>NZ_JARZHG010000024.1 GCF_029946505.1 Polyangium sp. y55x31
ATGATGCTGTCGCCCGAGAGACCACCGGTAAGCCGTGTGCGGGAAATCCGCACGCACGGTTTGAACGGGAGTCTTGCTCAACCCAGGCGCGGATGTCCGCGGAGGAAGAGATAGGATTTACCAATGGGAGATGGACCGGCCCTGGCTCGTTGCTTCTCGTCTGCGTGGAAAGCCGCGCGGCCGGATGCTCCCGCGGATTGGCTCGATCTGGATGCGGACTCCCTCGAGGCGGCGCTCGCCACCCTCCTCGCCGCGGCGCACGCGACCTGGGCCGAGGTGAAAATCGAGCCCGATGTATTCATTCCCTACCTCGCCGCGAGGATCGGCACCGATGTGCCATTGATTCGTGCGCTGTCGTCCCGCGCGTGCACGGATCTGTACCTCGCCTGCGCCTGCGCCCGCGGCGACAGGGCGGCCCTCGCGACGTTCGACAAGGCCTTGCTGCGCGACGTCACCGCTGCGCTGTCGCGTATCGACCTCGGGAGCACCACGCTGGAGGACCTCAGGGACCGTATCCGGCATCGGATTCTCATTGGTGAGGGCGGCTCGCTCCCGCGGATCGCCGAATACGCCGGCCGCGGGGATCTACGCGGGTGGCTCCGCGTCGTCGCCGTCCGGGAGGCGCTCGGCCTCTTGCGCAAACAGAAGCGGGAGGAGCGCGTCCACCTCGAGCTCGCCCAGCTCGACCCCGCGTCGGGGGATCCCGAGCTCGCCCGGATCGAGCGGCTTTACCACGAGGAGTTCAAGACCGCGTTCCGGGAAGCGCTGGCCTCGCTGTCCCCGCGTGAGCGCAACCTCCTCCGCCAGCACTACCAGCAGGGCCTCGGCATCGATGAGCTCGGCGCGCTCTACGACATCCACCGCGCCACGGCCGCCCGCTGGCTCGCCCGCGCCCGCGAGCGCCTCGCGTCGGGTACACGGCAGCGCATGCGCGAGCGCTTACAGGTCGAACGTGGCGAGCTGGACGACATTCTCCGCCTCATCCAGAGCCGGCTCGAGATCACGCTGCGGTCGCAGGCCTAGGTCGCGGAGCCGGGATCGAGATTCCCGAAAAAAAATGCGACCCCGGGACGTGACGAGCATCCCCGGGATACGGGGCCCGCGCCCGACGACGCGCCGTCGGGCAGCATGCTGACGTTCGGAGCTGTGAACATGAACACGAAAGCCTTCTCTCTTGTGCTCGCTTTGTCCCTCTCGCTGGCTGCGTGCAGCAATGTGCGACAAACGACGCCCCTCGCCTACGCGGGCGAGGACGGGCGTTCCACGGTGGCGTCCCTCGAGGTCGCGATTCAAAAGCGAGGTTATCGCCCCGTCTGCAAAGAGCGCGAGTTCTGCAAGTTCCAGTACGGCCAGGAGGTCTGGGTCCATTTCAAGACGGGAGCGGGCAAGGTCGTGATGGCCGTCGACGTGGTCGATGGCAAGAAGATGCCTGCCGACAAGCGAAAGGCGCTGACGGACGAGGCGACGGCCGTCGGGGAGGCGATCTGGCGCGAGGCGAGCGAGGACGCGATCCAACGCGAAAAGGTCGCGGCGGAAAAGGAGAGGGCCGAGGCCGCAGCGCGCGCGGAGGCGGAGCGGAGGGAAGCGGAGCGCGAAGCCGCCCAGGCCAAGGCCTCCGGGAACGGGGGCTCGAGCAGCGGCGGCGGGCTCGGCGGATTTCTCGACGCGGCCACGGGCGTCCTCGGGGGCATCCAGGTCAACACGGGGCCCGGGCAGGGCAATGGCTCGGGGGGCGGGCAGGGCAATGCCTCGGCGCATTGCTGCGTGAACGGCTCCTATTACCAGTGCCCCTCGGTCGCGGCGGTGAACAAATGCGCCGGCGAGTCCGCCGCGTGCCTCTCGCGCTGCATGTCGAGCAGCGACATGAGCTGCGGCGAGCGCTGCATGAAGGAGCACCCGCCGGATCCCTCCGATTGCCAGAGGCAGTCCGACAAAGACGGCCAGTGCAGGTAAATCCGGCCCGGGTCGTTCCTGGAAGGGCCTCCGACGCCTCACGGTGAACAGAGCCACGCGCCGCTCGCCGCTCGCGTCCCCGCGCAGGCTGGGCGAACATGGCGGCCGAGGCGCGGTTCACGCATGTCGGATGCCATGAAATCCAAGGCGCCCACGAACGTGTACGAGGGCCCGTCCTCGTTCGTGGGCCGCGCCTTTTCCCTCGCGACGATCCTCGCCCGGTTCGACGAGGGCGCGCGGCTCGTGACGATCGTCGCGCCCGGGGGCATGGGCAAGACGCGCGTGGCGACACGATTCGCCACGCTCCACGGCGCAGCCTACGCGGCGCACGGAGGCGGCGTCTGGTTTTGCGACCTGACCGATGCCGGCGACGTGGCCGCGATGTGCCGCGCCGTGGCATCGGTCCTCGGCGTGGCGCTCGAACGGACGACCGAGGAGAGCGCCGTGGTGGCGGCGCTGGGGCAGGCGATCGCGCGGAAGAACCGCGTGCTCTTGGTGCTCGACAACGTGGAGCACATCGCGACCGCGGCCGCCGGGGTGGTGGCCGCGTGGATGAAGGTCGCGCCGCACGCGCGCATCCTGGTGACGTCGCGCGCCGTGCTCGGCATCGCGGGCGAGCACCTCGTGCCGCTCGAGCCGCTTCGGGTGCCGGAGCCCGGCGCGAGCCGCGAGGAGCTCTTCGCGACGGAAGGCGTGGCCCTGTTCATGAGCCGCGCGCGGGAGGTGCGGCCCGATTTCGAGGTCGGGCCGGGTGAGCTCGCGGCGCTCGGGGACGTCGTCCGCGCGACGGACGGGATCCCGCTCGCGATCGAGCTCTCCGCGGCGCGCGTGCGGCTCCTCGGGCTCGGACAGATCCGGAGTCGCCTCGCCGAGCCGCTCGATTTCTTGGTCCGGCGCGAGGACCGCGGGCGGCATTCGTCGATGCGGCGCGCGATCCTGGACTCGCTCGTGCAGCTCGACGAGACCGAGCGCGCGTGCTTCGCGGCGTCATCGGTGTTTCGCGGGGGGTTCACGCTGGAGGCGGCGGAGAGCGTGCTCGCACGGCCGGGCGCGGACGTCCTGTCGGTGCTGGAGGGGCTCGTCGCGCGCTCACTCGTGCGGATGCGCGCGGAGGGCGACGAGGCGCGCTTCTCGCTTTTCGAGGCGATCCACGAGCTCGCCGCGGAGGAGCTGCAAAAGCGGCCGGGAGAGCTCGACCGTGCGGCGAACCGGCACACGCGCTGGTTTTCGCGGTTCGGCCGCGCGCTCGCCGAGGAGGCGGCGTTCGGCGGCGCCGCGCGGGAAAAGCTCGGCCGCGAGATGGACAACATGGTGGCGGCGCACGCGCGCGCGCTCGCCGATGCCGAACGTGCGCCGGACGGGGACGGCGCGGAGCTCGCGCTCGGGCTCGCGCTCGCGCTCGAACCCGTCGTCGTGCCACGAGGGCTGTTCGAGCTGCGGCTCGTCTTGCTCGACCGAGCCATCCAAGCTGCGCAGGCGACCGTGGCCGGGACGAGCCTGCCGGATTTCGCGGCCGCCCTCGTCGCGCGGGGCGGCGCTCGGCGCGAGCTCGGTGACCCGAAGGCCGCGGCCTCTGACCTGGAAGCCGGCCTCGCGCTCGCTCGCGCGCGCGGCGATGCGGCGCTCGAGGCGCTCGCGTGCATGCACCTCGGGGAGATCGTCGAGACGCTCGGCCGTACGGTGGAGGCGCGAGCGCATTTCGTGCGAGGGCTCGCTTGCCTCGGGGGTGCGGCCGGCGGCCGGTCTCGGCGCGTACGCGAGGCCGAGATCCGGGCCTGCCTCGGGCACGCACTCCGCCGTGAGGGCGAGCTCGCGGCGGCCGAACGCGAGGCGAAGCGCGCGCTCGCGCTCTACCGCGAGGCCGACGGCGAGGATCGGCTGCCGCGGGTGCTCTACGAGACGGGGGTCATCGCCCTCTTTCGGGAGAGCTACGCCGAGGCGACCGCGTGTTTCGACGAGGCGCTCGTGATCGTGCGGCGTATTGGCGACAAACACGCCGAGGGCGCGCTCCTCAGCGCGCAGGGCATCCTTTTTCAGGAACGGGGAAAGCTCGACGAGGCGCTCGCGTGCCATGCGCGCGCAGTGCGGTTGTTCCACGAAATCGGGAGCCGTCATCGCGAGGGCAGCGCGCTCTACTACCTCGGCGGGGCCTTCCTCGAGCGAGGTTCGCCGGGCGAAGCGACGAAGCTCCTTTCGCGCTCGTTCGAGCTCATGGGCGCGGCCGGCTTCCAGAGGTACGAGGCGCTGATCGCCGGTTGCCTCGCGTCGGTATGGTCCGACGAAGGGGATCCCGAGGCCTCCGCCGAATGGCTCGCGAAGGCGCAACGCGCGGCCGCTGCGTGTGAAAGCGAGCCGGCGCTCCAGGCGACCGTCGCGATCCACGAAGCCCACGTCGCGCTGGCGAACGCGAGCGAACCCGAGCGGGCGCGGCTCCTCGACGAAGCGCGCGCGCTCGCGCTCGGGCGCTCGAACGACGACGTGCGTTTCGCCTTGCGGATCCTGCTCGCGGCCGGCCGGCGTGGGCTCGCGGCGCCCGCGGAGGCGCTGGTGATCTCCGACGAAGGGGCAAGGTTTCGGCTTCCGGGTGCCCGCGCGTCCGTGGACCTGTCGCGCCGCGCGCCGCTGCGCCGCATCCTGCTCGCCCTGGCGAAGTTACGGGCGTCCGCCCCGGGGCAGACGTTGCCTCTCGACGAGATCATCCGTGCCGGATGGCCTGGGGAACGGATCGGCGTGGACGCCGCGGCGAACCGCGTGCGCGTGGCGCTCGCGACCCTGCGCAAGCTCGGGCTGCGCGAGGTCCTGATGACGGGCCAGGGCGGATACCTCCTCGACCCCGCGACGGCCGTCTATCTCCCGCCTCCGGGCCTTTGACGAGGCGGCGCCGTGGGGGCGATGCGCTCGCGCGAGTTCGCATTCTGGAAGAGAGGCGCGAGCCGCGTTTTTCATCGATATTTCGGGTCGGGTCGTGACACGCCGGTGGCATGATCGGCGTTGATGTTCGCATTTGCCTCCGCCCGCCCGAGGCGATGGTGCCGAGCGCTACGCTCCGGCGGCGCATGAACACATCCAACGCCTTGCGGCGCGGGTTTGTCGGGGGCGTCGCCGCCGCGCTCCTGTTCTCCGCGCTCGCATCTTCCCCCGTGGCAGCCGAAGAGGACCCGAAGGCTCGGGCGCAAAAGCTGTTTTTCGAGGGGCTCACGGACATCCAGGCGGGCAACAAGCAGGCCGGGTGTACCAAGCTGCGCGAGAGCCTTTCCTTGTTCGCGACGCCAAACACGTTGTTCAACGTGGCGCGTTGCGACGAGGAAGAAGGGCGGATCGCGGCCGCGCAGGAGTACTGGCAGCGGGGGCTCTCGCTGATCGACGCCAAGGATCCGCGGGCGAAGGTCGCGAAGGAGCGGATCGACGCGCTCGACGCGCGGGTCCCGCGGCTGCGGGTGATCTTGCCGGTGGGGCAGGCCATCGGCACCCTTTCGCTCGACGGGACGGAGCTCGCGCCGAGCAGGCTGGAGGCGCCGCTGCGCGTGGAGCCGGGCAAGCACGTGATCGTGGTGCGCGCGCCGGGGCGGGAGGACAAGCGCTACGAGGTCGATCTCGCCGAGAAGGAGCGGACGGAGGTGGTCGCCGGGCCGGGGCCGGAGGTGGTCCCGGTCGAGGCGCCCAAGCCCCCTCCGCTGGCGAGCGGCAGCGCCGAGGCCCCACCGCCGCCGGCGCCGGCGAGCGGACGGAGGACGGCGGGGTTCGTCGTGGGCGGGGTCGGCCTCGCGGGCATCGTGGCGGCGGGGATCACCGGGGGCATGCTCGTCGCGCGTGACGGGCAGATCACGAAGGATTGCAACGACGACGGTGTCTGCAGGAAGGGGAGCGAGGGCTACACGTTGTCTCAGAACAGCGGGCCGCTCCTCGTGGGGAATACCGTTGCGTGGGGGGTGGGGATCGCGGGAATCGCAGCGGGGCTCGTGCTCGTGCTCACGGCGCCGTCGGGGAAGGCGGGCGACGCGCAGGGGCGGGAGGCTTCGATCGCGCCGCTCGCCGTGCCGGGCGGCGGAGGCTTGTGCATTTCGGGGAGGTTCTGATGCGGTTCATCTCTGCATTCGCGGTGGCCGCAGGCCTCGTCGCGTTCGGCGGCTGCGCGCTGATATACGATTACAGCGATTTCCACGAGGACGACACGCCCGGGCAAGGCGGAACCGGGGGAGACGGGGGAACCGGGGGCGTCGGCGGGTCCGGGGGCGCGGCGGGCTCCGGCCCGTGTGAGCAGGGGTTGATCGAGAGCTGTTTCTCCGGGCCTCCGGGCGCGCAGAACGTGGAGCCCTGCAAGGCGGGAATGCGGACCTGCCTCCCGGACGGCATTTGGGGGGCTTGCGAGGGCGAGATCCTGCCCGGCGTCGAAATCTGCCGCACGGACTACAGCGAGAGCTGCAAAGCCGCCACGTGTCCGGGGGCCGCATGGAGCCGGCGGTTTGGGGACGGCAAGGATCAGGAGGTGCTCGCGGCCGCGGTCGACGCCAATGGGAGCGTCATTCTGGCTGGGCGATATCAAGGCGTCCTCGCGCTGAATGCGTCCGACGCGCTCACGGTCGGTCCGTCACCCGAGGAGACGACGGACGACGCCTTCGTGGCCATGTTGTCTCCGACCGGGAGTCCCACGTGGATTCAGCGGTTCGGCACTCTTGGAAAGCAGCCTCGGCGGGCGGTCGCGGTGGCGTCGGGCGGGAAAAACCACGTGATTGCCACGGGGTATTACACCACCGCTCAGGGGGATCGGGACGCCTTCCTGGCCTGGGGTACCGGGTCGACGGCGAACGTCACGCCGTTCGCCGCGACCGGGGACGAAGAGCCCGTGGCGGTGGCCGTCGACGCGCAAGGTTATGCCTACCTGACCGGCACGGTCCGAGGGACGGGGACCTTTCCCTGCGACGCCGGGGGGTCGCTCGCGTACAACGCCGCTGACGACGATCTCTTCGTCGTGAGCTACGACACGAGCATCAGCCAATGCAGGTGGGTCGAGGTTTTTCCTGGTGGAATCCACAAGCCTCGCGCCATGACCATCGACAGCGGGGGGAACGTGTACGTGACGGGCAGCTACACCGGCACCATGAACGTCCCCGGGTTGGTGGTCCCCGATGCCGGCGCGACGGCCCGCGCGTTCGTCCTGAAGATTGACGGCACGCCGAACGGAAGATGGATTCGCACGTTCGGCGACGGAGACGCCGGCGAGGCAGAGGGCGCCGCGGTGGCCGTGGATGCCTCCGCCATCGACGGCAAGGTGTTCGTGACCGGCACGATGAGCGGCATGGTCGACTTCGACAAGCAGACCTTCACGGCAACGGGCAAGGACACCTTCGTCCTCGCGCTCGACAAGGCGAGCGGCAATACCATGTGGAGCACGCAGCTCTCGGGGAATCAGGATCAGCTCGCGACCAGCCTCGCGCTCACGGCGGACGGCGGCGTTCTGGCCGCGGGCCATTTCTCCGGGACGATGCAGGTCCGTTCCGGCGCCGATATCACGAGCAACGACAACGACATTTTTCTGATCCGGCTCTCCCCGGACGGCGTACCTTCCTGGGCCCATCAATTCGGCGGCACGGGCGAACCCCTCATGCCCCGTTCGGTCTGCGTGGCGACCGGCGCTTCCGGGGCGGTCCTGGCAGGTGGCTGGATCAACCCGCTCGAGTTCCCGCCCATCGGGACCCAGGCTCCCAGCGGCGCGCTCGACGTTTTCGTTACCTGGTTTCCGAAGCCTTGATCAGCCGGGCGTAACGGGGGCCGCGTGCTCGGCGACGTGCCGTGCCCGCAGGCGCCCGAGGTAGCCCAGGATCAGGTCGGTGATGTCTGCGGTGAGCCGGAGGTCTCGCAGCTCGTCCGGCCGCTGGGTCAGGGCGTCCATGAGAAGGGCGCGGACGAGGAAGACGAGGCGCGCGGCAGCCCGGGCGGCTTCGTCCACGGGAAGCTCGGGCGCGACGCGGTGGACGAGCTCCCGGGCGCGCTCGTCGAGCATTTGCCATGCCTCGTCGTTCGCATCGAGATCGCCGAAACGGAGCACCTGCAACGCGATCACCTGCCACCGATCGAGATCGACGGTATGCGCGGCGACGAGGCCCGTGGCGAAGCGGCGGACCATTTCTTCGGGGCACGTGGCGCAGAATGCATCACGCATCTTCTCGTCGACACGCGCGAGCATCTCCCGCACGTGGGAATCGATCAGCGCGCGAACGATGGCGTCACGATTGGGAAAGTACTGGTAAAGCGACCCGACGCTCGCCCCTGCAATCTCGGCGACGCGGCGGGTCGTCAATGCCTCTTCGCGGCCGAGCTTCAAGATGCGGACCGCAGCCTCGATCACCGCGCTGACGAGCGCCTGCGAGCGGCGCTGCTGTGGCAACTTCCTCGGCGAAACGGCGGATCGATCAGGCATCTCGCCGAGAAACGCTAACCCGCACGTTGCATCGCGTCAAGTTCGTCCGCTGCGGCCTTGGGTGCCCGTCTCACGGCGACTGCCCGATGGGCACGATCACGACGCCGTTCGGCGCCGGCAGCTCGAAATTCATCGTCACCTCGTACGAGGGGGTGCCCACCTGCGCGTCCATGTCGGAGGCATACACCGGCACCCGGATTCGATATCGCCCCGCCCGCGCCACGTGCGGTTCGTGGCAGGAGCACCCATCGTCGGTCATTCCGAAGGTATACCGCTTCCCGGACCAGGTATCCGTGGCCTGCGCGCCGATGTCGACCGGCACGCTGGCCATCAGGCAGGCTCCGCAGGTGAGGCAACCGTCGGTGCTGCTGCTGCACGCCTGGGTGCACCCGGCGTAGATGGGCACCGACGACGAATAACCATCCTCGCACGATTCAATCGTGTACTGCAGGAAGCAATCCTCGCGCAGGAAGGCCGGAAATGCCCCGCCGTTCTCGAACTGGAACGTCACCTCGTACGGCCCGCTCTCCGACGTCTCGACCACGCACTCCGGCGGGATCACGCCTCCCTCGCCGCCGCTCCCTCCCGTCCCGCCGCCGGTGCCCCCGGTGCCGCCGGACCCACCGGAACCGCCGGAGCCGCCGGATCCATCCTGGTTCACCGTGCTCCCGCACGCCGCCAAAAGCACGAGCCCCGACGCCATTGCACCACGCATCCACCACGATATCACGTTGCGCCTCCTTGGACCGAGGACGGGCATGGGCTCGACCTCTCCGTCGGCCTGCATGGCAATCTCGGCGCCCATCACGAAACCCCGACGATCCCCGCGCACCAGTGGCCGGCCGCCAGGTCGAACGGTGTCGAAAGTGTGCCAGCCTGAGCCGTCTTCCTGGTGTCTTCAGCCCGTGCGCGTGTGCTCGTCCTCGGGGCCTTCGAGCGGGAGCGCCATCGTGAAGGTCGAGCCCTGCCCGATCTCGCTCTCCATCGAGATTCGCCCGCCGTGCCGCTCGACGATGTCGCGGCTGATGTAGAGGCCGAGCCCGAGCCCGCCATACGCCGTGATGGGCGCGTTTTGGGCCCGGAAGTAACGCTCGAAGAGCATCGCTTGCTCCTCTTTCGGGATCCCGATGCCCGGATCGGTGACGGACAGGAGCGCGTGCTCGTCGCGCTTCGACAATGCGACACGAATCGTCCCGCCGGAAGGCGAATATTTGATCGCATTGTCGAGGAGGTTTCCGACCACCTGCGCGAGACGACTTCGATCGCCGACCACGACGAGGTCTTCGAACGGCTCGACGATGACGATCGCGTGCTTCTGCAAGCTCATGGCCGCATTCGCCACCGCCTCGCGCGCGAGGTCGGCGAGCGAGACTTGCTCCGCCCGGATCGTGAGCCGTCCCGCCGCGATACGCGAGACGTCGAGCAGATCATTCGTCAGCGCCGTCAGCCGGCCGACCTGCGCGAGCGCCCGGGCAATCGGCTCCTTGTCCACGGGCAGCCCGTCGCGGAGGCGGCGCGCCATTTGCTCGAGGCGTAACGTGAGCGTGGCGAGCGGGGTTTTCAGCTCGTGGGAAGCAATGGAAAGAAAATCGTCCCGCACCCGGATCGCCTCCTGCGCGTCCTGGTAGAGCCTCGCGCGCACCTCCTCGGCGCGCTTCTGTTCGGTCATGTCGACGACGACGACGCCCACGCCGAGGAGGTCTCCCCGCACGGTCCTGACGGGATAATAACTCGCGAGCCAGTGACGGTCGTGGTCGGGCGAGCCCGGGACCCTGGCCGATACCTCCACGCCGACGAGCGGCTCGCCCGTATCGAGGACGTGGCGAATGTAACGCTCGACGCGCGGGGCGAGCTCCGGGATCGCTTGGTGGAGCGTCATTCCGACTTCGTCCTCGGGCGAACGCCGATGGATGTCCACCGCGAGAGCCCGGTTGCTGCGGACATATCGCATGTCCGTATCGAGGAACGCGAGCCCAACGGGGGCGGTCGTGAAGAGCGTGTCGAGCAGCGCCAGCGACTCTTCCTTGCGGCGCAGGGCTTCCTGCGCTTCGCCATAGAGCCGCGTATTCTCCAGCGCCGTCGCGCACCTCCGACCGAACTCCTCGACGAGCGCCTGGTCCTCCGGCGAGAAATGGGCGCCGAGCGTCATCGCGCCGAGCGCGAGCACGCCAATCGCGCGCCCCTTGCTCATCAAGGGGACGAGCATTCGAGGCGTGGCGCCGAGGGCGCGCAGGAGCGCGAGGTGCGCCTCGTCGCGCGCGGCGGCGCGGAGCGCCTGGTCGGGGACGCTGGGTGCGAGGAGGGGCTCGCCCGTTCGCATGACCTCCGCGAAGCCAATCGGGTCGTCGGGGCCCGGCGGAGAACGCTGGAGGAGGGAACAGAGGCAATCGACGATCGACGCGCTGTCGTGCGCCGCCGCCGCGGTGGGTCGGTCGTTCACGCCGATGCCCTCGGGCAGGACGATGGCACACCACCGGGCCAGCGCCGGGACCGCGAGCGTGACGACCGCTGCGAGCATGGGCTCGACGTCGAGCGCCGCGGCCGCGAGCTTGCGGCTCGCCTCGGCGAGGAATGCCATGCGACCGTGCGCGCGCTCCGCCTCGCCTCGCAAGCGGCGCTCCTCGACCAGCAGCCGATCACGCTCCGCCTCGGCGTGAAAGCGCCGCGTCACGTCGCGGAAGCTGAAGACCCTGCCGATGACCTCCCGGCCGAGTCGCTGCGGGCGTGAATAACGCTCGAAGAGGCGACCATCTTTGAATGCGACGAAATCGTGGCATTCTTCCTCCGGGTACGCGTAGAGCCACCGGAGCTTCGCGTAGAACGCGTCCGGCTCGGCGAGCTGATCGATGACGGTGGCCAATGCCTGCTCGTCGCTCCCTTGTTCGAGGACTTGCAAGGGTACGCGCCACATTTGCACGAACTGCTGGTTGTACGCATTGATGGTCGACCCGTCCGACGCGGTGACGAGGATTCCATCCGCCGTCGACTCGAGGGTCGTGCGCAGGAGCGAGATCGTTTTTTCGAGCTCCGCCTGCACGTGCTTCACCTCGGTGATGTCGACCATCACCCCGCGCAGCCTTGCAGGACGGCCATCCTCGAGCACCACGCGCACATAGTCCCGTAGCCAGACCACGCGGCCATCGGCGGCGATCATCCTGTATTCGAATCGATGAGGTACGCCTCGGGCCGTCGCGTCCTTGCAGAGGGCCATGCACCAGTGGAGATCGTCGGGGTGGATGTGGTCCATCCAGAACGTCGGATCCTCGATCCATCGCGCTGCGGGATATCCGAGGATCTGCTCGGCGTGGGCGCTCACGTAGCTGAAGCGGAACGTGTCCGCGTCGACCTCCCACACGATGCCGTCGATATTGTCGATGATATCCTCGATGCGGCTCAACCGGGCCGCTCGCCGGACGCTGAGCGGCTCACCGATCGTGTGCACGGCCTCCTTGCCGTTTCTCGCGCCGTCCAGGCCGTTCGCCGGCTCCTGTTCGGGGCGGGCGATCCCCACGAAGGCGAGCGCCACGAGCGCCTCCCCGCTCTCCGCCCGCACGGCGTGCACGTGCCCCGAGAGCGGTACGAGCTGCCCGCCGCCTCCGACGATGCGGTAATCGACCGGCCGGCTCGTGCCGGTGGCCGCCACGGCGTTGCATACCTCGCGGAGGTGCGCCTGGTCCTCGTGGGGAACACGGGAAAGGACGCTCGAAGGGGGCGAGACATCGCTCCTCGCGAGGCCGAGCAACGCGCGGGCTTTTCGGTTCAGGAAGGAGAGCGACAGGTCGGTCCCGTCGGCGAGCCAGACGATGGCGCCGAGGCTGTCGAGGAGCGAAAGGCCGCTCCCATGTCCCCCGAGCATCTCGCGCAACGTGCTCTCCGCCGCCTGCGCGCTCAAGTCGCTCGCTTTCTCGTGCACGTCGTCAACCTTTCCCAGCGGAGCGGTCCAGCGACTCTTCTACATACCCGACGGCGAGAGCACTTCCAGAGCAGCGCGAACGAGCGCGGGGAAGGGTGGGCACGTTTTCTGGCAACGAGGCGGCCTGAGCGAAGAAATGACCTTTCCCGCGGCGGGAGCCAGCAATCCGACGGGGTCGAGCGTGGGCTTGGGGGCGGATTTGGGTTCTAAGCGGCAGCTTGTTCCCAGGCGGCAGCGAGGGCGAGGATGCGTGCGTTTTCGGGGACGTTTTCGAGGAAGCTCCGGCGTAGCTCCGGGTCGCCGATCTTTGCCGCGCGCGAGAGCAACAGATCGCGCGTGTCGAGGAGCAGGGCCAGCGCTCGGGCGTGATCGCCTGTCGCGCGTAATGCTTCGGCGTGCGTGAGGTGCAGAGCCATCTCATGAGGTCCACGCACGCCGCCCGCGTCTCGCTGCATGACCGCTTCCTCGATGAGGCGCAGCGCCTCGTCCGCGCGCCGTTGCTGGAGAAGGACGGCCGCGAGTGCCGTCATTGCCGTCGCGCGCCAGGGAGTGCTACCAGAAAGATTCTCGACGGCCGCGCGTGCCTCGCGCTCCGCCGCGCCGAGATCCCCGCAGCGTAGAAGGATGGAGGCCAGCGTCGCGCGGACGGTGCCCAGCAGATTCTGGTGCCTCGGCGCGTACTCGGAGTGCAGGACGCTCCAGAGTAGCGCGCGCGCGTCGTCCAGGGCCCCCTGACCCGCGAGCGCGCAGGCCCAGACCCATCTTCCCCACATCGCATAGGTGGCTGCCTCCTCGCCCCCCTGGAGCACGTCGCGCATTTCCTGGTCCGCGCGCGCGTACGCGCCGAGGCACACGTAATTCACCGCGACGAACAGGTGGGCCCATCCGATGTGCTGCCGCTCGCCGGCCTCCTCGTAGCTCGCCACGGCGACGCTTGCAGCCGAAAGGGATTCCCAGATTTCACCCTCGAAGTAAAGTGTCGCGCTTCGTGCCTCGTACAGCCGGCCTCGAACCGTGGAATCGTGCGCTGCAAGGGAGCTACCGAGCTGCTCCATTCGAGCCGCGCAGAGCTGGGCCAGAGCACGCCTGCCTTGCTGAATCAGGGTTTCCCAGGCGAGCCCCAGGGCAAATACGAGCGGCCGCACGCCCTCGGGGGCCGGCTCCAGGTCGACGAGCGAAAGCACGTCTTCTCTGCGCGCAGTACACGCGCCGAGCACAAGCGCGCTCGCAAGCTTCCAAGCCATGGCCGCGGTCCAGAGCGGCGTGCGCGGCGTGGTCAGGTGCAGGATCTCCTCCATGGCCGTCGCGAACGCGGCCCAGTCGCCTCTCCACCCATATGCCTCGCCGCGAACCAACAAGAGCACGGCATGCAGTTCGCCCGAAGCTCCACAGCCGAGGCCACGATCGGCGCAGGCAATCGCTCCGCGCAGGTCATTGGCCTGGAGCATCTGCCTGGCCGCCGCGAGATACCACTCCGCCGCGAGCTTCGGCCGCTCCCCCCGCTCGAAGTGCTCGGCCAAACGCATCGCGTCGCCCTCGCCCCATTGCAGGAGCCACTCCCCCGCGAGCCGATGCCCGAGCGTGCGGTCTTGCTCCGTCAGCATCGCATGAGCGCCCTCTCTCAAGAGCGAATGCCGGAACGAATACTGCTCCTCCCCCGGAAACCTGCTCGTCTCGTTGCGCTGCACGACCTCGCGCGCGGCCAGCATGTCGAGCCAATCGTGCGCGTCGAGCGTCTCGTCCCCCCCGCCGAGCAGGTGCTCGACGCCGCCGCACCAGAAGACATCCCCGAAGATGCTGGCCGCGCGTAACACGCGCCGCGCGCCTGCGGGGAGGGCGGCGAGGCGTGCCTCGACCATCGCCAGCACGGTCTCCGGCAATTGCTCTCCGCGCCCCTCGGCCACCGCCCGGATGAGCTCCTCCAGGAAAAACGGATGCCCCGCGGCGCGTTTCACGATTCGTGCAATCGTCCGAGGTTCCATCGTATCTCCGAGCGCACTTCGGGCGAGCTCCCCGGCGGCCCGTGGGGTCAGCTCCCCCAGGCGAAGCTCGGACAGACCACGCTCGGCCCATACCTTGGGAAAAACGTCGTATAGCTCGGGCCGGCCGAATGCCGCCACGAGCAGCGGCTTGCCTGCGAGGTCCCGCAGCGCCGCGTCGACGAGCTTCACCGAGGGGCGATCGCCCCAATGCAAATCCTCGAGGACGAGCAGCACCGGGTGCGCACCACACTCGGCGGCCATGAACTGCCGAAACGAAAACGGGATCTGATCGGCCATGAGCCGCGCATCGAGGCGCGCGGCGCGGACCTTCGCGCTCTCGTCGTCCGGGAAGGGCGTGCCCGTCATCTCACCGAGAAACCCGGCCACGTGGCGCGCCTCGGCCTTGGCCACGTGGCGCGCGACCCGCTCGAAGAGCTTGCGCCTCCGCTGCTCGATCGGCTCGTGACCCGCCAGCGCGAACGCGTGGCGCAGCGCCGAGCCAATGAGGGAAAACGCCGAACCTTTGCTCATCGCGTCGCCGCGCCCGATCCACAGCTCGACCCCTGGAAAACGCTGCTCGACCGCGCGGACGAACTCCTGGCGCAGGCGGGATTTTCCGATTCCGGGCGGCCCGGTCACGAGCACCACACGCGCGACGCCCTCGCCGACGGATTCGTCGAGCAAGTCGAGCAGAATGCGCAGCTCTCGACCGCGCCCCACGAACGGGCTCGGTTTTCCGAGCAGCGTGCGCGCCGTTGCGCTGATCTCCTCCTCGCGCCGAAGCTCGAGCCCGCCCGGCCCACGCACCACCACGAGGCGCGCGTCGAAGAGCCCCGCGGTCACCTCGTCGACGAGCACCCAGCGGCCCGCGTTGCGCAGGAGCGCAGCGGCCCGATCGAGGACCTGTCCAACCGGCAAAGCCTCCGCGACCTCGCCGAGACCGGTGGCAATCGTGATGGGCGCGTCCGGGACGCGCGGGCGCAGCCGGAGGGCACAACGCGCGGCCCGCGCCGCCGCATCCGAGGCCGATGCGCTCGTTGCATTCATGAAGACCGCCAGCATCGATCCGTCCGCCAGCCATTCGATACGCGCGCCAAACGCCCCCGCGGCCGATTCCAGGACCTCTCGGCGCGCGCTCGCGAGTTCGGCGTCGACGTCTTCGGCCGGCGCGCCCACGGCGACGATGCTCAGCAATCGCTGCTCGCTCTTCGTCAGGGCCTCCGCGGGCGGCACCTCGGAAAGCCACGACCAAGCATCCCGCGCATCGAGGCAGGCAAGCGCCTCCGCGACCTCCCCCGCATCCGTGAGCCGATCCGCCGGATCCTTCGCGAGCATACAGGCGACCAGCGCTTCGAGCCGCACCGACACCTCGGGCCGGAGCTTTCGTAAGGGCGGTGGATCCTCGAGCAAAACCTTCGCCAGGATGGCCATCACGTGCTCGCCCTGGAATGCGGGCCGCCCGGTCAAGCACTCGAACAGCACGGCGCCGAGCGCAAAAACATCCACGCGCGCGTCGAGCATCGGCGCGCCGCGCGCCTGCTCGGGTGCCATGTAACTCGGCGTCCCCAGCACCACGCCGGTCCGGGTGAGCCGTGGCGAAAACGGCAAACGCGCGAGACCAAAATCGAGCAATTTGACGCGATCGAGCGCGCCATTCACGAGAAAGACGTTGCTCGGCTTGATATCCCGGTGCACCACGCCGCGCGCATGCGCCGTCGCGAGGGCCGAGGCCGCCGCGCCGATCACCGCAAGACTCTCCCGGACCGTGAGCCTCCCGCGCGAAAGCCGCGCGCCGAGGTCCTCTCCATCGAGCCATTCCATGGCGAGGAAGGGCTCGCCCGCGCTGGTGACGCCGTGCGCGACATACCGGACGATGCCGGGATGATCGAGCCCCGCGAGCACACGCGCCTCCATGTCGAAACGCGCAACGTCGCGTGGCTCCCGATCGTGGAGCACCTTGACCGCCGCCGGCCCGCCAGAATGGCGGTCGTGCGCCCGGAAAACCGAGCCCATTCCCCCCGAACCGGCAACCCGCTCGATGACGAACCGATCGTCGATGACGTCCCCCGCCCGCATGCATTCCCCCGCGCGGAAGAACCTAAAGCCAAGCGCGAAGCTCGGTCGGAGAAACGTTCTCGTGAATAGGGCGGCAACCAACCAACACGTCGAGGGGGCAGGGCGCTCGCCCTCGGATCGGCGGTGAGCTGCCCGCCTTCTCCGTCCGCCGAACTTTTTTCCGGCCCGACCGATGATTTTCCAGCGCAGGCCCGGTCTACGGGGAAGGAAAGGACATCACGATGACGACGGGTACCCGCAAGACGCACGATTTCTGCTGGATCAACCTGATGACCCCCGAGGCCGAGCGAGCGCGCGCATTCTTCGGTGCGCTGTTCGGCTGGACGTACGGTGAGATGCCGGGCGTCCCCGGCGGTCAGCTCATCCTGGTCGGCGGGCGCACGGCCGGCGCGCTCATGGATCTCTCCGTGGCGAACCTGCCCAAAGGCACGCCGGCAGTCATCGGGGTCATGATGAAGGTCGAGGACGCCGACGCCGCCGTCGCAAAGGTCGCCTCACTCGGCGGGCGCGCCGATCCAGCGTTCGACGTGCTCGAAAACGGCAGGATGGCCATGTGCACGGACCCAAACGGCGCCGTCTTCGGTCTGTGGCAGCCAAAGAAGCAGTCCGGCATCGACGTCGACAGCCACGCGCACGGCGCGCCGAGCTGGTTCGAGACGATCACGAGCGACGTCAGCCGAGCAACGGCGTTTTACGCAGCGCTCTTCGGCTGGACGCCGGAAGACCAGTGTCCCGTGCCCGGCATGACCTACACGCTCTTCAAGCTCGACGGTGTCCCCGTCGCCGGCGCAATGCAGGCCATGCCGCACGTGGGGGACGTCCCGCCGCACTGGGGCACGTCCTTCGCAGTCGACAACGCCGACGAGACAGCACGGCGAGGCGTGGAGCTCGGCGCGTCGCTTTGCATCCCGGTGCAGGAGATCCCCGGGGTCGGGCGTTTCGCGCTGCTCAAATCACCGCAAGGCGTGCCGTTCCACTTGATCGAGTGGGCAGCGTAGCGCCGGGGTTTCACCCCGGGCCCGACCAGGGGTTGTCCACCCCTGGACCCGGACCAGCGCCAGCGCTGGACCTCAGGTGGAAAAACTGCGCTCCGCGCAGTTTTTCCAGCGGGCCGGTGGCAAGACCGCGGAGGTGCGTTTCAAGCTTGAAGCGTCAGCGTTGCGGTCTTGGCCGGCAGCGTCGTCGCCAGTCTTGACCTGGGCCGTTCGATGAACTGCGCATCGCGCAGTTCATCGACCCCGAGTCCAGCGCTTGCGCTGGTCCGGGGTGAAGGGGGCGGACAGCCCCCTTCTGGGGTGCGGGGCAACGCCCCGCGCGCGCGTTCTCTCTCCTACTGGAACGCCTTCCCGTGGGATTTCAGCCAATCGTCGAAGGTCCGTGCTTTGCGGCCGAGGAGCTCTTCGACCGTATTCGTGATGTCCGCTCCACGCCCGGCCCTGACCATTGCGTTTGCCTCGAGGATGGCGCGGATGAATACCTCGGGCAAACCAGCCTTCACCATTCCGTCACGGGCGGCGTCCTCGGTCACGTCGACGAATGCGACGGGCTTCCCGATTGCCGCGCTGATCTTTGCCACCTGCTCCGCTGTGCTCAGTGCCTCCGGCCCGGTGAGCATGTATGATTTTCCTTCGTGCCCCGGTGAGGTCAAGACCTTCACGGCGACGGCCGCGATATCGTGTGGATCGATTGGCGCCGCCTTCCCGTCGCCCGTGGGTTGGAAGACTGCGCCGCGGCTCTTGATCGAACCGGCCCAGTTGAGGGTGTTCGAGGCAAAGGCTCCTGGCTGGAGGATCGTGAAGGCGAGCCCCGATGCCTTGATCTTTGCCTCGGCGTCGATGTGCCAGCGACCGAGGTGACTCTCGGGTGCCTGGACGACGGTCGACGACGAGAGCATCACGAGGTGCGTGACGTCTGCTTTTTTGGCCGCCTCCGCCGCGTTGCTTGCGAGCGTCGCCAGGTCGGCCCCCGTGAAGAGCACGAATGCTTTGTCCACGCCTGCGAATGCGGCGTCGAGCGTCTCGGGTCTTGTGAGATCGCCCTTCACGACCTCGACCTTGCGGCCGAGCTCTCCCAGCTTGGCCGGGTCGCGCACGAGCGCGCGGACCTTCTGGCCCGCCTCGACGAGCTGCTCGAGCACCGCGCTGCCAACGTTTCCTGTCGCTCCCGTCACGAGAATCATCTGCCGTTCCCCTTCCTGCCTCTGGGTAGCACTGCACTCGTTCTCCCCTGGGCTCGCCTCCAATGAGCCGGAAGATTTCCATTCGTTTGTCGGGCGGTCTTGGAGCGGCCCTCGGGAGGACCAACCGAGCGCCTCGTCGTGGGCATGGATCCGCGCAAAAAGCGCTTGTGTGCGGTTGCTGTCTGGGACAATTCTCGGATCATGCAGAAAATCTTCCTGGCAGCGGCGACGTTCCTCGTGGTGAACGGGTGCGGCAACGAATGTAGTTTCAAGGAACAATGCAATGGTAACGTCCTGGAGATCTGCGGCGAGGGGCCGGACCAGGTCGTCAACCGGAAGGTGCACGACACGCCTTGCGTGGCGCCCAACGAGGTTTGCGTCGAGGCCGCGGAGGACGTGGCGTACTGCGCGCGTGCGCCGCAAGCTTCGTGTGACGACACGTTCGACGAGTCGTGCGACGGGACGTTCCGGGTGACGTGCCGCCCGAAGCTCATCGCGCCCGAGGGAGTCCCTCGCTTCGTCGTGGCGGTCGACTGCGCGGACTCCAACAAGACGTGCGTCGACGAGGGCATGACGACACGCTGCCAGTAAGGCACGACTTGACCCGGAGCCCGTCTCGCGCTGGGATGCAGGGGACCCGCGATGGCGACCCCTTCTTCTCTGCCTGCCGTGATCGCTGCGCTCGCCGCGAACACGCTCGTGACACTGCTCAAGTTCGTGGCCTTTTTCCTGTCCGGCTCGGGCGCGATGCTCTCCGAGGCCATCCACAGCGCTGCGGACACGGGCAACCAGCTCTTGCTCTTCATCGGGCTGAAGCGCGGCGCGCGGCAGGGCGACGAGGAATTCCCTTATGGCTACGGCGGCGAGCGCTTCGTGTTCGGCTTGCTCTCGGCGGCCGGCATCTTCTTCATCGGCTGCGGCGTCACCGTCTACCATGGTATCGAGGGGCTCCGTCATCCGCACGCGACCTCGGTCAACGTGGTCACGTTCGTGGTCCTCGGCCTCTCGTTCCTCATCGAGGGCAGCGCGCTGCTCTTCGCCGCGCGGAGCATCGCCGCGCAGCGCGGGAGCATGCCTTTCTTTCGATATGTGCGCGAGAAGGCGGATCCGGCGTCGGTGGCCATCCTGCTCGAGGACGGCGCTGCCGTGCTGGGCTTGCTCCTCGCGGCGATCGGCATCCTTGCGTCGTATTATACGGGCAGCCCGGTCTGGGATGCGATTGCGTCCATCCTCGTCGGTTTGCTCCTCGGGTACGTCGCGATCCACCTCGTCACCCAGAATCGCGATTTGCTGATCGGAATGGCCGTCCCCGATGGCGTGGAGGAGACGTTCGTCCGGGTGCTCCGCGAGCGCCCGAGCGTCCGCGGGGTGCGGGACGTGAAGAGCCGGCGGATCACGCCGGAGGTCTACAAGCTCAAAGCCGAGGTCACGTTCGACGCAGCGTTCCTCGCGGCCCGGCTCGATCAGGCGCTGCCCGCGCAGCCCGGCGCGCTCTCGGGCGCGGAGCGTGAAAGGACGCTCCGGGTGGTGGCGGATGGCGCGCTCCGCGCGATCAGCAGCGAAATCGACGATATCGAGGTGGCCGTACGCGCCGTCATTCCGGAGGCGAGGCACATCGACATCGAGGTGGACCATCACATCGACGAGCGGATCGCCGATTCCATCCGCGAGCGCGCATCACTTCGCGCGACGAGCGCCGAGGCGTCGACCTGATCTGCGCTCGGGGGAGGTACACGCCATGACCGACATCATCGTTCCCGAACGAGCAAAAGAAGAGCTCCTCGCGCTCATGCACCAGTGGACCGCGGCCGTGAGCGCCAAGGACGCAGGGTATTTCGAGCGGCACGTGGACGAGAGCTGGGAATACATCGATTCCACCGGCGCACAGCGCGGCAAAAAGGATTACTGGGCGCTCATCCAGGGCGTGACGTCGTATACCGAGGAGTTTCGGCGGTTCGACGTGCGCATCGTCGCCGAGCGTGTCGCGCTGATCACGGGGGTGTACCTCGGGCGGGTAGAGCTCGTGGGTGGGGAGCGCCTGGAAAAACTCCTCGTGTTCAGCGCAGTATGGCAGCAGCGCGAGGGGGTTTGGAGAGCGCTCATGCATCACACGACGGATGCTCCAGGCTGACCTCTCGGCCCGCCCGTCACGAAGCAAAAGCTCACTCCGGGACGATCCCGGTGTTGATGTAAAACGCCGCCGCCATGACGAGCGCGGTGTGCCGTGATCTCGCATCGACCATCCCGTGGATCTGGCTGGGGATGTGGCGGTTCGGCAAGTGGAGCATATTGCCGTCGACACGGACCTCGTCCGCCGGGTTGGCGAGCACGAGCGTGTCGCCCGAGATGCGACCGAACAGGTGCTCCGCGGGCGTGTGGCCAGGTGGATTCACGATATAGATGCAACCGTCCGGCTGAACCCTGGCCGTGACGCCGCCCCGGAAGAGGATGGTCCCGTCGGCCTTCAGGGTCGGTCCGGGGATCCAGATTTCCTCGTCGGACTCGCCGTAGAGCCGGTACTGCGTGCGCCCATCCGCGCGCAGGCGAGCGAGGATCAGGCCGTCCTCGCTGATGACGAGGTTTTGCAGCTCGATGATGGACGTCGTGGAGGGCGTGTCCGCCGCCGGCGCAGGCGTATCGGTCGACGCCGCCGCATTCGCCGCAGCAGATGTTCGGGCAGGAGGGGATGAAGACGTGCACGCTGTGACGAGCGCGCCGACGAGGATCGACGCCTGGAGCCGTACCCTGGACATGCCCGCGTCTTACTACAGTGCAGCGGTCAATCTACCAGAAAAGCGGCGCCTCCATCACTCTCCAAGGAAGGGCTGACGAACGGCGACGAGCGGGGTATCCTCGTGCTGGATGCAAGGAGGCGGGAGGCAACGTGGGTTCGGGACGTTGTGGGCCATGTGGTCGCTCGCGATGCTCTCTCCACTTTACCTCTATGCCTTGCCGTTCCTTTATGCGCGGTGGTGGAGGCTCGACACCTGCCCGCCCTCCCATCGTCCATGTTTCGAGTGGTCCGATGGCGGGCCTGAATTGCGCCTGTGCCTCGTCGCTCTCGCCCTTGCGATGGGGAGCGTCGTTCTCCCGGTCGTATGGCATCGCCGATCGCTCACCCGGTTGCTCCGCCGCACCACCCGCGCACCAGGCACCCTGCTTCAGTCCTCGAGACTCGAGCTCGCGCGACATGCGGCCGTGCTCCGATACGAAGGCCGCCTGGCCATGGTGCTCGTGATGCTCTTGCCGATCTGTTTCCTGGCATTGGTGGAGTCGGGGATCATCGTCTACTGCCATCAATTCTCGGACGGGTCGGGGCGGATCGTCCCGAGCCCCGAGGACTACGTGCCGCTCGCGGCCATTTCGACGATCTTCGTCGCATGGCACGTTCCCACACGTGGACGTGTCCTCGGCGCGCTGGAGGGCACGCCTCGCGAGCTCCGCTAGCTCCCCGGGCGTTCGTCCTGGAGCCGCGCGAGCGGATGCAGGAGAGGTAGGGCAACGCGCCCGCACCCGCTGCCGCCTTCGCCGTTGACGCCCCGCGTAACGGTTGCCGTTCGGTTAAACATGATGTTTTACCATCAACGCCGTCGCGACGTCGGAACCTTTCATGTACCGTACGTTCCCGACGATGGGGTTTTGCGGGGAGACACACGCGGCGCTGCGCGTGATCGCAGCATCCGGGGGATCGACACCATCCTCTGGCGGGTGTTCTTCGCGGGCGGCGTCGCGCGCCTCGCGGCGGCCCGCCGCGCCGCTGCGTCATCCCGCCCCGCGCTCGACGTGTCCTCGTGACGCGACCAGGGCCTCGTGCCGCGGGGATCGGGCGGCCGAGGCTCTATGTCGAAGGATCCTGCCCACGAGCCGCAGCAGCTTTCAAGGGGGAAAGGCAAGTGACCTACCGCCGCAATCGCGTGTTCCCGTGGTTCGTGATCGCCCTGCTCGTGAGCGCTGCGGCGCCCGCGATCGCCGGCGAACGAGCGCAGGACGCGCCCTCCGCGCAAGACCTCTACGTGTCGGCGCAGAAGCTCTTCGATCGAGGCAACTTCGCCGAAGCGCTCGTCGGCTTTCGCCACGCTCATAACGCGTCGGGCAGCCCGAACGCGCGCATCATGATCGGCAATTGCCTCGTCGCGCTCGGCAGGACCGCCGAGGCCTACGAGGAGATGTCCGCGACGCTGCGCGAGGCGACGAAGCGCGCAGAGACCGAGCCGAAATATGCACTGACACGCGACGCCGCCGCGAAACACGTCGCGCTGCTCGAGTCGAAGGTGGGAAAACTCGTCGTCGAGGTTGCGGATCCATCGGGCGTCGAGGTGACGGTCAATGGCTCGCGTGTACCGCCGGAGAAGCTCGGCGTTCCTTTCGCGGTGGACCCCGGGACGGTCGTCGTCGCGGCGACGCGCGCGGACGGGCGGTCCGTGCGGCGCGAGCAGACGGTCGAGGCGGGCGCGAGCGCGCAGGTATCGCTCGTGTTTCCGGACGCCGGGCCCAAGAAGATCGAGGCGCCGGCGCCTGTGCGCGTGGATCATGCGAAGCCGCGCGGCGACGAGCTTCGAACAGGCGGCGCGGTGCGAACGGCGGGGTTCGTCGTCGCGGGCCTCGGCGTCGCGGGGATGGCGGTCTTCGGCGTCACGGGGCTCATGGCCCGGAGCCGATTCGCGACGCTCGAAGAAGAGTGCCACGCGGCGCGCTGTACCGATATGAAATATGCCGACGTCGTCGACAGCGGCATGGCGCTGACGACGGCGGCCAATACGGGCCTTGCCATCGGCGCGGCGGGAATCGTCGGCGGGGGGCTCATGATCTTGCTCGGCGGGCCGCGCTCGGCGCCTTCGAGCACGGGCTTCGTGTCGCCCGAAGGCACTGTCGTGGGCGCGGGCTTCACGATGTCGCCGGGAGGAGCGGGCGTCCACTGCACGGTGGCTTTTTAGGAGGCGCAATGGCTTCGATCCGTGAGCGTGGTCCTGCGTCGTCGCCTCTGCTGTTCGCCGCCGCCGTCGCCGCGTCGTTCGGCAGCGCGAGCGCGTGTAGCTTCGATTGGGAGGGATACGATCCGCGGCTCGCGTCGAACGGCGCACCCGGCGCGACCGGGCCCGGCGCCGGCGGTGATGGCGGAGCAGGGGGCGTGGGCATCGGCGGAATGAACGTCGGGGGAATGGGCGCCGGCGGAATGGGCGGTGATGGCGGCGGCGCGGGCGGCGCGCCTTCGACTGGCTTTCGCTTGCAGTACAAGAATGCCAATCCGAAGGCCGACGACATACAGATGCAGCCGCATTTCAAGATCGTGAACGAGACCCTGGAGAACGTGCCCCTGAGCGACCTCGAGATCCGTTACTGGTTCACGCGCGACGGCATGGGGAACTTCATCTACGATTGCGATTTTGCCCAGTTCAACTGTATTCATACATCGGGGGCGTTCGTCCCGGCCTCCGGCGCGAAAGCCGACATGTACGCCGCGATATCGTTCGCGGTCGAAGCCGGCGTGCTGATCGCCGGCACCGACAGCGGGGAGATCCAGGCGCGCCTGCACACGCAGAATTTCACGACCATGAACCAGGCGGGTGATTACTCGTTCGATCCGACGAAGACCTCCTTCACCGACTGGGCGAACGTCACACTTTATTCCAAGGGCGTCCTCGTCTGGGGAAATGAGCCTTGAGGGGCGGGCGATGGAGCTGCGTGGAGGGCGATACGAGATCCTGCACCTGATTGCATCGGGCGGAATGGCGACCGTGCACCTCGGGCGCGCCCTCGGCATGGGCGGCTTCGAGCGGCTCGTGGCGATCAAGACGATGCACGCGCACCTCGCCGACGAGCCCGAGTTCGTCGCGATGTTCCTCGACGAGGCGCGCCTCGCCGCGCAGATCCGCCACCCGAACGTGGTCGGTACGATCGACGTCCAGCAGGACGAGCGGGGCGTCTTCATCGTCATGGAGTACATCGAGGGGGCTTCTCTGCAGCAGCTCCTGCGCGCCCTCCACAAGCAGGGGGCCACGCTGCCGCTCGACATCGCGCTCCGCGTATTTCTGGACATGCTCGCCGGGCTGCACGCGGCGCACGAGCTGACAGACGTACAGGGCAAACCCCTCCACCTCGTGCACCGCGACGTCTCGCCGCAGAACGTCCTCATCGGCGTGGACGGCGTCGCGAGGATCACGGATTTCGGCGTGGCGCGGGCCGAAGCGCGGATCTCGACGACGCATGGCTCGCAGCTCAAGGGCAAGATCGGCTATATGTCGCCCGAGCAAGCGGGACGATTGCCGGTCGATCGGCGGACGGACGTTTATGCAGCCGCCGTCTTGCTCTGGGAGCTCATGGCGCTGAAGCGGCTCATTCGCGGCGACAGCGAGGCCGAGATGCTCGCGAAGGTCGTGGCGAGCGAGACGCCCTCGCCGCGCTCCGTGAACCCCGACGTACCGGAGCCGCTCGACGCCGTGTGCATGCGCGGGCTCGAGAAGAATGTGGATGCTCGATATGCCACGGCGGCCGATTTCGCCGAAGCTCTGGATGACGCCGTCCGCAGCATGGGAATGAAACTCGCGACGCCGCGCGCCGTGGCGTCGTTCGTCCGGGCCCAGGGGATTCACACCCCGCTCGCGGAGTTGCGCTCGAAGAGCAGCGAGGAAGGCCACGCCGCGCTCGTTGCGACACGAATCGAGAATCCGAGCTCCGGGCGCGCGCGCGTGAGCACCTCCGACGTGAAATCCTCGGCCAGCGCGTCGGCGGTCATTGTGCCTCCGGAGGCGAGCCGAGGCAGGCGCTTGCGGCCGGCGCCGCTCGCCATGGCGATCGCCGCGGCGATCGCGCTCGGCGTCGGAGCATTCTGGGGGCTTCGTCCTCCACGGGCAAACGAGGTCGCGCCTCTGGCATCGTCGACACCGGCGCCGTCGTTCGATCCCCCGACGATCACGACGATGCCGACCGCTGCTGTCGCGCCGGCGCCCCCGACGAGCGCCTCCGAGGCGCCTGCGCCTCGGGCGACGGAGTCCGCGCGAGCAGCGCCCGCCTCGTCGAAGGCGGGAAAGACCGCGGCGACGACGAAGCGTGATCCGAGCGCGCCCGCGACGGCGCCTGCGCAGCCTTCGGGCGGTCCGATGTATCGACCGCCGGAGCTTTAGTCGGCGACAATCATCCCTCTTTCAACAACTCCCGCCGACACACGCCGGAGTCTCGATGGCGGCGTCCGCATCGAAGTCCGCCGGCATGCCGCACGTCGGCGCGTCACGTCCGTGCGACGATCGCCCGAGTGGCGGTGTCACGGCGCTGTGTCAGTGTCACGCGCGCGTGACGCTGACACGAGGGCGCGCACCACGTCATTACCTCAAACGCAGGCATCATAGGCCGAATCGGGCATGGTACGAGTATTGCTTGTGTGGAACGGCCCCTAAAGTGAAGTGCACCGAGAATAGAGGATGGACATGCGCTTGACCTCCAGAGCCACACGATGCTTTCTGATAGGAGCGACCTGCTTCGGGCTGCTCGTCGCTCCCCCCGCCTTCGCCGCCGGAGACTCGGTCTTGACCGGGACCGTCATCGACGCGTCCACCCAAAAGCCGATCGCCAACGTCGTTGTCACCGTGACCTCCCCCGCGTTGCAGGGTGAGCAGATCGTCGTGACCGACGCAGCCGGCAACTATCGTGTCCCCCAGCTCCCGCCGGGTGAATACACGATCCGCCTGGACGGCGCTGAGTACAAGTCCTTCGCGCGCGGCGGGATCACGCTCCGCACGGGCAGCACGCTCCGCGCCAATCTGCAGCTCATGCCGGACGAGTTGCGCGAGGAAATCGTGCTCCTGGCCCGGCCCCCGGTGGTCGACATCGGATCGACGACGACGGGCTTGATCGTCGATTCGAATCTTTCGCATCGTCTCGCCGTGGCCCCCCCGGGAGGTCGTGCCTCTGCCGTGCGATCGTTCGAAAGCCTCGGAGCGCTCGTGCCCGGCGCGCAGCCGACCCCCATCGGCTTTTCCATCAATGGCTCCTCGGCCCCCGAAAACCGATTCCAGATCGACGGCGTCTCCGTGGGCAACGCTGCGGACGGCATCAACGATACGCCGCTCTCCCTCGAGTTCGTCCGCGAAGTCAACATCGCCACGGGCGGATACATGCCCGAATACGGCCGGACGACCGGCGGCGTGTTCGATGTCGTCACGAAGTCGGGTGGCAACGAGTTTCATGGGTCGATCTTCGGCAGCTACACGCCGGGCGCATTCGAGGGACAACGAAAGCCCGTGCGCGCGGAGGGCACGGTGGTCGCCGTCGACCAGAAGCTCCGCGCCATTCGTGATTTCGGCTTCGAGATCGGCGGGCCCATCAAGAAGGATCGCCTCTGGTTCTACGCGGGCTTGAACGTGGCCCTCCAGGATCTCGACATCGTGCGCTCGCTGAACCGCTTGCGGTACGAGACGAACCCCGACGGGTCCTTGAAGCTCGACGCGGCCGGCAACCCCATCAGCCTTCGCGACGAATACGGATTTCAGCTCACCTCGCCGATTGAAGGGGGAACGCGGCGGTACGTCGCGGCCAAAGAGACGCTGCAATACATCGGCAAGCTGACCTGGCTCATCAACCCCTCCCACTCGTTGACGTTGTCGGTGTTCGGGTCGCCCACATGGTCCGGCGGGGACGGGCGCATCTCGCTCAACGGGGTCACGGGCACGACCACGACGATCAACACGAACTTGCTGGAAGGAGAATACGCGGCCTTCGGGCGGCAGGAAGAGCAGATGCTGAATACGGTCTCGCTCAAGCTCTCGTCGTCCTTCCTGGAAAAGAGGCTCCTGCTCGACGCGACGGTCGGATATCATTACGCCTACTCGAACCGCCTGCCGGTCGACGGGGTGGGGATCGGCAGTGGCCAGGGGCTCGACACCGTGCCCGGCATCTCGTGGACGCGGGGGAGCCCGCACACCATCGCCGATTTCGAGAACCTCCCGGCAGGGAGCGGCTGCGAGCCCAAGGGAGCGACGAGCGTCATCTATTGCCCCGTGCGCGCCTACCTGACCGGCGGCCCCGGGAACGTCAACGAGACCATCACGAACCGCTTCCAGGGTCGAGCCGTCGTCACGTACCTCGCGAGCGCGCTCGGGCAACACGTCATCAAGGCGGGGATCGACGTCGAGGTGTCGAACAGCCTGTTCGCCCGGGCAAACACCGGAAACGTGTGGTTTTCGGAAACGTACGACGGCTCGGCGTGGCAGGTCTGGCGTATTGGAAACCTCACGAACCCGGACGACGTGTACGTCCCGAAATTGCAGTCCCCCACGACGCACTCCACCATCGTCGGCGGGTTCGTGCAGGATAGCTTCACGTTCCTCGACCGGGTCACGGTGAATGCGGGCTTGCGGTACGACGCGCAGATGATGTCGAGCAGCGAGGGGGTGGGCATGGTGCTGCCCAACCAGTGGTCTCCGCGCGTCGGCGCCATTTACGACCCCACCGGTCAGGGCCGGTCGAAGATCTTCGCGAGTTACGCGCGTTATTACGAGAACGTGCCCCTCGGCCTCGCCGAGGGCTTGTTCGTCCAGCGGCCGTTCACCGTGTCGAACGTGTCGAAATCCGTGTGCGACCCGTCGGATCCCACGAAGGTCGAGGCCTGCCTGGACCCGAAGAACCGCCTCACGATCGGGGCGCCCTACTCGCCGAACCGGCAATGGGGGTTTTATTACGGGGATCGCGCGCCGGTGGATCCGGAGATCGAGGCGCAGTCGATGGACGAGATCTCGGGGGGCGGCGAATACCAGGTCTTCGATGATGCGCGCGTCGGCGTCAACTACACGCACCGGTCGATTCATCGCGTCATCGAGAATATGAGCCGGGACGAAGGGACTTCGTTCCTCGTGGGCAACCCCGGATACGGCGCGGCGTCCGACTTCCCCGAAGCGCGGCGCGATTACGATGCCGTCACGCTGTTCTTCCAGAAATCCTTCTCCGGAGGGTGGCTCGCGCTGGCCAGCTACACGGCGTCGTATCTCCGTGGGAACTATCCCGGCCTCGCCGAAGGGTCGTATCCGTCCCCGCATACGCTCTCCGACTTCGACCTCCTGTCGCTCCTGCCGAACCGAACGGGCCCGCTCCCGGGGGATCGACGCCATTCCGTCAAGGTCTACGGCGCCAAGGAGTTCGCCCTCCCGAAGAACATCCGCATCAACGTCGGCATGAGCTACACCGGCACGTCGGGCGCTCCGCTCGACGTCCTCGGCGCGCACCCCTATTACGGGCGGGGCGCCGCGTTCATCCTGCCCCGCGGCTCGGGTGGCAATTTGCCCTGGGTCCACAGCGTCGATTCGAACCTCGCCGTCGGCTACAAGATCACCAAGGACAGCACGCTCTCCGTGAGCGTGGACGTGTTCAATCTGTTCAACTTCCAGGCCGAGACCAGCCGCGACCAATCCTTCACGTACGCGAACGTCCGGCCCATCGAAGGCGGAACCTTGTCGGATCTGCCGGACAAGGGCGAGTCGGCCTGCGCCACCGGCGCGGGTTGTCGGTACAAACTCGTGAACTTCGAGGACGGCTCGCCCTTCGATCCCGCCAATCGAAACCCGAATTACGGCAGCCCCACGTCGTACCAGAGCCCGAGGACGATCCGCATGGGCGTCCGGTTGACCTTCTGATCGCGCGAACGAGGAGACGAACCATGAATCGCCACGACTACTTCAAGTCGATCGCCCTCGGGGCCTGCGCGCTCCTGTTCACGGCCGCCTTCGGCACGTCCTGCGAGCAGCCGCCGATCCTCTGCGAGGTCGCGAGCGGCGCCTATGCCGTGAAATACTTCCCGAAAGACGCGGGCAGCGATTGCCTCATGCTGCCAGGCGAGCGGGTCGGCATGTCCGTGTACAATCCGCCGAAGGGAGACGACAGGGAAATCGATGCCCTGCGGGCGACGGTCGCGATCCAGGCATCCTCGATGGGCGTCCTGGCAGACACGGCCAAGGCCACGGCGAGCGCGACGGATCCGGATCCGAACCACAAGCAATATTCGTTCGGCAATTACACCGCTCGGCCGGACGCGAACGATTTTTGCGCAGCCTCGGACCTCTCCGTCGCCGAGCAGCACATCCCGGAGACGGCCTACACGGATGCGGACGGTAATCCGGCGATCTATCCCGAGACGCGGCTCGCGTACGAATGGCGCGACGTGCGTGTGCACATGGCATTCGCCACGCCGGGCAACGCCGCGA
The DNA here is from genome assembly GCF_029946505.1 of Polyangium sp. y55x31. Taxonomy (GTDB): domain Bacteria; phylum Myxococcota_A; class Polyangia; order Polyangiales; family Polyangiaceae; genus Polyangium. Next base: position 29,708 of record NZ_JARZHG010000024.1, read on the forward strand.
CGGGCGAGGTGACCATCACGCGGGAGAGCGAGGATCCCGTGACCGGCGATCGCGAGACGTGCACCACGACCTACGTCGCGAGCGCGCTGTTCCCCGCCGTCGGGTGCGAGGCGGTGGACGCCATGGGGCAAGCGACGGGGATGCCCGACGACGCGCGCTGCTGCGCCAAGGCCGATCCGGACCAGGGCAGGCCCTTCGGCTCCGGCATCCACCCCGATTTCAAGGTGAAATGTGATCCGGCGCTGCTCCTGTGCGTGCTCGACTGGAAGCCGGGGGAGTCGTTCCCGCCGTTCGGGAACAATTCATTTTGTGGGAATGACGGCTGAGTGATCCCCGCGGCGTCTCCCGCCCAGGAGGCGCCGGGAACCAGCTCGCCGCTGGCCAGCCAGGCACGCCCTTCTGCGCCGCCTGGATCCACACCGACAAGAGGGCTCTGCCGAAGGCGGGGGCGGATTCGAGGCGGCCGACAGGGAAATTCAGGCCGCGCTCGGCCTCTCTCCCTCTGGCCTGGCCGCTCGACGTGCCGGGCGTGATGACCCCATCGAGATCGGGAGAATGCTCAGGGCCTCACGGCATTCACCTGCCGCGGTGACGGGCCTCGCTGGCAAAGCCGTCCGTATTCCGCTCATGCCCAGCGGGAAAAACCTTGCGGCGCTCGTCCAGCTCGACGCATCCGGCAATGCCCTCGAGGCCGAGGCCTTCAAAGCGAGTGCACGTGGGCGGCGCTGCATGGCATTGGGCCCCCGGGTTACAGATGCGCCACGGCATCTAGATTGCACCCTAGACGATCGAGGTTCGCCGACGCCGCGTTGGCACGCTGGGCCTCGATCGGAAAGGAAGGCAAGCATGAGCACTCTGCATAAGATGGGTCGCGCTCTCCGGCTCGGTTTCGGCCTCTCGCTCGTGGGGATGTTCGCGCTCGTGAATGGCTGCGCTTCGGAGGATGTCGCAGGGGAATCCGAGTCATCCGCTGACCAGGCCACCGAAAACCTGGTGAGCATCCTCCCCGTCGGCCATTATACTTGCACGACGGGAGGAGGGTTGATCCTGTCCACGCTGGTGGTGCGGCCCGGTGGAACGTGCAGCATCGTCCAGCCGGAGTACGTCGGATCCTCGCGTGAGTATTGCTCGGGAGCATTCCCCTTCCTTTCCTGCCAGGATTGCCAGGACCTCAGGGAAGGATGCTTCCTCGTGCCGATCGGCTCATGAACCGAGGTTGATCGGTCCCGCCGCGATCGACATCGACAAAGGAGCGAACCCATGAACAGGCGATACGCGATGTCTCGCGTCCTTCCAACCGTGTCCAGGCTCTGCCTTCTGGCCGCGGTCGCGTTCGCGAATGGCTGTGGGGCGGAGGATATCGACGGACAAACCGATGACCCATCGAGCGGCGAGGCCACGGAGGACCTGGAGAGCCGAGAGGCCCGAAGCGTTTATACATGCTCTCTCGCGGAGGGACTGATGCTCGGCTCCCTGGAGGTCTTCACCGCCTCCGGCGGGCAGCCGACGTGCAGGATCGCCGCCCCGGAGCGGCGCCGCTCATCGAGGAGGTTCTGCCAAAGTTCCATCGTGACTCCCCCCTTCGCGGGCACCTGCCCGGACTGCAGAGCCCTCCGACTCTCGCTCGGATGCTTGATGGTTCCGTAGGTGGCGCGTTTCGAGGGCGCGAAAGGGCTCGTTTTCGACGCGAGGTGCGGGGGGCACGTCATTGCAATCAATCGCTCGGGGGCGTCGGCGCTGCGCAGGCGCGCCGACCCTCGTTGAAGAAAGGAGGGGATCGTGAACAATTCTCATCCAGCGGGTCGCTCTCTCCGGAGCGGGTTCGGTATGGCGTTCATGGCGACGCTCGCCCTCGTGCATGGCTGCGCGCCCGAGGAGGCCGACGACGAGGAGGGACAATCCCTCGAGCCATCCAGCGCGGAGGCCGAGGCGGACCTGCAAACCCCAGCTCCCGTGGGCATCTTCAGATGCACCCTCAGCGGGGGGCTGATCAGCGCGTCCATGGTGGCCTACCCCGGCCCATGGGGGAACTCGAGCTGTACGTTCTTTGCGCCGGTGCTCGCGGGTTCTTCGAAGCTCTTTTGCAGCGGCTCCGGCATCTTCATGACGTGTCCGGATTGCCAGGATCTTAGAATTTCTTTGAAATGCCCCTATCGGCAGCCGCTCCGATGAGCTCGAAAAGGGAGGCCATCATGCACAATCCTCATCCATCGGGTCGCCCTCTCCTGGCCGGATTCGGGCTTGCGCTGCTCGCTGCGCTCGCCTTCGTGAACGGCTGCGTGTCCGACGAAGGCGACGGCGTGTCGGGGCCCTCGGCCGAGCCGCCCCCCGCGGAGGCGGCGGATGCCATGCACGGCAGCGCGCCCGTGGGTATCTACAAATGCCACCGGAACCTGCAGCCGAGGTCGCTCGTGGTCACCCCTGGCCCGAGAGGGAACAATACGTGTTCTGTGAGCGCCACGGAGCTGCCCGGCTCGTCCGCTGATTACTGCACTCCGGATGGCTGCCTGCCGTGCTCGTACCTCCAAAACCTCTGGGAATGCCCCTCGGCTTGACGCGCGAAGGAACGAACCCAGGGGCGCGAGCGCGGCTCACCGTTCCCACGGCGCGAGTTGCGCTTCCCCGCCCACCACCGTGACGCCGCGCGCCTCGAGCCGTCGCACCTGCTCCGGGTCGTCCACGTCGTTTGCCGTGACGTCCACCCATTGCAGATCAGGCAGGCGTTCGAGCGGCGCGAGCGACCGCAGCCAGTTGCCGCGCAGCGAGAGGCGGCGCATCCCGGCGAGCCCAGCGAGCGGCGAGAGGTCCGTCAGCGCCAGGTTGTCGAGCGAGAGCGATTCCGTCGCGGCGAGGCGCCCCTCGATGCGCTGGCAATCCGGCAAGCCCCCCGCTGCAATCGGCTCCCCGAGCGCTGCGGCGAGGGCGCGCAGCGTGCGCGCCGGACCAGGGCCCATGTTTTCCATGGCGTCGCAAAGGGCCGAAGACGATTCTCCCTCTGGATGTTCCTGAAAGGAGCGCGGCGGGGGCGCGCAATCCAGGTCCCCGAGAGCGAGATCGATGCCGGATTCCTCCTGAATCCAGCATATCGTCTCGCGCAGGACGCTCCATTTGCCCGGCTTGGTGTCGTCGGCGCAGGGGACGGGCCCGCGCGACGCGAGGCCCACGAGTCGAAACGCGCCGCTTTCGAGGCGCACGAAGGCCGGGCCGCCGCTATCTCCGCCGCAAGCATCGGCCCGCGCGCCCCCGGCCCGCAGCTCGCCCCGGCCGACCGCGACGATGTGGGTCCACGCGGCGTATTTGAGCCCGTATTCGGAGCCGTCCTCCGCGGGCGTCCGGAAGCCGTAGCCGACGAGGAGCATCTCCCGGGCTTTCGCGAGGGCTTCCCGCGTCTCCACGACGTCGGTCAAGAGCGGCGGCGTCGAAATCGCAGGAAGTGGCTCCGCGAGGATCACGAGACCGACGTCGTATCGCCCGAAGAGGTCTTCGGGGCTGGCTTTCCTGTACAGCGGATGCATGACGGCCCGGGCGATGGCCACCGTGGGGCGCGCGGCGCCGCCTTCCGCGCCCCGCCCGACATGCACGAAAGCTTTTTGCAAGGCTTCCGGATCGTCGAGACCGCGCACGCAATGCGCAGCCGTCACCACGAGGCGCGGGTGCACGAGCGCGCCCGAGCAGGTGATGAGCCCGCGGCGGGTGATGGCCACGGCGCTGTCCCATTGCTCGGCGGGAACGGGCGTACCGCCGACGATCGGGAGCGCCGCGGCGAGAGGCTCCTCGGCGGGCGCCCCGCAAGAGGCGACCGAAAGGCAGGAAAGGACCGCCATGACGAGATGCCGCGTCGCGCACACGCGTGATAGCCCGCGGGCGCTCAGTTGTCGCAGGGCCCGACGACGAGCTCGTTTCCCTCCACCCTCGGATCGATCGTGAAATCGCAATGACGGCGGCTCTCGTCGAGGACCTTGAAATAGATCGCATTGTCGCAGCGAGCCATGAGCTCGAGTCGGGAAGCGCGGGAGCTCGGCGCGGTGGTGAGGACGCCGCTGTTTCCGAAGGGACCAATGGTCGCCCGCAATGTCCCGTTGACCCAGATCTGGCACATGCTGTCGACATGGCTGATGACCGCAAGGGAATCCACACCTCGCTCGATGTCGGCAGCGTCGTCGCGCGCGGCAGGGTCTGCCGCGAGGGACGTGTGGCTAGCCGACGCGAGGCCGATCGCCAACATGGAGGCAATGGCAAATCGATCCATAGAGACACTCCTTCCCGTCCGGTTGCGAGATGCGTGAGGGGTCCACGTTGCTGCATGAACATGGAGGCTCGCTGGCTCTCATCGCAAGCGGCGAACCATCGAGCCGGGCATCCGTCGAGTGATAGGATCGACCGCCGCCGGCGCGACGCACACACCGCGGCAGGGGTGGGCCTCGGGGAGTGTCGACCCGTGGCTTCCGCTTCCGCCCACGCTCGCATCCCACCCCCCTCCCATCCCACCCCCCTGACGCGCCGCTTCCTCCGGCCCTCGTTTTCCCGTACCCTCGGCCCTCGGAGAACACGACAGGATGGGTCAGGTGGATCGGCAGGAGCAACGAGGGGCGCTCGAGCTCGTGGTGTACGCCGCGGGAGACGAGGCCGCGGCCACCGCCCTGCCCAAAGCCGGCAGTGTCACCATCGGGCGCGGGGAGGGCAACGACGTGCGCATCGACGATGCGTCCGTCTCGCGCCGGCATGCCGTGCTCCACGTCGGGCCGGTGCTTCGCATCGAGGACAAGGGCAGCGCGAACGGCACGTTCGTGCGCAAGAGCGAGGACAAGGGCAGCGCCGTCGAGACCCGCCGCGTGCATCGCGCGCCAGGCGAGACGTTCTTCGTCGAGCTGGGAGATTGTATCGTCCTCGGATCCGTCATCGCCGTCGTCCGGCGCGCGCGGCACGAGGAGGGAACGAAGGCGTCCGACGAGGCGCGGCGCGGGGCCATGAGCCGCGTCGTCGTCGCGGATCCCAGCATGCGCGCGCTGTACGAGGAGGCGCGCAGGGCCGCAGGGTCGCCGTTCAACGTGCTCCTGCTCGGCGAGACCGGCGTCGGCAAGGAGATCCTCGCGCGGGCCATTCACGAGGCCTCGCCGCGGCGGGGCAAGCCGTTCGTGGCCGTGCACTGCGCCGCGCTCAGCGAGACGCTGCTCGAGAGCGAGCTCTTCGGGCACAAGAAGGGCTCGTTCACCGGCGCGACCGAGGACAAGAAGGGGCTCTTCGAGGCCGCCGACGGAGGCACCGTGCTGCTCGACGAGATCGGCGAGCTGTCGCCTTCGGTGCAGGTGAAGCTCCTGCGCGTGCTCGAAGATCGCGCGGTGCTCCGGATCGGCGCGGTCGCGCCGCGGCCCGTCGACGTGCGGTTCATCGCGGCCACGAACCGGGATCTGGAGGCCGAGGCCTTGCGCGGGACGTTCCGGCAGGACCTCTTCTACCGGCTGAACGGGATCACCTTCGTCGTGCCGCCGCTGCGCGAGCGGAAAGCGGAGATCAGCCAGCTTGCAGCGTTTTTCCTCGAGGACGCGTGGAAGAAGCTCGAGCGCAAGGGCGAGCCTTCCATCGCGACGGAGGCGCGGGAGCTGCTCGAACGGCACGCGTTTCCGGGCAACGTGCGCGAGCTGAAGAACGCGATGGAGCGGGCCGCGGTGCTCTGCGCGGGCGACACCGTGCTGCCGGAGCACCTTCCGCCGCGGATCGCGCGGTCGCCGAGGCCGTCGCCGGACAAGACCGCGGCGCCCCCCGCGGGGGTGGTATGGACGGCGACGCAGCCGATCTCGGAGTCCGACGTGAGCGAGGCGCTGAAGGGGATCAACGAGCGGCAGCGGATCCTCGACGCACTGGAGAAATGCGCCCACAACCAGACACGCGCGGCCGAGATGCTGGGGATTTCGCGGCGGACCCTGGTGTCCCGGCTGGAAGAGTATGATCTGCCGCGGCCGAGGAAGAGGTGAGGGGGCGATGGCGGAACGGGGACGCTTCTCGCAGCGGGTGATCCTCGCGATCGTCTGCCTCGGCGCGTTGCTCGGCGCGTCCGGGGACGGCGCCGGCGGGGTGGACGAGCGCGCATCGCTGCGGCCCGAGACGCCCCCGGCGGGCGGGGCCGGCGGAAGCGGCAACATTTGCGAGGCCGAGTTGCGGAAGTGCCCGAACAGCCCCGCGCTTTGCCCCTGCGGTTACGTCTGTCCGGATACGGAATGCCTGCCCGCTCCGCCGCACTGCCAATTCGACACGGATTGCCCGAGCGGCGCGTGCCAGGGCGGCAAATGCAGGTGCAGCGAGGGCGCCGGGTTCGACCCGTGCACTCCGCGGGTGCCGGACAAACACACCTATACGTGCGGCGTCGAGGGCTTCTGCGTGCAGCTCCCCGATCAATGCGACACGGAGGGGGCTCCGTGCGGCGACGACGACGCCGGGGTTTGCCGCCGCTCGCAGTGCTACGAGCGTTGCTCGTCGGACGTCGATTGCCCCGTGAGCCTGGTCTGCAAAAAAGAGCGATTCTGCGGGCCCATGCTCGTGCCGGACGGCCCGCCGCCGATGTATTCGTGCGCGGCGCGCGGCGGCGAGGGGGAGGGGCGAGGCGCGTGGCTGTTCGTGATGGTCGGGATCGCGGCGGCGCTCAGGGGAAGAAGCCGAAGGTGAGCTGAGGGACCCAGAGCTGCATGAGGCCGTGCGCGGTCTGCAGCCCTTGTCCGGAGACGTCGGCCACGGTCTCCGGCGCGCAGGCGACGCCGTTGTCGCCGGACGGCGGGCAGGGCGCCACGGCGTCGAAGGCGCGGCCATTGAAGATGTTTCCCTGGGTCAGGAAAAGGATGTAGCCGAGGGACAAACCCACGCGGACGCCGCCGAGCTTCGCCTCGATGCCGACCTCCGGCATGAGGAAGGTGGGCGCCGAGCGGAGGACGGTGCTCGTGCCCGTGAACATGAGCTGCGAGGCATGGCCACGATCGTCGCGGCCCGTGCCGCTCACCGGATCGGAGGATTGCGCGGCGACGAGGCCGAGGGAGCCGCGGAAGACGGCCCGAAAGCGCGGACCGAGGTCGAGCCGATACCCGACCGCCGGCCCCATGAACGGGCCGCGCAGGGAGAGCCGGTGCGAGAGCGTGTACGTGACGATCGAGCTCCCGTCCGGGACCCGGACGTCGCGCGTCATCGTGCGTTCGAACGTCGATTCGACGGAGAAAAAGCCGGTGAAGAGCTCGACGGAGACGTTGTTCGCCGTGATGTAGCCGCCGCGCGCGCCGGCGAGGAATCCGCTCGCGAAGGGGCAATGGTCGGTGCAGATGCTCTGGGCGTCGCGCTCGGCATTGCTGTCCATGGAGCCGCCGAGCGCGGGGCCGCCGAAGGCCTGGGCGAACCAGCCCTGCGAGCGCGCCGGGGGCGGGTCCGGCGGCGCCGAGCCGACCACGATGCGCAGCGATTCGCCGGCCGGCAGGTCGTGATCGAGCAGCACGGCCCGGCGGTTGACGCGCACGGTGTGGTGGCCGGCAGGCAGATACAGCGGGCATTCGCGCGGCAGCGGGCCGATTTCTTTTCCGTCGACGTAAAGGGCGCCCTCGCCGTCGACGACGTGGAGCGTAGCGACGAGGCCGCGCAGGCGCCGCACGTCGTCGATGAGCGCTTTTTGCTCCTCGGGCGTGAGCTCGCTGCGGAATCGATCGAGGACCTCTTCGTAGAGGGGGATCGCCTCGGCCGCGCGGCCGAGCTTGTCGAGGCAAACGGCGGCGTTCTTGGTGTTCGATTTGCGCGGGAGGATGTCGCGGGAGGCGAGGTAACGCGCGAGGGCTCGTTCGAGTTTGCCCTCGCCTTCGAGCGCGCGGCCCTCCTGGAAGAGCCTCATCGCCAGGGCCTTGTCCGCAGGCGAGAGCACGCGCGGCGGCGGGTAGGGGCCGCAGGCCGACGCGGGGCGCGGCGCGAGGAGCGCGGCGGCGCCAAGCAGCATCGCGAGGCCGATTCCGAGGGCGTTTCGGGGGACACGCATCACTAGAATTCGTCGTCCGGTTTCGTGACGGGGCCTTTCGCGTCGGCCTTCGGCGCCGTGGGGGCCGGGGCGCCGCTCGGGGCCGGCGGGGTCGTCTCCGAGGGCGCGGACGTGCTCGCCGGCATCGTGGTCGAGGTCGGGGCCGCGGGCGCGGGCGAGGCGGCCTTGGGGATGGGGCTTCCGCCCTGCGCCACGTTCGCGAGCACGGGCTGTGGCGCGGGGTTCGTGGACGGGGACGTGGTGGCCTGCGGATCGGGCTGCGTGGGCCCGGAGAGCGTCTTCTGGATGCGCTCTTCGAGGTCCTTGTTCAGCGCCGCCGTCGCGCGGACCTCTTCCAGGAGTTTGGCTTTTTCCTTGTCGTTCCGCTCGGCCTCGGCGCGTTCTTTCTGCTCGCGCTCGAGTTTCTCCTGCGCCGCGCGCTCCTCCGCGCGCACGGCCCGCACGTACCCGAGCCCGCCGACGACGATCGACGCCGCGACGATCGCCCCCGCGGTCGCCGCGAGCACCGTGCCCCGCCGTGAGACGCGCACGCTCGCGTGGATGAACCGCTCGGCCGCCGCCGACAAACGGACCGTGTTTTTCCGGAGGAGCTCCTTCGCGAACTCGAGCCTCCGCCCTCGCCAGAGCGTGGCGCTCTCCGCGTCGCGATCGAAGCGCGCCGCGTCGTGCTCGATCTCCTCGGCGAGCATGCGATCGCCCTTCGCCTCGGCGATCCACGACGCGAGCCGGCCCCAGCGCGAGAGCAGCGCTTCGTGCGCGAGCGTCACGGAGGTTTCGGGGCCCTCGGCCGGCACCACGAGCCGCGCCTCGCCGAGCGCTTCGATCACGCGTCGCGCCTGCGGCCCCGCGATCGCCGCGAGCTCGTCCACGCTCATCACGCGCCGCGTCCCCTCGGCCGTCGTGAGCGCGAGCAAGACGGCGCGCGCCGCCTCGATCGAGCCCTCTTCGGCCTGCTCCATCGACGCGAGCACCGCCTCGGCGTGCCGCTCGAGCGCGCCCTCGACGCCGCCCACGGCCGTGAGCGCCGAGCGCAAGAGGAGCTTTTTCCCCTTGTCGCGCGCGCTCCAGAGCTCGGTCAGCGCGAACTCGACGAGCGGCATCGCGCCGGCCGTCGCGTCGATCCCCGCGAAGAGCTCCTCCGCGAGCGCCGCGTCCTCGAGCGCGTAGCCATACGACGCGAGCGCGCGCTCGACGCTGTCGCGCCAGTACGTCGGCGAGAGCGGCTCCACGCGGCAGAGGCCACGCGCCATCGTGTTGCCGAGATCCCCCATCGCGAGGAGGTGATGCAAGAGATCACTACGCGCCGCGACGATCACGCGCACGCCGGGCAAGGGCTGCGCGCCGATGCGCACGAGCAAAGCGGCCGCTTCTTCGCGGCTCCCGGCCGACGAGGTAGTGACGAGCTCTTCGAGCTGATCGACGAAGAGGACGATGCCCCGCTCCTCCTCGCTCGCGCGCCGGGCCATCGCCTCGCAGAGCGGGCCCGGCGCGAGCTCGGCCGCGTTCGGGATGAACGGCGCGAGCGCGGCGGCGATCGCGGCGCGTGGATCTCGTCCGGGCTCGGCGATGGCCGTGTCCCACACCTCGGGCCAGCCGACGATCCCGCCCTCGGCGAGCGCCGGCAAGATGCCCGCGCGCGCGAGGCTGGATTTGCCGCTGCCCGAGGGGCCGACGAGCGCGATGAGGCCACGGCCGCGGCAGAGCTCGATCGCGGCCGCGACCTCGGGCGTGCGGCCGAAGAAGACGTCGCGGTCGCGCGCTTCGAAGCGGCGAAGGCCCCGGAACGGGCCCTCGTCCTCGTCGGGCAAGACGCGCGCGCGGCCCGCGAGATCGCGGCGGATCTGCTCGAGGTGATGCGCGACCCACGAGGCCCGCGGAGGCCTGTCCTCGGTGCGCGGCGCGAGCAGGTGATCGATGAGCTCGGCGAGCGCGCGCGGGACACCTTCGATGCGCGCGGCGAGCGGCAAAGGCCGCGCGTACCCCGTGAGCACGCCGGGATCGAGCGCGCCGTCGCCGCCGAAGCGCTCGGCGGGCAACGCGCCCGAGAGGCAACGATGCAGCGTGACGCCGAGCGCGTAGAGATCACTCGCGGCCGAGGGTGGCGCGCCCGCGCCGAAGACCGCGGGATCGATGTAGCCATACGTGCCCGTGATGCGGCCCGAGATCCGCGCGGTCGCGGCGAGCGCGCGTGGGGTCATGCCGTCGTCCGGCTCGGCCGGGATCACGTCCTCCACGGCGGCCGGGGTCGAGGACGCCGACGCGATGCCGAAATCGATGAGCTTGTACGCGCCGCCGGCTTCCTCGACGATGTTGCTCGGCTTGACGTCGCGGTGCACGAGGCCTGCGCCGTGCACCGCGGCGAGCGCGGAGGCGATGGCCACACCCACGCGCAACGTCTCGTCGACGGAGAGCGTTCCTTCGGCCTCGATCCGGTCCTCCAGCGATCGCCCGGCGACGTGCTCCATCGCGAGGCCCATGACCCCGGCCGCTTCGTCGACGGCGAGCGCGTAGAAGCGCACCACGTTCGGGTGCTCGACGCGGCAAAGCGCGCGCGCCTCTTCGAGGATGCGGCTGCGATCGCTCGCGTTCACTTCGAGCGAGAACAGCTTGACGGCCGCGGTGCGCAGCTCGGCCTTGCCGTAGGTCTCGCGCGCGAGCCAGACCGGCGCGTATCCGCCCGCGCCGAGCTGCTCGACGAGGACGAAGGGGCCGATGCGCCTCTGCTCCGGGGGGCGCGTGATCAGGCTCGAAAGGGCCGGGTCGAGGGTCTCCAAGGGTCTTCGAAACGAGCGCCGCGGGGTACGTCCATGGAGCTCGCCGCCCCCGAGGATGCCCGACCCGCGTCGAGGCGTAAAGGGAAGGGCCGTGAGGGAGCCTGCACGAGGCCTTTCCTTGCATGCTCGGCGCGCGGTAGCATCGCGCCCTCGATGGCTTCGAAGCTGCTCTCTGCGATCCTCGTTCGCCTCCTCGTGCCCTGCGCCGGGGTGCTCTCGTTCGCGTGCGTCGGGTGCGTGGACAACACCGCGGGCGACATGGCGCTCGCGGAGGTGCAGAAGCTCAGGGCCGAGGCGCGCGCGACCGAGGCGCGGCTCGCGGCGCTCGAAGGGCGGCAGATGTACGTCGGGCAGCAGCTCTCCTACCTCGCGGGTGTCATCGGCGAGGTGGGGCGCGAGGCCGCGGCGAAGGCGGAGTCGGTCGCGCGCAAGCAGGACGAGGTCGCGCAGAACCTCGAGCGGATCGAGCGGGCGGGGATCGCCGAGCGGGAGCGCGCGCGCGCGACGGCCGAGTCGCCGCAGGCGATCGCGGCGCGGGCGCAGGCGATGATCGACGCGGGGCAGATCAAGGCGACGGTGAAGAACGGGCGGGCGAAGCTCGAAGCGGTGGAGGGGGCCGCTCCGGCTGGTTCACCGGTCTCGCCGTCCGCGTCTCCCGTGTCTCCTGCACCTCCGACGCGTAGCCTGGAGCTGGAGGATCCGTGGGCCGGGCAGCGCAAGCCGACCGCACCGGCATCGCCGCCGGCCAAGCCTGCAGGCCGGCGGATGTCGGACGACCTGGGTTTCTAGCTACGCGCTCCCACCGGACGACGTCCACATCGTCGGCGCGGCTTCGGGCGCCTCGGTGAGCCCGCGCAGCACGCGCAGCGCGTGGGACAACGTGCCCCAGAGCGCCTCGTAGGCCGCAGGTTCGAGCCGGATCGAGGTCGCGCCGAGGTGGATCGAGATCACGTTGCACTGCGGGCAATGGTCGACGCGGGCGACGGGACCGCGCGAGAGCGTCACGGGGGCGCAAGAAGAGGCCTTCGCGGGACAAGACATGGTCGTGCTCCTGGGGTCTGGGTCGGGGTGGCGTGCTCGTTGATAATGAAAGTGATGTTCAATATCAGTACATGGCCAAGGTCGACCTGTCAAGCGATCTCGTGCGGACGCTTGCGGATTCAGTCCTCGTCGTCGGGGGAGGCGCTGCTCGGCGGGGGAGGCGGGACGAACCGCAGGCGTGGACGCGGCGCGGGTGCGGCAGGGCGATCGGGTGCGTCGAGGGCGTAGACGAAGAGGCGTCCGTTCACGACGAGGAGCGGCGCCTTCGCGAAGAGCTCGGGGTGGCAGCCGGGGCTCCGGGCGCGGGTGACGGCGTGAACGACGGCGACGCCGGGGCCGGGGCGCTCGCCGCAACGAAGGCGCTCGTATTCGATGCCGTTCGCTTCGAGCTCGCGGGCCATCATCCAGCCATAACGGTGGTAATACACGGGCCCGAGGTTCCGGGCTTTCAGGGCGGCGGCGACGTCGGCCATGTCCTGCCCCCAGTCCTCGCCGACGACGCTGACCTTGGGCCCGAAGACGGGGCCGAGGGTGAGGGCATTGAAATACCCGACGGGGTGGCGATACCACGCAATCGCCGAGGCAAAGGTGCCGGCGCCGAGCAAGGCGAGCAGCGTCCGCGTCCGGCGCGTCCCTTCCTGCCAGAGCTGCGCGGCGACGGTCCCGGCGCCGAGGACGAAAAACGGCACCACCGGCAGGACGTGACGCACGCCGATGTTGATCTTCGAGCCCATGGAAATGGCGAGGTAGAGGCCACACGCTGCGAGGAGCGTGCCGGCCACGCGATCCGGCGCGGCGCGGCGGCGGATCGATCGGGCGAGCCCGACGCCGAGCAAGACGAGCACGGCGAGCGGATTCTTGATCGCGAGCATGACCGGGAAATACCCGGCCCAGCCGCCGTCCGCGCGCTGGCCGAGGAAATAGGTCGCATGCCCGTCGCGGCCCTGCACCGAGACCATCGACAAACCAAAGACGTACGTGTACGGAAGCGGCACCGGCAGCCAGCGCGGCAGGCGCGCAAGCGGGGAGCGCTCTTCGAGGAGCCGATGATTCGCCCGTTTCGAGATGTAACTCTGCGGCTCGGGCTCCGCGAGGATACGCGCGACCGTCCAGCCCGTGCGCTGAAACCCATACGCCGCATTGACGGCGAGGACCGCGGCGAGCGTGACGGCGAAGGCATGCGCGGCGAACCGGCCGAGCCTCGCGCGCCGCGTGGGCGCATCACCCTCGGCGCCGCCGCGCCAAGCGAAAAAAAGTCCCAGCGAGACGAGGAGCGGGACCAGGAACGCCGCGCTGTATTTGATGCAGAATGCCGCCGCCACCGCGAGCGTCGTGGTGATCGCCGTCCGCAGCCGCGGCCGCTCGAAATGCTCGGCCGCCTCGCCCACGGCGATCGTCGTGGCCAGCGCGATCGGCAAATCCGTGGTGACGAGCCGGCCGTGCGCGAGGAGCGTCGGGTGCAGGCAATGGAGCCCGAGCGCGAAGAGGGCCGCGTGATCCCCAGCCCTCCGCCGCGCGAAGCGAAACACGTACAGCCCGAGCAGAAACGAAAAAAGCACGTTCACGTGCCGCGCAATGACGAGCTCGGCCCGCGCCGCCGCCCAGTGCGCCGTGAAGTATTGCTCGGCCAGCTTGCCCGTGTCCGCGTCGGCCCACGCTGGAAACGAGGTCAGATCGACGCGGTCGCCGAGGAGCGCGGCCGGCAGCGCGAGCAAGGCGTCCGCGAGCGGCGGGTGCGCGTAGCCGAGCCTGGTGTCGCGGATCCACCAGTACGACAGGCCCCGCACGAGGTGGACCGGCTCGTCCATCGTCGGCGAATCGAGGTGGACACCGACGAGGGAGATCACGAGGAGGATCCCGAGGAGCAAGGCGGCAAGCCACGGGATGCGACGTTTTGGGAGGGCTTCGAACGCAGACATCGGCGAGAGCGGCCGAGCGACCCGAGGCCGCCCCATTCCTACGGAAATCTCCGCGTGGACGCCGCGAGGCCAGCAAAGTCGGCCGGAATTGTCAAGCGAGGACCTCCCCTCGGCCAGACATGCCAGGGCTTGCTCGCGTTGCCCCGGCCGGGTAGGGTCGAGCGTGCAGGAACATCGCCTCCCCGAGTCCGCCGCGACCACCTTGCTCGCGCTCGCGAGTCGCTGCCACGCGCGAGGCTGGGCCCCAGCAACGAGCGGCAATTTTTCAGTCCGCCTCGACGCCCATCGCTTCGTCATCACGAAGAGCGGTCTCGACAAAGGCGCGCTCCGAGCCGAGGACCTGCTCGTCGTCGACCTCGAAGGAACCCCCCTCACCGAAGGCCGCCCCTCGGCCGAGACGCCGCTCCACGCGCAGATCTACCGGCGCCGCTCGCGCGTCACCGCCGTGGCGCACACGCACTCCGTCGCTGCCACGGTCCTGTCACGCGCGCTCATCGCGGAGGGATACGTCGTCCTCTCCGGCTTCGAGATGCTCAAGGCCCTCGTCGGCGTGAACACGCACGAGACCTCGATCCGCCTGCCCATCTTCCCAAACGATCAGGACGTCCCGCGCCTCGCCGCACAAGTCGACGCAGAGCTCGGCGGCGACGACTGCGTCTACGGCTACCTGCTCGCAGGACACGGCCTCTACACATGGGGCGAAACGCCGACCGAGGCGGCCCGGCACGTGGAGGCGATCGAGTTCCTCCTCGAGTGCGTGCTGCACGGCAAGCGCTGAGCGCGGCGTCACCCAACTTCTCCGAACTGTAACGAATGCAAACGAAACGGTAACGGCGTCGCGACGAAGCCGTAACGAGTTCGTCACCGAAGTCGCCTAGCGTGGGGCGTCAGAAGAAGAAAGGCCGGGACTTCCCCGGAATCCTTCCATGTCGCTCGCACGTCTGGCCGCGCGCTCGGCCCTCGCCGCGGTTTTTGGTCTTCTTTTGTCTTCGCGTTCGGCCGCGGAGGACATCCCCGCCGCGCCCCGATCGGAGATCGCGCTGGCCACGATCCCGCCCGCGGTGCCCGCCGCAGTCAAACCCGCGCCGAAGCCCACGGCCAAACCCGAAAAGCCGAAGCCCGGCGAGGGCGCGGGCAAGGCCGCGCAGCACTGGTACGACAAGATCAAGATCCGCGGCTACTCGCAGGTCCGGTACAACCAGCTCGGCGCGACGAACGAGCGACTCGTCAACACCCAGGGCGATCGTTCGATCGGCAAGGACGGCGGCTTCTTGATCCGCCGCGCCCGCCTGATCCTCCAGGGCGACGTGCACGAGCGCGTCTTCGTGTACATCCAGCCCGATTTCGCGACCGTCGTCTCCGACCAGTACCACGTGCCCACGCTGCGCGACTGGTACGCGGACATCGCCCTCGACAAGAAAAAAGAATTCCGCTTCCGCGTGGGGCAGTCGAAGGTGCCGTACGGCTTCGAGAACATGCAGTCGAGCCAGAACCGCGCGCCGTTCGATCGCTCGGACGCATTGAACAGCGCCGTCAAGGACGAGCGGGATCTCGGCATCTTCTTCTACTGGGCCCCCGAGCGCATTCGCAAGCGGTTCAAGGCGCTCGTCGACGACGGGCTCAAGGGATCGGGTGATTACGGCGTCATCGCGCTCGGCGTGTACAATGGGCAGACCGCGAACCAGAAGGAGCGGAACGACACGCCGCACGTCGTCGGTCGGATCACCTGGCCGTTCCAGATCGGCAAGCAGATCGTGGAGATCGGCGGCGGCGGGTATGCCGGCAAATTCGTCGTGAAGACCTCGGACGACGTCACGGCGCCGGACGAGATCCGCGACATCCGCGCCCACGCCTCGTTCGTCCTGTATCCGCAGCCGATCGGCCTGCAGGCCGAATACAACATCGGTCGCGGACCGGAGCTCGTGGGGGACCGCGTCGTCGAGCGTCCGCTCCACGGCGGGTACGTCATGGCCATGGCGAAGATCGGAAACTTCGTGCCCTACGTTCGCGGCGTGCTCTACGACGGCGGGCGCAAGTTCGAGACGAACGCGCCGCATTACAAGGTCCGCGAGCTGGAGATGGGCCTCGAATGGCAGCCCATCCCGGCCGTCGAGGCCACGGCCGCCTACACGATCGCCGAGCGAACTTACCCCGAGCCGCCTTATCCGCAGGAGAGTGGGCGCCTCGTGCGGCTCCAGATTCAGGTGAATTACTGAGCGCGTGAACGGGCTTGCAGCGAGGATCGGTTTGGGTCGATCCTCCAGGCGTGAGCTCGATCCACGTCTTTCGGGAAAACACTCCCGGAGCGCTCGTCCGCGCCACGCAGGACCACGCCGAGATCGCGGCGATCCTGCGCGACGTAGGCATCCGCTTCGAGGCCTGGGAGGCTTCCTTTTCGTTCACGCCTTCGGCGACGACCGAGGAGATCCTCGCCGCATACCACGCGCCGATCGAAAAACTCTGCCGCGAGGGCGGTTATCCCTCCGTCGACGTCGCGCGCCTCTCGCCGGATCCGAGTGATCCGAGCTGGCCCGCGAAGGCCCAGGCGGCGCGCGGAAAATTCCTCGAAGAGCACACGCACGACGAGGACGAGGTCCGCTTCTTCGTGCACGGCGCCGGCGTGTTTTACCTGCGCCTCGCCGGACAGGTGCTCGCGGTGCGGTGCGAGCGGGGCGATCTCATCTCGGTCCCCGCCGGCACGCGGCACTGGTTCGACATGGGCACGCAGCCCGACTTCTGCGCGATTCGCTTCTTCGGCACGCCCGCAGGCTGGATCGGAACCTTCACGGGCGACGAGATCGCGCGGCGTTTCCCCGACGCCGACACCCTCGCACAGGGCGCGCCATGGTGAAGCGCATCGTCACGGACATCGAGGGCACCACCACGTCGATCAGCTTCGTGACGAACACGCTCTTCGTCCACGCGCGAAGGGCGCTGCCATCGTTCGTCCGGACGCACGCGGGCGAGGCGCGTGTCGCTGTGGCGCTCGACGCGGCGCGGGCCGAGGCGGGGGATCCGGGTCTGTCCGACGAGGCGGTGATCACGCTCTGGCTCCGCTGGATCGACGAGGACCGCAAGGCAACGTCGCTCAAGGCGATCCAGGGCATGATCTGGGAGGAGGGGTATCACGCGGGGGCGTATCGCTCGCACGTGTACCCGGACGTCCCCGGCGCGCTCGCGCGGTGGAAGGCGCGTGGGCTCGGGATCGCCGTGTTCTCGTCCGGGTCGGTGCTCGCGCAAAAGCTCCTCTTCGCGCACACGATCGAGGGGGATCTCTCGGGCTTCTTCGACGCGTGGTTCGACACGACGACCGGCAAGAAGGCCGATCCCGCGTCCTACGCGCGTATCGCGGCCGCGCTCGAGGTCCAGCCGCACGAGGTGCTCTTTCTGTCGGACGTGAAGGCCGAGCTCGACGCCGCGCGCGCGGCCGGGCTCCTGCGGGTCGCGCTCGTCCGGTACGGCGCTCCGCCCATCGAGGGTCACCCGACCGCGCGGACGTTCGACGACATCGTGATCGAAGGGGACGCCGTGCTCGTGCCCTGACTACCGCGCGAGCTTGCGGGCGAGCCACTCCGCAGCCTCGCGGATCACCTCGTCCCGATTCGTCTCGTTGAACAACTCGTGACGCGCGCCCGGGTAGACGCGGTACGTCACATCGGAAAGTCCCGCCTTCGCGTACGCGTCGAGCAGCCCGCGCAGGTTCTTCGTCCGCTCGTGGACCGGATCCTCCGAGCCCGCGACCACGTACACCGGCAGATCCTTCCGAATCCGCGCGAGCGCGCCCGGATGCGCGAGCGAGGGCATCGCGCCGAGGAGCTGCACCCATAACGTCGTCGTCGCCGAGAAGCCACAAAGCGCGTCGGCGACGTACTTGTCGACCTCGGCCGCGTCACGCGACAGCCAGTCGTAGGGCGTGCGGTTCGGGCTGAACGTGCGGTTCCACGCGTCGAACGACATCCCCTGGATCACCGCACTCTTGCCACGCTCGCCGAGCCGCGCGCGCTCGGCCTTCGCCACGAGCACGCCCGCACGCGCCATCATGCTCGGCGGTCCGTTGGTCCCCGAAAGGATCACGGCAGCGAGCTTGCCGCCCTCCTCGGGCAAGACGCCCTGCGCGATGAGCGAGCCCATCGAATGGCCGAGGAGCGCCTGCGGAAGGCCAGCGTACGCCATACGAGCGCGCGCGAGCAGGCCACGCAGATCCGCGACGACACGGCCGAACCCATCGCCCGGGCCGAAGTAACCGAGCTCGTCGCTCGACTTGGCCGTGTGCCCATGGCCGCGATGATCGTGGGCCTCGACGACGAGCCCACGCGCCGTGAGCGCCTCGGCAACGCGCGCGTAACGAGCGCCATGCTCGCTCATGCCGTGCGACACGTGGACGACGCCGAGGGGCTTCGCGCCTTCGTCAGGGGAGAAGACACGCACGAAGATCGGCTTGCCGTCATCGGCGATCCATTCGAACGAGGAGGTACGCATGCGGGCGGCGGCCGTTCTACACACGGTCCCGGGCAGATGGGAAGAACGAGTGTGTCCGAGGCGAGAACGTCACGTCCGCGAAAGAACACTTGCGGTGGTCCGGATTTCCCGGTAGAGGCTCGCCCGCCCGATCTTCCGAGGTCGTCCCCCTGTGGCGGTTCCGCCAGGTCCCCGGGGCTCGGATCGTGCAGAGGAGCAGGTAGACCCCGCGATGCGATCCAAATCAGCCGATCCGACCGATGGTCAACGCAGGCCCCGCCGCGGTCGTGAGAAGTGGGTACGGCGGTGGGGCCGGATCGAGCGGGACGACCTCGAGGCACTCGTGGCAGAGCTCGAAGGGGGCGACGAAGAAGACGAGACGGCAGCCGCCTCCGCGGCATGGCTCGACGCCATCTCCAAGGTGTCGGGAGCAATTCTCTGTGGCGCAACACTCGTCACGGAGACATATCTCGTGAGCCCCTTGCCGACCGGCGAGGAGCTCGCAAAATTCGGTTGCAAGAGCGTTCGTGACGGCCGAATGATCGAGGTGTTCCAGGCATTCGACGAAGGCGGTCTCGATGAACGAGGCCCCTACGCCGTGACGCACCGGGAGCGCGATTGGTCAGCATTCGGCGCGGCACGCGCCTTCGTGGATTCAGTCGGCCCGAAAAACGCGTTGCGGGCACTCGAGGCGTGGCACGAAGCGAAGACCGGCCAGCGCACTTCCGCGCGGCCCCGCCCGCCGGTGGTCATCGAGGTTGTCCGGGCGTAACCCCGGGGTTTCACCCCGGACCCCCGACCAGGGGTTGTCCACCCCTGGACCCGGACCAGCGCAAGCGCTGGACTCGGGGTCGATGAACTGCGCGATGCGCAGTTCATCGAACAGCCGGTGGCAAGATCGGCGACATCCCTGCCAAGCAAGACCGCGGCGTTAACGGTTCAACCGACAACGTGCCGTTGCGTGCGACGACCTTCATGGTCTTGCCACGGGCCCGTCGTAAGAACTGCGCGGAGCGCAGTTCTTACGCCTTCGGTCCAGGCCGTGCCTGGTCCGGGGTGCAGGGGGCGGACAGCCCCCTGCTGGGGTGCGGGGCAACGCCCCGCTCCGCCCCGCTCCGCTCCTCAAAGTGGAACGTTGAACAGACACCGCGTGATCGGGACGGCGACGTCTGCCCACACGTATAGATAGTATTTCGTGCCCGGGACGAGCTTCTCGGGGCTGCCTTCGACGGGATATCCCTGCTTCGTGTTTGGCAGGATTTCGCCGTAGGTGATACCGCTCTTCACAGGCGCGGCGGTCCATGGAACGTCGAGCCGCCAGAGCGTCCCTTCGGGCAGGTCGAGGTTCGGCGGCGCGCCTGGGGCCTTGGCGTCCGCTGATAAGATGTAAACGTAACGGGCGTCGCCGCCGGTCCAGGTGATCTTGCCGGCGGCGTCGACGCCCTGGCCGGCTTCGCAATCGCTCGGCACGTACAGGCTCTGTTCGTAGAGGGGCCCGCCGAAGGGGGTTTCGTTTGCGAAATCTTCCTTCTTGTATCCGCGCCGGAGGAGCTCGCCTTCGAAGAATGCGATCATTCGCGCTGGGTCTGTGGTTGGGAGGCCGGCGGTGTCGCGGGAGAAACCGTTGTTCTGGTCCGGCGGATAGGCGCCGAGTGCGGCCGAGGAGACCCAGCCGGCGGCGAGTGCGAGGCCTGTTGGATAGAAGCTGTCGGTCCAGATTGGGCTGGCCTCGATGTACCAGTTCGACGGACCTTCTGCGGGGGCGGCCTTCTCCGAGTGGCAACATACGCAGCCGCACGACTCGACTTGCTCTGTCACCCATGCGAGCTCGCCGAGCCATTGTGGGTCTGAGTGGCGCGGATCGTCTTCGGGGGTTTTGAAATCGGAGGGCGGGGCCGGCCAGTAGGGGCGCTGCGTTAGGACTGGCTCGCAGGACGCGTAATCAGTGTACTTTCGACCGGGCTCCGTACACCCCGAGATGGCGCCGAACGTGCAGACCTTGCCGCTGCTCTGGCCTGCGGGCTCGCCGGCTTTGGGGTCCACGCATACCTGCTCGGGCCAGTGGAAGACCGATGCCCCCGGATTGGGATTGCCTGGCTCGTCGATCACGCCTTCGCATGCGTCGGGGAGGAACTTGCCGCCGCCGAAGAGCTCGCAGCCGCGCTGGGTCGAGGCGCACTGGGCCGTGTCTTCGCCGGGGAAGACGATGCTGTATTCGTCGTCCGTCCCGCCGTCGAGCACGCATCGCCCGAGCGTCTTCGGGTAGGTGCAGGCTTCGGCTTTCGTGAATGTGGATTTCGTGAGCGCCTTGCAATCGGCTTCGGCGGTCTCGGCGGACCAGCCCTTGCCGGTGTAGTCGCGGCACTCCTCGGCCTGGGTGAAGGGGCTCGTGTACACGCAATGACCGGGCGCCACGACGGCGGGCTCCGGGGCCTCTGGGGCCTCCTCCTCGGCCTTCTGGCAAGCGCCCAGGCCTCCGAGGGACGAAACGAGCAGCGCAGCGCCCAGCATCACGTGCGGAGAACGGAGGAGCTCTTGCTTCACGGTCGGTACTCCTGAACCTGGCCTTCGATCGAAGGGTAGATGTGTCCCTGCTCGCTATTTTGTGAAGCGAACATTCTATGGAATATCGTTTGTTCATACGTTGTGCAAGCTTCGTCCAAACTTTTGTGTAGACAATGTGCGCAAGGATACGCATGCATCCCGAAGGCAGGGAGCGGGAGTGGGGGAGCTACGGGGAGAGGGGGGAGGCGGGGTGGCGGGCGGGGAGGGGGGTCAAGCGCTGCGGCGGCGGACGCGCGCCCAGACGCCGCCTTTCGGGCGGAGCGTGGCGAACGTCTCGGGCTCGATGTCTTGCGGCTCGACCTCGAAGGACAAACCACGCATCAACGTGGCGAGCACGACGGGCCCTTCCATCAACGCGAAATGGTTCCCGATGCATACGCGGGGCCCCACGCCGAACGGGATCCAGGCTGATTTCGGGCGCTTCGCCTCGTTCTCCGGGGTGAAGCGGTCCGGATCGAACCGCTCGGGATCGGCGAAGCAGTCGTTCCGGTGGTGCATCCCGTAGACGTTCACGAAAAAGATGGTCCGCTCGGGGAAGCTGTGGCCGCCGAGCTCGACCTGCTCGAGCGAGCGCCGCGGGAGCACGATGACCGGCGGATAAAGGCGCAGCGCCTCCTTGAAGACGCGCGTCGTGTAGGCGAGCTTTTCGGGGTCGTAGGACGTCGGGCCCTCGGGGCCGAACGCGTCGGCTTCGGCCTGCACCTTCGCCCGCGCGGCGGGGTCGCGCGAGAGCAGGTAGAACGACCAGGCGAGCGCGGTCGCCGTCGTCTCGTGCCCCGCGATGAACAGCGTATTGGCCTCGTCGCGGACCTGCTTGTCGCTCATGCCCTCGCCGCCGAGATCCGCGTCGCGTGCATGGAGGAGCCGCGTGAGCAGGTCATTTCGAGCGACGTGGCTCGCGCGCCGGTCGTCGATCATGGCCTGGATACGTTTGTCGAGGACCTCGAGGGCCCGCACGATCTTGGGCTCGCTCCGGCCGGGCATGAAGATCGGCGCGTCGAGCGCGGCGCGGGCGCGGGCGCGGACGTCCTCGAGCCACGGCGGGAGTTTTCCGTCGAGGACCTCGGTCATCTCCAGCGCCGAGACCTGCAGCACCATGTACGGCGTGCCCATGTGGTCGTTCACCCAGCCGAGCGCGACGGTGAGCGCCTCGCCGAGCTCGTCGGCCTCGTCGAAGGTCCGCGCGTCGAAGAGGGTCCGGCCGACGACGCTCATCGCGATCCGCGTCATCTCGGCGGCGAGATCCGTGCGTTCGCCCTCGCGCAGCCGCTCGCGGGCGCGCAGGGCCTCGCCGTTCATCGCGCTCACGTAGGTCTGGAGCTGCGTCGGGTGGAAGAGCGGCGAGAGCAAGCGGCGCTGGCGCCGCCAGAGATCCCCCTCGCTCGTGAAGAGGCCCTGGCCCGCGAGATCGTGGAGCAGGATGCGGATGCCGGGGGATTTTTCGAAGCTGCGCGCCTTCTCCACGAGCATCTCGTGCGCGGTCTGGGGGCCGTTCACGAAATAGAAGGTGCGGTGGAGCATCCGGGCCGAGACGACGTCGCCCGTGTCGGCGACGCGCCGGAAGAAGGGGAGCCGGTCGCTCTGGAAGTGGTGGGCGTGGCCGAGCAGGTTCTCGCCGGGGGCCGTGGGGATCGCCGTCGGGGTCATACCCCTCGATAACACGGATCGCCCGCCGCACGACGCCCGCCGCGCGGGCCTTCCACGATCAATCGGGTATCGAATCCGGCGGCGGCGTGGCCCAGCCGAGGTGCTGGCCGCCATCGACGGCGATCATCTGCCCCGTGACCGCGCGCGCCGTGAGCAGATACCGGACGGCGTCGCAGACGTCCTCGGGCGTGGCCCCGCGGCGGAGCGGCATGCTCTCGCATTGCGCGGCGAACTGCTCGGGCGTTTGACGCGTGCTCGGCAGCGTCGGCCCGGGGCCCACGGCGTTCACCCGGATGCGCGGCGCGAGCGCGAGCGCGAGCGACTGCGTGAGCGCCCAGAGCCCGGCCTTGCTCACGGTATACGTCGTGTAATGCGGGCTCAGGTTCCAGACGCGCTGATCCAGCACGTTCACCACCGCGCCCTCCACGCCCCCGGGCAAGCGCCGCGCGAATTGCTGCGTGAGCACGAAGGGCGCCCGGAGGTTCGCCTCCATGTGCAAATCCCACGTCTCGCGCGTGGCCGTCTCCGGCGTGTCGTACTCGAACGTCGAGGCGTTGTTCACGAGCGCCACGAGCGGCCCCACGAGCGCCGTCGCGTGATCCACGAGCGAGCCCGTCTCCACCTCGTCCGCGAGGTTCGCTCCCACCGCCGCCGCGCGCCCGCCGGCCGATTCGATGGCGGCGACGAGGTGCTCCGCGTCCTCGCGCGAACGATGATAATGGACCGCCACGGAAAAACCTTCGCGCGCGAGCATCATCGCAATGGCGCGGCCGATCCGCTTGCCTGCGCCGGTGACGAGGGCTGCCTTGTTCATGGGAAACACCTAGCGCTCTTCGTACGTCGCGATGGCCGTGTCGGTCTCGTAAAAAGACACGGCCGTGACGGGCAAGCCGTGCGCGCGCAGGTGATCAAAAATGAGCTTGGCGAAATTCTCGGCGCTCGGATTCACCGGGAGCGTGACGAACGCCTCGCCCGCCTGCTTCAGGAACGGAATGACGGGGTCGTCCTCTCGCAGGATGAGGCGGTGGTCGAACTGCGCGAGGATCCACTCCTTGCCGGCCTTCTCGATGTCGAAAAAATCCGCGACGAACCCTTTGCGGTCGAGCGAAGGCGCCGAGAGCTCGATCTCGACGCGGGCGTTGTGGCCATGGATGCGGGCGCAAGGGCCCTCGTAGTCGAGCAGGCGGTGGCCATAACAAAACCGCACTTCTTCGGTCACGCGGAACATGGGAAGGGCGAGATACCGCGGCGTCTGCCGCACGTCAACCCGCGCGCCGCCCATGAGCCTGGCGCCTCGCCCGTTCCGGGTCTATAGCGAGCGCATCCGCAGGATGCGCCCTTGACCGAGCTCGTGACGTTTTTCTTTGTCGCCCTTTCGGCGGTGTTCTTCGTGGTCGACCCGATCGGCGTCGTGCCGATTTTCCTCGCCATCACGTCGAACGATCCGCCCGAAAAGATCCGGCAGATGGCGCGCCGCGCCTGCTTCACGGGCTACTTCCTCCTCATGACGTTCGCGATCTTCGGCGGCGTCATTTTCAAGATCTTCGGCATCAGCCTGGGCGCCTTCCGCGTGGCGGGCGGGCTCCTGCTCATGCTCACCGCGCTCGACATGCTCCGCGCCAAGCGCCCGGGCACCCGCACCTCGCCCGAGGAGACCGAGGAGAGCGCCCGCAAGGAAGACGTGGCGCTCGTGCCCCTCGCCATGCCCCTGCTCGCCGGCCCGGGATCCATCGCCAGCGTGATGGTGCTCATGTCCCAGGGCAACACGCGGAACCTGCTTTACGCCGTGCCCGTCCTGCTCGCCGTCACGATCACGTTTGTCGCGGCCTATTTCATCCTGCGCGCGGCCTCGCTCGTGCAACGCGTCCTCGGGCAGAGCGGCGTGGCGATCCTCGAGCGCGTGATGGGCCTCATCCTCGCGGCGATCGCCGTGCAATTCGTCGCCGACGGCGCCCGCGATTTGCTGCGCCCTTGACGGTCGCCGCTCATGCATGTTTCCTGGCGCACGCCTTATCCTTAGAAGGAGGCATGACATGATCGGTCGACGTGGGACAATCTTCGGATTCGGCCTTGCGGCGGTGCTCGCGTTCGCGGCGGGGTGCAACGGCGGGGTGACGGGCGGCGGGAACGGCGGGACGGGCGGCACGGGCGGGGCCGGCGCGACGGGCGGCACCGGTGGAACGGGCGGGACCGGCGGCACGGGCGGCGCCGGCGGCACGGGCGGCATCAACACCGGCGGCAGCGGCGGCGCAGGCGGTGAAGGCGGCGCGGGCGGCGCCGGCAACGGCGGCAGCGGCGGCAGCGGCGGCAGCGGCGGTTCCGCGGCGTGCGTCGCGGCCGAGCGGCTCGATCTGCTCTTCGCGATCGACAATTCGCGCAGCATGGCCGACAAGCAGAGCATCCTGGCGCGCGCGATCCCCGACCTCGTGCAGGGCGTCGTCAACCCGCCGTGCATCGACGCGCAGGGCGTGCCCGCGCAGACGCAGCCGAGCGGGCCCGCGGAGGCCTGTCCGAGCGGCACGTTCCGCGCCTTCGAGCCGATGACGGACATCCACATCGGCGTCATCAGCTCCAGCATCGGCGGCCACGGCTCGGATGCGTGCCCGAGCATCGATCCGAACAGCAAGGAGTGTTCGCCGAACCCGAACACGACGAACAACGACAAGGGCCACCTGCTCTCGCGCGCGGATCAATGCAATTCGGGGCAGGTGCCGACGTACGCGAACAAAGGCTTCCTCGCCTGGGATCCCAACCAGCAGCAGAACCCGCCGGGCGAGGACCAGGTCGACGACGGCATGGGCGGCGGCCTCGTGCCGACGCTGCGCGACATGGTCATCGGCGTCGGGCAGATCGGCTGCGGTTATGAGTCGCAGCTCGAGAGCATCTACCGCTTCCTCGTGGATCCGGAGCCCTACGAGAGCATCTCGGTCATCGACGGCAAGGCGACGCCACAGGGCGTCGACACGGTGCTCCTGCAGCAACGCGCAGAGTTTTTGCGGCCGGATTCGCTGCTCACCGTGCTCATGCTGACCGACGAGAACGATTGCTCGACGAAGGAGTACGGGCAGTTCTATTACGTCAACCAGCTCCGCATCGGCGCGACGAACGTGCGGCTGCCGCGCGCGCGGCAGGAATGCGCGATCGATCCGAACGATCCGTGCTGCAAATCGTGCGGCCAGGCGGCCGGGGACTGCCCCGCCGATCCGACGTGCATGGATCCGAACGGCGGTCCAGCGCTCTACACCGTCGACGAGGACGACATCAACCTGCGCTGCTGGGATCAGAAGCGCCGCTTCGGCATCGATTTCATGTATCCGATCGACCGATACGCGCAGGCCTTCAGCCTGGCCTTCATCACGAACCGGGCCGGCGAGCTCGTTCCGAACCCGCTCTTCTCGGACCTCGACCCGACCGATAACCTCACGGCCATCCGCGGGCCCGAGAAGGTCCTCGTCACGGGCCTCGTGGGCGTGCCCTGGCAGGACGTGGCGCGGGACAAGACCGACGCCTCGAAGGGCTTCAAGTCCGCGGCCGAGCTCACGGCGCCGATCAACGCGAGCGGCGCGTCGACCTGGGACGTCATCCTCGGCGACCCCGCGAGCAACGTGCCGCCGCTCGATCCGCTCATGATCCAGTCGGTCGCGAAGCGCGTCGGGACGAACCCGATCACCGGCGACGTCCTCGTGGACGCGTCGATGCCGAACGCGAACCCGATCAACGGGCACGAGTGGACGATCGACAACGACGATCTCCAGTACGCGTGCATCCTGCCGCTCTTGCCGGGCGAGCAACGCGACTGCACGGACACGAACCTCTCGGCGTGCGATTGCTCCGAGTCGAACAACGACAACCCGCTCTGCGCGGTCGACCCCACGAGCGGCCAGCGCACGCTGCAAGTCCGCGCCAAGGCCTACCCGGGCACCCGGCCGCTCGCGCTCTTCAAGGCGCTCGGCGATCAGGCGGTGGTCGGCTCGGTTTGTCCGGCGAACCTCGACGACATCGTGTCGCCGGCGTTCGGCTATCGGCCGATGGTGCGGTCCGTGGTCGAGTGGCTCACGCGCCGCAACTGCCAGGCCAATCCGTGATTGGATAAGTGGAGGAGGGTGCGCCCCGCGTCGGGGGCGCACCCTGTTCACCTCGTCAGGAGACGAGGATCTGCATCGGGCGCTCGATCAGCGCCCGCAGCGCCTTCAGGAACGTCGCGCCCACGGCGCCGTCGATGACGCGGTGATCGCAGGAGAGCGTCATCGCGAGGCGGCGACCGGGGACCACGGCGTCGCCCTTCACGACAGGCTCGCGCCGCACCTGGCCGACGGCCAGGATCGCGCCCTCGGGCGGGTTGATGACCGCGGAGAACTCGTCGATCCCGTACATGCCGAGGTTCGAGATGGAGAACGTGCCGTTCGCCATCTCCTCGGGCTTGAGTTTTTTCGCTTTGGCGCGCGAGGCGAGGTCGCGGATCTCCGCGGCGATGGTGGTGATGCTCTTCTTGTCGGCGTCGCGCACGACGGGCGTGACGAGTCCCTCGGACACGGCGACGGCGACCGAGATGTCGACGCGGCGGTGCACGAGAATGGCATCGGGCGAATACTGCGCGTTGCACTCGGGCACGCGGCGCAATGCAATGGCGCAGGCCTTGACGAGCAGATCGTTGAGGGAGATCTTCGCCGCGTCCTTGCCGGCCTCCGCGGCGGCGGCGAGCTCGGCGTTGATCTGCTCGCGCAGCGCGCTCAGCGGATCGGCGTCGACGTCGATCGTCAGATAGAAATGCGGGACCGTCTGCTTCGACTCGACGAGCCGCCGCGCGATGGCCTTGCGCATCATGCTGAGCGGACGGACCTCGGGCGCGAGGAGCTCGCCCGGCGCGGCGACGGGCGCCGGAGCGGCGGGCGCGGCCGCGGGGGCCGGGGCCGGCGCGGCCTTCGGGAGCGTGTCGAGGTCGCGGGCGACGATACGGCCGCCGGGGCCCGAGCCCGTGACGCCGGCGAGGCTCAGGTCGCGTTCCCGCGCGAGCTTGCGGACGTACGGCGAGGCTTTTACGCGCCCAGGTTCGCCCGCGGGGGCGGCTGCGGGAGCCGGAGCGGGGGCGGGAGCGGCTGCGGGAGCCGGCGCCGGAGGGGGAGCGGGCGCGGCCGCGGGGGCAGGCGCGGGCGCGGGCGCAGGCGCAGGCGCGGGCGCAGCTTCTGCCTTTGGAGCCGGCGCCGGGGCCGGCGCTCCGCCGCCCGCTTTCGCGACGAGCGCGGAGATGTCCTCGCCCGGCGCGCCGATGATCGCCACGGGTTGTCCGAGGCGCACGACGCTGCCTTCCGGCGTCAGGATCTTGAGGATCGTGCCCTTGTCGAAGGACCGATACTCCATCGTCGCCTTGTCGGTCTCGACCTCGGCGAGCAGATCGTCGACGCCGATCGTGTCCCCTTCCTTCTTGTGCCAGACGCTGATCTGTCCCTCCTCCATCGTGGGGGACAGCTTCGGCATATCGAGAATCTTGGCCATGACCGATCAGCCCTTTCGGTACAGCACCTCGCGGACCGCGTCGGCGATCCGATCGGGTTGCGGCAGGACGTACTGCTCGAGCTTCGCGTTGTACGGCATGGGTACGTCGCGGAACGTGACGCGCAGGATCGGCGCGTCGAGCTCGTCGAAAGCGAGCCGCTGGATGCGGTCGACGATCTCGCCGCCCACACCGCCGTACGGCCAGCCCTCGTACGTGAGCACTGCGCGGTGCGTCTTCTGCACCGTCCGCACGAGCGCTTGCTCGTCGAGCGGGCGGAGCGAGCGGAGATCCACGACCTCCGCGTCGATGCCCTCCTTTTCGAGCAGCGCCGCCGCCTCGAGCGCCACGTGCACCGGGCGCCCGTACGCGATGATCGACACGTCCTTGCCCTCGCGCGCGACGCGGGCCTGGCCCATCGGCACGACGAAATCCGGATCGTCCGGCACCTCGCCCTTCACGTTGTAGAGCGTCTCGCTCTCCATGAAGAGCACCGGATCGTCGTCGCGGATCGCCGCCTTGAGCAGGCCCTTCGCGTCGGCGGGCGTCGCGGGCGCGAGCACCTTGAGGCCCGGAACGTGGGTGTAAAAATGCTCCATCGCGTGCGAGTGCTGCGAGCCCACCTGCCGCGCCGAGCCGTTCGGCGCGCGCAGCACGATGGGCACGTGGAGCTGGCCGCCCGACATCTGCCGGATCTTCGCCGCGTTGTTCAGGATCTGATCGAACGCGACGGCGGAGAAGTTCCACGTCATGTACTCGACGATCGGCCGGAGACCGACCATCGCCGCGCCGATCGAGATGCCCGTGAAGCCGCTCTCGGTGATCGGAGCGTCGATCACGCGCTTCGGGCCGAAGCGCTCGAGCATGCCCTCGCTCACCTTGTACGCGCCCTGGTACGCGCCGACCTCTTCGCCGATGAGGTAGACGCGCTCGTCGCGCTCCATTTCCTCGATCATGGCGGCGCGAACCGCCTCCCTGTAGCGCAAGACGGTCATCGCGCGAATGCTCCCTTGTAGGTGGTCGCCTCGAGCAGCTCGGGCCCCGGCTCGGGGCTCTCGTCGGCGAAACGAACGGCGTCCTCGATCTCGGCCTCGATCTCGGCCTCGATCTTCTGCAGCGCCTCTTGATGGCCTTTCCCTTCGAGCTCCGCGCGCGAGACCATGAGCGGGTCCTTGCGCTTGCGCTCTTCGAGCTCGTCCGGCGTGCGGTACTTGCCCGGATCGCTCATCGAGTGGCCGCGGAAGCGATAGGTGCGCACCTCGACGAGCGTGGGCTCGCTCGTCGTGCGCGCGCGCTCGATCGCCTCGCCGATGCGGTCGTGGACCTCGAGCACGTGGCTCGCGAAGAACCGATCCCGCGCCATGCCGTAACCCACGGCCTTGAGCGAGACGTCCTCGACCGAGAGCGTGCGCGCGAGCGACGTGCCCATCGCGTACTCGTTGTTCTCGACGACGATCACGATCGGCAGCTTCCAGAGCGCCGCGAGCGACATGCCCTCGTGGAAGTCGCCGATGCTCACCGCGCCCTCGCCGAGGAAGACGATCGCGACGCGCCCATCCTGGCGGTACTTCGAGGCGAACGCGGTGCCGACGGCGAGCGGGACGTGACCGCCCACGATGCCGTAGCCGCCGAGCATGTTGTGCTCGACGTCGAAGAAGTGCATCGAGCCGCCGAGTCCCTTCGAGCAGCCCGTCACCTTGCCGAAGAGCTCCGACATCGCCGCGCGTGACGTCATCCCGCGCGCGAGAGCGAGGCCGTGATCCCGGTACGTGGTGATCGCGTAATCCGTCGGCTGAAGCGAAGCGACGGCGCCGACCGCCACCGCTTCCTGGCCGATGTACAGGTGGAGAAAGCCACCGATCTTGCCCTGCGCGTAAGCGCGCGCCGCTTCTTCCTCGAAGCGGCGGATCTGGAACATTTTTCGATACAGGGCGAGGTGGAGCTCGTCGGAATGTTGGCGCGTCGTGGTCATGAGGTGATCGCGGCCTCCCGGCCCGTGTGCGTGTCCTCCGTGGGCGTCCTTCTGTCAAGTCCCGGCTTTTCGCCGTGCTGCGTCATCCGCACGTTCCCCCGCAGCTCGTGCGGATACAGCCGGCCAAGGATTCGAGCGCGGAGACGGCGTCCTCCGTCGCCTCCATCGGGCAGGCTTTGACGGCGCAGCCGTCGAAGTCCGACTCGGTCGGCGAGAGGCAACCAGCCGCGCGCGCGCAGTCCCACAGCGCGTCGCAAGGCGTTCCTTCGTCGCACGCGATCGCCGCCGCGCAGCACTGGTCGTAGACGCAGACATCACACGCGGTCGCGCCCGTGCCCGGATCACACGCCGAACCGCCGCCCGCGCCGCCCTGACCGCCTGCGCCGCCTACGCCGCCTGCGCCGCCCGCGCCGCCCTGACCGCCTGTGCCGCCCTGGCCGCCGTCGCCGCCCGCGTCGGGGAAGAGCGGGCCTTCCTCCTCGGAGCCGCAGCCGTAGGGCAGAGCGGCCACGAGGGCCGTCGCCAAGAAGAGCCACGTCGCTTTGCGCATCACACGCCTCGTTCCGAAGTTCATCGCGACCTCTTCGCCCTTCGCGCGAACCGCGCCGCGAGCGCCGCGACGAGCCCGAGGCCGGCGAGCGCGAACCCGCCCTGGGCCGCAGGCGCGAGCGAGCAGCCGCCACGGTACTCGACCGTCTCGGGCGCGGCAGGCGCGCCGCCGTCGGTCGTCGGGCCCGCGTCGGGGTTCACCTCGGAGACACAGTTGCCCGCCTGGCAGATCAGGCCCGGCGCGCAGTTCGTCGCCATCTCGTCGATCTCGCCGTTGCAGTTGTCGTCGACGCCGTTGCAGAGCTCGGGCAGGCCCGGCGCGATCGTGGCGTTCGTGTCGTCGCAGTCGGTCTCGTTGCAGAGGACCGAGCGCGCGCCGTCGCCGTCGAAGTCGGGGCACTCGACGTTCTGATCGTCGAACTCGTTCGTCCCCTGATCACCCGCGCCCGTGGAACAACCCGATGGCGGAGGCCCGCCGCTCACGTCGATGACGCCCACCGGCGGCGCCGAGACGGTGCTCGCGTGGATGCGCACGATGCCGCCGCCGCCCGAGCCGCCGACGCCCACCGTGCCGATCCCGCCGGCGCCGCCCTTCGCCGTGATCTTCGCCTTCGGCATCCAGTCGATGATGTACGCGTCGAGGATCACGTGGCCGCCGGCGCCGCCGCCCGCGCCGATGTTGGAGAGCACGTTGCCGTTCGAGCCGTTCGCCGCGATCGTCCCGTTGATCTCGATGCGCGCCGCTTGCAGCCAGATCCCGCCGCCGCCGTTGCCGCCGCTCGCGCCCATGCCGGGCGTCGAGCTGCCCGAGCCGCCCGCGCTGCCGAGGTCGAGCATCGAGGGGTTGCCGTACGCCGAGCCGCCGAGGCCGAACGGGCCGCCGCACGTGGGCGCCTGGCTCGTGCCGTCGCCGCCGCCGCCGAAGTAGGCGCCGCCGCCGCCCGCGCTGTTGCCGTTCACATTCCCGCCGCCCATGCCCTCGCCGGGCAGGCCCGCCTTGCCGGGATGACCCGAGCCCGTGGCGTCGATCATGCCGTCGGACTCGATGATGATGCGGTTGGCGCGGATGTGCAGGCGCCCCGTCGAGGGCCCCGAGCCCTTGGCGAGCACGCGCAGCACGGCGCCGCTCTTGATGGTCAGGATGTTGAAGTCGTTCGTGACGTCGCCCGGGAGCGTCGCGGGCTGGCCCGTGTTCTCCACGGTGAGCGACGGCGCGGCTTCGGCGGCGCTCGCCGCGCAGAGCAGCAGCGCTGCGGGGAGTGTGGCTCGTGTGATGGAAGCAAGAGGACGGCGGGGGCGCATGATCATGGCGAAAGCCTCTACGGTTTGGCCGGCGCGGGTGCGGCCTGGGAAGGGGCCGGCGCCGGGGAAGCGGGAAGGGCGGAGGGCGCGCTCGTGGGGCTCGCGGACGGGGCGCTCGAGGGCGACGCGGAGGGCGCGGCCGATCCGGACGGCGCAGGCGCGCTCGCGTCGAGGCCCGCGTCCGTCGCGAGCGCGGTCCCCGCGTCGGCCTCCGCCTCCGGAGGATCCTCGTTCGCCGAGCTCGAAGGCTCGACACGCGGGCGCGAGGTGCGCGGCTGCGGCGTGGACACCGTCGGACGAGGTTTGTCGGCCGAGGCGGGCGGCGGGACGTCGGTAGAGGCGCTCGCCGAAGGAAGCGTGCGCCGGCCGCGCGCCTCGCCGTCGTCGTGCAGCGCGAGCCGCACGAGCAGCGTCGCCGTGACCGCGACGACGGCCATGCCGAGCAGCACTTGCCCGCGCTTGCGCTCGGACGGCAGCGCCGCGGCGACCTCGGGCGCGGCCTCGTGGTGGATGGACGCGGCCGTCACGCGGCCGGGCGCGCTCGGCGCGGTGGCGCGGGGCGCGGGCGTCTCCACGGCGGGCGCGAGCGCCTCGGCGAGGGCCTCGCCGAACGCCGCGCAGCTCTCGAAGCGATCGTGCGGCGCCTTGGCCATCGCCACGGCGAAGACGTCGTCCACGGCGGCGGGCAGGCCGCGGCGCGCGGCAAAGCGGTTCGGCGGATCCCGCGCGATCCGCGCGGCGACCTCGACGGCGTCGTCGCCGGGGAACGCGCGCTCGCCGCAGATCGCCTCGTACAGCGATGCGGCGAGCGAGAACTGATCACTCGCTGGGGAGAAGTTCTTCCCGCCGAACGTCTCGGGCGCGCTGTAGGCGGGCGTGCCCATGAGGCCGCCTGCGTGCGTGAGCGTCGAGTCGGGGATCCGCGCGATGCCGAAGTCGGCGATCTTCCCGCCGGTGCGCGAGAGGATGATGTTCTCGGGCTTGATGTCGCGGTGGAGGATGCCCTCGCCGTGCGCGAACGTGAGCGCGTTTCCGAGCTCGCGCGCGAGCCGCGCGGCCTCGCCGGCCGGCATCAAGCCGGTCTTCAGCCGTTGCTTGAGCGTCGGCCCTTCGACGTACTCGAACACGAGGTAGAGCCCGAAGCGCCCGTCTTCGCCCATGTCGTGCAGCGTGACGAGGTTCGGGTGCGTGACGCGCGCCGCGGCGCGGGCCTCGTGGCGCATGCGGGCGAGCAGGCCCTCCCGTACGTCGCGCGGGATCAAGAGATCGCCGCGCAGGAGTTTTACCGCGACGTCGCGCCCGAGCACCGGATCGTGGGCGCAGAGCACGCGGCCCATCGCGCCTTCGCCGACGAGACGGAGGACCTCGTAACGCCCGATGGTCCTGGGCAGCTCGAGATCGGGCTGGGAGGCTTGGGGCTCGGGCACGCGCTCGACGGTTTTAGCCGCCAGAGGCGAGCGAGGGAAGGGCGGACACGCTTCGAGCGACGAACAGATCGAGGCTCGCGCCGAGCGTCCAGTGAAGCAGGAAGGGCCCGAGCATCGAGCGACCCCGGAAGGCGAGGGCGCCGAACACGAGGCCCCCCGGGACAGTCAGGAGGACCTCCAGAGCGGGCTTGCCCACGTGAACGAGGGTGAAAGGCAAAAGGTGCAGCACGATGGCGGCCGGTCCGCCGAGATCCCGCGCGAGGCCCACGACGAGCAGGCCGCGGAAGAAGAACTCCCAGGCGAAAAACGCGGCGCCCCACATGGTGATCCACCCGAACCACCCGAAGAGCCCGGAGATCCCCGCGGTGTGGGCTCGGTAATGCGCGGCGACCCCGGGCACGTGGGAGAGGATCGCGGCGCCGATCACCACGAGGGGCAAAAGCCCGAGCGTGATCGTCCCCCAGCGCCGCGCGTCGCCGAGCCCGAGCCCGAAGGTCTCCGGTTTCTGCTGGAGCCCGATCCTGGCGAGCACGAGCGGCGCGGCGAAGAGCAGCACCACGTGGGCCAGGACCCAGCCGGCGTGCCTTTGCAAACGCGGGTCGAGCAGCGGCGCGATCGGCCGGACGAGCACGCCGCCGATCGTCATGCCCTCGAACCTGAGGAGCGCGAGCAGCGCGCAGGCCGCGGCGAAGACGAGCAGCGCGCGCGGGATGGATGGTGGTCGCGAGCTCGTGCTTTCCTCGCGCATGCCGTGGCATCGTAGCAGCCCCGCGTGATCCCCTGGCTCGAGTTTCCTGCGTTGCCGTTTGGCCTCCGAGCGTTTGGCCTCTTGCTCACGCTCTCGGTGATCGTGAACCACCTCGTCCTCGTGCGACGCGCGCGCGCCCTCGGGCTCGGTTCGAAAGGGGCGATCGAGGCGCTCGCGATCGGCACGATGGCAGCGGCGATCGGCGGCGCCTACGGCGTGGGCAAGCTCGTGGGGGGCGGAGGGACGCTCTCGTCGGCGGGCGGTTGTCTCGGTGCGATCGTCGGGCTCGTGGGGCTCGCGCGGGCGCTCGGGATGCCCGTGCTCATTGCGGCCGACGCGACGACGTACGCGTTTCCGTTCGGATGGATGTTTGCGCGCGCGGCGTGCGCGTTCGCGCATGATCATCCGGGCCGGCTCTCTTCGTCCTGGCTCGCCGTGCAGTACCCGGGCGGCGCGCGCTTCGACCTCGGCTTGCTCGAATGGATGGCGACGCCGCTGCTCGTCGGGATCGTCGTCGTCGCCTCGCGCCGCGCCTCGCGCCCGGGCGTGGTGACGGGCCTGCTCGCGGTCGCTTACGGATCCTTGCGCTTCGGCCTGGATTTTTTGCGCGCGGAGCACGGGCGTTTTTCGGACCCGAGGTGGCACGGGCTCACCGCGGCGCAGTGGGTTTGCCTCGGGGTGATGATCCCGGTCGGGATCGTCTTGCTCCTCGTCAAGGCCACCCCGTCGCCGCACGCAGCGCTTGCCCCAGCAGCGAGCTCACCGCGTTCGCCGCGACCGCCCACCCGAACGCCCTCCGCGCCGTGATCCCCATCTTCCAGAAGTACGCGGCCTCCACGGCCACGGCGAACCCCTCCGCGAGGACGCCGTACCCGAGGTAGTACCCGACCGGCCCCAGCACGAACCGCCGATCGGCATGGATCGCGGCCACGTACAGGGATCGCCACAGGTTCGGCATGACGAACCACACGATCGGGTGCGTGATCGCGCTCGCGCCGAACGCGACGAGCGGACGCACGCCGAGGGCACGCCTGTAGATCGGGATCTCGATCGCCTGCGTCAGGACGAACGCCACGCCGTACCGGGCGATCGCCTCGCCTGCTTGCATGCTCGTCAGGCGGAGGCCTCGGGCGGCGAAAAGGCGCGGCGGCCCTCGGCCCAGAGCAGCGCGCCCGCGGCGAGCTCGAGGTGGCCGTGGAAGAACGCGAGCCGCAGGTAGCCATCACGCGCGGCGCCCGGACCGAAGAACGCCCAGACGATGAGCGCGATCGCGCCGATCGCCGAGAGCCAGAGGATCCACCCGCCGATGTCCCCCGCGAGCGCCCGGAAGCTCTGCCGGTAGGAGCGCGGCGTCTTGCTCGGCCGATCGTCCTCCGGCATGAGCCGCAGCCACACGATGTAGTGCGTCGCCTGCGCGAACGCGTAGAGCACGACGAACCGCACCGCGAGCGGGCCCGTCGGCGTCGGGCTCAAGGTCCACGAGAGGTACCGCATTCCGAGCCCGGTCCAGGGTGCCTCCGCGCCTCCGCTCCACGCGAGCAAAGGCTCGACCGAGCCGAGCAAGAGCGCCGCCGTGCCCGCCGCGAACAGCGCGATCGGCACGAGGTGGAGGCGCGTCTTGCGCGGCCGCCACGCCCACCAGATCACGACCGCGACGAGGTTGTGCAGGTGCGCGAACGCGAGGTCGGCGAGCCACCCCGCGCGCCGCGCCAGGAGGAACAACGCGCCCACCACGGAGAGCCCGATGAGCCTGCGCGACCAGGACGTCCGCGCCACGCAGAGCGCGAGGGCCGCGCCCACGAGGCCTCCGCGCACGCCGAAGCCGAGGCCCGCGGCGAGGATGCCCGCGCCGATCGCCGCGAGCACGAGCGGCCGTCGATGCAGGCCCGGCCGCGCCACGAGGTAACGCACGTCCGCGAGCACATGCGGGATGCCCCAGACGAGCGGCCCCACGACGAGCATCACTACAGGCCAAAACGAGGTCAGGAAAAACGCGGCGACGATGAGCACCGAGCCGAGGACGGCGACGCGGCGTTCACGATTGACGAGCAGCGAGCGCGACAGGAAGGGGCCGAGCAGGCGCAGGCCGAGGCGGCGCAGGTGATCGAGGCCCGCGAGCGGGGCGTCGATCGGCGGCGCCGGGATCGCGGCGACCGAGCCGAACAACCTGTGAAGCCGCCCAGTCCCTTCCATGCGACGCCTCGGCGGGTCCTCAGATCGGGCGCACGTCGCGCGGGGTGGGGGGCGCGGGCCGCTTGCTCATGGCCCCGTCGGGCGCGTCCTCGCCGGCGTCGGCGGGCGCCGGCGGATCCGGCGGCGGTCCGTCGTTGCCCAGGCACATGTCACGCGCGCCGAACCCGACGCCGACGAGCGCGAAGAAGCTCAGGCGCGACGCCAACTGAAAGAAAGAAGCCTTCATGAATCCCCTCGAAGGGCCAAGCCAAGAACGGGTGCGCCGGCCCAGGCTGCACCCTCTCCGCTTATAGACGATTTCTGACCTTCGTACCCCCGCCCCTCGCAGGAGAGCCGAAAACCCGCGCCAAATCCCCCTGGTCAGGGAATCGTCCACCGACGAACGGCGGCCCGGGGCGGGTTGTTCTAGGCTCGCGGGGGGCGGTGAGCGTAACCTTCCGGCGAGACCCGACCGTTCATGAAAGCCGGCACCAGGATCGGTGGAAAATACCGCCTCGTGCGCCCCCTCGGGGAGGGGGGGATGGGCGTCGTATGGGCTGCGATCAACGAGCTGACCGAGCGTGAAGTCGCGCTGAAGCTGCTCCGCGGCCTCGACGCCTCCGAAGACGCGCGCATGCGGCTCCTGCGCGAGGCCCGCGCCTGCGGTCGCATCGTCCACCGCAACGTGGTCGAGATCTACGACGTCGGACAAACCGACGCCGGGGATCCGTTCCTGGTCATGGAGATGCTGGCCGGCGAGACCGTGGGCGAGAAGCTCCAGCGCGAGCGCAAGATCGCACCCGCGGTGGCGCTGCGCATCGCCGCCGAGACCGCACGTGGCCTCAAGGCCGCGCACGCCGCGCGCGTGATGCACCGCGACCTCAAGCCCTCGAACCTCTTCCTCCACGAGGAGCCCGGCGGCGAGGCCCCCGTGCTCAAGATCCTCGACTTCGGCGTGAGCAAGACGCTGCAGCAAGGCGCAGACTTCACGGCCACCGGCAAGACCATGGGCTCGCCCGCGTACATGAGCCCCGAGCAAGTGCGCGGCCTCAAGACCGTCGATCACCGCACCGACCTCTGGTCCGTCGGCGTCGTGCTCGCCGAGATGCTGAGCGGCCGCCGCGTCTTCCAAGGCCTCACCCCCTACGGCGCCGCCGCCGAAGTCCTCTCCGGGCGGATCCGCGGTTTGTCGGACCTCATGCCCGACGCGGACCCGCGCATCGCCGCCGTCGTCGACCGCTGCCTGCAGCGCGACGTCGACAAGCGGTTCGCCTCCGCCGACGAGCTGCTCGAAGCCCTCACGCCACTCCTCGGCGACGATCGGCCGGGCTTGCCGCCCGCAGCAGCGGTCAAGGCGCAACGCTCGTCGATCGCGCCGTTGCCGCCGCCCTTGCCAGTCATCACCGACCCGGACACGAGCACCGAGGAGGTGACGCCGACCGATTTCGCGCCGCCGCCAATGATGGACGACACCTCGCAGTACGCAGTGCCGCTCGACATGCGCGACACCGTGCGCCCAGCGCCGATCAGCATGCCCCCGTCAGGCGCGCACGGTCTGCCCATCCTCGGTCGCGACTCGGCGCCGCCAGACAGCGGGGACCTGACGCACACAGACGCAGTCCCAGCCGGGCTCGCCGCGGCAGCCGAGGAGGCGGCCGCATCACCGTCGGGCGCAGTGCCCGTCGTGCTCTGGGACGAGTACCTCCGCAAGAAGTCCGAGGAGGTCCCAGACGCGCCGCCCGCCGAATCGGAAGGTCTCCCGCAAGACGCCACGCTCGCGGAGGCAACGCCGAAGAGCCGGCGAGTCGTCTACGCCGCCGCAGGCCTCGTGCTCGTGGCGCTCGTGGCGTTCGCGGTGGTGATGATGGGGCGGTAGGGCTCGTACGCCCGGGAGCGTGGAGCCGGGGCGCTGCCCCGGGCCCCGCGGGGGCTGTTCGCCCCTCGACCCGAACCAGGGCAAGCCCTGGACCTCAGGGGGAAAAACTGCGCGATGCGCAGTTTTTCCCGCGGGCCGGTGGCAAGACCGTGGAGGTCGGTTTTTAGCTGGCGACGGGCACGCTGCCGGTTGAACCGTCAGCGCTGCCGTCTTGGCTGGCAACGTCGTCGCCTGTCTTGACCTGGCGCGTTCGATGAACTGCGCATCGCGCAGTTCATCGACCCCGAGTCCAGCGCTTGCGCTGGTCCGGGTGCAGGGGCGGACAGCCCCTGCTGGGGCCTGGGGCAAAGCCCCAGCGAAGCGCCTTCGACAAGACAGCGGATGCGGCCGAAGCCCGCAAACCCGTTGCGGCTCAAATCATCACGACGCGCTCAACCTGCGCAGCCGGGGCATCGCTGGCGCACGAGGTCTTCGGCCCTGCGCACGCGATCCTTCGCGTTTGCGCACCGCGTGTCGCCTTCGCCGGCGAGGTCGCAGAGGTGTGTGGCGGCGCGGCCCATCGACTGCAGGGCGCGACATGCGGTCATGCATGGGTCTTGCGAGACGGGCGAGGCTTCGTCGGCGCCGGGTGACACGCGCTCGGCGCGCTTTGCTTCGGTTTCGGCCTTCGTCTCGGCTGGCGCGGGGGCTGTGGTCGTGGGCGCGGGCGCGGCTGGAGGCGCGGGGGGCGGCGGCGCGGCGTATGGGGACTGCTGTGACTGCGCTCCGCCGTAGGTCGACTGCTCCTGCGCCATCGCTTGCAGGGGCCGCGTCGGGTACAGGCCGAGTGCGACTTGCACCTCGCGTTCGGCTTGATCGAGCGCGGCTACCGGGTCTTCGGGTGGCGCGCTGGTCATGCCTTCGCTCTGGGGGGAGGGCACGCTGCCGCCGCAGCCGACGGCGATCATGGGTGCGGCGATCGAGGCCAGGGCGAGAGCGACAATCTGCGTGGCGCGGCGGGGCTTGCGTTTCATGCAGTCTCCACGTTGGACGTTCGGCGCGCAGGATCCGGCTCAACGGCTCGGCCTCGGCCGGACAACGCGCGAGCCCTCCGCACCTTACAGGTCAGAGCGCGCTCCGTGCGCCGGTCTCGTGCATCTCGAGCAGCTCCTTCGTCACGGCTGCGCCGCTGCCTCGCGTGCCCTCGGAACGGACGAACCCGGTGATCGGCACGACTGGATGGCGGAAGACTGTCTCTTTCATCTTCACGCCGCCTTGGTCGTGCTCGGCCTCGTACACGAAGCAGCCCTGGAACAGGCCGGCTGTCACCTTCGCCTCCTTGCGCTCGGCCTTCGTGAAGTCCGGCGGGTTCAGGATTGTGGCGAACTCCTCCACCCCTTCGGCGGCCTTCACGATCGCCTCCTTCGCGGTCTGCTCCTGCACCGGGCCGGTATCTTGCTTCGTGCGCATCTTGCGGATTGCGCTCTTGTCGAAGCCTTTGCTTGCCGCGTTCTCCACTAGAAACTGGGAGATCGTCGTGCCGCTCGGCGTGTTCGACTCGATCTCGTACAAGAACGCCTCGCCTTCCTTGTCGACGATCCGCACGAAGACCTGGGACGGCGGCGCGCCCTTTGTCTCTACGGCGACCCGGATCCACTGCCCCACGGCGAGGGGTTTTTGGGTGAAGGCCTCGGCCGCCGGGTACTCCGGCACGGGTCGCGCCCGCTTCTTCTCCTGGGGTTGGGTCGTCGACGCGGCGGCCGGGGCCTGCTCTTTCCCCTGGGTCTCTTGCTTGCCCTGGCAGCCGAGGGCGACGAGTGCGAGGAGCAGCGGCAATCGGTGCATCGAGGTCCGCGTCATCGGGGAGGGAAGGAAGCACGACGCGGAAGGAAATGGCAAGCGCGACGGGCCTACGATAGCCTCGCGATCATGTCCTTGCCCGATGGTTATTCGCGTCTCGGCGCCGAGGAGAAGCTCGATGCGCTCTGGGCCCTCGTGAGCTCCGATCCGTACCCGGAAGGCGCGCTGCCAACCCGCGTCCCGGGTCCGTGGGGGCGGCGCAAGCTCTTCAGCACCTCGTTCAACCGCGGCTCGTTCGAGCTGCCCGGCGACGAGCTGCCTCCCGATCGGCCGAAGCTCGTGCACACGTATGGCTCGTGCGCGCG
This sequence comes from Polyangium sp. y55x31, assembly GCF_029946505.1. Lineage (GTDB taxonomy): Bacteria > Myxococcota_A > Polyangia > Polyangiales > Polyangiaceae > Polyangium. Next base: position 69,792 of record NZ_JARZHG010000024.1, read on the forward strand.
CGTGACCGTGAAGATCACGGCGCCGCACCCGTACACCGGCGTCCTGGCGAAGGGCGGACCTGCGCTGCTCCGCTTCTCGGATGCGAAGGGCGGCGGCAGCTTCGCGCCTTCGATTGCGCTGAAATTCCTCGTGACTGGCAAGCCATCGCTGAACCTGCTCGCGCTGCCGAACGATTATCGCGAGAAAGGCGACCTGCGCTGCTTCTCCAGCGTCTATTGCAACTCCACCGTGCCGGCGAAGGAGTTCGATACGAAGCTCGTGCAGGGCGCGTTCCAGAAAGCCGCGAAGGCGCTCGGCGGCACGCGGCTTTACAGCGTGTACTTGCCGCTGCACCACCTCGCGGGCATGGGCGCGGATGGCGCGGCCGCGGAAAACCCCGTCGTGCCCGACCGCGTCGAGTTCCACCCGACGGACGAGGCGAAACGCGCCTGCCCGGATGCGTTGGATTTCCGGCTCTCGCTCGGCCGTATGCCCGCGGGGATCAAGCTTTTCGATTTGCGCGTGGCGTCGAAGATCGACAAGCCGGCCGAGCCCATGGGCGAGGTGTGGCTGGACAGCACGTTCGTCGCCTCGAAGTACGGCGATGAACGATTGTTCTTCGCGCACGACGTCGGGCCGACGACGGATGTTCCGCATTGAGCTCGTTCCCTCGACCACCAGGGCGTGCTTGAGGTCCGATCCCGCCCCACCCCTCGCCGGCGAGCCCCGCGCCCTGGTCCGACTCCGCCCGTTGCCTCGCCGTCGAAACCCCGCCCTGATCCGACTCCGCCCGTTGCCTCGCCGACGAGCCCCCCGCCCTGATCGGACTCCGCCCGTTGCCTCGCCGACGAGCCCCCCGCCCTGATCGGACTTGCTCCAGGCCTCGCCGACCAGGCCCGGCTGCTGGTCCGATCTCCTCGAGGGGCCTCGTCGACCACGCCTTCAGGTGAACTTACGTTGTACTGTGATGTAGGCGTACGTCAGCCGGGAGGCGTCACGCCGAGCTGCCAGAACAGGAACGAATACACGTCCGTCGCCTCCTCGATCTTCTTCGAGATCGGCTTCCCGGCGCCGTGCCCGGCCTTGCCCTCGACGCGCAGCAGAATCGGTTTGTCCCCACCCGCCTCGGCCTGGAGCAGCGCCGCCATTTTGCGCGCGTGCAGCGGATCCACGCGGCTGTCGCCCTCGGCCGTCGCGAAGAGCACGGCGGGGTAGGGCGTCCCGGGCTTCACGTTGTGATAAGGCGAATACGCACGCAGCCATTCGAATTGCGTCGGATCCTCGGCCGAGCCGTATTCGGGGATCCAGAGCTTCGCAATCAGGAACTTGTGGTAGCGGATCATGTCGAGCAGCGGCACCGCGCACACGGCCGCGCGGAAGAGCTCCGGCCGCTGCGTGATCGCCGCGCCGACGAGCAAGCCTCCATTCGAGCCGCCCATCACCGCGAGGCGCTCCGAAGACGTCACCTTGTCCGCAATCAGCTTCTCGGCGACCGCATACAGATCGTCGAACACGTTCTGCTTCTCGCCCAGCATCCCCGCGCGGTGCCACGCCTCGCCGTATTCGCCGCCGCCGCGCAGGTTCGCCACCGCCACCACGCCGCCCTGCTCCAGCATCACGTACCGCGAGCCCGCGAACGCCGGCATCTGCGCGATGTTGAACCCGCCATACCCCGTGAGCACCGCCGGCGCCTTGCCGTCCCGGGCCACGCCCTTCTTGTGCACGAGGAAGTACGGCACCATCGTCCCGTCCTTCGAACGCGCCTTTTCCTGCGTCACCACGAACTCGGACGCGTCCACGGGCGGCTTGATCTCCGCCCACGTGCTCACCTTCTCCGTCGCGAGATCAAAGCGGAGCACCGTGCTCGGCACCGCGAACGAGGTGAAGCCGAGGAACGCCTCGTGCCCGTCCCACTCGCCGCTCGCGCCGCCCGTCGTGCCGATCGTCGGCAGCGTGATCTCGCCCTTGGGCTCGCCCGTCGCCGAGAAGCGCTTCACCACCGAGTGCGCGTCGACGATGTACGTCGCGAAGATCTGCCCGCCGATCGACGTCACCGCCTGGAGCACGTCCTTCGTCGCCGGCAGGATCTTCTTCCAGTGCTCGCGCGCGGGCTTCTGCGGGTCGACGCGATAAAGCTCGTACGTCGGAGCGCCGTCGTTCGTCCGGACGAGCAGGAAGTCGTCGTACACGTCGACGTCGTAGATCGCGTTCTCCTTCGGCACCGCGAGCGGTACGAACGTGGCCTTGGGCCCGGCCTTTCGATCGAGCAGGTGTGCCTCGATCCGGCTCCAGCCCATGTGCACGGTCGCCACGAGCCAGCGGCCATTCGGCGAGATCGTGACGCTCGGCGAGTCCGTCATCGCGCGGCCCGCGCCGAAGACGAGCGGATCCTTCTCCCAGGATCGACCGAGCTCGTGCAGGTAGACCTTGCGGTGATAATGCTCCTCGCCCGCAGGCACGTCGCCCTTCTGCGGGAAGCGCGTGTAGTAGAACGATTTGCCGTCGGGCAGCCACGCGACGGAGGCGTAGCGCGCGCGCGGGATCACCTCGGTCTCGGGCAGGTCTTTCCCGGTCTCCACATCCATCACGTAGAGCGTGCTTTGCTCGTCGCCGCCCGAGGAGAGCCCGTAGGCGAGCTTCTTGCCGTCCTGCGACGGCACCCAGAAATCGAGCGAGACGAGCCCGTCCAAGCCACGCGTGTTCGGGTCGACGAGCTTGCGATCCGCGCCGTCGACTCCATCACGCACGTAGAGCACCGGCTGATCCTCGGACGGCGCCTGGCGCGTCGAGAAATAACGGCCTTTGCCTTTCTTCGAGGCATACACGGCCGGCGTGCCGACGGACCCGATCCGGAGCAGCGACTCGATGCGGCGCGTGAGCGCGGCGCGGCCGGGGAGCGCGGCGAGGGCCTTTTCGGTGCGCTCGTTCTGCGCAGCTTGCCAGGCCTTCACCTCGTCGCTCTCGCCGTCTTCGAGCCAGCGGTAAGGGTCGTGGATCTCCTTGCCGTGCAGCGTCTCGACGATGTCCTCGCGCCGCGTGGGCACGGGGGGCTCTCGGCGAGCGGGCAGAGGCGCGGCGACGGCGCTCGCCGCGGGGGCGAGCGCGCCGGAGGGGTTCGGGTGTGAATCGGCGGGCGGAGGGGGGTTTGCAGAGCAGGCCATGGTCGCGAGCAGGGAGGGCAGGAGGAGGAGGGTCTTCGGGCGATGAACGGAGCGCACGGCGCACCGAGCTTTACCCGCGCGCGCGCCCTCGGCACTTCAATTCTGCCCCGGGATCACGTAACCAGGAGGACCATGAATCGAACCCTCGACGTCGCGACCTCGCTCGCCGCCACCCTGGCGCGCCTCGCCGGAGGTTTACGTTCCGGACACCTCGGCGAGCGCCCCGACAAGCTGCTCGAACTCTACGAGTTCGAAGGTTGTCCGTACTGCCGCAAGGTGCGCGAAGCCCTCACCATCCTCGACCTCGAGGCGATGATCTACCCGTGCCCGCGCGGCGGCAGCCGCTTCCGCACGATCGTGAAGGAGCGCGGCGGCAAGCACCTGTTCCCCTACCTCGTCGACCCGAACTCGGGCGCCGCGATGTACGAGTCGGACGACATCGTGGCCTATCTTTTCCGCGTCTACGGCGACGGAGAGGTGCCGATCTCCCTGCGCCTCGGCCCGCTGACGAACGCGTCGGCGATGATGGCGTCGGCCTTCCGCCCGGGGTTCGGCGCATTCGCGCGCCCCTCGCGCGCGCCCGAAAAGCCGCTCGAGCTCTGGAGCTTCGAGGCCTCGCCGTTCTGCCGCATCGTGCGCGAGGCGCTGTCCTGCCTGGAGATCCCGTACCGGCTGCACAACGTGGCGAAGGCCAGCCCGAGCCGGCAGGCGTTCATCGCGCGGAGCGGCAAGATGCAGGTGCCCTTCCTGCACGATCCGAACACGGGCGTGGACATGTTCGAGTCGGCCGACATCGTGGACTACCTGCGGAGGACGTACGAAATCCGCTGACGAGCCCGACAAGCCGCGCGCCGCGGAGCCCCCGATCGGGCCGAAATCGACGCTCTACCTCGTGGTCTCGTACCGGCACCCGGACGGGCTCGTGGGCGCGTTCGACCTCGAGGAGTACGAGAAGAAGCTCCTCGCGCGCGGCGACTTCAAGCCGAAGAAGATCGACGATCCGGCGCTGCTCCCGCACCTCAACATCCACGTGCGCGACGGGCGGCTCCTGCGCGCCTACGAGCCCACGGGCAAGCTCGCGAACCTCTTCGATCCACGCGCGACGTGGATCTTCGAGCGCGCGCCGAAGAAGGCGAAGCCCGAGGCCGAGGCGGGCAAAGGCGAGGCGGACAAACCCGAGAAACCCGACAACACGCCCGCGTCGAAGGAGGCCCGCAAGGACAAGAACGGCGGGATGCCGTGCAAGATCACGACGCCGCCGCGGCTCTTCGTGATCGAGACGGGGTACGTGTTCGTCGTGGTCGGCATCAAGCCGACGGCGCACACGTTGACGGCGTTCCAGGACCTCTACGCGGCCGTCGTGCGTCGCGGCATGACGCACCTCCTGCCGGAGAGCATGCCGCGCAAGAAGGCGGGCAAGGAGGGCGAGATGAAGGCGCACCCGTTCGTCGCGATGGGCGAGGAGGCCCATCTGGAAGACACGACGATCCGGCACTGGCTCAAGCTCTTCATCCCCGACGTGATGCTCGACGCGCCGATCGGGAGCTGGCCGAACCCGATGAGCGTGAACGTGCTCTACACGGAAGGCTTGCCCGACGCGGCGGCGCGGCATCGCCTCCGGCTCGCGCACGGGAGTGATCAGCCGATCGACCCGTCCGCAGCCGATTGCCGCATCGAGGGGCACCCCGCGATGTGGGAGCCCTCCGCGCGCGAGCTTTGCGTGTTCTCGCCCGTCGGCGTGACCTGGATGATCTGGCCGATCGACGCGAAGGGCCTGCTCTCGCAGTTCGAGTCCACGATGCTCGAGCGTTACCTCTACAAGTGGGTGCTCATCGAGCACGAGCGGCTCTTCTTGCTGGAGCTGTCCTCGTCGTGCGCGAGCATGTCGAACCGCCCCGACGGCCGTATCTTCGGGCGCCTACGCCTCGCGCTGCTCCAGTACACGGCGAAGTTCAGCTTCGGCCACATCAGCTCGGAGGAGCGGCACGATCGCTTCTATTGCGGCCTGCGGAGCGCGCTCGACATCGGCGGGCTCTTCGAAGAGGTGAAGGGCGAGATCACCGAGATCGACGAGTACCTTTCGGACAAACGCGCCGATCTCTTGAACCAGGTGCTCGCGTTCTTGACCCTCGTCCTCACGCCGGTCGGGCTCGTGATCGGGATCTTCGAGCGCGAGACGCTGCCCTCGTTCGATTTCGCCTGGAACGACCTCGTCGGGGCGAACGCGTGGGCGACGTGGAGCAAGCTCGTCTTCCACGTCCCGTTGTGGCTGACCGTGCTCTCGGCCGTCGTCGGGTTCGTCCTGTTCACGCGCCTGCTCGGCATGAACACGGTGCGCGGGCTCGTGCGGCGGATCAAGGATCCGGGCGCCGACGAGTAGCCGCTCGTCAGCGCGAATGCAGGGCCGCGAAGAAGCCTTCGAGCTTGGCCGGGTCGAGCTTGCCGTCCGTGCGTACGCCGTTGCAGAGGTCGACGCCGAAAGGCCGCACGGTGCGGATCGCGGTGGCGAGGTTGTCCGAACGGAGCCCGCCCGCGAGGTAGACCGGAAGCCGTACGCGCTCGCAGAGCCGCGCGCTGATCTGCCAGTCGTGCGTGCGCCCCGTCCCGCCGAGCTCCTTCACGGGCAGGTTGGGGTTGCCCGAGTCGAGCAGCACCGCGTCGACCTTGCCTTCGAGGCCGATCGCCTCCTCGATCGCCTCCTCGCCCATCACGTGGATGACCTGCACGATCCCGATGCCGGGCATCGCGGCGCGGAGCTCCTCGTACGTGCCGGACTCCAGCCGATCGAGGATCTGCACGACGCTCGTGCGGCAGCGCTTCTGCTGCTCGATGATGGCGCCGGCGTCCTGGTGGCTCGTGAGGAGGAAGGTGGCGACGCCGGGCGGGACGCGGGTCGCAATGGCCGTGATCTGCTCCTCGGTGATCGCGCCCGGTCCACTCGGGACCGGACCCACGAGGCCGAGGGCGGAGGCGCCCGCGTGAATGGCCATCCACGCCTCTTCCTCCGAGGCGATGCAGCAGATTTTTACGCGCGTCAGCAAGGGCAAGGGCAGGGAACGCATCGCGACATTGCGGGCCTTCCTTGCCCGCCGGCTCACCTCTACGCGGAAGCTCCGCCGGTGTGAAGTTTTTTTCGATCGCCGCCCACGCTCCCACGATTGCGTCGGCGCCGCGACGAGGGGGCTCGAGCGTGGATCCTTTTTCCACCTGGGGCTTGGTCGATCCACCCGATTGGGATGGCAATTCGAGATGATTGGACGACAAAAGGCCTCGGGCGCGCCCGGCACGCCGCGTGCTGGAGAGGCTGGCATGAACGCTCGCCCCACCCAATTTCGTGTTCTCGCCTTCGCCGCTGCCCTCGTTGCCACGCCCGTGTTTGCGGGCTGTATGGCCGAAGCTCCTCCCGAGGAGCTCGCCGGCGAGGCCGACGGCGTCGAATCCCCCGAACCGACCGATACCACGGACGAGGCCGTGGCCGGCAGCACCGTCTCGCAGGCCGCCGCGTCGAGCTGCTCGACGTCGAGCGTGAAGGGGCTTTCGCTCCAGATCATTGCCGAGGCGCGTTGCCTGAACCCCGACGCTTACGTGCCGATCACGAAGACCTCGAACGTGACGTTTGGCAGCGCGACGTTCGCGTACCTGGAGAAGCCCGCGGCCGACCGGCTCGTGGCGGCGCTCAAGGACAACCCGGGCAAGTCGATGACGATCAATTCGGCGCTCCGGACCGTTGCGCAGCAATACATGCTGTACAACTGGTACCAGAATGGCCGCTGCAGCATCAGCCTCGCCGCGAAGCCCGGGAACAGCAATCACGAGACGGGCCTCGCGCTCGACGTGAGCGAGTACAGCTCGTGGAAGACCATTCTGACGAACAAGGGCTTCAAGTGGCTCGGTTCGAGCGACGCGGTGCATTTCGATTACGCGGGCTCGGGCGCGGTGAGCTACAAGGGCCTCGACGTGAAGGCGTTCCAGCGCCTGTGGAATCGCAACAACCCGGGCGATACGATCTCGGTCGACGGCGCGTGGGGCCCGCAGACGGAGGCGCGCATGAAGAAGTCGCCCGCGGGCGGCTTCGCGAAGGGCGCGACGTGCGGCTCGGCGATCATGTACGACGATCACGAGGGCGAGGTCGGCGGCGCGGACGAGTCGTTCTCGCGTGACCCGAACGACGCGGACTTCTTCGTGCCGCTGCCGATCGACGCGGTCGAGGCGCAGCCGGAGCTCGAGCACGAGGCCTGCACGGACCACGCGCACTGATCCGCGGGGAGGGCGAGACATGAAAAAAGGGCGCGGGACGAACCCCGCGCCCTTTTTCATTTCAATGGTTCAGCGGGGGCGCTGGCGCGTCGGATCCCGTCGCTGCGGCACGAACGGAGGCGGAGGCGCGGGCGGGAACTGGCCCTGCTGTCCGACGTCGTCCCAACCGGGGATGGGGGGGGCGCCGCCGGGCGGATTGTCGAGAGGGCAATCGTCGGGCGGCGGAGGCGGCCCTTGCACCGGCCCCTGCTGCGGCGGTCCCTGCACCGGCCCCTGCTGCGGCGGCCCCTGCACCGGCCCCTGCTGCGGCGGCCCCGGAGGCGGAGGCGGCGGCTGGAACGGCGGCTGGAATGGCGGAGGCGGCGGCGGCACCGCGACCGGCTCGCAGATCTCGATGCAAGCCACGGCGTACGTCGAGCGACTACAATCGAGACAACGCTGCCCGCCCCAGCAGGACAGGTCGGGAATGCATTGCGTATCCGCCAGGCAATAGCCCAGGCACGATGCGTCGTTCCCCGGCGCGCAGCCGTCCCCCGGAAACACGCAGGTGCCCGCGCAGGTCTGGTTGAACGCGCATCGCGTCAGCGGAAGAGCGGACTCCGCCACGTTCGTCTCGGTCGTCTCGCCCACCTCCGCGCCCGAGCTGCGCAGCGCGCCTTCGCCGAGCGGATCGTCAGCACCGCAGCCGGCGCTCATCGCCGCCAAGCCACCGAAGATCACCCGGATGACATTCCAATGCTTCTTCAAGATGGACCTCCCCCCAAACCCCTGCTTCACGGCGGACGGCGCCCGCCCCGACGGCGCACACCTTCACCCCCGGTGCCAGCACCGTCCGCCGCGTCGCGGTTCTCTTCCCCAACCGCGGACGCCTACGCCTACCGGCGACGCCTCGGTGAGGAACGATGGGACCAGTGTAGCTGGAGGTGGGATAGGAGCAAGGCGAGGAGAGGGCAGGTGCGAGGGAGGAGGCGATTCGGGGGAGGCATCATTTCCGCGAACGGACCGTTGCGCGATGAACGGCGCACGACCGTCCATGGATTATGCTCGTGCGTATGCCTTCGTTCGTGCCGCGACCCCGCGGCCCTCTCCCGTTCCTGACGCTCTGCGCCTCGGCGATCGCTCTGTCCTCGGCGCTCGTCGCAGGCTGCCAGCGCGAGTCTCGGCCGACCTACGCCCAGACGCAGCCCCCGCCGGCACAATATCCGCCGCAGCAGGGGTACCCGCAGCAGGGGTACCCGCAGCAGGGCTATCCCCAGCAAGGTTATCCGCAGCAAGGTTATCCGCAGCAGGGGTACCCGCAGCAGGGGTACCCGCAGCAGCCGCAGCAGCCGCAGCAGACGACCCCGCAGCAGCCCACGAGCCCATTCCCCGGTTTTCCCTGGCCGTTCCCCACGACGGGGACGCCGACGACCGGCACGACGACGGGGACGCCGACGACCGGAGGGCTGCCGACCACGCCGCTGAACGATCCGATCAACAACGTCGACCTCAACTTCCTGCGCAGCCAGGCCGGCGTCGTGATGGGCGAGCTCATCGCCGCGCTGCCCGCGAACAAGCAGGCCATCGTGCGCGACATCCCGTTCGTCGCCGATCCCACGCCCGGCGAGGTGAACGCGTTCGCCGCGTGTGACGATCAGGGCCTGCCGCTCATGGCCATCACCGACGGCCTGCTCGAGATCGAGGCGTACATCGCGCAGTACAAGGCGAACGACGAGATCTTCGGCACGCGCAAGCTCGACGAGTACCTCCGGCTGCTCGCGCAGAAGGGCGCGATGGTGAAGCCGCCCGTGGGCTTCGTCGATCCGATGCAGCAGATCGACGGGCGCAAGATCCAGCGCCAGCACCAGCTCTTCGACGAGCAGGTCGGCTTCGTGCTCGGACACGAGCTCGGGCATCATCACCTCGGCCACCTCGGTTGCACGGCGAACCAGGGCGGCAGCCGCGGCGTGAACCCCGCCGATCTCGGCAGGCTGCTCTCGCGCACGCTGCCCGTGTTCAACCAGCCGAACGAGATCGCCGCCGACGTGGCCGGGACGAACAACGTGCTCTCCGCGGGCGCGCGTCGCAACGGCGGCTACCGGCTCACCGAGGGCGGCGCGGTGCTGACGCTGAACTTCTTTGCGAACCTCGATCAGCTCACGCCGGCGACGATCGTCTTCAACTTCGAGCGCACGCACCCGCACCCGCTGGTGCGCCTGCCGATCGTGCAGCAGACCGCGAACTCGTGGCGCATGACCGGCGGCGCGCCGAATCCGTTCGGCGGCCTCTTCGGTCAGTGAGAGCTAGCCCGCGCTCATGCCGCGCGCCGCTTCCACCGCGGCGCGCGGCTCCACCACACCCCAGCCTTGCCGTTCGAGCGCGATCCCCGGCGTGCCGCGCGCCGTCGTCATGAGGATGCGCCGCACCTGATGCGGGCGCAGCGCCGGGTTTGCTTCGAGCATCTGCGCGACCACGCTCGCCACGATCGGCGCGGCGAAGCTCGTCCCGTCGACGTGCTTGTAGTGGCCCGAGAGGACCTTGCGATTGCGGAGCTTCGCCGCGACGATCTGGCGCACGAGGTACGGCTCGCGGCGGCCCGCGATCGCGTCGAGATCGGCGTCGGAGCCGGCGTGCGCGGCGAGCAGCTCGAAGAGTTTGTCGTCGGGAGCTTCGTCGAGCCGCTTGAGGAGGCGCGCCTCGGCCGCGGTGGGCGTGCCGGGGAGGATCGGCGCCGCGACCCAGATCGCCGGCGCGATGATCTCGGGCTTCTGCAGGCCGTCGATGGTGAGGCCGTACGACGAGTGGTAGTGCTGCGACTGCTGCCCTGCGCCGCCGTCGTCGAGCCCACCCACGGCGATCACGCTCGGCGCGCTGGCGGGCGGCAAGACCTGATGATCGGCGAGGTGCCCCGCGTTGCCGGCGGCCGCGACGACGACGATGCCTTGTCGTGAAGCTTCGTCGGCCGCGCGAGAGAGGGGATCGGTGAGGAACGACTCCTCGTAGTCGCCGCCGCACGAGATGTTGAGCACGCGGATGCCGTAGCGCTCGCGGTTCTCGATGACCCAGTCGAGGCCGCGCCGGATGTCGTCGTGCACGATGCGGTGCGCGGAGCCGACCTTCACGAGCACGACGTTCGCTTCCCACGCGAGGCCGCGGAACTGCCCCGCCGAGAGCGCGCCGTTCCCCGCGGCGACGACGCTCGTCATCATGCCGTGCCACGACGAGACGTCCGAGCGCTCGAGCGCCTCGAGCCCCGCGTGCGGCGCGAAGAGGTCGTGGTAGGCGGCGATGCGATTGTACGGCGTCGTAAGATCGGGGTGCGCGTAAAAACCCGAGTCGAGGAACGCGATGGTGATGCCGCGACCGGCGTAGCGTGTGTCGGCGTCGAGACGATCGGCGATGGGCAGGACGCGCGTGCGTGCGCTCGAAGGGCCACGCTCGGGCATCAGTCGCTTTCGATCTTCCAGCCGCACTCGGTGCAGAAGGCGTTGCCGACGTAGAGCTCGTGATCGCAGCGCTTGCAGCGCGCCACGCGGATCTCGTCGATCGAGCGCGGGCCGTCCGTCTCGACGTCGCTGCTGGCCGCGAGCATGGCGAGGTCTTCCGGGGTCATCACCTCGCGCATCCCGTCGAGCTCGGCCCCGACGACCATCTCTTCGATGGGATCGCCGGGAGGCGGGCGGTACGAGCGCACGCCCTCGCTGTCCTGGATGTCTCGGTACCGCTGCGAGAACGGGATCGACGCGGCGACCTCCTCAACGGCGAGATCGGGCGCGTCTTCCTCCATCGCGGAGATCTGCGCCTCCGAGGGCGGCGGCGCGTCGTCGGCGCGGACGAGCAGCGCCGAGATGTTGTCGACGCCGCCGGCCTCGTTCGCCATCGCGATGAGGAGCTCGCATGCCTCCGACAGATCGGTCGTCAGGTCGAAGACCTCGAGGATCTGATCGTTGGAGATCATACCGCTCAGACCATCGGAGCAGAGCAGGAACATGTCGCCCGGCTCGATCTTCACGGTCTGCACGTCGACCTTCACCGCGTCCTTCATGCCGAGCGCGCGCGTGATCACGTTCTTCGGCAGGCGCGCGAGCTCCTCCTCGGTGAGGTCGGGCTTGAGCGCGAGCGCGTCGTTGATGAGCGAGTGATCACGCGTGAGCTGTTCGATCGCGGCGTCGCGGATGCGGTAGCAGCGGCTGTCGCCGACGTGCGCGATGTGCAGGCTCTCGCCGCCGTCGTAGTGGATCGCGACGATCGTCGAGCCCATGCCGCGGTGCTCTTTGTGCGTCGACGAGATCTCGTAGACGTCGCGGTTGGCCTTGCGCACGGCTTGCGCGAGGCGCTCGGCGGGGCGTGGCAGATCGACTTCGTCGTTCGGCGTGGGCAAGGGGAGCTCCCCTTGCTGCGTCGCCTCGAAGAAGTTCTGCATCGAAGTCGCCGTGAGGGCGCTGGCGACGTGTCCCGTGGAATGTCCGCCCATGCCGTCGGCCACCACGAAGAGGTCGAGGCTCTGCGCCACGAGCACGTTGTCTTCGTTGTGCCTGCGTTGGCGGCCTACATCGGTCATGCCCGCGGCCACGAGGCGAAGGATGTGGCGCGGCTGGGTCTTGGACATGCGACACGCGATTATAGCGGCCGCTCCCTGGTCCTCGGCTAGTTCCTCGTACGGTCTCCCCGCGCATGCCCCCCTCCGTCAGCCCTCCGTCGTGGGCGCGCTCATACGCGGCGGTCGAACAAGGTTCCCGAGGGCCGTGCGCTTTGCGCTTTGCGCGCGGGCCGTGGTCGTTCTAGAGCCCTGCCGTGACGTTCCCCCGCTCCCTCCGCGCGTTCGTCGCCGCCGCGCTCGTCGCGGCCCCCTTGCCCGCCCTCGCGCAATCGCCCGCTCCGGCCCCGGAGGACGCCGCCGAGGCCGAGGAGCCGCCGGAGCCGGGCGCCGGGATTCCACGGGCCTACGCGCCCGACTGGCGCAAAGGCGCCTTCCTCCTGTCCGTGGGGGGCGGCTACGTCGTGCCCCTCGGCAGCATCGCCTCGGGCGTCACCGCGGCCGACCTCGTCTCCGGGGGGCCCGGCGTCTCGGTCGGGCTCGGGTTCGGCCTGAGCCGGCACGTGTCCTTCGAGCTCGAAGGAAACTACGGCCTGCTCGGCGGCGGCGAGACCTGTACTGGGTGCTCGGGGAGCACCCTCGGCGCGGGGATGCGCCTCGTCTACCACCTCGCGCAGGGCATCGCCTTCGATCCCTGGGCGAGTTACGGCGTGGGCTTCCGCACTTCGCTCGTCGAGGCGCCCGAGACCGGCACGGCCCCGGCGTTCGGCATCGGCCGCTCGCAGGGCATCGATTTCGCGCGGATCACGCTCGGCGGCACGTTCTACCCGCACCCGGTCTTCGGCTTCGGGCCGTTCCTGGAGGGGACGGTCGGCTCGTACCGCCTGCGCCCCGATGTGGGGACGTCGCCGAGCGTGTACGGGTTTTTCCAGGTGGGGTTGCGCGTCACGTTCGACCCGCTGCGCGCCGGCAAGGTGCGCGCGTCGTCCCGGGTCGCCACGTCGTTCTGAACGAGCGCGCGACTTTTCACGCAACTGCGCGGGGCTCCGCGTCGATGGAGCGTTCGTGAGGAACGAACGTTCGCGGGACACGACGGTGGAGATCGGCGGAAACCAGGCGGCGCTCGGCGCTGCGTGGATCTGCGTGGATGACGGCGGGAACGAGCGCGTCGTCAGGCTCGGGCCCGGCGAGGAGATCGTCCTCGGCGCGGGCGAGGGCGTGGACATGCGGCTCGTCGATCCGACGGTGAGCGCGCGCCACGCGACGCTCGTGCATCGAGGCAGCGTGATCGAGGCGGTCGATCTCGGATCACGCAACGGGATGCGCGTGGCGGGCACGCGCGTCGCGCGGGCCTTTCTCGGGACGGGGAGCACGGTCGAGCTCGGCCGCGCCGTGGTGCGCGTCGAGGGAAGCGCGCTCGCGAGGGAGACGCATCAAGGTGCGCCGCTCTCGCTGCTCGTGGGGCGGAGCGCGCCGATGCGAAGGCTCGGCGGAGCCGTACGCAGGCTCGCGCCGCTCAAGCTGCCCGTGATGATCCGCGGCGAGTCGGGGACGGGCAAGGATCTCGTGGCGCGCGCGCTGCACGATGAGAGCCCGCGCAAGGGCAAACCGTTCGTCGCGCTGAACGCCGCGACGATCTCGCGCGAGCTCGCGGAGTCGGATCTCTTCGGCCATCAGCGGGGCGCGTTCACGGGCGCGCTGCGTGATCGTCGCGGCGCGTTCCGCGAGGCGCACCAGGGCACGCTTTTCCTCGACGAGATCGCGGCGCTGCCGCTCGACGTGCAAGCCAAGCTCCTGCGCGTCGTGGAGGAGGGGAGCGTGCGGCCGCTCGGATCGGAGACGGTCACGCCCGTCGACGTGCGGCTCGTGGTGGCGACGTGCGAGCCGATCGAGCAGATGGTGGCGGCGCGGCGGTTCCGCGCGGACCTGTACGAGCGGCTCGCGGTGTGCCTCGTGCGTGTGCCGCCGCTTCGCGAGCGCACGGAGGACATCGGGGCGCTCTGCATGCACCTCTTCGCGACGTCGGAGATCGGCCCGCGCGAGCTCTCACCCGGCGCGCTCGCGGCGCTGCGCGCTTCGAGTTGGCCGGGCAACGTGCGCGAGCTCCGAAACGTGATCGTGCAGGCGGCCGTACGCGCGCCGGGCGTGATCCAGGCCGAGCACGTGACGTCGGTGCTCGCGGAGCGTGGAGGACGGCGCGTGAAGCTTCGTCCCGACGACGCGCGACGGTTGTTCGAGGAAACGGGCGGCAATACGAGTGAAGCGGCGCGGCGCGCGGCGGTCCCGCGATCGACGATGCGGGACCTCCTGCGCGCCGCGGGGACGACGGCGAGGTCGTCTCAGAACGTGCCGACGACGCCGAGCCCTTGATACGTCGACGAGACGCTCGGCGTGACGGCGAGGACACGCGGGCCCTCGTTCGAACCCGTCGTCGAGGTCGAGCTCTTCTTCGGCAGGTACCAGTCGAGCAGCGCGTAGACGCCCGTGCCGATCGCGCCGACGCCGAAGAGCACCCAGCCGGTCGTGGCCACGGCGACGTTCGTGTCGTAGTCGGAGAGATCCTTGCGCAGCACGCCGCAGGCCTGCTCGTAGCCCACCAGATCGCTGCCGGACGACTCGGTCGATCCACAAGGCGGGTTCTTGCCGAAGTTCGTGTTCGGATCGTTCGCCGCGTGCGAGCGGATCGTGGCCGCGTGCTCGTCGGCCTTCCCGCTCGCGACGCTCGCGCCGATCGAGAAGCCGATGCCGAGGCCGAGGCCGATCACCGCGACGCCCGAGCCGACCCACGCGAGGGGCTTGTGCGTGTACCACTTCAGGAACGGCTCACGCGTGCCCGTGGTCGTGTCGGCGCTGCCGTCCGGCCCCTGCGGCGCGATCACGCCCGAGTCGACCGGCGGGAGGCCCGAGCTCGCGGTCGACGAGCCCGCGGGCGGCGTGCCCGTGCTCGCCTGCGTTCCGTAGGGGTTCGCGGCGGGCGTCGTCGTCGCAGGCGGGTTCGCCGCGGGCGGGTTCGCCGCGGGCGGAGGCGGCGGCGGAGGCGGCGGAGGCGGCGGAGGCGGCGGCGGCGACGCAGCGCCGGCGACGCCGAGCACGAGGTTCGCCGCGGTGGCCGAGCCTTGCTTCGCGTCGACCTTCGTGGTCGTCGTCTTGCCGCCGTACGTCGCCGTGACCGTGTGCGCGCCCGGCTTGACGAAGATCACGTTGAGCAGCGGCGACCTGCCGTAGCTCGTTCCATCGACGGACACGTCGGCGCCGTTCGCGTCGACGATCACCACGATGTGACCGGTCTTCTTCTTCGCCTCGGCGATGCCCTTCTCGGCGGTGGCTTTCTGGTCGGGCGAGGCCGAGGGCATCTCGCGGAGGAACTGCTGCAGGTGCATGCCCGCGTCCTCGGGGTGGTTCGAGCGCAGCTCGCTCTGGCCGAGGTTGAGCAGCACGGCGGGGTGACGCTTCAGCGCGTAGGCTTGCAGGAACGCGGAGCGCGCGTCCTCGAAGCGACCGGCGTCGAACGCCTTCACGCCGTCCTCGTAGCGTTGACGAGCGACCTCGGTGACGGCGTCGGGCTGCGCGAACGCGCGTGCTTCCATGAGGTCGGGAGCGATCCCGGCCTCTCCGAGGAGGGCAGGGACCGTGAACGAAAGGAACAAGGCGGTGGCGCAAGCGCGTGTCTTCATCGAACCCTCGGTGCATCGCGACGGCGGGCGATGCGATCTTCGTTGCGGCATTCTTCGCACCCCGAGGAGGGCACGGGCAAGCGATTAGCGAGCGCTCAGAACGGCGTCTCGCGGATGATGCCGCCGCCGGGCTTCGGGGCTGTCGTAGCGGGAGGTTTGGGCGCCGCAGTTTTTGCGGTCGTCGGTGCAGACGTAGCGGGTTTTTTCGTGGTGGCTGCAGCCGTTTCGACAGGCTTCGGCGGCTCGACCTTCGGAGGTTCGACCTTCGGAGGTTCGACCTTCGGCGGCTCGACCTTCGGCGTCGTCGCAGCGGCCACGGGCTCCGTGGTCGGCGTCGTCGTCGCGGTCGCGGTCGGCGTCGGGGGAGGGGGCTCTGGCGTGGGCGGCGTGGCGACGGTCTCGATGGGACGCGCTTCCATCGTCGGCGTGGGCGCGGGGGCAGCGTTCTCGGTCGGTGTCGGCGCGGGTTTCGGCGCCTCGGTCGCGTTCGTCGTGACGGGCGGCGGCGTGGGTTTGTCCGAGCCGCCGAGGATGCCTTTCGCGACAAACGCGAGGGCGGCGAGGCCCACGAGCGCGACGGCGACCTTGACGAAGATCCCCTTTGGCGGGCCGCTCACGGGGATCTCGGGCGGCTCGTCGGCCATCGCGGCGTCCATGCGCGAGAGGCTCGCTTCGTCCACGGCAGGCGGCGCAGCCGCGGGCGGCTCGTCCGCCTTCTCCGCGGCGGGCTGCGCTTCGTCGGCCTTCGCCTCGTCCGCGTTTGCCTCGTCCGCCTTCGGCTCTTCTGCGTTCGGCGCGTCGGCCTTTGCCTCGTCTACGTTCGGCGCGTCGACCTTTGCGTCGTCGGCTTTCGGCGCATCGGCCTTTGTTTCGTCGACCTTCGGCGCGTCGGCTTTCGCTTCGTCGGCTTTTGGCGCGTCGGCCTTTGCGTCGTCGGCTTTCGGCGCGTCGACCTTTGCTTCGTCGACCTTCGGCGCGTCGGGTTTCGGAGCGTCGGCCGCCTTCGGCGCGTCGACCTTCGGCGCGTCGACCTTCGGCGCGTCGGCCTTCGGCGCATCGACCTTCGCGGCGCCGTTCACGTGGGGCTGCGGTGCCCCGTTCGTCTTCGCCGCGCCATTGTCGGCGGGCGGAGCGGGCGCCTCGGCGCGCGCCGCGACCTGCGGCGGGGCCACGACCGCACCCGCCGCGATCTCGGGCGCGAGCGCCGCCTTCGGATCGTCTTGCTCCCAGGACGGCTTGTACTGCAGCGCGAGCCGATCCAGCTCGTCCGGCGTGGGGACTCGCGGCTTCGCTTGGGGTTCTTGGACAGTCATGACCAGACGAGAACGTATCACCCGTCGCGTGCGAGCGGCAACGCAGCGGCGTCGATCGTGGAGGCAGGGCCGAGAGCGTCAGTCGCCGAACGCGGAGGCCGGCTTTTCGTTCCCCCCGAACTCGGCGACGAGCTTGTTCTGCCACTCGTCCGCCACGTCCCCCACGGTCGTCACGATGTCCTCGAACTCCTCGTAGTCGAGCGCGGACAGGCGCCGCAGGCACCGCACCACCACGTCGTCGCGCGCCGCGTCGATCGCGAACGCCGCGTCACTCGTGCGCACGAAAGACAGCTCGAGCAGCTTCCGGTAGAAGCCCTCCCGACCCCGCGTCGGTACCGCCATGATGGGCGCGAAGATCATCAGGACGCCCTGCCGTTCGAGCACGTTGATCCCGATCGTGACCGCCCCGCGTTGCACGTGGGCATATCCGCCGTCGTCGAGCACGTGCCCCTCGTGACCCGCGTCGCTCGCCGGGAGGTATTTCGCGACGTAGCGACGGAGATACGCGTTGACCATCGCAGTCGCGTCGGCAAAGTTCTCGCCGGAGAGCCGGTCGGCGTAGATAGGGATCGAGGTGGGCGTGGAGTCGGACACGGGGATCCTCCGGAAGATGTGCTCGGGCCCCGCGACGCGTGGGGTCGCCGCGGGCGCTGCCCCGTCGTTCGCGGTCCACCGGCGTACCGCGGTGCAGCACCGTCATGGTATCTCCGCCCTCCGCGCCGCGGCGATCCTTTTTGCGTGCGGAGCGCCGGTCCTCGGCTGCAGCTCGGGTGCGTCCAGCCCACCCGCGCCGCCCCCGAGCGACGAACAACGCGCCCAGGCCCTCCTCGACCCCGCCGCGGCGCTCCCGCCCCGCGCCGAGGTCGTGGCCCTCGCCGACGCCGTCGCCATCGCCTCCTCCCGCGCCGGACGCACCGAACGCGGCTCCGCCCTGGCCATGCTCGCCGCGGACCTCCGCGCCCGCTCCTTCCGCCTCGACCAAGCCGAAGCCGACGCCCGCGAGGCCCTCGAGCTCTACGCCGCCGCCGCGAGCGCCGCCGCCGGCACCCTCCAGGGCTGCGAGGCCGATCGCCGCCGCGCCCTGCTCGCCGGCGAGCTCGCCCGCGACGCCGCCGTCTCCTACCGCGAGACCTACCTCGCCTCGCGCCGCCAGGCCGTCCTCGCGCCGCGCACGCCGTGCCACGCCGCGCTCGAGCGCACCCTCGCGATGTCGTCCGCCTACCGCCCCCGCGCCGACGCGCTCCGCGCCCTCGAACGGGAAGGCGACCTCGCCTCGGAGGCCGCCTCGCGTGGCGCGCCGTCCCCCTCGGCCTTCGCCGCGTCCCCGCCGCCGTCCGGCGCCGTCACCCCCGAGTCCGCGCCGTCGTCACCCGCATCGTCAGCCCAGGCTTCGCCCGAGGGGCAGGTCGTCGTGACCCCGCGTGATGCGGTCGCGGCCAAGGAGCCGGTGAAGATCGTCGCGCTCGAACCCTTCGGCTCCGAGAAGGGCGGACGTGTGGTCATCCACCTGAGTGGCCCGACCACGTTCCAGGTCGGCACCCTCGGCGCCGACGCCGCCGCGGGCAAGGACGCGCGTGTCTTCGTGGACATCGCCCGCGCCAGCTCCAAGGGCGTCCCGCGCGAGACCGAGGTCGGCGGCGTCGTGCGTCGCGTCCGCCTCGGCGCTCAGGAGGGCGGCGGCACCCGCGTCGTCCTCGACCTCGCCGCCTCGCTTTATCGCCGCGTCTTTTATCTACCCGACCCGTTCCGCATCGTCGTCGACGTGAGCACGCGCCCACCGGTTCGGAAGGACGAACAGGACGCCTCGGGCAAACGCGAGGTGCGCCGCGTCGTCCTCGATCCCGGCCACGGCGGCAACGACACCGGCGCCGTCGGGCCCACGGGCCTCAAGGAAAAGGACGTCACGCTGGACATCGCGCACCGCGCCGCGACCATCGTCTCGCGTGAGCTCGGCATCGAGACCTTGCTCACGCGCGACGACGACACGTACGTCCCCCTCGACCTCCGCACCGCGCGGGCCAATGCGTTCCACGCGGACCTCTTCGTCTCCGTCCACTGCAACGCGTCCGAGAACGGACAGGCGCGCGGGCCCATGACGTTCTCGCTCGATCGCGTGCGTGATCCCGAGGGCCTCGCGATGCGCGTGGCTGCGCGGGAAAACGCCTCCCGCCCGCGCAAGACCGGCCAGGAGGGCGACGCGCGCTCCATCGACGAGGAGATGGCGCTCATCGCGTCGAACCTCGACGTCGGCGACCTCATGGCCCGGTCGCGGCACGTCGCCGATCTGGTCCAGCGCTCCGCGCTCGCGTCTCTCGGCGTACGCTGGCCGGACACGAAGGATCAGGGCACGAAGACCGCGGGCTTCTTCGTGCTCGTCGGCGCGGACATGCCCGCCGTCCTGTTCGAGACGTCGTTCATCTCGAACCCGGACGACGAGGCCCGCCTCGCCACGGCCGACTATCGGCAGAAGCTCGCCGATGCCGTGGCGAACGCGATCCGCGCCTACCGCGAAGGCAAATGATCCGCCCGCCTCACTCCCTTTCGAGGCCCATCAGCCGCTCCAGCGAGTCGCGCAGCTCCGCGGCCTCGCCCTTCTTGATGAAGTCGTAGGCCCCGGCCTCCGTCGCGTTTTTCTTCATCTCCTCGGCGTCCGAGTAGACGATGCAGCGGATGTGGGAGGTCGTGTCGATCGACCGCAGCCGTTCGAGGCACTTCACGCCGTCGAGCCCCGGCATCCGGACGTCGAAGACCATGGCGTCGGGCTGGATGCTGCCGACGGCCACGAGCGCGTCGAACGGATCCTGGAACGTCGTCAGCTCGAAGCGCTTGCTCAGGGCCTTGCGCAGCGAGGCGAGGACGACCGGATCGTCGTCGACGGCCACGACCTTGGGTTTGCCGAGGCGGAGCACCTCGGGGATCGGATAGCCGTACTTCCGCAGAAAATCGAGGACGTCGAGCCTCCGGAAGCGCAGGTGCCTGCCCGGCGTCCGGAAATGCCGGATTTCCCCCTTGTCTGCCCAGTTGTGGATGGTCTTCAGATCCACCTGGCAAAACCGCGCCACGTCGCTCGCGGTGAACAGCTCCGGCTGATTCGTCGTCGTGGTCGTGGTCGGCGTCGTGTTTTCTTTGGCTTCCATGACTTCCGGCCTCCTCGGCCCAGTCCACTCTCTCGGGGGCTCTAGCTCCGACAAAAGGGAGCTAAGTCCCCGAACCCCCATCGTCCACCGAAGTCGCAACGTCCCGCTCGTCGAGGCTCGTCTCGACCCCCGGCACATCGGGAGAAGCGAATCCTTTGCCGAACTCAGGCGCGTCCTCGGCAGCAAAACGGCCATCACGCAGGACGTAGCGGCTCGGACCGGCGACCCGCTGTTCCCTCACGGAGTGTGCAGGATCACCGGGCAAAGCGATGAAAGGCGGAGCGTCGCCCTCGCCCGGGACGAACACCGGGCAGATCGGCAGGAGCGACTGCCGCGCGGCGAGGGCGAGCGCACCGTGCACGTCTCGCTCGCCCGCGAGCAATTCCAGGGTGCGCGACGTGGGCGGCGCGAGAAAGAAACGCCCTTCCGCCGCGGCGTCGAGGACGTCCGACGGCCGGGCCCAGAGGCTCATCGTGGTCTCGTGATCGTCGTGCCGTCCCTCCTGTCCCTCGGGCAAAGGGAGCAGGAAGAAGCGAGCATCAAACCGACGGGACTCTGCCTCGGGCGTGACCCACCGCGCGAACGGGGCGAGCGTATCGAGCAAAAGACGCTTTCCGCGCCGGACGAGCGCGTCGAAGAGGCGGCTCCCGGCGACGAGCTCGGCCGCGAGGGCATCGAGCTCCGGGCCGGCGGCCGCGGGCGTGACCGGCAGGATCCGCCCCTCTTCCAGCGTCTCCCGGCATGCCGCGATGCAGAGCGCGAGGGCGCTCGCCCGCTCGGTGGCCATCGAGAGGACCCGCGCGTCCGCGGCGGTCGCCGCGGTTTCCCAGGCGGGATCGAGGTCCGACGGATCGACTTTTCCGCCGGGAAAGACGAGCGCCCCGCCCATGAACGCGGACTTCGCGTGTCGCCGCACACAGAAGACCTCGAGCCCCTGGGCACCGTCGCGGATGACGACGACGGTGGCGGCATCGCGGGGTTCACTCGTTTTTCGGTTGATGTCGAATTCCAGCAAGGTGGAAGGTTTTGTCCCACGTCGAGAGGAAGTCGTCAAACACGCATCTCGGCCGGTCTCGACCGTGGTTGACGTCAGGGAATCCGTCGCCTAGCCTTCCGCGCCCTCCTTCACGGGAGGGCCGGAAATGGACGGCATTCGTCCGTCTCTAGCCGTACTTCGTCGAGGTGCCCGGATTGCATGAGGCGGGGGGCACCCGAAGGGCGACACGTCGAGGGAATTGCACAATGAACAAGGCCCAGCTCAAGAAGTTCAAGGCTTTGCTCGAGGCGAAGCGGGACGAGATCGTCAAGAAAGCAAAGCAGACGCTGAGTGAGGACATGGCCCTCGACGCGAGCGATCTCCCCGACGAGATGGACCTCGCGTCGAGCGAGTATCTGCAATCCTTCACGTTCCGGCTCCGCGGCCGGGAGAAGTCGTTCCTCGACAAGATCGAGAAGGCCCTCATCAAGATCGAGGACGGAACGTTCGGTCAGTGCGAGGAGTGCGAGGAAGAGATCGCGCAGAAGCGCCTCGAAGCCCGCCCCGAGACGAGCCTCTGCATCCGCTGCAAAGAGGATCAGGAGCGCGCCGAAAAAGACTACGGCTGATCTTTGGTCGAGGGGTTTTGTGGAGGGGGTTGGGCTCGGCCCAACCCCCTACGCGCCCCGCTCGGGCGGGGCGCTACCCCAGGTCCGTCGCCGCTGTCTCTACTTCGAGCGCTTTCCCGGCCGCTTGCGCCCGGATTCGAGGACCTCGCGCAGGTAGCGCCCGGTATGCGATTCCGGGACGCCGGCCACGTGCTCCGGCGGCCCGCACGCCACGACCACGCCGCCGCGCTCGCCTCCCTCCGGCCCCATGTCGATCACCCAGTCGCTACACGCGACCACGTCGAGGTTGTGCTCGATCACCACGACCGTGTTCCCCGCGTCGCGCAAGCTCGACAGCGCGCCGATGAGCACCTCGATGTCCGAGAAATGCAGGCCCGTCGTGGGTTCGTCGAGGACGTACAGCGTGCGCCCCGTGGCCTTGCGCGCGAGCTCGCGCGCGAGCTTGACGCGTTGCGCCTCGCCGCCGGAGATCGTCGTCGCCGGTTGTCCGAGCCGGATGTAGCCGAGCCCGACACGCGCGAGGGCGAGGAGCCGCTCGCGTACACGCGGGATCGCCTCGAACTGCTCGATCGCCTGATCGACCGTGAGCTCGAGCGCGTCGGCGATCGACATGCCGCGGTAGAGCACCTCCAGCGTCTCGCGGTTGTACCGTTTGCCGCCGCAGGTCTCACACGTGACGAACACGTCCGGCAGGAAGTGCATCTCGACGCGGAGGACGCCATCGCCTTGACACGCCTCGCAGCGTCCGCCCTTCACATTGAACGAGAAGCGCCCGGCCTTGTAGCCACGCGCGCGTGACTCCGGCAAACCGGCGTAGATCTCGCGCAGCAAGCTGAAGACGCCGGTGTACGTGGCCGGGTTCGACCGAGGCGTGCGCCCGATGGGCGCCTGATCGATGGAGATGACCTTGTCGATGTGCGAGAGGCCCTCGATGCCGTCGCACTCGCCGATCGGCGCGCTCGTGCGGTAGAGCGCGGCGCGCGCGGCGGGCAGGAGCGTGTCCACGATGAGGCTCGACTTGCCCGAGCCCGAGACACCCGTGACGGCGCAGAGCACGCCGACGGGGATCTCCACGTTCACGCCGGTGAGGTTGTGCGCGCGCGCGCCCACGAGCTTGATCACGCGCCCGTCGCCCTTGCGACGCTTCGTCGGGATCGGAAGGTGTTTGTCGCCCGAGAGCCAGGGCCCGGTGACCGAGAGCGGGTTCTTCGCGATCTCCGCGGGCGTGCCCTCGGCCACGACCTTGCCGCCGTGCACGCCGGCCCCGGGGCCCATGTCGACCACGTGATCGGCCGCGAGGATCGCGTCCCGGTCGTGCTCGACCACGACCACGCTGTTGCCGAGATCCACGAGCCTGCGCAGCGCTTCGAGCAGGCGCGCGTTGTCCCGCGCGTGCAGGCCCACGCTCGGCTCGTCGAGCACGTACAGCACGCCCACGAGCGCCGCGCCGATCTGCGTCGCCAGCCGGATGCGTTGTCCCTCGCCGCCGGAGAGCGTCTGCGCCGATCGATCGAGCGTGAGGTAGTCGATGCCCACGTCGATGAGGAAGCCGAGCCGCGCGATCACCGCGCGGAGGAGCGGCTCCGCGATCGCCCGCTCGCGCGGCTGCAGCGGCCCGTCCTTGTGCGCGATCGTCTCGAGGAACGCGCGCACCGTGCGCAGCGCCATCGTGCCGATGTCGGCGATGTTCTTGTCCGCGATCTTCACGGCGAGCGCCTCGGCCCGCAGGCGCTTGCCCTTGCAGACGTCGCAGACGCGCGTGACCGCGTACCTTCCGATGTCCTCCGAGCCCGCGACGTCGTCGTCGAGATCGTCGTCGTCCTCGCCGGAGATCACGCCGTCGCCCTGTTCGAGCTGCCGCTCGAGCCGCGGCACGATCCCCTCGTAGCCCTCCTTCGCCTTCTTCCGACCCTTCGCCGCCGTCGCCTCCGCGCCGAAGAGCAGCGCTTTTCGATCGGCCTCCGAGAGATCACGGAACGGCACGTCGGGGTTCACGCCGAGCGAGCTCACCGCCCGCTCGGTCTCCGTCGAGAGCGCGAGCGAGCCGCGCCGACCCCATGCGACGATCGCGCCCTCGCGCAGCGTGCGCTTCGGATCCGGCACGACGCGCTCCGGATCGATCCGCGTGCGGAACCCGATGCCGTCACACGCAGGGCAGGCGCCGTGCGGGCCGTTGAACGAGAACATCCGCGGCTCGATCGGCGGCAGCGAGATGCCGCAGGCGATGCAGGCGAAACGCTCGCTCATCCAGATCGGTTCGGCGCGCGATCGTTCGGTCGAAGGATCCGCGAGCAGCCGGCCTTCGCCGAGCTTCAGCGCGAGCTCGACCGAGTCCGTGACCCGGCCCTTCACGCCCTCCTTCACCACGATGCGGTCGATCACCACGTCGAGGTCGTGCGCCTTCGTCCGATCGAGGACGATCTCGTCGCCGAGGTCCACGACCTCTCCATCGATCCGTGCGCGCACAAAACCTTCGCGGCGGAGGCGATCGAGCTCCAGCTTGAGCTCGCCGCGGCGGGCGCGGGCGATCGGGGCGAGCACGGTGACGCGCGCGCCTTCGCCGAGGCCGAGGATACGATCGACGATCTGCTGCACCGTCTGCGCCTCGATACGCGCGCCGCAGCTCGGGCAGTGCGGCGTGCCGACGCGGGCGAAGAGCAGGCGCAGGTAGTCCGAGATTTCCGTGACGGTCCCGACCGTGGAGCGCGGGCTCTTCGCGAGCGCGCGTTGCTCGATGGCGATCGCGGGCGAGAGCCCCTCGATCGACTCCACGTCGGGCTTGGCGAGCTGTTCGAGGAACTGGCGCGCGTACGCCGAAAGGGACTCTACGTAACGTCGTTGTCCCTCGGCGTAGATCGTGTCGAACGCGAGCGACGACTTCCCCGAGCCGCTCGGGCCGGTGATGACGACCAGGCGATCACGCGGGAGGGAGAGGCTGACGTCCTTGAGGTTGTGCTGGCGAGCGCCGCGAATGACCAGGCGATCCATGGACTCGCGACACCTAGCACGCTCATCGTGCTGCGGCTCCCGTGTTGTCCACGGCTTCCGGGCTCTCCGTCGTCCCGCGAGGACCAACCGCTCCCCTGGGCGCCCCACGCGTTTCACGGCACGGGGGCCGGCTTTGCCGCGCCTGCTCGCCCGAAATTTTTCCCCCTCGCGGTTCCTCGGTTCTACTTGCATGACGGGCAGCGATCGAGAAGCCCTGCAGAGCTCGTGGGTACGACGACGAGGAGCGTGATCATCTCGGTGGGCGTCGGCGTCGTGGTCGGCGGTCTTGCTTTGGTCGCGCGCACCTCGGCCGTGTCGTTCCGCTCGGCACCGCGTGCCGCATCCGAGCCCGCGGCGCCGTTGCCCGAAGCTCCATCCCCCCGCGCGCCCGAAGCGCCCGCAGAACCCGCGGCGCCCGCGTTCACGCCGGCCGATCGTTTCTCCGCCGATCCGGCCGTGCGCGCCGCTTGCCCGTCCGACATGGCGCTCGTCGAGGGCGACTTCTGCCCGAAGCTCGAGTACCGGTGTGCCCGTCGATCGAGCGAGCTCGGCCATGGCTGCGCCGAGTACGTCCGCGGGGTGCCGTGCCGCGGCGAGCCCGATCCACGCCGGTACTGCATCGATCGTCACGAGTGGCCGAACCGCGTCGGCGAGAGCCCGCGCGTCTACGTGAATTGGTTCGAGGCCAAAGAACTTTGCCAGTCCGTGGGCAAACGGCTGTGCCGCCGCTCCGAGTGGACCCTCGCCTGCGAGGGACCGAAACGTTTGCCGTACCCGTGGGGCTTCGTGCGCCAGCCGAGCCCGTGCAACGTCGATCGCGCCGCCATCCCCTTCGACGTGAACGCGATCATCGACGAGCGCACGCGCGAGGCCGAGATCGCGCGGCTCTGGCAGGCCGATCCGATCGGCTCGCACCCGGCGTGCATGAGCGCGTTCGGCGCGTACGACATGTCCGGCAACGTCGACGAGTGGACGGACAACCTCGCCGACGATCCCGAGACGAACCAGCCCTCGACGCTGAACGGCGGCTACTGGGGCCCGGTGCGCAACACCTGTCGGCTCTCGACGAAGACGCACGGCCCGAAGTTCGCGTTTTACCAGGTGGGCTTCCGCTGCTGCGCGGACACGATCGACGGCGTGGAGGTTCCGCCGCCGAAGCCGTGGATCGATCGCGAGCGTGAGGACGAGTGAAGCCTCGCGAGGTGGTCGTGTTTCCGCTCGTGCTCGCGGGATCGCTCGGGCTCGCGGCGCTGCTCCTCTCGCCGCGCGCGGCCGAGCGACGTGATGCGCAGGCGTCTGCCTCCGCGCCTGCCTCGATCGAAGCGCCTCCGCCACCTCCGCCTCCGCCCGCGCCTTTGCCGAAGGAAAAACCGCCGCCGCCTTCGTACGTGCAAGTGAGCCCGGAGAGCGCGACGGCGTGTGGACCGGGCATGGTCCTCGTCGACGGCATCTACTGCCCGTTCGTCGGGCATCGATGCTTGAAGTATCGCGAGGACGTGAAGGACGTGTGCGAGCGCTTCGGCCCCGAGGTCCTCTGCGAAGGCAGGCTCGAGCGCCGGCGCTACTGCATCGACGTCTACGAGTACCCCAACATGGAAGGGGTCAAGCCCGCGGTCATGGCCGACTGGAACGAGGCGCGGCGCGCCTGCGAGGTCGAGGGCAAGCGCCTCTGCACGGTCGAGGAGTGGGAGTTCGCCTGCGAGGGCCCGGGCATGTGGCCCTACCCGTACGGCGCCGACCGCGACGCCGAGGCCTGCAACATCGACCGGCCCGTCGAGCCACCGGATTTTGATGCCTTCTCGGATCCCCTGCGCGTCTCTGACGAGGTCGACAGGCTCGATCGCCGCGTCGCGTCGGGCGAGATGCACCGCTGCGTCAGCCCCTTCGGCGTGCACGACATGACGGGCAACGTCGACGAGTGGGTCGACAACACCCAGGGCAAGCGCCTCGAAGCGCCGTACCGCTCCTCCTTGAAGGGCGGCTACTGGGGGCCGATCCGCGCGCGTTGCCGGCCGATCACCTCGACCCACAACGAGTGGTTCAGCTTCTACCAGGTGGGCTTCCGGTGCTGCGCCGACCCGAAGGACGGGGGGCGGGCGGGCCCTGCGCCCGTGGGCAAGCGGCCGAGGCTCGGCCGGATGAACCTTCCGCCACGGAACGTCCCCGAGCGTTCCAAGCCTGCGCCGGAAAGTCCTTGAAAGTTCGATGCTTCGAGGTTTGGTCCGGCCGGGCGCGTGAGGGGCCCGCACGGCTCTTTCTGGGGAGCAAGCCCAAAGTGCACGATGGTGTGGACCTCCCCTTCCAACGGCCTCGATGTTGGACTAGCTTGTCCCCCGGGTCGCCCCAGGGCGATCCGGCGAACACGGGCCCATAGCTCAATCGGTCAGAGCCCCCGGCTCATAACCGGGCTGTTCCTGGTTCGAGTCCAGGTGGGCCTATCCCTTTTCGCAAGGAGCAGAGCATCCACGTGAGTATCCGCGACCAGATCGCACCCCTCGAAGAGCTCGCGACCATCGACGACGATCTGCGGAGGCTCGAAGAGCAGATCGGCAAGCAGCGGGGGAGCCTGGAGGGGATGCGGGCGGAGGCGAAGGTTCTCGAGGAGCGCCTCCGGGCGGACCGAGAGATGCTCTCGCAGATGGAGAAGACGCGGAGCGAGCTCAGCGTCGAGCTGCGACAGATGACGCAGCAGATCGAGCGATCGCGCGAGAAGCTCGCGCGATCGAGGAACGAGCGCGAGAGCAACGCCGCGCAGCGCGAGATCGAGGAGCTGCGCAAGCTGCACCGCGATCGCGAGGAAGAGATCGAGCGCCTGAACACCGCGACCGAGGCGGCGAAGAAGTCGATCGACGCAACGGACGCCAAGTACAAGAACCTCACGCAGCAGATCGAGGGCACGGCGGAGGGCACGACGCGGCAGCTCGACGACGCCGAGTCGCAACGCGCGGTGCGTGTGAAGGAGCGCGAGCTCGCGGTGAAGAAGCTGCCGACGACGCTCTACCGTCGGTACGAATCCGTGCGCACGCGGCGTCCGCATCCGATCGCGGCCACGCATGACGGCACCTGCCTCGGCTGCCACCTGACGATCCCGCCGATGATGTTCCAGAAGATGCTGCGGCAGGCCGAGTTCGAGCAGTGCCCGCACTGCCGACGCATCCTCTACTACACGCCCGCGCCGGTGAGAGCGCCGGAGGGCGACGCCGCCGTCGAGGGCAGCTCGACGTCGTCACGCGCCTGATCCTCCGATTCGTCGGTCTCGTCCGATCCTTCGCGGCGCGTGAAAGCCTGCACCACCTGCCATCGCCTCTACGAAGACGACGCGGACTTCTGCCCGCTCGAAGGGCAGAAGCTCGCGGGGACCGACGAGGTCTCACCGAAGCCGGATCCCAGTGATCCGCGCGTCGGCGGCGCGGTGTGCGGCGGGCGCTACCAGATCTATCGCGTCATCGCCGAGGGCGGCATGGGCCGCGTGTACCAGGCGCTCGACCGCGAGGAGAAGCGCTCGGTCGCGCTGAAGATCCTGCACGAGGAGGTCGCGCAGGATCCGGTGGCGATCGAGCGGTTCAAGCGTGAGTTCGAGGTGAGCGCGGTCCTTCCGCACGAGCACGTCGTGCGTGTGCACGCGTTCGAGCACGACGCCGAGAACAACTACGTGATCGTGATGGAGTACCTTGAAGGCGAGGAGCTCCGCGTGCTCATGCGGCGCGAAAAGGTGCTGCCGCCCGAGCGCGTCGTGCGGTTCGTCTCGCAGGTCGCGCTCGGCCTCGAAGGCGCGCACGAGCGCAAGATCGTCCACCGCGATCTCAAGCCCGACAACGTCTTCCTCTGCGCCGGCGACGAGGTGAAGCTCCTCGACTTCGGCAGCGTCCGCGACAACTCCGTGGGCGCGAAGAAGATCACCGCGGTCGGCACGACGATCGGCTCGCCGTTCTACATGTCGCCCGAGCAAGCGCAGGGGCTCGCCTCGCTCGATCATCGCGCCGACGTCTGGTCGCTCGCGGCGATCACGTACGAGTGCCTCACGGGCAAGGTCCCGTACGAGGGCAAATCCGGCCCGCAGATCCTGCTCAGCATCATGACGCGCCCGCATCGTCCGCCGAGCGAAGTGGGCCGCGCGCACGGCGTCCCGCGCTCGCTCGACGCGGTGATGGATCACGCGTTCGCGAAGGAGCCCGGCGAGCGCATCCCCACGGTCGGCGCGCTCGCGGATCGGATCGGCCACGCGTACGGGCTCGACGGCAGCCACGTGGCGTGGGCGCGCATGACGCAGGCCGAGCTCGGCGAGCGCATCCGCGCGGGTTTGCCCGGCGTGCTCGCGCGGCTCGAAGAGGAGCAGGGCGCGGCCGGGGACTTGAGCGCGATGGATGCCGCCTTCGCGGGCGCGGGCGCGGCTGCGGGGCAAGGCGTGTTCCCGGAGGACGACGCCGCCGCCATCCCGACCACACGACCACGCTGGCTTTTTCTCGCCATCGTGTTCGTCGTGCTCGCCGCCTTGGTGATCGTGGCGTTCGGCGCGCGCTGAACACCGGGCTCGTGCATGGCTTGGGCGGTCCTTCCGTCGAACCCGTGCTGCTCACGCCCTTTCGTCGACCCACCGCCCGTGGTCAGGAGCAAACCGCCGTGGTATTCCGAGCCCTCATGAAGAAGCCTTCGATGCGCCGCCCTGTCTCCACCCTCGCGTGCCTCGTGGCCCTCTCGGGCCTGACGTTCGTGCTGGCCTCCGGATGTGGCCGGAGCGAAGCCGCCACGCAGCGCGGCGACGAGAAGACCGTCGTCGCGAAGGGCCCCAAGGCCGAGAGCGATTCGTACGCGGTCGAAATGAAGGCGACCGGCCCGTACGCGGCGGGCAAGGAAGGGACGCTCGAGATCTCGATCGTGCCGAAGGGCGCGTATCACATGAACGATCAGTACCCGTACAAGTTCAAGCTCGTCGATCCCGCGCCCGAGGGCCTCACGTATCCGAAGCCCGTGCTCAAGCGCGAGGACGGGACGTTCGACGAGAAGAAGGGATCGTTCAAGGTGCCGTTCGTGGCGTCCCGGGCGGGCAAAGCGAAGATCGCCGGCACGCTCTCGATGAGCGTGTGCAGCGCGGCGAACTGCTTGATGGAGAAGCTGGACCTCGAGGTCGACGTCGACGTGAAGTGAGCCGGGGGCTAAACTCCCGGGGTGAAAGAGTCCGACGCCCGGGCAAGCCGACGGTCCGAGCTCGCGCTGGCCGAGCTTTCCAACCTGGTCACCTCGATGCAGCGTCGCTTCCAGACGGGGCGGCGCTTGCTCTCTTTCCAGGAGTACCTGGAGCTCTTCGCGTCTGATCCCGCGCGCCACGGGCGTGATGCCGCCCGGTATGTGCGCGACATGTTCGACCACTTCGGGACGTACCCGGTCAAGCGCCCGTGGGGCGAGTGCACGCGGTACCGCCTCTTCGATCTGCCCTGGGAACCGGAGCCGCTCCGGGCGTCGTCCGTGAATGGACGGCGGGCCCCGTACCACGGCCGCGACGCGGCGCTCATCGGACACGAGGAGCTGCAGGGCGAGATCTACCGCGCGCTCTCGAACTTCGTGCAGGAGGGCCGCGCGAATCGGCTCGTCCTGATGCACGGCCCGAACGGCTCGGCCAAGAGCACGATCGCCGGCTGCGTCCTGCGCGCGCTCGAGCATTACTCGACGCTCGACGAGGGCGCGCTCTACCGGTTTCACTGGGTGTTCCCGAGCCGCAAGACGACACGCGGCGCGATCGGGTTCGGCGGCGAAGGGGCCGCGGCACCGATCGGCGGGAGCTTCGCGCATCTCGAGGACACGCAGATCGACGCGCGCCTCGTGAGCGAGCTCCGGGATCATCCGCTCTTCTTGCTGCCGGTGCCGGAGCGGCGCGAGCTCTTGAAGAAGCTCTACGACGAAGCCGGCATCGCCGACGCGCCGCCCGATTGGCTCATGAGCGGCAAGCTCTCGCACAAGAACCAGCAGATCATGGAGGCGCTGCTCGTC
This sequence comes from Polyangium sp. y55x31, assembly GCF_029946505.1. Classification (GTDB taxonomy): domain Bacteria; phylum Myxococcota_A; class Polyangia; order Polyangiales; family Polyangiaceae; genus Polyangium. The sequence goes on from NZ_JARZHG010000024.1 coordinate 100,408, forward strand.
TCGTACGAGGGCTCGCTCGCCGATGTGTTGCGACACGTCCAGGTCGAGCGCTGGTTCATCTCGCGACGGTACCGCACGGGCGCGGTCACCATCGGTCCCGAGCTCAGCGTCGACGCGGGCGAACGGCAGATCACGGCCGATCGTTCGCTCGCCGCGCTGCCCACGGCGCTCCAGGCGCGGACGCTCTTCGAGGCGCATGGCGATCTCGTCGAGGCCTCGGGCGGCGTGCTCGAGTTCAGCGATCTCCTGAAGAGGCCACTCGATGCGTTCCGCTACCTGCAGCTCACGCTCGAAACCGGGGAGGTGAGCCTGCCGCAGCAGACGATCCAGACGAACGTGGTCATGATCGGCAGCGCGAACGACGTTCATCTGAACGCCTTCCGCGAGCACCCCGAGTTCCCGAGCTTCCGCGGTCGCTTCGAGTTGCTCCGCGCGCCCTACCTCAGGAGCTACCTCGACGAGCAGCGCATCTACGACGCGCAGATCGCGCCGTTCGTCACGCGGCACGTCGCGCCGCACGCGACACGCGTGGCCGCGCAGTTCGCCGTGCTCACGCGCATGCGGCAGCCCGAGGCGAAGCGTTATCCCGAGGCGCTCGCGCCGATCGTCTCGTCGTTGACGGCCGCCGAGAAGATGGAAGCGTACGCGACGGGAACGCCGCCGGAGCGGCTCGACGGCGACTCGCAGAAGCTCCTCCGCGCGAACATCCGCGCGCTCTATCAGGAGACGGACGCCACCGTCGACTTCGAGGGACGTTCGGGCGTCTCGCCGCGCGAGATCCGCTCGTTGCTCCTCGATGCAGCGCAGAGCCGGGATCACGGCTGCCTGTCGCCGTTCTCCGTGCTCACGGAGCTCGACGAGCTCTGCAAGCGGACCTCGGAGTACGACTGGCTCAAAGAGCGCGCCCTCGCGGGCGGCTACCATGATCACAAGCTCTTCCGCGACGTCGTGCGCGCGCGGCTGCTCGACACGCTCGAAGAGGAGATGCGCTCGGCGAGCGGGCTCGTCGACGAGACGCGGTACGGTGAGCTCTTCGACCGGTACGTGCAGCACGTCGGCGCGTGGGTGAAGGGCGAGAAGATCAGAAACCCGCACACCGGCGACTTCGAAGGCGCCGACGAGCGCATGATGCGCGAGATCGAGGGCCTGCTCGGCGTGCGCGGCAAGCACGACGATCACCGCCGCGGGCTCATCGCGATGATCGCGGCATGGGCGATCGATCACCCCGGCGAGAAGGTCGTCAACGCCGTCGTCTTCCCGCAGCAGATCCGCAAGCTGCGCGAGGCCGTGTTCACGGAGCGTCGCAAGGCCGTGGCGCTGCTCTGCCGGGATCTCGTGGCCATGCTGCGCGATCGGGCGAACCACGCGGCCCAGGGCGTGCGCGACGAGCCCCTCGTCGGCGGCCTGCGCGACGAGCAACGCAAGAACGCGCTCGCCGCGCTCGATCGGCTGAAGGCGATGGGGTATTGCGAGAGCTGCGCCCTCGACGCGGGCAGCGCGCTCCTCCGCGCGCGGTTCGCCGAGCTCGTCACCTGACGAGCATGTCGTTGGTCCACGAACGATGTTGATCGACACCCACTGCCACCTCGATCCCAACTACTTTCCTGAAGGTGAAGACGCCGTCCTCGAGCGAGCGCGCGGGGCCGGCGTCGAGGCGTTCGTCGTGATCGGGGTCGGCGAGGACCTCGGCCCGGCGCGCTTCGCCGCGGGGCTTGCCGCGCGTCGTCCCGACGTGTGGGCCTCCGTCGGCCTGCACCCGCACGACGCGCGTGTCCTCGACGGTCCCATGGAAGACGAGCTCGAGCGACTCGCCCGCGAGCCGCGTGTCCGCGCCGTGGGCGAGATCGGGCTCGACTACCACTACATGCACTCGCCACGTGAGGCGCAGAAGGAGGTCTTCCGGCGCATGATCGCGCTCGCGCGGCGCGTCCAGAAGCCCATCGTCGTGCACACGCGCGAGGCGGCCGAGGACACGATCGCCGTGCTCGAAGAGGAAGGCGCGCGTGAGGTCGGCGGCATCATCCACTGCTTCTCCGAGGATCGGCCCTTCGCCGAGCGAGCGCTCGCGCTCGGCTTCGATCTCTCGTTCTCGGGGATCGTGACGTTCAAGAACGCGCGCGCCATCCACGAGGTCGCCGCGTGGGCGCCGCCCGATCGGATCCTCGTCGAGACGGACAGCCCGTACCTCGCGCCCATCCCGCTGCGCGGCAAGCGCTGCGAGCCCGCGTATGTGGTGCACACGGCGCGGCGCGTCGCGGAGCTGCGCGGCGAGAGCTTCGACGCGCTCGCGGCGCGCACGACGGAGAACGCGCGCCGGCGCTTCGGCCTCGCCTGAAGAGCACACAAGGGCGCGGAGACGAGGCATACTGGAGGCGTGCGGGGCGAAGGCGGACGCAGGCTCGTCTCCGCGAGTTTTTTCTCGCTCGCGGTGCACCTCGCCCTGCTCGCGACCGGCGGCGCTCTGCTCGCGCGTGCCTCACGCGCGGAGCCGGGCATCGCGCTGCGAGGATTGCGCACGCCGCTCGGGGACGAGGTCGTCGAGATCGAGCTGCCCACGTTGAGCGAAGGATCGATCGCCGGCGAGCTCGTCGAGCTGCCCGCGGTCGCCGTTCCACGCGGGGGAGGGGAGGCCGAGCCGCGGCCCGATACGGGCACGAAAGGCCGCGGCGGTACGGATACCGCGGCGGCGCGCGCGACGAACCTCGCCGATCGGCAGGACGATCGCGCGCTCGTCACGGAAGTGCCATCGCGGCTCGATCGCACACAGGTGCAGCGCATCGACGCGGGCGAAGAACGCGCATCCCGCGAGGATCGACGCGCGAGCCGTGAGCCGATGGAGCTCACCTTCCTCGCGAGTGGTCGTTCCGGCAGTCGTCCCGAGCGACGCACGTACGCCGTGCACGATCCGTCCTCGGGCGGACTCCGCGCCGGCCGCGCCACGCGGCGTGGAGGCGCGCTCGGCGCGGCGGCGCTCCCGCCCGACGGCATCGAGGCGGCGCGGCCCGTGGGCGGCGCGGAGGAGGGCGTGGCGGCGCCTTCCGAGGGCATCGGCGCGCGTGACGGGGCGCCGGGCAAGGACGCGCGCGCGAGCGCCGAGGTGCCCCTCGCGCGGCCCTTCGTCACGGCGGGGACGCCGTCGGTGCCGGCGGATCGAGAAGGGAGACCTTCGGACAAGGTCGACAGCGAGCAAGAGGTCGCGCTCGCGCTCCAGTCGATCGTGCACGCGAGCACCGCCGGCGGCGCGCCGGGCGCCGGGATCGGTGGGCAGAACGGGCCCACGGCGCCGGGATCGGGCGGAAGCGCGGGCCGTGGCTCCGTCGCGGATCCGCTCGGCACGGGGCAGGGCGCGGGCCTCGACGCGAATGCGCTCGACAAGCGCCGCATGGACTACGTGCGTCGCGTGCTCGCGAAGATTCATCCGCTCTGGAAGGACGCGTTCCCGCGCTGGGCGATCGTGGAGGGGCGCGGCGGCACGGTCGTCGTTTCGTTCGTGATCCGCGCCGATGGCAGCGTCGCGAGCGCGCGCGTGGCGCGGCCGAGCGGCATCCCCGAGTTCGACGAGAACTGCCGGCAGGCGGTCCTGCGCGGCGCTCCCTTCGAGCCGCTCCCGCGTGAGCTCGGGCCGACGTTCGCCTGGTCGATGCCGTTCGTCGCGAAGAACCCCGCGGTGCGTCCCCCGGATCCCGAGCGCCCCTGACGCGCGGAAAAACGTAAAGCTTTCGGGACACTTCGCGAGGCGGACCGGCGGGCCGAAGGACAACGCCTCCGGCCTCCTCCTCACCGGCCGTCGCGTGGGTTTGCCCACGCCCTCGCGAGAAAGACCCCCGGGGACGGTTTGCCTGCTTGACAGGTCCGTCGTCCCTCGACATAGTGCGCGCCGCTTCCCGCCGAAGTAGCTCAGCCGGCTAGAGCAGGCGTTTCATACGCGCCGGGTCGGGGGTTCGACTCCCTCCTTCGGCACCAGTTTCAACCGCTCGACGACACGGGGGCCGCAGAGCTCCCGCGTCGAGCTTGACCCGCACCCGAGCGGGCGCCCGCAGCGCGGGTGCCGCTCGTGCGGGTCCGGCTTCCTGTCGCCGCCTTGCGCGTCGTCGAGGCGCTCTTTCGGGACGAACGCGCCGGAGCCGCCTTGGACGCCGTCGCGCGCTGTCCGGTGGCGCTGCGCGTCGCCTTCTTTGCGGCCGGGCGCTTCGAGGCGGCGGCCTTGCGCGTCGTCGCGCGACCGGCCGTTTCCGTTCGGGCTCCTGCCTTGGAGGTCGCCGCGCGCTTGCCGGCGCTCTTCGCCCTCTTCGTCGCGCCCTTCGCCACCTCGGAAGCCTTGCGCGTCGTTGTCGCTCCACGCTTGGCAGCGCCCTTCGCGCGCGTCGTCGTCGTCTTGGAAGCCATGGTTCGTCCCTCTGCCACCGCGGTCTCGAGGCGCGACCCGATCGTCGGACCACGCGTTTCCCCCGCCATCGCCTCTTTTGCTCGCGAAGGTCGCGGTGACGTGCGTGCTCGTCGGCAAGGGTCGTGCCGAGCCCTGCGAAGCACGCTCGCTCTCGCTCCGGCGCGTCGTGACGCACGTGGTTTCGCGCGGAGGAATGCGCGTTTCCGGCGGCTTGTTCGGGAGAATCGAGCCAAGCGGGGTGCTTCGTCGGGAGCGTCGCAAGGCCGCGCGGGGCGACGCGAGACGCGGCGCGGCGCGGACGCTCCGGTGTCACGGCCGGGGGCAATGACGATGGGCGTGGAGTCTGTGCGAGCAGGGAACGCACAGCCTGCTCGGTGGCCTGTCACGCTGCGGGACAGTCGCGCTCCGCTCGTCCGAGCGTGACCTCCGAGCGCTACGGCCGAACGACGACCATCGTCCCTTCGCCCATCGCGTCGGTCACACCGTGCCAACCCTCTGGCAGCTCGGGCCCGGTCCAGTGAAAGAGCCTGCGCGCGTCGACGGGCGAGAGCGCGACAGCATGGAAAGTCTGCGCCTCCCCGAGCCCATCACCCCAGTACGTGCCCGCGAGCGCGTAGCCCGGTTCGAACTCCATGACCCAGGGCGCGTCGGCGACGTCGAAGTCGCCGTGCACCTCGCGGCTGTCGAGCGGTCCAGTTACCAGTTTCTTTCGAACCCGGAACGTCCCGCGCGCCGTCGACGCGCTCTCGGCCGCTTCCTTCAGCACGTCGCGTCCCGACGAGATCAGCGTCGCGTAGACCGGCTTCTGCCCCTCGTAGGCCGTGAGCGTCTGGTTGGCCAGGCTCACGTCCAGCCACTTCTGGTCGCCCTTCGCGAAATCCGGGAACTTCGTCCGGCGGACGATCACCACGAGGTCCTGCGCGCGCAGCCAGTAACCCTCGCGCGACTGCTCGAAGCGCACGCCGTTCACCGTCCGGAACTTCCCGCTGAGCGGCACAGCCGTGCGCCGCTCGAGCTCCTCGTCCTCGATCGGCTCGGCCTCGCCCTTCTTGAGGTTCCACGCCGTCACGCCAGCCTTGTGCACGAAGGCCACGGGCAGCCCCATCTTCTCGACGTCGAGCCCGTGCCACGTCGTCCCGAGCGCAGGCTTGAGCCGGTCGATCGGCACCACCTGCCCGGACGGCGTGACGCCGAAGCGCCGGCCCTCGCCGGGATTCGGCGCGACGGAGGCGACGAACGACCCCGCAAGCGCGACGCCGCTGCCCTTGCGCAGCACGCCGCCCTTGAGGTCCGCCACGCGTGAAGCAAGCGGCGCGAGCGGCGCCACGGCCGGCGCCGGGAAAGCGAAGAACGAGCCCACCGTGCGTTTGCCCGCCGCATCCGCGCCATCGACGCCAGGCATCAGCACAGGCGGGCCTGCGGGCACGCCGCGCGGATCGAGGGGCACATCGTTCGCCGCCGCGCCGAGCACCTCCGCATCGAGGGAGCCACGCTTGTTGAGGTAGCGCTTGAGATCCGGCTCTTCCGTGGATTGCTCCCCCGGCATCGGCAGGCGCGTGTAGAGCGGCACGCCTTCGGTGCGAGCGCGGCCGTAGCGGTAGGGCAGGGGGCGCGCGAGATCCGGGCCGGGCGGCAACGCCGCAGCGAGGGACGGATCCGTCGTCGCAGCCTCACCCGCGCACACGAAGCCGCGTGGCCTCACGACATACCAGCCGCCCGGGCACTCCCTTCGCGTGAACGGCTCCGAGGAGCGTGCAATCGCAGCCCCTGCGCGGAGCTCCCCGAGCGGCCGGCCCTTCATCGAGGGCCGGTCGTACACCACAGTGCCGCTCTGCAGGACGATGAGCTTCGGGCCATCAACGGGCGGCGACGGCACCTCAGGCGGGGGCTCCTCCGTCGGCTCGCCCTTCGCAAGCGCAGGCGCGCCACCTCCCTTGCAGCCAAGAGGCGCGAGCGCGAGCACCGCGAGGAGCGGGAGCCCAAGGCGCGTAGTTCGGTTCGGGCCAGGGCGATCGTCTTGCATCGAGGCGACGCATGCCAAAGGTCGCGTCGATGGGCCAAGTCTCGCGCGAAGGAGGGTCGCCTGGGGCGTGGAGCCGGGGCGCTGCCCCGGACCCCGCGGGGGCTGTCCGCCCCTCGACCCGGACCAGGGCAAGCCCTGGACCGCTGGGCGACGACTGCGCGGAGCGCAGTCGTCGCGGGGGAAGTTTCTTGTAGCTGTCCGCCTCCCTTTGCAGGCCAAACCCTGGACTCGGGGCGGAAAAACTGCGCGATGCGCAGTTTTTCCGACGGGCCGGTGGCTGGCCAGCCCGTCGCCGGTCTTGCTTGCGGCTGTTCGATGAACTGCGCATCGCGCAGTTCATCGACCCCGAGTCCAGCGCTTGCGCTGGTCCGGGTGCAGGGGCGGACAGCCCCTGCTGGGGCCTGGGGCAAAGCCCCAGCGAGGCGCTCCCCTTCCTACCCGCGTTCGCGGGCTGCTTCGTCGCCGAGCCAACCGGCCAGCGTGGCGAGGCCGAGGGCCACGATGGAGAGTGCGACGCTTGCTGGTGGCGTTGGACCTTCGGGGTGGACGGCGCGCAGGACGAGGCTCACGGCGAAGGGGAGCAGTGCGCAGATCGAGAGCCAGAGGAACAGGAAGCTCAGGTCTCGCGCTCGGGATCCCGGGCGATACGTGTCGTGTACTCGGGCGAAATACATGGATGACAAGGAACCGCTGACGAGCCCTGCGGCGAGGTTTACGGCGGCTGCGACGCCCCAGACGTGTGCGCCTGAGAGCATCGCGACGACGTCGAAGCCGAGGGAGATCGCGAAGAAGACGAGCGGGAGCACGATGAGCAGCGTGTACACGTCACCGCGGCCGGCGTGCGCGATCGTTCTCATGAGGGCTCCAGGCGGGGGCGCTCGCGCCTCCTTTGGCCCTCGATTGGAAGGGGCGTGCCAGCGCTTGCTGCTTCGCGCTCTTCACGCCCTCGATCTCCGTGTTCCCTGGTCTACGCGTTCCTCGGACTACGCGTTCTCCGCGCTCACCGGCCCCTGCGTGTGGATACGTAGTCGTTCACGAAGCGGAGCTGCCCTTCGCGCATTGCGACACGCCTCCGCGCGCGGATCCAGGCGATGGCCTCCTCGACGCTCATCCCTCGATGCAGCGCCAGGTAACACACGACGAGCGCCACGCTCCGGCCCACCCCGCTCGCGCAGTGCACGTAGACCCGGTGCCCCGCCTTGATGTGCACGGTGAGGAACTCGATCGCGCGGTCGGCGTCTTCGGGGCTTGGCGCGTTCATGTCCCAGCAGGGGATCTGCAGATAGTCCATGCCTGCGGCGCGCAGCGTCCCGATCGGCTCCACGAGCTCGCTCGTCGCGTTCACCACGGCGCGCACGCCGAGCCGCTCGAGCTCGGCCACGTCGCTCGGCACGAGAAAGCCGCCGAGCAGGATCTCTGGTGTGATCCATGTCCGCCAGCCTCGATCCGGCGACAGCTCCACCAGGGTCCGGCGCGCGGCGAGAAAGACGTAGAAGGCGGCGCGGTAGGGGTGCAGCAGCGCGGGGTGCAGGGTCTTGCCGGGCGTCACCTCGCGTTCTTGATGCGTCCAGCGTCCCTCCGCCATCTGCCTCTGCGGGAGGATGTCAGCGCCGCGCTCGCCGGAGGAGCGAGCGCAGGTCGAAGAGACCGAGCAGCGGGCAGAGCACGAGGAATGCGGCGCCGAACGTACCGAGCGACAGCATCGCGCCGATCGTCGTCCCTGCGAGTGACGTGGGCAGAATGGAACGGACGAGGACACCTGCGCCCACGGAGAGCGCGCCGAGCAGCGCGATCCGCCCTGTGCGAATCGCCCCGAGCCCGAGCCCTCCGATCGCTCGGGACAGCCGGATTCCCATCGCGCACGTCTCCACCCAGCCTGCGATCACCGCGCCGAGCACCACGCCGAGCACGCCGAGCGGCTGCATCAAGACGAGCGCGAGCGCCGTGCTCACGACGACCCGCAGCACCGCGAACCTCGCCGGCGTGTGCGTGTCGCCGAGCGCGTACGCCGTCGTCGTCAGCACGCGCCCCGCGGCGTTCCCGAGCAGCGCGAACCCGTACGCTGCGAGGAGCGGTTTTACCCGCGCGGTTGCTTCTTGATCGAACGTCCCGGTCTGGAGCAAGAGCGCCACGAGGTCCCCGCCGAGCAGCACGAACACGAGCGTCGCCGGCACGGTCAGCACGGCGATACGCGCGAGCGACGCGCCGAGCCGCGCGCGCACCGCTGCGTTCCGCTTCGCCACGTCTGCCTCCGCCGTGTCGCGTGAAAACTCGGGCAACGCCGCCGCGGCCTCGCCTGTCCCGAGCACGCTCATCGGCAAGAGGTAGATCGTCTGCGCGTAGCCGAACGTCGCGTTCGCGCCCGTTCCCAGGAAGCTCACGAGCAGCGTGTCGACGAGCCCCGAGATCTGGATGATCCCGCGGCCCACGAGCGCGCCGGGCAGCCGCGCCGCCGCCTCCCGCACGTGTGGATCCTTCGCGTCGAAGCGCGGCGTGATCCCTCCGAGGAGCCTCCGCGCCGCCGGAAGCAGCACCACGAGCTGCAAGAACGCCCCCGCGAACGCGCCCCACGCGAGCGCCGTGGCGAGCGCGCCGCCTCGCTGCCCGAGGAACGTCCCCGCCACGACGAGCGCTGCGATCTGCGCCAGGCTCCACACCACGGGCGCCGCGTACGGCAAGAAGAAGCGCCGGTGCGCGTTCAGCACGCCGAGCCCCCACGCCGACAGCACGAGCAGGCCCGTCATCGGGAAGACGATGCGCACGATGATCGCCGTCCCCGCGAGCTTCTCCTCGTCGAACCCCGCCGCCACGAGCCACGACAGCCACGGCGCGAACAAGACGCCGAGCGCGGACGCCGCCGTCACCACCACGAGCAAGAGCCCGAGCGCCGACCGCGCGAACCGCGCCGCCTCCTCGCCTTTGCCTTCGCCGCGCAGCCGCGCGTAGAGCGGGATGAACGTCGCGGAGAGCGTCCCTTCGCCCATCAGGTTCTGCGTGATGTTCCCGACGCGGAACGCGGCCGCGATCATGTCCGCCCAGGCCGATGTCCCGAAGTAGTGGGCCATGACGCGCTGCCGCACGAGCCCCACGAGCCGCGACAGCACGATCCCCGCGGTCACGAGCGCCGCCGAGCGCGCGCCGCCTCCTGCCTTGGGAGGAGCTTCCTCGCGGCCTTTCGTCTCCGTCGCAGCCGGATCGACGCTCTGCACGGGCCGCTTCTACCCCAAGGAGGCGCAAGCTAGAATCGCAAGATGCTTGCCCCTACCGCCTTCCGTGGGCTCTCGGCTTGCCTTCGAGCCTCGTCTGCCGGCGTTGTCCGGTCCTCCTTTTTCGCCGGGATCGCGCTCGTCACGCTCGCCGCGTGCGGCGCGACCACCCGCACCGAGAACCCCGGCGCCGGCGGCGAAGGCGGCGAGACCTGGAGCGCAGGCCCCGGCGTGGGCGGCGCGGGTGCGGGCGGCGCCGGCGGGACGGGCGCGGGGCCGAGCGGGCTCCAGTCGCTCGAGCACATCGACCTCGGCGAGATCCCGCTGAACACGCTCCAGCCCTTCGACGTCCCCGACCGCGCGCTCGGCCTCACGGTCGCGGTCGGCGCGGCGGACGTGAACGACGTCGTGGGCATCAGCCGCCTGCGTCCCCCCTCGGGCGAGCCGGTCATCTTCAACTACGCGATGCCCGACAAGACGAACCTCGCGTTCGCGAACTACGGCTGGGTGGGCGGCGCGAACCCGCAGTCCGACGCGGCGAACGCCTGGCCCATGCAGCAAGGCCAGTGGCGCATCGCGCTCGGCGACGACGACGGCTCGCTCAAAAGCGCGCACGTGGACGTGTGGATCCGCCGCACGAAGGACGGCCTCTTCCACGGCGGCGTCGTCGACGTGAACGTCTTCATCGCCCCGAACGCGAGCACGCAGAACTACGTGAACCAGGTCCTCTCGGACATGTTCGTCGACTACGCGGGCCTCGGCCTCGGCAAGGTCACCTTCCTGCCGCTCGCCGCGAACTTCACGACCGTCGACGACTACAACGAGTACCGAAACCTGCTCGCCTCCTCGGCCGGCGCCGGCGACGCCCCGGCCTTGAACCTCTTCGTCATCGGCAGCTTCGGCTCCGAGTTCGGCCAGGCCATCGGCGTCGCGGGCGGCATCCCTGGTAGCCCCGCGCTCCACGGCACGACGATGAGCGGCGTCGCGTACATGCCCTCGGGCAACCCCCAGTACGACGCGACCGTCCTCCGCCACGAGGTCGGCCACCTCTCGGGCCTCTTCCACACGACCGAGTTCTCCGTCGAGGAGACCGATCCGCTCAGCGACACCGACGAGTGCCCGACGTCCGTGATCCAGTCGAACCCCGACAACTGCCCGGACATCACGAACACGATGTTCCCGATCGCCTACGGCGCGCTCGACCTGACGGAAGCGCAGAAGCGTGTCCTCCAGGGCAGCGCGCTCTACCGCGGCATCCTCGAACAAGGCGCCGAGCCCGCGCCGCCGCTCCCGCCCTCCGGCGCCAAGGTCGCCTCGCCGCCCTCACCCCTCGCGCCCGAGCCCCCCTTCGCGATCGTCGCCACGCGCCGCCCGAACAAGCCACTGCCGGCAAACCCCTCGTCCCTCGAACGTGTCCTCGGCGCGGTCTGGTGCGCCCACGGCAAGGGCGACTACGAGGCCCTCGCGATCCGCATCGCCGGCGCCGCCGCCCCCAGCACGCTCCGCGCGCTCGTCCTCGACGACAAGGCCTCCGAGCTGATCCGCGCCCGCGCCCTCGGCGCATACGTCCGCGTCTCCCAAGGCGACGAACGCACGCGCGCCACCAAGCTCGCCGAAACCCTGGCGACCCAGGAAACCGCGAGCACCGATCTGCGCGTCGCAGCCCTCCGCTCGCTCGCCCGCTTCGCGCCGTCCAAGGCACGCCAATCCGCCGCAACTGCAGCGCAATCCGGAGATCCGGTCGTGCGGTCGGTCGCTTGGAACCTGCGTGGAAAGTGACAGAAATGCTGTCTTTTCGGCGCTCGCGCTTCGTGCTACGACAATCGCGGCGCAGGGGGAAGATGCAGAGGTCACGCGCGTGATGAGTCGTTTCGCAATTCCCTCGGTCGGAGGTCGGTCCACGTGAGCGGAGAGCCGCGACTGCTCCCCTTGCGGATCTGTCTGGTCGACATGAACAACGGACATGTCAACCAGGCGATGCGATGCCTGCGCGGCATCGTGTCGACCTTCTTCGACCGCGTCCGCCGGCACAACCCAACCCTCGAGTGCGAGCTCGGCGAAGTCTCGCCACGCGACACCCAAAACCCCGTCCCCCGCAACTACGACCTCTACATCTCGACCGGCGGACCCGGCTCCCCCTACGACGGCGACGGGATGCCATGGGTCACAGACTACTCAGGCTTCCTCGACCACGTCGTCGACTCGTCCATCCGCGGCGGCGAGGAGCAAAGCGCCCTCTTCGCCATCTGTTACTCGTTCGAGATGGTCGTGCGGCACTTCCGCCTGGCCGCCGTCGTGCCCCGCACCGAACGAAAGTTCGGCGTGATGCCCATCTACACGACCCCGGAAGGCCAAGCCCACCCGCTACTCCGCCCCTTCGGCGACCGTCTCTTCGCCTTCGAGCACCGAAGCTGGGAAGCCGTCGACCTCGACGAGCCCCTGCTCGAATCCCTCGGCGGCTCCCTCCTCGCCCGCGAGAGCCGCGACGGCATGTCCAAAGGCCGCGCCATCCTCGGTCTCGACGTGACCGCCGGCGTCGAAGCCGTCCAGTTCCACCCCGAAGCCGACCGCCCCGGCGTCATGAACTGGGTCTCCCGCCCCGAACAAGCCGCCGCCTTCAAAGCCGCCTACGGCGAAGTAACCTACCAGGCGATGCTGCGCACCCTCGACGACCCGCGCCGTCTCGCCCGCACCTACGCCCTCGTGATCCCCGGCTGGATGGCCCGCCGCTTCAACATGCTCGCCCAGTTCCGCGGCTACGTGGAACTGCCGCCGCCAAGCGAGAGCCAGGCGGATATTTTCGCCTCTCCTCCGATCCAGGATCGTCCGGCGCAGGCAGCCTCGGCCTGAGGGGGGAGATTGGGGCGTTGCCCCAAACCCCAGCGGGGGCTGTCCGCCCCCTGCACCCCGGACCAGGCACGGCCTGGACCGAGGGTCGATGAACTGCGCGATGCGCAGTTCATCGAACGGGCCCCATGGCAAGACCACGCGCGGGGTTGCCAGCCAAGCCGGCAGCGCTGCGCCGTCGCGTGGCCACGTTGGCCCCGCTGTCGCGGCTGGCAGCGTCGTCGACCGGCTGTGGGAAAAACTGCGCGTAGCGCAGTTTTTCCCCCCCGAGTCCAGCGCTTGCGCTGGTCCGGGTCCAGGGGTGGACAACCCCTGGTCGGGGTCCGGGGTGAAACCCCGGCGGCTACGCCCTGGGCGGGCACCACGCTCTGCCTCCTCGTCTGCTTTCCTTCGGGCTCGATCTCGCCTAGAGACGCGCGCGGAGGATGCGATGCACATCGACGAGTCGACAGTGAAGAAGGCCGTCCACACGATCCAGATGCTCGCGGTCGACGCCGTCGAGAAGGCGAATTCGGGGCATCCCGGGGCGCCGATGGGGCTTGCTTCGATCGCGTTCGAGATCTTCACGCGCCACCTGCGCTACGACCCCAAGGACCCGAGCTGGCCCGATCGTGACCGCTTCGTCCTCTCCGCCGGCCACGCGTCGATGCTCCTCTACAGCCTGCTCCACCTCGCGGGCTACGACCTCTCCCTCGACGAGCTGAAGAACTTCCGCCAGCTCGGCTCCCGCACGCCCGGCCATCCCGAGGTCCACATGACGCCTGGGGTCGAGGTCACCACCGGACCCCTCGGCCAGGGCATCTCCACGGCCGTCGGCATGGCCGCCGCGCTCAAGATGATGGAGGCTCGCTTCGCGGGGAAGACGGGCGTCGCCACGGCGCGCGTCTTTGGCATCGCTTCGGATGGTGACCTCATGGAGGGCGTCTCGGCGGAGGCTTCGAGCCTTGCGGGACACCTTGGCCTCTCCAACCTCGTCTTCTTCTACGACAACAACCACATCACGATCGATGGCAAGACCGACCTCGCTTTCAGCGAAGACGTCGGCAAGCGGTACGAGGCGTATGGCTGGTTCGTCCAGACGATTGACGGCCATGACCATGCGCAGATCCGCGCGGCCCTCGATGCGGCTGTGGCTGAGCCGGCGCGACCTTCGCTCATCGTTGCGCGTACGACCATCGCGTATGGGTCGCCTGGCAAGGCGGGTAGCTCCAAGGCGCATGGTGAGCCTCTTGGCGCCAAGGAGGTCGAGGCGACGAAGAAGGCCATTGGCTGGCCTACGGAGCCCACGTTCCTCATCCCGGACGACGTCCGCGCGCTCTTTGCGACGCGCGCGGACGAGGGCCGCAAGGCGCACGAGGCTTGGAAGGCGGCCATGCGTGCGCTCGAGCAGAGTGACCCTGCGGCGGCTGCTCTCTACCAGCGCCTCGTTCGCCGCGAGGTCCCCGAGAACCTCTTCGATGAGCTCGTCAAGGCGGCGCCTCGCAAGGATGCGGCCACGCGACAGAGTGCTGGCATCGTCGAGCAGCGCGCGGCGGCCCTCGTGCCTTCGCTCGTCGGCGGCTCGGCCGATCTGAATCCCTCCACGAAGACCTACATCGAGGGCTCGCCGGCCATCCAGCGGGGCGACTTCGCTGGACGCAACATCCACTTCGGCATCCGCGAGCATGCGATGGGTGCCTTCGTCAACGGCCTCGCCCTGGCGGGGGGCTTCATCCCGTTCGGCTCCACGTTCCTCGTCTTTGCCGACTACATGCGCCCGGCGATCCGCATGGCGGCTCTCTCCGAGCTGCACAGCGTCTTCGTCTTCACGCATGACAGCATCTTCCTTGGCGAGGATGGGCCCACGCACCAGCCGATCGAGACCCTCTGGTCGCTCCGGCTCATCCCGAACCTCGACGTCGTCCGGCCTGCGGACAGCCTCGAGTGCGCGGCGGCTTGGGCGCATGCGCTCCTTCGGCGCTCGGGTCCCACGGCGCTCTCGCTCACGCGGCAGAAGGTCCCCGAGCTTCCGCGCCCGGAGGGCTTCGATCCCAAGGTCATGCTCCGCGGCGGCTACGTCGTTGCCGACGCGGCGACGAATCCACCGGCTGTCGTGGTCATCGCCACGGGGTCCGAGGTGGGCTTGGCGATGGAGGCCAAGAAGATCCTCGATGCCGAGGGGGACCGCGTGCGGGTCGTCTCGATGCCCTGCTTGGAGCAGTTCCAGCGACAGGATCAGGCGTATCGCGAGGAGGTCCTGCCTCCGGGCACGCCGCGTGTGGCCATCGAGGCGGGCTCGACGTTGCCTTGGCGCGCGCTCGTGGGCGAGCGTGGGCTCGTCATCGGCCGCGACGACTTCGGCGCGTCGGCGCCGGACAAGGACCTCGCCAAGGCGTTTGGGTTCACGCCGGACGTGGTGGCGGGGAAGATCCGGGCGCTGCGGCGGGGCTGAGAGGCTGGGAGAGCGATGCGTCGTGGCTCGGCCCTTCCGCGGGAGGCGGAGGGGCCGAGCGGTGGTGCGCGGAGGCTCGTGGGGGAGCTGGCGCGAGCGATCGTTCTCGTGAGGGTGTAACGGGGGAGGGGGCGGGAGCGAGGGGCGAGGCCCAGGGGTTCCCGCGCGAGGGGTGCGCAGCGGGCGACGGTGGGGGAAGGGATCCGCGGATGGGGGCGGCTACGAGCCGTGGCCCATGGCAGCTCGTTAAATGGCTGTGAGTGAACCGGCATCGGTCCGGGGAGTGGGACTGGCACGTCCGGTCAGCTAGCCGCCTTCCGTTGGACTACGTGCTTGCCCTGCCTGACGCCTTGACAGCACCGATCACCTCGCGTTTCCTAGCTTCCCAAGAGGTGGTTTTTGGTGGTCCGAGTTCGTGAGTCCTCCCCCGAGCAGGAGAGGCTAAACGCGATCTGCCCTTATTTCACGATGTTTCCCTTGTCGGTTCCTGTGAAACAGCTCGCAGGGGTTGCCTCCGACGCGTGGGTCTTGGATCCATTTTGTGGTCGCGGAAGCACGAACTACGCAGCTCGCCTCCTCGGACTGCGTTCGGTCGGCGTGGACAGCAATCCCGTTGCAACCGCGATCGCCGAGGGGAAATTGGTGGATGTATCGGCTGATGACGTCGAAACGGCATGCGCGGAAATACTCGCAGGCGACACAGCCGCCACCATACCCGAGGGGGACTTCTGGGCACTCTGTTATCACCCCAAGACGCTCGCTGAGCTTTGTCGTTTGCGTTCTGCACTCCTTAATGATTGTCGATCGCCCGAGCGTAAGGCATTGCGAGCTCTGATTCTCGGCATTCTGCATGGCCCGCGTAACAAGGGGGCCCCCGGCTACTTGTCGAATCAAATGCCCAGGACCTATGCGGCGAAGCCAGATTATGCCATTCGCTTCTGGACCAAGAATGGCCTAAAACCCACATATGTCGATCTCTTGGCGCTTGTTCGCCGGAAGGCACGCCATTACTTCGCATCCACACCCGCGGGCGTCCCGTTTCGGGTTTACTGCGAGGACAGTAGGACGCTCAAGCTGGCCACCCTTGAAGCTCGGTTCTCGGTTGTGGTGACGTCTCCGCCATATTTCGGCATGCGGACCTATGTGCCCGATCAGTGGCTTCGATATTGGTTCATGGGCGGTCCACCGACAACCACCTATCGGCAGCCCAGCCAGCTATCCCATGGGTCGGCGATCGAGTTCGCCGAACAACTGGCGACCGTATGGACGAATGTGGCACGGGCTTGCATGCCGGGGGCCCGGATGATGATCCGGTTTGGGGGAATTCACGACCGCAGGGCGCGGCCGAAGGACATTATGCTTGATGCGCTGCATGGCACTCGCTGTAAACTTCGCATCCTAACTGTGCGTTCTGCGGGCCTGTCCTCGCGTGGAAAGCGTCAGGCGGATCAATTCAAGCGCACCTTGCGGACACCGATTGAAGAACTCGACTTCTATGTTCGATTGGAGGAGCCGTCATGAGCTCTAAAGAAGCCAAAAAGCGGGCACGGGCGCTTACAGGCTTGTTGCCGGATGAGAAGATCGTGTTCAAGCCAATCGACGATGCGTCGGCAACTTCCGACGAGGATCTTAACAGTCGTTATGTTAAAGGTGAAGTTCGCATAGTAACCGAATCAGCTCGTTATCCTCTCGCAGGCATCCTGTCGATGCTAGAGGAAACCGTTGATCTTAAAGATGGTTCCGAGCGCGAACTCAGGTATAAGCTCGATCCGGAGTACCAACGGCGACACCGTTGGAGTGACGAGCGGAAATCGAGGTTGATCGAGTCCTTCTTGATGAACGTGCCTGTACCTCCCGTCTTTCTTTTTGAGCGGGATTTTGCGCGATTCGAGGTAATGGACGGTAGGCAGCGGCTGACTGCTCTTAGTGAATTCTACGCAGATAAGCTCGTCCTTTGCGGGCTTCAGTACTGGCCCGAATTGAACGAGCGGACGTATTCGACATTGCCCAGTAAGGTCCGTGTTGGTATCGATCGTCGGTACATTTCAGCCATTATCCTACTCAAAGAAACGGCCCCCGATGAAGAGCAGGCTGCGCAGCTCAAGAAGATGGTCTTCGAGCGGCTCAACTCTGGGGGAGTTGCGCTGAGCTCGCAGGAAGCTCGAAACGCTGTCTACCCCGGTCCATTAAATCAACTTTGTCTCGATCTCTCGAGGAATGCCACCTTCCGGACCATGTGGGGCATACCGAGTGAATCGAGTCCGACTGGGAGCGACGACGAGGACGTAGAGGAGCGCGATGATTCCACTAACGTCGGCCGCCGGATGTTCGAGAGAATGGATGATGTTGAACTCGTCTTGCGGTTCTTCGCCTACCGTCAGATCGATTCGTTTCCGGGCGGCCTCAATAAGATATCAGCGTTGCTCGATTGGTTCTTGAGCGCTGGTAACAAGTTCCCGGCAAGCCTCCTTGATGCATATCGAACAATGTTCGAGCGGACGGTTGAATTCCTATCTTCGACTCTCGGGGCGTCTGCATTTTGTAGGCTTGATCCGAGTGGCAAGCCCCAGGGACGGCCGACCAAGATCGTGTACGATCCCCTAATGTTTGTTGCGAGCCAATATGCTCAGGGGAGCAAGCGCAAGTTGCTCGTTCAGGGTCGTCAAGAATTGCTCGTACAACTGGGGACCATGTACGCCGTAAACAAGAAACTGTTCGCTGGGCGGAGCACTAACAGTGCACAAACCCAGGAACGCAACATACGAATGAAAGAAGCATTTGACGCAGCGCTCGCCAAGCTAACTGCATGAGATTGGACGATGCGCTCGACTCTCGATGAGGTCCTGGCTGTCCTTGGCGATCTAGAAGCGTTCGTACACTCGATCGACAAGGTAAATGTCCTACTGGCTAGTCATGCAGATCCGGATGTGCGAAACCATTTCAACATTCGGAGGCGTCTCGACGGCGCGGCTTTCATTGTTGCCTTATACTCAGCCTTTGAAAAATTCGTGGAAGAGCTCAGCTGGGCGTTTGCTGAACTCGAAGCGTCCGTCACCAGTTATGCTGATCTTCACGAGGGGCTGCGTTTCAAACATCTTAAGCAATCAGCCGAGTTGCTGGCTCGGGGGCGTCTTGGAGAGGGCAGACGATACGCAGGACTCACGGAGGCCAATGTCGTTGCCAACCTGCATCTATGCTTGTCTGGACAATCGCCTTACAAGTTGAATCGAGATGCCGTTGTTTACCATGAACATAATTTCCGAGCCAATGTTGTTCAGGCCTCGTTCAGCGCGCTTGGGATCGAGAAGATCAACGAGTCGGTCAGATGTGCTGATGCGCTAGTGAACTGGTACTCGTCCATGCAGGGGGTGTCGCCTGGAGATCCAGTACCGCTGACAACGATCGAGGTAAGGCTCGAGGATTTCGTGGAGTATAGAAACCAGGTCGCGCATACGGGTACCAGTCCTGGTAGCCTACTCGGACCTGACGACATGCGAGAGCTTCTGGCGTTCGTGAGATCCTACTGCATCTCCATCCATACAGTTGTTGTAGGTGAGTACCTCAATCGACGCTACGTCACGAAGCCCGGCGCGTCCGTGAAACTTGGTGATATCCTCGAAGGACCATTTCGAAAGAACGGGGACGCGGTAGTTGTAGCCAAGCCTCAATGTAGGGTATTCTTGGACCAGCCAGTCTTTGGGATGCGTGATGGCCGTGTGGATCGGTACGGTCTGGTGAAGGGCATTCAGGTAGATGGTCGAGATATGCATAGTGTTGAGGTTAATTCGACAGCAAAAAGTGTCGGCCTGCGTGTGGATTTTCGAGTAACGAAAGGAACGCAGCTATATCTCCTCCAGAGCCGGGATGCGGTCGTGTGGCCCTGAGCGGGTATGCCAGAGTCCCTTGGCCTGACGACGGTGGGCGTGATATTGCTGCTAGATAGGAGCCTCGCTATGGATCCCCAAGTCACCAAGATGAACGAGCTTTTCGAGACGCGGAGGCCCGCGCTCCTCTCGCTCCCGGAGGACATCCTCCTTCGCCCGCGTATCTCTCGCGAGCGCGCGGCTCGGCTCACGGGCATCTTGCGGCGCGAGTTCGAGCCGCTCCTCCCGCTCCTCCCGAGCGAGCTCTCGGCTTCGCGTGCATCCGAGCGAGCCGCGGATTTTGCTGCGCTCGAACCGAACCAGCTCGTCTTTTACGCTGCCGACCTCGCCGTCGAGACCCCGTGGACCAGCGACCAGAAGGCTCGTCGCAGCGAGCTCGTCGCCAAGGTGCGGAGCCACGACGAGACCCTGTTCGGCTGGGCGAAACCGGCATTCCGAGCCCACAAGGAGGCCAGCGCCATCCTCGCCGATATCCAGCGCGGACGAGGGATCCGCGATGATGCGGATGATACCCTGCGCCTCGTTTCGCTCTTCCGGAGCCATTGGGCCGCCGTCAATGGCAAGACCCCGATCACCCAGGCAGAGCTCGAGACCGCCGAAGCCGAGGCGACCGAGCTGCTCCAGATCCTCGACGGCGGCGACGACCCGCCGAAGGGCTCGCCGCGTGATCTCCGCCGCCGCGCGTATACCGCCTGGCACCGCTCGTACGCCGAGATCTTTCACCTCGGCCGCTACCTATCGAGGCACGACCCCGCGGCGCTCCAGAGGTTTCCGGCGATCGCTCCCGAGCGCAACGAGAGCGATGCAGACGACGAAGCGAACGCGCCCGCGCCGCCGGCTGGCTGACCTCCGAGAGGTGATGCAGGATTCGATCCCCCTGTCAAGGGGGTTGTCTTCCCCGGGGAGGCTTCCATGACATGCTCATCGACGGTTCATCTCCGCACGTGCAACGTCTGCGAGGCCATGTGCGGCATGCGCGTCGCTGTCGAGGACAACCGCGTCGTCGATATCCGCGGCGATCGTGACGACGTCTTCTCGCGGGGCCACATCTGCCCCAAGGGACCGGCCATGCGGGAGCTCCAGGAGGATCCCGATCGCCTCCGCTTCCCCATGCGCCGCACCGCCTCGGGTTTCGTCCGCGTGAGCTGGGACGAGGCGCTCGGCGAGGCGGCCGAGCGCCTCGCCGCCCTCCAGCGCGAGCACGGGCCCGATTCCGTCGCCATGTACCTCGGCAATCCCGCGGCGCACGGGCACGGCGCGATTGTCGGCGCGAGCCTCCTCGGAATGGTCCTCGGCACGAAGAACCGCTTCGATTCCAATTCCCAGGACGCGAACCCGCGCATCTACGCGGCCCTCCAGATGTTCGGCGAGGCCACGAGCCTGACGATCCCCGACATCGACAACACCGATTATTTCCTCGTCTTCGGCGCGAATCCCGCGGCCTCGGGCGGCAGCATCATGACCCTCGGCGACGTCCGCGGCAGGCTCTCCGGCGTCCGCGAGCGCGGCGGGAAGTTCATCCTCTTCGACCCGCGCAAGACCGAGACCGCCGCATATGCCGACGAGCACCATTTCGTTCGCCCCGGCTCCGACGCGGCCCTCCTCCTCGGCATGCTCCACGTCGTCTTCGAGGAAAACCTCCACGACGCCGGCGCCCTCTCCGACATCGCCGACGGCGTCTCCGAGCTCCGAGCCATTTCCACGCGATTCTCCCCCGAGCGTGTCTCCGCCTCGACGGGCGTCCCGGCCCTCGTCATTCGCCGCATCGCCCGCGAATTCGCCAGGGCGCCGCGCGCGGTCGCGTATGGCCGCATGGGCCTGTCCACGAGCGCGTTCGGCCCGCTGTCGAGTTACCTCGTCGACGCGCTGAACATCGTCACCGGCCATTTCGATCGCCCGGGCTGCGCCATGTTCACGACGCCCGCGGCCGACGTCGTGCGGGTCGCGCGGATGATAGGCCTCGGCGGGCACGGCCGCTTTCGCTCGCGGGTCCGGGGCTTGCCCGAGGTCGGCGGAAACCTCCCGGCGACCACGATGGCCGAGGAAATGGAGACGCCCGGCCCCGGGCAGATCCGCGGCCTCGTGACCGTCGCGGGTAATCCCGTCCTTTCGGTCCCGAACGGCGAGCGTATCGGAAAGGCCCTCGCGAACCTCGATTTCATGGTCGCGATCGACATCTACCTGAACGAGACGACCCGCCACGCGCACCTCGTCCTGCCGCCGCGGTACGCGCTCGAGCGCAGCCATTACGATCTGCTCTTCCACGCGCTCGCGGTCCGGAACACGGCGAAATGGTCCGGGCCCGTGATCGAGGCCGGGCCGGATACGAAGGACGACGCGGAGATCCTCGTGGGTCTCGCGGGGCGTGTCCTCGGGAAACGTATCTCGCCGTCGCCGCTCGGCGCTGCGGCGGAGCGATTCGTCGGGCTGCTCAACAGGCTCGGCTCGGACGGCTTCCTCGACCTCTTGCTCCGGCTCGGGCCCTACGGCGATCGATTCCTGCCGTTCTCCAAGGGGCTCAACCTCGAAAAGCTCAAGAAGGCCGAGCACGGTATCGATCTCGGCCCACTCCGGCCCATGTTCCGGGAGCGCGTGCGCACGAAGACCGGAAAGGTGCGTCTCGCGCCGCCCGAAATTCTCGCCGACGTCCCGCGCCTCGAACGGTTCCTCGACGAGGCGACGGCCGGGGGCCTCGTGCTCATCGGGCGCCGGCACATGCGGAACAACAACTCCTGGATGCACAACGTGCCCTCGCTCGTGAAGGGGCCGGATCGTTCGATGTTGCTCGTGCATCCGACGGACGCCGCGCGGCTCGGGCTTTCCTCGGGAACGCGCGTGCGCGTCCGCAGCCGCGTGGGGGAGGTCGTCGTGGGAATGGCCGTGACAGAGGAGGTAATGCCGGGCGTCGTGAGCCTGCCGCATGGGCATGGGCACGCCGCGGCGGCCGATACCTTGCGCGTCGCCGCCAGCGTGCCGGGCGCAAACGCGAATGCCATCACAGACGATCTTTACGTC
The DNA here is from genome assembly GCF_029946505.1 of Polyangium sp. y55x31. Classification (GTDB taxonomy): domain Bacteria; phylum Myxococcota_A; class Polyangia; order Polyangiales; family Polyangiaceae; genus Polyangium. The sequence continues at coordinate 122,201 of NZ_JARZHG010000024.1, forward strand.
GAGCCGCTCACGGGGACGGCCATTCTGAATGGCGTACCGGTGACGGTGGAGGCGGCGGACGGGGCGCCACCTCCCTGATCTCTTGCATCGACCGCATTGCGGTCGATGCACCATTGGTCCAGGGCTGCGCCCTGGTTCGGGTCCAGGGGCGAAGAGCCCCTGGTCGGGTCCGGGGTGAAACCCCGGCGCTACGCCTCCGAGCGCAACGGCTTCCGTGCCCAGGCGCTGAAGATCATGTCGCCGATGAATGCGCCGTTCGTTTGGTGGAGCTCCTCGGCGAGACGTGCGTCCAGTGTTTCGATGTCGATTTCTGCTTCCGATGCGACGCCGCGCTCGAGGATGCGGGGCATCACGGCTCGTACGATCCAGGCGGTGACGTGACGATGGTGCTTGGTTTGGATGATGGCTTCGGCGCGTTGTCCTTCGACTTTCAGCCCGGCGGCTTCGAGTGCGATGGGGAGCTCGAATCCCATGGTGGTCGTGGCTCCCTCTCGCTCGACGGTTTGCCAGAGCCAGCGCGTGACTTGCTCGTGGAGGGGGTGTGGTTTCGGCGATGCGGGCAGCATGGTCGCGTCCGCTTCTTGGAATGCGACGATGCCGCCGGGCTGGAGGGCGGCGACGAGGGAACGGAGGGCGGCGACGCGATCGGGCTGGTACATCAGGACGCGCCGCCCGATGATGGCGTCGTAGGGCGGGCCCGCGATGGGGGGGGCGTGGAGGTCTCCTGCGATGAATTGCGTGTTCTTGATTCCGAGGTCGTGGGCGCGCTCGGTGGCGGTCGATGTTGCTCGTTCGTCGCGGTCGAGGCCGATGACGAGGCCGGTTTCGCCCACCAGGCGTGCTGCCATGAAGGAGACGTCGCCTCTTCCGCAGCCGACGTCGAGGACACGCATGCCCGTGGAGATGCCTGCGTCGCGGAGGAGCTGCTCGGTCCTTTGTGCCCAGCGATCTTCGACGGCTTGGTTCGGTTCGTTTGCCATGGGCTGACCGTAGCTCTGGTCGAGGGCCGCTGGCAGGGCGTGTTTTTCGATCCGATCGGCGGGATTTTCGGTTCGGGGAGCGGGGGGGCGGGATCAGGGCGCGGCGTCGCCCTTGCATTGATCGCCGTCGAAGAGCGGATCGAGCGGCGCGCAGGCCATGGCCTCGCATTTTAGCGACTGGCATTCGAGGGGGCTCTGGCAGGCTGAGCCCTCGACCTTTGCTTCGGTGCAGACCTTCGTCGTCGCGTCGCAATAGGCGTTGAGGCCGCACGAGAGCTGGAGCGGGCTCGGCGTGCATGCTTCGCCGAGCTTCCTTGCCTGCTTGCACAGGCCTTCCATGGCCAGGAGGTCGTAATCGCAGTAGAGGCCCTGATCGCAGAGCTCCTTTGCGTTTGCCTCGACCTTGCAGGCTGCGTCGAGCGGCAGGAACCGCGTCGCCGAGCATTTCTTCGTGTCGTCGTCGCACGCGACGATCTCCCGCTTTTCGACCGAGGATGCGCATTGCGCGTCGCGCTCGCAGTTCGAGCCCTCCGTCAGCTTGCCTGCGAAGACCTTCGAACATGGCGCGAGGTCCTCGGGTGCTTTGTAGTAGTCGGGGATCGTCAGGAAACACTTGTCTGCGTAGGGCTTCATGGCCACGAGACAGGCGTCGATGCTGTTTCCGTCGAACGTCATGAGGCCTGCTTCGACGTCGGCCACGTTCTGCTCGCAAACCTTGGTCTCGAACGTGATGCAGGCGGCCTCGTCGTAGCCGTCGCCTTTTTCGCAACACGTCTTGCGCACCTCGCAGAGCTGGGGCGCGATTTGCGCGCAGACGTTGTCGAGCGTGTACTTTGGCGGGGGTGTCGTGCCGCCGGTGTCGTCGCCGCATGCGGCGAGGCCGAGGACGAGCGTGGCGGCGAGGGTGGGGAGGGTCAAGAGAAGTCGGGAGAGGGGCCTTTGGAAGAGCATGGAAGCGAGGATCGCATGGGGCCTCGGCGCGGCACAAGACCCGAGGCGCGCGCGAAGGCGCTTGGCGCGGAGGCCCTCGCATGGAAGAATGCGCGCCGATGATCGCGACCGTTTGCCTGTATCGCTCGTCCGAGGCCCGATGAGCACGCCGAGCCCCGGTGATGTCCTCTCGGGAAAATTCAGGATCGAGCGGGTGCTCGGGGAGGGCGGCATGGGCGTCGTGCTCGCCGCGCACCACCTGCACCTCGGCCGCACCGTGGCCATCAAGCTCCTGCAGCCCGAGGCGCTGAAGCACCAGGAGATCGTCGCTCGGTTCGCCAACGAGGCGCGGAGCGCGAGCCGCATCCAGAGTGAGCACGTGGCGCGTGTGCTCGACGTCGGCACGCTCGACACGGGCGAGCCGTACATGGTGATGGAGTATCTCGAGGGGTCGGATCTCTCGAAGCTCGTCAAGCGCCAGGGGCCGCTCGCGATCGAGGACGCGGTCGAGTATCTCCTGCAGGCGTGCGAGGCGCTCGCCGAGGCGCACGTCGCGGGGATCGTGCATCGGGATCTGAAGCCTGCGAACCTGTATTTGACGCGGCGGGCGGACGGCTCGGCTTGCGTGAAGGTGCTCGATTTCGGCATCTCCAAGGCGGCGCTCGTGGGCACGTCGCCCGAGGCGCAGCAGATGACGCAGACGCAGAGCGTGCTCGGAACGCCGGGGTACATGGCGCCGGAGCAGCTCCGTTCGGCGAAACACGTCGATCCGCGCACCGACATCTGGGCGCTCGGGGTCATCCTGCAGGAGCTCTTGACCGGCAAGCTCGCATTCCAGGGCTCGACCGTGCCGGAGGTCTATCTCGCCATTCTGCAGAATCCCCCGGATCCTTTGCGGACGCTGCGCCCGGACGCGCCGCCCGCGCTCGAAGCGGTGATCCTGCGTTGCCTCGAAAAGGACGCGGCGCGGAGGTTCGCGAGCGTCGGCGAGCTCGCGGCGGCGCTCGTCCCGTTCGCGCCGCAGCGGGCGCGTTTGTCCGCCGAGCGGATTGGTCGAATCACGGGCGTCGTGGTTCCGCCGGCCGGGGCGGCGGCGCCTCGGGCGGGCATTTCGGTCGCGCCGCCGGGCCCGGCCGTGACGCAGGGCGGGGTCGCGCCGACGATTGCGGGGACGGGGTATGCGACGGGCCCGACGCTGGGGCCTGCGCATTCGGGGTACGGCGTGCAAGGGCCGACGCCGCCGGGATATGGCCCGCAGGGAGCGACGCCGCCGGGATACCATGCGCAGCCGCCGCCGGGATATGGCCCGCAGGGCCCGACGCCGCCGGGGTACCATCCGCAGCCGCAGGGATATGGCCCGCAAGGGGCGATGCCGCAGCAGCCTTACGGGACGGCGTATGGCGCGCGGCCGATGCAGCCAATGGCGCCGGCGGATCCGAACAAGGGCAAGATGCACCCTTCGACGGTCGCGCTCATCGCGATTCTGGGGCTCATCATGGTGACGTTCGGCGGGTGCCTGACGTGCGTATGCGCCGCCGGCGCGAGCGCACCAGCATCGAATGAGAAAACGGGGCAGGCGCGATAGGTAGGACGATTCCCTCACCCCCGAGCCCTTTCGGGCGAGGGGTGAGGGAATGGGATCAGGCGCTCAACGCGGCGGCGGAGAGCTTGATGATGGAGAAGGCCGCGCCGTAGGGATCCATGACCACGGCGATACGCCCATAGGGCGAATCGAACGGCCCGTGCATCACCTTCCCGCCGAGCGCCTTGATCTTCTCACACGCGTCGTCGGCGCTGTCGACCGCGAAGTACGGCATCCAGTGCGCCGGGATCGAGTCCGGCCACTGCTCGTTCATTTGCATGACGCCGGCGACGGCCTTTTCACCTTTGTTCAGCGTGTAATACACGAGGCCCGGCATCTCCATCGGGATGCTCTGCGGCTTGACGTCGAGCACCTTTTCGTAAAATGCCGCGGCCTTCGCGCCGTCCCGCGTGTTCACCTCGCACCAGGTCATCGCGCCGTGCTCGTCCACGATCTGCGCGCCCTTGTGCGAGCGGCCCTGCCAGAATCCGAAGACGGCGCCCGTCGGGTCGACGCAGACGAGCATCCGACCCTGATCCATCACGTCCATCGGCTCCATCATCAACGTGCCGCCGAACTCGCGGATCTTGGCGGCGGTGGCGTCGGCATCCTTGCTGTCGAAATAGACGCTCCACGACGTGGGGTAGGGCGCATCTTCGGGGCGCTTGCCCATGCCCGCGGCATTACGGCCATTCTTCTGGCACATCGTGTAGTAGCCCATCTCGGGGCTACCCTGGATGAACGTCCAGCCGAAGAGCTCCCCGTAAAACTTCTGCGCCCCCGCAAGGTCCGGCGTCATGAGGTCGAACCACGTGGGTGTACCCGCGTCGTGCCCGTCGACGTTGCTCATCGTCTCTTTCCTCCCTACCTACGTTTTCGTGTTCGAGGACGGAAGACCCACCCCCGCGCGCACGAGGCTACGGCTTACACGAGCCTCTCGGGACGCGTCAACGAGAAAAGCAGCGCTTGCTTGCCCGGGGTTTGTCGGAGTCATTTCGTTGGCACTGTGCCAGTTGGCCAGCCTCCATGACGGAGCGGAAGCCTGGGCGCGCGGCCGTGCTAAGCTCGGGGGATGAGCTCCTCGCGCCTCGTCACGATCGACTGCGATTACCTCGGGCCCGGCGTCGCCGCCGCGTATCTCCGCGTGGAGGGCGACGAAGCGGCATTCGTGGAGACGAACACCACGCACGCGGTTCCTCGGCTGCTCGCGGCGCTCGATCGCGAGGGGATTCGGCGGGAGGCCGTGCGGTGGGTGATCGTCACGCACGTCCACCTCGACCACGCGGGCGGTGCCTCGGCGCTGCTCGCCGCGCTGCCGAACGCGACCGTGCTCGCGCATCCACGCGCCGCGCGCCACCTCGTCGATCCGTCGAAGCTCGTCAAGAGCGCCGAGGCTGTCTACGGTGCCGCGCGGTTCGCTGAGCTTTACGGGACGATTCGGCCGATCGACGCGGCGCGTGTGCGGTCGCTCGACGACCGGGAGACGGCGCCGCTTGGCGGCGCGACGCTCACGTTCGTGCACACGCGCGGGCATGCGAACCACCATTTCATCGTGCTGGATCCGGCTCGGGAGGGCGTGTTCACCGGCGATACGTTCGGCCTCGTTTATCCGCGGCTCCAGCGTGGCGGGCGCCTTGCGTTTCCGTCCACGAGCCCGACCGATTTCGACGCGGAAGCGGCGCATGCGAGCATCGAGGTCGTGCGGACGTCGGGGGCGCGGCGCGCGGCGCTCACGCATTTTGGCGAGGTTGAGGACCTCGACGTCGTGGCCGGGCAGCTTCATCGGTGGATCGACCTCTCCGCGTCGCTTGTGGATGCGGCCGTGCCGCTCGCGCCGGCCGAGGCCGAGGTGATGATTCGGGGGGCGCTCGAAAAGGAAATGGAGCGTGCGGCGGCGGAGGCGGGGATCTCGCTCGACGCCGGTGATCGCGAGCTCCTGGAGCTCGATCTTGCGCTCAATGCGCAGGGGCTCGCGTACGTCGCCTCGAAGAAGCGCGGATAGACGTCAGCGCCGCGGGATCGTCCCTTCGGAGACCATTCGCCGCACGGTCGCGAGCGTCGCGGCCACGGCTCTCCGGTACACGGGTTCGAGCTCCCGTGCCTTTGCCTCGTCCTCGTCGGGAACGCCGAACACGAAACGGAGCACGAGCGAGCCGTCGGGCCGCTCGTCGATGACGTTGTCGACCCACCCTGGCGCCCCCGCGACCCGCTCGAAATGCACGAGCGTCTCGGGCTCGAACGTGATCCGCTCCCGGATCGGCTGGCCGCCGAACTCGATCTCGCGCAAAAGCCAGCCGTCGCCTTTCTCCAGGACGTCACATCGTGTCATTCCCGGCACGAACGGCAGCGCGTTCTCCGCCTTCATTTCGAGCCCCCGCCATACCTCGGTCCGCGAAAGCGGAAGCTCGCCCGGCTCGTTCACCGTGACCTCGTAGCTGAGCTCCTTCATGATCCGCTCCTTTCGACGCCAGTCCACGTCGCACGCGCGTCGAGCCAGGCCTTGCAGCGGGCTTCGGGATCCGGATTCGAGAGCACGTCCGAGATGACGGCGATCGAGTCTGCGCCCGCCCGCGCCACGGCCTCGGCGCGCTCCAGCGTGATTCCGCCGATCGCGACGAGCGGCCGCCGCGCGATGCGCTTCCATTCGCCGATTCGATCGAGCCCCTGCGGAGCCCAGGGCATCACCTTGAGCGTCGTCGGATACACCGGGCCGAGGGCCACGTAATCGGGATCGACCGCGAGCGCCGTGTCGAGCTCTTCGTGGCTGTGCGTCGAGACGCCGAGCTTGAGCCCGGCCCGCCGGATCGCCGCGGCGTCGGCCCCCGCGAGATCCTCCTGCCCGAGGTGCACCCATTCCGCGCCGAGGTCGATCGCGTCTTGCCAGAAATCGTTCACCACGAGCGTCGCCCCGTGCGCCCGGCACTTTTCGATCGACGCGGCGATCTCCGCCCGCCGCGCCGAAGGGTCGAGCCCCTTCATGCGGAGCTGTACGAATTTCAAACCCAGCGGCAGGAGGCGATCGAGCCACCGGGCGCTGTCGACGATGAGGTAAAAACGATCCAGGACGAGCATCGTACGCTCCTCGAATCAGCCTGCGAAAGGCGAGAACGGCGCGCCGAACGTCGGCGTCGACGCCGTGGCGAGGTCCGTCGGCTCCATGAGCCCCGCCTCGTGGGCCCTCCGCCCCGCGCGAATGGCCTCGGCGAACGCCTCTGCCATGGCCGGCGGATCTCCCGCAATCGCGACGGCCGTGTTGATCAGGATGGCGTCGTAGCCCATTTCCATGGCCGCCGCGGCGTGGCTCGGCGCGCCGATGCCCGCGTCCACGACCAGCGTGATCCCCGGGAAATGTTTTCGCAAAAGCCGGAGCGCGTACGGATTGTTGAGCCCCCGGCCCGTCCCGATCGGCGCGCCCCACGGCATGAGCACGCGGCAGCCCGCCTCGACGAGCTTCTCGGCGAGCACGAGATCATCGGTCATGTAAGGAAAAACCTCGAACCCCTCCGCGACGAGCGCGCGCGTCGCGTCCACGAGCGCGAACGGATCGGGCTGGAGCGTCACGTCGTCGCCGATGACTTCGAGCTTGATCCACGGCGTCCCGAAGACCTCGCGCGCCATCCGCGCCGTGGTCACGGCCTCCCGCACGGAATGGCAGCCGGCCGTGTTCGGCAAGACCGCCACGCCGAGCGCCTTCACGAGCTCCCAGAACGCTTGCCCCGCCTTCGCGCCGGACGCGGATTCGCGCCGCAGCGACACGGTCACGATCTGCGCGCCCGAGCGCTTCACCGACTGGCCGAGCGCCTCGGGCGAGGGATACCGCGCCGTCCCGAGGAGGAGCCTGCTCTCGAACCTGCGCCCATAAAAATCGACCATGCTCATCCTCCCTGCATGGGCCGGAGCACCTCGACGGCGTCGCCCTCGGCGAGCTTCGTCTCGGCCCGGAGCGTGCGCGGCACGAACTCGCCATTGAGCGCGGTCGCGACCACCGAGACGTCGAACCCTCGGTCCTCGATCAGCGCGGCGAGATCCTCCGCCGTCGTATCGATCAGTTCACCATTCAGCCGGATCCGCATGCATGACCTCGTTCGGGTGGACCTTTCCGCGGAGAACGTCGAGGACCCGCGCGGCGAGCGCCGGCGCGAGGAGCCAGCCGTGGCGATACAATCCATTCACGGCGATCGTGCGCCCCGAGACCTCGATCCGCGGCGCGTTGTCGGGGAAGGCGGGCCGGAGCCCCGCATTGAGCTCCAGGATCTCGGCCTCGGCGAACGCGGGGTGCAGCGCGTACGCCTGCGTGAGGAGCTCGCCGGCCGAGCGCAACGTGACGCGTGTCTCCTCGCTCGGATCGGGCGACTCCGATTCGATCGTCGTCGCCCCGATCATGAAGACGCCGCCCTCGCGCGGCACCACGTAGAGCGGATGCCGGTGGTGGAGCAGGCGCACGGGCCGCGAGAGCAAAACGTCGCGGCTCCGGACGAGGGCCATTTCCCCTTTGACGCCGCGCAACGTGGGAAACCTGTCGCGGGCGCCGAGCCCCCGCGCATCGACGACACAATCGGCGTGGACCGACTCGGGATCCCCGGAAAAACCGAATTCGATCGGCACGCCGGCGTCGCGCAGCCACGTTTCCAGCGCGCGCAGCGTGCATCGCGGGTCGAGGTGCCCTTCGTTCGGGAAGAAGAGCCCGCGCCGGTAGCGGCCCGCGAGGGCGGGCTCGAGCGCGCCGAGGGCCTCTTCGTCGAGGCTCTGGTGGTTCTGCGTCAGCCGCTCGAATCGGGTGAGCACGCCCGACTCGCGCGGCGGGGCGACGACCAGCGTCCCGTTCGTCTCGACGCCTGGGACGAGCGACGGCCAGAGCGCGAGCGAGCGGCGGCCGAGGGCGACCACGAGCGGCTCGGCGATCTCGGCCTCGCAGTCGGGCGCGAGCATGCCGCCGGAGCGCCACGCGGCGCTCGCCGTGATATCGGCGGCGCGCTCGTGGACCGCGACCCGGAAGCCTGCGCGCGCGAGCGTGACGGCGGCGACGAGCCCCATCACGCCGGCGCCGAGCACGGCGACGTCGAGCCGTCCGGAATCGACCATCGGGCTTGTCCTAGCCGCGACGGTCGCTTCGTGTCAACCATCGATGCGCCCGCGAAAACTGCCTCGGCCGGAAATGCGCCCGCGGGCAGGGGCGTTCGAGCGTCATGACCGTACGCACGCGCCCCCTCGCCGCCGCCGCGCGCCTCCTCGCCGCGCCTTTGCTCCTCCTCGCTGCCGCGGGCTGCACGACGAGCGCGACCACGATCCCGGACCCCGGCGTGCCCCGGACCCCCAAGGCGGCCCCGCCCCAGTTTTCCGGGCTCGTCGGCTGCTTCACGATGGTCGAGCTCGGAACGGGGGAGACGGTCGAGTACGGCGGGGACGAGTGCGACGTGCAGACCTCGCCCGCCTCGACGTTCAAGATCCCGAACGCGCTCATCGGGCTCGATACCGGCGTCGTGCAGGACGAAAACACCGTCTTTCGCTGGAACGGCAAGGAGTACTGGAAGGCCTCGTGGAACCGCGATCATTCGCTGGCCACCTCGATGTGGTACTCCACGGTCTGGTACTTCCAGCGAATCGCCGAGCAGGTCGGCGAGCCCCGGTATCGCACGTACCTCTCGGCATTTCGTTACGGCAACGCCGACCCTTCGGGCGACGTGACCATGTTCTGGCTCAATAGCACGCTCCGGATCTCGCCCCGCGAAAACCGAAGGTTCCTCACCGCTTTCTACGAAAACAAGCTGCCCGTCTCGCCGCGCGCCACGGCCATCGTCAAGCGAATCCTCGAATTGCGGGGCGACGCCGTGGAGCACGTGCGGGATCGGCTCCCGTTCGTCGACGCGATCCCCGCGAACGTGGTCTTGAGCGGCAAGACGGGCAGCTATCTCCCCAATGATGGCCCGCTGGGTCCGCTCGACGCGATCGGTTGGTTCGTGGGCGCGCTGGAGAAGGAAGGCCGCACGTGGGTCTTCGCTTGCCGTATCCGATCGAACGACGAGAAGAAGATCGGCCCCGAGGCCGCGAAGATCAGCTACGAGATCCTGAAGGGCGAGGGGTTACTCTGAGAAGCGGGCTCAGGTCGGCGGATCCCAGGCGAGCTCCAGCGATTCGAGGCGGCGGGCGGTGGCGCTCGGGAAATAGGTGAGCTTCTGGCCCGGGACGAGGCGCAAGCCCGGCAGGCGCTGGGTCAAGACCTCGAGCGCGATGCGGCCTTCGAGGCGCGCGAGCGGCGCGCCGATGCAATAATGAGGTCCGTGCCCGAAGGCGAGGTGCGGCGCCGTGCGGCGAATGTCGAACCGCGCTGGATGCTCGAAGCGCTCTTCGTCGTGGTTCGCCGAGATGTACGCGATCTGCAGGCGCTCGCCTTTCTTGATGGGCACGCCGCCGATCTCCACGTCTTCGAGCGCCGTGCGGTACATCGCGTGAATGGGGGAGGCCGTCCGCAGGACCTCCTCGACGATTGAGGGAATGAGGCCGGGGTCCCTGCGAGCGGCGGCGAAGAGCTCCGGATCTCGGGCGAGCTCGAGCGCCGCGGCCGCGATCAGGCCGGCCGTGGTCTCGTAGCCGGCGAAGAGGATCTGCAGGAGCATGTTGACGAGCTCGGCCACGCCGAAGGGCGGATCCAGGGCCGCAGCGCCGGTGACGATATCGGAGAGGGCGTCGTCGCGGGGGTTCTGCCGGCGATCCTCGATCGCGTCGGCGAGGTAATGCTGGAATGCGACGAAGCCGCGCGCGTGCTCGACGAGGACCGGGAGCGGGTCCTGCCCGGCGAAGATCGCGGTGCTGTTCGTGGTCCAGCGATCGACCTGATCGAGGTGCTCGCGCGGCAGCCCGAGCAGGTCGACGATGAAGTTGCCCGGCAATGCGATGGCGAAGGCGTGCACGAGCTCGACGTGACCCTTCGCGACGAAGGAATCCACGAGTCGGTCGGCGATGTCGCGGAGGATCGGCTCGAACGCGGTGAGGCGACGGAGCGAGAGGGCCTTCGTGACGAGGGCGCGCCCGCGCGTGTGAATGGGCGGATCGCTGTCGACGAGGCTCGGGAGGAGCGGAAACCCCTTCATGAGCTCGGCGAGGAGCTCCGGCGGGGGAGGCGCGGCGGCGGCCTTGGGCGTGATCGAATCGAGGGACGAGAATCGCGCGGCGTCCTTCGCGACGGCGCAGACATCCTCGTACCGGGTCACGACCCAGAGGCCGAGGGAATCACTCCAGAAGACGGGCTCGTCGCGGCGAGCGCGTGTATAAAAAGGCCGTGGATCGTCGAGCATGGGCGAGGCGAGCGGGAAGTGCTCCTTGCCGCAGGGGGACCCTCCTCGGCCCGTCGCACGGGATTCGGACATGCATGCCTCCGTGGCGCGGACGTGGCGCCGCGCGCTTGTTGTATGGGGATGCACTGAACCACGAGGGCGCGACGCTCGTCCAGAAAAAGGGGTATGCTCCGGCCCGCGTAATGCGGAAAGGCAGGGTGGTGTGATGCATCGAGGTTTTTTGGTGGCGCTCCTCGGGATCGGGCTCCTCGCGTGCTCGTCGAATGAAACGGGCGCGAGCGGAAGCGCAAGCGCGAGCGGAAGCGGAGGCGGCGGCGGGAGCGGCGGCGGTGGCGGGAGCGGCGGCGGAGGCGGGAACGGCGGCGGCGGCGGGAGCGGCGGTGGCGCGTGTGATCCGGCGGCGGGGACCTATTTCGTCGAGAATACGGGCGACGACGATGGGCCGGGCACGTCGGCCGAACCGTTCCGGCACATCGCCCGCGCCGTGGAGGTCGCCCAGCCGGGGGACATCGTGGTCGTCCGCCAGGGCACGTACGACGAGCGCGTCACGTTTCCGCGATCGGGCGCGGCCGGGGCGCCGATCACGGTGCGCGCGGCCTGCGGCGCGCGGCCGATCCTCGATGGAATGAACCTCATTGGCGCGGGCGAGGTGGGAATGTTCAACATCTTCGATCAGGCGCACATCGTGGTCGAGGGGTTCGAGATCCAAAACCTCGCGGGCGTGAATGGCAATTTCCCCGCAGGCATCTGGGTGCGCGGCGCCGCGCACGACATCGTGATCCGCGACAACGTCATTCACGACATCACGGCCGAAAACGGCGGCGACGGCGCAGGCGCGCACGGCATCGCGGTGTACGGTACCGAGACCACGCCGGCCGAGCGAATCTCGATCATCGGCAACGAGCTACGCGACCTCGTCCTCGGCTGGAGCGAGGCGCTCGTGGTGAACGGAAACGTGCGCGATTTCGAGGTGCGCGACAACCACGTGCACCACGTGAACAACATCGCCTTCGATTTCATCGGGTTCGAGGGCGACGTCTGCGGCGCCTGCTCGCAAGACGACGTGATCGACGCGGACGACGTGAACCGCGTCCGCAAAGGCCTCATCGTGGGCAACCTGGCGCACGACGTCACGAGCGCCGGCAACCCCGCCTATGGCAACGAGAAGGCCGCGGGCTGCTTCTACGTGGACGGCGGCGCGGATCTCGTGATCGAGCGGAACACCGCGCACGACTGTGATCTCGGCGTGGAGCTCGCGAGCGAATGGTTCGGCAAATCCACGCGCGCCATCGTGGTGCGGAACAACTTCCTCCACGACAACGACGTCACCTGCATCGCGACCGGCGGATACAGCAGCGGCAATGGCGGCGGGGGCGGGGCCGCGAAGAACAACGTGATCGTGAACAACACGCTGTTCAACTGCTCGCGCGACGGCTGGGCCGACGCGGCGATCCTCTTGCAGAACCGCAACGAGGGCAACGTGTATCAGAACAACATCGTGGTCGCGACGATGGGCACGAGCGCAGTCGTCGTCGCAGGCAGCGGCAACACGGGGAACGTGTTGGATTTCAACGTCTACTTCAACGGGGGCCTCGACGGCACCTCGGGCGGCGCGAACTCGCTCACGTTGGACCCGAAGCTCGCGGATTCATTGAACGGCGACCTGCACCTCACGCCGAGCTCTCCCGCGAAGGACAAAGGGAACGGCGCGCTCGACGTGGGCGCGGTGGACATCGATGGAGACAATCGGAAGAACGGCCCCGTCGACATCGGCGCCGACGAGCTCTGATCAGCCCCACCGCACCTCGTAATGGGCACGCCGTTCGCCGGGTTTTTCGCCTGGCCACGTGTACCAGGGCTCCCAGATGCCCTCGTCCTTGCGCAGCGAGCGCGTATCCACACGCATTCGTCCGAGATCCCGCGGAATCGTGATCAGGTTGTAGAGGCGCGGCACCGACGCGGGGCGGTGATCCGCGGGTGCGCCGAAGCTGCCCGCGCCGACGACGTGGAGCCGACGCGCGGGGTGCAGGTATCCCACGAGATCGGCGCGATCCTCGTGGACGTGCCCATGCAGGACGGCGCGGACGTCGGCGCGGCGCAATCGTTCGAGGAAGGCGTCGTCCGCCATCTTTTCATTGCCCGTCACCGGGTGGTGGAAGACGGCGAACCGCAGGACGGAGGCGTTTGCGTCGAGATCACCGCGACGGCGGGCCTCCTCGATTTGCCGCTCGGCCTCGGCGAGGGCGCGGGAGAGCGCGCCGGGGTGAATGGCCGAGCGACCGCGGTGGTATTCGTCGATCTCGAAGGCCGAGTTCAGGGAGACGAACTGGATCCGCTCGGCCGGGAAGAGCAGGGCGAGCCCTTGCTCCTCGGGCGTGAGCGGGTACTCGCGCAAGCAAAGCGGGTGGTAGAGGTGGCGCGAAAAATTGCGGAAACGATCGGGGTAACGTGCGTCGTCGCGCACGAGGTAGCCGCTCTCCTGCTCGACGAAGCTGCCGGGCGCGAGGCGTTTCGGATCGACGGCGCGCCGCTTCTTGAAATCGTAGACCTCGGTGTCCCAGTCGAGATCGTGGTTGCCGGGCACGACGATGCAGCGATCGGCGGTGAGGCCCATCGCCTCGGCGAGGCGCGAGAGGAAATGGCGCGCGGCCTCGAGCTCGCCGGGGCTCGCGCGGTTCGAGAGGTCGCCCGACACGACCACGAAATCGAGCTTTTCCAGGGCGAGGCCCTCCACGCGGTCGCGTAGATCGGTGAGCAACGGCTGGAGCAGGACGTCGGGATCGTCGCCCTCGTGGAGGTGCAGGTCGCTGAGGTGGAGGATTCGAATGGGCGCGGGGGGTTTGTCCGAGGTGACACGCGCGACGGCCATGGCCATGCGCGCGGCCTCGACGCTCTCTTCGCGCCGGCGTTCTGCTTCGCGGCGCAGGGCGAAGATGGGGGCGGCGAGCGCGTCTTTCCCTTCGGTCCGCGGGACGAGCGGGGTGCGGGCGTCGCATTCGGGGCAGCCGATGTCGGAATGGCCGCCGACGAGGCGGCTCTTGACGGTGTCCTCGGGTAAGACGTATCCGCACGCGCAGCGGACGGAGGCGCGCTCGACGAAATGGACGCCGCGCTGCTGGAGGTGATCCTCCAGAAACCCCGCGAAGAGCCGCCGGACCTCGTCGGGCGTGTCCGGGGAGAAGGCGACTTCGAGCCCCCCGCGCGCCTTTCCGCCCGGAGCCTGCGAAATGGATAGCCGCGACAATCCTTCGCCCGGGAGGCCGAAATCCGCGCGGCCGGGGCCGAGGCGCGCGGGGCCGAAGCGCCGGCCGAGGGCGAGGGCCGTGACGGCCGAGGCATACACCTCCGAGGCAGGGCGGCTCATTTCGTAACGGATCGCGGCCGGGAGCGGCGCGGCCGCGGGATCGGCCGGATCGGCGGCGGGCGCGAGGGCCGGGAAGAGGGCGGGGAAGACGAGCAATCCCTCGTGCAGGAAACACGTGCCTTGTTCGAGCAGGAGCGCGATGACGCCGTCGAGGACGCCGAGCTCCTGGTCTTTTCGCAGGCGCTCGCCGGGCGGGATGCGCGGGAATCGCGCGGCGGGGCCGAGCAGCGTGGCGATCGCCAGCGCGGGGACGCCGTGGGGGTTGTCGCGGGCGAGCAGGATCAAGGAGCCGGCATACCTGGATATCTGCTCGACTTCGAGGACGAGGGCGCGGGTTCCATCGGACAAACGTATGTCGGCGACGAGGCCCTGGCGGGCGAGCTGGGAGGCGACGGCGGGGATCGCGACCGCGAGCTCGGCGTCGGTCTCGTCTTGCGCGACGCTCGCTTCGAGCTCGAGGAGCGTGAGCACGGCGCGGCCGGCCCTGCGGGCACGCTCGACGTGCGCGCGAATGCGCTCGAAGAGGACGGGGCGGCTCGTCGGGCCGAGCGAGGACCAATCGATGGCGCCGAGGATCGCGCTCTTCAATTCGGAGGTGCCGCGGCCCGTGCGGGCGCTCGTGGGCACGTACGCGAGGGCGCCGACGCGGGCGCGGAGGCGCTCGCTCGCGGCGCGATCCTCGGGGGCGCGCTCGGCGTCGTCGAGCTTCGTGCCGACGAGCAATCGGCGCGGCGCACCGTCGTGCTCGCCTCCGTCGCCGAGGTGATCGTTCCAGGAGGCGATTTCATTTTCAGCGGCCTTGCCGCGGCCGGGCTCGAAGACGAGCAGGGCGAGGGAGGTGTCCTGCAAAAAGAGCGGATGGACGAGGCGATATTCGTCCTGGCCGCCGAGGTCCCAGACGACGAGCTCGCGGCGATGGTTTTTCGGGACAGGCGCCTCGCGCGGCAGGCGCGTGTCCGCGATCGACCAGAATCGCATTCCATGGGTGGAAGGTTGCTCCTCGTAACGATCCTCGGCGAGGCGGAGGGCGAGGCAGCTCTTTCCGGCGCGGCCTTCGCCGAGGAGGACGACCTTGGCGGTGGTGGTATGGAGCGTGGTGGAGGAGGGGGCGCGGCCGCGGAGGGCGTCGATGTCGACGGTGAAGAGGGCGAGGGCGCCGGTCGGCGAGGGAATGGCGAGCGAGGGTTCGGTGGGGGAGAAGGCGGCGCCCGCGAGGTAATTGGTGGCCGAGCGCAATCGAGCGACGGGCTCCCAGGTATCCGTGCGCCAGAGCAGGACGAGGCCGTCGCGGGAGCGGGAGGCGAGGAGGCGGCCGTCATGCGAGAAGGAGAGGCTCGTGACGGCGGCGGGATGGCCTTCGAGCTTGGCGAGGAAGGCGCCGTCGACCAGGCTCCAGACGGCAATGGTGCCGTCGTCGGCGGCGGAGGCGACGTGGGGCGTGCGAGGCCGGAACGCGAAATCGAAGACAGAGCCGCGGTGGAAATGGGCGGCGCGGGTGAAGCCATTTTGCGGCAAGCTGCCGGCGGGGATCGTGGAAATGGCGACGAATCCGTCGCCCTTGCCGCCGGAGACGAGGAACTCGGCGTCGGGCGAGAAGGCGAGGCCGAAGATGCCTCCGGGGCAGAAGCCGTGATCGAGGTGGCCGAGAACCGAGAGCTCGTCGGCGTCGAGGAAGAGGATCTTTCCGTCGGGCTGGCCCACGGCGAGGATGTTTTCGGGTGACCAGGCGAGGCTCGTGCCGGAGACCTCGTGGAGCGTGCGGAGGCATTCGCCGTTCGAGGTATCCCAGATGGATAGGTTCGTCCCGGAACGCGTGGCGATGCGGCGCCCGTCGGGGGCGTAGCAGAGGTCCATCGCGTCGGAGCCGGCGCGCGCGATCCAGCGGTTCGATTGCGTGTCCGCGTCCCAGACGTGGATCTTGCCCCAGAATGAAATGGCGGCGAGGGTGTCGCCGGTGGGCGAGAAACGGACGCGGGCGAGCGGGCCGCGATCGATCGGCAAGGAGCGGACGAGGGTGAATTCGGAGGGGACGTCCGCGGAGGCGGGCGCGGAAGCCGGCGCGGGAGTGGCAGCGCGCGCGGAGGCGGAAGCGGAGGCGGGCGCGGAGGCGGGACCGAGAGCGAGGCCACGCGTGGCTCCGGGAGCGCGCTCGGGGGCCGGGGAGGCGGCGAAGGCGGCCGGCGCGGCCATGGGCGGCGGCGGGCGCGGGGGTGGCGCGGGAGCGGCTTTCTTTTTGGATTCGAGTGGCTCGGGCGCGGGCAATACGATGGGCTTTGCTTCGAGCTCCGGGGCGAATTCGGCGGCGGTCGGCAATTCGAGGACGTCGTCTGCCAGTTCGTCGACTCTCGCCGATTCGGAGGGGGGCTTTCGGACGAACACACGGAGAGGCTCGCCCGGGGCGGGGTAGGCGGGGCCCTCGAAACGCGGATCCATGCTTGGAGAGAAACCGAGGATCCGCGGCCACAACGTAATCTCGCCGGTGTCGGTATCGAGGCGACCGGCAGTATAACCGTGGCGTCTATCACCGCCTATGCCGGGTGTGAATGGGAGTCCCGAAAACAGCGGCGTGTGTACGTCGTCGACGAGGGGCTCGCCGTCGTCGACGCTGCCCACGAGATGGAGCACGAACCGGCCGCGAGGGGCGAGGGCATCCGAGAATCTCACGAGGGCCCGTGGGGACAGCCCGGACGGCGGGTGGTGCGTAAGCAGCAGGCAGGCGTCGTGCGAGCGGGCCCAGGCATCGAGGTCCCCCACCGTCGCTTCGATCTGTCGCGGATCCACGTCGAGAGCACCAAAAGCGCCCGCCATGGAGAGCTCCAGGAACGCCGTGTTCAGGCCTGCAATTCCGAAGCGGCGTCCTTCCTTCGTCACAGTTGCCACGAAGTCGCCAGGGAGCAGCCCGTTTTCGAGGGCGATGTCGACAGAGGTCGGTCGTTCGAGCTTGCGCCACCGAGCCATCCACTGAGCAAACGGGGCGAACGCAGCTGCGACTGCTCGCCGGGACGGATGGGTCGGGTTCTTGAAGAAGGTCTCGCGGGCGTCAGGATCCAACTCCCAGGTGGTGGGGTCGGGGGCTGCGCTCGCCAGCGTGCGGACTAGGTCGTTGTTACCGGGGACCGCGAGCAGGGCGGGTCGTGAACCAAAGCGAGCCAAGAAGTGCTGGAGTGAGGCGAGCCCCTGCGTGACGAGTCCGTATTCGGTCTCGGTTCCAGTCGAAGCGAGGTCGCCGGTCACGAGGATGAGGTCGAACGACCCCACCCGTTCGTGGAGCCACGCGAGGTCTCGCTCCATCTCCTCGCGGTAGCGGGGCCGTTGCCACAGGGTTCCGGTGGTCCCGACGTGTAGATCGGTGAGGTGCAGCCAGCCGAGTCCGGCCATGTAGGGGCTCCCGGGGGATGTCGACCGGCGCCCATCGTATCCCCCGGCCCTCGCGTCCGGCAACGACGGTGGGGGGGGTGAGGGGTGGTTTGTCCAGACGAACTAATGTTGTGGATACAATTCTGTATATGAGTACGAAATCTAACAATACTCATGTTGTGTTGAATCTCGTACATGTTGCTACCAGTCCTTTCGTGCCAGTTTGTCTTGATGAACTGTAGTTCGAGCCACATGTTTTCGCTGTGCGCTTCTGGTGACAACGGAATTTGCATAACGTTGTCGCACCAACATCTTGCTACCAGTACTTTGGGGCCGTTTTTTCCTTATCGGTGAGGGGTCTGCGCGGGGCGCTTGGAGGTCCGCCGGGGCTTTTCCGGTCTGCCGAGGGTTTTTGGGCCGGTTTTTGTTGGTTTTTGCGTCATGAACCGACCTCGGTTGCGACGCGTCGCGTCGTGTTTTGTGTTATTACAAATATTATTGTCATGTAAAACGTGTTTCCTGTAAAACCATGTTTGCGCGAAACGGTGTGGCGTAAAAGGTTTGTCGCGGAAATTGTGTGCGGGTGAAATGAATGGCATGCGCCACCATTGCGCCGAGCTGGCGCCCCGTGGTCGCGATAGGTAGGTCTGAAATGTAGGGGGAAATTGAATCAACGAGGGGCAGGGCGCCCCTCGGATTGCTTTTTCAGGCCGCGCTGCGGCTCACGAGCACGAGCGGATCCGGGCCGGGCGCTGCCTCGAAGCCGCCGAGGCCGTCGAGCAGCTCCCACGTCGCGCAGAGATTCGGCGTCTCCTCCGACGATGCCCAGTCGCCCGTGCGCGCGAGCGGCCCGCCGACGATCTCCGGATCCGCGTCGATTCGCTCGCGCACCACGACCTCGCCCGCGTGCGCCGAGACGTTCACGTGCACCCGCGGATCCGAGCCGGAGCGCGACGCGAGCGCCGCGTGCAGGTCGAGCGCGAAATCGAGCGCCGCCTGCCGCTCGTCCTGCCAGCGCGCAGGATCCCGCTGCAAGAGCCGCAGGCCGAGGACCTCCGCGCTCGTGCTCGTGCAAAGCGTGTAGCCCGCGCCCCGCATCCGATCCTCGGCGCTCGCGAGGATCCGCTCGATCTCGGCCGCGAAAAGATCCGGCGCGTCCTCGGCGTCGGCGCGCAGCCGGATCTCGATGAAGATGCCCACCGCGAAGCGCGGGAGCTGGTGCGAGGACGAGCGCAGCGTGCCCGCCGAGGTCGCATGGCGGAGGGCCCGCACGAGCGCGTGGACCGACTCGTAACGGCGCTCGGGCCGCTTTTCGAGGCACTTCAAGACCACCGCGTCGATCTCGCGCGAGACGGGGACACGCTCGCTCGGGCGCGGCGCAGGCTCTTCCAGGTGCTTGCGCACGAGCTCGCCGGGGAACGAGGACTCGAATGGCAAGCGGCCCGTGAGCAGGCGATACAGGAGCGCGCCGAGCGCGTAGACGTCCGTGCGCGCGTCGACCGGCGCGCAGAGGAGCTGCTCGGGCGCCATGATCGTGAGGGTGCCGATCTGCCGGTTCACCGAGGTCAGGCCCGCGCTCGACGTGCCCGGATCGACGAGCTTCGCGATGCCGAAATCGAGGAGCTTCACGCCGCCGAGCCCGCCCGTCGCCATCACGTTGCTCGCCTTCACGTCGCGATGGACGATGCCCGCCGCGTGCGCCGCGCCGAGCGCCGCGCACACGGGCTCGAGGATCTCGAGCGCCTCCTCGGGGCCGAGGCGACCACGCATCGAGAGCAGCACGTCGAGCGTGACGCCGGGCAGATACTCCATCACGAAGAACGGCGTTCCGCAGGAGAGCGCGCCGACCTCTTTGATCTCGACGATGTTCGGGTGGCGGATGCGCCGCAGGAGCTCGACCTCCCGGACGAACCGTTCGATCATCTTCGGTAGCGGCGCGAGCGTCGGATGCAGGACCTTGATTGCCACGGGCTCGGCGCGGCCCGCCGGATGCGCGCGATACACCGAGCCACACCCGCCGCGCGCGACGAGCCGGTCGATCACGTAACCACCCACGGACGTCCCGACGGCAAGGGGGACGTCGTGTTCCTCGCCGCCGCTCATCACGCTTCCGCCAAGCAGCCCAGATCGACCCATCATGCCCTCCCCCGGTGCGATCGCGATCCCACGCCACGGGTATGACCCGAAATGTGGCGCGTCGGCAACCGATTTCCGCGCTATCCGCGCTTGTCCGGGAGCCGAATGATCGCCGCGATGCGCGATGGAATCAGGGTACGCACGGCCCTGATGGGGCGGCCCCCGATCCCCCGTACCCGAGTGCGACATCAGGGTAATTCCCGATGGCCTCGTCGAGGGTCTCCCGTTCGCAGGACGCCCGTACTCCAAGTTCGTCGTGTCCTGTGCCGGCTCCGTGTTTCGCGCTATCGTGAGGGGAATCTCTGAGACGGGGGGGTACATGTCTCGGAAATCAATGGTCGCGTTTTTTCCGTTCGTGCTCGTAACGGTCGTGCCGCTGGTCGGATGCATGGGGGAGCCAGAAGAACAGGGGGACGACACCGAAGTTGTGGGGGAGGTGCATGACGCCATCTCGGTTCCCAACGCGCTCGTTCCCGAGGCGCTGACCGCGGGAGGGGAGCTCGCGAAGGCGCCGCTTTTGCTCAAAGCCATGTCTCCGAACATGCGCGCTGCTATCGAGTCGCCGTCGAAGCAGGGCCACCTCACGCGGTTGTTCCTGAAGTACGCCGTGGGATGCGCTCTCGGGCCGGAGCAGTCGCTCTCGTTCGCCTGGACGGACGTGGACGGCCGTATCCGCTACGAATCGTATCGGGGTCTCGCGGGCCTCGCTCCGTCGTGGCAGGACGCGCCGCTCGACGCGGTGGGCCAGCAGTGGGTGTCGGCCTGCCTCGGCGCGCGCACGAATCGCTACGGCCGGCGCGTGATGATCTCGATGCATGGGTCCGAGGATGTGCTTGCGGAGGCGGACGACGCCGAACTCAATGAATACCCGTACGAGGAGGGGGCGTTCTGGGGAAACGTCTTCCTGCCCGAGCCCTATCTGCGCACCTGTTACAACCCGGCGAACGTGGACCTCGCCCGGAGCACGGGGCGTGATTGCGCGGCAGGCCTCGCCGGCGGGGGCGACGAGGACTGCGGTATCATGGAGATCATGGGGCCCTGCGGGAGCCAATGCGAGCCGCTCGGCGATGGCCTGTACCATCCAGGCTGCGCCGCACCCGAATCTGGGGTTCCTTCCGGAGGGAAAACGGAGTATGTGATC
Source organism: Polyangium sp. y55x31 (assembly GCF_029946505.1). Classification (GTDB taxonomy): domain Bacteria; phylum Myxococcota_A; class Polyangia; order Polyangiales; family Polyangiaceae; genus Polyangium. Next base: position 142,983 of record NZ_JARZHG010000024.1, read on the forward strand.
ACCGTTTTCCTGCCGTAGAGATGATCTCGCCACCGCCGCCGCCGGAGCACGACGCAACCATCCGTCAGGGACGGAAAGGTTCGCGTTGCGCTTCGTGCGGGAGGCGGGTGGGGGCCTCCGGGTGTCCGGAGCATGGTCGTCCACTCGAATGGGACACGGCGCCCGAGCTCTCGTCCGAGCCCGAGGCGCCGCTGCCCGAGTTCCGCGGCTACCGCACCGAACGAATGCTCGGCCGCGGCGGGTTTGGCATGGTGTACGCCGCCGTGTCGACGGCGCCGCTGCCAAACGCAGGGCGGCGCGTGGCGATCAAGCTGGCCCGAGACGATCGGGCCGGCGCCGCGCAACGCCTCGCGCACGAGCTCGTGGCGCTGCGGCTCGTGGGCCCGCCGCACGTGCCCGAGGTGCTCGACGCAGGCGTGCTCGCCTCGGGTTCGCCCTACATCGTGATGGAGCTCATCGAGGCGAGGACGCTCGCGGAGATCCTCGTCGCCCGCGGCGGGCCTCTGCCGCCGGCGGAGGCGTGCGTGATCACCCGCGCGCTGCTCGGATCGCTGCGCGCCGTGCACGACGAGGGCCTGGTTCACCGCGACATCAAGCCGGAAAACGTGCTCGTCACGGAGCCGCCGGGCCGGGCGACCGTGCTCGATCTGGGGCTCGCGCGGCGCGAAGGCGTGATGCCGGCGCGCGCGACCCCGCCCGAGGAGGGCGCGATGGTCGGCACGATCGAGTACATGGCGCCCGAGCAATGCGAGGGCCGCGCCGAGCTCGACGCGCGCGCCGACGTGTACGCAGTGGGCGTGATCCTCTACGAAATGCTCGCCGGGCATCCGCCGTTCTGGGGGCCGCCGGCGGCGGTGCGAGAAGGGCACCTTTCCCGCAGGCCCGCGCGGCTCGAACGTGCGGCCGGCGCGCCGATCCCGGCGGCGCTCGAGGACATCGTGCTGCGGTGCCTGGAGAAGGATCCGGCCGCGCGATACACGAACGCGGCGGCGCTCGACGAGGCGCTCGCGGCGATCCCCCTCGGGACGGAGCCCGAGGTGCGGAAAACCCCGGATGTCGCCCGGGATCCCGCGACGAACGGGATCGGTAAGTCCCAACCCCCGGATCGGGGCTCCTCGGCCGACGCGCGAACGAGGTCGTCCGACGCGTCGGCGACCGAGCGGCGCACGGTGGCCTTGCTGCACTTCACGTCGCAGCTCGATCCGATCGCGCTGCAGGGGCGCATCGAGCCGATCGGCGGGCACGTGATGCGCGCGTCGAGCGGCAGGTACGTGGTGGCGTTCGGGCACGAGGCGGACGAAAACCCGGTGCGGCTGGCGATCCGCGCCGCGCAGGATCTCGTCGCGCGCGGGATCTGCGAGCGGGTGTGGATCGATCTCGCGAACGTGTCCGTGACCACGCGGCCCGACGGGTCGAAGCGGCTGCTCTCGCCGCACCTCGCGCGGATCGGGCAAGCGCCGCTGCCGGCGTCGACGGCGCCGATCCTGCTCTCGCCGGCGGCGCGCGCGGTGCTGACGGAGGCCGATCTCTCGGAGCTCTTGTCGCTGTTCGGGGCGAAGGCCGTCGAGGAGAGCGAGCTCTCGGGCGCGGAGGATCCGACGACGCGGCTCGGGCACGTGGGGCCGCCGCTCGTGGGTCGCGACGATCTGCTGGAGACGCTCGCGCTCTCGGCGCTGCGTTCGGTCCGCGAGGGCGTGCCGTCGGTCGCGGTGATCGTCGGCGATCCGGGGCACGGCAAGAGCCATCTGCGAAGGCTGTTGGTCGAGCGCCTGCGCACGCTCGTCCCGCTCGGGGCGGTGGTGGATCTTCGCGCGCCCGAGCCGATCGTCGGCGGCGGCGACAGCGTGCGCGACCTGCTGTCGGCGGCGCTCGGCCTGCCCGCGTCGATGCCCGTGGAGGGGCGCAAGCTCGCGCTGCGCGAGCGGCTCGGGCCGGCGAGCAGCCCCGAGGCCGAGGCGGCGCTTGCGCTCGCCCTCGGCTGGGTGGGTCCGCCGCGCGGCGACGAGACCACGGACTTCCCGGGTCTGCGCGCCCTCGAAGCCGCGCCCTTCGCGCTCGGCGCGACCTTGCGCGTGGCCGGCGGCGAGGCGCTGCGAAGGCGCGCGGAACGGACGCCGCTTTGCGTGGTGCTCGATGACGCGCAGTTCGCGGACGAAGCGACGCTCGGCATCCTGGAGTACGCGACGCTCGCCGAGGCGCGGGCGCCGATCTTCGTGTGCGCGCTCGGCCGGCCCGTGTTCCGCGAGAACCACCCGTCCTGGGCCGAGCGCGCCGCGCACCGGGACGTCTTCGATCTCGGCCCGCTCGATCCGCAGAGCGCGGCCTCGCTCGTGCGCGCGCTGCTCGCGCCCGCGGAGAACGTGCCGGAGCTCGCGGTGCGCAGGCTCGTGGAGCGGACGCAGGGCATCCCGCTTTTGCTCGTCGAGCTCGTGCGTGGGCTCAAGGGCGCCGGAATCGTGCGGCGGCACGAGGGCGGCCGCGGGTTTTACGTGGCGACGGACGAGCTCGATCGGGTGCCCGATCTGCCGCTCATCGAGTGGCTCGCGCACCGCGAGATCGACGCGCTGTCACCGGCGGAGCGGGCGCACGCGAGGCTCGTGGCGACGGTCGGCGCCGAGGTCACGCCGGAGGAGATCTCCGGCATCCTGCGCGGGATCCTGCGCCGCCTCGATCAGAGCGGCGAGTCGAGCGAGTTCCCGCTCGACGCGCGGATCGGCATCGAACGGCTGCTCAACACGGGCGTGCTTCGCCGGCAGCGTCACGGCCGCGTCGGCTTCCGGCACGCGCTCGTCCGCGAGGCGATCGCCCGCGGCGTGCCCGAGGCGCTGCGCCGCAAAATTCACCTCACGTGCGCCGAGTATTACCGCGACGCGCCGGGGCCGCCGGAGGGCCCGCCCGAGGAGCAGAGGCTGCCGCAGCTCGCCTACCACGCGGCCTGCGCGGGGCTCTTCGATGTGGCGGAGGCGGCCTACATGGCGCTCGCCGAGGCGGCGCGCGCGAGGCACGCGTACGTCGATGCCGAACGCTTCTACACGCTGGCCCTCGAGCAGCAGGCGAGCACGGGGACGCGGCGCGGAAACGCCTACCGCGGTCGCGGCCTCATGCGTTACCGCGTCAGCCGTTATCACGACGCCCTCGTCGATTTCGCCGAGGCGCGCGCGGCGGCGAGCGCGGCGGGCGACGACATGGAGATCGTCGAGATCCTGCTCGACGAGGCCACGGCGCTCGACTGGATGGGCGATCACGTCGCCTCACGCGAGAAGGTCCGCGCCGCCGAGGCGCTCGTCGCGGGCCGCGCGACGCCGCTGCTCTCGGCGCGCCTCCTGCTCGGCATCGGCCGCTCCCATTACCGATTCTCGCTCAACGGCGAGGCGCTCTCCGCGCTCGCGCGCGCGGCGTCCGAGGCGGCAGCGCTCGGCGAACAGGGCTACGAGACGCAGGTCATCGCGCTGCTCATGCTCGGCTACCTCGAGCAAGGCATCGGCCGGCACGCGGAGGCCGAGCGCGCCCTCGATCAGGCCGTGACCTTGTGCGACACGCACGGCGACGCGCTGCACCTCGCGGCGTCGATCAACATGCGCGGCGTCCTGCATGGCTTCCAGGGCGATCGGCAGGGCATGATCTCCGATCTCGAGCGTGTCATCTCGCTCGGGCGCGAGCTCGGGCAGGACTACCTCGAGTGGACCGGCCACTTCAATTTGGGCGAATGCCTCTACCTGATGGCCGAGCTCGAAGCGGCCGAGCCGCACGTGGCGCAGGCGTGCGCCATCGACGAGCGGCCCCCGGCGAGCATCCTGCTCCAGGCGCGGATGCTGCTCTACCGCGGCGACATCGAGACCGCGCGCGCGCTCGCATCTCGGGCCCGCGGCGGGACGTCCGCGCCGCTCGTGGTGCCCTCGGACGACGTGCTGTGCTCGATGATCGAGCTCGCGGCGGAGGACGCGGGCGACGAGGCGTGGGAGGCGCTCGAGGCGCGCTCGGAGCGGTACTCGATTGGCCAGGAGCGCATCGAGGTGGTCGAGGCGCGAGGCCTCTCCGCATTGCGGCGTGGGAGGCGGCGCGAAGCGGCGCGTCACCTCGAACGCGCGCTCGCGTTGTCGCGGCAGATCCCGAACGTGATCGGCAAGCGGCTGGCGCGGCACCTCGCCGAGGCGATACGCGACTGACCCCGCGTGATCGCGGAGTCGGGGCCGGTTTTTCCACACAACCCGCGGGCGGTTCGTAGTAGAAAAACCGAGGGGGCGTCCGGTACGTCGCGCGCCGCCCGGGGATCTCCGCCCATGCAGCTTTGGACCGCGATCGCACTCGCCCTCGGTGTCGTCCTCGTCGGAGCCGCCGGTTTCCAGCTCGCGCGGCCCAAAGCCTTGCCCTCGGGCGGCAAAGGAGAAGGCAAAGGGGAAGGCGGCAAGGCGGACGACGCGCCCGAACCGAGCGCCGGCGCCCGCCTGAGCAGCCCTGCGTCCGAGCGCACGAGCAAGCCCGCGCCAGAGCGCACGAGCAAGCCTGCGTCGGAGCGCACGAGCAAGCCCGCGCCGGAGCGCACGAGCAAGCCCGCGCCGGAGCGCACGAGCAGGCCCGCGCCGGAGCGCACGAGCAGGCCCTCCTCGGAGAGACTCTTGCCGAAGATCGCCGAGCCGAACGAGGACGAGGACGACAGCGAGCTCACGGTCATCACGTTGAGCATGCCGCGCCTGTCGGACCTCTCGAAGGACGACGATCGCGAGGTGGAGGAGCACCCGGACGCACCGGCGAAGGCCATCGTCGTGGACGACGACGCAGCCGCGGACGAGCCGACGCGCGCCTCGCCGTTCATCCTCGTGAGCGCCGCGGGGCAGACGGACAAGGGCCAGAAGCGCAAGAACAACGAGGACAGCTACGTCGTCGTCGACGAGCACGGCCTGTTCGTGGTGGCCGACGGCATGGGCGGGTACGCAGGCGGCGAGATCGCCAGCGCGCTCACGGTCGAGGTGATCGAGAAGGCGTTCAAGACGCAGAAATTCGAGGGCCCGGCCTACGACAACGTGCCGCGAAGGGGCCAGGAGCTCGCGCGCAGCATCCAGATGGCGAACAAGGCCGTCTTCGAGAAGGCCGCCGGGGATCCGATGCTGAAGGGCATGGGCACGACGGTGGTGGCCGCGCGCTTCTCACTGAACAAGCAGCGCCTCTACCTTGGGCACGTGGGTGACAGCCGCTGCTATCGGCTGCGCGAGGGGAAGCTCGAGCAGATCACCACGGATCACACGATGGCCGCGCTCGGCTTCACCGGCCCCGCGTTTGCACATCGCCTGAACCGCGCCGTGGGCACGCAGCCATCCGTGGAGATTGATCTCATCATCGGGCGCCCACGCCCCGACGATGCCTACCTGCTTTGCTCGGACGGGCTTTCGAAGATGGTGCCCGACGAGGAACTGCGGCAAATCCTGGTCGAGACCAAGCATCCGCAGCAGGCGATCGACAAGCTGATCGCCCGCGCCAACGAGAAGGGCGGGCACGACAACATCACGGCGATCCTGGTCTGCGTGAAGTCGCCGGCGGAGTACATTCGATCGCTACGTGAAGCCCCGACGGCTGAGCAAGCGAGCTGAAACGATCGTCGGCCGATGGGCACTCGCCGTGTTCGGCGCGCTGTCCATCGGGGCAATGTCGTTCGTGGCCCTGCACGATTTCAGCGGGCCCGCGATCACAGCCGCCGCGCATCTCCCCGCACTCTCCTCGGTCCGGCCCCCGGAGGCACCAAACGCTGCGCCGGCGGCGGCCGCAGAGCCCGAGGAGCGGGCCGATCGCAATCTCTCGCGCGAAGGCTACACGCTCGTCTCCGCAGGCGCGCTTTTCGTGCCGTCGTCGTTCGCGTCGGCCGATGGCACGTTCGATCTCGTGATCCATTTCCACGGCAACGCCGAGCTCGTCGCGGAGAGCGTGGCCGCAGCAGGGCTCTCGGCGCTCGTGCTCGTGGTGAACGTCGGCGTGGGTTCGGGCGCATACGACACGCGATACGCGGCACCCGGAATGCTCGATTTCGACCTCGGGCGGGTCGTCGAGACAGCGGCCGCACGAGGGCTCCGCGGAGCACGCCTCGGTCGGCTCGCACTCTCGGCATGGAGCGCCGGCTACGGCGCGATCGGGCGGATCCTCGCGCGAGAGGAGGCGTTTTCACGCGTGTCGGCCGTGCTGCTCTGCGACGCACTCCACTCGAACTTCGCGGACAAAGGCAGCCGCGAAGTCGACATGGAGCGCATCGCGCCGTTCGTGCGTTTCGCTCGCAGCGCCGCGGGAGGAGAAAAACTCTTCGTGATGACGCACTCGGAGGTCGGCGAGTTCCGGTACGCAACCACGACCGAGACCTCAGACGCAATCCTCCGCACCCTCGGGCTCGACCGATCCCGCACAATCGGCTGGCCCGACCGCCCAAGTTTTCCCCTGGCACGCGCCGTCATGTCGACCGAGCGCTGGCTCGAGCAACGCAGCGAGGCGCAGCGCGGCGATCTACGCATCGCAGGGTATCGCGGCTTCAAGGAAGACGACCACATCGCGCACCTCGCGCAGATGTCATCGACCGTGCTCCCTGCGCTCGTCGAGTACTGGCGTCGGCAGGGCCGAGCCTGCGTCTCATCCGGGGGCCGCTGCGCTGGGGCGTTGCCCCAGGCCCCACCGGGGCTATCCGCCCCTGGACCCGGACCAGCGCAAGCGCTGGACCCAGGACGATGAACTGCGCGATGCGCAGTTCATCGCACAGGTCAGGTCAAGACCAACGACGACCCTGCCAGACGGCAGCGCTGACGTTTCAGCCGGCAACGTGCCGCCGCGTGCGACGACCTTCATGGTCTTGCCACCGGCCCGTTGGAAAAACTGCGCGGAGCGCAGTTTTTCCACCTGAGGTCCAGGGCTTGCCCTGGTTCGGGTCGAGGGGCGAACAGCCCCCGCGGGGCCCGGGGCAGCGCCCCGGCGCGGCGTCGGCCTGAGGGCTCTACCCCTCGTCCCGCAGCGCTGCCTCTGCCGCGTTTTTGCCGCAGGCGCCGTGCACGCCGGCGCCTGGGTGTGTGTATGAGGAGCCGAGGTAGAGGGCGCGGATCGGCGTGCGATAGCGGAAGTATGGGAACACGGGGCGGAAGAAGAGCTGGTGCTGGATTTGCGCCGAGCCGCCGCCGAGATCTCCGCCGACGAGGTTCTCGTCCATCGCTTCGAGATCCGGCGGCGTGACGATCACGCGCGCGAGGATGCGCTTCTTGAAGCCTGGCGCGAGCTCCTCGATGCGCGTCTCGATTCGATCGGCGAATGATTGCTTCACTCGCTCCCAGCCGCCTGGCACTGCCGGTGGAACGCGCGAGTAAGCCCAGAGCGTGTGCTTGCCGGCGGGTGCGCGTGTCGGATCTGCGACGGATTGCTGCCCGATGACGAGGTATGGATCCTGCGGCAGCTCGCCGCGGCGCACCTCGGCTGTGAAGCGCGCGAGATCGTCGAGGCTGTCGCCTGTGTGCACGACGGCCGAGCGCGCGGCGTCCTCGCTCGACCATGGCACGGGGCCCGAGAGGGCCCAGTCCATCTTGAACGTGCCGAAGCCGTACTTGAAGTTGCGCATCGACTCCACGAGGGGCGTTGGCACGAGGTCCGGATCGAGCAAGCGCAGGTACAGCGCGGGCGCTGAGGTGTCGGCGATGATCGCGCGATCGGCCTCGATCTCCTCGCCTTGCTCCGTCACCACGGCTGCGGCGCGGCCCTCGCGCACCACGATGCGTTTGACGCGCGTCCCCGTCCGCACCACGCCGCCGAGCTCTGCGAGCCGTTCGAGCAAGGCCCGCGTGATCGAGGCTGCGCCGCCCTCCGGGATGGCGAAGCCTCCGCTCGACGCGAGCATCGCCAGCATGAAGCCCACGATCGCGCCGAAGGGATCGTCCGGTCCGACGTCGGTGTGCAGCGCGAGTGCCGGGATGATGCGGCGTGCGGCTTCGGTCCGAAATGTCCTTTCTGCGTAGCCTCGGCCGCTCGATGCGGCCACGGCTGCGAGCCGGAGCAGGTTTGCCGGACCGAAGCGCAGCATGGGCCCGACGGCTGGCAGCGTGGACAGGAGTGCGTCGAGTAGCTCGTCGCGCGTTCGCGCGTGCCAGCGCGCGAGTTTTTCCCATGCGGGTCCGTCCTCGCCGAGGATCCGCTTGCTCGCTTCGAGGTCGCGTCCGATGGCGGCGCAGGTGCCGTCCTTGGCGGGATGGGCGCTGTCGAGGGGCGCGTGGCGCCAGACGAGGCCGACGTCGGGCAGGTCGAGGGGGAGCAGGGCGGGGCTTGTGGGGCCGAAGGGGAAGAAGGCGGCGCCCACGTCGTGGAGGAAGCCGGGCAGGGTGCTCTCCTCGGTCCAGACGGCGCCGCCGGGCCGGCGCTGGGCCTCCAGCACGAGCACGGACCACCCGGCCTGGGCGAGGTAGTTGGCAGCGACGAGTCCGTTCGGACCTGCGCCGATCACGATCGCGTCGGGGGTGATCATGGAGTTTTGTGTAGCACGGTAGGAAGGGCCCTGGGTTCGTCCGCTTGTGATCCCTAGCGGCCGGGGCGCCGCCGCGCGTAACCTCGGCAAACGATGAGCCAAGGCCCTGCTCTGCCCTCCACGTCCCTTCCGATCGAGCGAGGTGAGCCTGCTGCCCTCGTCGAGGACGCTGCCACGCGCCGCGGACGGTGGACCGCGTGGGCGCTCACGTGGGTGTCGTACGCGACGTATTACTTGGGGCGCAAAGGGATCAGCGTCGCGAAGGCGCCGATGATGGAGAGCCTCGGCAAGGACGTCTTGCGCAACGTCGAGACGGCGTACCTCGCGGCGTACATGGTCGGGCAGTACGTGAACGGCATGCTCGGCGATCGCGTGGGCGCGCGTCGGCTCGTGGGCGTCGGCATGCTCGTCTCGGCGGGCGCGTGCCTCGTGTTCGGGGCGTCGAGCGTGGGGGTCGCGTTTCTCGTCGCGTTCCTGGTGAACGGCTTTGCGCAATCGTCGGGCTGGCCGGGCAACGTGAAGGCGATGGCCGAGTGGACCACGCCCCAGAATCGTGGCCGCGTGATGGGCGTGTGGGCGACGTGTTATCAGGTGGGCGGCATCGTCGCGACGTGGTTCGCCACGTTCATGCTGAGCCTCTACGGCTGGCGCGCGAGCTTTTGGGGCCCGGCGATCGCCGTCGCGCTCGTCGGCGTGCTCGTGCTCCTGTTCCTGAAGCCGGGTCCGGGCGCGGTGGTGGTCCCGGTCGCGGGCGCGGCTCGGGGGGCGGAAGCGGAGGCGGAGGCGCAGGCGGTCGCGGCGGCCCAGCGGGCGGAGCGGAGCCGCGTGCTCCGGAGCCCGACGGTCTGGTTTTACGGCGCCTCGTACTTCGGGATGAAGCTCATCCGCTATAGCATCCTGTTCTGGCTACCGTTTTACCTGACGACGGCGCTGCATTATTCGAAGACGGGCGCCGGGTACATGTCGATCTCGTTCGAGGTCGGGGGCGTGCTCGGCACGATCGCCATGGGGGCGATGTCCGATCGATATCGCCACATCTCGCGCTCGTTGTTCTCCGCGGTGTGGCTCGTGCTGCTCGCCGGCGCGATTTTCCTGTATGCGCGCCTCGGCGCCGCGGGCACCGTCACCAATTTCGTCGTGATGGCGCTCGTCGGCGCGCTGCTCTTCGGGCCGGATTCGCTGATCAGCGGCGCCGCGGCGCAGGACGCGGGCGGGAAGTACGCGGCCGGCACCGCATTGGGCGTGGTGAATGGCGTCGGCTCGATCGGGGCGATCCTTCAGGAGTACGTCACGCGGGGCGTGAGCGAGCGCTACGGGTGGGACAAACTGTTTTACGTCTTCGTCGTGCTGGCCGTGTTCTCGGCGGTATGTCTGATCCCGACGTTCCGCCCGCGAAAGGCGTGAATCACTCGCATTCCTTGTACGACTCGCCGAGCGAGCACCAGGCGGCCTCGCAGGACGCCCGATCGCCGCCCTGTTCGAGCTTCTTCGCGGCCACGCAGCTCTGCGAGCTCGCGCAGGCGCCGCTCTCGCCGCACGTGTTCGTCACGAGGTCCGCGCAGGTGAAATCGCTCGGGCAATCCCTCTGGCCCTCGTCGGAGCATCCGGCCATCGCCACGCACGCGAGCACGAGCGCGCCGAAGAGAGCCCGCAAAATGCGTGTCTTCATGGCGTCCCCACGGCAAGTCCGAGGTTTTGCCCGAGCTTCTGGAGCAGGGCGATTTCCCGCTTCAGGTTCTCGTCCGGCAGGGCCGCGTCCGCGCTCGTGAGCCGCGCGATCGCCCCTTCGAGCCGCGTGGTCGCGTCCTCGGCGTCGAGGCTGCTGGCGTAGTAATCGCCGCAGAGACGCTTCAGCACGAGGTATTCGTTCGTCACGGCGAGCGTCCGCGCGATGTGCGGGGTCGGGAGGAGCGCGTCCGTCGGCCCCGGCAGCGTCTGGAAGGGCAGGCGCACCGGGAGCGTGTCCTTTTCGAGGACGCCCTCGGGCGTCTGGTACGCGATCGTCACCGAGCCCGCCTCGATCGCCTCGCCGGAGACGAGCGGCTCGAGGTTCGCCCCATCCAGCCGGAGCACGATCCCACCTTTGCGTTTGCTCAGGAACACCGTGCTGACGCTGAAAAGCTCGCCGCTGCCGTGCTCGCCGATCTGCGGCACGCCGTACACGGCGGAGACCTCCGTCCCCTCGGCCGCCGCCATGGACACCTCGAGGTCGTACGCAATGGGCGTCACCAGGAAATCGAGCTCCTCCTCGAAGATCGGCTTCACGTCCTCGGCGCCCACGAATCGATAATTTCCGCCGCGCAGGTGGGCGATCTGGTCGACGAACGAGGCGTCGAAGTTCGAGCCGAAGCCGAAGAACGTGAAACCGATGTCGATGGCCGAGGCCGCGTTGACCATGGCCTGGAAGCTCGAGGCGTCGGTCGCGCCGACGTTCGGCATCGCGTCGGTGAACACCATCAGCCGCGAAAGTGTGTCGCTGCGCACGTGCTCGTCGATCACGGCATAGCCGAGTTTCATGCCCTCTTCCATCGACGTCGAGCCGCCGGTCTCGATCTCGTCGATCGCCTCGTGCAAGGATTCCTTGTCGGAGACGGGCGTCGATTCCAGGATCGTGTTCGCGTCCGAGGCAAACTCCACGATGGCCACGCGATCGTCGGGACGGAGGTGGTCGACGAGCGCGTGCAGCGCATCTTGCACGTGCGAGAGGTTTCCCTCCATCGAGCCGCTCGTGTCGATGACGATGCCGAGGTTCAAGGGCTTGCGGACGAATTCGTCCTCGCGGATGTTCGATTGCATGCCGAGCTGGACGAAGATGTCGCGCGCGTCGTCGTCGAGGCCGACGTCGAGCCCCGCCGCCGTATCGATGCAGAGGGGTTTTGCGCAAGGCGCGGGGGCCGCGAGGGCGAGGTCGTGCTCGGAATAGAGGCCCTCCGGGGTGAAATCGTCGAGCGTGGGGACGCCGCCGGATTCGATGATGCTGCGCGCGAGCCCGATGTCCTGGGCGCCGCCGGGCGTGGCCCCGAGGAAATCGCCCCCGGCGGCATACCCGCCGCCACACCCCACGGGCGCGGCAAGGGTGAGCACGAAGGCGAGGGAACGAAGCGAACGAGGGATCTTTCCCGTGAGCGGGGTTCGTCGATGCATGTCGATTCCAATCCAAGGCAAGGGTTTTCCCGACGCAGGGGCATTCCAACCGGCGTCGGGTCTCGTGATGGAATCCTGCGCGTAAGGCGGTGTCAAGGTGCACGGCACGCCGCCGATTGGGCAAGGTGGGCCATCTCGGTTACCATGGGGCCTCGGAGGTCTTCATGGTATCCTTGCCTTCTCGTCTTGGTCCCACGCTTTGCGCGCTCGGCGCGGCCGCCGTCCTCATGGCCCCCGGCGAGGCGCGCGCCGACGATGACATCCACTGGTTCTCGCCCGGGCTCATGCTCTCGCTGAGCTTCGGCGACAAGATCAACTTCGGTCTCGGCCTCGACGCCCGGTATTCGCTCGTCTTCCTCGGAGATACCAGCTGCTTCGCCGGCCCCCGCGCCGGCATCGGCGCATTCGCGCAGGCGTCCTGGCTGAACTTCTCGGCCGCGGGCCGGTTCGCGGCGGGCCTTCATGGCGGCGTGGATCTCCGGCGGACTCCGATCGGCGCGAATGCCGAGGTCGGCTGGACCTATCGCACGGCGCTCGCGGGAGAGCACCCGGGCGGCCACGGGATCCACGTGGGCCTCGGAGCCATCGGCGCCGAGATCGTCGACCTGGCCTTCCGCGGCACGATTCCCATGCCAGGCGACGAGAGGAAGCCGGAATTCACGGTCGCCTTGGGCGCCCATTTTCCGCCCATGTACGGGGAACCGGGCGTGTGCGTCATCGGGCGGCCTTTGCGCGTGAACGGCCGATACGTCTTGCCAGGCGTCGCCGGAAAACCGCGTCGCGGGAGCGCGCGCCGGGCGAGGATCGACGAGACCACGCGGGGCGCGCTCGCGCGGGCCTTTCAGGACGACGCGCGCGGGGAATGCGCGTCGATTCCGGCATTTCTCGCCCTGGCGCGGGATCTCGCGGCGGTGGGCGCGCCGCGGGACCTCGTCGATCGGGCGCTCGCCGCGGCGGCCGACGAGGTGCGGCACACGGAGTCATGCGCATCGATTGCAGGGGATTTCGCGTCGATGACGCTCGTGCCCGAGCGTTTGCCGTCGCCGCGGCCGTCGGGGCTCGATCGAGGGCGGGAGCTCGCGCGCTTGTGCGTCGAGTCCTGGGAAGACGGCTGCCTCGGCGAGGGCGCCGCGGCGGAGCGGGCGCGAAGGCAGGCGAGGGGAGCGAAAGAGCCGGGCATCGGCGCGGCGCTCGGGGCGATTGCGGAGGACGAGGCGCGGCACGCGGAGCTCGGGTGGCGGATCGTGGCGTGGTGCCTGTCGGAGGGCGGGAGACCGGTGCGGGAGGCGCTGGGCGAGGCCGTGGCGGCGTCGCCGGAGGGGCCGGCGCGGGAGGAGGTGCCGGAGGCGGAGCCTTCGGCCTGGCGCGCCCATGGAAGGATCGGGCAGCACGATATCGACGCGGCGTGGGAGAAGAACCTGCGTTTGGCACGGAAGACCGCGGACGGGCTGCTGTGAGCCTTTCCGTGACGTGATTGTCAGGGGGCCGCGAGCGGCGGCGCCTCGAATTCGGGCCTCCGTGCGGAGGGCACGCGCCGTGCATTCGGCCCCGGCACCACCGGGAAACCCCCCACGGAGGCCTCGATGAATCCTGCGCACGTATTCCGCCGCTCGCTCGCCCATCGTCTTTTCGCCCTGCTCGCGCTCCCGGCCGTGGGCGGATGCTTCGTCGGCACGAGTTGTCCCGACAATGACGAGCCCATCGCCGGCGAGCGATGCTTCACCTGGCCGCCGGAAGACGCAGGCGCCGGCGGCGCCGGCGGCGGGAGCGTCGATCCGCTCGTGTGCCCCTCGCGAGAGGAAGCGACGACGCGGCTCAATGACCAGTTCTTCGCATCTCACACGGTCAAAAGCGACGGGACGCTGAAGAACGGTGAATGTTGCTATGCCACCGAGTTCATTCCCTATTGCGAGGGGCGGCCGTACCTCGTCGACGAAGTGGCCCGCACGGCGCCCGCGATCCGCAGCCGCGGGGATGGCGGCTGGGGCGCCGAGACCTCGAGCGGCCCCGATGTGGCGGGAATCGAGCCCGACCTCCGCGCGGCACTCGCAGCAGAATGGACGCGCGACGCGCTCTTCGAGCACGCGTCCGTGGCATCCTTCGGGCGTTTCGCAATGGAGCTTCTCGCCGTGGGCGCGCCGGCCGAGCTCGTGGAAGAGGCGCACCGGGCGGCGCTCGATGAAGTGCGGCACGCGCGTCTCTGCTTTGCCCTGGCGAGCGCTTACGCAGGCGAGCCCGTCGCGCCAGGGGCATTCCCCTTCGGCGGAGCAGCGGAGGTCGTGGCAGACCTCGCGTCGATCGCAGCGCGCACCGCAAAAGAAGGATGCATCGGCGAGACGATCGCAGCCGTGATCGCGGCAGAGCAATGCGCGAGGGCCGAGGATCCCGCGGTCGCCGAGGTGCTCGCCGGGATCGCAGCCGACGAGGCGCAACACGCGGAGCTGGCCTGGCGCACCGTGGCGTGGGCAATCCGCGTGGGCGGCGAGCGCGTGCGGGCAGCGGTGGAGGAGGTCTTCGCGGGGCTCGGGCAGGGCGCCGTGGTGGACGCAGGCAGCGCCGCGGATCCGCGGCTCGCAGCGCACGGGCGCCTCGCAGGGGCGGCGCTTGCCGAGGCGACGGCGCGGGCCATGACGGAGGTGGTGCGGCCTGCGGCGGGGGTGTTGCTCGGGAGCGTGGCGCCGGGGTTTCACCCCGGACCCGAGCAGGGGCTGTCCGCCCCTGCACCCGGACCAGCGCAAGCGCTGGACTCGTGGTAGTGGCCGGATCCGGCCAGGCGTCCCCAACTGGCCGGTTTTGAACCTCATCCCCACGCCCCACCCCGAGACACCCGATCGCGCTGTCCGATCCTCGCGATCGGTAGGACACGTAATGTCCTAGTTCGTCGCGGAAAGGCCTCAAAACAAGGGCCGTTCGTGATAGTATGTGCTCATAAGTTGAGCCGCTTGGACAGGTAGACCGCAGCAACGCGCGAGGGTGCGCGGGCGCGGTCCCACGCGAGCGGCGGGGACGAGGGCACCATGGCGAACGTGCTCCCGGACGAGAAGCGCTTGCGCGTGCTCGCGGCGCTCGTCGACGGCAACAGCGAGCGCGCGGTCGAGCGGATGACGGGGATCAACCGAGAGACGGTCGGTCGCCTCGCGCTCGCCTTCGGACAGGGCGCGACGAACCTGCACAACCGCCTCGTGCGTGACCTCTCGTGCTCGCTCGTGCAGGTAGACGAAATCTGGTCGTTCGTCGGGAAGAAGCAGGCGCGCGTGACCGCGGAGGACGCGCCCGGCGTCGGCGAGGCGTACACGTTCGTCGCGCTCGACACGTCGAGCCGCCTCGCGATCTCGTGGCACGTCGGGCGCCGCGACGAGGACAGCGCTCGCACCTTCATGGCCGACGTGCGCGCCCGGCTCGTGGTGATGCCGGCGATGACCTCGGACGGCTTCGCCCCGTACATCGCCGCCGTGGGCGCGAGCTTCGGGCCCGGCGTCGACTACGCGCAGACGGTCAAGAACTACACGAAGCGTGGGCGCCGCGAGGGGCCGGCGGATCATCGGTACGAGCCGCCCCGTGATCCCTTCATTACGAAGAAGCCCGTCTTCGGCGCACCGAACCTCGATCGCGCGAGCACGGCGTACATCGAGCGACAGAACTGCACGATGCGGCACTTCATCGGCCGCATGCGTCGGCTCTGCCTCGCGTTCTCAAAGAAGCTTGCGAACCATCGCGCGGCGATCGCGTTGGCCTACGTCCACTACAACTTCTGCCACGTGGTCTCGTCGCTGCGCGTCACGCCTGCAATGGCCGCGGGGATCACGGATCACGTGTGGGATCTCCCCGAGCTGCTGGACGCTCTGCTCGCGGCGGCGCCGTGCGCGCCTCCGGAGAAGCAACTACTCGCGCCGCGCGTGCCAGAGACGACGGCGCGCGAGCTTCCGAACGGGCGCGGGTTCCTCCGCGTGGTCGACGGTGGGAAGGCCAAGCCGAGCGACGCACCGCGGGCACCTACACCGCCCGCCGCGCCCCCAGCGAGGGTCGCGACGGGGGAGCCTCCGCGCGAGGAGCTACCGCCACGTGGAACGCAGTTGGAATTCGATTGGCGCCCGAAGCCGCGGCAAATGGACTTGTTCGACTAGCCAGCGTGACAGGTTAGTGTGTCACGCTTCGAACGAAGCCGGCATACAGGATTTATGTGACGAGCGGGCGAGCGTGCGCTATGGAGCTGTACGCGTTCGTCTCGGACTGGTCCGGACAGGCGCGGTCACCACGCCCAAGCAAAAGGACGCGGCGAGCACGATGGGGCATCGTGCCCTGGGCAAGTTGACCTAGATATACGTACACGAATCAAAACGTCAAGACGAACCTTTAGCTACGCCTAAAAAGCGTAGGGCGAGTAACGAAGACGTTACCGCCTCCGCGACTCGCCCTTATCCGTTTGGGTTGCCGGATATGTGGCGAATAGCACGACGTGGTGCTTCGTCAAGGGGGTTGGTGTGTTCTTCGCCTCGCTCGCCGAGGAGAAGATCCGTTGGCAGGCAAAGATAAGGCCCGTTCGTCGGGCTTCGCGTTTCGCTGGTCTTACCGCCACCCCCGCACGGGGCAGACCGTATATCCGAGGCACGGGCGACCCTTCCCGATCCCGATCGGCCAGAGGCGTCGCCGGTACCATCCCCCGCCACCGGAGCAACTCGCTCTGTTCCCGGTGGAGGTGCTGTTCCCGCCGAAGGCAACCCGCCCGCCGCGTGCCCCCACGAAGGTGCGCACGGCGCCGACAGCGCGAGGACGGCGGTAGGGACTGGTAGAGGGGAGCAACGGGCGCCGCGAGCTTCGGCTCGCGGCGCCCGTTGCCTTTTCAGCGCGTCCGTTTTCGGGACCAGCGGGGCCGCCCGTATCTCGCGGCGAGCTGCCGTCGGGCGGTCGCGGTCGCGTTGTAGACCGTGTGCAGATCGATCCCGAGCTGCGCGGCGATGTCCTCCGCGCTCTCCCCCTGCACGACGAGCAGAAGGACCCGCATCGGCCGAGCCTTCGATCGAACAAGGGTGCGCAGGATGCGCCGGGCTTCCGCGATGTCCTCCGGACGCGCGGAGGGATCGGGAAGATCGTGCTCTTCGTCGATCGGGTCGTGACGGGCGTCCCTCCGGCGCAGCCCGGCGGCGTGGTTGCCGGCCACGCGCCACGCGATGGTGACGAGCAGCGAGCGGATCACAACGTCGGGCGGATCGGTGTACGTGCCGCGGACACGCCCCTCGTCCACCATGCGCCAGAGCACGAACAGCGAGTCTTGCATCACCTCGTCGACGTCGGCCTCGCCGAGCACTGGCCATTTCGCGTGGAGGTAAGAGCGAGCGAACCCGCGGTAGGCGTCGAGGTCGCGCGGCGTGGCCTCGACGATCGGCTCGCCAGGACGATCGGGATCGTGGCGATACCGGATCACAGCGCACCTCCGGAGATCCCGAGCAGGGTGGCCAGATCCATCCCGGCAACGTGCGCGACGCGGGAAGCGAAGTGGACCGACGGGCGGATCGCCCCGTCGCGCACCGCACGCACGTACTTTCGCGCGTAACCCAGCGCTTTCGCGCAGCCGCGAACGCTGGTCCCCTTGGCGAATCGATCGAGCCTCGCGCGGACGCGGGCGGCCTGCTCGTCTGTGAGCACCGCGGGGATGCTCGGCGGCTCGCGGTCCTGGTCGTGCTCGCTCATGACGCACCGCCTTTCCGGCGCGGCGACGCGACCAGCACGAGGGACGGCGCCTTCTTCGGCGGGGCCTTCCCGGCGAGGGCATCGTCGAGCGAGAGCCCAACGGCGCGCGCGATGCTCCGCGCGAGCGCCATGTTGCCCGGCTCGGTGCCGTCCAGGAACGCGAGCACGACCGAGCGCCGGTGGCTCACGGCGTGCGCCACGGCGATCCAGGTCCCGTGCTCCCGGAAGAGGTGGCGGAGCAAGGCGCGGAGGTTCGCCCGCTGGATCTCGATGAGGTCTGAGCCGCGGAGCGGGCGGACGCGGTACTTCGATCCGGTCATCACGCCGCCCCCTTCCGCCCGCACGTCGGGCAGGCGTCGGCGTCGCGGAGACCGGGCCGGAGCAGCTCGTCGACCGTGAGGCCGACTGCGCGAGCGACGCGGTACACGAGCGTCGGCGTCGCCCGGTTCGGTTGGCACGCGGCGCCGACGAGGGTCTCCGAGGCGTATCCGGTGACGGCCCCGAGGCAGGACCAGGAACCGAACGCTCGGCGCAGGTTCCGGAGCGCCGCGCGGATGCGGCTCTGCTCGGCGGGCGGGAAGTGGGCTTTACGGGTTCGCTTGGGTAGACGGATGCGTTCTTGCCCCTCGTGCGAGGGACGAATAAGGGTGAGCGTCACGATCGTGACCTCCGTTCGAGAGGTTGCGGTCGAGAGGCTCCGGGGGTCGGCAAACCCTTCGGGGCCTCGCCTTCTTCAGGCAAGCCGCATCCTACGGCGCCGCGATCGTCATGCGATCGAACCCGGCCACAATCGCTCAAAACCGGCCACTACCGGACTCGTGACGATGAACTGCGCAATGCGCAGTTCATCGAACAGGCCCGGTCAAGACCGGCAATGCCCCTGCCAACCAAGACCGCCACGCTGACACTTCAACGGGCAACGTCCTTCCTGGTCTTGCCACCGGCCGTTGGAAGAACTGCGCATCGCGCAGTTCTTCCACCAAAGGTCCAGCGCTTGCGCTGGTCCGGGTCGAGGGGCGGACAGCCCCCGCGGGGCCCGGGGCGGCGCCCCGGCGCGACGGCTGCCTGCTGAAATCTCCGATTCACGCGCGGCGGGCGCGATCCGCTGCGATGAAGGCGCGTGCTTCGGCTTCGGATTCGACGAAGACGAAGCGGGCTGCGCGGGGACGGAGCACGCGCATGGCGTGGTCGAGCATCGTCAGGAGGGTGCGGGCCTGGAAGGAGGCGCCGTAGCTGATGACGGCGGCGATTCGGTCGAGGGGTAGGCCTTTGACGAGGGCCTCGCGGGCTTCACGCGTGGGCATCCCGCTCCCCCGCGCATCACGCAGGATGTAGATGCCCCGTGCCCGCGGGAAGGTGGCGAGCGCGTCGAGGAGCTCTTTTACGTGCTCGCGTGTGATGTCCCCATCGATGCGCGTGTGCAGCACGTCCGGCGGCTCGACCCACGCGAGATGCGGCCCGATGCTCCGCCGACCGCTGGCGTCGTCGTCCGTGGACCCCATGAAAGCAGACTGTATCCGGCGTTTGCGAGCGTTGCGACGGAGAGCAGGGTATCGACTGGTAAAGCTGACGGTGGTGCTCGCGTGGGTCGGGGAGGCACCCGTCAGCGCGGACGGGGGGCCAGTGAGGGGCGGCGGGGCGTCCGTCAGGTCGGATGGGTGGCGGTGGACTCGTCGGGGGTCGGGCCCCCCGGTCTTCTACGGACGTTCACCCATTCAAGAACACGGCCGCGCTCTTCGCCAGGATCATCACCCGCTCCGTCGGCTTCCCGTCGAACACGAGCACGTTCCCTGCGTCGCGATATCCGCCCCCGCCCTGCCTCGCAGGCACCGACAGCTCCGCCGCCGACTTCCGCTCGGCTGGCCCGAAGACCTCGATCTCGTCGCCGTCGTTCACCACGATGGATAGTGGTTCGTTCCAGTCCTTCGCCGTCCCGCCGAGCTGCGCGACCACGAATGCGTCGTCGTCCACGAGTGCCGTGCCGGACTCGTCCTCCACCAGGAACACGCCCGCCGCGCTCATTTCCTCCACGGTCACGGCCGTCACCGCTTCGACCGGCGTCCGCCCCGTCGAGACCATGCCCACCGTCTGCCGCTTGCGGCGCTCCAGGAATGCCGCCACCGGTTGGCCGAGCGGACCCTTGACCGGCGTGATCACGCGCACCCGGCCGCGCACTCGACAGACCCCGCTCGCCGACCCGATCGGGGCCGCCGCGGGCGCAGAAGCAATGCGCGCTTGCAGGGCGCGCAGGCGCGCGCGAAGGCTCTTGATGCGCGCGCCGATGAAGGATCGATAGGCCGCGTAAATCGCACCCCAGAGCACGACCTGCACGCCGATCAAGAGCACGACCAATTCGACGGTGCCGGCCCCGTACTCGTGCGACGTGAAGAACGTCAGGATGAATGCAATGATCGCGGCCCACCGGGCCCACGGATCCATGAATCCCGCGAACGTCGGGTGGCCCAGGAACACCGCGGGCGGAGAGAGGGCCGGGACGCCGGCCTTGTCCACGAGCTCGAGCTTGCAGCGGAGGCACTTGTCTCCGCCCAGGCCCGTGTCACCGCATTGCGGACAGGAGAACGGAGGCTGGTTGCGCATGGTCTATCCAACGAGCAGCGCGCTCGCCATGTTTCGATTGGAAGCAATCGCCTGCCCGTCGCGCGAGGCCACGAGCAGGCCCACGTCGACGATCTCGGGGAACTTCGCAATGCCCCGCTGGGCCGCGCGCGCGGCGGGGATGCCTTCTTCGAGCCAGTCGTAGACCGTCTTCGAGAGGAATCGCCGCACGATCTCCTCGCCCACGCCCGTCGCGGCCACCGCGCCCGCCGGGCCCGCGTACACGCCGCAGCCCATGAGCGGCGAGTCGCCCACGCGGCCCTTCAGCATGTACACCGTCCCGCCCGTCGACGCGGTCGCCGCGAATCTGCCCTGGCTGTCTCGCACGACGGCGCCCACCGTGTCCTGGAAGGGCGCCTCTCCGCCGAAGTTCCACAGCGATTTCCAGTCGATCGTGAGCCACGGCGCCGCGTCCGCCGCATAATCGCCGTCGCCCTGGCCCCGGAGCTCCGCCATCGCCCGCGCATGCTTGGCCTGCGCCTTTTCCGTGAGCGGATCGTACTCCGGGAACCTGTGCGCACGGGCGAACTGCGTGGCGCCGTCCCCCACGAGCAGCAAATGCGGCGTTTCCATGACCTTCGCCGCGACGAGGATCGGATTCTTCACCCGCTGAATGCAGGCGACCGCGCCAAACCTCGCGTCGCTCGTCATCACGGATGCGTCCATTTCAATGGTTCTTCCATCGAAACGCAGGTTCGAGCCCGTCCCCGCATTGAAGCGCGGATCGTCCTCCAGAATGACCGTCGCCGCGAGCGCCGCTTCGAGCGCGTCGCCGCCGCGCTCGAGCACCGAGCGCGCCGACTCCGCGGCCTTCACGCAGCCGTCCGAGAATGCATGCGGCGAGGCCGCGCCCCCGTGCGTCAGAATGGCGTATTTCACGTTCAGGCCTCGTCCGGCAAGGAAGGCAGGTGCGAGGTGCGCTCCTTCCCCCAGTAAATGACCTGCTTCCAGCAGGCCGTGACGTCGTCCGCGAACACCACCACGAGATCGCCGGGCCGCGCCATCGAGAGCGCCGTGTCCACGGCCTCCTTCTCGTCGAGCTTCTTCAGGATGTGCTCCTCGCTCTTGCCCGCCTCGCGCGCGCCCTCCGCGAGCAGCGACGCGATCTCGCCAGGCTTGCGACCCCTGCGCGCCGCGTCCTCCTTCGCGATGACGACGTCGAACGCGCGCGCCGCCTCGCGGCCGACCGCCCGGATGTCGTCGTCGCGCCGATCTCCCGCGGCCATGAGCACGCCGATCGCGCGCTCGCGACGGAGGCCGAGGACGAGCTCGGCCATCTTCGCCATCGCCGCCGCGTTGTGGCCGTAGTCGACGATCACGCGGAACGGGTGCTCGTCGAAGACGTTGCAGCGGCCGGGCGCCTGGAAGAACGAGGTCGTGAACGTGCGCAGGCCCTGGCGGATGTGCTCGAGCGACACGCCCATCGAGAAGGCGATCGCCGCGGCCGCGAGCGCGTTCTCGACGTTGAACTTCGCCTTGCCCTCGAACGTCGCAGGGACGAGGTGCGTCCACGTGACCGGGACATGCCGATCGCCGTCGTAGATCGTGATCATGTCGCCGTTGACGCCCTGCTCGATCACGACCGCGCGGCCGCCCGCGCGCACGTGCTTGCGGACGGTCTCGTTCGAAGGCGAGCGCGAGAACCACATGATGCGGCCGCCCGCCTTGTCCGCCATCTCGCGCACGAGCTCGTCGTCCGCGTTGAGCACGCTCGTTCCGCCGTCCCGCACGACCTCGACCACGAGCCGCTTCACGAACGCGAGATCCTCGACCGTCTCGACGCCCGCGAGGCCGAGGTGATCGGCCGAGACGTTGAGCACCGCGCCGACGTCGCACCGATCCCAGCCGAGACCTTCGCGAAGAATGCCGCCACGCGCGGTCTCCAGCACCGCGGCTTCCACGGTCGGATCCGTGAGCACGACGCGCGCGCTCCACGGGCCCGTCATGTCGCCCTTCAGGATGCGCTCGCCGTCGATGTAGATGCCGTCCGTCGTGGTGAGGCCCGTGCGCTTGCCGCTCATCTTGAGGATGTGCGCGACCATGCGGCTCGTCGTGGTCTTGCCGTTCGTGCCGGTGATCGCCGCGAGCGGGATGCGCGCCGGCGCGCCGTTCGGAAAGAGCATGTCGAGCACGGGCGCGGCGACATTGCGCGGCGTGCCCACGGTCGGCGAGACGTGCATGCGGAAGCCGGGCGCCGCGTTGACCTCGACGATGACGCCGCCGTGCTCGCGCACGCTCTTCGAGATGTCGGGGCAGATGAGATCGATGCCCGCGACGTCGAGGCCGACGACCTTCGCCGCGCGCACGCTGACGTCGATGTTGTCCGGATGGATCACGTCGGTGCGATCGATCGCGGTGCCGCCCGTGGAGAGGTTGCCCGTCGAGCGCAGCGCGAAGACCTGGCCCTCGGGGAGCACGGTCTCCAGCGTGACGCCGGCCTGGCCCATGAGGCGGTTTGCCTGATCGTCGATCTCGATCCGCGTGAGGACTTTTTCGTGGCCGACGCCGCGGCGCGGGTCGCTGTTCACGACGTCGACGAGCTCCTTGATCGTGCTCTTGCCGTCGCCGACGACATGGCCGGGCACGCGCTCGGAGACGGCGACGACCTCGCCGTTCACCACGAGCACGCGATGATCCTTGCCGGGCTGGTAGGTCTCGACGAGGACGTAGCTCGAGAGGTCGTAGGCCTTGTTGTAGGCGTCGCGCACGGCCTCGGGCGTCGTGAGGTTCAACGCGACGCCGCGTCCGTGCGAGAGGTCCATGGGCTTGACGACGACGGGGTAGCCGATGCGCTCGGCGGCAAGGGCGGCCTCGTCGGCGGAGTAGACGCGGTCCTGGTGCGGCACGGGCAGGCCCGCGCGTTCGAGCAGCGAGTTCGTGAGCTCCTTGTCCTGCGCGATCTCCACGGCGATGTGCCGCGTCTCGCTCGTGACCGTGGCCTGGATGCGCTTCTGGTGCGTGCCCCAGCCGAACTGCACGAGGCTGTGCTTGTTGAGGCGCATCGTCGGGATGCCGCGGCGCTTCGCTTCGTCGACGAGGCTTCGCGTCGAGGGGCCGAGCGCCATGCGCTCCGCGAGCCGCGCGAGGTCCTCGATCTCGGCGTTGAGGTCGGGGACGGGCGGGAGGTGATCGGGGAAGTGAGCGGGCAGGAGGCCCTGCAAGTAACGCAGCGCGAGCTCGCCCGCCTTACGACCGACCGACTCCTCCTCGAAGCTGTAGACGACGTGGTAGACGCCCTCGCGGTGCGCCGTGCGCGTCTTGCCGTACGTGACGGGCGTGCCCGCGAGGCACTGGAGCTCGAGCGCGATGTGCTCGGTGATGTGGCCGAACCACGTGCCGTCGTGGAGCCTGCGGATGAAGCCGCCGGGCTCGCCGTAAGAGCAGCCGTGCTCGTGCAGCGTCGGCACGTCGGCGAGCAGCCGATCCACGAAGCCGGGGATCTTGTTGCTCGGGTATTGCTCGAGCTCCTCGAGGTCGAGGGTCAGGCGAATGACGGGGCGGTAGCCGTAGAGGTTGGGGCCGCGGTAGACGCGCGTTTCGAGCAGTTTCACGGTGCCTCTTTGCTGCGAGATGGCCACGAGGGCAGGCGGCCGTCGATGTCGTAGCCGCAGCCCTGCGTGAGGACGTGGACGGACAAACCGAGCAGCGCCGCGGACGAGTTTCGCGGGACCTCGTGGATGTCGGTGTGCTGGATCTTCGAGCCGTCGATGACGGTGACCGTGCCGCGGCCGATGACGTCCATCTTCTTGTCGGAGCGCAGGACGATCGCCGTGTCCTCGTCGATGCCGACGCCGATCAAGAAGGGGTTCATCGCGACCGCGGAGAAGAGCCGGCCGATGCGATGGCGCTGCGCGAAGTGCTGGTCGATGACGAGCTTGCGCGTGAGGCCGAGGCCCGG
Source organism: Polyangium sp. y55x31 (assembly GCF_029946505.1). Lineage (GTDB taxonomy): Bacteria > Myxococcota_A > Polyangia > Polyangiales > Polyangiaceae > Polyangium. The sequence continues at coordinate 166,802 of NZ_JARZHG010000024.1, forward strand.
CGCGAGCATGACGAGCTCACGGCGCGGGGCGTACCCCTTCTTGCCCTGCGCGATCATGTGGTCGCAGAGGACGCTCGCGCCCGCGGAGGTGCCGGCGACGACGCAGCCGCCCCGGTGCGCGCGTCGGATGGTGCGCGCGAGCTCGGTGCCGCCGAGCATCGTCACGATGCGGCCTTGATCGCCGCCCGTGAAGAAGACGCCGGTCATCTCCTGGATGAGCGCGAGCGTGCGCGGATCCTCGCCGTCGGCGCGCGTCTCGATCCGGACGACGTGCACGTCGGCGCCGAGCTCGCGAAAGATCGCCTCGTAGGTCCCCGCCATCTCGGCGGGGATGCTGGAGGCCGTGGGGAAGACGGCGATCCGGGCCTGCTTCGGGCCGCCCGCGTGACGGACGACTTCACGCAGGACGTTCCGCGCGCCGACTTTGTCCTCTGCACCGCCGATGGCGATGAGGGGTCCGCGCTGGAGATGGCCATCTCTACCGTGCGCGCCGGGCGCGCTCGCTTCGGGCTTGTCGTGGGCCAAGGCGCGCCACGGTTATCACGGTTCCCGTTTTTCGCGGAGGGGTTTGGGGCGGCCCGCGTTCGCTTGTTCGCCCTCTCGCCGGAAAAGTGATAGAGGCGGCCGCGGAGGAAAGACCGTGGCCAAGAACGACGCCCCGAAGACTGCCATCAGCCCGACCCGCGCCGAGGACTACGCCGAGTGGTACCAGCAGGTCGTGCGCGCCGCCGATCTCGCCGAGAGCTCGCCCGTGCGCGGCTGCATGGTGATCAAGCCGTGGGGCTACGCGCTCTGGGAGAACATCCAGCGCGAGCTCGACCGGATGTTCAAGGCCACGGGCCACAAGAACGCGTACTTCCCGCTCTTCATCCCGAAGTCCTTCCTCGAGAAGGAAGCCGAGCACGTCGAGGGGTTCGCGAAGGAGTGCGCGATCGTGACGCACCACCGCCTCGTCGCCGGGCCCGAGGGCGGGCTCGTGCCGGATCCCGAGGCGAAGCTCGAAGAGCCGCTGATCGTGCGGCCGACGTCGGAGACGATCATCGGCGCGGCGTTCGCGAGCTGGGTGCAGAGCTACCGGGATCTGCCGCTGCTCATCAACCAGTGGGCGAACGTGGTGCGCTGGGAGCTCCGGACGCGGCTCTTCCTGCGGACGGCGGAGTTCCTCTGGCAAGAGGGGCACACTGCGCACGCGACCGAGGAGGAGGCGCGCGCCGAGACGAAGCAGATGCTCGACGTGTACGCGACGTTCGCCGAAGAGTTCATGGCGATGCCCGTGATCAAGGGGCCGAAGACGGCGAGCGAGCGGTTCCCCGGCGCGGTCGACACGTACGCGATCGAGGCGATGATGCAGGACCGCAAGGCGCTGCAGGCCGGGACGTCGCACTTCCTCGGGCAGAACTTCGCGAAGGCGAGCGGCATCAAGTTCCAGACGGCGAAGGAGACCGAGGAGTACGCGTGGACGACGTCGTGGGGCGTGTCGACGCGGCTCGTCGGCGGTCTCGTGATGACGCACGCGGATGACGACGGGCTCATCCTGCCGCCGCGGCTCGCGCCTGCGCACGTGGTGATCCTGCCCGTGCTGCGTGGCGACGACACGAAGGCGAAGGTGATGGAGTACGTCGACGCGGTCGCGGCGGAGCTCAGGAGCACGAGTTATGGGGGCCGGCCGATCGAGGTCGAGGTCGACAAGCGCGACATCCGCGGCGGCGACAAGCAGTGGGAGTGGATCAAGAAGGGCGCGCCGATCCGCATCGAGATCGGTCCGCGCGACGTCGACGGGAACGTGGTGATGGTGGCGCGCCGCGATCGCGGGCCGAAGGACAAGGCGACGCTCGGGCGCGCCGAGCTCGTGGCGAAGATCCCCGAGATCCTGGCCGACATCCAGAGCGGCCTGCTCGCGAAGGCCAAGCAGCACCGCGCCGCGAACACGAAGCGCATCGACGACATGAAGGACTTCGAAAAGTTCTTCACGGCGAAGAACGAGGACAAGCCCGAGATCCACGGCGGCTTCGCGCTCGCGCACTGGTCGGGCGAGCCCGAAGTCGAGGCGCATTTGAAGGACAAGTTCAAGGTCACGATCCGCTGCATCCCGCACACGGGCATCGACGGCGTGGCCGACGCGAAGGACCTTCAGGAAGAAGGGCGCTGCATCGTCTCCGGCAAGCCGAGCCGGCAGCGGGTGGTGTTCGCGAAGTCGTACTGAGGTTGTCCGACGCGGAAGCGCCCGCCCCTGGTAGACTCGGGGGCAATGTCTCAACTCGATGACGTCGTGGAGCGTGTCCGGGTCGACGCGGATGCGCTCTATGCGTTCGTGCTCTCCCGTCGTGGCGATCTCGTCACGAAAGGTGGGCCGCGGGAGATCCCCGAGGGAGCGCGGAAGACGCTCTCGTCGGCCGCAGACGTCGTGGCAGGCACGGATCGGGTCGTCCTGGTCCGGCTCGCACACGGCGAGCTCGTGCCCCGCGCCGGCACGCTGGCACTCGACTGTCACGTCGGGGTCGCAGCAAACCGGGCCGTGCTCTGTCTCGTCGTGCGAGGCGGCACGGAGGCGCGGCGGGTAACGAACGCACTCCGGATCGGCCTCCGCGCGATCGAGCCGATGATCAACCGCGCAGCAGCGATGGTCGGACGGGCGGGCGAGGCGGCGCCCGCCGCGTCGAGCAAGAAGCCGCGGCGCGGGCGGGACACGTCGCCAGACATCGCCGTCGAGCCCGCGCGCAGGCTCGGTTCGGACACGATCGACGCAATCGAGAAGGAAGTAGCGGTGTCGGGGCCCCACGTGCCGGAGCCGCACATCCCGCGCGACGTCCTACGAACGACGCTCCCCTACGGGAGCCGCCAGGCCACGCCGCCACCCGAGCCTGCGCCTGCGAAGGCTCCGCGTAAGAAAGGCTAGCCTGGAAGGCGTTTCGCTGGGGCGTTGCCCCAGGCCCCAGCAGGGGCTGTCCGCCCCTGCACCCGGACCAGCGCAAGCGCTGGACTCGGGGTCGATGAACTGCGCGACGCGCAGTTCATCGAACGGGTCAGGTCGAGAACGGCGACGACCCTGCCAATCAAGACGGCAGCGCTGACGTTTCAACGGGCAACGTGCCCGTCGTCAGCTTGAAACGCACGTTGATGGTCTTGCCACCGGCCGTTGGAAGAACTGCGCGGAGCGCAGTTCTTCCACCAAAGGTCCAGGGCTTGCCCTGGTCCGGGTCGAGGGGCGGACAGCCCCCGCGGGGCCCGGGGCAGCGCCCCGGCGCTACGCTGCCTTCGCTGTTGCCGAGCGCTTCGGCCGGCTCCAGATCCCCATCGCCACGATCGCCGCGGTCACGAGGTACCACGGCACGTCGCCGATGGCGCCGTAGAGCGTCCATGCCCGCATGAAGCGGCCTTCGCCGAGGATCGTCTCCTCGCGGAACGTGCCGCCGTGTGCGACCACGCGGCCCGTTGCATCGACGATCGCGCTCACGCCGCTGTTCGTCGCGCGCACGAGGAAGCGCCGATGCTCGACGGCGCGCAGCTTTGCAAGCGCGAGGTGGATCCACGGCTCGGTCGAGTCGCCGAACCATGCGTCGTTCGTGAGGTTCACGAGCAGATCGGGATCGCCGTGTTTCACGAGCTTTTGCACGAACGAGGGCAGGATGTCCTCGTAGCAGATGAGCGCGCCGATCTTGTGTTCGCCCCAGGGCAGCGCGTCGAGCGACGTTCCCGGCGTGAAGTGGCCCGAGTTCGGCGACCACTTGTAGAGCACCGGGAAGATGTCGCCGAACGGCAGGTACTCGCCGAATGCGAGCAGGTACTGCTTGTCGTAGCGGCCGAGGATCTTGCCCTCGTCGCCGGCCATGAGCGCCGTGTTGAAGTACGTCATCCGGCCGCCTGGCGTGTTCGGCGGCGTGCGCAGCACCGAGCCCACGATCGTCGGCACGCCGAGCTGCTTCGTGAGGCTCTTCTGGATCTCGTCCTTGTAGCTCGCCTCGGTCACGGCGCGCGGGGCGGGGACGGCGCCCTCGCTCCACACGACGAGGTCGACCTCCTTCGACTTCGCGAGCTCCTTCGTGCGGTTCACGTAGACCTGGTAGGCGTTCTTCCGATCGAAGAGGCCCAGGTTCCCCTGCACGATGCCGATTCGCACCTTCTTCGCTTCGGCCATCGTCTGGCCGATCGTACGGACCCGTAGGAATCCGTAACCGGCTGCGAGCAGCGGGATAGCGATGCCGATCGCGACGACGCGGTTGTCTGCTTTCTCCTTCCTGCGCCAGGCGAGGATGATCTCGGCGAGGCCGAGGTTCGCGCAGACGAGCACGAGGCCGACGAGGATCGGGCCGCCGAGATCGGCGATTTGCATCAGCACGGGTGCGTTGTGCACCGAGGCGCCGAAGTACCAGGGGAAGAGCAGCGGGAAGACGAGCTCGCTCGCGGCGAAGGCGAGCGCGAAGACGAGCGGCGCGGGCCAGCCGCGCGCCTCGGCGCGTCCGTAGAGCCAGCCGGCGAGCGCGATGCGCCCGCCCTGGTAGGCGCACAGGATCGCCATGAAGACCATGCACAGCGGCACCGGGAAGCCACTGAAGACCTTCAGCATCTCCAGCAGCCAGTAGAAGCCGGTCATCGTCATCGTGAAGCCGGCCATCCACCCGAGCCCCGCGGCGCGTCGCACGGGTTGTCCGCGCATCGCCACGATCAGCGGCACGAGCGCGACCAGAGAGATCGGCCAGATGTCGATGCCCGGGAAGCCGAGGAAGTAGAGCACGCCGCTCAACGTCGCGAGCGCGTACGCCTGCTTCGCCGGCAGCGCGCCCACGGGGTTCCACGCCTTGGCGTCGTCCTTCGCCTTCACCTTCGCCTTGGACTTCGCCTTCGTGGTCGCGCCTTTGGCTTCCTCGGCCGGGGCTTTCGCCTCCTCGGCCTCGTCACCTTTCGCGACGTCCTCGGCGCTCGGGTCCTGCGTCGCCTCCCCTTCAGACATGGTCACCTGGTCCGCTTGATGATGTGGAAGCCCTGGGGCGTCTCGACGACGTCCGAGATCGTGCCGACCTCCATGGCGAAGGTCGCGTCTGCGAAGGCCGGCGGCATCGCGTTGCGTTCGAAGTTGCCGATGGCGCCGTTCGCGGCCTTCGAGATCTCGTCGTCGGTGTACTTCGCGACGAGCTCCTCGAAGGTCTGCTTGCCGTCCTTCACGAGCTTGTGCACTTCCTGCGCGCGCTTCTTCGCCTCGTCCTTGGAGCGCGTCACCGTCTTCGGCGCGCGCTCGGCGCCCTTCCAGGCGACGAGGATGTGCGCGGCGCCGGCGATCTGGCGCTCCGCCGTGGGCGCAGGCGTGGGCGCGGCCGCGGGCGTTTCGGCGGCGGACGGCGCGCTCGGGGCGGCGGCCGAGGACAGGGGGGCCGCGGCGCTTTCGGTCGACGCTGCGTTCTGGCTCGAATCCGAGCCCGCGTTGCAGCAGCCGGTGGCTACGAAGAGGAGCACGATGTTCGGGAGGAGACGCAGGCGCATGGCCGGCACGTATTGCCGACGTCCGGCCGGCCGTCAACCTGCGCGTTTGCTGCGAAAGGTCGCCCGGCTCGGGGTACGATGACCCCGAGAATGCCCCGAATCCTGCACATCGAGGACGATCCCGCGAACCGCCTGCTCGTGCGCAAGCTTCTTCAGAAGGCAGGCCACGAGGTGATCGACGCTGCCGACGGGCTCGAGGGCGTCCGGCTGGCGGTCAGCGGCATGGCGCCCGACCTCATCCTGGTCGACCTCAACATCCCTGGGCTCGATGGGTTCGAGGTGACCCTGCGCCTGCGCGGCGAGCCGCAACTCGCGGGCGTGCCCATCGTCGCGATCACGGCCGAGGGCGATCGCGAGACGAGCCTCGCCGTCGGCTGCGACGGCTTCTTGCAGAAGCCCATCGACGCCCGCTCGTTCGCGAGCGTGATCGAGCGCTACATCCAGCAAGGCACGCGCGAAAACATGCCCGTCTCGGCCGGCGCGGTGCGGCTGCGCCAGCAGAGCCAGCGCATCGTGCAGCACCTCGAAGAGAAGGTCGCCGAGCTGAGCCGCGCGAACGCGCGCCTGCGTGAGCTCGATGCCGCGCGCACCGAGTTCTACCGGAACATCTCGCACGAGCTGGCGACGCCGATGACGCCGATCGTCGGCTACGTGAAGCTCTTGCTCGACGAGGAGCTCGGGCCGCTCACGCGGGCGCAGGGCAAGGCATTGCGCGCGATGGACGACTGCGTGCGGCGGCTGCGATCGCTCATGGACAACCTGCTCGACGTGACGGGGCTCGAGACGGGGCGCATGCGCTTCATCCACGTCGACTACGACTTCCTCGACACGACGCGGCGCGCCGTCGCGCAGGTCGCCGACAACCTCGCCGAGGCGCGGATCCACCTCGTGGAAGATCTGCCGCGTGGCCCGCTTCCCGGTTGGGGGGATGCGGGCAGGCTCCAGCGCGCGATGGTGCATCTGCTGGAGAACGCGGCGAAGTTCACGCCGTCCGGCGGCACCGTGGGCGTGCGTGTGGCGCGCCTCGCGTCGGGGCACTACGAGCTCTGCGTGGCCGACACCGGGCCGGGCATCCCGCCCGATCAGCAGCAGAGGATCTTCGACCCGTTTTACCAGGTCGACGGATCGGTCACGCGTGAGCACGGGGGCGTGGGCGTCGGGCTCGCGATCGCGCGGCGCACGGCCCGCGGCCTCGGCGGAGAGCTGAAGCTCGCTTCGCCCTGCAACGAGATCATCGAGAACGTACGGCTCGGCGGCGCTGCGTTTTCCCTGACGGTCGCGCAACGCGCGCCGGGGGAGCTTCCGTCGCCGGACGCGGAGAAGGAGCGGTGAGGGTCGTCTACCTCGACTGGAACGCGACGAGCCCGCCGCACCCGGACGTCGTCGCCGCGATGGTCGAGGCCGCGACCTCGTCGTGGGGCAACCCGGCGAGCGTGCACGGGCCGGGGCGGCGAGCGCGGTCGCGGGTCGAGGACGCGCGCGAGGCGGTCGCCGCGCTCGTCGGGTTCGATCCGCGCGACGTCGTGCTCACCTCGGGCGGGACCGAGGCGAACAACCTCGCGCTCCACCATGCGTTCGCGACGGCGAGCGGCGGTTCGGCGCAGCCTGCGCTCGTCGTGGGTCGCATCGAGCATCCGAGCGTCGTCCGGTTCGCCGAGCACCTCGCCGCGCGTGGCGTGCTCGTTCTGTGGGTGGATCCGGAGCCCTCGGGGCGGATCACGCCCGAGGCCGTCGCCGAGGCCATGGATCGCGCCGCTTCGGCCGGGGCCACCGTGCGGCTCGTCGCGCTCCAGGCCGTGAACCACGAGACCGGCGTGATCCAGCCGGTCGCGGCCGTCGCGTCGCTCTGCCGGTCGCGCAACGCGCTCCTTCACGTCGACGCGGTGCAGGCCGTGGGCAAGCTTCCACGCGCGACGCTCGAGGGCGCGGACCTCGTCAGCGTGGCCGCGCACAAGATTCGAGGACCCAAGGGGATCGGCGCGCTGCTCACGGCGTCGTCGGTGCGGCTGTCCCGGCTTCTGTACGGCGGCTCGCAGGAGCGCGGGCTCAGGCCTGGCACGCAGGATCCGGTCGCGGCCGCGGGGTTCGCCGTCGCGGCCGAGCGGGCTCGACGAACCCCCGACCGTTATGCCGAGCTCGCGCCGCTCCGGGACCGCCTCCAGGCCGAGCTCGTGCGCCTCGGTCGCGAGGCCGGGGCCGAACCTCTGCCCAACGGCGCGGCCGAACGCGCGCCCCACGTGACGAACCTCTCTTTCCCGGGCTGGCGTGGCGAGGAGCTCTGCGCGGCGCTCGACCTCGAGCGGGTGGCCGTCTCCAGCGGGTCGGCTTGCAGCGCCGGTACGGCCGAGCCTTCGCCGGTGCTCGCGGCGATGGTGGGCGAGGCGCGCGCGCTCGCGGCGGTTCGCGTCTCGCTGGGCGAAGAGACCACCGCGGACGACGTCGACGAGGCCCTCGCGCGCTTCGCCCGCGTCCTCGGACGCACCCGCCCCACTTCCTGAACGTTCGTCCTGCCGATCGGCTCACGTTTCCGCGCGCCGAACGGGTTCGTCCTCCCAAACCCGATGTTGGCCGCCTCGCTTCGAGCCAGTTCCCGGGAGAACCGGATCGATATCGCGCGCTTGGCGACCGGCCGGCCTACCTTCGAGTATCGCCTGAGCTATCTCGGCGAAATGCGAGGAGTTTCTCCGGGCGTCATGTCCAAGTACGCGAATTTGATCAACAATTCGGCGATCTTCCGACGCGCGAGGGTCATTCGCTTGAAACGAACGAACAAGGCCATTCCCTGGCCGCTCGTTCAGTCAAATTCGGTGATGAAGTAGAACCTTGAAGATTACTCGCCAAGTGCTCGAAAATAGTCGTTTATTTCTGCGCACGTGAACTGATACACACATTGCTCCGCGGCGGCGCCATAAGGGCCCACGCCCGGCGCGTCGACAGGCCCGTCCCCGGTCCGCCAACCGTGGAGGCGGGCGGTGGGATCGGCTCGGAGCGGCAGCGGCAAAAAAGGGTGGATCGTGTGCGCCGCCGCGATCGCCGTGGGCACGAGGACGGCGAGCAGCATGGCAAGTCGCGCGCGCGGGGCCAAATCCTTACCGTTTCGAGCGCACGCAACGACGAGGATCAAAGCCGAAGGCGCATACCAGTTCGGCTCGGGGGGCACGGCCCGCGCGAGGGCCGAGGCGGCCACGAGGGCCGTCATGAGCAGGACGACGGCCCGGTCAGCAGGCGGGAAGGCACGGAGGGCGCGGGCGCCATGGACGAGGGCCCACGGGGTCCAGAGGAGCGCCTGGGCGATCGCTGCCGCAGCAAGGGCCCCGAGCGCGCCGAGGACCGTGAACGAGGGCGCCTGCTGGGCATAGGCATGCCGGAGCTGGAAGGTGAGGCTCGGTGCAAGGAGGGGGGCGGCAAGGGCGAGGGGCGCGAGGGCGAGAAGGCGCTCACCAAGGCGGCGTCGCGTGGCCAGGACAACGACGAGCGGAAAGAGCGGCAAAACGACCACCTTGGCGAGCGCCCCCGCAGCCCCCACGAGCCCAAGGCCGAGCGCGGCAGCGAGCCTGCGTGGGAGGGGCGCAGCGGCGGTCTCGGGCGCCGGGGCGGCCCAGAGCAAGGCGAGGACGAGGGCAAGGAGGGCCGGTCCGTCCGGAGTGGCGACGAAGCCGCCCGCAACCGGGAGGAGCGCAAAGCTCGACAGGAAGGCCGCAAGGTTCTGCCCAGAAGCATCCGCGCCGCGTCGGCGCGCGAGGGCCACCGTCGCAACCGAGAGCCCCAGCGAGAACACGAGCGGGACGAGCCGAACGCGGAGCTCGACCGGCAAGGCCGTGAGCCGATCGACGAGCCGAAGCAGGAGCGGCACGAGCGGCGGATGGTCGACGAGCGGCGGGAGCAAGCCCGGCGCACGCGCAGCCGCGAGGTAGTACGCTTCGTCGGGGGAGAGATCCGTTCCGAGCGCAAGCGCGAGCCGGAGCGGCACGGCAGCGAGGACGATGCGTGTCCAGGCTGCGTAGCGCCGGGGTTTCACCCCGGACCCCGACCAGGGGTTGTCCACCCCTGGACCCGGACCAGGCACGGCCTGGACCGGGGGTGGATGAACTGCGCGATGCGCAGTTCATCCAGCGGGCCCGTTGGCCAGCCCCTCGCCGGTCTCGACCTGGCCCGTTCGAT
>NZ_JARZHG010000025.1 GCF_029946505.1 Polyangium sp. y55x31
GCCCCAAGCGTCGACTTGAGCCTCCGTTGCGATGAGAACCGACGCGCTCGGCGCGCCGTCGCTCGTCCGCACGGGCGCGGGTTTGTCTTGCGGAACTTCGTTCGTCCTCGGACGGCTGATGCTGAGCAGGATGCCCGCGCCGGCTGCGTTCACGAGCAGCGACGAGCCGCCGCCGCCGCCGGCGCCACCCGAGCCGCCAGCGCCACCCGAGCCGCCGACGCCGCCGGCGCCACCCGAGCCGCCAGCGCCACCTGAGCCTCCGCCGGCGCCGCCCTGCCCACCGGAGCCGCCTCCGCCGACGCCGCCTTGCCCGCCGGTCGCGTCTCCACCGCCGCTGGCCATGCCGCCGCCGCTCCCGGCGCCGCCTTGCCCTCCGCCGCCGCTCGAGGCCGTCCCTCCACCGACGGACGTGCTGGCTGTCCCACCTCCTTCACCGCCGTTGTCGCCGCCGCTGCTGCAACCCAGGAGCGCAAGGAGCACACCAAGTGTCAGACAACCCCGCATGGGACCTCCCCTCGGGGCGCGACCGTAGATAGGTCCCACTGCGCCTGTCAATCCAGGATGTCCAAATACGAACGGAGCGCCACGGGCGCGGCGCTGCATTCCTCGGGGTGCGCACGTAGATAGGTCGCGCTGTGCCTGTCAATCCAGAATGTCAAAACACGAACGGAGCGCCACGGGTGCGGCGCTGCATTCGATGCTCGGCGGTCATCGACTGCGATCGATCTGCGCGACGTTGCCCGGCACGCCGAGGGCGACGGCGGTCGTGCCCATGCCCGGGAAGGGGTGATGCCAGAGCAGCGCGCCCGTGTTCACGTCGACGCAGGCGGCCTCGCCGACGGCACCGAAGAAGATTTCATCGCCGTCGACCACGATCGAGTCTGTCGACGTCGGCACGGACGTTCGCCACAACAACTGGCCGTTTGCGTACGCGAGGCAGACGAGCTCCTTGTGATAAGCGAGCAGCACGCGTCCAGGCGGGAACAAGAGCCGCGCCGTGTACGGCTCATCGTGCCGCTGCTGCCATACGACCTTGCCGGTCCGACGCTCGACCGCAACGACATACCCTCCGAAGGCGAGCACGAGCAGCGGGGCGAGCGGTTCCTGATGTCGATACATGTCTCCTCCGAGGCGGCAGGATCGCACGGTCGCAGGGCTCGCGCGAGCGCCTCACGGCTCCCCGAACAGAATGGCCTGGGGAAATCGTCGTCGGAGGCAAGGGTGCAAGGCTGTCCACCCGCACCGGAGAAGGAGAGCACGCGGACGCGCGCCCTCCCTCAAAAGATGCGCGGTAAGAGCCAAGCGGCGATGGAGATCAGCCCGGCTGTCCCGATGAGCGGCCAGAAGCCCTCGACCTTGAAGTCGTCGATGAGCTTGTCGGTGAAGTAAAGCAATATCGCGTTCACGAGCAGGCCGAGCACGAGGTAGGGCAAGCCGAACGTGAGCAGGGCGGCGGGCAGGAGCACGATGGCGAGCGCGGCCTTCAAGAGCCACCCGACGAACAGGTTGAGCAGGGCGAACGCGACAGCGATGCCGATCGCCGTGTTGTTCTTGCGGACCCGAACGCCGGGCATGATCTTGCTCGCGGCGAGGACCGCGAGTCCCGCCGCGAAGGCTTGAATGACGAACGTCTTCAACATGAGCACCTCTCCAGGGGCCGGTTACCGCATCCGTCGAGCAGGCCCGTCCCGACCTTCTTGGCGCACATGCGCGTCCAGCACAACCCCACGGCCGCGCGTGGTCTTTGCTCAGGGCGGGGGGATGCAGAACAGCGTCGACTGGTCGATACCGTCCTTGTAGGCGACGTATCCCGCCGTCCTGGGGGCGACGCACTGCGACGGCGCAGACACGAACGGGATGCAGGTCGCCTCCATCGGGCCGGCGTCGCCGTCGTCGTCCCAGCACATCCCAGGCTGCCCTGCCCCGCCGCAGTAGAGCGCGCCCGGGTTCGTGGCGCAGGTCTCGCCGAGGCTCGCGTCGTCGACGCCGCTGTTCTGAAGGATCGCCACGTCCAGGCAAAGGTTGTAGCCGCCGCCGCAGTGCGTCCCGGCCGGACAGTCGGGCGCCGCCGCGTGGAGATCGCAGACCTTGTGGCAGATGGCGCCCATGCCGCCGTCGAAGCACCGCAGGCCGAGCGAGCAGTCCGAGTCCCACTGCGTGTCGCTCACCCGCGTGCACGCCTCGCCTTCGACCTTCGCTCCGCCGGTGACACACTCGCCGTCGGTCCCGACCGCGTTGGTGGGCATGCAGAACTGGTCGGCGGGACAGGCGTCGAACGCGTAGGGGACGCAGCCCTTGGGACGGCGGCCGTCATAGGAGGCCTCCTCGATCCAGTAGCATGTGCCGCCGTCGACCCAGCCCCACGCGCCGGTCATCGCGTCCTTGACGACCTCACGCAGCTCGACATGGCGAGCGACGCCGGCCGTCTGGTGCGGCGTCACGAGCGCGGTGATCTCGAGCTCGCCCGACTTGACCGCGAAGTTCTTGAGGTACGTGTTGTCCCCGAGGTCCTCCTGGAACACGGCGCACGCGTTGCAGGTCGGGACGAACGTCGTTTTGAAGTCGGGGAGCGCGTGGGTCGGGTCACCGTCCATCGCGTGGACGCCGGTGCCGAGGGCGCCGTCGTAGAAAAGCCGGAGCCGATCGGAGAGCGTGTCGTCTCCGGAGATGTTCGCGAGCGAGCTCGGCGTCCGGATGATGGGCACAGAGCCCGATGAGTCGAACGTGTTCTCCTGCTGGCTCAGGAGCTCGATGCCCGCGAGCGGGAGGTCCACGCAGTCCGCGGGCTTCATCGGTTGCTGGCCGCCCGCGCCGCCCGCGCCGCCCATGCCGCCCGCACCCCCGACTCCGCCTCCCGCGCCGCCATCTCCTCCCGTCCCGCTGGAGCTGCTCGCGTTCGAGGAAGAGCTGGTGCTCGTCGTTGGTGTCCCGTCGCTCCCGGAGCAGCCCACCACCAGCGCAGCGACGCCGAGCGCGAGGGCTGCGGCAGCGGTGAGTGCCCGAGGACGATCCGAAAAAAGTTTCGTGTGTTCCATGACTTGCCCCAGTAGCAAGCCTCGAGGCGCGGCGTAAAGCCCCGCGCACCAACCCGCCGCACAAGGTTACGGCGAGGTCCAGCATCGACGAGGACATGGCCAAGGGGCGGGCTGCCCCCGCGTGAGCGTCAGGGCTCGAGCGAGGGCGTCATCGGCATACGTACGGGATAGGCGACCCCGTGGCATTGCATTCTTGGTCCGAATTGCAACCCGTGTTCTTGCACAGGCCATTCATGCAAGCGAAGTTGTCGGCGTCGAGGGTCGGAGGCGCACCTGCGACGGCGCAATCGGCTGCGACGCTGCACGTGTGTACGCATGTCTTGAGGGGCTCGTCGGGGAGCTGCGCGCACACCAGGTTGGGCTCCTTGAGGGAATCGATGCATTCCTGGGTGGAACCACAGCCCACGTATCGACACAGACCATTCTGGCAAGTGAAGTTGTCGGCATCCTTGGTCGCAGGGGCACCCGAATGGAAGCAGTCGTCGACCGTGGTGCACGGGAAGTAGCATTGGGAGCCGGCGGACGGGGCTGGGTTCGGCGCGCAGACGGACGTGGTTTTGAATTGCTCGGTGCATTCCTCCGACGAGTTGCAGCCCTTGTATTCACATGCGCCCGCGACACAATTGTAGTTGTCCGCGTTGTAGGTCGGGAGGCTGCTCTTGGTGCAGTCGGCCACGGAGCTGCATGCCTTGCGGCACGATTTCGCCGGTCCTCCGCTGCTGGAGCCGCCGGAGCCACTGCTACCGCCCGAGCCGGATCCACCGACGCCGCTCGACGCGGAGCTGCTGCTGCTGCCCGAGCTGAATCCACCGACGCCGCCGCTCGACGCAGAGCTGCTGCTGCTGCTGCCATTGCCCGAGCCGGATCCGCCGGTGCCGCCGCTCGACGCAGAGCTGCTGCTGCTACTGCCATTGCCCGAGCCGGATCCGCCGGTGCCGCCGCTCGACGCAGAGCTGCTGCTGCTGCTGCTGCTGCCCGAGCCGGATCCGCCGGCGCCGCCGCTCGACGCAGAGCTGCTGCTGCTGCTGCCCGAGACGCCCCCGGCGTCCGGGGAAGCGACGCTCGCCGATTTGCTGCTTCCCGCGCCCGTGTCACTCGAACAGCCGACCGATACGTGGATGGCCAGCACGAGACAAGTCGCGAATAGACAGAATTCCGATCGAGCGAGGTTTCCCTTTTCGCGCATCACTCCAGCGTGTCGCACGCTCGTAGGAGCGTCAACAAGCGCCAATCGTCCGTCCCCGCGATACCCTCGTCCGCGCGAATCTCAATTTCCTCGCACCGGTCCACGTGCACGGGCGAGCGTCAATGGACCACCCGAACGCGAATACAGCCGTCACCTTCTGCTGCCGCCCACCGCTCGCTGGGTAGGCGCTCGGGCCGTCGTCGGGAGACGTTGGCGGCTCGAACCTCCATCGATGGAGGCCACAGCCTCCAATGCTCGAGCCCCTTCGCGGCCAACATCGCTCGAAATCCCTTCTCTGCGCGCCTCTCGGCCTCTGGCGCGACGCTTGCTGTGCGTCCTGGCACCCGCATGAAGACGCCGCAAATCACCCCGGTTCACGAAGCCATCGATTCCGCATACGAGCGCCTCGTCGCCACGCTCCCCGAACACCTCGCGACGGTCGCTCGTGATCTCCCGCATCGCTTCGGGCTCACACCAAACCCGGGGACGCCGTGGAGCCGGGTGTTCAACAACGCGGCAGTGCTCGGGTTCCCCGCGCTGCTCCTCGGCGACGAGCGGGCCCCGCGGAATGTCCGGGAGCGCGCCGTCGAGGCGCACCTGTTCGCGATCATCGCCGCCTTCGGAATGGATCGGATCGATGATGGGCAAATCATCGTCGGCGCGGCCGAGCGCGCGCTCATCGAGATCGTCCGGAGAGCGCGCGACAAGGCGCTCGCGCCGCTCCTCGCGGGCCTACCGGAGGGAGCGTCCTCCTTCGCCTGGGGAGAGCGGGTCACGGCCGAGTCGGTCGAGGAGGAGCGTGCCGTATTCGCGGGGCGCGCGCCGGCGACCCTCGAGCGCTACCGAGCGGTCTCGCTGAAGAAGCAAGGGCTGGCCTTCCCGGCGAGCATGGCCGCGGCGGCGGCCGCCGGATGGAGCGCGGAAGAGCGACGACACGTCGAGGCGCTGGTCGCCGGCGCGGCGCTCGGGCTCCAGTACCGAGACGACGTGGTCGATTGGATCGATGATTTCGAATCCGGTGGTTCATGGCCGGTCGCACTGCTTTCGCGTGCGCCGGTGGCGACGGTGGCGACGATCGAGCAACACCTCCACGCCGAGGGATGGCTGGTGCGCTTCCTCGAGATGTCGAGCGAGGCCTTCCATCAGGCCGCAATCGCCGCCGAGGCATTGGGCGCGGCAGCGCTGACCTCATGGGCCCACGGCCAATCCGAGCAGACGGCCGCTCTGGCCGAGCGCGAGGCCGCGAGCCCAGGCTTCGCCGTCCGGTGGGAACGCGCGCGCCGCGCGCAACGGGAGCAGCAGCAGAAGGCACTGCTGTCCGAGAGCCCTGTCACGCGCGCGGCGGGATGACCAACCGATATCACAGCTTCCTCATATCCACGGTCGATGAAGGGGGAACGACCGATCGAACGGCAATGTAAGCCGCATGTAAGTTCCTTCGTAGCCACCTTCGGGCCAGGTCTGAGCCGACCGGATCGCAAGCCACGTGGGCTGCGGGTCCCCACCCGCGCCCGACGCGCGCTCCGGGCACTTCAACGCAACGGAGACAGACATGATGGTCCGCAAGAGCTTCTTCCTCGTCGCTGCCGGTTTCCTCGCTTCGATCGGCGCTTGTGGCGGCGACGGCGCGCCCCCGTCGGCTGCGTCGGAGGTCGTCACATTGCCCCTGCACGGAGAAGCCGAGCTCCTCCCCGGATTCGCCTACTCCACGGGTCTGCAGCCGAGCGGCTCGCAGGTGCAGGCGTCGTTCGATCTCTCGGCGAAGGGCGCGGCGATGGTCGACGCCAACGCGGCGCCGAGCGGCTCGAAGAGCGCGCCCAAGCTCACCGGCATGGCGGGCAGCGGAAAGGTCTCGCTGTCCGGTGGTTTTTCGATGGTGGGCACGCTCAAGGTCGACATCGATGGGCTGCCTCCCTACGACGGCCCGATTCCCGGCCTCGAAAACGTCGAGATCGCATTCGAGGGGAGCACGGCATTCGACCCGTTCTCGATCGGGACGGGCATCACGACGCAGGCGCTGATCCCGCCGGTGCGATTGCCTGAAATCCCGCTGCCCGGCGGGCTCCCAGGCTCGCTCGTCCTCGAGGTCGTGGAAGGTAGCTTCGTCGAGATCGGGTTCACCGGCACCTGCGCCGCGATCGACGGGACCGACGTGGCCTACCAAGGCGACATCAAGCGCGGCGGGGCGCTCATCATCCAGCCGAGCATCGAGATCAAGGTGCCCGTCATCGGCACCAAGACATTCAAGATCGACAAGTTCACGGCGGACCTCGCGCTCGGCACCACGAGCCTCGCAATGGCCGCCGAGGTGTCGACGTTCGGCGCGCCCACGAGCGGCGACGAGGCCAAGGTGGGGACGTGCGACGGCGATGGGGCCGGCGGCGGAGGCGGCGCGTCGTCGTCCTCCGGCACCGGAGGCGCGGGCGGCGGCGGCACGGGCGGCGGCGGCGCGGGCGGCGGTGGCGCGGGCGGCGGTGGCGCGGGCGGTTCGGGGGGAGGCGGTCCCGTCTGCGACGACCCGGGCCCCGAGCCGAACGATACCAAGGACACGGCGACCAAGATCGCGACCAGCATCAGTTGCAGCCCGGTGACGGAAGACACTCGGGCCGGCGTGCTCGATGGCGAGACCGACATCGACATTTATTCGTACCCGAACGGGATTGACGTCTGTGCCGGCCCGGCCAAACCGTGGCTCAAGGCCTATGCGACCAAACCCACGACGTGGTTCTGCCTCATCCCGCAATGCGCCACCAAGGACATCCCGGACATCCTCGAATGCCAGGACGGGCAATACTATTCGCTGAACGGCATGGAAGCCTGCTGCAACCAGGGCGCCGACGTGCTGATGCACGTCGAATGCACCGCGGGCGGGAGCACGCTGACGAGTTATCTGGTCTACGTCGATCAGCCCGGCGTGAACGAGTGCACCGATTACGGATACGAGCTCACGTTCCTGTCACCTTGAGCGGACACGATCGAATCGTGCGCGGCGTCATTCGAGGTTCGATGCGCCGCGCGCTGCACCCTCGTTCTGCAGCGCGCGGTTGTACCGCTCCACGAAGCGTCTGGCGTCGCTCTTCGTGAGGTGATGTTCGTATTTCCATCCGTCGTAGGGCGCGCCGAGGAGCCCGATCCCCGCCGCCAGCGACGGGACCGAAATGCCCAGCATGATCCCTCCGACCGCGGGCACGCGTCGGTCGGACACCGCGGGATTGTCGGTGGCGAGGATCACCACACCCACCGCAGCAGCCAAAATGCCGAGGCTACCGACGACCACGCCGGTTGCGCGCATCTGCGGCGAACGATCACGCACGTAATCGTCGAGCTCGTGCGAGCCGGTCCGCTCCGCGTAGCGGCGCACGAATTCGTTTTCCGTGATGCACCGCTTTTTCGTGCAGAACTCGAACCGGTCGCGATTCTCGCTCGACTCGCGGATCTCGATGCGCTCCGCCTCGTACGCCGCTCTTCCCGGACGCTCGAGTTCCGCCTCCGCCGCGAGGGGAGGCGCCGCGCCCTGCCCGCCGAGCGCGAAAGCGACATGGCCACGCACGTGGCGGCGATCGATACGCGTGAGCTCGAGCGGATGGGGGCTCTCGTCGAATGCGATGTCCGCGTTGCCGCCGGGTGCGGTCGGCTTCGCGAACGCGATCTCCCCCTCGCCGAGCGTCGCCGATCGAACATAACCAACGCCGCACGAGGCCCTCTGGCAGCACTCCGCGTAGGCCTTCGTCGCGGCCTTCTCGACGCGCGCGTGCACGTCGAAATGGTAGTAGACGTACGACGCGCCCGGCGCTCCGGCCGCGCGCGCGGCGTCAGGGGAGAGGAACTCGGCGTCCTCGATGACATTACCGGGAACGGGCCGCGGCTCGACGTCGACGAGAGCGTCCGCGCAAGGGTTCGACGCGAGCTGGTCGGCGAGCGGCCGGGTGATGACGTAAGGCGCGAGCAGGACGCGGCCGAGGATGGACGCGTCCTCGGAGGGGGCGAAGACGATGTGTTCGTCCCGCGCAAGTGGAGCCCGTGCGCTGAACTTGGCGAACACGCCTCCGCGCAGGCGGGGAGGGTTGTTCTGCATGCAGCCGGCGGCAAACGCCAGCGCGATGAGGGCGACGAAGCCCGAGCGTGTCTTCATGCTCCTCCATGGGTTCGGTGTGAGCGAGCTGCTTCCACCGTGGAGTCGCGGGCGCTTACATGCCGCTTACATTCGTGGCTCGCCGGCTAGCAGAACTCGATCGAGAGATCGGGGGAGAAGAAGTAGCCGAGGTCGTTCCCCACGAGGACCTCGCGCAGCCCGAGATCACGCATGCGGGTCAGCATGACGTGGAGGCGGTTGCGCGCGGCGTCGGCCAGGATCCGCTCGCCGGGCCAGCCGATCTCGATGAGCTGCTCGAACGAGAGAGGGCGGGACCGCGCGGCCAGGTGCGACCGCGCGAGCGCGACGAGGAGGCGACGCATCACCGGCCGGTTGGCGCACGCGACGCGCGGGCCGCTCGGCGGCTCGAACCAGCGGCCGGTGGCATCGAGCCGCAGGACGCGGGGCGCCGCGGGGGCCGGGGACGCGTGCGTCGCGAGCGCACTGCCGAGGAGGCGCGCGAGGACGCGCAGCTCGGTGACCCATCGAGCGCCCGCGTCGTTCGCGGTCGCGAGCACGGCGCCGAGCCGTCGCTGGGCGCCGCCTTCGAGCTCGGCCGCGGCCCCGCTGTCGCCTCTCGTTCGAGCGCGCTGGGCCTCGGCGAGATCGAGGAAGCCCTTGCAGATCTCGAGCGCTGGCAGGTGCGCCTCGGCGCCGGTGTCGAGGTCGCGCTCGGCCGCTGCGAGCAGCTCGCGCGCCTCGTCGATGTGGCCGACCGCGGCCTCGATCACGCTCGAAACGACCGTGACGAGCCCCGAGTAGACATGGCGGCCGAACATGCGCAGCCGTGGGAGCGTTTCGCGGAGCTCGAGCCGCGCTTCGAGAGCGCGCCCCTGCTCGAAGAGCACGACCGCTCCGCACGCCAGCGCGGCCACCTCCAGGGTGTGCTCGCCGGCGGCGCGCGCCGCGTCGCGGGCCTCGCGATAGCGAAGGGAGGCCTCGCTCGGATCGCCGGCTTCGAGCGCGGCGTGCCCCAGGCCGAGCAGCAGGCGCGGGGGCGGCGCGAGGCCGAGCGCTCGGGCGTGCGCGAGCGCCTGCTCGGCGTACGCATGCGCGGCTTCGAGCTCGCCGGCGTCGAGGTGCACGTACATGAGCTCGAGGCGCATGCTCAGCTCGAAGGGAGCTTCACCCACGTCGCGGAAGCGCTCGAGCGCCTGCTCGACGAGCTGCCGCGCCCGCGGTTGTTCTCCGCGCAGGCGGGCGACGAAGCCGAGCATCGCATACGCGAGACCCTCGAGGCGGCGGTCGCCGACGTCGATCGCGAGGCGCCGCGCGTGTTCGGCGGCGCTCTGGCTCTCGTCGAGGCGCCCGCGCAGGAGCAGCACGAGCGCGAGAAAGCGCCGCGCCAACGACTCGAGCGACGCGTCCTTCGCGCGCACGGCGAGCGCCACCGCCTCGTCGAAATCGCGTTCGCTCACGTCGAGCCTCGCGACGCGCCAGGCCACGCGCCCGCGAGCGATCAGCGCATGGCCGCGGACGCGCGGATCCACCTCGGCCGCCGAGGGATGCGCGAGCGCTTCGTCGAGCCAGAGCAGGTGCGCCGAAGGGGAGCCGTCGTGCCAGCGCGGCTCCTCGAGCGCCACGAGGATCCGGAGCGCGGCCTCCACGTCCTTCGGAGAGCTCGACGAGAGGCCTCGGCGCACGACCGCGAGCAGGTTTTCACGCTCGACGAGCAGCCGCCGCGCGGCGGCGCTCGGGTCTTTGCGTGTGAGCGCGGCCCCGCGCTCGGCGTACGCGAGGAAGTAGCGCGTGTGGCGCTCGAATACCGCGGCCCGCCCCTCCGATGCCGCGAGCCTCTCCTCGGCGTACTTGCGCACGCTCAGGTACATCGTGAGCCCCGGCTCGCCTATGCCGTCGTCATACCGCGTATGGATCAGGAGCGACTTGTCGCGCAGCGCCTGCAGGGCCTCGAGCGCGGCGTCGCCGCCAGGATCGAGCACCGCTTCGGCGGCATCGGCGCCAATGCGACCGTGAAAGACCGCGCACTGCGCAAAGGCTTCCTGCTCCCAGGGCGCGAGGAGCCCCCACGACCAGTCGATCGCGTCGCGCAGGGTCGACTGGCGGCCAGCGGTTTTGCCCCGTCGCCCGAGGACGTCGATGCGCCGCTCGAGGCGCTCGAGCAGCTCGGCCGGCGTGAGCGTGCCAAAGCGCGCGGCCGCGAGCTCGATGGCGAGCGGGAGTCCGTCGAGCTCCCGCACGAGGCGCGCCACGACGGGCGCATCGGCCGGCGTCGGGTCGTACGAGGGGTAGACCTCGCGGACGCGCACGATCCACAAGGCGACGGCTTCGCTGCCGGCGAGGTCGTCCTGCTCGGGCAACGAGAGTGGGGCGAGCTCGTGCACGACCTCGCCGGGGATGCGCAATCGCTCGCGGCTCGTCACCAGGAGCTGCAGTTCGGGAATGGAGGCGAGCCACGCGCCCACCGTCGCGTCCGCTTGCTCGACGACGTGCTCGAAATGGTCGAGCACCAGGAGCGCGGGCCCGAACGCCGCGAGGGATCGGATCATCCGCTCCGTCAATTCGTGCTCGCCGGCCCCTTCGGGTTCGGGCACGCCGATCGCGCGCGCGACGGCGGCGCGGATTCCGGCGGCCCCGCGCGCGCCTTCGAGGTCGCAGAAGCCGACCCGCAGCGGCTCGTCACGGGAGGGATCCTCGAGCCTGGCAGCGAGGCGCGCCGCGAGCGCGGTCTTGCCGATCCCCGCGGTGCCGGTGAGCGTGACGAGCGGCGCCCCTTCGGCGATGAGCTGCCCGACGCGGGCGAGGTCGGCGTCGCGGCCGACGAACCCGCGTTCGGCGAGACGCGGCCGGCCTCGGAGCACGCGTTCTTGCTCGGGAGCGCCCGTCGCGGGTTCACCGAAGGCGGGCGCGTGGGACCGTGGACGTGCGCGGATCGACATCGCGGCAGCCTCCGTCGCGAGCCGCAGCGATGAACGAACGCGTCCTCTCGTCACTTTTGATGCCAAGGACCGATGCTACGCCCGCGGCATCGAGCGGGAAAGCACGATGAACGTTTCGCCGAGGGGGCTGCCCGCCGAAGGCGCGGAGGTGATGCGCTTCGTCGACGAGGTGCGGGCGGCAC
Organism: Polyangium sp. y55x31; assembly: GCF_029946505.1. GTDB lineage: Bacteria > Myxococcota_A > Polyangia > Polyangiales > Polyangiaceae > Polyangium. The sequence continues at coordinate 11,433 of NZ_JARZHG010000025.1, forward strand.
GGGGGACGAGGCATGCAGCGAGGAAGAGCCGGGCGCGCATCACGTGAGCGATGCGAGTGCGCGAGGAGATGACGCGTCGAGATCGGAGACAACCCCCGGGGAGTTCGGGCACCGGTCCTATGCTTCGGGGGCCGTGTGACTGGACAATCGGGTTTTGGCGGAAGGGTTTGTCGGGGAGGTCGAGCGGGGTACGGGTGGGTCGACGAGCTCCGTCGGAAAGGGCCAGCCTGTACTTCGGCAAGGAAAACGCGACGCTCGGGAGTTTCGTGTCCGGGTGGGTGCCCGCGTGCGTGAGCTGCGCCTGCATCGGGGGATGACGCAGGCAAAGCTCGCGGATGCGAGCGGCTTGTCCAGGGGGGATCTGTCGAGCATCGAGCGCGCCCGCGTCAACGCGACGATGATCCCAATTTACCGCATTGCGGCAGCGCTCGACGTCGTGCCCATGTTCATGTTTACGGGCGCTAATGAAGACGAATTGTCGCGAGAGTTGGACAAGTTGAGGTTTCTCCCGGCGCGCGAGGCGACGCGGGTGCTGAACGATTGGGCGAGAAGAGTCCAGCGTTCCTTCGCTCGTGGGATGTGACGCATGAGCTGAGCTTCTTGCTGGCACGCGAGATCATCGCTCCTCCATCGGCTCTGCGCGATGGCGGTGTTTCCGCTGCGGGTAATTGCGGCGAGCCCGTTGCCGAAGGGGTTCTTGCCGAAGGTGGGGTCCGGGAAGGCGAAGGGGTGGATCTACCCGGACGTGCGGTTGATCGGGTCGCCCGAGGGGCCGCTCGCGTGGCGGGTGTTTTATCGGTTCCTGCATCGCGAGGGGCTGCGGCTGGGCGAGGCGGCGAGGCTCACGTGGGGGGACTTCGATCGTAGCGGAGGGGACGCCGCAGGGATCGACGATATCGCCGCTCCTTGCCAACGTCTACCTCCATTACGCCTTTGACCTGTGGGTCCAGCAGTGGAGGCGTCAGCAGGCCAGCGGCGAAGTCATCGTCGTGCGCTACGCGGACGATTTCATCGTGGGGTTTCAGCGCAAGTCCGATGCGACGCGCTTCCGAGATGAGCTGGAGCGGCGGCTCAGAAAATTTGCCCTCGAGCTCCATCCCGAGAAGACGCGCCTGATGCGTTTTGGCCGGTTTGCTGCAGCTGACCGGCAGATCGCGGGAGAAGGTAAACCAGAGACTTTCGAGTTTCTGGGCTTCACGCACATCTGCGGAAAGGGCAGGACCGGAAGCTACGCGCTGATGCGCTGGACCTCGGCGAGACGGATGCGTGCGAGGCTGAAGGAGCTGAAGGGCGCACTGCATCGCCGGCGACACTTGCCCATCCCGGAACAGGGGCAATGGCTCGGGAGCGTGATCCGCGGCTACTTTGCGTACCACGCGATCCCGACCAACATCGACCGCCTCTGCAGTTTTCGGACTCAGGCCATACGGCACTGGCATCGAGCGCTACAGCGTCGGAGTCAGCGCGCTCGCATGGATTGGGTACGAACAAAGCAACTGGTCGATCGATGGCTGCCGCCCGCCCGCATCCTGCATCCCTGGCCTGAAGATCGCTTTGACGCTCGTACCCGAGGCAAGAGCCGAGTGCGGTAGCTCCGCACGCTCGGATCTGTGCGGGGGGCGGCCCGACCCCGTCCCGGCGCAGACGCCCACGTCAGACGGTCGGGACGGTGCCGCCGTCGATGATGAACTCGGCGCCGTGGATTGCGGCGGCGCGATCCGAGGCCAAGTAGGCAATGAGATCGGCAACCTCGTAGGGCTCGGCCGCACGCCCGATCGGGATTCCGCCGATCCAGGCCATGACAGCTTGCCGTGCTTCCTCGAACGTGCCGCCATTGGCAGCCTGCATATTCTTCACCAGGTCGGCGGCGCCCTCGGTCATGATCCAGCCGGGACAGACGATGTTGACCCGGACACCCTTTGGACCCAGTTCTTTGGAAATGGATTTGCTGTAGGTCCTCAGCGCCCCCTTGGCGGCGGCGTAGGCGGTGGTTGACTCGGGCAGAGGCAGCACCGACTGGGTCGAGGTAACGTGCACCACCGCGCCATTGCCTCGCTCAATCATCTGCGGGATCAGGAGGCGATCAAGACGAACCGTCGCTAGAAGGTTCAAGTTTAGTTCTGAGAGCCAGAGGTCGTCTGTCAGTGCTACAAAGCCGCCGGGCGGCATAGCCGATCCCCCGAGATTATGGGCCAGGATATCGATCCCGCCAAAGCGAGCAAGGGCCGCCTTGGCCAGGCGCTCCCCGCCCTCGGCCGTGGTCAGGTCCGCCTGGACGAACTCGACGCCGTCGATGGGCTCCAGGGTTCCGCGGGCTGCGGTGATAACCCGGGCGCCCCCGGCCAGGAAGCGGTCGACGGTGGCGCGGCCCAGACCCTTGCTGCCGCCGCTGACGAGCACACGTTTTCCAGCGAACTCCGCGGGATTAGCTTTGATGTTCATATCGTGATCCCCAGTGCTTTGATGGCGTCGTTTTCGAGCGTGAAGCGATAGGTGAAGCGGATCGGGCTGCCCTTGAAGTCGCCATGGGCAAGACCTTCGACCACGACCTGACCGTCCTCATGGCGAACGGCATCCGGCGTGAAGATCGCCTTGACGGCGATCACCTCGTCTTCAAACAAGGTTCGCAGCTCGGCGTGGCCCTCGTGACGTTTTCCGTTGTCCGAGAGGACCGCATCGGCGGCAAAAGGCTTCAGCATGCCGTCCACATCGAGTCGTGCGTTTGCCTCGACATAGGCGGCTATGGGTTTGGGGAGTGCGGGCGTCATGAGTGTTCTCCTCTGCGTTGTTCGCTTCGGAGACACTAGTCTCGCCCAACAAAAAAGAGAACGCGCGGAATCGTGCATGCTATATGTAGCCAGGCTAAACAATGCGTGACGACCTATCCGGGCTTCGGGCCCTCCTCTGCGTGGCCGAAAAGCGGAGCTTCCGGGCGGCGGCCGCCGAGCTGGGGGTGACGCCATCTGCCGTCAGTCAGATCGTTCGCGCCCTCGAAGAGCGCGTCGGTGTGCGCCTGCTTCAACGAACCACACGCAACGTCGGTTTGACCGAGGCCGGTGAGCACTTCATCGGGCAGCTCAGGCCTGCATTCGACGGCATCGACGCCGCGTTCGAGTCGCTCATGGCCATGAACGGACGCCCATCGGGTCTGTTGCGCCTGACGATGCTCCGAACCGGCTACAACGACGTCCTCAAGCCGAAGCTCGCGGCCTTTCTCGCCGCGTACCCCGACATCCGAATCGACATCTGTCTCCAGGAGGCGCTGTCGAACATCGTAGTCGAAGGCTTCGACGCGGGGATTCGCCTCGGCCACAGCCTCGATCGCGAGATGATCGCTGTTCGCGTTAGCCCGGACCAGCGCCTCGTGGTCGTCGGCTCACCGGACTACTTCGCGCGCCGAGGCAAGCCCACGCATCCGCGCGAGCTTCACGGGCACGAGTGCATTGGTCTGCGCATGTCGACGGGCGCAGTCGCCCGGTGGAAGTTCGTCGAGGGCGACAAGGAGTTCGAGCTGGTCGTCGACGGCCGCGTCGTGACCAACGAGGGATCGGTATTGGTAGACGCCGCCGTCGAGGGCGTCGGACTCGCCTACGTCTTCGAAGACATGGTGAGCGGGCTCGTGTCCGAGAAGCGACTCGTGCGGGTGCTCGATGGGTATTGCCCGCACATCCCGGGCTATTTCCTCTACTACCCGAGCCGGCTGAACCTCGCCCCCAAGCTCGAGGTGCTGATCGACTTTCTAAAGATAGGTAGAAGGCGCGGCAAAAAGTACGCGTGACGGGGACCGTCGCGGCAAGGCGCGACCCGCATCGGCGCCACGCCCGACCCGGGACTCGCGAGACGGTATCCCCTGCATGAACCCCGTCGTGGCGGGACGCCTCCGCGGCGCGCATGCTCGCGGGCGTGGAGGTCCACTCAGCCCGTCGTAACCTGCTGTTCCGCGGACGTCGCGGCGGGGACGGTGACGTGGCCGATCGGCCGTTCGAGTTCGGCGGAGTCGAGCCGGGCGCGCGTTGCGGCCCAGTGACTGGAAGCAAACCCTCGAGCACACCGACGCTCGTCAGCGGCTCGACAGGAGCATCTGGCGCCGCGTTTCGAGCACGCCACCCTCGTCCTGACTTCGAGCGCGGTGCGGTCGTGGGGGCCCACGAATCCGCGCCTTCGTCGGCTCGGGTTTGTCGGACATGAACATTCCGAGCAGGCCTCGAAGGTGCGTCGGACGTCGACGTCGCTTGTTCGCCACGCTCGGACGGTTTGGTCGAGCTGCGACGCCGCGACGAGCTCTCGATGCCTCCCGGGCGACCATCAAGGCCCTCGGGCGCACCCGCGCGGTTGCCACCTACGCTTCGGCCCCCCGCAGAACCACGCTTTCTCGCGGGCTTCGGGCGTGCTGCCTCTCCCAGAGGCCCATCCACGACGAACTCGTCACGCTGCGGCATCGCGGCGGAAGGTTACGCAGCAGCCTCGAGCGACGCCATGATGCAGGAGGCCGAACGGATACACCATATCAAACAGAAACGCACCGCCGAAGACGACGCCGGCCGCCTCGAGCTCTACGTCTATCCCTTCGTCGGCGAAGTCCCTATCGACCGCTTCACCCTCGACCACGCCGAAGCCGTCATGCGTGCCCTCCCCGCCAAACGCGCGCCCGCCACGCGCCGCCACGTCGCGCAGCTCCTTCACCGCATCTGCAAAATGGCCGTCTTCCCGCTCCGGCTCATCCCGCAAAACCCCCTCCCACCCGGATTCCTCCCCAAAATCCCGCCCGGCAAAGCCAAGGGATGGCTCTATCCCGACGAAGACGCCACGCTCCTCGCCTCCCCTGCCGTTCCCCTCGCCTACCGCGTCCTCTACGGCTTCCTCCACCGCGAAGGCCCTCGCGTCACCGAAGCCACTCGCCTCCGCTGGGCCGACGTCGACCTCGTCCGCGGCGCGATCACCCTCGACAAGAACAAGACCGACGACCCTCGCGCATGGGCCCTCTCCCGCGGCGTCGCGTCCGCCCTCCGCGCCTTCCGCGAGCTACGGGCCCGCGAAGGCGTCCCCGTCTCCGACCACGACCTCGTGTTCACCGACGAAGACGGCGCCCCGATCCCCGAGCGCCACCAGGCCGACCGCTACCGCGATCACCTCACCGCCGCCGACATCACCCGCGCCGCCCTGTTCGAGCGCACGAAGGCGCGCCAGCCCATCCGCATCCACGACACGCGGGCGACCTTCATCACCATCGGCCTGGCAAACGGCCGCTCCGAGGCGTGGGTCCAGGATCGAACCGGCCACAAGTCGAGCGTGATGATCAATCGCTATCGCCGCGCCGCCCGCACAGCCGCCGAACTCAATCTCGGCGACCTCGCACCGCTCGATCGCGCCATCCCCGAGCTCGCCCGCACGATGCGACCCGAAAAGGCGACGGAAAAGGCGACGCGTTCCGCGATCCCCGCCCTGCTCGCCCAGCTAAAACCCCAACAACTTCCGCCTAGTAGCCCCACCCGGACTCGAACCGGGACGCCCTTTCGGGCCGCGGATTTTAAATCCGCCGCGTCTACCATTCCGCCATAGGGCCCAATCTATCGTAACTCCGCCCCCTCTCGTCCTCCTTGCGCCGCTTCGCTCTTACCTCCGCTCCCGCTCGCCTCGACCAGCCTGTATACACCTTCTCCCCCGGTCATGACCACCCTCCCCGCCCCCTCTTCCTCCTCCGACCCCCCCGCCTCCCTCTCCCCCCTCCTCCACGCCCGCCTCGAAGCGGCCCACCTCTGCCCTGAGACCGGCCTCCTCGTCCTCGCCTTCTACATCGGCCGCAAGCTCCTCCTCGGCGCTGGCCTCGGCCCTCACGTCACCGGCCTCGGCTTCCTCCCGCGCCTCCCTCGCGCGCGCGCCACCTCCGCGCATCCCCTCGTCGCGGCCATGCGCGCGCACCTCGTCGATCACCGCGTCCGCTCGATCCTCCTCCAGGACGGCGCCCTCCACCTCACCTTCGATCCCCCCGACGACGCCCTCCCCGGCGCTCGCCTCTCCCTCCGGGTCGGCCGACGTGGCCAGGCGTCCGTCTCGTCTCCTTCCGGGGCCACCGTCACCTGGCCGCTCGATCCCGAGGGCGCTCCTCCGCGCGACGGCGTTGATCCCGCCCGCTGGACCGCCTCCGCCGACGACCTCGAACGCCATGGCCTCGCCATGGTCGACGCCTCCGATGCGCGTGCCCTCGACCTCCTTCGGGCCGGCCTCCTTCGCGCGGCCAAGGCCAAGCTCAAGGCCCTCGAACGGCGCGCCGAGGCCGTGCGCCAGGATCTCGCGCGGCTGCAAGATGCGCCGCGGCTCCAGAAGATCGGGCGCCTGCTCGTCGCGCAGGGAAACAAGGTTTCCAAAGGCGCGACGCGCGCCACGCTCGACGACTGGGAAGAAGGCGGCATGATCGAGGTCACGCTCGCGCCGGACAAACCTGCGAAGGTCCAGGCCGAGACCTTTTTCCAGAAGGCCCGGCGCCTTCAGCGCGGCGCCGCCGTCATGGAGAAGCGGCTCGCCGACACCGAGCGCGAGTGGGAGAACGTCTTGCCGCTCGTCGACGCGATCGCCGAGGCCCCGGCCGATCCCGCCGCGCTCGACGCGCTCGCCGAGCAGGCCAAACGCGCCGGGGTCTCTGCTTCCGAGATCGAGGCCGCCTCGCGTGGAAAAACGTCGCGGCAGCAGGACAAGGAGCGCAGGCCCTACCACGCGTTTCGGGATGCGCTCGGACGAACCATCCTCGTCGGCCGCGGCGGCAAGGACAACGACGAGCTCATCACGCGGCATGCGCGTCCGCACGATCTCTGGCTGCACGCGAAGAACATCCACGGCGCGCATGTCATCGTGCCTCTCGACAAGGGGCAGAATTGTCCCGCGGAGCTGCTCGTCGACGCCGCGACCCTCGCCGCTCATTTCAGCGACGCCCGCGGCGAGAGCGCCTGCGAGGTGAGCTACGTCGAGCGCCGTCATGTCCGAAAGCCCAGGAAAAGCGCGCCGGGGGCCGTCACGTTCGATCGGGAGAAGATCCTCACCGTACGCGTCGAGCCCGAGCGGCTCGCGCGGCTCCTCGCCTCGAAGCAGGAGGGGTGAGCGACACGATCTTGCTAGCAACCGACGCAGAGCGGTAAAGATCGCCTAGCATGCTCGCAATGCGCACGGTCGCCTCGCTCCTCTTCCCGTTCGGCCTCGGCCTCTCCCTCGCCCTCGCCGGCTGCGGCGGCGGAGAGACCCCGGATCCGAAAGATCCTTCGTCCGAGGGCTCCTCGGACAAACCCAAGACCCCCCAGGCCGATGCTGGGCCCGACGCCGCGCTGCTCGGCGAAGTCGGGCAGCTCAACCAGCTCCTCTCCACGATCGACAAGTCCGATGCGGGAAGGCCCAAGGCGCTCGCTCGGCTCGGCGAGCTGCTCGCGGACCTGTCGAAGAACAACCGCGACCGCGCCCTCGCCGCCGATCCGAACGTCTCCTCCTTGCCTCCGCCGGCCGAGCCGAAGGCGGCCGAAGGCGAGATCGAGGCGCCCGCGAAGGCCGGCCCCGTGCTCCCCCCGCGTAACCCCGCCGCCGTCAAGCGCCTCAAGCCCGACGCGCAAAAGCTCATCCAGAAGGCGGACATGTACGCCGCCGAGGCCATCAAGGCGCACAAGAAGCTCATCGCCGATCATCCGGACTACAAGGACATGGACAAGGTCCTCTTCCGGCTCGGCGGGCTCTACGTGACGTACGGCCAGGGCTCCGCCGCGCGGCCCATCTACTTCGAGCTCATCGAGAAGCACCCGAAGAGCCCCCTCGTGCCCGAGGCGTACTGGAACTTCGCCGAGTTCTTCTTCAACGCCGAGGACTACGAGAACGCCTACAAGCTCTACGCGCGCATCGTCGAGTACACGCCGAGCGAACGCACGAGCGTCGCGGGTTATCGGCTCGCGCTCTCGCTCCACAAGCTGAGCCGCCTCGACGAGTCGTGGAAGGCGCTCGAAGGCGCCGCCAGCGCCGCCCGCATCCACGGGCCCGCGGGCACGGTCGACGAGATCTATCGCGACGCGCCCAAGCTCGCCGCGACCCGCAAGCCGCTCAGCGCAAAAGACGCCGCGGCCTTCTTCGTGCGGCTCGCCGAGAGCAACGAGGACGTCATCAAGCAGGAGCTGAACCGGCTCGCGCAGATCCTCGAAGACGAAGGACGGCCGCTCGAAGCGACCGAGGTCCTTCACGTGATGATCGACCGCTACAAGGCCGAGAAGTGCGCGATCCAGGCCCGCGCCATCGAGATCGCGACCCGCAGCGGCAACAACGCGATCCGCGCCGACGAGGTAAACCGGAGTCTGCGTCTCGGCTGCAAGCCCTGACGCAATCCGAGCTTGCGTCTCCTGCCGCGCCGCGGCGATGATGCGTACAGGACGCATCGCGCGGGAGACGTGTTTCCATGGATGGCAAGCGTGACATGGTGGTCGGGGGGCTCTGGTGCGTGGGTGGCATCGCCGTGACAGCCATCACGTACGCGAGCGCGGCGAACGGGGGCGGGCGCTACGTGATGGCGTGGGGCGCGATCATCTTCGGCGGGATCCAGTTCGTCCGAGGGCTCATCCGGTTCGCGGCGGCGAACCGGAGCTAGAGCGCCTCTTCTCCCCTCTCCCGAGAGGGAGAGGGGATGGGGAGGGAATCGTTCACTTCGGCTGCGACTGCGCGCAGAACCCGCCGATGCACTGGTTCTGGGGCGTGCCGCAGCAATCAGCGCCGGTCGTGCATTTCTCGCCGATCTCGGAGCATTTGCCCGCGGGGGGCGGGACGCAGGCGTAATTGCCGCTGCCGTCCGGCTGGCAGAAGCCCGTGCAGCATTCGAAGCCCTGCGCGCAGGAGTTGCCCTCGCCCTTGCAGGCCTCGAGCGACCAGTAGCCGCTCATGTTGATGGTCGAGAGATCCTGGCCGCGGAGCAGGAACGCCGGGTGGCTCGGGTCCTTGCCGGGCGTCGGGTTCACGTCGATCGCCGCGACCCAGAGCTGCTTGCGATTCTCGTAGGTCGGGTTCGACGCCGAGAGCATCCGATTGCCGTAATCGCGCGGGCTGACGAAGACGACCCACATGTAGCCGCCGACCGCGATGGGGTTGACCGTCGGCTGGTAATTGATGCGGCGGTTCTTCTCGTCGAGGTAGCCGACGCCGTTCGCCGCGTCGAGCGGGATCTCGCCGACGGCCTTGGCCACGTCCGCCATGTAGAGGTCGTTCAGGCCGACCTGGTTCGCGCCGTACTTGGCGCGGCTGTAATCGCCCTTCTGGTAGAGGATCCATTGCGAGTCGGGCGAGAAGCTCGGGAACGCGATGGCCAGGTTGCCGGCGGCGACGATCTGGCGGCGGTTCGCGAGGGCGTTCGTCGTGGCGTCGAAATCGAAGACGTCGAGGTCGGCGCGCGAGAACTCGACGGGATAGCTGCCCGTGACGTTGCTGGAGAAGGCGAGGAGCTTGCCGTCCGGGGAGAAGGCCGGGTCGGCGGTCTTGTCGGCGATCGCGTCGAGCTCGCTCGTGATGGGCGCGCCCGTCGTGGCGTCCTTCATGCGCATGCGGAGGTCGACGTCGTTCTGCACGGCGATCTTGCCGTCCGGCGTGAGCGCGACGAAGAGCGTCTGCGATTGGTACGACGAGACCTGGATGACCTGCGGATCCGGCAGCGTGAGGTCGATCGTGCCCCAGGGGCTCGGCGCCTGGCCCTTGCGCTCGAAGACGGCGGCGAGGCGGCTGCCGTCCTTGCTGACCACGTGGCAGGCGACGCAGCGCTTGTTGTTCACGCCCTGCGACCAGGGAGGCTGGTACTGATCGTAATCGGGCGGCGGCGGCGTACCGAGCTGATCGTACGAGCCCGAATCGAAGACGACCGACGGGTTCGCCGATCCCGGCGAAATCTTCATGAGCTGGCCCGTGTTGACGGCCCAGTAATAAATGGACCCGCGCAGGCTGCCCTGCGCGATCGACCACGTCTGGCTCGCCGGCGCAAACGCCTTGCCGCCCGAGAGGCGCGAGACCGAGACCTCGACGGGCTCGCCCGCATTCGAGGCCGCGAGCTTGCCCCAGAAATCCTCGACCATGAGGAAGGCCGACGGCGGATCGGCCTTCACGTAAAACTTCGCGTCGACGTACGATTGCTTCAAGTGGACGAGCCACGCGTCGCCCGGCGCGCCGCCATTCCACATGATCTCGGGCGCGAGAATGCCCCGCGCGAACACCGTCTTGTCGTACGGATACACGATCGCGCCCGAGGGGGCCGGATCCGGCGCATCGAAGGCCGCTTGCTCCTCGGCCGTGAGCCCGCCCGCGTTGTCCACGAACGCGAGCTTCACCGTGACATCCGCCGAGGCCGTGAGCCCATTCGAGCTCGCCGTCACCTTGCCCATGCCGCCCACGGTGCCCGTCGGCGAGAGCTTGCCCGTGCCGAGGCCGACGAGCGCGACGTCCGGTCGATCGAAGGTCCAATCGGCCGGCACGACGGCGGTCGTCTGGTCCTGGAACGTGGCAATGGCCTGGAAATCGACGGGCGTGGCGACGCCATTCTGCACGACGATCACGGCCGAAGGCGGATCCACCGTGAGCGAGACGACCGGGCCGTGATCGACGAACAGGCCGTCTTCCCCGGCGTCGGGCGCGCCCCCGCCCGAACCCCCGGGCCCCGCGGCGCCCGTGCCGCCGCCGCCCGAGCCCGACGAATTCTCCCCGCCTCCCCCGCACGCATATGCGGTGATCGCCGCAAACATCACGAGCCAACCGAGTCCAAGCGAGCGACGTCTCATCTCCGAAGACCTCCGTCCGCGACGCTATCACGCGCCGCGCACGGCCGGGCGGCTCGTCTCGCGCTACACTGGCGGAATGCGCCGCAAAAAGGCCCTCGGCCCCCTCGCTTTTGCGCTCGTCACGCTCGCGCTTTGTGCGCTCGGCTGCGACAAGAAAAACCCGTCGGGCGCGAGCCCAAGCGCCTCCACCGAAGCGGCCGCGCCCCTCGCCGATTTCCCCGACGGAAAGCCGTCTTCGTGGATCCACGGCGCGCCCGCGCCGCTCGCCGGGGCCCGCGGCCAGGTCGTGCTCGTCGAGGCCTGGCACCCGACCTGAAGCGCTTGCCGAGCGTCCGTGCCCGCGGTCCTCGCGCTGCACGGTCGTTTCGGGGCCCGCGGTCTGCGGGTCATCGGCGTTTCGAGCTTCGATCCGGACGACGCGGAGGCCGAGCGCAAGGCCGCCGAGGAAGCCGCGCGCGAGGAGAAGATGGACTACCCCACCTACCTCGACACGCGCGGCGAATGGTCGAAGACCGCCGGGGTCGTCGATATCCCGGCCTTCCTCGTCCTCGGCCCCGACGGCCGCGTCCTTCATCGGCGCCGCGGCAAGCTCACGCTCGATTCCGAGGCGTTCGCCGAAATGGAACGCGCGATCGAGCGAGCGCTCCCGGCCGCGCCCCGTTAATCCGAGTCGCGCGCCACGACCAGCCGATCGTGCTGGATACGTCCGTTCCGTTTGTGCGCCAGGTGCTGCGTGATCACCTTGTCGCCGGCCGCGTAGGTGCGCACCTCGGTGAAGGCGACGGCCTCGTCCGTCTCCATCTCGTCGATGATGTCCGTGCTCTTCACCTCGCGATGCCACCCGCCGACCGGGTCCCGCAGGAACTCGTCGCGGAGCTGCTTCAAGATGGCCTCGCGGCCCTGCACCACGATCGGGTGGGCGGGCGGGTTCAGGCTCGAGACCTCCTCGAGGACGGCGTCCTCGGCATAAAGGTTGGCGAGCGCCTCCACGTCCCGCATCTGAAGGGCGTGGCGAATCTGCTCCATGAGGGGCTGCTCATTGGCCTCTCGGCGACGGATCGAGCTCTCCATGAATGGCTCCCTGGTGCGTGCCTTCTGGTTTGTCGATGGGGGGTGCGGGGGTATGGGGGCGGCAGCTCGGCAAGCCGAGCGAGAGCCCCCATCCCTCGCACTCGATCGCCGGGCGCTCGACGACCAAAACATCACTTTGCTCGCCCCGACTGGACGGGTCATAAGAAGTGCCCATGGTGCAATCGCCCTCCACGGTCGTGCTCGGTGACGTTCACCTGACCCGCTCGGTGCCGCGGGCCGTGTCGGAGGATCTCGCTCGCCTGGTCGACGCACACCCGGGCGCGCGAATCGTGTGCGCGGGCGACCTCTTCGATCTCTCGGCCGATCTGCCCCGCCTGCCGCTGCCCAAGGCCGTGGAGGCGGTGTTCGAGGCGCATCCGGCCGCCAAAGCCGCGTTCGGCCGGCACCTTTCGCGAGGAGGCGAGCTCTGGCTCGTGAGCGGCAACCACGACGCGGCCCTCGCGCTTTCCGATTTCCGGAGCGCCCTCGTCACGGCGCTCGATCCGCCCGCGGAGGCGCGGGCGCGGCTGCGCACGACCCCCTGGTTCTTTCGCGAGGGCGACCTCCACATCGAGCACGGCCACCTCTACGACCCCGACAACGCCCCGGCTCACCCGCTCGTCGTGGGCGAAGCGAGCCTCGGCGTGCATTTCGTCGAGCAATTCATCGCGCCGACGGGCGCGTTTCGCTACCTCAACATGAACGACGAGACGCCCCTACGGCTCTTCCTCTCGGCGTTTTCGTTCTACGGCCCGCGCGCGCCGTACGTGATCTATCGATATTTCCACGCCGCGATTTCTGCGATCCTCCGCAGCGGGCGATCTTATCAGCGGCGCGCGGACGACGAGGCGCCGCTCGGCGCGGAGGAGGCCGCTCGATTCATCGCGGACCTCGGCATCCCGCCCGAGCTCGTGGGCGCGATGCTCCCGCTCGGGGCGCGGCCGACCTTGGCCAGCGTGAGCCGGACGTTCTCGCGGCTCTATTTCGATCGGGTGCTGTCCACGCTGGCGATGAGCGCGGGGCTGTCCGCGGCGGCGCTCGGCCAAAAGCGAGCGGGCGGGGCTGCATTTTCCATGGGCGCGCTGGCAATGACGTTGAGCTGGGCGCGCGGGCACAACCGTTATGCCGGGTCGGTGGCCGAGCAGCTCGCCGAGGGCGCGACGCGCATCGCGGACGCGACGGGCGCGAAGCTCGTGGTCTTTGGTCACACGCACCGCGAGGCGCTCACCGAGCGGTATGCGAACACGGCGAGCTTTGCGTTCCCCCGGAATGCGCCGGGCCGGCCGTATCTGGAGATCGAGCAGACGTACGGCGTGCCGCGGGCGGTGCGGCGGTATTTGCCGACGGAACCGAAGGAAGCGCGCGTCTAGAGAGCGCCTACTTCGCAGGCCCGGCGTGCGCCTGGATCACGGCCTCCACGAGGTCCACCACGATCCGCGTATCCTCTTCGCGGAGCGCCTCGTCGTCGCCCGCGCAGGCGGCCTCGACCCGGGCGCGTAGGTCCGCCCGCAGCACGAGCCGCGCCCCGCCGCAAGCCCGACAAACGAGCCCACCGGCGAGCGCATCCAGGCACGCAGGCGCCTCCGCCGGACAGACGCGGCTGCAACGCACGCATCGATCGAGCACCAGCCCGAAGCCCATATCCGACAGCAAACGCAGCCCCGACGTCGCGAGCTCCGCTTCGGACGAGCGGGCGGGCGTGGGCGCGTCGAGCGCGTCGAGCAGCTCGTTCACCGTGGCAAAGAGCCCCGGCTCGCGTGTACCGGGCGGCGCGACCGAGCGGACCCAGCGCAGCGCCCGTCCTGCGGCTTCCATGCGATCCAGCGCGCTGACGAGGTGCATGCGCGGGTGTGCGATCGTGGCCTCGCCGAGCACGGCAAGATCTTTTTGCTCGCGCTCTTCGAGCGTCACGCGCAAGAGGTGCATCGGCTCCAGCGCGACGAGCCGCTTGTTCGATCGACGCGCCGATCGCGCGACGGCCGAGACGATCCCGCGCGCCTCGGTGAACAGTGTGACGATGAGATCCGCCTCGCCCACGGGGACCCGCCGGACGAGCAGCGCTTCGGTGCGCAGGATCTTTTTGAGGAGGGCGCTTCGGCCCCGGCGACGTCCGCTCGGCTCGGTCACGCGTCAAGCATAACGCGTTCGACGGGCACACCCAGGGGGGTTTGGGGGGCGTCTCGGCGCCCCCCATCGTGACTAAACCAGGGGGGTTTGGGGGGCGTCTCGGCGCCCCCCATCGTGACTCAACTCGGGCGGCATATCATGCCCGCGCGGCCGCATGACGATGCTCAGGGCCAGCGTGAACAGGATCAACAGGAGCACGAACGCCATCGCCACGCCGAAACGTTTCCCCTGCGAACCACCGGCCGGGGAGGCAATGGGAAGTGGAGTGACCACGGCGACGCGGCGGCTCGCGGTATAACGGGCGAGCACTTCTTCCACGGGGAGGGAGACCGCGCGCGCATAGGCGCGGAGGAACCCCCGGACGAACACTTCACCTGGCAAATCATCGAAGTGATCCGCCTCGATTCGCTCGATCGAGGGGACGGGAATGCGGGTGGCGCGGGAGACTTCCTCCACGCTCATTGCCCTCGTCTCACGGGCATGTCTCAGGTAGCGGCCGATCGACTCCATCCCTACTTCACCCGTTCATTCAATCGATTCGATTGACTCCCTTTTGCACGATTCCAGAAAAGCCGCGCAAAAACTCATTGCAAAGACCCGAGTTCCGCAGCGCAACGTTTGCCGGCCACTGTCGCCGGGGCCACATCGCGGCATCGTTCGAGATCTTCCCGGGCGAGATCCTGCTGCCCGAGCTTCCCCGCCACGCGAGCGCGGGCGGCGAACCCCTCTTGGAGGTTTCGACACTGAGGTTTATCCGTCTCGAGCGCTTTCGTAAAGGCCTCTCGCGCAAGCGCAAGCTCGCCTTTTTTCTCGTACGCCAGCCCGAGGCGGTAGTTCCCTACACAAAACAGCGGCTGCGCCGCGAGCGATCGCCGAAGCGCGTCGATCGCCTCGTCGATGCTCCCACGCGAAAGATATGCCCAGCCAAGATTTCCCCACGCTTGCTCGGGGGAAGCATAAAGAATGTCCTCGGCCAGCGGCTTGAGGACGGACACAGCTTCGTCGTACTTTTGCCGATGTACGAGAATGACGCCGAGCGCGTTCTTCGCGTCGCGCATGTCGGGCGCGGACTCGAGCGCGGCGCGCGCATGGCGCTCCGCCTCCTCGAAGCGACAGTCCGTCGACGTCTCGTCCGACGCGCAGAATGCCAAAAGAATGACAGTGGCGAGATAGTGGGCGTCGGGGTTCGTCTCGTCGATACGGATCGAGGCCTGCGCATGGCCGAGCGCCTCGCGCAGCCGACCGCCCTCGAACGCCTCACGACCGAGGTCGTACTCGGCGCGCGCCTTCGCGTCGACGCCGTCCACACGCTCCTGCGCGCCGCTGCAGGCCGGCCCGAACGTGAGCAGGAGCGGGAGCAAGACCGAGCAACCGAGCGCCGCGGGGCCGCGCACCTTGCGCGACCAGCCGCCCCTCGTTTTGCCCGTTTGCCCCTGGATCATGCGTCCTCACTGATCGAGATGCCCTTGTTTCGTAGGAGAAGGGCTCTCCCGATCCGCCCCCGGGCTCTGCCCGAGGCCCAAATCCGGGCCAAGCGCCCGGGAAAACTTGGGTAACCCAGGCTGGAAGAAGCGTCAACCCGCAAAAGACGCCCTCCCCCACGCATCGGAACAAAGAAACACGCCCGCGCAAGGAAGAAGTGGCGCGAAGGGGCAAAAGCGTGTTATGCGGGAGGATTCGGCGTTGCTTTGAAGCGAAACGTTCGTCCCGAAACTCGGGGGCTCACGTCTCGCTCGCGACCTCGTCCTTCTGCCCGAGGAGGCCGTAGAGCTTGCGCAGCCCCTCGATGTCGGGGACCTCGAGCCGCTCGTCGGCGACGCGGATGTACTGGCCCTCCCGGAGCTTCTGCACGCTGCGCTTGACGGTGTCGACGTCGAGGCCGACGCGCGTCGCGAGCTCCATCGGCGAGACCGAGAAGAGCGCGTTGTTGCCCCCCGGCTCGCGCGTCTGCTGCGCGAGCTTGAGGAGCGCGCTCACGATCTTCGACTGCACGTCCGTGAGCATGATGAGCTCGATCTGATCCTCGGCGTCACGCAGCCGTCGCACGAGCTGCTTGACCATGCGCGAGGCGATGCCCGCGTTGTGCTCGAGCAAGTTCTGCAACGTCGCCTGGTCGATCGCGAGCGCGAGGCCCGAGGAGAGCGCGACCGCGGTGGAGGAACGCTCGGCGCCGGGCAAGAGGGCCGATTCGCCGAAGAGGTCGCCGGGCTTGAGCACCATCAAGCTGCGCTCGGCGCCGCGCACCTTCTTGATGAGGCGCACGCGGCCCTCTTCGAGGAGATACGCCTCCGTGCCGGGCTCGCCCTCCCGGTAGATCACCTCGCCGGGCTGGAAACTGCGGCCGAAGCGCGCGATGAGCACGCGCGCCGCCTCGGCGGCCTCGGGATCTTCGTCGGGTAAGTCCATCCAGAGCGGAGTGTACCTAGCTGGGCCCGCCCGATGCCATCGGCTTCGCGTCGGGCGGACGAACGTAGAGCGGTTCGACGAGCTCGGGGTCGAAGTCCCCGCCGGAGACGAGCCTGCCGAGCGCGACCCGTCCCACGGCCGCCGCGTCGGGCAGGTCGGTCCCCGGGGAACGGAGCACGAAGCCGGCGAACCCCGGATCCTCGGCCGCGACCTCGCCGACGACGCGGAGAACCCCGCCGGGCGGAAGAGAAGCGCCCGGGCCGGCGAGCACGAGCGCGGCCGCCTCGGCGCGTGGGACGTGGCGCGGGGCCCAGCAGACGGCGCCGCGCGCGTCGAAGGCGGCGAGGAAGAGCTCCTGCTTCTTCGCGTCGAGGGCGGCGACGACGAGGTCGTGAGGCCCAGCCTGGCCGCTCGCGAAGGCGTCCGCGGCCATGGCTTCGAGCGAGCCGACGCCGGCGAGCGGCGCGCCTCGGCCGATCGCCATGCCCTTCGCCGCGGCGACCCCGACCCGGACGCCCGTGAACGAGCCGGGGCCGATGTCGCAAGCGAAGGCGTCGATCGACGCGGCGGAGACGGAGGCCGCGGCGAGGGCGTCGGCCGCGGCGAGGAAGATGCGCTCGGCGTGGCCTTCGAGGTCCGTGTAGACGGACGCGCCGATGAGCTTGCCTCCGTCGAAGACGGCCGCGCTGCCGCGAGGCGTGGAGGTGGAGATGGCGAGGAGCCTCATGGTAACTTGGATCGGGGACCGGGACCGGGAACGTGGGCGCGCGGGCGTTGTCCTGCCTGGCGGACACTACGAGCGCGAAGGCGCGAGGACAACCGGGATGGCACGCGACGGATCCAGCACGACGTGGGTGATGCAAGGCGCGGTCATCGTGTCGATCCTGGCGCACGCGTCGCTGATCGCCGCCGCCGGGCTGCGAAAGGAGCGCGCGCCCGAGGAGCTTGCGCCGCCCGCGGATACGTGGTCCGGGACGACGGCCGCGCCGATCGGCGGCGAGCTGCACGAGGTGGACGTGGCCGGCAGCGAGACCTTTGGGGGGTCGAGCCAGCCGCCGGCCCCGGCCCCGGCCACCCCGAGTGAGCCGCCCGCGGCCGCCCCGAGCGAGCCCGCGGAGCCGCCTCCGCCGCCGCCCAAGGCCGATCCGCCCAAGCCCAAGGCCGATCCGCCCAAGCCCAAGGCCGATCCGCCCAAGCCCAAGGCCGATCCGCCCAAGCCCAAGGAGCCCAAGGAGCCGAAAACGGATCCGGAGGAGCGAGTCCCCCCCTCCGACGAGCCGATCCCCCCCTCCGACGAGCGAGTCCCCCCCTCCGACGAGCGATCCCCCAGCTCCGGCGAGCGATCCCCCGTATCCAAAAACACATCCCCCCGCACCAAAACGACGCCCCCCGTGTCGAAAAACACATCCCCCAGCTCCGGGGACTCATCCCCCCCGGGGGAATCGTCTCCGGGAGGCGGGGGATCGTTCGGCAGCGAGGGGGCCTCCTCGGTCCGCGACCTGGGGCGTGCTTTTACGCGCGCCCTGCCGATGGCCAGCGGCTCGGATGCGGCGTGGGCGAAGCTGCCGGTCGGCAGCGGCGGGTCGATCGAGGTCGCCGTGATCATCAGCGAGGAGGGCAAGATCACGGGCGTCGAGCCCCTCGCGCCGAACCCGCCCGCGCACCTGCTCAAGGCCGCCAAGAACACCATGGCCCTGCTCCGCGGCGGGACCTTCGCCTTGCAAGGCAGCTCGGTCACCGCGGGCAAACAGATCCTGCGGCTCTCGGTCGAGCTCAGCGACACGGACGCGCCGGAGGATCCGAGCGGCGCCGGCGCGTTCGGACTCGCGCATCGCTGGGAAGGCAAGCGCGGCGTGGCCTCGTTCACGCAAACGAGCGGGCGTCACGTCGAAATCAAGGTCGAGTTCCTGCGCGTCGAGCTCTCGCGGGGCTAGAGACCCGCTGCCACGTCGCTTGCGACCCAAGGGGACGGCTCTACGTGCCGTCCATGACGTCCTCCGCGCTGGCCTTCACGCTTGGCCTGGCCCTCTCCCAAGGGGTCCCGGCTTGCAGCAACCGCGCCGATGCGACCACGCATGACCGCGCCTTCACGCCGATGGCAGCGGCGGCGTTGCCCCCGGCGCCGCCGGGAGAGGCGGGCGTCGCGCTCGACATCTCGGCCCTCGTCGAGCAGGTGCGGCCAACCGTGGTGAGCATCGCGGCCACACGCGGCGCCGAGGAACGCGAAGACCCGCAGCGCGTGCGCGCGGGCGGGACGTCGCGCTCGATCGAGCGGTCTTTGGGCTCGGGCTTCATCGTGAGCCCCGACGGGCTCGTCGTGACGAACGCGCACGTGGTGCACGGCGCCGAGCGCGTGCGCGTGCAGCTCGCGGACGGTCGTGAGCACGAGGCCTCGGTGCTCGGCGAGGACGAGAAGCTCGACGTGGCGCTGCTCGCGCTGCGCGGCGCGTCGGGCCTGCCCGTAGCGCAGTTCGGGACGAGCGAGGCGCTGCGCGTGGGCGACTACCTCGTGGCCATCGGGAGCCCGTTCGGCCTCAGGCACACGGTGACGCTCGGCATCGTGAGCGCGAAGGAGCGCGTGCTCGGCCTCGGGCCCTTCGACCACCTCATCCAGACGGATGCGAGCATCAACCCCGGGTCGAGCGGCGGCCCGGTCTTCGACGGGCGTGGCCGCGTCGTCGGCGTGAGCACGGTCATCCACGCGCGCGGACAAGGCATCGGCTTCGCGATCCCCATCGACGACGTGCGCGCCGTCATCCCGGAGCTGCGCGACGAGGGGCACGTCTCGCGCGGCGTGCTCGGGGTCGCGTTCCAGGCGATCTCGTACGACCTCGCGCGCGCGCTCTCGCTGCCGGGGCCGACGGGCGCGCTCGTGACCGACGTGGAGCCGGGCGGGCCGGCGGAGAAGGTCGGGATCGAGCCGGGCGACGTGATCCTGTCGGCGGACGACGAGGCGATCGATCAAGCGGCCGAGCTCGCGCGGATGCTCGGGCACCGAAAGCCCGGCGAGTCGATGCGGCTGGTCGTCCGGCACGGCAAGGACGAGCGGGTCAAGCGCGTGGTGCTGGCGAAGCCCGATTCCGACGACAAGCCAACGCAGAAGCCCGAGGACGTGGGCCCGCGCAAGACGATCGGCGTGTCGGTGAGCGACGCGCTCGGCGGCGGCGCGCGCATCGACGGGCTCGATCCACGCGGCGCCGCGGCGGGCGAGCTCGAAGTGGGCGACGTGGTCGTGGAGGTGAACGGCCAGCGGATCGAGCACGGCGCGGACTTCTTGCGCGTCGTGGACAAGGCGAAGCGGCCGGGGACCTTGCTCGTGCGGGTGCGCCGCGACGGCGAGGCGCTCTACGCGGCGGTGCGGGTGGAGTGAAGCTCAGCCGCCGTCGGGCTCGAGCCTCCGGCGGATGGAGCGAAGCAGCGCGTCGACGGCGGGTTTGTAGCCGAAGGTCGGTTGCATGGGTGAGCTCACCTTGTCGGCGCAGATCGAGGCGACGACGGCCTGCGTGCCGAGCTCCTTCATGACGGCGAGCGGGCGCGTGGCGGGCACGGCGCGGGCGAAGCGTTGCGTCGTGCCGTAGCTGCCGTCGGGAGCTTGGCAGATGGGGTTCGTCGGGGCGTCCACGCCCGCGCATTCGCAGTCGGGCTGGCCCGTGCACACCTTGGGCACGCGCAGCGGGAAGATGCACGCGTACTGGAGGTCGTCGCGGCCTTGGATCGTGCGCTCGTGCCCGTTGATCGAGTTCGCGAGCGCGCTCGTCGCCGAGGGCGGAGCGACGGGGATGCCCGTGATCGGATGGACGCCGTCGCGCGGATCGATCGAGGGGACCATCAGCGGATCCGCGGGCAGCTCGCCGGTCTCGGGATCACCGACGAGGAGCGACCAATCGATCTCCGTCGCGGGGCGCACGCCCGTCGCGAGCGACTTGGGATCGACCGCGATGTCCTGCCAAGGCACGCCGAGGATGCCGGCGAAGAAGACGAGCTCGCGCGGGCGGCCGTTCGCGAAGAGCGGGTTCTTCACGAGCTCGCCGCCGCGGTTCGGGACGACGTCGCGCGTAAAACCGTCGACGTAACGCGAGGTCGGGTAGAGGAAGTCGATGCCGTAGCGGCGCTTCTGTTCGAAGCAGCGCAGGTTCAAGGGATCCTCGATCCCCTCGACGGGCGTGTTGCACGCGGGATCGAGTTCCGCCTCGAGGCAGCCGGGCGGCGTGGACTGCCCACAGGAGACGCAGCAGGGATCGTTCGGCGTCGCGGCGCACACGCTGCGGCCGCGCGGCATGCGGAAGGGTTTTCCGTCGGTCCCGAGGGCCTGGTTGACGGCGAAGTACTGGCCACCGTCGCGCGTCGAGCAGTCGTCCTCGTCCGTGAGCAAGAGGACGGCGACGAGCGAGTCGGGGCGGAGGAAGTCTTCGCGTTGCTGGAGCAGCACGTCGTCGACGCCGCTCGGAACGGCCTTGTTGCCCTCGAGCGTGATGTCGAGGTACGGCTCGGGGTCGACGAGGAAGCGGTAGATGCTCTCGAGCTGCGCCTCGTAGCCGCAGCCCTTCGTGCCGGCGCCGCCCACGACCTCCGCGAGCTTCGCGCCGAGCGCGCCGAGATCCGCGTCGCCCGGCGGGCTCAACTCCTCTCCCGGATCCCACGCGAGGAAGCCCTTGTTCTCCCACGTGGGCACGGCGCCGCCGCTCGCCGCGCGCGTGAGCAGCCGCGCGCGATCGTTGGCCGTCGGGTCGAACGACGGGCTCGCGGGGCTGCAGACGTCCGCGCCGTGGCCGCCGATGCTCGTGGAGATCACGCCGATGTGAATGTCCCTGACAGGCGCGAAGTCCCGCACGCCGATGGGACACGGCTCCTCGAGGCTCGCCGTCTCGGAGACGACGGTGCCGAAGCCGTTCACGCAAGCGGGGCGTGTGAGCCTGTCGAGCAGGTAAGGCAACGTCTCGACGAGCAGGCCCTGCGCCGCGTCGAGGTTGCGCGAGTTGTCCACGACGAGCAAGAGATCGAGCTTGTTCGCGCGGGCGGCCGCGGAGGGCGGACCCGTGTCGATCGGCGGGACGGAAGGCTCGCCTCCTTCGTCGAGGGTGATGTCGAGGGTCGCACGACCCGCACATCCGAAAGGCAGCGCCGCGGCGAGCACGAATGCCGCGGCTCGGTTCCACGAGCGCATGATGCCCCCGAGGCTACATGCTCGCCCGGGAGGCTGCTACGTTAGCGCCATCATGGGAGCATCCTCCCGATCGACTTGCCCGCAGTGCGGCCGCGAGGCCGTGCTCGGGCCCGAAAACCCAGCGCGGCCCTTCTGCTCGGCGCGGTGCAAGGTGCTCGACCTGGAGCGCTGGCTCACGGGCGCTTACCGTGTGCCGGGCCAACCCGTCGACACGAGCATGCTGGAGGACGAGGGGGCGCGCCGGGACGACGACCCTGACGAACCGAAGGGAGACGAAGACACGTGACGACCAAACGCACGACCCGGCTCGCCGGGACCACGCTCGCCTCCGCGGTCTTGCTCGTATCCTTGGCTTACGCACGGACCGCAGATGCACAGGACATGTCGGCCGGAGGGCTCTCGCCGCCGCCCCCGATGGCGCCCGCGCAGCAAGCGCCGGCCGCCTCCGACACGTCGCAAGACCTCGACGACGCGAAGAAGAGCGACTCGGGCCGCGGCCTCGAGTGGTTTTACCTGGAGGCCGAAGGCGGCTTCCAGCACGTCGGGCTCCGGACCTTCAACATCGACGAGCAGAGCTTCAGCGCGGGGTTCATCGAGACGCAGGCAAGCGGCCCGGTGATCGGCGCGGGGCTCGGCTTGCGGCTCGTGTTCATCACGATCGGCGCGCGCGGCCGCGTGGGCTTCTTCAACACGTGGGACCTCTTCAGCGTCGGCGGCGAGGTCGGCCTGCACCTGCCGCTCGGCAACCTCGAGCCGCACTTCGAGCTCGGCGGCGGCTACACGGCGCTCGGCAGCTTCAAGAGCGCGCTCCAGAACGGAGCTGCGGCGACGGCCCTGGAGAACACGCAGATCCACGGGTTTTACGTGCGCGCCCAGGCCGGGCTCGACTACTACATCACGCCCATCTTCTCGCTCGGCGTGAGCGCGAGCGCCGAGGTCCTCGGCCTCACGCGCCCGGGGCTCGATCCCTCGAAGGTCACGGAGATCCAGGGCGACCCGAACCTCTCGACCCTCCAGCAAGCACGCGCGGAGGTGCTCAAGGCCGAGGGTTCGAGCTACGGTGCCGCCGTCACCGGCACCGCCGTGCTCGGGCTCCACTTCTAGACCGTTGCTCGCCCTCCAGATCCTCCTCGGCCTGCTCGCGCTCTCCGCGCCCGTGGCGCTGTACGTGGGGTTTGCCTCGCGCGACGCGCGGAGACCGTCGAGCCCACGCTCGGTCGTCGCGACGTTCGCGCTCGGCATGCTCGCGTGCGTCCCGGCGGAGCTCTGCGAGCGCGCGCTGACGGGCCTGCTCGGGCCGCGCAAGGTCGGCGTGGGGATCGATCTCGCGGCGCTCGTGTACGCCTACCTCGTGGCCGCGCCGCTCGAAGAGGGGCTCAAGGTCGCGGCCGCGACGCCGGCGTTCCGGCTGCGCGTGGGGCAACACCGGCCGATCGACGCGATCGCGTACGCGACGGCCGCGGCGCTCGGGTTCATGACGTTGAAGAGCGGGCTGTTCCTGATCGGGCAGCCGTTCTCGCTCATCGCGCCGGCGCGCACGGCGCTGACGACGCTCACGGCGACGTGCCTCGCGACGTGGTGGGGCTTCGCGCTCGGTCGCGACAAACAAGGCCGCATGGGCGGCGGCTGGTTCAACGGGGCCTGGGTCTCTGCCGCGGGCGGCAACGCGATCGCGCACCACGTCGCGTTTGCCCGAGGTCCCGCGTCGGTGCTCGCGACGCTCCCGATCCTCGTGGTCGCCGGGGTGATCGCCTGGGTCGCCGTGCGCGACGTGCTCCAGCGGGGCGCGGACCACGTGAAGATCGAGGCGCGCGAGCGCGAGCACGCGCCGAAGAAGTCGCGCCTGTTGCCGCTCGCGCCGCCGTCGCTCCGGGCGATGCGCGAGGCGCTGAAGCGCTCGGAGCGGCCGATTTCGCTCTTCTGGATCGTGCTCGGCATGCTCGTGACGACGGGCGTGATCACGGCGATGCTGGTGGGCGCGGTGCTGCTCGGCCGGAGGCTCGGCTTCGAGTTCGCGGCCATCGATCGCGACGCGTCGAACGCCATCGCGCCGCTGCTCCTCCTGGCGAGCGCGGCGCTCTTGTCGTTCCTCTTCGCGGGGTGGATCGTGGCGCGCGCGTCGGCGGCGCGGAGCGTGCTCGAACCGGCGATCAGCGCGCTCCTGGCGATCGGCGGGGCGATCGTGCTGCTCGGGCTCGCGGCGCCGGTGGCGGTGGTGATTGCCCTCGCGTGCGCGCCGCTCGCGTTCGGGCTCGCGTGCCTCGGGGCCTGGCTCGGGCTCTCGGACGCTTAGCTCAGGACGTCGTCGCCGCGCTGTTCGCGCTGGCGGTCTCGTTCTCGTGGCCGAGCTCGGCTTGAAGCTCCTTCAAGAGCTCCTCCGCGCGCGCGGAAACCTTCTTCGGCACCTGCACCTGCACGACGACCTGGAGCGAGCCGCGGCCACGTCCATCGACGCGCGGCATGCCCTTGCCGCGCACCGTGATCACCTCGCCGGGCTGCGTGCCCGCGGGGATGTCGACGCTGACCTTGCTCTCGTCGGGCAGCTCGATCTCGGACGCACCGCCGAGCGTGGCGCTCGCGAACGACACGGTCGCGCGCGTGACGAGGTCGGCGCCGTCGCGCTCGAAGCGATCGTCGGGCTGGAGGTCGACGTCGACGTAGAGGTCGCCGGGAGGCCCGCCGAGCGCGCCGGGCATGCCTTGTCCGGGCACGCGCAGGCGCTGACCGGCGTCGATGCCGGCCGGGAAGTTCACCACCACCTTGCGCGACTTCTCGACCGCGCCGGCGCCGTTGCACGCGGGACACGGCGTCTTCACGACCGTGCCTTCGCCGCGGCACTCGGGGCAGGTCTGCGTGAACATGACGAACCCACGCGCGGTGGACACCTGTCCGGCGCCCTCGCACGTGCCGCACGTCTTGCGCTTCGTGCCGGGCTTGGCGCCGCTGCCCTGGCACTCCTCGCAGGCGACGGGCGTTCGCAGCACGACCTCGCGCTTCGTGCCCGTCATCGCCTCGCGAAGCGTGAGGCGTTGCTCGACGCGGAGGTCTTGCCCGCGCGCCGGACCACGCTGGCGACGTTGACCGCCGAAGCCGCCTCCGCCGCCGCCGAAGCCGCCGAACAGCTCCGAGAAGATGTCCTGGAAGTGCGTGAAGATGTCCTGGCCGCCCATGTCGGGCATGCCCTCGACGCCGGCGTGACCGAAGCGGTCGTAACGCGCTCGCTTCTGATCGTCCGACAGGACCTGATAGGCCTCGGTGGCTTCCTTGAAGCGCGCCTCGGCCTCCTTGTCGCCCGGGTTCCGGTCCGGGTGGTTCTTGAGGGCAGCCGCCCTGTACGCTTTGCGGATCTCGTCGGCCGAAGCTTCCTTCGACAGTCCGAGGACCTCGTAAAAATCCCGTTTTTGACTCATGGATCGCGGGCGACACGACGCCCCGCACAGGTCGCAGGGCCGTGAGACGATAAGTCGCCCCTAGGGGCTGTCAACCAAACCAGCGCGCTCAGCCTCGGCATCCAAGCACCCGGCCGCCCGATTCGAAGGGAAGCGCCCCGGTTCGAAGGGAAGCGCCCCAGTTCGAAGGCGAGCCGCAACGGAGCTCCGCGAAGTGGAGGCGAGCCAGCGGGGGGTGTGGGGGGCAGAGGAAGGCCCGACGATTCTCCGCGCAGCGGAGAATCGGCTCAGGGCCGACCGGAGCCCCCCACGTTGGGCGGACAGGGCCGACCGGAGCCCCCCACCATCACTGACCGCGGCGCTGGAACGCCGGGGTGTCCCAGTCCGCGTCGAGCGGCGGGACGAAGGTCGCGCGCTCGCGCGAGGGCGTGCCCGAGGCGCCCGACGACAGCGAGGCCGGGGCCGTCTGCTGGGCCGGCGCGCCGCGACCGCCGCGCACCGTGTAGGCCGGCTCCTCGCGCTGCGGCTGCGGCATGCTGCGCTGCGGCGCCGAGAGCGGCGGCGGGTTCGAACGCGACCCCCCGCCCGTGAGCGCGCTCGTGAGCGCGTTCGTGAGCGACGGCGCCGTCGAGATCGGCATCGCCTGCGGCGTGCGCGCGCCCGTGAGGAGCCCGCTCGAGGCCGCGGCGTGCTGCGCGGCATCGGAGACGTTCGCCTCGAAGCCCGTCGCGATGACCGTGACCTTGATCATGTCGCCCATCGTCTCGTCGATGGTCGCGCCGAAGATGATGTTCGCGTCCTCGTGCGCCTGCTCCTGCACGAGCGTCGCGGCCTCTTCGATCTCGCGCATGCGCATGTCGGGGCCACCGACGATGTTGATGAGCACGCCCATCGCACCCTCGACCGAGATGTCATCGAGCAGCGGCGAGGTGATGGCCATCTCGGCGGCGAGCCGCGCGCGGCCCTGGCCCTTCGCGCAGCCCGTGCCCATGAGCGCGCGGCCCATGTTGCTCATGACCGTCTTCACGTCGGCGAAGTCGACGTTGACGATGCCGTTCTGCGTGATGAGGTCGCTGATGCCCTTGATCGCCTGGTAGAGCACCTCGTCGGCTTTGCGGAAGGCGTCCACGAACGAGAGCTCTTCGTCGCCGAGCGTCAGGAGCTTCTGGTTCGGGATCGTGATGAGCGTGTCGACGTGCTCGGAGAGCATGGCGAGGCCGAGCTCGGCGCGACGCGCTCGCTGCTTGCCCTCGAAGAAGAAGGGCTTCGTCACGACGCCGACGGTGAGGCAACCTTCCTCGCGGGCGAGCTGCGCGATGACCGGCGCCGCGCCCGTGCCCGTGCCGCCGCCCATGCCCGCGGTCACGAAGACCATGTCGGCGCCCTGGATGAGCTCCTTCAGGCGCTGGACGTCCTCGAGCGCCGCCTTGCGGCCCTTCTCGGGATCGGCGCCCGCGCCGAGGCCGCGGGTGACGTTCGAGCCGATGTGCACCTTGATGGGCGCGATGCTCGCCGACAGCGCCTGGGCGTCGGTGTTCACGACCTGGAACTCGACCCCTTCGAGGCCGAAGTTGATCATGGTGTTGACGGCATTGCCGCCCGACCCGCCACAGCCGATCACCTTGATCCGGGCGTCGTAACCCGCGTGCTCGTCGGCAAACTCGATGGAGAAACTCATGAAACGCCTCCCGGGATTTCTTTCCGGCCGCTCGGGGCCAAGGGAGCCTCGCCTGCTCCCGAGGGCGACTCCATGGGGTGCCTCTCCCCCATGAAACCGCCTATCAATCTCTCACGCTTCCGTATGTCGACTTCGTTTTACGAAATTTACCCTCGTGCGTCAGCTCAGAAAGCTGCGCGCAACCAATTCCAGAACCGGCCGCCTTGACGTTTTTCGGCGACGGGCTCCTCGATGAGCTGACTTCGATCCGGCCTCGAAGGCGCGGTCACGCGCGGCGCCGTCTGGCGCGGCGGCGGCTGCGACTCCACGACGACACGCGGCTCGCGCGCCTCGCGGAGCTGGTTCGCCCCGTAGTGGAGAAGCCCCACGCCGGTAGCATATTGCGGGCCCGCGACGAGCTGCGTGATTCCACGCATCCCGACCGGTACGCCGAGACGAACCGGCATACCCAGGATCTCCTCGGCGAATTCGCTCATGCCTTCCATCAGCACCGCGCCGCCCGTGAGAACCGCGCCCGCCGCGAGCTGATCGAGCAGGCCCGCGTCCTCGATGCGCTTGCGGATCACCGCGAAGATCTCCTCGATCCGCGGCTCGATGATGTCCGAAAGCACGCGGCGCGGAACCTTGCGCGGCGGATGCCCGCCGACGCCCGGAACCTCGACCTCCTCGTCGTCCGCCACCATACGCCCGAGCGCGCAGCCGAAATTGCGCTTCAGCCGTTCCGCCTCGGCCATCGGCGTGCGCAGGCCCGCCGCGAGATCCGCCGTCACGTTATTCCCGCCGGCGGGGATCACGCTCGCATGCGCGATTCCGCCGTCCACGTAAATCAGCAAATCCGTCGTACCGCCGCCGATATCGATCACGGCGACGCCGATCTCTTTTTCGTCCTCGGAGAGAACCGCTTCCGCGCTCGCGAGCGGCTCGAGGACCACGTCGGCCACGGTCAATCCGCAGCGCTCGGCGCAACGGACCACGTTTTGCACGCAGGACGTGGCGGCCGTGATGAGGTTCACCTTCACGCCGAGGCGAACGCCGCTCATTCCCACGGGATCACGAATACCGTCCTGGTTGTCGACCGTGAACTCGCGCGGCAGGGCATGCAGGATCTGCCGATCGGCGTCGATCGGAATGGCGCGCGCGCCTTCGAGGACACGCGATACGTCGACGTCCGTCACCTCGCCGCCGCCCACCGCGACCACGCCGTCCGAGGACTGGCCGCGGATGTGGTTGCCGGCGACGCCCGCATACACCGTGCGAATCTCGACGCCGGCCATCGTTTGCGCCGCCTCGATGGCCTCGGCGATCGACCGGACCGTCCAGTCGATGTTCGCCACGATGCCTTTGCGCAGCCCGCGGCACGGGACGTTGCCCACGCCGAGGATGGTGATCCCATCGGCGTCGACCTCGCCGACGACGGCAGACACCTTCGTCGTCCCGATGTCGAGACCGACGACAATCTCGCTCTGCTCCATCCTGCTCTTCATTCGCATCCACCCGATACGGAGGCCGTGCGCCTCGCGAAGCAGGGCGACGCTGACATGGCGAGCGAAGGCTGGCCAAATTTCGAGAACGACAACGACGTGGCGAGGGCGTTCATCGCATCCTCACGACGACGCGCTCGGGGTGCGCCTCGTTGTCCAGGAAGATCACCGCGGGATTCGCCTTGCGCTTGGAGAGCTCCATCAAGACGCGCGCGGCCTGCTCGATCTTCTCGCGAAACCGCGTCTGGCCCAGGTAAAGCGAGATCGCGTCCTTGCCGATCGTCATGACGATCGTGCCGTCGCGCTCGAGGTGCACTTCCTGGATCGGGTAGCGCTTGCTGATCCCGGCGCGATCCATGTCCTCGACCACGTCGAGCGCGCGACGCAGCGCGTTGACGACGCCGGGCCGGTCCGCGGCGACCTTCTCGGGCGTGATACCGGTCACGACGGGCAGGTCGATCGGATCGCCGTCGGAGACGCGCTTGAACGGGTCGCCATCGCGCGTGACGAGGTAGAGCTCGCCGCCGATCGTGGCCACGGCCCAGGCCTCGCGCTCGACGACCGTGATGCGGACCGTCGAGGGGAGCGTGCGCGTCACCTGGGCTTTTTCGACCCAGGGCTCGGTGGTGATGGAGGCGCTCGCCGTCTCGAGGTCGAGCTCGAAGATGTTGCGACCGACGGTGACGCCGCCCGCGCCGGCGACCTGCTCGGCGGGCAAGCGGCGGTTTCCATCGACGAGCACCGTGCGGATCGCGAAGCGCGGGCTCGTCATGATGTACCGGCGCGCGCCCCAAGCGACCGCGACCGAGGCCGAGAGGACCACCATCACGCCGAGAAACAGCGACAGCGCGCGCGGGAGCTTCGGCCGCGGGAGCGTGAGGCGCGGCTTCGCCTTCGGCTTCGGCGGGCGGATCGTGCTCGTCGTGGCGCCGGGCGGCGGCGGCGAGTCGTGTTCCACCTCCGGATCCTTTGGAGCAGCAACGACCGGCGGCGTCGAAGGTTTCTTCAGCCGGCGGTTCGGGGGCAGGGTGTCGCTCATGGACCACCCTCCCGGCTTGCCGGCGGAGGCTCGGTGACGCCGTCGAGCCGCGCGCGCAGGCCCTTCAGCATGTTGTTGATGTCGCCCGCGCCGAGGGCGATCACGACGTCGCCGGGTCGCACGATCTTCGCGAGGACCTCGGGCAAATCGGCCTTGTTCGGCACGTACGTGGCGTCGTGATGGCCGTGCTCGCGGATCGACTGCACGAGCCGCTCGGCGCTCACGCCGGGCAGCGGCGCCTCGCCCGCGGCGTAGATGTCCGTGACGAAGAGGACATCGGCGAGATTGAACGCGCGCGTAAAATCTTCGAAGAGATCCTTCGTGCGCGTGTAGCGGTGCGGCTGGAAGGCGACGACGATGCGGTGAGCATCGTCGGGATAGGCGCGGCGCGCGGCCTCGATCGTCGCGCGGATCTCGGCCGGGTGATGGCCGTAGTCGTCGACCAGCGTGACGCCTTGATGCACGCCGACGACCGTGAAGCGACGCGCGACGCCGCCGAACGTGGCGAGCGCTTGCTTCGTGACGTCGAGCGGTACTTCGAGCTCATCGGCGACGGCGATCGTCGCGAGGCAGTTCAGCACGTTGTGCGCGCCGGGCATCTTCACGGTGAAGCCGCCGAGGGGCTGGCCGCGGCGATACGCGTTGAAGCTCGTCTCGAGGCCACGGAACTGGATGCCACGCGCGCAGTAGTCCGCGTGCGGCGACACGCCGTAGGTGACGTGGCGGCGCGGGATGCGCGGCAGGATGTCCTGCACGTGGGGGTGATCGAGGCAGAGCACCGCGAGGCCGTAGAACGGCACGCGCGCGGCGAACTCGATGAAGGCGTCCTTGATCTTCTCGTGCGTGCCGTAGTGATCGAGGTGCTCGGGGTCGATGTTCGTGACCACGGCGATCGTGGGCGTCAGGCGCAGGAACGAGCCGTCGCTCTCGTCGGCCTCGGCGACGAGCAGATCCCCGGCGCCGAGGCGCGCGTTCGAACCGAGTGCGGCCATCTTGCCGCCGACGACGACCGTCGGATCGAGGCCCGCATGGCGCAGCACCGTGGCGACGAGCGAGGTCGTCGTGGTTTTTCCGTGCGAACCCGCGATGGCCACGCCGTACTTCACGCGCATCAGCTCGGCGAGCATCTCGGCGCGGCCGATGACGGGGATGCCGAGGGCGCGGGCCTCGACGAGCTCGGGGTTCTCCGGGCGGATCGCGCTCGAATACACGACGACGTCGACGCCGCGCACGTTCTCGGCGCGGTGGCCGATGTCGATGCGCACGCCGAGCGAGGCGAGGCGCTGCGTGGTACTGCCGCTCTTCACGTCGGAGCCGGAGACGTCGAACTCGAGCGAGCGGAGGATCTCCGCGAGGCCGCTCATGCCGACGCCGCCGATGCCCACGAAGTGGATGTGCCGGACGCGCCCGCGGAACATCATGCCGTCCTTCCCCGGGCCTTCTCCCGGTGTTTCGATTCCCGCAAACGCGCGAGCTCGAGCAAGTCTGCCGCCACGGCCTTCGCCGCGTCGGGCGCCCCGATCTCTGCCGCCGCGCGCGCCATCGAAGCGCGCCGCTCGGGCGAACCCGCGAGGTTCCTGATCTCGTCCGCGACCCTGTCGGCCGTGGCCTCGGCCTGCGGCAGCGCCACGGCCGCGCCGCGCTTCTCCAGCGAACGCGCGTTCTTGAGCTGATGATCGTCGGCCGCGAAGGGGTACGGGACGAGGATCGCCGGGCGACCGACGGCGCAAAGCTCGGCGAGCGTGGAGGCGCCGGCGCGGGCGATCACGAGGTCGGCCGAGGCGAGCGCGCGGGCCATGTCGTCGATGAAGGGGACGACCTCGGCGGTCTTGGACAAACCGAGCGACTCGTAGAGCGCGCGGGCCTCGACCTCGCGCTCGCGGCCGGTCTGGTGGATGACGCGAAGGCCCGGGACCTGGTTCACGACCTGGGAAATCGCGCGCGGCACGGTCTCGTTCAGGGCCTTCGCGCCCTGGCTGCCTCCGAGGACGAGGATCGAGAGTTTGTCCTTCTGGACCTCGTACGGCGCGGGGGCGAAGGCCTTGCGGAGCGGCACGCCGAGGCGGCGCACGATGCTCGGGCGGAAGAAGCGATCGACCTCGGGGAACGTCGTGTACGCGCGGACGGCGAACGGCGCGAGCAGGCGGTTCGACAGGCCCATCACGCTGTTCGGTTCGAGCACGGTGACGGCGACGCCGAGCGTGCGCGCGGCGAAGCAGACCGGGCCGCCCGCGTAACCGCCGACGGAGAGGACGGCCGAAGGCCCGAGGCGGCGGACGAGATCCCGCGCGGCGGGGATCGAGGCCGCGGCGTGCTGCGCGCCCTTCAAGAACCCGGACAAACCACCGCCGCGCAGGGGCAGGATGTCGAGCAGCTCGAGCTCGCCGCCCTGCTCGGGCACGACGCGCGCTTCGAGGCCGCGGGCGGTGCCGACGTAGACGACACGCGCGGAAGGGTCGGCGGCGCGAACCGCTTCGCCCACCGCGAGCATCGGGAAGACGTGGCCGCCCGTGCCGCCGCCTGCGAGAAGAAGGGTCGTCACGCGCTCGCTCCCTCCGCGGCCGCGGCACCTTTGGGGTTTGGGGCGGAGGACGCCGCAGGCGATCCGGAGCCCCAAGCGTCGACTTGAGCCTCCGTTGCGATGAGAACCGACGCGCTCGGCGCGCCTTCGCTCGTCCGCACGGGCGCGGGTTTGTCTTGCGGAACTTCGTTCGTCCTCGGACGGCTGATGCTGAGCAGGATGCCCGCGCCGGCTGCGTTCACGAGCAGCGACGAGCCGCCGTAGCTCATGAAGGGCAGCGTGAGGCCCTTCGTCGGCAGAATGGCCATGGCGACGGCGAGGTTCACGAGCGCCTGCACGCCGAAGAGCGTGGCGATGCCGAAGGCCATGAAGCTGCCGTAGTCGTCGTGCGCTTCGAGCGCGATCTTCACGCCGCGCGAGACGATGATCAGGTACGCGGTGACGAGCCCGAGGATGCCGAGGAAGCCGAGCTCTTCGCCGATGATCGCGCTGATGAAGTCCGTGTGCGCCTCGGGCAGGTAGAGCACCTGCAGGCCCTTGCCGAGGCCGAGCCCGGTCCACCCGCCCGAGCCGAAGCTCATGACGGACTGGAACGGCTGGTAGGCGAGGTCCTGGCGGTGGTTGTCCATGTCGATGAACGCCAGGTAGCGCCGGTAGCGGTAGTCGCTGAACGCGACGAGCGCGGCGGCGCCCATGCCGAGCAGGGCCGTGAACGCCGCGATGTACGGCAGGCGCGCGCCCGCGACGAAGAGCAGCGTGAACGTGAGGAACAGGAGCACGACGGCGCTGCCGAAGTCGGGCTGCTTCAAGAGCAGCATGATGAGCGCGCCGACGACGATGAGGTGCGGCAAGAAGCCGATCGAGAAGCTCTTGATCTTGTCGGCCTTCTTGGAGAGCGAGTACGCGAGCCAGAGGACGATGCCGAGCTTCGCCGTCTCCGCGGGCTGGATGTGCACGGGGCCGATCGCGATCCAGCGGTAGGCGTTGCCCGCCTTGTGGCCGAGGCCGAGGATCGTCAGGCCCAGCATGAGCGTGACCGCGACGAGGATCGGGTACGTGAAGGGCTTGAGCTTGCGGTAGTCGAAGCGGCTCACGAGCCACATCGTGAAGAGCGCGACGAGCGCGTAGACACCCTGGCGCTTCAGGAAGAACTGCGCGTCGTGGTACTTCACGGTCGCTTCGATCGCGCTCGCGCTGTAGACCATGACGACGCCGAAGCCGACGAGCGCGATGACCACGGCCGCGAGCACCGAGTCGACGGGGCCGGCCTTGCTCGAACGCAAAAGCGCGGCGACGCCGCCCTGGGCGCTGTCCTTGCGCGGCGCGCGCGCCTCGTTCTTCGGCGGCGCGGGCGGCGGATCGCTCGGCGGAAGGAGCCGGTTTCTCGGCGGGGGCGCGCTCGAATGGCGGCGCTCGCCGATCGCATGGTTGCCCGAGAGGACGGCGCTGCTGCTCACGACCGTACCTCCAGCATGGACTGGACCGCCTGGGCAAATTGGTCGCCACGGTCCTTGTAGTCGCGGAACATGTCGAAGCTCGAACAGGCGGGGCTCAAGAGGACGGCGTCGCCGGGCTCGGCCAGACGGCGCGCGATCTGCACGGCCTCCGCCATGGATCCGGCGCGCTCGATGGGGAGCACGCCCTTCGCGGCCGCGGCGATGCGATCGGCCGCCTCGCCGATGAGCACGAGGGCGCGGCCCTTGTGGCGGAGCGCGTCGACGAGCGGCTCGTAGGCGCCGAGCTTGTCCTTGCCGCCCGCGATGAGCACGGCCTTGTCCTCGGTGAGGCCGCGCAGCGCGGCGACCGAGGCGCCGACGTTCGTGCCCTTCGAGTCGTCGTAGTAACGCACGCCGTCGATCTCGCCGACGAGCACGGTGCGATGGCCGAGGCCGCGGAAGTTGCGGACGGCGCGCGTGAGCCACGAGTCCGCGCTGTCGTCGAACGGCACGTCGAACGCGGCCACGACGCCGAGCGCGGCGCACGCGTTCTCGATGTTGTGCCTGCCGGCGATCTGGAGCGCGTCGAGCGGGAAGCTGTGCCACGCGTCGCGATGCGCGATGTTGCCGCCGACAGGGCGGACCGTGGCGGCCTCCTCGGTCGCGCTGAACGTGACCACACGCGCGCCGCCACGCGCGGCTTGCTTCGCGCAGATCGGATCGCCGTACGGGATCACGGCCGTGTCCTCGGCCGTCATGCGCACGAAGGGGTTGCCCTTCGCGTCCGCGTACGCCTGGAAGCCCGGGTAACGATCGAGGTGATCGTCGGTGATGTTGAGCAGCGCGTGGGCGCGCGCGTGCAGCGTGGGCACGCGCTCGGCCTGGAAGCTCGAGATCTCGAGGACGATCACGTCGAACGGCTGCCCCACGACCTCGGCGAGCGGCGTGCCGAAGTTGCCGCCGATGAACGCCTTCTTTCCGGCCGATTCGAGCATCGCGTGCACGAGCGCCGTCGTCGTGCTCTTGCCGTTCGTCCCGCCGATCAGCGCGATCGGCGTCCCCACGAAAAACCGCGCCGCGAGCTCGAGCTCACCGATGACCTCGCCGCCCGCCCTCTCGAACGCTTCGAGCGCGGGGAACGAGGGCACGCCGGGCGAGATGACGACGAGGTCGATCCCGTCGAACAGCGCGTCCGGATGCCCGCCGGCGGCGAGCGTCGCGCCCGCGGCTTCGAGGGCGAGCGCCTCCTTGGACAAACGCTCGCGCGGGGCCGCGTCGGTCGCAATGACGCGCGCGCCCTTGTCGAGACAAAGCCGCGCCGCGGCCACGCCGCTGCGGCCGAGCCCGATCGTGAGGACCTTTTGACCTCCAAGATCCATCGGCCTCACCGGAGCTTCATGGACGCCAGCGAGACCAGCGCCAGGAGGATGGAGATGATCCAGAAGCGGACGATGATCTTGGGCTCCGCCCACCCCTTCTTCTCGTAGTGGTGGTGGATCGGCGCCATCAAGAACACGCGCTTGCCCGTGAGCTTGAACGACGTCACCTGCGCGATGACGCTGATCGTCTCGACGAAAAAGACGCCGCCGAGCAGGACGCTCAAGAGCTCGTTCTTCGTGAAGATCGCCAGCATGCCGAGGCCCCCGCCGAGGGCCAGCGATCCCACGTCGCCCATGAAGACCTGGGCTGGGTAGGTGTTGTACCAGAGGAACCCGATGCCCGCGCCGATGACCGAGCCGCAGTAGACGGCGAGCTCGCCGGCGGAGGCGATCTTCGGGATGTCGAGGTAGTTCGCGAGCGAGAAATTCGCGATGGTCGCGCCCGCGACGTACGCCCAGATGAGGTACGTGCCCGCGTTGATCATCACGGGGCCGATCGCGAGGCCGTCGAGGCCGTCGGTGAGGTTGACGGCGTTCGACCAGGCGACGACCACGAAGAGCGCGAACGGGATGTAGAACCAGATCGGCAGATCGATCGAGTGCTTCGAGAACGCCGCGAAGGGGAGCGCGAGCTTCGTCTTGATCTCGATCCAGTCGGCCGGAAGCTTGGACGTGAAAAGAAATGTGTAGGTGAGGGCCGAGCCGCCGATGAGGACCTGGCCGATCAGCTTGTAGCGGCCCGGCAGGCCGCCCGTGTTCTTGCGCTTGATCTTGAGGTAGTCGTCGAGGTAGCCGATGACGCCGTAGCCCGCCGTGACCGCCGTCGTCGCGAGGACGAAGGGGTTGCGCAGATCGGCCCAGAGCGCGGTCGGCAGGAGGAGCGAGAGCAGGATCAGCGCGCCGCCCATGGTCGGGGTGCCGGCCTTGACCTTGTGCGTCTCCGGGCCCTCCTTGCGGACGACTTGCCCGATTTGCTTGCGCCGGAGCTCGCGGATGAACCACGGCGCCAGCACGAAGCTCAGGAGCATGGCGGTGATCGTCGCCATGATGGTCCGGAACGGGATGTACCGGAGGACGTTCAGCCAGGAGAGCGAGCTGTAGTGGAACTTGAGCGGGTAGAAGAGCTCGTAGATCACGACGGCACCTCCGCGAGGGCACGCACGATTCGCTCGGTCCCGACGCCGCGCGAACCCTTCACGAGGACCAGATCCCCAGGCTGAACCGCGAGCGCGACGGCCGGGGCCGCGTCGGCGCTCGTCTCGAAGAACTGCGCAAAAATGCCTGCTTCCGAAGCACGATCGGCGATCCGACGCGCGTCGCCGTTCACCGCGAAGACGAGCGCCGCGCCGCTCGCCGCCGCGACACGTCCGACGTCGTCGTGTCCGCGCGGCGACTCGTGGCCGAGCTCGTACATCGCGCCGAGCACGAGCACGAGCCTGCGGCCCGCGTCCCGCGCGAGCTCGGCCGCCGTGCGGATCGATGCGGAAGACGAAGCGGGATTCGCGTTGTAGCTGTCGTCGATCACGATGACGTCGCGGGCAAGCAGACGCGGGACGAGGCGACCGCCGCCGCCGCCCACGTCCGCAAGGGAGAAGGCTTCCTCGGCGATCTGCGAGGTCACGCGCTCTCCCGTGAGGGCCTCCGCAGCCGCCACGGCCGCGGCGCAGGCATAGGCGCCGGCCTCGCCGATGAGCGGGGTCCGGAACCAGAACGACGAGCCATCCGGGCGCGCGAGGGTGACGCGCGACGAGGAAAAACCATCCGGGCGACGCTCGACGATGCGTAGATCGAGCCCATCACGCGTGCCGTAACGGACGCGACGCGCCGCGGGCGTGCTGTCCATCTCCGCCACGACACGCGCGTCGTCGCCGTTGCCGATCGCGACGCCGCCCTCCGAGAGCGCGCGAAACAGCGCGCCCTTCTCCCGCGCGACGCCCTCGATCGAGCCGCACCCCTCGACGTGCGCGGCCGCGACGAGCGTCACGATCGCGACGTCCGGCTGCGCCATCGCTGCGAGGGACGCGATCTCGCCGGGCTTGTTCATGCCCATCTCGACGACCGCGTACTTGTGCCGCCGATCGAGCCCGAGCAGCACCATCGGCACGCCGACCTGGTTGTTCAAGTTGCCCCGCGTCGCGTGCACGGCCTCCGGGAAGAGCCGTTCGAGCAGCGCCGCCGTCGCCGAGCGCGTCGTGGTTTTGCCGGCCGAACCCGTGATCGCGACGATCTTACGGTCGCTGTTCCCGCGCGCGCGCCACGCCTCGACGTGGGCCCGCGCGAGCGCGCCGAGCGCGTCGAGCGTCGAGCGAACCCGAAACATGGTCAGGCCCGGGACGTCATCGACGGGCCGCTCCACGAGCGCCGCGCGCGCGCCCTTCGCCTCGGCCTGCGCGAGGTAGTCGTGCCCGTCGAAGCTGTCGCCGGCGAGGGCCACGAAGAGCCCGCCTGGCTCGATCGTGCGCGTGTCGGTCGAGACGCCTTCCACCGAGCCGAGCATGAAGAGGCTGCGGCCGTAGAGGACCTCGCCTTGGACGATCTGGATCAGATCGAGGGCCTGGAAACGGGCCTTGTTCGTGGGGATCGGCGTGCCCATGTCAGGCCCCTCCCCGCGCAGCGCGGCGCAGCCCGAGCGCGCGCTCGGACTCGACACGATCGTCGAACGGCAGCGTGACCGCGCCGATGATCTGGTACGGCTCGTGGCCCTTGCCCGCGACGAGCACGACGTCGCCCGGCGCGGCATCGAGCACCGCGCGCTCGATGGCCTTCGCGCGATCGAGCTCGACGTGCACCGTGGCCTTTCCGCCCGCGAGCCCCGGCAGGATCGCCTCCGCGATGGCGCGTGGATCCTCGCTGCGCGGGTTGTCGTTCGTGACGATCGCGACGTCCGCGCCGCGCGCCACGGCCTCGCCCATGAGCGGGCGCTTCTTCGGGTCGCGATCACCGCCGCAGCCGAAGACGCAGTGCACGCGGCCTTGTCCGAACGCGCGCACGCTCTGCAAAACTCGATCGAGCGCGTCCGGCGTGTGCGCGTAGTCGACGAGCACGATGACGTCGTCCTGCGTCGGATCGTCGCAACGCTCGAGCCTTCCAGGCACGCGGATCGTCCCCGAGAGGACACGCGCCGCGGCGTGGAGGTCGATCTCCAGGAGCCAGCAGATCGCCACGGTCGCGAGCAGGTTCTGCACGTTGTGCGCACCGACGAGCGGCGACCGGATCGAGAGCTGCCCCGCGGGCGTCCGCGCCACGAGCGAGATGCCCGACGACGTGTGCTCCACCGACACGGGCGCGATGTCGGCCTCGTCCGTCGAGACGCCGATCCGCGTGGAAAACCGCGCGATCGTCGCCGACGACGGCCCCGCCAGACCCCGCGGCGCGAGCCTCCGGACGAGCTCGGCGCCGAACGGATCGTCGACGTTGATCGCCGCCGAGCCCGGGCCGAGGTCGACGAAGAGGCGCGCCTTCGCCTCGGCGTAGGCCTCCATCGTGCCGTGGTAGTCGAGGTGATCCTGCGTGAGGTTCAGGAACGCCGCGACGCGGAAGCGCACGGCCTCGACGCGACGCGCCGCGACCGCGATGCTCGACACTTCCATCACGAGGTGCGTCGCGCCGCGCAGGTGCATCGCCGCGGCGATCCGGGCGAGCTCGTCGGCCTCGGGGCTCGTGTGCGTCGAAGGCAGGTCGAGATCGCCGAACCGATACCCGAGCGTGCCCACGATCCCCGGCCGCTGCCCCGCGGCCGCGAGGCACGCCTGCACGAGGTGCGTGGTCGTCGTCTTGCCGTTCGTCCCGGTGACGCCCACGACCTCGAGCGCGAACGTCGGATGCCCGTAGACGGCCGCCGACGCATACGCGAGCGCGCTCGGCACGTCCGCGACCTCGATGCGCGGGAGGCCGTTCGTCTCGACGCTCGCCCCCTCCGCCGCGAGCACCGCGCTCGCGCCGCGCCCGATCGCATCGGCCACGAAGCGCTCGCCGCTCGTGCGCGCGCCCGGCCGCGCGACGAAGAGATCCCCCGAGGAGACACGCCGCGAGTCGTGATGCACGCCGGTGATGAAGACGCTCGGATCCCCGGACACGAGCTTCGCGCCCGGGATCTCGTTCACGAGATCGCCGAGCTTGCGGCCGAGCTTCGCCTGCTTGCAGGACGGCGGCGCGCCTTCGCTCGTCTCCCGCGGGTGGAGGAGCTCTTCGTTCGTCCGTTCGTTCGTCATGACGAGGGCTCGAAGAAAAGCTTCACCGCCGAACCTTTGGGCAGCACCGTCCCCGCCGGCGGCTCGACCCGCGACAGGCGGCCCGTGCCGAACGCCGTGGGGGTCAGGCCCGCCGCGGTCGCCGCGCGGATCGCCTCGCGCACGGGTTGTCCGGTCAGATCCGGGACACGCGTCTCGCCGCTCTTCATCGGCGCCGACGGCGTCACGACGCCCGCCGTGATCGGAGCCACGGCCGCGCGCGCCTCCGTGAGGACCTGGTACGTACTCGTCGCCGGATCCCCGACCTTCGCTCGATCCGAAACCTCGCTGAGCTTCATGGGCACACTGCCGCGAGGTGTGACACCGAGGTAACGCAGCGCCATCTCGCCGATGCGACGGAACACCGGAGCCGCGACGGATCCACCGCCGTAGGTGCCGCCGAGCGGCTCGTCGAGCACCACCGCGATCACGAGGCGCGGCTTGTCCGCGGGGACGAACCCGGCGAACGAGGCGACGTAGTGCGTGTCCGTATACCGCCCCGTCGCCG
The DNA here is from genome assembly GCF_029946505.1 of Polyangium sp. y55x31. Taxonomy (GTDB): domain Bacteria; phylum Myxococcota_A; class Polyangia; order Polyangiales; family Polyangiaceae; genus Polyangium. The sequence goes on from NZ_JARZHG010000025.1 coordinate 50,633, forward strand.
GGTCGATCTTCTGCGCGGTCCCCGTTTTCCCGGCCACGCGGAAGCCTGGAATCGCGGCCTCGACGCCGGTGCCTTCCCCCTCGGTGACGGCGACGAGCATCTCCGACATCAGCTTCGCCACCGTGGGGGAGACCGCCTCGCGCCGCACGCGCGGCTGCGTCTCCGACAGCATCGTGCCCCCGCCGTCGGTCACGCGCTTGATCAGCACGGGCTCGAGCAGCTTGCCGCCGTTCGCGATCGCGGCCATCGCCATCGTGAGCTGCAGCGTCGTCACGCTGATGCCCTGACCGAACGACGCCGCCGCCGTCTCGACCGAGACCCACGGACGACCCCGCGGCCGGAGGACACCCATGCTCTCGCCGGGGAACGGGATGCCCGTGGTGTCGCCGAAGCCGAACCGACGCATGCCCTCGTAGAGCCGCTGCTCCCCGAGACCGAGCGCGATCTTGGCGGTCCCAATGTTGGAGCTCAAACTGAGGATCTGCGTGACGCTCAGATACTTCGCCGGGTGCGTGTCGTGGATGACGACGTTGTCGATCGCCATGTTCCCCTCCTCGCAGTAGATCGAGGCGGTGGGGTTCACGCTGCGCGCGGCGAGCGCGGTGCCGATCGAGAAGACCTTCATCGTCGAGCCGGGCTCGAAGCGATCGACGACGCAGCGGTTGCGACGCGCGTCGGGGTCGGCGACCGAGTAGTCGTTCGGGTTGTAGCCGGGCGCGCTCGCCATCGCGAGGATCTCGCCGCTCGACGGATCCACCACGACGACCGCGCCGCCCGTGGCCTCGTACGTCTTCATCGCGGCCTCGAGCTCACGCTCGGCCGTGAACTGGATGCCCTTGTCGATCGTGAGGTAGACGTTGTGGCCCGCGAGCGCGGCCTCGTCCTCGATCCCCTCGGAGAAGATCAGGCGGCCCGAGCGATCACGCAGGCCGCGCACCTCGGAGCTCTTGCCGCGCAGCTCGTGATCGAGCGCGAGCTCCAGGCCCTCGCGCCCCTCGCCGTCCGGCGAGACGAACCCGATGAGCGGGCCGCCGAGCTCGCGGTTCGGGTAGAACCGGTGGCCCTCGCCCTCGATCTGGAGCCCGCGCAGCGGGTAACGCTGGTTCTTCTCGCCGAGCGCGCGCACGGCCGCGACCTCGGCCTCCGAGACGCGGCGCTTCAGCCACACGAAGCGCCGGCGACGGCTGATCTTGTCGACGACCTCCTCCTGCGGGAGGTTCAAGGCCTGCGCGATGCGCTCGCCGTACTGCTGGATCCGCATCGGGAGGTAGCGGTCCTCGATGCCACGCAAAAGCTCGACCGCGTCGAGCGAGATGCTCGGCACCTCGACGCTCTCCGCGAGCGACGCGCCGTTGCGGTCGTAGATCGTGCCGCGCTTCGGCGTCACGTGCAGGCGCCGCTGGCGCTGCCGCTCGGCGAGGTCGTACCAGTCCTGCCCGTCCTCGACCTGGATGCGGTGCGCGCCCGACACGATCACGCCGAGCCCGAGGCCCATCATCCCGCAGAGGATCCCCATGCGGATGCGGATCCAGCGCGCGCGCTTGGGATCGAGGTTCTTCACGGAGAACCTCCGGGCGCGGGAGCAGCCGGCGCCGCGGGATCCGCGGCCGTCGCCGCCGGATCGGGCGCGCCTTCTTGCGCCTGCTCGTCCTGGATCTTCACGACCCAGCGAACCGGGATCACCCGCTCGGGCGGCGGCGGCGTCATGCCGAGCAACGTCCGCGCGACCATCTCGACGCGCTGCGGGGTCTCGTAGCTCGCGGCCTCCAGCGAGAGCACGCGCTTCACCTCGCGCAGGCGTCCTTGCTCGGCGCGCGCGCGGCCGAGCTTGTAGCCGAGATCCACGATCCTCCCGCGCAGGCCCAGGTGCACGACGAACGCCGCCACGCTGGCGACCACCGCGAGGCACCAGAGCGCGAGGAACGGCCGCTGCTTCATGCGCTCGTTCATGCGAACACCTCGTCCCCCGCCAGCGCGACGCGCCGCGCCGCCCGGAGCTTCGCGCTCCTCGCGCGGGGATTGCCCGCGACCTCCTCGTCCGACGCGACGAGCGGCTTCTTCCAGAGCTGCTCCCACACGCTCGCCTCGCGCAGCGCGTGCTTGACGATCCGGTCCTCCAGCGAGTGGAACGAGATCACCGCCACGATGCCGCCGATCCGGAGGACGCGCGTCGCCGCGCGGATCAGCGCTTCGAGCTCGTCGAGCTCGCCGTTCACCGCGACGCGCAAGGCCTGGAACGTCCGCGTCGCCGGATCGACCCCGCCCACGCGTGACGGCCCCACGGCCCGCACCACGGCGCGGCGCAGATCCAGCGTCGTCTTCAGCTCCCCGTTCGCCAGCGCTTGCTTGATGCAACGCGCCACCCGGCGGGACCTTCGTTCCTCGCCGTAGTGGTAGATCACGTTCGCCAGCTCGTCGTCGTCGAGACGCTCGATCAGCTCGAGCGCCGTCTCGCCCGTCGACGGGTCCATCCGCATGTCGAGTGGACCTTCGGCGCGGAAGCTCATCCCGCGCGTCGCGTCATCGATCTGCATCGACGACACGCCCACGTCGGCGACGAGCCCGTCCACGGGCCCCACGCCGAGCTTCGCGAGGTGGTCCTCCACGTCCGAGAACCGCCCGTGCACGAGTGTCACTCGATCGCCGAACGGCGCGAGCCGTTCCTTGGCCAGCGCGAGGGCTGTCTCGTCGCGATCGAGCCCGATCAGCCGGCAGCCGGGCGCGGCTTCGAGGATGGCTTCGGCGTGACCGCCTGCGCCGAGGGTCGCGTCCACGTAGATGCCGCTGGGCTCGGGCGCGAGCGCCTCGACCACCTCGCGGAGGAGCACGGTCACGTGCGGCGCCTTTTGCGGCTCGGGGGGCGGGGGGGCCTTGTCTCGCATTGGCACGACGTTCACCACGTTCATAGGCGGAACTGCTCCGCGATCGCGGCCTTGAAGCTCGCGAGCTCGGCCTCGCTCATCGTCTGGGCGGCCTTCCACCGCTCCTTCGACCAGAGCTCGGCTGTCGCGCCCATCCCGGCCCACAGGACTTCCTTGTGCAGATCCGCGTGTTCGCGCAGCGACGGCGGCACGAGGATCCGGCCTTGTTTGTCGAGCTCGCACTCGACTGCGGCCGACAGGTATTTCCGGCGGAAGGCGACGACGTTCGGCTCGAACTGGGGGAGCGCCGCGATCTTGGCTTCGAGCTCCTCCCAGGCGCGCAGCGGGTAGCAGTGCAGGCAGGGGTCGAAGAGAGCCGGCGTGAGGATCAGCGCGATCTGCCCCTCCGGGGCATCGAGCGCGTCGCGAAAGCGCGCGGGCAGGCTGGTCCGCCCTTTCGCGTCGATCGCGTGCTCGAAATGACCGCGAAACATGGTTCCCACCGAGTCGGCTCCGCTCGTGCCCGCTGGCCGGACGAGACGCCCGCGCCGGAGGTACCCTCCGGGTCATGGGCATCTTTGCCACTTTCTCCCACGGGGCTCCGCCACGCTACGGAGAGGGCCCTTGGGTGTCAACAGTTTGCATTTTTTGTGGAGTTTGGCGGATCCCAAGGAAGGTGGGAGTCCTCCCCTCTCCTACCTTTCCAGACCAACCCCGGACGTGACGAACGGGCCCTCTGGAGGCGAGATCCAGGCTCTGGTGGGAAGAGGTGGTGGGATCTGGATCGACCAACGGGTGGTCACTGGACGATCCGGAACCGATGCACCTCTGCACGAGTGCGCAGGTAGACCGATAACGATGGAAATGGCCAACAAAGCGGCGCTGTTTGGCGAGGCCGCTTTCCTTGGCAATCGGTCTGAAGCGGAGGGGAAGTTTGCTGACTTGCATCGACCGCATCGCGGTCGATGCACCATCGGTCCAGGGCTGGCCTGCCGAGGGGGTGGACAACTATGCAATTTTCCCCGCATCGACGGCGCTTCGCGCAGTCGATGCACCCTCGGTCCAGGCCGTGCCTGGTCCGGGTCCAGGGGTGGAGAACCCCTGGTGGGGCCCGGGGTGAAACCCCGGCGCTACGTTCTAGGCGGCCACGTTGTCGTGGACCCAGTCGATGATGCTCTTCAGCGGGGTTCCGGGGGTGAAGACGCCCTTCACGCCTGCTTCTTTTAGCCGGGTGATGTCGTCGTCGGGGATGATCCCGCCACCGAACACCACGATGTCGTCGGCGCCGCGGGCCCGGAGGGCTTGGATCACGGCGGGGAACAGGGTGTTGTGGGCGCCGGACATGATGGACAGGCCTACGGCGTCCACGTCTTCCTGGATGGCGGCGCTGGCGATCATGTCGGGCGTCTGGTGCAGGCCTGTGTAGATGACCTCGAACCCCGCGTCTCGCAGTGCGCGTGCGACGACCTTGGCGCCGCGGTCGTGGCCGTCGAGGCCGGGCTTGGCGACGAGGATGCGGATCTTTCGTTCGGTCATGGCGATTCGATACCGTCCTCTCCTCAGGAAATCAAAGCGGTTTTGTCGGTCGCGTTCATTGCGCGGCGAACACGAATGGGATGTTTACCGGGGTGGATCCTCCGGAGGCCGGGAATTTCCAGGCCTTGATGCGGCTCGCGATGCAGCTCGACAAGCCCGGATAATCCTTTTCTGCCCCGCTTGCGCTCACTGATTGCACGGTGCCTGACGGCGCGATGACGATCGAGGCTGAGACGCGCGCTGAGCTGCCGCCCATGCCCTTCGTGGCGTCGAGGGCTGGCTGCCAGCAGCGACGCTTCACGAGGGGCCGGTTTGCCTCGACGACGCCGCTGATCTCGCCTGCGGAGAGCTGTCCTGTGCCGGCGGTCTGGGGGCCTCCCGTGGGGCCGGCGGTCGGGCCGCCGACGTTTGGGCCCTGGAAGCCGGACATGTCGATGGAGGCGGCTGGCGTGCCGGTCTTTGCTGTCGTGGGCCAGGGTCCGCCGAGGGGCCGGGTCGAGGTGCCGGGCTTGGGGGCTTCGGCGGGATCGCCGGCGGCGACGGAGGCCTCCGTGGTTGGACCGGCGGACGGCGGAGCTGCCGGGGCGGCGCTGGCGGAGGCCGTGACGTAGACGATCTGCGGCGCTGCCGGGGCCGGGCGCAGCAGGAGGAAGGCCGCGACCCCGCCGAAGACGGCGCCGGCGGCTATCAGGGCGAGCGCGGCCGGGTGGAGGGAGCCTTTTTTGCGGCGACCGAGGAGCGCGTCCTCGTCGATGTCGTCTGGGACCTCGGGGGCGAGGGTGCCGAGCGACGTGGCCGGGGCGCGTGGGGCCTCGGCGGGCTCGGGGGCGGGCGCGGGGGCCGGGCGGACGAGGGTCGCGGCGGCGTCGCTCGTGGTCATCGGACCCGGGGAGGCCTGGGGCGGCTCTGCGAAGGGGTCGCGCAGGGCGAAGGGGTCTTCGAGGACGTCGAGCGCGTCGGGGGCGGGCGCCGGAGCGTTGTTTCCCGTGGGAAACGTCTCCGCGGCCGCCGCGGACCCGATTTTTTGGTGGGGAACGTCTTCGGGCGCGGCGGCGACCGATTCCGCCGTGGGAAACGCCTCCGCGGGCGCCGCGAACGCGTTTTCTACCTGATCGGGCGCCTTCGCGGCCGGCGCGAACGCGTTTTCCGTCGGAAAAACGGGCTCGGGCGCGCCGGGAGCCGTTTCCCCCTGAAAAATCGGGTTCGCGGGCGCCGCGAAGGCGTTTCCCACCGGCAAGGACGCCTTCGCGGGCTCCGCGAACGCGTTTCCCACGCGCGGCGGCGCGATCGGGCGCGGCGCGGGGGGCGCGGGCACGGGGCGCGGGGCCGGGGGCTTGGGCGCGGTGGGGCCGACGGCCGAGGCGCCGATGCCGGTCGGTCGCGGCGGGAGGCCCGCCGGTGAGCGCGGCGGGACGAAGCTCACGTGCCCGCACGACGCGCACGTCACGCGGCCTGTCGCGCCGGGGTCCAAGGGGGCTTTGCACTTCTGGCAGGAGAGGTTCATCGAGCACGCCGCGCGCGGAAGCTCGGAGTTTACTCGACTCGGTCGCAGGACGAAACTTCCGGGCGCAGGGCCTTGGGTGCGCTGCCCGCGTCGAAGCTTCACGACGGGCCATCCATCCTTGCAGGTGGCAAGGATCTCCGATGGAGACGTCGAGCGAGGGATGGAGCTACGTGGGACCGCACCCGATACGGTTCGAGCCCCCGGACATCGTCTTTTGCCGGCCCACCGGATACATCTCGGCCGCCGAAGTGCGCGGCGTGCTCGACTTCAACGCGACGATCGCCAAGCAGCTCGGGCGCGGCATCTTCTATCTGGGGGATTCTTCGGGGATCACGGGGTACTCGATCGCCTCGTCGCTCGAGATCTTCAGCTCGCGATCGACGCAGCACCTGCGCGGCTCGGCGATCTTCGGCGCGAACTTCAAGCAGCAAGCGCAGAACAGCGCCGTCCTGCGAGCCGCGCGGCTGCTCGGGCTGCCGATGATGCAGCTCCCGATCGGGACGTTCCCCGATGAAGCCTCCGCGCGCGCCTGGATCGACGAGCTGCGGCGCAAAGGATAGACATCAACGATGGACACGCCGAGCGACGGCTGGGAGTACCTGGGTCGTCATCCCATCCGGTTCGAGCCCCCGGACATCGTCATCTGCCAGCCCATCGGCGCCGTCACTGTCGACGATCTGCGCGCGGGGATGGCGTACATCGACAAGACCTCGAAGCAGATCGGGCGCGGCGTGTACTACCTGGCGGACCTCTCGAAGCTCACGCGGTACGCGCCCTCGATGGTGGTGGAGAACTTCAAGAACTTCCCGATGAGCTCCCTGCGCGGCTCGGCGATGTTCGGCGCGAACCTCTACCACCGCGCGGTCGTCGACATGATCCTGCGCGCCGTACGGCTGCTCAAGCTCGAGGTCGGCCGCATCCCGATCGAGTCGTTCCCCGACGAAACCTCCGCCCGCGCCTGGATCGACGAGCTGCGCCGCAAAGGCTAGAGCAGGCCGACGAGGATCTCCTTGATGGACTGGCGCGTCGGTTCGTCCGGCGCGACCCGCAGCGCGCGCTCCCAGACCTCGACGGCTTTGTTGCGGAAGCCAGCCTTCTGGTAGAGGACCGCGAGGTTCTTCAAGGCCGGGAAGTGGCGGTCGTTGATGCGCAGCGCCGTCTCGAGCTCGCTGATCGCGTCGTAGATCTGGCCACGCTTGCCGAGCAAGAGGCCGAGGTGGAAGTGGAGGCGATACGCGAGCGGATCGATCTTCGTCCCCTCGCGGAGGAACTCGATCGCCTCGTCGAAGTTGCCGGCCTGGTAGGCCGCGATCCCCGCCGAGAGCTTCTTCTCCGCCTCCGCCGAGATGCGCTCCGGATCCGCGGGCGCCGCCTTGCCTTGCCCCGCCTCGATCGCGCGTTCGAGCGCCTCGACGACGTCCGTCACCCGGAACGGTTTTTCGACGTACGCGTCGACCTTGTAACTCGCCTTGAGGTCCTCGGCGAAGCGCCAGCCCCGGTACACCGCCGAGACGATCACGATCGGGATGTGCCCGTACCGCTCCGAACCCTTGAGCTGACGCGCGATGTCGAAGCCGTGCAGCTCGCCCGGGAGCATCGCGTCGAGGACGATCGCGTCGGGCACGTCCTCCTTGAGGATACGCAGCGCAGCCTCGCCGCGGTCGGCTTCGAGGACACGGTAGCCGCGTTGTTCGAGGACGAGGCGGAGGATGTTGCGGATCTCGACCTCGTCGTCGACGACGAGCACGGTGCGCATGCCCGGCTTTCGCGGCGGACGCAGCGCGCCCGGGCCGGCGATGACCGAGAGGTCACGCGGAGCCTTGCCGAAGTCGGCGTCGGAGACGTCGGCGTCGGCAGCCGCGCGCTGCATGGCGTCGTCGACGATCGCGCCGATCTGGCTCTTCGTGGTGACGCGCTTCGGCGGCGGGGTCGCGGCCTGCGAGCCCTCCGGCGCGGCGGGCACGGGCCCGACGACGCTGCCCTCGAACGGAGGCGGCTCGGCCGCGCCGCCCTGCGTACGCGTGGGCAGCGGGACGCCGGCCTTGCGACGGACTTCCGGCGGGCAGTTCGGCCCGACGTAGTGCGACTCGCCCCGCTCTTTCATTTCGTACGCGACCGGAATGACCTTGAGGAGCTGAGCTTCGAGCGCGACGTACGGGAAGACGCGTTTGCCGGTGGTGAACTCGATCTCGTCGATGACCTTGCGGTTCGTCGGGGCCGCCATCGCGAGGTGGACCTTGTCGTCCCGCACGAGCACCGGGAGCAGCTTGTGCTGGCGCGCGACCTCGCGCGGCACGATCGCGAGGTCGGTGAGCTTCAAGCAGATCTGCTTGAGGTCGACGCCCGGTACGCCGTTCTGCTCGCTCAGCGCCTTCAAGGCGGCGAGCTCGCTGATCGTGCCGGCCTCGGTCAAACGCGACGCGAGGGGGAGGGCCCCGCCCTTGCCCGCTTCGAGCGCCCGTTCGAGCTGCTCTTCGGAGAGCGCGCGTTGCTGGACCAAGATCTTGCCGATCGGCTTTTTGTTAGGAATTTCCACGCCGTCCCGCGCCTCGGTCTCCACGGTATCCGAGGGGGAAATTCCGGGCAAGATGCGCACGGGCGCGCCGGGGCCGAGCAGGAGGGTGCCGCGCCGAGCCCCACGATTTCCGCGTTTCCAGGCGATGACGCCCGGCAAGCGCTGGTACGGCGCTCGCTCGGGTGCGAGGGGTGCGACTCGACGCGTGGCTCAAACGGTACTTTCCGGTCGTCGTGGGCCTGCTCCTCCTGGCATCGGCCTATTTCCAGGCTCGGGGGCTCAGCTACCTCGCAGGCGCGGCGATGATCGACGACGCGCCGGTGACGAAGCGGCCAAAACCGAAGATCCCGCCGCACCACGAGGAAGAGTCTGGCCGGCCGAGCGGAAACGTGATCCTCGAGCGCAACCCGTTCGATTCGTTGACGGGCCCGCTCGTGCCGGACCCGGCGATGCCCCCGCCGCCGACGGATCCGCTCGCCGATCCGCCGTGCGAGGTCGGGATGGTGACGCTGATCGTGTGGTCGGAGGACGATCCCGCGTGGTCGTTCGCAGCGATCGCAGGGCCGGAGGGCGTGCATCTGCACCGTCAAGGCGATCAGCTCGGCGGCTTCCAGGTGGCGCACATCGGGCCGGATCGGATCTGGCTGATGCGCGAGGGGCGGTTCTGCCAGATCGAGGTGCACGACATCGAGCGGCGCAAGGCGATGCAGGGGATGCAGCCGCCGATGAACGAGCCGCCGCGGATGACGCCGCCGATGAACGGGAACGGGCCACAAGCGGCGCCGCCCGCGACGCCGGGCAAGAGGCCCAAAGGGCAGCTCCCGCCGCACATCGCCGAGCGGATCCGGCAGACGGGGCCGAACCAGTACGACATCGACCGCACGGTGGTGGACGAGATCCTGACGAACCAGTCGGAGTACCTGCAGAAGGTGCGCGTGGTGCCGGCACGGCAGGGCGATCAGACGGTCGGCATGAAGATCATGGGCGTGCGCAAAGGCACGGCGCTCGACGCGATCGGGCTCCGGCACGGCGACCAGCTCCAGAGCATCAACGGGTTCGAGATGACGAACCCACAGAGCGCGCTCGAGGCCTACGCGCGGCTCACGTCGGCGAATCAGATCCGCGTGAACGTGATCCGCAACGGTCAGCCGACGACGCTGGAGCTCAACATCAAGTAGCAGCGGGCGCGCGCGCCTCGTCGGCCGCGCCCGCTTCCAGGCCCGCGAGCCACTCCTTCGCGAACGCGTCGTACCGGCCCGCGAGGATGGCCTCGCGCGCCTCGCGCACGAGCGTGCCGTAGAGGTGCAGGTTGTGCGCGGTGATGAGGCGGAGGACGAGGATCTCGCCCGCGAGGAAGAGGTGCCGGAGGTAGGCGCGCGAGTAACCCGCGGCGCAGGTCGGGCAGGCGCAGGAGGGATCGAGCGGCGAAGGATCGGTCCGGTAGCGCGCCTGCTTGATGACGATCTTGCCCGTGCGCGTGAGGGCCTGGCCGTTGCGCGCGTTGCGGGTCGGGAGCACGCAGTCGAACATGTCGACGCCCGCGCCGATGGCGCGAACGAGATCGTAGGGAGTGCCGACGCCCATGAGGTAACGCGGCCGCTCGGGATCGAGCGTGTGCGCGACCTCGAGGAGGACCTCGTGCATGCGGGCGATCGGCTCGCCGACGGAGAACCCGCCGAGCGCGAGGCCGTCGAAGGGCATCGCCGCGAGCTCCTCGGCATGCGCGCGCCGAAGGGCCGGATCCGTGCCGCCCTGCACGATGCCGAAGACGGCTTGATCCGGCCGCTTGGCCGCGAGGCAACGCTTCGCCCAGCGCGTCGTGCGCGCGCACGCGGCCTCGAACTCGGCGCGCGAGGCGTCGCCGGGCGGGCAGATGTCGAGCTGCATGGCGATGTCGGCGCCGATCTTCCCCTGCACCTGCATCGCCACCTCGGGCGTGAGGACCTTCTTCGATCCGTCGAGGTGCGAGCGGAAGACGAACCCGTCCTCGCTCGTCTGCCTGCGCTCGGCGAGCGAGAAGGCCTGGAAGCCGCCCGAGTCCGTGAGCATCGCGTGGGGCCACTTCGTGAAGCGGTGCAAGCCCCCGAGCTCGGCGACGATGTCGGGGCCGGGACGGAGCCAGAGGTGGTAGGTGTTGCCGAGGACGATGCGCGCGCCCGTGGCCGCGACCTCGTCCGGGCTCATCGTCTTCACGCTGCCCTGCGTGCCGACGGGCATGAACGTCGGCGTGGGGACGTCGCCGTGCGGCGTGGTCAAGATGCCCGTGCGCGCCGTGCCGCTCGTGGCGAGGGTGCGGAAGGCATATCCGGGCGTGGTCGGCCCGCTCATCGTGATCTCCTCAGAAGCATCGCGTCGCCGTACGAGTAAAACCGGTACTTCTCCTCGATCGCGACGCGGTAACTCTCGAGGATCCGCGGCAGGCCCGCGAAGGCCGAGACGAGCGCGAGGAGCGTCGACTCCGGCAGGTGAAAATTCGTCAGCAGCCGATCGACCACGCGGAAGCGATAGCCCGGCTGGATCAACAGGCGCGTCTCGCCCTCCCGCGCGACGACGTACCCCTCGCGCTCGGGGTCCGCGGCGCTCTCCAGGGCGCGCACGCTGGTCGTCCCGATCGCCACGATCTCCCGTCCTTCCCGGCGCGCGCGCGCCACGGCCTCGGCCGTCTCGGGCGGCACGCGGTAGGCCTCGGCGTGCATCGGGTGATCATCGAGATCGGACACTGTCACCGGCTGAAACGTGCCAAGACCGACGTGGAGCGTCACACGCGCAAGCTCCATCCCGCGCGCGTAAAACCGCTCGATCAGAGGCTCGGTCAGGTGCAGGCCCGCGGTCGGCGCGGCGACGGCGCCGGGCTCGCGGGCGTAGACGGTCTGGTAACGCGCGCGGTCCGCGGCGTCGTCGTCGCGACGGATGTACGGCGGGAGCGGGACGTGGCCGGCGGCGTCGACCGCATCGGGGACGGAGCGGCCCTCGGGCGAGAAGAGGACGACGTCGAAGAGGCCTCTTTCTGCGCTTGGGGGCTTCGCTCCGGCAAGCGGAGCTTCGCCCCCAAACCCCCCGTCGCGACCTTCGATACGCGCGACGAGCGAGACAGGGCCGTCGATCGTGATCTCGGTGCCTTCGCGGAGCGGTTTGGAGGAGCGACCGAGGGCGCGCCATCGCTCGGCGGGGAGGCGTTCGCCGCTTCGATCGAGGTGCGTCTCGGCGACTTTGCGGACGAGGAAGATCTCGACCTTGCCGCCGCTCGTGGCCTTGCGGCCGAGGAGGCGCGCGGGCAGGACGCGGGTGTCGTTGACGACGACGAGCGCGCCTTCGGGCAGGCGGTCGGGCAGGTCGCGGATGCTTTCGTGTTCGAGGCGGCCGGGCTCGTCGTCGACGACGAGCAGGCGCGCGCTTTCACGATCCGGGGACGGATGTGCGGCGATGAGCTCGGGCGGGAGTTCGTACGTGAGGAGATCGCGGCGCACGCGCGCCTGTTAGCACGCGACTTGCGCCGGAGCCGGCGTCTTGCTCTGCAAGAGGCGGCTGAGCTCGGAGAGGGCGTAGGGCTTGGGGATGAAGCCGGCCGCGCCGCAGTCGGCGCGCTCCATCTGCCGCGAGGAGAGGTGGTAGGCGCTCGCGAGGTAGACGCGCACGTTCGGGAACATGCGGCGGATCTGACGCACGAGGTCCAGACCACTCATGCCTGGAAGCATCAGGTCGACCATCGCGACGTCGACGGGCTTCTCGGCGAGCAGGCGCAGCGCCTCTTCCCCGGAGGCCGCGCCGAGGACCTCGAAGCCCTCCAGCCGAAGGCCGATGGAGAGCGTCTTGCGTTGATTCTCCTCGTCGTCGACGATCAACACGCGCGGCATGGGAAGGACCCCTTCGGAGACGACGCCGACACGAAAGCGCTCGGGTTCGTCTTTGCCGTTTTTCAAAGCAACGCGCGTTCCATCGGCGGATCCCGCGAAAAACCTGCGGTGTTCGACGCCGCAACGCATCATCCGGGGCAGATGATTTTCGCCGTGAACATTGCAGGGAGGAAACGATGGGCGGACGTCACATTGCAAATCTGCAACGTCCCCGTGACGGAATCGGACGGTTGGGACGGGTTCAGACCGGGGGGTAGGTGATCGCCAGCCGCGTCATCTTGCGCCAGAGCGTGGTGGCGCTGATGCCGAGCACCTCGGCGGCGCGCTCGCGGCTGCCGTCACACTCGCGCAGCGCCACCTCGATGGCTTGACGCTCGGCCGAGTCGACAACGTCGGCGAGGGCGCGGCCGCCGCTCGTCGGGGCCGACTTCTGCGAGGGGCCGGGCGCGAGGCCGAGGTCGTCGATCGTGATGATGCCGCCGCCCGAGAGCGCGACGGCCTGCTCGACGAGGTTCTCGAGCTCGCGGATGTTGCCCGGGAACTCGTAGTTCGAGACCGCCTCGAGCACGCCTTCGCCGACCCGCGCCTTCGTGCTCATCTTGCGGTTGTACTTGTCGAGGAAGAACTCGAAGAGGACCGGGATGTCCTCGCGACGCTCGCGCAAGGGCGGCAGGATGAAACGCGCCACGTTGAGGCGGTAGTAGAGGTCCTGCCGGAAGCGACGCTCGGCGACGGAGTTCAGGAGGTCCTGGTTCGTCGCGGCGATGATGCGCACGTCGACGCGGATCGGTTTGTTCTCGCCGACGCGGCGGATCTCGTTCTCCTGGATCGCGCGGAGCAGCTTCGCCTGGAAGGTCAGCGGCGTCTCGGCGATCTCGTCGAAGAAAAACGTGCCGCCGTCGGCCTCCTCGAAGAGGCCCTTGCGCGCCGAGACCGCGCCCGTGAAGGAGCCTCGCGCGTGGCCGAAGAGCTCGCTCTCGAGGAGCGTCTCGCTGATGGCCGCGCAGTTCACGGGGACGAACGGACGATCGGCGCGCTTCGAGTTCGCGTGGATCGCCTTGGCCACGAGCTCCTTGCCCGTGCCGCTCTCGCCCGTGATGAGCACCGTCGCGTCCGTGGGCGCGACGCGCACGATGCGCGCGAGCACCTCGCGGATCGCGTGCGAGCGGCCGATGATGTTCTCGAACTTGTAACGCTCGCGGAACTCGGTCGCGAAGAGCGAGACCTGGCCCGTGAGCCTGCGGTTCGCGATCGCGCGCTCGACCTTCACGAGCAGCTCCTGCTCCGTGAAGGGCTTCTGGATGTAGTCGAAGGCGCCGAGGCGCATGGCCTCGACGGCGCTCTCGATCGTGCCGTACGCGGTCATCACGATGACCTCGGTCATCGCGTGCGTCTCCTTGACCGCGCGCAGGACGCCGATGCCGTCGTTGCCGCCCATGCGCAGATCGGTGAGCACGAGGTCGTAAGCGCCCTTCGAGCCGCGATCCGCGCCTTCTTTTCCGTCGCTCGCCTCGTCGACTTCGTAGCCCGCGCTTCGCAGCATCATCGCGAGCGTCGTGCGCATGTTGCGCTGATCATCGACGACGAGAATCTTCGCCATGGATTCCCCCGGCCTCCGTCTGGGGGCCTTTACACGTGAGAGCGTGTCGCGCGGACAGCCGGATGACTGATGCCGCGCGACCCTATCATCGCCACGATTGGCCCGCTCGTCAGCTCTTGTGGTGCGAGAGCTGCTGCGAAAGGTAGAGCGGTTCGCCGAGCTTCTGAAGCAAATCGAGCTGGGTTTCGAGCCAGTCGATGTGCTCTTCCTCGCCAGCGAGGATGCCCCGCAGCAAGGATTCGCTCTGGTGGTCACCCTTCTCACGACAGAGAGCGATCGAGCTGTTCAGTCGCGCGACGGCCGCGTACTCGAGATCGAGGTCGCTCTTGAACTGCTCGGGCACGGTCTGGCCCACGTTCAGCTTGTCGAGGCGCTGCAGGTTCGGCAGCCCTTCGAGGAAGAGGATCCGCTTCATGATCGCCTCGGCGTGCCGCATCTCGTCGATCGACTCGTCGCGGCTGCGCTCGGCGAGCGCCAGATATCCCCAGTTCTCGCACATCTTGGCGTGCATGAAATACTGGTTGATCGCCACGAGCTCGGCGGCGAGCACCTCGTTCAGCGCGTGGATGACGTCTCTGTCGCCCTTCATGGAAGACCTCTAGCGGCAAGGGTTACGGCTCCGGCGATACGGTCGCCGCGATGTCCGCCTAGCACGCTATCGGAAAAATGGGCAGGTGCGTGAGCGCTCTCGATACAAAACAGCGCACCATCACGCGACAAACGCAGCCGCGCGCACGTAACGCTGGAGATGTCGAAAACCGTTATCGAGAACCGAACGAGCCGAGCCGAACCATCAAGCCGCCGACGAGGCGGATCGAATCAAACGCAACCGACGAACCCCGCAACTCGGGGCGGAATCGGCACTTTCCGTGGAGACCGGTCCATCCCCCTCGACGAGGGACTTCACGGTCGCCCGACACGAGCCGCATCGCGTGCCAGCCCGCGTCTTTTCCATGACCTCGTGGGCCGTCGAGGCACCTGCGCCCACGAGGTCCAGAATGTCCTTCTCCGATACCGCCTCACAGATGCAGACGTACATAGGTGCTGATCCGACCGTCCGGCGTCCTGTTGATGTTGAGAATAGCTTTCAACATCAACGAGGTCAACCCCAGTCGCAAGGATCGGCCGTCTGTTCGAGGCGGAGGGGTCACATGGCGAGGCCGCCGTCGACGTCGATGGTGCGGCCGTTGAAATACTCGCACTCGATGACGAAACGGACGGCGAGCCAGAGGTCCTCGGGCACGCCGATGCGGCCGACGGGGATCGCGGCGACGAGGGCGTCTTTGGCCTTCTGGTTCATGCCCTGGGTCATGGGCGTCTCGACCATGCCGGGCGCGACGCAGCCGACGCGGATGCCGAACGGCGCGAACTCGAGGGCCCAGGTCTTGGTGTTGGTGGCGAGCGCGGCCTTCGCGGCGCTGTAGTTCGACTGTCCACGGTTTCCGTGACGCGCGATCGAGCTGATGTTGACGATGACGCCCTTCTCGCCGCTCGTGGCCATCTTGGCGACGACGTCGCGGACCATGTAGGTCGCGCCCGTGAGGTTGACGTCGATGACGGCCTGCCACTGCTGGGCCGAGAGCTTCGTGATCGCGCCGGTCGTGCGGTCCTTCTTCACGAGCAGGCCGTCGCGCAGGATGCCGGCGTTGTTGACGAGGCCGTTCAGGCCGCCCATGGCCTCGTGCGCGAAGTCGACGAACGCGGAGACCTCGGCCTCATTGCCGACGTCGAGGCGCTTCGGGTGGATCTTGCCGCGGAGATCCTTGGCTTCCTCGGCGAGCGAGGCGAGCGCGGCTTCGTTCACGTCGCCCGCGACCACCTGTCCGCCGGCCTCCGCGAGGCGATACGCGTAATGACGGCCGAGGCCCGAGGCAGCGCCGGTGACGATGAACTTGGTGTCTTCGAGTCGCATGGTCTCCTCCAGAAAGCGAGGGGCGAAGGGCCCTCGGATGCGGGGTGATACACGGGCGGATGGAGATCGGGAAGGCCACGCTTGCGCCGGATGCGCCGGGTGTTATTTCCCGAGCCATGCTTCGCCGCGCGCTCTTCGTTCTGTGTATGGCCCTCGGCTCCGTGGCCGCATGCAAACGCGACGTGCCCGTCCCCGCCGCGTCGGATCCCGCCGGAAAGGATCTGGTGGAGGGCGCCGTCGTCGCGGCCTCCGAGTCGAGCGGAGGCATCCGGCTCTACAAGATCGTCCACGTCGACGACTACCCGGAGCCCGCAGGGCCCGAGTACCACATGATCGCCTACAACCCGAAGGTGCCGACGTTCCAGGACGCGGCGAACCTCTGGAAGCACAAGCGGAGCGAGGTCACGGTCGCGATCGACCACATCTTCGTGCGCCTCGTGAGCTTCGGCAAACGCGACCACCGCGTGCTGTTCGTCGAGCCGGTCACGGAGGAAGAGAAGGCGCCGTACCTGAAGGCGCGGCACTAACTAGCGCGTCCGCGCGGCGATCGCGGTCGCGAGCGACTGGATCGCCTGCGCGTGCAAGCGGCTCGCCCAGCTCTTGCTGATGCCGAGGTCCGCGGCGATCTCGTCGAAGTCCTCGCCCTGGAAGTAGTGCCGCTCGACGAGCTTGCGCTCGCGTTCGGGGAGAGCGCCGACGGCGCGGCGAAGGGCGTGGGCCATCTCGGCGCGCGAGGTGTTCTCCTCGGGCGTGCCCGCAGCCGAAACGAGGCCGAGCGCGAGGGCCGCGGCGTGCGCTTCGAGGAGGCGATCGAGCGCGGAGACGTGGTCGTCCTCGGAAAACCCCGCGTCGTCCGGGGCCGCGGCGAGCTCGATGGAGAGGCGCTCGGCGCAGAGGAGGGCCGAGGCGCGGGAGAGCGCCCGGCGTGAACGGCGCTCGCGCTTGATGCCGTCGAGGATGGCCCAGCGAACCTTGCGCGCGACGTACGTGGGGAGCGAGGCGCGGCTCGGATCGAAGGTGCGCGCGGCTTCGAGCAGGCCCTCGTCCGCAAGGGCGCGCATGTCCTCGAGCGGGACCATGTGCCCGAGCCTGCGCACCATCCAGCGCAGGACATGCTCCTGGATGGGCCGGCCCTCGTTGTAGTAGCGCTCGATCGCGGGGTCTTCGCCGAACGAAGCGACGCGCAAGTTCACTCGTCGGCCCCGGACCCGGTTCGCCGCGCACGAATGCCGCTGGCCCGCCGGACCTCGGGCGGTTCGTCGCCTTCGAGGGCCGCACCGATGAACGCCTCGCCGCTCTCCTCGACGTACCTCGGCGCAGCCCGGCGGAGGACACGCGCGGCCTGCTCGTCGGTCGCGAGACGCTCGGCGAGCTCATCCCGCAGGAAATCGAGGTCTTCGCTGGGGAGGAGGCCGCGGTACGGGGCGACGGCGGCGTCGATGCGCGCCGCGACCCAGGGGTCGGCGAGGAGGGGGTGCATCGGTAAGGAAAAACCTAGCACCCGGAGGAGCGACGAAACAAGGGGAAAGTGCCGTCCCGAGGTTCACTCGGACGAACCAGGTTTTTCCGCGGGGTTTTTCCGGGGGGCGCGGGCGAACGACGCGCCCTCGGATCACTTCGGCGGGTTCTCCCCGTTGAGACACTCGTCGAACGCCTTCACCGTCTTCGCGGCCATCGCGCATTCGAGGCGCTTGCGCTCGGCCACCTTGCCGACGAGGCTCTCGATGCAGCCGTTCGCCCACGGCTCGCCCATCTTCTGGACGACCGCGTCGATGTTCTTCACGGCCTGCTCGCGCTGTTTGTCCGTGAGCCTCTTGTCGAGCCCGGCGATCTGGTCTGCGCGCTGCACGGCGACGTACTGCTTGCCGAGCTCGACGCAGTCCTTCTCGGTGAGCGTGTAGTCGTCGGCGGCGCCCTCGTCGGTGATCTTCTTCGCGCCGTGCGAGAGCGGCTTTGGCTCGGGCGCCGCGGGCTCTGTCGTCGTCTCGTGCGGCTCGCTCGCCCCGTCGTCCGGGGCAGAGTCGTTCCGGCTCGTGGCGTCCTCGGGCGGCGGGGTGGATCCGCCGCAGCCGAAGGCCCCGAGCGAGATCATCGTCGCGAACGTCGTGGCGAGCGCGGGCTCCGCGAGCGTGGAGAGCAGGGAACGGCCGTTCATGGACGGAGAAGCGTACGCCCGCTCCTTTTGCACTGTCCATCCTCGCCGGTACGTCGGTGCACGGACCGAGGTCGCTCCGACGTCGATCGACGTTGGCAGAGCGCGTGCAGGCAGGTCGCACGGGGCGGAAACCAATGCGATCGTTCTGGGTTTACATCCTGCTCGTCGTGGGCGCGGTGCTCCTGCTCGGCTCGCTCGAGGGGAGCGAAGAGCGAATTCCTTACGCTCGGTTCCGGGACATGGCCGAGCAAGGCGTGCTCACCGAGGTGCAGATCAAGGGAGACACGTACATCGGGCGCACGGCGCCGAGCGCGCCCGTCGGGACGTCACAAACGTTCCGGACCGGGCGCATCGAGGGAGCCGAGACCGCCCTGCTCGCGACGCTCGACGCGAAGGACGTCCCGTACACCCGGGTCTCCGACGGCGGGCCGTCGCTCTCCATGATGCTGCTCTGGGCGCTCCCGCTCGTGGGCGTGCTCCTGCTCGTGGGCTCGATGTCGCGCAAGGCGCCGACGCCGAACATCACGAACCCCGCGCTGAACTTCGGCAAACACAAGGCGCGGCTCTACGTGGACAAGGGAGCGCCGATCACGTTCCGCGACGTGGCCGGCAGCCACGAGGCCAAAGCGGAGCTCACCGAGATCGTCGAGTTCCTGAAGGCCCCGGAGCGATATCGCAGGCTCGGCGGGCGCATCCCGAAGGGGTGCTTGCTCGTGGGCCCCCCCGGGACGGGCAAGACGCTGCTCGCGCGGGCCGTGGCGGGCGAGGCGAACGTGCCGTTCTTCAGCATCTGCGGCTCGGAGTTCGTGGAGATGTTCGTCGGCGTGGGCGCGGCGCGCGTGCGTGATCTCTTCGCCCAGGCGCGCGAGAAGCCGGCCGCGATCCTGTTCGTCGACGAGCTCGACGCGGTCGGCAAGGCGCGCGGCGCGGCCGGGCCGATCGGCGGCAACGACGAGCGCGAGCAGACGCTGAACCAGCTCCTCACGGAGATGGACGGCTTCGACGGCGCGACGGGGCTCGTGGTGATCGCCGCGACGAACCGCCCCGAGATCCTCGACCCGGCGCTCACGCGCGCCGGGCGCTTCGATCGGCGCGTGTACGTCGATCGGCCGGATCTTCGCGAGCGTCGCGAGATCCTGGAGGTGCACGCGCGCAGGGTGCTGCTCGGGGCCGACGTGAACCTCGACGACATGGCCGCGCAGACGACGGGGCTCGTGGGCGCGGATCTCGCGAACCTGCTGAACGAGGCGGCGCTGCTCGCGGCGCGCAGGCACGCGACCGCGGTGAGCAAGCAGGATCTCGATGAGGCGATCGAGCGCGTGATCGCGGGGCTCGAAAGGAAGAGCCGCAGGCTCGGCGCGCACGAGCGGGTGGTCGTGGCGTACCACGAGGCAGGGCACGCGATCGCGGCGGAGCTCTTGCCGACGCAGGATCCGGTGCGGAAGGTGTCGATCGTCCCGCGCGGGATCGGCGCGCTCGGCTACACGCTGCAGAAGCCGCGCGAGGATCGGTATTTGATGAGCCGGCAGGAGATCCTCGATCGGCTCGTGGTGCTGCTCGGCGGGCGCGTGGCAGAGCAGCGGACGTTCGGCGACGCGTCGACGGGCGCGCAGGACGATCTCGTGAACGCGACGGACATCGCGCGGCGCATGGTGCGCGAGCTCGGGATGGGCGGCGCGTCGCTCGGCCTCGCGTCGTTCGATCCGCGGCGAAGCGTGACGTTCGAGCGCGGCGGCTACGACTACAGCGAGGAGACGGCGCGGACCGTGGACGCCGAGGTGGGGCGGCTGCTCGCAGATGCAGAGGCGCGGACGAAGGCGCTCATCAACGAGCACTTCGATGCGCTCGAACGGATCGCGCGGCGGCTTCTGGAGGTGGAGACGCTCTCGGGCGAAGAGGTGCGGGCGCTCTTGCACGCGCCGTCCGTGGACAAACCGAAGGTCGCGGACGCGGAGAACGTCGACGTGGCGATCGAGGACGTGCCGACGAGCGAGGCGCGGCCGCGGGCGGCTTGTCGGTAGAAGCGTCGATCACGCAAGGCGCGGGCGACCGGTGCCCGCGCCCCGCCGCTCACTGGATCCACCGGAAGAGCCGCTCGAAATCGAGCCCTTCTCCCCGGAACAGCACCCCGAGCACCTGCCCTCGCACGAGCGCGCTCGGCACCGTGCCCATCACCCGGCTGTCGAGCGACGCGGGCCGGTTGTCGCCCATCACGAAGAGGTGATTCGGAGGCACCACCAGAGGACCGAAGTCCTCGAAGTCGCGACCTCCCGACTCGTGCGCGAGCCCGCCGAGGTGCTCCAAGAACCGCCCGTCCGGCAGCCGCTCGATGCGCTGCGGCCGACCGTCGATGTAGAGGATCCCCCGCTTCATCGCGACGGATTGTCCCTCCGTGGCGACCACGCGCTTGACCAGCGGGATCGCGCCGCCGCGCGGATCGGCGAAGACCACGACGTCCCCGGGGCGCGGGCTCTTGTGGTGGAAGAGCCAGGCGTCGGTGAACGGGATGCGAAGGCCGTAGGCGGCTTTGGCCACGAAGATCCGATCGCCGGGCTCGATCGTGGGCCACATCGAGCCCGTGGGCACGTGGTACTGGTCGGCGAGCGAGGCGCGCGCCGCCGTCAGGACGAAGACGAGCGCGAGGAACTTGAGGGTCCGTTTGAAGAGGCCCACGAGGAGGCGCCTGCGTCGCGACGCGACGGGCGGCGTAGCCTCTTCGGAGAGCGTGAGGGAAGGCTCGAACGAGGCCATCGCGTGGTGGTCGGTAGCATCACGGCCAAGGCCGATCCAGCCTGCGCGCATGACGAACGCCCACGCATCCGCGGCAAAGCTCACGCTCTGCGGATCGATTTCGCTTTATCCGGTTTCCCTCGGCTCCGCGATGCACCTCGCGGGCTACCGCGCGCTCGGCTTGCCGTTCACGTACGTGCCGTTTCGCGTGACGGATCTCGGGGGCGCGATCACGGGCATGCGCGCGCTCGGGATCCGCGGGCTCGGCGTGTCGATGCCGTACAAGCAAGAGATCCTCCCGCTGCTCGACGCGATCGATCCCCTCGCGGCGAAGATCGGCGCGGTGAACACGGTCGTGCAGGAGGATGGGCGGCTCCTCGGGCACAACACCGACTGCGTGGGCGCGGTGCGCGCGCTCGAAGAGGTCGCGCCCGTGAAAGGCGCGCGCGCGCTGGTGCTCGGGGCCGGCGGGGCCGGGCGCGCGGTGGCGCACGGGCTCGCGGATGCAGGGGCGAAGGTGACCGTGACGAACCGGAGCGTCGACAAGGCCGAGGCGCTCGCGGCCGAGGTCGGAGGACGCGCGGCCGGCATCGAGGAGGCGCGAAACGCGGGGAGCTACGACATCGTCGTGAACGCGACGTCCGTGGGCATGGGGGAGATCACGGCGGAGAGTCCGGTGCCGGAGGAGGCGATCCCTGCCGGGCTGCTCGTGATGGACATCGTGTACAAGCCGATCGAGACGGCGCTCGTCCGCGCGGCGAGCCGGCGAGGCGCGCGCGTGATCCATGGCGGGCGCATGCTCTTGCACCAGGCCGCGCGGCAGTTCGAGCTCTACACGGGCGAGCGAGCGCCGCTCGACGCGATGGATGCCGCGCTCCGGGAGCAAATCGCGATGCTCGGGTGAGCCGGGCCGGATCCGAAGAGCCTTTTGTTTGCAGACCGTCGTGGTCTGCCGGCATGCTCCGCGCCGTGGATCGTCGGGCCCTGCTCCTCGCGCAGCTCGCCGTCGTGGCCCTCGGATGCAGCGCCGAGACATCCCCCGCACCCGCGCCCGCCTCGACGAACGTCGCCGCAGCCGCGCCCGCTTCTGCGGCCGCTTCTGCTTCGGCTTCCGCTCCCGCTTCCGCCGCCGCTTCCGCTTCGGCTTCCGCTCCCCTCCCCGAGCCTCCGCCCGAGGGCATGATCGCCCTGCCGCCGGCCATCTACCTCATGGGCTCGCGCGCGCTCGAGGGGCTGCCCGAGGAGAAGCCGATGCACGAGGTCGTCCTCGCCGGCTTCTACCTCGACCGCACCGAGGTCACCGTCGCCGCCTACCGCGCCTGCGTCGCCGCCGGCGCTTGCACCGCCGCGCACACCGGCGAGTCCTTCTGCCCCGGCGACACCCCCGACAAGGCGAACCACCCCATCAGTTGCATCGACTTCCACCAGGCCGAGGCCTACTGCGCCTTCGCCAAGAAGCGCCTGCCCACCGAGCGCGAGTGGGAGTACGCCGCGCGCGGCGGCAGCGAGCACCGCAAGTTCTCCTGGGGCGACGACCCGCCCGACGAGAAACATGCCTGCTACGACCACCCCGGCACCTGCCCCGTCGCCTCCTTCCCCGCCGGCGCCTTCGGCCTGTACGACATGTCGGGCAATGTGTGGGAATGGACCTCCACCGTCTACGGCCCCTACCCGGACGAGCGCACCACCGGCACCCACCGCGTCTACCGCGGCGGGAGCTGGAGCCGCCGCTTCCCCAAGTGGCTCCGCACGGCCCTGCGCAATCGGTACGAACCGAACAAGTGGAGCGCCTCGCTCGGCGTGCGTTGCGCGAAGTCGCAAACCCCCCTCGCCTGCCCGCCCGACACCGAGCCCCGCGGCGAAGCCTGCGTCCGCGTGAAGGGCGATCCCACGTGCGAGCCCGGCCTCTCGTGGAACGGAAAAGCTTGCTCGCTCGGCGGCGTCGCCCTGCCGGTCGGCGCCGAGGTCGCCGCTTCCCCGGCCGCCACGGCCTCCCCGACCGCCGAACCCCCTGCCGCCGCGCCCGCGCCCGTCCGCCGCACCCGCACGCCTCGATTCGACGACGATTGCAAGGCACATTACGCCGGCCGCCCAGCGGCTTATCGTTACGAGGGGGGCACGTTTTACAGCCGGAACCCGGTCATCGCCGGTGACGGCTGCACGAAGCGGGACATGGGCGAGAACTGGACGAGCGCCTGCTGTTCGGGCTAACGCATACATCGGTGGTGCGGCTTTCGCGGGGCCGCGGGGCGCTCGCGAGCGTCGCTGGTGGCCTAAGGCCGCTCGCCCATCTAGGCTGTCCCGCCTCTGGGGGACCCCGCTGCGCTCGGACGAGCCGAGCCACCGCGCCACCCGAGCCTCTGTTTTCCCATGCTGCCCTTCGAGATTCGCGCCGCCACCCTCGGTGATGAGGAGCAAATGCTCCGCGTCGCGCGACACCTCAACTCGGTCAATCTGCCGCACGATCGGGACGCGATTCACGAGATCGTGAGCCTCTCCCACAAGAGCTTCACCGGCGAGATCAAGGATCCACGCCTGCGGCAGTACGTCTTCGTCCTCATCGACCGCGTGAAGCAGCACATCATCGGCACCTCGATGATCATCGCGCAGCTCGGCCGGCGCGGCGCGCCCTACATCTACTTCGACGTGCTCGACGAGGAGCGGTACTCGGCCACGATCGACCGGCACTTCCACCACACGCTCCTGCGCATCGGTTACTCGTACGACGGCCCGACCGAGATCGGCGGCCTCGTGATCATGCCCGAGTACCGCCGCACCGACCGGCTCGGCACGTTCATCTCGTACGTCCGGTTCCTCTACCTCGCGGCCCACCGCGACCTCTTCCAGCAGGAGGTCCTCGCCGAGCTCATGCCCCCGCTCGAGCCCGACGGCACGAGCCACCTCTGGGAGGCCCTCGGCCGGCGCTTCACGGACATGACGTACGCCGAGGCCGACCGGCTCTCGAAGAAGAACAAGGAGTTCATCAAGGGCCTCTTCCCCGAAGGGCCCATCCACGCGTCGCTCTTGCCCGTGGAGGCGCAGAAGGTCATCGGCAAGACCGGCCTCCAGACACGCGGCGTGGAAAAACTCCTGCGCCGCATCGGCTTCCGCTACGCCCACCGCGTCGACCCCTTCGACGGCGGCCCGCACTACACGGCGCGGATGGACGAGATCACGCTCATCGCCGACACGAAGCGCACCCGCGCCGATCGCCCCTACGCCCCGATCGCCGGCGATCGCAAAGGCATCCTGGCCGTCGAGATGCCCGAGCCCCCGTTCTTCCGGGCGGTCCTCGGCCACCTGCGCGAGGGCCCGCGCGGCGTCGCCATCGACGACGAGGCCTGGGAGACGCTCAACCTCCACCACTCGAGCCCGCTCATCGTCCTCCCCATCGAGTGACGCCTGGGGGCCACGCTCGGCGAGCCGAGCTGCGCCCCCAAACCCCCCGACGCTTGGGGGCTACGCTCGGCGAGCGAGCTGCGCCCCCAAACCCCCCCGACGCTTGGGGGCTACGCTCGGCGAGCGAGCTGCGCCCCCAAACCCCCCCGACGCTCCGGACAACCCTCTGGCTGCGCACCGAGCCGTCGCGCTCGCCCCCTTGTATTCTGTGCGTTCTTTCGCTACAGAATTTTTAGTACACAAGGGAGCCACGCATGGTTGCTCACCCGGACCCTCCGCTGTCCGTCCACAGCGATCTCGAAGGCCTCACACGTGGTCTGAGCCACAAGGCACCGACCCCCACACGCGCCGACCGAGGCAGGTGGCTCTCCACGCGTGAGCTCGACATCCTGACGGCGGTCGCCGAGGTCGCCCTCCCCCCAGGGCGCTTCCTCGAAGGCGCGGGCCGACAAACCGCCGAGGCCACGCACCGTTACCTGTCCGACATCCCCCGCGAGGCGAGCCGCGTCTTTCAGGCCGCGCTCTGGGCCGTCGAGCTCTCCACGCTTCCCACGAAGCGAAGGCCATTCTCGGAGCTCTCCTCGGAAGCGCGCCTCTCGACGCTCCGGCGCTTCGAGCAATCGCGCGTGCTGCCGATCCGCGAGGTCGCTCGTGTCCTGCTCACGCCGCTCAAAGCCATGCATTTCGACCGGCCCGAGATGTTCCGCCACGTCGGCTGCCGCTACGAGCTCGAGACGGTGCGCGACGAACAACCCCGCTGGATGGCCCGCGTGACCGACGGGCGTGACGTCGAGGAGGATCTCGACCTCGAATGCGAGGTCGTCGTGGTCGGCACGGGCGCAGGCGGCGCGGCCGCGGCCTACGAGCTCGCCTCGCGCGGGCGGGCCGTGCTCCTGCTCGAGGAGGGCCATTACCACAGGCGATCGAGCTTCAACGGCAGGCCCTCCCGAGCGTTTGGCAATCTCTATCGCGACAAGGGAATGACCGTCGCCCTCGGCAACGTGAACATCCCCGTCTGGGCCGGCCGCGCCGTCGGCGGCAGCACGGTCATCAACTCCGGCACCTGCTATCGCGCCCCGGCCCGCACGTTCGCCTACTGGCGTGATCACCACGGGCTGCCCCGCGACTTCTCGCCCGAGGGCCTCGGCCCCTATTACGAGCGCGTCGAGGCCATGCTCGGCGTCGCCCCCGCGAATCCGCTCCACCTCGGCAAGATCGCCGGCATCATCGCGCGTGGCGCCGAGCACCTCGGCCTGCGCCACCACGCGCTCACCCGCAACGCGCCCGATTGCGACGGCCAGGGCATTTGTTGCTTCGGCTGCCCCACCGGCGCGAAACGCTCGACCGACGTGAGCTACGTGCCTGCCGCGCTCGCCCGCGGCGCCGAGCTCGTGACGGCCGCGCGCGTCGATTTCGTGGACATCGTGGCCGGACGCGCCCGTGGCGTCACCGCGACGCTCGGCGCCGAACGAACGAAAGGCCGCGCCCCGCGCCTCCGCGTCCGCGCGGATGCCGTGGTCGTCGCCGGCGGCACGCTGATGACGCCGCTCCTCCTGCGCCGCAGCAGCGCGTGCTTATCCTCGGGGATGCTCGGGAAAAACCTCTCGATCCACCCCGCCTCGAAGGTGATGGCGCTCTTCGACGACCGCGTCGATCAATGGAACGGGATCCCGCAAGGGTATTCGATCGACCATTTCGCCGAAGAAGGCCTGCTCTTCGAGGGCGGCTCCCTCCCGTTCGACGTCGCCGCGATCGGCGTGCCCTGGTCGGGGCCGAGGTATGTCGAGGTGATGGAAAAATACCCATACCTCGCGACGTTCGGCTTCATGATCCAGGACCATAGCCGCGGCGAAGTGCGCACGGGCCCCGGCGGCCGCCCGCTGCTCTTTTATCGCATGAACGAGCGGGATACGCGGCTCCTCCAGCGCGGCGTCGAGATCCTCTGCGAGGTCTTTCAGGCCGCCGGCGCGCGCCGCGTCTTGCCTTTCGTCGCGGGCCACGACGAGGTGAACACGAAGGAGGCCCTCGCCCGGCTCCGATCGAGCCGCATGCAGCCGAGCGACATCGAGGTGACCGCTTACCATCCCCTCGGAACGTGCCGTATCGGAACCAATCCCGCCCGCTCCTGCCTCGGCCCCGACCACGAAGCCCACGACGTCGCAGGGCTTTACGTATGCGACGGCAGCGCCGTCCCGTCGTCGCTCGGCGTGAACCCCCAGATGACCATCATGGCCATGGCCCTGCGCGCCGCCGAAATCCTCGATCAGCGGCTCGGCTAGACGGCTGGACGAAATGCCGCTTTAACAGACACCGCCGGCGAGGACGATTCGCTTTGCTGGACGAATCGCCGTTTTAGCAGACGCATTTCCCTGATCATCGGACATTCCATGTCCGACCGATTATCGTCCGAGTGCTTCCACGTCCGTCCGAGCGGTGGTAAGGTCGGTCGCCCGAGGGACGGTCCCCGGGGTGATTCCAGCGGATCACTTCCTTCCCGAAGCTGCGGCGTCGCCGCTTCGAAAGAAATCCGTCGTGCGGCCCGAGCGCCGACGATCGCGCAAGAGCGTACGGTGGGGGACGGAAGTGGAGCGCTCGAATCGCTGATGTTCCTGCTTACAGGAAGGTTTCAACAGCAAATGAGCAACAAAGCGCAGTCCCCCCGCGGGGGGTGGCGATGGGCGCTCACGGCGGCTTTCATGAGCCTCGCCGTGGCTTCTTGGACGGGGTGTAGCGACGGCGGCGGATCGAACACGACCGACGGCAATGGCGGCTCCGGAGCGACCGGCGGCAACGGCGGCACCGGCGGCACCGGCGGCGGCGACACGTGTCCGGCCGGACAAACCGACTGCGACGGCTCCTGTACGCTCACCGACATCGATCCGAACAACTGCGGCGCGTGCGGCAACGCGTGCGCGGCCGGCGAGACTTGCACCGCCGGGCAATGCGGCCTGGCGTGCGCCGGCGGCACGACGAACTGCAATGGCAAGTGCGTCGACACCACCATCGACACGGCGAACTGCGGCACCTGCGGCACGGCCTGCGCGGAGGGCGAGGTCTGCTCCGCGGGGCAATGCGGCCTGGCGTGCGCCGGCGGCACGACGAACTGCGACGGCAAGTGCGTCGATACCACGATCGACCCGACGAACTGCGGCACCTGCGGCACGGCCTGCGCGGCCGGTGAGGTTTGCTCGGCCGGCCAGTGCGGCACGCAATGCGTGGGCGGCACGACGAACTGCGATGGCAAGTGCGTCGACACCACCATCGACCCGATGAACTGCGGCATGTGCGGCACGGCCTGCGCGGCCGGCGAGGTCTGCGCGAACGGGCAATGCGCCCTCGCCTGCGTCGGCGGCACGACGAACTGCAATGGCAAATGCGTCGACCTCACGATCGACGCGATGAACTGCGGCATGTGCGGCACGGCGTGTCCGGCCGGTCAGGCTTGCTCGAACGGGCAATGCGCCACGCAATGCGTGGGCGGCACGACGAACTGCAATGGCAAGTGCGTCGACACCACCATCGACCCGACGAACTGCGGCATGTGTGGTACGGCCTGCGCGGCCGGCCAGGTCTGCGCGAACGGGCAATGCGCCCTCGCCTGCGTCGGCGGCACGACGAACTGCAATGGCAAGTGCGTCGACACCAAGGTCGACCCGCTGAACTGCGGCATGTGCGGCACGTCGTGCCCGAACGGCCAGGTCTGCTCGAATGGCATGTGCCAGCTCGCCTGCGTCGGCGGCACGGCGAACTGCAATGGCAAGTGCATCGACCTCTCGCTCGACCCGCTGAACTGCGGCGCGTGCGGCGCGGCGTGTGCCTTCGGCGAGGTCTGCACGGCCGGCAAGTGCAGCCTCAACTGCGTCGGTCAAACGACGAAGTGCGGCCCCCTCTGCGTCGACATCAAGACGGACACGGCGAACTGCGGCATGTGCGGCAAGGCCTGCGCCGCGGGCCAGGTCTGCTCGAACGGCATCTGCCAGCTCAGCTGCGTCGGCGGCACGACGAAGTGCGGCAATGAGTGCGTCGATACGGAGACGGACGGCGCGAACTGCGGCATGTGCGGCAAGGTCTGCGCGGCCGGCGAGGTCTGCGCGGCCGGTCAATGCAACCTGAACTGCGTCGGCGGCACGAAGAAGTGCGCGAATACCTGCGTCGACACGAAAAACGACCCGGGCAACTGCGGCGCCTGCGGCAACGTCTGCGCCGCCGGCCAGGTCTGCACGAACGGCCAGTGCGCCGCGCAATGCGGCCCCGGCACGACGAAGTGCGGCAACGTCTGCGTCGACACGAAGCTCGACCCGAGCAACTGCGGCCAATGCGGCAACGCTTGCGCCGCCGGCCAGGTCTGCTCGAACAGCCAATGCGGCGCGACGTGCGCGGCCGGCACGACGAAGTGCGGCAACGAATGCGTCGACACGCAGACGGACGAGGCGAACTGCGGCGTGTGCGACAACGCCTGCTTGCCGAGCGTCGCTTGTTATGCGGGCGTCTGCCAGCCGGCCGGCGGGTGCGGCACGCTCGGTGATTGCGGCACCTGCGAGCAATGCGCGCTCGACGGTCTCTGCTCGGACGAGCTCGCGACCTGCGCGAACGACCAGGACTGCGTCGACCTCTACAACTGCATCGCCATGTGCCCCGCGGGCGACCAGATGTGCGCGAACATGTGCGGCCAGCAGCACGCGAACGGGATCAACCCGTACAACGACTTGCTCGATTGTCTCTACTGCCAGGAGTGCGGGACGGTCTGCGGTGTCGACCCGGTGGCATTCCAGTGCCCCGCGTCCTGCGACAACAAGAACAATTGCCAGAGCTGCTTCGATTGCTCGATGGCGATGGGCGGCATCTGCGAGGACGACCTTCAGATCTGCCTCGGCAACCCGGAGTGCACGGCGCTCTCGCAGTGCCTCGACATGTGCGCACCGAACGATCTGCAGTGCAGGCTGGACTGCGAGCAGGCGCACGTGTTCGGCATCGCGGACTACAACGCGATCATCATCTGCGGCGTTTGCCAGGAATGCCCGAATGACTGCAACGGCGGCATGACCTGCCCGTGACGATAGGCGCGCCCGTCCGGATGCGGGGGAAAACTCCGGATCCGGGCGGGAGCGGTTTCCCGACCTACCAGGGTGGAGTAAGCTCCGCCCATGCCGAAGACCCCTCCCAAAAAGCGCGGCCCGGGCCCGAAAAAGCCGTCCGGCGTCGAGCTCCCGTCCGCGCAGCGATTCGCTCCCCTCGCAATCGGCCTCGGCCTCGGCATGATGATCCTGATCACGGTGACGGCGCTGCGAAGGCGGCCCGCGCCCGCGCCCGCCGCGTCGGTGGATCCGGCGACCGAGACGCCCGCGCAGCGAACCGAACGGCTCGCCCGCGCCTGCGAGGCCGCGCGCACGATGCTGTGGACCGGCGGCGCCTGGGGCGCGATGCCGCTCGAAGGATTCACGGTGCGTCTCTGGCTCGGGCCCAAAGACGGGAAGATGGTCACGCATCCGGTGATCGAGGCCGCGAGCCAGAAGAGCACGCTCGGCGAGGACGTGGACGTGGTGCTCGCGAAGGTGAAAGACGGGTCCGTGTCCGTCGTGCGAAACGAGCCGCAGGGCGAGCTCGAAATCGCCTTTTCGGAGGGGTATGCGCGGGCCTTCTTCGAGCTCGAAGGCCGCAATCGATTCATCGGCCTCGGCGAACGAATCGCCCGCGAGACGAACGCCGACGGCGCCGCGCTTTACGCCGGCTGCTCGCACCTCGGCACGCGCGACGTCGGCGCCTGGTTCCGCGGAAAGGACACGAAAAAAGCTGCCGCCGCCCTGGTCTACGTGATGGGTTTGCCCGGCGGCGTCCGGACGCCGCAGCACGTGCCGGCGGCGAAAGACCTCGCCACGATCCAGGCCGCCACGGCCCCGCTCGACGACGGAACGATCCTCGAAATCGTGCGGGACGACGGCGCCCGCACGGTCACGACCGACGGCGTCTCCATCACGTTCCCGTTCTCGAACCCCGTCCGCGCCGCGCAATCGAGCGCGAAGCTCGCGGAGAAGCTCGTCCTCCGCTGAAGCGAACAATGGTGCAGCGAGACCAACTTTACGCTTCGGCCGTCGCCTCCGGCGCCGCGCCCGCTTTTTCGCTCTCGAACGGGGATTGACCGCGACGCACGTCGCTCTCGATCCTGCCGTCGGTCACCGTCACCATCCGCGGCATCGACTCGGCGAAGCTCGGATTGTGCGTGACGACCACGATCGTCGTGCCGTGCTTGCGGTTGATCTCGAAGAAGAGATCGTGCATCGCCTTCGAGGTGCTCGAATCGAGGTTGCCCGTCGGCTCGTCGGCGAGCAAAAGCTTCGGCGAGAGCACGAGCGCGCGGGCCAGCGCCACGCGTTGCTGCTCGCCGCCCGAGAGCTCGCCGGGCCGATGCGTCACGCGGTGCGCAAGTCCCACCTCCGTGAGCAGCGCCGTCGCGGGCGCCTCCATTTCCTTGCGTGATTTGCCCTGGATCAGCCCGGGCATCATCACGTTCTCCAGCGCATTGAACTCGGGCAAGAGGTGGTGGAACTGGAACACGAAGCCAATCGTGCGGTTCCGGATCGCCGCGAGGCG
The DNA here is from genome assembly GCF_029946505.1 of Polyangium sp. y55x31. Classification (GTDB taxonomy): domain Bacteria; phylum Myxococcota_A; class Polyangia; order Polyangiales; family Polyangiaceae; genus Polyangium. Next base: position 81,287 of record NZ_JARZHG010000025.1, read on the forward strand.
CGCGCTCGGCAGGCCCACGAGGTGCTCGCCCGCGAGCTTGATCTTCCCGCTCGTCGGCAGATCGAGCGTGCCGATGCAATGCAAGAGCGTGCTCTTGCCCGCGCCCGAGGGGCCGACGATCGCCACGACCTCGCCTTGATCGATGACGAGATCGATCCCGCGGAGCACGTCGAGGCGGCGCCCCATGTGGACGAACGATTTTTGCAGATTCTCGATGACGATGAGCGGCTCGCTCATGGGCTCACTCGTAACGGAGCCCGTCGACGGGCGATAGCCTCGACGCCGCGCGGGCCGGATAAAGGGTGGCGATCGTGCAGATGATGAGCGCGGCGACCGCGACCATCGCGTAGTCGCTCCCGTTCACGTTCACCGGCAATCGGTCGATGTAATACACCTCGGGATCCAGCCGGACGCCGAAGCGCGCGAGGCCCGAGCAAGCGGCGAACGCGGTGCCCACGCCGAACACGGTGCCAATGCCGCCGATGATGACGCCTTCGAGCATGAAGATGCGCATGATCGCGCCGTCGGAAGCGCCGAGCGCCTTCAGAATGGCGATCTCCTTGCCCTTCTCGGTCACCATGAGGAGCAGCGTGCAGACGATGCAGAAGCTCGCGACGGCGATCGCAATGGAGAGGATGATGAACGTCGCGATCTTCTCCAGCTTGAGGGCGCTGAAGAGGTTCTTGTTCATCTCCACCCAGTCGCGCACGCGGAGCGGCTCCTTGCCCTCCCCCATGTCGAACTTGGCGGCCGCGGCTTGCACGAGCGGCGTCACCTCCGCGACCCGCTCGGGATCCGGCACGCGCACGTCGATCTGGCTGATGTTGTCGCCCATGCTGAAGAAGCTCTGGGCCACGTCGAGCTTGATGTACGCGTGCGTCGCGTCGTACTCGTACATCCCGCTGTAAAAGATCGCCGCGACGCGGAACCGGCGGGTCCTCGGCATCACGCCCATCGGACCGAGCTCGCCCATCGGCGAGAGCAAGGTGATCTCGTCGCCCACGAGCACGTGCAGGCTCTTCGCGAGCTCCTTGCCGATGATCACGCCCGGCAGGACCTTCACGTCCTTCCGCAGCGCCGCCTTCACCGCCGGATCGAGGTCCACCGAGGCGCGCAGGTCCGGCCCCTTGAAGTACGGCTCGCCGCCGGGGCCCCGGCCGATGATCGTATCCGGCGGCAGATCCGCGAGCTTCTCCGGATCGTCGAGCCAGTCGAAGTTGCCGACCTCGATGTTCTGCTTGAGGTCGATCACCTGCGCGATCGTGTTCGTGTCGATGCCACGCACGAGCGCGCCCGCGGTGTTCGACGCCGACGAGCCCATCGCGTCGCCCGCCACGACCGGCGTCGCTGCCCCGCCCTTCGGCGCGACCGCGAGCCGGATGCCGTCGAGCTTGTCCTCCCAGTCGCCGAAGCCGCCGGGCCGCGTGACGTCGACGACGATGTGCGCGTTGTTGCCCAGGATCTTGCGCTTCAGGTCGGCGCCGAAGCCGCCCATGATGCTCGTCACGGAGCAGAGCGCGCACGAGCTCACGGCGACGCCGGCCATGCTGAGCACGCTGATCACCGTGAGAAACCCGCTCTTCGTGGCGCGCACGTGCCGCGCGCCCACGTACGAGCTGAAGCCCCGGCGCTCGAGGACGTCGAGGATCACCGGCAGGAGCGCGGCGAGCACCGCGAGGAGGAAAACCACGCCCGTGCCGAGCGCGGAGAACCCGACGATCTCGTCGCGCAGCCGGAACGGCGCGAACCGCTCGCGTGGGGTCTTCGCCGCGAAGTACGAGAGTACGGTGAAGGCAAACCCGAAGAGCGATCCGAAGAGCCAGCCGATGCCCCGCGCCGAGCCTGCTTGCAGGCGCCGGATGCCGAGCACGGCGAGCCACACCGACGCGAGGACGGAGAGGATGCGCAGGACGAGGAAGGGCACCTGGTCGATCAACTACCGCTGGCCTCGGGTCGGAGGAGGGGGAAGAGGATGACGTCGCGGATCGACGCGGCGCCCGTGAGCAGCATCGTGAGCCTATCGACGCCCATGCCGAAGCCCGCGGTCGGCGGCATGCCGTACTCGAGCGCGCGCACGTAATCGGCGTCGTAGTCCATCGTCTCCTCGGCGCCTTTGGCCTTCTTCTCGACCTGCGCCCGGAAGCGCGCGTCCTGATCCTCGGGATCGTTCAGCTCGCTGAAGGCGTTGCAGAGCTCGCGGCCGTCGACGAAAAGCTCGTACCTGTCGACGAGCGTTCCATTCCCGTCCTTCTTCCGCGCGAGCGGCGAGACCTCGAACGGGTAGTCGATGATGAACACGGGCAGGCTCTTCGAGCCGTCGTCCGTGCGGTAATCCGCCGTGAGGAAGGGCTCGGCGAGGTATTCGTAGGCGCAGAAGACACGCTCGCCGTCGCTGTCGCACTTCTTCATGCCCGAACGGAAGTTCGCCCAGTCGATCTCGCGCTTCTTCTCCTTGGCGGCCTTCGCCCAGACCTTGATCGGCGCGTCGTCGTCGGCCACGCGCGTGGCGACCTCGGGGGGCAAACCGGAGCGGGCGAGGGCGTTCTCGATGGCCTTCGCCATCGGGACCCGGACGAACCGCTCGAAGGACCAGGTGCGCGCCTTCGCCCAAGCTGCGTGCTCCTCGGGCAGGGCCGCGGCGAGCGCCTCGTCGACAGCGCGCAGCATGGCCTCGGTCTGGTCCATGAGCGTCTCGTACGTGGCGTAGGCCTGGTAGTACTCGAGCATCGTGAACTCGGGGTTGTGCCGCGTGGAGAGCCCCTCGTTCCGGTAACAGCGCGCGATCTCGTAGACGCGCTCGAAGCCGCCCACGACGAGCCGCTTGAGGTAGAGCTCCGGCGCGATGCGCATGAAGAGCTCCATGTCGAGCGCGTTGTGGTGCGTCTTGAAGGGCCGGGCCGCCGCGCCGCCGATGATCGTGTGCATCGTGGGCGTCTCGACCTCGAGGAACCCTTTGCCGTCGAAGAAACGGCGCAGCGCCGAGATGAGGAACGTACGCGCCCGGAAGACCGTGGCGACCTCGCGGTTCGCCACGAGGTCGACGTAGCGCATGCGGTAACGCGCCTCGACGTCCTTGAAGCTCGTCTTCGTGGGCAGCGGGCGATAGGCCTTCGTGAGCAGGCGGAAGCTCGTCGCCTTGACGCTGAGCTCGCCCTTCTGCGTGGCCATCGCCGTTCCGCTCGCCTCGATGATGTCGCCGAGGTCGATCTCCTCGTGCAGGCGCGCGTAGGCCTCGCCGAGCACGGCCTCGTCGCAGTAGAGCTGAAGCTCGCCCGTGCGATCGCGCAGGCGCACGAACGAGACGCCGCCCATCTGCCGCAGGAAGAGGACCCGGCCCGCGATCCGCAACGGCTCGGGCGCGACCTTCTCCGCGTCGTACCGACCCGCGGCGTTTTTCGCGCCGTCGAACCGCGCGCGGGCCGACGCGAGATCCACGAGCGGCTCGCCCGACGTGACGTCGTTGGCGAACGGGTTTTCCCCGCGCTCGCGGATCTTCGCGGCCTTCTCTTTGCGAACGGCGATGAGGGTCTCCTCGGCGTGTTGCGTCGCCGCGGCCGAAGAGGCCCCCTTTACGGACTTGTCCTGCTTGTCCTCGCTCACGCGTCGTCCTCTGCGACCACTTGGCCGCCCTTCTTCAGCGTGCCGCCCGCCGCGGCCATGAGGTACGCCTCGATGAACGCGTCGAGATCCCCGTCGAGCACCGCGTCCACGTTGCCCGACTCCGTCGCGGTCCGCACGTCCTTCACGAGGCGGTAGGGGGCGAGCACGTAGTTGCGGATCTGGCTGCCGAAGTTGATCGCGGTCTTCGAGGCCTGATACGCGGCGTTCTCGGCGTCGCGCCGCGCGAGCTCGCGCTCGTAGAGCTTCGCCTTCAGCATCTTGAGCGCCATCGCCCGGTTCTGATGCTGGCTGCGCTCGGCGCGGCAGACGATGTTGATCGTCGGATCGGGCAGGTAGCGCAAACGCACCGCCGTCTCGACCTTGTTCACGTTCTGCCCGCCCTTGCCGCCGGCGCGCATCGTCGTGATCTCGATGTCCTTCTCGTTGACCTCGATCTGGATGTCGTCGCCGACATCCGGCGTGATCTCGACCGCGGCGAACGCCGTTTGTCGGGTGTGATCCGCGTTGAACGGGCTCATACGCACGAGCCGATGCACGCCGGTCTCCGAGCGCAGATAGCCGTAGGCGCCCGGCCCCGAGACGGTGAACGAGACGGCGTCGATGCCAGCCTCGTCGCCGTCCTGGTAGTCGATGATCTCCGTCTTGTAGCCGCGCCTCTCGCAGAAGCGCAGGTACATGCGGAGCAGCATCGCGGCCCAGTCCTTGGCGTCCGTGCCGCCGGCGCCCGGGTGAATGCTGACGATCGCGTTCGACTGATCGGCGGGCCCGCTCAGCATCCGTTCGAGCTCGACCTTGCGCAGGCGCGCGTCGAGCTCACCGACCTGCTTCTCGCAGTCGGCGATCGCGGCGTCGTCGTTCTCCGCGGCCGCGAGCTCGAGGTACTCGGCGGTGTCGTCGATGGCGCGGCCGAGCGTCTGCGCGACCTCGAGCTTCTGCTCGACATCGGCGCGCTTGCGCAGCGTGGCCTGCGCCTTCGTTTGATCGTTCCAGAAACCAGGCTCGAGCGACTTTTGCGTCAGCTCGGCGAGCATGCGGGACAGCTTGGGGACGTCAAAGATGCCCCCTTAGCGCCGCATAGCGCCTTTTAAGGTCTTCGATTTTCTCGCGGGTCTCGGACAGCATGGGCGGCGGTTTATTCGATTTCCGCCGCCCACGCTAGGGGTTTGGCGCTTGCTGCGCCACGATCACGTGGGATCGGGGCCGGGCGTCTTCTCGCCGTTCGCGGGCAGCTCGGGCTTCTTGATGTACTCCTGCGGGATCTCGCCCGTCAGCGATTTCAAGAAGGCCACGATGTCCGCGACGTCCGCGTCGGACAGCTCCTTGCCGAGCTGGTGGTAGGCCATCGCCTGCACCGCCGTCTCCAGCCGATCGTAGGCGCCGTCGTGGAACCACGGGCCCGTCTCCGCCACGTTCCGCAGCGTCGGGACCCGGAAGACCATCTTGTCCTCGTCCTTCTTCGTGACCTCGTAGCGGCCGAGATCCTTCTGGTTCGGGTACGCCTTGATCAGGCCGAGCTTCTGGAAGCTCGATCCGCCGAGCGCGCTGCCGCTGTGGCACGAGGTGCAGCCGTTCTGCACGAACTTCGTGAGGCCCGCGCGCTCCTGATCCGAAAGCGCGCCCTTGTCGCCGGCCATGTACTTGTCGAAGCGCGAGGGCGTCACGAGCTGCCGCTCGAACGCGCCGATCGCCTTCGCCATGTTGTCGTACGAGATCGGCTCCTTGTCGTCGGGGAAGGCCTTCTTGAAGGCGTCCTCGTAGCCCGGGATCGACTCGAGCACCGCGACGACGCTGGCCTCGTCCTTCATGGCCATCTCGACCGGGTTCAGGATCGGACCCTTGGCCTGATCTTCGAGCGTGCCCGCGCGACCGTCCCAGAACTGCGCGACGTACCCGCCGGCGTTGTACACCGTCGGCGCGTTGCGGCCGCCGAGCTGGCCTTTGTGGCCCTTCGAGACCTTCGTGCCGTCGACGCCGAACTTGTCGAGCATGTGGCACGAGTTGCACGAGAGGTCCTGGTTCTTCGAGAGCCGCGTGTCGTAGAAGAGCTGGCGGCCGAGAGAGACCTTCTCGGGCGTGATCGGGTTCGTGTCGGTCTCGCCGCTCTTCGCCTCGTACTTGGCGGGCAGCGTGCCGAAGTTGTTCTTCATGTCCGCGAGGTCGAGCTCCGCGAGCTTCGCGGCCTCTGCGGAGGCGTTCGCCCCCTTCTTCTTCTGCTGAAACGGGAGCGGCGTGGCTTCACGCTCGCCGCAGCCGGCAGCGCCTGCGAACGCCGCGGCAGAGATCAAGAGCAGTGGCAGGAACTGGCGGAAGCGCATCGGTGACGTGTCTCCTCGCAACGCGGGAGCCCAGATTGCGTACGAGGGGGCTCCTCGGCGCTTCCTCTTAGGTGACAACCCCCGGCGGCGTCAACGATCGGCTGCGGAGACGACGGATCGAACGAAAGGTGCCCCAACGGAAGCAGGAGCCCGAGCGCCGGTCGGGCTCGCCCGCCGCAGCGGAGCCATCCGGATCGCATGGCCACGGCCCGGTCGGGTAGGATGCGGAAGAACGGGGAGGAGGCACCGTGGGAGGGATGCAGGCTACGTGGGGGAAACGTTCGTCGCGGCTTTTCGGGGCGTTGGCCGTCGCGCTCGCGGGTTTGCTCACCTCCGCCGAAGGGAAGGCCGCTGACGAGGCGGCCTTCGAGCGGGACCTCGCCGAGCAGATCCAGAAGCTCGATCCCGAGGCGGCGAAGCTGTTTGCCGAGGCAAACGCGGCGCGCGAGCGGAATGATCTCGCGGGCGCGGCGGAGCTCTACGAGAAGGTGCGCGCGCAGGTGCCGAAGTTCTCGGCCGCGACGCGAAGGCTCTGCACGGTGAAGCTCCACCAGGGCGCGCGGGACGAGGCCGTCGCGCTCTGCCGCAAGGCGCTCGCGACCGAGGACGTGGCCGAGAACAAGGCCGCCCTGGCGCAGGCGCTCCTGATGCGGCCGCAAGGCGCGTCGCCGAACACGTCGGAGCAACGGGAAGCGTTCGAGCTCGCGAGCTCGGCCGCGGCGCGCAAACCCGACGACAAGTTCGCCCAGCTCCTGCTCTGTGAATCGGCGCTCCAGTACAGCCGCTTCGATCAGCTCCGGAGCTGCTCGCGCGCGCTCGAGCGCATCGCCCCGACGTTCGCCCCGACGTACCTCTATGCATCGATGGTCGACGCATCCGAGGGCAAACTCGGCGAGGCCGTCGAGAAGCTCGAACGCGCGAAATCACTCGGCATCGACGACCAGACGTACACGTCGCTCAAGGGCCAGTACGAGGAGGCGATGCCGTTTTACGAGCGATACGGCACGACGCTGCTCTACGGCTTCCTCGGGTGGCTCGTGGGGCTCGCGGCGCTGCTCGGGCTCGGGGGTCTGCTCAGCAAGCTGACGCTGCGCGCGGCGACGGCCGTGCCGAAGTCGGCGGACGAAAACGCGACGGGCGCGGACAAATGGCTGCGGCGCATCTACGGCGTCGTGCTCTGGGCTTGCTGCGCCTACTACTACATCAGCCTTCCGATCGTGATGTCGCTCGTGCTCGTCGCGGGCGGCGGCATCATTTACGGCTTCGTCGCGATCGGGCGGATCCCCGTGAAGCTCGTGGCGATCGTCGCGATCTTCACGCTCGTGTCGCTCTGGGCGATGCTGAAGAGCATCTTCTTCCGGCCGAAGGAGAGCGAACCCGGCGACAAACTCGATCTCGCCGAGCACCCGAAGCTCCGCGCCGTGCTCGAAGAAGTCGCCGGACGCATCGGCACACGGCCCGTGGACAACGTGTACATGACGCCGACGACGGAGGTCGGCGTCTTCGAGCGCGGCGGGCTCTTGCGGCAGCTCACGGGGCGCACGGAGCGATGCCTCGTGCTCGGCGCGGGCGTGCTCGACGGCTTTTCGATCGGCGCGTTCAAGGCCGTCCTGGCGCACGAATACGGGCATTTCCACAACGAGGACACGGCCGGCGGCGGCTTCGCGCTGGCCGTGCGGCGGAGCGTGTTCACGATGGCGCTCTCGCTCGCGCAGGGCGGCGCCGCGGCCTGGTACAACCCGGCGTGGCTGTTCGTGAACGGGTTCCACAAGATCTTCCTGCGAATCTCGCAGGGCGCTTCGCGGTTGCAGGAGGTGCTCGCGGATCGATGGGCGGCGTTCGCGTACGGCGCGGAGGCGTTCACCGAGGGCCTCAAGCACGTGATCGATCGATCGATCCGCTTCGACGTGCACACGCAGGTCGCGCTCTCGGAGGTGATCCAGGAGAAGCGCGCGCTCGCGAACCTCTACCGCTACCGCGTCCGCGGAAAAACCCCGGAAGAGGCCGAGATCGAGAAGGCGATCGACGAGGCGATCCACGCCGAGCCCTCGCCCTACGACAGCCACCCGAAGCCCGCGGATCGTTTCGCCTGGGTGAACGCGCTGCCGAAGCGCGCGATCGAGGTCTCGCCCGACGACACGCTGGAGGTCTGGGCGCTGTTCGAGAGCCGCGCGAAGCTCGAGAAGCAGATGACGCAGAAGATCCGCGAGGCCGTGGCGATGAACCACGGCGTGATCATCCCCGCGGGCAAACCGAAGGCGAAGAAGAAGGACGAGGCGGAAGAGGAGACGGACGAGGCGGAGGAGCAGGCCCCGGAGGCGGCGGGGGCCGGCGCGGGTTCGGGGGCGTAACTCGGCTCGTCCGAGCGCAGCCCCCGAGCGTAAAACTCACGCCATTTCGAGGAAGAGCCGATCCGGGTTCTCGAGGTACCCGATGATCTCGTAGGCGAACGCCGCGCCGATGTGGCCGTCGATGATGCGGTGGTCGAAGGACAAACTCAGCAGCATCACGTCGCCGATCACGATCTGACCGTCGCGCACCACCGGCTTCTGCTTCATCTGGTGGATGCCGAGGATCGCGACCTCGGGGAAGTTCAGGATCGGCGTCGCGAAGAGGCCGCCCTGCGCTCCGAGCGAGGTGATCGTGAACGTGGAGCCGCCGAGATCCTCGGCCCGGACCTTGCCGGCCTTCGTGTCGTCGCCGAGGCGCTGGATGTCCTTGGCGATGTCGAGGATGCTCTTCCGATCGGCGCGACGCACGACCGGCACCATGAGGCCCGCCTCGGTGGCGGACGCGATGCCGATGTCGTAGTAGCGGCGCTGCACGATCTCCTGCGTGGTCTCGTCGAAGGCGCTGTTCAGCGAGGGGTGCTTCTTCAGCGCCGCGACGACGGCCTTCACGAAGAACGGCAAGAACGTGAGTTTTACGCCGGCCTTGTCCGCCGCGGGCTTGAGGCGCGCGCGGAGCTCCTTCAGCGCCGTGACGTCGCACTCCTCGACGAACGTGAAGTGCGCCGCGGTGTGCTTCGAGCGGGCCATCTGGTCGAAGATCCGCTTGCGCACGCCACGCAGCGGCGTCCGCTCTTCCAGCGACTCCTCGCCGGCCGGAGGCGGCGGGACCCGCACGGGCGCGGGGGCCTTCGCCGTGACGGGCGCAGGCGCCGCCGCGGGCTGCGCCTCGACGACCGGCGCAGCCTTGGGCGCGGGCGCCGTCGGGAGCGACTCGGGCACGTGCGCGGTCACGGCCGTGTGCATCGCGAGAGGCACCGGCGTGGACGCCGCGCTCGCGCCGCGAACATCGTCCTTCGTGACCCGACCGCTCGGGCCCGTGGGCGTGACCCGACGCAGATCCACGCCGAGATCCCGCGCGAGCTTGCGCGTGGCCGGCGTGGCGAGGGGTTTGTCGTTGTAGTACGCGGCCACGGGCGCGGCCGTGATACCGTTCGTCGTATGCGAGGATCCGAGCGGCATGAGGTTCATGCCGGGCAGGTCCTCCTTGATGTCACCGACCGCGGTCGCGGCCGGGCCATCACTCTTCGCGGCCTTCGGCGTGCTCGCGGCCGTCGGCTCGGCCGCCGCGGCGGGCGCGAGCGTGCTCGCAGTCGTAGCCGCGGGTTTGTCGCCGTCGAGATCGAACACGACGAGCACCGAGTGCACGGCGACGATCTGGCCCTCCTTGGCGCGCGTCTCCAGGATCTTGCCGGCTTTCGGCGCGGTGATCGTGACGGTCGCCTTGTCCGTCATCACCTCGACCATCGGCTGGTCTTCCTTGACGACGTCGCCCGGCGCGACGAGCCACTTGACGATCTCGCCTTCGGTGACGCCTTCGCCGATGTCGGGCAGCTTGAACTCGAAGCTTGCCATCTCAGTACCTCGCGGTCTCGATGATCGCCGGCAGGATGCGGTGGGAGAGCGGCAGGTACTCCATCTCGAGCGTGTACGGGAACGGCGTGTCGAAGCCGGTCACGCGCTTCGGCGGCGCCTCGAGGTGGAGGAAGGCCTTCTCGTTGATGAGCGCGACGATCTCGCCGCCGAGCCCGCAGCTCTTCGGCGCCTCGTGCACCACGACCACGCGGCCCGTCTTCTTCACCGACGTGATGATCGTGTCGATGTCGAGCGGCCAGAGCGTGCGCAGGTCGATGATCTCGCAGTCGATGCCCTGCGCCGCCGCCTGGTTCGCCGCGTCGAGCGCCTCGTAGAGCATCGCGCCCCAGACGACGATCGTCACGTGCTGCCCCTTGCGCACGACGCTGGCCTTGCCGAGCGGGACCGTGTGATCGCCCTCGGGGACCTCGCCCTTCGCCGCGCGGTAGATGCGCTTCGGCTCGAAGAAGAGGACCGGATCCGGGTCGCGGATCGAGGCGAGGAGCAAGCCCTTCGCGTCCGCCGGGTTCGAGGGACAAACCACCTTGAGGCCCGCGACGTGGATGAACTGCGCCTCGGGCGACTGCGAGTGGTAATGACCGCCGCGAATGCCGCCGCCCGTGGGCGTGCGGATGACGAGCTTCGCCGGATACTCGCCGCCCGAGCGATAGCGGTACTTCGCCAGCTCGGAGACGATCTGATCGTACGCGGGGAAGATGAAGTCGGAGAACTGGATCTCGGGGACCGGGACCAGGCCGTAGAGGGCCATGCCGATCGCCGTGCCGATGATGCCACCCTCGGACAGCGGGGTGTCGATCACGCGGTCGTCGCCGAACTCGTCGAAGAGGCCCTGCGTGACGCGGAAGACGCCGCCGACCTTGCCGACGTCCTCGCCGAGCACGACGACGCGGCTGTCGCGCCGCATCTCGTGGCGGAGGGCGTCGTTGATGGCCTGGACCATGTTCATCTGAGGCATCGTGCTATCTCTCCGTGACCTTCTCGAAAGGAGGGCGGGTTTCCCCGAGGATCAGTGGCCGTGCCCCTTGGCGCGCGGGCCGCGCAGAAGCTCGTCCCGCTGCTCTTGCAGGTGCCAGGGCAGCTCGCCGTAGACGTCTTCGAAGAGCGACTCGAGCGGGGGCGCCTGGGTCTTCTCGGCGACCGCGATCGCAGCCTTGAGCTCGGCGTCGAGCTCGGTCTCGAGCTCCTTGTCCTGCGCGTCGGTCCAGCCAATCGTGCGCTCGATGTGCCGACGCAGGCGCGGGATCGGGTCGAGGCGGCGCCAGGAATCCAGGCCGGCCTCGGGCCGGTACGCCTTCGGATCGTCGCTCGTCGAGTGGCCTTCGAGGCGGTACGTGAGCGCCTCGATGATCGTCGGCCCCTCGCCCCGCACAGCGCGGGCGACCGCGTCGCGCGTCACCTTGACGACGGCGAAGAGGTCGTTGCCGTCGCAACGAACGCCGGGGACGCCGTAGGCGATGCCCTTCTGCGCGAAGGTGTCGCTCGCGGTCTGCCGCTCGGTCGGCACGCTGATGGCCCAGCCGTTGTTGCGGCAGAAGAAGACCGTCGGGGTCTTGAAGACGCCCGCGAAGTTCATGCCGTTGTGGAACTCGTTCGAGCTCGTCGCGCCGTCGCCGAAGTACACGAGGACCGCCGCGTCCTCCTTGCGGATCTTCGCGGCCCAGGCGAACCCGACGGCCTGCGTGATCTGGGTGCCGATCGGCGAGCTCACCGAGCCGAACTTGCCGCTCTTCCACGTGTAGTGGTCCGGCATCTGGCGACCCTTCACGGGATCGTTCGCGTTGCCGAACATGTTGTCGACGTACCGCTGGAGCGGCATCCCACGCCAGAGCGCCGCGGCAAACTCGCGGTAGCACGGGAAGATCCAGTCGTTCTGCCGCATGGCGAAGGCGCTGCCGAGGATGCTCGCCTCCTCGCCCTTGCAGCCGATGTGGAAGCCGATGCGCCCCTGCCGCTGCAGGAGGACGAGGCGCTCGTCGAGCAAGCGCGCGCGCACCATCGCGCGGTAGAGGGTGAGCACCTCGTCGCTGCGAAGACCAGGATCGTTCGTCGGATCGAGAGTGCCGTCGTCGCGGAGAACACGCACGACGTCAGGCGCATGCGCGTCGAGCGGATGCCGCGCGACCGGGTGGGCGGAGCCTTCCATGCTGCCCCCCGAGGCAGTGGAGGCGAGGCTCGATGCGGGTTGGGTGGCAGTGCTCATGATGGCGCCCGGACCGTAGTCAAAGGGCGACAGAATGGCCAGTGGACAAGCGACGATCTCGGCATTTTACAACACGCCGCGTCGTGATTGCTGCATCTGCGAAAAAGCCCCAGAACGGCCGGCAATCATTGCGCGAATTCGTGCTGCACGTGCAGCATGACGGACACGCACGAGAGCATGCGTGCGCGTCCGAACGTCACGCTTCAGACGGTGCCGAGCGCGTCGCAGGCTTCCGCGATCGCAGCGTCGACCGCCGCCGCGCCGAGCGTGAAGCGCTGCGCGATCCGATCGAGGAGCGCACGCTCACCAGGTCGAATGCCGCCCGACGCGCGCGCCATGATCGCGGCGATGCGCAGGACCTCACGCTGATGATCGCGATGCGTGATCATCTGCGCGATGTGCGCGACGCGCTCGTCTTCGCTCTCGCGCTGCTGCGCGGAGGCGAGCTCGCCGAAGAGGGCCTCGATCTGCTCGGCCGAGACCTTGCCATCGCAGCCGATGCCGATGATCGCGCGCAGCACGGCGTCCTCGGTCGACGAGAGCGGGCCATCGGAGGTGGCCACGAGGTACGCGCTCTCGACGGTGCCCTCGAAGAGCGCAGCCGCCGCAGGATCGAATCCGGAAGGGGCCGTGGCCTCGTCCCCGATGGGGGCGCTCTGCGCGAGGCGCGCCGCCTGCGCCAGGATCGAGTGCTGCACGCCGCGCGGGGCGTTCGGCCCAGGCCGTGCGATGCACTGCGTGACGCGCTCGATGAACTTCTCGTCAGGGGAGCTCATGCCAGGGTCCTTCCCTCGACGCCCCTTTTCACACACTCCGGGCGAAACGCCAAGCCCCGCGCTCGGACGTCACCGACGTACGAGCGACGCGGCCGGGACGAGGCCCGCTGCCTCACTCCTGGCGCTGATCGACGCTCCCAGCGGAACCTCGACGCTCGAAGGAGAGCCGAGCTCCAAGGCGACCCGCGCAGCCTCCCGACGCGCGACATCGAGCCGCGCATCGAGCTCGGCCTGCACGTCGCCGCCCTCACCGCCCTTGCCCCGCAAGAGGCTGCGCAGGAACACCTCGGCGGCGCGGTAGCTCGACCGAACGAGCGGGCCGGACGCGGCGTAGAGGAAGCCCATCGCGAGGGCTTCTTCCTCGTACCGCGCGAAGGTCTCCGGCGGGACGAAGCGCAGGACCTCGTGGTGCTTGGGCGTGGGCCGGAGGTACTGGCCGATGGTGACGACGTCGACACCGACGCCGCGGAGATCACGCATGGTCTCGACGACCTCGTCGTCCGTCTCGCCGACGCCGACCATGATGGAGCTCTTCGTGAGTTGCCCCTCGATCCCCTGCGCCCGCGCGCGCGCCTTGGCCCGCTCGAGCACGGCGAGGGACTGGTCGTAGCTCGATCGGACGTCACGCACGGTACGCGTGAGGCGGCGGATGGTCTCGACGTTGTGCGCGAAGACGTCGGGCCGGGCGTCGACGACGGTGTCGACGGCCGAGAGATGACCGCAAAAATCTCCGACGAGGGTCTCGACGAGGATGTCGGGGCGAAGCGACTTCAAGCGCTGGACGGTGCGTCCGACGTGCTCGGCGCCGCCGTCGAGGAGGTCGTCGCGGTTGACCATGGTCATGACGACGTACTGGAGATCGAGCCGGGCGATCGCGCGCGCGACGTGCTCGGGCTCGCGGGTGTCGACAGCTCCGCGCGGGTTGCCGGTGGTGACGGCGCAGAAGCGGCAGCCGCGGGTGCAAACGTCGCCGAGGAGCATCACCGTCGCCGTGCCCTCGCGCCAGCACTCGCCCACGTTGGGGCAACGCGCCTCCTCGCAAACGGTGTGGAGATCGAGCTCGCGGAAGGTCTGCTTGAGGTGATGGTACGTGTCGCCGCCAGGCGCGCGGACTTTGAGCCAGGGGGGCTTGGGGGCGAAGCGGGAAGCGGCGGTCATGGATTCCGTTCTGGAGCCGAGGAGAGGCGGGGGCAAGGGACTCGCGCGGAGGGCGAGCGTGCAGTCATGCAGGGCTGCGCCGAACGCGGGCGCGGGTCTTCGCCACACGCGGGGAGGAGGACGAGGGGCGCGAAGACGAGGGGCGCGAGGACGGCGCCGCACGGCGAACCTCGCCGAACACCTCATCCAGGGTCTCGGCCGTGAGCAGGCGGACGCCCCAGCGGCTGAGCGTGGCCTCGTCCGCCTCGGCGATCCTCGCGCGGGCGGAGGCCGGCAGGGCGCCGAACCGCACCGTGAGGAGCTTCCGCAAGAGCCGCGCCTGCCCTTCCGTGCGGCCCTCGACGCGCCCCTCCATACGCCCCCGCGCCTCGACCTTGTCCAGCCAGGTGATGATCACGTCTCGCACCTCCGGCCCTGTCGCACTCTCCAGGATCTCGCCGACCCGCTCCGCACCGATGCGCTGGTGCGTAGCTGCAAGATACCGCAGCAGCACTCCGAGCGCAGCAAGGCCGTCCTTGGCCAGCAGCACCTCGTCGAGCGCCTGCCCGATCCGCTCGATCTCCCGCTCGAACCGAGCGTCGTCACCCGCCACGGACAGACACCACAGCACGACCTGACCGAGCGCCGTGAGCGCACGCTCCACGAGATCCCCCGCGCGCCCACCGCCGAGGTCGATCAGCCGGAGCTCGAACTGGGGGACGAACGGCAGGAGGACAGGACGAACCGACGCGTCCATCGGCACGAGATCCTGGAACGCCGTCGCCGCCATCCAGCCCGCCTCGCTGTGATGCACGACGATGGGGATGATCGGCGGGAGCTCCTTCAACGAGGGTTCGTCGCGGACGAGCTGTTCCCAGAGGCGAAACATGTAGACGACCATGCGAAAGACCATGAGCGGCTCGACGTCGCGCTGCTGCTCGACGAGGGCGTGAAAGTAGACGGTTTTCTCGCGGATGCGCGCCGAAAACACGAGGTCGCCGTGGCGATGCCGGAGCGCGCGGTCGACGAAGCTGCCCTGTTCGAGGCGCAGGGTGCCCCAGTCGATCGCAGCCGAGAGCGCCTTCGGCAGCGCAGCCCGGAGCAAGCCGACGGCGTGCTCGCGCTGGGAAAACGCCCACTTGAAGAACGCGTCGTGCGGCTGCGGAAGACGATCCCGACGGCGCGGCTCGGTCATGGCCGGACGTTTGTCCAGGGAGCCCCGGGGAGAACAAGTTTTACGAGATGGAACCCGGGCAAACCCGGACGAAAAGGCTTACGCCGCGCTCACCGCTTCCCCCGCCCGCGCAATCTCCCCCGCGGCAAACTCGCCCCGCTCCGTGAAGATCGCCGTGATCAGCTCGGCCGGCGTCACGTCGAACGCCGGATGCCGTGCCGGCACGCCCTCCGGCACCAGCACCGCGCCTCCCACCCGGACCACCTCGTCCCGGCTGCGCTCCTCGAGCGGGATGTGGTCCCCGTCCAGCGTCGCCAGGTCGACCGTGCTCCACGGCGCGGCCACGTAAAACGGCACGCCATGAAACTTCGCCAGGACGGCGAGCCCGTACGTGCCGATCTTGTTCGCGATGTCCCCGTTCCGCGCGATGCGGTCCGCGCCCACCACGATCGCCGTGACCTCGCGCCGCCGCAGGAAATAACCCGCCATCGAGTCCGTGATCACCTCGACCGGGATGCCGTCCTGCGCGAGCTCCCACGCCGTCAGCCGCGCGCCCTGCAGGTACGGCCTCGTCTCGTCCGCCAGCACCCGCACGCGCTTGCCCGCCTCCGCCGCCGCGCGAATCACGCCGAGCGCCGTGCCATAACCGCCCGTCGCCAGCGCGCCCGCGTTGCAATGGGTCAGGATCGTCGCGCCGTCCGGGATCCGCGCCGCGCCGACCCGACCCATCCGCCGGCACGCTTCGAGGTCCTCCACGTGAATCCGCCGCGCGAGCGCCGCGAGCTCCGCCACGCGCGCGTCCGGCGGGTCGTTCGCGTGCGCCTCCGCCGACGTCAGCATGCGCGTGACCGCCCATGAGAGGTTCACCGCCGTCGGCCGCGCCGCCACCAGCATGCTCGCGGCGCCGCGAAGGGCGGCGACGTACCGCTCGGCGGCCGCCGGGCGCAGCGCGCGCGCGGCGAGCACCATGCCGTAGGCCGCTGCGATCCCGATCGCCGGCGCGCCTCGCACGACCATCGCGCGGATCGCCTCCGCGACCTCCTCGACCGAGCGCAGGGTCACGTAGACCTCGCGCGCCGGCAGATCCCGCTGGTCGAGGAGGAACACGCGGTCGCAGCTCTCGGCGAGCTCGGCCGCCGAATAACCCGCGCCCGAGAGCGCCGGGGCTGGGTACCAGGGCGGAGGCGCTACCGTGGTCACGAATGCCCTCCGTGCCCGTTCTTGGGCCCCTCCGCCGCGCGGGCGAGCTCGAGGCGTCCCCGGATCTCGTCCGCCACCATCGCGAAATCCTCGGCCGCATCGGCCTTCTTTCCCTCGAGGTAGGCCCGAAGCCCCTCGATCGCCGTGAGCGCGATGCTCGCGTTCACGCCCTTCCGCGACAGGGCCTCGATCACGTCGCCGTTCTTCAGGAGATCCTCGAGATCGTCGAACACGCTCGCGATCTCCCGGGTCGGATCCACCGAGAAGGCGGAGCTCGATCCGATCGTTCGGTCGTCGTCATCGTCGCTCGAAGACATGGCCTCACTTCTTCTTGTCGACGGTCTCGGTCGTCGTCGGGAGCGCCGAGAACGGGAAATGCGGCGGCTCATGGCCAGGCGCGCACTGGTACTTGGAGAAATCCGTGACGCCCTCGCTGCGCAAGAGCTCCTCGTCGATCCAGGCCTTGCCCGGCCGCGCCGAGGGCTCCTTCGTGATCAACGCGAGCGTCGCGTCCGCGAGGATGTCGGCTTTGCGCCAGAACTCCGGGCCGCCGAGGCCGAAGTTGATGGTCGCGTAGCTCTCGATCGCCGTCGCCGGCCAGAGCGCGTTCGCCGTCACGTTGTGCGCCTTCGCCTCCTCCGCGATCCCGAGCGCGATCATCGTCATGCCGAACTTCGAGACCGCGTAGGCCCCATGGTGCGCGACGCCGTTCACGTCCACCGGCGGCGACATCATCACGATGTGCCCCCACTTGCGCTCGATCATGTGCGGCAGGGCCGCCCGCGCGAGCACGAACGAGGCGCGGACGTTGATGCCCATCACGAGGTCGAACTTCTTCACCGGCGTCCCGACGACGTCCGCCCACCAGAGCGCGCCCGCGTTGTTCACGAGCACGTCGAGCCGCCCGAAATGCGCCGCGGCCTCGGCGACGGCCGCCTCGCACGCCTCCGCGTCGCGCACGTCGAGCTTGATCGGCAGGGCCCGGCGGCCGAGCGCCTCGACCTCCTTGGCCACGCTGTGGATCGTCCCCGGAAGCCGGGGGTTCGTCTCGACGTCCGACTTCGCCGCGATGACGACGTCGGCTCCCTCTTTCGCACAAGCGAGCGCGACCGCCCGGCCAATGCCACGCGAGGCGCCCGTGATGAAGACAACCCTGTTCTCGAGCCGCATGGCGGGTTCCATACTGCACGCCGGCACCCTCCGCGACGGATTTCGTCGCCCGGGGGGTGCGTGCCGTCAACGCCGCCCTTTGCTCCGCTTTCGCGTGCCCGAGACGATCCGCGCCGCGTCGCGGGGAGGCTTCTTGCTCGCCTCCAAGAGCCCCGCGATCCGCGTCGCCTCCGCGTTTTTCAGCCCTCCCCGACGCAGCGCCGTGATGGCCTGCGATACGACCTCACGCGTCTCCGGGCGCTTCGAGGTCGTTTTCGCTTCGAGCCACGCGACGACCTCGGGGAAGCGCGCCGAAAGCACCACGACCTCGGCCGGCATCGCCTCGCGCAAGGTGCGCAGGCCCTGCGATCGCTCCGCCGCTCGTGGAGAGACGTCGGCGAGCGTGAACGCCTCGTCGAGCCGCGCGATCACCTCCTCCGGCCCGCGCAGCCGATCGAGGACCTCGCGATCCGCGAGCGCTGCGAGCACCACGTGGGCGTGGAAGTAGCCGTCGGTCCAGGTCGCGAGCTCGCGCAGCGTCTCCTCGCCTTTCACGAGCAAGACCTCCCGCAGCGCGGAGACGATGCCCATGCGGACGAGGTGCCGCGGCTCGTCCGCGAGGTCGTGCAGCGTGCTCATGGCGCCGCGCGCGTCGAGCCCGACGATGGCTCGCTGGGCGAGCGCGTGCGCCGCGACGATCACCGGATACTCGCCGGGCGCGGCGAGCAGCGCGCGGACGAGCGCGTCTGCCTTGCCGCGACGGGATGCGATCGCGATGCCCACCGTGCGGGCGAATTCGAGGTTCGGACGCGTGCCGGGCAGGTTCGAGTGCCGGTCGAGCACGTCGAGCAGGCCTCGCAGAGGCCCGCCCGCGAGGACCTGATCGAGGGCCGCGTCGAGCTTGCTGGGTTGTACTTCGGGCATTCTCAGAATCCGATGGTGGCGCCGACCTCGGGCGTCAGCACGAACGTGACCACGGGGAGCGTCACGTTCGCGCGCAGGCCGACGCTGATCGCGACCCTCTCGAGCGGCGCGTACTGGAGTCCGCCGCCGAGCGCAAGGAACCCCTGCCCCGCTTGCTTGTACGCCTTCAAGCTCTGGACCCGGGGCTCGACGATCGTGCCCTCGTAGGTCGGGTTGCCAGGCCTCGTGCACGGGCTGTTCTGGTCGCTCGGGTTCGCCGCGCCGCAGGCGACGCCGTCCTCGAGGACCTCGACATTGACGGGCGTGTCGATCTGCGCAAGCCCGGCGGCGGCGAAGACGAACGGGCGCGCGCCGAGGCTCCCGAACGGGTTCTTGCCGATGAAGTAGCTGCCGCGCAGCTCCGCGTGCACCGGCAGGAAGCTCGCGTCCTCGGCGCTCGACGTGCGGAACGCGAAGCCGATACGCACGCCCGCCAGGATGTTGTCCAGGAAGAGCCGGTCGTAGCCGGCGACGACGCGGATCGTGGAGAGCGCGAGGCCCGCGGACACGTCGTTCGCGACGCCGGGCGTGGGCGCGCCGAGATAACGGCTCCCGTCGCTGCGCACGCACACGAAGTGATCCCGCTCCTGCACGTCGACCGCGCAGACGTCCTTGCCCGAGAAGATCGAGATGTCCGGCGAGATCGTGAGCGAGACCCAGTTCTTCCGCGGCCCCGTGTCCTTCGGCTCCTCGCCGCCCGTGGTCTTCTGCGTGCACTCGCCGGCGACGCACGAATAGCCCGCGTTGCACTGGTTGTCGTCGAGGCACTGCTTCGGCCCCGACTCGACCTTCACGCAGAGCTCGGGCGGCGCGAAGCCGGGCCAGCTCGGCGGCTCGCCCTCGATGCGCGCCTTGATCGCGGTGCGGAGGGGCTGCGAGCGCGAGCCCGCGCCCGTCACGATCGCGCCGTCCGCGTCGGTGATCGTGATGTAATAGTCGAGGTTGCCTTCCTTCGTGACGTCGGTGCACGGCACGTTGATGCCGAAGCCGAACTCGCCGACCTTCTTCATCACGAGCGTCTTCCAGTCGCTCGCGCCGGGGGCCAGGTACGTGACCGCGACCTTCTTCGCGTCCTGGAGCAGCTCCGGCGCGAGCCGCATGTAAAGCGGCAGCGGCGTGTCGACGCGTTGCTCGGGCGGCGTCGTGTGCGTCAGGCCCTGGCCCGAAGGCGCGGGTGTTCCCCCCGCGGAAGGCCCGGGCGCGCCGTCGAGCTTGAGCTGCTTGCGCGCGTTCTCGTACGCGTACTTCACCTCGCCCGAGCTCATGTCCTCGTCGGGCTTCACCGTCTTGTCGAGCGTCAGCGCCTCGACGAACACCTCGCGCGCGTCCTCGAGCTGCTTCTTGCCGCCCGCGAGCACCACGCCGAGCGCCACGAGGGCCCGCGCCTTCACGCTCGGCGTGCACTTGTCCGCGCCGCACGCATCGATCGCCGTCCGGAGCCGCTTTTCAGCCTGGTCGAACTTCGTCTCCAGGTAGTCGACATCCATCGCCTGCGTGATGGCCTTCTCGGCCTGCGCGTCCTTCGGCGCCGCCGCGCGCGCAGGCAACGCGCAGAGCAGCGGAGAGCCGAACGCAAGCACAAGCAGGGCACGGTGTACGAGACCCAAAGGACGCATCGGGCGAACTCTACCTTAACGGCACGTGGAGCCGGAAGAACTCGGACCCCGCCGCACCACAGGTTGTCCACAGGGCTGTGGAAAAGGTGAGGACGAAGGCTCGGGCAGCCTGGTCGTTCCGGTGAGGTCCAGCGTGACTGCCGCGCCGGCCGTCGCCGTAGTAACAGAAGGGCCGTGGACGTTCTCGACAAGCGCGGGGGGATCCCGCTGGTCTCGCGCGCCGCCCGCGGCGACGCGCTCCTCGCGTCATACGACGCAGGCTCGCTCGCCGAGCGCCTGGTCGCCAACGGCGGAGCGCCCTCGGCCGCGCGCTCGGCCGCGGCCCGGATCGTCCGGCACGCGTTCTTCCGCGACCTTTCGGTGGTGCCCTGGGGCCCCGAGGTCTTCGCCGGCCTCGGCATCGGCGCCTGGGCCCACGAGGCGCTCGCCGCGCTCGATCCCGCGCCCGCGCTCGCGTTGCACGAGCGCGCGCCGGCCGAGGACGGCACGATCCGGCTGCTCTTTCGCGCCCGGGACGGCGCCCTCGTCGAGTCGGTCCTCATCCCCGGCCCCGGCCGTACGACGCTCTGCATCTCGAGCCAGGTCGGCTGCGCGCGGGCCTGCGCGTTCTGCGAGACCGGCCGTCTCGGGCTCGAACGTCAGCTCGCCGCGGGCGAGATCATCGATCAAGTTCGGCTCGCCCGCGCGCTCTGGAACGAGGCCAGCGGCGCGCCGCCGCTCTCGAACCTCGTGTTCATGGGCATGGGCGAGCCCTTCGACAACCTGCCCGAGGTGCTGCGCGCGCTCCGCTTGCTCACGGACGATCGCGCCTTCGCCTTCGCGCCCTCGCGCGTCACCGTGAGCACGGTCGGCGTCGCCGACAAACTGCCCGCGTTCTTCGCCGGCACGCGCGCCGAGCTCGCCGTGAGCCTCAACGCGCCGGACGACGAGCGCCGCCGCGCGATCATGCCGATCAACGCGCGCTTCCCGCTCGCGGCGCTGCGCGACGCCATCCTCGCCGCGCTCCCGCACGGGCGCCGTGTGCTCTTCGAGTACGTGCTCTTCGACCGCTGGAACGACGCGCCCGAGGACGCCGATCTGCTCGCCGCCTACGTCCGCGGGATTCGCTGCCGCGTGAACGTGATCCCGTGCAATCCGGGCCCCGATCCGGCGCTCCGGCCACCCGCGCCCGAGCGGCTCGACGCCTTCGTCGCGCGGCTCTCGTCGCACGGCGTGACGACGCTCGTCCGCAGGCCGCGCGGCCGCGACGTCGGCGGCGCTTGTGGCCAGCTCGCGGGCGCGCGGCGCGCCGAGCGCGAACGAAGCGGCGTGACCGAAGGCGCCTGAGAAATCCGCATCACAGGCGCATGTGCGCACGAGTTTTTTCACTCGCGACGCCCGAGCAGGCGGCCTACAAGAGAAATGGGCCGGCACATTTTCGCGCCGGGGCGGGCAGCGCTTCATGAGCACACCTTCGTCGCCTGACAGATCCGGCGAAGCCTACGTGGATACGTCGTCGCTCGACGAGTTCGGCAACGTGATCGACGCGCCCTCGCGTCCCTCGATCACGCCCGAGCCGGGCATGGTGGTGGCCGGCGCGTACCGCGTCGAACGGGAGCTCGGCCGCGGCGGCATGGGGATCGTCTACCGCGCGCGTGACATGTGGCTCGACCGCGCAGTGGCGCTGAAGCTCATCGTGCCGACGTGGGACGACGCGCTCGCGGAGCAGAGGCTCCAGCAGGAAGCGAAGGCGCTCGCGACGCTCCGGGATCAACACGTCGTGCAGGTGTATGCGTTCGGCCGCCACGGCCGCTCGTACTTCTTCGCGATGGAGTACGTCGAGGGCCGCTCGCTCGAGGCGATCCTCGACGACTACCGGCAGCGCAAGAGCGTCCTGCCGCAGCACCGCGCGATCACCATCCTGAGCCGCATCGCCGACGGGCTCGACGCCGCGCACGCGCGCGGAATCGTCCATCGCGACGTGAAGCCCGGCAACATCGTCATCGAGGAGGACACCGGCAGGCCCGTGCTCATCGATTTCGGGCTCGCGCAGCAGTCGTCGGATCCGGATCCCGAGACGATCGAGGGCACGCCGATCTACATGGCGCCCGAGCAAGCCGGGCTCGGCGCGAACGGGATCACGGTGGGCCCGTGGAGCGACATCTACGCGCTCGGATGCGTGGCGTTCGAGCTTCTGACGGGGCGCACGCCCTACCTCGAGCGCAACATCGTGCGGCTGCTCGGGGCCCATCAGAGCGCGCCCATCCCCCTCGCCTCGTCGGTGCGCCCCGAGCTCGCGCCCTTCGATCCGGTGCTCTCGCGCGTGCTCGCGAAAAACCCCGTCGATCGGTATCCGAGCTGCGTGACGTTCGCGCGTGACCTCGTCCGCGCAGGCTCCCCCAGGGCCGCCGCGACGCCGTCGATCCAGCCGCCGCCGCCGAGCACCAGGATGCCCGGCGAGAGCATCCTACGGCCGATCCGCGTCCTCGCGGTCGACGACGATCCCGCGTTCGCCAAGTTCGCCGCCAAGGCCGCCGAGCTCGCCTTGAAGGGCCGAGCGGTGCGCATCCGCGTCGCGCGCTCGGGCCAGGACGCGCTCGAAGCCGCGCGCGACGAGCCGCCCGATCTCGTGTTGCTCGACCTCGACATGCCCGACCTCGACGGCGTGGACACGCTCTCGCACCTGCGCGCCTTGCCGCGCGGCGATCACGCGCGTGTCGTCGTCTTGAGCGGCCGCGTCGGCCCGCAGGAGCGCTGGAAGTTCGCCGTCCTCGGCGTGCGCGAGTTCGTGGCGAAGCCGATCGATCTGCGCCGCCTCGTCGACACGATCGACGGCATCGTCGAGCGGGCCGGCTGGGGCGCGGCGTCTACGCCGTGAGCCCGGCGATCGCGCGATCACAGGCCGCGCGGGCGCTCGCGAGTGCGCGCTCGATCTCGGGCCACGCTTGCTCCGCGGGGAGCCAGCCGCCCTGGATGCCGAGCAGCCCGTCCTCGATGAGGCCGGCGGCGTCGCTGATGTCCTGAAACCGATACGATCCCGCGGTCCCGCGCAACGCGTGCGCCCTCGACACCGCCGCGCGGATCGCGTCCTTCGCGGTCCCCTGCTTCGCCGCGGACACGACCTCGGCGAGCTGCGCGAGGAGCCCCGGCAACTCCGCCAGATATTCCCTGCGTAATTCCAGGAGCGCCGCTCGGATCTCGTCGTCCTTCGTATGCGCCATCGGGTGCGTCGATCATAGGCGGAGCCGGCGAGGCGGGCGCCGAGATTTCGACCCGATTCTACATTTCGCTCGGCGCCGCGACGCTCGCTCGCGCGTCCCGATGCGGCACCTCGAACCAGAACGTGCTGCCTTGCCCGAGCCTCGACGTGACGCCGATCGTGCCGCCGTGTTGCTCGACGATCGCCTTCGAGATCGCGAGCCCGAGCCCCGTGCCGCCCATCTTGCGCGAGCCGCTCCCGCCGAGCTGCTCGAACCGGTTGAAGAGCCGCGCGACGTCCGCCTCCGCGATCCCGGGCCCGCGGTCGCGCACGCCGAAGCGCACGCGGCCGGTCGCCGTCGCCTCCGCGAAGAGCTCGACCCGCGCCTCGGGCGGCGAGAACTTGAGGGCATTCGACATCAGGTTCGTGAGCACCTGAGCGATCCGGTCCTCATCCGCCACGAGGTCGAGCTCTCCCCGCACCTCCGCCCAGAGCTCGACCTTCGCCTCGGCGGCCACGGGCGAAAGGCTCTCCACCAGGCTGGAGACGAGCCGCCGCACATCGATGTGTTTTGGAGACAGCTCGAGCTTGCCCGCTTCGATCTTCTCCAGGTCGAGGATGTCGTTGATGAGCCGCATGAGCCTGTCGGTGTTCGTGCGGGCGATGTGCACGACCTCCATCGCCTCGTCCGGCAGGGCGCCGAGCACCCCGCCTTCGAGCAGGCCGAGCGCGCCGCGGATCGAGGTGAGTGGCGTCCGAAGCTCGTGCGAGACCGTCGAGATGAACTCGTCCTTGATGCGCTCGATCGCCTTGCGTTGTTCGATCACCGCCTGCGCCTCGCGCGCCCGCGCCACGAGCTCGCCGTTCAGCTTCGCGAGCCGCCCGTTCGCGCGGCGCAGATCGATCTGCGCGGCCACCTGACGCGCGAGCGACGACAGCGCGCTTCGTTGCTCCTCGTCGAGCTGGCGCGGGCCGTGGTCGATGACGCAGAGCGTTCCGACGTTGTGGCCGTCCGCGGTCGCGAGCGGCGCGCCCGCGTAAAACCGCACGTTCGGCGGGCCGGTCACGAGCGGGTTGTCCGCGAACCGCTCGTCGTCGTACGCGTCGGGGACGAGGAAGAGCTCGTCTCCGAGGATCGCGTGCGCGCAGAACGCCACCTCGCGCGGCGTCTCGCTCGCGCCGAGCCCCACCTTCGACTTGAACCACTGACGCTCACGATCGACGAGCGAGACCAGCGCGATGGGCGTGCGGCAAATCGAGGCCGCGAGGCGCGTGAGCTCGTCGAAGGCCGGCTCGGGGGGCGTGTCGAGGATCGCCGCTTCGCTCAGGGCCGCGAGGCGCTCGATCTCGTCGCTTGGGGCGGAGGCTGCTTTCATGTCCGTTCCTCCCCTGTCCCTTGCACGCGGTGGGCCACGATCAAGGCCGTGGGCCTGCGTACGTGGCCAGGATGTCGCGGATCTGCCCAGGGAGGGCCATCGGATCGAAGGGCTTCGGGATGACGCCCGCGGCGCCGAGCTCGCGGTAGCGATCGACCTCGTGCTTCTGCACCTTCGCGGTCATGAAGATGATCGGAATCGCGGCCGTGGCCTCGCGCGCACGGAGCTCGAGCAGCGTCTCCTGGCCGTCCATGCCGGGCATCATCACGTCGAGCAGGATCACGTCGGGTGTTTCACGCGCCGCGATCTCGAGCGCTTCGTGCCCGGAGGACGCGAGCACCACCTTCCACTTGCCGACGCCCTTCAGGCTCAGCTCCCCAATTCGCCGGATGTGCGGCTCGTCGTCGACCAGCAGCACCTTCGAAACGCCCATGCGCGGCTCCCCTCGAAATGAACGAGGCCCGCGAGCATACGCCGATGCGCGCGGGCCTTGCAGAATTCGATGTTTCGGCGGCGTACTACTTGGCGGCCTCGGCGGGCTTCGCCGCCGGTTCCTTCAGGTCGAAGGCCGGAGGCGCCTTCGGATCGCAGTCGGGCGGAGGCCCGAAGCCGTCGGCGTTGAACTTGTACTCGACCTCGCCGGAGCCCTCGGGATCCTTCTTGCTGATCGCCTCGATCGTGACCTCGTGCTCACCCTTGCGGGCCGGCGTGCAGTACGAGAGCAGGTAGAAGCGCTTCATGTGCGCCTCGATGCGCGCGGCCATCTTGTCGAAGGCCTCCTTGACCTTCGCCTGATCCGTCGCGAGCTCGGTCCCGTCGCGCCCGATCTCGTCGAGCTTCGCCTTGCCGATCTCGGCGCCGACGCCGATCGCGTAGATCTGGTAGTTCTCATACTCGTCCTTGCCCATCTCGTCCTTCATCTGGTCGCGGGTCACGCGCGCGGCGCGATCCGTGCCGTCCGAGAAGACGACGAGCGAGCCGAACTTGAGCGGGCGCCTGTCTTTGTCGAGCTCCTTCTTGAGCGTCGCGAGGCCCTCGACGACGGCGCCGTGCAGGTTCGTCGACGGATCCTTCGGCTTGTACTTGCGGAGCCCCTCGAGGCCACCCTCGACCGAGCCTTGCGCCTCGGTGAAGGGCACGACGGAGTGGATCTTCTCCGAGCCGTCGAAGGCGTACACGCCGACCTTCTGCGTCTTGCCGACGCGCTCGGCGAAGGCCTTGGCAGCGTCGACGAGCGCGTCCGCCTGCCCGGACTCGGTCACGCTGCCGCTCATGTCCACGAGCAGCATCGTGTACATGACCGCCGCGACCTCCGGGTTCTGGATCGTCTGCTTGCTCTCGAAGGCCGAGACGAGCTCGCCGTCCTCGTAGATCTTGAAGTCCTCGGCGGCCAGGCCTCCGACGGGCTTGTCCTTGCCCGCGTCGACCGTGAAGAAGACCCAGACGTTGTTGGGCTTCTTCTGCGCCGAGTTGATGAGCCGGACGTTCAAGCCGCCCCCGCAGCCTGCGAGGAGGAACGCGAGCAGCGAGAAGAGCGTCACCCAGGCGTGGGAAGAGGTACCCGCGCGAAGCGCGGCCTTGTTTCTGTCGTTCACGGAACGCATTAGGGCAGCACCTCCGCGGGCGTGTCAATTCGCGGCGCGTGGGCTCGGCCGTGACCACGGCCCCACCCCGAGCCACCGAGGCACGAGATCGGCCTGCCGTCGCCCCGGCGTTCCCCCCGCGAGGGCACATTTCCGGGCAAGAAATCAGCGTCGGCCCGGCAGAGGTCACGGGGCGGCCCCCCAGGGCCTTCGGAGCTCACCCAAAAACCTCCTGATCGCGCGGCGTTTCCGCTAACCTCACGGCATGGCTCGTATCCTGGTCGTCGAGGACTCCTCTGCGTTCCGGGCGTTCATCCGCGCGGCGCTCGAGGATGCGCCGGGGCTCTTCGCAGCGAGCCCGGACGACACGCACGGCGAGGTGGAGGTCGTCGAGGCTGCCAGCGGGTTCGACGCGCTCCGCCTGCTGCCGCGCGGGCACTACGACCTCGTGATCACCGACATCAACATGCCGGACATCAACGGGCTCGAGCTCCTGCGGTTCATGCGCGACAGCGAGCGGCACCGGAAGGTGGCCACGATCATCATCTCGACGCAGTCCTCCGAGAAGGACCGGGCGCGCGGCCTCGCGCTCGGCGCCGACGCGTTCCTCGCGAAGCCCTTCACGGTGGAGGCGCTGCAGCGCGCCATCACGACGATCCTGCAAGCGCGGAGCTCCCTTCCGGCCGAGAGCAGCGAGGGGTCGCGTTGACGAGCGAAAGCGAACGCGCGCGCGAGGAGTTCTTCTCCGAGGCGCAGGAGATCGTCGAAGGGCTCGGGCGAGATCTGCTCGCGCTCGACGAGGCGCAGAAGTCCGGCCACGTCGACCCGGATCTGATCAACGACGTCTTCCGCGCCGTGCACACGCTGAAGGGCCTCGCGGGCCTCTTCGGCGCGACGCGGATGTCGAGCCTCTCGCACAAGCTCGAGGAGCTGCTCGACGACCTGCGCCTCGGCAAGGTCGACGTCACGGCCCCCGTGCTCGACCTGCTCTTCGCCTCGGTGCAGCTCTACGGCAAGCTGCTCCAGGCCGAAAAAGAGGGCCGCGACCAGCCGATGCCGGAGCTCGAGAAGCTCCTCGCGCAGCTCGATCGCGGGGCGGGCGCGGGCGGCGCGACGGGCGGCGGCGGGCACATCATCGACCCGAACCTGCTCGCGGTGCTCACCGAGTTCGAGGAGCACAAGCTCAAGACGAACATCGCGCAGGGCAACACGCTCTACCGGCTGCGCGTGCGCTTCCAGCTCGCGACGATCGATCAAGGGCTCGACGAGCTCAAGGCGACCGCGAAGCCGCACGGCGACATCATCACGTACCTGCCCGCCAGCGACGACACCGACATCGACTCGATCACGCTGGAGATCCTGATGGGCTCGCGCGCCTCGGCAGCCACGCTGCGGAGCGCGCTGAACCACCTCGGCGTGGAGGTCGAGGAGCTGCCGCGGCAGGGCGGAGGGCCCGCGCCCGCGCCCATGCCCGCGCCCGCGCCGGCCGTCTCCGCGCCCGCGCCCGCGCATCACATCCCCACGCCCACGCCTTCGCCGCCGCCGGTCGCGCCGAGCGGCGCGCCGAGCGCGATGCCGCCGCTCGGGACCGCGCCGCTCGACATGACGGCGCCGCACCCTTTCCCGGCGCCGCGCCTCGACGCGGGCGCGAGCATCCCGCCGAAGGCGCAGGAGCTCGGCACGATCAAGAGCGTCGCGCAGACGGTGCGCGTCGACATCCAGAAGCTCGACGTCCTGATGAACATCGTCGGCGAGCTGTCGATCGTGCGCACGGAGCTCGAGCGCTTGCTCGAAAAGATGCGCGACGCGCACACGAACCGCGAGCTCCGGATCAACCTGCACCGGCTCCAGCGCGACTTCGAGCGCAACGTCATCAGCCTCCGCCGCGGGATCCTCGAGGTCCGCATGGTCCCGCTCGGGCAGGTCTTCGACAAGCTCGCGCGCGTGGCCCGGCAGATCAGCCGCGAGGCTGGCAAGCAGGTGAACCTCGTCATCACGGGCGCCGAGACCGAGGTCGACAAGCTCATCGTCGAGGAGCTCAGCGATCCGCTCATGCACATGATGCGGAACGCGATCGATCACGGCATCGAGGAGCGCGAGATGCGCGAGGCGGTGAACAAGCCCGCCGTCGGCACGATCGCGCTGAACGCGTTCCAGAAGGGCAACCACGTCGTCATCGAGATCGAGGACGACGGCAAGGGCATCGACACGGAGCGCCTGCTCGAAAAGGCGATCCGGATGGGCGTCGTGCAGGCGGACGAGGCGCGCACGATGAGCCGCCGCGAGGTCCTGAACCTCATCTTCGTCCCCGGCCTCTCGACGAAGAGCGCCGTCAGCGAGATCAGCGGCCGCGGCGTCGGCATGGACGTCGTCAAGACGAACATCTCGAAGCTCGGCGGCGTGATCGACGTCCAGAGCGAGCCGGGCATCGGCACGAAGTTCACGGTCACCTTGCCGATCACGCTGGCGATCATCAGCGCGCTCATCGTGAAGGTGAGCGACCAGCAGTTCGCCATCCCGCTCGCGAACGTGCAGGAGGCCGTGTGGCTCGACGCCGAGGCCGTGCGCGTGATCGACGGCCGAGAGGCCGTCACCTTGCGCGGCAGCACGCTCCAACTCTGCTACCTCGCGCGCCTCTTCGGCCTCGCGGACACGCCGGATTCGAGCGGCACCGGCCCCTTCGGCGGGGGCATGGATATGCCGCCGATGAGCCACGCCGCCGGGGTCCCGCCGCGCAGCTCGCTGCGGAGCGAGAGCATCCGCCAGGACTACGCGGCCGCGGCCTTCCCGTACCGCCCCGCGGGCAGCTCCTCGCCCTCCGCGCGCACCGCGCTCGCGCCGCGGCAGAAGCGGCGGTTCATCGTCGTCACCGCGGTCGGCACGCGCCGCCTGGGACTCGTCGTCGACTCGCTCGTGGGTGAGCAGGACGTCGTCATCAAGGGGCTCGGCCCGAGCCTCAAGAACGTCGCGGGCTTCGCGGGCGCCACGCAGCTCGCCGACCAGCGCATCGCGCTCGTGCTCGATGCGCCTGCGCTCGTCGAGGAGATGTTCGCGCACGCGGATCGTGCCCGCATGCACGGAGGGACCCATGGCTTCTAACCTGGCCCGCCGCGCCACCTCCGCGGTGGCCCCCGTCGCCGCGGGCGGCAAGCGCAAGAAGGCGCAGCGCGATCGTGGCCCCATCACCGAGTACCTCGCGTTCCGCCTCGCGGGCGACGTCTACGCCGCGCCGGTCTCGATCATCCGCGAGATCCTGAAGCTGCACCCGCTCACGCCCGTGCCGCGCGCGCCCTCGTCGATCATGGGCATCATCAGCGTGCGCGGGCAGCTCGTCACGGTGATCGATCTGCGCCGCCGCCTCCGCCTCTCCGAGGGGCCCGTCACGAGCAAGGCGCGCATCCTGCTCGTCGATCCGATGGGCGTGGAGCTGCTCGGCCTCTACGTCGACGAGGTCTTGCAGGTCTATCGCCTCGCCGACAGCGAGATCGAGCACACGGCGACGGCGCTCGGCGGCGAGGTCGCGAGCTACATCGCCGGCATCGCGCGGCCGGCGCAGGCGCAGGCGACGCCGCAGGAGGGGAAGGGGGTCGCCTTGAAGAGCGTGGGCGTCGTTCGGCAGAACGCGTCCGTGATCATCCTGCTCGATTTGAAGGTGGTGCTTTCGTCCTGACGGATCGCCGTTCGGGAGAGACGAACCCAGATGCCCGACTATGGCCAGAGACACCGCGCCGATCCCCAGAAGAGCCTCGTCGGCTTCGTCGTGGGCGACGTGCACTATGCGATCGGGATCGGCCAGGTGCGCGAGATCGTGAACCCCTTGCCGGTCACGCCGCTCCCGCACACGCCGCCCGAGGTCTCCGGCGTGGCCGATCACCGCGGCGACGTCGTGCCCGTCCTCGATCTGCGCGTGCGCTTCGGTTTGCCGCCGACGGCGCCGACCCGCTCGACGAAGTGGATCCTCGTCGACGCCGGCGTGCGCATGGTCGGCCTCATCGTCGACGCCGTCTCCGAGGTCTTCGGCACCGGCGCCGACGAGATCCGCCCGACGCCTCCCGTCGGCGGCGGCCGCGATCTGCGCGGCATCTCGGGCGTGACGAACCACAACGGGCTGCTCGTCTTCGTGCTCGATACGAAGCGGTTCACGGAGATCGTCGACGACATCGCCGATGTCCTGCCGCCGATGGACGACCTTTGAGGAGAGCGCCGTGAACCCCCCTTCGAGCCGCTCCGTCTCGCCTCTGCTGATCGAAGCCGCCCTCGACGCCTCGGACGCCGAGGAGCGCCGCCAGGCCACCTCCCTCGCCGCGGAGCTGCCGCTCTACGACGCGCTCCCGCTCCTCGTCCGCGCGCTCGGCGACACCGACTGGCGCGTGCGCAAGGAGGCCACGTACGCCGCGCGCGCCTTCATCCCGGCGCCGAGCCTCATCGCGGCCATGGTGAAGGCCTTCGAGCCTTGCGAGAACGTCGGCCTGCGCAACGCCGCGATCGAGGTCCTCGCGAACTGCGGCAGCGCCGCGAC
Source organism: Polyangium sp. y55x31 (assembly GCF_029946505.1). Classification (GTDB taxonomy): domain Bacteria; phylum Myxococcota_A; class Polyangia; order Polyangiales; family Polyangiaceae; genus Polyangium. The sequence continues at coordinate 111,978 of NZ_JARZHG010000025.1, forward strand.
CGCGCCCCTCGAAGCCGCGCTCGCGCGCCTCGACGCCGACGGCCGCAAGCTCGCCGTCCAGGCCCTCGGCTACACGCGGGATCCGCATGCCCTCGTCATCCTCGAGCGCTCGCTGCGTGATCCCGACGAGAACGTCCGCCAGGGCGCGGTCGAGGCCATCGCGCAGCTCGGTCCGATCGCGCCCGTCGAGGTCCAGCGCCTGCTCTTCCGCTGCCTCGACAGCGCCGATCCCTTCGCCAGGCTCGCCGCGCTCGAAGGCCTCAACGCCCTCGGCGCCGTGATCCCCTGGGAGCGCCTCGCGCCGCTGCTCGAGCATCCTTCCTTGCGCTCGGCGGCCCTCTCGGCGGCCGCCGCCTCCGAGAGCCCCGCGGCGGCCCCGGCGCTCGCCCGCATGCTCCGCAAGGCGCGCGGCGGCACCTTCATGCAGGCCATCGCCGCGCTCGCGCGCCTCGCCGAGGGACCCCTCCTTCCGGCCGTCACCGACGCCCTCGCGGCCGAGGGCCCCGAGCTTGGCGAGCGCCTCGTCCGTGTCGCCACGGCCGAAGGAACCGACCCGCCGCACCACCGCGCGATGGCGCTCCTCCTCGCTGCGGTCGCGCGCGCGCCCGGCGTGGTCGAGGCGGCGGTCCGCGCGCTCGCCGAGGAGACGTTCACCGAGCAGGCCGAGCGCGCGCTGATGTTGCTCGGACCTGCGGCGCTGCCTGGGCTCGTCGTGGAGTTCGCGTCGAGCAACAGCCGGCTGCCGGGAGACGTGCGGGCGGCCCTCCTCGAAGTCGCCGCCGCCATCGCGCTCTCGCCGGGCGCGCCGGCTCGCCCGTACCCGCTCCTCGCGGCCCTGCGCAAGGTCGCGCTCGAGGACGAGCGCCGCGTCGCCACGAGCGCCCTCTTCGCCCTGTCGAAGCTCGGCACCGAGGACGACCTGAACCTCGCTGCGCACCTCGTCGCCTCGCCGATCCGCTCCGTCGCCCACGCCGCCGAGGGCGCGCTCGCCTCGCTCGCGACCCGCCACGAAAAAGCCGCGCGCGCCCTCTGCGACACCCTCGTGAGCGACCCCGGTGAAAGCGCCTTCGCCGCCGCGATCATCCTCGGCGCCCTCGCTGCCACGCGCAGGGCTTCGAGCCCGCCCCCGTCGCCCGGCGACCTCGGCTTCCTCGCGCGCGCCGCCGCGGCCGAGGACGTACGCACGCGCCGCGCCGCGATCGGCGCCGTCGCCGAGATCGGCGGCGACTCCGCGCTCGACGTCCTCTCGCTCGCGCTCGCCGACGAAGAACGCGAGGTCCAGCTCGCCGCGGCCCGCGCGCTCGGCTACCTCGGCGCCGCCGCGCGACGACGCGAGCTCTCGCCCGACCAGCACGAGACCCCGAGCCTCCGCACCATCCTCGACATCGCGGGCCGCTCCATGGATGCCGAGCTCGTGGCCACCGCGATCCGCGCGCTCGGCGAGGCCCTCTCCACGATCCCGCCGGAGGCCGCGGGCCGCGCCGCGGCATCGCTCATCGAGGCCCTCGCGCCGCTCGCCCGCGAGGCCGAGGCTGCCGTGGCGATCGCCGCGGTTGAGGCCATCGGGCGGCTGCGCTGGGGCACGGCCGGCAGGCAAGACGCGCTCGTCGCGGCGCTCGATCATCCGGACGCGGCCGTCGTCAAGGCGGCGATGCTCAAGGTCGAGACGAGCGGCCCCGAGGGTGAAGTCCTCCTCCGTTGCCTCGACCATCCCTCGCCCGACGTCCGGCTCCTCGCGGCCGAGACGATCGCGGCGAGCGACAATGCGAGCTTGCGGGAGCGTTTGGCGCAGCGCGCGTCGCACGAGCTCGATCGGGACGTCCGCGACACCCTCGAGGGCGCGCTCTCGTCGATCCGGTGGCGAGGGGAAAGGGGCTTCTTCGGGTCGTGATGCGCTTCCCGGATGAGATCCGCCTCGCGCCGGACGAGTTCCGCCTCTTGCGGGATCTCATCAACCAGCATTGCGGCATCGCGCTGAGCCCCGAGCAGCGCCCCGTCATCGAGCGACGCCTGCGCGAGCGCCTCAGCGTGCATGGCTTGCACTCGTTCGGCGAGTACTACCAGCTCCTCCGCTCGCCGGACCGGGGCCGGGCGGAGCTCGACGAAGCGCTCGACCTCGTCACGATCAACGAGACCTATTTCTACCGTGAGGACTACCAGCTCACGGCGCTGCGCACCGAGCTCTTCCCGATGCTCCGCCGCCCGCCGCTCTCGCGCGAGAGCCTCTCCATCTGGAGCGCGGGCTGCTCCACGGGCGAGGAGGTCTACTCCATCGCCATCACGGCCAAGGAGGCTGGGTTGTCCGGCCGCCGCGACGTCCGCATCTTCGGCAGCGACATCTCGCGCCGCTGCGTGGCGCACGCGCGCCGCGGCGTGTACGGTTCCTCCTCGTTCCGGGCGATCCCGGTGGAGCTCAAACGAAAGTATTTCGTCGAGAAGCCCGACGGCATGCACGTGCAGGACGATCTCCGGGCGTGGTGCCATTTCGGCCATTTGAACCTGCTCGATCCGGTCCGGGCGTCGGTCGTGGGCCGGGTCGACATCATTTTCTGTCGCAACGTTCTCATCTATTTCGACGACGCCTCACGGCGCCGCGTGATCGACATGTTTTATGATCGACTCTTGCCGGGCGGGTTCTTGCTCCTCGGCCACTCGGAGTCGCTCCTCAACGTCTCGACCGCGTTCGAGCTCGTCCATTTGCGCGACGACCTCGTCTATCGGAAGCCCATCACGGCCTCGCGGTTCGCGCCGGGTTTGGAGGGCGGAACGCACGGATCGGGGAAGCCATGAGCACTTCGGCAAGGGATGCAGCAGAGGTGAAACGGTGGTGAAGACCGGTCCGCTGCGGGTACTCGTCGTCGACGACTCCGCGTACAACCGAAGGAACATCGCGGACATCCTCACCGGCAGCGACGAGGTCGAGGTCGTCGGCAAGGCGGGCGACGGCGAGGAGGCGCTGCGCCTCGCGTTGAGCCTCAAGCCTGACGTCATCACGCTCGACCTCGAAATGCCGCGGATGGATGGTTTCACCTTCCTCCGCATCCTGATGGTCCGGCAGCCGACGCCCGTGATCGTGGTGTCGAGCTACAGCCAGAAGGAGAACGTCTTCAAGGCCCTCGAGCTCGGCGCCGTCGACTTCGTCGCCAAGCCGACCCAGAAGCTCGCGCCCGACGCCTCTCTGCGCCGCGAGATCCTCCAGAAGGTCCTCCTCGTCCGCTACCTGCGCCCGCTCGGGGCCGTGAGCCAGCGCAACAGCGCGATCCCGCCGCTCCCGCGCTCCACGGCCACGCCGCCGGTCCTCTCCACGGCGACGCCCGAGCAGCCGAGCGCGCGCTCGGTCGCCAACATCGCGGCGCGCTTCATCGTCGGCATCGGCTCCTCGACGGGCGGCCCGACGGCGCTGCTCGAGATCCTGAGCCGCGTCCCCGAGAAGTTCCCCGGGGCGATCCTCATCGCGCAGCACATGCCGGAGAAGTTCACCCGCACCTTCGCCGAGCGCCTCGACCGAAAGAGCGCGATCCGCGTGTCCGAGGCCGTCGACGGCGACCTCGTCACGGCGCGCCGCGCCTTCATCTGCCCGGGCAAGATGTGCATGGAGGCGGTCGTCTCGCAGGGCCCGAGCGGCATGGGCTGGAACGAGATCCGCCTCCGCGTCGGCCCTCCATCACAACACGACCGCTACATCCCGAGCGCCGACCGCCTCCTGCGCAGCCTCGCGCCGGTCGGCTCGCGGGCCTACGGCGTCATCCTCACGGGCATGGGCGACGACGGCGTCGCCGGCGCCCGCGCGATCCGTGCCGGCGGCGGAACGATCATCGCCGAGAGCGAGGAGACCGCGGTCGTCTACGGCATGCCGCGCGCCGCGGTGAAAGCCGGCGTCGTGAACGAGGTGATGGGGCTGCCGCAGATCGTGGACTGGGTGGCGCAGCTCTCCTGATCAGGAACGCTGCGAGCGCGCCTTTTTGGCGCTCTTTTTGGCCGACGCCTTCCGCGGCGTTTTCGCGGGCTCTTCCGGGGGGGCCGGCGCTTCCTCTTCGACCTCTCCCCACAGCGCCGCGAGCTCCAGCTCGATCGCGTCGAAGGGCTCCGCGCGCACGACCGCGCTCCCGCCGTACACGCCGAGCAGCACCCAGCGGCCTCTCTCCAGCATGAACACTTCGAGCGTGCGCGCGATCGGATCCACGAGCCACGCGTATCGCACGCCGTGACGCGCGTAGGCCGGCATCTTCTCCGCCCGATCGACCGTCACCGTGCTCGGGCTCAGGACCTCGCAGACCCAATCGGGCGCGAGCATGAAACGCGCGGTCCTCGGGAGTCGCGGCAAGCGCTCGATCCGCCAGCCGGCGATGTCAGGGACGAGGATGTCCTCCTCGCCTTCGGGACCGAGCAAGAGCTCTGGTTCGTCGAAGATCTGCCATCCGCCCGGACCACCGCGACCACGCTGGAAGGGGCCCATCAAGTCACCACCGAGCACGGAGGACGCGCGCGAGTGCTGCGGCGCAGGGCGCGGAAATGCGTACAGCGTGCCGTTGATGATCTCGCCGACCTTGTTGTTCGGAACGGCTTCGAGCTCAGCGAGCGTCGCGCGCTCCCGCTTCTCAGCGGCAAAACCCATGATCGGGAGACTGCCCCTGGCGCGCATCCGAAGCAACCCCCCGCCCCCGCGCGAAAGTTGACCCCGCGTCCCCACCGTGAGACACCCGCCTTCGGGTCATGCGCTTTCGAAAGGCCGCACGCGTGTTCGTCACGGCCGGCTGGCTCCTCGCCGGCGCGCTCGTTTCTCTGCCGGGCCTCGCCCAGCCCAAGCCCGCGCCTGCCGGCGTGAAGCCCGCGCCTTCGAAGCCCGCCGCCAAGCCCAAAACCCAGGCGCCTGCCAAGCCCACGCAGAAGCCCGCCGCCAAGAAGCCTGCCGGCAAAAAGCCCCTCGCGCGCAAGCCTGGTGAGCCCGGCGAGCCCGACGAGAGTGCCCGCCGCGCCATCGCGGGCTTGCCCCCGACCCAGCATCGCAGCGTCGACGAGTCTGCCGAGCTCCGCGCCCTCCGTGAGCTCGACCTCGCCCTCTTCTCCACGGCGCCGAATGCTGGCTCCCCTTGGCCCTCGGACGACCTGCCCACCCTCGATCGTGGCGGCCCCGTCCTCCTCGCCACCGGCGTTCCCCCTTCGGCACCGCTGCCGGCTCCGCTCCAGCCCCCGGCGCCGGCCGACCTCTCCTTCATCAAAAAGCTCGACCTCCCCGACATCCCCGTCCGCTGGGATGCGCGCGTCCTGCGTTACCTCGAGTTTTACAAGAACAACCCTCGGGGCCGCTCCATGGTCGCCTCGTGGGTCAAGAAGAGCGGCCGGTATGGGGCGGCCATTCGCCGCGTCCTTCGTGAGCAGGGTTTGCCCGAGGACGTCGTCTGGCTCGCCCTCGTCGAGAGCGGCTTCGATCCCACCATTCATTCGCCCGTCGGCGCCGCCGGCCTCTGGCAGTTCATGCCCGAGGGCGCCCGCATTTACGGCCTCACCGTCGACCGCTGGATCGACGAGCGCCTCGACCCCGAGCGCTCCACCCTCGCCGCCGCGCGTTACCTCTCCGACCTCCACCGCCGCTTCGGGAGCTGGGAGCTCGCGTTTGCCGCCTACAACATGGGGTATGGCGGCCTCCTCGCCTCCATTCGCAAATACAACACCAATGATTTCTGGGAGCTCAGCCGCCTCGAAGCGGGCCTCCCGCTCGAAACGGCGCTTTACGTCCCGAAGATCGTCTCCATGGCGATCGTCGCCAAGAATTGCGCCGTCTTCGGCTGCGACGGCATCGAGCTCGAGCCTGCGGTCACCTTCGACAAAGTCGCGGTCGGCCCCGGCGTCGCGCTCCGCACCGTCGCCACGGCGGCCGGCGTCGAGCTCGACGCCGTCGAGGCCCTCAATCCGCAGCTCCCCGTCGGCCGCACCCCGCCCCTCGGCCCCGACGCCAAAGAGGGCGCCTCGTTCGTCGTCCGCGTCCCGCCCGGCACTGGCGCCCGCGCCGCCAAGACCGTCGCCAAGCTCCTCGAACGCGAGGACAAACTCGAACGTCACCTCGTCCGCTGGGGCGAATCGATCGAGGACATCGCCGCCCTCCGCGGCACCACGAAGAGCAACTTGCTCTCCTTGAATGGCCTCCGCTCCGGCGAGCAGGTCCGCCCCGGCACCGTCCTCCTCGTCCCCGAGGGCGGCCCCGACAAACCCACCGTCGCCAGCGTCTTCTCCGGCGCGCGCGGCGAAAAGCCCGTCATCGTCGTCCCTGCGGAGACCTTCACCTACCCCGATCGCCGCCGCATCTTTTATCGCGTCGTCGCCGGCGACACCGTCCGCGAGGTCGCCTCCGCGCTCTCCGTCTCCGCCGCCGAGCTCGCCCGCTGGAACACGGTCGACCCCTCGGCTGCCCTCCACGACGGAATGACCTTGCAGGTCTTCGTCCCGCGCGAGCGCGCCCTCACGAATGCGCTCGTCCTCGAGGACGCCGAGGCCCGCGTCCTGCCCGTCGGCTCCACCGAGTTCTTCACCCATTTCGAGAACCTGAAGGGCCGCAAACGCATGGAGATCGCCGCCGCCGATGGCGACACCTGGCGCAGTTTGTCGAAGCGATACAATCTCAGCCTCGGCATGCTCGAACGCATCAACCACCGCTCGCGCACGAGCCCCCTCGCGCCGGGCGACAAGGTCGTCGTGTATGTCGCGCAGCCGGCCCCGCCCAAGGCCGCGCCGGCGCCTGCCAAGGAGACCCCGGACGACAAGGCCGAGGCCGTCGCCGTCGCGCGTCCCGTCGAGGACAAACCCGCGGAGGCCGACGACCCCGACGAGCCCAAGGCGGACGGCAAGCCCGCGGCCGATGAGGGGCCGACCAAGCCCGCGACGTTCCGCAACGAGACCCCGGCGGCCGAAAAGCCTGCGGCCAACAAGCCTGCGGCCACCAAGCCTGCATCCGACAAGCCGGCGGCCAACAAGCCTGCATCCGACAAGCCGGCGGCCAACAAGCCTGCGGCTGACAAGACCGTGACGCCCAAGGAGCCCCCTGCGGCGCTCCCCCCGCCTGCGCCCTGATTTTCTCGTAGCCAGCCGCCGGCCTCGCGCGCCATGATGGGAGCCGATGCGTAGCGCTCGCCCTCTGCTCCTTGCTTTGCTCCCGACCCTCGCCCTCGTCGGCTGCACGCCCGACGAGCAGGCGCAGACCACGCCCCCGCTCCCCGGCCCTGCGGAATGGAACCGCGACGTCGTCCCGCCGAGCGACGACGAGGCCGCCACGAAGCGGACCTCGTGCGGATACACGGCGGGCATGCTCCCCGCGGAGACACAAGGGGCGTCGCGTCCTTACGGCGCCGAGATTCCCATCGACCACATCGTGGTCGTCATGATGGAGAATCGCTCGTTCGACCATTACTTCCAGAAGCTGCCCGAGTACGGCCAGAACGACGTCGAGGTCGCCCCCGAGGGCTTCACGAACCTCGACCAGACCGGCACCGCCGTCGCTCCGTTCCGTGACAGCCAGTTCTGCTTCGTGGACACGAACCACGAATGGACCGGCACGCACGAGCAGATCAACGGCGGCAAGATGGACGGGTTTTTCAAGACCAACGACGGCTGGCACGAGCTCCCGAGCCCCGGCGCCCCGGAGGAGATGCTGAGCGGCCGCCGCGGCCTCGGCTACTACACCCAGGACGATCTGCCGTTTTATTACTGGCTCGCGAACGAGTTCGCCATCGCGGACCACTACCATTCTTCCGTCCCCGGCCCCACGTGGCCGAATCGCATGTACCTCTACGCGGCGAGCTCCTTCGGCGCCGTCCACAACGAATTCGTCGCGCCGGACGAGACGATCTTCGATTATCTCGAAATGCGGCAGATCAACTGGCGCGTCTACGTCTCGACCACCCCCGGCGCTGCGATCTTCGTCGACAAGTACCTCCAGTACAGCAAGGACGACCACGGGCATTTCGTCCCGATCGAGAGTTACTTCACCGACCTCGAGAATGGCGACTTGCCGCAGGTCGCCTTCGTCGATCCGGGCATCGCGCGCGAGGGTTACGCCCAGAACGACGAGCATCCGCCCGCGATCGCCATGCTCGGCGAGCAATTCACCGCCAGCGTCATCGAGGCCCTCACGAAGAGCTCGGCCTGGGACCGCTCCGCCCTCTTCCTCACGTACGACGAGCACGGCGGCCTCTACGACCACGTCGTGCCCCCGGCCGCTTGCCCGCCCGACGACATCGCGCCCGCGCTGAAGGAAGGCGATACCGACGCGAAATTCGATCAGCTCGGCGTCCGGGTCCCGCTCCTCGTCGTCTCGCCCTACGCGAAGAAGCATTTCGTCGGTCACCGGACCTACGACCACACCTCGATCGTCCGGTTCATCGAGGCCCGCTTCCAGATGCCGGCGCTCACGAATCGGGATGCGAACGCCGAGGCGCCGTGGGAAATGTTCGACTTCGAAAACCCCCCGCATGCCGAGCCCCCGACGTTCGCGATGCCCACGGTCGACCAGGCCAAGATCGATGCCTGCAAGGCGCTCTACGAGCCCTGAACGCCTCTCCGCGCTCGTCCTCGCGGCCCTCCTCCTCGCGGGCTGCCCGGACGAGCCGGAGGCCCCCGCCCCCGCCCCTGTGGACGCGAGCGCGCCCGAGGACGCGGGGGCCGTTCTCCCCGAACCTCCGATTTCCCCGCTCGCGCGTATCGTCGAAGGGCCTGCCCGCCGCGGCCTCGACGCCCTCGAAGCACTCGTGGCCGCCATGCCCCAGGGCCGCGGCGACACCGATTCCCATTACCTCGACCTTCGCCGCGCCCTCGCCGCGGGCGCGCCGCTCTGGCGCAGGCCGGAGAGCCTCGGCGGCGAGGTCGTCTTCGGCCCTCCGCGCTCCATGGACGAAGGCGGCGGCGCGCTCCTCCGCCTCGACGCCGCCCTCGCCCGTGGGGACGCCGCGGCCGCGCGCGCCGAAATGCTCACCCTCGAACGCGCCTTGCGCCTCTTCGAGAGCGAAGCGCGCCGCATTCCGCCTGCGCCCGGCGCCGTCGCGCATGCCCTCTCGCTCGCCGCGTACGACCTCGGCGCCCTCGCGCTCGAATCGATGCAGGGCGTCCCCGAAGGCTCCGCCGCCGTCCTCGCCGATCTCCGCGGCACCCTCGATTTCATCGAATCCGCGGCCGCGGCCCTCGCGACCCCCGCCGCCGCCCAAACCTCGGCCGCCCTCGAATCCGCCAAGGAAGCCGCCCGGCCCCTCCGCGCCCGCCTCGATGCCGCGAAAACCGCGGACGACCTGAACGACCGCGCGAGCTTCGTCCTCGCCACGGGCCGCCTCGGCGTCGCCCTCCGCCGCCTCGCCGCCGCCGCCGGCGCGACGGTCCGATTGCCTTATCGCGCCCGCTTCCCGATCGCGAAGACCGACGCCGACGAGCCCGTCTCCGCCCTCACCCTCCCCGCCCCGCGCAGCCGCCCGCGCAAAACGAGCGGCGACGAAGCCCCTTGGGCCGCGCTCGGCCGCAAGCTCTTCTTCGACAAACGTTTGTCCAAGAACAACGCTCGTTCCTGCGCCACCTGCCACGTCCCCGAAAAGGGTTTTGCGGACGGCCTCCCCCGCCCGCCCTCGCTCGATCCGGCCGTCACCCTGCGCCATACCCCGACCCTGCTCTACGCTCCGCTGCACGCCGCGCAGCTCTGGGACGGCCGCACGCTCACGCCCGAGCGCCAGGCCCTCGGCGTCATTCACGCGCGCGCCGAAATGGGCCTCGAACCGGGCGAGCTCGTCACTGCCATCGAATCCGCCGGAGACCTCCGCGCCCTCTTCCAGGCGCTCCCCACGCCGGGCGTGAATCCCGACAACGTCGGCCATGCCCTCGCCGCCTTCGAATCCGAGGCCTTCGTCCCCGGCGACGCCCCGATCGACGCGTTCGCCCGCGGCGACGAAACCGCGCTCTCGCCCCTCCATCGCCGCGGCCTCGACGTCTTCGCCGGCAAGGGCCGCTGCGCTCGTTGCCACATCCCGCCCTTCTTCGGCGGCTCCCGCCCGCTCGATTTCGCCGTCCCTGTCTTCGCCATCCTCGGCGTCCCCGACAAACCCGGCGGCACCACCCTCGATACCGATCGGGGCCGCGGCGCCGTCACCTCGCGCGCGGCCGACGAGGGCGCCATCAAAACCCCGACGACCCGCGACGTCGCGCGCACCGCGCCTTATTTCCACCACGGCGCTTTCCGCACGCTCGAAGAGGTCGTCGATTTCTACGACAAGGGCGGCGGCAAAGGCCTCGGCCTCCCCATCCCGAACCAGGACCCCGACGTGCGCCCGCTCGGTTTGTCCCTCGACGACAAACGCGCCCTCCTCGTCTTCCTGCGCGAGGCGCTCCTCGACAAGACACCGCCCGAAAAGCTGGTTTCCACGCGCTGAGCTCCGCCTGCATCGAGCTCACCGCCCCGGCCGAAGATGAGCTGCGGCGAAGCCCTGCGCCGTCCCTGACGGGATGACGAAGGGCCGCCCCGCGAGGCAATCCATTGTACCAGGGCGTGGTCACCACGATGACCGGGGTTTCCTGAAAACATGAAAATTTGTGATTGCTGGCGACGAGCCCCATGGTACTCAATCGGGACTCCTTTCGACGTACGACCGCAGCGCGGCCCATCAGCCGCCGAGTCGCGTCATCGGTCGGGCTCGCGCCGTTCGTGGAGCGGAACGGCTGCGGTGCGTTGAATCGGTGGGTCGTGGTGGGGCATGGGGGGATCCATCCATATGACGACGCAATTCAATGATATCTCAGGATGGCGAAGACGCGGTCTTTGGTCATTTCAGGGCACGCTGCTTTCGTCCGCGCTGCTTGGCCTCCTCTCCGGTTGCCTCGCAGAATCGCCGCTGGAAGAGGACGAGCTCGGCGTGGCAGCGCAAAAGCTGAGCGTCGGCGGATTCGTCGTCGTCTCGGGGGACGACGCGGACGACGTCGGGCATTGCCAGGGCAAGGCGTGCGGGGGCATTTACGTCGCGTTTCTGAAGCAGGCCGTCGTGCAGTCGAAATCGGCCGGTACGGGCATCCTGGCCATCGGCGTGAACGGAAACTTCGCGCAGTCCGCTCTGAACAGCTGGAACAACCCGGGCTTCGGCGGACCGGGCGCCGTCATCACGATCGTGAACGACCCGACGCAGATCAAGACGGTCGATTTTTCGAATTATGCCGCGCTCTACATCCCTTCCGCCTCCGTGAATACCAGCGGCGGTATCAACAACCTCCAGATCGCCGCGCTCAACACGCGAAAGCCCGACATCGCGACCTTCGTGAACGCCAAGGGCGGGTCCCTCGTCGCCCTGACGCAGGCCGGCGCGCCTGGTGGCTGGGGCTTTTTGCCGATGCCGCTCACCACGGCGGATGTCTCGTTCACCTACGCGGCCCCCACGCCGGAGCTCGTCCTGCTCGCCCCGGGCGTCACGAAAGCGAACCTCAGCCACTGCTGCTTTCACAACGTCTTCATCGGGCCGGAGGGGTACTCCGGCCTCGGCGTCCTCGCCACGCACGACAGTGGTGGCATCCTCCAGGGCAAACCCGTCATCCTCGGCGGACCCGGCACGCTCCTGACCGCCGAGGTATGCAATGACGACGAGGATAACGACGGCGACGGGGACATCGACGGCGCGGACCAGGACTGCTGGGTCTGCGGGGACGGCGACGTGGATCCCTTCGAGGCGTGCGACGACGGCAACAAGATCGACGGCGACGGCTGCAGCGCCGCGTGCGCTCGAGAGAACGCGCCGCCCCTCGCGGTCTGCGAAAACGTCACGGCCTGCAACGACGCAGGGCAATGCTCGGCTGAGGTCTCTGGCCTCGGCGCGAATTCATCCGATCCGGACGGCGATCCGCTCACCGCCACGCAATCCCCTGCCGGTCCTTATGCCGTGGGTACGACCAGCGTGCTCGTGGAAGTCTCCGACGGCCAGGAAATCGATACCTGCCAGGCGACCGTGACCGTGAACGATTGCGAGCCTCCCAGCCTCTCCTGTCCGGCTTCCTTCGCTGTCGAGTGCACGGGCAACCAGCAGGCGCTCGTCTCACCGCCCGCCGCGATCGCTGCGGACAACTGCGGCGCCAGCGTAGCCGCGCCTGCGCCCGCGAGCTTACCGCTCGGCGTCCATGCGCTCTCGTACACGGCGACCGATCTGGCAGGCAATACGACGACGTGTACCACGGCGGCGACGGTGGTCGACACGACGACGCCGATCCTCACGTGCCCCGACGCGCTCGTCACCGAATGCACGGGCAATGGCGCCGCCAACGTGGTCCCCGGGGCCGCACAAGCGAGCGATGTCTGCTCCGACATTACGATCAACGGTCCGTCTGCGGGCTCGTATCCGCTCGGCACGACCGTCGTCACCTACACGGCCACGGATACCTCGGGCAACGCCTCGAGCTGCACCTCGACGATCCAGGTGGTCGACAGCACGCCGCCGCTCGTCACCACGAGCGGGCTTTCGCTGTTCTTGCCGCTGAACCACAAGTTCACCACCGTGAACCTGAGCGATTGCGGAATCACGGTGACCGACACGTGCGGAGGCGTGCTCGCCCCGTCCGCCGTATCGGCCACGATCACGTGTGTCACCTCGGACGAGGCTCCGAATGCGCCGGGGAACGGCAACACGATACCGGACATCGTCATCGTCGATGAAGACACCGTCTCCTTGCGCGTGGAGCGAAAGGGCCCGAGTGATGGTCGGGTGTACGAAATCCACTTCCAGGTGACCGATGCGTCGGGCAACGTCTCGTACGGCGTCTGCCCGGTCGGCATACCGCGCAGCATGGACGGGCAGCCCGCCGTGGACAGCGGCGACGCGTACCAGGTCTGTCGCCCTTGAGGTCCGATCGCCCCATCCCAGCGCCGATCCGGGGTCAACCTCTCGCGGGCAACTCGAAAAAGAACACCGCGCCGCCCGCCTTCCCATTTTCGTATCCGAGGCGGCCGCCGTGCATCACGACGATCGTCTTCGCGATGTAGAGCCCGAGCCCCGTCCCGCCGACGCTGCGCGTGCTCGACGCGTCCGCCTGCGAAAAACGCCGAAAAATCTTGTCGCGGAACGCCTCCGGCACCCCGGGCCCCCGATCCGCCACCTCCACGCGGAACCCCTCCGCGATCGGCCGCGCGCGCACCTGCACGACCTCCCCCGTCGGCGAGTGCTTGATCGCATTCGACAGGAAATTCAGGATCACCTGCTGGATCCGTTGCGGATCGACGAACACCGGCATCCTCTCGGCCACGTCCGTCTCCACCACGATCTCCTTCAACCGCGCCGCCGGCGCGTGGAGCAGGGCGGCGCTCCGCACGACGTCCGCGAGGTCCGTATGCGCGAGCTCGAGCGAAATGCCCCCCGCCGCGAGCTTTCGCACGTCGAGCAGATCGTCCACGAGCCGCCCGAGACGCTGCACGTTGTCCGACGCCATCTGCAAGAGCTCCGCCTGCAGCTCCGGATCCTTGCCCGCCACGCCGCCCACGACGAGCCCGATCGCGCCCTGGATCGCCGTCAATGGCGTACGCAATTCGTGGCTCACCACGCTCACGAGCTCGTCCTTCGCGCGCTCCGCCTCGATACGCGCCGTCATGTCGTGCGCGCTCACCAGAATGCCGGGTTTGCCCGTCACCGGATCCGGGATCGGCCGCGCGGCGACCGAGAACCACCGCGGCCCCTCTGTCGTCACGACCTCCGCGTCCTCGAAAAACGGCTCGCCCCCCGCGACCTCTGCGAGCGCGCGCGCCCCCTCCGCGGGCTCGGCGAAGATCCCCTCGAACGAAAATGCATTGCCGAACGTCTCGCGCGCCAGCGTATTCGCTTGCAGGAGCGAGCCGTCGAGCGCGTGTGTCGTCACCACGAGCGGCGCATATCGCACCGCCTCCGCGGCGCGCACCACCTCGGGGTCGACCGCGTCACGAATGGGCGTCCCCTCGACGAGCAGGCCCCCGCGGCCGTCGGGCAGCGGGAATGGCTTGAAGCTCATGTGCACGCGGATCGCGTCGCCCTTCGGATAGATCGTCCGCTCGGACGTGATGCGCTCGCCCGACGCCACGCGGTCGCGGAGCTGCTGGACCGTCGCGCGAATCGTCGGCGACGGCGCGAGGTCCCGGTTGACCAGCTCGTGCAGATCCTCGGCGCGCCAGAGGGCCACGGCCGCGCGGTTCGCCCACACGATACGCACCACGTCCGGGTCCGTGATCCAGACGGGCTGGTCGAGCAAATGCAGGATTTCGAGGCGGGGATCGGCGAGGGGCGAGAAACGCATGGGCGGCTCCCGCGGGCCATCCCCCTCCGTGAAAAGCGAGGGGCCGACGCGAGGCAAAGCGCCATCTTAGTCGCGTACACGGCCCGGGTGGGGTAAAAACGACGGCGCGCGTGGGTGTCGATGGCCACGTCCATCGGGAGACCCACGCGACACTCGACGGTCGACGTGGAGCGAGGACCCCGGAGAGCACGATGGACAAACGAAGGGACCCGAAGGAGCGCGGACGAGCGCCCGAACCAGCGGAGCCTCTGCCGCCCGACGAAGAAGAGCTCGACGAGGGCGAGGAAGGCGAGGAGGGCGAGGACGACGAGCTCCCGCCCACGGTCATCCTCGGTCGATTCAGCGATCTGCGCGGGTTCGCCGACGCCGCGCTCGTCAAGAAGTACGCCGAACGGCCCATCTGGTTCCTGATCGAGGACGACGCGGACCTCATGGAGCTCTTCGTCAGGCACCCCGAGAAGCCCGCGCCGCGCGCCACGGCGGAGACCTTGCTCGGCGTCCTGCGCTCGTTCGCCGCGGCCGAAAGCGAGGCGCTCCAGGCCTTGCTCGGCCCCACGGACCAGATCGGGTTCGGGTATCACGAGAATGCCTCGTTCGACGACGTGGTCGCGTCCTTCGAGGACGACGGCTTCGAGGTCGCGTTTGCCCTGTACGAAGGAAAGGTCGTGCCGGAGGACGAGGACGACGAATGAGCGTGAGAGAATGGGGGCGGTAGCTCGGCGTGCCGAGCGAATGCCCCTCGTTCGAGCCGCCCAGGTGCTCCGGACGGTGGAAGCGCGACGGCCGTGAGCGAGCCTGGCGCGCTGGAATCGATCGAACCCCAAGCCCATCGCCGCCCGCGCGTCCAACGACGCAGCGATGCCCCGTTCCGCCCGCCACGCGAGCGCTCTCGTCGCGCTCGCCCTGCTTTTTGTCCTCGGGTGCGGCGCGACGGCCCTCCCGCGCGGCGGTGAGGCCGACGCGCGGGGCCCCGCGATCTCCCCGCCGGATCTCACCGCGATCGAACCCACGAATCCCGGCGGCGAGACCTCCCTCGTCCTCCTCGAACCGCACCAGGGCGATACCCCATTTTCCGCGTTCCGGCTCGTCAACAAGAACCCCGATCCCATCCGCGGCGCGCGTCATTGGCCCGGCCTCTTCGGCACCATCGAGCGGCTCGGCCTCGACGACGTTTTTCGCGCCTTTCCGCCCCCCCAGGGGTATTGCCTCACCGTCTCCGCGCAGCCCGAGCTCGCGCCCTCCGCGGCGACCATCGTCTCCGAGCTCCCCCTCATGGGCGGCGAACGAATCCTCCCGCCCGGCCGGTATCGGTTCGTCGTGCCACACCTGCGCGACACGTACCCCGACAAACTCTTCGCGGCCACCCTCGCCTTCGACGTGCACGGCCTCGATCCGACCGAAAGCGAGGAGCTCGTGCGCTTGCTCGATCGGGACGACGTCCGCGCCTGCCCCCTCGTCGCCTCGTATCTGCTCGACACCATCGAGCGCTCGGCCGCGCCCGAGGCCTTGCCGCGCCTCGAATCGGTCCATGCGGAAACCCTCGACGAGCGGGCGCGCATCTACACCGTCCTCGCCCATTTCCCCGAGCACGTCCCGCGCCTCGCGACGATTGCCGCCGGCACCTCGTCCGGCTCGCTCGCCGCGGCCGTCGTCCTGCTCGAAGAGGGCGCCCGCGGCGCCGCGCTCACCGCCGCCGTCACGCGCATCGCGCTCGCGCTCGCCACCCCCGACGAACCGCCGATTCGTATCATCGATGCCCTCGCGCGCGAGGCCGACGAATGGCCTCCCGAAATTGCGCCGCGCCTCGTCGCGCGCCTCCTTTCCACGCGCTCGCCCGAGCTTCGCCTCTCGCTCGCGACAGCCCTCTCCGCGGCCGGCAAGGAAGTCCTCGGAAAGGAAGCGCGCCCGGCCGTGAAAGCCATGCGCGCGGCGGCGCGATCGAGCGCGGACGCGCGTATTCGCGAAGCCCTGCTCGACATGGCCGCCGCCCTCGCGGAAACCCTCGGCGACGAGTCGCCGCGGGAGCGCCCCGGCCGTTTCTTGCAGGAAAAGGCCGAGCTCGGCGGCGCGGCGGACGATCCTTGCCACATCCTCTTCCAATCCCTCCGCCCCCATCCGCTCTTGCGCCATACCCCCGCGGCGTGGCCGCACGGCGAACGCGAGCCTTTGCGCACCACGTTCGGTGCGTCGGGCGTGGAGCTTTACCGCCCTGCCAAAGACGAATAGACAGGGGAACCTCGGTCCACCTCGCTTGTCGATCCCGGCCTCCTCATGCGTTTGCGTCGCCCTTCGCCCGCCGCCGCCGTGCTCGCCGCCCTCGCCGCTGCTGCCGCGGCCTGTTTTCCCGGCGCGCGTCCCCCGAAACCTCCTGCGGCGCCCGTCCGGGGCGAGCTCGCCCCCCGCGCGGCGCTCGCCCCTCGCGCGCCGGAGGCCGGCCCGCTCCGCGTCGTTTTCGCCGGCCCGAACGGCGAGACCGACCCGAGCCCCGAAATCACGCTCGTCTTCAACAAACCGATGCGCGCGATCAGCGCGGATCCCCGCTCGCCCGAGCCCCCGCTCCAAATCACCCCAGCGCTCTCCGGCGCCTTCTCCTGGATCGGATCGAGCGCGCTCCAGTTCGTCCCGACAAAACCATTCCCTCCCGCGACGACATTCCGCGTCGAAGTCCCCGCCGGAACTCGCGCGCTCGACGGCAGCGCCCTCGAAGCCCCGTTCGTCCTTTCCTTTTCGACACCGCGACCCTCCCTCTCCGGCAGCGAGCCTGCACGCGGCGCGACCGACATTCGCCCGGATGCGACGATCACGCTCTTCTTCACGCAACCCGTGAAGGCCGCCGAAATCTCACGCGCCGTCTCGATCGACGCGGGCCGCGGCCCCCTCCCTTATTCGATCGTCGAGGTCACGGACGATCACGCCGTGCTCGCTCCGCGCGCCCCGCTCCCGCGCGACAAGGACGTCCTCGTGCGCATCGACGCCTCGCTCCGCGGCGCCGAGGGCGAGCTCTCGGCCGGCAAGGCCGAAGAAATCCGATTTCGCACGCTCGGCCCCGCGGGCCTCGCCTCGGCGGAGTGCCATCCGCACCCCCTCGAAAAAGATCGCTGCGACCCGACCGAGACCACGATCACGCTCAAGTTCGCGACGCCCATCTCGGGGGAGGTCCTCGAGCGCGCCATCGTCGTCGATCCTCCCCCGAACTCGCTCGATGTGTCCGGCTCCTATGACGACGGCGAATCGAGCCGCGAGGTGTACGTCAACGGGGACTTCGAGCCCGGAAAAACCTATCGCGTGGAGATCCGCGCCCACGGCGCCGGCCGCGCCTTCCAGGACATCCACGGCCAGCGCCTCCCCGCGGACATCAAACGCGAGTTTCGTTTCGGCGACCTGCCTGCCGAGCTCATCATCGGCGCGAGGGGCACCTATTGGGTGCCCGAGCGGCGCATCCTGCCGATTGGCGTGACGAACACCGTCGACGCGACGGTCTCGTTGATTCCGCTCGACAAAGACCAGGTCCTCGCGCGGCTCGTGGGCGCCTCGATCCCCCTCGCCTCGCCTTCGTCGAGCTTCGCCGCGCCCACGGGCAAACGCAACGAGGAGTATTGGTCCCGCCTCGTCGTCCAGGATCACTTGCCTCCGGGCGTCACGAGTGGCCCTGTGCTCGTCCGGGCCGGTTATCGCGACGCGACGAAGCAGTCGCTGAAGACGGTCGAAAAGGAAATGCAATTGACCGACCTCGGCCCCCTGACCAAGGTCGCCCCGGACGAGGCGCTCGTCTGGCTCACGCGCCTCTCGAATGCGGCCCCCGTGAAAGGCGCGCGGGTCGAGGTCCACCACGTTCCGCCCGGCGGCCGCCCCTCGCTCCTCGGCGCGGCCGAGGCCGACGACAAGGGCCTCGCGGCCATCCCCTTGCGCATTCCCCCGCGAAAGCCGGGCGAGGGCGAGGCCAAGCTCGCCGTCGTGGCGCGGAGCGGCGACGATTGGATGTACCAATCTCTCTCTGCGCCGCCTGCGCCCGAGCCCGTCGGCCGCCTCTTCTCCGCCCGTGGAATCTATCGGCCCGGCGAACAGGTGGAGCTCAAAGGAATCCTCCGCGTGCCCGTCACCGCGGGCCTCGAGACGCCGCGCGGCCGCGAGGTCACCTTGCGCATCCTCGACCCCGAGCGCCGCCCGATCAGCACCACGCACCACGTGCTCTCGCGCTTCGGCACCTTCTCCACCGTCGTGCCCATCGCGGAAGACGCCCCGCTCGGACGTTATCGCGCCGAGGCCGAGCTCGACGGCGAGCACATTCGCTGGGGCTTCTCGGTGAACCATTATCGCCCCGTGGAGAGCAAAGCCGACGCGCGCCTCGACAAACACGTCTACGAGCCGGGCGACCGCATGACTTGCACCGCGCGCGGCGAGATGCTCTACGGCGCCCCGATGGCCGGCGGCCGCGCCTCGATCGTCGTGACGCGCGGCTCCGGCGAGCCCTACGTTCCAGGCCTCGACGATTACGTGCTCTCCGAGCACGACGTGCAGGTGCCCTCGGCGCAGATCGCCCAGGGCACGGGCAAGCTCGACGGGGACGGCGCCTTCTCGCTCGGTGTCCCCGTCGTATTGCCCGGCCAAACGGCGGTCGAGAGGGTCACCTGTCGGGTCGAGATCATGGATCTCAATCGGGAGACGCGGTATACGGAGGAAAGCGCCCTCGTCTACCCAGCCAGCGTGCTCGTCGCGCTCTCCGAGGACGACCGATACTGGGTCGATCCCGGTGACAAGGTCACGCCGCGCGTGCTCGTGGTGACGCGGGACGGCGAGCGGCGCTCGCACCCGGTGCACCTCGAATTTGCGCGCCGCGCCCGCCGCGAGGACAACGCCGTCGAGGACCGCACGCTCGGCACCTGCGACGTCACGAGCGGCGCGGCGCCCGTCGGCTGTGACTTCACGATTCCCGCGCAAATCGTGGGGACCGACCACGAGGTCGAGCTCATCGTCCGCGCCACGACGAAGGATGAAAAAGGTCGCCGCGCCGCGGCCTCGTATTCTCTCCACGTCAACACCGCGGTCACGACGACGATACCTCCGCCGCCTCCGCCGCCTCCGCCTCCGCCGCCTCCTCCGCCTCCCGCGCCGGAGCTCGTCCTGCGCGTCGAACAAAAAGAGTATCGGGTCGGACAAACCGCTCGCCTCGTCCTCGACTCGCCGCATTCGACGCCGAGCCAGGCGCTCGTCACGGTCGAGCGCGAGGGCCTGCTCTTCCGCCGCGTCGTGCCCCTCGCGCCCGCGGGCACGCAGACGATCGTCGACGTCCCGATCACGTTCTCCATGATGCCGAACGCGGAGATCGAGGTCACGACGCTCATGGGCACGCGCTCGGAGTCGCGGGAAGCTGCGATCAGCGTCAGCCCCAAGGACCGCAAGCTCGACGTCGACGTGCGCCCGAGCAAGCTCCACGCAGCGCCCGGCGAGACGCTCGACGTCGAGGTCGTTGCGAAGGACGCCGCGGGCAAACCGGTCCGGGCCGAAATCACGTTGTGGGCCGCGGACGAGGGCTCGCTGATGCTCACGTATTACATCACGCCCGAGCCCTTCGAGGCGATTTATGACCCTCGTTATTCGAGCATCCGGACGGAGGACGCGCGCGACGATCTCCTTCGCACCTTCTCGGGGGGCCACCGCTCGAAGCCGCCCCTGGTCCGCATGGGCGCAACCAGCATCGGCGACCGCCGCGGCGATTTCCGACAAACCGTGGCTTTTTTTCCGGACCTCGTCACGGACGCGTCCGGCCGCGTGAAGCGCCGCATCAAGCTGCCCGACGGCCTCACGGCGTATCGATTCATGGCCGTCGCCGTGACGGAGGACGATCGTACGGGCTCGAACGATTCCACCGTGACCACCTCGAAACCCCTCATGGCGCGCCCGAGCATCCCATTGGCATTACGCGCGGGGGATCAATTCGAAGCGTCCGTGGCCCTGTCCGCGCTCGACATCCCCGGCGGCAATACCATCGTGACCGCGAGCGCCAAGGGACTCACGCCCGCGGGCCCGATGCGCCGCGAGGCCACGGTCGACCCCGGGCACCCGGCCCTCGTGCGTTTCCCCTTCCGCGCCGAGCGCGCCGGAAAGGCGAGCCTCTCGTTCGAGGCGAGCTTGCAAGGCGAGACCGACGGCGTCGACCTCAAAACCCAGATTGCCGTGCCCACGACGTTCGAAACCGCGGCCCTCTCGGGCGAGACGACCTCGGCCATCGCCGAGCGCCTCGGGGATCTCGCGGGCGTGCGAAAAGACGCGGGGGGCCTTTCGATCTCACTCGCCTCGACCCCGCTCTCCGGGCTCGCCGGGGGCATCGAGCAGCTCGTCGAATACCCGTACGGATGCACGGAGCAGACCGTGAGCCGCATGGTCCCGCTCCTCGCGCTGCGCGACCTCGCCGATTCCCTCGGCGTGTCGCTCGTGCCCAGACAAACCGGCCCGCAAAAAGCAGGCGACGTCAACGCCGCGCTCCGGGAATCGGTGGACCGGCTGCTCACGCACCAGCACAAAGACGGGAGCTTCGGCCTCTGGCCCGGCTCGTCCGAGCGGGATCCGTACCTCACGGCCTATGCGCTCTGGGGCCTCGACGAAGCGCGCCGCCGCGGGTTCTCCGTGCCCGCGGGCGCCCTCGATCGCGCCGCCCATTCCCTCGCGTCGAGCCTCGCGGCCCCCTTCCCCGCGGCGAACCCTTCTGCGCTCGAACACGCAGCCTTTGCGCTCGATGTGCTCGCCATGGCCCAGCGCCCCGACGAAAGCCGCATGCGCGCGCTCTTCGACGAACGCGCCCGTATGCCTCGCTTCGCGCGCGCCCTGTTGCTCCACGCCTTCGCCACAGCGGGCCTCGCGGACACGGACGAAAGCCGCGAGCTCCTCCGCGACCTCGAAACGAGCATTCGAATCGACGGCCCCGGGGCGCACGTGGCGAGCGCGTCCGAAGCCCGAACCCCGTGGCACGAATTCGACTCCGGCGTGCGCACCGACGCCGCGGCCCTGCGCGCGATCGTCGCGACGAACCCCACGCATCCGCTCGCGGCCCGCCTCGCGCGTGGCCTCATCGACGCGCGCTCCGGCGGCCATTACCACACGACCCACGAGGCCGCCTGGGCGCTGCTCGCGCTCGACGCCTACCGCAAGAAAAACCCGGCGCCTCTGGATCCCGTGGAGGCGCGGGTTTTCCTCGGCGATACGTTGCTCGCGGACGCGCCCCTCGGCGGCGAATCGGGCAAGCTCCGCCGCACCACATTCGTGCCCATGTCCGATCTTCTTCGTGGTCGCGGCGCGCCGCTCACGTTCGAGGCCGTCGGCGGAGGCCACGTGCATTACGAGGCCATCCTCCGGTACGCCCGCGAGGACATGCCGCGCGAGCCGCTCGACGCCGGGTTTTACCTGACGAAATCCTTCCGCCCCGTCGCGGACCTCGGCGGCCCGGTCCTCCCGGCCGGCGAAGGCGCCGAGCCGCGCTTCGATCCCGGGCAGGTCGTGCTTTGCGAGGTCGAGGTCGTCACGCGCGCGCCGCGTCGCTTCGTCGTCCTCGAGGACCCGGTCCCCGGCGGCCTCGAGCCGATGCGCTTCGCCCACGACGTCGGCGGCCCCTGGCTCGCGAACATGGAGGCGACGCCGGCCCAGCGGCGCGAAATGCGCGACGACCGCGTCGTTTATTTCATCGACACGTTGCCCGCCGGCATCACGAGGTTCCGCTATCTCGCCCGCGCGGCGCACGTGGGACGATTCGTGGCGCCGCCGACGCACATCGAGGAGATGTATACGCCCGAGACCTACGGGCGTACGGGTGGGACGTACGTGCGGGTGGGAGCCAAATGAGCGTCCTCAGGTGAACGCGTGGATCCATTCCACGGCCGCTTCGCGGGTCTCGAACAGCCCGAAGTGCTCCCCGCGGTTCTCCTCGGCGACCATCTCGCCGAACCGGCTGCTCGGGTCGACGCTCCCCGGCGGGCATACCACGGCGAGCCGAATGCGGTAGTTTCTCAATTTTTGCAGGATGTCGCCGGCCACGCGCGAGCTCAGGTCGAAGAAGGCCGCCGGCAGGTTCGCCCCGTAAAGGAGGACGCATCCTGCCGAGCTCCCGAAGCAGGCCTCGATCACGCGATCGACGTCCCGCGCGCTCGTCAGGAACGCCTGATCCGGCTGGCCTTCCACGACCGTCACCCCTCCCTCGTCCACGATTTTCGGCTCCATGGCCGTGCATCTAAGCCGAGGAGAGCTGTGCTCGTCAATCGCGACGTCGCGGCGGCGTTACCGGCAAACGGCCTCCGCCGAGAACGACGCGTCCCAGCTCTTCGGCACGTCGCACGGCGTGGCATAGACGCAGCACTCGCCCGTCTCCGGGTTCTTCGCGTACGTGAGCGCCTGCACGCAAGCCCCGACGATCTCGCCCACCCGGGCCTTCGGGCAAGCGCTGTTCACCATGTGAATGCCCTTCGAGGGGAGATTGCCCTTCGAGGGGAGATCCCCCATCGAACCGAAATCACCCTTCGGGGGGAGCTTGCCAATCGAAGGGTGCTCCTTCGTCACCTCGCCCTTGCCGAGATCCTCCGGCAGCGGCTGCTCGATCTCCTTGCCCTCGATCGATGCGTGGCCGGCGCCGTTCTCGACCGGTATGAACTCGACGTCGCCCTCCAGCGAGATTCCCTTCCCCTTATCGGGCGCGGGAATCTGGGCATCTCCGCCCTTCTCGACGCCCGATGCGTTCTCTCGCCCCAGCGCGAGATCCTCATCGTCTCCGACCGAGCAAGCGGCCACGAGGAGGCCGAAGAGAGGCAGCACCGCGGCACGCGCGACCGTGAATGAACGCATGGGCATTCCCTCCATCCTGGACTTTCTCCGGCTGCCCACGACGGCAGCCGACCCCGCGATTGCAAAGGAGGGACCACGCAGGCACGCTGAGAAACCCGTGCGCGGCCGCTTGCTCGGACAGAACGGCCTGCGTGCCTTTCCAGACAGGCAGGGTTTTACCAACCGGACGCGCTCATCGAACCACGAGCGGCAGCGCCTCGAGCCCCCGCACCACCGGCGTCGCCCGCCAGCGCAGCTTTTCGGCCGGCACCGCGAGGCGCAGGTGGGGAAGCTGCGCGAGGAGCATGTTGATCGCGATCTGGCCCTCCATGCGGGCCAGCGGCGCACCCAGGCAAAAATGAATGCCGTGCCCGAAGGCCAGGTGCCGGTTCGGCTCGCGCGCGAGATCGAGCTCCTCCGGCCGCGTGAAGTGCGATTCGTCGCGGTTCGCCGACGCGATCACGCAAAGCACCAGCTCCCCGCGCCGGATGCGCGTGCCGTGCAGCGTGAATTCCTCCTTGGCATAACGCTCGGTCGCGGTCTCCACCGGGTTCGTGAAACGCAAAAGCTCCTCCACCGCGGTCTTGATCCCCTCGGGCCGGGCGCGCAGCCATTCGCGTTGTTCGGGGTGCGTGAGCAATACGAGCGTGCCGGACGAGATCAGGTTCACCGTGGTCTCGTGGCCGGCGAGCAGCAGCAAGAGGACCATCGCGACCTGCTCGTCCTCGCTCAGGCGATCGCCGGCCTCCTCGGCCTGGGCCAGCGCGGTCAAGAGGTCGTCCTGCGGATGCCGGCGGCGCTCTTCGAGCAGATGCCGCACGAAACGAACCAGCGCCCACATGGCCGGGATCATGCGCAGCACGTTGAGCGTGGTGGGCGGGACGAGGGCATTGCGCGACAATCGCTGGAAGAGCACGCGATCCCGCGCGGACACGCCGAGAAGCTCCCCGATCACGGTCAGCGGCAAGGGCAACGCGAAATCGCGGACGAGCTCGAACTCGCCGCGGGCCTTCGCCGCGTGGAGGAGCTCGCCGGCGATCGCCTCGACGCGCGTCCGCACGCGCTCGATACGCGCGGGGGTGAACGCGCGGTGCACGAGCGCTCGCAGCCGGGCGTGGTTCGGGTCGTCCTGGTCGAGCATGTTATTCTGCAAGGCTCGCAGGAAGGCGGGCATCCACGGCCGCTTCGACAGCTCGGCCGCGTTTTGCACGCTATCGATGTCCTTCGCCAGCCGCGGGTCCTTGAGCCCCGCGAGCACGTCGTCGTAACGCGTGATCAGAACGCCTTCCAGCCGACCCATCCGGGCCCGGTACACCGGCGCCGTTTTGCGCAGCTCCGCATAAAACGGGAAAGGGTGGGCCTTGAACGCGGGCTGCGTGATGTCCACGAGCCGGCCGCCGGGGCGCGGGACGGGGTGCGAGACGGAGATGGTGTTCATCGGCTTGGCTCCTTTTTTTCGAGACCGTCGAAGAGGAAATTCGTCACGACCTCAGGCAGATCCGCCCATGCATTTTCGAGCGTGGCATCCCCCATCATGCGCAGGACCAGCATCCCGAAGAACGTGCTCGATACCAAGCGCAACGCCAGCGCCGCGTTCATCGGCCGGACCGCCCCCGCCGCGACCCACTGCTCGAAAATCGGCTCGGCCACCTGGAAACTCGGCTCGATCACCTCGCGCAAGAAACGCTCGCGCAGCTCCGTGTTCGCGAGGATGTCCGGAAGAACGGCCTGGAACCCGCGCAGGTTGTCGTCCATCACCGAGAGGCGGTGGCGCACGTAGACCTTCATGAATTGCCGGACGTCGATCTCCCCTTCCAGGCTCTTCGCCAGGTCGCTCCCCCGCCGCTCGCTCTCGTTCACCCGATTGAGGATCCCGAGCAGCAGGTCCGGCTTGTTCTTGAAATAGATGTAGATGGTGCCGTCCGCGATCCCCGCGTGCCGCGCGATGTCCTTGATGGTCGCGTGGTGAAAACCTTTCTCCGCGAACACCTCCGTCGCCGCGTCGAGGATCTGGTTGCGCCGCGCATCGACGAGCTGCGCGTGGATGGGATCCCGCTTGTCCGTCACCATGGGCCCTCGGATGAAGCGTTGTTCAGTTCGATGAACGGCGGTTCATCGGGCAGGATGAGCCTGGAACGCGGGGCTGTCAAGCGACTTGACGCCCACGCGGCGCGTCACGGACACTGCCGGCGCGGCGGCGCTCTGGAGTGCCGCGCGGAGGACTTCGGTGGCGGAGCAAGACGACGAGCCGGTGGGTTGGGAGGCGGTCCTCGGGGAATCGCTGGCGCGGGAGCTCCGCGAACAGGGGCGCACCACGCCGCTGCCGCCGTGGCTCCGGTATCCGGAGATCCCGCGATACTCCATTCACTGGCGGATGGGCGCCGGCGAGAGTTACCTGATGGCGTGGTGGCAATGGGCCGAAGGTCGCGGTGCCGAGGAGAAGACGGCCTACTTCCGCGAATTCGCGCCCATCCAGATCGAATGGGTCGATTGGGTCGGCATGCAGATCCGGGACGACCTCGAGGACGACGAAAACGCCTCGTTCGACGACCTCATCCGCAAATACGGCGAGGCCATCGCGGACCTCGGTCTTTACGACGTCGCGGCCTTTCAGGCTTACCTGAAGGGGGACGAAAAGAGCGAGTGACGGCGCCGGTCAGACGACCTCGTGCACCTCGAACGTCACCACGCCGTTTTCGAGTTTGCCCTTCGTCACGGCCTGGATCCGGGAGCGAAATCGACTCGCCCATGACGACCGTGATTCCGATTACATATCGGGCGATGCCGATCGCGATCTCCCGTCCGACCGACGACGCTTTTATACGAAAAATCGATAGCTAGCAAGCGTTTTCGGCATGCCCTATGCAACCTCGCCGGAAGGAGAGGTCTTCGAACATGAGCGCACTCATCCGCAAAACGCACCTTGGCGGCAGCATCGAGATGCACGTGGACATCCACGGCGAGGGCGAGCCGCTCGTCCTCCTGCACGGCTTCCTCGGCTGCGGCCGCGATTTTCGTCATCTCGGCGAAACCCTCCACGAGGGGTTCCGCGCCATCGTCCCCGATCTACCGGGCCACGGCCTTTCGGGAAACCCCCGCGGCACGTTCGTGTTCCGGGAGGTCGCCCGCGACATGTACGCGCTTCTCGACGAGCTCGGCATCGATCGATTCCGCGCGATTGGCCTCAGCGGGGGCGCCTGCGTGCTTTTGCACATGGCGACGCAGCAGCCGCGCCGCGTCGAGGCGATGGTGATCGCCGCGGCGACGCCGTACTTTCCGGAGCAGGCGCGCGCCGCCATGCGGCAGCTCACCGTGGAAAGCAGGTCCGAGGAAGAATGGCGCGAGATGCGCGAGCGGCACGCGCGCGGCGACGAGCAAATCGTGGCGCTCTGGGAGCAGGGCCGCGCGTTCGCCGATCGTCACGACGACATGAACTTTACGCCGCCGTACCTCGCGACGATCACGGCGCGGACGCTGATCGTCTACGGCGACCGTGATCATCTTTATCCAGTCGAGCTTGCCCTCGAAATGTACCGAGCGATCCCCGACGCACGCCTCTGGGTCGTACCGGGCGCCGGTCACGGCGCGGCCTTCGAGGAGCGAGAGCAATTCGTCCGCGTGGCGAGGAGCTTTTTGAGCACGCACTAACCGCTCAGGAACGACCCGTGTCCTGCCGGGAGCGAGAGTGCTTCGGGATCAAGACCTTGTGAACCCCGGTCACGTCGGGATGGATGCTCTTGAAGATGCCCGTGGCGAGCTCGCGTGAATTTGGCGTGCCGTCCATGACCAGCAATTGCACGTCGTCGAGCCGCGGCGCGGGCGACGCCTCCACGACGGTGACCTCCGGGGCCTTTTCGACGCGCAAGGGCAGCTCGACCGTGAACGTCGCGCCGAGCCCCTTCCCCGGGCTCTCCGCGACCACGGCGCCGCCATGCGCCTCCACGAGATAACGCACGATCGAGAGCCCGAGGCCGAGCCCGCCATGGCTGCGGGTCGACGAGCTGTCGCCTTGCCGGAACCGTTCGAAGACGTGCGGCAAGGTGGTGGGCGAAATCCCCACGCCGTCGTCCTTCACCCAGAAGATCACCTTGTCGCCGCGGCGGCAGCCAATTTCCACCGACCCGCCCGGCGGCGTGAATTTGAGCGCATTGCCGAGCAGGTTCTCGATGACCTGACGAAGCCTGAGATCGTCGCCGAGGACGGGGAGCGGGCCGCTCGTCTCGAGGGCGGTTTCGAGGCGAATCCCCTTCGCCTCCGCGACGTTTCGCATCGCCCGGACGGCCTGCGTGAGCGGCTGCAAGAGGTCGAGGTTCATGAAGTCGAGCTGGAGCGTGCCCGCGATCATGCTCGTCGTGTCCATCAGGTCCTCGATGAGGCGCGCCTGCGTCTGCGCATTGCGCTCGATGGTCTCGAGGGCCTTGCCGCGGCTCGCCTCCGGCACCGAGTCGCGCCGCAGAATGCCGGTCCAGCCGAGGATCGCCGTGAGCGGCGTGCGGAGCTCGTGCGAGATGACGGCCAAGAATTCGTCCTTCAGCCGGCTCGCCTCCTGCACCGCCCGATAAAGCCTGGCGCGGTCGAGCGCCATGCCCGCCCGCCGCGCGAGCTCCTCGGCGAGGGCGCGCTCCGATTCCGCCACGAATCGCCCGGGCGCGCCGCCGAGCAGCGTCAGGTGGCCGAGCGCATGCCCCTGAATCACGAGGGGCACGACGAGGAGCGAATGAACGCCGCGGCCTTCGAGCTCGCGGCGCGTGGGCAGGTCGAGATCGCCGAAGCCGAGCGCGCGCCCGGGCGAGACGAGGTCGAGCAGGTCCTCCGCGAACGCGGCCCCGCGCCCGAGCGCCGCGAGGCAATATCGCGCGCCGGCCTCCTCCACGTGAATCGTGCACCCCTCGACGAACGACGGCACGAGCAGCCTCGCCATGGCCGCGAACGTGCTCTCGTACTCCAGCGACGAGCCGAGAATGCCGCTCACCTCGGCGAGGAGCCGCTGCGCTTCCTCGGACCTTCGCCGCGCGGTGATGTCCCGCGAGATACCCACGATGCCGATGACCCGGCCCTCCTCGTCGTACCAGGGCCCCTTCGTCGATTGCCAGTACCGCGTCGAGCCATGGCAGGTGGTCGACGAGCATTCGTAGATCGTCGTGCGCCGCGTATCGATGGTCTCCCGGTCGCGCCGGGCGATCTCCACGGCGTCGTCCTGCGAAAAGAGCGCCTTGTCGTCCTTGCCCACGACGTCCTCGGGCACGAGGCCGAAGACCCGCGCCCCCGCCGAGTTGATCATCACGTACCGGAGGTTCAGATCTTTCACGAAGACACAATCGTGCGTCCCCTCCGTGACCGCGCGGAGCAGCTCCCGGCTGAGCCGCAGCGCCGAGAGCTCTGCCTCCTCCGCGAGGACCCGCGCGAGCGCCGGGGCGCAATGCATGGCCAGCCGGGACAAACGTGTTTTCGTGGTGGCTTCCCGGCGCAAACCCTGGAAAGCGACGACGCCGAGCACTCTGTCTCCGACGGCGAGCCGGACGGCCCACCCGTCACACCCCGCAATGCGCACCCGCGTCGGCCCCGGCGTGGAGAGCGCGACGGCGAGCCCACGCGGCGCCGGATCGTTCGTGCCGGGGACGGAAAGCTCGTCGGCCACGAGGACGGCCAGCAGGCCGGACGTAGCGTCGAGCGCCCGCGCGCCCTCCGCGGCGACCGCGGCGGCGACCTCCTTCGATCTCCGGCACGCGTGCAGAGCAAACACGAAGGGCGCGAGGGCGGAGTCGGCCCCCGAATTCCAGCGTTTGCCGCGACCGCGTGAATTCCTGGGTGAAGGCAACGATAGATGTTGTCAGAAGACGGATTTCCCTTCGAGCCGGCCGAACCCTGATTGTCGAATCCGGCGTCGCCCGATGAATACAGTCCTCCAGGAAGGACGGCGACGGGCCTCGCGTCACGCTCGTGCGGCTACGAGGGCCGCTGTCCGATGTGTCCCCGTCGTCCGAGGCTCACGACGCGCGGCACATGCCGGCGAGGAGCGCAGCGAACGAGGATTCGAGCTCGCCATAAAAATCGACGCGCAGCGGAGCCATCTTCGGCGCGGCGAGCACCTTTTTCATGGCCCCGACCGGGTGCCCCATCGGCCAGAGGCCCGAGACGAGCGCGCCGAGCCGCAGGATCGCCCGCAACCCACCGCCCTCCGGCAAGCCCGGGAGCGCCGCCTCGAACGCCGCGCCCGCGATGACGATATGGTCGAGCATCCACCGCTTGGAGTCACGCGCCGCCTCGAAGGAGAGGTTTTGCTCGATGTCGCAAGAATTGCTCGCCAGGAGCCGCAACATCGGCTCGCGCGGCGCGAGCGTGCGCACGACGAGCGCGGCCACGTCGTCCGGCGAGGTATCGCGGGGGAGGCCCCGGAGCAGGGGCATGATCTCGTCGAACCATGCGCCGAGCCCCTGGAGGAAGAGCGCCTGGAAGACTTCTTCCTTCGTGGCGAAATATCGATAGACGCTGCCCTTCGCGAGCCCGGCGCGCTCGGCGACCTCGCCGATCGAGATGTCGTCGATCGAGCGCTCCCGGAAGAGCTCCGCGGCGGCCCCGAGGATCGCCTCGCGGCGCTGCTCCTTTTGCTCGGCGCTGTGCGCCCTCTGCCATCCCTCGCCCGCCTGGGCCTTGCTCGTGCTGCGCATGTCTTACAACAACGTAACGGATCCGCGGTCGTAAGCGACGGTCGATCCGCCGTCAAGCGCGGAAGGGACCATGGTCATTGATGCACGTGGTAACCTCGACGCATGGCCACGTCGTTTGCGCTCGTCATCCTCGACGGGCTGCCCGAGGAGATCGGGCGCATCATCCCGCTCCGCGAGGGCGCCCAGGTCTTCGGACGCACGGAAGGCGCCGATATCCGCCTCCGGTCGGATACCGTGTCGCGGCGGCACGCGCGGATCACCGTGGAGGAAGGGCGCGTCACGATCGAGGACGTCGCGAGCACCTCGGGCACGTTCGTGAACGAAGAGCTCGTCAGGGCGCGGGAGATCCTGCCAGGCGCGCGAATCCGGATCGGCCGGATCGACTTCGAGCTCGTGCGCGCCGAGGACGCCGAAGCGCGGAGCCTCGCGGCCACCGGGCGGGGCCACGAGGACGGCTCGACGTCAGCGAATGATTGACTCGGACAAACCGCCCCGCGTCAGGCTTTCTTCGGGCCGGTCACCGGGACGAACGAGCCATGCTGCACGCGGTCGGCGCCGGGCTTCGGGAGCGCGCCGGGCAGCACCGTGATCTTGGCCTCGCCCACGATTTGACCACGCGAGGCGACCCACTCGTTGCGCTCCTCGATCCACGCCGTGCACGCCGCGCGCACCTCGTCCGAGATGCCGCGCGGATCGTCCGGATCGGCGAGCTGAAGGCCCGTGTCGTAGCGGAAACGAACCTCCATCGGGCGGTTCGGATCGAGGTTCTTCTGCGCCTCCCGATGCGCCGCGCGTGCCGCCTCGTTCTCCTTCTCGCGCGCGAGCGCCTGCGCCTCGGCGGCCTTCTCACGCGCCTCGGTGAGGGCCTTCTCGGCCGCCTGCTCCTCCGCATCGAGCGGGCGCATCGCGGCCTTCAGGCGGTCGTTCTGTTCGCGCGAGAGGCCTTCGAAGACCACGCCGAGCACATCGGTGAAGCGCGGGCGCTCGCGGAGCCACGCCACCGTCGCCTCCTCGTCCGGAAACTCCTGGAAAGACGTCTCGCCGGTCTTCAGGTTTTCGAGCTTGAGCATGATCTTCATGGCCCGCATCATCGCCGGGCTCGAAGCGCAAGGCAAGGGCATGCACCTTGCTGTCCGCGGGCCGAGGAGACGCTCCGATGCTTGCAGGAAAATGCGCGTTTATCGGGATCGTCCTTTCGACGGTCTCGCTCTCGTCCTGCCTCCCGGCGGCCCGGGAATACGAGGACGGCATGTCGATCGGCCCGAGGCGCGCGCTCTGCGCCCCGGGGCTCGTGCGGCGTGGCGATACGTGCGAAGAGCCTCTCTGGGCGGAGATTGCGCCTTTGCCCGCCAGCGCGCTGCGTATGCGCGACGTCGTGGACGTGGACGGCAACGTCGCGTGGATCGTCGGCCGCGGCGGGCTCGTATTGCACACGAACGACGGCGCTGAGAGCTTCGAGCGTGTCGATGTCGGGACGAACGAGGATCTCGCCTTCGTGTGGGCAGACGAGCAGGCGATCGTGGCGACGGCGGCGCGGCGCGCCTGGGTTTCTCTCGACGAAGGCAGGACGTTCGTGGCTTCGCCCGAGGCGCCCGAGGAGCTCTCGCGGTGCGTGCTTTTTTTTGGTCGCGTGGTCTGCGGATCCGCGCAGGGCCTTTATCACGGCAGGCCCGGCGACGCGGCGTTCGTGCAGGTGCCCTTCGGCGGACGCACGGCCGTCGCGGCGGGCCCGGGGTATCTCGTGACCGCGACCGAGGGCGGCGCGACGATACGAATCCGCGCCACGCAGGAGCCGGATCTCCATGCATTTTACGGGGACACGCAGATCCCCGGGGGAAACCCCGGGACCGTGGATTCGCTCTGGGTCTCCCCCCGCGAGCTCCTCGCCTGCCTGGTGGGCGACGAGGATCCGTCCTCGAGCGGCCTTTTGCTGCATTGCTCGACCACGCGGGGGAACACGTTCCAGCGGCGCGGATCGCTCGCCCCCGAGTGCGCGCGCGGGCCCCAGATCGCCGGCGATTCCAGCGCGCTCCACGTGATGTCGTATTGCGACACCGTCGACATGCCGACCACGTTCGAGGTCTGGACCTCGCGCGACGAAGGACAAACCTTCACGCGTGGCACGTGGGGCGCCGAATTCGAGAGCTCGTGGCGCGGCGCGAACCGCGTGAGCTTCGGGACCGCGAATCACGGGCTCCTGCTCACGCACCGGCTGCGCCGATCGACCGACGGCGCGCGGAGCTCGGAGCCGATCGAGCGAAACGCGATCTCCGCCGACTGGCCAGGCGGCCTCGATGAAAACAAGGCCGTCTTTTTCCCGACGAAAGAGCGCGGATACGTGATCGCGATGCAGAACACGACCGCCGTGTTCAAGTTCCGGCTGTATCGCACGGACGATGCGTTCCATTTCGACGAGGGGACGGACCTGCCGGCGTTCACGGACGATTCGACCCGCCCGCCTTCCCTCTCGGCGCACGAAAATCGGCTCTGGCTCGCGTTCCCGAGCGAATACGTGCAGCAAACCTTCCTGCGCAGCGAGGACGGCGGCCGGACTTTCCTCCACGACGGTTTTCCCGCGCAAGGGCAGCCGCTCGCGGCCGCGCGGATTGGGCCGGGCGGGCTCGGGTTCGTCGCGACCGCGCGTGGCGCCGTGAATGCACGGCCGCTTTACCGATCGAAGGACGGCGGCGCCACGTTCGACGAGCTTTCCCTCCCGGACGGGACGTACGTCCGCGACCTCGGGCGGCTCGATTCGGGGCGGCTCGTCGCGGTCGGCGAGAATGGGCTCATTTTGACGAGCGACGACGCCGGGGAGACGTTCGTGGTTCGTCGCGGCGGAATGCCCGACGAGGAAAAACTCGTCTCCTTGGCGTTCGCGCCGGGCACTTCCGTGGGGTGGGCCGGCGGCGTGACGAGCACGGGCGAGCCGCTCCTGCTTCGCACCGAGGACGGGGGCGCGACCTGGGTCACGCAGGCGCTCGGGGTTTCGCCGGCCGCAATCGTGCAGGTCGCGGCCGCGACGGAGGCGCGCGCGAGCGTCGTGCTCGAAAAGCAGGGCGGCGTGCGTTCACTCGTGATGACGCAGGATGGCGGGACATCGTGGTCGCCGCGGGAGACGCCCGGCGGCGATCCGCTCCGAATGGTCGCGCGGCTCCCGGACGGGGAAACGACATTCGCGCTCGGGGCGTACGGCCTTTATCGCAGCCGCACGCCCTGAGCCGCGCGCCTCACTCCACGAGCTTCCTCCGCAAGAACACGCGCACCTTGTCCCAGGCGTCCGCCGCGCTCTTCTCGTCATACCCCTTCCCCGAGGGGTTCGCGAAGCCGTGGGGCGCGTCGTAACGATGAATGGTGTGCGTGATGCCGGCCTTGGTGAGGGCCGCGTCGAACGCGTTCACGGTCTCGGGCGGGATCGCCTGATCCTTGTTCCCGAAAATGCCGAGGATCTCGGCCTTGATCGGCTTGAGCTCCGCGGGGTCCGTGACGAGGTGGCCGTAATAGATCACGGACGCGTCGAGGTCGGGCTCGTGCATGGCGAATTGCAAGGACCAGGCGCCGCCGAAGCACCAGCCGATCACGCCCGTGCGTTTCGCCTGGATGCGCGGATCTTTCTCCAGGAAATCGTGCGCCGCCACGAGCGTGGCCATCGCCTTCTTGTTGTCGACGGCCTTCATCATGGCCATCGCGTCGTCGGGGTTCTGCGCGGTCTTGCCGCCATAAAGATCCACGGCGATCGCGGCATACCCGTCCTCGGCGAGCCGATCGGTCCAGTGCTGGATGTGCTCGTTCAGGCCCCACCATTCGTGGATCACGACGAGGCCCGGCAAGGGCGCGGTTTTTCCTTTGGGGAGGCTGAGGTAGGCGCTCGTGCCGTCGATCGTGACACGCTCGCCGCGCGGCGCCGGGGCCTTTTCGGCCTTGAGCTGGTGCAGCGCCTTGAAGCTCTCCTCGGAGAGCGTGCCGAGCATGCCCTCGGCGGGCGACGTGGTCTGGCTTGTCGCAGGCGTGGTGTTCGCCGGCGCGGGGCTCTCGGCCTCGGGCGAAGGCGCGCCGCCGCAAGCCGCGAGGGCGAACACGGAGAGGCCCGCTGCGAGGGCGCGGGCCGAGCGGAGGAAACCATCGAGTCGGACGAACCTCATGGCGCGCACTCTACACCGAGGCGCGGCCCTGGGAACGCCCTTCGTTCGCCCGCGCGCGGCCGCCGTCCGGGGCGAAGACAAAGCGAGCCGAGCTCGTCTAGAATGGCTCGATGCGATACCGATCCCTTGCGCTCCTCGTCCCCTTCGCCCTTGTTGCCTGCGGTTCGGACAGCGATCCCTCGAAACCCGGGGCGTCCGCGCCCGCGGCGATCGTCCTCGAGCTCGCGCGGCAGGATGGGTCCGCGCCGTATCCGATCGAGGTCACGGCGCGCGTCACGTCGAGTGAGGGAAAGCCCGTTTCCGGGCTCGTGGTGGAAATCACGGCCGAGGGTGGAACGGTCGGGGCGGTCGAGGAGCCCGCGGCGGGCGCGTATCGGGCCACGGTCGAGCCCACGCTCGCCGCGGGGGACGCCGGCGAGGTGCTGGTGCGGGCGAAGGTCGCGGAGCTTTCAGCCGATGCGACGGCCGTGGTGTTACCCGTCGTGGGCGCGGCGTGGGGGCAGCCGGAGCGCGTGCCCGGGCTGGTCAATACCACAGGCACGGAGGACTCGGCCGAGGTGAGCCCGGACGGTGAATGGCTCATCGTGAGCTCGTATTCGCCGGTCGACCTGCTCTGCTGCATTGCAGGCAAGGATCTGCCCGGCTGCACGGGCGAAGCCGCGAGCCCGGCGTCGCCCGCATGCAATGCGACGTACGGCCCGTTTGCGGGCCCCGAGCGGCCCGACATGCCCGGCGCGGCGCGGATCCTGTCGCCCACGGAGATCGACCACACGATTCCCCAGCTCGGCGTGACGGAGGCGCTCTTCGCATTGCCGCCCGTTGCGGCGTACGGGTTCCGCAAGCAAGCGGACGGCTCGTTCGCCGAGCCGTTCGTGATCGCGATCGACATGAACGGCTTCACGTATTCGCCGTTCGGCTTCACGTACCTCGGCGCGCCGAAGGACGGCGCGGCGTCCGTGCTCTTCGCGTTCGACCCGCTGCACGGGCCGGACACGGCGCCCGATCTGTATCACGCCGACATCACGCTCGGCGCGCCCGTGAGCCTCGGAAAATATTCGTTCGTGAACAATTTCCTCATCGCCGACCCCTTCCCCGTGACGCAGCTCCCGCTCGTGCCGCTCGAGCAATTCCATTCGAATCCCGCGTTCGGTCACGGCTACGTCTGGTTCGACACCGAGGGGCCGGTGCAGAAGGACCTCTTCGTCGCCAAACCCTCGGGCGCGCTGCCGGGCGCGACATTCTCCGAGACGACCGTGGCCGCGATCAGCAAGCCCGACGTCGACGAGTTCCAGCCGTTCGTGGACGAGGCCGCGTCGAAGCTCTATTTCTCGCGGGGCTTCCGCGACATCTCGACGAGCGCGTACTCCGGCGGCGATCCGGCGCTGCCCTCGTCGTTCGGCGATCCGGTCGTCGAGATCGGGCTCGACGCGCCGCCCGACGGGCCGGGCGACATCGTGAGCATCGGCGAGCCGAGCCTGGCGCGGACGGCGGACGGAGAGGAGTGGCTCTACTTCGTGTATTACGTCCGGAGGGAAGGCCACTACGACGGGGCGGTCGGACGGGTGAAGAAGCGCTAGAGATTTTGCCGGGCTTCGGGAACTTCCTCGCGCGCCCGGGGTCCGTCTGCCCGCTCCGCTGGATCTCGCGCCGGCGAGGACCGACTTCCGGTGAGATGCGCGGCGGGGCGACACGACCCACGAACGACCCTGACAAACGGAGGTTTCCCATGGGAGAGGCATTCAGGCTCGGCGGCTTCGGCATGTACCCGACGCTCTTCTTCGGCATCATTCTCTTCGGCGCGGCCATCGGTTACGCCCGAAATCCCGGCAAAGGGCGGCTCCTCCTGCCCGCCGTGCTCGCAATCCTCACCCTGACCGCGGGTTTCCTCGGCTTCTTCACGGGGATCATCACGACGCTGAGCTACGCCGCAAGCGAGGTCGTCGACCCGGCGGCGCGCGCGTTCGACCTCGATCAATTCGTCCGCGTCGTCGCGATGGGGACGGCCGAGTCGCTGCACAACGTCTGTCTCGCGCTGGCAATGAACGTGATCGGCGGAATCGTGGTCGCGGTGGGAGCCTATCGACGGGGTCGGATGAAGCCCGAGGTCACGAAGGTCGGCGCGCCGGTCGCGGCGAACGGCTGACCCGACGCCCCTTCAAGGAGACGTCGCATTCCGCGCGGCCTGCTCCTCCGCGGCGCAGGCCTGCGCGAGGCAGGACACGCAATCGCCTGCGTCGCCCCCCTGGCACCGATTCGCGCAGTCCGTGGCGCGCTTCGCCGCGTGGCAATGCACGACCGCCGAAACCTCGGACGCGATGGTGGAGCAGGCGGCGTGTACGCAATCGTAATACGCGTAGCCGAACCCCTTCTCGCGCGTCATCGCCTCCCCGAGGCAAGCGACGGTCTCCGCCCCGCTGGCCTTCCCGCTGCCCACCCACGTCGCCGCGGACGCGCCGCGCTCGTCCTCGCAACGCTCGAAGCGCGCGTTTTTCGGAAAATACGGGCCGATGAGCTGGCACATCTCGTCGGACGAGGAGAGGCCATACGTGATGGGTCGCGCCTCGGTGCTCTGGTAATCGCAGCGGACCTCGATGGTGCTCCCCCGAGGGAACAAGAGGGGCGGATCGAGCTCGCGTACGGGCGGCTCTTGCCAGGAGGTCGTCGAATAGATGGACGTGGGCGTCCCCGAGCGCGGGAGGAGCGTGGCCTCGAAGGAGACGCCGCGCGCGTGCATGTGCGATTGCAAGCTCACGACGTGCACGTCCTCGGGCACGGGGCAACGCATGCGCGCCGAGGCCTTTCCGAAGGGCGGGACGCGGAGGGCGTGGTTGTCCATGTAGAGGAGCCCGGCCTCGATGCGGAGCTCCTCGCGCGGCATGGTGTAGACGTTGATGCGAGCGTCGACCGCGAGCGGAGCCGTCGTGGTGTTGAGGTAATGGGTGCTCATCACGAGCACCGCATTCGGCTCGAGGACGACGCCGACGCCGTCGGGCAATCGATGGAGCAGGCCCACGCTGCCGAAGCTCTCGGATCCGCCGAGCACGGCGTCGACCTTCCAGCGCGCGGTTGCGCCCTGGGAGCAGTCGTGCTCCGTGAGGGCGTCGAGGGTGATCCCCTGCTCGTCGTGGGACGGAATCGCCCGATAAGGGGTCCGGTAAAGCAGGACGTGATGTCCGCCCGGGCCGAACGCGACGTCCTGCCCGCGGATCACGAGCCCCTCCGGCGGCACCTGGAAGAGGCGGCAACCATAGGATTCGGACCCCGGGGCAATGGTGGAGGTCATGCGATATTGGAGGCCCGAGCCCTCCGCGGGCGGGTCGAGAAGCGAATTTCCCGCAGACCCGGTGGAGGGCTCGTCGGGTGCACAACCCGGCGCGAGGAGCGCCGCGATGAGCACGATGTATTTGATGGATTTCAATCGATTTCCCCCGTCGTTCATGCGCCGTCCCTTCGCAGAAGTAGCCGGACGGGCGGGGGTTTGCACGCGACGTGCCCGGCCGTTCAGGCCGGGCATCCGCCACGAACGATGATGACTATTTCGTGACCTGCGCGGGCGCGGGCGCGGGGGCCGCAGGCGCGGCGGGCGCGGCGGGCGCGGCGGGCGCGGGTTTTGCGGGCGGCGCAGGCGGCGCCGGGGGTTTTCTGGAGTATCCGAGGCCGAGCGTGAGCATCATTCCGTTACGTATCTGCCATTGCTCGGTGAGCTGGGGCTGGCGGACGAGCTTGAGCTCGTAATCGAGCGTCGCCCATTCGACGACTTTGAAGGAAATGGCCGCGCCGATGTCCAGGTTCGTGAGCTGGAGGGGGCTCTTCTTCGTTTCCCCGGCTGCAGGCACGTCGTTGTTCCAGGCCGGGATCAGCGCGCCGACGCCGACCTTGTAGCTGATTTTCTTGTCGTTGAACGAGCCCCACATCTCGAGCGAGCCCTCGACGCCGAGCTGGAGGACGGTGCGGAGCTCCTGCACCTCGACCCGATCGGTCGTGGCGGCGTCGTCCTTCAGGATGAGCTGGTTGTCGGCGAAGGTCTGCAATCCGCCGAGACCGACGCGGGTCTCCAGGTTGAATCGATCACCGGAGACGGGACGCGCGAACGGGCCGATGGTCTCTTTCAGCGTGAGGGGGCGGAAAGGCTCGGTGAGCGTGATGCGGCGCGAGACGACGGTATCGCTGGTGCCGTCGACGCGGGCGATGGAGTACGTGGTATCGGCGGGGCGGACGTCGAAGCCGCGGAAGAGCGGGGTGCCGAGGGTGATACGCGCGAAGGGGCCGAACCAGGGGCGCACGAAATAGAGGTAGGTGCTCTCGACGGTGAACGCGTCGGCGCTCTTGACGGGCTCTTCGAGGGCCGGCGTCTTCGTGAGCGCCTCGTTGATGCCGAGCACGGTGCGCCATTCGTGGCCGCCCCTGCGGTACGTGGCGACGCCGTCGAATTTGAGGCCGACGGTGAGCGTGGAGCCATTCGGCGTGACGCCGACCACGTCGCGGGTGTCCACGAGCGAGAACGTGGCGCCATTCTTCATGGTGATCTCGAGCCCGCCTTGCTTGGGCGGCTCGGCGATCGCGACGTCCACGTATTGCTTGGTGGCAGCATT
The DNA here is from genome assembly GCF_029946505.1 of Polyangium sp. y55x31. Taxonomy (GTDB): domain Bacteria; phylum Myxococcota_A; class Polyangia; order Polyangiales; family Polyangiaceae; genus Polyangium. The sequence continues at coordinate 150,441 of NZ_JARZHG010000025.1, forward strand.
CTGCGCGTGGGAAGCCGCGGTCGTGGTGAGGAGGGCAGCCAGCATCGAGGCCGCAGGGAGCGTTCGTCGAGACATGATTCCCCGGAGTATGGAAGATCAGACGTTCGTCCGCGAATTCGTGGCGCGACAGCAAGCCGCGTGCCATGCGACGGACGCCCGAAATGACCGAGGAAGCTGCTCGCGCGGGTCGTGCGGACCCCTAGAGCGATGCCTCGACACCGCGCCGGGTGAGGCCTTTGGTCCTCACCCCGGACGGGGTCAGAGGCCGATGTTCATCACGGGGAAGAAGGGGAGCCCGCCCTGCTTGGAGAGGTTGACGAGGCCAAGCTGGAGGCCGCGGAGGCGCTCGGTCTGGTTGATGAGGCCGATCTGGACGCCGCGGACGTGCTTCGAGCGGTTGTAGAGGCCCATCGTGGCGCCGGTCAGGCGATCGGAGTAATTGGCGACGCCGAGCTGCATGCCCGTGACCTCCTCGGCGCTCGCGAAAACCCCGGCCTGGAGGCCGTGGATGTGGTCCTTCACGAGGTTGACCATGCCGAGCTGCGCGCCGATTTGATCGTCGCCGGTCATGTTGACGACGCCGATCTGCGCGAGGCCGTAAAACTCCTCGTGCACGCCATTGAAGCCGCCGATCTGGAAGACGCCCCGGAAGTCGTCGTCGACGTAGTTGAAGAGGCCGCCGAGCTGCAGGACGCCGGAGAAGGAATCGTCGACGTAGTTGAAGAGGGCGCTCGTCTGGAAGACGCCCTGGAACTCCTCGTCGACGTACGCGCCGAGGCCGAACTGGCCGAAGCCGTGGAAGCTCTGCTCCAAAAGGAGGTTCGCGGCGCCGGCCTGGAAGACGCCATGAAAGTCGTCGCCGGCGATGTTGACGGCGCCGAGCTGGCCGATGCCGTAAAACTCCTCGTCGATGCCGTTCAGAAGGCCGACCTGGAGCGCGCCGTAGAAGCGCTCCTCGGCAATGTTGACGAGGCCGATCTGGGCGACGCCGCGAAAATCGCCGTCCTCGACCGTATTGACGCCGCCGATCTGGGCGATGCCGGCGAAATTGCCGTGGTCGATCTTGTTGAACGCGCCGATCTGGAGCGCGCCGACGAACCCGCCGCCGCGCGAGCCGCCGCCGTCCCAGTCGAGGCCCGCGCCGATGACGTTGTAGGCGCCGAGCTGCACGCCGCCGATGAACGCGTCGGTGCCGTTGCGCGTGCCGATCTGCGCGAGGCCGAGGAAGCGGTGCGTGTCGTTGCGGACGAGGGCGTACTGCACGAGGCCCACGAAAAGGTCGGTGACGACGTTGCGGTAGAGGGCGATCTGCGCGCCGCCGTAGACCTCCTTCACGAGGTTTCTGCCGAGCGTGAGCTCGACGCCGCCGCGGAAGACGCGCTCGACGTTGGTGTGCAAAAGACCGACCTGCGCGATGCCCGTGAAGTGCGCTGCCTCGGCGCCGAAGAGGCCCACCTGCGCGCCGCCGTAAAACTCCTTCGCCGAGGGCGTGACGAGGCCGAGCTGCGCGATGCCCGCGAAGAGGTCGGCCTCGGGGAAGACGCCGGGGTGCAGGAAATACCAGCGGCTCGGCTTGGGCGGCAAAGGCGGCGGCACGTACGGCGGCGGCACGTACGGCGGCGGAGGCGGAGGCGGCGGAGGCGGCGGCGGGATGTCCGTGGCGACCTCGACGGGCGGCAGCGGCGGCTCCGTGGCAGCCTCGATCGGCGGGGGCGGCGGCGGCTCGTCGGGCGGCGCAACCGCGGCCTCCTGGGCCCGCGCGAGGGGCGCGCTCGCGAAAACGGTGCCCAGCGCGACGAGGAAAGCCCAAAGCCCCCTCTGCCTCGGATTGCAATGTCCCATGTCGTCCAGCATGAACGCGGTGCCCTGAGGGAGCTTACAGGAAGGTTCTCCCGGAAAACCAGGGGCGGCAGGAGCCTACCTGCGGAACGCGCTCGGGACGACCTCGTACTTGAGCATTTCGCCGAGAAGATCGTCCTCGGTGGCGACGACGCGGAAGCCGAGCTTCTCGAGGATGCGGCGAGACGCGAGGTGCCAGGTGAACGTCGAGGCCCGGACGGCGCGCACGCGCGGCTCGGAGAGCGCCCACGCCACGGACGCGCTCACGGCCTCGAAGCCGAAGCCCTGCCGCTGCGATTCCTCCTCGATGCCGTACGCGACCTCGACGAGGCCCTCGGGATCCGGTCCCCCATGAAAAACAACGCTGCCGATCACGCGCGGAGAAGGCTCGAGCGACAGGGCCACGCGATCGCCCCAGAGCCGATGATCGGGATCGGCGCGCACGGCGTCGATCCGCGCGAGAAACGCTCGCTCGACGAGCGCGCGGCCCGGCCACGCCGTGGGCATCTTCGCGCCGAGGATCACCTCGGTATCGGCGCGGCGCCCATCGAGCACGGCCTCGACGAGCTCCACGGTCATGGGGACCATCTCGAGGCGCTCGGTGATGAGCTTGGGGCACGTCACGCCCTCGAATTTCTCAAAGCTTCGGCGCACTCGCAAGTGTCAAAGGCCGACGCGCTGCGGCGAAGCGCTTGACAGCGGGCGCGCCCGGGTATGAAACCAATGGGCGCGCATGGCCCCGAAGAGCAAGACCCTGCCCGCCGGAACGCTGGTCGCGCGGCGGTTCGTGGTCCGCTCGCTCGCCGGGCGCGGCGGCATGGGCGAGGTCTACCGGGCCGCAGATCAGGAGACGGGAGAAGAGGTCGCGCTGAAGCTCCTGCATGCAGACGCGACGTCGCTCGATACCGAGCGCTTCGCCCGGGAAGCGCGAATTCTGTCCGAGATCCGCCATCCGCGTGTCGTGTCGTACGTGGCGCACGGGCAGAGCGAGGACGGTCGGCATTTCCTGGCGATGCAATGGCTGGAAGGCGAGGACCTCGCAAAACGGCTGGCGCGCGGGCCGCTGTCGACACGTGAGGCGCTGCTCTTGCTCCGGCGCATCACCGAGGGGCTCGCCGCGCTGCACGCGCGCCGCGTCGTGCACCGGGATCTCAAACCGTCGAACGTGCTCCTGCGCGGAGGCGACATCGATCAGGCGACGATCGTGGACCTCGGGATCGCACGATCGATGGGCCCGGCGACGGGCATCACGGCGACGGGGCGATCGATCGGGACACCCGAATACATGTCGCCGGAGCAGGTGGGCAGCGAGCAGCCGATCGGGCCGGCGTCGGACATGTTCTCGCTCGGCTGCATCCTGTTCGAGTGCCTGGCCGGTCGCCCGCCGTTCGTCGCGCCAGACCCGGTGCTCGTGATGTCGAAGATCCTGAGCGAGGATCCGCCGGAGCTTTTGCCACTCCGGCCCGGGGTGCCGCCGCCGGTCGCGGCGCTCGTGCAGAGCCTTTTGCAGAAGGATCCGGACAGACGTCCGGCGAGCGCGTCGAGCCTGCTCGAGGAGCTGCCGGCCCTCCTGGAGATCGGCGCGCGGAGGGGCGCGTTTTCCCCGTCCGTCGCGCGGGACGTGCCGGAGCTCTTGAGCGTGCTCGTGCTGGCGCCGCCCGCGGGGACCTCGCGCGAGGAGCTCGCGCGGATCCTGCTGCGAAACGGGGCATTTTCGCACGGGTCGCGGCCGGAGGGGTGGTTCGTGACGGCGTTCGCGCGGTTCGGCGGGGACGCGACGGATCAAGCGGCGGCGGCCGCGCGCGCGGCGCTCGCGGCGAAGGCGGCCCTGCCGGAGGCGACGATCGCGATCGCGACGGGGCCGGGGTTCGTGTCGGGCGAGCAGCCGGTCGGGGAGGCCGTGGATCGCGCGGTGGAGGCGCTGCGCGAGGAGGACGCGCCGCGCGGGGTGGTGATCGTCGACGTGGTCACGGCGGGGCTCGTCGGAGGTCGCTTCGAGACGACACGCGAGGGCGGGCGGATCCTGCTCACGGGCGGCGGGACGGCGCGGGACGAGGCGCGGTCGCCGCTCGGAAAAACCATGCCGTTCGTGGGGCGCAAGCGCGAGCTCGACCTGCTTTTGCGGGCGTTCGAGGCGGCACGCGAGGAGCCGCAGCCTCGGGCGGTCGTGGTGGTGGCGCCAGCGGGCATGGGCAAGTCGCGGCTCTTGCAGGAGCTTCGCGCGAGGCTCGAGGCGCGCGAGGAGGACGTGCTGTTCCTCGTCGGTCGGAGCGAGCCGCACGGGGCGACGGCCTACGCGATGCTCGCGGACGCGCTGCGCGGGCACGGGCCGCGGGAGCTCTCGACGACGAGCGAGCGGCGAGCGATGACGGGCTTCGTGGACGGGCGGGTCGCGCGGGCGCAGATCGAGCGGACGTTCCTGGAGTATCTGCGCGGTGCCTGCGCCACGCGTCCGGTGGTGCTGGCGCTCGAGGACGTGCACCACGCCGACGCGCGGAGCGTGCGTCTCGTGGAACGCGCGCTCGCGGAGCTTTCAGACCAGCCGCTCTTCGTGCTGGCGCTGGCGCGGCCGGACGTGGAGGACGTCTACCCGCGGCTCTGGGGCGATCGAGCGGAGCGGATGGTGCTGTCGCCGCTGGTTCGTCGCGACGCGGAGGAGCTCGCGCGCGCGGCGCTCGGCCCGGAGGAGAGCGACGCCGTGGTGGAGCGGATCGCCACGCGCGCCGCAGGCAATCCGCTGTTCGTGGAGGAGCTCGCGCGCGCGGCGCGAGACGCGGGCGAGGAGGGGGAGCGGCCGGCGACGCTGCTCGCGATACTGCAAGCGAGGCTCGGTCGGCTCGGCCCGGACGCGCGGCGGGCGCTCGTCGCGGCGAGCATCTTCGGGACGCGGTTCTGGCGCGGAGGCGTGCTCGCGCTGATGGATCGGGAGGGGCACGGGGCCTTCGTGGATCAGGCGCTCGGGGCGCTCGTGCGCGCGGAGTTCTTGGAGAAGCAACGAACGAGCAGGCTCGCGGGGGACGTGGAGTACACCTTCCGGCACGTGCTCGTGCGCGAGGCGGCGTATGGGCTGCTCGGGGAGGAGGAGCTCGCGCTCGGGCACGCGCGGGCCGCGGCGTTCCTGGAGGCCGCGGGCGAGCACGAGGCAGATGTGCTCGCCGAGCACTGGCAACGCGGGGGCGATCCGGCGCGCGCGCGCGTGCTGCACGTGCGCGCGGCGCGCGAGGCATTCGAACGGAACGACCTCGCAGGGACCCGGGCGCACGCGGCGAAGGCCGAGGAGCTCGGCGCGGAGGGGGCCGAGCTCGGGCTCGTGCGCGGGATGGCGTGCTGCATCCTGTACTGGAACAAGGCCTGGGCCGAGGCGTGCTTGATGGGGATCGAGGCGCTGCCGCTCTTGCCGAAGGGCTCGACGTGGCATTGCCGGGTGCTCGGGCTCGTCTGCACGCTGACGGGGCTCGGGGTGTACGCGGAGGCGTTCCCGGCGTACCTCGACGAGCTGCTCGCGCTGACGCCGGATCTGGAGGCGCAAGGGGCCTACGCGGAGTGCCTCGGGCGGCTGCTTTGCCTGCTCGCGATGCGGCTCGATCGGGGCGAGTCGCACAAGGCGCTCCACCGAATGCGCGAGACGCTGGAGCGGGCGGGCGCGGTGGATCCGAGCGCGCACGGCTGGGCGCGGCTCGCGGCGTACGAGTACGGTCGGACCACGACGAACGAGCCGCTCGCGCTGCTCGAGATCATCGAGGACGCGACACGCGCCTTCGAGGCGGCGGGCGACGCGCGCATGCGGGCGCTTTGCATGGCGCGCGTCGGCGAGGCGCTCGGGGCGCTCGGGGCGCTCCACGAGGCCGAGGCGCAATTTGCAGAGGCGGAGGCCCAGGCGGCGGCGCTGGACGACGCGCTGACGAAGACCGGCGTGCGGATCCTCCGCGCGACGTTCCTGGCCGAGCAAACCACGAAGGAGGCGCTCGCGGAGGCGCGCGCGCTCGCGGAGGCGCTCGTGGCGGAGCCGGGGATCGGGCCGTTCGACGCGGGGATCGCGTGGGGGATCGCGGCGCGGATCTCGCTCGCGGAGGGGGACGCGGCGCGGGCGCTCGCCGAGGTGGATCGGGGGCTCGAGCTCGTCGATCGTATGGGCCTGCGGCGGCTGTCGCTCACCGCGACGCGGATGCGCGCGCTGTCGCGGGTCGGGCGGGTCGCGGAAGCAGAGGCGCTCGCGCGCGCGGCGCTCGCGGAGATGCGGGCGGCCGGTGGCCTCGGCGCGGGCGAGGTGGATCTGCGGATGGCGGCGGCCGAGGCGCTGCGCGCGGCGGGCGACGTCGACGCGTTCGAGGGGGAGCTCCGCGCGGCGCTGCGGCTGCTCGGGCGCGAGCTCGCGGACGTGCGGGATCCGGAAGGACAAACCCGCCTCTTGCACGACGTGCCGGCGAATGCGGAGGCCGCCCGGCTGGCGCGGGAGCAATTCGGCGAGAGCGCCGTGCTCACGCTCCTGGCGAGCTGATGCGCGAGACGGCGCAGGCGGCGTACCCGAGGACGACGGGCCCGTCCCGCGTGGCCGTGGGCGTGGGTGTCCAGCCACGCGCGAGGCGCGCTTCGAGCATCTCCGCCGCGGTCGGCTTGTGATCCCAGACGGCGACCGCCGTCAAGCCGCCCAGTCAGGTCGTGTCGTAGACGAGGTAAACGCCGGAAGGATGTTCGAGGACGACGTCGTGGTTGTATTCGTCTTGAACGACCACGTCCGCGATGAGCCGCTGCGGCGCGAACGAAAGCCCCCAGCGGACCACGTCTTCGAGGGTGCGTTGCGAAGAGACGAGCGCCTCGATCGCGCCGCGCGCGCCCGGATCCACGTCCGCCCGCCATTCGATGTCCATGACAGCGAGATCGTGACGCGTCCGGCCGCGCGGGGCAATGCTCGAACCTCACTGCACGTTCGTGTTCCGGATGCCGCCGCTGCCGCCCTCGCCGCCGCCGCCACCGCCGCCGCCGCCCACCGGTTGGCGCCCGATGACCGGGCCGTCGTCAACGGACACGCCGCCGCGGCCGCGGATCGTCGGCAGGATGATCGGGAGGAAGCCCTGCGTCGCCTGGAGGACGGTGGCATCCCCCGCCGGCCCGTAGTTTTCGATGACGACGTTCTGGCCGGTGAGGATCATGCCGAGCGTCGAGAAAAGGGCGCGCCCCGAGTCGAAATCGTCCCGGCCATTGCCGGGCACCTCTTTGAGATCGATCTCGTGGATCGTCCGCACCGCGCCGTCCGCGTTCAGGAACTCCTGACTGAAGCTCGGACAGGGCGCGGCGACGCAGACGACGCCGTTGTGCCAGACGCGGTGGAACCCGCCCCGGAGATCGGCAGTTTCGAGGGCGACCCAGGCAAACCGGAGCGAGAGCGAGCCGAGGCCGCTCTGGCCGGGGAAGAGATCGCCGAACAGAATGGCGCGCGTCGATTCCCGCTGCACGCCGATGGCCTCGCGGATCGTGCCCTCGACGCCGGCGAGCTGGAGGATGCTGGAGAACTGGATATCGGCGACGTAACATTCGGCGGCGCTGGTGCCGTCGGCGCAGACCGTCTTCTCCTGATTGACGGCGGAGACGAAGAAGCCACCGCAACTGGGATACGCGCAGCGGCGAAGATCCCGACGGGCGATGTAATACGTCGCGAAGGAGATATCGGCCTCGTGCTCCGCGGTGGCCTCCGGCGCCTCGAAGACGTCGGAGCCGAGACATCCTGCAAAAATCGGCACGATCGCAAGAGACGCGACGACAAGGGTGCGGTGGGGTGACACGGAGACCTCCTGCCATCCGCTCCCCAGCAAGCCGGGTGCCGCCGTACGGTCGCGAGAAAAGCGGCCGGGCTAGTATTTCTGGAGAAAGGCGCGCAGGCTCGGTTCGAGTTTCTGCCTTTGCGCGACGCAAAGCGAGATCGACTCGAGGGACTGCGCGAGCGCCCGCGGCGCGCCGACGATCTCGGAGACGCGGCCCTCGAAGACGCGCGCGACGGCGGCGCGGTTCGTTTCATCGCACGAGCCCTGAAACACGAGGGGGAGGTAGCCGAGCGCCTCACTCGGCATGCGCGAGACGAGGGCGCTCCAGTTCTTTTCGACGTACCCGAGGGATCGATCGAGCATTCGCTCGTCCTGGCCGAGGAGCCACACGGCGTCCCGCGGATCGAAGCCGCCGTCGAGGACGAGCGCGAGCGATTCGTCGACGAGGGCGCGATCGCGGAAGCTCGTGAGCGCCCCGAGGAAGGCGCCGCGGCGGCGCTCGTCACGCTCTTTCTTGGCAGCCTCGCGCAATCGATCGAAGAGCGCGCGGTCGCCGCCGTGACGCGCCGCGAGCGTGAGCGCGGGGCCGGCGACGTCGAGCGGTGCGGCATTCGGGTCGTCGAGGAAACGCGCGGCGAGGGCGCGAAGCTCGGCGAGCAAGGCCGGATCCTCGCCGCGATCGGCGACGAGCGAGACGAGGAGGGGTCGGAGGAAGGTGATGGCCTCGTCCTCGCCGGGCTTCGGGAGGACGCCGAGGGCGCGGGCGCGCTTGCCGAAGGTGCGCGTGATGAACGCGGCAAAGCGCGGGCGTAGGTCGGAAGGGACGTGCATGTCGCGGACGCGGGCGACGAGCGTGGCCGCGCCACGCTCGAGGAGAGGGTCCGGCTCGGCGACGACGTTGGGGACGAGGGAAAGGACGTCGCCTGGGACGAGGGCGCCGCTCTCGACGAGGGCCGAGGCATCCTCGAGGAGCGCGAGGCGCTCGGGCAAGCCGAGGAATGTTCCCGGCTTGCCGAGGAGACGCGCGAGGGCGTCCTTGCCGAGATCGACGCGGTAATAACCGACGCCGGCGTCTTTCAGGACAAACGCCGCGGGGCACGATTTCGCTTTTTCGAGCGGGAGCTCGGCCGTCTTCGTGGTGAGGAGCGTGCAGGCGCGCGCGTCGGGGCCGCTTCCGTAACGGAGACAAACCGGGATCTGCCAGGTCGATTCGGCCGCGCCGGCGGATCCGGCCGGGAGCCAGCGCGATTGCGAGAGTTTTACGTGCGGGGGTTTGCCCTTCTCGCACGAAAGCTCGGCCTTGACGAGCGGGACGCCGGGCTGGTCGAGGAACGTGGCGAACGCGGGGCCAATCTCGGGGCTGGTCTCGGCCGAGAGCGCGCTCAGGAAGTCGGCCGCTTTCGCATTGCCGTGGGCGTGTTCGTCGAGGTAACGGCGGACGCCGCGCTGGAACTTCTCCGGGCCGACGTAGGCCTCGAACATGCGAAGGACGGCCGCGCCTTTCTGGTAGGTGATGCTGTCGAAGGCATTGGCGATGTCGTCCTGGGTGCGGATCTCCTGCCGGATTTTGCGCGCGCTGAGCAGGCCGTCCTCGCCCATGGCATACGAGGCCGAGGCGACGCGGCGGGTGTCCTCGCGCCAGGCGGGGGAGAAGCGCTCGACGATTTTGCTGCCCATCCAGGTGGCGAAGGCCTCGTTGAGCCAGATGTCCTCCCAGAAGTCCATGGTGACGAGGTTGCCGAACCATTGATGGGCGAGCTCGTGGGCCATGGTCGCGGTGAATCCACGCCGGAACATCGGCGTCTCGTCGGCGGGCGCGGCGAGCGAGCCGCGGGCGCCATACGTGACGAGCCCGGGGTTTTCCATGGCGCCGAACGAGGAGACGCGAGGAATGGTGACGACGTCGAGCTTTTCGTAGGGATAGGCCGTCCCGAGATACTCTTCGAGCATTCCGAGCAGCGGCGGCGTGGTCTTCGCCGCGAACGAGGCTTTGCCGGCAGCGCCGCGCGGGACGGCGATGCGGACCGGGACCTTGTTTTTCCCGGCCGTACCCGCGTCCACGATCTCGAAAGGCCCGACCGCGAAGGCGATGAGGTAACTCGGCACGGGCGGCGTGGGCGCGAAGCGGACGAGCTTCATGCCGCCCGGCTCCTTGGTCTCGCCGAGGGCGGGCGTATTCGAGAGGGCGACGTCGGCTTCGCGGACGCGCAACGAAATTTGCCAGGGGACTTTCACGCCGGGGTCGTCGATGCAAGGAAAGACGCGGCGTGCGGCGGTGGCCTCGAAATGGGAGAAGATGTACGAGGCGCCGTCGGCCTCCTCGCGGAAAGCGCCGTGATCGTCGAGCGAAGATACCGCGCCGCGATATTTCACGATGAGGCGCGCCGAGCCGGGCGGCGCCGGGGCGTCGAGCGCGAATCCGACGAGGTCGCCTTCCGTGGGCACGACGCGGAGCGGGAGGTGCTTGGCCGCGGCCTCGATGCGAGCCTCCTCGACGGTGAGATGCTCGGCGTGGAGCCAGATGACGCGCGTGGGCTCGGCGAGGCTGAGGTCGATGGTGATCTCGCCGCGGAGGACGTCGTCGCCGGGGACGAGCGTGAGCGTCGCGGCATAACGAAGCGGATGCACGGCGCGCGGGAGGCGCAGGCCAGTGGGAGGCGCGGGGAGGTCGGGCGCGGGCGCGGCGGCCGTGGGTTTTTCGGCGGCGGTGGGAGCCGGGGGCGGCGCGGGCGGCGGCGCGGCGGAGCAAGCGACGGTCGTGGCGAGGAGCGCGAGGAGCGAGCGAGGGGATTTCATCATTCGGCTCGGAGGGCGGGAGGAAAGCGCGCGCATGGTGGCACGAGGCGCGCCCGAGATCACGATGGTTCGGCGCTCCGCGGCGGCCGCCACGCCCCGCCATGGCGGCGTCACCCCGGAGGCGGCATTTTCATGCACGAAAGCGGGGCTTTTTCCTGGCACGTCGTTCGCCACGGGGATGCGGCATGCAGCCCAGGAAGCGGAAAGGCGAGGCGGGGCTCGACGACGATGTCGATCTCGTGCTCCGCCACGTATCCCGGCAATTCCCTCGCGAGGTGGCGCGCGCGCTCTGCGACGCGGACGAGACCGTCGAGCCCCTCGGATGGGTGGAGACGCAGGTGACCGGGCGTCAGCGGAGGCTCGATCGCGCGCTCTCCGTGAGAGTCGGCGACGAGCGGCGGCTGCTCCACGCGGAGTGGACGCTCACGATGAACGAGGAAATCGCGTTCCGCGTGTTCGAATATCACAACCTCACGGCGCTCGCCGCGGCCGACGAGGCGCGCGGAGGCCGAGGCAAGCCGCTGCCGATCGAGAGCGTGGTGATCGTCCTGTCCGGTCGGGAAGAACCGTGGCCCGCGCACGCCGCGTACCGGACGTCCCCGGCGAGGGCCCCGTTTTGCGGGGTGCATTTCCGGATCGAGCCCGTCTACCAGCGCACCGTGGCCGAGCTCGAGGCCCGCGGGAGTGCGTTCTGGATGATCTTCACGCCCCTCGCCGTCGACGCGGACGCGCGCAATCTGGAGGCGGTGATGGAGGCCCTGCGTGCCCGGACGAACGAACGCGACTTCGCGGAGCTCGGGGCGGCGATGGTCGCGCTGGCGGATGCGGACAAGAGGGAGCGGGGGCTCGCGGATGTGGTACACTCCTGTTTGTCGCGGGAGATCGTCATGCAAAACCGGATCTTCAGGGAAGGGAAAGCGATGGGGATCGAGGAGGGGTTTGTCCAGGGCCAGCTCGCGGTGCTCGCGCGCCAGGTCGAAAGGCGGCTCCGGCGCCCGCTCCGCGCAGACGAGCAGGCGCAGCTCGCCGAGCATCTGCGAGTGGATGGTCCGGACGTCGTGGCCGATGCCATCTTCGACCCCGAAAGCCGAGAGCGCTGGCGCTCGCTCCTTTCGCCGCGAACGCCGACGCAATGAGAGCCCCATTCTCGGGCGCGCCCGAGGAGCCACCGGTCCGTGGTATACCCGGGCCATGCAAAAACGACGGGTGTTCTCGGGCGCGGAGTGGGAAGCGCGCGTGGGGTATTGCCGGGCCGTGGCCGTCGGCCCGCACGTGTACGTGGGCGGGACGGCGCCCGTCGCGGTAGGCGGAGGGACACACGCCGAGGGAGACGCATATGCCCAGGCGATCCGCTGCTTCGAGATCATCGAGGCCGCGCTGCGGGAATTGGGCGGGTCCCTCGCGGATGTCGTGCGCACGCGGATGTACGTGACCAACATCGAGCGCTGGCCCGAGATCGGGCGCGCGCACCAGGAGAAGGTCGGCGCCCACGCGCCCGCCGCGACGATGGTCGAGGTGCGGCGGCTCATCGCGCCGGACATGCTCGTGGAGATCGAGGTCGACGCTTACGTCGAGGGAGCCGCCTGAGCGCGGCGAGCGCGCCCCGGGCTCATTGCTCGAGCACGAGGATCGATTTGTCGTAATAGGACGCGACGACGGCGCGGGAGCTGTCGCGCGTGACGTCCACGGCGCAGACGCCCGGGCCCGTCGGAATCGTGGCGACGATGCGGAGCGGTTCGCCGGCGATGACGGCGACGCCGCTGCCCTTGGGGGGCCGCTCGGTTCCGCCGAGCGCGACGAAGAGCGTGCGCCCATCCGGCGAGGCCGCGCCTGCGCAAGGCGCACCGTCGAGCATGAGCGTGCTCGTGACCTTCATCGTGGCAAGGTCGACGACCGTCACCGTGCGCGCCTTGCTGTCGAGCGTGACGCCGAGGCGGTCGTCGTTCAGGAGGAAGCCCTGCTCCGGGCTCAAGCCCACGGCCGTCGACTTGACCTGCGTGGTCGCGGCGATGTCGAGGAGGACGGCCTTGTTCGAGACGCGGTCCGGGAAGAAGAGCGAGCCTCCATCCCGGGAAACCACGCCGGCGCGTGGCTCGCGACCAATGAAGATGCTGCGGCGGGTCGCGCCGAAGGGCTCCTCGCTCGGGTCGAAGAGGTCGATCCACGCGCCCGCGGCGCGGCCGCCGTGCGAGAGCGCGCCCATCGCCCCGATGTACGGGCGGTTCTCGGCGCGGACGAGGAAGAGCTGGCCCGTCGCGTGCGGCAAGGTGATGTCCGCGAGGCGCACGCCCGTCGGCAGGTCGAAGCGCGCGACGCGCTTGCCGTCGATGGTCGAGGCCACGACGCTGCGGCCGTCCGGCATCGGGACGATCTCGCCCGGGCTCTTGCCGACGTCGAGCAGCACCGGATCCCGATCCCACGCCGACGTGTCCATCACCGGGATCCGCGCCGCGTCCTCGTGACGGAGGACCGCGACGTACCGGTCGAACAGCATCCGGATCTCGTCGCCCTGCGCGGGCATCGAGGCCTTGTGCACGAGCTCGCCCGTCTTCAGCTTGTACTCGCGCAGCGTGGCGTCGTCGGCGCTGACGTAGACGCTCGTGCCCTTCGGGTGGAAGACGACGTCGAGCGGGTGCGCGTCGCCGAGGCGGATCTCGCGGGTCTTCCAGCGTTTCTGCGGGTCGGCCGGCGTGGGCTCGGGCTCGGCCTCGATCTCGGGGCCGATCGATCCAGGGCGCGGCGCGCCCGCGGCGCTGCTGGATCCCGATGGATCGAGGTTCGTCAGCGGCGGCGCCTCGCCCACGGGGGATTCGCGGCCGCCCACGACGACGGCGAAGATCGTGCCGGCAAGCGCGATGCCGCCGAGGATCACGCGTGGCACGCGCGGCTGCGCTTCGGGGACGAGCCACGCCTTGCACGCGCGGCACTTGCGCGCGCCGAAGACGATCGGCGCTTTGCAGGCAGGGCACGGGACGCGCTGCTGGCTCATCGCACCACCCACGCGACCTTGGCCCAGTCCGAGAAGACGAGCGCCATGCGGCCGTCCGGCGTCAGCCGCACGCGCTTCGGCTCGCCCGAGAGCGGAAGGAGCTTCACCGCGTAGGACTCGAGATCCACGAGCGCGAGCGAGCCCGCGCCGTCACCGGTGAGCGTCACGAGCGCCTGCTCGCCGTCGGGCGTGACCACGAGATCGGTCGCGCGTCCGTTGAACGGGATGTGCCGCGCGAGCTCGCCCTTCGCGAGATCAAAGACCTCGAGCGCGCGTCCCTCGTGGCAACGCACGAGCGCGCGGCGTCCGCGACGCACGAGCTCGATCTGCTCGGGCTCGTCGCAGGTCTGGATCCGCTCGCGACGGCGCACCGCGCCCGACGGCAACCATTCGAGCGGCACGAGCGCGTCCTCGGCGCGGAGGACGACGTAACTCGCGCTGCCATCGGGCGTCATGAGCACGCTGACGGGGTTGCCCAGCATCGACGTGCGCACGCGATCCTGCTGCGACGCGAGCCGGCTCGGATCGAACGCGTACACGGCACCGCCCGCGGGATCTCGCAGGCCCGGCAGCGGGACCTGTCCCGTCGTGCCGAGCGCGCGCGTGCCGGTGTCGTCGACGCCCATCGGCCCGACGGGATCGTCGCCGAAATGGATGCGGTCGATCTCGGCGTGGTACTCCGTCGCCAGGATCGCGACCGCGTGCGCCGAGGGGAGCGACACGAGCGCGCGCCGGCCGTTCGCACCGACCGACACCTGCCCGACCATCGCGCCGAGATCGATCGTCTTCTGCAGGCCCATCGTGGCCGCGTCGACGACGTAGAGCCTTTGCGGCGAGGTCGCGTAGAGGTGCTCGCCGACGCGGTAGAGGCCTTTGATCTGCGGCGCATCGCTGACGAGCGTGAGCAGCGCGCCCGTGCGCGCGTCGTGCACCTCGATGCCCGTGAGCAGCGCGAGCGCGAAGCGATCCGCGTCGAGCGGCATGGCGTCGGAGACGTCCTTCGGCAGGGCGAACGGGCCCGTCACGAGGGGTTGGTCGCCGAGGTGTCCGACATCGTTCGGCTTTTGCCAGACGCACTGGCCGACCTGGCAGGCCTCGCCGTGCCAGCAGGGCGAGGTGCAGGTCGGCGTGACGGCGCTCGGCGAGCGCGAGGCGGCGCGCGGCGGGAGGAAGCGGCCCGGGGCGAGGCTGCGCAGGGCGATGCCTGTCGCGAGCACGCCGGCCATCGCGAGGCCCGTGACGAGTGGACGCCAGTGCAGCGACAGCCAGCTCGGCGCCTTGACCGTGGTCGCGCCGGCCTTGAGGCTCTTGCTGCCCGCGAGGGGCTCGTCGCACTCCGGGCAGAGCTCGAGGCCGGGAGCCACGGACTCCAGGCACGTCGGGCACCGCAGCCGCTTCTTGCCGGCGTCGCGGACGGAGACCGGCGCGCTGGTCTTGGCGGGGGTCGGGGGAGGCGGTACGGCGTCGTGCACGTTCGGCCGGTGAATACCCCGACCGCGGTCCGGCGTCGAGGGGGGCCAAGCCGATCCGCCCGTGGCGGTGCCGAGGTTTGGGGCGAAGGCCACCGTGAGGCGAGCCGAAGCCCCATCGTGGACGTAAGATGCCCGTCGTGAACCTGCGACCCCTCTCCCCGCTCCTGCTCGTCTCGGCGCTCTTCGCGAGCGCGTGTGGCGGGAGCCAGCACGCGGACAACGGCGGCGCCCACGAGATCCGGCGGCCGAAGGAAATGGAGGATCTCGTGCCGCGTGAGCGCGAGATCGTCGAACGGCTGCTCGACGAGCAGATCGCGCCCTGTCCCGACCAGGCCGTGCCGCTCTCCACCTGCCTCGACGAGAAGCGCTCTTGCAAGGCCTGCGAGCCCGCCGCGCGTTTCCTCACGGAGCGCGTGAAAGCCGGCCTCGGCCGCGCCGACGCCGCGCACGCCTACGAGATCCGCTTCGGGAGCAAGGTGACCACGGTCGACGTCGCCGACTCGCCGACGAGGGGCGCCGCGAACGCGCCGGTCACGATCATGGTCTGGTCGGACTTCGAGTGCCCGGCGTGCCGGAGGATCGTGCCGATCGTCGAGCGCATCGCCGCGACACACGAGAACGACGTGCGCCTCGTGCACAAGTTCTACCCGCTGCCGCGGCACACCCACGCGGAGGTCGCGGCCCGCGCCGCGTACGCCGCGCAGAAGCAGGGGCGCTACTGGGAGATGGAGCACGAGCTCTTCGAGAACCAGGACAAACTCAGCGACGCCACGATCGGCGAGATCGCCGAGGAGCTCGGGCTCGACATGGGCAAGCTGCGCGCGGACATGCAATCCGAAGCGGCGGCGAAGACGATCGAGCGCGACAAGGCCGACGCGGATCGCGCGGGCCTCATGGGCACGCCCTTCATCCTGATCAACGGGCGCGAGTTCGACCTCGGCCTCTTCAAGCCCGAGCCCGACCTCGACGCGTGGGTCTCGATGGAGATCGAGCTCGCCCGCGGGCGCTAGCGGTTCATGCCCGCGACGATGATCGCGGCGATCCACACGAGGAGCGCGGAGCCGGCGAGGATCAAGGTCGCGAGGTCGTCGCGCCAGCGCACGCGCAGCGGCACGAGGTCCTTCTCGGGCAACGTGACCGTCTTGACGAGCGCGTGGATCGGCAGCCCGCCCGGCCGCATGCCCTGAGGCATCGAGGCCGGGTAGAGGCCCATGCTCTGGAACCGCGCAACACCCGCGCGTTGCCGATCACCGACGCCGGGCACCGCGCTGCCGATCGCCATCGCGCGGAACCACGGCACACGCTCGTACGCGTTCGGCATCGCGAGCACGCCGAACATGACGCGCAGCCGGTCGAGCAGCTCGCGCACCTCCACGAGGTGCTGATAGGCGCGGATGCGCGTGTCGACGTGCTCCTCGCCCGAGAGCTTGGCGAAGCAGAACATCTCGAAGCGCGCGGCGAGCCCGTCGATCTCCTCGCGGATCTTCGGAAGCGCGTCCTGCGGCGCGACCTCCTGGTGCAGCGTGAAGCCCCACGGATCCTCGCGCTTGCGCTCGGGCGTCCACTGGAACACGTCGGCGAAGCCCCAGACCGTGTCGAAGCGCGTGAGGATCACGTACGTGGGCACGTCGCCGCCGAGGTGCCGGCCGATCTCGACGAGCACGTCGCGGTAGTTCTTCGCGTACGCCTGCACGCCGGCCTCGTCGAGGTCGGCGAAGGCCGCGACGTTGAGCACGAGGATACACGCGTCGAGCGGCTCGCGCGGGCGCTTGCGCAAGAGCTCCTCGCAGAGCGCCTGCAGCAGCGCCGGATCGCGGCGCGGGCCCATCACGTGGCCCTCGGGCTCGATGAACGCGCACTCGTCGGCCATCCAGTACGTGCAGAACGGCGTCGACGACGCGGGCGGCAAGGGGCCGTCGCCGCCGGACCACGTGAGGAACTGCGAGCGGATCGCCGTCGATCGCCCCGTCCCGGGATCCCCGACGACGAGGTAGATCGGCACCTGGTACGGCGGCTTCTTCCCCGGGTGCTTCTGCGCGATCGCGGCGAGCAGCGCGTCGATCTCTTGCGTGAACGGGCCGATCTCGTTCGCCATCACTTGCCCCCGAAGGCAGAGACGAGGATCAGGACGAGGCCCACGACCACGAAGAAGATCCCGATCCCGCGGCCCATCCAAAGCGATTTCCACCAGGGCGTCTGGTGGTCGATCGGGCGCACCGTCTCCTCGCGCACGGGCCGGAGCGCGCCCGCGTGCCAGTCGCGATCCGGATCCACGCCGAGGATCCGCGCCACGTCGATCCGCGTCTGCGTCGCGCCGTACTGCACCTGCCCGGGCAAACCGAACCTGCCGAGGAAGCCGAGGCCGAGCACCACGTAGTACGTGGCGAGCACGCTCTTCGGACCTTCCTTCACGCGCTCGAGGCGCTGGTAGAACTCGACGCCCGCGTTCGTCGTGTACCAGCGTGTGGCCTGCAGAGAGTATTGCGACCACAACGGACGCAGGTCCGGGAGGCTCATCGCGATCTCGTCGATGATCGCGGCGATGGCGAACTGACCATCGTCGGCGGAGACGACGGGCAGCTCGTCGCTCGCCTTCGAGCTCTTGAGCTCGTTCATCAAGGAGTTTGCTTGCTGGAGCAAGTGTTCCGCGGGCGGGCGCCTCGGGGACTGGCGCACCGCGCAGATCCAGAGGAGCAGCTCCTCGCCATACACGCCGATCGAACGTTCCACGCGGCCGCGGAGCATAACGCGAGTCGTGCCCCGGGGAGGAAGACTTCTGTCACGTGCTTCCGCGATCGGACCCTGTGCGGCGGCGCGCATCACGGTATGCTGCCAGCCCTCTGCCGAAGGAGCGTTCGCATGTCCGAGATTCAGAGCGTGATGGCCCGTGAGATCCTCGATTCCCGTGGCAACCCCACCGTGGAGGTCGAGGTCAGGACGACCAGCGGCGTGGGGCGCGCCGCGGTCCCGAGCGGAGCCTCCACCGGCGCCTACGAGGCCGTCGAGCTGCGCGACGGCGACAAGAAGCGGTACCTGGGCAAGGGTGTCTCGAAGGCGGTCCGCAACGTGGAGACCGTCCTCGGCCCCGCCGTCGTGGGCATGGACGCCCTCGATCAGTCCGCCGTCGACACGGTCCTCATCGACGCCGACGGCTCGCCGAACAAGGGCAAGCTCGGCGCGAACGCGATCCTCGGCGTCTCGATGGCCGTGGCGCGCGCCGCGGCCGACTCCGTGGATCTGCCGCTCTGGCGATACCTCGGCGGCGCCGCCGCGCGTGTCCTGCCGACGCCGCTCATGAACATCCTGAACGGCGGCGTACACGCCGACAACGGCCTCGAAGTGCAGGAGTTCATGATCGTTCCGTTCGGCGCGCCGTCGTTCGACGAAGCGCTGCGCATGGGCGTCGAGGTCTTCCACACGCTGAAAGGCATCCTGAAGAAGGCCGGCCACGTGACGGCCGTGGGTGACGAGGGAGGCTTCGCGCCGCGGCTCGCCACGAACGAGTCGGCGCTGCAGGAGGTCATGCGCGCGATCGAGGCCGCCGGCTACAAGCCCGGCGAGGACATCGGCCTCGCGCTCGACGCGGCGATGAGCGAGTTCTTCGACGCGGACAAGGGCGTCTACACCTTCGACAAGGGGCCGAAGACGCCCGAGGAGCTCGTCGCGATCTACGAGGATCTCTCGAAGCGCTACCCGATCGTCTCGATCGAGGACGGCTGCGCGGAGAACGACGACAAGGGCTGGAAGCTCATCTCGGAGCGGCTCGGCAAGAAGGTGCAGCTCGTCGGCGACGACCTCTTCGTCACGAACCCCGAGCGCCTCGCGCGCGGCATGTCCGAAGGGATCGCGAACGCCATCCTGATCAAGCTGAACCAGATCGGCACGGTCACCGAGACGCTCGACTGCATCCGCACCGCCGGCGAGGGCGGCTATCGGTCGATCATCTCGCACCGCTCCGGCGAGACGGAGGACACGTTCATCGCCGATCTCGCGGTCGCCACGAACGCGGGGCAGATCAAGACGGGCTCGTCCTCCCGCTCGGATCGCGTGGCCAAGTACAACCAGCTCCTGCGCATCGGCTTCGAGCTCGGCGAGGGGCAGATCTTCGCGGGCCGGAAGCCCTTCAAGCGCTGAAGGCGCGCACAAAAACGAAGCGCCCCGAAGCCTCGGCTCCGGGGCGCTTTCTTTCGGGCCGGCTCTCGCCGGGCCCTCACGTCTTACCAGCGATCGCCGCGATCCCCACGACCGCCGCGATCCCGGCCGCCGCCGCCGCCGCGACCGCCGCGCCGGTCGCCGCCACGACCGCCGCCGCCACCGCCGCGACCGCCGCCGCCACCACCGCCGCCG
>NZ_JARZHG010000026.1 GCF_029946505.1 Polyangium sp. y55x31
CGGCGGCCGCGGGGGCGGCGGCGGACGCGGAGGCGGGGGCGGCGGCGGCGGCGACCGCGGGCGCGGGGGTGGTCCCGGCGGTCAGGCGCGGGGCGGTGGTGACGGCGGCGCAGCCGAGGGCGACGAGGGCGGTGAGGCCGAGCCCCCAGACGGCGCCGCGCCGGGAAAAGAACGAGCGGAGAGCCACGGCGGGAGTTTAGCCCGAAAAGCACGGATCGGCCGGAGAAAGCTTCCGTACCGAGCGCGCGCGTCGACGCCAGGGGACCGGGGGTTTGGGGGCGCAGCTCGCTTTGCCGAGCGTAGCCCCCGAACGTTGGAAGCGGTATAGGGGCCGGACCGGTACGATGATGGCGGTATTCCAGGACTGGATCGCGATTCTGCTTCGCTGGCTCCACCTCATGGCGGGGATCGCGTGGGTGGGGACGTCGTTTTATTTCAATTGGTTCGACCTGTCCGTACGGCCGCCGAAGGGCAAGGTGCTGAAGGAGAACATCCGGGGCACGCTCGACGAGATCCACGGCGGTAGTTTTTATTATCACGAGCAATACTGGCCGAACGCCCACCCCGAGCGGCTGCTCGTCCACGCCTGGCCCGCGAAGACGACGCTGGTCACGGGGGCGCTCTTGCTCGCGGGGATCTACTGGTACGGCGCGCGGACGTACCTCATCGACCCGAGCGTGGCGGACATCGGGCCGACGGCGGCCGTGGGCATCAGCATCGCGTCGATCCTGGCGTGCTGGTTCTTTTACAACGAGCTTTGTTTCTTCATTGAAGACAACCGCGTGATCCTGGCGGTGATGGCGGTGTTCGTCGGGCTCGCGGCGTACGGGTATCAGCACGTCTTCAGCGGGCGCGCGGCGTACATCCACGTGGGGGCGATGCTCGGGACGTGCATGGGGCTCAACGTGTGGACGTCGATCGTGCCCCACCACATCGCCATGCGAAAACAGCTCAATGCCGGACAGCCGCTCGATCTGCGGCACGGCGAGCAAGCGAAGCGGCGATCGCAGCACAACAACTATTTCACGCTGCCGGTCACGTTCGCGATGATCAGCAACCATTTCGCGCTGGCCTACAACCATCACCGCGCGTGGCTGATCCTGTGGCTCTTGATGGCGGGCGGCGTGACGATCCGCCATTACCTGAACATCTCTTTCAAGCACGACCGCAAAGAGAGGTCGCTCCTCGTGGCGGTGGCGGCGGCGTTCGGGGGCGCGATGGGGCTCAGCTTCATGCGGCCGGCGCCGCCGCCGGTGGTGGGGCCGGTGGATACGGCGACGGCGATGGCGATCGTGCAAAAGCGCTGCGTGCCGTGCCATTCGCAGAAGCCGACGCACCCGACGTTCATCGCGCCGCCGGCAGGGTTCATCCTGGAGACGCCAGAGCAGGTGCTGGCAAAGGCGGAGAAGGTGGTGCAGCGGACGAGCGTGACCCGGGATATGCCACTCGGGAATGCGACGGCGATGACGGACGAGGAGAGGGCCCAGCTCAAGGTGTGGATCGAGTCGCAGGGGAAGTAGGGGCGGGGGCGTTTCGGCGGAGGGGCGGGGGCGCCGGTTTCGGGGGGCGCGAGGGAATCGCTCGTCCTGTTTGCGACACGCCCTCCGCCATCGTCGGCGGCTCTTCGCTCTGATGCCGAGCAGCCATTTCACCCGCGTGCCGCTTTCGTGGCGGTCACACGCGAGGCTCTCGTGCCCCTCGGGGGCTGTCACGTGAGCATGACGGCGGGCGGAGCGCGGCTGTTACGCGGCCGTGTCAGTGTCACGCGCCTATGACACCGACCGTCGTCCGAGCCTCTTGAACGGGGAGTCTCCGCGCGCGCGTCCTGTGGCCCGAAGCTTGCCCTTGGGCTGGCCGACGTGGGATCGCCCGCGCACTCGAAGAAACAAGGAACTTCATGATGATACGCAGGATGCTTGCATCATTGCTGATCCTGGCACTGCCCTATGGATCGGCTTTCGCCAGCCCCGACGGCCAGCTCAGCGACACGGCGCCGGCCGGAAATACGGGAGGCGGTTTGGCCGTGACTTCGACCGGCGCGGCGGTCACCTCCATCCCCATCCAGGTCCCACCCGGCGTCGGCGGCCTCGTGCCTTCGCTGAGCGTCAATTACAACAGCAGCGGCGGCAGCGGAGACATGGGCGTGGGCTTCTCGCTGTCCGCGACCTCGAGCATCAAACGCTGCGGCCATACGCTCAGCGAGGACTTCGATGTCTATCCCATCACGTACCGCGACGACGGAGCAGGGGGCCCCGTGTATGCGGCGGACTGGCTCTGTCTCGACGGCGTGCGGCTCGTGGGATTGGAGAACGCCCTGAAGATCGGCCGCGTGTACCGCCTCTATCAGGATGACCACCGCCGCGTCGTCGCGGTGAGCTCACCGGACGGGCTGCCCGGCTTCGAGGTGCAGTTGCCCGACGGCTCGAAGCAATTCTACGGCACCGATGACCAGAGCCGCGTCTACAAGTTCGAGCAGGACGCCGCCGGGGGTGTCGTGAGGCGGCCCTACGCGTGGAAGTTGACCCGGGTAGAGGACGCACACGGCAATACGATGACGTTCCACTACACGTACCAGGACAATTTCAACGACGCGCTGGGCACCGCCTCGCGGCTCGAGCATCGGCTGGAGCAGATCCGCTACGCGAACAACACGCGCCGGGTCGAGCTCCAGTACGACCGTCTGGCGCGCGACGAGATGATGGACGGTTTCTTCAGCAGCACGCGATATCGGCAGCCTCGCCGGCTGACGGGCATCCTGACGTTCGCCCCGTCGGCCATCGCCGCCGAGGGCGAGCGCATGGTACGGCAGTATAAATTTCAGTACACGAACCTCGCATCCACGACGAAGAAGTTCTTGCTGGAGAGTGTAAAGGAGTGCGTGTACGAGAACGACGGGGAGGTCTGCAAGCCCGAGACGAGCTTCACGTGGCAGAGCGGCGCCATCAATGGCGAGATCGCCCTGGAGGACGCGCAGGGGGACTTCGCCTTCGACAGCAATCTCTTCCCCGTGCATGGAGTCCCCGAGACAGACCATGCTGCGGTGTTTCAGATGACGCAGCTCGATGGCAATCATGATGGCACGACCGACCTGCTCGTCGCTCCCGCAGCGGATGGAAGCAATCAGCCCCAGACATGGAGCTTCTGGGCCATCCGCCCGACCCCGCAGGAGTCGCAGATCATCGACACGAACATCCTCGTGCGCACGCCGCCGCCCATTCCCCAGAGTCCCGTCGAGCTCTGCGACATCGACAATCAGTGCCGCGATTACCTGCTGCCCGGTGACGCGATCGGGATCTCGAACATCGATTACAACGGCGATTCCCGCACCGACGTGATGGGCGTCGAAGGCTACACCTCGACGAATCCGATGTATCGGGGCTTCGGCGACGGCCTGCAGATCCTGGTGCAGGAGTCCGTATGCGACGAGACCCGTTACGACAACGACACCGAAATCTTCGCGGAGGTCCGGGAGACGGGGTTGATGTACCCCTCGCCGACCAGGGTTCCGCCCGTCGGAAACCGGATCTTGCTGGCGGTGCCTGGAGATTTCAACGGCGACGGGCTGACGGACTTGATGGCCTGCATCGAGAACGAGAACCTGGACGCGTACTTCGGCCCCGAGGCGTACAAGACGTTGCCTGGAGTCCTGGAAGGCTCGACCCTGTATCGCGGCTTCTGGCACTATTTCGAAAACGAGACCAACGGCCCCTCGAACCGCATTTACTACGACATCGACGGAGTGCTGGAAAGCTACCCCTGCTCGGTCCTGGACAAGGTCCACGTCATGGACTTCGACGGGGATGGGTCGGACAACCTGATGTACATCTATGGGTACAGCAATGATACCCAGGTCGAGAACGATCCGGACGGCAAGTGGCCGCCCGTGATCTCCGGGGGCCACTGGCTCAGCCCCGTGGAGCTACAGAACGAGACATACCGCGCGATCCTGTATCGCAAGAACCCGGGCAACAATGGCAATAATTTCCACGACGTCGACACGGATCTGCCGTTCGATTTTTACCAGCGGCTCCACGCTGCCGAGGGCGCGAACTGGGCCTGCCTGCAGGAGTATGGTGCCCTGTGCCGCGGCAACGGCCTCGGCGCGGACAAGGTGGGCGACGTCAACGGCGACGGGCTCCCGGACGTGGTGCGCTTCGAATCCGACGCCACGCTCGAAGAAAACAACCTGAGCCCGTTCGTGAACCAGCAGGACGGCGAGATGCTCGACGACTGGGGCGCGCAGTGGGAGGGCCGCATCGAGGTGTGGCTCAACATCGGCGGTCACTTCGTCCGGAGCCACGACTGGGACCACACGTACGGCGCCGCGTCCTTTCACGCGCAGTTCCTGAGCGCGCACCTCGTCGATTGGGACCGGGACGGGCGCGCCGAGCTGCTGATGCGCAATGACGCCCCCCAGGACCCGGACGCGCGTCCTCACGTGCTCGAGTATCCGCTGAATGCGTTCGCCTCCCTGCAGTGGACCCCGACGACCTTGCCGGCCCTGCCGTGGAAGCTCGACGAGCGAATGCTGTCGCTCGGCGATTACAACGCCGACGGCTTGCTGGACGTGATGGCTCGCACCACGAATCCGGACGGCGATAACGACCCGCACAACGACCCGTGGCTTCTGGACTTCCACATCCGCCAGGGCGACGTGCCCGACCTCGTGCAGCGCGTCTCGAACGGCCATGGTGCGCAATGGTCCGTGCACTACAAACCCATGACCGACGTGAGCGTCTATCGCGAGTCCGAATGCTCGTCGCAGTGGCATCCGTACACGAACGACTCGGACTCGCGGCCCTTCGATACACGGCCGCTCGTCGCAAGCCTGCTCAGCCCCCTGGGTATCTCGCCGACCGTCGGGTCGCAGCGCACCGACTACTTCTACGAGGACGCGCAGCGCTACCGTGCGGGCAACCAATTCCTCGGCTTCACCCGCCGGATGCTGAACGACGCCGGTGCGACCGGGCCGGATGCCCCACCGCAGGACTATGCCAGCGTGCGCTCGGAGCTGTACCGGCACTACCCGGAGCAACCCTTCAACTTCGCCACGGGTTCCGTCATCATTCCGAACGCGGGAAAGCTCACCGCAGCGGTCACGATGATCCGGAACACCGATCCGGATCATCCGGAGGGAGCTCGGGCCGTCCTGGAAAACTATGCATACGATACCCTGCTGGGAGGTGACTTCCAGGGCGATCCGGACTGGCAAGGCCCTCTCCCGGAGACGTACTACTTCCAGCCCGTGAAGATGAACTCGCGTGTGCGCACGTTCGATGACGTCGAGGCCTGGTGGGACTGCTGCTCGTCGCAGCCGTGGTACACCCTGACGCCGGAGGCCGTGGAGAACCTGGTGGGGCTGGGCGAGATGGTTCCGTTGACCGACCAATGGCAAGGCATTGGTCGGACGACGCACGATATCAATTACCCGGATTCCTGCATGAGCACCATGGACATGTGGGCGACGGGCGCGCTCGATGCGCAGGGCTTTCCGACGACGTATTGCAGCGAGGACCTGATCTCCGGCGCGCGCTACGAGACCGAACTGGAGTACGAGCACCGGCTCACGAGCTGGCAGCTCGGACTGCTCCGCAAGCGCGAGGTGACGCACAAGCTCGTGCCCGCGGATCCCCAGCCGAAGACCCGCACGGTCGCGATGACGTACAACGCGTTCGGCGATACCGATCTGGTCACGGTGGAGCCGGATCTCCCGGAGCATCGCTCCTTCACGGCGTACGGCTACGACAGCTACGGCAACGTGAGCTCGGTTCACGTCTGGGATGCGGAAGGCAATGATCGGACGACCGTCCTCACGTATGGCGCGAATGGCGTATTCCCGATCACGCGCACGAACGCGCTGGGTCACATCTCCTCGATGACCTGGGAGCCGGGCCTCGGTACGCTCCTCTCCTCGACCGATCCGAGCGGCGTGAAGACGATTCAAAACTACGACCGATTCGGCCGCCCGACCTTCGCGCAGGTCTGGGCCCAGAACACGCCGATGAGCCCCGGCGCGACGATCACCTACGAGCCCCTGGCGTTCCTGCCTCCGCGCGTCATCGTCGATACGCCTGGCCACGGCCACTCGGAGACGACCTTCGACGTGCTCGGCCGCCCCGCGCAGACCGTGTCGAAGGGCTTCAAGGACGAATACGAGGTGTTCCGCTATGCCCAATACGATCACCGGGGACGCCTGGTGAGGACGTCGGTGCCGGTCAAGACGGGCCAGCCGGTGGTGTGGACGAGGATGTACTACGACGTGCAGGGCCGCTTGATCGAGCGCATCGATCCGAGCGGCATCGATGGGCTCACCTCGACGCGCTGGATCTATGAGGGCCTCAAGACGACGCAGATCGATCCGGACGAGAACCAGACCTGGATCCTGACGGACACGCGAGGCAACCTCGTGCGCTCGGCGGACGGCCACAAGGCCGAGGACGCGAACGTTCCCGGCAGCTACACCGAGATGTGCTACGAGTATGGCCATTTCGAGGGCATGAACCAGGTCGCCCCGTGCCAGCCGACCGCGCTGCGCTCGCCGGTGCTCATCGGGCTCGACCTCTACAACCAGCGTCTGACCCTGGACGACGCGCAGACCGGCCTGCAGACCTTCGACTACGATCCTTTGGGTCAGATGAGGCGCTCGCTCAATGCCGAGGGCGAGGAGCTCCTTCATCACTACGACGCGCTGGGCCGGCTCGACGAGATCCTGGACTCGGAAGGCGGGACCACCCTCTGGAGTTATGACGTGACGCGGCCCGGGGCCCTGCACGAGTCGGTCTCGCGCGATGGGAATTCCAGGCTCTACCTGTACGACGCCTTCGGCAGACTGAACACGACGGAGTGGACCATCAACGGTGACTCGTTCACCGTCGAAATGGATTACGATTCGTTCGGACGCCCCCTGAACGTGCGTTATCCGGACCCCTTTGCCGGTACATCGTTCGCGGTCCAGCGGACCTACGATGCCTACGGGCACCTGCTGGAGGTCACCGGCAACGAAGGGACCACGTTCTGGGAGCAGCTCGCGGCGGATCCTTTCGGCGGAACGCACGAGGAGCGGCTCGGCAACGGCGCCCTGACGACGCGTCAGTTCGATGCTTCGACCGGCAGGCTCGAGCGGATCCGCTCGGTGATCGAGCAGCAGAATACGTCCGTCACGGTGCAAGATCTCGAGGTGCAATGGACGAAGGGCATGGACCTGCACAAGCGCATCGACCACGTGCGCGCGCAGAGCGAGACATTCAGCTACGATCCGAAGCACCAGCTCGTCGGCGCCTTGGCCGAGAAGGGCGTGGACACCAGGACCGAGAGTTACGCGTACGACCCGTTCGGCAATCTGCTGGATCGCACGGGGGTCGGCACGTACACCTACCAGAACGAGAGGCTCGCGAGCGCCGGTGACGAGCAGTTCTGGTACAACCAGAATGGCGCGCTGATCGCCCGCTCGGTGAACGGCGTGAACACCGCGCTGACCTGGGATCCGTTCGGCCGTGTGAAGTCGATCATGAGCCTGCCGGACTACGAGCTGGAGCTCGATTACGATGCCGACGGCAATCGGGTGCGGCGCTTCGACGACCAGAGCCAGACGGAGACGGTGCTGGTCGGCGAGCTCTACCGGCGCGAGCGCAAGCTCAACGAGCCGTTCGCGATGGCCAAGCATACCTACCTGGTGAAGGTGGGAAGCCGCACGGTGGCCGAGTTGACGCGGCTCTACGGCAACAATGGCAACGTGACGCAGGCCGATGTCCACTACGTGCTGGCCGATGCGCTGGGATCGACCGACCTGGTCATGGCTGCCAATGGGAACGTCGTGGAGGAGCGCAGCTACAGTCCCTGGGGCGAGGCGCGTGATCCGGACGATTGGACCGATTCGACGTTGTTCAGCACCGACTCGCTGGTGAAGCCCGGCTTCACCGGTCACGAGGGCCGGCTCGACGGAGGATTCACGTTCATGCGCGGGCGGATGTATGCCCCTTCGGTGGGACGCTTCATCAGCCCGGATCCGATCGTGCAGGCGCCGTTCATGCTCGCGGACCTGAACCGCTATAGTTATGCGTGGAATCGTCCGCTTTCCGTCGTAGATCCATCGGGGCTGGACGAGGAGGGCAAGAAGGACGAGGATTGCATTCCCGTCAAGGGCGGTAAAGTCGACATCGAGGTGAAGACCGAGGAGTTCGGGACCACGTTCCCTGGTGGTAGTGGTGGCGATGGCGGAGGGAGCGGTTCTTACTACTTCGGCAATACCCCCCCCAGCACAGTGTATCGAAGCAAGGGCGAGGAGTGGGACACGCCGCCCCAGGTCGATCCGGTGCCGGTGTCCTCGGCGGAGGCCGCAACTCTACCCGTCTCCTACGATGGGCTCCGGAACGATGTCTCGACGGGTGTGGGCTTTGTTGCGCTCGGTTCCACCGGAGCGAGCTTCGTGGCCGGGAAGGTAATCGAGTGGTTCACAAGCGGGCGGATGGCCGATGCTGAAGGCATCCTCCCTGCAGTATTCGGAAAGTCCTTCGCAATCCTCGGGGATCTGTTCACGCTCGGTAGCTTTGCCATCAAGCCGAGTCAGGATCGAACCAACCTGGATGGAGCGATATTTGTGGCAGCTGAGACCGATCTGGGCGCCATCCTTGCCGAATCCTTGGGACTCCTCGTTAGAAATAAGGGGCTCGCGCTCAGAGCTGCTTCCATCGGAACGAGGGCGACCGTCGTAGGAATCGCGTTGTCCCTCTTCCAGATTTACATGACCTACCGCACGCAGCCCCCGGAGATCGGGATGTGCATGCCATTGGATGGGAACGTCTACCATCTCATCTCGCGCAATCCGGAGAGGTTCAATACCTCGCGGGATCTCGTTGACACGGTGCTGAATACGCTGCACGAGTATCTGTACGATTTCTCGTCCGTGCAGCCCATGACACGGGTCGAACAAGAGACGGCAGAGTAGCTTCAGACACCCGCCACACGTACGGGGACGGCGCGCCCGTTGCCGTCCCCCCTCCCTCCGCGCATGTTCCCGTGCGACCAGGCAAGGCTGGTTGTGCCGTACCTCGACCGCGCGGACGTCCAGTCCACGGGGAACCAGCACTGCAGGCGTTCGACGTGGGGCCGTCGGCTCAGGGGGACGGTGTCGAGTCTCCGAAGACACGAGGTCGCTGGATTTCGACGTGAGCTCGACCGTCCGAGGGGTGGCGTCGAGTCCCCGGAGACACGGAGGATGTAGGATTTCGACGTGGGCTCGTCGGTCCCGGAGGACGGCGTCGAGTCTCCGGAGACACGAGGTCGCACGGTTTTGACGTGGCGGCGTGGGCTCCGGGAGATGGCGCCGGCACTCTAAGGCGTGGGTGGCGTGGGTCCGGGGAGACGGGGCCGTTCCGTGAAGGCGTGACGTCGTGAGGTGGAGGATCGAGCCCAGCATGTTTCCCATCGACCCCACGCCCCCGCCCGCTCGCCCCCGTGACGCCCGCGCACGTCCGCACTAGAGCGTTCCCTTCGTGCCCCCCTGGTCCCGCCCCGAGCCCTTCGGCGCGTGGGTTCGTCTCGATGACCGAACCCTCGTCGCCGTCGATCACGCGCTCGCCGCGCGGCTCGGCGTTCCCGTGGGGCAACCTGCGGACGCGCCCGCGCCCCCACGACCGCTCGAAGTCCACCTCGCGGTGAACGCGCGTTGCCACGCACCGTGCGCCGACTGCTACCTCGACGCGCGGCCCGACGGCGCGGAGCCTTCTCTCGACGAGCTTCGCGCGAGGCTCGTCACCGCGGCCGAGCTCGGCGCTTCGACCGTGGCCTTCGGCGGTGGAGAGCCGCTGCTTCGTGAGGACCTCGGCGCGCTCGCGGCCTTCGCGCGTTCGCTCGGGCTCGTGCCCGTGATGACGACGAGTGGGTTCGGGTTGCGAGAGGAGCGCGCCAAGGAGCTCCGGGCGTTCGCGCAGATCAACGTGAGCCATGACGGCGTGGGCGGCGCGTACGCCGCCGTGCGTGGGTTCGACGGCGCGCGGGTCGCCGAGCGCGCGATCGAAGTTCTCGCGCGCGCAAAAATCCCCGTCGGCGTGAACCTCGTGCTCACGCGACGATCATTCGAGCATCTCGACGCCACGGCCGAACGTGTCGCGGATCTCGGCGCGGGAGAGCTTCAGCTCTTGCGGTACAAGCCGCAGGGCCGCGCGGCGGGGATCGGTTACTTCGAGGCGCGGCTCTCGGCGGCGCAGCGAGAAGCGCTCTGGCCTGCGATCACCGCGATCGTGCATCGGCGGCGTCTTTCGGTCCGGATCGATTGTGCCCTCGTGCCGCTGCTCTCGGAGGCGCTCGCAGAAGAACCTCGCGCGGCGGAGATACTCGCTTCGCTCGGCGTGTTCGGTTGCGAGGCCGGCAGGTACCTCGGCGCGCTCGACGTCGCGGGGCGTGCTGCGCCGTGCAGCTTCTCGCCTTCGTCGAGCGAGGAGATCGATCGCTTCCGCGCGTATCACGCGGCCCCGCCGGAGCCCTGCGCCTCCTGCACGTTGTTTCCGGTCTGCCGCGGCGGTTGCCAGGTCGTCTCGCGGCACGCGGGGGGTTCGGGGGCGCAGCTCGGCTTGTCCGAGCGTAGCCCCCGAGCGTCGACTGCGAACACCTTCCGCCCCGACCCCGAGTGCCCTCGCGTGCGACGCGACGAGGCCTCGTCATGATCGACCCCTGCGCGCCGCCCGAGACCGAAGCCGTGTTCCTCTACGGCGCGCGGCGCCTGCTCATGGTGCTGCATACCGCGGGAAGCATCGTCCTCGTCGGCGCCGCGACGCACCACGCCCTCACGATGCGCCACTACCTGCGGGATCGGTTCATCCGCGTCGCGACCGAGAAGACCTGGGCGAAGGTCGTCGCCGTCGCGTACGTCTTCACCTTCGTCGTGGGCGCGCTGCTCTACCCGACGTACCGCTATCACGTGCGCGGCATCTACCTCGATCGGTACGCGCCGCTGTACGCCGGACTGTTCGACGTCAAAGAAGTGTACGCGTCGCTCACGCTCGTCGTGGCGCTCGGGCTCGGCGCGCTCGCGTTCACGCTCAAACCCGCGGAGGAGCGCTGGCTCGTGCGCATCTACGCGGTGATGAGCTTTCTCGTGTGCTGCGTGGTGTGGCTGAACGTGACGCTCGGGATCCTCGTCGCGTCGGTGCGGGGGATCGGATGAGCGAGACGAAGCCGCCTTCACCCTCGGCGCGGCTCTTCCTCGCGTTCCTCGCGGCGCGGCTCGCGTACGGGCTCGTGTTTCTGGTGAGCGCGGCGCGCAAGTCGCCCGTGCCCTGGTACTTGCCGCTCGAACGAAGGTTCGTCTTCGCGTCGCGGCCGGCGGGGCTCGGGATGGATTGGTACGGGCGAACGGCGGTGGGGCTCGTGTTCGCGCTCGCCGCGGGCGCGGCCGTGTACGTGCTTGCTGCGCGGGCGCGCTGGCTCTCGCGGCCGAGCGCGGTGATGGCCGTGGCGCGGGCGGGCGGGCTCGTGCTGCTCGTGGACTTCGTCTACTTCGGCTGGGCGCTCATGACGCAGACGCCGAACCCGTGGCCGCTGCCATCGTGGTACTGCCCGCGATGACGCGGTTCACTCCGCGGCCGCTTGCGCCTCGACCTTGCGCTCTTCGAGCTTCACGTCGAACTTGCACGGCTGCTTGAGATACACGCGGTGCGTGAGCTGGTTCGACAGCACGCACGTGGGCACGACGCCGTCGTCCGGGTTGCCGGACGGGGACGCGAGCATGATCCGACCACCCGGCATGAGCGTGGTCGAGAAGTGCGCAGTGCCGTTGGGGACCGTGCTGCACTTCTCGACGAGCTTCTGGATCGTCGCGTGTGCGGCCTTGGCGTTCATCGTCTTCTGGTCGGGGCAACTCTCGACCACGACCTGCGCGTCGACGACGCCGATCGCGGGGCCCTGCGGCTGCGCAGGCTGGCTCGAGCCGCAGCCCAAGGGCACGATCGCGTAGAGAGCAAGGAGGGCGAGACCGAGCGGAAGGGCCGCACGCTTCATGGTTTCTTTGTTTACCACGACGGGCGTACGGTTGGTTCGTGGTATGGCGGAATCTTCCGCGCGGACGCGATGTACCCCCTGGTCTGGTTTCTCAGCGTCGCTTGGCTCCTCGCCGCGGCCCTCGTGGCCGTGATCCGAGGCGTCCGCGGCATGCGCGAGGGCCGCGGGCACCTCGCGGCGCGGCGCATCAAGAGCCCGACGATCTACCTCTTCTCGGCGTACCTGCTGGTCGCCGCGCTCGTGACGCCGAAGTCCCCGGGCGAGACCACGTCGCCGCTCCTCTGGCTCGCGTTCGCGATTCCCCTCGCCAACGCGCTGGCGGCCGCGAGCTCCGTCGGCCAAACCCAGCCGAAGGGTGTTACGCGCGCCGGGCTCGCGCTCCTTCACGGCGGGGCCGTGCTCGCGGCCGCGGCGTGCATCCTGGCGCTGGTTTCGCCGAAGTTCGTCCCCGTCTGGCTCGGAGGACCGGCCTCTCCCTAGTACCCCTTGCGCGCCGTCACGAACGCGCCGCGCTCGATCTCGTGCGACGAGGCCGTCACGAGCGCCGTCGCCGTGTGCTCGCGGACCTTGACCACGCGCAGCTCGGCGTACGTCTCGTCCGGGAAGAGGTTGTCGTCGCCGGGCGGCGCGAGGTTCTCTGTCTGCGCGGGGCGATCGTCCTCGATGACGGGTCGCACGGTGGCGAACTTGCCCGCGCCGCGCAACGTGTGGCGCCAGCGATCGCCGCGGCGCAAGGCGAAGAAGCGCATGCCCGGCTTGACGCCTTCTTTTTCGCCCTTGTCGAGGAACACGATCTGGTTCTGCCCGTAGAACGCGTGCGGATAAAGCGCCGCCACGATCTTCGCGTCGATGTCGTCGGCGCTCGTCGCGGGCGGGACGACGACGAAACTTCGGTCGACCGGGCCGACCTTCGCGCCTCGCTCCACGGTGTCGAGCGACTCGATCACGCGGCCGCGGATCATGCGCGTCTGCGTGTTGATCCGGTCGACGCGGAGCGTGCCGCGGATCGAGACGAGCTGGCCCTTCTGCGCGGCGTCGCCGCTCGTGACGAGCGGGCGGAAGATGGTGAGGAGCTGACCGACGGCGACTTCGTGGTTCTCGTCGAGCTTGACGTACACGTCGTCGCCCGCGCTGAGCAGCATCTTGTCCGCGGGGCTGCCGTTGATCTCACCCCAGACGTCGTCCTTCTTGTCGTCGAGCCAGCCCGTGTCGCGCAGGAAGATCGTCTGCGGCGCGACCTTGCGCACGCCGGCGATGAGGCGCTTCATGCCGGGCAGGTCCCTGTCGCCCGCGTCGCGCAGCCGCACCTGATCGCCGGGGTAGATCCAGTGCGGGTTCTGGATCTGCGGGTTCTGCGCCCAGAGGCGCGGCCAGCTATAGGGGTTCTTGTAGTAGCGGCTCGAGATGTCCCAGAGCGTGTCGCCCGTGCGCACGCTGTGGATCTCGGGCACGTGCTGCCCTTCGAGCACGAAGCCGCCGTTCGCCGTGCCGCGCACCGTCTCGCTCGACGCCGGATCGGGGAGCAGATCGAAGCCGTCCGCCGCGCGTGACGTGTCGACCGTGGAGCGCGAGCTCGACGGCAGATGCGCATCCGGGTTGTAGCCGGGCTGCGGGTAACCCGGCACGACGACCTGTGTTGCCGGCGCCGGCGTCTGCGGGACCTGCACGATCGTGACCTGCGCGCCGTTGCCCTGGGAGGGCGCGGCTTCGGAGCCGTCCTGCGCGTCTGCGTGGCCCGCGGCCGCGAGGGAGAGGAGGACGATGGCGGGGGCGAGGGCGCGTGTGTCCTTCATGGTGCCGTTCTCGGGGTGCTCGGGAGGGGGCGCTTGCCCTTCGCGGGGCTTGCCGGCGCGGGAGCCGCGGGGTGGGTGAGCACCTCGCCCCGGGCCGTGGAGCGGAGGACCGGGCGAGGTGCGTCGTCGGGCTCGTTCGAAGCGCCCGGGTCGTCATCGGTTTGTGCTGCAGCGATCGGCGCGAGCGACGCGGTCGTCCCGCCTTCGGGGGTCGGCGCGAGGTGCACGACGTCGAGCGAGGGTCGATCGTCCTCGGCGCTCTTCGGGGCGCTCACGGGCGCGGGATTTCGCGCGGAAAGCTTGGTGTTCGCGAGCTCGAGCGTCTCGACGCGGGCCGCGAGGATGTTGTTGTCTGCACGGACGCGTCCCACCTCCTGGCGCAGCGCCTCGATCTCCTTGCGGAGGGCATCTTGCCCCCCGCCGGCGCAGCCGGATGCGAGGAGGACGAAGGCGAGGGCGCAGAGGGACCGCATGCCGCACCGATGGTAGTGCCCAAGGCGTGCGTGGGCCAAGCGAGCAGCGGCCTATCTCCTGCTGTCACGGCGCGGAATTCTGGTAGGGTCGGGCCCATGCCGAAGCGCTCGAACAAACTCGTATCCTTGACGATTGCTGCTCTTGCCTCTCTCGCTGCGCTGGCGTTCGGCGTGGCGGGTTGCTCCGACGAAGGAAATGGGGACGATACTTGTTACGACTACGGGTCGTTCGACAAGGCGAGCCCCGCGGTGACGTTCTCCGGTGACGTGCTCCCGATCTTCCGCAACTCCTGCGGCATCGGCGGCGCGTCGTGCCACGGCGCCGTCTCCGGTATGCCCGGTCAGCCCTACCTCGGCCCGGCCAACAGCGCGACCGCGCCGACCCAGGCGGAGATCGACGCGATCTTCTCGCAGAACGTCGGCGTGGCCGCGACGAAGGCGACCGGGATGAAGATCATCGAGCCGAACAGCCCCGAGACGAGCTTCCTCATGCACAAGATGGACGGCACGCTCACGTGCAGCGCCGTCGTCTGCGACGCGGCGTGCGGCGGCACGATGCCGCTCACGGGCGACCTCCTGCCGCAGGCGACGCGCGACACGGTTCGCCGCTGGATCGCGCAGGGAGCGAAGAAGGATTGATCGGCAGACTCACGGGCCGCATCGTCGAGGACTCGGCCGAGGGCGTCGTCGTCATCGACGTCGGGGGGGTCGGCTACGAGGTCACGGTGCCGCTCGGCGCGCTCGGACGTGCGTCGCGGGAGGGTGACGACGTGGTCACCCTGTACGTGCACACGCACGTCCGGGAAGACACCTTCGCGCTCTACGGCTTCCCGACGCGCGACGATCGGGCGGCGTTCCGATCGCTGATCGGCGTCTCCAGCATCGGGCCGAAGATCGCGATGTCGATCCTCGGCGCGCTGCCGGCGGGCGAGCTCGCGTCGGCCATCGCGCGCGGCGAGGCGTCGCGGCTCGTGGCCGTGCCCGGGGTCGGCAAAAAGACCGCGGAGCGGCTCATCCTGGAGCTCAAGGGCAAGCTCGCGGCGGCGCCCGTCGTCGCGAAGGGCACCGAGGCGAAGGCGCCCGTCGCGCCCGAGGGCAAGGCGGAGCTCTTGCACGGCGCGCTCACGCGGATGGGCTTCCGACCGGCCGAGGCCGAGCGTGCGGTGACGGCGCTCGGAGCGCGCGTGCAGGCCGAGCCGCTCGGAGATCTCGTGCGCGAGGCGCTCGCGCTCCTCTCCTCCAAGTAAATCGTTCTCCGGGACGAACGACGACATCCCACGGTGGCGCGACGTACGCGCGGCGCGCCTTCGTGCCGCGCAAGAAGCCTCGACAAAAAAAATCGGCCCGAATATGCTCGGCGCCGCGGTCCGGGTGGGCCGGTGTCGGCAGTCCCCCGAGGAGGCGGCGTGATTACCTGTCCCAAGTGCAACAAGGAGAACCAGGACCACTACAAGTTCTGCCTCGGCTGCGGCTCCGAGCTGCCGCGGGACGCGTCTCCGAAGAAGTTTGCGACGGGCGGGACGCCTCCGCAGGGGATGCCTGCCGTTCGGCCCGGCGCCGTGACGGACGACATGGGCGTCAAAGGCGCCGTCGCGCAATTCCCGCCGGCAGCGCCCGCGGCCGTGCATCCGCCGATCGCGGCGCAGGCCGCGCCGTCCGCGGGCCCTGTGGTGTGCAAGGACTGCGGCCACACGAATGCGCAGACGAACCGGTTCTGCGCGTCGTGCGGCGCGAAGCTGACGCTGCCGAAGCCCGGCAGCGTGCCGGCGATGGCCTCGCCCGCGGCGCCGCCCGTGGCCTCGACGCCGAGCGCGATGACGGTCGTCTTGACGGCGCTCCGCGCGGACGGCTCGGAGGCGGGCTCGTATACGCTCCCGTCGGCGACGTTCACGATCGGCCGTGATGTCGGGGCGATCTTCGCGGGCGACAACTACCTCTCGCCGCGGCACGCGACGTTCGTGTCGAAGAACGGCAAGCTCTCGGTGCGCGACGAGAGTTCGCTGAACGGCGTCTACCGCAAGTTGCGCCGCGACGAGCCGATCGCCGTGATGATCGGCGACGTGTTCCGCATCGGCCAGGAGATCGTCCGCTTCGAGGCGCTCTCGGCGATGCAGGCGACGGCGGACGGGGTGGAGCGGCTCGGCAGCCCGTCGAAGGGCTACGTGGGTCGCATCGCGCTGATCATCGGCCGGGACGCGACGGGCAACTCGTTCCCGATCCCGGAGACGGGCCTGCACCTCGGCCGCGAGCGTGGGGACGTGCTTTTCCCCGAGGACGGTTACGTCTCGGGTCTGCACTGCCGCATCAGTTACGAGCGGGGCCAGCTCTTCGTCACGGATCTCGGCAGCTCCAACGGCACGTTCATCCGGATCTCGTCGGAGGTGGACCTCATCGACGGGGACGTCCTCCTGATGGGTCAGCAGCTCTTCCGGATCAACATTCAGTTCTGAGACGGTTTGCCGGGCGCGCGGCTTCTGGCGCCGCGCGTCTCGGCGGGGGAGAATGTCGGCCATGGAACCGCCGCGCACGATTCGCGTCGTTGCTGCCGTCATCGAGCACGAAGGGCGTTACCTCATCACGCAGCGCCGTCCGACGGCCTTGTTACCGCTCCTGTGGGAGTTTCCCGGCGGGCGCGTGGAGGACGCGGAGACGGACGCGGCGGCGCTCAAGCGTGAGGTCTTTCATCGGCTCGGGGTCGAGGTCGAGCCGGGGCAGCTCATCTCCTTCGTGAGCCATCCGTACGAGCGTTACGTCGTGGACCTCTACCTCTACGAGTGTCGCATCACGTCGGGCGAGCCCGCGCCGCTCGCGGTGAATGCGTTCAAGTGGGTCACGAGCGCGGAGTTCGATCAGTACCCGTTCACGCCCGCCGACGAGGCGAGCATGAACAAGCTGCTCGGCATGGGCTGAGGGCTCCGAGCGCGACTTTTTTTCGCGGCGCGCAAAACAAAACCTGACTACGCTCGTCCAAGATTTCCTCCGCGGGCGCCGGCGTCCTGCTCTTGGAATGCAAGTGTCTCCCGGGGAGCTGGGGTGTGGGGTGCAGGGCGCCGTAGGCGACCCGAAGCCCCACTCGAAGAGGAAGGCGCCATGCGAAAGAGCGTTGCGGTCATCGGTCTGGTTGCTGCGGCGACGGCAGGTCTCGCGGCGGGGTGTGGGAGCACGGGACGAGGAGGCGCCGAAGCAAAGGCGCCGGGTGTCGGCGAGAGGAGCTGCGGGCGCGTGCGCCCGGGCGTGGGCGCGAAGCCGCTCGCGGGCGCGCGACAAGGCGGCGTGGTCGCGCTGGCGAAGGCCGGAGGCAAGACGATCGCGTACGTCGCGGACGAGGATGACGGAAACATCCACACGGTCGACGTCGCGACGGGCAAGGAGCTCGGGACGACGCAGCTCGGAGGGACGCCGTCGCAGCTCCTCGTAGCGGCCGATGGCCGCGTCGTGGTGGCGCTCCGGGACAAGGCGGCGATCGAGGTGCTCGAGCCGGAGGCGGATCCGTCGCAGCCGCTCGCGTCGCTCTGCACGGTGCCCACGCCGGTCGAGCCGGTCGCGCTCGCGACGACGCCCGACGACGGCACGTTGCTCGTGACGAGCGCCTGGGGCGCGGCGCTCACGGCGTACGACGTGGCGAGCATGGGACGAGCGTACGAGGTGCCGCTGCCGCGCGAGCCTCGCTCGCTGGTGATCTCGGACGACGGCAAGAAGGCGTTCGTCGCGCACGTCGTGGGCTCGCGGATGAGCGTGGTCGATCTCGGGGCGAAGCGCGTGCGTCCGGTGGACGTGGGCGGGGTCGAGGCGGGCGTTCTCCGGCATGGGAAGGTCGGCCTCTTCGGCGGCAGCGAGGAGATCGAGCGGCGCGCGTGCCAGGGCTTCGCGCTCGCGAAGTCGACGGATCTCTCGGGCCGCATCTTCGCGCCGCAGGTGCTCGTGGATCCGGGGCTCGCCGAGGAGCGCTCGGAGGGATATGGCAGCGGCGGCATGAACCCGCCGGAGGTCGCGTCGGTCGCGGTCGTCGACGAGGACACCGAGCAGCCGCTCGGCGAGTCGGTGAGCGTGAAGCCGGACGTGCGGCAAATGGTGGGCGTGGCGCGGCCTCGCGCTGCGTGCTTGCTGCCGCGGGCCGCGGCGATCGATCCGGCTTCGCGCTCGCTCTTCGTCTCGTGCCTCGGCATCGACACGGTCATCGAGTACGACGCGGCGGCGGCCGATCCGCAGCGGGCGGAGCGGCGCCGCTTCCCGGTCGCCGCGGGGCCGACGGGGCTCGCGGTGGATCCGGAGGGCCGGCGGCTCGTCGTGTGGTCGCAGTTCGATCGCACGCTCCAGATCGCGCCGCTCGGCGCGAAGGATGCGGTGGAGGCGCGCGTGGACGCGCCCGCGATCCTCCGCGTCGGACTCTCGCGCAAGGCGCAGACGGCGGCGACGGCCGATCTCGAGCTCGGCCGGAAGCTCTTTCACGCGAGCGGCGATCAGCGCATCTCGAACGACGGCCGCGCCTGCGCGAGCTGCCATCCGGATGGTCGCGACGACGCGCTGACGTGGGCGACGCCGGAGGGGCCGCGACAGACGCCGATGCTCGCGGGACGGCTCGCGAAGACGGCGCCGTATGGATGGACGGGCCGCGGGGACAGCGTCGAGGCGCACCTCGCGGAGACGTTCGGCCGGCTCGGCGGCGCGGGGCTCGCGCGGCGGGAGATCGACGCGCTGATCGCGTTCGCCACGAGCCTGCGGCCGCCGCAGGCCGAGATGCGGGACGACACGAACGACGTGCTCGTCCAGCGCGGCAAGGCGATCTTCCACTCGGCGCAGACGGGCTGCGGGACGTGCCACCGCGAGGAGGGCGCGTGGACCGATCACACGGCGCACGACGTTTCGAGCCGCGCCGATGCCGACGTCGCGGCCACGTTCGACACGCCTTCGCTGCGGTTCGTCGGCGGCACGGCGCCGTATTTCCACGACGGCCGCTACGCGACCTTGCGTTCGCTGTTGGTCGATGCGGACGGCAAGATGGGCCACACGAAGCACCTCGCGAAGGAAGACCTCGACGCGCTCGAGGCCTACATGAGGAGCCTGTGATGCGCGGCCTCGCAAAGAGCTCGTGTGTGGCGATCGCGGCGGCGTCGCTCGCCTTCGTGGCGGGCGCGCCGGCCGAGGCCGCGGGGACGCCGAGCTTCTCGTCGGTGCCCGAGGCGCGCGTGCCGGAGATGCTGCATCCGAAGGACGCGCCCGACGCGATTCCTGCGGGCGAGCGCATCGACGGCGTGCGCGTCGACGAGAACGCGCACAGGGTGCAGCCGTCGTTCGCGACCGTGGCTGCCGAAGGAGGCCGTTGTGTATCGATCGGCGCGATCCCGCAGGGCGTGCCGCCTTCGGGCTTCGCGGGGACCAGCATCCGCGTGGGCGGCGTGCTGCCGATGCGTGTCGAGCGCCTCGTCGAGCGCAAGCCGGGCGAGGCGGAGCTCGAGATCGTCGACGCCTGGCTCGACGCGCGAACGTCGAGCATCCGGCCGGTGGTGACGACACGCGTGCCGCTCACCACGCTCGCGAAGGGGCCCGCGAGCTACGCGGTGTACGGGTTTCGAAAGGGCAACGAGCTCCAGGTCGTGATGCCGTCGCAGGACCGGATGGGATACGTGGATCCGCGCGGGGAGATTGGGGCCACGACGTGTGGTCACCTCCGCATCGGGCTCGACTCCACGGCGAAGAACGGCGCCATGGTCATCGGCGTCGCGCGCATCCGCACGACCCGCGCGCCTTCGTCGCGCAGGCCCGCGCCGTCGTTCCATCCGGAGACCCTCCTCGGGCAGAGCGAGGCGCTCCCGCCCGACATGGTGATGCGCGTGGTGCAGGTGAGCGTGAGCGTGAGCCGCACGAAGCGCGAGCGCGATCCGCTCCTCAGCGTGTCCGTGGGATGGGCCGAGGACGAGGATGGCGTCGTGGCGGTTCGAGGCATCGATGGCTCGGTCGATGACTTCGCGGTGCCCATCGCCGAGCCCATCAACGACGAGTAGTCCTCGGCAAACGCCTCCCGGAAGGCCTTCCCGCACCCCCTTGCCGCGCGCGGCCGTGTCGGACACGCTCGGCCGCGGCGGCGCCGCGCGCGCCGCGAGAGGAAGGTCGATCGCGATGGATCTCAAGTTGTATTACGCGCCCATGACGAGTGCGTCGCGGGTGCACTGGGCGCTCGAGGAGCTCGGCGTTCCGTACGAGAAGGTCAGGCTCGACCTCGCGGCCGGTGAACAGAAGAAGCCCGAGTACCTCGCGCTCAACCCGAACGGCAAGGTGCCGCTGCTCATCGCCGAGGGTCGGCCGCTCTTCGAGGGGCTCGCGATCCTGCTGTACCTCGGCGAGCGCTTCGGCGTGGACAAGGGACTCTTCCCGCCGCCGAACCTCGATCGCGCCGAGGCCTTCAAGTGGATGGCGTGGGGCGCGGTGACGTTCGGCGAGGCGCTGCAGCGCTACCTCCGCAACAGCCTCGATCGTTTCCCCGCGGACGAGCGCAGCCCGAAGGCCGCCGAGGCCGCGAAGAAGGATCTCGCGGCGCATCTCGCGATCCTGAACGAGGCGCTCGAGGGCAAGGAGTACCTCGTGGGCAACACGTTCTCGCTCGTCGACATCTCCATGGCGCCGGCGATCCCCTTCCTGGGGCGTTTCGGCATCGACGTGAGCCCGTTCCCGAACGTGAACGCGTGGGCCGCGCGGTGTACGTCGCGGCCTGCGTTCGCACGGGTGATGCAGGGTTAGCCGCCCGAGCGGCGTAGGAGCACGAGGAACGCCGGGCCGCCGATCAGCGCTGTCACCGCGCCGACCGGCGGCTCGGTGCCGAGCGAGCGGAACGCGAGGCGCGCGACGAGGTCGCAGCCGACGAGCATCGCCGCTCCGGAGAGAAGCGAGACGGGCAGCACGCGGCGCTGATCGGGGCCGATGAGACGGCGCACGGCGTGCGGGACGACGAGGCCCACGAAGCCGATGAGGCCCGTCAAGCTGACGATCGCGCCGACGACACACGAGGACGCGAGGAACGTGCGTCGTTCGAGGGCGCGCACGTCGACGCCGAGCGTGCCGGCCGTCTCGTCGCCGAGCACGAGCACGTTGAGGCGCCCCGCGTCGAACAGGAGCACCACGCATCCGATGCC
Organism: Polyangium sp. y55x31; assembly: GCF_029946505.1. Lineage (GTDB taxonomy): Bacteria > Myxococcota_A > Polyangia > Polyangiales > Polyangiaceae > Polyangium. The sequence goes on from NZ_JARZHG010000026.1 coordinate 21,388, forward strand.
CACGTAAACGAGCGCCGCGAGCAGCGACGAGACGTGCGGCAGGTCCACGAAGCCGACGAGCCAGCGCAAGAGCTGCTGCGCGCGTGACGGCGGGACGAGGGCCTTCAAGAACGTGATGAGCGCGGCGGCCATGGAGTTGACCATCACGCCGGCGAGCAGGATCGCCGTGCCCGAAGCGCCGCCGCGCATGCCACGCGCGACGGCATAGACGAGCGACGTGGCGACGAGGCCGCCGAGGAGCGAGGCGGCGGGGATCAGCGCGGCGCCGAGGAGCGTGGTCGCGCCGAGGCCGAGCGCGATGGCGGTCGTCGCGCCGAGAGCCGCGCCGCCGGAGACGCCGAGCACGTACGGCTCGGCGAGCGGGTTGCGCAGGAGCGCCTGGAACGCGGCGCCGACGACGCCGAGGCCGGCGCCGGCCATGGCGGCGAGCGCGACGCGCGGCAGGCGCACGTCGATCAGGATCGTGCGGGCGAGGCCGGGCTCGGCGAGGGCGTTCGAGAGGGAGATCGGCTCGGTGCCGAAGGCGAGCGCGAGGGCGGTGACGAGGACGAGGAGCGCGGCGGCGACCAGGATCGGACGGCGGATCAAGCGCCTTCGGTCCTCGCGGACGCGCGCGGCTCCTGCGCGTTGCGCTCGTAGAGCAGGCGCAGGCCCGTGAGCGTGAGGTCGTCGTCGACCTCCTCGATCGACTCGGTGAGCGGGGCGATGAGCCGCGCGAGGCCACCCGTGGCGACGATACGGCACGTGTAGCCGAGCTCGGCTACGAGGCGCTTGCACAGGCCGTCCACGAGGCCCGCGTAGCCGTACACGATGCCGGATTGCATGCTGTGCACCGGGTTTCGCCCGACGACCTTGGGGGGCAAGGTGATCTCCACGCGGGAGAGGCGCGCGGCGCGGGAGAAGAGCGCTTCGGCGCTGATCTGCACGCCGGGCGTGATCACGCCGCCGAGGTACTCGCCCTTGGGCGTCACGCAGTCGAAGGTCGTCGCCGTGCCGAAATCGACGACGATGACGGGACCCTTGGCCCACTCGTAGGCGGCGACCGCGTTCACGATGCGATCGGCGCCGACCTCGCGCGGGTTCTCGTAGAGGATGGCCATGCCCGTCTTGATGCCCGGTCCGACGACGAGCGGATCGCGGCGGAAAGCGCGGCGAACGAGCTCGACCATGGTGTCGGTCAGGGTCGGGACGACGCTCGCGATGATGGCGTGATCGATGAGGTCGGGATCGACGCCGCGGAGCGCGAGCATCTGCCGGACGAGCACCGCGTACTCGTCGGCCGTGCGGCTGCGCGCGCTCTCGGAGCGCACGTGGTGGAGGAGCTTCGTCCCCTCGAACACGCCAAACGAGATGTTCGTGTTGCCCACGTCGACGACGAGCAGCATGCGAGAACCTTTACCACTTCCGGCTGTCGGGTCAGAGCTTCCGCGCGAGCATCATGCCGTCGCGGATCGAGAGCAGGACGTTCTCGACGCGCGGATCGGCGTTGACCACGTCGTTGTAGCGGCAGATGCCGTGGCCTGCGGCGTCCTTGGGCGCGAGGACGTCGCCGCTCCACAGCGTGTTGTCCCCGACGATGAGGCCTCCTTTGCGGACGAGCGGGAGGACGGCCTCGTAGTAATCGACGTACCGCTCCTTGTCGGCGTCGATGAAGACGAGGTCGAAGGGCGGGCCTGCCGGCAGCGAGCGCAGGGTATCGAGGGCGTTGCCGAGCAGGATGCGGATCTTCTTTCCGTGCGGGCTGCGATCGAAGAATGAGCGGGCGATACGCGTCGCGTCGGGGTCGATGTCGAGCGTGTAGAGCTCGCCGTCGTCGGGCAACGCCTCGGCCATGCAGAGCGCGGAGTAGCCCGTGAACGTGCCGATCTCGAGCACACGACGCGCCGCGACGAGCGCGCAGAGCATCTTCAGGAACGTGCCCTCGACGCGGCCGACCTGCATCTGCGGCGACTTTGTCGAGGCATACGTGACCTCGCGCAGCTCGTCGAAGAGCGCCGGACGGGGGCGCGTATGCGCTTCGATGTAATCGTCCAGCTCGGGCGAAATGATGGGTGACATGGGTCCTCCACGACCGTCGCACCGGGGTGCGCGGCGGGGTTCGTCTACCACGACGCAGTGGTCCGTGAAGCTTCCACTTGCGGGAAAAACGGGTGAACATCGGTCGCGGAGGTACGTCGTGAGCACGAAGCGGCGGCTTGGCTTGGTTGTGGTGGCGCTCGGGTTCGGGGCATGGCTCGGCAGCGGTTGCGCGACCGCGGCCGGACCAGGGCTCGGCGGGGGCGGTGAAGGCGGCGAATCCGACACGGGAGGCTTCGGCGGCATGGGCGGCGCGACGAACAGCAGTTCGTCGAGCAGCGCGTCGAGCAGCAGCGCGTCGAGCAGCAGCAGTTCGTCGAGCAGCAGCTCGTCGAGCAGCGCGAGCTCGGGCGGGCAGACGTGCGGGCCGATGGAGCACTCCTGCGCCGGGGTTTGCGCGGGCAACACGCCCGCGACGGGGTGCTTCACGTCGACGACGTGCACGCCGTGCCCGACGGTGCAGAACGGCGCCGCGATTTGTAACTCCACGGGCCTCTGCGACGTGAGCTGCAACTCGGGGTACGTGAAGAACGGGTTCTCGTGCGTCTGCCAGTCGCAGTGTTGCTCCAACGCCGATTGCGCGGCCGGTCAAACCTGCATGGGCGGCACGTGCTCGGGCGGCAGCACGGGCGACGGCGGCGTCGCGTGCAACCCCTTCGCGTGCGTCTTCGACTGCGCGTTCCAGAACCTCGAGTGCGTCAATCCCCTCACGTGCGAGTGCGGATGAGCGAGCGGCGCGGGCGGTTCTAGAAAGAAAAACCCGCGCCGGTCGTCACGCTCCGCTCGCCGAGCGGGATGATCTCCGCGAACACGTCGAGGCCGATCGGCAACGTGGCCACGAGGCCGAGGCCGAGCTGGAACTTGTAGCGATCGGTCCCCTGTCGATCCTCGCCGTCGACCTGCCAGAAGATCGGGCCGCCGAACACGCGGGCGACGGCGTAGGGGCTGAGCACGTCGTAGAACGTCTTGCCGGCGACCGCGCTGAGGCGCAGGTCGCCGGCGTAGTACGGCACGGCAGGCGCGTCGGGGCGCGCCTCGCGTGTCTCCGCGCCCGCGACGGCGAGCGAAGCGCCGAGGATCACGAACGGCCATCGATCACGGCCGTCGAGCAGGCGATAGGACGTGGCGATGGAGGCGGACCAGCCGGGGCCGAAGTCATAACGCCGCGCTCCCTCGCGCAAGCTGCCCCAGAGGATGCCGCCCGCGCCGAGCTGCAGCGTCCACGCGGCGCCGAGCCTGCGTTCGAACGTGGCGACGGCCGCGCGCCGATCGATGGCGACGTCGTACTTGCCCGCGAAGACCAGGTTTGTCCAGGCGTAACCCACCGTCGCGCCGACGCGGTAGAGCCGCGGGCGTGGCTTGACCACGGGCGCGCCTGGCTTGCTCGGCGGCAAGGGCGCGCCTTCGTCTTCGCTGCAGGAGGGGATGCCCGTCGGACCGACGGCCGGCGCGATGCCTCAGGCCTGCGCGTCGCGCGTCGCGCCGACGATGGAGGCCAGGGTCGCGGCGGCCACGAAGGCCACGCCGAGCACGTTTTTGATGGGTCGCATGGGTCCTCGTGAAGGGCGAGAAGGCGCCATTTTCAGCAGGCGGACCCTACCACGGAAGGCAAGCTCACCGCCCGAAAACGGTTTATGCTGGAGGGCGATGATCGAGCTCGAGACGCCGTATCACCTGGTGGAGACGGATGGCTCGGGGCACATCCTCATCATGCGCAGGACGTCGCGGGACTACCCCGACACCTGGATGATGGAGCAGGACCTCGAGGCGGTGCTCGCCGCGTTCGACGAGATCGGGCGTGATCGGAGGAAGCTGCTCGTGGATCTGCGCGAGGGGCCGCGGCGCAACGATCCGCTGTTCGAGGAGACGATGCGGCGCTTCCGGCCCCGGCTCTTTCGAGGGTTCCGCGGCGCTGCGATCATCGTGAAGACGGCGGTCGGCGCGCTGCAGGTCAAGCGCCACCTGCGCGAGGACGGCGCAGGAGCAGAAGTGTTTCACGACGAAGCCGAGGCGCTCGAGTACCTGCGCGGTCAGAGCGTGCGCGGCGAAGCGCCGCCCGTGAGTCTTGCGCCGCGCAGGCCGCAGGCGCTCGAGTCGCACCGCAGCGATCGCATCTCGTCGTTGCCGACGGGCTCGTATCTCCGTTCTTCGCAGGAGCCTCCGCGCAGGCCCTCGGAGGTCGGTGATCCACCGCGTCGTCCCTCGGAGGTCGGTGATCCTCCGCGTCGTCCCTCGGAGGTCGGTGATCCCCCGCGCAGGCCTTCCGAAGTGGGCGAGCCTTCGCGCACGGAGAGGTCGTCGAGCGTGCCCGCTCCGACGACGCGTCCGTCGCGGTACTAGCTCGCGCTGCGGCTGGAAGGCCGCGGAGCCGCGTGCCACCCTCGGCGCCATGAAGATCGCGGCGACGGGCGTCACGAGCGGCGTGGGGCGGAGGCTCTGCGAGATCGCCCGGGAAGCAGGGCACGAGGTGGCGGGGCTCGTGCGGGATCCGGAGCGGCTCGACGCGCGCGCGCTTTCGCGGATCGGCGTGCGTGTCGTGGGCGGAGACCTCGCGGATCGCGCTGCGCTCGCGGACGTGCTGCGCGGCGCGGACGTGGTCGTGCACGCGGCGGCCATGGTCGGCGAGCCGACGGACGCGGCCGAGATGGAGCGCGTGAACGTGGGCGGGACACGCGCGGTGATCGAGGCCGCCGCGGAGGCGCACGTGCCGCACGTGGTGCATGTCTCGTCGGTGGCCGTGTACGGCAGGCCCGATCACGGGCGTGTGACCGAGGCGTGGCCGACGCGCACGAGCGGTTTGCCTTACGAGGACACGAAGACGCACGCCGAGCGTATCGCCGACGAGCGGGGGCGCGCGCTCGGGCTCTCGGTGATCGCGGTGCGTCCGCCCATGATCTACGGGCCTTACGATCGGAACTTCCTGCCGCGCGCGATCGCGACGTTGCGCAAGCGCATGATGCTCCTCGTCGACGGCGGGCGCGCGCCGCTGAACGTCGTGTGGGTCGATCACGTGGTCGACGTCGTTTTGCGGGCCGCGGAGCGTCGGGATCTCGGCGGCGAGGCGTTCAACGTGATGGACGAGGTCGACGCGCGTCCGCCGAGCGTGCGCGAGGTCTTCGAGACGATCGCGCGCGCGGCCGAGCTGCCTCCGCCGCGCCTCTCGCTCCCGTATCCGGCGGCGATGGCGGCGGCAAAGTCGCTCGCGGCGGCTTACTCGCTGGCCGGGCGGAAGGAGACGCCGCCGCTCACGCCCTTCGTGGTGAAGCTCCTCTCGCGTGACGTCGTGTACGACGCGTCGAAGGCCGTGCGCGAGCTCGGCTGGACGCCACGCATGCGCGCGCTCGAAGGGATCACGCGGTTTACCGCGGAGCTCACCGGCAAGGCGCCCGCGTATCAACAAGCCTCCCGCGTGGCTTCCCCGGGCAGCGCCGTGGAGTAGACTGCGCCCGTTTCGCACTCCCGAAGGCCGAGGATCCGCTCTCCGATGACCGAACAAGCGCACCCTGCTCCCGAATCGCCGATCGAGCTCAGCGTCATCGTCCCGTGCCTGAACGAGGAGCTCAACTTGCGCGAGCTCGCGGCGCGTGTGCTCCGCGTCTTCGAGGTCGGCGGGCTCGTCGGGGAGCTCGTGCTCGTCGACGACGGATCGAAGGACGGCACGGCGGCGGTGATCCGCGAGCTCTCGGCCGCGTCCGAGGGCCGCATCGTGGGTTGCTTTCACCCGGAGAACCGGGGCATCGCGGCGGCGTGGCGGACGGGCGTGGGCGCGTCGCGGGGCAAGCTCGTCGCGACGATCGACGCGGACTTGCAGTACCAGCCGGAGGATCTCCTGCGGCTCCGGCGCGCGTTCTACGACCACAGCGTCGACGTGGTGCAGGGCTTCCGCAGCGCGGTCGGGCGGCGCAAGGACCAGCGATATCACCTGAGCCGCGGGCTCAACCACCTGCTCAACGGCGTGTTCGGGATGGAGCTCTCGGACAACAAGAGCGGGTTCGTCATGTGCGCCCGCGAGGTGATGCTCGACCTACTCACGTACCGCGGCACCTATTTTTACTGGCAATCGTTCATCATGGTCGCCGCGCACGCGAAGGGGTATTCGTACAAGGAGATCGAGACGATCTTCGAGCAGCGGCGGCAGGGAGTGAGCTTCCTCCAGAAGACGGCCGTGCGGGCGAGCGTGCTCTCGCTCGTCGACATCGGGAAGGCCGCGTGGGAATACCGCGTGAGCCGCCCGCCGCCGGACGTCGCGCATCAGTTCTTGCGGCGCCATCCGGTGGCGGATCGCACGCCGCCGCGCACGCCCGTGCAGGAGATGCGGTGGCGCGCGTATCTCGCGGCGTTCGACAGCACGCACTGGATGATCACGCGGGACGTCGAGCATTACTACGAGACGCTCTGCAAGACGCAATGGCTCGGGGTCACCGAGACGCGGGAGCTGCAGGACGAGAAGCTCAGGCGCCTCGTCCGGCACGCGTACCGCAACGTGCCGTATTACCGCGCGAGGATGCAGGAGCGCGGGCTCAGGCCCGAGGACGTGCGGGGGCAGGCGGATTTGCACAAATTGCCGCTGCTCACGAAGGCCGACATCCGCAAGCACCTCTACTTCGACATCATGTCGGAGAACCACGACAAATCGCAGGTCTTGCGCATCGCGACGAGCGGATCCACCGGCGAGCCGTTCGTCTGTTACGCCGACCGCGTGCAGCTCGAATTGCGCTGGGCGGCGACGCTCCGGGCCCAGGAGTGGACGGGGTATCGATTCGGGGATCCTTGCGTGCGGCTCTGGCACCAGACGATCGGCATGTCGAAGAGCCAGATCCGGAAGGAGCGCGCGGACGCGATCCTCTCGAATCGGACGTTCGTGCCGATCTTCGAGATGAGCGAGAAAAACCTCGCCGCGATGGTCCGCACGATCGCGGAGGCGGAGCCGGTCCTTCTCGACGGATATGCCGAGGCGCTCGATTTCCTGGCGCGTTACCTGCGGGCGCACGGAGATCTCTCGGTGCGGCCGCGGGCCGTGATGTCGAGCGCGCAGACGCTCCCGCTCCCGAGCCGGCGCGTGATCGAGCAGGCGTTCGGGTGCGCGGTGTTCGACAAATACGGCAGCCGCGAGTTCTCGGGCATCGCCTACGAATGCGAGGCGCACGCGGGGCATCACGTGGTCGCGGAAGGGTACATCGTCGAGATCCTGAAGGGTGGCGAGCCTGCGAAGCCCGGCGAGATCGGCGAGGTCGTGATCACCGACCTGACGAACATGTGCATGCCGTTCATTCGATATCGCATCGGCGATCTCGCCGAGGCCATGGATCCGCTCGCGCCGTGCACGTGTGGTCGGGGCGCGCCGCGGATCGGGGCGATCGAGGGACGCGTGCAATCGATCATCCAGGGCACGGACGGGCGATTCGTGCCGGGGACGTTCTTCGCGCATTACCTCAAGGAGTACGATCACGCGATCAAGCAGTTCCAGGTGGTGCAGGAGGAGCTCGGGGCGATTACGTTCCGGGTCGTGAAGGGCGGGCGTTTTTCGGATGACGTGCTCGACGAGGTGCTCGCGAAGTTCCGCGAGGTGCTCGGCGAGGATCTGCGGATCACGGTCGAATTCGTCGACGAGGTGGCGATGGTGCGCACGGGCAAGCGTGTCGCGGCCGTCTCCAAGCTCGGGATCGATTTCCAGCGCAGCTCCGCCTCGGTGCGGCCGAGCGTGGACCGCGGGGATCACGCGTGACCCAGGCGTCCTCGGTCGCGATCGTCTCTCGCCCGGGGACGACGTATGCAGCGGGCGGCGTGCCGCCGTTCGAGCCGCCGAACCCGGTTTATGCCATGGTGGAGGCGCTCTTCCGGGAGCTCGCGCTCGACGTGGCGCGGGCCGGGACTCCGGAATGGAATCCGCTCGGCGATTTGATCCGGCCGGGCGATCGGGTGATCGTCAAGCCCAACCTGGTCTCCTCGAAAAACCTCCACGAGAAGATCACCGGCGAAAAGTTGTGGGCCTCGAGCACGCATGGCGCGCTTTTGCGGCCCGTCCTCGATTATGCGCTCCGGGCCGCGGGGCCCGAGGGCTCCGTGCGGGTCGTGGATTCACCCGTGGAGGGCTGCGAGATCGAGAAGGTCGCGGGGCCGCTCGGGATCTTCGCGGTGATCGATCACCTGCGCCTCCGCGGCGCGGACGTCGATTTCGTGGACTTGCGGTATTTCCGGGTGGCGCCCCATTTCGCGCTCGACGACGTGCGACGCGGCGGCATTTCGTACAACCTCGGCTTGCTCGTCCGCACGAAGCTCCCGGGGGATCCGCGCGGGTATCGCGTCGTGGACCTCGGCGATCGGAGCGCCTTCGCGCGGAGCGACGCGCCGCCCGGTGAGCGGCTCCGGTTCCACCGCAGCCATTACGAGACGCCGGTCCCGCACCACACGGGCGGGAAACACGAGTACAGCCTGCCGCGCACGGTGCTCGACGCGGACGTCGTGATCAACCTGCCCAAGATGAAGACGCATAAAAAGACCGGCGTCACGCTGGCCTTGAAGAGCGTCATTGGAATCACGAACGAAAAATATTGGCTCCCGCATTTCACGGCCGGAGATCCTTCCGTGGGTGGGGACGAGCTCGATCGGCCGCGGAGCTTGGCGGAGCAGATCGAGGACAAACTCTCGCGCTTCCCGCTGCCCGGCGACCATTCCCTCGTCGCGCGCCTCGCTCGCCTCGGGGCGCCGCCCAAGGTGATCGACGGGAGCTGGGAGGGCAACGATACGCTCTGGCGAACCATCCTCGATCTGAACCGGATCCTCTTTTTCGTCGATCGCGACGGGGTTTTGCGGGACGAACCCGTGCGGCGTTACCTCGCGCTCGTGGATGGGATCGTGGCGGGTGAGGGGGAAGGGCCGCTCGGGGCGACGCCCGTGTTCGCCGGGACGCTCGTGGGCGGGTTCGATCCGGCGATCGTGGACGCGACGGCGGCGGAGGAAATGGGGTTCGAGCCGGCGCGGATGGCGATGATCCGGGAGGCCCTCGGAATGGTGTCGCGGGCCGATCTAGCCGGGAGGATCGTTCGGCGCGACGGGCCGCCCTTCGGGAAGAAATTCCGGCCGCCCCGGAGCTGGCCGAGCCTCGGATAGCCCCCCGCTCGTCGTCGTCGGAATCGGCGTCACGAAGCGGAGGAGCACCAGCGCGAAGACGATTTCGATCAGCGTGATGGCCACGCCCCACGACGTGGTCGAGGCCGCGATGGCCGCGAGCCGCGCTTCCTTGGTGGGGAACGGCGCAAACGGTTCGAGGAGCGTCGCCGCGAGGACGTCCCGCGTGCCAAAGCCCTGCGGCGTGATGGGCAAGGTGACGGCGACCATCAGGACGGGAATGAACGCGAACGCGGGCCCCGGGGGAATACGGACGCCGAAGAACCAGAACGGAACCCACGTGCCGACGAAAAGGACGACGAGGTGCGGGAGGCGCGCGAAGAGGGCAAAGAGGTGGCCCCGCACGCCGGCCTCGAAGAGGGGCGCGAGGAGCCGAATGGAAACGAGGCGCGCGGGCCGGATCGCGAGGAGCGCGAGGTAAAGAGAGCCCGCGCCGAGGGGTATGGCGAGCCAAACGAGCGGTTTGTCGTCGAGGACGATGGCGATACACGACAGGCCCAGGATCGAGCCCATCCAGGAGGCGTAGACGAGCAGCGTGGCGCCGGCGACGCGGGCGAGGGGGACGCCGTGAATGCGCGAGAGGGCGACGGTGATGAAGGCCTGGCCGACGTGGTGGTTCACGAGGGAAGGCAGGTAGGAGGCGCCGCGGAGGATGAAAAAATCACGAAATCGAATGGGCGCGACGGACCTGCGATACACGAGCACGGTCGCCAGGCTGTCGGCGGCGCAAAGCGAGACCACGAAGACGGCCGCGAACGCGAGGAACGAGGGCGCCGACACGCGCGCGAGATGCTCCCGGAACGCCCGGAGATCGAGGCGGAGGAGGACGAACGCGACGAGGGCGATCGAGACGACGAACGGCAGGACGGCGCGTACGACGGATCGCGGGCGCTCGCCTTCGGGGCGGGGAGGCGCTTCGGCCATCGGCGCGACGTTACCAGATATCGGCGGCGGGGCAGGTCGATCAGCCGGCGCGCCGCAGAGGCTCCGGGGAGGCGTGGCGAGCGGCCGTCACGCGGCTCTCGGACGCGAGTGGGAGCTCGACGGTGAAGGTCGCGCCGAGGCCCGGCCCCGCGCTCTCGGCGACCACGCGGCCGCCATGGAGGTCGGCGATGTGCTTGACGATGGAGAGGCCGAGACCGAGGCCGCCGTAACGCCGGGACGCCGAGGCGTCCTCCTGGCGGAAACGCTCGAAGAGGTGCGGCAAGAACTCGGGCGCGATGCCCTGGCCGAAGTCGCGGACGACGATGATGGCGCGGCCCCGTGAGGGGCGCACCAGGACCTCGACGCGGCCGCCCGGAGGCGAGAACTTGATGGCGTTCGAGAAGAGGTTCCAGAGGAGCTGCTCGATGCGGGCGTCGTCGCCGAGGAGGGGCTCGCCGATGGGCGCGACGCGGACGTCGAGCGCGACGCCCTTCTGCTCGGCGGACGGGCGCACGGTCTCGGCCGCGGAGGCGACGACGGCGCCGAGATCGAAGGGCGCGACGTCGAGGTGGATCTTGCCGGTGACGATGCGGCCGACGTCGAGCAGATCGGAGACGAGCTGCGAGAGGACGCGGGCGTTGCGCTCGATGACGTCGAGGCCCCGATCGAGCTGGTCGCCTCCGTGCGGCGAGCGTTTGAGGACCTGGGCCCAGCCGAGGATGGAGGTGAGCGGCGTGCGGAGCTCGTGCGAGAGCGTCGCGACGAACTCGTCCTTGAGGCGGCTCGCTCGTTCGGCCTCGGCGCGGGCGGCGCGCTCGCTCTCCTCGATGTTGCGGCGGTCGGTGACGTCGAGCGTCAGGCCAGCGGAGCGAACGACCTCTCCGCGTTCGTCGCGGTGGACCTGGCCGAGGACGGCGAGCCAGCGAACCCCGTGCGCGCCGTGGGGGACGCGGAGCTCGATGCGGAAGTGCTCGGCGCCGCTCGCGAGCATGCGATCGGACTCGTCCACGATGCGCGCGCGGTCGTCCGGGTGGATGGCTTCGAGCCATCGCTCGACGGTCGGGACGCGCTTGGGATCGACGCCGTAGAGCTCGTAGTTGCGCTCGGACCAGACGAGGTGGTTCGTCACCGCGTCCCAGGCCCACGAGCCCGCGCGGGCCGCGTCGAGCGCGAGCCGGAGGCGGGCCTCGCTCTCGCGCAGGGCCTGCTCGGCGCGGCGCAGGCGCGAGAGATCGACGATGTAAAACATGCCGGTGAGGTCGCGCCCCTCGCGGCCGAGGACGACGGCGCCGCCGATCAGGGCCGGGACGCGACTGCCGCCTTTGCGGAAGAACTCCTTCTCGTAGGGCGCGCAATACCCCATCGTCCGGAGCTGCCGGCCGGCGAGCTCGTCGGCCGCCTGGTGGTCGGGGGGCGTGATCTCGCGCCAGGTGAGCTTGCCGGCGAGCGCGTCGAATTCGTCCGAGGTCAAACCGAGTACGTCGAGGAAGGCGTCGTTCGCCTCGACGATCGCGTCGCCGCGGAAGGTGGCGACGCCGAGGGTACGAGAGGTGAGGAGGGTGCGGAAATGCTGGGCGTTCCTCGCGCTCGCCTGGGCGCGCTCGGTGAGGATGCGCTCGGCCTCCCGGCTGCGCTCGACCTCGCGGTGCATGCGGCCGCTCACGGCGCTGATGGCGATGCCGATCGCGGTGAAGAGGACGATCCGGACGAGGTCGGCGGGGGTCGTCGGCGCGAGCGAGTGGATGGGCTCGATGAAGAAGAAGTAGCCCGCGCCGAGCGCGAGGAGCGTGGCCAGGAGGCCGAGCCAGAGCCCGCCCACCGCGGCGCAGATGGTCACCGGCAGGACGAACGCGAGCATGGGCGAGGACGTGCCGAGCAGCGGCGCGAGGCTCTCGCGCAGCAAGACCGTCCCACCCACCGTGCCGAGCACCAGGAAGAGGCCGGCGGGTGTGTTCGTCCAGGGCCGCGAGCCTCTCCATGTTCCCGGGAGGTAGTCGAGACGAGACGGCATCAGGGCCGCTTCATAAAACCCGGGTCCTCGCTGCGGGAGCCTGCGGATGAGGGACGAGCGTCGTTCGAGCGCCGCGCTCCTAGCCCGCCCTCCTCGGAGGCATGCTGCCCGAGGCGAGCGCGAAGACGAGCGCGCGAAATGCTTCGGCTTCGAACGGTTTGAGGAGGAGCCTGTCGCCGACGTCGCCGAGGAACGATCGAACCTCGTCGGTGCAGGCGCCACCCGTCAAGAAGCCGACGCGCCGCTCGAGTGCGGGATCGAGCTCGAGGAGGGAGGCGTAGAGCGCGACGCCGCTCGAACCCGGCATCATGAGATCACAGAGGACGACGTCGAAGCGCTCGCCCGCGCGGACGAGGCCGAGCGCCTCCTCGGAGCCCGAGGCGCAGACGAGATCCATGTCGCGGCCGAGCATGCGGCGCACGGCGGCGCAGACGTAGGGCTCGTCGTCGACGAAGAGGACGCGGGGCCGGTCGCCGCGCCCCGCGGGGCAGAGGCCCTCGCGCGAGCTCGGCGCAGGCTCGGCGGCCGGGAGGATCACGCGGAACGTCGAGCCTACGCCGGGCGTGCTCTCGACGAGCAGCTCGCCGCCGAAGGACGAGACGATGCTGTGACAAACCGAGAGGCCGAGGCCCATGCCCTCGCCGACGGGCTTCGTCGTGAAGAACGGATCGAAGATGCGCGAGATGCGCTCGGGCGGGATGCCGACGCCGTTGTCGACGACCTCGATGACGACACGTCCGTCGATCGATCGGGTGACGAGGCGGATCTCGTTCTCGGCCTCGGGGCGATCGGGCATGGCCTGCGCGGCGTTCGCGAGGAGGTTGAGGAAGACCTGGACGAGCCGCGGCTCGTTGCCGATGACCTCCGGCACGTCGCCGAACACGCGCGTGACGCGGGTGCGATGGCGCAGGGCGTGGTGGGTCATGCGGATGGCCTTGTCGAGGACGGCGCGCACGTCGATCGGGCCGCTCTCGGTGGCCTCGCGGTCGGAGCGGGAGAAGGTGCCCATGTCGCGCACGATGGCGCGCATGCGCTTCGCGCCCTCGAGGGCCTCGTCGAGGGCCTGCGTGGCGGCCTCGTAGGTGCCTTCGTCGGGCGGCGCGGCGCGCAAGGCCTCCGCGACGAACTCCAGGTTCGCGAGGACGAACGAGAGGGGGTTGTTGATCTCGTGGGCCACGCCGGCGGCCATGGTGCCGAGGGAGGTGAGCCGATCGGTGAGGAGCAGGCGCGCTTCGGCGTGCCTGCGCTCGGTGACGTCGCGGCAGAAGGCGACGACGGCGCGCGTCTCGGCGCCGTCGCGGATGGGGAAGAGGATGGTGTCGAAGACGAGGCGCGCGCGCGAGCTGCTCCAGGAGTTGCCGATGATGCCGAGGTTCACGTCCTGGCCGTGGATCTCGACGACCTCGCCCGCGTAGGCGCGCGCGAAGCACTCGGCCATGCCGGTGTCCACGTGGAGGGGATCGGTGAGGGCGTTGAAGACGCCGACGCCGTAGGTCGTGCTGGGCAGGCCGAGCTGCCTGCGGTGCGCCTCGTTCATCCGCACGGAGACGCCGTCGGGGCCGAAGATCTGGATGCCGACGGGGGCGTTCTCGAAGACGGCCTGCGCGAGCCGCTCGCTCTCGCGCAGCGCTCGCTCGACGCGGCGACGCTCGGTGATGTCGGTGGAGACGCCGAGCGCGCCGGTCACTTCCCCCGAGGCGTCGCGGAGCGGCCAGGAGGCGTGCTCGAACCAGACACGGCCGATCGCGACCTCGCCCTTGTAGGCCCGGCCCGCGAGGGGCTCGGACACCTGCGGCAACCCCTCGCCGTGAGGGCTCGGGAGGAGGAAGACCGAGGTGCCGATGAGCTCTCCCGGCCGGAAGCCGAGGTGCGCGAGCCCCTTGCCTTCGGCGAAGGTGATGGTGCCGTCGCGATCGACCGCCCAGAGGACGACGGGGGCGTTGTCGAGCAGCGCGCGCAGGCGTGTCTCGTTCTCGCGGAGCAGCGCCTCCGAGTGGCGCAGATCCGTCACGTCGCGGCTCAGGATGAGCGCCTCGCCGCGGGGCAGGGCGGCGACACGGATTTCACGAAACATGGGGCCTCCGTCGGTGCCCCGCGTCTCGTATTCGAGCGAGACGATGTCGGTCGTCCCGCGGACCTTCTTGATGGCGTCGAGGACCTCCGGCGCCCGCAGCGGCTGGAGGATCTCGGTGAGGTTCTTGCCGACGAGCGCGGGGAGCGACTCGACGCTGCGGCGCTGCTGTCGCCTGCCGAAGTGTGCTTCGAGCACGGTGCCGTCCCCGGAGACGCGGAAGATGTTGTCGGGGAACGCGGCGAGCAGGGTGTGCAGCTCGTCGTTGGCCCGCGCGAGGGCCCGCTCGACTTCGCGGATTTCGCTGAGATCCGTGGAGACGGCGAAGGTGCGGAGGAGCTTGCCCGCGGCGTCGCGCTCGACGAGGACGGTCATCACCACCTCGAGGAGGGTGCCGTCCTTGCGGACGAACTGGTACCGGCTGCCGCGGCCGACGCCGCGCCGGAAGAGCTCGGGGATCCGCGCGAGGGCCTCGTTTCGAGAGGCCTCGGTCATGAAGTCGACGGAGCGGCGGCCGAGGACCTCGGCGCGCTCGTAGCCGAGGGCGTCGAGCCAGCCGTCGCTGACGCTGATGAGGCGGCCATCGGCGTCGATCGAGTGCAGGATGATGGGCGCGTGCTCGTAGAGGTGCTCGTGGCGGCGCTCGATGTCGCGCTTCTCGTCGAGGATGCGGCGGGTCACCTCGGCGCGGCGGCGGATCGCGGCGAGGCGCGGGCCGAGCCGCGGCGCGTCGTGCGGGAGGACGAAGAGCTCGTCGGCGCCGGCGTCGACGAGCGCGCGTAGGCGAGCGTCGTCGTCACGCTCGGTGGCGGCCGCGAGGGCCGCGGCGTCGAGGCGCGCGCGGGCCGCGCGGCAAGCGTCGAGGGAGGTCTCGGGGGCGTCACCTTCGAGGTCGAGGACGACGACGAGCGGCACGTCGCCGAGCGCTCTCGGGTCCTCGTCCGGACGCACGTCGAACCCGGCGGCGCGGAGCTCGGCTTCGAGCAGATCGCGCGCGGGCGAGCGGCGTCCGAGGATCGAGGCGTGGGGGAGGCTCGGCAAGGTTCAAACTATCTCGCGCGTGACGCGGCGCGCGCAAGGGCGCGTTCGATGCCGGGGCCCGTCGCGGCAAAAGGCAGGAGAACACCGTTCGGAGCGCAAAAACCGAATACGCCGGAGAAGGTGGCGGGTTCGACCCGGGAGGGGGCAGGAGATGGTGCTGCGGGCAATGAAGCTCTCGGCAGCGGAAATCACCCGATTCGAGATCAGGTCGCAGGAGGCTCTCGCCGGGGGCCGGTACGTTGTACGCTGAACGCCTGTGGAGCGCGCTGAAGCGCGCGGATCGTATCGAGGTCTCGAATGAAGAAGAGCTCACCCTCCCTTTGCCGACGTTCGCCGATGTACGCCGTTTTCGCGCTCCTCGCCGTGTCGACGGCCGGCGCTTGCGGCGCGCAGGCGCAGGCGCCAGCGCCCGGCGACCAGGCGCCCTCCACGCCCGAAGCGCCCGAGACGTCGACGACGTCCGTCAGCGCGCAGCCAGCGTCCGAACCGCAGCCAACGCAGGCGCCTGAGCCGCAGCCCGCCGCGACCAGCGAGTGCGACCCAGCCAAAGAGCCGCACCGCAGATACCTCGGCGACAGGCAAAAGTGCATGGTCATCAAGTTTCGCTGCGAACCGCCGCAGAATTCATTCTTCAATGCCTGCGGCTGCGGCTGCGAGTAGCAACGGAGGTTGCTTTGCACGAGCGCGCCACGCCGAGGGGGCTCGACGGCGCAGCCCTCGGGGCGCAGAGGCCTGACGCCGAGCTGAACCAGGTGCGACGGGCCCGTATTGCCGAGGCTCGCTACGCCGTGGTCATGCCGCGGTAGGCCGCCGGGCCACGCTCGCGAGCAGCCCGACGCCCACGAGGCACGTGAGCGCGCTCGATCCGCCGTACGAAATCAGCGGCAGCGTGACGCCCACCACGGGGAGCAGGCCCATCACCATGCCGATGTTGATCGTCGCTTGCCAGAAGAAGAGCGCCGCGACGCCCACGGCGATGCGGGCCTCGAAGCGGTCGCGCGCGGCCGCGGCGATTTGCAGCGCCGCGAGCACCAGCGCGAGATAAAGTCCGAGCACCAGCGCCGTGCCGGCGAAGCCGTGCTCGTGCGCCCATACCGCGAAGGCGAAGTCGCCGTGGGCCTCGGGCAGCGGGTAAGGCTCGCTCCCCGCGAAGGGGCTTCCGCCGAGGAGGCGCCCGGCCCCGACGAGCCGCAACGCGTGGTCGCTCTGGTAGCCGGTGGTCAGCGGATCCCCGCCGTGAACGAACGCGACGAGGCGCGCGCGCTGGTAGTCGTGCTGCGTGAACCACACGGTCGCGAGGCTGCCGATCACGCCGATCGCGAGCGAGGCCCGAGCGCCGCGCGAGAAGCGCTCGAGCGCGAGAGCCGACGCGGCGACGAGCGCGAGCCCCACCGCGGTCCCGAGATCCGGCTGGAGCAGCACGGGGATCAGCGTGCAGGCGAGGAGCCCCGCGGGGAGCGCGAGATCCCGGAGCGGTCGCGGGCCCTCGACAGGACGGGAAAAACAGCTCGCGAGCGCGAGCACGAGGCCGAGCTTGAGGGGCTCGGAGGGCTGGACGTTGATGCCCCCGAGGTGCAACCAGCGATGCACGGAGTTGACCCCCGACGCGGCGAAGGTCGCGATGGTGGCGAGGATCAGCGCGCCATGAATCAGCAGCGCTCCGCGGTCCTTGAGCCGGCGGAGATCCGCGCGCGCGACGACGAGCGCCGCGGCCGAACCGACGAGGAGCCACGCGAGCTGCCGGGGCCAGAGCGCGCTTTGCTCGGGGAAGGCGAGCCCCGCCGAGCGCACCGTCGCGAGCCCTATGGCGGCGAGCGCGACGGCGGCGCCGACAACGACGAGGAGGGGACGGTTTCGCACGGCGCGGATCATCGGGAGCCTCTTTCCTTGCCGGCGAAGTAGGCGCGCAGCGTGTCGTCCGCGATGGCGGTCGCGACGCGGTGATCCGCGAAGGACCGGCCCTGGACGAGGACGACGATGGCCACCTCGGGGGCGTCCGCAGGCGCGAAGCCCGCGAACCAGCCGTTCGTCTCCGGCATGCGGATGGGGCGCGCGGGCGGCTCGTCGTCCGGTGGAGCGTCCTCCGCTTCGATGTAGGCCGTGGGCATCAGGAAGAGCTCGCGCGAGTCGGACGCGCCTAGAGTGCCGGCCACGCTGGCTTGCAACCCGGGAAGCTCGCTCGCACGGGCGCGCAGCGCGGCGCGGACCCGCGCGAGATCCGCGGCTGGAACGTCCACCTGCCGCGCGGGCGCTGGCACGTCGCTCACGACGATCTGCGGCGTGCGCACGGTGCCGCCGTTGGCGAGCGCCGCGTAGGCCACCGCGAGCTGGATCGGCGTCACCCGCACGACGCCCATCCCGACCGCGGCGTTGAGGCTGTGGCCCGCGCGAAAGGGGCCCGGATGGGCATGCTCGAACCAGGCGCGGGTCGGGACGAGCCCGGCGAGCTCTCGGCCCATCTCGATGCCGGTGGGCGCGCCGAGGCCGAATTGCTTGGCCTTGCCGACGATGGCGTCGAGCCCGAGGCGCGCGGCTTGATCGTAGAGCCACACGTTACAGTTCTCGGCGAGGGCGTGATCGAGATCGACCCGACCGTGGGTGTGCGTGCAGCGGAACCACCGGGGCCCGAACAGGTAGGCTCCGTTGCACGTCACCGTATGCTCGGCAGCGGCGCGATCCGAGGCGAGCGCCGCCAGCGCCGTGAAGGGCTTGAGGGTCGAGCCCGGCGGCTCGGTCTGCAGAAGCGCGCGGTCGAGCTCGGAGCCCGCCGCGGGGACGGCCACGCCGCGATCGAGCAGGTTGGGATCAAACGCGGGGCGTGACGTCATCGCGAGCACGCGGCCGGTGTGCACGTCGATCAGCACCGCGGCGCCTTTGCGCTGCTCGTGGCGAGTGAACGACGCGTCGAGCGCGCGCTCGAGATCCATGTCGAGGGTCAGCGTCACGTCGTGTCCGGCTCGCGGCGCCTCGCCCGTGGGCGCCACCGGGCTGACGATCCGCCGCGACGCGGCCACGAACGCGTGGCCCGGGGAGCCGCGCAAGGAGCGATCTCGCGCGCGCTCGACGCCGGTGCGGCCGACGCGATCCCCCGGCCATTTGCCTGGATCTTTCGCGATGTCGGCCGGCGACACCTCGTTCATGTACCCGACGGCGTGTGCGCCGAGAGAGCCGAACGGGTAGTGTCGCCCCGCGCGTTCCACGAGCTTGATCCGGAGCGCGCGTTCGTCGCGGATCGCCGGCAGCCGCTCGGGAGCAACGTCGCGACGCACGAGGACCCACTGCGCGCGCCTGGCCGGGGGCACGGCCTCGAGCGTGTGGCGAAGGCGGTCGCGCTCGGCGTCGTCGAGCCCGAGCGCGACCGCGAGGCGGGGCACCACGTCGCCTCGGCCGAGCACCACCTCGGGAATGACGTAGGCGTCGACGGCGACGCGGTCCTCGGCGACGACGCGGCCGCGCGCGTCGCGGATCACCCCGCGGCTCGGCGCGAGGCGCACCCGCTTCACGCTGGCGGCTTCGAGGCGGCGCGCGTGCTCTGCGCCGTGCACGACTTGCAGGTGCACGCTGCGGGCCGTGAGCCCGAGGAGCACCACGCCGGCGAACCACGCCATGCCCCGCACGCGGCGGCCGAGGTGCTTGCGCTCGTCAGGAGCGCTCGCCGCCTCGAGGACTTCGGGGATCGGAGCCGGGTCGTCACGCATCAAAGTCCTCCGAGCGGCTGAGCACGGCGGCAGCCTACCTCATGGCAAGCTGCAACCCCGCCTCCATCTCACAAATCCAGAGCCTTCACGGCAGCTTCGATCCTCGGATCTTTGCCGGCGGCGCGATCGGCCGGAGCAAGATCGACCGCCAGATCCAGCGTCGGGGGGCCGCCGCGCGACGTCCTCCCGCCCCATCCACCGCCGCTCTCGAAAAACCGTGTCAATCCGGTCCGTCGTGTGCAAGCTTCCGGCCCGTGCGTCATCGCCCCTTGCACGTATCCTCACTCCTCTCCGTGCTGCTCTTCGCCTGCGGCTCGACGCCCCCGGCGTCGCCACCTCCTCCGGTCGCCGCGCCCGCCGTCGTGCACGTGTCGCCTGGCACGGCTTCGGCCCCACCGGAGTCGCCGCCTGATCCCGACGCGCCCATCCATATCGAGCGCGCGGCGGAGGCGGCGCCCTGGGTCGAGCGCGACAGCAAGCAGATCGAGCTCTGGGAAGCCTCGCCTCGCGTGAATGACGTCGTGCATCCGATCAACCCGATTCTCGGCGACCTGCGCGCCAAAGCCATCGAGCCCGGCGCCATCGTGCTCCAATCGCGCGTGGGCCAGCTCGTGATCACGAAGGACGGCGTCCGCGGCGTCGTCCCGAAAGGCGTGCGCTTCGTCGGTGTGGTCACGAGCGGCGAGGTCTTCGCCGAGAACGAAGGCCACGCGCCATTCCGTGCCGCGAGCGTCGACGACCTCATCGCGGGAAAACAGACGCCCGTGGTCGGAATCGACCGGGTCTTCGACGCGGCGGGCATGTTCGTCGTCGCGGCCCGGGGCGGCGTGCTCGTGCAATCCAAGGACGGAGGAAAGACCTTCGTCGACGTGCCGATGAAGGGGTCGGTGGAGCACGCATTCGTGCGCGCCGACGGGGTCATCCTCGCTGCCGCTGCCGGACGAAAACCCGCCGAGACGTGGTCCACGATCGACGCCAAGGGCAAGGTCGTGCCGGTCCGCCGTGCGCTCGAAGCTCCATTGCGTTGGGGCGGGTTCATCCTGCATGCGCTCAAGCGGGACGACTTCGGGCAAGTCCAGGAGGCGTCCGTCCTCACGAAGGACGGACGCACGTTCGCGACCCTCAGCCTGCCGGAGCAGATTCAAGGGGCCGAGTTCGTCTCGTTCGACCCGTGGTTTTTGGGCGCGGAGATGAATTCGGGGCTCCCTTGGGAGGGCGACGTGCTCGCCGCCGCGCCCGAAAAGCCAGGCCGGGCGAAGTTTGGTGTCCTGGGCCCGTCGGGCATGAAAGAGCTCGACGTGCCCGCCGAGGATCCATCCGAACAGTCCGGGATCAGCCTCGTAGGTCCTCTGAGGCAGCCTGCCCGGCCCGTCTGCGAGGGGCTCCGCTGCATTCACGAACTCCGCGGGATCGTCCCACGCAACCCTGCCTCCAGCCTCGTCGGCAGGTTCTTCGACGACGCGCTCTGCAAACGCCTCTTCAACAAACCGTGCGAAAAAGGCCCCCTTCTCCGCGGGCCGACGATCGGCATCTTTCACTGGAGCACGAGGGCGTTCCTCGTTCGCCCGACGCCGGAGGGGTGCGAACCCCTCTCGCTCGAGAGCTTGCGCGGCCTCGTCATTCTGGATTGTCGCAAAGATCGCTTCGTGAGCGATGCCTCCGGGGTGTTTTTCCGCGAGGGATCGGTCGACACCCCCACGAAGGGGTACTGGGGCTACACAATGGCCGAGGATGGGACGTTGCTCGCCCAGCGCGTCGAATCCGGCAGCATCATCGCCGCGGCCCTGAGGCTCCCCGTGGCTCCGGGCGCGGCGGGCGCGTGGAGGAACGTGGTGAGGTCGGGGGGCGTCACGTATACCGTCCTGCCGAAAGGCGCCGTCCTCGTCGCCACGTCGAATGACGCAGGCAATGAGCTCACGCTCACGCTCGACGCGCCCGAGGGCAGCAAGGAGCTCGTCGCGAAGGTCCCCGTGACCCGTCCCGTATATGCGATCAAGGTGGAATCGGGGTATCCCGAGCTGCACTTCTTCGATGGACAGCGTCCAGGCGCGGCCCGCATCTCGCGGAGAGGAGCGCTGATCGACGTGCCGCGCTGACCCCGCTCCCGCTATCTCGCGCGTGGCGCGGCCCGCGCAAGAGCGCGTTCGATGCTAGCCCACGCCTCACAAACGAGCGGCCAGGGGATCGCGGCAAAGGGCAGGAGAGCACCATTCGAACCGCAAAACCCGAACCCACCGGAGAATGCGACGTCGCGCGGCCAGGGCGGGCTGCCTGGATCAAACCACGCCACGACGGTCGAATTCGACGGCTCATGCACGAACGTCCGCGTGGCGATCCCGGGCCCCGTGGAAAACCCCTCCTCCGCGAGCGCGCGCCGCAGGGCCGCCGCGTCGATGAGGCGGCGCCCGAGGGCGTGGCTCTCGGTGCGGTCGAGCTCGTCGTCTGGCACGCCGCGGAGATCCCGGAAGAGCTGCGGCAGCTCCTGTTTGACGCCGAGATCTTCCGAAAGCGCGCGCCACGCGGCGACGTCGGGCAAGCGGGCCGGGTGCACGAGCTCGACATCGGTCCAGCCGATCCAGCGGGCGTCGTAGTCGAGCGGGACGACGCCGAGCCCACGCGCGCCGTCCCAGGTCCAGAGGAGCGCGAGAGAAGGCCCGGAATCCTGCGGGCGCGTCGCAATGACGAGATGCCGCAGCAGCGAGGCGTGTAGAGGATCGTCGAGGAGCCACGCGAGCTCGCCCGCCGTGACGGGCGCGGCCTTGATCATGCGCTCTTCGAGGAGCCGTGCGGCCTCGTGCCTGCGCGCACGTTCCGCACGGCGACCGCGGACGAGCGCGCGGTAGCGTTCGTCTTTGCGCACGGCCGAAGGAACGCGACGCAGCGGGGAGGAAGCGCCCTCGGCGGTGACGACGAGCTCGCCGCGAGGCCCGAGCGAGACGATATGGCCAGCGATCACGGCCGAGAGCGGCAGGGCGGGATCACGCGCGGGGACGGGCGCGGGATCGAGCGCGGTTCGTCGCGGGAAGAGCGCGGCGACGGGGCGCGCGGGATCGGGGTCGGGGAGGGGGAGATCGCGGGGGACGAGGGGTCGGGGTGGATCGAGTTTCGTCGGAACGAACGGCGGTGATTCAGCGACGAGGCGCGGAGAGACGCCGACGTCGCGGGCGAACGCCTCGGCGAGGTCACGCGGGGCGCAGAGGACGACGACGTCGCGGAGGGAAGGTTCGTCCGCGGTGGGAACACGGAGCAGGTTCGTCGCGGCGAGGCGCGTGAGCGAGGGAGAAACGCCCCGCAAGGCGAGGGGCGAGGGCAGGAGGCGGCCGGCGCCGGCGCGCACGAGGGGCGTCGCGTCGGCGATGCGCGCGAAGGCGAGGTGGTGGGTGCCGGCCTCGCGTGCGTCGAGCGAGGAGAGCGACCACGCGAGGAGGACGAACCGCGCGTCGCGTGGATCGGAGAGGCCAGGGAGGGCGGGCGCGGGCCAGCGCTCGGGGCGGAGGGCGCCGCGATCGGCGAGGGAAGCGCGCGACAGCGTGATGCCGCGGAGGAGCGCGGCGGGGTCGGGGTGCGCGAGGTGGACGGTGGGATCGGCGGCGGCGACGGTGCTCGTCGTGACGAGGTGGGGGTCGATGCGCTGCGCGAGGGTTTCGGCGAGGGAGAGCGCGTCTTCGGCGAGATCGAGGGAGGTGCGTTCGTCTTGCGCGAGGCCGAGGAGGCGCAGCGCCCAGACGAAGGCGAGCGCGGGTGAGGCCGCGGCCGCCTCGGCGGGGGCGGCGAGCGCGGCGAGCGTCGCGGCGACGAGCGGCGCGGGCAGCCATCGCGAAAGGGAACGGACGCGGCTCGTGTGTGTGACCGAGCGGGGCGGAGTGGTACGGAGATCGGCAGAGAGCGCGGCGAACAGCGGGCGGGACGCAGGTTTGTCGAAGGCGTCCGCGAGGGCGCGACGGAGATCGCCTCCGTGATCGGAGAGGTTCGTCGGAGCGACGTCGGCGAGGTGGAGGAGGGCTCGGATGCAGGTGTCCTCGGCCGATGCGCTCGTCTCGCGCGCGAGCGCGCCGAGCAGGCGAAGCGTGACATCGAGCAGGAGCGTGGTGTCGTCGCTCGGGCTCAACGGGACAAGGGTGTCGAGCGCGGCGGCGAGATGCGCCGTGTCGAGGTCGTCGAGCGTGGCGCGGAGCGCGGAAGCGAGGCTTTTCCGGACGTGGAAGCCGTGGTCGCCCGACGTGTGCGAGAGCGCCCAGAGCGCCTGGAGCCGCGCCCGCACGAGCGAGGCCTCCCCCGCAGGCGCCCACGTGCCCGGGAGACCAAAACAACCGAGGAGGGCCGCGTCGATCCGAATCTCGGCCGCATCGCGATCTGCCGAGGCCCGCGCCGCATTCGTGAGGGCTGCCATCGTCCCCGGCGGTACGTCGCTGCCGGCTTCGAGAAGACGTCGCAACACGCCAAGCCGCAACGACAACCCCGCGTCGGCCCCTGCACGCTCGGCCGCGACGTCCACGAGCTCCCCAGGCACGGTGTTTCCGTGGCGAGGCGAGGACACCGCAGCGACGAGGAGCGCCGCGGAGACGGGGGCGCGTCGCGCGAGCCGGGCGAGCCGGCGGAGCGAACGCGTCGCGTGTTCCTCGTCGCCGAGCGCAAAGAAACTGCGCGCGGCTTCGAGCCACATCGAGGCCGCGGCGTCGGGGCCGATCTCCTCGAAGAGCGATTCGAGCGCCTGGAAGGCTTGCTCCGCGCGCCTCGGGCGCGCCTCCGCGAGCGCCGTGGCGCGCAGGAACACGCGGCTCGCGCGGCGCACGCGTTCGTGATGGGCGACGTCGTCCTCGGGGCGCTCGCCGTGGAGGCGGAGCGGGAAGGGGACTTCCTGGCGCGGCTCGAACCGCAAGAGCAAGGCGTCCTCGGCGAAGTATCCCTCGTGTTGCTCGACGACGCGGCGCGCGGGCCAGGCGTCCGCGCGAACCTCGAGCACACGCACGGCGGAGACGAGGGAGCGGAGGCGCACGAGGAAAACGGCCTCGTGATCGGGGGCAGGCAGAGGCGCGTTCACGGCGCCTCCGGGTCGTCGTCTTCGGCCCCGAACGCGGAGAGCAGCGCCGAACGCGCGAGCCGCGCAGAGAGCGCTTCGACGCGGTCGTACGACGCGAGCAGCGCCTCGGCGAGCGCCATGTTCGGCCGTGGCCCGAGCCCCGCTTGTGCTTCGAGCGCCGCGGCCACGGCTTCGAGGCGCGCCGCCAGATCGAACAGGCCGATCGACCGCGCGTCCGCCGAGAGCCGCCGGAACGAGATCGCCCGGTGCTCCGTGCGTTCGAGCGCGCCGGCCGCGGCGAGGTCCTCGATCGCCGCGCGCGCTTGCCTCGCGAGCCGCTCGGGGATCATCGGGTCACCTCCAGCGCGGGATCCACCACGTCGAGCGTGAGATCGATCGTGAAGCCGTCCACGAGCATCGCCGTGATCGGCTCGATCACGAGCGAGCCTCCTTCGCGGGCGAGGCGAACGCAGAGAAAACGCGGCGGCCTTCCGGCGCGGCTCAGCACTTCGAGGTTGTCGAACAGGAGCGCGCGCTCCTCCCGGAACGAGAGCGAGGTCCGGAGCTCCACGCCCGCGCCGACGCGCATGCGGATCGAGAGCTCCTGCGTCGCATGATCGAAGTCGCTCGGGGACCAACTCTGCAAGGGCAAGAGCACGATCGGCGACGAGCGCGGGGGGCGGCCGAGCGCGTCGAAGTCGAGGCTCCGGCCGAGCCGCGTCGCGTCTTTGGGGCCCGCGAGGACGCTCCGCGAGAGGCGATCATCGCCCCACGGGAGCGCCGGCCGAAGGGCCACGCTCGTCGCCCGGCTGCCCGAGAGGCGCCCGTGCGAGAGCGCGATCCGCGCGCCGGAGAGCGTGAACCGACCCCGCGCGAGATCCCGCATCGTGAGGCCGCTCCGCGCGAACGCGGGCCCTGCCGCGAGCCCCTCCGCCCACGTCCGCGGATCCGCGGGCCGCGCGGGTTTTCCCTTCGTGAGCAGCGTCCGCGCGAGGACGCGGTCTTCGCCGAGCACGGCCACGTACGCCGTCACGCCCGCGACGCCGCCCGCCGCGACCCACGCTTCGAGGCCGAGCCCCTGCACCTCGATCGGCGGCACCTCGACGTACGCGCGTTGCGACGCGCCCGCGATGTCCTCGAGCGGCAGCGCGCCCGTGTTCGCACGGAGCGCGCGTCCGAGGTTTCGCGTGACGGCGAGCTCCCGGAGCGCATCCGCCTCGGCCGCGCCCGCGTCCGGGCCACCTTGCGCCGGCAAGAGCGCCGCGAGCCGATCGAGCGACCGCGCGAGCCTGCCGAGGCCCGCGTCGCGTGGCCCGCGCGCTCGTGGGCGCATAGCCGCAGCACGCGCGGAAAGCTCGCGCACCCGATCCTCCGAGACACGCGCCCCGCGCCGCAGGCCGAACGTCACGATCTCCGCCACGAGCGCGTCGACCTCGGCGAGCAGCGGCGCGAACCGCGTGGCGTCCTCCGCGGGGAGCGGCTCCGCCTTCGAAGGCTCGGGGAAGACGAGGGCCGGCGGCGCATCCGTGGGGCCCGCTCTTCCGCCGAGATCCCGCGCCCGTTCGTCGCCCTGCGCGACCAGCCGATGCAGACACGTCGGCGCGTCGCCCATCGGGCAATCACACGCGACGCGGCCGTCGCGCCACGTGACCGTCGCGCCTCCGACACGTGCTGCGCCTTCGCCCATCGGCACGGCGAGAAGCTCGGTCCGCGCCGCCGCGCGACGCATGCCGGCCGGCGCTCCCCGGCGGATCGTCACGTCTCGCCCCCGCGCACGTGACGCCCGACCCAGGCCGCGAGCTCCCGCGGCGTCATGGCGCCGATCGGCATGCCGAGCGCCGTGAGCGCGCCCGTGACGCGGCGATCGAAGCCGCCCGCGCCCTTGTCGCCGAGGGCCACGAGCCCGAGCACGGTCACCCCGGCGTCGAGCAGATCCTTCACCCGCGTGACGAGCGCGCCGAGCGCGCCTCCCTCGCGGAAATCCGAGATGAGCACGACGAGCGTGCGTCGCGGCTCGGAGACGAGCGTCGCGGCGTACCCCACGGCCCGCGAGAGCAGCGTCCCGCCCCCGAGCTGGAGCGAGAACAGGACCTCCACCGGATCCCCGGCGATCTCCGTCATGTCCACCACGTGCGTGTCGAACGCGACGAGGCGCAGATCGATCGACGGGACCGACGCGAAGATCGCCGCGAGGATCGCCGCCTGCACGACGCTGTCCACCATCGAGCCGCTCTGATCGAGCAGGACGATCAGCCGATGGCGCGATTGCCTCGCGAGGCGCCGCCGGAACACGAGCCGCTCGACGCCGAGCACCCCGCGCGCGCGGTCATAGTGCCGCAGGTTCTCCCGCACGGTGCGTCGCGCGTCGAGGTTCGCGAGCACGCGCAGGTTCGTCCGGCCGCGTGGCCCGGACGATCCCGTGAGCGAAGGCGTGAGCTCCTTGGCGAGCGCGCGCGAGAGATCACGCACGGCCTCCTCGATGAGCCGCCGCGCCGCGGGGAGCGAGGCTTCGGGGATCTGACCACGCAGCCGCACGAGCAGCGCGAGGATCGCGGGGGAAGGCGTCACCGAGGCGAGCGCCGCCGGATCTTCGAGCAGCGCCGCGAGCCCGTGCCGCGCCGCCGCGTCTTCCTCCATCACCACGCGCGCCTCGGGTGGGAAGAGCTCTTCCACGCTCGCCAGCCACGTCGAGGGCCGGAGCACGCTCGGCCCGAGGCCGGCGCCGCGCGCGCCTTCGGGCGAGGGGCCGCGCCGGAATGCGCGATCGTAGAGGAACGAGAGATCCTCGTCGATCCGCAGGAGCACCTCGTCCCCTTCGAGCGGGCTTCCGAGCGAGCTGTCCGCGAAGCGCCCGAAGAGCAGCCGCAGCCGCCGCGCCGCCTCGCGCTTCTTGTCGTCCGCGCCCTCCGTCATCGCGCGGGCTGTCAGGGGGTTTGCTTCTCGTCCTGCACCGGCGGCGCCTGCTCGACCTGGCCCGTCTCCGGGGCGAGCCTTCGGACCTGGTGCAGGGAGAAGAGCCGCCGACCGGTCGAGAATGTGTAGAGGCGGAACAGGGCGTCGAGCGAAGGTCCCATGCGTGCAGTCCTCGGGGGAGAATTTACGTAGCCTATCTGCGGGCGAGCTGTCCCGCGCGGTAGATCGCCCGCGACCACAGGAGCGCGAGCATGGAGAACGCGCCGACGCCGAACGCGAGGACGAGCGGCCATACGCCGAGCGACTCACGGAGCCCCGCGGCGACGCCGGCGGCGCTGGCGCGGCTGACGCGCTCGACGGAGCGATCCAGGCACGTCGCCGCGTCGCCGTCGTTGCACTCGGGGAAGAGCGCGCCGAGCTCGCCCCGCACTCCGCGCGCCATGGATGCCGTCACCTGCTCGGTCGTTGCGGAGAGGCTCGTCGTGAGCGACCCCTTGCCCTCGCGGCCGAGCTCGGCGGAGATCCCCTGTGAAAATGCGCGCGCCGCCTGGCCCGCGATCGACTCGACCGGCGTCGCGCTCTGCGCCTCGCGCCTGTCGCCCTCGCTCACGCGCTCGACGACGGGCGGCCCCCCCAATGCCGCGCTCGACGCGCCGAAGACGACGCCTGCCCCGAGCGCCGCCGCGATCCGGTGGATGTCGGCGAGTCGTTGCGGCTGGCCGAGCTCCTCCGTCGCGCTGCCGATGGCGCGCCGTTTCACGCCCTCCGCCAGCTCCTTGATGCGCTCGGGATCGCCGATCTTCCCGGCCACCTTGCCGATCGCCCCCTCGGCTGCGCCCCGGCCCGCGCGCTGCGCGACGCCACACCCTGCTTGAGATACGAGGACGATCATCAGAGCATATCTGCACAGAGAGGCGACGAGATGTGGAATACCCTTCATAGGACCTCTCCCGCTTTCCCCATTTCCCGCGCTCGTCCCTATCGGAGAGGCGCCGCCGAGGTGGGGTCGCCGGGGCGCGGCGGGACGAACGCCCGGATGAGTGAGGCCTTCCTCGGCAATCTTTGCCCGAAGACGCCGGCCAGCATCTCCCCCAGACCGTAATAACAGAGGTATCCGGCAAGCACGTATTTGACCAGCGGAGCCGACGGCGGCCACAAGAGCAAAATGAGGCCGGCGATCATCAAACCGACGCCGACGATGAAGAGCCAGCGCGAGTCGACCATTCCCTTGAACACCACCGAGGCCGCGGCGCGCAGCGCACCCGAGATGAACGCCCAGATGCCGACCAAGACGACGAAGATCTCGGCCGCATAGCCGCGGCGGAGCACCACGAGCCCGAGCAGGATTCCAGCCGCGCCGCGTAGGCGGGAGAAGAGGCGCTTGATGGGGGCCTCGGGCCGCGCGGCCATCAGCGAGATGAACCCGTCGACGAGGGCGTAGAGGCCGAAGGCCGTCACGAGCACGCGCCACCCCGCGGTCGTCCCCTGACCGATGGAGACGCTCAAGGTGCCGATACCCAAGGCGAACGCCAGCGCGCCCTGAGCGAGGAGGATCCACCGCGCCGGCTCCGGCTTCTTCGGCCTGGGAAAGAGCGTCTTGACCGCGAACATGGCCGATTGAAACGGGTTCTTCACCGCGGACGGCTCGGCGCGGCGCGGCTCGTCGGGCGCCACGACGGGCATCTCGTGCTCGATGGCGCGGCCGCTCTTCCACTCGAGATGACGAACGTGGCCGTCCGGCGAGATACGCAGGAAGTGGTTGAGAGGGCCGGTCCACGAGCCGCTGTTGAAATACCAATCTCCGATTCGACCCGCCTTGTGTGTGTGCCCGAGCACCACAACGTCGTAACCGCCTTTCTGCCGATTGGCGCGAACGCCGGCCACGTGCTCGCCGAGCCGATCCGGGTTCTGCGCTGGGGTCAGGGTCGCGTTGGGGCGCAGATCCTCGCGCGTCGCGTGCTTTTTCATGGCTCCGAGGGCGCACCTCCAGATCATCAACATCGAATCGCCGAACTGCTCGAGCACGTCCTCTGCGCTCTCGCCGCTCGGCAGCAGCGGAGAGCCATTCTCGTCCTCGAAGACGCCGCCGAAGATGGCGAGCATGCGGCCGAATCCGGGGTCGTCCCCTGCGTTGAAGGGATCGGTCTCGTGCCCGTGGCAGAAGAGGAATCGCCTGCCCTCGATCACCCGCTCGAACGGCGTGCGCATGCGGGCGAACAAGGGATGCGCGAGGAGGTCCGTACCGGCGAAGTGGACGAGGTCGACGTCGTGATTGCCTGGCACATAGATGGCTTCCACGGCGGCCAGGTGGTCGAGCAGCTCCCGCCGCTTCACGAAGAGGCGGCTCATGTTCATCTGCCAGAGCTCGAAGAGATCGCCGAGGATGAAGAGCTCGCCCCCCTCGGCGCCGACGTGGTCGATGAACGCGCGCAGCTCTCCCGTCTTTTTGCCTGCCTCGAAGTTGTCGCGCACGCCGCCGTCACCGAGGTGCAGATCGCTGATGACGAAGATGTCCCTGGCCGTTCGATCCATCGCCTCGTCCCCCTCGGCACAGCGACCCCAGGCCGTCGAGATCCGGCATCACGAAGTCGTCGAATGCCTCCGCCATGACCCTTCCCCGCTCGAGTGCCTAGGGCCCGCGAGCTATGGGAGCAAGCGGATGAACGCATGCGGCGGCCTGCCTTCGGGCTTCCCTGGCACGCGCGCTTGACTTTCCCCCGCGCATGCGCATGAGCCGCTCCCGCCTCCGCCCTCCGTCAGCGCGCCTCTCCGCCGCACGTGACGAGCCGCGCCGTGGGCGCCTCCATCAGCACCTCGCACCGCGCGAGCGCGTCGTGCACGCGCGCGAGGACGAACGCGTCGCGCTCGATGACGAGCGTCGGTCCTTCGGCGATCGCCGCGAGCAGCGCGTCCCTGGCTGCTTCGTCCGATTGCGCGTCCATCCGGTGCACCTGCACGAGCGGTAGGATACGGCGTCCCGCGTCTCCCAGGACGAACTCGCCCGAGACCTCGGTCCCGGGCCAGGAGGCGGGCGTGTTCGCGGCGCGCTGGAGGTAATACGCGAGCAGCGTCGCGTCGTAATGCGCCACCGTGACGATGCGTTTCTCCGAGCGGCTGGCGGCGATCGCAGCGAAGCGCGGCATGAACGCGTCCGCGTCGGGCAAATACGCGAGGTGCGGGCGAGGCGCGTCGAGGACCATCAGCATCGACAGCGCGGCGCCGCCGAGCGCCGACCAGACCGACGCCGGGACGTACCGGTGCGGCGCGACCGCGAGCGCAAACACGAGCGCGGGCGCCACGGCTGCGAAGTAATACGTCTGCACGCGCGCCACCTTCGCGGCGAGCGTGATGCCGATCGCGGTCACGAGCGCCGCGCCCACGGCCACCACGGGCCCTGCGTTTCGTGGCGCCCCGAGCCCGAGCATCGCCGCGGCTCCCGCGAGAAGCACGACCCCTGGGCCCACGCACTTCATCGTCTCGCCGAGCAGCCCGAGCAGCATCGGAATCGGCGCGTGGCTCCCCCAGGCGAGATCCGGAAACCGCTCCGCGACCTCACGCGCGCCGTGATCCCGCACGACCGTCACCACGAGCAGGACGAAGGCCGGCGCGCCCAGTGCCGCCCCGACGCCGATCGGAAGCGCCACGTTCCGCAGCGGTTTGCGCGTCGCGACGAGCCCGAGCAAGACGCCCGCGATCACGAGCGGCGCGAGGTAGTACGTCCACGCGAGCAGCGCCGTCGACGCGGCGAGCCCGATCCGCGCCGCCCGCGAACGCCCCTCCGCGAGCCGCGCCGCGAGCGCACACGTCACCACCACGAGCAGCCCGAACAGCGGGATCTCGCTCACCTCGCGGGAGCGCGCCACGAGCTCCGGGCTCACGGCCACGACGAGCGCCGCGATCGCCCCGAGCGGCCCCGCGCGCCCTCGCACGAGCCGCGCGCCCCACACGATCGCCGGCGCGATCAGCGCTCCCGCGATCGCCGCCGGCGCGCGCATGACCGCCTCGGATCCACCGAACGTCCCCGCCGCGTGCAGCACGACGAACCACAGCGGCGGGTGCCGATCCTCGAGCCCCTTGCCCGTCAGGATCTCGCCGAGCGGCAGCGCCCCCGTGAAGAGCCGCTGCACGTCCTGGTCGTGCACGAACGGCAGATCGAGGTGCACGATCCGCAGCACGAGCCCGAGCCCGAAGAGCGCCGCCCCGACGAACGTATCCCCTCGCCGGAGCGAGCCCAGAAGCCCCATCGCGACCGCGAGCAGCGCCGGCACCACGATCGCGCGGATCCCGACGAGCCGTGCGAGCACGCGCGCCACGAGCGGCGGCTCCGGCTCGGTCGCGAGCGGGATCGACGACGGCGGACCGAGCCCCGTGTCGTTCCGGTCGATCGCGTCGCGGAGCGCCTGCGTCACCGCTTCCAGCTCCTCGATCGGCGCCTGGGATCGCGGCGTCTCGTAGGCGACACCAAAACTCTTCGTCTCGCGCACGCCGGGCCATCGCCCTCGATCCACGACGTGCAATTCGATCCGCCCCGCGGGCCCTTCCGGCCCGGCCTCGCGCCGCGCCGTGAACACCACGTCGTGCTCCTCGCCCCGCCGCGGTGGAGACAGGTGATAACCCCGCGCGACGACCGCTCCGGGGGCGAGCGGGAGGACGAGATCCTCCCACGCCACCTTCCTCTGCCCGTCGGGACCAGGCCAAAGCAAAAGCGACGCCGCGAGGAGGGCTGTCACGGCGAGGAGCACACGGCGCCATGGGCTCGTCGCGATTGCCCTCGCCCTTCGGAGGGCACCGCGTACGCCTCGCTCCGCCATCCGCGGGATCGGACGCTAGACGACGGGTTCACGCGGGTAAAGTGGACAGCACGAAAGGCCTGGAGCCCTCGGGATCCTCGCGCGAGCGAGCGGCGAATCCCGGGCAAAAGCCGTAGCTTGTGTGTCCCCGCGCCTTATACTGATCCCTCGTGCCGAGCACCCCTCCTCCTGAAGGCTTGCTCCTCGAGCAGTTCCGCGGCCGTCTCCCCGGCGACGAGACCGTCGTCTCGCCCGCCGCCGTCGCCCGCGCGAAGACGCGCATCCAGGTCCGGCGCTTCGCCGGCCCGGCGCATTACACCGAGCACCTCTCCCACCTGCGTATCGCGCACCTGACCGATCTCCACGTCGGCCGCGTGACCCCGTGGGCGGTGCAGCTCGCGGCGGTCGAGCTGACCAACGCGGAGAAGCCCGATCTCGTCCTGCTCACGGGCGATTTCGTCTGCCACAGCCAGCAGTACCTCGATCGGCTGGAGGCCCTCGTGCAGCGCTTCGAGGCGCCCGTGATGGCGGTGCTCGGCAACCACGATTACTGGTCCGGCGCGGAAGAGGTCCGCGAGGCCCTGCGCCGCGGCGGCGTCGAGATCCTCGACAATCGCCACACCATCATCGGCTTGCGCCACCAGATGCTCCAGGTCGTCGGCCTGGACGACGCGTACACCGGCCACGCCCGCAGAGACGAGGCGTTGAAGGGCCTGCGCCGCGACCTGCCGACGATCGCCATGTCGCACATCGCCGAGGAGGCCGACGGGCTCTGGGCTCAGGGCGACATCCCGCTCGTTCTCTCCGGCCACACCCACGCCGGCCAGGTCACGCTCGCCCGCTTGCACGAGCTCGCGATCGGCAAGCTCGCGGGACACCGCTATGTGCACGGCCTTTACGGCAGCCGGAGGAGCGGCGGCGCGCATCCCGGCGCGGTGTACGTCGGCGCGGGCATCGGCGCGTCCGTCATGCCGATCCGCCTCGGCGAGCGAGGTCAGCGCGAGGTCGCGATCTTCGAGCTCGGCTACGAGCCCGGCGCGATCGAAGAGCACCACGACGAGCAGGACCCGCTGCCTGGCCGCCCGCTCACGCCCGAGATCATGGCCAAGCGCGCCGCCGCCGTGGTCGCCAAGCGTGAGAAGCGCGAGCGCAAGAAGCCCCGAACGAGCTAGCAGACCTCCGCACGCCCGGTGACGCCCTTGGCGACGCGCCAAGTGGAGGTCGGCGCGGCCGGTGACACCCTTGGCGATGCGCCAAGCGGAGATCGGCGCGTCCGGAGGTGGCGTTGGCGCCGCGCCAAGCGGAGGTCGGCGCGTGCGGAGGTAGCGTTGGCGCCGCGCCAAGCGGAGGTCGGCGCGTGCGGAGGTGGCGTTGGCGCCGCGCCAAGCGGAGGTCGGCACGTCCGGAGGTGGCGTTGGCGCTACGCCAAGAGAAGGTCAGCGCGGCCGGAGGTGGCCTTGGCGCTGCACCAAGAGAAGGCCGGCGCGGCCGGACGTGGCTTTGGCGCTGCGCCAAGAGAAGGTCGGGATGTCCGGATGTCTCTTCGGCGCGGTGGATGTGAGATCGCTAGCCGACTTGGGGCCGCTCCGCCTCGAACTTCGCGTGTACGAAGCGCAGCACGTCGTCGCGGTGCTTCTCCGCGCTGAGCTCGTGGTGGAAGATCGCCTCGATGATCATCTCGGGGCTCACGACGAACGTGTAGCGCTGCGCCACCCCGATGACCGGCCAGAGGACGTCGTAGGCCCGTGCGATTCGCTTGTCCGTGTCCCCGATGAGCGGGAATGGCAGGTGGAGATCGCCGGCGAACTTGCACTGCGTGTCGCTGTCGTCCGTGCTCACGCCGACGAGGTTTGCGCCGGCCAGCAGGAGCTCGTTGTAGTTGTCCCGGAACAGGCGCGTCTCGCCCGTGCACACCGGCGTGAAGGCCTTCGGGTAGAAGTACACGACGGTGCAAAGCCCCTCTTGCTTGGAGAGGACGAACCGGTCGCCGGCGCTCGTCTGCGCGTCGATCTCCGGCGCGCGATCTCCGACCTTGAGCGAGCTCATCGGCAAAAGGGGTAGCAAAGCGAGCGCGGCGCGTCGAGAGGCGCGGGACGTCAGCGATTTGCGTCCGAAGACGGGCCCGCCCACGACGCCTCGGCTTCGAGCCATCGAAGCTCCCACGCCGAGAGACGCGCCACCTCGTCGGGAGGCAAGGGCGAGACGAGCAGCGTCTCGGCAGTGCCGAGGCCGAGCAGGTGCGCGGCGCGTGAAGAAATTTCCTCCAGCTCGCGAGGGCCGAGCCGCGCGAGGGCGCGGCGCAAGGACGGGAGCGAGGCGAGGAAGCCCTCGAAGCTGCCCGAGGACACGTGTGCGACGAGCGCTTCGAGCAGCGATGGTTCGTCGAGCAGCGCGCGTGGCGAGAGCGCGAGCAGGCCTTCGAGGTATGCGCCCTTCGCCTCGGGACGCCCTCGCGCCGCCTCGAAATGTGCGCCGAGCTCGGAGCCCCGTCCCTCGCCGAGGCTCACGAAGAGCCCGTCGAGCGCGCCCAGCACGAGTGGCGAGGTCGCTCGCGCGATCTCACGCGCGGCCCGCGCCTTCGCCAGCAAGAGCTCCCGGGCGGGGCCCATGCCATCGGCCGCGAGCGCCGCCCCGCCGAGATCCGCGAGCAGCGCTGGCACGTCCGCGGCACGCGATCCCGAGGTCTGCGCGAGCCGCGGGAGGCCACGCGCCCCCTCCTCGTATGCCGCGCGCCCGAGCGCGTCGAGCCACGCCGCCTTCGGGAGGCCGATCCGCGCGCGTTGCGCCCGCACCCGCCGGAGCTTTCTCGCCGCTTCGAGGAGCGACCGCGGATCCTCGTCCGCGCGGATCGCCGCCTGGAGCGCCGGCGCGAGCCGCAGGCAGACGCCTTCGAGCCCCATGCGCACGCCTCGCCCCACGCACGCCGCGATCACCCCCGCGTGCCCTTCACCCTCCCGCGCCGCGCGCACGAGCAGCCGCGCGGCCGCCTCCTCCACGCTCGCTCCCTCCGATGCGAGATCCAGGAGCCGCGCGTCCACCTCCGGCGCGTAGGCCACGGTCCAGCGCTCGGTCGCCGCCTCAAACCCCTCCGCCTCGCCCACCCCGACCTGCGTCGCGAACCCGAGCCCGAGCCACGCCGCGCGATGCAAGAACCACGAAGAGCGCCGCGCCTTCTTCGACGCCGCGAGCGAGAGCTCGATCGACCGCGGCGGCCCTCCGGAAGGCAGGAGCCCGAGCGCTTCGGCCGTCGCCCGGAAGTCCCGCGAGATCGGGCTTGGACCCGCCGTCGGCCCGAGCTTTCCCACCCGGCTGCCTCGCAGCGCCTCGCCGAGCGCCGCGACGACCCGCCGCCCCGACACGCGCAGCTCGCCTTTCACGAAGCAACTCGTCGCGGCCTCGATCACCTCGGCCCGCCCGATCTTCGGCCGCCCGCGCAGCGACGCGAGCTCCCGCGCGAACGCGAGCGCCGCGATCGCGTCGGCCGGCCCGAGCGCATCCCCCTCGGCCCGCGCCCGCCGGATCGTCTCGAGCAGCACCCGCTCCGCCGCCTGCGCGAACGGATCCGCCTCCGCCCGCGCCTCCCACACGTGCTGGTAGAACGCCGGCCCGCTCATCCCGGGCGCATAGCCGAGCAGCGCGTCGAGCCGCGGGAACGTGTACGGAACGAGCCGCACCTCGGCTTCCGCGTCGTCCTTCGGCGCCCGCCGGAGCTCGGGCAATGTCTCCCGCGCGCGGCCGAGCGCGACCACGTGCAGCGCCCCGGCCACCACGAGCGCGCGTCTCCCCGTCCGCGCCGCCTCCGCGATCTTCGCCGCCATGAACCGCTCGCGTGACAGCGTCCCGTCGGCTTCGAGCTCCTCCTGCCCGAACGTCCGCCGCGTCGCGAGCGCGTACGCGCCCACCGCGAGCGCCCAGCCTTCGGGGCTCTCGTCCCAGCCGCCCTGCTCGAAGAGCGCCTCCCACAGCTCGTCGAAGTCCCGCGCGCCCGCCCGCGCGCAGAGCGCCGCCGTGAACCGACTGCGCGCGAGCAGCCCACCCGCGTCCTGCCCGAGCCGATCGCCGAGCGCGCGCTCCGCCGAGGGGAGGTCGTCCTCGTCGAGGGCCGAGTCGTCCTCGGGCAGCGGCGAAAACCGGTCGATGAAGCGCACCTCGGCGCCGCTTGCCTTCGCGTACCGAAGCGCCACGAGCTCGGGCGAGTAGTCGCAGAACGGGTAATACGCCCGCGATCGGGGCGCCTCCGCGGCGCGGCTCGTGTCGCGCCGCCCGACGAAGCGGGGGCTCCGCTCGTCGGTGACCGCGCAGATCGCGAACGGCGCGCGGCTCTCCGGATCGAGCAGCGCTTCGAGGTGTTCTTCGAACCGCGCGGGCAGCTCGACGAGGATCACGTCCGGCGCGAAGGCCGGCAGGAACGCTTCGAGCTTCGCCGCGCACGTCGGGCTCTGGTGGCGCACCGGAAAAAACGCGAGGGCGCTCGACAGGCCGAGCCGTTTCGCGACCTCGGCGCGCGTCTCCTCCGGCGCTCCGAGGCCCGCGAGGTTCATCGTTCGCGGCCGATCTTGCGCCACGCCTCGAGCAGCGCGCCCCACGGACCGCCATGCCGTGTGGCCCGATCCCGCACCACCGTCTCGACGTATCGTTCGAGCTTCGCCGTGTCCTCGGCCGCGTCGAGGGTCGCCGCGCCCGCGAGGTGCGAGGCCACCTCCTCGGCGCCGAGCCGCCCCGTGCCGTAGTAATGCGCGTGCAGCGCGGCGGCGTGCAGCGTCGCGATCGCCTCGGCCGTCGAGAGCGGCGCCTCGGGCCGATCGAGGTGCACGCCCTCGCGGCTCCGGCCCGAGCGTAGCTCCTGGAACGTCGTCACCACGAGCTCCACCGCGTCCCGCGGCACGGGCACGCTCGCGCCGGCCGCCGCGAGCTGCTTTTGCACCTCGCGCTCGACGAGCGCCATCTCCACGAGCGGATCCCGGATCGGCCGCACCGACTCGAAGTTGAACCGACGCCGGAGCGCCGCGCTCATCTCGTTCACCCCGCGATCCCGCGCGTTCGCCGTGGCGATCAAGTTAAAACCCTCGCGCGCGAACAAGATCCCGTCCTCGCCTTCGAGCTCCGGCACCCGCAGCACCTTGTCGGACAGGATGCCCACGAGGCTGTCCTGCACCTCCACGGGGCAACGCGTCAGCTCCTCGAAGCGCGCGATGCGGCCCTCGCGCATCGCGGCGAAGAGCGGCGAGGGCACGAGCGCCTCGCGCACCGGGCCTTTCGCCAGGAGCAGCGCGTAGTTCCAGGTGTACTTGATCTGATCCTCGGTCGTGGCCGCGCTGCCTTGCACCGTGAGCAGGCTCGTCCCGGTCGCGGCCGCCGCGAGCAGCTCCGACAGCATCGACTTCGCGGTGCCCGGCTCGCCGACGAGCAGGAGCGCGCGGGGCGAGGCCAGGGTCACGATCGCGCGCTCGACGAGCGCGTCGTCGCCGAAGTATTTCTGCGTCACGGCGATCTCGCCTTCGCCTCCCGCCCGCGGGAGCTTCGCCTCGCCCGAGCCCAGGATGAACGTGCGGATCATCCGCGGCGACAGCCGGAAGCCACGCGGCAACGGGTGCGTGTCGGCGGCGGCGAGGGCGTCGAGCTCCTCGCGAAAGAGCACCTCTGCGGCGGGACGGAGGATGGATTCGGGCACGCGGCTCGCTTCTCGCCGCCCGACGCGGGGCGGCCTTGGAAGCGCTACCTGCGCGGTTTCACCGCGTCAATCCGGCCCGTCTCCGCGCCCTCGACGCGACGTGGTGAAACCAGGTGCTCGCGTGGCCCTCGCCGCCTCCGCGCCGGATCGCGGCTCGAAGTTCGCCGGAGGCTCGCGCTTCCGGAGCCGATTCGCTACCATCGTCCCCGACGTGTCCCGACGAACTGCCCGGGCAAGCCTACCGCGTGACGGCCGACCTTCGGCCCTCGCGCCTTCGGCGGGGCACCTTCCTAACGAACTGCCCGGGCTGGCCTGCCGTGCGCCTGCGGGCGCCGGGCGGGGCAGGGAGAAGCCATCGATGAACCGAATGTCTTGGCTCTTGGTCGTTCCGCTCGCTCTCGTCTCCGCTCTTTCCGTGCCGGCGGGGTGCGTCGAGTTCGACACCTACATCTACGACAAAACGCCCTACACGGGCGGCACCGGCGGAAACGGCGGGGATGGCGGCGGCGGGAACGGCGGCGTGGGAGGCACGGGCGGGACGCCGATGTGCACGGAGCAGGGCGACTGCCCGGAGACGGAATGCCGGATCGGCGGCTCGTGCAACGCCGGGACCTGCTCGTGGACGACGGTGAACATGCCCGGTACGCCCGTGGGCCCGCAGGTGTATGGCGACTGCAAGCAGCGGGAGTGCACCGCGCAGGGCGACATCACGGAGGACGCTGTCGCCGATTTGGATGTCTACGATTGGGGAGATCCCTGTTACAAGGACGCTTGCTCGGCGTGGACAAACCCGCAGCCCGATTCCGGGGTGTCGTGCACCACGAAGTGGGGGAAGGCCGGTCTGTGCGGAGCCAACTTCAATTGCGTGGAGTGCACGGACAGCGCCGACTGTGCTGGATTCAAGTGCGACATGACGATCGGGAAATGCGTCCCGTCGCATTGTGTGGACAACTCGATCCAGGACAGCGGCGAGACGGACGTGAATTGCGGTGGCCCTTGCGCGCCCTGCGCGGAAGGATTGAAATGCGCCCTGCGCACGGATTGCGTCGGGGACGGCCAGTGCGTGGGAACGCCCAAGATCTGCCAGGCGCCCACTTGCATGGACAACGTCAAGAACGGCGACGAGACCGGCCCGGATTGCGGCGGCAGCTGCGCACAGAAGTGCAAACAAGACGCGCAGCACGGGTGCCTCGTCCCCGACGATTGCGACACGGGGTTGTCGTGCAAAGCCGGAAAATGTGTGCAATGAGGACATCGCCTTGCGGGGAGGCCACCGGCGTCCGCGAGGACGGGGGCGGGGCCTTTCCCGGTCGAGGAAATGATTGAAGACGCCGCGTATGGCGTGGAGGAGCTTCGAGAATGCGAATCGGACGAGCTTGGATTTGGCCCCTCGTGATCGCGGGGCTCTCTTCTCTCGCGGTGGCTTGCGGGCCTGACCCGAACCCTGGGAATCCGACCGGTACGGGCACGGGCGGCACGGGCGGCACCGGCGGCGAGGGCGGCGGCGGCACGGGCGGCGTGGGCGGCACGGGCGGCGAGAGCGGCGGGTCGAGCACGGGCGGCGGCAGCGGGGATACCTGCAAGCGCAGCGAGTGCCCCGGCGTCGACTCCCCGTGTGGCGTCCGCATCTGCGACGGGGGCGCCTGCGGAATGCTGGTCCTCCTGCAGGAGGGCACCGTCCTCGAAAGCCAGACCTACGGCGACTGCAAGCGCGCCGTGTGTGACGCGAACGGCGGCATCATGGAGGTCGAGGACACGAACGACCGGTTCGACGACGGCAACCCCTGCACGCTCGACACGTGCATGAACGGGGCGACGCTGCACATCAACCAGGAGGCCGGCTTCTCCTGCGGCAACAACGTCAAGTGCGACGACGCCGGCCAGTGCGTGCGCTGCAACGTCGGCGGCCCCGCCAACGAATGCCAGAACGGAAACGTCTGCGTCGCGTCGAAGAACTACAAGGACATCGAGACGCTCGACGTCGCCATCAACAAGTGCGCGCCGACGACGTGCAAGGACGGCACGAAGAACGGCAGCGAGACGGACATCGACTGCGGGGGCAGCGCCTGCGCTCCCTGCGACGTCGGCCAGGCTTGCAACGGGGCGCTCGACTGCGCCGAGGCCGTCTGTGATCAGGCCACGAAGACGTGCGCCGCGCCGTCGTGCTCCGACGGCTCCTTGAACGGCTCCGAGACGTTCCCCGACTTCGGCGGCCCGATGTGCCCGCCGAACATCGTCGTCGGGGCCGCGTGCCACGTCCCCGAGGACTGCGCCACGGGCGTCTGCCAGGGCGCGAAGTGCGCGGCGGCCACCTGCACCGACGCCACCCAGAACGGCGACGAGTCCGGCGCCGACTGCGGCGGAAGCTGCGCGGCGAAATGCATCGAGCCCTGAGCCGCGCGCGAATCTCCACCCCGCGCACCGGTCTCTTGCGCTATCGTGCAGCCGTTCACCTGTCACGGACGTAACGAAGGCCCGAGCCCTCACGCCCTCGCAGGCGGCCCCCCGCCGGCGAGGGCGCGCGTTCTTTTCCGGAAGGCGCGCGCGCGGGGGCTCGCGCCTCGGCGTCGAGAGAGCCGCGGGCGATGCGGCCCGGGAGGAGAGCTTTGCCATGAGAATCGAACGAGCTTGGATGATTGCTTGTATCCTCGGCGCGACGATTGCTGCGTCCGCAGTCGGTTGCGGGGATGACCCCAGCTCCAACAACCCGACGTCGAGCTCGTCGAGCGGCGGCGGGATGGCCGGCAGCGGCGGTACGGGCGGCGACGGCGGTATGGGCGGCGGCACGGGCGGCAGCGGCGGCCAGCCCCCCGAGTGCACGACGCCGGCGGACTGCCCGAACGCGGGCGCCGCGAACTTCTGCGGCGAGCCTGCGTGCGAGTCGGGCAAATGCGTCCGCAAGGCCCTGCAGCCGGCGGGCACGCCGCTGCCGTCGCAGGTCTACGGCGATTGCCTCGAGGTGCAATGCGACGCGAATGCCCAGCCCGCACCCGTCAACAACGACGACGACGTCTACAACGACGGCAACGAGTGCACCGACGACGTCTGCGTCGAGGGCGTCGCCATGCACAACGTCCAGGGGCAGGGCTTCCTCTGCTCCGCGGCGGGCATCTGCAACGACATGGGCCAGTGCGTGCAATGCATCGAGGGCGTGCAGGGCTGCTTCAGCGGCAACCAGACGTGCATGCAGGGCGTCTGCGTCGGCATCAACTGCACGAACGGGATCAAGAACCCGGGCGAGGGCGACATCGATTGCGGCGGAAGCTGCCTCCCCTGCGAGGACGGCAAGACGTGCACGAACGGCTCGCAATGCAAGAGCGGCGTCTGCACCGGCGGCACGTGCGCCGCGCCGACCTGTATGGATGGCGCGAAGAACGGCAATGAGACCGGCACCGATTGCGGCGGCGCCGATTGCTCGCCGTGCCCCAAGGACGAGGGCTGCCAGCTCCCGACGGACTGCGAGAGCAAGGTCTGCATCGACGTCTACTGCGCCGATCACAGTTGCACCGACGGCGTGCAGAACGGCCCGCAGGAAAACATGGAGGCCGGCATCGATTGCGGCGGGCCCTGCCCGAACCCCTGCCCCTGAGCGGGGTATTCGCGCCGGCGCGTGATTTTTCCTCACGCGCCGGCGTTTTTCTTCCGACCTCGAAAGACATCGCCTAGCATCACGCCCGGAGGCGCTGATGCATCGATTTGTCTTCGGGTTTCTTGGCCTTTCGATGTCTCTCCTCGCGGCGGCGTGCGCGCCGGAGCTGACGGCGTCGGGCGGCGCCGGCGGTACGGGCGGCACGGGCGGGGGAGGGGGCACGGGCGGCACGGGCGGCGCGCCGGAGTGCACGACCGCGGACGACTGCCCGGAGAACGAATGCCGGACCGGCGGCGCCTGCCAGGCGGCGACGTGCAAATGGCAGTCGGTGACCATGCCTGGCGCACCCGTGGGCGCGCAGGTCTACGGCGATTGCAAGCAGCGAGAGTGCGACGCGTCGGGCGCCATCACGCAGGCCGCTTCCCTCGCCGACGTGTACGCCTGGGGGAATGCCTGCTTCAAGGACGCCTGTGAAGCGTGGCTGAATCCGCAGCCCGATCCCGGCAGGGTATGCATGACGAAGTGGACGCGGCCGGGTCTGTGCGACCAGAGCCTCCGGTGCGTCGAGTGCACGAGCGACTCCGATTGCGCCGAGAGCGTCTGCGCGATGCCGATGGGCAAGTGCATCCCGGACCATTGCATGAACGGTGTCCTGGACGCGCCGGCCTTCGAGACGGACCTCGACTGCGGCGGCCCCTGCCTCCCCTGTGCTCCCGGCCAGAAATGCGTCCAGCGCGTCGATTGCGAAGGGGAGGGGACTTGCCAGGGCTCTCCCAAGGTCTGCATGGCTCCGACCTGCAACGACCTGATCAAGAACGGCGACGAGACGGGCCCCGATTGCGGTGGCAGTTGCGCACAGGACATGGCAAGCCCCAAGAAGTGCGGGGATGGACAGGGCTGCCTCTTCCCCGATGACTGCCAAGCCGGCCTCTCCTGCAAATCCGGCACCTGCCAGCCCTGACGCATTTCCCCCATGCCATCCGCCCCTCTCCCCGCCGTCCCCTCCGATTGCCTGCTCTGCGGCA
The DNA here is from genome assembly GCF_029946505.1 of Polyangium sp. y55x31. Taxonomy (GTDB): domain Bacteria; phylum Myxococcota_A; class Polyangia; order Polyangiales; family Polyangiaceae; genus Polyangium. Next base: position 63,345 of record NZ_JARZHG010000026.1, read on the forward strand.
CCTGCTGCTTCTCCGACCTCCCCGAGTACGTCCGCGTCTTCGGCGTCGATTACGACCGCATGGATGACGACGCCCGCGCGCTCACGGGGTTCCTCGGCAATCGTTGCTACATGCGCATCGAGGACGGCCATTGCGCCGCGCTCGTCCCCGACCCGGAGACGCGCCGCTTCGTCTGCTCCATCTATCCGATGCGCCCGGACGCCTGCCGCTCCCTCGATCGCGGCACCTCCGCGTGCCTCGGCGAGCTCACCGTGAAAGCGGAGCGACCCCTGCTCGCGCTCGAAGCGCTCGTCCGGAAAAACCGCTCAGGGTGAATCCGCCGCGTCCGTCCCCGCGTCCACTCCGGCGGGCGCGGCGCGCCGCTCGATCCGCATCGTCACGTCGAGCAATACGGTTTGTCCCGCATTGACCCGGATCTCCCTCTTCTCGTCGGGCGCGTTCGGGTGCTTGAACGTCACGTAATGCCGGCCCGGCACGACCGGGATCGGACGCCCGATCGGCGTCACGTCCACATAACGCCCGTCGACGAGCACCTCGGCCCACGGCCGGGCCAGCACCTTGACGTACCCGCGTTCCGACGTGTCGGCCTCGCTCGGGTGCTCGGCCGCCACGTCCTCCTCGCGCACGAACCCCTCCACGATCACCGCGCCCACCACCACGAGCCCGAGCAGCACGGCGAGCCTCTGCACGAGCGGCCCGAGCGGCAAGGGCGGCGGCCCCTTCTTCGGCTGCCTCCGCCCCTTCTCCTCGCCGATTTCCTCGCCGAGGAACGACAGCGCGAGCGCCCGCGTCACGAGCTTGCGCGACGGCTCGCGCGTCGCCTCGTCGAGCGCCTCGGCCAGCGCCTCGGCCAGCGCGTCGCCGTCCTCGTAGCGATCCTCCGGCCGCTTCGCGAGGCAACGCATCACGATGCGCGAGAGCCCGCGCGGCAGCACCACGCCGTGCCGCTCGAGCGGCGAAGGCTCCTGGCTCCGGACCCGCCGCGCGAGCTCCTCCCGTCCCTCCGCGCCCTCGTCCCACGGCCGCGCCCCGGCGAGCATCTCGTAGAGCACGACCCCGAGCGAAAACACGTCCGATCGCGGGCTCGACGGCTCCCCCACGATCTGCTCCGGCGCCGCGTACTCCGGCCCGGACAGTCGTTCGCTCCCGTCGAACGGCGACGGCGCGGCGGGCGCCGACAGATCCATCGCCGCCCCGAAATCCACGAGCACGCTCCGCCCGTCGGGCGTGAGCACGATCCCCTCCGGCCGCACGTCCCGGTGCACGATCCCACGCGCGTGCGCGTGCCCGAGCCCCGACGCGACCCCGAGCGTGATCGCCGTCGCCACCTCGTGCGGCAGCTTCTTCGTTCGCGCGAGCACCGCAGAGAGACGTGGCCCCGGCACGTCTTCGAGCGCCACCCACGTCGCGCCGAGCCCCGGCGACACATCGAGGCAACGCACCACCGACGCGTGCCCCATCTTCGCCAGGATGCGCGCCTCGCGCCCGAGCGCCGATCCGAGCGGCGATCCTTCCGCGAGCGTCCCCTTCAGCGCCTTGACGATCGCCACGCGCCCGAGCCGCTCGTGTTCGGCCCGGTAGAGCGTGGCGATCGCGCCCTCGGACAGCTTCTCCCGGACCCGGTACGGCCCTATCTGCGCCTGCAAAATGTTCCTCTAACGCGGAGAGCGGCCACCCGTCATCCCGCTCGGCGCCTCGATCCCGAGCACATCGAGCACCACCTTCGCCACGTCCGCGAGGCTTTTGCCCTCCGCGAGTTTTCCGCGCGGGTGCGTCGAGACGAACGGCACCGGGTTCGTCGTGTGACCCCCGCGCGGCTTGCCCTCCGCGTCGAGCATCTCCTCGCAGCCGCCGTGCGTCCCCACCACGAACAGCGCGCCGCCCTTCTCCTCCGTCGCCGCCGCGATCTGCGCGACGGCCGCGTCCACCGCCTCCACCGCCTCGATCGCCGCCGCGAGATCACCTCGGTGCGCCGCGTGATCGGCCGCCGCGAGGCTCACGATCACCACGTCGTGGCTCCCTTCGCGGATCGCGCGCGCCGCCGCCACCGCGATCTCGGCGGGCTCGACCACGCGGATCTCCTCGCCGTGTTTGCGCGTCCTCCGAGCGCCGTCGAACCCGTGCGCCACGTGCCGCGCCCGATCCGGCTCCGCGATCCGGAGCTGCGTCAAACCCGCCGCCGCGATCGCGTCGCCGAGCGTGCCCTCCGCGGGTTCGTCCGGGAACGCGCCGAGCACCTCGAACGTCGGATCGAGCCCCACGAGCGAGAGCAAGCCGAACTCGTCGAACGCGTACACGGGCTTCTTCCGGTCCGTCAGGAACTCCTCGACCTCGGGCGGCACGCCGCGACGAACCAGCATCGCCGCGAGCTGTTCGATGCGGTCCGCGCGGTGCGTCAAGAAGAGCCCGGCTTCCTCGCCGAACCACGACCAACCCGCGCTCTGCCCCGAAGCGAAGTCGGCCATGAACGACCCGACCATCCCCTCGTACTCGCCGATGCGCGTCGGCTCGACGTTCCCGTCCGTGAGCTTCGCCTGATACGCCGCTTGCAGCGCCTCGTAGGGCGTCTCCTTCGTCTTCGCCTCGCCGCGCACGATCGCCGCGTACGCCTTCTGCACGCGGTCCCAGCGCCCGCTTCGATCCATCGCGTACGACTGCCCCGCGATCGTCCCGATCACGCCCTTGCCTTCGAGCTCGAACGCGAGCGGCTCGAGCAGCTTCCACGCGCTGCGCGGCGCCGCGGCCTTCTCCTCGAGGAACGCGTGCACCACGACCTTCACGTCGTGCGCCTCGCACACCCGCACCATCGTGCGCAGGTGGTCGAGCGTCCCGTGCGCGCCGTCCGCGGAGATCGGCGCGAACAGATGCAGCCGGCAGCTCCGGTCGTTGGCGATCCACATCGTCCGCTCGATGACCTTGTTCTGCCAGAGCTTCTTCGCGGCGATCGCCTCGTCGATCCGCGTGCGCGCGGGCCGCGGCGTCCGGCCCGTCCCGATCGCCTCGTAGCCGAGCGCGCCCGAGCCGACCTTGCCTTCGGAGAGCCCCACGGCCTCGCCGCTCGCGACGAGGCGTGTCTTTCCGAACTGCGTTGCGAGCCGCGCGAGCGCCTCGGCCTTCGCCAGCCGGACCGCGTTTCCTTCGCGCGCGTCGCGCTCCCCGAGCCCGTCGAGCAAGCACAACACCACGGGCTTCTGCCTCGGCTCCACCACCATGCGTGTACTCTACTCGCTCTTCGTGATGGCTCGCCGGGTCGTGCGCCTCGATCGCACCGCTTCGCGGGCCAGCTCATCCGCACGTTCGTTCAGCGCCACGCCCGAATGTCCGGGGACGTACTCGAGCCGCGTTTTGTTGCGCTTCAGCACATCTTTCACCTGGGCGACGAGGTCCGTGTTGGCCTTCGCCTTCCAGCCCTTCTGGAGCACGCCGATCGCGTACTGGCTGTCCGTGCGAACGAGAAGCGGCTTGCCCGTGTCCTCGACGGCGCCCACGGCGCGCAGGATGGCCGTCAGCTCCGCGATGTTGTTCGTGCCGTCCCCGAGGTACTCGCTGATCTCGATGCGCCGATCCCCATCGACGACCACGACCCCGAGCCCCGCCGGCCCCGGATTCCCCGTGCAAGCGCCGTCCGCATAAGCGACGAGCTGCCCGGGCGCGAGCGGCGGCGCCGCGTCGTGCGCGGCCTTCGCGGCGGCCTTGCGCTCCTCGGACGTCGACGCCTTCGCGCGGCTCGTCCCTGCGGACTTCGTCGCGCTCGCGCCCTTGGCCTCGCCCTCTTTTTTCTCGACGGCCTCGGCCGCGCCACAGGCGTCATCCGGCAGGAGCTCGCCGGGGACGACCTTCAGGTTGTCCTCACGTGCTCCGTATTTCCGCCCGTCGTTCGGCTTGTACCGAACTTCCACACGACCGCCGTCCGAGACCAGGCGGCCCGCCTCGTCGGCCTTTGCGTACACCTTTTGCCCACGCAGGAGCGCTCGTACCCACGGCACGCGCGCACCTTGGCACAGACCCCCGCCCCGGCGAAAGCAAGTCTTGACGATGGGGCCCCCGTGACAGCCGGCCCTGCCCGTTGTACACGCCCGTTTCGTGAACGAGAACGAAGACGCGCGACCCTTCTTTGCGCCTGGCCTCTTCGAGGGACAGGTAGCCATCGTCACCGGCGGCGGCAGTGGCATCGGACTCTCCGTGGCGCGGGAGCTCGGCCAGCTCGGCGCGAGCGTCGCCATCTGCGGACGCAAGCCAGAGAAGATCGAAGCCGCGATCGGCGCCTTGCGCGAGGCCGGCCTGCCCGAGGGCCGCCTGCTCGGTTTGCCTTGCGACATCCGTGAGCCCGCGCAGATCGAGGCGTTCGTCGGCGCCGCGAAGGAGCGCTTCGGCCGCGTCGACATCCTCGTCAACAACGCGGGCGGCCAGTTCCCGAGCCCGGCCGAGCAGATCTCGCCGAGGGGCTTCGAGGCCGTCGTCCGCAACAACCTGAACGGCACGTTCTACATGACCCGCGAGGTCGCGAACGTGGCCATGATCCCGCAGAAGCGCGGCCGCATCGTCAACGTCACGGCCATGGTCGTCCGCGGCTTCCCGGGCATGGCGCACACGGGCGCGGCGCGCGCGGGCGTCGAGAACCTCACGCGCACGCTCGCGGTCGAGTGGGCGCAGCACGGAATCCGGGTCAATGCGGTCGCGCCGGGCACGATTCGTTCGAGCGGCACCGCGCAGTATGGCGATGGGATGCTCGAGGTCGCGCGCAAGGCGACGCCGCTCAAGCGTCTCGGCGGCGTGGACGAGGTCGCGCGGGTCGTCGTGTTCCTCGCGAGCGAGCGCAACGATTTCATCACGGGCGCGGTGTTTCCGATCGACGGGGGCGCCTCGCTCTGGGGCGACATCTGGCAGATCTCCGACCCGTAGCGTGAGCGCCGGCGATCCTCATACCCACCCGGAGGGAGAAACGTCCGCGCAGGCGCCTGCCGCGGCGCCCGTGCCCGCGCCCGCCCCGGCGCCCCGGACAAACCCTTTCCGCGCGGCCTATGCGTGGTGCCGCGAATACGTCCTGGGGTACGATCCCGGGTTTTTCTGGGTCCTCGCTCCGTTCATCCTGCTCTGCATGGTGCTCTATACGCGGGCACCCACGACAAATTACATCTTCGACGAGCAGGAAGCGCTCCTCGCGAACCCGTACGTCAATGCGACCGGGGGCCTGCGCTACATCGACGCCATCTTCCGCGATTTCTGGGGTTTGCCGCCGGATCGCAGCGTCGGCTCCTACCGCCCCGTTCCCAATTTCCTCTGGCGCGCGCTCTGGGCCATCTCCAAGCAGCCCTTCTTCCACCACTTTTACAACGTCCTCTTCCACGCGGTGAATGGCGCGCTCCTCTCGCTCGTGACTTTCCGGATCACGCGCAGGCGGGGCACGGCGTATCTCGCCGGCGCGATCTTCGTCTCCGCTGCCATTCTCACGGAGGCCGTGAGCGGCATCGTCGGCATCGCCGACGTCTTCGGCGGCATGGGCGCCCTGCTCGCCGTGCTCGCGCTCGCGCTGCCGGGCTGGCTCATGCCCGCGGGTGTCTTTTTCGCGCTCCTCTTCGGCCTCTTCAGCAAGGAGAGCGCCGTCGTCTGCGTCCCGCTCGTCCCGTTCGCCGCGCTCGTCTTCGCGCCGCACTTCCACCCCGAGCGACCGGCGCGGATCCTCCGCACCACGGCCGCGCTCGTCGCCTCCGCCTTTGCGTTCGTCCTGTACGTCGAGCTGCGCAAACGTTGGTTCCCCTCGCCGACGGCGGCCGAGCTGCTCGAACCCTTGCCCGAAGGCGCCTCGGCCCTTTCACGGGCCGCGCGCGCCTTCCTCCTGTGGTTCCACCAGGCGCCGCTGCCCAAGGATCCGCTGAACAATCCCCTCGCCGAGATCGATTTCCCGCACCGCGTCGCCGGCGCGCTCCGCGTGTACTTTCGTGGCCTCGTGCAGGTCGTTTTCCCGCGCACCCTGAGCGGCGATTATTCGTTCCCGCAGGAACCCGCACCCGAACGCCTGGTTTTCCCCGAGAGCGTGCTCGGCGCCCTTTTCCTGATCGGCCCGCCCCTCGCGGGCATTGGGGCGTGGATCGTCGGCGTCGTCCGGGAACGCGCGGCGCGCAAGGAAATCGTTCGGCTCGGGCTCGCGGGAACACCCGAACCGGGCCGTCCTCGGCTCGCGGTCGTCGCGGCCGTCCTCTTCGCGCTCGCGCCCGCGCTCGTCGCCGTCGAGGTCTTTTACCTCCGTCCGCGCGGGATCTCGCTCACCTTGCGCGGGTTTTCCTGGGCCATCCTCGCCGTGCCCATCTTCGCGATTTCGCTCGGCCTCTTCGCCGATTGCACGCGCGGCGTGGTCCCGCCCGACGCGCCGGAGGCTCCACGTCCGTTCGGGCGCGCGGGGCTCGCGCTCGTCGCGGTGGGCCTGGTTTGGCTCGTCGTGAGTTATTTCCCGCACTCGAACATCCCGGTTGTCCTGCCGACCGTGCGTGCCGAGCGATTCTGGTATTTCCCGGTCATCGGCACCTCGTTCGTGCTCGCCGTCGCGTTCGCGGCCGCGCACGAGCGCCTCTCGAAGCGCCCGCGCTTCCGCTTCGTGGTCCCGGCCGTCTTCCTCGCCTTCTTCGTGTTCCAGTGCGTCAAGGCCTATGCGCACGCCATGGATTACCGCTCCGACCTCACGTTCTGGGAGGCGACGAAGGACGCGGTGCCGATGTCGGCGAAGGCGCACCTCAATTTTTCGGTGATGAAGGGCGCGCGTGGGGACATGGAGACGCGCCTCGCGGAGAGCCGGAAGGCGCTCGAGCTCGCGCCGAAATGGGCGATGGCGCACGTGTACACCGGCGACACGCTCTGCCGCATGCACCGCCCGGACGAGGCGTGGCCCCATTACGAGGTCGGCTTCGGCGAGGGCCCGAACGAGATCGGGCTCATCGCGCTCGGGCTCCAGTGCCTCTATGACGAGAAAAAGCTGAAGGAGCACGAGGACGCCCTGCGCACGCTCGCGGAGGAGCACCCCGGGACGTGGCTCGCGTACCTCGCGGTCGACACGCTCGACAACGGCGAGAAGCACGGCGGCGTCGATCCGAAGCATCGCCCGCGGTCCTATAACGAGGGGCCCAAAGACAACGCGGAGTAACCTGCGGACTCTTCGAAAAGAGAAACCCCGCCTCGGTTCGCCGAGGCGGGGTTTTTCGTGTTCACCCGGCGTTCAGGCCGAGATCACTTGCCCTTGCGGTACGTGTCCCACATGGTCTTCATGCGCTGGCTCTGGCCCTCGGTGAAGTGGTCCATGCAGTCGTCGTCGGTGTAGTCCATGAAGTTCTTGATCGGGTCGACGCCCGCCGTGGAGCAGGTGTCGCGGCCCGTCGGGCAGCCGTAAGCCGCCGACTTCTCGGCCGGCGTGTCGGAGACGTAATCGTTCGTCTTCTGGCAGGCGCCCTGGAACGTGTGATAGAGGCCCATCCAGTGGCCGACCTCGTGCGTGCCCGTGTCGCCGAGGTTGTACGGCGCCGCGGTGCCGCCGGGGACCGACGTGTAGAGGAGGACGACGCCGTCATCCTTCGGGTTGCCCGTGTAGCTCGAGGGGAACGTCGCCCAGCCGAGGAGGCCGCCGCCCGGGTTCGAGCTGTAGATGTTGAGGTCGTCCGCCGAGCCCTGGCGGAGCGCCGTCTTCATGTTCTTCTCCGCTGTCGTGCCCGGGCCGGCCGTGTACCACGTGCTGTTCGTCGTGCGGTCGACGCTCACGAGGTTGAACGACACGCCCCAGGGCGCGTACGCGGCATTGAGGACCTTGATCTGGTCGTCGATCTGGCTCTGCGGGATATCGCCGTTCGAGAGGCCCGTGCCCTTGTTGATGACGTGCCAGTAGACGGGGATGACCGCGCCGACGGAGATGTTGAGGTTGTCCTTCCACGGGGCGAGCTGCTCGAACTCGGCTTCGAGCTTGGCCGCCTCCTCCATCGTCAGCTCCTTCGTGCCGCAGGTGCGCACGACGGGCACGCCGGCGGCTTCCGTCTCGCCGCCGACATCCACGCCCTCGCCGATCTCGGTCGAGTCGGCGCTGCAGCCCGCGCCGAGCAGCGCAAAGGTGGAGAAGAGACCCCCGAGAACGACCGTGTAGTGAAGCTTGCGCATGCGGTTCTCCTTTGGTTGTCGGAAAAAAAGGACCGACGCAATGTACAGGGTGCGCCCCGTTTTATTCAAGTGAAATCGAATCAAAATCGACGTCAGACGGGACGCGTAATGACCCGGATTGGTATCAATAGTAATTTGGTTGCAAGAATATGAAGCGGCGCGTTCACGCGGTGGAGCCTACGTCCGCCTGGGGCGGGACGTGTAAATATCCGAAGCCGTGGACAATTTGGTCCCGTTTTGACAATCGTCACGCCGCCGTCGTGGGTCAAGTCACAGGCTTCTAGGTGCAAATGCAATCGAGTTACGTTCGATTGCGAGCCAGTGACGCGACGGCCATCAGCCTGTGGTCATTCGTATGACCACGGCATTCAATCAATGGTGGCGGAATATTCCAGCGTTGGCGCTGTACACGACGGCGTCGAGCCGATGTTCCCGACGCACGAGCAGAAGCTCCGGGGCCTCGAGGTCGACCTCGATCTCGCCCCCCGCATCCGAAAATCCACACGCCCGCGCCCCGAGCTCGGAGCCGATTCGCCAGAGCTCCTCCGCCGGCGTCCGCCCGCCCCCGTCCTTGCCGCGCAGCGTGATGCGTTTCCCCGTGCGCAGACGCTCGCCGAGATCCACGCAGCGCAGATCCTCGAGCGGCGCCGTCATGACGTGGCTGTCGATCCCCGTGCAAAGCAGGGCGCCCGCGCCGACGAGCGCCGTGACGTCCGGCAGCCCGTCGCCGAGATCCCGCTCCGTCGTCGGGCACAAACAAACGAACGCGCCCGCCTCGCCGAGGAGCCGCGCCTCGTGCGGCAAAAGGTGCGTCGCGTGTACGGCCACGAAGCGCGGCGAGAGCACGCCGCGATCGGCGAGGAGCTCCACGGACCGTTTCCCCGTCTCCGCGAGGCATGCCGCGATCTCCGCGGGCTGCTCGGCCACGTGCGCGTGCAGCATCATCCCCCGCGCCTCGGCGAACGCCGCAATCGGGCCGAGCCAATCGGGCGGGACCGCGCGCACGCTGTGCGGCGCGACGCCGATCCGCACGTCCGGATCCTGCGCCCATCGCGCGGCGAGCGTCTCGACGTCGGCGAGCGAGCGATCGAGGTCCGCATCGGAAAACCTGCGTTGCGCGCCCTCGGGAGGCCGCCCCGCGCCCGCGCGCGTGTAGATGACGCGGAGCAGCGCGATGCGCAGGCCCTCGGCCTTCGCCGCGCGGATCACCTGATCGGCGAGGACCGTGCGATCCTCGTACGGCGCGCCGCCCGGCTGGTGATGCACGTAGTGGAACTCGCCCACGGTGCGCACGCCGGCGCGGTAGAGCTCGCGATACGCCACGCGCGCGATCGCGTGGATGCTCTCCGGCGTGAGCGTGTCCGCGAGCGCGTACATCGACGTCCGCCAGGACCAGAAATCGTCCGTGGCCGTAGGGCCGGGGGTCTGGGGGCGTAGCTCGGCTTGTCCGAGCGTAGCCCCCAGCGGTGGAGTGGGTCGTTGCGCGTCGCCCCGCATCGCGCGCTGGAAGGCGTGGGAATGCGCGGTCGCAAGGGCGGGCAGGAAAAACGTCTCGTTCATGAGCGCCTCGTCGTGAACGTCACGCGCGCCGCGATTCACTTGCCCCAGTTGACCTTGGGGCGTCCCGGCGGGGTGGCGTTCGGCATCACATGGTAGAGCGCGCGGGCGAAGAGCGGCAGCGATCCACACGCGGCCTCGCCGAGGTTCTTCTCCTCGTCGGGATCGGTGCGCAGATCGAAGCAGTGGTACTCGCCGTCCCACTCGCGCGCCTGCACCTTGAGCGGACCCTGCATTGCGCCCCAGTTGCGGAACGCGCACTCCCACACGCCCGTGCAATTCGTGAGCGGCACGGGCTCGATCGTGCGCTCGGGCCGCGTGAGCGGGTGGCCGATCATGCGGCGCCGGAAAGGCACGAGCGCAGGGTCGTCCCAGAGGCCGAAGAGATCGAGGAACGTGGGCGCGAGATCGAGGTGATAGACGTACGCGTGCTCGGCGGCGCGGATGCTCGCCTCTTCTTCCGGCGCGAGCGTGCCCTCGGGCGCGTCGATCCACGTCGGCACGCGGATCTCCTCTTCGTAGAGCGAGCTCGTGTGCCCCATCTGCCAGTGCTCGCGGAACGACTCGCCGTGATCGGACGTGTACACGATGACCGTGCGCGCGCCCTTGTCGCTCCCGCGCACGTGCCGGAGCAGCTTGCCCACGGCCTTGTCCGACAGGTACACGACGTTCTTGTAGTAGTTCAGGAACTGGTCGTTGAGCTCGGGCGCGTTCTTGAAGGCCGCCGGCTGGAACGGCGCGTCTTTCTCGTCGTAGACGTAGGGATAGTGCACGTTCGAGTAGTGCACGACGGCGAAGAAGGGCTCTTCGAGCTCGCCGAACTCCTCGAGCACGCGCTCGGTGAGCAGCGAGTCGTAAGCGCCCGCGTCGAGGTCGGCCATCGTGTCGAGGTGCGTCGCGACGGCGAAGTGGCTCGCGGGGATGTCCTGTACGTAGAGGCGCGCGTTGCCGAAGATGAGGTTCTGGCTCGTCCAGTACGCGGTGTCCCAGCCCGCCGCGGCCGCGTACTCCCAGAGCAGCGGCACCGAGTGCAGGACGGCGCGCGGCTCGGTCGGGCGCACGCCGGACCAGATGTTCGAGATGGAGATCGCCGTGGTCGAGTCGTGCGCGTGCATCTCGTGCAGGGGCATGCGATTCGGCACGGCCTCGTTCGAGAAGGGCGTGGCGCAGTCGCCCGCGGGGTCGTAGGCGACGCACGTGACGTCGGCGCGCTGGCTCTCCTGGAGCACGAGCAGCACGTTGCGCGGCCGCTTCGGGCGCGAGGAGAGCTTGGGCACGGGCTCGGGGCGCCTGCGTTCGACGCGCAGATCGGGCGAGTCGTTCGTGATGTCGAGGTTCTCCTTCACCATCGCGGTGACGCCGTGGAAGTAGAGGAGATCCGGCGGCGACGACATGACGACGCGGTAGCTGACGGGCGTCTTCACCGCGAGGACGAGCACGGCCGGGACGAGGATCGGCGCGACGAGGCGCGGGATCCTACGAGGTCGTACGAATCGACGCGCGAAGGCGAGCATCCCGATCGAGGCCGCGATCGCGAGCAGGACCTCGAAGAGCAGGGCCGGGCGCGTGAGCGGGAGGTAGCCGTAGAGCGAGTCCGCGACGGACTTCGAATGGATCTGCCCGTCGAGCGTGAGGTACGTGTTCCACTGCCTGTGGAAGGCGCCCTCGATGCCGAGCGCGACCGAGAAGAGCAGGACGAAGAGCCCGCCCACGGCGGTACGGAAGATCCCGCGCGCGCGCGCCGCCACGTAGAGCAGGACGGCCCAGAAAACGAAGCTCTCGAAGAGGCCCCCGAGGTAGCCGAGCCGATGCCATCGATCGAGCCGCAGGAGGTGATCGTGCCGGCGCAAGAGATCTGTGACGAGCACCCAGAGCATCGGCGTGACGAGCGCCAGAAACCCGATCCACCTGCGCCGCCGACGAAGCCGCTTGCGCCGCTGCCCCGCGGGTCCGAGCGCTCGCTTCGTCTTGCGTTTGCCGGGGTTCGTCGTCGCCGTGGTCGCGGCGGGCCCAGGGCTTCCTTCCGTCACTTCACTCACGTCTTTGATTCGTTCACTTCACGAGGCCCGGCAGCCCTCCGTGCAGGGCCTCCGCGCGCGCGGCCATGTCGCCGCACGCCGCCGCGCCGAGATCACGGAGCTCCTTCGGATCGGCGAGCACGTCGTAGCAATGCCACGCCGTGTCCCACTCGCGCGCTTCGAGCTTCAAGTTCCCTCGCATCATGCCCCAGTTGCGGAACGCGCAGCCCCACACGCCCGAGCAGTTCGTGAGCGGAACCGGCTCCGTCCGCTCGATCGGCCCGAGCAGGCTCTTGCCGATCATGGCGCCGTACCAGCGCGAGAAGCCCGCCTCACGCTCGAGGCCGAGCATGTCGAGGATCGTGGGCGTGAGGTCCGTGTGGAACAGGATGGACTCGCGGTGCGACGCGAGCGCGGCCGCCTCGACCTCGGTGAGCGTGCCCTCGGGCGCGTCGATCCAGGCCGGCACGTGGATCTCCTCGTCGAGCACCGCGCCCGTGTGCCCGAGCTGCCCGTGCTCGCGGAACGACTCGCCGTGGTCCGAGGTGAACACCACGATCGTGCGCTCGCCGAACGGCTGTTCCCGGACGAACCGCAGCATCTCGCCGATCGTGCGGTCCTGCAGGTGCACCGCGTCGAGGTAGTAGTTGCGGTACGCCTCGTTGTCCTCGGGCGCCTTGCTGTCCTGCGCGGGCTGGAACGGGGCGTGCTCGGGATCGATGCGGTAGGGGATGTGCGTGTTGCCGTAGTGGGCGACGGCGAAAAATGGCTCGCGCATCTCGCGGATGTCCTTGCGGATGCGCTCGGTGAGCAGCTCGTCGCGCGCGCCGAGATCCATGTCGGCGAGCGGATCGAGGTCGGTCGCGCCGGTCTGGTGCGAGGTCGGCAGGTCCTGCACGTAGAGGCGCGAGTTCGCGAACATCATGTGGTGGCTGGTCCAGTACGCCGTGTCGTACCCGGCCGCGTTCGCGTAATCGAAGAGCAGCGGATAGCCGTGCAGGTCCTCGCGCGAGGCCGTCGGCGGCAGGCCCGACCAGAGCACCGCGAGCGAGATCGCGGTGGTCGAGGCGTTCGAGCGCATCTGGAGCAGCGGGAAGCGCTTGCGCGCCGCAGCATTCGTCGCCGGTGAGAAGGGGCAATCGTCGGTCGGCGCCGTGCAGTGCGCGTCGGCGCGCACGCTCTCGGTGATGACGAAAAGGACGTTCGGACGCGTCACGCGCGCGCCGCTCGGGACCGCCGTCGCGCGCGGGAGCACCGGCTTCGTACGCAGCCCGGGGCGGACGTGCTCGGGCGGCCGGAGGCCGGTGATCTGCTTGATCACGCCGCCCATCGCGTGCAGGTAGATCACGTCCGGCGTCGAGGCCTGCACGGTGCGGTAGGAGCAGGGGATCACGAAGCCGAAGACGATCGCGAGCGGCGCGAGGATCCGCGCCGCGCGGCCGCTGCGCGTCTGACGGGGGCGCACGAACCTGCGCGCCGCGACGACGAGCGCGGCGGCGCAGACGAGCGGCGGCGTGATCGCGGAGACGAGGTTCCCTCCGTCGGCGCGCAGGTGCCCGACGACGCTCTCCGAGAACGACGTCGCGAAGAGCAACGCGTCGAGGTTCACGTACGTCGAGTAGCAGCGCTGGAAGTAGATCTGGACGCCGAGCGTGACCGTCGCGAGGAGAATGAAGAGGGAGGCCGAGATCCAGCGAACGGCGCCGCGCCGCGAGGACGCGGAGTAGAGCAGGAGCCCCCAGAGCACGGCGCTCTCGACGAGCGCGCCGGCGTAACTCGCCACGTGCTTGCCGCGCAGATCGAGCAGACGTCCGCCGCGGATCCCGATGTCGACGGCGAGCACGAGCACGACCGGGGCGAGGAGCACGAGCCAGGCGATGCAGCGCCGCGCGCGGGCCAGGCGCCGAAGCTTCTGGCTCTTCGGCGCGAGGGACGCGGGCTCGCTCGTCCGGGCGCCTTCCGCGCTGGGATCGAGGGGGTAGTTCGTCGCGGACACAGAGGTCGCCATCTTAGCCCAGAACACGGCTCGGCGACGAGTTGGTGACATGATCGTGTCGGGCGGCGGGGCAGAGCCGTGGTCGACCCTGGAGAACCGCGGCGGCGGGCGGCGTGAAATCCGCGCTTCCGGCGTGCGCCCTCGCACAGCCATACCTGCGCCTCGCTCGCAAGAAAAATCGGTGACGCCGCGACGTTTCGTGAGGGCGGGGGCGCGCGTGCGCCGCGGCGTGGCAAAGGCCCCGCCCGGCCGAGGGACCGCAGGGGCGGATCCTCATTTCATTCCCGCGATTGCGCGTATTGCATTGCGCCGCGCGTCGCGTGCCTTTGCTATGACGATGAATGTCCGATGCGATTTTGGATTTATTCGTTGCGTATGCCGAAATGAAATGCAATGGTCGATATGGTTGATTGCGGCGACGCCGGCAGCCGCTTTCAGCGTGGCATCTCCCCATCATTCCAGTCAGGAGGCATTCCATGGCTCTCAAGAAGCTCAGCGCCCTCTCGTCCGACGAGCGCAAGGCGGTCATCAACAGCCTGGTCCCGCAGCTCAGCGACGCCGAGCGCAGGGAGCTCTCGATGTCGGGCCGCCTCGCGGGCACGACCTCCGTGACCGAGGTCCCGGATTGGTCGATCAACTTCGGTTGCACGGTGAAGGAGCAGTGAGCGAGGCGTAGACCGCCCGATCCGCTCCGCGAGGTCGGGCGCGCCGTCGAAATGCGGCGCGCCCGGCCCCGCGGGCCTCTGCGACCAATGAAAGGAGGAGCGGCATGCACACGAATGCGACGAGGGGCGGCGACCTCTCGGACCTCGCGATGCGAGGCGTGGACATCTTTCTCGATGGGTATGCGCGCGTCGACCAGCGCACGGGCGTGGTGCTTGCCGTCCACGCGGCCTGCGCCGAGGCGGGCGCGTGGATCGGAGCGGCGCTCGAGCTGAACGACATTCCCCTCGCGGCCTTCGGCTTCGCGCACCGCGACGACGCGCGATTCGAGGAGGACCTCACGCGGAGCCTCGCGCGCCTGCGCGCGGCGTCGAGCGTCGAGCGCACCACGGTCATCGTCTGCGAGCTCTCGACGGTCTCGTTCAGCCGCGTGCTCCGCCGCGCGATCGCCGCGGACCGCGAGCGCGTGTCGGTGCATCGCCTCGTCAACTGCACTTCCGATCTCTTCGAGCTCGGCTTCCAGGTCTCGGCCCTCGATCAACGCCGCATCAATGCCGAGGCGCTCCACAAGCTCGGCGGCGCGAGCCGCCTGCGGATCACGTCGAAGGGAGGCACCGATCTCGAAATCACGCTCGATCCCTTGCGTTATCGCTGGATGAGCAACCACGGCACGCCGGGTCCGGGCGAAATTCTGGTCCTGCCCGCGGGCGAGGTGAACACATTTCCTGCGACCATCCGCGGTCGGCTCGTCGCCGACGGCGCATTCAACTACAATTTTCCCACCGAAATCGACGCGCGCCTCGCCGAGAGCCCGGTCGTCATCGAGATCGAGGACGGCAAGATGGCGTCGTACCATTGCGACGATCCGAGGGTCCTTGCCCTGCTCGCGGAGGTCTTCGCCGACGTCGCGTCGCGCAACGTGGGCGAGCTCGGGTTCGGGACGAACGTCGGGATCACCCGGTTCATCCCGATGAACTCGCACCTCAACGAGCGCCATCCCGGCGTGCATATCGGGTTCGGCGAGCACGGCCAGCCCGGCCGCGTCGCATTCCAGGCTCTGCGGCACCTCGACCTCGTCTTCGACGACGCGCGTGTCCTCATCGACGGCCACGGCGTCTTCGATCGCGGCTCGCTCGTCCCGACGGACGCGCCGCATCCCTCGGACACGCACGGGGAGGACACGGAAGGCGTGCATGGAAAAGGTTAGCCATTACCTCACGGTCAGCGAGCACGCGTATGCGCCTCCGGGAGGCGCCTCGTCGCGCCTCGTCCTGAGCGGGCGGACGGGCAAACTCCTTTATGTACCGGACGAGGTCGGTCGAGATCTGCATGCCGGGAAGGTCCCCGCGACGAACGAGGCCCTGCTCGGCGAGCTCTGCGCGGCGGAAATCCTGGTGCCGGCCGAGCAGGACGAACTCGAAGCGCTCGTCGCGAGAAACCAGCGCGCCACGACCGACACGTCCACGGCGACGTTCACGCTGATCCCCTCGTCGTATTGCAACATGGGCTGCGATTATTGCGGGCAAACGCACCAGCGCGGCGGCCTTGGAGAAGAAGGCGAACGCGCGACCATCGCGCGGATCGTCGCCGCGATCGATCGCCCTGGCCTTCGGGGCATTCGCGTGACCTGGTTCGGCGCGGAGCCGATGACGGGATACAAGGCCATCCTGCGCATCAGCGACGCCGTCGTCCCCGCCGCCGACGTGCGCGCGATCGATTACGCCTCGTACATGGCGACGAACGGCACGCTCCTCTCCCTCGAGCGCCTGCGCGCCTTGCACACGCGCGCTCGATTGCGCTCGCTCGACGTGACGCTCGACGGTCCCGCCGCGACGCACGATCGCCACCGCCCGCTGCTGAATGGCCGCGCGAGCTTCCGCGCGATCACCGACATCATCCGCGCGGCGCTCGACGAACCCGCCCTCGCGGGCCTCGCGTGGCGGCTGCGGACGAACATCGACAACCGGAACGCGGAGTTCGTCGGGGCCTACCTCGACGAAATGAAGCGCCTCGGCTTCGATCGCCCGAACGTGAGCTTCGACCTCCAGGCCGTGTACGCGTGGTCGAACGATGTCTCCGCGATCGAGCTGGAGAAAGAGCTGTTCGCGGACCTGAAGGTGTCGTGGATGGTGCAGATGCTCCGCCTCGGCCTTCGTTTTCCCGTGGTCCCGGCCAAACCGAGGCCCGTCACGTGTGTCGCGATGCGGACGACGGACGAGGTCATCAGCAGCACGGGCTCCGTCTTCGCCTGCACCGAGCATCCGCTCGTGCCGCGACACGAACGAGAGGACGCGCTCGGTCGTCTCGACATGCCGGCGACGCAGCCGCGAAGGCGCGGCTCGCTCGCCCTCTTCACGGAGCACGTGCGCGAAAAACGCTTCCCCTGCCACCAGTGCGCCATTTTCGGGATCTGCGGCGGCGCCTGCCCAAAGCACTGGTACGAGGGGCACCCGGCTTGCCCCGATCACAAATACAACATGCAAGCGCGCCTCGATATCCACGCGCACCTCCAGGGCATGCGGATCCTCTGACGCGTCCCCTTGCAGGCTGGAGTAAAACCTGCTTGGGAGCTGATCCACGATGTCGACGTCCCAAGGGCCCAGCGAGCACGCGCGCCTCACCCTGGAGCTCGAGACCGCGCTCCTGCGCGAGTTGCGCTCGACGTACCAGGACCTGAACGCCACGTATTTCCGGCGCGCGCTGAAGATCCCGACGATCGAGCTCGGCGACGCCGAGCGCTACCTCGGTCGCTGGCACCGGGAGACGCGCTGCATCGAGATCGGCCGGCGCCTCGTGATCGATCGGCCCTGGGGGATCGTGGTCGAGGTGCTGAAGCACGAGATGGCGCATCAGTACGTGCACGAGGTGCTCGGTCAGACGAGCGAGCAGGCGCACGGGCCGGCCTTCCGCGGCGTGTGCCAGCGGCTCGGGATCGACGCGCACGCCTCGGGGCTGCCGGAGGCAAAAGACGCGGACCCGGGCGAGGCGCGTGTGCTCGAGCGGATCGCGAAGCTGCTCGCGCTCGCGGAGAGCGCGAACGTGAACGAGGCGCAAGCCGCGATGAACGCCGCGCAGCGCTTGATGCTGAAGTACAACATCGACAACGTCGCGGAGCGGACGGCGCAGGGCTACGGCTTCCGCCACCTCGGCAAGCCCACGGGCCGCGTGACCGAGGCCGAGCGGCGACTCGCGTCGATCCTCGGCAAGCACTTCTTCGTGGAGGTCATCTGGGTGCCGGTCTACCGGCCGCTCGAAGGCAAGCGCGGGAGCGTGCTGGAGATCTGCGGCTCACACGCGAACCTGGAGATGGCGAGCTACGTGTACGCGTTCCTCACGCGCACGGCCGAGCAGCTCTGGAACGCGCACAAGAAGGCGAAGGGGCTCGGCGGCAACCGCGATCGGCGCACGTTCGTGGCGGGCGTGATGGCGGGGTTCGACGAGAAGCTCGGGGCGCAACGCGAGGTCAACACGAGCGAGGGGCTCGTGTGGGTGAAGGACGCGGATCTCGGGCGGTACTACCGGCAGCGACATCCGCGCATCCAGCACGTGAAGTACGCAGGCGGGCCGCGCAGCGAGGCGCACGCCGAGGGGCGCGCGGCGGGCCGGCGCATCGTGCTGCACAAGCCGGTGGGACAGGGGCCGAGCGGAGGGATCCGGCTTCTGCCGGGGAAGTCGTAGGCGATCAGGAGCAGCAGAAGAAGTCGCGTCGCTCGACGAACCCGAGCGCCGCGAGATCCGTTCGGATCAAGTCACGCGCGCCGCGCGCGCCGACGGCCACGAGCACGAAGTGCCGCGATGGATCGAGGGACGCCGCAGGCACGATCGGCGCCCCGCGTGCGGTGCGGCCGATCTTCTTCGGATCGATGTCCACGAACGCCGCGGCCTTCGCGCCTTCGGCCGCGAGCGCGCGCGCGAGCTTGCGCCCCGTCGGACCCGCGCCCCACACCACGAGCCCACGCGAATCCCGCGTGAGGCGCGGCGCGAGGTAGTGCGCCTTCGCCTCGATGAATCGTACGATCGCGTAACGACCGTCGCGGAACGTCGCGCGGCCCGGGTGATGGCGCCATCGAAGGAGCGTTCGCTCCACCTTGGCGAGCCCGTAGCCCGCGGCGTGGAGCCGCAGCCAGAGGTCGTAGTCCTCGGGCCAGTGCACGTCGCGGAACGCGCCCACGGCCTCGAACGCCTCGCGCCGCAACATCACGGAGGGATGGCAGAGCGGTGCCTCGACGAAGATCTCGCGGTCGTGATCCTCGGGCGTGACGATCGCGTTTTGCCACGCCACGTACCGCGCGAGCCCCTCGCCGACCGCCTCATCGGGGAAGGGCTCGACGCGTGTCCCCACGACGCCGAGCCGGTCGTCCTTGCGAAGCGCGTCGACCTGTAGCCTCAGCCGCTCTGGCAGCGAGACGTCGTCCGCGTCCATGCGCGCGAGGAAGGGCGCGCGAGAGGCCGCATGCGCGCAGGCGAGCGCACGCGCGATGCCCACGCCGCCCGTGTGAAGCGGCACGACGCGCGGATCTTTCGCCGCGAGGCGCGAAGCGATCGCCGGGCCACCATCGGTCGAGCCGTCATCGACGGCGAGGACCTCGATCGGCACTTCACGCTCGGCGAGGATGCCCGCGAGCGCCTCTTCCAGCGTGCTCTCCGCGTTTCGATAGGGGATCAGGACGGAGACGAGCGGCGACACGGAAGGGCAGAGCTATGGCAGCCTGCGGCTCTTCCGCAACGACTCGCTGTTCACGAGCCACTCGCGCGCTTCTTGCTCGTCCGTGAAGCGGCGGATGAACTTGTCCGCGCCCGTCTCGCGGGCGAGGCGGCTCATGTGGAGCGCGAGCACCTCGCTCTCGAGCACGCTCGCCATGCGCCGCACGCCCATGGTCTTCGCGAACTCCTGCACCTCGCGGACCACCTCGACCACGTCGGGTGATGCGGGCCGGAACTTCCGCATGTCGGCGAAGACCTTGAGCTCGGAGCCGGTCAGCGTCACGGCCGAGCGGCGCAGCTCCGCGACGAACTGCTTCATCTCGTCGAGCTGCACGAGCCCTTCGAGCGAGAACTCGATCTGCGAGTTCAGCTTGTCGAGCTTGATCTGGAACATGCACGGAGCTCCGGGAGCGAGCGCGACCATACCACGCCCCCGTGCCCGCCCGGAACGTGCGCTGTGCACGCTCCGGCGCGGCTCACTTCTTGAACTTGCTCAGGTGCGTGATGTACCAGCGGCCCTGCCAGGAAATGAGCACGCGCACCTCGAGCGACTCCGTCTTCTCGCCGATCCGGTAGCGGAGCTTTCCGCGGAAGGTCCGGTAGTAGCCGATCTTGTTGCCCTCGTCGCCGGGCGGCACCCACTTCGGCGTGGAGCCGAGCTCGAAGCCCTCGAACGTCGCGCCCTCCCAGGACTTGCGCTTCTTGTGCAAGGCGTGGATGTCGCGCGCGTAGGTCCGGTGGAGCTGCTCCCAGTACTTGTCGGGGCCCTTCACGTCCTTCAGCGGGATGAAGGGCTCCTTCGGGAACCAGAACGACTCGCCGCGCGCCGGATCGTCCGACGTGATCGCGTCGAAGAGCGCAGCCGCGCGCTTTTGCAGCTCCTCGCTGTCCTTCGGCGGCAGCACCTTGTTGTCCGCCACGTAAGGCACCGCGGCCTCGGCCGCGTCGCTGCCCGCGTCCGAGACCTCGGCCGTCGCCGCGTCGCCAGCCGACGCATCCGCGGGCGGCGCCTCCGCGTCCGCCGCGCCGCCGTCTGCAACCGGAGCCGCAGGGGCGGGCGGCGGCGCCGCCGTGACGCTCGCCGTGGATGCCGCGAGTTCTCTCTTGGGAGGCTCCGAGGGCGCCTGCGCGCTCGTGCATGCGGTGAGCACGACGAGCGCGAAGGCTCGAGGGAGCCGGAGGCCGTGGCGCAGGATGGTTACTTGTCCTTTTCGAGGATGATGAGCTGGACGCGGCGGTTCTTCGCGCGCTGCGCGGCCGTCACGTTGGGCCCGAGCGGTTTGTCCTGACCGTAGCCCTTCGCCACGAGGCGCGAGGCGTCGACGCCCGCCGAGATGAGCCACGTGCGCACGGCCTGGGCGCGCTGCTCGCTGAGCGTCTGGTTGCGCTCGCGCGTGCCCGTGATGTCCGTGTGGCCCTGGATCTCGACCTTGCGGATCTTCGGGTTCTGCTGAAGGACGTCCGCGATCTCCTCGAGCAGCGTGTTCGAGTCGCCGAGGATCTTCGCCGAGTCGCTCTCGAAGTGCACCTGCCGCGAGATCTTGATCTCGTTGCCCTGCACCTTGACGCTCGCGGCCCGCGCCGCCGGGCGCTTGTTCATCGCGAGCGAGACCTTCGCCTCGTCGTTCAGGCGCACGTCCGCGTCGCTCACGTGGTTCATGAAGCCCGAGGCCTCGGCACGGATCTTCGTCGCGCCGAGCGGCAGATCGCGGAACGAGACCACGCCCTTGCCGTCGGCCGTCGCCGTGCGCTCCTTGCCCGTCGCGTCGACGATCCGCACGACCGCCGCGGGGATCGGATCGCCCGTCTCGGCGTCACGCACGACCGCCGAGATCGCGCCGATCTTCGGCAGCGCTTCGAGCGCGCAGTCGACGTCCACGATCGACGGACCTTGTTGCGGCGGCGGCGTCGCGGGCGCCGGCGCCGGGGGCTGCGGCTGCGCCGCGCCGGGCTGACCGAACGGCGCCGGAGGCGCACCGAACTGGCCCTGCGCGCCGAACTGACCCGGCGCGCCGAACTGGACCTGCCCACCGAACTGTCCCTGCGCGCCGAGCTGGCCCGCCGGCGGTTCTGCGGGCTGCGCCGGTTGCGCCGGCTGCTCGGCCTTCGGGAGCGTGGGCGGCGGCGGCGCGACCACCGTCGCCTGGCACGTGGTCGGCTTGTAGCCCGTCGCGCGCACCGAGAACGTGTACGTCCCGGGCTCGAGGTGACGCGTGAGGAACGTGCCGCCGGCGCTCGTCGCGAACGGCGGATCCTGGCTCCCTTCGATGGAGACGATCGCGTCGGGGATCACGGCCTCGGGCTTGTTCGTCTCGTGCACCGTGCCGCGGACGAACGACTGCGGCGCCGGCAGGATCACGGGCTCCGGCGGAGGCGGCGGAGGCGGCGGAGGCGGCGGAGGCGGCGGAGGCGGCGGCTCCTTCGTGTCGTACGCGTACGCGATCCCGAGGTAGACGGTCCACGGCGCTTGCGGCGCGACCTCCTCGATGAACACCGAGGTCGCCGAGAGGCCGATGTCCACGGCCGCGTGCGCCGACAGACCGCGGAACGCCTTGCTGAACGGCGTCACGCGCGTGCCGATCGTGAGGCGCGAGGGCAACGCCCCGTAGCCGGGGCCGCCTGCGGCCTGCGGATCATCCGCGCTGAAATCGGCGAGCCCGAGGCAGACGTCGCCGCGCGAGACGCGGCCCGTATGACACTCGTAGCCTTGCCGGTTCACCGGGATGTCGACCGTGTACTCGACGTACGGCTGCGCGAAGCGGAAGGGCAGCTCGACGCCGATCCACGGCGTGAAGAAGTCGACGCGGTTGATGCCGAGGCCGAAGCGCTCGATGCGCGAGATCGGCTGCCGGTTGCGGCCGTCGCGGTACTCGAGCGCGCGCCCCTCTTCCACCTCGCGCACGAGCTGGCCGGAGTTGTCGACCTTGTAGCCGAGGTTCACGTTGACGCGCAGCGGGAAGCCTTGCCCGCCGGGCTTGCGGAAGTCGGCGCTCGCGAGGGCGCGGAAGAACGCGCTCGTGCCCGCGCCCAAGACGCCCACGCTGCCCGTGCCGTTCAGCAAGAAGACCTGCGCCTCGGCGCCGAACGAGAAGTACGTCCCGACGCGCGACGGCGTGAACGCCTTCACGCCGAAGTTCGTGTCGCCGAGGACCTGCAGGAGCTGCGGCTTGCCTTGATCGTTCGAGTTCGCGTACGTGCGGATCGCCGCGAACGCTTCGAGGAACGAGAACGGCGTCGCGCTGAGCGCGAAGAACGCGCCGACGTGGCTCGCCGAATCCGGGAGGTTGTCGCGCGTGCAGGTGATCCGCTGCCCGGCCGCCGTCGACAGATCCGGATCGCAGAGAAAGTTGGAGGTCGAAAAGAAGTCGCTGAGGAACGAGACGCGGAACGTCCCGGCCGCGCCCGAGCCGGCGTACGAGGTGCGCAGAAGGCCGGTCGAGCCGAACGTGTTCGGCTGCTCGATCAGCGTGCGCGCGCGCTCTTCGAGCTCGTCGACCTTCGGGGGCTCGGCGGGCGCTTCGCCGGCGGGCGGCAGCTCCTGCGTCATCGGGCCCTGGCCGGCGGGCGGCGGGGGCTGTCCTCCCGGCGGCTGGAACTGCCCCGGTTGCGGCTGAAACTGCCCCGGCGGCTGGAACTGCCCCGGTTGTGGCTGGAACTGTCCCGGCGGCGGCTGGAACTGTCCCGGCGCGGGCTGGAACTGCCCCGGAGGCGGCTGGAACTGCCCTGGTTGCGGCTGGAACTGCCCCGGCGGCGGCTGCGGGCCGAACGGTTGCTGCGCCTCGGCGTCCGCGGTGACCAGGAGGCAAAAGGCCATGGGAAGCGCGGTGAGCGCGACGAGCCGCCGCGGCTCGGCAAAGGAGGCGTTCTCAAGCGTACGCATCGACCCTCGAAAGGCGGGGGAGGGGTCTCTCCCCCCACGGGAGTGGACCGTCCTCGCTGCGCGGGCGGTTGTATCATTCTCGTGAGAAAGCAGAAACTATCCGGTTGTGTCCCGGTACGGATCGGGACCACCTCGCGGGACCACCGGCCGAGCCACCCGTCGGAACGACGCAATTCGACGCTCCGGGCTTCGGGGCGCCCGAGAGGCGCCCTTCGCCCCGCACCCCGTGCTACGAAGGGGCCAGCATGGGTTCCCGCGGCCGAATCCTGATCGTCGACGACGAGGCCAACGCGCGGGCTGCGCTGGCCGAGATCCTGCGCGAAGAGGGGTACACGACGGAGACGGCGGCCGACGGCTTCAAGGCCCTCGGCAAGCTCGAAGAGTTCGCGCCCGACGTCGTCCTGACCGACCTCAAGATGCCGGGCCTCGACGGCATCGGCCTCATGGAAAAGGCGCAGGAGTCGCGCACCACGGCGACGTTCGTGGTGATGACCGCGTTCGGCACCATCTCGAGCGCGGTCGAGGCCGTCAAAAAAGGCGCCTACAACTACCTGACGAAGCCGCTCGACTTCCAGGTGCTCGAAGTGGTCGTCGAGCGCGCGGTCGAGCAAGCGCGCCTGCTCCAGGAGAACTCGCGCCTCCGGCAGAAGCTACGCGAGCGAAACGCCTTCGGGCACGTGATCGCCTCGCATCCGAGCATGGTCAAGCTCCTCCGGCTCGTGGAGCAAGTCGCGCCGAGCCGCGCCAGCGTGCTCATCGTGGGCGAGACGGGCACGGGCAAGGAGCTCGTCGCCGAGATGATCCACCGCGGCAGCCCCCGCGCGAAGGCGCCGCTCGTGCGGCTCAACTGCGCGGCGCTCAGCGAGTCGCTCCTCGAGAGCGAGCTCTTCGGCCACGAGAAGGGCGCGTTCACGGGCGCGGTCGGCCGGCGCGAAGGCCGCTTCGAGCAGGCGAGCGGCGGCACCTTGTTCCTCGACGAGGTCAGCGAGATCCCGCTCGCCACGCAGGTCAAGCTCCTGCGCTTCTTGCAGGAGCGCACGATCGAACGTGTCGGCGGCAACGAGACCTTGAAGGTCGACGTCCGCATCATCGCCGCGACGAACAAGGACCTCAAACAGCGCATCGCCGAGGGCCAGTTCCGCGAGGATCTCTACTACCGGCTCAACGTCGTGACGCTGGAGATCCCGCCGCTCCGCCAGCGCGCGAGCGACATCCCCGAGCTCGCGGCCTTCTTCCTCGGCCGCTACGCCGAGGAGAACGGCAAGCGCATCGAAGGTTTCACCGACGACGCCCTCGCGGCCCTCGCGGCGTACGGCTGGCCCGGCAACGTGCGCGAGCTCGAAAATGCGGTCGAGCGCGCGGTGGTCCTCTGCGACGGCCCGCGCGTCGAGCGGCGCCACCTGCCAGCCTCGCTCGACGTGGGCGGCGGCGAGGGCGCGATGCCGCCGATCCCCGGCAGCACGATCTACGATCTGGAGAAGTACGCGATCCTTCGGACCCTGGAAGCGTGCAAGGGATCCACCTCGAAAGCCGCGACGATCCTCGGCATCAGCCCGCGCAAGATCCAGTACAAGCTGCACGAGTACACGAGCAGCGTGCCCGGCGCGCGTCGCGAGGGCGGTGAGGACGGCGCATGAGCGAGGCAGCGGCGATCGACGTGGGCGGCGGCGCGGAGAGCGGCGGCGCGGACAGCGGCGCGGCGAGTGAGAACACGACCGCGGGCGAGACGTTGATCGAGGTGCGAGGCCTCAAGAAGACCTTCCGCATCGGGTTCTGGGGCCGCCGCGTCGAGGCCGTGAAGGGCGTCGACTTCGATGTTCGGCGCGGTGAGATCTTCGGCTTCCTCGGGCCGAACGGCGCGGGCAAGACCACGACGATCAAGATGCTCACGGGCCTCATCAAGCCCACGGGCGGCGAGGCGTTCCTCTTCGGCGCGCGCGTGCCGAGCGCGGAGGCGCGGCGCCGGATCGGGTTTCTCCCGGAGAACCCTTACGTCTACCCGTACCTGACCCCGCGCGAGTTCGTCACGCTCTGCGGCCGCCTCTCGGGCCTCGCGGGCGCCGCGCTCTCGTCGCGCACGCAGGCGATGCTCGACAAGGTGGGCATCACGTACGCGGCCGACAGGCCGGTGCGCCGCCTCTCGAAGGGCATGCTCCAGCGGACGGGGCTCGCGGCGGCGCTCGTCTCGGATCCAGAGCTGCTCGTGCTGGACGAGCCGATGAGCGGCCTCGATCCGGTGGGGCGCAAGGAAGTGCGCGACCTCATCCTCGAAGAGCGCGCGTCGGGCCGGACCATCTTCTTCTCGACGCACATCCTGAGCGACGTCGAGGCGATGTGTGATCGCGTGGCCATCCTGCGCGAGGGCCGCGTCGTCGTGCGTGGCGCGCTTCGCAAGCTCCTGCGCGGCGACGTGCTCCGGACCGACGTGACGCTCGCGGGCGCGAGCGAGGCGCTCCGCCGATCGTTTGCACAGCAAGGGCATGGCGTGCGCACGCGCGCGGACGTGGTCGTGGTGGAGATCGAGGGCGAGAGGCAGGTCGGCGACGTGCTCCGGGCGGCGCTCGACGACGGCGCGCAGGTCATCGAGGTCGTCCCGCGGCGCGAGACGCTCGAGGACCTCTTCATGCGACGGGCGCTCTCGCAGGGTTTGGCGCGGGGGGATTGAATCCCGCCCCGAACCGTTCCGCGAATTCCTTCATCAGCCGTCCATAATCCGCGGGATCGGGAAAGCCCTTGAAGGCGTGCAGGGCGGGCGTCGTCGCCCAGGGGAGTTTTTCCTCGATACACGTCTCGATGAACGGCCAGAACCAGCTCGCATCGTCGAGCATCGTCGGGCGGACGATGACGATCGTGTCGGCGCCGGGGGGCCGGTTGAACATCCAGCTCTTGCAATGAGGGCAAAAGAAATGGCGGACCGGGCCGTGCAGGCCGCCGAGCACGGGCTCGCCCTGCGTCACCTGCAAGGCGTCGCTCGGAAGCAAGATGCCGAGCGAAAAGGCGCTGCCGCTCATCCGCTGGCAGCCTTTGCAATGGCAGGCCGCCGTGACCATCGGCGGGGCGGTGATCTTCAGCCGAACCTGACCACAGCGGCATCCACCTTCCCAGGGCAATTTCCAGTCGTTCATCTCGCCTCCCGTTCGGCCTATGTGTGGCAGGTTCGCCGGACAGTCAAGGCCAGCGCGCCTCGTGGTCTTGGCGGCGCGCGACCGTGATCGGCGATTCGGTTTGTCGGCGTGGGGTTCGGACAGCGTCCGATTCGTGGGGCGGCGCGCGCCCTTGGCCGCGCTAGGCTCGCGGCCTTCCTGGAGGAATCATGCGCTTTTTGCTTCGATCACTCGTCCTTCTCTCGCTCGCCTCGGGCCTGCTCGCCTGTGGGGATGATTCGAACACGAACGGCCCGGGCGGCTCCGGCGACTGCACCTGCTCCGTGACGATCGGCAGCGACTCGCAGGAGCTCGCGTGCGGCGAGGCGACGTGTGTCGGGCCGATCGACGACGACCGGTGGGTGACCTGCGGCGAGGGCGGCCCGGTCATCGGAAACAGGCTTTGCATTCTCGATCGCTGGGAGGCGACCACGGCCAAGTCGTTCGATTGTGATGGCCGGCAGACCTGCGCCCCCGACACGTATTGCGTCGTTCGCGCCGGCGAGCCGCCGCGGCAGACCGAGTGCCGGCCCCTCCCCGCCGGGTGTACGCCGATGACGAA
The DNA here is from genome assembly GCF_029946505.1 of Polyangium sp. y55x31. Taxonomy (GTDB): domain Bacteria; phylum Myxococcota_A; class Polyangia; order Polyangiales; family Polyangiaceae; genus Polyangium. The sequence goes on from NZ_JARZHG010000026.1 coordinate 90,001, forward strand.
CGGCAGCGACTTCTGCGATTGTCTCGAGCCGGACGCGTTGACCGCCGGCGTCTGCGCCGGAGCGTCCTACATCAATAGCTGCGACTACACCGATCCGCGCGCGATGCAGGTCTTCTGCAACGATTGAGCCCCACGAAGCAGGCTCAGCTCGGGAATACCAGCCGCAATGCGACCCGGGCGACGTGATCTTCCACGATCCGCCGCCCGGCTTCGCCTCCAACGCCCGCGATCTGCTCGAGGTCCGCGTCCGCGAGCAATGCGAGGTGCATGATGAGGCCGGTCATCGTCTGGATCGTCAGCCGCGCCTCGGCGACGCCGAGGCCGCCCATGTTTCCGATCAGCGAAGCGAACGCGTCGAGCATGGGCCCGCGCACCTGCCGGGCCCGTTGCGGCTCGAGGTGCCCGAGCTGTGCATTGAGCTTCGCGCGCAGCTTGAGGCTTTGCCGCTCCGCGACCGCAAAACAATAGATTCGCCGCGCCGTCTCCTCGATCACGGCGCGTGTATCCGATCGCGTCGCGAGCGGGGCGAGCTCGACGACCAGCGCGCCGAGCCGCTCGTAGTACGTGTCGAGACACGCCTCCAGCAAACTCTCCTTCGTCGGGAAGTAGTAGTGGATCGTCCCCAGGCTCACGCCCGCGCGTGTCGCGACCTGCCGGACCGACACGTCGACGTCGCCCTCCTCCGTCTCGACCAGCTCGTGTCGCGCCGCGGAGACGATCCGGTTCCAGGTCTCCTCGGAGCAAGCATCCTTGGGGCGCACCATCGATGGCGCGGTAGCATGCTCGTGCAGCACGCACACCCGACTTCGTCCCCGCGACGCTCAGAGCAGGCAAATGTGGTCCGGCACGAAATCCTGGACGCCGAGGTGCACGATCGTCCCCTTGTCGCCCACGAGAAATCCATCCACGAGCTCGTAAGCGACGTCGTGGAAATCCACCTCGAAGGGCAATTTCACTTTTTCGAGATTGTGTCTATCGGAGAACAGGCCTCCCTGGAACCACACCGTGCTCCGACGCCCCACGGCCAGCATTTCGCTGATCCCGCCCCAGTGGTTGTGCTCCACGGCGCGAATCTCTTCCCCCGCGATGAAATCCTTCGCCACGGACCAGGGCGCGAACGAGGCCGGCGGTTCGGGCTCGCCCTTGTCCGTCGGCACGTACGAGAGCCAAACCCCGTCGCCCATGATCTGCGCCCCGTCCGCCACACGCAGCGCCGCCTGCGTCGGCGGGGGACGCGGGATACACACGAGCTCCCCCTCCCGGGATCTGCAATACACCATCGTCCCTGCCGCGCCGACGGCGCACAGATATCCTCCGCAGCCCCCGATGCCATACAGATCCGCCGTCGTCCGCGTCTTGACGGTCCGCCAGACCCCCTCGAGCGACCGCTGCACCATCACCCCGCCCGCGCCCACGGCCACGGTCGTTTTGCCGAGGTGGTCCAATGCGAAGAGATCCGCGGACGTCCCCGTCGATTCGACCCGCCAAACGCCGGAGAGGTCGCGGAAGACGGCCGTCCCGTTCGACCCCACCGCGAGGTAGGGGTGGTTTTTCCTCCGCTCTTCCGTGAGGGTCTCCCCCTCCTTGTAATGGATCACCGGGACCAGGGCGTGGAGGTTCTCCGTCGTCCCCGTGGTCTCGGGTTGCCAGCCCGTCTTCGGATCACGCAGGAGCGCCGTCCCGTGGTCGCCCACGACGAGGATCCGCCCGCCTCGGATCATGTGGATCGCGCGCAGCGACTCCGTCGTGCCGCTGTCCTCCCGCTCGAATCGATACAGGTAGCCGCCGGGTTTTCCCGGGAAGATCTTCTCCGGCGAGTGCCGCATCTCGAAGGGTTTCGGATCGTGGCCCATCGACACGAGCGGTTTTTCCATGGCGGGCGGCGGGCCGCACCGATCCATGCTCGCTCCGGCATGCGAGGCGCAGGCCGGGAGCCCGAGCAGGCTCGCCAGCACGATTGCGCGTTCCGCCTTCATTGTTTCACCTCCTCGGCGTCGATCACGTAGGCCCCGGCGAGCCGGGCCTCGTCGAGGTGGCTCCCATTCGTGTTCCGATCGCCGAGCTGCGTCGAATCCAGCACCACGAAATGGTCGCCCGCCGGCAGGTCGGCCGTGACCTCCACCTCGTATTGCCCCGCCTCCGCGGGGGTGCAGACGACCGGCTTTTCGTGGCAACCGCTCCGGATCTCCAGCGCGAGCTGAAAATGCGCCGCCGCGCGCAGGCGGATGCGCGTCGGCGCGGCCAGGGAGAGCCGGTGCACGGATCCTCCCCCGAGGAGGCCACACGAGGCGCGCGCGCCCCCTGATTTCGATTCGAACGCCCCGTACGTCCGTTCGCCTGGACGAAGGAGCGGCGCGCCGGCGCAGAGCGGCGCGACGAGCGCGGGCTCCTCGGGGCGGATCACCGCGGTCTCCGAGGTGTCGCGATCGACGCGCAACGTGTACGGCCCCGCCTCGTCCCAGAGGTTTCCGTCGACGATGACCCAGTAGAAATCGGGTTCGAGCGGGAGCGACAGCGTCGCCTTTTGGCCCGCATGCGCGCCCTTGCAGCCGATCCCGGTGCGACCCGGGCCCCCGAGCTTCTTCTGGATCTGGATCACACCCTCGAACGTCTCGGGGACGAATTCGAAGCGGTAGCTCGCCGTCTCGCGCACCTCGAAGCCGTAGAGGTGATCGAGGTCCTGACCCGTGCGTCCGCCGTTTTTGCAGTACGAGCCGCCGCTATGGTCCGGCGAGCGCGTGTCCCCGCGCGAAACCTTGCCGAGCTCGAGGATCCTCTTCGGTTCGGTGAGGACCGGCGTATTCGGCGTCGTGTTGATCCGCGGGACCTTCGCGCACGCCGAGAGCACGAGCATCAGTGCGGTGAGCAGAGGGGCAGGGGAGAGCCTCATGACGGCCGCGCCATCTTGCCCAGGACGACAGGGCGCGTCCACGAGGAAGGTGAGGTCGGACGCACGCGAGGGCGTGGGCTGCTACATCGCCCGATCCCATTCAGGCGTCCGCGAGGCTTTGCGCGTCGAAGACGACACGGGCTGGACGGCAATGTCAGGGCGTTCCGGTCGCTTCCGGTGCCGGCGGCGTCTGCTCGATCTCCCCCGTCTCCGGGTTCACGTCCTCGATCGGCTTCCGATCCCGGAGGTAACGGCGGATCGCTTCGTTTTGCACGAGGATCGGCGAAAGGAGCGCTCCGCGCGTTGCCAGGTCGGCCTCGTTGTCCGAGGGGTATTTCCCGAGGATCATCGCCACGACCTGAAGCAGGAGCGACTGTCCCTTGGCACGCGCGTCCTTGACCTGGGCATACGTCAAGGTCCCGCCCGTCCCCTCGATGGCGGCGCGGTATTGCCCTTCGAGGCCCGCGAGCCGCGCCACCTGCCGCGTGAGACCGAGCTCCGTCACGAGAGCCTTGTAATCGGGCTCGTTCACCCGCTCCAGAATGCGGTTCACCTCGGCCAGCTCGTCCACGAAGCCGAGCGTCGTGATGGCGCCGACGCCCTTCGGGAACAGGACGTCGAGCATCTTGAGCGCCGCGTCTGCGATCGGATCGCCCGGCGCGCAGGCGCGGATCTGCGCGTCCGCGCCGTCGCGGAAGGCGCCGAGGGCGGCGTCGACGTAGATGTCGAGCTGCCTGGCTTCGGGCGAAAACGTCGATTGCTTTCGCCCGGCCCATCGCGCCTCCAGCGCGCGCGTGTCCGTGTCATAGGCGATCGCGTTGCCCGTGTGCCCCACGAGGTCGATGAGTTCAGAAGCCTGGGCGAGCTTTCGCACCTGGTGCAGGGCGAAGAGCCGCCGACCGGTCGAAAACGTGTACAGGCGAATCAGAGAGTCGAGAGAAGGTCCCATGCAGGCTGTCCTCGGGTACGTCGGCCCTCCGGTAGGGTGGGCGTGATGCGGACGACACGTTGGATCGACGTCGACCCGGAAGGCAAGGGAGATCCGTGGCCCCGACACCATCCCGGGCGCGGGCTGGCTGGGAGCCCGAAGCGTGGAGGTCGCACCAGGGTCGTGGTGGGTGGAGGTCTCGCCTCGTGGGGCTTGGACGCGGGTCGAAACGGGCTACACCCTCTTCCTTCGCGACACGAACCCAGCGCGAGCCGGGCGCCGCCCGCCCATGTTCGTCGGTGACCTCGGTCCGAGGGGGCTGCTCCCCGTTGCAAGTGGCGTCCGATGCTCGAACGAAGAGGGCCACGTCCGACCCGAGCGAGGTTCGTGTCGCGTCGTTCGAGGGCGGAGGTCTGCTCTCGTCGGGTTCGAGGCGGCGATTCGTCGGGGGTGAGCCGCCTTTTGCCGGGTGCGTGTCGGAGCTTGGACGGGGCAGCTCCACGTGGGTCCGTGATGGAGAAGGAAACCGGGTGGGCGCGAGCCAGGTGGAGCGAGGCTCGGGTAGGGCGCGATGAGGGGCGCGGGCGCCTCGGCTGGGGGTCGAACGGGTGCAGGCGGCAGGCGAATTCGTGCTCACATTTGACACAGCATCCAGCTGTACGTCGTATGGACAGCAACATGTCGATGCGCAAGATTCGATACGGTCTGACCAGGGGGGTGTGGTTGCTGGTCGCTCTCTCCGCCGCGCTGAACATCTCCTGCGGGAACTCCAACCCCGAGGTCGTGCGGGACACGACAGGCGCGACGTTTTCGTGGACGTGCGCTGAAGACGGCTCTTACAACGAGGGCTGCGCGATAAAGCCCCTCGATGCGCCGCCGCCGGCGCAGTGCGACAGCAGCAGCGGCGAGAGCGGCAAGGTTTTTTATTCGTATGCCTGGGGTAGGTTCATCGAGATCTGCTCGGTCGTCGGGTTGGACAGCGGCGCGTGGTTCACTGATGCGTCGATGTGCAGGTTCGTCGCGTGCGACGCGGACGACGAGTGCCCGCAATTTCCGAACGCCGAGTACGCGTGCTCCGCCGGCCTGTGCCAGAACGTCGAGCTGAAGGGAGAGATCCGCGAGAAAGGGGACGTGGTCACGCTCTGCATGGCCGACGAGCCGCGCCCCTCGGATTGCCGAGCGCAGCTCGAGGACCCCGAGGTAGCGGCGCAGTTCCAGCTCGCGCACGCGAGCTGCGATAGCGCGACCGGCGTCTGCAAGGTCCCTGCGGATTGCCTGCAGCCCTGAGGGCCCGGGTCGACCAGAGGACCCGACGCATCGACCGGTTTCGCAGCCCGCGGAGCATCCCTCTCGCAACAAACGCAAGATTCAGGGGTACCCAAATGCCTGCAGTATGCGACTTCATCGGTTCACGGGGCCCCCGTTCCGCACGGGTGGGGCCGGCCCGGCTTCTTCTCCGTGCAGCCCTCCTGTCCCTTGCAGCGTGCGGCGGTGAGGAACCCGTCTTCACGAAGCTCTTTACGAGCGAGCACTTCGAGTACTACGTGCAAGAGGGAGGCACACCGCCGTGCGACGGCACCGCCCAGTGGCTCGAGCGCTACTACAGCGCGAACGCCAAGTTCCTGGGCGCAACCCTCCCACCTGGCGAGAGAATCCAATATTACTATGCTCGAAGCAAAGAAGGGCTTTCTAGATGCGGTACTGTCGGCGCGGCTGGCTGTGCGGATGGTACGACGATTTACTCCTTTAATCCGGTGCATCCTCACGAGATTGTGCATGCCAATGCCTCTCTCATGGGACAGGCGCCGGCCCTTTTTATGGAGGGGCTCGCCGATGTCCTCGGCTGCCTCAACACGCTCGACAGCCAAGGACCCCTCGATACGTCCGATCCTATCGAGACGCTGGTGGAAACAGAAGCTTTTTATGGCTGGGTCGCGGCGAACGGCTTCGGGGTGTACAACGCGAGCGCGAGCTTCGTGCGATTTCTCATCGACAAGTTCGGCTCGTCGCGCTTCTTGTCGTTCTATGCGCGTGCGCCGCAACATGGGTCTCGTCAGGAGATCGATGCCGTGTTTCAGGCTGAATTCGGGGTTCGCCTCGATGAGGCGTTCTCAGGTTGGCGGACGGAACCACCTCAATACTTAGGTGACCTGTGTCTCAGGCTCATGGATTGCGATCCGAGCATGCCGTCGCTGACCGACACCGACGCAACGTTGGGCTGTGGACCTTGGGGCGGCGGCTTTATACAGGAGGCGCTCCTTCGGTTCGAGGTCCCGAACGATCGCATCCTCCATGTCACGATGGATCCTGTCCCGACGGATCCGTACTTCTCGTCGAGCGTCGGCTTCTATCGATGTGCCGGCGGCGATGCCGTCGGCACGTTCGGCAGAGCCACCGGGGCTCGTTTGGGCGCAGACCGCAACTTCTACATCGATCCTGCGCAGCCGGGGAGCGCCTTTGCGCTGGACGTGCCGCCGGGCGAATACGTGGCATGGTTCCAGGGACCTGGAGAAACTCGGATTCATCCCGAGGTCGAGGAGCGGCTGAGCCCGATGAGAAATACCTCCTGCCAGCCGGCGGAGGAGCCGCTCGCTCTGGACGACAAGCATCCGACGACGCTGACGACGCGATGGATCGAACGGCCTTGCCAGGGGCCGTGGTGCCCGGGACAAAGCTGGGACGTGTCGATCGGGACGACGGGAGGAGCGCTGGAGGCACAAGTTGTCGCCTTCGGCGTTGAGCCGAATTTCTCCCCAGGCGAGCTCTACATCTGCTCGGAGCCGTGCCCGGAGGACACGAGCCATTGCGAGCTGCTCGCATTGGACACCGTGCACAACCGTCCCGTCCGATCGAAACAGACCTTCGAACCCGGCACCGTATTGCACCTGGGCGCACCGGCGGCGCCGTTCGCAGATCGCTTTGCCGTGCGGCTGCGCGTCGCTCCAGAATGAAGCCATCCGAGGGGTAGGTCTGGCCCGAGTCCGGTGTCGTCTCCGCCGTGCGCGCGACGCCTCGTTTCGTGTACCATCACCTCCGCGACGGGAAGGAGCTCAGGATGACCGCCGACGAAAAGCTCACTCTATTACGCGCAATTTTCAAGGAGTTCGCGGCCACGGGTGACCCCCGGATTCTGCTGGCGAACCTCACCGACGATGTCGTCTACAAGGTCTCGATCGGGCCAGGGACGCCTCTCAGTGGCGAGTTCCGGGGCAGGGATGGGGTCGCGGAGTATTTTCGTGTGATGCCCTCCGCGGTCGAGCACGTAGGATTCAATTATTATGACTTCCTTGCAAACGACGAGAAGGCCGTGGTGACCGGCGACGAAACGCTGCGCGTGATGAAGAATGGTGCCGTCTTCTTCACGGAGTGGGTGGTCGTGTGCACGTTCCGCGAAGACAAGATATGCCACATCCTGGTGGTCGAGAATCTCGGCGCGCTGAGCCAGGCATACGACGCGCCGCACGCCGGTCCACCCGCGGCGGCGTCGTGAAAAAACACCAACGGATCGTTCGCTGCTTCCGCTCCGCATGCGCGCGGAATCGCTGGTGGAATCAAGGTCGTACGCCCTGATGTGGAGCGCGGGTTGTGGTAGAATCGAGCGATCGATGAGCGGCCGGAAGATCGTCCTCGACAGCACAGGTCTCGGGCCAAGCCCACATGCGGCATGTCCCCGGTGCGGCGCGGCTCTGTCTTCCGTGAACCGCGCGACGCTGCGGCCAATCGCGCACAATCTCTTTCGGTGCGCTCCGGGCCAGCATCCTCGTATATTCGAGGTTCGCTGCGGGGGGTGTCATCGCATCCTCATTGTACAGAGGAGCGATGGCAGCCTCGTGCTGGTTCCCGGGGACCAAGACGGACTCTTGCGTCAGATCCGTGAACTCGATCGCGAAGACGTTCCAGTCGGCGGTCGTGGCAGTCACGACGACTGACTGCTTCGACCGCGCTGGGGATCAACAGACGTACGTGATCCAACCCGAAGCGGAGGCGGAGGCCGTAGACGGCCTCCACCTTGATCCCGAGCGTCGCCCGCTCCCGCTCCCGCCCGGACGTCGCCGAGCACGCCGCAATCATGAGCGGGAAAAACCGGTGCATTCTCGCCTCAAGGAGGCGTGATGATCTGCGACTCGTCCTCGTTCCCGCCCACGGCGGCCCGCTTCCCGAGCCGCTCCTCGTACCAGCGACGCGCCACTTTCCCGGCCACGTCACGACTGCCGAGCCCGAAGGCCAGCGCTGCGGCGAGCGCGATCGCGCCGAGCGTCAACGAGAACGCGAGCGTCACGATCTCCTCGGCGATCTGCAGCTCGCGCAGTGCCATGAATGCGCCGAGCGCCAGGATGCCGGCCCGGACCGCCCCCGCTACGAGCGGTCGTTGTGAATTCGTCGTCGACGACTCGCCCGGCACGATGGGCCCGCTCGTCTCCAGCATCCGCGCGCGCACCCAGTTCCCGAACAGCAGCGCCGCGCCGAAGATCACCGCCGCCGCCAGCACGTGCGGCAAATACGCGATGATCGCCGCGATCCCCGCCGCCACCGCGCCGAGCCGCCATGCGTCGGCTGCGTACATCACTACGATGAGCATCGTCACCCAGAAGACGATCGACGCGCCCCAGCGTGATCCCTGCTCCGTTCGGTCCGCTCGCACCGCGATGCCGAGCCTATCGACCAGCCGGTCGAAGCCCACCCGGTGCAGGATCGGCCTCGCGATCGAGGCGAGCAGCCTCGCGATGAAATAGCCGACCACCAGGATGGCGAGACCCCACAGGAGATCCGGCAGAAACGCGAGGAAATCGTTCCACGCAGCCCTGAGCCAATACGTGCTCCGATCCATGTTCGGTCCTCCGACCCGGACACGAATGCAATGCGCGGACCGCCTCGACGGTGCGTGTTTTTCCGTCCGACCGACGAAATTCGCCGGCAACGTCCGTTTTTCCGCCTGATTCCAAGCGAGCGCGGAAAACCCGAAATCGAGCCGACCTCAGGAGTGCGGCACGGCGGGCGCGGGCGCGGGCGGAGGTGGCTGTTGCGCAGCCATGTTGCGGCGAATGTAGAGCGCCGCGCCGGCGCCGACGAGCGCTGCCAGCACCACCGCGAGCACCCAGATGGCCGTCGCCGGGCTGCTCGCGGGCTCGGGCCGCGAGGACACCTTCGCCGATGCAGGAGCGCTATGCGGCCCCGAATGCGGCCCCGAATGCGGCACGACGAACGCGGGCGGCGGGGCCGGGCGCGGGCTCACCGGGCCGAAGGGGGAAACCATCGGCTCGGGCGGCGCGGGGCGCTCGCCGGGCGCGAGCGGCGGACGCCCGCGGCCCGGAGAGATGCGCACGGTGGGCATACGCCGCGGATCGACGCTGCTCGCGATCGCGACCTTTCCTGTATCCGCGGACTTCGGCGCCTGGACCGTGGGCAGCGCCGTCGGGCCCACGTAGGCGCGCGCCTCGCGCTCGCCGCCGCCGACGAGGACATTGCTCTGGTTCGGAGGGGCCGAGGGCCTGAGGACGGGGGGCGGCTCCGGCGACCCCCCAGCGCCGAACGAGGGATCGACGAGATCGCCGTCGTGCTCCGAATCCGAGGGTCTTCTCGCGCTCATGCGTCTCTTCACGCACCCCCTCGTCGCCGCGCTCCGCGGCGGCGCCGTCTCGACGGAAGGACGGGGGCACTTTTTGCGTATCCCAGGCCCGCGAGGCCGCCAAGGGGGTATCGCGCGCCTCCGCCACTTTCCTGCCGCCCTCGGGCGCGGCGGGACGACAGCCAACGCCTGCGGGATCGCGTTCGCCCTTCCGTCAAGCTTCCGTTGATTTTTGCTCGCTTCCCCTGCACTCTGCCATCTGGCGTCGCGCTCCCTCTACGACCACATCGGGCAACTTTGCACGGTGCGTCGTGGGGGGCCGCCGGGGCGCCGCGGCGGGGGAGCCCGCCGCTTTCGGAGCGCCGGAATCCACGGACATGAACCCGCTCGTCCCCGACTTCATCCTGTACCAGGACACGAGGGGGAGGACCGATGGCAACTTCGCGGCGGCGGCGCTCTTCATCGACATCCCGGGCTTCACGAACCTGACGGAGAAGCTCTTCCCGCACGGTCGTGAGGGCGCCGAGATCCTCGCGGGCACGCTGCGTTTCTACTTCGACCCGCTCATCGGCGCGGTGCACGAGCTCGGCGGGATCATCGTCGGCTTCGCAGGCGACGCGTTCACGGCCGTCTTCCCGCACTCGACGGGGCGCAACGTCGCCGAGCACGCGCTCGCCGCGGCGCTCAAGATGCGCCAGTTCTTCCTGAACCGCGCCGTCCGCGCCACGCGCTTCGGCACGTTCCCCTTCTCGTACAAGGTCGGCCTCTCGTGGGGCGCCCTCGAGTGGGGCATCGTCCGCACCTCGCCCGAGCGCGCGTACTGCTACTTCCGCGGCCCCGCGATCGACAAGTGCGCCTCGATCGAGCACCACGCCGAGAAGGGCGACATCCTCATGGATCTCGCCTTCCAGCAGCGCATCCCGGGCCGCGCCGTCACGCCCGTCGCCGAGGGCGTCCTCAAGCTCGCCGACGTCTCCGACATGCCGCTCCCGCCCGTGCCGCGCGTCCGCCCGCAGGGCGACGGCGCGCACTTCGTCCCGCCGGGCATCCGCGACATGCCGCCGCAGGGCGAGTTCCGCCACGTCACGAGCGTCTTCCTCTCGTTCGATCAGATCCCGAGCTTCGAGGAGCTCATCAAGCTCGTCGACGTCGAGGCGAGCCGCTACGGCGGCACGTTCACGGGCGTCGACTCGGGCGACAAGGGCATCAACTGCCTCATCCACTTCGGCGCGCCGATCACGCACGAGAACGACACCGAACGCGCGCTCGACTTCGCGCTCGGCATTCGCAAGAACGCGCCGAAGGGGATGCAGATCCGCGCGGGCATCACGCACGGCCTCAGGTATGCCGGCTTCAACGGCGGCACCGAACGACAGGAGTTCGCTTGCCTCGGCCCCGCGACGAACCTCGCGGCGCGCCTCATGATGAAGGCGCCGTGGAAGGAGCTCTGGTGCGACGGCGAGGTCTCCGTCCGCGCCCAGGGCACGCACCACTTCAAGCCCGCGGGGGATCATCTCTTCAAGGGCTTCGAGCAGCCGATCAGCGTCTACACCCTCGATCGCAAGCGTGTCGCCGTGCAGCGCGAGTTCCTCGCCCGCGGCCTCGTGGGGCGCGAGGAGGAGCTAAAGGCGCTCACCACGCACCTCGGCCCGATCTTCGAAGGCAGGAACGCGGGCATCGTCTACGTCGACGGCGAGCCCGGCCTCGGCAAGAGCTTCCTCGTCGACACGTACCGCCGCAGGCTCGAGGACAACAAGAAAGATCGCCCGATCCTCTGGATCGACGCGCGCTGCGATCAGACGCTCCGATCGAGCTTGAACCCCTTCGAGTACGCGCTGAAGGAGTATTTCGCGCAGTCGTCGGCGACGGGCCGCGAGGAGAAACACGTCAACTTCGACGACGCCCTCGATCACCTGATCGATCGCCTCCCGGACAGCGAGGCCGCGCTCAAGCGCGAGCTCGAAAAGGCGCGCAGCGTCTTCGCCGCGATGATCGGCATCCGCTGGGACGGCTCGGTCTACGAGCGCATGGATCCGAAGCTCCGCTTCGCCGGCACGCTCTCCGCGCTCTCGCTCTGGCTCCGCGCCGAGAGCCTCCTCCAGCCCGTGATCTTCCACCTCGAAGACGCGCACTGGGCCGACGGCGACTCGCTCGAAGCGATCAGCCACGTCGCGCAGGCCGTGAAGGATTGCCCCGTCGCGGTCCTCTGCACCTGCCGCCACAACGACGACGGCACGCCGTTCCGCATCGAGCTCGAAGGCAACGTCCCGCAGCACGCCGTCCCGCTCGGCCCGCTCTCGCGCGAGAAGCTGCGCGAGCTCGCCGAGGGCCTCATGGGCGGCCCCGTCTCCGAGGTCCTCGCCATGTTCCTGAGCGAAAACGCGAACGGCAATCCGTTCTTCGCGCAGGAGATCATGACGTACTGGCTCGAAGCGAATCAGCTCGCGGGCAAGAAGAAGGAGAAGGAAGACACGGGCGTCTCGACGCCGAGCATTTTCCTCCTCCCGAACGACGTGAACAGCCTGCTCATCGCGCGGCTCGATCGCCTGGAGCCCAAGGTCAAGCGCGTCGTCCAGGCCGCCGCCACGCTCGGCCGCGAGTTCGACCTGCGCATCCTCTCGCGCATGATGGACGACGACCCGCTCCTGCCCGAGCTCGTCCGTGTCGGCGAGGAGCAGTGCATCTGGTCGCCGATTCTCGCGCATGGAGGCTACGCGCAGGCGAGCGGTGCTACGCCCCCCAACCCCCAGAGCAAAGGCCGCTACCGCTTCAGCAACGTGCTCCTGCGGAACGCGGCCTACGAGATGCAGTCCCGCGCGCGCTTGCAGGAGCTGCACCGCCGCGCGGCCGAGGCCATCGAGATCGTCCACGAGGACGACCTCACGGGGCAGCTCACCGCGCTCGGGCGCCACTGGCAACGCGCCGGACAACCCAAGCGCGCCCGCTGGTACTTCCTCGCCGGCGCGCGCAAGGCCGCGGAGCGTTACGCCCACGGCGAGGCCAAGCGCCTCTACCGCGCCTACTTCAAGCTCACGACCGAGCCCACGCTGGAGAGCGTCGTCGTGCGGTACGAGTTCGGCCGCGACGTCCTCGAGCTCCAGGGCCGGCACGAGGAGGCCATGCAGGAGCACGTGCGCGTGCTCGACGAGGCGCAAAAACTCGGCGATCGCGCCTCCGAAGCGCTCGGCCTCCTCGGCCTCGGCCGCGTCAACTGGGCGACGGGCCGCATCGAGAGCGCGCGCGCCTTCTACGAGCAGGCCCTCACGACGGCGCGCGAGGCGCAGAGCTTGTGGAACGAGGGCCTCGCGCTGAAGAGCCTCGCGGTCTTGCACAAGGAGCAAGGCCGCTTCGAGCTCGCGCGCACCTTCTTCGAGCAGGCCCTCGACATCGCGCGCAAGGTCGGAAATCGCCGCGACGAGGGCAAGATCCTGGGAGACCTCGCCAGCCTGCATCACCAGCAGGGCCACGTGAACGAGGCCGTCGCCCTCCAGGAGCAGGCCCAGGCCATCGCCCGCGAGCTCGGCTGAGCTCAAACGACCCCTCTCCGCGGGCGGCGACTGTGCGCTCGGGGGCGACGATGTGCGCCGCGCTTGCCAGGCGAGCCCCTGTTCGCGGAAGATGACGGCCCCCCGAGCTTCTGCCGACGACGACGATGGAAGGGCAGCAGAGTCCGCCGATGCCTTCGACGCCCGCGCCCTCCATCGGGCGTGGGCTCCGTGGATCGCGCCTCCTTTCGGGCCTCTTCGCGGGCGCCATGTCGGGCACCCTCGTCGCCACGTTCAGCATCACGCTCGCGGCGCTCATTTTCTCCGGCAACCTGACGAAATACCTGCCGGCGGGCATCGGCATGGCCCTCGCGGGATCGGCCATCATCGGCGCGATCGTCGCCCTCGGCAGCTCCTTCCGCCCCGTCATCGCCGCGCCGCAGGAGAACACGGCCGTCGTCCTCGCCCTCGTCGCTTCGGCGATCGGCAGTCACATCACGGCCAAGGGCGGCGACCCGTTTCCCACGATCGTCGCGGTCTGCTCCCTCTCCGCGCTCGTCACGGGTGGCCTCTTCCTCGTCCTCGGCGGCCTTCGACTCGGCACCCTCGTCCGCTTCATCCCGTATCCCGTCGTCGGCGGCTTCCTCGCGGGCACGGGTTGGCTCCTCTTCACGGGATCCATCTCCGTCATGGCGGGGACCGAGTTCTCGCTCGCGTCCTTGCCGCTGCTCCTCCGCGCGGAGGCGATCGTCAACTGGGTCCCGGGCCTCACGCTCGGGATCTTCTTGACGATCCTGCTCCGGCGCTACCACCACTTCCTGCTCTTGCCGGGCCTGCTCGTCTTCGCCGTCGGCATGTTCTACGGCGTCCTCTACGCGGCGGGCGGCACCGTCTCCGAGGCGCTCGATCGTGGCATGCTCCTCGGCCCCTTCCCGAGCGGCGCTCTCTGGCCGCCGATGACGCCTTCGGACGCGCTCCGCATCGACTGGGCCGAGATCGGCGCGAATTCGGGCAACCTCCTCGCGATCACCATGCTCGCGACGATCTCGATCCTCCTCAACGCCTCGGGCCTGGAGATCGCGACCGAGCGCGAGATCGACCTCGATCGGGAGCTCCGCGCGACGGGCATCGCGAACCTCGCGGCGGGCCTCGGCTTCGGCATGGTCGGGTATCTCTCGCTCAGCGAGTCGACCTTGAACCACAAGGCCGGCGCCGAGAGCCGCGTCGCGGGCATCCTCTCCGCGTGCATCTGCGCCGCGGCCCTCTTCTTCGGCGCCTCGGTCTTCTCGTACTTCCCGAAGCCCGTCCTCGGTGGCCTGCTCGTCTTCCTCGGCGCGGGTTTCCTCCTCGAAACCCTCTACGACTCCTGGTTCCGCCTCCCGCGCGTCGAGTACGGCCTCGTCGTCATCATCCTCGTCGTCATCGCGTGGATCGGCTTCCTCCCGGGCATCGGCGTCGGCATCGTCGTCTCGTCCGTCCTCTTCGCGGTCAACTACAGCCGCATCGATGTCATCAAGCGCGCGGCCGTCGGCTCCGATGTCCGCAGCAACGTCGAGCGCAGCGCTGGGGACGAGCTCACGCTCGAAGAGCGCGGCAAGGAGCTCTACATCCTCCAGCTCCAGGGCTACATCTTCTTCGGCACGTCCTACTCCCTGCTCAAGCGCGTGCACCACCGCATGCTCAGCGACGATCCCGCCCCCACGCGGTACGTCCTGCTCGACTTCCGCCACGTCGACGGCATCGACTCCTCGGCGGTCCTCTCCTTCGTCCGCATGCGCAAGCTCGCCGAGTCGAACGGCGTCACGGTCGTCCTCACCGACCTTCCGAGCGCCGTCAAGAAGCAGCTCGAACGGGGCGGGTTTGCCGACGGATCGAAACGCGTCCGCTTCTTCCCCGACCTCGATCACGGCCTCGAATGGGTCGAGAACCAGGTCTTGCGCGCCGCGCCGCCGAGCATGCTCCCGCCGACGAAGCTCGTCGACGAACTGGAGAACGTCTTCCGCACCCGCGAGTTCGTCTCTGGCTTCCTCCAGTACCTCGAGCGCGTCGAGGCGCCTGCGGGCTACCAGATCTACCGCCAGGGCGAGGTCTCCAAGGACCTCTACCTCATCGAGTCCGGCGAGCTCACGGCCTGGCTCGAGCTCGACGGTGGCAAGACCAAGCGCCTGCGCACGATGGGCCCGGGCACCGTCGTCGGCGAGTCGGGCCTCTACCTCGGCGCGCGCCGCTCGGCCACGGTCGTCACGCTTTGCCCCACGGTCCTCTATCGCCTCTCGCTCGACTCCCTCGAGCGCATGACGCGCGAAGCGCCGCACCTCGCGGCGTCCTTCCATCAGTTCGTCGTTTGCCTGCTGGCCGAGCGGATGGTCCTCGCGACGGGCGCCTCGAAGACGCTCTTCAACTGAAGCGACAGGCGCCATGAAGACCTTCCCGAGGCTCCTCTGCTCCGCGCTGATCACCGGGGCGATGCTCGCGCCGCGCCTCGCTTCGGCCGACGGCGCGCTCCGCACGGTCCTCGTCATCGACGCCTCCTCGTCGATGCGCGGCACCGACCCCAAGGAGCTCCGCAAGGTCGCGGCCGAGCTCTTCGTCGACCTCACGCGCAGCGGCGACGAGCTCGCCGTCGTCGGCTTCGACGGCGCCGCGCGTGACGCCATGCCCACCCTCGTCGTCGTGCGGACGCCCGACGATCGCGCTCGGATCAAGCAGGCCATCCGCGCCGTCGGCAACGATGGAAACTGGACCGATTTCACCGCCGGCCTCGAAGGCGCGCACCGCTTGCTCGCGGGCAAACCTCGCGCCCCCGGCGACCAGGACCTCATCGTCTTCCTCACGGACGGCCGCTGCGATCCGGACCCGCATGGCCCGCTCGCGGACGCCGCGCGCGCGAGCGGCGGCAAGACCAGGGTCGAACAGGTTTGTCAGGCCAAGGTCCTGGACGACCTCGTCCCTTCCTTCGGCAAAACCCGCATCTACGCCGTTGGTTTGTCGAAGAGCGCCCCGCGTGCCTTCCTCGAAGACCTCGGCCGCCGCACGGGCGGCATCGGTGTCGCCACCGATCGCCCCGACGAGCTCCCGCGCCTCTTCGCCGACATCTATGCCCGCCTCTTCGGCGGCCGCCTCACCGAGGGCGCGTCTGCGCCTTCGATTTCCGTTCCCGTCGACGAAGGCGCGGCCTCGCTCGACGTCGTCCTCGTCGGCCCCCCGAAGCTCGGCATGCGCCTCTTCGATCCGAAGGGGGCGGAGGTCTCCACCACGGGCGATCGTCCCGGCGTGTATTTCTCGGACAACCCTGCGTACCGCCTCCTGCGCCTCGACGCCCCCGAGCCTGGCGCGTATCGCCTCGACGTCTCCGGCGGCGGCACGGGAGGCCGGTATGCGATCCTGCAAAACCTCGATTTGCACCTCTCATTCCCGGGTTTGCCCGAGGTCCTCGAAACCGGCAAAAGCGCCACCGTAAAACTTCGCCTCGCGACCCCGGGCGGAAAAGCCCCGTCGAAGACCTTCCTCGACCGCCACGCATTCTCCCTCGCAGCCGTGGAAGGCGTGAACGCATGCGACGACGTGGCCCTCGCCGCGGCCGCTCCCGTGCCCCTCCGCGCGCTCGCGGACGGCTCGTTCGAGGCCACGATCACGCCCTCGAAAAAGGGTGCTTTGTGCCTCCTCGGCCGCATGAGCCCGGGCGAGTCGGGCGTCCTCACGCGCGAGACCCGGGGCGCCCCGGTCCGCGTCATTCCGCCGATTCACCTGAAAGCCGCCGTCACCCAGCCGTTTGGCCCGGTCAAACAGGACGGCCGCGCCGCCGCCATCATCTCCCTCGAAGGCAGCGACGTCGGCGAGCTCATCTTCGCCGACCTCGAGCACGAGCACCTCGAGAACGAGGGCAACCGCGAGGGCATGTCGCTCTCGCATCGCGACGTCGAGATTGGGCCTGCCACGAAGAAACAATTCGACGTCACCCTCATCGTCGGCCGCGACGCGCCGCCCGGCCCCCGCGAGATCACGCTCCGCATCGTCCCCAAAAAGCCGCAGGGCTTCGAGGATCGCGCGGTCACCGTCCGCGTCCCCGTCACGATCGTCCCGCTCACGTTCTGGGAGCGTTACGGCCGTAACATCCAGCTCTTCCTCGCGGCCTTCACCGCCTTCTTCCTCATCATCGGCCTCATGCTCCCGGCGCGCTTCCGGCGCACGGCGATCCTCCATTACGAAGATCGCCGCGACCCCGATCTCCCGCGCCAGGCCAAATTCCCGCTCGGGACGAAGGCGCGCGCGGGCCTTTATCGATCGGCGCGCATCACCATCGGCCCGATGGGCCCCATGCCGCGCGGCGGCGTCGTCGAGCTCCGCGCGGGCCCCGGCGGCGCCGTCCTCGCCCGCCCCGTCGGGGGCAAACGCGCGACGGAGCTCCCGCGCGAGGACGATTTCAGCGGGGGCGAGCCCCGCGAGCCGAGGCTCGTGAATGGCTGGTTCCGCGTCTCACCGGGCGTGAAATACGCGATCGAGGGGACCGGGCTCGTCTTCTGGTGGAGCCCGCGGTGAGGTCCTCAGCCTGGGATGTACCCCCGGCCCGCCCGTGCGGCATCACTGCCTGAGGTTCATCACCGCTTCCATCACGCGGTTGAGATTGAAGGTGCCTGGCTTCTGGCGCGGCGGGAATTCGCGGAAGCTCTCGAGCCACTGCCCCACGTAGGCCACCGCGGGCAGGACCACGAACATGTGCTCCATGTACCAGCGCCCGTAACCGATGGCCTCGTACTCGGCACGCTCGAACGGGTCCATGCGCAGATTCGTCATCAGCGGCGCGCGCAGCTCCGTGAATGGCTCGATCCAGACACGCAGCCCGTGGGCGTCTTGCCGCAGGAAGGTGACCTTCCAATCGTCATAACGCAGCGCCGCGATGCTGCCGTCGTCGGTCCAGTACAGGAACTCCCGTCGCGGCCATGGCCCCTGACCCTGGAGCGCGGGCAGGAGGTTGTAGCCGTCGAGGTGGACCTTGTAGTTCCTGTCGCCGACTTTCTTGCCTTTCAACAATTGTTCCTTGATGCCGGGATCTCCCGCCGCTGCCAGCAGCGTCGGCAGCATGTCTTCATGCGCGGCGGTGTCGTTGATGACCGTGCCGGGCTCGACGACGCCGGGCCATCGGATCAGGCAGGGCACGCGGTAGCTACCTTCCCAGTTCGTATTTTTCTCGCCGCGGAACATCGTCGTGCCGCCGTCGGGCCAGGTGAAGGTTTCCGCGCCATTGTCGGTGGAATACATCACGATCGTGTCTTCCGCGAGGCCTAGCTCCTCGAGCTTGTCCAGCAATTGGCCGACCTGGCCGTCATGCTCGACGAGTCCATCGGCGTAAATGCCATAACCAGTCTTGCCCTGCGCCGACTTCTTCAGGTGCGTGAAGACGTGCATGCGCGTGGAGTTCCACCAGAGGAAGAAGGGCTTCTTTGCCTTCTTGGCGCGCGCCATGAAGTCGAGCGCCCTTTTGGTGATCTCCTCGTCGATCGTCTCCATGCGTTTTTTCGTCAGCGGGCCGGTGTCCTCGATGCGGCCATTGGCGAAGCTGTGAATGACGCCGCGCGGGCCGAACCTCTTCTTGAACTGCGGATCCTTCGGATAGTCGGGGTGCTCCGGCTCCTCCTCCGCGTTCAGGTGGTAGAGGTTGCCGAAGAACTCGTCGAATCCGTGGTTCGTCGGCAGCATTTCATCGCGATCACCGAGATGGTTCTTCCCGAACTGGCCGGTCATGTAGCCGCGCGCCTTGAGCAAGACGGCGATCGTCGGATCTTCCACCTTCAATCCCTCGGGCCCGCCCGGCATTCCGATCTTGGTGAGGCCCGTGCGGATGGGCGACTGACCGGTGATGAACGCCGCGCGGCCGGCGGTGCAGCTCTGCTGGCCATACCAGTCCGTGAACAGCGCGCCTTCCTTGGCGAGTCGGTCGATATTGGGCGTCCTGTAGCCCATCAAGCCCCTGTTGTAGGCGCTGAGATTGAACTGACCGATGTCATCGCCCCAGATGATGAGGATGTTGGGCTTCTTGCCCTGCGCGGTTTTCTTGTGCTTCCGCATGGATGGTCCCCCCTTTGGTGGTGTGCGCGGAACCTAGTGCGGGGTGGCCGGCGAGGTCAGCAGGCGCCCCCCCGCCCTCGCGAGGGCCGCTCCCGTGGATCGTCGTGGAAGTACAGGGAGTTGTTCTGGAACATCGATCTTTCCACGGCCCTCCCGACTCTGGTACGCTCCGCAGCCCCCGCTCTCGGGGAGGGGAAACGCATGCCGCTCAGCGAAAAGAAGATCGCCCCCGCATTTTTCATTGGCCTCGGGGGCGCGGGAGGCGCCATCGTCGACGAGCTCGCCCGCAAGGTGAAGCAGGAAGACTCGTTCGAGCGATACAAGGACCTCGTACACTTCTTCGCGTTCGACACCGACGCCGACGACCTCGCGCGGCTCGTCTGGATCGACGCGGCCCACAAGTTCGTCCTCTCGGACTTCGACAAGCCCGAGTACGTCGAGCTCAAGCGCGGAAAGCTCCACGCCAAGGCCGATCCTCTCTTCGAGCAGTGGTGGCCCGCGTGGTACCAGCCCCGCGCGCACCGCGGCAAGGGCGCCGGCCAGATCCGCATCGAGAGCCGCCTCTCGCTCTACCACCACCTCGAAAACGATCGCGCCAAGATCCTCGAGACCTTGGAGAAGGCGATCCGCCGCGCCTACGACGTCCACAACCCCTTCCGCGCCAACAAGGCCGCCAAGATCCACGTCTATGCCTCCCTCGCCGGCGGCACCGGCTCCGGCGGCTTCGCCACGATGGCGCTCACGGTCCGGCGCCTCCTCGGCGGCCAGCGTGGACATCGCATCATCGGCACGTTCGTCCTGCCGAACGTTTTTCGCGGCAAGGGCCTGCCGCCGAACCAGTTCGACAAGATCATGTCGAACGGCTACGCGGCCCTCCAGGAGCTCGAGCTCCTCCAGAGCGCCGGCCCCGCCGCGCCCGTCGAGTTCCACTACGACCCGGACAACCCCGAGCGCGTGCTGGTCGACCGGCCTCCCTTCGATCAGATCTATCTCGTCGAGGAGAAGACCGAGAGCGGCGTCGTCCTCGCCGACTCGCAGGAGGTCTACCCCGCGATCGCCGACGCGGCGCACGCGCAGATCTTCACCTCCATCCTCGATCGCGAGGGCTCGACGCTCGACAACGACACGCGCGAGCTGATGCAGCTCGACGAGCAGGGTTTTACCAAGTCGTTCGGCTCCTTCGGCATCGGCGCGCTCGTCCTGCCCGTCGAGGACGTCCTCGAACACGCGGCCTTGAAGCTCGGCGCGGAGCTCTTGCTCGCGGCCGTGCCCGGCGGCAGCGCGGCGCTCGGCGACGGCGCCGACCTCGACGCGGCCGATCAGGCCTTCGTCCGTGGCCTCGAAAGCAAGGCCGAAGGCAAGGGCGAGGATGCAGAGCCGTATCGCCGCGCCGTCGAGTGGGCGCGCGGCGGCGGCAGCGGCGGCGAGGGCACGATCGGCGCGTTCCTCCGCCGCACGCGTGAGGACGTCGCCAAGCGCATCGACGAGGCCATCAAGCTGCGCGGCTGGGACGAGGCCGAGCTTTCGACGTTCGAGCGCGACCCCGAGCGCGTCCGCTCCGAGACCGCGCAGGCCTTCGCCGCGCTCAAGGTCCAGGTCGGCAAGAGCGAGGACGCCGCGCGTGAGCGGGCGCGCGAGGCGGCATTGCGTGTCGCGGCCGAATCCGGCGAGCTTTCGCTCACCGAGCTCGCGAAGGACAAGGGCCCGACCGAGGCGCGTTATTTCCACGCCTTGCTGAGGCAGGCCGTCGCGGCCGAGCAGGAGACTGCGCGCAAGGCCTACGAACGAGGCCTCGTCCTCTCGGACGGCCGCCTCGGCGAGGACTTCAAGCGCCGCGTCGACGAGCTCGCCGCGGCCGCGCCGGAGACGCTCCTCGAAAAACTCCCGGGCCGGGAAAACGATTACTTCGAGGTCGCGGCCTCCTTCGCCGGCTGGTATCGCGACGTGCTCGACGGCCTCCGCGCGCGCATCCGCGCGAACGCCTTGATCGAGTACTTCGCGGCAGTCCTGCGCGAGCTCGATCGCCGCCGCCTGTCGAGCTTCCACTTCTTCGCGCGGGTCGATCGCATTCAGCGCCGCCTCGAAGAGCGCGCCGCGCGTATCGTCTCCGCGGGCGGCCGGCGGCACGAGGGCGGCGACGCGAATCGCTATGTGCTCGACGTCGAGGTCCTCCAGGACCACCGCACCGGCCATCGGCTCTGGGATCACCTTTATGCGCGCCTCGTGCGCCCGAGTGATCTCCAGCTCTCCGGCGCGCTCTCGCGCCTCGCGGCGGTCGCGAGCCAGGGCGGCGCCGAGCAGGACATCGAGCGCCGCATCATCGACGACCTCGTCCAGCTCGCCTCCGCCGCGCTTCGAGGCCGCATCGCGGGCGGCCTCGAAGAGCGTGGCCTCCGCATCGACGAAGAGCTTCGTTTCGAGGCTCAGCTCGTCTCGGCCTCGCGCAGGCTCGAACGCCGCGGCGGCCCGCTCCCGCCCGCGTCCGATCCGCAATGGATCGAAGAGGCGCGCCGCACGCCCGAGGACGAGATCCAGAAGTACATCAAGGACAAGCTCGAATTCGCGGCCGCGAAATGTGCGCCCTTCGTGACGCTCGGCGCGGGCGCGCCGCTCCTTCCGGACAAGGCGTACGTCGTCATGCACGGCGATTACGAGCGCACGCTCGGGCCCGTGCTCGCGCACCTCGCCACGCACCGCGTCGATCGTGGCCAGATCGTCGCCTCGGAGCACCCGTACGAGATCATCTTCTACCTCGCGCGGCTCGGCTGCCCGCTGCACGCGGTGAAGAGTTTGTCCGATTACGAGCGCCGTTATCGCGCGGTGAAGGACAAGGAGCTCGCCGAGGGCGCGAAGGTCCCGGGTTTGCCCAAGGGCGTCCCGCAGATCCCGCTGCACATCGACCGGAACTGGGAGGGCGCGCCGGAGCCGGATACGCGCCTCTTCCGCATCTCGATCGACGGCGTGCGCGAGAACGACTCCAAGCTCGCCTGGATGGAGCGGGTCTCGCTCGTCCGCAAGAAGGCCGGCGAGGAGCAGGTCCGCACGGACGACATGCGTGATTTCACGCTCGCGGTTTGCTTCGGTGTCATCCGCCGCGTGGACGGGGTCTACTTCATCGAGGATCCGGATCTACCGGAGGATCGCCGCAAGCTCGGCAAGTTCCGCGATCAGGCATTTTCGAGTTACCGCGGCCGCATCGACGCGCAAAAAACCTGGGTGCGTCGCGCGTGTGCAGCGCTTCTTCTCCGGATCGAGGAGGACCGCAACCTCTCCGAGCTCGCCTCGCGCCTCGAAGCGCACATCGCCGACATCGAGCGTCTGGTCAAACTCGCCGACGGCGCGGGCGGCAAACCCGAGCTCGAGCACCTCGCTCGCGAGCTCGAATGCGTCGCGGTGTTCCGCCGGGAAAAAGGGCTCTGAGGCCCCGGGGGGCGCGTGCGCGTGATCGACGATCGAACGAGGCGTCCCACGCTGCTCGTCGGCGTGGGCGCCTTCGGCCGTGACGTCGCGCGCGCGGCCCGCGGCGGCTCGCTCGTCGCGCTCGAAATCGCCGTGGGCGCGGAAAGCAAACCCGACGCCCCGGCCCTCGATCCGAATGCGAAGGACCCGTATTCCCCGATCGTGAAGCGCGCCGAGGACGCGCTCGCGGCGCTGCTCGACGTCGGCCATTACCTCGGCTCCTCGTCCCCGACCGATCCGCGTGGCCCGCTTTGCGACGTCCTCGTCGTCGCCGACCTCGGCGAGCCCTCCGTCGCGCCCCTCGTCGCGCCCCTCGCCGCCGCCCTCGCTTCGGGCCTGCGCCGCGCCTTCTCGGCCATCCTGCGCTCGGGTGACGGCGCGCTCGTCGTCTGCCCGCTACTCTTTTGCCCCCGCACCGGCGACCGGGCCGTGATGGCGCGCGCAGCCTCCTCCCTCGCCGACCTGTCCCGACAAACGCAATCCTCGGCCCGCGCGCGCCTCGGCGGCCGCGTCTATCTCGTCGAGGACCAGAGCGGCAAATACCTCCTCTCCCGCGCCGAGATGGTCCGCTCCTTTGCGGCATTCCTCTCGACATTGTGCTTGCCGCCGGTGCGCGATGACGATCGCGGCGTGCGCCGCCTCGTCGAGGACGACGGTCCGCCCGGCACCTTCGCCACGTTCGCCTGCGCGAGCCTCGTCTTCGATCACGCGGCACTCTCGCGTATCGCCGCCGCGCGCCTCGGCCGCGAGATCCTCGCGCTCCTCCGCGCCCCCGTCGATCCGGCCGCGCTCGACATCGCCTCGCTCGCCGCGCCGCTCGTCCCCACGCAAAGCCGCCTCGACACCGAGCTCGCCGAGGCCGAGCCGCTCCTCGAATTGCTCGCGCCGCCCACGATCGACGTCCCCCCGATCGAATGGGACGACGACCCCGAGACGCTGCTCGAACGCAAATTCGGCTCGCTCTTCCGGGCGCGCGCCGAGGCCACGATCGGCGCGTTCCGGGACGAGGTCGAGCGGTTCCGCATGGACAAACTCGCGGCCGCGCTCGAACAACGCGGCAAGGTCCGCCTCGAAGGCGGCGAACGCGCGATCGCTGCCCGCGTCGCCGAGCTCGTCGCCGAGCGCCCCACGGGCCACGCGCGGGCCCTCTTGGTTTTACGGGACGCACGCACCCGCGCGAAAGGGTATCTCGACGAGGTCGTCCGTGCGATCGAGGCCCCCGAGCTCTCGCCGCTCCCGCCCTCGCCGCTCGCGGAAAAACTCGCCGCACTGGAGGAGGCCATCTCCTATCGCCCGCGCCCGCGCCGCATGGTCGTGCTCGGCGCCGCCCTCGGCCTCGTCTCCGCGCTCCTCCTCTCGGGCGTGCTCGTCTCCTCTTATCGCGCCCTGCTCGCCCCATTCCCGCCCTTCTTCGACGCCGTCTCCCCTTTGCCGAACGGCCGCCTCCGCCCCTTCTTCACGCCGCCGGTCCCGCTCCTCGCCGCTGCCGGCGTCTCGGCGTATTCGACGGGGTATCGCCTCTGGAAACACCGCAAACGCCACCACAACTGGGCCTGCGAGGCCCGGGACGACCTCGCGCAGTCGATCGCGCGCCACATCCGCGAAGACCTCATCGGCCATTACGAGCGACGCTTGCATTACGCGCGCCTCCTCTGGGTCCAGCGCGTCCTCGCGCACCTCCTCGGCCGCATCGAGCAGACCATCGCCGCCCTCGAAGCCACGCGCGCCGCCCTCGCCGCCGCCGATCGTGCCCTGCACCGCGAAGAACACGAAAGCGAACGCCACCTCTTTTCCGGCGGCCTGCTCTCCACCTCGGTCCTGCACGCGACCATCGTCGGCCGCGACGACGTCGACGCCATTTACGCCGAAATCCGCCCGCCCGAGCCGAGCGCCGCCGCCGAACGCTGGCTCCGCGAGAGCCTCGCCGAGCATCCCTGGACCGAAGCCCCGTTCGCCGCGCACGACGACCTGCTCGCCTTTTGCCACGCCGAGCTCGAATCCTTCGAGAAAACCTCGCCCTTCGAGGAAGGCAAATCCGCTTTGCACAAGGCCGCCGAATCCTCGGCCAAGAGCTTCCTCCGCCGCCTCTTCCTCAAGCTCTCGCCCGGCCTCGAGCTCGCCTCGAAATATGCGGCCGAGGCCCCCGCGCCGCTCCGCCTCCTCTTCGCGCCGCCCGAGGCGCGCAAGCTCGTCGACGCCGCGCTCGCCGAGGGGGGCTTCGAGGGCGCCTGGGACGTGCGGGCCCTCTCGCCGGATCCCGATTCGATCCTGCTCGTCGTCGCGCGCACGGGCCTGCCGCTCGAATCGCTCGCCCTCGCACGCTCGGAGGATCCGTGATCGACGCGATCCTCGCGCTCCTCGGCG
Source organism: Polyangium sp. y55x31 (assembly GCF_029946505.1). Lineage (GTDB taxonomy): Bacteria > Myxococcota_A > Polyangia > Polyangiales > Polyangiaceae > Polyangium. The sequence goes on from NZ_JARZHG010000026.1 coordinate 114,759, forward strand.
AATGGTCCCGCCTCGCCCAGGCCAAACCCATTCGTACGGCCCTCGGCGGCATGGCCATTGCCATCGCCATTCTCCTTTATCTTGGCGCCCTCGCGAAAGCCCGCTTCGAGCTCCGCGCCGTCCGCGTCTCCACCGGCCCGCTCTTTGCGCTCGCCGGCCTCGTCGTCTTCGCGCTCTCGCTCGTCGTGGCGATCGTCGACGCCCTGCTCGCCCATTACGACATGCTCCTGATCGAGGAGCGCGTGCTGTTGCTCCTCGCGCCGGGGGAGGGGCGGGAAGCATACGAGGCCTTGCGTAAAATCCTCGCCCTCGCCGCGGGCGGGCGATTCGTGCTCCCCGGCCCCGTGCATTTGCCGCTCGCCTTGCTCCTCGGCGCCGTCGTCTATCTCGGCCTCGTCTTCTGGGCGGCGCGTACGATCGAAGAGCTCGGCTCGCTCGAACAGAAGCCCGACGACGTCCTCGCGCGCGAGCGCCTCGAACAGCAAAAAGCCATCGCCAAGGCCCTCGCCGAGGGCCGGCCGCTCCCGGTCAAACCCGTCGAGAGCGCGCCCCTCGCCGACGACCGATTCGGCCGCGTCTTCAAGCTCCTCGGCCACTGGACGAGCGTCGAATACGTCGAGGCCCGCTTCGTGCGCTGGCAAGGCCCGCTCGTGTTCGCCCTCGCCGGCCTCGCCGCGCTCGCCCTCCCGGCCGCGGTAGCCGGGCATTTTTCGGCACCTCTCTGGGTCGGCGCCGCAATCGCGCTCGACGGCCTCCGCCGGAACCTCGCCACCCGCACGAAGAACCCCGACAAACCCGAGTCCGAGAAAAAAGAAGAGCCGCCCGCGCCGAGGCCCGCGCTCCGCCCGCTCGTCGAGGCCATTCACGCGGCCCAGGGCCCCTTGCTCCTGCCCCCCGAGACGCCGGGCGTCGAACCGGCCCGCATCTCGCCCGGGACCGCTTTACGCGCCAAACGTTTGCTCGACGATCTCTCGCGCGAGCTCGGCGCCGGAAAGGGCCTCTACGTCCACCAGGGCCTCGCGTGCGATGCTTTCGAGGATCGGAAAAACATCCTCCTCTGCACGCCGCCGCTCTCGGGAAAAACCACGACGCTCGACCTGCTCCTTTTTTACGCGCTCCTCGTCGAGGCCGAGAACGTCCTCTGGCTCGCGCCCTCCGCCGCGGCCGCGCGTGTGGCCGAGCGGCGCGTCCTCGCGCGCGCCGAGGCCCTGCGCTGGAAATGGAACGTCCACGCCGCGAACATCGCGTCCGGCGCGGGCGCGGCCGATCCGACACACGCCTCGCCCTCGCTCGTCTTCGCCGACCCCGAGGGCGTGCACCGCGAGCTTTGCGGCCGGCAAAAAGAATGGTCCGCCTTCCTCGGTGGCCTCGGGCTCGTCGTCCTCCCCGACCTCGAAGAATGGCACGGCGCCCCCGGCGCGCACCTCGCCTTGCTTCTCCGCCGCCTCCGCCGCGCCGCCGCGCGCGCCTCCGCCCGCACATTCGAACGCGGCGAGCGTATTCGTTTCCTCTGCACGGCCGATCCTTCCTTCCGCGACCTCGGCCAGCTCGGCGAGCGCCTCGTCGGCCGCCCCATGCTCGTGCTCGGCCCCGAGGTCGACGGCGCCCCGCGCCCCCCGATCGTCTCGTATTTCCTCCCCCCGCGCCCGCGCGCCCAGGTCGACGTGCATCCTGCCGTGCGCGCGCTCGGCGAATCACTCGCGCAGGGTTTTTCCGCGGAGCTCTTCGGGTACGACGACGTCCTCTCGCGAGCCGACGTCGCGCGGGCCAACGAATGGACCCTCGGCCGCGACGTCGCCACGCGCGGCCGCGCCTTCGCCGAGGAGCGCCACGAGCTCTCGCGCGCCCTCTCCGAGGCCGAAGTCGTCATTGCCCGCGTCCGCGCCGCGACGTACGGAAAGAGCCCGATCCTCGCGGCCCACGTCGGCTTCCGCGCCGCCACCGTCCCCGAAGCTCGCGTCGCCGCCCTCGGCGCCGGCGAGCGTGTCGGCAAGGCCATCGCGCCGCCGAAGCCCGAGCCCAAAGAGGTTTTGCCGGACCAACCGGAAACCCCGCAATCGCCCGGCGAGCTGAAGGCCGAGGCCATTGCGCAGACGGATCTCGAACGGAAAATCCTCGTCCTCTGGCAACCCGATCCCGATCCGTTCTCCTCGCTCCTCGCGGCCGAGCGCCCGCATTTCCGCCACCCCGACCTCGATCTCGGCTGCGCGCTCGTCGTCGATCCGCTCGCCGAGTCCATTCAACGCGCGCACCTGCGGGCGGCGCTCGTCGAGGCCTCGTGGAGCGAGGAAGAGCTCGCCGCCGACTTCTCGCGCCCCGTCGTGCAAAACGAGCTTTCCCCGGCGGCTTCCGCCTCCCCCGAGGCCACGCGCCTCGCGCGGACCGTACACACCGTCCTCGATCCCGAGACCGGCGAGCGCCGCGAGGTCTCGCGGATCTCCGCGGCCGGCGAGGCGCACCCCACGCTTTGTTTCGACGTCGCGGCCGAGCCTGCGCAGCTCGTCGATCGCCACACGGGCGAGGTCCTTTATGGCGTCGAGCGTGCGCGTATGCTCTCGGCCGCGTATCCCGGACGCATCTTCGTCTTCCGCGGCGGCCGGTACGTGGTCAAACCCGCCTCCGAGCAGGACGGCCTCGCCGCGGGCCGCGTCGCGTGCGAGCGCGAGGAGCGCTTGCTCGTCACGAGCCCCATTCGCGAAATCACGATCACGCCGATCGAGCGCCGCAAAGAACAACCCAAGCAGGGCGGGGAAGGGGAGCGCGCCGAACGCCGCGCCGAACCGCTCCGATCGCTCGGCGGCGCGCAGTTCATCTTCGAGCGCAGGCTCGTCGAGGTCGAGGAACGCAGCCTCGGCCTGCGCCGCCACGGCCCCGACGGAAAGCCGCGCGACGTCACCCTTTACGCCGAGCCGCTCCTGCATCGTTATGCCACGAAGGCCGCGGTCCTCGCCTTGCCCGAGGCTTCGTTCGGCGCGATTGGCGAGGGCACGCTGCACGCGCTCGTGCATCTTTTCCGCGTCACCTTGCCGGCGCTCGTGTGGTGCCGCGAGGAGGACCTGCTCATCGTGCGCGCCGCGCGCTTCGGCGCCGCCGAGACACCCGCGATCGCGTTCGTCGACGCGCACCCGGGCGGCGTGGGTTTTTCCGAGGCGGTGACGCTCGACGTCCTGCGCGTCATCGCCGGGTTTTCCCTGGCGATCGTCGAGCGTTGCCCGGCGCGTTGCGCCGCGGCCGACGGGTGCCCGTCGTGCTTGCAAATCCCGCAATGCCACGCGACGCCGGGGGACGAGACCAAGCTCGACAAGCGGGGGGTGCGTGAGCTCCTCGGAAAGATCCTCGGCCGGAGCTAGCGCCTTTCGGGTATCCTCCCGCCCCTCGATGCGCCTCTCCTCCCCGTTCGTCCTCGCGCTCGCCGCCGTCGCCGCCTCCTGCGCCGCCGCGCCCACCGGCCCCACCGGCGCGCCTGCCTCCGATCCTCCCGAGGAGCCGCCTGCTCCCGTCGTCCCGCGCGAGGTCCCGGTCGAGCCTCCGAGCGGCGCCCTCGGCACCGCCGCGCCCGTCGACGCCCGCGAAAAGGTCCCGCTCAAAGGCTTGCGCGTCGACGCCCGCCCGGGCGATTTCGTCCTTTCGCACGCGGGCCGCGTCGCCGTCGTCTCCGCGCGAGGCCACCTCGTCGATTATGGCCCCGAGGGCGGCGCCGATGGAATGGTCTCCCTGCAATCCGTCCTCCAGATGGGCCTCGGCGTCGCGGCCACCGACGTCGTCCGCGTCGAGCTCGTCGGGCAAAAAAAAAACATCGTCCGTGTCGATCGTGCCGTGCGTGGCCAGCCCCTCACGCACGTGAGTTTTTATTTCTTCGGCCCGGGTGATGCGCTCTGGATCGAGAGCGTCGCCGTGACCTCGCCCGAAATCGAGCCCGTCGATCCCGGCCCCCTCGGCGCGGCCATGCGCCTCCCCGCGCTCGCCGTCACCCTCGGCGAGAACATCCACTGGGGCAACGTTCCCACCTGGATCGAGGGCGCGGGGCCCGTCACGCGGGGTTATCAGCTCCGCACCGAGTTCGTCGCCCGCCAGAGCCTCGGCACCGCGTACGCGCTCTGCTCCGAGGATGGCCCGCTCTTCGCTCGTTTCGGCTCGCCCGAATATGGGTTTTTCGAGGCCGCACTCACCGGCGAGCGCGTCGTCCCCGTCGTACACGCCGGCGCCTCCGAGCGACGCCGCGTCGCCGTCACCCTGAGCGACCGTTCCTCCGGCGACGCCGCGCTCGCCTTGCCCTGCCGCGCCCCCGCCGCCCGACGCCGCGTCACCCTCCCCACGCTCCCCGTCCGCGGCAGCCGCGTCGAGCTCGCCCGCTGCGACGGCGCTGGCAACCGCCGCATCTACGTCGAGCTCGCCGCCGACGAGCGATTGTTTGGCAAGACAGACCGCACCATCGACCTGCCTGAGGGCTGCTTCGACGCGCGCCTCGTCGCGCCCGGCCACGCCCCCGGACCCTGGATCCGCGTCGAATCCCTCGCCGCCGAGGTTACGCGTGCCAAACCCTCGGCCGGGCGCCTGCGTATCGCCGTGACCGACGGCGGAAAACCCATGCCCGCGCGGCTCCTCGTGCGTGGCAAGGACGGCACGCCCGATCCCGACTGGGGCGACGAGCCTTTCCTCGGCGCGGCCCTCAACGTCGCGTACCTCGACCGCGGCGAGCGCGAGCTTTTCCTCCCGCCCGGCAAATACCACGTCGCCCTCACGCGCGGCTTTTCGTACACCGCCCACGAGGAGGACATCGAGGTGGCCGCGGGCCGCGAGGTCACCGTCCGCGCGAAGCTCGAACGTGTCGTCGATACGAAAGGGTTCGTCTCGGCCGACCTGCACCTCCACGCCGAGCCTTCCCCCGACGCCCCCGCGCCGCTCGCCGAGCGCGTGCGCAGCCTCGTCTCCGTGGGCGTCGACGTCGCGGTCGCCACCGACCACAACGCCGTCACCGATTACGGCCCCACGATCCGCGAAATGGGCCTCGCCTCGGACCTCGTGAGCATCGTCGGCGACGAGGTCACCTCGCCAGCCTGGGGCCATTTCAACGTCTTCCCGCTCCTCCCCGCGTCCGCGCCTCTCCCCTGGATCGGCGTCCTGCCGGCCGAAATCTTCGCGGCCGCGCGCGCGCAGAAGCCTTATGGCACGAGCACGATCCTCCAGGTGAACCACCCGCGCTGGGGCGGCATCGGTTATTTCGAGCTGCTCCGCCTCGACACCGACGATCTCAAGGGCTGGCTCGACCGCTCTCCGCTCGCCGACATGGGCTTCGATCTGCTCGAAGTCTACAACGGCGACCATTCCCGCTACATCGCCGGCGTGGAGCCCGTCCTGCGCGACTGGTATGCGCTGCTCGACGCGGGCTTCCGCGTCGTCGGCACGGGCAACTCCGACTCGCACAAGCTCGTCTACCACGAGGCGGGTTTGCCCCGGAACATGGTGTTCGTCGGGAACGACGTGAAAGGCGTGGTCTCCGAGGCGGCCTTCGTGGACGCGCTGCGCAAGGGAAATGTGAGCGTTTCGGGAGGGCCGTTCGTCCGGATCGAGGTCGCCGGCAAAGCCATGGGCGAGACGATCCCGCCGGGCGAGGCCGAGGTCGTCGTCCGCGTCGATGCGCCGCCCTGGATCGACGTCGATCGCATCGAGCTCGTCAAGCGCGGAAAAACCGTGCGGACCTTCCCCATCACCGGCCGCAAGGGCCCGGTCGAACAGCGCAGCCGCGAGACGTTCGAGAAGGGCGACTGGATCCTCGCCATCGCCCGCGGCACGAAGACCATGGACGCCTACGTGCCCGGCGTCCCGCCGCTCTCCTTCACGAACCCCGTCTTCGTGCGCTAGCGAAAAATGCCGTCAGCGCGCGCTCGGGCAAGCGAGGGCGGCCTTGGCTTGCCGCGCGTAACGCTCTTCCACGGCCCGTTTCACGATGGGTTCGTCGACGAACGGCAGCTCGCCGTCCTTGCGCCAGCCTTCGAGCGCCCGCGTCATGGCAGTCTGGCAGGACAATTCCTGCCGGATCGCCCGGCAGATGAGCGCCTCCAGGCTCCGCGCGTCGCGCACCGTGCAGGCCTTCGCGTCCTCGCAGTCCTTCGCCGCCTCCTCGCCGCAGGGCCGGCAGTTGAAGGCGTCGAGGTGCTCCTTGGAGGTCAAAGGACACGCCGAGAGGTCCTCGCACGCCTCCGTGGTGCATGCGGGCAGTTCGGCCACGGCCGGCGTCTTCGGCGCCTCGCTCGTGGTGCTCGCTCCGCCACCCCCGCACGAGGCGGCGAGCCCCGCGAGAGACAAGACCATGACGCACCACGCACCCATCCGCCCGAACGCTCGTTTGCCGCCGCGCCGCATCACCGCGAGGCTATCGCAGGGCCGGGTTCGAAGGGAAGGGAAAGGCTTGGCTCGTGCTTGTCGTCTTGTCGTCCGGCCGCGATCGTTTTATGCGGACTTCCGTGGACCTGGAACGACGAGGCTCGACCCCGACGCCGATGCAGCTCCTCGTCCAGACCTTTCACGACCGTTTCGGCATCCTCCCGCCGGAGGGCATGCTCCCCACGGAGCCGCTGCGCCCTTTCGACGCGGCGGCCATGCTCGTCGGCTCCGAGGTCGCGCACGCGCACGGCGTCGCCCTCGCCCAGGCCGAAATCGGACCGTTTCTCCGGTCTGCCCCCGAGGGATACCTGCTCGTCGGCTTCTGGGGCCACGGCGTGCAGAGCCACGCATTTTATTACGTCCGCGTCGACGCCCAGAGCCGCGTCTATTTCCGCCTCCCGCACGGCGGCGTGTACATGGACAACGAGCGTGCGGCGCAGCGCATTCGGGTCTTTCTGACCCGGTATTTCGCGATCGAGCCCGTCCTGCGCACCCGGACGACCTCGTTCGTCGCGGTCGACGCCATGGGCGAGGCGCGATACCGGCTCGTCGGCAAGGACGGAACGACCGTCGAGCTCGATCGCAGCTTGCTCGTGGACGCTTCGTTCGAGGAGCGATTCGCGCCCGTCCTGCCGCCGCTCTGACGCCGGGACGTCACGCGGCAGGTTGCTCCCCGCTTGCGGAGCGCGGCGTGTCGCGGTACCGCGTTACCGCATGGAAACGCGCCGCATCGTTCGCACGTACATGACCCGGAGCCCGCTCACCGTCTCGCGCACGACCACGATGGCGCGCGCGATGAAGCTGCTCGACGAGCACGGCTTCCGGCACCTGCCGATCGTCGACGAGGCCGGCAAGCTCATCGGCCTGCTCTCGGAGCGCGAGCTCAAGATCGTGGAGAACATGCGCGTCGTCGACGCGGGCATGGCCTGCGTCGAGGACTTCATCCTGGGCCCGCCCTACAGCGTCTCGCCCGAGTGTCCGCTCGCCGAGGTCACGCGCACGATGGCCGAAAAGAAATACGGCTCGGCCGTGGTCGTCGAGGGCGATACCGTGGTCGGTCTCTTCACGACCGTCGACGCGCTGCGGGCCCTGACCACGATGCTCGATGAGGTCGAGGGCGGCTAGCCCGCGCTCATTGCACCACGCCGGGCAACGTGCCCGGGCCATGGCGCGCAACGACCCCCTTGCGTCGCACCCCGGCGGCCTTCGGCGCATAAAAATCACCGCCCACGGCCCAGAACGAGCCTTCTCCATCCGACCACGCCGCGTGCAGGTCGTCGTAAGGCTCGAGGACGAACTCGTCGATCCAAGCGCCGTCCACGAGCCTCTGCTTTTGCCCGCCGTCGCCGACGAGCAGCGCGGATCCCGAGGGGCCGCAGGCGACACCGTTGACGAGGTTCGTCAGGGAAACGTTCACTTTGGAAAAACTATCTCCGTCCGAGCGGAGCACCACCGAGCCGCCGACGGCATACACCTCCTTCGCCCCGCACCCGGACACGGTGAGCAGCTTGCCCGACGTGGGAGCGGGCTCGACGAGTGACCACGCCGCGCCTTTCTTGCGCCAGATCGTCCCTTTCTCGCCGACGGCATGGAGATCGTCGGGCGCGCTGCCCCAGATCTTGTAGAGCGTGCGGCCGAGGGGCGCGCCGGGCAGCGGCTCGGGCTTCCAGCCCGCGCCGTCCCAGCGGAGGACGATGTCGTTTGGCGCGCCAATCCCTCCGCCGGGCGTGCCTCCCACGGCGAAGGCCTCGGTCTTCGAGAAGGCCACGACGCCCCAGAGCGTCGCCTCCACGCCGGATGTGTGCTCCGTGAACGACGCGCCGTCCCAGTGCGTGATGCGCCCTTTTTCCCCGACGAACCATACATCGTCGGGGCCCGTCCCGTGCACCCACCAGTACGTCTCGGTGCCGCCCGGCGCGAGCCGCTTCCACGTAGCGCCGTCGAAGCGCACCACGAGCGTCTCGAATCCCTCGTTCCCGAGCGGCCCGCCGACGGCGAACACGTGTGAGGGGCTCGCGCCCCAGATCGAGAGCACGGCGCCGTCGAGGTCCTGCGCATCGAGCACAACTTGCCAGGCCGAGGGGCCCGGTTCGCCGCCGCTGCCGCCCATCCCGCCGCCGCTGCCGCCCGCGCCTCCGTTTCCGCTGCCCGCATCGCCGCCATGGCCGCCCGCGCCGCTGCTTTGCTGGGATCCACTCGACGCCGCGCCACCGCTTCCGGAGGCCTCGGACGGGCCACAAGCGGGCAGGACGAACAACGTCGCGAGGGTCAGGGGCAAGGCGAAGGCGCGAGGCATGGAGAGCCATCGTGCCTCATCGAGGTCGCGAGCGTAAAGAGCTGCGCCCGCGTGGATACGCTCAGGGCTCTGCGAAGACCTCGTCGATCGTCTTCGCGTCGAGCAGGCGCAGGATCCACGCGTCGAGCGTGGCGCGCGTGGCTCCCGCGATCCGGGCCTCGGCGTCCGCCGAAATCTCGCCGAAGCGCGCCCGCAGCAGGGTGCCGAGCGCCTCGCGGCGGCCCTCTTCGCGGCCCGCGTCGCGCGCGCCCTCCTTCAGCCTTTCGAGCTCCGCGTTCCCTTTTCGTTCGAGCGCGCGCACCACCTCGCGCTCCGCGTTCTGTACGTCGAGCAGCGCGCGCACCGCAATGGGACGCACGAAGCACGGATCCTCGAGCATGCCGTCCAAAAGGAGCGGCACGAACGCGTGTTTCTCCGGCGACCACTCGCAGACCTCGCGGCGCTTGACGAAGATCGCGAACACCCGGCGAACGCCGCGCTCGGCGAGCTCCTCGGCCTTCTCGACCACGTCGCGCACGCTCTGCTCGTTTACGATCTCGAACGAGATCTCCTCCAGGAAACGCCGCCCGGTGGCCGGGTCTTGCCCTTCGCGCCGGATCGACAGGTCGGTCGCGAAGTTCGAGCCCTCGGCGACGCGGGTGAGCAGCTCCGTCGAGGGCCGGTAGCCCGGACGGACGTGCGGGAGGATCAAAAAATCCAGGCTCGTCTGCAGGTCCGCGTGGGGCTCGAGCGCCGGCTGCGCGGAGACCTTGCGGCCGCGGATCATCTCGTCCCGCGTCGTCTCGGGCACGACGATGTGCTCGTCGACCGGCGGAAAACGTCCCGAGCGGGAGCCTGACGGCGGGAACGACAGCGCCGCGCCGCCGCCGCTGCGAGGCGGCGCGAGGAGGACCATCGACCGATCAGGCTTGGGATCCATGCCCTACAACCTAGCAGACCCGAACCCGCCCCGGGAGCCCAAAAATGCCCTCTTCCCGCTCCGCGGGCAAACCCCTCGCATCCGGCGAGGATCGGCTATAGTCCCCCGCCGTGGACGCGCGCCGAACGCCCCCGAACGAGGTGCCGCGAGCGCGCTTCGTCGCGTTCGCGCTTTCGCTCGTCGTGTTCGTCGCGTGCGGCGCGCCCGACGAGCCGCCGGGCCGCACTGTCGAGGGGCCGGATCCGGCCGTGCCCGCGGCGCCTTTCGCCTCGGGAGGCTCGCTCCCGCTCCCGCCCGAGCCCTCGGCCGTGAGCGAGCCCGAGCCCGAGGGCCCCGCGCCGGCGGACCTCGAGCCGGGCCAGGGCCACGAGCTCGCCAGCATCGCGATGCGCAACTTCGTGTACATCGCGCCCGATTACCAGTCCACGCGGCTCGGGTACCTGCGCGCGGGCGCGATCGTCCCGCGCGCCGCCGAGCCCGCCGGTTTCAAGCGGTGCAAGGGCGGCTTTTATCGGATCCACCCGCGCGGCTACGTCTGCGTGGGCACGGGCGCGACGCTCGACACGAAGCACCCGGTCGCCCTCGCGGCTGTCCGCGGCCCGCGCCGTGGCGAGCCTTTCCCGTACCATTACGTCGTTTCGCGCAGCCCCCCGCCTCACCTCTACGTCCACCTCCCCACGCCCCAGGAGCAACACACCGTCGAGGGCCGCCCCCTCGGCGCTCGGGGCATGAACGACTGGATCGTGCAGGAGATTGGCAGGACGATCGGCGATGCCGATCCGATCTCCCCCTTCCTCGAATCCGGCCGCGACTTGCCGAAGCCCGCGGGCGCCGAGGAGAAGGTCCGCTTCCACGCGCACCGCGGCCGCGCCAAGGCGCGCTCGGCCTTCGGGCTGATGGCCACCTTCGACTGGACGGGCCGCCGTTTCGGCCTCACGACCGAGCTCGATCTCGTCCCGATCGATCGCACGCGGCCCGCGCATCTCTCCGAGCTGCGTGGCGTCGTCTTCAAGGCTCCGGGGATGCCGGCGTTCGTCATGCACCAGGGCCTGCGCGCGCTCCGGCCCGATGAAGAAGGCAAGCTCCGGCCCGCGGAGTACGTCCCTTTCCGCAGCGGCTGGGTGCTCACGGGGCGCGCGTCGAGCGGCGGCGCGCACCGCGTCGAGGGAAAACCGGGCGAGGCGCTCGCGGCGTACGTCGAGACCACCGAGGGCGTATGGCTCGCGGCGAGCAGCTTGCGGATCGGCCGGCTCGGGCAGGATCTCTGGGGGCATGCCAAGCGCGGCAAGCGCTGGATCGACATCTCGATCGAGCTGCAGATGCTCGTCGCCTACGAGGGCACGAACCCCGTGTTCGCCACGCTCGTCTCCACGGGCCGAGGCGGGCTCTCGGATCCGGAGACCACGGGCGCCACGGTCCAGGGCACGTTTTTCGTGCAATCGAAGCACGTCACGGCGACGATGGACGGTGATCCGGCGAGCGAGGCCGCGTTCGAGCTGCACGACGTGCCTTACGTCCAGTACTTCCACCAGAACTACGCCATCCACGGCGCTTACTGGCACGACGAATTCGGCAAGGCGCGCAGCAACGGCTGCGTGAACGTCTCGCCCGCGGACGCCGCCTGGCTCTTCGACTTCACCGATCCGCCCGTCCCGGCCGCCTGGCACGGCGCCATGACGCCCGCCGGCGGCACGCTCGTGTACGTCCACCCCTGAAGACGTGCTCTTCCCGGAGAGCACGATTTGTACCCGAGCTTTCCTCTTGCTCCTTCTTCCCGGCATGAGTTAGATCTTCGAGATTTCGTGTCTCGTTTCATCATTACGGAAAGGACGAAGGTCATGCGGGCTCTCCGGGCCGGATTCTCTTTGTCGCGTGCCGGGCTTTGCGGCTCCCTCCTCGTGGCGCTCCTGGCCGGTTGTACGGCCACGCCGACCGGCGGGCCGCTCGGAGGAGGCAGTGGGATCGATCTCGACCCGGTGCCCCCGAACGTCGACGAGCTTCCGAACGTCGGGCCGCTGCCGCCGCTCCCGATCGACCCGGAGGCGCGTCCCACGCCGCCGCCGCTGCCGCAGCAGGGCGCCACCTCGTTCCTCTCCGCCGACGAACCTTGGCTCCAGTGGGGCGAGGAAGAGGAAGAAGAGGAGGAGGAAGAGGAAGAAGAGGAAGAGCGCGAGCTCGAGGAGGGCGATATCTATCGTGTCCTCAGCGACGGCGTCCTCCTCAACCTGAACCTCTATCGCGGGCTCCAGGTCATCGACGTCGGCGACCTCTCGAATACGCAAATCATCGGCCGTTTGCCGATTCAGGGCACGCCCGTCGAGATGTACGTGGATGGCAATCGCGCCGTCATTCTGCTGAACGATTGGTCCGGCTACGAGGCGCACGCCGAGAAGTTCGTCGTGAAAGACCGAACGGGCGGGACGATCCTGCTCGTCGATATCGCCGATCGGCAGCACCCGAAGCTCCTCTCGCAGCGATACATCCCCGGCTACATCCAGACGAGCCGGTATGCGAATGGCCAGAACAAGGACTCGCTCTACGTCGCTGCCAGCGAATACAAGTACGAGCAGGTCGACGGTAGCTGGGAGTACGTGCTCGAGAGCACCGTGAAGAGCTTCGACGTCGCCCCCACGAAGCTCATCTCGAAATCGGAGCTCCAGCTCGGCGGTGACGTGACCGACGTGCACGCCGAGGGCGACGTCCTGCTCGTGGCCCGTGGCAACTCCGTCTGGTCGAACTCGAGCAGCAACGTTGCGGTCGTGGACATCTCGAACATCGACGGCTCGATGACCCTGCGCGACGAGATCACCGTCCCGGGCTACGTGCGCTCGCAGTTCCACATGGATCTGCGCGGCGACGTATTGCGTGTCTTCTCCGGCCCGCGATGGGGCGTCGGCCAGCAGAGCCATCTCACGACGTACGACGCGTCGAACCTCGACTCGCTCCTCCCCATCGACCACGTCGCCTTCGGCACGGATCAGGCCATGTTCGGCGCGGTCTTCCTCGACGATCGGGCGTTTGCCGTGACGTACCGGCAGACGGATCCGTTTCACGCCTTCTCGGTCGGCGCGGACGGCAGCGTCGAGGAAAAGAGCGAATTCATCGTCTCCGGGTGGAACGATTTCTTCCGGCCCGCCTTCTCCGCGACGCGCCTCGTCGGCATCGGCGTGAACGACGAGGGGGGCTCGCGCAAGCTCGCGGTGAGCCTCTACGACATCACGAACCTCGAAAACCCGAAGCCGCTCGTCACGCGGGCCGAGGTCGACGGGCAGAACGGCGGATGGAACTGGTCCGAGGCGAACTGGGATCACCGCGCGTTCACCGTGTCGGACAATGCGGTGAACGTGCTCTCGCCGAGCGGCGAGACGGAGACGGGCATCGTGCTCCTGCCGTTCTACGGCTACCAGTATGGGCCCGACGGATGGGAGTCGAAATCGGCGGTCCAGATCTTCACGTTCTCGGACCACACGGTGACGCGGCGCGGGGTCATGTTGCATTCGGACCCGGTGCGCCGCGCCTTCCGCTTGCCGAACCAGAACGGCGCGAACCTCTCGGAGCGGGAGCTCCGCATCTACGACCAGGCGAACCCGGATAGCCCGGTCCTGCGCGATCAGCTCGATCTCGCGCCGGAGTACAGCGACGTATTTCCGATCGGCGATTCCCACCTCGCGCGGGTCAAGGAGCCGAACTGGTATTACTGGTGGACGGAGCAGAACAGCCCGAAGGTCGTGGAGATCGTCCCCAAGGTCCAGGGCCAGGACGTCGAGCTCACCGAGCCCATCGCGACCATCGAGGTGCCCGTTCAGGCGTCGATCTTCCAGGTCGGCGACAAACTCGTCTCGGTGACGTCGGTCCCGAACAACTGGCCGAATTACCAGACCGCGGTGCAGGTCTACGACGTCTCCGATCCGGCGAGTCCTGCGGAGGTCGGCTCGCTCGTCACGAGTGATCTGCCGGGCGTGGGGAGCTTGCTTTCGGGCACGCAGTACGGCTCGACCGTCCGCGTGGTCGGCGATTCGCTGGTCTTCACGGGGGTCGACATCGTGTCGCACGAGCCGATCCACGTGAGCCAGTGCTGGAACTACATCTATTCGACCCCGATCTGCAGCGGCGAAGAGGGCTGCACGTACCTCGCGGGCAATCGCAACTGCTTCGAGGTCGACGGCGAGCCCGAGTATTGCGTCGGCGGATATGCCACCTGCACGGACCACACGGACGCCGACTCCTCCTGCGTGCCGCTCCCGGACGACGAGGCGGTTGTCCCCTCCGGCTACTGCTACAACTCCGACCAGTACCCCACCACCTCGCGATATTCGTTCAAGGTGCTCGACCTCTCGGATCCCACGGCGCCGGCGCTCGCCGGCGTCGTCGAGACGCCCGTCGGGGAGGACGCGGTCAGCTTGCTCGACGACGGCGATTCGCTGTACGTCACCGTCAAGAAGCCCGTCGAGGTCCCGCTGGATCCGCGGCCGTACGCCCAGTACTTCATTCGCCGCGTCGATTTCGCGAACCCCGCGTCGCCCGTGATCGGGCCGGCGATCAACGTCCCGGGTGAGCTCGTCGCCAAGCGGGGCTCGGTCCTCTTCACGCTGGACGAGCTGTGGGGCCAGCAGTTCGTGGATTCGGCGATCGCGAAGCTCGAGCTCTCGGGCGACCTCGCGCACCTGCAGAACTACGAGCACCTGCCGTTCCGCCGCGTGAACTCCCTCGGCGTGGACGAGGGGGGCCTGCCGGTCGCCGTGCACAGCATGCAATGGCAGCCGAGCTATTACGGGAGCGCCTATCCGTCGTTCTCGGTCTTCGCGCCTGACCCGGACGGCGACGATTTCGTCGCGCTCTCGAACACGCGCGTGCCGACCTACCTCTGGCTCCAGCACGTCGACCGCAAGCGCGCGTTCCTCTCGACGTACGGCGGCGTGCTGATGGTGAACCTCGACGCGCCGGAGGCGCCGCTCGTCCAGGCCTACTTCAAGACCTGGTATTACGGATCCAGCGCCCCGCGGATCATCGACGACGAGGTCTACCTCCCCGCGGGCCCGACCGGCATTCAGCAGGTCGGGCTCGACGAGTCGAACCTGCTGCAAACGCCCTGATTCAGGGCACCTCGAGGGCGCCGATGTCCACCGGCGCCCTCACGCACTTCCCGCCGAAATCACGCACGAACGAATTCGCGAAGGTCAGGGCCCCGCCATTTCCAGTGTCGGCTTGGGCTTCTGGCCTGGCTTCGCCTTGCGGACGATCTCGACGAGATCGTGTTTTTGCTTGCCGTATTCGAGCGTGATGACCTTTTCGGTCGCCTTCTGCGCGCTCGTGCCGAAGTCCTCGAACACGATCACCTGTACCTTCGTGCGCGTCGAGGCGCGGTTCCGGTCCGACGCGAAGTAATGGGCCTGCACCTTGTACTTGCCGTCCGTCGCGTTTTTCAGGACGTACATCTCCGGGCCGTAGCCCTGCGTGACGTCCATCGTGAGCTGGCCGCCGATCTGCGTCTGGCGGTTGCCGAAGTAGCAGACGTCGCCGTTCGGCTCGGTCACGTGCAGGTCGATGTCGGTCGCGTCCGTGTTCCAGGTGATCATCACGACGAGGTCGGCGCTCTGGAGCTGGGTCTCGCGGGCCACCTGGGGCAGGCGGCCTTTGACGTATTCCGGCACGCTCGTCTTGAGCTCGCCGCGCGCCGCGCGCTGGAGCAGGTCGAAGTATTCGAGCGCGAGGATCTTGCGGAACTCGCCGAACCGCACTTCCCATTGCCCCGCGAGCCCGACCTCGAAATACGCCATCGCGAGGTCCGTGCGGCCGAGCCGCGTGAGCGTCTGCGCCATGGCGCGGTACGTCTGCGGCTCGTAGGGGCGCGCGACGGAGACGCGGCGGAAGAGGTGGAACGCGTCCGCGGGCAGGCCGAAGCTCATCGCCGTGACGCCGATGTCGCGCGCGAGCACGGCGTCGCCGGGGTTTTCCTCGACGAGCGAGCTCAGCGCTTTGAGCGCGTCCGCGGGCCCGAGCGAGGCGCGCCGGCGCTCGGCCTCGGCCGTCATGCGATCGTAATCGAGCTTGTGCGCGGCGAGGTCGGCGAGCACGGGGGCGGGGATCGACTTCCGGTCGCGCGATTTCACGGCGAGCGGTGCCGCGTCGACGCGGAAGCTCTCCTCGGGCATCTGGTTGAGCGCTTGGCGGAACGACGAGTGCACGGTGAGGGCCACGCCGGGCGTCGTGGGCAAACCGTCGATCCAGCGCAGGAACGTGGCCTTGGGGTTGCCGAGCGCGGAGGCCGAGAGGGCCAGCGTGTCCTCGACGACGCGCGAGGCCGCCGCCGATTTGATGCTGCGCGCGAAATCCTCGGGCACGATGCCGAAGCGCTGGTAATCGGCCTCGGACTCCAGCATGAGCAGCGACGAGGTCTTGCCGGGGACGCGGAAGTGGATCGAATACGCCTTCGCCATCGTCTCGGTGGCCGGGGCGAGCTCCTCGATCTGCGCGACCGCGATCTGGCCATACCCGCGAATCGCGAGCGGCGAGGGGATCGCCTGGCCGAGCGGGGCTTTTACGACCTGCGTGCCGCCGCCGGATTCGAGGGTGAGCTCGACGGCGGCGTCCTTGTCGGGCGTGCCGCGGCCGGCGACGCGGAGGGTTTGGCCGGGAAAGACGAAGCGAGGACGGCCGGCGAAGAGGACGTCGCTGCCGCCGGAGACGCGCGCCGAGACCAGGCGGAAGGGGCGGCTCTTGTGCGCCGTCGAGGCCTTCTGGACCTCGGCGTCGCCCGTGACCGAGAAGAGCGCGCCGCCCGTCTCGCGCGTGAGCAGCGTGAGCGCGTCGACGTCCGTGCCCGCGAGGCCCGTCTGGTAGGCGTAAATCGAGCGGACCGGGGTCTTCTGCAGGCGCTTCGTGATCATCTGCGCGTCGGGCTCGCCCCAGGTCGCGGCGCCGTCGCTGAGGAGGAAGACGTCGAATTGCGGGGCGCCCGCTGCGGCCTGTGCCCGGCCGAGCGCGGCGCCGAGATCGGTCGCGCCTTCGAGCACGAGGCCCTCGGCGAAAGACCGGAGCTCGCGGCGCGAGGCGGCGTCGTTCGTGACGAAGCGCGGCTTCCAGAAGGTCTGCTCGATGTTGAAAAAGAGGACGTTGTATTGCTTGATCGTGTCCTCGTTGTTCGCGAGGACCGCGTCGAGGAGCTTGAGCCAGACGTTGAAACGATCGGGGTTCGACGAGAGCGAGGTGTCGACGAGGAAGAGCGCATTCTCCTCGCCCTTCGCCGCCGCCGCCGCGGGGAACTGCGGCGCGATGTCGGCCGCGAAATAAGGCCCCGTCGCGGCGTCCGTGGCGACGACGTGCGCCGCGCCCGGCTTCTTGATGCGGACCGTGACGGTTTTTCCGGACGGATCGTCGAAGCGATAGAAACGTTTGTCCGGGCCGGAGAAGGCCGGCGCGGCCGGCGTGACGTCCACGGACGCGCCTTGCGGGGCCGCGACGGCGAAATCGATCGCCTTGCTGCCGACGTTCTCCGGCAGATCGAAGCTGTATTCGAGGTCCTCGCCGATCCGGGTGAGCGGCACGTCGTAGCCGAGGACGATGCGGTGGGGTTTGCCCCCGACGAGCGGGAAGACGCGCGTATTGAAGACGTTCGGCCCGGCCCATTCGAGCAGCGCCGGATCCACGTTGCGGCGCACGGTCTGCGTGTAGGCGAGCGCGGCCTTCTCCTTCGGCACCATGCGCGCCTCCTTCACGCCTTGCCACGCAGATTGCCGCGCGATTCGGATCTCGGCCGGCTCGCCGCCCATGCCGCGGGCGCGTTCCGCCGGGAAAAACGCCGGCATGGCGTCCCCCGCGATGGCCATCGCGTCCTGCCCGAACGCGAAATAATACGGCGACGCGCCCACGGGCAGGCGCAGCTTGAGCGTGCCTTCGTACGTCTGGGGGCGGTCGTTCTTGACCACGATGTCGAGCACGACGCGGGCCATGAACCCGTCGATCTGGACCTTCGCCTGCACGCTGCGCACGGGCAGCGCCTCGCGATCGCCGATCTCCACGCGCACCGCGTGGGCTCCGCTCTGCGCGCGCTTCCACGTCGTCGCCTCGTCCGATCCTGCGACGGCCTTGGGCTTGCCCTCGGCGGGCCCTTTCTTGTCGGGCTTGGTTTCGACCGCCGAGCGCGGCGCTCCCCCGGCGACCGGCGCTTGCGGCGGCGCGGAGGTGGGCGTGGGCATCGGCGCCGCGGCGCCGGGCGCCATCGGTGCGGGCGCTGCCGGCGGCGGAGACGGCTCCACGGGTTTTGCTTCGTCGACGTAGTATCTCGAATCGGCTGTGGACTCCGATTCCATCGCTTCGGCGGGCGCGGGCGCGGCCGCGGCCTCCCCGGCGCTCGCGGGCGCTTCCGCCATCGAGGGAGGGGCCGAGCTGCCGCCGCAGCCGCCCGCGCTCGTAGAGAGCGTCGAGAACAGCGCGAGGAGGACGAGGAAGGCACGCGCACGTGAGGTCATGGCCCGAGCATAACGGAGATGCACGCCGGGACTTACAGGAAGATCGACCGATCGCGCCGCGCATGACATATCCTCGCGGCATGACTCGGTTTTGCGTTTCGGAGGGAACATGAAGCTCGCGAGCATCGCGACCGAGACCCTCGACATCGTGTCCCGCGGCGAATACGAGAGCGCGGGGGGGCAGCGCGTCCACATCGGACGTCTCGTCGAGGCAGCCGCAGCGGGCACCGTGCTCTACAAACCGGGCGACCTCGCGCACGCCGAGCCACGCGAGCGGCGCCCCGGATCGATCCGCCTGGAAGTGACGGACGAGACGACCGCGGCCGCGGGGCGCAGGCTCTGCCGCGAGGGCGAGGCGCGTATCGCCGCGCTGAACTTCGCCTCCGCGAAAAACCCTGGCGGCGGTTTTCTCGGCGGCGCGAAAGCCCAGGAGGAGGACCTCGCGCGGTGTTCGGCGCTTTATACCTGCCTCGTCCGGCAGCCGCGGTATTACGAGGCAAACCGGGCGACGGCGTCGATGATTTACACCGATCACCTGATCTACTCGCCCGACGTGCCGTTTTTCCGGGACGACCGGCTCGCGCTCCTCGACGAGCCCTTCACGTTGTCGATCGTGACGGCCCCGGCGCCGAACGCGGGCGAGGCGCTTCGCCGCGACAAGAAGGCAGGCGCCGCGATCCGGGAGGCGCTCGAGCGGCGCGCGGCGTACGTGCTCGCGGCCATGGCGCTCCACGGCCACCGCACGCTCGTGCTCGGCGCGTGGGGTTGCGGCGTGTTCCGCAACGACCCGCGCGAGGTCGCGGACGTCCTGGCGAACTGGCTCGGGCATCCACGCTTCGCGGGCGCCTTCGATCGTGTGGTCTTCGGGATCTACGATCGCAGCGCGGCGCGCGCGACCTTGCGCGCGTTCGAGGAGCGGATGGCGAACCCGTGATCGGCCTCTTGTGCCCGGACGCGCTTCCCGGCACGATCGGCCGAACGCCCATGGCTTCGACCGTTCGCCCTCGTCGCTCCGCTCGGTCCGCGCTCCTCGCCGCGGCGTTCGGGCTCGCCTCGTTCGCGGCGCTCGGGTCCGCCGGCGCGCAGACGTTTCCCCCGGACGCCGCGTGGAAGCCGTTGCTTCGGGGCGGCACGCCGGTCGCGGATCCCGCGGGGGACGCGGCTTCGGGGCGCGACGTCGTCGGCGTCTCCACGCCGGCCGGCGCCGCGGCGTACTTCGCGGGCGACGCCGATTTCGTCTACTTCCGCCTGCGCATCAACGACGCGGTCCTTCAGGTCGCGCCCGCGGATTTCCGCTCGTTCGGGTGGGCCTGTCTCATCGACACCGACGGCAACCTCGCGAGCCACGAGCTCTCCGTGGGCGTCGACGGGAACCCCGACCTCGTCGAGCTCCGGCAGAACACGATCCCGCTCGGCAACGGCTCGCCGGCCGACGCCACCGAGCTGCTCCTGCAGAGCCACCCGACGTCGACCCACGCGCGCTCGGTCGTGGCCGCCACGATGACCAGCGGAAACGCCGACGCGTTCCTCGATTGGGCCATCGGCCGCGTGGAGCTCGGGATCGGGCCGCTCACGCCGTTCCGGCTCGTCTGCGGCTCCTCGAACAACGCGCAGAGCCTCACGGCCGACCTGATCTCGGACACGGGCGCCCTCACGCTCGGCGGCCTCGCGACGGACCCGATCGCCTGCGACGGCGCGACGTGCATTTACGCCTGCCCCGGCCTCGGCCAGCCCTGCACCGTGGGCATCGGGGCCTGCATCGCGAGCGGCACGATCCAGTGCAGTGGGCAAACCCCGTACTGCGATGCGTTCCCGGACGAACCCGGCATCGAGACGTGTAATGCCGTCGACGACGATTGTGATGGAGAGGTCGACGAGGATTTTGGTCTCGGCGTGCCTTGCGACGTGGGCATCGGCGCGTGCGCCGCGTCGGGCGTCATCGTGTGCACCGGCGACGAGCTTTCGAGCGAGTGCAGCGCTCAGCCCGACGAACCCGGCATCGAGACGTGTAATGCCGTCGACGACGATTGCGACGGCGAGGTGGACGAGGATTTTGGTCTCGGGGTGCCTTGCGACGTGGGCATCGGCGCGTGCGCGGCGTCGGGCGTCATCGTGTGCACCGCCGACGAGCTTTCGAGCGCGTGCAGCGTCGAGCCGGGCGACCCCGCGGCCGAGATGTGCAATGGCATCGACGACGATTGCGACGGCGCCGTGGACGACGGGCTCGGGCTCGGCGATCCGTGCACGGTGGGCCTGGGCGCATGCCTCGCGACGGGCGTGATCGTTTGCGACGCGCTCTTCGCTGCGACGTGCAACGTGATGCCGGGTTCGCCCTCGAACGAGACGTGCAACGGCGTGGACGACGACTGCAACGGCGTGGCGGACGAGGGCTGCGCGGACACGGACGGTGATGGCCTGAGCGACGCGGAAGAGTCCATGCTCGGCACGGATCCGGCCGACGCGGACACGGACGACGACGGCGTGCCCGACGGCGCCGAGCCGTCGAAGGACGCGGACACGGACGGCGACGGGCTCATCAATGCGCTCGATCCGGACAGCGACGGCGACGGTTTGTCGGACGGCACCGAGATGGGCTACGGCTGCGACGATCCCGCGACGAACCCCGCCTCGATGAGCTGCGTGCCCGACGGCGATCTCGGGGCCACGACGACGGATCCGACGAAGGCCGACACCGACGGCGGCGGCAAACCGGACGGGCTCGAAGATGCGGATCACGACGGCGTCGTCGATCCCGGCGAGACGAACCCGAACGATCCGGCGGACGACGCGTTCGAATGTTTCAAGGACGCCGATTGCGGCAATCCCGTGAGCGGATCGGTCTGCGAGGCGGGGGCTTGCGTGCCGGGCTGCCGCGGCGTGGGGGGCAATGGTTGTCCTCATGGCGAGGTGTGCTCGTCCTCGGACGGCGCGCGCGGCGTTTGCGCGCCCGGGCCGAACGAGTGCACGAAGGACGCCGATTGCGGCGCGCCGGACAGCGGGCGCGTCTGCGACATCCCGGCGCGCGTCTGCCAGGCGGGCTGCCGCGGCGCGGCGGGCAACGGTTGCCCCGCGGGATCGTTCTGCACCTCGGAGACTTCGACGAACGGCGTCTGCGAGCCCGTGCCGGTCGTGGGTTTCGAGGGCAACGGCGTGTTCTGCGAGGCCGCGGGGGCGGGGCGAGGACGCAGGACGAGCGGCGGCGTGCCGTTTGTGCTGGTGCTCGGGCTCTCGGCGTGCGTCGCGAGGCGCCTCGCCCGGGAAAAACGGAGCCCGCGCGGCAAGATCCAGGGGTGACCCCGGCGCCGGGCTTTGATAGCCTCCGCCGACGGTCTTCGCATGCTCTTCACCCTCCGCGCCACGGGTCCGCACGCGTCGGGGCTCGGGTACCTGCTCCACAAGCACCCCGACAAACTCCAGACGTTCCCCCTCGCGTTCGGCCGCGCGCACGTCTTTTATCCCGAGGCCTCGGCCGAGGCCGTGACGGCCGCGCTGCTCGTCGACCTCGATCCGGTCGCCCTCGTGCGTGGTCGGCCCGGTTCGTCCGAGGGCGGGCTCGTGGATCAGTACGTGAACGACAGGCCTTACGCCGCGTCGTCGTTCCTCAGCGTGGCCATCGCGCAGGTGCTCGGCTCGGCGCTCGCGGGGCGCTGCAAGGATCGGCCGGAGCTCGTGCAGACGTCGATCCCGCTCGAAGCGACGCTCTCGGCGGTGCCGTGCCGCGGCGGCGCGACGCTGCTCCGCGCGCTGTTCGAGCCGCTCGGCTACGAGGTCACGGCGTCGCGATTGCCGCTCGACGAGCGCTTCCCCGCGTGGGGCGAGGGCACGCACCACGACGTCCGTCTGCGCAAGGCGTGCTCGGTCTCCGAGCTGCTCTCGCACGTGTACGTGCTCGTCCCCGTGCTCGACGACGACAAGCATTACTGGGTCGGCGACGACGAGGTGGAGAAGCTCCTCTACCACGGCGAGGGGTGGCTCGCGGCGCACCCGGAAAAAGAGCTCATCGCGCGGCGATACCTGAAGCACCGCGCCCGGCTCGCGCGCGCCGCGCTCGATCGTCTCGTCTCGGGCGAGGCGAAGGATCCCGACGCGGAGGCCGAGGCGCACGCCGAGGAGGAGGCCGCGATCGAGGCGCCCGTACGCCTCGACGAGGCCCGAATCGAGGCCGTGGCGCGGGCGCTCTCGGACGAGGGCGCAAAGACGGTCGTCGATCTCGGCTGCGGGGAGGGCAAGCTCCTCGCGAAGCTCGTGCGGAACCGGGCGATCACGCAGATCGTGGGGGTCGACGTCTCGCAACGCGCGCTCGACGTGGCCTCGGAGCGGTTGAAGCTCGATCGGCACGGAGGCCGGAAATCCGAGCGGATCGAGCTGCTCCACGGCTCGCTGCTCTACCGCGACGCGCGTCTCTCGGGCTTCGACGCGGCCGCGCTCGTGGAGGTCATCGAGCACCTCGAGCTCTCGCGCCTCGGCGCGCTCGAACGTTCGGTCTTCGAGCACGCCCGGCCCCGCGTCGTCGTCGTGACCACGCCGAACGCCGAATACAACGTCGTGTTTACCTCGCTCCCCGCGGGCCACATGCGCCACAAGGATCACCGATTCGAATGGACGCGGGCCGAATTCGAGGCCTGGGCGCGCGGCGTCGCGGAGCGAAATGGTTATGCCGTCCGGTTCGCCCCGATCGGGCCGGTGGATGAAACCCTGGGATCTCCCACGCAAATGGCGGTGTTCTCCCGATGAGCACGGAAGCCCCGGCAGAGGCGGCTGCCGCGAATGGCCGCACGATCCCCTTGCCGACGCCGAGCCTCGTCCTGCTCGTCGGCGCGTCGGGATCGGGGAAGAGCACCTTCGCGCGGCAGCATTTCGCGCCGACCGAGGTCGTCTCGTCCGACACGTTCCGCGCGATGGTCTCGGACGACGAGAACGATCAAAGCGCGTCTTCGGCGGCTTTCGAGGTGCTGCACCTCGTCGTGGACAAACGCCTGGAGGCGGGCAAGCTCGTGGTCGTGGACGCGACGAACGTGCGGCCCGAGTTCCGCAAGCCGCTCGTGGCGATCGCGCGCAAGCACCACGTCTTCGCGACGGCGATCGTGCTCGACGTGGGCGAGCGGGTCTGCAGCGAGCGGAACGAGGCGCGCACGGATCGGAACGTGGGGGCCCACGTCGTGCGGCGGCAATCGCAGGATCTCCGGGCATCGCTCCGCGGGATCGAGCGCGAGGGCATCCGCGTGGTGCACGTGCTGCGGAAGGCCGAGGAGATCGAGGGCGTCACCATCGAGCGCACGCGCCTCTGGACCGATCGCCGCGACGAACACGGGCCGTTCGACATCATCGGCGACGTGCACGGCTGCTGTGACGAGCTCGAAGCGCTCCTGGAAGATCTCGGATACAGGGTCGAATGGGATCCCGCGGCGGGTCCGTACGGCGTGCGCGTGACGCCGCCGCCGGGACGGCGCCTCGTTTTCCTCGGGGATCTCGTCGATCGGGGCCCACGGATCATCGACGTCTTGCGCCTCGTCATGACGGCCGTGCAGAGCGGGGCTGCGCTCTGCGTGCCGGGCAACCACGAGGTGAAGCTGCTCAAGGTGCTCCGTGGCCGGCAGGTCACGGTGGCGCACGGCCTCGCCGAGACGCTCACCGAGCTCGCGCATACGACGGAGGCATTTCAGGCGGATCTCGCGCGTTTCATCGACGACCTCGTCAGCCATTACGTGCTCGACGACGGCAAGCTCTGCGTCGCGCACGCCGGGATGAAGGCGTCGATGCAGGGGCGCTCCTCGGGCGGGGTGCGCGAGTTCGGGCTGTATGGCGACACGACCGGCGAGACGGACGAGTATGGTTTGCCCGTGCGGCACAACTGGGCGGCCGAGTATCGCGGCCGCGCGATGGTCGTGTATGGCCACACGCCGGTCCCGACGGCGGATTGGCTGAACAACACGATCTGCGTCGATACGGGCTGCGTCTTCGGCGGCGCGCTCACGGCGCTCAGGTATCCCGAGCGCGAGATCGTCAGCGTGCCGGCCGCGCGTCAATATTGCGAGCCGAAGAAGCCGCTGATCCCCGTGGTGGCCGAGGACGGGCGCTCTGCGCAGCAGGCGCACGACGACACGCTCGATCTCGACGACGTGCTCGGCAAGCGGCCCGTGAGCACGCGCCTCGCGCGATGGGTCACGGTGCGCGAGGAGAACGCGGCCGCGGCGCTGGAGGCGATGAGCCGGTTCGCGGTCGATCCGCGCTGGCTCGTGTATCTGCCGCCGACGATGTCCCCGACCGAGACGAGCGAGCTTCCAGGCACGCTGGAGCACCCGGCCGAGGCCTTCGCGTATTTCCGGCGGAACGAGGTCCCGCGCGTCATCTGCGAAGAAAAACACATGGGCTCGCGGGCCGTCATCGTCGTTTGTCGCGACGAGGCCATCGCGAAGAAGCGGTTTGGCACGACGGACGGTCGGGCGGGCATCGTGTACACGCGCACGGGCCGGCCGTTCTTCGACGATCGCGAGCTCGAAGAGGCGCTCCTTTTGCGGGTGCGGCGCGCGGCCGAGGCGAGCGGGCTCTTCGAGGAAATTGGGCCCTGGTTCGTGCTCGACGCGGAGATCATGCCGTGGTCGGCGAAGGCGCAGGCGCTCCTCCGGGTGCAATACGCGCCCGTGGGCAGCGCCAGCCGGTCCTCGCTCGGGGCCGCGATCGAGGCGCTCGGGCAAGCGAAAGCGCGCGGGATCGAGGCGGACGAGCTCTTCACGCGAATGCAGGACCGGGCACAGGCCGCCTCGCGTTACGTCGAGGCTTACCGGCGGTATTGCTGGCCCGTCGCGCGTATCGAGGATTATCGCGTCGCGCCGTTCCACCTGCTCGCGGCCGAGGGGCGCGTGTTCGTCGATCGGGATCATCCATTCCACCTGGGAATCGCGGCGCGGCTCGCCGAGGCGGATGGCCAGGTGCTCGTCTCGACGCGGCACGTGGAGGTCACGCTCGGGGACGAGGAGAGCGAGCGGAGAGGCGCGGCGTGGTGGGAGGAGCTCACCGCGGGCGGCGGCGAGGGCATGGTCGTCAAGCCCATTTCCTTCCTCGCGCGGGGCAAACGTGGCCTCGTGCAGCCGGCCGTGAAATGCCGCGGCCGCGAGTATCTCCGGATCATTTACGGGCCCGAATACGATCTGCCGGACAACCTCTCGCGGCTCCGCAATCGTGGGCTCGGCGCGAAGCGGTCGCTTGCGCTGCGGGAGCTCGCGCTCGGCGTCGAGGCGCTCGAACGTTTCGTCCGGGGCGAGCCCTTGCGGCGGGTGCACGAATGCGTGTTCGCGATCCTCGCGCTGGAAAGCGAGCCAGTCGACCCGCGGCTTTGATGCCATAGCCGGGCGTGATGCTCCACGTTTGCTATTCTCTTCGCGCAGCAGCACTCGCGCCGGATGGAGGATTGGAATGAACGAGAACGAGTCGAACGCAGGTGACGGGGCTCTCGTATCACCCGAGCTCGCGGAGGACGCGATGCTCGTCGCCGTGGCCGCGGGCGAGGCGACGCTCGCGCGCGGGGCGAAGAGCGGGAGCGTGGTCCTCTTGCAGAAGGCGCTCGTCGATCTCGGCGCGTCCCTCACCCCGGATGGCTCGTTCGGACCGAAGACCCACGCGGCGATCGTCGCCGAGCAAGCCGCGGCGGGGCTGCCCCAGACGGGCGAGCTCGATCGGGCGACGCTCTTGGTCATCGATAGGCGCCTCGCCACGCGGCGGAAGGGCCGGCTGCACGACGCCATGGCGGCGGCGGTCGGGGGCGCGCCTGCGAGGCCCGCGGGGGCGGCGCAGGCGGCGGGTGGGCCTTCGCGGCAGGATCAGGGCTACTTCACCGACGCGGCCGAGCTCCGGGGCCCGGGAGCGGGGCCCGTGGCGGACCCGGATTCACCGCCGCCGGCCCAGGAGCACGCAGGCTCGAAGGCGAAGGGGCCGCTGCCTGCGGATCGCGTGGGTTCGTTCGATGCCGTTCGACGCGCGATCGGCGACGACGCGCCCGCGAACGCGGCCCTCGAGCGGCTCCTCGCGGCGGGCCGCTTGCACGCGGGGGCGCTCCTCCCGAACCTCGGCACGTTCGCGCGGACGCCGCGCAACCCCGCGCTCTTGCTGGAGGCGGGGATCGAGCCGGAGCTCTTGCTCGGGCAGGTGATCCGCCACGTGGACAACCCCCTCCGGGTGCAGCAGGGACAGGGGCACGGCACGTGTGGCGCCGGTGTGATGGAGTATCAGCTCTTGCGGCTGGATCCGGCCGAGTTCGTACGGATCGTCGACGGCATCACCCGCGAGGCGCGTGAAGTCACGCTCCGATCGGGCAAGAAGTTCGAGATGCCTCGCAGCGCCATCGCGCGGGACGCCTCGGGGCGGGTGGACCTCGACCGCCTCTTCCAGTCGGCGGTCATGAACCACGCATCGGCGATGAGCTGGCTGTTCGATTACGACAACCCCGAGGACAACGACACGTTCTGGGCGGCTGTACGGGGCAATAGTCAGATGGCCGTGTATGGCTTCACCAGTTTGTATCAAGCGATCCTCGGCGGGACCTATTCGAGCGTGAGCACGCTCTCCCGGCCGAAAGACGAGGTCGCGGCCCTCGTGGCGACGTCGGCGGCGCGCGGCGTTCCGGTGCCCGTGATCCTGGAGTTCCGGACGTACCACTGGCTCTCGGTCGAGTGGCTCGAAGCGGGCAAGGATGGCAAGCCCGCCTCCATCGTCCTCCGAAATCCGTGGGGCAGGGACGAGGGCGGCGACAAACCTCCCCGCGTGGCGATGCCTGAAGGCGGAGGGCGCGTCCGGATGAAGTTCGCCGACTTCGTCGAAAACGTATTCGGCGCCACGGTCCGTGGCTGAGCGGCGTCCTTCTCGTTGCCTCGTCGCCTCGTCGCCCCCTCCCGGCGACTTCGCCCTCTCATCAGGGGTTACGGATCATCTGCGTCGCGACTTCGTACCACTTTGGTAGTAGCCGTCTGGTAATCCGTATTGCCGCCGCCCCGGCCCGCTCGGAGCGTCGCTCCTCGTCCCTGCCAAAAAGGATTACGGCTCGAGCATCTTTCGACTTCGTACCACTTTTGTCGTAGTGATTCAGTAATCCGTATTGCTATATAACTGAGACGGACGCCGGCTCGCTCTATATTTGTACGCTTTGACGGCCCGGATACAACATGGCCCCATGAAGGACTGGAATACCTGGACCATGGAAGCCGATCGGGGGCTCGAGCTCCGGACGCATAAAATTCGCGTCGAGGTGAGCCGAGGGCCCATGGCAGGGCTCGTCACCGAAGTGCTCGGGCCGGAGGTGCGGGTCGGGAGCGGGAAGGATTGTGATCTCGTTCTCGATGATCCGACCGTCAGCAGGCACCACCTGCTTCTCCGTATCGAAGGGGACCTCCTGCGCGTGCTCGACACGACGAGCCGCAATGGAACGACCGTCGACGGCGTGCGGATCCGCGACGCCTACGCCCGGCCCGACTCGACGATCGGGCTCGGCGCCTCGGGGCTGAAGCTACAAATGATGCGCGATGTGGTGGCGCTGCCGCTCTCGTCCCGCACGCGCTTCGGTCGCCTCGTCGGCGCGAGCGTGCCGATGCGGCGGCTCTTCGCGCTGCTCGATCGGATCGTGAGCGCCGAGAAGGACACGACCGTGCTCGTCGAGGGGGAGACCGGGACGGGCAAGGAGCTCGTGGCCGCGGCGCTTCACGCCGAGAGCGCGCGGGCGAGAGGTCCGTTCATGGTGTTCGATTGCTCGTCGGTGAGCGCGGGCATGCTGGAGAGCGAGCTCTTCGGGCACAGGCGCGGCAGCTTCACGGGCGCGACCGAGCACCGCGTGGGGAGGTTCGAGGCGGCGCACGGCGGGACGCTCTTCCTCGACGAGATCGGCGAGCTGCCGCTGGAGCTCCAGCCGAAGCTACTCCGCGCCCTGGAGACGCGCACGATCACCCGGATCGGGGAGAACGAGCCGCGGCGGGCCGACGTGCGGATCGTGGCCGCGACGAACCGATCGCTGGCGGCGGAGGTCGAGCGAGGGAGGTTCCGCGAGGATCTCTATTACAGGTTGGCCGTCGTGCTGGTGCGGCTGCCGCCGCTGCGGGAGCGGCTCGACGACATCCCGCTGCTCGTGCGGCATTTCGAGAAGGAATGGCAAGGGCGGGCGGACGCGCCGCCGCTCCTGCCGAACGAGGTGCTCGAGCGGATGAAGGCGCACCCGCGGCCGTGGCCGGGGAACGTGCGGGAGCTCCGGAACAAGGTGGAGATGATGCTCTCGCTCGGGCTCGACGAGCCGCCCTGGGCCGCGGAGGAGACGGAGGAGCCGCCCTCGGCGGTGCTTCCGGTCGTGAACCTCGAGCAGCCGCTCCACGTGGGGCTCGCGCAGCTGGAAAGCGCCTACAAGCGGGCCTATGTGGAGCGCGCGTTGCGGGAGACGGGGTACAACGTGTCCCAGGCCGCGAAGATCGCCGGCGTGGGACGGGCGTTCGTCCAGCGGGTGATGCGAAAACACGGGATCCGATCGAGCGACGACGCAGGCGGATCCGAGGGCGGAGCCGCGCCTCTGCCGGCGCCGGCCCCGGCGCAAGCAAAGCCGCCCGGGCCGGGGCAGGGGCTTTACGAATGGTATCGAAAACATCCGCTCGCGTCGCCGGAAGCGCGCCAGTGGCCTGAAGGGTTGGTCCCCCGAAACGGGACGGGATCGAAGCGCAGGGACGAAGGCGGGCGTTGAACCGCGGTCAGTTCGGGTTCATCATGACCGCATATGAGGGGGCCTTCGGATCTCACGGAGCATGAGCACGGCCTCATGCTGGACCTCGTCGCCGAGCTCGGCGGATCCCTCGATTTGCACGAGGTGCTCGGCCGCGGCTACGGTCTGCTCTCGCAACTCGTGTCCGCGGATCACGGTGCGCTCTGCGTGAGCCGGCCCGAGGGGCACGCCGTCTACGACTGGGCCGTCGCCGAGATGCCCGAGAGGTTTTTCCAGGGATACGCGGAGATGGTCCCGCACGACTTCGTCCGGATCGCCGTGGCCGAACGTCCGAACGAGGTGCTGCGCGACACCGAGATGCTGCCGCGCGCGGCGATGGAGCGGAGCTACCTCTACAACCACTGCCGCGACATCGGCATGCGGCTCGAGCACGTGATGGCCGTCATGCTCTGCGATGATCCCTCCTGGCACGGCGGGCTCATCCTCTACCGGGACAAGCGGATCGCATTCTCGGATCACGAGCGCCTGATCCTGCAGAAGATCTCCCGCCATTTCACGAACGCCGTGAAGAACTGCCGGCTCTTCGGGGCGATGGCGAAGCGCGCGTCGCTGCTCGACGCGGTGCTCGCCGGGATGGGGCGCGAGGCCATCGTGTTCAACGCGTCGGGCGCGGAGATTGCGCGGACGGCGAACGCGGAAAAGATGCTCCGGGCCTGGTTCGACCCGACCGAGCTCGGCCCGGGCGGGCTCCCCGAGCCGCTCGCCACGAGCCTCGCGACCATCGTGAGGAACCCCCACACGCTCGCCGAGGTTTGTTGGCGCGAGGGCCCGCATGCCGAGCTGAAGGTCTCCATCCAGAAGCTCCCGGGCATCGACGGCGCGGCTTTCGTGATGCTGTTCGAAGAGGTCCCGCGGCTCGTGCCCATCCCCCTCGCATGGCCGAAGCTCCTTTCGTCCGCGGAGATCAAGGTGGCCGAGCGCGTGTGCTGGGACAACGCGTTCATCGCCTCCGAGCTCGGCATCACGGAGCTCACGGTGAAGAAACATTTCTCGAACATCTTCGACAAGCTCGGCATCCCGAACCGCGCCGCGCTCATCCATACGGCGTGGCGGCAACGTTGAACGTCGGCTCCTCCCCCGAGAACATCCCCAGATAAAGCGCCGCGGTCACGGCGGCCGAGAGCGTGATGGCGCGGCGGTCCTCGGCGGACTCGATGCGGTCGAAGAGGCCCCGCAGCACCTCGGTGTGCCCCTCGTCGGCCTCGGCGTGGCCCGAGAGGAAGCGGACGGCGCGCTCGATGCCGGGGATCCGTCGCCGCGCGACGAGGTGCGCCACGGTGGCGCCGGCGCGGGCCTGGGAGAGGGCTTCGAGGACGTAGGCCGTGCCGAGGAAGGCGAGGGGCGAGCCGGCTTCGACCTGGAATCGGTTCCAGGCGATGTAGGCGGCGACGGCGGGGCAGGGCGACGTCGGCGCGGCCGGGTTCTCGGCGCGGCCGATCGCTCGGAGATCTTCGAGGACCCAGAGGTCGTGCCCCTGCTCCTCGTCGGCTTTTTGCAAGAAGAGCCGCGCGAGCTCGGGGGCCTTGCCCGCGCGCGCGAGCCGCTCGCCGGCGCGGCGGAGCAAGGGGCGGGTGTGTCGGACATAAAGATGGGTTTGTCGGAGGAAGGCCGCGTATTCGTCGGTGTCGAGGTCGCCTTCGAGCAGGCGGCGGGCCGTCGGGTGCGTGTCGAGGGCTGCGAGCAGGTCCGAGATGGTGGTGTCGAGCGTTTCGACGAGGGCGTTCATGGTCATGGGCTCCTTTCAATCAGGCGGCAATCGAGCCCAGATCGGGGATGACGGGAGGCTTCGCGCGCTGAACGGTGCGCTGCTCGGCGACCGACGCGAGGAGCGGGAGGGCGCACATGCGGAAGCGGGCGTCGTAGACCGGAGGGCCCACGAAGCGGGCGCGCATGCGGCGGGCGTACATGTCGAGCGTGCGCGGGAGCCGCGAGCGCGCGGGGGATTTCGTGGCCTCGGTGCGCGCCTGGTCGTCGAAGAACGGGCGCCTGGGCGCGGCGGGGGCGGGCGAAGGGAGGCGCGGGGCGAGGGATAGGTCGTTCCGGACGAACCCGCGCTCGCGGGCGACGTGCTGGATGAGGCGGGCGTCCTCGATGCCATCGGTCTCGGTGTTTGCCGTGGCAACCCAGTGGCCGACGCCGAGGACGCGGCTCAGGTGGACGGCGGCGGCGTGGAGCTCGGCGACGGCCATGGAGTGTCTATGGGTGGCGAGGACGCAATACCGCGATGTCTCGGCGAGGCGGAGGCCGGCGGCGGCGAGGGGGGCGAGGTCGAACTGCGACTCGACGGAGAGGCCGAAGGCGGTGCCGTTCGTGGCGGCGACTTCGGGGTTCGGAAGGAGCAGGCGGAGGGTGCCGACGGCGATGTCACCGTCGTAGGCGATGAGGTGAAGGGTCGTGGGCAGGGTATCGAAGGGATCGAGCTCGCGGGGGACCGCGTGGTCTTTCGTGTCGAGGTAGCCGAGCTCGCGGGCGAAGACGTCGAAACGGACGCGGACGGCGTCGTCGAGGTGTCTCTGGGTTTCGGCGATGATGCAGCGAATGTCCGACATGATGTCCTCCGGCGGCGCGAGCAGGAAATCGGCTCGGTCGCTGGAGAGGCACCGATTGCAGGTGACGTGCCGGGAGGGAGGGGCGATTTTCAGGCCGAACTTCGAGGGAACGGGGCGCGCGGTGGATCCGGATGGATGCAGCGTCGTCGAGAAATGAGGACGAGGTGGATCCGGGCGCATGCAGCACCTTGGGGGGTGCAGCCCTCGGTTCACTTGCCCAACCCGTGCATACCGGCGCTGCGCGGATCGCGCAACGAAACGCGCGATGATCGAGAAAGCTCGGCCACGACGGATGCTCCCCGCTCGGCGCGCGTGGCGGGTACGTGAAGCGTCCGTCCGTGGAACATGCGGGCCGAGGCGCTCGTCGCCGTCCGGGTCCTGGGAGCATCGGGCCCGGCGCCCGTGCTCGGCGCGGTTCGTCATAGCCCCCGCGAGCGGGTCTCTCCTGACGAATCCACTCCCTCGCCCTTCTGATTCGCGTTTTCGATTCCTCGGAATGCCTGGCCGGTATCCTTCCGTGCAGCAAGAAACGCGCGCAACCGACTTCGTGGCACCGGCTTTGCTCCGCGAACCGCGCCGTACCTTTCCTGCGCAGGGGCCATTGACGAACCAGCGAACGGTATGCGTCGAGGGCATGGCCCCCTCCACGCCATTTTTCAGCTCGAAGCCGGTCATCCAATCCAAAGGAGAACAAGCACCGTGATTGTCCTTAAGATGGTGAAGAAACGCGTGGCGCTGCTCGCGTCCGCAGCGGTGTTTCTATCGAGCGGGACGGCCCTTGCCCAGGACATCGCCGCCCTCGAGGAGCTTGGCAAGCGTGTCTTCTTCGACAACATCTCGAGCCCGAAGCGCCAGGGGTGCCATACCTGTCACGAAGCCGCGAATGGCTGGACGGGCGCAGTCGCCGGCATCAACAAGAATGGCGTGGCCATCCCCGGTGCGAATCCCAGAGCGGTCGGGCAGCGCAAGCCTCCCAGCAACGCATATGCGAGCTTCAGCCCGGTGTTCGGCGAAACGCCGAAGACCGTCACCGTCCCCCTGATTTCTCCCGTCCTCGCGTGCGCCCTCGGCATCATGCCTTTTTGCACCGGGGGCACCTTCTGGGATGGGCGCGCCGAAGGCAGGGCGCCTCTCGTGGCGCCTCCGACCTTCACGGGCGCGGGGGCGACGGCGCACGTGGGCACGGAAATCTTCAACGGCAATGCGGCCCTCGTGGCCGCGTATGGCCCCTTCATCGGGCCGCTCGCGGATCAGGCGCTCGGGCCCTTTCCGAACGACGTCGAGCAGAACGTTCCCGACGGCGGCGATCACGGCTTGCCCGGCGCGGAGGCTGTTTGCCTGCACGTCAAGTCGGCCCAATACGCGGAGCTCTACACGAAGGCCTGGGGCGAGCCGATCAACTGCGCCGATCCGGCCATCGGCTTCAAGCGTGTCGCGCTCGCGATCTCGTCCTGGCAGCATTCCTCCGAGGTCAACTCGTTCAGCTCCCGGCGCGACCAGGGGAACAAGGTCCTCGATGCCCAGGGCAACCTGGTCCTCGCGCTCCCGTTCTCCAACCTGACGCCCGAGGAGAACCTGGGGCACGATCTTTTTTATGGCCGCAATGACTCGGGGCTGAACCCCGGCCTGAAGAACGCGAGCTGCGCGCGGTGCCACAACAGCCACAATTCGACGTTCCTCGGGGCCGTCCTGGGCTCCAAGGGCGACGAGCCGAACCAGGTGTACAGCGACTTCGCTTATCACCACATCGGCGTTCCGGCGAACTGGGAGGCCGAGAACTTCGATCCGGACAATGGGGACGCCGGGATCCTCGGGCACGCGGATCCCAGCGCCGTGTTCGACTCGGCGAACCCGAACGCGACGCCCCTCGCCGGCCATTACAAGACCCCGACGCTGCGCAACGTCGACAAGCGCCGCGGCAACGGGTTCACCAAGGCCTACATGCACAATGGCTACTTCAAGAGCCTCGAGCAGGTGGTCCACTTCTACAATACGTCGATCCTGCTCAGGGACGACGTGAACTGCCCGCCCGGGACGACGGCGGACGAGGCGATGGAGAGGGGGTGCTGGCCGGCCGCGGAGTTCGATACCCCGAATCAGGCCGGCTTGCTGGGCCTGATCGGGAACCTGAGGCTCACGGCGGAGGAAGAAGCGGCGCTCGTGGCGTACATGAAGACGCTCACCGACACGGTGACCCCGACGCAGCCGCTGCCCTACATGGGTAACTGAGATTCACGGCTCCGGAGACTTCGGATGCGCGAGCAGCCACTCCACGACCTTCGGGGCGAAATTCGGCCCGAGCCCCGGGACGTGCGTCCCGCCGTCGATGGACCAGAGCTCCGCCGCGCCGCCCGCCTTGCAGCCCGTCGTGTATTTCGAGACGCTGGTCTCGGCGCCTTCGATCGTCGCGTCGAGGTCGAGCGCTTCGCCGGCGGACGGCGTGAGCGCGCAGCCGTTCTTTTGCGCCCATGATTCGGTCGTCGCGACGGCGCCAGGATAACTCACGCCCATGATCGTCTCGCCGTCGTAGAGCACGGTGTCGTCCGCCGTGCCGTGGATCTGCAGCACCGCGACGGGGTTTTCCGCGGCACATTTCGTCGGATCGTTCCAGGTCGCGCCCGCGAGGCTCGCGATGCCGGCGACGAGGTCCGAGCGGTCGCAGGCCATCCGGTGCGACATGTAGCCGCCATTCGAGTGACCCACGAAATACACCCGCTTCGGGTCGACCTTGTAATGCTCTCCGATCTCGGTGACGAGCCCCGAGAGGTAAGCGACGTCGTCGACGCCCACGCCGCCGAAATCGCAGCAGGCGTCCGTCGCGTTCCAGAAGCGCTTCGACTCCGCGTCGGGCGTACCGTCCGGGTGCGCATACAAAAAGCCGTGTTTGTCCGCCTGGGGCTTCAATTGAAACAAGAGCTCCTGGACGAAGCCGGAGGCGCCGTAGCCGTGGAGCAGAATGACGAGCGGGGAGGGTTTGGCCGGGTCGAGGCCGGGAGGGACGTGGACGGTGACGGGGCGATCGCCGCCGACGATGAGCTCGCTGGGCTCCTCGCCGCCGGCGCCCCCGGCGCCACCCGTGCCTCCGGAGCCGGCGGCGCCGCTCGACCCAGCGGGATTCGAGGCGCAGGCCAAAGCAAATACGAACGGTATGGATGCGAGGGCAAGGGAGGGGTAGAAGCGCGTCATGGCGCGAGCTTACCGCACGTTCCGTCGGATCTCCTCGGTGTTCCTCCTCGCGGGGGCCACGCTCGCCGCGGCGCCCGCCCTGGGCGCGCCGCCGAAGACCGGCCCGAAAGCGGCGCTATCGGCCGCGGATCAGGCGGCGCTGAAGGAGTCGCAGGAGCTCGTCGTCGAGGCGCAGCGGCTGCTCGAAAAGAAGCAATACGACGCCGCGCTCGCGCCGGCGCTGAAGGCCCTCGCGATCCGGGAGAAGATCGATCCCGAGAGCGTCTGGGTGAAGATGAGCCTGCGCCAGGTGGCGGAGATTCACGGGGGGAAGAAGCAGTTTGCCCGCGCCGTGCCCTACTGGGAGAAGCTGCTCGCGCTCGTCGAGAAGAAACCGGACAACGACGCAGATCTCCGCTATCGCATCCACGAGCTCGCGGAGGCGCTGCAAGGCGCAGGCGAGCACGCGCGCGCCCTCAAGCTGTTCGAGCGCGAGATCGCCATCAGCGTGAAGTCGAGCCGCGGCGTCGAGGGCGAGGACGTGATCCGGCCGCTCGCGGCGATGGCGGAGTCGTTGAAGGCGCTCCGGCAGTACGACGAGGCCGAGGCCAAGCTGCTCCGCGCGATCAAGATCTGCGAGGACGTCACGCGGAGCCGAAAGCCGTACCCGTATCTGATGGTGAACCTCGGCCGGCTGTACCACGAGACCGGGCGGTACACGCGGGCCGAGCCGGTGCGCGCGCAGGCCGTCGAGCTGCGGGCGGACGTGGGAGGATTCCGGTTCAACGCCACGGAGGAGATGGGCCACCTCGCGCAGACGCGGATGGCGCTGCAGGATTATCCGGGCGCGCAGATCGTCCTCGACGAGATCGTGGCGATCATGCAGGAACGCGGCGGGGAAGCGAGCCTCGGTTACGCGAACGCGCTCGTGATGCGCGCCGTGCTCGACGTGGAGACCGGCGCGTACGATCAGGCCGAGCCGCGGCTCTCGCGCGCGCAGGCGATCCTCGACAAGAGCGCCGAAAAAGGGGACGACGCGGCGGCTCTGCGAGTCGTCTTGCAGTGGATCCTCGGGCGCATCGCGACGCAGAAGGGAGATTTTTCCCGCGCGGAGACGTGGCTTTCGCGCACGCTCGCCCATTACGAGAAGACGAGCGGGCCAAAGGACGAATCCGTGGCCGAGGTGGCGGCGAACCTCGCCGATCTTTACCGGCGCGCGCAGAAGCTCGACAAGGCCGAGGTCCACGCCACGCGGGCGCTCGGGATCTACGACGAGCTGCTCCCGCCGATGCACCCGGATCGCGCCGAGTCGCGGGCGATCCTCGGGCGCATCCGCGAGATGCGCGGGGACGCGGCGGGCGCGAAGAAGCTCCACGACGAGGCACTCGCGGCGCGTGAAAAAACGTTCGGCAAGGAGCACCCGTTCGTCGCGTCGTCGCTGCTCGATCTCGCGGATCTCGCGCGGCGGCAGAAAAACGCGGGCGAGGCAGAGCCGCTGTACAAGCGGGCGATCGCCATCTTCGAGAAGACGTTCGGAGGCCAGCACGAGAAGGTGGCGGCGTCGCTCGAAGGGCTCGCCGCGCTTTACGTGGACGCGGGCAAGCTCGATCTCGCGCAGCGGGCGGCGGGGCACGCGGCCGAGATCCGCGAGAGGCAGGCGGCGCTCGTGATCGCGGGTGGATCCGAGGCGCAGAAGCGCGCGTTCGTAGCGACGATGCGCACGGGGACCGATTTCCTCACGAGCCTGCACGCGCGGACGATGCCCGCGGACGCAGAGGCGAGGAAGCTCGCGCTGACCACGATCTTGCAGCGAAAAGGGCGCGTGCTCGACGTCATGGCGAGCTCGCTCGCGGCGCTGCGGCGCAAGCTCGGTCCCGAGGAGGCGAAGCTCGCGGACGAGCTCGCGGCGGCCCGGAGCGAGGTCGCGCGGCTCGCGATGCGCGGGCCCGCCGGCCAGCTCCTCGAGGAGTTCAAGGCGGATCTCGCGCAGCGCGAGGAGAAGGCGCGGGCGATCGAGGAGAAGATGGGCGGGCGGAGCGACGTGTTCCGCGCCGAGGAGACACCCGTCACGATCGAGCGCGTACAAGCGCAGGTGCCCGCGGGGACGGCGCTCGTGGAGATCTCGCTCTACGTGCCGCGGCGCTCGGCCGACGTGGACATGCCGAGCCGCGAGGGGCCGCCGCGGTTCGCGGCGTACGTGCTCGATGCGTCGGGGAAGGTGAGCTTCGTGGATCTCGGCGAGAGCGGGCCGATCGAGGCGGCGACGAAGGCGCTGCGCGAGACGCTCACGTCGTCGCTCGACCAGGATCCGAAGCCGCCGGCGCGGACGCTCGACGGGCTCGTCATGCAGAAGATCCGGCCGCTCCTCGGGGGAAAAACCAAGCTCATGATCGCGGCCGACGGCGCGCTCTCGCTCGTGCCGTTCGCGGCGCTCGTCGACGAGGAGGGGCGATATCTGGTCGAGCGGTTCGAGATCTCGTACCTCACGAGCGGGCGGGATCTCTTGCGGCTCGCGCGGACGGCGCCGCCGGGGCGAGGCGCGCTCGTCCTGGCAAACCCCGCGTTCGGCCAGCGCGCGCAGGGGGAGAGCGCGCTCGTGATGCTGGAGGACAAACCCGACGCGAAGACGCGGGGCCTCGACAAGGCGTATTTCGAGCCGCTGCCGGCGACCGCGGTCGAGGCACGCGCGCTCGCCCCGATCCTGCCGGGCGCCGCGGTGCACGTGGACCTCGAGGCGACGGAGTCGACGCTGAAGACGGCGCGCGCGCCGCGGATCGTGCACGTGGCGACGCACGGGTTTTTCCTGGCTGCGAAGGGCGTGGCGGCGCGCGCGGCGGCGCAAGGCGAACGTGGGCTCGAGCTCGAACCGGCGCCGGACTGGCTGCCGGATGATCCGCTGCTCCGCTCGGGGCTCGCGTTCGCGGGGGCGAACGCGAAGAAGGGCGGCGGCGGCGAGGACGGGATCCTCACGGCGCTCGAAGCGAGCTCGCTCGATCTTTGGGGCACCAAGCTCGTCGTGCTCTCGGCGTGCGAGACGGGCCTCGGCGACGTGCAGCGCGGCGAGGGCGTGTATGGCCTGCGGCGCGCGCTCTTCGTGGCCGGCGCCGAGGCGCTCGTCGCGAGCTTGTGGAAGGTCGCGGACGAGGAGACGCAGCGGCTCATGGTGGACTATTACCAGCGCGTCACGAAGGGCAGCGG
The DNA here is from genome assembly GCF_029946505.1 of Polyangium sp. y55x31. Taxonomy (GTDB): domain Bacteria; phylum Myxococcota_A; class Polyangia; order Polyangiales; family Polyangiaceae; genus Polyangium. Next base: position 152,485 of record NZ_JARZHG010000026.1, read on the forward strand.
CCGCAGCACCGCGCTCCGCGACGTGCAGCTCGCCATGCTCGCCGACGAGCCCACGTCGCACCCGTACTTCTGGGCGAGCTTCGGCGTGTTCGGGGATCCGTCGCCGATGGGCCCGGAGATCAAGGTCGAGGGCGATCATCGAACGCCCCACGAAGAGCCGCGGATCCTGCCCGTGAAACCCGGCCCGCGCGGGTGCGCGTGCAGCTTCCCGGAACCCACGAGGGAAGAGCCTCTCGTGCTCGTGAGTTTGTTCGGGGTCCTCGCGCTCGTCGCGCGGCGGCGGAAGGGGTGATAGGGTCGCGCCATGCTGGCCATCGAGGCCCGGGGGCTTCGGAAAACGTACGGCGGGGGTTTTCCACGGGGCGCGGAAAAGGAGGCGCTCGCGGGGCTCGATCTCGTGATCTCCGAGGGCGCGGCGTTTGGCCTGATCGGGCTCAATGGCGCGGGAAAAACCACGTTCATCAAGGCGCTGCTCGGCGTCGTGCGGCCGAGCGCGGGCGTCGTGCGGGTCCTCGGCAAGGACCCGGAGGACCCGGCCGCGCGCGCCCAGATCGGGTATCTGCCGGAGCGGCTCTTTTTGCCGCACGCGTTCACGCCCGTGCAATTCCTGGAGAGCGTGGCGCGATTGAAAGGGATCCCGCGCGCCGACGACGAGGTGCGGCGGCAGATCGGTCGGGTGGGGCTCTCCGGCGACGAGGGGCGCCGGATCGGGGGTTTTTCCAAGGGAATGCGGCAGCGGCTCGGGCTCGCGGCGGCGCTGCTCGGCGGGCCGATGCTGCTCGTGCTCGATGAGCCGACGGACGGCGTCGATCCGCTCGGCCGGGCGGAGATCCGCCGGATCCTCGCGGAGGAGCGGGCGCGGGGGGCGACGCTGTTTCTGAATTCGCACCTGCTCTCGGAGACGGAGCGCATCTGCGATCGGATCGGCATTCTCTCGGGCGGGCGGCTCCTCCGGGAAGGGCCGATCGAGGCGCTTTGCGGGAGCGAGACGCGGTATCGCGTGCGGTTTGCCCCGCCTCTCGACGCCGCGGCGCTCCAGGCGCTCGGCTTTCGGCCGGCGGAGGGGGAGGGCGTGTTCGTCGTGGATGCGGCGGATCCTACGGCGTTGAACGATCTGCTCGATCGAGCGCGGGGCACCGGGGCGCGGCTCGTGGGGCTCACGCACGACGTGCGGGATCTCGAGGATGTGCTGGCGGAGGCGCTCGGCCACGGAGGGGAGCGGGGACACGCGTGAAATCGTTTGTCGTGGCCAGAGATCTCCTGCGCGAGGCGGCGTCGCGGCGCTGGTTCCTCGCGCTCGGTCTGGGGATCACCCTGGGGCTCGTGGTGATCGGTTTGTCCTTGCGGATGGATGTCGTCGACGGGGCGCTCGCGGCGACGCGGTTTTTCGGCAAATCGGTGAACACGCAGATCCGCGCGGCCGACGTGGCCCTGCGGCCGGTGTTCATCGCGTCGTCGTATCTGATTTTTTATGGGGGCCTGCTCTTCGGCGTGGTCGCGTGCGCCGATTTCGGCCCGAGCCTGCTCGCGCCGGGGCGGATCGAGCACCTCCTTTCCTTGCCGGTGCGGCGGTTCGAGCTCATCGTGGGTACGTTCCTCGGCGTGCTCGCGCTCGCGCTGCTCGGGGCACTTTATGGAGCGGGCGGGCTCGTCTTGATCTTCGGCGTGAAGACGGGCGTGTATTCTGGAAGGCTCATCGTCTCGGCATTGCTCGCCAGCGTCACGTTTTCGGCCATTTACGGGGCGATGTTGACGGTCGCGATCGCGGCTCGCAGCGCGGCGCTCTCGGCGGCGTCCGGGGGCGCTCTGGTCCTGCTCGGGATCGTGGCCGGGGAGCGGGAGCGGATCGCGGAGTTTTTTGATCCGGGGATCTCGCGCTCGATCTTTCGAGGGCTCACCCTGTTTTTGCCGCGGGTCTCGTCGCTCGCGCGTTCGGCCGCGGATATCGCGGGCTCCGAGCCCGTGGATGCGGCCGCGCTGACGAGCTTGCTCCTCGGGCTCGTGGTCTTCGGCCTCGCGGCGCTCTCGCTCGGCATTCATCTCTTCGAACGGAAGGATTTCTGATGAGGATGAGACGGGTGGCCTGGCTCGTCGCGTTCGCCGCGCTCCTCGGGCTGTCGGCGTTCTTGATGTCGCGGGGGGACAAACCCAAGAAGCCCGAGCGGGTGCTCAAAGCCGAGTTTCCGCGGTTCCCGAAGCCCTGGGAAGAGGAGCGCAACCGGAAACGGAGGACCTTGCCGCCCGCGGCGCCGAAGCCCGGGGAGGAGGAGGGCGTCCAGCGGAAGCGGGATCCGCTGCTCGTGGCGCTGCCGACCGAGAAGGGCAAGAGCTCGGTGGTGTTCGAGGTCTCGGCGCTGAAGGAGTCGCCGATCGGGCAGATCTGGCTCGATTGCATGCTGGACGAGCAAGCCGAGAATCAGCGCCGCGGGCGCGGCCGGGACATGTTCAAGGAGCAGTTCGGGATCGACCTTTTGAAGGACGTCGATCGGATCGCGATGTCGTCGAGCAAGGTGGCGATCCTGTCGGTCGCGGAGGGCGCGGCGAAGTTCGACAGGAGCGGCTGGCCGAAGCGCTCGTTCGGCGAAAAAGGCGCGATCTGGGAGGACGCGGCGGGCCGCGGGGTGTTCGCGACGTGGGGGGACGAGATCGTCCTCGCCGGGGCGAACGTGAAGGAGATCGAGGCGGCGATCGAGAGGCTCGAATCGAAGAGCCCGTCGCGGGAGCAGACGATCCCGGAATGGTCGGTGTACGGCGACATTTTCGGGGTGATCTCGCCCGAGGAGCTCGCGGACATGTTGCCGGCGGAGCAGGGCGAGATCGCCGCGAGGATCCGGGCCGCGATCGACCGCGTGGATCTGCACGTGGACACGTCGGAGGACGTGGCCATCGTGGCGGACGTGAATGGTTCGAACCCGGAGGAAGTGAGGGATCTGGCGAAATCGATGGGCGCGGCCTTGAGCCTGGCGCGCGCCGGCGCCGAGGACGAGGGCGACGACCGGCTGCGGGAGCTGCTCGATTACGCGACGATCAAGCCGCGGGACGGGCGATTCACGCTGGACGTGGCGCTGCCGCTCGACGTGCTCAAGGAAATGGGGCCGTGTCGCAAGCGAGATGCGGCGCCGCCGTCCCCTGCATCATCGCAGTGAGCGGAAGGGCGACCAGGAGGTGCACCGTCCACCGTCGCGGATGGTGATTTCCTGGCGGCGCGCGGAGGGCGTGAGCGGCGCGCCCTCCAATTCGGCGAGGGCCACGGAGAGCGCGGCCTCGATGACGTCGAGCGCGGCGTTGCTCGGGGCGAGCAGGTGGCCACGAAGGAGGACCGTGGTGGCTTCGCGGCCGAAGACGCAGCCGAGGGCGATCGCGGCTTGCTCGGCGGCCGGCGTATGGCCCGTGAGCTCCTCCGTAGCGTGCTCTTCGAGGAGCGCGCGCTCGAAAAGATCAAAATGGTCCCGGGCCTCGGGGAGCCCTCCGAGGAGCATCAGGGCCTGGGCGCGCAGCTTTCCCTCGGCCGAGGACCGGGCCGTATCCACGAGTGTTTGGACGAGCCCCGCATGGCGGCGACGCGCGAGCATGCCCGTGACGCGTAGGCGCACGAAAGGATCGGGGTCTTCGGCGAGGCGTTCGAGCGAGGCGCGGAAGGCGGGGCGATCCTCGCCGACGGCGTCGAGTACGTCGAGGGCGAGGTAGCGGGCCTCGGGGTCCGGGAAATGCAGCGCGGCGAGGAGCGCGGGCCTGTCACGCGTATCGGGGTTTTTCGCGATCTCGCGGAGGAGCGCGCGGGCGAGGTCGAGGTTTTCCGGAGCGGCGCCGTGCTGTTCGAGATACTCGGCGGCGACGCGCCTCTGGCGTCGATGGAGGACGAGGCCGAGATCGGCGCGTACCATTTCGTGGAGGCGCGCGTGGGCGAGCAGGTCGGCTGCAATCGCGGGGCCCTCCTCGTCCTCGATCAGGAAGGCGATCGCTCCACGATGACGATACAGGTCGCCGAGCTCGTGGAGGGGGACGGCGAGGAGGGCCTTTCGTGCGGCCTCTCGGAGCTCCGCGAGCTTGAAGAAACGCAATAGGTCGCGGCGCGGGAGCAAGAGGGCCGCGGCGGCTTCGGCGCGTGTCTCGTCGTCGAGGCGATCGGCGAGCTCGGGAAAGAAGAGGATCGTATCGAAGAGATTGGCGTCCCGTGGACGGGCGCGGTGATGCGCCGCGAGCACGTCGAGCGCCTCCGGGTAGTCGCCGGCCAGCAAGAGCGAGAGCGAGACGTCCTCTTCGTCGGGCGACCGCTGCGCCACGTCCTCGAGCCAGCGCGAAACGAGCCAGGCTTCGAGCTCCGAGCAAGGTTTGTCCGCGAGCGAGCCCATCGACGCGAGCGCCGCCACGCGCGCCTTCGGGCTCGCCCGATCGAGGCGCGCGAGCAGGTCCGCCCGGCGTGCGCCGCTCCGGGCGAAAGGGACGATCTCGACGAGCGGCGGGGTCGTGCGGAGGCGAGCGCCACACGCGAGTGGCGCGGAGGGTTCGTCCGTGAAGAGCTCATCGAGCAGGCGCGCGAGGGTTTCGTCGGACAAACCTGCCGAGGCCCGCGCGAGGGCGCGGAGCGCGTGGACGCGATGCCAAAAGCGACGCTCGGGATCGGCCGCGATCCGCGTCAGCGCGGCCGCGAGCGACGGCGGCGCGAGGAAGGCCACGAGGCGCGCCGCGTTGTCGCCCACGCGGCCCGGCAGGTCGAGCCACGGGAGGATTCGTTCGCCAACCTCTTCACGAGAGGTCCAGCACAGAGAGGAAACGTCGAACACGCGAGGTGCCTGTGGTCACCGGAGCACCATACCGGGAGCCACCTGGGCCTCGGGCCGGGCTCGATGTTCAGGCGTATCACGGTGCCGGGCGACACGCGAACCCTTGACGCACGAGCGCGTCATGCGTGAGCCGTGCTCGCCAAGGGGTTCGCTTGACGCCCCATGCTCACCCTGGGATCCTCCGGCCATGTCCCGCCGCTTCAACACGGCTGGCCCGAACGATCCGGCGCGCCACCACACGGTCCCCGCGCTGTCCCGTGTCCCCGGCGTCCGGGAAATCATCGAGCAGGGCAGTTACTTCAACCTCCACGCCCCCCGGCAGACCGGGAAGACGACCGCGCTGCTCGACCTCGCCTCCGTGCTGAACCGTGAAGGCAAGTACGTCGCCGCGGTGCTCTCGCTCGAGCCCGGCGCCGCGCTGACGAGCATCGACACGGCCGAGCTCGCGATGCTCGACTCGTGGCGTTACGACCTCGCCGCCTACCTGCCCGCCGACGTCTCGGTCCCGCGCTGGCCCGACGCGCCCCAGGGAAACCGCATCGGCGCCGCGCTCTCGGCGTTCTCCCAGGAGGCGCCGCGGCCGCTCGTCATCCTCCTCGACGGCCTCGACAGCCTTTCGCGCGAGGTGCGCATCTCGCTGGTCCGGCAGATCCGCGCCGGCAAGCCGCGCCGCCCGCGCGCCTTCCCCTGGTCGATCGGCTTCGCCTCGGTCCGCGAGCCCCGCGAGCTCGACGCAGGCCAGGCGCCTTCGAGCACCCGCGGCCCCGCGAGCTCGACCGGCCTCGATGCCGAACTCCTGCCGCTGCAAGGTTTTACGCGCAGCGACGTGGAGACGTTGCTGCAAGGGCTCGAAGAGCGGACGGGGCTCGAGCTCTTGCCCGGCGCGGTCGATCGCGTCCACGAGCTCACCCAGGGACATCCGTTCCTCGTGAACGCGCTCGCGCAGCGGATCATCGAGGGCTCGGACGGTCGCAAGGGCCCGCTGACGGCGGTGGACATCGAGCGGGCGAAGGATCTCTTGCTCGACCGGCGCGGCGGCCTGCTCGATGAGATCGGCGATCGCATGCGCGACGCAAAACTGCGGGCGGCGCTCGAGCAGATCCTCGCGGAAGCGCCACGCGAGCCGGCGGCCGAGGACTTGCGGGTCGGCTTTGATCTCGGGCTCGTGAAGCGCCTGCCCGATGGAACCATCGCCCTGGCGAACCCGATCTTCCACGCGCTCGTCGCGCGCCTCCTGCCGGGCGCGGTGCGATCGGTGTTCCCGGTCGGACAGCCCGCGTGGGTCGGGCCCGATGGGCGGCTCGACGCGGACCGGCTGCTCGAAGCGTTCCTCGATTTCTGGCGGCGTCACGGCGACGCGCTCTTCTCCAGCGCGCCTTACGGCGAGCTCTCGCCGCTCGTGCTCACGGCGTTCTTGAACCGCGTCGTGAAGAGCGGCGGTCTCATCGAGCGGGTCTACGCGATCGGCCGCGGCCGCATGGACGTGTGCATCCGTCAGGGCGGGGCCGCGGTCGCGCTCGTGGTGAAGGTGCGTCGTGATCGCGACCCGGATCCGATCCCCGAGGGGCTCGTGCAGGTCGACGAGGCGCTCGCGCGGCTCGGCATCGACAACGGCTGGCTCGTGGTGTTCGATCGGCGCAAGGGCGTCTCGCCCGTCTCGCAGCGGCTCGGCGCCGCGAAAGAGAAGACGCCTGCCGGACGCGAGATCGTGCTCGTCCGGGCGTGATCCGTCGCCGAGGTTTTCTCGTCTCAGGATTTGAAGCGCAGGAAGTCGCCGAGGATCGCGGCGAACTCGTGCGGGCGCTCGACGAAGGGCGACGGGCCCGCGTCGGGCATCTCGGCGACGACGACACGCGCCTCGGCGAGGCGCGAGAGCGATCGTTGCGAGACCGCGCCGCGGCTGCCCGTGACGAAGAGCGCCGGCACGGACAGACGCGCGAGCCGCCACGCGAGCGAGCCCTCCTCGGCGAGCGTCACGAGCTCACGTCCCCACGCGTGAAGCAGGCGCGCGTCGCAGGGAACGCGGCCCGGATCCTCGGCCGTCGTCGTGCCCCGCGAGGCGCGCCTCACCGCGTCGCGCAGCGCGCTGATCCCCGGTCCGCCGAGGTCGGCGAGGGTCAGCTCCGCGGCGGGACGGAAGCTCGCGCAGTCGTCGATGGTCTTCGGGCCGTCGATGTCCACGACGGCGCGGACGAGGCCCGGGTGGCGCTCGGCGATGAGCATGGCGAGCGTCCCGCCGAGGCCGTGTCCGATGAGCCCGACGCGCTCGCCGAAGCGACTCGCGAGCCATCGGGCGAAGTGATCGGCGAACGCCGTGAGCGGCGCGGGCCGCGGGGCCGGGATGCTCCGGCCGTGCCCGGGAAGATCGGGCACGACGTGCCTGTGCGAGGCGAGCCGCGCGTGCAGCGCGACCGCCTCGAACACGAGCCCGTGTCCGGCGAGCCCGTGCAGGTACACGAGCGGGGTGCCCCGCGCGGACGGGTGATAATCCCGGACGAACATCCCTGCATCCACCCCGTGCGCCACATCGACCGACAACATCCGTCCCCCTCCTCGAACGCAGCGGTCGGCCCCGAGCCCTCCCCAGGAAAGCCCCGAACCGGTCCGCCCGAACCACCGACTTCTCGTCTTGCCCGATCCCTGCCTGGCCGGAAGGCCCACGGGTCCTCCGGCTCGTTCGCGCTTTCCCAATGGATGCGCGAGGTGGCTCTCCGGGCGCGCACCTGTCGCCGAAAGCCGCAGGAAAGCGCGGTCGGATCGGGACGTACGGGGCGGCGTTTCGGCCCTGCGCGGAAGTTTGTCTAGGAAAACCAGTCCGTGCGCGACTTTGGGTACCGTGCCCACATGCCGCGACGACGCGAGCCCGATCCGTTTGCTCTCCAAGTTGGTGTCCGCATCAGGCAGCTCCGCGAGGAGCAGGGCCTCACGATGGAGAAGCTCGCCTTCGAGAGCGAGCTCGGCTCGAAGGGACACCTGTCGAACCTGGAGCGAGGGCTCGCGAGGCCCACGATCCACACGCTGAAGGTCCTCGCGGAGCGGCTGGAGGTCGACGTGCTCGACCTCCTCACGTTCCCCGATCAAGGCGATCGTCAGAAGCTCGTGGACCTGACGCGCCACCTCGGACGCGGGACGATCCGCAAGCTGCTCAAGGACATCTTGCAGGACATGGGGCCGCTCGAGTCCACGAAGGAAGCCGCGGCGCCTCCGCCGAAGAAGGCCGCCAAGCGGAAGAGCGCGCCCGCGAAAGCGCGGAAGAAAAAGCGCTCGTCGTGAGTCCGTAGGTCGTTGCTGCTCAAACGGATTGGTTCTCCCACGGACGATCCTGCGGCCACGCTCTCCGTCAAGCGATCGGCGCTCGTGTCATCGGGGTGCGAAGCGCCGTATCCACTTCCATCCCCGCGTGGGCGTGTGGTGCGTAACGCGCTTCCGAGGATCGGACGATCTGCGTCCGATCCTCGGGCTTTGCTTGCGTCATCGCGCGCTGCGTCGTTACGCTCGTCGACCTCATGCGCTGGAGGAAAGGGACGATGGGGAAGGGCATCCGGCTGCGGAAGTTCGAGCTCAAGAAGACGCTGTTCTTGCTGCCGAACATGATCACGCTGACGAGCATCTTCTGCGGCTTCGACAGCATCCGGACCTCGGCGACGGCGCAAGGCGAGGCGGACTTCTACCGCGCCGCGTTGCTCATCGTCTTCGCGATGTTCTTCGACACGCTCGACGGCCGCGTCGCGCGCGCGACGAAGACGCAGAGCGCGTTTGGTCTCCAGATCGACTCGCTCGCCGACGTGGTGTCGTTCGGCGTGGCGCCGTCGCTCCTGCTCTACCAGTGGACGCTCCACCGGCTCGGCACGCTCGGGCTCGTGGCGTCGTTCATGTTCACGGCGTGCGGCGCGATCCGGCTCGCGCGGTTCAACGTGCTCTCGACCGGCGACGACGGCAAACCTTCGAAGCCCTCGAAGTACATCGTGGGCCTGCCCATCCCGGGCGCCGCGGGCATCCTCGTCTCGCTCGTCGTGGCGAGCCACGCGGCCGGCGGGATCCTCGGGCGCGCCGAGTACACCGTGATGATGCTGTTCGTCACGATCGGTTTGTCGATGCTGATGGTGTCGACGATCCGGTTCCGCTCGTTCAAGGACGTGAAGCTGAACGCGCGGACGGCTCTGCTCGTCGCGTTCATGGTGGGTTCGTCCGTGGCCGTCTCTCTGAAGATGCAGCCGGCGTTCGTGCTCGTGTGGCTGCTCGGCTGCTACGTGACGATGGGGATCCTCGAGTCGCTCTGGCACCTGCCCCGGCGCCTCCGCGCGAGCTTGCTCGCCAGCGATTCGAACCAGCCTCCGCCCGCGGCCTCGGCCTGAACCCCCGGGCGTTCGGAACGGCTTTGACTTTGCGGCAGGGCCGAACCATGTAGACTGCGCGCCGTCCATGAAGAATCGCGTATTTTTCCCGCAGGTCGCGCTCGACGAGTGGCTGGGTGAGGACAGGGTCGACCTCAAGAACGACGAGCTGACGATCAAGAGCGAGGGGCGAAAATACCGCATCATCGAGGCGATCCGCATCCTCAGCGAGGTCAGCGGCTCGCCCGACAGCCACGAGCTGCTCGGCAAGGTGAAGTCCAAGGCGTTCCTCGCCGAGCTCGGCGCGGAGATCCTGGAGACCTCGATGATCCTCGGAGACAACGCGTACGACGTCGTGCCGGGGTTCGTGGGCGCGCCGATCGGGACCTTCGCGGACCACCAGCGCGGCGGGCCCCCGTCGCAGACGCGGAACCTGACGACCGACGAGGATCTGCTCGCGGCCTTCCTCGCCACGAAGCTCTGACCATTCGAGATCCAAGGACGCGCATCGCGCCTGCCGCCGCACCCAAGACGCGCTACCTTCTCCCGCCATGACGCGCGCTCTCTCCACGGGGACGTTCTTCGTGGCCGTGTTGCTCTACGGAGCCGCGAGCGCCCTCTTTTTCCTCGACGTCGCGCGCAAGGAGACGCGGATCGCTGCGTCGATCGGCTCCGTGCCGCCGCCGCGACGCTCGTCGTGGGCCGCGACGAGCCTCGGCGTGGCCGCGGCGTTTCACCTGGCGTACGTGACGTTCGCCAGCCTCGTCGCGCGCGTGTGCCCCGTGAACTCGGTGCATTTCTCGCTCTCCATGGCCTCCATCCTGGCGATCGCCGTGTACCTGCCGGCGCGGCGCCGCTTCCGGATCGACGCGATCGGGGTCTTGCTCGCGCCGCTCGGGCTCGTCTTCGTGCTCGGGACGTATTTCCTCGGCCAGCCGGTGCCCGCGCACACGATAAGCCCCGCGTTCCTCGCGGTGCACGTGCTCGCGAACCTCGCGGGGACGGCGCTGTTCCTGCTCGCGGGCGGCGCGGCGATGCTCTACCTCGTCCAGGAGAAGCGCCTGAAGAAGAAGCGCACGGATCGCCTGCGGATCGGCAACCTGCCTCCGCTCGAGGTCCTCGATCAGGCCGTGCACCGCTTCCTCGTCGCCGGCTTCCCGCTGCTCACGCTCGGCGTGCTCACGGGGACGATCTGGGCGAAGAACCTGGAGAACGGCACCGTGGAGGCGATCCTCCGGGCCGTGCTGGGGTATGCGACGTGGCTCGTGATCGCGGCCGTGCTCATCCTGCGCGCCGCCGCAGGGTGGCGCGGGCGGCGGGCGGCGTACGGGACGATCGCAGGGTTCTGCTGCGTGGCCGCGGTGCTCGTGGTCTACCTCGTGCGGCCCGTGGTCGAGCTCGGCTCGCCGAGGGTCGGAGGCTAGGGCGAGCGTGATCGTCGTCGTTGGCCTCTCCCACAAGACAGCGCCGATCGCGGTGCGCGAGCGGCTCGCGGTGCAGCGTGATGCGCTGCCTGCGCTCTACGAGCGGCTCCTCGCGGATCCGGCGATCGGCGAGGCCGTGGTGCTCTCCACGTGCAACCGCGTCGAGGTGTACGCCGCGCCGCCGCGCGGAGGTTCTCTCGAAGCGGCGAGCCGCGAGACCATCTCCGCGCTCGCGGCGATCGGCGGCGACGCGATCGCGATGCACCTCGGGCGCAAGGAGGGCGTCGATGCCGTGCGACACCTCTTCCGCGTGGCCTCGTCGCTCGACTCGCTCGTCGTGGGCGAGCCGCAGATCCTCGGGCAACTGAAGGACGCGATCGAGCTCGCGCGGGAGAACAAGGCACTTGGACAGACGCTCGGCAAGGCGATGCTCCGAGCGGTTCGCGTTGGCAAACGCGCGCGGAGCGAAACGGCCATCGGCGAAGGTCAGGTGTCGGTGTCGAGCGTGGCCGTGGATCTCGCGCAGGAGATCTTCGGGGATCTCGCGGGGCGCAAGGCCGCGCTCGTGGGCGCGGGTGAGATGGCCGAGGCCGCGGCGAAGCTGCTCGCGAAGGCAGGCGCGAAGATCATCGTGTTGAACCGGAGCCCGGCGCGGGCGAAGGCGCTCGCGGCCGACGTGTGTGGTGAGCCGCGCCCGATGACGGATCTCGAACGGACGCTCGGCGAGGTGGACATCGCGATCGCCTCGACATCGAGCCCGACGCCCGTGATCACGGTGAACCTCGTCAAGCGCGTGCGGAAGGTGCGGCGCGGCAAGAGCTTGTTCTTGATCGACATCGCCGTCCCGCGCGACGTGGAGCCTGCCGTGAACGACATCGACGGCGTCTACCTCTACGACGTCGACGACCTCTCGCAGATCGTGGCGCAGTCGCTCGAAGGCCGGGCCGCGGAGGCGGCGCGCGCCGAGGCGATCGTCGAGGAGGAGGCGCGCGCGTTCGAGCACTGGACGCTCGAACGTGAGCTCACGCCGACGATCGTGGGGCTCTTCAACCGGACACGCGCGGTGCTGCTCGCCGAGCTCGAGCGAAGTTTTTCCGGGCGCCTCAAGCACCTCGGCGCCGCGGAGAAAGAGGCGCTGCTCGTCATGGTCGACGCCGCGACGAACAAGCTGCTTCATGCGCCGGTGACGCGCCTCAAGGAGCTCGCGGGCGACGCGCGCGCCGAGGGGTACGTCGAGGCCGTGCACGATCTCTTCGACCTGTCGGCGATCTCGGCGATCTCCCTGGATGGCGATGGCAGCGCGATCGACGGAGCGATCACGCTGACGGCCGCAGGCACGAACGGCAAGGCGCACGCGCCTGCGCAGGCTTCGTCTGCGGGCTCGCCGTCGACGGCGTCGCGCGCATCACCCTCCCCGCGCGGGATCGCGGGCGCAAAGGATCTCGGATGACTCGCCTGACACTCGCCACTCGACGCTCCGCCCTCGCCCTCGCCCAGTCCCGCGCCTTCGCGCGCGCCCTCGTCGCGGCCTCGCCCGGCCTCGAGGTCTCCGAGCTTGAGATCGTCACGTCGGGCGACAAGATCACCGATCGGCCGCTCCAGGAGGTCGGCGGCAAGGGGCTCTTCGTGAAGGAGCTCGAAGAGGCGCTGCTCGACGGTCGCGCTCACTTCGCGGTGCACTCGTACAAGGACGTGCCCGCCGTGATCCCCGATGGGCTCGTGATCTCTTGTGTCCCGCGGCGCGAGGATCCGCGCGACGTCTTCATCACGCGGACGGGCGCGACGCTCGCGGAGCTGCCTGCGGGCGCGCGCGTGGGGACGTCGAGCCTGCGGCGGGCTGCGGCGATCGGGCTTTCGCGGCCGGACCTCGTGATCGTGCCGCTGCGCGGGAACGTGGACACGCGCCTGCGCAAGCTCGACGAGGGGCACGTGGATGCAATCGTGCTCGCGCTCGCGGGGCTTCGGCGTCTCGGGCTCGAACGACGCGCGACCGAGATCCTCGATCCCGCCGTGATGCTTCCTGCGATCGGGCAAGGCGCGCTCGGCATCGAGTGCCGCGAGGCCGATGTGGAGACACTCCGCGCACTCGCGCCGCTCGACGATCCCGAGACGAGCGTGCGCGTGGCGGCCGAGCGTGGCGTGATGGTCGCGCTCGGAGCCGACTGCCGCACGCCCGTGGCGGCGCACGCGGTGCGTACGGACGAGGGGCTCTGGATCCGGGCGATGATCGCCGAGGCGGATGGGACGCGCCCGCGGATGGGCGAACGTCGCGTCGCGTGGCCGAACACGGCGGAAGCGACGCGTGTCGGTCTGGATCTCGGACAGGAGCTCCTCCGCGCCTGAGGGCGCTCGCTTATCCTGCGGCCGATGCTTGGATACGTCGCGATCGTCCTGCACGCGCACCTGCCCTGGGTGCGGCACCCGGAACACGCGCGCCCGCTCGAAGAGCGATGGCTGCACGAGGCGCTCTGGGAATCGTACCTGCCGCTGCTCGACGTGCTCGCGCGGCTCGAAGCGGACGGGATCGCCGCGCGGATCACGGTGTCGGTGTCGCCGACGCTCGCGGCGATGCTCGCCGATCCGCTGCTTCGAAAGCGCTTCGTCCTGCACATGGATCGGCTCGAAAAGCTCGCGGCGCAGGAAGAGCGGAGGACGAGCGGGGATGCGGCGCTGCGCCCGATCGTGGCCTTTTACCGGGCGCGGCTCGAGGCCACGCGCGCGGCGTGGGAGCGCATCGGCGGCGACGTGCTCGGCGCTCTCGCAAGCCATGAGGAGCGCGGCTCGATCGAGCTCCTGACGACGAGCGTCACGCACGCGTATTTGCCGGCGCTCACGCGTTCGTCTGCGCGCGCGCAGGTAAAACTCGGCCTGCGCGCGTTCGAGGCCCTCGTGGGGCGAAAGCCGCGCGGGCTGTGGCTCCCCGAGTGCGGGTACGATCCCTCGCTCTTGCCGGAGCTTTCGGCAGCAGGCGTGGGGTACACGGTGCTCGACGCGCACGGCCTCGAGCTCGCCTTGCCGCGGCCTCCGCGGGGCGTGCTCGCGCCGATCCTCTCCCCCGCGGGCGTCGCGTTTTTCGGCCGTGATCCGCGAGCCTCGCGAGAGGTCTGGTCACGCGAGGTGGGTTATCCGGGGCATCCGGACTATCGCGATTTCTACCGCGACATCGGCTTCGATCTGCCGGAATCCGCGCTCGCGGGAGAGATCGGCCCGGACGGCACGCGCCTCATGACGGGCCTCAAGTACCACCGCATCACGGGTCCTGGGCCGCGCAAGGAGCTCTGGGATCCCGCGGCGGCCGAGGCCCGCGCGCGCGCGGACGCCGCGCATTTCGTGGCTGAGCGGGCGTCTACGCTGCGGGCCGCGCAAGGCCGAGTACCACGCCCCGTCGTGGTCGCGCCGTACGACGCCGAGCTCTTCGGCCACTGGTGGTTCGAAGGCCCGATCTTCCTCGAACACGCGCTGCGCGCCCTGCATCACGCGGAGCTCGCAGGCGAGATCGCGCCCGTGACGCTCGGCGCTTACCTCGCGGCCGAGCCTTCGCTCACGGTCGCCGAGCCCTCGACCTCGTCCTGGGGCGAAGGCGGCTTCGGCGAGGCTTGGCTCGGGCGCGCGCTCGATCCCGATCGCACGGAGGGCATGTCGCCCGCGCACCTCGTGCGGCACGTGCGCCACGCAGAGCAGACCGTGCAGGGGCTCGTGCGGACACGGCGCGGGGCGGACGGGCTCGCAGGGCGCGCGCTGGATCAAGCGATTCGCGAGCTCGTGTTGCTCGAAGCGAGCGACTGGGGCTTCATGATCCGGCGCGGCGAGATGGCGACGTACGCGGCAGCACGCGTCCGCGCGCATGCGAGCCGCGTGGATCGGCTCTGCAGGCTCGCGGGGCGCGGCTGGATCGGCGAGAGCGAGGCGCGGTGGATCGAGGCTACGTGCGAGCGTACGCCGTTCCTCGCCGGGCTCGAAGGCGAGCGCTTGCGCGACGCGTTCGACGCGTGAAGCGCCCATCTTGGGCCTTGTCGATCTGCCCCTGGATCACGGATGCTCATCTTCGCGATGCACGCTCGTTCGAGCTTTCCCCGTCTTGCTTGCCTCTTGCCGTCGTGCCTCGCGCTCGCGTCGATCGCCTGCGGCAGTGATCTCTTCCACTCGACCGACTGGGCCACGCTCTGCGACACGAAGCCGACCGCGAAGGGCTGCGCCGGACAGGGCGGCGCCGGGGGATCGGGCGGCGCGGGTGGCATGGGCGGCGCAGGCGGCGGATCATGCGTCCCGTGCGCGAACCTCGCGGGCGCGAACGTGGCGAAGCCCGTCGATGTCCCGATATGCCCGAGCTCCGTCGACGTCCACGCCCTGCTCGACGACTGCCGATGCAGCGAGACGAGCGTGTGTTACCCGAGCTGCTCGCTCACGCCTGCATGCGGCAACACCGCGACGGACGTGGCGGCGTGTGACGCGTGTGTCGAGACCTCGTGCGGCCCGTATGTCCTCGCCTGCCTCGCGCAAACGTCGCCCTGAGCGGCACGAGTTGACAGCGATCGCCACGCGCGGAGACGATCGCTTCATGCTTCGCTTCGATCCCCTGTTCGGACTCGGTCTGGCTGGCTTCCTGTTCGTGGCTGCGTGCGGCGGTGGAGGCGAGGGGAACGCCGCGTCGTCGTCGGGCGGCGGCTCGGAGCCCGCGTGCACGAGTGATGCGCAGTGCGGCGCGAGTGACCCTTGCAAGATCGCTGCGTGTGTCGGCGGAGCGTGTGTCGAGACCCAGGCGCCCGCGGGCAAACTCGTCCTCGACGGCCTCGTCCCCGGCGACTGCAAACGCAAGCAGTGCACGGCCGACGGCGCGATCGAGGAGATCGTCGACGACACGGACAAACCGAACGACTACAACCCGTGCACGCTCGACACGTGCACCGGAGGCATGCCGAGCCACGCGCCGGATCCTGCGATGGAGAACGCGCCGTGCGGAACGAACAGCCAGATCGTCTGCTCTGCCGGTCTGTGCGTCGGCTGCACCAACGCGGGAGAGTGCCCCCAGGGCGGCCTCTGTCACAAGGTCGTCTGCAACCTCGTGGGCATGATGAACGCGTGTGGCCTCGAGATCGACGTCGACAAACAGATCTCCAACGTCGATCTCACCGACTGTTCGCGCGCCGTTTGCGACATGAACGGCGACATCGTTCTCGCGCCCGCGCCGCTCGACGTGCCCTTGCCCGACGACAACGACTGCGACGTCGAGTCGTGCGGCGAGAGCGTCACCGTCGTCCACACGCCGCAGCCCGACGGCACCACGTGCGGCGGATCCACGACGTGCAAGCCGAGCTCCTGCTTGGCGGGCGCGTGCGTGCAGATGCCCTTGCCAGGCCCGGACGTCGTCACGGAGACGCAGGTGTCGGGCGATTGCCGCACCACCGTGTGCGACGGCATGGGTGGCACGCTGGATCAGCCCGACGACCTGGACGCGCCGACCGATCCGACCCCGGGGGACTGCACGAAACCCGTGTGCTCGAGCGGCACGCCGACGACAGGCCCGGCTGCGCAGGGCACCATGTGCACGACCGCGGGCGGCTTGCCCGGCATGTGTGATGGGAGCGGCAACTGCAACTGATGTCGCGGGCGCGACGTGATCAGAACGTGACGTGAAGCCCCGCGGACGTGGGGCCGACGAGCAAGCGCAAGCTCGTCTGCGGCGCGGCCGGCGTCGTCGTGGGCGTCGTCTCGTCGCTCTTCACGGGCACGCGCTTGCTGCCGATCACCCACAGCGGCACGCCCACGCCGAGCGCCACGACGCCGGTGATCAGGATGCCGTAGCCCACGGCTAGTTGCGTCTCGTCGGTGCGCGTCTCGCAGATCGTGGGGCCGAACTGCGAGTCGCAGTAGATCGGGATCTGGTTCGCCGCGGTGCTCGCGATCGCCGAGCCGGCGAGCACGCCGACGATGCCCGCGGTCGTGGCCAGGATGCCGCCGACCATCATCGTCGTGTTTTTGCGCTCGTAGCGCGGAGGCGGCGGCTGCGGCTCGCCGTAGTACGGGCCGTAGTACGGATATCCGTACGGGTATCCTTGCTGCGGCGGCGGGCCGTATCCGGGCGGAGGCTGTCCGTACTCGCCACCTTGCGGCGGAATGTATCCGGGCGGAGGCGGGCCATACCCTTGTGGATAGCCGTAGCCGTATCCCGCGGGCGGCGGCGGCGCGGGCGGAGGCGCAGCCGCGCCC
>NZ_JARZHG010000027.1 GCF_029946505.1 Polyangium sp. y55x31
GCGCCGGGCGCGCCGCCGTCGCCCGCGGGGAGCGCCGCCGCGCCTGCCACGCCGGGCGCGCCGCCGTCGCAGCCGGCGGGGGAGCCGGCCGCAGCCACGGCGCCGGGCTTCGTCGAGGAGACGGGCGACGACGATGATGAAGGCGGCGGGATTCCGATCCCCGCGCCGCTCTTGAACGGCCTGCCCATGGGGCCGTCGTCGGCGACGCC
This sequence comes from Polyangium sp. y55x31, assembly GCF_029946505.1. Taxonomy (GTDB): domain Bacteria; phylum Myxococcota_A; class Polyangia; order Polyangiales; family Polyangiaceae; genus Polyangium. The sequence goes on from NZ_JARZHG010000027.1 coordinate 210, forward strand.
GATCGCGGGTCCCGGCAAGAAGCCTCCGGCAGCGCCTGCGCCCGACGCGCCTCCCGACGATCCGGGAGAGGAGTCCGAGGCGCATTGAGCGGCCGGGAGATCCTTTGAGCCGCAACGAGTTCCGGAAGTCCGTGCAGATCGCACGGGCGGGCGACTGCGTGCTCGAGGTGGAGGAGCCCGACCTCGTGATCTATCGCCTCGGCGGGGTCGTCGACGGGCACCATCTCCGGGCGCTGCGCCGCGCGGAGGCCGAGTGGAGCGTGGGCAAGACGTACTTGCTCGCGCTCGTCGACATCTCGGGCCTGGTGAGCTCGACCATGGACGCGCGCAAGGCGAGCACCGAGCCTGGGACCGGCACGAAGAACCGCGCGATCGCGATCGCGGGCGGCAGCCGCTACACGCAGATGCTCGTGGACCTGACCATGCGCGCGGCACGCTTGCTCACGCGCAGCGAGCTCAACGTGCGTTTCTTCGCGGACGAGGTGATCGCGCGGGACTGGCTCTCCGTGCAGCGCGCCGAGCTCGTGAAGCTGGACTGAGCGCGCCCGAACCGGCGTACGTCGAGCGGACAAAACGCCAAAACCCCCTGTCCTTGCGGAGAGGGGGTTCTGGGGACCGAGCGAAGAGCGATCAGCGCTTCGAGTACTGGAAGCGCTTGCGGGCGCCCGGCTGACCGTACTTCTTGCGCTCCTTCTTCCGCGCGTCGCGCGTCAGGAAGCCGGCGCGCTTCAGCGAGGCGCGGCGCTCCGGATCGGCGAGGCAGAGGGCGCGCGCGATGCCGTGGCGCATCGCCTCGGCCTGGGCGCTGTGTCCGCCGCCGGACACGGTGGCCTGCACGTCGTACTGATCGACGAGCTCGAGGAGCTCGAGCGACTGGCGCATGATCATCTGGTTGGTCTCGCGCACGAAGTAGTCGTTCGCGCCGCGAGCATTCACCGAGATCTTGCCGGAGCCCGGCGAGATCCACACGCGCGCGACGGCCGTCTTGCGCTTACCGGTAGCGTAGATGCGATTGTTCTCGGGCATGGATCGGCCTCAGTTCACGCAAGGGGCTGCGGCTTCTGCGCAGCATGGGGATGATCCGGTCCGGCGTACACCTTGAGCTTCGTGATGAGCTCACGGCCGAGGACGTTCTTCGGGAGCATGCCCTTGACCGCCTTCACGATCGGCAGCTCAGGCTTGCGCTCGAGCAGGTGGCCGTACGCCTCGGTGCGGAAACCACCCGGCTCACCGCTGTGCCGGACGTACTGCTTCTGCTCCAGCTTGCGTCCCGTGAGCGCCACCTTCTGGGCGTTCACGATGATCACGAAATCCCCCGTGTCGACGTGGGGCGTGAACGTGGGCTTGTTCTTGCCGCGCAGGATGGTCGCGACTTGCGAGGCGAGGCGGCCGAGGGGCTTGCCCTCCGCATCGATCACCCACCACTTACGATCTGCGTGCGCCTCTGCAGGCTTCGCGCTGTACGACTTGGGGACTGGATTCATCGCTCGGACTCCGAGGGACACCGGCTAGCTGAAAGGGGCGCAACTTCTACAGGCGGGGTGACGGTCTGTCAAGGATCGACGAGGGCAAAACCGCATCGGATCGTTCGTGATCCACCCGTCGACTACCCGTCTACCCCACCGCCGAGTGCGTAAAACCCGCCGCGTTGACGGCAGGGTCACCCTTGGCCGACCTTGCTCGGACCCATGATTGCCTTCGAACCGACCGAAGACCAGCGGCTCATGCAGCAAGCCGTGGCGGAATTCGCGAAAACCACGCTTCTGTCCCGGACGCGAGAGCTCGAGCACGCGCGCGGCGTGCCCGAGGACATCCGGCGCACGGCTCACGAGATGGGCCTCGGGCTCGTCACGGCTCCCGAGGCCGCCGGAGGGCAGGGCCAAGGGCTCGTGACCTCCGTGCTGATCGAGGAGGAGCTCGGCGCCGCCGACGCAGCCGCAGCGTTCGGCCTCGCAGGGCCCGGCGCGTTCGGGCGCGCGGTGATCGAGCTCGGCGGGCCGGAGCGCGCCGCGGAGCTGCTCGCCGGCTTCGCCGACGAGGGCGGCTGGGACCGGTTCGGCGCGGTCGCCTGGAGCGAGCCCGCGCCGTGTCGCACGCACGAAGGGTTCACGACGAAGGCCGAGCGGATCGACGAGGGGTATCGGATCACGGGGAAGAAGGCGTTCGTCGGGAACGCGGCGCTCGCGGATCGGTTCCTCGTGTTCGCGCAGGTGGAGCCGGAGCGCGGGTGGGGCGGGATCGGCGCGTTCGTGGTGCGGCGGGACAATCCGGGGCTCCGCGTGGGGGAGCGGCACAAGACGCTCGGGCTCGACGCGGCGAGCTTCGGCGAGGTCGTGCTGGAGGGTGCGGTCGTGCGTGAGGCGGATCGGCTGCACGGCGATGGAAGCGAGGATGGTTTTACCCGCGCGGCGCTGCGCTTCTTCGTGAAGCACGCGCTCGTCGTGGCCGCGCGGGCGGTGGGGCTCGCGCGCTTCGCGTTCGAGCTCGCGCGCGAGCACTGCGACACGCGCGTCGCGTTCGGAAAGCCGATCGGTCACTTCCAGGCCGTCGCGTTCACGCTCGCGGATCGGGCGATGGACGTGGAGACGTCGCGCTGGCTCGTGTGGAAAGCGGCGGCGGCGTGGGACGCGGCTCTGCCCGAGCGGGAGGCGCTGCTCGCGTCGGCGCGCGCGGCGGCGCACGCGTTCGAGGCGACGATGCGCACGGCCGACGACTGCGTGCAGCTCTTCGGCGGCTCGGGCTTCATCCGCGACCTCGTGGCCGAGAAGCTGATGCGCGACGCGAAGCAGCTCATGCTCGCCGCGCCGACGGCCGCCGAGCTCGATCAGCTCGCGAGCGCGATCGAGCTCGGGCAGAAGCTCGACCCCGCGCTCGTGCTGCCCACCCCCGACACGCAGGCGATCTTCACCTGACGGACCGAACGAGGAGCCGACGATGATCGAATTTGCTTTGAGCAAGAAGCAACAGGAGCTGAAAGAGGCGCTCCACTCGCTCGGACGTCACGTGATCCGGCCGATGAGCCTCGACATGGATCGCAACAAGGAGGTGCCGGAGTCGTTCCTGCGCAACTTCATGATGATGTCGAGGGGCTTCCGCTCGGACGACATCGCGGAGTTCCAGGAGGGCGTGCCGCGCAAGGAGCGTGATCCGAGCAAGCCCTCGGAGTCGAACCGGACGGCGGTGATCGCAGCGGAGGAGCTCGCGTGGGCGGACGCGGCGATCCCGCTCAGCATGCCGGGTCCGGGGCTCGGCGCGCCGCCGGTGCGCGCGACGGGGACGCCGGAGCAGAAGAAGCGCTTCCTCGGGATGTTCCGCGACATGGACACGGGCCCGCTCAAGTGGGGCGCGTACGGTCTGACGGAGCCGGGCGCGGGCAGCGACGTGGCGGGCATCCGCACGAGCTGTCGCAAGGACGGCGCGCACTGGGTGCTGAACGGGCGCAAGTGCTACATCACGAACGGCGGTCGCGCGGTGTGGACCGTCATCTTCGCGACCGTGGATCCGTCGCTCGGGCGCGCGGGGCATCGCGCGTTCGTCGTGGAGAAGGGGACGCCCGGGTTCGAGGTCGGCAAGATCGAGGACAAGATGGGGCTTCGCGCGAACGAGACGGCGGAGCTCGTGCTCGAGGACTGTCGCGTGCCGGAGGAGAACCTGCTCGGCGGCGAGGAGGCGTATCGATCGAAGGAAGGCTTCATGACGGCGATGAAGACCTTCGACAACACGCGGCCGCTCGTGGCGGCGATGGCCGTGGGCATCGGGCGCGCGGCGTACGAGTACGCGCGCGACTTCGTGAAGCAGAACTACGTGCTCTCGCGGCCGATCCCGAGGTACGCGGCGATCGCTTCGATGCTCGCGCGCATCGGGCGGCGGCTCGAGGCGGCGCGCTTGCTCGTGCATCGCGCGACGTACCTCGCGGACATGAACATCCCGAACGCGAAGGAAGCGAGCATGTCGAAGGCCGCGGCGGGGCAGGCGGCGACGCTCGCGTGCATCGACGCGATCGAGATCTGCGGCGCGCACGGGACGCTCTCGAACGAGCACGCGCTGCTCGAGAAGTGGTTCCGCGACATCAAGGTCTACGACATCTTCGAGGGCACCGGGAACATCCAGCGCGTGGTCATCTCGAAGCGGATCGTGTCGAACCTGAAGTCGTTTTGACGTCCAACGGTTGGTAGACAAAACGAAAAAGGGTCTGCCCGATGGCAGACCCTTTTTGCTTCAGCATCTTCGGCGGAGAGGGCGGGATTCGAACCCGCGGTACGTTGCCGTACACACGATTTCCAGTCGTGCACCTTCGACCACTCGGTCACCTCTCCAAGCGCACTCGTGACAACGCGCCGGCAGCTTGGGGCCATCGGCGCGCGTCACGTTTACGCTGGTCTGTGCGGAGAGAGCGGGATTCGAACCCGCGGTACCCGTGAGGGTACACCTGATTTCGAATCAGGCACCTTCGGCCTCTCGGTCACCTCTCCGCGGGCGAAGATGGCAAAAGGCGGCCGGCTGGTCAAGCATCGTCCGTCCTTGCCAACGAAGAAATATCCAGCGTAAGGCTCGGGGCATGTTCCCGCTTGCCCTGAAGGCCCCAAAGGCCCGTGCGTTTGGCCTCGCCGCCCTCCTCGTGTCCCTCCTCGGAGCCGAGGAGGCGGCCGCCCAGACCGCCCAGCCGGCCCAGCCGAAGAAGCCGCGACAGACCGGGGTCGACCTCTCGGCCTCCATCGGCGGCGGCGTTCGCTTCGGCGACGCGCCCCTCTTCCCGGTCACGCAGCGCGGCGCGGGGACGTTCGGCTTCGGGCTCGCCTACCTCATGCACCCCCTGTCGATCGGGCTCACGTACGAGCACGTGGGCCTCGGCCGCGAGGACAGCGGCGTCGTTCCCTTCGGCGCCGTGCGCATCACGCGCTCGACCGACACCTTGTGGGCCTCGGTCCGCATGCGGTTCTCGGGGCTCGAGCCCATCCTGCCGTTCTTCGGCGTGGGCATCGGCGCCGTGTGGCAAGGCGCGCATGCCGATGGCGTCTTCCTCCTCGATGGCGGCCTTCGCGGCGGACTGCCGTTCTCCTGCTCGGCGACGGACAGCCTGAACCTCGCCCTGCGCGCCTCCGCGGGCGTCGAGGTGCCGGTCGGAAAAACCGTCTCGTTCACCGGCGAAGGATCGATCGACGCCTACCGCCTCTCGAGCGAGATCATCGAAGGCTGCGCGCCCGGCGCCGGTACGACGAACGCGCTCCTCTTTCGCGTGGGCCTTCTCTACCGCTTCGATCTCACCGAGGGCCGCGACAAGCCGCTGCCCCCGACGAGCGCTCGTCACGTGCGGTAGTTCGGCGCCTCTTCCGTGATGATCACGTCGTGCACGTGGCTCTCGCGAAGCCCTTGCGACGTGATCCGCACGAAGCGCGCCTTCTGCCGGAGCTCGGCCACCGTCGCGCAGCCCGTGTAGCCCATGCCCGAGCGCAGGCCGCCGACGAGCTGGTACAGGATCGAGTGAAGCGAGCCGCGGTACGGCACGCGGCCCTCGATGCCCTCGGGCACGAGTTTTTCGTCGGCCGCGCCGCCCTGCCCGTAGCGATCCTTCGAGCCCTTCCGCATCGCGCCGAGCGAGCCCATGCCGCGATACACCTTGTAGCTGCGGCCCTGGTAGAGCACGAGGTCGCCGGGCGCCTCGTCCGTGCCCGCGAAGAGCGAGCCGACCATCACGCTCCACGCGCCCGCGGCGAGCGCCTTCGTCACGTCGCCCGAGTACTTGATGCCGCCGTCGGCGATGATCGGGATGCCGTGCCGATCGGCCACGCGCGCGCAGTCGGAAACCGCCGTGATCTGCGGGACGCCGACGCCCGCGACGATACGCGTCGTGCAGATGCTGCCCGGCCCGATGCCGACCTTCACCGCGTCCGCGCCCGCGTCGACGAGCGCCTCGACCGCCTCGGGCGTGGCCACGTTTCCGCCGACCACGTCGATGTGCGGGAAGCGGTTCTTCACGCGCTTCACGGTCTCGAGCACGCCGCGCGAGTGCCCGTGCGCCGTGTCCACGACGAGCACGTCGACGTTCGCCGCCGCGAGCGCCTCCGCGCGTTCGTCCGAGTCCGGCCCCGGGCCGAGCGCGGCGCCGACGCGCAGGCGGCCGGCTTCGTCCTTCAACGCGTCGGGGTTTCGATCGGCCTGCAGGAGGTCCTTGATCGTGATGAGACCGATCAGCTTGCCGTTCTCCACGACGAGCAGTTTTTCGATGCGATGCGCGTGGAGCAGCTCCTTCGCGCGGTCGTTCGAGACGCCGGGCGGCACCGTCACGAGCTCGCGGGTCATGAGCGCGCTGACGGGTTGATCGAGGTTCTTTTCGAAGCGGATGTCGCGCGCCGTCAGGATGCCGACGGGCTTGCCGCCCTCGACGACGGGCACGCCGCTGATGTCGTGCTCGTTCATCACGCCGAGCGCGTCGCGCAGCGACTCGTCGGGGCGCACGGTCACGGGCGAGGTGATCATGCCGCTCTCGGCGCGCTTGACGCGCTCGACCTCGCGCGCCTGCTGCGCGACCGTGAGGTTCTTGTGGATGATGCCGAGGCCGCCGGCGCGCGCCATGGCGATGGCGGTGCGTCCTTCGGTGACCGAGTCCATCGCCGCGCTGACGAGCGGGATGTTGAGCGGGATGCGGCGGCTGAAGCGCGCCCGTACATCCACCTGGTTCGGCAGCACTTCGCTATAGGCCGGGACCAGAAGTACGTCGTCGAAGGTCAGGCATTCGCGGAGTTTGTCGTCGAGCATCACTTCCTCGGCAGGCGGCGGGTCTAGCGCGGCCCCGCTGCGAGCGCCACGGATCCGGCCGCATCCTTGTGTCGGTGCCCACGGCATAGTCGTAAATATTTGTAAGGGCTGCGGAAAAGGCTCGGCCGAGTGTGCCCGTTTCCGGCCTGCCGGGCGGCCTCGCGCGAGACGAGCCGGGCGGCGCGGCGCGGCTATTGAAAGCGGAACACCGCACGCTTAGAAGGAAGATCCCTTGGCGGAACCGGATGCGGGGCTGCTCGCCCCCGGCAAGATCTTCCACGGCCATTACGAGGTCGTGCGTTGCGTCAGCACGGGCGCCATGGGCGCGGTCTACGAGGTCATCGACCAGAAGACGCTCCGCCGTCGCGCCCTCAAGGTGATGCTGCCCGGCCTCGTCGGCAGCCCCGAGATGCGCGAGCGCTTCAAGCTCGAAGCCACGGTCACCGCCGACATCGTCAGCGAGCACATCGTCGAGACGTTCGACGCCGACGTCGATGCCGAGACCGGCGCGCCCTTCCTCGTGATGGAGCTTTTGCGCGGAGACGACCTCGCGAACGTGCTCGGCGACCGGGGAAAACTCTCGCCGCCCGAGATCGTCCTCGTGCTCTCGCAGGCCGCGCGCGCCCTCGACAAGACGCACGCCGCGGGCATCGTGCACCGCGATCTCAAGCCCGAGAACATCTTCATCACGTACCGCGACGACGGCACGCCCCGCATCAAGCTGCTCGATTTCGGCATCGCCAAGGTGCTCGCCTCCGGGCAGCACGGCGGCATGAAGCAGCAGACGATCAACCTCGGCACGCCGCCGTACATGTCGCCCGAGCAGATCCTCGGCGAGGGCACGATCGATCATCGCGCCGACCTCTACGCGCTCGCCCACATCGCCTACGCGCTGCTCGTCGGCGAGCCGTACTGGCTCGAGGAGAGCCGCAAGCTCGAGTCGCTCTACACGCTGCTTCTGCACATCGTGGAGGGCGCGAAGGAGCCGGCCTCGGTGCGCGCGCGCCGCTACGGCGTCGAGCTGCCGCAGGCCTTCGATGCGTGGTTCGTCCGCGCGACGTGGCCGAAGCCGGAAGGGCGCTACACGAAGGCCTCGGACCTCGTGCTCGCCCTCGCGCAGGTGCTCGGCGTGCCGCTCGACGCGCGGCCGATGACGTCGACCGGCGACTGGGATCTCACGGCGACGGGGACCCGCAAGCTCGCGGGTGGGCTCTATCGTCCGCCCGTGCCGGGCACGCCTTCGTCGAGCCCCGGCATGCCCGCGCCGGTGCCTCCGCTCCCGCCTGCGCCCGCGCTCCGCCCGCCGGGCGCTGCGCCCTACGGACCGTACTCCAAGGCGGCGATCGCGAGCCCGGCCGCGCCGCCCGCGAAGAAGTCGAACCGCAAGGCGATCGGGGCCGTGCTGCTCGTCGCGTTCGTCGTGGGCATCGGCGTCGCGGCGATCGTCCTGCGCCTCTCGCCACCGGGGAACGCGACGGCCGCGGGTGGCGTCGCCCCGACCGTCGCGCCCACCGTCGCCGCGGTGATGCCCGAGGCCCGCGCACCTTCGAGCGCCGCGACGGCGGAGGCGCCTCCCGCGGCGACGACCACGTCGCCTGCGCCCTCGTCGGCGAGCGTCATCACGCCGGCAGCCGCGACCACCGGCAAATCGGTGAGCCCGACGCCGACCACGAAGACGAACTCCACGTCCAAGGCAGGCACGACGAAGAAGCAAACCGGGTATGATCCGCTCCGTGAGCTCTGAGCCACGCGGACCCCTCGCGCTTTCGTGCCCAGACGTCGCTCGCTCCCCGCGGAACACCCGCTCGGCGGGCGTGCTGCGTGCGCGCGTCGGATCCGTGCTCGCCACGTGTCTCGTGGTGCCGCTCGTCCTCGCGCCGGTGAGGGCCGCAGAGGCGCAGAGCGCGTCGGTCCCCGATCCCGCGGCGGCCGCGCTTTTTCAGGCGGGCCGGGATCTGCTCGATCGCGGCAACTGGAAGGAGGGCTGCGCCAAGTTCGAGGCGAGCATGATCCTCTACCCGGCCGCGAGCACGCTGCTCAACATGGCGCGATGTTACGAGCACGAAGGAAAACTCGCGCTCGCGTGGTCGGCCTACCAGCGCGCGCTCGTGCTCAACCGCGAGACGCAAGGGGAGGAGCGTAAGCGCGCGCTCGACGACGTGGCGCGCAAGGGGCTCGCGAAGATCGAGCCGCGCCTGCCGCGCATCAAGATCGCCCTGAGCGGCGGCGCGCCCCCGGGACTACGCGTCACGCACAACGGCAAGGACGTGCCCGTCGCCATGCTCGGCACGGTCATCCCCGTGGATCCCGGCCCGCAGTCGATCAGCGCCGACGCGCCCGGCTACGAGCCGTTCACGCAGACCGTGGAGGTCGCCGAGGGCAAGGTCATCGACGTCGCGATCGCGCTGCGCACCGACGAGGAGGCCGCGGGCGGCCGTCGCATCCCGATCTGGGCGTGGGCGGCCGGAGGCGCGGGCGTCGCGCTGCTCGCGGGCGCCGCCGCGTTCCGGATCGATCAGGCGTACGTCGAGGGCAAGCAGTCGGGCATCTGCGGCGGCGACGTCACGAAGCACTGTCCCTCCCAGGCCGCCTACGACCCCGCGGACGACAACACGCGCAAGAACCGCGACAACGCCCTCTTCATCGGGCTCGGCGTGGGCGGCGTGGCCGCGCTCTCGGCGGCCGTCGTCGGGTTCGTCACGGCGCCGAAGACGGGCGTGCCGCGCACGGCGAAGCTCACGACGTGGCCGTGGGTCGGCCCGGACGGCGCGGGCGCGGGGATCGGAGGTCGTTTCTGATGAAGCGCGCGAACCTCGTTCGGCTCGGAATCGCGCTCGCGACGACGATCGCCTCGTTCGGCTGCGCGGCGCCCGATGCCGTTCCCGGCGACGGCGCCGGCGGCAACACGGGGCCCACGACGGGGCCGGGCGGCCCTTCGACCGTCGTCGGGACCGACGTCTCGTGGGCCCGGACGTTCGGCGACGCGGCGTCGACCGCGCAACGTGCTCGCGACGTGTCGTTCGACCCGAAGAGCAAGTCGCTCGTGGTGACCGTCGAGTTCAACGTGACGCTCGACGTCGTGGGCCTCCCCATGTCGCCGTTCACGACCTCGGGCGGGACTGACGTGCTCGTCCTTCGCTACCCCGCGGACGGCGGCGTCCCACTCTGGGGCGCGCGTGTGGGCGGCAGCGGCGAGCTTTCGACTGTGTCGGCCGCGATCGACGTCGCGGGCAACGTCGTCATCGCCGGCGCCTTCCAGGGCGCCCTCGATCTCGCGGGCACGTCGCTCAACGCGAACGGCGTCGCGGACGTGTTCGTCGCGAAGTTCGATCCCGACGGCAACGCGCTCTGGGTCAAGCAGTTCGGCGACGGGGACATCCAGATCGCGACGGACGTCGCCGTCGACGACGAGGGCAACATCATCGTCGTCGGGTACGCCAAGGGCGGGATCGACTTCGGCAAGGGCGTCGTCACGCCCGTCTCCGACCAGGATCTCTTCGTCGCGAAGTTCGATCCTGGGGGCACCAACATCTGGGCGCTCCGCCCGGGCCGCGCCGCGGATCTCGACTACCGCAACCCGACGATCGCCGTCACGCACGTGGGTGATGGCAAGGTCGCGGTGACCGGCGCCTCCGAGGGACTGCTCGCGTTTCCTCCGCTCGCGCTCACGGCGAAGGGGCAAGGCGACGCGTTCCTCGTCCTCATCGACGCCGACGGCGAGGCGGTGTGGGGCGAGTCGTACGGCGCGATGGGCACCCGCCAGCGGGGCTACAGCGTCGCGGCGAGCAAGACCGGCGAGATCGTGATGACCGGGGACATGGCGGGCACGGTGAGCTTCGGCGGCGCCGATCTCGAGAGCCGCGGCGGCGCCGACATGTTCGTCGCCCTCTACGACCCCGCGGGCAAACATCGCTGGAGCCGCCGCTTCGGAGGCGCTGCCACGCAGAGCGGGCGCGGCGTCGCGATCGACGACGACGGCAACGTCCTCGTGACGGGCCTCTACGCGGGTGCGCTCGAGTTCTTCGGGGAAAACGCGTTCGTGAACGTCGACGTCGCGGACTCGGCCTGGGACGGGTTCGCCACGAAGTTCGATCCCAAGGGGCAGGTCGTCTGGGCCGTGAGCTTGAGCGGACCGCAGCAGCAGGTCCCTGCGTCGATCGCGGCCCTCTCGGATGGCAGCGCCGTCGTGTCGGGCTGGTACGAGACCGAGCTCTTGCCGAGCGGCTCTCAGGCGCTGCCGGGCACGGGCGACGCGGACGGGTTCATCCTGTCGCTCGCGCCGTGACGCGGATCTTCCCGGCCGGCCCCTCGTCGAGCCTGCCCACGATCGCCCGCGCCGGCGTGCCGCGTGCTTCGAGCTCGGCGACGAGCTGATCGACGCGCGACGGCTCCACCGCGATGAGCAACCCGCCCGAGGTCTGCGCGTCGGAGAGCACGAGCTCGGCGGGTTTGTCGATGCCGTCCTCGTACGTCACGTGGTCCTTGAGGAAGCGCCAGTTCGCGTGCGTCCCGCCGGGCGCGATGCCTTCTCGCACGTAGGTCCACGCCTCCTCCACGACGGGCACCGCGTCGAGCCACACCGTCGCGCCGCAGCCGCTCGCGGCCACCACGTTCCGCAGATGCCCGAGCAATCCGAAGCCCGTCACGTCCGTCGCCGCGTGCACGCCTACGGCCGTCATCGCCTCGCAGGCCGCGCGGTTCAGCGTCGACATGAGCCGGATCGCCTTCCCGATCGCGCCGAGCGCATCCTTGTTCTGCTTCGCCGCCGTCGTCAGGATCCCGATCCCGAGCGGCTTCGTCAGCACGAGCAAATCCCCCGGACGACCTCCCGCGTTCGACACCACGCGGTCTGGATGCACCACGCCCGTCACCGCGAGGCCGTAGATCGGCTCGTCCGTCTTGATCGTATGACCACCAACGAGATCGATCCCCGCCTCGCGGGCCTTCTCGGCTCCGCCGCGCAAGATCTCCGCGAGGATCGAGGCGTCGAGCGTGTCGTCCGGGAAGCCCACGAGGTTCAGCGCCGTCAGGGGCCTGCCGCCCATCGCGTACACGTCGCTGAGCGCGTTCGTCGCGGCGACCGCGCCGAAGTCGTACGGATCGTCCACGACGGGCGTGAAGAAGTCCGTCGTCAGCACGAGCGCCGTGTCCGCCGAGAGCCGGTAGACGGCTGCGTCGTCCGCGGTGCTCGTCCCGATCATCACGTTCGGATCGCTGATCGGCGGCAGCCCCCGCAGGAGCGGGAAGAGGTAGCCGGGCGGATGTTTTGCTGCGCAGCCCGCGCGCTTGGCGACCTGGGTGAGCCGTACGGTCATGGTTCGTCCTCTGCGGCTAGGCGGGAATGGGGTGCACCCCGTCGCGGATCCAGCCCTCGCTGATGTTGCGGAACGACGCCTCCGTGCCGAGCCCGGCCATCACGGAGGCGAGGCCCCATTGCAGGCGGTTCACGAACGTGAAGTCCTGCGGCATCTTCGGCACGTGCGGGATGTTCGGGATCGCCTCGCCCTCCTTGAAGGCCAGGCTCTTGATGCCGCGCGCGAGGTACTGGACGGTCTCGCGTGATTTGTCGCGCGAGCAGACCCAGGTGCCCTTCGTCGTGAGCGGCATCATGAGCTCCATCGTGTAGCTCCGATAGAGATCCCAGCTCTCGTCGTTCGGGTCGTAGCCGAGCACCTCGATGCACGCGCGATCGAACTCGACCCAGTCGTTGTCGAGCGCGGCGCGCATGTACCGCTTCATGTCGCTCACGAGATCGGGCGGCAGCATCTTCACGCAGCCGAAATCGAGGAACCAGACGCGCCCGTCGGGCAGGAAGCGGTAGTTGCCCGGGTGCGGATCGGCGTAGAGCACGCCGTAGCGCAGCATCGACCGGAACGTGAAGCGCCAGATCGCCTCGCCCGCGCGGTTGCGCGCCTCCTGGCTGCCTTCTTTGCAGAAGTCGGCGTACGGCGCGCCGTCGGCGAAGCTCGTCGTGATCACGCGCCTCGTCGTGAGCGAGTGGTGGACCTCGGGGATCAGGATGTCCGGCACGTCCGCGTTGAGGCGGCGGAAGAGGTCGGCCATCTCGGCCTCGCGCCCGTAGTCGAGCTCGGACAGGAAGACGTTCCGGATCTCGTCGAGCGCCTGCTTCGCGTGGAACTTGCGCGAGAGCGGCGCGATCATCGTCTCGAGCAGCGCGATGCTCTTCAGGTCGTTCTCGATCGCCTTGTCGATCCCGGGGTATTGCACCTTCACGGCCACGCGCGCGCCCGACTTCGTGACGGCGCGGTGCACCTGACCGATGCTCGCGGCGGCGAACGGCTCGCGCTCCCACTTCTCGAAGACCTCCTCGGGCGGCGCGCCGAGCTCGGTCTTTATCATCTGCGCCGCGGATTCGGCGGAGAGCGGCGGCGCCTTGTCCTGGAGCTTCTTCAGCGCGGCCTGGAATTTGTCCTCGTGACCGGGCGGGGCGAGGCCGTCGATGTAGCTCGCCATCTGGCCGAGCTTCAGGGGCAGGCCTTTCATCTCGCCGAGCGTCTTCAGCATGGCCTCGGCGGTCTTCTTGACCTCCACGGCCATGCGTTCTTTCGCGGCGGCCTCCTCGTCCTCGGTGCGAGGGGTTTTCGAAAGCGCGCGTTTTGCGCCTTCGAGGGCGAAGGGCAGCGAGCGCGGCGCGAGGCTCGCGAGCCTCGCGATCCGGCCGAGCCGGGAGGTCGGGGGCTTGTCCTTGGGCTTGTCGTCGGCCATGCGGGGGCGGGCGCGGCGGGGGGAGGGATGCCGCAGGAGGTACTTGGGCTCGGCTGACCAGGATCGTCAAGCGATACGTGGTCTTGGCCCCCTCGAACGCGTGGGCTTGCAAACGGACGGGAGCAGTGAAAGCCTTCGGCGGAGCCCGGATCGAGGAGGGGCCGCGCATGAACCAGCAACAAAAACGAACCCTCACGGAATACGCCAAAGCGCACAAGGTCGCGCTCCTCGGGAGCCTGAGGACGGGAGCCGGCCGCGGCGTCGAGGCCAAGGAGGCGAATTTCAACGACGTGAAGGATTTGCTCCGCCTCCAGGGGTGCAATATCACGGACGCGGACGTGGCCGACGCGGTGACCATCCTCAAGGCGCAACTCGGACGCGAGCTCGAGGTCCAGAAGCCTCCGGCGGACAACGGCGCGGCGCGCAAGAAGCTCCAGCTCGACGCGGACTCGTCGGCCGTGAAGAAGACGATCAAAAACATCGACGTCCGGCTCGACAACGACCAGCTCAAGCACCAGCACCCGACCAAGCCCATTGGCACGCGCCAGAAAGCCGGCGGCAATCGGTTCAAGGACACGTGCGACGCCGAATGGCACAAGGACAATACGCTGAAGCACATGGCCGACTGGGCCGTCGGCCTCGGGGCCATGGCCGAGGGCACGCAGACGTACCACGGCCAGGCCGTGCCGGTGAACGGCATCCATTACGAGGGATTCTGTCTGATGGCCGGGGGACAGAAATACGTGCTCTTCCACTGCTACCCGTCGGACGACTCCGACCTCAAGTTGTAGCGGACACGAGGTGTTCCGATGAAACCTGCCCTCCTCGTCATCGACGTACAGAACCAATTTTTCGGCGAAAACCCCGAGACGGCTCGCTCGCTGAACGAAGCGATCGAGTACATCAATGCGGCGATCGCGCTGTTCCGCGCGAAAAACCTTCCCGTCATCTGCGTGCAGGACATCGACGAGGAGGACAAACGGGTCCCGGGCGCCCCGAGCTTCGACGTGCCCGAGAGCTTGAAGATCCTCCCGTCGGACCTGCACATTCACAAGAAGTACGGAAACTCTTTCAACAAGACGCCCCTCGCGGGCGCCTTGCGCGAGCTCGGCGTCGACACCGTCATCGTCACCGGTTTTTGCGCCGAGTATTGCGTGCTCTCCACCTATCGCGGCGCGCAGGATCACGACTTCACGCCGATCGTGCTTCGTGGCTCGCTCGCGAGCGGCGTCGCGGAGAACATTTCCTTCGTGGAGCGTATCAGCGACGTCATCTCGTATGGCGCGCTGAAGCGCGTCCTCGGCTGAGCGGGCGCCGCTCGACGGCGTGGACGGGCCCGCGCGATCTCGGGTAAAACGGTCGGCATGCGCGTCCTTCCTCCGGCCCTCCTCACCGCGCTCGTAGCCTCGGCCTGCTCCTCGGCGCCTCCGCCCTCGCCTCCGCCGCCTGCGCCGGCCGCGTCTTCCGCGCCTCTCCCCGCGTCCGCGGCGACGTCCGCATCGACGCCCGCGCCCGAGGGGCCGCCCGTCGCGGCCGTGAAGGAGACGCGAGACGAATATTTCGGCAAGGAGATCCTCGATCCTTATCGGTGGATGGAGACCGATTCGCCCGAGTTCTCCGCCTGGATGAAGGGGCAATCGGATCACACGCGCAAGGTCCTCGACGCGATCGAAGTCCAGGCCTGGCTCCGCGCGCGCGTGCGAGAGCTCGACAATGCGGGGGCGCGCGTCGCCAACGTCCAGCGCCGGGGCGGCAAGACGTTTGCCCTGGAGGCCGAGCCCGGCCGCGACAATTACAAGCTCTACGTCCGCGAGGGCCTCTCCGCGGACAAACGCCTCCTCGTCGACCCCGAGGCGCTCTCGAAGAACGGCGCCCACGTCTCGATCGATTATTACACCCCGTCGAACGACGCGAAATACGTCGCGTACGGCCTCTCGCAGGGCGGCTCCGAGATGAGTTCCATCCACGTGCTGGAGACGGCGACGGGCAAGGAGCTGCCGGACGTCATCGACCGGGCTCGTTATGCGAATGTCTCGTGGCTCGACGGCAAATCGTTCCTCTACAAGCGAGACCGTAAGCTCCCGCCCGATGCTCCGGCCACCGAACGATTCACGAAGGCCCGGGTCCATTTGCACGTCCTCGGTCAGGATCCCGAAAAGGACGAGCCGCTCTTCGGCTCGGGTCTTTCGCCCGAGATCACCGTGCCCGACGACGCTTTCCCGCTCCCCTACGCGCCCGCGTCGAGCCCGTATGCGTTCGTCAGCCTCGAACACGGCGTGCAGCCGGAGATGTCGCTTTATTACGCGCCGAAAAAATCGCTCCAAGGCGTGAAGACGCCCTGGAAAAAGCTCGTCGATCCGAAGGACGAGATCACCGGGTTCGAGGTGCACGGCGACGACCTCTTCCTCGTCTCGCACCACGGCGCCTCCCGCTCGAAGGTCCTCCGGACGAGCCTCAAAAAGCCCGACGTCGCGAAAGCGGCCGAGGTCGTCCCGGCGAGCGAAGCCGTGGTCTCCTGGATCGGCGCCGCGAAGGACGCGCTCTACGTGCGCAAGCTCGACGGCGGCATCGGCCGCCTCTTCCGCGTGCCGTTCGACAAAGGCAAACCCGAGCCGGTCGATGTCGGCGCCGAGGGCTCGGTGCGCGGGTTCGTCGTGGAGGAATCGATCCCCGGCGCCCTCGTCCGCCTCGACGCGTGGACCGCGGCGCCGCGCATGCTCGCCTTCGACCCGGTAAAAAAATCGGCCGAGGTCACGCCCATCATTCCGCCCTCGTCCGTCGTCTTCAAGGACATCGTCGCCACGGAGACGAAAGCGAAGAGCGCGGATGGCACGCTCGTGCCGCTCTCCATCATTCACGGAAAGGACCTGCCGCGCGACGGGAAAAACCCCACGTACCTCAATGGCTACGGCTCGTACGGCTCGGTCTACGAGCCCTCGTTCGAGCCGATGAACCTGGCCTGGCTCGAGCGCGGCGGCATCGTGGCCGTCTGCCACGTGCGCGGCGGCGGCGAATATGGCGAGGACTGGCACCGCGCGGGCAAACTCGCGACGAAGCCGAACACGATCGCCGATTTCGTGGCGTGCGCCGAGCACCTCGTGGCCGAGAAGTGGACCTCGCCCGCGCACCTCGCCGGGCAGGGCACGAGCGCCGGTGGCATCATGATCGGCGGCGCGATCGTCCGCCGCCCCGACCTCTTCGGCGCCGCCGTGATCCGCGTGGGCATGGTGAACGCCTTGCGCTTCGAGCAGATCCCGATCGGCCCGTTCAACACGGGCGAGTTCGGCACGGTCACCACGAAAGAGGGCTTCGACATGCTGCTCGCGATCGACGCGTATCACGCGGTGGAGAGCGGAAAAAAATACCCCGCGGTGCTCCTCACGACGGGCATCACCGATCCACGCGTCTCCCCCTGGCAAATGGCGAAGATGGCGGCGAAGCTGCAAGCCGTGCGCGGGGAAAACCCGATCCTTTTGCGGGTCGATTACGGATCGGGACACGGGATCGGCTCGACGAAGACGCAACGCGAGGAGGAGCTCGCGGACGTGTTTTCGTTCCTGACCTGGAGAATCGGGCGGAAATGATTCGTCAACCTCGGACCTCGGACCTTTCGGCCGTCTTCGCCGTCGAGCGTGACGTCTTCGGCGCGCACGTCTATCCGGACTTTTTCTTCCGGCAGGCGCTCGACCTCTGGGGCGACACGTTTTTCGTGGCCGACGGCGAAAACGGCTCGCTCGACGGCTACGTCATCGGCGCCTCCTGCCACGAGCCCGGCGTGATGTGGGTCCTTTCGCTCGCCGTTCGCGGCGCGTCACGGGGGCGCGGGATCGGCAAAGCGCTGATGCAGGAGCTCCTCGCGGCCATGAAGGCCCGGGGCACCGCCTCGGTCAAGCTCACGGTGCATCCGGACAACCGGGCCGTGATGCTTTATCAAAACCTCGGCTTCGAGGTCGTCACGAAGGAGCCGAATTATTTCGGCGAAAACGATCCCCGGCTCGTCATGGAGCTCCGCTTCACGGGAGCACCTCGATCGAATCTGGCGTGAGAATGGGCAGCTCGCCCTGGATGAGGCATTGTTCCATCGGCCCGCACTTGTGAATCCGGAGCTTGCCTCGCACCCGCACGCGTTTCCCCACCATCGTCTTCCGCCAGTCGCTGCCGAGCTTCTCTTCCAGCACGTCGTGCGGGAGCAGCACGTCGGCGACCGCGCCGAATCCCTTGCTCGTCTGGAGCTCTCCTTCGCGCGTCTCGACGCCCTCTTCCGCCCGCTTCGGATTCGACGCGACCTTCGGCTCCTCGGCCACCGGGGGCGGATTCGTCGCCTCACGACAGCCGGGCGTGGGCGCGATCCCGAAAGCGACGAAGCACAACGTGAAACGGCGTGAAACGGCACGCATGAAACACATCATGTCGAGCGCGCTCGTTCGCCGCAAGCGGAGTATCCTGACGTCGCAGGATGAAGCCGCTCGAACGGATCAAGCGAGGGCTCGTGATGCGGGCCGTCGTCGCGGCCGAGGACGCCGCGCTCGGACACGCGCTCCGGGTGCGCCTGCGCCGCGCGCTCGGTCGCCCGGCGCGCGTGGAGCTTTATTTCGCCTTCGATGACCCGTACGCCGCCGTGGCCCTCCGTCCGCTGCGCGAGGTGCTCCGGCGTCGTTTCGTCGATTTCACGCTTTTCCCGCTGGTCTCGCGTGGCATCGAGAACGATCCCGCGGCGGACCATCGCGCGCCGTACGCCCTCGTCGATGCGCGCCGGCTCGCGCGTCGAACCGGCCGCGTCCTTCTGCGGTCCGAGCCGATCTCCGCCGCATCGATGGCCTACCTCGCGCGCTTCACCGAGTCGCTCCGCGGCGACCCGCATCAAGCCGACTTCGCCGAAGCTGCGCTCGATGCCGTCTGGTTCGGCGAGCGCCTGCCTTCGCCGAGCGACATGCGCGCGCTCTACCAGCGCATCGCCGGCGTCTCGCCGCCGAGCACGTTTCGCAAGGACGCGGCGCTCGATCGGGCGCTCGTGAACAACCACGCGCGCCTCATCGAGCGAGGGCACTGGGAGTCGCCCGCGTGCTGGGTCGAGGGCGCGTGGTACCTCGCGCACGAGCGCATCTCGCAGATCGACGAGCACCTCGCGAAGGATGGCTTCTGATGGATCGCGAGGTCGAGCTCTTCTTCTCGTTCCGCTCGCCGTACTCGTACCTCGCGGGCCCGCGCGCGTTCGCGCTGCCCGAGCGGTACGACATCACGCTCGTGTGGCGCGGCGTCAGGCCGATGGCCATGCGCGGGCAACCTCTCCCGCTCGCGAAGCAGCTCTACATCATGCGCGACGCGACGCGCGAGGCGCGCCGCCTGGGTTTGCCCTTCGGGAACATCTTCGATCCGCTCGGCGAAGGCGTGTGGCGTTGCCTCACGATCGCCGAGCACGCGGCCGAGGTCGGTCGCGTCGGTCCCTTCGTGCTGCGCGCGACGCGCGCGATCTGGTCGGAGGGCGCGCGCGTCATCGACGACGACGTGCTGCGCCCGTTGTGCGAGGAAGCAGGCCTCGGCTGGGACGCGTGTGCCCTGGCGATGGCGAATGCTTCGTACCGAGAGCGTGTGGAAGCATCGACCGCGCGGCTCTTTGCCCTCGGCCACTGGGGCGTGCCGACGTTCGTGTTCCGCGGCGAACTCTACTGGGGTCAGGACCGCATCGAGGATCTCGAATACGACCTCTGCGCAGCGGGCCTCGAAAGGAAGGACGCGCCGTGACCACGACGCGCGCTGCCCACCTCGCCGAGATCCTCCACATCGCGCGCGCCGAGATGGCCGGGCACCTCGCGAAAGATCGTGGCCCGCTCGCGCATCGCGCCGCCGAGATCGTCCTCCACCCCGCGGCGCTCTCGCTCGCGAAAAACCTCGTCGCGCTCGATCACGACCTCGCGCGCCTCGGCTCGCTCCGACGCGCCTCGCTCGCGATGCTCGGTCGTTACGGCGTGCGCGCGCGCCTCCTCGATGCCTCGGGCGGCCTGCACGACCTCGCCGCGCGTCGCGCCGCTTTGCCCGAGCGAGGCCCGCTGCTCGTCGTCTCGAACCATCCCGGCCTCTACGACGCCCTCGCGCTCTTCGCAGCGGTTGGTCGCGACGACCTCGCCGTCATCGCCGCCGAGCGTGATCTCCTCTTCGCCTTGCCCCACGTCCGCAAGCACCTCCTCTCCGCGCCGCCCGACGCGCGCGCCGGCCTCGCGCTCCGCGCCGCCGCACGTCACCTCACCCGCGGCGGCGCGCTCCTGCATTTCCCCGCGGGTCGCATCGAGCCCGACCCGCGCCTCGTTCCTCCCACCGAAAGCGCGCTCCACGCCTTTCAGCCCGGACTCGACGTGCTCCTCGCGCTGGCGACTCGCGCGCGGCCCGACCTCGTCGTCGTGCCCGTGATCGTCTCGGGTGTCGTCTCGCTCCGCGCGCGCGCCTTTGCCTCTGCGCTCGCGGGACGAGCGGGTTTGACCGACGCCTTCGTGCCGCTCCTTCAGCTCACGCTCCCGGGCTTCGGCGACGTCGACGTGCGTGTCACGATCGGCCCCGAGCTCGACGTCGCTTCCCTCGGCGCCGATCCCTCCGCGCTCCTGCGCGCCGCCCTCGAACGCCTCGCCCAGGCCGCGTCCGACCCCCCTGGCGCGGCGCGCGCGGAGCCTCTACGTTGAGGCCCACGATGAGCGAAACCGTCCGAGGCAAGATCGACCCGGGCCTCGATCTCGAGGCCGAGATCGTGCGGCTCAAGAAGGAGCGCAACGCCGTGCTGCTCGCCCACTACTACCAGGAGGGCGACATCCAGGACCTCGCGGACTTCCTCGGCGACTCGCTCCAGCTCGCCCAGCAGGCGAAGAAGACCACGGCCGACGTCATCCTCTTCGCGGGCGTGCACTTCATGGCCGAGACCGCGAAGATCCTGAACCCCGATCGCATCGTCGTCGTGCCCGACCTCGAGGCCGGCTGCTCGCTCGCCGACGGCTGCCCGGTCGACAGGTTCCGCGCCTGGCGCGCGAAGTACCCCGACGCCGTCTCGATCACGTACATCAACTGCACGGCCGAGGTGAAAGCCGAGAGCGACTACATCTGCACCTCGTCGAACGCCGAGAAGATCGTCCGCGCGATCCCCGAGGACAAGGAGATCCTCTTCGCGCCCGACAAGAACCTCGGCCGCTGGCTCGAGCAGAAGACCGGCCGGAAGATGCGGCTCTGGCAGGGGAGCTGCGTCGTGCACGAGACCTTCAGCCTGCGCAAGATCATCGCCCTCCGCGAGCAGCACCCCACGGCCAAGCTCATCGCGCACCCCGAGTGCGAGGAGGCGCTCCTCGGCATGGCCGCGTTCATCGGCTCGACCACCGCGCTGCTCAAGTACACGCAGACCGATGACGCACAGGCTTACATCGTCGCGACCGAGAGCGGCATCGTGCACCAGATGCGCAAGGCCTCGCCGCACAAGACGTTCATCGAGGGGCCGCCCGAGAAGAACTGCGCCTGCAACGAGTGCCCGTTCATGCGCCTCAACACGATGGAGAAGGTCTACCTCGCGCTGCGCGACCTCGAGCCGCGCATCGAGATGCCCGCCTCGCTACGCGAGCGCGCGCGCGTGCCGATCGACCGCATGCTGGCGCTTTCCTGAGCAACCGTACCGGCCGCACCTTCGCGCTCAACGTTTCGAGGGTACGTCCCGTCCGCCGCTCGCCAGCTTGCGCACGAGCGCGCGCAGCTCCGAGGGATCGTAGGGTTTTTCGAGGAGCAAGTTCTCCACGCGCGCGAAGAACGCGCGCACCTCGCTCGTGAACGCGGCGCCCGTGAAGAACACGATCTGCTTTGCGACCTCGGGCGCCGTCACGAGCAGCCGTTCGTAGAGCTCGAACCCGTTCATCCCCGGCATCCGCACGTCGCACAGCACCACGTCGAAGCGCGCGCCCGCCTCGACGGCCGCGAGCGCCTCGAGCCCGTTCGACACCGCGATCACCTCGTGCTCGGTCCCGAGCAGCCGCCGGATCGACGTCACGATGAACGGCTCGTCGTCGACGAGCAGCACGCGCGGCCGCCGCGCGGATCCCCCATTTCCCGCCGTCGTTCCCATCGTCGTGCCAATGAACCCCACGCCAGCTCCAGGAATTCCATTACGTCGCCCATCGCAGAGCATTGCGCAAGCGCCAAAGCGCGCGCGCGGCACTTTGCCAGAGTGTGCCAATGGGTTGACGCCCAACGTTCCGTACCGCAATGACAGCAATGAGGCAGCGAGCGGGCGAAATCTTCAACCGAGGTGTCTCTCGATCGCGCGGATGACCTCGAGCCTGTCGAAGAGCCGCTCCACGTAGTCGAGCCGATCGGTCTCGATGACGAGCGTCGGCGAGAGATCGTAGCGTGCGTGCCATTCCTCGTAGAGCTTGTCCAGCGCGGCGAGGTAGCTCTTCGGCACCTTTCGCTCGAAGTCGCGCCCCCGCTGTCGGATCCGCCTTACGAGCGTGGGCAGCGGACACCGCAGGTAGATCATCAGGTCAGGCGGCCGGATCTCCTCGCGCAGCGTGCGATAGAGGTCGTCGTACATCTGCCAGTCGCGGTCGTCGATGTAGCCGGCGCGATGCAGGTGCGCCGCGAAGATCTCGGCGTCCTCGTAGAGCGTCCGATCCTGCACGATCGGCCGGTGATCCACGGCCGCGCGGCGCACGACGTCGCGGTGGATGTGGAAGCGTCGGACGAGGAAGAAGAGCTGCGAGCTCATCGCCCAGCGCGACATGTCCCCGTAGAAGTCGGAGAGGTACGGGTTCTCCTCGTTCGGCTCGAAGAACGGCACCATTCGGAACTGCTGCTCGAGCCATTTCACGAGGCTCGATTTCCCAGCTCCCATGTTGCCCGCCACCGCGATGATCCGGGGGCGCGCGCCGTCCCGAAGGCTCTCGCTCATGCCGTCCTCTGCCCCCTCAAAGCACGAGCGAAAGCCCGAGCGTCGTCACGAAACCCCCGGCAAACCTGGGGTAAGGTCCCACCGTCACGCGGCGCCCCGCAGCGTCGATCGCTTGCCCTTCCTCGAAGGCCCGCCCTCGTTGCGCGATGTCCGGGTAAAACGCCCCCGTCGTCTCGATCTCCACCGCGAGCCACCGCGGCACCACGTCGAACGACGCCCCGAGGCCGAGCGGGATCTCCACGAACGACGCGGCCCGCTCGCGCACGGGAAACACGCCTCCGCCCGGCGCCATGACCGAGAACCGACCGAGCTCGAGCCGCCCCCATCCCGCGCCCGCCGCGACCCACGCGCGCGCACGCGGCGTGATGTGCCACGTCGGCATGAGGCGCAGGCCGAACGAGTACGTGTAGAACTCGACCTCGCCCGGATCACCGACGAGCCCGAGCGCGCCGGAAGGCAGGTTGAAGTCGCGCGCCGTGCGCACCGCGTACAGGCTCGCGCGCAGGTACCGCGTGATGTCGACGCGCGCCCAGAGACCCATGCCCACGGACGCCGGATACCGCACGCCCGTGTCGCCGCTCGGGATGCGATGCACGAGCGCCACGCCTCCGCCGATGTCGATGTGCCGCGTGAACGGCGGCGACCCGATCTCGAGCGGAGGCAGCTCTTTCGGTCGTGGCGGCGGCTCGGGCGCCTGGGGCGCAGCGTCCGCCGCTTCGGGCACTTCGGTCGCGCCCGCGCCGCGCGCCGTCCCCGCCGCTCCGCCGAGCGCGAGCGTGAACGCCGCTGCGGACGCGAGCGTACGTCGACCTTTTCGCCGTCGTTGTTCGAGGCGCTTCACCCGTGCTCGCATCGCGTGCACCTTGTAGCAAAGTTCGGGCACCTCGGTCGACCGACCGCGGCTTTGAGCGCGTTCGATCCCTTCTGGCACGCGGTCGAAATCTGCGGCACACTCCGCCCGCCATGCACACGTCTCGGCTTTTCGTTTCGCTCGCCGGTCTCACCCTCCTTCTCGCGGCTTGCAGCAAGTCCGAAGCGCCTGCGGCGCAGGCCGATCAGCCGGCGGTTTCGCCGACGCAGGCGCCCGCGCAGCCTCAGGGCGCGATGGCGGAGAGCATCAAGCCGCTCACGCAGAAGAAGTTCGGCCAGCCGGTGACGGAGACGAAGACGACGGCGCTCACGGATCTCACGAAGGAGCCCGCGAAGTTCGCCGAGCAGACGGTGCGCACCGAGGGCGTGGTCTCGGCGGTCTGCAAGTCGATGGGCTGCTGGATGGAGATCGCCGACACCACGGGCAAGGCGCACATCAAGATGGCGGGCCACAGCTTCTTCGTCCCGCGCGACAGCTCGGGCCACCGCGCCGTCATTCAGGGCAAGGTCCTCGCGCCCGAGGGCGGCGACAAGGGCGTCTGCGGCGCCGACGACGGCTGCGGCCAGGGCGGCAGCGCCAAGATGGCCCAGGTGAACATCGAGGCGACGGGCATCGAGTTCATCGACTAGTCGACGCTCGAATCGCGCCTTCCCCCGCTCCCGCCCGCCGCGCGTGAACGCAAAGCTCGGGGGGCATGGGCCTCCTCATCACGCGCGACGATTTCACCGAGGACGAGTACGTCCGTTTCTCCGAGCGGCTCTCCGAGCAGCTCGACGTCCTCGACACGCTCACCAAACGTCCCGGCTTTGGCGAGGGGCCGGCCACGGTCGGCGCCGAGGTCGAGCTTTTCCTCGTCGACCCTGCGGGCCTGCCGCTGCCCGCGAACCGCGAGGTCCTCGCGCGCACGGTCGATCGACGCTTCACCGTCGAGATGGACCGCTTCAACCTCGAATTCAATGCGAGCCCTTGCCCGCTCGCCGGCCGTCCGTTCACCACGCTCGCGGACGAGCTCACCGGCGCGCTCGTGGAGATCTCGCGCGCTGCCGGGGAGCAGGGCGGGCGTATCGTGCCGATCGGCATTTTGCCCACGCTGCGCCGCGAGGACCTCACGGCCGCGGAGCTGACCGACGTCCCTCGGTATCGCGCCCTCGGCAAGCGCATCCGGCGCCTGCGCGGCGGCCCTTTTCACGTGCGCATTCACGGCGAAGATCCGCTCGCCCTCGACACGGACGACGTCGCCATGGAGGGCGCGAACACCTCGTTCCAGGTCCACCTCCGCGTCCCGCCCGCGAGTTTTTCCAAATACTACAATGCGGCGCAGATCGCCACGATCCCGGCCCTCGCCGCGTCCTGCAACTCGCCCCTTCTGATTGGCCATCGCCTCTGGGACGAGACGCGGATCGCGCTCTTTCGCCAGGCCGTCGATGATCGCCTCGACGCGCCGGCAGCTTTTCACCCGCCGTCACGCGTCTCCTTCGGGTATGGCTGGGTCCGCGAGGGAGCCGCCGAGCTATTTGCCGAGAGCGTCCGGCTCCACGCCCCGCTCCTTCCCGTGCTCGGACACGAGGACCCGCGACGAACCCTCGCCGCCGGCGGCATCCCCACGCTCGCCGAGCTTCGCTTGCATCATGGCACCGTCTGGCGCTGGAACCGCGCCGTCTACGATCCCGGATGCGGCGGCCATTTCCGCATCGAATATCGCGCTTTGCCCGCGGGGCCGACGGTGGTCGACATGCTCGCGAGCGCTGCGTTTCTCCTCGGCACGACGCTCGGCCTCGCCCCCGAGGTCGACCGCCTCTTGCCCGCGTATCCGTTCGAGCTCGCGCGCCACGCGTTTCATCGCGCCGCGCAACATGGCCTCGATGCCGTCGTGCCTTTTCCGTGCGACGAGGCCCCCTCCCCGCGCGGGGCCCCGATTGCCGCATTGTGCGAGCGCCTCGTGCCCCTCGCCCGAAGGGGCCTCGTGGACGCGGGGGTGCTCGAAAGCGAGGCCGACCGTTGGCTCGACGTCTTCGCGGCGCGGGTACGATCGGGGCAAACCGGCGCGCGCTGGCAACGCGCGGCGCTCGAAGCCTTGCGGGCTCGTCATTCGCTCGAGGAGGCGCTTCGGCGGCTGCTCGCTCATTACGAGGAGCGCGTCGCGACCGGCGAGCCCGTGCATGCGTGGGCGCCGGTCTGACGTTTGTCAGAACAGACCCACGACCGACAGCCCCACCCGATCCTGCCCCATCATCGGCATGAACGCGACCGAGCTCGGCAAAAGGACGCGCGCGCCTTTCTTCTCAGCCGGCGCGTCCACGGTCTCCGTCGAGAAGATGGCCATGTCGAGCGCGGGCGCGGCCACGTACCCGATGGCGGCCCCGATCCCGGCAAACGCGAGCGCATCCCAGCCGTCCCCCGCGCCGGCCGCGAGCCCGATGAGGCCTCCTCCGAGAGGCATGCCGACGTTCAAGCCGAGGCTCGCGAACCCATTGCCGACGTGCCCGTGCGCCCAGTGGACGATCGGCCCCGTGAGCACGTGAGCCGCAATGCCGACGTAGGTGACCGCGCTCCCCTGGCCAACGACCGCCAGGACGTCCCCCGCGAGCACGCCAATCAAGGTCTGCCACCCATACCAGCGTTTGACCTTCTGCGTGGGCGGCTCCGTGCTCCAGCCGGGCATGGGACCCGCGGGAGGTGGTCCCCAGGCCCCATTCGGCGGCGGCATGTAAGGCCCGGGCGGATAAGGCGCGTACGGTCCCGGCGGATAAGGCGCGTAAGGCCCAGCGCCCGGGGGCGGGGCCGGCGGCGGCGGAAGCGAAGCTCCATTCGCAGCCGATCCCGCGGGTGGCGGTGCCTGCATCCCCGTTGGCGGGGGCGGAGCCACGTTCGTCGGCGCGGGCGGCGCGGGCGGAAGCGCGTTCGCCGGCGCGGGCGGAGCCGGGTTCGTCGCCGCAGGCGGCGGAGGTGGTGGGGGCGCCGCGCCCGGTTGTTGCGCATTCGTGCGCGGCGCGAGGGTGAACGTGGCGAGGGCGAGGGCGGGGCCGAGCAGCAGGCGGGTGCGCATCAGCGCCGAGAATATCAAGATCCGTGCCTGACGGGGGCACGTCGCGGGGCGGGCCACGTCGAAAACGCGACGCGCGCCCGCCTCGCCGGGTTTACTTCGCTTCCTTGAGCGCGAGGTCGACGACCTTCTTGAACTTCCCGAGCGGCTGCGCGCCCGAGACCAGATAACCATTGATCACGAATGCGGGCGTGCCCGTGATCCCGACGTCCTCGCCGGCCTTGATGTCCGCGTCGATGAGCGCCTTGTACGTCTGGCCGTCGATCGCGGCGAGGACCTTCTGCACGTCGAGCCCGAGCGCGGTCGCCGTCCGCTCGATGCTGGCGCGGTCGAGCTGCGTCTGGTCCTGGAAGAACGCGTCGTGCATCTTCCAGAACGCGTCGTTGCCCTTCTGCTTGTACGCCTCCATGGCCGCGAGCGCCGCGGGCATCGCGTTCTTGTGGAACGGCAGCGGCTTGTTTCGCCAGACAAACCGGAGCTTGCCCGGGTAGGCCGCGTCGAGCTCGGCGAGCGTGGGCTCGACCCGCTTGCAGAACGGACACTCGAAATCGGAGAAGATCTGCACCGTGACCTTCGCGTTCGCCGGGCCCTTCGTGGGATTGTCCTTCGTGAACGCGGGGATCGCCTTCACCTTCTCGGGCGGCGGCGGCGTCTTGCCGTCCTTGATGATCGTGTCGTAGAGCTTCGCCGCGGGCGTGCCCTTCTTGACGAGCGCCTCCGCCTTCGTGATCTCCTCGTCGATGAGCGCCTTGAACTTGTCGATCGGCTGCGCGCCGACGAGGCGGCGACCATTGATGAAGAAATGCGGCGTGCCGTTCGCCTGCACGTCGTCGGCGAGATTGAGGTCCTGGTCGATGCGGTCCTTGTACTTCTTCTTCTCGATCGCGTCGCTCGCCTTTTTCAGGTCGAGCCCGAGGTTCTTCGCGATGCCCTCGAGGTCCTCGGGCCCGAGCTTGCCGTTCGCGGCGAAGATGAGGTCGTGCGCCTTCCAGAACCCCGCGTCACCCTTCTGCGCGCGCGCCTCGAGCGCGAGCTCGGCTGCGGGCTCGGCGTCCTTGTGGAAGGGCAGGGGATTGTTCTTGTACACGATCCGGAGTTTGTCGCCGTAATCGCGAGTGAGCTGCTCGATCGTGGGCGTCACCCGGACGCAGAACGGGCACTGGAAATCCGTGAACATCACGAGCGTCACGAGCGCCGTGTTCTTGCCCCGCACCGGCGAACCGTCGACGGGCACGCGCCAGACCGTCGTCGGATCCTCGGCCTGGCTCGGCGCCGCGCCGGGCCGATCCGCGGGCTTCTGGTAGTTCTTCGCCGAGAGCACCGCATACACCTTCTCGGGCGCGGTCCCGCTCGCCGTCGTTTTGCGCGCGGTCGCGATTTGCTCGTCGATGATCGCGCGGAACTTGTCGATCGGCTGCGCGCCGGAGAGGTGCACGCCGTTGATGAAGAACGCGGGCGTGCCCGTCACGCCGATCTTCTTGCCGAGCTCGATGTCCTCGTCGATTTTCTTGCCGATCTCGCCGCTCGCGAGCGTCGCGTCGACGGACTTGCGCGTGAGGCCGCGCGGCAGCGAGCCGTCGATGACCTGAGGGTCGATCCGGCCCGCGAAGAGCGCGTCGTGATAGGCCCAGAACCAGGGCGCGCCCTTCAGCTTGAACACGGCCATCGCCGCCTCGGCCGCGGGGCGCGCGTTCTTGTGGAACTCGAGCGGGAAGTTTTTCCAGACGATCCGGAGCTGGTCCTTGCCGTAGATCTTCGCGAGCTCGGCGAGCGTGCCCGCGGCGCGCGAGCAGAAGGGACACTCGAGGTCGGAGAACGCGACGATCGTGACGGGCGCCTTGGGGCTGCCCCAGCTCGGATCCGCGGCCGTGACGGGCACCGGGCTCTTCGCGCCTTCCCCGGTGTCGACCTCGTTTCCGCCGGTCCAGGTGCCTGCCTCGGCCGGGGCGATGGTGCGCACGGGGAAGCCGCCGCCGATGCTGTCGTCGTTCGGCCCGCGGCCGGAGCCGCCCACGGCGATCCGCTCGCCGTCGCCTTCGCCCGCGCCGCGAGCCATCGCGCGGGGCGCGCCTGCGCCCTTGTCGGCGCCCTCGGCGCCCTTTTCCACGTCTTTTCCAGCGGAGGCGGTGTTTGCGCCCGGATCGGCGGTCCCCTCGGAACCGGCGCCGGGTGTCGCGGCCGGGGGCGGAGGCGCCTGGCCGCAGGCAAATGCGGCCGAGAGGGCCGTCACGAACCCGATACGGAAGAGCTTCACGAGCATGGCCGGCACCCTACAAGAAACGCGGTCACGACGCACGCGGGTTGCAAGCGGATCCCCGTGGCTTCAACATCCCCGAACGGTTACGTCAATGTCGCTGCCGCGCACCGAGGAGAGCCCAGATCCTGCTGGCATGGGGGATGCATCAATTTGTCGCATTGCCTGGACGCGGGAACGGGTACATGGCTCTCGCACGGAGGTACGACATGGCTTCTCGATTTGTGACTTTGCGTGGAACGTGGCTCGGCATGGCACTCGTCGCGGCGCTCGCCGTCGGGTGCGGTGACGGCAGCGCGGATGGAAGCGGCGGCGCGGGTGGCAGCGGCGGCGCGGGCGGAAGCGGCGGAAGCGGCGGAAGCGGCGGCGCGGGCGGCGGGCCGGCGCTCATGGACGTGGCGATCGCGTTCGAGGGGCGCGTCGGGAACCAGGTCTTCGATTGCACAGATACCTACACCTTGGGCAGCACGAACACCGAGGTGCAGATCACCGATTTTCGGTTTTACGTGCATGACGTACGCCTCGTGCGCAAGGACGGCAGCGAGTTCCCGGTCGAGCTCACGCAGGACGGGCTCTGGCAGCACGAGGATCTGGCGCTCCTCGATTTCGAGAACAAGGCTGGCGCCTGCGCGAACGGCACCAGCGAGACGAACACCACGATCAAGGGTCGGGTGCAGGCCGGGAGCTACCAAGGCATCACGTTCAAGGTCGGGGTGCCTTTCAAGCTGAACCACGCCGACGCGGCGACGGCGCCTTCGCCGCTCAACCTGAGCGCGCTCTTCTGGAACTGGAACGGCGGGTACAAGTTCATCCGCGTGGACGCGGCGCCCACGGCGGGCGGCGGGGCCTTCAACGTGCATATCGGCAGCACGGGGTGCACGGAGGACGCCTCGGGGGTCGTCACGGCCTGCGACCGGGCGAACCGCCCCGAGGTGCACCTGACCAACTACGATCCGCTCAGCGGCAAGTTGGTGGTCGATTACGCGGCGCTCGTCGCCGAGAGTGACCTCTCGCAGAACGCGGGCGGCGCGCCGGGCTGCATGGCGGGCAAGGACGACCCCGAATGCCAGGCCATTCTGGGCCGCCTCGGCATCCACGTGGATGACGGCTCCGTGCATCCGGACGAACAGAAGCTCTTCGTGATGGAGTGAATCCATGAAATACCCCTCCCTCCTCATCGCGGCCGCGCGCGGGCCTCTCGTTGCCCTCTTGCTCCTCGGCTCCTTCGCCGGCTGCGGCGGGGAGGATGGGGGGCCGCCGACGCCCGCGCCGGAGATCCCCGCGGCCTGGGATTTCGGCCTGCCCGCGGGGTATCCGAAGCCCAAGATCCCCGCGGACAACCCGATGTCGGCGGACAAGGTCGAGCTCGGCCGGCGCCTGTTCTACGACAAACGTTTGTCCGGGAACGAGACGCAGAGCTGCGCGTCGTGCCACGACCAGAAGCTCGCGTTCACGGACGGGCGCGCGGGCGGGCTCGGATCGACGGGCGAGGTCCATCCGCGGAGCTCGATGTCGATCGTGAACGTGGGCTACCTGTCCACGCTCACCTGGGCAAACCCGCTCATCACGAAGCTCGAAGAGCAGGCGCTCCTGCCGCTCTTCGGCGAGACGCCCGTCGAGCTCGGGCTCGCGGGCAAAGAAGACGTGCTCCTCGAACGATTGCGGGCCGAGCCGATCTACAAAGCGCTCTTCCCGAAGGCATTTCCGGACGAGGCCGATCCCGTGCGGCTCGAAAACGTGGTCCGGGCGATCGGCGCGTTCGAGCGCAGCGTGGTCTCCTACCGGTCGGCCTGGGATCGGTACAACTACGGCGGCGATTCGAAGGCGCTGTCGGAGGCCCAGAAGCGCGGCAAGGACCTGTTCTTCTCGGAGAAGCTCGAATGCTTCCATTGCCACGGCGGATTCAATTTCTCCGACTCCGTGGTGCACGACGGGAGCACGTTCACCGAGACGATGTTCCACAACACCGGCCTTTACAACATCGGCGGCACGGGCGCATATCCGGAGGGCAATCGAGGCATCTACGAGGTGACGAACGTCTCCACGGACATGGGCCGGTTCCGCGCGCCGACGCTGCGCAACATCACGCTCACGGCGCCCTACATGCACGACGGGAGCATCGCGACGCTCGGCGAGGTGCTCGACCATTACGCGGCCGGCGGGCGTACGATCGCGGAGGGGCCGTACGCGGGCGTAGGGAGCACGAACCCCTACAAGAGCGAGCTCATCAATGGCTTCGTGTTGACCGAGGAGGAGAAGGCCGACGTGCTCGCTTTCCTCGCGTCGCTGACGGACGAGGCGCTGCTCACCGATCCGCGTTTCGCGGACCCGTGGAAGCAGGACAGCGCGGGAGGAATGCCGTGAAGAGAATCGGACGAATCGCAGGAATCGTGGCGCTCGCGGGCGCGGTGTTCGTCGGGACGAGCGTGGGCGCATGCGGAGGCGGGACGGAGAACCCACCCGCGACGAACGAGCCCGATTTGACAGGCGTGATCTACGCGGGCGCAGCGACGGACGAGGCGCTCGAAGCGCTGCTCCTGGCCGCCCCGAAGACGGATCCGGCGCAAGCCGCGGTGGTCGACACGCCGGCCGCGGGCGCGACGCTGCCGAAGGACGTGCCGCCGACGATCGAATGGCACGTGGGCGGCTCGTCCGCGGCGCGTGAGCTTTCGGCCGGGGAAAGGATCACCCGGGCCGCGAAGGCGATCGGCTCGTTTTTCGGCCCGCGCGAGGCGTGGGCGCACGGGGCGCCGGTGAACGGCCGGGCGTATCTGCTCGTGTTCTCGACGCCGAAGAGCCCCGAGCTCGTGCGTGTTTTCACGACGGAGCTCTCGTACACGTTCGACGCGGGCACGTGGACGAAGCTCGCGCTTACCGGGGAGCCGGTCACGCTCGTCGTGACGAATGCGATCTTCGAGGACAATCGCGTCGCGCAAGATGGTGGGCCGTTCACGGGGGAGGCCGTGACGTTCTCGATCGGGCCCTGAGCCCCGTCACCGCCTCTGCGCCCCCGGTCGCGGGTAAAACACGCTCCGCGGCCGCGTCCGCATCCCCGTCACCGGGAAGAAATCGTTCCCCCCGAAGAGCGGCGGGTCCTTGTCGTTTCGCTGGTAAAACAGGTTGATTTCTTTTTTGTAGAAATCCGTGTCCGGGATGACCGCGCCGAAGCGCTGCGTCTTCAGCGCCTCGCGCAGCTCGTCCCGGAGCGCGATGCCCGCCGGGCCGCCGCCGATGCCGAGGATGTCCTGCATCGCCATTTCATGCGCGAACGTGCGCTTGCCCGCGAGCGCCGGCAGGTGGCCATGCGCCGGGACCCACACGTCGCCGGGCAATTCGCCGAGCCTTTTCACGAAGGCGTGGCCCGCTTGCTCGTCGCTGCGCGAGGGCACGAGGCGGCGAGGATCGTAGATGACGCACGCGAGCTGGAGGGCCGCAATGCCGAACGCCGCGGCGCGCAGGCGCGCGCGGAGGGCCTCCGGCGCCTGGCCGATGCTCTCGAGGGCCGTGGCAATGCCGAGGCCGAAGAGAATGGCGAGCACGGCGAACGCCGGCATGAGGACGTTCGGCCAGCCGCCCGCGTGCAGGCGCCCGCCCCACGAGGTACCGAGCACGCCGGCCGCGGCGAAGAACCAGAAGAGCCGCGCCTTGCGCGCGCCCTCGCCCGAGGCCGCGAACCAGTAGAGCGCCGCCGCGAACGAGACCGCGAGCGGCGCGAAGAGGTCCTCGATCCAGTAATCTACCCACATCGCCGGCACGTTCGGGTGCTGCGAGGGCAAAAAGAAGACGTAATAGCGGAACCAGCCGCCGTGCAGGCGATCGAGCGCGAAGATCGAAAGGCCGATCGTGCCGAAGAGCGCCACGCCGAACCCGAGCCCGCGCTTCCAGCCGTCCGAAAAGAGCGCATACACAGCGAGCGGCGCCGCGGCCACGAGCATCGATTGTTTCGTGAGGAACGAGAGCAGGAAGAAGGCCACCGAGAGGAGCCGAAAGCCCAAACCCTCGCGGAAGCGCAGGACGTAAAGGCCGAGGAGCAAAAAGAGCAGCGCGAGCGAGTCGACCCGCGCGATATCCATGAAGGCGACGCTCTCGCGGTACGTGCCCGCGAAGAGGCCCGCCGCGAGCACGGCGGAGAGGCGGCTCTTCGTCTCGCGATGCACGAAGAGGCCGATGAGCGCGAAGCAGCCGAGCGAGGAGAGGAACGAGACGAGGCGCAGCGAGAAAAAACCGAGGCCGAAGACCTTGCTCGCAGCCGCAGAGACGTAGAAGTAGAGCGGCGTGTAGATGAAGGGGACGAAATCGATCGTGGGGCGGTCGTAGAGGCGTTTGCCCGACAGGATGTGGCGCACGTGATCGACCGCGCCGCCCTCCATCCATTCGAGCTCGAATGGATACCGCAGGTGCAGGACCGCGAGCACGAGATAGATGCCGAGGTACGCGATGGCGCCGACGGCGACGAGCCAGGGCAGGCCGCGGCCGAGGAAGGCGGGGAGGCGCCGCCAAAGGGGAAGGAGCCGAGCGAGCATCGAGGGGCGCTACCCTAGCGCAGCACGCCCAAAGATTCGAGCACGGCCTCGAGCGAGGAGCGCCCGAGCTCTTCGGCACGATCGGGCCCGAAGCCGCTCCGGCCTTCCTTGAACGGCATCTCGATCGTCAGCGACAAGCAATCGAAGCGCTCGCCGACCCAGTTGTTGCCGATGCGCAGATCCCCCTTGCCCGGGTCGTCCGCGCCATAATCGAATTCGGAGGAAAAACCGCCGTCGCGCCGGGCGAGGCTCCGCGCGAAGCGTCGTTCGAGCTCGTAGAGGCGCTCGGAGTAGCCAGGGTTTCCCGCGCAGCCGATGGCGAAGGCGAGGTCGGCGTGCTCGTCGCCGTGCACGTCGAGGAAGAGGTCGACGCCGGCCTGCTCCATGACGCTGCGCACACAGGCGATCTCGGGGCTCGTCTCGCGGCTCGGCGCGTGCCATTCCCGATTGAGATCACGCCCCGCCGCGTTCGTGCGAAAATTGCCGCGTGTGCTGCCGTCCGGATTCACGATCGGCACGACGTACACCACGGCCTCCTGGAGCAGCATGTCCGTGACCGGGTCATCCTCGGCGAGGAGCCGGACGAGCGCGCCCTCGACGAACCACGAGCCCATCGTCTCGCCGGGATGCTGGCGCCCAGCAATCCAGAGGCGTCGCTTGCCCGGGCCTTCCTCGCCGAAGACGACGAGGTGGATCGGGCGGCCCTCGACGCTCGCGCCGATCGGGAGGACGCGCGCCCGCGGGCTGCGATCGACGACCGAGAGGAGCGCGCCGAGGCGCTCCAGCGGATAGGCTGCAAAATACGAATAATGAACCGTGTCGTGCTCGGGGCGGTGCCGGAGGACGAGGCGTCGGCCGTCGAAATCGGTATGGACGCGGAACCATCGTTCGAGATCGTACGAACCAAGCGCGCGGTAGCCGTGGAAGGCGTCGGGGTGCATGGCCTGGCCCGCGTCGGTGATCGTGAGCTCGACGTCGCGGCCGCGCGCGCCGCGAACGCGGAAATGGAACCATTGCCGGATGCCGGCGGCGCTGTCGGCGCGCAAGGAGAGCTCGGCCTCGGCCCCGTGGCGGTGGCCGGTCACGACAATGCTCCCGCCGCAGAGGTCCGCGTCGACGTGCATGAAATGCATCATGCCACGAACGGCGACGGCGCGGGGAATGATCGTGGGCGGGATGCCGGTTCATCCCGGCGGGCGGCGAAGAACCCCAGCGCGCGGGGGCCTTTCGCCTATACTTCGCCGCGGAGAGGTCGAATGGGGAAGAGCAGGACCGGGATCGACAGCAGCGCAGGCTCCATGCCGGAGCCGACGACATGGGCGCGGGCCGTCGTCCTCGGGACGGGGATCCTCGGCGTGAGCCTGACCGAGCGCACGCTCTCCGCGAAGAACGTGGAAGAGCTCGGGCGCAGGGTGCTGGAGGTCGTCCGCGCGATCCTGCCCTCGGCGCGCAAGCTCGTCGAGGTGCTCGATGCGCGCGCGACCGAGCTCGGGCTCGATCACGACTGCGACAGGCTACGCACGGCCCGGAGCGCGCGCGCGCTCTGCGAGGCGATCGCCGGCAAGTCGCTGCGCGAGGCGCGCGAGATCGTCGAGGCCCTCGCCGCCGCGCGGCTCGAGACGAGCTCGTCGGCCGTGCAGGCGAGCCTCGGCGCCGCGGACGACTCGCTCGAGACGCTCGACGATCCGCTCGTGCTCGGCGTGCTCAAGCAGCTCGCAGGGCGCGAGAAGAGTGATCTTTCGGCGTCCAAGTATCTGCGCGAGGCACGCTCGATCCTGCGGCAAGACGAGATGCGGCGGTCGCTCTCGGTGGAGCTGCGCATGGTGGCGGGCGCGGCGCAGGCGTATCTCCTGAGCGGGACGCCGAGCGCCGATGGAGCGCCCGTGCACGTGCCCGTCGACGAAGGTGGGCTGCCGAAGAGCACGGTGCTCGCGAGCGTCGTGGCGCCCGCAGAGGTGCGCATCGAGGGGTCGCGCGGGACGCCGCCGCCGAGCGCGACGCGGGCGCGCACGGAGACATCGAAGCGCAAGTCGCTCACGCAGACGCTCGCGTCGGAGGGCGTCGTGCCGTTCACGCGGGTGAGCGTGGAGCGGCGGGGATCGACGCCCGATCGGAAGAGCGCGCGCGCGATCGTTGCCGAGGCGGTGCGCGAGGCGGAGCTGAAGCTCGAAGCCTCGCGGGGGCCGGCGCTCCTGTCGCTCGTGATCACGCTCGACATCAGCGACAAGGGCGCGTGATCGATCAGGCGTCGAGCGTGACGTAGAGGACGGGCTCGTCGCGCAGCCACGTGCGCTGCCGGCGCGCGAAGACACGCGTCGCGCGGACGATCGTGTCTTCGAGCTCCTCGCGCCGGAGCTCATCTTCGAGGTGCGCGCGGACCTGCTTGTATCCGACCGATCCCATGGGCCGCGCCGACGCATGGCCCGCGTCGAGCAGCGCGCGCACCTCGTCGATCCAGCCGGCTTCGAGCCACTTCGCGACGCGCGCGCGGATGCGCTCGTCGAGCGTCTCGCGCGGCCAGGCGACGCCGACGAAGCGCGCGTCGTGGCGTTTCTCGCGGAAGCCGTGCTCGGCGAACCACTGGCTCTGCGGCTTGCCCGACAGCTCGTGGATCTCGAGCGCGCGGCTCACACGGACGAGGTCGTTCGGGGCGAGCCGCGCGGCGCTCTCGGGGTCGACCCGGGCGAGCATGGCGTGCAGGGCCGCGCGTCCCTCGGCCTCGGCGATCGCCGAATGGCGCGCGCGGATCGTGGGGTCGGCGGGCGGCGCGGGGGCGAGGCCGTGGACGAGGGATTTGACCCAGAGGAACGTCCCGCCGCAGAGGATGGGCAGTCGGCCGCGGCGCTTGATGTCCTCGATCGCGCGCTCGCCGAGCTCGGCGAAGGTCTGCGCGTCGAGGGGCACGAGCGGGTCGGCGAGGTCGACGAGGTGGTGCGGGGCGCGCGCGCGCTCCTCGGCCGTGGGTTTGCCCGAGCCGACGTCGTAGCCGCGGTAGATCTGGACGCTGTCGGCGCTGATGATCTCGCCGCCGAAGCGCTCGGCGAGGCGGATGGCGAGCTCGGTCTTTCCGCTCGCGGTCGGGCCGACGACGACGAGGAGCTCACCCTCGCGCGGCGGCTCGATCGTTTGCCACGACGGAGCCGCGCGGGCGGGTTCGCTCGGCTCGTCGGCTTCGCCCGGGGGCGGGGCGTTCATGGTATCGTGATCGTTCGGGCGCATCGTTCGGGGCTCGCGAGGGGACGCGGGCGAGGGGACTTCCTGTAGCATCTCCGGATGTCCTCCATGCCGCGCTTGCTGCTTTCGTTCGTGTTCGTCGCGTCCCTCGCCGCGCCGGGGGTGGCTTTGGCCGAGGAGCCTCCGCCCGTCCGACCGATGATGCAGGTGAACCTGCCGATCGATCTCACCGTGATCGGCGTGGGCGGCGCGGCGTGGATCACGACCGAGGCTCTGAAATCGAAGATCGCGCCGGCGTCGTGCCGGTGGTGCAGCCCGCCGGGGTTCGATGATTCGATCGCGCGGGCGGTGCACTGGAGCGACATCAAGACGGCGGCCCGGCTCAGCGACGTCGGGCTTTATGGGCTCGCGCCGCTCGCTGCGTTCGGGTTCGACGCGGCGGTCGTGTACGCGACGGGCGGCACGCTCGCGGAGTGGGGGACGGACGCGCTCGTCATTCTGCAGTCGATGGTCGTGGCCGCCGACCTCACCCAGATCGTGAAGTTTTCCGTGGGGCGGGCGCGCCCGCTGCTCGAATACGGCACCGTGGCCCCGGACGAACGGGACAACCGGGACAATAACCTATCCTTTTTTTCCGGACACACCTCGTTCACGTTCTCCGCGGCGGTCGCGAGCGGGACGGTGGCCACGCTGAAGGGATATCGCGCGGCGCCCTTCATCTGGGCCACGGGGCTCACGATCGCGGCGGCGACCGGATATCTGCGAATGGCCGCGGACAAACATTATTTTTCGGACGTGATGGTCGGCGCGATCGTGGGATCGGCCGTCGGGTTCGTGGTGCCGTGGCTGCACCGGCCGACGACGAGCAAAGACGCAGGAGCGCGGCTCTCGGGGATGATGGCGAGCCCGCTGCCCGGTGGCGGGCCGCTCGTGGGCTTCAGCGGGATCTGGTGATCAGGCCGCGGCGCGCCTCTTGCGGACGCGGAGGAGGACGGGTCTTTCGGGCCGGAGGGCCGTCCCGTAATCAGGGCCGATCGGCGCGTCGCTCACGGGCTCGAAATCGAAGCGCTGGGCGATCTGCGCGAGCAAGAGCTCGGCTTCGAGCGTGGCGAAGTTCGCGCCGATGCAGATCCGCGGGCCGGCGCCGAACGGCATGTAGGCGCCGCGCGGCCGCTTCGCCTCGTTCTCCGGGGAGAAGCGCGCCGGATCGAATCGCTCGGGGTCGGGGAAGATCGCCTCGCGCCGGTGGAGCGCGTGAATCGGGACGATGATCGATGTCAGCTTGGGCAGGTGGTATCCGCCGACCTCCACGGCCTCGACGGCGACACGATCGATCGCGAACGCCGGCGGATAGAGCCGCAGCGCCTCCCGGAAGACGCCGCGCGTGTATTCGAGCCGGAGAGCGTCCGCGGCTGTAGGAGTTTTTCCGGACAGGCCGTCGACCTCTTGCTTCCAGCGGCGGTAGACCTCCGGATTGCGCGCCAGGAAATAGAGGCACCAGGTCGTCGAGGTCGCCGTCGTCTCGTGGCCGGCGATGAAGAGCGTCATGGCCTCGTCGCGCACCTGGCGATCGGTCATGAACGAGCCGTCGACCTCGTCGCGCGCCGCGAGCAGCCGCGAGAGCAGGTCGGGCCGCTCGCCGCCTTTCTGCCGGCGATCGGTGATCATGCGCTGGATGCGATCATCGACGGTCCGGATCGCTGCGAAGAGCTTGCGTCGTTTGGCCGTGGGCAGCGGGACGGGCTGGTGCAGGGCCTCGATGGTGGCCTCGCGGGCGCGGGCGAGCGGCGCGGGGAGATGTTCGAGCTGCAAGAGGAGCTGGGCGATCGTCGCGCGCACGAAGATCGAGACGCTCGCCGTCTGCTCGCCGAGGTAATCGAACATCGTCCGGACCGCGGCGCTGATCTCGTCGGACTCGTCGAGCGTGTCGGCGTCGAAGAGGACCTTGGCCGCGACGCCCATGGTGATGCGCGTCATCTCGCGCCCGGCGTCGATGATCTCGCCGTCCCTCCAGTCGTCGAGGCAACGCGTGATGACGTCGTTCATCATCGGCGCATAGCCGTCGATCGTGCGCGGGTGGAAGAGGGGCGCCATGAGCTTGCGGTTCTTGCGCCACGGCTCGCCCTCGCTCGTGAAGAGGCCACGGCCGGCGAAGGGGTAAAACATCATCTTCGTGGCGAGGCTCTTCTCGAAGGACTTCTGCTTCTCCACGAGCGCTTCGTGCGCGAGCTCGGGCGAGCAGAGGACGACGAGCGGGAAGTTGAAGAATCGAATCTGGCCGAGGTCGCCGAGCTCGCGCGCGAGGCGGAGGAAGATCGCGGCCTGCGTGGTCCGGAACTCCGTGGCGTGGCCGGAAAATGTTTGTCCGGATAGGACAGGAATGTCTTCGACCGTCTTCAAGGCCCACCTCCCGCGTGCGCCGCAGCCCGCACCGCGGTAGGAGCGGCCCCGAGGCGCGTCAAGGGGCGCGGCCGTGTTTGACGTCGACGACGATCCGCGGAGGATCCCGGAGCTCGAGCACGCGATACCGATTCGGCGAGCCGACGCCGAGCACCCAGGTGAGCTCACCCTCGAAATCGCACGTGGGCGCGAGCTGGAGCAAGACGGGCAGCTTCGGGCGCTCTTCGACCGGGCTCAGCGTCGGACGGCCCGCCTCGTCGTGCGCCCGCGCCGGCGTCATCCGGACGCGGAGCCAGCCGTCGCCGGCGAGCGTCACGACGTCGCCCGTGCCGCAGCGGCGGACGGGTTTGTCGATGTACTCCACGCGGTAGCCGGGCAATGCGCCCGAAAACTCGAAGACGACCCGATCGAATGCCGCGTGGCGGCCGGCCCGGACGGAACGCAGCTCGACGGTGTGGACCTCGGGGATCTTTTTTTCGATGGCCGCGGCCGTGCCCTCGAACGCTTCCGGCGCGGTATCGCCGGGCTCCTTCGTCCCCTCCGTCGGGGCGGCGGGCTTCGCGGGCGTCGCCGCCGGCGCCGCCGGCGCCGCTAGCTCCGCGGCCTTCGGGGGCGGCTGCGCGGGCGCCTCGGGTGCGCTCGGCGCGCTCGGCGCGGCCTTCGCGGCTGCGCCTTCGGCGGGCGTTTTCGTGGCGTCGGGCGCGGCGTCCCGGCAGGCGAAGAGCATCGTGCTGGCGAGCAGGAGCAGGAAGGGCGTACGCATGGGGCTTGCTCCGTGTCCGTTTGGCGCAACGGGTCTCGGCGCAAGGGCCTCGGGTTGCGCGCCGCGGACGACGTCGGCGGCCCGATTACAATGGGCGCGCCCGTACGTCAACGCGGTTGGCGCGGGGCTTGACACGGTCGCGACGCGGGGCTCATCCTGTACCCGTGGGCAATACGCCCGCAATCGGCTTGTTTTTCCTTCGGGATCGCATGGCATTATCGAATACGGACTGGGAGACGTTCGGGGAGCACGTGGTTCGCTTCGAGGCGCCGGACATCGTGCACATCCGGAACGTCGGCGACATCGCGCTGGAGGACATGCAGCGTATGTTCGAGGCGATCCTCGGGGGGGTGGCGCAAGCGGGGGGTCGGGTCTTCTGGCTCGCGGACATCACGCGGATGGGGCACGTGCGCGCCGAGGCGCGCAAGCTCGCGATCGAATCCGACATCACCAAAAACCTTTTGGGCACGGCGATTTACGGGGGCAACTTCCAGCAGCGCGCGATCTCGAACCTCGCGATCAAGGCCGCCCGTGTGCTGAACCCCAAGAGCGTCGCGACCCCGTTCAAGTTCCTCGCCACCGAGGCCGAGGCGCGGGCGTACGTCGAGGCGATTCGGCGCAATGTGCAAGGAACATGACGGGGCGCGATTTGCCCCGTTCGTTGCGTGAAAAATCCCCCCCGGGATGTGAAGGGCCGTCGATCAGTATCGACGTCCGGGGCGGCCTCGATCCTCGAGGAGGCGGGCCGGATCGGGCGCGTCCGAGGGGGACGCGCTCGACGTCTGCAGGCTCTCCGAAGCGGAATGCCGGTTCGAATCCACGATCCACGAGGCAACGCCGAGCAGCACGGCGCTGAGGAGAACGAAAGCAGCGACGGCTGCCACGATCATGGGCATGCGAATACGAACGCCGTCGAAATGATGCATCGCGAGCGTCACGAGGACCTCCTGATGTGAGGGCGGATCGAAAAAAAGAAGCGCCGGGGGCGCTCTCCGCGCCTGCACCCGACTCCCCCTCGATGAACCGCCGATGGGTCACGCCGCCCGTCGCCGAGCCGCGTGTTGTTCTTCGTTGGAACGGCGCACAGATTACCGCATGCGCGCGCCATTTCCAGAGAAATGAGGCCCTGGATCGGACAGGTAATGTCCGAGTGCGGGGATGTGGTTTACTCGATGCGGTGGGGGCGCTGGCTGCGGAGGAGATCCGGCA
Source organism: Polyangium sp. y55x31 (assembly GCF_029946505.1). Taxonomy (GTDB): domain Bacteria; phylum Myxococcota_A; class Polyangia; order Polyangiales; family Polyangiaceae; genus Polyangium. Next base: position 40,840 of record NZ_JARZHG010000027.1, read on the forward strand.
GGAGGAGCGCGAACATCGCGGTCCGGCGGGTGCGCGGGGTGAGCCCCACGGCGCGCAGGGGCGTCCCGGAGCCGACGACGCGGCCCTCGGCGTCGAAGCGTAGCACCTCGGGCTCGGCGTCGGGGAGGCGATACGTCGCCGTCCCGTCGGCGTCGATGATCAGCGCGCCCGCGGGCACCGAGACGCTACCGTCGGAGCTCAAACGAATTTGGAGCGTGCCGCCGAAGTCGACGAAGGTGCCATTGGGATGAAGGGTGCCGAGCGCCTCGCCACGCTCCACGAGCAAGCCGTTGCGGTAGAGCACGAGGTACGGCTCGTCCCCGCGGAGCACGCGAAGCTCCGCGAGCACGAGGTGGTCTTCCGGAGAGGCGTCGCGCGCGGGCAGCGGGCCCTCTGGGGCGCGCGGAGGCGTCGGCGCGGGGGCACAGCCGCCCGCGAGCAGGAGCGCGGCGAGGAGAAGTCGCCGCGTGATCTTCACGGACAAACCACGTTCGGGATGTAATGGACGTGGTAACAACACTCGTCGTCCTGCGGCGGCAAATCGCAGACGACCTGGCGGAACGTAGGCTTGTTGCAGCAGGCCGTGGGGCTCGTCTCGGCGCAGTAGCCGAGCGCGTCCGCGAGGGTCGTGAGCAGGCTGGGGGTCGACGCCGCAGGGGGGCAGAAGTCGCCGCCGTTCATCGAGACGCACGCGGCGATGATCTTGCCGACATTGGGCTCCTCGCCGCACTGCAGGCCGCCGCCGCCGCCCGCGCCGCCACTGCCGGGGCCCGAGGCGCCCGCGCCGCCCGTGCCGCCGCCGCCGGTCTCGCCTTCGGCGTCGACGACGACCTTGGCGCCGCAAGCCGCGCCGAACAGGGTGAGGGCCGCGAGCATGGCGGCGCGGGCGAGGGGATGGGCGGAAAGGAAGTGGAAACGTCGTTCGCGCATGAGGGTCTCCAAGCTGTGCGTCGCGGATAGAGGGTTACTGTAGCCACGGCCCTGACAAGTCCAGCGCTCCGTGTACGATGCCTGTCGGGGCCTCGCCTTGGCCGTGCGGCCTGCGGAGGATCGGCGGATGGTTCAGTTGAACGAGGTGATCGACGGGCAGTACCGCATCCTGCGTCGGATCGGCGAAGGCGGGCATGGAACCGTCTACGAGGCCGAGGATCTCGACATCGGAGCGCCCGTTGCCGTCAAGTTTTTGCGTCCCGAGGTGGCGGAGGCGCCCGAGTTCGCGACGCGCATGCGCAGGGAGGCGCGCGCGATGGGCGCCCTGTCGGGGACGAGCGCGGTGCAGATCTTCGCGCTGAACCGCACGAAGGCCGGGCAGATGTACATCGTGATGGAGCTGCTCCGCGGCAAGGATTTCGAGCGTTATCTCGTCGACCACGAGCGCGACGTGGGGAGGCTGTCGCGGTCCGCGCTCTTCGAGCTGATCTCGCCGATCGTGGACACGCTCGACGTCGCGCACCAGCGGGGGATCGTGCATCGCGACATCAAGCCGGCGAACATCTTCGTGCTGGAATCGAAGGCGCGAGGGCCGGTGCGGCTGCTCGATTTTGGTCTCGTCAAGGTGCTCTCGGTGTCGACGCCGCTCACGCAGGAAGGGCTCGTCGTGGGATCGCCGTCGTACATCGCGCCCGAGGGCTGGCAGGGCCGGCCGGATCGGGTCACGCCCGCGGCCGACGTGTACGCGCTCGGCGCCGTGATTTTTCGCGCGCTCGCGGGGCAAGTGCCATTCCCCTCGGATACGCTGATCGACGTCGTGAAAATGAGCACGCGCGGCAAGCGGCCGAGCCTGCACGCGCTGCGGCCGGATCTGCCGGTGATGGCCGACGCGTGGGTGGAGCGCGCGCTCGCCATCGAGCCGGAGCAACGTTATCCGACGGTGAAGGAGCTCTGGCTGTCGCTCGTGGGGATGCTCGGGCGCGGGGGAGTCGGTTGATTGCGGCGAAATGTGATGGCAGGCGCCGCGCCCTGAAAAACGAGATTCACGGTGCGGAGGGCAACGTCACTTCGAGGAGCTCGTTCGGTCCGGAGACCTTCTCGCCATACTGATTGTCGACGATGAGCAGCGCGTGGGTCTCGTCTTTCCAGACGATGCCCTCGAAATTGCGTTTGCCGTCGTTCGAATGCGGCGCGAGGTCGACGAGGACGCGGGGCGCGATCGGGGTCGTCGTTCCCGGGCCCTTCGCCGGGAGCGTGAACGAGAGGATGCGCGAGACCGCGAAATGGCGCTCGATGGCGAGGACCTCGATTTGATCCTGCCCACGCGCACGGCAATCGAGGCCGGAGATTTTTCCCTTTTCGTCCTTCGTGCTCGTGAGCGACAAACGAAACGCCGCCCGGTCGCCCGTCGCCGGGTCGATACGCTCGATCGGCGCAAGGCGCGTTTTGCCTTCGCCGTCGATCGCCTCTTCGATCGCCGCGACGAGCTGCCCCGACGCCGCGCAGAGGCCCTCGATGCCATGCCCCGTGTCGCACGACGCGCCCCACGCCGAGAGCGGGACGTCGAGCGTGCGCGTCACGCGGGCCGAATCACCTTCGCGCGTGGCGAGCAGGATCCGATCCGCGCCCGTCTTCGAGCAGCCGCCCTCGGTGCCGATCGCGAACGATTCCCCCGAGAGCCACGCGAGCGACTCGAAATCGACGCCCTCGGGCGCGCCGCTCACCGGGGTCTTGCGGACCAAGGCGCCGCTCGGCGAGAGCTCGATGAGGACGGGCTCTCGCTCCGTCATCGTGAAAAGCGCCCCGGAAGGACCAACCGCGAGCGACGAGAGGCCCACGACGTCGGTCCCCGTCACCAGGATCTGCCGTGGTGTCCCGCCGTCTCCAGCCGGGACGGGCGAGGAGCGTGACGACTGGCACGCGAGCGGGACGAACAGAGCCACGAGAAGTGGGCACGAAAAACGAGGTCGCACGCCGCGATGATATCCGGATCGAGCGCGCGGGCGATGCGCGTCCCCCGTTCTTGGCTACCATGCCACGCCCCGATGACCCTCGACCTCGGTGTGCTCGTCTCCGGCCGCGGCAGTAACCTCCAGGCGATCCTCGACGCGATCGCCGCAGGGAAGCTCGACGCGCGCGTCCGCCTGGTGATCTCGAACCGCCCCGGCGCACTGGGACTCGACCGCGCCCGCGAAGCCGGCGTGCCGACGGCCGTGATCAGCCACAAAGATCACCCGGACCGAGCGTCCTTCGACGCCGCGCTCGTGGACGCGCTCCAGAAGGCCGGCGCGTCGTGGGTGGTGCTCGCGGGCTTCATGCGGATCGTGACGAGCGTCTTGCTCGACGCGTTTCCGGGCCGCGTGATCAACATCCACCCGTCGCTGCTGCCCGCGTTCCCGGGCGTCTCGGCGCAGGCGCAGGCGCTCGCGCACGGCGTGCGGATCTCGGGCTGCACGGTGCACCTCGTCGACGTCGGAACGGACACGGGGCCGATCCTCGCGCAGGCCGCGGTGCCCGTGCTGCCGGACGACACGGAGGAGCGTTTGTCCGCGCGCATCCTCGCCCGCGAGCACGAGCTGCTCGTGCACGTGCTCGCCGCGATCGCCGCGGGACATCTCACGGTGCATCCGCCGGCCACGGCCGCGGCGCGGCCGCGCGTGGAGCTTCTCGGCGTCCCGGGCGCGCTCGGCGTCCTCGAGACGGACGATTGAGGGAGAGCGCGTCGTGACCTCGAAGCATTTCGACGTCGTCGTCCTCGGCCGATCGCTCGGCGCGCTGGTGACGGCCGCGCTCCTCGCGCGGCGCGACTTCACGGTGCTCGTGCTCGGTCAGGGCGGCAGGCCCGCGAGCTACAAGCTCGGCGAGCGCACGCTGCGCAGGCGCGCATTCACGATGCTCGCGGCGAGCTCGCCCGCGTGGACGCGCGTGCTCGTGGAGCTCGCGCAGTCGCAGACGTGGAAGCGTCGCGTGGCCCTCGCCTCGCCGATGATGCAGGTGCTCGCGCCGCGGCGGAGGCTAGACATCCCGCCCGACCTCGTGCTCTTCGGCCGCGAGATCGATCGCGAGATGCCCGAGGTGCGCCGCGTGGTCGACGATCTCTACGCGGAGCTCGCCCGCGTGAACGGCGCCGCGGACGAGGCTTTCGAGAGGGACGCGGTCTGGCCGCCGGGCACGTTCTGGGAGCGGCGCGAGACGGGGCGATATGCGGCGATGCTGCCGTACGTGCGCGCCGAGCCGGATGCGGATCTCCTGGTCGAGTTGCCGCGCGGGCATTTCTTCCGGCAGGTGGTGACGTCGTCGGTCTCGTTCGCGACCGACCTCGCCACGTTGCCGCCGCCGTTCGCGGTCGCGCGCCTGCACGGCGCGTGGACGCGGGGCCTCTACACGCTCCCGGGCGGCGAGGACGAGCTCGAACAATTCCTCGTCGATCGCATCGTGGCGCATGGCGGTCGTTGCATGCTCTCTGCCCGCGCGCGGGCGCTGCACCTGCGACGTGGATCGGCCGCAGGCGTGGTCGTCGACGGCGACGAGGGTCCGACGGGCGCAAGCTTCGTGATCACCGACCTCGACGGCGAGGGCCTCGCAGCGCTCTCCGGCGGCGAGGGCATCCACAAGCGCGCCCAGCGCGAGTGGCCGCGGATCACGTCGTCGGTCGGCAGGTTCGTCGTGTCGCTCGTGGTGCGTGACGAAGGTTTGCCCGCGCCGCTCGGCGTCGAGAGTTTCGTTTTGCCCGGCGATCGTCCTGCGCTCCGAAACCCGGCGCGCACGGCCCCGGCCGCGGGTCCTCGTTCGAGCGCGCCGCCGGCCGCGTTGCGCCCGGTGATTCATCTGGAGCGCCACGCGATGCCCGGCGTGCGTGGCGAGTCGCTGCTCGTCGCGGAGGTGCTCCTGCCCGATCGAAGCCCGATCCCGCTGCTCGGCATGCGCGAAGTGGTGCTGTCGACGCTCGCGGCGGAGCTTCCGTTCCTCGAACGTCACCTGCGCGTCGTCGACTCGGTGCACGACGGCCTGCCGGTCTGGGTGTACGAGGACGGCCGATTTCGCCCGGTGGATCGGGGCTCGCTCGCGGGGGCGTCGGCCGCGCCGGAGCCGATGGTCCGGCAGCTCGACGTCGATCCGCCGGGGTATCTCGGGCTCGGCGGCGAGCCGATCCGGGGGCCGATCGAGCGCACGTTGCTCGTCGGCCGCAGCGTCCTTCCCGGCCTCGGGCAGGAGGGGCAGCTCCTCGCGGCGTGGGGCGCGGCACGGCTCGTCACGCGGACCGACCGCCGCAAGGAGAAGATGCGCCGCGACATGTGGAGCAAGGTCGAGATCGGCTGAGCCGAGCCGGATCCTCTTCGCCCCGTCACCGCATAATTGCGGAACGTGCCCAAGGGAGGATAACGTGGTCGCGCGGAGGAGAGAGAGCGGCAAGATGACCATGCGCGCACCCCGATACGGTCTGGCGACGACGCTCGCGTTTGCGACGTGGATGTCCGTCGGCGCGGCCCAGGCCTCCGAGCCAGGGCCCGACACGCTTCCGATCCACATCATTTCGATCCAAACGATGGACGCCGACGACCAGGCGGAGGCGCTCACGAAGGCGCTCCGGAACGCGGTCCGGGCGACGCCGGGCTGGTCGCAGGGCGAAGGGGACTATTCGCTCGAGGTGCTCACGCTCTCGCTGAAGTGCCCGGATCCGCCGGACGCCGGGTGTCAGTCGCGTATCGCCGATCAGATCCGCGCCGACCGGTACGTGTGGGGCAAGCTCGACAAGGGCAAAGGCGGCAACGTCACCGGCGAGCTGCACTTCTGGGTGCGCGGCAAGGGCACGACGGACCACAAGATCGAGTACAGCGCGAACCTGACCGAGTCGCAGGACGAGGCGCTGCGCAAGATCGCCTCCGACGCGCTGAACAAGCTGACGGACGGGCCGCCCAAGGGCGAGGTGAAGGTCAAGGCCGGCTCGGTGGCCGGTCAGGTCTTCGTCGATGGTCAGCCGCTCGGCGCGCTCGCGAACGGCGAGGGCACGTTCTTCGTCCCCTCGGGCAAGCACAACCTCGTGGTCAAGGCGCCCGGCTACGCCGACATGTCGACGGAGATCACGGTCAAGCCGAACTCGCCGACGGACGTGGTCGTCGCGCCCGTGCCCGCCGGCGACACGTCGCCGACGAACTGGAAGCGCATCGGCGGCTTCGCCGCGATCGGCGCGGGCGTCGCGTTCGGCGCGGTCGGGATCTACGGCACCGTGACCGTGAACGGGGTCAACAAGGATCCGGAGTACGATCGGAACCAGGCGTTCTACGACCAGCAGACGAACATCTGCGAGCTCGCGCGTGGCAATCAGCAGGTCGTCGCCGGCTTCGACAAGGCCAAGGTCGACGACCTCTGCTCGAAGGGCGAGACGGGCCAGCTCCTGCAGCTCGTGTTCTACCCGCTCGCGGCCGTCGCGGCCGGCGCAGGCGTCTTCCTCATCGCGACGAGTGGTACGGCGTCGAAGGAAAAACCCACGACGGGCCTCATGGTCCTGCCCCGCGTCGATCGGACCGGCGGCAAGCTCGACGTCGGCTTCCGCTTCTGAAGACGAAGCGCGGCGCGTTCTCTCCCTCCCTCCTCCCATGCGCGTGATCGGCGGCTCGCTCGGCGGACGTAGGCTCGTCGCCCCGTCGGGGCACGCCACACGGCCGACGAGCGATCGCGTGCGTGAGGCGCTCTTCAACGTGCTCGGCGACGTCTCGGGCGCGGCCGTGCTCGACCTCTACGCAGGCACGGGCGCGCTCGGGATCGAAGCGATCTCGCGTGGCGCGTCGCGCGTGGTCTTCGTCGAGAACGGCCGCCCCGCGCTCGCGGCGCTCCGGCAAAACCTCGCGTCGCTCGGAATCGAAGCCGCTTGCCGGGTGATCACGCAGCCGGTCACGCGCGCGCTCGCGTCGCTCTCGCCCTTCGGCCCCTTCGAGCTCATCCTGCTCGATCCGCCCTATGCCGCGCTCGCGGAGGCCGCGCGCGTGCTCGATGCGATCGCGGCCGAGACGTCGAACCTCGCGGCGCCCGGGGCGCGCGTCGTGCTCGAACACGCGAGCCGCGACGCCGCGCCGAAGCCCGGTCGCCTCGTCCTCGACGAGACGCGAATCTACGGAGATACCGCGATCTCCTTGTACACGCGCGCGGAGGACGTTCCCTCCGGGGCCGCGGATGGGTAAGGTATCGCCTCACCCCAAAGCCATGAGCACGACCTCGATGAAACCCTTCGCTTCCCCGAAAGGCAAAGGCCCGGCCTCTCCGCTCCTCGCGGCGATCTTCGTGGCGCTGCTCTGCGGCGCCTCGGCGTGCGCCTCCGAGGAGGGCACGACGCCCACGTGCAACCTGGACGTCGACGGGAACGGGCACATCGACAACGTCGACAACGGCTGCAACCCGTTCGCCACCTGCATCGTCAACGGCAAGGTCTCGCCCCCGGCCGAGTGCTGCAAGGACCTGCAGGGCTACGATCTCCAGGCCTGCCTCTACGGCTACGGCGCCGGGCCCGAGCCGAGCGGAGGCGCGGGCGGCGGCGGCGGCAGCGGCGGCGGCGGCAACTAGCCACGCAACCCTTTCCATGAACGAGCCCGCTGACGAGGGCGGCCCGAGCCCTCTGCCCGACGGCATTCTCCTCACCGTCGCCTACGACGGCCGCACCTTCTCGGGCTTCGCGCACCAGCCCGATCAACGCACGATCGCCGGCGAGCTGCTCGCCGCGCTGCGCGCCCTCGACCCCACGATCCGCGAGATCCGCGGCGCGAGCCGCACCGACGCGGGCGTGCACGCCTTCGGCCAGCGCGTCGCATTCGATCCATCACGCGTGGTGCCGCCGCGCGGATGGGTGCTCGGCACGGCGAGGCATTTGCCGAAGGAGATCGCGGTGCGCCGCGCGTCGCTCGTGCCGCGTGGATTCACGCCGCGGTTCGCGAGCAAGGGCAAGCGCTACCGGTATCTGCTCTTGCGCGACCTCGTGCGGGATCCGTTCCTCGAAGGTCGCGTTTGGCGCGTCGAGCAGATGAAGGACGATGCAGCCATCACGCGCGCGGCGGCCGAGGCGAGCCTCGCGGTCGGCACGCACGATTTTGCCGCGTTCCGATCCGCCGCGGATCCGCGGGAGAACACGGTGCGCACGCTCCGGCGCGTGTCGGTGGAGGTCGACCGGGACGATCCACGCCTCGTGCGAATCGAGGTCGAGGGCGACGCGTTCATGCACAACATGGTGCGCATCCTCGTGGGGACGTTCGTGGACGTCGCGCGCGAGCGGCTCGCGCCCGGCGCCGTGTCGCGCGCGCTCGCCTCGAAGCGCCGGCAGGACGCGGGCATCACCGCGCCGCCGGATGGGCTGTACCTGGTCTCGGTGACGCTCGCCAACGAGGGGCGGGAGGCGTGGCCGAGCGAGGTGGGGGCGTAAATCGCACGCGTCTTCCGCGTGCCATCGTGGCCCCTCGAGAGCCATAATCGAACCCCTGCCTTCCTCGGAGGAACGATGCGCCCTCGCTGCATGCTCGCCTCGATGCTGGTCATGGCCGGGCTCGGCTCGCTCTCTTCGGTCGCTTCCGCGCAAGCCGCGCCGCCGCGCCCGAAGGCCCCACCGCCGCCCGCGCTCCCCACGCCCGCGCGAGGTTTGCCCTCGGCGGCCGAGGTGCGCGCGCTCGGCGATACGTTCGTCGCGGTCGCCGAGAAGACGAGCCCGGCCGTCGTGCAGATCGACGTGACGGTCTCGAGCGGCGACAGCTCCGCGGGCCGCTGGTTTCGCGCCGACGCGACGACGCGTGGCATGGGCTCGGGCGTGATCTTCTCGGCCGACGGCGCGATCCTCACGAACAACCACGTCATCGAGGACGCGCGCGCCATCAACGTGCGCCTCAAGGACGGACGCACCTTGCCCGCGCGCGTGGCCGGCCGTGATCCCGCGACCGACCTCGCCGTGCTCCGCGTCGACGCGACGAACCTGCCCGTCGCGTCGTTCGCCGACAGCGACGCCGCGCGTGTCGGCGAGTGGGTCGTGGCGATCGGATCACCGTTCGGCCTCGGGCACACGGTGACGACCGGCGTGCTCAGCGCGAAGGGCCGCGGCGGCGTGGGGATGAACGCGATCGAGGACTATCTGCAGACGGACGCGAGCATCAACCCGGGCAACTCCGGCGGTCCACTCGTGAACCTCGACGGCCAGGTGCTCGGCATCAACACGATGATCGTGAGCAAGGGCCAGGGCATCGGTTTGGCCGTGCCGTCGAACATCGCGCGTCGCGTGGCCACGCAGATCTTGAAGACAGGGAAGGTGATGCGCGCCTGGATCGGCATCGGGATCCAGGACCTCACGCCGCAGCTCGCGGCCGAGATCCCGAACGCGCCGACCGCGGGCGCGCTCGTGAACACCGTGGTCGCCGGCGGGCCCGCGCAGAAGGCGCACCTCGAACCCGGCGACATCGTCACGAAGATCGGCGCGCGCACGATCGCCGACGCGCAGGACGTGATCCGCGAGCTCTTCCTGCACGACGACGGCGAGGTCCTCGCGATGGAAGTGATCCGCAGCGGCAAGCGCTACCAGACGAAGGTGACGCTCGAAGCGAAGAGCGAATCGTCGCCGCCGGCGCTCCCGGTCGAGCGGAAAGCGTCGAGCCCGCAGGGCCTCGGGATCACGCTGCGGGACATGGAGGGCGACGCCGGGAGCACGCTCGCGCAGATCGTGGCCGTGTCGCCGGATTCGCCGGCGGATCGGGCGGGGCTCAAGCGTGGTGACGTGGTGCTCGAGGCGGACTTCGCGCGGCTGCCGACGTCGGCGGACGTGCAGAAGGCGGCGCAGGACGGGCGGCTCCTCCTGCGGGTTCGTCGCGACAAGGCGACGTTCTACACGGCCGTCCGTTAGCAGGCTGTTGATAAACTTGCTGCGCGCCCTGGATCGTCGGTCGTCGTCCTCGGAATACGCCTGTATTCCTGCGTCCTCCTCCCTAGCTCCAGGGCGCTCGCGGCGTTTCTCAACAGCCTGTTAGATCAGAGGTCGCTGCCCATCTTGCGGCCGCCGCCGGTCGACGTGGTCGTCGGCGTGGGCGTCGGCTTCTTCGTGGTGCCCGTGCCCGTGCCGAGCGGCGCCGTGCTGCTCGTACGCGCGCCCGTCGGGAGTGGCCCACCGACCCCGACCGGCGGCGTCGCCGTGCCGACCGCCGCCGTGTTCGTCTCGGCCGGCGTCGGTGCTTCCTCCGTAGCTGTCGGCGTGGGCGTCGGCGCGAGCGTCGGCGTGGGCGTCGGCATCGGCGGGGGCGTCGTCGCCGCGGCTTGTGTGGTCACGGCCGGCGGCGTCGTGACGGCGGGTTTGTCGAGTACGAACTTCCAGACGATGAGCCCGCTCGCCGCGACGAGCAACGTGCCGAGCAGGCCGATCGCGATCATCGCGCCGTTGCCGCTCTTCTGCGGCACGCCTGCGACCGTGAGCCCCGCGTGCGACATGCCGAGGTTCGGGTGCGACATGCCGAGGTTCGTCCCCGGGATGGGCTGCATCGGCTGCTGACCCATGACCATCGGGTTCTGCTGGCTCATGCGCGGATCGAACGTGCCAGGGATGCCCCCGCCGACGAGCGGACCCTGCTGGCTCATGCGCGGGTCGAACCCCGCGGGCAAACCGAGCGGCCCCGTGCCGACGAGCGGGTTCTGCTGGCTCATGCGCGGGTCGAAGCCCATGCCTTGCATGCCCGGCTGGATCGTGGGGATGCGGCCCGCGCTGAGTTCGGGTCCGGCCGGATTCGCCATCATCCACTGCGCGACGGCCGCCTGGAACTCGCGCGCCGTCTGGAAGCGGATGTTCGCGTCGCGGATCATGGCCTTCGCGATGATCGCGGCGAAGCCCGGGTCGAGGTTCGGCACGACGAGCTCAGCCGGGTCGGGCGACTCGAGCGCGATCTTGAAGACGAGCTCGTTGAACGTCTGCGCCTGGAAGGGAAGGCGACCCGTGATCGCCTGGTACATGACCACGCCGACCGAGTAGAGGTCGCTGCGCGCGTCGATCTTGCCGCCCCGCGCCTGCTCCGGCGACATGTAGTAGGGCGTGCCCATGACCGCGCCGGTCTTGGTCATGCTCATGTCGGTGTCGAGCGCGGAGAACTTCGACACGCCGAAGTCGAGGATCTTGACGAAGTCGCGCTGGTTCTTGTTGTTGATCAGGTAGACGTTGTCGGGCTTGAGATCGCGATGGACGATCCCCGCGTCGTGCGCGGCCGCGAGCCCTTCGAGCAGGCCGTGGATGAGCGGCGCGAGCTCGACCGGCGTGAGGCGCTTTCGCTTCTTGATGCGATCGCCGAGGCTCTGGCCGTCGAGGAACTCCATGACCATGAAGCGCTCGCCGGTCGGCAAGTTGCCGAGGTCGAGCACCTCGACGATGTGCTCGGAGCCGATGCGACCCGCGGCCTGCGCCTCGCGCTCGAAGCGCTGGACGACGTCCTCCTTGCCCGAGACGGACGCGTGCAGGACCTTGATGGCCACGCGGCGATGGATGCGCTCGTTCTCGCCCTCGTAGACCGCGCCCATGCCGCCCTGCCCGAGGAGCCGGAGGATGCGGTACTTGCCTTCGATGATGTTGCCGGGCTGAAGCGTCATCGACTGCCTTATCGGGTCGGGAGAAAGATCAGGAGACGGGTCCGGAGCGCGCGGAGGCGTTTCATCATAACGCGCCGAAGGCGCATGGAGTCGAGTTCCTGACGGCCGGTCGGAGGGCCTCGCGCGATCCCAGAGCCGCGCTCACAAGTCGTCCGAAATGCGGCGCTTGCCGGTGCCTTTCGTGCTGGGCGAGGTGCGCGCGGGCCCCGAGCCGCGCGTGCTCGCCGCGGGCGTCTGCGGCGGCGTGACGATGCGCGTGGTCCCTTCGACCGCCTCGGAGGTCGGCGCGGGCTCCACCGGCGTGACCGCGGGGAGCACGGCGGAAGGCGCGGGCGCCGCGGACGCCGAGGCCGCGGGCGAAGCGGCTTCTTCGGCCGGGCCCTGCATGAAACGCACGGCCAGCATGATGAGCGCGCCCAGGACGAACACGATCACGAACGCCGCGCCGCCGACGATCGGGGCGAGCGCTTGCGGAGCACGACCCGCCTGCGGCTGCGGTCGTCCAGGCATGCCGGTGATCGACGAAGGCAGCACGGGCAGCCCCGCGGGCGCCGGTCCCGACATCGGGGGCTGACGCACGGACGAGGGCGGCTGCGCCTGGCCCGGCGGAGGCGGCGGGTTCGGAGGCGCCGGGCGCGCGGGGAACTGCGGCTTGCGGTCCATGATGACCGTGCCGTGGTCCGCGATCATCAGGTCGTCGTCGTCGTCCCCGGGGGCGCTCATGGAGGGCGATGGCGGGCGCGGAAGGTGCGGTGCAAGAGCCACCTCGGGGACGGCGCCGAGGCCACGTCGAGCCCGGAACGTGGCGAGCGCCTGCGCGAGGTCTTGGTCGCGTTGATACCGGACCCTCGGGTCGCGCGCCATGGCCTTGTGCACGATCGTCGCGAGCTCGGGGTCGACGTCCGGCGCGAGTCTTTCCAGAGGTGCAGGGTCCTGCATCACAATGCTGAAAAGAAGTTCATCTTCGGCGCTCGTGGCGAAGGGGGCCTGCCCGGCGAGGCACTCGTAGAGGATCACGCCGAGCGCGTAGATGTCGGCGCGCGCGTCGATCTCGTTCGTGGTGCGGATCTGTTCGGGGGCCGTGTAGGGCGTGGCGTGATCGGGCGGCTGCTTCGCCGTGATATGGGCCACGCCGAAATCGAGGATCTTGACGAGCTCGATGCGGGGCTCGTGCCCGCGCGCGAGCAGGATGCTCTCGGGTTCGAGGGCGCGGTGCACGACGGAGAGCGCGTGTACCGCTGCGAGGCCGCGAGCGACCTCGATGCCGATGCGGCTCGTCTCGTCGGCGTCGAGGCGGCCACGCTCGCGCATGCGCTGACGCAACGTCACCCCTTCGCGAGGCTCCTTCACGAGGACACGCGCGCCGCCCGAGAGTTCGAGCTCGTCGAGAATCTTGTCGACGTGTGGTGATGAAGCGCCGTTCGCGGTTCGTGCGTCGCGTGCGAACGCTGCGAGGCCACCGGGGCGCGCGACGAGCGACGGCGTCAGTTCTTCGACGGTGACGCGCCGATGGATCTCGACGTTTTCCCCTTCGTACACGGGGCCGTGTTTGCCTTCGCCGAGCACGCGAAGGACGCGGAACTTGCCGCCGTAGATCTGGCCAATCTGGAGAGTCATCGACCAGCCCCACACCCCGTGAGCGACCAGAGCCACCCTACCACGGCGTCGAAATTGTGCGCCTGCACATGCACCAACTCCTTTGATTTCCTTGGATTTTGTCGGTCGACTGGTAAGTGTCGTGCTCACCCCTAGACGAGCGGCTAGGGCCGGAGTACGGCCGGAAAGTGCTCGTAGGACTTGATCGGCTCCCTCGCCTCCCTTCGGTCACCTCCCGCCTGAACCGCTCGCGATTCGGCGTGCTCGCGCATCCGGCCAGCGTGGATCGGGGCATCGAGCATATCGGCGACGTGCTCGCCCGCATCGGCGCCAAGCCCGCGCTCTTCTTCGGACCCGAGCACGGCTACGGCGGCGAGGCCCAGGACATGGTCGACGTGCCGCACGCGCGCGACAAGCGCACCGGCGCGCCGATCATCAGCCTCTACGGCGATCGTTTCGAGGACCTCTCGCCACGGCCCGAGCACCTCGCGTCGATCGACCTCCTGCTCATCGATCTCGCCGACGTCGGCGCCCGGTACTACACGTTCGTCTGGACCGCGCTGCTCGCCGTGCGCGCCGCGGCCAAGGCCGGCGTGCCGGTGATCCTGCTCGATCGTCCGAACCCGATCACGGGTTCGCGCCGCACGGTCGAAGGCCGCTCGCAGGCGCCGGGTTTCCTCTCGTTCGTGGGCCTCGAGCCCATTCCGGTACGTCACTCGCTCACGATCGGCGAGGCCGTGGCGCTCTTCGCGCGCCGCGAGGGCATCCCGCTCGGCGACGCGCTCTCGATCGTGACCGTGGAGGGCTGGGATCGCGAGAAGTACGCGGACACGTGGGACCGGCCGTTCGTGATGCCCTCGCCGAACATGCCGACGTGCTGCACGGCGATGGTGTACCCGGGCGGCTGCTTGATCGAGGGGACCAACCTCTCCGAGGGGCGCGGCACGACGCGTCCGTTCGAGATCATCGGCGCGCCGTGGATCGACGGGCATCAGCTCGCGCAGGGGCTCAGGGCGACGGGCCTGCAAGGGTTCGTCGCGCGACCTCTCACGTTCCGCCCGACGTTCCAGAAGCACGCGGGACAGATCTGCGGCGGCGTGCAGATCCACGTCGCGGATCGGATGTCGTTCCGCCCGGTCGCCACGTACACCGCGCTCGTCGCGCTGGCGCGCCGGCAGAACCCGCAGAGCTTCGCGTTCCGCACCGAGCGGTACGAATACATCGACACGATCCCCGCGTTCGATCTGCTCACGGGATCGGATCAGGCGCGGCGCGCGATCGAGGCGGGCGAGGACGCGCGTTCGATCGCCGAGTTCGTGTCGACGGCGGATCCGACCTGGCCGGACGTGACGGCCGAGGCGAGCGCGGCCCTGCAAGAAGCGGCGATCTGAGCACGGTCGGCGACGGGCGCGCGCCTACCTGCGGTGCATTTTTGGCGCTACGCTGGAGCGTCGACCGAGGAGGCCCACCTGCAATGATCACCGAGCCGGTCACGAAGGCGCTCGCAGGGTTCGACGAGGGGATCCGGAAAGACGCAGCCGCGTTCGTTCACGCATTCTGCAAAGATCTGCTCATCGACGTGTCGATCTTCTCTGCGGAGGATCTGATCACGGCCGTCGAGGAGGCGGTGAACGCAGCGTCGGGTCGCGCGTCGTCGCCGGTGTTCATGGAACGCCTGCGCAGCATGCTGCTCGGTTATTTGCACGAGCGGATGGTCGATCTCTCGCGTGACGGATTGATCTTGCCGACCGGCATCGACGGCGCGCGTTTCGCGACGCTCTTGAACGAGCTCGAGCGGACCTTCGGCGTGCTGCCCGCGCCCGAGGTGAGCGTGTACGTCTACGGGGTCATCGACAATCGCAGCGGTCGCATGTTCGAGGTGGAGCTGCCGGGTCGAAAGGTGCAGCCGGAGACGACGCTGGATCCGAGCGAAGGTCCGCTCGGGCAACATCGCGATCGCGATGCGCTCGCGACGTTGCGTGAGGCGCTCACGTCGGGGCGCGTCGGGGTGAACGAGTCGAGCTCGGGCTCGCAGAAGCGCGTGCCGCTCGCGGCGTTCGCGCGCGTGCTGGAGAGTGGTCCGATGCTCGAAGTGATCGGACCGATGTCGGTGCGCTGAGCTTTCAGATCACGCGATCGAGGTCGCCGTCGCCCCAGGCGTAGTACCAGCGGCGCGCGTCGAACACCGCGGGATCCATGCCCTCGCACGCGTGCACCTGGAAAGGTTTGCCCTCGCGCGGGAAAAACCCGGCGCGCCCGAGGCTCCGCGCGTGCGGGCCACGATCGTTGATCTGCGTGACGAGCGCCTCCGCGCCCGAGCTCGACGCGACGATCGAGAGCGCGTGGCCGAGATCGTCCGGATGCGCGACGAGATCGACGATGGCGACGCGCCGGCCCGCGTGTTCGAGCACGCAGAGGCCGAGGAGTTTGTCCCCGGAGAGGACGACGAAGGCGCGTTGCGCGCGGGAGGGGCACTCGACGAAGCGCCACGCGTAATGGGCAGCGTCGCGAACGGGCGTGACGAGGGTGTCGTCGACGGCGCGTTCGAAGATCCGATCGACGCGAGGATCACGGCCCTCGATCGGCACGAGGCGGCCGCCGCGGGCGACGATGCGGCCGAGAGGGCCGAGGACGCTCTGCAAGAGGCGCGGTCGCGCGAAGCGGCGTACGTGACAAACGACGCGCGCGCCGGCGCGCTCGAGGGCGCGGAGGTTGTGCGGTTCGGGCGGGCCGAACATGATCTCGACGCCCTCGGCGCGCATCCTTTCGAGCGAGGCGCGGTGCATCGCGGTGGCGATGCCGCGACGCCGGGCCGAGGGGCGCACGTAGCCGTCGCCGCCGATCGAGCCGAGACGCATGCGGCCGGCGATGAGCATGCGGCGCGGGAAGACCGAGGTGATCCCGAGCGGCTCGCCGCTCCGTTCGTCGCGGGCGATCACGGTCACGGCCCGCCCGTGCGGGTTCTGCTCGTAGAGCCAGGAGTACCTGCGCGCGACATCCGACCCGGGCAGGTGCTCGGAGAGCAAATGCAGCACGAAGTCGCGATGCCGTGCGTCGGCGCGTTCGATCAGAAAGCCTGGTGAAGTCGTCACGCGCGGGACGCGGTGCAAAGCACGCGCCCGATCGGCTGCGCTAGAGCACGTCGAACGGATACGCGCCGTCGATGTAGGCGCGCCCGGCGATGGCCTTGCGCAGCTCGTCGTCGTTGCGCGCGAAGTCCGAGACGTTCTGCCGCAGGCGCTTGTGGGCCATGTTCAGGTAGAGCGAGCAGAGATCGATCTCGCGCCGCGCTCCGTCCTCGCCGCGCCGCTCGATCGCGCGCGTCGTGCGCGTGAGACACGCGGCCACGGCGAAGAGGTCCATCACCATGTCGGCGATGCGGAGCTGCGTGAACTGCATCTCGGCGATGTCGCGGCCGTGCTTGCGCAGCACGTTCTCGGCCTGCACGGCGAGCTCGGAGACGTACTCCTCGAAGATCACGGCCTCGCGCCCGAGCAGCGGGTGCACGCGCGTCATGCGCTCTCTGCCGAGCGCGGCGCGCGCCTTGCGGAGCGCGAAATCGCTGAGCAGGCCGAAGCCCTTGATGGGCTCGCGCATGGCCTTCGCGACCTCGGCGAGCGCCTTGCCCGGCGCGGCCATGCCCGAGAGCGCGATGAAACAGCGGAGGATCTCGTTCGTGCCCTCGAAGATGAGGTTCACCCGCGAGTCACGCAGGATCCGCTCGTACGGGTACTCCTGCATGTAGCCGATGCCGGCCGCGATCTGGAGCGTCTCGTTGACCACGCTCCAGAGCGTCTCGGAGCCCTTCACCTTGCAGATCGCGCTCTCCAGCGAGTAGTCGGCGATCTTCGAGTCGACGAGGCCCGCCGTGAGGTACGTCATCGATTCGAGCGCGTACGTCTCGGCGAGCATGCGCGCGATCTTGTCCTTGATGAGGCCGAAGTCGCCGATGTTGCGGCCGAAGGCGCGCCTCTCCTCGACGCGCGCGATCGCCAGCCGGAGCAGCGTCTTGCACACGCCGACGCAGCCCGAGGCGAGGCCGAGGCGCCCCGAGTTCAGGACCTCCATCGCGACCTTGAAGCCCTTGCCCACGTCGCCGACGACGTTCTCGCGGGGCACGCGCACGTTCTCCAGGAAGATCTCGGTCGTCGAGGAGCCGCGGATGCCGAGCTTGTGCTCGTTCGGTCCGCTCGTGACGCCCATGCCGCGCTCCACGATGAACGCGGTGATCTTCGGCTTCGAGCCCTCTTCGAGCGCGCTCGTGCGAGCGAAGACGGTGAACACGTCCGCGAAGCCGCCGTTCGTGATCCAGATCTTCGAGCCGTTCAGCACGTACGCCGCGCCGCCGTCGACCACCTCCGCGCGTGTCTTGATCGCCGCGGCGTCGGAGCCCGCGGAGGGCTCGGTGAGCGCGAAGGCCGCGACCGACTCGCCCGTCGCGAGCTTCGGCAAATACCGCCGCTTCTGCTCGGGCGTGCCGAAGAGCAGGAGCGACTTGTAGCCGATCGACTGGTGCGCCCCGAGCGTGACCGCGATCGACGCATCCATGCCGCCGATCTCCTGCATCACGCGAACGTAGGCCGCGGTGGAGAGGCCGATGCCGCCGTACTCGGTCGGGATCTGCAGTCCGAACAGGCCGAGCGAGCGGAGGCCGTCCATGACCTCCTTCGGGATCTCCTGCTCGCGATCGATCTTCGCGCTGTCGACGTTCGCCGCGAAGAACCGGCGCACGCTGTCGAGGATGATCGACGTGCTTTGCCGCTCCTCGGAGGTCATCTCCGGGTACGGGAAGATCATGTCCTCGGCGATCACGCCGTGGAAGAGCGCCTTCGTGAAGCTTTGCTCGATCAGCGGGGGCACTTGCTCCTTGTAGCAAGTTTTCCCGCGAGGATCGCCGCCTCTAGCTCGCGGATTCCTCGGTCGTCGGAGGCTTGCCCTCGATCTTCGGCTCGGTCGATTTCGGGCCGTCCTTCGAGCTCTTGGGCTCGGGCAGCTCGGCGGGCGAGTGCACGATCGGGGTCGTCGTCGCCGCCGGCGGCGGCGCGCCGTGCACGATGGGCGTCTTCTCGGCCTCCTGCTTCTGGCTGTCGCGTTGCCACGGGTACTTGATGCGGCCGTGGTAGAGGTTCACGAGCGTCGTCGCCATGCGCGTCGTGATGATGCGCAGATCTTCCAGCGTGAGGCCCGACTCGTCGAGCTGCCCGCTCGAGAGCTTCGTGAAGATGACGCGCTGGATCATCTCCTCGAACTTCTTCTGCTCGGGCGGCCAGATCGTGCGGCTCGCGGCCTCGATGGAGTCGACGAGCATGAGGATCGCCGTCTCCTTCGTCTGCGGCTTCATGCCCGGGTAGCGGAAATACTCCTGCGTCAGGCCGCGCGGGTTTCCCTGCTCCTTGCACTTGTGCCAGAAGAACTCGACGACCTGCGTGCCGTGGTGCGTGTAGGCGAACTCGACGACGGGCTCGGGGATGCGGCCGTCGCGCAGGATCTTCGTGCCCATCACGACGTGCGCCATGATCGCGTCGGCCGAGACCTCGGGGTCGAGCTCCTCGTGCGGCGATTTCTCGCCGTGCGCGAGGTTCTCCACGAAGTACTTGGGCTGCACGGTCTTGCCGAGGTCGTGGTAGTAGGCGCCGACGCGCGTGAGCAGCGCGTCCGCGCCGATCGCGCTCGCCGCGGCCTCGGCGAGGTTCGCCATCGCGCGCGCGTGCTCCCAGCTCCCCGGCGCCTCGGCCGACATCTTCCGCAGGAGCGGCTGTTCGAGGTCCGTGAGATCGATCAGCTTTTCCCGAGAAACATGGCCCATCGCGCGCTCGGCCGGGTCGCGCAGCGCGCGCGCCAAAATGCCCGCGAGCATGCCGCCGCCGATGCAGCCGAGCACGTTCGAGCTCGTGCCGCGGAAGATGTCGGCGAGGATGTTGAAGCGGCCCTCGTAGACGACGGTGAGCGCGACGAACACGACCGCGCCCGAGAGGCCCGCGAGCGTGCCCGCGACGAGCATCTGCCGCGCGTGCTTGCGATCGAAGAAGAAGAGCGTCGCGGCGACGCCCCGCACGAGCAGCACCGACAGGAGGAGGTTGTCGAAGCGCAGGAGTGAGGCCGCGACGAACGCGACGGCGAGGTCGACGAGGAAGGCCGTGCGCCTGTCGAAGGCGTGCGCGACCCAGAGCGGCAGCGCCGCCATCGGCACCCAGAACTCGGGTAACGCCGTGAAGAGGAGCATGCCCTTGGCGAGCGCGACGCTGCCCGCCATGAGGCTGAGCAGGCCGATCTGCGCGCGCAGGAGCCGCACGCGGTTCTGCCCGAAGCGCCGCAGGTACGCGGTGAGCATGAGGCAGACGATGAAATGGATGACGAACACCGAGACGAGCCGCGCCGTGGCCGGCGGCCTGCGCGTCGATTCGTAGGCGAAGGCGGCGCGGTGCTCGTCGTTGTCCTCCTGGAGGAGGGTGCCGCGCGGCACGATCACGCGGGCGTGCTCGTACGCGAGGCGGCCCGTGCGGGCGTCGCGGACGATCCGCGGACCGTACGGAATACGGAGCGTGACCGGCGCCGTCTCTCCGAGGCGCGGCGCCATGGAGGGCAGGTACAGCTCGAAGGTCCCGATGGCCGTGAACAGTGCTGCGAAAATCAGGCTCAGCACGAGGCCGGCCGTCGCCCCTGCTCGAACACGCGTGGCTAGCATCATTCGCTCGGGCCGCGGCGTGGCCTCGGCCGAATGCGGCCCGAGACGCCTCGGACACGCGGATCGGCCGACCGTAGCAGGCATTTCGCCGCGCGTCAGGGAGATCGCACGTGTCGCGCCAGACGAAGATCGCAAACCCACCGGACGCGCCCGCACGGCGCTCGTCCCGCCCCCGAAAAAGTCCAAGGATTTCGCGGATGGATCGTGGCGTTTTTGCCGCACACCGTCGAAGATTGCCGGCCGGCTCGGAACTTGCTACGCACACACAATGTCGTCCCCGCTCCGCGCGCTTCTTTCGAGCCGACGGGGCGCGCTCGTCATGGGGGTTTGTAATCGGACCCCGGACTCTTTTTCGGATGGGGGACGATTCCTGGATGATGCGGCAGCCGTTGCGCATGTGCGGGGGCTCGTGATCGAAGGAGCGCACATCCTCGACATCGGCGCCGAGTCGACGCGGCCGGGTTCCTCTCCGATCGACGCGGCCGAGCAGATCCAGCGCATCGGCGGGCTCATCCGCGCGAGCGTGGAGCTCGGCGTAGTGGTCTCGATCGACACGACGTTGCCCGACGTCGCCGCGTGGGCCCTCGGCGAAGGCGCGCGGATCGTGAACACGGTCTCGCTCGAACCGGCGGCCGAGCTCGGCGCGCTTTGTGCACACTTCGGCGCTTCGCTCGTCCTCATGCATTGCCGCGGATCGATGACCGAGATGCGCGGCTTCTCGATGTACGACGACGCGGCCTACGGGGACGTCGTCGCCGACGTCGCCCGCGAGTGGACCGAAGCGGCCGAGCGGGCGCTCGCGAAGGGCTTGCCGCGCGAGGACCTCGTGCTCGATCCGGGGCTCGGGTTCGCGAAGAACGCGCGGCACTCGATCGCGCTCTGCGCGCGGCTCGACGAGCTCGCGAAGCTCGGCTTCCCGGTGCTCGTGGGTCCGAGCCGAAAGTCGTTCGTCGCGCGCGCGGCGACGCCGGACGCGAGCGTGATCGCGCCGCCGGGAGAGCGGCTCGGCGGGACGATCGCCGCGGTGCTCGCGTGCGTGGCGCGCGGCGCGGCCATCGTGCGGGTGCACGACGTGAAAGAGGTGGTGCAAGCGCTCGCGGTCGCGGCGGCGATCGACGCGGGCCGGGGAGGGGACGCCTGAGCCATGCTCGACGGCCTGCTTCGCCTCTTCGCCCCGCGCCCGTTCCTGCAGGTCCTGCGGGATCTCGTCGACATCTTCATCGTCACGTACGTCATCTACCGCGCGCTGCTCGTGATGCGCGGGACGCGCGCGATGCAGATGGGCATCGGGCTCTGCATCGTCTTTCTGCTCTACCTCGCGGCGAAGACGTTCGAGCTCGCCACGCTCCTGCACCTGCTCTCGTGGCTGCTCTCGTCGATCATCCTGATCGTCGTCGTCGTCTTCCAGAACGACATCCGCCGCGCGCTGATCCGCATGGGATCGAAGGCGTGGCTCGCCGGCGGGCGCGAGCAGCAGTCGCGCGTGATCGACGAGGTCGTGGCGGCGGCGACCGAGCTCGCGCGCCATCGCATGGGCGCGATCATCGCCTTCGAGCAGGACGCGAACGTGCTCGAGTTCTGCAAGAGCGAGGGCATCGCCCTCGACTCGGTCGTGACGCGCGAGCTGCTCGTCAGCCTCTTCGTGCCGGAGTCGGTGAACAAGCTGCACGACGGCGCGGTCTTGATCCGCGATCTGAAGATCGCGCGCGCCGGCGTGTTCTTCCCGATGCCCGAGACGAAGGTGCTCGACGCGAGCCTCGGTTCGCGCCACCGCGCCGCGCTCGGCATCACGGAGGAGACCGACGCGGTCGTCGTCGTCGTGAGCGAGGAGCGCGGGACGATCAGCTTCTGCTTCAGCGGCAACATCGTCTCGAACCTCGACGGTCAGTCGCTCCGGCATGCGCTGCTCGGCCTCTTCGGGCGATCGTCGCGCAAGAAGCAGAAGGCCGCCGCCGCGCGCAAGCCGCCGTCCGCGTCGACGCCGGCTCCGCCGCAGCCCGTGCGCACGCCTCCGATCCCGGCGCCGGCGCCGCCCGTGCGCGCGTCGATCCCGACACCTCCCTCGGTCGGCGCGACGCCGATGCCCGGCGCTCCGGGCACGCCCACGTCGCGCATGCCGCAGAGCGCGGCCCTGCCGATGCGACCGGCCACGACCACGGAGATGCCGCCGGTCTCGGTCGCGGCGCCGACCTTGCGGCCGAACACGTTCGTGCCCTCGGCGACCGTACCGCCGCCCCCGCCGTCCTCGGACCCCGCGCCCACGGCCGCGGCCACGATGCCGCCGCCCGGCGTGGTCCCTGCGGCGCCGCAAGCCGCGACGCCGCCGAGCACGCCGCCGAGCACGCCTCCGAGTACGCCTCCGAGTACGCCCCCCGGCCCGCCTTCGAGCGCGCCGCCGGGCACGCAGCCCACCGCGCGCGCTGGCGAAGGCGCCGGCAGCCCCAGCCACGGTGACGACTCATGACGGCCAAGGACGGGCTTCGGGAGAACATCCGCGCGGCGTTGCTCGACAACATCGGGCTGAAGGTCCTGTCGCTCCTCTGCGCGCTCGGCATCTACGCGTTCATCCACGGCGCCGAGAACGCGCAGCGCACGTTCTCGGTCAGCGTCGTGACGATCATGCCGCCGGAGAGCGCGAACCGGCAGCTCATGACGCAGATCCCGAACGAGGTGAAGGTCACGCTGCGCGGCTCGCGCACGCAGCTCGACGATCTGCGCAGCGACGATCTCGGCACGCTCCAGCTCAACCTGCGCAGCGGGCGCGAGACGAACCTCGACCTCAAGCCGAGCATGTTCCGCGTGCCCACGGGCGTTCAGATCGAAGAGGTGCAGCCGCCGTCGATCGAGCTGCGCTGGGACGACGTGGTCGAGCGCGAGATCCCGGTGCAGATCGCGCGCACCGGTGATCCCGCGCCGACGTTCGCGGTGAAGGGCGTGATCGGCTCCGAGCCGAAGGCCGTGCAGGCGCGTGGCCCTCGCTCGATCGTGGACGTCATGCAGTACGCGCGCGCGGCGCCGTTCGACGTGACGGGTTTGACCGAGGGCGTCTACCGTCGGCCGCTGCCGCTCGACAAGCCGCCGAAGCTCGTGAACTACGATGTCGAGAGCGTGATCGCGACGGTCGAGATCGCGCGTGAGCTCGCGAAGAAGGAGTTCGCGAACCTGCGCGTGGAGGTCGTGGGCCTGCCGCGCGCCGTGACGTCGCCGCCGACGGTGAAGGTGCGCCTCGTCGGATCGAACGAGGACGTGAACGCGGTCTCGCCCGAGTCGCTCGTGCCGCGCGTGGAGCCGAAGAACTCGGGCGCGGACATGAGCAAGCCGGGCAGCGTGTACCTCGACGTGCTGCTCGAGGTGCCGCACGTGAAGGTCGTGGTCGATCCGCCGAAGGTGCTCGTGAAGTGGTGAAGGTCAGCGCTCGGGGATCTTGATCTCCCCGCGGATCACGCGCTGCTCGAGCGCTTCGACCTTCCGCTTCGTATCCTCGGGGATGCCCGCGGCGTGTGGGCCTTCGTCGACGTAGCCGACGGCGCCCTCGGCGAGGCCGAACGTGCGCAGCCCCGCCTGGAAGCGGCCCTCGGCCACGTCGCGGATCGTGTCGAAGACGGCGACGTCGCCGCGCTTGATCATGCTCGTCAGCACGGTGCCGGGCATCTCGTCGTGCTGATCGGCGTCCACGCCGATCGCCTTCACGCCCATGTCGCGCGCCGCCTCGAACACGCCGTGCCCCGTCGTCCCGGCCGCGTGGTAGACGACGTCCGCGCCTGCGGCGATCTCGCTGTTCGCGAGCGCCTTGCCCTTCACCGGATCGCGGAACGCATCGGGGGTCGTGCCCGCGAACGCCGCGTGCACCTCGCAGCGCGGACAAACCTCCTGCACGCCGGCGCGGTAGCCCGCCTCGAACTTGCGGATGAGCGGGATGTCCATGCCGCCGACGAACCCCACGTGGCCCGTCTTCGACATGAGCCCCGCGACCGCGCCGACGAGGAACGAGCCTTCCTCCTCGCGGAAACGAAGGCCCGCGACGTTCGGCGGCATCACGCCCTCCATCGGCGGCGCGTAATCGATGCAGGCGAAGCGCGTGCTCGGGAAATCACGCGCCACCACGTTCACGTCGGTCGAGAAGATGAACCCCACGCCGATCACGAGATCGAAGCCACGCGCCGCGAAGAGGCGCATCGCCGCCTCGCGATCCTCCGCGCCGCTCGGCTCGAGCACCTCCGTCGTCACGCCGAGCTCACGCGCCGCGCGCGACAGGCCCTCGTACGCCGCGTCGTTGAAGCTCTTGTCGCCGCGCCCTCCGACGTCGAACACGAGGCCCACGCGCACCTTCGCGTGCGGGCCCTCCGGTCGCGGCTCCTCCGCGCGCGCCGGAAGGAGCGTCGACGCCGCGGCCGCGAGCGAGACGACGAGCGTGACCACGGTCAGCTTCGATGCGGCAGGAGTGCTCCTTTCGGCCATGCAGCGAGGCTAGCGTACTGGCCCGCTCGATGGAGCCGCGCGCGCGCGGTATAGTCCGCTCCTCGATGCGCCCGGCCGTCCTCCTCGTCCTCGCCGCGCTCGCGTTCGCCGCGCCTGCCGGCGCAGAAACCGAGGCCAAGCCCGCGCTGCTCGATCGCGTGGTCGTTCGCTGGCATGCGCCCGAGACGGGCGGCGTCACGCGCCCGCAGTTCGTGTACGAGCGCGAGCTCGCGTTCGAAGCGCGCCTCGAGGCGATGGCCGATCCGGATCCGGATCCTGCGCCGTTCGCGGATCGCCACGTACGCGCGGCGCTCGATCGCCACATCGCCGAGACGCTCCTCGCGAGCTTGCCCGTCCTGCCTGCGCCCGACGCGACCGAGATCGCGAGCCGCGCCGAGTCCGCGCGCGCGGTGCTCGAGCAACGCGTGAAGGGGCGCGACAAGCTCATCGCCGCGGCCAAGGCCGAAGGGATCGGCTCGGACGAGATCGACGCGCTCCTGCGCCGCCAAGCCCGCGCGAGCATCTACCTCGACCGTATGGTCGCGCCGATGGTCGCGCCGAGCGACCCGGAGCTCCGCGCGCTCTTGCGCACGGGTACGACGCCGTTCACGGGTCGTCCGTACGAACAGGTCTCCGTCGCGCTCGGTCGGTGGGTCGTGGCGCAGAGGCTCGGCGAGGCGATCGCGAGTTACTTCCAGACCGCACGCTCGCGCGTGACGGTCACGATCGTTCGCTCGCGTTAGCGCGCGTCAGGACGAAGCGGAGCGCGCTTCGCCGCCGACGATCTCCTGGGAGGCGGGCGCGGGCTCTTCCTCCGTGTGCGCGTGGGTGCCCTCGTAATGGTGGGCGAACGAGCGCGCGGCGCGACGTGCCTTCAGGAACTCCGCGAAGGCCGTGAGTGTGTCGAGGTCGCGCGGGCCGAGCGCGTCGGCGATGTCGCGAAGGTTCTTTCGCAGCGTCTCCACGCTCTTGCCACGGCGCAGCTCGCGCGGCGGTTCTTCGCGGAGCTCGCGCGTGCTCGGGACGGGCGCAGCAGCAGCAGCAGCAGCCGCGGTGTCCGCGGGCTGTCCTTCCGCGCGGGAAGGAGGCTGCTCGGGCACCCACACGGGGCGCGCGATCGGGTTCAGCGCGTGCGCGTTGAGCCACGCTTCCATGAAGATGCGCAGACGCTCGCTGCGGAACGAGAACCAGCGCTCGCGCTCCGGGCCGTAGCTCATCAGCACGTCCTTGAAGCGGCGGAAGGCGCCTTTTCCGTCGATCGCTTGCGTCAGCTTTCCCTGCAGCTCCGGGTCCTCCACCATCGGGATGAAGCGCTCCATCCAGCGGTACTGCTCGCGAGAGCTCACCGGATCGATGCGGAGGTAGTTCGGATCGGCCGCGATGCGCGCGTGCATCTGCGGGTCCGCGACTCCGTCGACGACGCGCAGCACGTCACCCGTCACGAGGTGAAGGTAAGAGTGGACCTCGGGCGCGTTGTTCTCGAACGCGTCCTCCAGCGCCTCCCAATCGATCGGGATGTCCCGGTAGACCACCCCCGAGGTGGAAGGATTTTCAGGCTTCGGCATTTCCTCCTCATCGAGCGACACGACCCGACGTGTGGCGGGCCGGCCGGGCCTCTGCAGGGGAACCAAGTGAGAACGGGAGCTCTCCGTTGACATAGAATTTTACGCTCTGTGAGGTCGCTTTGGGGTGAACTCTCGCAACATAGTGCCTGTTCCCCAGGCCGGAAGCTCGGCCATCTCCGTGGGATGGGCGCCGCCAGGTCGCGTTCGTCCCGGGCGTCGGGTGTGCCGGCTTGCCAAGCGTCCCACGTTTTGTTCCCGAATACACCGAGGTAGCAGGTTCGCGCCGGAAAAGCTCGTAAAGCGAACGGACGGGCTCGTCCGGTCGGAGTCCATCTGTCCCGGGCGGCGGATCCAGAGCCTCAAGCGCGCGACGACCGGGTGCGGGCGACGGCGTCGGCCCAGCGGGCGAGGTGGATGTTTCGTTCCGCGGCGGACATGCCGACCTCGAATGTCCGTTCGACCCGGGACATCCGAGCGGCGTCCCGCACGCCGCTGAAGAGCCCGGCACCGACGCCGGCGAGCATGGCGGCGCCGCGGGCGGTCGATTCGAGCTCGATCGGGCGCTCGATCGTGAGGGCGGCCGTGTCGGCCTGGTACTGCATGAGCAGGTCGTTGTTCGCGGCGCCGCCGTCGACGCGCATGCGGCCGAGGGGCTTGCCGAGGTCGTCGCCCATCGCGCGGAGCAGGTCCGTCACTTCGAGCGCGATGCCTTCGAGCGTGGCGCGCGCGAGGTGCGCTTTCGTGGTGCCGCGCGTGATGCCGTGGATGATGCCGCGCGCGTCCGGATCCCAGTACGGCGCGCCGAGGCCCGAGAGCGCGGGCACGAACGTCACGCCTTCGCTCGACGGGACGCTCGCGGCGAGCGGCTCGATCTCGGCCGCGCTGCGGATGATGCCGAGGCCGTCGCGGAGCCATTGCACGGCCGCGCCTGCGATGAACGCGCTGCCTTCGAGCGCGAAGACGACTTCGCTGCCGACCTTCCAGCCCACGGTCGTGAGCAGCCCGAAGCGGCTCGCGATCGGCTGCGCGCCGATGTTGACGAGCACGAAGGCGCCCGTGCCGTACGTGGTTTTCGCGTCGCCCGTGTCGAAGCAGGCCTGGCCGAAGAGCGCGGCTTGTTGATCGCCCGCGATGCCCGTGATCGGCACGCCGTCGGGCAGGTGCGGAAAACCGAGCGTCTTCGCGATGAGCCCGGCCGAGTCGACGATCTTCGGCAGAACGCTGCGCGGGGCGCGGAAGAGCTCGAGCATCGCCGGGTCCCAGTCGAGCGTCGCGAGGCTCATGAGCAGCGTGCGCGAGGCGTTCGTCACGTCGGTCGCGTGCACGGGCGAGCCGCCGAGCGCGCCGCCGGACAGGCGCCAGACGAGGTAGCTGTCGACCGTGCCGAACGCGAGCTCGCCGCGCTCGGCCCGCTCGCGGGCGCCTTCGACGTTGTCGAGCAGCCACGTGAGCTTCGTGCCGCTGAAGTACGGATCGAGCACGAGCCCGGTCGTGCGTTTCACGAGAGGCTCGTGGCCGCCTTCGCGCAAAAGCGCGCACGCGTCCGCGGTGCGCCGGTCTTGCCAGACGATCGCGCGGTGGATGGGCTTGTCGGTCGCGCGTTGCCAGACGAGCGTGGTCTCGCGCTGGTTCGTGATGCCGACGGCGGCGATGCGATCACCTTTCACGCCGGCCGAGGCGAGCGCGGCCTCCACCGATTCGAGCACGCTTTGCCAGATGTCCTCGGGCTCGTGCTCGACGAGGCCGGGGCGCGGGAAGTGCTGGGGGAATTCGCGCGTCGCGCGTCCGCGGGTCGTCCCTGCCGTGTCGAGCACGAGCGAGGTCGTCCCGGTCGTCCCTTGATCGATCGCGAGCAGAAGGTCGGCGGCCATGGTTTCGGGCCTAGCCTGGCGGCCGCGCCGGGGGAAGGACGATCGGCGCGTCGAACCTCTCGCTTAATGTCACGAGAAGGAATAGACTTCTGCCCGTACCGGTTCGGCGGCCGTCTGCATTCGTGCGGGCAGGGCCTCCCGTGGTTCTCGGAATGCAAGCGCAACGGCTCACCTGATGGCTCGACTGATCCTGCAGACCGCCGAAGGGCAGCAGGCCATCGAGCTGCGGCCCGTGAACTCGTTGGGGCGCCACCCCAACAACTCGATCCAGTTGCTCGACAAGATCGTCTCCAAGGAGCACTGCATCATCGAGCTCCGCGGAACGCAGTTCTACCTGCGTGATCTGGGCAGCCTGAACGGGACGTTCATCAACAACGAGCGGGTCCGCGGCGAGGCTCCCCTGAAGCACGGCGACGAGATCGCCCTCGGATCGACGCGTGGTCGCTTCGACGATACGCCGTCGCCGGTCGCAGGTACGGCCGGTGGTCCGCCGCCCGTTCCGCCCGCGCCGCCGCAGCCGCAAGCGTGGGCCGCGACGCCCGGGCCCGCGCCCGTGGCGCCTTCGCCCCTTGCACAATCGGCGCACGTCCTGCCCGCCGTCCCCGCTGCTCCCGCGAATCGGCCTCCGCCCGGCGCGTTCGCGCCCCCGCCGATGCCGCCGCGCCCTCCGCCGCCGCAAGCTGGGCCCGCGCATCCGAACGTCGCGCCGCGGCCGCAGTCGCCGGGGCTCCCCGCGCCGAACCCGGCTCTCGGCATCCCGAACGCGAACCCCAACATGACGATGATGGGGGGGAAGGGCTCGGGCGCGCACACGTTCATCACGGGCCCGCACTCGTACGTCGCGCAGGGCACGCGCATCGACCTGAACGATCAGGCGCGCCAGATCGGCACGCAGATCGCCGCGGTGGAGAAGGGGTTCTTGCCCTTCGACCGCCTCGCGAACGATCTCAACCAGCTCCGCGCCGACTACGAGCGCCTGCGCCTCTCGCACGAGCTCGCGCGTGACATCGCCTCCGAGCGCGACACCTCGAAGCTGCTCGACAAGATCCTCGCGAGCATCATCAAGTTCATCAAGGCCGACCGCGGCGTGATCTTCCTCCGCGACGACAACGGCGAGCTCATGCCGCGCGCCTCGCAGCGCCGCGACGGCACCACGGCGCCGATCAGCGTCTCGTCGACGATCCTGAACCACGTGGTCAAGGAGCGCGCGGCCGTCCTCACGCACGACGCGGCCATGGACTTCGCCGCCTCCAAGGGCAAGAGCATGATCCTGAACCGGATCAGCTCGGCCATCGTCGTGCCGCTCGTCGCGCCGAACAACACGCAGGACGTGCTCGGCGTGCTCTGGCTCGACTCCGAGACGCTCGCGCAGTTCCAGCCGAAGGACCTCGAGCTCGTGGTGGCCGTGGCCCACCAGGCCTCGATGTTCATCGAGATCAACATCCTCGGGAAGAAGATCGAGAACGAGATCATCGCCCGCGAGCGCTTCTCGCGGCTGCTCTCGCCGAACATCGCCGAGCGCGTGATGAGCGGCCAGCTCGAGGTGCGCCTCGGCGGTCAGCGCGTCGAGGAGTGCACGGTCTTCAACAGCGACATCCGCGGCTTCACCGCGATGAGCGAGAACACCCCGCCCGAAGAGCTCGTCGACATGCTGAACGAGTACTTCGAGCTCATGGTGGACACGATCTTCAAGTACGAGGGCACGCTCGACAAATTCATGGGCGACGGGATCATGGGCATCTGGGGCGCGCCCGTGATCCACCCCGACGACGCGATCCGCAGCGTGCAATGCGCGCTGGAGATGGGCGAGGTGCTCGGCGACTTCAACCGCAGGCGCCTGCAGCGCGACCTCGCGCCGCTCGCGATCGGCATCGGCATCCACACGGGCCCGCTCGTCGCGGGTTACATCGGGAGCTCCAAGGCGCTCTCGTACACGGTCATCGGCGACACGGCGAACACCTCGGCGCGGCTCTGCTCGGTCGCGCTGGCGGGGCAGATCGTGGTCAGCGAGATGACGCACGACAGGCTCGCGGGACGCTTCGAGACGGAGGAGCTGCCGTCGGCGAAGGTGAAGGGCAAGGAGAAGCCGCTGCGCGTGTTCAACGTGATCCGCGCGGCCACGTCGGTACAGGTCCCCGCGAACATCATCGCGGAGCCGACGATCTCGGAGTGAGCTCTCGCCATGTTCGTGCTGCCGTTCGAGAAGCCGATTGCGGACCTCGTCGAGAAGGTGAGGGCGCTGCGCGCGCTCGCCGCCTCCGATCGCAGGTTCGAACCCGAGCTCCAGCGCCTCGAAGAGAAGACGTCGCGCCTCGCGCGCGAGATCTTCGCGGACCTCACGCCGATCCAGAAGGTCCAGCTCTCGCGCCACGCGAACCGGCCCTACACGCTCGACTACGTGAAGCGGCTGTTCACCGGATGGGTTGAGCTCAAAGGAGATCGGCGCTTCGCCGACGATCAGGCGATCGTCGCGGGGCTCGCGACGTACCACGGCCGCAGCGTCGTCGTGGTCGGCCAGCAGAAGGGCCGCGGCACGAAGGAGAACGTGAAGCGCAACTTCGGCATGCCGCACCCCGAGGGCTACCGGAAGGCGATTCGCATGTACGAGCTCGCCGACAAATTCGGCCTGCCCGTGCTCACGTTCATCGACACGCCCGGCGCGTATCCCGGCATCGGCGCCGAGGAGCGCGGGCAGAGCGAGGCCATCGGCGCGGCGCTCGCGGCCATGGCGAGGGCGCGCGTGCCGATCGTCGCGACGATCATCGGCGAGGGCGGCTCGGGCGGCGCGCTCGCGCTCGGCGTGGCGAACCGCGT
Organism: Polyangium sp. y55x31; assembly: GCF_029946505.1. Classification (GTDB taxonomy): domain Bacteria; phylum Myxococcota_A; class Polyangia; order Polyangiales; family Polyangiaceae; genus Polyangium. The sequence goes on from NZ_JARZHG010000027.1 coordinate 71,346, forward strand.
GATCATGCTGGAGTTCGGTTGCTACTCGGTCATCACGCCCGAGGGGTGCGCGGCGATCCTGTGGAACGACGGCGCGCGCGCGGACGAGGCCGCGGCGCAGCTCAAGATCACGGCGCCGGAGCTCTTGCAGCTCGGCGTGGTCGACCTCGTCGTGGAGGAGCCGACGGGCGGCGCGCACCAGGACCACGACGAGGCCGCGCGGATGCTCGACCAGACCTTGTGGCAGACGCTCACCTCGCTCGACGGTCTTTCGGGCGACGAGCTCGTCGACGATCGGTACCGTCGCTTCCGCGCGCTCGGGTCTTTCCTCGCCTGACCTTTCCTGCACGGCGGGCCGGCGCTATACGCGGCGGATGTGTTTCGATTGGGAGCGGCCGTGACCGTACCCGTCGCTCTCGTCGGCTGCGGCGCGTGGGGCGAGAACTTGCTCCGGGTGCTCAGCGAGAGCCCGCGGGCCGAGCTCGTCGCGGTCGCCGATACGAGCGCGGCGCGGCGCGAGGTCGCGCGCGCGAAGGCGCCGTCCACTGCGATCGTCGAGAGCTTGGAAGAAGCGATCGGGCTCGGCGCGCGTGCCGTGGTGATCGCCACGCCGCCGCGCTCGCATGCGTCGCTCGTGCTCACGGCGCTCGACGCGGGGCTCGACGTGCTCGTCGAGAAGCCGCTCGCGGTCTCCGCGGCGGACGCGGAGCGCTGCGCCTTGCGCGCGGCCGCGCTCGGGCGCGTGGCGATGGTCGGGCACCTCTTGCGGTATCACCCGGCCGTCGAGCGGCTCGTCGCGATGGTGCACGACGGCGCGCTCGGCACGATGAGGCACCTCGCGGCGTCGCGGCTCTCCATTCGTGGAGATCGATCGGTGCCGGCGCTCTGGTCGCTCGGGCCGCATGATCTCTCGATCGTGCATGCGATCGAGCCGCTCCGGATCGAGGCGCTCGAAGCGACGAGTGGTCCGGACGGGGATCCGGTCGTGCTCGGCTTGCGGCTCGTGTCGGGGTTTGCCGCGCGGATCGAGCTCTCGCGCGTGCATGCGACGAAGGAGCGGCGGATCGTGGTCGTGGGCTCGTCTGCCGTGGCGATGCTCGACGACGTGCGCGCGCCGGATCGCATTTTTCTTTCCCGACCGCCTTCGAGGAGTGACGGGATCTTCGAGGGACCGGCCGAAGAGATCCGCGTCCCGTGGCGCGAGCCGATGGCCGCGGAGATCGATCACTTCCTGCGTTGCGTGGAGGAGCGCCGCGCGCCGCGCACGCCGTTCGAGGAGGGCGCGGTCGTCGTGCGTGCGCTCGGGCAGGCGGAGCGCGTGCTCGCCGAGGCGAGCCTCAAGCCGGCTTCGCTTCGAGCCGAAGGATCGTGATCTCCGGCGCCGCGCCGAGGCGCACCGGCGGCCCCGTCGTGCCGAGCCCCGGGCTCACGTAGAGCCACGCGTCGCCCTCGCGGTAGAGGTCCGCGTGATAGCGATACACGCGGGCGGACAGATTGTACCGCGTCGTAAGAAATGGCACGCCGACCTGGCCCCAGTGCGTGTGCCCCGACAGCACGAGCGACGCGCCCCGCGCGGACAGATCCGGGAAGAGCTGCGGGTCGTGGGCCAGCACCACGAGCGGCGCGCCGTGATCGTGGCCGTCGAGCGCGCGTCGCACGTTCGCGCGGCGCGACCAAGTATCGTCGACGCCTGCGATCATGAGCCGCTCGCCGCCGCGCTCGATGGCCTTGCGCTCGTTCCGCAAGACGCCGATCCCGGCCTCGCGCAGCTTCCCCACGAGCGCCTCGCCGTCGCCGAAGTAGTCGTGGTTGCCCATCACGGCGATGACCCCGTCGCGGCTCTTCAGCGAGCTCGCGAGCTCGGCGATCTCGCCGTGGAACGCGTTGCCGGTCGTGACGTAGTCGCCCGTGAGCGCGACGAGGTCGACGTCGAGCGCGCGGACGGTCTCCGCCCAGCGATCGGCGTGCTCGCGCGGACAGAGCGCGCCGATGTGCAGGTCCGACAGGTGCGCGATGCGGTAGCCCTGGAAGGCGGCGGGCAGGCCGCGGATCGGCACGTCGATCGTGCGCACGCGGACCCAGCGACGCCGCACGAACACGCCCCAGCCGGCGAGCGCGAGCCCGAGCCCGTACGCCACGATCGCGACCGAGCCCGACGTCGGCACGAGCGTCGCCGGCGCGACGAAGCTCGCGATCATCGCGAGCGCCAGGCCCACGAGCCAGAGCGGCAGCGCGGCGACGAGCGCGCACCAGTGCGCGTAATACGGCTCCTCGACGAGCAGCCGCTGCAGGCGTGGGACGGGACGATCGGCCGAAGCGAGCTGGATGCGCCCGCGAAACGCATAAGCGGAGAGCGCACAGAGCGCGAGCGCGACGAACCACGGCGCGGGCACGCCGAGACGCGCGAGGATCGCGTGGGCCGCCACGGCGAACGTGACGTGGAGCGCGATCGTCACGGCAAAGAGGACGGTCCAGAACCTTCGCATCACCCTCGGGGGCGGCAGGAAAATGGCTGCTTTACGTCGCCCGAAGCTTCATGCTAGCGCGCGAGTCCCAAGATCACAGGGAGCAGGCAGGAATGAGCGATCCGAGGACCGAGCCCACGATGGTCAAAGCGCCGCATGGCGCGCGGACCATGGAGATCGAGTGGGCCGACGGGCACAAGAGCGTGCTTCCGCACGAGATCCTGCGCGGATACTGCCCTTGCGCGGTCTGCCAGGGGCACGGCGGCACCATCCATTTCGTGCCGGGCGGCGATCTCAGCCTCCGCGACATCCAGCAGGTCGGCAACTACGCCCTGCAGTTCACCTGGGGCGACCAGCACGACACCGGCATCTACTCGTTCCGGTACCTCCGCTCGCTCTGCCAGTGCGACGCGTGCAAGCCGACGTTCAGCCCAGGATCGGTACCGTGACCGAAAAAACGAAGCCCACGAAGAAGACGCCCGCCACCGGGTCGAAGCCGGCAGGCGCGCCGGCGGACGGCAAGAAGAAGGCGCTCGATCCCAAGCAGATCGTGCATGCGCAGTTCCTCGCCGCGGCCGCGCCGGGCTCGTCGCTCCCGGCGCCGACGATGGCCGAGATCGCCTTCGCGGGGCGATCGAACGTCGGCAAGTCGAGCCTCATCAACACGCTCGTCGAGCGCAAGGGCCTCGTGCGCACGGGCGCGACGCCCGGCGTCACGCGGCAGATCAACCTCTTCGAGGCGCGCGCCCGCGACGGCGCCGTCTTCCACCTCATCGACCTGCCCGGCTACGGCTACGCCAAACGATCGAAGGCCGAACGGACGGCGTGGGGGGACCTCATCGAGGGGTATCTGCGCACCCGCGTCACGCTCGCGGCCCTGGTCATCCTGGTCGACGTGCGTCGCGGCCTCGAGGAGGACGACAAAGAGCTCATCCAGTTCGTGGAGGAGGCGCGGGACGTCCAGCGTCGGCCGGTCGAGATCGTCATCGTCGCCACGAAGATCGACAAGCACGGGCGTTCGGCGAGCCGCAACGCGGCAGCGGCGATGGCGAAGAGCACCGGCCGCAAGGTGATCGGTTTCTCTTCGGTCACGGCCGAGGGGCGCGCGGAGTTATGGGCGCTCTTGCGCAAGGTCACGCTCGGCACGCCCGAGGCCACGTCCATCCCGAACAACGCGGAGCCGGAGCCTGCTTGACGGCGCGGCGCGAGCGTCATGATCCTCGTGCGCTCGGCGTGCCCGTCCTTGGGACGCATGCCCATCCGCACGGGAGCGTACGGCGATGCGCACCGTAAATCGGTTGACGTTCGGCCTGTGTGCACCTTTCGTTAGGTGGCCATGACGGCGGGTGGGCGCCAGAGCCGGGCGGAGCGGGACGCGCTGGACGCGCGCGCCATGCGCCGCATCTGTGATGGGGACGACGACGCCATCGCGGAGATCTACGATCGCCACGCGAGCGTCGCGTACGGTCTCGCGCTCAAGATCGTGCGGGACGCGCTCGAAGCCGAGGACGTGGTGCACGACGCGTTCGTCGCGATCGTCGAGCGCGCCGATCAGTACCGCGCCGAGCGAGGCACGGTGGTCGCGTGGCTCGTCACGACGGTGCGGAACCTGGCCCTCGATCGCGCGCGAAGGCGCACGCGCAGGGCGCAGATCACGGACGAGGAGCTGCGGCACGAGCCGATCGAGCCGGTGATCGATCCCGAGTCGAGCTCGGTGCTCGACCTCGAACGTCGCGCGGTGCGAGCCGCGCTCGTCGGTTTGCCCGCGGCGCAACGCGCGACCCTGGAGACGGCGTTTTTCGAGGGGCTCAGTTATCCGGAGATCGCCGAGCGTGACGGCGTGCCGCTCGGCACCGTGAAGTCCCGCGCGGCGCGCGCTCTCTCGGCGCTGCGCGTGGCGCTCGAAGGGCCGCTCGAAATGCAAGGGATGGGGACGAGCAGCGAGGACGAGTGAACGTGGGTTTGGATGGAGAATCCGGTCGATCCACCTGCGTCGTGTGCGTCAGTGGTATAGAGCTTGCCGAAGGCGGGACATGCCCCCGGTCGTGCCCATGAGACTGCCTCTCGAGAGCTTCACGGTGGAGCGGTTCCGCGGGATCCGCGATCTGGAGCTCCGTGATCTCGGGCGATTCAACCTGCTCGTCGGCCGGAACAACTCCGGAAAAACGAGCGTGTTGGAAGCGCTGTCCGTCTTCTGCGCGCCGCTCGATCCGTGGAAGTGGATGGGGGTCGCCTCATGGCGAGAGCCCTTCGGTGGTTCCACGGTCGTGGAGCGTTTTCGTTGGCTGTTTCCACAGACGAGAGAGCAGGAGCTCACCAGGCCCTATGACGGGATGCTTTCCGTCGTTGGAGTGGGCCGCGCACCCGTGCGCGAAGTCGTGGCGCGCTACCAGGAACTTCGCGGGACCGAGGTCGTGGGAGCTCCTTCCGCACGCGTAGGAGAGGTGGCTGTCGGTGAGCGCCGGGGAGCGCGTGTCGAAGTCGCCGTGAAGACGCGGCAGATGGATCTGTTTACCGGAGAGGAGACGCGAGGCTCCTTCACCTTCTGGGAAAGAGAGCGCTTCGAGGCACCGCCTCAGCCGGTGGAGCCTGCGGTTCCGTTCCGCGCCATCAACCCGTCGGCACACTGGTTGGGCGGCGTTCGCGATTTCTCGGAGGCCAAGCTCGCGGGGCACTGGGACGAAACGATCGCGTTGCTGAAGAAGATCGAGCCCACGATTCTCGGCGCGGAACTCCTTGTGCCGCCATGGGCGAGTGACAACTCGCCGACCGTGTATCTGCGGGATGAGCGAGCTGGTCTCTTGCCTCTCGGCTCCTACGGCGATGGTATCCGGCGCGCGCTCCACTTTGCGCTGACGATTCCGAGCGTCGCTGGCGGTGTCCTCCTCATCGACGAACTCGAAACCGCCATCCATGTCTCCGCGCTCGAACACGTGTTCCGCTGGCTCCTCGACGCCTGCGTGACCCACGACGTGCAGGTCTTCGCCACCACGCACAGCCTCGAAGCGCTCGACGCGATCCTCGCCGTCGACCCGACGCCCGAGGAGGACATCGTCGCCTACCGCCTCGAACGCGAGGGGGAGCAGACGACGGCCCGTCGTTACGGAGAGGACCTGCTCAAGCGCATCCGCTACGAGCGAGGGCTCGACGTGCGATGACCGTCCGGCACGCGTACATCGTCGTCGAGGGCCCGCACGACGTGGAGCTCGTCGCGCGACTGCTCAAGCCTCTCGGCCTGAAGCGCGTTCAGAAGCAACCGGGAGTCGATTCCTACTGGAAGCGACTCATCCCCACGAGCTTCCCACCGCCGCCCGATCTCGATCTGCTCCGGCGCGTCTCGGTTCCGTTCTTTTTCCAGAACACCGACGTCTCTCTCGCCATCCATGCGGCGACAGGCGAGTCACGCATCGCCGAGACCATCGAAGAGTCGCTTTCCGAACTGCGCCCATCCCCTGATGCCATCGGCGTATTCCTCGACGCCGACCAGAAGGCGCTTCCGCGCCAGCGTTTTGCGGAGCTGAAGACGAGGCTCGCAGCCTCGAAGGATGCTCCCGTGGTCCTCGCCGATGAGCCCGGCGAGATCGCGCCCGGCCCACCGCGAACCGGTGCGTTCGTGCTGCCGGACAATCAGCAGCAGGGCACGCTCGAGGACCTTCTTCTCGAGTGTGCGGCGATCAGCTACCCATCGCTCCTTTCTGCAGCCCGGTCCCTCGTGGCAGGCGTCGATCCCAAGGATCAGGCCTTCGATCGCCAGGACATGGCAGACTTCACGAAGCCGGCAGGGCGTAACAAGGCGACCGTCGCCTGTGTCGCGGGCGTGCTTCGACCGGGCAAGGCCGTCCAGGTCTCCATCCAGGACAACCGCTGGCTCGAAGGCCCCTCCTGCGAAATCCCACGCATCAAGGCCGTGCGCGCGTTTCTCTACGATCTGCTCGACATCAAGGAAACGTAGAGGCTCAGCGCCGCCTCTGCGCCCCCAGCGCGAACGTGATCCCCCGGGCCAGCGTGCTCAGCGTCCGCATCCCGCCCACGTCGAGCTCCACCATCGTCCGCGCCACCTCGGGCCGCACGCCCGTCAGGAGCACCTCCGCGCCGAGCAGCCGTGCTCCGCGCACCGCCTCGCAGAGCAGCTCCATCACCGCGTGATCCGCGGCGCGCAGGCCCGTCAGATCGATGATCGCGAACGTCGCCCCGCGTGACGACACGGCGGCGAGCAGCGCGTCGACGATCCTCCCAGCGCGGCGTTTGTCCACCGAGCCGATGAGCGGCATCACGAGCACGCCCTCGGCGACGGGCAGGAGCGGCGTTTCGAGCTCTTCGAGCATCGACTCCTGCGCGCGGATGATCTCCTCCTGCATCCGCGCGCGCTCCGACTCGGCGACCTTGCGCATCGTGACGTCGCGGTCCACGCCGCGATACCCGCAGTAGGTGCCTGCCTCGTCGAAGAGCGGCACGCCGCTCGTCTCCAGCACCACGTGCCGGCCGTCCTTGTGCTGGTTGACGTTTTCGAGGTCCTTGAACGGCGCGCGCGACGCGAGGATCGGGCCCAAGAGCGCGCCCACGCGGGCCGCCTCCTCGGGCGGCATGAAGTCGAGCGGCGTCTTTCCGAGCGCCTCCTCCGGCTCGTAGCCCAGGAAATCGCGGATTCGTGGGCTCACGAAGGTGTAGACCCCCTTCGCGTCGACCTCCCAGATCCAGTCGTTCGTGACCTCCACGAGCATGGCCAGGCGGCGCTGGTCCTCGCGCAGCCGCCGGTTTTCCTCACGCAGCCTGGCGAGCTCTCCTTTCGTGTCGTCGACCAAAAATGCGACGCCGGTATCCGTCGGCATCCGCTCATGGTGACACGCCCGTCCGGTTCTCGCCTCGACGGCGGCCTGCTCTTTCCCGCTCGATCGCGGCGCACCCGACGAACGGGGCTGGCGCCTCGCGGCTTGCGCGACATTCTCCGGGACTGCCATGCCCGCGTATGCCGGTCCGCTCACGCCCGTCGAGGCGCCCCTCGTGCCGCTCGGCCTCGTGCCGCTCGTGCCTCTGCTCGCCGCGATCGTCGTGGCCCTCTTCGGCGCGCGGATGGGACGACGCCGGGCCACGCACCTCGGCCTCGGCGCGACCGTGCTCGCGCTCGTGATGGCCCTCGTCGACACGGCGCGCCTCGCCTCGCTCGATCCTGCGCGCCGCGTGCTCTTCGACGTCGCCTTCCGCCTCGTGCGCATCGGCTCGCTCGACGCGAATGCCTCGTTCGCCCTCGACCCGCTCGGCGCGGGTTTTCTCCTCACGGCCCTCGTCGTCGTCGTGATCACGCACGTCTCCGCGCGCAAGCTCATCGAGGACGATCGCGCGGCGATTCGTTTCGCCGCGACGGCGTCCCTCTTTGCGTCCGGCCTCTCGCTCGTCGCGCTCGCGGCGGATGCGATCGTGTGGCTCTTCGGCTGGGCTGCCGTCGTCCTCGCGACGGGCATCCTCGTCGCGGGGGGCAAGAGCTCGCAGGCCTCCGCGTCCGCGGGCATGCGCATGGGCGTCGTCGCGGGCCTCGGCGGCGTCGGGATCGTCTCCGGCCTCGTCTTCCTCTTCTGGGGCCTCGGCGGCGCGTGGCTCGACGAGGGCCGCTTCCTCGCGGATTTCCGCGCGCGGTTCGTCCCCGTTTATGCCGAGGGTCGCATCCCTGCCGAAGAGATGGTTGCCGAGGACGTCGAGCGCATGCGTGGCGAGCGCGACGTGAAGATCGTCGCCGAGCGCGCGGAGAAGCGCGGATCCCTCACGTTCACGAGCCACCCCGGCGCGCGTGTGTACCTCGGCATCTCGGATCGCGCGCAGCTCGCGCAGAACCCGGCTCCCTTCGCGGTCTCGCCTTTCGTGCGCCGGGACATCGCCGCGGGCACGCATTCGGTCGTCATCGTGCCGGGCGGCGGCGCCACCGTCACGGGGGATGGCCTGGAGGTCGCGTGGATCGAGGGCCTCGTCGTCCCCGAGGGCGAGGAGGTTCGAATCGCGCCGCTCGGCCCCACGGTCGCGTTTCGCGAGATCCACGACGAGCTCGTGATCCGCGACGCCGACGGGAAGCAATCCGTGACGCGCGCGCTCGCTGGAAAGCTCGGCGCCGGATCGATCGGCCTCGTCACGCTCGCGTGCCTCTTGCTCTTCTTCGGCGCGGCTGCGACGAGTGCGACCTTTCCTTTCTCCGGCTGGCTCCCGAGCGCCGCGGCGTCTCTCTCACCGCCTGCGCTCGCGCTCGTGCTCGGCCTCGCGCTCGCGCCTGGACCGCTCCTCCTCGTTCGCCTCTCCGATCTCTTCACGTTGAGCCCCACGGCTTCCGGCGTCGTCACCGTCTTCGGCGCCTTCTCGACCGTGCTCGCGGCGCTTCGTGCTGCGCTCGAACACCGGCACCCGCATCGCCTCGTGTACGTCTCGATCGCCGCCGTCGGCCTCGCCTTCGTCGCGATTGGTTTCGAAGAGCCGGCCTTCGCCGTCGTCCTCGTCTCGCTCCACGCGCTCGTGCGCGCGGCGTCTTGCCTGCGCAAGCCCGAGCCACGCGAGCCGCAACCCGCGAAACAACTCTCCTTCCCCGGCGCGCGTGCCCTGCTCGACGGCCCCGGCGCAAAACTCGGCGAGGCCCTCTTCGAGGCTGCGAACTCGATCGCGCGTGCCGCCTCGAAGCTCGTCTCCGCGATCGACGACCTCGTCCTCGGCCTCCCGGCGCGCCTCTTCGAGCGCCTCTTCTCCCTCTTCGCCGCGCTCGTCATCCTCGGCCTCGCCGCGCCTGCCTTCGCCGACGAGCCTGCGGGCCGCGCCGTCCTTCGCCCCGAGTTCGGCGGCGATCACGTCGAGCTCTCCCTCGCGCCCGACGGCGAGCACATGACGGGCGCGTTTTTCCTTCGCAACGAAGGCCCCGGCCCGCTCGAGCTCTCGCGCGTCGACGCCCGCACCTCCGCCACCGATCCGCGCCTCCCGCCCGGCATCACCGTCACCGTCGAGGGCCCGCGCGCCGCGACCCGCATCGCGCCCGGCCAGGAGCGCCGCGTCACCGTCCGATGGCGTTACGAGGCCGCCCGCGCGCGTGAGCTCTACGGCCAGGTCATCGTCGAATCGAACAGCCGCGGCGACGGCGCCGAACCTGGCCGCCCCCTCGCCATCGCCATCCACGCGGAACGACCGCTCGGCCTTGGCTTCCTCGGCAAGAGCCCGCTCTCCGTCGTCGTCTTTTTCCCCCTCCTCGGCACGCTCCTCGCGCTCCTCCTCCGCGTCACGCGCCGCGACCACCCGCGCGTCCTCGCCACGACGAGCGCCCTCGTCCACGGCACGCTCCTCGTCTTCGTCGCCTGGCTCTGCGTCCGCTTCGACCGCGCCTTCAGCCGCGCCGACGGCAACGACGGTTTTCAGTTTCTCGAACGCGGCCACCTCCTCCCGTCGCTCGGCGTCGAATACTTCCTCGGCGTCGACGGCATCTCGCTCGCGCTCGTCGCGGCGGCCGTCCTCCTCGCGTTCGTCGCCTCGATTGCCAGCGCCACCTTGCGCGACCGCGCGGCCACCTACCACGCGCTCGCGGGCCTCTTCCTCACGGCCTCGCTCGGCGTCCTCGTCTCGCTCGACCTCTTCCTGTTCTGCGCCTTCTGGCTCCTCGGCATCCTCCCCATGAGCCTGCTCGTCGCGCGGCGCGGCGGCCCGGGCCCGCGCCGCGCCGCCGCGCGTGTCCTCGTCTCCTCCTTGCTCGGCGCTGCGCTCCTCTGCGCTGCGTCCTGGTTCCTCTGGCAAAACGCGGATCCCACGTACCTCGCGACGGGCGAATCCGTCCGCCGCGCGGCCGCGATTCCCGAGCTCGCGCGCGTGGCGTGGGTCGAAAAGGGCCTCACCCTCGGTGGCCATTCCGCCGTGAAGGTCCTCTGGACCGCGCTTTTCGTCGCCTTCGCGCTCCGCATGTCCGCGTTCCCGTTCCCGGGGTATCTCTCGGACATGCATGCCGAGGCCGACGCGCCGACGAGCGTGCTCCTCTCGGGCGCGCTGCTCTCGACCGCGGTATACGGCATTTTGCGGCTCAACGTGGGCGTCTTGCCGGACGGCATGCGATGGGCGGCGATGACGATTTCGATCCTCGGCGCCGCGGGGATCCTCGTCTCCGCGCTCGCGGCGATCGCGCAGGACGACCTCAAACGGTTTCTCGCGCGGATTGCCGGTGCACACGGCGGGATTGCGCTGCTCGGGATTGGATCCCTCACGCCGCAAGGATTCGAGGCGAGCGTGGTGGTGGCGGCGACGCACGGCGTGATCATCGGCCTGCTCTTCGTGCTCGTCGCGGCCTTGGAATCGCGGGTCGAGACGCGGGACCTCGGGCGATTCGGCGGCCTCGCACGCGAAATGCCTCTCTTCGCGATGCTGTTCGGCCTCGGTTTGCTCGCCTCGCTCGGACTGCCGCTGCTCGCGGGATTCTGGGGGCCGATGCTCGCTTTGTGGGGAGCGTTTGCGCGGGAGCGGGCGATCGGCGTGTTCGGGGCGATCGGAATCGTGGCGCTCGCGGGGGTGCATATCTTCGCGATGGGGCACCTCCTCTTCGGCGAGGCCCGCGAGGAATGGCAAACGAGCAAGTACCTCGAGCCGTTCGGCGGCAAATTCCCCGCGCTTTCCGGGCGTGAGCTCGCGGCGGCGTTGCCTTTGGCCATCGCGCTCGTGCTGCTCGGCGTGGCGCCGCGGCCGCTGCTCGGGATGGTGGATCAGCCGTGCCTTTTGCTGCACAGGCTCGTGGATCGACCCGGGCTCTTGCAGATTGCCGCGGCGGAGCAGCACCACACGATCGCCTGAACGATGACCTCCCGGACGGCCAAACCGAGCGCGACGAAGCAGTCCACCGACGGCGGAGGGGTCGGCGATTACGGGGCGACCCTCTGGGCGGCGGCCGACAAGCTCCGAAGCAGCCTCGACGCCGCCGAATACAAACACGTCGTCCTCGGGCTGATTTTCCTCAAATACATCTCCGACGCGTTCGAGGAGAAACATGCCGCCCTCGCCGGCGCGTCCGGCGCCGATCCCGAGGACCCGGCCGCCTATCGCGCCGAAAACGTCTTCTGGGTCCCGCGGGAGGCGCGCTGGTCATTCCTCTCCGATCACGCCGCCGCGCCCGGCATCGGCAAGCGCATCGACGCGGCCATGCTCGCCATCGAGCGGGAAAACCCCGCGCTCGCGGGCGTCTTGCCCAAGGACTACGCCCGCCCCGCGCTCGACAATTCGCGCCTCGGCGAGCTGGTAAAACTCTTCGGCGACATCGGCTTCAAGGACAAGGCGAGGCGCGGGCGTGACGTCCTCGGCGACGTGTACATGTACTTCCTCGGGCACTTCGCCGCGGCCGAGGGAAAACGGGGCGGACAGTTCTACACGCCCAAATGCATCGTCGAGCTGCTCGTGGAGATGCTGGCCCCGTACAAGGGCCGCGTCTTCGACCCGTGCTGCGGCTCGGGCGGCATGTTCGTGCACAGCGAAAAGTTCGTCGAGGAGCACGGCGGGCGTATCGGCGACATTCGTGTGTACGGCCAGGAATCGAACCCGACGACGTGGCGGCTCGCCAAGATGAACCTCGCCATTCGTCGGATCGACGGCGACCTCGGCGCCGAATGGGCCGACAGCTTCCAGCGCGACCTGCACGAGGGCCTCCTCTGCGATTACATCCTCGCGAACCCCCCGTTCAACGACTCCGACTGGGGCGGCGCGCGCCTGCGCGACGAAGCACGTTTTCCGTTCGGCTTGCCGCCCGTGGGCAATGCGAACTTCGCCTGGGTGCAGCATTTCCTCCAGCACCTCGCGCCTTCGGGGATCGCCGGGTTCGTGCTGGCGAACGGCAGCATGTCGTCGCAACAATCGGGGGAAGGGGAGATCCGGCGAAAGCTCGTGGAGGCGGATCTCGTCGATTGTATGGTCGCGCTGCCGGGGCAGCTCTTCGACTCGACACAGATTCCGGTTTGCTTGTGGATCCTCGCGCGCGACAAGGAAAACGGGATCGGCGAGCAAGGAAAACGCCTGAAGGACCGCCGCGGAAACGTCCTGTTCATCGACGCGCGGACGATGGGGACGATGGTCGACCGCGTGAAGCGCGTGCTCACCACGGAAGACATCACGAAAATCGCCGACACCTACCACGCCTGGCGCGGCGAGCGTGGACCCACGGCGTATGCCGACGTGCCCGGGTTTGCCCGTTCTGCGACGCTCGCCGACGTGCGCGCCCACAAGTACGTCCTCGTCCCGGGTCGTTACGTGGGATTCGAGAGCCGCCCGCAGGCGACCTGGGATCACGGCGCCTTGCAGGCGGAGCTCGCCGAGATCCTCGCGCGATTCCAGGAGATCGATCGGGCCTCGCATGCGGCCTTGCGTGTCCTCGAGGAGCTGCTCCGTGGCTGAGCCGTATCTCCTTTGCCCGAAGAGCTGGCGCAGGAGCACGCTCGAGCCGGACGGCGAATCGATCCTGCGTGTCGACAGCGGCGGCACGCCGAGCACGTCGGTCGACGAATACTGGGACGGCGACCTGCCCTGGCTCACCCCGAAAGAAATCACGAGCCTGCAAGATGGCCTCTTCGTCTCGCGCACGGAGCGCTCGATCACGCAGCTCGGCCTGGAAAGCTCCTCGGCGAAGTTGTTACCGCCGGGGACCGTGATGCTGACGAAACGCGCGCCCGTCGGGGCCGTCGCGGTGAACGCCGTCCCGATGGCCACGAACCAAGGTTTTTTGAATTTCCGTTGCGGCCCCGCATTACGACCGCTCTACCTGGCCTATTGGCTACGCGCGAACCGGCCGTACCTCGACAAGGTGGCGAACGGCTCGACGTACCCGGAGCTTTACCAGAGCGACCTTTTCGAATTCGAGCTCGCCGTGCCTCCGCTCTCCGTCCAGGATCGCATCATCGAGGTCCTGAGCGCTCTGCAATTCGCGGCTCTCCTTGGCCTGCCGCTCGAACAATCCGTCACGCGGCCCGAGGCGATGGTCGCGCTCCAGGAGCAAAACCGAAGGCTTTCGAGCATCCGCGACGCGCTCCTGCCTTTGCTCCTCTCGGGTGCGCTCGACGTATCCAAGAAATCGTGACGATCGCGCGCCCTATCGCCTTATCCTGAAGGCATGAGGCAGCACCTTCTTTTCTTCCTTCCCGTCCTCCTCACCGTCTCCGCCTGTAGCCCCGCGATCGCGCCGCGCACGGGCGACACCACGCCGGCCGGCAAGTTCGGCTGGTCCGTGCATGGCGCGCTCTGGAACTTCGGCTGGGGCCGCTTCGAGCGCAGCCCCAGGGACGAGTCCGTCTCGACCGGCGGCATGGACATCTACCCCGAGGATCGGACCTTCCCCTGGGTCATGAGCGCCGGTCTCGGCGTCTACGATTTCGGCTTCTCGTACGGCGTGACGCGCTGGTTCGAGCTCGGCGCCTCCCTCGGGTTCCAGCGCATGGGCGGCGAGGCGCGTTTTGCATTGCTCGACGAAGACAACCGCGATCCCGTCTCCCTCGCGTTTGGCGTCGGCGGGTATTACTCGGCGATCGGCAACGGCCCCTGGGGTCGAGCCGGCTTCGATGTGAGCATGCGCCTGGGCAGCGTGGCGCCGCTCTTCAACCTCTACGTGAGCCACGGAGCGACGTACAACAGCGCCTATTACGATTTACCGGGCGACGACGATTGCCCATGGGAAGCGCCCTGGCAGCCCTGCGGCGAGCTCGTCGGCGTCTTCTCGTACGAGACACGATTGAGCGCGGCCCTGGGGGTCGCGTTTTCGGTGAAAAAGGGGGACGAAGCGCCGGGCGTGGTCACGTTCGGGCTCGTGCCGCACGTGGTGCTGCATGCGTATGGCCAGGAGCGAGCTTTGGGGGGCAGGTCCGATCTCCGGCACGATGCGGGGTTGCATGTCGTGATTGGAGGGCAGGGGCCGGGGTGGTGAAGCTCCACAGCGTCACGCCTACCTTCGATAACGATCCCGCGTGATCCGCCAGTACACCAGGTTCGCCACCTGCCGCGGGCTCATCCCCTCGACGCGTAGGTGCAGGAAGCGCGCGAGGCGCAAGAGTCCGCCCGTGTTCAAGCGTGCGGCTTTTCGAAGGGTGCCACGGCGCATGGCCTTCTACTGGTAGCAGCCGTGCGGTGTGCTTCCATGGCGAGAGCGCCCAGCCCACGTGTCGCCGTCCGCTCGGCGCCCTGTCGACGAAGTCCGGGAGCGTGTCGACGAAGTCCGGGAGCGTGTCGACGAAGTCCGGAAGCGTGTCGACGAAGTCCGGGAGCGTGTCGACGAAGTCCGGGAGCGTGTCGACGCAGTCCGCAAGCGTGTCGACGAAGTCCGGAAGCGTGTCGATGGAGTCCGGGAGCGTGTCGACGAAGTCCGGAAGCGTGTCGACGAAGTCCGGAAGCGTGTCGACGAAGTCCGAAAGCGCGTCGATGAAGTCCGGAAGCGTGTCGACGAAGTCCGGGAGCGTGTCGACGAAGTCCGGGAGCGTGTCGACGGAGTCCAGGAGCGTGTCGACGGAGTCCGGGAGCGTGTCGACGGAGTCCAGGAGCGTGTCGACGGAGTCCGAGGACCACGAGATCGAACCCCGAGACCTCGTCGACCCGACCCCCACGCCGTCGTCCACCGCTCCCGCGTAAACGCTCGCTGGAATTTTGCTATCTTGCCCAGAACATCCCCGTCAGAGCCTTGACGCTCCATGGGGCGAGTTTACGATGGTGTAGACCCATCCTCGCGCCGATACCGACGCGATCCGATCGAAGTCTTGAATCCCCGCATGACGCGGCGCCGGGCGTCACCCCCCCGAACGCCCGGCGCCGCGTTCTCGCGATCTACGGCGCAAACCTCACGAGCCCGAAATCCGTCCCGGTCTGCGGCGAGAACCCACGCCCGGCGAGGACGACCTTCCCATCCGGCTGCAAGAACCCGTCGTACGCGCCCCATGCCCCGGCCGCCGGGACCACCGCGCGCCCTCCAATACCGAAGCTCGCGTCGGGTTTGCCGTCCGGCAAGAACTTGAAGACGACGATCGTGTCGCGGTCGAGGTGTGCCGTGGTCGCCACGTAGAACGAGCGGTCCGGGAGCGACACGAGCGCCGGGCCATCATCGAGCGTCGGGATCCCGTCGTGCACCACGACGCCCTCGACCTGCACCTCGAGAAGCCCGTCCGTGCCGAACGTCATGTCCCGCGCGCCGTTCGTGTCGAGCCGCGCGACGCCGACGTCGAATGCCTGGAAGTCGCCCGTCCTCGGGATCAGGCCCGCGAGCAATAACCCTCCGTCCACCTCCTGCACCATGCGGCCTGCCGAGAACATGTTGTTCAGCACCACCCGGCCCCCATTGCCGAAGGAGGGGTCGAGCGCGCCGCTCGGGAGCACCCGGACCACGACCGTGCTCTTGTTCTCCGGCGCCGGTGCGCCTGCGCCGACGATCCTGCCGTCGGGGAGCGTCAACACGTCTTCGATCGAGCCGGCGTACGATCCGAAATCCACCACCCCGAGGTTGCCGAAAGCCGGATCGATCTCGCCCGTCCCGAGCAGCCTCGCGAGGTAGGGGGTATGGAGCGGCAGCACGTCCGTGCGCGTCCCTCCGATCACGATGCGCCCGAGGCCGTCGACGGCGAGCGCACGAGGACGGCCATGCGGCGGGTCGTCGAGGCCCACGATCCCGCCGAGCCCGAAGCTCGCGTCGAGCGCGCCCGTGGTGTCGAGCCGCACCACGAGGCGGAGGGACGGGTCTGGGGTCTCGCCCGCGACGATCAGCTTGCCGTCGGGTTGCACCCCGACGCCCATGGCATTCGCGAACGTGTCGAGCACGACGACGCCCCCCGCGCCGAATCCCGCGTCGAGCGTGCCATCCGGGAGGTGCCTCGTCACCATCGCGTTCGCAAAGTCGCTGCCGTAGCTCGTCGTGCCCACCGAGATGATCTTGCCGTCCGGCGTCGCTCGGACCGAGAAGGCGGCATCCGTCGACGCGCCCGATTGCAGCACGGCCAGACCTCCCCCCTGCCCGTACGCGGCATCCGGCGCGCCGTCGGGCGTGAGCTGCGCGAGCGTGACGCCGATCTCGGGCGCGAACTCCCCCCTGCAGGCTGCAAGGACGCTCCCCCCCGGATCCACCGTGATGTCACGGAGCAAGCACGCCACGGGGAGCGGCGCGACCCCCGCCGAGCCGTACGTCGTGTCGAGGCTCCCGTCGGCGCCGAAGCGAGCCACCGCCTTGCCGCTCGGGGTGTGGACTCCCACCAGCACCGATCCATTCGGCAAGGGCTGCACGGACTCCGCGATGGTCCCCGCGGGGAGCGCCGCGACCCCGTCCCCGCCGCCGAAGGTCGGGTCGGGCTTGCCGCTCGTGTCGAGCCGGAGGAGCGGGCCGCCGCCGGACCTGCCGGTCACGAGGATCTTGCCATCCATGGCGATGCGACAGGTCGAGGGCGCGCGGGACGGCGCCCATGACGACTCGTAGAACATCGGGAAGCCCGACTTCGTGAAGATGCCGTCGTCGTCGAAGCTGGGATCGAGCGCCCCGCTCGGCAAAAGCCGCACGACGGCCATCGAGTATTCGATGCCGGCGCAGAGGACGATCTTGCCGTCGTCCGCGAGGGCGACGCTGGAGGGGAACAACTCGAGCGGGACCTCGGCCAATCCCTGCTGCCCGAAGCTCCCGTCCACGCTTCCGTCGGCGAGGAGGCGCTGTACGAGGAAGGGGGGCGGCGGATCGGCCGGCAGAGGCTCCTCGCGCTGGCCGGCGACGAGGATCGTACCGTCGGTTTGGAGCGCGATCGCGAACGCCCTGCCGCTCGCGCCGAGCGCGAGGCCGCCTTCGGCGAAGGAAGAGACGAGCTTACCGTTCGCGTCGAAGCGCGCGACGAGCACGCGGTGGAGCCGCCGGCCTCTCGTGATCGCGCCCGCGGCGAAAATGTCCCCATTCGGCGCGACGACCACGTCGTGGAAGGCGACCCGGCCGAACTTGCTCAAGAGCACCTTGCCGCCTTCGCCGAAGGAGGTGTCGAGCGTGCCGTCGGCATTGGCGCGGAAGAGCAAGCCCTCGCCGTACAAACCGGGGGACGTGCCGCCGACGACGAGGAGCTTGCCGTCCGGCTGGCGCACCGAGGCATGAACGAGGTCCCGGTTGGGCACGCTGGCCGTCGTGGCGAGGCCCTCCGCGCCGAAGCCCGGGTCGAGCGAGACGAATTCCGTACCGCCGCCCGCGCCGCCGCCGGATGCGCCGGCGCCGCCCACGCCTCCCATGCCGCCCACGTCGCCGCCGCCGGATGCACCGGCGCCGCCCACGCCTCCCGTGCCGCCCACGTCGCCGCCGCCGGATGCACCGGCGCCGCCCACGCCTCCCGTGCCGCCCACGCCGCCGGAGCCGCTCGCGGTCGCGGAGTCCGTACCCGGCGGGTCACCTCCGCAATGCAAGCAGAGACCGCCGAGGACCAATGAAAGAAGGAAGAAATGTCGACGCACGTTGACCTCCACGCGGAGGTCAGCTTGTCATGTTCAGGGCGTTTTCACCAACGAGAGCACCGTTCCGCGCCTCGATACGAGCGGGCGGCCACTTCAGGCATTACGGCGCAATCCGCACGAGACCGAATTCCGTGCCGGTCTTTGGCGAGAATCCGCGGCCAGCGAGGACGACCTTCCCATCGCGCCGCTACCCTCGTGGACCGGCAGGCCGTTTTGCTCCGCCACGATACGGGCAGCTCACGCCGCCTCCCTCTCCCGATTCCACGCCCCCCAAGCCTCCGCCACCCGCGCGCCCTCCTCGCCGAGCAACGCTTCGGCGATCGCTCGCCTGGCCGCCTCGTCGTCCGTGTCGAGAGACATGCGCGCCTCGATCGTCCGGCCCTCGCTCGCCGCGTACCGAGCGGACAGAACCCCCACAATCGCTCTCCCTCGTGAAGGCAACGCCCCCCCGAGCGCCGCATGCGACGCCTCCGTGAGCCCCACCCAGCCGTCCTCACGCAAAAGGAGCGAGACGTCCTCGAAATCGACCAGGCCCGGCAAGGCCGCGGACAGCACCGTGAGCGGGTCGTGCATGATCGAACAATCCTTCCCCGTCCCGACCCAAGCTTCGAGATGCCGCACCAAGATCCCCGCCGCCGGATGCGCTTTTCTCAGCGCACACGCGAGCGGATCGTCCGGATACACCCCGAGCCTCTGCCGTAGCCCCTCGCCGAAGGTCCCCCAGCTCGAATGGCTGAACAGGAGCCGCGGCTTCTCCACCCGGCAAAGGACCCGCGCAAACGCACCCGGGTCGAGCCGGGCATTGTACTGCGCCGCTTCCCGACGGTAAGCCCCCGAAAGCGCCGGCCCCATTTGAAACAGCCGCACCCGCGCCGCGAGCTCCGGACGCACACCGAGCACCGCATCGAGGTTCGTCAGCGGTCCGAGCCCCACGTAATCCACACGCGGATGCGCATCGAGGACACGGAGGATCTCCCCGACCGCATCGAGGGAAAAAGGAGCGTCTTCGCGCGCCAGCCCGGCCTCCTCCACGAGGCACGAGGTGCGACGGCGTAGGCTCGGCAGCCCCGCGGCGACGGGGAGATCGACACCCGAGGCGCGAAGCAGGCCCGAAAGGAAACGCGCGCGGCCCTTTTCGCGGGTCTCGTCGCTCGTGACGAGCAAGGCCGGCTGGAATCGTGAGGGCCGAGCGGCGAGGAGCGCCGCGACGCACGTATCGTCCGGATCCGTGCCGATATCCATGTCGAAGATGGCCGGCGCCGCGCCGAGCCGAGCTTCGTGGGTCGAGAGCATGCCCCGTCACATTCTCACGTTCACGGCTCCTCGACCATTGGGAACACTTCCACGCCCAGCGACTTGAGCTGGGTGGCCCCTTCCGGCGGCCTCGCCTCCTTGGCCGCATTCATCTGATCGCGCGTCTCCCAGATGCTGATCGTCATTCCCTTCCCGGTCGCCGGATCGGTCACGAAATAACTTGCTTTGCATCCGGGCTGCTTTCGCATCCAGGCGCGATAGGCGCGCGCCTTCTCCAGGTCCGCCTCGCTCGCCTTCTCGTGCGTCACCACCCGGCAGAAGCCTTTCGTGGGCACCGACGACGCCGACTTCTCGTTCGCTTTCCACAGGTTCGCCGCGGCCCACAGCTTGCCGATCTGCAGCACGGGGTGCGCGCCCTCCACGCCGTAGTCCTCCGGCGTCACCACGCGGCCGCGCACCGAGAAGTAGCCCGTGCGCAGGCCGAACTCGTCGGTCACGGCGTACTGACCGCCCGCGGCGGTCACGTGGTACAGGCTGTCGTCGATCGTCACCTTGTTGCCGTCGACGTGGGTCTTGCTCGCCATGGGCGTACATTACCAGAGCTCGGCGCCTCGTCTGCCTTTGAAGCTCACCGGGTTCGTCCCTTCTTTGCTACCCTCGCCTCCGCCGTCATGACCGCACGTGAAGACAAGGCAGGGGGCGAGGGCCTCGGGCGTAAGGTGCGTCTCGTCCCCGGAGGACTCGAGATCGCCGGCGAGGTCGTTCCGCTTCGCGCGGGCGCCGTTCACTACTGGCGACTCGACCCGAACGAGTGGCGCGCTTGCCTCGAGGCCGTCAAGGCCATGGGCCTCCGCCTCGTCGACACCTACATCCCGTGGGGCGTGCACGAGGTCGCCCCCGGCAAACTCGAGCTCGGCGCGACCGACCCCCAGCGCGACATCACCCGCTTCTGTCGCATCGCCGAGGAGCTCGGCCTGTACGTCATCGCCCGCCCCGGGCCGCACATCAACGCCGAGCTCACCTACTTCGGCCTCCCCGAGCGCATCGTCTGGGACCCGGCCTGCCAGGCGCGTTCGCCCGACCAGAACCCGGTCATGCTCCCCATGCTCCCGTTCGCGTTCCCCGTCCCGAGTTACGCGAGCGACGCCTTCCACGACGAGGCCGCGCGGTATTTCCAGGCCCTCGGTCCCGTCCTCGCGCCGCTGCTCTACCCGAACGGGCCGATCGTCCTCTTCCAGATCGACAACGAAGGCGCCCTCTACTTCCGCGACGGCGCCTACGACCAGGACTACCACCCCGACGCGATCCGCCTCTACCGCGAGTTCCTCCGGGAGAAATACGGCACCATCGACGCCCTGCGCGCGTCCTACGGCATCGAGCCGACGGAAGGCGAGGTCCCGTCGAGCCGCCGCGGCGAGCTCAAGCGCTTCTCCTCGGTCGACCCTCCGCGCAAGCTCGACGCCGAGCGCCCGCGTGACCTCGCGCGCCACCTCGACTGGTCCGAGTTCCACGAGCACCTGCTCGCCACCGCGTTCCAGCGCCTCGGCCGCGCGCTCGCCGCGGCGGGCATGGACGGCCTGCCCACGACGCACAACCTCCCGCCGGGCCAGGACGCGACGCCGCTCAACGCCGCGCGCGTCACCAAGGTCGTCGACCTCGTCGGGCTCGACTACTACCACGCGGCCGATCCCACGAGCCGCGCCGTCATCGCGCGCCGCACGACCGAGCTCGCCACGCGCTCGGAGGCCCTCGCCGTCCCTGCGTTCGCCTGCGAGATGGGCGCGGGCTTCCCGCCCTTCTTCCCGCCCCTCGACGAGCGCGACGGCGCCTTCACCGTCCTCTGCGCCCTCGCGTACGGCCTGCGTGGCTACAACGTCTACATGGCCGTCGAGCGTGACCGATGGATCGGCGCGCCCATCGATCGCCACGGCCGCGCGCGGCCCTACGCCGTCTTCTGGCGCAAGCTCTCGGCCGCCCTCGAACAGACGAGCTTCCACGACCTGCGCCGAAAGACCCCGGTCCGCATCCTCATCCCTCGCACCGAACGTAGGCTCGCGCGGGTCATGCACGCGTTCGGCCCGCTCTCCGGCGCGTTTTTCTCGATCGTCGGGGCCGGCGCGCGCGAGCGTTGTGTCGAGGACGACCTCGGCCTCGGGTATCCGGTCGCCATCGAGGCCGACAACTTCGCCCGCGCCTTCGAGCAAGCCCTCGAAGCGCGCGGCGTGCCGTTCGCCGTCGTCGGCGGCGAGGACCGCGACATCGCGCTCGGCGACGCGCGCTGGCTCATCTGCGCCACCTCGGGCGCCTTGAAGCCCGAGCTCTTCGAGCGCCTCGCCGAGGCCCACGAGCGCGGCGCGCGTGTCACGATCGGCCCGCGCGAACCTCGCTTCGACGGCGCCTTCCGGCCCCTCGACATCCCCTTCGACCTGCGCCGCCTCGGCGAGGATGGCCCCCTCACGGGCGACGTCCCCGCCGCGGCCGACGCGGCCGTCTCGCATGCGATCGAGACGCTCGGCCTCCCCGCGTACGCCTGCGACCCCGGCGGCGTCTACGTCACCGTGCACGAGGACGCGTCGGGCGCGCCGCGTGTGCTCTTCATCGTCAATCCTTCCGAGCGGGACGTCGTCGCGCGCGTCAGCGCCGGCGTGGCGCGTACCAAGGCGACCGACCTCATCGACGATTCCACCTTCGAGGCCCGCGCGGGCACGCTCGAGGTGCGCATGAAGCCGCGCACGGTGCGTATGCTGGCGTTGCGTTGATCACGAGGGGGCATGTCCGTTGCTAGGCGCACGGGCGTCATTGCTTCGGAGGTGCTCGATGAAGAACGTCGTTATCGTAGGCTCGGCCGCCCTCTCGTTGATCGTCGCCGTTGGCCTCGCCGCGTGCGGCGCGGACGAGGCTGGCTCGGACTACCCGGGGTATGCGCAGCCGCAGCCGCCGGGCGGATCCTCGGGTGGTGACGTCGCGGCGCCGCCGGCCCCTCCGCCCGCGGAGGGCACCGACGCGGGCGCCGACGCCGCTGCACCTTTTGCGTGCGACGGCCTCGACAAGGACAGCCCTGTCATCCTCTACCTCTCGGCGGACGACTCGAACTCGATGGGCTCTCCGGTCCAGATCCGCGAGCTCTTGAACAAGGGCATCACCCCGCCCACGAACCTCGTGCGCACGTACGAGTTCCTCAACTACTACCGCATTCAGTACCCCGCGCCGCCCACCGGCGACCTCTCGATCCTCCCGCACCTCGGCGAGACCAAGATCGCGGGCGAGCTCGACCTCCAGCTCGGCGTCCGCTCCTACGACGCGGTCAAGCCCCGTCGCCCCATGACGATCACGTTCGTCCTCGACACCTCCGGCTCCATGGGCGGCGAGCCCATCGAGCGCGAGCGCGCCACCGTCGCCGCCATCGCGCAGAGCCTCGCCGAGGGCGACATCGTCAATGCCGTCACGTGGAACACGAGCAACAACATCGTCCTCTCGGGCCACAAGGTCACGGGGCCGAACGACCCCGAGGTGCTCGCGATGGCCCAATCCATCGAGGCGAGCGGGGGCACCGATCTCTCGAATGGCCTCGCGGTCGGTTATCAGCTCGCGGGCCAGCATTACGGCACGGGTCGGCTCAACCGCGTCATCCTGATCAGCGACGGCGGCGCCAACGTCGGCGTCACCGACGAGGACCTCATCGGCTTGCAATCGAAGGACGCCGACAAGGAGGGCATCTACCTCGTCGGCGTCGGCGCCGGCCCCGGCGAGAATTACAACGACCTGCTCATGGATACCGTCACGGACAAAGGCCGCGGCGCGTACGTGTATCTCGACAGCCCGGCCGAGGCGACGCGGATGTTCGTCGATCGATTCGACGAGACCATGGAGGTCGCCGCGCGCGGCGTGCAGGTCGAGATCACGCTCCCCTGGTACATGCGCATGTACAAGTTCTATGGCGAGGAGTACTCGACGAACCCCGAGGAGATCGAGCCGCAGCACCTCGCCCCGAGCGACGCGATGATCTTCAACCAGGTCGTCAAGGCGTGTGACCCGTCGGTCGTCGATCCGAACGACAGCATCACCGTCGTCGCGCGCTGGAAGACGCCGCTCACGTATCTCGACCGCGAAGTGAAGGTCACCATGACCCTCGCCGAGCTGCTCGCCGCCCCGAAACCCCAGCTCGCCAAGGGCAAGGCGATCGTCGCGTATGCCGAGGCCCTCAAGAACCCGAGCCAGGAGGCCTTCCAGAACGCGCTCACGCTCATCGAAGAAGCGAAGGCCGGCGCGCCCGACCCGGAGCTCGACGAGATCGCGTCTCTCATCGCCAAGCACCCCGCGTTCTGAAAGCCCTGACGAACGGCGCTATTGCTTCTCCGCCGGAGCTCTCCTAAAAGGGGCCGTGCGAACGATTGCGAAGATTCTCGGAGGCCTGCTCGTGAGCGGCCTCGTCTGGGCCGGCTGTAGCGACGAACCTGAGCAAACCACGGACGAGCCGCTCGCCGGCCTCCCCAGGACCTATGCCCGCGTCCAGTGCGGCCGCGCCTTCGCCTGCTGCGACGCCGCCGAGCGGGACGACGTCCTCCTCTTCGACCCGGTCCCCGCGACCCAGGCCGAATGCGAGGCCCGGTACGAGAGCATCTTCGGCGCCGTCGTCGTCGACCTCCGCAAGGGCATCGACGCCGGCCGCATCGTATACGACGCCGCGCGCTCGGACGCCTGCTTCACGAAGGCCGAATCCGCGAGCTGCGCCGATTTCTACGGCTCCGATTTCTTCGAAGAGGACCCCGATTGCGAGGCCGCGTTCCAGGGCACGGTCGAGCTCGGCGGCGGCTGCCTCGCCGACGACGAATGCAAGGACCCCGGCGCCTCCTGCGCGGGCGCCTCGGGCGCGGACCTCGGCGCCTGCAAGGCCCCGCCCGGCGAAGGCGAGCCTTGCCAGGACGGCCTCTGCGGCCCGGGCCTCACGTGCCGCCTCGACGAGGGCATGCTGAAATGCGTCGCCCCCACGGCCGACGGCGGCGCCTGCGACCTCGACATCGATTGCGAGAGCGGTTATTGCGATTTCCAGACCGGCGTCTGCGCCGTGCCCGCGGCGGCGGGCGGCGCGTGCTCCGTCAACGCAGGCTGCGCGAGCGGTTATTGTGACGTCGCGGCCGGGACCTGTGCTGCGAAGAAGGGCGACGGCGCGGCGTGTGTCACGGGCGTCGAATGTGCGAGCGGCTTCTGCGACGACGCCGCGGGCGCGGGCGCCTGCGCGCCCACGAAGCCGGACGGCGCGGCCTGCATGGTCTCCGCCGAATGCGCGAGCGGCCTGTGTGACGCCGGCGCTTGCAGCCCGGGCACCGGCACCCCTGTCTGCGACGGCCTCTGACCGGGCGACGCGCGACGTCGCGCGGCGGCTCACCGCTTCCGGTTGACGCCGCGCCTCTTTCATCCCACGTCTCCGGTTCAGCGAGGCGTGCGCTCCATGGAACGAGATCGCTGGCTCTCCGTTGTGCTGAGGACGGCGCTGCTCGTCCTGTTTTTCTGGATGGTACGGACCATCCTCGTCCCGATTGCCCTGGGCGCGCTCTTCGCGCTCCTCCTGAGCCCCCTCGCCGAGAAGCTGAAGCCCCGGCTGGGCCGCGCCGAGCGGTTCGCGCCGCTCCTCTTCACGTCCGCGACGATGATCCTCGTCGTCATCCCGTTCGTCTTCGTCACGCTCGAGGCCATCCAGTCGATCAACGAGTTTTTGGCCCGCGATTGGACGCCGACGATCCAGCGCTTCCAGTCGTTCTTGATCGAGGGCATCGACATTCGCGGCCGCAGCATCCACATCGGCGGCCCGCAGCTCCAGGCGGCCATCCAGAACATCGGTCAGCGCGCGGCGAGCTTCGCGGCTGCGCTCGTCGGCGGCATGGCCACGGCGTTGCCGGCGCTCATCCTGAGCCTCTTCCTCTTCGGCGTCTCGCTTTATTACTTCCTGCGCGACGGCGGCAAGCTCGTCCACTGGATGTTCCGACTCTCGCCGTTCCCGCCGAACCAGACGCGCGAGCTTTTCGCGTCCGTCCGCGAGACCGTCAACGGCGCGATCCTCGGCATCCTCGCGACGGCCGTGGTCCAGGGCAGCCTCACGCTGCTCGCCCTGAACGTGTTCGGCGTGCCAAACGCCTTTTTGCTCGGCGTCCTCGCCGCGCTCCTCTCGTTCATCCCGCTCGTCGGCACGACGCCGGTCACGGTGGGCGCGACGATTTACCTCTTCGTCACGGGTCACGTCGGCGGCGCGATTGGAATGGGGATCTCGGCCGTGGTCGTTGGCCTCTCGGACAACGTCGTCCGCCCGTGGGTGCAGAGCTCGTCGACGCGCATGCACCCGCTCATCGCGCTGCTCGGCATCTTCGGCGGCCTCGAGCTCTTCGGCCCGGTCGGCGTCTTCCTCGGCCCCGTCATCGCGGCCATGGCCGTCTGGACCGTCGACACCTACGCGAAGATCCACCCGCCGCGCCGCGAGGCGACCGCGCCGCCCGCGGACAAGGACGCGAGCGTGCCCCCGCCGCCGAAGACCGCGCCCCCGCCGAAGAACCCGCCGCTGCCGTGATTCAATAGGCCGAGGGCGGCGCGGCATCGAGCCGCTGATCGAGCTCGGCCTTCACCTTCAGGAAGGCGTGTCGCTCGGCCTTGGGTACGACTGCGGCGGGCGGGGTGAGGAGGGTCTCCGCGTCGAAAAAGGTACCATTCGTGCGCGCGCTGAAATGCAGGTGGGGCCCCGTGGAGCGCCCCGTGCTTCCGACATAACCGATGAGCTGGTGGGCGCGCACCTGATCCCCGACCTTCAGTCCTTGTGCGAACTTGGAGAGGTGGGCATAACCGGTCTCGGTTCCGTCCGGATGCACAATGGCGACCCAGTTGCCATGCGCCCCGTGGGGGCCGACGAAGCTCACGGTGCCGCGATACGATGCATACACCGGCGTCCCTTTGGGGGCGCCGAAATCGGTCCCCTGGTGCGGCATCGGCCGGCGCAGGATCGGGTGCATGCGGCGCGGATTGAATGGGGACGTCCTGCGCAGCTTGGCGAGCGGCGAACGCCAGCCGGTCGTGCAGGCGCGTGTCCCGGACGCGTCGAAATACCCTTGCGACTCGTGCCCTACGAACTCGTAGAACCGAGCCGGCTCGCCGGCGGGCGGCCGGTATTCGAGCGCGAGGATGTGCGCGTCGCGCCCGCCGTCGGCGGCCCCTTTTTCGTCGGCCACGAGCCGGATCGTGGCGCCTTCGCGATGGTCGTCGTCGGGCAGGCAACTGCCGAGCGCGTCGTCGATTTCGTCGAGAAAGACGTCGTCGAGAGGTTCTCGCGCTGCGGATGGCCCCGGCGACACCCATGCGAGCGCGCCCTCCGGCTCGTGCTCGGGGGTGACCGCCTCGCTGCGCGGCGTGGTCGTCGTGATCGCCGACGGGGCGGCCGCCGTGCGCTCCCGCTCCGCGCGTGCCCGGTCCTTGTCCAGCGAGACGGACCAGCAGAAGAAGGGGATCCAGGCCACGCCGAGGACTGCAATACACGCGAGCGCGACGTCGAGCGCGACAAACGTGCGCCGTGAGGAGTCTGGATCGAGCGGCTCCATCGGAAGAGCGCGAGGTTTTACCAGCACCGAACGGGGGGTGCAACTCGCTGGCACACCTGGCACCCGAGGCTTGCGTCGCCGCCTGACGCGTGCACAATGCGTGTGGCTTTACGCCACCAACACCGGTCACGGCTGCGCTCGCAGCGTCTGGCGCGCGGGACCCATCGCCGGGGAGTCGAGGCCATGATCTCCCACGTTCAGATGATCACACGCATCGCCGTGGGTACGGCGCTCGGCGGCATCATCGGGTACGAACGCGACCGGCACGGCAAGCGCGCTGGCCTGCGAACGCACCTCCTCGTCGCGACGGCCTCGGCCACGTTCATGGTCGTGTCCGCTCACTTCGTGTACTTTCAAGGGTACACGGAGGGGGAGTTCGTCGAGGTGGACGGCTCACGCATCGCGGCGTCCGTCGTATCGGGCATCGGCTTTCTGGCGGGCGGCGCCATTTTGCGGACCGGGCTGACGATTCAGGGGCTCACGACCGCAGCGGGCCTGTGGCTCGTGACCGCGATTGGTCTTTGCGCGGGCGCGGGCATGATGCTCGAAGCCGCGATCGTGACGGCCATCGGGCTCGTCGTGCAGACGGTCGTGCGGCGGCTCGAGGGCAAAGGCAACCAGCTCGTCCGGCGGCGCGTCTCGGTGGTCCTCGCCGAGGATTCGAAGCAGCTCGACGACGTGGAGGCGCTCCTCAAGGAGCTGCGCGGCGTCGTATTCAACATCGAATACGAGCGCCGCCTCGACGAGAAGCGGCGTATCGCCGTCGCCTTCGAAGTGGGTTTTCCGCCGGAGCTCCGCGTGGGCGATCTGATCGAGCGGCTCGAGCGGCTCAAGGATGTTCGGCGCGTGCACGTCGAAAACAAGCACTGAGCGGAAAGCGTGGCGCCTTCCCGCATCACGGCGCCGTCGACAGCACGTACGTGTGGTCGAATGCCTCCTTGCTGGGATCGACACCCGTGACCCGAACCTCGTGCGGGCCTTCGGACAACGTCAGCGCAAGCCAGTAGCCATCGCCCACGCCCGATTGCGACATGCCGTTCAGGCATGGATCAGGCAGCGCGCCCACCAGGCTCTGCTCCGCCTGAAACTCGAAGAGACCCGTCGTGTGGCGATGCGCGTGGACGTCGACGCTCGCGCCGTCCAGCGTCACCTCGAGGCCCGTGACCATGTCGTTGTAATCAATGGCGCCTTGCCGGAGGAAATCTTCGAGGGATTGACCGGCGGCAGGCTCGAACGTCGGATCGGGACAGGGATGATCGTTGATGATGACCCATAGCGGGACGAGCACGGGTTTTCCCTTCGGGATCACGCACGTCCTCCGGTAGGTCTTGGCGCCGTCGTAGGCGGGCACGAAGAACACCGAGCCGTCCTGGCCGATGCCGCAATCCTGATCGAGGACGAGCTCCGGATTTTGCGCAGCCGGCACGCCGAACGTCCAGCGCCACCATTCTTCGGTCCAGGCGCCGATGCTTTTTCCTGCAATGGGTTCGTCCGGCGCCATCACCACCGCTTCGTCGGCGGGCTCGGGCTCGGCCGACGTGCAGCCGGAGAGGGCAAACGCAGCACAAAGAATCACCAAAACCGTAGGCTTCATCGTCCACCTCCTGGGTCGTTTCGGCGAGTCTAGGCGGCGCTTCGAACTTCACCATTCCCCTGAACAGGGGGTACCCTCCACCTCCATGTCGGAGTTTTTGACGTGGCGAGATGCTCGTGCCGTGTTCCGCGTGCTCGACGAGCTCAAGCAGCTCCGCCACGACACCTTGTCCTGGCGCAGGCACATGGTGCGCGAGCTCGGGGCGCTCGTCGGCGCGCACGTGGGTGTCGCCGGGGAAGCCCCGGCGGGGCGTTTCCTCGACCCGTCGAGCCACGTGGGCACCATCGACACCGGCTGGGCCTCGGAATCGGACCGCATCGCCTGGATGAGCGTGTGCAGCCGCATCGAGCCGGACCTCGATCCTTCCGACAAGGCCGTGGCCGCGCTCGGCCCGCGCTCGTTCACGCGCACCCGCCAGGCGCTCGCCACGGATCGCGATTGGTACCGGTCCGGCATTTTCAACGACCATTACAAGCCAGCCGGATTGGATCATTATCTCCTTTCACATCGAGAGATCCCCGGGTACGAGGTCGCGCATTATTTTTTCCTCTTCCGGGCGCGCTCCGAGCGTCCGTTCACGGAGCGCGAGCGCAAGCTCGTCCACCACTTTCACCAGGAGCTCGGGCGGATGTGGCGCGAAGCAAGCCGGGAAGCCTTGCCCCGTCGGCTCGAACAAACGCTTCTCCTCCTCCAGGCCGGTTGCAGCGAAAAGGAGGTCGCGGCGCGCCTCGATTTGAGCCCGTCCACGGTCCACGATTACTGCAAATCGCTGCACAAGCGATTCAACGTGCGCAGCCGTTCCGAGCTCCTCTCGCACGCCACGACCTTGCCGCAAGCGCCCCGGCTGGTTCTGGAGGAGACACGCCACGCGCCTGCGCGGAGCGTCCCTCGGTCCGTCAAGGCGAGAGGCTGCTGACCGGACAGGCCCTCAGAGCCAGCCCTGATCCCGGTAAAACCTCACCGCATCCGCGAGCGACACGTCGAGCGGCCGCGACGTATACCCGAGCTCCCGCTCCGCCCGCGCCGACGACAAACGCACCCGAAGCGTGCTTTGCAGCGCCATTTCGTGGCTCAGCATCGGCGGCCGGCCCGTCAGGTGCGACGCACGTTCCATCAAGAACGACAAACCCATCACCGCCCGATCCGGCAGCGTGAAGCGTGGAGCCTTTCCGCCGGCCGCCGCCGCGATCCGCGTGAGCAGCGCGCGCACCGAGAGCGCCTCGCCTCCGAGGATGTAATGCCGCCCGGAGCTTCCCCGCTCGGCGGCCGCGAGATGGGCCGTGGCCACGTCGCGCACGTCGCACGTCGTCCGGATCCCGTTTGGCGCGGCGATCGTCGTGCCCTTCCGTGTCGCCGAGAAAAGCGGCAGCACGTTTCGTTTCCAGTCCCCCGGGCCGAACACCGCCACCGGATGCGTGATCACCACGAAGAGCCCCTCGCGCCCCGCCCGCTCCACCTCCTGCTCCGCCTGCCATTTCGTGTGCGGATAGACCATCTGGAGCGGCGCGAAATTGTACGGGCTCGTCTCGTCCACCGTGACGATTGCCTCGGTTGGTGGATACGGCTTTCCAATCGTCGAGCCCGTCGACGTGAACACGAACCGTTCGATCCCCGCGCCACGCGCCGCCGCGAGCATGTTCCGCGTACCCGCGACGTTCGTCCGCTCGATCTCCGCCCATTTCGCGCGCCACATCCGCACGTCGGCGGCGACGTGATACACGACCGCCGCGCCGCGCATGGCCTCGGTGAGCGTCTCCACGTCGTCGAGATCCCCGCGCACGATTTCGAGGTCCGCCCGCGGCAGGTCTCCCGGGAGCGACCCGCTCCGCGACAGCGCGACCACGTGGTGACCCGTTTCGAGGAGCTGCCGGATGATTTCCCAGCCGAGAAACCCCGTCCCGCCCGTCACGAATGCCGTCTTCCGCCGCGGAATCGTGTTCATGTTCGTTTCCTTCGCCGGGGCAGCCGCGGACGGTTCATGTAGGCGCGCGCCTCGGCCTCGGTCTCGAAAAACTGGATCTCCATGTCGGGCGACGCCGTCCCCATGAACCGCGCCGCCCGCACGACCATCTCGGTCACGACCCGGATCGTGAAGCTCGCGCCGACGCAGAGGTGGGTCATCGCGTTCTTGATGTGCGTCCCCTGCAGCGCCCGTCGCGCCTCGATCGTCGCCCCGGTGACCGTGGAGAGGTCACAGAGCACGAACACGTGGTCTTTCTCCGCGCACCATTCCGCCTGGAATGCGAGCAGCGCTTCGAGCGACGGACCGTCGATCTCCCCCGAGAGGCGCATGGCGAAGATGTTCGGCGCCTCGATCCACGCGACTTGTTTTCCGAATTGCCGCCGCTCTCCCGGCGTCGGTCCCGCCATCGTCATTCCCCTCCGCGCCTCACGGGACGAGCGCGCGCAGGTCCTTGCGCCGCTCGGCGAGCCACGCCCGCGCCTCCCCCTCCGATTCGAAAAAACCAAAATCGACGTGCCGCTTCGTGAGCAGACGGCCGGCCGTCAAGACCATGTTCGCGAGCGTCCTCGCGGTGAAGCTCGCTCCCAGAATGGCGACCGCGCCCGGCGCTTTTCGTCCCCGGTTCCACGTGACCATTTCCCGTCGCGCCTCGGTGGTGATCGTGCCGGCCTGCCCCACGTGGATCAGGATGAGCCGGTAGCCGTGGCGTTTTTCCAGGTCCCCGCGGAGGAACTGCATGTACCGCTCGACCTGCAAGTCGTATTCGCCGCGCAGCGACACGACGAGCAGATCGCCCTCCTCGTGGACCTCGACGGTCGTGGGTTTGTCCGGGCAGTCCACGTCGACCACCTCACCACCTCTCGATGCGCCATCCGCGCTGCCGGGCGAGGCGTTCGAGCCGCGGATCGGGGTTCACGGCGACAGGCTCCGCGACCCGTTCGAGCAGGGGCACGTCGGTCACGCTGTCCGAATAAAACGTCGCGTCTTCGAGGACGAACCCGAGCCGCTCCGCGAACTTCTCCGCGCGCCGCACCTTCCCCGTCCCGAGGCAAATCGGCCGCTCCGCGCGACCCGTGAAATGGCCACGCGCGTCGATCTCGAGCTCCGTCCCCACGACGTGCTCGATCTCGAGTCGCTGCGCCAGCGGCCACGCGGCGTATTTCGTCGCGCCCGTGACGATTGCGCAGACGTCGCCCGCCTCCTTGTGCCGCTTCACCGCGCGCCGCCCCGCATCGGCGATGTGCCGCTCCACGTATTTGCCGAACCAGTCTTCGCAGCGCGTGACGAGTTGACTCTCGGGCGTACCCGAGAGCGGCGCGAGCGCCCTCTCGGCCATGCTCTCGGCGTTCAGCAAGCCGAGCGTGTATTGCCCGACCCAGTAAAACGTCTTCAGGAGATCGAACGTCGACGCTTCCCCGATGTCGCGCAGATACCGCACGTAGAGGCTCGCGGTCTCCTTGCGCACGAGCGTGCGATCCATGTCGAAGAGCGCCGCGCGGCGCTTCGGCGCGCTCATCGCGAGAACCCGTAGCCGCGCTGGAGCGTCGCCGAGAAGATGTTGCAGAGCGCGTGAAAGACGACGCCCGCGCCGACGCCGCCCGTCCGCGCGCGCAGCCAGCCGAAGACGAGCGACGGGAAAAACACGGCGAGCCGATCCACGCTCGGCACGGTCAAGAAATGCCCAATCGCGAAGATCGCCGACGAGACGATGACGCCCGGGCCGAGATCCGCGCCGAACACGCGCCACCGGGGCGCCCACGCCGCGTCGAGCCGGGTCTGGAGGTATCCCCGGAAAAACGCCTCCTCGGGGAGCGCCACGGCCAGAAAATGCCCGGAAATCTCGTTCCACGGCGACTCGAAGCCCCGGAGCACGAAGGGCATCTTCACGCGCCAGAACAGCTTGAAGCCGAACCAGAACGGCGGAAAAATGATCGCCGCGAAGAGGAGCACCCAGAGCGAGGCCTTTGCCGCGTCGCGGAGCAGCCTGCGCCGATCGAGCGGCAGCGGCTCGAGCAGGCCCCCGAGCGAGAGCCCGTGCGCGCGGATCACGTGCTCGTCTCCGCGCAGCACGAGCGCCCACGTGACCGCGAGGAACGCGAGCCCCACGGCCGTGCCCGCGTGATCCTTGGGCGCGAAGTAGGAGAGCGCGGTCACGAGGATCGTCGTGGCGAGCGCGACGAGGAGTGGGCGGCGCGCGTTCGGCGCCTCGGGAACGACCTCGGCGGACGCGGCGGACGCGGCGGGCGCGGGGCTCTCGGCGCCGAGGCCCGGGGCGGGCGGCTCGGGGGTGTCGAGGGGAGCCGGGGGTTCGGGGGCGTAACTCGGCTCGTCCGAGCGTAGACCCTGAGCATTGGAAGGACGATCCGGGAGCACGCGCGGGCGAGGATAGCCTCGTCTGGTCGGCGGCGCGAGCCCGTGGTCGTGGGGTGGTCCGGGAAGATCTTCGATTTTCTGGCCTTCCTGGGGACGGCGGGTACAGTCGGCTCGTGGTGCTCGGTTCGCTTCTCCGCTCCCTGGCCCCGTCCTGCCTCGCGGCGCTCACGTTCGGCGCGGGCATGCTCTGCGCCCGCCCGGCGAGCGCGGTCTCGCCGTTCCTCGTGACGCCCGAGGCCTCCGTGGTCGAGGCGAGCCCGGCGTATCGATACGCGAACATGACGGACGACGAGGCGTTCGCCGAGCTCGACCGCCGGAGCCTGCCGTACGTGCGCATCGACCCCGTGCCCGGCGTACGCGCGCCGATCCGGCTCACGGGGCGGCTGCACGGCGTGTTGATCCATTCGGCGCTGCCGGAGGAGCAACGGCCGACGTCGATGTTCGAGATCCTCGACGCGCGGCTGGCCCTCGCGCTCGACGATTTTACCGCGGTCCTCGAACGTCACGAGATCGACGAGCTCGTCCACTACACGATGTACCGGCCGAACGTGCCCCGCGAGATGCCCGCGCCGGTGGCGGTGAAAAAGGAGTCGGCGAAGAAGGAAGCGCCGAAGAAGGAGACGGCGAAGAAAGAGGCGCCGAAAGCGGACGCGCCGAAAACGGACGCGCCAAAAGCGGACGCGCCAAAAGCGGACGCGCCAAAAGCGGACGCGCCAAAAGCGGACGCGCCGAAAACGGACGCGCCGAAAGCGGGCTCGAAGCTCCCGCAGGCGAATACGGCGAAGGCGTCGGGCCTCGGCAAGGGCGCGCTCGGGGCCAAGCATTCCCACGACGGCGCGGCGAAGGGCACGAAACACAAGGCGCCGGCCGCGGTTCAGGCCAAGCCGCGCGAGATGGTGCCGGCGAGCGAAAAGCCGAAGACCGCGCAGCGGCCCGCGCCGAAGGCCGCGTCGCAGCATGCGCCGGCGAAGGCCGAGGCCAAAGCGGCGCCGGCGAAGGCGGAGGCGCAAGCGGCTCCCGCGAAGACCGAGACGCAGGCGCACACGGCGCCGGCGAAGACCGTGCACCACCCGCGCTGGGCCCCGCCGGGCACGCGTCATCCTGCGGGGCTCGCGATCGACGTCGGCCGATTGCGCAAGAAGGACGGCACCTGGATCAGCGTCCTCGACCATTTCCACGGCAAGATCGGCGAAAAGACCTGCGGCGACGGCGCCCGGAAGCCCGAGCAACCCGTCGCGCAGGAGCTCCGCGCCATCGTGTGCGAATCGCAGGACGCGGGCATCTTCACGTACGTGCTCTCGCCGAATTACAACACCGACCACGCCGACCATTTCCACATGGAGATCAAGCCCGGCGTGCGGTGGTTCCTCGTGCACTGAGCGGCGCTTATGGCAGCGCTTTGAGCGGCGACAGGACCCCGTATTCGAGGTCGATGGGCAGCTTGAGCGTGCCGGCGAGGACCATCTCGACGCGGGGGAGCGGGCCGTCCGTGAGGGCCGCGAACGGGATATCGAGCTGGAACGTGAGCGAGGCGAAGCCAATCGACACGAAAGGCGCGATGTGCGCGCCGACGAACGCGGCCTGCTCGGAGGTAGCGCTCTCGAACGTGGCCCCGATTTCGGCGCCGAAGATCGATGTATTGATCTGCGGGCCGAACGAGACCCGCGCGCGCTCGAAGCCCACGGCGCTCGCCTGCACGAAGCCCCCGTATCCGAGGCCTCGGCCGGACGCATTCGGGTAATGTACGAACGTGACTTCGCCACCGAGGAGCCCGAGCGTGGGCTGCTCGGGGCCGAACACGACGCCGCCCATCGGCCCGACCGCAAAAACGTTCCATCCATCGGCGAAGCTCGGGTTCGTGTACACGAGCAACACGAGGGCGACGGCGAGCGAGGAGATCCAGCGACGCATGAACGGGGGAGCGTGGTGGGGCGCCCGGGCCGCGTCAATCGAATCCGGCTCCGCGAGGGAAGGTTTTACCGTGCGTCCTTGGGCAAACCTTTCCCTTGACGAACCTCGAAACGCCGACGTAGAACGCGCCGGTGCCCTCCCTGTCGCACGAAGCGCTCGTCGAGCTGTTCCGCAACCGCCCGGTGCTGGCGGCGGAGATCCTGCGCGAAGCGTTCGACGTGACGCTGCCGAGTTTTACCGAAGCGCGCATCGAATCCGCAGATCTCGGCGACGTCATCCCTCGGGAACTCCGCGCCGACCTGCTCGTGCTCCTGCTCGATGGCAGGCCTGTCCTCGCCATCATCGTCGAGGCGCAGCTCCACCATCCCAAGCAGGAAAAGTCATTCGCGTGGCCTGCCTACCTGGTCGGCGCACGCGCGCGCTACAGGTGCCCGGCGTGCCTGCTCCTCGTCACGCCCGACGCCGCGCTCGCGGCGCGCCTGGCCGAACCAATCGTGCTCGGCCCTGGCCAGGCCGTGATCACGCCGTTTGTCCTGGGACCCGCGGGCGTCCCGGTCGTGGCGGACATCGCGGAGGCGCAGAGAAGGCCGGAGCTCGCGGTTCTGTCGGCGATGGCACACGGGCGGACGGAAACGGCGTTCGAGGTGGCCGTGGCTGCATTGACGGCGAGTGTGGGCATCGAGGACACGGCGACCCGTGCGCTCTACATGGATCTCGTGCTAATCTCGGTGAACGCGGCAACACGAAGCGCCCTGGAGGCTGTCATGAGCATCAAGGATTACGAGTACCAGAGCGAGTTCGCGCGTACGTACTTCCAGCAGGGGCTCGAGCAGGGCATCGAGCAGGGCATCGAGCAGGGCATCGAGCAGGGCATCGCGAAGGGGCGTCTGGACGGTGAGTTGCGGCCGCTCGTACGCCAGTTCGAACGCCGGCTCGCGCGGGCCTTGACCGACGCCGAGCGGGCTCGGCTCACCGAGCGCGTCCGTACGCAGGGCGCCGAGCGTGTCGGGGACCTGGTGCTCGATCTCTCCACCCAAGACCTCGCCACCTGGCTCGCCACGACGAACGGGCACTGAGTTTGCCCAAGGACACCCCCCACTGGATCTCCGTCCAGCGCGCCCGCCGAGCGCGCCCGCCGCAACCCTGAACGCCCGTCCTCCCATTACGATTTTTTCGTCCCGGCACGCAACTGCCGCCCCCTTCCGGTCGACATGAGGGCGTGGGGGTCATCTCGGACGAACCCCCTGGGAGGACGAACTCATGCTCATCGACGTCGCAGCGCTTCCGACCGATCCGCTCGTGGGGACCCGTTATCGTGTCGTTCGTTTGATCGGCGGCGGCTCGTCCGCCGACGTGTACGAGGCCGCCGGCCCTTCCGGCGAGCTCTTCGCCATCAAGGTGCTCCGCCACGAATTGCGCGATTCGCAGGAGGCCGCCGCGCGCCTCCTCCAGGAAGGGCGCCTGCTCGCCTCGCTCCGCCACCCGAACCTCGTCCCCCTGCGCGAAATGGGAATGACCCGGGACGGTCGTCCTTTCCTCGCCATGCCCCGCCTCGCCGGCGAGACCCTTCGTGAAACCCGCCTCCGAAAAGGCGCCCTCGCGCCGTCGTTCGCCGCGTCCCTCGTCGCCGGCGCGCTCGATGGATTGCACGCCGCGCACCGGCAGGGCGTCGTGCATCGCGACGTCAAACCCGGCAACATCTTCCTCGTCGCCGCGAATGCCGGGCCTCCGCGCCCGGCGATGATCGACTTCGGCATTGCCAAGGTCTCCGGCGCCGCGGCGTTTCGCACCACGGAGCAAGAGGTCGTCCTCGGCACGCCCCGCTACCTCGCCCCCGAGCAGATCCTCGGCGGGCGTGTCGATGCCCGCACCGACGTGTATGCCATGGGCCTCGTCCTCTTCGAATGCATCGCCGCCCGTGGCCCCTTCGATCTCCTCGCCGGATCCGATTTCCTCACCCTCATGCGCGCTCACCTCGGCCTCGCCCCGCGCCGCCTCGACGACGTCGCCGACGCGCCGCCCGCCCTCGCCCGTGTCGTCGCGCGCGCCCTCGAAAAGAAGCCCGCGCGACGTTATCCCACGGCCGCCGCCTTTGCCGCTGCGATTCGCGGCGCCGTCGCGCCCGAGGCCTTCTCCGGTGCCGAGCGGAGGGCGTCGTGACAAACCCTGCTATTCGCACCGACCTCCTCGACCGGTCCACGGTCCCCGACGAGAGCCTTCGCCCCATTTCCACCGGCTCCCCCGTCTGCTCCACGCCTCTCCGTCGCGGCGAGCGCGCGCCGGGCACCCCGTGGATCATCGTTCGTCCTCTCGGCAAGGGCGGCGTCGGCGAGGTCTTCGAGGTCGAGCACGCCCTGCTCGGGCGCCGCGCCGCGCTGAAGGCGCTCCTGCCCGCAAATGCCGAGCGCCGCGGGCTCGCCGAGCGTATCGCCGACGAGGGACGGATCCTCGCTCGGGTGCGTCATGACAACCTCGTCGAGGTCCTCGACCTCGGATTGCTCACGGACGACGGCCGCCCCTATCTCGTCCTCGAGCTCCTCGAAGGGCGTGACCTCCGGGCCGAGCTCGGCCGTATCGGCGTTCTTTCCGTGCCGACGACCCTCGCCATTGCGTCGCAGATCCTCCGCGGCCTCGGCGCGCTTCATCGCGCGGGCTTCGTGCATCGCGACCTCAAGCTCGAAAACCTTTTCCTGTGCGACGACGGTCGCGCCAAGATCCTCGACCTCGGCGCCGCCGAGCCCGCCGCCGGCTCGGAAGGCCCGGGCGCGCGAGGCGCCTCGCTCGGGACGCCGCGCACCATGGCGCCCGAGCAATTCGAGGGAAAACCCGTCGACGGGCGCACCGATCTGTATGCCCTCGGCCTCGTCCTGTACGAGCTCGTCGCCGGTCGTGGCCCTTTCGACGACATCAAGGACCTCGACGCCCTGCGCTTCGCCCACCTCGATCGGATTCCCGCGCCTCCGTCGTGGTTTTCGCCCCAGCCCATTCCCGCGGCGCTCGACGCCTGGATCCTCCGCGCCCTCGAAAAAGACCCGGACGACCGCTTCGCCTCGGCCGAGGCCATGGCCGCCGAGATCCCCGCGCTCGTCGCCCCCCTTTATGCCCCCACCGCGTCTGCTGCCGACATCACCACGCCCTCCGCTTTCTCCCCGGACGTTGCTCGCCGGCCGCCGGACGTCACGCGCCGCAGGGTGGTCTCTGCTCTTGCCATCGCCGCGCTCGCCGCGGGGCTCGCGGGCGGCCGGCTCCTCGGGCCCCGCTCTTTGTTCGGCGGCGTCGTGAACGATCCGATCGCGTCGCGATCGGTGTAAGGTCTTCGTGCACGCCTCCGTTTTCATCGGCGAACGGCGCGGGCCGTGGGGAGTAACGACGATGGACCTCATTCGACGCGGGTTTTGGGCTGTTTCGTTGGCGACGCTGGTTTCCTCCGCCATCGGCTGCGGAGGGAGCACCTACACGGGTGGTGGCTCGTCGACGCCGAGCGAGTCGAGGGGCGTCGAAGTCACGGCGACGGGCGCGAGCGTCCCGCCAGGCCAGTTCGGCGGCGATTCGGCCGGCTTCCCCGCGTCCGCCGCGGACGAGGCAGCGCCCGCGCCTCCGCCTCCGGCCACCGTGC
Source organism: Polyangium sp. y55x31 (assembly GCF_029946505.1). GTDB lineage: Bacteria > Myxococcota_A > Polyangia > Polyangiales > Polyangiaceae > Polyangium. The sequence continues at coordinate 109,501 of NZ_JARZHG010000027.1, forward strand.
AAGGGACCGCCTCTCCGCGCCCCGGCGCATTCGAGGCCGAGACCAAGCGCGCCGAGGTGATGCAGCCCGAGCCCCAGAACCGCCCCGGCCTCGGCACCGAGTGGGGCGAGACGCGCTCGTCGTCGATCACCACCGTGGCGTTCCAGCGCGCCGAACCCACGAGCCCGTTCTCGATGGCGAGCCTTTTCTACAACGACGAGGAGGGCGCGCGCGCCATGGCGAACGCCGCGGGCTTCCGTCGCACCGCGGGCGGCGTCACCCCCGTCGCGGGCGGCGCGCTGCTCGTCGGCCTGCGTGACGACAACGGCGCGTTCCTGAACGGGTTCGTCGCGAGCGACAAGAACTACGTCGTCGGCGAGGCCGGCCGTCGCTACACGATCGTCATCCGCAACCGCACGCCGAACCGCATCGAGTGCGTCGTCTCCGTCGACGGTCTCGACGTCATCGACGGCCGCGCCGCGAGCTTCTCGAAGCGCGGCTACCTCGTGCAGCCGCACGGCGAGCTCGAGATCGACGGCTTCCGCCAGAGCGTCGACGCCGTCGCCGCCTTCCGCTTCGGCTCGGTGCGCGGCTCGTACGCGGCCAAGAAGTCCGGCGGCGATTCGCGCAACGTCGGCGTCATCGGCTTCGCCTTCTTCCACGAGCGCGGGACGAACCCGTTCCCCTGGACGAACGACGAAGTGAACAAGCGCCACGACGCGAATCCGTTCCCCGGCCAGTTCGCGACGCCGCCCTGATCCCGAGGGGGACGCCTCGCGTCCCCCTCTCGGCCAGGCGAAGCCCGGCCGATTCACCCCCCGAGGCGAGCTCGCTCCGCGATCTCGCGGAGCGCCGAACGGCGCTCCTGATCCGAACCCGGAATCCGCCCCGATCCTGGGCCCCGACGCACCGCGATATTTTCCGACTACCCAACCCGCCGCGGCCGCGCTACCCCCCGGCCGTGGCGATCGATCTCAACCCCTCTCAGAAGCAGGCGGTCGAGCACGATCTCGGGCCGATGCTCGTGCTCGCCGGGGCAGGCTCGGGCAAGACGCGCGTCGTCACCGAGCGCATCGGGCGGCTGCTCGGCAAGGGCGTCCCCGCGACCAGCATCCTCGCGATGACCTTCACCAACAAGGCCGCCGGCGAGATGCACGAGCGCGTCGCGAAGCTCGTCGGCCCGAAGGTCGCGAAGGACCTCAAGGTCTGCACGTTCCACCGCTTCGGCCTCGACACGCTCGGCCAGGAGACGCGGGCGCTCGGCTTCCGCGGCTCGAAGTTCGCGATCCTCGATCAGGCGGACCAGACGAGCGCCATCCGCGAGATCCTGCGCGAGCTGCGCACCACGAAGAACTACGACATCGGCGCGATCCTGGCGCGCATCTCCGCCGCGAAGAACGACTTCATCACGCCCGAGGAGTGGCTCGAGAAGCAACGCAAGGGCCGCGGCGTGGACGAGTACGACGAGATCAGCATGCTCGTCTACCCGAAGTACCTCGCGGCGCTGCGCACCTTCCAGGCGTTCGACTTCGACGACCTCATCTGCGAGCTCGTCCGCCTCTGGAGAAAACGCGCCGACGTCCTCGAAAAGTACCAGATGCGGTACCGGTACCTCATCGTCGACGAGTACCAGGACACGAACCACGCGCAGCTCGAGCTCGTGCGGCAGCTCGCGGCGCGCCACCGCAACGTGGTCGTCGTCGGCGACGACGATCAGTCGATCTACGCGTGGCGCGGCGCCGACGTGAAGAACATCCTCTCGTTCGAGGACCATTTCCCGGGCGCGAAGGTCGTCAAGCTCGAGCACAACTATCGCTCGAAGAAGCCGATCCTCGACGTGGCGAACGCGGTCCTCGCGCGCCAGAACTCGGGCAAGCGGCACAAGAAGGTCCTCGTTGCCACGCAGGGCGACGGGCCGATCGCGCAGGTCGTCGTCTGCGCCGATCCCGAGGTCGAGGCGAGCTTCGTCGCCTCCGAAGCGCAACAGCTCATCGAGAAGCAGGGCGTGCGTCCGAAGGACATCGCCGTGCTCTACCGCTCGAACCTCCAGGCGCAGCCGATCGAGCAGGCCTTGAAGGAGCGGGGCATTCCGCTCCGCATGATCGGCGGCCAGCAGTTCTTCGAGCGCAAGGAGGTCAAGGACCTCATCGCGTACCTCAAGGTCGTGCTCTCGCCGGACGACGAGATGTCCCTGCGGCGCGTCGTGAATTATCCGGCGCGTGGCATCGGCGAGGTCGCGTTCCACAAGATCACCGCGCACGCGACCGCGCACGACATGAGCCTCTGGGCCGTGGTGCAGCGCGCGCACGCCGTGCGGGATCTGCCGCCGGGGGCGCTCGAGGGGTGCCGTCAGTTCGTCCGGATCATCGAGGGCGGGCGGCTCGCGTTCGAGCAAAAGCTGCCGAGCGCGGAGGTCGCGGCGAAGCTCTGCGAGGCGATCGGCCTCAAGGCCGACATCATGGCGGCCTCGGCGAACCCGCAGGTCGCGGCGCGGCGCTGGGGCAACGTCGAGGGCCTGCTCAAGGTCTTCGCGCGCCGCGACGAGGCCGGGAAGGGCGAACGGGAGCAATTCGCCGAGTTCTTGCGCCTGCTCGCGCTCCGTATGGACGAGCAGGATGAAGAGGCCACGGACCGCGTCACGCTCACCACGATGCACGGCGCGAAGGGCCTGGAGTACCCGTACGTCTTCGTGATCGGCGTCGAGGAGGGCTTTTGCCCGCATTCGCGCACGACGACCGAGCGCGCGACCGATTTCGTGCCGGGTGATCAGGACGGCGCGGTGAGCCTGGAGGAGGAGCGCCGCCTTTTCTACGTGGCCGTCACGCGCGCCCGGGAAAAACTCTACATGTCGCGCTGCATGGCGCGTGGGCAACGCGGCAAGCTCGTGCCGCGCACCCCGAGCCGATTCTTGCTGGAGCTGCCGCGTGAGCTCTACGAGGAGCGCGAGGAGACCGCGCCGATCGCGCCGGGCATCGAGAAGACGAAGGCCGGCGCCGCGGGCCTCCTGGCGGCGCTGCAGTCGCTGCCTGCCGGCGAGCTGCCGATGATCCCGCGGGCGCGCCCGCGGTTTTGAAAGACGAACCTCCCCCAATTCCCTTTTCGCCGCGCCGCCCCCGGTGTAAGACCATTCCGGGAGGTCTTCGTCATGAAGTATGGCGCGATTTTTCTTGCACTTCTCGGTCTCGTCGCAATGGCCGAGGGCTGCGGTGACGACGGCGGGTCGGCCAATACGGGCGGGAGCGCGGGATCGGGCGCCGGCGCGGCGGGGGGCGCGGGTGGCAGCGGCGGCACCGGCGGCGCGGGCGGCGAGGGGGGTGTGGGCGGCGCAGGAGGCGCGGGCGGCGAGGGCGGCACGACCGTCTTTTTGAAGTGCGGCGACGCGCCTCCGCCCGGCGCGACCCTCGCGCCCGAGCCGCCGAAGTATTCGGGCGGCGAGTGTCCCATGCTCGTCTCCGGCCACAACCTCATCAAGAGCGGCGGCGCCGACCGTGATTTCCGCCTCGTCGTTCCCACCGAGATCATGCCCGACGAGCGCCTCCCCGTGATCTTCCTCTGGCACTGGCTCGGCGGCAGCGCCGACGATTTTTACGAAAAGGGCCAGGTCCAGGCGGCCGTCGACGGCCAGCGCTTCATCGCCGTCATCCCCGAATCGAAGGACGACATCACCTTCAAGTGGCCCTTCGACGCGACGCAATCCACCGCGCGTATGGAGGAAGAATTCGTCTTCTTCGACGACATGCTCGCCTGCGTCTCGGCGCAGTTCAGCGTGAACAAGGAGTGCGTTGCCAGCGCCGGCGTCAGCGCGGGCGCGCTCTGGACGAGCCAGCTCGCGGGCGGCCGCGGGCAATACCTCTCGTCGATCCTCTCGTTCTCCGGGGGCACGGGCGGGCTCATCAAGCCTTTCCCGAACCCCGAGCACCGCATGCCGGCGATCGTCCTCTGGGGCGGCCCCACCGACAATTGCTTCGGCGTCATGAACTTCGAGACCGCCTCGAAGGACCTCGAAAAGAACCTCGCCGACCGGGGGCATTTTTTTCTCGAATGCGTCCACAACTGCGGCCACGCCGAGCCGCCCATCGACGCCGTCGACGGGCTCACGAGTTACGCGTCGATGTGGCAGTTCGTCCTCGACCACCCCTACTGGCTCGGCGCCGGCGAATCGCCTTATGCCAAGGGATTGCCCGACAACTTCCCAACCTGGTGCGACGTCGGCGCGGCGAGCGCCGTCCCCCGCGAGGGGAGCTGCCCGACCGGGCCGGGCTGCTGAGCCCGAACGTCGTCCATCGAGAGCCCATCATCGCGGAAAACGGGTTTTTCCGGACAGCATCGAGAAAATGCATTCGTCGTGACGTGCGGCCTGCCTAGATCATAATAGGGGTCTGTACGAAACGATCCGTGACGTCACGGAACCGAATGCAGACGCATCAACCCCAACGGTCCACGTCGCTAGGGCTCTTCCTGGCCGTCCTGTCGACGGTGGCGGCGATTGCCGTGCATGCGTCGTTCGAACGGTGGCTCGGTGAGCGTCCACCCCTCTCCCTTTTTTCCCTCGCCGTCGCCTTTCCGGCCGTGGTCGGCGGCTTCGGGCCCGGCCTGCTCGCCACGGTGCTTTGTGGCCTGGCCGTGCTCGCCCGCGGGACGATGACCGGCGGGGATATGCTGCTCGTCGTGCCGTTCGTCGCGCTCGGCCTCGCCATTGCCTGGATCGGCGAGCGCATGCGCCGCTCCGATCGCAAGTTCGGCGATTGCACGAGCCTGCTCGAACGGCTGCGCGCCCGCGAGGTGCAGGCGCTGGTCGAGGTCGATACCCTGCGCGAGAGCGAGGAGCGATTTCGCGCCCTGACGCAGGCCTCCTTCGATCCGCTGGTCCTCCATGGCGAGGGCGTGATCCTCGACGTCAACCAGGCCTTCACCGAGGTCTTCGGTTATGGCCGCGAGGAGGTCCTCGGCACCCGCAAGGAAATGCTCGCGCCGGAAGAATTTCGGTCCCTGCTCGCGGAGCACATCAAGATCGGCGCCGAGACCGCGTACGAAGCCGTGCTCCAGCGCAAGGACGGGAGCCGCTTCGTGGCCGAGCTTCGTGGCGGCAACGTCCACGTCAAGGGCTGCCCGGCGCGCGCCACGGTCATCCGCGACCTCACGCCGCGCCACGCCGCCGAGAGCGCGGCGCGCTGGACCGACGACCTGTTCCGGCAGCTCTACGAGTGGATTCCCCTCGGGATGGCGCAGGCGGACGTGAGCGACGGGCGCTTGCTCCGGGTCAACGCATTTTATTGCGAGATCACCGGGTATTCGGCGGCCGAGCTCCTCAGCAAGCGCTTTAGCGACCTCACGCACCCCGAGGATCGTGAAAAGGACCTGGCCAGTTACCAGGAGGCCGCGCGGGGCGGGCGGGTGTATCGCACCGAGAAGCGGTACATCCGCAAAGACGGCAGCATCGCCTGGGTGCGCGTGCACGCCTTTTTTCTGCGGGACGTCCATGGGGTGATCACCACGTCGACCGCGGTGATCGAGGACATCACGCAAAGGAAGCATCATGAAGAGGTGCTCCGCGAGGTGCAGCGCTCGACCGAGGAGGCGCTCGGCTTGCTCGATAACGTCTTCGCGTATGCGCCCGTCGGCATCGCGCTGCTCGATCGAGAATGCAGGTATGTACGGGTCAATGAGTACCTGGCCGCGACGAACGGCCTTTCGGTGGCCGAGCACCTCGGGCGCCGGGTCGCGGAGGTCGTCCCCGATCTCTGGCCGAAGGTCGAGGCGTCCTATGCCCGCGTGCTCGCGGGCGAGCGGCTCTTCAACGTGGCCATCTCCGGCGAGACGCCCGCGTACCCGGGCGAGGTCCGGCAATGGTTGTGCAACTATTATCCGATCCGGGCGCTCCACGCGGACGACATCGTGGGGATCGGCATCGTGATCCAGGACATCACCGATCAGAAGCGCGCCGAGGAGGCGCTGCACGAGGCCGATCGCCGCAAAGACGAATTCCTCGCCATGCTGGCGCACGAGCTCCGCAATCCGCTCGCGCCCATCAAGACGGCCGTGGAGATCCAGAAGCGGATCGCGCTCGAAGAGCCGCGGCTCTTGCGGTCCCGCGACGTGATCGAGCGGCAGGTCGGCCACCTCGTGCGCCTGCTCGACGACCTGCTCGACGTCTCGCGGATCTCGCGCGGCCGGATCACCTTGCGCAAGGAGACGCACGAGCTCTGCGAGATCGTGGCCCAGGCGGTCGAATCGACGAGGCCGCTCATCGACGCGCGCAGCCACGAGCTCGTCCTTGCGCCTTGTCCTGAGCCGCTCCACGTGAAGGTCGACGCGGCGCGGCTCACGCAGGTCGTGGCCAATCTGCTGAACAACGCGGCCAAGTACACCGACGACGGCGGCTGCATCCACCTCGGCACCGAAAGAGGGTCCCAAAACGAAGCATTCATCCGGATCAAGGACAACGGCCGTGGGATCCACCCAAAGGACCTACCCCATGTATTCGACACGTTCTATCAATCGATGCGCACCCTCGACCGCTCGGAAGGGGGGCTCGGAATCGGGCTCTCTCTCGTTCGCCGCCTCATCGAGCTGCATGGCGGAAGGGTCGAAGCCCATAGCGACGGGCTCGGAAAAGGCAGCGAATTCGTCGTCCGTCTCGCCCTCGAGGAGGCCCCGATGACACCCATGCACGAAGCCGAGGTCTCCTTGTCCGGCCAGAGCCGCCGCGTCCTCGTCGTCGACGACAACGTCGACGCGGCCGAGACCATGGCGGCGTTGCTCGAAACCCTCGGCCACGAGGTCTCCGTCGCGCACGACGGCGAGGCCGCGCTCGTCGCCGTTTCGAACGGCCAGCCCGAGATCGTCCTGCTCGACATTGGCCTGCCGCGCATGGACGGCTACGAGGTTTGCCGGCGCCTGCGCGACGACAGCGCCACGCGTCCGTTCATCGTCGCCGTCACCGGCTACGGCCAGGCCGAGGACCGCGATCGCGCCTTGCAAGCCGGCTTCGACGCCCACCTCGTCAAGCCCGCGAGCTTCGATGCCATCCAGGCCGTGCTCCGCGCCGCTTGAGCCTTTCCAGAAATGAGCCTGGATCCAGGCTCGGACAATATTCGTCCGAGCATCTCCAAGTTCTCCACACCTGAACGCTTTCCGCGTGGTAGACGGACGAGCAGGCTCCTTTCGAGAGCCGCCCCGTCGAATGTCCAGCGGCAAGCGTCACACTCCTCCGTCGGATCCAGCCTTTGGCCCCGCCAAGCGTGTGTCCGAGCTCGTCTCGGGCTCCGATCCGGAGGCGCAGAAGGCGCTCGCCGACCGGCACCTCGCGCGGGCGCGGCGGCCTCGTTCGGTCAAGACCATGCCTGCCGTGCGTCCGGCCGAGCGGGGTTCGGGGACGTATCTGCGTGTCGCCCCGACGCGCTCGCGCGTCCTCAACGCCTTCCTGCACGAGGCCGGCGTGGTCGGGCTGCTCTCGCCGGACGTCACGATCCTCGACGAGCAGGCGCTCGCCCCGCGCCTCGTCGAGGTCGCCCGGAAATACCTCGCGCCCATGCTCGCCGCGGCCGGGAATGTCGAGGGCGCGCTGCGCATCGCCGCGGAGCTACCGCCGGTCACGACCGAGCGGGGCGCGCGCCTGGTCGTGCGTCGTGCGCTCTCCGCGCCGGGCCCGGTCGGCGTGTGCGCACGGGATTACGAGGAGCATCGGCGCAAGACGGGCGCCCCCGAACAGGACGACCTCGAAGGCCAGGCCATCCTCGCCGCGTTCGCCGGCCGTGTCGTGGCCCAGGCCGAGCGGCTCCTCGGCCCGCACGTGCGTGAAGAGGTGCAGGCCACATTGCGCAGCCTCGCGCCTCCCCGCACGGAGGGAAGGCCCGCGCGCAAGCCTTCGGTGCGAATGCCGGCGGCCGCGGGGCAGGGCGCGCCGGCCGACAAGAAACGCTCTCTCGGCTGAGCACATCGGTCCCCCATGGTAAAAGGGGGCTTCATGGATCAGCGCGAGATCAGGTTTCCTTGCGACGACGGCTTTTCGATGCGGGGCATCCTCACCCTGCCGGACGGGCCGGAGCCGCGGCCCGGGCTCTTGCTCATCTACGAGGTGTTCGGCCTGAACGAGGAGATGAAGCGCGTCGCGCGGGAGTTCGCCGAGGCGGGGTACGTCGTGCTGATCCCCGACCTCTTTCACCGCGGCCCCAAGTTCCTCTGCGTCGCGCGTGCGATTCGTTCGATCATCAAGCAACGTGGCCGCCCGCTCGAGGATCTCGACGCGGCGAGGCGGTATCTCGCGTCGCGGCCCGAGGTGTCTGCCGAGCGGCTCGGCGTGGTCGGGTTTTGCATGGGCGGCGGCTTCGCGATCGTGCTCGCGATGCGGGGCCATTACAAGGCCGTTGCACCTTTCTATGGCGAGGTCCCCGAGGATCTGCCGAGCGCGTGCCCGACGGTGGCGAGCTTCGGCGGGCGCGACGAGCCTTTGCGCGACGCGCCCGCGCGCTTGCGGCGGAGCCTCGACAAGCTCGGCGTCCCCGCGGACATCAAGGTCTACGAGGACGCGGGGCATTCGTTCTACACGCGCACCGAGGGCGCGATTCTCCAGAAGATCGGCCCGCTCCTGCCGATGCACGCCGGCTATCACGAGCCCTCCGCGCTCGACGCGAAGGAGCGCGTCCTCACGTTCTTCCGCGAACATCTCGACGGCGGCGTATGACGGAACGTAACGAAGCAACGAATTGACCTGTTTCTCGATGCGGAAAATCCTATGTGAGGTTATGTTGCCCCACGAAGGAGCCTTGCATGCATTCGAAGCTTCAGGTCGCCGGCATCGACATCGAGTGGAGGGAGGACGAGGGTCTTTGTTTGTGGGCCGGCGCCCCGGTGATGACGGCGTGGATCGAGAGCACCATGGCGGGGATGCTCGCGACGTTCCAGAAAATGGTCGGGGCTGAGCGCTTCGAGCTCGCGATGCAGCAGGGAGGGCGCGACAGCATCGGCGGGGACTGGGGCGTGATTGCGTCGGCGCCGACGTTCGAGGAGGGTTTCCAGAGGCTCTCGGGGGTCGCGGCGGCGGCGGGCTGGGGGCGCTGGGAGCTCGTCTCGATCGACCTCGCCGCGCGCGAGGCCCGGGTGCGGATCTACAACAACTGGGAATCGATCGCGCAGCGCGCGATCGGGGTTTCCTGGGGTGCGTCCTTCGTCGCGGGCAAGCTCGCCGGGATTTTCCAGCGCCATTTCAGGGTGCCGACCTGCTGGGCCGAGCAGACGGCGTTCGTGACGGACGGCGAGACCTGCGACGAATTCATCGTGCGGCCCTCGAACCGGACGCTCGAAGATCGGCTCGACGCGCTCTTTCAATCGGATCAGGTCACGAAGGCGGACCTCGCGGTGGCGCTCGAGCGCGTGCGCAAGGAGGTCGAGGAGCGCTCGCTGGCCGAGCGCGAGCTGCGGGAAAAACTCGATCTCATCGCGCGGCAGGAGGAGGCGATCCGGGCGCTCTCGACGCCGATCATCGAGGTCTGGGACGGCGTGCTCACGCTGCCGCTCTTCGGGGTGGTCGACACGCGGCGCGCGGCCGAGATGATGGAGCGGCTGCTCGACGCGATCACGCATAAAGGCGCGCGGACCGCGATCATCGATTTGACGGGCGTCGACACGATCGACGCGGAGACGGCCGATCACATCGGGCGGCTCGTGCGCGCGGCGGAGCTCGTCGGCGCGAAATGCGTCATCACGGGCATTCGCCCCGCGGTGGCGCAGACGATGGTCGAAATCGGGATCGATCTCACGAAAATCGCGACGCTTTCGACGCTGCGCGAGGCATTGCGCCGTTTCACGCGCCCGGCGAATTCGCAAAAGCCGAAAAATTCCTGACCACGCGGACGCCGCGTGAGCGCCCGCGCCTCGCTCTGGCGGAGGCACGTCTCTTCCGTTTTCCAGGCACACGGTCACGATTGCAGATCTGCGTCAGCGCGTTGTCGCCGAGGGTCGGCGTATGGCGCTACGCTATGGCTGAAACTTTGTTTTTGCTGGCTTGATTTCGGCATCCGCGATACGCTCGTCCGTCATTGCGAGGTGAGTCCGAAAGATGGGCGACAAGTTTCGTGTCGGGGGGATAGACGTCGAGTGGGACGCCGGCAAAGGCGTGTGCACCTGGGCCGGCGCTCCCGCTGTGACGATGTGGACCAAGTCGTCCGTCGCAGGGCTCTTGTCCGGCTTTCACCGGATGGTGGGCACCGAGCGGTTCCGGCTCGCGCTCCATGGCGGCGGCCGCGACAGCACGGAGGAAGATTGGGCCGTCATTGCCGCGGAGCCCACGTTCGAAAAGGGCTTCGAGGCGCTCGGCGCGATCGCCTGTTCGGCGGGCTGGGGGCGCTGGGAGCTCGTCTCCGCCGACCTGAAGACCCGCGAGGCGCGCGTCCGGGTCCACAATGGCTGGGAGTCCATCGCGCAGCGCGCGATCGAGGCCGATTGGGGCTCTGCATACGTGGGCGGCAAGTTCGCCGGACTTTTCCAGCGTTATTTCGGGGTGCCTTCCTGCTGGGCCGAGCAGACGGCGTTCGCTGCCCGGGGTGACGCGTACGACGAGTTCGTCATTCGGCCCTCGGAGAGGAGCCTCGAAGATCGGCTCGACGCGCTCTTTCATTCGGACCAGGCCACGAAGGCGGACCTCGCGGTGGCGCTCGAGCGCGTGCGCAAGGAGGTCGAGGAGCGCTCCGTGGCCGAGCGCGAGCTGCGGGAAAAACTCGAGCTCATCGCGCGGCAGGAGGAGGCGATCCGGGCGCTCTCGACGCCGATCATCGAGGTCTGGGACGGCGTGCTTTCGCTGCCGCTCTTCGGCGTGGTCGATAGCCAGCGCGCCGCCGAGATGATGGAGCGGCTGCTCGACGCGATCACGCAAAAAGGCGCGACGTACGCGATCATCGATCTCACGGGCGTCGATATCGTGGATACCTCGACGGCCGATCACATCGGGCGGCTCGTGCGCGCGGCCGAGCTGCTCGGCGCGCGCTGCATCATCACGGGCATTCGTCCAGCGGTCGCGCAGACGATGGTGCAAATCGGGATCGATCTCACGAAGATCATCACGCTCTCGACGCTGCGCGAGGCGCTCCGGCGCTGCATGCGTTCGAGCGAGGCGGGTCGCAAGTAGAGGCCGGTCCGGTCGGGCGAGCCGAACCTCATCCCGAAACGAGCATCGCGCGCCGGCCCTTCCTCCCGCATACTTGCCCCCGAGGAGGCCCCGCGATGACCACGTTCGACTTCGATCTCTTCACCATCGGCGCAGGCTCGGGCGGCGTGGCGGGGAGCCGCAGGTCGGCTTCGTACGGCGCGCGCGTCGCGATCTGCGAGGCGCGCCGCGTGGGCGGCACCTGCGTCCTGCGCGGCTGCGTGCCGAAGAAGCTGCTCGTGTACGGCGCGCACGTGGCCGAGGAGCTCGAAGACGCGCGTGGGTTCGGCTGGACGTTCGGCGAGGCCAAGCTCGACTGGGCGAAGCTCATCGAGGCGAAGGATCGCGAGCTCGATCGGCTGAACGGCATCTACGTGCGCATGCTGCGGGACGCGGGCGTGACGACGATCGAGGGGTTCGCGCGGATCGTCGGTCCACATACGGTCGACGTCGGCGGCAAGCGCTACACGGCGCGGCACATCCTCATCGCGACGGGCAGCCGGCCCGTGCGGCCCGACATCCCGGGCAAGGAGCTCGGCATTTCCTCGGACGAGGCGCTCGACCTGCCGTACGTGCCGCGCCGCGTGCTCGTCGTGGGCGGCGGCTACATCGGCGTGGAGTTCGCGGGGGTCTGGCGCGCCGCGGGCGCGGAGGTGACGCTCGCGCTGCGCGGAGACAACGTGCTGCGCGGCTTCGATCAGGACGTGCGCGAGTCCGTGGCCGAGGGCATGCAGAAGCGCGGCATCAAGATCCTGCGCGAGACGATCCTCCGGAGCGTGGCGAGGGAAGCCGACGGTTTGTCCGTGCGCCTCGCGGGCGGCGAGATCGTGGAGACGGACGTCGTCTTGTTCGCCACGGGTCGCGCGCCGAACACGGACGGTCTCGGCCTCGAGGACGTGGGCGTGGCCCTCGACGAGGTGCGCGCGATCAAGGTCGACTCGTATTCGCGGACGAGCGTGCCGAGCATCTTCGCGGTCGGGGACGTGACGGACCGGATCAACCTGACGCCGGTGGCCATCGCGGAGGCGCGGGCCGTGGCGGAGACGCTGTTCCGCGACCGGCCGACCGAGATGGACCACGAGAACGTGCCGAGCGCGGTGTTCTCGCAGCCGCCGGTGGGCACGGTGGGCCTGCCGGAGCACGAGGCGCGGCGGCGGTACGGCAAGATCGACGTCTACCGTGCGCGCTTCCGTCCGATGAAGCACACGCTCTCGGGGCGGGACGAGCGGACGATGATGAAGCTCGTCGTGGATCGGGCGACGCAGAAGGTCGTCGGCGCGCACATGGTGGGCGCGGACGCGCCGGAGATCATCCAGGGCGTGGCCATTGCGGTCAAATGCGGCGCGACGAAGGCGCAATTCGACGCGACGGTCGGCATTCACCCGACGGCCGCGGAGGAGTTCGTCACGATGCGTGATCCGATTCCGGATCCGGGGCCGATGACGGGCGATTGAGAGGTTTTCAGCGCGACGCGAAGAACGCCGCGGCGACCACGGCCACGATCGCGATGACGGCGAGCGTGTAATTGATGGCGCTCGGCTTCTTCTCGGGCGCGCGCCGCGCGGAGGTGGCCAGTTCGTCGCCCCGCGCCTTTTTCTTTTTCTTGCGCGCCTCTGCGACCGGCGGAGCCTTTTCCGGAGCCTTCTCCGCGTCCGCTTTCTCGCTCGGTTTGTCCGGGGGGCGCACCGTGACCGGGGGCGGCGGCGGCGTGATCTTCCTCGAACGAACGGCCGCTTCCTCGACGGGCTCGCTCGAAATGGACAGCGCGTCGAGCGCCTCGATCACCGCGGCCGCGTTCTGGAATCGCTCGTAGGGGTCCTTTTCGAGCAGCTTCTTCACGAGCGGCTCGAGCTCGGCGGGGATCTTCACGTCCGGCGCGCGCACCGAAAACGGCGGCGGCGGCGTCGTGCGGTGGTGCGAGAACATCTCGACCGGATCGGTCGAGTCGAACGGGTGTTTGCCCGTCAGCATCTCGTACATCATCACGCCGAGCGCGTAGAGGTCCGCGCGCTCGTCGACCGCGTCCATGCCGTGCGCCGCCTCGGGCGCGAGGTAGTTGATCGTCCCGAAGATCACGCCGACGCCGGTGAGGCGCGAGGGCGGCCGGCCCTCCTTGGGCACCGTGAGCGGGAGCTTGCCGACCGAGACCTTCGCGAAGCCGAAGTCGATGAGCTTCGCCACGAAGCCCGCTTCGAGCATCACGTTCCGCGGCTTCAAGTCCCGATGCACGATGCCGAGCTCGTGCGCGGCTTGCAGGCCGCACAGGATCTGCCGCGCGACGTGCACGACGAGGCGCGGCTTCATCGGGCCTTCGCGGATCACCTCGGCGAGGTTTTTCCCTTCGACGTACTCGAGGATCAGGAAGTACGAGCCGTCGTCGAGCTTCCCGAAGTCGGTCGCGTGGGCGATGTTCGGGTTGTCGATGTGCGCGCCGACGAGGGCCTCGCGCTCGAAGCGCGCCACGATCTCGGGGTTGTCGTCGCTCTCGGGGTGCAGGATCTTCACGGCGACGCGCTTGTGCATGAGCACGTGCTCGCCGAGGTAGACGGCGCCCATGCCGCCCATCGCCAGGAGATCGAGGATGCGGTAGCGCTCCGAGATCGTCTGGCCGATGAGGTCCCGCGCGCGTTCGAGCGCTTTTTGATGGGCCTCGGCGTTCGCCTGGTCGACGTCGACCGGCTGTTCCGCCTCGGTTTCGTGGTCGATCTCGATGGACTGCGCGCTCTCTTCGGTAGGCGACATGCGGGGCTAGCCGGGTAGGCGGAAGGTTTGTCGCACCCGATCGGCGCTCGGGCCTTTGCCGTTCATCATCACGCGGATGAGGTCGTTCCACAACGTGGGGATGTACGGGTAACGCTGGTTCGGATCGGCCGCGAGCGCGCGCGCCGCCCACGCGTCGATCTCGGGGGCGAGGTCGGGCCTTCGCTGGGCGAGCTCGGGGCGCGGCGCGGTCGTCACGGCGAGGGAGAGGTCCGCGAGGGAGTCGCCCGAAAACGGCGTTTGTCCGGCGAGCGCGCGGAAGACGAGGGCGCCGAAGGCGTAGACGTCGGCGCGATGATCGAGCGGCTCGCCGCGCCACGCCTCGGGCGCGACGTAGTTCGGCGAGCCATCCGGCTTGTTCTCGGCCGTGAGCGCCTCGAAGCCGACGACCTGCGCGAGGCCGAAATCGAGGATGCGCATGCCGCCGCCGCGCTCGGGCGAGAGGAGGAAGAGGTTTGCCGGTTTGACGTCGCGGTGGACGATGCCGAGCGCATGCGCGGCGTGGAGCGCGCGCGCGATCGGATCGAGGAGCGTGAGCAGATTGTACGAGCTCAAACGATCGCCGAAGCACTCCAGATCCTGGAGGTGCGCTTCGAAGGTCTCGCCTTCGAGCCGCTCCATGACCACGTACAAGGCGCCCTCGGGGTCGGTCCCGCATGCGTGGATGCGCGCGACGCTCGTGCCCCAGAGCGACGCGAGGGACTGGGCCTCGCGGAAGAGGCGTGCGGGGAGCTCTGGGTCGTCCTTCACCTGCTTGCGCAGGAGCTTGAGCGCGACCTCGGTGCCGGTTTGCTGGTCCTCGGCCCGGTACACGACGCCATGACTCCCGCGGCCGAGCTCCTCCCCGAGCTTGTAGCGGCCATCGAGCGTCTCGCCTTCCATGGGTTCCCGAGGAGCAATCTACCCGTTCCCTCCCGCGGAAGGCATCTTTTCGCGGAACGTTCCGGTCCGGGCCGGTCGATCGACAGAGAGGCGTGGGGACCGTCGTCTCTTTGCCCGGGGGCGGGGGGCGATGCTACGGGAAGGGCCGTGAAGAGCGCGGTCCCGGAGAACGCCGCGAAGAGCGCGGGCCTCGAAGAGGCCGTGGCGCGTTTCGTGCGCCACCTCGGCGAGGAGCGTCGAGCGTCGCCGCATACCGTGGCCGCGTACCGTCGAGACCTTGCCCAGCTCGTCGCCCACGTACAGGAGCGTCGCGGGCGTGTACGAGGTCCCGGCGATCTCGACGTGTTCGTGCTTCGAGGTTTCCTCGGGCAGCTCGCCCGGACGCACGCGCCGCCCTCGATCGGCAGGAAGATCGCCGCGGTGCGAGCTTTCCTGCGATGGCTCGAGCGGCGTGGGGAGATCCAGAAGAACCCGGCAGCCGAGCTCGAGCTGCCGAAGGCGCGGCGGCCGCTGCCGACGTTCGTCAACGCGGACGCCGCTGCGGAGGTCGTCGAGGCGCCCGACGAGGCGACGGCGGAAGGGCAGCGGGATCGGGCGATCCTGGAGGTGCTCTACGGCTCGGGGCTCCGCGTGTCGGAGCTCGTGGGGCTCGACGTCGGCGACGTGGACATGGAGGCGGACGGGGGACGGGCGCGTGTGCTCGGCAAGGGGCGCAAGGAGCGGATCGTGCCGTTCGGCTCGCATGCACGCGCGGCGCTCGTGCGATGGCTCGGGCGGCGCGAGGAGCTCCGGAACCCGAAGACGGGCGCGCTCGACGAGCGAGCGCTCTTCGTGTCGCGGCTCGGTCGGCGCATCAGCGTGCGGCAAGTGCAGCACCTCGTGCATCGGTACGGCGCGCTCGGCGCGGGTCGCGCAGACCTGCACCCGCACGCGCTCCGGCACACGTTCGCCACGCACCTGCTCGACGGCGGCGCGGATCTGCGGGCGATCCAGAAGATGCTCGGGCACGCGAGCCTGTCGACGACGCAAAGGTACGCGCACGTCTCGATCGATCACCTGACGAAGGTGTATGACGCGGCGCACCCGCTCGCGAAGAGAGGCGCGCCGCGCGCTCGCAACAAGGGATGAAGACGGCGCTGTACGTTCGAGCTTGGGCGAGCCGGATCGCCCGCGGGGCGATGGGCGCGTCGATCGCAGGCCTCGCCGCCGCCGCGCTCGACGCGGCCTATGCACGCGGCGGCGAAGAGGAGCACATCGACGCCGCCAAGTCGCTCGCGATCTTCGTGGCGGACGCAGGTCTCGTCGCGCCCGTCGCGCTCGTCGTGGGGCTCGTCGTGGCGACGTCGCTCGTGTTCCTCTTCCCGGAGGCGGCGCCGACGCCCGCGTCGGCTGTCGCATCGCTGCGAGCGCGCGCCAAAGGTCGTCCCGCGGACGTGGCCGCGTTCGTGCCGCTCGCGATCGTGGCCGCATTCCTGTGGATGACGCTCTCGGCGCAGCTCGCGCGGGCGCTGCTCGCGCTCGACGTCGCCGCGCCGCTCGCGGGGCTCGCCATCGCGACGGGCACGCTGCTCGTCGGCCTGCTCGCGACGCTGCTCTCGCTCGCGCTCACGCCGGCGCTCCGGCAAGCGCTGGCCACGGCGAGCGAGGGCCGGCCCGCGTTCGTCGATCCCGCGAAGACGGCCTTCGCCGCGCTCGTGGTCGTGGGCCTGCTCTTCGGCCTCGGCGTCGCGACGGGCGGGCCGAGCGGCGAGGGCGGGCTCTTCGGGATCTACGGCGTGCTCAAGCGCCCCGAGCTCGATCTGCGCGCGGTCGGGATGCTCTCGCTCGTCGCGTTCGCCACGGTCCTCTCGTCGGCGCTCGCGTCGCCGCGCAGATCGTTCGTCGCGGCGCTCGTTGCGCTCGCGCCGCTCCTGCTCACGCCGCGGGCGGCCGTCTCGCTCGGAGGTGAAGGCGCGCCGGTGGCGCAGGCGATCGAGCGGGACGCGCCCCTCGGAAAGCTCTCGCTCGCGGCGATGCGCAAGCTCGCCGATCGGGATCACGACGGCGCGAGCGCGCTCTTCGGCGGCGGCGATTGCCGCGAGGGCGACGCGTCGGTCGGCCCGCTCGGCGTGGAGATCCGCGACAACGGCATCGACGAGGATTGCTCGGGCACGGACCTCCGCGCCGAGGTCCTCGCCGCGCTCGCGCCCACGCCCGCGGCACAAGCGCCCGCGCCGAAGAGCGCCGACGTTCCGGCTGATCTCAACGTCGTGCTCATCACGGTGGACACGCTGCGCGCGGATCTCGGCTACGCCGGGTATCCGCAGCCCGTCTCGCCGAACCTCGACAAACTCGCGGCCGAGAGCGCGGTGTTCCTCCGGGCCTACTCGCTCGCCTCGTACACGGGCAAGAGCGTTGGTCCGATGCTGATCGGCAAATACGGCAGCGAGACGCAGCGCAACTGGGGGCACTTCAACAAGTTCGAGGACACCGAGACCTTCCTCGCCGAGCGCCTCTCGCGCGCGGGCGTCCGCACGATGGGCGTCCATGCGCACCGCTACTTCGGCAAGTTCGGCGGCCTCGACAGCGGCTTCGACGTCGTCGATCTCTCGGCCGCGCCGCCCGAGAACGCGCCCTGGGACGTGGCGGACATGAAGTCGAGCGACGCGCTCACGGACGCGGCGCTCGCGCAGCTCGGAAAGCCCGAGAACACGCAGGGTCGCTTCTTCCTCTGGGTGCACTACCTCGACCCGCACGCCGACTACCTGCGCCACGACGACGTGCCGAGCTTCGGCGCGGGTCAGCGCGGGCTCTACGACGGCGAGGTCGCGTTCACGGACAAACACATCGGCCGGCTCATCGACGGCATCCGCGCGGCGCCCTTCGGCAAACGCACGGCGATCGTCGTGACGAGCGACCACGGCGAGGCCTTCGGCGAGCACAAGATGTTCCGCCACGGCTTCGAGCTCTGGGAGCCGCTCGTGCGCGTGCCGCTCCTCGTGCACGTCCCGGGCGCCAAACCCGCGCGCATCGAGGCGCGCAGGAGCCTCATCGACCTCGCGCCCACGGTCCTCGAACTCTTCCACGTCGAGCCGCCGAAACCCGCCGCCGAAGGCCCGGATTTCCTCTCGGGCACCTCGCTCCTCTCCGACGTGTTCTTGCCCGAGGGACAAACGCCGGCCGAGCGCGACGTCGTGATCGACATGCCGGCCGGCCCGTACAACGACGCGCGCCGCGCGCTCATCCACGGCGACCTCAAGCTCATCGTCTCGAACAACGCGGGCTACGAGCTCTACGACCTCGGCCAGGATCCCGAGGAACGAAAGGACCTCTGGCGTTCGCCCGACACGCGTCGGGGCATGGAGGAGCGATACGCGGCCCTGCGCGCGCGCCTCCGGGAGATCCGCGTGACCGGCCCGCGGAAGTAAAACCCTCCTGCCCCTTCCAGATCCGGCCGGCGATCGCCTAGGATGAACCCCGTGCTTCCCCCCACAGCGGTCGTGTTCGATCTCGACGGGACGCTGCTCGACAGCCGCGGCGACATCGTGGCTGCGCTCAACCACGCGCTCCTCACGACGGGACGCAACCCGCAGCCGGCGCAGGTGATCGTGCGCCTCGTCGGCGACGGCGCGCGCGCCCTCTGTTCGAGGGCGGCGAAGATCCCGGAGGACGCGCCGGAGGTCGACGAGCTCGTCCGCCTCTTCATCGACTACTACAAGCAGCACCCGCTCGATTTCACGCGCTGGGCGAAGGGCGCGCTCGAGGCGATCGAGGCGCTCTCGTCGATGGAGAACATGGCGCTTGGCATCTGCACGAACAAGCCACGCTCGACGACCGACGTGGTGCTGCGGGCGCTCGGGATCGAGGATCGGTTCGGCGCGATCGTGGCCGGAGGCGACACGAAAGAGCGCAAGCCCGACGCGGCGCCGCTCCTGTTCGCGGCCAAGCAGCTCGGCTCGATGCCGGCGGCGGTGGTGATGGTCGGCGACGGCCCACAGGACATTCTTTGTGCACGAAACGCCGGGACCTGGGCCGTGGGCGTCGAGTCCGGCTTCTCCACGGTCGAGGCGCTCGTGCATGCGGGGCCGGACGTGACCGTGCGGGATCTGTCGATGCTGCCCGGCATCGTGCAGCGCTGGCGCGAGCCGACGACGAAGATCAAGCTGCGTTAGGCGCGTTGCTCTCGATCCTCCACCACGACGAACGGTTCGTCGTCGTCGACAAACCTTCCGGCCTCGCCGTCCACCCCGGCTGGTCCGACGACGAGCGGACCGCGATGCACGAGGTCCGCGATACCCTCGGCCAGAAGGTGTTTCCCGTCCACCGCCTCGACCGCGCCACGAGCGGCGTGCTCGTCTTCGCGAGGGACGCCGAGAGCGCCCGCGTCTTTTGCGAGATGTTCGAGGAGGGCCGGGTCGAAAAGCATTACCTCGCGCTCGTCCGCGGCGTCACGCTCGACGCCGGCACGATCGACCACCCGATCCCCCGCCGCGAGGGCGGCCCGCGTGTGCCCGCCTCGACGTCGTTCCGTCGGGTTTGGCGCGGCGAACACCTGTCGCTCGTCGACGCGCAGCCACATTCGGGGCGGCTGCATCAGGTGCGGCGGCACATGAAGCACATCAGCCACCCGCTGATCGGGGACGCGAATTATGGGAAGGGCGCGCTGAACCGCGATTATCGGGATCGCTTCGGCCTCGCGCGGCTCGCGCTGCATGCGCGCTCGCTCGGCTTCGTGCATCCGTGGGAGGGGAAGCCGATCACGTTCGAGGCGGCGCTGCCGGAGGACCTCCGGGCGCCGTTCGAGCGCATCGGCGTGGTCATTCGATGATCGACTGGCAGCCGAAGAAGACCTCGATCTTCCCGGTCTTGTCCTCGCCGACCAGCGCCTGGGCCTGATCGCACGAGCTCTGGCAGAGGATCACCTTCTGCGGCGCCGCGGGGGCGTCGTAATACCAGCCGCCGCCATTGCAGTCGGCCGCGCCGTTCACGCGCGGCAGGTACGTCGGCGCGCTGCCGTCCGAGAGGGCCACGTTCACGAGCTCCGGGTCGAGCTCCTCGCCCGTGGGCGGCTTCGGGATGGCGAGCTCGCACGAGAGCTTCGCCGTCTTGTCCACCGCCTGCGCGACCGCGTCGAAGAACGGCTGCCAGGCGGCGCTCCCGTCGCAGACCTGCGCCCGGACGCCGCCCGTCTTTTTCACGAGCGTCGTGTACGTCAGGCCCGAGGTCGGCGGCTCGGTGCCGTCCGGGTACTTGCAAATGACGTTCGGATCGGCGTCCGAGCCCCAGCCGTAGAGGCCGCTGAACACGTAATCCTTGAAGAGCCCGTTCCAGCTCGGGTCCAGGATCCCCGGCGGCAACATGAGCGAATTGAACGGGTTTTTCCCGCCGGCGAACGTCTCGAACGTGCTGGCCGACAAGCGCGCGTTGTCGTCCGTGACCACGACGATGGTCTTCGTCGCCTGGGGCCGGAGCTCCTGCTTCCAGGGCTCGCCGCCCTTCTCGTCGCTGGGCGTGTAGCCGCTCGTTTGTCCGAGCGTGCCGAGGAACTGCTCGAGCGGCTGCGTGCTCCGGATGTCCACGCTCGACTGGAAGAACCGCGCCCCATTGCCGCAGTTGTCGTCGCCCGCGAGCGGCGCCGGAATGCAGATCGGGTACCGCGTGCTGCCACCGACCTGCACCGTGTTCGACTTGCTCCGGAGCGAGAGCATGATGACCTTGTAGTCCAGGTTCTTCGCGGCGATGAGCGCGGCGAACGCATTCAGGCCCTTTTTGATCTCGGCGATCGCGGGCTGCATGCTCGACGAGTTGTCGACGACCCAGATGATGTCGACGGGCAGTTTTTCGACCGTCGCCTCGGACGCCGTCGAGGCGCACGCGGCGTCGTCCGAGAGGGGCGGCGCGTCCGTGCCCGTCCCCCCGTCGTCCTGGAACAGCCCGCCCTCGCCGGCCGATCCGCCCTGGCCCGCCGATCCGCCCGCGCCGCCGGTCCCGCCGGTCCCGCCTTGTCCCGAAGGAGGGTCCCACGGGGTGCCGCCTCCGTTCGAGGTGGCACACGCAATGGCCAGGGTGGCGAGGGTCGAGGCGAAGAGCGAAAGCAAGGCGTAAGGGCGCATGGTCAGTGCGGACCTTACCACCGATTTCCTACGCGAGCAGGGTTCGTCGATGGCAAATCCGTGTCACGCGCTGCGTACGGAGAGACGCACGGACGTGGGGTGGGTAGAGCGTCACCCAGCCGTCGTTCCCCGGCGCTCGACCGGGCCGAATCCCGCCTGGAGCTCGCGACCATAAGGCGTCGCGTTCAAAATGGCGCGCAGGCGCAGGCGCGCGCGGTGGAGGCGCGAACGGACGGCGCTCTCGCTCACCATGAGCTTCTGGGCGATTTCCTGGAGCCCGAGGTCCTCGTGGTAATGCGCCATCACCACGTCCCGGTAGTCGTTCGGCAGCTCGCCCAGGGCGAGCCGGACGAACCGCTCGCGTTCGGCCACGCTCGCCGCGTCGTCTTCGAGCGCCGGGGCGCGCATCGTGGGCAGAACGCTGAGGTCCTCGAGGTCGAGGCCACCGACGAACCGCGCCCGCTGACGCCTCTGGGAGCGCATCAGCATCAGAGCTTCGTTGGCCGTGACCCGGAAGAGCCACGTCGTGAAGCTCGAATCGCCGCGGAAGGAGCGAATTCGTCGGATGACCTGGAGGAGCGTCGATTGAACGAGATCGAGCCTGTCTTCGTCCGAGACGGGATACCGGGCGAGCTGTCGTTCCACGTGCGGTCGGATGGCACGCGTGAGCGCGTCGAGCGCCACGGTGTCTCCATTTTTGACGCGCTCGATGAGCTCGCTGAGCCGGGCCTCGGCCCCGGCAGGCGCGGGCAGAGCCGCGGAGGTACGCGTCGTCGTGACGGCCTGGACGGCCATGAGAGCCTCCATCACCAGCGCATTCCCGGCACTTCGTGGGCGCGCCTGGCAGGTCGTCGGAGTTAGCAAGTCATCTGCCAGGCATGGCAGGTCGGGATCCGCGCGAATGGCTGGCGCCGCTGGCACGTCGGGGCGTGAGGGATGTGCCTCCGCGCCTCGCGGATCGCGTGGGCCATCGCAGCGAGGGCACAAACGATGCGCACGGATTGCCCAGCCGCGGTATAAGCCCGGCGTGGACCGTTCTGGCTCTCCGCCCAAGGCGCTATCGCATCCGCTGCCCGCCGGGATGCGCGATCTCTTACCGGAGGAGACGAGAAGAAGGCGCGCGCTTGCCCGTACGATCCTCGACCATTTCGCCCTGCACGGCTACGACCTGGTGACGCCTCCGGCGTTCGAGCTGGCCGAGGTGCTCGAAAAGGGCCTCGGCGCGCTCGACCCCGGCGACGTCCTGCGTTTCGTGGAGCCGGAGTCGGGGGAGGTGTGCGCGCTCCGTCCCGACATGACGCCGCAGATCGCGCGGATGGTGGCCACGCGCCTCGCCGCCGAGCCCGTGCCGATCCGGCTCTGCTACGAAGGGACCATCGTCCGTCGCCGTCAAGGTCGCGCCAAAAAGCACCGACAAATCCCGCAGGCCGGCGTGGAGCTCTACGGCGCGCCGTCGCCTGCGGGGGACCTCGAAGCGCTGCGGCTCCTCGCCTCGGTGACGCGCGCGGTGGGCCTCGAATCGTTCGTGATCGACCTCGGCCACGCGCTCATCGCGCGCGCGCTCGTCGACGTGGTGCCGTCGCCGCTCGACGTGGAGGTGACGGACGCGCTGGCGCAGAAGGACGCATCGCGCCTGCGGGCGCTGCTTTCGGGCCGGGAGGCTTCCGGGGTGCCGGCGCGCGTGGCGGAGGCGCTCGTGGCGCTGCCGGAGCTCTCGGGCGGGGCGGAGGATCGGCCCGGCGAGGAGATTCTCGCCCGCGCCGAAAAGCTGTTCGCCGGGACGGGGGCGGAGGGGCCGCTCGGCGAGCTTCGGGCGCTCTGGGAGACGGCGCGCGGGACGGGGGAGAGCGGGCTCGGGGACGTCTTGCGGCTCGATCTCGGCGAGGTGCGGGGTTTTGCCTATTATACGGGGCCGATCTTCCACGTGCTCGCGCCGGGGCCGGGCGAGCCCGTGGGCGCGGGCGGTCGATACGACGATTTGCTCGGGCGTTTTGGTTTGCCCCTGCAGGCGGTGGGGTTTGGCCTGCACCTCGACGCGATTGCGCGGGCGCGGGAGGCCTCGGGCGTGCGGGAGGAGCGGCCGATCCGGGTGCTCGTGTCCCCGGATCCACGCGGCGAGGCGCTTTCGTCGTCGCTGCGGGCGCGGGGCATCGCGGCGGCGCTCCTCGCGCCGGGGGCGGATGCCTTGCGATATGCGGCGGCCCATCGGTTCTCGCACGTCGTGGCCGAGGGGAACAACGGATCCGTACGAATCATCCGGACGGACAAACCCGAGGTCGCCACGGAGATCGCGGCGGGCGCGGGGGTCGACGCGATCGTGCAGGCTTTAGGCGAACAGCCGCCACTCGTCGACGAGCAGCCCTAACGCCTCGTCGAGGCTACCTGCGAGGTCCGGCGCCAGCCATTCCGACGACGACGCGCCCTTCGCGACCGACTCGAACGACGGCACCGGCACCTCGCCCGCGAGCTTCTCCAGCCGTTTTCCCGTCCGCGCGAGGCGCGAAACCCAGTCCGTGCTGCGGTACGCGTATTCGGCCTCGTGCAGGAGCGCGCTGCCCACGCGCGCGAGGCGCTCGCGCACCACCACGGCGGGCTCCGCGCCCGAGCGGATCGCCTTGCGGCTTGCTTCGAGTTCCAACAGAACGAGCCCCGCCGGCGAGCCCGGCGTGAACGAGGGGCTGATCGGCTGGAACGAGAGCTCCGAGAGCGCGAGGAAGTACCACGAGTGCGGCGCGGCCACGCGGTAGAGCCATTCCGCGCCCGAGGCCTCGGCCGCGGCGATCGCCACGTGCCAGGCCCCTTCTTCGTCGACGTCGTCTCGCTCGGTGGGCATCCGGTCGATCGGGCGCACGGAGGCCGCGCGCAGGAGCGGATCGGCCCAGGCCATGGTCAACGAGGACGTCGTGGGCGCGTAGCTGCAGAGGGCGCGGGCGCGGGCCTCGGCCGAGACGCGTCCGCGTGGATCGAGCCAGACGAAACGTCCGTCCTTCAGGTCCACGCGATACTCGTGGTCCTCGGCGCCGTGCGCGGCGAGCTCGCCGAGCAGCGCGGCCCCGCGCTCGGACCACTTCGCGACGAGCGGCTCGTCTGCGGCGGGCGGAGGCTCGGTGCGTGCGGACCGGATCTCGGGCATCGGGTGCACGTTCGGTGCGAGGGCGGGCTCGTCCCCGGGCCTTTTCGCGGCGGCCTTCGGGGTCGTCTTCGTAGCGACCTTCGTGGCCTTTGCGGCGGCCTTTTTCGTGGGCTTCGGCTTCGATCCTGCGCGCGCCTTGCTCATCGTGCCTCGAAGGCAGCGCGGAGCTTGCCGCGCTCTGCCACCATTTTCAACGGATCCCCACGTTTGTCACGCCCTCGTTTTTGCTTTTCCGACGAACGCCCCGGTCGACGTGGCCCAGCCCGCCCTCCACACACGAGACCGTCACGCCCCCGGCGGAGGCACAGCAAAATCCTGCTCCGCGGGTCTTCGGATCCTTGTTGCGTTGCGCACGTATCTTGGCGATCCTGCGAATACGATCGGCTCATGGTCACCTCTTCATTCGCCTCCGCTCCGCCGCTGCCGTTCGATGCGTCTGCTTTTTTCGCGCAGTCGAAGGATGTTTGCGTGGTCTACGACGCGGCACGTCGGTTCGTCTATGCGAACACGGCGGCGAGCGCGCTCTTCGCGTTCGAACCGGAGGCGCTCGTGGGCAAGTCGCCGCGGGATCTTTATGGGGACCGGGCTTCGAGCATCGAGCAGTGCGTGGAGCGCGCGTTTTCGAGGGTCGAGGTCGTGCAGGTGGTGCACAAGATCCGCGGCGGATCGGGGGAGGTCGTCTACCTCGACACGAGCTACACGCCGATGCGCGGCGCGGATGGGAGCGTTTCGTTCATCGTGGCGATCGGCCGCGACATGACCGACACCTCGGCGCGCTGGCGCGAGCTCGAGGACACGGTGGCCAGAAGGACGCGGGATCTCACGGCCATGGAGTCGCGCTTCGACGTGCTGCTCCGGAACCTCCAGATCGGCCTCGTCATCCGCGGTTCGCGGGGAGAAATGCGCTTCGTGAACCGGCGCGCGCTCGAGCTGCTCGGCCTGACCGAGGCGCAGATGCACGGCCGCGCCCCGTCCGAGCCGGGCTGGACGATGCTCGACGAGAGCGGAAAACCCCTGCCGCCCGACCAATCCCCCACGGCGCGCGCCTTGTCTTCGGGGCAGTCGGTCTCGTCCACGATCATCGGCATCGATCGGCCCAAGCACGCCGATCGCGTGTGGCTCCTGGCGAACGTGATGGTGCAGCGCGACCCGGCAGGCGCGGTGGAGCAGTACGTGGTGACGCTCAGCGACGTCACCGAGGCGCAAAAAGCCACGCGCGCGCTTGCCGAGCGGGAAGAGACGTTCCGCGTCCTCACCGAGACGATCACCGACGTCTTCTGGATGACGAATGCAAATGCAAACGTGCTCGTTTACGTGAGCCCTGCCTACGAAACCGTGTGGGGACGGCCGCGGTCGGAGCTCTACGAGCAGCGTTTCAATTTCCTCGACGCGATTCACCCCGACGATCGGCCGAGCGTTTTCGAGGCGCTGCCGCTGCAGGAGCGGGGCGAATACGATGTCGAATATCGGGTCGTGCGGCCGGACGGGACGATTCGCTGGGTTCGGGATCGGGCATTTCCGGTGAAGGACGCGTCGGGGCAGATCACGCGGGTCGTGGGGCTCGCGACGGACATCACCGAGCAGCGGGCGACGTCGGAGCTCATCCGGCGGCAGGCGGATGCGCTGAGGGAGCTCTCGACGCCGCTCGTGCCGATCGGCCAAGGCGTGCTCGCGATGCCGATCGTGGGCGTGCTCGATTCGGCGCGGGCGCGGCAGGTTCTGGAGACGCTGCTCGAAGGGATCGTGGCGCACGCGGCGGAGGTCGTGATCCTCGACGTGACGGGCGTGGGCGTGGTGGATGCGCAGGTCGCGAGCGCGCTCGTCTCGGCGACGCAGGCGGCGCGGCTGCTCGGCGCGGAGGTGCTGCTCACGGGCCTGCGGCCGGACGTCGCGCACACGATCGTCGGGCTCGGGCTCGATCTCGGCACGATCGTGACCCGCTCGACGCTGGAGATGGGCATCCGCTGGGCGCTCTCCGAGCGAAAGCGCGGGAAAAACATCCATTCCAGGAAATGAAGGTGCAGCAGGGGCTCGTGGCTTGCATTAGAATGCTTTTCCGATGAACGACCAAGGGCCCCTGTCCGTTCGGCTCGCGACCTGGAACTGCTTCGGCGCGCCGCAGAGCCTCGAAGATTTCCTGGAGGGCCGGCCTTTCTGGCCCGAGCGCCTCGGCGCGCCGGCGGTGATCGAGGCGCTCGCGCGCTTCGACATCGTGTGCATCCAGGAAAATTTCGTGGGCGGGGTGCACGAGCGGCTCGAAGCGTTGCGGGCGGCGGGAGGTTTCTCCGAGCTCTGGCACGATCCGCCGGGTCCCTGCGCGGCGACCAAGACGCTCGTCGGCGCGGGCCTCGTGATCCTCTCGCGTTTCCCCGTGAAAGCGCGCTTTTTGCGATTGCCGCGCGGCGTGGGGGCGGACGGGTTCGCGCGGAAGGGCGCCGCGCTCGCGGAGGTGCGATTGCCCGGCGGGCGCGAGCTTTTCCTGGTGAACACGCATTTGCAGGCGGACGACGGGCGCGTGTCGCCGGAGGAGTGCCTCGCAGTGCGAAAGGCGCAGGTCGAGGCGCTCTGCGACGCGTTGCGGGAGCCGCTCTCGAGCGGCGTGCCCACGGTGCTCTGCGGGGATCTGAACGTGCCTTGCGGGACGGGCGAATACGAGGGGCTTTCGCTTCGACTCGGCGAGGGCTTGACGGATCACACGGCGCGCGCGGGCCTCTTGACGTACGATACGGAGCAGAACGACGTGGCGCGGGCGTTTCACGAGGGCGGCCCGGAGCGGGCGCTCATCGATTACGTGTGGACGTCGCGGCGGGCCGCGCCGGAGCGGATCGACATGGAGCTCGTCGCGCCGCTCGGCGAGCTTTCGGGGTGCCCGCCGCAATATGCAGGCCGGGCGTTCGCCTCGGACCATTTCGGCGTGGGCGTGACGATCAAGATCGATTGATACGAAGCCGCGCGATCGTCGCGCCCCAGCCGCCGCGCGTGGCCGGGGCGTCGCGGAACGACGCGACGAGCGGGTGGCGCGCGAGGATCGATTGCACGACGCGCCGCTGCACGCCCTTGCCGCGGCCGTGAATGAGCCGGACCTCGGGAAAACCCCGCGCGTGGGCCTCGTGCAGGTATTCCTCGACGACGGAGGGGATGTCGCGGGGCGCGAAGCCGTGCAGGTCGATCGCGTCTTCGATCGGGAGCACGGCGATTGCGTCGGGGTCGGGCAGCGGTTCGTCGTCCTCGGCCTCTTCGGGCGCGGGCGGCTCTTTCGGTTTTGCCGGGGCGAAGAGGCGCGCGAGGTGGTCGAGGAGGGCGCGGAGCATGGCCGGGGGAGAGGGTACCACGTGGACCTGTCGTGGCTGCCTTCGCGCGTGTATCTTCCCGGGGCATGTCGGCGGAGGACGGAGGAGGCGCGGGGATCGGGCACGAGTCGACGGTGCCGCTCGTCCTGCCCGGGCCGCCGGCCGAGCGTCGGGGCGTGCCGCCGTCGCTCTCGGAGCGATACCAGGACATCACGTTCGTCGGCGAAGGCGGGATGGGCACGGTCTACCGCGCCATGGATCCGCGCCTCGGCCGGACCGTGGCGCTCAAGCTCTTGAAGGGCGACGATCCGGAGCTCTGGCGTCGATTCCTGGGCGAGGCGCGCGCGCAGGCGCGTATTCAGCACGAGCACGTGTGCCGCGTGTACGAGGCCGGGCAGGCGGACGGCGAGCCGTACATCGCGATGCAATTCATCGACGGCGAGCCGCTGTCGCGCTGGAAGGATCGGCTGACCGTGGAGCAGCGGGTCAAGCTGATGTGCGAAATCGCGGCGGCGGTGCACGAGGCGCACCGGCTCGGGATCATCCACCGGGACATCAAGCCGGGGAACATTCTCGTGGAGAAGCGCGAGGACGGCTCGCTGAAGCCATACATCATGGATTTCGGATTGGCGCGCGAGGTCTCGGACCGCGGACAAACCCGCACGGGCGCGGTGGTCGGGACCCCTGCGTACATGCCGCCGGAGCAGGCAAAAGGGGACGTGCGGGCGATGGATCGTCGCTCGGACGTGTTTTCGCTGGGGGCGACGTTGTACGACTTGATCGTGGGGCATCCGCCGTTCGTCGCGGAACACCCGTGGAAGCTCTTGATGATGGTGGCGTACGAGGACGCGCCGACGATCGGGAGGGTGCAGAAGGGGGTGCCTTCGGAGCTCGAGACGATCGTGATGAAATGCCTCGAGCGGGATCCCGCGAGGCGATATGATTCGGCGCGGTCGCTCGCGGAGGATTTGCAGCGGTTCCTCGACGGCGAGCCGATCCACGCGAAGCGGGCCTCGGTCGGATACGTCGCCTGGAAGAAGGCGCGCAAGCACAAGTTGCTCGCGTCGCTCCTGATGCTCGGGGCCGCGTCGTCGCTGGTGTTCGGCGGCGTGTGGGTGCGGGCCCAGCGGCGAGCGGCGGAGCAGGCGGTGCTCGCGCGGGAGCTCGGCGAGGGCGTGAAGGAAATGGAGCTGTTCCTGCGGGCGGCGTATGCGTATCCGCTGCACGACGTGGAGCGGGAGAGGGACATGGTGCGCGCGCGGCTCGCGGAGATCGAAGCGCGCATGGCGGCCGCGGGAGAGGTGGGGGAGGGGCCGGGGCATTACGCGATCGGGCGCGGGTACCTCGCGCTCGGGGATCCGGAGGGGGCGCGGGAGCATCTGGAGAAGGCGACCGCGGCGGGGTATTCGTCGGCGGATTTGCAGTATGCGCTCGGGCGGGCGATCGGCGAGATCTACCAGCAGGCGCTCGCCGAGACGCGGCGGATCACGAACGAGGAGGAGCGGAAGAAGAAGGTCGCGGAGCTGGAAAGGGATCTGCGGGATCCGGCGCTCGGGCATTTGCGAGCGGCGATGGGGGCGCGGATCGAGGTGCCGGCGTATGCGGAGGGGCTCCTCGCGCTGTACGAGGGGAAAAACGAGGAGGCCGCCGCGAAGGCGCGGGAGGCATTCGAGAAGGCGCCGTGGATGCACGAGGCGAGGAAGCTCGAAGGGGACGCGCTGTTCGCCGAGGGGAGCAAGTATCGGCACGACGCGGCGTTCGATTTCGAGAAGATGAAATCGTACTTCGAGCCGGCGGCGCGGGCCTATGCGGCCGCGTCGAACATGGGGCGCAGTGATCCGGAGGTGCACCGGGCGGAGTGTGAGCTGTGGGAGAAGTGGGGGTGGGCGGCGCTGAACAGCAGCACGGACAGGCAGGTCCCGTTCGAGGCCGGCGTCGAGGCTTGCAACAGGGCCGTGCAGGCGAGCAGCAGGGATGGGCGGTCGCTCGTGCAACGCGCGTTGTTCCTCGTCGCGCGCGCCAATGCCGTATCCGGCAGCAATGCCAAGGATTCGTCGCTGAGCACCGCCCGGGCCGCGGTCGACGCTGCCGAGGAGGCCCTGCGCGCTCGCCCGCAAGACGTGATGGCTCGATATGCGGTCGCCACGGCTTTGCACGAGCGCGCGAAGCTCCTCGAGACCCTGGGTCAGGACGTGCCCATCGACGACGTCATCCAGGCCTATGTGCGCGTCCAGGAGCTCGATCCGTTGTTCACCTGGTCGTACAACGAGCTCGGGCAAGTGTACATCCTCGCCTCCGATATCGACCGCCGAAAAGGCCGGAATGCCACGGGCGCGCTGGAGAACGCGCGGCGACAGTTCGAGCGCGCTCGGGCGCTCGATCCCGGGTTCTCGATTCCGGCATTCATGCTCGTGGAGGTGCTCGCGATGCTCGTGGACAACAGCCTCGAGCGGGGGGAGGCCGCCGACGCGCACGTGAAGGCCGCGCTCGACGCCTTGGCTGCCCTCGACGAGCGAAGCGCCGTCGATCCGTGGCGCACGGCTTACTGGAAGGCGCGCACGTACCGGATCGTCGGTGGTCACGAGCTGGCCGTCGGCCGCGACCCGCGGCGATTCACCCAGTCCGCCATGGATGCCATTCGTACTTTCGCGGGGCCATCACCGAAGGAGGTGTTTTTCCTCGTCGAGGCGGCGAAGTCCCGGCAGGTGGAGGCGGAGCAATGGCTGCGCGAAGGCCTCGATCCGAGCCCTCTTCTCGCGGAGGCACGGCGGTGGGTAGGGGACGCGGCGGCGATCAATGGCGGAACGAACATGGCGTGGCGTATCCTCGACGCACGCATTCAGATCTTGGCCATCCGCGCGGAAATGCGGCGCGGCAGCGCGACCGCGTCGAGCTTCGAGACCGCTCTCGCGATCATGGCCCCGGTCCTGGAGGAGGCGAAAGCGCAACCCACGCCCTATCAGGTCATGAGCGAGGTGCTCGGTTTGCGAGCGCAATGGTCGGCGAGGGCCGGCCGGAGCTTTCAGGCAGATCTCGCCGAAGGGCTTCGCATGGCAGAAAAGGCGCTCGCCAAGAATCCGCACATGGCAACGGCGCTGGCCGCGACGGGGCAGCTCCACCTCGTGCAGGCACGTGCGTCGCAGGTCGAGACGGAACGGGTGGAGGCCGCGCGCCGCGCGAAGGAGGCCTTCGACGCGGCGCTCCGGGAGAACGCGCTCCTCGCGCGAAAGTACGAGGAGGAGCTGAAGGAGATCGCGGCACTCCTGCGGTGAACGTCGCCCGCGGGGCGAGGTGCATGCCGTGGCCCGCACCGCCTGCAGGGAGCTCCCCGCAGACGTCTCCGGCGTGGAAGCGAGAAACCCTCGAAACGTCGCGCATGTGCCGGGTCGGGGGACGTGGCACGAGTCGTGCTATCCGTTTGCTGCATCATTCTTGGCGGAGGAGAGACCCGTGCTGAAGTCGCATAGCTTTTCCTTTTTCGTGGTTGCTGCCGGCGTTGCCTTCGTGGGTTGCGCGTCGCCCGAGGTGGAGAACCCGTTTGGCGCCGACGATTTCGAGGTTGGCCTGGAGACGCAGGACCCCGGCGACCCCGACACCAGGCCGCCGGGCAGCAGCAACCCGCTCTGGCCCGGTTGCTTCTGGAACACCAACGTCCAGGCGGCTTACCGGCTCTACGCGCAAAAGCCGCTCTACGTGGACGGGCACGGCAACCTCCCCGAGAACCCGCACCTCGACCAGGTCTCGGCGACGTGCAGGGGTCAGGCCCTCAAATTCCTCGCCCGGTGCGCATTGCCCGAGGGCTCCATCATGCGGGACCCGGCGACCAACGTCGTGTACCGCGGCTGGCTCGGCCTCGCGGATCAATGGAAGACGGAGGTGCTGAGCAGCGACAACCAGTGGTGGGTCACGTCTTGCCTGCTCGAGCACCTCAATGGGTACGGGATCGAGGTCCCCATTCTGCTCCAGGGAGCGCGCACGGAGCTCCAGCCGACCGCGGCGCAGATCTCGGAGTTTCAGGTGCCGGAGTCGCGCGCGTGGGGGAACCTGTTCGCGCCGAATTTTGTCGCCAACGTATGTTACTTCACGAACATGGCGACGGGTTGTTTGGTGGAACAATTGCTCGACGAGCGCATTTGCGATTCGAGCCCGCTCTGCAATCTCAACATCGTGGGGAACTGCAACACGGCGTGCTTCTACAATATACTCGCCGGCTATTTGCAATGCGGTTCGTCGGGGAACAAGCACATCAGCGTGCGCGTGAAGGATTATGACTGGTACGGCTACGACTGCGTCATCCCCGAGTGAGGCGTCCTGCGTGCCATGACCCCCGCGGGGGGGTGATGGCGCGCGCCTGCACCTGCTGCATGCCGCCCCCCGCAGTTGCCCGTCCCGGGGCGCGAGCGGGGGTCAAAAACATGCTGTTTCGGGGGGGCGTGTGTGTTGGCCCGACCTGTGCAGTACCTCCGCGTCGACACGAGGAGGTCCCCATGTTCGCATTCGCAGCACGTTCCTTTGCCGGTCTGACCATCCTGGCGTTCGTCGTTGCCTCCGGCTGCGCCGGAGCCGAGGCCAATAACCCGGTCGAAGGTAACGACATCGTCGTGCACTTCGACACGCTGGAGGACGGCGATCCGCCGGACAGGCCGCCGGGCAGCAGCAACCCGTTCGATCCCGTCTGCTTCTGGAACCCCGACATCCAGGCGGCATATCGACTCTTCGCGCAAACGCCGCTGTCCGCGGATGCGCAGGGCACGCTCCCCCAAAACCCGCACCTCGATCAGGCCTCGGCCACGTGCAGGGCGCAGGCCCTCAAGTTCCTCGCCCGGTGCGCATTGCCCGAGGGCGCGGCGATGACGGATCCGGAGACCGGCGTCATGTACCGGGGTTGGCTCGGCCTCGCGGCTCAGTGGAGGACACAGCCGCTGAGCAGCAACAATCAATGGTGGGTCACGTCTTGCTTGCTCGACCACCTCAATGGATACGGCGTCGTGGTCCCCATCCTCCTCGAGGGAGCGCGCGCGGAGCTCCAGCCGACCGCGGAGCAGAGCGCCGCATTTCCGGTGGCGGAGTCGCGCACGTGGGGGAACCTGTTCGCGCCGAATTTCGTCGCCAATGTCTGTTATTTCGAGGACATGGCGAATGCTTGTAACGTGGAGCAAGTGCTCGGCGAGCGCATCTGCGACACGAGCCCGTATTGTAGCCTCAACCTCGTGGGGAGCTGCGACTCCGCGTGCACCTACAACATCCTCAGCGGCGTCTTGCAATGTGGTTCGGCGGGGAACAAGCACATCATCAGGCACGTGAAGGATTACGACTTGTACGGCTCCGATTGCGGAAGCTTGGAGTGAGCCCTGATCGAGCGCCCGTCTCGGGTCGACGTCGTTTTTCCTAAGGGAAAGGCTCGTTTTCTAGCGGCCGAACAGGAAAAACGCCGCGATCGCGAGGACCAGGAGCGCAATCACGGCCGCGGCCCACGCGCGCCCCGCCGCGCCTCGTCGCGTGGTCTTCACGGTCTGCGCCGAACGCTCCGTCTTCGCCGGCGGAGCATCGGCCGGGTACGTCGCGACAACCTTGCGCTCGTCCTCGGTCACGCCGACGAGCGCCTCCTGTCGCAAGGAAAAACCCTCGGGCAGGAACGAGCGGAGCCCCTCGCGCATCGCCTCCACGCTCGGAAAACGGTCCTCGCGGGCGAGCGCCGTCGCTTTCTCCACGAAACGAGCGATCTCGGCCGGCACCCAGGGCGCGGCCTCCGCGAGCGGCGGCGGCGGCTGCGTCGTGATCGCATACAGTAGCTCCACGAGCGACTTCACGTGCGCGTGCGGCGGCGCGCCCGCGAGCATCGCGTACAGCGTCACGCCCATCGAATACACGTCGCAGCGGGCGTCGACCTTCTTCGGATTCTCGATCTGCTCGGGCGCCATGTAGAGCGGCGTGCCGATGACCTGCCCGCTCTGCGTCATCGATACCGCGGGCGCCGTGAGCGCGCCGCCCTCGGCCACGGCTTCGGGCGTGCGCCGGATCTTGGCGACCCCGAAATCGAGGACCTTCACAGTGACCTCGCCGCCCTCGCCCCGCGCGAGGAAGAGGTTATCGGGCTTGATGTCGCGATGGACGACGTTCACCGCGTGCGCCGCCGCGAGCCCCTCGCACGCCTGCGCGAGGATTCGCAGCGCGACCTCGGGCCGGAGCGGGCCGACACGACCGAGGAGCGCGCGCACGTCTTCGCCGTCGAGCAGCTCCATCACCTGAAACGGCACACCGGTCTCGGGATCGTGATCCACCGCGATGGCCGCGACGACGTGCGGCGAGGCGAGCGAGCCTGCGATACGCGCCTCCTGCTCGAAGCGGAGCAGGTCCGGATCGTCGGGGGCGAACGGGCGCACGTGCAGCCACTTGATCGCCACGGGACGGCCGGTTTTCGTGCTCCTCGCCTCGTAGACGGTCCCCATGCCGCCTTGACCCAGCACGCGGACGATCTCGTAGTCGGTGAGGAGCTGCCGACCAATCATCCGGGGGCATGGTACCGAGCGCCCGACGAAGAGCAACTGCTTCGGGCGAGCAAGCATGGGAGTTCGTGATACCGTGCCGCCATCATGAGCAAGGAACCGCACGCGAAGGAGACGGTGGCCCTCGTCGTTCGCCCGCGCGAGTGCGCCATCGGCCGCTTTCGCCTCCAGGTGACGGCGGGGCCCAATCGCGGCGTCGAGCGCGTCTCGGACGGCGCCGAGCTTTCGGTGGGCACGGCCGCCGGCAACGACCTCGTCCTGACCGACGGCGCCGTATCACGCCACCATTGCGTCATCACCGTCACGGACCGCGGGTTTCTCGTGCGCGACCTCGGCAGCCGCAACGGTACGCGGGTCGCCGGCTTCCGCGTGGAAGGCGCCTACCTCGGCCCCGGCGCGGTGCTCGGCGTGGGCAAATCGACGCTGCATTTCGATCCGCTCGCGGACGAGATCGTCGAGCCGCTCGCCGACGAGGAGCGTTATGGCCGCATCCTCGGCCACAGCCTGGCGATGCGGAGGCTCTTCGCGGCCATGCCACGGATCGCCGCCTCGGACTCGACGGTGCTCATCGAGGGCGAGACCGGCACGGGCAAGGGGCTGCTCGCCGAGGTGATTCACCAGAGGAGCGCGCGCGCGCAGGGGCCGTTCGTGGTGATCGATTGCAGCGCGATCCCGCCGACGTTGATCGAGGCGGAGCTCTTCGGCTACATGCGCGGCGCGTTCACGACGGCGCTGCAGGCACGGGCGGGCGCGTTCGAATCGGCGGCGGGCGGGACGGTTTTTCTGGACGAACTCGGCGAGCTGCCGATCGACATGCAGCCGAAGCTGCTGCGGGCCCTGGAAGAGCGCGTGGTGCGGCGGATCGGGAGCCTCGATCCGATCAAGCTCGACGTGCGGGTGATCGCCGCGACGAACCGCGACCTCCGGCAGGAGGTGAACCGCGGGACGTTCCGTTCGGATCTTTATTATCGGCTGAACATCGTGCGGATTCGATTGCCGCCGCTGCGGGAGCGGCGCGAGGACATCCCGCCGCTCGTCGCGCATTTTTACGAGCAATTCGCGCGGTCGGGGGATCCGCTGCCGCCTGCGGAGCTCGTCGCGGCGTTCACGAAGCAGGATTGGCCGGGGAACGTGCGAGAATTGCGGGCGGCGGTGGAGCGGGCGATCCTGATG
Organism: Polyangium sp. y55x31; assembly: GCF_029946505.1. GTDB lineage: Bacteria > Myxococcota_A > Polyangia > Polyangiales > Polyangiaceae > Polyangium. The sequence goes on from NZ_JARZHG010000027.1 coordinate 144,456, forward strand.
GAGGACCAGGAGCTCTGGTTCGAGGCGACGCTCGGGTCGCCGCCCGGCTCGGAGCCAAAGGCGGAGGCGGCGGCGCCGGGCGGTTACGAGGGTGATCTCGCGCTCGGCTCGTTCCGCGCGGCGAAGGAGCGCGCCGTGGCGCGGTGGGAGCGCGGGTACATCGAGGCGCTCGTGCGGCAGAGCGGAGGGAATCTGTCCCGCGCGGCACGCTCGGCGCACATGGATCGGAATCACCTGCGGGAGCTCGTGCGGCGGCACGGGATCTCGGCCACGGAAGAGTGACCGCGCTCGTCAGCGTTCGAGAAAGAAAAACCGTGGGTCGTTCGGGAATGGCGAACGCGGGAGATCTTGGTTTTCGAGTGCTCGTTTCGTGGCCACGACGCCCCGCACCGGTCCCGGCGACCACGAGCTGACGTCGAGCAGGCCGCCGGGGAGGATCGTGCCGGCTTCGCTCGTGTGGAGCGCGCCGACGTGCGCGACGATGCCGAGGTCGGCGGGTTGTCCTGACAAGGGGCCCGCGAGGACACGGCGATACGCCCGGACGCACGCTTCGAGCACGCGCCGGGTGAAGGTCGGGTCGGGCGGCGTGGGCAAGACGGCGAGCAGGTTTGTCGCGGTCTCCTTGGAGAGCACGAGCCCGGCCGCGGTCAGCTCGGCGGAGACGAGGGGCAAGCTCGTTTCGAGGGCCGTGAGGAGCGCCTCGTCGCCGTCCGCGAGAGCCGCCGGATCGGCGCGGAGCGCGACGGAGACGGCCATCGAGGGGCGGATCGAGGCGGCATCGGGCTTCGGGTTTTGCGCGCTCGTCGGGGCGCCGCTCGCGGCGCAGAGGGCCCGGACGAACTCCGGCGCGGAAGGATATCGGCCCGCGGGATCACGGCAAAGCGCGCGGAGAATGGGCTCGTCGAGCGCGGGATCGATGGGCGCGCGCTCGCTCGGCTTGGGCGGGCGGGCATGGAGGTGAATCTGGCGGACGACGGCGGTGGCCTGATCCCCGAATGGCGGTTTTCCCGTGAGCATGGCGAATGCGAGCGCGCCGAGCGCATAAACGTCCGCCCGCGTATCGAGGGGTTGTCCGAGTACCTGCTCCGGCGCCATGAAGGGGAGCGTGCCGAGCGTCGCGCGGGAAGCGGTGAGCGAGGGTCCGGCGCTGTCGAGGAGCTTGGCGACGCCGAAATCGAGGAGGACGACGCGGCCCTCGGCGCGGCCCTCGGCGAGAAAGACGTTGGAAGGCTTGATGTCGCGGTGGACGATTCCGCGCGCGTGGGCGGCGGCGAGCGCGTCCGAGAGGGGCTCGAGGATGCCGAGGACCTCGTCGATCGGGAGCCTGCCGGCCGCGGCGAGGCGCGCGTCGAGGCTCTGGCCGGTGAGCAGCTCCATGGCGAAATAGGGGCGCCCGTCGGCGAGGCGGCCGACTTCGTGCACGCGGACGACGTTCGGGTGGGGGAGCTCGAAGATGATCGCCGCCTCGCGCTCGAAGCGCGGAATCGCCGTGGGATCGGCGAAGAGCTCGGCGTGCATGACCTTCACCGCGGCGGCGCGGCCCGTGGGCGCGTGCGTCGCGTGGGCGACGAACCCGAAGCCGCCGCGGGCAATGACCGAGTCGAGCCGATACGGGCCGGCCCAGAGCTCGCCGCCAAGATCCGCCGAATCGAGTTTACTTCGCACGGTACATCCTAGCGCCCGCTCGGGCCGTCGTCGGGCAGGGCGACATCGACGTGCTCCATCGAGACGCCGAGCGATTCGGCCTTTTTCGCCTCGCTCTTGCGCTTCGCCTCGAAGAGCCGGAGGCCCTTCTCCGTCACCATGCCGACGGACGGCGCATCCGGCGGGTGCATCTCTTCGGCGGACGCGCGTGGTTTGTCCTCACCCGAGCGCGCGGCGGCGAGGCGCTTTTCGAAATCCTTTTTCCACGCGGGCAAGGTGCGCAGCGGATAACTCGGGTCGCTCGGGTCCGTGATGATCGTCTCGACGACCGCGTCCATGGAGACGAAGACCGGATAAAGCTCTTCGGGGTCGTACGCGGCGCCGCGGTCGAAGAGTCCGCCGCAGATCGGGCGGAGCGTGCAATGGTTGCAGGCAGGCGCGTAGATGTGCTCCCAGTCTGTCTGGCGGACCGTTTGCTTGTTGTCGAGGAAATGCACGATGCGCTCCTCGCCCTTCACGATTTTGCGGGTCTCGGTGCTCGCCCAGGCGAACTCGGTCATGTAGCAGAGCGGGACCTTTTCCACGCGGAACGTGCGGCCCGAGGCGTGGAGCTTGCGCATCGCGCGCTGGAGCGAGACCTCGAAATCGGAGAGGCGCGGCGTGAACTGCGCCTGGTTCACCTCGGCACGGCCCATCGAGGGGTCGAGGTTGTTCCACACGAAATGGCGCACGTACGGGTGCTGCGTGATCCAATGATCGATGTTTTCGTCGAGGTGATCGGCGTTCAGCTTGTTGATCACGCAGTTGATGTTGACCTCGATCCCATTTTCATGCGCATTGCGCACGGCGGCGAACGCCTTCTCCAGCGTACCCTCCGTGCCGCGGAGGATCGCCTCCACGTCGGGGCGCACCGAATACACCGACACGTGCACGAGCCGCACGCCCGCCTCGGCCAGGCTGCGCGCGAATTCAGGGTCCGCGAGGCGCGAGCCGTTCGTGATCATGCGCACGTGGAGGCCTTGCGCGGAGGCATACGCCGCGATGCGCGGGAGCTCCGGGTGCAGCGTGGGCTCGCCGCCCGTGAGGATGACCCCGAAATACCCGCGCTTCACCAGATCGTCGACGAGCACCTTCATCGTGTCGAAGGTGTGCACGTAGGGCGTCGTGGGGTTCGAGCAGAACCCGCAAAAATGGTTGCAATGCCGGACGACCTGGATGTAGCCGATGTTCGCCAAGCGAGATCTCCCGGATGTCGGGATGCGTGAGCAAGCTGAGGTGCCCGGGCGCCGCGAGGACGAGGGCCGCTCCGCATCGTACGGGAGGCGCCCGAGGGCGGCAACGGAGGGGAGAAGCGACGAGCCTCCGGTCTGCTACGTTCTCCGCCGTGGAGCACGACGTCCCGGTTGCCTTGCTCGCCCAGCTCCGTTCCACCTGGGAAGCCGAGATCCGTCCCTCCGCGCGCCGCGCGCTCGTCGCGCTCGCCGCCGCCCTGGTGATCGGTCTCGCCCACCTCGCCCGCCGCGGGACCCCAGCCGTGCGAGCGACCGTGGCCGCGCTGCTCGCCGCGTTTTGCGTGTTCCTCGTGGTCCGCGCGACCGTGCTGCATCGGCGCCGGCAAGATCCGCGGCGCACGATCATGGAGACGATCGGCCCGACGGACCCGGAGCTCGCCGCCGCGACGGTGCGAGGTCTCGGGCTCGTCGAGCAGACGACGAAGGACGCGACGCGTGGATCACCGTCGCTCGCGCGTCTGCACCTCGCGCGGTTGCTGAGCCGCGCGTCGATCGAGCGCATCGCGGAGCGCGCTTCGGTGGCGGCCCGAAGGTGGTCCGTGGCGGGCCTCGTGTTCGCGCTCGCTTCCGTGTTCGGCGCGGCGATCGAGCAACGCGTGATCGAGGGGCTCGACGTGCTCGTGGCGCGAAACGGCGAGGCGCCGCTGCCGCTCGCGTACCTCGAAGACGTGAACATCGTCGCGAAGCCGCCCGAGTATCTGCATCAGCACGGGCGCGTGATCGACACGTTCGAGGCGACGTCGCTGCCGCGCGGGACGACGATCACGGTGCACGGGCGTCCGACGTACCCGAGCCGCACGCTCGTGCTGACGGACGGCAAGGTGGAGGTGCCGTTCGCGTTCGACGGCGTGGGCGGCGTGGTGGCGCGGTGGGAGCTCGGCGAGACGGCGACGCTGCGGATCGCGGCGCGCTTCGGCGACGTGCGGATCCCGCAGGCGGACGAGCAGCAGGTGACGTCGATCCCGGACCTCGCGCCGAAGGTGCTCGTCGAGGACGCGCCGCGCACGGTGCGGATGCTCGACGAGCCGGAGATCGTCGTGTCGTACGAGGCGACCGACGATCACGGGCTGCGCGAGGTGGACCTCGTGTACCGCTCGGGCGGGCGCGAGGCGCGGCGCGTGCTGTCGCGGCCGCAGGGAGATCCCACGTCGGATCGAGGATCGCACCGGATCGTCTTCGGCGGCGACGCGTTCTTCAAGCGCAACTTCCTGCCCGTGGAGATCACGGTCGAGGCGCGCGACAACGATCCGATCGTCGGGCCGAAGTGGGGCAAGAGCGCGGCGATCGTGGTGATTCCGCCGCAGGTCGGCGAGCCGGAGGCGCTCCGGTACGAGGCGCTCGTGCGAGCGCGTGATGCGCTGACGGACCTCGTCGCGATGCGGCTCGTGGAGGAAGCGCCGAAGGGCAAGAGCGCCGATCACGTGAAGAAGGAGCGCGAAGAACAGGAGAAGGCGCTCAAGGTGGTCGAGGAGGCGCTCGCCGGGACGTACGGCGGTTTGCGGTTTCCGCGTCGCGCGCTCGCGCTCGCGCGCGGGCAGCTACGCAGGCTCGAGGTCGCGCTCGCGGAGGAGCAGAAGCAGCCGTCGGCCACGACGCACCAGAAGCTCGTCGAGGAGAGCGAGGAGGTGCTGCTCGCGATCGACGCGGCCGCGCGCTCGCTCGGGACGTCGGACACGCGCCGCGTGGCGAAGCGGCTCGCGGCGGTCGCGGACGAGGCCGCCGAGGCGACGGCCGTCGCGGCAGGGCAACGCGGGAGCGATACGGCGAACGGCGTGGCGCGGCTCGACGCGGCGGTGAGCGTGCTCGACGGGGGCGGCAAGCAGCTTCTACGGCTCGGTCAGCTCGGGCTGGATCTCGGAGAGATCGTGGCGAACGGGCTGCGGCGGATCGATCGGGCGCGCAAGGCGAACGATCTGTTCCATGCGGAGCTCGCGGCGCGGGACCTCGCGGCGCGCCTGCGAAATCCCGATCCGTCGTTCGCGGGCGGCGGCGGGAGCGGGAGCGGGACGGAGTCGGCCGCGGGCGGGAGCGGGACGGGCGAGGGCGATCCTTCGAGCGCGGACGATGCGGCGGAGGCGGGCGAGCAGGAGCTCGAAGATCTGATCCGCGAGCACGCGAGCGAGCTCGAAGACGTGGAGCAGGCGCTCGAACGAGCGTTCTCGCAGGACGAGCTCGACGAGCTGAAGGACGAAGCGAAGAAGCACGCCGAGGCGATCCGCGAGGCGATCAAGGGCCTTCCGAGGCGCGCGGGCGAGCCGGGTTCGGCGACGGCCGCGGGCAAACAGGCGCGTGACCTCGCCGAGTCGATGGCCGACGCGCTGGAGCAAGGCCGTCCGCGCGACGCGGTGCAGAGCGGCAAAGAGGCGATGCGCGCGCTCGAAGACGCGAAGAAGCGCGGGCAGTCGGCCGAGGAGTGGAACCTCGGCGAGCAGAGCGCAGGTCGCGAGGCGGAGCGCGCGCGGCCCGGCCTCGGCGAGGAGCTCGCGTGGGCGGAGCAAGCGCTCGAGAAGCTGCGGAAATCGGCCGCGGAGCGCGCGAAGGGGGACCTCGAGAAGAGCGGCAAACGCGAGGCGCAGATGGCCGAGCGCGCGCGCAAGCTCGGGGAGAAGGGCGCCGCGGGTGATGGCAGCCTGCCTGAGGAGACGCTCGATCTGCTCGACCGCGCGGAGAAGAGCATGCGCGACGCGGAGCGCGCACTCGCCGAGGGCGACGGCGAGGCGGGGCTCGAACATCAGCAGAACGCGCAGCGGCTGCTCGAGATGGCGCGCGGCGAGCGGAACAACGAGGAGAACGAGAGCAGCCAGGAGCGGCCCGAGTCGAGCGACGGGCGCTCGATGGCGAAGAAGGCGGACATCCCCGGCAAAGACGGACACAAGGGGCCCGACGCGTTCCGCAAGCGCGTGCTCGAAGGGCTCGGCGGCTCGTCGGATCCGCTGCTGAAGGAAGCCGTGAAGCGTTACGCGGAGGGGCTCCTGCGATGAGGTCTGTCGCGATGCGGAAGGTTCTTCTGGGTGCGCTCGCGGTCGTGACGTCGATCGGCGTCGCGGCGAAGAGCGAGGCATACGTGCCGCTGCTCGGTGATCTCGATCGGGCGCGGCGCGCGCGGGAAGCGACGCTGGAGCTCGACGTGGCGGCGGCGCGCAAGATCCTGGACGGCGCGGATACGTCGGACACGGCGCTCGCGCTCGAAACGGCGCGTCTTCTGCTCTACGAAGGCGACTGTGACGGCGCGGTGGCCGTGCTGTCGCGGCCGGACCTGACGAACCGGCCGGAGGCGATGGACCTCGGCGACGTGTCGCGTGGATGCGCGCGCGCGACGGCCGGGACGGTGACGGTGCGCGACGAGCGCGTCATCGTGCGGCTGCAGGACGATGAAGATCAGGCGCTCGTGCCGCTGATCGTGGACGTGGCGCTGCGGGCCCGCGAGAACCTGGCGAAGGAGCTCGGCGTGGAGCTGCCGTTGCCGATGCGGATCGATCTCGTGCGTGATCAGTTCACGCTCGCGGCGATGACGGGTTTGCCCGAGGAGGCGGCGCAGACGACGGGCACGGTGGCCGTGGCGAAGTGGGGGCGCGTGACGATGATCTCGCCGCGCGCCACGACGAACGGATACGCGTGGCTCGATACGCTCGCGCACGAGCTGACGCACCTCGCGCTCACGCGCGGCACGCGCGACAAGGCGCCCTTGTGGCTGCAGGAGGGCGTGGCGAAGCGGCAGGAGGTGCGGTGGCGCGAGAAGGAGCCGCTCGACGATTTCCCGTCGGCCGACGTGGTCGCGCGCGTGGGGCTCGACAAGGGGCTCGGCGTGGAGCTCGACAAGATCGGGCCGTCCATCGCGATGCTGCCGTCGGCCGAGCAAGCGCAGGTGGCGTTCGCCGAGGTGGCGAGCTTCGTGCGGTACTGGGCGCGCGAAGCCGGCGAGGAGGCGCTGCCGCAGCTCGTGGTGCGGCTCAAGGCGGTCGAGAGCTCGAAGGATTTCGAGCAGGCGATCGCCGACGTGAGCGCGGCGGACTTCCAGACGTGGGTGAAGCGCTGGCGCGGGCACATCACGAGCCTGCCGAAGGATCTGCCGACGGAGCTCGAGCCCGGCGCGATGCCGGCGAACGTGAAGGAGATCGCGCGAAGGATCCGGCTCGGAGAGCTCTTGCAAGGTCGAGGGCACGCGCGGGCGGCGTCGATCGAGCGGGCGCGCGCGCATGCGCTCATCCCACACGAGGCCTCGGTGCGCTGCCACCTCGCGGAGTCGCTCCTCGCGATGGGCGATACGCAGAACGCCGCGCCGCTCGTGGAGCGCATCGACGACGTGTTCAACCGCTTCGGGCGGTGGCATTCGCTGAACGGCCTCTTGCACCCGGACACGAGTGATCTCGATCGACCGTTCCGCTTCGGCATCGCGCTCGACCCGCTCGAACCCGCGGTGGCGTGCGAGGAGAAGGCCGCGCCGGAGCTGCCAAAGGACGCGATCCGCGCGGCGATCTGCGAAGCCGCGCGCCGCATGCCTCGTTAGGATTTTCCGTCAGTCGTCGTCGCCGCGGCTGTGCGAGCCGCCGAGCAGCGAGTCCGGTCCACGCGAGGCCGGGCCTCCGCCGTGGCGGCGCGAAAGGGCGCGCGCGATCGTGTTTCGACCGACGCCGAGCCTGCGCGCGGCCTCGGTCTTGTTGCCATCGCATGCGGCCACCATCGCGCCGACGTAGCGCTCGATCGCATCGTCGAGCGTGAGGTGGAGCGGCAAGCGGACCTCTTCCTCGCCGCTCGATCGTCCGTCGGAGATCGTCGTCGGGCGCCTGCGTTGCGGTAGGTGCGCGGGCGTGATGCGGCCGTCGGGCGCGAGCGCGATGGCGCTCTCGATCCAGTGCTCGAGCTCGCGCACGTTGCCCGGCCAGGTGTGGCTGCCGATGGCGCCGAGCGCGGCCGGATCGAACGTGGGGCTCGGCCTTCCGTAGCGCTGCGCGTAGACGTCGGCGAAGTGCCGCGCGAGCGCCTCGATCTCCTCGCGACCACGCGCTCGCAAGGGTGGCAGCTCGATCTCGACGACACGCACGCGGTAGTAGAGGTCTTCGCGGAAGCGTCCCTCGGCGACGGCCGTCTCGAGGTCGCGGTGCGTCGCGCACACGACACGCACGTCGCCGCGCATCGTGCTGCGGCCGCCGACACGCTCGAATGTACGATCCTGAAGGAATCGCAGGAGCTTGCCCTGGATGTCGAGCGGCAGATCGCCGAGCTCGTCGAGGAACAAGGTGCCGCCCTCGGCGAGCTCGACCTTGCCCGGGACGCGCCGATCGGCGCCGGTGAACGCGCCACGCTCGTGGCCGAAGAGCTCGCTCTCGACGAGCTGCGCGGGCAGGGTCGTGCAGTCGACCGTGACGAACGGGCGCGCCTGGCGCCGGGAGTTCACGTGAATCGCGCGGGCGAACAGGCCCTTGCCGGTGCCGGTCTCACCTCGCAGGAGCACCGTCGCGTCGGTCTGCGCGGCGAGCTGGATCTTCTCGTAGACGGCCGTGATCGGGGCGCTGCGGCCGACGATGCGGTTGAACGGCCCTTGCAGCACGAGGCCGGGGTTGCCCCCGTCGGCCGCGCGCAGCGTGGTCATCGTGAGCGCGCGGGCGAGCTGGCTCGCGAGCGCGACGAGGTAGCGCTCGTCCTCTTCGTCGAAGCTGCCTTCGCCCTGCTTGTTGAGGAGCTGCACCACGCCGCGCACCGGCGCGCGCGCCTCCTCGCGGATCGGCGCGACCAGCATCGAGCGCGTCGTGTAGCCCGTGGACCGATCCGCCGTCGGATCGAAGCGCGGGTCGGTCGAGGCGTCGCCGACGCGCACGACCTCGCCCGTGCGGGCCACGTACCCGGCGATGCCGCGGCCGAGCGGAAGGCGCAGCGCAGGCAGCTCGGGCAGGAGCGCCACGCGCGTCACGAGGTCGCCTTGCTCGGCGTCGACGAGCCAGATCGTCGCGCGGTCGGCGAACATCGCCTGGGCGAGGCGCTCGCACGCCGTGCCGAGGAGCGCGTCGAGGTCGACCTCGCGTGCGAGGAGCGATGCGAGATCGACGAGGAGGGAGAGGCGCGACATGGAGCCCGGGGCGAGCTCGAGCATAAGGTGCCACGCCTCCGACGTCATCATCGTCGGCTCGTCCCGGACGCGGAGCGCGGGCAGGCCCATCAGGCCGCCCTGGCGATGGAGTCGAGGCCGATGACCATGCCCTCGCGCGCGGCGACGGCGTTCGGGAAGAGCTCGCGCGTCCTCTGCTCGAGGTCCAAGACCCCCGCGTCCGAGCGGCGCGGGTCGTGGTGGAACAGCACGTACTGCCCCACGCCCGCGGCCTTCGCGAGCTCGACGCCGGCCACGTACGTCGAGTGACCCCAGCCGACCTTGGAGTTGCCGGGTGACGTCCCGCGGTACTCGTCGGGCGTGTACTGCGAGTCGTAGATCAACACGTCGGCGCCACGCGAGAGCGCGTAGAGCTCGGGGTCGATGCACGCGAAGTGCTCGGTGTCCGTCGCGTACACGACGCTGCATCCGTTCCAGTCGAGGCGGTAGGCGAACGAGCCGCCCGGGTGGTTCTGGCGGGCCACGCGCACGACGACGTCGTTGATCTGGAAGCGCTCGCCGCTTCGAACCTCGCGCCAGTCGATCTTCGCGCCGAGCTGGTCGAGCCGCACCGGGAACACCGGCGCCGTCATCTGGTAGGCGAGCGCGTCGCGCAGCGACATCACGCCGTTCGCGCTGCCGATCACCTGAATGTTCGAGCTCGGCACGTACGCCGGGACGAAGAAGGGGATGCCCTGGATGTGGTCCCAGTGGACGTGCGAGAGGAGCAGCGTCGCCTCGACCGACCCCTCGCGCAGGAGCTTGTCGCCGAGCGCGCGGATGCCCGTGCCCGCGTCGAGGATGATCTTCGTCGACCCACACCGCACCTCGACGCAGCTCGTGTTGCCGCCGACGCCGATCGTGTCCGGACCCGGAGAAGCAATGCTGCCGCGAACGCCCCAGAACGTGATCTCCATCTGATTCCTCCTCGTCGTTGCCTTCGACTCCTTCCCTTTGCGAAGGCCGTGCCGTCGCGAAATCACGCCCTTTTCCCGCAGATCGCGCGTCCGCGCCCCCAGCACTGCACCACGACGGAGCGGCGCCGCGCCGAAACGGATCGCCCCCGCGCGCGAGCGCCCATCGGCGTGCGCCCGTCCACGTTGACGAGGGGGAGCCGGGCCGTCATGTTGGTCCGAACACACGCGCGCCTCACGAGCCAGCCGCCCGAGCGTACCCAGCCGTGCGTCGGGCAGCAGGGTCGTACGAGTGAAACCCCGTGAAAACCGGTCCAGCGGTCGCGCTCCGCCGTTGACCCTAATCCCGCCCGGTGCCTAAGCTCCGCCAGGCCGACTTTTTCCGATCTCGACGATGATCGCTACGTACGCTGCCGCCCAGATCCTGCGTGTGCTCCCGCGCGAGCGCATCACCCGAGCCGTAGGCCGGCTCTGCGACCTCCCGATGCCCCAAGCGGTCACGTCCGCGGTGGTCGGGATCTACGCCCGCGCCTATCGCGTCGACATGGCCGAAGCCGTGACCCCCGACGGGGGCTTCTCGTGCTTCGACGCCTTCTTCACGCGTCCCTTGCGTGACGGCGCCCGCCCCCTCTGCCCCGACGAGGACGCCCTCGTGAGCCCCGCCGACGGTCGCATCGACTCGTTCGGGATCATCGAGCGAGACGGCGTCTTCCGCGTCAAGGGCAAGGACTACTCCGCCCTCGACCTCGTCGGCGACGCCGAGGACGCGCGCCGCTACGAGGGCGGGCAGTTCGCCATCGTCTACCTGAGCCCGCGCGACTACCACCGCGTGCACGCTCCCGCCGGCGGCACGATCTCGCTCGTGCGCTCGTTCCCCGGCGAGTACTTCCCCGTGAACTCGATCGGCGAGATGCACGTGCCGAAGCTCTTCTCGGTGAACCGCCGCGTCGCGATCTGCATCGACACGGAGGCGTACGGGCGCGTGACCGTGGTGATGGTGGCCGCGATGATCGTCGGTCGAATCACGGTGAGCGGGATCGACGCGCGCGACGTCCCGTACGGCGAGCACCGGCTCGAGCCGGGCTACGTCGTCAAGCGCGGGGACGAGATCGGCATGTTCCATCTCGGCTCGACCGCCGTCATCTTCGTCGAGCCGGGCAAGGCCCGCCCCTGGGGGATCCAGGGCGGCCCGATCCGGATGGGCGAGTCTCTGCACGGAGCCGACAGCCGATGAACGAGACACCTCCCCGCGGGATTGAAGATTCCACGGCGACGCAAACCTCGAACGGGATCGACGGGCCCCCTCCCGGCGTCTCGGGCGTCGCCGGTGCCGCGGGGAGCGTGGACGGGGCGCCGCCTCGCCCCCTTCCGCCCCGCCCGGGAGGCAGCGTCCCGGCGCCGCCGCGCCCCTCGCGCGCGCCCGTGAGCGGCTCGTCCCCGCCGCCGCGCCCGAACACCAACGTCCCGCCGCCGCGCGCGTCGAACCCGCCCGCGGCGCCCGCCGTGCCCGTGGTGCCGCC
>NZ_JARZHG010000028.1 GCF_029946505.1 Polyangium sp. y55x31
TGGGGCAGAGCTCGGCTCGTCCGAGCGGAGCCCCAAGCGTCGAAAGCGGTGATAGCGTTTTTGCCTCATGTCGAAGGTGGCAGTCCTCGGCGCGGGCGCGTGGGGCACGGCGCTCGCGAAGGTCCTCGCAGACAAACAGAACCCGACGTTCCTCTGGTCGCACCGCGCCGATCTCGCGCTCCTGATCAACGAGCGGCGCGTCAACGAGCGGTACTTGCCCTCGGCCCCGCTGCCGCCGACGTTGCGCGCGACCGCTGACCTCGAAGAAGCCCTCTCCGGCGCCACGCTCGTCGTGCTCGTCGTGCCCTCGCACGCGATGCGCGAGGTCGTGACGATCGCGCGCCCGTACATCCCGGCGCGTGCGCTCATTTGCAGCGCGACGAAGGGCATCGAGAACGACTCGCTCATGCTGATGAGCGAGGTGCTCGTCGACGAGCTCGGGCGCGCGGTCGAACCGCGGCTCTCGTATCTGTCGGGCCCGAGCTTCGCGAAGGAAGTCGCCGCGGGGCAGCCGACGGCCGTCGTCGTCGCGGGCAAGAGCAACGACGAGACCGTCGCGGTGCAGCACGCGTTCGCCACGGAGCGGCTGCGCGTCTACCAGTCGGATGACGTCGTCGGCGTGGAGGTCGGTGGGGCGCTGAAAAACGTGGTGGCCATCGCGGCGGGCGCCGCCGATGGGTTCGGCTTCGGGCACAATGCGCGCGCCGGTTTGATCACGCGTGGCCTCGCGGAGATCGCACGCATCGCGATGGTCAAGGGCGGCAGCCCCCTCACCCTCGCGGGCCTCTCCGGGCTCGGCGACCTCGTACTCACGTGCACCGGCGAGCTCTCGCGCAACCGCACCGTCGGCTACGAGATGGGGCGCGGGCGCACGCTCGACGACGTGCTGACGCACCTCGGCCACGTCGCCGAGGGCGTCAAGACTGCGAAGAGCGCCTACGATCTCGGCGTGAAGCTCGACGTCGACATGCCCATCACGACCGAGGTCTACCGCGTGCTCTACGAGCAAAAGCCCCCGCTCCAGGCGGTCGTGGACCTCATGAACCGGTCGCTGCGCAAGGAATGACGCGCCCGATCGCGCCTCGGCGGCACGGCCGACATTGCGCAGAAGAAGGCAGGAGAGCCGGAAAGGTGTAGACTCTCCGCGCGATGCTACGTGCGCGTTGGTTCGCTCTCCTTGCTGCAGCCCTTTCTCTTGGCGCCGCCGCGACGGCCGCGGCGCAGAACCCGGTCCCGGATCCGTCCGGTCAGCCGCCGCCCCCGCAGCCCTTCCCGCTGCCGACGACGCTGCCCACGATCCCGGGCCTGCCGCCGCTCATCCCGCAGCAGCCCACGCAGCAGCCGGATCCGAACCAGCCGCCGCAACAGCAGCCCCCGCAGCAGCAGCCCACGCTCCCTGGCCTCCCCACGATCCCGGGCCTGCCGCCGCTCATCCCGCAGCAGCCCACGCAGCAGCAGCCGCAGCAACAGCAGCCGAACCCGTACGGGCAACCCCAGCCTTATCCCTACGGACAGCAGCCCTATGGGCAGCAACCTTATGGGCAGCAACCTTATGGGCAGCAACCTTATGGCCAGCAGCCCTGCGTGCAGCAGCCCTACGGCCCGCCCTGCCCGGCCCAGCAGCCTGTCGTCCCGCTCATGCAGGATCGGACGAAGCTCGAAATGGGCTACCTCTACGGCGCCTCGATCGCCTGGGGCGTGACCACCGGCGTCTGGATCGATCTCGAAGCGGAGACGGAAAACCCCGGCCTCGCGCTCATCGCGCCCGCGCTCTTCGGCGCCGCCGCGCCGACCGCGATGTTCTTCCTCGATCGACCGAAGATGCCCCTCGGCCGGCCCGCTGCGACCGCGACCGGCATCTTACTCGGCTCGGGCGAGGCCGCGCTCATCTGGACGCGCCAGTACACCACCGCCAAGTCAGGCGAAGAGTGGGGCCCGAAGCAATATTTCCGCGCCCACGTCATCAGCTCGACCATCGGCGGCGTCGGCGGTTATCTCGCGCATTACGGCCTCAAGTTCCGCCCGCAGACGAGCATGTTCGTCGGCTCCGCGGCGCTCTGGGGCTCGATCGCGGGCGGCGCGTTCGGCGGCGGCGGAAGCAGCGGATCGTGGAGCGCGTGGGCGAACGACGGCGTCTTCCTCGGCGGCCTGATTGGCTACAACCTCGGCATGGTCACGGCCGCGGGCGTCTCTGCCGTGTGGACGCCGTCGTGGAACCAGCTCGCGTGGATGTGGGGCGGCTTCGGCGCGGGCGCGGCCGTCTCCGCGCTCGTCTACCCGTTTTATGCGCTCTCGGACGACGCCGATCCTCGCAGCGGCCTGATCTTCCAGGGAGTCCTCTCCTTGCTCGGCGTGGCCGGCGGCGCGCTCATCGGCGCGCCCGAGTCGAAGAGCCAGACGACCCAGGCGCCCGCGACGACCATGGGCATCGGCAATCACCCCAAGTTCGCGCGCATCCTCGGCCCCTCCATCATGCCGGTCCAGGGCCCCGGCGCAGGTGTCTCGCTCATCGGCGAGCTTTACTGAACCCGGCGACGTAGCCGGGCCTCCCGACATCGAACGGCGCTGGGCGGGCCGACGCCCGCGGCAAAAGCGCTATCCTCCGGGTCCCCATGCCGACATTGAAGTACTTCGCCGCCCGCGGGGCGCCTCGGGTGTATGCCGTGCACAAGCCGGTCACGACGATCGGCAAGGCGCTCGGAAACGACGTCGCGCTCGCGGGGGCGGGTCTCGCGGACCACCACGCGCAGATCTCCTTCGACGGCCGGGACTTCGTGCTCGAAGAGCTCGACCGCGACGGCGACATCCAGATCAACGGCAAGAAGAAGCGCCGCGCGCGCCTCGTCCACGGCGACCGCGTCGCACTCGGCAGCGTCGAACTCGGCTTCTCGATGTTCTCCGAGGCCACGAAGGCGCGGCAGGACGACGACGACCCGAGCGAAAAACGCGAGTCGCCCGGCGTCTCGGCCGAGCTCGCGGGCGTGCGCAAGCTCTTCGCGTTCAGCGAGAAGCTCATCAACCGCCGCAGCGTCGACGAGCTGCTCGAAGCGATGCTCGACGACATCATCGAGCTCACGCACGCGGACAAGGGTTTTCTGCTCCTCGTCGAAGGCGCCGAGGAAGCCGCGGATCCGGGCAAAGGCGCGCGCCGCGAGGCCCAACGCGACGAGGAGCGCAAGCTCGTGGTGCGCGCCTCGCGTAACGTGCGGCGCGAGGCGATCACGGACGCGCAGGGCTCGATCTCGGACAGCATCGCGCGGCAGGTCCTCGCCTCGGGGCGGCCGCTCATCGTCTCGGACGCGCTCGCCGACACCCAGTTCGGCCGCAGCGAGAGCGTCATCGCGATGAAGCTCTCCAGCGTCATGTGCGCGCCGCTTCTCTCGCAGGGCGAAGTCATCGGCGCGCTCTACGTCGGCAACGACAAGGTCAAACACCTCTTCGATCGCACGCAGCTCGAGCTGCTCGGCATCTTCGCCTCCCAGGCCTCGCTGATCCTGCAGAACGCGATGCTCCTCAGCGCGCTCCGGGCCGACAAGGCGAAGCTCGAAGCGGAGCTCAAGGACAAGAAGTTCGGCGAGATCATC
The DNA here is from genome assembly GCF_029946505.1 of Polyangium sp. y55x31. GTDB lineage: Bacteria > Myxococcota_A > Polyangia > Polyangiales > Polyangiaceae > Polyangium. The sequence goes on from NZ_JARZHG010000028.1 coordinate 3,585, forward strand.
GGCGCGTGTCCGAGCATGCTGGAGGTCTTCCGCAAGCTCACGAAGGTGGCGGCGACGGACATCAGCGTGCTCATCACGGGCGAGACCGGGACGGGCAAGGAGCTCATCGCGCGGGAGATCCATCGGCGTTCGAACCGCGAGGGCGGCCCGTTCGTCACGATCAACTGCGGCGCGATCCCGGAGAACCTCATCGAGAGCGAGCTCTTCGGCCACGTGAAGGGCGCGTTCACCGGCGCCATCGCGAGCCGGCCCGGCAAGTTCCAGGTCGCGGACAAGGGCACGCTTTTCCTCGACGAGATCGGCGAGCTGCCGCTGAACTTGCAGGTCAAACTGCTTCGCGCGCTGCAGGAGCGTGTCGTCTTCCGCGTCGGCGACTCGAAGCCGGAGAAGGTCGACATCCGCATCGTCGCCGCGACGAACCGAAACCTCGAAGAGGAGATCCGCGCGGGCCACTTCCGCGAGGACCTCTACTACCGGCTCAACGTCGTGAACCTGTGGCTCCCGCCCCTGCGCGAGCGCGGCGACGACGTGCTCATCATCGCCAAGGCGCTGCTCTCGAAGTACGCGGACGAGCTCGGCAGCTCCGTGCGCGGCTACAGCCCCGCGGCGCTCGCGGCGATCAAGAAATACGGCTGGCCCGGGAACATCCGGCAGCTCGAAAACCGCATCAAGAAGGCGCTCGTGCTCTGCGACAAGACGCTGCTCGGCCCCGAGGACCTCGATCTCGGTCCCGGCGCGGAGACCGCCATCTTGCCGCTCGAGAAAGCGAAAGAAGAATTCCAGCGCAGGTACGTCCTCGAAGTGCTGGAACGCAACAACGGGAACCGTACGCAGACCGCCCGCGACCTCGGCGTCGATCCACGCACCATCTTCCGGTACCTGGAGAAAGAGCAGAACCCGATGCCGAGCGGCGCGGGCGGCACGCCGCGGGATCCCTCCGAAGGCTGAATGGAAAGCACCGAAGTCCGGTCCCTCCCCCACCCCTGCCCCGACAAAACGCGCGCCGATCTCGAATGGGATCGGCTGCTCGCGGCGCTCGCCGATCGCGCGGCGAGCGAGGCCGGCAAGCGCATCGCCCGTGATCTCCCGTTCGCCTCGACGCACGAAGGCGTGCTCGTGGCGCTCGGCGAGGTGAAGGAGGCCGTCGACCTCGATCGCACGGCCGAGCCCTTGCCCGCGCCCGACGTGCCCTGGGTCGAGGCCGCGCTCGATCGCGCGCGCATCGGCGCGACGCTCGCGAACGAGGAGCTGCGCGCCGTGGGCCGATGCCTCGCGGAGGCCGGCCGGCTGCGTCGTTTCCTCGCGGCGCGCAAGGCGCGCGTGCCGCTGCTCTTCCGCGCTTGCTCGACCGATCCGGGCCTCGACGCGCTCGAACGCGAGGTGAGCTCCTCCTTCGATCCCGACGGCACGCTCTCCGATCGCGCCTCGCCGCGCCTCGCGGAGCTCCGCGGCGAGCGGCGAAACCTGCGCGATCGCCTCGTCCGCAAGCTCGACGAGATCATGCGCAAGCACGCGGACATCCTGCAGGACACGTACTACACGGAGCGCGACGGCCGGTACGTGCTGCCCGTGCGCGCCGACGCGCACGAGCGTTTCCCGGGGATCGTGCACGCGACGAGCGGCAGCGGCGCGACGCTGTTCGTGGAGCCGCGTGTCGTCGTCGACATGGGCAACCGCCTGAAGATGGTCGAGGCCCTCGTGCAGCACGAGGAGGAGCTCGTCTACGCGGCGCTCAGCGCGAAGATCGGCGGCGAGATCGACTCGGTCGCGGCCGCCGTCTTCGCCCTCGCGCACGCGGACGTGCGCGCTGCGTCTGCGCGCCTCGCGAAGGATCTACGCTTCACGTTCCCCGAGGTGCCCGAGGCCGACTCGGTCGGCGCGATCCGGCTCGTGGGCGCGCGTCACCCGCTGCTCGCGCTCGACGGCGTCTCCGTCGTCCCGAGCGACCTCGGGATCACGGCGGGCCACGCGATGATCGTCTCGGGCCCGAACGCGGGCGGCAAGACCGTCGCGCTGAAGACACTCGGCCTCGCCGCGCTCTGCGTCCGCGCGGGCCTGCCCGTGCCGGCCGACGAGGGCTCGCGTGTCGACGTCTTCGAGGTCGTGCTCACGGACGTCGGCGACGATCAGAGCCTGCACAAGAACCTCTCCACGTTCAGCGCGCACGTGCAGAACCTCGCGCACATCCTCGGCGATACGCGGCCCGGCGCGCTGGTGCTGCTCGACGAGCTCGCCGGCGGCACCGACCCGCGCGAGGGCGAGGCGCTCGCGTCCGCCGTGCTCGACTCGCTCTGCGCGCGCGGCGGCACCGTCGCGACGACGACCCACTACGAGGGCCTGAAGGCGCTCGCGCTCGCCGATCCGCGCTTCGAGAATGCGTCCGTCGGCTTCGACATCGCCACGATGAGCCCGACGTTCCGTCTCTCGATGGGCATCCCCGGCGCGTCGAGCGCGCTCGCCGTGGCGCGCCGCTTCGGCATCCCGGGCACCGTGCTCGAACGCGCCGAGCGGTTCCTCTCGCGCGAGGCCGTGCGCTTCGAGGACATGGTCGCGAAGCTCCAGGCCGAACGAAACGCGCTCGAAGTCGCGCGCACGTCGGCCGAGCGCGAGGCCGAGATCGCACGCGACAAGCAACGCGCGCTCGACGAGGAGCTCACACGCCTCCGCGCCGAGGAGCGCCGCTACGTCACGGAGGCCGGCCGCGAGCTCGTGGAGTCGATCCGCAAGGCGCGACAGGACCTCCGCGACGCGCAGGCACGCCTCCGGGCCAAGCCCACGGCCGAGGATCTACGCGCCGCGGCCCGCGCGATCGACGCCGTCGCCCAGAAGACGAGCACCTTCGGCGAGCTCGAACCGACCGGGCGTGACGAAGGTTTGTCCCGCGGAACCGTCGCGCCGGCCGAGATCCGCGTGGGCACGCGTGTCTACGTCCCGCGCCTGCGCGCCGAAGCCGACGTCGTCGAGGTCCTCGCGGGCGGCCAGCTCCGCGTCGCCGCCGGGCCCCTCAAGCTCACCACCAACATCGCCGAGGTGCGCGCCGCCGACGGGGGTTCGTCCGAAAAAACCCGCGCGGGCGGCGGCAAGAAGCGCGTCGATCTCGACGCGGCCGCCGATCCCGACGTCCCCATCCAGACGAGCGAAAACACCGTCGATCTCCGCGGCCTCCGCGCGCACGAGGCCGTCGGCATGGCCGAGCAGTTCCTCGATCGCTCCGTCGGCGCGGGCCGCCGCGTGGCCTTCCTGATCCACGGCCACGGCAAGGGAGCCCTGCGCGACGCCGTGCGGGACGCGATGCGCCAGAGCCCCTACGTCTCCCGCCTCCGCCCCGGCGAACCTCGCGAGGGCGGAGACGGCGTCACGGTCGTCTGGCTCCGCGCTTGACGGGGCGGTGGCCGCCGCCGCCGCCCCCGCCGCCACCGTCGCGTTTGCCCGCGCCTTTGCTCACATCGGCCTGCTTGCTCGCAGCCGCGCGATCCCGATCGACGCGCCCGAGATCCTCGGCGACCCGATCGAGCACGCCGTTCACGAACGCCGACGAGTCCTCGCTGCCGAAGCGCTTGGCGAGCTCGACGGCCTCGTCGAGGATGACCGCGCGCGGCACGTCCCCGCCGTTCATGAGCTCCCACGCGCCGAGGCGCAGCACGTTCCGATCGACCCGCGCCATCCGTTCGAGCCGCCAGTTCACGCTCGCCTTGCGGATCGTCTCGTCGACCTTCGTGAGGTCCTTCTCGACGCCCCGCACGATCCGGTCGGCGTACTCCCGCCCTTCCGGATCTCCGGGCGTCAAACGCCAGTAGTGCATGATCACGCGCTCAGCGGAGCTCGTGCCCTGCTCCAGCGCGAACAACATTTGCAGCGCCGCCTCGCGGCCTGTCGACCGAGCGCCCATGGTCCCGAGAGCTTTCGATCAGAGCCCGGCGCCGTCGAGGGCCGAGGCGAGCGAGACCATCTCGATCGCGCTCACGGCGGCCTCCCAGCCCTTGTTGCCTGCTTTGGTCCCGGCGCGCTCGACCGCCTGCTCGATCGTGTCCGTCGTCAGGACGCCGAACGTCACGGGCACGCCCGTCTGCAAGGAGACCTGCGCGATCCCCTTCGTCACCTCGGACGCCACGTAGTCGAAGTGCGGCGTCGAGCCGCGGATCACCGCGCCGAGCGCCACGATCGCGCTCACGCTGCGCTTCTCCGCGAGCCTGCGAACGACGACGGGGATCTCCCACGCGCCCGGCACACGCACGATCGTCACGTCCGAGATCGATCCGCCGTGCCGCGCGATCGCGTCGAGCGCGCCCTCGACCAGCCGGTCGACGATGAAGTGGTTGAACCGGCTCACGACGAGGGCGAACTTCGCCCCCGACGGGACGACCAGGTGGCCCTCGACCGTGCGCGGAGCGCCGCGCTCTCCATTGGTGCTCATCCGAATATCCTCAAGCCTCGCCCTGCATGGACACGAGCGGCACGCGCTCGACCACTTCGAGCCCGAACCCGTCGAGCCCTGCGATCTTCGTCTGGCTGTTCGTCAGAAGCCGGAGCTTCTGGCAGCCGAGGTCCGAAAGCACCTGCGCGCCGAGCCCGAACTCCCGCAGCGCCTGCTGCGGCGCGCGCGTCTCCTGCGTCGTGCGGCCCTTCGCCTCGAGCTCGGCCCCGAGATCGAGCCGCGGCGGGATGTAGAGCACCACGCCCTCGCCCGCCTTCTCGATCAGCGAGATCGCCTCGCGCAGGTTCGACCCGCCCTCGAACGGCGTCGAGCTGAAGAGGTCGGCCACGAGCGCGCCCGCATGCACGCGGCAGAGCGTGGGCTTCGCGCCGTCGACCGTGCCCTTCACGAGCGCGAGGAACTGCCGCGCCTCGCCGATGATCTCGTAGACCGCCGCCGTCCACGTCGTGCCCGTCAGATCGAGCCGGATCTGCCGCTCCGACACGCGACGCACGAGCCGCTCGGTCTGCAGCCGGTACTGGATGAGATCCGCCACCGACAGGATCACGAGCTCGTGATGCGCGGCGAACCGCTCGAGGTCCGGCATCCGCGCCATCGTGCCGTCGTCGTTCATGATCTCGCAGATCACGCCCGCGGCCCGGAGCCCCGCGAGCCGCGCGAGGTCCACCGAGCCCTCGGTTTGTCCCGTCCGAACCAGGACGCCGCCGCGCCGCGCACGCAGGGGAAACACATGCCCCGGCGTGACGAGGTCCGTGGGCCGCGCGTCCGGCTGGATCGCGACCTGGATCGTCCTCGCACGGTCGGCCGCGCTGATGCCCGTGGTCACGCCCGTGCGCGCCTCGATGCTCACGGTGAACGCCGTCCCGAGGGGCGGACCGCCGCGCCCCGGCGCGCTCATCATCGGCAGCTCCAGCCGGTCGACCTGCTCCTCTTCGAGCGTGAGGCAGATGAGCCCGCGGCCGTGCTTGGCCATGAAGTTGATCGCCTCCGGCGACACGCGCTCGGCGGCCATGCAGAGATCGCCCTCGTTCTCGCGGTCCTCGTCGTCGACGAGGATCACCATCCGACCATTGCGGATCTCGTCGAGCGCACGGTTCACGCGGCCGAGGACGGCAGAGTCGATCGTCAGTCGATGCGGCATCGTGCCCCCGCCCTTCTCGCCCGCGCGCCCCGCGGCGAGCTCGTCAAAGGAATCCCCCCGATCGGAGCTTCGCGAGGAGGCGTTCGTCCCTGGATTCGTGGTGGTGGTGCTCATCGTTCTCTGCGACCTCTCCTCCCCACCCCGGCGCCTCGTCCGACGAAGACGTAGCGCGCACTCCGCTCGCGATCGAAAGCTGCCGCGCCACGTAGCGCGCGAGCACATCGACTTCAAGATTCACGGCTTGCCCCGGCCGAAGATCACCGAGGTTCGTCCGCCCGAGCGTGTGCGGCACGAGCATGACCTCGAACAGGACACGTGACGAGCGCCCCTGCCCCTGATCCTTCACCCGGTTGATCGTCAGGCTCACGCCGTCGATCGCCACCGATCCCTTGTCGGCGAGGTAGGGCGCCAGCGCGCCGTCGGTCTCGACCACGAGCCTCGTCGCGTCTCCGCTCGGCGACCGCTCGCTCACGCGCCCGATGCCGTCCACGTGCCCGAGCACCATGTGCCCGCCCATGCGCCCGCCGAGCTTCATCGCTCGTTCGAGGTGCACCCGCGCGCCGACCGCGAGCGCGCCGAGCGTCGTCCGATCGAGCGTCTCGGAAGACATGTCGCACTCGAACCCAGTCGGCCGAATGCGATCCACCGTGAGGCAAGCGCCGTTCACGCTGATCGACTCGCCGAGCTCGAGCGGCCCGAGCGAGCACTCGATGAACGCGCGCGCGACGGGGCTGCCGGCTCGTTGCCGGAGGATCCCGATGGTCTCGACGAGGCCGGTGAACATCCGCTTCGGTTCGATCCGAGGGCTTACTCTTTGTTCGCCTGCGCGGCGAGCAGGCGGTCGACGATCCGCTTCGACTCCTCGCCGAGCTCCGTGAACACGACGCCCATGCCGGGCGGGTCGTCGTGGACCCGCACCACCTCGCCGACGCCCTCGATCGTCTCGATGTCGTCCATGATCACGGTGAAGCGCAGGTTGACCTTGGTGCCGACCTCGAGCGGGGTCTTCGAGCGGACGAACACGCCCGTGCGGGAGATGTTCGACACGTACTCGTTGATGAACGAGTCGTAGCTCTCGAACTCCTTGTTGATGGTGACGCGCTCGTCCTTGCGCGGGCCGTGGTCAACAGGAGGACGGTCGCTCTCGTTCATGCGTCACCTCATCTGCCGAGCAGGTCGAACTGTTCGAGGTGGTATTCCTTGCGGGGGACGAGCTCGATCCGGCGCGTGAACAGGCGCTCGGCCTCTTGCACGGCGACACGCTCGTCGTTCTTGAGGAGGTCGACGATCGCCGGGTGCGCGTTGACGATGACCACGTACCCCGGGAGGTTCAGGCGCTCGCGGCGGATCTGCCGCAGGATCTCGTACGCGATGCTCTGCTTCGACTGGAGCTGCCCCGTGCCGTCGCAATAGAAGCACGGCTCGAGCATGATGCGCCCGAGGCTCTCGCGCGTGCGCTTGCGGGTCATCTCGATGAGCCCGAGCTCCGAGATGCGGTTGAACGTGGTCTTGGCCTTGTCCTTCGACAGGAGCTCCTCGAGGCGCTTGCGCACCTTCTCGCGGTTGCCCGCGCGCTCCATGTCGATGAGGTCGAGGATGATCAGGCCGCCGATGTTCCGGAACCGGAGCTGGTAGGCGATCTCCTCGACCGCCTCCAGGTTCGTCGTGAGGATCGTCTCTTCGAGGTCGCGCGATCCTTTGCCTACAAACTTTCCGGTGTTCACGTCGATCGCCGTGAGCGCCTCGGCCTGATCGATGATCAGGTGGCCGCCCGACGGCAGCGGGACCTTGCGCGACAGGGCGCGCTGGATCTCGTCCTCGATGCCGTACGCGTCGAAGATCGGCTCCTCGCCCTCGTAGAGCTCCACGGCGTCCACGCGCTCCGGCATGAACATCTCCATGAAGCGCTTCAGCCGCACGTACTCCTCGCGGCTGTCGATCACGATCTTCTCGATGTCGTCCGTGAAGAGATCACGCGCCGTCTTCAGCACGAGATCGAGCTCCGTGTAGAGGCACGCCGGCCCCCGCACCACGCTCTCGCGCTTCTTCACGACCTCGCCCCAGAGCCGCACGAGGTAGCCGACGTCCGACTTGAGCTGCTTCTTCGTCAGGCCCTCGGCCACCGTGCGCACGATGAGCCCGCCCTGCGGCGGCTTCATCGACTCGATCGCCTCGCGCAGCCGCGAGCGCTCCTTCTCCGAGCCGATGCGCTTCGAGATGCCCACGTGATCGACCGTCGGCAGGTACACGACGTACCGGCCCGGCAGCGACACGTGGCTCGTCACGCGCGCGCCCTTCGTCCCGATCGGCTCCTTCGAGACCTGCACGAGGACCTCCTGGCCCTCGCGGATCACCTCGCGGATCGGCGTCGTCTTCGAGACGCGCATCGGGTCGTGGTGACCGCCGTGCGCGCGCTTCGTCGCCGTACGATCGCCGCCACGATCGCCGCCGCGATCGCGACCTCCGCGGCCACCATCACGGCCGCGACCCTTGTCGCCCTTGTCCCCGCCCCGATCCCGATCGCGACCCTCGCGCGGCGCACGCGGCGCCTCTCGCGCGGCCTCGCGCGGCGCTTCCTTCGTCACGACCGCCGCGGCCGCGGCCGCCTCGGGCCGACGATCGCGGGTTCGTCCGGACCGACGCACGCGACCACGCTGACCACGACCGCGCCGCGATCGCCCGCCGCGCGGCGCCGTCGGCGACGTCTCGGCCGCCTCGACTGCGCCCTCGACCTTGCCCTCGGCGGCCGCCGCTTCCGCGCCTTCCTCGGCCGGGGCAGCTTCCTCTTGCTCGCCTTCGTCCGCGCTCGCTTCCGCGACCTCGGCCTCGTCGTCGGCTTCCGCGGAGCTGTCCGCTTCTTCCTCCGCGCGCGCCTCTTCCGAGGCAGCGGCCTCTTCGCCTTCGGGCGCGGCTTCTGCGGCGGCCGTTTCCTCGGTCGCGGACTCCTCTGACGTCGGTTCGTCCGAGGTCGGCCCTTCGACGCTTTGCGCCTCGGCGGCCTGCTCTTCCTCGGCCTCTTCGTAGACCTCTTCGCCGCTCGGCTCGGCCATCACGTCGAGCGCGGTCGGCAGCGAGATCGACACGTCACGCTCGCTGCGTGCTGGCTCTTCCGGGACGACGTGCGCCGTGATCTCGGGCGCGACGTGCGCCGGCCGTTCTTCTTCTTCGTGCGCCGTGCCGTGCGTGTGACGGCCTGCGAGGTACGCGTCGAAATCGTCCGGACGGATCAGGTCCTCGACGTGCAGGAAGGCCGCGCGTTCGAGACCGATGTCGATGAACGCGGCCTGCATGCCCGGAAGAACACGACTGACCCTGCCGAGGTAGATGTTCCCGAGGGTCCCCTTCTGCGCATCTCGCTCGATGTGCAGCTCGGCGATGATCCCGTTTTCGATGAGGGCGACGCGCGTCTCGCGGATGTCGACGTTGATGACGAGGAGATTCTTACCCATGCCACTGGAGCGCCCTTACCGCGCCGCGAGCGAAGGGTTACCACGACAAGCCCGGGCCATGAAGCCGATTGGCTCGCCTTTCGTTCAGGGATCGTCCTTCGCGACGGACCCGCGCTTCGCCGGCGCCCCCGCCGGCGCGACCGAGCGCCGCGCTGGGGTCGGCCCGGCCGAACCGAGGAAGTGCAGGAAAAGAGGAAGGTTTCAGCCGCGCTGCTAGGGGCAGATGCTCGCGGTATCGGCGCACGAGATGGGGCAGGACTCGCAGAGGATGCAGGTCACGAGCGCGTTGTACCGCTCGGCGCCGAGCGGGTTTCCCATGGCGCACCCGTTCTGGCAGGCGACGTCGCTCTCGCAGCCGGCCATGCACATGTTGAATTCGACACAGGATTTGTCGCCGAAGCAGCCCTCGTAAGCCGGAGCGCACGGGCCCTTCACCGCGCAGCCCGTGCAGCCGCGGCTGTAATCGCCGCACGAGGCGAGATCGTCGCAGCTCCCGGTGGGCATGGTCGAAGCGTCGCCGCCCGCGCCGCCCTCGCCTCCGCTGCCGGTGCCGCTGCCGACGGTGCTGCCGACCGCGGTCCCCATGCCCCCGGCGCCCTGAAATTCTCCGGAAGATCCCCCTGCTTCGTCACCGGCCGAGCAGGCCAGGAGGAACACGAGCGCCGCCCCGAAAATGCCGTTCCGTTGCGCCATGAGTGCAACGGATCAGCGTACTTCGGGGCGGTTCCCCGCGAAAGGGCGACATCGCCCTACATGGACATTGTTCGTCCGAACTTACCGGCGTTCAGGTCACGGAGGGCACATCGCCGCCTGCTGCGCGCAGGCGCTCGGGCAGTTGTCGCAGATGAGGCAAATGGCGACGGCGTTGTAGGCCTCGAGGCCCGCCTGGTTCATCTGCGCGCAGGTCTGCTGGCACGCGGCGTCCGCGCAGCCCTGGAGACACTGCGCGAGCGTCGCGCAAGCTTGGTTGCTCGTGCAGGCCATGATCTCGGTCTGACACCCGCCGCCCATCTGCGTGCAGGTCTGGCAGGCCTGGCAGCTCGCGCCCGCCGTGTCGCAGGCCGGGTTGCCGCCGCCCTGGCCGCTGCTGCTGCTGCTCGCGCCCATGCCGCCCATGCCGCCCGAGCCGCCCGCGGCCGAGGCCGCCGACGTCGTCTTGCCGCCGCCGTTGCCGCCGTTGCCGCCCCAGTCGTCACCGCCCTCGCCGCCACCACCGCCGCTGCCGCTGCTACCGCCGCTGCTGCAAGCCACGAGCGCCCCGAGCGACACGAACACCGCCGCGAACGTCCACTTCATGGGAAACCTCCAAGGATGTGCGACCTCGGCCTCGAAAAAGGGACGAGAGGCCGAGGACAAACGCGTCCGTACACGGGCCGTATCGGCAAGGCAACGAGATCGCGAAGCGAGCTCGCTCCAGGGGGTGAATCGGCCGGGCTTTGCCCGGACGAGAGGGGGACGCGAGGCGTCCCCCTCGGGACTGCCTAGAGCGGAATGTTGCCGTGTTTCTTCGGCGGGTTCTTGTCGCGCTTGTCGCGCAGAAGCTCGAGCGCGCGATCGAGGCGAATGCGGAGCATCCTCGGGTGGATCACCTCGTCGATGAAGCCGAGCTCCGCGGCCTTGTAGGGATTCGCGAACTTCGCCTTGTACTCCTCGACGAACCGCGCGCGCGCCGCCGCCGGATCCGAAGCCGACTGGATCTCCTTGCGGTAGACGATGTTGACCGCGCCGTCGGGCCCCATGACCGCGATCTCGGCCGTCGGGAAGGCGAGGTTGTAGTCCGCGCGGATGTGCTTCGAGGCCATCACGTCGTACGCGCCGCCGTAGGCCTTGCGCGTGATCACCGTGATCTTCGGGACCGTCGCCTCGGCGAACGCGTAGAGCAGCTTCGCGCCGTGCGTGATGATGCCGCCGTACTCCTGATCGGTGCCGGGCAAGAAGCCGGGCACGTCGACGAACGTGACGAGCGGGATGTTGAAGCAGTCGCAGAACCGCACGAAGCGCGCGCCCTTGATGCTCGCGCGGATGTCGAGGCAGCCCGCGAGCACGTTCGGCTGGTTCGCCACGACGCCGACGGTCCGGCCGCCGACACGCGCGAACCCGCACACGATGTTCTGCGCATACCGCTCGTGCACCTCGTAGAGGTAGCCGTCGTCGACGACCGCGCGGACCACGTTCTTGATGTCGTACGGCTTCGAAGATTCGCTCGGCACCATGCCGTCGAGCTCCGGCACTTCGCGATCCGTGGGATCGGTCGAGGGCCGGCGCGGCGGATCCTCGGTATTGTTGGAGGGCAAAAAGGAGAGGAGCTCACGCACACGCGCGAGCGCGGCGCGATCGTCGGGCGCCGTCAAGTGGCAGACGCCGCTCTTCGCCGCATGCGTCGAGGCGCCGCCGAGGTCCTCCTTGGTCACGTCCTCGTTCGTCACCGTCTTGATGACCTCGGGGCCCGTGATGAACATGTAACTCGTCCCCTCGACCATCACGATGAAGTCCGTGATCGCCGGCGAGTACACGGCGCCGCCCGCGCACGGGCCCATGATGGCGCTGATCTGCGGCACGACACCGCTCGCCAAGGTGTTGCGCAGGAAGATGTCCGCGTAACCCGCGAGCGACTCGACGCCCTCCTGGATCCGCGCGCCGCCGGAGTCGTTGAGCCCGATCACGGGCGCTCCGATCTTCATCGCGAGATCCATCACCTTGCAGATCTTCTGCGCGTAAGCCCCCGAGAGCGATCCCCCGATCACCGTGAAGTCCTGCGCGAACACGCAGACCTTGCGGCCGTCGACGAGCCCCCAGCCGGTCACCACGCCGTCGCCGAGGATCTTCGTCTTGTCCATGTCGAAGTCGTTGCAACGGTGCACGACGAACCGGTCGATCTCGACGAAGGAGCCAGGGTCGAGCAAGAGCTCGACGCGCTCGCGCGCGGTGAGCTTGCCAGCCTCGTGTTGCTTTGCGATTCGGGGCGCGCCGCCCCCCTCGAGGGCGCGGCGGTTCATGTCGTCGAGTCGTTCGATCGCGTCTTTCGCGCGGGAGCTCTGTTGTTCGGACATCGCGCGGAGCCCCTACCATGGGCGCGCGCGCGCCGCCTCCCCCCGCCGCCCGGCGACCGAACGGGCGTTGCGCTGGGCGGGCCACCAAGTACGATTTCCTGGCCCGAGCGAGCCCGCGCCTGCGCGGTGACGAGAAGAGCGACGGAAGAAATGAAGAGGGGGGCCGCGCTCGCCTCGGGCACACAACCCATGAAGCCCGCCCCGACCTGCGAGGCCGGCGCGTCGGCCCTGCCGAACGCCAAAGGCGATGCACCCTCGTTCGAGGAGACGGAGCTCTTCGCGCCCGCGCTCCCCGACGGAGGCGCGCGCTACCGCATCGTCGAGCGCCTCGGCAGCGGCGGCACGGGCGTCGTCTACGCCGCCGAGGACCGCGCCGCGAGCCGCCTCGTCGCGCTGAAGACACGCAAGGACGACAGCGACGACCCGCACGACAGCACCGACCTCTTCCTCCACGAGGCGCGCGTCGCCGCGCAGCTCGAGCATCCCAACATCGTCCCCGTGTACGACGTCGGCCGCCTTCCCGACGGCCGGCCCTTCTACACGATGCGCATCGTCAAGCAGCAGAGCCTGCACGACGTGATCACCGAGCCCCTGGTCCACCCGAAGTGGCCGCTCGCGCGCCTCGTCTCCGCGTTCGTCCAGATCTCGCGCGCGCTCGCCTACGCGCACCGGCGCGGCGTCGTGCATCGCGACATCAAGCCGGAGAACATCCTGCTCGGCGACGAGGGCGAGGTGTACCTGAGCGACTGGGGCAACGCGCGCATGCTCACGGGCATCGAGCCCACCTCGCCGCTCTCGCTCCCCGACGACGATCCCTTCTTCATCCGCGGCGAAGGCGGGTATCCGAGCGGTTTGTCCGGGACCCCGGGCTACATCGCCCCCGAGCAGATCCGCGGCGAGCGCGCGAAGATCGATCACCGCGCCGACATCTTCGCGCTCGGCGTCGTGCTCTACGAGATGCTCACGGGCGAACACCCGTTCGACGCGCCCACCGTGCTCGGCGTGATCCTCGCGACGCAGACGCGCGATCCGAGGCCGCCGCGCGCCGTCGCGCCGAGCTGCCCGCTCGTGCTCGAAGACCTCTGCCTCGCCATGCTCTCGAAGGATCCGGCGAAGCGGCCCACGTGCGCCGCGGCCGTCGCAGGCGGCGCCGAGGCGTTCCTCGAAGGCGCGAAGGAACGAGATCGTCGACGCGCCGAGGCGCGATCCCTCTGCGAGCTCGCGCGCGAGCCGGCCCAGCGCGACAAGGCCCTGCGCCTCGAACGCGCGCAGCTCGACGCCGAGGCGCGACGCCTTCGCGCCGACGTGAAGAGCTACGATCCCATCGATCGCAAGCGCCCCGCGTGGGCCCTCGAAGATCGCGCCGCCGCCGTCGAGCGCGAGCAAGCGCGCGCGATGGCCGAGGCGATCGACCTCTACACGAAGGCGCTCGCATACGACCCCGAGCTCGAAGAGGCGCGCTCGGGCCTCGCCGATCTCTACTGGGCCCGCGCCCTCGCCGCCGACGCCGAGCGCCGCCACGCGAGCCGCATCTACTACGAAGCCCTCGTCTCCGAGTTCGACGTCGGCAGCTACGCCGCGCTCCTCCGCTCCGACGCGTGTCTCGCGATCGAGACGAACCCGCCCGGCGCGCGCGTGCTCGCGTATCGCTACGTCGAAAAAGATCGTGTCCTCGTCCCGAGCGAAGAGCGCGATCTCGGCCGCACGCCCGTCGCCGAGGTCCGCCTCTCGCCGGGCAGCTACCTGCTCGTGCTTCGCCGCCCCGGCTTTCGCGACGTGCGTTATCCCGTCCTGCTCCGCCGCGGCGAGCGCCACGAGGCCATGATCAACCTCTACACGGAGGAAGAGATCGGCGAGGGCTTCGTCTACATCCCCGGCGGCTCGTTCATCGCGGGCGGCGACGACGACGCGCCCGACGCGCTCGCCCGCGCCGAGCCCGTCGTCGCCGACTTCGCGATCTCGCGCTTCCCCGTCACGTTCCGACAGTACTGCGACTTCCTCGACCGCATCGAGGATCGCTCCCACGCGCTCGCGCTCATGCGCGCCCCGCGCGACTTCCGCGGCACCGAAGGTTACGTCGTGCGCCGCGGCGAGCACGGCCAGTGGGAGCCCGTCCCCGGGCTCATCGAAGGCGACGCGCGCAGGCAGTTCCCCTACGAAGAAGGGCACCTGCTCGACGTGCCCGTCCTGCTCGTCGACTGGTTCGACGCCGCCGCTTACTGCGCGTTCCACACCGAGCACGAGGGCTTCGAGATCCGTTTGCCCACGGAGCTCGAATGGGAGAAAGCCGCGCGCGGCACCGACGGCCGCATCCATCCCTGGGGTGATCCCTTCGACCCCACCTTCTGCCTCATGCGCGCCTCGCGCCCTTACCTCCCGCAGCCCGAGCCCGTCGGCACCTTCCCGCTCGACGAATCTCCGTACGGCGTGCGCGACATGGCCGGCGGCGTGCGCGAGTGGGTCGGCGACGTACACGGCGAGCGCACGTGGTCCGAGACGAGCGCCGAACCCGAGCCCGTCCCTGGCGCGGTGCGCGACGCCTCCGAGTGGCGCGTCATCCGCTCGGGCGGCTGGTCCACGACGCACGAGTACACCCGCAGCGCCGCGCGCACGCGCTTCTTCGCGCTCACCCGCGCGACGCACCTCGGCTTCCGCGTCGCGCACGATCTGCCGCGACGCCGCCTGCGCTGAGGTTCGTCCTTCCGAACCCTATTGCGATCCGGCGTCGCCTGCGCCGCCGTCCGTCGCCTCTTGCCCGGGCGGCGTGTATCCGGGCAGCACCCACGGCCCCGGATCCTTGCCTTCGAAGGGTTTCACGCCTTCGGGCAACTTCACCTTCGCGAGCGCCGCGTCGTCGATCTCCACGGCGAACTTCTTCCGCAGCTCCGCTTCGAGCGCCTTCTCGCGCTCCTGCATCTTCTGCTGCAGGAGTTTTACGCGGATCGATCGATCCGCCTCCTGGAGCGTCCGGTTGTGCGCCGCGGTGATGCCGTTCATCCGCACCACGTAAAACCGACCGTCCGCCTCCACGATCTCGTCGAGCACGGACCCCACGCTGCCGATCTTGAACACCGCCGCGCGGATCGACTCGGGGATCTTCGGGTTCTTGCCGCGCGGATCGTCGGGCGCGCCGACCACGCCGAGATCCCCCGCGAGATCGAGCGACGCATTCGGATCCTTCGCCTTCGGCGCCGTCGCCGAGTGCTTGTAGAAAAGCTCGCCCCACTCGGCCGCAGTCTTGATCTTCGTCGCGTCCTTCAGCACGCGCTCTGCCGTCTTCTTGTCGGACAGCACGATCGCCGCCACGCGTCGCCGCTCCGGCTCGCGGAACTCCTCCGCGTGCGCCTCGTAGTACGCGCGCACCTCGGCCGGGGGGATCTCGCCTGGCGCGGGCAGGCCTTTGCGCGCGTCGGCGAGGATCGCGTCGCGCAGGATCTGCCGGATCGCCTCTTCCGTCTCGGGCTGCTTGTCGAGCCCGCGGCGCTTCGCCTCGGCTGCGAGCAGCTCCACGTCGATGATCTCGTCGAGCAGCTCTTTTCGACGCTCCTTCGTCTGGTAGCGGAGCCTGTCGAACTGATCCATCCGCTCGAGCGTCGCGGCGAAGTCGCCGAGCGTGATCACCCGCTCGCCGACCTTCGCGAGTGTCCGCGCGGCTTGTTCTTGCGAGAGCCCTGCCGCGGGCGCTCCGGCGTCCGGCGCGGGTGGCGCCACGGCCTTGTCGTTGCAGCCCGCGGAGAGCACGACGATTGCCGCGACGAACAGGGACGATTGCGCGCGCCTCACCAGCATCGAGCGGCCGGTCTAGCACTTCTTCGATGCGATTGGGGGGCGGTTCTGCGAGCTCATCGCGCGGCACCTTGCCGCTTCTCCGGCCTTTTGCCGAACGACGCGTTGCGGACGAGGCGAACCGGGGCTACGAGACGCGCGTGACCCGCGACGCGACCCGCAAAGACCGCGACGACTCGACCCTTCCTCCTCCGCCGAGCCCGGCCCCTGGCCTCAAGTACCGCCGTATCGTCCTCAAGATCAGCGGCGAGGCTCTGTGCGGCGAAGGCAACTTCGGCATCCACCCCGACACGCTCCAGCGCGTCGCCGCCGAGATCGCGGAGCTCTCCTCGCTCGGCGTACAGATCGGCATCGTCGTCGGCGGCGGCAACATCTTCCGCGGCCTGAAGGGCGCGAGCGCCGGCATGGATCGCTCCCAGAGCGACTACATGGGCATGCTCGCGACGGTCATCAACTCGCTCGCGCTCCAGGACGCGCTCGAAAAACACGGCGTCCCGACGCGCGTGATGACGGCGATCGAGATCCGCCAGGTCGCCGAGCCGTACATCCGTCGCCGCGCCATGCGACACCTGGAGAAGGGCAGCGTCGTCATCTTCGCGGCCGGCACGGGCAACCCGTTCTTCTCGACGGACACCGCGGCGGCGCTCCGGGCCATGGAGATCCAGGCGCAGGCGCTCTTCAAGGCCACGAAGGTCGAAGGCATCTACGACCGCGATCCGGCGCGCCACGAGGACGCGCAGATGTTCACGAAGCTCTCGTACGACCGCTTCCTCGTCGACCGCATCGGCGTGATGGACTCGACCGCCGTCACGCTTTGCCGCGAGAACAAGCTCCCCATCCGCGTCTTCAAGTTGACGACGCGCGGGAACATCCTGCGCGTCTGCAAAGGCGAAAACATCGGCACCGTCGTCGAGGCGTGATCCAGACGTTCCTGACGGATGGCCGTTCAGGAACGCAAGTTGCGCCTTTGCCCGAGGACGGCTAACCTCCCGAGTCCCACCTATGGCACGCGTCACCGTCGAAGATTGTCTCGAGCGTGAAGAGAACCGCTTCGCCCTCGTCGTCCTGGCCTCGAACCGCACCCGGCAGCTCATGAAGGGCGCCGAGCCTCTGCTGAAGACGAGGAACAAGCCCGCTGTGACGAGCTTGCGCGAGATCGCGGCTGGCAAGGTGCACTTCCACCGGAACTCCTCGGAAGTCGTGTACGAGTGGCTCCGCCACCAGCACGCCCTCGACCGCTGATCGCGTCGCCGGGCAACCCCGGACATGTCTTCTCCCCCGAGCAAACGCTCTGCGCGCACGCGCCCGCGTGCCCGGCGTGATCTCGAGCTCGAGGCTGGCACCTCGGCTCATTACGAAGACCCCGCCTACTACACGAAGACGTACCGCTCGCGGCTCGACGACGTCCGTTTCTACGCGGACTACGCCGCGGAGCACGGCGGCCCCGTGCTCGAGTACGGCTGCGGCAACGGCCGCATCACGCTCCCGATCGCGCGCCTCGGCCTCGACGTCACGGGCGTCGACCTCTCCGGCGAGATGCTCGCGGACCTGCGCGCCCGCCTTCGCGACGAGCCTCTGGACGTCCGGTCGCGCGTGACCTTGAAGCGCGGCGACATGCGCGCGGTCCGGCTCGGCCGGCGTTTCCCGCTCGTCTTTTGCCCCTTCAACGCCTTCCTGCACCTCTACACGCGGGTCGACGTCGAGCGCTTCCTCGCGCGCGTACGCGAGCACCTCGCGCCGCGCGGCGAGCTCGTCTTCGACGTCTCGATCCCCGAGCCCGAAGAGCTCGCGCGGGATCCTGGCCGCGCGTATGCGACGCCGCGCTTCAACTACCCGACGCCCGACGGCAAGGGCATGTCCGTCCGGTACACGGAGCGCTTCGACTACGACAAGCTCCGCCAGATCCTGTTCGTCGCGATGGAGTTCTCGCCGGTCTCGGGCGAAGACTCCTGGATGACGCCACTCGCGCACCGGCAGTTCCACCCGCGCGAACTCGAAGCGCTCCTGCACTACAACGGCTTCGAGATCCTCGACGAGTGGGGCGACTTCGACCGATCGCCCCCGACCCGCGACTCGATCACGCTCGTCGTGCGCGCCCGCGCCCGCCGCCGCTGATCGGCGAACAACGCTTCAACCAACCCCGCGGAGAACCAACGCCTCAGCTCGAACCACGCAGGGGGTGTGGGGGGCAGAGCCAACGCCCCAGTTCGAACCCGCGGGGGTGTAGGGGGCAGAGGAAGGCTCGCTTCGCGAGCCGACCGGAGCCCCCTACCGGTACATCGGCGTTTTTCAAACGCCGATGTACAACCTGTGCGCGAAGTTTCGCTCGAGCTTCGCCCGCAGCACTTTCTCTGCGGCGGTCTCGATGTCGTACTCGACTCGTTTGAACTCGAAGCGTTTCGCGTCGCTATCGTAGATCGTGTAGCTCGCGCGGTTGTCGTAGTCGCGCGGCTGGCCGACCGATCCGACGCTCACGATGTACTTCCTGTTTGGGTCGAGTGTGAAGTCGACTGCGGGCAGCTCTTCCACGGTCGTCGGCGTCAGCGCGAAGACCTTGCAGAGGTGTGAGTGCCCGATGAGGGTCAGATGCCCGAGCTCGGCGTACATCGGCAGGCACTCGCGTGCTTGCTCCGGGGCGAAGATGTACTCGAACTCCTCGAGGCGAACCGGTGAGCCGTGGCAGAGGTCGACGCCGATGTCCGTCAACTTCTCCTGGTACGGCAGGTTCTTGAGCCAGGCGGCGTTCTCGGCCGAGAGCATCGACGCGTGGGTGTCGAGTGCCTGACGAGCGGCCTCGTAGTAATACGAGTAATCCATTCGTCCGGCGACGGCCGCGTCGTGATTCCCGAGGATCGTTTTCTTGGCGATCTTCCGGACCAGATCGGCGCACTCGTTCGGGGATCCGCCATAGCCTACCGTGTCGCCCAGACAGTAGTAGACGTCGATGCGCTCGCGCCGGTACGCCTCCAGCACAGCACTGAGCGCCTCGTAGTTGGCATGCGTGTCGCTGAAGACTCCAATCCGCATGTGCGTGAGGACCGGAGGGTAGCATGAGGCACCTACCGTTACGGTAGTATTTTCGCACAAAAAAATTTTCGTTCGGATCAGCGTTTTTCAAAGGGTTTCGTCGCTAAAAACGTTGCCCTTCGTTAGAGAACGAACACCAAGTTTCAGCGTGTTCTCGCGCTTCGCGAGCGTGAAACGAGCGCTCGTGGATTTCACGCCGAAGAGGTGGAAGGAAGGCTCGCGTGACAGGGACGAACGGGAAAAGCAACGGCAAAACCAACGGTCACGCGATCCCATCGGCGGGGGCCGAGAGCGCGAGCGAACGTTCGAGCACGCCCATCAAGCCGCCGCCGCGCGCAGTGCAGGACCTCGTGGACTCGTGCGTGCGATTCGTCGAGCGAGCCGTCGGCTTCAAGCTCGACTTCGAGCCCGAGACGTTGCCCGTGCTCGATCATTACGTCGAGAAGGCGCGCGAAGAGACGCGTGATCGCAAGGAGGCGCGGCCGCTCCTCGCGCAGGCGATCGGCGCCTACCTCGGCGAGATCGCGCGCCGCAAATTCCACGGCTTCTGGCGCCTCGAAGACGAGCACGATCCGCGCTCGTGGCGCGTCGAGCTCGAGCCCGTCTACCTGATCCTCCGCCCGATCGAGCTCGCCACGCGCGCGCTCGATCTACCCCCCACGCCACCGCGTGACGCGTCTCCGATCCGCGAGCGCAAGGACGAAGACGAGGACGACGAGGACGACGAGGACGAGGGCACGGAGGCGGCCGCGGAGAGCGAGAAGGCACCGGAGGAAGTGGTCGTCCCCGATCCCACGGATGACCTCGGCCCTGCGCTCCTCGAACTCGATGAAGACGACCGAGCGGCCGTCGCCGAGCGCCTCGCCTTGCTTCCGCCCGTCTCCGACGCGGAGTACCACGCCCCGTCGACGCACCTGGAAGTCGTCGAGATCATCGTCGAGACCATCCGCGCCCGCCGCATGGCCGCGGGCATGGAAGCCGACGCGCACCTCGAGCCCGACGACTACTCCTGAACACGCGTCTTCCTGCGAAAACTGCCTCGATCCGAAGGATGCGGAGCGAGGGAGGCGCCTCGTGATAATGTCGCTCCACCGTGTGGTGGGTTCTCTCTGCGCTCCTCGCGCTGATCGTCTGGGCGCTCTGGTACATCCTCAAGCTGCCGCTCTGGCTCGCGATCGTCGGCACGGTGCTCATCGTGCTCGCTTCGGTCGTGCGGCTCCTCTGGAGCCGGATCCGCGCGAGCCGCGCTGCCTCCGCGCTCGAGCGCGCCATCGCGCAGCAAGGCGCGCAGCAGGCGCTCAACGCGCGGCCCGAGCGTCGCGCCGAGATCCAGGAGCTCCAGAAGCAGGTCCAGGGCGGCATCACCGCCCTCAAGACCTCGAAGCTCGGCAAGAACAAGAAGGGCGGGGCCGCCGCGCTCTACTCGCTGCCCTGGTACGTGATCATCGGCCCTCCGGGCGCCGGCAAGACGACCGCGCTGAAGCACTCCGGTCTCGTCTTCCCGTTCGCCGATCCGCGCGGCGGCGGCGTCCGCGGCGTCGGCGGCACGCGCAACTGCGACTGGTGGTTCACGAACGAAGCGATCCTGCTCGACACCGCGGGTCGCTACACGACCGAGGGCGACGACCACGACGAGTGGATCTCGTTCCTCCAGATGCTGAAGAAGTACCGCAGCCGCAAGCCGATCAACGGCGTGCTCGTGGCCATCAGCATCGCGGAGCTCATCGACGCCTCCGAGCAGCAGATCGAGTCGACCGGCAAGAAGCTACGCGCGCGCATCGACGAGGTCATGACCCAGCTCCAGATGGTCGTGCCCGTCTACGTGCTCTTCACGAAGTGCGACCTCATCGCCGGCTTCATCGAGTTCTTCGGCGACATCCGCAAGAGCGACCGCGCGCAGGCGTGGGGCGCCACGGTCAAGCTCACCGAGGACAAGTCGAACCCGCAGCAGGTCTTCGAGCGCGAGTTCGACACGCTCGTCCAGAAGATCCACGCCCGCTCGCTGAAGCGCCTCGCGCAGGAGCGAAACCGCGAGGCGCGCGAGCGCATCTACCAGTTCCCGCTCGAGTTCGCGGGCATCAAGCGCAACCTCACCGAGCTCGTGCAGACCATCTTCGCGGTCAACGCCTTCCAGGGCACGCCGCTCTTCCGCGGCTTCTACTTCACGAGCGGCACGCAGGAAGGTCGCCCGCTCGATCGCGTGCTCGCGCGCATGGGTCACGCGATGGGCATCCGCCCGCCGGAGACCGCGGCGCAGCAGGTCACCGAGTCGAAGAGCTACTTCCTGCACGACGTCTTCATGAACGTCGTCTTCCCCGACGGCGACGTCGCGTCGCGCAGCGCGGCCGAGATCAAGCGGCAGAAGATCATGCGCATCGCGGTCAGCGCTGCGGCCTTCACGCTCGGCCTGATCCTCTCGATCCCGAGCATCCGCTCCTTCGCCCAGAACCGCGAGCTCATGTTCACCACGCAGGAGCGCGTGGAGAACGCGATGAAGATCAACTGGGGCGAAGGCGAGCCGGGCCCGAAGCTCGATCAGCTCGACCCCGTCTTTGCGCGCCTGAAGGAGCTCGACGACTTCCGCGCCAACCTTCCCCTCAGCTACGGCTGGGGCATGTACCGCGGCGAGGAGATCTACCGCCCCGCCGTCACCGCGTACGTCGCGCTCCTGCAGACCGGCTTCGTGCTGCCCTGCAAGACGAAGCTCGAAGATCGGCTCAAGAACGCGAAGGGCAAGCAGTACCTACGCGAGCGTACGGATCTGAAGACGTACCTCATGATGAGCGACGTCGCGAACCTCGACGTCGACTGGGAGACGGGCCGCCTCACGGGCCTCTGGGCCGAACTCCTGAAGGCCACGAACAGCACGATGCCGGAGTACGAGCTGAAGGAGCGGCTCGCCAAGCACGTGCGGTACTACCTCGAGCTCGTCAAAGACAAGAAGGTCCTCCCGCTGCCCGCGGACAAGACCCTCGTCGAGAACGTCCGCAAGACGCTCCAGTCCGTCCCGGTCCAGGACCGCTACTACGAGCTCTTCGTCAACAGCCTGAACGACGAGCGGTACGACGAGGCCGGCGACGATCGCAAAGAGAACCGCAAGTACCCGCCGCTCAGCCTCGCCGACCTCTTCGTCGATCGCCCGAACGCGACGAAGTTCATCCAGAGCGGCCGGTACCAGAAGGACAAACGTTACAAAGAGGTCGAGGGCCCGTACACCGACAAGGGCCACTACATCGTGGTCCTCAACGTCGCGAACGCCGAGGCGCTCCTGCTCAGCGAGCAATGGGTGGCGCCGCTCGGTCCCGACGAGGCGGTCGACAAGATCCCGACGAACCTGAAGCGCCTCTCCGAGGACTACGACCAGCGCTACATCGAGCAGTGGAGCGACTTCCTCGCCGACATCACGATCGCCCCGCCGTCGACCGTGAAAGAGGCGCTCGACCTCTACAACATCCTGCTCAACACGCCCTACCCGTACCTGCAGATCCTGCGCGCGGTCGAGGACCACACGCAGTGGAAGAAGTACAAGAAGGGCGACGGTCCGAGCGTGAACAAGGACGAGTTGAACAAGATGTTCAACACGAAGCTCCAGCAGCAGTTCTCGCAGAAGACCGGCGGCCTGCGCATCACCACGAACGTCGACGTGACGAAGATGGGCGAGCGCCCGAGCACCGTGCCGCCCTCGTTCGCGGGCCTGATCTCGTTCGGCGTGCCGCCCGAGAACACGCGCCCGGGTCAGCCGATCACGGACACGCCGCTGCAGAAGTACCTCGACAGCCTCACGGAGCTGCGCCGGGTCATGCAGGACATCCCGACGCCGCCCACGTCGAACGACATGATCAACCTGAGCGAGCAGCTCTCGGACGCGGCGAAGAAGGTCGAAGCATTCCTGCAGCCGCTCGACGAGAAGGCCAAGGCGCTGCTCCGGCCGCTGCTCCTGAACCCGCTCCGGATCTCGGGCACGCGCATCGCCGCCGTCGGCGGCGGCAACTACGTCGACAAGCCCAAGGAGCGGTTCCCGAACCCGTTCCGACGGTGAGGCGTCAGTCGAGGACGCGCTGCATCTCCAGCGCGTCCTCGTCGTTGTCCGCGTAGTACTTCTCGCGCACCCCCGACACGACGAACCCGAACTTCTCGTAGAGCCGGATCGCAGGCTCGTTCGAGCGACGCACCTCGAGCAACACGAGCCGCACGCCGTTCTCGGCCGCGAACGCGAGCGCCGTCTCCACGAGCACCGCGCCGATCCCGCGCCGCCGGACCTCCGGCGACGTCGCCACGTTGAGCACGTGAAGCTCGTCGACGACATGCCACGCGACGAGGAAGCCGAGCGCGCGCGGCGCCTCGCCCGTCACGCCGCCCCGCGCGACCCACACGCGCGCCCAGGGCCGTTCGAGCTCGTCCACCGGTGAGAACGACGGCCCCGAGAACGCCGCGCGCGCGATCGCCGCGAGCTCCTCCGCGTCCTCCAACCCGCGCTCGACGCGCGCCACCGACACCTCTAGACGCTCGCTCACTTCGGCATTTCCGTCGGGCAACCGCTCACGATCTGCACCTGCTTCACCTGCCCGCCCTGCAGCCGCTCGCAAGCCTTGCCGAGCAACCGCACGCTCGACGGCGGCTTCCAGATCCAGCCATCGGGATCGTTGTACGGCAAGACCTCATCGTCCAGGTACACGTTCGTCATGCCCTCCTCGTCCGGCGGATCCACGATCGCGAACTCGCACGTCACCGCGACCGCCGCGATCTCCGCGAGCACCCCGCCGAGCGACCCGAGCTCGCTCACCGGGTAGTAGAACGGCGCCATGTCCTTCGGCGATCCGCCCGCGATCGCCATCGCGTCGAGCACGCCCGCGTACGCCTCGCTGCCCGGGATCCCGACGACGAACACCTCGAGCCCTCCGGCACGAAGAGCCTCGATCGCGGCCACCGACGCGGGTTCGTCCACGCAAAACGTTGGACCCCAAAGTTGTCCGGGCGCGCAGCAGTTCGTCCCCGTGGACAAACATGCCTCGTCGCCCTCCTGATTCGGCTGGCAGTCCTCGCTCCCGCACGCTGCCGATTCGTTGCAGTTCGGGCCACCGTCGGTCGCGAGGATCACGTACGTCTTGCCTTCGAGCCCGAGCAGCGTCGGCGTGAGCGCTTCGAGCGTCGGCGAGATCGGCGTCCCTCCGACCGGGTTCGTCGCCGTCGCCAAGCGGATCCCCGTGGTCGTGGGCCCGTCTTCGCCCGTGATCGGATCGCCCTGCATCACCGGAAAGACCTGCTTGCCCGCCGCGCACTGATCCTGATTCGAACCGTGCGCCGGCAGGATCGCCGCGCCCACCTTCACGAGCGGCCCGAGCTTGCGCACGAGATTCACGACTGCGGCCCGCACCGCGTCGTAGCGCGTCCCTCCGGGCGCGGACTCGTTCATGCTCCCCGAAGCGTCGAGCACGAAGTAGAGGTTCGGCGCATCGACGATCGCCTGATGCACCTCGTTGCCGCAGTACCCGCCCGCGTCGGGTGCCGGAGGCCCGCCTCCGCCGCCTGCATCGAAGCCGCCTTCACCGCCCGCATCCGCCACGGGCCGCGGCGGACGTGACGGCAGAGGATCCTCACTCGTCCCACACCCGCCGAGCGCCGACGCGACTCCCCACGCGCCGAAGAGCACGAACGAGGCCACGATCCCCCGAGTCGAACGAAGCGCGTGAGAGTCCATCACACCCGATCCTAGCAGGACCGGGCCACGCGCTCTCGATCGTCAGGGCTCGCGATAAAACCGCGGGACGCGCCGCGAGATGCTCGTCAGCACCTCCCACGGGATCGTGCCCGTCGTCTCGGCGATCTCCTCCGCCGTGATGACGTCACGCCCGAGCGCGCCCTCTTGCTGCCCGAGGAACACCGCCTCATCGCCGACGCGCGCGCCCGGGATCTCCGTCACGTCGAGCATCGTCAGATCCATCGACATCGTCCCGACCATCGGCACGCGCCGCCCGCGCACGAGCGCGTGCCCGCGATTCGAAAGCTTCCGATCGAGGCCATCCGCGTAGCCCATCGGCACCGTCGCGATCACGCTCCGCCGCGGCGCTCGCCACGTGTACCCGTAACCGATCGCCTCACCCGCCTCGACCGTCCGCAGCGCGACGATCTCCGTTCGCACCCGGATCACGGTCTTGAGCTCCGGCGCGAGTCCACGCATCGGCTGCACACCGAAGAGCGCGATCCCCGGCCGCACCGCATCGAAACGCGCCTCCGCGAGCCGCATCGCGCCCGCGCTGTTCGCCGCGTGCACGACCCGCGGCGAGAACCCGCGCGCCCGCACGCGCGCTCGCGCCTCCGCGAACCGCGCGAGCTGCTCCTTCGTCGGCTCGAGATCGTCGCCGTCTGCGCAGGCGAGGTGCGTCATCAGCCCGTCGAGCTGCACTTCCGGCCGACCGTCGAACGCGTCGAGCACATCGTCGAGCTCCGACATCGTCACGCCGAGCCGACCCATGCCCGTGTCCACCTTCAGGTGCACGCGCACCGGACGCCCCTCGTTCTCGTAGCGCGCGAGCGTCGCGATGCGTTCGATCTGCCCGGCGTCGTAGACGACCGGCACGAGATCCCGCGCGAGGATCTCCTCCAGGCCCTCGCGTCGCGGCCCGTAGTAGCCGCCCATCACGAGGATCGGCACGCGGATCCCCGCGTCCCGCAGCTCGATCGCCTCTTCGAGCAGCGCCACACACAGGCCCGGCATCCCGGCTCGTTCGAGCGTACGCGCGACCGCCGCCGAGCCGTGCCCGTACGCGTCGGCCTTGAGCACGCCCCAGATCGCGGGCTTCGTCTGCCCGTCGCCGAGCATCTTCTCGAGGACGCGGTAGTTGTGCCGCAAGTGCGCGAGGTTCACCTCGGCGCGCGTCGGCCTCACGGCGTCCGCGGGTGCGGCCCTGCGCGGCTTCAACACCCGGATTGCACCCCGCCCCCCCTCATGGGGAGCCACCCCGTCCTCGTATGCGGGCAGCGTCATCTCGTTTGCCGATACCCATACGCCGAGCAAAACGTCAAGATTCCGGGTCTTTTTGCCAAAGCGCGCGCCTGCTCAGTAGCACTTGCGCATGCAGCGCTTGTACTGCCCCGTGCATCCGCGCTCGCACGTCGCCGTCGTGCAGGCCGCCTTGCACGCGTTCCACGTCGATTCGCACGACGTGGCGCACGCCGAACCGGGCGGCGCCGTCGACGTATCCACCGCTCCATCCGCGGACGCGTCCGCCCCGGGCCCCGGGGCGCCTGCGTCCACCGCGAGCATCATCGGCGGCGGCGCGAGCGCGCTCGTCGGCTCCGGCACCGCGGAGGCCACGCGAGGCTCCTCCGCGCCGAGGTCCGACTCCTCGAAGTCGCTCGCGCCGCTGAGCTGCTTCATGCGCAGCTTCGCGTACTCCACGCGATCACGCGTCTGTCCGAACGTGTAGAACTTCGTCCACTCTTCCCAGCACGCCTTCCGGATCGTGGGCTTGACGTGCTTCTCCATGTCGAGCGCCATGCAGTGCTCGAACCGCACGTCGCCCTCGTAGACGGCGTTGATGCTCGCGCCACACGAGACCGTCACGAGCGCCACGACGCCGCCGAGGCCGAGACGCACCCACGTGATCGCCCTGGGCAGAGCCCTTCGGGGACGTGACGGCGTGGGCGCTTTCTGCATCGACGTCGAGTCTACCGCGAAGGCCGTCTTCCGCAGACGACCTCGACCGTACGAGAAAACTTCGCGATCTCGTTTGAACTTCGCTCCGACATGGCCTACCTTCCCGCCCTCCCTACAGGAGCGGCGGTCCATCGCGCCGCACAAGACGAGGAAGTCGGCTCATGTTCCTGATGCTCTCGAAGGGTCCTCGGAAGACCAACCGCAGCAAGTCGAAGCGCTACCGCGCGAAGTTGAAGGCGAAGAACAAGGGTCGCCGCAACCGGATCTACCAGCGCGGGTAAGCCCAGGGCTCTCGCCCGAAAAGCCAACGGCCGAAGACGTCTCCACGAGGGACCTTCGGCCGTTCGGCATTTTGTCGTCATGGAACGCAAACGCCTCGGCCCCTCGCGCATGCGAGAAACCGAGGCGTTGCGTGAGGTCGTGAGACCGATGGGTTAGGGGCCGCCCTTGCGGAGCTCGGTGAGCACGAGCTTCGCGACGGCCTTCAGCGTGTCGAACACGCCGACGCCGGTTCGAGCGACGCCCTCGAAGTCGGGCACGTTCATCGGGTTGAGCTTCTCGCGAAGCTCCTCGACGCTCGCGACCTCGGGCAGGTCACGCTTGTTGTACTGGATGACGTACGGGATCTTCTCGAGCTTGTAGCCCTGCTCCTCGAGGTTCGTCTTGAGGTTCTCGACGGACTCCTCGTTCGCCTCCATGCGATCGATCTGCGAGTCGGCCACGAACACGACGCCGTCAACGCCCTTCAAGATGAGCTTGCGGCTCGCGTCGTAGAAGACCTGGCCCGGCACCGTGTAGAGGTGAAATCGGGTCTTGAACCCGCGGATTTCGCCGAGCGCGAGCGGCAGGAAGTCGAAGAAGAGCGTGCGATCCGTTTCGGTCGCCAGCGAGATCATCTTCCCCTTCGCATCGGGGTTCGTGCGCTCGTAGATGTACTGCAAGTTCGTCGTCTTCCCGCACAAACCCGGGCCGTAATAGACGATCTTGCAGTTGATCTCGCGCGCCATGTAGTTGATGAAGCTCATCGCGCGCGCTCCTAGTCGTTGAAGAGGTTGTCGATGTCTTCGTCGGTGATCTCGGCGAACGGAGAGTCGGCGCCGGGATCCGCGACCTTCTTCAAGAGCGCCTCGAAGATGTTGTTCAGCTCCTCGCTCGCTCGGCGGACGCGCAAGCGCACGAGGCCGAGGCTGGACTTGGAGTCGAAAATCACCACGAGGATGACGCGGTTGCCGACGAGCTGGATGTGGATGTTCGCCTTCTCGCCCTCGTGGAACTGAGTTGCGAACTCGTTCTCCTTGAGGAGCTTCGCCATCCCGCCGGTGGCCGCGATGTTGCCGGCCGTCAGCGACGCGAGCGACGTGGTGTCGAGATTGTCCACGTCGCCGC
Source organism: Polyangium sp. y55x31 (assembly GCF_029946505.1). GTDB lineage: Bacteria > Myxococcota_A > Polyangia > Polyangiales > Polyangiaceae > Polyangium. Next base: position 31,516 of record NZ_JARZHG010000028.1, read on the forward strand.
TCGCAGCGATCAGCTGTCCGTTCTTGTCAACGATGAAAACGACCTTCGCATTGGCGTCCTTGACGAGGCGATCCACGACATTCTGGATCTGATTGAACTCCTCCTCGTACATCACCATCTGAGGATTGACCATCGTTCCTCCGCCAGCGCTTCCGCGATGGGGTCTTCGTCTCGTTGCCTAGAGTGCCTTCGTTCCGCCGGATCCGCCGGAGGGCCCCGTCCCCGAAATGACGGCGCGGGAGAGCCACCCTCGCGCACCCGCTCGAGCTCTTCGCACGGGCGCACATTCGACGCGTGCAGCGATGGTTCTATCCGAAGCAGGCGTCGCGGAGCAAGGTGGCCTTTCGGAACGAACGCGCAGATTCCTGCCCGACCCCTCCGCGAGCGCCAAACCCGGAGCGCTCCCGCACCATGGCCCACCCCGAGGAACGAGGAGCGTGGTAAGGCGGATGACCACCCCATCCCACGCAGGTCGCGCGTTTCCCGCGATAACTCACAAAAAAGCCTCGAAAACGCCGGCGGCGCTGCGGTCGGACGCACCCGCGTCCGCACGGTCGTGAAGCTCGCTGGACGGCCCGTTGTCATCCCCTTGACCGGCCCGTCATGGCACGGGATAGCCCCTCGATGGCTCGTTCACGTGGTGCTCACCTGGATCGCGCGACCCGCGCGAAGGCACGGATCGCCCTCGCGTTGACTTTCGCCTGCTGCGCGATCGCCCCGACGCACCCGGCGAGCGCAGACGGCGGAACGATCCACCCCGAGGTGCTCGAGGCAAGCGCGGCGATCGCCGCCGCGAAGGGGCCCGAGGCCTACACGGCGCTGCGGGATCTGTGGCGCACCTGGGATCGCGCGGACCCGACGCACGTCGAGGAAGCGCTCGTCGCGGCGACGGAGAACAAGGCGCTGCCCGCGCCGGTGCGCGTCTACGCGGAGCTGCTCGGCGCGTACGCGCGGCGGCGTCGCGGCGACCTCGAAGGCGCGCTCGCGCGGATCGAAAAGCTCGGGTTCGTCGGCCGCTACATGACGGTGGGCCCGTTCGACAACGACAACAAGACGGGCTTCGGGATCGACTACCAGCCCGAGGCGGAGCTCGACGAGGCGATCCCCGCGGGCCGCGCGTACGAAGGAAAGGAGCGCGCCGTGCGCTGGCGCGTGCCGCCGACGACGTCGTCGTACGGATGGTTCGACTTCGGCGACATCCTCCGCCCGCGCGAGTCGGTGTGCGGCTACGCGACGACGTTCGTCCGCGCGCGCCCTGGAACGAAGGCGCGCAAGGCGACCTTGTGGGTGGGCTCCGCGGGCGCGTTCAAGCTCTACTACGACGGCGAGAAGATCCTCGAAGACGCGGCGTATCGCGAGCTCGACATCGATCGGCACGCGACGACCGTGACGCTGCGCCCGACGTTCAGCCGCATCACCGTGAAGGTCTGCGGCGACGAGGACGCGCCAAAGTTCGCGCTGCGCATCGGCGACGAGGCCGGCAAGCCCGACCTCGATGTCGAGGTGCGCGCGGACCTCGAAGCGAGCACCGAGGCCGCCGCCGCGATGAAGGAGCGCGCGAAGAAGAAGGAGCCGAAGGAGCAAGGCCGCGTCGTCGGTCCCGTGCAGGCGTTCGAAGCGCTCACGTCCGGAAAGACCCCCGCGCCGGCCGCGCTCGAGCAGTACGCGCGGTACCTGGCGATCACCGGCGGTGATCCGAAGGCCGAGCACAAGGCGCGTGACCTCGCGCGCCGCGCCGCCGAAGCCGAGCCGACCGTGCCGCGGCTCCTGCTCGCGGGTGAGCTCGCCGAGGATCGGAACCAGCGGCGCTCGTGGGTCGAACGCGCGAGCACGCTCGCGAAGACGAACGACGAGAAGCTCGACGTCCTTCTCTCCGAGGCGCACCTCGCGCGCACGGGCGCGAACTGGCGCGACGCAGTGCCGATCTACGAGCGCATCCTCGCGCTCGACCCGGACAACCTCGGCGGCACGCTCGGCCTGGTCGAGCTCTCCGTCGAAGCGGGCCTCAAGCGCACCGCGCTCGGCATGCTGGAGAAGGCGGTGCAGAAGAACCCGCGCTGCGTCTCGCTCCTCTCCGCGCTCGCCGCGCAACTTCGCTCGCTCGGCCGTGACACCGAGGCCGAAGAGGTCGAGGCACGTTACGCCTCGCTGCGCTTCGACGACGCCGACTTCCTCAGCCAGAAGGTCGAGCTCGCGGTGGCGCGCCGCGACGCCGTGGGCGCGGAGCGATGGCTCAATCGTTTCCTCGGCGTCGACGCGGGCTCGGCGTGGGCGCGAGGGCTCGCGGCGCGCACGTATCGCGCGCTCGGGCAGAAGGACCGCGCGCTCGCGACCTACCAGCAAGCGCTGGCGATGGCGCCCGAAGACGTGCAGACGCTGCGCGCGCTCTCCGATCTCTACGGAGAGGAAGGCGATCGCGACAAGCAGCTCGACCTCTTGCGGCAGATCCTCACGATCGTCCCGCAGGCGAAGGAGGTGCGCGAGTACGTCGAGCACATCGAGCCGAAGGCGCCGCGCGCGGACGAGGCGTATGCGTGGGCGCCCGAGAAGTTCTTGCCGATGCGCAAGGAGCCCGCGCAGGGCTACCCGATGCGCTTCATGCGCAACCTCACGGTGACGACGGTCTACCCGAACGGCCTCGCGAGCCGCTTCCATCAGGTCGTCTTCCAGCCGCTCACCGACGAGAGCGCCGCGTCCGCGCGCCAGTACGACTTCGCCTACGAGGCCGATCGCCAGACCGTCGATCTGCGCGCTGCCCGCGTCTATCGCGCGAACGGGAAGATCGACGAGGCGATCGAGAGCGGCGAGGGCGCCGCGGACAACCCCGCGATCTCGATGTACACGTCGCAGCGCGCGTTCGTCGTGCTCTTCCCGCGCCTCAACGCGGGCGACGTCGTGGAGCTGCGCTACCGCGTGGAAGACGTCGCTCCGCGCAACGAGAAGAGCGACTACTTCGGCGAGGTCCAGTACCTCCAGAACGACAAGCCCATCGCGAGCAGCGAGTACGTCCTCATCACGCCGAAGTCGCGCCGCTTCTTCATCCGCACCGACCGGCTCCCCGGGCTCGTCGAGGACGTGAAGGAGGAAGGCGACAAGCGCATCTATCGTTTCACGGGGACGAACGTCCCGGCGCTCGCGCCCGAGTCCAACATGCCGCCGTGGTCCGAGGTGCTCGGCACGGTGCACGTCTCCACGTTCGACACGTGGGACGCGGTGGGCGCGTGGTACTGGGGCCTCGCGCGTGAGCAGTTCGACGTCGACGACGAGGTGCGCAAGCGCGCCCGCGAGCTCACGAAGGGCCTGACCGACGACGCCGCGAAGGTGAAGGCGATCTACAAGTTCGCCACGCAGACGCGTTACGTCGCGCTCGAGTTCGGCATCGAGGGCATCCGCCCGCGCCGCGCCGCGCAGACGCTCGCGCGTGGCTGGGGCGACTGCAAGGACAAGGCGACCTTGATCGTCACGATGCTGCGCGAGCTCGGCATCAACTCGACGATCGTCCTGCTCCGCACGCGCATGCGCGGCGACATCGCGCCCGAGCCCGCGAGCCTCGCGCCGTTCGATCACGCGATCGTCTACGTGCCCTCGATGGACCTCTACCTCGACGGCACGGCCGAGCACACGGGCTCGATGGAGCTGCCCGTGATGGACCGCGCGGCGATCGGCCTGCTCGTGAACGAGGGCAAACCCAAGCTCGTGCGGCTGCCGCAGCCGCCGCCGGAGCAGTCGCTCACGCGCCGTCACGTCGAGGTGACGCTCGCGGAGGGTGGCTCGGCGCAGCTCGTGTCCGACGTGCAGGTGACCGGCGCGTACGCGCCCGACTGGCGCCGTCGTTACCTCGCCGAGGGCACGCGCAACGAGCGCGCGTCGCAGGATCTCGCCTCGGACTTCGGCCCGATCGAGCTCGAAAAGGGCCGCGCGGGCGTGGAGACGGGCGACCTCGACGATGTCGAGCAGCCCGTGAAGATCCGCACCCGCGGCAAGGCCACGAGCTTCGCGCGGCGCGAGGGCGACGCGCTCAGCGTGCCCGCCAGCATCACGCCGCGCCTCGTCGCCGAGCTCGCGCCTTCGTCGAAGCGCACGCTCGACGTCACGCTCTCGGCGCTCACGAGCCGTGAAGAGGAGTGGGTCATCAAGGTGCCCGCGGGCATGAAGGTGCGCGCGGCGCCCACGGCGCAGAAGCTCGACACGCCGTTCGGCGCGTTCCACGTCACGGTGGAGCAAGCGCCGGGCAAGGTCACGGTGCGGACGGGCCTCTCGTTCAAGAAGGCGCGCGTCACGCCGGCCGAGTACGAGGCGTTCCGCTCGTTCTGCGAGGCCGTCGATCGGGCCTTCGGCCAGCGCATCGTGGTGGGCAAGTGACCGAACGCGCGAGCACGCCGGAGGGGCCGCCCGAGCTGCCCGAAGGCGTGCTCGCCGTGCGCCTCGGCCCGGGCGCGAACTGTTCGTCCGCGGGCAGCGCCATCGACATCCTCTTTTACGGGAGCGTCGTCGTCGGCGCGCTCGCGGTGGCCCTCACCGCGGCGCTGACGCCACGCGAGCGTCGCGAGTCGTCGGATGAGAACGACGATCACGACGCGAACAGGAACGACACGAACGATCCGAAAGACGCGTAGGCCGCCGGCGCATCGAACGCCGGCGGCGCTCGCAGTCTCTCACGTGGACGGGTTCCACTCCTGGAGCGAGCGGACCCGATACGAAGCACGCGCATCGTGCGCGCTCGCCTCGAGGACGTCGACCGCGGCCATCGCGGCGGCCATCGTCGTGAAGTACGGAACGTTGGCGAGCAAAGCATTCCGCCGGATCGGGTAGCTGTCGCGGATCGACCGCGCGCCGACCGTCGTGTTCACGACGAGCGAGACCTGCCCCGCCTTCATCGCATCGACGACGTGCGGCGAGCCCTCGTTCACCTTGTTGATGGGCGTCGCGGGGATCCGCGCACGGGCGAGCGCTTGCGCCGTCCCGCTCGTCGCGAGGATCGTGAAGCCGAGCGCGCGCAGCCGCCGCGCGATGACGCACGCCGCGGGCTTGTCGTCGTTCTTCACCGAGATGAACGCGCATCCCGTGTTCGGGAGCTGCATCCCCGACGCCCGCAGCGCCTTGCCGAATGCGTGTGCGAACGTCGGCGCGATGCCCATCACCTCGCCCGTCGATCGCATCTCCGGACCGAGCTGCGTGTCGACGCCCGGGAACTTCGCGAACGGGAAGACGGACTCCTTCACCGCCACGTGCTGCGGCATGACCCCGTCCGTGATCCCGAGCTCCGCGAGCGTCTTGCCCGCCATCACCTGCGCCGCGATCTTCGCGAGCGGCCGGCCCGTCGCCTTCGACACGAAGGGCACGGTGCGCGACGCGCGCGGGTTCACCTCGAGCACGTAGATCGTCCCGCCCTTCACGGCGAACTGCACGTTCATGAGGCCGATGACGCCGAGCTCCAGCGCGAGCTGCCGCGACTGCTCCTCGATCGACGCCACGACCTCCAGCGGCAGCGAGTGCGGCGGGAGCACGCACGACGAGTCGCCCGAGTGGATCCCGGCCTCCTCGATGTGCTGCATCACGCCGCCGATCACGACCTCGCGACCGTCGCCGAGCGCGTCGACGTCCACCTCGATCGCGTCCTTCAAGAACTCGTCCACGAGGATCGTGTGCGTGCCGGCCTCGCGTGCGGCCTCGACCGCCGCGTGCGTGTACGCCTCGAGCTCCTTCTCCTCGTGGCAGATCATCATCGCCCGACCGCCGAGCACGTACGAAGGCCGCACGAGCACGGGGTAGCCGATCGATCGCGCCGCCTCGATCGCCTCCTCGACGCTCGACGCCACGGCCGCGCGCGGACGCTTGAGCCCGAGCTTCGTGAGCAGCGCGTCGAAGCGACCTCGATCCTCGGCGCGATCGATCGCGTCCGCGGGCGTGCCGAGGATCGGGACGCCCGCGCGCGCGAGCGGCACCGAGAGCTTCAGCGGCGTCTGCCCGCCGTACTGCACCACGACGCCGACGAGCTCGCCGTCCTTGCGCTCCTCGTCGCAGATCGAGAGCACGTCCTCGAACGTGAGCGGCTCGAAGTAGAGCCGATCGGACGTGTCGTAGTCGGTCGACACCGTCTCCGGGTTGCAGTTGACCATGATGGTCTCGAACCCGAGGTCGCGCAGCGCGAAGGCCGCGTGCACGCAGCAGTAGTCGAACTCGATCCCCTGCCCGATCCGGTTCGGACCGCCGCCCAGGATGATCACCTTGCGCCGCCCACTCGGCGCGGCCTCGCTCTCGCGCTCGTACGTCGAGTAGAGGTACGGCGTCTTCGCCACGAACTCCGCCGCGCACGTGTCCACGCGACCGAACACCGCGCGCACGCCGAGCGTCATCCGCAGCGCGCGCACCTCGTCCTCCGTGCGCCCGATGAGCCGCGCGATCGACCGATCCGAAAAGCCGAGCCGCTTCGCATCGCGCAGCGTCCGCTCGTCGAGCGCGCCCTTCTCCTTCGCGACCTCCGCGAGCGTCCGCTCGAACCGCACGATCCGATCGATCTGCGACAGGAACCAGCGATCGATGCGCGTCGCCTCGTACAACGACTCGAGCGGGATCCCGAGCCGCACCGCGTCCGCCACGTAGAAGAGGCGATCGGCCACGGGCACGCCCACGATCTTCTCCAGCGCCGCGACCAGATCCTCGTGGCTCGGCGGCGGCATCTCCACGGGCACCGAGGGCTCGCGCGGCGCGTCCATCAACATGTCGCGCGCCTGGTTCGGATCACTGCCGAGCTGCCGGTAGTCGACCTTCCCGAGCAGCGACTCCAGGCCATCTCGCCCGGTCTCCAGCGAGCGCGCCGCCTTCTGCAGCGCCTCGGCGAACGTGCGCCCGATCGACATCACCTCGCCGACGCTCTTCATCTGCGGCCCGAGCCGCCGATCCGCGCCGGGGAATTTTTCGAAGGCGAAGCGCGGCCACTTCACGACCACGTAGTCGATCGTCGGCTCGAACGCGGCGCTCGTGCCCGTGATGTCGTTCGTCAGCTCGTCGAGCCGGTAGCCCACCGCGAGCTTCGCCGCGATCTTCGCGATCGGATACCCCGTCGCCTTCGAGGCGAGCGCGCTCGACCTCGACACACGCGGGTTCATCTCGATCACCACGAACCGACCGTCCTCGGGGTTCACCGCGAACTGGACGTTCGATCCGCCCGTCTCCACCCCGATCTCCGTCATCACCGCGCGCGCCGCGTTCCGGAGCTTTTGATACTCGCGATCGGTCAGCGTCATCGACGGCGCGCACGTGATCGAGTCGCCCGTGTGCACGCCCATCGGGTCGATGTTCTCGATCGAGCAGACGACGATGAAGTTGTCCGCCTTGTCGCGGATGACTTCGAGCTCGAACTCCTTCCAGCCGAGCACGCTCTCTTCGATCAACGTCTCGTGCGTCGGCGACTGCTCGATCGCCCATCGCACCTTCGCTTCGAGCTCCTCCGGCCGGAACGCGATCCCGCCGCCCGTGCCCCCCAGCGTGAAGCTCGGCCGCACGATCACCGGATACCCGAGCGGCGCACCCCAGGGCCCCGACGTCTCCGCCAGCGCGCGCGCTTCCTCCACGCTCTTCACGTGGCCCGAGCGCGGGCACGTGAGCCCGATCCGCTCCATCGCCGCCTTGAACAGCGCTCGATCCTCGGCCTTGCGGATCGCCGCGGGGCTCGCGCCGATGAGCTCGATCCCGAGCCGCGCGAGCACCCCTGCCGCGTCGAGCGCGAGCGCCAGGTTCAAGGCCGTTTGACCACCAAGCGTCGGCAGGATCGCGTCGGGGCGTTCTTGCTCGAGGATGGCCGTCAACGTTGGTACGTCGAGCGGCTCCACGTACGTGCGGTACGCGAGCTCCGGGTCCGTCATGATCGTCGCGGGGTTCGAGTTGACGAGGATCACCTCGTATCCCTCGGCCGCGAGCGCCTTCGCGCCCTGCGTTCCCGAGTAGTCGAACTCGCACGCTTGCCCGATGATGATGGGACCAGAGCCGATCAGCAGGATCTTTCTCAGATCGTCACGGCGCGGCATCGGGCGGGCGAGTTAGCACCGGAACACGGCACCGTCGATGGATGCGCGAAAGGTCGCTCAGAAATCGAGGCTCGCCACGAAGACATCCTGGAAATCGTCACGGGTCGCGAGCTCGACGTGCCGGACCCGCGACCGGACATCCGCGAGCCTCGCCCGGGCCGCCTCGGGATCCCGCGCGAACACCGTCGCGCCTTCGAGCGACGCGTTGCCCACCGCGACGACCGCCGACGGATCCACCTCGGGCAGCATCCCGAGACGGATCGCCACGTCGTGCCGGAGGTGCGTCCCGAACGCGCCCGCCACCGAAACACGCGCGAGGTCCTTGTCTCGGATCCCAGCCGTCGTGCAGAGCAGCTTCGTCGCCGCCCGCAGCGCGCCCTTCGCGAGCTGCAGCTCGCGGATGTCCATCTGCAGGAGATCCACGCCCCGCGCGAGCGTGATCCGATCCGCGCCCGACGCGATCGCGCCGTCCTTCGCCACGAGCCCCGCGCGCACGAGCTCGCCCAGCACTTCGAGCAGCCCCGTCCCGCAGATCCCTTTTGCTTTCACCGTCCCGATCGTCGTCGGGCGGATGGCCCCATCGTCGCGCACCTCGACCCGCACGATCGCGCCCGGCTCCGCGCGCATCCCGACCGAGATGTTTCCTCCTTCGAACGCCGGCCCCGCGGGCGTCGACGCCGCGTAGAGCGAGCCCTCGTGCGCGAGCACGATCTCCGTGTTCGTCCCGATGTCGATCAGCATGCGCGGAGGCCCCGATCGATCGAGCTCGGTCGCCAGCACGGCCGCGGCCGTGTCACCGCCGACGAACGATCCGAGCAGCGGGAACGTCGTCAGTGTCTCCCCGGACAAACCCACGTCCGCGGCCGGCCCGGTCCGCTCGTCGAAGAACGGCGGCGTGTACGGCGCTTCGGCCAGGCTCGTCACGTCTTCGCCCCAGAGCAGCGTCGTCATCGCGCTGTTCGCGGCCACGACCCACCGTCGGATCGCGCCGTCTTCCGGAAAAATCCGCCCGCGCGCTGCGCCTTCGAGCAGCCGCAACGTCTCGCGCGCGTCCTCCGTCAGCTCCTCGCGCGCCTGCTTTCCTTGCAGCGCGTGCGTCAGCCGCGTCATCACGTCGTGGCCGCGACGCACCTGCCGGTTCAGCACGCTCGCCTCGCCGAGCACCTCGCCCGTCTTCGGATCGATCGTCCGGAGTTGCACGCTCGTCGATCCGAGATCCACGGCTGCATCCACGATCTTCGGCAGCTCGCCGGTCGCGAGCCTCGTCACGCTCGGCGCCGCGCGCAGATCGAACCGGCTCTGCACCTCCACCGTGATGGGCGTGCGCGGCCGGATCCGGCACGAGAGCCTGAGGCCTTCGCGGAGCATCCCCTCGCTGAGGACGGCCCGGTCCTCCTCGGTCGGCGGCGCGCTGCCGGCGAGCACGCGGACGATGCATTTCCCGCACGAACCGCGACCGCCGCAGGGCGCGTTGATCGCGATTCCGCGCGAATGCGCGATTTCCAGGAGCGAATGTCCAGCATGGAAGCTCACCGTGGTACGGACGGGGGGTCCATCGCTGGACGGCTCTTCGAAGGTGGCGCGGACGAGCATGGATGGGGAGGCTAGCTCTTGGGGCTCCTCGCGGCCTTGACAACCCCCGCACCCGTCCGCCATAAAGCTCGCCCCGCCGCATCTACCTTGGTTTCGAACGGCGCTCCGACGGTCGGAGCGAGGCCAGGCAGAGCGCACCCCTCACGGGAGCGAGAAGGCATCCATGCCCAAGATGAAGACGAACCGGGCCGCCGCGAAGCGCTTTCGCGTCACTGGCTCGGGCAAGATCCGCCGGAGCAAGGGCGGCTTGAACCACTGCATGCAGGAGAAGAGCAAGAAGCGCCTGCGCCGTCTCCGCAAGAACGACACCGTCGACACGGCGATGGAGGGGCGTGTGAAGCTCCTCCTGCCCTACCGCTGATCCCGAGCAAGAGAGGAGCGCCCAATGCCGAGAGTCAAGCGTGGGTTCAAAGCCCGTCGTCGTCGTAACCGCGTCCTGAACCTGACCGAGGGGTATTTCCTTGGCAGGAAGAACCGCTACCGCCAAGCCGTCGAAGTCCTGCGCCACGCGTGGGAGTACGGCTACATCAGCCGCAAGCTGAAGAAGCGGGATTTCCGGCGCCTCTGGATCGTCCGCATCAACGCCGCTGCCCGCACGAACGGCACGACGTACTCCCGCCTCATGAGCTCGCTCAAGAAGGCGAACGTCACGCTCGATCGGAAGATCCTGTCGGAGCTCGCCATCCACGATCCGGCGTCGTTCGGCGCGGTCGTGAAGCTCGCGGGCGGAAGCCGCTAGGCCGGGAGATCGGGGCGTGAGCGCCGCGGATCCCGCTCAGGCGATCAAGGCCATCGACGAGGGCCTGGCTGCGCTCGGCACGCGCTACCGCGACGCGTTCGCGGCCGCGACGAGCGAGCAGGCCCTCCGCCTCGAACACGCCCGCGTTCTCGGCAAAAAGGGCGAGCTCACGGCCGTCCTCGCGCTGATGCGCCACGTCCCCGCCGACCAGAAAGCCACGGTCGGCAGCCGCGTGAACACCTTCAAGGAAGAGGTCGAGGCCGCGTTCGAAGCGCGGCTTCAGGCGATCGCGCGCGCCGCCCGCGAGGCGGAGCTGCGCGGACTGCCCCACGACCTCAGCTTGCCGGGCCGCCTCGAGCTCGGCCGCGGCCATTTCCATCCCATCGCGCAGGTTCGGGACGAGCTGCTCGCGATCTTCCGCGACCTCGGCTTCGTCGCCGAATCGGGCCCCGAAATCGAGCTCGAAGAGAACAACTTCACGAAGCTCGCGTTCCCGCCCGATCACCCCGCGACGGACATGCAGGACAGCTTCTGGCTCGGCCCGGGCCTGCTCCTGCGCACACACACGACCACGGTCCAGCCGCGCGAGTTCTTGCTCCGCAAGCCGCCGCTCGCCGTGGTGATGGCGGGCGCCGTGTACCGCCGCGACGACGACGTCACGCACTCGCCGATGTTCCATCAGATCGACGGTTTCCTCGTCGACGAGAAGGTGAGCTTCGCGGAGCTCAAGGGCGTCATCACGGCCTTCATCGAGCGCCTCTACGGCCCGGGCCTGCCGGTGCGGTTCCGGCCGAGCTACTTCCCGTTCGTCGAGCCCGGCGCCGAGGTCGACTGCGGCTGCGTCTTCTGCCGCAAGCCCGACGGCACCTACGCCGGATGCCGCGTCTGCAAGCACACGGGGTGGCTCGAAGTGCTCGGCTGCGGGATGATCCATCCCGACGTCTTCCGTCACTGCGGCCTCGATCCCGAGCGGTACAGCGGCTTCGCCTTCGGCGTCGGCCTCGATCGCCTGGCGATGCTCCGTTACGACATCCCGAACATCCGCCTGAACTTCGAGAGCGATCCGCGCTTCTTGTCTCAGTTCTGAGCTGCGAGCGTCGTGGCCGTCACGGCCGCCGATCCCTCGAACGAGATCACCTCATCCGCGATCGCGAGCGGCCCCGGCCGATGCGTCACGATCAAGATCGTCCGCGTGCCCCGCTGCGCCGCCAGCGCGGAAAGCACGCGCGCCTCGGCCTCGGCATCGAGCCCTGACGTCGGCTCGTCCAGGAGCAGCACCGGCTGATGGCTTGCGACCGCGCGCGCGATCGCCACGAGTTGCCTCTCCCCGCCCGAAAGCTCGTGCCCTCCAGCCGCGATCCTCGCCCCGCCACGCGCCTCGGCGAGCCCGAGCCCTCCGACCTCCGCGAGCGCCCGCCGGACCTCCGCGTCCTTCGCGTCCTTCGCGCCGAGCCCCACGTTTTCCTCGATCGTCCCCGACACGATCGCCGCCTCTTGCGGCACCCATGCGAACGGCCGTTCGTCCGGACCGACCCCTGCGCGCGTCAGCTCCTCGCCGTCGTATCGAAGAACCCCTTCCGTCGCGGGCACGAGCCCGAGCAGCCCTCGGAGCAGCGTCGTCTTTCCGCTCCCGGTCGGCCCCACGATCGCCACGATCCGCCCCGGCTCGGCCGTGAACTGCACGGCCCGCCCGCTCACGCCGCCCACGTCGAAACGCAACCCCTCGACCGACAACCGCGCCAGCCGGAACCGACTGCGCGTGCCTTGCACACTCGCCGCCTCGGCCGCTTCGAGCGCCGCCTCAGCGCCTCCGACCTGCACGCTCGCTTCGAGCGCCTCGAGCGACGCGGCCCCTCGCTCGATCGCCGTCCGCGCATCCCCGAGATCGCGCAGCGGCCGATACGTCATAAAAAACACCGCGGCGAATGCGACGAGCAACCCATCCCCGAGCGAAGGCTGTGATCGCTCGATCCACACCACGAGTGCCAGCAATGCGGCCGCGGCGAGTACCTCGTTCGCGCCGGAGATCGCGCCCCTCGTCGCTTCGGCCCGCGCGGCGGCGCGACCGGCCTCGTCTCCCGCCTTTCCGAGCGCCGCATGAACCCTCCGCGCGGCTCCGTACGTTCGCCATAGATCCAGATGCCGTACGAGCTCGTCTACAGCGGAATGCAGGCCTTCTGCGAGCCGCGCCGACCGCGCGTGATGCACGCGGACGAACCGCCGCGCGAAGGCCAGGATCAACGCGAACGGCGCGAGCAGCAGGATTGCGGCGATCGCGAGACGCGAGGACAGGCAGAGAAGCGCCACAGCGAGCGGAACGAGGTGTGCAATCGCACGAGCTGCCGCGAGCACACCTTCGTCGACGCCTCGTTCAACGTCGCGGATACGCACGGTGATCGCGGCCAAGGAGGTGGCGGCCGCGCTCGGCGGTTGCCCTTGCAGCACGATCGCGGCGGTGATCGTACGCCGAATTGCGTTTCCGACCTGAAAGACAGCCCGCTTCTGACCGTAGATGGAGAAGGTGCTGGCTGCAGTCTTTACAAGGGACGCCCCGAGACCGATAGAAGCCAGAAAAATCGGATGATGCAGGGCGTCGCGGGGGTCGACAAGGGCGCTGAAGGAAGCAAGTTGCCTACCCATCAGCGCCTGCCCGAGAAGGCCAGCGCACGAAGCCAAGATTCCATGGGCTATCGCCTGCACCAGGGTAGCCCCAGAAAACATCCAACAGTTTCGCCGATCCCGGCGGAGCTCGTGAACGACACGCAAGACGAATGTCCGACTGGACGTGTTCTCAGTCGGCATCATCGACTACAACGGAGCGCGTAAGCATGGGAGCACACCGCCATCGAGGCAGCCTGTCGCCCACCGCCTCGCATGACGGGGAGCCAGGCTCCCTGCGTGCCGCGTCGGAGGATGCTCCTAGCATGCCGACCGGCGATAGGCCCGACCCGGGAGCGGGAAATTCGGGAACATACACCGATGACGGCATGAAATTTGCAGAATTCGTCGAGAAGACGAGCGATCCAGTCTCCAGCATTGCATCCGTGAACGGCGGCCCGAGCCAGCCGATTTCTTCTCGGAGAGGATCCACCGGAATCAAACCGCACAATCCCCCGTTCAGCCCCCCATCGGGCAGCGGGAACAAGGGCCTTGCCATGGCGAGCTTCGAAACCCCGACGAGCCCGGACCGATCCCTCCTTGACCCAGCCGAGAGCTTCCACTCTCGAAAGGGTGATTCCGAAGAAGTGAACGAAAAACCCTCCACCGCAACGAAGAGCAAGATGAGCACGTCGACCGCCCGCCGCCCCGATGCCAACCGCCCCTCCACCAAGGCCGCGATGACGGGCTCCACGACGCGCACCGCCTCGGCCCCCAAGCCCGCGCGTGGGAGCGCGCCCGGTCGTCGCGGTGCCGCCCCCGTCGCGAGCGCGCGCCCGGTTCGTCGCAGCGGAACGATCGAGCGCCGGCCGAAGGGCCAGGAGCCCGAGCAAACGCAGGCGCCGGTCGACGACGAGGCGCTCCTCGACGACGCGCGTGGCAAGACGCCGAACCCGCCGCTCGCCAAGGAGCCGCTCGCCGCGTCCGACATCGACATCGGCATGCTGGATGACGAAGGCGCGGCCGCGGAAGAGGCCGCCGCCATCCGCCCGCGGCCCGAGATGCACGATCCGGAGCCGACGACGGCCGAGTTCATCGACCTCGAGTTCACGCCGCTCAGCCGGCCGGATTCTCCCCGGACCAACGCCGACCGCGAGCTCAAGGACATCGAGGAGGGCGGCGGTGACTCCATGCTCGCGCGGTATTTCCGCGACATGGCGCTGCACCCGGTCATGGGCCCCGAGGAGGAGCTCGAGACCGCGCGTGCCGTCGAGCGCACGGAGGTCGATCACTGGGTCGCGTTGCTCTCGTACCTGCCCGCGGCCGAGTTCGTGCTCGACGCGCTCGCCGAGGACGTGGCGAAGGCCGGCGAGGACGAGGTGAAGGCGCCGCAGATCGAAGAGCTGCAGAAGCTCGTGAAGATCGCGAAGAAGCAGAAGTACAAGCTCGCGCCCGAGCACGAGAAGGCGTGGGCCCAGCTCACGACCGAGCTCGCCAACGTGATCCGCCTGCCGGACTCCGACCGCCTCTGGATGTCGCGCGCGAGCAGCATCGCGCGTGATCTCGTGCGCGAGCCGGACTTCGAGGAGGACACGATCGCCGACACGGAGGAAGGCGCGCCGATCCGGCCGCCGCGTCCGACGCTGCCGATGTCGCCGTCGTACAAGCGTTACCTCGATCGGGTCGAGAAGACGTTCCAGGCCCAGCACGACGCGAAGAACCGGTTCGTCAAGGCGAACCTCCGTCTCGTCGTGTCGATCGCGCGCCGCTACAACCGCGGTCGGCTCCCGCTGATCGACCTCATTCAGGAGGGCAACATCGGCCTCATGAAGGCGGTCGAGCGCTTCGATCACAACCGCGGCTACCGCTTCTCGACGTACGCGTCGTGGTGGATCCGGCACGCGATCAGCCGCGCCCTCGCCGACAAGGGCCGCGCGGTCCGCATCCCGGTGCACATGCTCGACACGTACAACCGCGTCGCCCGCGCGACCCAGGCGATCATCGCGCGCACGGGTCACGAGCCGACGATCGAGGAGCTCGAGAAGGAGACCGGCGTTCCGCGCGAGAAGCTCGACAAGGTGAAGGACTTCTACGCGGAGACCCCGTTCTCCCTCGATCGCCCGGTCGGCGACGAGGACGGGCGCAAGTTCATCGACTTCCTCCAGGAGGAGAACGCGCTCTCGCCGTTCGATCACCTGGCGAACCGCAAGTGGAGCGACGAGGTCCGTCGGCTGCTCACGACGCTGACGCCGATCGAGTCGCGCATCATCCGCTGGCGCTTCGGCCTCGACGACGAGGACGAGCTCACGCTCAAGGAGATCGGTGACAAGTACAACCTGTCGCGCGAGCGCATCCGCCAGCTCCAGGAGCAGGCGCTCGTGAAGATCCGCAAGCAGATGCGCGACTACTACTGAGGTTCGGCGGGGCACAACCCCGCAGACTTCACCCCACCCTGGGCCACGCGGAAAAACACTCCGCGTGGCCTTCGGCTTTCAGGGGGGTATGACATTCTTGTCATACACGCACGGGCACGGCGTGCGCGATCTGAGCAAGGCATGCTCTCGAGCTAACGGTCCTTCCAGAGGGCGCGCGCGGCCGCCTCGACGACCTTGTCGATCGAGCCGCGGGCCTGGCCGACCTTGTCGGGAATGCCGTTCACGTAGATGGAGAACGCGAGCGGCGCGCGGCCCGGAGGACCGAGCACGTAACCGGAGAGCGCGGCGACGGCGTTCAAGGTGCCGGTCTTGGCGCGGACGATGCCGCGATCGCCGAGGTTCTTGAAGCGCCCGCGCAGCGTGCCGTCGACGCCGCCGACGGCGAGGTGCGCGAGGAACTCGGGGCCCATGGTCACGTCGCGATACGCGGCGCGGAGGAGCGAGGTGGTGCCGAGGGGCGTGATGCGGTTCGCGTCGAAGAGGCCCGAGCCGTTTTTCACGACCATCCCCTCCTCGAATGCGCCGATGTCCTTGAGGTAGCCGGTGATGACCTCGGCCGCGCCTTCCGCGGTGCCGGGGCGAGCCTTCTTCTCGGCGCCGACGGCCTTGAAGATCATCTCGGCGTAGAAGTTGTCGCTGTCCTTTCCGAGGAGCGCGAGGAGCTCGCCGAGCGGGCGGGATCGATGCGACGCGAGCAGGCGCTTCTCCTTGGCGCCGCCGAGCTTCACGGGCCCCTCGACCTCGATGCCCGCCGATGCGAGGACCGCGCGCAGCGCATAGCCCGGCACGAGGCGTGGATCGTCGAGGCGCCGCCGAACACGCACGACACGCGCGTTCTCGGGCAGGTGTCCGCCCACGCGCGCGACGAGACGATCACCCTTCGGCGTGAGCTCGAGCGTGATCTTCTCCGGATCGCCTTTCTTCGTCGTCCGCACCGTGCCCACGACGTCGACGAAGCCGAGCGGATCGACGCGCACCTGCGCATCTTTGCCCTTCTCCGCCGCGCGCACCGAGAGCGTCACCGTGTTCTCGTCGAGCGCGACCGCGGAGACAGGCGCGCGGAACGGCGCCCACTCGTTCGGCTGCTCCTCGAACGCCGGCGGCACGAAGCGCTCGTCGAAGTAACTCTGGTCGACGGCGATCGCGCCGACGCGACGCACGCCTGCGGTCACGAGCTCACGCACCATCGGCCAGAGGTTCCCGGCGTCGAGCGACGGATCGCCCTGCCCGCGCAGGACGAGCTCCGGCACGCGATCGCCGTCGAGCTTGCCGTAGAGCCCCGTCACGAAGCGATGCCCCGGCCCGAGCAGGCGCAGCGCGGCGGCGGCCGTGACGAGCTTCGCGTTCGAGGCCGGGTTGAAGGCCGCGTGCCCCTCACGCGCGGCGACAGTCTCCCCCGTTCCCACGTCGACGAGCGCGACGCCGACGGATCCGCCCCAGCCCTTCACGTCCGCCGCGAGCTTCTCGATCGCTTGCAGGATCGGCCCTGCCTCGATCGACGCGCGGGGGCGCGCGGGTGCCTCGGCGCTCGGCCGATCCGCAGGCGCCGGGGTCGCGGTGGGCGTCGGGACCTCCGAGCGCGCCGAGGCGGTGAAGGCGAGGAGCGCGAGGCCGGCAAGCGTGGGGCGGAGACGGCTGCCTTGGTGCATGGGAGGTTCCTACAACGTCCGGGTCGGGAGCGCGCATCCGACGAGGGCAGAGGTGGGCTTTCATTGTGCGGAGAGCGCGAGACCTTGCTAGGGTCGAGTCAAACTCGATCCTCTCTTTGGGACCGGAGAAGACCGTGGCTCTTCGCACCTCGACCTCGCACATCACCCTGGGGCTCTCGATCTCCATCCTGCTCGTGGCCTGCGGCGGCGCTCAGCCGAAGCAGGCCGGCGACGACTCCACCTGGGAAAAGCCGCCGGCAAAGACGACCGACGAGAGCAGCGCGAAGAGCGAGGCGCCGGCCGGTGACACCGGCGAGGACACGAAGTGGACCGGCGCGGCCGAGCCGGCGAAGCTCAACGAGGATCAGATCAAGCAGATGGAGATCGCGCTGAAGCGTGGCCAGACGAAGGCCGCGAACTGCGCGACCGTCGTCGAGAACGGCCCGACGGGCGAAGGCCCGGTGTCGGTCACGTTCGACGGCAAGATCGGCAAGATCACCGACGTCGAGGTCGGCGCGCCGTTCGCGGGCACGCCGGTCGAGCAGTGCATCAAGCGCTCGTTCATCGGCGAGTACTGCCTGCCGTTCGAGGGGGATCCGAAGGTCGTGCAGTACAAGGTGAACCTGCCCGCGAAGGCCGCCGCGGCGACGCCGCCGAAGAAGAAGTGAAGAGCGGAATGAAGCGCGCCTCGATCCTCGTCACGCTCGCGCTCTTGCTCGGCTCTTCGCAGAGCTTCGCGGAGGAGACCGAAGAAGCTCCGGCGCCGCGGTATCCGCCGTCGTCGGTGCGGCCGAAGCTCATCGGCGGCGGGCTCGCGATCACGGCGATCGCCTACGGCGTCGGCTTCGTGGCCGCGACGAGCTGGCCGGATGCGCCGGGCGCGGAGTCG
Organism: Polyangium sp. y55x31; assembly: GCF_029946505.1. Taxonomy (GTDB): domain Bacteria; phylum Myxococcota_A; class Polyangia; order Polyangiales; family Polyangiaceae; genus Polyangium. The sequence continues at coordinate 49,446 of NZ_JARZHG010000028.1, forward strand.
CTCAAGATCCCGGTCGTGGGTCCGTGGATGGCGATCGCCGAGAACAAGTGTGGTGATCCCACGGCGACCGACTGTTCGGGATCGATCTGGATACGCGGGCTTTTGACGGGCCTCGGCGGCCTCGCGCAGCTCGGCGGGCTCGGCCTCGTCGCCGAGGCGATCATCATGAAGACCGAGGCGGTCGCGCCGAAACCCGCGGAGGCGGAGCAGAGCGCGTTCATCATGCCGGTGCCGATCGTGGCGCCGAACATGACCGGGCTCGGGCTCGTCGGCAGGTTCTAGCTCTTCACGCGGCGATACGGCGGCGGCTCGGGTCCGAGCACAGGCCGCGCAGCGATCTTTCCGAGACGATCGACGGCGACCTCGAGCGTCGCGCCGAACGCGAGGCCGAGACGTCGCGCAGCATCGCTGCCGCCTTCGATCGGTGGAGCACCAACGATGTCGCCCGGCAGCAGCGTGACGTGGCGGCTGACGAAGGCGAGCGACTCCGCGAAGGAGAGCGCAGGCGCGGCGGGTCGCGCGAGCTCTTCGATCACGCTGCCCACGCGCAGGCGTACGCGCGCTTCGTCGAGCGAGCCGGCTTCGTCTTTCGTGACCAGCACGGGACCGAGCGTCGCGGCGAAGTCACGCGCGCGAAGTCGTCCGCTCGTTCGTTCGTGCTCACGCGCGACCCAGCCGAGGAGGATCGTGAAGCCGAGGATGGCGCGCTCGGCTTCTTCGATCGTCGCGGCGCGGAGCTCGTCGCCGAGCAGCACCGCGATCGAGATCTCGACGTCGGGCCGCGGCTCGTTCGGCGGGAAGGGGACGGATTCTTGGTGCCCCAACAATCCACGCGGGTTGCCGAGGTGGTAACGAGGTTCTTCGCCGTCGGGCGTATCGACGAGCTGCACGAGGAGCGCGCGTTCCGGCAGGCACGGCGGGAGCCAGAGCAGCTCGTCGGGCCAGAGCCTCGCCTCGGTGGGACGCTCGCCCGCGCAGAGGCCATCGTCCAGGACGTCGAGGCCTGCACCACCGACGGAGAAGACGCGCGCGAAAAAATCTTCGGCGGTGGACGAACCCTCGTCGAGCAGCGGCCCTTCGCGCCTTCGCTCGAGCTCGGCGACGTCGTAGACGCAGCCGTCTCGCTCGAGCGCGATCCGCGGCACCGGTGACGGCGGAAGGAGGACACGGGCAAGACGCATCGGCAGGGCGCCTCGGCACCAGGATCGACCACGTTAGCATCCCTCGCCGGGTGCGTCGCGGCTTTCAGGCTGGAAAACGGCTGTTTTTTCTTCAGCGGCTCGCGCGTTGACGCGCCACCCTGGACGCCTAGACTGCGCCCTGGTTGTCGCTTGGGGCGTCACTTCCATCGAGCGGAGTGATGCATCCCAAACCCCCGGACGTGCTCAGGCAGCGAGTTTGCCCCAAACGGGCAGAGCTACCCGACAGTCCGGACAAACCAACCGAGCGCGGCTCGGGAGTGATGCGCCCACGCGGGGCCGGAGCGGCGGTTCATGAGCAAGCGGACCAAATTCGTCTTCGTCACGGGTGGGGTGGTTTCCTCGATCGGCAAGGGCCTCGGCGCGGCGTCCATCGGCGCGCTGATGGAGGCGCGCGGGCTGCGCGTCACCCACATCAAGCTCGATCCGTACATCAACGTCGATCCCGGGACGATGTCGCCGTACCAGCACGGCGAGGTCTTCGTGACCGACGACGGCGCGGAGACCGACCTCGACCTCGGCCATTACGAGCGCTTCACGCTCGCGCGCATGACGCGCCAGAACAACTTCACGACCGGACGCGTCTACGAGTCGGTCATCTCGAAGGAGCGGCGCGGCGAGTACCTCGGCGCCACCGTGCAGGTGATTCCGCACGTGACCGACGAGATCAAGCACCGCGTCCGCGCGGCCGCCGAGGGCGTGGACATCGCGATCGTCGAGATCGGCGGCACGGTCGGCGACATCGAGTCCTTGCCGTTCCTCGAGGCGATCCGTCAGCTCAAGGTCGAGTGCGGAAGCCAGAACGCGGTCAGCGTGCACGTGACGCTCGTGCCCTTCATCGCGACCGCGGGCGAGCTCAAGACGAAGCCCACGCAGCACGCCGTGAAGGAGATGCGCGAGATCGGCATCCAGCCGGACATCCTGCTCTGCCGCTGCGATCGGCCGCTCTCGCGCGGGATGAAGGAGAAGATCTCGCTCTTCTCGAACGTCGAGGTCGACTGCGTGATCGCGGCGGTCGACGTCGGGTGTATCTACGAGCTGCCCATCGTGCTGCACGCCGAGGGCATCGACGAGAAGATCGCCGAGAAGCTCAACATCTGGGCGCGTCAGCCGGACCTCTCGCAGTGGCACTGGGTGGTCGAGCGCTTCAAGCGGCCCACGCGCGGCACGGTGAAGATCGGCGTCGTCGGCAAGTACGTGCACCTGCGTGACGCGTACAAGTCGCTGCACGAGGCGCTCGTGCACGGCGGGCTGCACAACGACGTGCGCGTCGACCTCGAGTACATCGACTCGGAGCAGATCGAGCAGAAGGGCGCGGCGGAGCTGCTCGGCGCGCTCGACGCGATCCTCGTGCCCGGCGGCTTCGGCGATCGCGGCACCGAGGGGAAGATCGAGGCGATCCGCTACGCGCGCGAGCAGAAGGTGCCGTTCTTCGGCATCTGCCTCGGCATGCAGCTCGCCGTGGTCGAGTTCGCGCGGCACGTCTGCGGTCTGCACGGGGCGAACTCGGCCGAGTTCGATCGCAACGCGTCGCATCCGGTCATCGACCTGATGCCCGATCAGAAGGGCGTGCTCGACAAGGGCGGCACGATGCGCCTCGGCGCGTATCCGTGCGTGCTCGAGCGTGGCTCGCTCGCGGCCGAGGCGTACGGCGCGACGTCGATCAGCGAGCGCCACCGTCATCGGTACGAGGTGTCGAACAAGTACCGCGACTCGCTCTCGCAGGGCGGGCTCGTGCTCTCGGGGACGTCACCCGATCAGCGCCTCGTGGAGATGGTCGAGCTCCGGGATCACCCCTACTTCCTGGGCTGCCAGTTCCACCCGGAGTTCAAGAGCCGCCCGCAGGCGGCGCACCCGCTCTTCTCGCGCTTCGTGCGCGCTGCCGTCGAGCGTCAGCGCGAGCAACGCAAGCCGCGGACGGAGAGCGTCGGCGGGGCGCAGAGCACGCTGCCCGGCCCCGCCAAGACCTCGTCCACCGTCAACTGACGCGCGTCGCCGTACGAGCGAGCGAGGGCGCGACGTCGTCCTCGCTCGACGTCTGCTTGCCGAGGAGGAGCGGCGCACGCTCGCCCACCTCCGCGATGAGGTCCTTGCGAAGGATGCGCTCGGGCGGACGCCGCAGATCCCACACGATGCCGAGCTTCTCGAGTGCGCGCAGCACGTAGAAGCTGATGTCGATCTCCCACCAGAAGAAGCCCTGATTCGCGCTCGACATGTAGTGGTGGTGGTTGTTGTGCCAGCCCTCGCCGAGCGTGAGGAGCGCGAGCAGCGCGTTGTTGCGGCTCGTGTCTTTCGTCGCGTAGCGGCGTGATCCCCAGACGTGCGCGAGCGAGTTGATCGTGAACGTCGCGTGCATGAGCACGACCGTCGAGACGACGTAGCCCCACAAGAAGCCGTCGAAGCCGAAGGGGATCGTGACCGCGGCGATGAGCGCAGCCGAGCCGATCACGTGGTAGCGATCGAGCCAGCGGAGCTCGGGGTAACCGGCGAGATCGGGGACGAGATCGATCCGCGTCTCCTGGTGCTCTTTGCCCATCCACCAGCCGAGGTGCGCGTACCAGAAGCCACGACGCAGGGGGCTGTGCACGTCGCGCTCGGTGTCGGAGTGCTTGTGGTGAACGCGGTGCGCCGCGGCCCACCAGAGCGGCCCCTTCTGCACGGCCGTGGTGCCGAGGAAGGCGAGCACGAGCTGGAAGAGGCGGCTCGTCTTGAAGCTGCGGTGCGAGAAGTAGCGGTGGTACGCGGCCGTGATCGCGAACATGCGCACGAAGTAGGTCGCGGCGGCGAGCGCGACGAGGCGCCACGTCGGGCCACGCACGAGCGCGATGACGAGGCCCACGTGCATCGCGACGAGCGCGGCGACGTGGAACAGCTCGGACAGCGACCACTTCGATGATGCGACGACCGTGATGGAAGGCTTTGAATCCGGAACGTCCGTTTGCACGAGGCCGACTGTCACACGCGCTCTTCAGCCGTCCCCCTGCGTCCCGTCACGATTCGGTCATGCGAGAGCGTGGCTCGCCGGATGCACGCGTGACGCGTGGTGCAACGCGTCGCGCGTCATCGTTTGGCGCGGTGCGCACGACGCGCGCGGGAGCAAGGAGGATCGCGTGAAGGTGCGAGAGATCATGAGCGCGCCCGTCAGCACGCTCGAGCTCGGCGACAACATCCTGTTCGCGGAGGAGCTCATGACCGTCGAGCGCGTACGTCACCTGCCCGTGCTGGATGGCGACGTGCTCGTGGGCCTGCTGTCGCACCGCGACCTCCTGGCCGCCACGGGCCGCGTCCTCGACAAGCTGCCGGCGGACGACATGGCCGAGGCGAAGCGCAAGACGTGCGTGCGCCACGTGATGCGTGGGTCGGTCGATACGATCGGGCCTGAGGACGATGCGGCGGACGCAGCCGACATCATGCTCACGCAAAAGATCGGCTGCTTGCCCGTGGTGGACGAAGGCCACCGGCTGCTCGGCATCGTGACCGATTCGGACTTCGTGACGATGGCGCGTGACGCGCTGCGCGCAGGAAAGATCACGCAGGCCGCGAAGCTGCCAGTGGTGCGCGCGCCCGCGACGACGAGGCCGAGGCCGAAGGTCGCAGCGTCGGCGACGTCCGCGCGAGGGGTGAAGACGATCGCTTCGAAGAAGGGGACGGCGACGAAGATCGTTCCGAAGATCTCGACGAAGGCGCGCGTGCGAAAAGGCGCTGCGACGAGGAAGGCGCCGACGCGGCGAAGCGCGTGACGATGCTCAAAGCGTGACGACGTCGATGGGCGGGCCCGCGGAGACCGTAACCTCCGAGGCGCGCAGCACGTCGCCGTCGAGCACGTAGGGACCTTCGGGGGAAAAACGCACGACGAACGAACGCGCGAGGTCGTCGAAGGAGCCCGCGCCGCCGATGGACTTGCCGAGTAGGACGAGCGGCGCGCGCGGGCCGAGCGAGCGTGGAGGCAGAGGGCTCGCGACGAGGTGCGGGCGATGGAGGTCCTCGCCCGCGCGGTAGTTCACGCGCATGCCGATGCCGAGGTCACGCACGACCGAAGCGCACACGAGCGACCAGCGATCGGAGGCGAGGCGACGGCCGTCGACCTCGATCGTGCACGGCATGGGCGTGAGCACTTGCTGTGCATACGGACCGTCGACGAACGACTCGACGAAGATCCGGCCGGCGATCCGAGCCGCGCCGCCGTAGCCGCGCGCGCCGTCCGCGTAGTAGAGGTCGAAGAACCGCGCGACGAGGCCGGTGCCGAAGATGAAGCCGATGCGCTCGTTCGCCGCGCCCTCGCGCACCCGCAGCGTGGCCCTGCGGCGCGATGCGAGCGTGCGAGCCGCGAAGATCCGCGCGAGCAGCCGCGTGGGATCCCCCTGCATGCCGAAGTTCCGCGCGACAGTGGCGACCGTGCCGCCGGGCAGGAGCGCGAGGCGCGGGAGCGAGGCCTCGCCGAAGGCACGCGCGAGCGCCGTGACACCGGCCATGAAGCTGCCGTCGCCGCCGGAGAGGATCACGAGGTCCGTGCCGCGTGCGGCGATCCGCGCGCAGACGGCGTCGAGCTCGTCGACGCGGGAGGTGGGGTGAACCTCGGCGACGCCCGCCGAGACGCGCCTCACCTCGTCGAGGAGCGAGGGCCTTCGTCGGTAGAGGCGCGCCGTGATGTTGGCGATGACGTCGAAACGCATGAAAAAAAGGTCCGCAGCAACGCCGGGGCCTGTAGGGGAGCGGACGCGATGGGCGTGATCGGGAGGCCAAAGAGCCGCCCGAGCCGCGCAGGGTGACGCACCGGAGGCCCGGGGGAAAGGGCCGAACGCGCGCGGACACGGAAGGCTTTGCGAGACGGGTCGAGGTCAGGTAGCTCGAAAGGAACGCCCGATGATCGCTCGTCGCACGAAATTCCCGCGCGCCCTTGGAAGTCTCCTCGTCCTCGCTCTCACCGCAGGCTGCGGCGGAGGCCCCGCGCTGCGCGCCGCAGAGCAAGGGGATCTCGGCGGGGCGCGGCGCGCGCTCGCGAGCGGCTCCGCGCAGCAGGCCGTCGACGAGGCCGAGGCGCGTCGCATCGCGCGCGTGGTGCTCGAACAAGAGGTGAAGGCCGCGAAGGGGGACGCGGGCGTGAGCAAGCTGAAGGAGCTGCCGTCGTGCGCCGAAGGGCTCGACGAGGTGCTCGAAGCGCGCGCCGCAGGCAGCGACGAGGTCGCGGCGATCGCAGCGCTCATCCGCTTCGATGCGCGCCTCTGGGATCGAGACGATCTCGCGGAGGCGGCGCGCTCGGCACGCGCGTCGAAGGACGCGTCGACCGCGTGGCGCGCGGTGGAGGCGCGTGGGCTCGTCGCGTACGCGGACGGCCCGCAGCGGAGGAGCTTGTTCTCCGACGGAGATCAAGCCGTGCGCCTGGCCGCGCTCAAGGCCTCGTTCGACGCGTTCGATCCGAACGACACCGAGGCGCTGCTCGAAGCGGCGCGGCTCGATCCGCATCCGCCCGCGCGTCTGCAGGCGATCGACGCAGTCGGCAACCTCGGCGGCGAGCGCGTCGTGCTCGCGCTAAAGGATCTCTTCGTGAAGGCCGACGAAGACGAGCGGGTCGCGATCGTCGGCGCGTGGTCCTCGGCGCGCGCGATCGACGCGGGCGGGCGCGCGCAGCTCGTGCGCGTGTCGCAGGTCGAACGAGGTTTGCCGCAGATCGCGGCGGCGGGCGTGCTCGTCCGTCAGCCGGGGCCGGGCGTGGAGGACGCCGCGGGCGTGCTCGCGCGGGCGATCGAGACGGGCTCGACGCGCGAGCGGGTGTTCGCGATCCACGCGGCGACGCTCGACACGAAGGGCGTGCGCGAGGCGCTCGTGAAGGCGCGGAGCGACGCGGATGAGGACGTCGCGATCGCGGCGCTCGGCCGCGGCCTGGAGATGGCGCCTGCCGAAGGTGAAGGCGCCAAGCCCAAGGAGCGCGCGGAGATCACGCAGAAGCTCCTCGGCGTCGCCAAGGGCAAGGGCATGCGCGCGTTGCTCGCGAAGGCGGCGCTCGCGCGTGCGGGCGCGCGTGAGGTGCTCCCGCTCCTCACGGAGGACGCGCGCTCGACGAGCGAGCAAGCGCGCAAGGTCGCGGGCACGTCGCTCGTGGCGCTCGGCGAGCTCGGGCGCGCGGCGCTCCTCGCGGTCGACGCCGACCCGCGCGTTCGCACGGGCGTCGCGTGCGCGATGCTCCGCGCGAAGTAGCGGTTTGCCCGCCTAGAAGCGAGAAACGATCTCGAGCCGCGCGCCCTCGAAGGGCGGGAAGAGGCGGCAGACGCCGGAGACGCAGCGGATCGCGCCGCGCCGCTGCCCGACGAAGAGGTTCACGGTGTTCACGAGCCGCGAGGCCCACGTGTCCGTGCTCCCCGATCGATACGTGAGGCCGCCGCTCAGGTAGTGGCAGAGCACCACCTTGAACTCGTCCTCGCCGGCGAGCTCGGGCTGGCAGCCGGGCCGCGTCGAGTACTCGTAGCCGAAGACCGCCGAGAGGTGCGGCGACCAGTGGAGCGCCGTGTAGTTCTCGCCCTCGTTCCACACCCGACCGTGCGTCGCGGGCAGGTACCGGTTCCGGTGGAACCCTTGGAGCTGCAACGAAAACGGCCCCTTGATGTGCTTGACGAGGTCGTAGCGGATGTAGCCCTCGTAATAGAGGACGTCCGTCTCGCCCGGCGCCCGCGTCCCGAGCGTCGGCACGGCGCGCTCGGCGAGACGCATGCCGATCCAGGCGCGCGCGTGCGACTTGCCCTGCTCGCGGCTCATGTCGACGCCCACGGCCGTGTCCCACGTGTCCGTGCGGAACTGGTCGTCCATCGACTGGCAGAGGTCGTTCGTGGGCACCTCGGTCCAGCTCCGGTACCGGCCGAGCCAGCCGTAGACCGACGTGTGCTCGCTGTACTTGAAGTTCGCGGTCGCGCGGCCGCCGGTCATGCACACGTTCGGCGACTCGATCGGCTCGATGTAGATCGGCTCCGCGGTCGGCGGCGCGCTGTAGGCGACGACGCTGTACTCGGGCGCGCTGTAGCCCGGCGTGGTCACGTCGATGTTCGAGCCGAGCGGAAAAAACTTCCGATTATGTTTGGCCTCCAAGGAAAGCTGGAGCTTGCCGAGGCCGAAGTTCGCGTTCGCGTAGACCGCGTACCCCGACACGTCGGCCTGCCGCTCCGTGGCCATGCCTTGCGCGTCGATCGCGCCCACGTGGCCGTCCCGGAGCTGCTGCCCCGCGACCTCCACGTAGAGGTCGCCGATCCCCGCGATCGACGGCACGTTCACCGATCCGCTGAACGTGCGGATCTGGTTGTGCGAGCGCCCTCCGGGCAGGACCGTGAACTCGGGGAACTGCGCGTAGCAGCGATCCACGCACGTCGAGTCGCCCGTGGGGCAGGCGTTCTTGCACGCGAGGTTCTCCTCGGTGAAGGACTTGCGCATCAGCACCGACGCGTTCGCGGCGAACTGGACGGCGTCGATCCCGCCCTCGACGCGGCCGCCGAAGATCGTGTCCTCGAGGTAGCTCGGCCTCGGTTCGGCCACGATCGGCTGCCCGTTGATGGCGTAGGTCGTCGCGGGCTTCGCGTCCGGAAAGCCGAAAAACAAGGGCGAACCTGCGCCGTGCAGGCGCCGGCCGCTCACCTCGTCGAAGCGCAGCGGGTTCATCTGCCCCGCGAGCAAGGTCGCGCCGATCCGCGCGGGCCCGAGCTTCTTGTCGAAGACGACCTTGCCGCCGCGGATCGTCGTGTCGATCGCGAGCTCGTCGATCTTGCGCACGCTGAGCACGAGACCGCGGCCGAGCTGCGCGTAGAAATCGCCGATCGTGACGTCGAGGCCCGGCTGGTTGTATCCGACGTAGAGTTTGGCCGGGTAGATGCTGTTCAGAAACCGCGTGTTGAGCTCGTTGTAGAAGCGATTCGCGTAGTCGATCGTCTGCGGGACCTGGGCGTTCGGATCCGCCTGCTTCACCGCGTCGATCTGCTTCTGCGCGATCACCTGCGCTTCGGTCCGCGTCGTCGTCAGGTAGTAGAGCGCCGAGTCGAGCCGCACGCCCACGCGGAAGCGCCACCACGTGGCCTGCACGTTGAGGCGGTTGATCCACTCGCCGTAGTCGTCGTCGACGATCGGCCGCGGGTTGAACGCCCTTGGATCGTGGTTGCGGTTGTCCCAGCGGTAGTCGACGACCGTGGTGTTGGTGACGTCGAGACCGATCGGCTCACCAGCCGGCCCGGGCAGGTCGAGGGCGCTCGCCGCGGGCGCGATCGCGAGGCTTCCGAGGGTGACGGCCAGCGCGGCTGCGGCGCGACGCGAGGAGGAGCTCACGCGCGCCTTCTACCATGGCGCGCGCGCCGCCCGATCACTCCGCGAGGGCCTTCTCGACCTCAGCGGACAGGGTTTTCTCGTCACCCGCGGTGTATCCGCCGCGCTTGTGCACGATCGAACCATCCTTGCTGATGAGCACGGTGAAGGGCAGCTCGCGCTTCGGGTTGTAGCGTGCCGTCACCACGGTCTCCTCGTCGAGCAGCACCGGGAAGATCATGTCCTTCGAGCGCACCACGCTGCTCACTTGCGCGCGCGACTCCGGCCCGTCGGCGGAGACGGCGAGCACGACGAACCCGCGATCCTTGTGCTTTTTGTAAAGGTCGACGAGGTGCGGCATCTCGATCATGCAGGGGTCGCAGGTGGTCGACCAGAAGTCGATCAGCACCACGCTGTTCCCCTTGTAGTCCGAGAGCCGGACTTGCTTGCCGTCGAGCGACGGCAGCGTGAAGTCGGGCGCCGTCGCGCCGCCGCCGGCCTTCGCGGAAGGCATTTCGCCACCACACGAACTGAGGAGGAGGCCGGCGATCGCGGCGCCGAAGACGTGAGCTTTTCGCGCGTTCATCCGCGCATCATGCCGCAAACGGGGAAAGGGAGCACGCAGGCGGGCTTTGCCCGGCCGAGAGGGGGACGCGAGGCGTCCCCCTCGGGACTGACTAGAGCGTCCCCTTGATGACCTTCTCGAAGGTGTTCCAGTACGTCGCGGGAGGAGGACCCGCGTACGTGTGGACGATCTCCATCGTGCGCGTGTCGATGATGATGTTCGCCGGGAACGAATCGCTCTCCCAGAGCGCCGCGAGCTTGCCGCCCGGATCGGTCACGGCCGGGTAGTCGATGGCGAACTTCTTCACCCACTTCGACAGATCGTCGGGCGTCGCCGGCGAACCGGAGATTCCTTCCGCGAGCGCGAGGAGGAACTCGCCGCCCATCGGGTTGTACTTCGCGCGCAGGCCCGGGAGCACCTCGGCCGCCTCGTACTGGCAAGGGCCGCACCACGAAGCGGAGATGATGATCGCGAGCGCCTTCGGCTTCGGCGTGTCCTTGGGGAACACGGAGTTTTCCGGAAAAACTCCGTCACCCGTCGGATTGTAGAACTCGGCAAAGGAGATGAATCGCACGCCGTCGCCGATATTTTCCTTCGCGTTCGGAAAACCGATCAGCTCGTAATTCTGCGCTATCGAGCCCTTGCTGATGCCGTAAGGACCTGCGGGATACGGGAGAGACCACGATCCACGCGGGAGCTGCCCCGTTTGATCGGGGAACCCCGGTGTCACGTTGGCTTCGCCCTCGTCACCGCCGCAGCCGATCAAACCGAAAGCTGCCGTCAGACCGAGAACCAAGCACCGAAAGAGCACGTCGTTTCGCATGATGCCACCGCGCCTGGAATGAGGTAGGTCGGAATGGTCCTCGCGGGGGTGCGGCGCGTCAAGCGCCCTCCTTGGCAAAAGGCCTCGCCTGGACCCGATCCTTACCCAGGCAAGATGCGTGGAACACGGCACCGTCCCATGCATACCCACATCCACGGAGGGACGGCCCTCCGAGGTCGAGGTCACCATGCAGCATTCTCCCGTTCTCCGTCCGCGGCAGCCCGCGCGCCTTCGATTCGCCGCCGCCCTTTCGCTCCTCTCGCTCCTTTTCAGTGGCGCGCTCGGCGCCTGCTCCGAAGAAGAGGTGCCGTTCTGCTTCGGCGGCTTCGTCACCGCAGACGGTAAATGCGAGGGAAAGTGCACTCCCGACAAGTGCCTGCCCGGCAACACTTGCGTGGGGAACCGCTGCGTCCTCGAGTGCGCCGCGCACAGTGATTGCCTCGCGGATGGAACGCAGGACTGCGTTGCCGCGGTCGAGGACGATACGAACCGCGAACTTTTCGCCTGCCAGCCGAACGACAAGCCCTACGGCTTCGGCTTCAAATGCCCGTTCGGCGACGAGTGCAGCAAAACCCTCTCCTGCCCGGAGACGGGCACGCCTTGCTTCCTCGACCAGTGCGGCGGCGCGCCCGACACCTGCCAGCTCGACACCGACTTCTGTTACGGACGCGCGAACTGCCTCGTCGGGAAATGCCCCGACAAGACGCCGTGCACCGTGCTCACGTGCGCGCCGGGCGAGTGCAAGGCGCCGCTCTCGTGCCTCTCGGCGGCCGAGGGTGACGCCAATGCTTTCTGCACCAAGCAAGATTGCCAGAGCGACGCCGAGTGCCCCGGCGGCTTCTACTGCGGCACGACCCGCGAGGCGCGCGAGCTCTGCGGCAGCATGAATCCGACGAAGGGCAACAACGGCCTCTGCGGCGAGTCGTCCGACCCGTGCATCGAGCCGAGCTCGCTCGGGCAGGGCAACACGATGTTCGAGGGCCAGCTCTGTGTACTCCGGAAGACGTGCATCCAGCGCGACACGTGCGCCCCGTGCAACACTGATCTGGACTGCTCGCAGGTCCCGAACAGCCACTGCATCTCGCTCCCCAAGGACACGACGAAGCGCTGCGCCTCCGAGTGCGTGAAGGACTCCGACTGCGGCCGCTCCTACGAGTGCAAGCCCGTCGACGAGACCAAGCCCGAGGGTCCGAAGGCCTGCTTCCACCGCTTCGGCGCCTGCGTCGGCGAGGGCAACTACTGCGAGCCGTGCGTGACCGACGAGGACTGCGGCCCGCTCACCGGCCTCTCCGTCTGCTTCCAGGCCACCGACGGCAGCCGCGGCTGCGTCGATCTCGCCACCTCCGGCGGAGCCTGCATGTCGAACGACGACTGCCCGCTCGCGCCGAGCGGCAAGCACGCCGAGTGCGATCTCAACCCGGGCTCGCAGAACTACCAGAAGTGCCAGCTCTTCCCCTACACGCTCGCCAACCCGTCGAACCCGGATCAGGGCGGCGAGTCGAGCTGCTGGTAAGTCGCGCTGGTCTGTTTCCGTCTCGATCGATCGCTCCTTGCCGCGCAAACCTTTTCGCGGAGCGCGGCGCGTCTCTTTCGCACCTTCCCCTCCTGAGCCGGCATTTCCGCGAGGGCCCCGGCGATGGACGGGAGGGTGCTCACCTCGCACGTCGCATGGCGCAGAAGCTGCACGTGCGCTTCAACGTTCGTTACTCGCTTCTTCAACAAGGAGAGCTTCGCATGTCGCAGAAAAACAAGTGGATCCGCTTCGCCGCCGCGCCCGCCTTCGTGCTCGGAGTCGGCCTCACCGCAGGCCTCGGTTGCAGCGACGTCGCCGACATCGTCGAGGGGTGCGACGAGTTCAGGGCCGACGCGCAGTGGGGCGCGAACCTCGACGTCGACTTCCGCGTGAAGTCCTTCATGGGCGCCTCGGGCGCGTTCATCACGCTCGCCGATCAGATGATCGCCGACGTCACGGCGGCCTGCGAGGGCATCGCCAAGGCGACGAACCGCGACTCCGCGAAGTGGGATCGGATGGAGGGCTCGGCTCGCCTCGAGGCCGTGTGCAAGGAGGCCGAGGCCGGGTTCGACGAGGTGATCAAGGCGAACGCGAACGTGCAGCTCGTCGCGCTCGTCGAGGGCGGCAAGTGCGAGGCGAGCCTCGACGCGGCCGCCGAGTGCAACGCGCGCTGCGACGTGAGCGGCAAGTGCACGCCGGCGCAGCTCGAAGCCAAGTGCGAGCCCGGCAAGCTCGCGGGCTCGTGCACCGCCGAGTGCAGGGGCTCGTGTACGGCCGACGTCGGCGCCACGGTCGAGTGCAAGGGCTCGTGCAGCGCCGTCTGCAACGGCAAGTGCAACGGCACGTGCTCCACGGGCGACGCGAACAACTGCAACGGCCGCTGCGACGGCACGTGCGAGGGCACCTGCTCGGGCTCGTGCGAGCTCGAGGCCAACGCCGCCGTGCAGTGCGACGGCACCTGCCGCGGCGAGTGCTCCGTCGACTTCCAGGCCCCGCACTGCGAGGGCAAGATCACGCCGCCCGAGTGCGAGCTCGACGCCGACTGCCAGGCGAGCTGCAACGCCGAGATCCAGGCGGAGGCCTCGTGCACGCCGCCCAAGGTCACGATCGAGATCCAGGGCGGCGCGACCGCGGATCTCGAGGCGCTCGCCGCCGCGCTCGAGGAGCACCTGCCGAAGCTCATCGTGAACGGCGTCGAGCGTGGTCAGGCCGCGCTCGACGCGGGCCAGGTCCTCGTCGAGGTCGGCGGCAACCTGAAGGGCGCGCTCACGTCGAGCGGCAAGGCCCTCGTCTGCGCGACGACCGCGGCGAGCGCCGCGCTCAACGCGAGCGTCGAGGTGCAGGTCTCCGTCGAGGCCAGCGCCAGCATCGGCGGCAAGGCTGCCGGCTCCGTCAACTGAGCGCCTGATCGACGCGCCGCCCGGCCGCTCGTCGTGCCGGGCGGCGCGTTTTCTTTTTGTTTCGCCCCGGCCGTTTTTCTCGGCGGCAGCACGCTCGTGCGACGGTGGAACGGGTTGACGACACCCGTGGCTGGTCCTAACAGACCGGCTGCCCCGCGCCTGCCCCGAAGGAAATCATGGCAATCACGGTCGAATCCGCGAAATCTGCGCTCGGAAAGGTCGAGGACCCCGAGCTCTCTCGTCCCCTCGTCGACGTCGGCATGCTGGGCGACGTCAACGTCGAGGGTGACAACGTCACCGTCGGCGTCACGCTCACGACGCCGGCGTGCCCTTACAAGGCGCGGATCCAGGACGACGTGACGGCGGCGCTCAAGGCCGCCGGCGCCGCGAACGTCACGATTCATTGGAGCTCCAACGTTCCCGAGCGCAACATCATGGCCGACGACCCTTGCCCCGGTGTGAAGAACATCGTGCTCGTCATGAGCGGCAAGGGCGGCGTCGGAAAGAGCACGGTCGCCGCGAACCTGACGCTCGCGCTGAACCGCCTCGGTTGCCGCGTGGGCCTACTCGACGCCGACATGTACGGGCCCAGCGTGCCCACGATGCTCGGCGTGATGGGCCGACCGACCTCGGCCGACGGGCAGCACTTCCTGCCGCTCGAGCGCTTCGGCGTGAAGCTCATGTCGATCGGCTTCTTGCTCGAAGACGCGCGTCAAGCCGTCGTGTGGCGCGGGCCGATGATCCAGAACGCGCTGCTCCAGTTCATGAAGGACGTCGACTGGGGCACGCTCGACTACCTCATCCTCGACCTGCCCCCCGGCACGGGCGACATCGTGCTCACGATCTCGCAAAAGCTGCGCACCACGGGCGCGGTGGTCGTGACGACGCCGCAGGAAGTCGCGCTCCAGGACGTTTACAAATCGGTCTCGATGGCGCAGAAGGTGGGCATCCCCATCCTCGGCGTCGTCGAGAACGAGAGTTATTTCATCTGTGACGGTTGTTCCGCGCGTCACGAGCTCTTCGGCTCGGGCGGCGGTCAGAAGATCGCCGAGTTCGCGGGCGCTCCGCTGCTCGGTCAGATCCCGCTCGATCCTTCGGTGCGGGAGTGGGGCGACGCAGGCACGCCCGTCGTGCAGGCGGCGCCCGACAGCTCGGTCGGCCGGGCGTTCCTCGAGGTGGCGCAGCGGCTGGCGGCCAAGGTGAGCGTGCACGACCTCGGTCGCGGGGGCTCCCTCCGCATCGACCGAAGCGGCGGTCAGCAGCGGTTTTTACCCATCGTACGTTGAAAAAGCGTCTCGAAGTTCGAGCGCTGTGCGCGGAGACCTCGCGCCTGTGCGCGAGGTACGTTATGTTTTCCGTCCCCTTCCGAGCTACGCGTCTGCGCGAAGGTCGTCCCCCGACGACGCGCGCCGCGCTCGGGGCCCGAGATCCCGGATGAACACGGACAACAACACCACCGAGGCGGCAGAGGTCCAGAAGGACGCCGCGGCGCCCGAGGCGCAGCCGCAGAATCAAACGCCCGAGGCGAGCACCGAGGCCCAGGCCACCTCGCCCACCGCCGCTCCATCCCGCGAAGAGTGGGAGGAAGAGCAGCCGGGAGACGACATTGGCAACCGCTTGCCGGGTCCCGGCGGCCGTCCGCAAGCGACCCCTGCTGCGGCGAAGGCCGAAGGCCCGGGCGGCGACGCGAAGAAGCGCAAGCGCCGCAGGAAGCGCAAGGGTCCCCCGGGCGCGCAAGGCCCGGGAGCGGAGGGCGCGGCCGAAGGGGCCGAAGGCGCTGAAGGCGCCGAGGCGAGCGGCGAGGAAGCGGAAGGCGAGGACACGGAGGCCGGCGAGGCTTCCGAGGCCCAGGCCGGAGGCGAAGCGCCGCAAGGCAAGCGCAAGGATCGGCGCAAGGACAAACAGGCCGCAGCAGCGGCCGCGGCCCAGCGCGAGCGTCCTGCGTTCAGCGTGGGCGAAGAGGTCTTCGGCAAGGTCTGCAAGGTGACGGACCAGGCGATCTGGATCGACATCGCAGGCAAGGCGACGGGCCTTTTCGATCGGCAGGAGCTCGGCGACGAGGAAGTGCCGGCCGAGGGTGATCAGTTCATCGCGAGCGTGCAAAGCACGGGCGTTCGCGGCGGCATGCTGGTGCTCTGCAAGGGGCAGCCGAAGCCGCTCGACGAGCTGAAGAAGCAGCTCGAAGCCGCGTCGCAGAGCGGCGAGCCGGTCTTCGGCTTCGTGACCGGCGCGGTGAAGGGCGGCCTCGAGATCGATCTCGGGGGCCTGCGCGCGTTCGCTCCGGCATCACACGTCGACCTGCGCCACGGCGCGGATCTCTCGCACCTCGTCGGTCAGAAGCTCGACTTCGTGGTGGCGCAGTACGCGAAGAAGGGCCGCGACATCGTGGTCTCGCGCAAGCGCATGCTCGAAGAGGACGCGCGCCGCGTGCGCACCGAAGCGCTCAGCAAGGTGACGCCGGGCAGCGTGCACAAGGGCATCGTGCGCAAGGTCGTGGCGTGGGGCGTCTTCGTCGCGCTGCCCGAAGCGGGCAACGTCGAGGGCCTCATCCACATGACCGAGGCGAGCCACGATCGCAGCGCGCGCCTCAGCGACCTCTTCCGTCCCGGCGCGGAGATCGACGTCAAGATCATCCGCATCGACGACAAGGGCAAGCTGTGGCTCAGCCACAAGGCCACGACCGCGGATCCGTGGGACACGGTGAAGGAGAAGTACGCGGTCGGCACGAAGCACAAGGGCAAGATCGCGCGCCTGCAGCCGTTCGGCGCGTTCATCGAGCTTGAGCCCGGGATCGACGGCCTCTGCCACACGGCGGACATTTCGTTCAAGCAGGTCGAGCACCCGAGCGAGGTGGTGAAGGTCGGCGACGAGATCGACGTCGTGGTCGCGAGCTGCGATCCGGGCGCGCACAAGATCGGCCTGCACCCCGCGCTGCCGAGCGGCGACGAGGAAGAGCCGCGTCAGCGCGTGCAGCAGTACAAGGCCGTGAAGGTCGCCGTCGTGCAGGCCGTCGAGGGAGGCCTCTCGGTCCGCATCCTCGGCGTGACCGGTCGCGCGGCGCGTGGCTTCATCCCGGCGGGTCACACGGGTACGGCGCGCGGCACGGATCTCCGCAAGGAGTTCCCCGTGGGCACGAAGCTCGACGCGAAGGTGCTCGAGGTCGATCCGCGTCGCGGCGAGGCGAAGCTCTCGATCCGCGCCCTCAAGGAGGACGCCGAGAAGCAGGCCTACCAGTCGTACCGCGCGGGCGTCGCTCGCGAGGCGAAGTTCGGCACGTTCGCCGACCTCATGAAGAAGAGCCAGTCCAGCCATTAGTCGACGCTTGGGGGCTCCGCTTTGACAAGCAGAGCTGCGCCCCCAAACCCCCGGCCCGACTGGCCAAACGATCACGCGCCCCGCGGCCGAGAGGCCGGGGGCGCGTGGCCTTTTGTGGTCCAATCATTTCACTCGCGGCCGAGCGCCTGCACCGGATCCATGCGCGCGGCCCTTCGTGCCGGGAAAAACCCGAAGACGAGCCCGATCGCCGTGCTCGTCCCGAGCGCGACCCCGAGCGCCTGCGGCGCGAGCTTCATCGGCAGATCGAGCGCAGCGCCGAGGCCGACGATCGCGCCGTAGCCGAGCGTCGTCCCCACGATCCCGCCGAGCGTCGCGAGCACGAGCGACTCGACGAGGAACTGCACGAGGATGTCCATCTCGCGCGCGCCGATCGCCATGCGGATGCCGATCTCGCGGGTCCGTTCGGTCACGCTGACGAGCATGATGTTCATGACGCCGATGCCGCCGACGACGAGCGACACGGCCGCGATCCCGACGAGCAGGAGCGACAGGACCCCGTAGATGCTGTCCTGCATCTGCTGGAACTCGGCCTGCGTGCGAATGAGAAAGTCGTCCTCGTCTCCCTCGCGGATGTGATGCCGCTGGCGAAGGATCTCCTCGGCTTGTTTCTTCGCGCGGTCCGTCGTCTCTGGGCTCGTGGCGCTCATCATGATCGCGTCCGTCTCGCCCGGTCGCGTGAAGCGCACGTGAGAGCGCATCGTGGTGATCGGCATGATCACCACGTCGTCCTGGCTCCGACCGAACGGCGACGGGCCCTTCTCTTCGAGTACGCCGAGCACGCGGTACGGATGTCGGCCGATCCGGATCCATCGCCCCACGGGATCGGCCGCGCCGAAGAGATCCTTCGCCGTTCCTGCGCCGATGACGGCGATCTTCTCGGAGACGTTCTCGGCCGAGACCGTCCACGGCTCGCCTGTCTGGAGCTTCCAATTGCGCACCTGGAGGTACGCGATGCGCGAGCCGATCACCTCGGCCTTCGCGTTCTGCCCTTCGTAGACGACCTGCGCCGACGCACGCAGGAACGGCACGGCGGCCTTGATGCTCGTCGACTCGCGTTCGAGCGCCTGACAGTCGGACTCCGAGAGCTTCGAGCCTCCCGTCGTGCGCGCGCCCGAGGCCCGCGCCGATTGCGGAAAGACAATCAGCGCGTTCGAGCCCATGTTCGTGATCTGCCCGTTGATCTTGGCGCGCGCGCCGTCACCGAGCGCGGTCATCGTCACGACGGCCGCGATGCCGATCGTGATGCCGAGGATCGTCAGCGCCGCGCGCAGCTTGTTGCGGAGCACCGCCCGCATGGCGATCGCGATCGCGGAGAAGACGCGAAAGAGCCCGTTCACTCTTGCCGCAGCGCGACGATGGGATCCATCAGCGCCGCCCTCCTCGCGGGGAAGAACCCGAACACGACCCCGATCACCGTGCTCGTCGCCATCGCCGCGATCACCGCGGGCATCGGGAGCTGTAGCGACCACCCGAGCGCGCCGCCGAGCAACTTGATCACACCCGCGCCGATGCCGAGCCCGAAGACGCCGCCGATCACGCTGAGCACGATCGCCTCGACGAGGAACTGCGTCATGATGTCCGCCGCCGAAGCGCCGATCGCCATGCGGATGCCGATCTCGCGCGTCCGCTCGGTCACGCTGACGAGCATGATGTTCATCACGCCGATGCCGCCGACGAGCAGCGAGACGGCGGCGATCGACGAGAGGAGCACGGTCAACGTGCCCACGATCTCCTCGGAGGATTTGCGGAACTCGGCCTGCGTGCGGATCGCGAAGTCCGGTTCTCCGTCGGGCGCGATCCCGTGCCTCTGCCGCAGAATCGCGTTGATCTGCGTGACGGCGCGATCGACGGTCCGCTCGTCCGTCGCGGAGGCGATGAGCTGCTGCACGCGCCCCGGCGGGCTCGGCACCACGCGCGCGCGGAAGCTGCCGATGGGCATGAGCACGCGATCGTCCTGATCCTCGCCGAAGGGTGATTGCCCCTTCGACGTGAGCAGTCCGACGACGCGATACGGATAGCGACCGATGCGAACGTACTGGCCGATCGGATCACCGGCGCCGAAGAGTTTTTCGCGGACCGTCTCGCCGATGATGACGACCTTGGCTTTGAGCAGCTCCTCCGACTCCGTGAACATCTGGCCCTTGCCCACGGAGAAGCCACGCACCGGGAAGTAGCTGCGCGAGACGCCCATCACCTGCGTCACGGCGTTGCGATCGCCCGCGATCACCTGCGCGCCCGTGGAGCTGAAGGGCGCGACGTTCGCGATGCTCGTCGCCTCCATGAGGAGCGCGCGGCCATCGGCCTCCGTGAGGCGATTGACGTCGTTGCTGCGTACGCCCGAGGTCTGCGTCGACTGCGGGAAGATGAAGATGACGTTCGCGCCGAGGTTCGAGATCTGCCCGACGACCTGCGCCTGCACGCCCGTGCCGAGCGCGACCACGATCACCACGGCCGCGACACCGATGAGGATGCCGAGGACCGTCAAGGTCGATCGCAGCTTCGAGCGCACGATGGCGCGCAGCGCGAGCCGGATCGCGGCGAGGATCGCCGTCACGAAGCGGCTCCGTGCTCGTCCTGGACCGGCAGCTCCGCGAGCGCGCGCGCCGCGTCCGTCGGCCTCTCGTTGATGATGTCACGCCGCACCGAGCCGTCGCGCATCTCGATCACGCGGCCTGCGCAGTCGGCGATGTCGCGCTCGTGCGTGACGAGCACGATCGTGATGCCCTGCTCGCGGTTCAGGCGCTGCAAGAGATCGAGCACCTCGTAGCTCGTGCGCGTATCGAGGTTGCCCGTGGGCTCGTCGGCGAGCAGGAGCGGCGGCTGCGTCACGAGGGCGCGCGCGATCGCGACGCGCTGCTGTTGACCGCCGGAGAGCTGGTTCGGCGTGTGATGCAGGCGCGCGCCGAGGCCGACGGCGTTGAGCGAGGCGAGCGCGCGTTTCCTTCGCTCCGCCGCGCTGACGCCTCGGTACACGAGAGGCAGCTCGACGTTCTCGAGCGCAGTCGTGCGGGGCAGCAGGTTGAAGCCCTGGAACACGAACCCGATGAGGTGGTTTCGCACGATGGCGCGCGCGTCGTTGCTCCGCGAGCCGACGTCGATCCCATCGAGGATGTACTTGCCGCGCGTCGGCCGATCGAGGCAGCCGATGATGTTCATCATCGTGCTCTTGCCCGAGCCGCTCTGCCCGATGATCGCGACGAACTCGCCCCTCTGGATCGTCAGGTTCACGCCGCGGAGCGCGCGTACGACGACGGCCTCCGTGACGTAGTCCTTGTGGATCTCGACGAACTCGATGATCGGCGGGGCGTCCTTCATCACGTCCCCCGCCTAGAACGGCCTGCGGCCGCCGCGCCCGCCTGCGGCCCCCGCGTCGGTCTCTTCGGTCACGACCTTCAGGGTGCCGATGTCCGTGCGCAGGACCGTGTACACGCCGTCCGTGATGCCGATGTCGACCTCGCGCATCTCGATCTGCTCGGCGCCCGGCGTCTCGTTCGTGAGCACGTAGATGCGCCCTTTGCCCGCGGGCAGCGGCGGCAGCGGATCCTGCGGTATCGGCTTGCCTTCCTTCGTCATCGGCGGCGACGGCTTGAAGCGCAGCGCCGCGTTCGGCAGGCGCTTGATGCCCTTGGCCTCGGCCGAGTGGATCGTCGCCGTCGCCGTCATCCCGGGGCGCAGCTTGATGTCGGGGTTGTCGACCTCGATCACCGCGGCGTACGTCACGACGCCCGCCTGGTTGACGGGGCTGAAGCGCACCTGGCTCACGAGCCCCTTGAACGACTCGCCGGGGAACGCGTCGACGCGGATGTCCGCGGTCATGCCTTCCTTCAAGCGCCCCACGTCCGCCTCGTCGATGTCCGCGAGCACGCGCATCTTGCGGAGATCCTGGGCGATCACGAAGAGCGTCGGCGTCTGGAAGCTCGCCGCCACGGTCTGGCCGGGATCGACCGCGCGGTTGATCACGACGCCCTCGATGGGCGAGTAGATCTTGGTGAACGCGAGGTTCGTGTTCGATCGCCGCAGCGTGGCGTTGAGCTGCGCGACCTGCGCCTTGGAGGCCGCGACGTCGGCGAGCGCGATGTCGTAGCTGCCTTGCGCGGCATCCAGATCCGCCTGCGATCCAACGCCTTCCTTGAACACCTTGCGCGCCCGCTCGAGCCGCACCTTCGCCGTCTCGAGGTTCGCGTCGGCTCGCTTGACGCTCGCGTTCGCGGCCGCGACCTGCGCCGCGTTCGCGTCGATCTCCGCGCCGAGGAGCTGCGTATCGATCTCCGCGAGCAGATCGCCGGCCTTCACGTGGCTGTTGAAGTCGACGTGGACCTTCGTGATGCGCCCGGAGACCTGCGCGCCGATCTGCACCTCGGTGACCGGCTTGACCTGCCCCGTCGACTGGATCGTCTCGAAAACGTCGCCTTGCGTGAGGGCCGTGCTCACATAACGCGCGGGCGGCGGCGGCTTCGTCTTCTGCAGATAGAACATCCCGCCTGCGACGATGCCTGCGAGGACGAGCAGGATGACGAGCCAGCGGAGCCATTTGCCTCGGCCTTCGACGCGCGACAGCGCTTTGTTCAGGTCGGGCCGCTCGGCCGCGTTGTTCCGAGCCGGTCCGCCCGCGTCGAGGTGCACTCCCGGATTGGCCATGACGGACCCCGTGATAGCACGGAGAAGCCTCCGAGCGCGGCCGTGGCGAAGGATCTTACGCAGGGCTTGATGGGGCGACACCTACGTGGCACATCCACGGGCCCATGCCCCAGCCCGCCATTGGCCCCGATACGCGCGTCTCGCTCTCGTACGTCCTCTTCGACGAGGACGGGGATACGGTCGATCGCGCCACCGAAAGCGAGCCGCTCGAGTATGTCCACGGCTACGCGCAGATCCTCCCGGGCCTCGAGCGAGCGGTCGAGGGCATGCACGCGGGCGAGCGCCGCGAGATCACCGTCGAGCCCGCCGACGCGTTCGGCGAGCACGACGACGAAGGCGTCTTCGAGGTCGACAAGGCCGACTTCCCCGACAGCGAGCACGTGACGCCCGGCGACGAGTTCATCGCGCAGGCCCCCGACGGCGAGTCCATCGCGATGCGCGTGGTCGAGGTGCTCCCCGACGCGTTCGTCGTGGATACGAACCACCCGCTCGCGGGCCAGAAGATCCGCTTCGAGGTCGTCGTGCACGACGTGCGCGCGGCGAGCGAGGAGGAGATCGCGGAGGCGCAGGCCGAGCTCGAAGAGCGCGCCCTCGGCGACGGCGGCGGCTGCTGCGACCACGACCACGACCATGATCACGACCACGATCATGGCCACGCGGCCGAGGGCGGTGGACACCTCGTCCAGCTCTCGCGCAAGCGCTGAAGACGTTTGCACCCGGGGGGGAGCAAGTCCGACCAAGGGAGACACGACGACCGATGAAAGCTGCTTCCGATCAGGGTTACTTCTCCGCGCTTGCCCATGATCTTCGGGTGCGCGAGCGCCTCCTCGCCGCGGGCGTGATCACGCAGGCGGACATCGACCGTTACCTCACCGAGCTCCCCGAGCTCGAGACGCAAGCCGAGGGCCTCGGCATCCCGCAGCCCGCGCTCGTCTCTGCGAGCTCCGCTCCGGCCCCCGCGCCGCAGCCCGCGGCGGCGGCGCCTGCTCCCGCCCCGGCTGCGAGCAGCGCGGCCATCGCGGAGGACGACGACGACGACGCAGCCGACGACGAGGCAGGCGAGGCGTGAGCAGCCAGGGCGATCGTGACGCGGCGCCGGGACAGCTTCCGAAGCTCGACTTCTCGATCTTCGTGATGTCCATCATCGGCTCGGCGCACGTCCACCTCGGCGATATGCCCGGCCCGGATGGGCATTCGGAGCGGAACCTCGACCTCGCGCAGCAGGACATCGAGCTCCTCACGCTGCTCGAGGAAAAGACGAAGGGGAACCTCACGGGCGAAGAGGAGCGGCTCCTCACGCAGGCCCTCGACGAGTTGCGCGAGCGCCTCGCAGAGGTATCCAAAGAGACGTGAGCTCACGTCGTCCGCCGCTTTCGCTCATCGTCCTGATCTCGTGGCTCCTCGTGGCCGCGTCGGCGTGCGGCAAGGGCGGCGGATCGCCGGGCGGTTCGTCCCAAACGGGTGAGCCGACCTCGTCGCTCCCGCCCGGCGCGATCCCGCTCCCGAGCGGCGCTGCGCCCACCGCTCCGCCTTCGGGTCTCGCGCAGACCGCGCCTTCCGGACCGGCGATCGTGACGGCCGAGGGCACGCCGATCTCCTTCGCGCCTCTCGCGAAGAAGGCCGATCCGGCCGTGGCGACGGTGAAAGCGCGCGTCGAAAAAGAGACCTCGTCGGGCCGAAGGCGCGCCGTCTCCGAAGGCCTCGGCACTGCGTTCGTCTACGACCCCGAGGGGTTCATGCTGACGAACAATCACGTCATCGAGGACGCGACGGACATCGTCGTCGGCTTCGTCGATGGCCGTGAAATGCGGGCGACGGTCGTCGGTCGGGACAAGCACACGGACATCGCGGTCCTGCGCGTCGACGAGCGAGGGCTGCCCTCGCTTTCGCTCGGCGACTCGGACGTGATCGACGTGGGCGACTGGGTCGTCGCGATTGGCAACCCGTTCGGCCTCTCGCACACCGTCTCGGCGGGCATCCTCTCGGCGAAGGGCCGCACGCGCGACGACGTGAAGGGCCTCGATCCCAGCGGTTACTTCAACTTCCTGCAGACGGACGCGAGCATCAACCCGGGCAACTCGGGTGGCCCGCTGCTCAACATGCGCGGCGAGGTCGTGGGCATCAACGCGGCCGTCCGCGCGAATGCGAACAACATCGGCTTCGCGATCCCGATCAACATGGTCAAGCAGCTCCTGCCCATGTTGCTCCGGGACGGCAAGATCCGGCGCAGCGCGCTCGGGGTCTTCGTCGACGCGCTGAACCCGATCGAGGCGGGTCGCCTCCGCCGCCCGGATCGCAAGGGCGCGTGGGTGCAGAAGGTGATCGCGGGGGGGCCGGCCGATCGAGCGGGGCTCTCGCCCGACGACGTCATCGTCACCTTCGACGGCAAGCCCGTCTCCGATCCGAACGAGCTCCGGTGGCTCGCGAGCATCGCGGGCGTCAACAAGACGGTGACCTTGCGGATCGCGCGTCTCGAGCGAGTCTTCGACGTCCGCGTGACGCTCGGCGAGCTCGAGCCGATCGACGACCGTGAGGAGCCTTGACCTTCCGGCCGGAAGGCCGATCGCCTAGAGTACCACCTCGCCGTGCCCCCCATTCCCACGCCCCCGGACGAGTCCCTCCGGCCCGAGCCGGCCGACCCGACGGACGACCAGACTGAAGGCGCCCTGGGGCTGCCGGACGATCTCCCTGACGCCCCGCCCCCGCCCGAAGCCGCGATCGGCCGTCTCGGCCGCGTGAATAGGTCTTCGCAGGAGGCGTCCAACAAAGAGGCCCGAAGGCGGGAGGCAGAGGAAGATCGTGAGCTCATCCTTCGGGCACAGAAGGGGGACCAGGCGGCGTTCAGGCGGCTCGTGGAGCGCCACCAACGCCGTGCCTTCGCGATCGCGATGGGGCTCGTCCGGGACGAGAACGACGCACGCGAGCTGGTGCAGGATGCTTTCTTGCGGGTTTACCGCAACCTCAACTCCTTCCAGGGTGGATCGTCGTTTTTCACCTGGCTCTACCGGATCGTCACGAACTTGGCGATCGACCTCATGCGCAAGCCTGGGCGTCGGGATGCCGAGCTCGTCGACGGGCAAGCAGCTTCGGATGAGCCGACGGAGTTTCCGCTGGTCTCTCGCATCGATGGCGCCGACCCGATCGACGTCATGCGCCGCCGGGAGATCGCGGGCCGCATCCAGGCCGCCCTCGATGCCCTGCCCCCCTACCACCGAGGCGTGATTCTGATGCGTGAGGTCGAAGGCATGTCGTACGAAGAAATGGCCGTGGCCATGGGCGTCTCGAAGGGGACGATCATGAGCCGGCTGTTCCACGCCCGGCAGAAGCTCCAGCGCGCGCTCGCGGATTGCTACGCGGAGGAAGGGCGTTCGCGGAGCGGCAATAC
The DNA here is from genome assembly GCF_029946505.1 of Polyangium sp. y55x31. GTDB lineage: Bacteria > Myxococcota_A > Polyangia > Polyangiales > Polyangiaceae > Polyangium. Next base: position 74,579 of record NZ_JARZHG010000028.1, read on the forward strand.
TGACGAGATCGCAGCCGAGCCGGAGGAGGCGCCGTGACCACGAAGACGATGAACGGAGAAGCGCACGAGACGCGCACGAAGCGGCCGCCGACGGACCTCGAGCTGATGATGTACGTGGACGGCGAGCTCGAAGGCGAGCGCCTCCGCGAGGTTCGTCTAGCTCTCTCGCGCGACAGCGTGCTGCGAAGCAAGGTCGCCGCGCTGTCGCTCACGTCCTCGATCGTCCGGGAGAACGCCGAGAGCGACATCGATCTGGCCGACGGGATCATGGCTCGGATCGCGGCCGACAAGAGCACGACGCATGACGCGCGGGATGCCGCGCCCGCGCCGCTCGATGCGCCGGTCGAGCGCAAGGACGCCGAAGTGAAGCCGCTGCTCCGGCCGGGCCTCGGCAAGACGGCTGCGAAGTCGGCTCCCTCGAACGACAACTCGCGTGGGATCTTCGCGCTCGCGGCCGTCGCGGTCGCGGCTGCGGCGGGCCTCATGATCTGGGGGCGGATGGATGTCGGTACGCCGCATCCGCAAGGCGCGCCAGTGGCCGCGGTCACGACGCCCGCAGAGCTGCCCGCGGCTCCGGCCCCGACGCCGTCGGAGGCGCCTCGCGCGGCCTCGGACGCGGACGACGGTGATGCCGAGCCGGGCGTGGCCGTCGCGGCTGTCGACTTCGGCGCCAAAATCGGCACGATCTTTTACGTGCCGACGGAGGCTGCCACGTCGAACCACACCACCACCGTCGTGTGGTTGGCCGACGATTCCGCTGGAGGAGAACAATGAGGCTCCCGCTGATTGCTTTGATCGTGGCCGCGTTCGGGCTCTCGCTCGGGCACGGCCCCTCCGTGGCGCATGCCCAGGACGCCGCCGCGCAGGCGGACACGTCCGTTTCGATGGAGATCGTGGTCCTCCACGGCACGAACGACGGCACGGGGATCGACCCCAAGATCGGCAAGATGCCCGAGCTCGCGAAGCCGCCGTTCTCCTCGTACAACAGCTACAAGCTGCTCGATCGCTCGAAGCAGACCTCGTCGAAGGCGAGCCCCTCCACGCTGAAGCTCCCGAACGATCGGGTGCTCAAGGTCTCGCTGAAGGACGTGGTTCAGCCGAGCAAAAAGGGCGAACCGAAGCGCTACGTGATCAGCGCCAGCATCCAGAAGCCCGGCGGCAGCGACTTTCTCCCGCTGCTCGAGGTCAACGCGAAGGCCGGCGAGACCTTCTTCGTGGCCGGCCAGAACCACAAGGGCGGCGTCCTCGTCATCGGGATCAAGGTCAATCCCTGAACTCGGTATAGTGAAGGGCGGATGCTCCCCCGCTCGTCTTTCTTCGCTCCTCTCCTCATCGCCGGAAGCCTCCTGATCTCGGCCTGCGGCGGAAGCGCTCCTCCTCCGAACATGCCGCGGTACGCGCCCGGGACGGTGCTCTACAGGCTCCCGGTCGTCGGGAAGTGGCGCGTCTACCGCACGCACTACGGCGCGAACAACGACCAGGCCTACGCGCTCGATCTCGTGATCGACGACGACATGCCGCGGTCGCAGCGCAACGAGGACCATCCCTCGTACAACCAGCCGATCGTCGCGGATGCGCCGGGCGTCGTGGTGGTCGCGGTCGACGGCGTGCCCGACAACGTCCCGGGGCGCGCGAACAAGTACGACATGCACGGCAACTTCGTCGTGCTCGACCATCAGAACGGCGAGTACTCGCTCTTCGCGCACTTCATCCCGGGCACCGTGCGCGTGCGCAAAGGCATGTTCGTCCCGGCTGGCACCGAGCTCGGTCGATGCGGCAACTCGGGGCACTCGTTCGCGCCGCACTTGCACTGGCAGATCATGACGGACGCGGACGCGAGCTCCGCGCGCGGCGTGCCGCCGCGGTACACGCCCTACGAGCGCAACGGCGCGATGTCGGTCGAGCTCCCGCAGAAGGGCGATCGATTGCTCGCGAAGTAGCGCGCGCCGTCAGCGCTGCGGGGGCTCGCTCGGAGACGCGGCGAGCGGGAGAGCGAGCTCGAAGATCGTGCCCTTCTCCGGGTGCGCGTGTGCGCGGATCTTGCCGCCGTGCGACGCCACGATGTTCCGCACGATGCTGAGGCCGAGGCCCGAGCCCGTGCCGTCGGTCTTCGTCGTGAAGAACGGCTCGAAGATCTTCTCGAGGTGCGCAGCGTCGATGCCGTGGCCTTCGTCCTGGATCGTGATGCGTACCGCGTCGCCTGCCTCGGACATCGCGGTCTTGATGATCAAGCGTCCGCCGCTCTCGCGCATCGCGTGCGCGGCGTTCGTGAACAGGTTGACGAAGACCTGCGTGAGTTGACCCGCGACGCCGCGAACGAGACGCACGTCGCCGAACGCGCGCTCGACGACGACGTTCATCTCGCCGAGCACGTGATCGCAGAAGACGAGCGCGCGCTCGATCGTGTCGTGAATGGCGACGGGCGCGGGCACGGACGCGGTGGGTCGCGAGTACGCCATGAGGTCGCGCGAGAAACGCAGGATGCGCTCGGCGGCCTCGTTGATGCGCGCGAGGCGCTCGACGTCGGCGGGATCCGCCTCCGTGCGCAGGGCCTTTTTGTGGAGGTAGTCCGAGTACGCGACGATCGACGTGAGCGGGTTGTTGAGCTCGTGCACGATGCCGGCGGCGATCTGACCGAGCGAGGCGAGCTTGCCGGCCTGGATGACCTGCGCTTCGAGCTCCTTCACCTCGCTGTCGTGCGCGCGCGCCGCGCGATGCACGCGCGCGTTGCGCAGAGCCGCGCCGAGCGCGAGCGCGAGGCGATCGACGAATGCATCCATCGAGCCCGTGCCCGAGAAGCGCGCCTCGTCGTCGGAGGCGAGGTGCAACGTCGAGCCCTCATCGCCGTTGATGACGACGACACGCTCGAACGTGTACTCCGGAAAGAGCCGCGTCGGATCGGGGGATTCGGCGCCGTCGCTGCGCGCCCCGCGTCGCACGACGACCTGCCCTTCGCTGCCGCCGGGCACGCACACGCCAATCGCCGCGTCGGACAGCACTTCGAAGGCTGCGGCGACGAGCGACGTGGCTGCTTCCTCCGCGCTCGCGTCGGGCGGGATTTCGCACGAAGCGACGAGCAGAGCGTCGATCCACTCGACGGGGAGATCGCGACGCATCGCCTTCCTTTGCGTGATCGGGATCTGAGATTCCCGTATCGGAGCTTCGAGACCTTCAGCACCCATCTCTCACCCGAGCGCTTGGTTGGGGTCCTCTTCGCTGGACCGGTCCAGGTCGATGATCTTCGCCGCCCCCACGTACGCCTTGGTTTCGTAGCGCGTGATCTTGCCGATTTTCCGGACGATCTCGGCCATTCGTTCGGCCTCCCCGAGGATCGTCGACGCCGCAGAGCGGACGGACGCCGGGTCCTCCGCCCTCCGGTTGATGAGCTCCGCATAACCGAGCACGCTCGTGAGCGGCTGGTTGAGCTCGTGCGCGGCCGCGCCCGCCAGCTCCGCGATGAGCGCCTGTTTTTCGCGCGCGCGGAGCTCGTCTTGCGCCTTCGTCAGTTTCGCCTCCATGCGCAGGCGCTCACGTAGATCGGTGAAGAGACCGACCGAGCCGACGGGTCGATCGTCCTCGACGATCAGCGCGGCCGAGAGGAGCACCGGGATCAGCGTGCCGTCCTTGGCGAGCGCGTCCGTCCGGTAGCCTTCGAGCCTCCCGGGGCCTCCGTGCTCCGGCGACTTGATGAGCCGCATGATCTGCGAGGCGCGGTTCGGCGCGTAGAGATCACGCACGTTCATCACGCCGATGACCTCGTTCGCGCGGTAGCCGTAGATGCGCTCCGCGGCGCGGTTGAAGAGACGGATCACGCCCTCGTTGTCGGCCGAGATGATCGCGTCGACCGAGCTCTCGATGACGCGCTCCAAGAACTCCTTCGTCTTCTTCAGCTCGGCCGCCGTCGCGCGATCGTCGGTCACGTCGCGCAGGCTCACGAGGATCGCGCCGCCGTCTTCGCGGAGCACCGAGCTCGAGCTCACGCTGATGATGCGGCGCTCGCAGGCGATCTCGCTCGAACGGCGGATCGTGATGTCGACCATGTGCGTGAAGATGTTCCGTTTGAAGCTCTTGCGGATCCGAGCAAGCGTCGGGAGGTCCTTCGGATCGATGACGTCGGCGAGGCTGCTCGCGGCGAGCTGCTCCTCCGTGAGGCCCGTGATCTCCCGCGCGCGCGGGTTCGAAAAGAGGATCCGACCGTCGACGTCGAAGACCAGGATGCCGTCCGCGGCCGAGTGGAAGAAGTCGGCGTAACGTTCGAGCGCGGCGAGGCGGCGCTCGGCCTCGAAGCGGGCGACGTTGATCTCCTGCGTCTGATCGCGGAGCGACTGGAGGATCTTCGCGTTGCGCAGCGCGATGGCCGTCGCGTTCGCCACGGTGCGCGCGAGGGAGAGCTCGTGCTCGCGCATCGTCCCCGGCTGCCGGGCGCGCAGGAAGAGCACGCCCATGGGTTTGTCGTCGTAGACGATCGGGACGAGCGCGAGCGAGCGGAACGAGTTCTGCGGCAGATCGGCGCGGACGACCTCGAAGAGCGGGTGCGTCGCGGCGTCCTCGATCACGAGGACCTCGCCCGTTTCGAGGGTCCTTCGGATCTCGGGGTACTTGTCGAGGACGATGGGCAGGTCGCGTAGATCCCGATCGTCGCTCGCGGCCACGACATAACCCGTGTCGACGTTGTCGCCGACGAGCACGATGCTGCATCGATCGACCCGCGCGACCTCGGCGATACGGCGCACGACCGTGAAGAGGATGTCGCGGAAGTCGAGCGTCGACGAGAGCGCCTGCGTGAGCTCGAGGACGACACGCGCGTCCCGCTCGCGACGCCAGAGCGCGTCGACGTACTCGCGCATGCGGAGCTGGCCGCGGATACGCGCGAGGAGCTCTGCGGGGCGGAACGGCTTGCGTACGAAGTCGTCGGCGCCTGCGTCGAAGGCGCGCGTGATGTCGTCGTCGGTGTCGAGCGCCGTCAGCACCACGACGGGGACGTCGCCGATGCGCGTGTCTTCGCGCAGATGACGGAGCACCTCGAAGCCGTCGGGCGGCGGCATGACGAGGTCGAGCAAGACGAGCGACGCGTCTCGCTCGGCGAGCCATGCGAGCGCCTCGGTGCCGGACGCCGCCGTGGCCACGGGGATGCCGGCGCCCGCGAGCGCCTGCGTCAGCACGTGTCGGCTGACGGCGTCGTCGTCGACGACGAGCACGGGGAGCGCGGGGAGCACGGAACGAGATTATCCGCGGTCGCGCGGGAAGGGAAACGTGCAGCGGCTGCTTCCGCCTCAGGAGAACAGATCGCCCTGCGGTGTACCTTTTGCGGGCATCGGCTTACCCAGGTGCTCGTAGGCCTTTCGCGTGGCGATACGCCCGCGCGGCGTGCGGCCGAGGAAACCCTGCTGGAGGAGGTACGGCTCGTAGACATCCTCGATCGTGTCGCGCGGCTCGCTCAGCGCGGCCGCAATCGTGTCGATGCCGACCGGTCCTCCGTCGTAGTGATCGATGATCACCATGAGCAGCCGCCGATCCATCTCGTCGAGGCCCGCGGCGTCGATCTCGAGGCGCTCGGCGGTCATGCTGGCGATCTTCGCGGTGATGCGGCCGGTGCCGAGGACCTCGGCGAAGTCACGCGCGCGGCGCAGGAGGCGGTTCGCCACGCGCGGCGTGCCGCGTGCGCGCGCGGCGAGCTCACGAGCGCCCGCGTCGTCGATGGGCACCTCGATGAGGCGCGCGCTGCGCGTGATGATGCGCTGGAGGTCCTCGACGGGATAGAAGTCGAGCCGCACGACGTAACCGAAGCGCGAGAGCAGCGGCGCCGTGAGCAGGCCCGTGCGGGTCGTCGCGCCGATCAGCGTGAAGGGCTTGAGCGCGAGCTGGATCGTCGTCGCGTACGGGCCGTCGCCCGTCATGATGTCGATCTTGAACGCCTCGATCGCGGGGTAGAGGCTCTCCTCGACGGCCGGCGTGAGCCTGTGGATCTCGTCGATGAAGAGCACGTCGCGCGCTTCGAGCTTCGTGAGCAGGCCGGCGAGCGCGCCCTTGTGCTCGATCGCCGGGCCGCTCGTGGCGTGCAGGTTCACGCCCATCTCACGCGCGACGATGTGCGCGAGCGTCGTCTTGCCGAGGCCGGGCGGGCCGCAGAAGAGCGTGTGATCGACCGGCTCGCGCCTGCGCTTGGCGGCCTCGACGAAAACCTTGAGGTTCTGCCGGTGTTTGTCCTGCCCGACGTACTCGTCGAGCGAGTCCGGCCGGAAGAGCCGATCGAAGCGGTCGTCGTCCGCAGTGGACGCCGGAGAGATCACGCGCTCGGACATGCGCAGGACGTAGCCCGTACGAAGGGAGGAGGGAAGGCGCCGGTTCAGCCGAGAGCAGGCTTCGAAGAGAGCCGCGGGCGGCTGCCCGGGATCACGAGGGGGAGCCAGCACTGTATGACGGGTGCGCCGTCGGGGGTGTCTTCCACCCTCACGGAGCCGCCGTGCAGCTCCATGATCGACTGCGCGAGGCTCAAGCCGAGGGTGAGGCCGCGGCCACGCGAGGTGGCGCGACGTGCGAAGAGCGCTTCGAGCTCGGCGCGTGTGGTGTTGCGGCTGCCGAGCTCGACGTCGATCCGCACGGCCTGGCCCGGTTCGGCAGGACGGAGGGCGCGCACACGAACCGCGCGGGAGGCCGTGTCGGCCGCGGACGTCCGGATCGCGTGCGCCACGACGACGGCGATCGCGCGCGCGGCGTAGGCCGGATCCACGGGGATCGTCGGCAGCCCTTCCGCGACCTCGAGGACGACGTCGCTCTGCGTGTCGCCCGCGAGTTCGCGCGCCTTGCGCACGGCCTCCGTCGCGAGGAGCGCGACCTCGGTCACGCGAGGCATCAGCGTGAGCTGACCGGCCTCGACGCGCGCGGTGTCCAGGATCGACTCGATGAGGCCGAGCAGCTCGCGGCCACGGTTCGCGATGAGCGCAAGGCTCTCGCGCTGGCTCACGGTGAGCTCCTCGCGGCCGACGAGATCCGCGAAGCCGAGGATCGCGTTGAGCGGGCTCTTCAGGTCGTGGCTCACGCTCGCGAAGAGCAGGCCTCGCATGCGTTGCGCGGCCTCCTGCGCTTCGAGCGCGCGCTCTTGCGCGCCCGCGAAGATGCGGAAGCGCTCGGCGAGCACCTCGATCGCGCGACCGAGCCGCGCGACGAGCTCGAAGCGCGCGGGCCGCGCGATCTGCGTCACGCCGCGCAGCACGCTCTCCGTGCCGAGCAAGCGCACGCGGTGCGTCGCGAGCTTGAGGTCGTCCGCGAGGGCCCGGCCGATGAGCACGCCGAGCAGCGCCGCGAGGAGGACGAACGCGAGGGCGATCGCCACGCCCTCGGTCGTCACGGCGGGATTGAGCTCGGCCGTGAAGCGCACGTCGGCCTGGCCCTCTTCGAGCGGCACGCTGAGCACGAGCTCGCCGTCGACCTCGCGCCGGAACGTAGGATCTCCGTCGCGCCGCGGGCCTGTGATCCGCGCGAGGAACCCGTGCTCCGCGGCCGCGGCCACCGCGTCCTCCCGCGCGTTCTTGTTGCCCTGCACCGGCCCTGGATCGAGCGCGATCTTCGCGAGGAGCAGCGCCGTGTTTTTCCGGCTCTGCTCGGTGAGCGTGCGCATGTGCGCGTGCGTCGTGAGCACCGCGCCCACGCCGACGAGCGCGACGGGCGCGACGACCGCGATCAAGAACTTCTGCAAGAGCCTGCGTCGCGGGATCTGGTGCAGCTCCTGCGATTCGAGCAGCGTCGTGATGGGCTCGATCGGGACGAGCTCGAGCAGACGCACCGTGGCCGCGCGGATGAACACGTACTGGATGAGCGACGCGGCGCCGACGATGGTGATCGTGAGGCAGAGCAGGCTGATGGCGCGGCCCTGATCGAGTTTGTCCGGGCGGACGCCGGGCGCGAGGCCGATGATGGAGACGACCGCGCCGACGACGAAGGTCCGCATCGTGATCGCGCTCGGCAGCGAGGCGAGGTCGCCGAAGTCCTGCGCGCGTACGGTCGCGGTGCCGCCCGAGAGCACGCGGAGGAGCGCGCGATGCTTGCGGACCCGGAGCAGCGTCACGAGCAGGCACAGGCCAAACGCGACGACCGCGAGCGCGGCGCCGATGACGAGGACGTTCTTCGTCATCGACCAGTCGAGCACGATGAGGTTCGGCGCGAGCAGCGCGATCGCGAAGAAGCCCCCGAGGCCCGTGAGGAGCTGGCGGCCCAGGATGTTGCGCGTGAAGGTGCGGGCGACGTCGCTCATTGATCACCCTCCTTGGGCGGGCGCGGAAGCGGCATCGGCGGCGGCGTCATCGAGTCGAGCAGGCGCGCGGGGCGCGGCGGCGGATCCGAGGACAGATCGATCACGCGCGAGTCGCTCGGCGACTCCACGATCGTGCCCGGATCCGCGAGGTACGGCAGCGTCGCGGTGAACGTCGAGCCGCGCCCCATCTCGCTGCTCACGTCGATCGTGCCGCCGTGCATGTGCACGAGCCGCTTGGTGATCGCGAGGCCGAGGCCCGTACCTCGGCGGCGCGACTGCGCGTCGCCGAGCTGCCGGTACTCCTCGAAGATCGCCGCCGTCTGCTCGCGCGGAATGCCCGGCCCCGTGTCGCGCACGACGATCGCGACGAACGAACCGCGCGCCTCGATGGTCACCGTGACGGATCCACGGGCCGTGAACTTCAACGCGTTCGAGACGAGGTTCGTGATGATCTGCCGGACCCGCCGTTTGTCCGCGTACGCGTAGAGGCGGCTCTCGCCCATGACTTCGAGCCTGAGCGGTTTGTCCTTGATGGTCGCGGTCGACTCGCGCGCGACCTGCTCGGCGATCTGACGGACATCCACCGGACCACGCGAGAGCTGCAGCGTGCCCGTCTCCAGCGCGGAGAGCTCGAGGATGTCGTCGATGAGCTGCCGCAGGTGCTCGCCGCTCGTCCGGATCACGGCGAGCGACTCGCGCGCCTCGTCGCTGAGCGGGCCGTCGACCTCGCTCTCGAGCACGTGCGCGAAGCCGAGGATCGCGTTCAGCGGCGTGCGCAGCTCGTGGCTGAGGCCCGCGAGGAACGCCGAGCGGTCCTTGTCCATCTCCGAGGCCTGGAGCAGATCCGCGCGATAGCTGCGCTCGGCGGCCGCGAAACGCGTGACGAGCAGGTTGAACGCAGCCGTCAGCACGCCGACTTGATCGAGCGAGCGGATCGGGATCGGCTCGCCCGTCGGCGCCGCGTCGGGTCGCGCCATGTCGACGATGCGCTCACGCACGTACTCGACGTCGTCGCTGAGCTGTTTGGTGAAGGCGACCGCGACGGAGACGGCCACGCCGAGCAGGAGCACGGTCAGCGCCGCGACCGCGTTCACGAGCGGCACGTAGCCCGGCGGCGGGCTCGGCGCCGAGACGAACGCGAGCACCGCGATCCCGTCGAGCGGCGGATCCAGCGGACGCGCGGCGAACCGCACGCGGCCGAGCGCCGTGCGTGTCTCGCCGCTGCCGGCCGCGAGCAGCCGCTGCACCTCGGCCTTGTTCGGCGGGCCGAAGCTCTCGTCCACGAGGATCTGCCCACCTTGCTCGACGAGCAAAAGCTCCGTGCCGCTGCGCCTCGCCGCGCGCCCCACGATCTCGGGTCGCTCTTCCACCGTCGCGACACGCATCCGCGCGGCGAGCGTTCCCGCGATCGCCGCGGCGCGCAGCGATGACGCGTCGTCGCTGATCCGGCGTAGCTGCGCGATCCCGAGCAGCGCGATGGCGAACGCCGTCGCGATGCCGATCACCAGCACGAGCACCGGCGCCACCGGCAAGAGCGGGAGGCTGCCGCGGAACAGTCGAAACGGGATGCGCCGCACGTTCGTCCTCCCCGCGGACGAGCATCGTCCGCCCGCGTACGACCTTCAAGGGGAAGGCTCAGGTCGGACGCGGATCGGTCGCGAGGAGCGCGAAGACCGCGTGATCGAGCCAGCGGTTTTCGCACCACTCGGCCTGCCGCGCGATGCCCTCGAAGCGAAAACCGAGCCGCCCGATCACCCGCAGCGAGGCGTGGTTGTCCGTCGCGGCCGCGACACGCACGCGATGCGCGCCCATGTACCGGAACGCGAACTCCACCGCCGCGCGCGCCGCCTCCGTCATGAGCCCGCGACGCATGCTCTCCTTGCGCAGCCAGTACCCGAGCTCGCACGAGCGGTGCATGTGCACGCACGACTCGAGCCCCACCACGCCCGCGAACGTACGCCCCGCGCGCTCCCGGATCGCGAAGCGCACCGCGCGCCCTTGATCCCAGTCGGCCACGCACGCCTCCGTGAAGCGCACGCTCGACGCAGGCTCCGTGTAGTACTGCACCCACGGCAGCCACTTCGAGAGCATCGGCCGCGAGCCGTTCACCGCGAGCCACACCTCGGGCGAGTCCGAAGGATCGACGGGCGCGAGCAAGAGGCGCGGCGTCTCGATGGGCTGGGCACGTAGGTCGGCGCGCGGCGGGATGACCAGCATGCGCGTCACTTGCAGACGAAGCGCGCCGCGTAGGGTTCGAGCTGCCCCGCTTCGAAGTCGAGCCACGCGATGAACCACTCGCCCGGCGCCTTGCCGGCGATGATCGCGGGGCTCGGCTGCGCGCCGCTCACGCGCGCGATCTTCGTGGAAGGACCGACGCCGTCGCGGCTGATCGGCGCGGTCATCACGCCGCCCTTCTCGAACCACACGATGCGCGCGTTGCCCGAGGCGTCCACGCCGACCGACGGGTGACCGCCCACCTTGCTGAAGCGTTTGTCGCGCCAGAGCGGCTGCGCGTTCGCCGCGTCGAGGTACGCCGCCGACACGCCCGAGCTGCTCTCGCCGTCCCACACGAGGAAACACGCGTCCTTGCTGCACGCGATCCCCGTCATGTCGGCCTTCGACTTGTCGGTGTTCACCACGATCGTGTCGCCGATCCAGAGATCGTTGCGGTCGCCCTTCTTGCGCGGCGCGACGCCCTTGCCCACGTCGGCGAGCGGCAGGCGCATGTGGTACGCGACCTGGTTCGGCGTGCGCTCGAGCCGGAACGACACGTGCGCGGCGTCGCCCGCGATGCCGACCATCGGCGAACGCACGCGCGGCTTCTGCGGGCCCGCGGGCACGAAGTCCGTCGCGCGCACCGCCTCGCCTTGGGGTTCGAGCTTCGCCGAGAGGCGCCGCAAAAAGAGCTCGTCGTTGCCCGTGTCGGTCTCGGCCGTCCAGGCGACGACGAACGTGCCGTCCGGCGCGCGCTGCATCGACGTGCCCGAGCTCGGCCCGCGCAGCGGCGCGATGTTCACCATCGGCCCGCCGATCCGACCGTCGGGATCGAGCAAACGCGCGTGCACGCCCGCCTCCGTCCCGTGCCCGTCCGCGTAGAGCAGCACGAGCTGATCGTCGAACGACATCACCACCGGCCGCGTCACCGCGCCGCCCTCCGGCGTCACGTCGATCGGATCCGAGAGCGGCCGCAGCGCTTCATCGAGCGCGACCGCGAACGCGTGCTCCGGGCCCTCGTGCGTGTCGGTCCAGACCATGATCGGTCCGCGCGGACCGAGCGCGATCCAGGGCCGACCCGCGGCGACGCGACGCGGCTGCGCTGTTCCGAGATCGTACGATCGCGGCCGCGCGAGGCCCGTGAGCGAGCACGGCGACTTCGCCGCGTCGCCCGAGATCGCCACCTGCACGTGCTCGAGCATCGTGCGCGGCACGCCGTGGCCGCCCTTGTCGAACGCGTCCTTGAGGAGCTTCAGCGCGCCCTTGTGATCACCCTTCGCGAGCGTCGCTTGTGCGTCTCCGACGATCGGCCTCCACGGCAGCGTCGACGCGGACGTCGAGGGCTCCGTCGACGCCGGGCGCACGCTCGACGACGACGGCGGTTGCGGCGCCGCGACGCTCGCGCTCCCGCTCGCCATGGCCGACGACGCGGTCCCGACCTCGCCGCCCTTCGAGCTCGGACCGAACTTCGACCAGGCCGCGTATCCGCCGCCCACGAGCGCGACCAGCACGATCGCCGTCACGATGCCGAGCGCCGCGGTCCTCGGCTTCGGAGGCACCTGCGACAAACCCGGGCCGAGCGGCTCCAGCGTGCCCGGCGGCGCTTCGAACGTCGACTTCGTGTGGCGCGGCGATGCGCCATCCGACGGCGGCCCTCCGCGCACCGACGGCGGGATCGACGGGAACGGGTTCGGCATCGTCGACGACGGCGGCGACATCGACACCATCGGCAAGTCGCTCCCCGTCGCGGTCAGGCCCGACTTCGAGGGCGGCGGCGCGGGGACGGTCCTGCCCATCGAGTTGAGCTGATCGGCGGGGAAGAGCCCGGAGAACTCGGGCCGCGCCGTTTCGAACGCGGCCGAGAGCTCCTCGGCGAACTCGCGCGCCGTCTGGAAGCGATGATCGATCTTTCGATCGAGCGCCTTGTCGAACCACGCCTTGAACGTCGGCGGCAGGTCGGGCCGGTAGACGAGCGGATCGGGCGGCTGTGCGCTCGCGATCTGCGCGAACGTCATCGCCACGCCTTGCTCCGTTTGCCACACGGTCCGTCCCGTGAAGCACTCGTAGACGATGCACGCGAGCGCCCAGAGATCGGCGCGATGATCCACGGCGCCTTGCCCGCGCACCTGCTCGGGGCTCATGTACGCGGGTGTTCCGAACACCGCGCCTTCACGCGTGAGCCGCGCTTGTTGCGCCCCGCCCGATCCGTCGAGCGGCGTGTAGAACTTGGCGAGACCGAAATCGAGGATCTTCGCGAGGAGCTGCCCGTCCTCGTCCTTGCCGAGGAAGATGTTCTCGGGCTTGAGATCACGGTGGACGATGTTCGCGGCGTGCGCCTTCGTGAGGCCGCGACAGACCTGCGTGACGATCGCGAGTGTCGTCGGCACGTCGAAGTAGCGGACCTTCGTCATCCGCTCGTAGAGCGACTCGCCTTCGAGCAGCTCGAGCACGAGGAACGGCGGACCGTTCTCCAGACGACCCGAGTCGTACACGTCACAGATGTACGGGCTGCGGATCGCGGCGGCGGCGCGCGCTTCGCGGAAGAAGCGCTCGACCACCACCATCGAGGTGGTCAGCTCCTGCGCGAGGACTTTGATCGCGATCCGCTTGCCGATGTCGATGTTCTCGGCCTCGTAGACGGCCGCCATCCCACCACGGCCGATCTCGCGGGTGATCTTGTACTTCCCCGACAGGATGGTACCTACCGGTAGCTTCGTCGAGGTCGGTGAGGCCATCAGGTCATCGGCGACGAACGGAAAAGGGCGAACTCGCCCGCGAGGGTAGGCGAGGTGGAACCCGCCGACAACTCTACGACGTAGGCGGATGCGGATTGCCCTCGGAATGCGTGGAAGAGCGGGCCTCGGCCGAACGCCTCCACGTGGGCTCTTGTACTCCGAGGCCGTGTGTTGGCGACGAAGGTCACCAAATTTCCGTCCTCCATGCGGGGGGCGCTGAAATTCTCGCCCCTGGCGTGGCCTGAAACATTCCCGAAACGGAGGGGGCCGTAGACCACGTCCGGCCCCCCGAGCGAGAGGTCCGAGAGATGAAGAAGGTCGAGGCGATCATCAAGCCGTTCAAGCTCGACGAGGTCAAGGATGCCCTCGCAGAGGTCGGCATCCAGGGCATGACCGTGACCGAGGTGAAGGGCTTCGGTCGCACCGGCGGCAAGAAAGAGGTCTACCGCGGCTCGGCGTACGTCGTCGACTTCGTCCCCAAGGTGAAGCTCGACATCGTCGTCCCGGACCACATGGTCCAGAGCGTCATCGACGCCATCGAGAAGAGCGCGAAGACCGGTCGCATCGGCGATGGAAAAATCTTCGTCGTCCCGGTCGACGAAGCCGTCCGCATCCGCACCGGGGAGCGCGGCGAGGACGCGATCTGACGGAGAACAAATCATGAAGCCGAAAGACGTCATTCAATTCGCGAAAGATCACGACTGCAAGTTCGTCGACCTCAAGTTCATCGACCTGCCGGGCATCTGGCAGCACACGACGATCCCGGCGAGTCGGCTGACCGAGGACATGTTCGAGGAGGGCATCGGCTTCGACGGCTCCTCTGTGCGCGGCTGGCAGCCCATCAACGCGTCGGACATGTCGATGACGCCCGATCCGACGACGGCGAAGATCGACCCGTTCCACGCGCAGAAGACGCTCTCGCTCATCTGCAAGATCTCCGACCCGGTCACGGGCCAGCCCTACGGCCGCGACCCGCGGTACATCGCGCAGAAGGCGGAGAACCACGTCCGCGCGACGGGCATCGCCGACACGACGTTCTTCGGCCCCGAGGCGGAGTTCTTCGTCTTCGACTCGGTCCGCTACGAGAGCTCGCCGCGCGGCGCCTTCTACGAGATCGACTCGGACGAGGCCGTGTGGAACACGAGCAAGGCGGGCCCGAACCTCGGCCACAAGCTGCGCTCGAAGGAGGGCTACTTCCCGGTCTCGCCGAGCGACTCGCTCGGCGACGTGCGCGGCGACATGATGACCACGCTCATCGAGAGCGGCGTCTCCGTCGAGGTCGGCCACCACGAGGTCGCGAGCGCGGGCCAGTGTGAGATCGGCGTGCGCTTCGACAAGCTCACGACGATGGCCGACACGCTCATGTGGTTCAAGTACGTCGTGAAGAACGTGGCCAAGCGCCACAACAAGACCGCGACGTTCATGCCGAAGCCGCTCTTCGGCGACAACGGCAGCGGCATGCACTGCCATCAGTCGCTCTGGAAGGACGGCAAGCCCCTCTTCGCGGGCGACGGTTACGCGGGCCTGTCGGACATCGGCCTCTGGTACATCGGCGGCATCCTCAAGCACGCGAAGGCGCTCGCGGCCCTCACGAACCCGACGACGAACAGCTACCGCAGGCTCGTCCCCGGCTACGAGGCGCCCGTGAACCTCGCGTACTCGAGCCGCAACCGCTCGGCCGCGATCCGCATCCCGGTCGCCGCCGGCAACTCGCCGAAGGGCCGCCGCATCGAGGTCCGCTTCCCGGACGCCTCGTGCAACCCCTACCTCGCCTTCGCCGCGATGATGATGGCGGGCCTCGACGGCATCCAGAACCGCATCGATCCCGGTGATCCGCTCGACAAGGACATCTACGCGCTCTCGCCGGAGGAGCTCAAGGAGGTGCCGAAGTGCCCTGGCTCGCTCGACGAGGCGCTCACGGCCCTCGAGCGCGACCACGAGTTCCTGCTCCGGGGCGACGTCTTCACGCGGGACATCATCCACACGTGGATCGAGTACAAGCGCGAGCGCGAGCTCGACGCCGTGCGCCTCCGCCCCGTCCCCTACGAGTTCTTCCTCTACTACGACACCTGAACCGTAGGACGACAACGCCCGCCGCGCGTCTCTCGGCTACGCCGGCGGGCCGAGCTTTGGTATCCTCCCCAGCCGGTTGAACCCTGGCGATCTCATCCAGTCACGGTACCGCCTCGTCCGGATGCTCGGATCCGGCGCGAGCGGCACCGTTTGGGCTGCAAAGAACGAGCTCATCGACCGCGAGGTCGCGCTCAAAATCCTGCACCCCGACGTCGCGGCCGACGCCGTGTCGCTGCAGCGCTTCTTCAACGAAGCGAAGGCAAGCGGCCGCGTGCGCAGCCCGAGCATCGTCGAGATCCTCGATCTCGGGCAGGCCGAGGATGGATCGCCCTTCCTCGTCTTCGAGCTGCTCCACGGCGAAGGGCTCGATGCGTGGATCGCGCGTGAGCGCATGCTCGACCCGGCGATGCTCACCGAGCTCTTCGTCGGCGTGGTCCGCGCGCTCGACAGCGCGCACCAGCAAGGCATCATCCACCGCGACCTCAAGCCCGCGAACCTCTACGCGCATCGCGCGCAGACCGGCGAGCTCGTCCTGAAGATCCTCGACTTCGGCATCAGCAAGATGCTCGAAGGCAACCCCGAGCATCTCACGCTCACGCGCACGGGCACCGTCGTCGGCTCACCCGCGTACATGAGCCCCGAGCAGGCCGCGGGACGCGACGACATCGACGGTCGCGCCGACGTCTGGTCGCTCGGCGTCGTCATGCACGAGGCGCTCACGGCGACGCTCCCGCACGAGGCGCCGAACTACAACGCGCTCATGGTCCGCATCATGACGCGCGACGCCGACCCCGTGGCCTCGCGCCGTCCGGACCTTCCGCCCGCGCTCGCCTCGATCATCGACGACTGCCTGCGCCGTGATCGTGACCGCCGCCCGACGGCCGGCGTGCTCGCGGCGCGCCTCGAAGCGGCCCTCCACGAGATGCAGCCGATGCGTTACGCCTCGCAGGCGAGCACGCACGGCGGCATGCGCCTGCCGAGCGTGCCGCAGAGCATGCCGCGCCCGAACCTGCCGTCAGCGCCGGCGCCGCACGCGGCGCCGATGCCGATGGATCCGATGGTCGCGCCGAACGCGCAATCGAGCGGCCGCGGCGTCTTGTTCCTCGCGGCGGGCATCGGCGTCGCGCTCGGGATGATCGCGCTGTTCGTGCTCAGCCGGTTCCTCTTGCACTAGCCGCGTCCCCCTCCTTCCACCGCATGCACGCCTTGAGGCCGTGCTTCAGGTTGCGAAGCGTCACCAGTTTGCCGAACGAAACCCCGAGTTCGACCAGCGTCTGCGCGACCGACGGACGCACCCCGCTCAGCACGCAGCGCGTCCCGAGCAGCTCCACCGCGCGTACGATCTTGAGCAGGTGATCGGCCGTCGCCGTATCGAGCACGTCCACGCCGGTCACGTCGAGGATCACGTACCGGCCCTTCATCCGCACCACCGACTCCAGAAGCGTCTCCATCACCTGGGCCGACCGCTTCGAGTCGACGACCCCGATCAGCGGAAGCGCCAGCACGCCGTCCCAGACCTCGAGGATCGGCGTCGACAGCTCGTGCACGGCGGTCCGCAGACGCTCGAGCGTCTCGTTTTTCTCTCGCTCGGCCACGAGCTGCTGCGCCATCTCCCGCTCGTGCCGCTTGCGCTCGGTGATGTCGCGGAAGACCACCACGGCGCCGATCCGCTCGCCTCGCTCGTCGCGGATGGTCCGCGCGGTCGTCTCGATCAGGATCCCTTCCGGCTTGTGAGGGCTTCGGACGATCATCTCCACGCTGTCGACCGCTTCGCCGCGCGTCGCGCGATAGAGCGGAATGTTCTCCCTCGGGTACGGCGTCACGCCGTCCGCGCAGAAGATTCCGTACTTGTTCTCCCAGTCCTCGGCGGGAGCGACGTCCGCCCCGGTCCACCCCATGATCAACGCCGCGGCCCGGTTCACGTGCGTGATACGCCCCGACGTGTCGCACACGACCACCCCGTCGACGATGCTCCGCAGCGTCGCCTCGAAGACCTGCGCGCGCGCCGACAGATCCGCGACGAGCTGCTCCATCCGCTGCACGCGCTCCCCCGCGGCGCGCTCGTGCTCCGCGAGCAGCGCTTCGAGCGTCGCGACCCGGGCCCTGAGGACCGCGGTCTCGTTGTCGAGCGTCACGGGGCGCAAGAGACCACCTCCTCCCGGACGCGCCGCGCCTCGCTCGTCGCGGGGTCCTCTTGCTCGGCGAACGACCACGGCAGGATCGCGAGCTTGATCGCGAGCGCGAGCGGCCGGAAGAGCTGCGCCGTCGCCGGCGCCACGTGCACCTTCGAGAACAAGAGCACGGCGAACATCTGCCCGCTCGGCAGCACGCCCCCGCAGCCGATGACCGAGCGGATCCCGTGACGCTCCACGAAGCTCGCCTTCGCCGGCACGTAGGGGCTCTCTGCGGCGTGCTCCACGTGGAACACGTCGTACGTCCGCTCCGCGAGCTCCGTGAACCGCGCGGGCTTGAGCACCGAGCTCGTCGCGATCCCGAGCTGCGCGCAGAGCCGCGCCATCATCGGCATGCGCGCGATCGCCTCCTCGCTCGGCAGCGGAATCGCGAGGTGCGCGGCCGACGCCGTCGGATCGTTCCAGGCCGGCTCGTCGCCTGCGCTCGCCAGCAATTGCATGCACGTCGTGTCCGGCGCGAGCGCGGCTCCAGCGGCCATCCGCAGCGCGAATCTCCGCTGCTCTGCCGGCAGCGCGTCGAATCGTTGGGTCTCGAAGAATCTCACGAGCGCGCACGAGCGCGCGCCCGCCTGTGGGCACGCGAGGTTCTCGTAAAGCGCGCGAACGACCCGCCCGGCCGTGTCTTCCATGCTCCGGGCGCCCTCTCCGAGGCCGCGCAGCATTGCGCCGGCGCTGATCATGTCGTCGAGCGAGAACGTCGAAAGGTCGTGCATCGAAACCTCCCCCCGGAGTCTCCGCACTCGTCGCGTATCGTTCGTCCGTGAAAATCCTGCTATCGCGCGGACAAAAAGCGACATGTCGAGATTGATTCGAACACCAACGGAGGACAACGAGTGAAGGCCACGGTTCGTGGCTCCGGCGAGGGCGCGCATGGCCTGCGTGCTTTCCCGACGGCGATCGGCGTTTCTCCCGATCCGCGCCGTTCGTGACGCAAAGCGGGCTCCAAATTCCCCGTTCGCCATGCTTTCATCCCGCCTCGAACGGAGGATTCATGGCCCACGCCCGCGACGCTTTTTTTGCCTGCATGTTCGCCTCGACCGTGGCGCTCGCCGCGTGTGGAGACGAAGGCGGATCCACAGCCACGTCGAGCTCGAGCAGCGGCACGGCGGGCGCAGGAGGACAAGGCGGCATTGGCGGCGTCGGCGGCAGCGCTGGCGCGGGCGGCGTCGGAGGCGAAGGCGGCGCGGGCGGCAGCGGCGGTGTCGGAGGCGCTGGCGGTAGCGGTGGTGCTGGCGGTAGCGGTGGCGCAGGCGGTAGCGGCGGCGTCGGCGGCAACGGTGGCGCAGGCGGTAGCGGCGGTGTCGGCGGCATGGGTGGCACCGGCGGCATGGGCGGCGCGGGAAATGGCGGCGCCGGTGGCCAAGGCGGTGCCTCCTTCGTTTGCGGCAACGACGTCATCGAGCCGGGCGAGACCTGCGACGACGGCAACGCCATGCCGGCCGATGGTTGCTCCTCCCAATGTCTCCTCGAGCCCGGCACCATCTGCGGCGACGCCGTCGATCTGCTCGCCAAGGGCCAAAAGCAGGGCGATACGCTCGTCTATGCCGGCACCACGATGGGCTCGCCCGTCGTCGGGTTCGGCACGCCGACCTGCTCGGCCGGCGGCACCATGGCGCCTTCCATCGTGCACCGTTACATCACGGGCGCGTCGCCCTCGCGCGTCACCTTCGAGACCACCGACATCGGCGGCGCGCTCGCCGATACCGTCGCCTGGGCTTACCTCGACTGCCTCGACACCAGCGCCGAGCACGCTTGCGACGACGACAGCGGCGACGGCCCCCTCGCGCGCCTCGAAACCGCGGTCTTGCCGCCCGAGACGCCCGTTTTCCTCGTCGTCTCCGGTTATGCGGCGGCGAACGTCGGCCCCTACGAGCTCCGCGTCACCGAGCAGCCTTTCGCCCTCGCCGCAGCCTCGGGCACCTGCGGCATGCCCTCTGCCATCGGCGGGGGCAACCAAGCCGGCACCACGCTCGACACGGACGGCGCCGTCCTCTCCGCGAGCTGCACCGGCGGCGGCCCCGAGGCCGTTTATGCGCTCACGCTCCCCGGCCCGGCGGATCTCTCGGTCCGCGTCGCGCCCTCCTCGCCCCTCTTCGACGTCGGCGTCTACCTGCTCGACGCTTGCTCCATGAATGCGAGCGAACTCGCCTGCGCCGACACCCAGCTCGGCGGCCATCCCGAGTCGTTTGACCTGACGAACCTCGCGGCCGGCACGTATTACGTCGTCGTCGACGGCTTCAGCGCCATGGATTTCGGCGCGTATGGCCTCGAAGCCGTGGTCCGCCCCGTCCTCGCCCCGGGCCTCGCCTGCGATCCGTCTGGAAAGACAAACCGCTGCGACACCGGCGCCGCCTGCGTCGATCTCGGCATGGGCCCGAAATGCGCCATGGTGACGAGCCTCCTCGTGCAGGACTTTTCCACCGGCTTCGAGCCGTTCGTCGTCGTCGACGCCGGCAGCGACGGCAAGGGCTTCTACCGCTGTGATCCGCTCCTCGGCTGCCCCCAGGACAACACCACGGGCAGCGCCTCGGGCGGCGCGTACATGCTCGTCAAGGACGAGAGCAACGTCGCGCTCGACGGCGAGATCCTCGCGACGCCGACCCTCGACGCGGGCCCCTTCACGCGCGTCTTCCTCGAATTCGATCACGCCTTCGACCACTGGACCTCGGCCACGGACCGCGCCAGCGTCGAAATCTCCGTCATGGGCACGGTCAGCCCCGTCGCCACGTACACGCTCGACGCCTCGGGCCACGTCCGCCTCGACCTCTCGGCGCTCGTCGCGGGCAAGCCCTTCGTCGTCCGCTTCCATTACGACGACCAGACGGCCGGGGGAGACGCCTTGGCCGAGGAATGGCGAATCGACGACGTCCGCGTTTACGGATTGTGACGCTCGCGCCCGACGCACCGCACAATCACGCGCGGTCTTGCGCGACGGTGGACGGCGCTATCCAGGGGGAGTATGCAGCGGGGCGAAACGTCCCGTTGCGTGACGGGGAGGAGGATTCTCATGAAGGTCTACGGTCATCCGGCGAGCACGTGTACGCGCAAGGTTCTTTGTGCTCTGGCAGAGAAGGGCGTGAATTACGAGTTCGTGCTCGTCGACATCATGAAGGGCGAGCAGAAGAGCCCCGAGCACCTCGCCCGTCAGCCCTTCGGCGTCGTGCCCGTCCTCGAGGACGACGGCTTCGTGCTCTACGAGTCGCGCGCGATCCTGCGTTACCTCAACGCGAAGCTCGGCGGCCTCGCGCCGACGGACGCGAAGGACCTCGGGATCATGGAGCAGTGGATCAGCGTCGAGCAGTCGTACTTCAGCCCGCCCGCAATGAAGGCGATCCTCGAGATCTTCTTCTCGCCGATGAAGGGCACGACGCCGGATCAGGACGTCGTGGCGAAGGGCAAGGCGGACGCGGCGAAGGCCCTCGACGTGCTCGAGCGCGCGCTCGTCGGCAAGGAGTTCATCGCGGGTTCGTTCTCGATCGCGGAGATCACCTACGCGCCGTACTTCCAGTACCTCTTCGACACGGGCCTCGGCGACATCGTCAAGGAGCGCCCGAACGTCGCGGCGTGGTGGAACCGCATCAGCGAGCGCCCGTCCTGGCAGAAGGCGATCGGCAAGGCCCGCTGAGCATTCTCTCGCGCCGGTGAACGAGGGCGCGTCTCCCTGCGCGGACGACGCGCCCTCCCCATTTTCATCCCGAGGAACCAGATCCTGATGAGATTCGATGCACGTGGCATGGCGCCCCTCCTGGGCGTCCTCGTCTCCGGCTGCGCGATGCTGGGCGGACAGCCCGAGGCGCCGGAGCAGCAGACGCCGGAGCAGCAGGAGGCGCAGATCCGCGCCCAGTACGGCGACCAGATGCTGGAGGACGTCAAGGCCCTCCAGGCGCTCGGCAAAGGCCCGCAGACGTCCGGCGTGGCGAGCTGCCTCAAGATGTACGGGCAGGCCGTCGACATGGAAAAACGCGCGCAAGGGGACGCGAACCCGGAGCGCCTCGAGAGCGGCGTGGCCCAGCAATACCGCGCCTGCGCGAGTCATTGCGGCGAATCCCACCTCCCGATCGGGACGGCCGACGCCGCGCGCCCCATCGCCGCGCGCTACGAGGCCATTTGCAAGGAGAAGTCCGGCAAGATGGACTCGGTCGGTCACATCGAACGCTTCCACGCCGCCATGGACAAGCTCCCGACGACCGTCGGCGCCTTGAACATCCGCCAGGTGATGAGCGAGGCGCGCGGCGCGCTCGAGCAGGCCAAGGAGGGCGCCGGGGAATCGGCGTTCCTGGCCGAGCAGCAAGAATTCGATGCGGCCGAGGCGAAGCACAAGGACGCCGTGCAGAAGGCCTCCGCCTTCCTGCAGCGGCCCGACGTGAAAGAGCTCGAGGACCGCAGGAGGACGTTGATGGCGCAGATCGCCGATTACGAGCGCATGGGCATGAAGGCCCAGGCCGAGAAGGCCAAGGGCGACCTGCGCGGCGTCGAGGCGAAGTGGTCCTTCCTGGTGAAGGAAGCGGGCCTGTAGCAGGCCCTCCCGAGGTTCACTCCGTCCGGACGATCAGGTGGAACCCGAATTCGGTCTCCACGATATCGCTCATCTGGTTGACGGATAACTCGAACGCCGCGTCCGCGAACGGCTTGACGACCTGGGAACGCTCGATGGCCCCCACGGAGCCGCTGCGCGTCGCCGCCCCCGGCTCCTCGCTGTACTCCTTCACCACCTCGTCGAAATCCGCGCCCTCGCGCAGCTTGTCGCGCGCCTCCATCGCCCGCAGGCACGCCTCCTCGCGCGTGCGCTTCAGGGACGCGTCGGCGTTCTTCGACCCGGCGTACTTCACCAGGATGTGCTTGACGGTCACCTTCGGCGGCTCGCCGCTGAACTTCGCGCGCTGCGCGTTTGCCGTAGCAATACATAACGCGACCTTCTCCGCGTCCGGCCCGGCCGGCGCCGCTTCGGGCTTCGGCGCCTCGACGACCTTCTCGGGCGCCTTCTCCGCGGGCGTCACGGGCTCCGGGGCTGCGCCGCCACACGCCACGAAGAGCGTCGCGGCGAGGAGCGACACGAAACCGCCTTTGCTTGCCTTCATCATCCCTCTTCTCCTTCCTTGTCCTTCGGCGCCTCGACGTTCGCCGCCTTCGCCTCGGCCGGCGGCGGCGCCGCCGCGCGGTCGATCCGCTCGCGCAGCCGCCGATATCCGTCCTTCATGCGCCCTCGATGCGCGCTCACCACGATCGCCAGACCCACGAGCCAGAGCACCGCGATCGGCGCGACAGCCGTGTCCGTCACGTACACGAGCATCGGCCGGAATGGCCGATCCTTCGTCACGAGCTCGCGGCTCGCGCTCATCGAATGCCGATAATCCGGCAGCGGCAGCGGCACCGGCGTCACGCCCTCCAGCACCCCGCCGCCTTTGTCTACCCACCCATTGCCCGCTCGATCCTCGTCGAGTTTTCCGCCGCCCAGCGTCGACGCCGGCGCGGCGGCCCGCTGCGGCGGCGGCTCGTAGCTGATGTCCGACGATTTCACCGGCGACCGCGAGCTCATGGCCGCGAGGCCGATGAGCCCCACGAGCCCGAGCCCGCCGATGAGCACGACCGTCGCCGCCGCCCGCGCCGCTCCCTTCGCGAACACGCCCACGAGCCAGATGAGCCCCCAGAGCCCGAGCGCGATGAGCGAAAGAATGAACCCCGGCTCCCACAGGAACCAGAGCGACGCGAGCACGATTCCCCCGAGAATGCGCAGCGTCCGCAATCGCGACGGGCTCGTCCCCTGCCCCGGCCGCACCGCGGCCCACCCGGCCGCGAAGCCGATGCCCGACACCAGGAGATCACTGCCCTCCACCGCCCATTTCGGCCGATCTCCGCCGAGCAGCGCCAGCGGGAACACCCCCGCGGGCAATCCCACGGTCAGATGCACGCGGCTCGCCGTCAATGCATACGACGGCATCGGCACCGTCACCGTCCCGAAGAGCGGCTTCAGCCCCGTCTGCGAGAGCGATTGCACCTGCACCGTCTGGCTGCCCGTCCGGAGCGGCACCAGGATCTCCTCCGCATCCGCACCCTGCCGCATGATCCGCTCGGCCTTGCCCGACGTCGACAGGAAGATCGGCCGGCCCGAGGGCGCATACGCGAGGTAATCAACGCCGTTGTTCTCGTAGTTCACGTGATCCTGCGAGACCACGTCTCCACGCGCCGTCACCACCACCGTCCGCTGATGCGATTGCACCACCGCCGCGAGCGCATCGACGGCCGCGAGCGGCGTCACGGTCGCCTCCATCTTCTGGCCTTTTTGCATCAGAAACAGCCGCGACGTCGATTGCGACCGCGGAATGGGCGACTCCGCCGAGTCCACCTGCCGCGCGTCCCCGGTCACGGCCACGCGATGCTCCGGATCACTCTCGATGAGCCACCACTCGTAACCCGAGCGCGCGTCCGGCGCCATCGCCGCGAGCTTCGCGAGCGTGCCCGTGATCGTCATCTCCGCCGTCCGCCCCGACGTCGGCAGGACGAGCTCATTTCCCTCGACGCGGAACCCCGTCGCGCCCGTCACGTCGAGCACCTTCTCGTCGAGCGTGAGCGGCAATCGCACGACCCCGAGGTCCGTCCCCGAGCGCATCACGAGCCGATATTCGAAGCTGATCTCCCGCCCCACCCGCACCGCGCGCGAGAGCTGAAACACCGTGGGCCCGGCCTCGGCCGCCTTGTCCTGCCGATTTAGGTGGATCGTCGTCCCCACGATTCCGGACAAACGCGCTCCTTCGACCACCGCGCCCGACGCGAGATCCGCCTCCAGCGTGTTCAAGGGCCCGGGGATTTGAAGCGTCAAATCACTCCCGAGCGTCATCTTTCCTTTGAGCACGAACCGTTTCGCGGCCGTGTGCAGGAAGTACCGATCGCCCTCGAACCCGATCGCCGCTTCCTTGTCGTTCTCCGTGACCGCTTCGAGCCGCACCTCTTTTGGTGGCCCGAACAGCGGCACGTCGACGGCCCCGTCCGCGAGCACCCGGCCCACGAGCTCGAATTCGAGCGGCCCCTCCCCGACCCGACCCGAGAGCTTCAGCCGTTCGAGCGTGTAACACCGCGCCGCGCACGAAGTCCCCTTGCCGCGGTCGGCGATCCATTTCGACAGCGCATCGAGCTCGCCCGCCCATCCGCCCGGGGTCGGCGCGGTCTGGATCGGACCCGGCGCCGCCGGCGGATCGGCCGCGAGCGCCGCGCCCGGCGCGAGCATCAGCGCCGCTGACAGGAGCCCGAGCGAGCGCCGCTTCAAGCCGAGAGAATCGCCTCGATCGGCAGCGCTCGCCCCAGGATCCGCTCGATCGTCGCGACCGGCGTCCCCGCGGCGGGCCTCACGTACCGTGCATTCTGGTGATCGTCCGACGATGCCGTCCAGCATTTTTTGTGCTCCTCCGCGAATGCGCGGAACGACTCGGCCACCTCCGACTTGTGGCGCGACGTGTAAACTTCGATCCCGCTCGCCCTCCGCAAAACCGCGTGTGTCCGCTCCTTGTCGCGGTACCGGCCCGGGTGGGCCACCACGTCGAGCGCGCCGTCCTGCCGGATGCAATCGATCGCCTCCTCCGGCGTCCAGCCGAAGAGCTCTCGATCCTCCTCCCAGAACCGCACGTGATGATCACGGAACGCCGGAAACAGCGTCGTCCGCGAGGCGACCCGATCCAGCATCGATTGCAGCGCCGGAAAATCGGCCGGCGCGAGCGCCTCGAATGCGCCTTCCGGATCGATCGCGCGCCGCGCCTCCTCCGTGATCCCTTCCATCCACGCCAGCACGAACGCCTTCCATTTCGCCTGCACCCGCTCGCCCCGCCGGAACAGCGCCGTCTGCCGGAGGAGCGGCAGCACCGAGAAGCGCGGCGGAAAATAGGCGAGCACGTGAAACTGCTCGGCCCGGCCCGTCCCGAAATGCAGGAAGGAGGTCACCTCCAGGGCCGGCAAGAACATGAGCCCCACGTCCGCCGCCGCCCGCGCGGCGCGCGGCACGGCGGCGAGCACGTCGTGATCCGCCACGGCGATCACACGCATCCCGATCTCGCGACGGAAATCCACGTACGCCTCCGGCGTCGCGCGGCCGTCCGAGAACAACGTGTGCCCGTGCAGGTCCGTCGGGAGGAGCATTCAGGGCAAGAGCGAGTTCGCGATCGAGAACGAATAATTCGTGAAGGCCCCGTTCGGATTGTCGTACTTGTCGGCCTTCAGCATCTTCTCATTATCGGGGTACCACTTCTCCGTGATGTTCGCGATGCCCGTGTAATCGGCGACGAGGTACGTCTTCACGTGCGTGTACATCATCATCCGCCGCGCCTTCGCGGGCACCTGGATCGCCCCCTCGTACGTCGTGCGACCCGATCCCAGGAAGCGCGAATTCGGTTTCTCCGTGAGCATCACCTCGGGCCGCCAGTCGAGCCCGTCGTCGAAATGCACCCCGTAGGAGACCTCGTGCACGATCTTGCCGTAAATCGGGATCGTCACCCAGCCGAACCGGCTCGCGCTCTGCGCCTTGCCGATCTGCGTGTCGATCAGCGATTTGTCCACGATCACGTCGGCCCGCCAGTCCGACACCGCGAGCAAGAGCTCCGCCCCCGCGATCGGATCGTCGCCCTCGATGATCCGGTTTCGCTTCGTCGCCTGCGCCCAATCCATGAACAGGCTCTTGTTCGGCAGCTCCCCGCCGAAGATCGCGAGCGTCGAAAGCTCCGCCGCCGTGATGCTGGCGCTCGAACCCCCGGGCGCGAGGTCCGTGATCGTGATCGCGAAGTTGATCCAGTCGGCCTTCGACGGCACGATGAACGTCTTCGTGATCGCTTTGAACCCATACGAATCCATGCCGCTGTAGGTCTGCACCGGGACCTTCAGCGCGGAGATCGTCGTTGCTTTGTCGATCGCGCTCACGGTCACGGTCGCCGTGATCTTCTGGAGCCGCGCGAGATCGGTCGGCAGCGGCGACCCCGGATAGAGCTTGTCCCAGAGCATCCACACGGGCAGCTCGATCGTGAGCGCCTGACCGGCGCGCAGGAACTCGTCCGTGTTCGCGTTGACGAGCTTCACGTTGAAGCTCCCCGGGAAGCCGTCGAGCGCGAGCGTGCCCGTGCCCGGCGAGAGCTCGTCTTCGGCCTCGGCGATGGACTCGTCGCCCGGCTCGATCGGCTCGGCCACGCACCCCGTTTGCGCCCCGGAAAGGGCGATGAGCCCCGACGCCGCGGCGACGCCCGTCCCCGCCTTTCGCACCCTCACCTTGATCATTGGCCGAGGGTAAGATGAAGCCGCGTGCCGCGACAAGACCCGACCACACCCCCGCCGCTCGATCCCGCCTCTCGGCCCGATCTACGTTCCGTCCACCTGCGCGCGCGCGGCGCCTTCCCCGGCGCGAAGCCCGGCGCGACCGTGGAGATGCTCGGCGAGGTCTGCGACTGGCAAACGGGGATCCCCCTCGACGCGGCGCCGGCGAAAACGCCCGGCGAACGAATCGCCGAGGCCACGCTCGACCTCCCCGTCGGCATGTATTCGTACAAGCTCCGCGCCGGCGACCGCTGGTCGCTCGACCTCGACAATCCGCGGACGCGCTCGCGGGATCACATTCGGAACAGCGTCCTCTCCGTCGGCGGCGCGCCCGAGCCGCTGCTCTTCGCCCCCGCGCCGCCTTTCGTCGTGCGCGCGCCCGAAGCCGACCATTTCATCCTCAGCGCCGGCCTGCGCCGCGGCCACGGGGAGCACTTGCGCATCTCGTGGGAAGGTGGCGACATCGAAATGACCCGCGTCGCGGAAGAGGACGAACACGTCTTTTTCCGCGCCGAGCTTCCGGGCCCGACGAGGCCCCTTCGAATCCGATTCGATCCCGGCCCAACCGAAGCTTTTTCCATCGCCCCCGCCCCCGCGGACGATCTCCCCGCCTGGTGGAAAGACGCCGTCCTCTACACCATCTTCGTCGACCGTTTCGCCCCGCGCCCCGGCGCCTCGTGGGGCCACGATCCCGGCCGCGATCGCCCTGCCGGCGGCCACCTCGACGGCATTCGCGTGGTTTTGCCTCGCCTCGCCGACCTCGGCGTCACCGTCCTCTACCTCACCCCCACGATCGTCGCCACCTCCTGCCATCGCTACGACCTCGTCGATCCCCTCCGGATCGACCCCGCCGTCGGCGGCGAACCCGCCTTCGAACGCCTCGTCGCGGAGGCCCGCGCCCGCGGAATCCGCATCCTCGTCGACCTCGCCTTCTCCCACGCCGGCCGCGGCTTTCCGCCCTACGAGGACGTCCGCGCCCGCGGCCTCGACTCCCCGTTCGCCGCCTGGTTTCACTGGACAACCCCCTCCCGAGGCGCCCCCAAGCTCCGCCATTACGGCCGGCGCAAGGACGCCCCATTGCTCGACCTCGATCACCCCGAAGTCCGGGCCCTCGTCCTCGCCGCCACCTCCCGCTGGGCGAAACGTGGCGCCTCCGGCCTGCGGCTCGACATGGCCGCCGAGGTCCCGCACGACCTCGCCGTCGCCATTCGCGACACCTTCCGCCGCGAAAATCCCGACAGCGTCGTCCTCGGCGAGCTCGTGCCCGCGCACGCCCACCGCTGGACGAGCCGCGGCGCCCTCGATTGCGCAACCGATTTCGGCTTCCACGATGTCCTCGTCGATTTCCTCGCGAAACGCGCCGTCCCCGCCGAGCTCGCGGCCCAGCGCCTCGCCCTCCTCGATCTCGACCGCGGCGCGCCCGGCGCCCGCTCGCTCCGGTTCGTCTCGACACACGACCACCCCCGCTTCGCCAGCATCGCCCGCAAGCACGGCGGCCCCTCGCGCCATGGCCTCCTCGGTCTTTTCGTCCTCCTCGCGTGGCCCGGCGTCCCTTCGCTTCTTTATGGCGAGGAATACGACCTCTTCGCCGAGACGCCCGTCGCCGAGCCCGAGGACGTCTGGCCCGATCGAATGCCCCTACCCCTCCGCCCCGACCCCGCCGGCGAGCGCGCATTCTCGATCGTCCGCTCGCTCCTCGCCCTCCGCGCCGCACACCCCGCGCTCCGCCGCGGCGGCCTCGAAATCCTCTTCGCCGAAGGCAGCCTCTTCATCTTCCGCCGCACGCATGGGGGCGAAGTTTTCGATGTCGCCGTCAATCTCGGCGCCCCCGTCGACGTCGACCTCGAAGACGACGAATTCCCCGCGGCGTCGCTCCTTTTCTCCCTCGGCGAGGCTCGCCTCTCGCGCCAGACGCTCACGCTCGCCGCGGACGCGGCGGCCCTCGTCCTTCGTGCCCGCTGAAGGCCGCGCTGGCCCCGGGCGCTCGATGCGCTACGCTCCGAGGAGCCACGGGCCGCGCGCCGAACGGAGCTTGCCATGAAAAACCTATTTCATCTCGCCCTTTTGATCCCGCTCGCCTCGGTATCCCTTTATGCCTGCGATCACGAGGAGGAGGAGGGCGTCCCCGCGGGATACGAGGACGTCGTCTACGGCGGCACCACCACGGACGAAGCGCTCGCCGCCTTCCTCGCCGCCACCGAAGCGAGCCCGCCCGCGAACGTCGCCTCCCAGGCGCCCACGCTGATCTCGCCCGCGGCCGGCACAATGCTCTCGGCCTCCACCATTCCCACATTTTCCTGGCTCGTCGGCGGCACCTCACGCCTCACGCCGCCCGGGCCACCGTCCTTGCTCCCCGCCGAGCCGCACGCCGAGCCCCTCCTCGCCCCGCTCGCCGCGCTCCTCGGCCCCGTCCGCGCGGCGCACGCCCACGGCACGCCGTTCACGGGATATGCGACCTGGCTCGTCGTCTCTTCCGACGCCGATCCCAAGCTCGCCCGCGTCTTCACGAGCGAGACCTCGTGGAAACCCACGGACGCGATCTGGGCACGTATCACCGCGGCCAAGGCGCCCATCACGGTCGAGCTCCAGGGCGCGCAGCTCGTCGACAATCGCATCGACATGGATGGCGGCCCCTTCCAGGGCAGCAAAACCACCTTTACGATCACGCCATGAGCGCTCCTCACTTTCGCGCCCTCGCCGGCGCCGCCCTGCTTTTCGCCCTGCCTGCGTGCGGAGAAGCCCCCGTCGAGTATCGCTACGATGCGTACACGGGCGAAGCCTTCCCCGATCGCCGCGAGCCCGTCGCCGTCCCTCCGGGCGGACTCGGAATCGTCACGGACAGCCTCTCGGATACGCTCTCGCTCGTCGACCTCGGCACCGGCGCGAGAATCGGGCACGTCCCGGTCGGCCGTGATCCCGTCGGCCTCGACGGCCCCCACCACATCGCCGTCGATCGAACCGGCGGATTCGTCTACATCGGCCTCTCGTACCCCGTCGTCGCGACCGGCGGCCCGCACGCCTCGCACGGCAGCAGCGTCCAGCCGGGTTACGTGCAAAAGCTCGCGCTCGACGATTTCCGCATCCTCGGCCAGGTCCGCGTCGACGCGAATCCCGGCGAAATCGTGGCCTCGGACGACGGCCGCCGTGTCGTCGTCTCCCATTACGATCTCCAGCGCGCCATCAAGAACGCGGGCAACCTCGACAAGGCGCGCGCCACGATCGCCCTCGTCGACCCCGAGGGCGTCCTTCTCACCGGCTCGGCCGATCCGCCGCGGATCACCACCTGCGTCGCGCCGCACGGCATGGCCCTCTCGCGCCCCGACGGCGCCCGCGCCTACGTCGCCTGTTATGGCGAAGACTCCGTCGCCGTGGTCGACCTCGACAAACGCGAGGTGCTCGATCGCATCCCCGTCGACGCCGCCGGCGGCTCGATCGGCGATCCGCAATATGGCCCCTATTCAGCCATCCTCTCCCCCGACGGAAAAACCCTGGCGCTCGGCAACACGGTCTCGAAGGACGTCCGTTTCTTCGACATCGAGGCGAATGCGATGGATCCGGACCGCCAGATCGACACGCTCGGCGCGCCCTTCTTCCCGGCCTTCTCCGCGGACGGCAAGCGCCTCTGGATCCCCATGCAATCCCCCGACGCGCTCGTCCTCTGGGACCTCGAAAACAACCAGGAGATCACCCGCCGCGATTTCATGGGCGACGAATGCAAATGGCCGCACGTCGTCGATCGTCTCGACGACACGCGCATGATCCTCATCTGCGAGGGTGATCACGTGGCGACAGGCAAAATCCTCGTGCTCGACGCGGAGACACTCGCGACGAAGAGCGAGGCGATCGCCGGCGTGTATCCCGACGGCATCGCGCAGATCCCGGGCGCGGGGCCCTGAGCCGACGCTGCCACCGGAGGTGCTGCCGGACGCCCGCATGGATCGGCAATTGACACCCTGCCCATGGCCGTGATACCGGCCACCACATGCCCCAAATGACGGAATTTCTCGAGCGCAGGCTCGCACGACGCTTTCGCGCTCACGACCATGATCTCAATGGTTTTTTGCAGCGCTCTGACTTCGAGATATCGGCCGTGCGTATGGCCGAGGAGTTCGGCCACGGGCCCGAGTCTGCCGCCCGGCAACGGCTCGTCGAGATCAGCTTGGGCTTGTGGGAGCACCTGCGGAAGGTCGCCGACTTCGACGCGGACGACCGCATCAGCTTGGCCGAGTACAAGGCCGCGTTCGCGGCGGGCATGCTCGAGACGCCCGAATCGTTTGATCAGAGCTATGTCCCCTACATCAACGCGGTGATGGATGTCGTCGATCTGGATCGCGACGGGAAGCTCACCGTTTCCGACGAGGTTCGCTGGATGGGATCGTTGATGCGCGTGCCCGAAGACATCGTTCGAGCTGCGTTCCACCGCATCGACAAGGATAACGACGGCTTCATCACCGTCAGCGATCTGGTCGAGACCATTCGTGGTTATTACTTCGACGAATCGCCCGACTCCCCCGGCCACTGGCTCCTCGGCCCGCTCGAAGTCTGACCTCCCGGTTTGCGGCCCCAAACCTGAAAGAACAGGTGCGAAACGACCAGTGTATCGGGGTCGTCGCAATGGCGCTTCAGGTCTTGCGTGAGCGCGTTCAGCTCCTCGTCACTGGCGAAGCCATCCCTGACGAGCTCGTCGCGGACATTCTGGACGAAGTCGAGGAAGATGCTCCGGCGGTTATGGCCGTGCGGGTAGACGTGGATCACTGGATTTACTTGAATGCCCACGATCCCGGCGTCACGCAGCATCCGGTGGACTCTCCGCCCGACGAACAGGTCGACGCCCTTTGCGCGCGTATATGCCTGAAAAATCTCGCGCAGACGATCCCAGGCAGGAGAAGGTGGGTCGCACATGTGCGGTAGATAGTCCGCCTCGTGGCTCGCAATGACGCCTCCCGGACGCAGCAAGGAGACCATCTCTTCGACGACTCGTTCTGGCTGAGGAACGTTCACGAGCAGCAACCGACAGAACACCACGTCGAACGATTCTTTGGGGAGGTTCGTGGCCCTCGCGTCCCCTTGCACGACCTCGACGTTGGTTCTCCGTTGCTCCGCCATGTGCTTGCGCGCCGAAGCGACGAAGGCCTCGTTCTTATCCAGCCCGACCACGGTCCCAGACGGCCCCACGCGCTCGGAGAGCAGCTCGAGCACCCCCTGCGGCCCGCAGCCGAGCTCGATGGCCCTTGTGCCCGGGCGAATCTCGAATTGATCGAGCAACCACCGGGCCTCACCCGCGAGCTCCTGGATCTGCTTGCGGAGACGCTCTTCCTCCCGCGCGCTGCTCCCGAGCAGATAGAGGTCGGATTCCGACATCGTGAATGCCATCTCCTGAACGGGTGTCGGGTCTGTCAAGGAACCCCGAGAAACGCGAGCAGATCCCCCATCTGCTCGTCCGAAAGCACTTCCATCGAGAACGGCGGCATCTGCCCGCCATACCCTAGAAACCCGCCGTGCCGCGTCTTCTGCACGAAGACGAGCCTGCGTTGCTCCGGCGTGTACGTGCCGAGCGGGTGATCGGCGAGCGTCTGGTCGGGCAGGATCGGCGCCCGCGCCACGAGGCGGCCCTCGCCCGTCTTCACGGTGCCGTGACAGCTCTCGCAGGCGCGCCTGTAGACGGACGCGCCCGCGGTCGCGTCGCCCGCGGACGGCGCGGTGATCTGCACGGGCACCGTGAACGGCCATTCCTGCTCGTCCTCCGGCCCGGCGGGCAAAGCGTCGAGGTACGCATAAAGCGCGCGGCCCCGCTCGTCCTCGGCCGACCAGGATTTGCTCGACAGCATGAAATAATAAAGGCAATGGTTCATCGAGCGGAGCAGCTCGCGCTCCATTCCGCCCCAGTACGAGGCCCGACGCGTCACCCCCGCGAGCGGCGCGCCGGGCAGGATGGGCCCGTCCGCGGCGGGCTTCGACGTCGGGTGGCACGTCGCGCAGGAGAACGCATTCGCCTGGGTCTCGGTGATCGTCGGGTCCGAAAAAAGCGCCTTGCCGTGGTCCTCCGCCGAGCCCTCCACGATCTCGGGCTCCGGCTCGCACGCGCAAAGGAGCCCCGAAAGGAGCGAGGCTCCGGCCAGAAATGACATCCATCGCATAGAGCCCATCGTAGCAGCCGCCCCTCGAGCTGGCTTGTGCACGGCGCGCAGGCTGTAGTATCACCCCGGAAACCGTGCTCACGTACACTGGCGACGCCACCTACGACCTCGCCCTCTCGATCGCGCTCGGCTTTGCTCTGTTCGTCGCGATCGCCGCGTGGTTCGTCCCCTCGCCGTATGGCCGCTTCGCGAGCCCGCGCTTCGGCGTCGCGCTCGATCCGCGCCTCGGCTGGTTCCTCATGGAGCTGCCCGCGACGCTCTCGTTCCTGTACTTTTACATTCGTGGCCCGCACCGCGGCGAGCTCGTCCCGCTCGTCTTCCTCGGGATGTGGCTCCTCCATTACGGCAACCGCGGCTTTTATTTCCCGCTCTCGATGCGCGTCCCGAAGGGCCAGCGCTCGAGCTTCGGGCTCCTCGTCGTGGGCACGGGCGTCCTCGTCACCACGATGCACGGCTATCTCCACGCCGATTTCATCACGCGCCTCGGACCCCACTACGGCCCCGAATGGCTCACGGACCCGCGTTTCCTCGTGGGTTTCGTGATCTATTACATTTCGCTCGGCCTCACCCTGCACTCGGACTCGATCCTCAGGAACCTGCGCACCCGCGAGGAAATCGACAGCGGCGAGCGGATCTACCGCATCCCCCGCGGCGGTCTCTTCAAGTGGGTGACGAATCCGAGTTACCTGACCGAGCTCACGGGCTGGGCCGGGTTTGCCCTCTGCACGTGGTCGCTCGCCGGCGTGTTCATCTTCGCCATCAGCGCGGCGAACCTCGTGCCACGCGCGTTCGCCACGCACACCTGGTACCGCCAGAAATTCCCCGAGTATCCGGCCGAGCGCCGCGCCCTGATCCCGTTCATCCTGTAGGAACGACGATCCCGCGCTCCACGAGCGCCTGCAATCCGACGAGCAAGCGTCGATCGCCGAGCGGCGCGATCACCTTCAGCGCCGAGAGCGCCTCGTGCGCGGGCCGCGGGCTCCGGAGGAATTCGAGCACCCGCTCGATGGCCAGGATCGGCAAAACCCCTTCGATCGGCGCGATCAACCGCCGATCCGGCTTGCTCCCGTCCCAGCAGAGCGGCTCCGTCGGATCCAGCCCGATCGGCTCGTTTTGCCAGTCCAAACCATGGCGCCGCATCCAGAAGAGCGAATCGGGCCATCGCTGCTCCGCGCGATAATACTGCAAACGTCGATCGAGGTGGCCCGCGAGCCACGAAGGCGCATCCGCCGCCCCCGCCGGCGCCACGTCTTCCGCGCCCTCTGCGAGCGCGCGGTCGATGTCCGCGGCCGCTGCGAGCGCCGATCGCAGCCCCCGCGTGACCCCATCCCCGGCGAGCGGATCGCCGGCGACCGACGCATCACCGACCGCGCGAAAACCCGGGCCTCGATCCGGCAGCATCATTCCAGGACAGGCCAGCACGATCCGCGGCGCGTCCTCGAACGTCCCTCCATCGGCGAGGGCCCGCGCGTGCCTCGTCCGCGCGAGCGCCTCCTGCAATCGTGTCGCGAGCACGGCCGGGCTCCGTCCGGATGCCATGATCTCGTCGTCGCCGTCCGTGAGCAGCACGAAGAGCAGGTTTCCCTCGGGCTGCGGCGCGACGTACCACCAGCCCTCCTCCACCGATTCGAGGAAGAGCCCGGGCTCGACCTCTCGCCCCGCGGGGAGCGAAAGCCGCCACAGAATGCCCACGGTCCGATCACACGGGATCCATTGCCGCGTGATGGGGCCCAGCGAGCCCACGGGCGCATAACGGCCGGCCGCGATCACGAGGAATCGACACGAGATCGGGTCGCCCCCTCGCACGAGCAATTGCCACGGGCCCGGGCCCCCCTGCACCTGCGTGACGCCCACGTCCTCGAGAATCGTCACGCCCGCCCGTTTTGCGGCGGCCACGAGCATTGCGTCGAACCGCGCGCGATCCACGTGAAACCCTTCGCCGAGCGGGTTCACGATGGACGAGCGCTCGACGATCTCGTCCGAGCCCCAGGCCGAACGCACGCCGCGATACGCCACGGACGCCACGGCCCGAAAATCGTCCCAGACCCCGAGCGTGCCGAGGGGCGCCGCGATCTCGGGCCCGAACGTCTCGCCGACGCGCGGACGCGTGAGCGGGAATCGTTCGAGGACGACCACGCGATGTCCGCGCGCGGCGAGCGCAATGGCGGCGGCGAGCCCGGAAGGCCCGCCGCCGAGCACGACCACATCGTAGGTTTGCGTCACGGGATTTGCTGCGACCGTTCGGTCTCGATTTGCGCGCCGCCCTGCTCCACGACGAACCCGAATTTGTACCAGTGCTCTGCCATGTCGGCCTTCGTCGATTCGCGATTGCCGCCGGCGAACCGGTCCGTCGGCCGGGCCCAGGGCACCTTCTTCGTCGCGCTCGCCGTGGGGTACACGTCATCGGGCCGCGTCGCGGGCCACCAGGCATATTGACCCTCGTTCGCGCACTCGTTGAAATCGGCTTGCCAGGGCAGCGCCATCTGCCGCGTGAAATGCCCGGGGCCGATCTTCTGGTTTTCCCCGACGTACTGGCTCATCGCGTTCAGGTCGAGCCGGAACGGCTCGATGTAGAGCGCGGCATTGCGGATCTGCCAGCTCACCTCCATCCCCGGGAAAAACGCGCCGCCGCTCACCGCCTCCAGGCTCGCCCGATCGAGCCCGTGCGGCGTGATCACCACCGCCTGCGACGCCGGCGGCCCCGAGGCGAACTTCCCCTGGCACCAGTTGCGGAGCAGCCCGTATTGCGTCCGCGTCACGGCCAGGCGATAAACCGCCTCGGCGGATTGCGGGTTGTACGGGTCGTCGCCGAGCATCCGCGGCATCGAGCCCGTGCCCGAGGGCGCCTGCGCGCCGAGCGCCGGCCGCATGCTCTGGAAAAACGTGCTGCGCGTCTTCGCGAACTTCGGGCTCGGATCCGAGAGCGTCGGCGACACGAGCGAGTCGTGCTTGCTGTTGTTCACGAGCGCCGTCACCCAGCGATACTCGAACCCGCGCTCGAAGATCGGCCGGATCTCCTTGTCGTAATCGGGCCGGTAGGACGGGAACTCCACGGGGCCGAGCGGATCGAACTGCGACGCGAGGATCGTGAGCCGCGCGAGCTCGCCGCCATTCGTGTAGAGGGCGTTGTCCTCCGGAATGGGGAGCTGCCGCACGGCGAGGTCGTAGAGCACGTCGTACAGCGTGACCGCGCTGAACACGCCCGGCGCGAAATCGGGCGGGCCCACGATCACCCACGCGCCTCCGGCCTCGTCCACGGGCACGTCGATCGTCCCGCCATTGCCGTCGTCGATCGTCACCACGGCCGTGACCGGGCCGTCCGACACGTCGTCGAACCAGTTGTCGTTGTTCGCATAGGAGACGAGCTCGGGCTTCGCCGGCGTGCTGTAATTCGCCCGGCCCTGCCCGCCGATCACGATGAGCCGCCCCTCGGCGTCCGTGCGGAGCTGACCGAGGTAATCGATCACGGGCTGACCGTTCGCGCCGATCGGATAAGCCTCGGCCGCGGGATTGCTGCTCGACCCGACCCGGAACTCCGACGGGCCCTGCGACGAGCCGCCGATCGTGCGGGGGCCGAAGTCGATCTCCAGCGAGCGCCGGTTTTGCACCGCCGCATTACGCAAGGCCCCCGGTGGCGTGGACTCGCCCGCCGGCCCCTGGAACCTATGGAACGACGCCTTCTTGTTGGCGAGGTGCGTGGTCCACTTGATCCCGACCACGCCGGGCGTGTCCAGGTTCACCTCCCGCACGGGCGTCAGGCGACCATTGATCGACTGGTATTCGTAGATGCGGAACCGCGCGGCCTGGGGCTTGATCTTCCCGTTCACCTTGTAGGGGGGCGCGCTCGTACCGGGCGGCGAGCCGAGCGGCGGCAGGCCTGGCACCTCGGGGCCAATGAAGAAGGTGTCGGGGTCGGCATTCCCGACGCGGGCGATTCCGATCGCCGGGTGGATCCGGTAAACCGGGGTACCACCGCCGCCGGCGGCGAGCGCGCGGCGCCCGAACACCGCGGCGATCATGCCCATGCTGCCGGCGAGGAAGCCTCGCCGTGTCGGGTTCGCGGCCGCGTCGATCTGGTAAAGCTCGTCTTGCGAGCCGTTCACCCCCAGCGTCCCCGCTTCGAGGGTCCCCCCGACGACAAACCCTTCGGGGATCCCTCGCACGCCCCTTTCGGTCGTGGGAGCCTCGCTCGTTGGAGGTAGATCGGTGGAGCGAACGGAGTCGACGCTGGGTTCGGCCATTCCAATAGGCTACCGGCCTCCTCTCTTACCCGTCAATCCGGGATCGAGAGCGGTGGCCGCGCCAATCTCGTGACACCATTGCGTGTGCCTGGGAGGGCACCGCTCGGTGTGGAATTTTGCGACGCCTCAAAAATACGGCCGGAAGAGCACCATGCCGTACGGCGCGGCGGTGTAGGCGCCGCTGCCGAAGGCCTGCGCCTGGGCGCCGGCTTCGAGGGCGAGGCCGAGGATGTCGGCGATCCGCACGCGATAGCCGACGCGCCCCGCGCCGCCGAAACCGTAGATCGAGTCGACGCCCCAGAGGAACGCGAGCCCGGCCGTCGCGCCGAGGTAAAGGCCGTCCTTGCCAAAGGGCGAAAACTCGACGCGTGGCCCGAGCGTGCCGAAGACCGCCGTCGTGTTCTTCACCCAGCCGCCGAACGGAGGCGGCTCGCAGTTGTTGCACCCCGCTTGCGGCGCGAGCCCCGGATCGAACGACTGGAAGGGCCCGTTGCGCCCCATGTTTTTCTCGATCGTCGTCACCTCGAAGCCAATCGAGAGCCGCTCGGTCACGTTGTAGCCCGCGTGCAGGCCGAGCGTCGCGGCCGCGTACTCCGTGGGGATCACCATCGGCACGCGCACGGTGTGGTAGGCGACGCCGCCCGAGATGCCCACGTGGAACAGGCGGGGCTTCTCGGGCACGATCGGCGCGTCCGCAGGCGCGTCCGCAGGCACGTCGGCGGCGCTCGCCGTGGAAGCGGTCACGAGGGTGGCGAGGAGCGCGAGCTTCGAGGCGACGATGAGGGAGATTCGCATGCGGTTACCTGCCTGTGGACCTGCACGGGGTCGCTGGGGGACGCGCATCCTGGCCGTCCCATGGGACTTCGTCCGGACGATCGGCAATGACCGTGCCCGGCCTCGCTCCCCTGGTAAAGCCCCGGAAAGTCCCTGACGCCTTGCGCCATTTGCGCGAATTGTGAAGCGCCCGTTGCGCAATTCGCGCAACCCGACCCCCGGCCCGTTGCACAATCCGGTCAAACCGTAGCCGACATCACACAAGCTCACGTTCCGCCCTCTGCGTCGTCTTCCTCGGGCGTGGTCGCTCGCGTGGAGTTTCCCGCGGCGATGGTATACGTTGCGCGCCACGCTCACCCGGGAAGAACCACGATGTCCGATACCCAAACCGACGCCCCGAAGGCCCTCGAAGCCGCCGAGGGCACCCTCGCCGTGGAGGAGGTCGCCCGCCACCCGCTGCCGGGTATGGCGATCCCCGATCAGGTTGCTTTCAGCCCCGACGATCGCCTGATCACCTACCTGAAGAGCCCCGAGCGCAGCCTCGTGCGGCAGCTCTTCGTCTTCGACCCTGCGACGAGGAAGGAAAGCCTCTTCGTCTCGCCGCCCGACGGCGGCACCACCGAGGAGAACGTCTCGCTCGCGGAGGCGCTCCGCCGCGAGCGGCTGCGCCAGCGCGAGATCGGCGTCACCACGTACGCGTGGGCGACCCGCGCGAGCCGCGTGCTCGTGCCCATCAAGGGCGATCTCTACGTGCAAGACGGGCCCGGCGCGCCGCTCCGCAAGCTCGTCGCGTCCGGCGGCGCGCCGATCCTCGACCCGCAGCTCTCGCCCGACGGCGCTTCCGTCGCGTTCGTCCGTGACGCCGAGCTTTACGTCGTCGACGCGGCCGGCGGCTCGCCGCGGCAAATCACCTCGGGCGCGCGGGGCACGGGCAAGACGCACGGCCTCGCCGAATACGTCGCGCAGGAGGAGATGGCGCGGCACCACGGATACTGGTGGTCGCCGGACGGGAAATGGATCGCGTTCGCCGAGGTCGACGAGACGCACATCCCCATTTATCGCATCGTCCACCAGGGCAAGGCCACGACGGGCGCCGAGGCGGAGGAGGACCACCATTATCCGTTCACCGGCAAGGAGAACGCCCGCGTGCGGCTCGGCGTCGTCTCCGTATCGGGCGGCGCGCCGGTCTGGATGGATACGAGCTACGGCGAGGAGGTGTACCTCGCCCGCGTCCATTGGCTCGCGGGCGGCAGGCTCGTGGCGGAGCTCCAGAATCGGACGCAGACCTGGCTCGAGCTCGTGGTCTTCGACCTCGCGACGGGCGCGCGGACGCGCCTCTTGCGCGAGGAGACGAATGTCTGGATCAACCTCCACGACCTCCTCCGCCCGCTCGCGGACGGCGGATTCTTGTGGGCCTCCGAGCGGACGGGGTATCGACATCTCTATCGGTACGACCTCGTACGAAACCTCGTCGCCGAGCTCACCCGCGGGGCGTGGATGGTCGACGACGTCCGCGGCGTCGATGAAAAGGGCGGCTTCGTCTATTTCACGGCCACGGCCGCGGGCCCGCTCGAAAGCCACCTCTATGCCGTGCCCCTCGAAGGCGGCGAGATGCGGCGCATCACCACCGAGCCCGGCATGCACGTCGTCACCTGCGACCGCGCTTGCCGTCGATTCGTCGACGTCCATCACGCGAAGGATCGCCCGCCCACCGTAAAACTCCGGTCGATCGAGGACGGCGCCGTGCTCGCCACGATTCATGACGAGCCCGATCCTCGCATCACCGCGCTCGGCCTCACGCCGCCCGAGCTCGTCTCGTTCCGCGCGCGGGACGGCGAGACTTTGTATGGCTCGCTCTATCGCCCGCCGGCGCATTTCGGCAAGGGCCCCTTTCCGACGATCGTCTACGTTTATGGCGGCCCGCACGTGCAGCTCGTGACGAACGGCTGGAACATGACGGTCACGATGCGCCCGCAATGGCTGCGCAGCCTCGGGTATCTCGTCTTCATGGTGGACAACCGCGGCAGCGCCCGGCGCGGGCTCGCCTTCGAGGGCGCGATCAAGCACCGCATGGGCTCGATCGAGGTCGACGATCAGGTCGACGGCGTCCGCTGGCTCGTCTCGCAGGGCCTCGCGGATCCGGCGCGCGTCGGCGTTTATGGCTGGAGCTACGGCGGGTACATGGCCGCGATGTGCATCGCGCGCGCGCCGGAGACGTTCAAGGTCGCGGTCTCCGGCGCTCCGGTCACGCATTGGGACGGCTACGACACCCATTACACCGAGCGGTACATGGGCATGCCGTCGGAGAACACGCGCGGCTACGAGGAGAGCAGCGTGATGCGCCACGTCGAGGGCATCCGCGGCAAGCTCATGCTCGTGCACGGCCTCATCGACGAGAATGTTCATTTCCGACACACGGCGCGGCTCATCAATGCCATGATCGCCGCCCGCAAGCCGTACGACCTCCTCCTCTTCCCGGACGAGCGCCACATGCCCCGCCGTCCGCAGGACCGCATCTACATGGAGGAGCTCATTCGCGATTATTTCGTGCGGAACCTCTGAGACACAGCCAACATCAGAAGCGGGGGACCGTGCGCGAGCGGACGTCCTCCGCTTGTTCTTGACTTCTTCAGCGCGTCCGTCTAGAAGTTGAAAGTCACTTTCATCTACGCAGATGAGACTTTCGACCTCGGCCGTCCTGCTTCTAGGGGCCGCGCTGCTGCCTCCGGCGGCGGCGCGCGCCGAGGAGCCTGCGCCGAGCGGCAAGGACAAGGACAAGGGCGCCGAGGTCGTCGTCACGGGCACACGCATGCCCGAGCAGAGCCAGCGCGCCACGGTGCGCGTCGACGTCGTCACCCGCGAGGAGGCCGAGCGGCGCGGCGCGACGAACGTGGCCGAGGCCATCGCGGGGCAGCCCGGCGTCCAGATCAATCCGGCGGCGTACGGCGACATCGGCAATCCGAGCGCGATCCAGATCCAGGGCCTCGACAAACAACGCGTGCTCGTCCTCGAAGACGGCGAGCGCGTCATCGGCGACGTCGGCGGCGCGATCGATCTCTCGCGCATGCCGCTCGGGGACGTCGCCCGCGTCGAGGTCGTCGCCGGGCCGATGAGCTCGCTGTATGGCACGAGCGCGATCGGCGGCGTCGTCAATGTCGTCACGGGACAACCCCTGCACCCGGGCTTCAGCGGGCGAGCGCGCCTCGAAGGTCGCAATCGTTACGGGGTGATCGCCCAGGGCAATGCGTCCTGGCGCGGCGAGCGGGCCTGGGCTTCGCTCGACGGCAATTTCTACCGCACGGACGGGGTCTCACTCCTCGAAGACGCGGTCGACCTCGCGATGCCCTCGCGCCTGCAAGGAATGGTCGGGCTCCGGGTCGGCGGAAATCTGAATTCCCGCACCCGCCTGCAAGGCCGCGTGCGCTGGATCCACGACGCCTCCGAGGGCCGGCAGAGCCAGGTCGTCCCGGGCCTCGGGACGTACCGGATCGACCTGCCGCAACGCACCGATCGATTCGCCCTGCACCTCGTCGAGCTCGTCGATCTCGGCCGCGGCGGGGCGCTGCGCCTCGCGCTCGGGCAACAATGGGCATTCGACACGACCCAGAAGGACCGTTACGAATCGCCGATCGACGAGACCCGTGACCGCGAGGCCTCGCTCTCCAGCCTGGAGGCGACCGGCACGTTCGCGGACGGCCGGCGCACCTGGGTCGTGGGCATGCGCGCCGAGGTGGAAAAACTCTCGCAATCGCTCACGCGCGCCGAGCTCATCAGCGGCAGCGTGCAAACGAAGACGATCGAGGAGCTCGTCCCCGTCACGCTGGGCAGCGTCGCGGGGTATGCGCAGCTCGGCTGGAAGCTCTTCGATTCGCTCACCCTGCTCGCGGGCGGCCGCGCGGAGATGCACCTGCGTTATGGCGGCGTCGTGGTGCCGCGGCTCGCGCTCTCGTATCAGCCCTGGCCGAGCGTCACCGTGCGGGCCTCCGTCGGGCGTGGGTTTCGCGCGCCGGCGGCGAAGGAGATCGGGTTCGCCTTCGATCACGGCGCCCTCGGCTACCGCGTGCTCGGCAATCCCGACCTCGGCCCCGAGACCTCGTGGGGCACGAGCGCGGACGTGAGTTATCGTGCGAAAAACGGCTTTCTGGTCCGCGGCAGCGTCTTCGCGAACTGGATCGACGGCCTCATCGACATCGACATCCGCCCCGCGGCGAGCCAGGGCGGCATCGACGATTACACGTACCGCAACATCGGCCGCGCGCGCACGTTCGGCGCGCAGATCGACGGCTCGTACACGCTCGCGGGCGTGCTGCGCGCGGAGGCCGGGTATTCTTACCTCTGGACGCGCGACGACGAGAACCAGCGCCCGCTCGAAGGCCGCCCGCCGCATACCGTGGTCACCGCGCTCCGTGCCGATTTGCCGCTGCGGCTCGAGCTCGTGCTCCGGTATCGCATGGTCACCGACGCCTTCCTCGACGAAGGCTTGCGCACGCCCGGCTTCCAGACGATCGACGCGCGGATCGCGCGCCCGATCTTTCGCGGGGCCCGCGCCTATGCCGGGGTGCTCAATGCGCTCGGCGTCCAGAAAGACCCGAGCCGATTGGGCGACCAGCGGCCGGTCCAGGGGCGGACCCTCTACCTTGGCCTCACGGCCGACTTTCCCGCGGAGGAACCATGAAACGATCATTTTTGGCCGCAGCTATTCCGCTCCTTCTTTGCGCCTGCAGCGAGGAGGTGGGCAAACCCTCCACGACCGGGCAGCAGCCCCCGGACGGCGAGGACGGCGCGACGCTCGAGGTGCCCGTCCCCGCGCAGGGGCGCGTCTACGTCGCGCTCGAAAAACCCGAGATCGTCGTGCCCGAGGGCGACGCTTCCGCCTCGACGGCCTGGGATCTCGCATTCGAAAAATACGACGTCTTCACGAACAGCGGCGCGTCCGGGTCCGGCGAGGGCGGGGCGTTCGGGCCGCTCGACGCGGCGACGTACGCCGACGGCATCGCGCCGGCGATCCCGTTCATGACGAAGGACGAATCGGGCGGCGCGTTCCGCGATTTCTGGGCGTACGACCCGAGCGTCCACGTGCTCTGGGTGCGTTATCACGTCTACGGCGTGCGCGACGGCGACAAGCAATGGAAGGTGCAGGTCCTCGGGTATTACGCCGAGCAGCAAGGCGCGCCGGTGGCGGCCATTTATCGGGTCCGGTGGGCCGAGGTCACGTCCGCCGGCGTAGGCCCGACGCAGACGCTCTCGGACCTCGACGGCACGGCGGGCGGCTCGCAGGCGCCCGAGGACGCGCCGAGCGAATGCCTCGATCTCGGCACGGGCGCACGGACGAAACACACGCCGGCCGAGGCGCTCACCACGAAAGATTGGCACCTCTGCTTCCGCCGCGCGTCGGTCAGCGTCAACGGCGAGCTCGGCGGGCCGCGCGGCGTGACCGCGGTCGATCTGCACGCGGCCGAGACGAAGAGCGAGACGCTCGACATCGTGAAAACGCGCACGGACGACTCCGAGCTCCCGCGGTTCGACGCGGTCGGGCATGCGGAGCTGTCCGATCCGAAGCTCGTCTGGCGAGGCGATCGGATCTTCAGCGCATTCTCGGAATACTGGATCGATCGAGCGGCGGAGACGCCTGCGCCGACGGACGCCACGTGGCTCGTGCAATCGGCCGCGGACGGCGTTTCGCGTTACCTCCTGGTCTTCGACCGCTTCGACGGCCCGACGGCCGACGGGCCGGGCAAGGTGGTCCTGCGCGTCAAGCCGGAGGGCGTCGTGCAGTGACGAGCGAGTGCGCGCCTATTGCGCGCACCGCGCCGCCTCCCCGGGCACCGGGAAAAACCCCACGCCGTCGATCTTCTCGGCGCCCGCTTTCCGCGTGACCTCCACGGCCACCGGATATCGCTCGCACGAGAGGCCGAAGCTCGCGCGCGCAGCGCCGTCGCCCCCGATCACGTCGCCGATCCGGCACGCCCCGCGAATCTCCTTCAGGCTCGCGAGGGATGCCTTCATCCGCCCGAGGTCCACGCTCGTATCGAAGAGCTCGGCCGCCGCGGCGTCGTCCCATCGATTCACGAGCCGGACGAGTTTGTCCCCGCCCGATACGAGCGCGCTCGGCGGCGGCAGCACGTTGTGGAAATGGAGGGATTGGATTCGCGGCGGCG
Organism: Polyangium sp. y55x31; assembly: GCF_029946505.1. Lineage (GTDB taxonomy): Bacteria > Myxococcota_A > Polyangia > Polyangiales > Polyangiaceae > Polyangium. The sequence goes on from NZ_JARZHG010000028.1 coordinate 118,639, forward strand.
AGGTCGGCGCGAGCGTGAGCGACACGCCGATCCATCCTTTCTCGCATCCGAGCCGGAACGTGCCCCGGAGCGCGTTCTCCGCCTCGATCGTCCCCTCCTCCCGGCACGCCCCGTGCGCCGCGCGGAGCGCGTCGAGGTCCGCCGCCCATCGCGCGCGTGGTTTGTCGAGGTAAAGCGAATCCGCGAAGATCGCGTCCGCCTCCGCGTCAGACCATTTCGCGACGAGGCGGCTCGTCGCGTCCTTCGCCCGCGCGAGCGCCTCCGAGGGCAAGAACACGCGCGGCTTCAGTGCGCCCGTCTCGTGCAGGCGCCGCAGCGCCTCACGCGCGATGCGCCACATGGGCGCGTACGTGAGGTTCGACATGGCGATCACCCCGACGCCATGGTCGGGCAAGAACTGGATCACCGACCCGTACCCGGGCAAACCCCCGGTGTGCGAGACCCCTCGCGAGAATTCGCACGTCTCGAACGTGCCGAGCCCGAACGTATAACCCGTCGCGCGCACGGACGGCGGCTCGTCCCCGAGCCCCGGCGAGGCCCAGAGCCCGGTCGCGCGGCCGATCTCGTGCATCTCGCGCAGCGTGCTCCGCCGGACCGGACCCGCCTCCCGCTCGTCGCGCGGCGGCCAGGCGGCGAGGTGATAGGACACGTACCGCGCCATGTCGGCGAGCGACGAATAAAGCCCGCCCATGGCCCCGAACGCGCCGTGCGGCAGGTTCACCTCGGGCACGAGCGAATCGCCTTCCTTTCGATAGCCGCGGGCGAGGTGCTTCGTTTCGACCATCCGCTCGTCGAGTACCGTCCGGTTCATGCCGAGCGGCGAGAGGATCCGCGTCCGCAGGTAGTCCGCGTAATCGATCCCCGAGACGTTCGTGATCACGCGCCCGAGGATCGCGAATCCCGTGTTCGAATACTCGAACGTCGAGCCGGGGGACGTCGAGAAGGGAACCCCCTCGCGCAGCATCTTCGAAAATTCGGCGTCGGACATGCCGAGCTGCCGATCGCCCCAGGGATTGTCCTCGGGGAACCCGGCGCCGTGCCCGAGGAGGTTCCGGAGCGTGATCGGCGCCGCGTCGCGCGTGGGATACCGGAGGCCGGCGAGCTCGGGGACGTATTTCGCGGCCGGATCGTCGAGCGAGAGTTTTCCCTCGTCCCGGAGCTGCAAAACGGCCATCGCCGTGAAGCTCTTCGTCAGCGAGGCGATCCGAAACACGGAATCCTTGTCGACGGGCGCCTTCGTCTCGACGTCGGCCACGCCGAATCCCTTGGCATACGCGAGCTCGCCGTCGATCACGATCCCGACGGCCACGCCGGGCAACCCCCGGCGCCCGACCTCGTCCGCGACATATCGCTCGATCGCGGGGAAAGCCGCGGCGAGTTTCTCTCTCCGCTGCGGATCGAGGAACACGGGCGGCTGTATCGAAGGGCGGGCGAACTGCATGTCGCGGCCCTCGACCTTCGCCACTTCGGGCGGCTTCGAGGATCCGCAGGCCGAGGCGAGCAGCGCAGCGAGAGGCAGAATATGGCGGGCTGGCACCATCACGGCGCATCTTGGCCCTGCCGGCGCGCGCGTGACAAGCTTTTGCTTTACGCCGGACATCACCCGACGTATCGAAGCGCCTCGTGACGATCGACGAGGGGCGCCAAGCGGGGACGCGCGCAGCCTGGGAAACGCTCGGGCGCCACGATCCGGCCTCCGCCCGCGACGTGAACCAGGCGCTCGAAGCCGCGCGCCTCGCGTTTCGCCTCGGCGACCGGCGCCTCGTCGACGCATGGATCACGCAGGCGCTCGCGCTCGCAGCGGCGGAGGGCCCACGCGCGGCGGCGAAGGTTCACCTTGCCGCGGCGAGCTTCGATCGCAGCGCGGGGCGGTTTTTGGGCTGCCAAAGGCACGTCGAGCGAGCGCTCGCGCTCGCTCCCGACGAACCCGCGCTGCGCGAGCGCGCGGACGTCCTCCTGCACGCGTTCGGCTGGCCAAACGAAAAAGGTTCTTCGGAGACGCACAATCCTCGGTCTGCGGAGGCCGAAGCGCTCGTGATGCGCGCCCGCGAGAAGAGCGCGAGCGGCGATTCGCGCGGCGCCATTCGTGATCTGCTCGCGGCCAAACACATCGCGGACGAGGCGCAGATCTGGGTGATCGATCTCGAGCTCGTCGCGCTCGGCCGGCGGCATTTCGGGTTCCTCGACGTCGAGGCGCTCACGGCGATCGGCCGTGGCCCGGACGAACCCACCCGCAAAGCCGAAATCGAGCGCGCGCTGCATCGACGATTCGTGGCCCCTGTCCTCGATCGCGCCGCGCCCCTCGTGAACCGCGCCTGGGACGCGCTCCCGGAGGCCGCGCTCGCGCCGCTCGCGTGGCGGCTCGGCGACCGATTCCGCGAGGAAGAAGGCGAGCTCCCGACCCCGCGCGCCCTGCGGCTCCGCCTCCTCGCGCGCCTCTTTCCCGAGGCCATGCTCGCCCGGCTCGGCGACCTTCACGACCTCCCGCTCCGCAGCTCGGCGCGGCACCGCGCCAAGGTCGTGCAATGGTCGATCCGCAGCCGGCCCCCCGCGGACGTGCTCGGCGAATTCGACGTGATCCGGCAAGCGCATCCGCGTTCGCATCACCCGCATGCCTACCGGGGCGAATTGCTCCTCTGGCTCGGGCGCGTCGACGAGGCCGAAGAGGATTTCCGTCGTGGCCTCGCCATCCAGCCCCGCGCCCGGTGGTTGCACATCGGCATGGGCGCGGTGCACGTCCTCCGGGGCGAATACGCCGCGGCGCTCACCTGTTTTCAGCGCAGCATCGATTGCGCCCCGGCGCTCGTGGGTCCCACGCTCTACGGCGTTCGTGGCGAGGCGCATCGATTGCGAGGGGATCTCTCCGCAGCCGTGGAGGACCTCGCGCGCACCTGCCGCGACACGCCCTCTCGCGTGAGCGCCTGGGTGAACCTGTGGCTGACGGAGGACGATCTCGGGCACGCCGAGGCGCGTGACGCGGCCTGGAAAGAGCTCACGCGCCGCGCACCGTGGCTCCTCGCGGACGCCGCCGAGGAGGCGCTCGGGCTCGCTTTGCCCGCGGTCGAGGACCAACCCGCCCGCCGCGCCACGCTGGAGCATGCACTCCGGATGCTCCGTGGCAATCGCTCCTCGTCCTGCGTCACCTATTTCACGCGGGAAGGCGAGTTGCGCACGGTCTTCGACGTTGGTTCGTCCCGCCAAGCCAGTTCAGAACCGTAAACGCACGCCTGCCGATCCCGGCCCGATCAAGAGCTCCGGCACGAGCGCTTCCTGGGGCTTGATCGTATCGGTTCGCTGCAAGAAATCCTCTTTCCACGCGACGCCGGTGATGAGCAGCGCGGCGCCGGCGATCTGCGTCAAACCGTCGAGCAAGAACACGGTCCGCAGGCCGCTCGGCAAGTCGTCCCTCGCCACGCCGACGGTGATGAAGGGCCCGGCGACGGGGATGTACATGGTCGCGAACCGGTCGTCCCCCGAGAGCACCGCGGTCGTCGCGCCCATGAGCGAGATCGAGTAGGCCGTCGCGAACAGGACCGAGCCAGCAATGACGAGCTTCCTGCGATTTCGCTGGATCCGCGTGTATTCGGGCGGGATCGGCTTGCCTTCTTCGTACGCGATGACGTCAGGCAGGGGCTCGACGCTCGGCAGACGATATCCGTAGGGCGGAGGTGGATACGGATAAGGATATGGATACGGGTACGGAGCAGGATATCGCGGATCGGGCTGCGCAGTGACCGGCGTCGGCTGCGGCTGCGGCTGCGAGGGCGCATCCTCGGCCCTCGCCGCGGAGGAAGCCACGACGAGCGAGAGGCTCGCCCCCAAAGCCACGTACGTTCGTTGCCCATGACGTTTCATCGCCCGATGCACCTCGATCGTCGGGACATCGTACCGCCGTTCGTTTCGCGCTCGCAACAGCGCTCAAGCCGCCCCGGAGGCGCGCTCGCCGGCCACGAGGGCTCCGACGGCGCCGCAATACGCGCCGCGTCGAAGGAAACGGGCGGAGAGCCCCGTGAGCTCGAGCGTCTGCGTGAGGACCTCGACGAGCGCCGGGTTCTCCGCGAGCGTGGAGCCGCCGAGCACAACCATGTCCGCGCCGGCGAGCCGCGCAATCCCCGCGCAAACGAGCGCGATGTTCTCCCCCACGAGCCCGACGAGCGCATGCGCGAGGTCGGCCGGCTCCGTCGAGGCGAGCTTCGCGAAATTGGAAGCCGTGAGGTGCGCCGGAATGGGCGCGCCTTGCGAATACACATCGCCGACGAGCAGGTCCACCGAACCGCGCTTGCCGCGCGCCGCGAGCGCCGAAAGCTCGGCGAACGAGGCCGCGCCCACGAGCAACCTGCCGAGCCCGACGAGCGTGCCCCCGCCGAGCCCCGTCCCGCCCGCACGTACGGCCGAATCACCGTCGACGACGAGCACGGACGTGCCCGTGCCCGCCGAGACGAGCAGGTGCCGCGCGGGCAAGGCGAGGCCCTCCTCGGCGGCGAGGGCCGCGGCGCCGAGCGACCAGGCCTCGAACTCGGAGAGGCCCTCCACGGCCGCGCCGAGCGCGCTCGCGCCGAGCACGGCCGCGCCTCCGCCCGTCAACACGATGCGGCGAGGAGCGAGCTCGACGATACGCGCGCGGACGGCGTCGAGGTCACGCGAGGGCCATCGCTCGGTGTGAAGCTCGCCCGCCCGAAAGGCGATCTTCGTGAGGGTCGCGCCGAGGTCGAGGCCGAGGACGGGAAGAGCAGGCGGCATGGTGGACCCACGATATCACGGTTCCCTGGACAAACCCGCGGGCGAGACTAGAATCCGAGGCGTTTCTCGTCATGCCCTCGTCCAAGCAAGCTACCCCCGACATCCTCGCTCCGGACCTCGACGCCTTGTTCATCGGGATCAACCCGGGGCTCCTCTCGGCGCAGAAGGGGCACAACTTCGCAAATCCGGCGAACGCGTTCTGGAAATTGCTGCACGAGAGCGGCCTCGTCCCGGAGCGCCTCGCCCCCGAGGAGGAGATGCGCCTGCTCGATCATGGCCTCGGCTTGACGAACCTGGTCGCCCGCGCGACGCGCGGCGTGATGGATCTCGGGCGCGAGGACTACGACGCGGGCAGGCGCGCGCTCACCACGAAGATCCGGAAGGTTCGGCCCCGCATGGTGGTCTTCGTGGGCATCACGGTTTGTCGGAGTTATTTCGACAAGAAGGCCTCGGAGCCCATCCCCTGCGGCGAGCAGCCGGAGAAGATCTGCGGCGCGCGGGTCTTCGTGGTCCCGAACCCGAGCGGGCGGAATGCCCATTTTTCGTACGCGGAGATGCTCGAGCATTACCGGGTCGTGGCCCGCGCGCTCGACCGCGTTTAGCTGGCCTTCGCCTTCTTCGCGGGCGCTTTCTTCGCCGCCGCCTTCTTCGCCGGCGCCGCTTTCGTTGCCTTCGCGGCCGCGGTGGGCTTTTCGGCCTTCTTCGTGGCCGCAGGCTTGGCGCCGCCCGCGCGTTTCGCGGCGTGGGCGACCATCTTCGCGATGTATTCGGTCGCGTCCGGCGTCTTGCAGTTCGTCTCGCCGTGATCGACCTCGACCTTGCCGATCACGCGCGCCGCTTCGAGCGCCTGCGCGCGGAGCGGCTCGATGTAGCCGCCAATCGAGATCAAAGCATTGTTCATGCCGTATCGCGTGCGGTTCTGCGAGCCGTGGATCTTCTTTTCGATGCGCTTCAAAAGACGCGCCGCCTCTTTCTCGGGCAGCTCGCCCCGCGCCGCCACGCCCGAGAGGACGAACCAGCCGGCCGTGCTCGCGAATTCACCCGGAAGGTCGATCCAGCGCAGCCCGATCGCGAGCGCGTCCTTGCGGCGCGCGGCGAGCGTGGCGACGGCGCCCTCGATCACGTAGTCCAGCGCGACGGCGAGCCACGCGTCGAGCTCGTCGTGGGAGAACGCCTCGGGATCGGCGATCTTCGTGGCGAGGATACGCGCGTCGTGGTTGCCGGTCGCCCAGAGCGCGAGCGCGAGGACGTGGTTCTGCTTGATGGTTTTGACGAGCTTTTCGAGGTCGCCGTACGAGACGCCGAACGTCGGGTCCTTGACGCCGTGGCGGGCGTAAATTTTGGCCGTATTCGGTTTGCCCTTCTCGCGCAGGGTCGAAAGGACGGTGTCGAGATCCATGACAGGCTATCCTCCTCCGCGGCAAAACGCGAGAGCGAGGCTAACCCATCATGGACGCCCGACGGAACGGAAAAACGCCTACGGCGCGAGGCAGGGCATGGCCCCGCAGGGATCGATGACCTTGCCGGTCGAGCGCAGGAACTCGGAGATCTGAAGACGCGCGCCGGGCTGCACGCGCGGAACGCCGTGCGGATCGACACCGTCGCGCAGCGGCTTGTTCTCGACCGGCGGCGGCGGCGTGCCCTTGTTCAGCATCGCGTCGAACGGCCCGGTATCCCAGACGAAGACCGCCGATCCGAAGTGCGGATAACTCGCGATCGGCTCGATGCCGAAATAAGGCGTCGTATCGGTGGAGCGCCCCGGATTCAGGATGGGCACGTGGATCCCCGCGCCGATCGTGCGCGCCTCGACGTCGGCCGACCATTGCGTGACCTGATGATCGGCGAACGCGTTTTGCATGAGCACCGCGTGGGGCGGCGTCTTCGGGAGCGGATCGTTGCCGATGTGCCACGCATATCCGTTCGTCTCGCCGCGATCCCAGAGCATTTGCATGGAGGAGAAGACGATGCGGCGGTCGAGCTCGTTCGTGTAGGCCTGGTCGAAGAAGACCCGGAGCTGATCGAAGCCCGTGGCGCGGTCGAGCAGGAGGCTGTAGTTCATGCCCGTGACGCCGAGCACGCCGCGGCGGATGTCCTGCGAGATCGCGACGAGCGCGCCGCCGAGGATGCCGCCCTGGCTGATGCCGTAATAAAAGACGTCGCTCGTGTCGATGAGCGGCTGGTTCTGCGGGCCGCCCCGGAACGCCGGATCCGAGATGAAGCCCTGCGGGTGGATCATGAGGCGCGCCAGGAACAGGTTGTTCAGCAGGCCCTGCTGGAGCCGGTCGGCGAGGGTGTTGATCCTGCCAAACTCGGTGACGAGGCGGAGGATGTTTTCGTTGTCGCCCGAGGACATGCCGATGAAGTCCGTCGCGCAGAACACGAAGTTGTACGTGTTCGAGAGCTCGCCGGTCGCGGCTCCGCCGTTCACCTGGCTCGCCGATCCCTGCTGGCCGTGGCCATAAAGCGCGGCGCGGCCGGGCACGACGGGCGACGCGGAATCGTTCCCGTCCGGGAGGGCCGAGCGCGGGATGTTGCAGATGAAGTTCGCCTGGAGCGTGCCATTGCCATCGAATTGATCGGGGAGCCCGTCGTCCGGCGCATCGTAATTGAAGGACGCACCCGCGACGCCGTTCGCCATGTTGAGGTAGTTCGGGACGGTGAACGTGCCGATGATGCGGCGCGAGCGGTTCGCGTCGGGGTTCTGGAGGACCTGGTTGATCGTGAACGTGGGCGCGGCATTGCCGAGTTTTTCGAAGGCGTCGTCACGGATGCGGAGCATGCGGCCGGCGAGGCTGTTCGCGCTGGCCACCGTGAAGTCCCAGGCGAGGTAGAGCTCCTTGCGCTCGATGCCCGCGCCCGCGAGGGCGCCGAAGATCTTCTCCATCGACTCACGACGGGCCTCGATCGCCGGCACGTCCGAGGGGATCGCGTCGCGATAGACCTGGAACGCGTCCGAGGCTTCGAGGATCTGCCCGGCGCTGTCCTTCAAATTGCGCAGCGCCACGACGTACCGGTGTCCTTCGCGGAAATTCACGCCGGCGCGGATGATGAGGGCGCGCGTTTCGTCGCTCGTCGCATACGAATCGAGCTCGCCCCAGACGAGGTGGCGTTCGAGGGTGTCGGCGTCGATCACCACGAGCGGCGAATCGGCTTCGAGCGAGCGCTCCATGTGCGTGATCGGGCCGATCCCGGTCTTGCCGAGGTCGAGCGCCGGTACATACGTGAGCAGCATCTGGCCCGGGGAAAAACCATCGGCGCGGTTCCAGTCCGTCGGATCCATTCCGATCCCGCCGGGGCTCACGATCGTGCCCGCCGGTGCACCCACCGCCGGGGAGAGGTCGACCTCGGCATTGACGGGCATCGAAAGCGGGTGGAGCGCGACGCGGCGGCCCGTGCTCGTCGTGGGGTCGGCCACGGTGAAATGGTCGTTCGGCCACGGGAAGAGGCAATGGGCGGCGTCCAGGAAATCGCAACGATCCGCATTCGTCACGTCGATCGTGCTGGGATCGACGTTGAAGACCGGCGGATCGTCGGTGCATTTCACGAGGACGCCCTTCACGTCGGCGCCGTCCACGGTCCCCTTCCCCGCCTCGACGGCGCACGTCTGCGCGGGATTCGTGGGCTGCGCGGAGACGGTGACGTCGTACGCCTCGCCGTCGGTCTGCGGCGTCGTGAACTGGAAGGCGCCGTCCATCACGACGGAGAGGTCGTCCTTGCCGTTGTTCTGGAGGACGAGGCCCGTCCCTTTCAGGCCCGAGACCTCGCCGCCAATCCAGCGCGGATTCGGCGGGAGCCTCACGCATTCGACGGAGACGCTTTTCACGTCGGCGCCGGCCACGACGCCCTTGCCCCCCGTGATGGTACAGCTCTGCGCGGGATCCGCGGGCTGCACGGCCACCGTCACCTCGTAACCGTCGCCGTCGGCGAGCGCGGGCTTGAAGGTGAATTGCCCGTTCGCCTCGATCTCGAGGTTCGAGAAGAGATCGTCGGGAAGCGCGACCTCGAGGACGAGGCCCTTCCCTTCGAGGCCCTTCGTGGTGCCTCCGAGGCTGTATTCGGTGGACGCGACCGGCGGGGACGTCCCCGGCGCGGGTTCCGAGCCGCACCCGGCCGCGCCGAGGGTGGCGAGCACGAGCGCGTAGGCAAGACGAGTTCGACGCATGGCAATGATCCTCCAGTGGCCCGCGAAGGTATCACGGAGGACCGTCCTGCCGATACGAGGCCGGCGCGCGCGTCAGATCACGTCGGTCGCCGCCGCGAATCCGATGCGCCCGATCTCGCTCGCGCCTTTGCGCACCACGAATTCGCGGAAGCTCTCGCCCTCGGCGCGCTCGGCCACGTAATGCCTCGCGATCGCGGCGATCACCTTGGGCGTCTCCTCCTCGGGCACGCGGCCGTCGAGGCGGTCGCCGATCTTCGCGTCCGGGCCGCAGCCGCCGCCGACGCGCAGCGAATAATGCGGGCGCTCGACGCCGTCCTTGCCCTTCACCATGAGCCCCGTCATGCCGATGTCGGCCACGTGGTGCTGCCCGCACGAGTTCGGGCAGCCCGAGATCTTGATGTCGAACGCGCCGATCTTCTGCACGAGATCATCGGCCTCGGCGCGGTTTCCGCTCTCCGAGAGGTGATCACGCACGAGGGCGCCGACGCCCATGCTCTTCGTGATCGCGAGCGAGCAATAATCGGCGCCGGGGCAGGACACGATGTCCGTGATGTGCCCGGCGTCGGGCTCGGCGAGGCCGATCTGCGAGAGCGCGCGGTGCAAGGCCACGAGGTTGCCCTCGGGGACGAACCGCATCACGAAGTTCTGCGTGTTCGTGGTGCGAACCTCGCCGTTGCCGTACTCGCGCGACAGCGCCGCCAGCCTGCGCATCTGCTCGGCCGTGATGTCGCCGAGCGGGAGCTTGATCGTGACGACCCGGTAGCCGGCCTGCGTCTGCACCAGCGTGTTCGTCCTCTTCCAGCGCGCGAAGGCGGCGTCGCCGATCGCGTCGCCGCCCGGGGCCGGCGGAGGCGCCTCTTCGGTCTTGTATTCGCCGAGGTATCGATCGAGGTCCGCCTCGATCTTCGCGCCCTCCTCGGCCTTGATCTTCGCGAGCTCGTCGTCGAGCCGCTTCATGAACTCGGCCTCGCCGAGCTTGCGGAGCAGGAACTTGATGCGCGCCTTCTTGCGGTTCTTGCGCTCGCCGTCCCGCCAGAAGACACGGATCACCGCGTCGCACGCGGCGAGCACGTCCCGCTCCGGCACGAAGTCACGCCAGAGGTGCGCGATCTCCGGCGTCGAGCCGAGTCCGCCCGCGACGTACACCGCAAAGCCTCGCCCCGCGTCGGTGACGCGCGCCAGCAGGCCGAGGTCGTTGATCATGATCTGCGCGTGGTCGCGCGCGCTGCCCGAGAGGCCGATCTTGAACTTGCGCGGGAGCTTGCGGTTGTGCGGGTGGAACAGGAAGTACTGCGTGATCGCATGCGCGTGCGGCGTCACGTCGAAGACTTCGTCCGGGGCGACGCCCGCGAGGTGCGACGCGGTCACGTTGCGCACCGTGTCGGCGCAGGCGCCCACCGTGGTCACGTCCGCTTGCGCGAGGACGCGCTGCAGCTCCACCGTCTCCTCGATCTCCAGGTGGTGGAGCTGGATGTCCTGACGTGTGGTGACGTGCGCGAGCCCGAGCGCCCAGCGCTCCGTCACCTCCGCGACCGCCTCGAGCTGCGCCGCCGTCATGCGCCCGCCCGGCACCTTGATGCGCTGCATGTGCTTCACGTGCGCGAGCTGCGCGTACACGCCCATCCCCAGGCGAAGCGGGCGAAACTGGTCCGGCGTGAGCTCCCCCCGCTTGAAGCGCTGGATGTTCTCCGCGTACTCGTCGAGCGCGGCCTGCATACGTGACGCTGCGTCAGCCATGGCAGCGAACTTTATCCCTCACTTTTCCGACGCGTCAAGTGTGACAATCTTTCGAAGCTGGGGACCCCGGGAGGATGCTCGGCCCTTCGCGCCGGGTGCCAATTCCGCTAGGACGGTCCCGTGAAGACCGCCCTCCCGACCAGCACGGACTCCGTTCACGCAGGGGAACGCGTCGATCGCCCGCACCACACGCTCGCGCCTTCGATCGCGCTCACGGCGACGTACACGTTCGCCGACTCGGACGACCTCGAACGGTTCATGCGCGGCGAGGATCCGGACCCGGGGCGGCTCGACTACGGCCGCTACGGTAACCCCACCGTGCGCGAGGTCGAGGCGCGCATCGCCGCGCTCGACGGGACCGAGGACGCGCTGCTCTTCCCGAGCGGCATGGCCGCGCTGACGACGACGATCCTCTCGCTCGTGAAGTCCGGCGACGACGTCGTGCTCTTCCGCGACACGTACAGGAGGACGCGGCAGTTCGTGGTGAAGATGCTGTCGCGGCTCGGCGTGTCGCACACGTTGCTCGAGCCCGGAGACCTCGACGGGCTCGCCGCCGCGATCGGGCCGAAGACGCGGCTCGTCATCACGGAGATGCCGACGAACCCGTACCTGCGCTGCGTCGACGCGGAGCGGCTCGCGGACATCTGCAAGAAGACGCGGGCGAAGACGCTCGTGGACGCGACGTTCGCCACGCCCGTCAATGCGATGTTCTCGGCCGTGGGCATCGACCTCGTGGTGCACAGCGCGACGAAGTACCTCGGCGGGCACAACGACGTGCTCGGCGGGAGCGTGTCGGGTCCGTCGTCGCTGCTCTCGCTCGTGCACGAGGCGCGCGACGTGCTCGGCGCCGTGTCCGATCCCCACGCGGCGATGCTCATCGGGCGCGGCATCAAGACGCTGTCCTTGCGCGTCTCGCGGCAGAACCAGACGGCGCTCGCGGTCGCGCGCGCGCTCGAAGCGCATCCGGCCGTGGAGCGCGTGTATTACCCGATGCTCGAATCCCACCCGGATCACGTGATCGCGAAGAAGCACCTCGCGGGCGGCGGAGGCGTCGTGTCGTTCGTGGTCCGCGGCGGCAAGGACGGAGCGCGTCGCGTCGTCGACGCATGCAAGCTCGCCCGGATCGCGCCGAGCCTCGGCGGCGTGGAGACGCTCATCGAGCAGCCCGCGATCATGAGTTATTCGGAGCTCGGACCCGAGGAGCTCGTCGCGGTCGGGATCGCGCCCGGGCTCGTGCGGCTCGCCGTGGGAATCGAGGAGACCGAGGACGTGGTCGCCGACCTCTTGCAGGCCGTGGACGCGGCCGCGGGCGCTTGATCAGCGGTTGAAGGGCTTCAAGGCGAAGCGGGCGCGGTCGAGGGCGTCCATGCCCGAGCGGTCCGTGAGCCAGCATTGCGAATAACCGCCGCGGATCTCGGGCAACTCGTCCCGGCCCGCGAGCTGCTTGCCCACGAATGCGAGGATGTCGCGGGCCTCGCTCGGCGAGAGCGTGATGCCGAGCGAGGCGCGGACGACGACCACGATCGTGCTGCTCGGCCAGCGCCCGATCGTCGACTTCTCCGGGCCGAGCGCGCGCGCGAGGTGGACGAGCTCGCCGATCGTGCGCTCGAGCCCCCAGCCCGTGAAGGGCCGCGCGCGGGGCCCCTCCGGCTTCGGAGGCTCCTGGACCTGGAACACGAGCACCGAGAAAGGGATGCCCGTGCTCGCGCTGAATTGGTACTCGGCTTCGAGGGCCTCGGTGAGCCCCGGCTGGTCGAGCACGCCCTTCACCTCGCTTCGCAAGGTCGGCTCGTACGTCACGGGCGCGTCGCTGAACCGGGACCTCGGCTTCGTGCTGCCGGGCGCGGGCGCGCTCGGGGGCGGCGTCGGGTCGTCGCGCAACCGGTCGCGGCTCGAACGGGGCGCGGGAATGGCCATGGGCGGGCGCTGGGAGATGCGCCGTGTCGCCACCTGCGAGGGCGGCGGCAGCTCGGAGAGCGGCAGGATGGGCCCGGACGGGGGCACGGACACCGGGACCCGGAAGAGGTCGGCGAGCTGGCCGATCGCCGTCGTCGCCCGCTCGGGTCGCTCCTTGGGCTCGCGCGCGCCGACCTTGCGGAACCAATCGTCGAATCCCGCCGGGAGCTGGACGCCGCGCCTCGCCGCGCGTGTCGTGGGCGGCTCCGGCAGCTCGCCGGCGATGATCTTGCCGAAGAGCGCATACACGGACGGGAGCTGCAAGAGCTCGGGCCTCCAGTATGCCTCGCCGACGAGCAGCGTATAGGCGACGTGCGCGAGCGAATAAATATCGGCCGATGCCCGGATCCCGCCATCGCCGTGAATTTGTTCCGGCGCCATGTAGAGAGGCGTACCGACGACGGCGGTGGTGTGCGCGAGGGTCGTGGCGACGGCGACCTTGGCCACGCCGAAGTCGAGGATCTTCACGCAGGGCCGGCCGTCGTCGCGGGTCGTGACGAAGAGGTTTTCCGGCTTGAGATCGCGGTGGACGATGTTCGCGGCGTGCGTCTTGTCGAGGGCGAGCGCGACCTGGGAGAGGTAGAGCACGACCTCGGGCTCGGGCAATGGGCCGCGGCGCTTGACCATGCCGCCGAGCTCTTCGCCGACGAGCAGCTCCATCACGAGAAACGGGAGTTGCGTCGACGTGTCGACGCCCGCGTCGAGGACCTGCACGAGGTGCTCGCTCTCGATCCCGCCGGTGACCGTGGCCTCCTGGGCGAACCGGCCGCGCATCACCGAATTCTCGAGCACCGCCGGGTGCATGACCTTGAGGGCGCGCCTGCGGTTCGTCGGCTCGTCGTGGACCTCGAACACCGCGCCCATCCCGCCCGCCTTGATGCTGCGGACGACGCGGTAACGGTCGTGGAACAAGGCGCCTTGGACGAGCATGGAGGTGACCGGCTCGCGCATCCTAGACCAAATGCGCGGCTCGTTGAAAGGGGTTCTGGCAAACAGGACCGGTCCGTCCGGCCGCTTGCAAGCGATCTAGCGCAGTTTTACGTCGCTTCCACGAGCTCGCGCAGCGAGACCGGCCGAAGCTCGTCGATGCCGTGGATCTCGGCATAACTGCGCAGGATCTCGCCCGGACAGGCGGAGGCGAGCACGCAGCGGGCCTCGTGAGGACACCCGATCGCGGAAGCATGGAAGGCCGCGTGTTCTGCCTCGCCGGCGCGGTGGCGGAAGCGTGGGTCGCGGTACTCGGTGCCCGGAAGCGGAGGCCGCTCGGCGGGCGCGTCGAGCCAGGCCCGCGGCGGCGCGCCGCTCTCGCGCATCCGGCGAAAAACCACACAAGGGACGACGCCCTGCACGTTCATGCGCACGCCGCGCGCGAGTGCCCGGGACATCACGTCGGCCACGTCGGTCATGCGCGGCGCGGACGAAAAATACCGATCGGCGCGTGATTCGAAGCTCGGGTAGGGCATGTGCGGGTAGAAGGACAAACCTCGCGCGGCGGCGAATCGCGCGACGCCTTCGAGCTCGCCGAGGCCCTCGCGCGTGGCGACGCAGAGGATCCACACGGATTCGGGCGACACGCGGGCGAGGAGGTTGCCTACCGCGCGGATGACCTCGGCGTGCGCGCCCTTCCGGCCGACGATCCGGTCGTGCGCGTCGGGCGATTCCGAATAAAGCGGCACGTGGAAGCGCGTTTCGTCGGGGAGCGCGGCGACGACGGCGTCGCAGAAGGCCGGGTCGGCGAGGCGCGTGCACGGGGAGAAGACGTGCGCGGTCCGGTAGCCGAGGTCCTTCGCGCGCCGGAGGACGTCGAGGATCCGCGAATGGGCGAGCGGATCGTAGCCATTGATGCGGACTTTGCGCACGCCGCGGCGGCGGTTCGATTCGAGGTCGGCGTAGAGCCGGGCGAGCACACGATCGCCGCCGTCCTCGGGCGGGGCCGTCTCCTTGATCGAGCAGAACGCGCAGGATTGCCCGCAATCGGCGTCGATCGCGAGGTTCAGGACCTCGCCGTCGGCCGAGGGCTCGGCCTCCTCCGGCGCGGACGGCAAAAGGAGCGTCGGGGCGACGTCCGAGAGGATGTCCGGAAAAACGACGTCGAGGCCCTCGTGATCGCGCAATTGCAGGACGAACGCGACGAGCGCGCGGAGCTCGTCGCCGCCGGGAGGATCGACCGCGCCGAGCGAGAGGTGCTTGATCGAGAAATGCGCCGTCACGGCGAACGCGGGCTTGCTCTCGTCGCGGCGCCCGACGATCACGAGGAGCCTGCGCGCGTCCGATTCCCGGCGGAAATCCAGCACGAGCTCGAGGCCTCCTTCGTGCGATTTTTGCAGGTACGAGCTCGGATAGACGTCGACCAGGGAAAACCCCGCCGCGGCGGGCGCGCCTTCGACGATCTCCGGCGAGAGCAGGGCGCGCAGGCCGTCGCGGCCGAAGATCAGGCGGCCTCGTTCGCGGGAGCGGCCGAGGGCCTCGGCGATCGTCTTTCCTGGGCTCCGTTCGAGCAGCGCGTCGATCGAGGCCGCCACGGCCATCACGAGCCGCGAGACCTCCTCGCGCCGCTCGGGCGTGCGCTCGGCGATCGCGCCGCGATATCGCACAGCGCAGCGCGCGAGCCGCCGGAACACGGGGCCGGGCGCGCCGAGCGGCAGGACCGTGACCTCGACCCAGTCCGCGCTGCCCTTCGCCTCGAACCGCGCCGTGAGCCGGTCGTCGCCTTCGAGCAGGATCGCCTTGCAAGTAAATCCCCCGAGCCGGAGCGGTACGAGGGCCACCTCCATCCCCGACGCCTCGGGCCGCGTCAGGGCGGTTTCGTTCGTGCTCAAACGGATCCCCCGCCGGCCTGGTCCCAGGCCTTCACCCAGGCCACGAAACGATCGATCGTGACGCGGTCGCGGGCATAAATGCGCGATTGCTCGTTGTCGGGCACGTCCTCGGAGAAATACACGATATCGTACCGGGACGAACGGCGATACGCGGGCTCGGCCGGATTCGTGGGCGTGACGATGAACGAGAGGGTTCGTCCCGCCATTTCGAGCTCGACGACGGGCACGGTGCGGCGGAACGTGCGGAGGCGGGCGCCCTTGTTCCGCCAGCCCTCCGGGTTCGGGAAGGCGGGGCCGCCAAAATCGCGGGAAAACGCCGCGGAGAGGGCGTCGACGAGGTGTTGCATCACGTCGGGTTCGGTCATGTCGTTCATCCGGAGGCGCGCGTGTCGCGTTCGAGATCCTGGATGGCCTTGCCGAAGGCCTCCGGATCGAGCTGCCGCAAGGCGAGGAGCGCGGCGACGCGGTGCAGGCGCGCCTCCGCGAGGTCCGACCGAACGAGCGCCTCGCGCGCCGATTGCGCCTGGCCCGCGCGGATCCGCGCGGTCGCGCGCGCGAGGGCGAACGCGCCGAGCAAAAGGAGAAGCGCGCCGACGCCGAGGAGGAGCGACACGAAGAGCGCGCCATCCGGAGCGAACAGGGCCCGAAACCCTGCAATGGCGGCGAGGACGACGATGCCCACGAGCGCGACGACGGCGCCGATCGCGCCGAGCCGATCCATCCACGCCGCCCGCGCGTGCTGCCGCATGGCGATCCCGCGGTGCAGATCGGCCTCGCGATCGAGCCGGATCGCGAGCTCCGCGAGCGGGTCCTCGCCCGAGACCGTGGGCAGATCCGCCTGCGCGAGGATCTCCGGAACCTGGAACGCCGTCGGATCTTCGAGCGCGCGCAGGGCCGTGCCCGCGCCGCTCTTCACCGCCTGCGCCGCCCTGTCGGCCGCGGGCGCGACGTGCCCCTCGATCGCCGCGCCCACGCCACGCGCGATCGTCTTCGCGCGTTCCTTGATCGGCTGTGCTTTCAGCTCGACGTCTTCGACCTCGGCCACCTTGCCCCAGCCCCCGCGCTCGGCTCTCGTCATCTCTTCCATGGCTCGCGCTCGCTGCCCCACGATCGGGGCGGAAACGATACAGAAACGTCCCTCGAGTGCCAAGCGCCGCCGTTCGCAGGGGGCGAACCGCCTTGCGACGAAGGGCCCGACTTCGATAGAGTCGCGGATACCATGTGGGCACGAGCGCAATTTTCCGTTCTGCCGCGCGCCTTCGCGCTCGTGGCCGCGCTCGGGCTCGCCGGAGGCCTCGTCCAGGCCTCGGGATGCGGGCTCCGCGTCGCCGACAGCCCGACGCAGCCGCTCCCGTGTTTCAACGTGATGGACTGCCCGCCCTCGAACGATCCGTGCATCGTGTCGACCTGCTTCGAGCAGCAGTGCGTGATGGTGGCGGCCGCGCAGAACACGGTGGTGCGTGAGCAAAAAGCGGGCGATTGCCGCATGCGTGTATGCGACGGCAATGGCCACGTGATGGAGATCGACGACGGCGTCGACGTGCCGGCCGACGACGGCAACGAGTGCACGGCCGCGGCCTGTAACGAGGGCGAGGGCGTGCACGAGCCGGTCGAGGTCGGCGAGTCGTGCGGCGAACGCGGCGTGTGCAACGGCAAAGGCACGTGCGGGGCGTGTTTGCCCGGGGCCGAGCGTTGCGAGGGGAACGCGGTCGCGACGTGCAGCGAAGAGGGCGCGTGGAAAGAAGCCGCCTGCCCCGAGGGACGCCCGATCTGCAAA
This sequence comes from Polyangium sp. y55x31, assembly GCF_029946505.1. GTDB lineage: Bacteria > Myxococcota_A > Polyangia > Polyangiales > Polyangiaceae > Polyangium. The sequence continues at coordinate 135,830 of NZ_JARZHG010000028.1, forward strand.
GGAAAGGCGTGCGTGAGGATCCGGCAAATCGCGGCCGGCGGGGCGCATACCTGCGCGCTCTTCGAGGATGGATCGGCGTCTTGCTTCGGCGCCTCGGGCGTGCGGCGGGGCGCGTATGGAGCGCCGCCGGTCCCGGGTGTCGTGGGCGCGGTCGAGCTCGCGCTCGGAGGCGCGCACGCCTGCGCGCGGCGGGCCGATGGAACCGCGCTTTGCTGGGGTCACAATGCATTCGGGCAGGTCGGCGACGGCACGACGGAAGGGCCACGCCCGCCGACCGAGGTCCTCGGCCTCGCGGGCGCGACCGCAATCGCGGCAGGCGCGGCGCATACCTGCGCGATCGTGGACGGCGGCAAGATCGTATGCTGGGGACGCGGCGATCGCGGGCAGCTCGGCGGAAAACCCGTGGGAGCCGCGGGCAAACCCCCGGCGATCGAGGTCCCCTCGCCGCTGCCTGCGTCCGCGGGCGGCGCGCCGTCGCCCGTCGCGGGCCTCTTCGGCGCCACGAAAATCGCGCTCGGCGGCCGGCACGCGTGCGCGCTCGGGCCTGGCGGCCAGGTCGCTTGCTGGGGTGAAGACGAGAGCGGCGAGCTCGGCAATTTCCGCCCGTCGTCCCCCGCCAAACCCAAACCCGGCCCGCGCCCCACGCCGCGCCTCGTCTCCGTCAAGGGCATCGAGGGGGCGAGGGCGATCGGGCTCGGCGCCGCGTTCGGCTGCGCGCTGCTCGAAGACGGCTCGGTGCGCTGCTGGGGCGACAATGCGGCGGGACAGCTCGGTGATGGAACGACGGACGCACGGGCGGAATCGGTCGTCGTCAAGGGCGTGACCGGCGCGACGGCGATCGCGCTCGGCGCCGAGCACGGATGCGCTCTGAAGGAAGGCGGCGCGGTCGTGTGCTGGGGCAAGAACGATCGGGCGGAGCTCGGCGACGGCACGACCGAGGCCCGACGTTCCCCCGCGCCCGTGCCCGGTCTCACGGGCGTGCGTGCACTTTCCGCGGGCGGCGCGCACACGTGCGTGATGCTCGAAGGCGGCGCCGTGCGATGCTGGGGCGGAAATGGCGCCGGCGAGGTCGGCGATGGCACGACCACGGATCGCGGCGCCCCCACGGCTGTGACCTGGTGACGATTTTATGACCGCTCGCGCCTATCGCGGACGGCGCGCTCGGATATACTGCCCTCGGCTCGGAGGTGAGCGACATGAAGCTTTTCTGGGGTTGCTTGAGTTTGCTTACGATCGGTCTCGCCGTTGGCTGCAGCGCGACGGGGGGCGGCAGTCAATTCGATAACGAGGGCGGCAGCTCGGGCGACGGCGGCTCGGGCGCAGGGAACCAGGGCGGCGGCGGCGGCGAGGGCGGCATCTTCAACCCGGGCTCGGGCGGCAGCGGCGGCGGCGTGCCCAGCGACGATTGCAGCGACGCGGCGAAGCTGATCTACGTGCTCTCCGACGCGAACGAGCTCTACAGCTTCGATCCGCCGGCGAAGAAGTTCACGAAGATCGGCACCCTCGGCTGCAACACCGTGATGCAGCCGAACTCGATGGCCGTCGATCGGAACGCGGTCGCCTGGGTGAACTACGTCGACTCCGACCCGTTCCTCGGGGAGGACATCGACGGCGTGATCTACAAGGTGAGCACGAAGGACGCGAGCTGTGACGCGGCGCCCACGGTGCAGCTCGTCTCGAATTGGTACCGCCTCGGAATGGGTTTTTCCACGAACGAGGGCGGAATGGGCGAGACGCTTTTCGTGACGGGCACGGGTACGATCGGCGGGACGGATAGCCCTGGGCTCGGGAAGATCAACCCGCTCTCGTTCAACGTCGAGCCGATCGCGAATTTCTCCCCTGGCACGTTCACGGGCCAGAGCGCCGAGCTCACGGGCACGGGCGACGGCCGGGTCTACGGGTATTTCACGACGTCCCCGGTGCAGGTCGGCCAGATCGACAAGGTGACCGGCGCCGTGACGAACACCAAGGCGATCTCGGGCCTCGCGACGCCCTCGGCGTGGGCCTTCTCGTTCTGGGGCGGGTCGTTTTACCTCTATGCCGCGTCGTCGCTCGCGAATTCGAACGTGACGAAGTACGACCCCGCGACGAACACCATCGACAATGCGTACATGACCGACATCGGCTTCCGGATCGTCGGGGCCGGCGTCTCCACGTGCGCGCCGCTCGAACCGCCGAAGTGACATGACGATCGGGCGCGGGGTCGAGGCCTTCGGGGTCACGCAGCGCGGAGTGCGGTTTCAAAACGACGACGCGTTCCGAATCCTCCGCGGGCCTTCCGGCCACGTGTGCGTCGTGGCGGACGGGATGGGCGGGCATGGCGCGGGGGACGTCGCCTCCGGGTTCGCCGTCTCCCTCACGACCGACCTCCTCGTCGCGCCGGGCGAAGGCTCCGCGCCCGATCGCATTCGAGCGGCCATCGCCGCGGCCAATCGCGAGATCTTCCACCGGAGCAGCACGGACCGGCGGCTCTGCGGCATGGGGTCCACGGTCGCGCTCCTCTTCCTCCCGCGCGAGGGCCAGGTCGCTCACGTCGCGCACGTGGGCAACAGCCGGGTCTACCTCTATCGAGAGGGCGCACTCCAGCGCCTCACCGAGGACCATACCTTCCGCAGTTACTTGCAGGCGAACCCGGCCGCGCTCGAGGCGTTCGTCGAGAGCGGGATGGACGCGCCGCTCGACAACATCCTCACGCGCTCGCTCGGCATCCAGGAGACCGTGGAGATCGACGTCGCGGAGGTCGAGGTTTGTCCGAACGACTTATTGCTCCTCTGCACCGACGGCCTCTGGGAGCCGGTCGGCGACGCCCGCATCGCCGAGATCCTTCGGGAGGGCGGGGACGACGTCGCGGCGACCTGCGCGAGGCTCCTCCGGGAGTGCCAAACCGTGCCAGTAACAGAGCGGACGGACGAACGGTTCAGCCAAGACGACGTGGCGTTGATCGTCGCGAGGGTGTTGACTTGAGCCCCGTCTCGGACGTAGCGTTCGCCTGGTCTCTGTCGGAGAAAGGATCCCAGGAGTGCAACAGAATCCCGGTTATGGTGGTGGCTACGCTGGCGCGCAGGCTGGCGGCGCTTCGTTCCAGGTCATGACGATCGACGCTGGCTGCGGCGGCACCGTCGAGCACAGCAAGATTTCGGACCTCGCGAACCAGATGGGTGCGCAGGGCTTCGTGCTCTCCCACGTCTTCATGGACGTGCGCAGCGCGTTCGGCCCGTTCTGCCCCAAGCGCTGTGCCGTGCTGGTCTTCAAGCGTGGCTGATCGCGCATCCCCGCGCAGGCTCGAGCTCGCGGGGGTCCCTCCGGCTGCGTTCGCGCTGAGCGAGCTCGGCCGTTATCCTTCCTTCGCTCATCATCCGACCTGCGGGCGGCACGATCATCACCTCGTCCGCCCGTTTGGCGTGCCCCTATGCCTGGGTTGCGCCTGCATGTACCCAGGGCTAGCGGTCGCGCTGATCGCCCTTTTCTTCGTTTCACCCGCGCACGACATGGCGACCGCTTTCTGGGTCGCCATGGCGGCCCTCGGCTGCGCCGTGCCGACTTTCTTTCAGCCCTTCGTCCAGCGCCGCTGGTACAAGATCCCGGCGCGCTTCGTCCTCGGCGTGGGCTTCGGCCTCGTCGTGGGCGCTGCGTGGCTCGTCCCGAACACCCTCGTGGGCTGGGCGATCCGCGCCGCGCTCGTCGCGACGACCCTCGGCCTCGGCACGGCGGCTTTGCGCCTCCGCGCCAAACGCCTCGACGACCCTTGCAAGAATTGCCCCTGGGGTGCTTTCCCGGTCTGCGCGCACAACCTGCCGGCGCTGCGTCGCATCCGGGAGCAGCAGGGGCCCGACCCGTTCGTTGATTCTCTGATCGCGGAGCTCGAGCCTCTCGCGCCCTACCCGCCTCGCCTCGGCGAGATCCCCCCGGTCCCGCGGCCGGGGCAGTTCCAGTTCCACGCCCCGCCGCCGAACCCCTGATCGAAGCTTAGATCAGGTTTCTGTCCACGGATCGGACCGCTTCGCGATCCATCCGGCGACCTTCGGCCAGATCTGCTTCGGGCCCTTGCTCGACGTGGACAAACCGATGTGCCCGACCTGGAAGCGCATGATTTCCTTATCGGTCGAGCTCACGATCGTGTTCAGGACCTCGCTCGACTTGGGGGGCGCGATCGTATCGTTCTCGGCGATGATGTTGAGCAGCGGGACCTTGATCGTCGAGAGGTCCACCGTCTGCCCGGCGACCTTCATGCGGCCCTTGCAGAAGTTGTTGTACTGGTAGCAATCCTTGATGTATTGCCGATAAATCTCGCCGGGGAACTGCACGTTGTCCGACGCCCAGTGCTCCATGCCGAGGAACGTGGTCACGAAGTCGGGGTCGTCGATCCGGCGGAAGACCTCGAGCCATTTCGTCATGCGCTGGATCGGGGCCATCGACGAGAAGCCCGTCTCCATGAGCTCGATCGGCACGTTGCCGTAGGCGTCGACGAGCGCGTCGACGTCGAAGCGGTTCGGCTTCGTCCATTCGGCGAAGACGCCGCCCTCGTGGAAGTCGACCGGCGTCGCCTGCGCCACGAAATTGCGGAGGCCCTGCGGGTGCAGCGCCGCATACGCGAGCGCCATCGTGCCGCCCATGCAGTAGCCGTACATCGTGAGGTCCTTCGCGCCGCTATGGCGGAGCGCCCACTTCACGGCGTTCTTGATGAGCACGTTGAGCACGTCGTCCCAGCCGATCCGCCGCTCGGCCGAGCCGGGCGTGCCCCAGTCGATCGCGTAGACGTCGAAGCCCTGCCCGACCATGAATTCGATGAGGCTTCTGCCGGGCAGGAAGTCGAGGATGTAATAGCGGTTGATGAGCGAATAGACGAAGAGGATCGGCGTCGCGTGCTTGCGCACCGTGGGCTCGAAGCGGAGCAGGCGCATCTTGCCGTTCGTGTAGACCACCTTGTGCGGGGTCGGCGCGAGCGGGGGCTCGCCGACGTCCGCGGCGCGGAGGATGAACGGTTTTACGTAGTGGTACGGGCTCATCGAGCCCTTCTGCGCGGCCTGCATGAGCTCGCGCGAGAGCTCGATCTGGCCCGCCACGAAGGAGCGGAGGCGCTGGCTGGTCGATTGCGTCGTCATGGTGTTTCCCGTCCTTCCTCGTCAGGAGGGGCGACCGGTCGTCGCGCTTCCGTTCGTGTTCGTCCGGCCAACCTCGACGCCCTGGCCCTCGCGGCGGCCCTTTTCGAGCGCCTCGACGACGAGCTCGAGCTGCGACGAGAGCGCCTCGATCTGGTTTTTGACGTCGCGCACCTCTTCGCGCAGATCGTCCATCTCCGTCGACGTGGGCAGGCGGAGGAGGTGGAGCCAGTTCTCCTGGGCCTCGACGTACGCTTTGCGGGTGCGCAGGGCGCGGTTCAGGACGCCGCCGACGAGGTTCAGATATCGCTCGTTGCTGCCGAGCTTGTCGAACGCCTTGGTCATGCCTTTTTCGGCGGCGACGAACGCCTTGCCCGTCGGCGTCTCCGGCCCGAGCCAGTGCCCGAGGCCCTTCACCACGCGGGTCAAGAGCTTCGGTTGTTTTCTACGCTCGGGCTGTGCCCCCGAACCCCCATTCGTGGTCTCTTTTGCCACGGCATCCCTCTCCCTCTCGCGCCTCACCGCGCGTACTTTTCCTTCAGCTCTCTCTTCAAGATCTTGCCGGCCGCCGAGATCGGCATCGCGTCCACGAAGACGACCGATTTCGGCACCTTGTATTTCGCGAGGTGATCACGGCAATGGGCCAGGATCGCCTCCTCGGTCGCGCTCTGTCCGGGCTTCAGGATCACGATGGCGCGGCCGACCTCGCCCCATTTCTCGTCCGGGACGCCGATCACCGCGACCTGCGCCACGGCCGGGTGCTCGTAGAGGACCTTTTCGATCTCGGCCGGGTAGACGTTCTCGCCGCCCGAGATGAACATGTCCTTCTTGCGATCGGCGATGTAATAGAACCCGTCCTCGTCGACGCGGGCCATGTCGCCCGTGTGGAACCAGCCCTCCGCGTCCACGGACGCCTTCGAGGCCTCGGGGTTGTTGAAATACCCCGAACACGCGCTCGGGCCCTTGAGCACGAGCTCGCCGACCTCGCCGGCGGGCAAGGGGCGGTTATCGTCGTCGACGATCCGCGCGTCGATGAAATAGTTGGGCTTGCCGATGCTGCCGGCCTTCGTCTCGGCGAATTCGGGGTCCATCGAGAAGATGCCCGGGCCGAACTCGGTCATGCCGAAGCCCTGCTTGAAGACGACGCCGTGTTTTTCCCGGTACGCGCGGATGATCGGCACGGGCAGGGGCGCGCCGCCGCTCGTCAAGAAGCGCAGCGAGGAGAGGTTCGCCGTTTCGAATCGCGGCGATTGCATCATCATCTGGTATTGCGTCGGCACGCAGAAGAGCACCGTCGCCTTCTCGCGCTCGATGAGCGAGAGCATGTCGTCGGCGGTCCATTTCCGCATGATGACCACGGTCCCGCCGAGCGTGAGCAGGGGCAGCGTGTAGACGAAGAGCGCGCCCGTGTGGAACATCGGCGTGTGCGTGAGCGTCACGTCGCCGCGCGAGAGCTCGTGGATCACGGTGTTCAGCGTGTTCCACGCGATCATCCGGTACGAGATCTTCGCGCCCTTCGGCAGGCCCGTCGTGCCGCCCGTGAAGAGCAGGCAAACGATGTCCTCGGCCTCGACGGCGTCGTTCTTCACAGGATGCGCCTCGCGCGCCTGCACCGTGGCCCCATACGGGAGGCTCCCCGCAATGCCCTCGCCGTCGAGGTGCAGCCACGTCTTGACGGACGCACATGCGGCAAGGCCTGCGATTTCGCTGATTCCGGCGCGGAAATCGTCGCCGAAGATCATCACCTTCGGCTCGGTCTGGCTCGTGAGCTCGGCGATTTCGCGCGGATGGCTGCGCCAGTTGAACGGGACGAGCACGGCGCCGAGCTTCGCGCAGGCGAAAAACGCGTCGAGGAATTCGACGCCGTTCATGGCCAGGATGCCCACGCGATCGCCCTTGCCGATCGCGGCCTCGCTCTGCAGGAAGCCGGCGAGGCGATTCGCGCGGCGGTTCATTTCGCGATACGAAAAGCGGCCCGCGTCCCCCTTCGCGACGTCGACGACGGCGAGCGATTCCGGGAAATACCGCTCGCCGCGCTCCATCCAGTCCCCGATGTACATGCTCTTTATCTCCGCTCGCCGGCGCGTTGGTTCCTGGTTTCGCCCGGACAGAACGAGTTTACGCGAGCTCGGCTTTGCTTGGAAGGCCGCTCAAAGGAAAGGCGCGCCGAACGTATCGCCCGCGCGTTCCGTCGCCTCGAGCGCCATCCGCTGCCATTCCGCGGCGACACGCGCGCCGTAGAGCACCGACGCCTGCCCGATGCGCGCCATGCCCCGGAACACCACGCCGATCTGCGCCACGCCCGCCGTCTCCAGCGCAGCGAGCTCCTCGAACACGTTCGCGAGCGCGCTCCGTCCCGAGGAGACGTCGCGGTTTTGCTGCACCTGCGAATCCACCCGTTCGCTCATCGTCTGCTCCTCACCCCTGCAGGATCGCCTTGATTTCAAGGTGATTCCCGGCTGTCGGGAGCCGAACCTAAACCCCGACTTTCCCCCTGTCAAGCGAACGTTGTTGCACTGCAACAAAGCTCAGAGCTCGCGGCGCTTCTTGCCGACGATGCGCTTGAGCTCTTCGAGCTCGCGGCGGAGCGCGGCGATCTCCTCGGCCTGCTCGTCGCGTTCGTTCGTGTCGGGCGGAGGGACCTGCTCCTCGGGCTCGGGCTCGCGCGGCTGAGACCACGGCACGTTCTTGCCGCCGCCGAGCATCGCGTTGAGGAACGGGAGCGCGCCGAGAGGGCCGATCGGAAAGACACGCGCGCCCTTCTTCGCGAGCAGGTAGATGTCGAGCGCCCAGATCACGGTGCGCTCGAAGAACTCGGCGAGCGCGTCGTCGCCCATGCGGATGAGCTGGCGCAAAAGCGGCACCGGCAAGAGGCGCGCGGCGCCGCGGCTCTCCAGGATGATCTGCGCCAGCGTCGCCTGCGTCAGGTCGCGGCCGGTCTTCGCGTCGACGACCTCCACGTCGTCGCCACGCCTGACACGCGCCTCCACCTCTTCGAGCGTGACGTAACGACTCGCCTCGGTGTCGTACAGCCTCCGGTTGCCGTACTTCTTCACGACCATGCGGACGGTCGTACACCCCGATCGTCCAGATCGCAATGGCTTGCTGCGCTGCAGCAATGCACACGAGCCATTCCAGCGCGCGCGCGGCTTTGCTACGCAGGGCGCCATGCACCTCGGCGACTGGCTCGGACGACGCGCGGCGTTAACCCCCGACAAGGTGGCGCTCCTCGACAACGGCGCAGGCGGGCGGGCCGTGACGTACCGAGCGTGGGATCGCACGGCGAACCGCACGGCGCATTTTCTGAAGGAGCGGCTCGGGGTGCGGCGCGGCGACAGGGTCGCGGCGCTCGCGATGAACGACGTCGCGATGCTCGATCTCTGGTTCGCCTGCGGCAAGCTCGGCGCGATCTTCACGCCGCTGAACTACAGGCTCACGCCGGGCGAGCTCGGTCGGTACCTCGCCGCGACGACGCCGGAGGTGCTCGTCTACGGGCCGGAGTTTTCCGCGACGACCGAGGCGATCCGACGCGAGGCGAGCTTCGTCCCGCGTGTCTTCGTGGCGATGCAGGGCGCGTCGCGGATGCGTGGGGACGACGTGGATCTCGGCGAGCGCGACGCGGCCGCCGACAGGCCGCCGCCGGCGCTCCAGATCGGCTGGGACGAACCCTGGGTGCTCTGCGGGACGGGCGGGACGACGGGCACGCCGAAGGCGGCGATGCTGACGTACCGGTCGATCACGGCGAACGCGGTGAACACGATCTCGAGCTGGGGCCTCTCATCGTCGGACGTGGCGCTGCTCAACGCGCCGCTCTTCCACACGGGCGGGCTCAACGTGTTCACGGCGCCGCTCGTGCTCGCGGGCGGCACGTCCGTGGTCTGTCGCGCCTTCGATCCGGACGAGGTGTACACGGGCGTGCGGGATCAGGGCGTCAGCGTGTTCTTTGGTGTACCAACGATGTTCCTCTCGCTGTCGCAGCATCGCCGGTTCGGCGAGGGCGAGCTCGGGAGCTTGCGCATCTGCATCAGCGGTGGCGCGCCGTGCCCCGAGCCCTTGTTCCACACGTACTGGGAGCGAGGGATCGATCTGAAGACGGGTTACGGGCTGACGGAAGCCGGGCCGAACAATTTTTGGCTGCCGCCCGGGGACGTGCGTCGCAAGGTCGGATCCGTGGGCGCGCCGCTGTTTTTCGTGGAGGCGCGGGTCGTCGACGCGGCGCGTGAGTCGGTTGCTCCGGGCGAGGTGGGCGAACTCGAAGTGCGCGGGCCGCACGTCTTCGGCGGCTACTGGGGCCGGCCCGAGGAGACGGCGAAGGTGCTCGATGATGGGTGGTTACGCACGGGCGATCTCGCGCGCTGCGACGACGAAGGGCATTTCTACATCGCGGGACGCAGCAAGGACCTGATCATCTCCGGCGGCGAGAACGTGTATCCGGCCGAGGTCGAGGCGGTGCTCGCGGGGCATCCGGCGATCGCGGAGGCGGCGCTCATCGGCGTGCCGCACGACAAATGGGGCCAGGTGGGCCGGGCAATCGTGGTGCTCGCCCCGGGCGCGTCGCCCGACGCCGAGCCGATCCTCGCGCACTGTCGCGCGCGGCTCGCGAAGTACAAGGTTCCGCAGTCGGTCGTGTTCGTCCGCGAGCTGCCGCGTACGGGCGCGGGCAAGATCGACAAAAAGGCGCTGGAAAAGCAGCACGGCTGAGCGCCGCGCGGGATCAGGCCGTGGCGCGCGGCGGGAGCGCGGCGCGCACCTGGTCGACGAGCGCGGCTTCGGGCAGGTGCTTGGGGACGGCGCCGTGCACGCCCATCACCTTCGCGAGGCGCTCGAGGGGCCCGGGCTCCATGTCGCTGCAGAGCAGGACCTTCACGCCGCCGCGGCCGAAGGCGTCGCGGATCATGCGGACGAGCAGGGGACCGTCGAGCTTCGGCATGTTGACGTCGAGCAGCACGACGTCGCAGAGCGTCTCGCGGATCGCCTGCAAGCTGCCGAAGGGGCCGCGGTGGAAACGCGCCGAAAAGCCTGCGCTCTCCAGGGTCCGCACCGCGCTGGCGCCGAAGACCGCGTCGTCGTCGATGATCAGGATGCGCGGCATCGGACCGTCCTTCCGTGGGCGTGCCCCGGCCCCGACCAAGCTGACCGACCCATGCCGACGGGCACGACCTTGCTCGGGCCGAACCACCGAGAGCCGTTCTGTGCCTCCGCCCCCAAGGTAACTAACCAAACGGGCGTCACTTGTTTGGCGCCTGGTCATTGCGGGTATCGCTCCTCCGTTGGGGCGTCAAGCGCGTTTTCCGGCCGGAATCAATGTTCTACGTTTGTACAACCTTCAACCAGCTTGTTCAATGTTTAGATCGCCCACGCGAGCGGATTCTGGCGCAATTTTCGGTTTGTGACGGTTCGTACCAAATGACTGGACAGGCGCAACGGGGGCCGTACGCCCCGGGCGCCATGGGAGGTGCGAGGTGGGCGTCGACGAGCGGTCAGGCCTGGGGTATGGCTTGCCCGTCGCCATGACGTTCCAAGACATCATCCTGACGCTCCAGCGCTTCTGGGCCGAGCGCGGCTGCCTCATCGTGCAGCCCTACAACTCCGAGGTCGGCGCAGGCACGTACAACCCCGCGACGTTCCTCCGCGCGCTCGGACCGGAGCCGTGGAACGTGGCCTTCGTGGAGCCCTCGCGCAGGCCCTCCGACGGCCGCTACGGCGAGAATCCGAACCGCGCGCAGCAGTTCCACCAGTTCCAGGTGATCCTGAAGCCGAGCCCGCTGAACATCCAGGAGCTCTACCTGGAGTCGCTGCGCGCGCTCGGCACCGACCCGCTGCAGCACGACGTGCGTTTCATCGAGGACGACTGGGAGTCGCCGACGCTCGGCGCCTGGGGCCTCGGCTGGCAGGTGTGGCTCGACGGGCAGGAGATCTCGCAGTTCACGTACTTCCAGCAGATCGGCGGCATCGACTGCAAGCCGATCTCGGGCGAGCTGACCTACGGGCTCGAGCGCATCGCGATGTACCTGCAGGACAAGGACAGCATGTACGACCTCGTGTACTCGAACACGGGGGGGCAGATCGTGCGCTACGGCGAGCTGTTCCAGCGGGCCGAGTGGGAGTGGTCGACGTACAACTTCGAAGAAGCCGACGTGGAGGAGCACTTCGCAGCGTTCGACAAGTGCGAGTCCGAGGTGAAGCGGCTGCTCTTCCGAGGCGTCGACGCGACGGCGAAGGGCGCGAAGCCGGACCCGAAGAAGGCGCTCGTGCTGCCCGCCTACGACTTCGTGGTGAAGGCGGCACACCGGTTCAACGTGCTCGATGCGCGCGGCGCGATCAGCGTGACGGAGCGGCAGAGGTTCATCGGCCGCGTGCGCGCGCTCGCGAGGCTCGTGGCCGAGAGCTACCTGGCGCAGAGGGAAGCGCTCGGGTATCCGCTGATGCCGAGGGTGGCCGAAGCGGCGGAGTGAAGCGTAGAGGGGGCGGTTGCCGAAGGGGTTACCGCCCCTTGAGCTTCTCCAGCTCGGCGAGGGCCTCGGCGAGGCGCGCCGCCATGCGTTGCTTTTCCGCCTCGGCCGCGTCCGCGCGCTCCTTCTCCGCCTCCGCTCGCTTCCGCTCCTCCGCAACCGCCGCTTCGGCTGCGAGGTGCTTCTCCACGAGCTCGTCCACCATCGCGTTCAGCCGCACGACGAGCTCGTCCGCCTCGAGCAGCGGCGCATTCCCCGCGTAGAACCGCAAACGCTCGCCCTCCAGCACGAGCTCGAGCCCGAGCACCTCCGACGCCCACCGCCCGCCCTGCGGCACGATCGGCCGATACACCCGCGCCCCTGGGCTCTCCAGCCGGTACCCCCGCAGCGACCTCTTCCGCCGGTCGAACAGAAAATACTCCGGGATGCGGAGCCGCGCGTACCGCTCCACGTTCGCCTCGAAGTCCTTCGCCCAATCGCCCCCCACGTGAACTTCGAGCACGAGATCGAGCCCCTTGCCCTCCGCGTTCACCACCCACTTCATCCGCTCGTGCGGATCGACGTCCACGACCGCGAGGAGGTCGGGCGAGAACATCGGCTCGCCCGGGTAGTACACGGCAAGGTCGCTGGAGAGGTACACACGCCGCCCCATCTTCCGGAAGAACGTGTCGAGCGCGTCGAGGGCACGATTCTTCGCCGTGCGGTGCGGATCGCCTTCGGGCTGGAAAATGCCGAGTGGAACCTCGTTCGGGAGCATGCCCACGACCCGCGCACGCTCCTCCGCGCTCATGCGCGCCCACGTCTCCTCCGAAGGCGCGCGAGGATCGTTCGGATCAACCACGTACGCGGGATCGGGCGGCGCCATATGCCTACCCTACCCGCCTCCTCCGCCACTGTCCACGGGTCGTCCCTCCCTGGACAAACGCGGGGTCACGTGTCCGGAATGAAATCCCGCCGCGTGCAGATCGAGACCACCGGCAAACCCGCCTCACGGATCGCCTCGGCCCCGCCTTCGAGCCGATCCACGATCGCCACCACGCCCACCACGCGCGCGCCTGCCGCCGTGATCTTGTCGACGGCCTTCAGCGTCGATCCGCCCGTCGTGATCACGTCCTCCAGCATCACGACCGACATCCCCGGCACGAGCGCGCGATCCCCTTCGATGAGCCGCTTCGAGCCGTGGTCCTTCGCCTCCTTGCGCACGTAGAGCGCAGGGAGCGGCCGGCCGCGGACGAAGCTCGTCAGCGAGACGGCGCTCGCGAGCGGGCAGCCGCCGAGCTCCACGCCCGCGACCGCGTCGCATCGCGGCAGGCCGTCGAGCGCGTCGAACATGAGCGCGCCGAGGAGGAAGTGCCCCTCGGCGGTCAAGGCCGTTTGCTTGCAGTCGATGAAGAAGTCGCTCTCGCGCCCGGAGGCGAGCACGACTCGTTTGCGTTCGAATGATCGTTCGCGGAGCAGCTCGACGAGCCGCTCCCGCTCGGTTTTGCTCACTTCGCGCCCTTGCCGCGCCTGATCTGCGCCTTGGCACCCTTGGGCACCGCGGGCACGACCGGAGGCGGGGGGCCGCCCGAAATTTCGGCGGGCGCGCTCTCCGGCGCCTCTTCCGCGGCAGCCGACTCGGACTCGGCGGCAGCGGCAGGCGGGGGAGGAGGCGCAGCAGGCGCCGGAGCCGGGCGCGCCGGAGCCGGGCGAACCGCAGGCGTAGGCGCGGGGCGAGCCGCAGGCGCAGGCGCGGGGCGAGCCGCGGGCGCAGGCGCGCGGGCCGGGGCCGGAGCCG
>NZ_JARZHG010000029.1 GCF_029946505.1 Polyangium sp. y55x31
CCTCGGTCCGGTTTTCGGGCGAAGGGGAAACCGATTCCCGGATGAGGGTCCCCAAAACCGCCTCGGTCCGGTTTTCGGGCGAAGGGGAAACCGATTCCCGGATGAGGGTCCCCAAAACCGCCTCGGTCCGGTTTTCGGGCGAAGGGGAAACCGATTCCCGGGTGAGGGTCCCCAAAACCGCCTCGGTCCGGTTTTCGGGCGAAGGGGAAACCGATTCCCGGATGAGGGTCCCCAAAACCGCCTCGGTCCGGTTTTCGGGCGAAGGGGAAACCGATTCCCGGATGAGGGTCCCCAAAACCGCCTCGGTTCGGTTTTCGGACGAGGGGATAGCCAATTCCCGGATGAGGATCCCCTAATCCGCACGGTCGGGTTTTGGGGCGAAGGGGAAACCGATTCCCGGATGAGGATCCCCAAAACCGCCTCGGTCCGGTTTTCGGACGAGGGGATAGCCAATTCCCGGATGAGAGATCCTGAATCTGCCTCGGTCCGGTTTTCGGGCGATCCAGCGCATGGCGCCATTAAACGATCGCATGCGACCGTGCAGATCCCCCTTGACGAGCGCGTCCTGCGCCGCCATTGTGGGCGCTGTCCCGACGAACCCCCAATGCGCCGCGCGGGCCAACCAGCGTGCCGCACAGGGTGCAGGGGCATGATCGCGCCGCGGCCGATGCCGCAGCGCCTTTGCCAATGAAAGAGAGAGCTGATGGACACGACATCCGAGCCGAAACAGCCCAACAAGGAGCCCGAGGAACAGAAGCCGAAGAGCACCGACTCAGCAGCGCGCCGCGCACGTCCGCGGCCCACTCCGCCAAAGAGGCGGAGGTGTCCGCCCCGCCAAAGTGAGAGGTCCGATGAGTCAAGTTGGTCGCGGCCTCCGAGGCAACCAATTCCCTCGCGTATTGGACCACCTCGCCGGGCGCTTGGCCACTTGAAGTTCTAAGCGCACCGCGACCCGCGCCGATTCACGAAGCCGGGGCCTTGACCGGCCCTGGCTCTTGCCCTTCCTCCTCCCGCACGAGCGGGACGCGGAAGTCTTTTGCGAGCGCGCCGAGGTCGACCCTCCCCGCCATCTTCCCTCCCTCGAGCACCGTCACCGCCTCCGCGAACCGCCCGAGCACCTCGGCCCGGAGCCTCGCCGCCTCCGCCTCCGCAGCCGCCTCCGCCTTCCTCGCCTCCGCGACCGCCCGCCGCGCCTCCGCCTCCGCCTTCGCCACGTCGGCCCGCCGCCGCGCCTCGAGCACCTCGGCCTCGGCTTGCGCCTCCCGCTCCTCGGGCGTCCTCGTGTCCCACTTCGGCCAGGGCGCGAGTCGCTCGTCCCCGAAGTTGAACAGCGCCCACGGCCGCAGCACCTCGAAGTGCCCCGTGGTCGCGAGCCCTTCGGTATCCGCCCGCTTCCCCTCGTGGCGGACCGCGTTGTGGACCTTCCCGAGCGCATGCGAGCCAATCGGCGCCGGCTCCATGGTGAGCGTCTGCCGGAGGATCGCCATCGCCGCCGCGCTGTCGCAGTACCGGATCCCCCGCTCGAAGACCTCGACCGCGCTCGCGCCGTCCGCCTGGACGAGCTCGTAACCCCAGCCCGCCGCCGCCTTGCCCTCGCTGTCGATGTCCACCGGGAGCATGATCACGGGCGACTTGCCTGCGTTGACGAGCGCGTCCTGGTACGCGTCCCGCTCCCGCGCCGTCTCGTCGCTCTCATCGAGGGCCGCGGGGTACTTCCCGACCCGCGTAGGATGGCCGTAGACCTCGGAGTAATGCGCCCAATCCGTGAACAGCTGTTGTTTCGCGAGGTAGTACATGGCGACCCGCCGAACGGCGCCGTTCATCCAGGGGGTTTGGCTCCCCGAGGCGAAAACCGCCCACTTGTACGGGTCCGCAGCGAGGCCGATCTGCGCCGTCGGAGTGCCGACCTTGTACGTGATTTCGTGCCCATCGAACCACAGATCGCGCGGATGCCAGACCTCGAGCAGCGGCAGCCATTGCCCCCGCTCCTCAGTCCAATTCAGTTGTACGACCGCGACGCCGAGCATGATCAGCCACTTCAGCACGTCCCGCAGAACGGGCTCCGGACAGAAGCGCCACCAGACTTCGGCCGCCTTCCGTTGCGCGAGCTCCGCCGCCGCCGCGTCGCCCGTCTCGGTGGAGACCTCGAAGGAGAGCGGCAGCGCCAGCAGCCCGTCGATCCGTTGCTGGAGAGCGCCATCGAGCCGCTCGTCGGTTAAGAGAGCTTCGGCGAGGTCCGCCGACTCGCGGAAATCCCCCGCTTCATGCCGTTCGAGCGCCTGCCGTACGCGATCGTTATCCCAGCCCATCAACGGCGCGAAAATATGCTGGGCGTACCGAACACGAGGGGCGCGGTTCATCGGGTATACCTCGTCAGCTTCACCGGCCGTTTGTTCGCCGCGGAGAACGAGCCCGCGATCCGCCCTGCGGGCGACGAAAGCAGATCATGCGCGGCCGCGCCAGCGTCAACTTGGTCGTCCTCATCGTCATCCTGCCCGGTGAACCGGAGATGCTCCGCCAGGAAGACGTTCACCCACGAATCCGGCCCCACGTTCTCGGGGAGGAGCACGCGCCCGTCGTTCCAGGATGCCGCGTACGGTTGCGCGCGCGTGAACTTGTCCGCCTTCACGCGGCGCGCCTCGACCGTGAAGCCCCGATCCGACATGAAGGGAACGATCATCTTTTCAAAGACCGTGACGTAGCCCATCGCCTTGCATCCCCCGTGCGCCCGTTGCAGCCGTGCACCCTCCGCCGCGAACTCGGGCGCGAGGACCTGCTTCCGCAGGCAATCGAGCACGTAGTACACGCGCCGCCCCCGTTCGGGTTCGTGCGAGCGCATGACCACCGCCGACGAGTAATCCGCATGCTTCCGCGCGGTATACGCGAAATCTACGCCGATCCCGTCGCGATACTCCCGCACCTCGCCGAGGGCCTCGGGGGTGTAGAGGGCCGGCTCTGCGTTGAACACGGCCCCACCTCGCGGCCTCGGGACGCCCTGATAAAGCGAGGCCCACGTGTATTCCCCGACCTCGCGCCGCCGTTGTTGCAGCTCCTCGGCGGGCCAGCGTTCGGGCCAGAGCGCGCGTCCGTCGTCGGAGAGCGCCGGGAGGCGGAGGTATTGCCAGCCCTGGGAAATCAGCCGCCCAGAGAGGTCCTCGGGATGCCATCGCGTGGCAAGGACGATCGCGCTCCCGCCCGGCTCGACGCGGTTGATCGTCGAACCCTGCCAGAGGTCCCAGATCCGCGCGCGGTACGTCGGGCTTTCAGCCTGGATCCGATTCTTGAAAGGGTCGTCCACGAAGAGCACGCGAAACCCCTTGCCCGTGAGCGACCCATTCAACGCAGTAAACACCGCTCGCCCACCCTCACGCGTGCGCCACTCGCCGACACCCTTCGCCCCGGCATCGAGCACGACGCCCGCCGCTCGGGCGATGCCTCGCGCGTCGCGGCTCTTGCTGTTGGCCAGCTCGATCCCGTACGTGGCGTACGCAATCGCGAGATCCGGATCCTTCCGCAGATACCACGCAATCGCATGGAGCACGGTGTCCGTCTTCCCGTGCCGCGGCGGAGCGTGGACCACCGCGCGGACAGGCTCGCGGCGCGCGCGTTCGAGCAGCTCGACCAGGGGGGCGAGGTGATCGGGCCGCGAATACCCCGGCGTTATCGCCGGTACGAACTCCGCCAGGCCATCGGAGGGCGACGCAGCGACCCGCGCCCGCTGCGCCATCATCCAGACGCCGGCCCGCGTATCAGGTAGCGCCCCCTTCGGGCCCATGGTCTTTGCCTCCCACCTCGGCCTCGAGCTCGCCGAGGAGCCGCCGCAGCGCCTCGATTTGCGCCGGCCGTTCCGTCTGCCCCGTCGCCCACCAGATTTCCAGCTCGCGGCACGCCGCGCGGTCCTTCCAATTGCTCTTCACCGCGGCATCCCACACGGGCCGCAGCGCGCGCGGAAGGCCGGGCGGACGCTCACCATCGAGCTTCACCTGCGCCTCGATCTGGGCGTGCTTTCGGCCCCAGCGCTCGGGATACCGCGCCCGGAGCAGATCGAGCGCGAGGCGAGGATCCTCCTCCGCGCCCTGCGTCGCGATGAGCGCGAGCCGCGCCTCCCCCTTCGCCTCCGCGGCCCGGAGCTTCGTGTCGAATTCGGGATCCTGATTCCGCCAGGCCCGAAGCGTACGAGGGGAGATGCCCACGAGCTTGCAGACGGTCGGGCGGTGCAGTTGACCGAGCCTGAGCGCGTCGAGGATCTGTTTCTCGACCTCCGGTGTACGCAGCGAGGGGCGACCGGACATGGCTACTCCAGGAGCGCGCGGAAATCGTCGAATTCGTCCCGAGGTCTCGCCCCGCCGCTCCCGCCGCCCTCGAAGCGCCCGGGTTCGGGTGCCGTGGCCGTGCGCGAGGAGAGGCGACCCTCACGAATGGCGATCGCATCGAGGAGCCGATGCACGTCGCGGAGGATCACGCTCGTTTCGGGGAAGACGATCCGCCGCTCCCGCTCGATGCGCACGGCCTCCTTGAGCCGGCGTTTCTCGACGCGGAGAAGCCAGCGGAGGGTCTTGACGTCGGCATCGAGCCGAGGCGGATCCGGGTTCGGGACCGGGCGTCCTTCGGCGGAGGCGCGCTCGGCCTCCTCGGGGGTCAACGGTTGAGCGCGATCCCGCGGCCTTTCGCGGCTTTCGTCCATGAGGGCCTCCGGATGAGCGGGTGCATGAGCATGTGGCAATCGTTGCAGATCACGATCAGGTTGGCCGGATCGAAGACCAGCTCGGAGGCGATGCCGGAGACGGAGCAGGGGATGATGTGATGAACGTGGCGGGCAGGAACGCCGCAGCACTCACAGAAGCGGCCGCGCGCGTCGAGGACTTCGCGAACGACGCGGTGGTAGCGGGCTTGGGGGGTCTCGGGGCGGGGGGTGGGGGGCATGCCTCTTCCCTCTTGGGAGGGAATGGGCTGGATGTGGATCGTTTAATGTCCCATTCGTTCCCGCACGTCACCGGTCCCGCTGCCCGATTTGAGTAACGACAAGCGCAGCATGTACTCGAGCCACATCACTCATCGCTACTTAGGACTCAGGTTATCCGAGAGTCGCACCAATAGCTCAGATGCATCTTGAGTTGCTGTACGCTGCGGATTCCATTTGGCACGTGCCAAATTCATCAAGAACGAAACAGCTCCACCGCCCAGAGTCGCGATGAAAGCTGCGTCAGGGCCCGCCGCAAGATAGCCGCCGCCACCACTAATGGTGGTCATGATTGCAGCGTCCTGCGCCGTCGATTTGACAGCTTTCCACAGAGAAGCGTCTTCCTTGAGTCTTGCCGCTGCCTCGTCCAGACGATTGCGCAACACCGGAATGCTCGTTTCGTCATCAATTGCTGAGGCATCACGAATAATCGCGCGTAGTTCCGCAAGAGCTACCGAGTTCTTGCGCAAGGCCACAATGTCAGGCCATAGCGCCTTTGAGAATGCAGGAATGGTGAGGTGTTCCGCGATCGGTTGCGTTGGCTGAGTTACGCGTCCACCTGATCGAGCGAAATCGTACACAGCGCGATCGCCTGGTCGATCCGGCAAGAAGCTTGCTGCGGTTGCCTTTGAGAACGCTGCGTTGAGCAACCCAAGATGGAGCATCGGGCGCTTTTCTTCCCACCATAGAGGTTCACCTGGCGCGGTGTTGCTGCCAGGGGGCGGGTCCTTCATTTCTATGCCGATGGCGCCGACGCGAACCCCGTAGTTGTATTCGATTTGGTTGTAACGTTGGGTCAGCTCCGTGGCGTACTGGCTGCGGGCGAGTTTTTGGGTTGCCTCATGCAATGCGTTTGCGTCCCGCAATAGGATTGGTTCCCACGGCACAAGCGCGATTGCTCCCACCTCGACCAAGGGCCGAAGCTCCTTAAGTTGTCGCAACATCTGGGGCAGCGTCTTATCTACGAGCGTCCGCCTGCCAGTCGTCGGCACCGTCCAGAAAGAAGATGGCGCAGTGTGTATAGAACGTTTGCCAATCAAGTGCACAGATCCGGATTCAGGTAGCAACTCCCACGCCTTAGCGGCTGTGCGAGAGAAAAACGAAAACACTGGATCTGGTAGACAGACGCGCTCGAACATCACCACGGGAGCGGCAATGTCTTGCGGGGGCTCATGCCCTTCTGCAACACGAGTGCCCTGAGAAAGTCCAAGGTGGACCGACGAGAGAACTTGCTCGATTGGACTCGTATAGGAGCGCTCGAGAGCTTCGGCCATGCGTTTCCAGTCCTTCATGGAGTACCGTCCGGGACGAAAATCGTCGGATAGTAATCCCCAGTGGTCCAGAATTTCCCAAATAGCATTGTTCATCGGTTGGCTTCCTCGCTGTCTGCACGGGCCCGTTCTTTTGCCGTGGTGCCTGCGCGTCCGTTTCGCAGTCGGTTACCTGGTTCCAAGGCCCTCTCCGCCAGAGCGATCCGTCGTTCCAGGCCGTCCACTCTCGCCCGTAAGTTCTCAATTTCGTCCAGCTTCATAAATGGTAGCGGATACGCACGCCGCAGGCCGTCAAGGGTTACCATGCTTCCGCCGCGTCCTTTCCGCGCCGCACAAAGCTTCACACCCGACTCCCGCTCGACTGCCCGCAACCGCCGTAACACGCGCCTCCGCCATCCGCTACCCTCTGGCCGGATCCCTAGCACAACCGCCTCCTCCGCCAGGCTGACGAGCCCCCTGCCCCCGGCCTTTCCCCGCGTTGGCACGTGCGGCGCGGTCTCCTCCTCGCTGTCGCTCGCCTCCCCAACCTCGCCCGACGAACCCCACACCGCCGCCTCGACCGACGCGCCCCAGTTCGACCGCAACCCACTCACGACGCACCTCGCCCAGGTTGAAGGAAGCCGATCAGCCCCGCACCCTTTCTGCCGCGCCTCACGCGCAACCCAGCAGAACCACGCGGGAAAATAAAATGCCGCCCGCG
Source organism: Polyangium sp. y55x31 (assembly GCF_029946505.1). Classification (GTDB taxonomy): domain Bacteria; phylum Myxococcota_A; class Polyangia; order Polyangiales; family Polyangiaceae; genus Polyangium. The sequence goes on from NZ_JARZHG010000029.1 coordinate 6,932, forward strand.
GTCCAGGCCCGCGCGCCTCGGGGAAGATTTCGCGCCGATGCCCGGCCCTTCGCCGAGGAGCCGATCGACCCCTTGCCGCTCGCCGAGCTCGGCCCCCTCGAGCAGCCCGACCGGCCCGGGCCGACCCGGGGCCCTCGTCCTCGGCGGGATCGCCCGCCCCGGTCCTCGCCGAGCGTCGCAACGTGCGGCTCGGCCGAACCCCCCGTGGCAGATCGCGCCGAGCTCGCGGCCGTCGCCGAGCAGCACGCGCGAGCGCCGCGCCGCCGCCTTCATTCCTGCCACTTCGACCCCCCCGGATGCGGGGGCGGCAGAAATACGCTGTCGAGCGCGGTCCAAGCCTCCGAGCCCAAACAAGACTTCCAGTGTGGCTGCCCCAGGGAACGAGGGAGAGAACGTTGGGATTGCAATTGCCACACGTGTTGTGATACAACCGACGGTTGTTCGCTCACACATTGAGTGTTGGGGAGCGATAAGATATCCCATCGCTGATGCACGAAGAGAGCAGGGAGCGCGCTATGAATCATCGATACTTCAACCTGAACAAGCACCATTTCAACCGAGCCTATTATGTCCTGCAGTATACAATGTTCACCATTTTTACTACGGCTAGTGCGATTGCTAGCCTTATCGTCGCAGAACGTGATGCGATGGCACAATCGGAATTGGAGCCGGCATCGGAACCGGCATCAGAACCGGCATCAGAACCGGCATCAAAATCAGCGTCAACGCCAAAATCAACATATCGATCATTCCGGGTAATCGGTGCAGGATACTTGCAAATCGCTCAGCAGCAACAAGATGCGGCGGTTATACAAAATGTGGCGGGCGGAGCAACCACCGATTCTTCTGCCTCTCCTGCGGGTGCCGGCGGTGCTGGTTTTCGTTACGAGGGACCATGGACAGCCTTCCATCTCATCGCTCGTGTGGGTACTGAGCCTACGGTCATTGCCGATAAATTCGGAGGATTCCTGTTAACACCCGCTGCGACTGCTGTATCCGGCGAAGTCGGTGTTGACTCGATGGTCTGGATTGTGAAGCGCAATGATGATTTTACGCTTGATTGGGGTCCAATGCTGCGCGTCGAATTGGGTAAGTCGACGTGGAAGGCAATTCGACAGCTGGAGGCGCCGGACCCTTCCACTGGCGCAACCAGCGTAACCGAGTCGTATTCTGCAAGCTCAGGGGCCGGATTTTTCGGCGTCGGCTTACGATTCTGGTTGAGGCTCGCTCCGATGAATAGAATGTGGGCCATTGCATCCCTCGGGTACTCCGCGCGGTGGCTTATGGGTGACCTCATATCAGCGTCCCGCGCTGAATTCAGAAAGTTGGTGCTGGGTACCACTGACACGTCCTGGCATGGCTTCCAATTGGGGTTGGCGGTCAGGCTTAATGAACTGGAGCTGGGACTCCATGTGCCTGTTCTTTTCGGATTCAATGATTTTGTTGCAGGTCTAACGGGCGGACAGATTCTATTTACTGCCACCGTTCGTGGTGGATTCGAATTGATGGCCAAAAAAGATAGCGATCCATCGATTCCTCGTGGCGATACTGATTAAGTTGCCGCACGCCATGCCGCCGAGCGCTCCTCGGGTGCCAGATCGAGCTAGTCCCCTGACTCATCCAGCACGAGCACCGTCGCCGCCTTCGACGCGTGCCTCGCCGGCCCGCGGAACTGGGGCTCGTCTGGCAGCCGGACTGGTGGCCCGTGCTCACCCGTGGCGCCCGGTGGCTTGCGTGAATGGGCGGACGCGCACTCGATCAAATGAAGAATGCGTCTGACCGTCAGCGCTAGGAACCTCGACCAAGGGGCCTGAGCCTGGTCTATGCCGCCTGCCTCGCATCATGGTCTATACGGTGCCCCTATGAATACCACTGCCGCCTGCCCATAAACCCGCTTCGCCGTCCCGCCCCCGTAATACGTCGCCATCCTCTCCTCGGATAACCACGTCGTGACGATCGTCCGCAGTCGTGGCTCCTTGTGCCGGTAATCGATCACCTCCCGCGTCCCTGCCACCCGATCCGGAATCCATCCTGATCCCTCGGGAGCCGAATCGAGCTCGTCCCCCACGTCATCCAGGACGAGCACGGTCGCCGCTTTCGCCAGCTCCCGCGCTGCCTCCGCCGCCACCGAATCCCCCCGCAGCGCCCGCGCCGCCACGAACCGCGCCCCTCGAGCGATCCGCACTTGCTCCGGTAGCGCGACCTCCACGTGGGCCGGCCTCCTCGGCGCCCCCGTTTTCGCGAGCGGCCTCGAAGGCGCCGCATTCCCCACGAGCGCCGCCCGCACCTCGGCGGGAAGAGCATCGAACGTCCCCCGCTGGATCACGTGCCGCAGCACCACGCACGCCGCCGACGTCTTCCCCACCTGCGGCTCCGGCCCGAGGATCACCACGTTTTTCCCCGCCTCGAAAGCCGCCATCAGCTCCCGCCGCACCCGTGCCCACCCCTGGATCCGCTCGTTTTTCAGCCGCTCCGCGAGCTCGTCCCCGCCCGGCACCGCCCATTCGAACCGCGCCGGAATCGAGCGCAGCGCCGGGCGCAGCTCCGCATCGAAGGCCGCTCGCCTCTCCTCGGTTGCGCACGCCTTGCAGATCCCAGGCAGCCGCGCTGTCCCCCCGCATCCGGACCGGCACGGATACGCGCCCTCCCGAGGCATCGGGAAGAGCTCCCAATCCACATCCGCCGACGCCGAATGCCTCGCGCCCGTCATAGGTAATTACCTCCCGCACAAACCGGCGCAGATTCGTCCTCGTCCACCCGTTCGATGGGCTCGGTTGAGAACAGCGGCTGCGCCCCGACCGCCCGACGTGGACCAGGGCCCCCCGACCGCGCTTCCTCGGTCTTGCCCTGCTTCCAGGCAAACTTGATCCCCATGCGGATCCAATTTTCCCAGGCTGCCCCCCAATCCGCCCAGCGCTGGTCCTTCGCCCTCGCCTTGCTGCAAAACGTGGCACTCTCGTGTTCCACGTCCGCTTCCGTCCACGCGAGGCCGGCCTGTATCGCTTGGGCCAACGCCCATTGACGCATCCCGGGCGAGGGAGCCCAGCCATCCGGCAGCGGTGTCAGCGGTTTTCGCCGTTTCGTCGTCCCGCCTTCGTCGCTCGTCGAGGCAATGCTCACGAGTCCCATTTGACCGGGCGCGGCTTCCCCCTGCGCCGCGCCTCGAGCCCGACGCTTGGAGCTCCCCGGTTTCGTCGCCCCTCTCTCTGAATTCTCTTTCTGTCTTTCACGATCAGGATCCAGATCAAGAGACAGAGAGAGAGAAGGGAGCTCCGCAGAACCGCCGGGCGGTCCAGGCAGAACCGCCGGGCGGTCCAGGGTAGATTGCCGGGCGGTCCAGGTACCCTTGTCCACCGCGTCGCCGCTGGACTGCCGGGCGGTCCAGGCATCCACCGCGCCGCCCTCGACCTCGCCGCCCTCCTGAACCGCTGGGCGGTCCAGGCTGGACTGCCCGGCGTTCGAGGCCCTTTCATCCCCTGAACCGCTAGGCGGTCCAGGCTGAACCGCCGGACGGTCCAGCTCCCTCCGAGCCCGCACGCGCCGCCGAGGCTCCCCGCTGGGCCCGCCCAGCACGTCGAGCGCAATCCGGAACGCCATCACGGGCCTCCGCGCCGTCGGCCCCTCGACCAAAAGCACGCCGATCTTTCGGAGGAATGCGACCACCTCCACGACAACCGATTTGGACGTCCCGAGATCCCCCGCGATTGTCCTGTGGTTCGTCCGCGCGATCCCCTCGTGATCCATGCGTAGCGCGAGGGCCAGGAGCACGGCCTTTTCCGCCAGTTGCAAGTCGGCGCGCGTAGCGTTGCGGATCGCGCCGAGCGCGATCACGACGACGCTTGGACGCGAGCCGAGCACCCCAGGATCAAGCACCATCCTATTCCCCGAACAGTCCGAGTTGATTCGCCTTCACCAGCCGCCGCGCGTCGGTGCATTGCGACTTGATCGCCTCCCGCGCATGCGCTGCGATCCCCGGATCGATTTCGCTTCCGACGAACCGCATCCCGAGCCGCCGCGCGGCAACCCCCGTCGAGCCGCCGCCCGCGAAGAAGTCTACGACCAGGCCCCCGGGAGGAGCGACGACCGCCAGGCACCGCTCGATCAGGTCCGGAGGCTTTGCCGTTTGATGATTCCGGTCCGTCGTAGGGATCCGCGCCTGCCGCAGCACGTTCCCCGTCCTCGCGTCGTGAAAGACGCCCGTTCCTTTCACGAAATGGAGCACCACCTCATGCTGCGCACGAAACCCCGTCCCGAGCCCCGGTTGCTCCTTGTCCCAGACCACCATCGCCTGCCACCGGAGCCCGCTCGATTCGAGCGCCGGAGCGAGGAGGGGGATCATCTTCCAATCATAGAAAACGCCGAGGCTCCTGCCCTCGACCAGCACGCGAAACGCCTGAACCGCCACGCACCGCAGGAGCCACACGAGCCCGGCCGAGCCCATGTTGTCATTGATGAACCAGCCGAGCTTTTTGACGCTCCCATGCCTGAGCATCCCGCGCGCCTGCCGCCGCGCCGTCTCCGTGTATCCGCCCGAGCAATAGGGCGGATCGATCCACACGGCATGCGCGCAGCCGTCGGGCAGCTCCTCGGCGAATTCCAGAGCGTCCGCCGTCGCGAGATGCCATCCCGCGCGCCCATCGAGCACCTCGGCGAGCGTCCCTTCGCCGCGGATCTCGCCCCGCCCGTCCGTCGATCGTGCCGCCGACATCGAGCCCACGATCAACCCGCCGACTGTTAGTTGTCAAGTGACAACGTAGGACGGGGGCAAAAGGTGCTTGCAACCACGGCCGGACCGTGCGCAGCATCGAGCCATGGATCTTGGGGACCGGGTCAAGCAGGCCCGTCAGCTCCGCGGCATCAAGAGCACCGAGCTCGATCGTCTCGCAGGCGTGTCGCAGGGGACGACGAGCAGGCTCGAGAGCAAGCAGCGGGGGAAGTTCGGAGGGACCGCAACGACGGTTCAGCGCGTCGCGAAGGCGCTGCGCGTGAACATGGAGTGGCTCATGACGGGCCAGGGGCCGATGGAGGAGACGGAGGAAGACCCGATCCCGAATCGCGCCCTTGCGGCGAGCATCGCGCGAGACGGAGGTGTCGACGAGGAGGCGATCCGCGCCGTGCTCGGGAAGCCGGTCAAGGATGCCGAGACGCGGACCGTCTTGTGGTGGATCGACGCCTTCCGCGCCCGCGAAGCCTTCCTCGCCCAGGAGCGAGAGATCACCGGCGCAGCCCCGGCGAAGAAGCCGACGCGCGCCCGAGCGCGCGCCACGTAGGGCAGGGATGCGCCATGTTGGCAGTTGACATGGTTGCCGCCTGCCAGTACCGTCTGGCGAGCCTCGCGTTGATCGCGCGGGCCGGGAGCGTGTTGCCATGGCGCGACGACCGAAAGCCAACGGAGCCGCAGCCGCCCGCCATCACGTCAGCGGGAAGTGGACGCAGATCGCCCTCCTCCTTCGCCGGATCGCCGACCTCATCGAGGCCCCCGAGGACGACGAGGCCGAGGGCCCGAACCGGCCCCCGCGCCGCGCCGTCCGCTTCGATGCCCCTGTCGCCCCGCCCCTTCAACCGCCGAGCGATATCGATCGGCAGCGCGCGCGGGAAGATCTGCGCCGCCTCGGTTTCAAAGTGACGAAATGAGCGAGCAAACCAAGCGCCGCGGGCGAGGCCGCGGAACCATCGAGCCGATGCCGAATGGCACGTTTCGCCCCCGCCTCCCCGGAGCCGGTGCGCGCCTCCGCCCGTGCGCCACGTACGAGGAGGCCGAACGCTTGCTCGATGCCGCGCTCGGCGAGCTCGCCGAGGGCAACGCCGTCGAGCCCGGAGGCTTGACGCTTCGATCGTGGGGCGTGCGCTACCTGGACGATCGCGAGCTTGGGGGAAACCGCGACGTCAAGACCGACCGATCCCGCTGGCGGAGGCACATCGACACCGCGTTTTTCGCCGACTGGCACATCGCCTCGATCCGCGCGCAGGACGTCCGCGAATGGTGCCGCGAGCTCCTCCGGAAGAAGGCTGCCCCCGGGCAGGGTCACAAGAAGACGAAGGACCGCAAAATCTCCCACGACACCGCGCAGTACAGCCTGAACCTCCTTCGCTGCTCCCTCGAAGCCGCCATCGAGGCCGGCCACCTCGCCGAGAACCCTGCCCGCGGTGTCCGCCTCCCTCAAAAGAAGAAGGCCCGCACCCACGACCCGTGGACGTACCTCCCCCCCGAGGAGCAAACCGCGCTCATCACGTGCGAAGCGATCCCCCTCGAAGGCCGATGCCTCATCGCCTTCGCCCTCGGGACGGGCATGCGCGAAAGCGAGCAGTGGGCGCAGCACCTCACGGACATCGACCTCGCGCGGAACATGATCACCGTGCGCTACGGCTCCCACGGCAAACCGCGCAAGAACGGCAAGATCTACCACATCCCGATCCTGCCCCTCGCGCGTTGGGCCCTCGATCAGTGGCTCCCGATCGTCGCCGCGCGCCCGAACCCGCACCGCCTCCTGTTCCCGCTCCCCTCGGGAGCACGCCGCCAGGCGAAGAAGGCCCCCGCCGAGTGGCCCGAGTGGCTCGCCGCCGCGAACCTCCGCCCCGAGCGCCGCCACGACGGCCGCCCCGTCCGATGGCACGACCTCCGCCACACGTGCGCCTCGTCCCTCGTCGCCGGATGGTGGGGCGATCCGTGGACCCTCGAACAAGTCGCCGCCCAGCTCGGGCACGCGTCGAGGGACTCGACGGAGCGGTACGCCCACCTCGCGCCGGGGGCTCTGCTCGCCCCCGCCGCCCGCCTCGATCTATCCAGGATCTATCCAGCGGCGGGACGGCGAGAGGAGCTAACTACGTGGAATCACTCAGCACCCCCGGCAGGAATCGGACCTGCGACCTTCGGTTTAGGAAACCGCTGCTCTATCCACTGAGCTACGGGGGCACGACGGTCCTTCTCGGGAAGAAGGACCGCGGGATCGTACGTGGCGGTTTGGACGAGTCAAGGGCCAAGTGCGGTCCGTGGTCGGTTGTGGCACCTCTCGCCCGTGGTGCGACCTTCCCATCGACCTCTTGCTACCTGCTTGTGGCGTCGGCGGCTTGGTTTGCGGGGGTTGTGGTAGCCTCGTGGACGGCATGCCGTATCGTTCCGAGCGCAAGCGTGAGGTGGCGGAGAGGCCCGAGGCGGGGCCGGTGGCCGAGATGGTTCGGCAGTTTGCCGATCCGCATGCGTTCGTTCGGGAACTCGTGCAGAACAGCATCGATGCTGGGGCGACGGCCATCGTCGTGCGCGTCGAGCGCTCGGGGGGGAGTGTTGCGACCTCCGTGCAGGATGATGGCGTGGGCATGGATCGGGCCGTCATCGAAGGGCCTTTGCTCACGCTGTTCAATTCCTCCAAGGAGGGGGATTCGTCCAAGATCGGCAAGTATGGTGTTGGGTTCGTCAGCGTGTTCGCCGTCGATCCCGAGGTCGTCGAGATTGATACCTGGCGAGATGGCGCGTGCCATCGCGTGCGATTGTTTCGGGATCATCGGTATGAGCTCGAACGGCTCGCGCCGCGGGCCGGGAGTGGGACGATCGTTTCGCTCCATCAGACCATGGAGGCGGATCGGTTCGAGGCGCATCGGGCTCGGATCGAGGGGGCGCTCCTGCGGTGGTGCAGGTATGCGGCCGTGCCCATTGAATTGCACGTGTCCGATCCGGATCGGCCCGAGACGAGCGGGGCGCGGCGGATGGATGGGCCGCTCGGGGTGCCGGCGCCGATTTTCGTGGAGACGCATCGGGGTGGGGAGCATATCGTCGTGGGGCCTTCGGCGGGGTCGGAGCGGTTTTGCGCGACGCCGCCCGCGCCCGAGGATTCGGCCTGGGGGAAGCCTACGTTTGCGGGGTTTTACAATCGCGGGCTCACGCTGTTCGAGACCACCGAGCCTCTCCTTCCGGGGCTCGAGCAGGTGCGCTTTCGCGTCGATAGTCCCCATTTGCGGCATACGTTGAGCCGCGACAACGTGCTCCGGGATCGGGCGTTTCATCGCGTCGTCTCGCAGGTGCGGCTCCTCGTCCGGGGATCCCTCGCGCGAGAGCTCGGCTCGCGCCTCGCGCGGGCGGCGCGGGATCTCGCGAAAGCGAAGCCACCGTACGACGAGGAGGTCGTCCTTTCGTATGTGGCATTGCTGGAGGCGGCTTGTGCGCCGCCGCTCGTTTTGCCCAAAGACGAGATCGTCTTGCCGCTCGTGGCGGCCTGGGAGGGGAAACACGTCGCTTCCGAGGGGAAGCTCTTCAAGCGCAAGCAGATGTACGTCGCGCCCATCGCCGACGATCTCGGCCGTGCGCTCGCGCAGGTCGAAGAGCCCGTCGTGCTCGTGCCGCATCCGGCCATCGCCTCGTCGCTCTCGGCGCGGGGGCCTTTGCCGGGGCCGCTTGCGGTCGAAAAACATTGGGTGCTCCTCCACGAGCTTTCGGGCGAGGAATTCACGAAGGCCGATGGGGAGCTTTGTCTCGGCGTGCAAAAGGCCCTGCGCGGGGCGGGGATTCGGGTCGATCGGGTGGCATTCGCGCGGCCGAGCGCTTCCATTGCCTCGCCTTGTGTCCTCGTCCAGGGCGACGTGCGATGCGTCGGCGTCGGGGTTTGGCTTTGCCGGATGGGGTTTGCGGATCGGGGGTGGGGCGAGGAGCGGGTCCGGGGCGGGCTCTTGCTCGACGTGACCAACGAGGCGGTGCTTGCCGCGCGTGAGCGGGCCCGCGAGGATGTGTTCGTCGCGGCGCACCTGCTCGCGCGAATCCTCTTGCTCTCGCGTGAAGATCCGTCCGGAAAGGTCTCTGATTCGCTCTTCGAGGCTTCGGCGAAGGTGATTGCATGACCGGAATCGCGGAGGAGGGGCGCGAGATCCTCGCCCGGGGGCGCATTCGTGTCGACGCGCGGCGCGCGCTCGCCAAGCTGCGCGAGCATCTGCTCGTCGATCTGCACCTGTATGCCGCAGAGATCGCGCGGGCCGCGGTCGCTTCGGGGGCCATGTTCCTCGACGTGCAATACGACGCCGACGACGTCGTATTCGTGTTCGACGGCGAGCCCGTGGCGGAGAATGAATTGCCGCGGCTGCTCGATCACGTGCTCGGGGATCCCGGGGGCTCGGGGCGCGCTTTGCGGGGGCTCGCGCTCGGCGTCAATGCGGCGCTCGGGCTCGGGCCTTCGTTCGTCGACATTCATATTCGTGCAGCAGGGGAGGGGAAGGCGGCGCGGGTGCGGTTCGTGCCGTCGGTCCTCGCGGGTGAAGATGCGCCGCTGCCGGCGGTCGAGCGGGTTGCTTTGCCCAAGGGAATGCCGGAGCGGGGGACGCGGGTGCACGTGCGCCGGCGCATGGGATTCGAGACGTTGAAGCGCGCGGCGCGGCGGGAGCTTCCGCGTGAGATTGGGCTCCTCGCCGATGCGATGCACGACGCGCCGCTCGCGCTCCGCAGGGCCGGGGAAAAACTTTCTCTCGCGCCGCGGCCGCCGGCTCTTTTGCGGGTGCGATTTCGTGAGAAGGACATCCGGCGCGGCGTCGTCGAGATCCTCGCGGTGCCCGCGGGGCCGCCGGTCGTCGAGTATCTGGAGCTCGGCGTCCTTCTTTTGCGCCGGCCCTTCGCGGCGGAGCCCATGTTCCCGAGCGCGGCGCACGCGCAGGTCGAGCTCCCGGTTCGCGTGCTCGTCGACGCGGACGAGCTGCCCACGAATGCCTCGCGCTCCGCATTACGCGAGGATGCTGGCCTCGCGCTCCGCGCGGAGCAGGCGGCGCGGAGCGGGTTCGTCGATGCGCTGCGCACGCTCGTGGCGCTCGTCACGGGCGAGGGAAAACCTTTGCCCGACGTGGAGGTCCTCGACCACGACAAAGCGCGGCTCGAAGATGCGCTCGGCGCATTCGTGTGTGTCGCGGCGGGGGCGCAAATGCGCGGCGGGGATCTACCGGAGCAGGCGCGGGCGCTGCTCGAATTGCCACTCCTCCGCAATGCGGTCGGCGGGCCGCTCACGCCGCTATCCTTGCTTTCGCGGGACAAGGGCACCGCGTACGTCTTCGAGGGAAAGGAGCCCGCGTCCGCGGAGCTCGAACCTTGGCTCGACGACGTCGTCTGGGCGCGGGGTCGCCTCGCGGAGCGCATCCTCGTCGATTTCGAGATCCAGGGCGCAGAGAAGCGCATTGCGGCAGCGCAGGCCGCGCACGAGCGCAGGCGGCGCCTGCATGCGCGGCCGCGCAGCGAGCCCGCGGTGCCGCCGGAGCCGGATCACGTCGTCAAGGAGACGTTTCACGTCAAAGATGGGGTATTTCGAGGGCTGCGCGGGCAGCTCGCGCTCGGCGCGGAGGGCATTGGCTCGGGCCAGCGGCCCACGACCGTCCGGGTGTACGTCGAGGGGCGGCACATCGACACGATCACGGTCGACCGGGACAAACTCCCGCTGGCGATCGACGCGGCCCTTGCCTGGGACGGGCAGATCGTGCCCCGTTTTTCCTACGAGGGCGTGCACGACAGCGACGCGTTGCGCCTCGCCATGTTCCAGCTCACACGCCTCTCGCTCCTCGCGCTCGGCTCGCACGTCGAGCGGCTCGCCCAGGAAAAACGGGCCGCGGATCTCGAACGATTGCGACCGCTCGTGCGTGCCGCGGTCGGGGCCTTCGTGCTCGCGGCCGAGGCGCTCGGCATTGAAAACCCTCCGCCCGAGCCTGCGCTCTCCGCGTACACGCCCATCTGGACCCGGAGCTTCTGGCCCTCGCCCGATCCGGACCGACTCCCGCTGAGCCTCGCCGAGCTACGCACGTACATCGATCGCACGAATGCCATTTGCCACGCGCCGCCGGGGACCACGGGGGTTGCTCCGGACAAGCGGCCCGTCGTCGCCGTCACGGATCTGGAGCTCGGCTGGCTCGAAAAGGTGTTTCGGGGCGTCACCCTGGTCCCTTATGCGCGGGCCTTGCGAAAGCCCCGCGAGCCCGTGGCGCCGCGGCTCGCCATGTTCCACGAGCTTTGCGCGTCGCGGCGCGCGGAGGGGCCGTTTGCCGAGGTGTTGCCTTCGATGCCTTTCGAGGTGCAGCAGGGGCGAGGCGTCATCGCGCCGGCCCGGAAGGACGAGATCCTGTGGCTTCACGCAGGGGTCCTGCTCCAGGTGGCCGCGACCGAAAAGTACATCGAGCCGGCCACGATCGTCGTCGAATACGACGGGCTCGTGCCCTCGGCGTCGTGGGATCGAATTGCGTGGACGCGGGACCTGGGGTTTCTCGTGCCCGTGCGCGACGAGCTTTTGAAGCGGATCGTCGCGGCGCTCGAAGGAAACGCGGAGGCGCGCGCGGCGCTCCAGGATCCGCCGACGGGCGTGCCGGGACCTTTGCTGCGGGCCTACGTCATCGAGGCGATCACGCGGCACAGGAATCACCCGCTCACGGAGCGGATCGAGGCGCTCCCGCTCGTGCAGGTCCTCGACGAGCAGGGGCGGCCGGAGCTCGTCTCGCTCGAATCCGTGCGGAAAAGGCGTCCGGAGCCGGAGATGATTCCATTCCTCCGGGCGGCGCCGGATTTTCCGACGCTCTCCTGGCGCCCGGTCCTCTGCCTCGACGACCGCGAGGCGTACGCGTTCGAGCGGTGGGCCGGCGGTCGCGCCAAGAATGCGAAGGACGAGCTCGAAACGCGGCGGCAAGGCGCGCGCACCGAGTACGACCGGCGGGTATTTCGTGCCAAACCCGCGCTCGATCCCTTCATTTGCGGGCCGCTCGCCGACCCCGAGGGGCTGACGGCGCTCTGGTACGAGGAGGAGCAGACCGATACGTCGATGTCCGTCGCGGCGGCCTTGCCCAAGCGTGGGCTCGAGATTCCCGCGGCCGAGGTCGAGATCCTCCTCGACAAGCGGCTGCTCTGCACGCGAGAGCTCACCGGAATGCCCGTTCCCGTCGTGGCGCGTATTCTCCTCGCCTCGGAGGCGTTCGTCGTGCCGTTCTCGGGCGTGACGCCCGCGGGGGTGGCGACTGCGGAGGCGCGCGTTTATTCGGCGGCCTGCTCGCTCGCGGCCGGGCTCGTCGAGCACGCGAAGGGACGAGAGCGCGCCGCGTTTTTCGGGGACATACGGGTGTTACGCCTCGTCGCGCGGCTGTACAAGGTCTCGGCGCAGGACCGCTCGCGCTCCGACGTTCTCCAGGCGGATTTCGCGCTCCGTTCGTCGGATTTCCGCTGGCCCACCGTGCAAGGCGACGAGCGCGCGTTCGCCGAGCTCGTCCCGGGCAGCAGCAAGCTTTTTTACGGGCGCGAGCGGTATTCACAATGGCAACCGCCGACGCGCGGCGGGAGCGAGCTCGACGCGCCGATCGTATTCGCGCCCGCCTCGCCCGAGGGGGATCTCCTGCGCGAGATCCTCGTTGGCATGGGATACGAGCTCGTCGACGTGAGCGAGGCCCTCGCGGCCTTGCAAGCGCGGCGCACGGGCGAGGCGGCGCAGGGCCGGCCACGGCTCCCGGGCGCGCCGGCGCACCCCGCGCTCCGGGTCGATCTGGCGTCGTTGAATTCGCATTACGAGGGGGAGATCGAGCTCACGGAGAGCGGGCGCGCGGACGTGCAGGTCGAGACCCTGCGCGGGGTGGTCGTGGCGCTCGACGTCGAAGGGATGTTCCCGTTCCGCGCGAAGGTGCGGGTCGAGGACGTCGAGCTCGACGACAAGGACAAACGCGACCTCGCCGTGGATCTCACGAAATCGGCGAAGAAGCACCTCGAATCGCTCGCCGAGCGGCTGGACGAGCTGCCCTCGTTCGTGCGGGCCTCGCTTCGCCGGGTCGTCTGCGCCCATTCCCGCAAGGATCAGACGCTCGCCAAGCGCCGGACCGCGATGCGCGTGTTCCCCGACATCCTCGGCGGATACCATTCGATCGCGGACGTCGCGGGGGATGGTTCGTCTCCGTATCCGTACGTGAACTTCCCGCCGCCGTATCCCACGTCGCCGCGCCCGCGCCCGCCGCTCGCGCTCACGGCCGAGGAGTTCGAGGCGATCCGCTCGCGCGCCGCGTTCGAGGACGTGTCCCAGGCCCTCCGACGCGAGCTCGCCGCGGAGCAACGCAAGCTCGCCCGGCCGCTCGATTTCATCGGCCTCGACGAGGCGCAGCGGGCGAAATGCCTGGAGGTCGTTCCGTTCCGCGGCGAAGGCGTCCTCGGCGAGATCGGGATCCTCATGCCCGAGCACGCGGCCGCGCGTGGCATTCACGTGCATACGACGCGGCGTCCGCTTTGCCGCGTGCTCGACGGCGACGGTTGGCCCGTCCTCGCCGTGGTGAACGACGATTCGCTCCCGACGAATCGCGGCTTCGACGGGATCAAGGGGCACGCGGCGCGCGAGGGCCTGCGGACGCGCGTCGTCGGGCAGGCGAACGAGCGCATCGGAATGTGGTTCGTCCCGCCGCCTGGGGTGCTCGCCGAGCTCACCGTGCACGGCCCGGTCCCCGGCGTCCCGCTTTTCGTGAAGGGAATGCTTTGGCTGCCGCCCTCCTGGGCCGGCGCGGGGCGTATCGAGGTGCGGGACGCGACGCAAAAGGAGACGGTTTCCCGCCATTACGAAATCCCTGGCCTGAAGCATTTCGACGGGACAGTGCCGGTCTGCGGGCGGCTGCTCGTCGCGCCGACCAAGGTCGGGAACCTCGAAAAGGCGCAGACCCACGGGGCGCTCACGAAGCTCCTCCTCCAGCGGACGATGGAAATGGTCGAGTCCGCCGCGGAGCAGGGCGCGCCCGCGGAGCTCGTCGATGGGTATCGGTGGATCCTGAAGTTCCTCGGCGGCGACGTGGGCGAGCTCGACGTCGTGGCGGCCGATGGATCACGCGTGCCGGCGCCCGAGATCGTGGCGGAGGTCGAGGCGAAAGGGGAGGTGTGGGTCACGCGCGGTGAGGGCACGATCGAAGGGGTTTTTCCCGGACAGGCGCCGCCGTTCGTCTTGCGCGACGGCGGCGTGCTCGCTTCGGTGCTCCGGGCGAGGACGCGAATCGTTCGAGAGCTTGGCGGGATCGTTCAGGAGATGCGCGCCGCGCCGCCGCCCGAGGCCATGCAGCCCGCGGTGCTCGCGGCCGTGCACGCGTTCACCTATGGGTCTGTCGTGCCAACCGCCCCGCAGCCGCCGAGCCTGGAGGTCACGCCGTTCGTCGCGCCCGACGTCGTCGAGCCGAAGGCGCCGGAAGCCGAAGGCGAAATCGAGGAGGAGCCTGCTTCCTCGTGGTTCGGCGGGCTCGTGTCGCGCGTGGTGCTGCTCTTCGATCCGCCGGAGCCGGTGGAGCCGGCCACGCGGGCGCTTGGTCCCTCGCTTTTGCAGGCGATCGACAAGCTCGGCCTCGCGCCGACGAAGGTCGTCACGGGCGTGCGGTATGCGCGGAGCGGGCGGCCTCTGCGGTTCGACGCGGAATCGGGGAAGCTCGTCCTGAACCGCTCGCATCCGGCCGTGCGCGCGCTCGCCGCAAAAGCCGCGGAGGATCCGCGCGCTCGCACCCTGCTCGTCGCGGCGGCCGTGCGGGAGATCAACCGCGTCCTCGAGGTCGTCACGGATGCCACGGAGAAACGTGTCCTCCTGTCGATGCTCCGCGGCGAGCCGCTCTGACGTGCGCGTGGGGCCGGCCGCGTGCTAGAAGTGCCCGATCCCATGGTTGATTTCGTCGCTCTTACGACCCCGCGCCTCGTCGCGCCGGGACGATATTCCCTCGACGTCCCCGATGGCTGGCAGCAGGGGCGCGGCGCGTTTGGAGGGTTTTCCCTCGCCGTGCTCGTGCGGGCCCTCGAAGCGGCCGAGGACGACGCGGCAAGGCCGCTGCGCACTCTGACGGCCGAGCTTTGCGGCCCGCTGATGCCCGGCCCCGCGGAAGTCCTGGTCGAGGTCCTGCGCCGTGGCTCGGGCATGACCACCGTGGCCGCGCGCGTGGTGCAAGAAGGATCCGTCATCACGCACGCCGTCGGCATTCTCGCAAAAATGCGCGCCGATTCCACGGCGCTCCGCGAGATCGCTCCGCCTCGGCTCACCCCGTGGAACGACGTCGCGCCCATGCCGTCGGGGGAATGGCCGACGTTCGCGAAGTTTTTCGAGTATCGCGTGACGGGCCCGCTGCCTTTTTCGAGGCATTCGTCGCCGGTCGCGGAGACCTGGGTGCGCCTGCGCCCGCCGTGCCCCAAGCTCGACGCCGCGTATCTCACGGCGCTCGCGGACGCGACCTGGCCCGCGGCGTTTTCCATCATGCCCGAGCCGCGCCCCGTCGGCACCGTCTCGTTCACGCTCCAGCTCTTTCCGCCGTTCGACGTCGTGAATCCCGACGCGCCGCTGTTTCATCGCGGCCAGGTGCTCGTCGCGGCCGACGGATACTCCGTCGAACAGCGAGAGCTCTGGACCGAGGACGGCCGGCTCCTTTCGCTGAACCACCAGACCATCGCAACGATTCGTTGACATACGTCGCGCCCCCGGGGCGGCGGATGGTCGCTCACCAGGCCTCGGGCGAACCGGGCAGGGGGTGGTGGGCGCTCGACTCCCCGTGGTAGCCTCGCGCCCGATGGCGCTGTCCGAAAATATCCAGTTCTACGCCGCGACGGACGTAGGCCGCGTACGTGATCACAACGAGGACAACTTCCTCGTCGACAAGAAGCTCGCGCTCTCCATCGTCGCGGATGGCATGGGCGGGCATGCGGCCGGCGAAGTGGCGAGCGCGCTCGCGGTGCGGATCATCCACGAGGAGGTCAAGAAGCACAAGGACGTCGTCGAGAAGTACGCGCGCGAGGGCGTGAGCGGTCGGGCAGGCGCCAAGGAGATCCTCGCGATGCTGGAGCTCGCCGTGCAGCGAGCCTGCGCGAAGATCCACGACGAAGCCAAACAAGACGCGAACAAACGCGGCATGGGCACGACGCTGTCGGCCCTCCTGATCGTGGCCTCGCACGGCTTCATCGCGCACGTCGGCGACAGCCGCATCTACCTCCTGCGCGGCGGGAAGGTGCAGCAAATCACCGAGGATCACACGGTCTACAACGAGCTCATCAAGCGCGGAAAGCTCACGCGTGATCAGATCGAGAAGGTCGCGCAGAAGAACGCGATCACGCGCGCCGTCGGCGTCTACGAGCGCGTCGAGGTCGACACGCTGACCATCGAGGTGCTGCCTGGCGATCAGTTCCTCCTCGCCTCGGACGGCCTGCATGGATACATCGCGCACACGGCGGAGCTCGAGCCGTATTTCGAGGAGGCCGACGGCGAGACGGCGACGCGCGAGCTCATCGATCTCGCGAACCGGAAGGGCGGCAAGGACAACATCACCGCGATCCTGGTTCGCCTCGGGGCCGGCGACAAACAGGACGATACGCGCGCGCGGCGGCTGCACCTCAAGCGCGAGGTGCTCGCGAAGATGCCGCTCTTCTCGCGCCTGTCCGAGCGCGAGATGCTCCGGATCATGCAGGTCGCGGACGTGGTCTCCTACGACGTCGATCAGGTCGTCGTGCAGGAGGGCGATCGCGGCGACGAGCTCTTCATCGTGCTCTCGGGCCAGGTGCGCATCAGCCGCGGCGAGACGGTGCTGAACGAGTTCGGCCCGGGTGAGCACTTCGGCGAGATGGCCCTGATCCGCGCGATGCCGCGATCGGCCACGGTGACCGCGATCGAGCCGAGTGAGCTCATCGTGCTGCATCGAAACGACTTCTTCGAGATCCTGCGCAAGGAGCACGAGCTCGCGGTGAAGCTGCTCTGGCAGTTCCTCGGCGTGCTCGCGGACCGGCTCGATCAGACCTCGCGTGATCTCAGCTCGGCGCGCGAGGAGCTCAACGCGGAGGACATCACGGACGCGATCTTCCCGGACGAGATCGAGCCGGGGCCGGACGACGCGCCCATCACCGAGCCGCGTCCCCGCGACAGCTTCCTCCCCGAGCCCCCCTCGGACCCATCGCCCCTCCCCGGGGCCTGAGAAGGGCCGCGCCGCCTGGGGCATACGGGTTTCCTGGTAGTTCCAATTGACACGTTCGCCCCAGCGCCGGTAGCGTCCGTCCAACGGAAAGGTCTGCCATGGAAGGCGCAACGTTCTGCGATCGCAAGGGCAATGGTTTTCGCCTCGGGCGGCGGGGCCTGGGATCGCCTGTCTCGCTCGCTCTCGTGGCGGCAATCGCGTCGTCGCTCGTGACGACCGGCGCGCGCGCGGACGAACCGCGCAGCGCCACCGAGCCGCGCGTGATGCAGGAGCCCGGCGAGGTGGTGAACGTGATCGACGCCTTCGACGAGGGCGATCCGTTCGACATCGCGATCAGCCTCGGCTTCCAGTACTCGACGAAGAGCGCGAAGGTCCTGCGCGAGACGAACATCTTCGGGCCAGGCCTCACGTCGGGCGGGTTCACCTCGAACCTGATGAACGTGGCGCAGTTCAGCGAGCAGACCTCGCGCCTGATCCCGCGCGTCGACATCGGCCTCTACAAGGATCTCGCGCTCTACCTCCGCGCGCCGATCATCCTGAACAACTCGCGCGAGCTCACGGGCCTCGACGGCAGTGATCGCGTGCAGAGCGTGGTGCTCGCGGGCGCGCCGGGCGAGCAGCTCTTCAGCCTGCCGTTCAACTCGCCCGATCGCAGCGGCCTCGAGTACCTCGCGGTCGGCCTCGACACGAGCGCGTTCATGAACCAGGCGCGCGATCGCACGAAGCCCACGCTGCTCTTCGGCGTCGAGGGGCGCTTCTCGCTCGGCACGCCGATGCACGCGTGCAACCCCGACGCGCCTTCGGGGCAGGTGCAGTGCGCGCATCCGTCGGACATCAACCGCAACGGGCAGGCGGACGGCGGCCTCGAGGGCTTCGACGTCTCCGAGCGCGAGGCCGGCGTCACGCGCGGCACGATCGGGCTTGAGGTGCACACGCTCGTCTCGAAGCGCATCAAGTACCTGGAGCCGTACGGCGGCTTCTCGGCGCTCTTCGAGTTCCAGCAGGAGGACTCGGATTACGGCCTCACGGATCTCGAAGGCTCGCTCGTGAACCGTCCGCCGATCCGCGGCACGATGACGCTCGGGCTCATGATCATCCCGTGGGAGAACCGCGAGAAGTTCGGTCGGCTCACCTTCGATCTGCGCGTGCAGGGCACGTACACGTCGGAGGGCCGCGACTACTCGGAGATCTTCGACGCGCTCGGCGCGAGCACGGCGAGCTCGCTGCGCCAGCCGCAGTGGGCGAAGTACCGGCGCAACCCGAACTACGACGAGAACGCGCCGGCGGGCATGCGGGAGCCGATCTCGATCATCGACGAGGGCTCGCAGAAGACCTACGTGACGGGTCTGACCGACGTGCAGCAATACGCGTCGATCCGCGGGCAGGCGTCGGTGACGTGGCAGGCGAGCGAGTACGTGAAGTTCAACCTGGGCTTCGGGTTCACGCACGATCAGAAGCACGGGATCACCGGCGATCAGCCGTGCAACCCGACGTTCAAGGACGACATCGGGCAGTCGGGCCCGTGCAAGAGCGGCAACGAGCTCAACGTCGGCGAGTTCGTCTCCGCCACGGGTATTCCGAACCCGAACTATCGGCCCACCATCAACGCGGTCGGGAGGCGGTTCTGGGTGAGCGACAGCAACACCTTCGACGTCTTCGCGAGCGGCGTGGTGATGTTCTGAGAGGCGGCCGCGCGGCTCGGCTCCTGGGGATCGTCGGGGCGCTAAGCTCCGCGAGCCCCGCCTTGGCCGAGCCCCCGCGGACGAACGGCACGGCGAGCGCGAGCGCGGAGCCCTCGCGCGCTTCCGCCGTCCTGTTTCCCACGAAGATCCGGCGGCGTCCGGGGAGCACGGGCGAGCCGGGCGAAGGCGCGGAGCTCGTGCCGATCGCGGGGCAGCTCGACGCGCTGCTCGCGGACGCGGCGCAGGATCTCGGGCTCGTGCTGGACCTCGATCAGCGAGGCGCGGCGCCCGACGACGAGGCCGAGCTCGTGGCGCTCTCGAGCTCGCTCGGAGGCACGCTGATCGTGCCGAGCGTGCAGGCGCGGGACAGCGAGATCGAGCTTCGGATCGTGCTCGCGGAGGCATCGTCGCCCGAGCTTCGGGTGCGGATCGAGCGGGTGCGCCGCGACGAGCTTTCGGTGCGCGCGGTCGTGATGCTGAGGGATCTCGTGATGGGGCTGCGCTCGCAGCCGGCGCGGCGCGTCGAGCCGCGGCGCGCGCCCGAGGGGACGTTGACGTACCCCGCGAAGAGCGCGGGACGCACGGCGCTCGCGGTGAACGCGACGCTCTTCGGCGGGGTGCTCGGGTATTCGATCCAGCGGGCGAGCGGGTCGGAGGATCCGCGGCTTTTGTATCCGCTGCTCGCGGTCGGCGCGGGCGGCGGGCTCGTGATGTCGGTCCTCGCCGCGGAGGAGTGGGACGTCAGCGTCGGATCCGCGTGGTTCGTCGCGTCGGGCGCGTGGTGGCCGACGATCGCGGGGCACCTGATCTACGCGGGCCGGTTCGGCACGGCGTGGGCGGAGGGCGAGCAGTGGACGGCGGGGCTCGTGGCGGGAACGACGGGGCTCGCGGTCTCGACGCTGGGGCTCGCGCTGCGCGGGATGTCGGAGGGCGGGGCGCTGCTCGCGCATACGGGCGGCGGGCTCGGGCTCGTGCTCGGGGGCGTGACGGAGGGGCTCGTGCGGGGCAACGTGGACAGCTTCCCGATCACGGGGATGGGGTACGGCGCGGGGCTCGGCTGGCTCGCGGCGGCGGCGCTGGCGGTGCACTGGCGGCCCCCGGCGAACCGGGTGGTGGGGCTGGATCTCGGGGCGCTGCTCGGCGGGCTCGGCGGCGCGGCGCTCGGCAGCCCGCTTTTGCTCGACGGGCCGAACGAGACGCAGCAGCGGGTCTGGATCGGGATGACGGGCGGCATGACGCTCGCAGGGGCCGCGATCGGGTGGTTCATGACGAAGCCGAAGGCGGAAGCGCCGGAGAAACAGCGCAAGCAGGCGCACGGAGAGCTCTCGGGGACGCTGCCGGTCTTCGGGGTGATCGGGCAGAGCCAGGTGGGAGATCGGCGCGCGCCCGTCGTGGGGCTATCGTGGAGCGGGACGTTGCGCTAGAGCAGCGAGCGTTCGTCGCAGGCGGCGGACATCACGGAAGACCATGAAGATCACGGTGAACGAGGCGCAGGCGGGGGTTCGTTTGGACAAGCTCCTGCTCGAGGTGATGCCGACGCTCGGGCGAGCGGGGGCGAAGCGGCTGTTCGAGGCCGGCAAGGTGCGGCTGCACGAGGGCGGAGGCGAGCGCGGGCGCAGGGTATCGAAGGGGGACGTGGCGCGCGCGGGGGACGTGGTCTCGGTCGAGCTCGAGCCGGCGTCGCTCGCGGGCGGCGCAGTGCCGGACGCGGAGGCGCCGCTCACGGTGGTGTTCGAGACGAGCCAGGTGGTCGTCCTCGACAAACCTGCGGGGCAACCGACGGCGCCGCTCGAGCCGGGGGAGCGGGGGACGCTCGCGAACGCGCTCGTTTCGCGGTACCCGGAGTGCGCGGGGATCGGCTTTTCGGCGCGGGAGCCGGGGCTGTGCCATCGGCTCGACACGGAGACGAGCGGGCTCGTGCTGGCGGCGCGGACGCGGGAGGCGTTCGAGGTGCTGACGGCGGCGATCAAGGAAGAGCGCCTCGACAAACGGTATTTGCTGGTCTGCGCGGCGAAAAATTTGCCGGAGACGGGGACGATCGAGATTCCGCTGGCGCCGCACCCGAAGGATCGGCGTCGGGTCTATCCGTGCGTGCACCCGCGCGACGTGGAGCGGTATGCGCCGCGGCCGGCGCACACGACGTACCGGAAGCTGTCGGAGCGGGGAGAATGGGCGCTCGTGGAGGCGCGGGCCGGGAAGGCGACGCGGCATCAGATCCGGGCGCATTTCGCGGCGATCGGGCATCCGCTCGCGGGGGATACGCTTTACGGCGGGCAAAACGTGCCGGGGCTTTCGCGGCATGCATTGCATGCGTCGCGGATCGCGTGGGGCGGGGATGCGAAGGTGCCGGCGTTCACGGCGAGCTCGCCGCTACCGGGGGACATTGCGGGGATCGTGGGGGAGGAGGGGGGCTGAGGCGGCCTTTTCAGAGCCCCTTCGGCCTCGGGACCTCTTTCTCCCGCTTCCGGATCCTCGCCGCCACCTGCTCCGCCGCCGCCATCATCTCCTGCGTCGGAATCACCGCATCGCGCGGCCTCGGCATCCCGTAGCCCACCTCGTACGACTCCGTCTGGATCGGCGGCGGCGGTTTGCCCGTTCCTTTCGGGCCGATTCCCACCGAGAAGAAGATCTCGCCTCTTTGCAGCTCCACCCAGACCACGGATTCGTTCGTCGGGTAGAAGTTCACCACCTTCCACCCATTCACCTCGGTCCCTACCGTGAGCCCGTCCAGCAATGCGACGAGCGCCGGATCGGGCGGCGCCGGGGCCGGGCCGAACGCGTCGGGCGGCGCGGGGACCAGGGCTTCCGCGGAACCGGCGGGGGGTGTTGGCGCGTTCGAGCTGCTGCTTTGCGCGGTCACCAGGAAGCCGAGCACGCCGAGCAGGAGCGCGGCGGCGGCGATCCGGGCGAACAGGCGAGGGGATTTTTCGGAAGGGGCGGTCACGGGCGCCCTCGAAGGAAGCGGGAAAACCTGCCCGGCGTCAAGCCGCGCGACCGTCCTCGGAGGCCGCGACGACCTGGGCCGACCGCCGAATGCCCGACCGCTCCTCCGACGCCTTGCGACCCTCGCGCAAGAGGCCCACGAGCCGCGTGACGAGGTCGGCCGTCATCCACGCCGTCGGCAAGCGCGGGACGAGCGTGATCGCCCGTTCCGTCGGCCGCTTTCCGCGCTGCGATCGGCCTTGCTGCGCGATCGCCTCCACCGACTCCTCGCACGCCGTTCCCGTCGTCACGCGGAGCAGCACCTCGGGCGAGCGCAACGTCGAGCCCGCGGCCGGCGTGAGCACGACGCCGACCTCGAGCCCGGAAAAACCCGGGAGCGGTGAGCGCGGGACCACGGCGAGCCGCAGCTCGTCGGCCTTCGCGCTGCCCTCGGGCACCCGGATGCGCGGGACGATGCGGACCTCTTCGCCGGCCTTTTTCGTCGCTTTGCGGACGCGCTTGGCGACGTCGCGCAGGAGCGGCGCGGCCGAGGCGACCGGGTCGGGCGGCAATTCCGCCAGCCGGCCCGTGCAGAAGAGCGCGAGCAGGGCCACGGCGTCGTAGGCGAAGAGCTCGGCGTGGTACATCGAGGTAGCCGAGACGAAATACACGGCCGCGCCGAGGAGGAGCAGGCCGAGCGCGAAGAGGGCTTTTCCGGCGCGGGTGGAGACGTCGAGCAGGCCTTCCTGCGCGGAGGGACGCGCGGCGCGGGCGAAGGCCTCTTCCTCGGAGATGGGTAGCCACGTGCCCGGGCCGCGCAGCGAGGAGGCGCGGATCCAGCGCGGGGCCCGGAACGCGGCGAACGCCGAGGCGAGCGCGACGAGGAGCGCGCCCGCCGTGCCCGTGGACAAGGTGAGCTGCAAGGCGAGGCCCCCGACGAGCGCGAGGCCCGCGCCCGTCGCCCGCACGAAGAGCGGGGCCGGAATCAAGGGACGAGGCTC
Source organism: Polyangium sp. y55x31 (assembly GCF_029946505.1). Classification (GTDB taxonomy): domain Bacteria; phylum Myxococcota_A; class Polyangia; order Polyangiales; family Polyangiaceae; genus Polyangium. The sequence goes on from NZ_JARZHG010000029.1 coordinate 29,421, forward strand.
GGCGCCGGCCGCGCGCGCGGCGCGCTCGACCTCGCGGGTCTTCCAGGCGACGAGCAGGGCGTACAGGACAAACGCGAGGCCCCCGCCGAGGAGCACGAACATGCGGCGATCCGGTGCGAGCGCGGCCGGGACCGGGGACGCGGCGGTGGTGGGCTCGGCTTTCGGCGTCGTGACGTCGAGGGCGCGGGCGTCGAAGCGGACGAGCCAGGTGACGGGCTCGGCTTTCGGCGCGTACGGCCGCAAAAGTTCGAGCTCGTCGCGGCCCGTGGCCCGGCGGACAGTGGAGAGGACCGAGGGCGGCGCGGCGGATTCGCTCGTGGGATCGGCGGCGACGCCGGCCTCGTCGGGGCGCGGCTCGGTCGGGCCGGCGGGCAGGACGAAGGTGGCGCGCGCGGAGTCGAAGCCGTCTTCCCACGCGAGCCCGGTCCAGCGGAGCCGGGCCATGGAGCCGTCGCGCTGCACGAGGCCGCGGCGGAAGAGCTCGGTGCGGTACCGGACGAACACCACGAAGACGCCGCGCGACAAACCCTTGTCCGCGTCGAAGCGAATGCGCATGGCCGAGGGGCTCGGCTGGCCGTCCTCGCGCGGGCGGCTCGGCGGCGGCAGCATTTCCGTGGTGACGGGTACGGCCGAGGCGAGCGAGTTCGTGGCGGCGTCGCGGCCCGGGACCACGTAGCCGTCGGGCTCGGGCACGGCGTCGGCGTCGACGCCTTTCAGGTCGATCGATTTGAGCGGCCCGCCGGAGACGCGCAGCGTGATCTTGTGCTCGACGCGGGCCGAGCCGTCCTTGTTCACGTCGACCCGGACGTCGTCGCCCGCGACGTGCACGTCGACCCAGCCGAGGGCGGACGAAGGCCGCGTGACGAGGCCGAGGACGAGGCCGGAGGCCACGAGCCAAGGCCGGGCGACACGGATGGACATGGCCGTGACCTCCCACGGGGCGAGGTCACGGGCCAAGTTCTGGGTGTCGCCCCGCCGGTCCGGCGTCAGCTCAGGTCGCCGGGTCCCGTGGTCGTGGTGGTGGTGGTGCGCGTGATGGGTCGGCTCGGGAGGAAGGCGAAGACCGCGACGGCGATGCCGACCACGATGTCGTTCGCGATGGCCCTTCCGCCGAAGTAACCGAGGACGAACGGCGCGATGATCAGCCACATGCCGAGCACGACGTTCACGAAACGCGCTTTTGGCGCCCAGAGGGCCACGATCGCCGAGGCCACGATCAGGATGCCGAGCAGGCGGTCATTGTTCACCGCGTAGGCGTCGACGTATCCGAGCACCGCCGGGGCGATGAGTAGCCAGATACCGAGTACGACATTGATCCATCGGGGCCATGTCATGGTGTTCTCCTCGGGCGATTGGTTTTACGCGGCGTGCCGCTTCTCGGCCTCCTGCTCGTGCCGCATTCCCTGTTCGTGATACCGCCGAGCCTCGATCGCGTGCCGGATAGCCTCGGCCTCGTTTCCCCGCTCGTGCTGCTCCGCGGCCATTCGATGGTGCACGGCTGCGTTCTCGAAGTGCTCGGCGGCCTTTCGATGGTGATCGGCCACGCTTTCGGTACGGATCATTCCTTGCTCCGTGGGCGATTCGTGCCGCGAGGCGGCGTCCCCGACGATCCGATGCAAACAAAAGGCCCAGCCGCGGCGGACGAACTCGGCTGCGGCTGGGACATGGGTTCGAGCAATTTTACGAAGCACCATTGAGGCCCGATTTCCGGACCTCGATCTTGCCGTCGCGCACGCGCGTCTCGTAATGGGGCTCCGAGTCGGTCGCGGGGCCGACCATCACACGGCCGTCGCGCAGCCGGAACTGCGAGCCGTGACAGGCGCACACGACACGCTCGCCGTCGAGGCGGCCCGCGCTGAGCGAGCAGCCGAGGTGCGTGCACGTATCGCCGATCGCGTGGACGCGGCCGTTCGCGCGGGCGAGCAGGATCGGCGCGCCCTCGGCCACGACGCGGCGGAGCTGCCCTTCGACGAGCTCGTCATTGCGCAGCACCGGCACGAAGCCCGAGGGCCCGCCTTGCTCGAAGGCCCGGTGGCTCACGCCGATCCCATAATGGTACGACATGACCCCGCCGAGCCACGCGCTGCCGAGCACGACGCCGAAACCCGCCGTGGACGCGGCGATGCCCGCCCCGCGCCGCCCATTCTTGCGCAGGAGCAGCGAGATGCCGAAGAGGCTGGCCGCGATCGTGTTCAGCGCCGCGTGCACGAAGCCCACGCGCCGCGGTTTGCCGTCGAGGTAACTCCAGTCCGCGAGCCCCGCCATCGCCGCCACGCCCGCGGCCGCTAGACCGAAGGCGTGCGCGGTGAAGGCCGCGTCTGCGAGCGACTTCTTCCGCCGCCCGAGCCCGGCGATGTCCAGGACGACCCCCGTCGCCCACGCGCCGACCGGGAAATCGGTGAGCGCCGCGTGGAGCGGGTGCCCGAGCCACGTCCCGTCGAGCGTCGTCCGGAGCTCCGGGCGTTTTTGCAGGACCGCCTGGACCGGCCGGTGCACGGCCTCAGCGAGTGTATCGACGCTCGTTCGATTCTCGACCGTCGTGAGCAGCGACGTCGCCATCCGGTTCCCCTTTCGTGCTTCGGGGGCCACTCCCCCCGAACACGCCTCGCTGTGCAATCGCCGCGCCGGCCATGACGTTCGTGCCCTGCCTTCCGGGCCGCCGAGCACGAGCGTGATCGCGATTTCGTGAGGGGCATGTCCGTTGCTATGGTCGACGGGCCATGCCATTCACCCGATTTTTGCTTCCTTTCCTCGCGCTCGCGACCGGATGTGCCCAGGGCTCGTCCGGCGCGCTCGGCCAGACCGACACGACCGCGGCTTGCCCCCCGAGCGAGCTCGTCTGCGCCGTCGCCGGCATCGACGCCCCCATCGCCAAGGGCGCCACCTTGCCGATCCAGGTCTCCGTGACCTCCGAGGGCGCGGCCACGCCGCCGCTCTCGTTCGTCTCGGCAAACCCGGCGGTTTTCAAGATCGACGACGCCCGCATCCACGCCCTTTCGCCCGGGCTCGCCTCGATGCTCATCACAACCGAGGGTGAGCTTGTCGTCGACTTTCTACACGTCTGGGTCGCGGAAGCGGACGCGTTGCGTTTGCACCGCGTGACCACCGGAGGCCTCCAGACCTCGCCTTTGCCCGCCGCGATGGAGATGCTCGTCGGCGACGAGCTCACCCTCGTCGCGTCGCCGCACCTCGGCCCGCAGCGGCTGCTCGGTGAGCTCGACGCGCAGTTCGAAGCCGATCCTGCGGTGGTCCTGATGCTCGACGAGGGCGTGGCCGGCAGCCGGCGTATCGTCGCCAAGGCCGCGGGCGAGACGAACGTCACCGTCAAGGCGCTCGACATCGAGGTCGCGGTCGCGCTGACCGTGCTGGAGGTGAAGCCGTGAGCCCTCGCGCCGCCCTCCTGCTCCTCGCCGCCGCCGCGCTCGCCGCGGGCTGCGAACCCACGCTCACCGCGCTCACCGTCGCGCCGCCGACCGCGGTCGCCGAGTGTGACGACGCCGCGAAGGACGTGCGCCTCTCGGAAGGCATCGCGCTCGCGATCGAGTGCACCTACCAGGGCAGCCCCTGCGAGGACGCGACCATGAGCTCGAGTGATCCGGACGTCGTGCGCGTCATGCCCGGCTTCGTGGATCTGCTCGCGCCGGGCGACGCCTACCAGCGGTATCCCGCCGACGTGCCGCGCTCCGTGTTCATCTTCGTCGGGGGCAAGCCCGGCGACGCCACGGTCACCCTCACGTCGACCGATGCCAATGCGACGGTCGACGTCAAGGTGCTCCCGCTTCCCTGAAGACCTGCCCGGGGGTGCCGTGGCTTCGGCCGTTGCCTCCCGTTTTTCGCCGGATTTCCGCCCTCCCGGGACGCGGTTCTCGGCGGATTCTGGGGAAGCACAATTTCACGCGCCGCCGGCTCAGGTGGAACTTGATGCTGGAGGGCATCTTCCCGTATGTAGGAGGGACGCATCGGAGACCATCGGGGATGACGGACACAACCGACGAGTCGGTAGTGGTGGAGGGGAAGCGGATCGAGCGCGTCCTGGAGGCGCTTTCGCTCGCTTCCGTCGGGGCCTTCGACGAGGCCATCGGGCTCTCCGGCGCGCTGACAGAGGACCGCTTCGGGGCGCTCGAAGAGAGCCTGCTCGTGCTTTTGCGGGAGCTCAAGCAGACCCGCGAAGAGCACGACAAGGCGATGAGTGATCTCGAGGCGTCGCGGCGCGATCTCGAGGAGCAGCTCGCCACCGTGGAGCGGCAGCGCATCGCGATCCGCGAGCTCAGCGTGCCCATCATCGACGTGTGGGACGACGTGCTCACGTTGCCGCTCGTCGGCGCGATCGACAGCGCGCGCGCCGCCGAGATGACCGAGAAGCTCTTGCAGCGGATCGCGGATCGCGGCGCGGAGTACGTGATCATCGATCTGACGGGCGTCGACGTGGTCGACACGATGACGGCCGCGCACCTCGTGCGATTGACGCACGCGGCGAAGCTGCTCGGCGCGAAGTGCGTGCTCACGGGCGTGCGTCCCGACGTGGCGCGTACGCTCGTGGAGATCGGCGTGCACCTCGGCGGGCTCATGACGCTCCGCACGCTGAAGGACGGCCTGCGCGCCTGCCTCAACATGCGCGAGGCCGACCGCATCAGCCTGCGCAAGAAGCCCGGCGAAGGCGACAAGGACAAGAAGGCGCAGGCCTCGAAGGACGAAGGTCAAGACCGCGCGATGAGCCGCGGCGAACGCCGCCAGCGGCCGCCGCGGCCGGAAGCTTCGTCGAGCCCGTCGACGGCGCCGTTGTCGCTGCCGGTGTCCGAGGACGTCGGGGTGTAGCGGCGGGGCGATTCGTTCGTCTTCGAACGAATTTCTCAGGAAAGCCCTTCTCCCCGGCGGGAGAAGGGCTTTCGTGCTTCTCAAGCGCCCGTCGCGAGCTCCGCGGCGGCCTCGTCCACGGCGTCGACGATGATCTGCCCTCGATCGACCGAGAGCAGCGCGACCGCGCCCGAAGGCAGCTCGCCGCGCAGGATCATCTCGGCGATCGGCGCCTCGACGTGGCGCATGATCGCGCGCTTCATCGGGCGCGCGCCGAGCCCTTCGTCGAAGCCTCCCTCGGCGATGAGCACGTCGAGCACGGCCGGCTCCACGTCGAGCCGGATGCCCTTTTCTTCGAGCCCGCGGCCGAGCCCCGCGAGCAACCTCCGCGCGACCTCCTTCACCTCGGCCTTGCCGAGCGGGCCGAAGACGAGCACCTCGTCGATGCGGTTGTAGAGCTCCGGCGGCAGGGCTCCGCGCGCGGCGGCGAGCATCGTGGATTCGAGCTTGTCCGGTGAAACCTGCGTCGCGCCGCGGGAAAACCCGACCGAACGTTCGCTCTTCAGGGCCCCGGCCTCGGCCGCGCCGAGGTTCGAGGTCATCACGATGACCGTGTTCGTGAAATCGACCCGCCGGCCGCGGCCGTCGGTCATGCGGCCCTCGTCGAAGACCTGGAGGAAAGTTTCGAGCACGTCGCGGTGCGCTTTTTCGATCTCGTCGAGCAAGATCACCTGGTAGGCGCGGCGGCGCACGGCCTCCGTGAGCTGACCGCCGGCCTCGTGCCCGACGTACCCGGGCGGCGCGCCGATGAGCCGGGCCGTCGCGTGCGCCTCGCTGTACTCGGAGAGGTCGAGCCGCGTCATCGCGTCGGCCGAATGGAAGAGCGCCTCGGCGATGGCCTTTGCGGTCTCCGTCTTGCCGACGCCCGTCGGGCCGAGCAGGAGGAACGTGCCGAGCGGCCGATCCGCGCGAATGCCCGCGGCATTGCGGCGGAGGACCCTCGCAATGCGGGCGAGCGGCGCCGTGTGGCCGACGACCCGATCGGCGAGCAGTTTTTCCAAATTGAGCATTCGCTCCCGATCGGTCTCGAGCAGCCGCTCCTCGGGGATGTCCGCGAGGCTCGCGAGGACCTCGGCGACCTCGGGCGGGCCGACCGGCGGGAGTTTTCCGGCTCCGGCGCGCCTGCGGGCGCGGGCGCCCGCGAGGTCGAGGATGCCGATCGCCTTGTCGGGCAAGGCGCGGCCCGGCAGATAACGTACGGACCAGGAGACCGCGGAGGCGATCGATTCGTCCGTGTATCCGAGCCCGTGGTGGGCGCCGAGGCCCTGACAAACCTGTTTGCAGAGGAGGAAGGCCGATTCCTCGTCCGGCTCCTCGATTTCGACGACGGAGAAGCGCCGCGCGAGGGCGGGGTCGGGCTCGAAGGTGCGCCGGTGCTCCTCGGGCGTCGTGGCGCCGACGAGGCGGAGGTCGCCGCGGGCGAGGGCGAGCTTGATCTCGGCCGTGGCCTCGTCGAGGCCGCCGGAGAAGAGCTCGTGGATCTCGTCGACGAAGAGGATGACGGCGCGCCCCTCCTCGCGAATCTCTCGCAAAATGGCGTTCATGCGCTCGGCGAGCGCGCCGCGCGTGCCGGTGCCGGCGACGAGCTCGGAGACCGCGACCTCGACGAAGAGCCGCGCCGCGGACGGATCCCGATCGGCCTCGCGGGCGAGGCGCTCGGCGATGCCCCGCGCGACCGAGGTTTTTCCGACGCCGGCCGGACCGACGAGCAGGCAGCTATTCTGGTTTTTCTTGGCCAGGATGTCGAGCGCCGCGTCGACCTCGGCGTCGCGGCCGATCACCGGATCGATTTCCCCGAGGCAAGCCGCGAGCGTGAGGTTTTTCCCGAGCGCCGCGAGCGCAGGCGTCTTCGCCCGATCGAGCGCGAGCGGATGCCCTTCCGGGATCGTGGGCCCGGCGGCGGCAGGGTTTTCCCGCGCCTTGGTTTTTCGGTCCTTCTCGGCCGGCTTCGCGGGCGCAGGCGCGGGGAGCGGGATCGGCGTCGCGGTCGTGATGGCCTGCGGCGGGGGCGGCGAGGGCGTGGCCGCCTGCGGCACCGTTTGCGTCTTCGTGGGCGGACGTTGCTCCTGGCCGAGCCGACCCGGCGGCGGGAACAACGGGACCGTCACGCCCGTGCCCGTCGGCCGCTTCGGGGGCATCGGCGCGGGTTTGTCGAGGTCGATCCGCGTCGGCGTACGCGGCGCCGGCCGGGGCTCGGCCTCCGTGGCCTTTCCGCCCGCCGTTTGCGTCATGCGCCGGGCCGCGACGACCCCGAGCGAGAGCTGCATGGCCGCCGTGCGCAGCCTTCCCGTATCCACGCCGGCCTGCACGAGGGCGCGGTGGGCGGCGGAGCTGCGGTCCGCGAGCAGGGCGAGGAGCAGGTGCAGGGCGTTCGGCTCGCCGAGAGGCGCGCGTTTGCCGAGCTCGCGGGCCGCGACGGCGGCGCGGGCGAGGGGATCGGGCGTGTCCTCGTCGAAGGATCGACCTGCCTTGAGGAGCGCATCCGCTTCGAGGCGCCGCTCGCGGAGCAGCTCGCCGGCCTGGCCATCACGCGAAGCGATGGCGGCGAGGAGGTGAACGCTCGTCGGGCGCTCCTTGCGCGCAGCGGCCAGATCCTGGGCGAGCTTGCGCAGCGTGACGAGCTCGGCCTGCGAGCGGGGGATCGTCATGATGGGGAGGGGGGTCTCACGGACGCGGGGCGTGGGACAAGTTTTCGGCCGGGGACGTGGCGGGGCCTTCGTGTAGGATGGGCCGAGGAGAGCACCCATCCGTGACGACACGACGTATCGCCCTTCTTTTTCTGGCAACGCTTGGGCTCCTCATCTCCCGCGAGGCGCGGGCCGACCTCATCAACCCCGGGGAGAAGCGCGTCGACTACACGTTCGAGCTGGAGAATGCCTCGCAGTTCCCCGACTACGTGTTCCTTGCGCACCCGTACACGACGTCTTTCGGCGCGCCCATGCCCGAGCTCGGCGTGCTCGGCGGGTTGCCGCTGATGGTGGGGAAGTATGTCCAGCCCGTCGTGTATGCGATGAAAAAGTCCGATTTCGAGGCGTCTTCGCTGCGCAAGCTCGAGGGTGCGGCCCTCGAAGCGTTTTTCGCGGAGGGAAAGGGGCTCATTTCGTCAGGGCTCACGATCCGGCCGGAGCATTTCGTGCCCGACCGCTGGCCCGTGAAGGGCATGCACGACGTCGCCCGGGTCGAGAAGCTCGAAGCCGGCGTGTTCGTCGCCAAGCTCGCGAAGGTCGTCTACTTCATGGACGACGGCAAGCGCGTGTCGGTCGATTACCCGGCCGATGGAAAGCGGCCCTTTCCGCCTGGCCTCACGCCGACCCCGCCCCGGGACGAGACGCCTCCGACGAGCGCGACCGCCGATCCCGCCGAGACCACGCCGGTCGCGCCCGCGCATGCGCCGAGCGGCTGCGGCGGGTGCGCGGTGCGAGGCGAGGAGGGCGCCGCGGGTTTCGTGTTCCTGCTCGGCGTGCTCGCGGCGTTTCGAGCGCGGAGGCGCGGCGGCTCAATCGCGTCGTGATTCGGCGAGCGCGCGGTCGACGATATCGAGCAGCTCGGCGGTGCTCGGTCGGTCGGCCATGCTCTCGCCGATCTGCCGGAAGAAGATCCTACCATCCGGCAGGATGACGAAGGTCGAAGGGACCGCGATGTCCTGGCCCTGCATGGCGACGCCGTACGCGAGCGCGGTCTTCAAGCCGTCGTCCCGCAAGAGCGGGTAATGCACGTCGAGTTTTTCGGCGAGCGCGCGCGATTCCTCCTCGGTATCGACGCTGATCGCCGCGAGGCCCACGCCGAGCCTGCGGAATCGGTCATTCATTCTTGCCAGCTCCCCGAGCTGGCTACGACAGTACGGTCACCAGTGGCCGCGGTAAAACACCACGACCGCGGGGCCTTTCTGGGTGAGGCTCGCCAGGGTGACGGTCTCGCCCGTGTGTGACGGGAGCGAGAATGCGGGCGCCGGGGCCGAGGTCGGAAGCGCAGGTCCACGCGTCTTCAGGTTGCAGCCGGCAGCGACGGCGAGGGCCGCGATGCCGAGAAAGAACAGGCGGCGCGAAGCGCGGATCGGCGCGGACATGGCCTCGGAGCATACAGGGGCAAGCCCGAGACGACAAGCCCTGGAAAAACGTCAGAAGCCGCCGCCGGTGGCCGTGCCCGTGGGCAGCGGACGCTTGGGCGTGGGGGAGGGGGACGGCGTGGGCGCGGCGGACGCGGCGGCCTCGCGCTTGACGATGAACTCGACCAGCGTATCGCACCGGCCGGAGCTCGCCCCGCCGGTCTCGTCGAGGCAGGAGACGACGAGCGCGCGGCCCGGGGTCACCTCGGTGACGAGCAACGTCGAGACCCAGGTTTGTCCGTCGACGACCGTGGACCATCCGGGTTTTTCGGCGATCGTCGGCTTGCCGCGCGTCCTGCGCATCTTCGGCGATTGCTGCTCGAATCCGGTCAGGATCGCGTCGGCGAATTTCTCGTCCACGGCGCGCACGGGCATGTCCGTGACCTTGAGCGTTTGCTTGTCGCAGACGATCGAGACCGTGCGAATGCCGTCTTTCTCCTCGGCGCTCTTCTTGCAATTGCTCATTGCATCGCCGGTGCCCGGGGAGAACATGAGCGGATAGACGACCTTGACCACGCCGCCTTCGGGCGCGGGGAACGTCAACGTCTCGACGGCCGCGAGGACGCATTTGACGACGTCCGGATCGGGCAGGGTCGCCGGCGTTTCCTCGCCGATGGAGGCGACTTTGCCGTCCTTGCCGATGACGAACTTGGCTGCGATGCGGCCTTCGAGGTTCGGGTTCTTTTGCAGGCCTGCCTCGTAGCAAGCCCGGAGCGCTTTGAAGTTGCCGCGGATGACCTTCTGGATTTCGGCCGGCTCGAGCTTCCCCGCCGGGGCGTCGAGCGCGCCGATCACGTTCGTTTCCTTGTTTGCGGGCTCGGCCTTGGCCTCGGGCGCGGGGGGCGCCTCGGCGGGCGGGGCTTTCGCCTCCGGGTTCGGCGGCGCGTCGGCCGGCGGCGTGGCGCCGGCGCAGCCGACGAGCAGGAGGGCGAGGGACGAGGGCCAAAAGGCGCGGAGCATCGGCGCGGATGCTAGGAGGCACGCCGGGGTGCGTCAAGGCGACCCCAGGAATGGCCAATGCAAACCCTTCCCGTCGGTCGCGATTTTCCACGAACCGGCGCCGTCCGCGACCGCCGAGCACGCTCTCGCCGCGCCGGAGCACGTTGTCGTCCTGGACTCGTTATCCCTCTCCCGGATGCCGCGGCGCGTATCATCGCCTCCTTGCACCTTCAATGGGCGTGGCATTTCACGTTCCCATCGGAATGCGTGGTGGCGTACGCGTAACGTTTCGGCACAAATTGAGCCGTTTTCGCGACCGTCCCTGCTCGACGTTGAAAACTTGATTGACCACCCGATCCGCGCGAGAGAACGTAAGACGCGTGCCGGGCGGCATGGTTCGTCCCGGCACGATGACTTGGAGGCTTACGTGAAGCGTCGCGATTTTCTCAAGGGCGCAGGGCTCGTCGCCGCGACGGCGGCCAGCGGCCTGGGCGTATCGCTCTGGGGCATGCGGCAAGCGCGTGCGTTCGGAGAGGTTCCCAAGGAAGCCGAGGGCGCCATGCTGCCGCTCGAGCTGCAGGCCGAAAACATCCTCGAGATCTTTCTTTACGGCGGCGTGAGCCAGTACGAGTCGTTTTACTGCGTTCCCTCGCTCGGAGAGGCGAGCGGGACGCAGTGGTACGCGTACCTGAACTCCGGTCAGGTGCAGGCGGCCGTGGATCAGTGTGCGTTCCAGGGCCCGCTCACCGAGCCCTTCGCAGCCGACTCGATGGGCCAAACGGTGCACCTCGGGCCCTTCGTGATGCCCCTGCGTGAACGGCCCGACGTGATGGAGAGGACGCGCGTTTCCATCTCGGCGCACGACCTCGAGCCGCACGAGGGCGCGATCCCGATGATGCTCGGCGGCCGCGGGCTCGGGCATCCGGCGTTTTCGGGGCTCGGCGCGCACGTGCAGCGTTACTTCCTCGAACGGTTCAACCAGCCGGGTCGCGCGCCTTACTCGTACGCGCTGATGTCGAACGGCGCGAACGGGCTGCCGACGGACAACATCCGCAGCGTCGTGTCGATCGGAATGCACCCCGGCGCAGCGCGCCCGCTCGCCATCAAGGTCGACGCAGCAGGTGACCTCACGAGCCTGCTCGCCCGCGGGACCGTGGGGCAGAACCGAGCGCAGTACGACGCGCTGATGCAGGGCTACATCGATCGGTACCACGAGCGGCTGCGCTTCCGGGGACAAGGCAATCCGCTGCGCGCGCCGCGCCTCGGCGAGCTCGAAGCCGCGTCGAGCTCCATCGCCAACGCGCAGGCGATCTCGGGCGTGCTCGAGCCGCAGTTCTTCAACAAGGTCAGCGGATCGAACTGCGGCGACTTCGCGAACACCGACGCGATGACGATGAACCTGAAGCTCGCGGCGCACCTGCTCCGGCACCCGACCGTGCCCGCGAAGTACGTGTGCATCGTCGACACAGGGCTGCTCACGGCCGACGGCGGCGGCGGGTACGACACGCACGGCGAGAACTCGTTCACGCAGGCGCGGAACCTGTCGCACACGCTGCGGCAGCTCCTGTCGGTGGTGAACGCGCCGGGCGAGAACAACCCGGCGAAGCTCGACCTCGACAAGACGCTGATCGTGCTGACCACGGAGTTCGGGCGAACGCCGTACAAGCAAGGCAGCGGAGGCCGAAATCACTGGCCGTACGGCTTCCCGGTGGTGTTCATCGGCGGTCCGGTGCGGCCCTCGGGCAAGGGCGTGTTCGGCGCGTGCGGAGAGGACGGGCGCGCGACGATCGCGTCGACGCCGCAGGAGAACCGCATGGCGGCGCTGCTTTCGCTGGGTATCTGGCCCTTCGCGCAGGAGAGCTTCAACGTCTCCGACGTGCCGGGCGCGACGACGGAGATCGAGGCCGCGAAGCTCGTGCAGCAGCGGCAACTGGGGGTGGTGGCATGAAGACCAGGCGTTTCTCTGGGCTCTCGACGCTCACCCTGGCGATCACGTGCGCGGCCGCGATGGCCGTAGCGCCCGCATGCAGCGGCGGCGGGACGAACCCGCCCGAGCCGTCAGGTCCCGGCGTCGGCGGAAGCGGCGGCAGCGGCGGCAGCGGTGGCGCAGGCGGTGACGCCGGCGCAGGCGGAAGCGGCGGTGAGGGTGGAGACCCGACGCCGCACACGCCCGAGCACGTGTGGACCGAATGCCAGGCGAGTGATCAAGCGTGGGTGCGCCGCGCGATCGTCGCGGTGAGCGGTCGCAAGCCGTGGGGCCAGGCCGAGGTGAACGCGTACACCGACGCGATCACGGCGATCCGCAAGGCGGACCTGGAGGCCGCCGGCAAGTTCGGCGAGCTCGGCGGCGCGCTGCCGCCCTACGGCGACGACCTCGTGAACGCGCGGAAAATCGTGGCCCGCGCGCTCATGCGCGAGGACGCGTTCCGGCAGCGGTGGAGCGACTTCTTCATGGACACGCTGCGCGTGAACCGCATCGAGACGAAGTCGCTGCAGCAGTGCTACGGCTCGCCGCCGGCCGCGGCGTTCGACAACGGAACCCTGGCCGCGTGGGTGCGCGACAACGACGCGAACACGAAGAACCCGCCGAGCCCCGGGTTCACGATGAACCAGCTCCTCTCGTCGTCGATCGAGCTCGACGACCTCTCGCCCGTCTACCGCGCGAACCTCTTCGCGATGATGTCGCAGCCGTACTCGGGCGCGAACGTGGGCGAGTACGAGATGGAGCGCGCGCGTCGGCAGAACTTCGGCGCGATCTTCGAGCGCGCCTACATCCATCGCGATCGGGTTTGTCTGACCTGCCACAACAGCGAGTTCTCCGTGACGTACAGCGACGATCCGGCGCTGAACCGGGCGTGGCCCGTGCCGGGTCTCTTCGAGGTCGCGCTCTACGGAAACTCGGCCGGCGTGCACCCCGAGGAGGAGCAGGAGACGAAGGGCACGGACGAGATGCGCGCGCTGTCGATGCTGCGCTACTGGGGCGTCGCCGACGGCGGCGGGACACCGCCCTACGGCTGGAGCGGCAACGCGTGCGGCAGCTTCCGCGTGCCGACGGAGGACGATCCGCTCGGCGTCGACACGTACTTCGGCTCGATCCGCTCGACGCCCGAAGCGCCGAACAAGGGCCGCCGCGCGAGCGTGTGGGACCTCGAACGCGCGCTCAAGCGTGGCGTCGATCGTCTCGCGGCGCACGGGCTCGTGCGTCTGCCCGGCGGCGAGCTCGCCGATCCGGACGAGGCGTTCGCGTACATGGTCGCGCAGAACATCGTCGACGTCGTGTGGTCCGAGGTGATGGGCACGCGGCTGACGATCGCGAACTACTTCCCGCGCACCGAGGTGCAACGCGACATCTTGATGGGCCTCACGGAGAAGTTCGTCGCGTCGCACTTCTCGCTGCGCGAGCTGCTCATCGACATCCTCGCGCACCCGGCCTTCAACCTGAAGGCGCCGGAAGAGGGCTGCGGGAGCGCGGCCTACGAGGTGCCGCGTGTCTTCGATCCGTGGACGATCGCGGACAAGGACATCGGCCGGCGCGGCAACAGCCCCGCCGACGGCATCTTCGCGATCTCGTCGCGCCCGCTGCGCCGCAGCCTGCATCGCGCCATGGAGTGGCCGAGCTACAGCGAGTATCCGCAGAGCGAAGATGAAGAGGCCTTCCAGCTCGCCATCGGCTTCGCGTTGAAGGACGCGGAGCCGGGCTTCCGCGGGCTCGACTTCCAGGGAAGGCTCTCGTGGGAAGCGTCGTACGGCGCGTGCAAGGCGCTCGGCGGGAGCGACTTCATCTCGAAGATCGTGTCGAGGGCCCAGACGACGCCGGGCTCGACCGTCGGTGACGCGGTGATCGCGCTGAAGGATCGCCTCGTCGGCGAGCCGTGGGTCGAGCCGGTGACGGAGAAGCCGCAGATCGAGGCGCTCCTGAAGACGAGCCTCGACGACACGAACATCGCGGGCCTCGACGCGAAGCTGCGCTCGTTCTGCGGCGTCCTCGTCGCGGCGCCGCAGTTCATGCTCGGCGGTGTCGTCTCGAAGGACGCGACCGACGTGCCGAAGCTGACGCCGCCGGAGATCTCGTACGAGGGTACGTGCGGATACGTCTCGTCCATCGCGGGGCAGATCGGCGCGCCGTACACGATCACCTGCGGTCCGGGTACCATCACCGCGAAGAAGCAGTGACGGAAGGGTTTGGGGCGTCGCTCGGCTCGTCCGAGCGCCGCCCCAAACGTTGAAAGGACGACCGGGATGGGTTTGTCGCGGGCAACCAGGGCGATCGGGGCACTCTCGATCGCCCTGGTGATGACGGTCGGGTGCGGCAGCGACGAGGACGTCGACCTCACCGGCGGCGCGGGCGGAAACGGAAACGGCGGCGCGGGCGCGGGCGGCAGCGGCGGCGCGGGCGGCAGCGGTGGAAGCGGCGGCGGCGTCGGCGGCAGCGACGATCCGGCGGAGGCGATCTACCCGAACATCGCGTCGCTGCACGCGCTCGGCGTCGCGCAGACGTGCTCGCTCAACCAGGGCGTGTGCCATTCGTCGCGGCAGTACCCCGAGCTCGGCGGCGTGAAGGACATGCTCGCGCTCGTGAACGCGCCCTGCCTGATCACGGCGGCCGAGCCGAGCCTCGTGCCCGACGAGTGCGAGCGCCCCGGGGACAAACTCGTGATCGGCGGGCAAGAGCGGGAGATTTTGCAGGTCGTGATCGACAAGAACGCGCCGTTCCCGCCGGCGAACGTGGAGCTGCGGCTCGCCTCGGCGCCGCCGTCGCTCGACGCGAACGGCGCGCGTGTCCGCAGGCTCGACGACGCAGGCGCCGAGGTGCTCAGCGTGCCCCTCGACGGCGCGTCGTTCACGGCGGGAGGCTCGCCGACGAGCGTGATCGTGAACCTCGCCGCGTCACCGCCGGCGCTGAAAGGTTTTCTCGACGTGCGCGTGACCGATCTCGATCGGGTGCGCGTCGGCGACGCGAACGGCAACGGGAACGCGCATCCCTCGGCGACGCCGTGGTCGCTCGTCGCGCCGGGCGATCCGGGGCGGAGCTACCTCTACAAGCGGCTGCTCTCGGACGAGCTCGGCCCGCGCATGCCGCTCCTTCAGCGCTCGTGGACCGCGCTCTCGACGCGCGCGGTGTGGTGCTGGATTCGCGGCATGAAGCCGGAGACGAAGCCCGGTGACCTGTCGATCCTCGACCCGATCGACTACGGCAACTGCCCCCCCGACCCCGACGCGCCCGATCCGAACACGGCCGGCACGTGGGGGAGCGTGCGCACGCTCATGGGCTCGCGCTGCGCGACCTCGAAGTGCCACGACAGCACGGACAAGGCGGGGGATCTGGATCTGTCGCCGAACGCGGGGACGTTCCTCGCGAACGTGATCAACGCGCCGAGCGTGCAGACGGGCGCGCAGCGCGTGGTGCCGGGACAACCGGCGGCGAGTTACCTGCTCTGCAAGGTGGATCCGCACTGCGAAGGGCGCGCGGACATGACGAGCCTCATGCCGCTCTCGGGCGAGCCGCTGACGGACGCCGAGATCAAGTCGATCGCGGCTTGGATCCAGGCCGGAGCGAAGCTCGAGTAGGCACGCGCTCGGCCGCGGCCGCGACGCCGAACTCGACGAGCGCCCTGCGCACCTCACCCGCGTCCTTCGCGACCCGCGCCCGCGCGCCGAGCGCGCGCTTCGGATCCCCGCCGAACCACACCGCGCTCATCCCCGCGCCGAGCGCGCCCTCCACGTCGGCGGCGAGCGAGTCGCCGATGTGCACGATGCGATCGAGCGGCCGGCCGAGCCGCTCGGCGGTCCAGCCGAAGATCGCGCGGCCGGGTTTGTCCATGCCGAGCCGGCCGCTGTCGGCGATCACGAGGAACCGATCGTCCCAGCCGAGCTCCGCGACGAGCTCGGCGAGCCGCCCCTCCGAGTTCGAGACGATGCCCACGGGCACGCCCGCGTCGGAGAGATCTTCCGCGAGCTCCAGCATCCCGGGGATCGGGCGCCGCCACAGGTTTTTCCGCGGCTGCTCGGACCAGAGGAAGTCCACCGCGCCTGCGAGCGCCTCCTCGTCGAGCGGCGACGAGGCCGCGCGTTCGAGCAGCGCGCGCATGAAGATCTTCCAGGGGTGACCGCCGAGGCCGCGGTGGATGGCGTCATCGTAGACGCGCCATGCGTCCGGGAGGGCGACCTCGATTCGTTGGGGGTCGAACGATAGGCTCCTCTCGGCGAGGCGCGTGGCCGTGAGGCCCGCGTCGAGGGAGGCGAGGGTTTGTCCGAAGTCGAAGGTGACGGCGTGCATGGCGCACGCTCCGTTAGCACGGAGCGGAGGCTCCTGGGGGGCTTGCCTTTGATGTCAGGCGTCCTGCGCGCCTTCGTACATACGGTCGATCTCGCGGGCGTAACGATCGTAGACCACGCGGCGCTTGAGCTTCAGCGTGGGCGTCAGCTCGCCGTTTTCGATCGTGAAGGGGCGGTCGAGGATGTGAAATTTCTTCACGGTCTCCACGCGAGCGAGCGTGGAATTCACACTGTCGACCGCTTTCTGGACCGCAGCCACCACCGCGGGGTCGCCCGCGAGCTTCGCCGGATCCGCCCCGGGGGCCCCCGCGAGCTCGCCGGCGGCGGCCGGATCGATGACCACGAGCGCGGTGAGGTACTTGCGCCGATCACCGATGACCACGGCCTCGGCGATGGGCGGGTGGTTCTTCAGGGCCGCCTCGATGTTCTTCGGGGCGATGTTCTTGCCGCCGGCCGTGATGATGATCTCCTTCTTGCGGCCCGTGATCGACAGGAAGCCGTCCTTGTCGAACTGACCGAGATCTCCCGAGTGCAGCCAGCCGTCGACGAGCGTGTCGGCCGTCGCTTGTGGCTCCTTGTAGTAGCCGAGGAACACGTTCGGGCCCTTCACCAGGATCTCGCCGTCCTCGGCGATTTTGACCTCCAGGCCGTCGAGCTTCGTGCCCACGGTGCCGAGCTTCGTGTTGTTCGGCAGGTTGAACGTGGTCGGGCCCGTGTCCTCGCTCTGGCCGTAGACCTCGGAGACGATGAGGTCGAGGCCCGCGAAGAACTCGAGGATCTCCTTGGACACGGGCGCGGCGCCGCACACGCACGCGCGTACGCGAGAGAGGCCGAGGGCGGTCTTCAGCTTCGTGAACACGAGCTTCTGCGCGAGCTTGTACTGGAGACCGAGCGCGCCCTCGGGCTGCCCGCCGCGCATCTTCACCGCCGTCGCCTCGCGCGCGATGTCCATCGCCCACGCGACGAGCGCCTTCTTCGCGCCCTTCGCTTCCTTGAGTTTGCCCTGGACGCCCGCGTGGAACTTCTCCCAGATGCGCGGGACGCCGAAGAAGAGCGTCGGCTGCACTTCCTTGAGGTTGTCCGAGACCTTCTCGATGCTCTCGGCGAAGTAGGCCGAGCCGCCCATCGTGATGCAGCCGTGGATGGTGAAGACCTGCTCGGCGATGTGCGAGAGCGGCAAGTACGAGAGCACGCAGTCCTGCGCCGTGCCGCCCACGAGCCTCTGCGCCGTGTCCGAGGTCCACGCGAGGTTCTGGTGCGAGAGCATCACGCCCTTCGGCGGGCCCGTCGTGCCCGACGTGTAAATCAACGTCGCGAGTCCCTGCGGCTCGAGCGCCGCGAGCCGCGCGAAAAAGTCCTCGTCGGAAACGTCCTTCCCCTTGTCGAGGAACGCCTCGTACGAGACGACGAGCGGGTGATCGATGTGCGGCACCCCTCGCATCGTGACGACGTGCTTGAGGCGCGGCAGCTCGCCGAGCATCTTCTCGATCTTCGCCCACTGGTGAGCGTTCTCGACGAGGACGATCTCGCTCTCGGCGTGGTGGACGATGTACGCGACCTCCTCGGGCGAACACGTGGTGTAGATGCCCGCGGGCGCGCCGCCTGCGGCCATGGCCGCGACGTCGAAGGCGACCCACTCGGATCGGTTGAAGCCGAGGATGCACACGGTGAAGCCCGGCTTCTGGCCGAGCGCGATCATCGACTTGCCGAGGCGTTTGACCTCGTCCGCGAGCTCCCGGTAGCTCTTCGGCCGGTAGACGCCGCCCGATTTGATGTGATGGGCAGGCGCATCAGGCCTGCGTTCGGCTTGCTTGAAGAGCCGGGAAGGGATGGTGTCGTTCGGCGTGGACATGGCGGCGCCAGTCTAATCGAGTGGCCCGCCGTTCGTTCCACTCGAAAGACGAACGCTGCCGTAAGATTCAGCGCGGCTTCGGCGCCGTCTTCTCCGGGGGCGGACCTTCGGACGAGGCCGGTGGGGCCTTCGGCGGCTGCGGGGGCGGTTGGTCTTGCTCGGCCGGGCCTCGTTGCCGCCCTGCCGCGGCGCGCAAGGCGATCACGCGCGTCACGAGCTCGGTCGCCTCGTCCGTCGACATGTCCACGCGCGCCGAGATGCGCGGGCCCTCCGCGCCGATCCGCAGGCGCTCGAGGATCGGCCCGAGGCCCATCAGGCGCGCGAGCGTGTCGTCCGCCTGCGCGGCGCGTTTCCCATCGAAAATGTTCGCCAGGTCGGCACACGGGGCCGGCGCGTCGCAGGCCACGACCCCCGACAAACCCACGCGTTCGCCGATCGAAACCGAGAGCCCCAAGCCCACGATCGACGCGGCCGGCGAGCTCTGCGCCCCGCTCAGCGCGATCTCTTCGAGCAGCGTGCGCCGCTGCTCCGGCGTGAGCACGACCGTCACGCGCAGCGCGCCCGGCCCCGCTTCCGATGCGAGCTTCGTGTGGTCCCCGTCGGACCGCGCGGAAGGTACGCGCCCCTCCGCCGCGTCGATCATCGATCGCAGGTAGCTGCCCGCGCCGAGCAGGATGGGCCCGCCCTCGCGCACGGCGATCTCCGCGCCGCTCGTCGACTGGCGCGCGTCGCGCACCGTGCGGAACGCGCCGATCGGGTTCACCACGGAGCGGCCGCCGCGCGCCTCGATGACCTTGCTCGCGCAGGCGAGCAGGGCGTCCGGGTCGATCGCGCCCGAGGCGACGAGGCCGAAGTCGCCGTCGCCGCCGTTCGCGGGCACGGCCACGCCGAGCTCCGTGAGGCCGGCCATCGGGTCGAAGCCGCAGACGTCGCGCACCTTGCCGAGGCCGGGGATCTCGCGGGTCTCGGAGAGCAGGGGGGCGAAGGCGTCCGAGCGCCGCAGGGCGCCGAGGTCGGCCGTGGCGACGAGGAGCGCGCCTTCGGGGATGGCGTCGAGCGTCCCGGGCAGCGGGCGCGCCATCTCGCGTTTTTGCCAGACCCAGACGACGGCCGCGACGACCACCGCCGCGGCGGCCGCGAACACGAGGGCGTTGCGCGTGCGCGTCTGCACGGGCCGAGCCCTACCACGTTTTTCACGAGACCGCGCGCGCGGCGTCCTCGATGCCCGGACGCTACGTTCTGCAAATGCAGAATGCGAGGGCTGGAGGTGATCGGGGCTTCAGCCGGCTTCCTTCGACGGGCCTGTCCCCTTGTTTTTGCGCTCGAAGTAGCCGCCGATGGCCTCGCCGATCCGAGGGACGACCGAGTGGATGACCACGAGCCCGACCAGGAAGGCCACCAGCGCGAGCTCTCGGGGGGTGCCGAAGGCGGACATGCGCCTTTCGTCTTATCACCGGATACACTGAGCGGGTCGGTCCAAATGTTGGAACGAACGCCGCCTTGGACGTAGGAAGGGGAAGACCCCAGGGCCACGCGTTGACAGCCTGGTGCCCCGGGTCGAAGGATCACGCCGTGCCCGCGATGGAGGAAGCCCCGAACACGCCGCGTCGCGACGTGATCCTGATCGCGGATGCCTCCGCGGAAGGGCAAACGATCGCGTCGGCGCTGCGCGCGCAAGGCTTCGCCGTGGCCTTCGCGCCGATCGAGCGGCTCGAAGCGCGCGTGCTCGACGAGTCGCCGCGGGTCCTGCTCGTCGACATCGATCAGCCAGGCGCGCGTGACGCCATCGAGCGGCTGCGCGAGCTGCCCGGCGGGGAAGACGCCGAGCTCGTTTGTCTGGGGAGCCGCATGCGCGCCGCCGAGATCGGCGCGCACTCCGCCGCAGGTCGCTCCTTCGCGCGGCCGCTCGACATCCACGCCATCGTCGCCCAGATCGCCGCGCTCGCCGACCCGGCGCCGCTCGACGACTCGATCGTCGACGACCGCGGCGCCCACGCGATCCGCCCAGGCGAGACCGTGCCTCCGGGCCTGCTCGACGACGGCACCGGCGCGTTCCCGCCGGCCTTCCAGTCCGCGTTCCCCGGCGCGCCCGAGATCGCCGAGATGGGCGTGTCGATCTTTCCACCCGACGAGAGCGACGGGCAGTCGCCGCCGACGCTCCTGCCCGCGCACCCCATGCAGCTCTCGCCGGAGCTCATGAACATGCTCGCCGCCGCCGAGCAACGCGTGCTCTCGGAGACGCCTTCGTCGTCCACACCTCCGCAGGCCGCGGCCGCCGAGGAAGAGGTGGACCTCGTCCTCGGCGACGAGTTCCTCGCCATCCTCGACGAGCCGCTCGACGCCGAGGCGGACAGCTCCCAGTCGGACCTCGGCAACACGGGCGGAATCGATCCAGGCACGGGGCCAAACGCGCTGAGCATCACGACGGGCTCGTTTGCCCTGGCCGAAGGGAACACGACCGCGCCGAACCCGCCGGTGTCCGGGGCCGTAGCCATCGAGCCGCCGAGCGTGGGCGACCTCGTGCTCGACATGCCGGCGACGCCGAAGCCGAGCGAGCCGCTCGGGAAGACCGCGCCCGGGGGATCGACGCCACGTTCGCCGGAGATCCGCGGCGTCTCCTCGGAGGCCCCCGCGACGGCCTGGGAGCCACGCGGAAGTCGCATCGCGGACGATGCGGGCACGCCGGTCCGGCCGACGGAGATGACCACGGCGACCCGCTCGGTCGAGCCGCGGCCCGCGTCCGCGCCCACGCCGCCGCGTCCGCCGCCGCCCGTGATCGAGCCCGTGATCGACGTCGCGCCGCCGACGGTCTTCCCGGCTCGATGGACGGTCCCGAGCGGCATGCCGCGCCTCTCGTCCACGCTCGCGGGGTACGCTCCGGCGAGCGGAGCCGCGCCCCCGAACATGTTGTCTCCGCCCACGGCCCCGAGCGTCCTCGGTCGCACCTCGGACGCCCCGCCGCCTTCGGTGCGCCTCGCCCCGCCCGTGCCGCCGCCGCCGGCGCCCGTTCCGTCCGCGCAGCCCGCGCATGCCTCGCAGGGCCCGCGTGGCCCGCAGCCGACGGTGCTCGGCCCCGGCGACGCGCCGCGCGCCCTCGCTCGCGCCATCGCCAGCCGCGCCACAGGCTCGCTCGCGATTCATGAAGGCGGCTCCGTGCGCCGCGTGGTCTTGCAGGACGGCGACGTGGTCACGGCGGGATCGGGCCTCGCCGACGAGGCGCTCCTCTCCTTCCTCGCGGCCCGCGGCGACCTCGAGCGTGACGTCGCGCATCGGCTCGCCGGCAAGCTCCCGCCCTCGGGAAGGCACGCAGGAGCTGCGCTCATCGCGCACGGATTTCTCCAGCAGGACGCGCTCTGGCCCGTCCTCCGCGCGCATGCCGAGTGGATCATCGGCCGGGCGATCCTCGTCGAGTCGGCCGCCCTGGAGCTCGAAGCCGAGCCGCCGGGCCGCCTGCGCGCCGAGCCCAACGTGTTCGGCGGCGCCACCGGGGCCGAGGTCTTCGTCGAGATCGTCCGGCGCGTGATCCCGCCCGAGACCGCGCTCGCTCGCCTCGGCGGCGCGGCTGCGCGGTTCGACGCCGGCCCGCGCATGTCGCTCCTCTCCGAGTGCGCGCTCCTCCCGGATGAAGCGGCGCTCGTGGGGCAGGCGCCGGGCTCGACCGTGGGCGAGCTCTCGGCTCGCTCGGGGCTCGACGTCACGCCGCTCTTGTACGCGCTCGTTTGCCTGGAGGTCCTCGCGGCGCTCACGCCGGCGCGGCCCTCCTCGGCCGAGCGCAGGCCCCAGGAGGATCCGCTCGACGAGGAGGCGATCCGCATGCGGGTGCGGGCGCGGGTCGCGCTCGTCGAGGACGGCGACTACTTCGCGCTGCTCGGCATCGGGCGCGGGGCGACGAGTTACGAAATCCGGCGCGCTTACCTCGAGCTCCGGCGCTTCTTCGAGCCCTCGCGCCTGCTCACGGCGGCGACGGCCGATCTCCAGAGCGACGTGCGCCTCGTGATCGAGGTGCTCGACGAGGCGTACGAGATTTTGAAGGATGGGACGCGGCGGGAGCGCTATCGGCGGGCGATCGAGGCGGGGCCGCCCTCCTGAGCCGAACGACCGTCGGGACGCGGCCGCTCGCTGGGAAGATCATTCCTCGGCGTCGGGGACGGGCGTCCTCGGCCGGACCGAATCGGGGGGCAGGTTCTCGAGGATGTCGACGACGTGCGAGGCGAGCGAGTGCGCGAGCGACAGTTCGTGCTGCGCCGCCGCATTGACCCCGAAGCCGCGGGTATCGGCGAGCGCGTCGGCCAGCGCTTGCGCCAGCGACAGCGCTCGCGTCACCGGGGAGACGTCATCCGCACGGTCCGTCGATGGGGGACGGGTTTCGCTGGGCCCGCCCGTGTCGGGCTGGGTACCAAGGGCAGTACGTTGTCCGTGGGAGATCGATAGGTCGAGCGCCATGGGCTAGAGCCTCGTTGTTCGTGGACGTGGATCGCGCGCTGGATCTGCCCATGCAAGCGCGTGGCCAGAGCGTGGAAACCGCGCGCGCATCCAGCCGGGGCGCAGCCGAGCGTCAGGGGCGACGGGACACGCGGAAGGTTTGTCGGGGGATGCCTGCCGCGCGACGCGTCAACGTGGGCGAGATGTGAGAGGCAGGATCCAACATGCGAACGAGCGGAGATCCAGGCCGCCGGAGGCTCGGATCGTGGGGTGCGCGAAATGCGCGCAGTGTCAGAGGCCGTGCGGGCTCGGATAGGATGCGAGGATGCATCCCTCCAGGCACATCCTCCGGGCCTTCGCGGCGGCCGCGCTCGCCTTGTCCGTCACCGCCTCCTTCGCGGCCGGGTGCGGCGACGACACCACCTACTTCCGCTGCTTTCCTTGGCCCGACGCGCCGGGCGACGATCCGAACGTCTGCCCCTCCCAGGACCGCGCGACCCAGATCATCGCGCGTGACAACCCGAACCCCTTCACGGTCATCGACGACGGCATCCTCGAAGACGGCAAGTGCTGCTACGAGGTCCTCGAAGAGGCGCCCGGCGACGGCTGCCCCGACTTCTTCCCGTTTTAGGCCCGCGGCTCGGCGAGCGCGAGGATCCACGGGTACGACGTTCGTAGCTCCAGCACCTCGAAGTCCGGTTCGAGCAACGCGCGGAACGAGCCGAGGCCCCAGTGGTTCTTGTGGTCGATGTCGTTGCCGAAGCGGGACACGTTCTTCCCGCGCAGCAAGTTCGACAGCATGAAGAACGGCTCGTGCGGCACCGAGAGCAGCGCCCGCCGGGCCCCGAGCTTGCGCAGCTCCGCGAGCGCCCGGCGCGGATCGTCGAGGTGCTCCAGCACCTCGCAGCACACGATCACGTCGGGCTTCTTCGTGAGGAAGCCGAGGTCGTAGATCGAGCCCACGTGCGCCTCGATCCGCGGGAAGTGCCGGCGCAGCCGCGTGACGTCGTCCGGGTTGTACTCGACGCCGACGAAGCTCGTGTCTTCGAGCTTCTCCGACAGGTAGCCCGACAAAAACCCTTCGCCGCAGCCCACCTCGAGCACCGTGCGCGCCGGCAGGGCTTCGAGGAACATCGAGTGCAGCGTGGCGGCGAAGCGGCGGATGAGCATCCGCTGGACCGGGTTTCGGCTCCGGTACTTCTGCGTCTCGAACCGGTCGAAGTACGCGTCGGGGATCACAGGATTTCCTCGCGGATCGGAGGCTCGTCTTCGAGGTGACGCGTCTGGCTCTGGTACGTCAAAAACTCGCCGATGAAGCCCATCGAGAAGAGCTGGATGCCCGTGACGATCATGAGCACCCCGAGCAAAAGCAGCGGCCGGTCGCCGATCTTGTGCCCGAAGCACCAGAGCACCGTCAGGTAGAGCTCGATCGACATGCCGATCCCGGCCAGCGTCAGGCCCGCGAAGCCGAAGAGGTGCATCGGCCGCTTCTGGTAACGCGTCAGGAAGAGCACGCTGAGCAGGTCGAACGAGCCGCGCAGGATACGTTCGAGCCCGTAACGCGAGGAGCCGTACTTGCGGGCGTGGTGCTTGATCGGGATCTCGGTGACGCGGAAGCCCTGCGACGCCGCGAGCGCCGGGATGAACCGGAACAGGTCGCCGTAGATCGGGATCGAGCGGATGACCTCGCTCCGGTACGCCTTGAAGCCGCAGTTCATGTCGTGCAGCTTCACGCCCGTCACGAGGGCGACGGTGCCGTTGAAGACCCGCGAGAGCAGGAGGCGGTTCGTCGGATCGAGGCGCTGCACCTTCCAGCCGACGACCACGTCGTGACCCTCCTCCAGCTTGGCGAGGAAGTTCGGCAGGTCCGCCGGATCGTCCTGGAGATCGGCGTCCATCGTCACGAAGATCGTGCCGCGCGCCTTGCGGAAGCCCGCCGTGAGAGCCTGGGCCTTGCCGAAGTTCTTCCGCAGGCGAACGCCCCGCACGGCCGGGTTCTCCGAGGCGAGGCGCTTGATCACGGCCCACGAGTCGTCCGTGCTGCCGTCGTCCACGAAGATCAGCTCGTACTGTTCTTTCCCGGAGAGCGCCTCGTGGATGCGCCGTGCGAGCTCGGGCAGGCTCTTCGCCTCGTTCAGGCCCGGGACCACGAGCGAGACCCGCGGGAGGATGACCACCGGGCTCTCGGCCGCCTTTCGGGCCAGGGCGATGGCAGGAGGCTCGCCCGGAGAGGGCTGGGTGATGTCCACGGCGCTCACGGCGGCGGAGGATAGCAGAACGGTCCGCCCGCACGAGGGCTCGGAGTGCAGGCAAGGCGAGATCGGGGTGCTACCCTCGCGCCCGCGATGAAGCTGCTCGTGACCGGCATCGCCGGGTTCATCGGATCCCACCTCGCCGAGCGATTGCTCGATCGAGGCGACACCGTCGTCGGCCTCGACAGCTTCGATCCCTTCTACGCGCGCTCGATCAAGGAGCGAAATCTCGCCCGCATCCGCGGCCGCGCCCACGTCGTCGAGGCCGACCTCCTCGACGAAGCGGCCGTCGCGGACCTCTTCGCATCCACGGACTTCGACGTCGTCGTGCACCTCGCGGGCCTCGCGGGCGTGCGCCCGAGCCTCGCCGCGCCGTCGCGTTACCAGCGCGTGAACGTCGAGGGCACCACACGCCTCGCCGAGCTCGCCCGCGCGCGGGGCGTGCGCCGCTTCGTGTTCGCGTCGAGCTCCTCGGTTTACGGGGCGAGCAAGCGCCTGCCCTTCGCCGAGGACGACCGCGCCGACGAGCCGATGAGCCCGTACGCCGCGAGCAAGCGCGCCGCGGAGCTCGTGCTGCGCGCCCTCGTGCACACGCACGGCTTCGGCGTCACCTCGCTCCGCTATTTCACGGTCTACGGCCCGCGGCAGCGACCCGAGATGGCCATTCATGCCTTCTGCCGCGCCATCGACCGCGGCGAGACGATCGAGCTCTACGGCACGGGCGAGGCGAGCCGCGACTACACGTACGTCGACGACGTCATCGACGGCACGGTGCGCGCGATCGATCGGGTCGGCGAGGGCTACCGCGTCTACAACCTCGGCGCCGGGGGCACGCCGACGACGTTGAACGAGGTCGTCGCGCTGCTCGCCGAGACCCTCGGCAAGCCTGCGCGTGTGCATCGGAGCCCTGCGATCGTCGGCGACGTCGAGCACACGATCGCGGACATCGGCGCGGCTCGCGCGGCGCTCGGCTACGCGCCGAAGACGGACATTCGCGAGGGGATCCGCCAATTCGTGGACTGGTATTCCCGGACGTAGTCACCGCGCCTTCGGCCGCGCCCCGCTCGCCCGATGGTGCGCCCGTTCCCTCTTGCGCGGCACGAGCTCGGGCACGGGCCCGTACTTCTCCAGGATCTCGGCGAGCACCTCGTCGGAGAGCGTGCGCGAGAGCGCGATGAGCGCGTGGCGCGGGCTCTCCTCGGGATCGACGACCAGGTCGACGAGCTCCACGTCGAGGCCTTCGAGGGCCTCGGCGATGCGCTGCAGCGTCTCGACGGTGGGGTTCGCGAGCCCGTGTTCGATGCTGGAGATGTGGCCCTTGTTGGCGAGCGACTCGCCTTCGGCCACCTCCTCCTGGGTCAGCCCGGCGGCGAGCCGGAACGCCTTCACGCGCTCACCGATCGTGAGGAAGAGCTTCTTGGGGCGGACTCTGCGCGGCATGTGCTCCTCGCTACTTCTCGATCGACGGGCTGCGCCGAGCGCGTGCGGGTGGTATCGCCTTCATCAAGGTCGTGCTTGCCATGCCGAAGTTCCCTCTCTCTGACTCCAAGATCCTCGTCACGGGCGGCGCCGGGTTCCTCGGCTCGCACGTCGTTGCGCTGCTGAAGGCGCGTGGCGCCCGTGAGATCGTCGTCCCCCGCTCGGCCGACTGCGATCTGACGGACGCGCACGCGACGCGGTCTCTCTTCGAAACGCACCGCCCCGACCTCGTCTTGCATCTGGCCGCGCGCGTCGGCGGCATCGGCGCGAACCGCCGCCACCCCGGCACCTTCTTCCGCGACAACATGGCCATGGGCCTGCACGTCCTCGAAGAGGCGCGGCGCGCGGGGACGCCCAAGGTTGTAGTCGCCGGTACCATCTGTGCCTATCCGAAGTTTGCGCCGGTGCCGTTCCGGGAGGAGGACCTCTGGAACGGGTATCCGGAGGAGACGAATGCGCCGTACGGGATTGCCAAGAAGGCGCTGCTCGTGATGGCGCAGGCGTACCGGAAAGAGTTCGGGTCGAAGTTTGTCGTCGTCTTCCCGGTCAACCTTTACGGGCCGCGGGACAACTTCGACCTCGAGGATTCGCACGTGATCCCGGCGATGATCCGGAAGTTCGTGGAGGCGCGTCGCGCGAAGGAGCGGTCGGTCGTGCTCTGGGGCGACGGTTCCCCGACGCGGGAGTTCCTCTACGTGGAGGACGCGGCCGAGGGGCTCGTGCGGGCGGCGGAGCGGTACGACGGCGAGGAGCCGGTGAACCTCGGCGCGGGGCGCGAGGTGTCGATGCGGGATCTGGCGGCGACGATCGCGAAGGCGGTCGGATACGACGGGGACATCGTGTGGGACACGTCGCGCCCGAACGGTCAACCGCGCCGGATGCTCGACGTGTCACGAGCGCGCGAGTGGTTCGGGTTCGAGGCGCGGACGACGCTGGAAGAGGGGCTCGTGAAGACGATCGCCTGGTACGAGGAGAATCGGGGGCGGATCGTCGAAAAAGCGTGATCCGGGTCCGCTCTGCGGGTGCGAGGGGCCAGGGGAGGGGTGATCCGGGTGGGCTCCGGCGTGTGAGGAGGGGGAGGTATGTGCGATCTTTGCCCGCGCGGGGGCCGAGGTGGGTCAGGGCGGGGGTGATCCGGCCGAGGTCACGGGGTGACGTGGCGGCAAATGGACTCGATCCGGGGGAGCTCACGCCGTGAGCGGGGGAAGGTGAGGGGCGATCCGGCCGCTTCCCGGCGATGCGCGGGGGTGGGTGATGTATCCATCTCCGGCGCGAGCTTCCTTCGACCCCTCGCTGCTAGAACTTCCCCTGGGATGTATTAGTCTCCGCCCCCGCGGGCGCCGGATCCCGCCCTTACGCTGCCGGACCTTCCCGTGATGCTCCTCGAAATCGTCGTCGCCGCGGCCGAAGCGATCAAGGCCAGCTTGCCCCTCCTCGCCGGCCTCGTCCTCGGCGCGGCCCTCCTGCTCCTCTTCGAGCGTTTCCTCGCCGGCCGCGTCTCCCTTGCCGTCAAGCGTGTCCTCTACGCCGTCGTCCTCCTCGGCGGTGTCGGTGCCGGCCTCTTCCTCGCGTGGAAGATCCGATGGCTGTGTGACGACGCGTTCATTTCGTTCCGATACGCGCGGAACTTCGCCCGTGGCGAGGGCCTCGTCTTCAACCCGGGCGAGTGGGTCGAGGGATACACGAATTTTCTGTGGACGCTGGTGCTCGGCCTGCTCGCCAAGGTCCGCGTCTCGATCCCGCACGCCGGCCTCTTCGGAAACCTCGCGTCCTACGTGCTCGCGCTCGTCTTTGTCGCGCTCGTCGTGCGCAAGGCGAGCCCCAAGCCCGCGATCATCCCTTTCGCCGCCATCGCCCTCGCCGCGAGCCGGCCTTTTTACACGTTCGCCTCGTCCGGCCTCGAGACCATGCCCGCCGCGATGCTCGTGGCCGTCGGCATGTGGGCCTCGCTCCGCAAGAATGGCGCATTCTGGTCCGGGCTCGCGTTCATCGCCGCCGCCCTGACCCGGCCGGATCACCTGCTCCTGTTCGGCTGCATGGGCCTCGCGATCGTGGCCGAGGATCTCCTCCACCACGAGGAGCGGCCATTCTGGAAGCGGCTCGATCTCCGCCGGTATTTCGCGTACGGCGCGCCGCTCGTCCTTTTCTACGTCCCGTATTTCCTCTGGCGCTGGCGCGCGTACGGCGATTTCTTTCCGAATACCTATTACGCCAAATCGGGCAACCTCACGTACTGGGCGCAAGGCCTCATCTACGCGACGCATTTCGTCTTCACGAGCGGCGCGGCGATCTGGCTCCCGCTCCTCCTCGTCGCGCTCGCCGGGCGACCTCGCAATCGCGCCGAGACGCGCCTCCGGGTCTTCGCGTTCCTCTCGCTCCTCGTCTACGGCCGCTACGTCATGAAGGTCGGCGGCGACTTCATGGAGCACCGGTTTTTCGTCTCGCTCCTGCCGATCCTCGCGGCCGTGACCGAGATCTCCGTCCGGTATCGGCTGCGCGAGCTCGGCGCGCCGGCCCGCGCGCTGCTCGGCTCGGTCGCGGCGCTCGCCGTCGCCCTCGCCGTCCTGCCGGTCCGCGTGCTCAAGCCCTACGAGAAGCGCTGGAACCTCGCCGAGGAGAACACGTTTTACCCGGTGAAGAGCGTCTTCCCGTTCGAATCCGGCTCGATCTACGCCGGCATGGGCCAGCGGGTCCACAAGCTCTTCATCGACCGCGGGGTGAAGCCCAAGCTCTCGATCGATTGCATCGGCCTCGTGGGCTGGTACGCGGACCTGCCGATCGTCGACGCATATGGACTTGCGAACCGGCGCATCGCGCACAAGCCGATCGAGAAGCGCGGCCGGCCGGGGCACGAGAAGCGCGGCACGCTGGAGGATCTGCTCGCCGAGGGCGCGGTCGTCGATCTCGGCAATCCCTGGGGCGACAAGTACAAGGAAAAGACCCGCGTCAACGTCGACGGGAGCTCGTTCCACTTCCTGCGCTGGGATCCGGACGTCGTGAAGGCGCTCCGCGGCGTCAAGAACACCCAGCTCCCGGATCCGGCCCGCGACGTCGCGGCGCTCGCGCGCACGGGCACGCGGAGCGAGATCCTCGATGCGCTCGAGTTTTATCAGGTCTTCCTGGAGCGCCACCCGGACCGGGACAAGCTGCTCGGCGAGCTTCGGGGGCGGCTCGCCGAGGTCGCCGATTTCGAGGGCAACCTCCCCGCGGGCGCGACCATGCAAGGCGCGGGGCTGCGTATCGAAAAGAGCCGGCGCATGGGCGCGACGGGCAAGAGCCTGCTCGTGTCGCTGCCGGACGCGGGGGGCGGCACGGGGACCGTGGAGATCGACCTCGGCGTGCTTTCGCGGCCCGAGCTACGTTTTGCCCTCGGCGGCAAATCGAGCCCCGGCGTGCGCGTGGAGCTCGTCGTCGACGGCGCCGTCACGCAGACCGTGCGCCCGCGCGCCGACCGGAAGCTCGTGCCCGAGGCCTGGCAGATCCAGGACTTGCAGGGCCGCCGCGCCAAGCTCCGGATCGTCGACGAGGACAAGGCGCCGGGGGTCGGCCTTTACATCGACGGGATTCACTGGTCCGGCGGCACGAAGGACGACATCCGCGCGCGGCTCCGATCGAACGCGCCTGGCAATGCGGTCGATCTCTTCCGCTCGGCCCGCACCGAGCTCCCCGACAGCGATCCCGACGTGATCGCCTTCGCGGCGCGGTTCTCGGTTCATTACAGCTTCGACGAGGTCTTCCCCGAGGGGACCGAGGTCACGGGCTCGGCGTTCGGCAAGGCGCCGACGACGGGCCCGACGGGCAATCAGCAGGAGGTCACGGGCTTCCTCGGCCGCGCGTTCGCGAACGGGTACCACGGCGGCGACGCGGCGAAAGGCAAGCTCGCGCTGCCGGTGATGACGCTCGACGGCCAGCCCATTCACGTGCTCGTGGGCGGCGGCAAGGATTGCCAGAAGGTATTCGTGGGCCTGGAGGTCGAAGGCCGCGTCGTGGCGCGGGCTTGCGGCAAGCAGGACGAGATCCTCCGGCCCGCCGAGCTCTCGACGAGCGCGTACGTGGGCAAGCAGGGGCGGGTCGTGATCGTGGACGAATCTGCCGGGAACTGGGCGCACATCCTCGCGGATGACGTGCTCGTGCTGAATGCCGAGAAGTTGAAGACGAATTAGAGCGTCAGCGCTCCGCGAGCCACGCATCGATACGGCCCCGGCTCCTCGGCATCGCGCATCGCGCTCGGATCAGCAGCCTTCGTCGATCGACCCGTCGCAATCGTTGTCGACGGCGTCGGCGCACTTCTCGACGCCGCCGTTGGAGAGCGTGCACGCGTACTCGCAGCCGGTGAACGTGGAGCCGTCGATGTCCCAGTAGCCGGGGTCGCATTGCGCGATCTTGCATTGGGTATTGGCTTGTGAACACGGCGTGCTCCCGTTGTTGACGCAGCTCGGCGTCCCATGGGGCGCCACGCAAGCCTGCCCGCATTTTCCGCAGTTGGTGATGCTGGTGCAAAGGTCGACGTCTTCGTCCTTGAGGCCGTCGCAGTCGTCGTCCTTGTTGTTGCACGTGGAATCGTCAGGCATGCTCTTGATGCAATAGTACTCGCACGTCCCGACGGGATCCTTGTCGACGTCGTGATAGTCTTGCACGCAGCTCCCGGAGCATTTGCCGGGGACCTGCATGGGCATGGGGCTCGGCTCGCATGCGATCGTGGCCGGGTCGTTGTTCAGGAGCTTTTCGTAGCAATTGTTGGAGCAGGTTCCGCAGGTCTTGGGCGATTCGAAATCGATGGTCGGGTGGTCGTCGACGGCGCCACTGCAATCGTTGTCCAAGCCGTCGCAGACCTCGAAGCCGTCTCCGTGCACCGCGGGGATGGTGTCGTCGCAGTCGTCGCCCCCGCAGGAGAGCGGCGGGTGTCCGTCCTTGTCCTCGTCGAGGAGCAGGAAACTACACGTCTTCGTCGAGGGCCTGCAGTATTTCGTTGCAATGCAAGGGTGCTCGATGAAGACGGATTCACAGTCGAAGTCGTGCTCGCAAGCAGGCGCATCCACGCAGCCGCCCTGGCCCGGATCGCAGTACTGGTACGGCTCGCAGCCGAGCAGGCTGTCGATTTCGTGGAGGCACTCGCCACCGATGCAGCGGTCGATCGTGCAGGAGATGCCGTCATCACAACCGGCGGCTCCGGTACAGCCGACCGCGCCGTCCGTGTCGCCGCCGGTATCACTGCCCGTGTCTTCCGCGGCATCCGTATCGCCGGCGTCGACGTCGGGAGGCGCGCCTCCGCCGCCGCCTCCGCCTTGGCCGTCCGGAGGAGGGCTCGTGTTTCCCGAGCAACCCACGAACGCACTCGCTCCGATCGTGAGCGCCGTACCAATGAAGAAAAGCCAAGCAGGTCGCGTTCCAGGCAACATGGATGCAGTTTCCTGCAAGGCGTCGAACAAGTCGAGCGCCGTCCTCCGCTGAATGTTGCTCTGGCGGAGCGGGAGACGGAAGGCGTCCCCCTCGGGACTAAGGCGTGGGCGGGACCGGCAGCGCCGGCAGGTGTGGCTTGCGGCGGAAGATGTCCATCGCGCGGAAGCCCGACCATTCGCGGCGCTCGACGAGCATGTCGTAGGAGCGCGAGAGGTCCGCCGGCAGGTTCTTCGCGTCGTAGCAGGTATCCTCGACGACCACGAACTCGGCCATCGGCAAGAGGCCCGCGGCCTCTTCCTTGGTGTTCGCCGAGCGCAGGGGCTTGCCGAAACGACGGTTGTCCGGGCCGTAGGGAAGCGTGCGCAGGTCCGAGAGCTTGTACAGGCCGTTCGGCGGCGCTTTTACCGAGCAGCTCAGGACGGCCACCGTGTCGCGGAACGGCGTCTCGATCGGCGTGTCCGGCACGGCGCCGAGCACGCCCTCGTTCACGTTCTTTCGATCCCTCAGGTAACGGACGAAATCCCAGAAGAGGATGTCGCCGGCGATCGAGTTCATCCCGTCGCTCTTCTTGTCGGGCTGCATGAAGACGTGTGTCGCCCCGAGGCCCTTCACCATCTGGCGCACGCCCTCGGGCGTCTTCGCCGCGCCGTATTCGACCCCGTACTGGAACAGGTACATGTCCAGGATCGTCTCGCGGTTCGTCCCGAGGTGGAAATGGTGGCTCAGGAAGATGTGCAGGAGCAGGCGCGAGCCCTTGGGCGTGGCGTTTCCGACGTCTTGCCAGCCGTCCTGGATGTCGAACCGATCGTCGTATTTCTTCTCGAAGCCGCCGCTCAGGAGGTCGATCGTCGATTTCAGCGGCGTCTTCACGAAGCCGTGCGTCTGGATGAAATAAACGTCGCCGCCCCAGATGATCTGAAGGCCCACGAGCAAACCGAGGGCGCCGCGCGCGCTCGGGCCGAACGAGCGCCACAAGGAGAGCGCGATCGCCACCGTGACGGCCGCCATGAGCGGCATGAGGCCCTGGAGGTATCGATCCTGGTGGTGGACCGAATACCAGGCGAAAATGCCGACGTGGATCCAGGCGACGAGGATCCAGATGCGCTTCGTGTTCTTCAGGAACGGCAGGCAGGCGAGCAGCAGCGTGAAGAGCGAGCCGATGACGGGGACAGTGCGGTGGAACTTCGGCCAGTCGTTCGGGACGAAGGACCAGGAGAAGAGCGCCTGGAGCGTCGTGAGCAGGCCTTTCAGGTCCCGCGACGGCTTCCAGAGCAGGCCCTCGGCATAACCGTACTTGAATCGATAGAGCGCCTGATCCGTGAGCGGGTGCGCGTGCAGGTATTTGCTGAAGACCGGGTAGACCGGGTCCCCATAAAAGATGAAGTTCTTCAGCCAGAGCGGTGAGGTCGCGAAGAGGCCCGCGGCGGCGAGGTAGAGCGGCGTGAAGAGGGCCCGGCGGCGCAGCTCCGGCGTGCTTTTCCCGCGCAGGCTCTGCACGAGCTCGACGACGATCTTCCCGCCGACGAGGAGGAGCGGCGCGACGCCGAGCATCATGACGATCGTCTCTTTCGTGATCCCGGCCCCGCCGATGAAGAGGCCGAGGAGCACGACGAAACGTGGATCGAGGTCACGAAGGACGCGGAAGAGGCAAAGCGCGATCGGGATGGCGTACATCGCGCCGGCGTGATCGGCGCCGCCGCTGAGGGAGCTGTCGTAGAGGAAGACGCCGGGGAAGACGAAACGCGCGGCCCAGACCCAGCGCGGATCGGCCTTCGGGACGAGCCTGCGGACGAGCGCCGGGATGCCGACGATCGTCGTCACCAGGAAGATGAGGAATTCGAGGTGCGCCGAGAGCACCATCTTGTCGAAGAGGCGGCCCGGCGCGAGGAAGGCCCACGTGTAGAGGTACGAAGTGAAATGGGGGCGGGCCGAGAAGACCCAGCCCTCGGACGCGGGATAAAGGCCGCCGTGCGCGACCCAGTTCTCCGCGATCGCCATGTGCTTCCACCGCGCGTCGAACTGGACGTTGTGCGGCGTGAGGACGAGGAAATACACCATCCCGAGCCCGAGCACGCCGAAGACCGTGGCGAGCGTGGACCAGCCGAGCGGCGGGCGCGTGGGGGCCGTGCGGGCGAGGACCTTGCGCACATGCGCGACGTGGCGGCGGAGCGGCAGGGCCACGGCGGCGAGGAGCACGAGGGGCAGGGCGTAGAAGACGGGCTTGCGATAACCCTGCGCCGCGCCGACGAGGCACATCGTCGTCTCGAATCCGAAAATGCCGAGGACGAACGAAAAAACGGCGTGCTCGAGGAGCGGCAGGCGGAGGCGGAAGACGCGCTCCAGGACGACGTGGCCGATGCCGTAACTCGCGATCCCGACGGCGAGGGTGCCCAGCCAGTAACCGGCATAACGCCAGAACAGCCACTTCGGAATGGGGTAATGGCGGTGGACGACCCACCCGAACACGGCGATCCCGGCCACGAGCATCGTCGTGGCCAGGGCCCCGCGCAGGTGGGTGCGCACCACGTCGAGCGCGCGTGATCCAGCGGACGGTACAGTTGGGGCCGACTCCGACTCCATCGCCCGGGGCGGAGTACTCTCCGGCACCCCGCGCGTCAAGCCTCACGTGGGCCCGGAAGAGGCGTCGAGGGTGGGGCAGACCTTCTCGCCGGGCGACCCGCGGCTCAGCGCTTCCGCGCCCAGATTTCGAGCTTCTTCCACACGCCGTGACTCCTGCGCTCGACGAGCAGCTCGAAGCCCTGGAGCAACGTCGCCGGCTTCTGCTCGTAACATTGTTTTTCGAGGATCACGTAGTCCGCGGTCGGAATCAGCCGCTCCGCGGCCTCCTTCGTGGCGGCCTCGATCTCGGACGCCGGAAAGTCGAGCGCCTTCGGGCCATAGGGCAGGACGTGCAGGGCGTTCACGCGATAGAGCCCGCGCGGCGGCGCGTCTTTCGTGCAGCCGAGGATGAGGGCCGCGTCGCGGAACGGGGCCGTGATCGGCGCATCCGTCACGCCGCCGAGGACGCCGCCCTCCACGACGCGGCGCCCTTCGAGCCCGCTCCGCGCGAATTCCCAGAACAGGATGTCGGCCGCGATCGAATTCGATCCGTCGCTCTCCTTCTCGGGCGCGACGAACGCATGCGTGACCCCGAGCTCCCGTAGGCGTTTGCGTACGCCCTCGGGCGAGCCAGCGCGGCCGTATTCGATGCCGAATTGCCAGAGGTAATTGTCGAGCACCGTCGGGTGGCCTGTGCCGAGGTGGCCGTGGTGCACGTGCATGAGGTGCAAGAGCAGGCGGGATCCCTTCGGCACCTCGGCGCCGAGCGTCTGGAAGCGCCCCTGGACGGAGAAACGATCCTCGTATTTCTGGTCGAACCCGCCGCTCATGAGGTCGATCACCTGCTTGGGCGGCGATTTCGCGTGAACGTGCGTCTGGATGAAATACACGTCCCCGCCCCAGACGACCTGCAATCCGATGAGCCCGAAGAGCGCGCCCCGCACGGGAGGCCCGAACGATCGATACAAGGAGAGCGCGAGCACTGCCGTGACGGCCGTCATCAGCGGGAGCTGGCCCTGGAGATACCGGTCCTGGTGGTGGACCGAATACCACGCGAAGATCGCCGCGTGGATCCACACGACGAGCAGCCACACCCGCCGATCCACGCGCACGAGGAGCAGGGCCGGCAAGAGGAGCGTGAAGAGCGAGCCGAAGACGGGGACGTCGCCGTGGAATTTCCCCCAATCGTTCGGGAGAAACGAGAAGAGCCCGAGCGCGCTCACCGTCTCGGAGAGGCCCGCGAGGTCCCGCGTCGGCGCCCACATCTTTCCTTCGAGATAGCCGTACTGGAATCGATACGCGGCGTCCTCGGAGAACGGATGCAGGTTCAGAAATCGGTGCGAGAGCGGATAAACGGGGTCGCCATAAAAGACGAAGTTCTTGAGCCAGAGCGGCGACGTGGCGACGAGGGCGGCGAGGCCGAAGATGAGCGGGGCGATGAGGGCGCTTCGTGTGGTTCGAGCGGCGCGGATCGACTGGACGAGGAGCGCGAGCGCCGGGAAGGGGACCAGCATGATCGCCACGGTCTCCTTCGTGAGCGCCGCGCCGGCCGCGAGGATGCCGAGCAGGGCCGCGCGACGTGGATCGAAATCGCGGAGCACGCGGAACGTGCAAAGCGCGATCGGGACGGAGTACATCGCGCCGAAGTGATCGGCCCCGCCGCTCAGGGAGCTGTCGTAGAGCAGGACGCCCGGAAAGAGGAAACGGACGGCCCAGATCCAGCGAGGATCGGCGCGCGGGACGAGGCGCCTCACGAGCGCGGGGATGCCGACGACGGTCGTGAACAGGAAAACCGCGAATTCGAGGTGGGCCGCGAGGACCATACGGTCGAAGAGGCGGCCCTTGGGCAAGAGGAAGGCCCAGGTGTAGAGATACGAGCTGAAATGAGGGCGCGCCGAGAAGACCCAGCCCTCGGCCGAGGGGTGGATGCCGCCGTGGAGCGCATAATCCTCGGCGAGCGCCATGTGCTTCCACCGCGCGTCGAACTGGACGTTCTGCGGGGTGAGGACGTTGAAATACAGGAGCCCGAGCCCGAGGCAGCCGAGCGCGAGCGCGAGAAGGGCCCCTTTTCCGAGCGCCGGCGCACGCCGCGAGGCCCGCAGAACGACGCGGCGCACGTGCGCGAGGTGGCGCGCGAGGGGCACGGAGACGGCGGCAAGCAGGCCGATCGGGAGGGCGAAAAACGTGGGAGCCCGATAAGCTTGGAAAACCCCGGCGAGGAAGATGAGGATTTCGTAGCCGAAGACGCCGACCGCGAGGGACGTGATCGCGTGTTCGAGGAGCGGGAGGCGCAGGCCGAGGGCGCGCCGGACGAGGACGTGGCCGAGGCCGTAGGCGCCGGCGAGGACGACGAGCACGCCGAGCCACGCGCCGGCGTAATGCCAGACGAGCCATTTCTGGATCGGGTAGTGGGCGTGGACGACCTTGCCGAAGTAACCCGTCCCCGCGAGGAGCACGAGGGCGATGGTGGCGCTGCCGAGGCGCGCGCCCCAGCGGCCCTGGATCCGAGCCTCTCCCGACTCCATGGAGGGCGAGGGCGTAGCTGCCCGCGAGGGCGGCGTCAAGCGGGGCTCACCGTCGATAGGGGGTCACGTAGCCCTCGCGGCGCAAGGTGTGCGTGGCGAGGAAGCGGCGCAGGATCGAGAGCGGGGGCACGAGGCGCGTCGGGTCGTCCGCGAGGCTCTGCGTCTCGCCCGGATCGGACGAGAGGTCGTAGAGCTCCAGGGTGCGGCTGCGATCGTCGACCATGACCTTCGTGCCGTCGCGCAGGACGAGGGCGCGTTTCATGCGGGTCTCGGCGAGGATCGGGCGCGTGAGCGTGGGGCTCTCGCCGCGCAGGAACGGCACGAGGCTCTGGCCCATGAAGGTGCTGGGGGTGGCGGCGCCGAAGAGGTCGAGGATCGTCGGGCCGAGGTCGACGATCGTGACGGGCTCGTCGACGACGCGCGGCGCGAGGGTTTTTCCCTGGACGAGGAGCGGGACGCGCAAGAGCTCGTCGTAGAGGGAGTTCGCGTGGCGGTACTGGCCGTGCTCGCCGAAGGCCTCGCCGTGGTCGCTCGTGATCACGAAGGCGGCGCGGGCCGAGAGCGGGGAGGCCTCGATCACGCGGAGGAGGCGGCCGATCTCGGCGTCGACGATGGCGAGCTCGCCGAGGTAGCGCTCGAGCTCGGTGCCGGTCGGGCCGGCGAGGTCGTACGGGGCGTGCGCGTCGAGGAAATGGATGTACAGGAAAAACGGTTCGCCGCGCGTGGCCGTGAGGCGGCGGAGGGCCACGTCGACGAGGTGCTTGGCGAGGGTGAAATGGTTGCCGACGGGGCGGACGAAGGTCTCTTCCGAAAAACCCCGCACGATGCCATAACGATTCACGAGCCAGGGCGCGCCGGCGAAGGTGACGGTGGTGACGCCCTGGGCGCGGAGCAGCTCGGGGAAACGCGGGGCCGGGTCGTTCTCGGGCCAGAGGCCGAGGACGTCGCCGGTCGAAGGGGTCCAGTATTGCTGCGAGAAGTAGGTGCCGGCGAAGAGGGCCGAGAGGCTGTAGACGGTCTGCGCCCCGGGCGAGCGGGCGTTGCGGAAGTAGACGCCCTGGTTTCGCAGGGAGGCGAGGGTGGGGAGTTTGTCGTCGTACTTGCCGGACGCGAGGAGGTCGTTCCGGAGGCAATCGATGCTGAAGAGGAAAACGGCAGGATTGGGGGGTAAAACCGCGGGCGCGCTCGGCGGGACGGGCGGCGCGGCCTTGCGGTCGACGAACCACGGGGCCATTTCGGGGGGCACGGGGGCGTCGTCGGCGATCGCGTCCTCGTGGAGGGGCCCGAGGAACGGCGGGAGGAGCGAGCCGCTCGGGCTTTGCAGGGCCAGGGCCACGGTGGGCCGCGGGGCGACGACGATCGAGGTGGCCGCGGCGAGCGAGGCGACAGCGAGGAAAGGGGCGCGGAGGGGGTGCAATCGAGCGATGAAAGGAACGAGGCGCGCAGGCAAGGCGGCGCCGGCGAGGGCGGCGGCGAAGAGGGCCACGGCGGCAAAAGCGACGAAGAGGCGCGCGCCGGCATAATCGCCCTGGAGGAGGACGGGGTTCGCCGAGAGGAGGGCGGCGGCGGCGGCGACGGCGAGCCAGCGGAGATAGGGGCGAGCCGCGAGGCGGCCGAGCAGGACGGCGAGGGGGACGGTGAGCGCGAGGAGCGAGACGGAGAGGACGAGCAGCGCAGGCTGGACCCAGGCGGCGTGGCCCGAGGCATGGCGTTCGGTGGCCGTCGCGAGGTCCGAGGGCAAGACGAGGGCCCCGAGGGCGAGGCAAAGCACGACGAGCACGGCGGCGGACGTGCGCGGGCGCGCGCGGCCAAAACGAACGTAGAGGCCCACGAGGCCGGCGGAGGCGAGGCCGAGGGCGAGGAATTGGCCCGTGTCGAAGGCGTGATGCAGGACGCGCGTGACGAGGCGCGGCGGCAAGGCGAAGGACCGCGCGATGGTGATCGCATTCGTGACGGCCGCGGTGATCCAGGCGAGGAGGATCGCGTCGGGGCCGGAGACGGTGAGCCGGGGGGATTGGGGTTCGTTCACTTCACCGGGCCCAGAGCGCGCCGATGTCGATTTCGATGGCCTCGAAAGGCTCGAGCCGCGCACGAATGTCACCTTCGTAGGTATCGAGGTGCGTCCAGCGGCCATTGTCGAGCCGGAACACTTCGACCGTCTGCGCTGCGGGGTCGACGAACCAAAGGAATTCGACTCCCTCGCGTCGGTAGATTCGCATTTTCTTGCCGCGGTCCAGCGCCTGCGTGCTGGGCGAGAGCACCTCGCAGACCCAGTCGGGCGGGAGCGTCAGCGCCGGCACGTCCGGCAACTCGGGCATACGCTCTCGGCGCCAGCCCGCGAGATCCGGCACGAGCTTGTCCGGCCGCGGGCCGAGGTGTAGCTCCGGCTCGTATACGAAGACCCAGCCCCCCGGTCCATCGCCGCGAGGGCGGAACGGGCCAAGCGAAGAGCTGAGCTGCCACGCGGCAACCCCGTGCGTGGACCGCGGACGCGGCTGCACGTGGAGCTCGCCGTCGATGATCTCGGCGATCTGCTCCGCCGGCACCGCTTCGAACGCCGCCTCGACCTCGGGCGAGTTCCGCTCCTCTTCGTCCTGCTTGCGCGCCGGAAACGCGTTCATGCCTGGATCCTACCACATCCCGCCCGGGCGGTCAGCGCTCCGCCCCGGCCGCGGAGCGCTCGGGTTTGTCCCCGAACGGCGGCGGCGCCAGGTACCACCCGACAAACCCCATCGCCGCCACGCCCACGTAGATCACGAGGAACACCACGAGCCCATAGATCAAGCCCGCGTCCCCGGGGAGGCCGAGCGCCGGGAAGACCACCGAAAAAAAGAACTCGCGCACGCCGAGGCCCGAGACCGAGATCGGCAAAAGGCCGAGCAAGCTCGCCACCGCGAGCAGGCAGACGACGTCGTAGAACGCGAGGTCGAAGTGCAGCGATTGCGCGATCAGATACCCCTGGACGTAATTCACGCCGAACGCGAGGAGCGTCAGCACCACGGCCGACGCGAGGTGCCGCGGGCGCTGGGCGCGCAGGGCCAGGAGAAAACGATCAAACCCCTCGCCCGTGGGGTCGCCGGGCATTTTCTTGTAAAGCGCGCGCATCGCCGTCTGCGCGAACGAGGGGACGAAGAGCACGAGCGGACCGAGCGCCGTGAGCAGCACGCCGCCCCACGTGAAGAACGCGAGATCACCGACGACGACCGAGCTCCATCGCGCCACGCCGACGGCCACGAACCCGACGAGCACGTAGAGGTCGCAGAGCCGGTCGACCACGACGACCGCGATCCCTTCGGAATAAGGCATCCCGAGGTCGTGGCGGAAGTATTGCGCGCGCAGCACGTCGCCCACGCGGCCCGGCGTGAACATGCCGACGAAGACCGACGAGAGGAAGCCGAGCCAGGCGCGCTTGCGTGGATAGTCGTAGCCGCGCGCCGAGAGCAGGACGTCGGAGCGGATGATCTTGAGCCAGTAGCTCGCCGCGTTCAGCACGAATGCGAGCCCGAGCGGCAGGAGCGAGGCCGTCGCGAGCGCATCCCAAGCGGCGCGCGCGTCGCGCACGCGCAGGAGCACGACCACGAGCAGGACCGGGCCCACGAGGCGCACGGCGAGCCGCACGAGCGAGCGCGGCGCGGCTTTTTTCGAGGCCTCGTTCGGGGAGGGGTTCGGGGCGAAGGGCGCCTTTGGCGACCCGGAGCCCCGAGCGTTGACGGGGTCGCTCACGGGCGCCTCGGTCTCTCGCACGACGCGCCGCTTGTCAAGCTCACCGGAGCGAGTCCGTGATCACCTTGAAGCGTCGCTCGGCCATGATCGCGTCGTCATCCGAGCGCTGGATCAACACCGAAATGGTGAGCTTGCCCTTGCGCAGGACGTAGATCTCGGTCCGCATCGACTCTTTCGCGAGCGTGAACTCGAGCCGCGTACCCTCGACGTTCTCACCACGCAGGCGGCGGGTCACGGTGGTGCCGCTGCCCGGGTGAAACTGGCCTCCGCGCGAGCTCATCTCCTTCTCGATGCCATCCACGAGCGACTGGCTCAGCGTGGCCGGATCGACGTCGACCGAATAGACCTGGATCATCAGGAACGTCGAATCGGCCGCCTCGACCGTGACGCTCGAAACGCCCTGGGCTTTCTCCTCCTCCAGGGTCATTTCTTTCGGATACCGGAAGGAGATCCCGCTCCCCTGGTATTGCAGGACCTGCTTCGATCGGATCGTCGCCTCGAAGCGCTCGCCGCCGATCTGCACCTCGAACGGCTTGCCATCGGCCACGGAGTAGACCTTGCCCCCGATCGAAAGCTCGAACTGATCGCCGGGGCTCGTCACGTCGGGCCCGACCGGCTCACCGCTCGGCTCGGCCTGCGCGACCGAGACCGTGGGCGACGCGCTGCCCGCGCTCTCCGCAGGCTTCGCGGGCGCGCAAGCCGCGGCAAAAAGACCCAGGACGGCGTAAATGGCAGGACGAGCGTTTGCCCACATCGGCCCCCTACTGACCTTTTTTCCGCGCGGGCGTCAAGCATCGAGTACGCTCGCGCGCGTCCATGCGCGAGGCCGAGGCGAGGCGATTCATCGAGGAAAACACGGCGCCGTGCGCGCCGCCGCTCCTGCCCGAGATCCGGCTCCGGCTCGCGACGGAGGTGACGCCGCTCTGGCGCGCCACCGAGGCGTTTCTCCGGACGCACGGGATCGAGCCACCATTCTGGGCGTTCGCCTGGTCCGGCGGGCAAGCGATCGCGCGGCTCTTGCTCGATCGGCCGGAGCTCGTGCGGGGCAAGGTCGTGCTCGATCTGGCCTCCGGATCAGGGCTTTGCGCGATCGCGGCGGCGCGCGCGGGGGCGCTCCGGGTGGTCGCGGTGGATACGGATCCGCTGGCGGCCGTGGCGATCACGATGAACGCGGAGGACGGGGGCGCAGCCGTGGAGGCGCACGTGGAGGACCTGCTCGATCGGGCGCGTTTGCCCGCCTGGGCCGAGGCGGCCGAGGTGGTGCTGGCGGGCGACGTTTGTTACGACGCGGCGATGACGCGTGTGGTTTTGCCGTGGCTCCGTGCGCGGGCAGGCGAGGGGAGGACGGTGCTGCTCGGGGATCCGGGTCGCGCGTATCTGCCGAACGAGGGGATCGAGGAGATCACGCGGTACCGGGTGCCGGTGATCGACGACGTGGAGGGTACGGCGGAGAAATGGGGCGTCGTGTACCGCGTGACGCTTGCGGGGGGTGGGGCGTCCGTGGCTTGATGGGGCGTCTACGGAGGCGATGTGCAGGTCGACAAACAGGCACTCCTGAAGGAGTTTCGTACGCGGCTCGGGGACGAGCTCGCCACGATGGCGCGGATCGCCCAGGAGGCGGCCGCAGCCGCGTCCCACGAAGAGAACAAGCCCGAAAACGACAAGGACATGCGCTCGACCGAGGCGTCCTACATCGCGCGGGGCCAGGCCGAGCGAGCGCGGGAGCTCGAACGCTCGCTCGCGCTTTTGGGCTCGATCCATGTGCGCGCGTTTGCGCCGGGGGACGGGATCGCAGCGACGGCGCTCGTGACCTTGGTGCACCGGGGAGCGAAGCTCGTCTGCTTCGTGCTCCCCGCGGCGGGCGGGCAACGTGTGAAGGTGGGCGGGACCGAGGTGCAGGTGGTGACGCCGACGAGCCCACTCGGCGCGGCATTGATGGGTTTGTCGGAGGGGGACGAAGCGGAGGTGCCGACGCCGCAGGGGACGAAGGTGTACGAGGTGGAGAGCGTGGCTTAGGGGCGGGGAGGCATCTCTTGCGGCACGGGCTGGTACGATTGTCCGTCGAAGTGGAGATCGTCCACGATCGCCTCGAATTCGCCCGCTCGTGAGATGTGCTGGATCAGGCGATAGCCATTCGCCGTCTCGGTGTCGGTGACCTTCAGATCGAAGGCGTATTCGGGACCCCATACGGGGAGGTATTCTCCCTCGCCGCAGCCGAGGTAAACGCCGCGCATGCATTCATGCGTGCTGCCACAGGTATCGTTGAAGTAGACGATGAGGTCGGGAAAGCGGTCGTCGTTCAGCGAGCCCGTGAAGTGGATCGACTTCTCGCCGGAGCCGGGATCCGGGGTCATCCTGATCTCGTTTTCGGCCTCGGGCACGCGCTCGATCCGCACGAGCTCGGCAGCGCGCGTGCACGGCTCGGGATCCCGAAGCGGCTCGGCGACGAGCGCCCGGGTGGATGCATGCGAGGCGCTCGCCGTCGCGACATGGACGGCCGTGCTCTCCTGGGGCGGAGCTCCACCGCAAGCGACGAGGGCGAGCGCGAGGGGCAGGAAGGGACGCATGCGCAAGTGTTACTCCGCGGCGCCGTTCTTTTCGAGGTGGTCGCCGTAGAGCTCGCGGAGCTTCGTCTTCAGGAACTTGCCGGTCGAGGTGCGCGGGATCTGCGCCATGAAGACGTAATCGTCCGGGAGCCAGAATTTGGCGAATTTCGCCTCGATGTGGGCATTGAGCTCCTCTCGCGTGGCGGTCTTGCCCTCCTTGAGCACGATCGCCGCGAGGGGCCGCTCGGTCCATTTCGGGTGCCGCGCCGCGAAGACGGCCGCTTCGAGCACGGCCGGGTGGCTCATGAGCGCGTTCTCCAGCGCGACCGAGCTGATCCATTCGCCGCCCGATTTGATGACGTCCTTCGAGCGATCCGTGATGCGGAGGTAACCCTCGCGATCGATCGTGACGACGTCGCCCGTCTTGAACCACCCATCCTCGGTGAACCGATCGGGGCCCTCGCCGCCGAAATACGAGGAGGCGACCCAGGGGCCGCGCACCTCGAGCTCGCCCATGGTCTCGCCGTCCCACGGGAGGATCTGGCCGTCCTCGCCGACGTGCCGCTGCTCGACGAACGGCACGGCATACCCCTGCGAGGCTTTACACCCGAGCTTCGCGGCATCGTCCGTGTGGGACAAACTATGCTTGACCCGCGCGAGCGTGCCGACGGGGTTCGTCTCGGTCATTCCCCAGGCGTGCGTGACGTCGATCCCGTGCCGCGACTTGAAGCCCTCGATGAGGGCCGGCGGCGCGGCCGAGCCGCCGATGACCGTGGAGCGGATCGCCGAGAGGTCCCACTTGCCGGGGTGCTGATCGAGGAGCTGGAGGATGCCGAGCCATATCGTGGGCACGCCCGCGGCAATGGTGACCTTCTCGGCGGCGATGAGGTCGAGCAGGCTCGGCGGGTCGAGGTGCGGGCCCGGAAAAACGATCTTGGAGCCGGCCATGATCGCCGCATACGGCAGGCCCCAAGCGGCGGCGTGGAACATGGGCACGACGGGCAGGACCGTGTCGGCCTCGCGGACGCCGATGGTGTCGGCATTGCACACGACGAGCGTGTGGAGGACGGTCGAGCGATGGCTGTAGACGACGCCCTTGGGGTTGCCCGTGGTGCCCGAGGTGTAACAGATCATCGCGGCGCTGCGCTCGTCGAGCGTGGGCCAGGCATATTCGTCTTTTTCGGGGGCGATGAGCTCCTCGTAATCGATCTCGGCGCTCGTCGCCTCGCCTTGCGCGGGGCAGTCGGGGACGACGATGACGTGCCGGACCGAGCGGACCTGATCGGCGAACTTGCGCCAGAGCGGCAGGAGCGAGCGGTCGACGACGACGACCTTGTCCTCGGCGTGATTGGCAATGTAGCCGAGCTCGTTCGGGTGGAGCCTCAGGTTCAACGTGTGGATGACGGCGCCCATGGCCGGCACGCCGAGGTAGACCTCGAGGTGGTGCTGGTGATTCCACGAGAGGGTGGCGACCCGATCGCCCGGGCGAACCCCGAGGCGCGCGAGGGCGTTCGCGAGCTTCGCGGTGCGGCGGTAGAAGTCTCCGTAGGTGGCGCGGACGAGGGTCTTGTCCGGGCGGCGCGAGACGATCTCGTTGCGGCCGAAGAACGTGCGCGCGCGTTCGAGGAAATGCGTCAGGGTGAGGGGAAAGTCCATCATGCGTCCGGCAAGCATCGTCGCCTCCTCGTCGTGGGTGGGGAGCGGGCGGGGGGATGTTAGCCGGAGTGCTTCCGAAAACGGAAGGGGGCGCGGTCGGTAAGCGTGAATCATGGAAGCCGCAGCGACGGGGCGGCGTCGGGCGGGGGGATATCTTGCCGAGGTCCACGTCGGCGCTGTCCGCGCAGGCGCTCAAGGCATCGGCGTGAGCTCGACCGTCTGATC
The DNA here is from genome assembly GCF_029946505.1 of Polyangium sp. y55x31. GTDB lineage: Bacteria > Myxococcota_A > Polyangia > Polyangiales > Polyangiaceae > Polyangium. Next base: position 74,234 of record NZ_JARZHG010000029.1, read on the forward strand.
GACGCGTCCCCCGCAGACGCAGCAGCCGTCTCCCTGCGGCTCGGACAATACGATCGAGACGGTCTTCGGGGCATACCCCGGCGCGGAGACCTGCACCGAATAGGTCCCGGCGGGGACAAAGCAGTAGTGCTCCGATGAATGCTCCGCGCAGGCGTCGTTGCCGATGGCGACCGTGGCGTCGAAGAGCGCCTCCTTCGTGGTCGCGTCGACGACGGTCACGACGATGGTGCCCTGCGGGCATGCGCAATCGATTTCGGCGCATTCGTCGCAGCCGGCGAGGGTGAGCAAGGAGAGGAGGGAGGCCGAGGCGAGGAGGTGACGGAGCATGGAAAGGGTTTTACCATGCTCGCCGCCTCTCGAGGCAACCGGGGCACCGGGGACAGCACGCGAGGGCGAGGAGGGCGGCGAGGCACACGGTGGGCATTCTACCCTGCCCCGCCGCAAACCGACGCGGATGGCAGCGCCGCCGGTGCCATGTTACCCCTCTGGGCATGGCAGAACCCACGTATCACAGGTTCGAGTGCATGACCCCGAAGTGTTATTTCATGTTCGAGGAATACTTCGGCCACCCCGAGTTCAACATCCCCCCTCGGACGTTGTTCGCGAAGCTCCCTGATACCTGGGTTTGTCCGAAGTGCGGGGGGCCGAAGAGCAAGTTCCAGCTCTGGTCGCAATACGTTTGATCGAGGGAGGAGGCCGCGCCGTCGCTCCTCCGAGCCTCCCGGCGGTGGTCGTACGACGACCGCCGCGGGCTCGCGTGGACCAGCAACGTTCGGTCGCTCTGAATGGCCGGCGCGTGGAGTCGCCCTAAAACCGCAACTCCCTCCGCAATTCCTCCCCCGGCAAATCCAGCTCCTTCACCGCCTCGGCCACGCGTGGATCCTCCTCCGTGCGGACATGGATCAAAAACCGCACGTAAAGATCCCCCGCCTCTTTCCCTTTTCGCGCCACGCCTTTTCCTTTGAGACGCAGCACCTGCCCGCTCTGCGTGTGCGCCGGGACCTTCAGCGTCACCTCGCCGTCCGGCGTCGGCACTTTGACCTTTCCGCCGAAATACGCTTCCCCGATGCTCACGGGCACGTCGAGGCGCAGGTCGTCGCCCTCGCGCTTGAACAGCGGGTGCGGCGTCACGTGGATCGTCAAAAGCAAATCCCCCGCGGGTCCGCCGCCCATGCCAGGCGCGCCCTGCCCAGGGACACGAATGCGGCTGCCTTCGTTCGCGCCCGCAGGAATGCGCACCGTCATCGGCTCCTCGCCCTCGCGCTGGAGCTGCACCGTCGTGCCCTTCACCGCCGACACGAAATCGATCGTCACCTCGCTCTCGACGTCCTGACCCTTTCGCGCCGCGCGTGCGCCGCGAGCGCCGCCCCCGCGGATCCGGCCGAACATGTCGCCGAAGAGGTCGCCGAAATCGCCGGGCACGCCGCCGCCTCCGCCGCCGCCGCCGAAGATCTCCTCGACGTTGAACGGAGCGCCGCCGCCGGCCCCGCCGGCTCGGCCGCGGCCGCCGCCGTACTGGCGCACGAAGCGCGCGCGCTCCGGGTCGAAGCCCTGTTGCAGGCTGTCCTCGCCGAACTCGTCGTAGAGCGAACGCTTCTGCTTGTCCGACAGCACCTCGTAGGCGCGGTTGATCTCCTTGAACTTCGCTTCGTTCGCCTTCCCCGGCGCCTTGTCCGGGTGGTACTGGACGGCGAGCTTGCGGAAAGCTTTTTTGATGGTGTCTTCGTCAGCGTCCCGGGCGACGCCGAGCACGGAGTAAAGGTCGCGAGCCATGGGCCGGGGGAAGGGTAAATCCCGGATCTGGCTACGTCACGGGGGGTCGGTGGGAAAGGTGGGGGGGTTTGGGGCGTAGGACGCCGAAGGCGTTCCGGAGCCCCAAGCGTGGACGAGAGCGCTACACGCCGAGGCGCCAGGTCGTCCCGGTCGGGTTGTCCGCTATCTCGATCCCGAGCTCCTCGAGCTCCTTGCGGATCGCGTCGCCCAGCGCGAAGTCCTTCGCCTGCCGCGCCTGCCGCCGCTCCTCGAGCCGCGCCGTGATCTCCTCCGCCGTCTTGCCCAGGATCGACAGCCGCCGCGCCTGCGTGCGCGTGCGGTAGACGTCCATCGGCGTCTGCAAGATGCCGAGCGGCTCGACCGACGACCAGAGCGCGCGCGCCAGCATCTTCGCCACGAGCGGCGCCGCCTTCGCGATCTCCGGGTCCTTGCGGCGCTTCTGCGCGAGGTCGACGAGCTCGTTGCCCGCCCGCGCGAGCTCGCCCACGACCGCCAGCGCGACCGGCGTGTTCATGTCGTCGTCGAGCGCCGCGTCGACCTTGCCACGCGCCGCCGAGGCGAGGTCCATCATCGGCGCCATCTCCTTCGGCAAACGCATCGTCGGCGCCGGCGCGTCGTCGCCGCCCGAGGCGCCCTTCGAGAGCTCGGCGAGCGAGCCGAGCCGGCCGAGCGTGTGGTAGAGGTAATCGACCCGCCGCTCCGCCTCCATGATGCCCGGGAAGACGACGCGCCCATCGGCGCGCTTCTCCGTCTCGAAGGCGATCGGGCCGCGGTAGTGCACCGTGAGCAGGAAGTACCTGAGCGCCTCGGGGTCGTTGCGCTGGTAGACGTCGCGGATCGTGACGAAGTTGCCGAGCGACTTCGCCATCTTCTCCTTGTCGACGTTGACGAAGCCGTTGTGGATCCAGAGCGAGCAGAACGGGCCTTCGCCCGGATGCGCGGCCTCGCTCTGCGCGATCTCGTTCTCGTGGTGCGGGAAAATGAGGTCCATCCCGCCGCAGTGCACGTCGAAGCCGTAACCGAGGTAGCGCTCGCTCATCGCCGAGCACTCGATGTGCCAGCCGGGGCGGCCCTTCCCCCAGGGGCTGTCCCAGCCCCACGTGCAGTCGCCCGCGCCCTTCCAGAGCGCGAAATCGAGCGGGTCGTGCTTCTGCTCGGAGACCTCGACACGCGCGCCCGAGCAGAGATCCTCGATGTGCCGGTGCGAGAGCTTGCCGTACTGCGCGAAGGAGCGGACCGCGTAGTAGACGTCCTTCGAGCCGTTCGGCATGTCGACGACGTACGCGTTGCCGTTCTGGATCAGCGTCTCGATGATGCGGATGATGTCGCCGATCGAGTCGGAGACGCGCGGCTCGTGGTCCGGGTCCTGGCAGCCGAGCGCGCGGATGTCCTCCTGGTAGAGCGCCGTCATGCGGGCCGAGAGATCGAGCGGTGTCTCGCCGTTGTCCCGGGAGCGCGCGAGGATCTTGTCGTCGACGTCGGTGATGTTGCGCGTATAGACGACGCGTACGCCTTGGCTGCGCAGGTGCCGCACGAGCACGTCCGGGGCGAGCGCGGCGCGGGCGTGGCCGACGTGCGCGACGTCGTAGACGGTGGGGCCGCAGCAGTAGACGCGTACCTCGCCGGCCCTTTTGGGGACCAGCTGGGTCAGCTTGCCGGTCATCGTGTCATGGAGGCGTAGGCCGATCGGAGGCATCGCGTTCACCGTCTACCAGCACGGTCCACGCCTGTCACGAGGGGGAAACGTGGACCCTCGTGTCCTTGAAGGGCCGGCATGGCATGCGCATGGTAAGGCAGTTCCGCCATGTTGCCCCTTCGAGACCGCCTGCCGGCTCGGCGTCCACCCTACGTCAACTGGCTGATCATCATCGTGAACGTCTGCGTCTTCGTGTGGACGCAGGCGCTCCTCTCGGTGGCCGGCCCGCGCGGGGCCGAGGTGAGGGCCTACGAGCTGCTCATGCAGTACGGCCTCGTGCCCGCGCGGCTCGTGCAGGAGCCGATCGCCGCCCTGCCGTCGCTGTTCTCGAGCATGTTCATGCACGACCCGTCCGGGTGGGCGCACCTCGGCGGCAACATGCTCTACCTCTGGATCTTCGGCGACAACGTCGAGGACGCCATCGGCAGCCGGCGTTACGCGCTCTTCTACGTCCTCTGCGGCCTCTGCGCGGCGGCCGCGCAGGTGGTGGTGAACCCCTCGTCCGTCGTGCCCATGGTGGGCGCTTCGGGCGCGATCTCGGGCGTGCTCGCGGCGTACGGGTCGCTCTATCCGCGCTCGCCGATCACGGTGCTGAACCCAATCCTCCCGCTCTGGCTCTTTTTCGGGCTCTTCTTCGAGCTGCCGGCCTGGGTGATCATCCTCGAGTACTTCGTGGTGAACCTCTTCAGCGGGCTCGGCTCGCTCGGCGGCACGGGCAGCGGGGTCGCGTTCTTCGCGCACCTCGGCGGGTTCGTCGCGGGCGCGCTGCTCATCCGCGTGTTCATGCGCGACAAGCCTCCACGTGAGCACGACCGCTGGACCCGGTTCCGCCCGCCCGCCCAAAGACCGAGGTCCCCCTACGGTCCGCCTTACGGCGCCCCGCCGCCGCCGCGACGGCCACAGGGCCGGGACCCTTGGGGCTGGTGAGAAACGGACTACGCAGTCTGTCACAGCATGGTCAGGTCGTCGGTTTCCGCCGGAGACGCTCCCTTTGGCGTGTTAGGTTCGCCCGCGCGATGGGAATGCCCTTTCGTCGCCCCCGAGCGCTCGTGCTCGGCCTCTGCCTCGCGCTCTTCGGGATTGGCGCATGCGGCGGCCCGAACTTCACGGGCTCGGTGTACCGAGGGCGCGGCTACGCCTTCCGCGTGCCGACGCCGCCCTCGACGTGGAAACGGATCGAGCTCGACGGCGAGGCGCTCGCGTTCGAGGACACGGCGAACGACGCGATGATCGCGGCCTCGGGTCGTTGCAAGGTGGACGGCGAGGACGTGCCGCTCCGCTCGCTCGTGCAGCACCTGTTCTTGCAGTTCACCGAGCGCGAGGTCGAGGTCGAGGAGGTCGTGCCGTTCGACGGGCGGGAGGCGCTGCACACGGTGGTGACGGCGAAGCTCGACGGCGTGCCGCGGCAGTTCGACGTGTGGGTGCTGAAGAAGGACGGCTGCGTGTACGACCTCTACTGCATCGCCGATCCCGCGGGGTTTGCGGCCGCGGTCGGGCCGTTCCGCGAATTCGTCAAGGGTTTCGCCACGGTGCCGGCCGATGAGTAGCCAGACCGCGGGCGTGGAGTCGCAGAAGCCGAAGTCGCTGCCGGGGCTGCCGCCGGAGCCGCCGTTCTTCTCGAAGCTCGCGCAGCGGGCGGCGAACTTCCTCGTGCACCTCGGGCAGATCGGGCGGATGACGCGCGAGACGTTCGCGGCGATGTTCCAGAGACCGTTCGAGCTCCAATCGACGATCTACCAGATGGAGCAGCTCGGCATCCGATCGCTCGGCATCGCGTGCGCGACGGCGCTCTTCACGGGCATGGTCATGGCGGTGCAGTTCGCCTTCGGCCTGCAGAAGTTCGGCGGCATGGAGTACACGGGCCGCGTGATCGGGTTGTCGTTCTCGCGTGAGCTCGCGCCGACGCTGACGGCGGTGATCGTGGGAGGTCGGATCGGCTCGGGCATCGCGGCCGAGGTGGGCTCGATGGCCGTGACGGAGCAGATCGACGCGATCCGCGCGCTCGGGGCGGACCCGATGAAGAAGCTCGTTCTGCCGCGGCTGATCTCGTGCGTGATCGTGATGCCGGTGCTCGGGGCGCTGGCGCTCGTGATCGGCTTCTCGGGCGCGATGATCATCTGCGACTGGCAGTTCGGCATCCCGTGGGGGTTTTTCCTGCGCTCCGCGCTCGGCTCGATGAACTTCCGCGACTTCTGGATGGGCCTCATGAAGTGCCCGTTCTTCGGCGCGATCATCGCGCTCGTGGGCTGTCACTTCGGCATGATCACGCGCGGCGGCACCGAGGGCGTGGGGCAGTCGACGACGCGGGCCGTAGTGGGCGTATCGATCTCGATCCTCATCGCGGACTTCGTGCTCACGAAGCTCGGGTTCATCATTTTCGGCTGAAGAACCCCTTTGACTGCCGGGCGCGATGAGAGACGATGCGCGCGTGGCGGAACGTATCGTGGTGAGCTTCCACGAGCCGACTGGCTCTTTGGCGAGCTCCGGATCGGGGTATCTCGAGAGATCGGCTTCGATCCGAAAGCGCGCAGAGGCTCATGGAGGCGCGCTGTGCGCGTGGAGCGGCGGGGCGTATAGCTTCGACTTCGCCGCCGAGGCGCTCGACGAGGCGCTCGGGTTCACGCTCGAACAGGTGGCGGAAGCGCAGGACGGCGAGCCCTTGCGGATCGGCATCGCGCAGGGCGAGATGCAAGCGCTCGGGACGCCGGGTGGTCTCGCGTGGGGCAAGGCGCTCCTTCGCGCGGAGCGGCTCGCGGCGATCGCGCGTCCCGGGGACGTGCTGCTCGATCCGGACGTCGCGGCGGTGCAATCCGGCGACCTCGTGACCGCGGGCCTGCGCCGAGGGCGCGCGGCGGATGGATCGATCGTGCGCGGCCTCCGGCTCGACATCTACGCGCCGCTGCGTGGCGACACGCTGGCGAACGTGCACAAGCTCGTGGCCGCGCCGGAGCTCGTCGGGCGCGAGGAGGAGCTACGCAAGCTCTCGGTGCCGCTCGGGTGTGCAGGTCTCTTGCGCGCCGCGCCGGGCGCGGGCGGGACGCGTCTGCTCCAGGAGCTCGCGCACAGGCTCGCGCCGCCGCGGTCTCTGCGGATCGCGCCGACGTTCTTGCCACGCGAGCCGCTCGGAGCGCTGCGCAACGCGTTCGCGCGGTCGCTCGCGCGGGAAGCGCCGCCCGAGCTGCCGGAGGCGCTCGCCGCGGCGCTCGACAAGCTCCTGTCGGGAGAAGGCATCAACGTCCAGCGCGCCGCGGAGCTCGTGGATGCGTGGCTCGCGCCGGTGGACGGGCGATCGGGGTTGCTCACGGTCGACGACGCGACGTCGATCGATCTCGCGACGCTGGAGGTGGTGTCGCAGGCGATCCCGCCGCCGGGGTTTTTCCGATCGGTCGTGCGGATCGACGTGGAGGAGGCGCTCCCCGAGGTGCTCTCGTCGATCCCCGTGGTCGCGGAGGTGACGCTGGGTCCGCTGCCGAAAGAGGCGGCCGTCGAGCTCGCGCGTGCGTTCTGCGGAGGTGCGATCACGCAGGAAGCCGCTTCGCTGTGGGCGCGTCGTGGGCAAGGGATGCCGCTCGGGATCCGCGAGGCGCTCGCGGAGGGGCTCTCGACGGGCGAGCTGCGGTGGGCCGGCGACATGGCCGAGCCGCGGGATCGCACGAGCGGTCGCGGCGCACCTTTGCCGGCACACGAGTGGATCGCGCGGCGCGCGACGTGGCTCGAACCGGGGGAGCGCGCGGCGCTCGTGGGCGTCGCGCTGCTCGGCGCGGATGCGCCGAACGAGATCGTGGACGCGGTCTCGACGTTGATGGCCGGCGCGGGCGCGCGCGTGGCGGTCGTGGAGGATGCGCTCTGCGGCGCGGGATGGGCGTATCGGCCGGAAGAAGGGTGGCTCGCGATCGCGTCGAGGACGACGGCGCGCGCGCTGATCGGGCTGCTCGACGACGGCACGCGCGAGCTATGGCATCGCATGGCCGGGCGCGTGCTCGAGCAGAACGTGGGTCCGCTCGGGCTCGCGGAGCCGGCGTATCACGCGGCCGTCGCGGGGGAGCGGGCGTCGGCGGCGGTGCTCGCGGCGGAGGCGGCGCTCGCAGCGGCAGGCGCGGGCCTGCGGAGGATGGCGGCGGCGCTGATCGACGAGGCGCGTAGCCTCGATCCGGACGTGCAAGTGCCGGAGCTCTCGGACGAGGGCGAGCTGCTCGTCGACCCGCGCGCCGAGGAGATCTCGATCGCGTCGATGATCGAAGCGGCGATGGGGGAGGGCGGTCCGATGCGCGCGTCCGATCCGCACCCGCCGTCGTCGCTCGGATCGCTCTCGCCCGACAGCCTCGGCGCGGGAGGCGAGGGCGTCGCGGGGTTCGGGCCGCCGGGCAAGGCCTCGGTGGCGGAGGCGGTCGAGGCGCTCGGCGAGGATCCCGAGGCGGTCGAGGACCCCGTGGTGATGGCGGAGCGGCTGTCGAAGCTTTTGCGCCAGGCGCTCGTCGAGGGCGACATCGAGACGCTGGACGACATCCTCGTGCGGCTCCGCGTGACGGGAGAGCACGACGCGCTCGTCGAGCGGATGAGCGCGTTCGTCCTGCTCGCGCGCGGCGAGCCCGGCGAGGGTCTGCGCAAGCTGAAGGAAGCGGTGGCGGCGTCGAGCTCGCCGCGGGCGCATACGCGGGCGCTCTTGTCGTACGGCATCGCGCTCGCGTCGGCGGGCGACATGGATCGGGCGCTCCTCGAGACGCTGACGGCGCTCGCGCGTGCCCGCGAGGCGTCCGATCGGCGGGCCGAGCAAGCCAGCGCGCGCTTTCTCGCGTACCTGTCGGCGGCGATGGGCCAGCCGCAAGCGGCTTCGGTCTGGGCGAAGGTCGCGCAGACCTCCGGCGAGGCGCTCGGCGGTTGACAGGCCGGACGTAGCCGATCAAAAGCGTTGCCCATGAGCGCGACCGACTCCACTTCGGCCGAGCCTGCGCGGGGGCGTCGCGCGCGCGTCGTGATCGCCGCGCTCCTCGTGATTTCCGCGCTCGGCTTCGCGGCCGCGCTCGTGTCGTATCGGAACTACGCAGCGGTGTGGTTGCGCCCGCCTCCGCGCTTGCCGCCGTGCGTGCTCACCGCGCGGCGTTTGCTCTCGCGCGACGAGCCCGTCACGGGCTCGATCCCCCACGTGACGCCCGACGGCAACACCGTGTACCTGCGGCCGGCCGAGGATCGGGCCGTGAGTTGCCTCGGGCGCATGTCGAGCAAGGTCGCGTCGGCCTACGCGGCGGCGTTCGCGGAGCTCGAGCCGACGGCCCGGGCGCGCGCGCTCGCGGCGGCCTTGAAGAACCAGGTGCCGCAGGACGCCTCGGCCGATCGGGAAGCGCTCGCGTCGTGGCTGCTCGCATCGGCGGCGATGCGCGCGCTGCCCGAGACGCCCGAGACCACGGCCGCGCGCGACGAGATCGACCAGATGAACGCGTGCCGCTTCGCGATGCGCTCGACGTGCCCGACGCGGCCGCCGATCCCGATCGTCGTGTGGGCGGCCGGCGTCCCCTCGTCGCTCGGCTTGTTGTTCGGCGCGGGCGTCGGGGTGCGCGCGCTCGTGCGCTTCGTGCGTGAGCGTCGACGCCGGCGCAAGGCGGCCTGAGCTCTCCGACTAGTCGCCCTCGTCGAGCAGCCGCACCGCGCTCTCGATCGCGACGAGCTTGCCGACGAGGTAGAGCACGTCGTTCTCGCGGAACGGCGCGCTCGCGGCGACGTCCTCGCAGAGGGAACCGCCCCTGCGTATCGCCACGAGGCTCGCGCCGGTCTTGCGACGCAGATCGAGGTCGAGCGGGCTCCTGCCGTACGCGAAGGATCCGCGCCGCACGAGGAACGTCTCCACCTTGAGCTCGCCGAGCTCGGGCAGCGCCGCGAGCGTGGGCCGCTGCAGCGTCTGCTTCCGGACGAAGAGAGCCTTGCTCTCGCGGCGCGCGACGTTCACACGCTCGATGATCACGTTCCGCGGGATGCCGCGCCGGCGCAGCACACGCGCGATCATCTCGAGCCCCGCTTCGAGCTCCTCGAACACCACCTCCTCGGCGCCGAGCTCGGTGAGCGCGCGGTCCGCAGCGATGTAGTGCGCGCGTACGAGCACGGGGATCTTCGGCGCGCTCTGCTTGGCGGCGACCACGGCGCGGCGCGTGGCCTCGGGGTCGTTGATGAGCAGCACGAGCGCCGCGGCGTGCTCGACGCGTGCGCTCGCGAGCGCCTCGGGGCTCGTGACGTCCGCGTAATACGCGGGCTCGCCAGCTTCACGCGCGGCGCGAACGGTCTCCGCGTTCAGCTCGAGCACGAGGTACGGCACCGACGTCTCGGCGAGCGCGCGCGCCAGCATCTTCCCGGCGACGCCGTAGCCCACGATGATCACGTGCTCCGAGAGCGCGGAGTGCTCGGGCATGGGCTCGTCGATGCCGCGCGCGCCGAGCAAGCGTTCGAGCGGCTTCAGGATCTTCTCGCCCGCACGCACGCGCGGCGCGACGTGCATCGCGAGCGGCGTGATCATCATGCTGATCACGCCGGCCGCGAGGAGCGCTCGATCTTCGCTCGGCGTGATGAGCCCGTTCCGCTCGGCGAGCGTCGCGAGCACGAAGCCGAACTCGCCGAACTGCGCGAGCCCCACGCCGGCGAGCCACGCGACGCGCGCGGGGAAACGCATCGACAGGGCCGAGAGCGTCGCGATGAACCCCTTGCCGATGACGAACGCGGCGAGGTACAGCCCGACCGAGAGCGGTTTGTCGATCAGCACGCGCGCGTCGAGCAACATGCCGAGCGACACGAAGAACAAGCTCGTGAACGCGTGGCGCAGCGGCAGGACGTCGCCGATCGCGCGGTGCGCGTACTCGCTGCCCGCGAGCAGGATGCCCGCGAGGAACGCGCCGAGCGCGAGCGAGAGGCCGGCGAGCGACGTGAAGAACGCGGTCGCGAGGCAGATGCCGAGCACGGCCATGAGGAAGAGCTCGCGGCTCCGCGCGCGGTCCACGAGCGCGAAGAACCTCGGGACGAGCGAGCGAGCCACGACCACCGTGACGAGCACGAGCAGCGCCGCCTTGCCCAGCGCGAGCAGGAGAGCGTGCGCGGGATCCCCGCCGGATTTGCCGGCGAGGATTGGGATCACGAGCACCATCGGCACGACGCAGAGGTCCTGGAAGATCAGCGCGCCGACGATGAAGCGTCCGTGCGGCGCGTCGACCTCGCCGCGCTCGGCGAGCGTGCGCAGCACGAGCGCGGTGCTGGAGAGCGCGAACAAAAAGCCGAAGAGGATCCCGCGGGAGAGCGGCTGCCCCGCGAGGCGCGCGCAGAGGACCGACGCGAGGATCGTGAGGCCGACCTGGAGCGAGCCGCCGATCGTGACGGTCTTGGCGATCTGGCGCAGCCGTTCGAGCGAGAACTCGAGGCCGATGCCGAAGAGCAAGAGCACGACGCCGATCTCGGCGAGCGACTGGATGCGATGCGCGTCGCTGAGCAGCCCGAAGCCCGTGGGACCGATGAACGCGCCTGCGAGGAGCAGCCCCGCCACGACGGGCAGACGTACGCGGCCGAGCACGAGGACGACGAGGACACCGACGATCGAGATGATCGCGAGGTCTCGAAGGATCGGAATCTGCTCCATGGTCCGCGTGGGCGCCCTGCACCCGTGCGGGACGTGGATGCAGGAAGCGCGCGCGGATCAGCGCGCCGGCGATGTACCGCGGGCGAGCGCCTCGATCGCGGCGAGGTCTCGCTGCGCCGCGTCCGTCGCGGGCTTGCGCGGCCAGGCGAGCTCGAGCTCGCCGTCGAACCAGTACAGGTGTTGCGCGTCGACGTACCCGTGCGCCCCGCCCACGGCTGCGAGCGCCGCGAGCGCCTGCTCGAGCCGCGCGATCGCCGCCGGGTCGAGCGTACGCGGCGCATCCGCGAGCGCCTTGCCGAGCGGCGGCGCGACCCAGATCTCGCCCGCCGCTCGATCCACGCGGAGCACCGTCGGCAGCGCGGGATGCCCGGTCCGCGCGAAGGCGCGCGCCCGCGCGAGGGACTCCTCGTCCATCGGGATCACGAGCACCTCGCGATCGAGCCATGCATCGTGGCGCAGGCTCGCCATGTCGCGCCCATCGCCCAGCGCGAGCGGTGGTCCCAGGCGATCGCCTTCCCTCGGCGCGGCCGGCCGTTCGCTTCCCTGCATCGCGGTCCATCGCCTCGGCAGCGCCTCCGGCCAGCGCAGCGCCGACAGCGCGCGCCGCGCTTCGAATGCGTCTTCCGGCCTCCGATCCGGCTCCTCTGCGAGCAGCGCGGCCACGGCTGCGTCGTGCTCCGGCCCGAGCTCCGGGTTCTTCTCGCTCGGCGCTCCTCCCTGGAAACGCCCGCGCGTCGGCTCGGCCGGCTCACCCGTGAGCAGCTCGTAAAGCACGGCGCCCACCGCGTAGAGATCACTCGTGATCCCCGCGGGACGACCGAGCCTCTGCTCGGGCGACATGTACGCATACGTGCCGATCGCGCCGGCCGTCGCCGTGCTGGAGAGGTCGCCGAGGTGCGCCGCGCCGAAGTCCGACAGCATCGCGGTCCCCGCGTCGTCGAAGAGCACGTTCGCGGGCTTCACATCGCGATGCAGGATCCCGAGCCGGTGCGCCTCGCCGAGCGCCGACAGCAGGAGGCAGGCGATCTCCACGGCCCGCGCCGGCGCCATCGGCCCCTCGCGCATCTTGTCCGCGAGCGACCCGCCTCGCATGAACGCGAGCACCATCGCCGGCCCTTCGGGCACGTACTGATGGAGCGGCACCACGTTCGGATGGCGCAGCCGTTCGAGCGCGCGCGCCTCGCGTTCGAAGCGTTGCAGCGCGTCGCGCCCCGCGCCCTCGACGAGCCCGCTGAAGATCTTCACCGCGACGCGCTCGCCGCTGATCCGATCGATCGCCTCGACGAGCCGCGCGTGCGCCGACGACGCGATCTCCCGCGTCGTCTCGTATCGCCCGAAAAGAACCACGCCCCCGCCGCGCCGATCGTTTTTCCGGGCCGGCTCCCTCGTCGCATCCTTGGTCGGCGGCTCTTCCCGCACCCCGAGCCGCGCCATCTCCGCGCGCGTCTCGCGCGCCGCCTCGGCGAGCCCGACCTCCTCGAAGCACCGCGCGAGCAGCGGCAGCGCCGCGGCCCGCTCCGGCGCGGCCACGTCGATCTGCTGCAGCGCCTTGATCGCCCCCTCGGTCCGCCCGTGCCGCGCCAGAAGCGCGCCCAGCGCGAGCCGCGGCGCCGCCTGATCCGGCCGCTGCCTCAGCGCACTCTCGAGCGCGCGCGCCGCCTCGGCCGGTTGTCCCGCCCGCTCGAAGCTCTCGGCCGCTTGCAGCACTTCGCCGGCCGCGACGAACGCGCCCGCCGCCTCCGCATGCTCGCCGATCCGCGCGTAAAGCGCCCCTGCGTACGTGCCAAACCCTCGCGACCGGAGATCCGACGCCGACGCGAGCGCGATCTCCCTCGGCAGCCGCTCCGCGATCCGCGCGATCGCCTCCCGCGCCGTCGCGTCATCCCCCCCGAGCGCCGCGAGCCTCGCGGCCCGCCGCGCGTCCCCGGCGAGAAGCGCCTCCCGCGCCGCCCCGACGAAATCACACGCCTCCTCCAGCCTGCGTGAGGCCTCCGCGTGCGTCCGGGAACGCTCTGCCGTCTCGCGCTCGTCGGGGTTCATCAGAAGGTCCCCGCTGGTTTTCCCGGACGAACGTTCGTCAGGGCGACGAAGGCGCGATCGTCGCGCGGCCGACGACGGACAGGTCGAACCGCAGCTCACCCGCGTCGATCCCCGCGGCCGTGAAGCCTCCCTGGCGGAGGCGATGCACCGAGAGCGCGACCGTCGCCGGCAGCGCGCCCCAGGTCTTCTTGCCGAGCACCGAAGCCGGGATCATGCCTTCGCCCGAATCGTTGAAGGTGCAACGAACGCCCGTGCCGCTCGACGCCGTCAGATCCACGTAGACGAGATCTCCAACCGCCGGCGCTTCGCTCGCGTTCCACCGCAGCGTCGCCGCCGTCCCTTCCTCGAAGACCACGCCCTCGGCGAGCGCGGTATCGAAAAGACGAACCCGCTCCGGCGCGCTCGGCGCCTCGGCCTCGATCGAGAACGGATTCAGCGTCCCCGAGCCCGTGCTCTCGAGCACGTACCGCGCGGGCGCCGGCAGATCACTCTGCGCGTCGCGCGACGTGTAAAACACGCCCGAGACGAACGCTCCCACGTCCGGGAACGCCCGCGTCGCGAGCGGCATGCGCGTCGTCCCGGCCTGGATCGACAGATCGCCCACGTCGAGCAGCTCGATCGAGCCGAGCGCGGAGAGCGCGTCCGCCTCCTCCGCCGCGGCAAACGGCGCGAGCGCCACGCACTCGCCCGCGGCCGGCAGCTCGAGCCACGATCCGCCGACCACGCGCTCGGCCACCTCGGGATCCGCGCCCGACGCGAGCCGCATGAACTTCGCCGACACGTTCGTCTGGACGAACTCCCCCTCGGCGGCGCTGCGTTCGACGAGGACGATCGCCTCGGTCGTGGACCCGGTCGCGCTCGCGATGTCGTCGGCCTCGGCCACGGGAGCCGAGCAACCGCCCACGACGACGCCGAGAGAGGCGAGGAGCGCGGGCAGCGGGACGTTCGAGGAGCGCATGATCGCCAGTCTATGGCGGGTCCTCGGGGCGGGCAAGCACCTCGCCCGAGGTCGCTCCGCTGCCCCTGAATCTCGGCCGAAAATCGCGCGAATGGCTCAGAAGCCTACGACCAGGGCGCCCGCCGGGGTCAGCGAGAACTGATCGAACGAGACGTCCGTTTCGCCCAAGCTGCCCGAGACCGTGTGCCAGTCGCCCCCGATCTCCAGGGCCACGTGTACGTGACGGAATCCGAGCCGGAGCCCGGCCACCATCCCGACCCGGACGTGATCGCCCGAGAATGTGAGGGGCTTCGTCGCATTCGGCTCCGTGGAGGGATACGTCCCGCTCACCCACGAGATCCCCGCCCGCGGGCCGATCCACCCCGAATAAAGCTCCCCCGTGCTCTTCCACCCGATGAGCAGCGGCACGTCGAGCCCCCCGCCGAGGAGCGTGCCCGCCTGGCCGCCCGAGCCCGGACGCCCAGACAGGAGCAGCTCGCCGCCGAGCCCCATCGAGAGCGCGACGCTCTTGCTCAACGTGAACGCATGCCGTCCGTCCAGACGAACCGCCCGCCCCGAGTACGTCAGGCCCGCCTCGTTCGAGCCCGTGATGCCGACGCGGGCGCCCACCCACGGCGCGACGGCAGGCGCGATCGTGCGCTCCTGGAGCATGGTTTCGACCTGCGCCTCGTCCGTTCCGGGCGCGCTCGGGAGCTCCGCGAGGACGGGCCGGCCGGACAAACCCGCGCCCAGCGTGACCTTGCCAGGCGAGAGGACGTGTGCGGGATGAAGGAGGGGAGCGCCGCCGCCGCAACCCCCCAAGCCCAGCGCGCAGAGCGCGAAGGCGAGCGGCCGAAGCATGGGGCGGGCCGTGGGCGGATGCACCTCGGGGGCGGCGCTCCTCGTGGCTACTTGCGGAAACGGGAGGGGAAGTCGTTCTTGGCGACCCGCCCCTTGAGCTCGGAGTCGTCCGGGTGCAGGCGGGACGCCCGGGAGATGAGCGCCTCCTCGGTCTCCACGCGCTTCGGGTCGGGCAAGCAGCACTCCACCGGACAAACCGCCTGGCAGGCCTCGTGATCGTAGAAGCCCACGCACTCGGTGCAGAGCTCGGGGTCGATCACGTAGATCTCGTCGCCCTCGCTGATCGCCTCGTTGGGGCACTCCGGCTCGCAAGCTCCGCAGTTGATGCAATCTTCGGTGATGTAGGTGGCCATGGGGTTGCTTCGTCCTCCGGGGGTGCGGTCCGGAATTTCCCGGTATCTAAAGGGCGGCGCCCCGGCTGTCAACGCAAGCGTTCCGCACGCTCGATGAGGCCCGGGCTCTGCGCCGCGCGCCCTCCAGGAATGGGCGGGCAAGGAGCGGCGCCCCCATCCTGCAGTGCCCCGGGCCATCCGTCCAGAGCAACGCCGCGGACGCGATCACGGGCGCGACGGCCGACCCCGATCGGCCGCTGGATCCCGCCCTCTCCACGACGTCCGCGGCGCCCGGTTGCACGCCGGCCCGAGGCCCGTTAGTACGCTTGCCCTGCGATGCCCCGACCCCGCGTGATCACGCTCTTCCTCGCCGCCCTCGTCGTTGCGCTCGCCGGCTGCTCGCCGAAGATCGGGGAGGACTGCACGAACTCGACCGACTGCTCGCAAGTGGGCGACCGCCTCTGCGACACCACGCAGCCGGGCGGCTACTGCACGATCTTCGGGTGCGAGCCCGACAAATGCCCGGAGGGCGACGGGGTCTGCGTCGCATTTTCCTCGGAGCTCGATCCCGCCTGCGGCGCCGCAGACGACGCGAGCTGGGGTCGCTTCGGGCGGACGTTCTGCATGGCCGGCTGCGAAGCGAATGATGATTGCCGCGACGGCTACGAGTGCGCTCGTCCATCGGAGCGCGCCGCGCGGATCATCGACTTCGAGCCGATCGCCCAGCGTATCTGCGTGGTGAAGATCGCGCCGCCGCCGGTGTCGATCGAGGTGCCGCAGATCTGTCTGCCCTCGGAGCCGCCCGCACCGCCGGCGCCTTGGGTCCCGACGGGCGCGGGAGGCGCAGGCGGCGCTGGAGGCGCAGGCGGAGCTGGTGGCGCCGGAGGCGCGGGCGGAGCAGGCGGCGCTGGAGGCGCAGGCGGAGCCGGAGGCGCGGGCGGAGCAGGCGGCGCCGGAGGAGCGGGCGGCGCCGGTGGAGCCGGCGGCGCGGGCGGCGGTCCCTGAGGTCTTTCCGGACGATCCGCGGGAAGTGATCCGGCACCCGCCGTGCTAGCCTCGCCGCGCATGTTCCGGGCGCCTGCGCTTCCCCGCACCCTCGACGCCGCCCTCCGCGACGTGGGCTCGTCCAAAGCCTCCGTGCGCGAGGACGCCGTGCGTGATCTCGTCCGCCACGCCGAGGAAGCGCGCAGCCAGGTCGTGCGCGCCCTCGAGCGCGCGCTCTCCGACGAAGCCGCGCCCGTCCGCTCGGCCGCCGCGCTCGGGCTCGCCGACGTGGGCGCGAACGAAGCGCTTCCCGCGCTGCTCGTCGCCATCGAGGACGACGACGTCCACGTGCGGCAGATGGCCCTCACCGCGCTCGGCGAGATCGGCGATGGTCGCGCCGCACAAAGGCTCGCCCGCGCGCTCGAAGATTCCCGCGCGGAGGTGCGGTTCCAGGCGGTCATCGCTTATGCGCGCGTCTGCAAGGATCACACGTCCGTCGTGGAGGCGCTCGCCGCGCGCACGCGCGACGCCGACCCGCTCGTCTGCCACATCGCGCTCCGCATGGCCGAGGAGCTCGGCGGCGCGGAGGGCGAGCACGTGGTCGATCCGATCCTCGTGGCGAGGGCGCGCGAGCTCGTCGAGCACGCGTCCCCCACGGTGCGCGTCGCCGCGGCCGTGGTGCTCGGCCGCGCCGGGGATCACGCGGGCGCGAAGGTGCTCGCGGCGGTCGTGAACGGAGCGATCAAGACGGAAGACGCCGAAGACGAGGCGGCCGCGATCGAGCTCGCGGGATCGCTCGGGCTCTCGGAGGCGCGCGTGGGGCTCGAGCGGCGGGCGTTCGGCGGCGCGCTCGGCTTCGGCCGCGACCGTTTCTCCTGGCACGCGCGCGTCGCGCTCGCGAGCATGGGCCACGCGCGCGCCACGCGCGAGATCGTCAGCGAGCTCGGCTCGTGGGATCGGAACAAGCGCACGCTCGCGGTCGCCGCCGTCGGTCGCGCGCGCATCCGATCGGCCCGCACGATCCTCGCGGCCATGGAAGGGGATCCCTCGCGGGCCGACCCGCACGCCGTGAGCGAGGCGCTCCTCGCGCTCGCGGAGGACGAACCGGCATGAACGAACCGAGAGATCCGAACGCCGTCCGCTTCGATCCCGCGGCCGGCAGCGACCACGTCGAAAGCTACTTCCTCAAAGCGAACGACCCCGCGGGCGAACGCGCGCTCTGGATCAAGGCCACGATCTTCGCCTCCGCGCGCGAGCCCGGCCGCGCCGTCGCCGAGGGCTGGGCGATCGCCTTCGATCGACGCGGCGGCCAGAGCAAACACGTCGCGGTCAAGCACGTGCTCCCCTACGCCGATGCGCTCTTCGGCAGGGAGGGCCTCGACGTCGCATGGGGCCTCGGTGAAGGCGAGCGCATGCGCATCCGGCCCGGCGAGACGCACGGCCGCATCGCGCGGCGGGAGCACGCGATTCGCTGGGACCTTCATTTCGAGGGCGAGGCGAGCCCGTTCATCCCGTTCCCGCACGCCTCGATGTACCGCGGCAAATTCCCCAAATCGAAGACCCTCACGCCGTACCCGGACCTCGTGTTCTCCGGCGAGGTCGAGGTCGACAGCGAGCGCTGGGACCTCTCGGGTTGGCGCGGCATGCAGGGGCACAACTGGGGCCGCGGGCACGCGGATCTTTACGCGTGGTGCCACGTCAACACCTGGGAGAGCGAGGCGGAGCTCGTCGTGGAAGCCCTGTCCGGCCGCGTCCGCGTCGGCCCCGTGCTCACGCCGCTCGTCACGCTCGTCTGCGCGCGTTTCCGCGGCGTGACGTACACGTGGAACGGCCCGCTCGAGATCGCCCGCGCGCACGGCGACGTGGGCCTGCGCCGCTACAGCTTCTTCGCCGAGGGCCGCGCCGCGCGCATCGAGGGCTCGTTCGAGGCGGACACGGACGACATGGTCGGCCTCTACTACCCGAACCCCGACGGCCCCATGACGTACTGTTTGAACACCAAGCTCTCGCGCGCGCACGTGCGCTTCGAGGCGTCGGGCCGGCCGCCCGTCGTCGTGAAGAGCCGCGCCGCCGCGCTCGAGATCGGCACGCGTGACGCCGACCACGGCGTGAGGATGCACGTATGAACGACACCTTCACCGAGGCCGATCTGGCCCCCGATCCGCAGGAAAAGCGCGACCGTATCCTCGCCGTCGTCGATCGCGTCGCGGCCCTCGTCGCCGTCCTCGCGGGCGGCGTGTACATCGGCGGCATGATCGCGCTCGGCGCGAACGCGGCGCCCATCGTCTTCGGCATGCTCCCTCGGTCGATCGCGGGCGACGTGATGGGCGCGGTCTTCGCGCGCTTCGACACGATCGCCCTCGGCGCGGCCCTCGCGGCGCTCGCCGCGGAGGTCACGCGCACCCTCGCCACGCGCCGCCGCGGCCGCACGATCCTCTCGCGCTTGCGCCGCTCGTGCACGCTCTTCATGGCCGTCTCCGCGGCCTACATCGGCCTCTCGCTCTCGCCGCGCATCAGCGAGCTGCACCGAAAGGGCGTAGCGCGCGACGACACGCCGCAAGGCCAGCTCCTCGAGGCCGTGCACAAGCGCGCGGAGCTCTTCGGCAAGATCGGCATGGGGATGGCTCTCGGTCTCGTCGGGCTCACCATCTTCACCATCCAGCCGCGCAGACCGGACGACGAGGAAGACGACGAAGAGGCGGTCGCGCCCTTGCCGCCGGGCCCGCGCCACGACTGACGCGCCCCTTCCGACGGGCCGAGCGGCTGGCCCTCGTGCGTCTCAGCGGGTATGCTCCGGCCTTCCGGAAGGCGAGGTTTGCTGCCCGTCACGCGGGTGGCCCCGGTCTTTCTTTTCGTTCGCGTGGAGGCGGCCGATGAAAATGAAGAGTGCATGGTGGGTCCTCACGACCCTTGGATTGAGCCTCGGGCTCGCAGTCAACAACACGGGCTGCGGGAGCGATAACAATAACGGGGGGAACGGTGGCACGGGCGCCACCGGCGGCGAGGGCGGCACGGGTGGAACCGGCGGCACGGGCGCCACCGGCGGCACCGGCGGTACCGTGGATCCGGGCGATTGGCTCGGCCTGCCCTGCACGACCGATTCCGAGTGTGCGCCCGGCACCTGCATCGTGGCGGACAAGGACGACGCGGTCTTCCTCGGCGGCCCGCAGAACGGCTACTGCAGCAAGAACTGCAAGACGAGCGGCGATTGTCCGGGCGTCGGCAGCATTTGCTACAAGGGCGCGAACAGCAGCGCGGCCGAGGGGCGTTGCGTCCCGTCGTGCGAGGTCGGCAACCCCGACCTCATGTACATCAACGACCCGCTCGATCCCTTCAAGTGCCAGGGCCGCGAGGACGCCGCCTGCATCCGGCTCTCGGCGGGCGACGTCTGTCTCCCGACGTGCACGAACGACGCGGCGTGCGGCGCGGGCCGCGTCTGCGATCTCGCCGCCGGCGTCTGCGTGAACAGCGTCTCGGATGGCAAGCCGTTCGGCGCGATCTGCGACACGATGGCCGCCGAGGACGAGTGCGGCAACGGCTTCTGCATCGGCGGCCTCGCGGGCGGCAAGGGCTTCTGCTCGGGCCTCTGCACGCTCGGCGGCAACATCAACACCGGCGATTGCGGCGGCATCGAGAACGGCCTCTGCGTCTTCTCGCCGGTCGTGATGGGCTGCACCCCGACGGCGGACAAGGGCTGCACGGGCCCCGGCGACGTCGGGTTCTGCACGAACGGCTGCACGAAGCACGAGGACTGCGCGGCGCCGGACTTCTGGTGCTTCGGCATCCTCCAGGGTGGCCCCGTCGGCTACTGCTTGCCGATGGACAAGTGCGACAATGGCCAGGCGGACTGCGGTGACGCGGCGAACGGCCTGACCTGCACGGACACGATCCACGGCAAGTACTGCGTCGACAACCAGTACCCGCTCGGCGCGCTCGGCGGCGGCGGTGCTGGCGGCGCCGGCGGCATGGGCGGCGCCGGTGGCATGGGCGGCATGGGCGGCGCTGGTGGTGCTGGTGGTGCTGGCGGCGCCGGTGGTGCCGGCGGCATGGGCGGCATGGGCGGCGCGGGCGGCATGCCCTGAGCTTTCGCCTTCGCTGACGCACCTCGAAGAGGCCGCGGCGGGCTCGCTGCGGCCTCTTCCTTTTCGGAGCCTCGACGCGGCTCGTGATATCGTCGCGGCATGTCGCCGATCCGCTTGGCTTCCGTGGTCCTCGTCTCGCTCTCGGCCGGGTTTCTCCTCGGTTGTCCGGGCACCGAAAACGAAAACCCTTCGAGCGGCTCCGCGGGCACGGGCGGCACCGGCGGCGTCGGTGGGACGGGCGGCGAGGGCGGCGCGGGCGGCATGACCACGTCCTCGTCGGGCACGGGCGGCACGCCGATGTGCACCGATTACACCGACGTCGAGGAGACAGACTGCAAGCTGCTCGCGCAGGACTGCAAAGGCGCCAACGAGTCCTGCCGGCCGAACGGCCTCGGCACGGGCACGATCTGCGAGGGGGGCGCGGGCATCAAGGGGGTTGGCGCGCCTTGCACCGTGGCCATCGGCGAGTGCGCGGTCGGCCTCACGTGTGTCTTCGGCTATTGCTCGCCCATCTGCTGCCGGAGCCAGCCCGAGTCCTTCTGCGGCAGCGCCCAGTGCAACGTCTACAACCGCTACGGCGAGAAGCGGATCTGGCTCTGCAACTTCGCCAAGTCCTGCACGCTCTTCGACGGCAAGGAGTGCACGGATGGCTACCCCTGCCGTCTGACCGTGCTCGAGGACGAGCTCTCGCTCTGCGTCCCCATGTCGGCCACGCCCGCCCCCGAGGGCGGGGCGTGCAAAGACCTCAACGACTGCGGCGCGAACCAGCGCTGCTACAACGACATTTGCCGGTATAGCTGCCTGAACATGGGGTGGCAGAACCTGGAGCCGGAGGCGGGCGGTTGCCCCGCGGGCCAGACGTGCGCTCCCGAGACGGCGACCTACGGCGTCTGCGTCCCCTGAGCACCGCTTCGCCCTCTACAGCCGGGCGGATTCGCGCTAGGTTCGCCGGCATGCACGAACACGACGTTGAGGCGCACGGGCAAGCGCTCGAGGCGCCCGCGACGCCGGCTCCTCGCGCCGCCGAGGCCCCGGATCTGGGGCTCTTCCGCGTGCTCCGCGACGACGGCAGCGCCGATCCCGCGACCGATCCCGGCCTGTCCCCGCACGTGCTCCTCCGCGCCTACCGCGAGATGAAGCGCGTGCGCCTCATCGACACGCGCATGATGCTCCTGCAGCGCCAGGGCCGCATCCACTTCGCCGGCGAGTGCCGCGGCCAGGAAGCGACGCCGATCGCGACGGGCCTCGTGCTCGAGCGTGACGACTGGGTGTTCCCCGCCCTGCGCGAGAGCGCGATCATGCTCGTGCGAGGCTTCCCGCTGAAGAGCTACATCGCGCAGTACTTCGGCAACGCGGGCGACGTGCTCAAGGGCCGGCAGATGCCCTCGCACATGAGCGGCCGCGCCGTGAACCAGGTCGCGTGGTCGAGCTGCATGGCCACGCAGCTCCCGCACGCCGTCGGCGCCGCCTGGGCCGCGAAGATGCGCAAGGATCGCAGCGTCGTCGTCGGCTTCGTCGGCGACGGCGGCACGAGCGAGCCTGACTTCCACAACGCCCTGAACTTCGCGGGCGTCTTCAAGGTCCCCTGCGTCCTGGTTTGTCAAAACAACCACTGGGCGATCAGCGTCCCGGCGGCCAAGCAGACGGCCTCGCCCACGTTCGCGGTGAAGGGCCGCGCGTACGGCGTCCCCT
The DNA here is from genome assembly GCF_029946505.1 of Polyangium sp. y55x31. GTDB lineage: Bacteria > Myxococcota_A > Polyangia > Polyangiales > Polyangiaceae > Polyangium. The sequence continues at coordinate 96,240 of NZ_JARZHG010000029.1, forward strand.
CGGTGCGCGTCGACGGCAACGACGTCCTCGCGGTCCACCGCGTCGTCGGCGACGCCGTCGCCCGCGCGCGGAGCGGCGGCGGGCCCACGTTCATCGAGTGCGTGACCTACCGCATGGGCGCGCACTCTTCGAGCGACGATCCCACGCGGTATCGCGCGCAGGAGGAGGTCGACACGTGGGCGCAGCGCGACCCGATCGTGCGCCTGCGCCGGCACCTCGTGCATCGGGGCCTGCTCGACGAGGCCGAGGAGGGCGCGCTCGAGGACGGGCTCATGGCCGAAATCGGCGCGGCGATCCAGGAGGTCGAGGCGCTCGGCCCGCCCGCGCGCGAGACGCTCTTCGACGACGTGTACGCGGAGCTGCCGTGGCACCTCGCGGAGCAACGCGCCGAGGTCCTTTCGAGCCCCCCGCAAACGGGCTCCCACGGCGGCGGCGGGCATTGATTCGCCCCTGGCCGCCCGCTTTTTCCGACCCCACCTTTCCCTCGACATGGTAATCCGCGCCCGAAAAGGGCTGTCGGCCCGCGTTCCACCTTGGAGAATCGGATGAAGACCTACGACGCGATCGTCATCGGCAGCGGCCCCGGCGGCTACGTCTGCGCGATTCGGCTCGGTCAGCTCAAGCAGAAGACGCTGTGCATCGAGAAGGAAGAGGTGGGCGGCGTCTGCCTCAACTGGGGCTGCATCCCGTCGAAAGCGCTGATCAACGCGGCGCACACCTACGAGAAGGCGCACTCGTCGATGGCGACGATGGGCATCAAGCTCGGCTCCGTCGAGCACGACCCGAACGCGATGCAGGACTGGAAGGAAGGCATCGTCAAGCGCCTCACGGGCGGCGTGCGAGGCCTCCTCAAGTCGAACGGCGCCGACCTCCTGGCGGGCACGGCGACGGTCGTCTCGCCGAACCGCGTCGAGGTGAAGAAGGCCGACGGCTCGGTCGAGACGTTCGAGGCGACGAAGGGCATCGTCCTGGCGACGGGCTCGTCGACCATCGAGATCCCGAGCTTCAAGTTCGACGGCAAGCAGATCATCGGCGCAAAGGAGGCGGTCAGCCTGCGCGAGGTCCCGAAGCGCCTGCTCGTCATCGGCGGCGGCGTGATCGGCCTCGAGCTCGGCATGGTCTACCAGGCCTTCGGCGCGGAGCTCGTGGTCGTCGAGGCCCTTCCCACGCTGCTCACGGGCGTCGACCAGGACTGCGTGAAGGTCGTCGAGCGCCGCATCCAGAAGCGCGGCGGCAAGATCTACAAGAACGCGAAGGCCATGGGCTACGAGAAGCAGTCCGACGGCTCGATCGCGGTGAAGATCGACGTCGAGGGCAAGCCCGAGACGATCGTCACGGACGTGGTCCTCGTCGCGGTCGGCATGCGCCCGAACTCGCGTGGCCTCGGCCTCGAGAACGTGGGCGTGAACATCGACAAGCGCGGGTTCGTGCCTTCGGACGAGTTCGGCCGGACGAACGTCCCGACGATCTACTCGATCGGCGACCTCTCGGGCCCGCCCATGCTCGCGCACAAGGCGTCGAAGGAGGGCGAGGTCATCGCGGAGGTCATCGCGGGCCACAAGGCGGCGAAGGACTGGGCGTGCATCCCGGGCGCGATCTTCACGGATCCGGAGATCGCGACGGCGGGCCTGACGGCCGAGGAGGCGCAGGCGAAGGGCATCGAGGTCTCGGTCGGCAAGTTCCCGTTCGCGGCGCTGGGCAAGGCGATGGCGATGATGGAGACCGACGGCTTCGTGAAGATCGTGACCGACAAGAAGACGAAGCAGGTGCTCGGCGTGCACATCGTCGGCCCCGAGGCGAGCACGATGATCAGCGAGGGCGCGCTCGCGCTCGAGATGGCCGCGTTCGCCGAGGACATCGCGCTCACGATCCACCCGCACCCGACGCTCGGCGAGGCGTTCATGGAAGCCGCCGCCCACGCGATGGGCGCGGCGATTCACATCGTGAATCGCTGAGCGAGTCTCCCGGGTTCGTTCTTCCAAACTGCACCCCCGACAAAAGCCCATCTTCCAGGCTTCCACGGCCTACCCGTGCCGCGCGCTCGTGGTAGAGTCGTTGTCATGAAGCGCATGGCCCCTCAGGTCACGGGGCGCGGCCCGTTCAAGGCCGAGCACATCCGCGCGGGGGATCCGTACGAGCTCTCCCGTGGGCACACGATCGAGTGTCTCCCCGTCGGTGGACGGGGCGGGCGGGCCAACCTCGTCGGCGGGGCCGTGCTCGACAGCGACCCGGCGGTCCGATCCGCGGGCGTGGACACCGGGTTCTCGCCCGATCCGGGCACCATGCGCGCCCCGGACATCGCGGTCGGCGACATTCCGGACGCGCCCGGCTGGGTGAAGGGCGCGCCGCCGCTCGCCGTCGAGTACGCCGATACGGGCCAGGACGAGGACGAGCTTCAGGCGAAGGTCGCCGAGCTGCTCGAAGCCGGCACGAAGATCATCTGGGTCGTGCGGCTCTTCGGTCCACGCAGGGTGGAGGTTTACGAGCCCGACGCGCGCGTGCGCACCTTACTGCCAGGCGAGCTGCTCACCGCGCCGAACATCCTGAAGAACCCGATCCCCGTCGAAGCGCTCTACGATCGCGACGCCGCGCATCGCGTGACGCTCCAGAACCTCCTCCAGCGTGAGGGCTTCGAGAGCCTCGAAGCTGTGAAGGAAGAGGGGCGCGAAGAAGGCCGCGAAGAAGGCCGCGAAGAAGGCCGCGAAGAAGGCCGCGAAGAAGGCGAGCTCCGTGCGCTTCGCGCCTCCGTGCGAGAAGTCCTCTCCGCGCGCGGCCTCCCGCTCGGCCCCGACCACGAAGCGCGGATCGATCAGTGCCGCGACCCCGCCGTCCTCCGCGCCTGGCTCCGCGCCGCCGTCACCGCGTCCGACGCGGCCGCCGCCCTCTCCTGATCGTCACTCCGCCCCCTTCCGCTCGAAGCACTCCTCCGGCACCCGCTGCTTCTTCCGCGTGACGCGCGTCGCCTCCACGAACGCTGCCGTCACCGGATCGTGGTACCCGCTCGCCCCGCGCAGATCCGGCACGATCGCCTGGTAGTGCCGCACGATCCTCCCCATCAGGATCTCGCGCATCCACTTGCCCACCATCGACGAAAGCGCGACCAGGAGATCCGTCGCGTCCCCATCCCGCACGAACGCGATCTCCCCGACCCCCGGGAACATGTACGCGCTCCTCGCGCGCGTCTCCTCCAGCACCATGTGCATCCGCCCGCCGAGCGGACCAAACGCACTGCCGTACTTCCCGAACCCGCCCACCTTCCCGCAGACCGCCTGCACGTCCTGCCCTGCGTCCTTCCGCATCGACAGGATCAGCCGCTCCATCGCGTGCAGATCCATCTGAAACCGGTTCTTCCCCGCCGCGAGCCCCTCGTTCAGCCGCTTCGCGCAGAGCACCTCGCTCCGCACCGCCACGATCGTCACGCCCTTCTTCTCCAGCCGATCGAGATCCGCGTGGATCGTCCGAACCAGCTCCGCCGGCGCCGTGAACGCCTCCCCCTCCGCGCCCCAGCACTGCGCCTCCACGTGGGGCGGACATGCCGCGCGTAGCTCCGCTCGATCCTCACTCGCGATCGCATGCGCGAGCTCGTCCGGCGTCCGCGCCTCCGCTCTTCGCCCGCCGCCTCGCTCCACCAGCGCGCGCGCCCACGCCTCCGCGAGACCCACGTCTCCGTAGGCCACCATCGCCTTCGAGTCTCCGAGCCGCTCGGCCAGACCTCCGCGTGGCTTTCGCCCCACGATCGCCGCGCCCTCCTCGGTCACGCGCGCCATCACTGCCGTGACCAGCATCGGACCGAGCCGGGGCCCGAGGCCGTTTTCGTCCGCGCCGATGCGGAAGCCCGCCGTCGCCTTCTCCATTGCGCCGAGCTTGTGCCATGAACGGACCCGCGCGTCATCGCGGTTACGACGCGCTCGATCGCCCCTTTCCGGCGCGATTGGCGTATCCTACGGGAACCCTGATGAGCACGGGCGGGCGAGCGAGCCGGTTCCTGGGTGCCTCCGTGGTGGTCGCTGCGGTGGGTTTGTCGGCGTGCGCGCCGCCGGCGCTCACACGCGACGGTCAGGTCGTCTTCGCGCCTTCCGGCGGCCGCCGTGGCGCCTCCGTCATCACCGCGAACGGCGTCGAGTTCATGGACGCCACTGAGATCCCCAAGCCCGTCGTTCGCCGCAGCCCGAACGACCCCTGGACACCGCCCACCGGCTTCCTCGTCCCCAAGGACGGCATCTGGCGCAAGACCTCGAGCCCCGTCGCGCTCTCGGGCCACGGCCTCGCCGTCGTCGTTCGGTCGAGCGACTCCCTCGTCCCGAGCTGGGGCGGCGAGGTCCTCCTCCGCATCGACGCCATCGCCCCGGCCGACGCCTTCCCCGCCGCCAAACCCTCCGTCCGCGAACCGCGCCGCCTCGCCATCGTGCTCGACGGCCGCAACCCGAACACCGCGCCCCTCGCCCGCATCGCCCTCGAAGACCTCGGCGATCGCGACCGCGTCGCCATCATCGACGCCTCCGGCCCGCGTGTCGTCGTCCCTGCCTTGCCCGGCTCGCACCGCACCTTGCTCGACGGCGCCATCACCCGCGTCCTCGAACGACCGCGCGGCGGCGCTGCCGTCGCCAGCACACGCGACCTCGCCGGCGCCCTCGCCCTCGCGCGAGGGTTCGTCGGGGTGAAGGTCGCCGCGGGCGGGGCTCTGCCTTCCGCGGGACAGGTCCTCGTCCTGAGCGACGGCATCGGCATCGCGCAGGCTGGCCTCCGGCTCGCGAACGAGGTCGCCTCCCTGCGCCGCGAGAGCGTGCGGATCTCCGCCGTCGGCACGCCCGATCGCCTCGACGTGACGCACCTCGCGCCCCTCGGCGACGACGTCTTCGCCGGCGGGTCCTTCGCCGAGCGCGAGGACGCCGTCGCGCAGATCGTCCCTCCGCCTGGGGACGTCGTCCTCGAAGACGTCGAGCTCACGGTCCACTCCGTCCCTGCGCCCGTCCGCGTGCTCGAGGTCTCGGGTGGCCTCGCCGCGCTCTCGCTCGACCACGACCGCCTCCTGCTCGGCGACCTCTACGCGGGCGAGGCGCGCACCGAGATCGCGCGTATCGCCATGCCCGTGTGGGTCCCGGGCGAACCTTGCGAGATCACCGTCTCGGCGCGGTATCGCGACGCTGCCACCGGCACCTGGCACACGGCCACGCGGACCATCGACGCCCGGTACGACGACAACGTCGAGCGCATCGCCAGCGCCCGGCACGGCGACGTCATCGCTTATGCCTCCGCGCTCGCCATGGTCCGGCGACTCGGCCGCATCTTCCAGGGCAGCCGCTTCGACGAGCTTGGCGGCCTCCGCCCCGTCGTCACCCTCCAGGCCGACTCGCTCGCCGCGCTCTCCCGCTCGAGCCACGACCCTGCGCTCGGCACGCAGGCCGAAGTTCTCCGCACGCTCCTCGGCGCGATCGAGGATTAGCAAGACGCTGAGAAGCTTGCTGCGCGCCCTGGATCGTCGGTCGTCGTCCTCGGAATACGCCTGTATTCCTGCGTCCTCCTCCCTAGCTCCAGGGCGCTCGCTGCGCTTCTCGGCACCCTGCGGAACCCGTTTGCCGGAAGGAAATGGTATTCAGCGACAAACGTCGCCCGGACCGTCGGCGATCGTCGTGCATCGCCTCCCCGTCGGGCACCCGTCGTTCGCCGCGCCGCGCCGGCAGCGGATCACGCACTCGTGGAACATCGGCCCGCGCGGCCCGGCGATCCCGTAGTACGACGCGCAGGTCTCGCCGTCCCCGCACGTCCTTCCCCCGCACGACCCGCTCGTCGGCGCGGCCGATTCCGGCGCGCTCGTCGCGCTGACCGTCGGCATCGGCGGGGTCCCCGTGGTGTTCTCCGGAAACGGGACCACCACGGTCGTCGTCGGGGCCGGCTCGTGGGGTGTCGCGGCCGTCGTCGATCCGCCCGGCGCTGGCTCCGTCGTCGTGCTGCCCGTCGCTTGTGGAGAATCGGGCGGCTGCGCGCCGCCATTGCAGGCCGAAAGGAGCAAAACCGCCGCGATGGAACCGAGGAGACGCATAGGCCCCGCGAGCTTAGCAGAGCCGCCGTGCCTCTGCCCATCACGCGCCGTGACAGCGCCTACGCGGTGCCGCTACCATCCGCTGCGTGCAACGTTTTCGCCTTCTCCTCGCCTTCACCACATCCCTCTCCCTCCTCGCGTGTGGCTCCACCGACGAACCGGCTGCCCTCCCGGACGCCCCGCGCTGCGAAATCGCGCTCCCTGCGCCTCCGGATCATCGCCTCGCGGCCGACGGCACCGTTCTTCGCGACGCCCTCGGCCGTATCGTCTTTCTTCGTGGCGTCAACGCCGGCGGCCGCAGCAAGTTTGCGCCTTTCGTCCCCTTCGATTTCGCGTCCGAGGCTGACTTCCAGGAAGCGCTCGATCGATACCTCGATCGCGCGGCCTCCTGGGGCGTCTCCGCGCTTCGCGTCCCGTTCGTCTGGGCCGCGGTCGAGCCTTCGCAGGGCATGGACGACGAAACCTTCCTCGCTCGATACGACGCCCTCCTCGACGGCGCCTGGAAGCGCCGCATCTGGACCATCGTCGATTTCCACCAGGACATCTATTCCGACGTCTATTGCGGCGACGGTTTTCCTGCCTGGACCCTTCCATTCCCCACGCCCGAGCCGCACCACGATTGCGCCGACTGGTTCGTCCGTTACTCCAAGGACCCGGACGTCCGCGCCGCGTTCGACAAATTCTGGTCCGACGAGCACGGCGCCCGCACTGCGTTTCGTGCCCTCTGGGAGCGCATGGCCGCCCGTCATGCGAACCGCCCCGGCGTCATCGGTTACGAGCCCATCAACGAGCCGCACCAGGGAACTGCCGACCTGAAGACGTGGGAGCAAACCGTCCTCACGCCTTTCTACACCGAAATGGCTTCCCTCATCCGCGCCAAGGATCCCACGGCGCTCGTCTTCTTCGACGCCACCGGCACCGACGGGATCGGCGCGTCCACGTACCTCGACAAACCCGAGGGCGAGGGCCTCGTCTTCGCGCCCCACTGGTACGACTCCGTCGCCCTCTTCGGCGGCACCCCGGCCCCTTCGAATGCGTCCACGTACCTCTCGAGATGGGCCGACAAGGGCCGTGAATGGAACCTCCCCGTCCTCATCGGCGAATCGGGTGTCCCGCGGGAGCTCGAGACAGCGGGCGAATATGTTACGGCCGTCTACGACGCCATGGACGATAGTGCGCTCCACTTCACCTACTGGGAGTACAGCGATTCGAAGGAGACCTGGAACTTCGAAGACCTCTCCCTCGTCGATTACGAGGGCCAGGAAGCGACCGCGATCACCTCGGCCGTCGCCCGCCCTTATCCCCGCGCCGTCGCCGGCGAAGCGCCCTCGTTCCGCTACGACGCCGCCGCCCGCAGATTCGCCCTCACGTACGACGCGCCCGACGACGGCATCACCGAAATCGTCCTCCCGGAGCGAAGTTATCCGACGGGATACCGCGTCGAGCTCTCGAACGGCTGCGTCGACGCCACGCACCCGGGCCTCCTGCTCGTCCGCCCGGCCGAGGGACAAACCCGCGTCGAAGTCTCGGTCGTCCCGCGGTAAAAACCAAAAAAAGCCCCCTCTCCCGCGGGCGGGAGAGGGGGTTGGGGGTGAGGGTCTAGCGGTAGGGAAGGGGGTTCTCGGCGCGCCTACTTCTTCGGCAAAGCCTCACGGATCCCATACACCTGCTCCACACCCGCCGGCACCTGCAGGCTCGACCCCTTGAAGTCATCACCCACCGGCTCGATCGGCCCGCCCAGGCATTGCGCCAGGAACGTCTCCGCCACCGCATTGAAGCTCATCCGGTTCTCCGGCCGCGCGAACCCGTGCCCCTCGTCCGGATACAGCACGTACGTCACCGGAATGTTCTTCGCCTGCATCGCCTTCACGATCTGATCACTCTCGGCCTGCTTCACGCGCGGATCGTTCGCGCCCTGCCCGATGAGCAGCGGCTTCTTGATCCTGTCCACGTGCGACAGCGGGCTCCGATCCTCCAGCAGCTTCGAACCCTCGGGCGTCCCGGGATCCCCCATTCGCTTGTGGAACGTCGCCACCATCGGCGCCCAGTACGGCGGAATCGTCGCGAGCAGCGTCTTCAAATTCGACGGCCCCACGATGTCGACGCCGCAGGCGAACTGGTCCGGCGTGAACGTCAGCCCCACGAGCGTCGCGTACCCGCCGTAGCTCCCGCCCATGATCGCCACCTTCGCGCCGTCGGCGACCTTCGTGTCCACGGCCCATTTCACCGCGTCGATCAGGTCGTCGTGCATCTTGCCGGCCCACTCGTTGTTCCCGGCGTTCAGGAACTTCTTCCCGAACCCGGTCGAGCCGCGGTAGTTCACCGACAGCACCGCGTATCCGCGGTTTGCCAGCCACTGGTGCGTCGAGTTCAGCCCCCAGCTATCGCGTGCCCACGGCCCGCCGTGCACCAGGAGCACCATCGGCAGCGGCTTGTCCGGACGACCGTCGACCTCCGGATCCGACGCCTTCGGCAGCGTCAAATAGCTCACCAGATCGAGCCCATCGCGCGACTTGATCACCACCGGGTGCATCTTCGCGAGCGGCTTTCCTTCGAGCGCCTTCAGGTTCGTGAACAGGAATTCCGTCTTCTTCTTGTCGCGATCGTACCGGTAATACTTCACCGGCCCGTCCGAGGGCACGAGCGCCACGAGCCATCGCTTGTCGTCGAGCGTCCGGCTGAGCACGCGCAGCTCCCCGTCGCCGAGCTTGCCGAGCAGCTCCAGGTCCGGCTGGATCGACTTGTCGATCGTCTGCCACGTCGGCTTGTCGAACACCGCGGCCGCGGCCTGCAGCTTGCCGGTCTTCGGGTGACCGATGAAGCGCTGCACATCGGCCTTCGCGTCCTCGACGAGCAGCTTCGACTTCTTCGTCGCGAAATCGAGCTCGAAGAGCGCCGCCGTGTTCCGGCCGCGGCTGTCGAGCAGGTAGAGCGTCTTGCCCGACGTGTCGAAGCCCACGGGGTTCGTCGTCTCGGCGTCCTCGAAGGGCACGGTCAGGTACGGCTCGGGCTCCTTGCCCTTCTCCTTCGGCTTCGCGTTCGGGTCGATGAACACGTCGCCGCCGTCGGGCCCCTTGCGCATCGCGAGGCGAACCTTGAAATCGTCGTCCGTCTCGAAACCCGCGTAGTTCCCCTCGTTCTTGAAGACGAGCTTCTTCTCGCCGGTCTTGATGTCGATCCGGTAGAGATCGTGCACCTTCTTGTCGCGGTCGTTGATCCCGACCAGCACCTCGCCGGGGATCTTCTGCGACACGCCCGAGATCCGCGCCGCGATCCCGTCGATCGGCGTGAGATCCTTCGTCTCGCCCTTCTTCAGATCGACCGCGTAGAGATGCCAGTTCTCGTCGCCGCCCTTGTCCTGCACGTAGAGCACGTGCTCGTTCGTGTAGGCCCAGAAGTATTGCCGGATCCCGCGCACCTTGTCGCTCGTCACGGCCTTGGCCTTCGACGGATCCTCCGCGGGGCCGACCCACACGTTCATCACCCCGTCGACGGGCGCGAGGAACGAGATCTGCTTGCCGTCGTGGCTGAGCATCGGGCTCGAGCGATCGGGGTTGCCGAAGAGGATGTCGCGCGGGATGAGCGACGTATCGACCCGCGGCGCTTCCGGGCCCTTCGGGGCGGCGGCGGCGGGCGGCGGCGTCGCGTCGGCCGTGCGCGCGGGCGGCGGGGGCGGCGGCGTCACGGGCGGCGGGAACTCCGTCGTCTCGCCGCAAGCAGCGACGCCGACGAGCAGCGACAGGACGAATGACAGGCCGATCTTCTTCGCGAGTGCCATCGGGCAAACCTCCCTCATGCGTACCCGGAGGTGGACGCTCCCCACCGGTTCGTGTGACGGACGCCTTCATACTCAAAATTCCGTCGGACGTCCCGAACATCGACAAGGGAAAATCTCCGAGGGAAAAATTCCCATTCATTGACTGTGTCTTGGGTCACATGTGCGGACATTTTCGGGGGGCGAGGCCTTGCCAGTCGTGGGTCCTGGCTTAGGGGAACCGCGTCCGGACATGGCCATGACGAACCCTGACACGCTCCTCCGCGAAACCCGCGTCCCCTCGGACCGCGTGCGCCTGGCGAACGACCGCGATCTCCGACCGGACGGGGCCTTCGTCCTCTACTGGATGACCGCGGCGCGGCGCACCCATTACAACTACGGCCTCGAACGCGCCGCCGAATGGGCGCGCGCCCTCGGCCGCCCCCTCGTCGTCCTCGAAGCCCTGCGCGCCGGGTATCCGTACGCGAGTGATCGCCTGCACGCCTTCGTCCTCCGCGGCATGGCCGACAATGCCCGCCGCCTCGCCGAAGCCCGCGTCACGCATCACGCCTACGTCGAACCGCGCCCCGGGGCGGGCAAGGGCCTCGTCGCCGCGCTCTCCGACCACGCGTGTGTCGTCGTCACCGACGATTTCCCCACGTTTTTCCTGCCGCGCATGATCGCCGCGGCCGCGAAACAGATCCCCGTCCGCTTCGAACAGGTCGATTCGAGCGGCCTCCTTCCGATCCACGCCCCCGACCGCGTCTTCACCACGGCCTTTTCGTTTCGCGCGTATCTCCAGAAAAACCTCCTCCCGCACCTCCGCCGCCGCCCGCTCGCCGATCCGCTCGCCGCGGGCCTACCGGCTCCGCCGAAAAAACCCCTCTCGCCCGATCTCCTCTCCCGCTGGCCCGCCGCCTCCCCCGATCTGCTCGCTGCTTCGCCTGCCGCGCTCGCCGCGCTCCCGATCGACCACACCGTCCCCGTCGTCACCCGCATTCCGGGCGGCCCCGAGGCTGCCCGCGCCGCGCTCGCGCGTTTCCTGCAATCGAACCTCATCCGGTACGAGACCGAGCGCAACGACCCCGACGCCCACGCCACGAGTGGCCTCTCTCCGTATTTGCACTTTGGTCACATCTCGACACACGAGGTCTTCGCCGAGCTCGAGCGGCTCGAACACTGGTCCGAAAAAAAGACCAAACCCGCCGGCGGCAGGCGCGAGGGCTTCTGGGGCATGAGCGCGCCCGTCGAGTCCTTCCTCGACGAGCTCGTCACCTGGCGCGAGATCGGCCTGAACCTCTGCGCCCTCCGCCCCGACGACGCGCAAAGCTTCGAATCGCTCCCCGACTGGGCCCTCCGCACCCTCGCCGATCACGAATCCGATCTCCGCCCGGCCCTCTACACCCTCGCCGAGCTCGAAGGCGCGCGCACGGCCGATCCGCTCTGGAACGCGGCGCAACGCGAGCTCTTGCGCGACGGCCGCATCCACAACTACCTGCGCATGCTCTGGGGCAAACGTGTCCTCGAATGGACCCGCACGCCGCGCGAGGCCCTGGCCGTCCTGATCCAGCTCAACGACAAATACGCGCTCGACGGCCGCGACCCGAACTCGTATTCCGGCATCCTCTGGACGTTCGGCCGCTACGATCGCCCCTGGGCCCCCGAAAGGCCCGTCTACGGCACGGTCCGCTACATGAGCTCGGCGAACACGCTGAAGAAGATCGACCTCCAGCGATACCTCGTCGAGTTCGGCAGCCCGAGCGACGCGGCTCGCTCCGACAAACGGTATTCCGGAAAGAAATGAAAAGAAGGCCGGGTGGAAATTCCTTTATCCGACCCCGGCCCTCGGGCATTCATGTTTCGACACGCCGCATCGCGACGCGCGAAGAATTACTTCTTCTCGCCTCCGCCCTCGCCCTCGGACTGCTTGCCTTCTTCGATCAGCTCCTTCACGCGCTGACCGCCCTTGTGTCCGATCTCGGAGTAGAACTCGGGGCCGTACTTGTCGCGAACGGTCTCGCCGCCCTTCTGCCCGCCCTTGTGCCCGATCTCGGAGTAGAACTCGGGGCCGTACTTCTCGCGCACGGTCTCGCCGCCCTTGCGCCCGATCTCGGCGTAACCTTCGGAGCCGAGCTCTTCCTTGCGGGCCTCACCGCCCAGCCGTCCGGCCTCCTCGACGGTCATTTGACCCTTACCGGATTGCTCTTTTTTCTCCGCCATGGTCGTCTCCTTCTTTGATGGCAATCGCGCGGCGAGCCCGCGCTCGTCGCTCCTGGCTCAGCGTTTCTGGCCTTCGCCGCCGCCCTCGCCCTCGCTCTGTTTGCCTTCTTCGATGAGCTCGCGGACGCGCTGGCCGCCCTTGTGGCCGATTTCCGAATAGAACTCGGGTCCGTATTTGTCCCGCGTGTGTTCGCCGCCGATGTGCCCGCCCTTCCGGCCGGCCTCTTCGACGGTCATCTGACCTTTGCCCGGTTCGTCTTTTCGCTGCTCTGCCATGTAGTTCCCTCCCAGCTCCCGCCGAACATTCTCCGGCAGACCGGGACGTCAATGGGGGGACCCCCGGAGGAGGGCTCCTCCCGCGCTGCGGGCCCGCCATCGCCGTGCGACGGATCGAGATCGAAGCCGCCGCTGAAACCGTCTCGACGCTCGCGCGTAGGACGCTAGGATGAGTGCGCTCGATCGAGGAGGCTTTCGTGTCCAAGCCCAAGGATGAGTTCCCCGAGCTCGAAAACGTCATCCGGCGCCGCGCCTTCCTGCGCGCCGCCGCGGCCGGCACCACCTTCATCGCGCTCGGCGGCGGCACCTACGTCCTCGCCGCCGACAGCGACCCGCGCGGAAAGCAGCTCCGCCCCGACGGCCGCCCGCGCCTGCCGCCCGGCCAGCGCATCCTCGACGCGCTCAAGCCCATGGGCGGCGAGCCGGGCGACCCGAGCCCCTCGGCCTTCAAGCTGCGCGTCCACGGCGACGTCGACAACCCGCTCGATCTCGATTTCGCGGCCCTGCTCGCGCTGCCACAGACCGAGCAGACGTGCGACGTCCACTGCGTCACGGGCTGGAGCGTGCTCGGCGCGCGTTTCACCGGTGTCAAGGTGGCCGAGCTCGCGAAGATGGCGAAGGTGCGCGACACCGTGCGCCACGTGATCTTCGAGGCGGCGAACGGATACACGGCCAACGTCCGCCTGGCCGAGGCGACCGCGCCGAACGTGCTCATCGCCCACAAGCACGAGGGAAACCCGCTCACGCGCCCGCACGGCCCGCCTGCCCGCGCGCTCGTGCCCGACCTTTACTTCTGGAAGAGCGCGAAATGGGTGACGGGCATCCGGTTCGTCCGGACCGACCGGCCCGGCTACTGGGAGACGCGCGGCTACCACAACCACGCCGACCCGTGGGCCGAGGAGCGATATGGCTGAGGGCGCGCCCGAGCCCCGGCGGCGTTTTTCCCTGCGCGGCCTCCTCCGTACGGTCCATCGCGACGCGGGAAACCTCGCGGTCGGGCTCACCCTCGTGTATGCCGCGTCCGGCCTCGCGGTGAACCACATCGCGGACTGGGACCCGAATTTCAAGAGCTACCAATCCACGCACGAGCTCGGCGGCCCTCTCGAAGGCGAGGACCAGGCCGTCGCCGAGCGGGTCCTTCAAAAACTGAACATCCCGGCCAAACCGAGCGACGTCTACCGCGCCGCGCCGAACCAGCTCGAAATCACGCTCGACCGGCGCACGCTCCACGTGGACACGCAGACCGGCAAGGTGCTCGACGAGGGCGAACAGCCGCGGTTTTTCCTGCGGCTCGCGAACTGGCTGCACCTGAACCGCGGCAAGAAGGCGTGGACGTACGTGGCCGACAGCTACGCGGTCCTGCTCCTCCTGCTCGCATTCTCGGGGATGTTCATGCTCCCCGGCCGGAAGGGTTTGATCGGCCGGGGCGGCATCTTCGTGCTCGTCGGCGCGGCGGTGCCGATCGCCTACGTCGTGCTCTCGGGCGGCCCCTGATCGGGCCGCCTCTTCATTTCACCTTTTCGAGCCCGGGAAACGCCTCGGCTGCGCTCGTCTCGAAGATCGAGACCTGGCTCCCCGAGCGGATCATCGTCTTGCCGAGCCGCGGAAACTCGGCGATCTCCGTCGGCTTCTTCTCGCCGCACGAGAGGTACACGAGGTCCTCCTCGAACGGGTTCTTGAGGTGGTGTGCGACCGACGGCACGGGAAAACCCATGAAATCGCCCGGCCCCACCTCGAACGTCTCGTCGCCGATCTCGGCGATGCCCCGGCCGCTCAAGATGTAGAGGAACTCCTCCTCGCCGTGATGGCGATGGTAAATGAACGATTCTTTCCCCGGCGGGACCCGGATCAGATTGACCCCGATTCGTTCGAGCCCGGTCGCCATTCCCAGGAGGTGCCCATGGATCAGCGAATTCGGGTTGAACGGATGCGACATCGAGGCCTCGGGTCCGCGGTCGCGGGCCCGGATGAGACACGGTTTTTTCGTGGATTCGTCGTTCATGTCGAACCTCCCTGCACGCGGATCTCGGGGCCCTTCGCGGGCCGGGAAAGCGCCTCTCTCGTCGCCCGCGCCGCGATGTCGAAGGCTCGCGCGCCTTCGGGCAGCCGAAACGGACCCACGCGCGGCAATGCCTCGATGACGAGCGCGGTCATTCCGGCTCGCTCCGGCACCCGCAGCGAAGGGCTATCCACTTTACGCCACGGCGAACGCGACGCGAGGTGATGATACAAAAGCCGCTCGCCGGCGGGCATCCCGGCGAGCCCGTGCCGATCGAGGATTCCCCCGTCGAGCAGCGGCCGCCCCTCGTGCCAGACCGGATGAAACAACCCCGGCACCGTGCACGACGCCTGGATCGCCGGCGCGAGCGGCCCTTCCGCGATCACACGCGTCCCGCGGGAAAACACGTCGTACACGCTCACCGTGAGCGGCACGCGGCACCGATCGAACGAGCGCACCGGCAGGAGCGCTTCGAGCCGCGCGCGGAAGAGTTTTCCCGCGAGCAGCCCCGGCCCGAGCCGCACGTCCCAGAAATCCTCCCGCTTGAGCCGCAACAGCTCGTCACGAATCGTCACCGCGCTCGCGCCCGCCGCCCAGATCCCGCCCACGAGCGCGCCCGCGCTCGAACCCGAGACCCGCGTGGGCAAGAGCCCTTCGTCTTCGAGCACAGTCATCACCCCCGCGTGTGCGAAAAACCCGAAAAAGCCCGACGAAAGGCCCATGGAAAAGGGACCTTCGCGGAGCCACTCCCGCAGCGTAAGGGTGGGACGAACGGAGGCGTGGGGGGCGGCCGAGGCGGACGACATGGCAGGCAACGCGCATCCTAGCCGAAACATGCGCCCAGGGCGCGTCGATCGGGCGATCAGTCGATCTTGAGCTCGCGCATGCGCCGCTGCAGCGCCACCTTCGACACGCCGAGGCGCCTCGCCGTCAGCTCGACGTTCCCGTCGCATTCCCGGAGGCAGCGCAGGATCTCGTCCCGCTCGAGGTCGCTCGCGCGCCGCACCTTGTGTTGATCGACGAGGTTGTAGATCGAGCTGCGCGGAATCCCCAGCCGCTCGGCCGTGGCCTTCATGTCGAAGTTGCAGGCGCGCAGCGCTTCGTGCAGCTCCTCCTCGGTCACGTCGCTCGGCTTGCGGCTGCGCCGCGGCGTCACGGGCTCCTTGGTCGGCGAGGCACCCGGCTCCGTGCCGCCTGGGCTCCCTCCGCCGGTGGGCGTGGGGTTCGTCGCAAGCAATGCCGTGAGCGCCGGACCCGGATCCAGCGGGCCCGTGTCGGGGCTCCCGAGCACGAGCTGCCGCACGACATTCCGAAGCTGCCGCACGTTTCCGGGCCAATCGTGACGGACGAGCGCCGCCATGAACGACGCGGGAAGCCCCACCTGGTTCGATGCGATCCGAGCCGACTTTCCGAAACGCTCGAGCTCGGTGCGGAGAAAATGCACGAACAGCCGCCCGATATCGTCGCGCCGCTGGCGCAAGGGCGGAATCACGAGCTCGTAGCTCGCCAGCCGATGCAGGAGCGGCCCGCGGAAAGCTCCTGTTTGCACCTTGACTTCGAGATCGGCGTCGGTCGCGGCGACGATACGCGCGCGTGTCTCCCGCATCCGCGAGGCCCCGAGCGTCTGCACCTCGCCCACGTCGAGGGCGCGGAGCAAGGACGCCTGCACGTCGAGCGGCATCTCGCCCACTTCGTCGAGAAACAGCGTCCCATCCTCGGCGGCGCCAAAATATCCGGAGTGGGCGCGCGCGCCCGTGAACGCGCCTTTGTCCGACCCGAAAAGCTCCGAGGCAGCGAGCGCGGGTGGGATGGCGCCCATGTTCACGGCAACGAAAGGCCGACCCCTTCGCGTCCCTGTGTTATGGAGAGCACGTGCGACGAGCTCTTTACCCGTCCCCGTTTCACCACGCACCAAAACGGGGACGTCGAGGCTCGTGAGTTGACGGATCTCGCGGCGGACACGCTCGATTCCCAGGCTCGCGCCCACGAGGCCGAGGTCATCCTCCGACTCCTGGCGCAGCCCGTCGAGGTGCAAGAGGAGCACGATGCGGCTCGCGATCTCCAGCACGATCCCGGCTTCCAGATCGTTCGCCGAGAAATCGCGGCAGTCTCCGAGCGGACTTCCGTTCACGACGACCCGCATGGGGCTGCCTTGCGCCTCGATACGAATGCATTCGTTGTCGAGCCGGATCAGGCGTATCGGTTTGCGGCTCACGTGCGCGTCGCCGAGCGGCTCGCGCCTGCTCGAACCCGGTCGCGAGAACTCGGGATCGAGCCGCGACAGCTCCGTACCGGCGCTGCCTGCTCGCAGCGGCAAGAGTGCCCGATCGCCGACCCGCTCGAGCGTCGGGTGCCAGACAATCGTCAACGCGGGGACATGCGAGTTCCCGAACCCCGTGTCGGGGCCGTCCGTGTCTGTTGGTGGGCTGAGCCCATCGAGTGTCGAGAGCTCCTCGTCTTG
The DNA here is from genome assembly GCF_029946505.1 of Polyangium sp. y55x31. Lineage (GTDB taxonomy): Bacteria > Myxococcota_A > Polyangia > Polyangiales > Polyangiaceae > Polyangium. The sequence goes on from NZ_JARZHG010000029.1 coordinate 112,990, forward strand.
TGAGGGCACGTACGATCGATATCACGAAAAGGGGGCGTCCGACAAGCCTCCGACGCGTTCGACATGTCGACCGACACGTCAGCCGACACGTCAGCGATACGTCCTGTGTGGGCCGTGATCCGCGGAGCGTGGCCGAGGTATGTCGAGCCCCTGTCCAAGCTCACGACTGCATCGTCCCACGCTGGCATGCCGCGTGCAATCTCTGATTCTGCAATTTCGCGCGCAGCCAGTTGGGAGGTTGGGCCGTGCCAGACAAACTGGAGGACATCGACACCGTCGTTGTCCTCATGATGCAGAGCAGGTCGTTTGATCATGTCCTCGGCCATCTGAGCCTCGACGGCGGCCCGTACGAGGGGCGGCTCGACGGGCTCGTCGGCACGCCGGTCGATGGAAAACTCCTCGACACGCGTTACGAGAACACCTGCGAGGGGCGCGTGCACCACCCGCAGGAGATGCGCGACGGCGCAATGTCGGCGGAGTTGCCCGAGGATAGCCATTCCGTCCAGCTTTCCCTCGGCCGCAGGACTTCCTCGGGCGATCGTGCGATGGATGGCTTCGTGCGGGCGCATGCGCTTTCGGGGCACCGCGCGTCGCGCTCCTTGCCGATGAGCTTCCTGCGGTGCGCGGGCGCGCCCGTCACGAATTTCTTGGCGAAGAGTTATGCCATCTGTGACCGCTGGTTCGCTCCGCTGCCCACGGGTATGGCGCCGAACCGGCTCATGGCGACGTGTGGTTATTCTCTACTCGCGGACACCTCGTCTCGGCTCCTGCCCTTGCACGAAACGGTCTTCGACTGGATGAAGCAGCGTGGCATCCGATATCGTGTGTACCACGACGGTTTGTCCTTTTTCACCCTTGGCCCCTGGATGCACGGCGAGGTGACGAGCGAGCGCTTCCGCCCGGCGGCTCGGCTCGCGGACGACATCCAGAACGAGCCCGACGCCACGTTCCCCCAGGTCATTTACATCGAGCCCTCTTATTACGACGCGCCTTTCCACCTCGGCCGACCGCCGAACGACAACCGTCCACCCCTGCCCATGGCGCCCGGCGAGCGATTCTTGCTCCAGGTCTACCAGGCGCTCACGTCGAACCTCGAGCGCTTCGGCCGCACGCTCTTCATCGTCACGTATGCCTCGCACGGCGGCTTTTACGATCACGTCTCGCCGCCGCCGATTCACGACGGGCCCTTCAAGACGGCGGGCGTGCGTGTCCCTGCGATCGTCGTCTCGCCGCACGTCGAAAGCGGCACGGTCCACGGCGGCCTGCTCGACCACACCTCGATCCTGCAGCTCCTCGCCGAAAAGTTCGGCGACGGCGTGTATTCCGATGCCGTCGCGCGTCGGGCCGCGCAGGGGATCGGCAGCGTCTCCGCGGTCCTGAACCGCGGCGCTGCCCGCGAGGCTTTGCCCGTCCCGCCGAGTCCGCCCGAGCGGCCGGGCCGCAAATGCAAGCGCTCGCTCACGCCCCGCACCGAAGGCGCGTTGGCCTTCGACCTCGCCGCGCGCGCGCTTTGCGACCACGCCCCGGCGCGCGTCGCGAGCGCTTACCCCGAGCTCTGGCAGGCGATGTGGAACGCCGCGTTGCAATGAAACGCGGGCCGATCAAAGCGCGATCGTAAAACCCTGCCAAACCGCGGCGAACGCCCCCGGCAGCTCGATCCCCCACGCCGCCTCTTCCAGGCACGTGACGAGCTTCGAGCCCGGTTTTTCCCCGTCGATCGTCGCCCGCACCGAGACGACCTCCTGGAGCGTCGATTGGAGCCCCACGGTCGCCTTTTTCCCGGCGCCGCCGCAGGCCTGAAGCCCACGCGAAAGCTCGTCCTTCAGGAACGCTTGCTTGTCGAAGTTGTTGATGCGGGGCTGCCCCCCGCCGTACAACGTGGCGAGCCGGCCATTGCCGGATCCGAAGCCGGCGCCGCTCGCGGAAAACTCCTCGATGCCTTCCGTCGACGGACGCACGCCCGGCTCGATCGCGAGATAACTCGTCACCGGCGACACGACCCGCCCCATCATGGCGAGCGGCATCATGTCCGCCTCTTCGATCGAATCCAGAAGGTCCGATCCGAACACGAGCCCCGCCCACCTTCGATTTTCGGCCTCGTCCGAGACGAGCACCCGGCGCATGGGCGTCGCCCAGAGCTCGCCCGTCACCTCCACGAACGGAACCTGCTTCTCCGACAAACGCAGCTCCTCGAACGACTCGCCCTCCGCCAGCACCTCGGGAGCCGTGAGCGCCTCCGGGGCAATGCCCTGCGCGTGCACCTGGAAATGGTCGATCCGCTTGGGGCGCGCGAGCTCCTCGTACACCTTGCGGGGCTCGCCGCTTTGGTCGGCGGTATCGATCGAAGCCTGCCAGACGAGCCCGCCCGTGGGCCGTGTCAGCGCCGCCCAGGCGTGCGTATCGTCGCGCTCGAGCAGGGTCGAATGCGGGCTGTCCACCACGCCGACGTGCAGCAGCGCGCCGCTCTTCGTGAGCTGCCCCCGGAGCCGTTCGGGCGTGAGCTCCTGCCGCGTGCGCGTGTCCGTCAAGGCCAGGATTCGCTTCGGCGTATTCTCCGGCAAGGCCGCGAGCAGCGCGTCCGCGCGGGAGAGCGCCTCGTCGATGTGGCTCCCGTTTTGCCGGACAATCTGCGAACCATCGAGCCCGGCGAGCGCTTCACGTACCGAGACGAACCCATGTTTCGTGGCGCGCACCGCCCGATCGAACGTGAGCACCGTCGCGCGGGCATCCGGGAAGTGGGAGAGATACGCCCGCGTCATGGCGACCTCCGCCTCGACATGCTCCTGTTCGAGCGACCGGGAGGCGTCGATCAGCACCACGACGTGCGCGCCGCGAGGCACACGCGAGAGCGCAGGCGCCGCGTCGACATGAAAATGAACGACGTTCTTCTGCTTGCCGAACCCCACCGACGCGAGCGCGCCTTCGACGGGTTTTTCGCTCGCAGGCGCGACCGACAGGTCCACCGCGTCTTTCAAGCTGACCCACGCCGGCGCTTTTTGACGTGTATCGCCGACGAAGAGCGCCTCGCCCGTGATCATCGGCGACACCGTGGCCGTGGCGGGCAGCTTGTCGGTGCCCATGGCCGAAAGATCGAGGTGATGCCGCCCTTCGCGGTATTGCGTCGGCAGCCGCAGCGTGTATTCGATCGTCTTGTCCTCGCTGGGCGGGCAGGGGAAGACCTGCAGCGCGAGCAGGTTCTGGTTCCGCCACGATAACAAGGCCGGATCCTTCGGGTAATACCCGCCGACGCCCGTCAACTCTCGATACCGCGCCGCCGCTTTCTCCGCCTCCAGCAGCTCACCGTCGAACCAGTGGGGCTTGCCGTCCAGAGTCCCCAGCGTGCGTAACCCGACGGCCACGGCGCCGGATGGCAGGTCGATGTAAAACGTCGCCTGATCGTGGCGCGGACCGCCATTGTGGACCGTGCGCCGCACGACCAGGTCCGCGTGACCGTGGCCGATGCGGAGATCGATCACGTGCGTCTTTTCCACGAGTTTGTCCGACCGGAGGCCCCGCACGTCGTCGGCCGAAGCCGCGTTCGCGGAGAGGAGGATCGAGGCGAGGATGGAAGCTGCGCGCGTGTACGAAACGAAGGGGGTCCGCATGGCGATGGACCCGACATCGACAGGGCCGCATCGTTCCCGACTTTTTGGAATTCTCGATCGAGCGGATCGTTCTCGCGCCGGCGTACGTACGGCTTGCCGGGCGAGGGCGCCCGGCGTATCGAAGCGCCGATGTCTTCTCCCGCGTCGAAAGGGCGGCCGGCGAGGCGCGTCGTCACGCTCGCGCTCGTCGGGATGACGCTCCTCGCGCTCTGCGCAGTGACGTTCCGGCTCCGGCTCGACCCGAACGTAGCGTCGCTCCTGCCCGATCAGGGCGAGGCCGCGGCGCTGCGTCGGTACGTGCGTGGCTTCGGCGGCGGCGACCTCGCCGTCGTGCTCGTCCAGGGGCCGGATCCCGCGACCAACACGAACGTCGCGGCCGAGATTGCGGCCGAGCTCGGAAAGCGCCCGAGCGTGGCCCACGCCGCCGATCGGATCGACACCTCGCGCGCCCTCGATCCGATGCTCGTGTTTCGTCACGCGGATCCACGCGCGATGGAGCGCCTGCGCGGCGCGCTCACGCCCGAGGGCATGCGCGCGCGGCTCGCGGAGAGCCGGGCCATGCTCCTCGCGCCGGGCAGCGGCTCCGTCGCCGAGCTGCTCGCCGCGGACCCGCTCCGGCTCGGGCAGCTCGCCTACGAGGGCGCGGACATCGGCTCCGGCGTGCGCACGCAGCCGGACGGCGCATTCGCCACCGACGACGGCAAGGCGCACCTCGTGCTCGCCGAGCCGCGCGGACAAGCTTTGCGCGGCGAGGACGCGCGCCGCTTCGTCGAGGACGCCGAGGCCGTGCTCGCGCCGCTTCGCGCGGCCCACCCCGAGATGCAGCTCGGCCTCACGGGGGGCCATGCGATCGCGGCCGCGACCGAGGCCATGCTGACGCGTGATCTCTCGATATCCAGCACCCTCGCCATGGTGCTCGCGTCGCTCGTCTTCGCCTTGATCTTCCGGCGCGTGCGGGCGCTCGTCGCCGTGATGCCGCCGCTCCTGCTCGGCACGGTGTGGACCGCGGCCGTCGCGGCGGCGCTCCCGCGTGGTTTGTCGGGGATAGCGGTCGCGTTCATGTCGGTCGTCGTGGGCGTGGGCGTCGACACGGGCGTGCACGTTTATGCGGCGCTGCTCGAAGCGCGGCGGGCGGGGCTCGAACCTCGCGAGGCCGCGCGCGTGGCGCGGGCGAAGACGGCGCGCGGCGTGCTCTTCGCGGCCGGGACGGCGGCCGCGGCGTTCGGCGCGCTCGCGTTTTCGAGCATCGAGGCCATGCAGCAGCTCGGCCTCCTTTGCGCCGCGGGCGAGGTGCTCACGGCGGTGGCGATCGTGCTCGTGACGCCGGAGGTCGGCGCGCTCCTCGAAAAAAAGCCTCCGCCTCCGCCGGCGCCCGTGCGCTGGACCGATGCATTCGCCTGGCTCTCGGGCACGCGCAGGCGCGCGGCGCTCCTCGCCTCCGTCGCGCTCCTGCCCGTCGGCGCCGTGTTCCTGGGCGCGGCGCCGGGTTTGTCGGAGTCGATCGTGGCCGTGCGGCCGAAGGAGCTCGAACCGCTGAAGGTGCAGCAAGCGGTGTTCGACGCGTTCGGGGGCAAACGCGGGCAATGGGTCGTGCTCGTCGCGGATCGGGACCTCGAGCGCGCGCGGGCGCGCGGCGATCGGCTCGCGGAGACGCTCTCCGCGATGAAAGACGATGTCGAGGCGGTCGACGCGCTCACGGCGCTCGCGCCCGCGAAGGAGACGCAGGAGGCGCGCCTCGCGGCGAGAGACGCGCTCGATCTTTCGGCGAAGGCGAACGAGCTCGAAAAGGCGCTCGTGGAGACGGGGTTTGCCCCGGCGCGTTTCGCGGGCGCGCTCGACGCCATGCGCGCGCCCACGCGTGACCTCGTGCAGATCGAAAACCTCCGCAAAAGCACGGCCTCGATCCTCCTGTCGCGTTATCTCGGCATGGACGACGGCGAGCACCTCGTCGCGCTTTACGTACGGCCGCGCGAGGTGCCCGGCGCGACGGCGCGCGTCGAGGAGGCGCTCCGTCGCGCCGATCCGCGAGCGATGCTGACAGGTTATGCGCGGCTCGAAGTCGTGCTCCGGCAGAGCCTCTCGCAGGACCTGCCGAAGATCGCGGGCGTCGCCGCGGTGCTCGTGGTGGCCGCGCTCGCGATGTCGCTCCGGCGCGCGCGGGACGTGGTGATCGCGGCGATCGTCGTCCTCTGCGAGATCGCGGCGGTGCTCCTCCTCGTGCGGATCCTCGGCATCCCGCTGCATGCCTACGACGCGCTCGTCCTGCCCGTGTTGCTCGGGATCACCGTCGACGAGGGCATGTTCTTGCTTTATCGGGCGCGCGAAGTCGCCGGAGCCCCTGACGTCGAGCACGATGTGATTCGCGAGACCTTGCGGGACGAGGGCCCTCCCGTCGCGGCCACGGCGCTCACGACGGCCACGGGCTTCGCGGCGCTCGCGCTTTGCCGCTTCGATGGCCTCAGGGATCTCGGCCTCGTGGGCGCGCTCGGCAGCGTCGCGGGGCTCGTGGTCGCGCTCGTCGTCGTGCCCGCGGGGCTCCGGCTCTGGAGGGCGTGAGGTCTTCTCAGCCTGCCCGCGGGGCGGTATCCATAGTCCCCTCCCATGTCGCAACCCTCCAAGCTCATCGCGGATCGCGTCGCCATCAGCCGCACCGTGCTCGCCTCGTTGAACGAGCACACCCCCGAGATCGCCAAGGAGCTCGAAGCCGCGTTGTTCCCGGAGGGCCCGCCCCGCGACGTCACCGCCGCCGGCTTCCTCCACGCGCTGCGTGATCTGCTCGCGCGCTCGACCGAAGCGATGTTCGCGGCCGACCTCGCGCACGCGCGCGAGCTCGCGGACGACGACGCGCCCCGCGCGCTCGCCGAGGAGCGCGTCGAAGGCCTCAAGGCCCTGCTCCTCTCGCTCCGCACGACGCTCGCGAGCACCTATGGCGTGCCCGTCGCCGCCGCGTACGGCATCCCCTCGCAGATCCCCGACGATCCCGAGGTCCTCCTCCGCGTGGCGAGCACCGTCGAGCGCCTCCTCCGGGAGCGCCCGCTCGTCGAGCCGCCGAAGATCAAGAGCCTCGCCATCGCGCCGCTCGCCGTCTCGGAGGACCTCGGGTTTGCCATCGCGGACCTCCGGCGCGCGCTCGCGGACGTCGATCGCGAACGGCGCGAGGCCATCCTGTCGCAAAGCACGAAGAACCTGGCGATGGCCCGGTGGCTCACGACCTACCAGGGCGTCACCGAGGCGGCTTGTGGCCTGTACACGCTCGCGGGGCACGCCGCGCTCGCCGAGGGGATCCGTCCGACGGCGCGCAGGCTCGCGGGTTTGCCCGAGGAGGAAGACTCCGCGCCCTCGACCGAGCGGTCACGCTGATCCCACAGTAGCCACGCGCCTCCCGGTCGCCTATTCTGATCGCGTGGCCGCCCAGCCGCTACGCACCGAGGGGACGCGCCCGCCCGATCTCGGGGGATCATTTTCGCGCAGATGGCTTTCGCGTGCGGCGTTCGTCGTGGTGACGACCATCGCCTTGTTCGTCCCGCGAAACGGCGTCGCCCAGCCGAAAAAGCCTGCCGCGCCCGCTGCGCCGGCCCCGACGAACCCGGCCCCGACGAACCCTCCACCGGCGCCCGCTGCGCCTCGCCCGTCACGCGCCTCCGTCGCCCGCGTGGCCGAATCGCTCGCTGCGGATCTCGCGCCCGCTCCATTTCGCGCCCTCGTCGTCGCCGCGCCGCTCGTCTCCGATACACCGGCGCCGCGCGGGGTCGAGCTCACGGCGCGTATGGCCTCGCTCCTCGCGGGTCGCCTCGGCGCGGGCAGCTCCGCGCACCCGACGCCGCTCTCGCTCGCGGATGCACGCGTGGCGGCGCGCGGCGAGCGCTCGTTCGTCCACCTCGTCGTCGAGATCCACGGCGGCAAAATCCGCGTCACGGCCGATGTTTTCCCCGTCCCGCGCACGGTCTGGGCGCGCATTCGGGATCCCGAGCCGGGCCCGCTCGCGCATGCCTTTGCCGAGGCGCCGCTCGACGCCGAGATTCGTAGCTTTCTCGAACGCGTTCCGCTCGCGAAAGCCAACGTCACGCGTGGCCAGAACTTCGAGTCCGACGTCGTGGCCCTCGCGTGTGGCGACCTCGACGGCGACGGCGCGCTCGAGATCCTGAGCACGAGCCGCCGCCGCGTGACCACGCTGCGGCTCCGCGACGGCAAGGTTTTACCTTTGCGCTCGCGCTCCTGGTCGGACCTCTCGCCGCTGCACCCGTCGCCGCTGCGCGAGCCGATCGGCCTCGCGGGGCTCGTCGAGCGAAAGGACGAAGCGGGCGGCGTCGCGTGGTTCGCCGACGTCGGCGTGACCGATCGCGCGAAGGCGCTGCGCCTCGACGCCGAGCTCGCGGTCGTCGCGCCGCTCGCGGGTTTGCCCGTCTCTTCGAGCGAGGCGAGCGGCTGCGCGCGCGTCGCGTCCGGGTGGCTCACGGGCCCGCTCGTGCCTTGTTTGCCAGGAGAAACCACGATCACGCCGGCCGCGATCGGGAGCTTCGACGTGCTCGCCGCGGCCTCGCTCGTGACGCCGCGGGGCCAGCGTTTCACCGTGCTCGCGGCGCGTAATGATCGCGGCGTGGTCGAGGTGCGCGACGACGCGGGGCACGTCGAGACGATCACGGGCGCAGGCGCGCAGCTCGCCGTGGGGGATCTCGATCAGGACGGCGATCCGGAGATCTTGAGCGGGCTCGACGTGGCGAATGCGCTGGATGATGCGGTCGTCGTGCGCACGTGGGCGCGCGCGGCGGCGGGGGAGGCGGGCAGGCCGCGCGAGATCCTGCGTTTGCCGGCCGCGGCGGGCGTGCGCGCGCTCGCGGTTTGTCCGCCCGATGGCCCGGGGCGCGCGCCGTTCGTGGTCGCGACCGCGGACGAGATCTGGGTGGTGCGATGAGCGACGAAATGTTCGGCTGGGACAATCGTTTGTCCAGGCGCACGTTCCTCGGCGCCTCCCTGGCGAGCGCGCTCGCGGCCGCGACGCCTCCCGCCGCTGCGCTCGGCCGCACCCCGCACGGCGGCCGCTTCTCGCTGCACCTGCCCTGGCCCACGCGCTCGATCGACCCGCACGACCTGCGCGACCCGGCCGCGGCGCTGTTCGGCGCGGCGATCGCCGATCCGCTCTTCGCGCTCGACGCCGCGGGGCAGCCGGTCCCGGCGCTCGCGCAATCACTCCCTTCGAAGGAGGCGCTCGGCACGGTCGTGCGCCTGCGCGAGGGCCTGCGCACGGCGCGCAAGGAGACGCTCGGCGCGGCCGACGTGATCTTCTCGATCGAGCGTGCCCGCGGCCGGGGCGCGGCGGGGTTGCTCGCGGAGGTCCCGAAGCCCACGCCTTACCCGAAGGATCCGCTGGCGGTGGTGTTTGGCGCGACCGACCCGCACAAGCTCGCCCGCGCGCTCGCATCCTCGCTCGTCTCGGTGTTGCCGCAGAAATTCGATCCGAGCGCGCCGGACGGGACGGGCGCATTCCGCGCGGAATGCGGCGACCGGGGGCTCGTGCTCTCCAAGAATGCATTCGCGGCGCGGGGGGCTTCGTTTCTCGACGGGATCGAGGTCGCGCGCGCGGACGACCTCGCGACGTCGCTCCGACGATTCGAGGCGGAGCGGGACGACGTGGGCTGGCTCGGGCTCGGCCTGCACGGCGAGCGCAAAGGCGCCGTCCGATTCGACCTCGGCCGCGCGGCGTGGATCGTCTTGCAGATGGGCCCCCAGGCCGGCAGCTACGGCGCGCCATCGGTCGCGCAGCGGCTCGTGGACGCGGTCCCGCCCGAGCGTTTGTCGCACCTCGGGCTCGGGCCGTTGCCGCCGGCCCATGGGGATCCGGGCTGGGGCGGGCCGCCTTCGGAGCTCTTGGTGGACGAAGCATCGGCGCACCTCGTCGAGGTGGCGCGCACGCTCGCGCCGGTTCTGTCGAGGCCGGGGCACGAGGTGACGGCCACGACGCTCCCGCGCGTGGAACTAGGCCGTCGCCGGGCGCGGGGGCAGGTGGCGCTTTCGATCGACATCGTACGACCGTCGCAACCGGGCCCGCTCGGGGCCTTGTTGTCGCTGGCGACGGCGGACGACCCGGCGCGGGCGAAGGAGCTTGCGATGAAGCCGCCCAAGCTCGCACCGAATGCGTCGGCGCGGGCGCTGACACATAGCCTGCGGGTGGGCGTGCTCGGGGAGCTTCGGGTGGCGGGAGGATTGATGCCGGAGCTCGTGCTCGCGAGGGGCGGGGACGGGTGGGATCTGGGAGCGAGTTTTCGGCGGCGGGCGAAATGAGAAACGAATTCCCGGCTCGACACAGGTAAGCCGCCCCCCTCGGTTTTTCCGGGAACGGGTTTTTCCTGTCCATCTTCTTGCTCTCCTCCGCGTGCACGTGCCACGTTGCGCCCATGATCTCGATGCGCCACGAGGTCCTCGTGGACCTCTTCCGCAATCGCCCGTCCCTCGCGGCGGAGCTGCTCGTCGAGGTGCTCCGGGTCGACACACGGAGCAGGCCGCGACGGTCGCGGGCGCGGTCATCCGGGCGCTCGGAGCGCTCGATGACAAACGGGCCAGTTTCTACTATGATCTGGTGTACGCCTCGGTCAACGAGGCGGCTCGCCGGGCGCTGGAGGCGATGATGAAGGGATACGAGTACCAGAGCGAGTTCGCGAGGAAGTATTTCTCGCAAGGGCAGGCGGAAGGGCGCGCCGAGGAAGCCGCGCGCTCACTCCTGACCGTGCTTCGGGTCCGCGGGATCTCGGTGCCCGATGCCGTGCGCGAGACGATCCTGGCGCAGCGTGATCCCGAGCACCTCGAGCGATGGCTGGAGAAAGCCGCCGTGGCGCGTTCGCTCGCCGAGGTGATCGACGAACCGAGTTGATTCCCGCGCCCCACGCATTCATCCCGCCACGCTCCTCGGTAAGATCTCCGCTCCATGACCACGACCGCCCCCGACCCCCACGCCGAGGCCCTCCGTTTCCTCTCCGCCGCCGATTCCCGCCTCGCCGAGCTCATCCAATCGGTTGGCCCGTGTCGTCTCGGCGCCGCCGCGCAGAACAGCGGGCCTTTTCATACGCCCGGGTTTTTCGAGGCCATCGTCGAGTCGATCGTCAGCCAGCAGCTTTCCGTGAAGGCCGCCGATACCATCTTCGGTCGCGTCCTCGCCCTCGGCGGAGGAAAGCTGCTCCCGCCCGCCGAGCTCCTCCGCATCGAAGAGCAGGCGCTCCGCTCCTGCGGTTTGTCCGGGTCCAAGGTCAAATTCATCCGGGACCTCTGCGAAAAGCTCCTCGACGGCACGGTCGTGCTCGACGAGCTTCCCGCGCTCGACGACGAGGCTGTGATCGAGCGCTTGCGGCGCGTCAAAGGCATCGGGCGCTGGACCGCCGAGATGTTCTTGATCTTCCGCCTCGGCCGGCCCGACGTGCTCCCCGTCGCGGATCTCGGCATCCAGAAGGGAATGAAAAAGCTCCACGGCCTCCGGAAGGATCCGACGCCCGAGCGGATGGTCAAGCTCGCGCGGCCCTGGCGGCCTTATCGATCGATTGCTTGCTGGTACCTTTGGCGGCTTCACGAAACCAAGAAATGAAGGTGAGACGAACCATGGCTTTTCTTGCGAAGATCCCTTTGCGTGGCCTCATGGCCATGACGGCCGGCCTGCTCCTGTTCGTGGCCTGCGGCGACGAGGATGGCAGCCCTTCGGACGGCACCGGAGGCACGGGCGGCTCCGGAGGCACGGGCGGCTCCGGAGGCACGGGCGGCTCGCTCGCAGGCGCGACCAAGCGCTGCGGGCAGAACGTGGGGTGTCAGGCCGGCGAGACGTGCAAGCTCTCGTTCATCGAATGGGGCTACGATTGCGCCTGCGAGAACGGCAAGCTCGTGTGCGACGCCTGGTCCGGCGCGGCCGGCCCGCCCGCCGCGCCGCCCGAGGAGCCCGGGATCGAATGCGTCGATTCATATTGCCAGGACAATAACCTCGCCTCGTCGTGCTCGTTCGCGAGCGCCACGTGCAACTACGAGGTGATGTGCGACCTGGGGACGGGGATGACCCAGTCGGTCACGGGCGAATGCCCGTAGCTCACTTCCCGTCCGGCAGCACCAGCGTCGCCAGCACGTCGCCGATCGGCTTCGGTTTTCCGTAGAGCCAGCCCTGGGCATAATGAATGCCCATGTTCGAGAGCATGTCCGCCATCGGCTGCGTCTCGACCGATTCGGCAACCGTCTCGATCCCCAGCATCCCGCCGATGCGCTGCACGCTCTCCACGATCGCCCGGTGGAGCGGGCTGTCCAGCATGCTCCGCACGAACATGCCGTCGATCTTCACGTAATCGACAGGCAGGCTCTCCAGATACCCGTACGACGCGTGCCCGCTGCCGAAATCGTCGATCGCGAACCGGCAGCCCATCGCCCCGAGCTCCTGCATCATCCAGAGCACCTCCTGCAGGTTCGCGAACGCCGCCGTCTCCGTGATCTCGAAGCAGATCTTCGTCGCAGGCACCTTGTACTTGCCGAGCTGCTCGACGAGGAAATCGAGCAGCCCCTCGCGCAGGAGCGAGAGCGCCGAGAGGTTGATCGCGCACGTGTGCAGGTTCTTCAGGTGATCCTTCGGCAGCGCGCCGAGCGTCGCCAGCGTCCTCTGCACGACGTACCGGTCGATCTCGTCCATCATGCGGCTGTCCTCGGCCGCCTGGATGATCCCGACCGGCGACTCGAGCTGGCCCTCGTCGCCGACCACGCGCACGAGGACCTCGAAATGCAGGCCCCTCCGCTTCGTCGGCGGCAGCGCGTGGATCTCCTGCGCGAAGAGGCGCAGCCGGCCGTCCGCGAGGTGGCGCTGGATGCTCGCGACCCACTGCATGGCGCGACGGCTCCGCGCCATGTCCTGGTCGTCGTTCATGTAGATCTGCAGGCGCCCGCGGCCGCTGTCCTTCGCCAGCCGGCAGGCCTGATCCGCGGCGCCGAGCACCTCGGCCGCGCGATGGAACTCGGCGCCGAACGGCACGAGGCCCATGCTCGCCTCGACCGGGAACGTCTTCTTCTGCCAGCCGAAGCGGAACTCGTGCAGCGTGCGCTGGAGCTTGCGCACGACCTGCTCGGCTTCGAGCGTGTCCCGGCCGTGGAGCAGCACCACGAACTCGTCGCCGCCGATCCGCCCCGCCGCGTCCTGCGGACCCATGATCTCGTGCAGGCGCGTCGCCACCCACTGCAGGAGGTCGTCGCCCGCGTCGTGGCCGCACGTCGTGTTGACCAGCCGGAACCGGTCGAGGTCGAAGTACACGAGCGCGTGCCTGACGCCGCGCTCGCGGCTCTGCGCGAGCGCCTGCTCGATGCGCTCGGCGAAGGCGTGGCGGTTCAAGAGGCCCGTCAGCGCGTCGTAGCGCGCTTGCCGCGCGATCTGGAGCGAGAGGAGCTGCTCGACGTTCGCGTCGCGGAACACCACGAGTTTGCCCGCGCGCCCGGTCGCGCCCTCGGCCGCGGTCGTGATCCCCGTCGTGTGACGGATCGCCACGATCTGCCCGTCTTTTCGCTCCAGGAGGGCCGTGTGCCCGTGCAGGGCCGTGGGGACCGGGACCTGGCTGCTCGTCAGGTTGTCCGAGGGGAACGGCGTGGGGGGCGAGACGGGCCGCACGCGGAAGACCTCGTCGAGCGGGGCGCCGCGCTTCTCCTCGAAGCTCTCGCCCGTGAGGCGCTCGGCGGTCGCGTTCATGCGCACGAGGCGGCCGTCGGCGTCGGCTTCCATGAGCGCCACGCCGAGCTCCGACAGGCTCGCGTCGAGTCCGAAGAGCGGCGCCTTCGGCAGCCACGAGCGGGTGCGCCACTCGCGCGTGTCGCGGCGCTCCTCCTCGTCGTCCTCTTCGAGGTCTGCCTCGATCTCCTCGGGCTCGGGCAGATCGTTTTTCGTATCTGAGCTCGTCACGTTGGCCAATACTACCTATAGCGAAAGCCGAGCGTTTCGTCGCCCGCCAAATTCCGAGCGTGGCGGGCCGTCCGTGGCCGCCGTCATTGCTTCACTTCGAACTCGACCTTGGTCACCTTGAACTCGGGCGCGCGTAGCTCCTTGGATCGCGTGGAGCCGGTGGGCATGCGACAGAAGATGCGTTGCTTTCCCGCCTCCACGACGACGTCGACCGGCGTCACACCGTAGTACACGCCATTGACGGTGACCTTGCAGGTACCTCCCTTGGCACGGATCAGGAGTCGCCCGTGGCCCTTCGGGATCGGCTTCCAGCCCGAGGGGCGCGGCGCCTGCGTGGCGCTCGGGGCGGCCGCGGCTTCGTCCGCGAGGATTTCGATCGGCGTTTCGTCCGGGACTGCAGCCGCCATCTCGTCCGGCGTGAGCGCCGTCCCCGCCGCCGTGGCCGCTCCCGTCGAATCGGGCGAGGTCGTCTCGGGCGGAGCCGTGGCCACCTCGGGATCCGGCGAGCGGCGCGACGCGATGAGCACGATCGCGAGCAAGAGGCCCACGACGAGCACGCCGATCACGGCCGCTTGCACCTGCCGGGTTCGTCGGGACGCACTCGGGTCGAGCGGGTTCGGAGGCTCGCGCTCCGGCGCGGCGGCGCCCGGCGGCGCAGGGAAGGGCGCGGCCGCGGGCGGCTCCGGGAGCGGGGCGCCGAGCGGCGCGGCGGCCGAGGCGTCCGCGGGTGGTTGCGGCGTGGCCGCTTCCGGGAACGTCGGCATCGAGACGGGCGGCGCGGTGGGGCCTCCCGGCACGAGCGGCGGAGGTGCGGACAAACCAGGCGAGGAGGCCGGCGCGGCGGGGACAAACGGGGGCGCGGGCAGACCGGGCGAGGACGTCGGCGCAGGCGGCACGCCGCCCATCGGCGGCGCCACCGGCAGCGGCGTACCCAGGGCGTTCACGCTCGGGAGCGAGCCACGCGGGGCGTCCGGCAGGCTCGGCGACGGCGCCGCCGGCATGCCGCGGCCACTCGCGACCGACTGGAACGCCTCGGCGAGCTCGCGCATCGTCTGGAACCGCTCGTCGGGGTTTCGCGCGAGGGCCCGCTGGAAGAACGCGTCGATCGCGGGCGGCAGCTCCGGCACGAGCGAGGTCGCCGGCGGCAGGCGCGCGGAAAAGACCTGCACCATCACCTCGGCGAGCGTGTCGCCGGGGAAGGGGATCTTGCCCGTCAACGCGCGGTAGAGCACGACGCCGACGGACCAGAGATCGCTGCGCACGTCGGTCTTCTTCGAGCTCCGGAGCTGCTCGGGGCTCATGTAATGCGGCGAGCCCATGAGCTCGCTGGTCTTCGTGGCCTCGCCGAGGGACATGTCCGTCTCCTTGGCGATGCCGAAGTCGAGGATCTTCACGACCTCGACCTCGTCGTCGTCGTCCCGAGCGAGGAAGACGTTGCCCGGCTTGAGATCGCGGTGGACGATGCCGGCCTCGTGCGCCTTGCGCAGGCCGCGGCTCATCTGCTGCACGATCGGCGCGAGCGCCGCGAGCGAGAGCCGGCTCTGCGCGAGGATGCGATCCTCCAGGCTCTCGCCGCGCAAAAGCTCCATCACGAGGTAGGGCGTCTCGTCCTCGATGCCGTAGTCCTGCACGGCGACGACGTTCGGGTGGCGGAGGTGCGCCGCCGAGCGCGCCTCACGCTCGAAGCGCGCGCGCGCGGCCTGGGACGCGGCCGACTCGGTCGAGATGAACTTGATCGCGACGTCGGTCTGGAGCGTGACGTGCCGCCCGACCCACACCGAGCCCATGCCCCCGGACGCGAGGGGCCGCTCCAGGCGGTATCGACCCGCGATCACGGTCCCCGGCGCAAGCAACATCGAACTCTCCGGCCCTCCTCGACGCGGTGGCCCCGGAGCCTATCACAGGAGGGTGGTGATCACGCCGTAGATCGATCCGATGAGCAGGCCCATGTTGCCGAGCATCGTGATCCCGAAGCCCGGGCCGCGTTTCTCCGCGGCCTGGTAGTAGCCCCACGCGTAGATGATCCGGCCGAGGATCCAGACGGCGCCGAGCCCCGCGGCGACCTTGGGGCTCGTGAACAGGGCACAGATCCACAGGGCCGGGAGAAACGGGATGATCTGTTCGACGGTGTTCTGCTGCACCCGCAGCCGGCGCTCGAAATCGGGGTTGCCGGAGGTCTGGGGCGCCGGGACGTTGAATTTCGTGCGGGCAAGGCCGACGTTGATCGTGAGCGCGAAATACGTCACGAGGGCGACAATCGTCGTCAATGCAGGCAGGGCGAGGTCTTTGGACATGGGAAGCACGTTGTACCGCGGCGCGGGCCCCGGGGGAAAGCCCCGCGCGCGCCCGCGCCGCGTACCTCGGGATCACTTGTCGAAGGCGGCCCCGATCTTCTCCCAGACGGCCGGCGCGACGCCGACCTCGAGGTGCCCGAACGGGACGCCCTCCTGCTTCGAGCGGGAGGCCTTCGCGTCGGCCGACCAGCCCTGCGTGAGCTGATCCTGCGCGGCGATGCTCACGTCGAAGAGCACGCCGTCGCCCTTCGGATCGCAGGTGGGGCACTCCATGCCGTCGATCTCGAAGATCGTGCCGGGCGCGCCGGGCTTCTGGCCGTGCACCACGTAGAGGGAATCGAGGTCCGGGCTCAGGCCGTGGCCCTTCAATCGCTCGATGAAGTTGCCGCCCATTTCCATGACGGCCTCGATGCCGATGCCGTCCATGAGCGTGTACGTCGCGTATCCGAACGAATAATCCTCGGCGTGCGCCGTGTCGTAATAGGCGTGCTTCGCCTTGCAGGGCGAGGTTTGCGGCTCGTAGGAGGTGGCGCGGCAGGTGATGTGCGCGTCGTCGTCCTCGATCCACCCGGCGGGGACGCCGGCCGGGTTGTAGGCGAGCTTGTACGTGTTGACCCAGGCGCGCCACTTCGATTCGTCGGTGTCGAGCTCGGACCAATCGTACGACGCCGGATCATCCTGCCGGTTCGGCAAGGGGTAGAACTTGCGCAGGTCGTAGGCCGTCTGGAGCTGCCCGAGGTAGGCCGAGACGTACGCGCCCGACTCGTCGATCGAGCCCCACATCGCGTGGTTGTACTGATCGAAATCGAAGTCCGCGCCGCTCACGCCCTCGGCCACGTTCAAAGCTTCGAGGCTCTTCTCGGAGACGGGTTTGCCCTCGGCGTCGAGGCCCGTGATGTTCGAGGTGTAGATGCGCGTCCAGAAGTCGGGCCACGTCGCGCCGCGGTTCTCGCAGGCCGAGTAGGCGTACGGGTTCGGGAAGATCGAGTTCGGCCCGGAGGCATAACCGAACGTCACGCATTGCACGGCGCTCATCCAGCCCCAGGTCACCGGGCCCTGGCCGATCGGCGCGGCGTCGGGCGTGCTGTAGATGATGAGGTTGTTGAACGGGTGGCGGAAGTTCAGGTCGATGCCGAGGTGCGGGCCGGAGAGCGCCACGTAGGTGCGCACGTCCTTGCGGAAGGCGGGCACGTTCTTCGCGGAGTCCGCCGCGACGCGCTCGAAATGCTTCGAGCCCCAATCCTTCCAGCTCGAAACATTCGAGAGGTAGAGGTCGGCCGAGAGGACGCCCTTGCTCCAGGCCACGATGTCGACCTTGGGCTGTCCCACGAGCGAAGCGACGCGGCGGATCACGTTCGCCAGGTTCGTCGCCTGGTTGAAGTTGTCGCCGTGGAACGTGCCGAACGTGAGCGCGTACGTGCAATGACCGCGCTCCTCGAGCCATTGCACGAAGCCCGTCTTTTGCGCCGTGCCCGGGTACGCGTTCCCCGCGCCGTCGTCGCCGCCGGGCAGGAGCCAGACGTTGCCGTTTTGCATGGCGCCGTGCACGAGCACGACGGGCGTCTTCGTCTTGTCACAGGAGAGCGACGCCGTCTTCGGGCCGTGGTGCAAAAGGACGAACCGCGCCTCGGGGCGCATCGGCCCCTTCTTGCCGCAGGCCGGCGCGCCCGATTTCCCCACCTCGCCGGCACAGGCGTCCTTGTAATGGATGTTGAAGCCGTCGACGAGCTGTTGATTCAGCGCGCCGAAATACGTCTTCAGCGCGTACGTGTCGTCCTCGAACGTGTCCTCCCAGCGGAGCTTCTGCGTGCGGATGTTGTAGCCCTCCGTGCGGTAGCGCTGGAGGCCCTCGACGAGCTCGATCTTGCCCCAGGACCAGGAGGGCGGGGTGATCTCGCCGACGACGCGGTAATCGTCGACGTATTCGCCGGCCGCGGGCGGATCGAAATAGGCGTCGTAAGCCGGGTCGAACGCATCTGCAGGGGGATACGGCACGCTGCCGCCTTCTCCGCCCGAACCGCCGCCGCCCGAGCCGCCGGGGCCATTCCCGCCCGAGGCGCCCTGGCCTCCCTGGCCGCCGGTCGCCTCGGGATCCGGGGTCGGGCCGCAGGCCGCCGCCAGAAGCAAAACAAGCACGCCCACGGAAACCTCACGCAAAGCCATGGCAAACCTCCAGCGCAATCGGTTCGAGGGTAGGCGCGCGGGTGCAGGAAGGCAAGCGTCGTCTGCGGCGGTGCAACACGCGCCCGAGACACGAGATCAAGGTTACGATGCGGGAGAGGTGAGAGGATTGCTGCGGTGCAGCAAAGGCTCCGGGCGGGGTGTTACTTGGCGTCGGGGAGCGGAATACGCACGAGGCCGGGGACGCCGCCCTTGTTGTACGTCGTATGCGCCGAGTTCGTGATGTAGAGGTAACGGCCCTTGCTCGTCTCGCCGATCGCAATGGCGGAGGGCTCGTAGTAGCCGTCCCCCTCCGAGAGGACCTGGGTTTGTCCGGTGAGCTGCACGCGGACGATCTTGTGCGCGCGGCGCGCGACGAGGATCATGCTCTTGTCCGCCGGATCCTCGATCAGGCTTTCGGCGCCGCCGAGGAGCCCACAATCGGGGCCCACGAGCGGGGTCGCATTGGCCTGGAACCCGAGCCCGCCGCCCCCGACCGGGACGAACCCGCCCTTGTAAAGAGCCGCCTTGTCGGCGTTGGTCCAGAAGTACGCGGCATTGGCCGCGCCGTCACCGGAGACGACGAGGCTCGTGATCCCCATCGATATTCCCTCGCCGTACGCGCAAGCGGACAGCGGGTCGCCCGTGAGCTCGTCGACGGGGCCCACCGTGTCGCCCACGACGCCCCCCGCTTTGACCTCGGTGAACCCCGCGGCTTCCGGGAGCGTGACGAAGCCCGATCCGAAGCTCGCGAACGTGATCGAGCGTGGGAATCTATTCGTGTCGCTCCCCGGAACCCACGTGGCCTCGCCGCCGCCCGGCGGGAACTTGTAGATCCCCGACTTGAACTGATCCGGGTTCTCGCTCTTCACCGCGACGTACACGATCTTGTTCGCGTCGATGCCGATGCCCTGCGGGAACGCGAGGCCCACCGGCCCCGGAATGGTGCCGAAATCAGTGACGGCGCCGGTCTCCAGGTCGACCTTCACGACCTTCGGGTTCACCGAGTAGCCCACGTACGCCGTGGTCCCGTCGATCGCGATGCCCTCCGGCAGCTCGCCCTGCACGGGGTCGAACTTCGCGACCTCCTCGGGGGCCACGGGGTAGACGATGCCGCCGCCGTCGCCGCCCGATCCTCCGGCGCCGCCCGAGCCTCCCGCGCCGTCGCCGCCTTCGCCTCCGCCGCCGGTCGGATTGTTGTTCGAGCCGTCCGCGCAGGCCACGGCGAGCGAGGCGAGCGCGACGCCGAGGCACGAGAGAACCACGCGCCCGAACGTGCGTTCGCTCGATTGCCGATCGTCCTTCGATTTCATGAAAAGACCTCCAGCCGGCGGAGGCTACCAGCCGGCCAGGTCGGGCCGCAAGCCGCGCGCGCGCGGCCCTTGATCAGGCGAGCTCGAGCTTGCCGTGATCGTCGCAATGCCCGCCGTGCGGGTGATGCAGGTGCCCGCCGACGAGGTAATCGACGTGATCTCCGTGCGGCACACCCTCGTGCCCGCACGCCGGCCCGTGCACGTGTCCCTGCTGGTGCCCGCCGCAGGCGTGCGAGGGCGTGCATTCATCGCGGTTCGACCGGTCCACCGCAATGACGTGTTCGTCCGTGTGATCGCCGTGCGTGTGGTGCAGATGCCCGTCGTGCAGGTAATCGGTGTGCCCCTGGTGCCGGATCGCCGTGTGACCGCAGCCCTCGCCATGCTGGTGGGCGTGGCTGCCATGCGTGGGGTGGTCGTGCATCGCTGTCCTCCTTCACACTGCCTGGCGCTTTCGATCGGACGACGGTACCCCCGCGTTCGCCGAGGCCCCATCGCGGGAATTTCCCTGCGATCGGGCGGGCTCGGCCATTAACGAGCGCTCTCCACGTTGCGGTGGCCCGTTCGGTCGCGCAAAGTGCGCGCCGCACGTGCCCGGCGTCGTCGCGCTCCGCCTCTACTACCTTGCGAGCTTCGCGGTGCTCGGCGTGTATTTGCCATTTTTCCCGCCGTGGCTCGCGTCCCGCGGCATCGAGGGCCTGTCCTTCGGCCTGCTCACGGCCACGTTCCCGGCGATGAGCATGATCGGCCCGCCCGTCTTCGGGCTCGTGGCCGACGCGCTCGGCCTGCGGGGTCATCTCCTCCGCGTCGCGTGCGCCGGGGCGTTCGCCGGGTTTGCCGGCGTCGCGGCGCTCGCGGGGGGCGGGGGCGGGAGCTTCGCCGCGTTGCTCCTGCCGGTCGTCGTCTTCGCGTTTTTCCGCTCCCCCATGTCGATGCTTGCCGACGTCGTGGCCCTCGAAGCGGCCCGCGAAGGGCACGTGCCCTACGGCGCGACGCGGCTCTTCGGCTCGATGGGGTTTCTCGTCGCCGCGGTCCTCGCCGGCGGGCTCGAGCCGACCTCCGCCGTGCAGATCCCGCTCGCCATCGCCGCGCTCCTGCTCGTCACGCTCGGCGTCACCTTCGCGCTCCCTTCCCGCGTCCCCGTCCCCGCGAGGCCCTCGGCTGCGCAGATCCGCGCCCTGCTCGCGAGCGCCGACGTGCGCCTCTTCCTCGCCGCCGCGTTTTTCGCGCAGGCTGCCTTCGCCTGTTACGACCAGTGCTTCTCGCTGCACCTGCTCGCGCGGGGCGCTTCGCCGCGGATCCTCGGCGCGACCTGGGCCGTCGGCGTCTTCGCCGAGGTCGTGGTCATGGCCAACGCGGGCGCCCTCGCCGCGCGTGTCCGCGCCCCTGTCCTCCTCGCCGTCGCGTACGGGGTCGCGGCGCTTCGATGGATCCTCATCGGGTTCGTCCCGGGCTTCTGGCCGCTCTTCGCGCTCCAGCCCCTCCACGGCATCGCCTTCGGCCTCGCGTGGATCTCGGCCCTCGCTTATGTGAAAGATCGTGCGCCGAAGCACCTCCTCGGGACGGCGCAGGGCGTGTTCGTGGCCACGGTCTCGGCGGGGTCCGTCACCGGCATGTTGAGCTGGATCCACGTCTATCGCCGCGGGGGCGGGGCCCTCGCGTTCGGGTGCGCCGCGCTCGTGTCCGCGATCGCCTGCGGGATCGCGATCGCCTTCGCGCGTCGCACGCGTGCGGGGCGGAACGAGGCTCCTCGGTAGCTCACGGAGGCGCGTTCGACGTCGAAGTTTTTTCGCTCGGAGGCGCGGCTCGGGTTACACCTCGGCAGCGGCGCGCGTGCCGCTCTCCGAAGCGAGGCATCCGATGTGCGGGATCGTGGGATACGTCGGGACGCGGCATGCGGCCCCCATCATCGTCGACGGGTTGCGGAAGCTCGAGTACCGGGGGTACGACTCGGCCGGCGTCGCCATCCATGACGGTCGTTCCATCGAGATTGTGCGGACGCTGGGCAAACTCGCGCGTTTGTCCGAGGCGCTGGAGAAGCGGCCCCTCGCGGGCTCGACGGGCATCGGGCACACGCGATGGGCGACGCACGGGCGCCCGAGCGAGGCGAACGCGCACCCGCACTCGGCCGGGCCGGTCGCCGTCGTGCACAACGGCATCATCGAGAACCACGTGGCCGTGCGGCAGGAGCTCGAAGCCGAGGGCGTGAAGTTCCTCTCGGACACGGACACGGAGATCGTCGCGCACCTCATCCACCGCGAGCTCTCGCGCGGCCAGAAGACGCTGTTCTCCGCGGTGCAAGCGGCCCTGCGGCACGTGGTGGGCGCGTACGCCATCGCGGTGGTGTCGCGCGACGAGCCGGACGTGGTGGTCGCGGCGCGGCACGGTTCGCCGCTCGTCGTGGGCCTCGGCGAGGGCGAGATGCTCTGCGGCAGCGACATCCCGGCGCTGCTTTCGCACACGCGCTCGATGATCTTCCTCGAGGACGGGGACGTGGTGGAGCTACGCGCCTCGGGGGTGCGTTGCGAGACCGTCGCCGGCGAGGTCGTGACGCGCAAGGCGAAGCACATCGACTGGAACCCGGTGCAGGCCGAGCGCGGGGGCTACAAGCACTTCATGCGCAAAGAGATCCACGAGCAGCCCGAGGTCGTCGAGGCGACCCTACGGGGCCGTATCGATCTCGCCGAGGGCGACGTCTACGCCGCCGAGATGGGCGTGCCGCCGGAGGTGGCGCAGCAGATCCGGCGCGTGTACTTCGTCGCCTGCGGGACGAGCCACCACGCGGCGATCGCCGGTCGTTACTGGATGGAGCAGCTCGCGAAGGTGCCCTCGGTCGTAGAGCTCGCGAGCGAGGTCCGTTATCGCGAGCCGCTGTTCTACCCGGACGATCTCGTGATCGCGGTGAGCCAGTCGGGCGAGACGGCCGATACGCTGGCGGCCGTGAAGGCGGCGAAGGCGGGCGGCGCGCGTGTCCTCGCGGTGGCGAACGTGCTCGACAGCGCGATCCCGCGGGCGGCCGACGGCGCGCTCTACACGCACGCGGGCCCCGAGATCGGCGTGGCCTCGACGAAATGCTTCACGACGCAGCTCGCGGCGCTCCTCTTGCTCGCGGTGTACATGGGCCGGAGGCGGAACGCGCTGCCGCAGGAGCGCGCGCAGAAGGTGCTGCAGGCGCTCTGGGAGATCCCGAGCCACCAGCGCGAGGTCCTCGGCGACGCCGATTACGTGCACGCCATCGCGAAGAAGCTCGTGCACGCGAAGGACGTGCTCTTCCTCGGCCGCGGGCTCGGCTTCCCGATCGCGCTCGAGGGCGCGCTCAAGCTGAAAGAGATCTCCTACGCGCACGCCGAGGGGTACGCGGCCGGCGAGATGAAGCATGGACCGATCGCGCTGATCGACGAGCAGCTCCCGGTCGTCGCGGTTTGCCCGCGCGACGCGCAATACGAGAAGATGCTCTCGAACCTGCAGGAGGTCCGGGCGCGCGAGGGCCAGGTCATCGCCATTGCCACGAAGGGCGACGAGCCGATGCTGGAGCTCGCGCAGCACATCGTGTGGATCCCGAAAGCGCCGGACGAGGTGCTCCCGCTCCTCACGGTGCTGCCGCTCCAGCTCATTGCGTATTTCGTCGCGAACCTGAAGGGCAACGACGTCGACCAGCCGCGCAACCTCGCGAAGACGGTCACGGTCGAATGAACACGAGGGGGCACCTCGCGATCGAGGTGCCCCCGCACGGCTCTACGCCGCCTTCTCCTCTTTCTCGCCGCCGCCGCTGAGCCCCTCTTCCTTGAGGGCGCCGCTCACTGCTTGCACGACGTTCGCCATCGAGGGGAACTCCTCGTCCTCGAGGTCCTCGATGATCTGGCGCAGCGACACGGGCTGCCCCTTGCGATACTCGATCTCCTGGTTGCCCGCCCGCGCGAGCAGGTCCTTCTTCGTCACGGGGAACTCCATGCCGGAGAGCGCCTGCGTGACCGCGCCGATGCCGAACGCCGTCCCTTCGGGCGGTCCCGGCTTGTCGTACGCCTGCCCGCGGACCTCCTTCCGATCGCGGAGATCACGCTGATGTTGAACCTCCTTGCCGCCGAGGTGCCCCGCCTCCTGGACGGTCATCGTGCCCTTGCTCTCGTCCTTGTTCTTTTCGGCCATGGTCTGTCTCCTCGAGCCGGATGCGGCGCGGCTCGGCTTCGCCGCTTTCGTTGGGCACGCCAGGACCCGCGTCCAGGGTTTGGCCGAGTGATCCATTGAGGCTCGGCTCGGCGCGCTGCTGCGCGCGGCGCGGTTCGGTTCGGTCCTCGTCCCTCTTGCGGTCCGCGCTGCGGCGGGCATGAGACCCTGGGAGGAATCTCATGGCCCAGACGTGGAATCCCGGGGAACGAAACGAGCGAACGTCTCAGCCCGAGAAGCCGAGCGGAGGCACGCCGGCCGACGAGCCCGAGCACGGCAGGCCGCCGGTCGCATGGCAAGGGGAGACGCGGGTGCTCGAACCCAAAACGGTCGCCGACGAGCTTGTGGACGAGGCCTCCGAGGAGTCCTTCCCCGCCAGTGATCCGCCCGCCTGGACGCCAAGGAAATCCACGGGCGGCGGGTGAGCGACCATGCCGCGGGGCGCTCGGGGGCTCGCCTCGGCGAGCCGGACTCTGCCCCAAACCCCCAAAACCACGCACCCCCCCGACGAGGACCTTGCTGCCCACGTGAAGGTCGGCAAAATGTTGCGCTTGCGCGCGCCCGCTACGCGTGTGCCCGCGTGGCGCTTCCATCCCCTCCGCTCACGAAGAATCTCCCTTCTTATGGGCAAGTTCACGTCCCCCATCGATCGCCGTCGACTTCTTCAAGGGGTCGGGTCTCTGCTCTTCGCCTCGGCTTGTTGCCCGGAGCCTGCGTCGCGCGGCGCGGACACGCCCAAGCGGTCCACGTTTTCCACGGGGCCGCTCGTGCTGGATGTGCCGGAGAACGTAGGCATGTCGTTCGACAAGCTGGAGGACGTGTTCGCGCGCCTCGAGCGCCGCGTGAACGACGAAGCCTTTCCGGGCTTTGCGGCCCTCGTGGCGCGGCACGGCAAGATCGTCGCGCAGCACGCCTATGGAAAGAAGGTCCGCGGGAGCGTCGAGCCCGTGACGCTCGACACTCTGTTTGACCTCGAATCAATGACGAAGGTGGTGTCGACGGCCATTTCGGCGCTCGTCCTCGTCGACCGTGGCAAGCTCGGGCTCGACGATCCGGTCGTCAAATACCTGACGGGGTTCCAGGGGGCGGGCAAGGAGCGGGTGACGGTGCGTGACATGCTCCGGTATACGTCGGGGCTGCCGCTCGACCACCATGTCTTCGACGAGAAGCCGGACGAGATATGGCGGAAAATGGCGGCCACACCGCTCGAGTATCCTCCGGGGACGAAGGTCGAATACAGCGACCTCACGTATCGCCTGCTCGGCAAGCTCGTGGAGGCGGCCGCGGGCACGACGCTCGACGTGTTCGCCCGCGACGCCGTGTGGAGGCCGCTCGGAATGGTCGACACGACGTACAATCCTCCTTCGATGCTGCACCCGCGCATCGCGGCGACGGGCGCGACGCAGCGGCGCACCGCGGTCGTGCGGGGCGTGGTGCAGGACGATCAGGATTTCTTGCTCGGCGGCGTCTGCGGCTGTGACGGCGTGTTTTCCACGGTGAAGGACGTGGCCACGTTTTGCCAGATGGTGCTCGGCGGCGGCACGTACGATGGCAAGCGCATCCTCGGGCCGGAGCTCGCCGCCGCGATGGTCGCGAATCAGACGCCGTTCGTCGACGCGCGGAAGACGGACAACTCGCCGCTCGAGAACCTCATGTACACGCCGAAGGGGTATGGCTGGGAGCTCGTCACGCCGCGATTCTCGAGCGGCGGGACGCGCCTTTCGCCAGGCTCGTATGGCAAGACGGGCGGCGCGGGCACGTTCATGTGGGTCGATCCGTCGCGGCAGCTCTTCGCCGTCCTGCTCACGAACCACGGGCTTCCCATGCCATTCGACGAGCGCGGGTGGAATCGGCTCCTCGACGAGACGAGCTGCGCGGAGTTTTTCGACGGGGTCGTCGGGGCCGTGACCGACGAGGGGTAGACGACATCCGCGCCCACGCGGGGGGGCTCGCCGTGGTCGGCGGCAACGGCTGGGGTGGTTGTCGGATGCTCGCCGTGGATGTCGGCAACGGCTGGGGTGGTTGTCGAGATGCTCGCCGTGGATGTCGGCAACGGCTGGGGTCATTGTCGACATGCACGCCGCGCTTGCTGGCAACGGCCGGGGTCTTTGTCGACATGCTCGCGCGTGACGAGCGCCTTCCGGCCGCTCGCCTGATCGCGCTACCATCGCGCGATGCGCGCCTCCTTGGTGATTCCGTTTGCCCTGTGGACCTTCGCCTGCAGCTCGCCCCCGGTCGACACCTTCACCGGCGGCAGCGGCGCCGGCGCCGGCCCGATCCTCACGGGCGTGGGGGCGGGGAGCGGGAGCGGAATCGGCGGTGCAGGCGGTAACGGCGGCGACGCGGCGAGCGGCGGCAATGGCGAAGGCGGCAGCGGCGCCGGGAGCAGCAGCGGCGGCATGATCGTCGACCAGGACGGCGACGGCCTCGACGATGCATACGAGGCCTCCCTCGCCGAGAGTTATCTCCCCTTCCTTTCCCTCGACCCTGACGACGGCTGCCCGCGCGGCGGCATCGTGTATCGCGTCCGCCCGCATCCCGACAGCGCTGCGCGTATCCACATTGTCTACGACCACCTGTACGAGCGCGATTGTGGCCTCACCGCACACGCCGGCGACAACGAGGCGTTTGGCCTGACGATCGATCCGTCCGTCCCGCCGCCCGCCGGCATCCTCGCGATGCGCGCCGTCGGCCACCAGGCAACGATTTGTGAAAAAACGACCGAGTGTGGCGCCTGCGGGGACTTGCCCGCCTGCGCCACGGCCATGAAGGGCGGCGCTCCGTTCCCCGTCGTATTCTCCAGCAAGGACAAACACGCCGGGTACGTCAAGAAAGACACGTGCAATCCGTTCCTCGCTTGCCTCGACACCTGCACGCTCGCGCCTACGAGCGACGAGCCGCCGATGGTCAATGCGGGCGAGCCCGGCGCGCCGCTCGTCTCGAACCTCACGACGCAAGGATTCATCAATGCGTCAAACGGCTGGACCGAGCAGGAGCTCTTCGACGTCGACCCGTGGGAGCCCGAGAAGGATTTCGGCGGCGCGGGGAACGTGGCGGGGGATCTCGTCGATCCGGCGTTCGTCCCGCCGGCGTGTCCTTGACGAGCCCTTTCACGGGCACGTCTGGAGCGTGCACGACGTCGGCGTCGTGCAGATCCAGCACTGCGTCGCCGGCAGGAAGGGATCGTTGTACGGGGCGCAATCGAAGCGGAATTCCTTGTAGTAATTGCTGAAGTCACCGTCGGACTCGTCGTAGCGCCAGTCGCACTCCATCTTGGACCAGCCGATCACCACCTTGTGCGTGCTGTCGCTGTAGTAGGTGCGATAACTACCGGACGACCGCAGCGCCTGCTCCGCGACGCCGGTCTCGCCTTCCTCCAGGGGTGCCGCCTCCTCCGGCGCGCCGAGGCACGCGACGAGAGACAACGCGAGACCAAAACCAGCGAGGATCTTCTTGAGCATGATCATTCTCCTTCCGTCACACGACACGCGGTCGCGTGGGACATGAATCGCGAACGCATCCGCGCGGGGCCGCCAATGCGGCGCTGCCCCCGCGCCCTCCGCGCTCACCGATGAAATCGAGAATGCCTGCCCTTTCGACTTCTCGCCAGTGTCCGCTCGCGACAATGTTGTTGCGTTCGCCGACACGCGCAGCAAGAAACCAACGCCGACACCCCTCGCGCCGGTGGCATGGACAGACGTGATGGATACGTACACGACCGCGGAAGACGAACGCGCAGGCGAGGCGTCCCGCCTGGCAGAGCAGCACCCGCGCCCCCGATCGCTCGGCGCGCCGGAGGTGACGAGCACGGTGCACGCAGGCGCCTTCCGGCACGTCGTGAGCGTCCTCGAGGGCGCCGGCCTCGACCCACGGCCGCTCCTCGCCGCGGCGGGCGCCTCCGAGGCCGATCTCGCGGATCCCGATCAGCGTATCCCCATGGCTCGGTACGTGGCCTTGTGGCGAATCGCGGCGCCCCGCTTCCCGAAGGGCTCGCTCGGCCTGACCTTCGGCGCCAGCTTCGAGTTCGATCACGGCAATTTGCTCACCTACATGGCGGCGCACGCCGCCACGCTCGGCGAGGCCGTGCTGCAAGCCGACCGCTATCGGCATCTCGTTCATGAGATGCTGCTCCCCACCCTCGACCTCTCGGGCGGCGACGCCCGTCTCCGCCGAGCGCTGCACCCATCCATCGGCCGGATCGGCGCGATGGCGGAGTCGATCGCAGCGACCTGGGTGAAGAGCCTCAGCCTCTACGTCGGCGAGGCCTTTCGGCCGCGCGAGGTCTGGTTCCAGCACGCGGCCCCGCGGGATCTCCGCCCCTACGACGAGGCGTTCCGCTGTCCGGTGCGCTTCGAGATGCCGGAGACGCGGATGATCGCCGATCGCGAGGAGCTCGATCGGCCGCTTCGCCTCGCCAATCCGCGCCTCCGCGCCTACCTCGAGGAGCAGGCCCGGATCCAGCTCGATAGCCTCCCCCACGACAGCGGGCTCGCCGATCGCGTGCGTCGCCTCCTCGTCGAGGAGCTACGCGGCGGCGCCCCCTCGCAGGATCACATCGCCCGGCGCCTCGCGCTGAGCCCGCGCACCTTGCAGCGCCGCCTCAAGGACGAGGGCGTCGTCTTCAACGACCTGCTCGACGAGCAGCGCCGCGCGCTCTGCGATCGTTATTTGCAGGATCGATCCCTCTCGATCCAGGAGATCGCCTTCCTCCTCGGCTACACGGAGCGCAGCAGCTTCTATCGCGCCTTCCGCCGCTGGACGGGCCGCACCCCGCAGGAGCTGCGCAAGGCGGACCGGGAGGAGACCGGGACAGGCCTCTGAGAGGGGGCTCCCCAGGCTCACCGAGCTTTTCGCCGGTCATCACGGGCCGTCGTCGAACGTCGTAGCATCAATGCCGTCATCGCGTGGAGGACGTCTGCGCGGCTGCATTGCAGCTTCATCCGCGTGGAGCTCCGGGGCACGGAGCCTGTCTTCATTACGGTGGGACAGGTCACGGAACCCGCGCCCTTCGATCTTGCCCGGACACAAAAGACCACACTGGGCGCACGATGTGTGTTTGACTCTGTCTCTCGAAGGGGGGCGTCATTCCCAATGGTCGTGCAGAAGTCTTCGCTCAGGCGATTATGGCCAGTGAGCTGCGGTCCGCTGTTCACCTTTGCCGCCGTCATCACTGTCGTGCTGGCGAAGAAGACTTTGATGGGAATCCCGAATCCGCCGGCGATCCTGGTCCTCGCGATCGTCCTCTCCGCTTATGTCGGAGGGATCGTCCCCGGGTTGATCAGCGCGACGTTCAGCTGGCTCTACATCGCGCTGTTCTTCTCGATTTCCGATCAGCCGTTCCACTACACGGCCGAAAACCTTCAGCGCGTCATCGTGTGGGCCATCACCTTGCCGACCACGGCGCTGATGGTCGGCGCCTTGAAGCGCCAGACCATGCGGCAGTTGTCCGCACTAAAGGAGAGCGAGATCCGGCTCCGGAGCGTCATCGACAACATGGTGGACGCGGTGTTCACCTTCGACCAGCGCGGCGCTATCAAGTCCGTCAATCCGGCGGCCGAGTACCTCTTCGGATACGGGCCGCAGGAGCTCGCTGGCCGGGACGTTTCCACGTTCCTCGTCGGGTCCAGTGCGCCCCCTCCCGGTGGAGGCGCGCCTGGCGAGTCTTTGGTGAAGTGCCAGCCGCTGGGTCTCGCGGAGCTGCCCGTCAACCGCCGCGAGATGCTTTGCCGGAACCGAGACGGAGTCGAGTTTCCGGTGGAGGTCAGCGTCGCCGAGATGGTCTTCGGCGCGGAGACGTTCTTCATCGGCACCACGCGCGATATCAGGGAGCGCAAACAGGCGGAGGAGGAGCGGCGCCGCGCAGAAGAGGAGCGGAGTCGATTTCAAGAAGAGCTCATCCGGGTGCAGGCGAACGCGATCGCGGAGATTTCCACGCCGCTCATCCCCGTCCGCAGCAAGATCCTGGTGATGCCGCTGGTTGGATCGGTGGACTCGCAGCGCGTGACGCGTGTGATCGAGGTCTTGCTGAAGGGCATCTCGGAGCACAACGCGCACAGCGCCATCCTCGACATCACCGGTGTCCCCGTGGTCGATACGCACGTGGCCAATGGGCTCGTCCAAGCCGCAAACGCGGCGCGGCTGCTCGGAGCGCGGGTGGTGCTCACCGGGATCCGGCCCGAGGTCGCGATGACCCTCGTGACGATCGGCGCCGAGCTCCACGGGGTCGTCACATGCAGGACATTGGAGCAGGGGATCTCCTTCGCGGAGGCCAGCAGCGGTAGCCGAGGACGGAGCCCGGGCTGAAGGCGCGGGGCTTCACCCGCCTACGGGCTCGTTGTTTTCCCTCGCGCGCGTCGGCCGAGCGCGCAGCGCTGGTATGTCGTCCCGGGAAGATACGTGATGTCGGGAAGATACGTGATGTCGTTTTGCGCTTTCGCCGTGAGCGCGGCGCTCTGGTCCGGGAGCGCCGCCGCTCTGGAGTCGAGACCTCCCGTGGAGTTCACCGGCTCCCCCGGCAATGGGGTGACGGTGAAGGTCGGCGATGTGTTCTCGTTCAATGCGCGGAGCCGGATCGTGCTCCGCTACCAGATCAACGTGCCTCCCGCGGATGATCAGGGCGAGCGGGACGTCCAGCAGCTCGTCAACATCGCGACGGCGCGCCTCTGGTTCTCCGGCCACGTGTATCGGCCCGAGCTGACGTACATGATCCAGCTCGCCCTCGGCGGTCGCGATTTTCGCGACGGCGCCGTCTCGCCGATCTTCCACGCCTTCATCGACTGGAAGATGCACCGCGATTTCAACATCCGGGCCGGGCAATTCTTCGTGCCGTTCGATCGCCTGCGCACCGTGGCCGTATTCGCGCTCCAGATGGCGGACAGGCCGGTGCCCGTCGACGAGCTGACGCTCGATCGCGACGCGGGCGTCACGTTTTATTCGGAGAACTTCCTCGGGAAAACGTCTCCGGTGGCGTGGCAGCTCGGCGTGTTCGGCGGAGGCGGGTCGAACCTGACGACATCGAGGGAGCCCGGCGTGCTGCTCACAGGTAGGCTGGAGCTTCGCCCGCTCGGCAAGATTGACGATGATTCCGAGGGCGATCTCGACCGCCGGAAGAAGCCGGGCGTTGCCCTCGGCGGCGCGCTCGCGGCGAACTACAACACGAACCGATTGCGGAGCACGACCGGCGCGACGTTTCTCGGCGGGACGACGGATTACCTGCACGCCGCGGCAGATCTCGTGTTCAAGTGGCGCGGCTTCGCGCTCCAGGGCGAGTATCTGTGGAAACGCGCGTCCACGGACCGGATCGCGTCCACGGACGAGGACGGAAACCCGCGCACGGAGTACACGCGCTCGGGCCAGGGCACGGTCTTTCAGGCCTCGTACGTGTTCGATCCGCCGATCGAGGTCGTGGCCCGGTTCTCACGATTGTACGCGTTCGGAGGGACGGACCCGAAGCTCGTGTCCGAGGTCCAGAGCCGCGGGCAGGAGATCGGCGTCGGGCTCAACTATTACTTCAACAAGCACAAGGCGAAGCTGCAAGCCGACTGGATTGCCCGGATGCCGCACGATTTCGATTTCGAGAAGGCGAACCACGTCGCCCACCTCCAGCTCGACGTGACGTTCTGAGAGGTGCCACACGCGCACGGGCGAAGGACGTGGCCGAGCGCCCTCGCCACCGTCTGGGTCGACAGCGACGGGACGAGCCCGAGCTCTCCGGACACGAGGGCCTTTCCTCCGGCGCCCGTTCGCACTATGGACGGAAGCCGGAGAGCCTGATGGACCTGTCCTTCACCCCCGAGCAGATCGCCTTCCGCGACGAGGTCCGCGCGTGGATCCGGGAGGCCATGCCTCCGCGCATCCGCGAGAAAGCGGCCGTCGACGGGCATTTCGAGCACGATGAAATCATGGAGTGGCACCGGATCCTCGCCGCGAAGGGCTGGGTCGCTCCGCATTGGCCCGCGGAATGGGGCGGCGCCGGGCTCGACGTCACGCGCCGCTTCATCCTGAACGAGGAGCTCGAGCTCGCCGGCGCCCCGGCGCTCTCTCCGTTCGGCCTCGTGATGGTCGGCCCGCTCATCCTGCAGTACGGCAGCGACGCGCAGCGCAAGCGCTTCTTGCCGAAGATCGTCGCGGGCGAAGAGGTCTGGTGCCAGGGGTATTCGGAGCCGAACGCCGGCAGCGACCTCGCCTCGCTCAAGCTCTCGGCCGAGCCCGACGGCAAGGGCAACTATGTGCTCAATGGCCAGAAGACCTGGACGACGTACGCGCAGTACGCCGACTGGATCTTCGTCCTCGCGCGGACCGACAAGACGGCGAAGAAACAATCGGGCATCAGCTTTTTCCTCGTCGACATGAAGACGCCCGGCGTCACGGCGCGGCCGACGCTCACGATCGCCGGGACGCCCGCGTTCTGCGACACGTTCTTCGAGAACGTCGTCGTGCCCGCGGAGAACCTCGTCGGCCCGCTGCACGGCGGCTGGACGCTGGCGAAGGCGCTGCTCGGCCACGAGCGCACGTACATCGCGGCGGTGGGTCTGTCCACCCGCGTCCTGCGCCGCGTGAAGCGAATCGCGGCGGCGACGAAGGAGCGGGGCGTGCCGCTCCTGGAGATCCCGGCGTGGCGCTCGCGGATCGCGAGGCTCGAGATCGAGCTCCTCGCGCTCAAGATGACGAACTACCGGGCGATCGCCTCGGCTGAGCTCGGGCACGCGCCGGGGCCGGAGTCGAGCATCCTGAAGATCCGCGGCAGTGAGATCAATCAACAATGTTACGAGCTCGCGATGGACCTGATGGGGCACGACGCGCTCTCCTGGCACAACGAGCCGGGCATCATTCCCGAAAACGAGGCCTCGGTCCCCCCGCAGTTCAACTACGCGCGCGCGGCCAGCATCTATGGCGGCAGCAACGAGATCCAGAAGAACGTCATCGCCAAAGCCATCCTCGGCCTGCCGAGCTGACGGGGACTCGCCATGAATTTCGACCTCACTCCCGATCAGAAGCTCCTCGAAAGCACCGTGGCCTCCTTCGTGAAGAAGGAGTCCCCCGTCACGCGATTCCGCGCCCTCCGGGAAGATCCCATCGGATGGAGCAAATCGCTCTGGAAGACGATGGCCGAGCTCGGCTGGATCGGCCTCGCCTTCCCCGAATCCGTGGGCGGCCTCGGCGGCTCGTTCGTCGACGTCGCGATCCTCCTCGAACAATTCGGCGCGGGCCTGCTGCCCGAGCCGTATGTCGCGTCCGTGCTCTCGGCGGGCACGGCCATCCTGCGCGCGGGCAGCGCCGAGCAACACGAGGCCTTCCTCGCGCCGCTCCTCGCCGGCGACACGAGCCTCGCGCTCGCGTGGGCCGAGCGCGGCGGTCGTTATGACCCGACTTGGGTCGAGACGACGGCAACGAAAAAAGGCGACGATTACGTGCTCCAGGGCGAGAAGATTTTCGTCCAGAATGGCCACGCCGCGGACGTGATCGTCGTCTCGGCCCGCACGTCGGGCGCTCCGGGCGATAGCGACGGCATCTCACTCTTCGTGCTCCCGCGGGAGACCGAGGGCCTGCGCATCACGCCGGTGAAGACGATGGACGGGCAAATGGCCGCCATGATCAAGCTCGAACGGGCGATCGTCCCGGGCGCGAGCCGCCTCGGGCCCGAGGGCGCGGCGGCGCCCGTGCTCGACGAAATCATGGATCTCGGCGCCGCGGCGGCGTGCGCGGAGGGGCTCGGCGTCATGCGCGCGGCCCTCGCCATGACCGTCGACTACCTGAAGACGCGCGAGCAATTCGGCGTGAAGATCGGCACGTTCCAGGCCTTGCAGCACCGCGCGGTCGACATGTTCGTGCGCACGGAGCTCGCGAAGAGCACCTCGATCCTCGCGAGCATCAAGGTCTCGGACCCCGATCCGGCCGAGCGCCGCTTCGCCGTCAGCGCGGCCAAGGTCGAGCTCGCCATTTGCGGGCGTTACGTCTCGCAGCAGGCCATCCAGCTCCATGGCGGAATCGGGATCACGGACGAGCACGATATCGGCTTGTATTTCAAGCGCATGCACGTCCTGAACGCCCTTTTCGGCGACGAGGAGCATCACCTCGCCCGCTTCGCCGCGCAGCCCGCTTTCTGAGCCCATACGCGCGCCCCCGGCGCGCTTGGGGCACGCCCCGGTCCCCTCATTCAGGATTGGCCTGAGCAGCCGAGCGCGTTCGGGACGCGTATCGTGCAGCATTCACCGGGGGGTGATCATGACGGACGTTCTTTTCGCGGGGGGCCAAGTCCCTGATCAACAGAGCCGTGAGCTCATTGTCGGCTGCGAGGTCGGCGGCGTGTCCGTGTCCTTCGATATGCAGAAAGGCATGGTGTCATGTGGCGGCGTTCCGTCCGTGATCATGTGGACCGAGACGACCGTCGCCGGCCTCATGCTCGGCCTTTCACGCATGGTGGGCGTTGAGCGATTCAACCTCGCGTTGCAGAGCGGCGGGCGCGACAGCGTCGAGGGAGATTGGGCGCACATCGCCGGTTTCGCCACGTTCGAAGAGGGGTTTGCCTCCCTCTCGGTCGTCGCGGCGGCGGCGGGCTGGGGGCTCTGGGAGCTCGTCTCGCTCGACCGCGCGGCCGAGGTGGGCCGATTCCGCTGCAAGAACGGCTGGGAGGCCAGTTACCAGCGCGCGCTCTCCGTGTGCTGGGGCTCGGGCATGATGGGCGGCAAATTCGCCGGGCTTTGCGCGCGCCTCTTCGGCAAGAATTGCTGGGCGCAGCAGGTCACGTTCCAGGCCAAGGGCGACGACGCGGACGAGTTCGTCGTGCGCCCCTCGGATCGCACGATCGAGGGAGACCTCGAGCGCCTGCTCGCCGCGGATGCCGCCACGCGCGCGGATCTCGCGGTCGCGCTGGAGCGGCTGCGGCAGGAGGTCGAGGAGCGCCGCACGACCGAGGACGCGCTTCGCCGCACCGAAAAAGAGAATGCGTTCCTCATCGAGCAGCAGGCGCGGACGATCGCGGCGCTCTCGACCCCGATCATCCAGGTATGGGAGGGCATCTTGACGTTGCCCATCGTCGGGCAGGTGAGCGGGGCGCGCGCGACGACCATCATGCAGGCCTTGCTCCACGAGATCGTCCAGCGAAGCGCGCACTACGCGATCCTCGATCTGACGGGCGTCGATACGCTCGACGCCGAGACGGCCGATCATCTCCTTCGTATCGTGCGGGCCGCGGAGTTGCTCGGGGCGCGCGCGATCGTGAGCGGCATCCGGCCCAAGGTCGCGCAGACCATCGTGGAGCTCGGGGTCGATCTCTCGGGGCTCACGACGGTCGCGGACCTCGAAGAGGGCCTCAAGGCCGCGCTTCGTTCGATGGGCGTACGCGCGCCGGGGCAGAGCGTGTCCTCTTCGCAGCGGTAAAACCTCGTGGTACCATGTGTTTCGCATGGTGCGTCGTGAAGAGATCGATCAAGCAGCCGGGACGCCGGCTCGCGGACCGATCTCCCGCTGCACGTCTCCAGCGGGTGAGAGTCCCGTCCGGGTAAGCGCCGGAGCGCCCGGTAGCAGGCCC
>NZ_JARZHG010000002.1 GCF_029946505.1 Polyangium sp. y55x31
GGGCCTGCTACCGGGCGCTCCGGCGCTTACCCGGACGGGACTCTCACCCGCTGGAGACGTGCAGCGGGAGATCGGTCCGCGAGCCGGCGTCCCGGCTGCTTGATCGATCTCTTCACGACGCACCATGTGCGCACATGGTAGCATCACGGGAGCCGCTCCGGCCAAGATGCGCCCGGCGGGCGCCCTTGCCCGCAGGGGACGCGCACGATAACGTGCTCTGTCTTCGCATGGATTGTCCGGGTGAAAACACGCTGAACGCTCTGCTCGGCGGCCACCTCGCTCCCGAGATGGCCGCGCGGACCGAGCACCACGTGGACGAATGCCCCGCGTGCCAGGAGCTCGTCGCCGTGGTCGGACAGACCATGGGCTCGTCCCAGGAGAGCGGCGCGACGCCGGAGATGCTCGCGCGTCCCCGGGAAGAGGCGACGACGGAGAAAGACGACGCGCGAGGCCCCAGCGCCGAGGCGCCGCTCCAGCCGGGAAGCGCCGTCCACCGCTACGTCGTGCTCTCCCGGGTGGGCGCCGGCGGTATGGGCGTGGTGTATGCTGCGTACGACCCGGAGCTGAACCGACGCGTCGCATTGAAGGTGCTCCGCGCCGAGGGCGGAGGCGAAGGGAGCGAGCAGGCCCGTGCGCGTCTGCTCTCCGAGGCGCAGACGCTGGCCCGCCTCGCCCATCCGAACGTGGTCTCGATCCACGACGTGGGGGTGACCGCCGGAGACGTCTTCCTCGTGATGGAGTTCGTCGAGGGGCCGACGCTCGCCGCGTGGCTCGCCGAGCGCCGTCGCCCCTTGCACGAGATGCTCCCGGTGTTCCTCCAGGCAGGCCGCGGGCTCGCCGCCGCGCACGCGATGGGGATCGTGCACCGCGACTTCAAGCCCGCGAACGTGGTGGTCGGGCGCGACGGCCGGGTCCGGGTGCTCGATTTCGGCCTCGCGCGGGAAGGGCTTTCCCGGGGCACGAAAGCTTCGAGCCCGGATGCAGAGGCGGCGACGGTGCAGACCGTCGTCGCCGGCACGCCCGCCTACATGGCGCCCGAGCAACACCAGGGCCGACGCGCCGACGCGCGCGCGGATCAATTCAGCTTTTGCGTCGCCCTCCACGAGGCGCTCCACGGCGTACGCCCCTTCCGCGGCGATACGCCGGCTGAGATCCTCGATTCCATCCTGCGAGGAGACATCCACGCCCCGCACGCAGCCAATGTCCCGGCCTGGCTGAACGAGGCCCTCCGGCGTGGTCTTTCCGCGAAACCCGAGGCACGGTACGCCTCGCTCGGGGATCTGCTCGCGATCCTCGAACGGGATCGGCGCGCGCTGCGCCGGCGGATAGCGATGTGGGTCGTCCCCCTGCTCGCGGCGGTCGTCGCGGGCGGGGTGGTTCGTGCGTCGATGGGGCCTTCGGCGGAGCCGCCTTGTCGCGGGGCGTCGCGGCGGCTCGAAGGCGTGTGGGACGCCTCCGGGCGTGCCGCGGTCCGCGAGGCGTTTCTCGCGACCAAGCTGCCTTATGCGGCGGGCGCCTTCGACCAGGTCGCGGCGCACCTCGACCGGCGCGCGACGGAATGGGCGGACGCGCATACCCAGGCGTGCGAGGCGACGCGAGTGCGCGGCGAGCAGACGGAAGAGCAGCTCGGCCGGCGCATGGTATGCCTCGAGCGGCGGCTCGCCGACCTCGGCGCGCTCACCCAGGCGCTCTCGCAGGCCGACGCCGCCGTGGTCGACGAGAGCGCGCATGCGGTCTCGGAGCTCGCGCCCGTCAGCGATTGCGAAAACCTGGAGTCGCTCTCGTCGATGGATCCGCGTCCGGAGGGTACGGCCGCGCAGGAGGAGATCACCCGGGTCACGGGTGATCTCTCCCGCGTGCGCGCGGAGCTCGCGGTCGGTCGTTACGAGGACGGGCTCTCGCGGGTCGATCCCTTGGTCGAGCGTGCCGCCGGAACACGTTATGGGCCGCTCGAAGCGGAGGCGCTTTACCTGCGCGCGCGCTTTCGAGACCTCCTCGGCAAGGATCGCGAAGCCGAGGGGGACTACCACGCGGCGGCCCACGCGGCGATTTCGAGCCACCACGACGAAATCGTGGCGAGCGCCTGGGTCGATCTGTTCGGCATTCTGGCCTTCGACGCGCGCCGGACCGACGAAGCCGCGCGTATCCTGGAATATGCGCGGGCGGCGCTTCGAAGGCGCGGGGCCAATCCGGAGCTCCTCGCGCGGCTGTCGGTGCGGATCTGCAATCGAGGCAATACGCTCGCCGATGCGCCGCAGATCGAAACGGATTGCAGGCGCGCCATCGAGCAGGTCGAGCGCTTCGCGCCCCACGATCCCGAGCTCCTCTCGGCCTCGCTGCAAGGGCTCGGCAGCGCGCAGCGCAATCAGGGCAAGCTCGTCGATGCCCGCGCGTCCGTCGATCGAGCGTTCGCCACCCTGTCGAATACGCTGGGCAAAGATCACCCGTCGGCGCTGCGCGCGCGCCGGGCGCTCGTCCTGGTCCACCAGGAGAGCGGCGCGCTGGCGGAGGCCGAGGCCGAGAGCCGATCCATCGTCGAAATCAGCGAGCAAAGCTTGCCGCCCGAGCACCCGGTGCGCCTGATGGCGCTCTTCGATCTGGCCAAGGTCCTCACGGTCCGGGGCAACCACGCCGCGGCGCTGCCCATCTTCCAGCAGGCCTACGAGGGAGAGCGCCGCAAACGCGGCGAGGACTCCGAGCAAGCGGCGACCTGCCTCGAAGCCATGGGGCGTGCCCTGCACATGCTGGGGCGCACACAGGAGGCGCTCGACCATTACCGCCGCGCGCTCGCGATACGTGAAAAAATCCTCGGCACGGATCACGCCGTCGTCGCGAGCACGCTGGTCTTCATTGCCATCGTGCGTCACGACCAAGGGGACCACGAGGAGGCGCTTTCGCTCCTGCGCCGCGCGCTCGAGATTCGTGAGAAGGCGCTCGGGCCGGAGCATCCGCTCGTCGCGAACACACTCGATACGCTCGCCAGGATCTACGGCGCGGTCGGTCGCCTGGACGCAGCCGAGCCGCTCGTCGAGCGCTCCCTCGCCATCCGCGAGGCGCGGCTCGGCAAGGAGCACCCTTCGCTCGCGGACGCGCTCGTCCCGCTCGCGGACATCCACATCGACCGTCACGCGCCGAAACGAGCCATTCCGCTGCTCGAACGCGCGATCGCCTTGCTCCTGCGTCACCCGGGCGATCCGACGAGGCTGGCGGACGCGCGGTATTCGCTCGCGCATGCGCTCGTGGCGGCCGGCGAGGACCGGCAGCGCGCGGTCGTGCTCGCGGACGAGGCGCGGGCAGGATACCTCGCGTCCGGGCCGAGGGCGGAGGCCGCCGCCGCGGACGTCGAGGCATGGGTGGCTCGTCTTCGGCGGTGATCGAATCCCTACGGACCCCGCTCCGCCAAAAGCTTCATCAGCGCGGTATTGTCCACCGGTTTGACCAGGTGGTGGTCGAACCCCGCCTCGCGTGATTGCCGACGATCCTCGGCTTGCCCCCAGCCCGTCATGGCGATGAGCCAAATGGCGCGCCCCCACGGCAACTCGCGCAGCCTCCGGCAGACCTGGTAGCCGTTCATCCGCGGCATTCCGATGTCGAGCAGCATCACGGTAGGCTTGAA
This sequence comes from Polyangium sp. y55x31, assembly GCF_029946505.1. Taxonomy (GTDB): domain Bacteria; phylum Myxococcota_A; class Polyangia; order Polyangiales; family Polyangiaceae; genus Polyangium. The sequence goes on from NZ_JARZHG010000002.1 coordinate 3,617, forward strand.
CGACTCGGCGATCCGGAGCGCTTGCTCGCCGTCGTAGGCGGTCCTCACTTCACTGCCCATGATCTCCAGCAGCGCGGCGAGGCTATCGGCATTGTCGACATTGTCGTCCACCACGAGCACGCGATGCTTCACCACGAGCGCAGGCGCGGCGTCCTCGTGCGGCTCGCTGTCCTGCGGCACGGAGACGATCGGGAGCTCGACCCGAAACTCGCTCCCGCCATTCGCCCCGTCGCTCCGCGCCGACACCTTGCCGCCGTGCAGCTCCACCAGCCCTTTCACGAGCGACAAACCAATGCCGAGCCCCCCCTGCGCCCGCTCGAGCGCAGGCGCCGCCTGCGCGAACATGTCGAACACCTTCGGCAGCATGTCGCTCGTGATGCCGATGCCGTTGTCCTTGACCGACACGACCACGGCCGCCCCTCGACGCTCGACGGAGAGCGCAATCTTGCCCTCCTCGGGCGTGTATTTCGCCGCATTGTTGAGCAGGTTCGAGAAGATCTGGGCGAGCCGCACGGGATCCCCGTCGACGCAGAGCGAGCCCGCCGGAAGGCTCACCGTGAGCTGGTGCCGCCCGGCTTCGATCACCGGGCGGCTCGTCTCGACGGCGACATCGATGACGGAGGCCAGCGCGACCCGCTCTCTCCTCAGCTCGAGCTTGCCGCGGGAGATACGCGAGACGTCCAGCAAGTCTTCGAGCAATCGGGCCATGTGCTGGACCTGCCGGTCGATCACGTTGCGGCACCACACGAGCTTCGGCTCCTGCGGACCTCTCGCCTTCAGGAGCTGCACCGCGTTCCGGATCGGGGCGAGCGGATTGCGCAGCTCGTGGGCGAGCGTCGCAATGAACGTGTCTTTTCGTCGATCGGCCTCGCGGAGCTGCTCGATGAGCCGCAGCCGTTCGTCCGCGACGGCGACGTACTGCGTGATGGTCTCGAGAAACTCCACCTCGTCCTGCGCGAATGCGCGTTTGCTGCGGCTGCCGAACGACAACGTGCCGACGAGCCGTCCACCAACGATGAGCGGATTGCAAACGTACGCCTGAACGCCGAGCGCGCGAATGGACTCCGCCGCTGCATCGGTCGAGCTCTGCACATCGCTCAGAACGATGGACTCCGAGCGCTCCGCGACCACGCCGCCAATCGACGCCCCGAAGTCGATCGACGCGGCGGCTTCGGGCGGGATTCCCTCGCTCGACACGAGGCGCAGGCGCGGAGAAGCGGGCTCGACCACGCAATTTTCGTAAAGGTCGAGCCCGAGGTCGACGCGGATCTTCTCGAAAAGCGCGCGGACCATGGCATTCAGGTCGTGAACGGTCATCAAGATGCGGGCCGCCTCCCAGAGGAGCTGGAGCCGCCGCGTGCGCCGTTCGAGGTTGGCTTCCGTGAGCTTGCGATCGGTGATGTCCAGGAATGCCGCGATGCTCCCCCGAATTTCGTGCGCGGCGTCGTAGAGCGGCGACGCATACCCGAAGATGTGCTTTCGGCGCCCGTCCTCGAAGACGATGTCGTACTCTTCGCCGTCGAGGAGCTGGCCCAGCGCGGCGCGCTGCATGGGCAGATCCATGATCCCGAGCTCGCGCCCCTCGTGCAGGACCTTGTGGGGCGTGGGACGCTCCTCGGGCTCCGCCAGCAAGGAAATGTTCGTCCGCACCCTCGCGCCGATGAGCTCCTCGGCAGCACGATTGCCGGTGATGCGAAGGCAATCCGGATCATGCGCCATGAAAATCGCGATGGGGACGAGGTCGAGCACCGTCTGCAGCTCGCCCGCTCTCGCCTCGAGCTCCGCATTGAGCCGCCGAACGTGCTCCCGTGCTTCCACCTGATCGGTGATGTCGACGGACATCCCGGCGAGCAATATGCGGCCATGGCTGTCGTGTATCGGGAACTTGTACGAGAGGTAATGTGCAGGCCGCCCCGCCACCGTCACCGTCTCCTCGAGACGGGTCACGGCGCCGCTGCTGAGCACGCCTCGATCATTCTCGCCCACGCGTGCGGCCTCCTCCGGCGAGAAGAGGTCCGCGTCCGTACCTCCGATCCATTGCGCGAGAGGGCGGTCGAACCTCCGTTCGAGGTAGGCGTTCACCCAGACGTACCGCCCCTCGGCATCCTTGATGTATGCCGAGGCGGGGCAATTGCCCATGAATTGCTGGAAGCGCTCCTCGCTCTCCCGGAGCTGGTTCTCGACCCGCTTCTGGGCCGTGATGTCGAGGGATACGGCGCCGATCCCGCGTACATCGCCGCGGCAATCGCGGATCGGATAATAGTTCATGACCCAGTGGCGCGCCTCGTCCGGAGCGAAGTCCGGCCCGCTGACCTCCACACCACGAATGGCCTCCCCGGTATCGCGCACGCGCCGGAGCAGCGGCTCGACCCGCTCGGCCCACGTGGGCCGCAGCTCGCCGAGGGTCTTGCCGACGTGGTCGTCGATGGCCCTCCCTTCGAGCGCAGCCTCCTCATTGAGCGATACGATCCGCAGCTCACGATCGAATGCGACGATGGCAACCGGCGCGTGCGTGATCAGCGCATCGAGCTGTGCGAGGAGCTCCTCGCGCTCCTGCTCGAGCCGCTTGCGGTCGGGGAGGTCCACATGTTCTGGGTCGTCGGTTCCGATTTCCTCCTTTCGCCGGAGAAACACGAATACGCCGTCACCATCCTTCAGCCCCGTGAGGGTGAACGAAGGCAGGTCGAAGCTGCACGGCTCGCCGGAGCGGTTCGTGGTTTCGAGCGCGGCGTAGAGCCCGTTCTCCCGGAACGCCGGGACCTCTCGGCCCATCGTCTTGCCGACGAGGTCGCTTCGCGATAACGCCCGAGACGCCGCGGCATTCAGGTACGACCATTCGAAATCGCTGGGCGCGCCGGTCTCGTCGCGCACCGCGCGGAGCCGCATGACGCCGTCCGGGTGACAATCGAAGAGAGTGGGATCGAACGGCATGGCGTCGGGCGGTTCTAGCCCACCGCGCCAGAGGCGAGAAGGGTCGTCGTCGAAGATCACGAAGGTGACTCCCCTCTCCCCGCGCACGACGTCAGGGTTTGGCCGGCCGCACAGGCTGGCCTCTCGCCAAATCGCTGGCTCGTTCGTTGCAACGGTGAAACGCGAGCTGTGCCGCGCGCGCCTGCCGCTGGTGACGGAGACCGATGAGCACGCAAGATTCCAAAGGAGCACCCCGCGGGCCGAGCCTGTCGGGGCTCTTGCGGGACCTGGAGCCGGAGATCCTGGCGAAATGGGAGCAGGCGGTCCGAAAGCTCCCCGTCGCTCGTTCCCTCGCGCGCCCGGTCTTGATGGACCACGTGCCCCAGCTCCTCCAGCACATCGCCGCAATGATCGACGCGATGGCGGCGGGTCAGCCTCCCGAACCGCCGAAGGAGACGGCCGAGATCCACGCCCGCGATCGCCTGGAAGCCGGCTTCGATCTCGGCGAGGTCGTCGCCGAATACGCCGCGCTCCGGGCCGCGATCACGAAGCATTTCTTGCAAAAGGAGCTCCTGGCCGAGCAGCCGGAGGCCCTGATGGTCCTGAATGGCGCGCTCGACATGGCCATCGCGGCCTCTGTCGATCGTTTTACCCGCGCGAGCCGGCGCACCCTCGAGGCCCTCGATCGAATCTCGACCGCTTCCCTCGAAGCTCGGAACCTGGACGAGCTTTTGCAGCGGCTCCTCGGCGTATTCCTCGACGCGACCGCTTCCGTCGAGACCGCCGTGATCCTCCTGCGCGAGGACGACGTCTTGCGCGTTCGCGCCGCCGTGGGTCTCGAGGAGGAGGTCTCGCAAGGTTTCTCGCTGAGGATCGGCGAGGGATTCGCGGGGACCATCGCTGCCGAGCAGCGCCCGATGTTCCTCCGGAATGCCTCGGAGGACCCGCTCGTCAAGAGCCCGCTCCTCCGCGCGAAGGGCGTGAAGGCCCTTTATGGCGTCCCTCTCGTCGATGGCGCTCGTGTCCTCGGCGTCGCGCACATGGGCTCCCGGACCACCTCCGAATTCTCCGAACAGGACAAACACCTCTTCGGCGCCCTCGCCGGTCGCGCCACGACCGCGATTTCTCAATGCATGCTCCGTGAAAAGCTGGAGGTGGAGCGCGCGCGCCTCGCGGCCGTCGTCGAGCAGATGCCCGCCGGCGTCCTCCTCGCCGAGGCGCCCTCCGGCAAGTTGGTCATGGGAAATCGGCAAGTGGCCGAGATCTGGCGCCGCCCGTTCGAGCCGTCGAAGACCATCGAGGAGTATCGGACCTGGCGGGGTTTCCATCTCGTGAATGGTCGACCGCTGAGGCCGCAGGAGTGGGCGATCGCGCGGGCGCTCCTGAATGGCGAGACGGTGCGGCAAGAGGTGAGGATCCTGCGCGGCGACGGCACCTATGGCTTCATCCTGAATACGAGCGCGCCCATTCGTGACTCCGCGGGGCGCATCGTCGCGGCCGTCGCGGCGCTCGTGGACATCACGGACCGCAAGCGCGCCGAGGAGGAGCGCGAGCGGCTCATCGCCGAGATCGATTTCGAGCGCATTCGATATCTGGACCTCATCAACAATCTCGATCACGTCGTCGTGTGGGAGGCGGATCCCAATTCTCTCGCTTTCTCCTTCGTGAGCAGCCGCGCGGCCACGGCGACGGGCTTCACCGCCGAGGAATGGAAACGTTCGCCGAAGTTCTGGGCCGCGCACGTCCCGCCGGAGGATCTCGACGCGCTCCTGTCCCATTTTCGTCGATGCCAGGACGAGGAGAGCCCCGCCCCCTTCGACCACCGCTTCCTCCGGCGCGACGGCCAGGTATCCTGGTTGCGCACGGGCGTCCATCTCTTGCGGTCCGGGCACAAAGCCCAGCTCGTCGGCGTGAGCATGGATGTCACCGAGTTGAAGGCTGCCGTCGGGGCGAGAGACCAGGTCCTGGCCATCGTATCGCACGACCTGCGAAATCCCCTCGCCAGCATCATGGGCGCGGCGCAATTTTTGACCTTACGAGCGGCCTCCGACGAAGCGTATACGTCGTTTCGCAAGCCGGCGGACATCGTCTCGCGCGCGGCGCAGCAGATGGCGCGCATGATATCCGACATCATGGATGTATCGAGCATCGAGACAGGGCACATCACCGTCGTGCCGGCGCCCGAAGAGCCGTGCCGGCTCGCGAGCGAAGCGATGGCCGGATTTCAAGATCGAGCGCGCGAGAAGGGGGTATCGCTCCGGAGCGAAATCGCGTGCGAGCTCCCGCGGGTCCATTGCGACCGCGACCGTGTGATGCAGATCTTCGGAAACCTCCTCAGCAACGCCATCCAGGTCACCGACCCGGGCGGATCGATCGTCCTGCAGGCCGAGGCGCGCGGCAAGGAAGTCGCCTTCTCGGTCTCGGACACGGGCCGAGGGATCCCGGCGAATGAAATCGGTCATCTCTTTCAGCCTTACTGGCGAAGCACCCGATCGGGATACAAGGGAAGTGGACTCGGACTCGCGATCGTCCAGGGCTTCGTCGCCGCGCACGGCGGAAAGGTCTGGGTCGAGAGTGCGGTCGGCAAAGGGACCACGTTCTTTTTCACGCTCCCCGTCGAGGGCGCGGAGCCGCGCGAGGGGTTGTCCCGGGCCGCCTGAATTGGTAACGCAATCGACCACGCGAGCGTGGTCCAATTCGTTACCAGCGACGCAGACCATGGCCGAAATCGTGCGTGCGACGATCTCCGCTATGGTTTTTCCGCGGTCCTGGTTATCCTCCGAAGGGCCTACCGGGCTCTCTCCTCACAAAGGAGGCTTCGAATGTCGACCCTCACCCAACGTGTGCTTTGCATCCTGCTCGCGGCCCCCTTGCTCGTGTTTGCCGTGCCCTCGTGCAGTGACGGGACCAGCTCCTCGGGTTCTGGCGGGGCGGGCTCGGGGACGGGAGGCATGGGCGGCGCGGGCGGCGCGGGGGGAGGTTCGAGCTCGTCGAGCGGCGGTAGCGGCGGCACCGGCGGCACCGGCGGCACGCCGACGCCCGTCGCTTGCCTCAACCAGTTCTACGAGTGCGGCGACGGCGACGACAACGACGGCGACGGACGCATCGATTCGAACGATCCCGACTGCCTCGGCGCATGCGACAACACCGAGGGCAGCTACTTCGGCGGCATCCCTGGCTCGGTGGGCCAGGCGTGTATCGTCGACTGCTACTTCGACGCCGATTCGGGCGCCGGCAACGACGGCTGCTACTGGAACCACAACTGCGACCCGCTCGCCGTCGCGCCGAACTTCTATCCGGAGAAGTACGAGCAGCAGCAGTGCAAGTACGACACGCAAGCCATGACGCCCGGGACGCCCCTCGGCTGTACCGAGCTCTCGCAAGGCCAGTCCCAGGAGTGCTACGACTACTGCAAGCCGCTCGTGCCGAACGGCTGCGATTGTTTCGGCTGCTGCGAGCTACCCGCAGGCAGCAAGAAGTACGTCTGGCTCGGCTCCGAGAACCCGAACGGTAGCGGGAGCTGCACCCTCGACGTGCTCTCCGATCCGGACAAGTGCCAGCCCTGCACGCCGGTCCCCGGCTGCAACAACGATTGTGATGTCTGCGAGCTCTGCGTCGGCAAAAACGAGCTTCCGCCCGAGTGCATGATGATGGATGGTGGCACGACCGGGCAATGCGAAGCCGGTGTCCAGCCCTGCGGCCTGAAAGGGCAAGACCCCTGCCCCGTCAATAGTTATTGCGTCACCGGCTGCTGCCAGGAGATTCCGAAGTAGCCCGCCTACGAACGTCACTCGTCCTGCATACGCGCCCGGACGAACACGCCGTGCCCCTTCAGGTACGTGCTCGTCCACCCGCCCGTGACGGGGGCGTTGGGTGCGAGAATGCAGCTCGAATCCTGCCCGCAATTGTCGAGCTTCCAGGCGGTCCAGCCGATTCCGTGCGTGTTCATCCACTCGTGCCAGAGGCGAGCGGCGTCGAGGCATACCTGCCCGTCGGTCCCCCCGTCGGCGTGCGTGGCCCCCCACTCCGTCACGAGCATGGGCAGCCCTTTGGCGCGGGCCCCGTCGGCCTTGCCGCGCAAGAAATCCGTGTGGGTACACGCATAGAAATGCAACGTGTAAAGGAGGTTCGTCCCGGCCACCGGTGACTCCGCGGCGCGGTCCACGTCCTGCGACCAGTTCGGCGTGCCGAGCACGATCACGTTGTCCGGATCCTTCGCGCGGATCGCCGCGATCACGGCCTCGTGATACGGCTTCAGCGTGCCCTGCCAATCGAGATCCAAGGGCTCGTTGAACGGCTCGTAGATCACGTTGGGGTTGTCGCCGTATTTCGTGGCCATCTCGCTGAAGAACTGCACGGCCTGATCCTTGTGCTGGTGCGCATTGTGATCGTGCCAGTCGATGATCACGTACACGCCCGCAGCGATCGCATTGTCGACGATCTGCTCCACCTGGCTCCGCGCCTTGTCGGGGTTCGTCAGGTACGCCCCGTCCGGCTCGACGCCCATCGCGGCGCGGATCACGGTCGCGCGCCAGTTGTTTCGCATCCAGCGCAAGGCCTCGAGGTTCTGCGCGAACCCCTCGTTCTCCCAATTCAGCCACATGCTGCTCGGGCCCTTGAGCTGCATGCGCTCGCCGTGTTCGTCGCGGAGCTCCGTGCCGACCACCTCGAGCTGCCCATGAAGCTCGACCGGCGTGGGGCCCATGTCCCCTGCGCCGACATCGTCGTCCGAGCCCGTGTCCCGGGGATCGATGGTCACCGGCGGGTTCTGGCTCTGGGCGCTCCCGGGATCACACCCCCCGGCGCCCATGCCAATGAGCCCGCACGCGACGAGGACACACGCGTATCGACTCACGGCTCCACCCCCCAGACGAGCGAGCCATTGTGGTAGAGTGTGACCTTGTCCCAATCGGTGAACGCTGTTTTCGTCGGGTCGAACGAGTAATCGTTCGTCTCGTCGTACGCCGCGTAATCCATCTTGTTGTATCGAGCCTGGATCTCTCCGCTCTGCTGACCCGGCGCGAGGACGTCGGCGCCGCTGAACGATACCTCCAGGTAATGGTCGGCGTTCGCGCCCGAGGTCGTCAGGAACGCGCCCGACACCTTGCCACAGCCGACGAACGCATAGTCGCAGTGGAACACCTCGGTCTGCGAGCCGTTCGGCTCCAGCGTGTAGTAATATCGAATCTGGAGCTCGGCGAGCGGCACGGAGACATCGCTGCCGTTCACGATGTTGAAATGCGGCTTGATCTCGGCATTCGTCGCGTTGGTATCCGATGCCTTGTACTGAACGTGCAAACCGGTCGGCGGCGCGCCGCCCGCGCCCGAGGAGCTGGAGCTGCTCGAGCTGCTCGAGCTCGAGGAACTGCTCGCGCTGGAGCTCGAACTGCTCGCGCTGGAGCTCGAGCTGCTCGAGCTCGAAGAACTGCTCGCGCTGGAGCTCGAACTGCTCGCGCCGCCCGCGCCGCCCGGTCCGCCGCCGCCCGCGCCGCCAGGACCTGCGCCGCCGGCTCCGGGCGTGAGGCCGCTCCGGTCCGGCTCGACTCCATAAGCACAGGCCGCGAGCAGCGCGGCGACCGAGACGAGGATCCCCTTCCTGGCGGACGACACAACGAAGCCTCTCGTTCGCATGATGAACTCCCTTCCCCCGTCCCGAGAGAACACGCGCCGGCGGGACCGAGGCATCGCCAATGCCATATCATGGTCGGCTGAAAAGATCGACGACACGAGCCGCGTCGAAGCGACCTTGACGCTCGGCGAAAAATGCGGGTAGCGTCGAGGAGAAACGAATTCGATGGCCTTGGAAGATTCCTCGATGACACGAATGCGATGGCCTCGCCGGCGTTTTTTGGCCGCGACGCTCCTCGCCCCGCTCGCGAGCGCGTGCTCCGGGCGGCGCGGCGCGCGGCGTGATCCCGGCGGTGTCCTCACGGTGTCGACCGAGCAGCAGGCCTCCTGGGTACGCAACTTCAATCCCTTGCTCGCGCCGGGCAACATCCGCTGGCCCACGCGGGCGGGAATCTACGAGCCCCTTTTCATCTACGACACCATCAACGGAAAACTCGTCCCGTGGCTGTCGACCGGCGCCACCTGGAGCCCCGACAAACGAACGCTCCATTGTACCCTCCGCCCCGGCGTGACCTGGTCCGACGGTGAGCCCTTCACCGCCGACGACGTCGTCTTCACCTTCGAGATCCTCAGTCGCCACAAGGCGCTCGATCTCTGCGGCGTCTGGTCCTTCCTCGACGACGTGAAGGCGCGCGGCCCGGACGTGGTGGTGTTCTCCCTGAAAAAACAATACGTCCCGGGGCTCGTCTACCTCGGCCACCAGCCCATCGTGCCGCGGCACGTGTGGCGGGACGTGAAAGACCCGGTCACGTTCACGAACGAGCGCCCCGTGGCCACCGGGCCCTTCACCGAAATCACGGTCTTTCAGAATCAGGTCTACGAGCTCGGCCGAAACCCGCGGTACTGGCAGCCGGGCAAACCTGCTCTCCGGGGGCTCCGCTTCCCCGCGTATCCCGGCAACGATCAGGCGACGCTCGCGCTGCTCCACGGCGAGGTCGACTGGGCCGGCAACTTCGTGCCCGACGTCGAGCGGATCTTCGTCGCGAAGGATCCGGCCCACCACCATTACTGGTTCCCGCTCGTGGGCGGCACCGTCATGCTCTATCCCAACGCCGCGCGCGCCCCGCTCTCGGACGAACGCGTGCGCAAGGCGATCAGCATGTCGATCGATCGCGCCCTGCTCGTGAAGGTCGCGATGTACGGTTATACCCGCCCCGCGGACGCGACCGGCCTCCACGACGGATACGCGCGTTTTCGCAGCGCCGAGGCCGCCGCGGCCGGCGACTGGATCACGCACGACATCGACCGCGCCGGACGACTGCTCGACGAGGCCGGTTATCCGCGCGGCGCGGATGGCCTTCGCGCTTCGGCCGACGGCGCGCCGCTCACGCTCGACGTCCACGTGGTCACGGGCTGGTCCGACTGGATCCGCGCCGCGCAGATCATCGCCCAGGGCTTGCGCGCGCTCGGCGTCACCTCGGCCGCACGCGCGTACGACTTCAGCGCCTTCTTCGAGAAGCTCCAGAAAGGCGCGTTCGACCTCTCACTCGGCTGGTCCTCGGACGAGCCAACGCCGTATCATTTTTATCGTGATCTGATGGGCACGGCGACCCTGCGGCCCCTCGGCGATCCTGCCGCGCGCAACTGGCACCGGTTCGGCAGCGAGGAGGCCGACGCCCTGCTCGCGGAATTCGAGGGGGCTTCCGACGAGCGCGACGAGATGCGCCTCTCGCACGCGCTCGAGCGCCTGTTCGCCGCGCGTGCGCCCGTGATCCCGCTCTTCCCGAACCCGGCCTGGGCCGCGTTCAACACCCGCCATTTCGAGGGTTTTCCGAGCGCGCAGGATCCGTACGCCAAACCCTCCCCTTACAGCGCGCCGGAGTGCTTGCTCGTCCTCACGCGGCTCACGCCGCGGGGCGCGTGAGGCGAAAGGTTCACGAGGAAACGGCACGTGCGATACCTCCTGCGACAGCTCGGCCTGTACATCCTCGCGGCCTGGGCCTCGCTCACCCTCAATTTCATCGTCCCGCGCCTCGCGCCCGGTGATCCGGCCTCCGCGATGTTCGCGCGTTACAAAGGACAGCTCCAGCCCGAGGCGCTCGCGGCGCTGCGCGAGGCGTTCGGCTTCACGGGCGGCCCCTTGCACGAGCAATACGCGGCCTACCTCGCGCACCTCTTCCGCGGCGACCTCGGCGTATCCGTCGCGTATTTCCCGGCCAAGGTCACGGACGTCCTCGCCATGGGGCTCGGCTGGACGGCGCTGCTCACGGGCTCCTCCGTGGTCGTCGCGTTCGCCCTCGGATCGCTGCTCGGCGTGATCGCGGCGTGGCGCCGCGGCGGCGCGTTCGACACGACGCTGCCGCCGCTCCTCGTGTTCCTCGGCGCGTTTCCTTATTTCTGGCTCGCGATGATGCTGCTTTACGGCTTCGGCTTCACGCTCGACGTGCTGCCGCTGCGCCACGCGTATGCCGACACGCTCGCGCCCTCGCTGAGCTTCTCGTTCGTCGCGAGCGTCGCCGAGCACCTCCTCTTGCCGGCGACCTCGATCGTCCTCGCGAGCGTGGGCGGCTGGATGCTCTCCATGCGCAGCTCGATGATCGGCGTCCTCGCCGAGGATTACGTCACGATGGCGCACGCGAAGGGCCTGTCGCCGCTCCGGATCATGTTCCATTATGCGGCGCGAAACGCGCTCCTGCCGAACGTCACCGGCTTTGGCATGGCGCTCGGGTTCGTCCTCGGCGGCTCGTTGCTCACCGAGATCGTCTTTTCGTACCCGGGCCAAGGGTATCTCCTCGTGCAGGCGGTTCGTAGCCAGGACTATCCGCTGATGCAGGGCATCTTCCTGACGATCACCATGGCCGTGCTCGCCGCGAACTTCCTCGTGGACGTGCTTTACGTATGGCTCGACCCGCGGACGCGCGGGCGCTGAGGGCTCGGGGGCGCATCCGATGGGCAGCACGAAGATCCCTCGAAAAGCCGCCGTGGGCCTCGCCATCCTCGGGGTGTTTTTCCTGATGGCGCTCGTCGGGCCCCTCGTCGCTCCGTACGACCCCTCGGCGTTCGTCGACATCCCGCTGCAGCCGCCCTCGCGCGCGCACCTGCTCGGGACCACGGGGCAAGGGCAAGACGTTTGGTCTCAAACGATCGCAGGCGCGAGGGCCTCACTGCTCGTCGGCTTCGTGGCTGGACTCGCGATGACCACGATCGGCGCGACCGTCGGGGCGATTGCGGGCACGTTCGGCGGCCTCGTCGACGACGTGCTCTCGCTGCTCACGAACGTCTCGCTCGTCATTCCGGGTTTGCCCCTGGCCGTGGTGCTCGCGGCATATCTGCCCGCGGGCACGAGGGCGCTGCTCGTCGTGCTCGTCGCGACGGGCTGGGCCTGGAACGCGCGGGTGATCCGCGCGCAGGTGCTCTCGCTCCGCAACAAGGATTTCGTCGCCGCCGCGATCGTCACGGGCGAGAGCAGGCTGCACATCGTCTTTCGCGAGATCCTGCCCAACATGACGTCGGTCCTCGCGTCGTGCTTCATCAGCGCGACGGTGTACGCGATCGGCGCGCAGGTCGGCCTCGAGTTTCTCGGGCTCGGCGACATGAGCGTCGTCACGTGGGGGACGAACCTCTACTGGGCCAGCAACGACGCCGCGCTGCTCACGGGCGCGTGGTGGACGCTCGTCCCGACGGGCCTCTCCGTCGCGCTCGTGGGCACGGCGCTCGTCCTCGTGAGCTTCTCCCTCGACGAGATCACGAACCCGCGCCTGCGCGCCGTGAGCGACTGGACACGCGCCCTCGCCGCGCGTGGCATCCGACCCGGCGCATCGACGCCGGTCGTGAGGGACCATGGGTAGCGCGCCCCTCCTTGCGGTCGAGGAGCTCGTCGTCGCGTACCAGACGCCGTCGGGCCCCGTGCGCGCCGTCGACCGCGTGTCGTTCGTCCTCGAGCGCGGCGAAGTCCTCGGCCTCGTGGGCGAGTCGGGCAGCGGCAAATCGACCGTCGCGCAGGCGCTCGCGCGTATCCTCGCGCCGCCCGCGATGATCACGGGCGGCCGCGTGCTCTTCGAGGGCCACGATGTCCTCGCCATGAACGAGGACGAGCTGCGTCGCTTCCGCTGGCGCAAGATGTCCTTCGTCCTCCAGAGCGCCATGAACGCGCTCTCGCCCGTCCTGACGATCGGCGATCAGATCATCGACGTCCTCGTCACGCACGAACGGACGAGCAAGCGCGTCGCGCGCGAGCGGGCCGCTCACCTGCTCGAGCTCGTCGGCATCGATCCCACGCGGCTCGCGAGTCATCCACACGAGCTTTCGGGCGGCATGCGTCAACGTGTTGGCATCGCCCTCGCGCTCGCCCTCCATCCGCCGCTCGTCGTCATGGACGAACCGACGACGGCGCTCGACGTGGTGGTCCAGCACGAGGTGCTCTCGAAGATCGCCGAGCTGAAGGAGAAGCTCGGTTTGTCCGTGCTCTTCATCACGCACGACATGTCGATCGTGTCGCAGTTCGCGACGCGCATCGGCGTGCTCTACGCGGGCCGCCTCGTGGAGACGGCGCCCACGCGCGAGCTCTTCCGCGCGCCGCGGCATCCCTACACGAAAGGCCTGCTCGGCTCGTTCGTCTCGATCCACGGCCCGCGCCGGAAGCTCGTCGGCATCCCCGGCTCTCCCCCCGATCTGCGTCGTCTGCCCGCAGGCTGCGCCTTCCGCGCGCGTTGCGGCGAGGCCGCCGCGCAGTGCGCGACGGAAGCGCCCGTGCTGCGCGTGATCGCCGAGGACCACCACACCGCTTGCCACGTCGTGTCCCCATGAGCGTGCCCGATCGAACGCCCCCGCTCCTCGAAGCGCAGCACCTCGGCAAGCTCTACCGGGTCGGAGGATGGCTGCGCCCGAAACACCTCCGGGCCTTGCACGACGCGTCCTTCACGCTCGGCCATCGCGAGATCCTCGCGCTCGTCGGCGAGTCGGGCAGCGGAAAGAGCACCATCGCGCGGCTCTGCGTGCGCCTCGAAGCGCCGACGAGCGGGCGCATCCTGCTCGACGGCCGCGACGTCCAAGGCGAAGCGCGAGGCCACGCGACGCTCGCCTATCGCCGCCGCGTGCAGATGATCTTCCAGGACCCCTTCGGCTCGCTGAACCCCGCGCGCACGATCGGAAAACACCTCGAACGCCCGCTGCTCCTGCATGGCAAAACCAAAACGAGCGCCGATCTCACCACGCGCGTCCACGCCTTGCTCGACACCGTGGGCCTCGTCCCCGCGCCCGAGGTGGCCGCGAAATACCCGCAAGAGCTCTCCGGCGGGCAACGTCAACGCGTCGCCATCGCACGCGCCCTCGCCGTGGAGCCGGATCTCATCCTCGCGGACGAACCCGTGAGCATGCTCGACGTCTCGATCCGCGCCGACATCCTCAACCTGATGCTCGACCTCAAAGAGAAGCGCGGCATCTCGTTCCTGTACATCACGCACGACCTCGCGAGCGCGCGGTACGTCGCAGACCGGATGATGGTGATGTACGCCGGTCACATCGTGGAATCGGGGCCGAGCGAGGCGCTCCTGCAAAAACCATTGCACCCGTACACGAAGCTCCTGCTCTCGGCGATCCCCGACCTCGAAGGCTCGTTCGCCCGCGGCCTGCCCGCGCGATCCGGCGCGCCCGCGCTCGTCGATCCGCCGCCGGGATGCCCCTTCGCCGCGCGTTGCCCCGATGTCGCCGACGTTTGTCGGCGCGAGACCCCGCGCCCCGTCTCCCACGACGAGGGCCGCGTCGTCCGCTGTCATCTGTACCCCGAGCCCCCTCGGACCCGAAGCGAGTAAACCCAGCGAGGCACCATGTCCAAGTACGTTTTTCCCGACAATTTCGTGTGGGGTACGGCCACGAGCTCGTACCAGATCGAGGGCGCAGCGACCGAAGACGGCCGCGGCGAGTCCATCTGGGACCGGTTCTCGAAGACCCCGGGCAAGGTGAACGACGGCACGAACGGCGACGTCGCCTGCGACCATTACCATCGCTACCGCGACGACATCGCGCTCATGAAGGACCTCGGCGTGCGCGCCTATCGCTTCTCGGTGGCATGGCCACGCGTGCTGCCGAAGGGCCGCGGCGAGGTGAACGCAGCCGGCCTCGACTTCTACGATCGAATCGTCGACACGCTGCTCGCAGCGGGCATCGAGCCGTTCGTCACGCTCTACCACTGGGATCTCCCGCAAGCACTGCAAGACGAGGGCGGATGGACGAACCGCGCCACCGCCGAGGCGTTCGTCACATACGCCGACGTGCTGAGCCGGCGCCTCGGCGATCGCGTGAAGAAGTGGATCACGCACAACGAGCCCTGGTGCGCGTCGCTGCTCAGCCACCAGATCGGCCTGCACGCGCCAGGAATCCGCGATTACCGCGCCGCGCTCTCCGTGAGCCACCACCTGCTGCTCTCGCACGGTCTCGCCGTGCCGGTCCTGCGCAAGAACAGCCCCGGCGCCGAGGTAGGCATCACGCTGAACCTGACGCCCACGGTGCCCGCGTCGCGGAGCGCCGCCGATCTCGACGCCGCAAGGCACCACGACGGCTATTTCAATCGCTGGTTCCTCGATCCGCTCTTCGGCCGCCACTACCCCGCCGACATGGTCGCCGACTACATCAAGGCCGGGCACCTGCCCCCCGAAGGTTTCACGGACGTGCGCCCAGGCGACCTGGAGATCATCGCCACCCCCTGCGATTTCCTCGGTGTCAACTACTATAACCGCACCGTCATGCGCAGCGACAAGGTGCCCGAGGAGCAAAACCTCCCGCGCACCGAGCACCTCGCACCACGCGAGGAGTGGACCGAGATGGGATGGGAGGTCTACCCGGACGGGTTGCGCCAAATCCTGACGCGCGTGCACCTCGAATACGGGCCAGCCAAGCTCTACGTGACGGAAAACGGGGCAAGTTATTCCGACGCCCCCGACGCCGAGGGTCGCGTGCGAGACGAGCGGCGCACCCGCTTCCTGCGCGACCACTTCATCGCCGCACGCCGCGCAATCGACGCAGGCGCGCCCCTCGCAGGGTACTTCGTGTGGTCCTTGCTCGACAACTTCGAATGGGAGCGCGGCTACACGCAGCGCTTCGGCATCGTGTGGGTCGACTACGAGACGCAGAAGCGCATCCCGAAGGACAGCGCGCTCTGGTACCGCAGGGTCATCGCGGCAAACGGCGTGGAGGATTGATCGCCATGGCGTAGCGCCGGGGTTTCACCCCGGACCCCGACCAGGGGCTGTCCGCCCCTGGACCCGGACCAGCGCAAGCGCTGGACTCGGGGTCGATGAACTGCGCAATGCGCAGTTCATCGAACGGGCCAGGGCGAGACCAGCGACGAGGTTGCCAGTCAAGACCGCAGCGCTGACGTGTCTGCTCGAGGTGGGGCAGCGCTGCTGTCTCTGCCGGCGCGGCCGCTTGTGGTCTTGCCACGGGCCCGTCGGAAAAACCGCGCATCGCGCGGTTTTTCCGCCTTCGGTCCAGGCCGTGCCTGGTCCGGGGTGCAGGGGGCGGACAGCCCCCTGCTGGGGTGCGGGGCAAAGCCCCGCGGCATCAGGGATTCTGCAGCGCTGATTTGACGATCTGCCCGGGCGCGCTTGGATCGCCGTTCCAGTTGTTGATGAGCGCGGGGAAATTGCAACCGCCTGGGTACCAGGCCCAGCCGGTCCAGGACATGCCGCGCTGCTTTGCGTAGTCGAGGAGCTGGCTCGTGTAGTTCGTCGAGCAGTCGAAGCTCCCGAACTCGGTGATGAATATCGGATCGGTCGCTGCGAGGAAGCCGAATTTCTGCTCCCACGTCCCCGGCTGCTTGCTCTCGAAATCGTACGGGTGGGTGACGTACACGATGTTCGTCCCCTGGATGCGGTTCTGCGTCACGCCCGAGAGATCGAAGGCCCAGTCGAGGCCACCGATGAGCACGAGGTTTTGCGCGCCCGTGGCTCGGACCGTGTCGTAGAGCTGTTGCATGCCTACGGCCTGGAAGCCCTCGCCGCTGTCGCCGCCGCTCCGCCACACCTGCCAGGATACGTCCCGCGGCTCGTTGTAAAGCTCGAACAGCACCCCGCCGTCGTTTTTGTATTTTTCGGCCACGGATTGCCAGAACTTCACCGAGTTCTGATCGGCCATCCGCTGCTGCTTCGTGTCCCAGTTGTTCATGTCCCCGCGATCCGACCAGTGCAGATCGAGGATGACGTCGAGCCCGGCCTGGTGCGCCCACTGGATCGCTTGATCGATGTTCTGCTGGTATTGCCCGTCGTAACGGACGTGCCCGGGCAGCCAGAAGCCTTGGTTCAGGGACAGACGCGTGACGTTTGCGCCCCAGCCCTTGATCTTCTGGAAATCGGCGAGGGAGACGTTCTCGCCCTGGGGCGTCCATTCGTGCGAGGGCCGCGCGAGCCCGCGGAATACGTGAACGTTCCCGTTCTCGTCGTAGATCTTGTTCCCTTGCACGTAATACCCGCCCGGGGGTACGGGCGGCGCGCCGCCGCTGCCGCCCGTGCCCGAGCTCGACGAGCTGCCGGAGCTATTGGAGCTGCTCGATCCGGGCCCGCTCGATGATCCCGACGCGCCCGCGCCGCCGCTGCCGCCCACGCCGGGCGTGGAGCCGCCCATGCCCATGGTGGACTGGGCGCCGCCCTCGCCGCCCTGAGCGCCCGTGAGGTTCGACGTCTCGCCGACGTCGCAGCCGATCGCACCGAGCGAGATCCCGAAGAGCGACAAACCGAGGAACAACAGGCCGCGTCGTGATTGCATGGTTTCCCTCACTCGTAGAAGGAGATGTCGTCGATCCAGATGTCGAACGTCGCGTTCTGCGAAGCCTGGAAGTGCACGTAGTACAGCGCGTCCTTCTTGATCGCCGTCAGGTTCTGCTTCGACCAGTTCACGGTCTTGAGCTCGGCGAAGGCGAACTTGAACTCTTGCCAGTCGGTCGTGAGCGTGACGTTCGCGCCGAAGTCGTCGCTGCACGTATCGCCGCAGTTGCCGGCCTCGGGCGTCGTCTGCGAGTCGCCGACGTTGAAGCGCACCGCGCCGCTCGATCCCGCGCCGACCTTGGCCCAGAAATGGATCCCCGCGAACTGCGACGCATTGTAGGCCTTCTTCGTCACGCCGTCGTTGTTGAGGTCGAATCCGAAGCCCGCGCCCCACGTCGTGAAGCCGTTCCCCTTCGTGTTCGCCGCGTACGTGCTCGAGCCCCGCGCGGGCGACAGCGCGGTCATCTCGAAGGGATCCCCCACGATGGGCGTCTGCGTCGCGCCGGCCGTCTCGTCGTTGTACGTGTACCAGGCGCCCAGCATGCCCGCATTCGGGAAGATGGATCCGTTCTGATCCTCCATATCGTCGATGATGGTGAGCTTTTGCCCGCCGCCGCCCGAGCCGCCGCTGCCGGGGCCGGGGCCTCCGCCGCCGGGGCCGGGGCCTCCGCCGCCGCTCGCGCCCGCTCCGCCCGCTCCTCCGGTGGTATCCGTCGAGCCCTCGTCGCACGCGGCGGCCGAGACCACGAGCAAGCCCATCACGACGGCAAAGAAAGCACGATGTTCGTTGACGAATTTCATTTCTGCGACCTTTCGGTGGGAGCGGAGGGAGAGCCGCTCGGAAGGAATGGGATCATCGTAGCGGAGCCTCCGCGCGACCACAATGAGCCGCGCGGGATTCCGTTTTCGCTTCATTCGTTCGAGGGGATCAGATCCGACCTTTTTCGTCGAGGAACGCGGCGACCCAGGCGAGCGGCGCATTCCAGTTGATGGTGATCTCGTTCAAGCCCCAGGCCTCGATGTGGTCGATGAAGCACTTCTGCGGCGCGCATCCGGCAAGCCCCGCGGCCTGCCCATACGGATCATCGAGGCCCGAGTTCGGGCCGCCCGAGACCGCGCCGGGCGGCGCCGTCGGGAACTTCGCGTCGACCTGGTTCGCCCAGAATCGATGGTGCGGGTTCTTGAGCGGATTCGACCCGTAGCCGGTCACGTACGACTGTACCATCGGGTTCTTGCCGAGGAGGTAATCCATCCCCTCGACCGCGCCGCCGAGGTACTTCGGCTTGCTCGTGAAATCGTGTGCGAGCGCGAGGACCACGAGGTTGTTCAGCACGAACGAGTTCGAGCCCCAGGGATACTTGCGCGCCCCTCCCGCCTTGAAGGGCAAACGATACCCCTCGGCGTCGAGGATGCCGAGGTACGCGTCCGCGGCCGCGACGACGCTCGAGCGCATGGCCGCGACGAGATCCTTGTCGAGCTTGTTCGGGACGACGGCGAGCGAAATCGTGCCGAGCGCCTGCGTCATCTGCCACGTCATGGAAGACGGCGCGCCAGCGCCCGTGCCACCGGCCGTCTGGGGAACGGACATGTAATGCTTCGACTTCGTGAGGGCGGTCTGGTACTCCTCCTTGCCCGTCGTGATGAAGAGCTCGGCCGCGGCCCAGTAAAATTCGTCGCTCACGTCGATGTCGTCGTACGGCCCGCCGCCCTGGTTGTCGCTCGCGGGCGCGTACACCGCCGGGTTCGCCTTCGCCGCGGCCCAGGCCTTCTCCGCGGCGGCCAGGGTTTTCTCCGAGAACGCTGGATCGAACGTCTTCCAGATACGCGCCGCTTGCGCCGCGTTCGCCGCGAGGTTCAAGGTCGCCGCGGTGCTCGGCGGGCGCAGGTAGCGCTTCATGTTGGCCTCGTGCGGCGCGAGCCCGAGCCCGGTCCATTTCTCGTCGTGGACCTTGTGGTGCACCATGCCCGCGCGCGGCTGCCCGTCCGGCACCTGCATCTTGAGCATCCACTCGATCTCGTATCGCGCCTCGTCGAGGATGTCCGGGGTCCCGTTCTTGTTCTCGGGGATCGCGAGCTTGCCGTCCCCGAAATCGCCGGAGCTCGTGCCGAGGTGCTTCGCTCGCTCGTACTGCGCGAGCATCGTCCAGACCGAGATACCCCCGTTGACCACGTATTTGCCGTGATCACCGGCGTCGTACCAGCCGCCGGACACGTCGAGCGAATACGAGCAGCCCGTCCCCGGCGCGCACGGCACGCTCTTGTCGCTCGTGTGGCCGGCGGGGCGCGCCCATTTCTCCTCGCCCGCGTAAGGCATGGCGATCGGCATGCCGCTGCGGTTGTGGTAGAAATAAGCGAGCGCGTCGTACTTGAGCTTTCCGTAGAGATCCTTCCGGACGTTGAAGGGAAAACTCGTCTCGCCCTCGACGCGCAGCTCGTACTTGTCGCCGGGCTTCGCGAACGAAGTGAAATCCACGATGTGGACGTGCTCGCCGGACGCGGGATCGTCGCCGAAGACCGCCGTCGTCCCCTTGGCGACCGACTCCTTGCCCTCCTTGACGATCTCCCAGGCGAGGGGCTTGTTCGGCGCGGCCTTCACGATCGCCTTCTTCACGAGCCCCGGGAAATACCCGACCTGGTTGACCCGCACCTTGGGCAGCTTCACCTGCGGCGGCGGCGGCGGCGCCTTGAAGTCGGGGTCGTCGAGACGAACATCGTCCAGACAAACCGTCACGCCTCCCTCGGCGGCGAGGCCCCCGCCCATGTGAAAGGCGAGCTCCGCCGTCGGATCGTCGCCCCTGCCCATGACGAACGCGCCCTCGAAGCGTTGCGGCTTCGTTTTCAGATCGATCGTGGCCGACCAGTACTCGGCGTACGGCGGCCCGGCCATGCCCACCTTGGGCCGGACCCGCGTGGGTTTGCTCGCCCAGGCCTTGAAGCGCACGGTGTACGTGTGGCCGCGCTTGACGACCATCTCGCGATGGCGGACCTGCGCGTCCCAGGGGTTCGCCCCTTTGTCGTCGATCTTCAGGCAAAACGCGCCGTTCTCGACCGCCGCCTTGCCCGTCGCGGGCGCGCTGAACGACGTCGTCCACGGCAGGCTCGTGCCGTCCTCGAAATCGCTGTTCTTGAGCAGGTTGTTGCCGCCCTGCGGCGCCACCGGCGTTGCGTTCGCCACGGGCGCGGGCCCCGAGCCCGTATCACTCGGCGCATTCGGGTCTTGTGTTGCGGCGCCGGGCGTGCAGCCCGACAAGAGGAGCGCCGCGTAGAGCATGCTCGATGAGGTCACGTTGCGCATGACAAACCTCGCGGAACGTCCCCGCATCACGGACAACCCGTGAACTGGATGTCGTCGACGTAGATGTCGTAGTCGGCCCCGGGCGAGTTCACCTGCCACTGAATGCCGAACATCTTCGCGCTCTCGATCGCGCCGGGCCGCGGCTGGCCCCACCCCGCCTGCTGCTGCGCCGCGCTGAACAGGACGACGTACTGCGTCCACGTCGTCGTGAGCTCGATATCCATGCCGAAGTCGTTGAAGCACTCCGTGCAGACCTTGCCCTCCGGATCCGTGTTCACGTCCGGCAATTTGATGCGCACGTGGCCCGTCGAGTTTTCGCCGCGCTTCGCCCAGAACGAGATGCCCTTGTACTGCGAGACATCGAACGGCGCCTTCGGATCGACGAAGTTGAAGCCCATGCCCGCGAAGATCGTGCCCGATCCGCCGAGCTTGCCGTTCATGCGCGCCGAGCTCTGCGAACCGTTCGCGCCGCCGGGGCTCATCGAAAACGTGCCGCCCAGCGCGCCCGCTTGCGGCGTGATCGTCGAGCCGCCCTTGTCGGCGAACGTGTACCAGTAACCGCCCCGGCCCTTGCTCACCGCGAGCTGGTTGTTGTTGTCCTCGCCGTCGTCGAGCACTCCATCGGCAGGACAAAGCTTCGCGTCCGGCGAATCGAGGTTCGTGCCCGCCCCAGCGCCAGCGCCCGCGCCCCCGCCGCCCGGCGGGCGCGGGATGCATCCGGAGATCGCCGACACGAACGCGCAGAGCGCGACGAAGGCCCCCGTCGAATACGTGATTGCCTTGTTCATGTTCGCCCTCACCACCAGATCGAGGCCTGCAGCCGGATGACGTTGAGATCGGGCCGCGTCGCCGGCGCGCCGCGGGTCCCCGGATCCTGGTTCGTCGTGGTCGCGCCGAAGCCGTCGGGCAGCGTGGGCGCCGCGGGCGGCTGCGTGCAGAGCTGCGGGGCGGCCGGATCTGCGCACTCCCGCTGATTGAAGAAGTAACGCGAATACTGCAGGGTGATCTCCTCGTGCGCGAGCCAATCCGATCGGAAGACGAGCCGCGGCGAGAGGACCGCGAACGACTGCTCGGGGATCTTGGAGTTCGGCTGCAAGCGGTCGAAGCGCAGGCCGAGCCCGAGCCACGATTTGATGCGGCCGTTGAGGTCGAAGCCGTACTTGAACTTCCGGACGCCATCCATGTCGGGGTCTTGGCTCGAGATGAAGTTCGCCATGGTGAAGGCGGCGATCTTCAGGTCGGGCCCCTCGCCCCAGTAACGTTGCGGCGGGCTCTTCATGTTCGAGAGGATGTTGGCGATGCTGAGCTCGTATTGCGCCATCAGCGTGTTCACCGCGCCGTTGCCGTTGCTCTGGGGGGTCGCCTGGTCGTCGAGGTAGTTGCTCGTGATGCCGAGCGCGAACTCGCCGCCGCCATTCGCGTGGATCACCTCGACCGCGGGCCCGACGACCCGCGCGTTCTCCGCGGAGACGCGGGAAAAACCCGCGTAGAGATAACCGTACATGTTCGCGTCGAGGCGCACGTCCGCGCCGATCACGCTCATGTTGCCGTTCGGCACGTTCGTCAGCGCCGAGCCGGGCCGATCCTCCTCCTGTGCCCACGTGTAGAAATGGTGGACGGAGAAGTCGAGCATCTTCTTCCAGCTCATACCGGCGTGCAGATGGTTCACGAGCGTGAAGCGCGCGTTGTTGTAGATGCTCGGGTTCGGGCGCCGCACGCCGAAGCCCTGCTCGCCCCAGAGCGTGAAATCGCCGACGTCGATCTCCATGCGGAGCGTCTCG
Source organism: Polyangium sp. y55x31 (assembly GCF_029946505.1). Taxonomy (GTDB): domain Bacteria; phylum Myxococcota_A; class Polyangia; order Polyangiales; family Polyangiaceae; genus Polyangium. The sequence continues at coordinate 25,927 of NZ_JARZHG010000002.1, forward strand.
CCCAGCGTGTGCGTGCGGCCGAAGAGGAACGTGTCGTAATACCCGGCGTCGTACTTGCCCGCCATTCCATACCGACCCCAGAAGCTGCCGACCTTGGCCTCGAGGCGGACATTGAGCCAGGGCAGCTCGGGCGTGATCGTCACCCAGCCCTGGGCAATGCCGAACTGCGCGAGGTTCTCCTTCCACGCCGCGTCCGTGAAGTTGAACGCGAGGATGCCGGCCGTCGCCTTGGCCCACCCCTTCGAGTAGCTGAAGTAGAGCTCGGCCCAGTCGCGCGCCTGGTGGCCGCTGTATTGCCAGTTCAGGTATTGATCGTCCGGCACGACGGGCGCGTGCAAGGTCGTCTTGCTCTGATCCGGCAGGGGGTTGTCGCGGGCGCCGATGCCGATCCGCATCGGAGCGCGGAAATAGCCGTGGAACTCGAAGCCTTCGGACTTGTTACCGTTGTTGCCCCCCGAAATGCCCGTGACCGCAGGGCTCGAGTTGCCGAACGTCGGCGGAGGGCCCTGGGGCGTCTGCACGTCGGGCGCGGCCGGCTTTTGCGCCGATTGCGCGGGCGCGGGCTTCGCGGGCGCAGCTGGCGCGGAGCCTCCGCCGGCGCTCGTGTTTTGCATCTGCACGACAGGAGCATCCTCGTCGGCAGGCTTCGGATCCCCCTGCGCCAGCGCCGGCAACGGCGCGAGCACACCACAGAGCAGCATGGTCAACGAGGACAAACGCATCGGAGCTCCTCTCACCACCCCCAACGGAAACATCTTGAAACACACGGACGATCAGAAGCCGTGCGAATACCCCAGCGTGGCGCCGAGCGCGGTGCCCGAAGCGCCAAAGAGCTGCATCACCCGGACCTCCGCGACGGGCCCGGTATTCGGCCGGATCGCGTACATCGCGCCGCCGCCGGCCGCGAGGAAGACGAGGCCCGACTTCTTCCACGCGTCGAGGACGAGCCTCTTGTCCGCGATGAAGTCCTGCTCGGTATTGTACACCGTGACCTCGACCGAGGCGTCGACCTGCGCGAGCCCGCCGCCGAGCGTCAAGAAGGGCCGGAAGCCCGCCCCGGCAAACGGATCGGCGCCGAACCAGTAGGCCGCCCGCGCCTCGGCGTGAATGGGCACGAACGCCGCGCCGCCCGGCGCCTGCGGCCCGCCGCCGAACACGAACCCGACGCGTAGCCCGGCCGTGAAGTTTTTCCCGAACACCCGATCGTACCCGAGGAAGATCCGCGTGGTCGCGACCGCGAGGCCCCCGGCGAGCTCGCCGCCGGATTTGTCGTAGGGGATGGCCTCGTAGAAATCGTCCCCCGAAAAGCAAGCATACTCGTTGCCGCCCGAACACGTGCCGGTCACGCCCGACAGCCCCAGGAAATCTTGCTGGAGGCCCAGGGTCACCCAGTTCTTCTTCCGGGTGGACGGCGGCTCCGGCGGTTTGTCGCAGGGCTCTCCCTCCGGGCAAGTCTTTCCCTCGCCCGGCTTGGGACACCCGAGCAGCCCCGGCGGGCAATCCGCCGCCTCGGAGCACTTCGCGGGCGGCGCCTGCCCCGGCAAAGAAGGCGACGCGCCTTCGATCTGGAGCTTGATCGCCACGTTCAGCGGCTCTTTCCGGGTACCGGCGAAAGCGACGACGTTGTTGTCCTTGTCGAAAGCCTGAATGAAATATTTGAGCTGCCCGGTCACGCTGCCGACGTCGAGGCAGGGGACCTCGACTCCATACCCCTGCGCCACCTTCGGCATCTCCAGCGTCTTCCAGGCCGAGGCGCCGAAAGGCCGATACTGGAGGACGACCTTGACGGCTTCCACACCATCCGGCAGCTCCGTATAAATAGGCACCGGCGTCATCACTGCCTGCTCGGGCGGGGGCGTGTGCACGAGATCGCCTTGCGCCGGTGCGGGCGCGACGGGCCCTTGGTTCGGCGTCGGGTTCGGGTTCGACGGAGCTTCGGAATTGCCTCCGATGCCGGCCGCCGCCTTTGCGTCCTTGAAGACGGCCTCGATCTCCTCCGAGGTGAGATCCGGATCGAGCGTGATGTCGGGGTCGGCCCTGAGCGCCGCGACGAACTCGGCCTTCCCCTCCTCGACCTTGCTCATGCCGCCGGCATAAACGACGCCGAGGTCGCGGTGCAGCCGCGCCACCACCTTGTTCGAACAGGACTTCGGGCCGCAAAGCGTGAGCGCCTGCTTGAGCTTTTTCTCCGCCTCGGCGAACTTCGTGCCGAGATAATCCGCCTCGATTGCTTTTTTCGCCAGGTCGAGCGCGGCGTCGTCGTTCGGCTCCGCGCCCGCCACCCGCGCGGTGGCGAAGACGAAATGGAACAAAGCGACGGACACGGCGCGCGACAGCGCCCCCTTGAAGCGGCGGTCCATGAATTGGGCACCTTACACGATTTACGGTAACTCTTACAACCACCGCATGCGGGTCGAGCGCAAAAAATTTGACGCGTCCGGGCACGGAGGAGCGGGGGGCCCGGGGGTTTTACCCATATCCGAAAGTTTTACCTCGGATGCGGGTAAAACCCGGGGCCCCTCCTCATTATATTACTTGGGCGGGGGCGGGGGCGGGATGTCGAAGATGTCCCAGGCCGGCGTCAGGTTGCTGGTCTTCGCTTCCTGGTTCCAGATGTAGACCGCCGGGTACGTCTGGTAGTTGCCCTGCGCGTCGCGCACGATGGCCGTCATGTAGAGCTGCGAGGAGCGCGTGTCCGACGGGCTGTACTGGTTCGGCGGCACGATGAACGCGCCCGGATAATCCCGCGCCGAGGAGAAGATGAGCCAGTAGTAGGTCTTGCCGTTCGGCACGCCCCCGAGCACCGTGGGCGACCATTTGGCCCAGCTATTGATGACGCCCGGGCTCGTCTGGCCCGTGCAGGCCGGCGGATCGTTCGCCGCGAGGCGGATGGGCGTCCCGCCGCCCGTCGGGATGACGTATACCTCGCCGTCGGGCCGATAGTAGATCTTTCCGCTCGTATTGCCCGCGCGGTTGTACGCGATGAGCTTGTCGTCCGCCGAGAAGGACGGGTAATACTCGGACACACCCGGCGTCGCCGCACCTTGCACCGGTGTGACCGTGCCGCCCTGGCGATTGTTGTAGGGCACCGTCTTGATGTCGGTCTCGACATTGTCGGCGATGCGGCCGTCCTGGGATTTTCCTGCCGACGTGTAAACGATGGTTTGACCGTCGTGGCTCCAGTTCGGGGCGACGATGCCTTGCGACTCGCCACTCGTCTGGAGGAATCCCCATGCCGTGCCCTGCGCGCTCTTGATCGCGTCGTTCGTCGGGCCGCTCTGCCCCTCGGTCCAGGGAATGTTCACGTTCGTCTCGAGGTCGAACCACGCGAGCCGATCCGAGCCGTAGCCCGCGCTGTCGGTGAAGCCGATGTCGACGTTCCGGTTCGCGTACGGCGTGAGCGCGATACGATTGCCCTGGCCCCAGACCGCCTTGGAGAACGTCATCATGCCGAGCCAGGGCTGGCTCAAGAGCCGCTGCGCGCCCGTGGTGAAATAGGCCGGCACCTCGCCCGCCTTGCCCTCCTCGATCGTGCTGACGACGTTGTTCCAGGGCCAGTGATCGGTATATCCGACTTCTTTGCCCTCGGGCGTCGAGACGTGACAGCCGATGCACTGCACGCGCCCCTGGGGCACGCCCTTGGGATCGCTGTACTTGCCGCGCAGCTCGCGCCCGCCCTCGGCGAGGATGCCGCCCTGCTGGACCTGCTGGATCGTCAGCGCGTCGATCGTGGTCTCGTCGCCGACGTAGAAGCCGACGAGCTTGCTCGTCGTCGGCGTGACGTCGGACGAGGTCGCAGCCCAGTACACCATCGATCCGCCTGCCGTGACGGGCGCGATCGTGAATGTGCCCGTAGCGCCCGTGGGCGTGCCGGGGTTCTGCGAGTTCACGCCGCGGATGGTCACCTGAATCTCTTGATCGATGGCGCCGCCCTTGACACCGATAGCCTCCCAGATCTCCTTCGGCATGGCCCAGATCGGGCTCGCCGAGTAGGCGACGAGCTCGTTCTTCTGGTTCGGCGCCTTGAGGCGGATCTCGAAGAGGTTCTCGTTGCCGGCGGGTTTGACGCGGAACCGGACGCGTAGCCAGTTTGCCGGGAACAACGCGCCCGGTTTGCCCGCGTCGCCGAGGTGAGGCTCGACGATGCAGAGCCCCGGCGTGTAATTGTCGGGGGCGCCGAAGAGCTCGGGGGCGTTCGAGGGGGCATTCCCGTCGAAGATCGGATCGGCAGGAAAATCGTCGCAGTTCGCCTGGCAGTTCGCGTTCACGATCACGTCGCCGCCGACGGGCCCGCCGCCCGCCGCGCCCATCCCGCCCGACGGATTGAAGATGTCGCCGCCGTTTCCGCCTTGCCCTCCGCTCCCCGATGCGCCCGAGCCGCCGGTGCCCGTAGGCGTCTTGTCTCCCCCGCCGCCCGCCGAACAGCCGACGGCCATGACGGTTCCCAAGATGAAGCATGCCCCTGCGAATCGCATCGCTCGCCTCCTGATAAAAAAGATCGAGAGCAGGGACCACCATTCTCATGGAGCGCCCGTCGGCTCCACGAGTTTTGTTGAATGACACGGCGCGTCGTGCACCATTCCGAGAGGCGAGCAAAAATCCATCCGAGCGACAATCGAGAAGCGCGAAAACGGTGCTCGCGGCGTGACACGCCCGTTGCGCCCGAAGCTCGAATGACACTAGACGATAAGGATGGCTCGGCGTCTGCGTGTCCTCTCCTGGGTCGCCTCCGCGGCCCTCCTCTTATGTTCGTGTATCCCGAGGCCCGGAGGCGGCGCGGTGGAGATGGGGGCGCAAGGAAGCGCGACAGCGCCCGCGCCCGGGGAAAACCCGTTCAAGGGCGCGCGCCTTTACGTCGATCCGACATCCTCCGCGCGAAGGCAAGTCGAAGCGTGGCGCAGCTCCCGCCCCGAGGACGCGGCCATGATCGAAAAAATCGCCCGCGAGCCGCAGTCCTTTTGGTTCGGGGACTGGAACCACGACGTCACCGCGGACGTGAACGCGCGCATGTCGGAGATCGCCGCGGCGGGCGCGGTAGGGCTCCTCGTCGCATACGACATCCCGAACCGGGACTGCGGCAATCACTCGGCGGGCGGGGCGGCGGCCGCGGAGGGATACAAGAACTGGATCCGGGCATTCGCCCGGGGGATCGGGGGGCGCCCCGCCGCCGTCATTCTGGAGCCGGACGCGCTCGGGCTCCTCAAAGACTGTCTCACGCCCGAACAACAAGAGGAGCGGCTCGCGCTCCTCGGCGACGCGGTGGCCGTCCTCGGGCAGGGCGGCGCGTCCGTGTACATCGACGCGGGGAACGCGAAATGGCAACCCCCGCCCGTGATGGCCGAGCGCCTGCGCGCCGCGGGGCTCGAAAAGGCGCGCGGGTTCGCGCTGAACGTCTCCAATTTCGTGACCACGGAGGAAAGCGTCGCATACGGCAAGCAAATTTCAGCGCTGCTCTCCGGCAAGCCGTTCGTGATCGACACGAGCCGAAACGGGAACGGGCCGACGAAGGAGCTGCAATGGTGCAACCCCGATGGACGCGCGCTCGGCCGGTCGCCGACGGCCGAGACGGGGGATCCGCTCGTGGATGCTTATCTGTGGATCAAGCTGCCCGGCGAATCGGACGGGGCCTGCAACGGCGGCCCGCGCGCGGGGGAGTGGTGGCCCGAGTATGCGCTCGGGCTGGCGCAGCGCGCCAAACCCTGAAGCGTCGTTTTTCCGAGACAGGGCGCCGCTGCTCCACGTAGCATCGCGGGCATGACCGACCTCTACGCGGCGCCGGCGAGCGCCGAGCCCACGCCTTCGAATGCAAAGAGGCGGCACCCGATGTTGTGGGTGCCTTCGCTCTACGTCGCGATGGGCACGCCAATGATCACGGTCTCCGTGGTCGCGGCCATCATGTACAAGAACCTCGGCCTCTCGAATACGGACATCACGCTCTACACGAGCTCGATGTACCTGCCGTGGGTGATCAAGCCGCTCTGGTCGCCCGTGGTGGAGATGTTCAAGACCAAGCGCTTTTTTGTGCTCTGTATGGAATTCCTCATGATGGTCACGCTCGGCTGCGTGGCGTTGTCGCTCTCGCTCCCGAATTATCTCGGCCCGACGCTCGCGTTTTTCTGGATCACGGGTTTCGCCTCGGCGACGCAGGACATTGCCGCGGACGGCGTCTACATCAGCTCGATGTCGGAGACCGAGCAGGCGCAATACGTCGGGGTGCAGGGGATCGCCTGGAACATCGGGCGCATCATCGCCTCGGGGCTCCTCGTGACGTTCACGGGCTGGCTGCACAATGGGCTCGGGCTCGACTGGGCGAGATCGTGGATGGTGGTGATGAGCTTGCTCGCCGCGCTCATGGGCATCTCGGGCGTCTGGCACATCTCCATGCTCCCCACCGGCGGCAAGGCGAAGGACGCGCCGAGCGGAATCGGGAACGCGGCGAAGACGTTCGCCGACGCATTCGCGAGCTTCTTCAAGAAGAAGCACATCGTGATGATGCTGCTCGTCGTGTTCTTTTATCGGTTCGGCGAGGGGCTCATCGAGAAGATCGGGCCCCTGTTCATGCTCGACAAACGCGAGGTCGGGGGCCTCGGGCTCGACAACGAGGCGCTCGGCAACATCAATGGCACGTTCGGCACGGTCGGCTTCATCGTCGGCGCGCTGCTCGGCGGGCTCTTTTGCGGGCGGCTCGGGCTCAAGCGCTCGTTCGTGCTGCTCGCGCTGGCCCTCAACGTCCCGCACCTGACGTATTTCTACCTGAGCCACGCCCGCCCCGAGAGCCTCTGGCTCATCACCGCCGTCGTGACGATCGAGAAATTCGGTTATGGGTTTGGCTCGGTCGGGCACATGCTCTACATGATGCAGCAGCTCGCGCCCGGGCCGTACAAGACCGCCCATTACGCGTTCGCGACCGGCATCATGGGCCTCAGCATGATGTTCACGGGGATGATCAGCGGTCCCATTCAAGAGGCCGTGGGTCATTCGCATTTCTTCACGATCGTGCTCTTCGCGTCGATTCCGCCCGTGCTCTTCGCGTTCCTCGCGCCGTTCAACGTGACCTCCGACAAGGCCAAGGGCGGCGCCCTTCCCGCGGGGCATTGAATGGGCACGGGCCAAGCGACGATCAATCGAGGCGATCTGTTCTGGATCGAGCCTGACGAATCACGAGGGTCCATTCCGGGCCATACGCATCCCCACGTGGTGGTGCAGGACGATCTCTTCAACCACTCGCGCATCCATACCGTCGTCGTGTGCGCATTGACGTCGAACTTGCACCGGGCAAACGAGCCCGGGAACGTGCTGCTCGACATGGGCGAAGGAAATCTGCCGAAGCAGAGTGTCGTGGTCGTGTCGCAGATCTCTTCGGTCGAAAAGGCGCGGCTCGGCGAGCGTATCGGGGCGCTGTCCGACGAGCGGGTGGAGCAGATCCTCTCCGGCCTACGATTTCAGCAGGCGTCGTTCTTCCATCGGTAACGAGCCGCTCTGGCCGGGCGCGTGGCGCGGCGTATGGACAAGCCCGCGCGATTGCCGATAGTCTGGGGCCTCCCGCCGGGTTCACCATGCCCATGCCCAGGACTCCCCACTTCACGTCCGTGCTGCCGCTCGTGATGCTCGCGTGCCTCGCGGCCTGCAAGAAGGACGCGCCCGCGCCGCCCCAGCAAGAGCCGTCGAAGGCCCCGGCGACGGCCGCTCCGAGCGCGTCCTCCGTGGCGCCCACGGGGCCGAAGGGCGTGCCCACGCTCGTCCTCGAAGAGTTCGCGCCCGCGGGCAGCAAGCCGGAGGCCGTGTTCGCCGTGGAGGGCGCCGTCGTCGTGACGCAGAAGCAGCGCGTCGGGCGGATCGTGGGCGAATCCATCGAATGGCTGAAGGAGACCATCCCGCCCGAAATCGCCACATCCGGGGCGACCGTCATCGATTCCGTGCAAGGCGTCTGGCCCGACGCGCTCGACGTACTTTACAGCAGCGAGAGCATGCGGGCGCCGGTGCCCTCGTACATGCCGCTGACCGGAAAGGGAACGAGCAAATCGTTCGCCTGGGGCGGTGGCCCCGCCGCAATCAACGGCCTCGCCCGGATCGGGGAATCGGTCCTGCTCCTCGGATGGTCGTACGCGTACGGGGATGGCATCTTCTTCTCGACCGTTCGCGGGCCCAAGCTCGAGCGAAAGCAGCAGACGCCCGCGGAGGCGGGGTGCAAGCCGGAGGAGGTGCAGAACGAATTCATGCCGGTCCGGCCCGCGATCTGGGCGGACACGCTCGCCGCCTCGAAATCGGGCGTGCTCGTGGCCGTGGGCCAGTTGTGCCATTCGCGGGGCCCGACGCTCGAGGTCTGGGAGGAGAACGCGACGAAATCGCGATTCATCGACGTGAAGCCCCTGGTGAAGGATCTCGGCTACTGGCCGAAGCTCCTCGGCGGCAAGGACGAGGTCTGGCTTTATTCGGGGAAAAACAATCCCATTCTGGAGCTCAAGGGCGGCGCGCTCACGGCGCTGCCCCGGACCGAGGCGCCGCCGACGCTCGCATTCGTCTCGACGAGCGGGGTTTTGCACGTGGTCGCGGGGCCCTCGCTCGAGCGATGGGAGGACGGCAAATGGGTGGAGATCGCGAGGCTCTCCTGGCCGACGCTGTTTCGCACGATGGTCGTCGACGGCGAGGCGATGTGGGCGTCCGCCGAGGGCAAGGTGTATAAGCTCCGCGAGGGGAAAGGCTGGTCCTTCGGGGACGATTGCAAGACGCCGGTTGTGTATCTCTACGACGTGAGCCCGGGGAACGCGAACAACTTCACGTTCCCCGGGACCCGCAAGGCCCTCGCCACGTTCCCCGGCGTCGCCGACATTCGATTGGTGGAGATCCGCGAGGGCGGGCGGCGGCTCGGCGTCGAGGTGAAGAGCCAGGAGCAGGGCGAGGCCCTCATCACGCACGTACGGGCGACCATGAAGGACGAGAATCCAATTCTGATCTGCCACGCGCCGAACAAGCCACGCGTCATCGAGATCAACGACGGGAAATGAGGCCCATGCTTCCGCTCGAGCAACATCCGACCGGCTTTCACGCGACCCCCGTCGCGCCCTCCGAGAAGATGCCCAATGCCGTCGCGGGCAAGAGCGCGTATGTCGTCGATGTCGAGGATTACGAGCTCCATCGCACCATGCTGTATGCGCTGGGCGCCAAGAGCGTCGCCAACAAGCTGATGGCGACCGCGGACCTCATCATCCATGGCGGGACCGAAGCCCCGCAAAAGGCACGCGCCAAGTATCCCGCTGCAAAGATCATCCGAGCGCAGACGATCCTGCCCCTGTTTCACCAGGAGATCCGGTCCTTCGCGGAGCTCGTTCGGGCGCTCCAGAGCCACGGGTTCAGGGTGCGCAACCCGAGCGACGAAGGGGATCCGCGCTTCGATTTTTTCGAGGTGCCGCTCGTCGACGGGTCGCTGCACGCGACGCTTTTGCACTGGCTCGGGACCTCGGAGTTCGTCCGCGAGTTCACGCACAATCCGCATTTCCCCGTCGACGTGCGCGAGGAAGGATACATCGATTTCCCGATGCCGGACAGCCGCGGGATCACCTGGTATTACTTCTGGAAAAGCGACGCCTGGGGCCGTGTCTACGCCCAGCGCGGCGAGGGTGATTACCCGCTCGAGATCAAGGGCAGCCAGCTCCTGCGTGTCGAGCCCTTGCTCTGGACGCAAAGCACGGGGCTGTACTTCCACGAGTATCCCCGGATCGACAGCATCGACGGCCTGTTCATCCAGGCAGGCGTCGACGCGCGCACCGGCATGGTGAACGGCGCGGCGGTGTCCCGGGTGTGGACGTAGCCTGGTTTCTCAGCCGCCGTGGGCGCGGATGAAATCGCGCACCTTCGGGTAGATGCCGTCACGCCATTTGCGGCCGGAGAAGATGCCGTAATGGCCGGCGCCCTCCGCCACGTAATGCTTCTTCTTCTCGGCCGGGACGCCCGTGCAGAGCGCGTGCGCCGCCTCCGTCTGTCCGAGGCCGGAGATGTCGTCCTTTTCGCCTTCGATCGTGAAGAGCGCGGTCTTCTCGATCGCCGCCGGATTCACGCGCGCGCCGCGCACGTACCAGGTCCCCCGGGCGAGGGCGAACTCCTGGAACACGAGCCGCACGGTCTCGAGGTAATAAGCGGCGTCCATGTCGAGGACCGCGTTGTACTCGTCGTAGAACTTCTCGTGCATCTCGCGCGCGGCGGCGCCGGACTCGCCCTTGTGCGAGTCGATCCAGTAGCGGAAGCTCGCCTTCCAGTGGTTCTTCGGGTTCATCATCACGAACGCCGTGAGCTGGAGGAACCCGGGATAGACCCGCCGTCCCTTGCCCGCGTAAGGGCCGGGGACCTTGTGGATCATGTTCTTCTCGAACCACTCGATCGGGTGCTGCGTCGCGAGCAGGTTCACCTCGGTCGGGCTCTTGCGCGCGTCGATGGGCCCGCCCATGAGCGTGAGTGAGCGCGGCGTCTCCTCGCCCGCCTGCGCGAGGAGCGAGACCGCGCCGAGGACGGGGACCGTCGGCTGACAGACGGACACGACGTGCAAAGAGCCGGCCCCGAGCAAACGCAAGAAGCGCATGACGGTGTGCACGTAATCGTCGAGGTGGAAGATCCCCTTCGAGAGGGGCACGTCGCGCGCGTCGAGCCAGTCGGTGACGTAGACGTCGTGGTCCTGGAGCAGCGTGCGGATCGTGTCGCGGAGCAGCGTCGAATGGTGGCCGGAGAGGGGCGCGCAGACGAAGACCTTCGGCTCGGACGCGAGGCGGCGCGCGACCTCGGGATCCTCGGAGCGGCGCACGAAATGAACGAGCCTGCAGAATGGCTCGTCGACGACGACCTCCTCGGCGACCGAGACCTCGACGCCGCCGCTCTCGACCTCGTCGATGCCCCAGGGCTGCTTGGGGTAACGCTTGCCGAGGCGGTGAAACAGGGCCTGGCTCGCGCCGAACGTGCGTACGTGGGGCAACTTCGACAGCGGGTTCCTCGGGTGCCGGAGCATCTCGGCCGAGGCGCCGGCGATGTGCGCGAGCGGCTCGAGCAGCGTCCGCTGCAGCTCGTAGAGGTGGTACATCTTCGGCGGCCTGAGGTACTGCGCGGCAGTGGAGAGGAACGGAGGGCGCACGTTTTGTTGCACCGCAACATAACTCGCACGTTCCTGAAGATCAAGGACTTTCAGGTCTTCGGGTGCGGGTGTGGTGCGGCTCCGCGGGGCACGCCGACGAGGGCGCTTGCCGGCCGGCGCGCCTTCACTTGCAGATCCGGACCACGCGGGCCTGCATGTCCCAGGTGTGCTGCTGCTGAAAGTTATCCGTGTGGATCACCTGGGCTGCGATATCGAAATCGACCACGCCGTCCGGCTGGATCTGGAAGGTGTTCACCTGGAGGTTCTGGATCGAGACCTCCTTGTTGACCGCCGCGAGCGATTTGACTTCGCCGTTTCCGAGCAGGGCGAAGCGGATCACCTCGAACCCCTGCTGCCAGACGACGTCGGCCCACGGCGCGCCGTACGTGGCCGTCTCGGCATAACAGCCGTATACCGTCCAGCCGCCGCTGCACTTGCAGCCCTTGCAATCCTCGCTGACCTGGCCGTCGACCGTGCGATGCGCGAAACGCTGGCCCACGGGGCCGCACGAGACGCACACGGACTCGGTCCCGCTGTCCGCCTTGCATTCCTCGGAATAATCACACGTCTGGGTCGCGACGAACTCCCACCCGGTGCTCGATTGGAAGCAATTGTAGCCGGCAATCTGGCGAAACGATTGCTTGTCGAGCTCGGTATCCGTCTTGTAGGTGCACGTCGCCATTTGCTGCTCGCAGCCGCCGGCGCCCCCGCTGCCGCCGGCGCCCCCGCTGCCGCCGGCCCCCCCGCTGCCGCCGACACCCCCGCTGCCTCCCTCGCCGGCGCTGCCGCCGGTCCCTGGACCGCTCCCCCCGCCGCCCGTTCCCGGGCCGCTGCTGCTCACGCTGCCGCCCATTCCACCCGCGCCGCCTGGACCTGCGCCGCCCGTTCCGCCGCCGGAGCCCGAGCCCGACGGAGTGTCGGATCCGCAGGCAGCCGAGGACGCGGCGAGGAGCGTGGCGAGGAAAAGAAGAGGAAATGATGAATGTAGGGACGTCGTCATGTTCTCGATGAGGAATGCGAACACAGGCGCCGGCCGCGGACGCGGAGGAGTTGCGACGGAATCTTGCTCGGCTCGAAAGGCTGCCCGCGCCGCTCCCGGCCCCTTCCCGCCTTTGCTCTGCGGCGCCATGATGTCCTCGTGATTCGTATCGCCCCGCCTCCCCTCTTGCTCGCCCTCGCCCTTGGCACCGTCGGCTGCGCTTATCGTGTCCCGCCCACGCACGTCCCCCCGCCCCTCGCGTTCTCGGCGGCCGATCTCGACGTCGACGAAATCATGATCGTCGATCACGACCCGACGAGCGTCGACACCGGGACGCCCGCCGATCTCTGGCAAGACACCGTCAATATCCTCGGCGATGCTGCGCGCGCTCGGCCCACGCCGTCGGGTCGGGCGCGCGTGCGCGTGCGTATCGATCTGGAGCGCAGGTCGTCCGTCTACGACGCCATGCGAAAGGATGGCATCGCTTTCGTGTCGCTCTTCTTCGCGCCCCTCGGTCTGGTCATCGATAACGAAAAACTTTCGGTCGACGTGACGGTCGAGCAGGGCGGGCGCACCTACGAGGGCCACGGCTCGGCCGAGAAGCTCGGCAGCATGTATGCCCCTGCGCGCCGACGCGCCCTCGCCGTGGCCCTCGATCGCGCCCTCGCCGACGCGTCGACGAAGAGCCCGTGACCCAAGCGTCTACCGTCCCCTTCCCCTCTCTATCCAAAGCACGAAGATCCGTGTAGAGTCCCCTACAGGGGAGTGAGCGGACCGGGCCTCGGGGGAAAACATGAGCATTGTCGTCTTTCTGGTCTTCGTGTTTGGCGTGTACACGTTCATCACGCGCCTGCGACGCAAGGAGCTCCCCGAGGAGACGCGGCAGTTCGGGGCGAAGCTCGGGCGCACGGCGCACGGGGCGATCCCGCTGCCGGGATTCATGGGCCAGGCGCCCGCCGATTACATGCCCGCCGAGCCCTGGCGCGAGACGGTCGGGCCGCCCGACGATCACACGCTCGTGCTCGACGCGACGGGGCGACCCGTGACGAACGAGCCCACGATCGACCCGGGCGATCTCGGCCCGTACCGGGATCCGACGGTGGCGCTGGTCTCGACCGCAGAACCGAGGCCCAAGCGCCGAAAGAAGAAGACGAAACGACCGACGGCGGAGGCGTGATACGGAGAGCCGATGACCATCCTCCTTTACGACCTCGTCGCCGAGGGCGACAGGCGCCCGAGCCCGTTCTGCTTTCGGACGAAGCTCGCCCTCGCGCAGAAGCGCCTCGCATTCGAGACCGCGCCCGTGGCGATGACCGACATCGAGGCCCTCGAAGGCGGCGCCTTCAAGACCGTGCCGATCCTGAAGGACGGGGCGCACGTCGTGGGCGATTCGTGGGCCATCGCCGATTACCTCGACGAGGCGTATCCCGAGCGTCCGCGGCTCTTCCATTCGCCGGAGGAGCGTGGCCTCTGCCGCTTCTTCGAGGCCTGGTTGTTCTCCGGCGTGCTCCAGCAGGTCCTGCGATTCTACGTGAGGGACATTCACGACCGTCTCCTCGAAAAAGACCGCGCCTATTTCCGTCGAAGCCGTGAGTCGAGGCTCGGATGTACGCTGGAGGAGGCGGCGGCCGGGCGCGAGGCGCGGCTCGACGCGATGCGCGCGAGCTTCGATCCGGCGCGGCTCACGCTCACGCACCAGGGACAGCCGTTCCTTTCGGGTCAAAACCCGGGCTACGCCGATTGCATCCTGGCCGGCGTCCTCCTCTGGATCGAGGCGATCGACACGGTGCCGCTGCTCGTGCAGGGCGACCCGCTGGTCGTGTACCTCGAACGCGTCCGCGCTTCGCTGACGCGTTGAAGCCTGGGCAATCGCGTTACCACCAGGCATCTCCCGACACGGGGCCAGGCTCGTCCCGAGCCCGCGTCAGAATTTTGCCTGCAAGCACGAAGACGGAGTTCCGGTACATCTGGAGCTTTACAAATCTGGAAAGCCCGGATAAGCTTCGCAAAGTTTCCTTTTTGGCGCTCATCGCCTCCTGGCGCTGAGCAGCTCCTATTCGTGCACGGAGGTCCCATGACGTTCACGCGCCCCCAGGCGGCGAAACGCCCATTTCGCCGTCCGCTCCTCTCCATTCTCGCCGTGGCACCGCTCCTCGCAGGGCTCTCGGTGAGCGCGGAGGCGTCCGCCGATAGCTCCTATACCCTCTTCGAAAGCGGTCAGGTCCGGCCCGTCGCGCTCTCGCCGAACAAGCAATTCCTGTTCGCCGTCAATACGCCCGACAATCGCCTCGAAATCTTCCACGTGGAAGCGAACGGCGGCCTCTCGCACCGCGGCTCGGTGCCGGTGGGGCTCGAGCCGGTCGCGGTCGCCGCTCGCTCGAACGACGAGATCTGGGTGGTCAATCATCTTTCCGACAGCGTCAGCGTCGTGAAGATCGGCCCGCTCGGGTACCAGGGCAACGTGGTGCGCACGCTGCTCGTCGGCGACGAGCCGCGCGACATCGTATTCGGCGGTCCCGGCAAGAACCGCGCGTTCATCACGACGGCCCATCGCGGCCAGAACGTGCCCTACGACCCCGAGCTCACGACGCCCGGCGTGGGCCGCGCCGATGTGTGGGTGTTCGACGCCGGAAACCTCGGCTCGACGCTCGGCGGCACGCCCCAGACGATCCTCACGCTCTTCAGCGATACGCCCCGCGCGCTCGCGGTGACGCCCGACGGCTCGCGCGTTTATGCGGCGGCCTTCCACTCGGGCAACCGCACGACGGCCCTGAGCGAGCTGCAAGTCCCCGACGGCGGCGAGGCGGCCGGCGGCGTGCCTGGGCCGAACACGAATTTCCAGGGCGTACCCGCGCCCGAGGTCGGCATCATCGTCAAGTTCGACGGCACACACTGGAAGGACGTCGTCGGCCGCTCCTGGGACAGCGCCGTCCGCTTCTCCCTGCCGGACAAGGACGTGTTCGTGATCGACGCGAACGCGAACCCCCCGGCCCAGCTCTCCGGTTCGTCTGGTTATTACACGGGTGTCGGGACCATTCTCTACAACATGGCCGTGAACCCGGTCAGCGGGAAGGTCTACGTCAGCAACACCGAGGCGCGCAACGACCTGCGCTTCGAGGGCCCGGGCATTTACGCGGGCGAGACCTTGCGTGGCCACCTGCACGAGAGCCGGATCACGGTGCTCGGGGCGCACGGCGTCGCGCCGCGTCATTTGAACAAGCACATCGATTACAACGTGTACCCGGCCCCGGCCGCGGTGAACGACAAGACGCTGTCGCAGCCGCTCGGGATGGTCGTGTCGGGCGACGGGACGAAGCTCTACGTGGCGGCGTTCGCCTCCTCGAAAATCGGCGTCTACAACACGGCGGCGCTGGAGAACGACACGTTCGTGCCGAACGCCGCGAACCATATCCAGCTCTCCGGCGGCGGGCCCACGGGCATGGTGCTCGACGAGAGCTGTGGACGCATGTACGTGCTCACCCGCTTCGACAATTCGATCGCGATCGTGAACACCACGACGAACCAGGAAATCGGGCATGTCTCGATGCACAGCCCGGAGCCGGAGAGCGTGATCGAGGGGCGGCAATTCCTCTACGACGCGCGCCTGTCGTCGAGCAACGGCGAGGCCGCGTGCGGGAGCTGCCACGTCTTCGGCGATCTCGACAGCATGACCTGGGATCTCGGCAATCCCGACGGCCTGGTCCTGAACAACCCCGGCCCGTTCGTCTCGATCAAGCCCGAGCTCGTCCCCGTCTTCGGCACGGATGATCCGCTCTTCGGCCAGAACCCCGACTTCCACCCGCTGAAGGGGCCGATGGCGACGCAGAGCCTGCGCGGCATGGCGAACCACGGGCCAATGCACTGGCGCGGCGACAGGACGGGCGGCAACGACGAGGCCTCGTCGCAGCCGGACGACGGGTCCTTCGACGAGGAGGCGGCCTTCAAGAAGTTCAACGGGGCGTTCGTGGATCTGCTCGGCCGCAATGCGACGCTCTCGGCCGAGCAGATGCAGAAGTTCACGGACTTCATCCTGCAGGTCATGTATCCGCCGAACCCGGTCCGGAACCTCGACAACTCGCTCACGCCCGCGCAACAAGCCGGCCGCGATTTCTTCTTCACCCAGAACGTCGCGTCCCAGGGCGCTTGCGAGGCGTGCCACCGCGTCGATCCCGATGCGAATCCCGGCGACGCCTTCCCCGGGTTCTTCGGGACCGCCGGCTTCGGCTCGTTCGACGCGACGACCCAGATCCTCAAGGTCCCGCACCTGCGCAACGCCTACCAGAAGGTCGGCATGTTCGGCGCCGGCTTCACGAGCGGCAATCGCCCGCCGGATCCGTTCCTCGGCGACCAGGTCCGCGGCTTCGGCCTCAATCACGACGGGACCGTGCCCGAGCTCTTCACGTTCGTGAGCGGCTTCGACGAGGTCCCGGCGAATCCGGCCGGCATCCCGAATACGCCCGCGGGCAACCAGGCGAAGCTCGACATGGTGCAATACCAGCTCGCCTTCGAATCGAACCTGGCGCCGATCGTGGGGCAACAGGTGACGCTCACGCAGAGCAACAGCGCCGTCGCGTCGCCCCGGATCGATTTGCTCGTCGCGCGCGCCGACGCCGGGGAGTGTGATCTCATCGCGAAGGGCCGGCTCTTGAACGAGATCGGGTTCGTCTACGTCGGCAGCGGGCAATTCCTCGTCGATCGCGCCTCGGTCTCGCCCGTCGCGAGGGGCCTGATGGAGACGGTCCTCACGGCTGGCGACAAGGCGCTCACGTATACCTGCACGCCGCCGGGCTCGGGCGTTCGCATGGGCATCGACCGCGACCTCGACGGCTTCCTCGACGGCGACGAGCAAGTCGCAGGCAGCGATCCCGCCGATCCCACGGACACGCCGTGAGCGCGTGTTGACAATCGCGCGGGGGCCTGGAAAAACCCTCCCGGCCCCCGCGATGCCGCGCCTGCGAAAGCGACTCCTCCCCGCCCTCCCGCTCCTCGCGCTGCTCGCGGCCTGTAGCCCCGCGCCGCCGCCCCCGTCCGCGCCGCCCCCCGAGGCGCCGCCCCCCGCGCCTCCGCCGCCGCACACGCTCCCGCTCGCGTCGCCGCCGCCCGAAGCGCTCCCGCCTGCGCCGCCGCCTGCTCCGCCGCCTCCGCCCTTCCGCTCCGACGAGGTTTTTCGACTCGCCGTCCGCGGGGGCCACGTGATCGACGGCTCGGGCGGCCCACGTCGCCGCGCCGATGTCCTCGTCCGCGGCGATCGCATCGCCTTCGTCGGCGACGTCGACCCTTCCGTACGCGCCGAGCGCACCCTCGACGCCACGGGCGCCGTCGTCACGCCCGGCTTCATCGACGCGCATTCCCACGGCAATCCGCTCGGCGACGTCGAGTACGCGCTCGCCATGGGCGTCACCACGCTCGTCGTCGGCCAGGACGGTCGCAGCCCGGCCACGCGCATCGGCCCCTGGCTCGCGAGCATCGACGCCGGAAGGCCCCGCGTCCACGTCGCCGCCCTCGTCGGGCACGGCACCGTCCGCGCCCTCGTCGGCGCGGCTCTCCATACGAAGCCGAGGCCCGCCGAGCTCCAGCGAATGCGGGATCTCGTCGCCCAGGCCCTTCACGACGGCGCCTTCGGCCTCAGCACCGGCCTCGAATACGACCCGGGGCGCGGCGCCTCGATGGACGAGCTCGTCGCCCTCGCCGAGCCCGTCGGCGCGCGCGGCGGCGTCGTGATGAGCCACGTCCGCAGCGAGGACGACGATCGCGTCGAATCCTCGCTCGACGAGCTCTTCGAGATGTGCCGCAGGGGCAAGGCCCGCGCGCACGTCGCGCACCTCAAGATCGTCCTCGGCCGCGGCACGGCCCGGGCCGAGCGCCTGCTCGCCCACATCGAAAAGGCCCGCGCCCTCGGCCTGCCCGTCACGGCCGACCTGTATCCGTACGCTGCGAGTTACACCTCGCTCGCCGTCCTTTTCCCCGACTTTGCGCGCCCGCCGTCCTCGTATGCCGACGCGCTGCGCAGCCGCCGCCCCGAGCTCGCCGCATTCCTGCGCGCCCGCGTGGAGAAACGCAACGGCCCGAAGGCGATGCTCTTCGGCACGGGCGCATTCGCGGGAAGGACGCTCGAAGAGGTCGCCGCGTCGCGTCGTGTCCCATTCGAGGACATCCTCATCGACGTCGGCCCGGATGGCGCCGAGGCCGCTTACTTCGTGATGGACGAGGCCGTCGTGGCGCGCCTCTTCGCCGATCCTTTCGTGATGGTCGGCACGGACGGCGGCGGCGGCGGCCGGCATCCGCGCGGATTTGGCGCGTTTGCGCGGGTGATCGAGGAGCTCGTCGAAAAGCAGCGCCTCGTTTCCCTGGAGGAAGCCGTGCGCAAGATGTCGGCTCTGCCCGCTCGCACGCTTGGGCTCGAAGGCGAGCGGGGCTGCGTGCGCGAGGGGTGCGGGGCGGATTTGCTCGTGTTTTCGCCGGCCGAGGTCCACGAGCGCGCGAGCTTCACCGCGCCGCATCGGCTGGCCGAGGGGATGCGTTTCGTCGTGGTCGGGGGCGTCGTCGAGCGTGAAGGTGGCAAGCCGACGGCGGGACGTGGAGGACGCGCGCTTCGATTTTCAGCGGTGGAGCGGCGGTAGCGGGAGCGGAAAGCGGAAAGCGAAATCTGCTTGTGTGCCGTTTCTGAGGATTGCGGCGGGCAGGGCCCCGTTGAGCACGGGGGCGACGTGGTATCAGTCCGTCACCACGAGGGTAGGCGCCTTAGCGCCACGTTCGCGGCTACGGGTGCTGCGCATGGCGACGGACCGCGCGGGTCCGCTCGACGCCCCGGCCGTCACCAGCGAGGGCGCTCTCGACGAAATCGGAACACGTGAACCCGCGGCGGCGGTATCATCGCGCATACGCTCGCCAGAAGACGTCAGGTAGAGGAGATGGGCTCGTCATCGTTATAGGGCGCATTCTCCACGCACAGCACTCCCTTGAAGCTGAGTGTCAGCGTCTCGTTGCGCCGGTAGTACTCGCCGTCCGGTTCGGTGCCCGCGAGCGGCTGGGTATACCAACGCGTGGCGGTGGTATTGACCGTGACGTCCACCGTGCCGCTCGTGGCGTACCACTGGATGATATACGTCGAATACGGCGGGACTTCATAATCAATGGTGGTGGCGAGCACGACTTCCTTCTCCAGGCTGTCTGTGCTGCTCTCGGAGTGCTCGTAGTTGTAGGTGAACCCGAATGTCAGATCCAACGCGTTGTTATCCGAGCCTACCTTGCTATGGGTATAGCCGGCTTCAACGGCGCCGCCGGAGCTGTGTGTGTCGGTGACCGTGACTTCGGCGGTCTCTATGACGCTCACCTTCACGCCGATCGCCGGTTTGATTGGCGTGCTCCCCGCGTTCGTGCCCTTCAGCTCGTAGACCACCTTGCGCGACTGGTTCGTCGGGACGTAATTTTCGACGATCACTTCCTTGATTTCTTCCTTCACTGGCCTGAGGCGGATGATCTTGAACGCACTGGCGCAGTCGTTGAACCCCACGTCATCCAGGCTCCTCACCTCCCCCGCGCCACGCGCGATGTTCGTGTAGCGCCTTCCGCCACCGTCGCTGTTCTCGTAGAGTTCCACGGTGAAGGTGTCGAGCATGCCCTGCCACTTGATCGAGCTGAGCTCGTCTTCGATATGCCAGCCGTCGATGTTGTGGACCGTATCGAGCTCCCACTCCGACATGAAAAGTGTCGTGTAGTTGCCGGTGAATTCGGCGCCTTCATAGAGGCACACATACCCCATGTCGAGGTCGACGTTCCGCCACAGGAAGGCGGAGGCGCAGTCGTTCAGATCGCACGATTTCAGATTGACCGCGTGCTCCTGCCCGTCACCGATGAGGTCCAAGACCCTGCCAGCCCCTTTGAGGTTGGGCCAATCCAGCGTCGCGTGGTTGTCGAACAGCGTGACGACGCACCCCTTGGGGAGGTTGTAGCGCACGTAGGTGGCTTCATCCTTCGACTCTTGGAGGGCGTGGACATACCCCAATGTGTATTGGGTCAAGTCGATCTTTTCGAGTTCGATGTTTGTGTTGTCGTCTTTGTAGAGGATGATGGTGTTATTCGGTACCGGGGTTGCCACGGATTGCACTCCTTTGGTTGCTTACAGTCAGAGACGCCTGACCATGAGGTGGCATCCTGTGGGATCCAGGACATAGAAACCAGGATTTCCGCTCTCGCTGGAGCATCGCACGCTCCCCTCTCGGTGGTTGACCGTGTCCTTTCACACCATGAGTACCCGAAAATTGTTTTATAGCTCACCGTTATTCGTGTTGGACGCAATGTTCTTGACTGTATGCCAAACATGTGACTCCACATACCCCCACTCGAACGGGGTATGGGGTATGAAGATGCTCTGGTGTCGCCTTCCTCTGCGTCGGGCAGCCCCAGCGGCACACATGGGTGCCCGAAACCACCGACCGTCCCGCCAAACGCGTGCAGGGTCCGCAGGCGCGCCACTTTTGTTGTTACCTCGCCCGGAGCCCAGCATTGATCGGGACATGGGATCGGGGGGGCGATGACGGGGTTGTAAATCAAAACGCCAGCCTGATCTTCCCCCGCTCCCGCGGACGTGGCTCTCAGCCCTGCGTCCCCTCCGCCGCGGGTCGGGAGAAGAACAGAGGGCGGAAGAAGAACCGGGGGAACGTTCCCGGCAGCTTCCTCCCTCGATGCCAAGGTCGAGGGATCGCCCCGGGGAGCTTCCTCCTCCAGGGACCTGGAAGCTCGGCGTGCGGCAGGGACTTGCTACGACGACATGCTCGTCGACGAGAAATGGGCCGGCGCGCTCGCGGGCTCCCTGGCGCACACCACCCGCCCCAGTCACCATTTCGACCCGCCTGCACGCGCGCAGTGGCAGCGCAAGACGGTTTATTGCTTTCCTTCGGATCCTCATTGTTTGCCATTTCGTCGGCGCTCGTATTCGTACTATTCTGAACCATCATGAAACACTCCCGTCTTGCTGCCCTCTCGCTCCTCTTCGGCGTGTTCGCGGCGTACGGCTGCGGGAAGGAAGAATCGACGACCGAGACCACCCTGGGCGCCGGCGGCAGCGGCGGCGTGGGAGGCGCGAACGGCAGCGGCAGCGAAGTCGGCAGCAGCGGCGGGAGCAGCGGCGAGGGCGGGAGCGCCGGCGCGACGTCGTGCGAGCCGAACACGACGGAGGCTTGTTATGGCGGCCCCGAAGGCACGGAGGGCGTCGGGGTTTGCCAGGGCGGGACCCGCACGTGCAACGCCGCGGGCACGGCCTTCGGGCCCTGCGAGGGCGAGGTCCTGCCCTCGCAGGAGGACTGCGCGACTTCGGAGGACGAGGACTGCGACGGCGCGACGCCTGCGTGCGGGAGCGACAACCTCTGGAGCCGCAGGTTCGGCGCGGCCGAGGGCCTCGCGCTCATCGCCGGCGCCGGCGGCCACCCGATCCTCGTGGGTCGTTTTCCCGGCACCTTGAGCTTCGGTGGCAACACGTTCACGAGCTCGGGCGGCTACGACGCGTTCGTCGCCAAGCTCGACGGCGCCTCGGGCGAGCAGCTCTGGAGCCGCAGGCTCGGCGGCGCCGAGGATCAGGCCGCGTGGAGCGTCACCGAGGACGCGCAAGGCAACGTCATCGTCGTCGGCGAGTTCCTCGGGCAAATGAGCGTCGGCGGCGGCAACTCGCTCCAGAGCGAGGGCGGCTACGACGTCTTCGTCGCGAAGTACGATGGTACCGACGGTGACCACATCTGGAGCCGGCGCTTCGGCAACAGCGAGGACCAGAACGCGCGCGGCGTCGCCGTCACGAAGACGGGCGAGATCCTCGTGATCGGGAGCTTCTCCGGCGGCGTCGATTTCGGCACGGGTCTGCTCGAGAGCGCCGGCAGCTTCGATCTCTTCGTGCTCACGCTCGACAATAGCGGTAACCCCGTGCGCGCCCAGCGCTTCGGCGACGGCGAGGACCAAAACGGACGCGCGATCGCGGTCGACGCGGGCGGCAACGCCGTGATCACCGGCGACTTCCGCGGCAAGGTGGACTTCGGCGGGACCACGCTCACGAGCGCGGGCGGCTTCGACCTGTTCGTCGCGCGCCTCGATCCGAACGGCGGCGTCACCTACGCGAAGCGGTACGGCGACATGGATCCGCAGCGCGGCTACGCCGTGCGCATGAACGCCGCGGGCAACGCGGTCGTGAGCGGGATCGTGCGCGGCACCGTGGATTTCGGGGGCGGCGCGCTCACCGCGCAGAACCTCGACGTCTTCCTGCTCGAGCTGTCGCCGAGCGGCGGGCACGTGAAGAGCGTCATCATGGGCGGCTCGAAGGCCGACACCGCCGGCGGCGTGGCCATCGGCGCCGGCGGCCGCTTCGTCGTCGGAGGCGGATTCCTGAAGGACGCGAAATTCGGCGCAATCACGCTGAACGCGCAGGGAGGCGCGTCCTCGCCCGACGCGTTCCTCGCGCGGTACGACACGTCGGGGAACGTCCTCTCGGCCACGGGTTATGGCGACAAGGACGACCAGTCCATCACCGCGGTCGCGACCGACGCCGCCGGCCGTATCTTCCTCGCCGCTGTGGCCTCCGGCACGGTCGACTTCGGCCAGGGCCCGCTCATGGGCGGCGCCTCCGAGCTCGTCCTGGCGAAGCTCGCGCCGTAGCCGTCCTGCGACGACGAACGGCCGTTCCGGTGCTACGCCTCTCCTCGATGCGCCCCGCGACGGTCGCCGCCTTCGCGCTCCTCGTGCTCGCCCCTTCCGGCGGGGCCGCTCGTCCGCCGCCTCCCCCCGAGGCGCCCTCGGCCCCCACGCAGCAAGCGAACACGAAGGCCGGCATCGTCACCCTGCAGAGCCCCGCGCCCGAGGCGATCCTCCTGCGCGAAGGCACCTTCACGATGGGCTCGACCCCCTCCGAGGTCGCCCACGCGCAGACGCTCTGCGCCCTCGAGCCGATGGGCCGCGAGTGTCCCGAGCAGATCTTCGGCGACGAGTACCCGCCCCACGAGGTCTACCTCTCGGACGTCTGGATCGATCGCGCCGAGGTCACGGTCGCGCGCTACCGCCGCTGCGTGGCCGCGGGGCATTGCCTGGAGCCGCCGTATGCGTCGGGGGCCGCGCGTTTCGATCGGCCGGAGCTGCCGGTGGTGATGGTGAGCTACAGCGACGCCGTGGCCTTCTGCACCTGGGCGGGCGGCCGGCTGCCGACCGAGGCGGAGTGGGAGCGCGCGGCGCGGGGCGCGCGGGGCCGGCGTTACCCTTGGGGCAACCTCTGGAACGGCACGATCGTGAACCACGGCAAGATCTCCTGGGACGAGCTCGACCCCACCGACGGCTTCCTCGAGCTCGCCCCCGTGGGCTCGTTCCCGGACGGCCGGACCCCGGACGGGTTCGCCGACATGGCGGGAAATGTGGAAGAATGGGTTGCCGATTACTACGCACCCCGATACCAGGAGGGCAGCGTGATGAATCCGCGTGGCCCGTCCTCGGGGGAGGAGCGGGTGCTCCGGGGCGGCGGCTACGTGCACGGGCGGCCGTTCATGCGCGCGGCCTCGCGCCAGCATGATCTTCCCTCCATGCGCAGGCCCTGGCGTGGCTTCCGTTGCGCCCGAGATCCGTAGCGAAGCGCGCCCGGCGGGCTCATAGTGGGCGCGTGAAGATCGCCCACCTCTCGGATCTGCACCTGCTCTCGCTCGAAGGCGCGGTGCCGATGCGCCTCTTCAACAAGCGCATCACGGGCTACATGAACCTGCGCTTCCACCGCAAGTCGGTCCACAAGCCCTTCGCCGTCGAGGCGGCCGCCGCGGAGATCCGGAAGCTCGGCGTCGATCACGTGGTCATCACGGGCGACGTCACGAACCTCGCCCTCGAAGTCGAGTTCGAGCTCGTGAAGAAGCTCGTCGAGCAGGACCTCGGCCTCTCGCCCGACCAGGTCAGCATGGTCCCGGGCAACCACGACACCTACACCCGCGGCGCTTTCCACTCGAAGCGCTTCTTCCGTTACTTCGAGCCCTACCTGAAGACCGATCTCCCCGAGATCCCGGGCCCCTTCCCGTTCGTGCGCCTGCGCGGCCCGGTCGCGCTCATCGGCCTGTCCACGGCCGTGCCGAGGCCGCCGCTCGTCGCCGCCGGCGCGCTCCGCCCGAAGCAGCTCGAGGCTCTCTCCCGGGCGCTCTCCCACCCCGAGGTACGCTCGCGCACGCCGATCCTGCTCCAGCACCACCCCTGGCACAACCCGCCGCGGCTCGTGAAGACGCTGCTCGAAGGGCTCTACGACGCCCGGGAGCAAGCCGAGCTTCTGCGTGGGATCGAGCGGGGCCTCTTGCTGCACGGCCACCTGCACCGGCGGATCCACCGCACGTTGCCGACGGCACGGGGCCACATCGACGCGGTCGGCGCGACGAGCGCGTCGCTCCTGCACGACAGCGACGAGCGTATGGCGGGCTTCAACCTGTACGAGATCGACGACGGCTCCGGGGCAATCCGGGCGATCACTTCGTGCCGGCTCGATCCCGCGACGAAGACGTTCTCCGAAGTGTCGATTCCGAAGGGATGAACAGGCAGGGGGGCGTGGGGGGGACGCCAAAAACGAACCCGGCGCCTGCGGACGGTTCGGACGTCCGAGGCGCCGGGTGGACGAGTCGCTCCGCTCAGCTCGCGGCGAGGCGCATCACGTTGATGGCCTGCAGGCCTTTCGGGCCCTCCTTGATCTCGAACTCGACCGTCTCGTCCTCGAAGAGGCGCTTCCGACCCGCGTCCGGTTGCTGGATCTGCGAGTAGTGGACGAAGACGTCAGGGCCCGTGTCCTGCTTGATGAACCCCCAGCCCTTCTCGTCATTGAACCACTTGACTTTACCTACTGCCATAACTCCTCCACTTCACACGGTGCTCGCCGATCGCTGACGATCCCCACGATTCCGCGCGTATCCAGCGCACGCGCCCCCGGTCGAGCGGCGCCAAGGTAGACGTCCGCTCGTCCGACCGTCAAGCGGGGTGCCACCGGTGGAAGGCGCGCAAGCACACCTCCAGCTTTGACGCGCGCTGCGAAATCGAAATCGCGCCGCGCGCGACGCACGTGCGTAACGACGTTCGCTTCCAGGGAAAAATATGACCGGGAAATGACCGAATTTCAGAGGCGCCGACTTCGGCACGACCATCGCAAGGGCGGCCGGCATGGAGTTCCCCACCCCCAAAGCCGAGATCACGGGCGCCCCTTCCGAGGGGAGCGGTGACGCGATGCAGCGGCCCCGCCCTTATGAACACGCCTCCCGCGATCCGCGGGCGCTCCGCATCCTCGCGAAGACCATCTACCGCGAAATGCGCCAGGGTGGTCTCGCCGAAGAGGACGTGATGTCGGTCGCCGGCGAGCTGCTCTCCCTCGTCGCCGGTGACATGAAGGACCGCCGCGAAAACGACAAGCCCTCCTCGATCCCGCCTTCGTCCGCCTCCGCCCGCAAGCCGCGCTGATCCGTCCCCGCGCGCGCGATCGTCCCCTCTTCGTTGACATGCTCCTCGGGGCTTGCTCGTATTGCCGAGCGTGGCCCGGGGCCGATCCCGCAAGGCCGCCCGAGCGGAATGATTTTCTCGGTCATCATCAGCGAGAAGGGCGGCGCCGAGCGCCGTGAATCCTTCGATCGCGCGGAGATCAACGTCGGCCGCGTGCAGGGCAACGACCTCATGCTGCCGAAGGGCAACGTGTCGAAGCGGCACGCGCGCCTGGTCCTGCGTGACGGCCGCTTCATCGTCACCGACCTGAAGAGCACGAACGGCACGTACGTCAACGGCCGCAAGATCGGGCAGCCGACGATCGTCCGCGAGGGCGACAAGATCTACATCGGCGACTTCGTCCTGCGCATCGAGGCCGGACCCGGCGCACAGCTCGCCGGCGGGCGTATCCCGAGTGGCGAGTTCAACGCGATGCCCGACATGGGCGCGATCGAAGGCCCACTCTCGTCGCCCGGAGGCCCGCCCTCGGCCGTTCCTGCCAAACCCCGCGACCCAGGCGTGCTCACCGGCGAGCAAGCCGCAGATGT
This sequence comes from Polyangium sp. y55x31, assembly GCF_029946505.1. Taxonomy (GTDB): domain Bacteria; phylum Myxococcota_A; class Polyangia; order Polyangiales; family Polyangiaceae; genus Polyangium. The sequence continues at coordinate 52,028 of NZ_JARZHG010000002.1, forward strand.
CGTCAGTCACTTCCCGCTCGAGAACGATCCCGACGAGGCGCCGGTCCCCGTGCCCGCGCCGCCGCGCGTGCCAAGGCCGACCGCGAGCACGAAGCCGAGCGGCTCGATGCTCTCGCCGACCGCACTCTCGCCACTGCCGCCGCACGCCGCAGCCGGCCCGCCGACGCTGAGCGCAGGCCCGCGGCCCACGGCGTCGAGCATTCCCGCGCCGCCGCAAAGCCCCTTCCCGCCGGCCTTCCAGCAAGCCTTCCCGCCGCGGCACGCGATGCCACCCGGCCCGACGGCGGTGCCTCCGTCCCCGGTGAACCGCACGAACTCGGAGCCGACGCCGGGCCCGTCAGCCCCGCACCGCGCCGCGCTCGTGACCCTCGTGGAGCGCGTGGGCGAGGGGCTCGATCTCGCCCCGCTCACCGCGGGCGCGCCCATCTCGTCGACGTTCGCCACGAAGGTCACGGCAGCGATCGAGGAGCGCGCGGCGGTCATGAAGACCGCGGGCCTCGTGCCGGACGGCGTGGGCGTCGAGCAGCTCGCAGTGGAAGCGCGGCGCGAGCTTCTGGAGCTCGGCGCGATCGGTCCGCTGCTCGCGGACGACGACGTCGTCGAGATCCACGTGCAAGGGAACACGCGGCTCGTCGCATTCCGCAAGAGCCGCAAGACGCCGACGGGCGAGATGCCGTTCACGAGCGAGGAGGCCGCGGCGCGAGCGCTGCGACGGCTCCTCGTGCGCGCAGGCACGCCGTTCGAGGCGCCGGGCGCGGTGGATGTCGTCGCGCCGGAAGGATTTCGGATCCTCGGGGTCGTGCCCGCGCCAGGCGCGAAGGGCCTGCTCGTCGTGCTGCGCAAACCGCAGCGGATCGAGGCGAGCACGCTGGAGGATCTCGTGCGCGCAGGGCTGCTCTCGCGGGCCGTGGCGACGCTGCTCTCGCAAGGCATGGCCGGCCGCGCGAACGTGCTCGTGGCAGGGCCGATGGGCTCGGGGCACGGATCCCTCGTCGCAGCGCTCGCGGGAGGCTTCGCTGCGGAAGAGCGCGTCGTGTCGCTGCAAGACGACGACGAGATCCCCGTGCTGCACACGAACACGCTGTCGATCCCGCTCGGCCCGAGCGCAGACGCGGCGGCGAACGCGGCACGTGTCGCCGCGCGGATGCGCCCCGATCGAATCGTGATCGGCGCGCTCGCCGGCCCCGCGGCCTCCGAGCTCGTGGGAGCCCTCGGCGAGGGCGCGGGCAGCGTGCTGGCAGCGACACGCGCGCCCACGCTGCGCCATGCCCTCGCCCGGCTCACAGCCGACCTCGTGACGGCGCGCCCAGGCACGACCGTGGAAGCGGCGCGGGAGGCGCTGGCAAGCGCGTTCGATCTCGTGCTGGAAGTCGCTCGACTCCGCGACGGCCGCGCGCGGCTCATGCGAGTCGCAGATCTACGCGTCGAAGGCGGCGCGCTCGTGGCGCGGGACCTCTTCACGTTCACCATCGAACGGACCGCCGCAGGCGGGACGATCGAGGGCAGCCTCCACCCAACAGGCGCAGTCCCGGCCATCGTGGAGGACCTGGCAGCGCGGGGCACGCCGGTCGATCCGGCGATCTTCCGACGCACGAAGTAATGCTTCGTCGGCGAGCCGAGCGCATCTTGACGAGTCTCGGCAGGACGACGAGGTTCGACTAGGCTACCTTGTATGCGCTGTCCTGCCGCGGTTACGTTGCGGCAGCGGCGGTTCGAAGGGCACAAGAAGCGATCATGGCCATCCGCACCATCCTGCATTATCCCGACCCTCGCCTTCGCCAGAAGGCCCTGCCGGTCGAGCGCATCACGCCCGAGATCGAGCGGCTCATCGACGACATGGCCGAGACCATGTACGCAGCGCCAGGCGTGGGCCTCGCCGCCACGCAGATCGGCGAGCCACACCGGATCTTCATCATCGACATCGCCGCCGAGGACGAACCGAGCAACCTCATGGTCTTCGTGAACCCGGAGATCCTGTCGAAGGTCGGCGAAGAGGTGGGCACCGAGGGCTGTTTGTCCTTCCCCGGCGTGAGCGAGGACATCAAGCGCGCAACCGAAGTCCGCGTGCGCGCCCAGGGCCGCGACGGCAAGACGTTCGAGCTCACAGCCGACGGTCTGCTCGCCGTCGCGATCCAGCACGAGAACGATCACCTCGACGGCGTGCTGATGATCGACCGCGTGGGCATGCTGAAGAAGCGCATCATCCAGCGCAAGATGCAGAAGCGCGCCGACGCGACAGGCTGACGCGAGGGCGTTTCGCTGGGGCTTCGCCCCAGGCCCGACCAGGGGCTATCCGCCCCTGGACCCGGACCAGCGCAAGCGCTGGACTCGGGGTCGATGAACTGCGCGATGCGCAGTTCATCGAACAGCCGGTGGCAAGACCGGCGACGAACCTGCCAACCAAGACAGCAACGCCGACGGTTCAACCGGCAACGTGCCGCTACGTGCGACGACCTTCATGGTCTTGCCACCGGCCCCTTGGAAAAACTGCGCGAAGCGCAGTTTTTCCACCTGAGGTCCAGGGCTTGCCCTGGTCCGGGTCCAGGGGCGGACAGCCCCTGGTCGGGTCCGGGGTGAAACCCCGGCGCCACGCTTCAACGCGGAAACGACAGCGGCCCGCTGACGTATGCGTCGCGGCCGCAGAGCGCCCATCGCGGATCGACGATCCGCGGCGCCTCGCTCGGCGTGTCTGGGCCTGCCCAGTCGACTGCGCCGGGACGACCGCGCGGACCGAGCAGGATGGGTGCGATGAATGCGTGCAGCTCGTCTGCGAGGCGTGCCGCGAGCAGGCTGCCCGCGAGCTCTGCGCCGCCCTCGACGAGCATCGACACCACGCCCTGCGCCGCGAGGATCCGCAGCGCTGCCGACACCTCCACCCGACCTTCCGCCGAGTTTGGCACGCGCAGCACCACGCATCCTGCGTCGGCGAGCGCCTGCTCGTTCGCCCCGGGCGCGTCCTCGCCCGTGAGCACCCACGTTGGCACCTCGCGTGCGGTCTGCACGAGCCGGCTGTGCAGCGGCAAGCGCAGGTGCGTGTCGAACACTGCGCGCGTCGGGCAACGTCCCTGCTCGGCGAGCCCGGGCGTGCGCACCGTCAGGCGTGGATCGTCCGCGAGCGCCGTCCCGATGCCCACGCCGACGACGTCGTGCTGCGCGCGGAGCTCCTGCACCTTCGCCCGCGCCTCGGGGCCTGTGACCCACTTGGAGGCGCCGCTGCGGGTCGCGATGCGCCCGTCGAGCGAGAGCGCGAGCTTCAGCGACACATAGGGCATGCCTGTCGTGATGAACTTCGCCCATGGCGCGATGAGCGCGCGTGCCTCGGCGCCTGCGACGCCGACGTCGACCGTGATGCCTGACTCGGTGAGACGCGCGGCGCCCCCGCCCTCGACGTTCGGGTTTGGATCCAGGCAGCCGATGACCACGCGGCGGATGCCTGCCCGCAGGATGTTGTCGACGCACGGCGGCGTGCGGCCGTGGTGGTTGCAGGGCTCGAGCGTCACGTAGAGCGTGCCGCCGCGCGCGGCCTCGCCGGCGCGACGCAGGGCGGCGGTCTCGGCGTGCTCTTCGCCGGCGCGGAGGTGGTACGACGACGCGACGACCTCGCCCGCTTCATTGACGACCACGGCCCCGACCGGCGGATTCGGCGATGGCTGGGACTTCCTCGCCTCCTCGAGCGCGAGGCGCATCGTGGCGAGATCGAAATCGGATTCGGGGGCAGTCGTCATGGGTCAGCCCGGATCTACTAGGGGCCCTTCGCCTTCACAAGCTTACCAAGCTCGCGGAGGAACTCGTCCACGTCCCGGAAGGAGCGATAGACGCTGGCGAAGCGGACGTAGGCGACCTCGTCGAGGTCGCGCAGGTGGTTCATCACGCGCTCGCCGAGCTCGGCGCTCGTCACTTCGCGCCGCTCGGACTCCTGCACCTCACGCTCGATCGCGTCCACCACGACCTCCAGCCGGTCCACCGAGACTGGCCGCTTGTTGCAGGCGGTCCGGAGACCTCGCATCAGCTTGGCGCGATCGAAGGGTTCGCGCCGGCCGTCTTTTTTCACGACGGTCGGCAGGACGTCCTCGACGCGCTCGTACGTCGTGAACCGACGACCACACGCGGCGCATTCGCGGCGCCTGCGGACGACGTCACCCGACCCGGGTGCGCGGGACTCGACGACCTTGTCCTCGAGGTGCCCGCAGAACGGGCACCTCATCGCCTAGCCCTCGAAGCGGGAGAACACGAGCGCAACGTTGGTGCCCCCGAACCCGAACGAGTTCGACATGACGTTCCGGAGACGGCGCTCCCGCGCGACGAGCGGGACGCAGTCGAGCACGCACTCGGGATCCTGCTCCTCGAGGTTTGCCGTGGGAGGGACCTTGCCGTCTTGAAGCGCGAGCACCGAGAGAGCTGCCTCGACCGCGCCCGCGCCGCCGAGCAGGTGCCCGGTCACGGACTTCGTGGAGCTCACCCAGAGCGCGTGTCCGGTCGCGTGCTCCCCGAACACTTTCACGATCGCGCGTGCCTCCTCGATGTCGCCGTGCGGCGTCGAGGTGCCGTGCGCGTTGATGTACTCGATGTCCGTCGGCGCGAGCTTCGCGTCTGCGAGCGCTTGCTTCATCGCGCGCTGCGCGCCTTCGCCTTCCGGCGCGGGCTTCGTCAGGTGGTACGCGTCGCACGTGGCGCCGTAGCCCGTGACCTCGCCGTAGATCTTCGCCCCGCGGCGCTTCGCGTGCGAGAGCGATTCGAGCAAGAGCGTCGCCGCGCCCTCGCCCATGATGAAACCGTCGCGTCCCTTGTCCCAGGGACGGCTCGCGCGCGTGGGCTCGTCGTTGCGCCGCGAGAGCGCGAACATGGCGCCGAAGCCTGCGGCGGCGAGGCCCGTGATCGTCGCCTCCGTGCCACCTGCGAGCATGAGGTGCGTGCGGCCGCGGCGGATCCACTCGAAGGCTTCGCCGATCGAGTGGGCGCTCGACGCGCACGCGCTCGTGTTGCAGTAGCTCGGCCCCTTGAGGTCGAGGGCCATCGCGACCTGACCGGCGGCGAGGTTCGCGATGACCTGCGGGATGAAGTACGGGCTGACCTTCGAGGGTCCCTTTTCGAGGAGCACCTGCGCGTACTGGTACAGGTTCTCCAGCCCGCCGAGGCCCACGCCGATGTACGTGCCGCAGGTCTCGCGGTCCTCGTCGGTGAGCTCGATCCCCGCGTCCTGCATGCAGAGCTGCGAGGCGGCGACCGAGAGGTGGGCGAAGCGGCCCATCTCGCGGACTTTCTTCTTGGGGATGAAGTTCTCCGCGACGAACCCTTTCACCTCGCCTGCGATGCGCGTCGAATACTGCGACGCATCGAAGAGGGTGATGGGCCCGATCCCGGACTCGGCCGCGAGCACGGAGCGCCACGTCTCCGCGGTGCCGATGCCGTTCGGGGTGACGAGACCGATGCCGGTGATGACGACGCGTTCCATACTCGCTTCGCCCAGGATGGACCGGGGACCGAGCCCTCGCTAGGGCTCTCGGGGGCTACTTCTTGGTGTGCGCGTTGATGTAGTCGATCGCATCCTGCACGGTCCGGATCTTCTCCGTGTCCTCGTCCGGGATGTCGATCTCGAACGCCTCTTCGAAGGCGAGCACGAGCTCCACGAGGCCGAGCGAGTCCGCGCCCAGGTCGTCGATGAACGTCGACTCGGGCTTGATGTCCTTCTCGTCGACGTCGAGCTGTTCCTTGATGATCTTTTTGACATCGGCCGAGATGTCGCGACCTTCCGCCATGGCGTCCTCCGGGGAAAAAGCGGTCCCCTCCTAACCCATCGTTCGAGCTTTTGCACCACCTTCGTGGCGTGCGAAACGCTTTTTACATGTACATGCCGCCGTTTACGCGGATGGTCTCGCCCGTGATGTAAGAAGCGGCATCCGAGCAGAGGAAGGCCACCGCGGCAGCGACCTCTTCCGGCTTTCCCGTGCGACCGAGAGGAATGGCCTTCAGCATGCCGTCCTTCACCTCGGCCCCGAGCGACGACGTCATGTCGGTGTCGATGAAGCCGGGCGCGACCACGTTCACCGTGATGTTCCGCGAGGCGTACTCGCGCGCGAGCGTCTTCGAGAGGCCGAGGAGCGCGGCCTTCGACGCGGCGTAGACCGCCTGCCCGGCATTGCCCATCTCGCCGACGATGCTCGACAGGAGCACGATGCGGCCCGCGCGAGCACGCATCATGGGCTTGATCGCCGCGCGCGCGCAGCCGATCGCGCCCTTCACGTTCACCGCGAAGACGCGATCGATCTCCTCTTCCTTCACGCGCAGGACGAGGTTGTCGACGGCGATGCCCGCGTTCGCCACGAGGATGTCGAGGCGGCCGAGCCGCTTCGCCAGGGCCGCGATCGCCTCGTCGGTGGCCTGCATGTCCGCCACGTCGAAGCCGAGCGCCTCGGCCTTGCCGCCGCGCTCCTCGATCGCCTGCACGACGCGCCGTGCCTCTTCCTCGCCGCGTACGTAGTTCACGACGACGTGCGCGCCTTGCGCCGCGAGCGCCTCCGCCGTCGCCCGACCGATCCCACGTGAAGCGCCCGTCACGAGCGCGACCTTGCCGCTCAGACCGAACATCTCTCAACCCTCCAGGAACGCAGGCACCGCGTCGATCCCCGCGGGATCCGAGACGCTCAGCACCTTGATGGATTTCGCGATTCGCTTCACGAGCCCGGCGAGCACCTTGCCCGGCCCGAGCTCGAGCGCGTGCGTCACGCCCTCGGCCGCCATGCGCTCGACCGAAGCGGACCACAAGACCGCTCCGTCGATCTGCCGCAGCAAGAGCTCGGCGACCCGGCCCGGCTCGGCGTTCGGCGACGCGTCGACGTTGGCGATCACCGGGAAGGCGAGCGGATGGATCGCGACCTGTCCGAGCGCAGGCGCGAGCGCGTCGCGCGCGCTCCGCATGAGCGCGCAGTGGAAGGGCGCGCTCACCTTGAGCGGAACGGCCTTGCCGCCGCGCGCCACCACGAGATCGTTCGCGCGCGCCACCGCGTCCTTTTGACCTGCAATCACCACCTGCCCGGGCGCATTGTAGTTCGCGGGCGAAACGATCTCTCCCGCGGCCGCCTCCTCGCAGATCGCCGCGATCGCCTCGGCATCGAGCCCCATGATCGCCGTCATCGCGCCCTCGCCCGGAGGCACGGCGGCCTGCATCGCGGAGCCACGCAGCCGGCAGAGGCGCACGGCGTCTTCGAGATCGAGCGCGCCCGCGGCGCAGAGGGCGCTGTATTCGCCGAGCGAGTGCCCTGCGGCGAACACGGGCGGCGCGAGGTCCGGGTGACGCTCGCGCAACGCCGCCACGATGGCCGCGCTCGCCGCCACGAGCGCGGGCTGCGTGTTCGCGGTGAGCGTGAGCTCCTCCATCGGGCCCTCGAAGCAGAGCCGGGAGAGCGGCTCACCGAGCGCCGCGTCCGCGCGCTCGAACGTGCGGCGCGCAGCCTCCGACGTCGCGGCGAGGTCCTTGCCCATGCCGACGAGCTGCGAGCCTTGACCAGGGAACAACCAGGCGACCTTCGTGCTTCGTTGCATCGACGCGGACTCCGAGGTGCTACGTCGCGAAAGAATGTTTTGTCGTCAAAGGATCGGCCCGGCGCGCGGGAAGGAAGACGCGCGTCACATCCGGACGAGCGCGGCGCCCCAGGAGATCCCGGCGCCGAGGGCGCACATGAGGACGTTTTGCCCGGGCTTGATGCGCCCGTCGCGAACCGCTTCGTCGAGCGCGATGGGGATCGAAGCGCTCGACGTGTTGCCGTACTCCTGGATGTTGATGACGAACTTCTCCATCGGGAAGTTCAGCCGATCGGCGACCTGCGTGATGATGCGCAGGTTCGCCTGATGGGCGACGACCCAGTCGAGATCGGCGCTCGTCAACCCGGAGGCCTTGAGGACCGCGGTGGACGCGCTCGTCAGGTTCTTGATGGCGGTCCGGAAGATCTCCTGCCCCATCATGTGGACCTTGTTGCGCTTCTTCGCGAGGCCCTCGTCCGTGAGCGGCTCGGCCGTGCCGCCGCCTGGGATCGTGAGCGCATGCGCGAGCGAGCCGTCGGTGAAGATGCGCGTGGCGAGCAGGCCACGGCCGTCTCCGTCCGAGGGCCCGAGCACCACCGCGCCCGCGCCGTCTCCGAAGAGCACGCACGTCGTGCGATCCTGCCAGTCGAGGAGCCTCGAGAGGAGCTCCACGCCGACCACGAGGACGCAGCGCGCCGCGCCGGTGGCGATGAACTGATCGGCGATGGTCATGCCGTAGATGAACCCGGCGCACGCGGCCGACACGTCGAAGGCCGGGATGTTGTCGGCGCCGAGCTTCTGCTGCACGTGCACGGCGCACGCGGGCATCGGGGTGTCGCCGCTGATCGTCCCGACGATGATCATGTCGATGTCGGCGGCGTTGAGGCCCGCCGACTCGAGGGCGCGGCGCGCGGCCGCCGCCGCCATGTCGCTCGTGTTCTCGTTCTCGGCCGCGATGTGCCGGCGCCGGATGCCGGTGCGCTCCGCGATCCAAGCGTCGGATGTGTCGACCATCTTCTCGAGATCGACGTTGGCGAGCACCTTCTCGGGGACGTAGTGGCCGGTCCCGAGGATGCGACTCTTCGGTGTGGGGAGCGCGCTCATGATGACAAGGTAGCAGGGCGCCGGGGCGGCGCGCGATCGAGCGATGGACCTCGGCTCATGCATCCGCGAGATTCATCGCGGAGCGCCGAGATCCATGCACGCACGCGCTGCCCGGCGCGAGCCCGTCTCGAAGCCTCGCCCTTCGTCGTGGAGCGGGAGGCCCGGCGAGACGGGCAAGCTGGGGATTTGCGGTGATTCAGGCGGTCGTGGCCTTGACGGCCTTCGCCTTGCGACCCTTGTAGAAACCACAGGCGCCGCAGGCGCGGTGCGGGAGCGCGGCTTCCCCGCAGTTCGGGCAGGCAACCACCTGCACCGGGGTGACCTTGTCGTGGTTCGCGCGCCGCATGTCGCGCTTGCTCGGGGTGGTTTTCCTCTTCGGGACGGCCACGGGCTACTCCTTCTTCGTCTTCTTCTGCTGGGACGCGTCGGCGCTGCCGGACGCGGCCCCTTGATCATCGTTCGGCCCGCGCGAGCCGCTCTTGGAGAGCGCGGCGCGCAAAGCGCCGAGGGGCGCGAGCCTGGGGTCGATGGGCGGCTCGGCGCCCCCCTCGACGGCCTCGGGGGAGGCGGGACGGATACCCGGACACGCCTCGGAGCACAAGGGGAAGATGGGCATCTCGAGCAGAATCGCCTCGCGGATGAACCCGTCGAGCACGACCGTCTCGCCGTCGTAGACGTCGACCTCCGCCTCGTCCGAGGAAAACTCGTACTCCGGCAGCTCCTTTTCCTTCGACGCCTTCTTGCCCGTTTCGGTTTTCGTGCTTCCTCCGGCGGCCTTCTTCGCCTGCGCCGCCGCGCGCTTCTCGTCGGCCTTCTGCGCGAGCACGGCAGGCGCCGCAGGCTTGAGGAGGAGCGACATCTCCGCGTCGACGTCGAGCTTCGTGGGCTCGAGGCAACGAGCGCACGGCGCCTGCAACACGGTGTGGACGCGCCCGCGCACGACGATGTCGGCGCCCGAGCGGGAGATCCGCCCCGACACGTGCCCAGGCTCGGCGCTGCGCACATCGCAGTCGCTGAGCTGCTCGTCGAGCCAAGCGACGGGCAGGTCCGCCGCGATCGAGCGACCAGCGGCGTCGATGTCTCCGGCAGGAATGGCGAAGAGCGGCATGGTCGACTCCTGGGGGGCGAGAACGAATTCGCGGGAGCCGTGGGTTCGCCAAGGCGCGCGAGGCGGGAGCAACTAGCGCACGGTCGGGGTACTCGCAAGCCGCCCGGCGCGGCTTCGACCAGCGATGGCCATGGTAGGGTGCGCCCAGCACGCATGGATCGCCTGTTCGAACGGCCCGACGATCGATCACGAAGGTGGCTCGTCGCCGCGGTGATCTACACGTTGGTCACGGTCGTGTGTCTCGCCACGACGGCGCGCGAGCGGCTCACGACGCACACGCCGTACAACCACTTCGCCTTGCTCGCCGATGCGTGGCTGCACGGCCGTCTGGACCTCGGCGGCCCGCCCCCCGCGTACACGGGGAACAACGATTTCGTCACGTGGCAAGGCAAGCACTACGTGAGCTTTCCGCCGTTCCCCGCGGTCCTCTTGCTGCCTGCGGTCAAGCTCGCGGGCAACGTCGAACGCGTTCGGGACGGTCAGGTCTTCGCGCTCTTCACGGGCCTCGCCCCGGCGCTCTTGTACCTCGGCCTCGACGCACTCGCGCGCGCCGGCAGGACGGGCCGATCGGAGCGGGAGAACGTGCTCCTCTCGCTGCTCTTCGCGTTCGGCACCGTGTACTGGTTCTCCGCCGTGCAAGGCACGGTCTGGTTCGCGGCGCACGTCGTCGGCGCGGCGCTCGCGGCGCTTTACCTCTTCGCGTCCGTCGGCGCCGCGCATCCCATCGTCGCGGGTCTCGCGATCGGCCTCGGGTTCGCCACGCGCACGCCGCTCGGCTTCGCGTTCCCGCTCTTCGTGTACGAGGCGGTGAGGGCGAGCGCGCGCTCCGGGGCAAGCAGTCGCGTGCGTCTCGCGGACGTGGATGCGCGCGCGCTCGCGAAGAAGCTCGTACTGTTCGCTGCACCTGCCGCCGCGGTGCTCGGCGTCCTGCTCTGGTACAACGCCGCGCGTTTCGGCGATCCGTTCGAGTTCGGCCATCGGCTCTTGGCGATCACGTGGCGAGCGCGCATCGAGCGCTGGGGGCTCTTCTCGTACCACTACCTCGGCCGGAACCTCGGCGTGATCCTGACGTCCCTGCCCTACACGGGTGTCAGCGGTGCACCGTTCCAGATCAACGCGCACGGCCTCGCGCTCTGGATCACGACGCCCATCTACGCCTGGGTGCTCTGGCCGAGACGCACACCGCCTTCCTTCTGGCCCATCGCGCTCACGGCCGCGTGCATCGCGCTGCCGAGCTTGCTCTACCAGAACAGTGGCTGGATCCAGTTCGGCTACCGCTTCTCCAACGACTTCGCCGTGTTCCTGTTCGCGCTGCTCGCGCTCGGCCGGAGGCGGCTCGGCGGCTTCTTCTGGGCGCTCGCCCTGATCTCCGTCCTCGTCAACGCGTTCGGCGCGCTCACCTTCCAGCGCGCCGCTCACGCTCGGTTCTACTTCGTGGATCCGACCCAGAAAATTCTCCACCAGCCCGATTGACGTGACGCACCCCGCGCGGCCCGGGGACACCGCGTCGGCCTTGTGGTAGCTCGTCCCCGCCATGTCCGAAGTCCTCCTCGATCCGGTCGCGGTGGCCCGAGGCCTCCGCCGCGTCGCTGGCGAGATCGCCGAGCACGGCGGCGTCCGTGACCTCGCGCTGGTCGGCATACGGCGCGGCGGAGAGCCCCTCGCAGAGAGGCTCGCCGCGCTGCTCCGCGAGCTCGAAGGCGAAGCCCCGCCGACGGGCTCCATCGACATCACCCTCTACCGCGACGACGCCGCGACGGCCCTGCCGAACCCCAAGATCGGCCCGAGCCGCATCCCGTTCGAGGTGCGCGGCAAGCGCGTCGTGCTCGTCGACGACGTCATCTACACCGGCCGCACGATCCGCGCGGCGCTCGACGCCGTGCTCGACTACGGCCGCCCGCGTCGCATCGAGCTCTGCGTGCTCGTCGATCGCGGCGGCCGCGAGCTGCCCATTCACCCGGACTACACCGTGCGTCGCGTGGAGCTCGGCCCCGGCCAGCGAATCGAGGTCGCGCAGAAGGACGACGGCGCGTGGGCCACCATCGAGGACGCATCCACCCTGGGGGGAACGTGACGACGACACCACGCGCGCGATATCCGCACCGCCACCTGCTCGGGATCGAGGCCCTGGAGAGGACCGAGATCCTCTCGATCCTGGACGCCGCGGAGAGCTTCTTCGACGTCTCGCGGCGCAGCGTCCGGAAGGTGCCGACGCTCCGCGGCAAGACGGTGATCAACCTCTTCTACGAGCCTTCGACGCGCACGCGGACCTCGTTCGAACTCGCGGGCAAGAGGCTCTCGGCGGACGTCATCAACATCAGCGTGTCGACGTCGAGCGCGGTCAAGGGCGAGACGCTCCTCGACACGGTGAAGAACCTCGAAGCGATGTGCCCGGACGTCCTCGTGATCCGGCATCAAGCGTCGGGCGCGCCGCACTACGTGGCATCACGCACGAACGCCGCCGTGGTCAACGCGGGCGACGGCACGCACGAGCACCCCACGCAAGCGCTGCTCGATGCGTTCACGATCCGACGTCGCAAGGGCCGGCTCGAAGGCCTCGTCGTGGCCATCTGCGGCGACGTCCTGCACAGCCGTGTCGCGCGCTCGAACGTGCTTCTCCTGCGGAAGATGGGCGCCACGGTGCGCTTCGCGGGCCCTCGCACGCTGCTACCACCTGCAGCCGAGGCGCTCGGCGCGGAGGTGCACGATCGGCTCGAGCCTGCGCTCGAAGGAGCCGACGTGGTGATGATGCTCCGCGTCCAGCGCGAGCGCCTCGCGGGCACGTTCTTGCCGAGCACCCGCGAGTACAGCAGGAAGTTCGGCCTCAACGAAGCACGACTCGCGCTCGCCGCGCCCGACGCCATCGTGATGCACCCTGGGCCGATGAACCGAGGTGTGGAGATCGACCCTGCCGTGGCGGATGGATCACGAAGCGTCATCCTCGATCAGGTGGAAGCGGGCGTCGCCGTGCGAATGGCGGTCTTGTGGATGGTCGCGACGGAGGCGGAGGGAGAACCGATCGCGGGCGCGTGAGCGCGGATGATCATTGACGCTCCCTCCCACACGCAGGACAAACCGTTCGAGAGGCGCGGGCGACGCCGAGCACACCGGCCGCGCCTCGGGGCGGTGAACCATGAAAACGGCCGACGAGCGTCCCCGCAGCACCCGCGGGAAACGAGCTTCACGCGCAGGTTCGTCTGGTAAAACTCTTGCAGAAGGCAAGCGTCGTGGCGCTTCTTTCCCGTCGACGCCGACGCTGTCTCCCTCCACGTGGTGCCCCGACGTCATCCCTCCCCCGTCGGCCGACGTCGTGCCTCACGATCCCTCGCGCCCTCCCGTTCGTTATCCGTTCGCGGAGGAGCTCGTCTCCGGGGTCCTTCCTCCGCGCGACGAGGTGTTCCAGCAGCTCTATGCGCGCGAATGGCAGTTCGTCCTGCGCACCGTCGAGCGGTACGGAGTGCCCGCACGCGACGCCGACGACATCGCGCAGGAGGTCTTCTCGGTCGCCCTGCGGCGCATCGAGGATCACGACGCGGCAAGCTCGGCGCGCCCGTGGCTGTTCGTCATCGCGATGCAGCTCGCGACGAACTACCGAAAGCTCGCGAGGCACCGCATGGAGCCGCTCGTGGCCGAGCTGCCGCCGGAGCCGATGAGCGACGCTCTCGCAGCCGAATCCGCGCTCCTGGAGGGCGAGGAGCAGGCGCTCGCCCGTGAGCTCATCGGCCGGATGCGCCCGAAGCTCCGCGAGATTCTCGTCCTGCACGACCTCGAGGAGCAGCCGATGCCGGAGATCGCCGAGAAGCTCGGGGTCCCGCTCAAGACGGCTTACGCTCGGCTCAAGCTCGCGCGCGCAGAGGTGCTCCGGCGAGGGCGCGCGCTCGCCGCGTCGAGCCTCGCCGTGTCGGCGCCGCGCCCCCTGCGGCCGAAAGATCTGCTCCGCGTGCGCGAGGTGCTCCTCGCGTATGCGCATCCATCGCCCCGCGCGGCGCGCCCCGCACGACGGCGCAAGGGACCGATCATGTATCCCTGCGCCATCGCTCGGCGGGAGTTGTCCTATCCCATGGCCATGTTCCCGCCGTGAGGCGAGAGGCGCGCGGCCCCCATCCGCGCGCCGCCAATCATTCGAGGTCGAACGGATCGACCTGCGTCTCGAGCAACCGCGGGACGGACTTCGCGATGGCTTCGCCGATCTGCGAGAAGGTCCCCACGACGGAGACCACGAGATCGTCTTCCGACAGACGCTCGCGGATCGCGGCGTTCGCCTCATCCAGCGTGACGGCCTCGATCTGCTCGAGCTGCTTGTCGTGGTAGCCCTCGGGCAAGTCGTAGAGCGCGGCTTCGAGCTTCTGGTACGCCCGTTTCCTCGCCGTATCGACCTCGAACGCGTGCGAGCGGACGAGGTACTTTTTGACGAACGAGAGCTCGTCCTTCGTGATCCCGTCCTTGCGAAGCGCGTGCAAAAGCTCGAGCTTCAAGGCGAGGCAGGCCGAGGCATCCGAGGCCTTGGGCGCCGTCCACATCGTGAACGCGTCCCTCTGCCGATCGAAGCCGACGCGCGAGGACGCGCCGTACGACCAGCCTCGCTTCGCCCGCACCTCCTGCATGAGCCGCGACGTGAACGTCCCGCCGAACGCGGTGTTCGCCACGAGGAGCGCCACGTGATCGGGATCGTTCGGGTGCGTCCCGAGCCCTCCGACGATCATCTGCGTCTGGGTTCGCTCGGGCTTGTCGACGAAGACGAGCCGACGGCCGGATCTGCGCGGCGGCGGCTGCACGGGATCCGGGACACTCGCGCCGACCGGGAGTCCAGAAAGCAGGCGCTCCGCGATCGCGTGCCCTTCCTCGACGTCGACGTCTCCCGAGATCGTGACGATCGCGTTCTCCCGCGCGTAGTGCGCCTCGTAAAACGACACCACGTCGGCGCGCTCGATCGCCCGCAAGGCGGGGATGCAGCCGGCGACGCGGCGGCCGTACGGATGACCGGCGAAGAGCGTCCGGCGGAAGGCGCGCGCGCACAAGGTGCCGTCGCTGTCGCGCGACTCGATGAGCTCGGCCTCGGCCTCGCGCTTCAGCCGAGCAAGCTCGGCTTCGTCGAACGAAGGCCGGGCGAGCAGCGTCGACGCGAGGTCCACGAACGGATCGAGCGAACGCCGGATCACCTCGAAATGCACCGTGCTCGAGCTCGGTGAGACGTCCACGCCGAGCTCGCCGCCGAGCAGGTCGATCGTCTGCTCGATCTGCTCCGAGCGGTAGCCTTCGGCCCCGCGGCGGAGCATGCGGGCGGTGATGCGTCCGAGCCCTTCGCGGCCCACGGGGTCGTGTGCCGAGCCCGACCGGAACGCGACGACGACGCTGACGAGAGGCAACGCGGGGCTCGGCTCGATGATGACGTGCGTCACGACGCCACCTCCTCTTCGCTCTCCTCACCGTCCGTCTCTTCGTCGGGAGCCTCGTCGCTCTCCATCGATCCGTCGGGCGCGACCTCGATGACCGTCCTCGACGAGCGCACGAGGTAGCGCCGCGCCACGCGGAGCAGATCCCCCACGGTGACCCTGCGGTACGCCGCGAGCCGCTCGAAGAGCACCGCCGGATCGCCCAGCACGACCTCGTAGAACCCGATCTGCTCGGCCTTGCCGCTCACCGTTTCGAGCCCTTGCAGCACTGCGAGCTCGACGCGCGCCTTCGCCTTTTCGAGCTCCTCCTCGGTCACCGGCTCGACACGAACCCGGTCGAGGAGCACGTCGAGCGCGTTGCAGAGCTCCTCCGCCGTGCGCTCGCCGCGCGCCGACAAGAAGACGTCGTACAGCGAAGGATCCCGGAACGAGCCCACCCAGCCGCGCACGTCGGTGGCGATCTCCTGCTCCTGGATGAGCGCGCGATGCACCCGCGACGAGCGCCCTCCGAACAGGATCTCGTTCAGGAGCGTGAGCGCCGGATGATCAAAGTCGCCGAGCGCCGGCGACTTGTACCCGATCGCCACCTTGTGCGTCGGCGTCGGCTTGGTGATGCGGATCCGGCGCTCTTCGATCTGTGGAGGCTCGGGGCGCACGTCCTCGACCGGCAGCACCGAAGACGGCAGGCCGCCGTAGTTGTCCTGCACGAGCCGGAGCACCTGCCCGATGTCGACGTCGCCGACGATCGCCATCGCCGCATTGTTCGGCGCATAATACGTCCGGTAGAACGAGACG
The DNA here is from genome assembly GCF_029946505.1 of Polyangium sp. y55x31. Lineage (GTDB taxonomy): Bacteria > Myxococcota_A > Polyangia > Polyangiales > Polyangiaceae > Polyangium. The sequence continues at coordinate 67,946 of NZ_JARZHG010000002.1, forward strand.
CAGTCGTCGGTCGTGAAGCCGAGGATGTCGTCCATCCAGCCGATCGTCGGGTGCCCGTAGCCGTGCTCGCGAAACGCCTCCTTGTAGAGGATCTCGCTGATCGCGCCGTCCACGTCGTCGTCGACGCGTTGCCGTCGCTCGTTCGCGACGACCTCCTTCTCGCTCGCCACCTGCGGATCACGCAGCACGAGGCGTGACATCCGGTCCGCTTCGAGCCGCAACGTGAGCTCGAGCGCCTCGGCGGGCAGGTTCGTGTGGTAGTACGTCCAGTCGAGGAACGTCGCGGCGTTCGTCTCGGCGCCCGCCTCTTCGAGGGTGCGATCGAACGCGCCGTGGGCCGAGGTCTCGGTCTCGCCGAACATGAGGTGCTCGAAGAGATGGGCGATGCCCGTCTTGCCGACGCGCTCGTGCCGCGATCCGACGCCGAACCACGTCTGCACGCAGACGACGGGCGCCGCGTTGTCCTGCAGGATCAAGACCCGCAGGCCGTTGCCCAGGACGAAACGTTCGACGCGCATCGTCGGGCCGAACGAGATGGTCGCGTCGTGCTCGGCCTCGGCGAGCCGGGTCCGGTTGCGGTTGAGCTCGGCGAGCAGCTCGGCGTAGGGACCTTTCCGGACGCGCGAGCGAAGATTCGGGAGGGCCGTATGCATTTGCCGCTCTCCCTTACCACATCGCGCATAGAAGCGCGGCCAGGCGCCACGCACGGGTGATGCGGGCTCGCTCGTCAGGGGCGGACGTGGCTCAGCGGCGCGGCGCGGCGTGGCAAAGCACGTCCTCGGGGATACGCGTCGACTGATGGCACTCCCACTTGTCGTCGTGGCAGGAGATGACGAGCACGCCGGCCTCGTACGCTTCCTTCAGCGACGAGCCCGCCCGCTGATGCAGCAAGTTCTCGGGCACCCGCTCGTTGCATCCCTTGCCCATGTCGACCTCGAGCTTGCGGTTGCCTTTGTTCGGCTTCACCGGGTTCGGCGGCGTCTTGCCCTTGTCGGCCGTGCGCACCGCGGCTTCGAGCTTCTTCACGATGCGCTCGACGTAGTCCTTGTCGACGATGGGGTCGGTGCCGCGCGGCGTGACCATCGCGATCGTGTACTGGATCGCCATCATCTGCTGATCCGGCGGCGCGCTCGGCTGGATCGGGCCCGCCGAGCCGAGGGGCACGGGCCGCGGCGGCATCTCGATCTTCGCCTTCGCCGGCGGAGGCGGCGTCGTCGCGGAGGGCTGCGGATCGGCCGCGGTCGGCGGCGCGGCCGAGGGCGCCGCGGACGACGCGGCCTTCGTCGAGGCCGGTTCGTCGCAGGCGGCGAGCGAGAGGAGGAGCGGGAGGCAGAGTGGGAGAGCGCGTCGAGCGACCGACATATCGCGCCTTATACGAAGGCTCGGCCGCGGACGGTAGAGGGCGCGCGCTTCAGTCGACCTTGAGGATCGCCAGGAACGCCTCCTGGGGGATCTCCACGCTGCCGACCATCTTCATGCGCTTCTTGCCCTCTTTCTGCTTCTCGAGGAGCTTGCGCTTGCGGGAGATGTCGCCGCCGTAGCACTTGGCCGTGACGTCCTTGCGCATCGCCTTCACGGTCGTCCGGGCGATCACCTTCGAGCCGATGGCCGCCTGGATGGCCACCTCGTACTGCTGGCGCGGCACGATGTCCTTCAGCTTCACCGCGAGATCGCGCCCACGCTGGAAGGCCTTCTCCTTGTGGACGATGACGCTCAGGGCGTCGAGCGGGTCACCGTTCACCAGCATGTCGAGCTTCACGAGGTCCGCGGGCCGGTAGCCGACGAGCTCGTAGTCCATCGAGGCGTAGCCGCGGGAGACGCTCTTCAGCTTGTCGTGGAAGTCGAAGAGCACCTCGCTGAGGGGCATGTCGTACGTGATGATCACGCGGTCGGACGAGGCGTATTGCAGCGACTTCTGCTCGCCGCGCCGGTCCTGGCAGAGCGCGAGCACCGCGCCCACGTACGACGAGGGCACGTGGATGGTCACGCGGTAGATCGGCTCCTCGAGGTGGTCGACGTGCTGCGTCGGCGGCAGGCGCGCCGGGTTCTCGATCGGCTTCATTTCCCCGCTGTTCATGTACACGTGGTACACGACGCTCGGGGCCGTGGTGATGAGGTCGAGGTTGTACTCGCGCTCGAGCCGCTCCTGGATGATCTCCATGTGGAGCAGGCCGAGGAAGCCGCAGCGGAAACCGAAGCCGAGCGCCTCGGACGTGTCGGGCTCGTAGACGAACGCAGCGTCGTTCATCTGGAGCTTCGACAGGGCGTCGCGCAGGTCCTCGTACTGCGCCGAGTCCGTGGGGAAGATGCCCGCGAAGACCATCGGCTTCACCTCTTTGAAGCCGGGCAGCGCGACCGTGGTCGGGTGGACCGCGTCCGTCACCGTGTCGCCGATCTTCGTGTCGGTGACGCTCTTGATGTTGCCCGCGATGAACCCGACTTCGCCCGGCCCGAGCTCGGTGATGGGCGTCGCGTGCGGGGCGAACACGCCCATCTCGGTGATCTCGTAGTCGCGCCCCGTCGCGAGGAACCGCACCTTCTGGCCCTTGCGCAGCGTGCCCTCGACCACGCGGACCATGACGACCGCGCCGCGGTAGCTGTCGTACCAGCTATCGAAGATCAGCGCGCGGGGCGTGACCGAGGCATCACCCTTCGGCGGCGGAACACGCGCCACGACGGCTTCGAGGATGTCCTTGATGCCGATGCCGGTCTTCGCGCTCGCCAGGATCGCGTTCGAGCAATCGAGTCCGATGACGTCCTCGATCTCGCGCTTGGTGCGGTCGACATCCGCCGAGGGCAGATCGATCTTGTTCAGGACGGGGATGATCTCGAGGTTGTTGTCGAGCGCGAGGAAGACGTTGGCGAGCGTCTGCGCCTCGACCCCCTGGGAGGCGTCCACGACGAGCAGCGCGCCCTCGCAGGCCGAGAGGCTACGCGAGACCTCGTAGTTGAAGTCCACGTGTCCGGGCGTGTCGATGAGGTGCAGCCGGTACTTCTGGCCGTCGCTGGCGGCGTACTCGAGCCGTACGTTCTGCGCCTTGATGGTGATCCCGCGCTCGCGCTCGATCTCCATCTTGTCGAGGAACTGGTCTTGTTTCTCGCGCTCCGACAGGGCGCCCGTGGCCTCCAGGATGCGGTCGGCCAGCGTGCTTTTGCCGTGATCGATGTGCGCGATGATGGAGAAATTGCGGATGAGCTTGGGATCGGCGGGCATACTTCCGTGAGGCCGGCAAGACGACGGCCGCGTGCTCCTAGCGCGTCGCGCGGGCGAAAGCCACGGCTTGCGGGGGTTACTTCTTCTGGACCGTCGTCTCCAGGCTCATCTGTCCCGGAAGCACGTGCTCGTAGTGCTTGAGGACCATGTCGATCCCCTCGCGGATGTAGACCGCGATCGGCACCTTCGTCCGGTCGTGCAGGAGCTTCAGGCGCTCGGCCTGCTCGGGCGTGATGTAGATGGTCGTCGAGACTTTCTTTCGCGACATGTCACGCCGGCCCTGCGCTCTTCGCGACGCCCACCGCATGCGGACGGCGCGCCCCCAGGACTCTGAGGGATACTGACAAGGCGTTACCCTAGATGCCGGTACGTGTGTTGTCAATCAGGAAGACTCGGGAGTCTCCGGAAACGCGCGTCAGTAGCATGAGCACGAGCAAGGCGTCGGCCTGCCGCTCGCCTTGCGGAAGACGTCGCGCTGCGTCTAGACTCGCCTCGAACGCTTGGAATCACGCCGCTTTCCATGCCCTTTCCGCTGGGCGCGCTCGCTCGGCGTCGCGGCCCTCCTCACGTCGCTGCCGGCGATCGGCAGCGCCGCGTGCACCTCGGCCGATCCAGGCGGCCCGCCGCCCACCCTTCCCACGGGCGCCGAGCGTGACACCGAGGTGAAGCACGAGGCCTGCGACATGACCGCAGCCAACGCGCAGCGCTTCGACGTGAACGGCGACGGCAAGCCCGACATGACACGCGTGCCCGACGCCTCGGGTCGCGAGCTCTGCCGCATCCTCGACCTCAACTTCGACGGCGCAATCGACGTCTTCGTCTACTACGATCCCGCGGGCCGCGAGCGCCGCCGCGAGTCGGACTACGACAGGGATGGTCGGGCCGACGAGATCGTGAGCTCGCGCGACGGCGCCGTGTTCCTGAAGGAACGCGAGACCAACTTCGACGACAAGCTCGACACCTGGGACTACTACGAAGGCGGCCGCCTCGTCCGGCGCGAGCGCGACTCGGACGGCGACGGGCTCATCGATCAGTGGTGGGCCTTCAACGATCCGACCGACGATCGGTGCGCGCTCGTCGCGACCGATCGCAACGTCGACGGCAAGCCCGATCCCGAGACCGTGCTCGACCTCTGCGCCGAGGCCCGCGCGAAGCAGGCCGCGACGCCGCCCAAGCCGCAGGCGCCTGCGCCTCGCCCCTCGGGCGCGGCGCCGCTTCCGACCGTGCCTGCGCCGGTGCTTCCGGCGGGCGCGCCCACCGCACCGCAGCCAGGCGCGACGAGCCCTCGATGATGACGAGCCGCGTGATCGTGTGGACACTCGCAGGCTCTCTCCTCGCGCTCTCCGCGTGCGCGAGCACGCCCGCGCCCACGACGAACGCGTTCACCGGCGAGACCACGCCGAAGCGCGCGCCGCTCAAAGGTCCCGCCTACAAGGTCGACGATCGCTCGATGTGCGACTGGAAGGGGCGGAAGGATCGGGAAGCGAGTGAGATCGCGGGGCCTGGCTCGCTCCAGCCGAACGTCCGCCGCGTCTTCTTGCTCGTCGGCGTGGGCGAGTCGCAGAAGAAGATCCTCGTCTGCCGCGAGATCGACACGAACTTCGACGGCGTGAAGGACGTCGTGCGTCGCTACAACGACAAGGGCGAGAGCCTGCACGAGGAGAGCGACAGCAACTACGACGGCCGCATCGACACGTGGATCACGTTCTCGCGTGGCAAGCTCGCGGAGGTCGCGTTCGACAACGATCGCGACGGCAAGCCCGACGAGTGGAAGTCCTACTCGGACGGGCGCCTCTCGCGCATCAAGCGGGACCAGAACCGCGACGGCAAGCCTGACGTCTGGGAGGTCTATCGCGAGGGCAAGCTCGAACGCATGGGCGTGGACCTCGACGCCGACGAGCGGGTCGATCGCTGGGACCACGACACCGAGGCGCGCCGCCGTGCCGAGGAAGCCGAGCGGAAGAAGGAAGAAGAAGAGGCCGCGAAGAAGCGCGAGGCCGAGAAAAAAGACGCCGCCGAAAAAGGCGACGCCGACAAAGACGGCGACGAGGGCGAAGGCGAACCGAAGGGTTCCCCCGCGCCGGCCGAGAAAAAAGACGGCAAAGCCGACAAGAAGGCCGACAAGGGCGAAAAGAAGAAGCCCTAGCGCGACGAGGACACGCCACCTCTGCATCGACCGCATCGCGGTCGATGCACCAGAGGTCCAGGGCTTGCCCTGGTCCGGGTCGAGGGGCGGACAGCCCCTCGTCGGGTCCGGGGTGAAACCCCGGCGCTGCGCGATGTCTCAGGGAGCGCTCGTGCCTTCGCGGCCGTAGACGTCTTCGATGCGGACGACGTCGTCGAGCTCGGGCGTGGACACTTCGATCACGTCCACGTCGGTGACGGCGATCATCCGGTGGATCGTCCCGGGCAGGACGTGGAAGACGTCGCCTTTCACCATGCGGCGACGCTCGAGCGACTCCTTGGGACCTACTTCGAGGTCCATCTCTCCTGACTGGAGAAAGAGTGTCTCTTCCTTGACCCGGTGGTATTGACGGGACAGACGCTCGCCTGCCCGGATGTGGAGCAACTTGCCCACGTAGCGGGACGTCTCCGCCCAGATGAGCTCGTGTCCCCACGGCTTGTCGACGCGGCGCATGGAGCGTGCTTATCACGACTGCGGGTTTGGAGCGAAGAGCGCGCGAGCAGCGGGCTGGAGGCGTGTCGGCGGATGGAAGAGCGGTTGCAGAAGATCATCGCCCGTTCGGGGGTGAGCTCCCGGCGCGCAGCGGAGGAGCTGGTCACGGCAGGGCGGGTTCGGGTGAACGGGCGCGTCGTGACGGAGCTCGGGGCCAAGGCTGACCCGCGTCGCGACAAGATCGAGGTCGATGGCAAGCGCCTCACCGCGGAGTCGCCTGTCTACCTCGTGCTGCACAAGCCGCGGAACGTCGTCTCGACGCTGCATGATCCCGAGGGTCGGCCCACGGTCGCGGATCTCGTGCGCAGCGCGGGAGCGCGCGTGTATCCCGTCGGTCGCCTCGACTTCGCGACGAGCGGCGTCCTCTTGATGACGAACGACGGCGAGTTCTCGAACGGCCTGCTTCATCCGCGCGGCGGCGTGCCCAAGACGTACGTCCTCAAAGTGAGGGGCGTGATGGATGAAGGCGACGCCGACGTGTGGCGCACGGGCGTCGAGCTCGAAGACGGCAAGACGCTCCCGGCGGACGTGCGCATCTTGCGGCACGAGGGCGACAAGACCTGGCTCGAGATCACCCTGCGTGAAGGGCGAAATCAGCAGATCCGCCGCATGGGCGAGGCGACGGGGTTCCCCGTGATGCGCCTCGCGCGGTTGAGCTTTGCCGGCGTCACGTCCGAAGGGCTCTTGCCGGGCAAGTGGCGCCTCTTGACGGTCGACGAGCTGCTCGCGATCCGAAAAGAGTTCGGCGTGCCGAAGCGCGTGCGCCCGGCCGTGGATCAGATGCCTGCGCAACGCGCGAAGCAGCAGAAGCCGCGGGCGCACGTCGGCGCAGCGCCGCGGGATCGAGGCGAGCGCGGCGAGCGGCCGCGGACGGGGCACACGTCGCGGGAAGGCGGACGCGAGGAGCGACGCGCGCGGCCTGCGGATCGGCGTGAACGTGGGACGAGCGGGCCGCCGCGCGAGCGGGGCACGGGCGGGCCGCGCGAGCGTAAGCGGTCCACCTGAGAGGGTGTTTCATGGCGTAGCGCCGGGGTTTCACCCCGGACCCGACGAGGGGCTGTCCGCCCCTCGACCCGGACCAGGGCAAGCCCTGGACCTCTGGTGCATCGACCGCGATGCGGTCGATGCATGAGGTGCATTTTCAGTCGTGACGCCTGTGGGACACCCTCTGAGGCGGCGCGTCAGATCTGCGCGAAGCGACCGCTGCGGAAGGAGGCTTCGAGGAGCTGCGCGACGCGCTTCTCGAGCTCGCGGGCGCGCGGATCGGTGATCCCGGCGAGCGCCGTTTTGATCTCGCCGAGGGCCTTGAGCTGGCTGAAGAGCTGCACGTCGCCGAGGGCGGTTCCGCCGGTGAGGAGCTGGCGGATGCGATCGATCTCGGCGGCGAGCGCCTCGACGCCCACGCCGAGCGCGCCGACGCGACGGCGATCGGGGTGCTCGCGGAAGAACGCTTCGAGCACGGGCTGGACGATGCCTTCGAGGATCGCGGCCTGGTCCTGGTTGTTCCAGATGTGCTTGAGGACGAAGAAGTCGCTCGCGTCGGTGGTGTTGCGCCCGTCGAGGTAGGCGCTCGCGGCGAAGAGCTTGAGCATCTTCACGACGCGACGATCCGACAGCGAGATCCCCTCGGCGCGGATCTGGAAGACGATGCCCTTGTAGGCCGAGAGGAACGCGTCGGAAAAATTCATCCGACCGCCGAAGCTCTTGCCGAGATCGGCGAGCTCGCGGGCGGTGACGACCGGGCGCAGCGGCTCGCCGGACATCTGCCGGATCTCGTGCTGGATGCCGCGCTGCAGGAGCTCGCTGAAGTGGTACGCGTCGAGGTTGTCCGAGTGGACGCGCAGGAGGAAGCGGTCGAAGATCGCGTTCAGCGTCTCGTCACCGGGCACCTCGTTCGATGCGGCGAAGACGCTGATGAGCGGGCAGCGCATCACCTTGCCGCCGCTCGTGAACTTGCGCTCGTTGAGCAGCGTGAGCAGGGCGTTCAGGATCGCGCTGTTCGCCTTGAAGACCTCGTCGAGGAAGACGACCTCGGCCTCGGGCAGCATGCCCTGCGTGTTGCGGCGGTAGGTGCCTTCGCGGAAGGCGACGATGTCGACGGGACCGAAAATTTCGTTTGGCTCGGTGAAGCGCGTGAGCAGGTACTCGAAGTAGTTCGCCTGCATCAGCTCCGAGAGCGAGCGGATGAGGGCGCTCTTGGCCGTGCCGGGCGGACCGAGGAGCACGCAGTGCTCGCCGGCGACGACCGAGATCATCAGGAGCCGGATGATCTCGTCCTTGCCGAGGAACTGTCGTTCGAGGGTGCTCGCGAGCTGTCGGAGTCGCTCGTGAAGAGGCGCGGGCGGCATCGCCGAGGATGCGTATCACAACGGGGGCGTGGGCCGGCCGCGTTTGTGCCTTGAGCCTTCGAAACACGAAGGCCGGCGCATCTTCACGTTTTCACGCTCGAGCGGCCGGCCTTTCGTGTTCTTCTACGTTGCGGAGCGGGAGACGGGATTTGAACCCGCGACGTCAACCTTGGCAAGGTTGCACTCTACCACTGAGTTACTCCCGCAGGGTGCTGCGAAGGAACTGCTAATTTTCAGAGCGGGAGACGGGATTTGAACCCGCGACGTCAACCTTGGCAAGGTTGCACTCTACCACTGAGTTACTCCCGCAGACTTCGTCATCGCCTTCATTAGCACGATGCCGAGGAGCCGCTCGGGTTTTTCCCGATTCACTCGGGAGGTCCCCGAGGAGGGCCCCACTGCGTGCCGAGGCGTGCCTCGTCAGCAGCGAGGCCATTCCTACTCGGCACTTTGGAAACTGTCAAGCCCTGCGCCCCAGACAGTTGCCTCTTTGAATTCCAAGAGTATCCTCTTCAACCGTTGCATCGGACGGCCTGGCCGGAGCGCCGGCCGTTGGGGGTTGCAGCACAGGCGGATGGGGCACCGTCGCGTGCTCCGTAGGGATGGGGGGAAACATGAACGAACAGCAGGCTGCTTTGCGTATCAACTCCGCTTCGAACACGGAGGCGGTCAGCCAAGCACAAAAAGAGCACCGGTCGGGCGTCTTCGCGAAGGGTCGCCGTGACGGCAGTGGATGGGGGCTCGTGCTCGTCGGTTTCAACGGCGAGCTTTCGCCGATCACGCTCACCGACGGCGCGGTGATCGGCAGCGCGTCGCGCGACGCGCACGTCGAAGGCGCGGGCATCGCGCCCGAGCACGCGAAGGTCAGCGTTCGCGCGGATGGTTGCTACGTCGAAGATCTCGGCACGCCCGACGGCACGTTCGTCGACGGCGTGCGCGCGCGCCGCATCGGTCTCAGCCACGGCGACGTGGTGCGTCTCGGCAGCCGGATCGGCGTGTTCGTCGAGCGTGACCTCAGCGCGTACGGCGGCACGATCATGCGCACGGGCCCGCTCGTTCACGGCCCGCGGCAGCGCAAGGACTGGATCGATCCGATCCTCGATCTCGTGAAGAGCGGCTCGTGCGTGTGCATCGAGGGCGGGCCCGGCACGGGCAAGCGCACGATGGCGAAGCTCGCGGCCGCCGTGCGCGAAGGCGTGGGCGACATCGTCACGGTGGACGGCCGCGCCGAAGGCAAGCCGACGATCCCGGCGGGCATTCGCCCGATGACGTGGGTCGTGCTCGACGCGGATCGTCTGCCGCGCCCGCAGCAGCTCGAGATCGCGCATGCGGTGGGTCGCACGAGCGGCGTGTCGGTGATCGCGACGGTCGGGCAGCCGCTCGATCGCGCGGTCGGCGACGGCAAGCTCGCGCCGTGGTTCGCTTCGCTCTTCTCGGGCAAGCGCGTCACGATCACGCCGCTCGAGCATCGTCGCGAGGACATCGCGGCGATCGTGCAGGACATCGCGGAGCGCCGTGGCATCGAGCTCTCGCGCATCACGCCGGAGCTGCTCGAGTCGCTCGTGCGCGCGGGCTGGCCGGGCGGCGTGCCGCAGCTCGAAGCCACGCTCGTCTCCGCGGCCGAGGTCGCGGGCGCCGATGGAGCGATCCTTCCGTCGTCGATCGCGTCGTCGCTCGCGAGGGCGAGCCGCACGAAGCCCTCGCTGCCGCCCGCCACGGATCCTTCGCTCGCACGCGCGCGCCTCGAAGATGCGCTCGCGCGCGCGAACGGCTCGGTCGCGTCGGCCGCGCGTTCGCTCGGCATGTCGCGCCAGGCGATCTACCGCGAAGCCGAGCGCCTCGGCCTCGACATCGCGCGGCGCAAGTTCTCGCGGAGCTAAGTCTTCACTCGACGAGAGGGCCGTGCTCGGACACGGCCCTTCAAGAGACGAACGCCAAGGACGCGTGGCTGACGATCGATCCCTCCACGGGATCGACGCACTGCGTGTAGTGCAAGAGCCGCCCCGTCGCGGCCCCCGGCAGAGCCCGGAGCGCCGTGTAGATCGGGCCGAGGCCACAGACGCGCCTCGTGTCGAGATCCTCGGCAACCTGCGAAAAGAACCCGCTCGCGTCGTGCTCCACCATGAGGCGGATGGACTCCGCGTCACGAGCCTGGAGCGCGCCGCGCTCGGCAGCGTCGAGCGGACGCGGATCGCCGAAACGCGGGCCCACGTGCGCGAGATCGGCGCCCGCGATGAGGAACGCACGCGCGCCGCGTCGTTCGACGAGCTCGGCGAGCGACGCGAGGAACGACTCGGCGCGCGCATCCTCGCGTGGATCACGTCCCCTCGCCTGCGCGTCGCCGAGGCCGCAGAGCACGGGCACGATCCGCGCGGGGCGATCGCCGAGCAGGTGGCGAAGGAAAATGACTTGGAGCTCCAACGAATGCTCGCCCTTGTGCAGGTACTCGTCCTCGCGCACGTCGAAGCGGCTGCGGCTCGCGAGGAACGCGAGCGCGTCGTGGTCGGGTTCGAGCGCGCCGAGCGGCGTGGCGAAACGTTTGTCGCAGACGGCGAAGGGCTGGCGCATCGGCGCGTGCGACGTGCCGAGCAGGAAGAACGTGTCGACCTCGGGAGGCAGCGCCTCGGCGAGCGCGCCGTACGCGTAGCCGTAGCCTTCGGCCGCGCGCCAGAGGTCCATGTGCGGCGCGCAGAGCCCGACGAGGCGGCCATGCGAGGCGCCGTTGCCGCGCGGCGCCTTCGCGAGACACGCCTCCTCGATGTAACGAGCGAGCTCCTCGGGATCACGATGGTAGGCGCCGCCCGCGTGGTGCGCGGGCCGCTCGCTCGCCGCGGCGAACGCGGCCACGACCTCGGCTCGTCTCGCCTGGAAGCGTGGCGTATCGAGCATGTAGGCCGCATCGAGATCCGCCACGACGCGCGAGACGAGCGCGACGTCGATCATGCGACCGATGATGCGGCTCGCGCGGCGGGCGATGCCGTCGAGGGAGCTCGTGCCGTCCATGCACGAGACGATCGGGGCGAGGTCTCCGCGGATCGCGACCGGGCTCGGCGCGATGCCCTCGCCGTCGCGGAGCATGAGCGCTTTGCCGAACGTCGGGTGCGGAACGAAGATGGCCTCGATCGGCCGCAGCCGCGGGTACGCGTGCGGTTTGGGCATGGTCACTGCGGAGGATAGCGCCCGCACGCAGCACGCAAAGTGAGCTGCGCGCGTTGGAATACGGCGGAGACGGCGCGTATGCTCCGGGCGATCGATCCATGTCCCACACGAAGTCGCCCGATCGTTCGAACGCATCGACTCGCACGAACAACACGAAGGACGACGATCGGCGCGCGCTCGCGGGCTTGCTCGACGAGCTCGCGGCGATCTACCGCGAGGTCGACGCGTCCTTCGCGGGACAGTCGTGCCCTGCGTCCACCGAGTGCTGCCGCTTCGGCGTCACGGGGCGCGAGCCGTACGTCACGTCGATCGAGCTCGCCCTCGTGCAACGCGCCATCGCGACGCGAGGCGGCGCGCGCGCGCTCGGTCGCACGCCGCCGCCGCTCGCGAGCAGCGAGGACACCTCGCGCGGCAAGCGTCGCCTCACCACGGTCGACGAGCGCGTCTGCCCGATGCTCGACGAGAACGGACGCTGCGCGATCTACACGTCACGGCCGTTCGGATGCCGTACGTACTGGTGCGAGCGCGCGACCTCGCCGGCCGGCGTCGATCAACGCGCCATCAACGCCTTCGTTCGTCGCATCAAGGATCTCGCGGCGCGGCATGCGCCCGAGGGCGACCTCGGTCGTCCGCTCACGCGCGCTCTCGCGGGCGCGGGTGCAAGCTCGGGGCCCGGCCCGCGCCGCAGACGCTGAAGAGGCCCGCGCCGCAGACGCTGAAGAGGCCTCACATGGCACTCTGGGGGGTTTTGAGGGGGGCTCTCGGGCCCCCCTCAACCAGGCCAAGCTCTCGGGCCCCCCTCGACCAGGCTACGTCCGCTCGACGGCCATCACGCCCGGGATGCGCTGGAGCTGCCGGATCACGCCTTTGAGCTGCGCGAGGTCCGAGCACAGGAAGGTGAACGTGTTCGTCGCGCGGCCGTCGTCGCCGGCGCGGCACGTCGCTTCGCTGATGTTGATGCCCTGCTCGTGGAACGTCTGGCCGACCGTGGCGAGGATGCCGGGCCGGTTCGCCGTCATCACGCGGAGCTGCACCGGGCGGTTGATCTTCGCCCGCGCGTCCCACGAGATCTCCACGCGGCGCTCCGGATCGGTGTCGAGCGCCTTCGGACAGTTGCGGCGGTGCACCGTGATCCCGCGGCCGCGCGTGATGAAACCGACGATCTCGTCCCCTGGCAGGGGGTTGCAACACTTCGTGTAGCGGACGAGCACGTCGTCGATGCCGTTCAGCCGGATGCCGTGGTTATCGCGGCCCGTCACCTTGCGGACGAGCGACTCGATGCGGCTCTCCTTGAGGGACGGCGGCGGCAGCGACTCCTGGTTGCCTTGCGGCGGCGCGAGGAACTCGATGATCGCCTTCGGGCTGTGCTTGCCGTAGCCGATGCCGATCAGGAGCTCGTCGAAGGTCTGAGCGTTGAAGTGCTCGCACAGCTTGCGCACCTCCGCCTCGTTCTTCGTGAGGCGCGCCATGCTGATCGCGCGCTGGTGGAACTCCTTCTCCAGGAGCTCGCGCCCGAGCTTCAGCGAGCGCTCGCGTTGATCGGCGCGCAGGTGGCTGCGGATGCGCGAGCGCGCGCGGCTCGTCGTGACGTAGTCGAGCCAGTCCTTGTTCGGCTGCTGGCTCGGGTTCGTCATCACCTCGACGACGTCGCCGTTCCGGAGCTTGTAGCGCAGCGGCACGATCGCCCCGTTCACGCGGGCGCCCGAGCAGTGATCGCCGACCTCGCTGTGGATCGCGTAGGCGAAGTCGATCGGCGTCGCGTTGCGCGGGAAGACGCGCACGTCGCCCTTCGGCGTGAAGACGTAGACCTCGTCCTGGAAGAGGTCGACCTTCACGCTGTCGAGGAACTCGTGCGGATCCTTGAGCTCCTTCTGCCACTCCATGAGCTGGCGTAGCCAGCCGAAGCGCGCCGCGTCCTTCGGGTCGAGCCCGCCCGAGTGGCGCTCCTTGTACTTCCAGTGTGCGGCGATGCCTTGCTCCGCGACGCGGTGCATCTCGTGCGTCCGGATCTGCACCTCGATGCGCTCGCGGCCCGGGCCGATGACCGTCGTGTGCAGCGACTGGTACATGTTCGGCTTCGGCAGTGCGACGTAGTCCTTGAAGCGGCCGGGCACCGGCGTGTACTGCGAGTGGATGACGCCGAGCGTCGCGTAACACTCGGCCACCGACTCGACGAGCACGCGGAAGGCGATCACGTCGTAGACCTGATCGAAGTCGCACTGCTGCGACTGCATCTTCCGCCAGATCGAGTAGTTGTGCTTCGCCCGGCCGGTCACGTCGGCGGCGAAGCCCTGCTCGGCCAGCTTGCCCGCGAGGATCTTCGAGACGTCGGTGATGTACTTGTCGCGCTCGGCCTTCGTGCCGAGCACCTTCTGCGAGAGGTCGGCGTAGGCCTCGGGCTCGAGGTACTTGAACGCGAGGTCCTCGAGCTCGCTCTTGAACCGCGCGATGCCGAGCCGGTTCGCGAGCGGCGCGTAGATCTCCATCGTCTCGCGCGCGATGCGGTCCTGCGCCTCGGGCTTCATGTGCTCGAGCGTCCGCATGTTGTCGAGGCGGTCGCAGAGCTTCACCAAAAGCACGCGGATGTCGCGCGCCATGGCGACCAGCATCTTCCGGAAGTTCTCGGCTTGTCGGTCTTCCTTCGAGGCGAAGTTGATCTTCGACAGCTTCGTCACGCCGTCGACGAGGAACGCCACCTCCTGACCGAACTCGCGCTCGATGTCCGTGAGCGTCGCGAGGGTGTCCTCGACGACGTCGTGAAGCAGCCCTGCGACGACGCTGGCCACGTCGAGCTTGAGCTCGATGATGATGCCGGCGACCGAGACCGGGTGCGAGAAGTAAGGGTCGCCGCTCTTACGCATCTGGCCCTTGTGCGCTTCGGCGGCGTAGTCGTAAGCGCGGGCGATGAGCTCGACGTCGGCCCCAGGCTGATACGCCTGGATCCGCTCGATCAGCTCCTTAGACGTCAACATACGTTGTGCGGAAGGTGCCTGGGCACCGTCCTGAACGTTCAAGCTAACACCCCGTGTTTCGCCCGGCAATTGGCTGACCATGGCTCACGCGCTCCGCTTCTTCCGTCTTCGAGCGCCCGTGGGCACGGCTGTCCAGCGGGCAGATGCGGAAACCTCCTCGACCTTTCCTGCACGAACGACCTCACATGAACTTGCGCACGGGCGCGGGAACGCCCAAGGGGTCATCGTGCCTTCGGGGCGAGGCATGTCCTTTCGGCCCCGTTCGACGTGCGTCCTGCCCCCCGCGTTCTCCCGTGACACCCGGGAGCCTCAGAGACCTCCACACACGTAGAAATCCATGGAGCCGATCGGCGTCTATGTCCACTTCCCGTGGTGCCTGAAAAAGTGCCCTTATTGCGATTTCGTTTCCTTCGCAAAGGAACGGGACGGAATCGAACACGAGCGTTACGCCGACGCCATCCTCGCCGAGCTCGATCGTCGAGCCGGGGCGTTCGAGGGGCGGACGCTCGCGACGGTGTTCTTCGGCGGAGGTACGCCATCGCTCTGGGCGCCCCAGGCGCTCGGGCGGGTGCTCGCGGGGATCCGCGCAGCCGCTGCAAGGCACGCAGGGGACGACGTCGAGGTGACGGTGGAGTGCAACCCGAGCTCGCTCGACGAGGATCGAGCGCGGGCCCTCGTCGACGTGGGCGTGAACCGGCTCAGTGTGGGCGTGCAGGGTCTCGAGCCGGAGCGGCTGCGCTTCCTCGGGCGCCTGCATGATGCGGAAGGAGGCCTCGAAGCGGTGCGTGCGGCGCTGCGGGCAGGCGTGCCGCGTGTGAGCGCGGATCTGATCTACGGCGTGGCCGTGCCCGCGAAGGAGGCCGGTCCGAAGTACCTCGCGGGCGGGCCCACGCAGGAGCAGTCGCCGAGCGAGGCGGCCGCAGAGGCGCGCCGCGTGGCCGAGACGGGAGTGACGCACGTGTCGGCGTACAGCCTGACGATCGAGCCGGGGACGCAGTTCGGCGAGCTGTCCCGGCGCGGGCGTCTGCCCATCGCGAACGAGGACGGCGTGGCCGAGACGTTTTTCGCGATCGAGGAGGCGCTCGGCGCGGCGGGGCTCGGGCACTACGAGATCTCGAACTACGCGCGCGAGGGGCACGAGGCGCGGCACAACCTCGGGTACTGGCGCGGGCACGACTACGTGGGCCTCGGCTGCGCGGCGTTCGGCACGGTGAGCGGAAAGGGAGCCGGGCAACACGAGGGGTCCGCGCTGCGGTACCGGAACGTGATCGATCCGGCGCGGTACATGCGGGCGGCGCTCGCGGGCGAAGCCGAGGTCGAGAGCGAGGAGCCGCTCGATCCGGAGACGCGGCTGCGCGAGCGGATCATGCTGGGCCTGCGGTTGCGGGAAGGGTTCGACCTCGAACGATCGGCGGCGGAAGTCGGAGCAGAGGCATGGACGCCTTCGCGCAGGCAGGCGGCCGAGCGTCTCGTGAAGCGGGGCAAACTGACGATCGAGGGCGGGACGATCCGCGTGCCGCGGAACGCGTGGGTCCTCGCCGACGGCATTGCGGCCGAATTGTTTTGACGTCCATTCATTGGACGCCAAAACATTTGTCTAGAAACGACCGATGACGGCAGCGCCCGCGAAGCCCGGACCGACGACGGGCGCGATGGCCATGTCCATCGGCGAGCCCTTCTCCTTCGGCTCCGGCTTCTTCTCGTTGCGCGCGGGCGGCAGCGGCAAGGACGGCGCGTCGAAGGCGTAGAGCACGAAGCCCGTGAGCCCGAGCGCGGCCCCGACGCCGAGCGCGACGCCCGCGGCGGTCGTCGAGGCGTCCCGCTCGACGAGGGCGTCGTTGTACGAGCGCAGCGTGGACTCGGTGAGCCCGGCGTTCTTGAGCTTCACGGCCTTGCCCTCGGCCTGGAGGGCTTTCCCTCCCGCGCCGAGACCACCGAGGAGCGTGAGCGCGCCGGCGCCGAAAAAGACGTACGACACGTAGCGCTGCGGCGTGCGCGCGAGGTTCAGGTCGATGGAGTCGCGTTCCCCGCGCTGCGCGACGATCTCCCGGGAGTACGGCTGGAAGCCGTTGCGCGACACGGCGATGAAGCGCGTGCCGGGCTCGAGCTCCTGCGCGGGCAGCGGCGTCGTGCCGACGAGCTTGCCGTCGATGGCGACGGTCGCGCCCGCCGGGCCGTTGATCTGAAGCAGCGCGGGGCGCTCGCGCAGCTCGCTCTCGATGGCGCGCTGATCGCCCGGGGCGATGTTGATCTCGCGCTCCTCGTCGATGTAGCCCTCGGCGCTGATCTTGTACCGGTGCTTGCCGGGGGTGACGGCCTCGGAGAGCGGCGGCTCGATGGGCTTGCCGCCGTCGAGGGAGATACGAGCGCCAGGCGTGGGCGAGGTGATGGTGATCTTGGTCTTCGGCGAATCGGAGCCCGCGTTCGGCGTGGTGGAGGTGAACGTCCCGTCGCGCGGCAAGCGCGTCGCCGCGATGACTTCGAGCTCTCCGAGCGCGGCCACGGCATCCGCGCGCCGCTCGCCTTCTTTCACCTGTTCGAGGTAGAGGCGGTAGTTCGCGAGCGCTTGCTCGAGCTTCTCGGGGTCGTTGTCGACGAAGTACTGACGGCGGTACGCCTGCGCGAGCGAGAAGATCGTGGCCGGGCGCGGAGCCGCCGCGTAGGCCTCGCGGAAGGAGTCGATTGCCACGAGATAGCGGCCGTTCGTGTAGGCCTTGGCGCCGGCGTTGAAGAGCGCCTTGGCCTTCTCGACGTCCTCGGCCGCGCGCGCGGGGCTCGGCGCGAGCGCGGCGAAGCAGAGGACGACGGAGAGAAGGCGCGCGGCATGAGGAACGTGTCTCATGGACGTTTCGGCACTCCGGCGAGGATGTAGATGCTCCCGTCGGCCCCGATGGCGATGTCGTCGACGCCGTCGCCCGTCAGCTCGCCCGCGGCGATCGTCGTGCCCGCGGGAGCGTCGCGGAGACACGTCACGGCATCCTTCTCGACGCGCTTGCCGTCCGCGCCGGTCTCGACGACGCGATGGTAGAGGTACGTGCCCGTGGGGCCGATGAGCACGAGCTCCTTGCGGGGATCGGTGTTGGCATCGACGACGTCGAGGGCCGTGACGATGACACCACCGACCTCGGGCGCGTCGGGGCACAACGTCACGTCGGCGAGCGAGACGATCGGGACCGGATCGACGAGGTTTCCGCCCTCGTTCGCGATCAGCATCGGCGTCGTGACGAAACGAGCCTCGCCCTCTCCGAGCGCCTGGATCGAGATCTCCATGGCCAGGATGTCGTCGTCGCCGTCACCGTCGAAGTCCGTGGCGCGCAGACTCGTGTAGAGGCGGCCCGTGATCGGGAACGACGGAGCGGTCACGGGATCGGCGCCGGGTTTGGCGATCAGGAGGTGCGCCATGGGCTGCGCGTCGCTGCTCGACGCGTGCACCACGGCGACGATCTCGTCGATCGAATCCTTGTCGAGATCGACGACGACCGCGCTCGTCGTGGTGATCCACTTGTCGTAGAGCGACGCGAGGAGCGGCTTGCGCATGAGCGCGGTCGACGGCTCCAGCGTCGGCCCCGAAGACAGCGGGACCCACCAGAGATCCGCGGAGACGGACCCGCTCTCGGTGAGCGTGATGGCCGCGAGATCCGGCGCGTCGTCGTCCTTCGAGAAACGCCCGAGCAGCGGCAGGTAGGGATAACGCGCCTTCTCGAGCTTGCCCTCCGTGAGGAAGATGGCGGACTGGATCTGGCGGATGCTGCTCCCGAGCACGGCGCTCGTGCTCCAGCCGTCGGCCGGGGCGCTGCGCTGATTGGGGTAGAGCACGACGAGATCCGTCGCGAGATCGCCGGTCAGCGCGATGAGATCGATCGGGAGGATCTGCGAGATGGCAGGGAAACGCGCGATCGTGACGGGCGTCTCGGGCGTGCCCGTGGGTCGGCCGTACGCGATGGAGAGCGCCGTCCGCTCGAGAGCGGGGTTGTCGGGGTCCGCGACGGTCTCGCCGAAGACCACGTCGTCGAGTCCGTCGGCGTCGACGTCGGCGACGCCGATGTCGTTCACGGCGCCCGCCTTGCCGATCTCGCTGGGGCTGAAGAGCCCGTTCCCGAGGTTGTTCAAGAAGCCGATGCCGCTCCCCGAAGAGGCGACGATGTCCGGCAAGCCGTCGACGTTGAAGTCGCCGATCACGGCGCGCCGCAAGTTGGGATCGTCCGATCCGTAGCCCCGTCGCTCGACCGTGGGGAGCGCTCCTTGAGCCTCGGGGCTCTTGCCGAACGCGAGTCCGCCGGGATCGACCATGTCGATCAAGCCGTCGTCGTCGAGGTGGCCGAGGGCGAGCGGCGCGAGGACGCCGATGTTCACGTAGAGGAGGCCGGCCTTGTTGTCGCCCTGGAGGGCCAGCGGATCCTGCGGCGCAGCGCTGTCGTAGGTCCCGTCGACGAGGCCGTAGGCGACGGCGAGTCCTCCGCAGGGTTTGTTCCCGCAGAGCGCGTCGTCGAGGAGCACCGGGGCGACGAGATCCGGATACGCGTCGGCGTTCACGTACGTGAAGAAGACGCCGTTCGTCATCTGGTACTCGATGAGCGTCGCCTTGTTGGGCACGTCCTTCAGCAGGGTCTTCTTTTCGAGCGGCGGTCCCGGGAGCCCGACCGTGACGAGCTCGTCGAAGACCGGCGGGTACTCCATGGCCTCGTTCGTCTCGACGCACGGCGCGTACACCTTCACGACGTTCTCTGCGCCCGCGCTCGATCGCACCGCGATCTTCTGGCACGGACGCTTGAACGGGCCGGCCCACGCTTGATCGAGGCCGACGACGTCCTTGCCGAGCGGCGCCTTCAACCACGCGGACGGCGGCTTGGTCTCGTCGACACGCACGAACACGGAGCCGAGCGCCGTACTCGCCACGCCGCAGAGCTCGGGCCCCGGCATGTCCTCGGAGGGATCGGCGTCGATCGCGCGGAGGTAGACCTCGGCCTCACCGTCACCGGAGATGGTCGGAAAACTCGCGGGATCCAGGGAGCGGGTGCGCTGCCCGCGCATGACGCCGATGCCACGACCCGAAGGCACGGCGAGATCTCCGACGTCGTCTTTGTTGAGATCCGCGCTCGCCGCGAGCACGCCGGCCGTCGGGATGCGGGTCGTGCTCCCGAGGAGGCCGCCCGGATCGACGTAGTGAACGCTGATCGAGGTCGCGCCCGCCGCGACGACGTCCCTTCGCTCGTCGCCATCCATGTCGGCGAGGAAGAGCTGGCCGGGCGTCTCGGAAGCGACGGGGACGCCGGCGCGCACGAAGGCCGGTGTAGGTTCCCGACAAACCCCATCCGAGCCGCATTTCCAGCCCATGGGGCACGCCTTGGGATCCAGGCTGCAGTCGTAACGACACCGGTGCTGGCTGCTCGTGTCGTAACAGGTCAGCGCGGGCGTCGTGCTCTTGCCCGGGTCGACGACGGGCTCGCAGTCCTCGCCGTAGCCGCTCTCGACGACCCCGTTGCCGCAGCGGCCCTCCTCGATGGGCGAGAGATCCGCGCAGCCGAGCGCGAGGGGCAGCGACGCGAGGAGCATCTGCCCGAGCGACGTTCCCACGAGACGAGATGTTCTCCGCGGCATGGGTCCTCGTTCAGTTTTTGAAGGGGTTCTCGACGTCCTTCGAGTAGACGGGCCCGCGAGGCAGGGGCTTGAGCTCGACCACCAGCGTGCCGTCCTCGGTGGGGATCTCGCGCGGGAGATCGATGTACCCCTTCGCCTTGAACACGAGCTTTTCCGACGTGCTCCGCGGGATCTCGATCGGCCCCGGCGCGGCGCCGAGCCGCTTCGTTCCCAGAAAAACTTCGACGCCCGGCACGCGGGTGTCGACGGTGATCTTCACCGCAGCAGGAGGAGCGTCCGGGCTCAGGGAGTTCGACGCGGGGACCACCGCCGGCGCCGAGGGAATCGGCTTCGTGATTTCGATCGTTGGTGCCGCAACGTTTGCAGAAGGTGCAGCGTGCGCGCCTTCATCGGCCGGGCGGCGCATCACCACGACGCCGAAGGCCACGGCCGCGAGCAAGGCGACCGCGAGGCCGGCGACGAGAAGCGGCTGCGAGCCTCCGCGTCCTTTGCGTTCGCCCTCCCCTACCGTCGAAGTCTGAAGCGCGAGCTCGGTCTTGCCCGCGCTCGGCTTCGTCGACTCGGACGGCATGCCCTGGGTCACGGCCATCGCCTCGGTCTTGCCCTGGTCCGCGGAGGGATCCGTGACGACGCGGATCGAGCCCTGTCCGGGCTGCGGGCGCGATACGACCGTCTTCACCTCGATGCCCGCGCCTCGCGCGGCCGCAGCGATCGCCTCGATCGCCTCGCCCACCGTCCGCGGCCGGCGCGCCGGATCCTTCTCCAGCATGTGCAAGACGGGCGCGTCGAGCGCCGCGGGGAGGTCCGGACAAACCGTGGACATCGGCGGCGCGGGCGCGGAGGTCTGCTTGATCAGGAGATCGATCGTGTCCTCGGCCTCGAAGGGCAATCGGCCCGTGAGCAGCTCGTGGGCCACGATGCCGAAGGAGTAGATGTCGGTGCGCTGATCGACGTTCTTTCCGCGGCATTGCTCGGGCGACATGTAGAGCGGCGTGCCCATGGCCATGCCGGTGCGGGTCTTGTGGTGGGCGCCGGCGGAGTCGCCGAGGAGCTTGGCGATGCCGAAATCGAGCAGCTTCGGGAAGAGGCCCGTGTCCTCGTCGTACACGAGGAAGATGTTCTCCGGCTTGAGATCGCGATGCGCGATGCCGGCCGCATGCGCGGCGTCGAGGGCGCGCGCGACCTTCGCGAGGATGGGGATCGCCTCCTCGGGCGGGATGCGGCCGCGCTGACGGAGAAAGGCATCGAGGGTCAGGCCCTCGAGCAGCTCCATCACGTAGTACTGGCGGCCATCGTCGAGCACGCCGAACGAGAAGATGTCGATGATGTTGCGGTGGCGGATCTGGTTGACCGCGCGCGCCTCGGCGACGAACCGCGAGACGATCTGCGGGTTGCCCGAGAACTCCCGCGAGAGGACCTTGATGGCCGCGGCCTTGCCGATCACGGGATGAACGGCGCGGTAAACGGCGCCGAAGCCTCCCTCGCCGAGCTTTCCCTCGATGCGGTACTCGCCGACGATCGTGCCGGCGGCGAGGGGCGGCTCGACGGGCCCGAGGGTGTCGTCCGGGACGAGCGCTACGCCGTCGTTCGCGCACGTCGAGATGTCGTCCGGGTACTGGGTCCGACAGGTGGGGCACGTCGCCATGAAGGATCCGTGCGGCGAGCGTACACGAGCGATGTGCGTGCGCACAGGCCCGGCTACGATGCGGCCCTCGTGCACGACAAGGTCCGACGCCGCGCAAGCACGCTCGGATGCGCGGCGCTCGTCGTCGCGCTCGCCGGGGAAGCGCGCGGAGAGGACGAGGGGACGAGCTGGGCGACGAAGCAAGCCGCGGAGCTCGTGCGGCAAGGCACGGCGCACGCAGCGCGCGGAGACAACGCGACCGCGATGCGGCGGCTGCTCGAAGCGATCTCGTTCGATCCGACGTACGGGCCGGCGTACCTCGCGCTCGCGGCGCAACACGAGTCCGCAGGCGACGTGGTGGAGGCGGAGCGGGTGTATGCGGCGGGGCTCGAGCGCGTCGCGGGTTTCGCAGAGGGACACGCAGCGCGCGGGACGTTACGCAGGCGCCTCGGGAGGCTGCGCGAGGCCGCGGCGGATTTCGAGGCGGCGCTCTCGTTCGCGCCGGACCATGCCGCAGCGCTCGAAAATCTGTATGCGACGTACGTGGCGCTCTCCGCGCTGCCGGCCGCGCTCGCGACGAGCCGGCGGATGGAAGCGCTCGCGGAGGCTCGCGGCGACGCGGAGGCGCACAAGGAAGCTCGAGCTCGATCACGGGCGCTCGTAGTGCTGCTCGCAGAGATCGATCCCGTGACGGCGGGCGCTCGTGATCGTGGTCCGCTCCGCAGGGCGCTCGCGCGTCATGTGCGAAGGGGGCGATGACGCGCGAGGGCCCTTCCATTGACCGACCCGCGAGCGGCTCCTACGCTCGCGCGCCCTATGAACCAAGGCCCCTCCCCGACGACGGCCGAGCCCGCCACGAACGGGAACGCGTTCCTCGCGCTGCTCAAGCAGATCAAGCCCGAGATCGAGCGCCGCATCGCCGCGCGGTTCGACGAGAAGATCACGCGGGCGCGCACGTACGGGCCCGCGATCGCCGCCATGCTCGAAGCGGCGCGGGACCTCTCGCTGCGCGGCGGCAAACGCGTGCGCGCAGGGCTCATCGCCGCCGGCTGGATCGTCGCCGGTGGCGAAGGCGCGCTCGACGTGGCGATCGACGCCGGCGTCGCGTTCGAGCTGCTGCAGAGCTACCTGCTCATCCAGGACGACTGGATGGACGGCGACGAGACGCGGCGCGGCGGTCCGAGCGTGCACGCGGCGCTCACGAAGGAGCTCGGAGGCGAGCGGCTCGGCGCGTCGGCGGCGATCCTCGCGAGCGACATGACGTGGGGGCTCGCGGTGGAGACGCTGATGTCGATCGCGGCGCTGCCCGCGGCGCGGCGGCTCGAGGTGATGCAGGTGTTCATGCGGATCCACGAGGACGTGGTGCTCGGCCAGCAGATCGACGTGCTCGGCAAGGCCGAGGACGTCGAGACGATGCACGACCTCAAGACGGGGAGCTACACGATGCGCGGGCCGCTCAGCATCGGGGCGGCGCTCGCAGGAGGCTCGCCGGAGCTCCACGCGGCGCTCGCGCGCTTCGCCGCGCCGCTCGGGATCGCGTTCCAGCTCCGCGACGACCTCATCGGGACGTTCGGTGATCACGCCGAGACGGGCAAACCCGTGGGGAACGACATCGTGGCGGGCAAACGCACGTGCCTCGTGGCCGAGGCCGAGCGGCTGGCAAACGAGGAGGAGCGCCGCGCGCTCGCGCGGGCGCATGGGCGCGCGGATGCGGACGCGGAGGCGATCGCAGCGGCGACGCGGGCGCTCGTGACGTCGGGCGCGCGTCGGGCCGTGGAGGAGCGGCAACTGGCGCTCTGCGGGGCCGCGGCGAAGGAGCTCGCGTCGATGCCGGTATCGGCCGCGGCGCGCTCGATCCTCGCCGGCGTGGTGGATGCGCTCCGGGTGCGTCCGGAAGCGCCGGAGGCGCGATCGTGACGGGCAAGGCGAGCGCCGAGGGATCCGCGTCGGGGAAGGTGATCCTCTTCGGCGAACACGCGGTCGTGTACGGGTCGCCCGCGATCGCGGCTGGCCTCGATCGTGGGGCGCGCGCCGTCGTGACGCGCCTGCCGGCCGGGCCGAGCACGTTGAAGATCGGGGACGGCACGGTCGTCGCGGATGCTTCGTCCTCGAACGATCTGGGGCGAGCGTTCTTCGCGCTCCTCGAGGTCGCTCCCGCGATCCCGCCCGTGCACGTGGAGGCGCGGTGCGATCTGCCGCCTGGCGGAGGGCTTGGCAGCTCGGCGGCGCTCGCTGTATCGATCGCGCGCGCGGCGGAGACGCTCGTGCGCGGGGACGAGGTGAGGCCCGAGGAAGACGCGGCGATCGAGGCACGCGTGCTCGCGCGCGCGGCCGCGTGGGAGCGGATCTTTCACGGCAACCCCTCCGGGATCGACGCGACGGCCGCGGCCCGAGGCGGCATCTTTCGCTTCACGCGGGCCGAGGGCGCGCGTTCGATCACGCCGCGCCAGGATCTCGTGCTCTGCGTGGGGTCCACGGGACAGCCGTCGTCGACGAAGACGACGGTCGAGCTCATCGCCTCGCAACACGCGAAGGATCCCGCGCTCGTGAAGCGATCCATCGACGCCGTGACGTCGATCGTGGGCAACGCGGTGCTCGCCATCGAGGCCGGCGACATGCGCGCGCTCGGCGATCTCATGAACATGAACCAGCTCGTGCTCTCCGGCCTGTTCGTCTCGACGAGCGAGATCGAGGAGCTCTGCGGGCTCGCGCGGTCCGCGGGCGCGCTCGGCGCGAAGCTCACGGGCGGCGGCGGAGGCGGGTGCGTGATCGCGCTCGTGCCGCCCTCGTTCCGGAGCGACGGCACGAGAGACGAAGAACGCGAGGCCGAGAGCGCCGCGCGGATCCTCGACGCCTGGCGGAGCGCCGAGGGCCACTACGAAGGGTTTTGCGCGCGGATCGGCGCGGGCAGGCGCGCGGAGACGCAAGGCGCCGAAGGAGGTTTGTCGTGACGATACGCGCTGCGAAGGCGACGGCGCATCCGAACATCGCGCTGGCGAAATACTGGGGCAAACGAGCGGACGGGGTGAACCAGCCCGCGGTCCCGAGCCTCTCGGTGACGCTCGCGGGCATGGCCACGACGACGACCGTCACGTTCGATCCGGCGCTCGCGGAGGACACGTTCCTGCTCGGCGGCGCGCCGGCCGACGAGGTCGCGCATGGCCGTGTGGTAAAACTCCTCGATCGGGTGCGTGGCGCGTCGGGGATCACGGAGCGTGCTCGCGTCGAGAGCAGCAACGATTTCCCCACGGCCTCGGGGCTCGCGTCGAGCGCGTCGGGCTTCTCGGCGCTCGCACTCGCGGCGCTCAGCGCGGCGGGGCTCGATACGGCTCCGACGCGGGTGAGTGATCTCGCGCGGCGGATCTCGGTGTCGGCAGCGCGCTCGGCGTTCGGCGGGTTCGTGGAGCTGCCGGTGGGCAGCCCCGGCGAGGGTGATCTCGCGGCGGTGCCGGTCGCGCCGCCGGAGCACCTGCCGATGCGCATCGTCGTGGCGGTGACGCGGGAAGGCCCGAAGGCCGTGAGCTCGACGAACGGCATGGAGCACACGGTTCGTACGAGCCCATACTTTCCGGCGTGGGTCGAGTCCGCGCCCGCGCTCTGCGCCCGCGTGCGCGACGCCATCTTGCGTCGGGATCTCGAAGCGCTCGGCGTCGCCGCCGAGGAGAGCGCGCTCGCCATGCACGCGACGAGCATCGCGGCACGGCCGGGCCTGCTCTACTGGAACGGCGGCACGGTGGAGGCGCTCGAAGAGGTGCGGAGGCTCCGGGCGCGCGGGCTCCTCGCGTACGCGACGATCGACGCCGGGCCTCACGTAAAAGTTCTGACGACGCCGGAGGACGAGCCTCGCGTGACGGCCGCGCTCGCGGAGGTGCCGGGCGTCAAACGCACGATCGTGACGTCGCCCGGCGAGGGCGCGCGGATTCTGGATCGAACGTGATCGCGCGGGCGCCTGGAAAGATCGTCGTCTCGGGGGCGTATGCCGTCCTCGAAGGTGCGCCTGCGCTCGTCGCAGCCGTCGATCGGTACGTGACGGCGGATGCGAGCCGGACGAGCGAGCTCGTGACGGAGGAGGTGCGCGCGGCGATCGACGCCGGTGTCCTCGAAGCTGCGCCCGCGTTCGACGCGTCGGCGTTGCGCGCGCCGATGCCCGACGGCACGACGCGCAAGCTCGGGCTCGGATCGAGCGCGGCGATCCTGGTTGCCTCGATCGGCGCGGCGCTCGCAGGGGCGATCAGGGACGAGGCCGCGCTGCGGAAGGCCGTCTTTCCGCTCGCGCTCGCCGCGCACCGAAAAGCACAACCGCGCGGCAGTGGCATCGACGTCGCGTCGAGCGTGTTCGGTGGGATCGTCGCGTGCCGGCTCGCTCCCGATCACGCGCTCGATGTGATGCCGTTCAACCTGCCCGAAGGCGTGGTCCTCGAAGTGTTCGCGTGCCCCACGGCAGCCTCGACGGGCGCGCTCGTCGAGAAGGTTCAGGCCCTCCGCACGACGGATCCGGCGACGTATCGGCACCTGCTCGACGAGATCGCAGACGGCGCGCAAGCCGCGCTCGAAGCGCAGGATGCCGCCGGGTTCGTGCAAGCGATCGCAGCGCAGATCGACGCTCTCGCCGAGCTCGGTCGTGCCGCCTCCGCTCCCATCGTGGTGGACGACGTGGCCGAGCTCCGCCCCTTCGCGCAGGCGGAAGGCGCGAGCTTCGGACCAAGCGGCGCCGGCGGCGGCGACATCGCGCTGTGGGTCGGCCGCGCGCCTTCATCCGCAGCCTTCCGCGCACGCGCGGCCGCACGAAACCTCGACCCGCTCGACACGCGGATCGGCCCGCCCGGGCTCTCCGTCGGTTGAACGACCCGAGCGAGCCGCCGCGACCTCCCCCACCGATCCTCCCGCGCCTCATCATCCTCGCTGCGCGGAGTCTCCACGGAACATGCGCATGGAGGCGCGTTATCCCTCCCGAGCGACCATGCACAGTGACCCTCCCCTTCCCCTTCCCTCGTTGCGCCATTTCTCCATCCCCGAGCGACGCGCCGAGGTCGCGCGCCTCGTCGGCCTCTCGCCCACGGAGCTCGAACACGCGCTTCGATCGGGCGGCCTCGACGAGTCGACCGCCGACGCGATGGTCGAGAACGCGCTCGGCACGCTGGCCCTGCCGTTCGGCGTCGCGCCGGGCGTGCGCGTCAACGGCAAGGACTACCTCGTGCCCATGGCGATCGAAGAGCCGAGCGTCATCGCCGCGGCCTCGCACGCCGCCAAGCGCGCGCGCAAGGCCGGCGGGTTCGTCGCGGAGATCGATCCGTCGATCGTCGTCGCGCAGATCGAGGTGCACGACGTCGCGGATCCGAAAGGAGCGCTCACGCGGATCGAGGGCGTGAACGGAGAGCTCGTCGCGCGAGCGAACCAGGCGATCGGGAACCTCGTCGCCCGCGGCGGCGGCGCGCGCCGCACCTCCGTGCGTGATCTCGGCGGCGGCATGATCGTCGTCCACGTGCACGTCGATTGCCTCGATGCGATGGGCGCGAACCTCGTGAACACCGTCGCCGAAGCCGTGGGACCGCGGGTCGCCGAGCTCGCATGTGGGACGCTCGGCCTGCGCATCCTCTCGAACTACTGCGACGAGCGGGTCGCCCGCGTGCGTGTTCGGTTGCCCGTCGAGGAGCTCGCGAGCGCGCGCGTGTCCGGGCTCGACGCGGCCCGCGGGATCGCGCAGGCCTCGGCGTTCGCCGAGCGCGACGTCTACCGCGCCGTCACGCACAACAAGGGCATCATGAACGGCGTCGACGCCGTCGTGCTCGCGACGGGCAACGACTGGCGCGCGGTCGAGGCCGGCGCCCATGCATACGCGGCGCGCGAGGGCAGCTACCGCCCGCTCGCCACCTGGCGCCTCACGGACGACGAGCGGGTCCTCGAAGGAGAGCTTGCGCTTCCGCTCGCGCTCGGCATCGTCGGCGGCGCTCTCCGCGCGCACCCAGGCGCCCGCCTCGCGCTCGCCTTGCTCCGCGTGACGTCCGCGGCAGAGCTCGCCGCCGTCGCGGCGGCCACGGGCCTCGCGACGAACCTCTCGGCCCTGCGCGCGCTCTCGACCGAAGGGATCCAGCGCGGCCACATGGCCCTGCATCACCGGGCGACGGGCGGGCCCTCGGAGCGGAGTGCCCGAACGACGAACGGATCCGAGCCCTGCGAGCCACCCGGCGCGGGAGAGGCTAAGCTGCCGCGCTGATTCGCGCCGACGCGTGGATCCCGAGGTGCCTCGCATGACCGCGCCCCGCTTCGCCCACCTCCTCCGCCCCGAGCTCGCGGACCTCGCCGCGTACGTCCCGCACGCGGGCGACTACGAGATCCGGCTCGACGGCAACGAGGCCCCGCCGCTGCTCTCGCCGGACGCGCATGCCGCCGTGGCGCAGGCGCTCGCGGCGGGCGGGCTCGAGCGATATCCAGATCCGCGGGCGAGCGAGCTCTGCGCGGCGATCGCCGCGCACGTGGGCGCGACGCCGGACGAGATCCTCGTCGGCACGGGCTCCGACGAGGTGATCGCGCTCCTTTTGACCGCGCTCTCGCAGCCGCGCGCGGGCGCCGATGCGGCGACGATCCTCACGCCGTCGCCCACGTTCGTCATGTACCGGCTCAGCGCGGCGGCCCGCGGGATGCGTGTCCTCGACGTGCCCCTCGATGAGCGCTGGGATCTCGACGTCCCGGCGATGCGCGCGGCGATCGAGGCCGGAGAGCCGAACATCGTTTTCCTCGCGACGCCGAACAATCCGACCGGAAACCGCATGTCGGAGGATCGGATCCGCGCCGTGATCGAGGCCACCGAAGATGCGCTCGTCGTGCTCGACGAGGCCTACGTCGCGTTCGCGCCCGGGAGCATCGCGCACCTCCGCCACGCCTACCCGAACGTCGCGATGCTCGGCACGATCTCGAAGATCGGCTTCGCGGCGCTGCGGGTCGGCTGGCTCGTGGGGTCGGCCGAGCTCGTCCGCGAGGTCGACAAGGTGCGACAGCCCTACAACGTCCCCGCGCCCTCGCAGCGCGCCGCCACGCTCGTCCTGCGCGAGCTCCGCGCCGAGATCGATCACGTCGTCGCGCACGTGGTGGCGGAGCGCGAGAGGCTCGGTCGTGAGCTTGCGCGGCTCGGCTTCGGGGTCTCCCCGAGCGACGCGAATTTCCTTTGGGTCGAAACGAAACGTCCCGCGAAGGACGTCTTCGAGGGGCTCGCGGCGAGCAAGATCCTCGTGCGGAGTTTTCATGCGCGCGGCGGGCGCCTCGCGAACCGCCTGCGCATCACGATCGGGACACGTGAAGAGAACGATCGGCTGCTCGAAGTGATCGCGAGGTGGGCATGAGCCGACGCCGCGGCTCGGCTGCGATCGTCGCCGCCGTGATCACGCTGCTCGGCCTCGCGTCGGGCTGCGGTGATCCGACGGTGATCCGCGTGATCGACGGCGTGCCCACGAAGGGACGTTTCATCTCGTACGAGGCGTACGCGTATTACGCGCGCGGCGCGGAGGCCGAGGCGCACGGCGATCTGCCGCTCGCGATCATGCTCTACAGAGGCGCGACGGAGCACGACGAGAAGAGCGTCGAGGTCTGGACGCGTCTCGGCGCGGCTTCCTGCGCGAGCCCCGACGCGCGCGCCTCCGCCGGCGAAGCCTTCACCCGCGCCGAGGAGCTCGACCCGACCTACGAGCCCCTCGCCCGCGCCCGCGCGCGCTGCGCCGCCGACAGCGGGCGCGTCGCCGAGGCGCTGCAGCACGCCGCGCGCGCCGTCGCCCTCGATTCGGAGCAAGACGAGGCCGTCCTGCTCTACGCCTCGCTTCTCGAACGTGCGGGTCGCGTCGCCGAGGCCGAACGCACGCTCGACGCGCTCGTCATCGAGCGACCGACCTCCGTGCAAGGCTGGCTCGCTCGTTACGAGCTCGCCTTGCGCCGCCACGACGCGGTGACCGCCGAGCGAGCAGCCCGCGCCTTGCGACAGCGCGCGCCTCGCCTCGCCGATCGGATCGCCTCCGAGGTGCCCGCGCTCGCCCCGCTCGCCGAGGTCGACGCGGCCCTCCGATCCGGCGACCTCGCTGCCGCCCGAAAGGCTGCTCGTCGCGCGCGCCTCCCCGCGCCCGAGCTCGCCGTTCGTGCCGCGGCGCTCGGCCTCCCGCGCCTCGCGCGTGACCAGGCCGAGCTCGTCCTCGGCGCCGATCCCTCGTCGAGCTCCGCGCGCATCGCCCTCGCCGTCGCCGCGGATCTCGCGGGCGACACGGCCCTGCTCGCATCCGCGCTCGACGCTCCGAAGGACACGCCCACCGTGGCGCCCTCCCCGCTCGCGCGTCTGCTCTTCACCGACCTGCTCGGCCGGCGCGCGGGCCGCGACGCCGCGCGCGCCTTCGCCGGCACGGACTTCGTTTCCCCTGACGCACCCTCGCCCGATCCGCTGCTCGAAGCCGCCCGCAAGCGCGTGCGTGCTCTCCTCGAACCGTCGGGCAAGGGCGAGTAGCGCTACTTCTTCTCGCCCTTGTCCGGAGAACCCTTCTCGTCCGTGGCCTTCTTCTCCGCCGCGGCCTTCTTCTTCACCTCGGGGTCGTCCTTCTTCGCGTCGAACTCGAGGTTCAGATCGATCGTGTTGTCGCCTTCCTTCAGCGTGACGCGCTGCTCGACGACCTTGTCGATCGACGGAAGGAACGCACTCACGCGCACCTCGCCCACAGGGACGCCGGGGATCTCGTACTGCCCATCGAGGCCCGTGACCGCGTGCGTCGCGTACGCGAGCACGTAGACGTCCGCCGTGAGGAACGGGTTCGGCAGCTCGTCGCGCAGCATGTAGTGCCCAGGCTCGAACGCGTAGAGCTTCACCGGCGCGCCGCCCGGCACGGCCACGAGCACCGCCTTCTTGGGCGCGCCGTCGACGTACGGCATGTAGCTCTCGATCTTGTCGATGTTCGCGACCTCGATGCGTTGCCCGTACGTGAGCGCCATCGTGCGGCGCCCGAAAGCGCAGCCGTGGATGGTGATCTTCGCGGCCTCTTCGCGTGCCGGGACGAACCCGCTATAGCCCGTCACCGCGACGAGCACGTCGGCCGCCGCGCCCTCGAGCCCCACGCGGAAGAGCTTTCCGTACGTCGCCGCGGCCTCGCCGCATTTGCCCGCGGGGAACGAGAAGCTCGTCGCGGGCGGCGCGTCGCCCTTGATGCGCACCGTGCCGCGCACCGTTGCCTTCGGGCCCGCGTACGGCGCTTCCCCCTTCGGGTTGACGACCTTCGCGATGTCCGCGTCGGGGCGCCCGATGCCGTTCGGAATCGGCCCCTTCGGCGCGGGCGCCGCCGCCGAGGCCTGCGGCGCGCCGGATCCAGGCGCCGCCGCCTGCGTGGTCGTGGGCTTCGCATCGGCCCCCGTAGGCTGGTTCTGACAGCCCAGCGCGGCGACACAGGGGACCACCAGGAGCCAGGACATCGACGTTCGGTTCATCGCCCCGGACGGGGGCAAGCCCTGCGCCGCGCCGGATCGCAGCCGTTTCGAGGGAGTTCGCCGCAAACCCTGCCAACCGAGTTGTCGGATCATGTCAACCTCGTTGCCATACCCCCGGCGATGCTGCGGCACAGCCGTCGCCGGGGCAAGGAGTTCATTGTAGGGGGAGCGAGGAACGCGGAGCGAGCCCGAAGGCCCGCTCCGTCAGCGCGTGGCGAGGGCCGCCTCGACCGCGATCTGCAGCGACGTCGTCGGCCACAGGCCGAGGACGAGGACGAGCACGCCGGCGACGACGAGCGCCGTCGCGACATAACCCGAACGCATCGGCTTCGCGATGGGCGCGCCGGGCGCGGGCTCGCGCATGTACATGTAGACCATCACGCGCAGGTAGTAATACGCGGAGATCACGCTGTTCAGCAGCAGGATGATCGCGAGCGGGTAGAGCCCCGCGCCGATCGACGCCTTGACGATGTAGAGCTTGCCGAAGAAGCCCGCCGTCGGAGGCACGCCCGCGAGCGAGAGCAGGAAGAGCGAGAACGCGAAGCCCGCGGCCGGGTGCCGCTTGCCCACGCCCGCGAGATCCTCGTAGCTCACCGCCTCCGCGCCGCGGCTGCCCATCAGGATGAGCGCGCCGAACGCGCCGACGGTCGAGACGGTGTACGTGAGCAGGTAGAACATCACGCTGCCCTGCGCGTCGCCGCCCGCGCGCATCGTCGCGACGACGCCCACGAGCACGTACCCCGCGTGCGCGATGCTCGAATACGCGAGCATACGCTTGACCGACTCCTGCTGGCCCGCGACGAGGTTCGCCACCGTCATCGTGAGCACCGCGAGCAGGGCCACGACCGGAGGCCAGCCCGCCGCCCACGACTCGAGCCCGCCCTCGCCGAACGCGCCGATGAGCACGCGGAGCATCGTGGCGAACGCCGCGCACTTCACGGCCACGGCCATGTACGTCGTGGTCGGCGTCGGCGCGCCCTCGTAGGCGTCCGGCGTCCACATGTGGAACGGCACCGCGCTCACCTTGAACGCGAGGCCCACGATGATGAGCACCGCCGCCGTGATCACGAGCGCGAAGTTCGAGCCCTTGCCCGGCTGCATGTTCGCGATCGCCTCGCGAATGCCCGCGAGATCCGTGTGCCCCGTCGCGCCGTAGAGCAGCGCCCCGCCGTAGAGCAGGAGCGCGGCCGCGAACGACCCGAGCAGGAAGTACTTCACCGCGGCCTCGGTGCTGCGCAGCGAGGCGCGGCGGAAGCCGACCATCGCGTACACGCCGAGCGACATCGTCTCGAGCCCGAGGAAGAGCGAGAGCAGATCACCCGCCGAAGCGAGGATCATCGCGCCGACGGTCGAGAAGATGATGAGCGGGTAGAACTCGCCGCGATCGAGCCGATGCTCCGGCAGGTAGCCGCCCGCGAGAAGCGCGGCGAGCGCGCCGCCGAGGCAAAGCACGAACGAGAAGAACAGGGTGAAGCGGTCGACGATCACCCAGGGCGCGACCGACGACGCGCCCTCGAGCTTCTCCGGACCCACGAACCAGATCGCCGCGGCGAAGACCGCACCCGCGAGCAGCGTGACGGCCGTGCCGAGCGAGAGCTCCGACGAGGGACCGGCGTCACGATCGTCCGATGTCTCGTCGACGCGGCGCTTCGAGAACGCCTCCGCCACCATCAGGAGCAGGCCGCCGAGGCTGACGACGAGCAGCGGCGACAGACCGAGGAAGAGCCCCGAATTCACTGCGCCACCTTCCCTTCACCACCGAGCGCCGCCTGCGAGCCCTCGGCGCCCGCCGGGGGCTCCGCGGGCTTCTCCTTCTTGGGCATGCCCTTCAGGAACGCCGGCGAGAACGTGTCCTCGGGCAAGAGCTTCGCGTCCCGCTCGTCCGCGAACAGGATCGCCTGGCCCGAAACGACCTTGTACTGGTTGTGCTGGAGCAGGATCGACTCCTTCATCCGATCGAGGAAGATCGAGGGGAAGAACCCGATGACGAAGATCATCAGCACGAGCGGCGCGAGCGCGAGCGACTCGCGCACCGTGAGATCGGGCAGGTGCTTGTTCTTCGGGTTCGTGAGCGGCCCGAAGAACATCTTCTGGACCACGTAGAGCATGTAGACCGCCGCGAGGATCACGCCGGCCGCCGCGCCCACCGTGTGGATCCCGGCGAACTTGCCGAGCCGCTCGGAGAGGAACGTGCCCATGATGACGAGGAACTCGCCGACGAACCCGTTCGTCCCGGGAACGCCGACCGACGCGAACGTCACGATCAGGAAGACGACCGCGTAGATCGGCATCACCTTCGCGAGCCCGCCGAACTCGTCCACCTCGCGCGTGTGGCGCCTGTCGTAGATGACGCCGACGAGGAGGAAGAGCGCGCCCGTCGACACGCCGTGGTTGACCATCTGGAGCACCGCGCCCTGCATGCCCGTCGGCGTCGCGCTGAAGAGCCCCAGCATGACGAAGCCGAGGTGCGCGACCGACGAGTACGCGACGAGGCGCTTCACGTCGCGCTGCTTCCACGCGACGAGCGCGCCGTAGAGGATGCCGCCCAGGATCGCCACGCCCGCCAGGTTCGCCGACAGGTTCGAGGCGGGCCCCGGGAAGAGCCCCATCGAGAAGCGCATGTACGCGTAGGTGCCGAGCTTCAGCATCACGGCGGCCAGGATCACCGAGCCGCCCGTCGGCGCCTGCACGTGCGCGTCCGGCAGCCACGTGTGCACCGGCCACATCGGCACCTTGATGAAGAACGCCAGCGAGAAGGCCCAGAAGCAGATGATCTGCGCGTTCTTCGACAGCACCACGCGCGAGAGCGCGAGGTAGTCGAACGTGAAGTCACCCGTGAGCTTCTGGTGCGTCCAGACGAGGTAGATGATCGCGGCCAGCATCAGCACCGAGCCGGCCATCGTGTAGAGGAAGAACTTGATCGCCGCCTTCACACGATCCGCGCCACCCCAGACGCCGATCATCATGAACATCGGGACGAGCATCAGCTCCCAGAACACGTAGAACAGGAAGAGATCGAGCGCGAGGAACGCGCCGATCATCCCGCCCTGCAGGAGCAGGAGCGCGAAGCAGAACTCCTTGATGCGCGTCTTGATCGAGCCGAACGACGCGTACGCCGCGATCGGCGTGACGAACGTCGTGAGGAGCACGAGCCACAGGCTGATGCCGTCGATCGCGACGTGGTAGCGGATGCCGAGCGAGGGCATCCAGTCCTTGATGTACTGGAAGTGCCAGCCCGCGGTCATCGGGACGGTGAGCAGCCAGAGCGACGCGACGAACCCGATGCCGAGCACCAGGTAGGTGAAGCCGCGGAGCACCGAGAGCATCTGGCGCGGGATGAACAGAACCGCCGCCGCGCCCACGATGGGCAGCGCGATGAGCAGGTTGAGCAGATGCGGCCACTCGCCCGCGGCCTCCGCAGCCTGCGCCGCCTGCGCCCCGCCTTCGGTCGGCCAGAGCCAGATCACGAAGAGCGTGGTGAGGGCCGCGATGAGGCCGAGGCCGGCGCGCTGCTTCGTCGACGCGTCGCCCCGCGGGACGAGCGCGCCGAGGATGCCCGCGCCGATCGCAGGCCAGTACTGAAACACGAGATCGAGCGGGCTCATTGTGCGCCTCGCGGGTTGATGAGCCCGGGGATGTCCTTCGCAGGAATGCTACCGCCGCCCGCCGGCACCACGCCGCCCGGCACGACCGGGACGGGCGCCGCCGAGGACGGGAAGCCGCGGCCAGGCCGCGTGATCGCGAACGAGTGGGTCGCCTCCTGCGCGAACGCGTTGCGCACGTGCAGCTTGACGTCCTTCGTCTCCCCGGGATTGACGTTGATGCGGACCTCGCGCAGCGGGCCGAAGTCCTTCTGCTCCGTCCCCGTGCCCTCCCAGCGGTACTCATACCCGGGGCCGGGCGCCGCCGAGATGACCACCTCGCCAGCCGAGCGGAGCTTCGAATCGTCGACCGTCGCGTCGGCGTGCGGGCGGACCAGGAAGAAGCCCACGCCCGCGAGACCGATGGCCATCGCGGCGCCGTACACCTGCACGCGGCCGGTCTGGAACGTGCGGAGGACCGTCCCGAAGAACGCGACGATCGCCGCCGTGAGCTTCGCGAGGACGCCGTCGATGAGCCACTTGTCCGCGGTCGTGAAGATGTCCGCGAGCGCGTCCACCATCCCGACGACCACGGCGTCGTAGAGCTCGTCGATCCGCCACTTGTCGTAGATGAGCTTGTAGAGGCCCGGCGCCGCCTTCTTGAACGCCTCCTCCGGCGCGCCGCCCTTGTTCAGGTAGACGACCATCGCCGCGCCCGTGCCGGCGAGGAAGGCCGCCACGCCGGGGCCCATCATCGGCCACATGAGCTTCTCGACGCCCTCGCCGCGCAGCACGACGGCGTCGTGCGCACGCGTGAAGACCGGCGCGAGGATGTGCCCGAGCGGCTCGAAGTGGATGGGCTCCGCCATCAGGAAGCCGGCGAAGACCGCGAACGCCGCGAGCACCATGAGCGGGAGCGTCATCGCGAGCGGCGACTCGTGGGGCTTCGGCCCCTCGAGCGGCGTGCCGTCGTCGTGGTGGTCGTGGTGATCGTCGTGGCCATGATCGTCATGGCCGTGCGCGTGCTTCGGCTCCTTCCAGCCCGCGACGACCTTCCATCCGCGGAACTCGCCGTGGAACGTGAGGAAGTAGGCGCGGAACATGTAGAACGCCGTCATCGTCGCGGCGACGACGCCGACCCAGTAGATCGTCTGGCCGAGCCACGAGGGCCACGTCCAGAGCGGCTCCAGGCGGCCGACCTCCGGCGCGACGATCTTCGTGGAGAACGCCCGCCAGAGGATCTCGTCCTTCGACCAGAAGCCCGCGAGCGGAGGCGCGCCGGCGATCGCGAAGCACGAGAGCAGGAACGTCCACCGCGTGATGGGCATGTACTTCTTCAGGCCGCCCATGTTGCGGATGTCCTGCGACTTGTCCGTGTCGTGGATCCGCGCGTGCATCGCGTGGATCACCGAGCCGGCGCCGAGGAAGAGGCAGGCCTTGAAGAACGCGTGCGTGAAGACGTGGAAGAAGCCCGCGGCGAACGCGCCCACGCCGACGCCGATGAACATGAACCCGAGCTGGCTCACCGTGGAGTAGGCGAGCACCTTCTTCAGGTCGTGCTGGAACAGGCCGATCGACGCGGCGAAGATCGCCGTGGCGCAGCCGAGCACCGCCACCGTCGCCATCGCGGCCGGCGACATCAGGAACACCGCCGACGTGCGCGCGACGAGGTAGACGCCCGCCGTGACCATGGTGGCCGCGTGGATGAGCGCGGAGACCGGCGTGGGACCCGCCATCGCGTCCGGGAGCCACACGTAGAGCGGGATCTGCGCGCTCTTGCCGGCAGCGCCGAGGAACATCGCGAGGCCCACGAGCGTCGACGCGTAGACCTGGATGCCCTTCTCGGGCAGGAACAGGTGCACGATCGCCTTGTAAAGCGCGTTCGCGCTCGGGTTCGCCGCGTCCCACTGCGACTCGATCGGGAGGTTGCCGAACGGCCAGATCGTGACCGGATCGAGCAGGTTCCGCGCGTTCGCGTTGATCTCCGCGAAGCGCAGCGATCCCGTGTAGTAGAGCAGGATCGCCATCGCCACGAGCAGACCGAAGTCGCCGATGCGGTTGACGATGAACGCCTTCTTGCCCGCGGTCGCGTTCTTCTCCTCGCCGAACCAGAAGCCGATGAGGAGGTAGCTGCAGAGGCCGACGCCCTCCCAGCCGACGAAGAGCACGGCCATGTTGTCCGCCATGACGAGCGTCAACATGGCGAAACAGAAGAGGTTCAAGTACGCGAAGAACCGGTGGTAGCCCGGGTCCTTGATCATGTACTCGCTCGAGTACAGGTGGATCAGGAACCCGACGCCGGTGACCACCAGCATCATCGTCGCGCTCATCGCGTCGACGCTGAAGGCGACATCGATGGGGATCGTCTGCCCCATCCGCCCGTTCAACGAGAACCAGCGCCAGGCGGTCCAAGCGAGCGTGCCGCCGCCCTCCCCCTTCGGCAGGAGGAGGAAGGTGGCGAGCGCCGCGATGAACGAGCCGCCGAGGGCCGAGAGGGCCATCAGGCGGACGCCGGCCTTGCCGAGCCGCTTGCCAAAGACGCCGTTCACGAAGGCGCCGATGAGCGGCAGGGCGAGGACGACCGCTAATAGCGTGAAGTTCGTTGCGGGAAACTGAGCTTTGAGGGCTTCCACGCTAGTTCCTCAAGAGATCGGCGTCGTCCGAGCGCACCGTGCTGCGGAGGCGGAAGAACGCGAGGACGATGGCCAAGCCGACGGCGGCCTCCGCCGCGGCGATGGCGATGATGAAGAAGGTGAAGATCTGCCCGGCGTGGCCCCCCACGTACTGGCGGTTGAAAGCGACCAGCGTGAGGTTCACGGCGTTCAACATCAGCTCGATGCTCATGAGGAGCACGAGCAGGTTGCGTCGGATCAAGAAGCCCACCGCGCCCGTCATGAAGAGCGCGGCGGCCACGATCACGAAGTACTCGAGCGGGACGGTCACGACCTCGCCTCCTTGGTCTGGCCTGCGGTGGGTGCGGACGTCTGGCTCGACTTCGCGTCCGCCGCGGGCAAGAGCGTGGGATCCACCTGCTTGCCGCGCGCGACCGCGACCGCGCCGATGACGGCCACGAGGAGCAGCGCGCCCGAGAGCTCGAACGGCACGAGCGCCGTCGAGAAGAGCTCGTGCCCGATCGACTCGATCGTGCCGAACTGCGGCGGCACGGCCGGCAGCGCCGTCGGCGTGACCGACTTCGTGCGCATCACGAGCGCCATCGCGCCGAGGCCGCTCACGAGGAGCGCCGCGGCGCCCACGTAACGCGCCACCGCGCCCCGCGCGTCACGCTTCGACTGCGCCGACGGGCCGAGGAGCATGATCACGAACAGGAAGAGGATCACGACCGCGCCCGCGTACACGAGGAGCTGGATCGCCGCGAGGAACTCGGCGGCCAGCATCAGGTAGAGACCCGCGATCCCGATGATCGTCGAGAGGAGGCCCATCGCCCCGCGGATCGGGTTCTTCGCGCCCACGGTCACGACCGCGCCGAGGAGCGCGATGAGCGAGCAGAGGCCGAAGTACGCCAGTTCGACTTTGTTCACAGCGCGAGCCTCCCCGTCCCGGATTTGCCCTTCGTGCGCACGTGCTCCTCGAACTCCTTGCGGTACTTGCGCAAGAAGCCGAGCGCGGGCATCGCCGTGCCCTCGCCGAACGCGCAGATCGTGTTGCCCATGATGTTGTCGGCGATCTCGTGGAGCCGATCGAGCTCCTCCATCGTGGCCTCGCCGTGGACCATCCGATCGAGGATGCGGAAGAGCCACGCGCTGCCTTCGCGGCATGGCGTGCACTGGCCGCAGGACTCGTGGCGGTAGAACCGCATCAGGTTGTGCATCGCGAGCACGATGTCCGTGTTCTTGTTCAGCACGATCGCGCAGCACGTGCCGAGCATCGTCCCGAGCGCGCGGTACGTCTCCACGCCCATCGGCACGTCGAGCACGTTCTTGCCGTGCCAGCGGTGCAGCGGCGACTTCGGATCCGGCGCGTTCACCGTCTCGTCGGGGCGCAGGATCGGACAGGACGAACCGCCGGGGATCACGCCGAGCAGCTCGCCGCCCTTCACGCCGCCGCCGAGATCGTAGATGAGCTCGCGCAGCGTCAGGCCCACGCACGCCTCGAAGACGCCGGGCTTGTTCACGTGGCCCGAGACGCCGTAGAGCCGGCAGCCGCCGTCCTTCTGATCGTGCAGGTCCGACAGCTTCGAGAAGGCGTCGCCGCCCATCGCCAGCGCCACGGGCACCGCCGCGATCGTCTCGAGGTTGTTCACGGTCGTCGGCATGCCGAACGCGCCGGCCTGCGCCGGGAACGGGGGCTTGAGCCGCGGCTCGCCGCGCTTGCCTTCGAGCGAGTTCAAGAGGCTCGTCTCTTCGCCGCAGATGTACGCGCCGGCGCCCGTGTGGACGTAGACCTCGACGGGGTAGTCGATCCCGAAGGGCTTCGCGCCGAGGTAGCCCTTCTCGCGCGCCTCCTTGATCGCGCCCCAGAGGCGCGCCTTCGACAGGTGCAGCTCGTCGCGGACGTAGATGTACGCCGCGTGCGCGCCGATGCCGAAGCAGCCGATGATGCAGCCCTCCACCACCGCGTGCGGATCGAGCTCCATGATCGTCCGGTCCTTGAAGGTCCCGGGCTCGCCCTCGTCGGCGTTGATGACGAGGTAGTGCGGCTTCTCCGGCTTCGGAGGCCACGGCATGAAGCTCCACTTCACGCCCATCGGGAAGCCGGCGCCGCCACGCCCGCGGATGTTCGCGGCCTTCATCTCCTCGACGAGGGCCTCCCGGGGCATCGAGAGCGCGCGCTTGGCCTGTTGATAGCCCCCGTCACGCTCGTACACGGGGAGCGTCCACCCCTCGGGGACGCCATACCGCTTCGTCAGATACGTCGTTTGTCGCAGCATGGGTCACTTGATGAGGCGGTCGAGGATCCGATCGACCTCGGCCGTGGTGAGGTTCTCGTAGTAGTCCTTGTCGACCTGGATCATCGGCGCAGTGCCGCACGAGGCGAGACACTCCGCCGTCCGCAAGGTCACCTTCCCGTCCTTCGTCGTCTGCCCGACGTGGATACCGAGGCGCTTCTCGCAGTGGTGGAGGATGTCATCCGCGCCGCGGAGCGCGCAGCTCAAGGTCCGGCAGACCCAGACCTGGTGCTTGCCCACGGGCTCCTTGTTGAAGAGCGTGTAGAACGTCACCACGCCCTTCACGTGCGCGGCCGATAGGCCCAGCCGAGCCGCCACCCATTCGACGACTTCGTCGGAGATCCACCCATTCTGCTCTTGGCAGAGATGGAGGACGGGGATGCAGGCCGCCTGGCGGTTCGGGTAACGCGAGAGGATTTCTTCGACGTGCTTCTCGCGGTCGGGAGACAGTGCGAACTTCGTCATGTTCGTTCGCCAGCAGGGCTAGGGGTGGATCGAGGCGGCGGCAAGCGAGCACGTGTCCTCGTGCTCGACTTCGAGCCCCTCCGTCGGGCCACGAGCCAGACTGGAAGGAGAGCGAGCCGCCCGAAGGGTTTCGCCCGCGTTTCGCTCGGGCCCCTTCTGCAGGCGCGCGCACGCTAGTGAGCGACCCCCGGTTGTGTCAAGGCGCGCCGTTCGCCATGCCGAATCTTTCTCTTTTTCTTGGCGACGCGTGAGGCCCGCGCCCACCTCGCAGCGGCTCCGTTTCATGCGCCCGAGAGCACCGCCGGGTCCGCGCGGGTTTGCTCGCTCGCAAGCGCGCACGCGCGCGTCCGATCGATCTCTGATGCCCCCTTGCGTTGTGCTTGAGAAGTGGGGCGAACCTCCTCTACGCTGCCCGCCGCCTCGCGCCCTTCGCAACCGTTCGAATGACGCAGAGCGCCTCGGGAGGTGGTTCGTGTTCTGTCCGAATTGTGGGACACAAAACTCGGAGACGGCGACGACGTGCACGAAGTGCGGCTTCAACCTGAAAGGAGCCGCCGCGCCGAAGTTCAAGGGGACGATGCTGATGAGCCAGCAGCCCCCCACGCCGCCCGCGGGGGCCATGCCGCCGCCGGCGCCGCCGCCGCCGATGGCTCCGCCCATGCCGGCCGCCGCGCCGCCGCCGCCAGGCATGCCGCCCGCCGGCCCGACGCTGGGGGATCAAGGCCTCGCGGGCACGGTGATCGGCGTGCCGCCCGCGGGCCTCGGCCCGACGGCCGCCCCGCCGCCGGCCGCGCCCCCGCCCCCGCCCGGATATCCGGCGGCCGGCGGATACGAGCCGCAGGGCGGGCTCGGGAGCACGATCGCGATCGATCAGATCCCGAACTTCACGCCTCCCTCGCCGAACCCGCCCGGGATCCCGTCGCCCGGCGCGTTCCCGGCCCCCGCAGGCCCGCCCCCCGGCGGCGGCTTCGGCGCGCCCCCGCCCGGCGGACCCATGGGCGGCTCGCCTGCAGGCGGCTACGGCGCTCCTCCGCCTCCCGCGGGCGGTTACGGCGCTCCTCCGCCTCCCGCGGGCGGTTACGGCGCTCCTCCGCCTCCCGCGGGCGGTTATGGCGCTCCTCCGCCCCCCGCGGGCGGTTACGGCGCTCCTCCGCCTGGCGGCGCCTACGGCCCGCCTCCGGGTGATCCGGGCGCGATGGGCGCTCCCGGCGGCTACGGCGCGCCTCCCGGCGGCGCGTACGGCGCGCCTCAAGGCGGCGCGATGGTGGCCCCTGGCCAGTACCCCGGCGGCGCGATGGGCGCTCCGATGGGCATGGGCGGCGCCATGATGGGCGCTCCGGGCGGCGGCATGGGCGGCATGCGTGGAACGACGCGCAACCCGACGACCGCGCTGCTCGGCACGCTCTTCTGCTGCGGCATGTACCACCTGTTCGGCGGCTACGGCATGCTGAACGAGCTCAAGGCCTACACGAAGGACGAGTCGCTCCAGACGTGGCACCTCTTCGTCCCGATCCTGAACCTGCTCATGATCCTGAAGCTGCCCGAGATCGTGACGCGGGCGAAGCAGGCGGCCGGCTCGCGCAACCCGCAGTCGCAGAGCCTCGTGATGTACATCTTCCTCTTCCCCTACGCGCTGGCGAAGGACCTGAACCAGGTCTGGGATCCGAACGCGGCAGACTGATCGACCAGGACGAACCGGGGCGACGCTTGGACAAACCCATCGCCGCCCCGGTCCCCGTTCCACACGCCCCGCACCCCTACCCCGTCGCGCATCCTTCCGCGCCCCCTCGTCCGAAAGGATCCGCGCTCGGTCGCGCCGCGCGCCTCGCCGCCGTCGGCGCAGTTCTGGGCGTCGCGGTCGCGGTGCGTTTCCCCCTCTGCCCGTTCGCGCTCATCACGCGCCACCCCTGCCCCGGCTGCGGCCTCACGCGCGCCGCCCTCGCCCTCGCCACCGGCGACCTCCGCGAGGCCGTCCACTTCCACCCGCTCGTGATCCCCATCGTCCCCATCGTCGCGCTCCTCGCGCTGCAAGGAAGCTACAACTACGTGCGCCACGGCCGCTGGTACACGTTCGCGTTTCAGCAGACGCGTTTCGTCACCCTCGGCTCGATCGTGCTCGCGGTCGCCATGATCGCCGTCTGGTTCGCGCGCTTCTTCGGCGCCTTCGGCGGCCCGGTCGCCGTGTAGCCGGGCCGCATTCGTTGCTGCACCAAGGATCTTCGCGCCGCGTCAGATCGCCCCGCGCGGCGCCGGACGACGCGCGCCTCGACGCATCCGCGGCTCCGCCCGGGACGCGTCTTCCTCGTCGTCCTCCTCCGAGGGACGCGTGTACGTCGTGCGCGTGTCGCCCGCGCCCGCGAGCAGCCGGTTGTACGAGCGCTCGATCTCCTCGCCGAGCACGTCGAGCTCCTCGTCCGTGAGGCTACGCTTGAGCTTCGGGAACACCACGTCTTCCTCGACGTCCGCGTGCTTCTCGAAGCGCTCGCGCAGCGCCGCGATCATCGCCGCGAACTGCGGCCCCGTGCGCGGCATCGTGAGCGCGACGCGCGCGGCGTCGAGGATGCGCGTGTGCTCTTCGCGCGCCTCGCGCACCTTCGTGTCGTCGCCGAGCCTGCTCGCGCACGCGATGTAGACGTACGCCTCCTCGACGCGGACGTGCGCCTCGACGGCGCGCAGCGCGGCGTAGAACGCCTCCTCGCTCCCCACGCCGACCGGCGACGCCTCCGCGAGCCGCGACAGCAGCGCGCAGACGTCACGGTGCTGTTGCTCCAACAGATCGAGTGCATCCATCAGCCCTCTCCTCCAAGCCTGTCGCTGCGGCGGCGGTCTCCGCTCCCGCGGGCGGAAACCATGAGCGAAAGCCGCGCAGCGCGGCCGTCTATGGCAAGGAGCGGGCCCAGGGCGGGCGCGCACGGCGTGCTCGATGCCGCGCCGGCGCCACGTGGCGGGTGATCTCCTACCCTGCGAGCGCCGCGGCCACCCCGGCGACCTTCGCGCGCGGGCGCCTCATCTCGGAGAGCGCGCGTCGCATTTCTGCGGCGCCCGAGAACCGCGCGTCCGGGTGTTTCGCCAGCGCGCGCGACAGGAGGACGTCGAGCGCGCGCGGCACGCTCCGGTTCTCCGCGCGCAGCGGCACCGGCGCTTTGCGCACCGTCGCCACCGCCACGTCGAGGTCCCCTTCCCCTCGGAAAGGCAGCTTCCCCGACACGGCGTAGTAGAGC
Organism: Polyangium sp. y55x31; assembly: GCF_029946505.1. GTDB lineage: Bacteria > Myxococcota_A > Polyangia > Polyangiales > Polyangiaceae > Polyangium. The sequence goes on from NZ_JARZHG010000002.1 coordinate 111,158, forward strand.
AGGAGAGCCGTCGCGAACAGATCACTCTGCGCCGTGATCGCGCGGCCGCGCGTCACTTGCTCGGGCGACATGAACCGGATCGTCCCTACGAGCGCGCCGCGGCTGTCCGCCGTCACCCCGTCCCCCGTGTCCACGCCCGGCTCGTGGGCGAAGCCGAAGTCGAGCAGGAGCACGCGCGTCTCGCCCGCGGGCCCCTCGGTGAGCAGGACGTTCTCCGGCGTGAGATCCCGGTGCACGATCCCCGCCGCGTGCACGGCCTCGAGCCCGGCCAGGATCCGGTCCGTGATCTCGAGCGCGCGCCCGATCGAGAGCGGCCCGTCCTCCCGCACGACGGCCCCGAGCGTCCGGCCTCGGTAAAGCTCCATCAAGTAGTACGGCCGCCCGTCGCTCATGTGCCCGTGACCGAGCACCGGCGCCACGTTCGGGTGCACGACCCGACGCGTGAAGGAGATCTCCCGCTCGAACCGGGCCCGCGCCCCTTCGTCGTTCGCGAAGCAGGCCCGCAGCGTCTTCAGCGCCACGCGCTTGCCCGAGGCGATCTCGCGGGCAGCGTACACGAGCCCCATGCCGCCTTCGGCCACGACGCCCTCGAGCCAAAGGCCCGGCACGTACGGAGCTCCCTGATCCACCGTAGGGCCGGGGAACGGAGCGTCGAGCGTCGGGAGGGGGTCCCGGGACAATCCTTCGTTGAAATTCGGAGGCGTCATGATCGGGGCAGCAGGTCATTTCTGCACGCTCCCCGTCAGGAATCACCCGAAAAGTGCATCGGCACCTTGCCCGGCTCGGATCAGGACCGTCCTCAACGTTTCCCCGCGCAAGATGGACGGTAAGCACACGTCCCAGGTGCGGATGCGCAGGTCCACGAGCGCTCGCAGAGCCGGATCGCTTGCTTTTTCCCGCAGCCGTTTTCGGCGTGTTCAGGAGGGCAGGAGCGACTTCAGGCGCGCGACGAACGTGAGCGCGTCGAGCGGCGTCAAACGCTCGATCTCCACGGCGCGCAGCGTTTCGAGGACGGGCGCGGCCGCATCCGTGTCGGGTTTCGCCTTCGCGAACAGGTCGAGCTGCACCCCGCCTTGCCGGGTGCGTCCGCGCATCGTCGCGTGTTTGCCCGAGGGCAGCGGCGCGCCCGCTTCGAGCGTCGAGAGGATCGCCTTGGCGCGCGCGAGCACCGGCTCGGGCAGGCCCGCGAGCCTGGCGACCGCGACGCCGTAGCTGCGGCTCGCCGGCCCTTTGACGAGCTTGTGCAGGAAGACGACGTCGCCGCCATGCTCGCGCGCCGAGACCGACCAGTTCGCCACGCCGGACCCATGCTGCGCGAGCTCCGTCAGCTCGTGGTAGTGCGTGGCGAACATCGCGCGGCAGCCGACCGCGTCGTAGAGGTGCTCGGCCACGGCCCACGCGATCGCGAGCCCGTCGTACGTGCTCGTGCCACGACCGATCTCGTCGAGGATCACGAGCGAGCGCCGCGTCGCGTCGCGCAGGATCGTCGCGGTCTCGCGCATCTCGACCATGAACGTGCTCTCGCCGCGCGCCACGTTGTCGCTCGCGCCGACGCGCGAGAGCACCCGATCGACGAGCCCGATCCGCGCGGCCTGCGCAGGGACGAAGCTCCCCGCCTGCGCGAGGATCGTGATGAGCGCGACCTGGCGCATCAACGTCGACTTGCCTGCCATGTTCGGGCCCGTGAGCAGCCAGAGACGCTCGCCGCCGAGATCGAGCATCGTGTCGTTCGGCACGAAGCGACCCGCTGCGGCGAGGCGCTCCACCACGGGATGCCGCCCGCTCTCGATCACGAGCGCCTCGCCCATGTCGACCACGGGCCGCACGTAGTCCTGCCGATGCGCCACGTCCGCGAGCGCCGCGGCCACGTCCCACGACGCGAGCGTCCGCGCGAGCCTGCGGATCCGCTCCGCGTTCTCCGCGACGAGGCGCACGAGCCCTTCGAAGATGTCGGTCTCCCGCGCGAGCGCGCGCGACTCGGCATTCTCCAGCCCGTCCGCCAGCTCGTCGAGACGATCACTCGTGAAGCGCTCGCCGCCGGCCACCGTCTGCTTGCGCCGGAAGTCCGGCGGCACCTTGCCGAGGTGCGTCTTCGTCACCTCGATGTACCAGCCGAACACGCGCGTGTAGCGGATGCGGAGCGAGCCCGCGCCCGTCTTCTCACGCAGCTCCGCTTCGAGCTTCGTCATCTCCTCGGCGCCGCCGCGCGCGAGCCTGCGTTGCGTGGCAAGCTCTGCGTCGTACTCCTCGCGGACGAACCCGCCCTCCCGCGCGAGCGCCGGCGGCCGATCCACGAGGGCCGCCGCGAGCTTCGCCGCAATCTCGGGCAGCGTGTCCACCTCCGCGCCGAAGAGTTCGCGCGCTTCGCCATCGGTATCCACGATCGACCGCGTCGCCGCGACCGCCGCCGGAGCCGCGAGGAGACCATCCCTGAGCGCACCGAGATCCTTCGGCGTCGCCTCACGCAGCACCGCGCGCACGCTGAGCCGCTCGAGATCCCCCACCCTGCCGAGCGCCTCCCGAAGCTCGCCACGCGCCCGCGGGTTCTCCACGAACGCCTGGACCTCATCGAGCCGCCGTCGAATCGCCGCCACGTCGAGCAGCGGCGCAAGCAGCCGTCGCCTGAGGAGCCGCGCCCCCGCCGGCGTCACCGTCGCGTCCACCGTCTCGAGCAGCGTCCCCTTCCGCGACCCGTCCGCCCCTCGCACAAGCTCGAGGTGCACCTGCGCGGTCTCATCGATCCGCATCGCCCCCGTCGGGTCGTACGGCGCAATCCTCCGCACAGGCAAAGGACTCCCCGGCGTACACTTGTGCGCAAACCGGAGCGCCCGCGCCGCCGCCCGCCGCGCCGCAATCGGCAAGGTCGAAGCCGCCTCCGCCGCAATCGGCTCCGCCACCGACCCATCGATCGTGGCCGCCACGTCTCCATCCTCGAGCGGCTCGTCATCCCGCAACACCGCACGAGGCGCCGCGAGCCCAGCGCCCTTCTTCACATCCGGATCGAGCCCCCCGCCAACGAGCACCTCCCGCGGATCACACCGGGCAAGCTCCGCGAGCAGCGAAGCAAGATCAGGAATGATCCCGGCCGAAAGCTCTCCCGTCGAAAGATCGAGCAGCGCAATCCCACGCTCCGCATTACCAGACTCGGTGTCCACAGCGACGAGGTAGTGGTTTGCCCGCGCGTCGAGCTGCTCCGTATCCGTCACGAGCCCCGGCGTGATCACGCGAACGACCTGCCGCGGCACGATCCCCTTCACCGTGGAGGGATCAGCCATCTGCTCGCAGATGGCCACCTTGTGCCCAAAGGCGAGCAAGCGAGCAACGTATCCGGCAGCCGCGTGGTGAGGCACACCGGCCATGGGCTCTTCGTCGGGATTCCCCTTGTTCCGGCTCGTGAGGGCGATGTCGAGGAGGCGCGCCGCAATGACGGCATCCTCCCGGAACATCTCGTAGAAATCCCCCATCCTGAAAAACAAGATTGCGTCGGGATGGGCAGCCTTGGCCTCCTCATACTGCCGCATCACAGGGGTGAGCTTCTTGCCGCTACTGCTGCCGCGCACTTGCACGGCCCCCCCTTACCATGGTTTGCCCAGTAGGTCCCCTTCGTTTGTCCAGGGCGCCTCGGAAAAACCTCGAACCTCGACAGGTGTTCAGGATGCGCGGGGCTTTGCCCCGCACCCCAGAAGGGGGCTGTCCGCCCCCTTCACCCCGGACCAGCGCAAGCGCTGGACTCGGGGTCGATGAACTGCGCGATGCGCAGTTCATCGAACGGCCCGGTCAAGACCGGCGACGTACCTGCCAAAGAAGACGGTCGCGCTGACGGTTCAGCTCGAAACGCACCTCTACGGTCTTGCCATCGGCCCGCTGGAAAAACTGCGCGGAGCGCAGTTTTTCCACCTGAGGTCCAGCGCTGGCGCTGGTCCGGGTCCAGGGGTGGACAACCCCTGGTCGGGGTCCGGGGTGAAACCCCGGCGCCACGCAGCAGCTCAGTAATATTGCCGCGTAATGTCCAGACGGCTCGCCGAGAGGAGAATGAGGCCTTCGAGCGACCCGTCGGTGATGGCGAGCTCGCCGGTCGAGGGCACGAACGTGACTGCCTGGGGCTGGATCTCGGTCGTGGACGAGGCGAGGTTCAGGAGGAGGGGGCGGAAGTTGCCTTGCGTCGCGAACTGGAAGAAGGTGTCGCGCGGGGGGCCGTTGATCGTGGCTGAATTCGGGTTCGCGTCGAATTCGCTCCCCGGCGCTGGATCGTTGATGGCCATCCGGAAGAAGGGATTGATGAAGGCGAGGATGTCGCCGTCCTTCACCACTTCCCCGTGCGGCGCGGCGCGCACGCGGCCGTTGAACCGCGCGAGCGTCGGATCACACGAATTGCGGCAGGCGCCGAGCTGCGTGGCGCCGGCGCTCTCCGGGGCGGCGATCACGTGGTGCAAGAAGCCCGAGGCATCTCCGATGACCGACCATTGCCCGCCCACGCGGACGTTGAAACCGACCAGCGTGGGGAAGCAGCATTCGATGAGCTCCGGCGACGCTCCGCCGCGTGACGCGCCGAGCTCCAGGTGATCCTGATAAGCCTCGACGATCGTGAGGTCGCGTGCCTCGCGCGGGAGCTCGGCCGGGCCGAACGTCGATTTGCATTGCTGGTACGTGCAGACCCCTTGTGTCTCCGGGCTCGTCCAGTGGAGGTCGTCCTCCTCGGGGATGTTCGAGGCGATTTGCACGTAATCGGCGAAGGCCTTCGCTTTCGCCGCGGCGTTCGCGTCGCCCTCGCTCGCGAGGATCTCCTCCCAGGCGCGTTGCCCGAGCACGCCTTGATCGCAGAACCGGCTCGCGGCGTCGGAGAGCTTCGCCGTCGGGCCGCCCGTGAGATCGAGCCGCCCGGCTTTCCCGGCAAACCCCGGCAACGCGCCCTCGTAGGTGATCGTGAATGACTGGCTCGTCGACTGGGCGCGCGGATCCTCGAAATTCATCGCGACCGTGTGCTCGGGATCCCCGGCGTTCGTCGTGAGCCCCGTTTTTTGATCGATCACCCGGATCGTCCCGCCCACGGCGAGCGTGAAATGCTCGGGCGGTATCGTCTGGTTCGCATTCGGGGGAACCGGCACCGTCGCGCGAATGATCGGCCCGTTCTCGTCGAACGTCGATTGGAGCGTCCCCTGGTTGTTGTAAAGCAAGGGGAAACCCGAGAGGCCGGGCTGGTTCTGCCCCGTCCGCTCCGACGTCCGCATGTAGTTCGCGCTGCGCGGCGTGTGCGGCACGACGATGTTGCACGAGATCTCGCCCGTGCTCGCGAGCACCTCTTCCCCGCCGAGATCCGCGGGCGCGCCGGGCGGCGGGCAGCCATAAAGATACGTGTACCGCGTCGGCGCGCGGCAAAGCGCGTCGTAATCGTCGATGTCGACGACCGCGATCTGCCCCGTGCCGAGCACCACGTACGCGAACGCCCCGCGCATGCGCGTCGGGCCTGCGCCGCTCTCGTAGGTCCCGCTCGTCCGGTAGAGCGTCTCGGGATCACACGAGGTCGACGACGCGGTGCAGACCGTGAGATCCGGATCCGGACTGCAACGGACGCCCTCCGGGGCCACGCCCGTGTTCGGGATGGGCGCCGGGTTGTCACGCTCGATGATCACGAGATCCTGCACAGGGACGCCGAACTCCACGCGATCGGGCGCCTGCGCGGGCGTCCACTCGGGGTGCGGCCGCGTGACGGGCCTGCGCGAGGTCGCGTCCTCGGCGATGTCGAAGACCATCACGCTGCCGTCGAGATCGTCGACCGCGTAGAGGAACCGATCGAGCGAGCCCGCGAGCGTCGGCGACGCGGCGAGCTGGCTCGTGGTCACGACCCGGTTCGGCTCGCGCAGCGACGTCGGCAGCAGCGGCTCCCGCTCGATCGGCTCGCACGGCGTCTTCATGTCGAGCACGTGGACGACGGGCGCGTCGAGATCGCCGACGAAGAGCCGTTTCTCGGAGAGCGTGATCCCCGCGGGGCGTGCTTCGTAGTCCTGGGCGGGCGCGGGCGCCGTCACGGGGGGCGCGACGCACGCGGCGCCCGTCGGCGGAGGCGCGGGCGGGCTCTGCACGGGCAGGTCCACCGTGAGCGGGACCCAGCGATCGATGGGGCACTCCTTCCACGAGCCCGGCGGGTGCACGTAGACGAGCTCGCCCGTCTCCGGATCCTTGCGAGGCGTGCCGTCGGCCTCGCGCTCCACGTCGAAGAGCGCCTGCGCGTCGATCACGGCGAGCGCGCCGAGATCGGGGATCGTCACGACGAGCTTGGGCCGACCGAGGCCCTCCTGCGTGAGGTCGACGAGGAAACCGCCTGCCCCATCGGGCTCCGGATCCCGCGGCTTCGAATACGTGGTGTCGTCGCAGTGCGCGCGGACCTCGCCCGCGTCGTTCTTCGGATCGTAGACGACGAGCATCTCGCCGGGCGCGCCCGGCAGCGCGCAGGCGGGCCAGCTCGACAGCGTCTTCGGCGCGCACGTGCTGCAGACGCGGAGGTCCTTCGCGGCGAGCGCGAAAATCCCCTCGCGGCCGGGCTCGGCGACGCCCACGAACGCCGCCGTGCTGCCGCTCGTGCTCGCGATGTCGACGGGCTGCGCGCCGATCGGCAAGAAGTTCGCGCCGGGCACGCGCGGGTTCGAGTCGAGCACGGAGTCGACCTTCGTGTTCATGTCGATCACGGCCACCTCGCCGCGCGTCGTCTGCGTCACGAGCGCGTAGAGGTGCGGCTGCGTCGTCACCCCGTTCGACACCGCGAAATCGTCGGGCGTCGCGAACCGCGTGCCGCCGCATCGCTCGAACGGCAAGGCCGGCGTGGTCCCGAGGCCCGGGGCGCCGAGGCAGAGGAACGAGACGCGGCCCGATCGCTCGAGGGCGCGGACCTCCGACGCCACCGTCTGCGTCTGGCATCCACCGGCGGAGACGACGAGCACGAGGGGCAAACCGAGCGCGGCGAGCGTGAGGCCGCCGAACGAAGAGAAAATACGCCGCTTCATTGTGACTCCTTGGGCGGCACCGGTTTGCCGAGCGTCATGTACATGGCCCCGAACGTGGCGTGATTCCGCATGTCGAGGTCCACGACGCCGACGTAGGAATCCGTGAAATGGGCTACGTACATCGTCGAGTACCAGATGGGGTTGCCCTGTGCGTCGAGGACCAGATTCCCCGCCTCGTCCCGCACGCGCTCCGTGTCGAAGGCGAGGGCGTGCGGGCCGCGGCCCGTCTTGATGACGTTGTCCACGCGCCGCGAGACCGGATCGTACGAGAAGACGAAGGCCGAATCGTAGGCCACGGCGAAGACGCGCCACGCCGGAAGGCCATCCTGCCCGATCACCCGGCCCATCTTCACGCGTGACGAGCCGAACGCGAGCGGCACCGCGTCGTGGAACGAGACCTCCTCGAACGCGCCGGTCACCTCCGGGCCGTTCGGCCCTTCACGCTCGGTGAACTTCGTCTCGATCTGCCCGATCACGAGCGCCGCGGGCGCGCGGTTCGCCATGTAGACGCCGAGCGGGTTGTCCTCGGCGCAGGCCCGGAGGCAACTGTTTCGCACCGCGCCGGTCGGGCACGCGTCCTCGCACGCCCGCCGCTCCGTCCCGTCGATCGCGACCCCACGCGAGTCCGTCGAGCTCGCCGTCGTCCCGATGCGCACCGACGCGCTGCGCGTGATGAACGGCCGGGCCGGGCTCGATCCGCCGTCGTCGTTGTACCGCAGCACGTCGAACACCGCCGACGATCGGTAGCTCACGCCGAACGCGGGCGTGTAGTCGATCGTGCCCCGGTTCTCCTCGATGAGCCGCGCGATCGGGATCGCCGCGACGTCCGTCGGCCCCGGCGGCAAGCCCGTGAGGTAGTGCTCGAGCGCAGGCTCGCTCGCCCAGCGGTTCACGATGAGGCTCGCCGTCTGCTCGGTCTGGTGCACGACGACGATCGACTCGCCGCGGTCGTCCACCGCGATGCCGAAGGGCTCGACGGGCAACGTGAGATCGCGCTGGCTGTCCGAGGGATCACGGCCGACGAGGAAGTCACGCGAGCATCGCCCGCCCGAGGACGTCGCCCCGCACTCGAGGCAGATCGTGCCGCCGCAGGCCGATTCGGCAGGCAGCGGCGCGCCGTCGCACGTGATCTCGCGGTCGTCGGTGATGTCGAAGTACGTCACCGAGGGATCACCGCGCACCGGCACGAAGAGGCGCGCGCCGCGGCCATCCGCGCACGGGTTCGGCTTCACGGCGATCACCGCGTCGGTGGCGAAGGCGCCGATCGTCACGGCCTTCCCGCCCTGCCGGTACGCAGAGAGCTCGACGGGCGCGCAGGGCCCCGGGTAGAGCGTGGTGTTGTCGTTGCGCCCGACGCCGAGCGTGCGGCACGCCTCGGCCGTCGGATCGCCGCTCGACGCGGGGCTCGCGGCAGCGTCGATGATGGCCTGCCGGAGTTTGTCCGTGTCGGCCCGGAGCTTCGCGAGGTCGAGCGCGAGGACCGTGCCGCCGTTGTATTGCAGATCGAAATCGGAGTTCGCCACGTAGAGCGCGGTTCGTCCGGGCGAAACCACGAGGCCCGTCGGGTAGTAGAACGTGTCGATCGGCGGCGGCAAGCCGTCGGCGACCGAGAAGCAGCCTCCGAGGCCAACGAGGCCGGAGGCGGCGAGGACCAGCGCGGCGGAGGCGAAGCGCGCCCGGCGTGGCAAGGGGCCCGCGGCGCTCGGGCGACGGAAGACAGGTTCGGGCGACATGGCGCGGCGCAGCCTAGTTTGCCGCCCCCTGCAGGGCAAGGCGCCGAGCCTCTGCCTCGCACGTATCCCGCCCGGGACGCGTCACGCGCCGGCTCGCCGCCGCCTCGTGGTATCGATGCCCATGCCCATCCGAGAATTTCGAGGCAAGGTCGCCGTCGTCACCGGCGCAGCCAGCGGAATCGGCCTGTCGATCACGCGCGCCCTCGTCCGCCACGGGGCCCACGTCGCACTCGTGGACAAGGATCCCGCAGTCGAGAAGCTCGCCGCCGAGCTCACCGCCTCCGGCAGCCGCGCGACGGCCCATGTCCGGGACGTGGCCGATCGCAGCCGCATGCTCGCGCTCCCCGACGAGATCCTCGCCGCACACGGCCACGTGAACCTGCTCGTGAACAACGCCGGCGTCTCCGTGGCAGGCCCCTTCGAGGCCACACCGCTGGAGGACGTGGACTGGATCGTCTCCGTGAACTTCTGGGGCGTCGTCCACGGTTGCCGCGCATTCCTGCCCGCGCTGCGCCGCGAGCCCGAAGCACACATCGTCAACGTGACGAGCTCCTTCGCATGGCTCGGCCTCCCCGGCAAGAGCGCATACTCCGCCACGAAGGCCGCCGTCCGCGCATTCTCCGAGTCCTTGCGCATCGAGCTCGCCTCGGCCTCGCCCCCAGAAAACCCCGTCGGCGTCACCCTGCTCTTCCCAGGTCCCGTCGACACGAACATCATCCAAGCCGGCCGCGTCACGAGCGAAACGCAACGCAGCGCCGAAGCCCAGTTCCTCGCCTCGCGCGGGCTCGACCCGAACCAAGTCGCCGAGCGATGTCTCGAGGGCATCCAGGCAAACGCAGCACGCGTCGTGCTCGGCACCGACTACCGCATCCTCGACCTCGCCACGCGCCTCTCCCCAGATCTCTCGCTCGCCCTGGCCACGCGTTTGTCCCGGTTCCTCCCGTTCTGAGCGCGACGCGCTTTGCGTTTCGACCCCCGTCGTTTATCGTCCCAGCCATGGCCGCGACGCCGACGAACCGCGAGATCATACTCTTCGTGTGCGACAGCCTGATGCAAGGCGAAGAGCTCCACACACGCCTTGCCGCCGCACGCCCCCTCGGCCCAGCGACGACCGCCGCAGCCTACGATCTCGTCGACCTCGGAACCACAGGCGCCCTCGTACCAGGCGGCAGAGTCTCCGTCTCAGGCGAGCTCTACGCCCTCGAACCACAAGCCCTCGCCACCCTCGACGTCTTCCGCGGTCACCCCGTCCTGAACCAACGCATCCCCATCCAACTCGCCGACGGCCGCGAAGCACAAAGCTACGCCGTCGCCCCCGACCAATCCGCAGGCCGAAGGCGCATCCTCTCCGGCGACTGGCGCAAACGCCGCGGCGCCACGAGCCTCGGCGGCAGCCGCGGCGCCGGCCCCGTCGTCCGCTGGTCCGGGCGGCGGTGAGCCGAGCCGGGGTTTCACCCCGGACCCCGACCAGGGGTTGTCCACCCCTGGACCCGGACCAGGCACGGCCTGGACCGGTGATGCAAAACCCGCGCGATGCGCGGTTTTTGCAACGGGCCGCGTCGAGACTGGCGACGATGTTGATCATCAAAGCGTGAGGGTGGGGCAAAGCCTCGTCAGGGATTCGACGGTAGTTGCCGCTCGCCTTTTCGCTTTCCGCCCGCCGAGTAATGTTCGAGCAGCGAGTTCACCTCGGAGCCGAGCAAGATCACGAGTCCGGCTACGTAGAGCCATAACAGGAGCACGATCACCGCGCCGAGGCTCCCGTACGTCGCCTCGTATTTCCCAAAGTTTTCCACGTAAAACCGGAAACCGAGGGCGGCCAGGACGAGCACGGCGACGCCGAGGACGGCGCCTGGCGTGATGAACCGGAAGCTTTGCTCCACGTTTGGCCCGAAGTAATAGACGACGGCGAAGGCCGTCAGCAAGAAGCCCAGGATCACCATCCACCGGAATGCGGAGAAGAGCTTCAAGAGCGCGCCGCTCCAGCCGATGATCTCGGCCACCTCGCGCTGCAGGATCCCGCCGAATACGATGAGCCCGAACGCGGTCACGACGAGCGCGCCGAAGAGCAGGACGAGCAGCACCGACATCCCGCGTGTCTTCCAGAAAGGCCGCGTCTCCTTCACGTCATAGGTCACGTTGAGCTGCCCGATGATCGCGTTGAGCCCGTTCGACGCAGCCCAGAGCGCGCCCAAAAAGCCCACCGAAAGCAGCCCGCCGCGCCGCTCGGAGAGCACCCGATCCACCGTGGTCGTGAAGAGCTCCGCCGCCTGCGTCGGCATCGCCTCCCGCAGGAGATCCATGATCGCCGTCTCGAGCCCAGGAATGGGCAAATAGGGCAAGAGACTCAGGACGAAAATGGCAGCGGGAAAGATCGACAACATCAGGAAATACGCCAGCGCAGCCGCGCCCGTCGAGACCTGGTCCTCGCGGATCTCGTTGTAGAGATCCTTGAAGAAACGCCGGACGCCGACGCCGGGCCGGATCAAGCGGCTGAGGGGCACGAGCTTTCGCTCTTTTCCGCGATTGGCCCGGAAGGGCTTGCGCCAGCGGAAACGTGCGCGCCTCGGACGGCTTTGCACACCGAGCGGGTGATGGGTCCGCATGAGCTCTCCCGGGGCAAGCCGGATGCCGGACGGTTCTCGGCCCGACGGGCTTCGCTTGACGCGGATGGACGTGGCCGCTCGATTTCGCCGATCCGCCGCCGCGCGATCGCCGGGCACTGCGCGGGTTCCAGGGTCCTACCCTGGGAGCCCAAGGACCATGCAGGGGCGTGGTACGGCGGGGGAGCCAGCGCGGCGGCGCCTTCCCGGGCGCCTCGCCTCCCGATCACCCCGGTAGCGGCTTCCAATCCTCCTCTGCGAGGGGCGTGGCGTTCAGCTCCTGGCGAAGGAAGCGCCACTTCGGCAGGTGTCGGTCCATCAGGGCCGTGAACCGCTCGCCGTGGTGTCGCGTGATCAGGTGCACGAGTTCGTGAACGACGACGTACTCGATGCACGAAAGCGGCTTCTTCGCCAGCTCCAGGTTGAGCCAAATACGGCGCGCCGTCACATTGCAGGCGCCCCATTGGGTCTTCATTCGCTTGATGCCCCACGCAGCGATCTCGACGCCGAGCGTCCTTTGCCAGGACGTGAGGAGGGGCCGCACGAGTTCGCGAAGTTGCTCTCGGTACCAGCGCATTAGGATCCGCTCCCGTTGCGCGCTCTCGCTGCCCGCGCGTGCATGGAGTTCGAGGATCGTTCGGGTCCGCAGCACGATCCGCCCAGCCCCTTCGGTCTCCACAACGCGAAGCCGATAGCGCCGGCCCAGGAAGTAGTGGCTCTCCCCGCTGACCATCTCGCGCGAGGACTGCCGGCTTTGCCCCTCGAAGCTGGACCTCTGACGCTTGATCCAGGCGAGGTTCTTGATCACCGCCACCCGGACAGCCGCGTCGGACACGGCCGAAGGCGCCGCCACGCGGACCCGCCCATCGGGCGGATACACGCCGAGGTGAAGATTCTTGATGTCCTTCCGGACCACAGATACCCGCACGCCGCTCACGGTGAGGACGTGGTTCTCAGTACTCATTCTGCTGCTTCACCAGCTCCAGCGTTTTCGCTGTACGCTCCTCGTCGTCGGCGAGGACGGCCTTGATCGCCGACCGCACCCTTCGTGTCTTCATCGCGTTGTCGCGCCACCCGTCTTGCAGGCTCCCCCGGACCGCCCCGTCCACCCGAAGCGCCAGCGCCTCGTCCTGCCCGAGGTTGTCGTAGAGCGCTCGTAGCGCCTGGGTATCGAGGGACTTCGGGTACCCCGCGCCACTCGGCCCGTCCTTCACCTTGCGTGTCAGCTCGACGATCTTCGCCAGGTACTCCTCGTAGTTGAGCGCGTCCTTCTTGCGCTGCTCGATCAGAGCTCCCAGAAGCTCCGACATTTTTTCGTAATACTTGGGGTTGACGGCGGACTGATCGAGAATGCGCTTGCGAACGTTGTTCTCGACGGTCTCGGCAACGGTCTTCTTGCCGAACGACTTCGGAAGCGCCTTCACCGCCTCCGCCCCCCGCGCGGCGATGAGGTCGATCAGCGAGAGATCGTCGAACGCCGACACCTTCTCGCTCTCCTCGGCACGGATGTACGTGTCGATGAGATGCCGCATGGCCGGCTCGTATCGCTTCAGGTCGATCGCGTCACCGCTGTGGATCTTCACCGCGGCGCGCAGATCCTCGTAGAAGTCCACTTCCCTCTTGATCGTCCGCGCCTCGGCATCGCTGTACCCGGCCTCCGTCATCTCGTTCGCGAGGTTCGCATAGGCGCGCACGAGCGCCGCCGCGAACTTGTAAAGCGCGAGCCGCTGCGGCTCGTTTTTCGCGAGACCGGCTGGGTCGCGATCCGTCGCGGAGAAGTAATGGAAATAGGCCTCTTGATCTCTCGGCGGCTCGACCGGCTCGCAAAGCGCACGCACCGCTTCCAGCGCCTGGTCGAGCCGCTCCTTCCCCTTGACGAGGCGGTTTTCGAGGAGCCCCTCGACGTCTTCCTTGTCGTATCCGTCGAGGGCGCCGGAGGTGTAATCGTTCACCGCGTTTTCGAGGCTCTTGAACAGGTCCTTGTAGTCGACGATGTAGCCGTAGTCCTTGTCCTCGCCGTCGAGCCTGTTGACCCGGCAAATGGCCTGGAACAGGCCGTGATCGCGCATCTTCTTGTCGATGTAGAGGTACGTGGCAGGCGGCGCGTCGAAGCCGGTCAGGAGCTTGTCGACGACGATGAGGAGCTTGAGCTGCCCGGGCTCCTCGATGAACCTCTTCTTGGCCGCCTTCTCAAATGCCTCGACCTTTTTGATGGCCGTCTCCGGCGGCTCGTCGAACCAGTCCGCCAGCATCTGCCGGTAGATGGAGTACTTCTCCAGTGCGTCCGTCGCGCCCTCGCCGGACTCCTCCCCCTTGATGTCGGCCGTCTTCGGCGTGTACGACGTGACAATGGCGCATTTGCCTGCGAGGGGCCCCCTGGCGAACAGCTCGTAGAGCTTGCACGCCTCGTACACGCTCCCCGCCACGAGCAACGCGTTACCGCGCCCGCTCTTCAGTCGGTCGCGCAGCTCCACGTCGAGCAAGATGTCGGCCACGATTTTTTGCAGACGCGACTGGCTCGACAACACTTTCTGCATCGTGCCCCAGCGCGATTTGAGCTGCGCCTTGGCGAGCGGCGTGAGCCCCTGGGTCTTGGCCTCGAACCACTGGTCGATCTTGGCCGGCGACGTGAGGTTCTGATCGATGTCCCGGGCCTCGTACCGCAGATCGAGCACGACGCCGTCCCGGACCGCCTCGTCGAACTTGTACGTGTGGATGTAGCCGCCGAAGACCTCGATGCTCTTTTTCTTGTCGGTCTTGAGCAGCGGCGTCCCCGTGAAGCCGATGAACACGGCGCCAGGGAGGATGGCTTTCATCGCATTGTGGAGATCGCCCGATTGCGTGCGGTGGCATTCGTCCACGAAGACGTGGATCTTGCCCTTGGGCTCGAAGCCCGGCGGCAGGGCGCGCTTGACCTCCTCGACGAAGCTCGCGACGTCGCCCACATCCTCGCCGCCTTCCTTGCGGCCGAACTTGTGGATGAGCGAGCAGAGCAGCCATTGCTCGCTCGTGTTCAGTTGCTCGACGAGATCGGCGCCCGACTTCGTGCGGTGAATGTCCTCGCCGACACTCTTGAACACGGATTCGATCTGGTCATCGAGCTCGGTGCGGTCCGTGATGATGAGGACCCGCGCGTCCTGCACGTTCTCGCGGATCCACCGGGCGAGCCAGACCATGACGAGGCTCTTGCCGGACCCTTGCGTGTTCCAGATGATCCCGCCCTCGTCACGCTTCACGCGCTCCTGCGCAGCGCGCACGGCGAAATACTGGTTATGACGGCATATCTTCTTCGTACCCGCATCGAAGGCGATGAAGTCGTGGATCAGCTCGAGGAACCGCGCCTTGTTGCAGAGCTGCCTGAGCGCCTTGTCGAGCGGGTTTCGCCCGGGGCCGTCTTCCTTCCACGTGAGGTAAAGCTTCTCGGCCCCTCCGGTGGTCCAGTAACGTAGGCCCTCGGTATCGTTGCCGGCCATCACGAGTTGCATCGTGGAAAAGAACGGCTGGATGAAGTCCTTCCTCTGGTTTTCGAGGTTCTGGCGGATGCCCTCGCCGACGGACACGCTCGCGCGTTTCAGCTCCAGCACGCCGAGCGCGATGCCGTTCACGTAGAGGACCAGATCGGGCCGTTTGGTGTGGGCCCTTGGATCCACCGGCTTGACGGTGACCTCCTCGGCGATGGCGAACTGGTTGCGCTCGGGGTTCTTCCAGTCGATGAGCCAGACGGTCTCGCTGGGGGCGCCGACGTCGGGCTTCACCTGCACGCCGTACCGCAGGAGCTTGTAGACCTCGTGGTTGCGGTTGTAGAGCGCGAGGCTCGTGTCGCCCGCGGTCTTGACGAGCTCGGTCACGGCGCGGCGGATGAGCTCGTCGTCGTATTCCTGGTAGGCGAACAGGAATCGTTCGAGGTGGGCCTCCTCGATGTTGCTGTTCTCGGCCTCGCTGCGGTCGCCGAGGTAGTCGTAGCCAAGCTCGTCGACGAAGAGCCGGATGACGCGTTTCTGGGTCTTCTTTTCGAGGTCTCCGATGGTCATACGAGGCGCGTCCTCCCGGTCAAGAGCTCCTGCATCATGCCCTGCTTGAGGGCGGAAACCTTGTCGCGGCGCTGCTCCAGCGCGGAGATTTCGGCGTCCATGTCGGAGAGGACGGCGGCGATGGCGGTTTGCTCAGGGAGTTCGGGCAGCGCGATTTTCACCTCGAACAACGCCTCGGTTGGCATGCGCTTCGTGCCATGCGTCGATTCTGTAGTCTTCGAGAGCAGCAGTGATTCATTGGCCGTCAACCACCAAAGTACAAAATTGCTGTCGACATCAGCAGCAACGACCAAGCCTTTCATATCTTGATTGAACGCGACGGGTCGCATCGCGCGCGCCACGGGCAATGAATGGGCGAGAATCATGCCTCGCACGACGAGCAGGATTGCTCCCTCCGGCAAGAGCCGAGTCCCATTACCCAGAGCACTGTTGCTCACATGATCGATGGTATCATGGAGTAACGCAACCTTCATGTCTTTCGGGCTTACCCAAGGGATGTCGCCAGACCAATACTTATCGATGGACATGCTTGGTGTACCACCACTAAGCCAAGCACCAAGACTGCCCAGCGTCTTCATCTCCCACTCCCCATGAAACCCCGGAAGGCGTTGCTTGCCGGTGAGGAGCTGCTGCATGGCAGCCTGTTTGAGGTCGCGTTTCTTGGCGATGAGCCGATCCAGACCGCTGATCAAGGCATCCACGTCCCCCAGCGCCTCGGCGATGGCTCCTCGTTCAGTGGGAGGAGGCAGCGGAATCATCATCTGGCGCAAGCTTGCACCACTGATCTTGGGCATGCTCCCGCTAGACCCCGCTGCAATCCCGAGGAAAAATCGCCTCCCTTTCGGGCTATTGGCATACCTCCAAACCCATTGAGCAGTTGCATCCTCTGCCAATCGCAACCGCATCATGAGGTCCGGATATACGTACGTATCCCCTGGTCCGTCGAAAATAGCCGCGGTCCCAACAATATCCCACGTGTTGGAGCGTTGGATGAGGAGATCGCCAGGCTGAAGAAACAAGTCAGACCCTGGTTCGATGGTTTCATCCAACCGCTTGACGGTTTCATCATTGAGAAGCAGTCGGCCGGATGATGTAGCGTTTAGTTTCAGAGTTGGCGTACCCCGCGCATCTCGTCCAGCCCGCCCAGAGTAGCCATTCCTAGGCCCAGAGATTACGACATCAGCCAGACATCGTACCTCCCACTCCTCCGGAATGACCCCCACCTCGGTCAACTTATACCCCGCCTTCAGCTCCACACCGCCCCCATCTTCTCAAGGTGGGCCTCCACCCGCGCCGAAAGCGTCTCTACCTCCGCCGTCAACTTGGGCAGCGGCTTCTCGTACCGCTCCGCCAGCTCCCGGACCCTGCCCGTGAGCGCCTGCGAAACCCGATCAAGCTCGCTCTGCACGGAGGCCGAAAGCGTCGCGAGCCACTTGTCCTCCACCACGAGCGCCTTGATCTCGGCCTCGCCGAGCTTCGCGTACTGCGCCGCGACCTTCGCCTCCAGCGCCTTCTCGGCGTCCTTCACCCGCTTGTTCGCGGCGGCCTGCTGATCGATCAGCGCGAGATACTTCTCCAGCACCTCGCGCTCCTCCTTCGCATCCTTGTCCCAGGTGAGATCCCCGAGCCGCGCTTTGACGCTCGCCTTCGTCAGCTTGCCCTTGTCCGTCTTCGCCTCCGCGAAAAGCCCCTCCTCGCCGCCGTGCTCCTCCTCCATCTCCTCCACCTGCCGCGTCACCGCATCCCGCGCGGCCTCCAGCGCCTCGACGGCCACCTGCTCCTTCACGAAGGAACGTGCCACCACGAACCGCTGCGGAATCAGATCCGTATTGGGCTTCCCCCCCTCCACCGCCGTCCAGCCCGCTTGCACGAGCTGGTACACGTCGTCCTGCATGCTCTCTTCCCATTGGTCCAGGAGGTGCTGATACACGTCGTAAGCATCGATCAGCGGAGCCGCGCGGAACGTCTCCAGGAGCGACTCGGACAGCTCCCCGATCAGCGCCTTCGGCTTGTCGCCGACACGGATCCCCTGGAGCTTCGGCGTGTTCGCCTTTCGCCACTTCTTGAACAGCGTCGTCACCGTCTCGTTGAACGTCGCGAACTCCGGATGGCCGAAGATGGTCGCCTTGACCTCGCCCACCCCCACGCGGAGCAGGCTGTACCCGCGGCGCTCCGCCTTCTTGAACAGCGCCGCGCGCACGCCGGGGAAGACCTGCCAGTACCGGTCGAGCGCATCGATGTCCCGGTTCGGGATCCCGCCCCGGAGGTGCGCGTCGATGTCTTGCAGGTCCTCCGGCTCGGTGCTGTCGATGTACCGCGGCAGATTCAAGTTGTAATCGTTCGCCTCGATCTCGGTGAGCGGCACCATGCGGGCATACCGCGGCACCTCGAGCGTGCGCGTAAAGGTGTCGACGATACGGTGGATGTCCTGCGCCCGCAGGCGGTTCTTGTTGCCGTCCTTCAGGAACCCCTTGGACGCGTCCACCATGAAGATGCCCTTGCGCGCCGCGGCGTTCTCCTTGTCCAGCACGACGATACAAGCCGGGATGCCCGTGCCGTAGAAGAGGTTCGGCGGCAGGCCGATGATGCCCTTGATGAACCCCCGCCGCACGATCTCGCGCCGGATGCTCGCCTCGGCGCCGCCGCGGAAGAGCACCCCGTGCGGAAGGATGATCGCCCCCTTGCCCGTGCTGTTCAGCGAAGCGAGCATGTGCAAGAGGAACGCGTAGTCGCCGTTCTTGTCCGGCGGCAGCCCATAAGGGAACCGCTTCCACTCGTCCTCGGCCGCCTTGAAGCCGTTGCTCCAGGCCTTCATCGAGAACGGCGGGTTCGCCACCACGAAATCGAACGTCTTGAGGCTGCTGCCGCTCTTGTCCTTGAAATGGGGCGTGGAGAGGGTGTTGTCCTTCCAGATGTCCGCCGTGGGGCAGTTGTGGAGGATCATGTTCATCCGCGCCAAGGCGTGCGTGGCGTTGTCCATCTCCTGGCCGTACAGAGCCAGATCGAAGCCAGTCGCGCCGAGCGCCTCGTCATGCGCCTTCAAGAGGAGCGATCCGGAGCCACACGTGGGGTCGTACACGGTCTGCCGGGGTGACTTGGCGGCGCCGAGGCCGATGACCTTGGCCATGACCCGGGAGACCTCGGCCGGGGTATAGAATTGCCCCTTGCTCTTGCCGGACTCCGTGGCGAAGTGCCGCATCAGGTATTCGTAAGCGTCACCCAGGAGGTCATCGCCTTCGGCACGGTTGCCGCGGAAATCGAGGCTCGGCTTGTCGAAGATGGCGATGAGCTTGGAGAGGCGATCGACCATCTCCTGCCCCTTGCCGAGCTTGTCCGCGTCATTGAAGTCCGCGACGTCGATCACGCCCCGGAGCTCGTTCGCCTCCGCGAGCTTGGCGATGATCTTGTTCATCTTGTCGCCGATCTCTTTGTCGCCCCTCAGCGCGACCATATCCGCGAAGCTGCCGCCCTTGGGGACGTCGACGAGCGGATCTTTCTGGCCGGCGTACTTGTCCGATACGTACTTCACGAACAAGAGCACGAGGACGTAGTCCTTGTATTGCGAGGCGTCCATGCCGCCGCGCAGCTCGTCACAGGACTTCCAGATGGACGCGTAAAGCTCGGATTTTTTGATGGGCATGGGTCGGTCGAAATGGGCGCTCGTCACGCCACGACGCGCCAGCCTATGGCAGACGCCCCAAGCCCCTCAAGTGCTCGTCGACCTGCAAGGACATGATCCGCACCCCTTGCGTGAGCTTGCTTTCTTACCAGGCGACGAACCTGGCTCCGGTCACGCCCTTGTCAACCCGCAAGGGTACGATCCGGGGTCTCTAGGTGTGCTGGTGCACCATCCAGAGACCACGCTGAGCTCCTCACGCGAGCTTGCGAGGTGCCAAGGACACGATCGGACCTCCCATCGCGTGCTCGCCGGTCGACCAGCGCAGGATCCCGACGCCCTTCGCGCTCTTGTCGATACGCAAGGACACGATCGGCGCTCGGTTCGTGCCCTTGACGATGCGCGAATGCGCGTCCTTCACTTCTTGCTCGGGGGACGCGTTAGTGGCGGGCTCGTCTCGGCGGTCTTGCACCGCTCGAAATCATAGGGTTGCTCGTCGTCGCAGAGCATGAACTCCTCGAAGCAGCACGAAGGGCAATAGCGCGTTTCGTCACGCTGGAAGCAGCCCTTGTAACAGTTCGTGCTTGGAATTTGGCACTCTTCGCGCGCGACGATGCGTCCGGCGTCGTTCGTCCTCGGCTTCTTCGAGGGCTTGCTCGGTGTCCCCTCGCAACCAGCGAGCAGGGCGAGAAACAGGACGAAGCCCACGAGCGGGGATCGCTGCCCGTCCATGATATTATTCCTTGTTGGGGCAGCTATAAAAACTATACCCACCGTCTGCCCTGCATGCCGATGCGTTGTCGTTGCAACAAGCGAAGCACGGCCCCTTCGCCTCCATCTTGTAGCAGCTATTTTGACAAGCGATGGCCTTCCGCTCACAAGGCCCCATCTCCGCCTCCTCCGTGAAGCAGCCCCCGCCCGCCACAGTCACGACCCACACCCACAGCGCGAGGGCGCAAATCTTTCTCATGGCACCCATCACTGCCTTCCTCCTTCCCCTGCTTCCCCCCAAGTAGCTCAGGGCTTCGGGGGCTCTTCCGTATCCGCAGGCGCCGCCGGCTCCTCCACGACCTCGTTCTCGCGGCCCTTCCGAAAATCGAAATAAATGAACCGAGCGAGACCTCGGCCCCCGCGCCCGAGCGCGTTCTCCACGGCCTTCCGCTCCTCCCACAACGTATCGACGACGAGCTTGCGCGCCGCGAGCTCCGTCTGGAACAGCGCGTTCACCTGCTTTTCCCCCTCCCGCACCGCCGACGCGACCGGGCCGACGATGGGAATGACCTTGTCGAGGAGCGCAAGGACATCCGTCTTGACCGATAGCGTGGAGTCGTGGATCGCTTTGCGGAGGTCGATCGCGAGCTCCTCGTCCTCCTTCACCGTGGGCGAGGTGTACTCCTCGGTGCCGTGCGGGAAGATGGCGCGGTATTCGGGATTGGAGGCGCTCCGATCGGGGAGCGACGTGCGAATCGTCTCCGACGAGGCCGCGATGACCGCGTCGAATCCACGGTCGACGCCGCGCCCTCTGCCGAACGCGACGCGCTGGTCGACGTATTCGAACACGATCCGCGCGACGTACGCCCCCACGAGCTGCTTGACCGCCGCCACGACCTTGTTCCCCGATTCCTCGAGTGCCACGCGGCGCTTGGCCTCCGGAACGACGTTCTCCATCGCCGCGACGCCGAGCGTCCTTCCCCCGACCTCCGCCGCGTACCAGGCAATCTTCAGCGTGTCGGATCCTACCGTAGGCAACACTTTCTCGTCCCTCCAGTCATGACACAAGCGTGTCGGGGGACACCCTACATAGGCGGATTGTTGTCTGTCAAGGTAACCCGCCCGCCCAAAGGCCCCACCTTGACGCCGCGCGCCCCTCTCGATATTCGTTGGGCCCCGAACGAGGAGCGCGCGATGGGCCGTTACATCAGCGGAAGCGATGGATTCTCCTACAAGTACGCCGCGGGGGAGCAGGACAACAACCTGACCGATCTCGCAGCCACATCGGGGGTCGGTAGCTCCTACGTAAAGCCCGAGTTCTGGGCGTGGATGCCCGAGACCGAAGAGAACCGCGTCATCGACTGCATCGCGCTCGCCAAGGCCATCGTCGCCGAGACCGGGGCGTCGGGCGAGATCACGGCCGTTTCGCGGTATCCGGACGCGGGGATCTTCCTCGACGAGGGTTACGGCGGCTACGTGCTCGAGTTCGTGCAGTACGCGATGGCCGAGCAGATCCTCGAGGTCGCGCGGCGCGTGGATCGGGCCCTGCCGTACCCGGCCCGCTTGATGCCGCTCGTCGGCGTCGCGCGATTCGTCATGAGCCGCGAGGACTATCCGCGCATGCTCTCGTACGTGAACGGATTCTTGCCGGAAAACCTCTCGGTCTCGGAGGTATCGATCCTCGCCGGCCGCGCCAAAGGCCTCGACAAAGCATTCGGAAAGCAGCTCCAGGCGTTACGCGGCAAGGAGGACTTTCTCCCTTTCATGGGCTTTCAGATCCTATGTCACGCGATCTGGAAGGACCTGCCCTCCATCGAGGTCTGGGAGAAGGATCCCGCGATCACGGCCGCGGGGTTCTGGGAGAACGCGCCCGAGTGGGGACCTTCGTGGCTCCTCCGGGGCGGCGACGAGACGGGTGAGCAGCGCTGGGTATCGGGCCTCGTGCGCCTCTTCCAGGGCGACAGCGCAGGCGCGCGGACGGAATTCGTGGCGGCGCGTGAGCGCGGCGAGGTGCGCGCGACGCGGTGGGTCGAAATGGTCGATCGACCTCTCTGACGGGTCTCCTCGAAAAACCTCTTGTGGGCGGCCCGCGTGAGGTGTAGCGAACGAGGAGGGCATTCGTTCGCCCTGAGGGGTCACGCATGAAGATTCGCACGAAGATCCTGTGGTTCGTCGGGGCGCTCGCGCTCGCCGGGGCTCCGGCGTGTGAGGACGGGCCGAAAGGGCCGGCCCAGGAGCACTTGAAGAAGGGCGACGAGTTCCTGGCCGCGAGTGATTTCGCCAAAGCGGCCGAGGAGTACGGCAAGTCGCTCGAGGCCGATCCCAAGCAGGAGAAGGTCTGGGAGAAGAAGGCCTACAGCTACAAGGAAGCCGGCGACATGGCGAAGGCCGAAGAGGCCATCCTGAAGACGCTCGAGTTCAAGCCCGACGCGGCCAAGAAGGCCGAGGTCTACGCGAACCTCGCCGGCGTCTACATGGAGAAGAACGACACGGCCAACGCCGAGAAAAACTACGCCGAGGCCCTCAAGCTGAACCCGAACGACGACAAGTCCCTCGCGTGGCTGGCCGAGTTCGCCGCGCGCCGGGGCGGCGCCCGCGACATGAAGGCCCCGATCGTCCCGGACGAGCTGAAGAAGGCGATCGAGTCCTACGACAAGGTGATCGCGCTCAAGCCCGACGACGCCGCCGCGTACACGAACAAGCGCATCGCGGTCGGCCGGCTGATGGAGCACGAGCGGCTCCAGAAGGAGGCCGCGACGAAGGAGGTCGAGGAGGCGGTCGCGGCCAAGGACAAGGCCAAGGAGGACGACGCCAAGGCCCGCGCAGACAAGCACCAGGCGCAGATGGACGAGTACAAGAAGCAGCTCGACGA
Organism: Polyangium sp. y55x31; assembly: GCF_029946505.1. Classification (GTDB taxonomy): domain Bacteria; phylum Myxococcota_A; class Polyangia; order Polyangiales; family Polyangiaceae; genus Polyangium. The sequence continues at coordinate 133,722 of NZ_JARZHG010000002.1, forward strand.
GCTCGGCAAGAAGATCGGCGAAGTGATGAAGGCCGGGAAGAAGTGAGCCCCGCCGCGTGATCCCCCGCGCCGCCGTCGCCCTCCTCCCCGCCCTCGTATTGCCGCTCGCCTGCACGCTCGACGCCCATTCGGATGACCCCACGGCGAGCCATACCGCTTCGAGCGGAAGCGGAAGCGGCGGCGGAAGCGGAGGCGGCGGCAGCGGAAGCGGCGGCGCAGGCGGCAGCGGCAGCGCAGGCGGCAGCGGCGGCGGGGGTCCGATCGTCCCGCTCCCGACGACGCCGTTCACCCTCGGCGGGCAAAATGGCTGGGAGCACGACGAGGCCCAGCCCTCGGGTTATTTCCACACCTACGACGCCCTCACGATTGGCCCCGCGGGTTTTGCCCCGCGCAAGGTCCACGTCTACCTGCCCCGCGCGTATGCCCAGACCGACGCGCGTTATCCCGTCGTGTACATGAACGACGGGCACACGACGTTCTGGCCCGGCGGGCCCGGGAACATCACGTGGGACGTCGATCAGCGCCTCTCCGAGCTTTATGCCGAGAAGGCTATACCCGAGGTGATCGTCGTGGCCCTCCACCCGATCGAGCGGGAGCGCGAATACAGCCACGTCGACATGGGCGACGGCAAACCCTGCTGCGACGTCGAAGAATACACAGCCTACGTCGCGGACGACGTCAAGAGCTGGATCGACACGTATTACCGCACGAAGCCCGAGCCCGCGAACACGGCCATCATCGGCTCCTCGCGCGGCGGGCTCGCGTCGTTTTACATGGCGAACCGGCGGCCCGATCGGTTCGGCAAGGCCGGCTGCCTCTCGCCGTCGTTCTGGGCGGGGCTCGACCCGGTCTTCGGCGGCAACTTCCCGGGCGGCCCCCTCGAAAGCTCGGTGCTCGTGACGACCCTCGCGGGCACGCTCCAAAATCCCTCGATCCGGCCGCGGCTCTGGATCGACTGGGGCCTCGTGCGCACGGGCGGCTTCCACAACGAGGCCATCGAGGCGGCCGCCACGAAGCGTGGGATCGAAATGGTCGGGCTCCTCGAACAATCGTACGGCTACGTCGAGGGCAAGGAGCTCTTCTGGTACGAGGATCCCATCGGCGCCCACGACGAGATCTCCTGGAACCGACGCTTCCCCGACGTCATGAAGGCGCTGTTCGGGACGCCGTGACCGAGGCGCGCGCGTCCACGAGGACGTGCTCGGCCACCATTCCCACGACCATCGCGCCCACGAACGCCACGGCGCCCGGGCTACCGGCGAGCAGATTCACGATGCCGGGTCCGGGGCAGATCCCCGCGAGCCCCCAGCCCACGCCGAACAGCGCCGCGCCGGCGAGCAAGCGCACGTCGATGTTCTTCTTCTCGGGGAACCGAAAGCCCCCGCCGAACAGGGGCGCAGCGCGCTTCCGGGCGATCCGGACCGCGACGAAATGCACCACGATCGCGCCCACCATCACGAAGGCGAGGCTCGGATCCCAGTCGCCCGTGACATCGAGGAATCCGATCACCTTCGCGGGCAAGGTCATCCCGGAGAGCGCGAGCCCCGCGCCGAACAGAAGCCCGGACGCGACCGCGGCGCTCCCGCGTCGAGGGTCGAGCTTCATGGCGCACCTCCGCCGAGCTTTCGCACCACGACCGCCGTGAGCGCGCCCGTGGCCATGAACGTCAGCGTCGCGGCCAGCGAGCGCGCCGAGAGGCGGCTCAATCCGCAGACGCCGTGCCCGCTCGTGCAACCATTGCCGAGCCGCGTCCCGAACCCGACCAGAAGCCCCGCGGCCACGGCGAGCGGGACCGAAATCTCGTTCGCGCCGGGAAAACTCTCGGGCCGGAGCGCGAGGAGCAGCGCGCCCCCGCCGAGCATCCCCAGCAGAAAGAGCAATCGCTCCATGCGATCGTTCGTCCCCGGCAGGACGAGCCCCGCGGCCATGCCGCTGATTCCTGCGATTCGGCCATTCCCGAGCAGCAGCACCGAAGCGGAGAGACCGATGAGCACACCCCCGAGCAGTGCGGGCAGCGGCGTGAAACCTTGCATGATGCAAGAGCTTAGCAGCGAACGTGCCAGCCCACGAAACATCGGGATCCCTCTCGAACCTCGGCCCCTCGGCTCCAGGCGAAACACGTACGTTTCATGGCTGAAACGTCCGGCTCCTCGCCTGCGTCCCGCCGAGCTCACGCCATGACGTGTGGGACAATCCCTGACGTTCGGCGCTGATAGCTGGTAAATTGCGCTTAATGGCCTGGGAGGGGGACCAAGCTCGACACCCGGAGCCGCGGGGCCCAGCGGAGGATCTGGTGGAATGCCCGCCCATCTCCCGTTCGGTCGCGCGCCTGCCCGTCGTCTTTGCCGTCGTCGTCGTGATCGTGGCCCTCTGCACGCTCGCCGGCTGGGCGCGCGACATCCCCGGCCTGCATACCTGGCTGCCGCAGCATCAACCCATGATGCCGGTCACCGCCGTGGCGCTCATCTTCCAGGCGCTCACCGTGCTCTCCATGAGCGAGGCCCGGCGAAGGCGAAACCCGTCCTGGTGCTTGCCGGCGCGTACGTTCGCGGCCGCCTCGTTTGCCCTCACGTTCGCCAGCCTCCTCGAATATGCGAGCGGCCTCGTCCTCCTCGACCGCCTCCTCTTCCCGGACACGGCGTATGCCATGCCCGGCCCTTTCCCGGGCCGGATGTCGCTGTACACGGCCGTCGTCGCGACCCTCACGTCGCTCGCGTGCCTCTCGGTGTCCATGCGCTCGCAGCGCGCGCGGGCCTTCACCTCCCCGTTTGCTGTGCTCGGGGGATTGCTCGCGCTCCTTGCGCTCGTCGGGCAGGTGCAGGGCGCCCGGATCCTCTTCGGCGTCAACCGCATGATCGGGATGGCCATTCCGAGCGCCGTCTCGACGCTGCTCATCGCCCTCTCCTGCCTCGCGCTCACGCCCGAGCGGGGCATCGTTTCGGCCCTTTTGCGCGGCGGATCGAGCGGCGTCCTGCTCCGCAGGCTCCTCGTCGTGGCCACGATCCTGCCGCTCGGCCTCGCCCTCCTCCTGCGCCTCGGGACGTACGCGAAGCTCTACAGCCTCGCGTTTTCTTTTTCCGTGTTCGTCCTCCTCACGCTCGTCACCTTCCACGTCATTGCGTTCATCGCCGCGGGCGTCGTGGCGCGTATCGAGGAGGATCGCGTGGAGCGCGCCGTCCTCTCGGCCGCGCGGGCGCAGGTGACCGCCGAGCGCGACCGGGCTCGGGCGCTCGCCGAGGCGCTGCGGCAAAACCAGGCGCAGCTCCAGGCCATCATCGATCACGCGCCCGCTGCCATCTACATCAAGGACGCGGAGGGCCGATTGGTGCTCGTCAATCGATGCGTCGAGCTCGCGTATGGCAAGCCCCGGGATCTCTTGATCGGCGCCTTCGAGCGCGACATGATCCCGAAAGAGACGGCCGCCGCATTCGAGGCCCACGACGCGCTCGTCCGGGACCGCGGCCACCCGATCGAGGCCGAGGAGCGCATGCTCCTGCCCGACGGCCTCCACACGTACCTGTCCGTCAAATTCCCCCTGCCCGGCCCCGACGGCGGCGCCGCCCTCGTGGCGGGCATTTCCACGGACATCACCGAGAAGAAGCGATTCGAGGAGCGTCGGGAGTTCTTGCTCGCGCTCCAGTCCGACCTCTTGCATTACGAGGATCCCGCGACGCTCGCGGGGATCGCGGTCGGGCGCCTCGGCGAGCGGCTCGGCGTGGACGGCGCGGGGCTCGTGCTCGTGGATCACGCGGCCCGCGAGGTCGTGCACCTCCCGGGGTACGAATACGGCAAACCTCCTCAGGACGTGTGGCGTTTTCCCCTCGACGTCTGGGGCCAAGCGCTCGACGAGGTGCGGGAGGGGCACGTCATCGTGGTCGGCGACACGCGCACCGACGCGCGCGTGTGCGCCGATTACGAGCGATATCATTCGCGTTACGGCGTCGGCGCGTTGCTCATGGCGCCGCTCTTCCGCAACGGCGGCTGGGTCGCGTATCTTTATGCACACACCACGACGTCGCATTCATGGACCGACGACGAGGTCGAGCTCTTCCGGGCCGTCGCGGACATCACCTGGCCTCTGTACGAGAATGCGCGCCTCGTCGTCCTGCTCCGCGACGCCGTGCGCGCCCGCGACGATTTCCTCTCGATCGCCTCGCACGAGCTCAAGACGCCGCTCACCCCGCTGCTCCTCCGGCTCGAATCCCTCGAACGCGCGACCGCGCAGCAACCGGATTCGCCGTACGTGCGCACCGTGACGAGCGTGCTCGACGTGGCCAAGCGCCAGCTCAGGCGCCTCACGGACCTCACCACGGACCTGCTCGACGCGACGCGCATTCAAGCGGGCAAGCTCTCCGTGGAGCGGGAGGAGGTCGATCTCGTCGAGGTCGTGCGCGACATGTGCCAGCGCTTCGGGCTCGACGCCGCGCGCGTGCACTCGCCCCTCCTCGTCGACGCCCCGCCCAGGGTCGTGGGCCTCTGGGATCGGCTCCGCATCGAGCAGGTCGTGGACAACCTGCTCTCGAATGCGCTGAAATACGGTCCGGGAAAGCCGATCCGCATCGAGATCGGCACCACCTCCGGCTCCGCCGTCCTCACGGTGAGGGACCAGGGAATCGGCATTCGCGCCGAGGATCACGAGCGTATCTTCGGTCGATTCGAGCGGGCCGTCTCCGAGCGCAGTTATGGCGGGCTCGGGCTCGGGCTCCACATCGTCCGCGCCATCGTGCAAGCGTTTGGCGGAACGATCTGCGTCCACAGCGTGCCGGGCGAAGGCGCCGCGTTCACGGTGACGTTGCCGCTCGGGCGGTAGGCGAATCGAGCCGCGGGCGGCTCTTCACGCCTCTTTCCATCGGAGAAATGCGGCGACCTCGGCGGTCACGAGCTCGGGGCGCTCGTGATGAATCCAGTGCGTCGCGTCGGGGACGTGCACGATGCGCACGTTCGGCACGAGGTCCCCTCCCGGATCGGCGAGCTCGCGGCCGAGGTGACGATCCAGATCACCCCAGAGCACGAGCACGGGCGCGTCGATGCGGCGCGTCTCGACCTGGCTTTTGCGACGAATGGCGGCGCGATAATAATTGATCATACCCGTCAGCGCGCCGGGCGCCGCGAACGCCTCGCGATATCGATCGAGGTCCTCGGCGTCGAACGCGTTCGGCCCGCGCACCTCCTCGCGGAGCGCCTTCATCAGGAGCGCGTGGCCGTCCCGGCCGAGGAAGTGCTCGGGGACGCCGGGGAGCTGGAACATGAACATGTACCAGCTCCGCACGAGCTGCCGCGGCGAGCGCAACCCGTCGCGCAGCATCCGCGTGGGATGCGGGCCATTGATCACGACGAGGCGATCCAAGAGCTCCGGATGCGCCATGGCGAAGCACCAGGCGACGCCGGCGCCCCAGTCGTGCCCCACGACCGACGCCCGCGGCGCGCCGAGCGCGCGCACGAGCCCCGCGATATCGGCGGCGAGGTGGCGGGGGCCGTACGGCTCGATCCCCTCGGGTTTGTCCGACGCGCCGTATCCGCGCATGTCGGGGGCGACCACGTGGAACCCCTCGCGGGCGAGGGCCGGGAGGATACGCCGCCACGCATACCAGAACTCGGGAAACCCATGCAGCAGGATGACGAGCGGCCCGCTGCCGGCCTCGGCGATGTGCAGGCGGACCTCGCCGACGTCGACGGTGCGGTGGCGGATCTCGGGACTCGCGTCCCCGGACTGGGAGGTGCTCATGCGCGGAGTATACGTGATCTCTGCCTGGCCACGCTCGTTGTTGACCGCGGCGCCCAAACCATGTTGGATGACGGCGAGGGGACTCGTGCCTGTCGATTCGGTCGTCGCCGTTTTGCCCGATGGCGCAGCGCTCGTCGCCGTGCGCAAGATGGATGCCTACGGACCCATGGGGTATTCGCTCCGCCTCGACGGAAGGCCCCTCGTCACCGTGGACGGGCGGAACGGCGAGCTTCGCGAGCCCTTGCTTTCTGCGTTTCTGGATCGCCCGCCCACCCGGGCGACGCCCGCGCCGTTCGGCAATGCGTGGGTGCGCGCCGGCGACGAGGCGTCCGAGATCGTGTGGCTCGTCCAGCCGCGCCTCGGGGTCGTCGTGCAATGGACGACGGTCGACCGGGACGAGGACGGATTCTTCGACTGCCCGGGCGTCGCGCCCTGGCTCCCGCGGGCCTTTCCGCTCGGACGGCCGCCCGCCTATGTCGTGGTCCAGGGAGGCCCCGCGGATGGGTACGTCGTGCCCATCCTCGGCCGAACCGTCGTCCGCGGCGACGACGTCCCTTTGCCCGAGCCCTTCGAGCTCGTGGTCGAGCCCGACGCGGACGGTTTTTTCGTGGCGCTCTCCGATCACCGCGGCGCCTTCGAGGGCCACGTCCCCCACGGCGCTGCCCTGCGCGTCGGTGATTCCATTTTGCGGATCGCGTATCACCTGGACGATCGTGCGGTTTGGCAAGGCGCATTCACGCCCCTGCCCCCCGCGGAGCTTTTCGACGGGCGCACCTTTCCCGATCGCATCGGGGCTCACGTGGGAGGCGCGCTCTTCGTCAGCGTCGATGGCGTGAGCGCCCGCTTCACGACGTCGCGGGACGGATACTTCGTCGAGGCGCTCGACGATCCGAGCGCCGTCACCCTGGGCTCGCAGCCCCTCGTGCACGGCGCGATGCCGACGCCGCTCCGGCACGGAGACGCCCTCGCCTTCTCCGGGAGGGTCTGCCGGGTCTTTCGTCATAGCCCGCACCCCTTCGTCGAAATGCCCGCCCCGCTCGGGACCGCCCCGGCGGAGGCCCCACGCGCGCCCTCGGCCTTCGTGGCGCGGCCCTTCCGCCCGCCCGAGCCCTCCCTGGCCGAGCTCGTCGCAAACATCCTTTGCCCGCCGCGCCCCCGCCTGCGCGAGGTCCTCCGCGCGATGCGCCGATGGAGAACCGACGTCCTCGCGGAGAACGCCGAGCAGACCCTCTGGCGCAGCCTGAACACGCGTGATCTGCGCTGTCGATTCCCGCTCTTCAACATGGATCGCGCGCGGCCCCGGAGGTTCGGCCGCCGCGCCCCCGTGGCCGCGGGGATCGAGCCGGGCGTCGGAATCGAGGAGGTCGACGTTCCGGACCTGGCGCTCACCCTCGCATTGACCAGCGATCCCTCGGGCGCGGAGACGGCCGAGGCGCTCGCCCTTCGCGCCGCCGAGCTCGCATCGAATGCCCCGGGCGCCGCCCAGGCCATTCGATGGTCCGTCATTCCTTGGCGTGTCCCGCGCGGAAGAACCTTTCCGGACGTCGCGTCGATCACGGACGCGGCCCAGGTCGTCGCCATGGATGCGGCGCTCCCGCCCGGCGTTCGTTCGCTCGCCGCCTGGCAACTCCTCCAGTACGACGCCTGGCGCGGAGCGGCGCCCGAGGGCCCGGCGGGGCCCGATCCGGGCGATCCCCACCTCCTTCTCCTGCGTATCCTTTCGCTCGGGTATCTCGTCGACGAGCTGCGCGACGGCGTGCTCGATCTGATTGCGCCCATGCCGGACCTCGCGGACGCGGACGACCCCCTTGCGAATGCCGCGGGCTTGTACCCGCTCGACCGTTTCACCCGCGACCTCGACGCACGCATGAAACAGCCGCTTTCCCTCGTGGTCATCTCGCCGGGCAAGCACCTCGGCCGCCGGTATTCGATGCCCGAGGGCAGCCACATCCTCGGCTCCTCGGCCGGCGCCGGCATCCACCTCGACGACCGTCACGGCAGCGTGGCGGCCGAGCACGCGCGAATCGACGTGAATGGCCTCGCCATGCACATCACGCCCCTCGCCACGCACGAGACGGCCTTCGTCAATGGGTACGTCCAGCCCCAGCGCCGAAGCCTCGTCCCTGGCGACCGCATTCGGCTCGGCGCCGAGGTGGAGCTCGAGCTGGTCGAGTAAAAGCGCCGCTAAGGCGCCTCGACCAGCTCCCGTAGCTGCCCGAGCTCCTGATCCACCCATTCGATCTGCTCGCCAAAGGCCGCCTCGGAGCACCCGGGCGGCCGCTGGATGGTGAACAGGAGCAGGCTCCCCGGGCCATGGGGCAATACACGCATCGGCATGCGCAGCTCTCCGCTCCCCGTATCCACGCAATGCCAGATCACGCGCCCCGCGGCGTCGGCCTCGTAACGCAAGCGCACGTCTCCCTGCGGGGAGCGCACGAGAAACCCCTCCCCCTCCTCGCGAATCTGCTGACAGAACCGCGTGGCCCAGCGAGGCAACAGGCGGATGTCCGCCGCCAGTCGGAACGCCTTCTCCCACGGAGCGCGCGTCATCGCCGTCGCCGTGTACTTTGTCTCGCCGGGCTCATGGCCGGGGAAATAACTCACCTCCAGGCGGTCGAGCAGCGCCCGGATACGCGGAAACCAGATGGCTCCGTGGGGCGAGCCGTTGTGGGCGGCGAGGGCGTCGCCGTCGCGATAACGATCGAGGACCACGTAACGCCCGGGGGCGCCGTCCCTGAACAACTCGAAGCTGATGGTGCCCGGCTCATGGGCTCGAACCAGCGACGCGAATTCCCGGAGCGCCGCCTCGAATTCGACCTCGGCCCCCGCCCTCGTCTGCACGCGCTTGATGCCACCGATCATACGTCCCTCCTCTCGAACGCCGGGGAGTCTAAATGCCCATGGGCGGCCGGGCTTGAAGGATCTTGCGCGCGGACGGTCGTTCCAGGAGGCGGCGAACGGCGGAAGGGCTGCAGCCGAATTCGCGTCGGAATGCATTCGTGAAGTGACTGTGATCGGCGAAGCCGAGATCCAGGGCCAGCGCCGTCAGATCCCGCGCCCCACCGAGCAGGCGCCAAGACAAGATCTCCCGCGCGGAGAGCCGCATCGACGCTTGTGACGACGCGCTCGACGCGTTCGTGGACGACGTCGCGGCCGCGCTGCTCTACGGCAACAACGATCGCACCTCGGCCGAGTTCCGGTCCTTCTTCGGTTCGAAGCAACCGCACGAGATCAAGCGCCCCATCCTGGGCGAGGAGCTCGAAACCGTGCGCGCGTGGATCCCGGTGCTCAAGAGCTCGTCGAAGCCGCTGCTCGTGGAGCTCGGCGCGCGGGGCGAGGCATTGGTCGAGAATGCGGACGCCGCGGTGGGAGCGCTCGGCGCCGCGCAGCAAGAGTTCCGGAGCTTCCGCCTGACGGGCGGATACAGCAAGCTCGTCGACGCCGTGAACACGGGCCGGAAGACGGTGCACGGCGAGCTCGGCAAGCTGCGGCATCAGCCCGAAGGAAAAGGGCTGCCGGCCGATTTCGCGGATGGATTCTTCCGCCACGAGACGCGCCGGAACAAGAAGCAGACCCTCGACGCCGTGCGCGCGAGGCTCTCCGCGCTGACGGCCGAGCTGGAGAAGGAGACGGCCACGCTGGCAGCGCTGGAGGCAAAGGCCAAGCGCGAGGAGGAGGCCGAGCAGGCGCGGAAAGCGCTGGAGGCGGAGCTGGCTGCCGCCGAGCAGGCACGCGCGGAGCTGGAGAAGAAGACGGCGGAGATCAAGGCCAGGTTGAAGAAGTAGAGGGCGGCGGGCGGGAGCGGCGTCTGCGGGACGAGGATCGCGTGGCCGGGGAAAGGGAGAGCGATGCGGCGGGTGAAAGACGTGTGCCTGGTCAGAGCGGCGTGCCCTGGGGATGCCAGAACTGGACGATGCCGTTGCGCATGACGCCATCCTCGGCGACGTCCGACACCCCAGGCCCGTCGGTCCACACGAAGACGTCGAGGGTCGGCACGTACCGGAAGCGGCCCCAGGCTCCCTCGAGCGAGGTGGCGACGCCGATCGACCCGTGCGCATTCGCCGGCGCACGGCCGCCGTATGACTCGCGCGACCACGTCCAGGTGGCCGTGCGAAAATCGAGCGAGCTCGGGGTGAGCACGTGGGTGACCTTTTCCCCGAGGCCCTCGTAGAGGACGATGCGGTGTCGCTTGGAATCCCAGGCGGCGGAGACGTCGGTGCCGCCGTGCGGGAAGCCCGCCTCCCCGGGCGGCAGCGCGGGAACCTCGACCGCGGCCATCACCGGCGTGCCCGAGGCGAAATCGACGAGAATGGCAGCCATGCCCGCGTTCTCCGTGCCTCCTCCGGCGAACGCCAGCGCCGCCTTCGCCTCCGGGACGAAGAGCCAGGTGAAGTCGTAGACGGGGACGTAACCATTGTTCGGAGCGCCGTTCTCGACTTGAACGACCACCGACTCGAGCGGGCGCGGCACGGGCAGGGTGAGATCCTGATAGAATACCAGCGGTTGACCCTGGGTGAAGTACCACATCTTCCGGTTCACCGTGTCCTTCACGGCGACGCGCGAGCCGGACCCGACGCCCTCGGTCGCAGCGTCGGAGCGAGAGCGGGCCATTTGACCGTCGCCGAGGCTGAACGTCCATTGGCCCCACTTCGCGGGTTTGCCGGCCGTCTCGTCGAACTCGGCGTTTGGCACGAGGATCGAGCCGACGCTGGGCGCGCCGCCCTCGTCGGGCGCGAGATAGCTCGTCGACTGGTACTGATGCGCGAGGACGATGATCCGGCTGCCGTTGTGGTCGTAGTCCAACCAGGCGGGATCGCGCTCGTCCTTCGCCGCGTCGTACGGGTGGCCGCCGTTCCAGTCGCCGGTGGGCGGCAGGTTGCGCTCGGCGCCGACCTGGCCCCATTTGCGCGTGGTCACGTCGAAGAAGTAGGAGATGCAGCCGATGTTGGCTCCGTGGCCGCCGCCGAAGAACGCGAGCGCGCCGTCCTTCGAGTAGCCGTCGGCCCAGAGGGCGCCGTTCCACGAGCCCACCATCCCGGCGAAGCTGTTTGCGCCGTAGAACCCGTTGTACCATTGGCCCGGCGCGGCGGCGCCGTGGTCGATGTCGACGTCGGTGGCGTCATTCTGGTTCACGTTCGTGATCATGCCCGGCTGCGGGAGCCACCAGTCGGGCTGCGGCGGCTCGCCGCCGTCGGGGACCTGGCCGCCATCCGGCCCGGGCTTGTCGTCGTCGGGCGCGCTCGGGGACGAGCATCCCATGTGCAAAGCGACCAAGGTCAACCCGATGATGTGCGCAGCAGGTATTTTCAAGCGAGTCCTCCGGCGGGATGCGTATCACCAATGGGATATGGAGCTCAAGCGAACACGTGGCGACCCCGCGTTCGAATTGTGCCATCTCCCCGCCCCCTTCTCCCGCACCCGCACCTCCACCACGCTCGTGGCGACCTCGCCGCCGCCCGCGGCGGAGGCCTTGATCGCATACCCTCCAGGCGCCACCGGGGCCTTCACCTTGAATACCGCCCGCCCGCCGGAATACGAACGCACGACTCGGTAGAGAACCGTCTCCTCAGGTCGATGCCGCTCGTAGCGGTCGCCGTCGCCATGCAGTGCAGAAAGCGAACCTTTCGTTTGGCATGTAGCGAACACACCCATTGGCGAAGTTGTACCTCCGGCAATACCTCCTCGGTCAGATGCACAGCACCATCGCTCATCCGCCGTCCGAGGCATGATGGACAGAACCCACGTCGCTTGCACGAAAATGCGACCAGTCGCTCGAATCCGCCCCCTTCGCATTCCCCGCGCATGAAGCCGTATTCGAGAATCCCGCAGCGCAGATACTCCTCGACCTCGCGCACGACGAATCGCGGCAAACTCCCAATCGGCTCCACGCGCTCCCGAAACGAGTCCCAATGGCGCGCGCGATGGGGACGCGCGTGGGGCCTTCCTTTTGGCTTTGGCCGTGCTCCTACGGGGCGAGGTCACGGCAGCGGCGGCAGGCGACCTCGATGCCGCGGCCGTTGCCCACGAGGCAGCGGCACAGCTCTTTGGACTGGTCACCGAAAGCGATGCCACCAGCGCGGCTCGCACGGCCCATGAGGCCGTGGGCAAACTTCTTCGGGCGATGAGGCGGCACAGGTAGGTGCCGGGCCCCCTTGGATGCGGGGCCCGATTCGAGACACGAGCGCCAAATTGAGCTGGTACTTCAGGATATTCTGATCCAGACCTGGCCGATGCCGACGCCCCCGCCCGAAGGTACGCCGCCCGACGTGAAGCCTCTCCCGAAGCCGGTTCAGTACGCGATCCTCGCGGTGATGCTCGCCATCGCGGGGGGCGTGGTATGGCTCATACGCCCGTCGACGAAGCCGTGCACGGTGAAAGAGACCTTCCACAACGACGACATCTGCATCGTGACCGGAAGCGTGAAGGCGATCGACGAGGTGAACAAGGCCCTCAACGCCAAGCAGCTCGGCTCCGTCGACCTCGACGAGGTGGAGCTGACGGACCCTTCGGGCTCGCGAGCGGTCTATTTCGATCCCCAGAAGCTCGATCTGCACGGCCGCACGACCGTGAAGGTGACCGGACGGGAAGTGCCGGAGCGCAGGATGCCGGGCGTCATGCGGTTCGTGGTGGAGAAGGTCGAATAGTCGTCGCGTGGACCGGCTTGCCGCTTCCGCTCCCGCTTCCGGGCGCTCAGCCCTTGCGGTGGGCGAGCGTCTTCGTGCCGATGGCGAACGCAATGGTGACGGTCGACTCTTTGACCGTGCGCACAGTTCCCGAGCCGAACACGCGATGCGCGACGACTTCCCCCACGGTGTAGGTGTCCTCGATCCGATAGGGACGACCTTCGAGCGTCGCGACGTCGTGGGAATTCCGTCTGGCTCTTCGAAGCTCCTCTTCCACTTCCTCCGCAGAGAGCCCGGTGCCCCAGCCGAAGTCGAGCAGCAGCGTCGTGGCGGTCAGTTCCTGGCGCCGCACTCGTTTCTCCGCGCTCTTGAGTTCTTTCCGGGTGAAGGGGACGAAGTTGTCGCTCATCCATTCCAGCTCGGTCGTGTCTGCGAAGAGCCAACCCTCAGCGAAGTGGGTTGTCAGCCACGCGTAGACCCGGGCCGTCAGGCCGTCTCCTTCGAGCCTGATTTTCGCGCGCTTCATCCGCTCTGCGAACCGCGCGAGCGCGGCGGGTGCTTCCGCGAGGAAATAGGACGTCGTGGTGGGCTTGCAGGCGTCCGGCACCGGACAGTCGTTGCCGGTACGGAAGTCCGAGGGCCCGAAAAGGTCGCACCACGCGTCCGGAAGGCTGTAGCTCGCGCTGACCTCGTGATCCGACCGTCCCTGAAGGCACCGAAGATAGGCTCGGTTCGCCATGATGTGTGCGCGAGATTATGCTGCGCCCAGAAGCGAGTCAACACGGCCCTCAAAGCATGTGAGCAGAGGGCATGACAGGCTCGCCCGAGGGTAACGCGAGCCAGCGGCGGGGCTCAACCCTTCACGGTGCAATGCCAAGAACGGTAAACAGATTTCGCTTGCCGCTTGCCGCCCCCTCCCCCCTACCGCGGCATTTCCACGACGAACCGCGCCCCCCGCCCCTCCTTCGGCGCGAGATACACCTTCCCCCCGTGCCGCCGCGCGATCTCCCGCACGATCGACAAACCCAAGCCCGCCCCCTGCCCTTGCTTCGCCTTCGCTCCCCGGAAAAACGGCTCGAAGATATGCTCCGCTTCCTCGGGCCGGACCCCCTCGCCCTCGTCCTCCACCGAGATCCGCCACCCCTCCCCCGCCGCCTCGATCCCCACCGAAATCGTCGTCCCCCGCGGCGCGTGCGCCATCGCGTTCGACAGCAAATTGTCGATCGCTTGCCGCGCCGTCTGCGCCTCGAACGCCGCCTGTGCCTCCTCCGGCAGCGATAACGAGATCCTCACCCCGCGCGCCTCCGCCTCCCCTTCACACGCCTCCGCGGCTTCCCGCACCACGGCCGCCAGATCCCCGGCCTTCGCCTCCCACGTCACCTTCCCGAGCGCCGCGAGATCGAGCAGCCGCGCGGCCAGGTTCGACAATCGCGTCACCTCGCCGCGCGCCTCGGAGAGCGCCTCCCGGAGCTCCTCCGCGCTCCGCTCCTTGCGCAAGGCGAGATCCATCTCGGTCCGCATCAATCCGAGCGGCGTCCGCAATTCGTGCGCCGCATTCGCGATCAGCCGCTCCTGCGCGTCCCGCGCCGCCCGCAATCGCTCCATGGCCTCCGCCAGCGCCACACGCAAATCCGCGATCTCGTCGCCCGTCGGATCCGGGGGCAGGCGCCACGCGAGCGCGCCGCCGCGGAGCTCGGGGAGCTGCGCCGTCATGTCGCCGATGCGCCGGCTCATCCGGCCCGCTTGCACCCATTGCAAGAAAAACAGGAGCGCCGCCGCCACGGCCACGAGCCCGAGCGTTGCTTGCCAGTAAAGCCGCATCGTCGCGTCGATCTCCGCGAGCGAGCTCTGCAGCGTGAGCACGTACGGCTCGCCCCACGGCGCGCGCACGGCCACCACGAGCGAACGTATCCAGCGCCCGTCGGACGACCGCTGCGTCGAGAGGCGCGGCCCCTCGGAACCCACGTCGGCCGCCGGCCGATCGGGTATCCAGCCATTCTCGGGGAAATACGAGACGAGCTTGCCCGTCCCGTCGTAGAGCCCCGCCATCGGCACGAACGAGCGCACGTCGTCCGCGAGCGGCGATTTTCCGAGGTGCACGTGCGGCGCGCCCGTCGGACCGTCGAAGAGGCTCACGCTCTCCACCGCCGCCTGCGCGAGCAGCGCCCGATCCAGCGCGCCGAGCAAGCTGCCGCGGAACACCACGCCCGCCACGACCACCGCGAGCACGAGCACGAGCGACGGCAGCGCCGCGCCAAAAAGGACGAGCCGCGCCCGTACCCTCACGATTCCCTCCTCGGCGGCTTCGCGACCACGAGCCGATATCCCACGCCGCGCACGGCCTGGATCGTCACGTTGTCCCCGCAAAGGCTCCGGAGCTTGTTCCGCAGATACCCCACGTAAACATCGACCACGTTCGGCGCCCCGTCGAACCCCGTCCCCCACACCGTGCCGAGCAGCTCCGTCCGCGTCAGCGCCTCCCCCACGTGCCCCGCGAGCTCCGACAGCAGCGCATATTCCCGCGCCGTCAGGCTCTCCTCGACGCCGTCCCGCGTGATGACCCGCCGCCGCGCGTCCAGCGTGATCGGCCCGAGCCGCGTCAATGCCTCGTGCCCCGCGCCGCGCCGGTGCAGCGCCTCGAGCCGCGCCACGAGCTCCTCGAAATCGAAAGGTTTGACCAGGTAATCGTCCGCGCCGGCCCGCAGGCCCGTCACGCGCTCGCCCACCGTCCCGCGCGCCGTGAGCAAGAGGACCGGCGTCTTGAGCCCACGCTCCCTCCATCGCCGCAGGAGCGAGACGCCATCCATGCCCGGCAGCGACCAGTCGAGGATGATGACGTCGTAGACGACCCCGAGGCCCTGCTCGAGCGCCTCCGTGCCGCTCGCCGCGAGGTCCACCTGATGGCCCTCCTCGCGGAGGCCTCGCTCGAGCAGGCGGGCCATCTTGGCCTCGTCCTCCACCACGAAGAGCTTCACGCCGCCATCGTAGCGCCGGACGACCCCTCCGGCGGCGCAGGATCGGTCGCCGACCGCCCGCGCCGACCTCGGCCGATCCAGCCGTACAGGCTCGGCACGATGAGCAGCGTGAGCAGCGTCGAGGTCACGAGCCCGCCGACGACCACGGTCGCGAGCGGCCGCTGCACCTCGGAGCCTGCGCCCCGCGCGAGCATCATCGGGACGAAGCCGAGCGCCGCCACGAGCGCCGTCATGAGCACCGGCCGCGCCCGCGCCCGCGCCGCGCTCTCCGCCGCCGCCGCGGGATCCTGCCCCGCCGCCTCGTTCGCGAGCACGCGCGAGAGGAGCACCACGCCGTTCAGCACGGCCACGCCCGAGAGCGCGATGAACCCGACGGCCGCGGAGATCGACACCGGCATGCCTCGGATCGTGAGCGCCACCATCCCGCCGACGCAGGCGAACGGCACGTTCGTGAAGATCACGAGCATCGGCTTCACCTTGCGGAACGCCGCGAAGAGCGCGGCGAGGATGAGCGCGACCGCCGCCGGCACCACGACGAGCAGCCGTCGCGAGGCCTCCTGGAACGTCTCGTATTGCCCGCCCCAGACGAGGCGATACCCACGCGGCGCGGGGACGGCCTTGTCCACGCGCGCCCGCGCCCGCGCCACGAGATCCCCGAGATCCGCGCCGCGCACGTTGAAGCCCACGACGATACGCCGCTCGCCGTCCTTGCGGCTCACGAGGCCCGGCGTCGGCAGCGTCTCGACCTTCGCCACGCGCGCGAGCGGCACGAGCCCGCCCGCCTCCGTCGGCAAGCTCAGGTTCGGCAGATCGAACGCGCCCGCCGCGCCCCCGATCCGCAGGACCACCGGAATCCGGATCGCCCCGTCGTACGTCGCGCCGACCTCGATGCCATTTCGCACGGCCTGCACCGCGTCGAGCACCTCGCCGACGCCGAGGCCCACGAGCGACGCTTCGAGCGCCTTCGGCTCGACCTCGATGAGCGACACGTCCGGCGGCGCCAGCACCTTCACGTCCGCGGCGCCCTTCTCGGCCGCGATCTCGGCCGCGATCTTCTCGGCGAGCTCTCGGAGGACGGCGAGATCCGCGCCGTAGATGCTCACGGCCACGTCCGACACGGCGCCGCCGAGCAGCTCGTTGAACCGCATCTGGATCGGCTGCGTGAACGAGGGATCCGCGCCCGGCGAGGCCGCGTCGATCGCGCGCCGGATCTCCTCGATCAGCGCCTCGCGTTCGAGCCCCGGCCGCCACTTGTCCCGCGGCGCGAGCGTGATGAACACGTCCGCCTGTTCGAGGCCCATGATGTCCGTCGCGACCGCGGGGCTGCCCACGCGCGAGACGACCTGCTGCACCTCGGGCACCTTGCGCGCCGCGGCTTCGAGCTTACCCGCCTCGACGATCGCGGTCTCCAGGCTGATGTCCGGGGCGCGCGTCGTCTGCACCACGAGATCCCCCTCGTCGAGCTGCGGCGCAAGCTCGCTGCCCGAACGCACGTAGAGCACGACGCCCGCCGCGAAGAGCACGAGCGCGGCCCCTGCCACGAAGACGGGACGTTTGACCACGAACGAGAGCGTGGGCCCGTAGATCCGATCGATCATCCGCACGAGCCACGGATCCCGCACCGGCACGTCCTTCTGGCGGAGCACGAGGCTCATCGCCGCGGGCACGTACGTGAGCGACAGGACGAGCGACGTGGCGAGCGCGAACACCACGGTGAGCGCCATCGGCCGGAACATCTTCCCATCGACGCCGGTCATCGTGAGGACCGGCAGGTACACGATCAGGATGATCAGCACCGAGAAGAACACGGGGCTCGCGACCTCGGCGCTGACACGGCTCACCCACGACGTACGTTCCGGCCCTCCCGCAGGCGCGGCCCCCTTCTGCGAGGCGTGGAAGAGGTGCTCGACCATCACGACCGCGCCGTCCACGACGAGGCCGAAATCGATGGCGCCGAGGCTCATCAGGTTGCCCGGGATGCCGAGCGCCACCATGCCCGAGAGCGCCCCCAGCATCGAGAGCGGGATCGCCGAGGCCACGAGCAGCCCCGCCCGCAAGCTCCCGAGCATCGCGAACAGCACGACGCCGACGAGCAGGCCGCCTTCGAGCAAGCTCTTGCCCACCGTGCGCAGCGTGCTGCCGACGAGGTGGCTCCGGTCGTACACGAGCCGGATCGACACGTCCTCCGGAAGCGCCGCGCGCACCGCGGGCAGCTCCGCGTGGAGGCGATCCATCACCTCGAGCGCGTTGTCACCCCGGAGCATCTGCACCATCAGGTAGACGACCTCGCCGCGGCCGTCGGCCGTCGCCGCGCCGATCCGCGGCAGCCCTCCCACGCGCAGATCCGCCACGTCCGACACGCGCACCGCGCGGCCTTCCTGATCGAGCGGCGAGACGATCGCGTGCCCGAGCTCGGAAGGATCCTTCGGCCGCGAGACCGCACGAAGGAGCGCCTGTCCACGGCCGAGCGGCAAGCTCGCGCCGGGCGCGCTGCCGGTCGATCGTTCGAGCGCCTCGCGCAGCGCGCCGAGCGTCATGTGCCGCTGCGCGAGCCGCGCCGGATCGGCCACGACCTCGATCGTACGCCGCTCGCCGCCCCAAGGGTTCACCTCCACGACACCCGGCACCGCGCGCAGGAGCGGCGCCACGCGCGTCGTCGAGAGCTCGTAGAGCTCCGCCAGCGAGCGCGACGGCGAGCTCAACGTGAAATGAAAGATCTCGCCGAGCCCGCCCGTCACCGGACCAAGCTCGGGCGCGCTCACGCCGGCCGGAAGCGAGCCCGCGACGGACCCGATGCGCTCCGAGACCATCTGCCGCGCGCGCCACGGATCCACCGCGTCGTCGAAGACGATCGTCACCGACGAGATGCCGTACCGCGACAAGCTGCGGTGCTCTTCGAGGCCCGGGAGTCCCCCGATCGCGAGCTCGATCGGCCGCGTGACCTGCCGCTCGACCTCCTCGGGCGTGAGGCCGGGCGCGCTCGTCAACACGAGCACCTGGTTGTTCGTGATGTCCGGCAGCGCGTCGAGCTCGAGCCGCCGCCCGAGGAAGGCCCCCACGACGGCGAGGACGAGCGTCACCACCACGACGAGGACACGATGCCGGATCGAGAGTTTTACAAGCGCGGGAATCAATCGGCTCCTCCCGGTGTGGGCAACGCGCGCGACGCATCCGCGGCCACCTCGTCTCCGGGGCGCAGCTCCCCCTCGACGAGCGCGTCGGCCCCGGAGCTCGACAGCACCTTCACCGGCAGCGGCGCGCCGGTTTTTCGCGAGAGCACCACGGCCGCGCCGTCCTTCAGCGTCACCGCCGCCGCGGGGATGGCCACGGCCGTTCCGCCCGGATCCGGCGAGACGCGCACCTTGCCCAGCGTTCCATGCGGCAAGTCGAGCGCCTCCGCAGGCTTGAACCACGCGAGCACCGTGCCGTCCCGCCCGTTCGTGCTCGGCGCCTCGTTGAGGAGCGTGAGCGCCGTGGTCTGTCCGAGCGGCCCCACGAAGACGAACCGCGCACCCGGCGGCGGCCGCTGCGAGAACCGCGCCTCGACCCGCGCCGCGCCCGCGCCTTCGATCCGCGCGATCGGCGCGCCCGTGGGCTCACGTGACTCGCCGAGCGCCGCGTCGAGCTCCGTCACCACGCCCGCGACCGGGCTCTTCAGGGTCACGAGGCCGCCCGAGCGCACGAGCGAGGCGACGTCCTTCGGCCCGAGCCCCGCGATCTTCAATGTCGCGAGCGCCATCTGCTGCGCGGCCGACGCATCCGCGAGCGAGCCCTCGACCTCGGCGATCTCCGCGAGCTTCGCGAGCCCGTCCTTCCGGAGCTCTTCGAGCTGCGCCTTGCGCCTGCCATGCGCCCCGATCCGCGTGCCCGCCGCCGCGAACGCGCCCGCCGCGCGCGCGAGCTCGGGCATCACCACGTCCGCGATCGGCGCGCCTTCCTGCACGCGCTCGCCGTGCTCCACGTGCACCTTCGTGATGCGCGCGGAGAACGGCGGCACGACCGCTCCTCGCGCTCCCGCGGGCGGCACGAGCTCGGCCGGCGCTTCGAGCAACGAGAGCCCGCCCGGCGCGCGCGCCGCGACCCACGGCGTCTCCGCGCTCTTCGGGCCCACGTCCGCAGCCGGCTCGGGCGCCGCCTCGGGGCGCGCGCACGCCGTGAAGGAAAGCGCCGCCATGACAAAACCGATCCTTCGCGCCTTCATCGCGCCTTCTCCTGCTTCTTCCCGTCGTCCATCGCCGAGAGCCACAGCCACAACTTCACGCGCGCCCACGCGTTCGCGGCCCGCGCGCGCTCGAGCCGGCTCTGCGCGGCCGCGACGTTCCTGCGCGCCGTGATCACTTCCAGCATCGTCCCCTCGCCCGCCTCGAAGAGCCGCACCCGCGCCGCGAGCCCTTCCGTGAGCGCCGGCAAGATCGCGCCGGCAAGCGTGTCCACGATGTCCTGCGTGTGCTCGACCTCGTGGATCCCCATCGCCACGTCGGCCGACGCGTTCGCTTCCTCGCGCTTCGTCTCGCCTTCGAGCTGCGCCGCACGCGCGGCCGTCACGCTGCGCTCACGCTCGCCCTGATTGAAGAGCGGGAGCGTGAGGCCAACGGCGCCATACCCGACGAACCCGCCGGGCGAGTCCCGCTGCACGTACACGCCGAGCGAGAGCGACGTGCCGCGCGCGGCCTTCTCCTCGGCCTCTCGCGCCCGCTCGACGCGCGCCGCGAGCGCCTTCTGCTGCACGGTCGGCAGCGTCGCCGCGCGCTTCAGCACATCACGCAAGCCCGCGCCGGAAGGCAACCCAGGCGCCGGCAAATCCCCACGCGCGCCGAGCGGCTGCGCGCCCGCAGCGATCACCCGCGAAAGCCCAAGCCCGCGCTCGAACACCTCGCCCTCGGCCCCGATCACCCCGAGCCGCGCCTCGGCGTGGTAGGCGCGCGCGTCCGCCGCATCCGCCTTCGTCGCCGCCGAGGCCTGCGCGGCCTTCTCCACGAGCCGCGTGAACTCCCCGGCAAGCGCCGCTTCACGCGTCGCGACCTCGAGCACACGCTCAGCCGCCCAGAGATCGATCCAAGCCCGCGCCGCTTCGAGCCTCTGCGTGAGCGCAAGCGCACGCGCGCCGGCCGAGAGCTCCTCCTCCTCGACCCGCACCGCAGTCTTGCGCGCCGAAGCCAACCCCGCGAGGTTCCACGACTGCGTCACGCTCGCCTGGATCTCGACCCCCTGGTTCGGCGTAGGCAGGACGCGGTAGCCCGGCTGCACATAGATTTGCGGGTTCTCCGTCAATCCCGAGATCCGAGCGCCGAGCGCATGTTTCGTAGACACAGCGCGCTCGGCGCCGCGCACGTCGGGCGTCTCGACAGACAGGCCAATGGCCTCGTCGAACGAGAGTTCCTTCGCAGGTGTCGTGGCCGCGAGCGCAACATTCGCGGCGATCGGGAGCGCGAGCCAGAAGCTCATGCGTCGGACCCTAGCGCCGCACCCCGGAAAAGATCCTGAGGGGATCCTGAGAGAATTCTCAGAAAGGCAGCGCCGTTTGAAGCCGCTTCGCTGGGGCTTTGCCCCAGGCCCCAGCAGGGGCTATCCGCCCCTGCACCCGGACCAGCGCAAGCGCTGGACTCGGGGTCGATGAACTGCGCGATGCGCAGTTCATCGAACGAGCCGGGTCAAGGCAGGCGACGATGTTGCCAGCCAAGACGGCCGCGCTGCGGGTTCGGCTGGCGACCTGGTCGCTTCGCCGGCCTGTTTGAAAAACTGCGCGTAGCGCAGTTTTTCAACCCTGCGTCCAGGGCTTGCCCTGGTCCGGGGTCGAGGGGGCGGACAGCCCCCCGCGGGGCTCGGGGCAGCGCCCCGACGCGGCGCCTCCCCGAGGAGACCCGTGCTCCACCCTTCACCGCGGCCCGAGCTTCGCCATGAACGACGCTGCGAGCCCGGACAGGAGACATGGCGCCACGCCGCCGCCGAAGACGCCGGAGCCCGCGAGATACAGGCCTGTCACGGGCGTGCGTGTGCGGAATCCTTTGGGCCCCCATTGCGAGAGCGTCATTGCCGGGCCGAATGGCGCGCCGCCTGCCGCGTGTGTTCGATCTGCGGCCGTGAGGGGCGTGCCGTAGGCCTGCACGACCACGTCGCCCACGAGCCCTGGATACCGTGCGTCGAGCTCCTTCAGCATCCACCGCGCGATCTCGTCGCGATAGGCTGCATATGCGGGACCGCGCTCGGCCTCCGGGAGCGATTGCCATTTGCGGAAACGCGCGTGTGGCACGTAGGTGAGCACGACGAGCGACGAGCTGCCCTCCGGGGCGAGTGCGCCGCTCGTATCTTTGATGGAGGTCGGCGAGACGAACAGCATCGGCCGCGGCGGGAGTTTTCCCGTGAACCGGGCGGAAAAACCTTCCTCGACGTCGTAGGACGGGTAAAGCCACACGTTTTGCGCGCCGAGCCCGTAGGCTCGTACGTCTCGGCGCAGGCCGAGCCATATCTGGAAGGTCGCCATGGACGGCTCGATCACGGCCGCCTTGCGCCGGAGCGAGGTTTTCAGGTCCGCTGCGGGGACGAGCCGGCCCAGGGTGATCGTGGGATCAATCGCGGAGACCACGATATCGGCCTCGATTCGCTCGCCTCCCGCGAGGATGACGCCGGTCACGCGGCCGCGCTCGGTCTCGATACGCTCGACGAGGGCGCGTGTGCGGAATTGCGCGCCTTTCGCTTCGGCTGCGCGCACGAGTGCGTCGCGCAGGCCTCCGCCGCCGCCGCGCGGGAAGAACGCGCCGTCGCTGAAATGGGCCATGTAGAGCAGCGCCGCGAGGGCGACCACGCGCGACGGCGGCAAGGCCCACGCGCCGGATTGACCGGCGAGCACTGCGCGCAGGCGCCCGTCGTCGGTGCTCTGCTCGATGAGCTCGCGCAAAGGCCGCTGGCTCCATTGCAAGAGCGCCGGCACGCCTGTGAGCGCGACGAGATCGGTGAGGACGGGGCGGCCGAGGATGCCCCGGGCGAGCGCGTCGTGCATCTTCGCCGCGCCGTCGAGCAGACCGAAGAAATGGCGCAGGCCCTTCGTTTCGCCTGGAAAGAGCGCGGCGAGGCGCTCGCGGTAGGCGGCGAGGGGCCGACAAACCCGGATATCGAGATCGGGAAATCGATACAGGTCGAATCCGTCGGGATCGAGCTCGCAGAAGAGCTCGCTGGCGTCGACGCCGACGGACTGGAGCAGCTCGTGGACGAGCTGGCCGGGGCGGCATGCGCCGACGTAGTGCAGGCCCTGGTCGAACACGAATCCGTCCCGCGAGAACGGCGCGAGGTAGCCGCCGATCTCGGCGCCCGCGTCGAGGGCGAGGACGTCGAAGCCGTCCTTGGCGAGGAACGCAGCGGACGCGAGGCCGCCCGTACCGGTTCCGATCACGAGGGCGCGTCGCGTGCTGGAGGCCATGATGCTGCCCGCCAGGGTACACCCACCCGCCGGCCGATGCGAGCAAGAAGCAATCACGCACACGCGTCAAGGCCACGACGGTGTCGTGAACTCCGGTATGTGCACGCACTTCGTGTGGTCGAGCGCTTCCTTTTCGGCGCGAGGCGCCTTGACAGGGCTTCGAGCGTGATCCTAGCATCCCGTATTTAGAGGATTCGATTTCGGGGTGAATGGTTGGAAATGGTGGAAGGGCAACAAATCGGAGACGCCGGGTCGAGTGGGGGTGATGCAGTGCAGGATCCTTATCGACGCCTCTTCGAGTTGTCGCCGGATCTCCTGGGGATCGCCAATATGGAAGGTTACTTCCTGGAGCTCTCCCCGTCCTGGGAAAGCCGCCTCGGACACACGCGCGCCGAGCTCTGCGCGTCTCCATTCCTCGCCTTCGTGCATCCGGACGATCAGGCGAAGACAGCCGAGGTCGCGGCCGATCTCGGCCGCGGCAGGGAGATCTTCACCTTCAAGAATCGGTATCGCTGCAAAGACGGATCCTACCGGTGGATTCATTGGACATGCGTGCCGACCGGGGATCGCATTTACTTCGTGGCGCGCGACGTCACCGAGCAGCACGAGCTCGAAGCGGAGCTACGCGCGTCGAGGAACGAGCTCGAGGAGCGGTACCGGGAGCTCGAGCAGGAAATGACCGAGCGCCGCCAGGCCGAGGCGGCCCTCCACGCGCAAAACGAGGCGGTCCGGGCGCTCTCGGCGCCCATCCTGCAAGTCGCCGAGGGCGTCCTCCTCTTGCCCGTCATCGGGCAAATCGACGCCGGGCGCGCGGCCATGATGATGAGCAAGCTGCTCGAATCCATCGTGCATTCGGCAGCCCGCGTGACGATCCTCGACCTGACGGGCGTGGCCGACATCGACACGAATACGGCGTCACACGTCTTCTCGCTCGTCCACGCGGCAAGGCTCCTCGGGAGCGACTGCCTCGTCTCCGGCATCCGGCCGGCGATCGCCTCGACCATGGTCGAGCTCGGGATCGACACGAGCAGCCTGCGCACGTTCGGAACCCTGGCCGCAGCGCTGTCACACGCGCTCGGCCTACGAGCGCCTCGCCAGCGGTGACGACCTCCTGCTAGGCTCGCCCCATGCGAGCCATTCGATTCCACGCCCTCGGCGGCCCCGAGGTCCTCCGCCTCGAAGACGCCCCCGAGCCCACGCCAAAGCCGGGCCAGGTCAAAATCGCCGTCCGCGCCGTCGGCCTCAATTACGCCGATACGATGTTCACGAAGGGGCAATACTTCATCCGCCCCACGTTCCCGGCGATCCCGGGCATGGAAGCCGCCGGCGAAGTGCTCGCCGTCGGCGAAGGCGTGACCGACGTCCACGTCGGCGACCGCGTGATGGCCCTCGGCGACGGGGCCTATGCCGAGCAAATGGTCGCGCCAGCCTACAGCGTCTATCCGATCCCGAAGGGTTTGTCCTTCGAGCAGGCCGCAGCCTTGCCGGTGCAGGGCCTGACGGCGTACCACGTGCTCACGTTGTCAGGCAGGCTCGCGCCCGGGGAAAAAGTGCTCGTACACGCGGCCGCGGGCGGCGTGGGGACACTCGCGGTGCAGATCGCACGGCGGCTCGGAGCGTCGTTCGTCGCAGGCACGGTGGGCTCGCCGGCGAAGGCGGATCTCGTACGCTCGCTCGGCGCCGATCTCGTGGTGAACTACCGGGAAGACGATTTCGCCACGCAGATTCGTTCAGCCGTGAAAGAAGGGGTGGACGTGGTGCTCGAAATGCTGGGCGGCACGGACGTCTACAAGCGGAGCCTCGCCTGCCTCGCGCCACTCGGCCGGATGGTCGTGTACGGCGCCGCGACCGCCGACGTACGCGGCACGGTGGAGCCCATCGGGCTCATGCACAAAAACCTGAGCATCACCGGCTATTACATGACACCCCTGATCAAGCGCCGCGAGCTCTGCGCCCCACCCCTCGCCGAGCTCGCCGCCGCAGCCGCAGAAGGCACACTGCGCGTGATCGTGGGCAAAACGTATCCGCTCGAAGCCGCAGCCGAAGCACACCGAGACCTCGCCGGCCGCGCAAGCACCGGCAAGCTCGTGCTCGTGGTTTGAGGCGGCGGCGGCGCAGCGCCGGGGTTTCACCCCGGACCCGACCAGGGGCTGTCCGCCCCTGGACCCGGACCAGCGCAAGCGCTGGACTCGGGGTCGATGAACTGCGCGATGCGCAGTTCATCGAACGAGCCGGGGCAAGACCGGCGACGGGCTGGCCAGCCAAGACCGAGAGGCCAACGTGTCCGTTGAGGAAGGGAGCGCTGCTGTCTCGACTGGCAACGCCGCTCGTGGTCTTGCCACGGGCCCGTCGTAGAAACCGCGCATCGCGCGGTTTCTACGCCTTCGGTCCAGGCCGTGCCTGGTCCGGGGTGCAGGGGGCGGACAGCCCCCGCTGGGGTCCGGGGTGAAACCCCGGCGCGACGCTGTCGCCCAGCACTCCCTCAGTGCGATGACGCGGGGGGCGCGGCGGACGGCGCGCCTGAGGCTGAGGCGCTCGCGGCGGCTGCGGCGGCGTTCATCTTTGCGCGGACGGAGAGCCGCATCCCTACGATGGTGCCGGCGATCGCGGTGGAGGTGACGATGATGAACAGGACGAGGAGCTTTCCCGAGTTCCCGCCGGACGGCCTCGACGCGGGTGTGGATGGCGACGTGCGGGGCGGGGGCGAGGGGGTTTCCATGCGGGGCTTCTATATCGTCCGATCTGGGCTGAGGCAACGAGCGTGGTGCTCGTGGTTCATCGTGACGGCGGGAGTTTTTCGGGGGTGAGTGGTTCGCCGCGCGCGAGTGCCGAAAGGACGGCCTCGCGCATGCGGGAGTCTGCCTCTCGGTGGGGGCTGGACCGACGGGCGAGCGCTTTGAGCGGCACCAGCATGCGCGGGTTTTTCTGGAGGATGGGCTCGTTCCGCGCGAGGAAGTCCCAGTAGAGCGCCGTCAGCGGGCATGTTTTTTTGGGGTCGAACGGGCAGTCGTCGCAATAATTGCTCATTCGATCCACGTAGGCTGCGCCGGAGACGTAGGGCTTCGTGGTCATGATGTCGCCTGCGGCGAATGTGCCCATCCCGAGCACGTTCGGCTCGACGACCCAGTCGTATGCGTCGGTGTATGCGATCCAGAACCAGTCTGTCAGCTCCCGCGGCGAGAGCCCGAGCAAGGTTGCGATGTTCGAGAGGATCATGAGCCGCGTGATGTGGTGGCTGTAGCCTTCGCGCCAGACGTCTCCGATCACTCGATCGAGACATGCGAGCCCCGAGCGCGGGCCTCCCTCCCAGAAACATGCGGGCAAGGGCTCGGTCGCGCCGAGCATGTCCGGCGTGGCGGGCGCGTTTGGGTCCTCGAGGCCGCGCGCCATTCCTTCGGGTAGGTCTGGCAGCATGCGGAATCCATCTGTCTCGCGGTGCACGTGCCGCACGAACTCCCGCCAGCCGAGGATTTGCCGGACGAAACCCTCCTTGCTCGCGATGGGAATGGGGAGCGCCGCGGCCTCGCGCACGATTCGCGCGGGCAGGAGGCGGTGGAGGTGCAGGAGCGGGGCGAGACGCGTGTGGAAGAGGGTCGTGGAGTCGCGCGACATCGCGTCCTCGAATGGGCCGAAATGCGGCAATGCGGCGCGTTTTCCCCAGGCCCAGAGCGCCTCGGCGTGCGCCTTCGTGCACGGGAGCGCGCCGGGATCGAGGTGGCCCGGGTGATCGGCATAGTGGCGATGGATCAGCGCGCAGACCTCTTCCGTAATGGGATCCAGCTCGAACGAGGGCGGCGTGGGTGCGGGGGGCTCTCCGCGGAACGGCAGCCGGTTGTCCGTGTCGAAGCTCCACCGCCCGCCCTCGGGTTTTCCCTCGTGCACGAGGATGCCGGTCCGCTTTCGTACGTACCGGTAAAACACATCCATTCGATAGGGCGGACGCCCGCCCGTCGCCTTCATGAAATCGTCGCGCGTCGTCAGCCACCCCTCGTGTGGGAGGAAGCGCAGCGCGCCCTTGGCCACGGCGGGCGCGAGATCCACGCGGAGCTCCCGCTCGGCCGGCTCCATGCAGACGAGCGGTCCGACCTCGGCGGCGGCGCGCGTCACGGCCCCGGCATAACCTGCGTCTGCCACCACGTACCGGACCGCGACGCCGCGCTCGGCCTGCTCCAGCGCGAAATGGCGCATGTTCGCGAGCACGAGGGCGAGCTTCTGCTTGTGGTACGGGCGGCGCGCGGCTTTCCCCGGGTCCTCGACGAGCAGCACGCCCGCGCGCTCGGGGGGGAGATCCCGCAAGGGGCCGATCGCGTCCGAGAGCTGGTCGTAGGGGACGAAGACGAACGTGCGCCCCCGCTCGTCCCGCGCGGAGGCGCGGAGCTCGGCGAGGAAACGCTTCATGAGGCCTGCGTCATGGTGGTGCGGCGGGACGTAGGGGTCTGCGCAGGCCCGGTCAAGCTGCCCGCCGATGTCTTCCTTTTCGCCTCGAAACCGACTAGTTTGCCCGCATGCGTGGCCTCGTCGCCTTGCTCGCTTCCGCGCTTGTTTCTTCCGCTCTCCTCGGCTGTGGCAACAGCGACAAAAGCCCGCCGCCCACGCCTTCCGCGACGACCACCACGCCTGCGCCCGCGCCGGAAATGCCCACGCCCAAGGGCCCGCTGTCGGTCGTGCTGGAGGCGAAGGACGTGGTCACGTTCTCGGGCGTGGCCGAGGGCGTGGTGATCGCGGACGCGGCGCGCACGCGGATGGCGACGGCGACCGTCGAGGCGGAGCTCGTCGAAAAGCCCATGCCCTCCGGCCTGCCCGCCGAAGGACAAATCCTGCGCTTTTCGGGCCGGTTGCCGAACTCGATCTGGTTGCTGTTCGAGACGCCGAAGATCGAGAAGGAGCCCGTCAAGAATCCGTTTTTCCGTCTGGATCAGGCCAAAGGCAGCTTCAAGCAATACGCCGACGACTGGAAGCCGCACCTCGCCGCGTGGTCGAAGAAGCGGATCCTCTCCATGTCGACGTCCTCGGGCAAACTCAAGGTGAAGGTGATGGAACCTCACCGGGACGAACCGTCGCCCGATCTGCCGAGCGCGCGGCTCGACGACGAGGCGTGCGGGAAATCGCTGCGCATCGAGGGGATCGCGGCGCTCGCGACCGGAGAGGTGTTCGCCGCGGGGCATTGCAAGATGGCGGATGCCGCGAAGCACCACGTCGTCGTGCGATGGGCCCCGCCGGTCGACACGAAACCCGCCGGAACCGCGAGCGCGCCGCCCCCCAAGGCGAGCGCGAGCGTGGCGCCCGTCGTCGCGAGCGCGGCGCCGGAGACCACGACGAACGAGGCGCAGGACGGCGGCGTGGCGGATGCCGGCGCGGATGGCGGCGAGGTGGAAGAGGCGCCGATCGGAGTCCCGGGCCAGGTCTACGTGCTGCCGGGCGTGCCCGCGTCGGTGAAGCACGTGGCCCTCGTGGCGCAGGGTCCGAGCGACGTGTGGGTGCTCGACGCCGAGGAAAACGGCAATGCCCACCTGCTCCGGCTCGAAGGCGGCGCCTTCAAGGCGCAGACCTTGCCGAAGATCGGCGCGCCCGTGCGCTCGCTCGCGGGCGCGGGCGACGGGACCTTGTGGCTCGTCACCGCGGACGCGATCTGGAAGCGATATCCGCCCGGAGAATGGGAGGAGGTCGCGCCGCCCATGCAGTCGCTTTCACCGGAGCTCGATTCTCGCTGGGACATGCGCGACGTGTGGGCCTCCGGGACCGACGTGTGGATCACGGCGAAGCACATCACGAACAAGGGCGAGCGGCACGTCGTGTTGCGGGCGCGGCCAGCGAAGGAAATCGTGCGGTGGTGATCCTGAACCTGCCCCCAGCTTGACGACGAAGGCCCGCGGGCGTCTCATGCCGCCCATGGAAAATCCGGGTCTCGCCGAGCTCATCAAATATCTTCGATCCAATGCCCCCACGAGCCCCGCGCCGGCCGACATGCGCGCCTGGTTCGCGAGGATCTTGCAAGCCACGCCCGTACCCAGCGAAGCGCGGCTCGAGCGCTCCACCTGCGACGTGCCCGCGTACTGGATCACGCCGCCGGGCGCGGATACGAGCCGCGTCATCCTGTACCTGCACGGCGGCGGCTACATCATCGGCTCGCCCGAGACCCACCTGGAGACGGTCTTCCGCCTGGCGAAATGTGCCGGCGTGCGCGCGCTCTCCGTCGATTATCGCCTCGCGCCGGAGCACGCCTGGCCCGCTTGCCGCGAGGACGCAGTCGCGGCGTATCGATGGCTGCTCGGGCAGGGCGTCGCGCCTTCGCACATCGCGATCGCCGGGGATTCCGCGGGCGGAGGCCTCACGCTCTCCACGCTGCTCGCGCTGCGCGACGCAGGCCTGCCGCTGCCGGGCGCCGCGGCGTTTCTCTCCCCCTGGGTCGATTTCACGGGCTCCGGCGATTCCGCGAAGACGAACGCCGAGATCGATCCGCTCGTCGATCCGCGCGGCCTGGCGATGATGGTCGGCGCCGTTCTCCAGGGAAACGACCCCGTGAAGAGCTCGCCGCTCTTCGCCGATCTCGGCGGTTTGCCCCCGCTCTTCGTGCAGGTGGGCACGGCCGAGGTGCTGCTCGACGATGCGCGCCGGCTCGTCGACAAGGCGAAGGCCGCGGGCGGCGAGGCCGAGCTCGACGTGTGGGAGCACATGATTCACGGCTTCCAGGCGTTCCCGAGGTACCTGCCCGAGGCCATTTCCGCGACCGAGCGCGTCGGCGATTTCGTGCGGGCACGCCTCGCCATCACTCGATGACCTCTCCGCCCTTCTGCACGTCTTCCTTCGTGAAACGGCGTGATCCGAGGGTGATCGTCTTCGGCACCTTCTCCCCTTTCAGGATCCGCGAGGCCGTCTCGACGGCCTCGCGCCCGCCCGTCGGATACTGGAACGTCGCGTCCAGGATCCCCTGCGCGACGTAACTCACGCCCTCGTGGGGCAACGCGTCGATCCCGACGAACTTCATCTCCTTCTCGCGACCGGCGGCGCGCGCCGCGAGGTACGCGCCGTGCGCGCCCGGATCGTTGTGCGCGTAGACGAGATCGATCTTCGGCAGCCTGGCGAGCGCCGAATCCATCTCCTTGCGGGCCTCGGGCTCGAGCCATTTCATGTCGGCCTCGAACGCGATCTCGATCTCGGACCCGGCGATCGCCTCGCGAAAGCCCGCGCTCCGGTCCTGCCCCGGCGTCGAGGTCATGAGCCCCTTCAGCTCGACGACCTTGCCCTTTCCGCCGAGGATTTTTTTGGTCCATTCGCCCGCGGCGCGGCCGATCTTCTTGTTGTCGGCGCCGATGAACGTGGTGAATCGCTCCCCGAGCACGGCCCGATCGAGCACGATCACCGGGATGCCCGCATCGAAGGCTTTTCCGACCGGCTCGGTGAGCGGCTGGGCCTCCTTCGGGCTCACGAAGAGCACGTCGACCTTCGCCGCGACGAGCTCTTCCACGTGCGCGCGCTGCTTCAAGGTATCGTTCTGCGCGTCCTTGAAGATCACCTCGATCTCGGGGTGCTCCTTGGCCGCGGCGGCGATGTCGGCGTTCATCTGCACGCGCCAGGGCTCGCCGAGGTTGCATTGCGACATCCCGATCACGAAGCGGGCCTTCTTGCCGCCCTCCTGCGCGGGCCCGCTCCCCTTCGATTCCCCCTTGCAGGCGCAGGCGAGGACGAGGAGGCCGAGGGTGAACGAGCGACGGGTGAATCCAAGCATCTTTCGGGACATGTCCGCACGACCTCCGGGCCGCCTACCGCGCGCCCCATCAAGCGTTTTTCTGGGCCACCGCCGCGACGATCACGATGGCGCCCGTGAGCATCAGCCGGCTCGCCTCCGGCACGGCATTGATGCTGAGGATCTTGTCGAGGTATCCAATGGTGAGCACGCCGAGCAGCGTGAGCCCCATCCCGCCGCGGCCCCCCTTGAGGCTCGTGCCGCCGATGACGACCATCGCAATCGCCGTGAGCTCGTAGGTGACGCCGGCCTCGGGGTCGCCCTGCTGCTCCTGCGCGGCCTGGCAGATGCCCGCAGCGGCCGCGCAGAGGCCGGAGATCACGTACGCGAGGATCTTCGTGGCACGCACGGGCACACCGGACAAACGCGCGGCCTCCTCGTTGCCCCCGACGGCATAAAGATAACGGCCGAGCCGGTGGCGGGCGCATACCAAGCCGACGATCGCGGCAATGGCGAGGAAGACGAGGGAGACGGCGGCGACGCTGCCGCCGAGGACCTGGGCGTCGAGCGCGCGAAAAAGCGGCGGGACCTCGACATAACGGAGGACGCCGTCGGGACCCGGGACGGCCGTCGCGACCTTCGTTCCGCCGCTCGTCGTCTTCGCCAAGCCGCGCGCGAAGACCATCATCGCGAGCGTCGCGACGAACGGCTGCACGCGGGCAAACGCGACGACCGAGCCCGAAGCCGCCCCGCACGCGGCGCCCATCCCGAGCACGAGGAGCACGGAGAGCCAGGCCGGCTCGCCCGCGTGAATGTTGAGTTTCGCCGCGACGACGGCCGAGAGGCCGAGCACGCTGCCCACGGAGAGATCGATCCCACCCGCGAGGATCACGGGGAGCAAGCCGCAGGCGAGGATTCCGACGACGGAGGCCTGCCGCAACGCGCCCTGGTGCGTGCCGAGGCGGAAAAACGCGCCTTCGGCGGGGAAAATCACGCCGAGCATGAGCACGAGCGCGAGCGAGAACAAGGCGCGCGCGAGCGAGGAGCGATGCCACGCGGAGGGTTTTCCAGGCGAACGCGGGGCGGGGGCTTCCAGGCTGGATGGGTGTTCGCTCACGGCTCCGCCTCATCGTGGCCCATGGCGAGGGCGAGCAGCGCGGCCGGGGTCACCTCGGCCCGCGACACTTCGGCGATGATCCGGCCTCGTCGGAGCACGAGGACGCGGTCCGCAATCGCGGCGATCTCGCGCGCATCCGAGCCCGCCACGAGCACCGCCGCGCCCGAGTCCGCGAGCGCGCGGAGTTTTCCGTGCATCTCGGCCTTGGCGCCGACGTCGACCCCGCGCGTGGGTTCGTCGCAGAGCAGCACCCGCGGCCGTTCGAGCAGCCATTTTCCGAGCACGACCTTCTGCTGATTGCCGCCCGAGAGCGTGGCCGCATCCATGGGGAGCGCCTCGGGCCGGAGGCCCACGTCGGCCGCCATGGACAGGGCCGCGCGCCGCTCGCGCGCAGGGCGAAGCCATCCGAGCGGCGAGAGCGCAGGCAACCGGACGAGGGTCCCATTGTGCTCGGCCGTCATGCCAGGCACGAGGCCCATGGTCTTCCGATCCGCCGGGACGAACGCCACACCGTGCGCCCTCGCCTCGCGCGGCGAACCAATTCGAACGGGCACCGAGGAGATCCGTACCTCCCTGGCCTGCGCACGCGCGCCAAGCGCACCGGAGAGCCCGAGCAAAAGCTCACTCGCACCCGCACCGGACAGCCCGAAGAGCCCGACGATCTCCCCCGCGAACACCACGAACGAGGCCCGATCGACGAGGGGCCGCTCACCCGCAACCGAATCCACGGACAATCCCTCGACCGAGAGCCGCTCCTCACGTGCAGCAGGTGAAACCGGCGCGCCTTCAGCCGAAATATTTCGTGGTCCAAGCATCCACGCGACGACCTGATCGAGCGGCACCTCGCCCACCCGCGCGGAGCCGACGACGCGGCCATCCCGCAAGACCGTGAGTCGATCGGCGATCTGCTCGATCTCCTCCATGCGGTGCGAGACATAAACGATCGCGACGCCACGCGCCCGGAGGCCCGCGATGAGCTCGAAGAGGCGCGCAATCGCAGGTCCCGCGAGCGCACTCGTCGGCTCGTCCATGATGAGCACACGCGCGCCGCGGCCAAGAGCCCGCGCAATCTCGACGAGCTGCCGCTCAGGAAGCGAGAGGCGCTCGACGAGGACATCCGGATCGAGATCGAGGCCAACCCCAGCGAGGATCCGCTCCGCGCACGCGCGCTCCCGCCGGCGATCGACAAAGCCAAAACGCCCGAGAGGCCGCTCGACGAAGAGGTTCTCGGCGACGGAGAGCGCAGGCAAGAGCGAAAGCTCCTGATGAATGACGGCGATCCCGAGAGCGCCCGCATGCGCCGGGGAGCGAGGACGGACGATGCGCCCGTCGAGCCAAATCGTGCCGCCATGATCCGTGTACACGCCGGCGAGGATCTTGAGCAACGTGCTCTTGCCCGCGCCATTCTCGCCGAGGAGCGCATGCACCTCGCCGCCACGGAGATCGAGCGAGACCCCGTCGAGGACGGTCGCCCGGCCAAACCGCTTGGTGATGTGCTCCATGCGGACGACCGGGGCGGGAACTCGAGCAGGCTCAGCCATGCAGGCGCAGGAAAGGGTAATGCGACGTGAGCCCGTACGGAAGAGCCGTCGCAACGCTGCGACGATGCAGCAATGCCCGGGACGCATGCCGAGCTTTCGCGACGCGCAACGTGGAAAACCCGAGTCAGGCCTCTCGAACCGCCGCCTCCACGAGGGCCCGGCCGAGCGGCATCACGACGTCATCCATCGCCCGGACGAACGCGGCACGGGCGTCCCCTCGCGAGATGTGCCCGTGCGCTGCGGCCACCTCGGCCGGGAGCGGCGGCTCCGGGGGCGGCGAAGGCAGACGGCCTGCGGCGTCGCGGAAGGCTTGCGCGACGGCGTCACGCACGGGTGCACCGCCTGCGGCGATCGCGAATGCGACGACCCTGAATGCGAGCTCTGCGTGGCGTGACTCGTCTTCTGCGATGCCCGTGAGCACCTGGCGCACGGCTGGATCGGATGCGCGCTCGGCTTGCTCGGACGCGAGCACCGCTGCGAGCGTCTCGCCCACGGCGCCCTCGACCACCGTCGACACTGCGAGTTCCACGAGACCTTCGCCCAGCGGCAGAGACAGCGCCTCGGGCAACCCTCGCGGCGCGACGGGAGCGCCTCGATAGGCCGCCGCGAGCGAGAGCGAGAGCCGCGCGTGCCGCACCTCGTCGAGTGCCGCCTCGTGTGCGGCGCGGACGAGTGATTCGTCGGCCCCGTGTGCGAGCAGCGCGAGGGCGAGGCGTGAGAACGCGGCGACCGAGGCGTGCTCGAAGAGACCGTCTCGGATCCAGCGCTCTGCGAGTGCTTCGCGTGCTTCCGCCGAGAGACCCTCGACGTTTGGCATCAGCGGCTCCTCGGACCAACCACGCCGTGCGGCCTCGATGGGCGCGACGGCGGGACCGTCGTCGGCGAGGAGCGGACGGCCGATGACGCACTTGGGCTCGATCGTGGTGTCGTAGCAGCAGAGGCCATTGCCGCTCGGATCGGGCTTCGGGCCGACGTCGACCGAGTGCAGGCACGAGCAGACATCGAGGTTCTGCGCGACGGGGCCGTACGCCTCCTGCACCGAGGGACACGACTCACCCACGTTCGAGGGGATGCATGCGAGGAACGTCGTGTACTCTCCCCAGCCGCCTTCGCACTCCGTCGGGCCCGTGGAGCTCGACGTCGCGTTTGTCGTCGTGCTGCCGCCTGCGCCGCCTGCGCCCACGGACTCGCTGTCGACGACGACCTTCGCGCCGCATCCGACGAACGCGACGGGCGTGGCGAGCGTGATCCCGAGCGCGGCAGCCATGCGCTGCGCGAGCTTCTTCCGAAAGTTAAGCGAACCATCCATCGACCCATGATACATGACGGGGCGCCCATGCAATCCCCCCTGCTCGTCACGATCACGTTCAGCCACTACTGCGAGAAGGCTCGGTGGACGCTCGATCGCGCGGGCATCACGTACCGCGAGTCGGGCCATCTTCCTGCGTTCCACATGCTCGCCGTGCGCCGCGCGGGCGGTCATCGCAGCGCGCCTGCGCTCATCACGGACGAGGGCGCGATCAACGACTCGACGGACATCGCCAAGTGGGCGGATCGCCGCGCGCCTGGCGCGCATCTCTACGGGACGAACGACGCCGAGCGCCGGGAGATCGAGGCGCTCGAGGACCACTTCGACGAGAATCTCGGGCCGCACACCCGGCGCTTCATGTACTTCCACATGTTGCGGGACCGTGACCTCGTGCTCCGCCTCTCGGCCATGCAAAACGCGCCTGCGCTGGAGAAACGCCTGCTCCCGATCTTCTTCCCGATCGTCCGCCCCGCGATGCGCCGGGCCATGCGCATCACGCCCGAGGGCGCCGAGCGCTCGCTTCGCAAAATCGAGGCGGCGTTTGCCGAGGTCGGCAAGAAGCTGGAGGATGGCCGCCGCTACCTGGTCGGCGACGCGCTCACGATGGCGGACATCACGTTCGCGAGCCTCGCGGCGGTGGTCCTCGCCCCTCCGGAGTACGGCGCCCCGCTCTGTTCGATCGACGAGCTCCCCCGGGAGCCCGCGGCCCGCATGCGCGCCTGGCAGGAGCTGCCGGCGGGGAAATTCGTGGCGAGGCTGTTCCGGGAAGATCGCGCCCCCGCGCGCCCTTGAGCCGCGAATACGGATCGCGTCCCGTATTCTCGGGATGAAAAACTCCGATATCGACCTACTCCGCACCTTTACGCAATGCGTCACACTGGCGCGCGTCGAAGTGGCAAAAATGCGCGCTGGCGCGTCGGATCCCGAACCGTCCTGAATGACAATCCGCACCACCCGTAGCGGCGGGCATGGTAACGTCCGAACGCAAACGCTCTCTGGGGGGAGCTTCCATGCCACGCCGTTACCTCGTCATTCGCACCGATCGCACGCAGCGTTCGTTCTTGACCCGCGAGCTCGAGCAAGGCCGCCTGCGCCAGGGTTTTGGTTGGCGACGCGAGCACGATTTGCGGCTCCTGCGCGACCAGGTGCGCGCGGGAAAAAAGCTCACGGAGGAGGAGGCGAGTGTCTGGCGAAACCGGCGCCTGCTCGACACGGAGCCCGATGGCCTGAAGCCGGGCAACGTGCTCATCCTGCCGAACCTGCCCGAGCCGGGCCGCTGGGTCCTCGCGCGCGTGAAGGGCGCCTACGATTTCGCGCCCATCGTCGCGCCGGGGCGGGAAGGCCCGGATTATGGCCATATCGTGGCCGTGGAGCCCATCCGCACGCCGGGCGGGAGGATCGGCAGCGTCGACGCGGAGAACACGCACGTCGACGCCGAGCTCCGCGCCACGATGCGGAACCTGTCGAGGATGTGGTCGATCGACGCGCTCGGCTCCGCCGTGGAGGCGCTCGTCCACGCGATCGAGTCCGGCAAGGACACGTGGACGCCCGAACCCGAGACGCAAAAAGCCGAAGGGTTCTTCACGGCCGTACGCGACGCGGCGTGGAAGCACGTCCAGACGAAATACAAGGGCGCCGAGCTCGCCCACCTCGTGCATCACCTGTTCGTGTGCATCTACGAGGGCGGGCGCGTCGAGCAATGGGGCGGGGCCGGCGAGAGGGGCACGGATCTCATCGTCTACACGCGGGATCCTCTGGGGCTCGAATACAAGGTCGCCGTCCAGATCAAGCAAGACGGGCTCCACGACGACGAGCGCGCGCTCGGCCAGATCGAGCAGGCCAAGGAGCTCCACAAGATCGACGCGGGCGTCATCGTGACGACCGCCGAGGTGACGAGTGGTGCATTCGAGGAAAAATGCGCCGCGCTCGAAGGCAAGCTCGGCATCGACATTCGCGTGATCGTGAGGGGCGAGCTCATCGAGCTCGTGATGAAGTACCTCGGCAAGGCCCGGATGACCGTCCGCGAGGCGCTCATCGATCTCCTCCGCGAGAGCACGGCGTCTCCCGAGCCGCGGGAGCACACGCCGGTGACGGACCGCGTATACGAAGAGCTGCAGCGTCTACCCGAGCTCGAACGTCAAATCGCTGGGACGAAGGTGGCGCACCAGAACCGCGGCGGCGGCGTTCATTTGATCCGGGTCGAATTACCCCAAGAAATGATCGCCGCCGTCGTGGAACCCATCGCGCAAAGCATCGTGTCCTGCCTGCGGAAAATGGTCCCGAGCGCGAAGTGTCAGCGGGGCAAACCGAGCGGCCCCGGTACGAAATGGATGGTCGTGGATACCATCCTCGAGCTCGCTTGACGTCGAAGCGAACTCTCCGCCGCTAGGCGCTCCCCCCGGCGCCGCCCGCGCCGCCGGATCCCCCAGCGCCGCCCGCGCCGCCCGTGCCCATCATCGAGCCACCGGTGCCGCCTGTGCCTCCGGAGCCACCCTCACCGCCGGTGCCGCCCGTGCCTCCGGAGCCGCCCTCCCCTTCATGACAATCGCCTTCGTGGCAGGCTTCCTCGGAGCAACCACCGACCAGCGCGCCGGCCGCAGCCACGAGCAACCCCGAAAACGCGAGAACCCTGAATTGCTTGTTCGTCATGGGATGGCCGTTTATCACCTCCGCCAGGTCTCCCGGTGCGACAGGTTGTCGCACGCGGAAAAGACCCCTGCCGTCGTGCGGTAACATTCCGCTGTTCAGGAACGTACACTTTTGAGGACCAAGCTCCTCCCCTCCCCTGCGGCTCCGACCGAGACCGACCCGACGTAGCGCATCGCGGCGAACCCCCCGTTCCGGAAATTCCCTGATCGGGTATCCTCCTTTCCGCCATGCCCCCGCCCTCTGCCCGAGAGCACGCCGAACGTCGCGTCGGCAAAACGCTCCGGGAGAAGTACCGCATCGAGCGCGTGCTCGGCGTGGGCGGCATGGCGACGGTCTACCTCGCCGTTCACCGCAACGGTCACCGGGTCGCCGTCAAGATCCTCCACCCCGAGCTCTCCGCCAGCGTCACCCAGCGCGAGCGCTTCGTCCGCGAAGGCTACGTCGCGAACTCCATCGAGCACCCCGGCGCCGTGCGCGTCCTCGACGACGACGTCTCCGACGACGGCTGCCCGTTCCTCGTGATGGAGCTGCTCGAAGGCGAGACCCTCGACCAGCGGCGCAGGCGCGCCGGCGGAAAGATCGCTTGCCGCGAGGTCCTCGTCATCGGCCACGCGCTCTGCGACGCGCTCGCGGCCGCGCACGACAAGGGCATCGTGCATCGCGACATCAAGCCGGAGAACGTGTTCATCACGTCCGACGGCACCCTCAAGATCCTCGACTTCGGCATCGCGCGTGTCGCCGACGAGGAAGGTGGACCCGGCGGCGGCGTCGCCGGCACCCCCGCCTACATGCCGCCCGAGCAGGCCCTCGGGGATCGAGGCGCCATCGACGCGCGCACCGACCTCTGGGCCGCCGGCGCGACGATGTTCACGCTCATCACGGGCAGGCTCGTGCACGACGCGAGCCGCGCGACGGAGCTGCTCACGAGCACCGCGACCAAGCCCGCGCCGCGCCTCATCGACGTCGCGCCCGAGGTCCCGCGCGAGGTCGCTCGCGTCGTCGACGAGGCCCTCGCGTATTCGCGGCACGATAGGTTCGAGGACGCGCGCGAGATGCGCGACGCGATCGGCATGGCCCACATGGCGGTGTACGGCGAGCCGCTCTCCGTCGTCGGACCTCGCAACAGCGGCAGCTCCCTCGCGTTCGCGCCGTCGTCGTCGCGACGCATTTCGCTCCAGCCTGCTTCGGGGCGCGTGGTCACGTCGCGGCCGCGGGCCGAGCTCGTCGAGACGGTGCTCGACGTGCCCCTTCCGAACGAAGGCTCGCCGCGCCCGCCCTCGCTCGCGCCGGCCGCCGCGCCCGTCGACGGCGCGCCGCAAAACACCGTGAGCGAGCCGCTCTCGTCGCGTCCCACCGAGCAGCGCCCCTCCCGCGCGCGCGCCGTGCTCATGATGTCGGCGGGCTTCGGCATGATCGCGACGCTCCTCGTGCTCTTCGTGGCGCGCGCGAACCACCTCGTGCAGACCGAGGTGCCGCCGAATCCAAAGACGCCGGCGCCGCGCCCCGCGTGCGTGACGAACGCCGACTGCGCCTCGCCGGGCAGCGGCTCGCACGTGATCTGCCGCAAGGACCGCGGCGCCTGCGTCACGCTCGAGACCGATCAGTGCCGCGTCCTCGCCGAGAGCGGCGACGTCGAGAACGACGGAACGCTCTGGATCGGCGCGATGTACCCGCACGACGAGAAAAAAGGCACGGCGTACGGCCGGCAAGCCGCGCGCGCCGTGGACCTCGCCCGCCGCGATTTCGCGAGCCTCACCGGCGGCCTGCCTCCCGCGAGCGGCGCGGGAAAGCCACGCCCGATCGGCATCGTCCTCTGCGACGACACCGAGGCCGCCGAGCGCGCGGCGTCGCACCTCGTCGACGACATCGGCGTGCCCGCGGTCCTCGGCTTCGCGCGCAGCAAGGAGGTCCTCGACCTCGCGAGCTCCCACTTCCTGCCGAAGGGCGTGCTCGCGTTCGCCTCGAACACGGCCTCGATGCTCACGGACATCCCGCACGCGCCCGACGATCCGCGCCTCGTCTTGCGCGTGACCACGAGCGCGACCATGTCCACGGACGCGAAGGCCGCGTTCCTCGAACACGTGCTCGAGCCGGAGATCCGCAAGCGCCCCGGGATCCTCCGCCCGGGCGAGGCATTACGCGTGGCCATCGTCCGCGTCGACAACGCCTCCGGCGTGAGCCACGCGGACAAACTCGTCTCGGCCTTGCGCTGGAACGGCAAGAGCGCCGCGGAGAACGGCGACGATCTGCGCCAGTTCGTGGTGAAGGACGAGCTCTCCGGGTCACAGACCGGCGACGCCGTCACGCCGCTCCTCGCGTCGATCGGCGCGTTCGCGCCGCACGTCATCGTCGAGGCGGGCGCGGGCGCGCAGTTCCTCGTCGAGCTCGAGCGCCGCTGGCCGAAGAACCTCCGCTTCCGGCCGCATTACATCATGTCGGGCTCGCTCGCCTCGGACGACTTCCTGAAGCTCGTCGCCGAGCGCCCGGACGCCTCGCGGAGGCTGCTCAGCGTCGACGCCGCGATGAACCCCGCGCTCGCGAAGTTCGTCGTGCACCACAACGAAATCTTCCCGGACAAGGTCACGCCGTACGACTCGACGAGCGCGCCGTACGACGCGTTTTACGCCGTCGCCTACGCCGCGCTCGCGCTCGGCGACGAGCCGATCACGGGCCGCGGGCTCGCGCGCGCCGTGCGCCGCCTCGTGCCCCCGGGCGAGCCGGTCGAGGTCGGCCAGGGCGGCATCTACACGGCGATCAAAGTCCTACGCGGCGGTAAAAATATCGACCTCACCGGCGCGCAGACCTCGCTCGACTTCGATCCGGAGACCGGCGACGCCACGGTCGATTTCGCGGTGTATTGCCTCGATCCGAAGCGCCGCGTCGCGGCCGAGTCGGGCCTCGTCTATCGCGCGAAGACCGGCAAGCTCGAAGGCGTGATGCGCTGCCCGTGACGGATGCGGCAAGGCGTTGCGCCTGTGGGCCGAGTGCGGATACCGTGCGGATCTTCCCGCACCATGCGAACGCCCGCCGCCCTCTTCGCCTCGGTCCCTTCGGCCCTCGCCCTCTCGCTCGCGCTCCTCTCGGGGGAAGCGCACGCGCAAACGGAGGCGTGGACGGATCCGGATCCGAAGGGCCAGGGGAGCCGGTACGCGCTCGACAAGTTCGGCTTCCGCGCCGGCGCCGAGTATCGCGCGAATCTGCTCTACGTGAACCCGATCGCGCTGAACAGCGAATCGAACCGGCGCTTGAGCTGGATCGAGCACCGCCTGCGCCTCGACGTCGGCGTCGACTACCTCGACAAGGTGCGCCTCTACGCCTCGGCCGACATGCTCGACGGCGTGCTCTGGGGTGACAACGGCACGCTCGCCTCCGGCCCCGCGCCGAACTTCGGGACGAACATCAACGCCCGCAGCCCCAACGTCACCACGCCCTGCGTCGGCCTGCGCGGCCCCGATCCTTTGAACGCCGACGATTACGGCTACACGCTCTGCTCGCAGGAGCAGATCCGGTTCCGCAAGGCCTACGGCGACGTCGTGCTCCCGATCGGCCTGCTCCGCGTGGGCCGCCAGTCCGCGAACACCGGCACCGGCATCCAGGCCGCGGACGGCGATGGACGGCCGAACCGCTTCGGCTTCAGCCGGCAGGGTAACCTCGTCGACCGCGTCCTCTTCGCGACCAAGCCCCTCGAGGCCTTCAAGCCCAAGGAGGAGCGCGACACCTCGGAGAACCGCGGGGTCATCCTCGCGCTCGCCTACGATCGCTGGGTCACCGACAGCGTGCAGCTCTTCGCCGACGACGTGCAGCAGGTCGACGTGGCCGTGCGTTTCCTCGCGCCGCGCCTCGGCCCCGCCCGCGACCTCTTCCTCGGCGGCTACTACGTGCACCGCTGGGACGACGCGAACAGCTCCAGCATCAACAGCTTCGGCCTGAAGGCGATCTCGCGCTTCGGCGATTTCCACGTCACCGCCGAGGCCGCGATGAACGTCGGATCGACCCGCGAGATCGCCCAGGCGAACAGCTACATCTCGAACGATCCCGTCGTCGATCAGCGCATCCTCCAGGGCGGCGCGCGCGCCGTCGTCCGCTACGACAAGCCGCTCTACACCGCGTACCTCGAGTTCGATTACGCCTCCGGCGACGCCGATCCGAACAACCGCACGCCGCTCACGCAGTTCGTCTTCGCCGAGGACGCGAACGTGGGCCTCCTGCTCTTCGAGCACGTCCTCGCCTTCCAGACCGCGCGCGTCGCGGCCGCGGGCACCGAGCTCTTGAAGCGCCTCGGCGCCCCGAGCTTTCCCTCGGACTCGGTGTACAACCGCGGCGCCTTCACGAACGCGATCGCGCTCTTCCCGCAGTTCGACATCCGCCCGATCCGCGGCCTCACGCTGCGCGGCGGCGCGCTCTTCGCGTTCGCGGCCGAGCCCGTCGTCGATCCGGTCAACTCCCTCCTCGCCCGCGACGGCCTCACGATCGAGGACGATCTCGTGAACTTCGTCGGCGGCAAACCCGGCCGTTATTACGGCACCGAGCTCGACGGGCGCATCTCCTACCGCTACCTCGATCACTTCCTCTTCGATTTCGAGGCCGCGGTGCTCTTCCCCGGCGACGCGCTCCGGAACGAGGACGGCTACGCGGTGCGCAGCGTCCTCCTCCAGGGCCGCACCACGTTTTTCTTCTAGATCGCGCGGAGCCAAGGACATGCGACGTCTTCCCTTCTCGCTCCTCTTGCTCTCGCTCGTGGCCCCGCTCGGCGCTGGCTGCGAGCTCTACGATGGCCCCCCGCAGCCGCGTATCGTCGGCGCCGAGGACGGCGTGCTCGAAGACGCGACGGCGCCGATCGTCCTCGCCTTCTCCGAGCCCGTCGATCCCGCGACGCTCCACGTCTCCATCGTTCGCCTCGAGACCGACGTGGAGGGCAACCTCTTCGACGAGGACGACGATCCCGAGAGCACGCCCGAGGAGTTCTTCTCGTTCACGACGGCCCTCACCACGGGCGGCACGGCCGAGCTCGTGGATGCCAATGCGACGCTCGTGATCAAGCCGAGCGCGCCCTTGCCCGTCGGGCCGAAGCTCGCGCTCGTGATCGACGAGGGCCTCAGCGACGTCGAGGGCCACGTCACGACGACCCGCAAGCGCCTGCTCTTCGGCTACACGTTCAAGCTCGACTGCGACAAACCCTCGCAGGTCTTCCCGACCGGAAAGTACTTCCTGCTCGCGGACATCGAAAAACCGCTGCAGACGCAGGTCCAGCTCTGGGCCTCGTTCTACGTCGACCCGGCGACGGGGCGCGTGCGTGGGCAGGCCACGAACGCCGATCGCGACAAGACGCAGGTTTGTCCGATGTCGTGCAAGAGCACGGAGGTCTGCCGGCTCCTGCCCGAGCCCCAGTGCGTCGCGCCCTCCGAGCGCGCGGGCACGGCGGACGAGTACTCGGACTACGTGCCGTACGGCACCCCGCCGACCGGATATTCGTTCACGATCGAAGGCTGCGCCGTGGACCAGCCCGGCGGCAAGGTCGTGTTCGCCACGGCGCCCACGGACGTCATCGTGCAGATCCCGCCGGTCACGCTGCGCAACGTCACGCTGACGGCCGAGTTCGCCCCGGACGCGAGCGGCGCGCTCCGCGGCACGGGCACGCTGGCGGCGGACACGGTGCTCATCGGCACGACGGCGAGCGGCAAGGGCGAAGGAAACCTCGTCGGCCGGCTCGTCCCTGCGGACGAGGCGCCCCCGGACATCCCGGATCCGCCGCCTGCCCCCTGAACCGGCTCACCGTACCGTGTCCGATTCGTGACACGGCAGGCGGCAGCATCGGCCGGGAAATTTGGTAGAGAGCCGATACCATGACCACGACGACCATCGAAGCTCAGAAGGGCCCGGCGAAACCGACGAGCGAATCCCCGCTCCCGCCGATGAACCGCTGCATCGAGATGCCGCGCTTCGAGCTCGGCGAACGGCTGACGCCGGAGCAGGTGGAGTTCCTCGACACGTTCGGGTTCATCCGCTTCAAGAGCTTCCTGCCGCGCGCCGAGGTCGCGAAGCTCGTCGAGGAGGTCGAGGCCATCGACGCGCGCCTCGTGGACGAGGGGCGGACGGTGATCAACGGCGTGCCGCTCATCATCGGCAAGCGCAAGGACGGCCGCGCCTTCGTGCAGCGCATGTGCTTCTCCTCGCTCTTCGGCGAGCGGCTGCACACGTTCCTCCAGGATCCGCGCTTCAAGGCCATCCTGGAGATCGCGGGCCCCGGATATCGCATCGGCGAGCGGGAGCGGGACGGGCTCGTCATCAACCATTACCGTCGCGAGGAGGGATCGAGCTACAAGCGGCTCGGCTGGCACACGGACAGCCTGCGTGATCTCTTCTATTTCGAGATGCCGCGGCGGTACCTGAACGTCGGGTTTTACCTGGACGACTCGCCCATCGAGAAGGGCGGCGTGCGGCTGATTCCGTTCTCGCACAAGCAAGGGCTCTGGCCGATGCTGACGCGGAAGGCGCATTTCATGGATACGGACGCGGATCCGGCCGAATATGCGCTCGTGGCCGAGGCGGGGGATCTGACGATCCACGACGGCCGCATCTGGCATCGGGTCGCGGAGGCGAGCGCGACGGGCGACGCGAGCCAGCGGCGCGTGATGTACGTGCCCTTGATGGAGGGGCCGGAGAAATTGAAGGACGAGAACAGCCCGATGCCAGTCTACTTCAAGCTGCGGCGATTCGCGCGGTTCTGAGAGGCAACACGTGACGCCCCGGCGCACGGATTCCCCGATCCGGCTCCTCGCCCGCGCGGCGGGGAGCCCCGCGGCGTTGGCCGGAAAAATCGCCCGTTTCGGAAAGATGCTCGCGGCGTACGGGGATGGCCGCGAGCTCGATGCGCGCCTCTCGCGGCTCCTCGCGGCGGGCGTCATCGACGCGGCGCCGACGCGGATCCAGCTCGTCGTGGGCTCGATCGACATGCTGCGGTTCTGGATCTCGCCCGCGTCCTCTGAATATTACGAGCGCGTCGGCATCGATTACACGTTCCACCAGATCCTGCGTTTCCTCGAAGAGCCGGCCTCGCTCGCGGACCCGGTCGGCTTTTTCAGCACCCCGGACAACGTGATCGGCCACCTCATGCAGGTCGTACACGCGAACCCGCGGTACGATCTGGAGCTGCTCACGATGTGGGACGACGGGCTCGGCGAGCTCGAACGGCAGGTCGAATCGATGCTCACCGGCACGCACCCGCGAGGCGCGGCCATCGCGGCGATCGTGGAGGAGCCCGACTACCACGCGCGGCTGCTCGATTACGTGCGCCTCTTCCGCGAGGACCCGGCCGCGCCCCCTCCCCTGCGCTCGAACGTGGAAGGAAGCGCTCA
This sequence comes from Polyangium sp. y55x31, assembly GCF_029946505.1. Taxonomy (GTDB): domain Bacteria; phylum Myxococcota_A; class Polyangia; order Polyangiales; family Polyangiaceae; genus Polyangium. The sequence goes on from NZ_JARZHG010000002.1 coordinate 178,114, forward strand.
CTGGGAGGATCTCGAGCGCACGTTCGGCTCGCTCCGGACCTCGATGCGGTATTTTTGCCGAATGCCGGCGGATCCGATCGCGGCGGCGCGGCACCTCGTCACGGTGAAGGAATTCCCGCGGCACCTCGGGGAGCCGAAGCCCCGAGACACGTCGAACTGACGCTCATTGCCCCGGGCCGGTGCACGCGCCCGGCTGCGCGGGCGGGATGGCGCGCAGGTATTCGTACATGGCGACGAGATCCTCGTCGGCCATGGCTCTGTAAAGGGCCCAGGGCATGACCTTGAGGATCCGGTTCGGGTCGTCCGGATCCTTCCCCGTGCGCATGACCTCGATGAATTTTTCGCGCGTGAGCCCGCCGGGCAAACCATTCGTGTCGGGCGCGAGGCTCGGCGCCTTCAGGTTCTGCCCCATGGGCACGCCGCCCGCGAGGTAATGCGCGGCGTCGAGGCGGCCGGTACCGCCGGTGAACGGGGACGCGCCTGGCGAATACGTCGGGCAGCTATGGCAATCGACGCAGGCGGACGCGGCATTCACGTAATAACTCCCGAGCCCCACGACGGCCCGATCCGCATTCTCCAGCTTCAGCGGCACGGGGGCGATCTTCAACCCGATCTCGGCCCGGACGTCGAGCGGCAGAGGCGCCTCCCCCGGCTCCGCGGTCCCCGTCACCTCGACGCACGAGACGAGCAGCCCCGAAAGACCGAGCACGATGAAGGATCGCCGATGCATGGATGAACGCCTCCCCCGGATCCGCGCCTCTCGCGGTCCGCATCCGCCCATGCAAGCGCGGCGCCCGCCTGCAAGTGCGCTCGGAGCACGGGCAGGCGATTCAGGATTCGGCGGTCATTGTGGCCTGCCCTGCACGATCCAGGTCTCGACGAGCTGGATGTCCTCGGGCGTGACGGGGGGCAAGGCGAGGGGCATTCCGCGGACGGCCGGATCGGTTTGTCCGGCCTCCTCGCGATACCGGGCGAGCATGGCGTAGACGAGGCGCGGCGTGCCGTCGGGCATCGGCGAGAAGATGCTGCGGCGCTCGCCCTTGTCGTCGACGTAGCCGGCCTGGATGCCCTCGTATTCGGCGAGGTTCAGGCCGCGGGGCCGATAGCCGAAGCCGCCCGTGTTGCCCGGTCCGCCGTCGCCGATCGCGTAATCGGGCTCGGCGTGGCAATGCCAGCAGGTGTTGCGGAAGACGCGGCGACTGACCTCCTCGTACGTGACCTTGCGATCGAGCACGGGCAGGCGCGGCGGGATGATCTTCGCGACCTTGGGCGCAAGCTCGGCGCGCAAGAGGAAGGCCGCGAGATCCCGCTGCTCCTCGACCGTGAGCGGCGTCCTCGGCATGAGCGTGTCGGGCTTCTGCGCCTTCGGGTCGTCGAGCCAGCGGACGAGCTCGCCGGGGGCCATGCGATCGCGGACGTACCGCAGATCCGGCGCGAGCGCGCGGGCCATGCGCTCGCCTTTGCCTTCGAGGTCGGCCACGCCGGCCGGGAGCGTGGCGCGCGGGGCGCCCGTGTATTCGTGGCACTGGCGGCAGCCCTTCGCCTCGAAGAGCACGCTGCCCTTCTCGACGCTCGCGCCTTCGAGCGCGACCGCCGGGGCCGGCGTCGCCGTGGACGTGAGCCACGTGGCGACGTCACGCGCCTCCTCCGGGGTGATCACGAGGCGCGGCATCGTCGTGTCGAGGTGCGGGCGAACGTCGTGTGGTTCGAGGAGAAACTTCTCGATGAAGCCGCGACGCAATCGGCCGCCGATGTTCACGAGCGACGGGGTCTCGCGGAAATGGACGATGGATTTTTGCCACTTCGAGAGCGTGCTCGCCGAGGCCTGGTACGTGCCGGCGTGAATCTCCTGGTGGCAACGGACGCAATCCTGATCGAGCTTCGGTTTTTCGAGCCCGGTGCCCTCGTGGCAGCGGTTGCACTCGAACTTGGCGAGGAGGGTTTTTCCTTTTTCAGGATCGCCCGGCGGCGGTTCGGGCGTGTTTGCTTGCGCGAGCGTGGTCGCGCTCGCGGAGGGAGCGGGCGGAGGTGCCTCCGCGCGCTCGTCCTTGCGACAGCCGAGGAGGAGGAGGACCAGACCGACGACAAGGACGAGCGCGCGGGGCACGGATGAAATCCTTTCGAGCGGCTAGCTCTGGCCCCCCTGGCTCGTGGGGACCTGGCAGATCGAGCTGTCCTTGGCCATCGTGTTGCAGCGCTGGACGGCGGCGTCGCGGGCGGTCGTGTTGCCGGCCTCGTGCTGGAGGCGGCCGAGGGCGGCGTAGCCCTGCGGCGTGGCCATGAGGTCGCGATCGGCGAGACCCTGGAGCAAGCTGCGCGCCTCGTCCTTGCGGCCGTCGACCTTGGCGAGCGCCTCGCCGAGATCCGTGTCGACGGAAGGATCGTTCTTGCGCTGCTCACGGAGCCGCTCGAGGGCCGAGACGGCCCAGGCGACATTCTTGGCGCGCTGCTCGGGCGTCTTGCCACGCCAGGTCGGGTCGAGGTCGATGCCGCCGTCGGCGCGGACGAGGGCGACGGCGAGGGTGCGCTGGGCGCGCTGGAGCATGCCGTCCTTGCCCGGGTTGATGCTGCGAATCTCGGGGAACATGCGCACGATCGACTGAGCCGAGGCCGCGATCTTGCCGTCACGCATGGTCTTCTCGGCGTTCGCGAGGCCCTGGATGCGGTGGTCGATCTCGGGGATGAAGACGTCGCCGCAGGCAGCCGCGTCGTTCGAGACGGCCGGAATGGCGGCGAGGGCAGAGAGACCGAGGGCAAGACGAACGGCGAGACCCTTGATGGTGAGCATCGTAACCTCCTCTGGCAGAACGAGCGGTTCAACCCGGGTATCGGAGCGGGCGGTTCTTCTGTGACAGCGGCCGGCGAAAAAAGTTTTGCGAGAAGTTCCGGCGCGGGGGGTTTGAGGCGAAGGGCGCCGATGGCGAACCGAAGCCCCGAGCGTCGAGCGACAAACGCGCCTCGCGGGCGGGATCTTTCAGAGGTCAGGCCGAGGGGAGCGAAGCGAGCGAGAGGCGGGCGACGGCGGCGAAGAGGAGGTTTCCGCCCTGGTCGACGGCGTCCCGGTAGAGGCGAATGCGCTCGGCGGGGTCGTCGACGAGGTTGCCGAGCTTGACGAGGAGCTGGGTGCGGACGTCGGGCTCCTCGGCGACGTCGAGGCCGCGGCGGTAAGCGGCGCGCGCTTCGAGGGGTTTTCGTTGCGCCGCGAGGGCGTCGCCGAGGGCCACGTGGAGCAATCCGAGGTCGGCCTTCGCGAGGGCCTCGCGGGCACGGCGGATTTTTTCGGCGGGATCGAGGTCGGGGCGGTCGAACTCGGTGACCACGGCGAAGATGCCCGGTTCGAGGGTTCCCGCGGCAATCCGTTCCGCGAGGTCGCGGTAAGCGCGGCAGCGGAACCAGCCCGGGGCAAGCTCCTCGGTCTTGCGGAAGAGCTCCGCAGCCTCGGCCGCGCGGCCCATGAAGAGGCACGTGACGCCGGCCTGGTAGACGGGCGAAGGATCATGCCGATCCGCGACGGCGGCACGGCGAAAAGCTTCGAGCGCGCGGACGAACTCACCAGCCGCCCCGAGGCGCTCGCCCTCCTCGGTAGCGATGGACGCGGCGCGAAGCTCGGGCCGATTGCGCTCATAGATGAACTGGACGGAGCCCTGGAGGCCGCCGAGCTCGTCAATTTCAGCAGGCTTGCCATTCACGAGGGCAACGACACGGCACCGCGGCTCGCCGGCCCGGACACGTTCGGCGCGGCGGCGGAAGGCGCGCGCCTCGTCAGCATCGCCAAGTCGGTCGAGGATGGAAGCGATGCGCTCGGCAGTGGCAGCAGCCCGGTCAATCTCGCCGAGGTAACGATGGACCTCGAAGAGAGAGAAGAGAGCGGCAAGGGCGCCCTGGTCATCACCCGACTCTTCACAAAGGGTGAGGGTCTCCTCGAAGGGCGCGCGAGCCTCGGCGACGCGGCCGGTATGGAAGAGGCACTCGCCGAGGCGGCCCGTGAGCATGGCCTGATGGCCACTCTTGTGGCCCGAGGCCTCCGCCAGCGCAGCGCGGGCCTTGGCCTCAGCCTCGGCATAACGGCCCTCGGCAGCGAGGGCGTCGATGTCGGCGAGGGCCTGTTCGAGGCGTCGGAGGAGGGCCTGTGTATCCTCGGGGACGGTCGTGAGGGCCGCAAAAAGCTCGGGGCGACCGCGCATCGCAGCCATGTGCTGCGCGACGGAGGTCATGCCCTGGATGTACCAGCGCAGCCGGGCGCCCTCGCGATACGGCTCGGGGACAGTGCGCCAGCCGAGGAAGGCGTCGCAGATGGCTTGCTCGTGCGCCTCGCAGAGGGAGGAGAGGCGGTCGAGGTCACCTTCGTCGACGGCATCGAAGAGGGCCTCGCGGAGGGCGTCGGAGGAGAGCGGCTGCATCGGGCAGGAAGGTAGTCGAGGGCCGATGCGAGCGGAAGCAAGCTTTCGCCAAACGCACGGGGGCGTCGCGCCGGGGGGGCTGCACTGAGGCGTCGCGCCGGGGCGCTGCCCCGGGCCCCGCGGGGGCTGTTCGCCCCTCGACCCGAACCAGGGCAAGCCCTGGACGGGTGGGCGAGGACTGCGCGATGCGCAGTCCTCGCGGGGAAATCTTGTTTGTAGCTGTTCGCCCCCCCTTCGCAGGGCAAGCCCTGGACCTCAGGGGGAAGAACTGCGCGATGCGCAGTTCTTCCCACTGGCCTGTGGCAAGACCAGGCACGGCGTTGCCTGTCGAACCAGTGCGGCGGCCTTGGGTGGCGGGCTCGTCGCCGGTCTTGCATTGGCCTGTTCGATGAACTGCGCATCGCGCAGTTCATCGACCCCGGGTCCAGCGCTTGCGCTGGTCCGGGTCCAGGGGCGGATAGCCCCTGGTGGGGCCTGGGGCAAAGCCCCAGCGAATCGGCTTCGAGGCAGGCTCGACGCCGGGGCGCGGGCGAGCGATCCTCCGGTGACGGGAGGTTGAATCCATGCGTTGGAACATCATCAACGGTATCGTGACTGGGGCTCTCACCGTTTTCCTTGGGCTCTCGGTCGTGGCTTGCGACGACGAGGGGGGTGCGAACACGACGGCGGGCACCGGCGGGGGCGGCGGCGCCGGCGGGGGCGGCGGCGCCGGGGGGAGCGGGGGCGAATCGAGTCAAGGGGAACAGTATGTCGATGCCGTCTGCGGCAAGCTCTTCGAGTGCTGCAACGCCAAGGACCTCGTGGCCCGCGTCGGCAATTCGGGGGTCGTCGATTATGCGGGCTGCCGGATCCTCTACCGCACGTTCTGGGAGGGAGGTTACGAGCCCACGGTGAAGGAAGCGGAGGCGAATGGGCGCGCCGAATTCGACGACGCGGCGTTCGCCGCGTGCCTCGACGCGATGAAGGCGCAGACCTGCGGCGCGTTCGCGACGGGCGCCTCTGCGGGCTGCAACGATTTCATCATCGGCAAGGTCGAGACGGGCGGCGCGTGCGCGCAGGATTTCGAATGCAAGTCCAAGAAGTGCGAGGTCCCGGCCGGCGTGGCCATGGGCACGTGCGTCGACCCCGCCCCGGCGGCCGAGGGCGCGGCCTGCGACGAGAACGATGATTGCGCGAGCGGCCTCTATTGCGCGAGCGCCACCGACAAATGCGCGCAGAAAAAGGCCGACGGCCAGGCTTGCGTCAACAACGTCGAATGCCTCAACAATGCCTGCGTGGCCGACGCGAATGGCATGAAGACCTGCGCCACGGTCTGCCAGGGCGGCGGCCCTGGGCCCGGGACCATCGATGCAGCGCTCGAGAGCGTGGGCGGGGCCGTCGTCATCGCGGGGTGCAAGAGGAACTTCGCGTGCTGTACCGAGCAGGAGCTGATGGACTCCTTGTTCGATACCGAGGCCGAGTGCCGCCTCTTCACGGGCGCTTTCCTCGGCGTCAGGCTCGTGAGCATCCACAACGACATCGCCGAGGGCCGCGTCGCCGTCGACCCCGGGAAGCTCGCGTCGTGCGTGCAAGCGTACGAGGCGCTCACGTGTGAAGAGTCGGCGAAGGGCAGCAGTGGTATCGACTGCGAGGGCGCGCTCCAGGGCCTCGTCGCCGACGGCCAGAGCTGCACGGACGACGGGCAATGCACGAGCGCGTATTGCAACCAGCCGTCGGGCGCGTCCATGGGCACCTGCGCGACACCCCCCGGCGTCGGCGCCCCCTGCACGGACAGGTGTGCCGAGTCCTTTTATTGCGACGCGGGCACCTGCGCGCCGCAGAAGGCAGTCGGCGCGACGTGTAACACGACCGACGCGTGCGCCGAGGGGCGTTGCCTGGACGACGGCATGGGCGCGAAAACCTGCACGCTCGTTTGTGACGGCATCTAGGTAAGCGCCAAGGCATCTCCGGAGATTTCGAGGCGGCGCGATCGGTTTTGCAGCGATCGTCGGGGCACCGGGCGCTTCATCGGCTACAACTGGGCGCAAAGGAGAGACTTGATGAAGCGCCCTCTCGCGAATCCCCCGTTCGACCCCCAGATCGCGCCGCTCCTCTCGGCCCTGGAGGGATATGTGCCGGTCGGCATGACGCCCGACCGCCTGGCGCATTTCCGTGCATTGAAGATGCCGACCATCGAGGAGATCATCGGCGACCGACCCGTCCAGTGCGTCGACCATACCATCGCCGGCTACGATGGTGCCGAGATCGTCGTCTCGGTGATCTCCCGCAAGGACCACGCAAAACCCGGCCCCGGAATCTACAACATCCACGGGGGCGGCATGGTCATGTGCAATCGGTTCGCGGCCGTCCACCCGCTCGTGGACTGGGCCATGAAACACGACGCGGTGGGCGTCACGGTCGAATACCGGCTGGCGCCCGAGCACCCGGCCCCGATCCCCGTCGAGGATTGTTATGCCGGGCTCGCATGGATGGCCGCCCATGCCGAGGAGCTCGGATTCGACCCCGAATGCCTGGTCATCTTCGGCGGCAGCGGCGGCGGCGGGCTCGCCGCGGGCACGACGCTCCTCTCGCGCGACCGGAACGGGCCCAAGCTCGCCGGACAATTGCTCCAGTGTCCGATGATCGACGACCGCAACGAGACGGTCTCCTCCCACCAGTACCAGGGCACCGGCATCTGGGATCGCACGAGCAACCTGACGGCCTGGACGGCCGTGCTCGGCGAAAGGCGGGGCACGGAAAACGTCTCCCCCTATTCCGCACCGGCGCGCGCGACCGACCTGCGCGGCCTGCCGCCGACGTTCATCGACGTCGGCGCCGCCGAGGTGTTCCGGGACGAGGACGTGGCCTACGCCAGCGCCATCTGGGCCGCCGGCGGCGAGTGCGAGCTGCACGTCTGGGGCGGCGCATTCCACGGGTTTTACGACGTCGCCCCCGAATCGGAGATCTCCAAGGCCTGCCTCGCCGCGCGTGAAGCCTGGCTCACCAGGTTGCTGGCCCGCTTGCAGGCAAAACGAGCCGCAGGTGCTCCCAAATAGGGCGTCGCCGACCCGAAAGGAGGTCCGGCCGGCCGGGATCGGTCATGGGGACGCCCCGAAGTGAGGTCCCGGCGGTCGGGGTCGGCTTTGGGGAGGCCCCGAAGCGAGATCCGGGCGGCCGGGATCGGTCATAGGGAGGCCCCAAAGCCAGGTCCGGTCGGTCGGGATCGATCATGGGGACGCCCCAAAGCCAGGTCCGGTCGGTCGGGATCGGTCATGGGGACGCCCCAAAGCCAGGTCCGGTCGACCGGCACCGGCTTTGGGGAGGCCCCAACGTGAGGTCCCGCCGGCCGGCACCGTCTTTGGGGACGCCCCAAAAGGGAGGGCTGGACGCCCGCAACGTGTTTGGGGAGCCCCCAAAGCGGAGCCCCCACGATCGGACCACGTCGAGGGCTGTCGTCAGAGATCGATCTGCATGCCGAGCTCGACGACGCGCCCCGGAGGCAGCCCGAAGTAGGCCGTCGCCGGCCGCGCATTCCGCGACACGAACGCGAACAGATCCTTGCGCCACTTCATCATCCTCGATCGCCCCGTCGGCAGCAGCGTCTCGCGGCCGAGGTAATAACTCGTGTCCTCGAGCTCCACGACGAGGCCGTGGTCCTTGCACGCGGCGAGCACGCTCGGCACGTTCGGCGTCTGCATGAAGCCGTAACGCGCCGTCACCCGGTAAAACCCGTGGCCCATGTCGACCACCGAGATCCGCTCCTCGGGCGCGATCTCGGGGACACGCTCGTTCACCACGGAGAGGAGCACCACCTGCTCGTGCAGCACCTTGTTGTGCTTGAAATGGTGCAGCAGCACGGGCGGCGTGCCCTGCGGGTTCGACGCCATGAACACGGCCGTCCCCTGCACGCGGTGCGGCTTCGTCTCCTCCACGTCGCGCAGGAACGATTCGAGCGGTAGGAGGTTCTCCTTGAACGCCTCGCCGAGGATCCGGCGGCCCGTCTTCCAGGTCGTCATCACGGCATAGATCCCGGCGCCCATGACGATGGGGAACCAGCCGCCGTGGAAGAACTTCGCCGCGTTCGCGCCGAAAAACGCAAGATCGATGCAGAGGAAGAGCAGGACCGGCGGGAGCGCCTTCCAGAGCGGCCATTTCCAGCGCTGCGTCACGACGACGAAATAGACGACCGTCGTGATGCCCATCGTCCCCGTGACGGCAATGCCGTACGCCGCGGCGAGCGCGCTCGAGTTCTGGAACCAGAGCACGAGGAAGACACACGCGACGCAGAGCGCGCGGTTGATCTCGGGGATGAAGATCTGGCCCTCGGTCTCCTTCGAGGTGTGGACGATGGTCACGCGCGGGAAATAGCCGAGCTGCACGGCCTGCTGCGTGAGCGAGAAGGCCCCGGAGATGAGCGCCTGCGAGGCGACGATGGTCGCCGCGGTCGCGATCGCGACCGTCGGATAAAGAGCCCAGGAGGGGACGAGGGCATAAAACGGGTTCGTCGCCGCGGACGGGTTGTGGAGCAGGCAAGCGCCCTGGCCGAAGTAGTTGAGGAGCAGCGAAGGCCAGACGACCGCATACCAGACCGTGCGAATCGGACCACGCCCGAAATGCCCCATGTCCGCATAAAGCGCCTCGCCGCCGGTGATGCAGAGGACGACGGCGCCGAGCAGCAAAAAGCCGTGGCTCTTGTGCTCCACGAAAAACCCGACCGCGTGGCGCGGATCGATCGCCGCGAGCACCGAGGGCTCCTGCCAGATCCAGCGGACGCCGAGCGCCGCGATCGTGACGAACCAGATGAGCGTGATCGGACCGAACACGTTGCCGATGCCCGCCGTGCCGCGCTTCTGCACGAAAAAGAGCGTCAAGAGGACCACGACGGTCAGCGGCACGACCGCGGGTTTCAGGGAGGTCGTGGCGACTTCGAGGCCCTCCATCGCGGAGAGCACCGAGATGGCCGGGGTGATGACGCCGTCCCCATAAAGAAGCGCCGCGCCGAAGAGCACGAGCAGCACGAGCGGGCCCGCGACGGAGCGACCGTCCTTGCGCGTCGGGACGAGCGCGAGCAGCGCGAGGATGCCGCCGGAGCCCTGGTTGTCGGCTTTCAAGATGAACGTCAGGTACTTGACCGTGACGACCATCATCAAGGACCAGAAGACGAGCGAGAGGACGCCGAGGACGTTCGCGGGCGTCGGATCGACCCGATGCGTGCTCGCGGGGCTGAAGCATTCCTTGATGGCGTAAAGCGGGCTCGTCCCGATGTCGCCGAAGACGACGCCGAGCGCGCCGAGCAGGAGCGAAACACGAGCCGCGTGTGCTGCATGCGCCACCGGGGGCGCATGCATGCTGGTAGATGGCACCTGGGAAGGATCGACCGTCATGGCGCGCGAAGAGTAACCTCATCCGGAACGGCCCCGACGGCAGGCGCGCAATCTTGATACTTTCTTGATACCCGGCCGCCGGACCTTGACGCCGCCCTTACACGGAAAGCCCTATACAACGGGCATGCAGCTCGCCGGCATGACCCGTCATGGTTGCGCCCTCCTGGCCGCGACGGCCTCGCTCCTCGGCTCCGTCCCCGAGGTCCAGGCCGCCGAAGATCCGCCCCCAGCCACATGGAAGCTCGGCGGGTATGCGGAGGCATTCTACCAGTGGAACTTCGGGCAGCCCTCGAATGGCATCACGCATTATCGAGGGTTCGATAACAGGCACAACACGTTCACGCTATCAAACGTCGCGCTCTCCGCGTCCTGGGACGTGGAGCGGCTCGTCGGGCTCGTGGCGCTCCAGGTCGGCCACACGCCGAGCACGTATTATCTCGCCGAGCCGGCGCTCGCGGGCGCGAGCGGGACGAACGCGACGAGCGCGGAGCTCTGGAAGTACGTCCAGCAAGCCTACGCCGGGTATCGCTTCGACATCGGGCGCGGGCTCCTCGTCCAGGCCGGACTTTTCCTCTCGCCGATCGGCCCCGAGGGGATGGCCGTGCGGGACAACTGGAACTTTTCCCGCTCGAACCTGTTTTTCGGGCTTCCGTTTTATCACACCGGCGCGCGCCTCACGTATCCGCTGAGCGACGCGTGGGCATTGACGCTCGCCTGTTACAACGGGTGGAACAGCGTCGTCGACAACAACGACGAGAAGTCGCTCTCGGCGCAGGTCACGTTCACGCTGCCCGACAAACTCGCGCTCTCGCTGCTCTATTTCACGGGCGTCGAGCGGCCCCGCGGCGCCCCCGAGGGCCGCGCGTGGCGGCACCTCGTGGACGCGCACGCGACCGTCCACCCGACGGACCGGCTCTCGTTCATCGCCCACGTCAACGGCGGGACGGAGCCCAATCGGTTCGGGACGAGCGCCTGGATCGCGGGCGCGCTCTACGCGCGTGTCCGCGTGACGGACAAACTCTACCTCGCGGCGCGGGGAGACGCGTTCCACGAGCGCGTGCCGAGCAGCAATGAGGGCGCGGCCGCGGCCATCTTCTGGCCGGTTTCGTGGGTCGCGTCCGGCACGGCGACGGCGGACTTCCGCCCGCACGAGCGAGCCTCCTTCCGGCTCGAATACCGCCACGATCACGCGGCGGGGGACATGTATTTCGGCGGCGCGGTCGCGGGCAACGGCGCGGATGCGCCCTTCGTCCCGAACCGCAATGCCCAAAACACCGTCACGCTCGGCGCGACGACATGGTTCTGACGATGAGCCCATACCGCGAGAAACGCTCTGGCATCGATCAGGGCCCGGAAGAGAACGCCGAGCAGCAGATCCTCCACTGGACGTTGCTGGGCCTCGGGGTCCTGCTCGTCGTGTACGAGATCGGCCAGCCGGCGCCTTTTGGCTCCGTGGGCACGCTCGGCATGTTGATTCTGATCCTGGCCCTGCGGGGCCTCGTCGGCCCCTACGTCACGCGCCTCCGCCACGGCGGCCGAGGCGGGAGGACTTGATCCATGGACGCCGTGTTCCTGGCCATCACGGCCGCGTTTTTCCTCCTGTCGTGGGGCTTCGTGCGGCTCTGCGAGAAAGTCTGACGCCATGGCGACCCTGACGAACCTCGGCGGCGTGCTCGCCGTCCTCCTGTTCGGGTATCTCCTGTTCGCGCTCCTCTATCCGGAGAAGCTGTCGTGATCGAAATCGCCCTCCTTCGGTGCGGCCTGTATCTGCTCGCGCTCGTCGTGCTGGCCGTCCCGCTCGGCTCCTACATGGCGAGGGTGTACGCGGGGGAAGCCAGGATCGCCGCGCGTGTCTTCGGACCGGTCGAGCGCCTGTTCTATCGCGCCGCGGGCATCCGCGAAGACGAGGACATGTCGTTTCGTCGGTATGCCGCGGCCGTCCTCCTCTTCAATCTCTTCGGCCTGGTCGTGGTGTACGTGCTCCAGCGATTGCAGGCCGCCCTTCCCCTGAATCCGACGGGGCTCGGCGCGGTGCCTCCCGAGGTCGCGTGGAACACGGCCGTGAGCTTCGCGAGCAACACGAACTGGCAAGCGTACGCCGGGGAGACGACGCTCTCGCACCTGACGCAGATGCTCGGGCTCACCGTGCAGAACTTCGTCTCCGCGGGCACGGGCATGGCCGTGCTCGTCGCATTGGTACGAGGTTTTACCCGGCGCACGGCCGAAGGCATCGGGAACTTCTGGGTCGATCTCACGCGGAGCACGCTGTACGTGCTGCTGCCGCTCTCGTTCGTCGTGGCGCTCGTGCTCGTCTCGCAAGGCGTCGTGCAGACGTTCGCCGGGAGCCGCGTCGTGGATTTGCTCGTTCCGACGACGTCGAGCGACGGAGCCGGCATCCCCCGGCAAATCCTCGCGCTCGGGCCCGCGGCCTCGCAGATCGCCATCAAGCAGCTCGGGACGAACGGCGGCGGCTTTTTCAATGTGAACTCGGCGCACCCGTTCGAGAACCCCGACGCGGTGACGAACTTCGTGGAGGGTCTCTCGCTCCTGCTCGTCCCCGCCGCGCTCTGCTTCACGTTCGGTACGATGGTGAAGGACAAACGGCAGGGCCACGCCGTCTTCGCGGCGATGCTCGCGATCTTCGTGCCCCTGCTCGTCGTCGCCGTGGCCGCCGAGCAGCATGGGAATCCCATTCTTTCGAGCCTCGGCGTCGATCAGGCCGCGAGCGTGCTCCAGCCCGGCGGGAACATGGAGGGCAAGGAGGCGCGGTTCGGCATCGTGGACAGCGCGCTCTGGGCGACCGCGACGACCGCGGCCTCGAATGGCTCCGTGAATGCCATGCACGACAGCTTCACGCCGCTCGGCGGGCTCGTGCCGATGTGGCTCATGCAGCTCGGGGAGATCGTGTTCGGCGGCGTGGGCTCGGGGCTCTACGGGATGCTGATGTACGCGGTCATCGCCGTGTTCATCGCGGGCCTGATGGTCGGGCGCACGCCGGAATACCTCGGCAAGAAGATCGAGGCGTTCGAGATGAAAATGGCCTCGCTCGTCATCCTGCTCCCCGCGGCGGCGGTGCTCGTCGGCACGGCCCTCGCGAGCGCCACGCCCGCGGGCACGGCGCCCCTCGGAAACCCCGGCGCCCACGGCTTCAGCGAGATCCTGTATGCATTCTCGTCCGGCGCGAACAACAACGGCTCGGCGTTCGGCGGGCTCACCGTGAGCGGGACGTTTTACGCGACGGCGATGGGCCTCTGCATGCTGATCGGTCGTTACGGGATCATCGTCCCCGTGCTCGCGATCGCCGCGTCTCTCGCGCGCAAAAAATCGGTCCCTGCGAGCGCGGGGACGCTGCCAACGCACACGCCGCTTTTCGTGCTCTTGCTCGTCGGGACGATCCTGCTCGTCGGTGCGCTGACGTTCGTCCCGGCGCTCGCGCTCGGCCCGATCGTCGAGCATCTCTCCCTGTTTGCAAGGTGATTGGAGCCCCATCATGACGACCCGAACCCAGGCTCGTCCACTCTTCGAGCGCGCCATCGTCGGCCGCGCCGCCGTCGATGCATTCCGCAAGCTCGATCCACGGCGCATGATCAAAAACCCGGTCATGTTCGTCGTGGAGGTCGGCAGCGCCTTCACCACGGTGCTCTTCCTCCACGCGGCGATCACCGGGCGCGGCGAAGCGCCCGCCGGGTTCATCCTCGCCGTTTCGCTCTGGCTCTGGTTCACGGTCCTCTTCGCGAATTTCGCCGAGGCGATGGCCGAAGGGCGCGGAAAAGCGCAGGCCGACGCGCTCCGAAAGACGCGCAAGAACGTGAGCGCCAAGCGCCTGGAGACGCCCAAGCTCGACGCGCTGCGCGCCGAGGTCGACTCCTCGACGCTGCGCCGCGGCGACATCGTGCTGATCGAAGCGGGAGATACCATTCCGAGCGACGGCGAGGTGATCGAAGGGGTCGCGTCGGTCGACGAGAGCGCCATCACGGGCGAGAGCGCGCCCGTCATTCGCGAGAGCGGCGGCGATCGCAGCGCCGTCACCGGCGGGACACGCGTGCTCTCGGATTGGCTCATCGTGCGCATCACCGAGAATGCGGGCGAGACCTTCCTCGACCGCATGATCGCGATGGTCGAGGGCGCCAAGCGGAAGAAGACGCCGAACGAGATTGCGCTCGACATCCTGCTCGCGGCCTTGACGATCGTCTTTTTGCTCGCGACCGTGACGCTCCTGCCCTTCTCGAAATATGCCGTGGAGAGCTCCGGACAAGGCGCGCCCGTGAGCCTCACCGTGCTCTGTGCATTGCTCGTCTGCCTCATTCCCACGACGATCGGCGGGCTCCTCTCGGCCATCGGCATCGCGGGGATGGATCGAATGGTCCAGGCGAACGTGATCGCGACCTCGGGTCGCGCGGTCGAGGCGGCGGGCGACGTGACCGTGCTCCTCCTCGACAAGACCGGGACGATCACGCTCGGCAATCGCCAGGCGACGGCCTTTTTGCCCGCGCCCGGCGTGAAGGAGGGCGAGCTCGCGGACGCGGCGCAGCTCTCGTCGCTCGCCGACGAGACGCCGGAGGGCCGCAGCATCGTGGTGCTGGCAAAGGAGCGCTTCGCATTACGCGGCCGGGAGGTGCACGCGCTCGGCGCGACGTTCGTGCCGTTCACCGCGCAGACGCGCATGAGCGGGGTCGATCTCGACGGGCGTAGCATCCGGAAGGGCGCGACGGACGCGATCACGCGGTTCGTCGAGGAGCAGAACGGCATGCTCCCGGCCGAGGTGCGAGAAATCGTGGACGAGGTCGCGAAGCAGGGCTCCACGCCGCTCGTCGTCGCCGAGGGAGCGCGGGTGCTCGGCGTCGTGCAGCTCAAGGACATCGTGAAAGGCGGGATCCAGGAGCGATTCGCGGAGCTGCGCCACATCGGCATTCGCACGGTGATGATCACCGGGGACAACCCCCTCACCGCCGCGGCGATCGCGGCGGAGGCCGGCGTCGACGATTTCCTCGCCGAGGCGACGCCCGAGCAAAAGCTCGCCATGATCCGCTCGTACCAGCGCGACGGGCACCTCGTCGCGATGACGGGCGACGGGACGAACGACGCGCCGGCGCTCGCGCAGGCCGACGTGGCCGTGGCCATGAACACGGGCACGCAAGCCGCGAAGGAGGCCGGGAACATGGTGGATCTCGACTCCAACCCGACGAAGCTGCTCGCGATCGTGGAGATCGGAAAGCAGATGCTCATGACGCGCGGCGCGCTGACGACGTTCAGCATCGCGAACGACGTGTCGAAATACTTCGCCATCATCCCGGCGGCGTTCGCCGCGACCTACCCCGCGCTCGGCGCGCTGAACGTGATGCGGCTGCATTCGCCGGCCACGGCGATCCTGTCGGCCGTGATCTTCAATGCGCTCGTCATCATCGCGCTCGTGCCCATCGCGCTCCGCGGCATTCGTTACCGGCCGGCGCCCGCGCCCGCGCTCCTCCGGCGGAATTTGCTCGTGTACGGCCTCGGCGGCGTGGTGCTGCCGTTCCCGTGCATCAAGCTCATCGACCTCGTGCTCGCGGCCCTCGGCGTCGGTTGAAAGGAATCGAAGATGAAATCGCTCCTCCGCCCCGCGATCACGCTGCTCGCCCTGTTCACGCTCGTCACGGGCGTGCTTTATCCGCTGCTCGTCACCGCGGTCGCGCAAGCCGCTTTCCCCGTGCGCGCGAACGGGAGCCTGATCCGTGAAGGCGAACGCGTCGTCGGCTCGGAGCTCATCGGGCAGCCCTTCGACGATCCGCGTTACTTCTGGGGGCGCCCGTCCGCGACGCCGAGCCATCCGTACAATGCAGCGGCGTCGAGCGGATCGAACCTCGGGCCGACGAACCCGGCGCTTCGAGACGCCGTCGCGGCGCGGATCCAGGCGCTCCGCGCGGCGGATCCGGGGAACGCCGCGCCGATCCCCGTGGATCTCGTCACGGCCTCGGGCAGCGGGCTCGACCCGCACATCTCGCCGGCCGCCGCCCATTTCCAGGTCGGCCGCGTCGCGCGCGCCCGCGGGCTCGACGAGGCGCGTGTCCGCGGCCTCGTCGACGCGCACGTGGAGGGACGTGTCCTCGGTGTGCTCGGCGAGCCGCGCGTGAACGTGTTACGCCTGAACCTCGCGCTCGACCACGCGAAAGCCCGTCCATGACCGACCCCGAAAGCCGACCCGATCCCGACGCGCTCGTCCGCCGCGCGCACGAAGAAGAAGGGCGCGAAAAGCGCGCGCGGCTGCGTGTCTTCTTCGGGTTCGCCCCCGGCGTCGGCAAGACGTACCGCATGCTCCAGGTCGCGCGCGAGCGGGCCCTCGAACAGAAGATCGACGTCGTCGCCGGGATCGTCGAGACACACGGGCGCGCCGAGACCGAAGCCCTGCTCGAAAAGCTCGACGTGTTGCCGCGGCGCAAGGTGGAGTACCGCGGGCGCCCCCTCGACGAGTTCGACCTCGACGCCGCGCTCGCGCGCCGGCCGGGGCTGCTCCTGCTCGACGAGCTCGCCCACACGAACGTGCCCGGATCACGGCACGCGAAGCGCTGGCAAGACGCGATCGAGCTGCTCGACGCGGGCATCGACGTGTTCACGACCGTCAACGTGCAGCACGTGGAGAGCCTGAACGACGTGGTCGCGCAGATCACGGGCATCCAGGTCCGCGAGACGATCCCCGATTCGATCCTCGATCGCGCCGACGAGATCGAGCTCGTGGACATCGCGCCCGAGGAGCTGCTGGCGCGCCTGCGCGAAGGAAAGGTCTACCTGCCGGAGCAGGCCAAACGCGCGGCCGCGCATTTCTTCCAGCGTGGGAACCTGCTCGCGCTGCGCGAGCTCGCGCTCCGGCGCACGGCCGAGCGCGTCGACGTGGACATGCGCGAGTATCGCGAGCAGCACGGGGTGATCACGCCCTGGCCGGCCGGCGAGCGGATCCTCGTATGCATCAGCCCCGCGCCGAGCTCGGGCCGGCTTTTGCGCGCGGCGAGCCGCATGGCCGCGGGCCTGCGCGCGCCGTGGGTCGCCGCGTACGTCGAGTCGCCCGGGGCGAAGGCGCCGAGCCAGGCCGATCGGGCGCGGCTCGAATCCCATTTGCGCCTCGCGGAGACGCTCGGGGGCGCCGTGACGCGGCTCTCCGGCGCGAGCATCTCGGAGGCGCTCCTGCGATATGCGCGCAAGCACAACGTCACGCGGATCATCATCGGCAAGCCGACACATTCGCGCCTGCGCGACCGGCTGCGCGGCTCGCTGCTCGACGAGGTCGTGCGGGGCAGCGGGGACGTGGACGTGCTCGTCATCAGCGGCAGCACGAGCGCCGAGACCACGCCGGCCCCGCCAGAGCTGCCGAAGGAGCCGACGCGGCCCGTGACGTATGGATGGGCCGTGCTGCTCGTCGCGGGCACCACCGTGCTCGCGGAGGCCGTACGCGCCGTCTACGACGTGCCCGATCTCGAAGTGCTCTACGTGCTGGCCGTCATGCTCGCGGCGGTGCGCTTCGGGCGAGGCCCCTCCATCCTCGCGGCGGCCCTCGGCGTGGCTTGTTACGACTTCTTCTTCGTCCCGCCGTTCCACACGTTCAACGTGGCCGACGCGCGGTATCTCCTGACGTTCGTCATGATGTTCGGCGTCGGCCTGCTGCTCAGCGAGCTGACGGCCCGCATCCGGCGCCAGGAGCAAGACGCGCGGCATCGCGAGGGGCGGACGGGCGTGCTTTACGATCTCAGCCGGGATCTCGCGGCGGCGGACGATATCGGGGCCGTCGCCGCGGCCGTCGCGCGCCACGCCGAGCAGGTCTTCGAGGCGACGGCGCACGTGCTGCAATCCGTGGACGACGGCGTGCTCCGGACGGTCGCGGTCGCACCGGCGACGGCCTTCCTCGATTCCGCCGATCTCGCGGTCGCCCGCTGGGCTTTCGAGCACGGCCGGCCTTCGGGGCTCGGCACGGATACACTCCCGGGCTCGAAGGTCGTCTGTGCTCCGCTCTCCGTCCGGGGAGCGCCGCTCGGCGTGCTCGTGCTCGCGCCCAAGGGAGCGGCGCCGCTCGGGGCCGAGCAGCGCGCGTTCCTCGACGCCTTCCGCAGGCAGGCCGCGTTCGCCTTCGAGCGCGTGCGGCTCACGAGCGAGGCAAACACGGCCGCCCTGCGCGCGAAGACGGAGGAGATGCGTAGCTCGCTGCTCTCGGCGGTCTCGCACGACCTCCGCACGCCGCTCTCGGCGATCACGGGCGCGGCCACGGCGCTGCGCGACGACGGGGGGCTCGCCGCGCACACCCGCGACGAGCTGCTCGAATCGATCTGCGAGGAGGCCGAGCGGCTCGAGAGGCTCGTCGCGAACCTGCTCGACATGACGCGCCTCGAAGCCGGCCCGGTGGCGCTGAAACGTGAATGGGTGCCGCTCGAAGAGCTCGTCGGTTCCGCGCTGACGCGGCTCGAACGAAAGCTCGGGGACCGGCCCGTGAACATCGGGATCCCCGAAGGATTACCCCTCCTGTCCGTGGATCCCGTACTCTTCGAGCAGGTGTTCATCAATCTCTTCGAGAATGCGGCGCGCTACACGGCCCCCGGGTCTCCGATCGAGGTGCTCGCCCGCGGCGAGCCCGGCGTGGTGATCGTCGAGGTGGCCGACACGGGCCCGGGGCTGCCGCCGGGGAGCGAGTCGCGTATCTTCGAGAAGTTTTTCCGCGGAGGGCACACGGGCGCGGGCGGCGCGGGGCTCGGGCTCGCGATCTGCAAGGCGATCGTCGAGGCGCACGGCGGTACGATCACCGCCGAGAATCGCGCCTCGGGCGGCGCGAATTTCCGTATCCGCGTCCCGATCCCCGGCGTCGCTCCCACGGTCGCCGCGCCCGCCCTGGAGGCCCGGCCATGACCGATTTCCGCCCGCTGGTCCTGCTCGTCGAGGACGAGC
This sequence comes from Polyangium sp. y55x31, assembly GCF_029946505.1. GTDB lineage: Bacteria > Myxococcota_A > Polyangia > Polyangiales > Polyangiaceae > Polyangium. The sequence continues at coordinate 196,778 of NZ_JARZHG010000002.1, forward strand.
CACAAATGCGAAGGTTCATGCGCGCGACGCTCACGTCGCACGGCTACCGGCTCCTCGAAGCGGGCAACTCCGCCGAGGCGCTCATGCTCGCGAGCACGCACAATCCCGAGCTCTTGCTGCTCGATCTCGGCCTGCCGGACGGCGACGGAATCGACCTGACGCGCAGGATCCGCGAATGGGGCCGGATGCCCGTGATCGTGATCTCGGCGCGCGGGCGCGAGGACGACAAGGTGGCCGCGCTCGACGCGGGGGCGGACGATTACCTGACCAAACCCTTCGGCGTGAACGAGCTGCTCGCGCGGATGCGGGTCGCGCTGCGGCACGCGCGCGCGGGCGGGACGCCGAGCGGGACGCAGACGATCGAGGTCGGGGATCTCGGGATCGATCTCGTGCGGCGCGAGGTGAAAAAAGGGGGCCAGGAAGTGCACCTCACGCCGATCGAATACAAGCTCCTCGTGCTGCTCGCGCAGAACGCGGGCAAGGTGCTGACGCACCAGCACATCTTGAAGGAGGTCTGGGGGCCGGCCTATGCGAATCAGCCCCATTACGTCCGGGTCCACATGGCCGAGCTGCGCAAGAAGATCGAAGCGAACCCGGCGCGGCCGAAATTGCTCGTGACGGAGCCCGGGGTCGGGTATCGGCTGCGGGATCGCGCGGGGGACGACGCGGGGGCGTGACGTGGTCCGGGGCCGGAAAAATTCCGAGCGTCCCGGAAAAAATTCCGACGTCGGACATCACGCGGGCTGGATCCACGCGCTCGCCACGGTGGCATGCTCTCTGCTTTTGCGAACGAGCGTCGTCTGGAGGTCCTGTCGTGAAACCTTCCTTCACACGCTGGTTCGTCGTTGCCGTCGGAATGCTCGTCGCAGGGGCTGCGTGTGCGCCCGCGCCGAAATCGGTGCCGTGTTCGAACCAGTCCGACTGCGAGGGCAAAAACGCAGCGTTTCAGTACTGCGCCGAAAACCGCTGCGTCGAGTGCGTGAGCGACGCGAGCTGCGGCATGGGCAATTCCTGTGTCGCCGGCCTCTGCCAGCGCTCCTGCAAGGACGGTCGGGATTGCCTCGCCGGCTACGTCTGCACGAGCGCCCGCTGCACGCACCTCTAGCCTTTCACGATCCGATGGCCCGCGCGAGCACCGCCGGCGCCGAGAGCCTTCCCGAGACCCGCTCGCGGCGGCGCAGCTCCGCCGCGTCCACGAGCATACGCCCGGCCCAGCGGTAGACGTTGAATTCGGAGACCATGCGGCGCATGGACGACATGCGCTCGCGTTGCTCGGCCTCGGACATGCGGAGCGCCGCGGCCATCGCGTCGCCGGCCTGGCCGAGGTCGTACGGATTGACGATGAGCGCCTCGGTCAGATCCCGCGCCGCCCCGGTGAACTGGCTCAGCACGAGCACGCCGAGCTCGTCGTCGCGCGCCGCGACGAACTCCTTGGCCACAAGGTTCATGCCGTCATGGAGGCTCGACACGTAACAAAGCTCGGCCGCGCGGTAATAACGGAAGACCGTCGGCGGCTCGTGGTGCGCGCGCAGGAGAATGATGGGACGGTAATCGCCCTTCCCCCACCGCGCGTTGATCTCATCCGCCAGGGCCTCGACGCGATCGTTGAGCTCCCGGTAGCGGGCAATCTTGGTGCGGCTCGGCGCGGCGAGCTGCACGAACGTGAAGCGGTCGCGGAATTCCGGATGACGTGAAAGCAGCTCGTCGACCGCCTGGAGGCGCTCCTCGATGCCCTTCGTGTAATCGAGGCGGTCGATGCCCACGCCGAGGAGCGCGTCCGCGGACAAGCCGAGCTCCTTGCGCACGGAGGCGCGACAGTCGGGGACGGACGGCAATTCTTCGAGCCAGTGCACGGGCCATTCGATGGAGATCGGGTACGGCCGGACCAGGCTCCGCCGCGCGCCCTGGACGATCGCGTTCGCCTCCCTGTCGATGCGGCTCTCCATGAACGTGTCGACCGCGTCGATGAAGTTGTTGCAATGCTCCCGCGTGTGAAATCCGACGATGCTCGATCCGAGCAGCCCCGAGATGATCTCCTCGCGCCAGGGGCAGATGCCGATACGCTCGGCGCTCGGCCAGGGGATGTGCCAGAAGGTCAGGATCGTCGCGCGCGGGAGGCGCTCGCGGATCATGCGGGGCGCGAGCGCGAAATGGTAGTCTTGCACCAGGATGATCGGGTCCTCGCTGTCGACCTCCTCGCAAACCGCGTCCGCGAACTTGCGGTTCACGCGGACGTAATGCTCCCAGTCCTCGGCGCGGAAGACGGGCCGCGCGTGCGCCACGTGGCAAAGCGGCCAGAGGCCCTCGTTCGAGAAACCGTAATAATACCCGTTCTCCTCGGCCTCGCTGAGCCAGACGCGGCGAATGCTGTAGGACTCCTCGCCGGGCGGGACTTTTACGTGGCCACGCGCGTCGGCGGTCTCCTTGTCGGCGCTGCCGCTGCCGTGCGCGACCCATACGCCCGAGCACGCGCGCATGACGGGCTCGAGCGCGGTCACGAGGCCACTCGCAGGGTGCTGGACACGCACGCCAGTCGGCGTTTTTTCGTGAATGTAGGGCTCGCGGTTCGCGAGGATGATGACGCGCTCGCCTTCGAGGTGCGTCGTGAGCGTGGATCGCAATCGCTCCGGGTTCCACGGGCCGCCCCGCGCCTCGCGGTCCCGCTCGCTGGCAAGGCGCCGGGCGAGCTCACGCACGTCCCCGACGAGCGGCTTGAAATCACGCGTGACCTCGCCCGACAAGGCGCGCCGTAGCTCCGAGGTCCACACGCGGAAGGCCAGCCGCTCCGCGATCATCGTGATGGTGGCGGCGCCGAGCGAGAGCACGAAAAACGCCACGAGGAGGAGGTTTCGCGTGGTCGCCTCGCGCCGCTCCAGATAGCTGAGATCGTGCACGAGCAGCACACGGCCGAGGGGTTTGCCCTCGGCCGCGACCGTGACGGCGCTGAGGTGCACGCGGCCGCCGGGCAGCGCTTCGGTCGTGGTCCAGGGGTTCGCCTCGGCGCCCTCCTGCTCGATTCTCGCGAGGACCCAGCGACAGCCGTAATCGAGCGGATAGGCGGACGTCGCGGCGAGGCGCTGTCCGTCGAGCGAACACGCGGCGACGCCCATCACGCGCTCGTCCCGGGTGATGTCCTCCAGCGCCTCCATGAGGCCCTCGCGCCCCTGTTCCCAGTTCCGCGCGAGCATCTGGTTCGTGGCGGTCACGACGAACAGCGACCGCGCGCGCAGGTCGCTTTCGAACCAGCGATGCGTCGTGCGTGTCAATGCGACGTACCCGACCCCGGTCACCAGGGCGAGCCCGAAGAGGAGGAGCAGCAGGAAACGCAGAAGGCGAGGCATCGATTTCCCCCGTTTCGTAGGCGAATCAATCGACGGGCAGGGTGTCCTCGGCGCTTCGTTTCGCCAGAAACACGAACATCGAGGGCACGAGGAAAAGCGACAGGAAGGTGGACGAAGCGAGGCCGCCGGTGACGGCGAGGGCGAGGGGGCGGTTCGACTCCGTGCCGTGTTCGAGGCCGAGCGCCGTCGGGAGCAAGCTGATGATGGTGGCGAGGCTCGTCATCGCGATCGGGCTGAACCGCGCGCGCCCGGCCTCCACGGCCGCGTCGAGGAGGTCTTTTCCTGCCTGGAAAGCGCGGTTCGCGTGGTCGACGAGCAGGATGCCATTCGAGACGGCGATGCCGATGACCATCAGGATGCCCATCAGCGCGGGAATGGAAAACCCTTCCCGCGCGCCGAGGAGCGCCGCGACGATGCCGACGAGGCACGCGGGGATCGTGAACAGCATGACGAGCGGGAGCCGCAGCGATTTGAATTGAATGGTCATGATCATGAAGACGACCATGACGGCGAGGCCGAGCGCGACGCCGAGGCCCCCGAAGGTCGTGCGCATGAGCTCGACCTGTCCGGCCATGGCGAATCGCACGTCGCGGGTGCGCGGATCCTGCCGGAGGCGCGCTTCGAGGTCGGCGGCGGCGCTGCCGAGATCACGCCCCTCGGTCTGCATGAGGACGTGCGCGACGCGCTGGAGGTGGTTGCGCTCGATGGAGATCGGGCCCGCCGATCGCTCGATCGCGCCATAACTGCCGAGCGTGACGGCGCCCTTCGTCGTCGCGCGGATCGGGATCTCGCGGAGCCTGTCGGCCTCGTTCACGATCCCGCGGTCGTATGCGGTGACCACGTAATACGACTGGCCATTCGAACCGTCGACCCAGACCGAGGGGGCATTGATGTTGCCGAGCGTCGCTTCGAGCGTCGTCTGCGCGGCGGCGCGCGCGGTCACGCCCACGAGGCCGGCCTCCTGCCTGTCCGTGGCGAGGCGCAGCTCCGGGTAATCGAGCTCCAGCGTGGTGTAGATGTCCCGCACGCCCGGCACGGTCCGGGCGACCTCGGCGACGGCGCGCGCCTGGGCGTCGAGCTCTTCGAGGTTCTCGCCGCGCACTTCGACGACGAGCGGGGCCATGTATCCATTCGAGAAGACGCTGGCCACGAGCCCGCCGGGCGCCTGCAGGAACTCCACGCCGGGGAAACGACGCGAAAGGATGGCGCGCATCCGGTCGGCGATCTCGCGCTGCGAAGCTTTTCGTTTCTCGGGCGGCACGAGCGCGACGCGGAGGAATCCCATGTGCGGGCCGGCGTTCGGGCTGTTCATCTTCGCGCGGGCCTTGCTCGGGGCGCCGACGTTCATGAGCACGAGCTCGACCTCGTCCTTGGGCAATTCCTCCCGGAGCGCCTGCCCGATCTCCTGGAAGATCCGCGTCGATTCTTCGAGCGAGGTCCCGGGCGCGAGGCGCACGTAGACGCGCTCCATCGATTCGTCGATCTCGGGGAAAAACGCGCTCGGGAGCCGCGACGCGCCATACACGCTGCCGGCGACGAGCACCAAGGTCGCGAGGACGACGGCGCCCCGATGTTCGAGCGCCACGCGGAGCGCCGCCGCGTAAGCGCCCGCGAGCTTTTCGACGGCTCGTTCGAATGCACGGGCGAGTTTTCCCGGTTCGCCGTGGCCGAGCAGGTACCGGCAGGCGACGGGGGTCACGAGCATACTCACGAAGTACCCGGCGACCATCGCGGATGCGACGGTGAGCGCGAGCGGCGAGAAGAGCTTTTTCGCGAGGCCCGTCAGGAGGACGACCGGCAGGAGCACCGCAATGGTGCAGAGCGACGCGGCGAGCGCGGGCCCGGCGACGAGGTTCGCCCCGCGGAGCGCCGCCGTCGCGTCGTCGTCACCGGCGATTCGCCTGCGATGGATGGATTCGAGCACGACGACCGAGATGTCGACGAGCGGCCCCATGGCCAGCGTCAGCCCGCCCAAGGTGAAGGCGTTGAGGGATTGGCCGGTCGTGTAGAGGACGAGCAGGATGACGGCGAAGCTGAGCGGCACGGAGATGGCCGCGATGAGCACCGAGCGTCCGCTCTGGAGGAAGATCAGGATGACGCCCGCGATGAGGAAAAGCGCCTGCACGATCTCGCGCTGGAGCCCTTTCATCGCGCCCTCGACGAACGTCGATTGATCGAAGATGGGCTGCACGATCATCCCGGGCGGGAGCTCCGGCAGGTGCGCGAGCGCCTCGCGGATCGATTCGACGATCGCGACCGTGTTCCCGCCCGGGATCCGCAGCACGTTGAGGTAGACGGCCGGCTTTCCGTCGATCGAGACGAATTGCGTGGGGAGCGTGCCGCCGTCCTCGACCTTGGCCACGTCGCGCACGAGCACCGGATGCCCCGCGACGACCTTCACCACGGCCTCGCCGATATCGGAGACGCGCGGCGCGACCGCGTTCGTGTAGACGTTCGCCTCGAAGCCCGCGGCCATGAAGCGGCCCGAGGGCAAAAGCGCGTTCGCCTTGTCCACCGCGGCGGCGATCTCACCCGAGGTCACGCCGCGCGCCTCGGCGCGCACGGGGTCGACGACGACGTTGATCTGACGCTCGCGGCCGCCGTTCGGCGAAGCGCTGGCCACGCCCGGGATGCCCTCGATGATGGGCTCGACGGTGTTGACCGCGAAATCGTAGAGCTGCGGCCCGCTGAGCCCGCCTCCGTGGACGGCAATTTGAATGAGGGGAGCGTTGGAAGGATCGTATTGCAAGACGAACGGCGGCAGGACGCCGAGCGTCTTCGGGACGGACGACATCGCGAACGCGACCTGCTGCTGCACGAGCGATTGCGCGGCATTGAGGTCGGTGCCCCATTTCAGCCACACGTAGATGATGCTGAGGCTGTTTCTGGATTCGCTCTTGATGTGGTCGACGCCGGGCGTGGCGGCGATGAATTTTTCGAGCCGCCAGGTGATCGTCTTCTCGACGTCCTTGGGCCCGAGCCCCGAGGCGAGCGTGCCGACGATGAGCACGGGCGGCGTGAGCTCGGGGAAGGTGTCGACGGCCAAACGCGGCGTGACGACCGCGGAGAAGACCATCAGCGCAATGCTGACGACGAGCACCGCGAGCGGATTTCGCAACGCGAGGCGCGTCATCGGACCGCCCCTCCCGGAGGCGCGGGCGTGGAGACAGGCAGGAGCGACGGCACGGGCGCGGCGGCGCCTTCGACCTTGGCGCGCACGACGTCGCCATTGCGGAGGTGCGCCCGGCCTTCGAGCACGAGGAGCGATCCGGGCAGGATCGAGGGCTCGACGAACAGGCTCTTTCCCGTCTCGCCGAGGACCCGCACCGAGGCCTTTCGGGCGATTTCACCCTCGACGACGATCACGGTCGCCTTCGAGCCACGCACCGTCGCCGCGCGGAGGGGCATTTCGATGGCGGGCTCCGGCGCGCCGACCTCGGCGAAGACCTCGGCCGTGGTGCCCACGGGCAGCGTGCGCTCCGGGTCGGGCACGTCGATTTCGACGTGCAGGGTGCGGGTCACGGGGTCCGCCGCCGGAGAGCGCCGCGCGATACGCGCGGTCATTTCTTTCCCCGTCGCGAGCAGGCGGAGCTTGACCTCGGCGCCCGGCGTGACCGCCTGGAAATCGACCTCGGGGACGTCCGCCGTGACGCGGACGATGCCGCGATCGACCATCGACACGAGCGCCGTGCCGGGCCGGACGAACGTGCCCGGATCGAGGCTCCTGCGCGTGATCTCCCCGTCGAACGGCGCCTTGAGCACGCAATCGTTCACCTCGAGGGCCTTGCCCGCGAGCTCGGCCCGGAGCGCCCGGAGCTGCGCTTCGGCCGCGGCGCTCTGCGCGGATTTTTGCTCGGCCTCGTTCTTCGAGACGAAACCGTCCTCGACGAGGCCCTGGACCCGCGCTGCCTCGCTCGCAATCGCGCGCTGCCGCTGGTCGAGCGCGCGGGCCTGCATGGCGACGCTCTGGCTCTCCGTGGACGCGCTCCTGCAATCGAGGGTCGCAAGGACCTGACCACGCTTGACGACGTCGCCGGGGCGCACGAGCACCGTCTCGACGTAGGCCGAGACGAGCTGCGGGCCGATGTTCGCCTCCTGCCACGGCGCGAGCGTGCCCACGAAGCGGCGCGTGGGCCGGTACGTCGCCTCGCGCGCGGGCACGACCGTCGCGCCCTTGGGCTGCGCGGAGAGCGGCGTCACGTCCGACGAATTCGCCCGATGAAGCAGCGCCGCGCCGCCGCCGAGCGCCACGAGCAGCATGACGCCGAGCGCGCCCAATACCCGCCGATCCATTCGCTTCATCAGCGCACCTCCGCCACGGCCCGACGGAGCGCGGCCCGCGCCCTCGCCACGGCAAACCCGCCGACCGCCCGCTCGACCTCGGCCTCGACGCGTAATGTCTCGGCGTCGACGAGGTCGAGCATCGTGCCGAGGCCGGCCTTGAACCGCGCCTCGGCCTGCTCGTGGTTGACCCGCGCCGCCGTCGCCGCGCGCTCCAGGGCGACGAGCGCCTGCCGCGCGGCCACGAGGCCGAGGTAGGCCTGCCGGACGGCCGCCTCCTGCGCCGCGCGTGTGGCCTGGAGCTCCGCGGCGCGCACGTCCTCGACCTCGCGGAGCGCGTCACGGCGGGCCGCGAGAACCGGATCGTAGAGCGGGACGCTCAGCACCACGCCGACGTCCCAGTTCGGCACGAGCGGCGCGAAGCCATGCCCGCCCACGGTCGATCCATTCGAGGGCGGCGCGCCGCCCGCGCGCCCCGAGATCGCGGCGGTCAGGAAGACATCGGGCCGCATCTGCGCCGCGGCCGCGCGCGTCTCGGCCTTCGCGAGGTCGACGCGCGCCTTGGCCTCCTGGATCTCGGCGCCGCCGTCCCGCGCCCGTTCGAGCAGCTCGTCGAGCGACCCGAGCGCCTCGTCCTCGCCCGCCTCGCCGCCCGCGTCGAGCGCCGCGTCCGGCACGCCCACGACCGCCGCGAAGACGGCCTGCGCGGCGGCGAGCGAGCCCTGGGCCCGCACCTTCGCGACCTCGAACCGCGCGACCTCGGCCTCGGCGCGGGCGAGATCCACGGGCGTTCGAAGGCCCGCGTCGACGCCCGCGCGCGCCGCATCCCGATGGGTCGAGGCCCTCGCCGCCGCTTCGTCGGCCGCTTGCGCCACCGATTTCGCCGCGCGCACCGCCCAGTACGCCTCGGTGACCTCGAGCGCGACGTCGAGCTTCGCGCCTTCGGCCCGCTGCCGTTCGAGCTCGGCCTGGGCATCGACGGCCGCCGCTTGTGCTGCGATCCGGCCGAAATCGAAGATCTCCTGCCGCAGGCCGACCGCGACGAGCGTCGAGGCATACGGCGTGAAGTCCGGCTCGGCCGAGATGCGGGTCGCGCCGATCCGCGGCAAGTCGACACGAGGGTTCGAGAGGATGGTCGCCGTGGAGTTGTTGACCGTCGAGCCGATCACCTGAGCCGTGGCGCCGACCGAAGGGAGCCACTGCGCCCAGGGCACCCGCGCCGCGGCCTGCGCGGCCTGCACCCGCGCGCGGGCCGCGACGAGATCCGGGTTGCGCTTCTCGGCGTACGTGATCGCCTCGCGCAACGAAAACGCCCGCGGCGGCGGGGACGCGGCCAGGGCGGCGGGTTCTCGTGCGGGCGAAGCCCGCGGCGCGAGCAAGAGGCCAAGCGAAAGCAGAGCCATCCAGCGCCGCCGTACGACGCGATCCCCGTGAAGCATGCGTGCCGTATGAGCACCAACGATGCCAAGCGCGCGGCGCGCCGAATCGCCCGGGATCCGGGCGTGGAGCCGAGGGCGCGGGATGGGAAAAATTCCAAGCCGGGCAGGGAAAATTTCCCTGCCCGCGCGCCCGGTCCCGCGCAGGATAGAGCTTCGTCCCGCGGTGGCATGCGCGCTGCAATCGGCGGATCCGCCGCGGGAAGCCGCCCTCGCCATGCGATCGCCCTCGCCTCCCATGCCCCTCCGGACGCTCCCCTCGCGGATCACACGGGCGATCCGGCGCGGATGGCTCGTCTGGACGGCGGCGCTCGGGGTGCTCGCCATCACGACGCTCGCGCTGCTCGACGAGCAACGCGAGTTCGAAGGCGCACTCGTGGCCCTCGCGCGGCAGCAGCAGATGCTCGCGCTCCTCCTGTCGGACGAGCTCGGCGCGCGGCTCTCCGCGGTCCGGCGTGATGCCCTGCTCGTCGCGGACGACGTGTCGGCCGGCCACGGCCCCTCGATGGGGATGCGAAAGGCCTATCCGAGCATCGAGGTGCGTTCGTCGGAGAGCGCGCCGAGCGTACGCCCGCCGCGAACGATGTCGGTACGCGTGCCCTCGACCGAAGGCAGAACGGTCGAGCTGACGGTGCCCGTCGCGTGGCTCATGGGCCCTTCGGCGCGGATCGAGCGCCCGGAGGAGCTGGTCGTCCTGGTCCGGCCGCCGGACGAGGCGCTCTGGCAAGCGGCCGACGGGCGGCAGATCGAGAGCGCGCCGCTCGCACACGCGGTGGAGGATGGTCACGACACGACGCGGCTCGAACGAGACGACGCGGTCGCGCTGGGGCTGCCGAATCGCCGGGCCGTGGCCGCCGTCGCGGCGACCGACGCCGGGCCCCTCGGCCGGTGGACGACCGCGGTGGTGGCGAGCGCGTCGCAAGAGCGGGATCGATGGGATCGGGCTCGCGGCCGCTTGCTCATCGGCGTGCTCGTGCCGTGCGCGCTCATCGTGGCGTTCGGCGCGACGGCCTTACGGCGGCAGCGGCGCGAGCTCGAGCTCGAAAAGCAGCTCGCCCTGGCCGCGCTGGTGCGCGAAAGCGACGAGCGGCTGGCGCGGGCGAGCCGCGCGGCCACGACGGGGACGCTGGCCATGGGGATCGCGCACGAGATCTCGACGCCGCTCGGGGTCATCGTCGGACGCGCCGAGCAACTCGCGGCCCGCGTCGGCGAGGATCCGAAAGCGGCACGCGCCGTGCGCACCATCAACGAGCAAGCCGATCGCATCACCCAGGTCGTGCGGGGCTTCCTCGACCTCGCACGCGGCGGCTCCCCATCGCTGCGCCCCGTCGATCCAGGCGACGTCGCGCGCGGGGCGCTCCGGCTCGTCGAGCACCGGTTCGTCGCCGCGCAGGTCGCGCTCGTGACGGTCGTGGACGAAGGGTTGCCCACGCTGGCAGGGGATCTTCGCCTGCTCGAACACGCGGTCGTGAACCTCTTGCTCAATGCCTGCGAGGCATCGAGCCCCGGGACGAACGTCGCGCTCTCGGTGCGCGCCGCGGACGCAGGTGTCGATTTCATCGTCGAGGATCGCGGCGCGGGCATCCGGCCCGAGGACATCGCCCGCGCGACGGAGCCATTTTTCACGACGAAACCCGAGGGCTCGGGCCTCGGCCTCGCGATCGTCCACGAAATCGTGAACATCCACCGCGGCTCGCTCGCGCTCGAACCCCACGAGGGCGGCGGCACCCGCGCGCGCATCCACGTGCCTGCCCAAGGCGAGGAGTGCTCCGATGCCTGATCGATCCCCCACCCCGCACGTCGTCATCGTGGACGACAAGATCGAAATGGCCGAGATGCTGGCCGACGGCCTCGCCGAGCACGGTTATTCGGCATTCGCCGTGGCCACGGGAAAACAAGCGCTCGCGCGGATCGAGGCCGAGCCCATCGACGCCCTCGTCACGGACCTGCGCATGCCCGGCATGGACGGCATCGAGCTCCTGACCGCCGCGCGCCGCGCCGTGCCAGACCTGCCGGTCCTCGTGATGACCGCATACGGCGCCCTGGAGACCGCGATCGAGTCGATCCGGCGCGGCGCATACCATTACCTGACAAAACCCTTCAAGCTCGACGAGCTCATCGTGTACCTGGGCCGCGCCCTCGACGAGTCGCGCGTCCGGCGCGAGGCCCGCACGCTACGAAAATCGCTGCGCGACGAGGCCACGAAGGCAGGCATCATCGCGAAGAGCCCGGCCATGCGCGCGGCACTCGACGTGCTCGCCCGCGTGGCGCCGAGCGACGCGCCCGTGCTGCTCATGGGGCCCACCGGCGCGGGAAAAGGCCTGCTCGCCCGATATCTGCATGCGGAGAGCCGCCGCGCGCGAGGCCCGTTCGTCACGGTGAACTGCGCCGCGCTGCCCGAGCCGCTGCTCGAAAGCGAGCTCTTCGGCCACGCCAAAGGCGCCTTCACAGGCGCGACCACGCGCCGCAGCGGTCTCTTCGCCGAAGCCGAAGGAGGCACCATCTTCCTCGACGAGATCGGCGAAATGGCGCAAGCCCTGCAGGCGAAATTGCTCGACGTGCTCGAGAGGCGTGTCGTCCGCCCCGTCGGCTCGACGAAAGAAACAGCCATCGACGTGCGAATCGTCACGGCCACACACCGCGACCTGCGCCGCCGCGTCACCGAAGGTCTCTTCCGCGAGGATCTGCTCTACCGGCTCGACGTCGTCCCCGTGCACGTGCCGCCCTTGCGCGAGCGTCGCGAGGACCTCCCCGAGCTCGCCGCGGATCTGCTCGAAAAAGCACGCGCGCGCCACCCGACCTCCCGCGTCGAGCGTCTGTCGCGCGAATGCATGCTGGCCATGCTGGACTATCCCTGGCCCGGCAACGTGCGGGAGCTCGCCCACGCCGTGGAGCGCCTCGTGCTGCTCGGTCGCTCGGCCGAGGCACAATTCGCCGACGCGGCGCTGCCACAAGCCGTCGCGGAGGGCACACCGGGCCTGCATTTCGCCGGGCCCGTGCTGCCCCTGCGCGAGGTGCAGCAACGTTATGCCCGCTTCGCCCTCGCCGAGCTCGGCGGGAACAAGTCGCGCACGGCCGATCGGCTGGGGATCGACGTGAAGACGCTCGGAAAATACCTCGCGGACGACGGCCCGGAATGAGCCGCGTGGACAAACGCGTCACCGCCGCTGCCAGGGAAAACGTCCGGACAGCTCGACTTCGAGGGCCCAGCTCAAGAACGTCCGTACGAGCACGATGATGACGAGGACGCCGACGCTGCTGAACGTCGGGCGGATGGCGACCGTGCGGATGATGTCGCCGGCCACGAGCAATTCGAGCCCGAGCAGGATGGCCCGGCCCACGGTCTCCCGGAACTCGTGATACGCGTCGCCGGGCAAGGATCGCACGGCGGCCCGGTGAAGGACTCTTCCCGTCGCCGAGACGACGCCCAGCGCGATCACCGCCACGCCGGCCGCGTCGATGAGCGTCCCGGTCCAACGAATGGTGGTATCGAGCTCCATGGCAGCGCTGGGCTCGCTCGGCGCGAGCTCCTTGCGCGCTGGGTAGGCAATGCGTGGGCCAGGCGCCAGCCGAGCCGATCAGCTCGGCCCGAGCCGTCGAATCGCGTACGAAAGGCCGTCGCGCAACGTGGCCAGCGTGCGCACGCGCGTGAGGTCGAGGCCGAGGGAGACCATGGTCTGGGCGACGGTGGGCCGGATTCCGGTGATGATGCCCTCGGCGCCGAGGAGGCGGACGGCGCGCAGGATGTCGAGCATATGCGCCGCTGTCGCCGTGTCGACCACTTCGACGCCCGTCAGGTCGAGGATCGCGAAACGCGCCTGCGTGCGCGAGACCGCGGCGAGGAGGTCGTCCGTGACCCGCGCGGCGCGACGGCTGTCGACGACGCCCACCATGGGGAGCGTGAGGACATGATCCCAGACCTGGATGACCGGCGTCTCCAGATTGAGGATCACCTCCTGCTGCCGTTCGATCAGGGCGAGCTTTGCCTGGATCTCCTTTTGGGCATGGTGCGCCTCGGTGATGTTCACGCTCATGCCGATGACCTCGGAGACGCGCTTGTCCTCCTCGGTCACCGGGACCATCCAGTGCTCCCAGATGATGTCCTCGCCATCGTCGATCACGTGAATGGGGTTGCCCGCGAGCGCGCGAGCCACGTGGTCTGTGGGATAGAGTTCGAGGAAATTCTGTCCGATGAGCTGCCCGCGCGTGATGCCCGCCGAATCCGAGCCGCGGCCATCGTGGAAGGTGCATACGCCTTTCGAATCGACTGCCCAGACCACCACGTCGAGATTGTCGAGGAGCCCCTGGAGGAGCCGCGCCATCCGGAGCTTCTCCTTTTCGGCGGCCGTGCGTTGCTCGTCGGCGTGTTGCCGGCGCTGGCGTTCGAGTTCGTATCGCTTGCGCTCGCCGATGTCGCAAAACACGACCACAGCGCCGAGGAGCTCGCCCTCTTCGTTGCGAATGGGGCGGCCGGAAACCGCCACGGACACGCCCTGGGGCTGCCGCTCGCTCCGCATGCAGATTTCCACGCCGTCCGTGACCTCTCCGCGCAGGGCGCGGGCCAGGGGCAAGTCGTTCAGGGGGAACGGGGTCACGCCGTCCGGCAGGTAGGCGCCATAACGCGACCAGTCCGAAGCGTCGGCGCCGCTCGGACCTTGCCCGACCATCACCTCCGCTGCGGCATTGAAGTAGAGAAGCCGCCCCTCTCGGTTGCAAAGGATGATGCCGTCGCCGAGGGTGTGAAGCGCCGCCCTGAAGAGCGAAAGCTCGCCCTCGGGGTCGGGGGTGCTTCCCGCACGATGCGGTTCCTTCCCGGTAGACTCCATCGCCGCGAGGCGTGCCTCCAGCTCGGCGACCCGCGCGCGCAGCGCCGCGCACTCCTCTTCCAAACCAGTATGCACCATGAAGTCCTTCCCTGTGCCCAGGTACGATGATCTCCCGATCCTCAATCCGATGTCGGAGCCGCCTCGCCTCGGGGGAGCATGGATGGCGGGCGAGCTTCGGGGGCCGAGGAGGGCCGCGCGAAACGAATGGGGAGTTTTTCGACCCCGCGCACCACGAAAGCGTCCCGCCACACGAGCTTCGAGGTGGCCAGCGCGGGCTCGGACAGGCGCTCGAGCAGGCGTGGAAACGCGACACGCGCCTCGAGGCGGGCGAGCGGCGCTCCGATGCAGTAATGAATCCCGTTGCCGAAGGCGATGTGCCGGTTGTCTTGCCGGTGGATGTCGAAACGAGCCGGATCGGGGAACACCCGCGGATCACGATTCGCCGCGGCAATCATGAGGAAGACACGCGAGCCGGCGAGGATGCGCTTGCCTGAAAGCTCGACGTCCTCCGAGGCGACGCGCGCCATCATGAGCAGCGGCCCGTCCCAGCGCAGCATCTCTTCGATGGCAGAGCTCATCAGCGTGGTGTCGGCGCGCCGCTCCCGCAGCTCGGCAAGCGCCTTCGGGTGGCGGAGGAGCGCGATCATGCCGTTGCCGATGAGGTGCGTCGTGGTCTCGTGCCCTGCGAAGAAAAGGAGCGCGCAGCAGGCGAACAGCTCCGCCGCGCTCAGGAAGTCGCCCTGCTCCTCGGCCGCGATGAGGCGCGAGAGCATGTCCTCCCGCGGGCGCCGGCGACGCTCCGCGACGACTTCCTCGAAATAGGACGTCATGGCGCGGAGCCCGCCGGCGGCAATCGCGTATTTGTTGGCGAGCGTGCGCGACTGGACGATGAACGCGCCCAGCTCGTCGGACCACTTCTTCAGCAAAGGGACGTCGGCGCGCGGCACGCCGAAGAGCTCGGCGATCATCGTCGCGGAGAGGGGATAAGCGAAGTCGGCGATCACGTCCATTTCGCCGCGCTCGAGCGCCGCATCGATCAGCTCGTCGGCGAGCGCGCGCACGCGCGGCTCGAGCGCCAGGATCGATTGCAACGTCATGGCCTTGTTCATGAGGCTGCGGAGCCGGGTGTGCACCGGTGGCTCGTTGAAGGAGGCCCACATCGAGAGGCCCTCGACGAGGGATTGCACCGCCTCGCGCTCCGGACCCTTGAAGTGGGCCAGGAACGGGCGCACACGATCGGCCGACAGCCGCGGATCACGCAGCGAGGCGCGCACGTGCTCATGACGCGTGAGCACCCAGCCATGGAGCTTCTCACTCCAGAAGACGGGCTCGTGCTCCATCAAGGAAAGGAGCGCCGGAAATGGATCCTCGATGAAGTCCGGATGACGCGGGTCGAAGGATGACTCCATGGTCCCTCCTAGCGCGTGCACGGTGAAGTGGTCCGTGCGCGAATGCTTGGTGACGTCGTCTCGATCTCGCGATGCCGCGCTGGCCGCGTCATGGCTCGCGCACCCCCTCGACGACGACGTGATGCAGGCCGACGTCGGTGGGAAGCAGGCGCGCCAGGCGGAAGCCCGCCGCGGCCATCAGATCCCGGTGCTCTTGCTCGGTGCGCATGCGCCCTCCGACCACCGTGAGGAGGTGGACGTCGAGCAGCTCAGCGGGCGCAGAGAGGCCGATCACGGACTCGATGACCAGGATCCGCCCGCCCGGCGGGAGCGCGCGGTGACAACTCTTCAGGATCCGAATCGCCGCGTCGTCGTCCCAGTTGCAAATGATGTGCTTGAGCATGTGGACGTCGGCGCTGGGGACAGCCTCGAAGAAGTCACCGGCGACGACCTTGCAACGCGCCGCGACCGCGCTCGCGGCGATCCGCGACCGCGCCCCCTCGATGATATGCGGCTGATCGAAGAGGAGCCCCTGAAGCTCCGGGTTCCTCTCGAGGACGGCCACGAGAAGGCTGCCGTGCCCACCGCCGACGTCGACCACCGTGCGAAACGCGGAGAAGTCGTAGCGGGCGGCGGCCGCGGTGGTGTCGACGTAGGTGAAGCTGGTCATCGCCTTGTCGAACAGTTGCGCGTCCTCGGGGTGGCCCGCGAGATAAGGATAAAGCGGCGCGCCGAAGACGTGCTCGACGGCCGTCTTCCCGGACTGCACGCTGGAGAGCAGATCGAGCCAGGCGCGCGCGTAGACATCGCCGCCGAACAGCAAAACGAAGTCGCGCATGGAGCCTGGGGCGCTCGTGCGCAGGGTCGCGCCGAGGGGGGTCGAGGCAAACCGCTTCTCCGGTAGCTCGGTGAAAACCCCTGCCCCGGCGAGGGCCCGGAGCATCCGATAGAGCGCGCCCGCGTCGACCCCCAGGGAGGCGGCGAGATCATCGCTGCTCCGCGGGCCATCCTCGATCGAGTCGGCGATTCCCAGCTTGGCGGCGACGTAGATCATCCGCGAGATCCACATGTTGAACACGCTCAAGGAGCGCATTTGCACCGAGAGGTCGTTCGTTCCGACAGCGTTGTTCATGGCTGACTCCTCATGGAGCGCAGGAGAGGTCGAGCGCCGCTGCTCTCACTTCGAAAGAACCGCCCTCAGGGGTCGGGCGAAGGACGGGAAAGGTCGGCGTGGGGTGTCGATACCTGGACAGGAAAGGGACGGGCCGATTGCCTTACATGCGCTTTGCGGCAACGTGCCTGTAGTCAGGCAAAATTGTCAAGCCAGGAAGCGCCGCAGGGGGCCAGCCTCTCCAGCCATGGGAACCCGCCGCACAATCGAGGCATCGCCTCGTACCGCGCGTGGGATCACTTCGGCGCAGCAGCGTTCACCGTCTCGCCCTCGGCGGGACGCGCCTTCGCGGCCTCTTCGGCGACCTTCTTGAAGTTGCCGAGGCCATTCTCGAAGTCCTTCCCGATCATCGCATCCATGTCCATGAACAGGCAAAACGCCTTCCCGATGAAATCGTTCTCGCCGTTCATGAACCAGGTGATCTTCGTCTCCTGACCCGCCGCCGCCACCGTGAATCCATTGTCGGCCTTGGATTCGAAAGGCTTCAGGAATTCCAGCTTGATGTCCACCCGCTCGTTCGGCTTGATCGCGGTGATGGTCATCCGGCCCGCCCCGACCTCGTCGTTGCCCTCCCATTCGTAGATGGCGCCGACCTCGCCCTGGTTGCCGGTGAACGTCGTCTTCATGTTCGGATCGAGCTTCATCCAGGGAGCCCACGCCCCCCAGGTCCGAAAATCCTTGACCTTGGTGAACACGAGGTCCAATGGCGCCGCGATGGTGGCGTGGCGCTCGACGCGATACGTGGACGGGCGCGTCGCGATCACGATCAAGAGCACGGCAATCACGGCCGCGAGTCCAATGCCCACGCGAATGGCGACTTTCTTCAAGGAGTCCTCCAGGGTGTAGGGACAAACCTTGCTACGGCCGGACCGCAGACGCGTCAAGAATGGAAAACGTTCGTCGTAGCAAAACCCGGCGTCAACCGGCCGACGCGCGACGCCGGCGGCGTTTGCCATCCGTCCACGCACGAAGCGCGAATCGAAGAGGACGACCGCCCGTGAGCGCCGAGGCCACGTCCCACAAAGAGACGATTTCACTCGTGCCACGCGGATGGACGAACCAGACCGGCTCCCACGCCTCGGGCGCAAAGCGCGCCCGGAAGACGCGCAGGCCCTCGAAATCGTAGACGTTATGCCCGAGGCGCCGCAAGATCCGCAGGGGATGCGGCAAGGGCCCCGCGAACGGAACCAGGCCCATCGTCACCCGCCTGCACCCCGCGACGGCGAGCCATCGCATCGCCGCATCCACGAGGAGCTCCACGGTCCCGTTCGGCGCGTCGTCCGCGCGCAGAATGTCCTCGAAAAACCAGCCGCCTCGGCCGGGCACCGGCACCGCCGCGAGCAAGCCGACCAATCGATCGCCCCGCTCGGCCACGACGTAAAGCCGCTCGGACGGCCGGTAAAAGAGGTCCACCGCGAGCAAGAAGCCGAGCGGCCCGCCCCGCCGCCCCGCCAGCCATCCCGCCGCGAGCGCCGCGATCGAAGCCCCGAGCTCGCCCCCGAGCTCCTGCGCAGAAGCCACGCGCGCCCGAACACCTTTGGCCCGCGCGCGGCGGATCTGCTCGCGGAGGCTCCTGCGCCCGGCGAGCACGCGATCCCATTGCAGCGGATCCCAGATCGGCTGTCGGCCCAGGGGCAATCGCTCGAAAAAGGTGTCGTGCGGAAACGCCTCGACCGCACAAAACCCGGCGCGTCGCCCCGCCGCGCGCGCAGCCTGCACGAAAGCGCGCGCCACACGCCCCGTATCCTCGGGCGCGCAAAGCGGCGAGCCGACCGCGAGCCAAGCCCGGCCCGTATCCGCGAAAGCGACCCAGGCCCCCGCGCCGTCACTCCAAGCGCGCATCCCGGGCGCGAGGGACTGAAACGCCACGGTATCGCGCCCGAAGCAAAACACGGCCTCGGCGAGCGTGCTCGGCGCGGCGGCGCGCGGGGGAGGCGGCGCCGGGACCTCCGGGAAGCGGATCATGCCTTGCGCGAGCGCGACGGGGCAGGATCCCCTTCGAAAAACATGGGCGCAGGGCCATCGGACGCGCCAATGGCCGCAGCCACCCGCCCGAGGCCCCTCGCCAGGACCGCGCGCTCCTCCTCGGGCAAATCAGCGAGCGCCGCGATGAGCCTGACCTGGATCGGCTCCGGAGCCTCGCGCAAGAGCGCAGTCCCGGCAGGTGTGATGGCAATCTCAGCCCGGCGCGCATCCTCCGGAGAGGCGCGGCGGACCACGAGGCCCCGATCGACGAGGCGCGCGACCACAGCAGAGACGGAGCTCGGATCCGTGGCCGTACGAGCAGCAAGCTCGGCGATGGAAAAGCTCCCGCCACTCGCAAGCTCGCCAAGGACGAAAAGCTGCGCCCCGCTCACGCCATGCGCCCTCTCCACAGCCGTAGCCGAGAGCCTGAGCGCCCGCACCACGCGCCGGAGGGCATCAAGCGCCGCGCCCACATCGGGGTCGGACGTGGCCGCCTCCGGTTTCGATCCATGGGATCCCATGCTTTCTCCGACAAGGTAGAGCCGGACGGGCCCGCCGGCAACCACCCGGCGCAGGGGATTCTCGTGAGCCCACGAACCGATATGCTCTGCACATGCGCGCCCTGGTCCTGACCGAGCCCCACCGCCCACTCGAGCTCGTCGAGCGTCCCGACCCCACGCCCGGCCCAGGCCAAGTGCTCCTCGGCGTGCGAGCCTGCGCAGTCTGCCGGACAGACCTCCACATCCTCGACGGCGAGCTCGCCGACCCCAAACTCCCCCTCATACCCGGCCATCAAATCGTGGGCAAAGTTCTCGCAGAAGTGCCGCTCCCAGGCCATCCCCCCCGCTTTTCCCCCGGCGCGCGTGTAGGCGTGCCCTGGCTCGGCTTCACCTGCGGAAAATGCGCCCACTGCCTCGCCGGCCGCGAGAACCTGTGCGACCAAGCGCGCTTCACCGGCTACCAGATCGACGGCGGATTCGCCGAGCGAGCCGTCGCCGACGCCCGCTATTGTTTCCCCATCCCAGAAGGATACCCAGACCTGCAAGCAGCCCCATTGCTCTGCGCCGGTCTCATCGGCTATCGAACGCTACGAATGGCAGGAGACGCCGAGCGCATCGGCATCTACGGATTCGGCGCAGCAGCACATCTCGTGGTGCAAGTAGCGCGATACCAGGGGCGGCGCGTGTTCGGCTTCGTGAGGGAGGGCGACGAGAAGGCAAAAGAATTCGCCCTGCACATGGGAGCAGAATGGGCAGGCGCATCGAACGAGCCGCCCCCCGTGGAGCTCGACGCGGCGTTGATCTTCGCGCCCGCGGGGGAGCTCGTGCCGGCCGCGCTGCGCGCCGTACGAAAAGGAGGGACCGTGGTCTGCGGAGGAATCCACATGAGCGACATCCCTTCGTTCCCGTATTCGATTCTATGGGGCGAGCGCGTGCTCAGGTCCGTAGCGAATCTGACGCGGAGAGACGGCGAGGAGTTCCTGGCGCTCGCGCCCCAGGTGCCCGTGCAGACCGAGGTGAACGTCTATCCGCTGGAAGAGGGCGCGGCGGCGCTCTCGGATTTACGGCACGGGCGATTCTCGGGGGCCGCAGTCCTGGTGGTCGAGTAAGGGGGCGAAGCGTCGCGCCGGGGCGCCGCCCCGGACCCCGCGGGGGCTGTCCGCCCCTCGACCCGGACCAGCGCCAGCGCTGGACCATTTGGGGAAGAACTGCGCGATGCGCAGTTCTTCCCACAGGCCGGTGGCAAGACCATCGACGGCGTTGCCCATCGAACCGGCCCTGGTTGGCAGGATCGCTCGCCTGTCTTGACGCGGCCTGTTCGATGAACTGCGCATCGCGCAGTTCATCGACCCCGAGTCCAGCGCTTGCGCTGGTCCGGGTGCAGGGGCGGATAGCCCCTGCTGGGGCCTGGGGCAACGCCCCAGCGAATCGGCTTCGCTCAGCTCTTCGCCGCCTCCCCTTCCCCACCCCGCCGCCCCCTGCCATCCTCCCGTCGTGTCTCCGAGGCCGCGGCTCGTCTTCTTCGACGTCATGGACACGCTCGTCCGCGACCCCTTCCACGACGTCATGCCCTCCTTCCTCGGGATGACCCTGCCCGAGCTGCTCCGGTACAAGCACCCCACGGCCTGGGTCGACTTCGAGCTCGGGCGTATCGACGAGCGCACCTTCCTCGACCTGTTCCTGCCCGGTCGCTCCTTCGACGCCGAAGGCTTCTGCAAGGTCGTTCGCGAGAGCTACACCCTGCTCCCCGGCATCCACGAGCTACTCACGGACCTGCGCCGAAGCGCGCCCGACGTGCGGCTCTACGCACTCTCGAACTATCCACCCTGGTACGCCTGGATCGCAGAGCGCTGCGCACTCGACACGCTCCTCGACGGCGCGTTCGTCTCGTACGAGACCGGCGCACGCAAGCCCGATCCCGAGGCCTACCTCGTCCCCTGTCGAAGGCTCGCCGAGCAGCCCGAGCAGGCGCTCTTCATCGACGATCGCGACAAGAACTGCGAGGGCGCCCGCGCCGTCGGCATGCAAGCGATCGAGTTCGACGGCGCCGAGAAGCTACGCGAAGAGCTCGCGCGGCGTGGGCTCGTCGCGCCCTAGGCAAACACGCGCGCGGAATCTTGCAGGCCTTCCACCGCTGCTTCTATGCTGGCGCTGTTCTGCAGGGTTCATCCGCGGAGAGCCATGTACGCGTCGCTGATCGAGCACGTTGGGACGGGGAAAATGATTCGCCTCGAGCGACGCCTGTCGGGCGAGCCGTCGCTGCACGGGTACCTCCTCGGCCTCGGGCCCGAGCTCGGGCTCATCCACTGCTTCGATGACTTCGAACCCGACGGCTACACCCTCTTCCGCCTGGAAGACGTGCTCGCCCACGAGCGTGGCCCCCACGAAGAGCACTGGGACCGCATGCTCCGCAGCGAAGGCCTGCTCGGCGGGCTACGCCTGCCATTCGAGGTCGATCTCCGCGGCTTCCCCGCAGCGCTGCGCTCCATCCAGTCGCACCACGCCGACGTGATCGTCGAGTGCGAGGACGAGGGCGACGACGACGGCGACTTCTTCCTCGGTCGGCTGCTCGAGATCGGCGAGGAGACGATCGTGCTGCATTACGTGGACGCGCTCGGGCGCTGGGACGAGTCACCGACGCTGATCGCGGCCGAGCGGATCACGAAGGTGCAGTTCGACACGCCCTACCTGCGGCGCTTCATGCGGTACACGGACCCGTTCCCGACGCACTGAGCCGACCATAGAGGTGCGCATGGAGGCTCGCCGGTCGATCCCATCCCGGCGAGGCACGAAGCACACGACGGCGTAACGACGCGCCGTCCGAGGTGCCGAGGTGCGCAAGAGCGCGGCGGACCGCGAGGACGAGCGCGTCCGCGGTCGGCGCATCGAAGAGGAAAGCCGTTCCGCGGCCCGGATGCGCGTCTTCGTCGACGAGCGTGTCCACGAGGCCGCCCGTGCGCCGCGCGACGGGGACGGCGCCGTAGCGCTGGGCTTCGAGCTGCACGACGCCACAAGGCTCGAAGCGGGAGGGCATGATCAAGAGGTCCGCGGCCGCGAGGAGGCGACGCGCGCGCTCGTCGGAGACGGGGCCGAGGAAACGCGCATGCGCCGGGTGCGCGGCGGCCGCGTCGGCGAGGGCGCGTTCGAGCGGTTCGTCACCGGCGCCGGCCACGACGACGGTCACGCCGGCGCGGCAGAGCGCGGGGATCGCGGCCGCGACGAGGTCGGCGCCTTTCTGCGGGACGACGCGGCCGAGCGAGGCGACGAGCGGGCGCGTGCCCTCCGGATCGAGGCCGATCTCCGCGAGGAAGGCGCGCTTGCAGAGGGCCTTGCCCGCGAGATCGTCGGGGCCGAACGGCGCGGCGAGCGCCGGATCCCGCGCCGGATCCCAGGCCTCGACGTCGATGCCGTTGACGATGCCGAGCACGCCGCGGCCCTCGCGCAAAGCCCGCGCGCGGAGCACGCCGTCGAGCAGCTCGCCGTATGCAGGATCGAGGATCTCGCGCGCGTACGTGGGCGAGACCGTGGTGACGGCGTCGGCCGCGAGGATGCCGGCCTTGAGCAGGTTCACGCGGCCGTGGAACTCGAGTGCGTCGGGCCGGAAGTGCGAGGCATCGAGGCCGAGCAGCGCGAGCGTCTCCTCCGGGAAGATGCCCTGGAACGCGAGGTTGTGGATCGTGAGCACCGTGCGCGGGCGAGGGCCCGAAGCCTCGCGGAGGAGGTACGGGACGGCCGCGCCGGGCCAGTCGTGCACGTGCACGACGTCGAAGTCCCGGGCCATCGCCGCGGCGGCGCGCGCGAAGAGCGCGAAGCGACGCGCGTTCTCGTGCTCGCCGTCGCCCTCGCGGCCGTAGACGCCGAGGTGCGCGGGGACGTCGGGGATCGAGACGACACGCGCGCGGACGCCGGGCGCGATCGGGATCTGCGGATCGAGCGGCATGTTCGGAGGCGCGGGGATCACGACGGTGACGTCGTGGCCGAGGCGCGCGAGGGCGCGGGCTAGCCCGGCGACGCCGTCCGCGATGCCGCCGAAGCGGACGACGGGCGCGAGCTCGGCCGCGACGTGGAGGATCTTCACGGGCGTTTCACGGCGGGCACTTGCCGCAGTCCGCGGGGCACGTGCACGCGGTTTCGCTGCCCTTGGTGCAGACGCCGTCGCCGCAGGTGCCAGCGCACACGCCGCAATCCGCGGCGCAATCACACGCGGTCTCGAACGGCTGGCAGAGGCCGTCGCCGCAGAAGCCGGTGCAGTCCTCCGGGCAGCTCACGGCCTCGCTGCAGTGGCAGACGCCGTCGCCGCACTTGGGCCCGCAGTCCGCGACGCAGCTCGTGCACGTCTCGCCACTCTCACAAGCGCCGTTGCCGCAACACGCGCCGGTGCAGTCCGCCGGGCAGGTCAGGCACGTCTCGCCGAAGTCGCACTTGGCGTTGCCGCAACAAGCGCCGCAGTCCGCCGCGCAGGTCGAGCAGTTCTCGGTGCCGCCGCAGGACTTGTTGCCGCAGACCTCGCCGCAGTCCTTGGGGCAGTTCGACTTCGTCTCGCCGGCCGTGCAGTTGCCGTTGCCGCAGCCTGCGGGGCAGTCGGTCGGGCACTTGTCGTGGTTCTCGAAGTTCTGGCAGACGCCGTCGCCGCAGTTGGGGCAGCCGCCGCAGTCCTCGACGCACGCGCCGCAGAGGACCTCGTCCGGCTCGCAGGTGCCGTTGCCGCAGCAGTCGCAGTCGCCGTAACACGTCGAGCACGTCTCGCCGAAGTTGCAGGCGCCGTCGCCGCAGCACGCGCCGCAGTCCTGCGAGCAGGTGGAGCAGTTCTCGCCGAGGCTCGTGTCGCACGTGCCGTTCGGGCAACAAGCGCCGCAGTCCTGCGCGCAGTTCGCGCAGTTCTCGCTGAAGCCCGTGTCGCACGTGCCGTTGCCGCAGCACTTGCCGCAATCGCCCGGACAGCTCGCGCACGTCTCGGTGCCTTCGCAGACGGTGTCGCCGCAGTTGCACGGGCAGTCGGCGAGACAAGTGCCGCACGACTCGCCGGGCACGCACGCGCCGTCGCCGCAGTTCGGCTGCGGGGCGCAAGAAGGCTCGCCGCTGCCCGGAGGATCCTCGACGCACACGTACCCCGTGGGGCAAGGATGCTCGAGACAAACACACGGCAGGCTGAGCGGGATCACGCCCGTCGTGCCCGCGGGGAACTCGGTGAAGATCGTCTCCGTGACGGTGAAACCGTCGTCCCGCGCGAGGTCGAACGCAGCCGAGGCGCGGTGCTTCGTGCCCTCGGGATCCGAGAGCGAGATGCGGCGCGCGACGGGGAGCTCGGCCGCGCTCGCGACGAGGATGGTCTCGGTGACGTCGACGCGCTCCCCGGTCTCGACCTTCATCGTGACCGCGCGCAGGCGCGCCGCGCATTCGGTGCCGACGCCCATCACGAGCGTGACGTCGGTGGTCGTCTGCGGCTCGACGTCGCTGCCGCAATGCAAACCGAACACGACGAGGAGGAGGGCGAGCGCCGCGAGGAGGACGCCGCGGAGCGCGAGAGGAGCGGGCGGCCGAGACATGCCTCATGGTCGCGCCGATCGCGGCGCGCGCGCAATGCCAGCGGGCTCAGGTACCGAGCGCGCAAGCCGAGGAGAGCCTCGCGCCGCAACACGTCGAAGGCGCGCACGTCTGGCCCGTGGTCGTGAGGCCCACGCCGCACGAGAAGCCGGACGCGCATCCACACGAGGACGGCCCCGCGTCGACGTCACCGCCGTCGCTGCCGCCCGCGTCGTCGATGCTCGCGTCACCCGCGTCGTCGCCGGTCCCCGCGTCTCCGTCCTCGCATCCACACACGGAGCCGACGTGGAAGACGAGCTTGCGCGTCTGCGCTTCGCAGAAGTCGACGTTGATGGTCTGCACGTCGCCGAGGAGGGGCGGGAGCGCCGGCGGGCAAGCGAACTCCTTGCCCGGCCCCGCGTTCTCCTGGCCCTTCAAGGTCGCGAACGAGAGGACCTCGATGTCGATGCGATCCGAAGCAGGTTTGCCCGCGTCGCGCTTGAGGACGAAGCTCGCCGGGCTGTCCCCCGCGAGGTTGACGCAGAGCGCGGCGATCTCGGTGGTGCCTTTCGTGACCACGACACGCGCCGCGCCGGGCTTCGCAGGCGACTCGACGGGGACGAGCTCGACGAGGAGGTAACTCGGATCCTCGGCGACGTCCGATCCACACGCGGAGACGATCACGCCGGTGGCCACGGGGAGGAGCGCGCCGAGCGCGAGCGCGAACGCCGCGCGACGGCGAGCCGGGGGCATGTCGCGAGGGGCGCCCTGCATCAGAACCTCACGGTCGCAGGAAAGACGCGATCGATCGTGCTCGTCGGAGGCCCGGCCGTCGCAGGCGTCTCGCCGGGGCGCGTGACCACGACGATGACGGTCACCGCGGCGGCGACGCCCACGACGCCGCCCACCGTGCCCCAGAACCAGCCGCGCTTGTAGAAGGGCGGTTCCTGGGGCTTGGGCGCTTCCGTGCTCGCGCTCCGCGGCGCGGTGAGCAGGAGGGAGGTGTCGCCCTGCGAGAGGCTCTTCGTGACCGTGGTCGTGTCGTGGCCCTTGGCGCTGATCACGAACACGTGCTTGCCGGGATCGAGCTCGGCGCGGCCGTCGGAGGCGAGCTTCATGGGCGCGCCGTCGACGGTGACCTCCGCGTCCGCGGGGCTTTTCTGGAGCTCGAGGCGGACGATCTTGCCGATGACCTCCTCGCGGAGCTTGTCGATCTCGGTCTTGAGCGCGGGCTTGATGGGCACCTTGCGCGCCTCGGCGTCGGTGACCGCGCCGTCGAGGGTGTCACGCGCCTCGACGTAGCGGCCGAGCGCGCGGAGCGAGGCGGCGATGTTGAAGCGGACGCTCGTCGAAGGGCTGATGTCGTCGGACTTGCGGAAGGCCTCGAGCGCCTCGGCCCATTTGCCCTCGTCGCTGAGCGCGAGGCCCTGATCGAAGAGGGCGCGCGCCTCGCGCTGCTCGGGCGTGGGCTTGGCGGGGCCTGCCCCGAGCACGGCGGGCGCGACGAGCAAGCACGCGACAAAAGGGGCGATGGAGAGCCATCGCAGCGGCGAACGACGCATCAGTCGTAGCTCCGAACGAGAGGTCCGCCCTTCTTGAGCGAGGTCGACGCGGGCGCAGGCGTCGAGCCCGTCTTCGGAGACGTCGCGCCGGGCTTCGCGGAAGGCGTGGCCGACGGGGCCTGCGCCGCCGAAGACGAAGGCACGGCGAGCGTGGCCGGCAGGACCGAAGGCGACGGCGCAGGCACGGGCGAGACGGCCGACGGCGGCGCCGCGGCCGAGGCCTCGGCTCCGTCGCCGCCTCCCGAGCGGAAGAGGACGAGCGCGCCGCCGCCGAGGAGCAGCATGACGAGCACGCCGAGGACGACGTGCACCGTCGACACCGCGCCGCGCGGCGGAGGCGTGTCCGGCGCGAGCACGTGCGGGTCGCTCTGCGCGAGGCCCGGGATCGACGCGCTCGGCTCCGGGCCGAGCTGGAACGGCACGTAGCTGCTCGGCGCCGGCGTGTTCCCCTGCGGCGCGGGGATCTGCGGGACTTGCCCCGGGTTCAGCGTCCCCACGCGCACGACTCCGACCGGCGTCTGGAGCTGCCCGGAGGGGCGCGAGGGCGGCGGCGTGACCACGCCCGGCGTCAACGTGTTGAGGCGCGGCGACGAGCCCATCTGCGCGCGCGTGTGCGGCGCGCTGTTCGCCACGCGCGCGAGCAAGCCCTTTCGCCAGGCGCACCGATCCGGGAAGGTCTCGGCGATCCAAGCCGCGGCGGAAGCGGCGTCGTGCGGAGCGCCGCGGGCGCGCGCCCAGGCGCGCAGATCGTTCTCCACGGCGAGGGCCGTCGGATATCGCTCGGCTCGATCCCGGGCCATCGTGCGCATCACGATGGGATCGAGCGACTCGTGGATCACGTCGCGCACGCGGCTCGGCGGCTCCACGACGGCGCTCTGAAGCGCCATGATCGTCTCGAGATCCGAGTTCCGCGCGAAGGGCGAGTTGCCCGTGCAGAGCTCGTAGAGCATGACGCCGAGGCTGAAGACGTCGACGGTCCGATCCACGGCCTCGCCGCGGAACGTCTCGGGGGCCATATACGGGAGCTTGCCCTTCAGCTCGCCGTGCGACGTCTGCACCATGCGCTGCTTCGCCTTCGCGACGCCGAAGTCGAAGAGCATGGGGTGACCCGCGTCCGAGAGGATCACGTTGGAGGTCGAAACGTCGCGGTGGATGATCTCCAGCGACTCGCCTTCGAGGTTCTTCGCCTCGTGCGCGGCGTGCAGCGCGGAGGCGACCTCGGCGCCGATCCAGGCGACCATCCAGTCGGGGAACGCCGTGCCGTGGTTCTTCCGGACGTCGCGCAGCATGCGCTGCAGCGGGTCGCCGTTCGCGTAATCGAGGACGACGAAGTGGTTGCCGGCCTCGAAGCCGACGTCGATCGTCGAGATGATGTTCGGGTGCCGGATGGCCGCAGCGACGTTGGCCTCGTCGTGCAGCATGTGAATGAAGGTCTCGTCCTCGGCGAGGTGCGGGTGGATGCGCTTGACCGCCACCGCTTTGACGAAGCCGCCGGGCGCGACGAAACGCGCGATGAAGACCTCTCCCATGCCGCCGGACGCGAGTCGCTCTACGATCTCGTAGCGACCGAGGCGCTCGGGGACGTCCTGGGACTCCGACATGGGAACGCCACGGTACACCTTTGGCGCTCCCGCCACAAACCCCCGGCGATCCGCACCTCGGGGCGGTAACTCGGCTGCCCGACTGACTTGTCGGTCAGTGCTTCGCGTCGACCGCGCCGGGGCCGAGCAACGTGCCGCACATGGTCTTGCAGAGGATGTCGTGCGCGGCGCAGGTGCACTGGCCCTGCTTCTTCGCGTCGAGCTTCTTCTGCATCTCGGCGATGGTGAACCCGGCCCGCTTCTCGACCTTCTGGATCGTCCACTTGTCCCGGATCTGCCACGGCGTACGCGGATCGGTGGCTTTGCCGTCGGCCTCCGCGCAGCAGCGGAAGCTCAGGAAGTAGTAATAAAAGTCCTCGTCGTGCGTGTAGACCTTGGGGCGGCACTGGTTGCGGACGCCCTTGTACCAAGGGCCGCCGGTGTGGACGCTGTCGTAGAGCGCGTGGCGTGAGCCCTTGGGTTGCTCGCTCGCGACGACCTCGTCGGTGTTGGCCGGCATGTCGGCGACGCCGAAGTCGCTGATGCAGTTCGGCTGCGAGCCGCTCGGCACGCCCTTCCAGAGGCGCGCCAGCTCGTCGCCATCACGCGCGGCGACCTTCTTCATGTTGGGATCGTCCCAGAGGTGGTCGCCGTTGCACTTGGCGGCATCACGGACGTAGCCGTGCGGGAAGGGCTTCATCTCGGGGCCCTCGCACGCGAAGTTCCACTCGGACTCGGTGCACATGCGCTTGCCCACGGAGGCGCACTTGATCTGCGCCTGGTGGAAGCGGTTCATCACCTCGGGCCGCACGCCCTTCTGGTTCGGCCATTCATAGGTGTCGACGCAGTAGCGCTTCTTCACCTTCTTGCCGACGCACTTGCTCGTGGGCTCGAACTCCTCGCACACGGTCTTCTTGTTCGATTTGTCGAACCAGCTCTTCTTGCACTTGTGCTCGACCTCCGTGCAGTACTCGCCCTCGACGAGCTTCATGTCGGGAGGGCAAGCGGAGGGCTCGGCGGAAGGCACGGGCGTGGGCGCAGGCGTGGCCATGGCGCTCGTGGCGGGGGGCGGATCGGCGGGCTTCGCCGTCGTGTCTGCAGGCGCCACGTCCGCGGGCTTGTCAGCGGGGATCGCGGCCGCGGGAGGCGGCGCGGGGGGCGGGGCCGGCGGCGGAGGGCCGGCCGTCACGGGCTCGGGCGTGGCGGCGGAACACGCGGCGATGAACACGACGGCCGCGACGATCGAAGGGAGGGACGAGACGATCCGCATACCCGCCCTCCCTTAGTCGAGCAGGGATCCGGCGCCAGCCTCATTTCGGCGGGACGGGCGGCTCGTCGTCGGGCTGGATGCAAGCCGAGAGGTCGAAGAGCATGAAGAGCAGCGCCTTCTCCTGCGGCGAGAGATCCGTCGTCTTGCAGCCGTTCGGGAACGCGACGCCGATCTCGTCGCCCGACGAGACATGGATGTCGCTGAAGACGACGCGCCCGCACTGGTTCTCCTCGGCGACGCCGATCGGCGTGTTGAACGTGAGGTACTGGACCGAGCCCGGGTTTTCTCCGTAGATCCAGCGGCGCGAGATGGCCGGGTTGACCTCGTCGACCGTGTGTTGTCCTTCCTTGATGACGAGCTCGCCGGCGGTGGTCGAAGCGTTCACGTTGACGAGCCAGTCGCGGAGCGCGGCGCCCTTGGGGAAGGTGTCGTCGATCTTCGCGGTGAAGGGGTTCGCGAGGTCGGCCTGGTGGTTGAAGACCGCCGTCTGCGGGAAGGGCTCGGGGCCCTCTTCGAGCCAGTAGTTGTGCCAGTGCGAGGCGAAGATGCGCCCGCCCTGCGAGGCGTAATCGAACAAGGCCTGCCGCGCGGACGCAGGCTTCTGCCCGCCGTTCTGGTTGCCCTCGCAGGCCATGAGGAGGACGTCGTACTTCTTGAGGCTGTCGACCGTGCCCCAGAGCGTGGTCGCGGAGGCGAACGTGGCGCCGTTGTTCAGGCCCGCGGCGTACTTGTTCGAGCCGCCCGGGCCCGAGAAGAGCTGGACGCGGCCGGGGCCGTCGGCCGGCGTGAACTCGGCGTCGTCGATGCCGATCTTGCGGAGGAGGCACTCGAGCGGATCGGCGCCGCCCGTGGTGAGCGCGATCCGCGGGATATCACCTTCGGACTGGTTGCGCGGCAGGCGCGTGACCTGCGGGTCGGTGAGCGCGTTGTCGACGCACTCGGTGACCTCGGGCAGCACGATCTTCCGGCGCCACTTGCCGACCTGGATCACGAGCGGGATGTCCTTGCCGACGGGGACGTCTTCCAGGACGAACCTGCCCTCGGTGTCCGTCAGCGCAGTGACCACCGGGTCACCGGAGAGCACGGAGCCGCATTGATCGCAGCTCGCGCCGTCGGGCAGGGGCTTGAGCTCCTCGTTCGGGATGTAGACGGTGACGTTGTAGAGCGGCGTTTTGCCGGCCGGATCGTAGACCTTGCCGGTCACCGTGGTCTTGGCGCCGCCGGCGCAGCTGACCTGCTGGCATTCGAGGTTCGAGCAGGGCGGTCCGCCGCCCGTGAAGACGCCGCCGACGCCGTCGGCGCCCGTGCCGCCCTGGCCGCCCATGCCGCCTTGCGCCCCGCTGCCGGCCGAGCCGCCCGAGCCCGTGGGGGTCGAGCTGCCGCCGCCTCCGCAAGCGCCCGCCGAAAGCCCGACGAGGATCGCCAAGGTCGCGCCGATCCCCACGCAAACCGCGTGTTTGCCTCTCATGTTGCTGCCTCTCCCGGCGCCGCGGCGCCAAGCAAAGAACCCGAGCCAGCGCCGGCGAGGGCAGCGATCGCAGCCCACCCGGCCATCTGCATTCTGCATCAGCCGGGGAAACACTGCATCGCCGTCACACTGCTGACGTGATGCCCTCGACAGACGCCGCCTCGATGGGGAGGCAGCGTCTGGAATCGAAACGTAGTGCCCAGGGTCGGAATCGAACCAACCACACGCGGATTTTCAATCCGCTGCTCTACCAACTGAGCTACCTGGGCGTTTTCCGCGGTGGCTCTCGCAAGCCCCGTGGACCGCGTACGTTACGCGGAACGTTTCCTAAGTCAAGCGTCCAATCGTTCTTCCGTCACAACTTTTTCCTCGGGACGAACCGACGCGGGGTCCGAAGCCTCCGCAGAAGCGTTTTCCTCGGGGGTTTCCGCGAGGGGCCCGAGCGGCGCGGAAGGCTCGGCCGGATGTTCCGCGGGGGGAGGCGCAGCCTGCGGAGGTTCGCCGTCGTTTTCGGCGGGTGTTTCGGGCAGCGAGGCCGGGACGACGGGCTCCGTCGTGGGCTTCGGCAGGACCCGATCGACGTGGCGGATGGCCGCCGCGAGCCAGGACGCGCGGAGGAAGAAGACCGCCAGCACGGATGCTTGGTGCACCAAGAATCCGGCGAAGACCTGCAGCTTGCGCTCGACGCCGATGCGCGAGGCGGCGACGAGCGCGACGCCGAGGAGCGCAGCGCCGAGCGCCGCGCGCCACGACCAGCCGCCGAGGAGCGAGAGCGGCGCGCTCCGGAAGGCAGCGAAGGCGCGCTTGATGGAGGCGCGCATGCCGAGCTCGCCACGCACGGCCGCGACACGCGCGAGGTCGTGGAAGACGGAGACGAGGAGGACGAGGAGGACCGCGAACGCGACGAAGCCGATGCGGATCTGATCGGCGGCGCGCAGATCGACGGTCTCGCGGCGCGCGATGGCGTTGCCGACGGCGATCACCACGCCGCCGAGCAGCGCCTCCACGATCGCAGCCGCGCCGAGCAAGAGCGAGAAGGTGCCGATGGGGCGGAGCGCCCACGCGCCGAGATCACGGGCGGTGACGCGGCCCTTGGCGCCGAGCGCGCCGAGGAGCGCGGCGAGCGGCAAGAGGCTCAGGAAGCAGACGAGGACGAAGAGCAAGAGCGAGCTCGACGTCGTCGGCCGGAGCGCGCCGGCCGATCGGCGCAGCGCTTCGAGGAGGAGCATGCCGCCTTGATCGAAGAGGACGGCATCGCCGCGCGGGTAACCGGAGACGGCGCCGCCGAGCGTGACCGCGAAAGGCCACGCGACGAGCAGCGCCGCGACCAGGCGGAAGGCGTAGACGAGCAGCACGACCCCGGGGCGCTTGCGCGCGAGAGGTCTGTCTTCGATCGATTCGGCCGCGTGGTTCATGGTGCTCACGGAGCGAGGAGCCAGAGGAGGAGCTCGGCGCCGAACATGCCACGCTCGAGGACACGCGAACCCGGACCGCCGCCTCGATCGCTCTGCGCGTTGTTCAAAAGGTCGTCATCGAGCAGCACGCGATGCTCGGGATCGATGACGGCCGCGACGAGCTTGCGCTCACCCTCGTAGTCGACCTCGTGCGTGACGCCCTTGCCGTCCCAGCGCACGCGCTTCGTCGAGCCGTCGTCCATCACGAGGTCGATGTCGACGGGAAAGACGAGCGTGCCGTGGCGCCGGACGAGGACACGGCCGCGGTAGCCGTACGTGTCGAGCACGGGCGCAGCCGAGGGTTTGTCCGGATCGCCGAAGACGCCGCCGACCGGCTCCATGCGGTTCGAGCTGAGCTCGGCGACGGAGTAGTCGACCCAGCCGCGCTCGAAGAGCGCCTGGCGCGTGGCGAGCTCGGCGTCGGGGCCCATCGTGTCGCGGAGGATCCCGAGGAGCTCCTCGGGCCCAGGGTGGCGGAAGCGGTAGCGGCGTGTGTAGCGGCCGATCGCCTCGCGGACGCGATCGGGGCCGTAGACGCCGGCGAGCGTGTTCAAGATCGTCGCCGTGCGCGAGTAGACGAGCGAGCCGTAGTCGCTGCCGCTCGCGAAACGCGCGGCGGACTGCGCGACGGCCTCGTTGTGCTCGACCTCGGCGGCGGCGACGCGGTAGCCCGAGGGGAGCGCGACGCCGAAGCCTCCGGGCAAGCGGGCCGCCGAATTGCCGGGCCAGCGCGCCTCCATGGACTCGCCTTCCGCGTACGAGTTGAGGCCCTCGTCGAGGAACGGGAAGGCATGCTCGTTCGTCGCGACGAGCCCGTAGAACCACTGGTGCCCGAGCTCGTGGATCGTCACGCCCTCGATGGCACGCGCGCCCGTCTCGGGCAGCCACCACGGGCCGCCCGTGGTGATCAGCGTGGGGTACTCCATGCCGCCGGCCTCGCTGGCGCCGGGAGGCGGATGCACGATCGTGAGCGTGCCGTACGGGTACTTGCCGTACGCCGCGCCGAAGTGCTCGAGCCCGAACCGGGCCGCGTCGAGCTCGATCGTGGCGTCGCGATCGAAGCCCGGCGGATAGAGGCAACGGAGCGCGACGCCGTCCGCCGTCGTCGCCGTGACCTCGCGGAAATGATCCCACGCGGTGAAGGCGAAGTCGTGCACGTCCTCCTGCAGGAAGCGCCGCTCGACGCGGCCGTCCTTCGTGGTCTCCTTGTCGAGCCTGCCCGTCGCGCCGATGACGTAACGCTCGGGCGCGTCGATGGTGACGTCGTAGTTGCCGTAGTCCGCGTAGAACTCGGAGAAGCGATAGAACGCGAAGTGCGCCCAGCGCCCGTCGGGCTCGATCTTCGCGAGCTTGGGAAACCACTGCGCGACCATGTGGAAGCTCTCGTCGAACCCGGTCCGCAGCGTGACGCTCGGCAGATCGGAGACGAACGCGACGTCGAGCGTGAGCGTCTCGCCGGGCTCGATCGCGCGCGGCAAGGGGACGCGGATGTCGGTCTCGTCGTCGGGATCGCCGGGCGTGTGGCGATCGGCCTTGTCCCAGAGCTCCGTGTCGAGTTCGCGCGCGAAGAGCTTGGAGACGCGGATCCAGCCGTAATCGGCGAGCGCGCCGCCGCCGCGGAAGCCGCGGGCGCGCTGCCGCATGTAGTTCGTCTTCTCGTTCTTGAAGGCGTTCAGGTAGAGGTGCAGCCAGAGTTCGCGCTGCGGGATGCGCGAGGCGTTGCGCCAGACGATCGTGCCCTCGCCACGCACCTGGTGGAGGTTCGGATCGAGCGAGGCGCGCAGCGTGTAGCTCGCGACGGGATCGGCGTGCGCGGCCATGGGCTCGGCGGCAAACGCGGCGAGCGCGCCGGAGCCCGCGGGGCTCGGCGGGATGACGGCTTCGGCGAGCTCGACGCCCGGCGCGCTCGAAGGCTCCGCCGAGACACCGGCGGTCGCCGCGAGCGCCGCTCCGTACGTCGCGCCGAGGCCCACCACGATCGCGAGGAGCGTCCGCCCCCACGCGCCCCGCCCCCCCTGTCGTTTGCTCATCGTCTGCCTCTCGAGAACGTCACGAGCTCGAGCTTCTGCGCCACCAGCAGATCATGGATGACCCGCAGCACCTCGATCGTCGGCAGGCCCGCGCCGCCGATGATGTCCTCGATCGAGGCCACACCGTCGATCGACGCGACGACGAGGCGCCCGCGCTCGTCGAGGCCCCGCGCGAGCTCCTCGACGGAAGCACGCAGGCGCGGGACGAGGCTCATGTCGCCGATACGCGCCATGTACTTCTGCTTCAGGATCTGCCGCGAGCTCTCGGCGTAGCTGAGCGCGCCGATGTTGTCCGGAGCGTCCGAGAGGATCGCCTCCGCGAGCGCGAGCGCGCCGCGATGATCCCCCGCCTCGTACCGCGACCGCACCTCGTTGAGCCGCTCGCTCACGGGCACGTGCGGCACGGGCGAGGAGCGCTCGCCCGACATGAGCGACTCGCTGCTGCGCGTGCCCGTCTCCGATCCGCGCCGGCGATGCGAGGGACGACCGCCCGCGTTGCTCGGCGGCGGAGGCGGAGGCGCATCCAACGTGGGCTTCACGGTGCGCGGAGGCGTCAAGCGCGGCGAGAGGCGCGGCCGATCGTCGACCGTCGCGCGAGGACGCGGCGTCTCCTCGGGCGTCGGCGGAGGCGCGGGCGCAGGCACACGCGGGCGCATGAACTCGTCCGAGGGCCGCGAGCGCGGAGGTTCCTCCACGGGGCGCGAGCGCGGCGGCTCTTCCACCGGACGCGAGCGCGGAGGTTCTTCCACCGGACGCGAACGCGGCGGCTCGGTCTCGAGCGTGCGCGGCGGCGGTTCGGTCTCGAGCGTGTCTCTCGCGCGGAAGAGCTCCACGCCGAGCTCTTCGAACACGGCCTCCGCGGTGTCGAGGGCCCGCGCCGTGAGCGATGACGACGACTCGCGCGCAGCGATGCCGCGGTAGAGCGGCTCGTGCTCCTCGAGCAGGCCGGGCGCGATGCCCGGGAGCGTGTCCTGATCGAGCAGCGGAGGCGGCATCGTGGCGAGATCGTCCTGCCGCATGTCGACCGTGTCGTCGCCGCGCGGCGGGATCGTCTTCGCGTCGTCCCGCTCCGGCGGCTCGGTGTCGTCGCCGCGCGGCGGGACCGTCTTCGCCTCGTGCAGCCGCCGCGGCGGGATCGTGTCGTCGCCGCGCGGCGGGATCGTCTTCGCGTCGTCGCCGCGCGGCCGCACCGTGTCCACGTCGCTCGCCGGCGGCGGGATCGTCTCGGCGGCCGCGGAGAAGCCGCGTGGCTCCTCCTCCACGTCGGGCTTCATCATCTGCTCGACGAGCTGCTCCATCGGGATGGGCGGCGGCAGCGTCTCGCGGTCTTGAATGAAGTCCGGCAGTGGATCGGCGTCGCCGAACGAGACCACGGGCTGCGGCGGACGCACGGTGTCGCCGGCGAGGCCGAGGCCACGCGGCACGACGGGCTTGCGCGCGCCGCGATCCGCCGAGCCCTTGCCTTCCGGGCCCGGTCCCTCGTCTCCGGTCTCTTCGTTCGATCGTTCGGGAGGCTTTTGCGACATCACACCCCGAAAAAGCGCAGCGCCGTGCTCACCCCTGCGGCCTGGCGATGACGCCCTTGAACATGCGGTGCGTGCGGGCGAGCGAGTCCATCTGACCACGAAGCGCGGTCAAATCCTTGCGGGTGATCGCATCGCGGCAACGCTCGAGGATGGCACGCGCCTTCTCGATGGCGTCGCGCCCGAAATCGCTGGACTGAACGATGGCCTGTACCTTCGGGAACATCTTTTCGATGTCCGCGATGACCTTTTCGGCTTCCTGCTTGACGCCTTCGAACTCATCGTTCGAGCGACGCTCGACGAGGTACTCCTTGGCGGCCTCCATCATCGCGCCGACCTCCTCCTTCGTGAGGCCGCTGGAAGCCGTGACCTGGATCGACTGCTGCTGGCCGGTCTCGAGGTCCTTCGCCCCGACGGAGACGATGCCGTCGCTGTCGATGGCGAACGTCACCTCGATCTCGACCTGACCCTTCGGCGCGCGCCGGAGCCCCGTGAGGACGAACTCGCCGAGCAGCTCGTTGCCCTCGGCCTGCGCGCTCTCGCCCTGCATGACCAGGATCTTCACGGCCGTCTGGTTGTCGCGGCTCGTCGTGAAGATCTTCGACCGGCTCGTGGGCACGGTCGTGTTCATCGGGATGAGCTCCTCGAAGTTCGACCCGTACGTCATGATGCCGAGCGCGTGCGGCGTGACGTCGAGCAGCACCATCTGCTTCGACTCGTCGACGAGCGCGGCACCCTGCACGGCCGCGCCGAGCGCGACGACCTCGTCGGGGTGCACGCCCTTGCAAGGCTCGCGGCCGAAGAACTGGCGCACCGCCTCCTGCACGCGCGGCATGCGCGTCATGCCGCCGACGAGGATCACGTCCTCGATCTCCTCGCGCTCGATACGCGCGTCCT
This sequence comes from Polyangium sp. y55x31, assembly GCF_029946505.1. GTDB lineage: Bacteria > Myxococcota_A > Polyangia > Polyangiales > Polyangiaceae > Polyangium. The sequence continues at coordinate 232,993 of NZ_JARZHG010000002.1, forward strand.
CCAGCGTCTGGCGGCAGATCTCGATGCAGCGCTCGACGAGGTCTCCGCAGAGCGACTCCATCGCGTCGCGCGTCAGCGTGCGCTGGAGGTGCAGCGCCTCGTTGCGCCCGCTCGAGATGATGAACGGCAAGTTGATCTCGGTCTCGCGCACGCCCGAGAGCTCGCACTTGGCCTTCTCGGCGGCGTCCTTGAGCCGCTGCAGCGCCATGCGATCCTGCCGGAGATCGACGCTCGTCTGATCGCGGAAGCCCTGCACGAGCCAGTCGATGATCCGCGCGTCGAAGTCCTCGCCGCCGAGGAACGTGTCGCCCGCGGTGGCGATGACCTTGAACACGCCGCCCGCGCCGATCTCCAGGATGGAGATGTCGAACGTGCCGCCGCCGAGATCGAAGACCGCGATCGTCTTCTCGACGTTGCGCTCGAAGCCGTACGCGAGCGCCGCGGCCGTGGGCTCGTTGACGATGCGGATGACGTCGAGCCCCGCGATCTGCCCGGCGTCCTTCGTGGCCTGGCGCTGACCGTCGTTGAAGTACGCGGGCACGGTGATGACGGCCTTCGTGACGGGCTCCGAGAGGTAGTCCTCCGCGAAGAGCTTCATCTCCTGCAGCACCATCGCGCTGATCTCGGGGACCGAGTAGGTCTTGTCCCGGAGCTGGATCCGCACGTCGCCGTGCGGCCCCTCGACGATCCGGTACGACGCCGAGAGCGTCGCGTGCTTGACCTGCGACGAGGAGAACTTGCGCCCGATGAGGCGCTTGGCGGCGTAGACCGTGTTCTCCGCGTTCGTGATCGCCTGCCGCTTCGCGATGTGACCGACGAGGCGCTTGCCGGCCTCGGTGATCGCCACCATCGAAGGGGTCGTCTTGTAACCGCCGCGGTTGGGGATGACGGTCGGTACGCCGTCCTCGACGATGGCCACGCACGAGTTCGTGGTGCCGAGATCGATTCCGATGACGCGCTCCATCGATTCAGGTGCTCCGTGGAGGGGGGTGCCAGGAAGAGACGTGCAAAAGTACGGCGAGACCGCTGCCGTCGGGGATCATTTCTCCGGATCGGCGCCGTCTGGTTTCTTCATCTGTGCGCGAAGCTGCGCGATCGCCTCACGCATCCTAGCATCGTTCGGCGAAAGCTCGGCGGCCCGCTCCATCTCGACCCGCGCGCTCGTCTCCAGCCCGGCGGCCATGTAGGCCCGCGCCAGGGTGAGCCTGTACTCGCCGACACCAGGTGAAAGCTTCACCGCGCGCCGGGCGAAATCGATGGCGCGCCGGTTGTTCTGGCCGGTCTTGAGCGTGCAAAACGCGACACGCTCGTGCGGCCGGGGGTCGTCTCCCCTTGCTTTGCAGACATTCGCGAAGCTCATGGCCGCCTCCGACCAGCGACCCTGGCTCGCCTCGTACTCGGCCTGCCGCAAAAAGCCCTCCGCGAGCTCCGCCGCCGCCTGCTGCTGGATCTCGGCCGCCTTGCGCACGAGGGCCTCGTCCTCGGGCGCGAGCGCCACCGCGAGCCGATAGGCGTTCGCCGCGGCCGCGAGATCTCTCCGCTCGAGCGCCACCTTCGCCGCCAGCACGTACCGATCGAGCTGCAGACGCCGCGCCTCGTTCCGCGACGTGTCGTAGCGGCGGAAGGGATCATTCGCAGGCGGAGGAGGCGTCGCAGGCGGGGAAGACACGCCCGCCGCGTCGGTCACCGCGCGCCGAAGCGGCGTCGATCCGAGCTTCGCGCTGAAGGGCACCCGGCGTATCCGCGCGCTCTCCGGGCTCGCGGCGTCCTCGCCGACGAGGCGCGCGGGCGACGTCGGTGGTCCGCTCGCCGGCCCGTCCTCGGCCGCCGCGACGACCGCGGGGATGTCCATCGGATCATGCTCGAGGAGCGCGGCCATCGTCCGATTTCGCCGCGTCTGCTCGAGGTACGCGTCGTACTCCGCGCGGCGCTGCTTCGACGTGAGCACGTCGTGCGCGAGCGTGAGCCTGTCGAAGATCGCCTCGATCCGCTGCTTGTACGTGCCGAGCTTCTTCCGGAAGTACTTGTCGGGGTGGAACTCCGGCGCGAGCACCCAGTACGCGCTCTTGATCTGCTTCTTGTCCGCGTCGGTGCTCACCCCGAGCAGCTCGTAGTGGTTGCGCTCGTCGAGCGCGTCGTAGAGCTCGAGGACGCGCTTCTTCTTCGCGTGATCGAGATCGACGGGCTCTTCGAGCTCCGGATCGACGATCCGCGGCTGCTCGACCGTGAGTTCGATCGCACGACGCGTCACGGGCGGCGCATCGACGCCCGGGTCGGCGCCGCTGCGTCGCTCGGCCGAGAGCTCGATGCTGCGCCGGGTCGGCGGCGGCAGATCCGCGAGGGGTTCGAAGCTTCGGCGGCTCGCAGGCGGCGCGTCGACGCTCGGGTCGAACCTGCGTGATGACGGCCCGGCGCCGAAGCCACCTTCGAAGCTGCGACTCGACGGGCCCTCGGTTCCGCGTGTCGATGCGGCGCCCGAGGACGGCGCCACGCTCGGATGGGCGCGGCGGGACACCGGCGCCCTCGGCTCGTTGAAGTCGACGGCGCCGAGCACGAAGAGGCGATCCAGCGCGGTCGTCACCTCGGCTTGCGAAAGACCGGTGATGAGCGAGAGCTCACGCTCGCTCACCACGCCGTCGATGCGCGAGAGCAGGTATGCCTCGTCGGGCCTGAGCGGCAGCGACTTGATGTCGCACCCGGGCACCGGCCTTGGAACACGCACCATGGGGAAACCGGACGTAGCGGACGCGATACCGAGCGTTCAGTCTAGTGAGGATCGAGCGCGCGCCGCAACGCAGCCGGACGCCCGGGAGGCACGAAGCCGCCGAGCCACGCCTCCGGCCATGCCGCGATGCGTCGTTCGAGCTCCGCCGCGATTCTCGTCACGAGAACGTCCTCGGCGCAAGATTCCGGCCCAAGATCGTCCAGGGGAACCCGGGAGATCAAGACGCTCGGGTGCGACGAACCCGATGCCGACGCAGCAGGCGCACACGTGCCCACCACCACCGCAGCTCGACGCGCGAGCGCGATGCGCGCGGGTCCGATCGGAACGAGGACATCGGCGCCGAAGAGGCGTCGAGTGATCGAAGGTACGCGCGCGGGGATGTCGACGAGAAATCCCACGGCGCGGCCTTCCGCGAGCTCGCGCGCGATGGAGAGCGCGACGCCGCGCCGACCTCGATAGAGCGAACGAACGCCACGCGGACGACGCAGCCGCTCGTAGAGCTCGGTGAAGCGTGGGTCGTAGCTCTCGCGCGCGACCGTGGCGACGGGAAACCCCTCCTCGACGAGGAGCGCGGCCATGCGCTCCCAGGGCCCGAGGTGCGCCGCGACGAACACCACGCCACGGCCCTCCGCGAGCGCGTCCGCGAACACGCGGCGCGACGCCGGATCGAGCGAGAGGCGCGCGCCCGCGCGCTCGCCCGGTCGCAGGAGATCGAGCGTGTCGGCGAGCATTTCGGCGACGGTCGTGAAGACGCTTTGAGTACGAACGTTCGAGCTGCCGAGCCCAGCTTCGAGCCTCGCGGCGACGATACGACGCGTGCGCGGGAGGATGCAGTACGCGACGAACCCGAGCGCTCGACAAACCGCGCGGAGAGCGCGCCGCGGAAGGATCAACGCGAAGGCGAGCAGGGCCCGCACGAGCGCGTACACGACATCGTTCTTCAGCCGTTGCCGCGGGGTCCACGTCCCTCCCTCGCGTACGTCGGCGACGGGCCCCTCGCTCGCCACGCGCGTGCTCAGCGCGGACCGGCGTCGCCGAGCGCCGAGGAGATCACCTGGTCCTGGATCCGAACGGCCTCGTCGAACGCATCCATCGCAGCCTTGCGCGCGCGCTCGCGACCTTCGCCCTCGGGCATCGACTTCGCGCGCCGCTCCTCCACGAGCCCACGCACCTCGAAGAGATGGCCGCGGAAGTACGTCGTCTCCTTCGCCAGCAAAAGCCCCGCATCGACGTCGCCGAGCGCCGCGTCGAACTCGCTCTTCGCGCTGCGCAGATCGGCGAGGCGCGCGTACGTGTCGGAGAGGACCTCGCTCGCCTCGGGCAACGGCGTCGCGCCGCCGGGACGCGCGCCATTCGTGAGCGATTCGAGCGCGGCGATCGCGCCCGCCACGTCGCCCGAGGCCTCCGCGAGATCTGCCTTGTGATGCGCGGCGCGCGCCTTCGACAGGAACGCGAGCAGCACCGAGTCGACGACCGGCGCGGCTCCGGGCTCGTTCGCCGCAGGCTGCGTCGCCGCGCGATCCGACCGCGCGCAGCTCGCGCCGAGCGCGCCCATCACCGCGAGCGCGATCGCCACGATGCCCATCTTCACCGAGCGGCGCGTCATCGCACACCCCACAAGGCGAAGCGGTTCTGACGAAGCTCCGTCGCGCGTGCGCTCGCGATGCGATCGACGCGCGCCGACGCACCGCCCACGCGCGGGAACGGCGTGTCGAAGAGCTCGCCTGCCGAGCGCGAGCGCTGAAGCTCGGCCGCCTCGAAGGCCGTGCTCTCCGCCGAAGGACGCAGCGTGAGCACGAAGCCCGCTGCCGCCGCGGTCGCCATGACGACCGCCGCCGTGACGACCGACAGCACGCGCCCCTTGCGCGGCTGCGCCGACGTTCGTCCGAGCGCACGCGCGATGAGCGCCTCGTTGCGGAGCGGCTCGATCGACCGCGGCTGGTGCGCCGCGACGAGCGCCTCTGCCAGCTCCACGAGCGGCACCTTCCGCTCTTCGCCGCGAGGCGCATCGAGCGCGTCACGCAGCCTCGCGGCCCCCGCGCGCTCGGAGGCCGTCGGTGGCTCGTCTTCGCCCTCGGCGCGCGCCTCGCTCTTGCCGAGCGCTCGCTCGATCAGCGCATCGTTCAGCGCATCATCGAGCGACAAAGGCGCGCTCGCCGATCGCAGCACCACGGCGAGCGGGTGCTCACCCTTCTCCAGCGACGCGCGGAGCGCCTCGGCCTCCGCGAGCTCCTCGGGCGACGGCGGCGGCTCGTCCTCGAACGTCGCGCGCTCGTCCGGACGAACCAGCCTGAGCTTGTGCTCCCTTTTCATCGCGGAGCCTCCCTCGACGCGAGCTTGCCCTCGGCCACGCGGGGCACGTCGATCGCCTTCTTCAGCGCCGCGAGCGCGCGGTGCAGCACCACGTCGAACGTCGAGACCGTCACGCCGAGCGCGCTCGCCACCTCTTCGCGGGATCGCTCCTCGAGCACGCGCAGCCGGATCGCCTCCGCGTACCGCGGATGGATCGATCGCAGCGCCGCCTCGACCCGCGCGCGCGCCTCGGCGAGGTCACGCTTCTCGCAGAGCTCGGCTTCTCCGTTCGCCTGCGGATCGGCCTCGGCCGCGTCGATCTCGCGCTGCAGATCGTCGGGCTCGTACAGCGTCTCGCGCTTGCGCGATCGCAGGATGTCGTACGCGATCCTGAGGCCCACGACGCGCAGCCACGGATAGACGCCTGCGTCTTGCCACTGGAACTGATGAAACCGCTCGACGACGCGCGCGTACGTCTCGGCGAGCGCGTCCTGCGCGAGCGCTTCTCGTCCGAGGCGCGGCAGGAGCACCGAGCGGTAGAGGATCGGCCCGTAGCGACGGAGGATCTGCCCGAGCGCCGCGCGATCTCCGGCCCTCGCGCGCTCGCAGAGCTCGCGCTCTGCTTCGAGATCCGTACGCGCAACGGCCACGGACGCCACCATACCTGGACTCGGCCTCGGCCGCACAGCCTGGACCGGCGGCGGCTTCGCCGCGCGCGGCACAGGACGACGACCGAGCCCGACCGCGAGCAGAAGCGCCGCCATCGGATCCTGAGCGGGCGGCGCGAGCGGACGGAACGCGAGGGCTAACGCTTGCACGCCCGGAGAACGGCCTTTGCCGCTCGACCTTACGGGCGATCGCCACCACATTGAGCCCCGGCGCGCGGGAACGCGCCCGATCGTCCGGCCTCGAACGGATTTTCTCGCTGGAAAGGCCGGAATTTCCACCAAGGGAGCGTCGATTTGGCAGAAGAAGCTCACTCCTCGCGGACGAAGGCGGTGCCCTGCGCGCGCTGCGGCGCGCTGAATGGAGCCGGCTTCGATCGTTGCGTCCGCTGCGGGCAGGCGCTCTCCACCGTTGCACGATCCGTCGATCGCCTCGGCGCGCGGCTCGATCCGGAAGCGCTCCTCGCGTCGAAGCTCGTGATTGGGCTCACGGTCCTGGTCTTCGCGGCGCAGGTTTACGTCGCGCTCCGCGGGGGTTCCGAGGAAGGGCTCGCGGCGCTGCTTCGTCCGGCGCCGATCGACACCCTCCGGTTCGGGGCGCTCCACGTGCTGCTCGTCTTCGCGGAGCCGTGGCGCCTCGTCTCCGCGATCTTCGTGCACTTCGGCGCGCTGCATCTTCTCGGCAACATGTTCGTGCTCACGTGGCTCGGCCGGATCGCCGAGCCCGCCGTGGGGCCGGCGCGCTTGCTCCTGACGTACGTCGTGACGGGCGTCTTCGGGTTCGTCGCCTCGATGGCGTACACGATGTTCTTCGATCCCTCGGGTGGAGGGCTCACGGCGGGCGCGAGCGGCGCCGTCTTCGGCCTCATGGGGCTCGTGCTCGGGATGCTGTACCGACAGCGAAACCCGCAGTGGAAGCGGTTCGCCCTGCAAGCCGTGCTGCTCAACGTGGTGTTCGGCTTCGCCGTCAACCAGGCGAACGTCGGCGTGGCCATCAACAACATCGCCCATCTGGGCGGCCTCGTCGCCGGCATCTTGTTCGGCTTGGTTTTTGCCAGACCCGTGCGTGTTTCCAGCCGGAACGGCAAATCGGACATCGGGATGAACGTGGCCGCGGGGCTCGGCTTGCTCACGTGCGTGGCTTCGCTCGTCCTGGCGCAGCTTTCGCCGACGTGGCGCGAGATCGATTCGGGCCGGGAGCGTTCGTCCCGGCGTGGGGTCGAAACGGGGCAAGTCGATTTCCAGACGAAGCGGTGATTGCAAATTCGCGTCCGACCGTCTACCGCCTCGTATCGATTTCTTCCCCAGGAGACGCCATGTCGCACAGCTCGCTTCGGCTCGCCCTTCTCGCCTCCGCGGTCGCCCTCGGCGGCTGCACGGTCTACGTCAACAACCGGCCCCCGACGAATCAGCAGCAGCAAGCGCAGCCGTCACGGCAGCCGTCACGCGGCATCCGCCGCCCGACGAACGCGCAGCCTGCCAACACGACGACGCAAACCGGCACGCAGACCGGGACCACCAAGCCCGTCGTCGAACCGCCGCGCATCAACGGCCGCATCGCCTTCGGCAACGGCTCGATCGGCGCCTTCAAGGGCTACGCGTACGTGATCCCCGACACGACGACGAAGATGCCGGACTTCTCCAAGATGGTCCCCTTCGCGACGCTGCTCACCGACAGCTTCATCGTTCAGCGCCAGGAGTTCTCGGGCGGCTTCCCCGGCGTCCTCGCCCAGGAGGAGTGGTTCGGGATCCGCTACGAAGGCCCGTTCACCCTCCCCCAGGACGGCACCTACCTCTTCAAGCTCGTCTCCGACGACGGCGCGATCCTCTACATCGACAACGAGAAGGTCATCGACAACGACGGCCTGCACATGCCCCAGGAAGCCTCGGCCCAGAAGGCCCTCAAGAGCGGCCGCCACCAGCTCCGCCTCGATTACTTCCAGGGCAAGAAGGGCACGGTCGCCCTCTCCCTCTCGGTGGCCCAGGCCATCGGCGACGCCGTGCCGCGTCCCCTCGTGGGCGTTCGCTAGCTCGCGCGTCTCACCCCGCGATCATCCCGACTCTCTCCGCCCTTCGTTCGTCCCGACCCCCTCGCAAGCGCCTCGATCCTGCGGCTTATTCGCCGCGGCGGGTGGTCATGATGCTATCGTCGCCTCGCGTATGGCGTCGGTGAACCCGCTCTCGCGGGAGCTCGTCTTCAAGATCGTCTATTACGGCCCGGGGCTCGGCGGGAAGACGACCACGCTCGAGTACATCCACGCGACGGCCAAGCCCGAGCACCGCGGCAAGCTCGTCTCGCTCGCGACGCCCGTCGACCGCACGCTCTACTTCGACTTCCTGCCGATGCGACTGCCGCCGATCCGCGGCATGAACGTGCGGCTGCAGCTCTTCACCGTCCCCGGCCAGGTCTACTTCAACGCGACCCGCAAGCTCGTGCTCACGGGCTCCGACGGCATCGTGTTCGTGAGCGATTCGCAGATCGCGCGCGCAGACGCGAACCTCGAGAGCTTCGACAACCTGCGCGACAACCTCGCCGATCAAGGCCGGAACGTCGCGGACATGCCCATCGTCTTCCAGCACAACAAGCGCGACCTGCCCGACGTGCTGCCGATGGAGGAGCTCGACCGGATGCTGAACCGCTTCCGCGCGCCGTCGCTGCCCGCGTCGGCGAAGACGGGCATGGGCGTGTACGAGACGCTGGAGCGGATCACGCAGGTCGTGCTCGCGTCGTTCGAGTCGCAGATCCCCGAGTCGGTGCGCGCCGCAGCCGCAGAGGCCTACGATCCAGCCGAGGAAGGGCTCGCCGCGGCGCTGCGTGATGCCTCGCGCAGCGATCGTCCACCCGTGAGCGCCGCGATGGTCAATCGCGTCGCTCCGAGCCGCGCCTGGGGCAGCGTGCCTCCGGATACGGGCATCGAGGATCCCGAGGAGCTGAAGAGCCCCGCGATGCGCCCGCCTCCCCTGCCCGTCACGAGCTTCCCCGAGGCGCAGGAAGAGTCGGCGCCGTCGAGCGCGCAGCTCGCGATCGCGCCGCCTGCCGAGGCGCCGATTCTGCCGAAGACCGAGTCGGTCCGGCCGCCGCCGCCACCGTCCGTGCAGTCGCCGCCGACGGCGGGTCGGCCGCGCGCACCCGAGTCGGTGCGCAGTCGGACGCGAGGCTCGGTCTTCCCGCCGCCGAAGCCGTTCGCGCCGCTCGTCCCGCAACCGCCGCAGGCGCCGGCTTCAGCGCCGGGTTCGAATCATGCGGGCGTGAACATCGGGGCGAAGGCCGAAGCTTCTGCGCACGTCGAGGCGCTGCGGGGCGCAGGGCTCTCGTTCGCGGAGCTCTGGTCCGACGGTGATCACGCGCTCGTCCACAACGTCGAGGCGGCGATTGCGAGTGGTCGTTATGCCGAGGCGATCGAGCAGTGTGATGGGCTCGTGGCGCGCCAGCTCGCGAGCGCTGCGAGCTTGTTCGGCGCCTCGGATGCGCCGCGCGATGCCTCCACGGTCCCGCTCATGCTCGGGCTCGATGGTCGCCGGTACCTGACTTTCCGCTCGACCGTGCGCGCGTCACGCGGGGGCGCGAAGATGACCGCGCGCGACGCGCTCGCGGCCTACGCGTTCGCGATCGACGCGCGGCTCGCACGAAGCTCGATTCGCTGAGGACTCGGTCGTCTGGAACGTAGCGCCGGGGTTTCACCCCGGACCCGACGAGGGGTTGTCCACCCCTCGACCCGGACCAGGGCAAGCCCTGGACCTCTGGTGCATCGACCGCGGTGCGGTCGATGCAACCTCTCAGAGGCGGTCGGGCGCGGGGACGACCGAGTAGCGGCGCATCGACACGTTCATGAGCAGCGCGACGCACATGAGCATCGTGGTCACGCTGGAGCCGCCGTAGGAGAAGAGCGGCAGGGTCACGCCGACGACGGGGAGGATGCCGCAGACCATCCCTGCGTTGATGAACGCGTGCCAGAAGAGGATTGCGCCGCAGCCGACGCTGAGCACCGCGCCGAAGCGATCCTTGGCGAGGGATGCGATGCGGATCGACCACAGGCAGAGGAACCCGTAGAGGAGCACGAGCAGCACGCTGCCGGCGAAGCCCCACTCCTCTGCGAAGACCGGGAACGGGAAGTCCGAGAACTGATCGGGCAGGAAGTTGAACTGGTTCTGCGTGCCCTTCATGTACCCGTTGCCGAAGAGCCCACCGTTGCCGATGGCCACGCGCGAGTGATGCGCGTGCCAGCCGGTCTTGAGGATGTCGTCCTCGGGCCGCATGAAGACGGTGACGCGCGCCTTCTGGTAGTCGAGCAGGACGTAGTTCCAGATGAGCGGCAGGGCGCAGGCGACGGTCACGACGAACGTGAGCACGCTCTTCCACCGGACGCGCGTGAGCGCGGCGATCATCAGGAAGACGAGGACGTGGATCGAGGCCGTGCCGAGGTCGGGCTGCTTCAGGATGAGCAGCGCCGGTACGCCCGTGAGCAGCGCGGGCACGAGGAGGTCCTTCAGCGTGCGCCCTTCGCTGCGTGGATCGTCGTGAAGGAACTTCGCCAGCGCGATGACGAGGAAGACCTTCATGAACTCGCTCGGCTGGAAGCGGAACGAGCCGAACTCGATCCACCGCTTGGAGCCGCGCAGGTCCTTCGCGAAGATGAAGACCAGGATGAGCGAGAAGACGCCGAAGGTGTAGATGGCGTAGCCGAGGCGCTCGAGGTGGCGATAGTCGATGGCGACGAGGATCCCGCCGAGGATGCCGCCAAGCACGAGCCAGTAGATCTGGCTGATGTAGAGCTCGGCGCGCACACCCTGGTACACGCTGGTCGCGCTGTAGAGGTTCACCACGCCGAGCACGGCGATGAGCGCCGCGGCGATGAAGAGCGGCCAGTCGAAGTGATCCCTCGCGCGGGGTGAGACGTCGCCGCGGATCACGGGGAGCCTCCACGATCGGGCTTCGGCTGCGTGCGCGCGTTGCCTGCGTTGTTCACGCCGGCGCGCGGGCCGCGCTCGCGCGCGAGCTCGTTGTAGGCACGGACGACCTCGAAGGCGACGGGCGCGGCGTGCTTGCCGCCGGCGCCGCCGTGCTCGACGAGGACCACGACGGCGACCTCGGGCGCGCGTGACGGCGAGTAACCCGCGAACCACGCGTGCTCGCGGTTGAAGTACCAGACGCGCTCGGCCTCGGCGCCGCGCGCGAGCTTGTGCGAGACCTGCGCGGTGCCCGTCTTGCCTGCCATGTCGACGCCGAGCACGCGCGCCTTGAACGCGGTGCCCGCCTCGGAGTTCACGCCCGCGTAGAGCGCCTTCTGCACGAGCGAGAAGTTCTCGGGGCTCACGTCGATCTGCCTCCGCACGCGCGGCGCGAACTCCTGCACCACCGTGCCCGCGCTCGTCTCGACCGCGCGCACGATTTGCGGCTGGTAGAGCGTGCCGCCGTTGGCGAGCGCCGCGTACGCGAGCGCGAGCTGGAGGACGGTCACCGTCGTCGCGCCCTGACCGATCGCGGCGTTGAGGCCGAAGCCGAGCCGGAACTGGCCCTTGTTGCGCAAGGTCATCCAGGCGCGCGTCGGCATACGCCCGGCCGCCTCCGCGTTCACACCGAGGCCCGTCCGGGCGCCGAGGCCGAAGCGCTGCCCCATCTCGGCGATGACGTCCATGCCCACGCCGAGCTCGGCGGCGAGGCGGTAGAAGTAGACGTTGCACGACTCCGCGATCGCCTGGTGGAGATCCACCGGCCCGTGGACGTGCGTGCATCGGAACGTGCGCTTGCCGAAGGTGAGCGCGCCACGGCAGTTCGTCGCCTGGCGATGATCGATGAGCCCCTTCTCCAGGGCCGCGAGCGCCGTGAACGGCTTGAACGTCGAGCCTGGCGGATATGCGCCCGAGATCGTCTTGTCGAGCGCGGGCTTGAGAGGATCCGAGTAGAGCCTGCGGAATGCGTCGCGAATGACCTGCTTGCCCGATCCACCGGAGAGCGCGTTCGGGTCGTAGCTCGGCTTCGAGTAGAGGCCGATGATGCGGCCCGTTCGCACGTCGATCAGCGCGACGCCGCCCGCGAGCTCGCCGCGCATGGCCTTGTCGATCGCGCGCTGGATGTCGGCGTCGAGCGTTAGGCGGAGGTCGCGGCCCGGGATCGGATCGACGCGCCGCGGCTCCTCGATGATCCCCTCGCCGCCGGGCCTGCGCCGGCCCTTCGCGTCGACGAGCACTTTCTCCCAGCCGCGCGTGCCGCGCAGGTAGCTCTCCCACGCGCGCTCGATGCCCGTCGCGCCGACGCGATCGCCCTCGACATAACCCGCGCTGCGGAGCTGGTTCAGCTTCTCCGCGTCGACCTCGACCATGTAGCCGAGCGCGTGCGCGCCGACCTCTTCGTACGGGTAGTAGCGGACCGGCACGGGGACGACGTCGACGAAAGGCAGCTCCGCGTCGTGCGTGCGCAGGGTGGCCACGGCGTCGCGCGAGATGTCTTCCTTGAGCAGGATCTGCTGGCTCTTCCGAGGTCCGTCGCTCGCGCGGATCGTGGTGAGCAGTGCTTCGAGCCGCGCACGCTCGTCCACGCCGACGCCGAGGTACTCGACGAGCTTCGGCCAGACGACCTGCATGTCGATCTTCTCGGGGACGACGTAGAGGTTGTACGAGGGCCGGCTCGCCGAGAGGACCTTGCCGTTGCGATCGCGGATGATCCCGCGCGTCGTCGCGAGCGTGATGCGACGGACGATGTTCTCGCGGGCGATCGCCTTGTTGTCCTCGCCTTCGAGGATCTGGAGCTGGAACAGCCGCCCGATCAGGACGAGCTGCAGCACCACCATCGCGAGCGCGATCCAGCGGAAGCGGCGCCTGAACTCGCTGACATCGGAGCGCTGAACGACGAGGCTCATCGCTGCCCTCCTTCCCCGGGCCTTGGCACGTTGATGGTCGCCTGATGCACGCGCTCGGCGAGGCTGAAGACGAGCGGCGCGAAGATCGCCGTCCCGATCGCGTGCGGCGCGACGAGCGTCGCGAGCGCGCGCGGCCTCGCCGTATCGGTCCCGAAGATCGCCGTCAGCACGACGATGAGCACGCCTTCGAGCAGCGCGAACGCGAAGGCGAGCGCGACCTTCGTGAGGAGCGTCTGCGCGGCGAGGCGCACGCCCGCGGCGCGCGCGACGACGAACGTGGCGACCGTGATGAAGGTGAAGAGGCCGATGGGCGAGGCCGAGAACAGATCGAGCAGGTAGCCGAGCAAAAACGCGAGCGCTGCGCCGCGCGCGATCGAGTACTCGTGCACGCCCATGAACACCACGAGCGGCAGGAGAAGGCTCGGCGTGATCCCCGCGATCTGGAGCCGCCCGATCAGCCGGTAGAGGTTCGACTGGATGATGAGAAGGGCGACGCCGACAGCGAGAAATGCGGTGTTTCGCATCGTCCTCTCCTCCTCTCGACCTTACCGCCGCGGCGTGGACGAGCCCGACGCCGAGGGGGCCGGCTGGGCCTCCTCCGGGGGCGCGGAGGTGACGATCAGCACCTCCTCGAGCCGCGAAAAATCCACGGCAGGCGTCGCGTAGACCTGCTGGTAGATGCCGAAGTCCCGCTTCACGACCTGCGTCACCTTGCCGACGGGAATGCCCTTCGGATACCGCTTCCCGACGCCGCTCGTGACGAGCAGATCGCCGACCTCCACCTCGTCGGTGCGCTGCACGTACTCCACGCTGCAGAGGTACTTCGTCTCATCGCCCGTCCCGCGGACGAACCCACGCGCGCCGGTCCGTTGCACGACGACGTCGACGCCGCTGCCCGCGTCGACGACGAGACGCACATCGATCGTGTCGCCCGAGACCTTGAGCGTCGTGCCGACGACGCCGTCGGGCGAGATCACGGGCAGGTTCGGCTGCACGTCGCGCGACTCGCGATCGAGGCTCACGCGCGCGACGCGGAAAAACTCGTTCGTGTTTTTTCCGACGACCTGCGCGCTCACGACGTCGGTGCGGACGCTCGTGCGCAGATCGAGCAGGCGCCGGAGCCTCCGGTTCTCTTCCTCGAGCGCCTCGAGCTTGCGCACGCGCTCACGGAGACGCGCGTTCTGCGAGGCGATCCGCGCGTTGTCCTCCTTGACGTCGACCAGGTAGATGTAGTCGCCCCAGATGTTCGAGAGCCCGCGCGCCAGCGTCGCCGCGGCGTACTGGAGGGGCGTCGCGATCCGGACGATCACCTTGTCGGCGCCCGTGACCTTGCCGGGATCACGCATGCTGGCCCGGAGGAACCAGAACGGCACCGCCAGGGCGAGCAGGACGATGGCCAGGTCGCGGTAACGCTTGAAGTTCATGCTTCGGGCGGCGCTGCCGCCGGGAAGGGCGGCCTGGGGTAACGCCAGGGAGGTCCCCGGTCTTCCCTCGATGCCACGAGAGACGCGCGGACGCTACCTGGACGCGCGCTCCGGTCAGCTGATCGTGACTTCCTTCAGGAGCTCGAGGTGATCGAGCGCTTTTCCGCTGCCGAGAACGACGGCGCTGATCGGATCGTCACAGACCATCACCGGCAGGCCCGTCTCTTCGCGGAGCAGCACGTCGAGATTTTTCAGGAGGGAACCGCCGCCCGTGAGCACGATCCCCTTGTCCACGATGTCCGCCGCGAGCTCGGGGGGCGTGCGCTCCAGCGCGACGAGCACGGCGTCGACGATCGCGTTCGTTGGTTCTGCAAGTGATTCGCGGATCTCGTCCGAGTTCACGACCACGGTCTTCGGGATGCCCGCGACCATGTCGCGCCCTTTGACCTCCATCGTGAGCTGCTGCTCGAGCGGGTACGCGTTGCCGATCGTGATCTTGATCCGCTCCGCCGTCTGCTCGCCGATGGCCATGTTGTACTTGCGCTTCATGTACGCCATGATGGACTCGTCCATCTTGTCGCCGCCGACGCGCACGCTCTGCGAGTAGACGATGCCGGCGAGGGAGATGACCGCGACCTCCGTCGTGCCGCCTCCGATGTCGACCACCATGTTGCCCGAGGGCTCGGTGATCGGAAGGCCGGCGCCGATGGCCGCCGCCATGGGCTCCTCGATGAGGTACACCTCGCGCGCGCCGGCGCCCTCCGCGCTCTCTTTCACCGCGCGTTTCTCGACCTCGGTGATGCCGAAGGGCACGCAGATGATGATGCGCGGCTTGACGAGCGTGCGGCGGTTGTGCGCGCGGGCGATGAAGTAACGCAGCATCGCCTCGGTGATCTCGAAGTCGGCGATGACGCCGTCGCGCAGCGGCCTCACGGCTTGGATGTTCCCGGGCGTGCGCCCGAGCATCTCCTTCGCCTCACGGCCGACCGCGAGCACCTTCTTGCCGCCGCGGTTGTCGCGCTGCACGGCCACCACGGAAGGCTCGCAAGAGACGATGCCCTTGCCCTTCACGTAGATGAGCGTCGTGGCGGTGCCGAGATCGATCGCGAGATCGTTCGAGAACAGGCCGTAGAGCCAGTCGAAGATCATCGCATCGCCTTTGAAGCTTGGGGTCCGGTCCGCCCGAGACGTGCATCCATGCCGCACGGGCAGACGGCGGTCCTATCATCCATGGTGGGTGGTCGCAACGAGAGCACCTGCTCAGGTCGGGCACACCCGTTCAGCAGCAAGCACGGGCGAACCCATGGCCATGCCATGGATCCGCCCGTCAATCACGTTGGTACGTGCACAGGCAGATCCGGGAAAGGCCGATCAGCCCTTCGAGATCTTGCCTTCCTTGTGCTCGTAGTGCTTGCGGCACACCGGACAGAACTTCTTGATGACGAACTTGTCCGACATCGTCCGCTTGTTTTTCGTCGTGTGGTAGTTCGCCCGGCCGCAATTGCCGCACGTCAGCTTGATGATGTCGCGCATGGCTGTCTCCTGAAACTCACCGGTTTCGCGCCGGCTCGGTCACGGGCACGCTCGCGTGAGGCGCCGCGAAACCCGCCCTCCGTGACCCCGCCGCGACGGGGGGGCCTGAAGGAGGGCGGTAACCTACGGAATTTCCCGCCGCTGTCAACGTCGGCGAGCAACAGATCGACGAAGGGGCAAACGAGAGGACCGGGCGAGCTCGGAGCTCACGCTCCGTCGCTCGCCCTCGCCGCTCATTCCTCGTCCCAGTCGTCGTCGCGGCCGCGAACGTCCCAGTTCTTGTTGTTGCGACGTCCGCCGCCGCCACCCGCAGGGCCGTCCCCGTCGTGGCCACCGCCGCCGCCACCACGACGGCGACGATCGTCGAACGTCTTGCGCTGCGGAGGCGGAGGAGGCGCAGGGTTGTAGCCGCTCGGGCCACCACCACCGCCGCCGCCGCCGCCGTAGCCGCCGCCGGCATAACCGCCGCCGCCACCAGGACGCTCCTCGCGCGGCGGACGTTCGCCCTTCGGATGGGCGAGGTTGACGACGAGCCGACGGCCACGCACGTCCACGCCGCGCAGCGCTTCGATCGCAGCCTTCGCCGCCTCGGCGCTCGCCATCGTGACGAAGCCGAACCCGCGCTTGCGCCCGTCCGCGTCCATCGGCAAGTGCACGCGCACGACGGGGCCCGCGCCGGTCGAGGTGATCATCGACTCGACCTCCTCGATGCTTGCATCGTACGGGAGGTTGCCGACGTAGAGAGTGCGGTCGGGCGCTGCTGCAGCAGGCCCGCCGCCACCACCGCCCATGCCTCCGCCGCCCATGCCGCCGCCCATGCCGCCGCCCATCGGCCGCGCGCCGCCCACGCCGCCTTCACGGCGCGGAGGCTCGGCCTGGAAGGGCCGCACGGAGATCGACTTGCCGCCCTGGAACGATCCGTCGAGCGACTCGCGAGCGGCGCTCGCCTCTTCGCTCGTCGCGAGCGTCACGAACCCGAAACCGCGCGGCCGACCCGTCGCGCGATCCTTCGGCAGGCTCACCTCGACGACGTTGCCTCCTGTCGCCTCGAAGAGCCCGCGGAGAACATCTTCGGTAATGGAGTCGGGCAACCCTGCTACGAACAACTTACGAGAATCTTCAGCCATCGAAAAACCTGCGCACCATCGATCCTAGCGCCTCGCCTCCGAGGCTCGCGCCCTCTTGCTCGCCTCGAACACTCTCCCCTCGGAGACTTGCCTCGCATCACGATGGCGAGGACCGAACCTCCTGGGACGAGCTACAGCCCACGATATATGGCCTCCTTCCCGCGTCAAGGGAGCCCCCGAAGGCCCGTTCGTCGACGAGCGCGTCGATCCCTCCGCGAAGACCCCCCAAAGCCCCTGCTCGACCCGCCGCGTCACCCCTTCCCCGCCTCGCCGTTCGGTCGCTGAAACAAGCGTCGCGAAGCGGCGTTCGCAGCGAAAAAAAACGTAGAACGAGCGCGTCAGCGCCCGAGCGACCCGGACGGAGGATCCGCTTGCGTCGCCGGACGTAAATCGTGTTACGACCCGTTTCCCGAGGTTCAAAACGCGATGGCGGAGCACTTCAACATCGAGCGCTTGATGGATTCGTCCGGCAGGGTCGACCTTTCGGACATCGACTGGTCCGAGGTCCCGAAGCACCCGATGACCCCCGAGGCGATCCGTTGCCTGCGGTATTTCCTGCTGACGGAGAACTCGACGTTCTTCTACACGAAGGCCCTCATGTCCACGAACGCCGTGTACGAGGAGCCGGAGATCGCGCCTTTCCTCTGCGTGTGGATGTACGAGGAGGAATTCCACGGACGTGCCTTCCGAAGGTTCATGGAAGCGCTGGGCGAGCCGCTTTCTCCGACGTACCGGCGTGACATGTTCCTCTCGCGCAGCCCCGGCGAGCGGATCGACGAGTTCGGGCAGAACATGCTCGGCAAGCTCTTCCCGACGCACTGGCCTGGCGTGCACATGGTCTGGGGCACGATCCAGGAGTTCACGACGTACAGCGCCTACCAGGCGCTCATCGAGCGGATCGATCACCCGGTCCTGAACAAGATCTGCCAGCGGATCATGAAGCAGGAGCTCCGCCACTACGCGTTTTATCGCGAGCACGCGAAGCGCCGCCTGCAGCGCGATCCGATGACGGCGAAGATCGTCTCCGCGGCGCTGAAGCTCGCTTGGACCCCCGTCGGCGACGGTATGTGCTCCAAGGAAGACGTCCTTCACACGATCCGCTTCCTCTTCGACGGTCTCGACGGCAAGGCGATCGCGCGCGTCGATCAGAAGATCAGCGAGCTGCCCGGGCTCGAGTGGTTCGACCTGTTCACGAAGTTCGCCGAGCGCCACAACATCCGACGCGCGCCCGACGCGTGGTTCCCGCGTAACTTCCGCGCGAAGAAAGAGCCGAAGGCGGACGCCGCCGAGCCCGCGCTCTTCGACGCGGAGTGACGTTCGGCAGGGACGCTCGACGTGATCCACGCGCGACGTGGATCGCGTCGAGCGATGCTCGCCCGGCCCTCTAGCTCTCCTGCTCCGCCGCCCCATCACTCTCGCTGCTGCTCTGCTCTGCAGGCGTGCTCTCCACGGGGCGAGCCTTCTTCTTGCGCTTCTTCTTCCCAGCCGCGGGCGGCGCGCCGTCGGCGTTCGCCGACTTGTCCTTGGCGAGCACGAACGTGAAGTAGGCGCCGACGGCGAAGAGGCCGAAGCAGGCCCATTGCGCGGGCGTCAAGCCGCCGTACCGCGGATCGCCGCCGAGCATGCTCGCACCCTCCTCCTCGCGGAAGAAGTCGAGCAGGAAGCGCACGGGCGCGTACGCCATGCAGATGATGCCGGTGAAGTAGCCCGGCGGCCGCGGACCACGACGCCAGAGCAGCGTGACGATGATCGCGAGCGGGATCGTCAGGAAAAACTCGTAGAGACCGAGGTCGTAGCGACCGACCCAGCCGCTGCCCATCGGGTAACGAACCGCGAACCACGCGTCGGAGAGGCGGCCTGGGTGATCGTGCACGACGGAGCAACCGGCGCGGCCGAAGATCCAGGCGATCGGGAAGGTCGCGACGACGACGTCCGCGTACGCGAGGACCTTCTCGCGCTTGATGAACTTGTACGCGAAGCAGCCGATGATCGCGCCGATGAAGCCGCCGTAGCTCGACAGGCCGTCCCAGAGCATCAGCAGGTAGAGCGGATCGCGGGCGACGCGCTGCGGGTGGTAGAAGATCGCGTCGAGGACGTGCCCGCCGATGAAGCCCGCAGCGACCACCCAGAAGATGAACTCGTTCATCTTCTTCGTGTCGAGGTTGCGCTCCTTCGCGCGGTGCATCGTGATGACCGAGCCGATGTAGACGCCGAGCGCGACGAGCGTGCCGAACGGCTTGATCGACGGCGGGTGCGCCGGATCGAAGAGCTTGCCCAGGACGGGGACGTCGAGCAGGAAACCGAGCGGGATCTCGGGGAGCGTGATGTAGGGGATCAGCGGCTCTGCCACGCGGACGTGCGTAGCGCAGCGCGCGCGCCGACGCCATGGACGCGCGCGGTGAGACGCAAGCTTCTGCGTCGAAGGCTCCCGCCCCGGCGAAGGGTGACGTCGAACACGGGCTCTGATAAGACCTCGGCGTGCGAGCGCTGTCCTTGCCCGGCTGCGCCTGCCGGGCGGCGTTCCAGTTCGGCGTGCTCTCGCGCCTCGTGGCCGCGGACGAGCGCTTCGATCTCGTGGCGGGGGCCTCGTCGGGCTCCATCTCCGGCGCGGCGCTCGTCGCGGGCCTCGCGGGCGTGGGCCCGGACCTCTGGCGCTCGATGGCGAAGACGCCCGTCGTGTCGCGGCGCTACCTCTCGAGCGAGCGGAGCCCGTTCGGGATGAGCGCGGTGCTGCGCGGCGCGCTCGAGCGCTTCTTGCCCGAGGAAAAACTCCACCGGACGGAGACCGAGCTGCTCGTCGCGACGACACACGCGCGGCGCTTCTTCGCGGGGAGGAAGGACGCGCTCGTCGTGCACTCGAACCACGAGCGGCGCGACATGCACGACGTGCTCGTGGCGTCGTGCTTCATCCCGGTCGTGTACGCGCGTGTGCCGCGTCTCGACGGCGACGTGCACCTCGACGGAGGCGCCGCGGACAACACGCTCATCGACACGCTCGTGGCGCGCGGGGCGACGGACATCACGGTGATCTCTCCGTTCCCGGGCGGGAAGATCGCGCGCACGCTCTTTTCGCCCGAGGAGCCTCCGAAGGCGCCGCCGCACGTGCACCTCCGCCTGCTCTTCCCCGAGCGGCCGCTCCGGCAGCGGCACTTCGATTTCGATCCGGGTCCCATGGAAGAGGCGCTCACGATGCCGCACCGATCGGTCGTCATCGAGCCGAGGAGTCGTCAACAATTATGAGCACCAACGAAAAACCCGAGGTCTTCCAGGTCGCCACCTTCACCCTCAGCGACACGCGCACGCCGAGCGACGACGTGGGCGGCCGCGTGCTCGTCGATCGCCTGCGGGCGGCGGGGTTTTCCGTCGTCTCGCACGCGATCCTGCGCGAGGAGCCGGACGAGCTACGCGAGGCGATCCACTACGTCTGCGACGCGGACGCGGCCGACGCGATCGTGCTGACGGGCGGGACGGGGATCGCGCCGCGCGATCGCACGATCGAGGTGATCGAGCCCATGCTCGACAAGACGATCGACGGCTTCGGCGAGGCGTTCCGCAGGCTCTCGTGGGATCAGATCGGGCCCCGCGCGATCCTGTCGCGCGCGATCGCCGGCGTGGTTCGAGGCAAGGTGATCGCGGCGCTGCCGGGCAGCCCGAGCGCCGTGGAGCTCGCGGTCGATGCGCTGCTCGCGCCGACGTTGTCGCACGCGATCGCTCTCGCGTCGGGGCGGGGCGGGAAACACGCCGCGCACGGTCATCAGCACGGCAAGCACGGGAGGAAGCACTGATGCTTTCGTATCGCGACGCGCTCGAACGCCTGCTCGCCGCGGCGAAGCCGGTGGGCAAGGAGCGCGTGAGCGTGGATCAATCGGCCGGGCGCGTGCTCGCGGAGGACCTCGTCGCGCGCGCGCCGATGCCGGCGTTCGATCACAGCTCGATGGATGGATATGCGGTGCGCGCCGCGGACTTCGAGGGAGCCGGGCCGTTCGAGTTGCCCGTGGTCGGCGAGAGCTCGGCCGGCGGCGAGAGGCCCGCGCTCGCGCCGAGGACGGCCTGTCGGATCTTTACCGGCGCGCGGCTGCCCGAAGGCGCGGATGCCGTGATCATGCAGGAGAACGTGGAGCGGCGCGGCGACGTGATCGTGATCCGCGAGGCGCCGAAAGCGGGCGCGTGGATCCGGCGGCGTGGATCCGATCTCGCGGAGGGCGCGGTGGCGATCGCGCGCGGCACGCGGATGACGCCGGGCCACGCGGCTCTCGCGGCGGCGCTCGATCGCCCCTTCGTGCTCGTGGCGCAGCGGCCCGTGGTGACGATCCTGTGCTCGGGTGACGAGCTGCGATCGCCGGGCGAGCCGGGCCAACCCGGATCGATCGCGGAGTCGAACGGCGTGTTCGTGGCGGCGGCCGCGCGGCAGATCGGGGCGATCGCGCGCGTGGGCGCGTACGTGCGGGACGACCTCGACGTCGCGCGCGCGGCGGTCGTGGAGGCGCTGCGCGGGAGTGATCTCGTGGTGACGATCGGCGGCGTGAGCGTCGGCGATCGTGACGTGATGCGGCCTGCGTTCGAAGCGGCGGGCGTGACGCTCGATTTCTGGCGCGTGGCGATCAAGCCGGGAAAGCCCATCGCGGTGGGTCGCGCCGGGGAGGCGCACGTGCTCGGGTTGCCCGGCAATCCCGCGAGCGCGTCGCTCACGTGGCTGCTCTTCGGTGCGCCGCTCGTGCGCGCGTTGCAAGGCGATCCGGCGCCGCTCCCGCGGCGTGAGCGCGTGGTCGTGGTGGGCTCGTACGATCGCACGCCGGGCCGCGAGGAGTTCGTCCGCGCGCGGATCGAGCCGGGCACGGGCCCGGTGCGCGCGCGCATCCTGCCGAACCAGGCGTCGGGTGCGGTGACGAGTTTCGCCGAAGCGGAGGTGCTCGTGGTGGTGCCCGCGAGCCAAGGACGCGTCGAGGACGGGAGCGAGCTCGAAGCGATCCGGATCGACGCGTTCTGAGGTCAGCGCTTCTCGTCGTGCGCGTGATGCGCGTGCGCGTGATGCTCGTGTTCGCCGTGATCGGGCGTGCAGCGCGCGTCTTCCCAGCCGACCCAGTAAGGCCCGTCGGGGCCGTGCTCGCGTTTCCAGATCGGGAGCCTGGCCTTGATGCGATCGATGAGCTCGCGGCACGCACGGAAAGCCTCGCCGCGGTGCGGGGCGCTCGCGGCGCATGCGACGGCGACGTCGCCGACGTGGAGTGCGCCGATGCGGTGCGTGGCCGCGACACGAACGCCGGGGATCTCGCGCTCGAGCTCTTCGAGGATCCGCTGGAGCTCCGCCTCGGCCATCGTGCCGTAGGCCTCGTATTCGAGCAGGCTCACGGCGCGGCCGTCGTTCATGTTGCGAACGACGCCGAGGAACGTGGCGATCGCGCCGGCCTCGGGCCGCGCCACGATCTGGATGACCTCGTCGAGCGAGAGCGCCTCGCGGCGGATACGCGTCGCGCTCACGGCGACCTCCTGAAGTGGCCAGATCGTCCGCCGCTCTTCTCCACCAGCATCACGTCCTCGACGACCATCTCGCGATCGATGCCCTTGAGCATGTCGTACAGCGTCAACGCGGCGACCGACGCGGCCACCATCGCTTCCATCTCCACGCCGGTCCTGTCGGTCGCCTCCGCGCTCGCCGTGATCGTCACGCGAGCGGCGGCCGCGTCGACGTCGAGCGCGATCGCCACGTGCGTCAGGGCGATCGCGTGGCACATCGGGATGAGCTCCGGCGTGCGCTTGGCGGCCATGATGCCGGCGATCCGCGCCGTCGCGAGCACCTCGCCCTTCGGCGTATCGCCACGCGCGAGGCGAGAGGCGGTCTCGGGCCGCATGCGCACGCGCGCGACCGCGACGGCACGCCGCTGCGTTGGCTGCTTCTCGGCGACGTCGACCATCCGCACATCGCCGCGAGGACCGAGGTGCGAGGAGAGGCTCGTCGCATCGGTCGCGTGCGCCGCGGCGCGCGGGAGGAGGACGTCGAGCGCGGCCGAGAGGATCGCCGGATCACCACGCTTCGCCGCGCGGCGGAGACAGTGCACGAGAGAGAACCGAGCGAGGCCCGAGAGCGAGGCCCACCTGCGCGCATCGATCGATCGACCCGCCGGCAACGCTTCGCGCAGGCCTTCGGGCAGGTGATCCGGGCTCGGATCCGCGGTGAGCGGCATCGGGAGCGCAGGCGGGTGGGCTTGTTGCACGATCTCGTTGACGGTCGCGACGTCGACGACGGCTTCGGTGCCGGCGCGCGTGATCCGCCGTCGATCCTCGAACGCGAGGGAGCGCCACCCTTCGAGCGGCAGCCGGAGCCCGGCGTGATCGAGCGCGCGTCGCGCGGCCAGAGGAACGAGATCGAGCGTGGGCCCGATCTCCTCGGCTTCGAATGAAAACACTTCGTTCACGGCGGCTGGATCCTACCCGCCGATCGCGCGCATGGACACGCCCGCGGCGGTCTCTTCGGTGCAGCCCTTCCAGATCGTGCCGTCGGGCTTCATCGACCAGGCGCGCCCGATGTGCTCGACGATCGCCTCCGCGTCGCCCGCACGCGCAGGCGCCGCTGCGTCCACGCCGTCGTCCGTGGCGAGGCAAGGCCTGAGGACGCCCGTCGACGAGACGCGCAGGCGATCACAGGTCTCGCAGAACGTGTCGCTCGTGCCCGTGATGAACCCGACACGAAGCGCCGGATCGTGGCGAGCGCGCACGTACTTCGCGGGGCCGAGGCCCGGATCGGTGACGGCCTCCTCGGGGAGGAGGTGCTCGGCGAGCGCGCGGCGCATCTCGGCCGCGGTGACGAGGTGATCGGCCACGAGCTTCGCGCCCTCGGCGATCGGCATGACCTCGAGGAACCGCGGCAAGAGGCTTTTTTCCCAGGCCCAGAGCAGGATGCGCTCGAGCTCGTCGTCGTTCACGCCGCGCAGGACGACGGTGTTGAGTTTGATCGGCGAGAACCCCGCTTCGATCGCGGCGTCGATGCCCGCGAGGACGGCATCGAGATCTCCACCACGCGTGACCTCGCGAAAACGGACCGGATCGAGCGTGTCGATCGAGACGTTCACGCGATGCAGGCCCGCGTCACGCAGCGGCCGCGCGAGGCGCGCGAGCTGCGAGGCATTCGTGGTGAGCGCGAGGTCCTCGAAGCCAAGCGAGGAGAGGTGCGCGACGATCGAGACGATCTCGGGATGCACGAGGGGCTCGCCGCCCGTGAGCCGCACGCGACGCACGCCGGCTCGGCGCAGCGCCTCGAACATCGTCTTCCACGCCGCCGTCATGAGGCGGCCGTCCGTGTAGCCGTCGTTCCGCGAGGGCCGGCAGTACGTGCAGGCGAAGTCGCATCGATCGGTCACGGAGACACGCACGCTGCGCGGCGGCGGGCCGGCCGAAGCGCGCGTCGGAACGAGCGCGCGCGCGCCGAGCATCGGCAGAGATCGCCTCTTCTCGGCTGCCGGATCGTTCACCACCGCCATCGCCTCACCCTCCCGCGACGGGCGGGATCAACGCAACCTCGTCCCCCGAGCGGACCTCTTCGTCGGGCCCTGCATACGCGCCGTTCACCGCGACGCGGATGGATCGCCGATACGGCACGAGCGCGGGAAATCGGCTGCAAACGTGGTGAAGAAGCTCCTCGGCGGTGCACGGCGCATCGAGCGGAAAGACGAGCTCCGAAGCACCGAGCACGTCGCGCGCCCCCGCGAACGCGAGCAGCCTCACCGTGTTCGACATGTTCCGTAACGTAGCATTGTTGGATCGAGGTTGACAGATCGGGCGCGGAAACAAGCCGCCTCGTCGCAGTACCGGGCGGCCAGCGCCGAGATATATTCGCCCGTCCGATGAGCGAGCAAACCGGCACGATCGGCAAGATTCTGGCCGGACGGTACCAGGTTCGACGGGAGCTCGGGCGTGGCGGCATGGGGGTCGTCTACCTCTGCCGTGATCTCGTGGCCGACGACCGGGTGGCCGTGAAGGTCCTGAGCCGACCGGGGGCGCGGCCACGCGCCGAGGAAGCGTGGTGGTTCCACGAGGAGGCCCGCGCGCTCGCGGCGCTCTCGCACCCGTGCATCGTGCGCGCGCGTGACTTCGGCGCGCTCGCCGACGGCACGCCGTTCCTCGTGATGGATGCGGTGCCGGGTCGATCGCTGCACGAGTGGCTCTACCTCGCGCAAGAGGAAGGCGGCCTGCCGTGGCCGCTGATCTGGAAGATCACCGACGACGTGCTCGCCGCGCTCGCACATGCGCACGCGCGCGGCGTCATCCACGGAGATCTCAAACCGTCGAACATCCTCGTCGACATCCCGCACGACGACACGGAGCCGCCGACGGTGCACGTGCTCGATCTCGGGCTCGCGTGGCTCATGCAGGATCGTGTCGATCACAGGCTCGACGGCTCGCCCGTCTCGAAGCCGACGATCCGCTGGGGCGCAGGCACGCCGGGGTGGATGGCGCCGGAGCAGATCCGTTACGCCGCGCCGCACGTGGGTCCGTCGACCGATCTCTACTCGCTCGGCTGCGTGCTGTTCACGATGATCGCGAACCGCGAGCCGTACGAGGGCACGGACGAGGAGCTGCTCGCGAAGCACAAGAGCGCGGCGCTACCCGAGGTGCCGCTCCGTCCGGGCATCCCGCCGGACATCGTGCCGCTCGTGCGGCGCTTGATGAACAAGCGTCCGTGGCAACGCTTCGATTTCGCGGCCGACGCGCGCGCGCTCCTCTGGCGCATGCGGCCGCGCGGCGGAGATCCGACGGCGACGCCGAGGCCCTCGGCCGCGCCTCCGATGTCGATGCCCCTGCGCGATTCGCCGCTGGTCATCGAGAGCAACTACCTCGACTCGCAGGTGACCACGACGGGCCTGCTCGGCCTCCGGCCGAGCCCCTTCGTCGCGCGTGCCGCAGAGCGCTCGCGCCTGCTCGACATGGCGAACCAGATCGCCACGTCGGAGGCCGCGGAGCACCGCTTCGTGCTCCTCTCGGGTGAGGCAGGCGTGGGCAAGTCGCGCCTCGCGGAGTGGCTCTGCGAGGAAGTGCACGAGCGTGGCCTGATGGTGCCGCTGCGCGCGCGTTACCGGAAGATCGCCGCGCCGCTCGACGGCGTGGTCGGCGCGATCGTGCAGCACTACCGGCTGGAGCGCGAAGGCCGCGACGTCGTCGAGAAGGTCCTCCTGAACCAGTGGGAAGTCGCGCCCGACGATGACGAAGGAAAGATGTGGGTCGCGGCGACGGCCGAGTGGATCCGGCCCTCGTCGCAAGGCGACGCGATCGGCCCGACGGGCAAACGCTTCGCACTCTCGTCGGAGACGCGGTGGCGCGTGATGCAGTATGCGCTGCAGAAAATCGCGAAGAACCGTCCGTTGCTCCTGATGCTCGACGATCTGCATCACGGCTCGCCGACGACGTTCGAGGGCATGGCGCGGCTGCACCGCGAGACGCCGGGCCTTCGGCTGCTCATCGTCGGCACGGTGCGCGACGAGGCGATCATGACGGACCCGGTCGCGCGCGAGTGGGTCGAGTGGCTCCTGCGCGAGCTCGGCGGCGATCGCCTGACGCTCGAGCCGCTCGATCCGACGCAGACGCACGCGCTCCTTCGCGAGACGTTGCCGCTCGACGAGGCAGCCGTGGTCGAGGCCGCGCAACGCAGCAAAGGCAATCCGCTGTTCGCGCTGCAGATCGTTCACGCGTGGGCGACGGGCGGGCACATCGAGCTGCGCGACGGGCGCTACGTGGTGCCCGACGCGAAGCTCGCGATGCGCGCAGCCACGACGGCCGAGCTCTGGGAGGAGCGGCTGCGCGCGATCCCCGAGGATCTCCGGCGCGGCGCGCGCGCAGCGGCGGCGCTCGGCGGAGACATCCGCGAGGACGTGCTGAGGCTCGAGCTCGGGGCGCTCGGCGTGGACGCAGAACGCGCCGTGGCCGCGATGAAGCGCGCGCAGATCCTGCTCGCATCCGGAGAAGAACGCCTGCGATGGCCCCACGCACTCTTGCAAGAGCACCTGCTCGGGCAGCTCTTCGCGCAGCCCGACGCGCCCGTGGTCCTTCGCGCCGCCGCGAACGCACTCGCCCATCACCCCGACGCGAGCAGCCGGCGCATCGTGCGTCACCGCGTGATGAACCTCGTGCGCGCGGGCGACGTGAACGTCGCCGCAGAGCTCTTGCACCGATCGATCGCGGAGTCGTGGGGGCGCAAGCGCGACGTGCAGGCGACGTTGCGTGATCTGTCGCTGCTCGATGGTCGGCTCGAAGGTTTGCCGCTCGCGCACCATCGCAGGTGGCGCGCCGAGGCGCTGCGACACGCGGGCAGGCTCGAAGACTGCCGGCGCGAAGCCGAAGAGGCGCGCAGGCTCTTCCACGAGGCAGGCGATCCCGAGAGCGAAGCCGCGTGCCTCCGGCTCCTCGGTCACGCCACGAGTGATCTCGCCGCGCCCGCCGAGGGTCGCAAGCTCGTGGCGAAGGCGCTCGACATGTTCCAGTCGCTCGGCGACACGCACGGGCAAGCCCTCTGCGAGGTGATCCTCGGGGAGATCGACTTCCTGCTCGGCGCACACCTCGACGCCGCTCGCATCCTCGAGAGCGCAGGGCCGAAGTTCCAGGCCGTCGGCGATCGCCTCGGCCACGCGCAGTGCCTCGTGCTCCACAGCTTCGTCGAGCAGGCCGGAGGCTCGCCCGAGAAGGCGCGCGCGCTCCTACGCACGGCGCGCGCCGAGTTCGACGCAATCGGCTATCGCCTCGGCATGGCCCAATGCGACGTCACACTCGCGCACTCGGATCATCGCGAGGGTCGGCTCGAAGAAGCACGGCGGGTGGCGCTCCTGTCCCGTCGAAGCTTCCGCGACCTCGGCAACCCGCGCGGCGAGGGCGCATGCGAGCGTCTGCTCGCGATGACCGCATTCGACGCAGGTCAGCTCGACATGGCGGAGGCACACGCGCGCGCCGCGGCAGCGCTCTTCGATCGGCTCGCCGATCCATGGGGGCAAGTCGAGATCAAGATCATCGTCGCGCAGATCGCGCTCGAACGCGGTCAAGCGGAGGTCGCACGCGCAGCACTCGCCGAGTGCGAGGCCACAGGGCTCGCCGAGGCCGAGCCGAAGCAGCACCTCGCGCTCACGCGGGCATGGCTCGCGTACCACGAGGGCCGCTTCCAGGACGCCGCGCACGTGCTCGATCAAGCACGCAAGACGTTCCAGGATCCAAGCCGCACCGGCGACCACACCCCCGAACTCCTGCGCAGGTTCAGCCGCATGGGCTGGCCCACGCCCGCAAGCGAGACGATCGCCGCGTGGGTGCGCGCGCTCTCCACGCGGAGCCCGCTCTCGACGCCGCCACCCGCCGAGCAAGTCGTCGCAGCGCCGCCCTCCGCGAAGCCCAGCAGCTAGAGCTAGACCTAGCCGTCGGCGCGCGGGGCGTTGCCCCGCACCCCAGAAGGGGGCTGTCCGCCCCCTTCACCCCGGACCAGCGCAAGCGCTGGACTCGGGGTCGATGAACTGCGCGGTGCGCAGTTCATCGAACAGCCGAAGCAAGACCGGCGACGACCCTGCCAACCAAGACAGCACCGCTGACGGTTCGACGGGCGACACCCCGTCGCCACGTGAGACGGCCCCTCGTGGTCTTGCCACCGGCCGTTGGAAGAACTGCGCACCGCGCAGTTCTTCCACCAAAGGTCCAGCGCTTGCGCTGGTCCGGGTGCAGGGGCGGAGAGCCCCTGCTCGGGTCCGGGGTGAAACCCCGGCGCTACGTTCAAGCGGAGGCCACGAACTCCGCGGGGGCGGCCTCGGCGTGATCGGCGCGCTTCTCGAAGCACGCGACGATCGCGTCGCCGACGAGCGTGTCCTCTTCGAGGAGGCGCTCGGCGAGGAGGAGGACGCCGTCGCGCGTCTCGCGAACGATGCGGCAGGCGCGCTCGAGTTGCTGCTCGACGAGCTTGCGTGCGACCTCGTCGACCCGCGCGTGGAGGTGCTCGCTGTGCGTCACGTGGCCCGGGTGATCCGTCACGTTGATCGGCCCGAGCTCACTCATGCCGAGTTCGGCCACCATCTTCCGCGCGAGCGATGCGGCGCGCTGGATGTCGTCTGCCGCCCCTGCGGTCATCGTGCCGAGCACGACCATCTCCGCTGCGCGACCGCCCATGAGCATGCAGATCTGATCCTCGAGGTACTCCTTCGTGTAGAGCAGCCGATCGCGCTCGGGCAGCGCCTGCGTCACGCCGAGCGCTCGGCCGCGCGGCAGGATCGACACCTTGTGCACGGGGTCCGCGTGCTTCGCTGAGAGCGCCACCGTCACGTGCCCGGCCTCGTGTACTGCCGTCGCGCGCCGCTCCTCTGCGTCCATCACGAGGCTCTTGCGCTCCTCGCCCATCAGCACGCGATCACGCGCCTTGTCGATGTGCTCGAGGTCCACCTTGTCTGCGCCGCTGCGCGCCGCGAGGATTGCCGCCTCGTTCAACAGGTTCGCGAGCTCTGCGCCGGAGAAGCCCGGCGTCACCTTCGCCACGTGTGCGAGGTCGATGTCTTCTTTCAGCGCGATCGGCCGCGCGTGCACTTCGAGGATCTCCCGGCGGCCGCGCAGATCCGGCAGCGGCACCACGATCTGACGGTCGAAGCGGCCGGGGCGGAGCAGCGCCGGATCGAGCACGTCCACGCGGTTCGTCGAGGCCATGACGACGATGCCCGTCGTGTGATCGAAGCCGTCCATCTCGACGAGGAGCTGGTTCAAGGTCTGGTCGTGATCGGCGGAGGCCGAGTCCCCGCCGCGCCCGCGCGAGCGGCCGACGGCGTCGATCTCGTCGATGAACACGATGCAGGGCGAGACGCGGCGCGCCTCGGCGAAGAGGTTGCGCACGCGGGAGGCGCCGACGCCGACGAACATCTCCTGGAAGCTCGAGCCCGATGCGGAGAGGAAGGGCACGCCGGCCTCGGTTGCGACGGCGCGCGCGAGCAGCGTCTTGCCCGTGCCGGGATCACCCGTGAGCAACACGCCGCGCGGCGCGCGCCCGCCGAGACGACCGAAGCGCTCGGGGTTCTTGAGGAACTCCACCGTCTCGGCGAGCGCCTCCTTGACCTCGTCCATGCCGGCCACGTCCGTGAAGCGGACCTTGCCGACGCTGGGCGACTGACCCTCGGAGAAGTGCGCGCGGCTCTTCCTGCGGTGCAGACCGATGCCGACGGCGCCGAGCGCGAGCATCACCGCGATCGGCGCGAGCGCCGTCGCTGCGCGCGCGCCTGCCGAGCCCTCGCGTGAGCCGTATTCGACGGCGATGCCTGCGGCGGCGAACTTGTCGACGAGCGCGTGCCGCGCCTCCTCGTCCCCGACGATGCCCACGCGAAGAGAACCGTCGGCATTTCGGATCGAGAAGCGTTCACCCTCCACGCGTACCTCGGTGATCGCCTGCGATCCCGTGATCTGCGTGAGCTCGGTGTAAGAGATCGTCCCCTCGCGCGGTCCTCGCAGCGAGTAGACGAGGGCACCGATCGTCACCGCGATGATCAGAACGACCACCGGACCGACTACACGCCCCAGCCGCTTTTCGAATCTCGAGAGCCATCCCATCGCGTCGCACCTCGTCGCCCGGCCCAATCGATCCGGCGCGCAGTCGACCAAAACGGTCGCAACGGCCGGCGGTTTGCAGCCGGGGCGAAGCACGATAGCTGCGAGGAGGTTGTCCGCCAGCGTGGACGATGACGTTTTCTGTTCTGATTTCCGAGACTTATAGACTCGGCAGGCGAGCTCTGGCGGGCGTTTTTCCGGGTTTGTCCGGAAGTCAGAACGCGAGACCTGCGCGAAGACGGAATCCGTTGATGGTCGCCCCGTTCGAGCCGCCGAGCGGGCCGCCGAGTGGGACGAGGAATCCGATTCCCGCGCGTACGGCGAGCGACTTGCCGACGGGGATCGTGCTGTTCACGTCGGGCTCGATCACGAACTGCGCGCCGGAGTAGTCGCTCGTGCCCTTGGTGAC
The DNA here is from genome assembly GCF_029946505.1 of Polyangium sp. y55x31. Classification (GTDB taxonomy): domain Bacteria; phylum Myxococcota_A; class Polyangia; order Polyangiales; family Polyangiaceae; genus Polyangium. The sequence continues at coordinate 263,564 of NZ_JARZHG010000002.1, forward strand.
CGGCTGCTGCGAGACCGCGAGCCACGCGCGCAGGCCCGGCGAGACCATGCCGTCGAGGAAGTCGTAGAAGAACGACGCGCTCGTCACCCAGTTGTACGCGGGCGAGTGCAACGTGCCGGTGGCCGCGCTCTCGGGCGTGCCGCCGCCCGTCTTGATCATGAGCTCGAACTTCGTGCTCGCCGCGAGGTGCAACAGGCGCGTGTCGTAAGCGAAGCCGACGCTCGGCGTCGCGCCGAGGCGGTTCGGTGTGTAGGGCGCTTGCTCCTCCCAACCTCGCGCGCCGGCGACGGCCTGGTTCAAGACTGCTTGTGGCCTCGCGCCTGCTGCATCCTGCTCGGGGAACATGTCGCCCTGCGCGGTGGGCACGGCGATCGCGAGGCTCACGGGGAGCGTCATGCGTCGCTTCAACTTGAAGCGCGCGTGCACGCTCGCCTCGATGTTGCCGAGGGCAAACGAGCTGACGGGGTTCTCGATCGGGCCGTCGATGCTGCCCGTCGCGAAGGGCACACGCGCGCCGATCGCCCACGTCTCGTTCAGGCGCCAGAAGAAGTACGGAACGAACGAGGCGACGGTGACGTCGGTGGGATCCGTATCGCTGAGGACATCGCGGGTCTCGCCGAAGCCGATCACCATGTCGACGCCGACCTCACGCGGCGGGAGCGCGCGGTAGTTCTCGGCCTTCGCCTCCTCCGCCTTCTCGTCCTCTTCCCGCTTCTTTGCGCCCGTCTTGCCGGACGGCGCGAATTTCCCCTCTTCGTCGGCGCCTCCGACGCCCCAGTCGCCCTCCTGCGCGGGCGGGAGCGGCGGGGGCTCGGCCGGCGGCGGAGGCTTCGCGTCGGGGTCGAGCTCCATGTCGGTTCCCTTGGTAGGCGGCGCCTGGGCGAAGGCGAGCGCGGGGACGGCGACGAGCGCGAGGGCGCAGGCAGAGAAGCCGACGGCGAGCTTCCGCTTGCTGCAGGAGATGGGCGTGGGGCGTAGCATGCTCGATGTCACGGGAGTGGGCTGCGACGCTACCATGCAGCCGAGGCGCCCGTCTCCCGGCGCGCGCGTGATGATCGCCATGCACCCCGACCAGCTCGCCGACTTCGAGATCCTGCGCCGCCTCGGCGCAGGCGGCATGGCCGAGGTGTTTCTCGCCAAGAAACGCGGCGCCGAGGGCACGTACAAGCTGCTCGTCGTCAAGCGCGTGCTGCCGGCGCACGGCTCGTCGCGGCGGTTCCGCTCGATGTTCGTCGAGGAGGCGCACCTCGCGACGCGCCTGAACCACCCGAACATCGTCCAAGTCTACGAGTTCAGCGACCACGGCGACGACGGGCTCTTGCTCTCGATGGAGTACGTCGAGGGCTTCGACCTCGGCAAGATCATGTCGACGGCGAAGCGCATCGGCGCGCGGATCCCGCCGTTCGTCGCGGCGTACATCGTCTCCGAGGCGGCCAAGGGCCTGCACTACGCCCACGAGCGCAAGGACGAGGGCGGCGTGCCGCTCGCCATCGTCCACCGCGACATCTCGCCGCAGAACATTTTGCTCTCGTACGAAGGCGCGGTGAAGATCGCCGACTTCGGCATCGCGAGCGCGAACCTCTTCCGCGAGGAGGCCGGCGTGCTGAAGGGCAAGTTCGGGTACATGTCGCCCGAGCAGGCCCGCGGCGAGCGCGTCGATCGGAGAGGCGACATCTACGCGCTCGGCGTCGTGCTGTACGAGATGCTCGCGCTTCGATCGCCGTACGGGAAGCTCGACGACGACGCGCTGCTCGAAGCCGTGAAGACGGGCGCGTTCCAGCCTCCGTCGACGCACGTGAGCGACGTGCCTCCCGAGCTCGAAGCCATCGTCCTCAAGGCGATGCGGGGACCGCGCGAGCACCGCTTCCAGACCGCGCGCGACATGAGCGCGGCGATCATGCGCACGCTGCTCGCGAAGCAGGAGCTCGTCGACTCGGCGTCGATCGAAGCCATGCTGCTCGAGCTCTTCGGACGTGAGCTCGAGCTGCCGCTCGCGAGCCCACGCGAGGCGCCGGAGGCCGCGACGCTCGCCGCGGTGCCGCTCGCGCGGACCCCGTCCGACGGGACGAACGGCGAGAAGCCCACGCGCGTCGCACGCGAGGTCCGGCACGTCGCGGTCGTCACGCTGCGCATCGACGGCACGGTCGATCTCGAGAGCGCGCACGGCAAGCAGGCCGCGCGGCGGATGGGCGCGTCGATCCGGCAGACGCTCGACGACATCGCGTTCAAGCGCGGCGCGGTGTGGTCGTGGGAGTCGCCGTGGTCGGCCCGTGCGGTCGTCGGCCTCATGGCGAACCCTTCGCGCGCGGCGGCCGACGCCGCGACGCTCGCGATCGACGTGCACGAGGCGCTCGCCGGCGCGAGCGAGGATCTGCCGGCGCCGCTGCGCGCGTCGATCGGCATCGTCCGGGGCATCGCTTCCGGTGAGCGTGATCCGCAAGGCCACCTCGTCCGACACTCCCTGCAGGAACCCGCGGACTTCCTCGCCGATCGCGTCGGCGCCGCGACGCCGTTCGGCAAGACGTGGGTCGCGGGCGGCGTCTACCGCCTCGTGCGGCGTGACTTTCGCTGGGGCGAGGCGCCGAGCCTCACGCTGGGCGACACGGGCGGCCACCGCGTTCCCGCGCAGATGCGCCTCTACGCGCTCGATCGACTCCTCACGCGTGAGGAGCGCACGGCGGAGCTCGTGCTCGGCCAGAGTGATCTCGTCGGACGCGACGCCGAGAAGGCAGACCTCTACGCCGCGTATCACCGCGCGGTTTCGCCGCCGCTCGGCGGCGTCCCGGGATCGCCTCCTTCGTCGGAAGCGTACACCTCGCAGGAGTCCCCGAGCGGCCCGAGGACGCAGGCCTTCGATGCGGCGCCGCTCTCGCGCAGATCCTTCGGCGAGCTCGTCGCGCGCGTGGTCGTCGGCGAGATGGGCATCGGCAAGACAGCGCTCGTCTCGACGTTCCTCTCGGAGCTGCCGAGCGGCGCGCGTGTGGTGCAGGTCGAGTGCTCGCCCGTGAAGATGGAGCTGCCGCTCGCCACCGTCGCCGACGTCGTGCGCGACGTGACGGGCATGGGCCTCGACAATTCGCTCGACGAGGCGCAAGGCGCGCTGCGCGACGTCTTCGGCCCCTTCGCCCGCACCCCGAGCGCGCCGCGTGAGATCCAGCGCCTCGCCGAGCTCGTGACCGGCAAACACGGCGATCACCAGGAAGAAGACGCGAGCAACTACCGCCACGACCTCGTCGTCCAGGGCATGCGCCACCTGCTCGCCGGGCTCGGGCGCAGGCAGCCGGTCGTCGTCGTCGTCGACGGCCTGCAGTGGGCCGACCGCGCGAGCCTCGAGCTCTTGAAGGAGCTGCTCCGCAGGAACGAGGCGCTCCCGATCCTCGTCGTGCTCGTGACGCGCGCCGACGAGCGCGTGCTCCCGTACGTCGAGGGCCTCGTGCGGATCGAGCTGCGCGGGCTCGAACCGGAAGAACAGGTGCGCCTCGTCGAGGCGCGGCTCGGCGTGCGGGAAGGCGTCGCGGCCGTGTGCAGCGAGCTCGTCCCGCGCGTCGCGGGCAACCCCTTTTTCCTGCTCGAGATGGTCGACGCGCTGCTCGAGCGCGGCACGCTGGAGATCGTCGAGCGCAGCGAAGGGCTCCACGAGCTCGTGCGGCACGAGCGCCCCGGCGAGCGCAGCGAGACCCTGCCCTCCACGCTCGAACAGCTCATCGGGGATCGCCTGCGCGAGCTGCCGCTCGCGGAGCACGACGTCGTCGACTGGCTCGCCGTCGCCGGAGGCCCGCTGACGGAGACCGACATCCTCGCGCTCGCGCGACTCCCCGACGACGAGGCGATCACGCGCCTCTGCGCGCGCGGTCTCTGCGATCGGCGCGCTGGCTCGGTCGACTTCCGCCACCCGCTCGCGCGCGACGTCGCCTACCTCGCGCTCGATACGGCCAAGCGCTCGCGCATGCACCTCTCGCTCGGCGAGCACCTCTCGCGCACGCCGCTCGCGCGTGGCCTCTCCGCCGCGATCGTCGCGCGCCACCTCGCGCGCGGCGAGGCCGCCGTCCCCGCCGCGGAGATGTACCTCGAAGCCGCGGGCGCCGCGCGCGCGACGCACCAGGAGCAGCTCGCGCTCCGTTACTACCTGCGCGCGCTCTCCCTGCTCCCGCCCGAGGATCCGCGCCGCATGAACGCGCACGCCGCGCTCGAAGCGATCTACCGGCACCTCGGACGCCGGAGCGAGCGCCGCAAGCACCTCGAAGCGTTACGCAAGCTCGCGCGGCAGAGCGGCAAGGCGCGCAGCGTCGCGCTCGCCCTCGTCCGCACCGCGCGCCTCGACTGCGACGACGGCCACCTCGCGCGAGGTTTACCCGCCGCGCAGCGCGCCACCGAGATCGCGCGCCTCGCGCGCCAGCCCGCGCTCGAGGTCGAGGCGTACACGATCCTCGCCGAGGTCCTCGGCGATCTCGGCGACGTGCAGGGCGCCATCGACGCCTGCGAGCGCGCGCTCGAGGTCACGCACACCGCCAAGCTCCAGCCGCGCCTGCGCGCCGAGGTGCTCCGCTCGAAGGGCGTCCTGCTCCGACGCATCGGCCGCGTCGAGGAAGCCGCCGCCGCGCACGCCGAAGCGATCGCCGTCTTCCGCGCCGTCGGCGCGCGCCGCAGCGAAGCGCGCGCGAAAAACGCCCTCGCGTACGCCATGTTCGTCATGGAGCGCTTCGAGGACGCGATCGCCCTCGGCCTCTCTTCCATCGGCATCGACCTCGCCATCGGCGGCCGCTTCCAGATCGCCAAGACGCTCAGCAACGTGGGCCAGGCCTACGCGCGCCTCGGCGACACCGAGCGCGGCCTGAGTTACCTCAAGCGCGCCCGCGAAGCGCACGAGCGCTACGCCGATCAGGACTCGCGCGCCGACACGCTCCTTTGCTCCGCGGAGATCCTCATCGAGCTCGGCATCATCGCCGAGGCCGCCACGATGTGCGGCGACGCCGGCGCGCTCGTGGCCGTCACCGGCAGCGCATACGACACCGTGCACGAGCGCATCGTCCGCGCTCTTCTAGCGCGCGCGGAAAACCGCCCGCACGAGGCCGTCGTCCACGCGCAGGCCGCGCGCAAGCTCGCCGAGCCGCAAGGTCTTTTGAGCTACCACATTCACGCGACCGCCATCGAATCCGCCGCGCGCGTCGACGCGGGCGAGCATCACACCGGTGTCCTGCTCGCTCGCACGGCGCTCGGCGCGATCGAAGCCACGAGCTTCTCCGAGTACGGCATCGAGGTCCGCGCGCTCTGCATCGAAGCGCTGCGCAAAGGCAGCTCCAGCGGCGCTCGTGACGCGCTGCTCCGCGCCGCGACGCACGTACGCAAGGTCGCCGGGTACGTCCGAGATGCTCGCCTCCGTGCGCTCTTCTTGCGAAGACCCGTCGTCGAGCGCATTCTGTCCGAGGCAGACGGATCCGACGCTACTTCTCGCTCGGATCCGCTCAGTCGCGGCGGAATGGCATGAGTTCGAAGACCACGAAGCGAGCGGGGGCGAGCCGACGAAAGGTCGCGTTGATCCTGTCGGGCGGCGGCGCGCGCGGCGCGTACGAGGTCGGCGTCCTGTCGTACGTACTCGACAATTTCGCGCGCGTGCGCGGCGCGGTCCCGCGCATCGACATCCTCTGCGGGACCTCGGTCGGCGCGATCAACGCGTGTTTCCTCGCCGCGCATCTCGGCGACGCCACGACGGGCATCCGCCGCCTCGCGAACCTCTGGACCGAGCTCGATCTGCCGGACGTGCTCGGCTTTGGCCTTCGCCAGGCCGTGAGCCTCCCGCGTGTCCTTCTCGGCGGCGGCAAGGCGGCGGCCGGCGTCTTCGACGTCACGCCGATGGCCAAGCTCGTCGAGCGCGAGATCCCGTGGCGGGCCATCGCGCGCACGCTCCGCCGCGGCCACCTCGGCGCGCTCAGCGTCTCGGCCACCGAGGTCGCGTCGGGTCGCACGGTCATCTTCATGCAGACCGGCCCCGACGGTGCGCTGCCCACGACGGCGCCGCCGCGCACGCTCATCCGCGGCGCGCACATCGGCCCGTTGCACGCGCTCGCCTCCGCGGCGATCCCCATCTTGTTCCCGCCCGTCCGCATCGGCCGCGAGCTCTTCATGGATGGCGGCGTCCGTCAGAACACGCCCATCGCGCCGGCGCTCCGGCTCGGCGCGACGCACGTCTTCGCGATCGGCCTCTCGCGCGAGCTCACGGGCCCGAGCACCATGCCCGAGGACGAGAAGCCGCCGGGCGCGGCCTTCCTGCTCGGCAAGATCCTGAACGCGTTCCTCCTCGATCACATCCAGACGGACCTCGAGGTGATGACGCGCTTGAACCACATCATCGAGGACGCGGAGAACACGTTCGGCGGCGAGTTCCTGGACAAGGTCAACGTGAGCGCCGAGCGACGCGGCACGATGCCGTACAACCGCATCCACTCGCTCGTCGTGCGTCCGAGCGAGGACATCGGCCGTCTCGCGGCCGAGTACGTGCGTCGCGGCAACATCCACGGCGGCCCTGCGTTCGCGCGGCGCATGCTCACGCTCGTCGACGTCGGCGAGGCGACCGAAGCGGACCTCGCGAGTTACCTGCTCTTCGACGGCGCCTTCGCGCGCAGGCTCATCGACCTCGGCCGCGCCGACGCCGAGGCGCGAAGGCACGACATCGCCGACTTCTTCGGCAGCGCGTCCGAGGACGACGAGCCGCGCCACGCCGAGAACACGAGCTGGACGATCCCTCCGCCCGTCGAGTGATCACGCCGCGATCGACGCGACCTTCCTGCCCGTGCGGCTCGCTGCGTACGTCGCGGCGCGCATCATCTGGAACGGACCGATCGGCATGATCCCTCGACCTGCGTGGAACGGCGTGAACGACAGCGCCTCCTGATCCACGAGGGATCGCTCCTCGAGATCGATCACCGCCACCGCTTGCCATCGCGACATCCGCAGGATCTGCTCCGGTGAACGCAGCCGCGCGCCGATCGCTCCCACCTGTGCGACCTCGAGCCGGAGCACCGCGTTCCCCGCGGCGACGGCCCGCTCGAGTCGCTCGCGCCGACTCCCGTGCGTGTCGTGTTGCCTCTGCCGCGACGGCATGAGCCTGAACTTCACGCGTCCGAGCCCGAGCACGTAGAACGGCAGGATCGCGTGGTACTGGTTCCCCAGGAAGTCGTGCACGTTCGTGGTGAGCGGCGCGAACGGCAGCGACCAGATGTGCTGGAACGTCGCGAAAAGCAGGTCTTGATCCCTCGCGGAGGCCTCCACCGACGTCGCCGTCGGCATGCGCCCGCAGAACCGCACCGCGATCCCGAGTGCGTCCGGCAGCTCCTTCTCGTGACGCCACCACGCGCTCGACAGCCGCACGAGCGCGGGCCCCGCGAGCCTCTGCGCGAGCTCTCCCACGGCACCTTCGCGCGCGAGGGGCCGCACGTCTGCCCGGAACAGGACGCCGTCCGGATGGAAGAGCCGTGCACGCCGGAGAAGACTCCCCTCCCCCGTGATCGGGGACAAAACGCCGCCAATCGCCCGCCCCAACGCTTCGGTCGCCCGCATCGCTCCCCTCCGCTTCGGTAGAACCTGGGCGTCCGCGCCACCCCTCCGCAAGCCCTTGCGTGCTCCTTCGTCCCCGCCCGACCGCCGCTGACGTTCCCCGTCCGTTCTCAATGATTTCACGTCGTTAGGAGATCCCCTGGCAGGCGTCCGCCTCATCGCCGTGCCATCCTTAACGTAATGCATCACACGCTCGTGATTTCCGACATCCACCTCTCCGAAGTGGAGCCGGGGACGGGTCCGTGGATGCGTCATCGGCAGCGAGCTTTCCTGCCGGACGGTGAGATCGCGGGCATGCTGGACGCGGTCCTCGACGCCGTCCGCGGGCAGCGGATGACGCTCGTGCTGAACGGCGACGTCTTCGACTTCGACGCTCCGCGCGTGATCGACGGTCGCAGCGTCTGCCACGATCTTCCGCGCGACGCCGAGCACGGCGTGCCTGCGATCGCGGCGATCCTGGACGATCACCCGATCTTCCTCGAAGCGCTCGGGCGCGTGCTCGACGAGGGGCACGAGATCGTGATCGTGTCGGGCAACCACGACGTCCTGCTCACGCTGCCCGAGGTCCGCGCGCACATCGCGGCGCGCCTCTGCGACGCCGCGTGCGCCTTGCGAGCGCGCGATCGCAGCCCGGGCGCGCGGGCCGCGATCGCGGCGCGGATCCACTTCCGCGCGTGGATGCACGTCACGCCCGATCGTGTGCTCATCGAGCACGGCCACCTCTACGATCCCTACTGCAGCTACCGCTACCCGATGGCCCCGTACGACGACGGCGGGCGCGAGATCGTGGCGACGATGGGCTCGATGGGGACACGGCTGCTCGTCTCGCGCCTCGGCTACTTCAACCCGCACGACGACAGCTCCGTCATGATGACGCAGCTCGGCTACTTCCTGCACTGGGCGCGCTTCTACCTCTTCTCGCGCCGCTGGCTCGCGCTCATCTGGGCGTTCGGCACCGCGCGGATCCTCGCCCGCCTCTGGCGCTCGCGACGGCCCTTCTGCCGCGCGCGCTACCGCGGCAACGTGATCGCCTGCGCCCGCGAGACGGGCGAGCGCGTCGCGGCCGTCGCGCGTCACGCCCGCCTCTTCGAGCCGCCCGCCGAGTCGCGTTTCCTCCGCGTCGTGCGCGAGCTCTGGGTCGATCACGTGTTCGTGATCCTCGTCGGCGCGGCGCTCGGCGCGCTCTTCATCGGCGTCGTGGGCCTGCCGCTCGGGCTCCTCGGCGGGCTCGTGCCGCTGCTCGTCTTCGTGCTCTACGATCGCCTCGTCCCCAAGCCTCCGCTCGCCGAGACGTGGCTGCGCGTTGGCCGCGTGATGCGGAACGTCGCGAAGATCCACGGCGCCCGCGCCGTCGTCTTCGGCCACACGCACAACCCCGAGGGCTCGTGGGAGGGCGACGTCTTCATCGGCAACAGCGGCTCCTGGTCCGCCGCCGTCGATGGCCCCGACGGCGCGCCTCGCTTCGGCGAGCACCCCTTCGTCTGGCTCACGAACGACGATCGGGGCGAGCTCTCCGGCGGGCTCTACGCCTGGAAGGGCGGCGTGATCGAGCCCCGCATCATCCGCGAGCCACAACCCGAAGCGCCTCCGCGCAGCGAGGCCGTCCCGCGCAGCACCGAGGCCCCCGAGATCCGCAGCGACGATGCCCGTGCCATCTAGACCTGCGCAGGCTTCGCAGGCTCCTCGTCCGCGCGGTTCGTCGGGACGAACATCGACACGATCACGCCCGGGATCGAGGCCGCGAACGCGATCAGGAAGAACGTCGTGAACCCGACGCGCTCGGCGAGGTGCCCGCTCACCGAGCCCGCGAGCGTCGTGGCCAGCGACATGAGCGCGCTGCCGATCGCGAAGTGCGTGGCCCGGTAGGCGCCCTGGCAGCGCCGCATGATGAAGACCATGAACGCGGTCGAGCCTGCGTAGGCCACGAACTGCTCGACGAGCACCACGGCGGCGATCGCCGTGATCCCCGGCCGCGTCCAGGCGAGCCACGCGTAGAGCGGGATCGCCGCGCTCTGGAGGATCGCGATCGGCTTGAGCGTACGCTCGAGGCCGAGCCGCGAGACCACCATCCCTCCGAGGATCGAGCCCGCGATCGAGGAGACCGTGCCCCACGTACCGCTCACGAACCCACGCTGCGCGAGGTTCAGGCCGAGGTCCTTCAGGAAGGGCGTGTGCATCGCGAACATGAGCGCGTCGCCCGCGCGGAATGTCAGGATGAACGCGAGCACGAGCCCGACGTTGGGCTGGCGCAGGAACGTGACGAACGCTTGCAGGTACGAAGCGTCGGCTTTTGGAACCACGCGCGCCTCGGCCTCGGCCCGCGCGGGCGCCACGGGGCGCGGCAACAGCAGCGCATGCCCCACGCCGAGGAGAAGCATCATCGCGGCCGCCGCGAAGAACGCGTAGCGCCACCCGCCCGCGATCCCCGCGAGCATCACGAGCCCGCCCTTCGCGACCAGCATCGCGACCCGGAACGCGGCCACGCGCAGCCCCGAGAACGCCGCCTGCCGCTTCTCGGGCAACGCGTCGAGGTAGAACCCGTCCACCGAGATGTCCTGCGTCGCCGCGAGCACCGACACGGCGACGAGCCCCCACGCCACCGCGGGCAGATCCCCGCGATCGGCCGGCATCGCGAGCGCGAGCATCGCGAGCCCGAGCGCGATCTGGGTCGCGACGACCCAGCCACGTCTGGCGCCGTAGATGTCGACGAACGGGCTCCAGAGGAACTTCGTGTTCCAGGCGAAGCCGTAGAGCGACGTGTACCCGATCGCCTGCAAGCTCGCGCCGAACGCCGTGAAGAGCTCCGCGCTCACCTGATGGACGATCGAGTACGGCAGCCCCTCGCCGAAGTACGTCGTGGCGACCCACGGCGCCTCGCGGAGCGGGCTCTTTGCGGCTGTGCTCTCGGCCTCGCGCCGTGGTTCGTCCGGCGTCGCGCTCTTCGGAGGCGCGTAGACCTCTTCGAGGGAACGGCCCGGAGGGGTCACCTCCGCACCGGCGGACGCACGTTCGACGACTGCCACGTTGCCGAGTCCCCTACAACAGAAAGCCCCGGCGGGCCCACCTTCTGGCCGACGCACCGCGGAAATACTGGGGGCCTCTTCCAGGAGGTAGCGGTTTTCGGCCGTCTCGGTTAGACGTGGAGACGACATGTCGAGGCTCTGCCGGCGCCGCTCTGGGGCCACGGATTCCGTGATGAGGGAAGCGCGGTGAACGTCTACACCCGACGCGAGGAGATGCGCTGGACGATCGTCGCGCTGACCGTACTCGTGCTCTCCTTCGGAGGCGCGGTCGTGCGGCTCGTCACGGCCGAAGGACGGCTCATCCCCGACCCCGCGGCGATCGCCACCGCGAAGGCCGCGGACACGAAGGCGCAGCAGGCGAAAGCCTGCCAGACCGCCGCCGATCGGCTGAACACGGAGATCCCCGTGTTCAAGGCCTCCGCGAAGGCCGCGCGCCTCGCCGCGACGGCCACGCCGAGCGCCACGCCGCCGCCGGTGAAAGGCAAGAAGCCGCCGCCGCCGAAGGAAAAAGAGCCCGACGTCGATCTCGCGTGGCCCTCGGCGCTGCCTTCTTACAAGCAGGTAAAACTGCTCGCGCCGTGTCGGCCGCTCGTCGACGGCGTGACCGGGGCCAAACCCGAGGCGGCGAAGGGCTGGGACGCGGTCGTGGCCGCGGCCGCCGTGACGCCCGGCGAGGACTACAAGTCGCAGGTCGAGGCCGCGCGCAAGCTGCTCGCGGCGCTCGGCGAAGCGCCGGTCGACAAGGTGCTCGAGGCGACGAAGGAAGCGGAAAGCGCGCTCAAGAAGGCCGCCGACGCCGAGCAGGAGAAGGCGAAGACCGCGCAGGTGCGCGAGCCCTTGCCGAAGGGTCTGCTCCCGCGCGAGCTCGCGGTCGGCCTCGGCGTGCTCATCGGCGTGCTCACGCTCCTCGCGAGCTTCCTCAGCGTGCGCGCGGCCGCTTCGAGGCGCCTCTCGACGCTCTTGCCCCTGCGCGAGGCCGCGAAGACGGGCAACTCCGGCATGCAAGCCGCGGCGCTGCTCACGCTCGCTTCGCAGCACAACGGCGGCGAACCCGGCCTCGTCATCGGCGCGGGCGTCGGCGGCCTCATCGCCGCGATCGTGTTCCCGCTCGACGCCGACATCTTCGTCGCGGGCGTCATGGTCGGCCTCCTCCTCGGCCTCGGCTTCCAGTGGACCGTGCGTATGTTCGAGGGCCTCTCGAACTGGCGCAGGCGCGCCACCGAGCTCGCGGACATCGAGAAGCCTGCGGTCCCCATCGTGCTCGTCCTCTCGACGGTGCACCTCGGCCGCGAGCCCGAGTTCTGGGCCTTCTTCAGCAAGCTCTCCGCGCAGGAGCAGGCCGCGACGGTCGCGCAGCTCGCCTCGCAGGCCGAGGAGCAGATCCTCGCCGCCGCCGACGCCGGCGCTGCCCAGCCCTACCCGCAGCAGGCCATGCAGCAGGGGTATCCCGGCGGCGGCATGCCTCCCGGCGGCGGTTTTCCCCCGGGCGGCATGCCCCCCGGCGGCGGTTTTCCGCCCGGCGGCGGTTACCCCGGCCGCTGAAGCCGCCGAACTTTCTTCACGCGCCCGGCCGTCCGCGGCAATAAAGTGGCCTCTCCGCCGTATTCATGCGAGGAGGCACAGACCCGGATGCGCTTCTTTTCCCTTTCCTCGAAGAGCCTCTACCGCATCGGCGCGCTCGTCTCGCTCCTCGGAGCGACCTCCCTCCTCGCGTCCCTGCCCGCCGCGGCGGAGGACGCCGCGCCCAAGCCCGAGGCCCAGGAAGCCAAGAAAGAGGCCGACAACAAGCCCGCGGTCCTCGTCGCCCCCAAGGCCGAGTCCGCCGCGGCGGAGGCCCAGAAGGGCGAAGGGAAACAAGCGAGCGCGCCTGCGAAGAAGCGCCGGGGCGGCATCCACCCCTGCATGACCCCCGACCCGGGCTTCGGCATCTACGACCGCTGGTCGAACGAGCCCACGATCGGCCAGATGATCGCCCCGAAGAAGGGCGGCATCACGAAGACCGGCGGCTTCGACCTCATCGTCCACTTCCACGGCCACGAGCCCATCCGCAAGGAGTTCGTCAAGACGGCCAAGGGCTCGGTGCTCGTCGGCATCGACCTCGGCATTGGCTCGGGCGCGTACCAGCAGGGGTTTGCCGCGCCGAACACCTTCACCCAGCTCCTCGCCAGCGTCGAGGCGGCGATGGCGAAGAAGACGGGCAACCCCAAGGCGCACGTCCGCAAGCTCGCGCTCTCGTCCTGGAGCGCGGGCTACGGAGCCATCGAACAGATCCTACGCCAGCCTGCGGGCAAGCGCGTCGACGCGGTCATCCTGCTCGACTCCCTGCACACCGGGTACACCGACGAGCGCTCGAAGGCCCTCAAGACGCAGCAGATCGACGTCTTCGTGGATTACGCCAAGCGCGCCGCGAAGAAGCAGGCGCTCATGTTCCTGAGCCACTCGTCGATCATCCCGCCCGGCTACGCGTCGACGACGGAGGTCGCGAGTTACGTCATCGGTGAGCTCAAGGGCAAGCCGAAGAAGGCCAAGCGCGCGGACGTGCTCGGGCTCGATCTCATCCGCCGCTACGACAAGGGCGATTTCCACGTCCGTGGTTACACCGGCGACGACAAGCCCGATCACTGCGCGCACATCGGACTCATGGCCGATATCGTGCGTGTCCATCTCGAGGCCCGTTGGAAAACTCCACGCGGCAAGTCGTGATCGAACGCTCCGAACGACGCGCGTAATCGAATCGCCACCTCCGCGAAGGCCATTTCGCAGGCGTTTCATAGCGTTTTGCCGTCGCGAAGTTCTTGACGTTTCGACGCAATCCCGTAACGGATGATCACATGGGTGGCATTGGCGTCGTTCTGAATCCTCGCTCCCGACAGAACCGTCGCGACCCGGCCGCGGCCTCGCGGCTGGCGCGGACCCTCGGCGATCGAGGCGTCGTTCGCACCGCGCGGACGCGAGAGGACCTCGCTCGAATCGCGGAAGATTTCCGAAAACTCAAGATCGACGTGCTCGGCATCTCCGGCGGAGACGGCACGAATCACATCACCCTGACCGGATTCCTCGAGGTCTACAGCGACGAGCCGCTCCCGGCGATCGCGTTTTTGCGCGGCGGCACGATGAACACGGTCGCGAACGCCGTGGGCGTGCCCCGCGGCAAGCCCGATGGCCTGCTCGCCGCGCTGATCGCCCGCTACAACGAGCGCGGAAAAGCTTCGCTGCGCGTGGTCGAGCGGAGCACGATGCGAATCAATGACCATTACGGGTTCATTTTCGGCACCGGCGCGATCCACGGATACATGGCCGAGTACTACCGGCACCCCGAGCCGAACCCCGTCCACGCCGCCTCCGTGCTCTACGAGGCCAGCAAGAACGTCCTTCTCGGGCTGAAAACGCCGGTCGCCGAGCGCTGGGAAGGCTCGGTCGAGCTCTCCGGCGGCGTGCGTTTGCCCATGCGGGACTACCTCTGCATCGCCGCGGGAACGGTTGATCAGATTGGCCTCGGTTTCCGGCCTTTCTATCGCTCGGGCCATGTCCCGGGCCGCTTCCACCTCCTCGGCATCCACACGACCGCGCTCGGGTTCGTCAAGAAGCTCCCGGACATCTGGCAGGCGCGCCCGATGGGCGAGGAGCACACGTACGACCACCTCGCCGAGCACGCGATCCTGGAAGCACGCTCGGGCGTGGTGCGGTACGTGCTCGACGGCGATCTGCACGAGCACAACGGGCCGCTCGAGATGCGCGTCGGGCCGCGTGTCCAGATTGTCGTGGAGCACAAGGCGGGCATTCGGCCGCCGGGCGGGAGCACCTTTACGTTCCCCCCGCCCTGGATTCAGCCCGGCAATTCGTGACGCTCACGCCTCCGGCATGTCGGCGGCGTCGAGCCGCACCGTGACGAACGTCCCGTAGCTCATCACCGTCAAGGACTCCTGGTCGACGATCATCACGCGCACGCAACGCGCGGGCGCGGCCGTGCGGAGATCCTCGTACGGATCGAACGGAGCGTCCTCCGCGGGAGGGAGCGCCGATCGCAGGAAAGCGTGGACTTTGTCGCGATGCCCGATGAGCACGCACGTCCCCACGGGGTCCTCGTCCTGGAAAAACAGCTCGTGCGCGGAGACGTCGACGACGAGCACGGCCACGTCGACCACGTCGATCCCGCTCGTCACGCAGATCTGCTCGATGCGCGAGCAAACCGCATTTTCCACGCTCCGGAAGAGGGCGATGCGCCGGCGTTGCCCCTCCGTCAGCGAGGATTCGGCGAGGAAATTGGACAGGCTCGCCGGGATCTCCGATTGCGCGGTGTCCTTGTTCTTGGCGTCCCCCATGCTGATACCGCGAGGACCCCGCCGTCGGACGGGCCCGCCGCGCCTCCTCGCAGGGGTTTTATGCACGAGCGTCGCCAACGCCCCCTTCCGCCAAGAAGGAACGTGCCGGGCGGGAACGTCGCAGAGCGGTCCTGATCGCCCGCTCCGCGTGCTCCCGTCCTGCGCGTCAGGGTGCGGCCCCGAGCGCGGCCTTCGTCTCCGTTTGGATCACGAGCTGCTGACCCGCCGGCTGATTCGGTGATTTGAGCAGCGACTGCATCACGAGCGCGATCTGCCCGCGCTCGGGCATGAACCGGCTGTCGCCCACCTCGAGCTCGCCCTTGCCCCGCGACTCGTAGCGCTCGAGCGAGACGGGCACGTCCTTCGGCAAGCCGGGCAAGCCGAGCGTCGTGTTCGCCGCGTATTGTCGGACCTCGAGCGACAACGTCGCCCGCTTGCCGTCGAGCTTCTCCACCTTCGCGACGCGGTAGCGCAGCACATCCACGCCCGACGAGCGCGCCCGGTCGGTCACCATCCAGTAGGCGCCCACTCCGACCGGTTTGTCCGGCACGGGCACCGTCGACGCGAGCACCGCGTCGACCAGCGAGCCCGTCACGAGCTCGATGCCCGGCGTCGAGTCTTTCGGGAACTCGACCGCCAGATCCGTGGCGATCCCGGAAGGCTGGAGCCGGTAGCGGATCACGCTGTCCTTCAGGTTCTTGAGCTCGGCCGGCAGGTCGCCGCGGATCGCGCGGACCGCCGCGAGCTTCACGACCACGGGTTGTCCCGCCGGGGCCGCTTCGGCTGCCTTGTCGGTCTTCTTCTTGTCGTCCTTCGCCTTGTCGGCCTTGAAGGCGAGCTCGACGATGAGCGGCGGCAGACCTTGCTGCGCCGCGCGCACCTGGAGCAGGAGCGTCGTCTTGCGCTCGTCGCCGCCGGCGAACGCGTACGAGAGCGGGACCTTCGGGTCGCTGCCGTCGCCGAAGAGCTCGAGCTTCGGCGCGGCCGTGGGCGCGTGGGCGGCGTCGGCCGCGGCGGGCTCGAAGATGCCGGTCTCGGGCGGGCCTCCTGCGGCGTCCTTCGGGCCAGCGGACTGCGCGGGCGGCGCCTGGGCCGCGGCGGCGGCGAGGGCCTCGCCGAGCTTGCCGCCGACGACGGGCCCGGTCTGGGCATCCGCGCCCGCGTCGGCGATGGGCGCCGCGGGCTTCTTCTCTTCCTGACATCCGGTCGTGGAGACCACGAGGCCGAGCGCGATCATGCTCGCGCATCGGGCTACGTTCGCGCGTAGAGCCATGGCGCACGATGTATCTCGTTTTCGCGAGGGTGTCAGGTCCGACCGGGCCGAACCGCTCGGGGGTTTGGGGGTGTAGGGGATGGAAGGGCGGCGCCGCGGGCCGCAGATGCTCCCTGCGCCGCGCGTGAATCGAACACGGGCGCCGGAGGAGGGAGCATGCTGACGATCACGTCCACCGCGTTCGCGCCGAACGGCCACATCCCGAAGGAGCACACCTGCGAGGGCGACGATCGATCGCCGCCGCTCGCCTTCTCGTCGGTCCCGCCGGGCACGCAGAGCCTCGCGCTGATCGTGGACGATCCGGACGCGCCGGACCCACGCGCACCGAAGCGGACGTGGGTGCACTGGGTCGTCTACAACCTCCCGCCGACTACGACGGGCCTGTCGGCGGGCAGCGGGCTGCCTGCGGGCGCGCGCGCGGGGAAAAACGACTGGGGCCGCGACGCGTACGGTGGTCCGTGTCCGCCGATCGGACGGCACCGGTATTTCCACAAGCTCTATGCGCTCGACATGATCTTGCCGGATCTCGGGACGCCGACGAAGGCCGAGCTCGAGCGCGCGATGGAAGGGCACGTGCTCGAGCATGCGGAGCTCGTGGGCACGTACGAAAAGGGCGCCTGATCAGCGGCGCTCTACCGTCATTTGCGGGTGGCCGCGATGGCCTGGATGTCCTTCAGCAGCTCGAGCGGCCGGAAGGGCTTGGCGTAGAACGCGGTCGCGCCGGCGTCGCGCACACGCGCCCGGGACTCCGGATCGTCCATCGCGCTGATCACGAAGATCGGCAGCTCCTTGGTCGCCTCGTGACCGCGCAGGCGCGCGCAGACCTCGAACCCGTCGAGCGCGCCCGGGAGCATGAGGTCGAGCAGCAGGATGTCGAACCGCTCGGTCGAGGCGAGCTCCACGGCTTTTGCGCCCGTGGCGACGCCCACCACCTCGTGACCGCTCGAACCGACCAGCGTCTCGATCATCCGGCGGATGGCGTCCTGATCTTCGCAGACGAGCACTCGCATGATTTCACTCGCTCCGGCCCCGAAGGGTCCGTTCGTCCCTTCTACATCGAGACCCGGGTGCGGGCCAGATCGAGCCGCTTCGATCGCCGCTCGGCCTCCCCGGAGCGCGGGTCGGGGGTATTGTCTCCAGGGTCACCTGCATCTACCTCACGCCCATGACCGTCCTCTATGAAGACAAGCACGTCGTCTGCGACGACGATGCGCTCACCATCAAGCGATACTACTTCCCCCTCGGCAGCAAGCGGATCCCGTACGACGAGATTCGCCGCGTGGACGATACGTCGATGGGCTGGCTCACGGGCAAGCTGCGCCTCTGGGGCATGGGCCCGGCGCCGTACTGGTTCCACCTCGACATGGAGCGGCCCGGCAAGGATCGGTGCATCGTGCTCGACCGGGGCGGCGTCGTGAAGGTCGCGCTCACGCCGGACGATCACGAGGCCGTGCTGTCCCTGCTGCGCGAGCGCGCGAGGCGGTCGTAGGGCTCGGATGACGCTCCCCATCGAGCCGGCCCTCCCCGAGATCTGCGCAGCGATCGCCGAGCGTCGCCGGCTCGTGCTGGAGGCGCCGCCGGGCGCGGGCAAGACGACCCGCGTGCCACGCGCGCTCTTCGAGGCGGGTCTCGCGGGCGCGGGGGAAATCTTGGTGCTCGAACCGAGGCGCCTCGCCGCGCGGATGGCGGCGCGACGCGTGGCCGAGGAGATGGGCCAGAAGCTCGGCGAGACCGTCGGCTGCACGATGCGCTTCGAGGACGTGTCGAGCCCGGCGACGCGCATCCGCTTCGTCACCGAGGGCGTGCTCACGCGCAGGCTCGTGCGGGATCCAGCGCTCGAAGGAGTCTCCGTCGTCGTCCTCGACGAGTTCCACGAGCGGCACGTGCACGCCGACGTGGCGCTCGCGCTCCTCGCGCGCCTCACGCGCGAGCGGCGCAAGGATCTCGGCCTCGTGGTCATGTCGGCGACGCTCGAGGCGGATCCGATCGCGGCGTGGCTCGACGCTCCGATCGTGCGTTCGATGGGCCGGATGTACGACGTCGCGATCGAGCACCTCGAACGCTCGGACGATCGGCCGCTCGAAGCGCAGGTCGCCTCCGCGGTGCGTCGCCTCGTGCGTGAAGGGCTCGAGGGCGACGTGCTCGTGTTCTTGCCGGGCGCCGCGGAGATCCGTCGCGCCGGCGAGGCGCTGCGACCGATCGCGGATACGGAGCACCTCCTCGTCTTGCCGCTGCACGGGATGCTCACGCCGGCCGAGCAGGATCGCGCGGTGCGTCCGGCGGATCGTCGCAAGATCATCCTGTCGACGAACGTGGCCGAGTCGAGCGTGACGATCGACGGCGTCGTCGCGGTGATCGACAGCGGCCTCGCGCGGGTCGCTTCGTATGCGCCGTGGTCGGGGCTGCCGACGCTCAAGGTCGCGAAGATCGCGCGGGCCTCGGCGGCGCAACGCGCGGGTCGCGCGGGACGCACACGACCGGGCCGAGCTTTGCGGCTCTTCACGCGCGGCGATCTGCTCGCGCGGCCCGAGCACGACACGCCCGAGATCCTGCGCGTGGATCTCGCCGAGACCGTTCTCGAACTCTGCGCTTCGGGCGTAGGGCCGCTCGAAGAGCTGCCCTTCTTGGATCCGCCGCCCCGCGCTGCCGTCACCGCGGCCGAAGAGCTCTTGCGGCGGCTCGGCGCGATCGACGAGGCGCGCCGCGTGACGCCCCTCGGCCGGCGCATGCTCCGGTTCCCTGCGCATCCTCGCCAGGCGCGGCTCCTCGTGGAGGCCGAGGCGCGTGGCGTCGCCGAGGAAGGGTGCGTGCTCGCGGCGCTGCTCGGCGAGCGCGAGGTGAGCGTCTCGGGCGCGCATTCGCGGCGGGGCGGCGGGCGCGTCGAGGAGCACCGATCGGATCTGCTCCACGCGCTCGATCAACTGGAGATGGCAGAGCTCGAAGGACACGCGCCGGATCGACTCCGCGCGCTCGGCCTGGATCCGACGCGCGTCTTCGCCGTGGATCGCGCCGCGAAGCAGCTCGCGCGCCTCGTCGATCGTCGCAAGGCTCCACAGCCTGCAAGCGCGCTCGATCGCGAACGAGCGCTCCTGCTCGCGACGCTCGCGGGTTATCCGGATCGCGTGGGCCGCATGCGCAGGCCCGAGACTGCGACGGGCCGGAGTGGCCGCGAGATCGTGTTCGCCACGGGAGGCTCGGCGGTGCTCGCGGAGTCGAGCGTGCTCGGCGCGGAGGAGTACGTGGTCGCCGTCGACGTCGAGGAACGAACCGAGGGCACGAAGGGCCGCGTCGTCGTGCGCGCGGCGAGCGCAGTGGAGGCCGACTGGCTGCTCGACCTGTTCACCGACGCGATCACCGACACGACCGACGTGCGATGGAACGCGGCGCAGGAGCGCGTGGAGGTCACGCGGCGGCTCGCGTACGAAGGCCTCGTGCTGGAGGAGTCGCGCGTCGCGGCCAAGGATCCCGCCTCGATCGAGCGCATCGGCCAGGCCCTCGCGGAGGCGGCCTGCGCTCGTGGGTACCGCACGTTCGTCCGCGGCGACGGCCTCGACACGTGGCTCGCGCGCGTCGCGTTCGTCCGGACGCACTGCCCCGAAGCCGGCCTGCCCACGCTCGACGAGGCCGCGATCGTGGAGACGTTGCGCGCGCTCTGCGTGGGCCGGCAGAGTTTTTCCGAGCTGCGCGAGGCGGATCTCGGCGCGGCGCTCGCAGATCGCCTCACGCCGGAGCAAGCGCGGCGCGTGGCCGAGTGGGCGCCCGAGACGATGCAGCTACCGGGCGGGCGACGGCTGCGGCTCGAATACGGCCCTGACGGCACGGTCTCGGCGGCTTCGCGCCTGCAGGACTTCTTCGGTTTGGCGGAGGGCCCTCGCGTGGCGCGGGGACGGGTGGCGGTCGTGCTCCACCTCTGCGCGCCGAACCAGCGCCCGGTCCAGGTGACGACTGACCTCGCCGGCTTCTGGGAGCGGCACTACCCGGCCATCGCGCGCGAGCTTCGGCGCCGCTACCCGAAACATGCCTGGCCGGACGATCCCCGCCATGCGACGCCGCCCCAACCGAAGGGAGCGCGCCCTTCTTGAAGCGTTCGCCGCGGCCGTGCGCACGTTCGCGATGGAAACACTCCACTCGTGCTTGACATGCCCGTCCTCTTCCGCCACTTTCCGCAGCCCCGAGCGACGGGTCCCGCGCGCGACGCGCGAAATGCCTGCTGAGGACGTCATGGCGAAGAGCGACATCACTGGGAAACGGAAGCTTCTGGCGCAGAACGTCTCCCACTCCAACATCAAGACCAAGCGCTGGCAGAACGTGAACATCCAGACCCGCAGGCTCTGGGTTCCGGAGCTCAAGCGTTACGTCACGCTGAGCCTCACCACGCGCGACATCCGCAGCATCGACAAGCTCGGCGTCGTCGCGTACGCGAAGCGGTACGGCATCACGCTCTAGGCCTTCGGCCTGGGCTCGTCGCCGCGCCTCGCGGAACAACGCGCCTCCATTCGGGGGCGCGCCTGCTTTTTGTCTACCTGTTCCCTCCTGCATCGACCGCACCGCGGTCGATGCACCAGAGGTCCAGGGCTTGCCCTGCAAGGGGGGCGGACAGCTACAAACAAGATTTCCCCGCGAGGACTGCGCTTCGCGCAGTCCTCGCCCCCCCGTCCAGGGCTTGCCCTGGTCCGGGTCGAGGGGCGGACAGCCCCTCGTCGGGTCCGGGGTGAAACCCCGGCGCTACGCTGTGCCCCCACTCAGGGTTCGTCGGATCGCGCGGCCCCGTCACCGGTCGAGACCAAGAACCGCGCGTCGCGCGCATCCCGCAGGAGCGCCATTGCCGTGAGCGCGCCTGCTTGCTCGCGTAGCTCGGCGACGGCGGTCTCGGCCGGCCAGCCTTCTGCGAGTGGGCGCAGCGCTGCGACGTCGACGCCGGCCTTCCCGAGCAGCGCCACCGCTGCGTAAAACCCGGCCTTGCTCACGATTGCCAGCGGCGCTGGCATGTCGAGCGGCGCGCCCGGCGACGTTCGCGGGACGCCGCGCCGCACCGGTTGCGCGTGCCGGCCGAGCACGAGCTCGAGCTCTGGCACGAGCACGCCCTGCTCGCGCCGCGTCGGCACGAAGACCAGCGCTGCGACGAGGCCTCGACCGTCGCAGGCGAGGATCGCGTCGGCCACTGGGAGCCGGCCGAGCGGCGCCTCCCAGGGCACGCTGATGGCCGTCACCTCCGAGGCGAGCGACGTCGAGCGGGCTGGCACGTCCTCCGGCATTGCGCTCTCCAGATCCTCGGCCGTGAGGATGCCGCCCGCCACGGGCCCGCCTGCTGCGAGCAAGGCGCTCACTGCCTCGTCGGAGGCGAGCGCGAGCGGTCCTGCTGCTCCCACGCGCTTGATCAGCGCTGCGCGTTTCGTGGCGCCTGCGGCCTCTGCCGCGGCGACGCCGGCCCGCGCGAGCCCGCCGAGCCCCGATCGACCCCGCGCTGCGTGCAGGATCGCGACGAGCCCGAGTGATCGCGGCACCGACACGTATGCGCCCGGCGGGATCTCTTTTTCGGTCTTCCACCCGCGTGGGCGAGCGGCGCCTTTTCCCGGCTGAAGGGAACGTCCGTCGATCACGCGCGCGCCGGCTCCTCCGCCTGCGACGATCGCCACGACGGGCGAGAGCAGCACGGAGGCATCCTGACCGGCGGCCGCGAAAAACCCGGCGATGACGGCGTCGGCGGCGCTGCCACCGGCGTCGAGCGCGGCCTGGGCCGGGCCTTGCGTGGTCGCCGAGCGTGCGAGTGCGAGAGCGCCGCGGATCACTGCTCTTCGTCCTCCGCGACGAGCGGACGCACGATGGGCGCGACTGGCGCCGCGATCGATCCTGCCTCCGGCGCGCGGCCCGTTCGTGCGAGCGCGGCGACGAGCGTGGACTTCGCGCGAACGGCGGCCCCGCGCGTTCCTTCGACCACCAAGAAAATGTCTCGACGCTCGCCGAGCCGCTTCGCCACGCGATCGAGCGCGGCGGCCGAGAGCATGGCCTGCGCGCCGAGCGATCGGAGGCGCGTGTAGACCACGGGGCCGCGCGGCAGATCGTCGCGCGCCGCATCGAAGACGGGGAGCACGCCTGCGGCGCGCGCCGTGTCGATCACGTCTTCACGCTCCCACATGCCACGCGGCTCCCAGAAGCGGAGCGCGCCTTCGGCCGGGATGCGCGCGAAGAGCGCGGCGATGCGCTTGCGGTTCGCGGCGGTCGGTCGGATCTCGGTCGACGTCGAGAGCACGATGCAGCGTGCTTCGAGCGTCGTCGCGACTTCGAGCGAGGTAGCGAGCGCGTCGTCGAGCGCCTTGCCTGGGGCGAGCTCGGCCACGACGCGCGGCAAGACCACGCTGAACACGAACGCGGGCGGCGCCGCCTTGCGCCACTTCCGCAAGCCGGCTGCGGCGGGCAGCGACGTGTCGATCGGGCGGATCTCCACCAGATCGAGCTGATCCTTGTACTTCTTGATGTCGCCCTGGAGGGCGTGCACGCCCACGTGGAGTCTTGCCATGGCGGGGTCTCTTTACTCGAAGTGGAACCACTGGGTGGGGTTCTCGCGCAAAAAGCTTTCCATCGCGGCGGCGACGCGCCGTGCGGCGAGGGAAAGCTCGTCCTCGCTGGGCCGGCGCGGCAGCGAGATCGGCGGACAGCTCCGCACCTCGTAGCGCATGTAACCCAGCCGCCTCGTGAAGACGGGCACGATCGGCGCCCCGCTCAAGGCGGCGAGCGAGAGCGGGCCCTCGGGGACGACGAAGGGCTCGCCGAAAAGCGTGACTTCGCGCCCGCGCATGCCCTTCGGGAGCCTGTCGATCTGGACCGCCACGACGCCGCCGCGCCTTAGGTGCGAGAGCAGCGGCAGCGCGTCGAGCGGGCTCGTCCCCACGTGCACGATGCGCACACCGGCCTTGTCGCGCGCGTCGTCCGTGAGCGCCTCCGCGCGCTCGTCGCGCTCGTGCGCCATCACCACGACGACGTCGGCTGTGTGCACGCTGCGCAAGATCGGGCCTGCGGCTTGCCAGCCGCCCGTGTGCGCCGTCGCGATGATCACGCCGCGACCCTCGGACGCCGCTTGCACGTAGTTCTCGTCCGACGCGCAGAGCCCCACGAGGCGCTCGGGCCGCCCGCGACCCACGAGAAATGCCTCCGTCAAGCAACTCGCGAAGCTCGCGAAGACGCGCGCGACGTCGACGTTCTCCACGAGCGCGTTCCGCGGCCCCAGCGCACGCCGCAGGTTTTCTCGGACCGCACGACGCTGCCGCCCGAGCGCGAGTCCGAAGGCGAGCCCGATGAGCGGCGGCGCGTATCGCACGAAGGGGCGCGGGCCGTGCGTCACGCCTGCGTCGAGCGCGCGGCGCCAGAGCACCGAGTCGTGCCGGCGTAGATCGTCGATCAGCTTGCCGAGGTCGTCACCGATCCCCACGGGGCCCACCTAGCGGCTCAGCGGCGCGGCGCAAAGGGCGGCGCGTCCGGCTCGACGACGCCCTCGTCGTGGCTGCTGGATCCAGGCTCCGGGAGGACCTTCCCGATCCGAAGAAGCCCCCACACGCCGACCTCGCGCGCCGCTGCGTCGTCGTGCGCCGCGGCCCGCTCGAGGGTCCTCACGTCGTCCTCTGCGCTCGGCCCTTCGGGATCCCGCGCGAGCCTGTTCGCCGCGACGAGCGCTGCATTTCGCGCGAGCCCTCCGCGATGCGCACGCCTGAGCGGGGTCCCCTGGATCGTCTCGGGGAACGCTTCCTCCTCGATCGACGCGAGATCCGACAAACGCATCTCCGACCAGCGCGGCAGCGGATGGAACTGCTGCGTGCGCGTCTCGGGCGGCGGCGCCGTCCGGTTGTAGGGACAAACCTCCTGGCAAACGTCGCAGCCGAAGAGGTGCTCGCCCATCGCGGCGCGCAGCTCCTCGGGCGGCGCTTCGTACTGCTCGATCGTGAGGTACGAGATGCACCGCCGCGCATCGAGCACGAAGGGCTTCGGAAATGCGCCCGTCGGGCATGCATCGAGGCAACGCGTGCACGCACCGCAACGCTCGTGCATCGGCACGCCCGGCGTGAGCACGAGCGTCGTGACGACCTCGCCGAGCATGAGGAAGCTCCCCTGCCCCGGGACGATCACGAGCCCGTTTTTCCCCACGAACCCGATCCCTGCGCGCGCGGCCCACGCGCGCTCCATCACCGGCTCGATGTCGCAGAGCGGACGCGCATCGATGCCGGGGCCGAGCCCGCGGATGAACTCGGCGAGCCGGCGCAACTTCTTGCGAAGAAAGAGGTGATAGTCCTGCCCGCGCGCGTAGCGGGCGATCCCACGCGCGACCTCGGGATCGTGCGCCTCGGCCTCGGCCGAGCGGGCATAACGACGACCGACACACACGACGCTGCGCGCGCCCGGGAGGATCGCCTCCGTGTCGAGCCTTCGCCGCTCCTCGACGTACTCTTCGAGGTAGCGCATCGTGCCGTGCATCCCGGCCTCGATGAACGCGCGGTAGCGGTCGTGCTCGACGTCGAGCGGCTCGTCGGCGCGCGCCACGCCGACCACGTCGAAGCCGAGCTCGAATGCCCGCTCCCGGACCCGCTGATCGACGTCGCTCGCGGACATCCGCCCCGCCTCCCCGCGCGCCGCAAGCGCCGCGATCGAGCTACCCGAACAGCCGATCGAGCACGATCGCGCACGCCGCGCGCACGCTCAGGTGATTGTAGCCCGTGTCCTTCGCCGCGTGGATCGGCGCGAGGCGAACGTCGGCCGACGCGACGAGCTCACCCGCGAGGCCCCACCCCGTCCCGAATGTGATCAGCACGGGTTTGTCCGTTCGCGAGAGGTGCGCGCGCGCGTCGGGGTAGTTCGTCACGGGCCCACGCTTCGCCGAGGCCGCCGTCGTCCAGAGCTCGATCCCCGCGCGCCCCGCGCCCGGCGCGAGCGAGGTGTACACGTCTTCCAAGCTCGGCACGATTCGCAGGACATCGAGCGCGTCCGCGCGATCGGGGATCCGCTTCTTGCCCGAGCCGTTCACCCAGTGATCACGGATGCGCTCGGCGAGGAGCCGCTGCGCCGCGACCGGATGCACGACGTAGAGCTCCATCACGCCGAACGTGCGCGCGCTCCGGGCCATGTCGTGCAGATCCAGGTTCGTGATCGCGGTCGTCACGATCTCCCCGCCTCGGTCGAGCACGGGGTGATGCACCAGAGCGAGCGCGACCTTCGTCACGACGAGCTCCGCTCGGCGCGCAGACGTTTCGCCCGCTCCAGCAGCTCGGGCCTGCGCGCCGCCGTGCGCGCCTCGGCTTGCTCGCGCCGGAAGGCCGCGATCGCCGCGTGGTTACCGCCTTTCAACACCTCGGGCACCTTCATCCCGCGGAACTCCTCGGGCCGTGTGTAGTGGGGATACTCGAGCAGCCCGTCCATCGCGGCGCTGTGCGACTCGTGCATCGCCGAGTCCGCGCTGCCGAGCACGCCGGGCAAGAGCCGCGAACAAGCGTCGACGATCGCCATCGCCGCCACCTCGCCGCCCGCGAGCACGAAGTCGCCGAGCGAGATCTCCTCGTCGACGAACGCGTGCACCCGATCGTCGAAGCCTTCGTAACGGCCACACACGAGCGTGATCCACGGCAGCGCTGCGAGCGCCTCGACCTTGCGCTGGTCGAGCACGCTTCCTTGCGGCGAGAGCAGCACGCGGTGCGATCGCGTGGCGTCCGCGCCCTCGCGTCCTTCCCGCGCTTTCTGCTCGAGCGCTTCGATGCACTCGACCACGACGTCGACGCGGATCACCATGCCCGAGCCGCCGCCGTACGGCGTGTCGTCGACGCTGCGATGTCGGCCGAGCCCGTGCTCGCGCAGGTTCGCGCAGCGTACGTCGAGCGCGCCTGCACGCGCCGCACGGCCGACCATCCCCGTCGCCAGGAATGGCTCGAACATCTCGGGAAAGAGGGTGACGATGTCGACACGCATGCGCGCGCCTCGTCAGGTGAGGCCGTCGAGCGTGACGAGCCGGACGACCCCGGCGTCGATGTCCACGGATGCGACGAAGTCGTCGAGCAGCGGGACCTCGAGCTTGCTGCCGTCCGCGCGTTCGACGACGAGCACCTCGCAGGTCGGGTACGAGGCCAGCGTGAGGACGCGACCGATGATCTCGCCGGAGCCGAGCTCGGCGCGCGCGCCTTCGACGTCGCACGCGTAAAACTCGCCCTCTTCGAGCGGCGGGAACTCGTCCCGCGGCACGAGCAGGATCGCCCCGCGCAGCGCCTCGGCGGCATCCCGATCCGCGACACCCGCGAGCCGCGCGAGCACGGCTTTGTTCGCGCTCCGGATCGACGTGATGTCGGCCGCGCGCTCCACACCGTCGGGGAGACGCAGCTTGAGCGTCGGCCGCTGCCCGAGCAGATCGGAGCCCTCGTGATAGAGCTTGAGGCGGACCTCGCCCTGGATCCCGTGGGCGCGCGCGATCTCCGCGACGGCGATGAACCGTCGCGGGGCTTCGGCCTCGTTCGTGGCGCGCTTACGCGGGATCAATCCAGGATGTCGAGGTGGGCCCGAAGGCCCGCCTTGCTGGCGGCCGCGTTGAGGAGCGCGCGGATCGACTGGGCGGTGCGGCCATCCTTGCCGATCACTTTGCCGATGTCCTCACGCGCCACGCTGAGCTCGATGCGCGGGAACCTGTCTCCCGTGACCTCGCGGACGGTCACCTTCTCGGGATGATCCACGAGCGACCGCGCGATGAGCGCGACGAGATCCAGCAGCATGGTGGAGGACGCAGGAGACGGCGCCATGCCTCGTTACTTCGCCACCGTCGCCGCGACGACGTCCGGGCGCTTCAGCAGAAGCTCGACCGTGTGCGAGGGCTGCGCCCCGACATCACGCCAGTGCTTCACGCGAGCCGTGTCCAGGCGGATCTCGTTGCGACGCGGGTCGTACGTGCCCAAACGTTCGATGAACCGGCCTCCGCGCGGAGCGCGCTGGTCGGCGACGACGATACGGTAGAACGGGGTCTTCTTCGTGCCCGCCCGGGCGAGGCGGATATGAACGGCCATCGGTGAACCTCGGTCTTCTTGGAGATCCGGCGCTTGCCGGGTGCGGGCATGACCCGCGCGCATTCGCGGCCCCCGACGCACCACGCCAGGGGAACGGGGGGCGAAGGGTAGGCAGAACCCCCCCAACGGTCAAGGCCGA
Organism: Polyangium sp. y55x31; assembly: GCF_029946505.1. Lineage (GTDB taxonomy): Bacteria > Myxococcota_A > Polyangia > Polyangiales > Polyangiaceae > Polyangium. The sequence goes on from NZ_JARZHG010000002.1 coordinate 290,896, forward strand.
CAAGACGCAAATTCGTCCCGTCCGGTCCTCGCCCTCCGGTTCTTGCGAGCTTGCGGCCCGGACGCACCCCGCGGCCGCGAAAAACATGGGGTCTGGTGAAAGAAGGAAGAAGCGCCGTGCGGGCACGCCCGGCGTTGTCGAGAGGACAGACGGGAAATCAGCCGATCTCGAGGATGATCACGCCCCGATTCGGGTCGTCCTCATCCTCGTGAGGGTCCTTCGGTCCGCCTCCAGGTCGACGCGGAGCCGGGTACCGTTCGAGCGGAAGCTCCAGGCGCGGTCGGTTCTCCTCACGCTGCTGGCGCTCCCTCTCTTCCCGTTGTCGGATTTGTTCGATGATGAAAGGAGGTAGCATCCGGACTCCTCCGCACCGCGTCTGTAGCGTCGCTCGGATGAACGTGCCTAGCAAGAATGGGCCCGTTCACGAGTCGAATCTAGCAATGAGAGTAACGGGGTCAAGCTTATCGCCCGGGACGACGGTGATATGCTCGCCGCCTCTATGACGCAGGATGGCGTGAGATCGCCGGAGCTAGAGCGCCATGCAGCGCGGGCCTCTCGAGCTTCGTCCTCGTCGCCGGAGCCCCGGGCGCGCACGCGGGGCACGGCGAAGCAGGCGCGCCGTTCCCTTGTGATCTGCGCAGCGCTCGGCATCACGCTCGCCTCCGTGGACGCACGCGCCGCCGCGTTCGACGTCGCGGACACGACGTGGGAAGGCTGCTCGGAGCTCTACGTGCTCGCGGTGAACGAGCTCGGCGACGGGCGCGTCAAGGCCGTCGCCGTGCTCGACTGGAACGAGGTCACGCCGAACGACGGTGTGCTCGTCTTGCACCCGCTCCAGAGCATGGATCCCGAAGAAACGGCGGCCTTCATGAAGGCCGGCGGGCGCCTGGCGATCGTGGACGACTACGGCCGGGGCGAGGAGACGCTGCGGCGCTTCCACATCGAGCGGACGTCGCTGCCCTCGCGCCCCGTGGCAGCGCTGCGCAACAACCCCCAGCTCGCGATCGCCGAGCCCGTGCTCACCGGTGACAAGGGGCAACTCACGGGCCCGCATCCGGTGGTGGCGAACGTGCAGCAGTTCGTCACGAACCACGCGACGGGGCTCCGCCACCCGAACCTCTCGCCCGTGCTCGAGGTGCGCGCCGTCGGCGAGCCCCCGACGATCGTCGCGGTCGCGGGCCAGGTCGGCAAGGGCCGGCTCTTCGCGCTGAGCGACCCCTCGGGCCTCATGAACCAGATGCTGCGCTACCCCGGCAACCGCTCGTTCGCCGTGGGGCTCACGCACTACCTCGTCGACGAAGACGGCGGCGAACGGCAAAGCGGCCGCCTCTTCATCGTCGCCAACCGCTTCTCCGAGGAGGGCTCGTTCGGCGGCAAGTCGACGCTGCGCAAGGACATCGAGGGGCAGCTCCGCTCGATCGGCGACGCGCTCGCGGAGGCGCGCCAAAACGGGCTGCCGACCTGGGCGCACTGGCTGCTCGCGCTGCTCGCGGTGGTCGGTGTGGCTGCGTGGGTGGCGCGTGCCGCGGGGCGCCCGTACAAGAGCCCGCAACCACGCTTCGCGCGACCCGTGCCGCTCGTCGCGCAGGGAGGCGTGGCCGGGCGCTTCGCGTTGCTCTCGGCCCCGTCCTCGCCGCCGGGGCTGCTCCTGCTCGAGCTGAAGAGCGCGCTCGTCGAGGCGCTCTCGCACAAGCTCGGCGCGCCCCTCGATCCGTCGGCGGACGCGGTGATTTCTGCGGCCGAGCGCGCGGGAGGCCTTGACGAGCGTGGCCGCTCGGCCTTGAAAGAGGTCCTCGCCGTGATGCAAAAAGCCGAAGCCTCCGTCGTCGCGGGCAAGCCGGTCCGCGTGCCCCGCGCGGCGCTCCGGCACGCGGCCGCCGTCGTGAGGAACGTGCTCGAACGGGCGGGCGCGATCACGCCCGAGCCGCTCGGCCACGGCGCCGCGAACGGCGAAAAGACGTCCGATCGCCCGGCGGGAACGAGCCCGACGAGCGACCCCTCACGAACCCCGAGCCCGCCCGCACCCGCAGAGGAGAGCGCCACTTGACCCAGGCCGTCGCCATCGAGGAGATCGCCGCCGCCAAAGAGCGGCTGGACGCGCTCCGCCGGGAGATCACGCGCGTCTACATCGGTCCCTCGCGCACCGTGGATCTCATGCTCACCGCGCTGCTCGCGCAGGGCCACGTGCTCCTCGAGGGCGTGCCCGGCGTCGCCAAGACGACGCTCGTGAAGGCGTACGCGTCGGCGCTCGGCGCCTCGGTGCGCCGCATCCAGTTCACGCCGGATCTCCTGCCCGCCGACATCACCGGCACGTACGTGCTCTCGCCGAAGGAGGGCACGTTCTCGCTCCGGCCGGGGCCGATCTTCGCGAACGTGGTGCTCGCCGACGAGATCAACCGCGCCCCCGCGAAGACGCAGTCCGCGCTGCTCGAAGCGATGCAGGAGCGGCAGGTGACGATCGAGGGCGACAGGTTCGAGCTGCCCGCGCCGTTCATGGTGCTCGCGACGCAGAACCCGATCGATCTCGAAGGCACCTACCCGCTGCCCGAGGCGCAGATCGATCGCTTCCTCGTGCGCGTCGCCATCGGCTACCCGAACGCGAAGGACGAGGTCGCGATGCTCCGCGCGCACAACGCCGAGCCGCCGCGCGCACGCTCGGTGCTCAGCGTGGAGGAGCTGCTCTCGCTCCAGAGCATCGCGCGGCGGATCCACGTGGAGGACGATCTCTACGAGTACGCCGTCGGCCTCACGACGTTCACCCGCTCGCACGCGCGCGTGCTGCTCGGCGCATCGCCGCGCGCGACGCTCGGGCTCGTGCAAGCCGCGAAGAGCGCTGCGGTGATCGCGGGTCGTCCGTTCGTCACGCCGGACGACGTGCGTGGCGTCGCGACGGCGGTGCTCTCGCACAGGCTCGTGCTCGTGCCCGAGGCCGAGGGCGACGCGCGCGCTCGGGACGCGGTCGTGGAGGACGCCGTGCAGCGCGTGGCCTACCGGCGCGCGGTGCGGCCGGTCTAGCGATGCAGCTCTTTCCCACGCGAACGGCGGCCCACCTCAGCATCGCCGCGATCTCGGTCGCGGGCGTCGGCCTCGTCGCGCGCGAGCCCGCCATCGTCGGGTGGGGAGGAGCGATGCTGCTCGCGATGGCGCTCGCCCGCGCGGTCACGCTCGTCTCCGTCTCGCGCATCCGCGCCGCCGGCTTCGAGATGCTCTGGAGCGGTCCGCGCCGCGTCGTGCGCACGGGCCGCGGCAGCACGATCGAGATCGAAGCCGAGGTGCGCAACCGCGACACCCTCGCCGCGCGGTACGTGCGCCTCCGGCCCATCGCCTCGTCGCAGCTCCAGATCACGATCGAGCCCTCCGCGGGCGAGGTCATGGCCTCCGGGCGGCTCAAAGTGAAAGTCTCGGTGCACGCGCCGCGCGTGGGGCAACACGGCGTGCACGGACTCGCGCTCGAAGTGCACGGCGCGCCCGGCCTCTTCGAGGTTCCTCTCACCTTCGCGAATCCTTTCGGCGTCGAGGTCCTGCCGCGTCCGTTCGCGGCGTGGCTCCCCTCCCCGCGCGGTGGCCGGAGCAAGCTGCTCGCGTCGAGCGGTCGCCCGGGTCGTGCCCGCGGCGAGGGCAGCGATCTGCGCGAGCTGCGCGAGCACCGGCCGGGGGATCCGTTCCGGCGCATCGCGTGGAAGGCGAGCGCGCGGCGCGGGATCCTGCTCGCGCGCGAGTTCGAACGCGAGGAGCGTGACGTCGTGTGGGTCGTGCTCGACGCCTCGGTGGAGCTCTGGGCCGGCCCGCTCGGGCGCGCGCCGCTCGATCTCGCGATCGACGAGGCCGCGTCGATCTGCGCGCGGTACCTCTCGCGCGGCGATCGCGTCGGGCTCGCGATCTACGCATCGACCGTGCGCGCGTTCGTCCTGCCCGACCAGGGACCGGCGCACGGGCAGAAGCTCGCGCACCTGCTCGTCACGGCCACGGGCACGCACGACGCCTCGCGTAGTGATCTCGACGAAGCCGACGTGGCCGTGCGGGTCCTCGAGCACCTCCGCCCGCTCGACGCGCGAGGGCTCTCGGATCTACGCCGCGGCGATCTCGACCGGCTCGCGTCGCGCGCCGACGCCGTTCGTCCCCGCGCTCCCTTCGCGCCTCCTCCGCCCGAAGGCCGTAGCCCGCGCGAGCGCACGCTCCGCCGCTACCTCGCGGCCTACGGCATCGAGTCGCCTGCCCGCGCGGAGGCCGAGCGCCACGAGGCCGGCTTCATGCTCGCCGAGGTCCTCTCGCAGGTCGTCAAGAGCAAGCCCAAGCCGAGCGTCGTGCACGTCGTCGCGCCCGCGCCCTCCGAGATCGCGCAGGAAAAACCCGTCATGGACGCCCTGCGCCGGCTCGCGCGTCACTCGGCCTCCGTCACCTGGTCGATGCCGCAGTTCGATCCGGGCCTGCTCCCGCCCTGGGATCCGCCGACGCGCGCGGACGGTTCGCCCTCGGAGGAGGTCACCGAAGGAACACGTCGGGCCGCGTGGGAAGAGGCCGCCGGGGTCGCCGCCGAGGCCGTGCTCGTCCGCACGCGTGTCGCCGTCAGCCGAAGCGAGGCCGTGCTCCGTCGCCTCGGCGTGCGCGTCACGAAGATCCGCGCCACGACGACGAAGCGCCCCGACGCCGCGGACCCCAAGGCGACCTGAACGGTACGTCGCCACGTCCGCGCATCGGTTGGAACACCAACGAACCCTCCCCGAGATCACGAACCTGCCATGTCGATCGCCGAACGCCTCCGCTCGCGCGGCCTCTCGCCCAAGAAGAGGTTCGGCCAGAACTTCCTGGTCGACATCTCCGCATGCCGCGCGATCGCCGAAGCCGCGACCACGCCGCCGGGCGGCACCGTGCTCGAGATCGGCCCCGGCCTCGGCGCGCTCACGCGTCCCTTGCTCGAACGCGCCGCGAAAATCGTGGCGATCGAGCGCGACCGAGATCTCGTCCCGCTCCTCTCGGCCGAGCTCGAAGCGCCGATCGCCGAAGGTCGCCTCTCGATCCTCGAAGCCGACGCGCTCGCCGTCGACTGGGCGGCCGAGCTCGTCGGCCCGCGCCCGCACGTGATCGCGGGCAACCTGCCCTATCAGATCACGGGCGCGCTCCTCGAGCGGGCGACCGTGCTCGCCGATCGTGTCGATCGCGCGGTGTTCATGGTGCAGGCCGAGGTCGCCGATCGGCTCGTCGCGGCGCCGGGCTCGAAGACCTACGGCGCGCTCACGGTCTTCATGCAGGCTGCCTTCGACGTGAAGCGCCTGCTCACCGTGCGTGGCGGCGCGTTTTACCCGCGCCCGGACGTCGACTCCGCGGTCGTCGTCCTCTCGCCGCACAGGCCGCCGCGCGCTGCCGAGACCGAAGCGTTTCGCGAGGCCGTTCGTGCGGCGTTCGGCGCGCGGCGAAAAACCCTGCGAAATGCCTGGCGCGGGCTCTTCGGTTGGTCCAAGGACGAGCTCGAAGCGCGCGCCCGGGAAGCCGGGATCTCGCTCGACGTGCGTGGTGAAACGCTGGCGGTCGAGGATTTCGCCCGGATTGCGGCGATGAAGGGTTAGAAACCCCTGTTCATCCGCTCCGGACCCCTCGACAGTCCACGATGGCCGTGGTAGTGGCCGCGCGCGTTCGTCGTCATGGCGATTCGCTGGAGGAGCCCCGCCCCATGTCGGTTGGAAAGATTACCCAGGTCATCGGCCCCGTCGTCGACGTCGACTTTCCGGCGGGCCAGCTTCCGAAGATTTTGAATGCACTCAAGGTCTCGAACCCGAGCATCTCGGGCGAGGCCGACAACCTCACGCTCGAAGTGGCGCAGCACCTCGGCGAGTCGACGGTGCGTGCGATCGCCATGGATACGACGGACGGCCTCGTGCGGGGCATGGACGTCCGCGACACGGGCAAGCCGATCATGATGCCGGTCGGCCCGGCTTGCCTCGGTCGCATCCTGAACGTCGTCGGCGCGCCCGTGGACGAGGCGGGGCCGGTGAACGCGGAGAAGTTCGCGCCCATCCACAAGGATCCGCCGAAGTTCGTCGATCAGTCGACGAAGGTCGAGATCTTCGAGACGGGGATCAAGGTCATCGACCTGCTCGCGCCCTACCGCAAGGGCGGCAAGATCGGCCTGTTCGGCGGCGCCGGCGTCGGCAAGACCGTTCTCATCATGGAGCTCATCAACAACGTCGCGAAGGCGCACGGCGGCGTGTCGGTCTTCGCGGGCGTCGGTGAGCGGACGCGCGAGGGCAACGACCTTCTGCTCGAGATGAGCGAGTCGAAGCTCGAGTCCGGCGCGCCCGTCATCTCGAAGGCCGCGCTGATCTACGGCCAGATGAACGAGCCGCCCGGCGCGCGTGCCCGCGTCGCGCTCTCGGCGCTCACGGTCGCCGAGTACTTCCGCGATGAAGAGGGCCAGGACGTGCTCCTCTTCGTCGACAACATCTTCCGGTTCACGCAGGCCGGCTCCGAGGTGTCCGCGCTCCTCGGCCGTATCCCGAGCGCCGTCGGTTACCAGCCCACGCTCGCGACGGAGATGGGCGCGCTCCAGGAGCGCATCACGTCGACGACGAAGGGCTCGGTCACCAGCGTGCAGGCGATCTACGTCCCCGCCGACGACCTCACGGACCCCGCGCCCGCGACGGCCTTCGCCCACCTCGACGCGACGACCGTTCTCTCGCGCGCGATCAGCGAGCTCGGCATCTACCCGGCCGTCGATCCGCTCGACTCGAGCTCGACGATGCTCGACCCGCAGATCGTCGGCCAGAAGCACTACACGATCGCGCGCCGCGTGCAGCAGACCCTGCAGCGCTACAAGGACCTGCAGGACATCATCGCCATCCTCGGCATGGACGAGCTCAGCGAGGACGACAAGCTCGTCGTGCAGCGCGCCCGCAAGATCCAGCAGTTCCTCTCGCAGCCGTTCTTCGTCGCCGCGCAGTTCACCGGTCGCGCCGGCAAGCTCGTGAGCCTGAAGGACACGATCTCGGGCTTCGAGGAGATCATCGACGGCAAGCTCGATCACGTGGCCGAGCAGGACTTCTACATGGCCGGCGGCATCGACGAGGTGAAGGCGCGAGCCGAGGGCAAGCGGGCCTGATCATGGCCGAGACCATCATGCTCGAGATCGTGACGCCCACGGGCGTCGCGCTGCGCAAGGAGGTCACGGACGTGACCGCGCCGAGCGTGGCGGGTGAGTTCGGCGTGATGCCGGGCCACCTGCCGCTGCTCGCAGCGCTCCGCACCGGCCTCGTCACGTACCACGAGGCCGGCAAGGAGCATCGCCTCGCCGTCGCGCACGGGTTCGTCGAGGTCGTGGGCGACAAGGCGCTCCTCCTCACGGAGAAGTACGTCCAGAAGGACGATGTCGACGTCGTCCGGGTTCGCCTGCGCCTGAAGGAGGTCGACGCGGAGCTCGACCACTGGCAGGGCGACCTCACGGATCCGAAGCGTCGCTCGCTCATCGAGGAGGAGCAGTGGCTCGCCACGCAGCTCGAGCTCATCGGCGATCCGCCGCTGCCGCTCGTGCGTGAAGACACGCGCTTCCTCGTGGATCACGCCGAAGCGCCGCCCGTCGAGGAGATGATCGAGGGCCAGACCCCCGACGAGAGCCTCACGGATCACAAGAAGCCGGGTTCCGCCTTCCCCGAGGCTTGACGCCCGGACGCGCATCACGCGCGTCACGAACACCAAGCGCGCCGGTCGATCTCGAGACGAGGGCTCGGGACGATCGGCGCGTTTGTCGTTATCCTTATCGCGTAGGACGATGATTCACGCCGATACGATCGCGCGGGTCAAAGAGCGCACGGATCTCGTATCGCTCGTCGGCGAGACCGTTCGTCTCACCCGGCGCGGACGGTCGTTCGTCGGGCTCTGCCCCTTCCACAAGGAAAAATCGCCGAGCTTCCACGTGAACCCGGAGCGCGGCATCTTCCACTGCTTCGGCTGCAAGGAGAGCGGCACGGCCATCGACTTCGTCATGAAGGTCGAGGGCATGAACTTCGCCGAGGCGGTGCGCGCGCTGGCCGAGCGGAGCGGCGTGGAGATCATCGAGACCGCGACCGAAGCCGAGCGGCGCGAGGCGAACGCGGCGCGGCGCGCGCGTGACGATCTGTATGCCGTGAGCCACCTCGCGGCGACGTTCTTCGAGCAGAGCATGCGTGGTCCGAGCGCGCATCCCCTCGCCTCGTACGCGCTCGCCGAGCTCGCGCGGCGCGGGCTCGACACGCACGAGGCGACGGGCCCCGTGGCCGACGCGCTGCAAGCGTTTCGCGTGGGCTACGCGCCGCCGGGCTGGGACGGCCTCGCGAACTTCCTCAAGCGGCAAGGCGTCTCGCCGGTCCTCGCCGAGAAGGTGGGCCTGCTCGTCGCGCGTGGCACGGGCACCGGGTTTTACGACCGCTTCCGGCATCGCCTCATGTTCGCCGTGACGGACGTGCAAGGCCGCGTGATCGCCTTCAGCGGCCGGAGCCTGCCCGAGCCCACGCCCGACGAGATGCGACGCTTGGGGCTCCAACCATCGACGGCGGGCGAATCACCGGCGAAGTACATGAACAGCCCCGAGTCGCCGATCTACACGAAGGGCGAGCACCTCTTCGGGCTGCACCAGGCGCGGCACTCGATCCGCCAAGACGGCCAGGCGATCCTCGTCGAAGGAAACTTCGACGTCCTTTCGCTTCACGCGCGCGGCATCTGCAACGTGATCGCGCCGCTCGGCACCGCGTTCACGACGACGCAGGCGAAGCTCCTCAAGCGCTTCGCGCCCACCGTCACGATCCTCTTCGACGGCGACGCGGCCGGGCGCAAGGCCACGTGGGCTGCGCGCATCCCGGCCCACGAAGGCGGCCTCGAAGCGCGCGCGGCGACGCTCCCGGCGAAGCTCGATCCGGACGAGCTCGTACGAACCAAGGGCCCCGACGCGCTGAAGAGCGTCCTCAAGAGCGCGAAAGAGCTCTACGAGCACCTCATCGAGGACGCGCTCCAGAACGACTCGTTCAACGACGCCACGACCGACGGCAAACTCGCGCGCATGCGTGCGGTGGCGAACTTACTCGGGGAGCAAAAGGACCCTGTGAAGCGCCTCATGCTGAAGACGTACGCCGATCGGCTGTCGTCGAAACTCATCGTGGGCGGCACGGCCCCGGCCGATCTGCGTCAAGTCGAACAGCTCCTCGAACAGGCAACGAGGTACGACGCAGAACAACCCATCGAGCTGCGCGCAGCGGAGACCACGATGCCGGGTCACCGGGCGCGTTCGCGTGCCCAGGTCCAAGACGTGGGGGAGTACATCCTGGGTGCACTTCTCGACCATCCCGTTCTGCTCGACGACCCTGAAGTGATGGAGGCACTCGACGTGCTGGATGGCGACATCGCGTTGGCCGCTGGCGCGGTGCGTCAGTCCCTTGGGACGGAAACGCAACTTATTCCCGACGAATTTCTTGCGCACATCCCGGCGTCGATCCAAGCATTCGCGGCTGGACGGCTCGCGTCGCCCGTCTTCGAGACGGCCGATGTGGCGAGGGAAGAGCTCTTAAAGAACGCAGGGAAGTTGAGACGCTTGAGCTTGTCACGCGAGAAAGCCGCGACGGTGGACGAGCTCCAACGAGTCGCGCCGCTGGGGGATGTGGAGCGCGAGGCAGCGCTGCTTCGTGAGGCGGTGCGTCAGGCCAAGGCCAAGTTGGGGCTCGGCTGACGTGTTTTTTGCGCGCGCATGAGTCTGCGCGAGCGTGACGAACGTTTTTTTCTCGGTGTGGTTCCTTGAAGCACGTGGCCCGACGTGGGCCCGGTGGAGCGAATGGGATGGCGAGCAAGGCCAAGCAGTCTGCGGGTCGGGCAAGCGGATCGGGCGCGGGGAAAAGCGGCGGCGGAGTCGCACAAGGCGCGCGAGGGGACCGCGGGACGAAGTCGCAGGCACCGGATGGGGCGGGGAAGTCGGATCCGCGCAAGGCGCTCGAGAAGCTCGTCGATGCGGGCAAGACGAAGGGCTTTCTCACGTATGACGAGGTGAACGACGCGCTGCCCGCGGACGTCTCGCCCGATCAACTCGACGACGTCGTCGGCGCGCTCGGCGACGAGGACATCGAGATCGTCGACGGCGCGACGCAGGTGAAGATCGCGCCGAAGCGCATCGCGGACGAGGAGGCGAGCGACAAGAAGCTCGTCGTCACGCAGGACCGCGAGGAAGAGGACGTCGACTATTATTCGAAGTCGAACGATCCCGTCCGGATGTACCTGCGCAAGATGGGGAGCGTCTCGCTCCTCACGCGCGAGGGCGAGGTCGAGATCGCCAAGCGCATCGAGCAGGGCGAGCAGACGGTCAACGCCGCGATCCTCGACTCGCCGATCGCCGTGCGCGAGATCATCGATCTCGGCGAGAAGCTCCGGAAGCACAAGATCCGCGTCAAAGAGCTCATCAAGGACGCCGAGAGCGACGATCAGGAGTTCGACGAGGAGGAGGCCGATCGCCGCATCATCCGCCTCATCGACAAGGTCAAGCGCCTCGACAAGAAGAAGGCGGACCTGCTCGAGGAGCGCAAGGAGGTCAAGACTGACAGCCGTCGCAAGCAGCTCGACGCCGAGGTCGTGCTGACCACGGGCGAGCTCGTGACGACGCTCGAGGAGATGCGCCTCAACAAGAAGACGATCGACAAGATCGTGCAGAAGTTGAAGGGCCTCATCTCGAAGGTGGAGAAGGCCGAGGCCGGCGCGACCGAGATCGAGAAGCGCACGGGCATGAGCAAGGCCGAGCTCCGGCGCGAGCTCGCGAAGGTGAAGGGCAACAAGCTCGCCGAGGCGCGGCTCGCGAAGAAGCTGAACGTCTCGCGCGAGGATCTGCTCGATCTCGAGTCCACGCTGAAGAACGCGCAGAAGGGGCTCAAGAAGGTCGAGGAAGAGCTCAACATCGACGTCGAGGCCATCCGCCGCACCTACGAGAGCATCCGCGAGGGCGAGCGCATGGCCGAGCGCGCCAAGGCCGAGCTCGTCGAGGCAAACCTCCGGCTCGTCGTCTCGATCGCGAAGAAGTACACGAACCGCGGCCTGCAGTTCCTCGACCTGATCCAGGAGGGGAACATCGGCCTCATGAAGGCCGTCGACAAGTTCGAGTACAAGCGCGGCTACAAGTTCTCGACGTACGCGACGTGGTGGATCCGGCAGGCCATCACGCGCGCGATCGCCGATCAGGCCCGGACCATCCGCATCCCGGTCCACATGATCGAGACGATCAACAAGCTCATCCGCACCTCGCGTTACCTCGTGCAGGAGTACGGCCGCGAGCCGACGCCCGAGGAGATCGCCGAGAAGATGGAGCTGCCGCTCGACAAGGTCCGCAAGGTCCTGAAAATCGCGAAGGAGCCCATCTCGCTCGAGACCCCGATCGGCGAGGAGGAAGATTCGCATCTCGGCGACTTCATCGAGGACAAGAGCGTGATCTCGCCCGCCGAGGCGGTGATCAACATGAACCTCGCCGAGCAGACGCGGAAGGTGCTGAAGACGCTCACGCCGCGGGAGGAGAAGGTTCTCCGCATGCGCTTCGGCATCGGCGAGAAGAGCGATCACACGCTCGAAGAGGTCGGCCAGGACTTCGAGGTCACCCGCGAGCGCATCCGGCAGATCGAGGCCAAGGCGCTGCGCAAGCTCCGCCACCCGAGCCGCTCGAAGCAGCTCAAGAGCTTCATCGACAGCTAGTCGTCACGGGGGAACGAATGGAACCGAGGGGTGCTCCGATGCGATGGATCGCGGGGGGAGCGCCCCTCGTCCTTTTGGTGCTGTCGATCGCGCAGGCAGGCTGCGCGCGGAACGTGACCGAGGACGACTGCAAGGCCGTGGGCGAGCACCTGCACGCGCTCTGGACGGCGGAGGCGAAGTTCCCCGAGGCGGCGAGCCCGTCCGCGGAGAAGGCCGTGGCCGTCGTGAAGAGCGAAGGTCAGCGACTGGAGGAGTCGTTCGTCACGGACTGCAAGCGCGACCTCGTCGGCAAGCCACGCGCGTCAGGCGAATTCTCCTGCCTCAGCCACGCGAAGACGCTCGCCGACGTGCGAACGTGCGCGACGATCCCAGCCCACTGAATTGCATCGACCGCATCGCGGTCGATGCACCCTCGGTCCAGGCCGTGCCTGGTTCGGGTCCAGGGGTGAACAACCCCTGGTCGGGCCCGGGGTGAAACCCCGGCGAGACGTGGTGCCCTGAACCTGCGTCAGTTCAGGTACCGCTTGTCCTTCGGCGGCGCCTTCGACCCTCCCTCGATCACGCGAAGCGGCGGCCCGGCAGCACGACGCGCACGCGCGGCTTCGGCCTTCACGGCGGCCTCTGCGCGGAGCGCGGCCGTCTGCGCCTGGATCTGGCGCAGGCGCAGCTTCAGGTAGAACCGGCGGAGCGGCGAGCGGTCGCCGAAGAGCCAGCCGGCCAGCATGCCGCCGAACGGGGTCACGAGGCCCTCGGGCGTGTGGTTGTTGAGCGCGATCACGTTCAGCACGGAGAGCACGAAGATGATCGCGACCATCCCGCCGGCCGATACGGGCAGCACGAAGAACATGCGGACCTGCGCGTCGCGGTTCTGCAACGCCCACGCGACCGCGATGGCCTCGACCATGCCGAGCCCGCCGAACCACACCATCTGGTTCAGCTTGGGCACGAGCGCGCCCACGGCGACCTGGGTGGCGAACGCGAACGCGGCCGCGCCGAACAGGAAGATCAGCATCCGCCGCGCCCCCCAGCGTGACTCGAGCGTGGGGGCGAGGAAGTAGAGGCCGAGCAAGGTCATGAGGAAGTGCCCGGGGCTCGACGGGTCGTGGAGGATCGGCGCCGTGAAGAGGCGCCAGATCTGGCCGCGCAGCACGCCTGGTGTCGAGCCGGCCATGAGCTGGAAGACACTCGAGCCGACCTCCACCCAGTTGATGCTCAGCGCGAGGCCGACCCACAGGACGGTGATGACGATCATCATCCCGCTGATGGCCTTGCCGGGGCGAGGCAGGGCGAACTGGACGGGGCTAGGGCGCATCGTCCATGGAGCTACCAACAGGAACGCGGACGGGCAACCGGAGGGCGCGGGAAAGGCCGTTGTGGCCGTCTGGGGCGGGGGAAGGTCCGCTCGCGGCGTAGCGCCGGGGTTTCACCCCGGACCCGACCAGGGGTTGTCCACCCCTGGACCCGGACCAGGCACGGCCTGGACCGAGGGTGCATCGACCGCGCGAAGCGCGGTCGATGCGGGGAAATTTTTGAAGGTTGTCCCCCCTTGCACGCACGGCCTGGACCGAGGGTGCATCGACCGCGTGCGGTCGATGCATCAGAAGAAGTTGCCGATCGTGAACTCGAAGCGGCTCGACTGCTCGTACGGCAGCGGCTTGAACGGGAAGCCGTACTCGAAGCGCAGCGGGCCGAGCGGCGAGAACCAGCGCAGGCCGAAGCCCCAGGACGTGCGGACGTTGAGGAGCTGGTCCGGCGTGAAGCAGGGGTTCGTCGCGGAGAACGGCGAGGCCGGGTTCGCCTCGCAGTAGTTGCGCTCGAGGTTCCAGGCGTTGCCGAGGTCGGTGAAGATGACGCCGCGGATGCCGACCTGCTCCAGGATCGTGAACTCGAGCTCGGCGTTCTGGTAGTACATCAGGTTGCCGCCGATGTTCGTCCCGTTCGCGAAGGGGCGCGCGTTCGGATCGAGCGTCTGGTTCAGGGTCAGACGCGGGCCGACGCTGCGCAGGACGAAGCCGCGGAGGTCGAGGATGCCGCCGAGGAAGAAGCGCGCGAAGATGGGCACGCCCTCGGGCGAGGGGCTCGTGACCGCGCCGAACTCGCTGTTCACCTTGAAGACGAGCCAGTCGCGGATCGGGTAGTAGAAGCGCGCGGTGTTCCGGAACCGTACGAACTGCTGCTCGCTGCCGATGTACTTCGAGGCGAGCTCGACCGAGCCCTGCAGGAAGATACCGGACGACGGGAAGAGCTGGTTGTTCCGGGTGTCGTAGGTGATCGTCGGCCGGATGCTCGACGTGATGCCGTCGTTGTAGACGTTCGCGAGCGGCACGCTCTGGAAGTAGTTCACCGACGCGGCGGTGCCGAAGAGCGTCGACGTCGTCTGCGTGGAGATCTCGTTCGACTCGAGCGTGTACGTGAGCGACGCGCGGAGCTCGGGCTGGATGATCGGGTAGCCGATCGTGAGCGCGCCGCCGAGCGAGGTCTGCGAGAAGTCGTTGTAGACGCGGAGCTGATCGTAAGCGCTGATCGCCGCGGAGAACTGCGTGTCGAAGAGGTACGGCTCGAAGAACCGGACGTCGATGAGCTGACGGAGGCCCGAGATCTGCGCCTGCAGCGAGAGCGACTGGCCGCGACCGAAGAGGTTCTGCTGCTGGACCTGCGCCGTCGCGATGAAGTTCTCGATGCTGGAGAAGCCCGCGCCGACCTGGAAGGTGCCCGTCGGCTTCTCCACCACCTCGACGTTGACGTTGATGTGCTCGGCGTCGTCACCCTGCTCGGTCGAGATGTCGACGCGCTCGAAGTAGCCGAGCATCGTGATGCGACGCTTGCTGCGCTCGAGCTTCGACTCGCTGAAGAGCTGCTCCTCGAGTAGCTCCATCTCGCGGCGGATGACCTTGTCGCGCGTCTTCGTGTTGCCGCGGATCTCGATGCGCCCGATCTTGATCGGCTGGTTGCGCCGGATCGCGACGATGATGTCGACCTCTTGTCGCTCCGGATCGAGGTCGGTCGCGGGCGGGGCTTCCACGTTCGCGTAGCCCTGATCGCGGTACATCGTCTGGATCTGGCCGAGGTCCGCGGCGAGCTCGGCGCGGTTGAACCAGTCGCCGCTCTTCGCGCGGATCATCTCGCGCAGGCGCCTTCGTCCGCCGATGGGCTCGATCTCCTTGCCCTCGGCGTCGCGCTCGTAGACGCGGAGCTGCCGGATCTTGTAGCGCGGGCCCTCGTTGATCGTGAGCGTCACCTCGATGCCCGTGCGATCCGGCGTGAGCATCACGCGCGGCGTCGCGATCTGCACCGAGAGGAAGCCGCGGTCGTAGTAGAGCGCCGAGAGCACGATGACGTCGCGCTCGAACGCGTCCTGCCGGAACGCGCCGCCGGTGCCGAAGTCGAAGAAGCTGCCCTGTCCGGTGATCATCACCTCGCGCAGCTCGGAGTCGGGAATGTTGTTGTTCCCGATGAACGTGACGCGCCGGACCGTGACCCGCTCGTGCTCCTTGATCTTGAAGCGGAGCAGCACCTCGTTGTCGCGCTGCGGGACCGTCTCGTACGAGACCTCGGCGAGGAAGTAGCCCTCCTCCGCGTACTTGTCGCGCAGCTTCTGGATGCCGCGTCGGATCGCGTTGTAGCTGAGGATCGTGCCGCTCTTGACCTCGACGCTGAGCGCCTCCGTGAGGTCTTCCGCGCTGATGTTCTGGTTCCCGTCGAACTCGATCGTCTTGATGTTCGGACGCTCGCGCACGAGGATCCGGAGGTGGACTCCGTCGTCGCGGCGGGTCAGGTCGACCTCGACGTCCTCGAAGAAGCCCGAGTCCCAGAGCTCGCGCACGTCACGCGAGAGGCCCTCCGGCGTGAAGGGTTTGCCCACGCGCGCGGTGCCGAGATACGCGCGGATGTCGTCCGCGGAGATGCGACGGTTGCCCGCGATGACCACGCGCGCGACGGGCTGGCCACGCGCGAGCTCGGCCTCCGTCGGCGCGAGCGTCGGCACCGGCTGAGCGGCCTCTTCCGGGCGCGCGCCAGGCGTCGCAGCGCCGTTTGTCGGCGCCGAGGGCTCACCTTCGTCTGCGCCTTCTTCGTCGCCTTGTCCTGCCGCCTCCTTCGATGCCGGAGGCTCTGCTGCGCCTGCCGGCGGCCCTCCTTGCGCGAAGGCCACCCGAGGCGAAAGCCCACTGATCGTGAAAACGACCAGAAGGGCGCTCGTCCACAGGAGCCGGAGTCGGCTCGTCAGGCGGTTGGGTGGCGTGGGCGTCGTGTACAAGAGGCGCCTCCCCGTAGCCCAGCGGGCCAGAGGTCTCAAGGTGAGAGACGTTGGTTTTCCATGTCCATGCGTGGACGGTAGGGCGCCCGGGACGAGGGGCGTCCGTCGGGGGGAGGCCGGATCCGTGGGGACGGGGCGCAGATTCGCCGGCAGAATCCCCCGGGACGAACGCGTTTCAGGGCCGGCGTGCCCGCCCCGTCCGTGCCGCCGTGGCTTGACCGATCGGCGCTCCGTGGGTAATGGCATCCCCTGCCTGCGGCCCACTGAACGCGGGTACACCATCGATTTCTGGGGGGCGCGCGCGAGCCGAGGCGGCCGCGCCTTGCCTCCCCACCCCTGGAGATAACGCCCGTGCCCCCTGCCCAGCAGGTCCCGTTTCCCCTCGATGGAGAGGGTGGTCAGAAGAGGCCTCGGCGCGCCCCCAAGACCCCGGGCGGCAGCGAGCCGCCGCCGCCTCCTCCGGTGCCCGACACGTCGCTCGCGGAAGAGGCGCAGCGCAAGTACCTGAACTACGCGCTCAGCGTCATCACGTCCCGCGCGCTGCCCGACGTGCGCGACGGCCTGAAGCCCGTGCAGCGCCGCATCCTCTACGCGATGCTGCACGACCTGCACCTCGCGCCCGACGGGCGCTTCCGCAAGAGCGCGGCGGTGGTCGGCGACGTGATGGGTAAGTACCACCCGCACGGCGACACCGCGATCTACGACGCGATGGTCCGGCTCGCGCAGGACTTCGTGATGCGCGCGCCGCTCGTCGCGGGCCACGGCAACTTCGGCTCGATCGACGGCGATGCACCCGCCGCGATGCGTTACACCGAAGCGAAGCTGCGGCCGCTCGCGCTCGAGCTGCTCGGCGAGCTCGGCAAGCGCACGGTCGAGTGGCGGCCGAACTACGACGGCACGAAGAGCGAGCCAGTCATCCTGCCGTCGCGCTTCCCGAACCTGCTCGTGAACGGCTCGCAGGGCATCGCCGTCGGCATGGCGACGAGCATCCCGCCGCACAACCTCGCGGAGGTGCTCGACGCTTGCATCGAGCTCTCGAACCAGCGTGATCTGCCGGTGAGCCGGCTCTTGAAGAAGATCAAGGGCCCGGACTTCCCGACGGGCGGCCAGCTCCACGCGACGAAGGAGGAGCTCGAGGCGGTCTACACGACGGGCCAGGGTTCGCTGAAGCTGCGCGGCGAGTGGAAGGTCGAGGACGACGACTCGAAGCGCGGGCCCTCGTTCCTCGTGGTCACGTCGATCCCGTACGGCGTCGAGCGCAAGGCGATCGTCGAGAAGATCGCGGAGGTGATCATCTCGAAGAAGCTGCCGCCGCTGCTCGACGTGCGCGACGAGTCGACGGACGTCGTGCGGATCGTGCTGGAGACGAAGCGCGGGACCGATCCGCAGCTCGTGATGGCGTACCTCTACAAGCACACGCCGCTCGCGGTGCACGTGCCGGTGAACCTCACCTGCCTCGTGCCCACGGACAACCCCGACGTCTCCGCGCCGAAGCGCCTCGGGCTCGACGAGATCCTGAACCAGTTCCTGACGTTCCGGTACTCGACGGTCACGCGGCGGCTGGAGTTCGATCTCGGCGAGCTCAAGGCGCGCATCCACGTCCTCGAGGGCCTCGAGATCGTCTTCGACGCGCTCGACGAGGTGATCGCGATCATCCGCAAGAGCGAAGGCAAGGCGGACGCCGCGAGCAAGCTGATCAAGCGCTTCAACCTGTCGGAGGAGCAGACGGACGCGATCCTGGAGCTGCGCCTCTACCGGCTCGCGCGGCTGGAGATCCAGGTCGTGCGCAAGGAGCTCGCGGACAAACGCACGGAGGCCAAGCGCCTCGACGCGCTGCTCAAGAGCGACGCGCGGCGCTGGGACCTCGTGCGCGACGAGCTCGCCCAGTTGAAGGAGAAGTACGGCGACCGCCGCCGCACGAAGATCATGGGCGCGGTCGACGAGCCGGAGTTCCAGGCCGAAGACTTCATCGTCGCCGAGGACGCGAACATCGTTTTGAGCTCCCAGGGTTGGGTGAAGCGCGTGCGCGAGCTCAAGGACCCGTCCGCGACGCGCCTGCGCGAGGGCGACAGCGTGCTCGCGGCCGTCGCGGGCTCGACGCGCTCGGCCGTCGCGTTCTTCTCGAACCTCGGCACCTGCTACGTCTGCCGCATCCACGACATCCCGCCCTCGACGGGGTACGGCGACCCGGTCCAGAAGCTCTTCAAGCTGGCGGACGGCGAGCGGATGGTCGCGATGATGTCGCTCGATCCGCGCGCGCTCGGCGAGGAGCTCTCCGCGCCGACCGAGGGCGCGGCCGAGCCCGAGCCGCCCTTCGCGCTCGCGCTCACGCGTGGAGGCCTGGGCTTCCGCTTCTCGCTCCGCCAGCACCGCGAGCCGAGCACCCGCGCGGGCCGCAAGTTCGCGAAGCTCAACGAGGGCGACGACATCCTCGCCGTGCTGCTCCCGAGCGCCGGCCGCGCCATCGTGTGCGTCGCGAGCAACGGCTTCGCGCTCGGCGTGCCCGTCGAGGAGATCGGCGTGCTCTCGGGCGCGGGCAAGGGCGCGATCGTGATGAAGCTCGACGACGGCGAGCGCGTCGTCGGCGCGATGCTCGACGATCGCGAGGTCATCCAGGCCGAGACCGAGAAGGGCAAGGTGACGAACCTGGTCCCCGACAGCGTGATCGGCGCGCGTGGCGAGTTCGGCCGGCAGGTCTTCGCCAAGAAGGACCGCGTCGTCCGGCTCGTTCCGCCCCCCGTCGCGACGCCCGTCCTCGGCAAACCGTCCGAGGAGGAGAGCTAGACCATGGCAACGACCGCTACCCCGCAGCCCACCTCCAAATCGAGCTACACCGCGAAGGACATCGAGGTCCTCGAGGGCCTCGAGCCGGTGCGCAAGCGCCCCGCGATGTACATCGGCGGGACCGACACGCGCGGCTATCACCACCTGCTCTGGGAGATCGTCGACAACGCGGTCGACGAGGCGATCAACGGCCACGCCAAGCGCATCGAGGTGACGCTCGACGCCGATCGGCGCGGCGCCACGATCGCCGACGACGGCCGCGGCTTTCCGGTCGACGTGCACCCGAAGTACGGCAAGCCCGCCCTCGAGCTCATCCTCTGCACGCTGCACGCCGGCGGCAAGTTCGCGAGCTCGAACTACAAGGTCTCCGGCGGCCTGCACGGCGTCGGTTCGAGCGTGGTGAACGCGCTCTCGGTCGAGCTCGAGGTGAAGGTTCTGCGCGACGGCTTCGAGCACGTGCAGGCCTTCAGCCGAGGCACGCCCACGGGCAAGCTGAAGCGCGGCGCCCCGACCCGCAAACACGGGACGATCCTGCACTTCCGCCCCGACCCGGAAATCTTTGGGGACAAAGCATCGTTCGACGCAGACACCGTCAGGGAGCGCCTCGAAGCGAAGGCCTACCTGCACGGCGGCCTGATCATCGTCTTCAAGGATCAGGCGACGGGCGAGAGCGTCGAGCTCGTGCACCCGAACGGGATCGCCGACTACCTGCCGAAGCTCGTCACGCAGCGAGGCAAGCCCGCGGTGCACGCGTCGATGTTCCACGTCGCGAAGGACGGCGACATGCGGCTCGAAGCCGCGCTGCTCTGGACCGAGTCGCCCGACGAGTCGGTGCGCTCCTACGTGAACGGCATCCCGACGCACACCGGCGGCTCGCACGAGAGCGGCTTCAACACCGCGATCGTGAAGGCCGTACGCGCCTTCATCGAGGCGAAGAAGATCCAGCCGAAGGGCGTGACGCTCACGGCCGAGGACATCCGCGAGGGCATCGTCGGCCTCCTGTCGATCTACATCCAGGAGCCGCAATTCCAGGGGCAAACGAAGGACCGGCTGAACAACCCCGAGGCCGGCCCCGCAGTCGAAGGCATCGTGCGCCCCGCGCTCGAGCAATGGCTGCTCGAGAACGGCACGGCCGGCGAGGCGATCGTGATGCGCGCGATCCTGGCCGCCCGCGCCCGCGAAGCCCGCCGCGAGGCGACGCAGCAGGTCGTCCGCAAGACGGCCATCTCGCACCGCCTGAACCTCCCCGGCAAGCTCGCCGACTGCAGCTCCACCGACCCGAACGAAAGCGAGCTCTTCATCGTCGAGGGCGACAGCGCAGGCGGCTCCGCCAAACAGGGCCGCGACCGGCGCACCCAGGCGATCCTGCCCCTGCGCGGCAAGGTGCTGAACGCCGAGCAAGCCTCGACGTCGAAGGTGCTCTCGAACAAGGAGCTCCAGGACATCGTCAGCGCGCTCGGCTGCGGCTTCGGCAAGGACTTCGACGCCTCGAAGCTCCGTTACGGCCGGATCTTCCTCCTGATGGACGCCGACAGCGACGGCCAGCACATCGCCACGCTGCTCCTGACGTTCTTCTACCGCCACCTGCCGGGCCTCATCCGCGGCGGCCACGTCTACCTCGCGCAACCCCCGCTCTACCGGATCGACGCCGGCAAAGAGACGCACTGGGCCCTCGACGAAAAAGAACGCGACCGCATCCTCGTCAAGCTGCCCAAAGGCCAGAAGCCCGAAATCTCCCGCTTCAAGGGCCTCGGCGAGATGCCCGCCGAGGACCTCAAGGCCACGACCCTCGACCCCCGCCGCCGCCGCGCCCTGCGCGTGGTCATCGAAGGCGAGCTCGAGACCGATCGCATCCTGAACGAGCTCATGGGCAAAGACGCCTCGGCCCGCTTCCGGTTCATCATGGACCGAGCCCAGACCGCCGAAATCGACGTCTGATCCCGAGCCCCCCGCCCCCCTACCCCCCTCACGTCCGCGGTTCGTCCCCACGCACCCGAGGTGCGTCCGGGATCACCCGCATTCACCACTTGCGCAATCGTGGCCCCACGCAGCCGCGCCACCGCGCCGCGCCCGATCATCCGGAGCCGATCCTGCGCGAGTTGAGCAGACTCGGCGCAACACGAGATCTGCCCGCTCATACGCAGGGTTAGGCCCGGGCGCCGACCAGCGCAAGGGTCGGAACGATGCTCGGAGGGCCCCCCTACGCGCCGGAAGAGCCGCCAGATCCGCGCAAAATCCCGGCACATTTGCACTCTCCATCACTGCACAACCCAGGGACCCAGCCCACAAGCCCAATTATGCGCATCCGAGATTGGTATGCCTGTATGGTAAATTTAGATACCAGCCCCCCCCTGTGACGACCTTCGGCCCGAGGGTTGCAAAGGCAGAACGTCGAGATGCCGTCACGGCGCCGCATGCAGCGGCGAGATTCCCCGTGGCAAGGAGAGGTTCCCGTGAGCGATGCGCTTCCTTTGACGATGCTGAACGCACCCTCCGCCGCCCGTATCCCCTCGGCCTCGTCCATGCCGCCATTTGCGGTGCGTCAGGCCCCCATCACGCAGACGCTGCCGAAGATCCCCGCTCCGCAGCCGTCGCAAATCATCCCGAAGAGCACGCCCGAGCGCATGCGCGTCGCACGCGAGCGCATCCGGGCCGCAGCCGAAGCCGGTCAACGAATCCGCTCGTACGAGGTCGCCCTCGACCTCGACCTGTCAGAGTTCCACTTCGCCCGGCAATTCCGCGCCGCCTTCGGTCGCTCTCCTCACGTCTTTTACGATGAGGTGCGCGCCCAGAAAGCCCGCGAGCTGCTCGCCGACGGCATGAGCGAAGGCGATGTCGCCCGTCGCATCGGCTTCCGCAGGCCCGCCGAGCTGCGCGCACTGCTGTCGAAGCGCTGAGCCAACTCCCCCATACAACGTAGTCGCCGGGGTTTCACCCCGGACCCCGACCAGGGGTTGTCCACCCCTGGACCCGGACCAGCGCAAGCGCTGGACTCGGGGCGACAGCGCGCGATGCGCGCTGTCGACAGGGACAAGGTTCCCAGCACATAGGTCAGCGCCGCCGTCTCGCTTGGCAACGCCGCGCGTGGTCTTGCCACGGGCCCGTCGGAGAAACTGCGCATCGCGCAGTATCGAAGCCTTCGGTCCAGGCCGTGCCTGGTCCGGGGTGCAGGGGGCGGACAGCCCCCTGCTGGGGTGCGGGGCAAAGCCCCGCTCCGCTCACGGCTTGCGGCGCGGACGATGTGGCGCGGCGCTGGCTCCGCTGTGCGGAGCGGTTGTCGCTGGCTCAGCGTGGTGCGCGACGAAGGACGCTCACGCCGGGCCAGGTCTTGCCGCGATCGGTCACTTCCCACTCGTCGGGGCCGAGGAAGCGACACTTTGCGCCGTCGAACATGCCTCCGCTTGCTCGGAGCGTGAAGGCGTCTCCGGACTCGCCTTCCACTTGATAGGGCGCGCTTTCGTCGGGCGTCTTCGAGGTTCGCACGCTCTGCGCGTCCTTCTCGAAGCGGATTCGCAGGGACTCGAAGAGGTCTGCCATCAGCGGCATCGCCTCGTTTGGGATGGGGTGATCCGATGTGTACCGCACGATCTCCCAGGTCCCCTGAAGCTTCTTCTTCACGCCTGTGAGCTCGGGCTCGGCGGGTTTGTCCGCCTCGATCGCTGCGCCCGTTGCGGGCCCTTCCACGGGTTGCCCACCATTGCCACCGGCGCAGCCCACGAGGAGCGGCACGAACATGAACCCAAGGCGAAGACGTCCCACGATCCAGGAAGGTAGCCCTACTTTGGGAGTCACCTCAAGTCTGCCGCGAAACGCCCCCGATCCGCCGGTGCTGGAGCGACGGCAGGCTCGCCCGCACCTGCGCGAGATACGCTGGATCGAGCGTCGCCACGACGATCCCCTCGCCCTCTGAAGCCTGCGCGACGACCTCGCCCCAGGGATCCACGATGCATGACTTGCCGTACGTCCTGCGCCCCTTCGGATGGCTGCCCCACTGCGCCGCCGCGATCACGTAGCACTGCGCCTCGATCGCTCGCGCGCGGAGGAGCACGTGCCAGTGATCCTTGCCCGTCGCGAGCGTGAATGCCGCTGGCACGATGAGGACCTCGGCGCCGCGCGAGACGAGCTCGCGATAGAGCTCGGGGAAGCGCAGGTCGTAGCAGATCGACAGGCCGATCCGCGTGCCCGCGACGTCGACGACGACGGGCTCGTCGCCCGGCATGCACGAGGCCGACTCGCGGTACCGCTGGCCGTCGCCGACCTCGACGTCGAACATGTGCATCTTGCGGTACCGCGCGACGATCTCGCCTGAAGGCGCGACCGCGGCGCAGGTGTTGTGGACGCGCTTCGGATCGGACGAGCGCTCGGGCAAGCCGCCCGCGAGGATCCACAGGCCGTATTTCGTGGCGTTCTCTGCGAGGAACGCCCGGATTCGGCCGCCGTCCTTCGCGTCGAGATCCTCGGCGACGCGCAGCCGCTCGTCGTCTTCGCCGCCCATGAAGGCGAAATTCTCGGGCAGGAGCACGACCTTCGCGCCGCGGGAAGCAGCCTCGGCCACGAGGCGCCCAGCCCGGCCGAGGTTCTCGGCGAGGTCTGCCTGGCTGTTCATCTGCACCGCCGCGGCGACGAGAGGCTCACGCATGCGGGGAAGCCTACCTCGCGCGGGGTCGCCTGTGTCGAGCGCGCGGACCGTCCACTGAAATCGACCCGAGCTCGCGCATGCCCCTTCCCGGCCTCGGATGGGCCGCTATTCTGCGCGCCCCATGGGGCCCCTCTCGTACCTGCCGCGGTCGGTGCTCGGCGTGGCGCAAGAGATCGTGCGCCACCTCCTCAAACGGCCCGTGGTCGGCGTGGCCGTGGCCGCCCGAACGGACGACGGGAGGTGGCTGCTCATCCGCCGCGCAGACACGGGGACCTGGGCGCTGCCCGGCGGCACCGTCGAGTGGGGCGAGACCCTGCGGACCACGGTCGTGCGGGAGCTCGATGAAGAGGCCGGGGTCGATGACGTGACGATCGGTCCAATGGTCGGCGTGTTTTCGCGGCCGGATCGAGACATCCGGTTTCATGCGGTGACGATCGTGGTGTCCGCGCGCGTGGGCGTGCCGAGTCGGCCGCCGAAGAACCGGCTGGAGATCCGCGAGGCGCGGCTCTTCCGCGACGAGGAGCTGCCCACGCCGCTGGCGATGGGGATGGACGACATGCTCGCCGCCGCGCGGCGCGGCGAGGTGGTGTTCGAGTGACGTTCGTAGCGACTTGAGGGAGGACACGAGGATGACGCACCTGCACCACGGCTGGGACAAACAGCCGGATCCGGCCGTGCGAGCGCGGATCGACGAGCTCGCCGAGCGCATCGAGCGCTACCGCTCGAGCTATTACGCCGGCAAACCCGACATCTCGGACGCCGCTTACGACGCGCTCGAAGACGAGCTGCGTGATCTCGACCCGACGCACCCGGTGCTGGCGCGCGTCGGCACGCCCGTGACCGTGACCGAGTGGGAAAAGGCTCGGCACGAGATCCCCATGGGCTCGCTGAACAAGGTCGTGAACGAGGGCGAGCTCGAAGCCTGGGCCGCGCGCTGCGACGAGCTCGTCGTGAAGGAAGGCGGCAAGGCGATCTCGGACGATCTCTTCGTCGCGGAGAAGCTCGACGGGATCTCGATCGAGGTGATCTACCGCGACGGCAAGTACGCCGACGCGATCACGCGCGGCGACGGGATCATGGGCGAGCGCATCTCGCCGAACGTGGCCCGCATGCGCGGCGTGCCGCAGAAGCTGAAGGAGAAGCTCACGCTCAGCGTGCGCGGCGAGATCATCCTGAAGCTCTCGGACATGAAGAAGTCGTTCCCGGGCGTGGCGAACCCGCGAAACGCCGCCGCGGGCACGTCGAAGCGCTTCGATGGCCAGGGCTGCGAGCACCTGACGGTGCTGTTCTACGACGTCGCCGATCACCTCGACGTCACGACCGAGGAGCAGAAGATCACGTTCTTGCGCAAGCAGGGCTTCGGCACGCCGTGGACCGCGAAGGGCACGCTGAAGGACGTGCTCGGGCTCTACCGGAAGTACTCGTCGGAGATCCGCGCCGGGCTCGACTACGAGATCGACGGGCTCGTGGTGCGCGCGAACTCGATCGCGGCGCAGACCGTGCTCGGCGAGCTAAACCGAAGGCCGCGCGGCGCCACCGCGTTCAAGTTCGCGTCGCAGGCGAAGGTGTCGAAGGTCGTGGAGATCCTCTGGGACACGGGGCCGAGCGGGCGCGTGACGCCTGTCGCGATCGTGGAGCCCGTGGAGCTCGCGGGCGCGACCGTGCAGCGCGCGAGCCTGCACAACGTGGGCAACGTGCGCGCGCTCGGGATCGGCGTGGGCGACGAGGTGCTCGTGTCGCGCCGGAACGACGTGATCCCGTACGTCGAAGAGGTCGTCGAGAAGGGCGGCAAGACGGAGCAGCCGCCGACGCGCTGTCGTCGCTGCGCGGCCGAGCTCGTGACGAGCGGCGAGTACCTGCTCTGCCGCAACCAGGAGTGCCCTGCGCTCGTCGAGGGCCGGATCCACAACTGGATCGACGCGATCGGCGCGCTCGAGTGGGGCGACAAGCTGATCGAGCAGCTCGTCGAGGCGAAGCTCGTGAAGGAGCCGGGCGATCTCTACAAGCTCAAGCCGAAGCAGATCGCGGACCTCGAGCGGCGCGGCGACAAGATCGCGAAGAAGGTGCTCGACGAGCTCACGAGCCGGCTGCCGCTCACGCTCCCCGTGTTCCTGGCGGCGCTCGGCATCGAGGGTTTTGCGATCCAAACCGCGCGGCTGCTCGTGGCGTCGGGCTACACGACGATCGAAAAACTGCTCGCGGCGACGGAGCAGGACCTCGCTGGGATCTCGGGGCTCGGTCCGATCAAGGCCGGCATGATCGTGCGCGGGCTCCAGGGACGCAAAGCCGAGATCGAGCGGCTGATCGCGCAAGGCATCGTGCCCGTCACGCAGGAGCAGGAGGGGCCGCTCGCGGGGATGTCGTTCTGCTTCACGGGCGCGCTGAGCCGACCGCGCGGCGAGATGACGAACCTCGTGGAGGCGAACGGCGGGCGCGTGCTCTCGGGCGTGACGAAGGAGCTCAACTACCTCGTCAGCGCCGAAGCCGACTCGACGTCGAGCAAGGCACAGAAGGCGAAGAAGTACGGGACGCAGCTCCTCGACGAAGCCGGCTTCTTCAAGCTCATTCAGGACAAGGGCGTGAAGGTCTCCTGACCTCGATCACGCCCTGCCATCAACGCTCCTCACCAGTACGTGTCCTGATCCTCGGTGACCCCGGCGAGCCGATCGACGGTGATCGGCTCGCGCCCCGGGACGAGGATGCGCCCCGAGAACTCCCCGGCGAGCTGAAGGAAACGCGAGCGGACGATCCCGAGGTCGTGGCGCTCGGTGTGGAGGCCGCTCGGCGTGAAGTGGAGATCGACGCTGTCGTCGGGCGCGCGGACCTGCCAGCCCGACAGAGGTCGTTCGCGGTCAAACGAAAATCGGACGGCCGAGAGCGGCACGACCTCGCCGTCGATCCAGACGACACACTCGCGATCGCCGACGAACCCCTCGGTGAGGTTCAAGGCGACGGGTCTGCCCTCGGTGGTGCGGCCGAGGCCGAAGCCCCATCGCCACGCGGTGTGCCGTTCGAGCAGGCCCGCCGTGAAGTCGTACCCGGCGAGCGCGCCGTCGAGCGAGAACTTCCGGCCCCCGGCGACGAGCGAACCCGATGCCGTGAGGAGCGCGCGTTTCTCCGTGGTCGAGAAGAGGCCTTCCCGCAGCGCAGCGACGACACCGAGCGCAGGCGGCGCCGTCGCCGTGCCGAGCCGCGCCTGGAGCTCGAGGCCCTGCATGCGTACGTCAATGACGTAATCGCTCTGGCCGACGGGCCGCGAGACGGAGAGGTGATTGCCGCCGAGGTGATAGGAGGCGAGGCAGCCCTCGCCGCCGCTATCGCCGACGAAGGCGCTGAACGGCGGGCCCTTGCTGGTCTCGTCGACGAGCGCGCGGCCCTCGCGGCGATCCACGACGAAGGCGAAGGTGTTCGCGGCGTAGCCGAGGCGGATGATCGCGGCCGCGCAGATGAGCTCGTCGGACGCGAGGGCCACGTAAAACCAGCGCTTTTCGCGGCGCACGCGGGTGAGCGGGTTCTTCGCGGCGGGCCCGAAGGCGACGGGCGGCAGGCCCCCGGCGTACGTGCCGAACCGGGGCCTCTGGGTGGTCGGGTCGAGGATCGCTTCGGGCGGAGTCCGGTGGATCTGCATCCACGGGAGAATAGCGAGCCCTGGGAAGACGGCACGGACCTGCGCACGGCGCGGGAGCGCCACCGCGGATCGCGGTGGTAGACTCGCGCGCCATGCAGGCCGCGATCGTGAACACGCCCCATCCCGTCAACGAGCCGGTGCGTTCTTATGCGCCCGGTACGGCCGAACGCGCGGAGCTCAAGGCCGCACTCGCGCGCATGTCCGGCGAGACGCTCGAGATCCCGATGGTGATCGGCGCGAACAACGTCTTCTCGGGCCGTCTCACCGAGGTGCGCGCGCCGCACAAGCGGAGCCTGCTCCTCGCGCGCGCCCACGACGGCAATCGCAGCGACGTGGAGGAGGCGATCGAGGCCGCGCTCGGCGCGTCGCAGATGTGGAGCGAGCTGCCGTGGACGGCGCGCGCGGCGGTGTTCCTGCGCGCGGCGGAGCTGCTCGCGACGCGGTACCGGCCGCTGCTCAACGCGGCGACGATGCTCGGGCAGAGCAAGACGGCGCATCAAGCCGAGATCGACGCGGCCTGCGAGCTCATCGATTTCCTGCGCTTCAACGTGGCCTACGCGCGGCAGATCGCGACGGAGCAGCCCGAGAGCGCGCCGGGGACGTGGAACGTGATGGAGCCGCGCGCGCTCGAAGGTTTCGTCTTCGCGGCGACGCCGTTCAACTTCACGGCCATCGCGGCGAACCTGCCCGCGGCGCCGGCGATCATGGGCAACACGGTCGTGTGGAAGCCGTCGCAGAACGCGCTGCTCTCGGCGCACTGGATCATGGCGCTCTTCCGCGAGGCGGGTCTGCCCGACGGCGTGATCAACCTCGTGATGGGAGATCCGGCGGAGATCACGACGGCGGCTTTGGAGCATCCGAGCCTCGCCGGCGTGCACTTCACGGGCTCGACGCCGGTGTTCCGTTGGATGTGGCGCAAGATCGGCGAGAACATCGATCGGTACCGGACGTACCCGCGGCTCGTGGGCGAGACGGGCGGCAAGGATTTTGTGTTTGCGCATTCGAGCGCGGATCCGACGGCGCTCGCGGTCGCGCTCGTGCGCGGCGCGTTCGAGTACCAGGGGCAAAAGTGCTCGGCGGCGTCACGCGCGTACGTGCCGAAGTCGATGTGGCCGGCGCTGAAGGAGCGCATCGTGGAGCTCACGCGGATGATCCGCGTCGGCGACGTCGCGGACTTCCGCAACTTCATGGGCGCAGTGATCGACGGTCGTGCTTACGCGCGGATCACGAGCGCGGTGGAGGAAGCGCGGAAAGGCGGACGCGCGCGGCTCATCTGCGGCGGCGAGTGGAGCGACACGGAGGGCTTCTTCATCGAGCCGACGGTGATGGAGACCGACGATCCGAAGCACTCGCTGATGGAGACGGAGCTCTTCGGCCCGGTGCTGACGGTGTGGCCGTACGAGGATGCGAAGGTGGACGAGGCGCTCGCGCTCTGCGACGAGACGAGCCCGTACGCGCTGACGGGCGCGGTGTTCGCACGCGATCGGGTGTTCATCGAGAAGGCGAGCAAGGCGCTCCGGCGCGCAGCGGGGAACTTCTACGTGAACGACAAACCCACGGGCGCGGTGGTCGGCCAGCAGCCGTTCGGCGGCGGGCGCGCCTCGGGGACGAACGACAAGGCCGGCAGCGTGCTGAACCTCCTGCGCTGGACGTCGCCGCGCGTGATCAAAGAGAACTTCGAGCCGCCGCGCGCCGTGCCTTACCCGTTCCAGTCCGAGCCGTGAAACACGCGTTGCCGCGTCACTGCGGCGTGGCCTGACAAGCGCCGCCCTCGATGGCGACGCACACGCCCTTCTCCTCCTCGTAGTACGAGGCTTGCTCCTCGTAACAGTCGGCCTGGGTGGAGATGGACGCGGCGTAGGCCGAGTCTTCGGCCGCGAGCTCGACGCACGTCGACTTGCAGAGCGACTCGCTCGCGCCGGGCTGGCAGAGCGCGTTTTTCTGGCAAATGACGGCGCAACTGTCCTCGGGTGAACGGTCACCGCAGCCGGAGATCACGAAGGTCAGGACAAGGGCGAAAAGAGTCGAAAGGCGCATGCGTCGAGGATAACGCAGGCGGGTTTTGGCAGAGCGCGCCGAGTGGTATACGGGCGCTCCGATGCGTACCCCGAGCTTCGCCCTGGTCTCGCTCGCTCTCGCCCTCCTCGCCTGCGGTGGCTCGACGCCCGAGCCCGTGACGCCGCCGAACACCGACGCGGACACGGTCAAGACGAGCTTCACAGCGACGACAGAAAAGCCCGCGGATCCGCCGCCCGCGCCCGCCGCGAAGGCCGCATTCGATCCGGTGGCGATCGGCATGACGCCGGACGGCGCGCGCAAGCTCTGCGACGAGCACCTCGCGAAGGCAAAGGGCCTCGTCAACGACATCAAGGCGCTGAAAGGCGCGCCGGCGGACAAGCTCACGTTCGCGTCGACGGTGGGCCGCTTCGACGACGTGATCCTCGAGCTCGCGAGTGCCGGCGAGTTCCCGTACCTGATGGGCGTGGCGCACCCGGAAGCGGCGGTGCGCGAGGCGGCGAAGGCCTGCGAGCCGAAGACGGACGCCTTCCAGACATCGCTCTGGCTCGACGCGGACGTGGCCGCGGTGATCCAGGCCTACGCGAAGAAGGGCGAGAAGCTCGAAGGCGAGCGCGCGCGCCTGCTCGCGGACGTGCTGCGTGACTTCCGGCGCAACGGGCTCGAGCTACCCGCGGAGAAGCAGGCGCGCCTGCGCGAGCTCAACGCCGAGATCACGAAGAAGGGCCAGGAGTTCATGTCGAACATCGGCGCTTCGACGGAGTGGATCGAGGTCGATCCGAAGGAGCTCGAAGGCCTGCCGAAGGAGTACGTCGCGAGCCACAAGCCGAACGACAAGAACAAGGTCCGCATCTCGACGGACTACCCGGACTACTTCCCGTTCATCACGTACGCGAAGAACCGCAAGCTCGCGCTCGAGCTCTACGTGAAGTTCACGAACCGCGGGGGCAAGCAGAACGTCCGGCTGCTCGAAGAGCTGCTCGCGCGGAGGACCGAGAAGGCGAAGCTGCTCGGCTACGAGACGTGGGCGGACTACGCGATCGAGCCGCGCATGGCGAAGAGCCGGAAGAACGTCCGCGAGTTCCTCGACAACCTCTCGGCCGCGCTGAAGGACCCGGTGAAGGGCGAGCTCGAGGAGCTGCGCAAGGAGCACGTGCGGCTCGGCGGGAAGAAGACGGACGTCCTCTATCCGGGGGATCGGTACTACCTCGAGGACAAGGTCCGGAAGGCCAAGTACAACTTCGACTCGCAGGCGCTCGCCGAGTACTTCGAGATCGGCGCGGTGAAGAAGGGCCTGCTCGACATCACCGCGCGGATGTACGGGCTCGAGTACCGCGAGGTGCCGGCCGCCGCGTGGCACCCAGACGTGACGGCGTACGAGGTGTGGTCGAAGGGCGAGAAGATCGGGAAGTTCTATCTCGATCTCTACGCGCGGGCCGACAAGTACAAGCACGCGGCGATGTTCGGCGTGCGCACGGCGAAGCGCCTGCCCGACGGGACGTGGCAACAGCCGATGGCCGCGCTCGTGTGCAACTTCCCGAAGTCGGAGGGCAGCCAGCCGGGCCTGATGTCGCACGAGGAGGTGACGACGTTCTTCCACGAGTTCGGCCACGTGCTGCATCAGCTCCTCACGCGCTCGGAGCTCGCGACGTACTCGGGCTCGAACGCGGTGCGCGACTTCGTGGAGGCGCCGTCGCAGATGTTCGAGGAGTGGGCGTGGTCGCGCGAGGTGCTCGACACGTTCGCGCGGCACTACAAGACGGGCGAGAAGATCCCGGACGCGCTCTTCGCGGCGATGACGAAGGCGCGCACGTTCGGGCTCGCGCTCGCGACGCAAAGGCAGCTCTTCCTCGCTTCGCTGGATCAGGAGCTCCACGCCCGCGCGACGCCGTTCGATACGACGAAGGTCGTCGAGGAGGTGCAAGGCAAGGTGGACGTGTTCCCGTACGTGAAGGGGACGCACTTCCAGTCGAGCTTCGGGCACCTCATCGGCTATGACGCCGGCTACTACGGCTACCAGTGGGCGCTGAGCCTGTCGCGCGACGTGCTGACGCGCTTCCGCAAGGAAGGCCTGCTCAACACGGCGACGGCCGAGGCATGGCGGACCGAGGTGCTGTCGAAGGGCGGCGGCGAGGACGAGCGGACGATGATCTCGCGCTTCCTCGGCCGCGCGCCGAGCCACGACGCGTACTTCGCGTACCTCAAGGGCAAGGAGTAATTCCCTCCCGCCCATAGCGCGTGGGGTGCGCGCGCCTCGCGCCCCCCACCGCTAAGGCTGTACCGAGATCCCCATCGCCTCGCGCAGCGTGGCGTGCCCCTCGGAGACCGTGAACCCGAGCAGATCGGCGATCTTCGTCTCCGCGTCGAGCGCGCCGCGCGGCTCGGCGCGGAGCAGCGTCGCGACCACGTCGAGACTGCCGCAGAGCAGGTAGCCCGCGCGCGTCGCGCATCGCTCCACGGCCGCGGCCCAGCGCGGTAGGTCTGGACGAACGCTCGCGGCGGCGAACGCGGAGACGGCTTCTTCCAGCGCCTTGCGTTGCTCCTCGTCGAGGTGCGCTTCGAAGTGCGGCTTGAACGCGAGCACGACGTCGCGGACCTTCGCGGGAATCGGCTCGTTCGGCAGTGCGATCGCGATGGCGGTGACGAAACACGCGCTGAGCTCTTCGAGCGACGGATAAAAGAGCAGGAGCCGGTGGTGGCCCACGTGGTACGTGAGGTGCCGGCCCACGAGGAACGCGAGCTCCGCGAGCGTGCGGCCGCGCAGCGCGTGTTGACCCGCGAGGACCGTGGCGTCCGCCGCGGGGATGGCCACGAGGCTCACGGCGGCGTCCTCGCGCACGTACACGTCGGGCGGCGTCACGCCGAGGAAATGGCTACCCCAGGCGAACGAGCGCACGATCGAGATCGTGCTGCGCTGAAGGTCCTGCTTCTGCGACGGATCGAGCGCCGGGAGCCTTCCTTCATCGGCGAGCTGTTCGAGACGCGCGGCGATCGCGGCGCCCGCGATCGCTTCGAGTACGCCTTCGGTGAGCGTGTCCCTTCGCTCGTCCCGCAAGAGATCCCAGCCCTCGGCGGGCATCGCGCTCAGGAAGCGCGGCACGCCGTTCGGCTTGTGCTCGTCGTAGAGGAAGCGCTCGCGCGACTCGGCGACGCCGAGGTGCGCGGTGACGACCGACGCGGCGAACGCGACGTCCGGCTGCCGGAGCTTCTGCGCGACGTCGAAGATGTCGTGGAAGGACTGAGCGCGCTGCGGATCGAGCTTCGCCGCGTCGCGCAGGTGGACGAGCGCGCGCTCGTGCCGGCCGATCGTGCGCGCGAGATCCGCGACGACGAGGTGGCCGCCGAGATCGTCGGGCCGCTCGTCGACCGAGCGCTCGAAGTAGGCGAGCGCGACGAGCGGATCCTCCAGATGATCGCGGAAGAGGAGCCCGAGGCGACGCCCGATCTCCCACGCCGCGCGGCGCCGCGCCTCGCCCTGCGGCAGCCGATCGAGGCGGGAAAGCGCGCGCCGGTAGATCGCTTCGAGCTGGCTCCACTCCTGCCGCTCCGAGAGGATCCGCGCGAGGGTGTCGAGCGGCTCGAGCATGCTGGAGTCGCTGTCGATCGCGAGCTCGAGCATCTCGATCGCGAGCTCGTCGCGGCCGATGTCCTGGCAATACGTCGCGAGCTCGAGGTACGTCGCGGCGCGATCGCGCGGGACCGGCGTGAGCTCCGCGATGCGGCGGCGGGTCTCGATCGCCTTGTCGATCTCGCTCGTGTGCTCGTACAGGCGGCGGAGCTTGCCGAGCACCACGAGATCCTCGGGGCGGATGTCGCGGGCGCGCTCGAACGACGAGCGTGCACGCGCGGAATCGGAGCCGATGCTCTCCCAGCGCTCGCCGAACTCCATCAGGTGCTCGAAGCGCTCGGTCTGGCTCGTGAGCGTCGCGAGCAGGCGCTCCTCGGCGGCGTGGACGGCGCGGAAATCACGCTCGGCCACGTTGAGCACGACGAGCGCTTCGAGCGCGGGGCGGTACTCGGGGCGCAGCGTGAGCGCCTTGTCGAGGTTCGAGATCGCTTCCTTGCGCTTCTCCTGGCTCCACTTCGCGGTCGCGAGGCGAACGTAGAGCTCGGCGCGCTCCTCGGTGTCGCCGGGCGCGAGGTGGCCGAGCGCCTTTCGATACTCGGCGAGCGCGCCCTCGTGATCCCTGGAGGCGAGCATCGCGTCGCCCGCGTCGCGATGGCGCACCGCGGGCGACGTCTCCACCGCCGGCGGCGTCTCGGGCGCAGGCGAAGCATTCGTCGACGTGGTCGGCGCGTCCGGCGGCGAGGAGATGCGAGGCGACGCGACCGTGGTCGCCGAAGGCTCGGGGATCGCCGGCACGACGGTGATGCGCGGCGCAGGCGCAGGCGTGATCTCATCGGCCTGCGGGCTCGGCGTCGTCGCGGGCGCGACCGATGGCGGCGAAGGCTCCTGGATGATGACGCGAGGGACCGACGCTTCGGGGCGCGTGAACGAGCGATCCTCGGGCAACGTCGTCGCCACGTACGCCGCAGAGGGCTCGCTCGCCTGGAGGATCGGCGCAGGTTCGGGCGCGATCTCCGGCGCAGGTTCCGGCGCGATCTCCGGCGCGACCTCCGCCGCGGGCTCCGGCGCGATCTCCGGCGCGGGCTCGGCTGCCTTGGCCTCGGGCGACGTCGAGCTCGGCATGATGCGCGAGCGCAACGTCGTCGCGGGCCCGCCCTCGCCGAACGCGCCGTCGTCGAGCACGACGTCCACGCTCGACGGCATGTTCTCCGGTGAGATCTCCCGGAGCGGCGGCGCATCGATGGCCTCGACGCGCACGGAGCGCGCGAGCGGCTTGCCGAGAGATCCGAGCAGCGCCTCGGCCGCCTCCGATTCGAGCGTCACCTCTTCGAGGCGCTCGCCGAGCGCCAGCGCTTCCGCGTCGAGCGTCGCGGGCGCGTCCGCCATCGCCGGCACGCCCGCGTCTTTCCAGATCGCCGATCCGACGGGCACCGGGATGAGCGCGAACGGCGTCCAGCCGCGCGCGTGCGCGAAGCACGGCACCACGCCGACGAGCCCTTCCTTGATGCGCTCGTAGAGCATCCGCGCGAGCAGACCCGTCTCCGCGTCCGCGTCGTCGAACGCGTTGATGAGCGCGCGCGTGAACGGCGACGGCCGCTCCTCGATGGCGGGCGACGAGGGCCGCGCCGCGATGAGAAGCTCGATCCCGCTGCGCTGCGGGCTCACGGCATCCTTCGCGGCGGCCACGACGGTCGCGCTGCGGAACGGATCGGCGGGCGCGGGCGCGTGGCGGCACTCGAGCACGAAGAGCACGGGCCCCGACACGTGATCGTGAAAGACGGCGACCACGTCCGCGAGCGCATCGCCCGTCTGCGGGTTTTCGGGATCGAGGCAAAGGAAAAACTCGCCGTCGACCGAGACCGCGACCGGGCTCGAGACATAGAAGAGGATCTCGTCCTCCGGGCCCGGCTTGCGCTCGTTGAAGAGCGTGTCGAGCTGCTCGGCGAGATCCACGTGGGGATCGATGTCCACCACCTCGAACGCCGTGTCTTCCAGGGGAAGACGCGAGCGGAGGATGTCGCCGTCGAGCGCGCCCGGCGGGGCGCGCATGTCGGAGAGGAGCGAGGGCGTCGCGACGATCGCCAAGCGCATCAGGCTGCTCCCGGGCCGCGGGCCTTCATCGAATCCGGGAATCTACCAGGCCTCGGGCACGGAGAGCGCGGCGAACGACAAGCCCCCGAGGGCCAGGCGCTTCCGGTATCCTGGGCCGCACCGAAGTCGGAGAGGCTCACGGGCCGAACGCCTGCGCCGTGGGCAGACGCCCGACCAGCTCGGCGCCGTTCGCCGGGCGGCGCTCGTCCGGGCCGATGCACACGTCGGCGACGGCGCGCCACCGCGCGGCCTCGTCCGCGGCGATGCCCCGCTCCCCGAGCCTGTGGAGCACGTCTTCGAGCACGCGGCCGTAGCCGTACACGTCGTCGCGCGGGTCGCTCGCTCGGCCGGCGATACGTTCGGGCGAGACGTATCCGGCGCTGCCGCCTTCCCCGCGGGCGCCGAGCGGACGAGCGATGCCGAAGTCGCCGAGCAAGGGCTCCCCGGTGTCCCGGAGGAGCACGTTCGCCGGCTTGACGTCCGCGTGGACGAACCCTCCGGCGTGCAGCCGCGCGAGCGCCCGGGCGAGCGGGAGCGCCCAGCGATCGATCGGGACGAGCGCCGCGAGATCTCCCCGCGCAAGCACGTCGCGCACCGAGCCCCGCGGGATCCACTCGAGCGCGAGCCAGCCTTCCTCGGGATCCGCGTCGAGCACGCGGATCACGCCGGGTCCACGCATCCGATCGGCGAGCCGCGCCTCGCGTTCGAGGTGCTCTCGGTCACGACCACGCCGATGGTAGACCTTGAACGCGAGGCGCCGACCGAGCAGCTCGTCCTCGGCCTCGTAGACGGTCCCGGCGCCGCCACGCGCGACTTCGCGCAAAAGCCGAAACGGCGCGCGTGCGCCGGCGTCCGTCACGACCGTGGCCTCGTCGAGCCGTCGCGCCGGACCGGGCGCTGCGCCGAGCGCCGCGCGCCATCGCGTGTGCCGCTCCCGCGCGCCCGGCGTGTCGATGCTCCGCGCGAGCACGCGCTCGATCGTTCCGAGCGCCCGCGGAAGCTGACCGAGCGAAGCGTGCAGATCCGCCGCAAGCAAAAGTGCCGGCGTGCTCGACGCGTTCGCCAGCGCTTCGAGCGCGCCCTTCTCGTCGCCGCGCGCAGCGAGGATGTCCGCGCACGCGAGCCGCACGGCCTCGGGCACCACGTGATCCTCGGCGGCTTCGAGCACACGCGCCGCGGCCTCGGCTTCGCGCACCGTCCCGCGCGCCTTGCGCAAGAGCAGGATCGCTTGCTCCTCGCTCGGGCCATCCGGCGCGCCCACGCGCGCGAGCTGCGCGAGCTCGGCGGACACCTCGTCCATCACGGGGCGGGCGCGCTCGCCGCGTCTCTCTTCCACCGCGGTGTTCGCGCGCTCGTCCGCGCCGCGCGGGGCCTCCTCATCCGCGGCCTCCTCGCTCTCGCCGAAGAGCCGCCCCTTGATCCTCCGCCACAAACTCACGCGCCGCTCCCGCTCCCTTCGCGGCTCCCCGCAGCCACGCGCAGCACCACGGGCCCGCCGCGGCTCGCGCGGATCTCGTCGCCCATGCAGAGCTCGACCTCGGCGGCGAGCTCGAACTCGCCCAGGATCGGCCGTGGCGCTCCGCTCGGCGTCCGCAGCACCACGAACCCGCTGTCGCCGTGCACCACGCGATCGACGTGCAGCGCGCCCACGACGAGCGGACCGAGCGGCGCGAGGAAACGCATCCCGGCGACCGTCACGATCACACCGTCCGGCACGAGGTCTTGCTCGGGCGACGCCGTCGGCCGCTCGATCCCGCACGGCACCTCGCCCCCGAGCTCCAGGCGAATCCCCTGGCTCACCGGGATCGCGCCCTGGATCCGCGCGCCGGCGAGCATCGTCCCGTTCCGCGTGTCGAGATCCTCCACGAAGATCTCGCTCCCCTCGCGGCGAATGCGCAGGTGCGTGCGGCTCACGGCCCGCGCGCCGATGAGGATCGTCGCTTCGCCGCGGCCGATCGTCACCTCCTCGCCGAGCGCCACGCGAAAGAATTTTCCGCCGATCTCCAGATCCGCGAGCGGCCCCGTCGCGAGCCGCGCGCGGATCGCGCGAGCCGCATCGGCGACCACGTCGTCGTCTCGCTCGGCGAGCGCGGCCCGCGCGACCTCGAGCGCTGCGCGACGCTCGGCGGTCCTGTCGAGATCGGCCACGCGCCTCCGCACGTCGGTCACTTCGCGGACCTTGCGCGACTCGGCGTGCGAGGCCTTGAGGCGCTCTTCGAGCTTCTCGATCGCGCCCATCTCCGTGAGCACCCGGATCTCCGACTCGGCGTCCCCGAGCTCCGCGTAGATCTCGGCTGCGCGTTCGAGCTCCCCAGCGCCTTCGAGATCACGGGCGACACGCGCGAGCTCGCTCTTCAGCGAGGCCCCGCCACGGGCGCGGATCACGTCGAGCGTGAGCCGGGCCTTGCGACCGAGCGCGCGCTTCTGGATCTCCTCGCTCTTCGCGGTCCGCGCGGCGACGTCGCAGAACGCGATCCGTTGTTCGACCGATCCTTCCGCGTCGGCGCGCAGGAGCAAGACGCGCGCCGCGTCGTCCGGCATCTCGGCTTCGACGTACAGCGTGGCCGCGGAAGCGAGGTCACCGGCGAGCTCCCGGGCGCGCGCCTCCTTTGCTCGTCGGCCCTCGCCCCAGCGCAGGAAGCGATCGAAGAGACCCACTGGGCGGCATGGTAGCGCGGCTCGGAAGCGCAGGGCGAGACCTGTTGACTCTCCCCTTCCCTCCGCGGACCATCGGAGGCTCGATGTCCAACTTCACGACCGGCCAGACCCGCCTGGGCGAGCTGCTCGTCCGCGAGAAGCTCATCAGCTTGCAGCAGCTCCGCCAGGCGCAGGAAGAGCAACGGAAGAGCGGTACCAACCTGGGCCAGGTGCTGACCAAGCTCGGCTACCTGTCCGACGACGACATCGCGAGCTTCCTCGCCACGCAGTACGGCGTCCCCGTCGCCGACCTCGACGGCACGGAGTTCGATCCCGACGTCCTGAAGCTCGTCCCGCGCGAAGTCTGCGAAAAGCAGAAGATCATCCCGCTGTTCCGGTCGGGCACCTCGCTCGTCGTGGCGATGGCGGATCCCACGAACCTCCACGCGATCGACGACATCAAGTTCCTCACGGGCTCGATCGTCGAGCCGCGCGTCGCCTCCGAGGGCGCGATCACCCAGGCCATCGAGCGCGCCTACTCCGCCGGCCCCTCGTACGACGAGATGCTCGCCGAGTTCGGCGACGAGCAGGTCGACTTCACGGTCGACACCGAGGACGTCAACGTCCTCGAGCTCGAGAAGGCCGCCGAGGGCGCGCCGGTCGTGAGGCTCGTGAACGCGATCCTCCTCAACGCCATCAAGAAGGGCGCGAGCGACATCCACATCGAGCCGTACGAGAAGAAGCTCCGCGTCCGGTACCGCATCGACGGCGTGCTCGTGGAGGAGATGCAGCCTCCGATGAAGCTCAAGAACGCGATCGCGAGCCGGCTCAAGATCATGAGCTCGCTCGACATCGCCGAGCGCCGCTTGCCGCAGGACGGCCGCATCAAGCTCAAGCTCGGCAAGGGCAAGGAGATGGACTTCCGCGTCTCCGTCTGCCCGACGATCTGGGGCGAGAAGATCGTCATGCGCCTCCTCGACAAGTCGAACCTCCAGCTCGACATGACGAAGCTCGGCTTCGACAAGAAGCCGCTCGACGACTTCCAGTGGGCGATCAACCAGCCCTGGGGCATGGTCCTCGTCACGGGCCCCACGGGCTCCGGCAAGACCACGACGCTCTACTCCGCGCTCTCCGAGCTCAACCAGATCGAGACGAACATCAGCACCGCCGAGGATCCCGTCGAGTACAACCTCCACGGCATCAACCAGGTGCAGATGCAGGACTCCATCGGCCTGAACTTCGCGGCCGCCCTGCGCTCCTTTTTGCGCCAGGACCCGGACATCATCATGGTCGGCGAGATCCGCGACTTCGAGACCGCCGAGATCGCGGTCAAGGCCGCGCTCACGGGCCACATGGTGCTCTCGACGCTGCACACGAACGACGCGCCGTCGACGATCTCGCGCCTGCTCAACATGGGCATCGAGCCCTTCCTGATCACGGCGAGCGTGAACCTCGTCCTCGCGCAGCGCCTCGCGCGGAAGACCTGCGCCGACTGCAAGCAGCCCTTCAAGCAGGACCCGCGCACGCTCGCCGACTTCGGCTTCACGCCCGATCAGATCAAGAACGCCAAGCTCATGAAGGGCGCGGGCTGCAAGACGTGCAACGGCTCGGGCTACAAGGGCCGCGTCGCGCTCTACGAGGTCATGCGCTTCACGGACAACCTGAAGGAGCTCGTCCTCCAGGGCGCCTCGACCGCGGAGCTCAAGACGGCCGCGATCAAGAACGGGATGATGACCCTGCGCATGGCGGGCATCGAGAAGGTGATGC
Source organism: Polyangium sp. y55x31 (assembly GCF_029946505.1). Taxonomy (GTDB): domain Bacteria; phylum Myxococcota_A; class Polyangia; order Polyangiales; family Polyangiaceae; genus Polyangium. Next base: position 329,960 of record NZ_JARZHG010000002.1, read on the forward strand.
AGGGCATGACGACGACCGAGGAGGTCGGTCGCGTCACGATGGGAGACTAGCCATGACCGCGGAGACGCCGGGGCGCGAGCCCCTCCGTTACACGATCCAGCAGCTCCTCAAGGTCATGGTCGACAAGGGGGCGAGCGACATGCACATCACGCGGAACTCGCCTCCGCTCCTGCGCATCGACGGCTCGGTCGTCCCGCTCAAGCTGCCGCCGCTCTCCGACGAGGACACGAAGGAGCTCTGCTACTCGGTCCTCAGCGAGGATCAGAAGATCGTCTTCGAGAAGAAGAACGAGCTCGACCTCTCGTTCGGCCTGTCGAGCATCTCCCGCTTCCGCGCCAACATCTTCATGCAGCGCGGCGCCGTCGCGGGCGCGTTCCGCCAGATCCCTTTCAAGATCCTGAGCTTCGACGATCTCGGCTTGCCGCCCGTCGCCTCCGAGATCGCCAACAAGCCGCGCGGCCTCGTCCTGGTCACGGGACCGACCGGCTCCGGCAAGAGCACCACGCTCGCGAGCATCATCGACAAGGTCAACTCCGAGCAGCGCTTGCACATCATCACGGTCGAGGACCCGATCGAGTACATCCACAACCATAAGCTCTCGGTCGTGAACCAGCGCGAGGTCGGCGCCGACACGGCGTCGTTCAAGGACGCGCTCAAGTACATCCTCCGCCAGGATCCGGACGTCGTGCTCGTCGGCGAGATGCGCGACCTCGAGACGATCGAGGCGGCGCTGACGATCGCCGAGACGGGCCACCTCGTCTTCGCCACGCTCCACACGAACAGCGCGGTCTCCTCGATCAACCGCATCATCGACGTCTTCCCTGCGCACCAGCAGTCGCAGGTCCGCGCGCAGCTCAGCTTCACGCTCGCCGCGGTCATGACGCAGCAGCTCGTGCCCAAGGTCGGCGGAGGCCGCGCGCTCGCGGTCGAGGTCATGGTGCCGAACGCGGCCATCCGGAACCTCATCCGCGAGGACAAGCTCCATCAGATCTACTCGCAGATGCAGGTCGGCCAGGCGGGCAGCGGCATGCAGACGATGAACCAGTGCCTCTACGGCCTCTACCAGCGCCGCTTGATCTCGCTCGAGGACGCGCTCGCGCATGCCGGTGACATCGAGGAGCTGCGCGCCATGATCGAAGGGCGTGCCGTCCGCCGCGGCCCTGCGACCTAGCGAGCCCGGCGGATCCAGCCTCCCGCCGAAGTCCCCGAATCCCTCCCGTAAGAAACAAAGCAGGAGTTTTGACACCCCACCGCCCGTTCAGTAGGGTAGGCGCTGCGATGCAAGGGCTCACCGAGCGCCAACAGCAGGTTCTGCATTACATCCGCCAGTCCATCAACGAGCGGGGGTATCCGCCCACGCTGCGAGAGATCGGCGCGCACATGGGCATTCGCTCCACGAACGGGGTGAACGACCATCTGCGTGCGCTCGAGCGGAAGGGGTACTTGACGCGGGAGGACATGAAGAGCCGCGCCTTGCGGCCGAAGGACATGTCCGCGAACGCCCGAGCCGACGAGCCGATCTCGTTGCCCGAGGCGCCCGAGGACGACCTCTGCGAGGTCCCGGTCGTCGGCCGGATCGCTGCGGGTCTGCCGCTCCTCGCCGAGGAGCACCTCATCGACACGGTCCGCATCGATCGGATGCTCGTGCGCGGGGGTCGCGAGATCTTCGGCTTGAAGGTCACGGGCGACTCGATGATCGAGGCCGGCATCCTGAACGGCGACTACATCTTCGTGCGTCGCCAGCCCACGGCGCAGCGCGGCGAGATCGTGGTGGCGCTCATCGGGGACGAGGCGACGGTCAAGTACTACTTCCCCGAGAAGGACTACGTCCGGTTCCAACCGGCGAACTCGAAGATGGCCCCGATCCTCGTGCGGGCCTCGGACTTCAAGCCGACGATGCTGCTCGGCGTCGTGGTCTCGGTATTCCGCCGGCTTTGACCGTATCCCGCGTGTCACAGCACCGTTGACGCGCGGCGCGCACGCTTGATAGCGTCCCGGACACGGATGGGAGCGACGGATCGGTTCCGTCGTCGCTCCAGAAAGAACGCGATCGTGAAGGCGCACGTGCGGCGGTTCCGAGCTTGGGTGCTGGCAGCGGTGGGAGGCCTCCTTCTCATCGGCGCGACCGGCTGTGGTGGATCGATTTACGCGATCACCTCGAGCAGCGCTTCCTCGAAGCTCGAGACGGCGGAGGCGCTCGGCGCCGAGCGCTACGCGCCCTACGAGTTCTGGTACGCGAAGGAGCACCTCCACAAGGCCATGGAAGAGGCCTCGACCGCTGACTACGGCGACGCGATCAAGTTCGCGAGCACGGCGGAAGAGTACGCCGACAAGGCCATCGTTCTCGCGAAGCAGGCGCACGAAGGATCGGGCCGATGAAGAGCACGCGCGGCGCTACCAAGATGCAGAAGCCGGCTCGTCGTCCGGCGGATCGTTCGTACGGGCGCTGGGCGCTGCCGGCGCTCGTCGTCGTGGCGCTCGGGCAGGCCTCGTGCTCGCAGGTGTCGGGCATGCGTGGCGACATCGAGGGCCTCACGAAGATCGCGGGACAGGCGGAGCGCAACGGCGCGATCCGCTGCGCGCCGCGTGAGCTCGCGACGGCGAAGAGCCACCTCACGTTCGCGGAGACGGAGCTCGATCAGGGCTTCTTGTTCAAGGCGAAGGCGCACCTCGACATCGCGCGCGCGAACGCGCACGCGGCCTATGATCTCTCGCCGCCGCAGAAGTGCGCCGAGCGTGGCTTCGTCGAGGAGGAGGCGCCGCCGCCGCCGCCGCCCCCGCCGCCGCCTCCTGGAGATTGCGACGGCGACGGCTACCTCGATCCGCAGGACACGAAGTGCCCGTGCGAGGCCGAGACGTGGAACGGCTTCCAGGACGAGGACGGCTGCCCCGACGATCCGGACACGGACGGCGACGGCCTTCCGAACTCGAAGGATAGCTGCGTCCTCGTGCCCGAGGACAAGGACGGCTACCTCGACGACGACGGTTGTCCGGAGCTCGACAACGACCTCGACACGATCCTCGACGACGCGGACAAGGATCCCGCGACGGGCAAGAGCTGCGCGAACGAGCCCGAGGATCCGGACGGGTACGAGGATGTCGACGGCTGCCCCGAGCCGGACAACGACAAGGACACGGTCCCGGATCTCGAGGACCAGTGCCCGAACGAGCCCGGCGTGGTGGGCGGCGACAAGCCTGGGTGCCCGAAGAAGCCTTCTCTCGTCATCGTGACGGAGAAGGAGATCAAGATCACCCAGCAGATCCACTTCGAGTTCGACAAGGACAAGATCAAGCCCGACAGCTTCGCGATCCTCGACGCTGTCGCGCAGGTTCTTCAGGACAACCCGAAGATCAAGATCGAGATCCAGGGCCACACGGACAACAAGGGTTCGGCCGTGTATAACAAGAAGCTCTCGGATCGCCGCGCTGCGGCCGTCCTGAAGTACCTCGTCGCGAAGGGCATCGATCCGAGCCGGCTCACGTCGCACGGCTACGGTATGGAAGTTCCCCTCGTGCCGAATACGACCGATCAGAATCGCGCGCTGAATCGACGCGTGCAATTTGTCCGGACCGAAGGTCAGAAGTAAAACCTCGGTACCGACGAGCCCTCCCCCATCGCTCCTCCCGGAGGACAGACCGCCGTGCATCTCCGTCCGTTTGGGTCGTTCGCTGCCTTTGCGCTTTCCGCTGTCGTCGTAGGTGGCCTTTGTGGCTATCCGGGCGCGGCCTTCGCTGCAGGCGAGAAGGACAAAGAGGCCCTCAAGCTCCACGACCAGGCGATGGACGAGGACTACCTCGCCGTCGAGTTCGACAAGGCCGAGAAGAAGCTCAAGGACGCGCTCAAGAAGTGCGGCGACGATGGTTGCAGCCCAAAGGTTTTGGGCAAGCTCCACATCGCGCTCGGCACGGTCTACGGCGGCTCGAACAAGCTCGACAAGGCCAAGGAAGAGTTCGTCGAGGCCCTCAAGGCCGACCCGAACGCCGCGCTGATCGAGTCGCTCACCACGCCTGAGCTGACGAAGGCCTTCGAAGAGGCCAAGAAGCAGGCGAAGCCGAGCAAGCCCGCCGGCCCGTCGAAGCCTCCGCCGAGCGAGGACGGCGAGGAACCCGCCGAGAAGCCCGGCGGGGATCTCGAGCACACGCCGATCGCGGAGCAGGCGGTCAACACGCCCGTGCCCGTGTTCATCGAGGTCGGCGAGGACGTCACGGTCGCGAAGGCGACGCTCCGGTACAAGCCCTTCGGCGCCTCGAAGTGGACCTCGCTCGAGATGCAGCGCGTCGGCAACGGCTGGGGCGCAGAGATCCCGTGCGCGGACGTCACCACGACGGGTGACATCAAGTACTACATCGTCGTCACGGACGAAGCCGGCGAGCAGCTCAAGGCGGGCTCGCAGAAGGATCCGTACCGCGTTCCGATCAAGCGCGAGCTCGAAGGTGACGAGCCCTCGCTGCCGGGCAAGAAGCCCCCGCGGCAGTGCAAGGCGAAGGAAGACTGCCCGCCGGGCCTGCCGGGCTGCGAGAAGACCTCCACGGAGAAGCGCGGCGAGAAGGGCTGGGGCGCGACCTGCGAGGCCGATCAAGAGTGCCAGGCCGGGCTCATCTGCCAGAACGGCCAGTGCGAAGAAGGCAAGCGCGACGGCGACGACACCGGCCCCCAGCCCGCCGGCAAGGGCAAGAAGAACATCATCGGCCTCGGCGGTCAGCTCGACCTGATGCTGATCAGCAGCGCCGAGAACGTCTGCTCGGGCTCCAACGAAGCGTATTACTGCTTCTACCCCGGCAGCAGCGACCGCTTCTTCGGCGATCCGATCGCGGCGCAAGGCACGAACGGCATCCAGGGCGGCTTCGCGCCGGCCGGCGGCCGCGTCTTCGCCTCGTACGATCGCGAGTTCGTCAAGCTCGGCTCGGGCGCGCTCGGCGCGGGCTTGCGCTTCGGCATCGCGTTCGGCGGGCACCCCTCGTCCGATCAGCAGCCGCCGAACGAGCTCCACGCGACCATGTCGAGCTTCCCGCCCATCCACGGCGAGCTGCGCGGCTGGTACTCGTTCCTCGGCAGCCAGTTCGAGCAGGGTCAGGTCCGTCCGTTCGGCTTCATCGGCGTGGGCCTCGCGAAGGTCTCGGCGGCCGTGCCCGTCACCGTCTGCGACAAGCTGCAGAAGAACGGCGAGGACAAGATCGATCCGGCCGACGATAGCTGCCCCGGCAGCACGCCTGCCATCAGCCGTGACCTCGACGCCTACCAGATCTCGGGCCTCAACTTCGTCTCGGTCGGCGCCGGCGCCACCTACGCCTTCACGCCGAACTTCGGCGTGACCGCCGAGATCAAGGCGATGTTCATGCTGACCACGTTCGCCGTGGTCATCGCGCCCTCCCTCGGCCCCGTCTTCGCCTTCTGAAATCTGTCCGCGTCGCTCGACGCGCGACCAGACTCCTCCACGAAAATTCGTCCGTACACCAACGATCTTCGATGCACTACGCCCTTTGTCGGCGAGCGCTAGAAGATCGCTGGTGAGCTACGAGAGTTTCCAGATCGACGTAATCGAGCTCGGCAGCCGCGGCGTTCCGCTCACGGTGGCCAACGTCGTCGCGCACTTGCGGGTGCCACCCGCGCGCGTGCAGCGAGCGCTCGACCGGATGGCTCGTGAGGGGCTGCTCGATCTCGAGGTCGACGAGAACGAAGGGTTCGTCGTCTATCGCGTCCGCGGCCTCTCCACGATCGCGCGGCGCGCGCGCCCTCGCGAAACGCGGCCGACGCGGGCCGCATGCTCGACGCCCGCGACGTATGCGCGGCACAGCCCGCTCACGGTCGAGCGGAAGAGCGTGACGGTCGCGGTCGTGCTCGGCGCGCTCGTCCCTGGGATCGGCCTCGCGTACGCCGCGCCGCTGCGCGTGGTGCTCGCCGCGTCGCTCCTCGTGCTGGTGTTCGGCAAGGTGCTCGTCGCGACCTTCATCTTCGCGCCTCTGTTCTGGGTGTTCGCGATCGGCGTGTCCGCGCTCTTCGGCGGCCTCTACGCCGTTCGCTACAACCAGGAAGGACACCGCGCGCGGCTGCTCTCCTGAACGTCGCAACGATCTCGCAGCGTTCTGCGTCGACGCTCGTGTTGCTCGTGAGGCGCGCGGGAGTCCTCGCGCGACACATGAAGCTCGCGCGTGTAGCTACGTGAGGATCTGGAACAACGACAGCAGCGTGCCTGCGTCGTGATGCTCGAAGCGGATGCCGGCCCGCGTGCGACGACCGCCGGGCGTGCCGCGGCGGATCCAGGCGACGGTGCCGTTCAAGCGGAGCGGGTCCCAGAGCGACGGCGTCGTCACTTCGAGGGTGACGGACGTATCGGGGGTGAGCTCATTTCCCGCGGCGGCCGAAATATCGCGCTCGAGGACCTCGATGCCGGCGCCGCCGAGGCCGAGGTCCCGGATGGTGACGCCGCGGGCGCGGCCCTCCTGGTCGAGGAGGGTGGCCTCGAGCTCCATGCGCTTTCGTCCGTGCGCGCGGAAGTGGTCCCGAACGGACATGCGAAAATGATATCTCTATCGTAGAGGCGACACATGCGCGGCGCGCTCGATCCGCGAGATCGGCGAGCGGGCTCGAGCGTGGAGCGCGTCTCTGGGCAAACGAGGGCGCGAAAACTTTCCGGCCAGAGGCCGTTACAACGTAGTTGGGTTTGTGCGCGACCTCAAGGTAACATCCGCGCCGCTGCTCGCGCCGGGGCGACCCGGAGCGACCCTTCGTTGATCGAGATGGGAGCTCTACCCTGATGGCTGAGGACACTCGTAAGGACCCGCGGGCGAAGGTGCTCTCGATGACCGTGCGCTACAAGAGCGCCACCGTCGACGAGTTCATCGAGAACCATTCACATGACGTGAGCAAGGGCGGCATCTTCATCAAGACGTCGTCGCCCTTCCCCCCCGGGACGCTGCTCAAGTTCGAGATCCGCATCCAGGAGGAGAAGTCCGTGCTCAGCGGCGTGGGCCGCGTCGTCTGGAAGCGCGATTCGGATCAGTCGACGGACGAGTCGCCCGCCGGCATGGGCGTGAAGTTCATCAAGATCGACGACGACTCGAAGGCGATGATCCAGCGCCTCGTCGACAACCAGAAGGGTGGCCCGAACGCCTACGACGCGGGCAAACCCGAAGGCACGAGCGATGACGGCGACGGCGCGGCGACGCCTGCGCCCGCGGCGGCCGCGGCGAAGGCCGGTCCGCGCGCGTCGACGATGCTCGGGCTCGGCGCGGTCGGCGCTGCGGCGAAGGCCGCGGGCAAGCCGACGACGGGCGCCGACGACAAGAAGAGCGAATCGAGCGGCGGCGGCGGGTTCTTCCCGTCCACGACCCCCGAGCAGGACATGCCGCCGCCGGAGGAGCGCACCGTGATGCGCCAGGCCGCGGAGCTCCTGAAGCAAGCGCTCGCGGGCACGGGCAGCTCGCTCGACGACGTGAGCGGCGGCAAGATCGAGCTCGCCAAGGAAGCGCCGAAGGCCGAGGAGAAGAAGGCCGAGGAGAAGAAGGCCGAGCCCAAGGTCGAGGAGAAGAAGGCCGAAGAGCCCAAGGCCGAAGCGAAGGCCGAGGAGCCCAAGGCCGAAGAGCCCAAGGCCGAGGAGAAGGTCGAAGAGCCCAAGGCCGAGGAGAAGGCCGAAGAGCCCAAGGCCGAAGCGAAGGCCGAGGAGCCCGAGGCCGAGGCCGAGGAGAAGAAGGCCGACTCCGAGAAGCCGGTCTCGAAGAAGCCCGAGAGCAAGGCCGGATCGAGCACGAAGAAGAGCGACGGGGACGATCGCCGCGAGGCGAAGACCGTCGACGTGCGTGGCACGAAGGCGAAGACCGGCGAGGGCAAGAGCGGCGGCACGAAGCCCAAGGCTGCCGCAGCGAAGGCCGCGCCTCCGCCGCCCGAGCCCGTCGAGGAGAGCAGCGGCGGCGGTGGCCGCATCCTGACGATCCTGCTCATCGCGGCGGCGATCGGCGGCGGCCTCTTCCTCGCGCTCGGCCAGAGCAAGAACGAGACGCCGCCCGCGCCCACCCCGCAGGTCCAGCCGACGGTCAAGCCCGAGGTCAAGGCCGCGCCGACGCCCGCCCCGACCCCGGAGGTCGTGCCTGCGGCCTCGGCGTCGGCAGCGCCGGAGCCTTCGTCCTCGGCGAACGCGGCGCCCCCCACCACGGCGAGCGCAGCGGCGGCCCCCGCGACGGCGGCGCCCACCGCGGAGCCGAAGACCGAGACGAAGACCGAGCCCAAGGCCGAGCCCAAGGCCGAGCCCAAGGCCGAGCCGAAGCCCGCCGCGACGCCCGAGGCCGAGAAGCCGAAGCCGCCGCCGGCCGCGCCCAAGCCCCCCTCGGGCGGCGACGACTACGAGTGATCCACCGCGGGCGGCTGCGATCCGGCCGCCCGCGCTTCACTCGACCTCCCTCCCCTTCCGCTCCGATTCCTCCTCACGACCTCGTGTGCGTCCCGCGCTTCGCAGCGCAGGCGGATGCGTCGTGTCCATCTGTGAAACCCGTCGAGCTGCATGGTGCGCGCCGCGCGTCGCCGCGTATCATGCGGACCTGAATGAGCGGCGCTGGGTCGTCGGGTTCCAGGCAAGGCGCAGAGCGCGGCGTGATCGCCGAAGCTGCCACCGTGTACGCGCCGGCGTTGCCGGGACAGGCGCCGCGCGCGCGACCTGCACCGACGCGTAGTCGAGGCGCGCTCGCCGTGGCGCTCGCGGGCGTCGGGCTCGTCGGAGTCGTCGGTATCGTCGCGCTCGCGATCATGCTCCGTGGCACGGCGCCGATCGACGCGCTCGAGCAGAGTTCGTCCGCGGCGGAGGTGAGCGATGCGGGTTCGGCGGCGCAGGATGCGGCGCCGGTGATCCCGGCGTCGACGCCGGTCGTGACGAAGGAGCCTGCGACGACGACGAACCGTGCGTCGGCGGAGGAGCTCGATGCAGCGCGGACGAAGGGCGCAACTGCGCTCGCGGCGCTCGCGGAGCGGTATGCCGACGATCCGGACGTGCTTCGAGCGCTCGTCAGCGCGTACACGCGCGACAAGGCGAACTACGCCAAGGCGATGACGACCGTGCGCAAGCTCCTCGCAGTTGCGCCGGACATGGCGCGTGATCCGGACGTCAAGCAGTCGCTCTTGATCGTGGCGAACGGTCCGGTGGACGTCGCGGCGACGGCGCTCGACATCATGGGCAAGGAGATGGGCGCGCGTGGGCCCGAGCTCCTCTACGAGCTCCTCAGCGCGTCGGGCCTCGGCAAGTTTCCGAAGGAACGCGCGACCCGGTTGTTGACGGATCCCAAGGTCAAGGAGCTCGCCGGGCCAGGGCTGCTCATCGCGAACGATCTTCGCGCGGCGGCTGGCTGCGATCGCAAGAAGCTCTTCGCGCGCGCGGCCAAGGAAGGCGACGAGCGCGCGCTCGCGCACCTAAAACCCTTGCTCGCGACGAAGGGCTGTAGCTGGCACCGTCAGTCCGACTGCTTCGCTTGCCTTGGCGATCGCAAGGACCTTCGCGCGACGATCGACGCCATCACGAAGCGCCTCGATCAGGCGGGCTCTTCCAAACAGTAACCTCGCGAGGGCTCCGGGGGGAGCAAGGTCAACGAGGTGAGGTACGGGGTGGGCGCAACAGGATTTGAACCTGTGACTTCGTCCGTGTGAAGGACGCACTCTACCGCTGAGTTATGCGCCCGTACGAGGGTTTGGCAGGGCGTGGGTCACGTCCCGCCGCGTCTCGACGACGGCGACATGACTAGCGCAAGCCATGTCGTCCGACAAGTGTTTTGATGATGGGGACGATCGGAATTTTCAGCCCCCGCCGCGAGAGGCCGTGACGGCCGCGCGGATGGCCTCGATTCCTCCGTCGATGTCGCTCTCCGAGCAGGCGTACGAGAACCGTACGTAGCCCGGCGCGCCGAACGGCGTACCCGCCACACTCGCGACGTGCGCCTCTTCGAGGAGCCACATCGCGACGTCGAGGTCGGTCTGGATCGTGCCGTTCGGGGACGGGATGCCGTAGAGGCCCCGGACATCGGCGAACGCGTAGAAGGCCCCTTCGGGCATGCGACAGCGCACGCCGGGGATGCTGCGGAGGCCCTCGACCATACGATCGCGGCGTTTCGCGAAGGCGTCGCGCATCTCGCGCACGGCGTCCTGCGGGCCCGAGAGCGCGGCGGCGGCCGCGACCTGCGCCACGGCCGTCGCGTTCGTCGTGCTCTGGCTCTGCACGATGTCGAGCACCTTGGAGAGCTCGGGCGGCGTGATGCTCCAGCCGATGCGCCATCCCGTCATCGCGTACGTCTTGCTCACGCCGGAGATCACGATCGTACGGCTCCGTAGATCTTCGGCGATCGCGGGCACCGACGCGTGGCGGAAGCCGTCGTAGGTGAGGTCGGCGTAGATCTCGTCGACGACGAGCCAGAGGTCGTGACGGCGCACGACGTCGAGCAGCGCGCGCAGCTCCGACTCGGCGTAGGCCGAGCCCGTGGGGTTCGACGGCGTGCAGAGGATGATGGCCTTCGTGCGCTCGGTGATCGCGCGCTCGAGCGACGCCGCATCCATGCGGAAGCCCTGGTCCTCGCGCGTCTCGACGATCACGGGCGTCGCGCCGACGATGCGGACCTGCTCGGGGTAACTCACCCAGTACGGCGCGGGGATCACGACCTCGTCGCCGGGCTCGTAGAGGCCGAGGGCGACGTTGAAGAGCGCGTGCTTCGCGCCGCACGACACCGTGATCTCGTTCGGCGCGGGGCGATAGCCGCGGTCGCGCTCGGTCGCGGCGCAGATGGCGGCCTTGAGCTCGGGCGTGCCGGTGACGGCCGTGTAGTGCGAGACGCCCTTGTCGATGGCGGCCTTCGCGGCGTCGAGCACATGGCGAGGCGGCTCGAAGTCCGGCTCCCCGACGCTGAAAGGGTAGACCTTGTGACCTTGGCTGCGCAGGCGAGCGGCCTGAGCGGCCATCGCGAGCGTAGCGCTCGGGGCCACGGCGGAGAGACGATCAGCGAGCTTTCGAGGCATCTCTAGAGACCCTTCTCACTGCACTACGTGCCTTTCCCTGCCGACGCAAGCGGACAGGCGGACTCTCCGCTCACTCCCGTTCGCCGGAGGATCATCTCGTGGATCTCCGGCCCCTCCGTCCGGTGCACGTGCCGCGTCCGGAAGCCGAACGGTTCGTAGAGCTTCATGGCATCCCGCGTGCGCAAGAGCACCGTCTCCGCGCCGCGCACCGCCGGATGTTCGAGCAAGAGTCGCATCAGCGCGCGGCCGAGCCCGCGACCTCGCCACGCGTCCGCGACGATCACGTCGTAAATCCAGGCGCGCCGCGCGCCGTCCGCGATCGCCCGCGCCGTCCCGACGAGCGCGCCGGCTCGATCACGCGCGCCGACCCAGGCGGACGAACCAAGCAAGCTTTTCCGAATGCGATCGGGCGCCGTGCCTTCGCACCAGTACGTGCCCACGAGCAGCGCCGTCGCCTCGTCGGCATCCGCTTCCCCGAGCGCACACACGAGCGTCGTGTCCGCGGGCGCTTCGAGGAACGACGGCACCGCCGCGGACGGGTTCGCCGCGCGCACGAGATCGACCGCCGCGGCGTCGCCCGGCGCGCCGCGCGCCCAGAGCAATTCGAGGATGCGACCGACCTCCGCGGGCGTGCGGTTCTGCCCGAGCTTCGCTTTGCCATCGAGCCGTTCGAGCGAGACGCCGAGCACGAGCACGCCCGCGACGGCCTTCTTGTAGAGCGGATGCTCGGCGTCGATCGGCACGTAGCCGCCCTCGGGCTGATGCTTCTTCATGAGCGCCGCGAGCATCGCGGCCTTCCGGTGCGGCGCCTCGATGCGCTCGATCGTCCCGTGCACCTGCACGCTCCGGTAGAGCGTGGTGGCCGGACACGCGCGCTCCGGATCGACGAAGTAGCTCGGGATCGAGGCGACGGTCTCCTCCGCCGAGATCACGGCTCGCCGACCGACGACATCCATCTTCTCGCCCGCGGGCGCGCCGTGAAAGAGCACGTGATCACCGATGACGACGCCGTGCACGACGCGCAGCACGGGCTCGCCGTCAGGCGTCGTCGAGCCGACGTGCACCACGGGTGCGCGCGCGAGGAGCGCGACCGCGCTTGCACGATCCATCCGGAAGATCTCCCTACGCATGGCCGGAAGGTGGTCCGGAGCTGGTACCCCGAGAAGGACCAGTTCCGAAAAATCGGATAGACCAGTCGGGTGCGCGAACATCCCTTCGAGCTCGCCCTGGATCCCTCCCCCGACGTCCCGCTTTTCGTGCAGATCACGCGCGCCCTGATCGAGGACATCCGCCGCGGCAGGCTCCGGCCCGGAGCCGCGCTCCCCGGCAGCCGCGCGCTCGCGCGATCGCTCGGCGTCCATCGCAACACCGTCGTCGCCGCGTACCGCGAGCTCGCCGCGCAAGGCTGGGTCGAGACCCGCAGCGCGACGATGACCTACGTCTCCACCACGATGCCCGACGTCCCGCGGCGCCGCGCCACGCCAGCCACGCTCGGCACGATCGCAGCGCGCGCGGGCTTCGATCTGCCGGCGCGTATCTCCGCGGCAGGCTGGGCGCACGAGAACCCACCGGGCGCGATCGTGTTCTCCGGAGGCATGCCCGATCTACGGCTCTTGCCCACGGAGGTGCTCGCGCGTGCGTACCGGCGCGTGTTGCGCAGCTCGGCGAGGCGGCTCTTCGAGTACGGCGACGCGCGCGGGGACGAGCGTCTCCGCGCGGCGCTCGCGGACATGCTCGCGGCCGTGCGAGGACTCGGCGCGTCGGCGGAGGACGTGATGGTCACGCGTGGCAGCCAGATGGCGCTCGATCTCTGCGCGCGCGCGCTACTCGGGCCCGGCGACGTCGTCGCGGTGGAGGCGCTCGGATATCGCCCCGCATGGGAAGCGCTCGCGCAGACGGGCACGCGCCTCGTACCGCTTCCCGTCGACGCGGAGGGCCTCTCGATCGACGCGCTCGCCGCACTCGTCGCCCGCGAGCCCGTGCGCGCCGTCTACGTCACGCCGCACCACCAGTACCCGTCGACCGCGTTGCTCTCGCCCGCGCGCCGCATCCGTCTCCTCGACCTCGCGCGCGCGCACCGCATCGCGATCCTCGAAGACGACTACGATCACGAGTTCCACTACGACGGCCGCCCAGTCTTGCCGCTCGCGAGCGCCGATCGAGCGGGCGTGGTCGTCTACATCGGCACGCTCTCGAAAATTCTCGCGCCTGGCCTGCGCATCGGCTTCGTCGTCGCGCCCGCGCCGCTCGTGGAGCGCCTCGCCGCGATCCGCTCGTTCGTCGATCGGCAAGGCGATCTCGCGCTCGAACGCGCCGTGGCGGAGCTGCTCGAAGACGGCGAGGTGCAACGCCATGCGCGCCGCATGCGCCGCATCTACCAGGCGCGGCGCGACGTCCTCACAGAGGCGCTACGGAAACATCTCGGCGATGCCGTCGAGCTCGCCCCGCCGCCTGGCGGCATGGCCATGTGGGTCCGCGTCGCGCCGGGGATCGACGTCGACGCCTGGGCCACGCGCGCCCTCGATCGCGGCGTCGTGATCCACCCCGCGCGCCGCTACGCCTTCGACGGCCGCTCGCGCCCCTTCTTCCGGGCCGGCTTCGCCGCGCTCGACGAGCGTGAGATCCAGGAAGGCATCTCACGCCTGCGCGCGGCCCTGCCCACGAAGGGCGCCACACGTGCCGCTTCTTGAAGCGCTTATTTACTTGTTCTGCGCCGCCGGCTCTTCTTTGCCCGGCGTCACCTCGACGCCCGGCTTCTTCTCGTCGTGCTTGATCGAGTACCGCACGAGCGCGCGAAGAATGTCGTTGCGGCTCACGTTGCCGACGATCGCTTTGACGTCCTCGTAGATCGAGGGATCGACGAGCAGCGCGCCCACGGTGCCCTTGCCCTTGCGCACGTCGGCAACGATGGCCCGCAGATCCGCGGTCATCGCTGTCACGTTGGCCAGCGCCTCCGCGCCGTTGCCCTTGCCACCGTAAAGGACGTCATGGGCAAAACTGTCGCTCTCGCGGATGCCCTTCAGCGTGCTCGCGACCTCGCCCGCCGCCGCGCCGAACTGCGCGATCTCCTTCTGCGGACCGTCGCCGTAGATCACCTCGTGCGCGAAGCCGGGCCCCGACTTCACGCGCGTCACCACGCCGCGCACCTCGGCCAGCGTGAGCGCGAGCTCCGAGGCCGCACGGTCGAGGTTCTGCAGCGTGCGCGAGATCCGCTCGGCTTCCTCTTTGTCCGTCAGGAACTTCCTCGGGTACCCCTCGCCCTCGGACACGTCCTTCAGCAGCTTGTTCACCGACGCGACGCTGCCGCGCAGATCCTGGTGCAACCGCTCGTCCGCGAGGCTCTCGCTCATCTTCGAGATGTTGCCGAGCGCCGCGTCGGCCTTCGACGTCATGCCCTGCGCGATGCCCATCAGATCCGTGGGCTCCTCGCTCAGGATCTCGCCGCCCGGCGGAACGGCCTCCGACGCCTTGCCCTTCGAGATCTCGATCATCTTGTCGCCGAGCAGGCCCTTCGCCGCGACGCGCGCGATGCTGTCCTTGCGGATGCGCTCCGCCTCGGCCTTCACGACGTCCATCTCGACGTAAACGACGGCCTCCGCCTGCCCCGGCCGATAGCCGACCTTCTTCACGTTGCCGATGTCGATGCCGCCCATGCGCACCGGCGCGCCGGGCTTGAGGCCCTGCACATCGGAGAACGTCGTCGTGAACTTCACCGACGAGCTGAAGAAGCGCCGCTCATCGCCGATCAAGAAGATCACGAGCGCGGAGAAGAGCAGCCCCGCCAGCACGAAGAGCCCGACCTTGACGTCGCGCGACCTGTTCATCTGCTCCCCCATCATGCGCGAAGACGCGCCTGTCGTCACGCGCGGAGGAGCGTCTCGACGTCCTCGTTGACCGGGGCGATGCCGTTGATGAAGTTCTTCACCCGCGGATCCGTCGAGCGCTGGAACTCCTCGACCCGGCCAGACAGGATGATCTCGCCCGCCTGCACCATGGCCATGCGGTCGGAAATCGCGAACGCGCTCTTCATGTCGTGCGTCACCACGATGCTCGTCACGTCGAGCGCCTTCTTGAGCCCCCGGATCAAGTGGTTGATGCGCTCGGTGTTGATCGGATCGAGGCCGGTCGTCGGTTCGTCGTAGAGCAAGACCTCGGGCTGGACCGCGATCGCCCGCGCGAGGCCCACGCGCTTCTTCATGCCGCCCGAGAGATCCGCGGGCCGCATCGCCTCGATGCCCGGCAAACCCACGAGCGAGAGCGCCCAGTCGACGCGCTCGGCGATCTGCGTCTCGGTCATCTCGTCGCGATAGTGCTCATGCAGCCCGTACGCGACGTTCTCGCCCACGGAGATCGAGTCGAAGAGCGCCGCGCCCTGGAAAAGCATCGCGATCCGACGGCGAATGAGGCGCGCCTTCGCCTCCTTCATCTGCGTGATGTCCTCGCCGTGGAACGTGATCGAACCGCCGTCGGCTTCGAGCAGCCGGATCAAGAGCTTCAGCATCACGCTCTTGCCCACGCCCGAGCCGCCGATGACGGTGAGCGTCTCGCCCGGAAAAACTTCGAGGTTCAAGCCGCGATAGATGACCTTCGGGCCGAACGCCTTGCGTACATCGCGGAACCGGATGATCGGCTCGCTCACGGTCATCCCTCCTAGCTCGCTCGCTCCACGCGATCGATGCGGATCTCGACCGCGCTGCCGCCCCGCCACGTGTCGCGCCGGAGCCGACCCACGATGTCCACGCGCCCACCCGCAAGTCCGTGCGAGAGAGCGCCGAGCTCGTACCCGAACGCGCCGATCACGTGCCGCTTCAGCGCGATCTCGAGCTTCAGGTGACCCTTGATCATGCGCGACACGCGCACCGGCGCCCCACGCACGAGGACACGCGGCGCGCGGTTGCCCTGCCCGCACGGCTCGAGCCGCTCGAGATCACGCGCCACCACGGCCGGCTCGTCGCGATCGTCGAGGCGCACGTCCGCCTCGCCTTCGAGCGGCCCGAACTTCATCGCGCCGAGCGCGATCGCCGCGTCGCACCAGAGCGCGCGCAGCGCCTCGACCCGATCCGCCCGCACCTCGACACCCGCCGCCGCCTGATGCCCGCCGAACCCGACGAGCCCGGCGCGCGAGAGCACGAGCGCGTCGTGCAGCGGGAACCCTGCCGGCCCGCGCACCGATCCACGGCCCGATCCGCCGTCGAGCGCCACGACGATCGTGGGCTTGCCGTACTTCGAGGCCACGCGGCCCGCCACGATGCCCACGATCCCCGGATGCCACCCCTCGCGCGCGAGCACGATGGCGGGCTCCTTCGCCCACCCGTTCGACTCGATCTCGCGCAGGGCCTGCCCGATCATCTCCTCCTGGATCGCGCGCCGCTGCGCCGTGAGCTGCTCGATCGTCGCCGCGATCCCGGCCGCGCGCGTGCTGTCCCGTTCGAGCAGGAGCGCGAGCGAGAGATCCGGATCTTCGAGCCTACCCGGCGCGTTGAGGCGCGGCGCGATGCGGAACGCGATGTCGTCCGCGCTCACGCCATGCCCGAGATCCAGCCGCGCGAGCTCGGCCAGCGCTCGCAGGCCCGGCCGCGTGCCCTGGCCGAGCACCGCGAGCCCGGCCCGCACGAGCGCGCGGTTGTCGCCGACGAGCGGCGCCACGTCGGCCACGGTCCCGATCGCCACGAGATCGAGCCATTGCCGCATGTCGAGGTTCGCGCCGAGCGCCCGACGCACCGCCGCGCCGAGCGAGAGCGCGAGCCCACACGAAGCGAGCCCCTTGAACGGGAAGCCGCACTCGGGCCGATGCGGATTCAAGAACGCGATCGCGGGCAAGGGCTCCGCGGGCACGAGGTGATGATCGATCACGAGCGTCTCGATGCCGTGGCCCCGCGCCGTCGCGAGCCGCTCGTGATCACTCGATCCGCAGTCGCACGTGACGAGCAGCGTCGCGCCCGTCTTTCGCACGCGCTCGAGCGCCTTCGCGTTGAAGCCGTAACTGCCGTCCTTGCGCGTCGCGAGCAGCGGCACGACGTCGCCGCCGAGCGCGCGCAGCACCTCGGTCACGATCGCGCACGACGTGATCCCATCGCAGTCGTAATCGCCGAAGACCGCGACCTTTTCACGCGCGCGGATCGCCCGCGCGAGGCGATCTGCGCTGAGCTCGCGATCGGCCATCGCGTCGGGCGGCGTGAGGTGCGCGAGTCGCGGATCGAGGAAAAGGCGCGTCTCGGCGTCGGCTCGGCGACCCGCACGGAACAAGGCGTCGGCGACGGTGATCGAGAGCCCGAGCGCCCGCGAGAGCTCCAGCGCCTCGACAGACGCCTCGCCCGGATCACGGATCGCGCCGTCGCGCTCCGGGGTCGCCGCGGTGGACGGAAGGAGAAGGCTCCGCGCCTCGGGATCCGTCGCCTGTGCCCACGCGGCCTCGCTCAACATCCGTGGGGCCCACGCGTAGCGCAGCCCTCGTCCGGAGTCCATGCCGGTCGGAAAACCGTCCTTCCTGGCGCGTTGGTTCCTGGAAAAACGAAACGCCCCGCGGTGGTGCACACCGCGGGGCGTCGTGGTTTGCGGGGAGGGAGCGAGGTCTAGACCACCGCGTCGGCGCGCTTGACGGCCTTCGTGCGGGCGATCTTCTTCTGGGCCGTCGCCTGGCCGCCGAAGAACCTGCGGTCGATCCACTCGGTGAACGGCGCGGCGACGTAGATCGACGAGTACGTGCCGACCACGATGCCGACGAGCAGGGCGAAGGCGAAATCCTTGATGACGCCCGTGCCCCACACGAGGAAGCACACCATCGAGAGCGCCGTCACGCCGGACGTGATGATCGTGCGTCCGAGCATCTCGGAGATCGACAGGTTGATGATCGACGAGAACGACATGCCCCGGTGTTTCGTCAGGTTCTCGCGGATACGGTCGTACACGACGACCGTGTCCGTGATCGAGTAGCCGACGATCGTGAGCATCGCGGCGACCGTGGAGAGCGTGATCTCGCGGTGCGTGATGATCATGGCCCCGAGCGCGATGCCGACGTCGTGGACGAGGGCGAGGATGCCGCCGGGCGCGAACCGGAGATCGAACCGGAACGCGATGTAGGCCATGATGAACACGATCGCGATCGCGATGCTGCGGATGGCCGCGTCGCGGAGCTGCGCGCCCGCCTTCGGGCCGATCCACTCGACGCGCAGCGCGCGCTCGGGCACGCGGTCGGCGCCGAGCTTGCTGCGCAGGCCGTCGAGGAGCTGATCGCCGCGCGACTTGAGCTGCGCCTCGACCTTGTGGTCACGCGCGCTCACGACGACGGGGTTGTTCTCGCCCGTGCGGAGCTCGACGCCCTGGATGCCCGTGAGCTGCGTCCGAATGGTCGCGAGATCGGGCTCGACCTCGTACCGCATCGTGACCTTGTCGCCGCCGGGGCTGAACTTGATCTCGCTGGCGCGCGCGTTCGCCGGGCAGCGCGCGTCGTACTCCGCGCTCGGCGCCGTGCCCTCGGGCAGGATGCAGAGCTTCTGGCGAATCGCCTCTTTCTGCTCCTCGCCGAGGGCGCTGACCTCTTGCACGCGGATGAGGAAGCGGTGCGTGTCCTCCGCGCCGCTGTCCTTCACGCGGATGACGTCCGGCGCGTTGAAGCCGAGTGACTCGACGGCCGCGCGGATGTCGCCGGCCTCCGTCGGCTTGAGGAAGGCGACCTCGAGCTCCGTGCCGCCCTTGAAGTCGGTGCCGAGGTGGGGCCCCGGCTTGAAGAAGGTGACGATCGACGCGAGCAGGAGCAGCGCGCTGAGGCCCATGAAGAGCCAGCGCTTGCTCATGAAGTCGAACTGTTGCCCAGGCTTGATGAATTCCATGTGCCGCGCCTCAGCCGAGGTAGAGCTTCTTGACCTTGCGGCCCCGCACGGCCCAATCGAACATGAGCCGCGTGCAGACGACGCCGGTGAAAAGGCTGACCGCGATGCCCACGATGAGCGTCACGGCGAAGCCCTTGATGGGACCCGAACCGTACTGCGCGAGGATGAGGCCCGAGATCAGCGTGGTCACGTGCCCGTCGAGGATGGCGCTGAAGGCCTTGTCGTAGCCCACGTCCACCGCCGCCCGCGGACTCTTGCCCTGCCGCAGCTCCTCGCGGATGCGTTCGTTGATGAGCACGTTCGCGTCGACCGCGATGCCGACCGTGAGCACGAGGCCCGCGATCCCGGGCAGCGTCATCGACGCGCCGAACATCGCGAGGATCGCCACCTGCAGCACCATGTTGAAGAGCACGGCGATGTTCGCGATCGCGCCCGCGCGGCTGTAGTAGACCTGCATGAACAGGAGCACGAGGATGACGCCGGCGAGGCCGCCCTTCGCGCCCTGCACGATCGCGTCCTGACCGAGCGACGGACCGATGCGCTGCTCGTTCGAGGGCGAGATCGGCGCGGGCAGCGCGCCCGAGCGCAGCACGAGCTCGAGCTTGCGCGCGTCCGTGACCTGCTGATCCACGTTCGCCGAGCCCATCGTGATCGTCGCGATGCCGCCCGGGATCTTCGTCTGGATGACGGGCGCGCTCTCCACCTTCTGGTCGAGGATGATCGCGAAGCGACGCTTCACGTTCTTCTCGGTGATGTCCTCGAACCGGTCGGCGCCGACGCCCGTGAGCTCCATGCGCACGAGCCAGCCGCCGAGGCCGCGATCGCTCGGATCGGGCATCGCCTGCGCGTCGCGCACCATGTCGCCGGTGATCTCGGCCTTGCTGAAGAGGTAGTAGGTCCTCCAGCCGACGTCCTCGACCGTGCCCTTCTCCTCGTCGTAGGCCTGGTACTTGCCGAACCCGATCTCGTGATCGTCCGGCACCGACAGCGTCGAGGTCCACTCGCGCAGCCGCGCGAGCGCCTGGCGCATGTCCTCGCCCTCCATGTGCTCGAGGACCGCATAGGTGTTGACCTTCTGCTTGCCGGGGCCGATCGAGACCTGCTCCTGCTGGAAGCGCAGGCCCTTCACTTCCTTGTTCTTGGGGTTGCGGAGCTCGGTCTCGAAGAAGTTCACCTCGTCGTCGAGCAGCTTGAACTCGAGGCGCGCCGTCTGGCTGACGATGTCGCGGATCTCGGCGAACGTCTGGTCGTTGTCGCCGGGGATCTCGATGATGATGTCCTCGTCGCGCGTGGTGACGCCGGCCTCCTTGAGGCCGAGGCTGTCGACGCGGCGAAGCACCGTCTCCTTCGCCTGCGCCACGGCCTTCGAGCGGATGTCGGTCTCGACGTCCGTCTTGATGCGCAACGTGACGCGCTTGCGATCCGAGGAGAACTGCCGCTGCATCTCCTGGAACGGACGCATGAACTCGTCGTTCACCTTGTCCGCGTCCGCCGCGTCCTCGAAGTTGATGAAGAGCGTGCCCGCGTGCTCGCGCGACTTCTCGACGCGCGCCTTGCCCACGAGCTTCTTCAGATCGTCGACCGTCGCCTGCTGCTCCGCCCCCACGAACCCGTAGGAGCGCGCGAGCGCCTGGCGAACCTCGTCGTAGTAGCGGTCGCGCTTGTCCTTGATCGCCTCGTCGACGTCGACCGTGTAGACGAGCCGGAGGCCGCCCTTCAGATCGAGGCCGCGCACGAGGCGGAACTCGATGTTCGAGAGCAGCCACTCGCGCACGCCGCGGTTGCCCACGCGCGCGTCCTCTTCGACCTTCGCGCGCTCCTCCGGCCCGAGACCCGATCGATCGATGCGGCCGTACCGCTCGTCCGAGTACGTCGGGTAGATGCAGAGCCACGCTCCGAGCGCGAGGAACAGGACGAACCCCGACTTGACGCGCCACGAAAGATCGAGCGTGGGGAGCGCGCAGAGCAGGGCCCACGGGACGCAAAGGCCGAAGGTCGCCGTCGCCCAGAACACGTGGTAGTGCGCGGCGATCGCGGCACAGAACGAGGCGATCGCCGACATGAGGAAGACGCCGCGCCGAGGCCTCTGCCACGCGCCGAGCCCGAGGGACAGCGCGCCGAGGCCAGCGAATGCGTACTGGAGGATGTTGTAGATCATGGGAGGGTCGACTCGGGGGGCGGTCGCGAGCCCTTCTTAGCCGAAGCGCGCGCGCTACGCTTTCTTTTCCTGCGCCTTGTCCTTCGCCTCGGCGGGCTTCGGCTCGCCGTCCACGCCCTGGATGGCGGCCTTCAGGACCTGCACGTTCACGCCGGGCGCGATCTCCAGCTTGACCGTCCTATCCCCCACCTCGATGAGCTTGCCGATGAGCCCCGCCTGGGTGACGACCTTGTCGCCCGGCTTCAGGGCAGCTTCGAGGTCCTTCTGCTTCTTCGACTGGCTCCGCGTCATCAGGAACACGAAGAGAAGCGGGAGCAGGAAGAAGAGGATCGTCATCCCGCCGAAGGGCTGCCCGCCGCCGCCTCCGCCGTCGGGCGTCTGCGTGGGAGCGCCCTGGGAAGGCTGGGCAGGGGCGGGCGCGGGCGGAGCGCCTTGGCCCGGGGAGACGGTGGTCGGCTGAGACAAAAACAGCATGGTCACGAGGCGGTAACCTCCACGGGGACGAAGCTCGGCTCCCCGAATGCGAGCCCCCGATCACTCGGAAAGCGGCCGTCCATACCCACGATCGAGGTTCCACGCAAGGAACGGCCGGAGACACTGGAACAAATGGTCGGTCCCACCCCGGCCCCCACCTCCCGGCCCCCCGTCCCGAACCCTGCCTTTCGTTTTTTTTCTTGACCAGACCGAAAAGGCTTGGTACCGATGCGCCTCCCTCGACGCACCGCACATCGGCGGGGCGGCGGAGGAAGCGGTACAGGCGCGTAGCTCAGTGGTAGAGCACTACCTTGACACGGTAGGGGTCGCCGGTTCGAACCCGGCCGCGCCTACAAAGTTTCGTCACGAGGACCTTTCTGCAGGTTCCCGCCTCCGTGCGGATGCCGCCTGCCCGTCCTCGTGAGGACCTTTGGGGTCACCCAGAACGGAACCGCGGCGCACGCCGGGCGAGCGGCTCACGTCGTGCACTCGACGTCGAGCGTGCAAAGGCCGCCCGCGCACGCAGGACGCGTCGCCCCCCCGAACCAAGCAGAGAGCGCCGAGCGCGGCACGAACTCCCGTGCCGCCGCGCCTCTGCGCCCCCTGCACATCCCGGCCGACCCGTTCGCCCTCCCCGTGGACCTTCCCCGGTGGAGAACGAGCGCCGGGCGTGACTTCGGGCCCGGAGACAGCTTGCGCCCGTTGATAACGCGGACCATCCGGGCGAGATTGTGGAGGCCCTGCTCCCGTCATCCCGACGGGCGAACGGGGCCGACCGCGGATTGTCAGTAGATCACAAGCAAGGAGACAGCGAGACCACACATGAGCATGCGACGCTTCGACCCTCGACAGGCCCAGCGAGGACCGCAGATCCGAATCAATCAGCGAATCCGGGTTCCGGAAATCCGGGTCATCGGGGAAGAGGGCGAGATGCTCGGCATCATGCCGACCCACGAGGCCCTGCGGCGCGCCCAGGAGCGAGGCCTCGATCTGGTGGAGGTCAATCCCAAGGCCGATCCGCCCGTCTGCAAGATCCTCGACTTCGGCAAGTACAAGTACGACGAGAAGAAGAAGGCTCGCGAGGCGAAGCGCAAGCAGAGCGTGGTCGAGATCAAGGAAATCAAGCTCCGCCCGAAGACGGACGACCACGATCTCCAGTTCAAGACGCGCGCCGCGCTGCGCTTCATCGAGGCCGGCCACAAGGTCAAGTTCACCGTGCGCTTCCGCGGTCGCGAGATCACGCACCCCGAGAAGGCGCAGGAGCAGCTCGACTGGATCGTGCAGCAGTGCGACGAGGTGGCGAACGTCGAGGTGCGTCCCGTCATGGAGCAACGCACGATGACGCTGCTCATGGCGCCGAAGCCGGCCGTCATGCAGAAGGTCGCGCAGGCCCGCGCCGCCGCCGAAAAGGCGCGGCAGAAGGCCCTCCAGGAAGGCCGCGCCGCGCCGGCCGTCAACGAGCAGGACGAGGCGCTTCGCAAGCTCGAGGAGCAGCTCGACGAAGAAGAGGATGATGACGAGGATGACGACGAGGAAGGGAGCTGACGCGCTTCCTTCGTCGAACGTCCGCGGTGAGCGGCGAACGGGCCTCGTTCGCTTGCTCGCCGCGCTCCTGATCCTCGTTCCGCTCGTCACCCTTCCCATCGCGATACGCGCGCTCGTCGACCACGGCGCCTCTTCTCTCGGCGCGCGGCTCGCCGACGTGCTCGCGCGCGCGTTCGCCTGGCGAAACGCCGAGGAGACGGAGGCACCCGCGCGTGGCCCCGCCTCCCTCGATCTCGACCTCGACCTTCCCCACGTGCCCGGGCTCGACGTGCTTCCGGCGCCTACCGAACCGCCGAGCGATACGCTGGGCCCGTCGAGGAAAGGTTCGTCCGTACGAACCCCCGCGCCGCGCGGCGGGGTTCATGTCCGCGCCGACGTCGTGGCGCGTGCGGTGCAGAGCGGCGTCATGCCGTCGGGCGTGCCCGTGCCCGCGCGTGGACCGAGGCCCGCGGGCATCGTGCTCCAGGGCGTGGGCGGCTTCGGCGCGGGCCTGCGCGACGGCGACGTGCTCACGCGTATCGGCGGCGCGCCGGCGACCTCGGTGGGCGTGGTCATCGGCGCGGTCGCGGGTGCGCTCAAGCAAAACGCCAAGGTGATCACGGGTGAGGTTTGGCGCGGCGATCAGCGGCTCAGCGTGGCCGTCGAGGTCCCGCCGATCGGCAGGCAGGGCGCGCCTCCCCGCGCGAGGCCGAAGACGCGCGCCCCGGCCAAGCGCGCTCAGGGACCGAACAACCCGCCGTAGTACGCGCTCGCAGCGAGCAGGAGAACCGCGGCGGCGACGTAGAGCCACATCACGTTGCTGTTCGCCGCGGCGGGGGCCGGCTTGGCGATGGGCGCCTTCTTCGCGACTGCGGCCGTGCTCTCTTTGCTGAGCTTCGCATCGGCGCCCTTCTTCCCCTTCGCGCCCGCCTTCCCCGACTTACCGGTTTTCCCTGCGGCGTCCTTGTCCTTCTTGGGTGACGGCGTCCTCGTCGCGACGGGCGCGCTCTCGATGGCGTTCTCCTCGGCCTTGGCTTGTGGCGTCTCCTTGACCGTCTCGGCCGGCTCGCTGATGACCGCGCCTTCTTCCGCCTTGGCTTGCGGCGTCGCCTTGACCGTCTCGGCTGGCAGGCTCTCCGTGGGCAGGCTCTCGGCCTTCAGGCTCTCGGCCTTCAGGCTCTCGACGGGCGCGCTCTCCTCGGCCTTGGCTTGCGGCGTCGCCTTGATCGTCTCGGCCGGCAGGCTCTCGGCCTTCAGGCTCTCGACCGGCGCGCTCTCCGTAGCCTTGCTCTCAGCCGCCGTGCTCTCGGCTGCCGTGCTCTCGGCCGCCGTGCTCTCGGTTGCCGTGCTCTCGGCGGGCTTGTTCGGCACGGACTTGCTCTCCGGCCCGCGCTCGCTCCTCGCCGAGGCTGGACCGAACCGCGCCGAGCGCGCCTCGCTGCTGAGCGGCGCGAGATCCATTTCCTCGGCCCATTTGCCGATGTCCTCGAAGTGCGACACGCGCCCGCGCGGCCGCTCCTCGGCGGGCGGCGGCGCCGCTGCGGAGATCTCCGGCTTCGACTTCTCCCGCGGCGCGCCGGGCCGCGGCTCGTCTTGCAGCGAGTTGAACTCGAGCAGCGCCGCTTCGATCAGCCTGTGCAGCGTCGTGTCTTCTTT
Source organism: Polyangium sp. y55x31 (assembly GCF_029946505.1). GTDB lineage: Bacteria > Myxococcota_A > Polyangia > Polyangiales > Polyangiaceae > Polyangium. The sequence continues at coordinate 354,585 of NZ_JARZHG010000002.1, forward strand.
TTCCTGGGCCGTGGTTTTACGCAGCGCCACGGTCCCGCTCACGAGCTCGGCGACGTCGTGCGCGCCGACGGGCTTTCCGAACTTGAACAAAAAGCCGTTCAGGGCGCGGCCGAGCTCGCGCGCGCCCTGGTAGCGCTTCTCCGGATCACGGGCGAGCGCGCGGTTGATGATCTTCTCGAGCTCCGGCGGCACGTCCTTGTTGAGCTGCGCGAGCGGCGGCACCACGGCTTCGCGCACCCGCATCACCGTCTGCAGATCGTTGTCGCCGTGGAAGAGCCGCTTTTGCGCGAGCATCTCCCACAGGATGATCCCCACGGCGAACACGTCCGTGCGCACGTCCACCTCGAGCCCTTGTGTCGCCTCGGGCGAGAGGTAGCCGAACTTTCCTTTCACGATGCCGGGCTCGCTCTTCTCGAGCTGGCTCGTCGCTTTTGCGAGCCCGAAATCGACGATCTTGATCTCGCCGTATTTCGTGATGAGCACGTTCGCGGGCGAGACGTCGCGGTGCACGATGCGCAGCGGCTGGCCCTCGGGGTTTTTCGCCTCGTGCGCGTAGGCGAGGCCGTCGCAGATCTTCTCGGCGATGTAGACGGCGACCTCCACCGGGAAGGGCCGCTTCATCTTGCGGAGGTATTCGATGACGGCTTTCAGGTCCGAGCCATCGACGTACTCCATCACGATGAAGTACGCGTTATCGCCGACGCCGATGTCGAATACCTGGGCGACATTCGAATGCGTGAGGTTCGCCGAGAGGCGCGCCTCGTCGAGGAACATCGCGATGAAGCGCTTCTTCTCCGAGAGGTGGGGCAAGACCTTCTTGATCGCCACCCGCTTCTTGAATCCCTCGATCCCCGCGCTCTCCGCGAGAAACACCTCGGCCATGCCGCCGGACGCGAGGCGATCGAGGACGCGGTACCGCTGCTGCTGATGCCCCTGCTTCATGCCAGACGAGGACTACCCTCTCCTCGGCCGCCGGTCGAGCCCGCGCGCCGGGATCCGGCATCCTACCACGACGGGGCACCGAGACGGATCCAGGAAGGACATCCCTCGCGCACTTCTCCCTTGCCTCGGGCGAGCGCTGGTTCGTACGCTGGCCTTCATGCTTCGACCTCGATCGAATTGGGGAATCCTTCTGGTTTCGGCCTTCCTCGTGACCACGCTCCCCGCGGCCTGCGGGAGCGAGGTCGACGGCGGAAACGGCGGCAGCGCCGGCAACGGTGGCAGCGGCGGCAGCGGTGGCGCGGGCGGCGCTCCGAATTTCGGGGCCTGCACCGGGCCGGGTCAGTGTACCCTCGTCAAGAATACCTGCTGCGGCACGTGCAGCGAGCCCACGCTCGCCGACGTCGAACCCGTGCACGTCGATCGAGTCGACGAATACACCACCTTCGTTTGTCCCGAGCCCTCGGCCTGCCCCGCCTGCGCGGGCGCGCCGAATCCGGGCCTCTTCGCGTATTGCGAGGCCGGAAGCTGCACGGAGGCCGACGTCGCGGAGCACGCATTCAGCGAATGCACGACCGCCGCTGATTGCACGCTCCGGTTCGGCCTGAACTGCTGCGAGCCTTGCGCGGGAGGCGTGCCCGACCTCGTCGCGATCGCGTCGAGCTCGCTCCAGGCCATTTCCGATCTCGTCTGCCCGCCCGCGTTCGGTTGCCCGGAGTGCGCCCCCATTCATCCGCCGGAATGGAAGGCCGATTGCGTGGCGGGCCATTGCGCGGTCGTCCCGGCGATGCCCTGAAACCCTGGCCGAGGCGCACCTCGTCGAATTCGCTCAGCGACGCGCGCGCTCGCCGGGCGTGAGGCCGACGAATTCCTCGCCCGACGCCTTTTCCGCGGGCGCCGCGTCCGCCCTGGCGGCCTTCACCATCGTCACGGGGAAGCTCTTCTTCATTCCCCCGGCCTCCACGACGATCTTCGCATTTCCGGCCGCGAGCGCCTTGACCGACCCGCACGACTCCACCGAGTATTTCACCTCGATCGAGCCCTCGCCCGACATCACCCACCCGGACACGCCCGCCACCACGCGCCCGCCGGAGAGGCTCCGGAAGCATAAACTGCGCTCCGAGCCCACGACGAGCGGCGCGGTGATGTCCACACTGACAGCGCCCTTCACGGCGATGATATCGTCGAGTTTGTCCACGATGGGCATCGTCACTTCGAACGATTTTCCGTCGCCCGTCGCCACGCTCGCGTTCACGGCCCCGCTCGCGCCCACCGTCACGAAGCGCCGATCCCACGCCGACTGCTCCCCATCCTCCTTCGCGTCCCCCGTGATGGTGATGCTCGTGCTCTCGTCGACGAGCCGCAGGCCGTCGGCATCGCGCAGCGCGAGGCCGAGGAACACGCCCGCGTCCTTGAACAGCGCAAGATCGAGGTTTTCCGCCTCCGGATCGAGGAACGACATCCCATCTCCGACGAAGCGCGCCGACGCGATCGGCGCGACCGCGAGCGCGATCCGATCGTGCAGCGCGCCCGTGTCGACGTCGAGAATCCGCAAAAAGCCCGATCCCGCGGCGGCGCCGCGCAGCGTGACGCGCGGCGCGGCGATCTCCTTGATCTCGAGCGGCGTCGTCGCTTCGGCGTCGAAGGGCGCGAACGCCTGGCTGCCGTCCGAATCGCGGTGCACGATGAACGCTTGCGTCCCGCCTTCCGCGGTCGCGTGCACGCCGCCCACGACCACGTCGTCAAACAGCGAGGGGCCCCGGAAGAACAGGCCATTCGGTGTATCGGACGAGCACGTCTCGCCCGCCGGACAGACCGTCTCGCAAGGCGGAGTGAAACACTGATCATTAGAGAGGGCGCGCTCTCCCGGCGCCGAGAACTGGCACCCTGACACGAGGATCATGGTCGAGAAGGCAAGAATGACAGATTGATGGCTCATACGGTCGCGGTTTGGCAAACGCCGTGCCGCACAAACGGACGCGCCTTCGCCCTTGCGACCGTGTTCCCCTCCCTTGTAGCATTGCCTTATGTTGCAACGGTCTCGCCTTGGATTTGTACTCGTATCGGCCCTCGGCACGGCGGTCCTCGCGGCTGCGTGCGGGGGCGGCGGCTCCACGGGGCTACCCGGGGGCACGGCGTCGAGCGGCACGGGCGGCTCGGGTGGCTCGAACAGCGGGGGGAACGGCGGCATCGGCGGGGACGGCGGCGATATCTTCGTCGGCTCCTCGTCGGGCGTGGGGGGAAACGGCGGCAGCCAGACGCAGGGCTTCGATGTCCTGCCGAGCGCGCCGCAGGAGATCACGGTCGTTGCGGGTCAAAATACCCCGACGATCACGTACACCTCGTACCTCGACGGAAACCCCATCAGCGCGGGCTGGAGTGTCGATCGCGGCGAGATCGGAAGCATCACGGCGGGCCCGACCAGCACGGCGACATTCACGCCGAAGGGCACGGCCGGCGGCGTCGTCCGCGTCCGGGCCGGCCTCAACGGGGAGGTCGTCGAGCGTAATGTCCTGGTCAAGCTCACATCGCAGCAGAATGGGGCGGACCCGAACAACCCCGCGCAGCAGGGTCAGATCGCCACGACGATCCCCGAGCTCACGGAGGGCGGCGGCGTCGGCGGCGTCGGCGGCGAGGGCCTCGGCGTCGGCGTCGACAATCCCGTCGTGATCGCCGCGCTCGACGCGCCGACCGGCAATGGGCAGGCCGAGGGGCTGAAATTCCTCTATCCGTACGACCGCACGGTATGGCCGCGCGGCATGACGGCGCCGCTGCTCCAGTGGGATTCGACGCTCGGCGGCGTCGACGCCATCAAGATCGAGCTCTCGACCACGAGCGGCTCGTTCTCGTGGAAGGGCACCTTCGGAAAACCGCAGATCCTCACGCAGACGGGGGCCCCCTTCATTCGCCACCCGATCCCGCAGGACGTCTGGGCCATGGCCACGAATACGGCCGGCGGAAAGACGCTCGACGGATCGCCCGATCAGCTCGTCGTGCGGCTCACGGTGGCGAAGGGCGAGCTCGCGTACGGGCCGATCGAAGAGACGTGGACCGTGGCGCCGGGGCGGCTCTCGGGCGCCATTTATTACATCTCGTATGGCACGAAGCTCGCGAAAAACCTGAGCGGCGCCGTGGGCGGCGACGGCATGTTCGGCGGCGCGGTGCTCTCGATCAAGGTCGGCGACACGGCGCCCAAGCTCACGGCGGGCAAGAGCGGATCGGAGGCGGAGTGCCGCGTCTGCCATTCCGTCGCGGCGGACGGCTCGCGCCTCGTCGCGACGTCGAACGGCGGCGCCATTCCGTGGGCCTACGACATCGCGCCGAACATGGTGACCGAGAAGGCGCTCCCGAATGGCAGCTCGTTCCCAGGCATCACGCCGGACGGCGCGCTCGCGCTCACGACGGCGGGGCAACTCGTCTCGCTCGCCAATGGCACCATCCAGCCGGTTTCGGGGCTGAACGGGGTTTCGACCAACGTCGGCACGCCCTCGTTCTCGCCGGACGGCAAGCGCGTCGTCTTCAATCCGATGGTGAGCGCGTCCATCACGAACCCGAAGCAGAAGCTCGTCTTGATGGATTTCGATCCGGCGACGAACGCCTTCGCGAATTCGGTCGTCGTCGTCGACAACACGGGTCAGCCGGCGGAGACGCGGCCGGGCTGGCCTGCGTTTTTCCCGGACGGCAAGGCCGTCGTGTATCACCAGCAGACCGCGGCGGGCGTCGACGGCAACAACCTCGGTGATCTGCGCACGCGCAAGGGCGCCAAGGCCTACATCGCGATGGCCCGCACGGACGGCGGCGCGCCCGTCCCGCTCGACCAGCTCAATGGCAAGGACGCTGCGGGCAACGTGTACCTGCCGAAGCTCGGCCAGCCCGTGGCGATGACCTGCACGGGCGACGGCGCGCAGGTCGGCGGCATGAATGCGGATCACGGCGACGACGTGAACCTGAACTACGAGCCGACGGTGAACCCGATCGCGTCGGGCGGTTATGCCTGGGTCGTCTTCACGAGCCGCCGCATGTACGGCAACGTCGCGACGATCCCGCCCTTCTGCAGCGATCCGCGCGGCGTCAACCTGTTCACGAACATCACGCCGAAGAAGCTCTGGGTCGCGGCCGTCGATCTCAACTCGCCGGCGGGCGTGGACGGGAGCCACCCGGCGTTTTACCTGCCCGCGCAGGAGCTGCTCGCGGGCAATGCGCGAGGCTTCTGGGTGCAGGAGCCCTGCCGCGCCGACGGCGCCGGCTGCGAGTCGGGCGATCAATGCTGCAATGGCTACTGCTCGCCCGATCCGATGGGCAGCGGCGCCCTCGTCTGCGGCGACACGCCCCCGAACGGCATGTGCTCGAACGAGGGCGACAAGTGCACGACGGCGGCCGATTGCTGCAACCCGGAGCTCATCTGCCTGAACGGGTTCTGCACGCTGGACGGGCCGAAGTAAGCACCACGCGAAGGCGCGGGGGAAAAACAGAACCCCCCGCGCCTTGCTCTGCTCGTCTCACCACCGGAACGGGCGACGGAAGCAGACGCGCTGACAGTCGCGCAGGGACTCGAAGTTGTTCATGTTCCCCCGGCAGCCGCCGTAAATGAACGGCACGCAGCGGCCGACGGCGCTGTTGAAGGCATACCGGCGGAAGGCCGCGCGACACGGGCCGCTCACGATCGGCTGAAAGCAGACCCGCCGCGCCGGTTGCGCATCGATCGGCAGATCCTCCACGGCGTCCGCATTTTCGGCCACGTCCTCCGTCGCCGACGCGGGCAGCACGAACAAAAGCGAAATCGCCGCGAATACACACGCGAGACCCTTCTTCATGGCGCACCTCCCCCTTCGAGCGGGCGCCGTCCCGACGAGCCCGCTCGGTCAAAACATAAAGCGCACGTCCCCGACGTCGCCTGACCGGGACGCGGGGCGTGCGCTTCGGGGAGGTGGGGGCGGGTCTCTCAGACGTTGAAGTGGAAATGCATCACGTCGCCGTCCTTGACGACGTACGCCTTCCCTTCCTTGCGCATCTTGCCGGCCTGCGCCGCGCCGCTCTCGCCGCCGAATTTGACGAAATCGTCGTAGGCGATGGTCTCGGCGCAGATGAAGCCCTTCTCGAAATCCGTGTGGATCTCGCCCGCGGACTGCGGCGCGGTCGCGCCGATCGGGATCGTCCAGGCGCGCGCCTCCTTCGGGCCGACCGTGAAGTACGTCTGGAGCCCGAGAAGCGCGTACGCCTCGCGAATGAGCCGGTTCAGGCCGGGCTCCGCGAGCCCCAAGGTCTCGAGGAACTCCGCGCGCTCGGCGGCGCCGAGCTGGGCGACCTCCGCCTCGATCTGCGCCGAGATCACCACGGATTTCGCGCCGTCCCGTGCCGCGCGATCCGCCACCGACCGGGAGAGCGCATTGCCCGTCGCCGCCGCGGCCTCGTCGACGTTGCACACGTAAAGCGCGGGCTTCGCGGTCAAGAGCTGCAGCATGCGCCAGGCCTTCTGATCGTCGGGCTCGATCTTCGCCGTGTACGCCGGCCGGCCCTCGTGGAGCTGCGCGAGCGCGAGCTTGAGGAGGCGCAGGGTATTCGCGCCCTCCTTGTCGCCGCCCCGGATCCGCTTCTCCAGGTTCGGGATGCGTTTCTCCAGGCTGTCGATGTCCGCCAGCATCAGCTCGGTCTCGATGATGTCCAGATCGGCGAGCGGGTCGACACGTCCCTCGACGTGCGTGACGTCGTCGTTCTGGAAGCACCGGGCCACGAAGGCGATGGCGTCGCAGTCGCGGATGTTGGCCAGGAACTGGTTGCCCAGCCCCTCGCCCTTGGACGCGCCGCGCACGAGGCCCGCCACGTCGACGAAGTTGATCCGGGCCGGGATGATCTCCTTCGAGCTCGCCAGCGCCGCGAGCTTGTCGAGCCGCGGCTCGGGCACGGCCACGTCGCCGACGTTCGGCTCGATGGTGCAGAACGGGTAGTTCGCGGCCTGCGCGGCCGCCGTCTGGGTCAGGGCGTTGAACAGGGTGGACTTGCCGACGTTCGGCAGACCGACGATCGCGACTTTCAGGGCCATGGCGCAGTTCGGGGGGTAAAGAGGGCCGCGCGACCTAGCACGTCCGGGGCAGATGCACCACCCCCCGAGCAACCGATCGGAGCGGTCCTTTCAGGCGGCGTCGCGCCGGTGGAGCCGATGGCTCCAGAAGCCGAAGACGGGCTTGCGCGCGATGCGCCCGTGGTGGGCGAGGCAGATTTGCTCGACCTCGTTGGCCTGGTCCATGTTCTCGACCTCGACCGTGAGGAGCACCTTGCCGGCCTTGACCTCGCGCTCGACGTCCTCGATCACGGGATCGGGCTTGCCGGCGCCGGTGAGCCCGCCGCCGAGCGCGCCGGCCGCGCCGCCGCCGAGCATGCCGAAGAGCGCGGCCGTGAGCGGCCCGGCCGCGATGAAACCGAGCGGCCCGAGCACGAGCCCGCTCAAGAGGCCGCCGGCTGCGGAGCCGACGAGCGCGCCGGTCGTGATGCCCTCGCGTGCGCTCGTCTCGGCGAGCGGCACGTCGTGCCGGTTCACCTTGTCGTGATGCAGGAGCACGGTGCACGCCTCGGAGAGCCCGGGCAACACGCGAACGGCGTGCAGGCACGTCTCGGCGTCCGAATCGTCGTCGAACAAGGCAAAAAGCGCGTGTCGCATGGCATCCTCCTCGGCCGGAGCATCGGTCCGTCGTGCGGAGGAGGCAAGTCGACGGCGGGCGATTGCGTGGTTCAGCCGGGCCGCCCGGACGCGTTCGCGGTCGTCTCGACGATGTCCATCGCGCGGCGGAAGATGCCCCGCGCGAGGGCGGCGCTCTCGTTCGAGAGGCCGACGCGCGGAAATGGATTCAGCTCGATGAAATGGGGGCCGGTCCGATCGATCACGTAATCGATGCCGGCGATCTCGAGCCCGAAGAGCCGGGCCGCTCGGCGCGCGTGTGTCACGATGGCCTCGTCCGGCTCCCAGGCCTCGAACGAAGCGCCGGGCGCGTTCTTGATCCAGGTCCCCTCGTTCCGGATCCGCACGCCGAACGCGCGCTCGCCGAGGATCAACACGCGCACGGATTCTCCCTCGAAAAACGGCTCTGCGGTCGCGATCCCGTCCCACCGCGGGATGTCCCGCGCCGACTGGACGAGAAACTTCCCCTCCCCTCGATGCTCCTCGCCGATCTTGAGCACGTAAGGAAACGGGAGGAGCGGATCGCGCGTGAAGGGGGATTGCACGACGGGGTGATCGACGAGCCCTGCATCGACGCATCGGCCGAGCGCCGCGTGACGCTGGGAAGCGGCACGCAAGGCCGCGGGATCGGGCCAGCAAGGAATGTTGTTTTCCGCGAGGACACGCAGGTTGTGCTGCTCGACGTCCTTGTCGCGGACGTCGGCGAAATACACGACGCCGCGGAAATCATCGGTGGCGCTCCTCCGGCGGTGCAGGCGGCCGGCGCTCACGTCGAAGGTGACCGCGGAGAGCACGGGGGCCCAGATCGGCCGATCTTTCAGGAGCGGGAGCGTGGCGGCGGGCTCGCCGGTGAGGAAGAGGAAACGTGGTTGCATGGTCGGCATTCGAAGCGCGCGTCGCGACCCCACATTTCGTATGCCACGCCCGTGCCCCGCCGCCCAGGGGCTTGACGCCGGCGCCGGCCTGGTCGAATCAACGCGTCCGAGCAACACGCATGAGGAGGCGACTGCCATGAGAGACGACCCGTTGTGGACCGGCGCGCTGCTGCTCTTTCCCCGGCGCATCGCCGAAAACCTCGCGCGCGTCGAGCAATCCGGCCTCGTCCCGCGCGCGCCGAACCTCGTGCAGATCTCGCTCGGCGTGATTCGCATGTGGGTGCGCCTCGCGAAGCGGCCCGAGACCATCGGCACCTGCACGGCGCACCAAGTGCGCCCCACGCTCCGCGCGCGCCTCCTCGCATACCGCCCGCTCCGCTTCCCCTTCCTCCTGCGAGAGCGCGCGGTCGCCCCGCTCGATTTCTCCGGCCTCGCGAGCTCGCGCGAGCGCGTCCTCCGCCACCTGCTCGGCGCGCACCACGACGCGAACCAATTCGCCTACGACCTCGAGATGCTCGCCATCCACCCGGGCGGGCTCGAAGAGCTCGAAGAGCGCGCGCGACGTGTCGTGGAGGGCGAGGATCCGCGCACCGAATGGCTGCGGGATCTCGTGGTGTTCGAGGGATACCACGAGGACCTGCTCGCCGCGGTGGAACATGCGCTCGCGCACGGCGTGCGTCTCGCGCCGCACGAGGCCGACGATCCCGACATCTCGTTCACCGGATACCTGCGCTGGTGCGCGCGTATGCCCGCGACCTGGCGCGAGGCGATCGGAGCGCTCCTGCGCGGAGAAATCGATCTCGGCGCGTACCAATACGAAACGGCGATGGTATGAACACCAAAGACTTCCTCACGCTCTCGCACGCCGAGCTCCGTTCCTTGCTGGAGCAGGGCCACCCGATCGATCCGAGCGCGCTCGACGACAGCGAATACCGCGGCGTCTCGCTTGGGCTCCCCGCGCCGATCGTCGCGATCACGTGGCTCACCTTTCGAAAAACCTTCCATCGTGATCCGAACACGGGCGCGCTGCGCGGATGGAACGTCCGCATGCAGCAGGCGGGGCTCGACGGTCCACGCGAGCCCATGCGCGATGCCAAGGGCAAACCTCGATGTTTCGGGTTTTACGAGGTCGTCGATGGACGCGCGTACGACATGCCCGTGGCCGCGCGGCATGGCCTGGTGATCGATTACAACCGCAGCAGCGAAAATCCTCGGCTCGATCCGATTCGCCTCGGCCGGGATCCGCTGGTCTCGCTCGACGAGGGGCGCGTGGATCGGCTGCTCGGCTGGACGTACCTCGATCTCGGCCTCGCTCGCGTGGGCACGCCGAGTTATTTTCTGCTCGAACGAGAGGGGCCGCTGTCGTACGTGCCATGATGCGCAGGCTCGGCAAACCGTTGCTCGGGCTCGTGATCCTGCTCGGCCTCTCCGCGGCCGCGTTTTTCCTTCTCCGCCGGCCCCCTGCCCCCGCGCCCATCACGTCCGCGCCGACGCCATCCGCGCTGCCGTCTGCAACGCCGCCTCCATCCATTGTATACCCCACGCCCTTTTCCGTACCGACCGCCGCTCTCCCGCCCCGCGAGGCGCTGCCGCCGGGCACGCTCCGCCTGCTCGTCGTCGGCGATTCGGTGGCGAGCTTCCTCGGCATGGCCTTGCGGTATCGGCAGGACGAGGCCGGCGCGTTCGTCGCCGTTCGCGGCGTCGGCAGTTGCTCCATCTTCGAGGCAAAAGTACGCATCGAAAACGGAAAACCCGTGCGGGGCACGAGCTGCTCGGAGCACTGGATCGAGGACGCCGCCGAGCTCCACCCCGACATGACGCTCATCGTCATGGGCGGCGCCTTCTTCAATGAAAAAGCCTGCGAGCCGGCCTGGCAAGACACGTACGAGAAGCGCATCTTCACGCTGGCCGACGGAATGGGCACGAACGCGGGCCGCATCGTGCTGACGCGTGTCCCTTATCCGATCAAGGACTGGCGGTACGGGAACGTCCCGGCCCGCGTCGATTGCCTCAACGAGATGCTCGCGCGCGCCGCCCGAAAGCGTGGATGGCCGGTCCTCGATTTGATGGGGCACGTCTGCCCGACGCCCGCTTGCCGGATCGAGAGCGAAGGCAAGCCCATCCGGCCCGATGGCCTGCATTTCGACGGCGCGGGCGCCGAGGAAACCGCGCGGTGGGTCCTCGGCGAGCTCAAACGTTTTGCGCGTGAAGAGAGAGACGGGGGGTTTTGACGGTCGTCAGGGCGCGGGGGGCGCAGGCATCGCGCAGCGGACGCCGAGGTAGCCGCAGCGGTACGTCGTCTTGAAGACGGCCGTCTTTCCGGCTTTGACCTCGTCCCCGCTGTCGCGCCAGCTCCCGCCGCGTCCGAAGCGGGCCGAGCTCACGACGTCGTTGCCCGTCGTGGTCCACTGGAAGATGTTGCCCGCGAGATCGAGCACCCCTTGCGGGTTCGCGCCGGCCGGGAAGCTCCCGATCGGGCAGGGGCCGTCACGCTTCGTTTTTCCGGACCAACAGAGCTGCTCGGCGGGCGGCTCGTTCCCCCACGGATAGGTCCGACCTTCCGGGCCGCCGCGCGCCGCCCACTCCCATTCCTCGCCGCTCGGCAGGCGCTTGCCCTGCGCTTTGCAGTAGTCGGTCGCCTGCGTGAAATCGATGCAGATCATCGGCAGGTTCCCTTTCCCTTCGGCGCCGTACGTCGAGGGATCGCAGACCTTGACTGCGCCGTCGTTGCACTTCTTCGATTGCACGCACGACGCATATTGATCCGTCGTGGCCAGGTTCACGTCGAGGCAATAGTCCTTCACGGTCACCTGGGTCTTGACCGCGGCGAGCTTGAAGCTGCCGCCCTTGATGCGGACCATCCCGGCCGGGCAGCCGCCCGTATCCGGCACGCTCGCCGGCGCGGGCGTCGTCGCCGCCGGCGCCGCGGTCGTCGCCGGCGCGGCGCTCGCAATGGGGCCCGCCGTGTTCTCCGGCGCAGCGCTCGCAATGGCGGACGCGCTCGGCGCCGGCTCGGCTTGGGCCGAGGGCGTCGAGGCCGGCGCCGCGGATTTGCTTGCGTCCGCCGCGAGGTTCGAGGGCCCCGCGGGCGGCGGATCACTCGTGCCGCCGCAGGCGCTCACGGAGGCCAAGAGGCACGCGGTCACCCACGCGAACGGGGCCATGGCGACCGCGCCCGCGTGCGCCCCGTGGAATGCGTTCGTCCAACGTTTCACCGACATCATTTCGCCTCCCGCTCTCCGTCGTTCACATCGCCGTCACGGTGGGTGCCGCGCGATCTTCCAGCCAATGCTCTTGAATGATGAGCGAGGGTTTCGGCTTGAAAACACCGGCCGCGTCGGCCCCGCCCGTCCAGATTTGCACCACGCGGCGATCACCCCGCCGCATCGGGAATTGCACCTCGCCGCCCTGCCGATCGTCACGATCGATCCAGAACGACACCTCGGCCGCGTCCCCGCCGAGCACCACCATTGCATGTGGCTTCGTCCCGAGGCATCGCACCTTGAGCCATTCGCGCACCCGATACGCCGTGCAAGGCGCCGCGGCCGGGCCCGTGCGCGTCAGCCGGACCTTCGTGGCTTTCGCCCATTCATCGAACGTGGGCGCCTTCGACTTCTCCGTGCCCGGCGGATCCACGTCGAGCGCGACCCCATCGCCGGGCGCCGTCGAAGCGGACGCGGCGGGCGGGGCCTGTGCCGGGGCCGGCGAGGACGCGGTCGCCGCCGCCACGAGCGCGAGGAGGGGGACAGGGATGGCTCTCATAACGTGCGCAAGAACGCGGCGAGCGCGTCTCGCTCTTCCCTCGAGAGTTGATTCGTCTTGCCCATGCGATCGTTGTTCTTCGCGAGAAGCTCGTCCAGCGTCGCCGCGCTCCCGTCGTGCAGGTACGGCGCCCGACCTTCGAGATACAGGAGCGAGGGGACACGCAGCTCGCCCGTCTTCAATTCATCGAAATCGGGCCGCCGCGGAAGCCTCGGCAGCGGATAGACCTGCCGATCCGTGTACTCCGTCTCGGGGACGTGGCAACGCGCGCATTGCACGGCATCCTTCATGAAAACCTCTTTTCCGCGCTGCTCGACCGCATCGAGCGCGCGCTGCTCGCGCGGCGGCGGCCTGAGGCCCGCGCGTACGAACGTGGCGATGCGCAACGCGCGCGCGTCGAGGTTCTGCGGCTCGTGTTTCGGCACGCCTCCCCACCGGTGCAGGCCAAAGCCACCGCGCAGCCGCGCTGCGAGATCGGGGCTCTCGCCAACCCAGCCGTACGGACCGGGCGATTTCACGCGGCCCGCGAGCATCGGCGTCCGGCGCGGCACACCGCGGGTGCGATCGGTCTCGGGCACGTTCTCGGCCGAGCCCACGAAATTCACGTTCGTCCCGTCCTCGGTATTGAATTTCGCCTCGTGCCAAACGTGCCCGTCGTCGCGCCCCTCCGGATGGCAACCGGCGCAGCCGAGGCCCCCGCTCATCAAACGATCCGTCGCATTGTAGAAAAGCCGCCGGCCGATGGCCGCGTCGCCGCCGAGCGGATCGTCCGCGAGACGAACGAGCGTCGGCGCGGGCGCCTTTTCATTGTTCAGAGCGCCGCGCGACGGGTGCGGCGCGAGCGGAATCGCCGCGAGATCGTACGTGGCGCCGCAAAAGACGAACGCCGTCGCCTCGTCCTCCGAAAGCACGATCCCTGCGGGCGCGCCGCCGCGATTCGCGATTCCCAGCGCGGGATCACGCTCGGTGCCCACCTCGTACGCAGCGACGATCGAAAGCGTCGGATCGACCGCGAGCGCATCGACCTCCACGAGCCGATCATCCCCTTCACCCGCGACGAGCAGCGTATCCGTGCTGCGCCGATACACGAGGGCGCGCGGCTGCGTGAAAGGAGCGAGGCTCGTGCCTGGGATTTGCAGCTCGGGCGCGGGCCCCTCCCCCACCGCCCGGATCAGCGTGGTGTGCTCGCGATGGAGCGGCGCGAGGGGTTTGTCCGAGCCTGTCGTCAGCACGTCGACCGTGGCCGCCCCGAACCACGCAATTTCCCCCAATGCGCCGAGCGCGTGCCGCGACGCGAAAAGAAGGCTGTCGTCGGGGGACAACACGAGCGCATACCCGAGCGAAGCATTGAGCGTCTTGCCCACGGGCGTGCGCAGCGGCGAAGGAGGCAGCTCGACGCGCCGGACCGTGGGCGTGCTGCCCCCGAGCTCGTCGATCCGGGTGAGCGGCGCGCCGGTCAGATGCGAAATGTACGCGGATTGCCCGTCCTTCCGGAGCGCGATGCCCCGCGGCTCCCGCCCGACGTCGACCGTCCAGCGGACCTCGTGACTGCGCAGATCGACGGCGCTGACCTTGTGGGTCCACGCGCTCGTCACGATCGCGAGGGATTGATCCGCCGTCACGGCGAGCCCCCAGGCGTCGGCCGGGAGTTTTACGCGAGACGTCTCGGCGAGCGACCCGCCGGGCTCGGCGCGCAGCTCGACGAGCAGCCCCGGATCGCGGATGGTCACGAGCACACGCCCGGGCAAGGTCACGACTTGCGCGGGCGGCCCCGGCATCTCCACGGCCGTCCCGGTCCCCGCCGGCGACAAGGGCAAGGCCACGCGCCGGAGCACGCCGTGATCCTCGTCCGCGACGTAGAGCGCATCCTCGCCCACGCCGCGCGCGAGCGCGCTGCCTTGGCGCGGGCCGATCGACGCGACGTTCGTGGCGGGCGGCGCCGTCGCGGAAGGCGTCGCGGCGACCGAGGCCGACGGCGACGCCGCGCCCGCATCGACGGCGGCCTGGTCCGAGCCCGAACAGGTGCAGCCGCCGCCGAGACCGAGGACGGCGCCGAGCGTCGTACAGGCGAGGGCGAAGCGTGAGCCGAGAGATCCGACGCGGAGCAGGGTAGGCACGGAGATGAGAGCAACATACCCCTGCCCACGTGCTGGGTTCTATGTTTTTCGTACGGTGAGGAAGGCGCGTCAGGATCCAACGTCGGTTACGGCGTGCTCGCCTGTGTCCCCTGCTGGCTCGAAGCCGAAGCAGATGCCACATCGGCAGCGGATGTACTGGCTTCCTGCGTCTTCTTGTCCCCCGTGGTATTTCCGGGCGCTGCCACCGTCGGGGGAGCAGCCGAGGCCCCATCGACGTTCATGAGCATCTGCGTGCCCGGCCCCCCGCCGAGCACGACCACCTTCGTGTTCTCCGATTTCGCGAGCTCCATCTGCGATTTCGCCAGCTCCAGCGCCGCCTCGATGCTGCGCCATTTGAGTAGCTCGGGCGAAACTTTGCTCGCGATGAGGTTGTAATCGCGGACCCCGGCAGCCTCGGTCCGCCTCCGCTCGGCTTCTTTCTCCTCCCTCTCCAGCCTGAAGCGATACTCGAGCATGAGCTGCTCTTGCTTGTACTTGTCCGCGATCGCGCTCTGGACGATCTCGGGCAGCTCGATATCGACGAGCTTGAGCTCGTAGAGCTGCACGTAGGAACGCGCATTCCCGCTCTCATCGATGCGCCCGAGCGCCGATACCTTCCCGACCTCCTGGAGCAGGTCACGCACGCTCGTGTAGATCTCGTGCGCCGTCCGGTTGCCGAAGGTGCGCCGGACGTGGGACTCGACCTCGGGCCGGATCAACCGCTCGAAATAATCGACGCCGATGTCTCGGTGCAGATAACCGAGCATATCCAGGTGCGGCTGGTATCGTACGGAGACCTCTACCGGGAGGTTGAGCCCCTCCTCGCTGAGCACGTCGAATTTCAGCTTTTGCTGCTGCATCCGCGTCTCGTAGACGGTGAGCTCGTCCCAGGGTGGGATCACGTTGAGTCCCTCGCCCCAGATATGATCCGTCACCGTTCCACCGAGGAAAAAACGATACATGACGGCGCTGCTCCCCGCCGGCACGCGGATGAAGATTCGCGGCCAGAGGAAGCCGACCACGAACAGGAGGACGACCAGCGTCGTATAGAGGGTGAATCGGGCCTTCCGGAGCCACTTCGCGAGCCGCTCCCGGAAGGGGAGCTTCTTCGCGTCGTCACTCGAAGATCCGTTTTGCATCTCTTCATCCGCTTTCGGCTTGCTCATGGGCGGCTCTCATCATGCGCGGGTCAGGACGACTTCGTCGCCTTGGAGTCCTCTTTGGACTTCTGCACGTCCGCGACGTACTCCTTGGCGTTCTCGAACTCCTGCTTGAAGTAGCTGCGCACCTTGTGAGGATCGAAATCGAGCAGCGTGCCGCCCGTCTCGAAATGCATGACGAAGACCTTGCCGAGCGCCCGGGTGAACGCGCCCGAGATGACGGGGACCGTGACGAAGCCGAACGCGGTGCCCACGAACGGAATGAGCTTCCCGAGGCTGGCACCGAGCACGGCGCCGGCGCCGACGCCGAGGACGCCCGAGAGGAGCGAGCCGATGAGCTTCTTGGCGATGTCCTCCCGGAAGCTCAAATCGTAAAGCTCCGAGAGCTCGGCGAGCATTTTCACCTGGATGCCCGATACCGTGACCATGTCGACGATGGGCACGGGAACGAGCCCGGCGCCGAGCGCCCACAGCACGTTGCGCCGGATGATGGCATCCGCGCGGCCCACGCGTGAAACGGCCTCGGGGGGCTTCGGCGCGGCGCTGCCCTTGGACGTCTCCCCGGATTTCGGATCGACCTTGGCTTCGGCCTTCGGCGCGCCCCCGGATGCGCTCGTCCCCTCCTCTTGCACCTCGATTCGAGGCTCGTCCGTCTTTTTCTCCGTCGGCTGCTTGGATTGCGCGGTTTCGGTCGTCATGATTCTCCTCCGTTCGCAAGCTGCAACAATGAGCGGGTCAGTGTCTCCCCGTCGCGTCCCGCCAGGCGCGAACGAGCTCGGTCACGAATTTGCTGTCGAGGCGCGGCGCTTCGACGAGCGGCGCGTCGATCTCCACGCCATAACGTCGGAATTTGAAGAAAGGATTCTCGGAGTCCTCGACGCTCCGGAGCTTCAATTCGGGGTTTACCGGCCGAAGACCCCGCTCGACGGCCAGCTTCTGCATCTCCGGGCCACGAAGGAAGCCGATCCACTTCTCGGCAGCCGTGCGCTGCTCGGCGGTGATCTCTCCGTCGTCGAAGATGACGACGGGGTGTTCGTTGACGAGCGTCGGCTGCGGATACACGACGCGCAGCTCTGCCATCACGTCGGCATGTGTGTCGAAGTGCTGCAAAATCGTGAAAACGAGCTGCTCCTGCGTCACCACGGCGTCATATCGGCTCGCGCCGAGGTCGAAGATGGCGTCGGTCAGGAGGGGCGCCGACGGGGAGGGAGGCGGCGCGCCCGCTTCGCATCGCTCGAGCCAGCGTTGGAAACGCTCCCGCCGCTCCTGGAACGCGCGAGCGAAATCCGCCTCGGCGAGGTCGCCACGCACGACCACCCCCTCTTTGGGGGGTTGCCCGAGCGCCTCCTTGATACGCTCCTTGAGCGCGGTCGGCCTCTCGTTCGGAGGCAATGCATAATCGTACGCCATGAGGTAAAGCGCCTCGAGCCCCTCCGCCGAGCGCGTCGGCGACGGGTGCGCGAACTTCGCCCTTCCCCACCGCTTCATTTCATCCGTCGTCGGAAAGGGCGCGATATAGGCTCGTGCGGACTTCTTGCCGACCCGCCGAGGCGCCGGCGCCGGTTCCTGCGGGAGCGCAGTGGGGACGACCGAGCCGTACCAATCGATCCACGTCCCCGGCACCATGTCCTCGAGGGCCATCTCCTCGAGATTCTGCGGGTCCCGCGGGACGCCTGGGCACATCGCGTCCACCCACAGCCCCTCGCCGCTCTTGTTTTTTTCGCGGATGGCTTCGAGGACCTCGAGCCGATCCTCCCATATCAAGATGACGAGCGGGGATCGGGCGAGAGAGACCTGTTTCGTGATGTCGAACGGTGATCGTCCGCGGCTCTCCCGCCAGCGCCCATCGAGGTAACGAAGGACGAGATCGTCCGCGGGCGACCAGATCGTCGGTTTCACCTCACCCTTCAGGATGGAGTCGGCTCCCTCGATGCCGCCCGCCGCCATTGCCTTGATCTGGATTCTCGGGCATATCTTGGCGAATCGCGTCGCCGCCTCGTCGATCCACGCCTGTTTGTCATTGCTGTACAGCATCTCGACGATGACGGGGTGCTCGTCGGGCGGCGCCGGTCCGCACGTCTCGCTCGAGGCCTCGATCACGACCTTCATGTCCACGAGCCGTGAGGGCTTGGGAATGTCGGGCACGAACCTGCCACCGCGCACGAAAAACGCTGCGAAGAGGGCGAGCAGCCCCGAGGAGATCGCAATGTCGCGGAGGGTGAGCCCGAGTGTCGTTTTCTTCGAACGAGGTTCGTCTCGTTTTCGCGTCGGGGTCATGACGTCCTCCATCCATCGACGTTCGCCTCGGATGGAAACGCGGCGTCGACGACCGCCTCCCAGCGCGTCGGCAGCTTGGGGATGTCGGCGGCTGCGACGCGCGCCATGAGCTCGTCGCGGGAGGAGACGCCGAACTTCCGGACGTATGCGCGCAGGCACTCCGGGCGCGAGAACAAGAACATCAGATCGGTGAGCTGCATCGAGCGAATCACCAGCATCGGGTGTGGTGCCTCGAGCGGGCGGTAATCAGGATTGTGCAAGCCGGGCTCGAGGCAGCCGGGGTAGAACTGGCCTATCATCAAGCCCAGGGCGGTGATCTCGGGCTTCAGCGAATATTGCACGGGGTCGATCAGCACCGGCCCACCGTCGTGGGGCAGCTCCGGGAACAGGGTCAGGATGGCGCGGAACTCGCGGCCGACCTCGGTGGCGGGCGGCAGCGTCGGAAAGCGCGCCGCAAGCGCGCGCAGCACCGGCTCCACGGCGGCCGGGCGGAGCTCGCCCTGGTACACGTGAAAACGGATGGACCGAAAGCGGGTCAGGGCAGGCCCGACGAAGGGACACACGTGGCCCTTGCGACCGATCAGCGGATTCGGCTTGGCAATGGAGGTTTCTAGCCAGCTCAACATCTCAAATAGCTGCGCGCGGGCAGCCGCCGGCAGACCGGCGCTCTGCTCGACGAGCTGGCTTGCGCTGATCAATGCCGGCTCACCGGCCGATGTCTCGATTCCCGGGTTCATGTGCGTTCCACAGACCGAATACGGCCGTACTCCATGGTGATCACTCGATCCGCACAGTGGAAGAAGCGGTCGTCGTGGGTGACTGCAATGACCGTCTTCCCTCGTTGCTTCAGTGCCGGCAAAAGCTCTTCGTAAAAGTGCGCGCGGAACTCGGGGTCCTGATCTGCGGCCCATTCGTCGAACACACAGATGGGCCGGTCCTCGAGGAGCGCCACGATCATGGCCAGGCGCTTGCGCTGTCCGGTGGAGAGATTGCGGTTCGTGAAACCCTGGTTCTCGAACGACGTCTTCTGCTGGAGCTCCATCTGCGCGATGAGCCGGTGCACGGCCGCCGGGTCGACGTCGAGCAGCCCATAAAGCTTGGCGAACAGGTGGAAGTCCGAGTAGATGGCCGAGATCTTCTCGCGATATGCAGCCACGTTGCCCGAATCGACACGAATCCCGCCGACCAGGAGCTCACCGCCCGTCGGCGGATACAGCCCCGTGAGCACCTTGAGGGCCGTCGACTTGCCGCTCCCGTTTCCGCCGACGATGAACACGATCTCGCCTTCCGCGATGTCGACGTCGAGGGGGCCGATGCGGAACGCGCCGTCGCCGTCCTCGGAAACATATTCGAACTCGATGCCGCGCCCAAGGATCCCCCCGAATCCACCTTTCCACGGGTCCTCGACGTCCAGCGCGATTCGTGTCTCCTGGATGGCCTTGTCGAGCTTTTCCTCCAGCGTCTGCGCCCTGTCCAGCGCCACATTCGAGCGAATGTATGCGGGCGCCCCCGTGATCAGCACGGTCATGGGTCCCCAAAGGAACAAGATGGCCGCGACGATGCTGACCAGCGCAGAGGAGTCCACGTCGAGGTGCTGCGGAATGACGAGGACGATGACGCCGAGCAGCGCATAGAGATTGCAACTGGCGAAGATGAAATTGTCGCCGTTCATCTCGCCGGACTTCAGGTTGAAGCCCTGCAGCGCCTCCGACGACCGCTCGATGTCGGTGCAGAGGTCACGACCGCGCCGGCGGCTGAGCTTGACCTCCTTGAAGCCCTTCAGCAGATCCGTGAGCCGATCGAAGAACGCGACGCGGGCGTCTCCGAGGCGCTGCAGATAACGCTCGAGCTCCTTGGCCCTGTCTCGGTACGTCGAATAGCCGATGGCGAGCAAGAACGTGATCGCGATGAAGGTCGGCAAGGAGATCCAGGCGACGTACAGCACCGCGAACACCAGGATGAGGGCCGCTTGCAAGAAAGCCGATATCAGCGGCCCGTAGTTCGACACGACGCTCAGGTTTTCCGTGATCCCGTCGTGGATCTCCGCAGTGCCGATGCGCTCGATCCCCTGGATGTCCGCCTTCTCGATCTTGTCGACGATCCTGGTCTTGATCCGGTGCAGCGCCGACTCCACGACGGTGGCCGTCCGGTAGTACACGTATTTTGCGCTGAGATAATGGCCGACGACGACGAGCGCGAAGAGGCCGGCCATAGGCAGCCCCGAGAGCTTCGGCGCGCCGGCGACGACGTTCGCCCCGATGAGCACGAACATGCTCGTGGCGCCCGCCACGCACGCCGCCATGAGAATGCGGCGTCGATCGTCCCCGGCCTCGTCGCGGATGAGATCGACGATCGTCAAGGCGCATCCATTCGGGGGGTCGCCTGGACCTTCCCGTAGCTCAGCTTGATGACGCGGTCCGCGCAATGAAAATAGCGATCATCGTGGGTGACGGCGATGACCGTCTTGCCCCGGCCCTTCAACGCGGGCACGAGCTCCTCGTAGAAGTACCTGCGGAATCCAGGATCCTGATCGGCGGCCCACTCGTCGAATACGTAAACGGGGCGGTCCTCGAGGAGCGTCATGATCGTGGCCAGGCGCCTGCGCTGGCCGGTCGACAGAGCGCGCCTGGTGAATTGTTGCTCCCCGAAAGAGGTCTTCCCCTGGAGGCCCATTTCCGCGATCAGCGCGCGCACGGCCTCCGGCTCCGCGTCGAGCATTCCATAAAGCCTGGAGAAGAGGTGGAAGTCCGAATAGATTGCCGAGATCATCTCGCGGTACGCGGCCACGTTCTCCGGCTGGACGAGGACACCGCCGACGCGCAGCTCTCCGCCGCTCCGCGGGTAGAGCCCCGTGAGCACCTTGAGCAGCGTCGATTTGCCGCTCCCGTTGCCACCGACGAGAAAAACGACCTCGCCCGGCTCGATGTCGAGGCTCAGAGGGCCGACACGGAAGCTCCTGTCTCCGTTGCCTGTGGGATACTCGTACACGATATCACGTGTCGAGAGGGTGCCGATGCGGCCGTTCCACGGATCCTCGGTCTTCTCGACGGCCGCGCGCTGGACGGCCTCATCGAGCTTCCCCTCCAGCGCCCGGATCTGTTCGAATGCGACGCTGGATCGAAACACCGCATTGAGCCCTCCGGCCACGCTGGTGAAGGGTCCCCACACGAACGCGGTGCACGTGACCAGGCTGGCCATGGTCGGGACATCCACGTCGACGAACCTGGGCATGGTGAAGACGACCGCCCCCAGCAGGATGTACAGGACGCAATTGGGCATGACCAGGACGCCGCTGAGCCCCTCGGCCGTCCTCACGGCGCCGGTGTGGAGGGATTCGGCCGTCTTCACGATGTCGTCGTGGATTTCACGCCCGCGCCGGCGGCTGAATTTAGCTTCTTTGAAGCCTTTCAGCAGATCCATGATCATGTCGAAAAGTTCGAGCCGTAGCTGCCCCATCTGGCGCAGCACATCCACGACCTCTTCGAATCTGTATTGAACGATGAAGAACCCGAACACCAGCATGAGCGCGATCAACGCGAAGGCCGGCAGCGAGATCCACGCAATGTAAATGAGCCCGAACGCGAGGACGAAGAGCGCCTGCAGGAAGCTCCCGAGCACCCACCCTTGCTCCGATACGATGGACATGTTTTCCGTGACGCGGTCGAAGATCTCCGCGGTCCCGACGCGCTCGAGCCCCTCGAGCTCCGTTCGCTCGATCTTCTCGACGATCCTCGTCCTGCTGCGGTGGAGCACGGCCTCGACGAGGGACGTCGTGCGGTGATAGGTCGAGCGAGCACCGAGGACGTAGAGGGCCATCGTCACGCCAAACAAGAAAAGCGCCCGCAGATCCGCGTTCTCCGGGGACCCGGCAAGGACATTGGCGCCGACGAGGAGCAGCGCATTCGCGATACCCGCCATCGTCGCGACGGCCAGGATGGAAGCCCGCTGTCCCTTCGCCTCCTCGAGGAGGAGGTCTATGACGTACATTGCGGCCCCGCGCTCAACCGAGCTTCCACGCGCGTAGAGGCGCCCGCCTCGGTCGAGGGGCCCGAAGGCGTCTCCCCGAATGCGTCGCGCGAGGTGCAATGTGCGACGAGGCGTCGCAGCGACGAGAGGACCCTCTCCGCGATCCTCTCCACCGTCGATTTCTCGTACATCGCGGGGCTGTAGCCCCACGTGAGCCGCAGGCGCCCTTGCATGATGATGCCGCTCAATGCGAGCTCATGAAACAACGCCATGTTCGGGCTCTGGCTCGTGCGCTCCGTCCCCGCGAACTCCCAGGTCGAGCCTGCCTCGTGCTGCCCGAGATAGTTGAACAGCACCGGCAATGGCACGGCGAGCGAAGCGCGTACGGCCTCGTCCGGATGCGCATACCGCAGCCAGCCGTATCCCACGCCCCGCCCCGGCACCGATTGGAGCTGCTCCTTCACCTCATTCAGCAGCGCAGCAGGATCTCCGCCCGGAGGCACGCGCAAGGAGAGCGGGAACAGCGACGAGAACCACCCCACGGTGCGGGACACGTCGACGTCCTCCACCACGGGCTCGCGACCATGATGCTGCAATGCCACGCAGACCGTGTCCGTCCCGGAGCACGCGCTCAATCCCTCGGCGAACGCCGACAGCAGGACTGCATGGATCTCCGTTCCACGATCCATTCCCACCTCGTGGAGGAGCGCGCGGGTCTCCGCAGCCGACAGCTCCACCTCCAGGGTACGGCTATCGCCGAAGGTCCCCACCGCGCCATCGTGATCCCGCGCGCCCGGCGTCACGCCGCGGGCGCATTGCGCCTGCCAATACCGGAGCTGCTCCGACAGGCCGCCGCCCCCGACAAACGCGTGCAATCTCTCGGACCACTGGCGAAGGGACGTCGTTTTGGGTCCGAGATCCGGTGCCCGCCCTGCGATCAATGCGTCGCAGGCGCGCTCCACGTCCTCGCACACGATGCGCCATGACACGATGTCCGTGACGAGGTGGTGCATGGCGAGAAGCAGCCGCGCCCCGCCTTCGCCCAGATCGAGCCACGCAGCGCGGAAGATGGGGCCACTCGACAGGTTCATGCCCCGTTGCAGGACCTCCGCCGCCTTCTTCACGGCGGCATCACGGGCCGAGGGCCAGAGCGACGACAGGTCCACCCGCTCGAGCATCAAAGACGCCCCCTCCTCGTGCTCCTGCACCCACCCGGCGTCGGTGCGGCGATATCGGAGCCGCAATGCGTCGTGCTGCTCCGCGAGGATCCGCAGCGCCTCTGCGGCGATCTCCGGCGATAGCGCGGGCGGCGGCGTCCACGACATCGCCGGAGTGAAATGATGGGCGTCCTCGGGATCTCCATCCAAAAACCAATGCTGGATCGGCGTCAGCGGGACCGTCCCGGTCACGGCGCCCTGCTCAGCAAGGATCGCGCTCTCTCTGCGCACCGCCTGCGCGAGCTCGGCCACCGTCTGGTGCGCGAACAGGTCGCGCACGGTCAGGTGGAGGCCGGCTCGTTTGGCGCGACCTATCACCTGGATCGCGAGGAGCGAATCCCCTCCGAGCGCGAAGAAGTTATCGTGAATCCCGACGGACGAAATCTGCAGCACCTGCGACCACAGCTCGGCGAGCGCGCGCTCCGTCCCGGTCCGCGGCGCCACGTACGAGGTCTCCGCCGCGCTGCGCGTCATCTCCGGCGCTGGCAGCGCCTTGCGGTCCACCTTGCCGCTGGGATTCAGCGGCAGCGCCGTCAGCCGCACGAATACCGAGGGGACCATGTACGCGGGCAGCGAGGCCTGGAGGTGCTCGCGCAGCGTGCCCTCCGTACATTCGCTTTCCCCGGCCACCACGTACGCGACCAGCCGTTTGTCGCCGGGCGCGTACTCCCACGCGACCACGGCGCAGGCTCGCACCGCCGAATGGGACGACAGCGCCGCCTCGATTTCGCCGAGCTCGATGCGGAAGCCCCGGATCTTCACCTGGTGATCGATGCGCCCGAGGAACTCCAGCTCTCCATTCGCGTCCCATCGGGCGAGGTCACCCGTGCGGTACATGCGCGCCCCGGGCACATTCGAGAACGGGTCGGGGATGAAGCGCTCCGCGGTCAGGCCGGGGCGCCCGAGATAACCGCGCGCGAGCCCGTCCCCCGCAATGTACAGCTCCCCAGGGACGCCCACCGGGACGGGCATCAGATTGCGGTCGACCACGTGGAGCTGCGTATTGGCGATACCTCGGCCGATCCGGACATGGCCCTGCTCGGCGTCGACGCGAGAATGCGCAGACCAGATCGTGGTCTCCGTCGGCCCGTACACGTTCCTGACCGAGGATGCCCGGAGTGCGAGCTTGGCCGCGAGATCCGGCGTCATTGCTTCCCCGCCGCACAGCACCTGCAGGGGCCTTCCCCCCTTCCAGCCTGCGTCGAGCACCATTCGCCATGTCGCGGGCGTCGCCTGCATCATCGTCGCGCGCTCCAGGGCTCTCACCAGCGCTTCCGCATGGCTCGCGTCTTCCTGCGACGCGAGATGAACCGAGGCTCCGCGGAGCAACGGCATGAACAGCTCCAGCCCGGCGATGTCGAAGGAAAGCGACGTGACGGCCAGCATCACGTCCCGGGGCCCGACCCCCATCATTTCGGCGAAATCGTGCAGCAGGTTCGTCAGCGCGCCGTGCAAAACCTGGACGCCTTTGGGCCTCCCCGTCGAGCCCGACGTGTAGATGACGTACACCACGTTCTCCGGCCCTACCTGGGCGCCGGGAGGCGTGAGCGGCTGCTCCTGCCAAGGGGGCGCGCTCGCGTCGAGGTGCACCGTCACGGCCTCGTGCGCGGGCAGCTTGTCCTGCAAGCGCTCCTGGGTGAGCAGCACCGCGGGCCGCGCGTCCGTCAGCATGTACGCGAGCCGATCCCGCGGATAACCGGGGTCGAGCGGAACGTACGCGCCGCCCGCCTTCAGAATGCCGAGCAGCCCCACCACCATCTCCAGCGAACGCTCGACACATAACCCGACCAGCACCTCCGAGCCCACGCCAAGCGCGCGCAGGTAATGGGCGAGTTGATTCGAGCGCTGGTCGAGCTCCCGGTAGGTGAGCTCTTGCTCGGCGAATACCAATGCCACCGCGTCGGGCGTTCGTGCGACCTGCTCCGCGAAAAGCTCGTGCATGCACTTGCCCTCGGGATACGCGGCCGCCGTATCATTCCAGGCAGCGAGCTGCCCGTGCTCCACCCCGGTCAGGAAGGCGAGCTCGGACAGCGGTTTGTCAGGGTGCGCCACCGCGTCGAGGAGCAAGGTGCGCAGGTGCTCACCCAGCCGCTTCGCCGCGGCATCGTCCACGCGTGTCGTGTCATAGGCCAGGTGGACGCTGGTCCCTTCCTCGTCGCGGACCACGGCGAACACCAGCGCGTTTTTCGCGGTCGTCACACCGGGAGACACCACTTCGAGGAACGGCGACCACCCCGCCGCGATCGGAGCGTGCGGCGCCGATACCTCGAAGAGGAGCACGTCATACAGCGGGTTCTCGTCGCCGTTCCTCGACAAACCCTGGTCCTGCACCACCACGTCGAACGGCAATGCCTGATGCTCGTAGACCTCCACGGACGTGCGCCTCGCGGACGCGAGCAGGTCGACGAACGTCGGGTTCCCCGAAAGGTCGGTCCGGAGCACGACCGTATTCGTGAAGAAGCCGAGGAGGTGAGCCACGCCCGGCACCTCGCGGTTCGCGATCACCGCGCCCAGCCCGAAGTCCTTCTGTCCGCTGTAGCGCGACAGGACCGCCGTAAGGACGGCATACCACGCCATGAACGGCGTGCAGCCGTGATCACGCGCAAGCCCCGAGAGCGCGCTGCTCGCATGCGGCGGAATGCGGAGCATCACGCTCGCTTCGGGGCCTGGGCCGCCCTCCGAGGCGGGACGAACCATGGGCAATTGCAGCCGCGGCACGCCCGCGAGTTTGTCCTTCCAGTACGATCGCGAGGCGTCGAACCCGCCTCCCGTCAGCGCATCCTGCTCCGCCCGTGCATAGTCGGCGAACTGGTATGAAAGCGCCGGCAAACTCGCCGCATCGCCGCGGCAGCACACCTCGTACAGGCGCGAGAGCTCGGAGAGCAGCACGCCGCTGGACCATTCGTCCGTGATGATGTGATGCTGCAGGACGAGCACGACATGGTGCTCGGCCGCCATGCTCACGACGAGCACCCGCGTCAGCGGTCCGGCGCCGAGGTCGAAATGAATTCCGATCTCGGCCTCCAGGAGCGCGCGCAAGGCGGCTTCCCGCGCCGCTTCGGGCAACGCCGAGACGTCCTCCACGCGCACCGGAATCGATACGCTCTTTGCCACCACCCGCCTCGGCACACCGTCGACCTCGGGATACGTCGTGCGCAGGATCTCCTGCCGCTCCGCGAGCAACGTCACGCTCTGGCGCAGCGCCGCCTCCGAGAGCACGCCTCGAAGGACGAACATCTGCGGGACCTGGTACGACAGCGCCTCGGGCGAGAGTTTGTCGACGAACCACATACGCCGCTCGGTCCCCGAGAGGCCGGCGTATGCAGGCTCGGCCGCGCCGCGCGGCGAGGGGGAGACCGCGGCCACGGGCGCCGATTGCTTCTCCGTTCCATCCAGCGACGCCGCCAGGGCCGCCACCGTCGATTGCCGAAACAACGTGGCCACGGTCAGCCCGAGCCCGAGCCGTGCTTTCACCGCGGACACGAGGCGCACGGCCAAAAGCGAGTGGCCGCCGAGCAGGAAGAAGTCGTCGTGCGCGCCGATGGGCCGCACCTCGAGCAGCTCTTCCCAGATGGCCACGAGCGCGCGCTCGGTATCGGTCCGCGGCGCCACGTACGATGTCTCCGCCGCATCACGCGTCGCCTCGGGTGACGGCAGCGCCTTCCGGTCCACCTTGCCGTTCGCGGAAAGCGGCAGTTTGTCGAGAAACACGAACGCCGACGGCGTCATGTACTCCGGCAACCTCGCCTGGATCCACTCCCGCAGATCGCTTGCCGTGCACGCGCCGTCCTTCGCCACCACGTAGGCGACGAGGCGTTTGTCCCCCGGCGCATCTTCACGCGCCACGACGACACACGACCCCACCGCGGCGTGCGACGAGAGCGTCGCCTCGATTTCGCCAGTTTCGACCCGGAACCCTCGAATCTTCACCTGGTGGTCGGCGCGACCCAAAAACTCCAGCTCCCCGTCCTCGTTCCAGCGCGCGAGATCCCCGGTGCAGTACATCCGGGCGCCAGGCTCTTTCGAGAAGGGATCCGGGACGAACCGCTCCGCCGTCATGCCCGGACGATTCAGATAACCACGCGCCAGGCCCACCCCCGCGAGGTGGATCTCCCCGGCCATTCCGATGGGCACGGGCCGCTTGGCGCCGTCGAGCACGTAGATGTGCACGCCGTGAATCGGTCGGCCGATCGAAAAATTCTCCGGCCGCTCCGGATCGAAATAGGCTTGCGCTCCGAAGATGCTGAACTCGGTAGGACCGTAGGAGTTCAGCACCCTCCGACCCTTCGCCCACTGCGCCACGAGCGCGGGCGACGTCGTGTCGCCGGCCAGCGTGATATGACGCAGATGCGGCGCGCGGCAGTTCAGCACCCGCAGCATCGCGGGCGGAATGAACGACACCGTGATCCCACGGTGGTCCAGGCACTCCGCAATGCCCTCCACCGCGCCGTACGCATTGCTCGGCAACACGCACGCGGCGCCGTTGCACAGCGATATCATCCAGTCGATGATCGCACCGTCGAACGCCACCGCCGCGCTCTGCAGCACGCGATCGCTCGGATGGATCACGAAATGCTCGCGCTGGAATGCCACACGCGCCGCCAGCCCCCGGTGCTCGTTGACCACAGGCTTGGGTTTGCCCGTGGAGCCGGAGGTGAACACCACGTAATTCGCATGCTCGGGCCCGACGCCGCTCTCGGGCGGCGTGGTCGGCTGCGACGCCCATTGCGACGCGTCCGCGTCGAGCCGCACCATCGTCACGCCGGGCGCCGTGAACCGGTCCTCGAGGCGTTCGTGCGTGAGCAGCACCGGCGCCTGTGCTTCCGAGAGCAGGAGCGAGAGCCTGTCAGCCGGATACGCTGGATCCAGCGGCACGAATGCCCCGCCGGCCTTCAGGATCCCCACCAGGCCCACCACCATGTCGAACGACCGCTCCACGCACAACGCCACGCGCACCTCGGGCCCGACGCCGAGGCTGCGAAGGTGGTGCGCCAGCCGGTTCGCCTGCGCCTCGAATTCACCATAGCTGAGCTGCCGGCCGTCCTGCTCGAGGGCCACGGCCTCCGGCGCCTTCGCTGCCTGCTCCGCAATGAGCTCGTGAATGCACCGGGCGGCGGGGTCCACGCTGGGCGTGTCGTTCCACGCGGCGAGCTTTTCCGTCTCCTCTTCGGTCAAGAGGTCCAGGTCCGACAAACGTTTGTCCGGGTGCGCCGCAGCATCCGTCGCCAGCATCCTCAAATGGCCGCACAACCGCTCCGCTGCCGTACGCGAGACACGCTTCGTGTCGTACAGGACCTCCACGACCGTCCCCTCAGCCGAGTGCTGCACGGACACGGCGAGCGCGTCCTTTGCCGTCGCCATGCCCTCGTGCACCGCACCAAGGACGGGTGACCAGCCAGCCGCAGCTCCGGTGGCCTTCGACGTCACCTCGAAGAAGGCAACGTCATACAGCGGGTTCTCTCCAGCCTGCCGCGAGAGCCCCTGATCCTGCACCACGATGTCGAATGGCAGCGCCTGGTGCTCGTATACATCCAGCGACGTCCGTCGAGCACGAGAGAGCAGCTCCGCAAACGTCGGGTCTCCCGAGAGGTCGGTCCGGAGCACGACCGTATTCGTGAAGAAGCCGAGGAGATGAGCCGCGCCCGGCACCTCGCGGTTCGCGATCACCGCGCCCAGACCGAAGTCCTTCTGGCCGCTGTAGCGCGACAGGACCGCCGTGAGGACGGCATACCACGCCATGAACGGCGTGCAGCCGTGGTCACGCGCGAGCGCCGAAAGCGCGCGGCTCGCATGTGGTGGAATGCGGAGCATCACGCTCGCTTCGGAGCCTGGGCCGCCCTCCGAGGCGGGGCGAACCATGGGCAATTGGAGCCGCGGCACGCCCGCAAGTTTGTCCTTCCAGTACGCACGCGAGGCGTCGAACCCGCCTCCCGTCAGCGCATCTTGCTCCGCCCGTGCATAGTCGGCGAATTGGTACGAGAGCGCCGACAGATTCGCAGGCTCGCCGCGGCAGCATGCCTCGTACAGGCGCGAGAGTTCGGAGAGCAGCACGCCGCTGGACCATTCGTCCGTGATGATGTGGTGCTGCACGACGAGCACGACATGGTGCTCGGACGCCATGCTCACGACGAGGACCCGCGTCAGCGGTCCGGTTCCGAGGTCGAACCGAATTCCGATCTCGGCCTCCACGAGCGCACGCAAGGCGGCTTCCCGCGCCGCTTCGGGCAGCGCCGAGACGTCCTCCACGCGCACCGGAATCGATATGCTCTGCGCCACCACCCGCCTCGGCACGCCGTCGACCTCGGGATAGGTCGTGCGCAGGATCTCCTGCCGCTCCGCGAGCAACGTCACGCTCTGGCGCAGCGCCGACTCCGAGAGCGCGCCTCGAAGGACGAACATCTGCGGGACCTGGTACGACAGCGCCTCGGGCGAGAGTTTGTCGGCGAACCACGTCCGCCGCTCGGTCCCCGAGAGGTCGGTGTACGCGGGATCGGCTGCGCCGCGCGGCGAGGGCGAGATCGCGGCCAGGGGCGCCTTCTCCATCCCGTCCAGCGACGCCGCGAGGGCCGCCACCGTCGATTGCTGGAACAACGTGGCCACCGTCAGCTCGATCCCGAGCCTCGCCTTCACCGCGGACACGATGCGTATCGCCAGGAGAGAATGGCCGCCGAGCAGGAAGAAATCGTCGTGCGCGCCGACGGGCCGCACCTCGAGCAGCTCTTCCCAGATGGCCACGAGCGCACGCTCCGTTTCGGTCCGCGGCGCCACGTACGATGTCTCCGCGCCGCGCGTCGCCTCGGGCGACGGCAGCGCTTTGCGGTCCACTTTGCCGCTCGGATTCAGCGGCAGCGCATTCAAACGCACGAATGCAGACGGGACCATGTACTCCGGCAGCATGGCCCCCAGGTGCTCCCGCAATACGCCCGGCGCCCATGCCTCCTCGGCAGCCACCACGTACGCCACCAGCCGCTTGTCGCCCGACGCGTCCTCCCGAGCCACGACCACGCACGCGCGCACCGACGGGTGCGTCGCGAGCGCAGCTTCGATCTCGCCTAGCTCGATCCGGAATCCGCGGACCTTCACCTGGTGGTCGATGCGACCCAGGAATTCAAGCTCGCCGTCTTCTCTCCAGCGCGCCAGGTCACCCGTGCGATACATCCTCCCGCCCGCCTCGGGCGAAAACGGGTCTGGAGTGAATCGCTCCGCCGTCAGCTCGGGGCGATTCAGGTAGCCGCGAGCGAGCTGCACGCCCGACAGGTAAAGCTCCCCCACCACACCCACCGGCACCGGGCGCAAAGCGTCATCGAGCACGTACGTGCGCGTGTTGTCGATCGGATGCCCGATCGGCACCGGCCCCTCCTCCTCCGGCCGGCAGGCGTAACTCGTCACATCGATGGCGGCCTCGGTGGGGCCATACAAATTGTGCAGCTCGCCCTTGCTGCCCGCATACCAGGACGCACGCAGGTGCGCCGGCAGCGCCTCGCCGCTCGCGAACACCAACCGCAACGACGTACGCTCCCGGGGCTCCGTCGCCGCCAAAAACACGCCGAACATCGACGGCACGAAATGCGTCACCGTCACGCCACGCTCCGCCATCAGCGCAGCGAGATAACGCGGATCCTTGTGCCCCTCGGGCGCCGCAATCACCATGCGGGCGCCTTCCAGAAGCGGCCACCACAGCTCCCAGCCCGACACGTCGAACGACAGCGGCGTCTTCTGCAACACCGCGTCGCTCGCCTTCAGACCGTAGGCGCGCTGCATCCATCGCAGGCGGTTGTGGAGCCCCCGATGCGTGTTGAGCACACCCTTCGGCCGACCCGTCGAGCCCGACGTGTAAATCACGTAAATCGCATGGTCCGGCCCTACCTGCACGTCGGGCGGCGTGACCGGCTGCTCCTGCCAAGAGGGCGCGCCCACATCGAGATGTACCGTGACAACCTCGTGTGCGGGAAGTTTGCCCTCGAGGCGCTCCTGGGTCAGCAGCACCGCGGGACGCGCGTCCGTCAGCATGTACGCGAGCCGATCCCGCGGATAACCGGGGTCGAGCGGCACGTACGCGCCTCCCGCCTTGAGAATGCCGAGCAGCCCCACCACCATCTCCAGCGAACGCTCGACACACAGCCCGACCCGCACCTCCGGCCCCACGCCAAGCGCGCGCAGGTGGTGGGCTAGCTGATTCGAACGCTCGTCGAGCTCCCGGTAGCTGAGCTCTTGCTCGGCGAACACCAATGCCACCGCGTCCGGCGCCCGCGCCGCCTGTTCCTCGAAGAGCTCGTGAATGCACTTCTCGGGGGGGTCCGCCGCCGTGGCATTCCAGGAAGCGAGCTGCCTGTGCTCCGCCTCGGTGAGGAGGTCGAGCTCGGACAGAGGTTTGTCCGGGTGCGCGATCATGTCGAGGAGCAGGGTGCGCAGGTGCCCTCCGAGCCGCTCGATGTCCTCCTCGCGAAGCGCGGCGGGGTCCCACATCCAGTGCAGGTCGAGCGTTTTGCCCGCCACCACCGCAATGGCGAGCGGATAACTCGTCTGCTCGAAGCTCCGGAAGCTCACGATCGGCAGGGCCTCGGCCTGCTGCGTAGCTTCGTCCACCGGGTAGTTCTCGAAGACGAGGAGCGTGTCGAACAACGCGCGGCCGCCGCCCACCGCGCACGATCGCTGCACCTCGTAGAGCGGGGTCGCCTCGTGGGCGCGCAGCTCGACCTGCTCGGCTTGCAGCCGCTCGAGCCATTCGACCACGCCCTCTGCTCCCGACCAGCGGGCCCGGAGCGGCAGCGTGTTGATGAACAAGCCGACCATTCGCTCGATGCCGGGGATGGGCGCGCTGCGACCGGAGGTCGTCATGCCAAACACGACATCCGTTCGTCCCGCATGACGGCCGAGGAGCTGCGCGAGCGCCCCTTGCACCACCGTATTCACGGTCAGGCCGTGCCGCCGTGCGAACGCCGTGAGCTCCGCGGTCTCGGTGGCCGTCAGCGAGGTATGACGATTGGCGTGCTCCCGTGTCGCCCCGGCGGGCATCGCCGCGGGCGGCGGGAATGGCAGCCGCGTCGGCTCCTCGACGCCGGCCAGGTACGCGGCGAAAAACGCCGACGACGCCTGTTCGTCCCGCGTGGCGAGCCAGGCGATGTAGCGCTCGTACGGCGCCGATTTCGGCAAGACGAGCTTGCTCCCGCTTCGGAGCGCGGCATAAGCGGCCTGTAGCTCTCCGAGCACGACCGGCATCGACCAGCCGTCGGAGAGGATGTGATGCGTGGTCTTCAGCATCCACGTCCGACCTCCGGGCATCCGCACGAGCAGGACCCGCGCCAGCGGAGCGCGCGTGAAATCGAAGCCCGCGGCGCGCTCCTCGCGCTGCAGGGCTTCCCACCGCGCCTCCGCCTCGGCCGCGTCCAGCGAGGACCAATCGTACGTCGGCATTGCGAAGGAGATGCGGTGCCGCACCACCTGCAGCGGCTCCGGAACCCCCTGCCACACGAACGACGTCCGGTAGACCGCATACCGTGTGAACACGGTATTCCACGCGCTCTCGAGGGCCGCGGCGTCCACCTCGCCGCCGAGCTCGAGCGCAAGCTGCACCGTGTAGGTCGGCGATTCCGGCTCATGCAGAGCGTGGAACAAGAGCCCTGCCTGCAGCGGCGAGAGCGGGTAGACGCTCTCCATGCCGCGTAGGGTCCCGAAGAGGCGGTCCAGGGCCTCTTGCCCGAGCCGCGCGAGCGGAAAGTCCGAGGGCGTGTATCCGAATGCCTCGCTCGACGTGCAGTGCGCGATGAGCCGCCGCAGCGAAGCGACGAACCGTGCCGCGAGCCGCTCCACCGTGGACGCGTCGTGCACCACGGGGCTGTACGTCCATTCGAACCGAAGGCGACCCTGCCAAACGCCGCCGTTCACCGCGAGCCTATGCCACAGCCTCATTCGCGGGCTCGTGGACCTCCCCGTCGACTCGCCCGCGCGCCCGAGCAATCCTCGGCCCTGCGCCGCCATGTCGAGCTGCCCGAGGTAATTGAAGACCACAGGCAATTCGACCGAAAGCGAGGCGCGCACCGCCGCGTCCGGGTGCGCATACCGCAGCCATCCGTACCCCACGCCTCGGCGCGGTACCGACCGGAGCTGCTCCTTGATCCCCTTCAGCAGCGCCGCAGGATCGTCATTCCCCGGCACCGTCAGCCAGACCGGGAACATGGCCGTGAACCATCCGACGGTGCGGGACACATCCACGTCCTCGACCACCGCTTCGCGCCCGTGCCCCTCCAGATCGACGCAGATTGTATTCGTCTTGCAAAACGCGCTCAGCGCGGCCGCGAACGCCGAAAGCAAGACGTCATTGATCTCGGTGCGATAGGCCGCGCTCACGTCCTGCAGGAGCGCTTGCGTCTCTTCCGCGGTGAGCTCCACGTCCACCGTGCAGCTCTCACCCACCGTGCTCGGCGCCGCCTCGTGGTCGAGCGGGAGCGGCGGCACGCCACGCGCGCATTGCGCCTGCCAGTAGCCGAGCTCCTCCGACAGGCCACCGCCGGCCACGAATGCGTGCAGCCGCTCCGACCATTGCCGGAACGAGGTCGTCTTGGCGGCGAGCTGCGGCGTTCGTCCGGTCAGCCGGGCGTCACAGGCGCGCTCGAGGTCCTCGTGCAGAATGCGCCACGACACGCCGTCCACGACGAGGTGGTGCACGACGAGCAGGAGCCGCGTCCCTTCCTCGCCAAGATCCAGCCACGCCGCGCGGGCGACCGGGCCCGTGAAGAGCGACAAACCTCCTTGCAAGGTGTCCGCCACGTTCTGCACGGCGGCCTTGCGTGCCGAGGACGGCATTGCCGAGAGGTCCACCCGCTCGAGCGGCAGCGCCGCCTCCTCCGCGTGGCTCTGCACCCACCCGGACTCCGCGCGGTGATATCGCATTCGCAGCACGTCGTGTTGCCTCGACACGACGTGCAATGCCTCGGCAACGATCTCGGGCGACAGCGTGGACGACGGCGTCCACATCATCGCCTGATTGAAATGGTGTATCTCTTCGGGTTCCTTGCTCAGGAACCACTCTTGGCTCGGCGTCAGCGGAACCTTGCCGGTCACCACGCCCTGCTCCGCCAAAGCTGCGCTCGCGCTGCGCGCCGCCAGCGAAAGCTCCGCGACCGTCTGGTGCATGAACATGTCGCGCACCGTCAAGTGCAATCCGGCGCGCTTGGCTCGACCCACCACCTGGATCGCGAGGATCGAATCGCCTCCGAGCGCGAAGAAGTTGTCGTGGATTCCCACGTGCGCGGCGCGCAGCACCTCCGACCAGATCTCCGCGAGCGCTTTCTCTGCTTCCGTGCGCGGCGCGGCGTAGGCCGCCTCCGCGGCCTGTCGCGTGTCTTCCGGCGCAGGCAGCCGCTTGCGGTCCACCTTGCCGTTCGGCGAGAGAGGCAGCGCGTCGAGGAAAACGAAGGCCGACGGGTTCATGTAATCGGGGAGCCTGCTTCGCAGGTGCTCGCGCAGCGCGCTCGCCGCCGGCGCGCCGCCCTTCGCCACCACGTATGCGACGAGGCGTTTGTCCCCCGGCGCATCTTCACGCGCCACGACGACACACGACCCCACCGCGGCGTGCGACGAGAGCGCCGCCTCGATTTCGCCAGTCTCGACCCGGAACCCTCGAATCTTCACCTGGTGATCGGCGCGACCCAAGAACTCCAGCTCCCCGTCCTCGTTCCAGCGCGCGAGATCCCCGGTGCAGTACATCCGGGCGCCAGGCTCTTTCGAGAAGGGATCCGGGACGAACCGCTCCGCCGTCATGCCCGGACGATTCAGATAACCACGCGCCAGGCCCACCCCCGCGAGGTGGATCTCCCCGGCCATTCCGATGGGGACCGGCCTCTTCGCGTCATCGAGCACGTGGATGTGCACGCCGTAAATCGGCCGGCCGATCGAAAAGTTCTCCGGCCGCTCCGGATCGAAATAGGCTTGCGCTCCGAAGATGCTGAACTCTGTAGGACCGTAGGAGTTCAGCACCCTCCGGCCCTTCGCCCACTGCGCCACGAGCGCGGGCGACGTCGTGTCGCCGGCCAGGGTGATATGACGCAGATGCGGCGCGCGGCAGTTCAGCACCCGCAGCATAGCGGGCGGAATGAACGACACCGTGATCCCACGGTGGTCCAGGCACTCCCCAATGCCCTCCACCGCGCCGTACGCATTGCTCGGCAGCACGCACGCGGCGCCGTTGCACAGCGATATCATCCAGTCGATGATCGCCCCGTCGAACGCCACCGCTGCGCTCTGCAGCACGCGATCGCTCGGATGGATCACGAAATGCTCGCGCTGGAATGCCACACGCGCAGCCAGCCCCCGGTGCTCGTTGACCACGGGCTTGGGTTTGCCCGTGGAGCCGGAGGTGAACACCACGTAATTCGCATGCTCGGGCCCGACGCCGCTCTCGGGCGGCGTGGTCGGCTGCGACGCCCATTGCGACGCGTCCGCGTCGAGCCGCACCATCGTCACGCCGGACGCCGTGAGCCGGTCCTCGAGGCGTTCGTGCGTGAGCAGCACCGGCGCCTGCGCTTCGGACAGCAGGAGCGAGAGCCTGTCGGCCGGATACGCCGGATCCAGCGGCACGAATGCGCCGCCGGCCTTCAAGATCCCGACCAGGCCCACCACCATGTCGAACGACCGCTCCACGCACAACGCCACGCGCACCTCGGGCCCGACGCCGAGGCTGCGAAGGTGGTGCGCCAGCCGGTTCGCCTGCGCCTCGAATTCACCATAGCTGAGCTGCCGGCCGTCCTGCTCGAGGGCCACGGCCCCCGGCGCCTTCGCTGCCTGCTCCGCAATGAGCTCGTGAATGCACCGGGCGGCGGGGTCCACGCTGGGCGTGTCATTCCACGCGGCGAGCTTTTCCGTCTCCTCTTCGGTCAAGAGGTCCAGGCCCGACAAACGTTTGTCCGGGTGCGCCGCTGCATCCGTTGCCAGCGTCCTCAAATGGCTGCACAACCGCTCCGCTGCCGTGCGCGAGACACGCTTCGTGTCGTACAGGACCTCCACGACGCTCCCCTCGGCGCCGTGGCGGACGGTCACGGCGAGCGCGTTTTTCGCCGTCGTCACGCCCTCCGGCACCACGCCGAGCAGCGGTGACCAGCCAGCCGCATCCCCGGTGCCAGGCGGCGTCACCTCGAAAAAGGTCACGTCGAACAGCGGGTTCTCTCCAACCTGCCGCGAGAGCCCCTGATCCTGCACCACGACGTCGAATGGCAGCGCCTGGTGCTCGTACGCGTCCAGCGAGGTCCGCCGCGCGCGCGAGAGCAGCTCGCCAAACGTCGGGTCTCCCGAGAGGTCGGTCCGCAGTACGACCGTATTCGTGAAGAACCCGAGCATCGCCTCGGTCCCAGCGACCTGGCGATTCGCAAGGACCGCGCCGAGGCCGAAATCCGTCTGCCGGCTGTACCGAGCCAGCACGGCCACCAGGGCCGCATACCAGGCCATGAAGGGAGTCGCGCCGTTTTCGTGCGAGAGCGCCTGCATTCGGCGGCTCGTCTCCGGCGACAAATGGAGCGAGACGCACCCTTCCGGCCCCGAGCCTGCGCCCGAGGGAGGAGAAACAATCGACAGATCGAGTCGCGGTACGCCGGAGAGAGCGTCTCTCCAATAAGCCCGCGACGCCGCGAGCCCGTCGCCGGCGAGCGCCGACCGCTCCGCGCGCGCGTAATCCGAGTAATGGTAGACGAGAGGAGGCAAAGCGGCCGTCTCCCCGCGGCGCGATGCCTCGTACAGGGACGAGAGCTCCGCGAGCAAGAGCCCCCAGGACCACTCATCCGTGATGATGTGGTGCTGGTGGACGACGACGACATGCCTGTCCGCAGCCGTTTTCACGGCCAGGACCCGGGTCAGCGGACCACGCTCGAGGTCGAAGTGGGTCTCGACCTCGGCGGCGAGCAGCGCCCGCAATGCGGCGTCACGCTCCGCTTCGGGCAGGGACGAGATGTCTTCCACGCGGATCGGAATGGCTACGTCGTCCGACACGCTCCGCCTCGGCGTGCCGTCCACGTCCGGATACGTCGTGCGAAGAATCTCGTGACGCAATGCCAGCGCGCGCACGCTCTCGTGGAGCGCCGGAGCCGAGAGCGCGGACGCCACCTCGAATACGTGCGGGATCTGGTACGACCGCGCCTCGGGTGACAATTTCTCCAAAAACCAGATGCGCCGCTCCGTGCCCGACAGGCCCTCATGAGGCGCCTCGCCCTCCACGCACGGCGAGAGGCGAATTTGCGGCGCAAAGGCCGGGCGCTCCGCCCTCGTGTCCCAGAGCGCCGCAAGCGCCTCGATCGTCGGGTGGCGAAACACCGTCGCCATGTTCAGCACGCCCCCGATCCGCGCCTCGACGGCGGACACGAGGCGAAAGGCCAGGAGCGAATGGCCGCCGATCTGGAAGAAGTGGTCTCTGACCCCGATCGGCCGCACCTCGAGCAGCTCCTCCCAGATGGCCACGAGCGCGCGCTCCGTTTCGGTCCGCGGCGCAACGTACAATGTCTCCGCGCCGCGCGTCGCCTCGGGCGACGGCAGCGCTTTGCGGTCCACTTTGCCGCTCGGATTCAGCGGCAGCGCCGTCAGATGCACGAATGCAGACGGGACCATGTACTCCGGCAGCATTACCCCCAAATGCTCCCGCAATACACCCGGCGCCCATGCCTCCTCGGCTGCCACCACGTACGCCACCAGCCGCTTGTCGCCCGACGCGTCCTCCCGGGCCACGACCACGCACGCGCGCACCGACGGGTGCAGCGCGAGCGCAGCCTCGATCTCGCCTAGCTCGATCCGGAATCCGCGGACCTTCACCTGGTGGTCGATGCGACCCAGGAATTCAAGCTCGCCGTCTTCTCTCCAGCGCGCCAGGTCACCCGTCCGATACATCCGCGCGCCCGCCTCGGGCGAAAACGGGTCTGGAGTGAATCGCTCCGCCGTCAGCTCGGGGCGATTCAGGTAGCCGCGAGCGAGCTGCACGCCCGACAGGTAAAGCTCCCCCGCCACGCCGACGGGCACCGGGCGCAAAGCGTCATCGAGCACGTACGTGCGCGTGTTGTCGATCGGATGCCCGATCGGCACCGGCCCCTCCTCCTCCGGCCGGCAGGCGTAACTCGTCACATCGATGGCGGCCTCGGTGGGGCCATACAAATTGTGCAGCTCGCCCTTGCTGCCCGCATACCAGGACGCACGCAGGTGCGCCGGCAGCGCCTCGCCGCTCGCGAACACCAACCGCAACGACGTACGCTCCCGGGGCTCCGTCGCTGCCAGGAATACGCCGAACATCGACGGCACGAAATGCGTCACCGTCACGCCTCGCTCCGCCATCAGCGCAGCGAGATACCGCGGATCCTTGTGCCCCTCGGGCGCCGCAATCACCATGCGGGCGCCTTCCAGAAGCGGCCACCACAGCTCCCAGCCCGACACGTCGAACGACAGCGGCGTCTTCTGCAACACCGCGTCGCTCGCCTTCAGACCGTAGGCGCGCTGCATCCATCGCAGGCGGTTGTGGAGCCCCCGATGCGTGTTGAGCACACCCTTCGGCCGACCCGTCGAGCCCGACGTGTAAATCACGTAAATCGCATGGTCCGGCCCTACCTGCACGTCGGGCGGCGTGACCGGCTGCTCCTGCCAAGAGGGCGCGCCCACATCGAGATGTACCGTGACAACCTCGTGTGCGGGAAGTTTGCCCTCGAGGCGCTCCTGGGTCAGCAGCACCGCGGGACGCGCGTCCGTCAGCATGTACGCGAGCCGATCCCGCGGATACCCGGGGTCGAGCGGCACGTACGCGCCGCCCGCCTTGAGAATCCCGAGCAGCCCCACCACCATCTCCAGCGAACGCTCGACGCACAACCCGACCCGCACCTCCGGGCCCACGCCCAGCGCGCGCAGGTGGTGGGCTACCTGATTCGAGCGCTGGTCGAGCTCCCGGTACCTGAGCTCTTGCTCGGCGAACACCAATGCCACCGCGTCGGGCGTCCGCGCTGCCTGCTCCTCGAACAGCTCGTGAATGCACTTGCACTCGGGATACGTCACCGCCGTGTCGTTCCACGCCGCCATCTGGCGCAGCTCGTCGCTCTCGTCGTGCATGCTCATCGTATGTCGTGATTGATTCTCTGGGTATCCATCCGAGCTCGAGGACCGACCGGCAGGACTACGGCTCCTGCTGCATCTTGGCGACGGTCTCCTTGGCCTTCTCGAGCTCCGACCAGAAATGCGACCGCATGGCGGACGGATCGAAATCGAGGAACGTACCACCGGTCTCGAAATGCATCATGAAGACCTTGCCGAGCGCGTACGTGGCCGCACCCGCGACGACCGGCGTCGAGATGATCCCGAGAGCCGTGCCGACCCCGGGGACGAGCTTGACGAATCCGTAGCCGAGTGTGGCCCCCACGCCCACGCTCCCAAGGCTGGAGATGAGCGAGCCAACGAGCGTCTTTGCGATGTCACGGGTGAAACTCACTTCATAAAGATCGGCGAGCTCCTTGAGCATCTTGAGCTGAACACCCTTGATTGCGACGACGTCGACGACGGGCACGGGAAGGACGCCCCCCACGAGCGACCAGAGGACGTTCCGCCGGATGATCGTCTCCGCCCGGCCGGCGTGCGGACGCACGTCATTCGATTCGATATTTGATTTCACTTCGGCGGCCGTAGGTAAAGAGGTGCATCGACGCCCGAAAGCCAAAACAGCCGCGCCCGCGGCAATGCCACGGGCTTGGGCCTCCAGAACCACGCGCCCGGGCGGCGACGCAGGCTTACCGCTTGGCCGCGTCCGCAGCCGCGTCCATCTGCTTGCGCAGGCTGAGCGGCCGCATGTCGGTCCAAACCTCCTCGATATATTGGAGGCACTCCGCGCGCTTCCCACGCTTCCCTGCCAGGCGCCAGCCCGCAGGGATCTCCCGGCCGGCAGGCCAGATGGAGTATTGCTCCTCGTGGTTCACGACCACCTCGAAGGTGGCATCTGCGTCGTCGAAGACACTCATCGTGGGTCCTCTCGCGACCCCGGCGTCGAAAGGTCGCCTCCGGATGCGCTCATGGGAATCGATCGCCGGCCCGCGTCGCCGAACAGCGCGGTGACGCTGCCGCTGATGGCGTATGTTTGTCTTGCCACACGATCGGTTGTACGGTACCGTTTGGATGGACCGTACGCCCACGACGTAGCAAGCGAGGTGCCAGCCCATGACACGCCTTGCTTGTGCCGGAGATCGGCCTGGCCGGGTCCGATCTCATATCCCTGTATGGGATGACAGGGCCCGATGGCTGTAACAGGACCTGTAACAGGATCTGATACAGGATCTGTTACAGGTACAGGCGTCGTCGGCCGGCGGAGCTCGGCCGGTAGCCGCCTCCTTCATGCGTGCACGCTCACCGGCAGGATTGTGTTCCCGTTCGGACAGGTGGCCTGAGCGTTGCAAGACGCACGCTCGGAGCAGCCACGACGGATCCTCGAGGTGTCCCGCGGCTCGCCATCTCAGGGTGAACTCGTGACGTCCCAGAACAAACCTTCTTCTGATAAGAATCGGGCTCGTGCCACGCTCACGTTCGATCGGCGCGTTTTTTTGAGGATGGGGGCCACGCTCGGCGCTGGCCTCTTGTTGCCCGATACCATCGGTTGCAGCTCCGATGACAAGACGGAAGCACCGCAGCCGACTCCGAGCAGAGAGCTCTTCAACCCCGCCACGGTCCGCTCCAAGGACGGCCTTCTCGATATCGAGATCACCATCACCGAGACCGAAGTGACGGTGGGTCGATATACGTTCATGACCCGCGCGTACACGGGCCTCGAGGTCAAGACGGGCGTGGCGAATTTCGAGGGAACGTACAAGGGTACGGTCCCCGGCCCGAGCATCGAGCTTCGCCCGGGTGATCGGCTCAAGCTCAAGCTCATCAACGGCCTTCCGGACGACGGCAGCGCCGTCGACCCCGGCGATTGCGGCATGCCGACCAGCGGCGGGCACGGCGGGCACGGCCCGGGCATGCAAAACAACACGACCAATTTCCACACGCACGGTCTGCACGTCGATCCCGGGCCGCCCGGAGATGACGTACTCTTGGAGATTGGTCCTGGCCAAAGCTACGATTTCGTCATCGACATCCCCAAGGACGTCGTCATGCCGGATGGGACGATGGCCGATCATCCGGCCGGGACCTACTGGTATCACCCGCACTTCCACGGAGCGACGGCCATTCAGGTGGCCGGCGGCATGGTCGGGGCCCTCATCATCCGCGACGAGACGAAAGACGATCTCGACAAGATGTTTTCACCCGAGCCCAAGCCAGGGCAGGGCAAGGAACAACTCCTGGTCGTCGGTGAGTTCATGATCCAGACCAAGGATGCATGCACTGGGAAAACCCGCCTCGCGACGTACAAGGAAATGGGCGCGGCCGGCCCATTGCCCGACGGCGTCGAGGATTTCTTCCACGTCAACGGCCAGCTCAACCCGATCCTTCGCATGCGCCCGAGCGAGGTGCAGCGCCTCCGGGTCCTTCACACGGGCTTCCGTGCTCCGCTGGACATCGCCTTCCTCCGCGTACCGGACGATCAGGTCGACGCCGCGACGTCACTGCCCAAGCCCGACTATGATCCGTTCGGCTATTCTTGCGCGAGCAACGGGGGGCCGCCCATGCTCAACCGGGACGCATTGCGGGCGAAGTCGGCCCCGTACTACCAAGTCGCGACGGACGGGATCACCTACGCTGCGCCCCTGAAGATGCCCATGACCAACGCCGTTTCGGAGGTCGAGTACGTCGTCCCGCCGGGGGGCCGCGTGGACCTGCTCACCCAGTTCGAAGCGGGCACCTATCAGATGGTGGCGCTCGGCTACCTCGATTTCGTCTGCTGGGCACCGCAGGTCCTCGCCACCGTGATCGTCTCGGGGGAGCCGGACAAGAGCCTCGAAATCCCGCAAACGCTCACGCCGCCCGCGCTTTACCCTTCGTTCGACGACATGGCGAAGCCCGGCAACCAGATCGACAACACCCGGAAGCTCGACTTCGACGTGGCCCTCGATGATCAGGGAGTTGCACACTTCACCATCGACGGCAGGACGTTTTGCGAGACCCGTATCGACCAGTGCATGGCTTTGGGCGCCGTGGAGGAATGGACGCTCAACAACAAATGGGACATGACGGGAGGAGAGTCGATCCATCCCTTCCACATCCACGTCAACTCGTTCCTCGTGACGTCCATCAACGGGAAGAAGCCGGCACAGCCCATCTGGCGCGATACGATTCTCATCCCCACGAGCGGCATGATGGGCGTCGACGGCACCCTCATCTTCCAGTCGCGCTTCCTGCATTTCGAGGGCAAGTACGTGCTGCACTGCCACATCCTGGAGCACGAGGATGAAGGCATGATGCAGCTCCTCGAGGTGAAGAAGGACGCGGCATGCGAGCCGTCGATGGTCGACACGTGCCCGATGCCGTGAATCGGACGCGATCACGCGCGATACGCGTCGACGCTGATCGAGAACCTCTGTATCCAGCGGTGGATCTGGACCCGCGACTTGCCCATGTCGCGCGCAACTCCGCTCACGTTGCCCCTGTGCTTCTCGAGGAGCGCGATGATGCGCCCGCGCAGCTCGTCCGGCGCCGTGTCCCTCTCCTCGTCGGGCTCGGGCGGCGCGACGGTCTCGTGGCTCCGTTCGAGGGGGTGCGCGCTCTCGAGGCGCGCGCTCTCGAGGTGCGCGCTCTCGAGGTACGGCCCGTCCGCGAGCGCGGCCGCGACCCCGAGGGTCTGCGACAGCTCGCGGATGTTGAGCGGCCACCGCTGCTGCACGAGCAACTTGCCGGCCTCCACGGTGAAGCCGAGCTCGGGCGCGCCCGGCACCTTGGAGCGCCGGAGCAGCTCGCGGACCAGGATGCCCATGTCCTCGATCCGGTCCCGGAGCGGCGTGAGCATGTGCCGATGCCCAGAGAGCCGCGCCATCAAGTCGACCCGGAATTCGCCCCGGATGGCCATCTTGTCGAGCGGCTTGTGTGTCGCCGCGACGACGCGCAGATCCACCTTGAGAGGGCTCGTACCGCCGACGGGCACCACCTCGCTCTCCTCGAGCACGCGCAAGAGCGCGGCTTGCGCAGGCATCGGCAGATCGCCCACCTCGTCGAGGAAAAGCGTGCCGCCGTTCGCCCTGCGCACGTACCCCGGCTCGTCCCGGATCGCCCCCGTGAACGCGCCCTTGACATGCCCAAAGAGCTGGCTCTCGAGCAGCGACGCCGTGAGCGCCCCGCAATTCACGGCGACGAGCGGCCCTGTCCGCCCCGAGAGCGCGTGGACGCCTCCCGCGAGCACCTCC
Organism: Polyangium sp. y55x31; assembly: GCF_029946505.1. Taxonomy (GTDB): domain Bacteria; phylum Myxococcota_A; class Polyangia; order Polyangiales; family Polyangiaceae; genus Polyangium. The sequence continues at coordinate 397,847 of NZ_JARZHG010000002.1, forward strand.
TTGCCCGTGCCCGACTCGCCGAGGAGCAGCACCGGGATGGGCGCTCGCGCAATACGCGTCAGCGTGTCGAGCTCGTCCGCGAGCGGCGGGACGAGCGTGGAGAGCCCCCCGGTCTCCGGGCTCTGGAGGTCGAGATCCGCAGCGGAGACAGGCGACGACTGCAAGCCCGCGCGGTAGCGCAGGATGACGTTGCCGAGCTCGATGAAATCACCGTCCTCGAGCGTGATCTTTCTGACGCGCTTGTCATTGACGAAAGAGCCGTTCCTCGAGCCTGCGTCCTCGAAAACCCAGCCATCGCCGGTCCTGACGAGGCGCGCCTGGGCCTTCGAGATGGCCACGTCGGGCAAGCGCAAATCGAGCCGACGAACGCCCCCCTCGCAGACGCGCGAGGCGACGCGCTCGGGGCCGCGGCCGATGTCGACGACGTCGATCTCCGAGAGGCAATACCGCGCGCCGCCGAACGCCGGCTGGTCACAATGGAGCACGACGAACAGGAAGGGACGCGCGAGGGGCTGCGACCTCCGGTCTTCGCGCACGGGCTCCTGGGTCGTACCGAGCGAGATCGGCTTCCGCGTCATGGATGTGACACCCTATCACGAGACGGCGGGCGGCCTGGGTTTCCCTCGGCGGCGCGCGCCTCGGCGACGCGGCGCTCGCACGCTTGCTGGTCCCTCTGGGCCTCGGCTTCGGTGACCTGGAGCAGTTCTCTCCGAATCGGCACGGGAATACAATTCGAGGCCACTCTCCAAAGTCGGGGGTCATCGGGGCCGCTGAAGGGCTCCACGGCGCGCCATACCCGGGCGACCTTCTCGTCGGAGCCTTGCGCGATGTACTTGCCATCGGGGCTCCATTGGACGAATCCGGCGGTGAATGGAGAGCCGCCGAGCACGAACGGCTGCCCGGACCCGTCCGCATGGAATACGCGTACCTTCGTGTCCGTGGACGCGGTGGCGACGCGTGTGCCGTCGGGGCTCATGCACGCCCAGGAGACCCGATCCCCGTGACCGTGGAGGACCACGGGCGGCCCGGAGCCGTCGGCGCTCCATACGCGCGCGGTCCTGTCGAGGGACGTCGTGATGATCCGCGCGCCGTCGGGCGACCACGTGGCGAAGGAGACGTGCGATTCATGTCCCCGCAGCACGAGGGAAGCCGCAGCGTCGCGCAGATCCCAGATTCGCGCGGTGCCGTCCGCGAACGGGGCGAGCACGCGCGAGCCGTCCGGGCTCCACCGCGCGCTGACGAAGTTGGTGGGCGCGGGCCTCGCGGGCTCCAGGGCCAGCGGGATGGGCTCGCCCGCCTCGCCCGAGTTCCACAGATAGATGTGCCCCATCTCGTACGACGCGAGCACCCGCGCGCCCGCGGGCTCGAACCCCACTTGCACCACGCCCTCGGATTCGATCGGAGCCCTCGTCTCGGCCTTTAGCGTGTAGCCGTCGCTCGACCACACGCGCAGAGCGCCGTCCTTGGAGGCGCTGACGATCCGGTCACCCGAGGCGCTCCAATCGACGCTCCAGACCGCCGTCCGATGGCCGCCGAGGACGACGGGCGAAGAGGGGGCGTCGAGGCGCCATACCCGCGCAGTCCCATCCAGCGCCCCCGTGACGAGCTGCGCGCCGTCGGGACTCCACGTCACACTTTCGAGCCCCTCGGCATGGCCGCGCAAGACGACTGGGCTCCCCTCCCCATCCGTCCGCCACACCCGCGCGGTCCCGTCCCCCGAAGCCGTGACGAGCCGCGCGCCATCGGGGCTCCACGCGATCGCGTTGATGACCTCCGTGTGGCCCTCGAGCAGCCTCGGCGCGACGACCTCGTCGAGATCCCAGTACCGAAGTGTCCTGTCGAGCGACGCCGTGAGGAGGTAGCGGCCATCTCGGCTGAAATCCGCCGTGTAGACCCAGTGCTTGTGGCCACGCAATACGATCGGTTGTCCCGTGCCGTCGGCATTCCAGATGCGTGTGGTCTTGTCCTTCGACGCCGAAGCAATGCGCTTGCCGTCGGGGCTCCACGCGACGCTCATGACCTTGTCCTCGTGGCCGCGCAGCGTGAGGCGCTCGGCGCCCTCGAAGGCACCCCATACGCGCACCGTGGCGTCCCTGCCCGCGGTGGCGATGCGCGCGCCATCCGGGCTCCAGGAAGCCGCGACGACCTCGTCCTCATGCCCGCGGAGGATCAGCGGCGCGCCCTGGCCGTCCGCGCTCCACACGCGCGCGAGCTCATCCGCCGAGGTCGTCACGATGCGCTTTCCATCAGGGCTGAAGCAGGCGCTCGTGACGCCCGCCCCGTGCTCGAGCAGGGCGATTTGCCTCCCGTCCGCCACGCGGAACACCCTCGCGGTCCCATCCCTGGACGCCGTGACGACGTACTGCCCATCCGGGCTCATCAGCGCCGAATTGACCTCGTCCTCGTGGCCCCGCAGCACGAGCGGCTCCCCGGAGCCATCCACGCTCCAGATCCGGGCCGTCTTGTCCGCGGACGCCGTGACGATGCGCGTGCCATCCGGGCTCCACGCGGCGAACCAGAGGTGCGCGTCGTGGCCGCGCAGCGTGGCGAGCTTCCGGCCATCGCCGACCGTCAAGATGTTCGCCGTCTTGTCCTGGGACGCCGTGACGATGCGCGTGCCATCCGGGCTGATCACCGCCGTGTAGATCGGCAGTCCGCCGTGGAGGCCCGAGATCTCGTCCCGCGCGACGCCTGACGAGAGCGCATCGCTCACGATCTCGGCCCACTCCTTGGGGATGTCCTCGGGCTCGACCTCCCGTGCGAATGCGAGCACCAGCGTGGGATCGTCCTTTCGCCTGCGCGACGCGAGCATCCGCGTGGCGTTGCGGCCACGCAGCGCCTGGAGCGCCAGCTCGGCGTTCTGCTCCTTGACACGCGCGGCCTCGGCATCCGCGCGCCGCGCCTGGGTCCGGGCGCGCATGGCCAGGACGAACACGAGGACCGACACGGTGCCGAGAACCACGAACGCCCCGGCGATCGAGCGTTGTCGCCTCCGCCGCGCCTGCTCCTGGAGGTCGATCACGGCGCGGAGGTACCGCTCCTCCGCGCGTCCGAGCGGCAAGCCTCGCTCCGCCTCCGGGTTCGCGCGCCTCCGCTCGTACCACGCCCGCGCCTCCTCGGCGGCGCGATCGCGCCAGAGCAAGCCGGGCGCCTCTTCGCTCGCCTGCCATTGCGACGCGGCGGCGCGCAGCCGGGCCACGAACTGGGCGTCCGCCGTGCTCTCGTCGAGCCACCGCGCGAGCCTCGGCCAGCGATCGATGAGGGATTCGTGGACGATCTCCACCGTGACCGCGCCGGGCGTCCCGCCGACCTCGAGGAGCAAGAGCCGCGCGCCGCAGAGGTGCTGGACCAGCGCCTCCACCACGGCAGGCTCGCCCGCGAGGGAGGCGAGCTCGGGCAGGCTCACGATGGCGCGCGTCCGCTCGGGCGTGACCAGGCGCAAAAAGACGGCCTGGCAGAGGCGCTGATCGGACGGCGAGAGCGCCGCGAAGACCGCATCGGCGTGCGTGGAGAGCGACCCGACCACCCCGCCGAGCCGCTCGTAGCTCGCGCGCGTCAAGGTCTTCGCCTCCCGATCACGCGCCTCCCAGAGCTCCGCGGCCGCGAATTGCAGGAGCGGCAGCGGTGTCTTGGCGCGCGACAGCTCGGCGAGGATGCCGGTGATCATCGCCTCGTCCTCGAAGCGATGCCCGGACGCCTCCACGGGGCGGAGCAAGGCCTCTCGCAGGGCCTCGCGCCCCATGGGCGGCAGGAGGAAGAGCCCCTGGGTGACCTCGGCCAGGAAATGGGGATCCTCGGCGATGCGGTCGAGAAAATCCGAGCGAATGGCCACGATGACCCGCAGCGGCGACGAGGCGTCGTCCGCCACGCCGAGGAGGCATTGAAGGAACGCGGATCGCTCGCCCGGATCGGAGACGAGCGTGTAGAGCTCCTCGAATTGGTCGACGAAAACGAGGGCGCGGCTCCCGGGCCCGCGCGCGCGGCAATGCGCGCGCAGGCGTGCGCCGAGCAGGCCCGGCTCGGCGCGGAGATCGCCCGGGGTCGCGGAGCCGTCCGTCCTGCCTTCGGCGAGCACCTCGGCGAGCGCCTCGCCGATCGACGAAACGGGGGCGCGGCCCGGCCGCAGGACGAGGACGTCCCAGTCCTCGCCGGAGTGCTTCAAGGCCGGGATCACGCCGGCGCGCAGGAACGACGATTTCCCGGCGCCGGAGGGGCCCACCACCGTGACGAGCCGCTGGCGACGGAGCCGCCCCGCGAGGGCCGCGATGTCCCGCTCGCGCCCGAAAAAGCGGCCCGCGTCCGCCTCCTGGAATGCCGAGAGCCCCGCGAACGGCTGCTCTCCCTCGGCGAGCGCGAGGGGCTTTCCCCCTTCACGCAAGGGCATGAGCGCGGCGAGCAGCTCGTCGGCCGACGCGAACCGCTCCTCCTTTCGCTTGCGCAGGCAGCGGTCGACGACGTCCGAGAGCGCCGAAAGCTCGGGCAGGACGTCGCGGAGCCTGGGCATGGGCGCATCGACGTCGGAGACGCTCTCGACTCGCTCCCGCGTGATCGGCTCGAGCGGATGCGCGCCTGCGAGCAGCTCGTACAGGATCACGCCGACCGCCCAGAGATCGGCCCGCGCGTCGATCTTCTCGCCGAGCCATTGCTCGGGCGCCATGTACGCGAGCGTGCCGCCGTCGCTCGGGTGCAGACCATCACCGGGCCTCGCCAGCCCGAAATCCAGCACTTTGACCCCCCCGGCATCGAGGATCATGATGTTCTCGGGCTTGAGGTCGCGATGGACGACGTTGCGCTCGTGCGCAGCGACGAGCGCGCGGAGGACCGACATCACGATGTCGAGCGCGAGGCCCCTCGGGAGCACGCGGCTCGATCCTCGGACGCCCGAGGCCAGGACCTCCCGCAACGTGCGGCCCTCGAGGTATTCGAGGACCATGTACGGATGCCCGTCGATCTCGTCGACGTCGTGGATGACCACGATGTTCTCGTGCCTGCAACGCGCCGTCGCGCGCGCCTCGGCGAGCAGGCGCGACGTCGCCTGTCCGCTGTCCTGGAGGAGCTTGATGGCGACGAGGCGGCCGAGCTTGACGTCCCGCGCGAGCAGCACGATCCCCATGCCGCCTGCGCCGAGCTTGCGGATGATCTCGTAGTGCTCGAGGAAGCCGCCGAACGGAAGGGAGGCCTCGGGGGACGGGTCTCGCTCACCGGTCGCGAAGGAGGGCGAAGCGACCGGCGACGGGGGTCCTGCCCTCTCGGGACGAGCGAAATCCGCGGTGACGCTCGCTCCCGATGGCGGGCCCGTGCCACGCCCTCCCTCCTCAGGAGGCTTCATGTGGCACCGCCTCGGCGAACATGACCACGGATCTCATCGGTCAAGATAGCCGGAACGGTATCGCGCGGAGGCGTCGCTCGCACCCGTCGTCTTCCCGCGGGCCCTCGAAGCAGGCGGGCGCGGGGGTGGAGGAGAGGGCCCGTCGAGCAGGCAGGTAGCGGGGGAAGCTCGGGGCCCCACATTCACGCGTTCGGATGGGTCCTCGCTGGGACAACGGCGGCCCCGAAGGTTCATGTCGGTATGGACGATACCATTCGGTCCCGCCGCAGACGTAGGACTCCCTGACGGGCACGAACCAGGCGTGATCGGGGCTTCCCGCGGAACTGGGAGGGCTCAGCGGTTCTGTCGGTGGGCGGAGGCAGCCGTCCGGCGGAGGCGCAGGAAGCCGGGGGAGTAAGGTCAGGGGCGCAGCTTGGCGACGAACATCGTGGGGGCATCAGCTATCCCGACCGGGCCGAGGCCGAAGTCCGAGATGCCATCAATCCCTCCCGTGAGCAGGACGTTGCCTGCGGCGTCGGTCGCAATCCCTCCACCCCCCATGGAGGTGCGGTGTCGGAAGCTTGTGCTCCAGAGGTGGTCGCCGTTCGCGCCGAACTTGGCCACGAAGCCATCGACGTAATCCACAGACGACGTGAAGGGTCCACCGCCGAGGTCCACAGTGCCGTGGAAGTATCCGAGGAGCAGGACATTGCCCGTGCTGTCGATCGCCGTCGTGTGGCGATCCGACGTGGCACCCCCGAAGTGTCTGCTCCACAGATGGCTGCCCACGGTGTTGAATTTGGCCACCCAGAGCTCCTGGGCACTCCCCGTGAAGGGTCCGCCACCGAAGTCCACGGTGCCATCGAGGGTTCCGGTGATGACGATGTCGCCTGCGCCGTCGATCACGACCGCATTGGCGAATTGGCCGGATCCATCTCCGAAGCTTCTGCTCCACTCATGATTGCCGCCGGCATCGAGCTCGACCACGAAGATGTCTGCATTCCCCGCGGAGACGAGGGGGCCGCCGCCGAAGTCCACGGTGCCCTCGAAGGATCCGGTGATGATGACATGGCCCGCGCTGTCGACCGCCGTCGCAGTATCTCCATGCCAGCCGCCACCGAAGGAATTGCTCCAGAGATGCTTGCCACTCGGGTCCAGTTTGACCGCGTAGACGCCATCCCCGGGGAGAGGCCCGCCGCCGAAGTCCGTGCCGGGCGGGGAGAATCCCGTGAGCACGACGTTATCCTCACCGTCGATCGCGACGGCAGTGAAGTTGGCCCCGCCGCCGAGGAAGCCCTTGCTCCAGAGGTGGTTGCCGCCAGCGTCGAACTTGGCCACGAAGATGCCATAGTCATCCGTACCCACGATCGGTCCGCCGCCGAAGTCCACGTTATCAGAAAAGTATCCGGTGATGACGACGTTGCCCGCGCTGTCGATCGCGGTCCCCGTGGCCTGCTGCCAGTGGCCCAGTCCGAAGCCCCTGCTCCAGAGGTGGTTGCCGCCGGCGTCGAGCTTAGCCACGAAGATGGTGCCGACGCCCCCACCTCGGAGTGGTTCGCCGCCGAAGTCCAGGAAACCGGCGAAGTATCCAGCGATCACGGCATTGTCCGCGCCGTCGACCGCGATCGAGCCGGCGGATACCTCGCCGTACCCCCAGTGCTTGCTCCACAGCGGGAGCCCCTGGCAGCTGCTGGTCCCGTCACAATTGTCGTCCACGTCCACCGTCGCGCAGTCCTCCGGCTGCGGGGTCACCTGCCCCAGGCACGGCCCGAAGAAGCCACTCTCGCACGTGCGCAGCCCCATCGCGCAGATGCCCACCCCCACGGTGCCCGCCGGACCCGTGTAGCAGGAGCTGGTCTCCCCCGCGCTGCAAGCGCAACCATTCCCCGCCTCGTTGAGGAGCCCATCACAATTGTCGTCCAGCGGTGAGTTGCAGTCCTCTGCCTGCGGCAAGACCTCGCCCATGCAGTCCGTCCAGCCAGTCCCGCTCTCATTGCAGTATTTCTTGTTGCCGGTGCAGATGCCCACCCCGAGCGTCCCCGGAGGACCACCATATCCACAATCCTGCCACATCCCCGGCGTGCAGACGGAGTTCAGCGGTATCGTGAGCGGGCTCAACACCTCGCACGCGGCGCCATGGTCCGCGCAATCTGCGGCAGGACCGGATCCGATCACGGTCTGCGTCGCGTGAGGAGCGCTCTTGGAGCCCACCAGGATCTTCGCCTCACCGTTCAACAAGACGTCCACGCAGGCGCGCCCGTTGGTATCCGTCAGCACATGGGACGACACGCCCGTGTAGCTGACCCCGACCGCGCTCACCGAGATGCCTGCGACGTCGAGCCCGTCCGCCGAGATCACCGGCACGATGAAGCAATGCCTCTGCGTCCACGGTAGGTCGGAATTCCACCAGGAAAAATGCCCCACCTCGGCTACCCAGGCCGTCTTCCCCGGCTCGGCCAGAGACCCCTGTACCGTTCCCGCGCCCTCCTCGCGCCAGATTCCCGCGTCGAGGTCGAAATACCACGCCGGGATCGTCGTCCCCACCTGCACCTCGGCCGCGATCGAATCCGGCAGCACCAGCTCCAGCGTGGCCTTCTTCCCCGGCGCGAGCTGTACCTTCCGGTTCCCCTGCCACAGCGTCACCTCCGCCATGAACACGCTCTCCAGCCCGACCACCGCGCCATCGCCAGCAGCGATCCCTTCGAGCGGCCCCGGGGCGTGCGCGAGGCCCTGACTGGGATCCAGCGGGACGATGGTGGCCTCTGCCGTCCCGGTGACGGGTTCGCCATTTTGGTCGACGAGCGCGTCCGAGGGAATGGTCACGTGCACCGGCCCCTGGTCGAGCGCCGCGCCGGCGGTCGCGTCGAAGGGAATACGCGGAGGAAGGGGAAGCAGGTGCAGGTCCGCCCCCCCATGCGCGCCCTCGGGCAATTCGACGACCACGCTCGCGGGCGCATACCCGAAGCGCTCGACGCGCGCGGAGAATCGACCGGGCGTGAGGTTCTCGAAGAGGATGTAGCCCGCGCCGTCGGTCGGGCGCGGCGTGCCTCCCTGGGCCGTGACGACCGCGGAGGGAACCGGCTGGTTCTGGGAATCGAGGACCCTGACGAGCAGGCTCGTGCCCACGGGCTCGTGGATCGCTACGCCGCCGGAGCCACCCGAGCCACCCGAGCCCGCCATTCCGCCGGAACCACCCGAGCCACCCGAGCCCGCCATTCCGCCGGGACCACCCGAGCCACCCGAGCCGCTAGAGCCACCCGAGCCCCCGCCTCCGCTCCCGTTCCCGCCACTGCTTCCGCTGCTCGATGACGTGACGTCCCCGCTCGTACCCGGTTCCGGCGCATCGATGCACGCTGCCAGCGGCAATAGCAACACGGTCGTGGCAAGCCAGCTCGAAAAACGACCCATCGTAGAAATTGGCATACGTGTACTCCAGTTGCGACGCCGGATGCGGTGCAAGACGTGACGAAGTCCGGCGGCTATCGCCTTGCCCGCGTCCATTCCCGCGCGCTGCGGATGTGCGGGTGAGGATCGTCGAGCATGGTCCGCAGGACGCCGCCGAGCTCTCCGGCGTCCTGCATTCCAATCGCCTTGCCCCGCGCCCCATCGGACGCGACGCCGGCGGCTGCCCCTGGACGCAGCTATTGACAGCCGCCGCTGACGCAGGTCTTCCCGGAGGGACAGTGCTTGTTGCAGCGGCACGCCGGGTAGGGCTTGAAGTCAGGGGTGCAGGTACCGCTCGAACACCTCATGGAGATGCCGCAATCACAATCGCTGCTGCAAGGCTCCTTCGGCGCCTCGCAGGTACCATACTGTGCCCCGGAGGGGAAGACACAGGTCGTGTAACCCGGACATTGGCATGAGGCTGCGCAAAGGGGGCTCGGCGGGGGCGGACTGAAATTACCGATCGGCGTACATACCTTTGGCGCGCCTTCATACGACTTGCAGGCGGTGCCCAGCTCGCATTGACAGTCCCTGGAACATGGCGCGCCCGCTGGCAGCAGCGCGCTGATCGCCTCGTCGGTGTTCGCCTCGACATTCTCCTCCCGGTCGGGGCTCTCCATGAGACATGCGGCCGGGGCAGCGCAGAAGAGCGCGAGCGCGGCCAACGATTGGATCAAAGTTGCGAATCGACGAAGCATCTTGAACCTCCTCAGTGAATCGCGAGCCGGCGACGGCGCCATCGCGCGGCGCGGGCTGCTGCATGAGCGCGGCAGCCGTTCGCAATCCACGTGCCAGCCAGGCCCATCCCCCACCCTGCGTCGAGCGGCTCGGCACGCGCTCTCCCCATCCTCACCGGCGCCCGTCAGCGGTTGAAAAGAACCATCGAAGGGACTGCGGAGTGGTTGAAAAGAACCATCGTGGGAGCGGAAAATCCCAGGGCGGGCGCAAGGCAAAAGTTGGCCCTCACCGGAAGAGCATGGCAGGACACCTCGATCGTCGGCCATGATGCACCTCGTCGTCCGCGGAACCGGCCTGGTCCCATTCTCGATCCCCCTCCAGGCGGAGATGTGCGTCGGGCGGCACGAGAAGAATGATCTGGTCCTCGCGGACCACCGGATCTCCCGGCGCCACGCGAGGTTTTCGCCGGTCGAGAACGACTGGATCGTCTCCGACGAGGGCTCCACCCACGGCACGTTCGTGAACGGCGTTCGCGCGACCCGCCATCGCCTGCGCGATGGGGATCGTATCCAGCTCGGGAATGTCCTGCTCGAAGTGTCGACGGCGGAGGAGGTCGTCGGCGTCCTTCACAGCCTGTCCACGGCGTCCCTTCCGTCGATCGGGGAGGGCGAGGCCGAACGCCGCCTCGCTGTCGTCTACGAGCTCGCTCATGCTTTGCGCGCGCTCGACGACTCCGAAGAGCTCCTCGAGCGCATGCTCGATGCCGTCTCGCGAGCGCTCGGCTGCGAGCGCGCGATGATCGGCCTCGGCAGCGAAATGAGCGGCCTGCGTCGCATCGTGCGAAAGCGCGAGGACGGCAGGCCCGACGACCTCGTCCTCAGCCGCGAGGTGCTCCACACAATGCTCGTCGAGCGCGAAGCCGTTCTGCTCGGCGAGCAGCGTGGTCGGGCCACCGCCCGCGGCCCGCAGCGGTCGTCGGCGATGGGCGCGCCGCTCGAAGCCGGCGGGCGTGTCCTCGGCTTCGTTTATGTCGATGATCGAAGGCGCGCCGCGCCGTTCGTGCAGCGGGACCTCGACTACCTGATTGCCATCGCTCGGCTCGTCGTGGGGGCGCTGGAGTGCGCCGAGCAGCGCCAGCGAGACATGGCCCTCACGAAGGCCGCCGCCGCGGCGCACGGCATCCTCGGCGAGAGCAAGGCCATCGTCGCCTTGCAGGCGGAGATCCGCAAATACGGCCCCGCGACCGGGACGCACGTGCTGATCCGGGGCGAGAGCGGTACGGGCAAGGAGCTCGTCGCGGCGGCTCTGCATGCGGCCTCGCCGCGGGCTTCTCGGCCTCTCATCCCCGTGAACTGCGCCGCCATCCCCGATTCGCTCATCGAAAGCGAGCTGTTTGGTCACGTCCGGGGTGCGTTCACCGGTGCCTTGCGGGATCGAAAAGGCAGCTTCGAGCTCGCCAGCGGCAGCACCCTGTTCCTCGACGAGATCGGCGATCTGAGCCTCCCGGCCCAGGCCAAGCTGCTCCGGGCGATTCAGGAGGGCGAGATCCTGCCGGTGGGCTCGGAGCGGCTCGTTCGCGTCGACGTACGGATCATCGCGGCGACGCACAAGGATCTGCTGCGGGAGATCGAGGCCGGGCGATTCCGCGAAGACCTCTATTATCGCATCGCGGTGATCGAGCTCATGGTGCCGCCTCTACGCGAGCGGACCGAGGACATCGAACCCCTGGCCCACGTCTTGCTGGAGGCACAGATGTCGAAGATGGGCAAACGCCTTCTCGGCTTCACGCCGGGCGCTCTGGACGCGCTCCGGCGTTATGCCTGGCCTGGCAACGTGCGTGAGCTGAAGAATGAGGTGGAGCTTTCGGCGCTCAATGCGGCGTCTGGCTGGATCGATGTCTGTGACCTGAGATCCCGGGTGGCATCCGCGGGACAACGGCAGGGCCCCCATGCACCGGGGGCCCCGGTGAGTTCATCGCTATCCGCGCGCTTTTCGTCGCTGGAAGAGCAGGAGCGCGCGCTGGTCGTGGAGGCGGTCGAGACTGCGGGAGGGAACCTGGCGGAGGCCGCGCGGCTCCTCGGGATCACCCGACAGATGATGCGAGGACGGGTGGAGCGGTTCTCGATCAAGCACGCGGACACGGACAGGTGAGGCGAAATTCGAGATGGATCAGATCAGTTCACATCCTATTGGAGGCGAGATCGAGTCATGTTGATGCATGAATGGAAGTGGGCAAGGCGAGCGCTCCTGCTCGGAGCTCTCGTGGCCGTTCCGGCCTGCGGCGGAGCCGGAAACGCGACCGGGGACATCGAAGAGGGCGCTTGCGCAGAGGACGACTGCGAGCCGCCGAAAGAAGAGGAGCCGGACGCCGATGGGCCAGGCGGTTGTCTCCCGCCCTGCACGCCAATCCCGAAGTCTCGCGTTCCCGGCAGTCCAGACAGCAAGTCGCAGTAATGGGCCTCCCTTCGGCCGATTCCACGGTCTCATTCGGAGAGCAACGACTGTAACCACTTCTGGCATCCCCGCTCCCATTCATGCGCCGGCTCGAGCTCGCCGAGGGCGCGACGCGCGCCCGCGTCGTCGCCGGCCATGTGGTGGAAGAGGGTGCGCGCGAGCACTTCGCGGTAGTTTTTGGGCGACCCGAGGCGCTGGATCCATACCAGCGCGGCCTCGGGGTCCACGAACTGGTACGCACCTGCAAGGACCCACGCGGTGCTGGGATCACGCGCCGTGGCAGCACCATACTCCTTTTCGATGATCGAGAGGCGGCGCACGAGCCAGGGCGGCGGAGGCACCTTCCGCTGTGTCGCGATCTGGAACAAGCCGCGGATCGCCTTCGGCTCGACCCATTTGTTTCCCAGGCCCGCGGTGATGTACCCGAGCTCCTTTTCCAGGTGAACCTGCGCCTCGTCGAGCTTGCCGCGGCGGAGGAGCACCTCGGCGCGGGCGCCATGGGCCCCTATGGCGCCCGGCACTCCAGCGCGGCGGCTCAACGCCCGCGCGCCGAGCTCCGCCTCCTCTTCCGAAAATTCGACGAACCGCTGTGACATTTCATCCGCGAGCTCCAGCCTTCCATTCTGCAAAGCCAGCGCGACGAGGTGCGCGAGAACCGGTCCTGAAAGGCTCCTGTCGATTTCCAGGGCACTTTTGAGCTGCGTCACGGCCAGGTCGTCCTGACATGTGAGGTCGCTGAACCGAGCCATGATTCGCAACATTTCCGCGGAGTGAGGGAGCGCTCTCGCCGCGGCGCTGCAGGCGGTCAATGCGTGGGAGAGCGTCTCGTCCGTGGGGTACCCGTTGTTGAGCATGTTGCGCTGCATTTGCTGGCATCGCAAGAGCAGGGCACGCGGGTCGTCGGGAGCTATCGCGAGCGCGCCCTCCACAACGGAGAGCGCCTCGGAGAGCTTCTGGTTGTCAGCTGTGGCCTGAGCTTCGAACATCAAGAGCTCGGCCTGTTCCAGGAGCGCAGGCACATACCCTGGATCGGCCGCGAGCGCGCCGGCGACGAGGCGCTTCGCGGCGTCGAGGACCTCGATGCGCGGGCCGGGGCCGATCAGATCATAATAGCGGAGCAGCTCCTCACGAGCCGTCTTGTTCGATGTCCCTCTCTCGGCCCGGAGCCGCCGCTCATGGTCGCGCTGGAGCAGACGTACCTCGTCCATCGCGTGAACGCGCAATCGCTCCAGCACGTCTCGTTTGCGGTCGGGCTCGCCCTCCGCGTTGATGGCGTCGCCGGCGATCGAGCCGTCCGGCGCGCGGATGCGGGCCGTGACGCGAATCTGGTTTCCGGCGAGCTGCAGGGCTCCGCCGAGCGACCAGGTCGAATTGGGCACTGCCGCTGCCACGGACGAGAGCGCAGGGGACCCTTCGATGGCGTGAATCGCGCGCTCCCGCTGTAGCTCCGCCTGCACGACAGACGTCGCGGTTTGCGCCAGGCCATCCCACTGAGGATCACCGGTACGATTCTCGAACGGCACCACGATCATGGTCAGGCGATCCTCTCGCGCAGCCAGATCCCTTGGACTGTCGACAGGCGCCGCGGCTGCACGTCCCTCGATCTTGGATGACCCATCGACGATGCTCGCCAACGAGAGGGCCGCGCCCGCAATCAGGCAAAGACCGAGGACGGCCACCGCGCCGACCGGACCTCGCCCCTCGCGCCGCCTCTTCGCTGCCGTCGCGAGCCCGTCCGTGCTCTGTCGTTCGCGAGGAATCTCGGCTCCTTTGGGGGACAGGCCGCGCCGCGCTGCCGCGAGGGCCGCGCCAAGCTCCTCGATCGCGCGAAATCGCTCTGCGGGTCGTTTTGCCAATGCCCGAGCCAGCACGGCCTCGAGGGCCTCCACCACGTCGGATGACAGTCCGGGCACGACGAGCGGCACAGGGGGGGCGTCGAGAATCGCGCTGAGGATCTGCGGCGTCGCCCGCTGTCCGAACGGCCCCTCGCCCGAGAGCAGCTCGAACGCCAGGATGCCCAGCGAAAACACGTCGCTGCGCGCGTCGAGCGGCTCCCCTCGTATCTGTTCGGGCGACATGTACGCCGGCGTTCCGGCGCGCGACCCGGAGGCGGTGAGCTCGTGCGTGAAGCTGCGCGCCAGCCCGAAATCGACGAGCGCCACGCGGCCCTCGCGGCAGATCATGACATTTTCGGGCTTCAGGTCGCGATGAAGCACGCCCTGCGCGTGGGCAGCACCGAGCCCTGCGATGATCTGCTCCAGGATGGCGAATGCACGCTCCGGTTCCACCCGGCCCCGCGCGAGCAGCTCTCGCAGGGGTTGGCCCTGCACGAGCTCCATCGTCAAGAACTTCAGCTCACCATCCTCGCCGAGGTCGAACACCCGACAGACATTCCGGTGGGTGATCCGCCGAGCGAGCTTCACCTCGCTTCGAAGCCGCGCGAGCGTTCGGTCCTCTCCGATCTGCCACGGGAGCAAAGCCTTCAGAGCGACCTCCTCCTCCAGCTCACGATCGTAAGCGCGAAAGACCACGCCCATGGCTCCGGCGCCGAGGCGAGCACGGAGCTCGTAACGCCCGGCGATCACCTGTCCGGTGGTGACCGGGGCGCTCGGCTCGCGGAAGAGCAGCGGCGGACTCGGATCCGTGAGAGCACCCGATGGTTGCCGAGCATGCTTCTCGCTCATGCCAGCCCCCTGGCATGGCTGCGCCGATCCGGGCAAGTTTGCGGCCCGCGAGGCGCAGGACCCGCTCGCCGCTTCCCTTCCGTCACCGCACCCGCTCCCGCGGTCTTCGCGAAAAAAAGGAAGCGCATCGAATCGCTCGGCTACCTGAACGTATACCAAGAAAATTATACGATTTGCCGATGGAGTATTCGCTGCTATATTCGGCGCCTCGACCTGCTTACCACGAGGTGTTTCCAATGCGCTGTCTCGCTCTGCCCTTTCTTGCCATGAGCTTGGTCATCGTTGGTTGTGGCGGTGCCGATTCCCAGGAGTCAGCGGAGCTGCTCGGGACGCAGCAAGCGCCGCTCACCGAGAGCGACGTCGATGTGGCGCCGGAATGCCAGGGAATCATCGACTTCGTCAACGCGGCATCGTTCCAGACGCTGGACGCTTATCTGCCGAGCGACGTCGCATCGAACCTCGTGGGGTATCGCGCGGTTTCGCCCTTCGCGACGCTGGCGGACGTCTCCTCCGTTCCGCTCGTCGGGCCCGCTCGCCTCGAGCAGATTGAAGGCGGGGCGCGGAGCGAGGGGTATATCGGCTCGAGCTGCGTCGGAATCATGGACGAGCTGGCTGTCTCCGCCGACGACGCGGCCAGGATGGTTTCGCTGGTGAATACCGTCAGCTCCACGGAGCTGCACGACATCCTGCCCTACGCGTGGAATGGCGCGACGAACCTCCTCAACCTGCGACCCTTCAGCACGGTCGAGAGCATCGCCGCCACGTCGGGGATCAGCTCGGTGAGCCTGCGGAACATCCGGAACGCCGCGACGTTGAGCGATCCCCTCGAGGACCTGATCGCGGCGGTGAACGCGCTGCCGCAGCCCGATTTCGGCGCGAGGATGGCCCGCCACTTCGACAGGTACGAACTCACGACGGGATCGCAATACTATTCCCTGAATGGGCTGGAGTGCTTCGGGATCGATCCGGACTCCCTCCCCTATGGCGCGAGCATCCGAGCCAACCTCGCCGACGCTGCAGAGGTGCGCGCGGAGGTCGAGGACACGGTCGATTATGCGAATCGCTCGAATCAGCTCCCCGCGAGCGTCATCTCGGCAGGGCTCGCGAACCTCGACGCGCGGATCGCAGGGCGCTCGTTCAAGGGCTGCTATTTCAGCTACTCGAATGATCCCTGGAGCGGGAACAACGTCGCGTTCTTCGTCGATACCGTTTCCGGCTTCAGCGTGCTGACGGAGACGTACTGGAGCGAATGAGCCGGGTCGCTCCTTGCGCGGACGCTCAGGGCAAGTGACCCGCCACGACCCACGCGTGGCGATCCTCTCAGGCTTCCGCTTCCGCCTCCGCTCCCGCTACCGCCTCCGCCTCCGCTTCCGCCCCCACCTCCACCGGATCCTCCTCCAATTCCGGCACCAAAAACAAACCGGAAAGCGGCGGCAACGTCAGCACGATCGACTGCTCGAACCCGTGTGAAGGCACGTCCTCGCAGTCCACGCTCCCCAGGTTCCCCACCCCGCTCCCGCCGTACACCCGCGCGTCCGTGTTCACCACCTCGATGTATCGACACCGCCGGGGCACGCCGACCCGATAACCATAACGCGGCAGCGGCGTGAAATTGCCGACGAACACCACGAAGATCCCCTTCTGGATCCGCTTCGGGCACGGCTCCTCCGAGCCGTCCGGCTGCCGCGGGAATCGCACGAACGAAGCCACGCTCTGGATCGCGTCGTTCGCGTCGATCCACGTGAACCCCGCCGGGCTCTCGTCGAGCTCCCAGAGCGCCTCGTATTTGCGGTAAACCCCGTTCAGATCCCGCAAGAGCCGCGACAACCCCGCGTGGTCCTCCTCGCCGAGCAGCTCCCAATCGAGCGCGCGATCGTGGTTCCACTCCCTCCATTGCCCGAGCTCGCCCCCCATGAAGACGAGCTTCTTCCCCGGGTGCGCCCACATCATCGCGTAAAGCGCGCGCAGGTTCGCGTGTTGCTTCCAGCGATCGCCCGGCATCTTCGAGAGCAGCGCGCGCTTCAAGTGCACGACCTCGTCGTGCGAGAGCGGCAGGAGGAACCGCTCCGAGAATGCGTACATCAATCCGAACGTGATCTTCGTGTGGTGGAAGGCGCGGAAGATCGGGTCGAGCGCGAAGTAATCGAGCGTGTCGTGCATCCACCCCATGTTCCACTTGAAATCGAAGCCGAGCCCGCCCACGTACGTCGGCCGCGTGACTCCCGGCCACGTCGTCGACTCCTCCGCGCAGAGCACCGCCCCCGGGAATTCCCGGTGTACGGCGTCCGAAAGCTCGCGCAAGAACTTCACCGCGTCGAGGTTCTCCCGGCCCCCGAACTCGTTCGGCTCCCACTCGTCCGGGTGCGTCGCGCCGTAATCGAGATACAGCATCGAGGCGACCGCGTCGACGCGCAGCCCGTCCACGTGAAACTCGTCGAGCCAGTAGAGCGCGCTCGCGATCAGGAAATTGCGCACCTCTTTTTTGCCGTAATCGAAGACGAACGTCCGCCACTCGCGGTGCTCGCCCCGGCGCGGGTCCGCGTGCTCGTAGAGCGGCTCGCCGTCGAAGCGGCCGAGCGCGAAGGCGTCCTTGGGGAAATGCGCGGGTGGCCAGTCGAGCAGGACGCCGAGCCCACGCGCATGGCAGCGGTCGACGAAATAACGAAAATCGTCCGGACTGCCGAAGCGCGAGGTCGCCGCGAAATACCCCGTCACCTGGTAGCCCCACGAGCCGTCGAACGGATGCTCCATCACGGGCAAGAGCTCGACGTGCGTGAAGCCGAGCGAGACCACGTATTCGACGAGCTCGTCCGCGAGCTCGCGATACGAGAGCCACGCCCCCGGTCCGTCCCCCTTCCCCGGCGCGCGCTTGCGCCGCCACGAGCCGAGGTGGACTTCGTAAATGCTCATCGGCCGCACGTGCGGATCCGCCTCGCCTCGCGCCGCGAGCCAGTCGCCGTCGGTGAACACGAACGACCTCTCCGCCACCTTCGACGCGTGGCTCGGCCGCAGCTCCGCCGAAAACGCCACGGGATCACTCTTCATGAGCACGAGCCCGCTCGCCGTCTTGATCTCGTACTTGTACGTCGCCCCCGCGCGCACGTCGGGCACGAAGATCTCCCAGACGCCGGCCTTCGTTCGGCGCATCGCGTGGCGCTTTCCATCCCACCGATTGAAATCGCCGACGACGCTCACCCGGCGCGCCGCGGGCGCCCACACGGCGAACGCCGTACCGACGACGCCCTGCACCTCGCCCACGTGCGCCCCGAGCCGCCGCGGAAGCTCCCGCGCCGCCCCCTCCCCCGCCGGATCGAATTCGCCTTCCGCGAGCGACGGCGGAAAGGCATACGCGTCCCGCCCGATCGTCGCCCCGCGCGACGAGCGCACCTCGAGCCGGTACGGAAACGGTCCCTCTACGCCCTCGAACACGGCCTGGAAGATGCCGCCCGGGTGCACCCGCGCCATCACGCGCGGCGATAGGCTCGGATCGTCGGGACGCACGACGATCGAGAGCGCCTCCGGCCGGAAAGCACGCACGACGAGCCGCCCGTCCTCGCGATGCGGGCCGAGCGACCGGTGCGGATCCGTGGACTCCCCCGCCGCGATTCGATCGAAATCCTCTGCTCCCATCGATTCACCGCCGCCCGGACCGCTCCGCGACGAGCCGCCGGATGGCCTTCAGGTTCAAGGGTTTGACCTCGTGCGCGTCGAAGCCCGCCACCTGCGACAAACGTCGATCCTCGTCCTGCCCGTATCCCGTCATCGCCACGATGAGCGTATCCGAGAGCCCATGCTCGCGCATCACCCGGCAAGCGTCGTACCCGTTTTGCCCCGGCAAGCCAATATCGAGCAGCACCACCTCCGGCCGCTCGCGCAGGGCGATCTCCACCGCCGCCACGCCGTCGTGGGCCGTCAGCACCTCGTGGCCGTCGAACTCGAGCAGCATCGCCATGCTCTCGGCCGCGTCGAGGTTGTCGTCCACCACGAGCACCCGCACGCCCGGCGTCGCGCTTTCGGCCACGACCGCCCCCTCCACCGGCTGCACCTTCGGCTCGTCCGGCAGGACGGGCAGACGCACCACGAACTCGCTGCCCGTCCCCCGCCCATCGCTGTAAGCCCGCACGGCGCCGCCGTGCATCTGGACCAGCGTGCGGACCAGGGACAAACCAATGCCGAGCCCGCCCTCCGACCGGTCGAGGTTCCGATCCACCTGGTAAAACAGGTCGAAGACGTGCGGGAGCGCCGCCGGATCGATCCCGCGGCCCGTGTCGCGGACGCGGAGGAGGACGAATTTCGCATCGCCTGGATCCCGCTCCACGACGAGCCGGATCGTGCCCCCCGCGTCCGTGTACTTCGCCGCGTTGTTGAGCAGGTTGCCCACCACCTGCCCGAGCCGGGTCAGGTCGCCCTCCACGCGGATCGGCACGAGGGGCAGGATCACCTGCGTGTCGTGCCGCCGTGCTTCGAGGATCGGCCCGCTCGTGTCGAGCGCCTGCCGCACCACGTCGGCCACGTCGATCGGCTGCTTCTGGAGCTGGACCTTGCCGAGCGTGATACGCGAGACGTCGAGCAGATCGTCGACGAGCCGGACCATGTGCGAGACCTGCCGCTCGATCATCTCGCGCGCGCTCTCGAGCGTGGGCTCCTGCGGCCCGATCCGCCGGAAGATCTCCACGGCGTTCGAGATGGGCGCGAGCGGGTTTCGGAGCTCGTGGGCCAGCGTGGCGAGGAACTCGTCCTTGCGACGATCCGCCTCGCGCAAGGCCTCCTCGGCCCGCTTGCGATCGGTGATGTCCATCCCCGAGGGGATGAGGTGCGTAACGCACCCCTTGGCGTCGCGCATCGGCGCGATCATGAAATCGATGTCGATCCGCCCGTCCCCCGCGACGCGCACGACGGCGTCGTAGCGAAGCGTCTCGCCGTCCGCGGCGCGCTCGACCGCGTTCTTGAGCCGCGCGACCTCGGCCTCGTCGTGCGTCCACCACGCGCACTGCCAGAACTTGCGCCCGATGACCTCCTCGCGCGAGCAACCGCCCACGTGCAGCGCGGCCTGGTTCACCTCCATCAACGTGCCGTCGAGATCGAGAACGGCGACGAACCCGAGCATGTTGTCGATGATCCGCCGCAGGCGCTGCTCGCTCTCGCGCACGGCCGCCTCGGCCCTGTTGCGCGCCGTCACGTCCGTGAACGTCACGACCACGCCGTCGGCCCGGCCCGCCTGGTTGCGGTACGGCAGCACGCGCCGGAGGAACGTCGCGCCGCTCGCCGCCTCGATCTCGTCCTCGATCGGCCCGTCCGCGCGTTGCACCTCGTCGGCCTCCGGCAAGACCGGCATCTGCTTCATGCGGTGCGTGAAGTGCGCGAGCGGCCGCCCCACGTCGGACGGCGTCACGTTGTAGATGTCCCCCATCGCGGGGGTGATGCGCTGGACGCACCCGTCGTCGTCGAGGAAAAGCGTGGCGATCCGCGTGCTCGTGAGGAGGTTTTCGAGGTCGGTGTGGGCGCGCGTCAAGGCCTCGTTCGCGTGCTGCACCTCCTCCTTCGAGGTCTCGAGCTCTTCGTTCGCCGACTGGAGCTCCTCGTTCATCGAGAGCAGCTCCTCGTTGCTCGACTTGAGCTCCTCGTTGGCGACCTCGAGCTCCTGGACCGTCTTTTCGAGGTCCGCGCGCGTCGTGACGAGCTCCTGTTCGAGCTGCTCGAGGAGCACGGCGGCGTCCTCGGCGGCCTTCGTCCGCGCCTCTTCCCGCGCGAGGGGCAGGCCGACGTCCTGGAAGACCACGAGGAACAGGCCCGATTGCTCGCCCATCTGGGGCATCGGCTGCACCGTGATCATCACGCGCTGCATGCCGCTCGTGGTCCGCACCGAGAGCCCCTCGTGGACCACCTTGCGCCGCTCCTTGATCGCGAGCGCGAGCGAAGTCCGGAGGCCCACGGCGAGCCCCTCGCGCACGAGGCGCACGAGGTTATTGTGGAACGCGCCGGCCGAGATCGTCAGGTACTTCTCGAGGTTCCCCGAGGCCGAGACGATCTGCCCGTCCTCGTCGACGACGACCGACTTCGGCGCGAACTCGTCGAGGACGATCCGTTGCATGAGCAGGTAGATGTCGGTCTCGCCCGCGGACGGCACGTTCGGCGGGCGCACCGTGGCCGGCGGCCCGTCGCGCCCGGGCATGAGCCCCGGGACGTGCACGGCGGTCGGCAATCGCTGCGAGATCCGGTGCCGCGCGTCGATCGGCCGGAAGAGCTCGCGGTGCGCCGAGAGGCTCTCCGAGGGGCCGAGGAAGAGATAACCGCCGGGCCGGAGCGCATAATGGAAGAGCGGGATGAGCTTCTTCTGGAGGTGCGGGCCGAGATAGATGAGCAGGTTGCGGCAGGAGATGAGGTCGAGCTTGGAGAATGGCGGGTCGTTGATGAGGTTGTGGACCGAAAAAAGGACGAGCTCCCGGATCTCCTTGGTGATGTGGTAGTGCTGCCCTTTGCGGACGAAAAAACGCCGCAGCCGCTCGGGCGGCACCTCGTCCGCGATGCCGAGCGGATAAGCGCCGAGCCGCGCCGTCGCGAGGGCCTGCTCGTCGATGTCCGTGGCGAAGATCTGGATCACCGGCGCGGCGCCCGCGTTGCCCTGCACCTCGCGCACGAGCATGGCGATCGAGTACGCCTCCTCGCCCGTCGCGCAGCCGGGGACCCAGATACGCAAGGCTTGATCGGGCGATCGATCCCGGACGAGCCGCGCGAGGACCTCCTTGGCGAGGACCTCGAATGCCTCCGGATCCCGAAAAAACGCGGTGACGCCGATCAAGAGGTCCTTGAAGAGCTCGTCGACCTCGGCTCTGTCGGCCCGGAGCCGCAGCAAGTATCCGTGGGCCGATTCGATCCGGAGCACCTGCAGCCTGCGCAGCGTGCGTCGGATGAGGGTGCTCGTCTTGTAGTGCTTGAAATTGTGCCCGGTGCCCAGGAGGAGGATCTCGCAGATCGCGGGCAAGGCACCTTCGATGTCGCGCCGGAGCGTGTCCTCGTCGCCGGAGGTCGTCTTCCTGTGCTCGGCGTAGGCCACGAGCTCGGCGGCCAGCTCGTCGGGCGGGCGCACGCAATCGACGGCGCCGGTCATGAGCGCGCTTTGCGGCATGCTGTCGTGGCGCGCGGTGGCCGGGTCCTGCACCATCGTGAAGCCGCCGCCCTCGCCCACGGCGCGGAGCCCGAGCGCCCCGTCGCTGCCGTCGCCCGACAGGATGACCGCGACCGCGGATTCGCCGTACTCGCGGGCGAGCCCGTGGAGGAGGTGATCGATCGGCGCGTGCCGCTCCTCGGGGCACTGCGCGGGTACGAGGTGCAGGACGTCGTCGCGGATGGTCAAAAGGCAGCGACTCGGCGCGGCGTAGACGTGATCGGGCTCGAGCGGCATACCATCCTCGGCCTCGACGACGGGCAGCGTCGTGGCCTTGGCCAAAAGCTCGGAGAGCAGGCCACCCGTCGAGGGTTTGAGGTGGAGGAGGACAACGATCGAGAGCCCCGCGCCCTCCGGAATGCCGCGCAGGAACTCCTGCACGGCCGAAAGCCCGCCCGCGGATGCGCCGACGCCGACGACCAAGGGGTAGCCGGGCAGGGACGAATCACGTGGGCCTGGGGAGGAGCGCGTCATGGTGGGTGGTTTTGTTATCCCCTGGATTCGCGTCGCGGAAGCGAAAAACGAAATCCAGTGCACCATGCACGACCATTTGCCGCTGGGTAGCCCACGTACGGTCCGGGCCGGACGGACGAAGAGCGGAGGCTCCCTACACGGAAAGCCGGGACGGTCCGAGTTCGCCCGAGGCGGCGGTCGGCCACGATAGCCTGCTTTTTCGGAGGGCCGGGGGTAAGGAGCGGCGATGGGCGAGGGACGAGCAAGCGCACCGGGCCTCGGGGCGCAGGAGGAGGACGACGCGAAGATCCACCTCCCGACGCCGAAGGTGCTGATCGTGGACGACACGCCCGCGAACCTCCTCGCCTTCGAGGTCGCGCTCGAGCCGCTCGGCTACGAGATCGTGAAAGCGGCGTCCGGCCGGGACGCCCTGCGATGCCTGCTCTCGACGGATGTTTCGCTGGTCCTCATGGACGTGCAGATGCCGGACATGAACGGCATCGAGACCGTCAAGCTCATCAAGCAGAGCCGGCGGCACCGTTACATCCCGATTCTCTTCATCACGGCCGTTCATCGCAGCATGTCCTTCATCCTCGAAGGCTACGAGACCGGCGCCGTCGATTACGTCTTGAAGCCTTGCCAGCCGAGCATCCTCCGGTCGAAGGTGATGGTGCTCGTCGAGCTCTTCCGGCAAAAGGAGATCGTCAAGCGGCAGGCCGCGCTCCTCCGCGAGCGCGAGCGCGAGGCGATGGAGCGGATGCACGCCCTGCGCTACCAGGGGGTCATCGAGGCCATGCCGATCTGCGTGTGGACCGCGAACGGCAAGGGGCACTTCGATTATGCCAATGCCGCCTGGTCCCGCTATGCAGGGCTCGGCAGCCGAAGGGGCGTGGGGCGCGGGCTGCTCGAAGCGCTGCACCCGGACGATCGGGCTCACGTGGTCGCGCTCTGGCGCAAGGCGTTCGGGCGGAGGCTCGGCGTGGACGTGCAGGCGCGGCTCAGGCGATCGGACGGGACGTACCGCTGGCACATCGCGCGCGCGGTGCCGCAGCGGGACCTCGGCCAGGTGACGGGGTGGATCATCACGGCGACCGACATCGACGAGCAGAAACGCGCCGAGGAGGCCGAGCACCGGGCGCGCAAGGAAGCCGAGGCGGCGAACTGCGAGATCATGAAAGACGAGTTCCTCGCGACGGTCTCGCACGAGCTCAACACGCCGCTCACGGCGATCGTCGGCTGGTCGAGCTTGCTCCGCGCGGGCGCGCTCGACGGCCCGAGCCGAGAGCGCGGGCTCGACACGATCGCGCGGAGCGCCGAGGCGGAGCGGCGGGTCGTCGAGGACATCCTCGACGCCTCGCGTATCGCGACGGGCCGTCTCCAGGTCCACCTCGCGCCGATCGACCCGACGGCGATCATCGACGAAGCGGCCTTCGCCCTGCGCCCGCTCGCGCGGGCGAAGGGGATCACGTTCGAATGCGAGGTGGAATCGCGCGGGGCGATGATGATGGCGGATCCCGATCGCCTGTGGCAGGTGACGTGGAAGCTCGTCTTCAATGCGATCAAATTCACGCCGTCGGGCGGACGCGTGGACGTGCGGTTCGAGCACCTCGGCAAGCGATTCTTGCTGACGGTATCGGACACGGGCGAGGGAATTGCACAGGGCCTGCTTTCGCACGTGTTCGGGTATTTCAGCCAGGAGGACGGGTCGACGAAGCGCAAGCACGGCGGGCTCGGGCTCGGGCTGGCGATCGTGCGCAAGCTCGTGGAGATGCACGGCGGGTCGGTGAGCGTGTCGAGCGCCGGCAAGGGGGCGGGCGCGACGTTCACGGTCTCGTTACCGTCGCGCGAGGTGCCGGAGGGCGCAGGGCTGCCGGACGTGACGAATTACGAGCGGCGGATCCTGGAGGGGATCCGGGTGCTCCTGGTCCTGCCGGACGCCGAATCGAAGGGGCTCGTCGCGGACGTATTGCAAAGGCGAGGCGCGGCGGTGTTTTCGGTGTCGTCGGCGGAGGAGGCGGTGGCCTTCGTGGCGGAGTCGGCGCTCGACGTGGTCGTGAGCGACATGGGGCTGCCGGGGAGCGACAGCATGACGTTCGTGGATCGATTGCGGATGCGGGACGGAAGGGCGCTGCCGTCGATTGCGGTGCTGGAGGCGGGGGAAGCGGATCAGACGTGGCAGGCGCTGGCCGCGGGGTTTCGCGGGTACGTCGCGAAGCCGATTCATCCGGCGCACCTCGTGGCGGCGATTGCGAGGATCGTGCGGGGGCGGGGCGCGGAAGCGGGGGCGGGCGCGGAAGCGGGGGCGGAGGCCTGATCGGCTCTGGCTCGCGGACGAGCAAGGCCCGTCGAGCCCTTGCCCGCGTAGAAACGAGCGAAGATCCGCGGCAGGATTTCGGCCACGCCCGGCCCCTCGTCCCCCACTTCGACGCATCCGACGTCGCCCTCGTCCAGATGTTCCTTGCTGACGGACACGACCATGCGCGCATTCGTCCTGCTCGGCGCGGCGCCGGATGAGATGCTCGTTCCCTCCACGGCGAGCTGCGGGGGGCACGAGCGGGCCCCCTACGAGCGGTCGGCAAAAAAAACGGCGTGGGGCGGCCACGGAGGGCAGCATGGGGCGCTCGGCTGCGCGTGGCCACCTTGAATGGTCACCGCGTCAACGTGCCGGCCTTGCAGACGTCGATCGGCGATGTCGTGGGTGTGCACGAGCGACACGGGCGGCTGCATCTCGTGTACGTGGCGAAGGGGAGGATCCCGCGGGTTTATTTGCTCGACGCCGGGGCCGAACTCGGGATTCTGATGGGATGGGCCGCTTCGCGGCGCGGGCGCTAGGACCGGCGGCCGCGAGGCGGGCGGGCCCCATTGCACTGAAATCGTTCATGTTCCCGCGTTTTGATCTCATACGATACCGAATTCCGCGACCCTGGCGCTCGCGTGCGACATCCCTGCACGAGCTGGCTCCGGGAGACGGTCCCAGCCTGGACGCGGTTTGTCCTACTTCAACTCCTGGATCGTATATTGCTGGCGCGGGGAACGACGGAGGTAGCCATGCGAAAGCTCATGTTGGGTGTGGCGGCTGCGGTGCTCCTCGTGGCATGCCAGACGGAGCGTGGCGGCGGCGAGGTGCGCGGTCAGGACACCGGGCGGCAGGGGGCCGGACAGCAAGGCGCCGGGCAGCAGGGAACTGGGCAGCAGGGAACTGGGCAGCAAGGCGCTGGACAGCAAGGCGCCGGGCAGCAAGGCGCCGGGCAGCAAGGCGCCGGGCAGCAGGGCAGCGGCACGGGGCAGGGCCGCGGCCATTGAAGACTTTCCTCATCGACGACCGGCGCATCCGCTTCTCCCATCGTTCATGCAGCGTCTTGGCTTGACTTGCCGCTCGTGCTCACGACGACGTCCGATCCCGCGCTGCTGCCATCCGATTTACGAGGCACAATCGATCTCAGCACGCTCCGGGGTGGGCTCGAGCAGCTTCTCCTCGCCGTGGGACAGGCTGTCGGTGCATCACCCGCCTCGCGGCGGTGAGACAGCGTGCCGATCGTGCCGGCTGGGCCGTAGTGGCACACCAAAAAAGCTCGCGCTAGAAAACCTCACGCGGCTCGAACAAAATCTGAACAACGGAATGCGTCCATGAACCTCCATGTCCCCTATCTCGGGTTTCCGAACCACGTGCGCCTCGCGAGCGACACGGTCGAGCTCCTCCTCAGCACCGATTATGGTCCACGCATCATCCGGTACGCGCCGCTCGGGGGTGACAACATCCTCGCGGAGATGCCGCCCGGCGCGGGGCAGCCGACGCCTTTCGGCGAGCCCTGGCATCCGTATGGCGGACACCGGCTCTGGCACGCGCCGGAACACCCGGAGCGAACGTACTGGCCAGACAACCGCCCCCTGGCGAGCTCGATGGACGGCGATACGGTGACGGTGGTCCAGCCCATGGAGGAAAACACGCGCCTGCAGAAATCGATGCGCGTAAGGCTCGGCCCGCGCGGCAGCGAGGTCCGCATCGTGCACCGTATCGAGAATCAGGGCGCGTTCGATGTCGAGCTCGCCCTCTGGGCGCTCACCGTCATGGCCGCCGGGGGCACAGGGATCTTCCCTCAATCGCCATTCCGCCCCTTTCCGGAGCAGCTCACCCCGGCTCGTCCGCTCGTCCTCTGGCCCTACACGCGCCTCCACGATCCGCGCTGGACCTTCGGCGATCACCTCTTCTTGCTGCGGCAGGACCCCCAACGCTCCGACCCGCAGAAGATTGGATTCTACAACGAGGAAGGATGGATCGCCTATCGTCGGCGGGACGTGCTCTTCGTGAAGCGGTACGCCCACCTGCCAGGCCCTCACGCCGATTTCGGCTGCAATACGGAGACGTTCACGAACGCGGACATGCTCGAGCTCGAGACCTTGAGCCCGCTCGTGCGAATCGCGCCGGGCGGATGGGCCGAGCACGAGGAACGCTGGTATCTCTTCACGGGAATCGATTTCGGCGAGGGGATGGAAGGAATGGAAGCCGCGTTGAATCGAGCCATCGCCTTGACAAATCCCGTGGGCGAGTAAGAGCGTCCACCCTCGGAAGCGCATGACGAGGACGACGCCCATGGCGAGCGCATTGCGGACGATCCCCCGGAATTCCACAGCCGCCACCGATGTCGGCGAACATGTCGAGACCCTGTATCGCGACGGCATCGTTTCCCTGAAGGGCGCGTTCCCGCGCGACTGGGTGGAGCGGATGCGCGAGGACATGATGGCGGCATTCTGGGACGCCATCCAGCGCCCGGGCGGCGCCGTCGGCCGCGGGCCCCGGCGCTGGTATGTCGAGATCCATCCGCAGAATTTTCGCGGCTTCGTCGATCTCGTCACGCACCCCTGGGTGACGGCGATGTGCGAGGCCGTGCTCGGGCCGCGCTACGAGATCGTCGAAATCGGCTTCGATACGCCATTCCAGGGCGCCAAGAACCAGCCCTGGCACCGAGATTTTCCCTCCCCGCCCGAGACCTACGAGGGGCGACGCATCACCTCGCTCGCCTTCAACCTCACCGGCGTCGACGTGTCCGAGGACATGGGTCCTTTCGAGGTGGCGCCCGGCACGCAATGGGACGACGCCCGCGACTGGAAGGACCAGATGTTCCCGCCGCAAGAGCTCTGGCCCCGCTTCGCCGAGCGCGGCGTGCGCAAATATCCGCAGATGGGCGATATCTCCTGCCGCTCGGCGCTGACGATCCACCGCGGCACGGCGCACCCCTCCCCGATCGCGCGCCCTGTCATGGTGCTCGGCGTCGACGCGCCCGGCGCCGGGCATGCAGCCCTGCACGACATGATGGTGACGCAGGATTATCATGACGCCCTGCCGCAATCGGTGCGCGACCACCTCGTCTGCCGCATCGCCGACAAACTCATCCCGGTGACGCAAAAGCACGACATCGAAGGGCTCGTGATGGCGACGGATTGAGGCGCCGCCGACACATGAGGGTGGCCGCCGCTGCCCTGGCACGGTTCTCCATTCGGCGCTCCTCCCGGGACGACGGGGCTAGCCACGTCATGGCTAGGTACTAGGTCGTCACCATGGGGCATCAGGAAGCGATCGACCTGCCGCTGGTTCACGGACAGGTCTCACAGGTGATCGCCGCTCGCGCTTTCGGAGACCCGAGGCGCGGGCGGACAAACCAGCGCCCTGCTCCTCAGGAGAATACATGATGCCGCCCCCTTGCCGGCCGGGAACGCGTGGCTATCCTCGCCCCCAGCTCCGCCGGGCCGGCTGGAAATCGCTGGACGGCATCTGGGACTTTGCGCTCGACCGGCCTGCGCGCTGGACCATTCCTGAAGACGTCGCCTGGGACCGTACGATCCTCGTGCCATTCGCGCCCGAGGCGCAGCGGAGCGGGATCGGCGAGACGGGTTTCTTCGATGCATGCTGGTATCGGCGGCGGGTCGAGCCCCCCGCCATGCGCCCAGGAGAGCGACTCCTCCTCCATTTCGGTGCCGTCGATTACGACGCGACCGTGTGGGTCCAGCGCTCCATGGTCGCGCGCCACGAAGGCGGCTACACGCCGTTTTCGGTCGACATCACCGAATATCTGCCGTCGTCCGGCCCCATCGAGATCGTCGTGCGCGCCTTCGACGATCCGGCCGATCTCGCGAAGCCGCGCGGCAAGCAGGACTGGCAGCTCGAGCCGCACTCGATATGGTATCCGCGCACGACGGGCATCTGGCAAACCGTATGGCTCGAGCGCCTGCCCGCCTGTGCCATCCGGAGCGTGCGCTGGACGCCGAGCCTCGAGCGATGGGAGCTCGATTGCTTCGCGAAGATCGACGGCCGCTCGGCCGATCGGATGCGCCTGCGCCTACGCCTCGTTTCCCGCGGCAATCTCCTCGTCGACGACACCTACGCGGTCGTTTCGGGCGAGGTCCACCGCCGCATCGCGCTCTCCGATCCGGGCATCGACGATTACCGGAACAACCTGCTGTGGCGGCCCGGCTCGCCGACGTTGATCGAAGCCGAGCTCGAGCTCATCGGGCAGGACGGGCGCACGATCGACCGCGTCGAGAGTTACACCGCGCTGCGGGCCATCGCGCTGCAGGGAGACCGGATCCTGCTCAATGGGCGGCCTTATCCGCTCCGGCTCGTGCTCGATCAGGGGTACTGGCCGGAGACGGGGATGACGGCGCCGGACGACGCGGCCTTGCGGCGCGACGTCGAGCTCGCCCGCGCGATGGGGTTCAATGGCGTACGTAAACACCAGAAAATCGAGGATCCCCGTTACCTTTACTGGGCCGACCGACTGGGGCTGCTCGTCTGGGCGGAAATGCCGAGCGCCTATCGCTTCACCCGGCAGTCCGTCGAGCGTTTGACCCGGGAGTGGCTGGAGGCGATGGAACGTGATCACAGCCACCCGTGCATCATGGCCTGGGTGCCCTTCAACGAGTCGTGGGGCGTGCCGAACCTGCCCGACAACGCCCCCGAGCGCCATTACGTGCAGGCGCTCTACCACCTCACCAAGACGCTCGACCCGAGCCGCCCCGTCGTCGGCAACGACGGCTGGGAGAGCGTCGCCACCGATATCATCGGCATTCACGATTACGACTCCGATCCCGATCGGATCGCGCGCCGCTACCACGCCGAGGAGGCGCGGCCGCGGCTCCTCCGGCGCGAGCGCCCCGGCGGACGGATGCTGGTCCTCGAGGGGCCCGCCGCGGGCGCCGAGCACCCGCTCGTGCTCTCGGAGTTCGGCGGGATCGCGTTCGCGCCGGGGCAAAGCGGCACCTGGGGATATTCGCGTTGCGACGACGCGGGGATGCTCGCTGCGGCTTACGAAGGGCTGCTCGCCGTCGTGCGTTCGGTCGAGATGTTCTCGGGGTTCTGTTATACGCAATTCGCCGATACCTACCAGGAGGCGAATGGCCTGCTTTACGCGGACCGCACGCCGAAGTTCTCGCTCGAGCGAATCGCCGCGGCCACGCGGGGCCGGCACGCGCGGCCCTGGGAGCTGCCTGATTCGATGGAGCTGATCGCGCTGGAGGGCCCGCGCCAGGAAGGCGCAGCGTCGGAGCTCGAGCTCGGTCCGCTCGGCGAGCTCGGCGGCGAGAGCGAAAAAGAGAGTTCGCTCGATACGTCGTCGCCGACCGAGGGCGCGCGCGAGGCGAACGAGGAGGCGCAGCATGATTGACGCGGGATCCGGCTTTGCAGCGCTCTTCGGCCGCGCGCCCGACGTCACCGCGGAGGCCCCCGGACGGGTCAACCTCATGGGCGAGCATACCGATTACAATGGGGGCTACGTGCTCCCGATCGCGACGCCGCAAACGACGATGGTCGAGCTCGGGCCGCGCCGTGACCGCCGGGTGCGGGTATGGAGCGCCGCCATCGGCGCGGAGCCTCTGGAATACGTGCTCGGGGAGGAGGTCCGGCGCGGCGCGTGGATCGATTACGTGCAAGGCGTCACGCGCGTGCTCGCCGACGAGGGCTTCGCGCTCGCGGGGTTCGATCTGCGGATCACTTCGAGCGTCCCGCTGGGCAGCGGTTTGTCCTCGAGCGCCGCGCTCGAGGTGAGCCTCGCCCGAGGCCTGCGCGACTTGTTCGGCCTTCCGCTCGACGACGTCCGCATCGCAGTCGTGGGCCGGCGCGCCGAGAACGAATTCGTCGGGGCCCCGGTGGGCATCATGGATCAGATGGCGGCGAGCCTCGCGAGCACGTGGGCGGCGCTTTTTCTGAACACGCGCACGCTCGCCTACGAAATCGTCCCGCTGCCGGTCGACATCGAGCTCGTCGTCATCGACTCCGGGATCAAGCACGAGCACGCCGGCGGTGATTACCGGCTACGAAAAGCAGAATGCGAGCGCGCAGCGGCCCTGCTCGGCGTGGAGCAGCTCTGTGATCTGGGCGAGGACGCCGACGACCGGATACGGGCGCTGCCCGAGCCGCTCGATCGCAGGGTGCGCCATGTCCTCTCCGAAAACGCGCGTGTGCCCGCCGCCGTAGCGGCGATGCGCAGGGGCGATCTCGATGGGCTCGGGAGCCTGTTTCGAGCCTCGCATGTTTCCATGCGTGACGATTACGAAGTGTCCACGCCCGAGATCGACACCCTGGTCGAGTTTGCCCACGGAGAGGCGGACGTCTTCGGCGCCCGCCTCACGGGGGGTGGATTCGGCGGTTCGGTCGTGATGATCGCGCGGCGGGGAAGCGGCGCGGCTGCGGGCGCGCGGATTGCACGCGCTTATGCCGAGCAAACGGGACAAACGCCTGCCGTCCTCTTGCCGGACGGCCGTGGGGCGCTTTCTCACTCCAGTTAGGGCAAACTTCGCACGCCCATGGCCGCCCCCTGCGGCACGGAGCTTGAAGGATCCCGGGGGTGGAGGAAGCGCGATGATGATTCGAGGAGCGACCGCCCGTGTTGCCCCCGGCAACCGGGACGAGCGGAACCCCGACGTCGTTTGTCTCTCCCATCTCCGGTGGAACTTCGTGTTCCAGCGGCCGCAGCACATCTTGACGCGCTGCGCCCGCAGGCGCCGCGTGTTTTTCTTCGAGGAGCCCATGCTCGAGCAGGGCCCGCCGCGCCTCGCGCTGCAATCCGTGCACGAGGGCGTGATGGTCGCGGTCCCGCATCTTCCGCCGGACATCCCTGAGCACGAGCGCGACGCGCTCCTCCGACACCTCGTCGGTGAGCTCATCGACGGGCACGCCATCGCCGATTACGTCCTCTGGTATTACACGCCGATGGCGGTCTCGTTCACGCGGCACCTCGAGCCGATCGCCGTCGTTTACGACTGCATGGACGAGCTCTCGGCTTTCGCACACGCGCCCCCGGCGCTGAGAGAGCGGGAGGTCGAGCTCTTGCGCCGTGCCGACGTGGTATTCACGGGGGGCCACAGCCTGTACGAGGCCAAGCGCGACCTGCACCCGAACATTCACCCCATCCCGAGCAGCGTGGACGTCTCCCATTTTGGCACGGCCCGATCCGCGGCGCGCGAGGGCGAGCCCATCGATCAGGCCGCCATCCCGCGGCCGCGGCTCGGCTTCTTCGGGGTCATCGACGAGCGAATGGATCTGGATCTGATCGCAGCCGTGGCCGACGCGCGGCGTGACTGGCATATCGTGATGCTGGGGCCGGTCGTGAAGATCGATCCCGCCACGTTGCCCCGGAGGCCCAACGTCCATTGGCTCGGCATGAAGAAGTACGAGGAGCTGCCCGCCTATCTCGCCGGGTGGGACGTGGCGCTCCTGCCGTTCGCGCGAAACCAGTCGACGCGCTTCATCAGCCCGACGAAGACGCCCGAGTATCTCGCCGCGGGCAAGCCCGTGGTCTCGACGTCGATCCGCGACGTGGTCCGGCCTTACGGCGAAATGGGCCTCGTCCGGATTGCGGACGCGCCCGGTGATTTCGTGACCGCGATCGAGGCCTACCTCGGCGAGGCGGCGGAGGCGCGCGCCGAGAGGATGTCGCGGACCGATGATCTCTTGGCCCGGACCTCGTGGGATCGCACGTATGACCGGGTCGAGGAGCTCCTCCGACGAGCCTGCGTCGCCGGAGAGAGCGCGCTCTGCTCGCGGGGGGCCCGTCATGTTTGATTATCTGATCGTCGGCGCCGGCTTCGCCGGGAGCGTGCTCGCCGAGCGGCTCGCGAGAGGCTCGGACAAAAGGGTCTTGCTCGTGGACAAGCGCCCGCACGTGGGGGGCAATGCCTACGACCACCATGACGACGACGGCATCCTGATTCATCGCTACGGGCCCCACATCTTCCACACGAACTCGCGCGAGGTCTTCGATTACCTCTCGCAGTTCACGGCGTGGCGCCCCTACCAGCACCGCGTGCTCGCGTCGGTCGACGGCCAGCTCGTGCCCATCCCGATCAACCTGGATACGGTGAACAGGCTCTACAACCTGCGGCTCACGTCGTTCGAGCTGGAGGCGTTCTTCGCGGAGAGGGCCGAAAAGAAGGAGCGGGTCCGGACCTCGGAGGACGTCATCGTCAGCAAGGTCGGCCGCGAGCTCTACGAGAAGTTTTTCCAGGGCTATACGCGCAAGCAATGGGGCCTCGATCCCTCCGAGCTCGACGCCTCGGTGACGGCGCGCATCCCCGTCCGGACGAACCGCGACGACAGGTACTTCACCGATACGTACCAGGTGATGCCGCTCCACGGATACACCCGCATGTTCGAGCGCATGCTCGCGCATCCGAACATCAAGATCATGCTCGGCACCGATTTTCGCGAGATCGAGGGGGCCATCCCCCACGACCAGGTGATCTACACGGGGCCGATCGACACCTACTTCGATTACAAGTACGGCAAGCTCCCGTATCGCTCGCTCGAGTTCCAGTTCGAGACGAAGAGCGCTCGCGTGTGGCAGCCGGCGCCCGTGGTCAATTACCCGAACGAGCACGCCTACACGCGTGTCACGGAGTTCAAGTACCTCACCGGCCAGGAGCACGAGAAGACGAGCATCGTCTACGAGTTCCCGCGGGCTGATGGAGATCCGTACTACCCGATCCCACGGCCCGAGAATGCCGAGCTTTATCGAAAATACGAAGCGCTCGCGGCCGCCACCCCGAACGTCCATTTCGTCGGTCGGCTCGCGACGTACCGCTATTACAACATGGATCAGGTGGTCGCGCAGGCGCTCACCCTCTACACGAAGCTCGCAGGTCTCCCGCGGCAGAAGGTCTTTCCGAGGAAGGCCGCATGAAGGCGGGTGGCGAGAGAGCGCGCGCTCTCGAGCTCTGGGCGGGGGTCGAGTGCACGGTCAACCGAGTCGGGCACGGTTATTTCGATCAGCTCCGCCAGAATGGCCACGAGACGCGGCTCGACGATCTCGATCGCATTCTGGCGCTCGGCGCGCGTGCGGTGCGCTACCCGGTGCTCTGGGAGCGCACCGCGCCCGAAGGGCTCGCGCGGGCGGATTGGTCCTGGGCGGATGAGCGCCTCCGCGGGCTCGCCGCGCGGGGCATGCGCCCGATCGTGGGGCTCGTCCACCACGGCAGCGGCCCGAGGCACACGTGCCTCATCGAGCCGGGCTTCGCCGACGGCTTGGCCGAGTTCGCGCAGGCCGTGGCGGAGCGTTATCCCTGGGTCGAGGACTATACGCCGGTCAACGAGCCGATGACGACGGCACGCTTCAGCGGCCTTTACGGGCTCTGGTATCCCCACCGCCGCGACGACCGGAGCTTCGTGCGAGCGCTGCTCACGCAATGCCGGGCCACGGTCCTCGCGATGCGCGCCGTGCGCGCGGTAAACCCCTCCGCGCGCCTCGTCCAAACCGAAGATTTCGGGACGACGACGAGCACGCCGGCGCTCGCATACCAGGCCGAGCACGAAAACCAGCGGCGGCTGCTCGGGCTCGATCTGCTCGTCGGGCGTGTGGACGGCCGGCATCCGCTGTACGAATACCTCGTCGAGCACGGGGCGAAGCCCGAGGAGCTCGCGTTTTTCCGCGAGGCCCCGTGCCCCCCCGATATCATCGGCATCAATTACTACGTGACCAGCGATCGCTTCCTGGACGACCGGCTCGAGGGTTATCCGCGCTGCCATCACGGCGGCAACGGGCGGCACGTGTATGCCGACGTCGAAACGGTCCGCATTTCGGGCCACGCGATCACGGGTCACCACGCGCTGCTCTCCCGGCTCTGGGAGCGCTACCGCATTCCTCTGGTGATCACCGAGGCGCACCTCGGCGGGACGCGTGACGAGCAGCTCCGGTGGTTCGTCTGGGCGTGGCGCGGGGCCGAGCGCGCGCGCGCGGAGGGCGTGGATGTCCGGGCCGTGACGATGTGGTCGCTCTTCGGCTCGTTCAACTGGGATTGCCTGGTCACCTGCGAGGGCGACCATTACGAGCCCGGGGCGTTCGACGTCCGTGGTCCGGCGCCGCGCCCGACGGCGCTCGTCGCGCTCGGGCGGGCCCTCTCCGAGGGGCGGGAGCCCGACCACCCGGTCCTCGCCACGCCGGGGTGGTGGCTGCGGCCCGATCGCGTCCTTTACCCGGCTTCCGCAGGGCCGCGTGTCGAGTCCGTGAACGCCGAGACGCGCGAGACGCGCGCCCGACCGCTCCTGATCACGGGCGCCACGGGCACGCTCGGGGGCGCATTCGGTCGGGCGTGCACGGCGCGCGCCATTCCATATCGGCTCGTCTCCCGGAGAGAGATGGATATCGCCGACCCGGAGGCCGTGGAACGAATGCTCGCGGCGCTGTCGCCGTGGGCGGTCATCAATACGGCCGGGTACGTGCGGGTCGACGACGCCGAGCGCGATCCGCACCGCTGCGAGCGCGAGAACGTGCTCGGCCCGAGCGTTCTGGCCCGCGCTTGCAGGGAGCGAACCATTCGGCTGGTCACGTTTTCTTCGGATCTCGTCTTCGACGGCGCGCGGCGGGAGCCCTACGTGGAGAGCGATCCGGTGAGCCCGCTCGGCGTTTATGGCCAGAGCAAGGCGCTCGCCGAACGGCTGAGCCTCTCGGCGTGCCCCGAAACGCTCGTCATACGCACGGCTGCGTTCTTCGGGCCGTGGGACGAGCACAACTTCGTTTTTCAGGCGCTGCGCGCGCTCGCTCAGGGGGAGAGCTTCGTGGCGGCCTCGGACCTCGTCATCTCGCCGACCTACGTGCCGGACCTCGTCGGCACGGCGCTCGATCTGCTCGTCGACGGGGAATCCGGGATATGGCATCTGACCAATCGCGGCGCGGTGACGTGGTTCGAGCTCGCGCGACAGAGCGCGGACCTCGCGGGGATCGATCGCTCGGGCCTCGTGGGGTGCCCCGCGAGCAGGCTCGGCCTGGCGGCGCCGCGCCCGCCCTATTGCGCGCTGGGGAGCGAGCGAGGAATCCTTTTGCCGGGGCTCGAGGACGCCCTCGCGCGATACACGAACGAGCGGGCGATCCCCATCGCAGGCGGCGGGATCGCTCGAGGGAGGGACCCATGCGCGTCTTTTTGACTGGCGGCGCCGGCTACATCGGCAGCGTGGTGGCGGAGGAGCTCGTCGCGAGCGGGCACGAGGTGATCGTGTACGACGACCTCTCCAAGGGCCATCGCGACGCGGTGATCGAGGAGGCGACGTTCGTCGAGGGGGATGTGCTCGATTACGACACCCTGCTCGGCGCCTTGCG
The DNA here is from genome assembly GCF_029946505.1 of Polyangium sp. y55x31. Classification (GTDB taxonomy): domain Bacteria; phylum Myxococcota_A; class Polyangia; order Polyangiales; family Polyangiaceae; genus Polyangium. The sequence continues at coordinate 433,613 of NZ_JARZHG010000002.1, forward strand.
CGAGCACGCGGTCGAGGCCGTCGTCCACATGGCGGCGCGCTCTCTGGTCGGCGAATCCGTCTCCCATCCGGCGGATTATTATCGGACGAACGTCACCGGAGGGCTCGTGCTGCTGGAGGCCATGCGCGCAGCGGGCGTCTCGCCGATCGTCTTCTCCTCGACCGCGGCCGTGTACGGCGAGTCGGCGAAGCAGCCCATCGAGGAGACGGACCCCATTTCCCCCACGAACCCCTATGGAGAGACGAAGCTCGCGTACGAGCACGCGCTCCGCTGGTTCGATCGAGCCTACGGGATCCGCTACGTCAGCCTCCGCTATTTCAATGCCGCGGGCGCGACCGCGAGGTGCGGGGAACGGCACGATCCGGAGACGCACCTCATCCCGCTGGTGCTGAAGGTGGCGGCCGGCGAGCTCCCGGAGGCCGTCGTCTTCGGCGACGATTATCCGACCAGGGACGGGACGTGCGTGCGCGACTACATCCACGTCAAGGACCTCGCGCGCGCGCACGTCCTTTCGCTCGAATCACTCGCGCGCGGCGCCGAGAGCCGCATTTACAACCTCGGCTGCGGCGGCGAGGGATATACGGTGCAGGAGGTCATCGAGGTCGCCCGCGACGTCAGCGGTCGGGACATCCCCGTCCGCAAGGGGCCGCGCCGGGCCGGCGATCCCGCAGTGCTCGTCGCGAGCTCCGCGCGGATCGCCGAGGAGCTCGGCTTCCGGCCAGCGCTGTCGGATTTGCGGGAAATCGTCGCGTCGGCGTGGAGCTGGATGCAGGCGAAGGCGTCCCATCGCGACGCGGCATGATGGCATCCATTCAAACGGAAAACCGCATGTCAATCCTCGGCGCTCTCAGTTGCACGCGCAAACCCCACCATGCCGCGAGCAACAGCCCCGATGCACCGTCGTGCAGGTCGGCGAGACCGTCCCATCGCAGCAGCAGACGCGCCCCACGGGCTCCTGGCGGGGCGTAGGGGGCGCGGGACGGGTCGGAGCCGGGTTCTGACGAGGCGGCGTCGCCTTGGACCGCTGGTGGGCGGCGGCCTCCAGGGTCGAGAGCTGATGCTCGAGCTTCTTGCGCTCCTGCGTGCTCGCGGCGGCGGCGAGGACGAGCTTCGTGGCCTCGGCGTCGCACGAGGTGCCCGCGCAGGCGCTCTGGAGCTCGTGCTCGCGTTGCGCGGGGGTCATTGCGGCGAGCTTCGCGTGACGGGCGGCGAGTTGCTTGTCCTCGGTCGAGGTCTGCTCGTGCATGCGTGACGGCGTGTACTCCGTGGTAACGGGCTCCGGGCGCGTGCGTTTGGAGTCGTCGCCGCCAAGGCCGCAGCAGCCCAAGCACACGCCGGCTGCGACCACGAGCACGCCCAGCCCTCCGAGCCCCACACCGCCCGCCCTGCGAACACGCTGACGTCCCATGTTGTCAGGATTGCAGAACTGGCGCGCGGATGTCCAGCGCTAAACCCGTATCGGGCATCAATGGCCTCCCCCCTTCGGGACCGCCGCCTGCGCGTCGAGCACGGTACGGAACCCGCGCGCAAGCTCGGCCACCGGGCCTTTCGCCCAGAAGTGCGTGAAATAAGAGCTCGGCTGCTCGCCGACCATGTGGTTGTGAATGGCGACGACATGGAAGCCGGCGCGGCGCATCGCCCGCAGCACAGGCTGCATCTCCTCCGCCGTCATCATGAAGTCACCGTCGATCGCAGCGAGCGCGTCGCTCCCCGAGAATGCCGCCCACGTGGTGAGCCCCATCGAACCGCCGACCCGCACACCATGCATGGTCCAATCGCGGCCGATGGTGACCTTGGCGACGCCGTCCTGCACCGTCACCTTTTGCCCCACGATGCGCTCGATGGCGGCGGCGTCGATGCTCCCGGCCGCAGGCACCTCGCCGGGGAAGCTGGTCGCAGGCTCGGGTTTGGCGCGTCGAACGTCTCGGATCGCACCCCAAACGGCCTTCACGCCCTCGGCCAGGCGTACCGGATCACCCATGCCGCCGATGTGCATGAAGTAGACCTTGGGCCGATCGAAGAAGAAATGGTTATGGAGCGCCGTGATTTCGAGACCGCTTGCGAATGCGGCGTCCATGGCGGGCGTCACCTCGTCCTCGAAGACGACGGTGTCCCCCATCATCATGGCGCCTCCGTGCGCCGCGGTGAACGCGGCCCAGGAAGACAGCCCTGCAACGGGCTTCAACGCCATGCCGTCCACGGACACCGGCGTTTCCTTTCGAGGCCACGAGAGCCGCACCACACCGTCGGGCGTCACGCTCGGCTCCGCGCCGGCTGCCTTCCCGATGGCGGCGGCGTCGAGGGGTGCCGAAGGTGCGGGCGCCTCCGCGCGGGGAGCATCGGCCGCTGGTGTGGCAGCACGGTCGCTCGAACACCCTGCGAAAGCATGCGCCGCGAAGAGCGCCGTCACGATGAGGGAAATGGTTCGCTTCACGGAAGACCTCCCGAGCCGAAGCTCGTCGCTGTCGCGTTTGTCAGAGTAGGTGATGGCGTCGTCCCTCGTCCACACGCCTCTGCATGCTCGTGCCGATGATGAATGTCCGAGACGTGCGGATGCTCGTGTTCGAGCGATTCGTGCCGGTGCATGTGCCCGTGCCGGGCACGCAGGATCATCACGACGCCGGCCAGCATGAGCGCCCCACCCACGGCATCCCAGGCCCTCGGTCGTTCGGTGAGGACCAAGATCGACACGAGCGCCCCGACGAATGGCGCCGTCGCGAAGATCGCCGCCTCTCTCGCGGCCCCGAGCAGCCGCAAAGCGATGTTGTCGAGCACGATGCTGAGGCCATAGCCGAGCGCCCCCACGAGCGCGATCCATGGGTACATCGAGGAGTGGCGGGCAGGGGGCCATCGGGCGAACGATGGCGGGGCCTGCTACGGCTTCCTGGTGGACCAAGCCCGTTTGGTCGGGCTCGTCCCCGAGGACACGCTCGCGCGCGCTCGGAGTGAGTGTGGGGGGCTCTGCCGAGAACAAGCGGCTCGGGGCTCCTTCAACCCTGGCGTCCTGGAGGGGAAGTGTCGAGAAGCGGGGCTCCTCCCGTGAACACGCGGAGCTCACACGGCCCCTTCCCACGAGGCTGCGAACAAGGCCGAGTCCATCGCGGGGGCGACCGTGGACGGCGAAACTTTTACGGTTGGATGAGCGAGCCTTGCCGGGGGTGCCTGCTCCGCGGGATGCGGGCAAGGGCGATTGAGGCAGGATAGGGGCCCCCCACCGACATCTCCCGAGCCGCCCGAGCCTCTTCTTTCCTCCGCTTCCTCCTCCGATCTCGCTGCCGCACCCTCCGCCAGGGTGCATTCCTTCCGTGCACATTCGTCCCCTGCCCATCCCCAGGGTGGCTCGACGATGTCCACGTACATTCCCTACCCACCCCCAGGGTACCTCTCCGAGAGGGACACACCACGCGTACCTCGCGGGAGGGGGCCGGGACGACGTGGCTCGATGGCCGCGAGCCTCCCTCGGGGTATCTCTCCGAAATGGACATGGGACGCCACGGTGCCCGGAGGATGGCTCCTGGCGATAGATCCATCGAGCACAGCCACCCTGGGGGTGGAGCGGCGCGTCGATGATTGTGGGGGCGGGGCCTTGCAGGGCCTCGTTGGTCTTGTCGGTTCGTCGAGGGATCCCGGGTCGGGGGCCGAGGACGATAGGGAGAGAGGGCGCGGAGCCTATTCGGGCCATGGTGCCGGAGGCCAGAGAAAAAGGGAGGTGTTTGTGAGGGGTATGTTGGGAAGTTGTCTGCTCTTGAAGTTTCGGATTCCTTGCCATCATGGCTCGCCGCCTCGTCGCCTGGTGCCTGCCGCTCGCCCTTCTCGTCCTATGCCTGCCGATGGTCGCCCATGCGGAGATCCCCGTCTGTGTGCGGCTCCCGGGGCAACCGAAGATGGACAGGTGGGCCCTCTCCGGGAGCGCGACCGTCATCACGAAAGACTGGGCGGTCTTCACGGCGAAGACGAGTGGCCTCACGGTCTTCGTGTACGCCCCCGATGCCCCGCACGAAAATTTGCGATGCGTGTTGCCGAAGCGGGACGAGGTGCACCCACCGAAGTGCCTGGACGAGCATTGCACGCTGGTGGATCGGGGCGGCGCATTGCCCGAGCGCGTATCTCGACCCGGAGCGCCGCTCTCCAGTGTGGCGTCCTGCGAGCAGACGAAGGAGGGTTGCAAGGGCAAGGGAAAGCCGAAGACGCGGCTCGAAGAGATCGCGCTGGAGCTCGCGATCGCGTCCGCCATCGCGAACGGCGAGATGAACGCCGACCTTGCGCGGAAGGACGGCAAGCAATTCGGCGTCATCGGGGGGTCGAACGAGGACGGCGTCGACAACCCCATCGTCCAGGCGGCCGTGGCTACCGCGGCGATCGCCTCGGGCGTGCTGCTCGGGCAGGCCGACAAGTTCGTGAAGAAGCTGGAGGAGGCGTGCGCGAAGAAGGCGCCGCTCATCCTTCAGGGGACCGGGAGCTGTCGAAGGAGACGGCCGAGTTCCTGGCCAAGCAGTACGGGGCGGACATCGCGCATGCGCTGGAGCAGAATGGCGTGATCGGCGCGTATGAGGTGATGAGCAAGTTCACGAAGGACCTCGGCGGGTCGTACCAGGCGCATCACATCCTGGAGGAGGCCATGGCGAGGAAGTTGGAGCTGGTGAAAAACTTCGACAAACTGCCGGCGGTGATCTTGACGGAGGCGCAGCACAAGAATATCACCCGATTTCTCAACAGGAAACGCCCGAATCTGAAAGCCGAGGAGCTGTGGAAGCTATACGAGGAGGTATACAAGCCATTCCCTCACTGGCTCGAAGCCATCAAGCCGTATTTTGGAAAGTAACCAAAATCGAGGCGCTACATGCGGACGGAAGTAGAAATCACGGTCATTCATGACCGCATTCCGGGTGGACCGCAAACGGTCCTCGGCCCAGCGGGGTGTGGTCCTGACGTGGCCGTCGCCGATGAAGGCAACTATTCGACCGACATTACCCTCGATGAAACGGATGAACGCCTGCCGCTCCTCCTCAGCTTACTCGAGGAGCGCGGAATCACCTGGCTCGAACGACGCCGTGACCGCTTCACCGACGAGGAGCTCGAAGCGGCGCATCTCCTCGTCGTCTAATATTTCTCACCGGAGGGAAGCATCTTCGCGGGGCCGCGGGTAGGCACGACCTATGACATGTCCGAGGCGTGCAAGCATTGCGGCGCCGGGGCCAGGCAGACGTCCGCGCAGGTTGTCGATGGCCAGGAGCTCCATGTCCTCGAGGGCCGGCGTGCGGCGGCGACCTGCTACAACGACATGCTCGTCGACGAGAAGCTGGCCGCCACGCTCGCGCAAAGCGGTGCTACCGGGATGTCGTTCCGCGGCGTCTTCGCGGCGTTCGAGAAGCGGGGCCACTTTCAGCTCCCGTGGCGGCAGCTCTGCGCCACCCATACCTTGCCGCGCATGTCGCCCCGATCGACGGGGGTCGAGCCCTACAAACCCTGCACGTGCGGGCGGAGTAGTTTCTCCTGGGAGGACAAGGTCCCTCTCCGCCTCGTCTACCGCGCCTCGGACGTCGCCGATATCCGCGACGTGAACGTGACCTGGGAATGGTTCGGCGAGGTGAAGTTCAACGGCGACGTGAGCGAAGCCCTCTTCCCGTATCCCCTGTTCCTCGTCACCCCCAAGGTCTGGCGCATCTACCGCGACGCCGGCGCCACCGGGTTCGATTGGATCCCCATTCGCATCGAGAACGACTGACCCCGGAAGACCGGAAGTGCTGAACGCCCCGAGGAGCTTCCTCCTCCAGGGAAAACGTTCAAGGGAACGACCCCTCGGGCCGTAGGAACTCCTTCCGAAGGATCCCCCATTCGTCCTCCGTCATCTCCCAGTCCGAGTAGAGCGCGATGCCCTGGTAGCTCGCCGGGAGAGCTGGATACGTCCGCAAGGCCGCGTGCGCCCCGGCGAGCGCATTCGGCACGTTCTCGACGGCCGCGTCGTGGTAACCGACGCCCGGATCGTCATAGGCAGGCAGCCCGAGGAGGACGGGCGTGGCCCCCGCCCAATCGAGCACCTCGCGTGTCCACTGCGTGATGAGGCTCTCGTAGAGCTTCACGTTCGTGAGCGCCGTGTCGTACAGCATCACCGCGAGCTGATCCGCACGCTTCGCGACCTCGCGGAAATAAGCTTCCTCCCAGTGGACGCCCGTGAAGGGATGCAAGACGGTCGGCGGCGGGTAAGCCGCGACCGACAAGAACTTTCCCTCCGGCATTCCCGCGCGCAGCTCGTCGAGCAGCGTCAAAAACGGCGCATGGCCGCTCGGGCAGGGCTCGATGTTGACGTGGATCCCGGCGAGGCGCGGGTGGGCGTCGAGGAGCGCGCGAATGGAGCGCGTGAAGGCACGACGAAAGGCCGGATCGCCCGGCCGGGCGGACACGTCGAGCACGCCGCCGACCCAGGGCATGACGCGAAAGGACGCGAATGCGTCGAGGAACCGCTCGGTCTGGATCGGGTCGTGGGACGCAATGGCCCCGCCGGGCTCCGCGGGGCAGAGGTGCGGGAAGACGTCGCGGATCCGGTGGCGGCGGAGCCGATCCGCGGCCTCGGCGAGCTTTCGCGGATCCCGGAAGAGCGGCTTCTTCGCCTCCTTGCCATACCGCGTGAACCAGACATCGCCGCCGAGCCAGCCGTGCTGCATCCAGATGCCGTTCGTGCCGAGATCGTGGCGGCCGTCCCCGACCTTCGCGCCGGGCGACCACACGACGTACGCGAGGGTCGATGCTCCCACGACGGCGGCGCCGGCGAGCAGTTGCCGGCGGGAGAGATGGTGCTGGGACCTGGAAGGGGGCATGGGATGAATGCGCTCGTGGTGAACGAATACCACAGGAGGCCCCGGAAGTTGCCGGTAAGCGGGCCCGAAGGTATCCCTCGGGCGATGAAACACATCGGCTGGCTGCTCGCGGCGCTGACCCTCCTCTGCGGCTGTGGCTCGGAGATCGGTCCGAATCAAGCGGACGGGAGCGATTGCAACGTCCTCAAGGACGAAGCCGCATGCGGCCCGGCGTCGTACTGCGATCCCGGGGACCGCGTGAACGGCGTATACCCGCGACGCCACACCTACGGGCTGACCCGCGACAAGAGCCACATGGTCGGCACCTGCAAGCCGAAGGGCGGCCCCGGCGCGGCGTGTATGAGCTCCGATGCATGCATCAGCAAGCGCTGCATGCACGCCGCGGTGGAGCCGGTGCCGGAGAGCAAGGGCGTCTGCGACTAGGCTTCGCGCTACGAAGCCCCGTCGAGCTCTTCCCCTATCTCGCTCAAGAGCCCCCGCAGCCAGCTCACCCCCGAATCTCCCTGCCGCCGCTCGTGCCACGCCGCGCGTACGAAAAATCCCGGTAGCTCGACCGGGAGCGGGAACGCGCGTACGGCGAGCCCGGCGGCGTGCGCGCGCGAGAGCCGCATGGGCGCCGTGAGCACCATGTCCGTCTCGGCGACCACACGCGGCGCAGCGAGATAAGTGCTGCACGCGCAGCGCGACCCGCCGCGAGAGCCCCATCCGTTCGAGCGCGCTGTCCACGAAGCTCCCCGGCCGCCCGCGCGGCGCCACGAGCACGTGGAGGAGCCCCGCGAACGTCTCCGGCGAGAGAGCATCCCGCCCCGCGAGCGCCGGATGCCCCGCCCTCGCCAGACACACGAAGTTCTCGCCGAAGAGCTTTCGCGTGTAACCCCGGGGCGCTCGTAAAACATCACGCCCACCGCCAGATCCACGGCCCCCTCCTCGAGCTGCCGCTCGATGTCGTCCCCGCTCGCCGTCACCGGATGCCCGGGTGGGTCGTGGACGCGCTCGTCGATTACGTGCGCTTCTGCATCGAAGGAGGCGCCGCGCCGGCGACGGACGATTTCGAGAAGCTCACCGGGAAAGCGCCCATCTCGTACGAGCAGTTCGTGCGCGACCACGCCGCGCAGTTTTGACGCTCGTCGTGGAAAGCGGTAAGACGGATGCATGCGCCTGCCCACCGATCTCACCGTGCTGCCTCCTCGATGCGCCCGCGTGGAGCGGCTTTTCGGGCCTCGGACTCAGCGAACGGGATCGAAGGATCCTCGAGCTGACGCGCGGCAAGCTCGTGCATGCTTCGGTCGATTTCGGCGAAGCCGTGCGTGCGCTCGGTGAGGCGGTCGAGGAAGTCATTCCCGCGGGGCACACGTACGTGCTCGGCCAGAGCGCGTCGGGTCCGATCATCGGCTCGCTCGTCTCGGGCGTCGGCATCGTCCCCGGCGACACGGGCATCCTCGTCGTACGTGTGGATCGTGAGGGCCTTCGGACGACGCTCGGAAGGCTCGTGCCATGAAGGCGTCGTTCGGATTCGACCCGGCGGACCACGAGTATGGCGCGGCGACGCCGTACGTACGGCGCGTCTTGAGCGAATTCTTGGCCATCGATTGGTTCGTCCCTCCGAGCTGCGCTTCCAATCGAGAGCGCGCCGTGGCACTGCTCGGCGAGCACAACGAGCTCGCGAGGATCTACGAGCCAGGGCTATTTCCGGCGCCGGAGGACATCACGATCCGCACGGAGATCGCAGATTGGTCGAGGTTCCTCGATCTGTGTGAGCTCGCCAGGGCCGTGTCAGGGGCATGGGATTGGAAATCCGGCGCGCTCAAGGAATTGCTGGTGCGCCACAGGAACGGCTGGAGTCGCCTGGAACAAGCGCGGGAGCTCCAGCCGCGCACCCCTGGCGAGCACCGCCCCGGTGATCTCTACATGTGCATGGGTGACAGCGTGCAGTGGTGCCTGCAATACAACCTGGACAGGAGTGGCCTTGCCAAGGACCAGGCGGATGCTGCATCCTGGTATTTCGAATATGCATACATCGACATGATCGAGTGCCTCGAATGGCAGTTCGCGCAAAAGAACACCGTCCTCGAGACGAATCCATTTTTCGCCCTCCTGCGCTGCTACGCGACCGGCTTTTATCCGTTCCGCCTGAAGCCCACCTCGTTCGTGCTCTGCGCGCTCGGGGCTTGACGAGCCACGGCCGGCTGGGATTTCCTGTCCCCACCGCTCGACCGGTATCGAGGCCCTCATGAGATCACTCCTCCTCGGGTGCGTGTTCGCCACCTGCGTACTCGCTTGCAGCAACAACTCTGCTCAGCAGCCGGCGCCGGGTCCCGGCGCGGCCCCCGAGGCGCGACCGATCGCGGCCGCCAGCACCCAGGCCGACGCGCGTGCCGCGGCGACCGCGGCCGATCTGCCGCTCCTCCGGACCGCCGATCGCGCGGTCGTGGCCTGGTCCGCCGGCGGCACGGCCGAGAAGCGCGGGCAGGAGCTTTCGGCGCTCGTGGAGGCCCTGCGCGTGACCGATGCGCAGCCGAGCGGCGGCAAACAGTTCGCGCAGATCACGTTCTATCGCGGCGAGACGCTTCTGCGCGAGGTGTGGGTCTTCGCCGACGGCGAGTGGGGGTTCGTGCGTCCTGGCACCGCCTGGACGGTGGGCGCGTCACCGGCCCTGGGTGATTTGGTCAAGCGTTAGTCCGCGATCGGCGCCCTCGAACCGTGGTAGAAGGGGGCATGGAATTCGATACCGCCTCCGGCCGCGCCTTCCTCGAGCTTCCGGAGGGCTACGCGCTCCCGGACATCGACAACCTGATGCACGACGCGCGAGCGATCCTGCTCCACACGGTGAACCTCCGGACCGAGACGCGCGCCGCCGGGATCCAGATCTCGCCCATATGGGAGCCCCACGACGGACAGGCCGCGCTCCGCGCGACGATCGTGCCCGCCGAGATCGAAGCGCGGCACTTCGAGGGCAAAGGCATGATGGCCCTCCGCAATCCGGAGGCGCTCACCATGATCGCCGACGTCGTCGAGATCCTCGCGGACGAGCCGGCCGTCGCCGCGCAGGCGCTCCTGGTGACCGCGTCGGTCTGGATCAGCAAGGAGGCGCCGATTCGTCCGCTCGGCCTGCCCTACAAGGGCCACTTCAAGCTCTTGACGCTGGTCATTGCGGATTTCTTGCGCAAGATCGGCGCCGGCTTCGACGAGCTCGAATGGCTCACGTCGATCGGGCTCCTCAGCGCCTACCACAATCCCGACGAAGACCCTCCGGCCGAGCAAGTGCGCGCCTCCGCGCGCGACAAGACGCTGCAGCTCGTCGCGGAAGAAGAGGCGTGGATGGCGGCGCTCATGAACAAAGCGGAGTGATCACCGCTTGAGCGACAAGAGCGCAGGCCCGGCGGACGTGTTTCCGCAGGTGGCCGTGAGCTCGTCGCAGGCCGAGACGTTCACGTCGACCACGACGTCCTTGCTCCGGCGGAACGGGGACGAGCCATTCGGTACCACGAGGATCAGCGTTTCCTTCGGCCCCCCGTCGCATACGAGGGCATCTTCGAAGGCAGACCCGTTCACGACCTCGCTCCCGGACGCCTGGTAAAGCTGCACGAACACGCTCGGGGACGTGCTGCCCTTGGGGCACGTGTACACGATCGGAATGCCGATCAAGGCTCCGTTCAGGAACTGGGCCTTGGCGCCCATCTCGATCGAGAGCCCCTCCATCGCGTGCGCCGTCCCCGGCACGAGCGGCAAAGCCGTCCCCGCGAGCCCGAGAACCGCCCCGAGCGTGCAAAGCATCTGTTTCATGTCCATTCCCCCCATGTGTGTATTCGGATCAGCCCCCATGAGCGCAAGAGGCCTACACGAAATCGAGGGGGGGACGCCCCAAATCGAGAGGCTGTCATCGTTCCGGACGAAGGGTTCGTTTCAGGCGCGACGTCGCCCGCGCGCAGGCGGAGCGGGCGCCGGCTCCGTCGGCAGCGTCGCGCGAAGGTGCGAAGCGATGGCATCGATGCGCGGCGAGCCGCGATTTTCGATCCGATAGAGCGCATACACCGGCACGAGGGGCAGCGTCGCCTCCGGCAGGAGCACGCGCAAAGAACCGTCGGCCATGGCGTCCTTCACGACGAAGTCCGGAAACGCGGCAATGCCCAGGCCCGCCTCCACCGCCGATCGAATGCCGAGCAACGTGGCCACCCGAAGCTTCGGCACCATGGTGACCGTACGCTTCTCGCCATCCTCGACGAAGTGCCACGTCGCGGGGCTCGAAAGGCCGAGCACCGCCGCGTGGCTCGCGAGCGAATCGACCGTGCGCGGCAGCCCGTGACGACGAAGATAGGCCGGTGACGCCACGAGGACGCGCGGGAACGTCGCGATGGACTGCGCGACGAGGTTCGTCGTATCCGGCAGCGCCATGCCCGCGCGCACGGCAATGTCGACGCCTTCGCCCACGAGCTCGGCTTCGTGGTCCTCGAGGCGCATCTCGAGCTCCAGCGCCGGATGGGCGTCGAGCAGCGCAGGCAACGCCGGCACGATCCGCATCACCCCCAGCGTGACGGACGCGGAGACGACGACGCGGCCCCCGATCGCCCGGTCGGGCCGCACGCTCGCCATCGCGGCGTCGGCTTCGCGCACGAGCCGCGTCGCGTGCTCGAAAAACCGCCTCCCCTCGTCGGTGAGGTGAAGGCTGCGCGTCGTGCGCACGAAGAGCTTCGCGCCGAGCTCCTCTTCGAGCGTGCCGATCTGCCGGCTGATCGCCGCGAGCGAGAGCCCGAGCGAACGCGCCGCGGACGAGAACGAACCGGCTTCGACGATACGAACGAGCGTGCGCGCCCGGCCCAGGAAGTCCATGGACCGGATGCACCGCATCCTTCAGCTTTTTGCAAGAGTAGATTGCAATTGTCTCGTCTGCCGCAGCTCGACGGGCGGGTGCATGTTCTGCGCATCGATGCCGGACGGGGACCGCGAAGGCCGCGGGACACCGGCTCGCTGGAGAGCGAACATCATGGGCAAGCTGCAGAACAAGGTCGTCCTCGTCACGGGTGGAACCACGGGCATCGGGCTCGCCGCGGCTCGGCTCTTCGCGGCCGAAGGCGCGAAGGTCACCGTCACCGGCACGAATCCGCGGTCGGTCGAAGCCGCCCGCAAGGAGCTCGAAGGCATTGCCGAGGTCGTCGTTTCGGACGCCGGATCGAGCGCAGACATCCAGGCGCTCGCCGGGCGTTTCGCCGCGGAGGGCACGGGCGTCGACGTCCTCTTCCTCAATGCGGGCGTCGCCAAGTTCGGCCCCATCACCTCGCTCGACGAGGCCGCCTTCGACGATTCGTTCCGCATCAACGTGCGGGGCCCCTGGCTTTACATCAAGCACTTCGCGCCGCTCCTCCGGCGCGGCGGCGCCATCGTGGTGAACAGCTCGATCAACAATCAGCTCGGCATGCCGGGATCGAGCGCCTACGCGGCCTCGAAAGCGGCGCTCCGGTCGATCGTGCGCGTCGCCGCGGCGGAGCTTTCCGAGTCAGGCATTCGCGTGAACGCCGTGAGCCCCGGACCGATCGAGACGCCGCTCCACGATAAGCTCGGCTTCCCCGCGAGCTTCGCGCAAGCGCTGATTGCGCAGATCCCCATGCGGCGCTTCGGTACGGCGGACGAGGTGGCCAAGGCGGCCCTCTTCCTCGCGAGCGACGACGCCTCGTACATGACCGGCGAAGAGATCGTGCTCGACGGCGGAATGACCCGGGTGTGATGCCGTGGACCGCTCGCCGGCGATCGGCAGCGATGGCACGCCCTCGGGATCGGGGACGCCCTTGCTCGCGGGGCGCCTTCGTTCCGGACAGCAGCCGCGTGGGCGCCGTCCGAGGTGCGAGTTCTCCGTATTGAAGCACGCCGCCCCTTTGGCTACGTTCACCGACGACCGTGCCGGCGAAGAGCCCGCGCGGATGCGCGGACGCGCACGATGCGCCGGGCCGATCGCTCGGCTTTCCTGCGAGGAGGATGAAATGGGCCAGGTGGTGATGGACCGAGGGGCGGGGAGCGTTGCGGGGAGCGGTCCGGGCGCCAATGGGCACGCGGCGACGAAGATCCGGAGCTACGCGCCCGCCACGGGCGAGCTCCTCGGCGAGGTGAAGGTCACCTCCGCCGACGAGGTCAAGCGAGCCGTCGAGCGGGCGCGGCGCGCGCAGGAGGCCTGGGGCGCGCTGCCCGTCGAGGAGCGCTGCGAGCGCGTGCTGCGCTTCCGCGACGCCATCGTCGACCGCGTCGACGAGATCGTCGACCTGCTCGTGCGCGAGTGCGGAAAACCCCGCCACGAGGCCCTGCTCCACGAGGTCATGGTCGCCGCCGACATCGCGACCTTCTTCGCCAAGGCCGCGCCGAGCGTCCTCGCGCCGCACGAGGTGAAGCTCCACCTGATGAAGCACCGCCGGAGCTTCATCCACTACAAACCGCGCGGCGTCGTGGCCGTGATCTCGCCCTGGAACTACCCGTTCCAGCTCCCCTTGCGCGACGCCATCCTCGCGCTGCTCGCGGGCAACGCCGTCGTCATCAAGCCGAGCGAGGTCACGCCGCTCATCGCGCAGAAGGCCAAGGAGGTCTGGGACAGCGCGGGCCTGCCCGAGGATCTGCTCCAGATCGTCCCCGGCTTCGGGCCGACGGGCGCGGCGCTCATCGAGGCGCAGCCCGACTTCGTGATCCTCACGGGCAGCGTCGCCACAGGCCGCAGGGTCGCGGCCGCGTGCGGCGAGCGGCTCATCCCGTGCGTGATGGAGCTCGGCGGCAAGGCGCCGCTCATCGCCTGCGCCGACGCCGACGTCGAGCGCACCGCGCGCGCCATCGTGTTCGGCGGCTTCTCGAACGCGGGCCAGGTCTGCGTCTCCGTCGAGCGCGTCTACGCGCACCGCGAGGTGCACGACAAGCTCGTCGATCGCGTCGTCGAGCTGACGAAGGAGCTCCGGCAGGGTGATCCGAGCGCCGAGTTCGTCGACGTCGGCGCGATCATCTTCCCGCACCAGATCGACGTGGCCGAGAAGCACATCGCTGACGCGGTGCAGAAGGGCGCCACGGTGCGCGCGGGCGGCAAGCGGCGTGAGGGGCCGGGGCAGTTCTTCGAGCCGACCGTGATCGACGGCTGCAACCACCAGATGACCGTGATGACCGAAGAGATCTTCGGGCCGATCGTGCCGATCATGCGCGTCTCGACCGAGGAAGAGGCGCTTCGCCTCGCGAACGACTCGCACCTCGGTTTGAACGCGTACGTCTTTTCGCGCGACCGTGATCACGCGACGCGTCTTGCCGAGCGCGTCGAGGCGGGCAGCGTGCTCGTGAACGACGTGCTGACGAACGGCGGCACGCCCGACACGCCCTTCGGCGGCATCAAGGCGAGCGGCTTCGGCCGTGCGATGGGTGAAGAGGGACTGCGGGAGATGTGCAACATCAAGCACGTCAGCGTCGAGCGTGTCGGCATGGGCAGCAAGGACCCGCTCTGGTTCCCGTACACGGCCCAAAGTTATGGCTGGTTCCGCAAAGGGCTCCGGGCGCTCTTCTCCGGCGGCGGACTCTTGCAGCGCATTGGCGAGATCCTGTAATCAGGTGGCACTCGGGGGTGGTGGATGGGACCGGGCGCCCCACGCCACCGCCCCTGCCCTCCCTGCGCCGCGCATGAAGTCCTGTCCCACGTGCAGCCTCCGCTATCCGAGCGAGAGCAACACTTGCTTCGCTGACGGCTCGACGCTCGTCGTGCTCCGGGATCCGTGGCTCGGCAGCACCGTCGCGGGCAGGTACGTGCTCGACGAGCTCATCGGCATCGGCGGCATGGCCTCCGTGTACCGCGCGCGCTTCCTGCTCACGGACAGACCCTGCGCGGTGAAGCTCCTGAACCCGCAGCTCGCCTCGGATCACACGACGCGTGAGCGCTTCAACCGCGAGGCGAAGCTCGCGCAGAGGCTCGCGCACCCGAACATCATCGAGATCTTCGATCACGGCGACGCGGAGGACGGCACGCCGTTTCTCGTGATGGAACTGCTCGAAGGCGAGAGCCTCTCGGAGGTCATCGCGAGCGGCCCGGTGCCTCTCGCGCGCGCGCTGCCCATCGCGATCCAGATGACGCGCGCGCTCGCCCGCGCCCACGACTTCGAGGTCATCCACCGTGATCTCAAGCCGGAGAACGTCTTCTTGCTCCGGGGCGACCGGGTCAAGCTCCTCGATTTCGGCATCGCGCGCTGCGCGCAGGACGTGCGCCTGACGAACGCGGGCGAGGTCTTCGGCACGCCCGAGTACATGGCCCCCGAGCGCGCGACGTCCTCGGACGCGGGCCCGCCGGCCGATCTGTATGCGCTCGGCGTGATCCTCTTCGAGATGCTCACGCAGCGTCTGCCCTTCGACGCGCCGAGCCCCGCGCAGATCCTGAACAAGCACATGCTGGAGCCGCCGCCGCGCCTCGGCGAGCACCTGCCGGACGCGCCGCCCGCGCTCGATCAGCTCGTCTACGACCTCATGGCGAAGGGCCCCGACGGCCGGCCCGTCGACGCGCACCGGGTCCTCGCGACGCTCCAGGAGGTCAGCGAGGCCGCGCGGATCCCCTCGCCGCCCGATCTCGACGTAATGCCGATCGCGCCGCCGCGCCCTTCATCCGCGGCCGCGGCGCAGCGCTGGAGCACGCGCGTCGAGATCGTCGAGCGCCTCGTCGGCAAGACCTACGGCGGCGCCCTGCCAGCCGAGGTCGCGCGCACGCTCGAGCAGATGAAGGCGTGCGTGAAGGAGCTCGCGGAGCTCCGCGAGCGCGGCATCGAGGAGCAACGCGCGCTCGACACGATCCACCGCGAGTGGAAAGAGGGCCGCTTCCGCCAGGGCAAGGCGATGGATCGGCTCACGGTGGACATCTCGCGGACGCGCGAGGAAGCGCGCGCGACCCGGGCCGGCATCGCGCCGCTCGCCGGCGCCGCGAGGTCGTTCGCGCCGCGCGTGCGCGAGGCACACCGGGAGCTCGTCTTCTGGGAGGGCCGGAGCGGCTTCCGCGAGCCCTACCGCGAGCTCGCGGCCGCGTACCGCGCGCTCGCCGATCTCGTCGACCTCTGGGCGAACGCGCGCCACGCCGAGCTCGAGGTCGAGGCGGCGGCGGTCGAGAAAGAGCGCGCGGTGGCCGAGGTGGATCAGCAGATCCGCGAGCTCCGGCACAGCCTCGTGATCGCGGATCGGGCGATGGAAGATCGCAAGGCGAAGCATTTCCTCGCGCTCGCGGACGTCGGGCGGCGCGCGGAGAAGCTCGAGATGGAGCTCTTGCGATCGTCGGGTCGGATCTGCGCGCCGCTCCGAGGCCGCGCGGATCTCGCGCCCTTTTTCGCGGAGCTCGCGGGCGCTCCCCCTCTGGCGGCGGCGCCCGCGTAGCTTCCCCCGAGAGAGCTGTTGGGGATGACGTGACGTTTGTGAGATGATGTCTGCGGGGCGGGAGATCGCGCCGCGTTTCGAGGCGCGAGACCTCGCGAAAGCATGTCGGGGAAGGTCAAGCAGATCATCGACGCCATCGTCGCCCATCGATCGCGGGGCAACCCGACGATGGCCGGGTTCGTCCGCGCGAAGCTCATGCTGAAGGGCATCGATCCTTCGAAGCACACGGACACCACCTCCGACGATCCCGAAGTCCTGCGCAAGCTCGAGGCCCTCGCGCGCGAGCTCGGCGTCGACCTGTCGGCGCAGCCCGCGGGCGTGTCGTGGCGACCGCCGCCGTCCTCGGGCCCGCAACGCTAGCCATCTTCTTCGAGAGCACGCAGGAGGAGTGTCAAACGTGCCCGTTCGAACTGCCCATGCGACCGTGATCGGCGCAGACGACGTCGCGCGCGCCATGCGCGCGGAGCTCGCCTCGGTCGAGCCCGTCGTGGTCCTGTATTTCGCCGGCGGCCGCCGCGATCCTCGCGCCCTCGCCGAGGCGATGCAGCGCGCGTTTCCAGGCGCGCTCGTGGTCGGCTGCACGACGGCCGGCGAGCGTGAAGGCCGCGCATGGCGCAAGGGCTCGGTCGTCGCGATGGCGCTCGGCAGCGAGATCGTGCGGGACGCGGCCGTCGCCGTGATCGAGGACGTCCGCAGTCGCGCCGACGTGAAGGACGCGCTCGCACCGCTCGAAACGCACTTCGGCCGGCCGCTTTCGAGCCTGGATCCCTCGCAGCACGTGGGCCTCCTGCTCATCGACGGCCTCAGCAACGCCGAGGAGCGCCTCATGGATCGGCTCGGCGACCTCACCGACATCCCGATCCTCGGCGGCTCGGCGGGCGACGACCTCACCTTCACGTCGACGTGGGTCGCGAAGGACGGCATGGCCTTCACGAACGCCGCGGTCCTGCTCCTGCTCGAACCAGCCGTCCCGTTTCGCGCGTGGAAGACGCAGAGCTTCCGCCCGCTCGATCGCACGCTCCGCGTCACGGCCTGCGACGAGGCCGGGCGCGTCGTGCATGCGTTCGACGGCAAACCCGCGGCGGCTCGGTACGCCGAGGTGCTCGGGATCCCGCCGGAGGAGCTCGCGCATCACTTCCAGAACCACCCGCTCGGCCTGATGGTCGGCGACGAACCTTTCGTGCGGAGCCCGCAGCAGATCCGCGGCGAGAGCGTGGTCTTCTACTGCAACGTCCCCGAAGGCACGGTCCTCACGGTGCTCGAAGCGAGCGACATCGTGGAGGACACGCGCCGCGCGCTCGCGACGGCCCGCGAGGAGCTCGGCGGCGCGTCGGCGCTCATCGGCTTCGACTGCGTGCTGCGCACGCTGGAGATCGAGACACGTGGCCTCGTCGAGCCATACGGCACGATCTTCGAGGGCATCCCGACGGTCGGGTTCAGCACGTACGGCGAGCAGTTCCTCGGCCACGTGAACCAGACGGCGACGATGCTCCTCTTCGGCTGAGATCACCGCCTCGCACGAGCTCGCCGCGGGGCTTCCGATGGGCCAGCGTGGGCTCCATCTGCCCTTGCATGGCGTTCGAGGGGATCCTCTTCGACGTGGATGGCGTGCTCGTCGATTCGCCGCACGAGCGGGCCTGGCGGGAGACCTTGGAGGAGCTCATGCGAGGCCCGTGGAAGGACCTCGCAGCGCGATCGCGGTACACACCGGCGCGCTTCGACACGGCGGTCTACCAGGAGATCGTCGCGGGCAAACCTCGCGAGGACGGGGCACGCGCAGCGCTCGAGTACTTCGGCGTCCCCGACGCCGCGTCCCACGCCGCGGAGTACGGCGCCGCGAAACAAGCGAAGATCCTGGGTCTCATCCGGGAAGGCGCGTTCCAGGCCTTCCCGGACGCGTTACGGTTCGTGCTCGCGGTGCGCGACATGGGCTTGCCGATGGCGGTCGCGTCGTCATCGAAGAACGCAAACGAGCTGCTCGCGCGGATCGCCCTGCCCGAGCCGATGCCGGGCATCCGGCCGGATCCGCTCGGAAAAGAGCCGGGCACGACGCTCGTCGACCTCTTCGACGCAAACGTCTGCGGCCGGACGTTCCCGAGGGGCAAACCGTACCCGGACATCTTCCTCGGCGCCGCAGCAGAGCTCGGCGTGCAGCCCGAAGCAGCGCTCGTGGTGGAGGACGCAACGTCGGGCGTTCAGGCCGCAAAGGCCGGCGGAATGCGGGCGATCGGGGTGGCGCGTCTCGGGGACGAGGATCTCTTGCAGGCAGCAGGCGCGGACCTCGTGGTGACGTCCCTCGACGAGGTGGATCGGGACGCACTCGCGCGGGGGAACCTCGCGCGCGTCAGGAAGGCGGCGTGAGCTGAGCTGAACCGTGGAGCCGGGGCGCTGCCCCGGACCCCGCGGGGGCTGTCCGCCCCTCGACCCGGACCAGGCACGGCCTGGACCGAGGGCGGAAAAACCGCGCGATGCGCGGTTTTTCCGACGGGCCGGTGGCAAGACCAGGGACGACGTTGCCGATCGAAACCGTCTTGGGTGGCAGTCTTGACTCGGCCTGTTCGATGAACTGCGCATCGCGCAGTTCATCGACCCCGGGTCCAGCGCTTGCGCTGGTCCGGGTGCAGGGGCGGATAGCCCCTGCTGGGGCCTGGGGCAAAGCCCCAGCGCTACGGTCAAATCACGACAAACCGCGCAACATCAGGTTCCAGTACATCCAGGGCAGCCCGTACCGCTTGAGCAGGTACATGTCGTGCCGCTCCTTCTGCGTGTCGATGAACGGGATCGACGGCGTGGGTTTGCCGCTGTAATCGAATTCCGCGAGGAGCATCGTGTCGTAGGAGGTCACGAGTGGGCACGAGGCGTAACCGTCGTATTTCGCCGTGGGCTCCTTGCCGTTCATGACGGCGAGCAGGTTCTCCACGAGGACCGGTGCTTCTTTGCGGATGGCCGCGCCCGTGCGCGAGGTCGGCAGCTCCGAGGCGTCGCCGAGCGCGAAGACGTTCGGGTAATCGGGGTTCTGCATCGTGTGCTTGTCGGCCTTGGCCCAGCCCTTGTTCGGACCTTCTTTGTGCGCGATCGGGCTCCGCTTGATGAAATCGGGCGCGCTTTGCGGCGGTACGGCGTGCATCATGTCGTACCGGATCGTCTCGCGTGTGCCTGCCGGATCGCCTACGACTGCGAAGACGGCCTCTTTCCGATCCGGATGCACCTCGACGAGGTTGCGCTCGAATTTCGTTTGGATGCCGTAGCGCTCGATGACCTTCTCGAGCACCACGCGGAATTCCGCGACGCCGAAGATTGCCTTCTGCCCCGAGCCGAGGATCACGCTCGACCGATCGAGCAGGCCCGTCTTGCGCCAGTGATCACAGGCGAGATAGGCGATCTTCTGCGGCGCGCCCGCGCATTTGATCGGCCCTGTCGGGTGCGTGAACAGCGCCGTCCCGCCGCGGAAGGACTCGATGAGGCGCCAGGTCTTCGGTGCGAGGCGGAAATCGTAATTGCTCGATACGCTCTCCGTCTTCAGCGCTTCTCGCAGGCCGGGGACGGCGTCCCAGTCGAGCTGGATGCCTGGGGCGACGACCAGGAAATCGTAGCCGATCCGCCCGCCGCCGCGGACGCGCACGGTTTGCGCCACCGGATCGATCTCCTCGGCGAAGTCTTTGATCCAGCGCGCGTGCTCGGGAATGTAGGCGGCCTCGTCGCGCGCTGTTTGCTCTGCGCTCACGATGCCCGCGCCGACCAGCGTCCAGAGCGGCTGGTAGTAGTGTTTTTCGGAGGGCTCGAGGATTGCGACGTCTTCCACGCCGGCGCGCGCGAGCCGCGCGGCCACGGAGATGCCGGCTGTGCCGCCGCCGATGATGACGACACGCGCGCGCCCGAGCTCCGGGGTCGCGGCGGACTCGGACCGCGGGTGGCTTGCTTTCGGGGAGGTCGGTGCGGGCGTGATCGTGGCCATCTCGTTTCCTCTTCCAGGGGGTTCCGTTCGTCCGGGCCCAAGCAAGCAAGATGCCACCCTACGCTCCACGCGCCAGCGCTTCGACGAGCGCGCGACGCGCAAAACCGAGGGCCAGCACGTTCCAGCCGCGTTTCACGAATGTTTCACGATGTTTCAACGCGCGTGGTGCGCGGGAACGCCCGCGGCGGACGCGCAACATGCGGGCGTCTCTGCGGGCGCCAGCATGGATCGAATCGGCGGCGTCATCACCCAGGCCGCGGCCGCGACGAGCGCGAGCGCGCCGACGTTTCTCGCGAAACGGCCCGAAATGCGCGCCGCCACGTTCGCCGACAAGGCTGCCGGCAGCATCAAGAGAGGCGCGCTCGCCGCGGCAAACACGAGCATCATGGCCGCGCCCAAAGGGCCCGAGCCCGCCGACGACGCGGCGACGACGCCCGCGAAGAGCGCCCCGCAGGGGAAAAGCGCCGTCGCGAGGCCGAGCCCCATCCCGCGCCGCGGTATGTACCGCGCGATTTTCTGAAAAAACCTCCCCTCCCGCGGGCCGCGCCCCAGCGCGACCAATTTTTCCCCCGCTGTGGGCCGCACGAGCACGATCGCCCGATACACGAGCGCCGCGGCCACCAGGATCGCCAGCACGAGCCGCACCACGTTCCCGGCGGACCCCGCGGCAAACGGCGCGCCGAGCGCTCCCGCGGCCCCGCCGAGCGCCGTATATCCGAGGGCCCGGCCTCCCAGGTATCCGAAGGCCCGCCGCGCGTCGAGGCGCCCTTCCCGGCTCGTGCCGACCGCCGCGATCGGGCCACACATCGCCGCGCAATGCACGCCGCTCGTCGCGCCGAGCGCGGCCGCCGTCCCGAGCGAGATCCACAGGCTCATGGCGCACCTCCCTCCGATTTGCCGATGCCCGCGGTCGGCCCGACGAACGTCCCCTCCACCACCCGCTCACCTTCGGGGCCCCGCACGTGAATTCGAATGGGCACGTTGCCTTTCAACGCGGCGCGTTTTGCCGTCACCGTGACCGGCAGCGAAATGCCTCCGAGTCCGCCGACCGTCGGCTCGCCCGTCGGGACAACCCACGAAAGGCCCGGCGTGGGCTCGGGCTCGACCTTGAACGTCGCCGCGTCCGGGCGCTTGTTCACGAGGTGGATCGTGAATGCGTTCCGCACCTCGTCGCCGTCGAGCACGAAGGGCATTCCGGGCACGCGGAGGAGGTTCGCCTCGAACGTGGAGCGCGTCCGCGTCGCGACCGTCGCCACCACGAGGCCCACGAGGCCGAGCACGAGGTAAAGCCACACGCGCGGCCGCAGCAAACGCGTCTTTCCACCCGCGAGGCCCTTCAGCGAATCGTATCGCACGAGCCCGCGGGGCCGCCCGAGCTTGTCCATCACCTCGTCGCAAGCGTCGATGCAGGACGTGCAGGCGATGCAATCGAGCTGCAGGCCGTTGCGGATGTCGATGCCCGTGGGGCAGACGGCGATGCACCGCTTGCAATCGACACACGCGCCCGCCTCGGGATCCGAAGCCTTCCCGCGCGGCTCGCCCCGCGTCTTGTCGTACCCGACGACGAGCGAGTCCTGGTCGATCAGCACCGATTGCATGCGCCCGTAGGGGCAGAGGCCGATGCAGAGCTGCTCGCGGAAGCGGGCGAAGTTGCCGTAAAACACGGCCGTGAGGGCCGCGGCCCAGGCGAAGGCCTCGGGGTGCTCGGCGGGACGGCTCTTCATCATGGCGAAGAGCCGCGGCACGCTCACGAAATACCCCACGAACACGTGCGCCACGAACGCCGCGAGGACCACGAACGCGACGTGTTTTCCGACCTTCCGGAGGATCTTGTCGGCGTTCCAGGGCCCCTTGTCGCGGCGAATGCGCATTTCGCGCGGCCCCTCGATGAGCCGCTCGACGGGGCGGAAGAGGCCTTCGAGGAACACGGTCTGCGGGCAAGCCCAGCCGCACCACACGCGGCCGAGGAGCGACGTCAAGAAGACCAGCGAGAACCCGACGCCCGTGAGCAGGAAAAAGAGCAGCCACAGATCCTGCGCATTGAACGTCGCGCCGAACAGGAAAAACTGCCGGTGCTCGACGTCGAGCATGAGCGCGGGCCGGCCGTCGATGCGCACCCAGGGCACGACGGCCCACGCCGCGACGAGCAGCAGGAACACGGCCTTCCGCGCGCGAGCGAAGCGCCCGCGCACGTCGGCAGGCTGTACCCAGTTTCGCGAGCCGTCCGCGCGCAGGGAGCTTTGCATCTCCCCGCCCTCGGACGAGAGCACCGGCAAATGGACGCGTGACATTTACGGCTCCGGCGCGCCTTGCGGCGCTTTGCCCCCCGGAACGTTCGTGCCTTTGATCGAAAGGACGTAAGCAGCCGCGAGGCGGACGCGCTCTTCACCGATCAGCGCGCCCCACCCGGGCATCCCGCCTTTCACGTAACCATCCTTGATCGTCGCGTACACCTGCATGGGCTTGCCGCCGTGCAGCCACGCTCCGTCCGTCAGGTTCGGGCCAATGCCGCCGCCCCCGTTCGCGGCGTGGCAGCTCACGCAGTTTTTCGTGAAAACCTCCTTCCCTTCGGACGCGGCGGCGACGTTTTTCGCCATCGCCACGAGGTTCTCGTCGCTCGCCGCGCCCATGGCCTTGAGCTTCTCGGCCTCCGCGGCCGCGGCCTTCGCCTGCTCGACCGCATACGCCTCGCGCGGCGAAGGCAGCATCTTGAAGGCCTCGTAGCCCATCCAGTACAGGGCGCTGAAGGCAATGGCGCCGTAGAGCGTCATCAACCACCAGCGCGGCAGGTGGTTGTCGGCCTCCAGGATTCCATCGTATTCGTGGACGATCCCCTCCCCCGAGTCGGGCGGCGGGGCCTCTTTCGTCGTGACGTGTCGTTCAGTCGACATGGGTCACCTCCGGACGCTGGTCGGCGCGGCGCTGCCCGGCGTCGTCATGCAGCGGCAAAGCTGCGATCTCGGCGTAGGCCTCGGGCCGCTTCGAATAGGTGCGGATCACCCAGGCCGCGAAGACCGCGAGGAACAGAAACAGCGCGGAGAGCGGCAAGAGGAGCAGCGGGCTCTGCGCAATGGGAGCGAGGAATGCTTGTTTCACGGGATCCTCCTGCCTTTCAACGGGCCTTCTCGTCGGTCATCGTCACGGGCACCGGCGCGGCCGGCGGCGGGGGCGGCGGCGGGTTCTTGCCGATGCGCTGCAGATACGCCGTGATCGCGACGAGCTCGCTCGACGGATTCGCGGCGATCCCCTGCGTCTCGAGATCCCGCACGATCTCCGCGGCCTGCTTCTCCGCGTCGACCGGCGCGCCCGCGATCTCGTCGGGCGTGTAGGGCACGCCCAGGCTGCGCATGGCGCGGAGCTTGTTCTCGATGCCCGCGAAATCGACGCGGCCGTGTTCGAGGTGCGCGTACGAGGGCATGTTCGAGCCGGGCGAGACCGAGCGTGGATCGAGCATGTGCTGCCAGTGCCACGCATTCGGATATTTCCCGCCGAGCCGCGCGAGGTCCGGCCCCGTGCGCTTCGAGCCCCACTGGAAGGGGTGATCCCAGCGCGAATCGTCGAGCGTCGAGACCTCGCCATACCGCGACGTCTCGAACCGGAACGGCCGGATCATCTGCGAATGGCAGGTGTAGCAGCCCTCCTTGATGTACACGTCGCGGCCCTCGAGCTCGAGCGCGCGATACGGCGCGTTCGTCTTCTTCGCGATCTCGGCGTCCGTTTGCCTGAGGACGATCGACGGCACGATCTCCGCCACGCCGCCGATGAGCACCGCGAGCACGGTCAGCACCGTGAAGAGCAGCGCGCGCCCCTCCAGGATCGCGTGCCACGTGGGTTTGTCGGGGCTCTTCCCGAGCGTCAGCACGAAGATCCCCGTGAACCCGACGATCCCCGCGAGCAAGAGGAGCCCCGCCGTCCCCACGGGGTTCGTGAAGGCAATGGCGAAGAGGAGCACGAGGCACACGGCCGCGATCACCACGGGCGGCCCGAACACGATACGCTTCCAGTCGATCTCCTTCGCCGGCTCGACCTCCACGACCACCTCGGCCTCGCCGTCCGTGGCCTTGCCGCTCTTCGCGGTCATGTAGAGGTTCCAGCCCATCATGACCATACCGGCGAGATACAGCGTCCCTCCGAAGAGGCGCATCCAGTACATCGGCCGGATCGCGAGGAGCGTCTCGACGAAGCTCGGATACATCAGGTTGCCCTGCGCATCCACGGCGCGCCACATCATGCCCTGCGTGATACCGCTGACCCACATCGCGATGATGTAGAGCAGGATGCCCACGGTGCCGATGTAGAAATGGATCTCCGCGGCGCGGCGCGAATGGAGCTTCGTGCCGAAGAGGCGGGGCACCATCCAGTAGAACATGCCCGCGGCCATGAAGCCGTTCCAGCCGAGCGCGCCGCCGTGCACGTGGCCGACGATCCAGTCGGTGTAATGGGCGAGCGACGAGACGCTCTTGATCGAGAGCAGCGGGCCCTCGAACGTGGCCATTCCGTAGAACGTGACGCCGGCCGCAAAGAACTTGAGGACCGGATCCTCGCGCACCTTGCCCCACGCGCCGCGCAGCGTGAGCAGGCCATTGAGCATGCCGCCCCAGCTCGGCGCCCAGAGCATGAGGCTGAAGAGCATGCCGAGCGTCTGCGCCCAATCGGGCAGCGCCGTGTTGAGCAGGTGGTGCGGGCCGGCCCAGATGTACACGAAGACGAGGGCCCAGAAATGGATGATGCTGAGCCGGTAGCTATAGACCGGGCGCTCGGCCGCCTTGGGGAGGAAGTAATACATGATCCCCAGGATCGGGGTGGTCAGGAAAAACGCGACGGCGTTGTGCCCGTACCACCATTGCACGAGCGCGTCCTGGGCCCCGCCGAAGACCGAGTAGCTCTTCAGGAAGGAGACGGGGATCGAGAGCGCGTTGACGACGTGCAGGACCGCCACGGTCACGATCGTCGCAATGTAGAACCAGATCGCGACGTAGAGCTGCTTTTCGGCCCGCTTCGCCAGCGTCCAGAAGAAGTTCACGGCGAAGACGATCCAGATGGCGGCGATCGCGAGATCGATCGGCCATTCGAGCTCGGCGTACTCCTTGGCCTGCGTGATGCCGAGCGGCAGCGTGACGGCCGCGGCGACGATGATGCCCTGCCAGCCCCAGAAATGGATGCGGCCGAGGAGCTTCGAGGCCAGCGTCGCCTTCACGAGGCGCTGCGTCGAGTAATACACGCCGGCAAACATCATGTTGCCGACGAACGCGAAGATGGCCGCGTTCGTGTGCAGCGGCCGGAGCCTGCCGTACGAAAGGATCGGCAGGACGTTCGCCTTGAAAAACGCGAGCTCGAGCGCGGCGAACGCGCCCGCGAGCATGGCCACGATCCCCCACGCGACCGAAGCGAAGACGAACCAGCGCGCGATCTGGTCGTCGTAGGTGATCGTCCGTTTCTGGACGTTCGCCCGATGAGCGCTCGCCTCCTCGATCGAGGGTTCAGCGAGTTTGGCCGGAGCCGACATGACGTTCCTCTCCTCTGCTATGAGGTCTGGTCTTCTCGTCCTCGATCGGCAGGAGTGCGAGCCGATCGGCGTGCTCGTCGTCGCGCTGACGCGCGCTGTAGGCGAAAAGCAAAATCGAGCCCAGGACGAGCAGGAAGCTCACGAAGATCTGTAGGTATATCGCATCCATGGTCAAGCCGTCCGGAGGCGCGCCTCCGGCGGGGGCAATGGGCAGGTCGCGGGCTGCGCGACCTCTGCCTTTTCACCAAGCAAAATCAGGACCGCGAGGATGGTGCTGAGCGACGAGAGCGGCATCAACACCGCGCAGAGCAGCGGGGTCATGAACCCCGCGCACGAGAGGCCCACGGTCACGACGTTGTAAGCGAGCGCAACCGAAAGCGTGATTCCGAGCACGCGGCGCAAACGCTGCGCCGAGGCGAGCGCGAGGCGCACGGGGGCGAGGCCCGGCGTGACGAAATAAAAATCGGTCCGGGCCGCGAGGAAGGGTCGATCGATGGCGGGCGTGCCGCTCACCGTGGCCTCGGTCGCGACGAGTGCATCATTGATGCCATCGCCGAGGAACAGGAGATCGCCGCGGTCGTGCTCGCGCACCCATTGCGCCTTCGCCTCGGCGCTCTTGCCGCCCACGGTTTTTTCGGGGGCAATGCCGCACGCCGCGGCGACACGCAAGGCGCGCTCGTCGAGATCACCGCTCAGAATGCCGACGTCGTAGCCCATGGCGCGGAGCGCGCGGATCTCGGCGGGCGCGTCGGGGCGGAGATCCTCGACGGTATGGAACGCGGCCAGGACCCGCCCATCCACGCCGAAGGCCACGTCGGCGTCGCCTTCCGGCGCGGCCGGGTCGATCCACGCGCTCGCGCCGAGTCGATACAGATGGCCCTCGTATTCCGCCTCGACGCCGCGGCCCGTGACCTCTCGCGCGTCGAGCTCCGCGACGAATTGATCCGTGCCGAGGGCCTGCGCGAGCGCCGCACTCTTCGGGTGCGTGCTGCGCGCCGCGAGGTTCTTGAGGAGTCGTTTTTCCTCGGGCGAAAGCACGGCGGCCGGAGCCGTGTCCTCGATCCGGAGTTTTCCGGTCGTCAACGTGCCCGTCTTGTCGAAGACGACCGTACGCACGAGCGCGGCGCGATCCAGGAAACTCCCCGAACGCACGAAAAGGCCGGCCCGGCGGAGCCTCGCGCCCACGAGCTCGTACGCGAGCGGCGTGGCGATCCCGAAAGCGCAGGGGCACGTGACGATCAAAACCGCGGTGACACGTTCGAGCGCGGCGCGCGCGTCGTGCGTGGCGAAATACCCGATGCCGAGCGCGAGCACCGCAATCACGAGCACGGCCGCGACGTACACCCGCGCAAACGTGCGCCAGAAGGCCGCGCCGCGCTCGTCACGGCCCTCGCCGGGCGCGGCGCGGAGCAGATCGACGAGGCTGCCGGCGGCGAAATCGGTGTCGGCGCGCAAAGTCAGCGCGCGCGCCCCCGAAAGAAATGCGCCGGCGGGGACGATCGCTCCCGGCGGGAACACGCGCGGCGTGCTCTCCCCGTTCACCCAGTCGAGCGAAAACGAGGCGTCATCCTGGCCGAGAATCACCGCCGGGACCGGGACGACGTCGCCGGACGCGAGGACGAGCGTATCGCCGTTTCGGATCTCCACGGCGCGCCGCAAAACCACTGTGTCGCCTTCGAGCCTGCGCGTGTAAAGGCCCTCGGCCCCGTCGCTCTGGAGCAGGCGCTTCTGGTTGCGCTCGATGAGGCGCATCTGGAGGAAGCGGCCGACGAGCATGAGGGCGACGAACACGGTGAGCGTGTCGAAATAGGTCGTCAGCCCGTGCGCGAGCCACCCCCACGTGGAGGAGGCGTACGCGAGCAGAATGCCGAGCGCGATCGGCAAATCGAGGTGCAAAACCCCGCGACGGAGGCCCGCGAGGGCCGTCTTCCCGAAATACGATCCGCCGACGAGCACGCTCGCCGTCGCGAGCCCGAACGAGAGCGCGAGAAAGAGCCGGTGGAGCGGCCCCTCCGAGAGGCCCGCATACACGGAGATCGCCAGGATCATCCCGTTCATCGCGAGCGCGACGGCGATCCCCATCCGCAGGAGCAGCCCATTCGAGGGGCTCTCCTCGCTCTTCAGCTTCGGTCCCAGGAGATACCCGCATGACTCGACCCGCGAGACGAACCGACGCAAGGGAAACGCTCGGGAAATCGTGAGGCGCATGCGGCCGAGGGCGGGGTTCACGACGATGCCCGCGCCGCCCTTCTCGCGGCGGAAGAGCTGCTCGATGAGCCACACGCACGCCGCACACGACAAACCCTGAACGTCGAGATCGAGGCGATGGAGCCCCTCGGCGCGGGCGAGTTCCGCTTCCAGCGGCTCGAGCCATTTCTGGTCCCGGCCCACGGCCGCCGCCGTGACGGCCTCGCCTTTCTCACCGCGCAGCGTGTAATACCGTTCGAGGTGCTCCTCCCGGAGCAGGTCGTGGACGAAGCGGCAACCGGCGCAACAGAACCCCTCCTCGGCAGCCGCGGGGAGCGGTCCGCCGCAATGAAGGCATGTTCCGTCGCGCGATTCTGGAACCATGACCCGCACCGTCAGCAACTTACGTACCAGGTGCAATACGGGCGGATTCATCTCCAGGCGCGCGGCATTCGGCGCAATGCCTGCGGGTCGGCGCAAAGGCTGCACCTCGTGCCCCTAGACACGAGATGCGCGACGGCTTGGGATGCTATCTTGCGGCGGAACGACCGGAGAATGCCCCGGCCGAGGGGCGCGCGATCACGCCGAGGGCGAGCGCGGCCACGAGGAGGAGGAGCGGCAGCGGGAGCTGCTTGCCGAGCATGAAGAGCCCCATGGCCACGACGAGCCATGCAAAAACGCGGCGCAGGGCGTCCGCGGATACACGCTTGCCCAGAAGCGCGCCCGCCACGCTGCCGAATGCGGCGAACGAGGTGACGACGGCGACGAGGACGAGGTCGAGCTCGGCGTGCGCCACGTGCCCGGCGAATCCGGCGAACGATTGGAGCGTGATGACGAACAGCGAGGTCGCGACGGCCTCGCGCATGGCGAGCCCGCCGAACAGCACGAGCGCAGGGACGATGAGAAAGCCGCCGCCCGCGCCGACGAGGCCCGAAAAACACCCCACGGCGCCGCCGAGCAAGAGGGCGCGCTCCACGCGGACGTCACGACGCTCCGCTGGAGCCTCGCCACGCCCGCGCAGCATGATGACGGCGGTCACCACCATCGTCGCGCCAAACGCGACGAGGAGGATCGCCTCGGGGACGAAATG
This sequence comes from Polyangium sp. y55x31, assembly GCF_029946505.1. Classification (GTDB taxonomy): domain Bacteria; phylum Myxococcota_A; class Polyangia; order Polyangiales; family Polyangiaceae; genus Polyangium. Next base: position 462,520 of record NZ_JARZHG010000002.1, read on the forward strand.
CGCGAGCCGACCGCCGACGAAAGCGCCGGCCATCGCCGCGACGCCGAACAAGCTGCCGACCCGATAACGAACATGACCGCGCCGCGCGTGGAAGAAGAGGCTCACGAGCGCGGTCACGCCCACCACGAAGAGCGACGTGGCAATGGCAGCCCGCGGCTCGACGTGGAGCAAATACACCAGCATGGGCAGCATGAGAATGGCTCCGCCGCCGCCGAGCATGCCGAGGACGACACCAATCACGAGCGCGAGCGCAGCGCCGAGGGCGAGCATCACCTCTGCCTCAGCGCTCGACGGGCAGGCCCGCCTCGTTCCAGGCGATCATGCCGCCGGTCATGTTCATGATACGGCAATACCCCGCGGCCGAGAGGCCCGCCGCGGCCTGCGCCGAGCGGCGACCGGAGCGGCAGACGAGAATGAGAGGTTCGTCTTTGTGAAAGCCCGCCGCGTCGAGCCGCGGGAGCGGGACGTTCTCGACGCCGACCACATGACCGAGCTCGCCGCGGAGCTCGTCCGGGTCACGGATGTCGATCAATCGCGCGCCGGGGATCGCCGCGGCGACGTCCCTCGGCGCGACGTCACGATAACCGGCAGGGTTCGGGGTGGACCTCTCGAACAACGTGGGCATGGGGCTCTCTCCTCGCGTGCCGCGAGCTGCAAGGGAGGTGCCACACACCGTTTCAGGTGGGTCCCGCGCAAACGCCTCGATTTTTCAGGGTACGAGCGTGCTGCCTGAAACATCCTGAAACACGCCGAGACGCGTGTTGCAACGTCGTTCAGGCCGTCTCCGCGAGGCCGAGCTCGCGCATCCTTCGCCACAAGGTCACGCGGCTCATGCCGAGGATCTGCGCGGCGCGCTGGCGATTGCCCCCGGTGCGATCGAGCACCTCCAGGATCCGGCGCGCCTCGGGGTTCGCGTGCTCGGCGCTCGCGTCGGGCGTCGGGGGCGGCACGACCTGCTCGGCGCCGAAGAGGTTCGGGTCGACGAGCTCGGGCGGCAAATCCGCGGGCACGAGCGTCGAGCCGTCGCCCATCGCATACGCATATGCGAGCACGTTCTTCAGCTCGCGCACGTTGCCCGGCCACGCATATCGCCGGAGAATGGTCATCGCCGCGGGAGCGACCCGCTCGATCCGCCGCCGGCTGGTCTCGTTTCGCTGCGCCATGAATTTCTCGACGAGGAGCGGGATGTCGTCGGGCCTCTCGCGCAGAGAGGGAATGAACACCGGAATGACCCGCAATCGGTACATGAGATCGGCGCGAAAGCGGCCCGCCTCGACCTCTTTGCGCAAAGCGCGGTGCGTGGCCGAGACGAACCGCACGTCGACGGGGATCGGCTCGCGCGCGCCCACGGGAATGACAGTGCGCGTCTCGACCACGCGGAGGAGCTTCGCCTGGAGCTCGAGCGGCATTTCCGCGATCTCGTCGAGGAACAACGTGCCGCGATGCGCGAGCTGCACGTGCCCGGGCGTATCGCGGACCGCGCCGGTGAACGCCCCGCGCGCGTGCCCGAAGAGCTCGCTCTCGAGCAAATGGGAAGGCAATGCCGCGCAATTGATGGCCCGGAACGGCCCCTTGCGCCTCCCCGAGAGCTCGTGAATGGCGCTCGCCACGAGCTCCTTGCCCGCGCCCGTCTCGCCGCGCACGAGCACCGTCACGTCGTCGCCCGCGACGCGCTCGAGCACGCGAAACATCGCTTTCATCGTCGGGTCCTGCGTCCACATGCCGTGAAACAGGACCTCCCCATCTTCGAAGGACTCGCCGGCGTCATCGAGCAAGAGCAGCGTGCCCACCCGCGCGCGCCCCTGGGTCACGGGGAGCGAGCGCACGCGCACGAGGCGCCTGCCGGGCCCGCGCGGCGGGAGAATGGCCTGCACGGGCCGCCCCTCCGCGAGCGCCTCGGCCACGGGGCGCTTCTCGTTCTCACCGCACAGGAGCTTGGGCGCGGACGCGTGGGGCGGGATGTCGACCCCGAGCAGCTCCGCCGCCGCGGGCGTGGAGAGGACGATCCGGAGCTCCTCGTCGAGCACGAGGGCCGCCCCCGAGGCAGCCTCGAGGGCACCGGCAATCACGGCCTCGGTCGATGTGGCGGGAGGTTTGCGGGGCACGCCCGCAACGTATCATGTTGCAACACGTGTTTCAGCTCGCTCGTGCGTCCCTCCGCGTGCCGTCGTCGTCCACGGGCTTGCGCAGGTTCAGCGGGATGCGGAGGTACCGGACGCCGTTTCCGTGCTCGGCGGGCAGGCGCCCGGCGTCGATGTTCACCTGCACGCTCTGCCAGAGGAGCCGCGGCGCCGCGAGCGTCGCGTCCCGCGCATTGCGCATCGCCACGAAATCCGCGCGCGTGGTCTCGGCGCGAAGCTGTACGTTTTCCCGCTTGGACCTGCCGATCGTGGTCTCGACGCGCATCGGACGGCCGCCGGGCTGGTAATCGTGGCCCACGAAGACACGCGTCTCGTCGGGCAGGGCGTAGAGTTTGTCGTGAATGGACGTATAGAGCGCGTCGGCCGAGCCCTTCGGAAAATCGCAGCGGCCCGTGCCGTAGTCCTCGATGAACAGCGCATCGCCGGTGAAGACCGCGTCGCCGATGTGGTAGGACACGCAGCCGGGCGTGTGGCCGGGCGTGGCGATCGTCTCGATGCGCAGGGTCCCGGCTTCGAGGACCTGGCCGTCCTCGAGGAGCGCGTCGAACTGGCTGCCATCCGTGCGGAATGTCGGGGGCATGTCGAACACGGTCTTGAAGACCTTCTGGACCTCCCGGATCCCCTCGCCGATGGCCATTCGCCCGCCGAGGCGCTTCTTGAGCCAGGGCGCGGCCGTCAAGTGGTCGGCGTGGGCGTGCGTCTCGAGGGACCAATGCAGCGTGAGGCCGTTCTTTTCGAGGAACGCCGCGACCTGCTCGACCGACGCCGTGCTCACCGTGGAGGACATCGGCTCGTAATCGAGCACCGAATCAATGACGATGGCGTCCTTTGAATCGGGATCGTAAACCACGTACGTGAGGGTGAAGGTGGCGGGATCGTAGAAGGGCTCGACGTGGAACATGGCACCCGGCCACGTCAGCAAGGAGCGGGCCAAAGCGAAAAGAGGCTTCTGCCCGGCCGGGGAGAGGCGGGCGGGCGGGGGATGTTTCACGCCTTGAAACATCCCCGCGCACGGCGGACCACGCGTAGCACGAAAACTCCTGTCTTTCCGCGTGCTTTCGAGTTAAGATTAGGGGCTTGTCCGGGGCACCTGGCGCCCGGACGAGCCCCCTGGAGGAGCGTTGGATGGCCCCCAATCAACCCGTCCCTCTCGAAGAGGTCCCCATCACGAACGAATACGACCTGCAAAAGATGGCCATGGACGTGTCCATGGAGGGGATGGCCATCCTCGCAGGCGAAACGTATCGATACATGAACCGCGCCCATGGCATGGCGTATGGCTACGAGCCCGAGGAGTTGATCGGCAAGACATGGCGTATGCTCTACGACGACGCTGAATTGGCACGTATCGAACGCGAGGTCTTTCCCGTGCTGGGGGAACACGGGCGATGGTCGGGCGAGGTCCGGGGGCTGCACCGCGCCGGCCATGCCGTCGACGTGGAGATCTCGCTCACGGGTTTGCCCGCGAACCCCCTGATGCCGAATGGGGGCCTGATCTGCACGTGCCGCGACATCGCCGCGCGCAAGCAGGCCGAGCAGATACTTCGCCGCACCCTCGAGGAGCAGATACGCACGAATGAGGAGCGCGAAGGCGCCATTCGAGCGCTGGAGATCACACAACGCGAGCTGATGGAAAAGATCGCGACCATCGAGCGGCAGCGAAGCGCCCTGCGCGAGATGAGCGTGCCCATCATCGAGGTATGGGACGACGTGCTCACGCTGCCCGTCGTGGGGATCATCGACAGCCAGCGCGCGGCGGACATGACGGAGCGGCTGCTCGGTCGTATCGGCGAACGACGCACGCGCGGGGTCATCATCGACCTGACGGGCGTGGACGTCGTCGACACCATGACCGCCGCGCACCTCGTCAAGCTCAGCCAGGCGGCCTCGCTCCTCGGCACATTTTGCGTGCTCACGGGCATCGGGCCCCAGATCGCGCAGACGCTGACGCTCATGGGGGTCGATCTCGGCGGCCTGACCACCGCTCGGAGCCTGCGCGACGGCCTGCGCATCTGCGTCACGCGGCTCGGGCGCGCCTGATCACGCGCCTTTGGAGGCGCGACACCGATAATAAAGCTGCCGCTCGACGTGGTCCCCCGCCGGGAAGCTCACCACCTCCGCTTCGAGGATCTCGAGCCCCGCGTCGCGGAGGACGACCTCGAGATCCGCCTGCGAATACGCGCTCACGCGGATCGAGTGACCGAGGAAGGGCAGCTCGATATAATCGAAATCCCCCTCCACCATCGCGAGCGCGAGATACCCGCCCGGCCGCAGGGCGCGCACGATCTTCCGGAGCGCGGCGGGGATCTCCGACCTCGGGAGCATCAAGAGCGAAAAGAAGGCACAAGCCCCGCCGAACGAGCCGGGCTCCGGCGAGAAGCTCATCACGTCCACCTGCTCGAAGTGCGCGCCGGGGGCATTACGCCGCGCGAGCCGGAGCATCTCTGTCGAGATGTCGATACCGTGCACCGAGAGCCCCGCCTCCGTGAGCAGCTTCGCCGTCGGGATGCCGCTGCCGCACCCCACGTCGAGCACCCGATCGCCTGTCGCGAGGCGCTCGGCGAGCCACCGCGTCGCCTCCACCTGAGCGCGCTTGTCCGCGAAAACCTCGTCGTATTTCTCGCCGATGGCGTCGAAGGCCGCGGCCTGCTCGCTGATTTCGTCGTTGCTCATCGTCTCCTCGGCAGGGTCGCTACCACGAAGGCGCGCGCGTCGGAAGCGTGATGCCCCGCCGGCTCCCATGAAACACGATTTCGACGCGATCCCGAGCATCTGGCGCGTTTACGCAGAGCCCGCGTGCTGATATGTTCTACCTTTGGCGGAGGTGGGGAACGGTGGCGACGGAGCAAGCCGAGCAACCCTTCGAAGCGTTCTTTCGTACATATCCAGGCGCATTCGTCATCTTGGGCCCGGCAGGCCAGGTGATTGCGCTGAACGCGGCCGCCCGCGCCCTCGCCGGCGAGCAACTCGCGCCGGGCACGCGCGTCGAGGAGCACGCGCACCCGGACGACGCGTTCGCCCTCACCCAGGCCCTCGGACATGTCACCGACGACGGTGCGCCTTCACGCTTCACGTGCCGCGCGCGCCAGCCGAACGGCGGCATGCTGACGCTCGCGTGGCAGGTCTGGCGCGCGCCGGGAAAGCCGGAGATCTTCGCCACGCTTTCGCTCGCCGAGGCCCCGCACGCGCACCCGCGCGAGCCGGAGAAGGCCCCGGAAAAACCCGTCTCCGAGCTCGTGCTGCGCGCGATCCTCGACCACCTCGACATCATCGCGTGGGCCACGGACGAGCAAGGCATTTACACGTTCTACGACGGCAAGGCGCTCGCGGCGTTCGGGGCCGCGCCGGGGCAGCTCCTCGGGAAAAGCGTGTTCGACGTGTTCGGCGACCACATCAGCCCGGCGATGCAGGCGGCGCTCGCGGGCACGCAGGGGCGTGAATCCATCCATATCGTCGGATCCCACTGGGACAATGTCTACTTGCCCATTCCCGGCGCCAGCCATGGGCATTCGGGGGTGATCGGCATCTCGCAGAACATGAACGAGGGCCAGCGCATCCGGGAGGAGCTCGAAGCGCGCCTCGCGCTCATCGAGCGGCAGCAGGCCGTCATCCGCGACCTGGAGACGCCGATCATCCAGGTCTGGGAGCACGTGCTCACGTTGCCCATGATCGGCGTCGTGGACAGCCGGCGCGCGGCGCGCGTCATGGACGACCTGCTCAGCGCCGTCACCCGTACCTCCGCCCGCTTCGCCATTCTCGATTTGACCGGCGTGGAGGTCGTGGACACGGCCACGGCCTCCCACCTCGTGCAGATGATCCGCGCCATTCGCTTGCTCGGCGCCGAGGGCATTCTCACGGGCATCCGGCCGACCGTGGCCCAGACCCTCGTCTCGCTCGGCGTCGACCTGTCCGGCATCCCCACGCACGGGACGTTGCGGCACGGCCTCGCCTTCTGCATTCGGCGCCTCGAACGCAAGGTACGAAGCGCCACGGTTTAAGACCTCGCGGCCGTCGAGATCGTGGTAGGCTCGCGCCATGATCGTGAGGATGTGGAGAGCGAAAGCACCGGGGCAAATCGCCGCGGCGCTCGCATGCCTCCTCGGCTCCCCTTCCTTCGCGCGCGCCGACGAGCCCCCGCCCGTGCCCACACAACCGGTGCCCGCACAAGAGGCGGCCCCTCGCGGAGAGCTCTTCGTCGCCGTCTCCTCGGCCCTCGGCACGACCGATTGGCGCACCGACGTCACGGGTTATGGCGGCTTCGCGGTCGGCCTGCGGCTCTTCGGCATGGTGACCCCGTTCGCCGAGGGTCGCCTCGGGTATGGCAGCGTCGATCAGCGCCTGCTCACGTTTTTATCGCTGGGCGTCCGGGCGGGCTGGCAAGCGACGCCGCGCGTGTATCCGCGGGCCCACGTGGGGTTCGTCCACCAGCACGAGGAATCGATGGCCTCGGTCGCCGAGGAGCCGGCCGGCGCGGTGCTCGGCATCGGCCCTGGCATTCGCCACCGGGCCGGCGTGCAATTCGGCCTCGGCTGCGATTTCACCCTGCTCCGCCGATCGAAATTCACGCTGGCCCTCGGCCCCGAGGTCGTGGGCGCTTACCTCGGGTATTCGAGCGGGCCGAACTGGTACGGTTTCGTCGGGGCGAACCTCGGCGCCCATTTCGCCTTGTTTTGAGGATTCGATGCGCCCCCTGCCCCGCCTCGCGCTCGCCATGGCTCCCCTCCTCGTCGCCGCGTGTGGCTTCTTCTACACGGACATGGAGGACTGGGCCTGCCCTCCGGAGGGCACACAGCTCACCTACGAGAACTTCGGCGCGGCGTTCATGAATGCCCATTGCCAGAGCTGCCACGCCTCCACGGCCACGGACCGCGCGGGCGCGCCGGGGGAGTTCATCTTCGACACGAAATCGCAAATTCAGCGGCACAGGGCGCGCATCTTCGCGCGGAGCGCCGCGGAGAACGACTCGATGCCGCCCGGCCCCGACGATCCGACGCTCGACGACCGCATGAAGCTCGCCGACTGGCTCGCCTGCGGCGCGCCCTGATCCGCCTCACCGCGCGGGCTTTTCAGGCTCGCCGCGCTCGAGCTCACGCAATCGCTCTTCGAGGCTCTTCTTCAGCTCGGGCTCGGTGGCGACCGCGATCCGCTTCTGCAAGGCGCGCACCTGCGCGATCCGCAGCGCGTCCTCGGCGGGCACGGCGATGTCGGGCAGGACGCCGATCCCTTCCCAGTTCGTCTTCGTGATCGGATTGATGGCGCGGCCCGAGGGGACGAAGGCGACGAGGTGATCACCGAGGCGCAAGAGCTCCCCGGGGTTCGCCCCACCCCACGTCTTTTCGCCGATGATGACGGCGCGCTTCTGCGTCTGGAGGTCGTACGCGAGCTCCTCGGCGCCGGATCCCGTCCGTTTGCTCGTGAGCACGTAGACGTCCTTGCCCAGATAACGCTTTCCCGGCACCGTCGGGCTCGTCCAGAACTGCCGCGTCTCGTTCTTCGGGCGGTCGTAGATGTCGTTGATGTGCACGGCGCCGTCGAAGAAATAGCTGCACAGCGCGGCCACGAGCTCCGGATCGCCGCCGCCGTTCCGCCGGATGTCGATGATGAGCGCGTCCGTCTCGGCGAGGAAATTCATCGCGGCCGCCGCGGCCTCGACCCCACGCGCGAGGAACGCGAACGAGCGGACCTCGACATAACCGATGTTCCCGGGCAAACGCTCGACCCGCTCGAATCCGCCGTTCAGCCGCTGGCCTTCCGCCGCGAATTGCTCGCGCTCGGCCGCCGTCGGCTCCGCTTGCAGCTCCGATTCGTGGACCTTCCGTTCGAGGTATCGCACGCGGAAATGCGCGTCCTTCAAGATCTCGTTCACGTGCGTCGTGAGCGTGGTCGAAAGCGCCTGCCCCGTGGTCAGCTTGTCGTATTCGCCGCGCTTGCGCCGCGCCTCCACCGCGGCGCGCACCAGCTTGGCTTTCTCCGGGAACACGTACCGCGCATCCAGGTTCCTGAGCAGCGCGTCGATCGCCGCGTTGCGCTCCTCCGGCGTCACCGGTCCGTCCGGGCCCCGACCGGCCTCGGGCACCTGCTCCACGGCCATCTGCGGCGACGGGGTCGCCAGGATCGGCTCGCGCGCCGCCGGCGCGGCCGCGCCCCCGCAGGCGGCGACGAACCAAAGTGAAACGACCCCGAGCCCCGTCATCCTTCGCATGCGCCAAACTCCTTCGCTGTTCGCTTCTACGCTCGTCCGCCGTTCGGGTGACGACAGAGCGAGCGCCCCGTGACGCGAGAGCAGGATTTCGACGCTCTCGCGGAGCCGGCGGGCGGGCGGTCGTCGTGGGCGCGATTCTGATACGTCCCCTCGCGCTGCACGGCCCGCGCGAAAAACGCTGACTTTCCCGGTTTCACCGTTTTCTTTCTGCCCACACCCGACCGCTCTCCGCCTGCACAGCCCGCCCGTCGACGCGAGCGGAAACGTTACGCTCTCACCCGAGCCCGCTGGCCCAGGCTCTGCAGTGGTGTTCGGACGGCCGCCAGTATCGGCAGGACGATGAACACCATGAACAAAACCCGCACTGTCATTCTGACCGCGTCCGTACTCGCGCTCTTCGGCGCGCACCGCGTGACATCGGCGCAAGAGCCGCGGCTCCGGCCAGACTTTGCGTCGAATGGGTATTACCGGACCCACGAGATCCTGATCCCGCGGGCTCCCGGACGAGAGCCCATGAACGACACGAACCGGCCGGCGCGGCTGCACCCCGAGCTCCGGGGCGCGCTCCTGCGCCTGCAACCCGGCCTGGATGCCGGCGAGAGCTCGCGGCCCATCTTCCCGTCGAGCTGGTGGCCGATGACCGAAAACGGCATCGCCGACCGCTGGAATTCGCGGAACAAGGACTACAGCGATATCCGCTCCGATCCGGACAACCTCTCGCCCGTCGAAAAGTACGATCTGCTCATGAATCCGGGCGAGGCGCAGCGCCTCCCGCAGGTCCGCGCGTTCACGAACGAGGAGATGCGCCGGCCGGAGCGCGAGCGCGGCCCGGGCAGGGTCCGCCCCTCGATCGTCGTCGCGGGCCCGGCCACCGCGTGGGAGCTCTTGAACCACGGCACCTACCAGAGCACGGTCCCCGAGGACTGGTGGGGCCATTGCAATGGCTGGTCGTCCTACTCCACGGCCGAGCGTGACGGCGCGCCCATGCGCGACGTGCGCGTCCGGCGCGAGAATGGCCGCCTCGTGGAGTGCAACGGCGAGCGCGACCGATCCTGCGTGCTCTTCCGCATGGCCGACGTCGAGGCGCTCTTCTCGGAGGTCTATTTCCACGACTCCTCGACGATGGCCGGCAACCGCTGCAACGTGCCCGAGGACGACATCACGACGGACAACACCGGGCGGCCGACGAACCCCACGTGCCGCGACGTGAACCCCGGCACGCTGCACATCGCCCTGACGGGCCTCATGGGCCGCGGCGCGCCCGCCCTCGCGAACCTCGGCGGTCCACGCGAAAGACTCCCGTTCGTCATGGATTATGCGTACGGCGACGAGGTCTGGACGTTCCCGATCGTGCGTTATCGTGTCCAGGAGAACGAGGAAATCGACGAGCGCCGCGCCTCGCAGCTCGTCTGCAACGGCAACGGCCCCGCGAACGGCTGCCGTACCTACCGGTGGAACGAAAATGCCGTCCGGTTCGCGCGGATCCGCACGAGCGTCTACCTCGTCAATTACGCGGCGAGCATCGATCAGCTCCTCGTTCCGCCGCTCCAGCGCCGTCGCCCCACGGCCGAGGTCGCGTACCATTACGTGCTCGAGCTCGACGGGCGCGGCACGATCCTCGGCGGCGAGTGGATCGACTCGCCGACGGGCGTCGGTCCGAACAGCAAGGAGATCCACCCCGACTTCCTTTACATGTCTGCATTCCCGGACGCGAGCGACGAGGCGGGGGACGACACCGGCGGGCGTGGCGACAATCCCCACATCTCGTACGTGGTGCTCCAGCAGATCCTGCGCCTCTCGCGCAATGGTCGATAGGACATAAGCAGCCGTGGGTGGAAAACACGTGATCGCCCTCGGGGCGCTCGCCGCGGGTCTCGTGGCGTGCGCCCCCGAGGGCCCCTCGGCGGGCGTCGTGGAGACGACGCCGGCGGTCGAGCAGAGCAGCGCGGAGCTCCGTCGTGGGCCGCCCTCGCTCTGGACCGCGGAATGGACGTGGCTCGTCTTCGCGGCGAACGACGATCACGATCAGAACCTCGTCGCCGCGTTCGATCAGGACGCGCTCGAATGGCAACACGGCCTCGGCGGCAGCGCCCTCTTCCGCATCCTGGTGCAGCGCGATTATGCGCCGTTCCAGGTGGGCGACGACGGCAAACCCCGCCCCTCCGAGCGGTACTCGATTTACCGCGAGGAGATCAGGCCCCCGGGCCGGGAGAACGAAGCGCCGGGCGTCATGGTCCTCGGCGAGACCGATACGAGCGACATGGCGACGCTGCGTGATTTCCTGGTCGAGGGCGTGCGGATGTACCCGGCGCGCCATTACTGGGTCACGTTCACGGGCCACGGCGACGGGTTCACGGGCCTGGCCGACGACACGACGTCGGGCGAGGGAAAACGATTGTCCCTGGAGGGGCTCTCGGCCGCGCTCGGCGAGGCGTCGAAGGTGATCGAAACGGAGATACGCACGAGGCCCGGCATGAGCGGGCTCGGCACCTCGAACCGAATCGACGTCGTCGCCTTCGACACGTGCCGCATGGGCGCCGTCGAGGTGGCCTCGTCGCTCTCGGGCGTGGCCGATTATCTGATCGCCTCACGCGAGACGGTCCCGGATGCCGGCCACCCGTACAGCGCGCTCCGCTACATCGCGCAGGATCGCCCCGCGGCGAGCCCACGCACGCTGGTGGAGGCGGTCGTCACCGATTACGTGCGTGCCTACGTCGAGGGCGTCTCGACCGCGGGGCGCGCGTACGTCGGCACCTCGATCACGAGCGTCGGGCTCGATCTGCGCCGCATCAAAAAGCTCGAAGAGGCGCTCGCCGAGCTCGTCACGGCCGTGCGTCGCGAGCGGCCTCGCGGGTTCACCTGCGCGGACGTCATGTCGATCTTCGCCGACGCGTGCGGCGGGGCGGGCATCGTCGCCTCGGCGGCGTCGGCGCCACATGGGGGACGGTCACGGCGGGCGACGCGGTCACGCACGACGGCGTCCGACGCCTCGGTCGACCTCGTGGCCTTGCTCGAACGGCTCGCGGATCCATCGTTTTGCGGCCCCGGCGGCGGGGGCTCGGTGGTCGTCGGCCCGGACCTGGCGGCGGCGGCGCGCGAGGTATTGACGATCATCGGCCGGCCCCACCTCTGGACGCGAGAAGAGCCCTGGGGCGAGCAATTGCAATACGGCGGCCAGTATCGCCGCCTCTCCGGCTTCCACGCGCTCAGCCCGTTCGTGGTCGAGGCGCAACGCGTGGAGCCGAAAACGGGCGCGCGGCACGGCGGTCTCAGCGTGCTCTGGGGCAATCCGTTCGAGCTTTTGCTCCGCGAGAACGGGCGATCGTTGATGGATACGTACCGCGCGACGGCGTTCGAAAAACGAACGGGCTGGACGAAGGTCCTGCAAGCGTGCATCGACCAGGCCGAGGCGTGCCGGACGGGCGTGCCGGATCCGCATGCGCCGGCGGGCAAGGATCCCTGCGAGGGGCTTTGATCGCCCCCGTCCCGCCTATTTCTTGATCCTGTCCGGATCCCCGAGAAACTCGAAATGCATCGTATCCTCGAGCGCGTCGTGCCCGAGCCAGTCGAACCCGAACCGTTCGAATGCCTTGATCCAGCATTTCGGCATCGCCGCGCGGTCATACGGTGAGCGCGACTTCTGCTTGCATTTCGGGTGGCTCGGCCAGGGGTCGACGCAGCCGCAGCAGGGGTTTCGGTCGGGGTCGACGTCGAGCGCGATGCCGAAGAGGTGGTTCGAGATCTCGATGCCGCGGTAGGTGTTCGCCCCGCGGAACCCTCCGAGGGCGCGCGGGGTGTACTTCGAGGCGCCGGTGCAGGACTTCTTGATCTTCTTCTCGACGCAGGCGAGCGCGGGCGCGACCTTCGTGTGCACCGAGACCGGAAGGCCCATGAACTGCACGGTCACGGCCTGGGCGAGCGCGCCTTTTGGGTTCAGCTTGCGCGTGAGGTCGTCGCCGACGTTGCCGTAATGCGTCGCGAGGTACTGCACCGCCTTCGTGTGTTTCCCGCCGTCGAGCACGCCCTTCGAGACGAACGTGCGGCGTTCGAGGAATTTCTGCGGGCTCTGGACACGGCACTCGTGCTCGAACACACCTTTGCCGGCGGGAGCTTTTTTCTCGGCCTTGGGCTTGGCCTTGCCCTTCGCCTCCTTGGCCTCCGCGATGGGCAGCTCGCCCGTGACGAAGGGCGCGGCGCAGACGAGGCCGAGGGCGGCCGCGAAGAGCAGGCGCGCGGCGCGCTTCAGCCTTCGGTCGTCGGGGCGCGGGGAGCGGGCAGACACGCGGGAGTTCTACACGCAGATCGGGCCGGAGGGAAGGGACGGTCGGGGCTTTTGCTGCCGCTCCTCCCGACCTTGACGGGTACGACGGTTCCGTGATGTACGGTCCGGGTGAGCTCTTCCCTTGTCCTCACCGCTCGACGATGGCTTGGCTTCTTCGCCGGATGCGTCGCAGTCGGCTGCGGCGGCACCACCAGCACCACGCAACCGATCGCGCAGAGCGCTCCCGTGACACCGCCGAGCCCACCGGCCGCGCCTCCGGTGAGCGTCGTATTTCAGCCGTGGAACATAGGGGGAGCACGCCTCCTGGCATTGCCAGGGCGGAAGGTGGTCTGGGGCGGGGAAAACCATCTGACGTTTTTCGACAGGCAGAGCCCCGGCGAGGCCGTCGATCCGGGGCGTTTCGTCGCCGTCGCATCCCTTCCCGTGAACAGCCTCCACCCACGGAGCATCGTTCTCACCGCGAATGGCGCCGACGTCATCGTGCTCGGTTCGGTCACCGCGACCGCCTGGGAGGGACACATCATCCTGCCACCCTCGGTGCGGGTGGTGGAACGGTGGAACCTCGCCAAGCGCACACGGATCTGGTCGCGCACCCTGCCTCCCATGCCGAACGTGAAAACCGGCGCGGGGTCGACCGAAAATGACGACCTCTTGACGCTGGGCCCGCGTGGCCTCTTCGCGACCCGCTGCATGGGTATGCAGGGGTCGCAAACCAACTGCCATGTCGTCGCGCTCGACGAGCGTACGGGAGCGATTGGCGCCGCGGAAGCATGGACGTCCACGGATTATTCTTTCTCGTGGTGGGACCATGATTCTCAGGAGGTGTCGCCGGGACGGCGTCATACGCTCGTCCGTGGACGCTCGTACTCGACGCAGTCCTACTTCCTCGTGTTCGACGAAATGGGGCGCATCGTCGGCAGGGTGCTGGCGGCGTGCGCTCGTTTCGCGGAAGGTGGCTCGGAAGAGACGCCTTCGATCCTGGTCGACGAGCAGAGCAACCTCAGCGCAGACGCCGCCGTCTCCAAGCGCTTTCGCCTGATCAAGGACACGAGCGCCTGCCAGTTGCAGCAGCATCTGACGGACGCGCGCAAGTACCAGAGAACGAACGCCATCTATCCGGTGACGAGCCAATTCAACTGGATCGGCGGGGGCCGTCGGATCGTATGGAGCTCCGTCACCCGGCGTATCAGCACCCCGGACGAGCCGCCCAAGGCTTACTCCATGGAGGTGGGCCGCTCGAGCCTCCCCGCGCCGCTGCCCCCGCCGCCCGGCGTGACGGATACGAACGTGCTCTTCGCCGGCTCGGGCTCCGATCTGTATGCGTACACGAAGGAGAAGATTTTTCATCTGGAGGACACCGGCTTCGTGTTCGATTCGCCGAAGACCGGGCAGGGCGTCATTTTCAGCCGCGGGAGCGAGGCGCTTTTGGCGACGTACGCGGGGGTCGACGCCAGCAAATACGTCCTTTCGCTCGGCAAGCGCCAGCCGGGCAAACCCGGCTTCACGTGGCAAAGGATCTCCGCGGTCTCGACATTCAGGCCCGATTTCGTCCCCTTCGAGAATGCAGGGCGCCCGCAGATGCTGCTCGCCGGCGGGAAACAAGGGCTCCAGTGGGTCGACACGCGGACGGGACAAGTGTTCCTGCAGAGCTGCGCGCCCGGTGCTCCATCGCCGAATCGCTGCAACGACCCGCGCGCCCAGAATGATTATCGCGGATTGGTCGTGTCGAGCACGCGCCGGACGGCCTTCACGATGCACCTGAAGGATGCGAGCATCAGGTACAACAATTTGTTCGAAGAGATCGACCTGTCCACCGGGAAGGTGCTGCGGAGCTTCCCGGCGCCGGATTGGCTCACGTCGAGTCCTCTGGACTTGCCCATGGGCTGGCTCGAGAAAGAGCGCCGGTTCTGGATCGTGGGGGAGGATTCCCGGTCCAAGAGGTCCGGCGCCTCCGTCACGATCGTGACCCTCCCCGCCAAGGACGGCGCCGAGCCGCATTACGAGTCGTTCGGCACCATGTCGCGGCCCGATCATTTCGGCGTAGATCCGGAGGGCCGCTTCTTCGTGTCCGCGCGAGACCTCGATACGATCGACGTTTTTGCCCCCAATGGGGTCCTCGTGCTCACGATGGGCGTTCGCGGCGATGGCGCCTTCGCGCAGGCGGGAGACGGTCGTTTCGCCTGCACGGGCAAAACATGCGACGAGTTTCGGTGCGTCGTCGGGAACGTGGCTCGCCTGGCGAGCGATCCGGCCTGCGCCGCATTGCGCGTGGAAGGATTCACCATCGTCGACGAGCTTGCGCGCGCCGAGGGCATTCGCGAGCCCGGCAAGGCGAGCCGGCCCGAATGACGAGAGCCTCGACCGAGCCCCGTTTCAAGGGTCGTACGAGAGCTTCAGCACGGACTGCTTCGACGAGCTATAGCGAATGTTGACCTGGTGCACGCCGAGCGTTGCCGGCTGATAAAGCGGGTCGTAGGTGTCGAGCACGAGGGCCAGGCGGTGGCCGGCCGGCACGTCGTAACCCGCCGCGACGAGCTCGATGGACATCTTCACGTCCTGCCCGGGCGTCGCGTTGTGCAGGGTCCTCACGCCGTGCGAGATCAGCTTCCCGTTGCCCAGGATATCCTCGTCATAGAGGTAGGCGACGAGCTGGGTCTTCGCGTGCGAGGGAGACACCCAGACGTCGAGCGTCGAGACGCCGCGAAGCTTGAGCGGGGCGCTGAAGGACGAGGTTTCATAGACGATCGAGTTGATGCTGGAGGCCGCGGGCAGCCAGGCCGAGACCTCGAGATCGAGGTGCGCGTCGAGCGTGGCCGAGAGAATCGGAATGCCTGTCGTGGCGATCGAATCGGCGCCCGACCAGATCGAGTTCGTGGACGTCGACGTGTTGGGCGAGCCCCGCAAAGCGCCGTTCCCGATCAAGCCGCGGGGGCCCAGGTAGAGGGTCTTCGTGCTGACGCTGGCGCTCGGCCAATCCTCGAACGCGACGCGCTGGTGCGAGGACTGGAGCTCCATCGTGACCGGCGGCTCATCCATGATGCCGTTGTCGACGCCCTTGAGCCAGTAATCGAACCAGTCGTGGACGTTGTCCCACACGTAATTCGGTAGCCCGAGCAGCCCCGTGGCCTCGGCGCTGATGTGGATGCCCTGGTTGACGTCGATCCGCTTGGGACCGGTGAGCAGCGAATACAGCTCGAGCGAGGAGTTCGGCTTGAACAGCTCGTCGTTGAAATTGTTGCTGATGTAGACGGGGGCGCTCCGGGCGTTGATCTGGTCCACGTACGTGAGGGGGGAGCGGTCGTTGGCCCAGGCGATCGCCTCGGAGACGTCGGTGCCCGCGAGCAGGTCGCCGAAATAAGCCGGGATGTCGCTCGAGATCTCCCCGAGCAGATAACCCGAGCCGACGAGGAGCGTGCCCCACACGAGGCTCGTCGACTCGCCGCCGTAAAGGGCGTCCGGCAGGCTGCCCCACCCGCTCAGCGCTGCCGCGGTCTTGATGCGCGGCTCGTGCGCGATCCCGAGCAGCGAGAGCCCCGCACCATACGACATCCCGGAAATGCCGATGTTCGAGATGTCGGCCTGCGTGTTCGTGTCGAGCCAATCGATGATGGCCGCGAGATCCTCCATGTCCTCGGGCCCGCCCACGGTCGCGAATGCGGTCGACTGCCCCCAGCCGCGGGCGCTGTAGCTCAGCACGAGATAACCGTCCTGCGCGAACTTGCTGGCCTGGGCGAGGTACTCGTGCTCCTCGAGCGCCCAGCTATTGACGAAGATGATGGTCGGGAGCGCCGCGTTCGAGCTCGTCGTGACGGGGGTGAAGAGATTGGCCGCGATTTCGGTTCCGTCCGCCGACGTGATGACGATCCGATCATCGAATCGGATGCTCTCGGCGGCCAGCGCGCTCTGCGAACAAACCAGCCCAGAGATGGCGCCGAGCGCCAACACCGTGAACTTTTTCATGTCCTCGTCCCCTCGCGCGGGCCCTGAAATGGCAGAAAGAATCCGCCTCTGCGCGAGAACCACGCGCGTCGCCCGGCGTCTCGAAATACCTTACGCGAAGCGGCACCGAAATAGCCAGCGAATTCTTGCGTACGCTAAGGACTTTGTAGGACGTACCAGGCGCGTGACCCGCCGCCGAGTGCTGCCATTCAAATTTTGCGATATCGTTCTCCGTGGCCCTTCAGCCTCGTCGTTCGGCCCGTTCACGTACCATTCTTCCAGCCCGTCGCGCTCATAACGAACCCGACGGTGAAAACGATATGCCGGGCGCCTCCTGGCGCCTACACGCAACCACAACGTAAGTTCACCCGGATCCCTCGTCGACGAGACCCCGGAGGAGGTCGGACCTCGTCGGGGGCCTCGTCGACGAGGCGCGCGCGCAGCTCGGGCACGACGCGCGTCGATGTCTGCGCTCGCGTACGGGTACACGGAGGACAAGCCCCGCGACCGCGTCTGTTTCACGCCCGCAACAGCGGAGCATTGCTGTAACGACGGCGTGTCAGTGTCACGCGCGCGTGACACCCTCCGTGCAGGTGTCCTGTCTCGATGCCCAGGATTCCGCGGCGCGAATCGTGGTACGAGGATTGCTCACGTGCAGGCCATCGTCCTGGAAGGCAGGGTCTTCACCCCGTCAGCATTGGAAATCGAATCGTCATGCGCTTGCTCCATGGCCCCCGATGGTTTTCCCCGGCGACGACCTTTTGCCTCGGCCTCTTGGCCGCCTCCTCCGCCTCCGCCGCCGGAAACTCGGTCCTGACCGGGACCGTCCTCGACGCGGCGACGAAAAAGCCCGTCGCGGACGCCGTCATCACCGTGGTTCTACCCGGGATGCAGGGCGAGCAGGTCGTCGTGACGAGCGCGTCCGGCACCTATCGCGTTCCTTCTCTCCCCCCGGGCGAATACACGATCCGGGTCGAGAAGGAGCAGTACAGGCCCCACGTGCGCGGCGGGCTCACGCTCCTGACGAACGGCGCGATCCGCGTCAACATCCAGCTCTTGCCCGACCTGCGCTTGGTGGAGCCGCCCTACGAGCCGTCTCCGCCTCCGTCGATCGACGAATCGGCGACGACAGGCTTGGTCGTCGATGCAGATGTCTGGCATCGCCTCGCGGTGGCGCCGCCGGGAGGTCGAGCCTCGGCCGTGCGATCGTTCGAGAGCCTCGGGGCGCTCGCGCCCGGCGCCCAGCCGACGAGCCTCGGCTTTTCCATCCACGGCTCGTCGGCGCCCGAGAACCGATTCCAGGTCGACGGCGTCTCCGTGGGCAACGCTTCGGACGGCATCAACGACATGCCGCTCTCGCTCGAGTTCGTCCGGGAGGTCCAGGTCGCCACGGGCGGATACATGCCCGAGTTCGGCCGGACCACGGGCGGCGTGTTCAACGTCGTCACGAAGGCGAGCGTCGACGAGTTTCACAGCTCGTGGGTGTATCGCAACAAGTTTCGCGGGTCGATCTTCGGCGGCTACACGCCGGGCGCGTTCGAGGGAGCACGAAAGCCCGTGCGCGCGGAGGGCACGGTGGTCGCTGTCGATCAGAAGCTCGGCGCGATGCGTGATTTCGGGTTCGAGCTCCGCGGCCCCATCAAGGAAAATCGCCTGTGGTTTTACGCGGGATTGAACGTGGCCTTCCAGGACGTCGACATCGTGCGTTCGCTGGGCCGTCTGCGCTACGAGACGAACCCCGACGGATCCTTGAAGCTCGACGCGAGCGGCCATCCCATCAGCCTCCGCGATGAATACGGATCTCAGCTCACCGAGCCCATCGCGGGCGGGACCCGTCGCTACATCGCGTCGAAAGAGACGCTGCAATACATCGGCAAGCTCACGTGGTACATCAACGAGCCGCAAGACGACCCGTCGCATACGTTGACGCTCTCGGTGTTCGGTTCGCCCACGTGGTCCGGGGGGGACGGGCGGCTCTCGCTCAATGGGGTCACGGGCACGACCACGGCGATCGACACGAGCTCGCTGGAGGGGCAATACACGGCCTTCGGGCGGCGGGAAGAGCAGATGAGCAACACCACCTCCCTCACGTTCTCGTCGGCGTTCCTGCACAAGTCGCTCCTCCTCGACGCGACGATCGCATATCATCACGCCTCCTCGAACCGCCTGCCGGTCGACCGGGCGGCGATCGGCAGCGGGAAGGGGCTCGACGCCGTCCCCGGGATCGCCTGGACGCGTGGGGCGCCGCATACCATCGCCGATTTCGAGGATCTTCCGGCAGGGAGCGGCTGCGAGCCGAAGGGGGCGACGAACGTCATCCATTGCCCCGTGCGCGCCTACCTGAGCGGTGGTCCCGGGAACGTGAGCGAGTCCAGCACGAACCGCTTCCAGGGGAAAGCCGTGGTCACGTACCTGCTCTCGGCGCTGGGGTTCCACGTCATCAAGGCGGGGATCGACGTCGAGGTGTCGAACAGCCTGTTCGCCCAGGCGAATACGGGGAACGTATGGCTTTCGGAGACGCGGGATGGCTCGGGGTGGCAAGTCTGGCGCATCGGCAACCTGACGAACCCGGAGGACGTCTACGTCCCGAAATTGCAGTCCTCCACGACGCGCTCCACCCTCGTCGGCGGGTTTGTCCAGGATAGCTTCGACATCCTCGGCCGGGTCAGGCTGGACGCAGGCTTGCGGTACGACGCGCAGATGATGTCGAGCAGCGATGGGATGGGCATGCTGCTCCCGAACCAGTGGTCTCCACGCGTCGGAGCCGTCTACGACCTCACCCGTCTGGGAAGGTCGAAGATCTTCGCCAGCTACGCGCGTTATTACGAGAACGTGCCCCTCGGCCTGGCCGACCGCTCGTTCGTCCAGCGGCCCCTCACCGTGTCGGAGGTGTCGAGCTCCGTGTGCGACCCGCGCGACCCCGCGAAGGTCGAGGCCTGCCTGGACCCGAAGAACAACCTCACGATCGGGCAGCCCTCCTCACCGAACCGGCAATGGGGTTTTCATTCCGGCGAGCGCGCGGCGGTGGATCCGGAGATCGAGGCGCAGTCGATGGACGAGATCTCGGCAGGCGGCGAATACGAGGTCTTCGGCGCCGCGCACGTGGGCGTCAACTACGTGCACCGTTCGCTCCACCGCGCCATCGAGACCATGAGCCGGGACGAAGGGGCGTCGTTTTTCGTGGGGAACCCCGGCCATGGCGCGGGCTCCGACTTCCCCGAAGCCCGGCGCGACTACGATGCCCTGACGCTGTTCTTCCAGAAAACGTTCTTCAAGGGGTGGTTCGCGCTCGCCAGCTACACGGCGTCGTATCTCCGCGGGAACTACCCCGGGCTCGCCTCGGGGCCCTATCCGTCGCCCCACACGCTCTCCGATTTCGACCTCCTGTCGCTCCAGCCGAACCGTGACGGCCCGCTCCCCGGGGATCGGCGTCATTCGGTCAAGGTCTTCGGCGCCAAGGAGTTCGTCCTCTCGAAGAGCGTCCACGTCAACATAGGAATGGGCTACACGGGCGCGTCGGGCGCCCCGCTCGACGTCCTCGGCGCTCACCCCTCCTACGGCAGAGGTGCCGCCTTCATCCTGCCCCGCGGCGCGGGGGGCAACTTGCCCTGGGTCCACAGCGTCGATTCGAACCTCGTCGTCGGCTACAAGGTGGGCGAGGACAGCACGCTCTCGGTGAGCGTGGACGTGTTCAACCTGTTCAACTTCCAGGCCGAGACCGGCCGCGATCAATCGTTCACGTACGCGAACGTCCGGCCCATCGACGGCGGCACGGCCGCGGACCTGCCGAACAAGGGAGAGGCGGCCTGCGCCACCGGCGCGGGTTGTCGCTACAAGCTCGTGAATTTCGAGGACGGCTCGCCCTTCGATCCCGCCGACCGAAACCCGAGCTACGGCAGCCCCACGTCCTACCAGAGCCCGAGGACGATCCGCATGGGCATGCGGTTGACCTTCTGATGGCGGAACGAGGAGACGAGCCATGGCAGTGCCGGGATGCTTTTCCACCGACGGCGATTGGGAGTGAACATGGCAGCGCATTCGGCAACAAGCGCACGGTGGCGGAGACGCCGGAGGATTGATAGGCTGCGCGCTCGCGAAGGAGAGCGCCATGGACCGTCGGCAACTGATCTTGGGAATGGGCGGCGTTGTGGCGCTCGGCGCGTGCCGGGCGGCGGACGGCAAGTCGCGGCAATCGGCGGCGCGCGCCGATCTCTACCGGTGCGAGGGCTGCGAGGGCGTGTTCGAGCGGCAGCCGACCGCTTCGAGCGCGCGGATCGCGCCGCCGGGCGAGCCGGGCGAACCGCTGGTGCTGGCGGGAACGGTGATCGCGCTCGACGGCGGGCTTGCGGCCGGCGTGACGATCTACGCCTATCACACCAATTCGGCGGGCCTTTACGCCAACGGCACGCCCGAGACCGAGTGGAGCCGCCGCCACGGCCGGCTGCGCGGCTGGGCGAAGACCGGAGCCGACGGGCGCTACCGCTTCGAGACGATCAAGCCCGCGCCCTATCCCGACCGAAGCCTGCCCGCGCATGTCCATTTGACCGTGCTCGAGCCCGGGCGGCGGCCCTACTGGATCGACGACATCGTTTTCGACGACGATGCGCTGGTCGATGCTGCCTATCGCCGGCGGATGGAGAATCGCGGGGGCGACGGGATTGTCCGGCTGGACCGCGAGGCCGACGGGCGGCTGCTGGCGGTGCGCGACATCCTGCTCGAGCGGCACCCAGCCTAGCAGCCTGTGGAATTATCGTCGCGAGCGCCCCGAAGCTAGGGCGACGGAGCGAGGAATCCTGAAGGATTTCGAGCGATGTCGACCGACGATTCGGGGCGCGCAGCAGATAAGTCCACAGGCTGCTAGCGGCGGCGGAGCCGCGCGTCCTCGATGCTGACGAAGCAGACGCCGGCGGGAGTGGCCTGCCCAGGGCCCGCTCGCAGACGACGGAGCGCGGTGGCGTTGCTCGCCCCGCGACGGCCAACTTGACGGGCCGAACGCGGATAGGTTTGTAAGTCAAAACGCCAGCCGGGTTTGCGTCGACGGGCCGCGTCGATTTTCTGTTACCTCTCGCTTCCCCGCGCATTGTTTGTAGGCATGGGATCGTCCAAACCCGATTTACGTAGCCGACGCGCCGAGCTCCTCGGCTTGCAGCTCGATGTCCGGCGCATCGTCCGGAGCGACAAGGCGCGCACGCGCGACTCCGCGGACGACAAGGAACAGCAGGTGATCGCCAACGCGCTCGGCGACCTCCCCAACTACACGCCGCACCCTGACGGCATGAAGCCGTGCATCATGGAGCCACCCACGCAGAAGAAGCAGACGCACACGCCGCACACGCCACGGCGTCCCCTGGTCGACAGCGACAAGCAGGGCCGCCCCACGAGCGGTTTGTCCGCGGACTCGAAGGGTTCGTCCGCGGACACGTCCCACTAGGATTCGAGCCTCCGAGTGTGCTAAAGATCTCGGCCCATGCGCGCGATCGTGTGCTGTTCGATCTTGCTTCTCGCGTCGCCCGCGGCGCGGGCGCAGAGCAGTCTCTCCAGCGCCTCCGACGAGAGCCCCGAGGCGGACGTGGAGCTGCGGTTCCAGGCGTTCGCGCAGCTCGCGGACCGCGAGCGCGCCGCGGGGCGGCTGCGGGAAGCTGCCAAGGCGTATCGCCAGGCGCTCAACGTGCGGTCCGATCCGCTCGTCTCGGGGCGTCTCGGGCTCGTGCTGGTCGAGGGCGGCAGGCCCGAGGATGCCGCCGAGCTTCTGCTCTATGCGCTCCATCAGGCCCCGGCGACGACGCCCGCGGAGCGTGCAGAGCGCCGGCGCTTCTTCGAGGCGCACGAGGTGGCGCGCGCTCATGGCTCGTGGGTCGAGATATTCGTCTCTCACGCGGGCGCGCGTGTGACGTGTGGACGGCATCGATCGGAACGATGCGGGGCGTTCGGCCTTCTGGACGTTCGTGGCGGGAGGAGAGCACGAGATCCGGGCGACGCTCGACGGATTCGAAGAGGCGGTCGTGAAGTTCACGGCCGTGAAGGGGAAGGACATGAAGGTTTCCGTTCCCCTGACGGCGCACAAGGTGGAGGAGGAGCCGGCGGTCTATGTGCCGGAGAAGGACCCGACCGCCACCTTATCGGCGGTGGTCTCGGGGCCTAGCTTCACGAAACAGGAAGACCCGTTCGCGTACGAGGAGCAGCCGAAGGATCCGACAACAGCCACCGAAAGAAAGGGCCTGCGGGGCTTCCTGGGAGTGGGGCCGGTCGTCGTGTTTGGTGTCGCTTCATGGATGCCCGCCGTGGGGGCGATGATCGGCGGCGGTTTGCAGGTCAATCAGCACCTTTCGATCGGGATTGAGGCCCGCGGGGCCTGGTTGACAACGGGTGTCGCGGACCAGCCCATCAATGCGATGACGGCGGGCGGGATCGCGAGCCTGTGTGGGCACTACAGGTGGTTCGTCGGCTGCGCGCTCGGGCATCTTGGCGTGATCACCGTCGAGGCCACATCGCAGGGCTACAAACCCGCCAGTTTTGTGAATGTCAAACCCGGAGCCGGTGGGCGCGTTGGCGCAAAGGTTCAGTCACAGAGTCCTTCACGATCCACGCGGCAGCCGACGTCCTCGGATTGTCGAGCGGCGTCCAGGTGGTTGTTGGACCAACGGTCCTCTCCGATCAGCCGCCGGTGATGATCGGCGTGCAGCTCGGCGGAGGTTGGGAGTTTTAGACATGCGTACGGCTCTTTTCTGTTCGCTGTTATTTTGCCTCGGAGTGGTCGGCGCGTCCTGCACGGCGGCTCCCTCTTTCAACGAGTTCGAGTGCGATCCCGACTCGTTTTTCCCGGCGCCCGCGTGCATTCCAGACGGGGGCACGGATGCGGGCACCGACGCCGAGGCGGGGCCCACAGAGCCCGACGCGGGTCCATCCGCGTGCCCCGGCCGGTGCGTCCCGGTACCCAGCGGAAACGCGGGCTACTGGTCGGAGGTCGCGGTATCTCTCCTCGTGTACCCGCCAAACGCGATGGCAGAACCTCCGGAGTGTCCAGAGGGGGCCTCGGCCGAGAAGTGGCGCCTCTTCGCGGACCTCGACGCCCCTGCCGCCGCGTGCGAGCCTTGCGAATGCGGCCCATCGACCGGCGCGTGCAAAGCACTGCCGGAGAAGTTCGAGATCCGCGCGGGGGCGTGCGGGGAAAGCGGGGCCGCCAGCCTCCCTTTTGATGCTCCGGCCGGTTGGGATGGCTCCTGCACGAGCGAAAACGCCCTTCCGGCCGGTGCGCAGTGCGGCGGGGAGCCGTGTGCCCAGTCCGTGTGGGTTTCACCGCTCCCCGGGCCGACAAACGAGCAGGGGTGCAGCCCCAAGAGCGAGACACCTGCGTTCGCCACGACGAGGGAGTGGAAGACCGCGGGCCTCGCGTGCATGAATAACACTGTCGACGACGCCTGCGCCGACGCAGGGACGCAGTATTGCGTGAGCGATCCCGGCCCTGGCTGGCTCCAATGTGTCGTTCGCGAAGGGGCCGACGCCCCCTGCCCGGAAAACTACAACTGGGCCCGTTATGAGATGTACCCCGAGGATGCCGTCATCGACGAGCGCAACTGCGAGGAGTGCGCGTGCGGGCCGCCAGAGGCAAGCGCCTGTACGGCGTCGTTTCGCCTCTACGAGGGGCCGCTCTGTTCTTCTCAATCGGAGCAGTTTGGCCTGCTGTCCCCCGATGACCAGTGTCACGACACGGTTCCCCCGGGGCATGCCATCGCCGGCAAGGCGATCACGGACCTCGAATACGTGCCCGGCACGTGCGCCGCTACCGGCGGAGCGCCGAAGGGCGAGGCCAAGACTTCACCTCTACGAGGGGCTAAGCGCTGCACAGCCACGGAAGCGCGTCGGCCAGTTCAGCCCGCCAAGGTTCGAACGCATGTGCTCCGTGAAACACGTGGTGCCTCACCTCGGCGCCGCTGGCTATGAGCGCATCGACGGCGGATTGCACTCCGGCGACCTGCGTGAACTCCTGGCGCATTCCCGTGGGTGGATGGGTGGCGTTGTCCTCGAGCTCCTGGTCGCCGACGCTGAGCCAGTGGCGGGAGCTGATCTTCGGGAATGCGCGTGCGAGGCTCGCGAACCGTTTGCGTTCCCACCAGAAGGAGCCGGATTGGCTCAGCGCGGACGAAAAGACGTGGGGATGGGTCAGGGTCATGTGGGCGCTGGCGAGGCCGCTCAGGCTGAGACCGCAGACCAGATTTCTCTCGCCGCGGATGGTGCTCGCTCGGTTCCTGGCCCAGTGAACCAGGTCTTCGGAGATGAATCGAGCGAAGCGATCGTTGCAGACGAAGTCTTCGTGTCGTGACTGGGGGCCGTTGCTCGGAACGAAGGCGAAGGACATCTGCGGAATGCGTTGGCTTGCGATCAGCTCCTGGAGAATGGGCAGGGCGCCGACGCGCTCGAGATAGTATTCTCCGTCCAGGAACACGCAGAGCGGGTGCTCGGTCGCCTGGGGGCCGGCGATGAACCAGACGGTACGGGTGTAGTCCTTGCCTTCGACGACGACCTGCTCGGTGTTCATGGGCCGATTCTACAGAGCCTCGCGCTCGAAGAGAAGCGTGGGCTCGTTCAGCGCACCAGCGTTTGCATTGCTCGGCGCGAAGGTCCTGCACACGGCGCCCGAACCGAATCTTGAACCCGCTTGCGCTTTTGGCCTTACGGGTTGCCATGGTCCACCCCTCTCTGCGTCACGGGCCGGACGTAGACCCGCCTCTCGGATACGACACTCTCCCACAAATCGACAGCGCCCGAGTTACCTCGTGCCCGCTCGCGCATTGTTTGTCTCCTGAAGGGGCGAGCATCTCGCTCCCTTTCGACGCAATCGACCCGCAGAAGGAGGCGATGGGCATGCTTCTCTGGGCAAACGCTGCCCCCTTCGCCCTCTCCTGGGGGTCGTTTGTCGCCGATCTCAGGCGGCTGCGAGTCGAGGCGCCCCTTTGAACGCGGTCCCCCTCTGAAGCACAGGAGAGAGCAACATGAGCACCACGAAAACCACGAGCAGCACCAATAAGAGCGACGAACCTGCGGAGTTGGCCACGGCGTTTGCGCTCGCCAGCGATGGCATTCTATATTTTGCACTCGAGAACGCTCCGCCGCCGGGCCGTTCGGTGTTCGTGGGCTATGCGCTGCGTGCCGACGAGGCCCAGAAGTTTGGCGTCGGGGGCTTGCTCCTCTGGGCGATCGTGCATCCGCTCGCGCTCGGGAGCGATGGGTGCATTTACGTCCGAGAGGGGCTCATCGATGCCGAGGGGCGAGACGTCTTCCGGGGCTTCGCCGCGACTCCCGAGGAAGCAACCCGCGCGGCCGAGGAACTACACCGTATCGCGTCCAATGTCGTCGTCGAAGTCTTCGCGCGCAAGCGTGCCGCAGCATAGCCTGGTGCGAATCACGCCGGCTGTCTTTCAAGCTTGGCGGGCGAAACGGAAGGCAGAGGATCCGGTCCGCAGCGGCCCCGGCGACGCGCTGAACCGCCAGGATGGGTGAACGCCAAGCCCTCCGATCCCGGGAGGGTGCGAGATCAGCCGAGATCAGGGGACGTGGCACCCGGGTTCTGCAGAATGCCGGTCACCGATGGTTGCCGCTTGCGCGCCGAAGCGCGGAGCGGGCCCCTGCGGAAGGAAGGCTACACAATGTTCAAGCACGTTCTGGTTGGGCTGATGATCGCTTCCGCGTCCCTCGCGGGCTGTGCCGTGGGGGGCGAGGAGGTCGAGGAGGCCGAGCTCGCGCTCGAAGACCGCGAGGACAGCGACGGGCGCGAGGACGGCGGCGACCAGCTCGCGCTCGAGGGCGCCGGAGAGGCGCCGGACCCGCTCGACCGTGGCCGCGCCTGCACCAAGGCGGAGTGGAACATCGCCGAGCAGCACGCCGACGACAACCACTTCCTGCCGATCCCCGGCTCTGCGAACACGCTCGACCCGCACGTGACCGGCTGCACCGTCAGCAACGGCTGGATCGTCTACACCTACACGTACCCCTGATCGGTACGCCGGCACCAAACGCGGGAGGGCGTCGTCGCGAGCGCGACCCCACCCCCCGCGTCCCGCAATCCGACTCGTAAAGTCTCGGCATTGCGCTAGAAAAGGTCGCGGATGCTCCCCGCGTCACTTCCGCTGACCTTGCGCGCGCCGAACCCGCCCGCGCTCTTCGTGGGTCGAGAGAAGGAGCGCGAACAGCTCCGCGTCGCGTTCGCGAGGGGTCCCGTCACGCTCGTGAGCGGCGAGCACGGCGTCGGCAAGACCGCGACGGTCTTGCAGGTCTTGCGCGAGAGCTTCTCCGAGGTGCCGGTCGTCTTCGCGTCCTTCGGCGGGTTGCCGGACGGTGTCGCGCCGGATCGCGAGCTCGTGCGCATCGTCGCCGCCGCTGCGAGCGTCACCCAGATCGCGTGGGCCTCGGTACTTCGTGTGCGCGAGAGCCTCCCCGAGGTGCTCCTCGACATGGCCGAGCGCGCGCGGCTCTGGCTCGTGCTCGACGGGGTCACCGCCGATCCGCTGCTTCGTGATCTCATGAGCGTCGTCTCCCGCTACGCGCGCGAGTCGCGGTGGATCGTGACCGGTGAAGGCTTCTGCGAGAGCCGCTTCGTCCCCGGACAGAGCCTGCGCCTCGGGCCGATGTCCGACGACGAGCTCGCGACGTTGGCGCACGGGACCGCTGCGAGGCCGCTCGATGTCGGCGGGGCCGTGGAGGCCTCCCGCGGCAACCCCGGCGCGCTCCTACGCGCCATCGCGCCGGGCGCCGCGCCGGATGTCTCGATCGTCGACCCGATGCTCTCGGCGATGCGCGCCCTTTCCGATCGCAACGCCGCGACGGTGCTCGCGTGGCTCGACGAGCACGCAGAGGAAGCGCTGCGCGACGGTTATGCGCGCAACCTGTACGCGGTTCTGTCGCTCCGGCGCCACGAGCCGGAGCTAGGCCGGTGGTGGATGCGCTGCTCCGCGGAAGTGGGCGATCTGGCGGCGCTGCCGCACGGCGCCGCGCAGCACGCCTCGCTGAAGGACGCTCTGGTGCTCCTCGAGGCGTTCTTCTCGGGGGGCGATCTCGACCGCTCGCTCCGCGACGCGGAGGCGCTCATCGCCCGCGCCGAAGCCGAGGGCGCCCCTCGGATCGCCGGCGAGGCGAAGACGATCGCCGCCCGGTGCCTGGTGATGAAGGGTGAGCTCGCGCGCGCTCTCGCCCTGGTCGAGTCGATCGAGACGGAGGACGACGAGCTCGCCTGCTTGCGCGACGGTAGCGCCTCGACCGTCCTGGCGCTGATGCATCGTAGCGACGAGGCGCATGCACGCCTCGAGAGGGTCCGTGCCGGCGCAGTACGCCTTCCCTTCCGCGCGCAGAACCCGATCCTCTTCCGCGCCGCCGACACCCTCTACCAACTCGGCCTGCTCGAGGAGGCGCACGACGTCCTGTCCCAGCTGATGTCCGGCGATCGCGCTCGCTCGCTGCCGTTCCACCACCTCGGGCCGATCCTCCTCTTGCAGCTGCGAATCGCGATCGACCGAGGTGCCCTGCGCGACGTGGCGGCCCTGGAAGAGCGGCTCGCTCCGTTCGCGCGGGAAGGGACGCTGCAGCACCCTTTCGCGGGATCCTGCCGGGTGTTCGCGCGCGTGTGGGCGGGCGACTTCGACGGGATCGGCGAGGAAGTGAGCGATTCGCTCCAGGCTGCGCGCGAGGGAGACCTGCTCGAGGCCCAATCGTCGGCGGCGATGGCTGCGATCGAGGTCGCGCTGGCGCGCGGCACGGACTTGGGCGTCACCCTGCGTGATCCCCTCGTGCTGTCGTTGCGAAACGGGGCGCCCGCGAGCCCGCTGCTCGAAGAGACCCTGCGGCGCGCGCGCCTCCGCCTAGGCGAGCACGTCCCCTCCCCGCCTCCCGCGGTGCGGAGCATCGAGCACGAGATCGTGGCGCGCCTTGCCGATGCCGAGGCGCACGTGCTGAGGGGCGCCTGGCACGAAGCGACCACGGCCAGTCGCGCGGCGGTCCAGCACGCCTCGCGCTGGGGCTACGCCTCACGTGAAGCGCACGCGCGCTCGACGCTGGCCTTCCTCCTGCTCGCCCAGGGTCGCCGCGAGGAGGCCGCGCAACAGGCAGGAAGGCTCCGCGAGTCGGCAGAGCGCATGGGGAGCGCGCGTTTCGTCCGCGAAGCCGAGCTGCTCGTGTACCTCTCGCAGCCCGCCGCCTCGATGCTGCAGCTCGTGGCTTGGGCCCGCGACGAAGCCCCCGCCCCGCTCGTCGCGCGCTGCGCACGACGCCTGCTCGGGGCGCCCGCAGGTCCCGACGCCGTCGAGCGCGCACTGTTCGACGCGCTCGTCGGCCACCTCGGAAAAATCGAGCACCTCGCGCCGGGATCCCTCCCGAGCTGGGGCATCACCGACGTCGATCGATCGGTCGTCCTCGACGACGGATCGCGCATCTCGTTCGAGTCCAAACCGCTGCTCTGGCGCCTCCTCGAGGTCCTCTGGGCTCACGGCGGCGAGGCCAGCAAGGAGGAACTCGTTCGTGAGGTCTGGGCGCAGCCCGACTATCACCCGCTGCGCGACGACAACCGGCTGCACGTCACCATCCGCAAGCTGCGGGGTCTGCTGATGGATGGCCAGCCCCCCGCTCGCATCCTCACGCGCGACGAGGGCTACGCCCTGGGAGGCAGCCCCGTCCGCGTCCGCTAGGTGCGGCAGATCAGTCGAGATCAGTGGCTCGGCGCCGGGGGGCGCCCGCAGAAGGCGCGGCGCTCGCGGAAGCTGCGGGCTGTGTCGTGTACGGGGTGACGAGCAAGCGGCGAGGCTGGATCGAAGGCGGTTCAGGGCACGAGGTTGACATGGACCTGCCAGAGCGTGGCTCCCTCGATCCCAGCTTCGAACGGCCTCAGATAGAGCATCCGGAGCCACTCGGCCACTTGGACGGTCGTGTTCGTCGTGGGAGTGAAGCGAAATTCCTCCACGCCTCCGCAGCCCACCGCGCCGCCGGGGCAAGGCCGCGCGTTATACAGATGTCTGGACACCTTGACGATAGAGCCGGGCGCAAGGACGGTATACCATGAGCTCCCCGTGGTGGGATTCGATTCCACACGCACGATCAGCGTATCTCCCCTCCGCAGGGTCACCTCGTGGCCATTATCGGCGTTGGTCACGACGATCTCGCGTGCCTGCGCTCTCGCCGGCCAAAGGCCGACAAGGACCGAGACAAGAGCAAGGACGACTGAAGACGACCAGATCTTTTTCATGGAGCTCCCCCTTGGCTGTCACAGCGAGCCAGCAAAGGCTCGCCCCGTTTATCTGAGGCGGAGCTCGACCGCTGAAAAGCGCTCGCCGACTGCAAGCCACCTCGGAGCTCGGTTCCACCGTCCCAGAGCTGCCATTCACGTCATTCCGTTCGTCTCGCCTCACCGCCTGGACGTGCTCGCGCAGGTGCCCAACGTTGCAGCTCGATGCATCATGACCGCACCGCTGGCGGGGCCCGCCGGATTGTCCCCCGACGGTTGCTCCCCGACGGAGCCTTCAGTACCTTCATCACGTCCTTCGACGTCCGGCGGGTCCTGAACGATTACGGGCTTGCCGAAAGGGTGCGCGGCACGTCCAGCGGCGACGAAGTGAAGCTGGGGAACCAGCAGATTCCGCTCGGCGTCATCGTCGGGTCGCCGTGGCAGTTCCATTGGGCGTTCCGGCCAGGTTCATGCTCGTACACCACCAATGGGTCGATAGCGTGTTGTCATCCCCAAGGGTGAACAACACGTCTCCCCGCAGGCACGCATTGGGATTGTCCGCCACCGGGCTTCCAAGGGCCGTCCAGCTACCTCGAGCCGTCTTTCCGTCCGCGTCCACGGAACCCTCGAAGGATACGGTGACACCGCTGCCGAGGTCGAGGGTTCCGCTGATCTTGTTGTTCTCCGCCTCCTGGATCGTTATCGGGACCTCCCTGGGGTTCGTGCTCGGGTCCGGAGGAACGACCCAAGTCCCTGCCCACGAGCCGTCCGCCATCGATAGTGCGGATGACGCAGGCTCGGTGTCCCCGTCTCCCGACGGCTCCTTCGACCCGCACGCCGCTCCTCCCACGACGAGCGCGAAACAGAGTCCGGATCGAACAACTTCGATGAAGGTTTTTTTCGTCATTTTGCCCCACCCGCCCAAGACGATTTGTTGGCCTGCCGTCATTATTGCGCTCGAGCTGGCCGACGCAAGCAGGTGATCCGTCTCTCGGCATCTCGAAGCGCAACAAATGGGCGTCCTGCGCCGGCGCGCGTTCGCCGCGCCTCACGCATCGCTGTACGGCTTCCGTCGCTTGCGGCGCAGAGACCCAACACCACGTTCCCGATCAGCGCAACTCCTTTGTGCGCAAGAGCGGCCCGCGCTGCCATTGGATCGAGTTTTGTCGAAACGCGGATCAAATAGGAGAGGCGAACGTGGTGAAGAGCAGAATCAGGATGTTCGTGGTCCTCGGTTTTTGGGGGGCTCCTCTCTTGAGCGCGTGCCATCGGCGCTCATCGGCCGAGGGGGCGGACACTCGGCCTGCCGCGAATGCTGCCCCGATCCAATCTGCCATCCCAGAGCAGCCCGCACCGGCGGCGCCGCAACCCGGTATCGACGCAAAATGGTTGATGGCGGCGGTCAACGCCTATTATGACGCCCGCCGGCACGTCCCGCGTGTGGGTGAGTTCCAGATCGTCACCACCCTTTTGAAGGACGGGAAGCCGGACAAGGTCGTCAAGAGTCGCCAGAAGGTATACATCAAGGACCGCAAGGCGCGCGTGGATACGGTCGAGACCGAGGTGCTCGGGGCGACGCCGCCCGCGCGCGCGGATCTGATCGAGCTGGGGTTCCGGCAGATCTGGATCCACGACGGCAGGGAGACCAAATGGCTCAGCATCCTGCCGGAGCCCGATGAGGGCGGGGGGCCCGCGAAGGTGAAGATCGACGGAGTGGTGGTGCGGCACTACGCGCTGCCCCCAAATCTTCCGAATACGTACATCGACCCCCTCCGCACCGTGGAGATATCGCCGGAGTTTTTCGAAGCGCAACTCACTGCGGAGCCGTTGCGGAAAGACGGTACGGCGTGGTTCGTCCTCCGGACCGGGGCGCCCATGTTCCCGAGCTACGACGTGAGGATCACGCGGAGCGCCCTCTGGGTCGACGCGCGGACGCTCGAGGTGCGGCGCATCGAGATGGATATCGAGGAGGACCTGACACCCGGCGCGCCACCTGCTCGGATGAGCGTGCTGCTCGACTCCGAGCTCCATTGGGGCGTCCCCATCGACGAAGGCATGTTCACGCTCGAGCTGCCCGCCGGCGCGCGTGATGTCACCGCGAGCCTGGCCGAGAGGGCACGGCGGACGCTCCTCGAGAAGGCCAAAAAGGGAATATCCAAAGGCAAACCGGAATGATCCTTTGCTTCCCGTAAAGAAGCGTCCTCGTGTCTCGTAGAAAGGAAGTGAACAATGAGATTCCTACGGCTCATCGGTCTGGGTTTGGCGGCGATTCCGATCGTGGTCGGATGCACTGGGCTCGGGAGGCCTCCCCAAAACCTGGCCCGCGGCACGACCAGCACATCGCCGCTCTTCGCGCAACAGCTCGATAAAAAGCTGAAGGAGATGGACGGCGTTTCCACACCTCCTTCCGCTCCGCCACAGGAGAAGGAGGAGCATGCCTTCTTCTTCCCGAGCGGCGCGATCAGCGGATGCGCAGCGAGCGGCTGCGCGCTCAGCGCGTGCGGCGGCTCGGGGTGCCCGGCAAGCGGGTGCGCCGGCTCGGTCTGCGCCGGCAGCGCGTGCGCCGGCTCGACCTGCGCCGGCAGCGGGTGCGCCGGCTCGGTGTGCGTCGGCAGCGGGTGCGCCTCCTCGACCTGCGCCGGCAGCGCGTGCGCCGGCTCGGTGTGCGTCGGCAGCGCGTGCCCCAGTTGCGCGGCCGCGTCCCCGCGGGCGTGCGGCGAAGGATCCACGAATGAAGTCTTCGGACGCATCGTCGGCCTGAACGTCGAGGCTTCGCGAGAAGGCGCGGCGATCTCGTGGATCGCCTCCGGTTCATCGCTGGGGCGTTACCGCGTCTACCGCATGCCTGCCGACCCGGAGGGGACCTCGGTGCTCATCGAGGAGGGCGAGGCCCGCGCGGATCGCCTCACCCGCGTGGTGGATTCGACCTCCAGCGGATCCACGGGGTACCGCGTCGAGATCTGGGACGAGTTCGGCCACGCGTTCAGCGTGACAACCCAATCCCCTACCTGACCATGAGCCCCCACGAAGGTCACCATTCGCCTCGAGCCCCGCTGCATGCACGAGCGGGGCTCGAGCCCAACAACTCCCCGCTCCGGAGCTGGATTCCTATCGGTTTCGGCTTCTCGGCCCTCCTCGTGGCCGCCGGATGGACGGGGCCTCTGACGCCGAGCGCGGGTCGCTACCTCGCGCTGCTCTGCCTTTTGCCCGCCATGGCCTGGGCGTACGCCCGGAGCCTCGCGCCGACGCGATTGCGCTGGCTCCTCTGGGCGGCTCCGGGCTTGCTGCTGCTCGCCTCCGCGGCCAGCGACAATGGCGAGCGCCTTCAGGTGCTGGGCGTCGTGACCGCCCTCTGCGCCGCGGCGCTCCTGACCCGCACGGCCCCACGCGCGGGCGAGGTGATGGCCCGGGTGGCCCGCTCCGCGGCCCTGGTCAGCCTGCTCCAGGTTTTCCTCCACCACGTACCCGGCGCCTTTTGCGCCTGGGACGCGGCCGCCGACGCGATGTCGCGCCTCGCGGGCCACCTGAGCGGACAGCCCCTGCGGCTCGGCCCCACGTTTTCCGGCGTCTGGGTTGCCTTGCTCTTCGCTTTCCTGGCCCTGCCGCTCTCGCCGCGCGGCGCGGTCGACGCACGCCGCGCCCGCGGGCGAGCGGCGGTGCTGCTGCTGGCGTGCGCCGTCGCGCCCATCGCGTACATGGCGCTCCTCGGGCCCATCGAACGGCTCGGTCAGCTTGCCATCCAGGCCATGATTCTCCCTCCGGTGATCCACCGGCCGCTCGCCTTCCATCCCGGTCAGGTGAGCGCCTTGGCGCCGCTGCTGCTCCTCCTCGCCCTGCTCGTGCCGGCGCAATACGCCCTCGGCCATCTGTCTCACGCCCCGGCGTCCCCGGCGCCCCGGCGCCTCCTGCCGCTGGTGCTCGGCGGGCTCGCGCTCTTCGGGGCCGGCTACGCGCTGACAGCGCCCTTGCTGCCTGCCCCGCCACGGGGCGCCGTCATCGCGATCCACGACCCAGAACCTCCGGATTCGGACCGACCTGCGGTCGACCTATCGAGTCCAGCCATCGGTCGTTATGGGCTCGCCCAGGCAGGGATGTTTGGCGCTTTCCGCAATTACCTGGAGGCGGCTGGCTACACGACGCGTGTGCTGCGGGGCCACATCGATCCCGAGCGGCTCGAGGGCGTCGACGCGCTGGTCGTCATCAACCCGCAACGCGTGTACACGGACGCCGAGCACGACGCGATCTGGCGCTATGTGGACAAGGGTGGCGGCCTGCTCGTCCTCGGGGACCACACCGATCTGTTCGGCCTCCAGGAGCCCGTCAATCGGCTCCTCGAGCCCATCGGCATCCGCTTCGAATTCGACTCGGCATTCTCGCTGCGAAGGCACTGGAGGCACACGCAGGAGTTCTTCCCGCACGCCATCACCGCCGGCCTCGTCGACGCGCTCGACGCGCAGATCGGTACCGGCGCCTCGCTCACGCTGCGCGGGCTCCGGACGCGGCCCATCCTCGTCGGCCGGTATGGGTTCGGCGATCTGGGAAATCGGGCCAACGGCGGGCAGGGCGGGCTTCTGGGCGATTACCGCTATGAGCTCGGGGAGCGGCTGGGCGACATGGTGCTCGCGGCGGATGCAGACCATGGCAAGGGTCGGGTCGTCGTCTTCGGCGACACGTCGTCGTTCCAATCGCTGTCGCTGCCCCACGCCTACGCCTTCGTGGAGCGGACATTCCGCTACGTGGTCACGCCTCAGGGCGCGGCGTGGTGGTCGAAGCCTCTTTTATGGCTGATCCTGGCGGCAGCCATCGCACTCCTCGTCATCGGACGGCCAGCGCTGGGCGTCACGGCGGCTGCGGCCGTGCTGCTCGTCGCGGCCGACGCATGTCACGCGCTCCACGCCCGCCCAGCGCCGGCGCCGCTCGATCCGGGTCGGCTCGCCCTCGTCGACACCACGCACGTCGGGCGGTGGCCGCTCGATTATTTCGAGGAGGGATCCATGGGCGGCATCCCGACGGCACTCATGCGCGCTGGTTACCTGCCCGTGATGTCGGGGAGGATGCCCGAAGCGGCGCTCGATGACGCCGCCCTGGCGATGTTCATCGCGCCGGTCGAAGCCGTAGCGCCCGCGACCAAGGCGCGGCTGCGAAGCCTCCTCGAGCGCGGTGGCACCCTGGTCGTGGCATCTGGCGGCCGCGGCGCATCTGCGGCCAACGATCTCTTGGAGATCTGTGGCATGCGCATCAGCGATTCCCCGCTCGGCCCGGCCAAGGACGAGGGGACGACGGGGGACGACCCCGCCTCGTCGACCCAGCGCGTCGTGCAGTTCGTCGATGCCTGGGCCATCGAATCGAAAGGCAGACCGTTCCATGCGGTGCACGCCCGATATGCCGGCGCAGTCGTCAGCGCCGAGACCAGGGTTTTCCATGGGCGTTGCCTGGCGATCGGCGATGGGCGCTTCTTCGGGGACAAGAACCTGGAGGGCGAATTCGCGTTCCAGCTCGGCAATGTGAAGTTTCTCGAGCGGCTCCTGGAGAAGGGCCGGAGGTAGGCACCGATGATCCGCGCTCGCCTTCTATTGGTCGGGCTATTGCTCTCTGCGTTCGGATGGCAGAGCTTGTATGAGATGCTGGGCGGCCCTTCGTGGGTTGCCGGCGTCCTGCTGCCGGCGGGTCTTCTCGTCGTGGGCCTCGCTCTGCCGTCAGGACGGCAGCACCGGATCGCTGGCGCGCTCGGCGCCGTGCTCGCGCAGGCCGCCGCAGCGCCTGCTGCCATGGCGCTGCTCGCGCGCTGGCAGGAACTCCCCGGGGTGGCAGCGGCGATCGCCGGCGCGGCGCGCCTGTTTGGCGCGGCTGCCGCGTCGAGCGACGACGGCCGCGTGATCTTCCGGAGCGGCGGCGAGGTGGTCGAGTTTCTCCCGAGCCTCAGCCGCCTCGCAGCCTTTCCGCTCCTGCTCGCGCTCGCCGGTATTTGCGGGCTGGCCCTCCTCCTGCCGCTCGAGCGACCAGGCCGGGCCCTCGGCCGGTGCTTCGCTGCCTTCGCGGGTTATGCGCTCGCGCGGCTCCTGCTGCTCCTCTTGCTGCGGGCCGACCTTCCCGAGAACGGATTGGAAACGAGCGTGTGGTTCTGCCTCGCGACCCTTTTGCCGGCCGCGGTTCTCCTACCGCGCCGGCTCACCGTCGTGCCGGTCGCGGCGCGGCGCTCCTGGCGGCGCCTCGCCGTGGCCGCCAGCGCAGGTCTTGCCTGGGCCCTCGCGCTGGGCTTCTCCGATCCTGGCGAGCGCAAGACCGGCCGCGTGCTCTTCGACGACAGCCACGGCGACTGGGAGCCCACGGACACGCCGTTCGACACCGACCATTATGGCCAGCGCATTTCCTACGCTTATAGCTCATTTTATCGAATGCTCGCTTGGTATTATGATGTGAGCCGTCATGATGACGGGCCGATCACGGACACCACGCTCGCGAACACCGACGTGCTCATCCTGAAGACCCCGACGCGCCCCTTCTCCCCGGAGGAGGTCGATGCCGTCGAGCGCTTCGTCCGTGGAGGCGGGGGGCTCTTCCTCATCGGCGACCATACGAATCTCTTCGGGATGACAGATGCCCTGAACGTGGTGGCCGGCCGGTTCGGTCTGGCATTCCGCGACGATGACACGTTCGCGTTGGCGAACGAGGGTCTGTCGCACTGGCGCAGGCCGCGCTTGCTGCCCCATCCGATCGCCGCCCGGGTGCCGGAGTTCGGTTTCGAGACATCCTGCACCCTCGCCGTGCCCCTCGGCGCCCGCGCACCGATCATCGGCAATGGCCTCGGCGCCGAGAAGGCGGAGTACTCGCACCCCGGGTTCTTCGGGGACATCCACCTGGGCATGGGCGACGACTTCGGCTTCTTCGTGCAGCACGCAGTGCTCGATCACGGCCGTGGGCGCGTGGCCGCATTCAGCGACAGCACGCCGCTCTCGAATTTCTCCATTTTCTTCCCGGGGCGCCGGGAGCTGGTGCTGGCCACCGTCGAGTACCTCGACCGCAGGCCGACGGCATGGCGGCATGTTCCGTTGCTCGCCATGGTGGTGCTGGCGCTTTCGCTCGTCGGGCTGGCGAAATTCCAGCGCCGCGCGGCGGCCTTTGCAACCGTGGGCTCCGCGCTCGCGGGCGCCGGACTCGGTTGCTTCATCGCCGCTCTGTCCGTTCGAGGGTTCGAACTGCCCGAGCTCAGGACTCCCGTCCATCAGGTCCATTTCGACCGTGCGATCTCCCGGCTCGTCCTCCCGAACTCGCTGAGCGACGAGTCGTCGCAAGACCCGATGGCGATGGACAGTCTGGTTGTTGCTGCGCAGCGGATGGGCTCTATGCCGGTCGTCTCCGACACCCTCGCCGCCGGCTTGCAGCAGAGGGATCTCGTGGTGATCATCGCCCCGCAATCGATGCCCGAGTCAGAGCAGCTCGACGCCCTCCGGCGTTTCATCGGTCAAGGCGGCAGCCTACTGATCGTGGACGGGCTCGCGCAAGGTGGCGTCGCGACCGAAACGCTTCTACAAGCATTTGGCATGGGGATCCGCATTGATCTGGCACCATCGAGCGTACGGAAAGCCGGAGCGACACGCATGTCGACCTCCACGGAATCCGATCATCCGCCGCTGGCATTTTCGCGGCCGGTGCTCGACCTGGTAGGAGGCACTCCGGTATTCCAGGACGAGCAAGGCAGGACGATTTACAGCGAATCGCAGTTTGGCCGGGGAAAGATAGGGGTCCTGGTCGACGCGACCACGGTGAGCAAGAGCGCCCTGGGCGCGCGTTTTGCAGGCACGCCGACGCCACAGCAGCGCGCACACCTGGAACTCATCTACCAAATACTCGGGCGCCTCGTGGAAGGGGCGCACTGATCGCCCTACGTGACTCTGGTCGACCGATCAGCGGGGCGTGGTCAGCTGCGCTTTCGGAGCGACTGGATTGACTGAAGGATACGGTCAGGACAGCGAGGTGGTCCAGCTCTGCATGGCCGAAGAGCCGCGCCGCGCCGGGTCGCTCCAAGCTCGGCACCGCCTGGTTCTTGCCGCTCGTCTTTGAGCATCGATTTTTCCTCGCTCAGGGAGTGACGAGCACCTTGATCGACTTGCGCTCGTCCATCGCGCGGTAACCGTCCGGCACCCCGTCGAGGTTGACGGTGCGATCGAAGACGCGCCCCGGCTCGATCTTTCCCTCGAGAACCTCGGGCAGGAGCTCGCGGATGTACGCGCGCACGGGCGCCGGACCGCCGCCGACGGTCACGTTCTTGAAAAACGTCGCCCCCGCGCCCGGGATCGCAGGGTAATGCGGGACGCCCACGCGCCCGATTGCGCCGCCAGGACGCGCGACCTCGACGCAAGTATTCGTCGCCTCGCCGGTGCCGACGCATTCGAGGACGGAGTGGGCGCCGTGACCGCCGGTCAGCTCGCGCACGCGCGCGATACCCTCCTCGCCCCGCTCGGGGACGATGTCCGTCGCGCCGAACATTCGGGCGAGCTCGATTCGATCCGGATGCCGGCCCATGAGAATGATCTGCTCGGCGCCGAGTCGCTTGGCGGCGATGACGCCGCAGAGGCCCACGGCGCCGTCACCGACGACGACGACCTTGTGCCCCGGCGCGACGCGCGCGACGACCGCCGCATGATGGCCCGTGCCCATGACATCGGAGAGCGTGAGGAGTCCTGGCATTCGCGCATCATTCTCGGTGACGTCGATGGCGTAGAGCGTCCCGTCCGCGTACGGAATCCGGAGCGCCTCGGCCTGCGCTCCGTTCATCCCGCCGTTGCCGACGAAGCCGACGTGCACGCATGCGGTCGGGAGCCCTTCCTGGCAAAACGCGCACGTCCCATCCGAGATCGCGAACGGCATGATGACGACCTGGCCGGGCTTCAGCGTACGGACGTCCTTGCCGACGGCGTCGACGACGCCAATGGCTTCGTGGCCCATGCTCTGTCCCGTCTCGCTTTTCTGCATGTCGTTGTATGGCCACAGGTCGCTGCCACAAATGCAGGCGCGGACAACGCGGAGGATCGCGTCGGTCGGCTCGAGGATCGACGGGTCGGGTACGTTCTCGACGCGGACATCGCCGGCGCCGTACATGATGGTTGCGCGCATCAGTTCTTCCTCTCGTTGTCGAAACGGCGCGTCGCCGCTGGAATGCTCATGCAGGAACGTACGCGTGCCGCGGAGCACGAACCAGATGGCGTACCCTTGACGGCCTGTTGAGCGCACCTTGACAATTCGCGCGCTGTCGTCCGTCCGTCGGTGAGCCCGCTCGAAGAGCAACCACCCGGGCGCAGCCCTTTCACTCCCAGGCGCATGCTCGAGGCTCGTGCACTGTCTCCGACGTGCGGGCCGACACTCTCGGCCCATACGACCATGCGCTCGGGAGGCCACCTGCCGTAGGGTGCGCGTTCGGCCGGTGCTCGTCGGCGACACCGGGAACCGGGGTTCTGCTAGACCTCCCCGCAATGTCCACCCTCAAGTTGCCGAAAGACGTCGTCGCCGATCCTCGTCACGACGCGGTCGTGCGCCTCCTCGAGGCGCACGCGCGTCCGTTATGGGAGCGTGGTCGTCACCAGGTCGCGACGCTCCCGATGACCGACACGCTGGCCGCGGAGCTCCGCGGCGCGCTCGCCGCTGGGCACGCCTACCAGGGCCTCGAGCTCATCGGCGAGAAGCTGGCCAGCGAGCAGAAGGGCCTCGACGCGCTGAACGAGAAGACCCCCGAAAGCCCGCAGAACGCCCGCGTGTCGCGGATCCTCTTCCTGGCGAACGACGGCAGCGAGCGATTCTATCGAGATTGCGACGCGCTCCTCTCCCGTTACCCGCAGCGCCTCCTCGCGTGCCGCCTCGACATTCCGGGTGAAGCGCTGGGCAAAGCGCTCCTCGGCAGCACGAAGATGGTCCGGAGCGTGCTCGTCGTCGACAAGAAGGTCGGCGCGAAAGCCTTGCTCGCTTTGCTTCCGCCCGGCTGATCGCGCTCACGCCCGGAGCCGTGGCACGAGCCGCCGAGTGATTCGAGGCAACCGGAGCCCGTAGCAAAAGCGGTCGTCGTCATCCCCGGGTGAGCGCCGCTGACCCGCTTCGCTTGAGCGCGCGCGCGATACCGCTGCGGAGCGTGCCCATCGTGACGATGCCCCCGAGGTCGAGGCCCAGGCAGATGAGCGTCTGCGCCACTTCGCGGCTGAGCCCCGTCAG
This sequence comes from Polyangium sp. y55x31, assembly GCF_029946505.1. Taxonomy (GTDB): domain Bacteria; phylum Myxococcota_A; class Polyangia; order Polyangiales; family Polyangiaceae; genus Polyangium. The sequence continues at coordinate 502,488 of NZ_JARZHG010000002.1, forward strand.
CATTGCCTCGGCGCCCAGCAATTTGAGCGCCGCGGCCGTGCGGAGCAGCGTGCTGGCGACGGCCGTGTCCATCACCTTCACGCCCGTGATGTCGATGATCACGACCTCGGCCCGATGCGTCTGCGCGCCTTCGAGCGCCGTCGTCAGCACCTGCTCGGCCCGCTGCTCGTCGATCGCTCCAATCAGCGGCATGACCATGATCCGGTCCGTGATCGGGATCATGGGCGTGGACAGCTCCACGAGGCGGGCGCTCTGCGCGCGGATGACCTCCTCCTGCAATCGGGCGCGCTCCTCTTCGCCCCGCGCACGCTCGGAGAGCTCACGCGAGAGGCGCTCGTTCGCGTCGTAGAGCTCCGCGGTGCGCCGCGCGACCTCGCTCTCCAGCGCCTCGTTCGAGCGCTTGAGCTCGCCGGTCATCACCTGGAGTTGCTGATAGAGGAGCGCGTTCGCCACGGCGATCGCCGCCTGCGACGCGAGGAGCGTGCAATGCTCGATCTGGCGCGGCGTGAATGCGTCCTTCACGGCGTTGTTTTCCATGTAAAGGATCCCCGCGAGCTCGCCCTTTTGCACCATCGAAAGGCAAAGGACCGATTTCGGGGGGGTCTTCGCGATGTAGGGATCCGCCGAGAACCGGCTCTCCGTGCCCGCATCGCCGAGGACGAGGGGCTCTCTCGTCCGGGCGACGTATTGCACGATGGTCCGGGGCAGGCCGGCGCTCTCCTCGAGCGGCGTCGAAAGGCCGAGCTCCACCCGGTCCGGCTCGACCGTGATCGAGGCCGCGATCCGGAGGTTCGTGTCGCGCCCGAGGAGCAGGACGGCCCTCTGCGCGCCGCCAATCTCGATGACGAGCTTCAAGACCTGCTCGACGACCTTGTCGAGCACGAGCTCCGCCGCGATGGCCTGGGCAGACCGGACGACGGCGGCGGCCTCGAAAAGCTCGGCGGCGAGGGCCCTCGTCGTCGTCGTCGTCGTCGTGAGCGAACGAAGGTCCGCGGCGACTCGGGTCGCGACGTTCGTCGGGGGCAGGGCCGCGGCCGGGGGCAGCAGGTGCGAATATCGATCGGCGAGATCGTCCGCCTTCGCCGTGGCCCCCCAGCGCAGATAGGCGTAATGCGCGTCGGACATGTAGATGTGCGCGACCCGGGTCTTGCCCTTCGAAAGGTAGAGCCGCGCGCAAAGCTCGTTCGCGAGGGCCTCCAGGGAGGTAAAACCATTCTCGCGGGCGGCGACGATCGCCGCGTCGTAGAGATCGATCGCCTCGGCTTCCCTCCCCGCGGCGCGGGCTTCTTCGGCCTGCACGAGCAGGAGCTTTTGCCGGAAGTTCTCGGGACAGCTCTCCGCGAGCCGCGCGAGCTTCTCCCGATGGGGCTCGGCCGCCGCCGCGTACCGCGCCCGCTCCTCGGGCGAGGCGCCCGCGGAGAGCGCATGGCTCGCCATGCAGAGGTAGAACGAGAGCTCGGTCGCGAAATACTGGCCCGCGCTGCTGCCGAGCCTCTCCTCCGCGCGTTTGGCCATTTCGAGCGCGGACCGGGGATCGCCGTGGAGATAAAAGAGCTGGGCCTTCACCGTGTAATACCAGCACGTGATGAAGTGCGCCCCGGCCGCCTCCTGCGAGGCGACGAAAGCAGCCTCGTCGAACGACTCGCCGGCGAGGGAGGTGCGGCTCGCCGTGCGCCCCGTGAGGGCCGCGAGCGTGTGCTTCGCGATCGTCAGGAAGCCGATGGCCATCGCTTCCTTGGTCCGCTGCGTGAGCGCGAGGAACCGGTCGAGCTCCTCGCGCACCGCGGAGAGCTCCTCGCCGAGGCTCAATCGGACGATCATCGTGTAGAAGCAGGCGTGCGACGTGTACACGAAATCGCCCGACACGAGGTCGGACTCGTAGGCGCGCCTGTAATACGCGAGGGCCTCCCGGACGGGCCGGCAGAAATGCAGGAACACGCCGAACACCATGTTCACCTTGGCCGTGAGCTCGGCGCTTCCGAACCTCTCCTGCAAGGCGAGCGCGAGCCGGCCGTAACGATATCCCTCCTCGTATCGATCCATCCCCCCGGAGAGGATGAAGCCAAAAAGGACGTAGCCGTACGCCGAGCCGTCCGAATGACCGTATCGCAGCGAGATGTCGACCTGCTTCAGCGCGACGAGCGCGATGAACGTCGGCCCCTCGTAGTAGGCCGGTGAGGTGAGGAAGATCAAAAGCTTCTGGACCGCCCTGCGCTCCGGATCGGTCATCTCCGGGGCGTTCACGAGATCCTCGATGCGGCGCTCGCCCAGATTCGCGGCCACCGCCTCCATCTCTCGGGCGAGCAGCGCCTTTCGCGCCTCCTCGCTCTCGGGGATCTCGACCCCGAAGAGCGCGAGGCCGCGAAGCCCGGCCTGGATGGCCTCGGGCAGCCGGCCGGCCGTGGTGCAGAGGTTCATGCGCAGGCAATGGACGTGCGCGAGCTCGAGCTTCGTGAGGGAGCGGGCGAGGAGCGCTTCGAAGAGCGCGTCGGAGGCGCCCATGCGACCATTGATGGCCTCGCATTCGGCTTGCTCCACGTGGAGCCAGAATGCGAGATCGCGGTCCTCGTCCCAGCTCGACACGGAAAGGAGCGCGAGACCTGCCCCGAGGTAACCGGCGGCGGCCTGGTGGGCGGCCGCCGCCTTGGCCCTCCTCCCGGCCGCGAGGTTCAATCGGGCGAGCATGGCTCGTTCGGCGGGATCGGTGATCAGCGCGGCGCCGATGTCGAGGTGATTCGTGATATCGAACAGCTCCTCGCCGAGCGCGCTCGGGGCGCGGCCCGCGAGCATGAGCCGGCCGATGCGGAGATGTGTCTCCCGCTCGCGGCCGTCTTCGAGGAGCCCGTAAGCGGCGTGCTGCACGCGATCGTGGAGGAATTTGTAGGAGACGTCGAAGGACTCGGTCGCCGGCAGCTCGGCGGAACCGCTCGGGGCGACGTCGAGAAACCGATAATCAGAGTCGAGCGGCAGGACGAGGCCCTCCTGCAGCGCCTCCCAGAGGGTCGCGGCCGTCTCGGCCATCGATTGCTCGCTCAACGTCGCGAGCGTACGCAGGGCGAACTGGTGCCCGATGCACGCGGCGAGCTTCAAGGCGCGCTGCGTGGAGGGCGCGAGCCCGCGCAGCTTGTGCATCATGAAATCGACGACGTTGTCCGTGATGTTCGCCTGCTGGATACGCTCGAGATCCCATACCCAGGAGCGCGCGCGCGCGTCGAACGCGATGAGCTCTTGCTTGTGGAGGTCGCGCAGGAGCTGATTGATGAAAAACGGGTTTCCGTGGGTCTTCGCGAAGACGACCTCCGCGAGGGGCGCGCAGGCCTCGGCGCCGCACCCGAGCGTATCGCCGATCATGTCCCCCACGGCCCGAGGCGAGAGCGGCGCGAGCGTGATCGACCGGATGGGAGCGCCCTCCTTGCGAAGCTCGTCCAGGGCCGAAAGCAGCGGGTGCCCGGGCTCGACCTCGTTGTCGCGATAGGCGCCGATCACGAGCAGGTAGCGGCTCTGCGGACCTGCGAGGAGAATGTGGAGCAGCCGCAGCGACGCGGAATCGGCCCATTGCAGATCGTCGAGGAAGATGGCGAGCGGGTGCTCTTCGGAGGTGAACACGCGCACGAAGCTCTCGAAAACGAGGGCGAACCGGTTCTGCGCCTCGGCGGGCGCGAGCTCCGAGAGGCTCGGCTGCGGCCCGAGCAGGAGCGAGAGCTCGGGGATGAGGTCGGCAATGAGCTGGCCGCTCTGCCCGAGGGCCCTTCGAAGCTTGCCCTGCCAGCGCGCGAGCGCCTCCGCGGGCTCGGTCAAGATGCGCCGGATGAGCTCCCGGAAGGCGTGGACGAAGGGGGCGTAAGGCACGCTCCGGTTCAGCTTGTCGAACTTGCCCGCGACGAAATACCCTCCGGAGCGGCGCGCGATGGCCTTGTGCATCTCATTGACGAGGACCGATTTGCCCACGCCCGCATAACCCGCGACGAGCAGACACTCGGCCCTGCCCTCGCTCGCGCGGCCCCAGGCGGCGAGGAGGGCCCGCTCGTCGTCTTCCCTGCCGTAGAGCTTCTGGGGCACGCGGAGCTCGCCGCCGAGGTCGAGCCGACCGAGCGCCATGGGCCCGATCCACCCGTTCGCCTCCCATTGCCGCAGGCACTCGTCGAGATCCGCCCGCAGCCCGTAGGCCTGCTGGTAGCGGTCCTCGGCGGCTTTGGCCAGGAGCTTCATGGTGATGTCGGAGACGGCCCTCGGGATCTCCGGCGCGAGCTCGTGCGGGGGCACGGGCATCCGCGCGATGTGGCTGTGCAGGAGCTCCATTGCGTCGGTCGAGCGGAAGGGCCGGACGCCGGTGAGCATCTCGTAGAGGGTCACGCCGAGCGAATAGAAGTCCGTGCGGTGGTCGATGTGCCGGTTCATGCGCCCGGTCTGCTCGGGCGACATGTACGCGTGCGTCCCCTCGATGAGCTCCGGGGCCGTGGGGAGCTGGACCTCCTGCGAGATACGCGTCGCGATGCCGAAATCGATCAGCGTGACCTCGTGCGTTCGGGGATCGTAGAGGATGTTGGAGGGTTTGACATCCTTGTGGATCACGCGGGCGCGGTGCAGCGAATCCAGGATCTTCGCGAGCGCGGAGGCGATGTGGAGCACGGTGCCGACGTCGAGCCGCTGCTCCCCGAGGATTTTATCGAGCGGCTGGCCGCCGCGATCTTCCATGACGAGCGCGAGGCCGTTGCTGAGCCGCTCCAGGGCGTAGGCCGTGAGGATGCCCGGGATACGCAGGCTCTTCATGACGGCGTACTCGTGCCTGAGCTTGGCGATGTCCCGCGGTGTCGGGTGCTCGTGCTTGAGGAGCTTCACCGTGACCGGGGCGTGATCCGCAATTCGGTGCCCTCGATGGATGATGGTGGTGTCGGTCTCGTGAAGGGTATCCGACAGGACGTAGTTGGGAAGACTCGAACGCATGGTATCCTTGACCGAACCCCTGCGATCGTGGCCGTGGTTGCTCGTGCCCACCCGGTCCGCCCCCAAAGTCGACGAACGGGCACCGACGGTAAAGGGATCCTGTCCTCGGATAGACCAACCAATCGAAGTCTGCCTGTCAAGAAGGAAGCGCTCTCGCGATTCTCTTCGGTCGCGGCGGACATCACGGGGAAAGCGCGTTGGCCTGGTTTGCCCGATCGGGCGAAAACGAGGCCCGAATGTGGGGCGGATTCCCCGCGGCGGGAGGAGCGTCAAAACTTCGGCTACTGGCACTTCCCCGCGTGGCATACAGGAGGCGACGGCGGGACACAGGGGGGCACGATATGTTTGCACTCTGCCGCCGCAAAGGCTGGACACTCGCGGCTTTCGGCCTCCGCGATGGCCGCCTTGACGGCATCGACCCCGGTGACGCTCACCGCCGCCGAGCACGCGTCGAAGCAGGCGCCGGCGACGCCCACGAGCGTACAGTCCGTGTCGGTCGTGCAGGCGCGGTTGGCTTCGACGACGGCCTGAACCGATTGAATGGCTCGATTCGAGCGCTCCGCGCAGGTATTCGTGCTCTCGGCGCCGGTCGCGGGGGGGCTGCCGGTCCCGGAGGAACTGCAGGCGCCGAGGAGCGCGGATGTGATGAGGAGGGATCCTGCCAGGAGGGTGGTGACTCGCATGCACGCGAGAACGCAAGCAGGGGCTCCGACCCTACACGTCACAAAGCTGCCCCTTGACCACCTCCCAGCCGCCCGCCTACCGTCCGCCCCGTGACGCCAGGCCCGCGCTTCCTGCTGTTCCTCTTTCCGGCCCTCGCGTTCGTCACCTCTCCGCGCCTCGCCGCCGCCGACGAGACCCCTTCCCTCTCCCTCGAACCCGCGCCCGCCGGCGATCGCGCCTTCCTCACCGAACACGCCGACGTCCGCGGCCACCTTCTCCCCTCGGCTCGCCTCGTCCTCGATTACGCGCGCCGCCCACTCGTCCTCCGCAACGACCACGACGCGCTCGACCCCGTCATCTCCGATCAGACCTACTTCCACGCCCTCGCGTCCCTCTCGCTCTTCTATCGGGCCACCATCTCCCTCGACGTCCCCTTCTCCATCACCCAGGCGGGAAGCCCCCCGCCCTCGGGCGACGCCTTCCCTCGCGCCGGCGTCGGCGCATCATTTGGGGACATACGAATCGGCGCGCGCGTCCGCCTCGCGGGGGGCCTCGACGAAGCCGGACAGGGCGCTGCCCTCGGCCTCTCCGCGTCCCTTTGGCTCCCCACGGCCAGCGATGGATACGCCGGCGACGGCGCCGTCCGCGGGCGCCTCGCCCTCGTCGCGGAGGCCACGGGCAAACGCCTCCACGGCGCATTCTCCGGCGGCCTGCGCACCCGTCCGGCCGTCGCGCTCCCGGGGGTCTTGCCGACGCGTGTCGCCACCTCCCTCACCTTTGGCCTCGCGGGCGGCTTTTTCGTCGACGGCGCCCGCACCCTCACCCTCGGCGGCGAGCTCTCGGCCGATCTGCCTTTCCTCGGCGGCGCGCGCCTCTTCGATCCCCGCGCCACGGTCGCGCATGCGCTCGTCACGGGGCAGTACCGCATCACCGGCGGACCCCTCGAAATCGGCCTCGCCATGGGCCCGGGCCTCGGACGTGGCGCGGGAAGCGCGGACGTCCGGGTGCTCGCGCTCCTCGGCTACGCGCCGGAGAAAGCCAAACCCCCGCCGGATCGTGATAACGACGGCATTCCGGACAAGATCGACGCTTGTATCGATCTCGTCGGCGTGGAATCGGGCGACCCGCTGCTCCACGGCTGCCCCGAGCCTCCGCCCGATTACGACGGCGACGCCATTCCCGATGAGAACGACGCTTGCCCGCGTGCCGCGGGCGAGGCCACCTTCGTGCGCAAGACGCACGGCTGCCCCAAGGACACCGACGAGGACGGCGTGCCCGACAAGAAAGACGCCTGCCCCACGGAGCCGGGCCCGAAGCCACCCGAGGGCAATGGTTGTCCCAAGCCGAAGGAGCCCGAGCCTCCGCCGGTCGCGTCCCTCGCCGAGCAGGAGATCGTGATCTCGCAGCAGGTGCAATTCGAGACGGGCACGGCCGTCCTGCGCCCCGAGAGCGACCGCGTGCTCGGCGAGGTCGCGCGGGTGCTCACGGATCACCCGGAGGTCACGCGGATCGAGGTGCAAGGCCACACCGACGACACGGGCCCGCCCGACGTGAACCGCAAGCTCGGCCAAGACCGCGCCGAGAGCGTGGTGGAATGGCTCGTCCGGCGCGGGGTGAGCCGCGCGCGGCTCGCGCCGAAGGGGTACGGTTCGGACAAGCCGATCGCGGACAACGCCACGGAAGAGGGCCGCAGCAAGAACCGGCGCGTCGAGTTCCGGATCCTCGAAAAGAAGTCGGCCGCGAAGGACGAGGCCAAGCCCGCGTCGGGAGGCGCGAAATGAGCCGCGCGAACTGGCTTTTCGCGATGGGCGCGCTCGCGCTCGCCTCGGTCTCGCATTCGGGCTCGGGCCGGGCCGAGGAGCCGGCCGAGGATCGGGCCTCGATGGGCCCCGAGGTGCTGCACAACCCGACGCTGGAGCGAACGGCCGAACAAGGCATCCTGCGCGCCGTTCCCATTTCGATCGAGCTCCCCATCGACATCGCGCTTCGCGCCCGCCGCGTGCTCGTGCATTATCGGCTCTGGGGGGATCCGGATTGGACCGCGCTCGAAATGCGTCGAACCGGCGCGAAATACGAGGGCGCGATCCCGTGCCTGGAGATCAGCACCGTCACCGGGGATCTCCGCTACTACATCCGCGTCCACGACGCCGAGGGCCGCGTGATCGCGACGGGCGCGTCCCGCGCGCGGCCGTACCTCGTGACCATCAAGCACGACACCATGCTCGAGCCCGGCCAGGGCAGCGGCGCGAAATGCCCCGATCCGGCCGATTGTCCCGCCGGCCTGCTCGGCTGCCCGAGCGAACGCGTCGTGGAGATCGCCTGCCAGTCGGACGCCGATTGCGAGGGCGGCGCGACGTGTGGCTGGCGTGGGTTCTGCGAGCGGATCGACCGGCGCAAGAACTGGTTCTCCGTCGGCGTGCAGCAAGACGTGGGCGCCTTCGCCACCGCGGGCGTGTGCAGCCTCCATTCACAGGAAAACGAGGGGTACGCCTGTTTCCGCGCGGACGACGCGCAATACACGGGCACGCCGGTGCAGACGAACACGCCGCTCACCGGGGGCCTCGGGCCGACGCGGATCGTCCTCGGATACGAGCGGTTGATCCATTACGATACGACGCTCGGCATCCGGCTCGGCTGGGCCTTCCTCGGCGAGGGACCGACGCCGCGCGAGGGCACGGCGTTCGTGCCGTTCTCCCTCGCCGTCCGCGCGACGCATTGGTTCGGCGACGACCTCTTCGCCCGCTCCGGGCTCCGGCCGTATACGTTCCTCACCGGCGGGTATGCGATGGTCGACGTGAAGGGACGCACGGTCGTCCGGGAAAACCCGCTCGCCCCGCCGTACCAGGGCGGCAACGACCTGGAGCAGGAGGTCACGGTCTGGAAACGCGCGGGCGACGGCTTCGTCGGCGCCGGGACCGGCCTCGCATTCGCGTGGGAGAGCCGCCGCGCGGCCTTCGTGGAGATCGCGGCCCATTCCGTGTTCCCGTTCGGCGCGTTCGTGTTCGCGCCGAGCGCGGGGGTGACCCTCGGCTTCTGAAGGGAGGCGCAGATTGTTGCAAGCGTTGCTCCGGAACCTCTGTCTCGCGTGGGCGAGCGCCGCCCTCGTGGCCGGCTGCGCGTCGGACGCATTGACCCCGCCCGAGGCCCGCATCGATACCCCCGGCGCCTTCGTGGCCGTGGAGGGGTATTACGAGCCGGGCGAGCTCACGCTCGTCCGCATCCTCGATCGCCTGCAATTCGAGGAGGGGCGGCTCCTGTTCATGACGATCCACGACGCCCGCCCCGAGACGTACGAGGAGGCGCGCGAGCTCGCCAAGGACCCCGAGCTCCCGATCCGCGATCTCATCCGCATCGAACCGGACACCGTGGTCACGCAATCGCCGCACCAGGTCGTCTGGTTCCGCACGCTCACGAAAAAAGAGCAGGAGCGCGTGCCGTGAAACCGAAAAAGCTCGTCCCCCTCGTGCTCGTCGCCGCTGCCCTCGGCGCCCTCGCCGCGCCGCTCGCCTGCACCCGGCACGCCGACATCCGCGACGAACCCGACGGCTCGATCCTCGACCGTCCCCCCGAGTTCGACGCCGGCGGCATCCCCGAGCTCGACAGCGGCCTCGGCACGGACGCCCATCCGGCCTGCGCCGACCGGCCCACGGGCGAATGCGTCGGCTCGAACGATTTTTTGTGCGGGCTCGAGGACTGGGTCCTCGCGACGGCGAAGGCATGCCAGGAGGCCTCGGGCTGCAAGACGAACGGCTGGCTGGAGGTGAAGATGGGCCACGGCGGGTGCGTCGAGGCCATCGGGATGGAGGAGCCGAACGACGAGGTGGTCGCTTGCCTCGTCGCGGAGATGGGCGCCGTGAAGTGCCCGTGCGGCGAGGGGATCACGACGTATTATTTCGGGGCGGGGAACGTCGGGCCGTGCGGCTCGATGTGAAGCAGAGCGTCACTTCGGAATGGCGCCGTCGCTGGGTTCGAGGCTGTTCATGATGGCCCCGACGTCGCACGCTTGAAGGTACGTCGAGAGGACCTCCGCGCGACGCGGCAAAAACACGTCCGTGAGCGCCTCCGAGAGCGTGCCGTTCTCGTCGATGTGCACCTCGCCGAGCGTGGACGGGAACGTGAGCCCGCAGCCGAGCGACCGGTCCGGACCGAGGAAACGCTGCGGCGCGTGGCAACCGGCGCAGGTGAGCGACGTCGCGCGGTGCAGGACGGCCTCGGGCGTGAGCGGATCGGTCGGGGGGCAATCAAGGCCCACCCCGTAGAGGTCGAGCCCCATCTGGATCTCGGACGCGAAATCGGAGCCCGCGACGCCGATCGCGCGCGACGCATAATCGACGGACGCGTCCCCGGAGACGACGCTCTCGCCCATGTTGAATTGCTTGCCGGTCCGCATGCGGACCTTGGGGAGCTCCTTCTGCCCGAGATCCCAGAGGCTGATATTGACGAACTCGCTCCGGAAGCTCACCGCGGTCTCCGAGTCGTTCGTGCTGTCAAACAGCTCCGGCAGCGGGTTGTTCTTGACCGTGACCGGCTGGAACGTGAGCTTGAACTCCATCGACCCCGGCGGCGTGCGCTTCAGGTGATACTCGCGCATCTCCCAGGGCACCTGCATCTGCTGGCTCACGCGCACCTGGCCGTGCGAGGCGCTGTAAGGGTCCTCCTCGGAGGAGACGGCGCCGTAATTGTCAGGGTGGACGACGGGCAAGAAGCCCTGCAGACCCGTGAAGAAGAGCTCTTCGAGTTTGTCCGCCACGACCTCGACGTCCGTCTCGTTCGCGAGGCTCCCCCAGGCCTCGGCCACGGGGCGGCAGCCCGAGATGACGTCGAAGTTCAACGAATTCGGCAGCGCCGCCTCGAAGATCAAGAAAACGCGATTCGACGGATCCGTGCGGCCCGAGGTCTTCGCATACACGATGCGGTGCTCGCCGCAGGTCGATCCGCTCGTGGGCGTGAGGTCGAAGCGGTTGACGATCGCCACGGGCACGAAGGAGTCGGGGTGGCCCGCCTCGAAGAGGCCCGTGCTCGACGCGAGCGCGCCCTCGGCCCGCGGACAGAAGAGGGCCGCGCCGTTCTTGAACGCGGCGTTGTCCGGATCGTCGCAATGCGGGTTGTCCGCAAAAACCCCCTCGGCCGCGGGGTTCTGCGCGTCGAAGAGGCGCCTCACGAGCTCGTCGGGCGTGGTGTCTTCCCCCGCGAGCGTGATGATCTGCTGGAGGACGCGGTCGAGGCTGAAGCGCGCGAGCACGGCCGGATCCCGCACCATGAGCGCGCGGCTGTCCGCGGCGACGGTGATGTCCGGGTCGCAGGTGGGGACGTCCGGATAATCGACCGGCGGCACGTCCGGAGGATCCGGGATGGGGAAATCAGGTTGCTCGCCCGAGCTGCTCGGTACGATGCCCCCGCCCTCGCTCTGCCCCCCGCAGCCTACGAGGAGCCCGAGGACCGCTGCCACCACCAATGGCCGAACACTGAAGCGAGAAAGCTCGAAAGCCATGAGTCCCTCCACCCTGGAAAGTAACGAGGAATCCTCAGAGGGTATCGGGCCCCACGTCGGGGTCAAGAGGGAGCGAACGTCAGGATTCGGCCGACGAGGCTGCGGTCGAGCTCCCATCCTGCTTGGACGGAGCCTCGGCGACGCGGCCGCCGAGGGAGATGAGCATCTCGGCGACGGCCGCATGCGTGCGGTCGCGCAGGTCGACGACGCGCGCCGCCTCCTTGCCCGTGTCGAGGGGATGGATGGGCTTGCCCACGCGCACGCGCACGAGGCGCATGGAGCCGTCGCCCGTGTCGATGGCGCCCTTCTGCATGAGGTTGCCCGCGCCCTCCAGCGCGACGGGGACGACGGGGACGCCGGCGCGCACGGCGGCGTAGAAGCCGCCCATTTTGAACTCCTTGAGAACGCCGTCCTCGCTGCGCGTGCCCTCGGGGAAGACGAGCAGGGGTTTTCCGTGCCCGAGGACCTCCGTGAACCGCTTGATGACCTCGGCCGCGACCCGCGGCCCGCCCCCACGCTCGACCGGGACGTGCCCCGCGAGCTTGAGGTGCCAGCCGAGGAAAGGAATGTTCATGAGCTCGCGCTTGGCAGCCCACTTGTAATCCCCCGGGAGGACCGCGCCGAGGACGAGGATGTCGAGCAGGCTCTGGTGATTCGAGCAATAGACGTATGCGCCCTCGGTGGGCACGTTCTCGAGCCCCGTGGCCTCGACGTCGATGTGCAGCCCCCGCGCGCTCGACTTGCACCAGCGCTTCATTGCCCAGGTGCTCGCGCTGTGATCCTTCGTGAGCGGGCCGAGCGTGAGCGAGATCGTCCCATACCCTACGGTGCGAGCCGTGAAAGGCCCCCACTGACGCGCGGCGCGAATGGCTTCTCGGAGCTGCATGGATTTGCCTTCCTAACACCACGCGGGAAGCAATTCCAGAGCTGCAACGTGCGCAAAATGCTTCGCAGAGGTGCGAAGGAGGCCGCGTGAGCCGCGCTCGGAAGCGCTCGAACGAGCGGAGCGCCAAGAAACCAGGGCGCGCGCGTGGGGACCTCAGCCCAAGATCACGAACGGCGCTTCCACGAACGATCGGTCTTTCCAGACGAATAACTTGTGCTCGTCGACCACGGGCCCGCTCACGCCCGCGCGCACGCTCGTCACGAGGAACGAGACCGGCCACGGCGGCCCCGCGCCGAGCCGCCCCGATCCCCCTTCCTCTGCCGGCGGATCGCCGCCCGACATGACCGCGGCGTCGGTCGCGCTGAAGTACGCACCCACGTCGAGGTGCGAGTGGTAAATCACCTTCACGGGGCGCCCGGACGCGCGCCCGCGATGCACGGCGTCATTGAACTTCTTCTCGTCGAATGCAAAAAAGGTGCGCGCCGTCCGGAAGAACGTGGCCGGGTCGAGCTGGTGCAGCCGCGCCGCCAGGTTCGGGAGCGGCACGAGCTCGTCGCAGAGCAGCGCGTCATTCGCCGGTCCGACGAGGTATCCACAAGCCTCCTCGTCCTTCAGGTACCGCGCGCACGCGTCGTCCTCGAGGGCCCGCACGACCGCGCGCGTGAAGCGCAGGTCGCCCCACATCCACGGCGCGTCGAAGCTCGTCCCGCTCAACGCCCCCTCCCCGCCTCGACCATTCTCTCGCGTCGTCGCTTTTGCATTCGTGGCTACTCGTGTAGGCTGCGCCCATGGAGATCAGCCAGGAGGCGATCGACCTGATCATCGCCTGGGAAGTGGGCGGGGGCGATCGCGACGCCGCGAGGCCCCAGTACGACGCCATCTATACGCGCCCGCACTGGCCCGGCAACGAGGATTCCGGGCTCACGATCGGAATCGGCTACGATCTTCGCTTCGCGAAGAGCTGGTTCGAAGGCGACTGGAAGATGCGCCTCGCCGCGCTCCCCGTGCGCGACGCGTATGAACGCCTCCTCGCCTACGTCGGCAAGGGCGGCTCGCGCGACGCGGTGAGGGCCACGCGGGATATCTCGATTCCCTGGGACGACGCCATTGCCGTCTTCCGCCTCCGCCGCCTGCCGTCGTTCATCGAGGACGCGCGGCGCGCCTTCCCCGGCGTCGACGCGCTCGGCCCGCACGTCTGGGGCGCGCTCACCTCGCTCGTCTACAACTGCGGCACGGGGACGAGGAACAAGCCGCTCAAGGAGAAGGCGTATAGCGCCATCCGCGCGGCCGTCACAGCCAAGAACATCCAGGGCATCGCCGACAGCCTTCGCATGATGAAGGCGTTCCACACCGCGGCGACGCCGAAGGTCGCCCGCGGCCTGCACAGACGCCGCGACGCCGAGGCCGAGCTCGTGCTGAAGAGCCGGATCCTCGAGGCAGGCGCGATCCCACAACCCAACGTGTCCGTAGCTTGAGCCGGAGGAGCCGATGAGCATGCAGAACCACGTCACCCTCGAGATCGCGAGCGGCGATCCGCTCGACGTCCGCACCTTCGCCGTCAAGCAAGGGATCAATCAGCTCTTCCACGTCGAGGCCCGCGTGGTCTCGCGCTCGCTCGACATCGATTTCGACGAGGTCATCGGCAAACCCGCGACCTTCACGATGCGCACGCTCCTCGCGCAGCCCTCCTGGCAGGGCATCTGCTCGCAGATCGAGCAAGTGCGCGTGGACGCGCAGGGCCTCGCGACCTACACGGTCACGCTGCAGCCGCGCGCGTGGCTCATGACCCAACGCAAGAATTACCGCGTCTTCCAGTTCGACACCGAGATCGACATCGCGAAGAAGCTGCTCGGCGAGTGGGGTGTTCCGTTCGAGGAGCGCGTCGATCCAGGCAACTACAAGCCCCGGAAATACCGCTGCCAGTACGGCGAGACGGACTTCGCCTACTTCAGCCGCGTCCTCGAGGACGCCGGCGTCTCCTACTACTTCGAGCAGCAAGAAGGGAACACCGTCCTCGTCCTCGACGACGCCCCACACTCGCGCGATCTCACGAAGCCCAAGGTCCGCTTCCACGACGCCCCGACGAACACGGACGGGGAGTTCGTCACGCGTGTGGCCGTCCAGCAGCGCGTGCGGCCCGGCAAGGTGACGATCGCGGATCTCGACTACCGCAGGCCGAGCACGAACCAGCCCCGCCTCGCCGCCACGGGCGGCCTGCCGCAAGAGCAAGAGCTCGAGCAGTTCCACTACGAGCCCGGCGCCTTCCTCTACACGCAGGAGGGCGGCGGAGGCTCGACCCCGACCGCAGACGATCGCGGCAGCTCCCGCACCGACGAGCAGCTCGGGAGCGTGAAGACGCAGAACCGCCTGCACGGCAAGCGCGGCTCGGCCAAACGCATCACGTTCGAATCGAACGCCATCGACCTCGTCCCCGGCGTGATCATGAGCGTCTCGGGCCACCCACACCGCGCCCTCGCCGCAGCAAGCTCGCTGCTCGTGAGCGAGGCCCTCATCGAAGGCGACCACGACGACGAGTGGCGTGTCCACGCCGAGGTCGTCCCGACAGACTCGCCGTACAAACCCGACACGAAGACGACGCGGCCCAAGGTGACCGGCCTCGAGAGCGCGACCGTCGTGGGCCCCGAGGGCGAGGAGATCCACACCGACGAATACGGCCGCGTCCGCGTGCAATTCCACTGGGATCGCGAGGGCGCACGCAACGAGACGAGCTCATGCTGGATCCCATGCAGCCAGCCGTGGGCCGGCGCCGGCTTCGGCGGCGTGAACCTGCCACGCATCGGGCAAGAGGTGCTCGTCGAGTTCCTGGGCGGCGATCCAGATCGGCCCGTCGTCGTCGGCCGCGTCTTCACAGAGACGCAGCCGCCGCCCTACAAGCTGCCCGAGTTCAAGAAGGTGAGCGGCCTGCGCTCGGAGTCGAGCCCACGCGTGATCGCCGGCGGCGCCGACGGAGCAAGCAGCGGGATGTCCTCCGCCGGAGGCCTGCTCGGCGGAAACCCGTCGCCACTCGGCAACTCAGGGCTCGTCGACACGCTGAACCACCAGTTCTTCGGGGCCAAATCACCCGACCAGCAGACGCACTCCTGGAAGGGCAACGAGATCAGCTTCTTCGACCAGCCAAGCAAGCAGCAGCTCTACCTGCAGGCCGAGCGCGACATGAACGTCGTCGTGAAGAACACGCAGACGACAGTGATCGGCAACGTACGGAGCACGAAGGTAGGGACCGACGACGTGCTCGGCGTGAACCACAAGCAACTCGTGGTAGTCGGGAACAACCAGACGACGAGCGTAGGCGGCGACCGATACGTCGGCGTGACGAAAACCCAAACGCACGAGATCATCGGCGACATCTCCGTCACGGGACAGGCCAACCAAACCTACGAGATCGCCGAGACATTCAAGTCGACGTCGAAGGTCCACCACTTCGTCAGCCACGAAAAGATCATCCTGCAAGTCGGCAGCTCGACGATCGTGATGCAGCCCAACTTCATCGTGATCCAAGCAGACGACGTATTCATCAACCCCGGCGCCGAAGAGACACAGAAGGCAGTCAACGGCGAGCGCCCAGAAAAACCCGAGGAGAAGGCCGCGCGCGAGCAGAAAGAGAAGGACGCCGCGCTCGAGAAAGAGAGGGCGCGCAAGGCCTGGGAGAGGGCAAACGACGACTACAAGAAGATGGGCGAGACCCAGCGATCCCGCATGAGCGAGGAGCGAACAGCCGAGTACATGAAGCGGCGTTGGCAAACCCACTACCAGTCGCAAGGCGGCGACCTCTCCTACGGCCGCGGCGACCGAATCTACAACGGCATCCAGTCCGGCGATTACAAGCTCGACTGAGAGGAGCGTTGCGCCCGTCGGCACCGGGGTTTCACCCCGGACCCCAGCAGGGGGCTGTCCGCCCCCTGCACCCCGGACCAGCGCAAGCGCTGGACTCGGGGTCGATGAACTGCGCGATGCGCAGTTCATCGAACAGGCCGATTCAAGACCGGCGACGACCCTGCCCATCAAGACGGCTTCCACGGGCAACCCCGTCCGCGGTCTTGCCACCGGCCTGTGGGAAGAACTGCGCATCGCGCAGTTCTTCCCAAAAAGGTCCAGCGCTTGCGCTGGTCCGGGTCCAGGGGTGGACAACCCCTGGTCGGGCCCGGGGTGAAACCCCGGCGCGGCGCTACGCTACGCTGTCAGGGCATGAGGCCTGGCAGATCCTTCACGAAGTGCCAGTCCTGGAAGTGGCCTTCGGGGATTGCGCCTACGTAGTCGGCCACGTCGACTGCGTAGAGGAGTGCCTCGACTTTGTTTGTCGGCGTGCCGGCGACGAGACCTGCGGCGTCGACCGTCTTTTGCACGACTTGGAGTGCGAGGGGGGCTTTTTCCTCGGGGCGCTTGCTTTGATCGGTGGGTTCGCCGCCGTAGAAGATGTGGGGGGCGCCGTCGATGATGAGGCCGTTGCACTTCGTGAAGTCGGTCCTGCGGCTTGCGGGGGCGTTTTCGATGAAGACGCAGTTGCTCCCGGTGGCTGGGGATTCGTCGTGTTGATCGGTGCGCGTCTGGGGGCTGACGTTGGCTGCACGGTTCTTTGCTTCTTCGAGGAAGACGTGCTCCACGCCCTTCACGATTTTCTCGGATGCGTCGCGTGGGTCGACGTACTTGTCGATCAGGTTGCCGATCGACTGGCTCGTGCCTGCGACGGTCGCGGCTGCGGCGAAGACGGCGAGTGATGCTCCTCCCGTGAACACGATGAGGGCCCCGAGGGCGACTCCTCCGAGTGTGTAGACGATCTGGATGTTGAAGCTCTTGTGGTCGACGGAGGACGTGACGCGCGCGGCTTGCTCGACGGACATGATGAATCCTCCTACGACGAACGCCTCACCATCAGTGATCGGCAGAACTCGACGGCGAATGCCTCGATCTGCTCGCGGTACGAGGGCCGCGCGGAGAACGTCGCGACCAGCGTGCGATCCGAGAGCTCGATCAGGAGGTGCACCTGGAAGATGACGTCTTGGTCCTTCTTCCAGCGGATGGCTGCCACGCGATGGGGCACGGCGAGCTCGAGCACGGGCGGCTCGTCCACGTGGAGCATGGGCAGGCGCTTCTGATACTCGGACATCGCCAGCTCGAAGAGCTTGTCGATCGTCGGGCGATCTGGGCTGAGATCCCGCTGCACCACGAGCCCTACGCGGCTGCCGTCCTCCGTCTGCCATTCCAGCGTGTGAATCGTCCTGTCGATGTAGCCCGGCGGAACGGCCACCTCGACGTCGTCCATGTAATACGTGACCGTGTTCATGACGGGGCTCCGAGCCGCACGAGGTTTCGATGGGCGGCCATCGCGACGATGTCCTCGGACGAGGTCGCGACGATCCATTGGTTCGTCGGGGCGAATGCTCGGAGCACCTCGAACTGGCGCCGCGCCTCGGCCCCGCTGAGGTAGAGCTCGGGGGAGTCGTACAGCACGACCGAGTGGTGCACGCCCACGAGCACCATCGTCGCTGCGATCATGAAGGCTTGCTTCTCCGACATCGAGAGCTTCGATACGGGCCTCGGAGGCCCTCCCTCGCGCCCGAACTCGATGTCTCCTGCGGCCGACACGCCGCGCAGCCGGAGGTGCGGGCAGAGCTTCGCGAAAAGCTCCTTCAGCTCGGCGATCTTTGCGTCGTCCGTGCGCCGCAGCATCGTCTGCTCCGCGAGCTTCACGATCCCCGCGTACTTGTCCGGCCCGCGCGAGAGGCGCACGCGGCGCTGCTCGTAGACGGGATCACGCACGGACGTCACGTGCGGCGGCAGCCCGCGGTCGGCGGGGATGTAATCGACTTTCCCGTGCTGCGGCTCGTGATCGTATCGCTCGAGGATCACGCCGATCGCCGGATCGGGTGCGAGCTCGGCCGGGCCTGTGCGCGTGTAGATGGCCTCGGTCCCGAGGAGCGGCCTCGGCGCGCCGACGACCTTGCGCTCGTCCTCCGACAGCCACCACTCGATCGTGATCTTCGCCGACGTCCCGTCCTTGCCGATCACGTCGTCGAGCCGCGGCCCTGGCCCGTACGGGGCGACGCGCTCCTTGCCCGCGATGATCACGTCGAGCAGCCTCGTTTTTCCGCTCCCCGGCGGCCCGGTCACGACCACGAGGTCTGCGGGGAGGGCGCCGTCTCGCGCCAGATCGAGCGAGCCGTCCGCGAGCCCCAGAAACCCTTTCCACGTGACGCTGGCGATCCTCATCGCAGCTTGCCTCTTTCGGCGTATTCGCCGGAAAACCCGGCCCACCCGTCGGCGCCAGCGTATCGGAACGCGACCGGGGGAGGAAGCCCCTGCTCTAGCCCTCGGCGCGACCGTGAAGCACGCGACCGAGTGCCATCGCGACGAGGGCCTCGGGTTGTGTCTCCGCGACGTCCTCGCGGAGCCTCGCCTCGGCGAGCACCACCACCGGATAGGAAGGCAGGAGCGGCAAGGACGTCGCGACCGCGTCGGAGAGATACACGAGCATCGTCTCGCCGCCGCGCGCGAGCGTGAGATCGGCGCGGATCCGCGTCGCGCCGAGCAGCGTGCGGCGCTTGTATTTGCGGCCTTCGAGCAGGATCCGCTCCACCTCCGAGGCCACGTACCGCGGCGGGAGCGAGAGCGACGACGACGCGGCCTCGATCTGCCGACCGAGGGCGAGCACGGTGTCGGGCCGCGGCGGGACGGGCGCGGCGATCGCTTCCTGCGCGACGGCGATGGCCGCGAGCAGGCGCTTGTCGCCTCCTGCGACCGTCTGCGCGACGCTGACCGCCGCGCGCAGCCCCTCGAGCTCGTCGAAGACGGGGCGCAGGTCACCTGCGACGGCGAGGAGCGGCGGGTGCCAGTTGTTCTGGTCCTCGAGGCTCTCGGCGAGCGCGCGCCGGATCTCGGCTGCGTCCGCCGAGCGGGCGCACGAGAGGACCCGGGCCACGTCCGCGCGGTCCTGCTCTTCCTGCGGGAGCTTGCTGCGCGACGCCTCGGCGGGCTGCACGGGGCGCGGGCCCGCGAAGATCGGCGCGAAGCGCTTCTGCATGCGGAGCCGGGGCAAGACCTTCGGATCGAAGTCGAGGACGTCGACGACGGCGAGTCTCTGGACCTGTGTGCTCGCCGAACGCATCACGCGCGCCCCGGCGCCCGGCTCGTCGTTGCGACGCGCCTCGCGCGCGGCGGCGTCGGACGCGGCCTTCGCGCTCACGAACACGAGGGGCCCGGCGCTCGCGACCTCGGCCTGCGCCGCGTCGGCCTTCGGGGCCTCGGGGGCTTCGAGGCTCCGCGCGGCGGGCTTCGCTCCGCTGAAGGCGCTCTCGAAGGTCGTCGGGGCGTTCTTCGGGGGGAGAGGCGGGGGCGAAGGCGACGGCGCGATCGACGACGGCATCGGCGCGATCGACGACGGCATCGGCGCGAGCGACGACGGCATCCCCGGCAGCGGCGGCGACGGCATGCCTGGCAGCGGCGGCGATGGCACCCCCGGCAGCGGCGGCGGCATCGGCGACGGCATCACCGGGAGCGGCGACGGCGCGGGGACAGCGGCGATACGCGAGGGCGGGATGGCCGTGGGCGGGGCTACGGGGGTGAAGGGCAAGGCTTGTGGCATCGCCTCGGGCCGCGACGGGGGCGGCTGGGGCACGCTCGGCGAAAGCGGAGGGTACGAGCCGCGGGAGCTCGGCGCGCCCGAGGTCGCGTCGGCCTCGCGAAAGGGCATCACGCCGTCGAGGTTGCTCGGGCGCCGCGGCGGCTGCGGGTTCGCGGCCTGGTTCGTGCCCTGGAAGGGCAGCCCGTCGTGCCGCCGGGCGGGCACCGTGAACGGCATCGTGTAGTGCTCGTCCTCGTCGATGCGCCTGTCCTCGGGCCC
Organism: Polyangium sp. y55x31; assembly: GCF_029946505.1. Lineage (GTDB taxonomy): Bacteria > Myxococcota_A > Polyangia > Polyangiales > Polyangiaceae > Polyangium. Next base: position 522,330 of record NZ_JARZHG010000002.1, read on the forward strand.
CGGCCGCGCCAGCGGGACGATCTGCGCCTCCTCCAGCGGGACGGGCCCGCCCATCGGCCCGCCGACCACGATCACCTGGACGTCGCTGCCGGCGGGGAGCGGGATCTGCGCGCGGAAGGTGAGCGTGCAGATCCCTCGATCGGTGTCGATGCAGAGCTGGTCCCCCTGCAGCCTGGTCGGCTCGCCGCGGCTGCCCGCGACGATCGCGTAGGGCGTCAGGCCGGACAGGGTCATGCGCAGGCGCGGGTGTTTTCCGTGCAGGTTCTCGGCGATGATCGTCTCGTTCGGCTCGAGGGGGCGTTCGAGCCGCTGATCCTCCGGCGCCACCAGGAAGTATTGCCTCGGCAAGGTCTTCGGCAGCGCGAACGCGTCCGAGCGGCCGAGCCAGGTGCGCTCGCGCTCGCCGAGAAGCCCCGCGCGCACCGGCCACGCGGCCGCGATGGGGCCGAAGCCGGCGCGCGGGATGTGCTCGTGCAGCGAGGTGATCTCGTGGAGGTGAGGCACGAGCTGGGGCACCGGGACGGGGCCGAGGAGCGCGCTGCGCGAGAGGTCGATCCCGGCGGGGTTGTCGGTCCCGGGGCCGCCGGCGGCGTATTCGTAGCGGAGCGAGAAGCGGGTCTGGAGGGGCGCTTCCTCCACGCTGCCGTCGGCGCGGAAGCGGCGCGGGCCCCAGGCTTCGATCGTCTTGTCGACCGATCCCACCACGATACGCGCCGCGATCGAGCGCGCGGGCCGCCCCTCGGGGGCGTAGGCGGAGCCGACGATGATGACCTCGGCCCTCGGCTTGAAGGGGGCGAAGTCGCTCGGCGCGTGGACGCTCCGCGTGGGATCGTCGTCCCAGTGCCCGTCTTCTTCCTGGAGCGGCACGGGGACGTCGAGCGGCGCGGCGTCTCCCGGCGCGAACGTGTAGGTGGCTTTCGCGATGACGGTGACGACGAGCGAGCCTCGCTCGTCGCGCCAAAGACGCGAGCCCACGTCGAACGGGCCCCGCGAGGTCACGCGGACCGTGGCGGCTCGGGCTTGCGTGTTCACGCCGGGCTCTCCGCGCGGGCGTCGTCGTCGGCCCGAGGGAGGATCACTGCGGGGGCGGCGCGCATGAAAAGCGGATCTACCACGAACCGGCGGCGGTTTGCGGCACCGAACGCCCCGCTCTCGATCGTCTCCGGCCGTTACAGAGGATTCATGATCAAGCCGTACCCCACGACTTCGGGCTTGCCGGCTCGCTCGAATTTCACCGTGAAGATGCCCGGCTCACTCTCGCTCTGCATGACGGCGCGGCGCATCGTGCCCGCCCACTCGGCCCATACGACGGCGCCGGCCTTGCCTTTCCACTTGATCGGGATCGGCTGCAAATCGGCCTCGTCGGCGATCAGCGCCGCGCCGCCGAATCCCAGGCAGAACCAGCGCTTCACGCCGCCCGCCTCGAACGGCGAGACGAGCAGCACGTGCCGGTACTCCCCCTCCTGCCGGTGCGCCGCATAGTTGCCGGGCTGGAGCCCGTCGACCTGCTTGACCCAGCGCACGCCCTTGAGGAGCGCTTCCGGCGTCCGCGCCTCCATGTCCGTGTAGCGGACCGCGATCCGATCCTTCACGTACCGGCGCACGACGGCGTGTTTCATCACGCCGTTCCACTCGGTCAGCACGACGTCGTTGAGCTTCGGCTTCACGTTGTCCGGGACCGGGATCACGTAGCCCGCGTGCACCTTGTACGACGGGCCGCCGGACTGGCCTTCGATGACCAGGTCGTCGCCGTCGAAGCCGATCGCCGTGGCCGCGTAGAGCACGAGCGTCGAGCCGATGCGCGCGTTCGCCAGCATGGGCTCGGAGAAGGTGAAGACGCGGCGCCCCGGGTCGAGCTTGATCTTGCGCGGGGGCAGGCCGAGCGGGTTCGGCTGGGGCGACTTCGGCTGCGGGGGCTGCGTGGGGCTCGGCGCGATGAACGAGCCGAGCGGCGGCGGATCGGACGAGCCGCTCGCAGCGGGCGCAGCCTCGGTGGTCGTCGACGACCCGCTGCTGCACGCGGCGAGCAGGGCCGCAGCCAGTGCCAGGAGTCGTTGGAGCCCGAACATCAGCCGCGATCTTTGCCGCGTCGCGGCCGGTCTGGCGAGCAAAAAGCGACCGGAGGGGCGCTTGATCCGGTCGTTATGAGCACAAACGATTTGGGGTACGCGGCTCAGTGAAAGTCGCGTGATCGCGTGGGAACGCCGCGTTTGCCGGGCGCGTCGAGGCGCTCGAGGGCCTCGGCGAGGACGTGAACGACCTCGTAGTTCGACGCCCGGGGGTCCGGGTCGCCTGCGGCGCCCTTCGGCCCGGACCCCTGTCGCTCGACCCGGCCGCGAACGGCCATGATCTTCGCGTACCGCGCGGCCGCGTAGCTCGCCTCGAACAGGTCCTTGCGCACGATGACGTTGACCACGCCGGTCTCGTCTTCGAGCGTGACGAACGTCACGCCGCTCGCCGTGGCCGGGCGCTGTCGGCCCACCACGAGGCCCGCGACACGCACGGACTCGCCCGCGCGCCGCTCCTTGATCGAGGCCGCCGTCACCGTGCCTTCCTGTTCGAGCCGCGGGCGCAGGTGCCGCAAGGGGTGGTCGTGCAGGGACAAACCCACCCGCCCGTAGTCGAGCACGAGCTGCTCGGCGGGGCGCATCTTCGGCAGGCCCACGTCCTTCTCTTCTTCGAGCGGGACCTTCGCGAAGAGCCCGTCCGGGAGGCGCGGCGCGCGCGCCCGCCAGAGCGCCTCGCGCCGGCTCGGGACGAGCGCTTCGAGCGCGCCCGCCTCCGCGAGGGCCTCGATGTCGTTCTTCTGCAGGCCCGCGCGCCGCACGAGATCCGCGACGCCGGTGAACGGCGCCTCCGCGCGCGCCCGGAGCACGCCCTCGGCCCCGCTCCAGCCGAACCCTTTCACGAGGCGCATCCCGAGCCGGATCACGCCGGGGTCTTCGAGGAAGTGGTCCCAGCCGCTCGACACGACACAGACGGGCCGCACGATGACGCCGTGCCGCTGCGCGTCCTGGACGAGGGAGGACGGGCTGTAAAACCCCATCGGCTGGGAGTTCAGGATCGAGCAGGTGAACGCGGCCTGGTGGTGGACCTTGAGCCACGCGGAGGCGTAGACGAGCAGGGCAAAACTCGCCGCGTGGGACTCGGGGAAGCCGTACTCGCCGAAGCCGTGGATCTGCTGGTAGAGCTGCTCGGCGAAGCGGGCGCTGATGCCCTTCTCGGAAAAACCTCGCAAGAGCCGCTCGCGGTGCCGCGCGAGGCGGCCGTGCTTCTTCCACGCGGCCATGTCGCGCCGGAGCTGATCGGCCTCGCCGGGCGTGTAGCCCGCGCCGACCATCGCGATCTGCATGACCTGCTCCTGGAAGAGCGGGACGCCGAGCGTGCGCGCGAGGATCCCGTCGAGGCAAGGGTGCGGCGAGATCGGCGCCTCCTGCCCCGTGCGGCGGCGCAGGTACGGGTGCACCATGCCGCCCTGGATCGGGCCCGGACGCACGATCGCGACCTCGATCACGAGGTCGTAAAACTCCTTCGGCTTGAGGCGCGGCAGCATCGACATCTGCGCGCGGCTCTCGATCTGGAAGACGCCCACGGTGTCGGCGCGCTGGATCGCCTGGTAGACGGCCGGGTCCTCGGCCGGGATGCGGGCGAGCGCGTCGATCGGGTCGAAAGGTTCGTCCGGACGATGTCGCTCGTGGACCATCGCGAGGGTCTTCCGGATCGCGGTGAGCATGCCGAGGGCGAGGATGTCGACCTTGAAGAAGCCGAGCTCGTCGAGGTCGTCCTTGTCCCAGGGGATGACGGATCGGCCGGGCATACGCGCGGGCTCGATGGGGGCGACGTGGTGCAGCGGCTCGGCCGAGAGCACGAAGCCGCCCACGTGGATCGACAGGTGCCGCGGCATGCCTTCGAGCGCGTTCGCCAGGAAAATCACCTGCCGCAGGCGCGCGTCGTTCGGATCGAAGCCGAGCTCGGCGAGCTTCTTCTCGCTCGTGTCGGCCTCGTGGTAGAGCGCGAGCCCGCTCAGCCGATCGAGCTGATCCGTGGTCAAACCGAAGACCTTGCCGACCTCGCGCAGCGAGCTCTTGCCGCGGTAGCAGATGACCTCGGAGACCATGGCCGAGCGGTCGCGGCCGTACATCTCGTAGATGGCCTGGATGACCTCCTCGCGGCGCTCGTGCTCGAAGTCGACGTCGATGTCCGGAGGCTCGCGCCGCTCGGGCGAGAGGAAACGCTCGAAGAGCAGGCTCGATCGCGCCGGATCGACGGCCGTGATGCCGAGGACGAAGCAAACCGCGCTGTTCGCCGCGCTGCCGCGGCCCTGGCACAAGATGCGTTTCTCCCGGGCGATCGAGACGATCTGGTGGACGCTCAGGAAGTACGGGGCGACGTCGAGCAGCTTGATGAGATCGAGCTCCTTCTCGATCTGCGCCGCGACCCTCTGCGGCGTGCCCTCGGGGTAGCGGCTCTTGCAGCCCGCGTAGGTGAGGCGGCGGAGCGCGTCGTCCGGGGTTTCGCCGGGATAGCAGTGGCCCTCGCTCGGGAAGTGGTAGCGGATCTCGGCGAGCGAGAAGCGGCAGCTCTCGGCGACCTCGACGGTGCGGCCGACCCAGGCGGGTTCGTCGCGGAACAGGTTCAGCATCGAGGCGGCGCCGCGCAGGGTGGCCTCGGCGTTCGGGGCGAGGAGGGCGCCGGCCTGATCGAGCGTGGTCTTGTGGCGGATGCAGGTGAGGACGTCGGCGAGGGGCTTGCGGCCGCCGTGGTGGAAGAGCGGGCGCGCGGTGGCGAGGACCGAGAGGCCGTAACGGGCGGAGGCCTTCGTGGCGGCTTCGAGGCGGGCCGCGTCGCCGCGATCGAGGTGGCGCCATGCGGCGAGGAAGGCGCGCTCGGCGAAGGCGTCGCGGAGCGGCCCGAGGAGGGCGCCTTCCGCGAGCGCGGGCGTGGCGAGCGGGACGAGGGCGACGAGGCCGCGGTGCGCCTGCGCGACGTCCTCGACCGCGATGCCGGCCGTGCCCTTCTCGTGGGTCGCGTGGGCGAGGGTGAGCAGGCGGCAGAGGTTCGAGTAGCCCTCGTGATCCTGGGCGAGGAGGACGACGCTTCCATGAGGTCGAAGCGAGTCGCCGGGGGGTGTGGGGGGGTTCTCGGACCCCCCCACCGTCAGCGTCAGCTCTGCGCCCACGATGTATGGCTGCTCGAGCTTCTTCGCCTCCGCGTGCGCCCGCGCCGAGCCGTAGAGGCCGTCCCGATCCGCAATGGCAATCGCGGACAAACCGAGCTCGTGCGCCCGCCGCACCATCTCCTCGGGCTGCGAGGCGCCTTCGAGGAACGAGAAGGCCGAGCGCGCGCAGAGCTCGGCGAACGCGGGTTTTTCCGAGGGTCCTTCGGGCGGAGGCTCGGGCGAGCCCCCGGAGACGACGGAGAGGGCCGGCCTTCGTCGGTTCATTCGCACCAGCCCTGGAGGTACCCTTCCCCGGTCGTCCGGTCCACGAAGACCCACGCGAGGCCGGCCGCCCGCGATGCCCCCTCGCCCTTCGGCCCCGCCGACGCCTTCCCGCTCGTGGCGCCTGGGACGAGCCAGGCGACCCCGTAATCCCGCGAGGCCGCAGAGCTCGTCCACCACTCGACCCCGTCGAGCCGCATCACGAACCGCAAGGACTCGATGGCGTAGAGGCGGCTGTCCACGGCGACGACCGCGCCCTTCGTGATGCGGCCGATCGGGACGGGCGTCGGGAAGAGCCGCGTGGGCAGAGGAACGTCGCGATCCTCGGCGGCTTCGAGGTCGACGGCCTCGGCGGGGGCGCGCTTCTGGTCGAGATCCCGGACGGGGACGAGCTTCGAGCGCGCCTCGGGCTTGTGGGCGTGCATCGCTTCGAGCACGCCCACGCGATCCTGGCCGATCTCGGCGGAGAGCTCGGCGAGCAGGGCGGGAAGCGCGTCGGGACGAACGGCCTTGTCGCGCGAGAGGTCGATCTGGACGCGCCGCGCCTCGACGATCTGCGAGACCTCGAGCTGGACGGAGACGGCCGGCGCGAAGAGCTCGGCGCGTTCGAGCTTGGCCCGGAGCGCGCGGTGGAGATCACCCGCGTCGGAGAGCGGCGAGGGCAGGTCGATCGAGAGCGAGAGGACGGGCTCGCGGCTGGGATCGCGCAGGTTCGCGATGGAGCGGTCGAGCGGGATCGTGAGGGTGAGCGAGAGGCAAGCTTCGCCGCGGGCGCCGAGGCGGGCGGCGAAGCGCGAGGTCATGCCGCGAAGGACGAAGAGAATCGGCTCGACGGTGGCGATCGGGTCTTCAAAGCTCGTCTCTTCGACGATCGTGCGCGGGGGCGCGTACGGGACGAGCGGCAGATCGTCGCGGCCGGAGGCGAGATCGAGCACCTCGGCGGCGCGCAGGCCGAGCCGCGGCGTGAGCTCGCCGCGCGGGAGCTTGGTCAGGGCCTCGACCGTGAAGATGCCGAGCCGGCCGAAGAAGGCTGCCGTGTCGAGATCGAGCGGCAGCGCCGTGAGCGGCAGCGGGCCGAGGACACGCGCGCCGGGCTTGGCGACGACCGTCGGATGCGGGACGTTTCGCACGAGGAGCGCCGAGCCGCTGGAGAGCACCGGGCTCGCGGCGAACCGGGCGAGGGCGCGGGCGATCCGCGGGCCGTCGGCGATGGCGGCCTGGACCTTGTGGCCGAGCGCGTGGATCCGCTCGCAGAGCTCGTCGAGCAGGGCCTCCTCGCCGCCCACGAGGTGCGCCGCGCCCGTGACGTCGAGGAAGACCGTGTCGAAGGGCGCGTCGCCTGCCGGACCGCGGCGTTTGTCTTCGTCGGGGTTCGGGGCGCAGGGCGCCGAAGGCGACCCGGAGCCCCGAGCGTTGAACGAGCGCTCGGGGGCGAGGCGGATCGCGGCCGTGGTCCCGAGATTCAGACAAACCTCGGCCACGCGACCGAGCGCGGCGTCGACCTCCACGAACGAGACGTTCTGGATCGTGAGCTCGGCGAGCGTCGCTTGTGCTTCGGCCACGCGCTGGCCGGGGCGGATTCCGTAACGCCAGGCGGCCTCGTCGACGAGGTCGAGCGTGGCCGTGGCGCGGTCCTCGGCCTCCCCTCCCCCGTCCGGTTTGCCCCGCGAAAACAAGACGGCGAGCGGGCCGTCCGCGCGGCCCTCCTCGTGGGCGCGTTGCCGCACGAGCTCGCAGCCGAGCTGGGGCAAGACCACCGCCACGATTCGCCGGCCCATCACCCGATCCTCATGCGCCCATCATGCGCTCTTTCCAAGCTCGATCGACTGCGCTCCCGTCACGCGGCCGCGCCGATCCTTGGCGACCCGCAGGCCGAGCCGATCCTCGCCGAGGCGCTCGAGCTCGATCCGCATCGCCGCCGGCAGCGGCATCGCGCGGGAGGCGGCCGCGTCCGTGAGCAGGAGGACGGTCGTGTCGCTGCCCTCGACGGCGAGGGCGAGGCGGCGGACGATCGTGACCCACCGGTCGAGCCGGGTCTCGCCGCGGCAGCCGGGCACGCCGGCCGTGTCGACCACGACCACGGAGAAAGCGTGGCAGCCGGCGACGCGGACGGCGACACGGGCGAGGTCGTCGAGGTTCGGCCGGACGACGAGCAGCCGGTCGGGATCAACGCCGGCGCGGCCGAGGGCGGGCGCGAAAAGAGACTGCGTGGGGTCGAGCCAGGCGCACCAGGCGCCGCGCGTGTCGCTCTCGCCGCGGAGGCGGGCCTCGGCTTGGGCGGAGGCGCAGAGGGACAAGGCGAGCGTCGTCGCGCGGGCGAGGCCCTGGGGCGCCGTGAGCTCGACGATGGCGCCTCGCGGCAGGCCTCCCTCGGGCAAGGACGCGTCGACGGTGCGAAGGCCGAGGGGCAAGGCCTTGGCGCGACCGGAAAGTCCTTCGATCGCAGGGCGGACGAGGGCGCTCTGGAAGAGCTCCTTGTGGCGGGCGTCGGCGTCCGGGGCGAGGACCGTGGCAGCGGCGGCGCGGTGCATACTGAACACCCTACCAGGTACCTGAACGCCGGCCAAGAAAGATGACACGAACCGGGCGCCCGTGACGGACATAAGCTGTCCGATCAGCGGTGAACTTGTCCGGTGAAGACCGAAACGGGCAGGCGGGGCCCCGGTTCGTGTTCCGGCCGACGGATCAGCGGAGGACCACTGAACAGACCGGGCGAGGGGGTCGAGGGGAGGTCAGCGGCGCGCCCGCGCCCGGCCCCCTGCTTCCGCGTCCGCCTCCGCCTCTGCTTCCGCCTCCGCTTCCGCCTCCGCCTCTGCTTCCGCCTCCGCTCCCGCGATCCGCTTTCGCTTCCGCTTCCGGGGCGCGGCCTCTTCCTCCGCCACCCGCGCGCCGGGCGACGCCGCGTGCGCCACGTCCGAGAGGCGTGACAGCAGCTCGTGGTGCTTCTTCGACCGGCGCCGCACGATCCAGGGGAAGATCAACCGTGGAATGAGGAACGCGAACAGCAGGACGGCGATTGCGGCCAGCACCGCGAGGGAGCCACTCTTCGTGGCGGCCCCGATCCCCCCTGCGATGGGCAATCCTCCGCCGAGCCCGAAACCGAGCCCGATGCCGAGGAACAAGGCCAGGGCGAAATTCGTGTATCGCTCCTCCACGCGGACGAGGGTCTTTCCATTGCGTGATCGCACCGTGACCGAGAGTTGCCTCGGCTGCGATTGCGGGTTCACCGTCGGCGTCCAGGTCAGGGTTTTTCCCACGATCTGCACCTGCCCCGCGTCGCCCGTCACGCTGCGGATCACGTCGACGAGATCCTCGTGCGAATCGGACGTCAATTCGCCTTCGATCTCCTCCTCGAAGAGCGTCCGCAATGGCGCGCCGAGCCAACCGCCCCGGGCCTCCGGCACGTCGGGCGGCGCATGCTCGGCCGCCGCGCCTCGAATGGCCGTGCGCGGGATTCCGAGCTCGCCCGCGTGGCGCACGAGCTCGGCCTCGGTCATCGAGGTCTCGACGGCCTGCGTCTCGGCGTCATGCTCGGCGAGCTCCAGGGCCCGGCGCAGGATGCGGCGCACCTCGGCCGGGGAGAGCTGTCGTTCACGGAAGGGATCGGCCATGGCCGCGGAAGGATACACCGTCACCCCCGGCGGTTCATGGGGGAACGCCGGCCCATGCTCTCGTGTAGGACTTTGGTCCCATGGTCCTCAACGCCGGAAAGCTCTACGAGGGGGGACATGCAACGTCGTGGAGCCTTCCGAGGCGATCCGCGGCGACGTAGACCCGGGGCGGGTCGCCTTTGCAGTGCGGGGCGACACGCCTCCCATCCCACGAACCATGAGGAGCGTATGTCGTACCTAGATGGCCTGATACCCCCGATCGGACTGGAGATCCCCTGCTCTATGTATGCGGTCGAGGTCCCCTTGAAAGTGAATGTCCTCGGCATCGTCACCCTGGACTTCAAGGGAGGGATCAAGGTCCGGGTCGAGAAGAAGATCGATACCGGATTGGGCGGCGTGCTGTTCAAAATCATCGGCCACGAGGTGTCGGCGGACTCCCCCGTGCTCGGGAGGGTCACCCTCTCCCAGGCCGACATCGACACGACCCCGTTGAGCCCGCTCGAGCTCATCAGCAATCTGCCGCCCAAGTTCCGCAACACGCTCTTCCACGACTTCACGTTCACCATCGAGAAGCCGCCGGGCGGTGGCCCTCCCCTCGTGCTGTCAAACACGAAGACCGCCGCGCTGATCAACGACAACCTCACGGTGTTTCCTCCGCAGGGCTCGGTCTATCACCTCCGGGAGCCGGTCGATCTCGCGCCGGTCGGCGCTCCGAACCACGTCGTCGCCACGATCCAGGCGATGGCGTTCACGGTGTCGCACAACCCGTGATGCCAGCCTGATCCCCCTGGGAGAGCGTGCTGCGGCTCCGCTGCGGCAGCACCCTCTCAGGGCTCGTCGCCTTCGGGATCGGCGCCTTCGCCCGTACCCACATCTTCGCCCTTGGTCGCGTCGGGCTTCCGGAAGAAGGACTCGACCCACGTCTTCGGCAACTTCTTCGCGGTCGCGATCTTGAGCAGCTCCGCGTAGGTCGTCGTCCGCAGGGCGTTGATGCCCTCTTTCCATTCGTCGGTCTCGTTCGAGACGATTTGCCGATTTCCTTTGGCCTTGGTGCGCACGTCGAGCGCGTCGAGCGCGGCTTTGCTGACCTTGTCGATCGGCGCCGCGAACGGGGAAAGCTCGTGATTCCCGCCGAGCTTTCCGGCCTCGGGCAGGAGCACGTCGCGCGTCTTCTCGCATTGCGCGCGCAGCCCCTTGCGCACGAATTGCCCCGGGGCGGTGCCGCCGAAGAACTTCCCGAGCAGCTCCGGCGCGAACGCGCGCACGGCGGCGGCGAAACGCTTCGTGAGCGAATCGAGCCGCTCGTTGCGGACCGCGACCACCGCCTCGGCGCGGGTCACCGCCCGGCGCGCCGCGCGCTCCTGCGCGAAGAGGCCCTCCCATTCGCTGATGGCCTCGGCGAAGGGGACGGCGAGCGTGGCGGCGTCCTCGTCGGCGGCGAGTGCAGATTCGGAGAATTCGAGCTCGTCGAGAAAATAGAGCAAACCATAGGTGATCGGAATCTGGCGCATGCGAGGTGTGCTACCGGACTATGCTCCGCTTCGTCAAGCGAAAGGAGGCGGCGAGCGTCGCCTACCCCCGTGCGCTTCATGGAGGGCCCCGAAACACGCGTCCTTTGGCGGCGTGCACGTCGAGCAGCCGGAGAGGAGATGCGTGATCTGCCGGCGAACAGGCCGTGACCTCGGGAGGATCACGCCTCGTCTTGGCGAGGGCGGGCCGTGCGCGGGGGAGGATCAGGGACGTTGTTGCCGGGTGATTTTCGTGGAGCGGGAGAGGGATGGGTTCGTCTGGCTCCGCTCCGCCGGAGAGTGGAGGAGGATCACGTCTGGGCGACGGGTGCGGGTGCGGGGAGACGCAGACCCGAGGATCAGGCCTCGTCCCCGCCCGCCCCGCGGGCGATTCCGAGTGCGCGGCGGAGCTCCCTCGCTGCCTGGCGGGAGACTTCCACGGTGTGGCCGTTCTTCATGCGCGCGAAATAGCCGCCCGAGGGCGTGGGTTCGAGCAGGATCACGTGCTCGAGGTTCAGTAGCGCGCGGCGGTGGACGCGGATGAATGTGCCTGTGGGCAGGCGCTCCTCCAGCGCGGCCAGCGAGAGATCGGTGAGCACGCGCCGCCCGCTCGCCATGATCGTCACGAGTGCGCCGTCGAGCTCGGCGAACGAGATCTCCGCGGGATCGAGCAGCAGCACGCCTTCGCGGGTCTCGATCGCGAGACGCCGCGCTGCGGGGCGAGGGGCGTCCGTTTTTGTGGCGCCGAGGATGCGGCGGGCGCGCTCGATGGCGATTTGCAGGCGCCCGGCTTCCACGGGTTTGAGCAGGTAATCGACCGCGGCCACCTCGAATGCGGAGACGGCGTATTCGGCGTGCGCGGTGCAGAAGATCACGTAGGGCCGCGGCTCGGGCAACAAGCGAATTGCCTCGATCCCGGTGAGGCCGGGCATTTCGATGTCGAGCAGGATCACGTCGATGCCGCCTCGCCCGAGGGCTGCGCGCACGGCGTCGCCGCGATCGCACTCGCCCACGACCACCACGCCGTCGATTGCGCCGAGCAGCCGAAAGAGGCGCGCCCGCGCGAGCTTTTCGTCGTCGACTACGAGCACACGCAGTGCATTCACGTGATCACCTCCGGCAGGTCGAGATCGACCCGCGTGCGGCCCTCTTCGCCGCGGATCGAGAGGCGAGCGCGCCTCTCGTAGGCGAGCGCGAGCCGGCGCTCCACGGTGGGCAATCCATCGCTGCCCGGCCTCGGGCCCGCGTATGCGCCTGGGTTCGAGAGCGTGATTCGAAGTGCGCCCGAGGCCCGTCGGATCACGAGGCGCACCTCGCCCTCGTGCCCGGCGCCGGGACCGTGCTTCATCGCGTTCTCCGCGAGCGGCAGGAGCACGAGGGGCGGCACGGGCAAAGGCTCGACGCCCGGATCGATCTCCATGACCACCGTGAATCGCGCCGGGTCGCGCAATCGATAAAGTTCGAAGAGCGTACGTACGAGTGCGAGCTCCTGATCGAGGGGCCACCACTCGGCGCGCACGCCGGCGAGGATCACGCGTAGCATCGACGCGAGGCGCAGCACGGCCTCCTCGGCGACCGCGCCGTCGACGCGGCACCATTCGGCGATCGCGTTGAGCGTGTTGAAGAGGAAATGGGGATCGAGGTGCGCGCGGAGGGCGAAGAGCTGCGCGCGCTCCGCCTCGCGCGCGAGTTTCTCGGCCCGCTCCCGCTGGGCGATGAGACGCAGCTCGAGATCGATGTCCCGACCGAGCCCCCAGCCGCCGACCCAGTAGAGCGCGAGTGAGCTGACGAGGTTCGCCGGGACCGTGAGGAAGCTCGGCTCGAGCCGCAACCAGCGGGGGATCACGCCCCCGATGCCGAAGACCACGATCGCGCCGAGCGCCGCATAAGCGAGGACGCGCAGCAGCGTGGGGCGCTCGGCGGCGAGCGCGCGCCAGGAGACCGGCGCGAGCAGCGTGAACGAGGCGCAGAGCGCGACGCCGACCACGAGCGCCGAGCCGCCCGACCGCGCCTGGGCGACGAGGAGCGTGACGGTCACCACGAGGATCGGGATGAGGCGGCGCGGCGCGGCGAGGGCACGGAGCGTGGCGATCGCGAGGGGCTCGCCCGATGGATCTGGTCTTCCGGCTTCGATCGCCGTCATCGGAGAAGGTGATAGCCGATCCCGGGGCAGGGCGGAACGTGAGACCGTTCGAGGCCTCGCCGCGCCCGCTCGCGCCGAAGGACCGACCGCTCACGCACTCTCGCGCGGCGAATCAGGCGGACTGCATTCATCCTGGGCCTTCGAGGAGACGCGATATGAAGGTCAGGATCGTCGTCGATTACGTGCCCCGCTACCGCCGCGGTCATCAATGGCATTTCGTCCCGCCGGTGACGGGGATCCACCTCGCTGCGATCACCCCTTCCGAGCACGAGGTGGAGGTCATTCACGAGCAGGTGCGTCCCGTCCCCGTCGATGGCACGCCGGACGTCGTCGCCCTCTCTTTTTTCTCTGGGTTCGCCCGCCGCGCGTATCAGCTCGCCGATCGTTATCGTGCGCTCGGCGTGCGCGTGGTCGCGGGCGGGCCGCACGTCTCGTACTGGACCGAAGAGGCCCTTTCGCATGTCGACGTCGTGGTCACCGGGGAGGCCGAATCGGTGTGGCCCGAGGTGCTGCGTGATCTCGGGCGGGGAACGGCGCGCCGCGTGTACCGCGGGGAGCCGGTGTCCCTCGCGGGATTGCCGACGCCCCGGTACGATTTGCTCGAAGACCGCTTCCTCGTCCCGCGTGTCCTCCAGGCGACACGCGGCTGCCCGTTCACGTGCAGCTTTTGCACCGTGCCCGACCTGAATCCGGGCTTCCGTGTGCGTCCGGTCGACGATGTCGTGCGCGACATCGCGACCACGCGATTCCCTCATTTCTGGCAGGACAAGGTCGCCTGGTTCTGGGACGACAACCTCCTCGTCCAGCGCCGCTGGGCCAAGGAGCTGCTCCGCGCGATGATCGGCCTCGATCGGTGGTGGCTGACGCAGGCGTCGATCGACATCGTCAAGGATCGGGAGCTGCTCGACCTCATGGAGCGGTCCGGATGTATCGGCATCTTCCTGGGCATCGAGAGCCTCGACGAGGCGGATCTGCGCAGCGTCGACAAGCGTCAGAACCGGGTGCGCGAATACCGCGACGCGATCGATCGCCTGCACGATCGGGGAATCTGCGTGATGGCCGGCTTCATTTCGGGCTTCGACGATCAAACGCCCGAGACCATCGTCGCCACCGCCGATCGCCTCAATGCCGTGGGCGTGGACGTGCCCTTCCTGAGCGTGCTGACGCCGTTCCGCGGCACGCCGCTCTACGACGAGTATCTGCAGAGCGGCCGGATCCTCACGGAGCGCGACTGGCCCCATTACAGCGGCTACGGGGTGGCCTTCCGGCCCGCCAGGATGACCCCCGACGAGCTGCTCGCGGCGCACCGGCGGCTGTGGAACCGCGCGTTCTCGCCGGCGCTGGTGCGGGAGCGGCTCGCGCGCGGGGCCCGGCAATTGAGCCGCGGCGGGATGATGCTGTCGGCGGCGATGAACGGGTTTTACGGGCTGAAGCAGCTCACGGGCAACGAGCCGGCGTCGGCGCCGATCGAGGGCGAGGGGCGGATCGCGCACCCGGATCCGAGGGAGGCGCCGCTCAGGCTGTCGCAGATCGGCGTGCGGCGCGCCGAAAAGAAGCAGGTCGCCAGCGCGGCAGGCATTCGGTGAGAGGAGAGCCGAGGCTCGCCCCACTGCCACCGAAGAACTTCGCCAGGAGCTCCAGCGCGAATGCGCGCACGGCGGCGCCGAAGCGCCTCGTGAGCGAATCGAAGCGCTCGTTGCGGACGGAGACCACCGCCTCGGCGCGGATGACCTCCCGGCGAGCAGCGCGCTCCTCGGTGAAGAGCCCCTCCCATTCGCCGATGGCCTCGGAGAAGGGCAAGGTGAGCCCGGTAGCGTCGTCCTCGGCGAGGAGCGCCGCCTCGGTGAAGTCGAGCTCGTCGAGGAGATAAGAAGCCCGAAGGAGAGCGGAATCTGGCGCATACGAGGCGTCGAACAAGGCCGGGCCTGATCCGGCCAATAAAACGAAGGAGCGCGCCTCGCCTGCCCCCGTGCAATTCATCGCGGCGTCCGGATCACGCCTCACCTGCCCGCGGACAAGTCGAAACAACGAGAGGATCGGGGGTGATCTGCCAGGGAACACGCCGTGACCTGGGGAGGATCACGCCTCGGTTCGGGGGGGACGCGCGCTGCGCGGGGGAGGACCGGGGCGCTCGTACGGGTGGATTTTCGCGGAGGGGGCGAGGAACGGACTCACCTCCTGGTTCGCAGGGAGCGAGTGGAGGGGGATCACGACTGGGGCGACCGGCCGCATCACTTACCCTCGCTTTCCGTGCGCATCAGCCCTCATGTCCGCTTGTTGCATCGTGTGCGAACCAGCGACGTAACACGTCGCGAAGCTTCACGAAGGCGGCGTCCGTGCAGCGCTCGAGGGGCACAAGGGCTCCCAGGCGCCTGTAGATCGACGCTGACCTGGGCTTACGGCGGAATCGCAGGGCAGCCTGCAAGGCCTCCTTCGGCCGCTGCGGTTTGACGCGACCTTCCACCAGCCAATTTTCTCCCACGAGCCAGCAGCGAAGATCTTGGGGGGCGCCCCGGAAGCCGAGGAGATCTTCGACATGTGGCGCATTGCTGAAGACCCAGATCTCGAGTTCAGGATCAATTGCAATGCCAGCAGCCCGATCCGCCCAGCCGTTGCTCGCCAAGCTCGTTTCGACGTCCTGCTCCAAGGCCTTTCGAGACTTCCCATCCCGCCCGCATCCCTCACGATCGAAAACGACGAGCGCCCGCTCGTATTGCTTTATGTGAGCACGGAGGAACGTGGCGCTTTCGCGAAGACAGCCTGGGTCGTGATTAGGGTGCGTAAAGACGTCATAGGAGATAGTCCGAATGCCAAGGCGATCCTTCTGCGTGAGAATTCCATCCAGCGCGTGACGGATGTCATCGTCGGCTGTAAGCACGACGAGGTCCTTGCGTTCCCAGCTCACCCAAGCACCCCGGCGGCAAATACAACCCCCAGACTCGGCTCGCCTTTCCAATCCCGCAGCGCGGGATGGTCCGTGCCCCTCACGATGTCGGTGCCCCGCTCCATCGTTCGCGAGAAGCAAAGCACGTCCTTGGGGTCGACCACGCCCAAGGTCACCGGCGAGTGGGTCGCGAGAAGGATCTGTGCGTCGTAAACGGATGAAAGCGAATGGTACACGGCTTCGATCGCCCGCGGATGGATCCCGTTCTCCGGCTCCTCGATCAAGAAGATGCCTGGCAAATCCAGCAAGTACGCCGGGAGAGTGAGGGCAAGCATGCGCAGGGTTCCATCAGAAGCCGACCAGGAAGGAACCTCGAGCCCCCCCGCATAGCGTAGGACGAGATAGCGATGGCGATCGTCCTCGCGGTCAACCACCTGGATGCCTTCGAGATCGGGGAGCGCCGTCTGCAAATGTTCGAGCCATTGTCGATGCCGCTCCGAATCGCGCTTCTCCAGATCCGCCACGACCCAAGGGAGGTTGCTGCCGTCGGGCTTGAACCGTCTCCTCTGACCTGGCGGACTCGCCAGGCGCAAGGAGTCCCCTCGAAGCGCAATTTCCTGAACATCGTCGAGGAGAAAGCGCTTGAACCATGTCGCCACCGGAAAGAGCGACTCGTCTTCTGGCAAGTTACCAAGCGCGGACCTGCGGCGACTCAGCTTGTAAAGGATGGTCCAGGGAGAGCTCCTTCCTTGATGCGCCTCGCGTGTCTCCGCATAAAAGTTATCGTTTCCGCTCGCGGTTTTGTTGACGACGAGGGCCCGATTTCGCGCAGGCGTTGGCGTTAGAATAGTCACCGGAGGAGTTGGATCGCTGAATAGCAGTTCTTGTCCAGCATCTGGCATCCCGAAGCTCAATCGCTCCGCATCCAGGCCGACCTCGTCCGTCTCGGGGTCCAGCGCAACTCTTACCTCGTACCGAAGCACAACGAGGTCGGGGCGGGCCAACGTGCTGCGCAACGCCTCTGGTACATCGACCTCGATGGCCAGTTCGAACGCTCGCCCGTCACGACGCCAGACAAGATCCTGGAAATTCTTCGTTCGCTCCTCGACGGCCGCCTGGGGGCCGCGCCGCACGAGCGAGCCTAGGAACGCAATGACATCCAGGAAGGTGCTCTTGCCGCTAGCGTTCGGTCCCACGAGGGCATGCAGGGACCCAAGCGGTTGACGGATGTACCGCAGGCACCGATAGCCGAGCGCTTCGACGCGGGTGATCATGAGCAACCTCCAACCTCACCGGCCGCGAGGGCCTATAGCTAGTGCCAGGCGACATTCTGGGGCAAGTTCCTTCTCGCCACGCGCCTGCACCAATTGGCACACGGGCGAGCTTTCGCTCGCCGTGCAGGCAAGTGTACGCCTCGTGCTCTCCTCATTTGGGTGGCATGACCGTGAACCCCAGGTCCTTGCTCCCCAGGAACTTGATCGTGCCGCCCATCTCGTGGGCTACCAGGCTCAGATCGAGCGGGATGTTCGCCAGCGCCAGGACGAGCGCTTGCACGGAATCAGCGCCCCACACGGCTCGGCTCGCCTTGTGGTCGCCAGGGCCGTGGATGTCGAAGTCCACCGACCAGTTGCCGTTCTCCTCGGGTTTGGGCGCATGGATTCGAACGACGACCTTGCGTGCCCCCCGCTTGCCTTGTTGCGTAAAGCGCAGCTCGCGCTCGGCGATGATCGTCATCGTTGCGCTTCCTTCTCACATTCCAAGTAACACCGCGAGCGCTCCTCATTGGCACGGCGCCAGCATCGTTCGCGATTTTTCTTGGGCTTCTCGGGAAGCTTGCGGCATTGACGGTTGTCGTAATCCCACACGAGATCGCACGCGCGCCTGCAGTAGGCCCATTCGCTATCCTCGGAGACGATGACAGGAGCCACTCCGTCGTGTGTAGCAGGGGACGCCGTAGCCTGTCCGGCTGATGAAACGATCATCATCGAGATCAGCAACGACACAAGAGCCATCACCTTGCACGCCGTTTTTCCGCCTGACACGACCGCTCAACCTCCGCTCACTCGCTTGTTGTTACCCTAACCATAGGTAGTTCACAGGCAAAGTTTTCTGGTCGCGAATCGAGGGATAGGCGTCGTTCAAGTGCGCTATCTTTACTTCCCCAAGAAATTTTGCCCTCCCGCTTCATTCAGGATAGGAGCCCCCTCCCCCGGAAAAAACCACCGAGGAGAGGATCGATGAAGACGAAAGGCAAGAAGGCGGCGCAAAAGAAGAGCGAGGCGGGCAAGAAGGGCGCGAAGGCCCAAGCAGCCGCCGTCGCGGAGTCGGTCGCGCCGCCGCCCGTCGTGCTCGCGCCCGCGCCCGCAGCAGAGCCGGCGGCGATCGACGAGGATTTCAAAGCGCCCGCCGCCTCCGAGCGCAGGCCCGTGTCGATCGAGGAGCGCCGCCGGATGATCGCGCGCGCTGCGTATCGCCGCGCCGAGACGATCGGGTTCGGGAAGACCAATCCCGTCGAGGACTGGCTCGTCGCCGAGCGTGAAATCGACGCCATGCTGGTTGGCGGGGTCCACATCTGAGCGAGGAGGCCACGCCTCCCCCGGCGCCACCCGCCGCAGCCGATCCGGGCCGGCTGCGCGAGGTGGTGCTCTTGTTTTTGCGCCTCGGATTCACCTCGTTCGGCGGCCCCGCCGCGCACGTCGCGCTCATGGAGGCCGAGGTCGTCGTCCGCCGGAAATGGGTGACGCGGGAAGAATTTCTGGATCTCTTCGCCGCGACGAACCTGATTCCCGGGCCGAACTCGACCGAAATGGCGATCCATCTCGGGTATCGCCGCGCCGGCACGCCGGGGCTCATTGCTGCCGGAGCCTGCTTCATCCTGCCGGCCGCGTCGATCACGGCCGGGTTTGCGGTCGCCTACGAGCGCCTGCGCACGCTCCCCGCCCTCGAAGGGCTGCTCTACGGCCTCAAGCCCGCGATGCTCTCGATCGTGCTCGCGGCGATGGCGCGGCTCGTCCTGCCTCGAAAGAAAGATTGGTTTTTCCTGGCGCTCGGCCTCGCCGCGGCCGCGGCGAGCGTGCTCGGCGTGAACGAGATCGGCGTGCTCTTTGGAGGCGCGGCCCTCGGCGCGATCGTCCCCGGCTCGAAGAAGCCACCCGAAACGCCGGCCACGGGCACGAAAAAAGCGAAGTCGTCGCCCGCCGTGCTCGCATTTCCCCTCGCCGCGTCCGCCACCGCGGGCGGCGGAAAACTCCTGCCGCTCGGGCTGTTTTTCCTCAAAGTCGGGAGCATCCTTTACGGCAGCGGATACGTGCTGATCGCGCTCCTCCGCACGGGGCTCGTGACCGAGCGGGGCTGGCTCACCGAGGCGGAGCTGCTCGACGCCGTCGCGATCGGCCAGTTCACGCCGGGGCCCGTGCTCTCCACCGCGACGTTCATCGGTTACCTGATCGAAGGCCCCGCCGGCGCCGCCGTCGCCACGCTCGCCATCTTCCTCCCGAGCTTCGTCTTCGTCCGCGCGAGCGCGCCGATCCTGCCGAAAATGCGCGCCTCGCCCCGCCTCGCGGGCCTGCTCGACGGCGCCGCCGCCGCCTCGCTCGGCCTGCTCGTCGCCGCCACGATCGCCCTCGGACGCGGCGCGCTCATCGATTTGCCCGCCTGGCTCATCCTCGCCGCCGCCCTGCCCGTCGCGATGCAGCCAAAGATCAATGCGACGTGGATCGTGGTGGGCGGCGCGCTCGCCGGCCTCGCCGTTCGCGCGGCGCTCGGCTTTGCGCGCTGAGCGGATTACATGAGCGCCGCGTAGATCGGCGCCGAGGCATATCGCGCCGGCCGCTCCTGCCCGGCCGCCACGCAGACGCCCACCGAATACAGATCGGCGGACAGGGAGAGCCTCTCGTCTCGCTGGATCTCGTCCCACGCGGAGAGCATGCCCGACGACCAGCGAATGTCGTCGAACACGTACGTCGCATCGGGCGTCGCGTGCCGATGGATGAGCCCGAAGTAATCGAGCGTCGGCTGATACTGATGGTGCCCGTCGATGAACGCGAAATCGACGGTCCCGAGCTCGCGCAGCGTCGTCTCGAGGGTATCGGTGAAGAGGCCCTGCACGTACGTCACGTTGCCGAGCCCCACGCGCTCGTGCACCCCCTTCGCGCATCGAATCCGGTAGGGGGAGGCCTCGAGCGTCACGAGACGCCCTCGCCCATTCACCTGGAGCGCCGCGGCGAGGTACGAGGACGAGATGCCCACGTTCGTACCAAGCTCGATCACCAGCTCGGGCTTGAACGCGCGGACCAGGAGGTACAGGAAAAGCGCGGACTTCTTCCCTTTGCTCACCGAGCACGCTTGCTGGACCGTGACACGGTCGTCGTAGGGCCCCGAGGGCAGGGTCCCGTCGATGAGCGGCTCCTCGCGAGCCGCGAGCCGACCCCGCTCGGCCTCGATCTTCGCGAGGAGCGCACGCTCGGGCGGCGGCAAGGGCGCGCGCAGCCGGGCGACGGCGCTCACGATGTCCTGCGCCCGCGGGTGCGGCGCCCTCGAGAGCGCGCGAAGCGTCGCCCCATCCCGCGCGACGCCGAGGCCCTGGCGCACGACGCTACGACCGAACTCCGGAAGCCGATCCATCCATGAAAGCTGCTTCATCGTGCACGTACCGCCGATCCAGCGGAGGTGTTAGCCGCCTGGCCAGGGCTCGTCAACGCTCGCGACAGATCCGGTGCGCCGCTCGACGCGTTGCGCTACCGTCCGGCCGCCATGATCGTCATGAAGTTCGGCGGCAGCTCCGTCGCCAACCGCAAGCAGATCGAAAAGGTGCTCGCGATCGTCCGCGGGCGCGCGGCGCGCACGCCGCTCGTCGTAAGCTCGGCCCACAAGGGCATGACCGACGCGCTGCTCACGGGCGCGCGCGAGGCCGCCCGCGGCGTCTACGCCCCCGAGCGCGTGATCGAGCGCCAGACCGCGATCGCCCGCGAGCTCGGCTGCGACGACGCCCTGCTCGCGCCCTTTTTCGAGGAGATCTCGGCCCTCTATCGGGGCCTGTCGCTCGTGCGGGAGCTCAGCTTGCGCAGCCTCGACTACGCCGCGAGCTTCGGCGAGCGCATGGCCGTACGCGTCATCGCCGACTTCTTCACGCGACAAGGGCTTCCGGCGCAAGCCTTCGACGTCTGGGATCTCGGCTTCCTCACGGACGCGGCGTTCGGCTCGGCGCGTCCCCTGCCCGGCTACGAGGCCGCGATGCAGCGCGCGGTGCGCGAGCGCGTGCCGGCCGGCGTCGTGCCGATCGTGACGGGTTTCGTCGGAAAAACCGAGGCGGGCGACATCACGACCGTCGGCAGGAACGGCAGTGATCTCACGGCGACGCTCGTCGGCGCCGCGGTCGCGGCCGAGGAGGTCGAGATCTGGAGCGATACCGACGGCGTCATGACCGCGGATCCGAGCGTCGTGAAGAAGGCCCGCTCGATCCCCGAGATGCGCTTCGACGAGGCCGCGGAGCTCGCCTACTTCGGCAGCCGCGTCCTGCACCCGTCGACGCTCGTGCCGGCGATGCAGAAGAACATCCCGGTCCGCGTGCTCAACACGAACCGGCCCGAGCATCCCGGCACGGTCATCCGCGAGGCGGCGCCCACGAGCGAGCTGCCGGCGACGAGCATCGCCTACAAGGAAGGCCAGCTCGCCGTCACGATCTTCTCGACGCGCATGTTCGGGGCGGCGGGCTTCCTCGGCGATGCGTTCCAGGCGCTCGGGCGGCACGAGGTCGTGGTCGACATGATCGCGACGTCGGAGGTGAGCGTGTCGTTCACGACGGACCGGCGCGAGCCTTTGGAGCGCGCGCTGCCGGACCTCGAGCGGCTCGGCGAGGTGCGGGTCGAGGCCGGAAAGACGCTGATGGTCGTCGTGGGCCGGAGGCTCGCGGAGCAGGCGGGCCTCGGCGCGGCGATCTTGCAGGCCGTCGCGGACGCAGGCGTGAACGTGGAAATGGTGAGTTACGGCATGAAGAGCATCAGCCTGACGATGCTCGTGGCCGACAAGGACGTAGGCGCCGCGTCGGCGGTGCTGCACGAGAGGCTCTTCGAGCGCGCTTGACGCCGGCCTTCGTGTAGTCGATTGCAAGGGCCATGAAGAAGATCGCCCTCTTCTGGCCCGGCGACGCGCGGGCCAAGCCCAACGAGGTCGCCGTCCCCAGCATCACGGCCGCGACGATCCAGATGGAGCGAGCGCTCCAGAAGCTCGGCCATTCGCCCTACCGGGTCGAAGGGTTCCTGTCCAAACCCCACGAGTCGATCGAAAAACTCGGGCCGATCGACGACCCGATGATCGGCGTGTGCGTGCACTGGTTTTACGGGCCACACACGACGGACGGCGTGGTCGGCAAGGAGAACCCCTTGCTCCTGGCCTCGAATTTCTCGGGCCGCTGGCCGGGGCTCGTGGGCCTCCTGAACACGGGCGCCTGCCTGGAGAGCCTGGATCGGCCGTTCTCGCGGATCTGGACGGACGCCGAGGACTGGACCACGGACAAGGCGTTCATGGATCGGCTCGATACGTGGTGTCGGACAGGCCGGCTCGCCTGGCCCGAGGACGCGATCCGCGAGCCCGGCCCGGTCGCGCCGGCGGCGGAGGCGATCGCGCGGAAGGTGGCCGCGGAGATCCACAAGCGGCGCGTGCTCCTGCTCATGCTCGGCGACACCTCGATGGGCATGATCAACGGGTATTTCGGCCCGCGGCTCCTGAACAAGCACGGCTTCACGGAGCACAAGATCGATCAGGCCTGGATCATCGATCGGGGCCGGGGCATCTCGGAGAAGCGGATCGACGACGCGCTCCGGTTCGTGAAGGATCGGGGCCTCACGTTCCACTGGGGCGAGAACGGCGCGGCCGATTTCGACGAGCGCGCGACGCGCGAGCAGCTCCGCGATTACCTCGTGGTGCTCGACATGGTGAACGAATACAAGGCGGATTGCCTGGGCTGGCAATACCAGCTCGGGCTCATCCCGCTGCGGCCGCCCTCGGACCTCGCCGAGGGGCTGTTCAACTCGGCCTGCCGCCCCGAATCGAACGGCACGACGATCGCGTGTGCGACCGAGGCCGATCAGGGCAACGCCATCCCGATGGAGCTGATGAAGCGGCTCCTGCGGGAAAAAGGCCTGCACGAGGCCGTGATGTTCCACGACGTGCGCTGGGGAGCCGAGCACGACGGGCGATTCTTGTGGGTGCTCCTGAACTCGGGGTCGTGCGGCGCGTACGCGTTCAACCACGACAAGGACACGCTGCGCGGCGCGCATAGCTTCCGGCAGCCGGCGATGTATTTCCCGACGCCGGGCGGCACGCTCGCAGGCGAGAGCTTGCCCGGGGCGATGACCTGGGCGCGCACGTACATCAAGGAAGGCGCGCTCTGGATGGATGTCGGCAAGGGCGAAGTGGTGAAGCTTCCGCCGGCGGTGCGTGATGCCTGGTGGGAGGGCACGACGCGGGAATGGCCGTTCATGGCCGCGGACATGGGGATCGGCCGCGATACGCTGATGGCGCATTACCTCTCGAATCACGTGGCCGTGGCATACGGGGACGTGTTCGACGAGATGGTCGCGCTGTCGCGCGAGCTCGGCTTCAAGGTGCGAGTCCTCGCCGATCGGGCGGGCTGAAGCGCCTCGATTCGTGGCGACGAACGCCCCGCTCGGTCGGTGGCCTTTCCAGGAATGTCGACCGGGCGTGGGCGGGCGCCACGAGAATGCAGTCCACGTTGCACACGTGCTGCCCTCTCGTTAGCCTTGTCGAGACGGAAGCGCCTCGGTTCAGCCGTTCCGAGCGAGGGTCGATGCAACCAGCCGACGAATGCCGCGACACGCGGCTCGAGGCCCCCCGGAGTGGTCATGTCGAGCCCGGGAAGGCGTGGCGCGCCTACGGCCTCTCCATTGCGGTCATACTCGTGATCGTCCTCGTCCGGTTCTCCCTGGAACCGTGGCTGGACGGCAATGCTCCGCTCCTCGCCTTGCTCGTGCCCGTGGCCATCGCCGCCGCGTACGGCGGGCTCTGGCCGGGCATCATCGCCACGTGCATCACCGCGTTCCTCGGGCTCCTGCTTTTCTTGAGCCCGCTCGGCCGCCTGACCATCGATTCGCTCGAGGATCAGGTGCGCTTCGCCCTGTTTCTGATCACGGGGCTTGCCATCAGCGTGCTCACCGAGCGGGCGCGACGCGCGCGAGAGGCCGGCCTGGCGCGGGACCTCCAAGCGCGCATTCGAGCCGAGGCCGAGGTTCGTCGTCGCAATGCGGAGCTCCAACGGCGCATCGCCGAACGAGCGGCCGCGCTGGAGGCGAGCGAGCGCGAGGTATTGGTGTCACTCCAGGCCGCGCAGAGGGCCGAGGAGGCGCTGCGGGAGAGCGAGGCCGTCGCGCGCCGGCAGCTCGCCGAGCTCGAAGCGACCTACGCCGCCGCGCCCATCGGGCTCTGTGTGTTCGATCGGGACCTCCGCTGGGTGCGAATCAATCAGCGGCTCGCCGAAATCAACGGGTTTCCCCCCGCCGCGCACATCGGCCGCACGGTGCGCGAGATCCTGCCCGACCTCGCGGACGTGGCCGAGCCCATGTTTCGCAAGATCCTGGAGACGGGTAAACCGCTGAAGGACGTGGAGCTCGTCGGCGAGACGCCCGCCCAGCCCGGCAAGAAGCGGGTCTGGATGGAGAGCTTTTTCCCGCTGCGGGATGCGAGCGGCGCAATCGTGGGCATCAACGTGGTCTGCGAGGAGGTGACCGAGCGAAGGGAAGCCGCCGCGGCCCTCGCCGAGAGCGCGGATCGGCTGCGGATGGCGCTCGACGGGGCAAAGGCCGGGTGGTGGGAGTACGACGTCGCGAGCGACCTCTACACGTGGTCCGACGCCCAGTACGAGCTCTACGGGCACGACCTCAAGAACCGCCCGCTCCGCTCCGCCGACTGGCGCAGCCGGGTACATCCGGCCGACCTGCCCGGGTCCGACGCCGACATGAAAAGGCACATGGCGGAGGGGATTTCCGATTTCACGCAAGAGTTCCGCGTCCTGCACCCGGAGAAAGGCGAGCGCTGGATCCACTCGCTCGGGCGCATCAGTTACGACGAGGAAGGCAAGCCAGTCCGGATCGTGGGAATCAGCCGCGACGTGACCGAGGAGAAGAAAGCCGCAATCGAGCGCATGTTCCTGCTCGAGAGCGAGCGCGCGGCGCGGGCCGAGGCGGAGCGGGCGAGCCGCATGAAGGACGAGTTCCTCGCGACCTTGTCGCACGAGCTGCGCACGCCGCTGAACGCGATCCTCGGCTGGGCGCAGCTCGTGCAACGACCCGGGATCCGGCCGGATCAGCTCGCCAAGGGGCTCGCGGTGATCGAGCGGAACACGCACCTGCAGGCGCAGCTCATCAACGATCTGCTCGACGTGAGCCGCATCGTCGCAGGCAAGATCCACGTGGAGATGCAGCCGACGCAGCTCGCGCCGGTGGTCGAGGCCGCAATCGAGGCCTGTCGCGCCTCGGCGGAGGCCAAAGGCGTCACGCTGCGCGGGCCCCCAGATCCAGCGCGTGTCGCCGTGCGCGGCGATCCGGCGCGTCTGCAGCAGATCGTGTGGAACCTGGTCTCGAACGCCATCAAGTTCACACCGAAGGGCGGGCGCGTCGATGTGTCGATGAGGCAAGAGGGCGAGAGGGCCGTGATCACCGTGCGAGACACGGGTCAGGGCATCGGGCCCGAGTTCCTTCCGTTTCTGTTCGAACGATTCCGCCAGGCCGACTCGTCGATGGCGCGGCGGCACGGCGGCCTCGGCCTCGGGCTGTCGATCGTGAAACGTCTCGTCGAGCTGCACGGGGGCACGGTGTGCGCCGAGAGCGAAGGCATCGGCATGGGCGCGACCTTCAAGGTCGAGCTGCCCTGCGAAGCCAGCGAGCGGAGCCGCATGCCCTCACGGCTGCCCCCGATCGTGCCCGCAAACGATCCGCGGAACCTGCAAGGCGTGGCCGTGCTGGTGGTCGACGACGAGGCCGATTCGCGAGAGCTCGTGAAGCGCGTGCTGGAGGAGCACGAGGCCGTCGTGTGCACGGCAGCATCCGCCGCAGAAGCGCTCGACGTGTCGGCATCACGCACGATCGACCTCATCGTGAGCGACATCGGCATGCCAGGCATGGACGGCTACGCGCTCATGCGGGAAATCCGAGCGCGTCGGAACGGCCACGGGAAAGAAGTCGTCGCCGTCGCCGTGACCGCATTCGCACGGCCCGAGGACCGAGAACGCGCGCTCGCCGCAGGCTACCGGGCGCACCTCGCAAAGCCGTTCGAGCCCTCCGAGCTGGTCTCGCTGCTCGCAGGGCTACGCGAGGCGAGCTAGGGGCGCTGGAGCCGGGGCGCTGCCCCGGACCCCGCGGGGGCTGTTCGCCCCTCGACCCGAACCAGGGCAAGCCCTGGACCTCAGGTGGAAAAACTGCGCTTCGCGCAGTTTTTCCAGCGGGCCGGTGGCAAGACCGCGGCGGTGCGTTTCAAGCCAAACCGTCAGCGCCATCGGCTTGGCTGGCAGGGGCGTGGCCTGTCTTAAACCGGCGCGTTCGATGAACTGCGCATCGCGCAGTGCATCGACCCCGGGTCCAGCGCTTGCGCTGGTCCGGGTCCAGGGGTGGACAACCCCGGGGTTTGGGGCGTAGCTCGGCTTGCCGAGCGTAGCCCCATCGTTGAACAGACGGGGTCCGGGGTGAAACCCCGGCGCTACGCCCTCAGCGGCGCGTTTCGCTCGCGCGACGTGCGCGATCGAGTGCGACCGCGGTCACGACGATCCCGCCCGTGACGATGTCTTGCACCCAGTTTTCGATGCCGAGGTAGGTCGATCCCGTGCGGATCACGGTCATCAGGAGGGCGCCGAAGAGCGCGCCTGCGACGGAGCCTTCGCCGCCTGCGAGCGAGCCGCCGCCGATCACCACGGCTGCGATGACTTCGAGCTCGAGGCCCATCGAGTCCGTTGGATCGCCAACGGTCAGCGTCGAGAACTCCATCACGCCCGCGAGCCCGGCGAAGAGGCCTGCGAGGCCGTAGACGAGCCATTTCACGCGCTCCACGCGCACGCCGCAGAGCCGCGCCGTGGCCTCGTTCGATCCGATGGCCATGATGTGCCGCCCGCCTTTGGTGTACACGAGCATCGCGGCCACGAGCGCGGACGTGGCCAGCATGATCCACACGCCCGGCGGGAACAGGGCCCAGCCGTAGCCGGGCGGGAGTGGCGCGACGAGGGCTTCGATGCCCGAGGATGGTGCGTCGATCTTCTGCTCGTCTGCGAGCCCCTTCGCGAGGCCGCGAAGCGCCCGCATCGTGCCGAGTGTCACGATGAATGGCGTGATCCGCAGCGTCGTGACGAGCGCGCCGTTCAAGAGCCCCGCGGCGAGCCCGCTTGCCATGGCGGCTGCGGCCGCGAGGATCGCGGGCGCGCCCTCTTTCAGGCAGAGCGCGCAGACCACCGTGGAGAGCGCGACGTTCGAGCCGACGGAGAGATCGATTCCGCCGAGCAGGATCACGAGTGTCATGCCGCTCGCGGCGATCCCCACGACCACGGTCTGGCCGGCCATCGTCGTGAGGTTTTCCGCCCGCGTGAACGAGCCGGGCGCGAGGATCGCGAAGATCACGTAGACGACGACGACGGCCACGAGGGGGCCGAGGAACGGGTACTTACGCAAGTACTTCATGAGGCGCCTGCTTGCTCCAGCATCACCGCGCGGACATCGAGCTCACCGACCGGCCGCGCCGGACCGAGCTCGCCCTTGTGCATGACGGCGATGCGGTCCGCGATCCCCACGAGCTCCTCGGCCGAGCTCGACACCACGAGCACGGCCTTGTTCGCTTCCCATGCGAGCTTGTCGATGAGCGCGTAGATCGCGGCGCGGGCGCCCACGTCCACGCCGCGCGTGGGCTCGTCGAGCAAGAGCACGTCGACGTCGTGGTAGAGCAGCCGCGCGAGCGCGACCTTCTGCTGGTTGCCGCCCGAGAGGGATCCCACGGGCGCGTCGGGGCCCGCGCAGACGATGCCGAGCTTCTCGATGAAGCGCGTGGCTGCGGCGCGCATGCGGGAAGGCGCGACGAACCCGAGCGGTCCAAGGCCGAAGAGCCGCGAGAGCGTGAGGTTGTCCGCGATCGTGAGCCCGAGCGCGAGGCCCTCGCCGCCGCGATCCTCGCTGAGCAGGCCCACGCCCTGCGCGAGCCGGGCCGCGGGTGAGGCTGGGCCCACGTACGCGCCCACGCGGACCTCGCCGCGGCGCACGCGATCGAGGCCGAAGATCGCGCGAAGGAGCTCGGTGCGGCCCGAGCCGACGAGGCCGGCGATGCCGAGCACCTCGCCGCGGCGAAGCTCGAAGCTCGCGCGCACGGGCAACGGCGCGCCCGCGAGATCCCGCGCTGCGAGGATGACGTCGCCGGGGACGCGTGGTGATCGGGGGTAGAGATCCTCGATGGATCGACCGGCCATCATGGTCACGATGTCCGCGGGCGTGGCCTCGGCGACGCGCCCGGTCCCGGCCGTGCGGCCGTCGCGGATGACCGTGAAGCGGTCGGCGATGCGGCGGATCTCGTCGAGGTGGTGCGAGATGTACACGATGGCGAGGCCGGCTTCGCGCAGGCGCGCGACGACGGAGAAGAGGGCCTCGACGTCGTCGGCGCCGAGGCTCGACGTGGGCTCGTCGAGCAGGAGCAGGCGGCAACGCGGCTCGGTGATGGCGCGGGCGATCTCCACGAGCTGCCGCTCGCCCGGGCCGAGGTCGCGCACCAGCGCGTCGGGCCGCAGGCGATGTTTCTTCGCGCCCTTAGGATCGATCGCGAGGAGCGCGCGCGCCGCGATCGCCCGCGCTTCTTCGCGCCTGAGCACGCCGAGCCGCGTGGGCTCGCCGCCGAGCAGGACGTTTTCCTCCACGGTCATGTGCGGGCACAGCGCGCGCTCCTGGCTGACGAGGCGCACGCCGGCCGCACGCGCGGCGGCGGGATCTTTTGGCGTGTAGGGCGCGCCGTCGAGCGTGAGGCTCCCGCCGTCCGGCCGCACCGCGCCGGCCAGGATCTTCACGAGGGTGCTCTTGCCCGCGCCGTTCTCGCCGAGCAGCGCGTGCACTTCGCCCGCGTGGACCTCGAAATCCACCCCGGCGAGCGCGATCGTCGCGCCGTAGGCCTTCGCCACGCCGCGCGCGACGAGGCCGCTCACTTGCCGAGCCACGGCGCGAGGTCGGGCGCGACGATCGCCTTCGTCTCCGGCTTGTCGAGGTTCGCCTTGTCGACGACCACGGCGCCCGTGTCGATGCGCGGCTGCACGGGCTTGCCTGCGAGGACCTCGGCCATCGTGCGCACCGCCTCGTAGCCGATTTTGAAGGGATCTTGCACGATGAGCGCGTCCACGTGCCCGTCCCGGAGCGCGCCCACGAGCTTCTCCGACGCGTCGAACCCGACGAACTTGATCTTCCCAGCGAGCCCCGCCTTCCGGAGCGCGAGCAGCATCCCGAACGTGGTCGATTCGTTGGGGCAGAAAACACCGTCCACGCCGCCGCTGCCGGCGTTCTGCGCGGCGAGCAGGCTCTCGGACTTCTCGAAGGCGCTCTCCGTGGTGGCGCCGCCGTACTGGTTGTCGCTCACGACCTTGATGTCCGGCATTTTCCGGACGGCCTCGAGAAAACCTTCCTCGCGCTTCTGCGTGCTCGCCGAGCCTTCCTGGTAGCGGAGCACCGCGATCTTGCCCTTCTGCCCGAGCAGCGCGGCGAGCTTCTCGCCGGCGAGCCGGCCGGCCGCGAGGTTGTCGGTCGCGACGAAGCTCTTGTGCGCGTTGCCCGCGAGATCCGAGTCGAAGATCACCACGGGGATGTTCGCCTTCGCGGCGCCCTCGACGGGTTTTTCGAGCGCCTTGTCGTTGAGCGGCGCGAGCACGATGCCGCTCACGCCCTGGGCGACGAAGCTCTGCACGACGTCGATCTGCCCCTTGAGATCGTCCTCCGCGAGCGGGCCCTTCCACACGACCTCCACGCCGATCTCGCGCGAGGCCTTGACGGCGCCCGCGTGCACGGCCTTCCAGAACTCGTGCGTCGTGCCCTTGGGGATGACGGCGATCTTCTTCGCGCCTCCCTCCTTGCGGTTGCACGAGAGCAGAAGCAGCGTCGCGACGAGCACGAGGGCGAAACGAAGGGTCCGGCCAAACATGGGCGCGGAGTATAATCGGCCGGGATGCAAGACCGTCACTATCTCGGGATCGACGTGGGCACGGGAAGCGTACGCGCCGCCCTCTTCGACGGCCAAGGACGCAAGCTCGGGATCGGCGTGCGTCCGATCTCGCTCCATCGCCCCGCGCCGGACTTCGTCGAGCAGTCGTCCGACGAGATCTGGACGGCCGCCTGCGAGGCCACGCGCGCGGCGCTCCGCGAAGCCGGCGATCACCCCGAGCGTGTGGTCGGCGTGGGGTTCGACGCGACGTGCTCGCTCGTGCTGCTCGACGGCGAAGATCGCCCCGTGACCGTGAGCCCCACGGGCGACGATCGCTGGAACGTGATCGTGTGGATGGACCACCGCGCGATCGAGGAGGCGGCGCGCATCAACGCGGGTGGGCACGAGGTCCTGCGGTACGTGGGCGGCGTGATCTCGCCGGAGATGCAGACGCCGAAGCTCGCCTGGCTCAAGGCGCACCTCGCGGCGAGCTACCGGCGCGCCGCGCGCTTCCTGGATCTGCCGGATTTTTTGGCGTATCGCGCGACGGGGAACGACGTGCGTTCGCTCTGCACCACCGTGTGCAAGTGGACGTACCTCGGCCACGAGCCCGGCGCGGACGGGAGCATCGGGCGCTGGGACGAATCGTATTTCCGGTCGATCGGCCTCGGTGATCTCGTCGACGAGAGATATGCCCGGATCGGCAAGCACGTGCGCCCCATGGGGGAACGCGCAGGGGGTTTGACGGAGCGCGCCGCGGCCGAGCTCGGCTTGCGCCCTGGGACGGCCGTGGCGGTGCCGATCATCGATGCGCACGCCGGCGGGCTCGGGTTGCTTGGCATCCCAACGAACGGCGCAACGCCGGACGAGGCCGCGATGGAGGAGCGGCTCGCGCTCATCGGCGGGACCTCGACGTGCCACATGGCCTCGTCCCGCGAGGCGCGCTTCGTGCCGGGCGTGTGGGGCCCCTACAACTCGGCGATGATCCCGGGCCTCTGGCTCACGGAAGGCGGGCAGAGCGCGACGGGCGCGCTGATCGATCACGTGGTGCATTCCCACGCGCGGGGGCCGGAGCTCGCGGAGGAGGCGCGGCGACGCGGGACGACGGTCTACGCGCTCTTGAACGAGCGGCTCGATGCGCTCGCCGGAAAGCACGCCTTCCCGGCGGAGATCACGCGGGACGTGCACGTGCTGCCGGATCACCACGGAAACCGGTCGCCGCGGGCCGATCCGACGCTCAAGGGCATGGTGAGCGGGCTCGGGCTCGCCGACGACGTGGACGCGCTCGCGGTCCTGTACCTCGCGACGATCCAGGCGCTCGCGCACGGGACGCGGCACATCCTCGCGGCGATGAACCAAGCGGGGTATCGGATCGAGGCGATCTACGCGACGGGCGGCGACACGAAGAACCCGGTCTTCGTGCGGGAACACGCGGACGTGACGGGCTGCCGCGTGATCCTGCCCCGCGAGCCCGAAGCGGTCCTGCTCGGCGCTGCGATCCTCGGCGCCGTGGCCTCGGGCGATCAGCCGACGGTGCTCGCGGCGATGGGCGCGATGAGCGAGGCCGGCGCGGTCGTCACGCCCACGGGCGGCGAGGTCGCGCGCTTCCACGACCGGAAGCACCGGGTGTTTTTGCGAATGTACGAAGATCAGATGGCGTACCGCGCGCTCATGCGCGAAGACGCGTGACGAGATGACAGGGAACCGGATGGATTTTCGCGAGCGGTACGCGGACAAGATCACGACGGCCGAAGGCGCGGTGCGGGCGATCCCGAAGGGACGACGCATCCTCATCGGCTCGGGCGCGGCCGAGCCGTCGCGCCTCGTCGAGGCGATGACCGAACAAGGGACGCACCTCGAAGGCAACGAGATCGTCCACCTGCTCACGCTCGGCCCCGCGCCGTACGTGAAGCCGGGGCTCGAAAAACGCTTCCGCCACACGGCGTTTTTCATCGGCGCGA
Organism: Polyangium sp. y55x31; assembly: GCF_029946505.1. GTDB lineage: Bacteria > Myxococcota_A > Polyangia > Polyangiales > Polyangiaceae > Polyangium. Next base: position 554,034 of record NZ_JARZHG010000002.1, read on the forward strand.
ACGTACGCGACGCGGTGGCCGAGGGGCGCGCCGACTTCATGCCGGTCTTCCTCTCGGAGATTCCGCAGCTCATCTGCTCGGGCCGCGTGAAGATCGACGTGGCGCTCGTGCAGGTCTCGCCGCCGGACGAGCACGGCTACGTGAGCCTCGGCGTCTCGGTGGACATCGTGCGCGCCGCGATCGACACGGCCGATCTCGTGCTCGCCGAGGTGAACCCGCGCATGCCGCGCACCCACGGCGACTCGTTCTTGCACGTGGATCGGATCGCCCACCTCGTGCCCGTCGACGATGAGCTCCCCGAGCGCGAGGCCGAGCCGCTCGACGACGTGGACCGAGCGATCGGCCGCCACGTGGCGAGCCTCGTGCCGGACGGCGCGACGCTGCAGATGGGCATCGGCAAGATCCCGGACGCGGCGCTCGCCGCGCTCGAAGGGCACCACGATCTCGGCATCCACACGGAGATGTTCTCCGACGGCGTGATGCACCTCGTGCAAAAGAGCGTGATCACCTGCCGCAAGAAGACGCTCTTGCCGGGGAAGATCGTGACCTCGTTCGTGATGGGCAGCCGCGCGCTCTACCGCTGGGTGCACGACAATCCCTTCGTCGAGATGCGCTCGTCGAGCTTCACGAACGATCCGTTCACGATCGCGCGGAACGATCAGATGATCGCGATCAACGCGGCGCTCGCGATCGATCTGACGGGCCAGGTCGCGGCCGACACGCTCGCCGGCCGGTTCTTCTCGGGCATCGGCGGCCAGGTGGACTTCATCCGCGGCGCGGCGCGGAGCCGCGGGGGCAAGCCGATCATCGCGATGCGCTCGACGGCGAAAAAAGGCACGGTCAGCCGCATCGCGGCGACGCTGGAGGCCGGCGCGGGCATCGTGACGAGCCGCGGCGACGTCCATTACGTGGTGACCGAGCACGGCATCGCCGATCTTTGGGGTAAAAACATTCGGCAGCGCGCGCTCGCGCTCATCGACATCGCGCACCCCGATCACCGCGCGGATCTGCTCGCGGCCGCGAAGCAGCGTCGCTACGTTTTCCTCGATCCCACCTGATTTTCCCTGCCAAGAGAGGCGTCGAACCCTGGAATTTGGCCGCCCCGAGGCGGTCCGTCTAGGCTCGGCGCACTTCCTGCTCGGCAGGGGATCACATGCGTGGAACAAGGCGAGCCATTCGAATTGCGGTGCTGTTCGCCGCGCTCGGGACGATGTCCGGAACGATCGACGTGGCCTCGGCGGGCCAGGCGGAGCTCCGCGGGCCCATCGATACCGACGGCGACGGCATCTCGGACATCTCCGACAACTGCCCGCGTGTCGCGAATCCGTCCCAATCCGATTGCGACGGAGACGGGAGCGGCGACGCGTGTGACGCGGCGAGCGTGATCTCCGCGCAAAAGGTGAACGTCACGCCCGACATGGAGAGCTGCCTACAATACAAGTTCCACGGCTGCGCCGGGCCGAAACGGGCGATGGTGCAATACCAGTGCCTCGCGCACGGGACGTCCTGGACCGAGAATCGCTGGTGCACGAGCGGGCAGGTGCAGCGGAGCAACACGTCGAGCTTCCAGACGTGGGAGTATTACCTGCGCAATGTGCCGTGGCCGTCGTGCGGGGAGTGAGGAATCGGATCAGAGCCCGGGGACGGTATCCTCGGGCTTGATCGATTGCATGAACCAGCCGCCCATGGCGCCGCCGAATGCGCCGGGCTCGGGGCTCGCTTTTTCCACGTTGTGAAGGCCCTCGAGGGGGCAGCCGAGGCCGGCCGCGCCGAGGTCGTTGCCGAGGCGGAAATCGTAATCGGCAGGCGAGAGGAAGCCCGGATCGACGATCACGTTGCCATCCTCCTCGCCGAGGACGACACGTTCGCCGACCTCGTCGACGTCGAAGAAGACGTTGCAACGAATACGCCCGGTCTGGACGAACTCGTGGTCGACGCCGAAGCTCGACTTGACGACGATGTTGCTCAGGATGTCGAGGAACGCGGCCTGGCTGCCGATCGAGAGCTGGGAATTGTCGTAAAAGACGTTGCTGGCGAGGAGCGCGTAATCCTGCAGGTGATTGCCGGCGAAGGCCACGCGGTTGCCGACGAAGATGTTGTTGTGGATGACGCCGCGGGCGTGGAAATACAGCATCACGCCGACGTCGTTGTCCTCGATGATGTTCTGCGTGATCTGGATGCTCGTCTCGGCGCAAGGCGCAGGCTCCCCGATCGTGTCGGCGGACGAGCCGTGGCCGTCGCCGTAGATCGCGGCGCGATACCAATCGCCGGAGCAGACGAAGGGATCGGTAGGCTGCGCGCAGCCCTGGCCCTGCCCCACGTTGCGTAGGGTGAAGCCGCGGACGACGACGTCCTCGGCGCCCGTGAAATCGATGAGGTTCTGCGGAAGGCCGTCGCCGTCGAGGACCGTCTGAAAAGCGCCCGCCCCGACGAGGCGAACGCCCGAACGCAGGCGAAGGTGCTCGTGGTACGTGCCCGGGTGGACGAAGACGCGGTCGCCAGGCGCGGCAGCGTCGATCGCGGCCTGGATCGTGGCGAACTCGGTCGGGACTTCGAGGACCTCGGGCATCCCCTTGCCGATCGGCGGCACGCAATACGACGTCGCGCCGTGCGACTCGAAGAGGACGCCCTGGGTGCCGACGAGGGAGAACGAAAGGGCACCGGCGCCATCGAGCGGGAAGATGAGCGAGCCCGTATCGGCGGAGACCGGGAGGATCTCTTCGACGGCGGGTTTGTCCGGGAAGTGGCGGACGATATCGAGGACGCCGTCGCGGCCCTGGAGGATGTCGGCGATGGGGAGGGTGATTTCGGTGAGAAGCTCGGGGCTGGGCGGATTCGGACCGGGCCCGGGGCCATCGCCAGGGGACACGCCTCCCCCGGTGCCGCCGCTGTCACAAGCGGCGGAGGCGAGTGAGAGAGAGGTGAGGAGGACGAGGAAGGAGGTACGGGAAGGAATAAGCATGCGGTCAGGATAACATGCCTTACCGACCTGACCGCCTGGTCCGGACAGCTGGTCGTCCCCTACCCCGCCCGCGCCGCCCGGAGCAGTCGCTCGAAGCGGCGCACGAGCCGGCCAGGCCATCGCCAGGCTATCCTGCCCCTCGTGAACGACCTCGCCGCCCTGCTCCGCAACGGCATCGGCGTCGGCATCCCCGTCCTCGTCGCCTTGGCCTATGGCGTCGCCGCCTTCCGTGAATCGGGGCGCGTCCGGCGCGAGAACGTGCGGCGTGCCAGCGTCGGCGACGAGGTCCGGGCGCCCGGCGATCTCAGCCCGGGCCTCGCGCGCCTCCGCGTTCGTGTCGTCGATGCCGGCGCTCCGCTCGTCAACCTCGGCACCTCCGTCGAGTCCGCCGACAACCTTTCGGGCGCGCCCGAGCTCGACACGGTGGACGTCCTCCTCGCCGACGACAGCGGCCGCTCCTTTCGAATGCCCTCCGGCAAGCGCCTCAAGGTCCACTCGTTCGGCGGCGCGCGCCGCAACCTCACCGAGTCCGTGACCCGCGAGGACGGGGGCATCGATCAGCGGTTTTCCTTCGAGGTCGCCTCCACGCAGAGCTTCGTCCTCGCGTGCAAGCTCCCCGAAACCTCGGCTGGCAGCCATCCCTTCCGGAATGCTGAGGACGCGATCGAGCTCCTCCCGGCCGTCGAGCGATTCGAGATCAACCATCCGCCGGAGACCGCGCAGACGAGCGGCGTCGGCTGCATCGTGTATCCGTGCCTCGGATTGGCAGCCGTCGCTGCCACGGTCCCCGAGAGCACCGGGGGGAAGGTCGTCGGGTGGATCGTTTGGCTGGTGTGCGTCCTGCTGGGGCTCGTCGGACGCTCGGTCGCAAACGACACCCTTCCGCAGGCGTAAAAGCGGGGTATCAGCCCCCTGCTATTCCCCACCCGGCGCGGGTGCCGGGTTGGGGTCGGCCGTCGGGGCGTCCTCGTCGTTCGAGCTGCCGAACTTGAACGTATTGCGCACCCAGACCGAGAGGTCGTCGAAGAGCGAATACGCGACCGGCGTGGCGAGCAGGGTCAAGAGGAGCGCGAGCGACTGGCCGCCGATGATGACGAAGCCCGTCGCGCGGTTCGTGCCCGCGCCCGCGCCGCTCGAGATGACGAGCGGGATCATGCCGGCCACGAATGCCGCCGTCGTCATGAGGATCGGGCGGAGACGATCCTTGTTCGCGAGCAGGATCGCTTCGAGACGCGGCAGGCCCGCTTCGCGCAGCTTCAGCGTGTGATCGATCTGCAGAATCGAGTTCTTCTTCACGACGCCGAAGAGCACGAGGATGCCCAGCATCGAGAAGATGTTCAGCGATTGCCGGAAGATGATCACGCTGATGATCGCGAATGGCACCGTCAGCGGCAGGCTGAGCAGGATCGTGATCGGGTGCAGCCACGACTCGAACTGCGCCGCGAGCACGAGGTACATGAAGATGAACGAGAGCAGGAAGGCGAGGCCGAAGTTCTTCGCCGCGCGGCCGAGCTCGCGGGACCGGCCCGTCGCGCTCGCGCTGTAGCCCGGCTCCATCCCGAGATCCTTCGCGGCCTTGTCGAGCGATTCGACGACCGCGCGCTCCGAGAAGCCCTTCTGCATGTTGCACATGATCATGACCTGCCGCTGCCGGTTGTAGCGGTCGATCTTCGACGGGCCCGATCCCTCCGTGAACGACACGAGGTTCTCGAGCGAGACCGTGCCGAGGCGCATCGAGGGCACCGTGAGCCGCTTGAGCCCCTCGACGTTCGAGCGGTAGCTCGGCACCGCGCGGACGTGGACCTCGTATTGCTCGCCCTTCTCGTTGTAGTTCGTCACCTCGTAGCCGCCGACGAGCAGGCGCAGCGAGCTCGCGATGTCGGCCACGCTGACCCCGAGATCCGCAGCCTTCTCGCGATCGATGTGCGCGCGGAGCTCGGGCTTGCCGAGGATGAGCGAGGTGTCCGCGTCGACGACGCCCGGCAGCGTCTTCATCTTCGCGAGCAGCGCCTCGGCGTAGGACGAGATCTTGGTCATGTCCGGGCCGGTGATCTGGTACATGACCGGGTAGTTCGCGCCGCCGCCCATCGAGTTCACGGGGCCGATCGAGATCCGGTAGTCCTTGCCGTACTTGGGCAAGAGCTCTGCGCGCGCCTTGTCGATGAGCTCCTGCTGCGAGAGCTTGCGCTCGTTCGCAGGGACGAGTTTTACGTACAGGCTCGCGAGGTTCGGGGTCTTCTGCGCGTCGTCGCCGACGGTCGTGATCGCGTACGCGACGCCCTCGATCTTCTCGAGATCGCCGACGATACGCGTCGCGATGAGGCGCATCTCGTCGAGGCTCGTGCCCTCGTTCGCGCGGATGCTCGCCTGGAACTGCGACTCGTCCTCGTCGGGGAGGAAGTTCGCGTTCGCCCGGCCCGCGAGGATCGGGATCGAGAAGAGCGCGACGACGCACGAGACCACGATCACCCAGCGGTGCGACATCGACCAGCGGAGGATGCGGACGTAGGCCCGCTCGATCGCCCCGTAGATCCCCTTCGCCTCGCCGTGGCCATGCCCGTGCCCGTGTGCGTGGCCGTGCCCTTGGCTCGGGGCCGCGGCGGCGGCCTGTTGCTTGCCGTCGCTCCCCTTCTTCACGTGCTTGCGCAGCCACCGCGCGCACATCATCGGCGTCAGCGTGAAGCTCACGAGGAGGCTCACCATGATCGAGAACGACATGGTCAAGCCGAACGAGCTCATGAAGCGGCCGACGATGCCGCCCATGAACGCGACCGGGAGGAAGACGGCGACGAGCGAGAGCGTCGTCGCGAGCACGGCGAGGCCGATCTCCTTCGTCCCGTTGATCGCGGCCTGCATGGGCCGCTCGTCGTTCTCCTCGATCCGCTTGAAGATGACCTCGAGGACCACGATCGCGTCGTCGATGACGATGCCGACGGCGAGCGTGAGGGCGAGGAGCGTGATCGAGTTCAGCGTGAAGCCCGCGGCGCGCATGACGCCGAAGGTGCTGATGACGCTCGTCGGGATGGCGATGGCCGCGATGACCGTGGAGCGGGCGTTGCCTAGGAACGCGAATACGATGAGCGCCGCGCAGATGGCGCCGAGCACGAGGTGCTCCTTCACCGAGTGGATCGAGTTCTCGATGAACTCGGACTGATCACGGGCGATGTCGATCGTGTAGCCCTGCGGCAGGCGCTTGCCGAGCTCGCCGAGGCGCTCCTTGACGGTCTGCACGACCTCGACCGTGTTCGTGCCGCTCTGCTTGCGGACGTTGAGCACGACCGTCGCGCGCTGGCCCTTGAAGCCCACGGATTCGGGCTCGGCCGTGCCGTCCTCGACCTCGCCGATGTCGCTCAGGCGCACGCCGTAGCCATCACGCGTGGCCACCACGATCTCGCCCATCTCCCGGACCGACTCCACGCGGCCGCGCGTGCGGAGCGTGAGCTGGCGCGAGCCCTGCTCGACGCGCCCGCTCGGCAGCTCGATGTTCTGCGTCTTCAGCGCGCGCTCGACCTCGGGGCCCGAGATGCTGTACTTCTGCAGCTTCTCCGGGTCGATCCAGACGTTGATCTGCCGCGGGCGACCGCCGATCAAGGTCACCTGGCCGACGCCGTTGATCGACTCGATCTGCCGGCGCACGACCTTGTCCGCGGTCTCCGTGACGTCGCGCACGTTGCCCGGGCCCGAGAGCGCGAGCGTGAGGATCGGCGCGGCGTCCGGATCCATCTTCGCGATCACGGGCTGCTCGATGCCCGGCGGCAGCTCGTTGAGGACCGCGTTCACCTTGTCGCGGACCTCCTGCGAGGCGACGTCGACGTCCTTCTCCAGGACGAACGTCACGATGACCATGCTCACGCCCTCCGAGGAGGAGCTGCGGAGCTCGTCGATGCCGCTGATCGTGTTGACCGCGCTCTCGATCTTGTCGCTGATCTCGGTCTCGACCTCTTCAGGCGCCGAGCCCGGGAGGATCGTGGTGATCACGACGGCCGGGAAGTCGACCTTCGGGAAGCGGTCGAGGCCGAGCTGCACGTAGGAGAACAGCCCGACCACGGTCAGGATGAGCACGATCACCGTCGCGAAGACGGGTCGTCGTACACAAATCGCTGCGAGCCATTGCATGGGTTACTTCGCTCCGGAGGCGCCGGCGACGTTGACGTCGGCGCCGTCCTGCAAGAGGTCGACTCGCTCGATCGCGACCTCGTCGTTCGGGCCGACGTTGCCGCGGATCTCGACCTCGCCGTCGATCTCGCGGCCGAGCGTCACGATGCGCTCGACGACACGGCTGCCCGCACGGACGAAGACGCGGTTCGCGCTGCCGCTCGATCCGATGGCCGCGCGAGGGACGAAGAGCGCGTTCGTGTCGGCCTCGCCGAGCTCGACGTACGCGCGCGCGAAGTAGCCGGGCTTGAGCAGGCCGTCGGCGTTCGGGACCTCGGCCTCGATCGGCAGCGTGCGCGACTGCGCCTTGAGGCTCGCGCCGACACGCTTGACGACGCCCTTGAAGGTCTTGCCCGGGTGGGCGGAGACGGTGAGCGTCACTTCCTTGCCGACCGTGACCTTCGAGGCGTCCGTCTCCGGGACGTCGATACGGAGCCGAAGGGTCTCGTCGCGCACGACGACGGCGACGACCTTGCCCATCGGCGCGAATTCGCCGACCGTGGCGCGGCGCTCGGCGACGGCGCCGTCGAAGGGCGCGCGGATGCTCGTGTCGGCGACCGATTTGCGCGCGAGGTTCGCCTGCGACTGCGCGGCGGCGAGGCCGGCCCAGCCTTGCGCCGCGCCGTTCATCGCGGCCTCGTACTGGGCGCGCGCCTGCTCGGCGCGGGATCGCGCCTGATCCCACTGCGACGCCGAGATCGAGCCGCCCTCGTAGAGCTTCTTCGTCCGGTCGGCCTCGGACACGGCGAGGTCCATGCTCTCCTTCGCGGCGCGGACCTCGGCCACGTTGTTCGGATCGAACTTCTCGCCCTTCTTCACGCCGAGCTTGGCGAGCGCCTGGGCCGCGGACGCGTCGGCGGCTTGCGCGCGGAGGGCGGGATCGCGGCTGTCGAGCTGCACGAGGATGTCGCCCTTCTTCACGCGCGTGCCGACGTCGATCTCGACGTTCGTGACGATGCCGGAGGTCGCGGAGGCGACCTCGCTGGTCTCGTCGGCGGCGAGCGAGCCGGTCAGCTCGAGCGTGGGCGACAGCTTGCGCTCGGTGACCTTCGCGAACTTGACCGCCGGCGTGGGCTCGGCGGTGGCGCTCTCCGCGGGTTTGGCCTTCTGCTCGGCGTTCTTCTTGGCGCACGAGGGCGTGAGCGAAAGAAGCAGCGCGAGCGCGGCGACGTACGCGGATTGATCAAGACGCATCATCGTTCTCCAAGATCGCTTTCATCACGCGGGCGCCCGGGGCGATCGGCCCTGCCCGCGCCGTTCAAATAAAGGTCCACGAGAAGCGAAGCCTCGGCCTCGAGGTCGGGATGGCTCTGCTCCATGAGCATGCCGATGGAGGAAGAGCGGATGAGGCCGCCGAGCATGCGCGCGAGCGGCACGGGATCCATCGGCCGGAGCGCGCCGCACTTGAGCCCTTCGTTCACGAGGGCGAGCGTGGTGGCGCGGAGCTTCTCGAAGTGCGCGACGGCTTTTTCCTTGAGGATGTTCGACGCCGAGGCCGTGCCCTTCGCGAAGAGCCCGCAGTCGAGGGCGACCTGATGGAAGTCGCGGTGCTCCTCGGCGAACCGCAGCGTGCGGAGGATGCAGCAGCGGAGCTTCTGCTCGAAGGGCTCGGGATCGGTGGGCTGCGGCCGGAGGTTGCCGATCATCTCCTCGAGCCGCACCTCGAGCAGCGCGTGGAGCACGTCTTCCTTCTGCTCGAAGTGGTTGTAGACGGTGCCGACGGCGATCCGCGCGTGATCGGCGATGTCCTGGATGCGCGCGCCGTGGAAGCCCTGCTGGGCGAAGACGTGCTCGGCGGCGTCGAGGATCGCGTTACGGAACAGCGCCTTGGCCTCGTCCCGACGACGTGGAAGTGCTGTTCGTCGTTCGGACGAGCTGCTCACGGGATGAACCGTCGCTCATCTTTTGAACGTGTGCAACGACCATTCGCAACAAATGTGGGGAATATGGGCGTTGGCTAACGAGGCGGGGTCAGGACGAGGAGGGGCGACGGCGGCGGTTTCGTGATGCGAGTAACATCAGGCCGAGGAGTCCAAGCCCCGCGATCCCCGAGCGCGCGTCGCCTGGCGCGGAGACCGCGCAGGAGCCGTCGTCGCCGCTGCTGTCGCCGCTGCTGTCGCCGCCGCTGCCACCGCTGCCGTTTCCGCCGTTTCCGCCGGCGCCGCCGCTTCCGCCGCTGCCTCCACCTCCGCCGGCGCCGCCGCTGCCGCTTTCGTCACAGACGCCGCCCGGATGGACGTCGGCCGCGGTCCACATCGGCTCGTTGGGGGGCCACTGCGAGGAGGTGCCCGGCGGGTCGACGCGCACGTGGCAAGGCGACGAGACCACGCTCGATCCGCCCTTGTTTCCCGCGGCGTCGTGCGTCGTGACGCGGAACGTGAAGGCCGTCGCCGGGTCGGCGCCTTCGAGATCCTGCGCGAGCTTCTGGAACCAGAGCGTGCTGCCCGCGAGCACCGATCGCTTGAATGCGAGGTCCTGCATCGCCGCGTCGCGGAATGCCTCGACGCGCCACACCTCGGGCGCCGCATCCATCACCGGCGCGTCCGCGTCGGCGTGCACGAAATACGCGAGATCACTGTCGATCTGGCAATCGCCGACGCTCGCCTTGAAATCGGCGTAGTCGTACACGTTGAAGAGCAGGTTCTTCACCGGAGTGGGCGACGTCGTGTCCGGCGCGCTGGTCGTGAACGCAATTGATTTGAGTTCACACGTCACGTCCGGGGTGCAGAAGTTACCGCTCACCTTCACGACCTGACCGACCGACGGGGTCGGGTCGATACGCACGACGAATCCGCCGAGCTCCGCGAGCGCGACGTCGCCGAACGGCACGAAGGACGCCGGGGTTCCGTCGACCGTGACCGTGACGGCGTCGAGGGAGATCGAATGACCCCAAAAGAAGAGCGCTGCGTTGGCGGGGTACGTTGCCCCGTTCTCGGGGATGTGGTTGGAAAGGCCCGGCTGGGGCGGGACGCAGGCGCGGGCAGGCCGTGAGGCAGCGGAGCAGAGCGCTACGGCCGCCACGAGAGCAAGCGACAAACGGGGGAGCATACGCATGGAGAGCCTCCTCGAAGAAGCAAGGACGACCCATCGTATCGCGGTCGCGGCGGAGGCCCGAGAGGTCTTGACCGGCAAAGGGCATCCCCCCATAGTGACCCACCGGTCAGGAATGCCTCGCATCGCCGATCCACGTGCGCGTATCGACCTTCTCCGCGCTGCCGAAGCCATCTTCGCGGAGAACGGCCTCGCTGCGGCCAAGGTGGAAGACATCACCATCCGAGCAGGGGTGTCGAAAGGCGCCTTCTACCTGCATTTCAAGAGCAAACAGGACTGCTTCCGGCAGATCGTGGAGGGCGTCGTCGCGCGGCTCTCGGCGTGCATCGAGGCCGCGCGTTTCGACGAGTGCGCGCCGCCCGAGAGCATGGAGGCGCTGCTCGAAGGGCGCCTCGCGCACGTCGTCGACCTGCTCGAATTCTGCTGGCAAAATCGCGGGATCCTGGGGATGATCCTGACCGGGGGCGGCGGGACGCCCTACGCGTACCTGATGGACGCGTTCGCCGAGCGAATCGAGCGGGAGGCCGAGGCTTGGCTGCGGCACGGCGTGGAGGTGGGGCTTTATCGCGATGACATCGAGCCGGCGATCGTCGCGCGGCTCATCGCGGGCACGCACGAGCGGCTGGTGCGCGAGATCATCAAGCAGCCGCGGCGCCCGGACATCGAAAGCTGGGCGCGTCAAGCGCAGGATTTGCTGGCGCGCGGGCTCTTCTCCGCTGCGTCGAGCGCGGTAGTTGACCGGACGGTCATGAAGAACCGGGAGCGGGATGATCGCCCGCGAGAACCCAGGTCGAGAGCGAAGGCAGGATGAGCACCGTGGCAACGACGGGTACGACGAAAAAGTTTGGCGCGGGCAAAGTGATCGCCCTCGCGATCGTGCTGGGCACCGGGGGTCTGATCGGCGTCCGGGTGAAGGCCAAGATGGCCCAGAAAAAGGCCATCGAGGCGCAATCGGCCGTCACGGCGGAGCACGCCGCGGGGCCGGGCAATGCAGCCGCGCCGCCGAAGGTGACGGCGCACGGCGGCACGCTGCTCGCGAAGCCCGAGCCGATGCGCTGGCAGCCGAGGGTCGCCGTGACGGGCACGCTGGAGCCGATTCAGCAGGCGGACGTGGGCTTCAAGGCCGGCGGGCGGCTGCTCGCGATCAAGGCGAAGGTCGGCGACGTCGTGAAGACGGGGCAGGTCCTCGGCGTGGTCGACGCGTCGGAAGCCTCGGCGCAGGCGAACGTGGCGCAGACGGGCGTACGCGTGGCGGAGATCTCGCTCGAAATGGCGAAGGACGCGCAAAAACGCTCGGATACGCTCTACCAGCAGAGCGCGGTGCCCGAGGCGGAGAAGACGACGGCGACGCAGCGCGCGCTGCTCGCCTCGGCGCAGCTCGAACAGGCGCGCGCGCAGGCGCGGGCCGCGTCGGTGATGGTCGGCAATGCGACGCTCGCGGCGCCCTTCGGCGGGCTCGTGACGCGCGCGCCGAACGGCATCGGCAAGATCGTCGCGCCGGGCGAGCCGCTGTATCACCTCGAAGATACCTCGGTGCTCAAGCTCTCGGCCTCGGTCTCCGAGAATGACGCGAACGTGTTCGAGGTCGGCGCCGCGGTGTCGATCGACGGCGCGCCGAAGGCCACGGGCAAGGTGACGGCCGTGCTCGGCTCGCTCGATCCGCAGACGCGAAGGGTCCCGGTGATCGCGGAGATCCCGAACGGGCCCGAGGTCGGGCTGCTTTCGGGCTCGTTCGTTCGCGCGCAGATCGTGGCTGCGGAGACGATCGAGGTATTGCGGCTGCCCGCTTCGGCGCTTCGGCCCGGGGCGCAGGACGAGATCGTCGTGGTGCAGGACGGCAAGGCGCACCTCGTGCGGGTCTCGTTCACGATCGCGCCCGACGGCTCGCTGTACGTGCGCAAGGGGCTCGAGGCCGGGGCGTCCGTCGTGGCGAACCCGAGCCCCGAGGTGAAGGAAGGCGAAGCGCTCGATCTCGGCCCCGCGGCGCCGGCGCCCGCGAAGTGATCGGCTCCCATTTCCAGGCGTAACGAGGACCTCTCATGAACCTCTCGGCGATCGCCATCAAGCGCCCCGTTTTCACGGTGATGGTCGCGGTGGCGCTGCTCGTGCTCGGCGTCGTGGGCTACAAGCGCCTCGGCACGGATCTCTTCCCGGACGTCTCGTTCCCCGTCGCCAGCGTCACGATCGTCTATCCGGGCGCGAGCCCGGCGGAGATCGAGACGCAGATCTCGAAGCCCATCGAGGACGCGGTCGTGTCGCTGAACGGCATCGACCGCGTGCGCACGTTCTCGCGGGAAGGCGTCTCGACCACGGTCGTGATCTTCAAGCTCGACGTGGACATCCAGGAGGCCGCGCAGCTCGTGCGCGAACGCGTGGCGCAAGCCCGCTTCAAGCTGCCCAAGGACATCGAGGAGCCCGTGATCTCGCGCCTCGACACGGGCGCGGCGCCGGTGCTCATCTACACGCTCCGCGGCAAACGCTCGCTGAGCCAGATCCGGAATTTTGCCGATGACGTGATCCGGCCGTCCCTCGAGCAGGTCGACGGCGTTGCGGCGGTGAACATCCGCGGCGGCGCCGAGCGCGAGGTGAAGGTTCTCCTGGATCGGGCGCGGATCGACGCGCTCGGCGTGCAACCCGCGCAGATCGTGGCGGCGATCCAGGGCGCGAACCTGACGGTGCCCGCGGGGCGTTACGAGCAGGGGACACGCGAGATCAGCGTGCGCGCCATGGGCGAGCTCGAAGCGGTGGATACGCTGCGTGATCTCGTGGTGTCGATGGCCCGCGACGGCTCGTCGGTGCGCTTGCGGGACGTGGCCGACGTGCAAGACGGCTTCGAGGACATGCGCACGCGCATCCGCGTGAATAACGAGGAAGCCGTCGCTTTCGAGGTCGTCAAGCAGAGCGGGCGCAACACGGTCGAGATCTGCGACGGCGTGCGGAAGAAGCTCGCGGCGATGGAGAAGACGTTCCCCGAGGATCTCAAGACGTCGCTGATCATGGATCAGTCGACGTTCATCGAGGAGAACGCGCACGAGGTGCAGATCGCCATCTGGTTCGGCGGTGCGATGGCGATTCTGATCATCCTCATCTTCATGCTGGATCTGCGCTCGACGTTGATCAGCGCAGTCGCGCTGCCGACGAGCGTCGTGGCGACGTTTTTCCTGATGTACGTGCTCGGCTTCACGCTGAACATGATGACGCTGCTCGGCCTTTCGCTGGCGATCGGGCTGCTCATCGACGACGCGGTCGTGGTGCGCGAGAACATCTTCAAGCACCTGGAGCGCGGCGAACCACCCATGGAAGCCGCGCTGAACGGGACGAAGGAGATCGCGCTCAGCGTGCTCGCGACGACGCTGACGATCGTGGCGGTCTTCGTGCCCGTGGCGTTCATGGGCGGCATCGTGGGCCAGTTCTTCCGGCAATTCGGGCTCACGGTCTCGGGCGCGGTGCTCGTGTCGCTGTTCGTGGCCTTCACGCTCGATCCGATGCTCTCGTCGCGATTCTCGAAATCGCTCGAGCACGGGGCGAAGGATCCATTCGCCTGGCTGAAGCGGCCATTCGAGTGGGTCTTCCGCGCGATGGACGACAGCTACCGCGACGTCCTCGGCTGGGTCGTGAAGCACAAGCTCGTGGTCGGGCTCATCGCGTTCGGCACGCTGATCGGCTCGGGGCAGCTCATGGCGCTCATGGGCTCGGACTTCGTCAACCCGGAGGATCGCGGGGAGATGATGGTCGAGATCGAGCTCCCGGCAGGGACGTCGCTCGACGAGCTCGCCACGCAATCACAAGAAGCGGAAAAGAAGCTGCTCGCGCACCCGCAGCTCAGGACGCTTTACGTGACGCTCGGGCCGAACGGCGAGGTGAACAAGGCGCACTACCGCATCCTGACCACGAAGAAACACGAGCGGACGATTCCGCTCGACGCCATCAAGGACGACGTGCGCGCGATTGTGCAGGCCGTGCCCGGAGCAAACGTGGTCATCACGGAGCCCGAGTTCGTGGAGGGCGCGGGCGTGCAGGCGCCCATCATGATCAACGTGCGGGGCGAGTCGTACGACGAGATCCGCGCGCTGGCCGCTCAGGTCGCGGGCGTCCTGAAGTCCACGGCGGGCGTGACGGACGTGCAGGTGAAGTTCTCGCCCGGCAGGCCCGAAATGCGCGTGAAGGTGGACCGACAGCGCGCGGCCGATCAGGGCATCAGCGTGGCGCAGGTGGCGATGACGCTGCGCACCGCGATCGAGGGCGAGGAGGCGAGCAAGCTCCGCCAGGGTAAGGACGAGGTGCCGATCCGGGTGCAGATGCGCGAGGAGGACCGGGCCTCGCCGGCGGAGCTGTCGCGGCTGACGTTGTGGTCACCGCGGGGCGCCGTGGCGCTCTCGGACGTCGCGCGGCTCGAAATGGGCGAGGGCCCGCAGGTGATCGAGCGCGAGGATCGGCAGCGGCAGATCGCCGTGTGGGCGACGCCGCGGGGCCGCTCGCTCGGCGAGATCGTGGGCGAGATCGTGCCGAAGATCGACGCGCTGCAGAAGCCGAAGGGCACGTCGCTCTCCTACGACGGGCAGATCGAGCAGATGAACGACACGAACTCCTCGATGGGGACGGCGCTCCTGCTCGCGGTGATCTTCATCTACCTCGTGCTCGCGTCGCAGTTCGAGAGCTTCATCCACCCGCTGACGATCATGATGACCCTGCCGCTCGCGCTCGTCGGCGCGATTCTGGGGCTCTTCCTGATGGATACGTCGATGGCCATGGGCGCGATGATCGGCATCATCCTGCTCATGGGCCTGGTCACGAAGAACGCGATCTTGCTCGTCGACCGGGCGATCGTGCGCGTGCGCGAGAACAACGAGACGCCGCTGCAGGCCATCCTGGAGGCCGGTCCGGAGCGGCTCCGCCCGATCCTGATGACGAGCGCGGCGATGGTGCTCGGCATGCTGCCGACCGCGCTCTCGAACGGGGAAGGCAGCGAGTTCCGCGCGCCGATGGCCATCGCGGTCATCGGCGGCGTCGTGAGCTCGACGCTCCTCTCGCTGGTCGTGATCCCTGCCCTGTATCTCGCCATCGAGAACATGAAGGCGTGGCTCAGGGCGCGCGGCATCGTGAAGGGCGACGCCGAGCCCGCCCCGGCCGCGGAGTGAACGAGCGGGGCTTGCCGAGGGTGCCGGAACAGGCGTCGTAGCAGCCTGGGCCGGCGCCCTCGCCGCGCGTTGACGTCCTTGCACCAGAGCCCCAAGGAGCCCGCTGCCCTGCCTGCGAGGGAGGAGGCGCGCACGCTCATGGTCGGCAAGCTCAGCCCAGACGAGATCGAACGGGTCCTCCGGACCGAAATGATCGCCCACCTCGGCTGCCATGCGGGTGGCCGGACATACGTCGTGCCCATCACGTACGCGTACGAAGACGACTACGTCTACGGCCACACGGCGGAGGGGTTGAAGCTCGCGATGATGCGCGAAAACCCGGAGGTCTGCGTCGAGGTCGAGAAGATCGACGGGCCCGCGCACTGGCGCAGCGTGATCGCGTGGGGCACGTTCGAGGAGCTCACGGGGCCGGACGCCGCGCATGCGCTGCAGGTCCTCCTCGAGCGTTATTTCTCGCGCGAGGCGAGCGAGACGGCGCGCGGCCCGCTCGGCCCGCATCGCCAGGGCGCGGTTCACCCCGACGCGCACCTTTATCGCATCCACCTCACCGAAAAAACCGGGCGGTTCGAGGACGGCGCGCGAAAACATCCGCGACCAACCCTCGTCCGTTAAGTTTGTCACACTTTATACCGCCAAAAACCTGGCTCCGAGCAGGTTTCACCGGGGACATGTGGGGGTTCGTCCTTGCCGCGCGACGTTCGGGTGAAGCCGCCCGGGCCATCTCTGGTTTTGCGTTCGTCCCGACCGGCCTCCGTGGTAGACGCGGTACGGAGAGGGACAAACATGCGCAGGACCACGAAGCTGACCTTGATGGCATTCGCCCTCCTTTCGACCGGCACGGGGTGTGAGATCATCGCGTCGGTGGATCGGAGCCAGATCGACCAGTCGCCGGGCGCCGGCACGGGGGGCACCGGCGGCGTTGGCGGGATGGGCCCCGGCTCCGGCGGGATGGGCCCGGGCTCGGGCGGCATGGGCGGTGTCGGGGGTATGGGCGGCACCGGCGGTATGGGCGGTACCGGCGGTATGGGTGGCACCGGCGGTATGGGCGGCACCGGCGGCATGGGTGGTGTCGGGGGTATGGGCGGCACCGGCGGCATGGGCGGTGTCGGGGGTATGGGCGGCACCGGCGGTATGGGTGGTACCGGCGGGATGGGCGGTGTCGGGGGTATGGGTGGTACCGGCGGTATGGGTGGTACCGGCGGTATGGGCGGCATGGGCGGCGCCGGTGGAATGGGCGGCGCCGGCGGAATGGGCGGCGCCGGTGGAATGGGCGGCGCCGGCGGTATGGGCGGCAGCGCCGGATGCACCACGAATGAATCGTGCGACGATTCGAACCCGTGTACGGACGATGTCTGCAATGTGGCGGCGGGCACGTGCCTGAACACGGACCTCGACGGCGTCCCCACCCCGGGCGTCACGCCCGCGATCGGGGATTGCAAGCAGCAGCTCTGCGTCCAGGGCGTGGACACGACCGTCAACGACGACGCCGATCTGCCCGACGACACCAACGAATGCACGAACGATTCCTGCTCGAACGGCGTGCCGACCCACACGAACGTGATGTCCGGCGCGGCGTGCGGCGCCAGCATGAACCTGTTCTGCAACGGAATGGGCGCGTGCGTCGGCTGCGTGACCGCGAACGATTGCCAGGGTCAGGATACGGCCTGCCAGACGCGCACCTGCACGTCGGGCGCTTGCGGCGTCAATAACGCGGCACAAGGGACCGCCGCGGGAGATCCGACGGACGGCGATTGCAAGCATGACGTGTGCGACGGCAATGGCAACATCGTGGCCGCGGACGACGCCACGGATCTGCCGGCCGACGATAACAATGCCTGCACGGTGGCGGCGTGTGATCCGACGAATGGGCCGGTCCAGAACCCGGTCAACATCAACGACAACAACGCCTGCACGACCGACGCGTGCGACCCGGTGACCGGCATTTCGCACGCGCCCGTCACCCTCGACGACAACAACGCTTGCACGGCCGATGCCTGCGATCCGGTGACCGGCGTCTCGCACACGCCCGTCAACACCAATGACAACAACGCTTGCACGACGGACGCCTGCGACCCGGTGACCGGCGTTTCGCACGCACCCGTCAACATCAACGACAACAACGCTTGCACGGCGGACGCCTGCGATCCGGCGACCGGCGTCTCGCACACGCCCGTCACCATCGACGACAACAACGCTTGCACGGCCGACGCCTGCGATCCGGCGACCGGCGTCTCCCACACGAATCTGCCGGCGGGCACGGATTGCGGCAATGGCAACCAGTGCAACGGCATGGGCCAGTGCGTCGGGTGCTCCGTGGCGGCGGATTGCCCCGGCCAGGTCACCGAGTGTGGCGCGCCGGTCTGCAATGCCGGCGTCTGCAGCATGACGTACGCGCCTTCGGGCACGCCGGTCGCGACGCAGGTGCCCGGCGATTGCACGACGTCCGTCTGCAATGGCATGGGCGGCACGACGACCGCGGCCGACAATGCCGACCTGCCGATCGACGGTAACCAGTGCACGCTCGACGTCTGCGACAACGGCATGCCGTCGAACCCGCCTGCGTCCGCGGGCACGGCGTGCAACCAGAATGGCGGCACGCAATGCGACAGCATGGGGATGTGCGTCGCGCCGGTGGCGCCGACGGTCGTCAGCACGACGCCGGCCGACGGGACGTTCGACGTCGCGGTTGGCTCGACGATCGCCGTCACGTTCAGCACCGCCATGAACCCGGCCACGCTGACGGCGACGACCGAGACCGGGGCGTGCACGGGGTCGATCCAGATCTCGACGGACAATTTTGCGTCGTGCCTCGGATTCGCGTCGGCCGCGCCTACGATGAGCATGGGCAACACGGTCGCGACGCTGGTGCCTGCACCGGCGCTCTCGTATTACACGGCGTACAAGATCCGCGTGACGACGGGGGCGAAGAATGCATCGGGCACGCCGCTCGCCACCGCTTACACGTCGGTGGACGGGTTCTTGACGGCGGAGCCGACGGCGACCTCGTGCACGGGTTCGGTCGTGATCAGCCAGATCTACGGTGGAGGTGGATCCGCCAATGCACCGTTCACCCACGATTTCGTAGAGCTCCACAACCGCGGCGCGTCGACCGTGAGCGTCGCGGGCTGGAGCGTGCAGTATGGCGGAGCCACTGGATCGAGCTGGCAGGCCGTGAACCTGACTGGCTCGATCCCCGCGGGTGGGTATTACCTCGTGCAGTTCGGCTCGAACGGCGCGATCGGCAGTCCCCTCCCCACGCCCCAATCATCGAGCGGGACGAACATCGGCCAATCTGCTGGCAAGGTGGCCCTCGTCAACACGACGACTCCGCTCTCGGGCGCCAATCCGGCAGGCGCGCAGATCCAGGACCTCGTGGGTTATGGCACGACCGCGAATTTCTACGAGGGGACGGGCCCGACGCCGGCCCCCTCCGTAGCGAACGCCGTCCATCGCCTCGGCTCCGGATGCACGGACACGAACCAAAATTCCCTAGATTTCACGGCGAACGCGCCGACGCCGCGCAACAACGCTAGCGCAGCGCTCGTTTGTACCTGCCCCCTCGTGGGGACGGTGAACGAGTCGGACGACGCGACGGAAATCGATTATTGCAAGATCCAGTTCCCGGCGAGCACCACCGTGGCCGCCGGTCAAATGAGCGAGACGATCTACGGTCACGTCTACGACGCCGGCCTCACGGAGGCGGCCGGCGCGAATGCCGCCATCGTGGCCCAGCTCGGGTTCGGCCCCGCGAACGTGAACCCGACCACGCAGAGCGGGTACACGTTCGTCCCGGCGACGTTCAACGTCCAGGTGGGCAACGACGACGAATACCAGGCGACGCTCACCGCGCCCGCGACGCCCGGCACCTACCGCTACGTCTATCGCTTCAGCCACAACGCCGGGGCGAGCTGGACCTACTGCGACCTCAATGGCGCCGGCGCGAACGGCGGCCTGTCGTTCGAGTTCACCGAGCTGCCCATCCTCAGCGTCATCCCCTGACGCCCACCCTTCCCGAGGAGGGCCCGCCTGGGCCCTCCTTCTTTCCGGACGAGCCCTTCTCTCCGCGTCGCCGATGGGCTATCCATCGTACTTCGCCGTATGCTTTTGCAGCGCGAGGGATCGATGCGCAGAGACTTGCTCCGCCGTGCCCTGCTCCTCAGCTTCGCCACCCTGCCCGTCGCCGTCGCGGCGAGCCAGTTCGCCGCGGGTTGCGGCTCCCAAGAGCCCCCGGACGTCATTGGACAACCCACCTCGTCCTCTTCCTCCACCGGCTCCGGCGGTAACGGCGGTAACGGGGGCACCGGCGCCGCAAGCTCGGTCACCTCGGGCACGGGCGGCGCGGGCACGGGCGGCGCCGGGAGCGGCGGCATGGGCGGCGCCGGCGGCATGGGCGGCGTGGGAGGCATGGGCGGCGCCGCGAGCTCCAGCAGCAGCGGGATGTTCATCGACGACGCGGGCGCGAAGACGTGCCCCTCGGTCGCGAACACGCCGGCCATGGTCGCGGTGCCGGGCTGGGACGGGAAGTCCTATTGCATCGACGCCACCGAGGTGACGAACACGCATTACGCGACCTGGCTCGAAACGAACCCGAGCGTCGCGGGCCAGAGCTCGGCCTGCGCCTCGAACCTCTCTTTCACGCCTTCCACCGGCGTCCCGGCGAAGGACGATTACCCGGTCGGATCCGTCGATTGGTGTGACGCCTTCGCGTTTTGCAAGGCCGCGGGCAAGCGCCTCTGCGGCCGCATCGGCGGCGGCCCGGCGCCGTATCTCGCGGACGACGACGCCTCGCGGAACCAATGGTACAGCGCGTGCAGCCACGGCGGCACGCGAGCGTATCCGTATGGACAGGCCTACGACGCGAATGCCTGCAACGTGAAAGACGCGGCCTACGGCGCGATTTTGCCCGTGGGCACGCTCCCGGGCTGCGAGGGCGGGTTCGAGGGGCTCGTCGACATGAGCGGCAACGTGTGGGAATGGGAGGATTCGTGCATCCCCGGCGACGCCGGCGTGGACACTTGTCGTCGCCGCGGCGGATCCTTTTCGAGCTCGGCCGACAACGTCGATTGTGATGTCTCGAGCGCGCGGCCGCGGAACGCCGCCGAGGCGAACACGGGCTTCCGATGCTGCGCCGATTGAGCTTCGTGGCCTCCACGCTCGGGCTGGTCGCCGCCGTCGCGGGCTGCGAGGGCGGGACCGAATCGAGCGGCGGGACGACGGGCGTGTTCGTCGACGACGCGGGCGCCTTGACGTGCCCCGACGTCCCCGGGACCTCGCCCATGGTCGCGCTCGGCGGCTGGGACGGCCGGGCGTATTGCATCGACACGATCGAGGTGACGAACGCGCAGTATGCGGCGTGGCTCGAGACGTCCCCGGACACGAGCGGGCAGCGCCCCGATTGCGCCGGGAACACGACGTTCGTCCCTGCACCGGGGCCGCCGCCGAAGAACGACTATCCCGTCGTGAACGTGGATTTCTGCGACGCGGTCGCTTTCTGCGCGGCCTTCGGAAAACACCTCTGCGGGCGCATCACCGGCGGGCCCACGCCTTATTTCGGGCACGACGATCCAGCGCAGAGCCAGTGGTTCAGCGCGTGCACGCACGGCGGTGCGATGCCGTTTCCCTACGGTTCGACGTACGATCCGAACGCGTGCAATGGCGCCGACGCGAAGTACGGGGCGCCGCTCGTGGCGTTCGTGCTGCCGGACTGCGGCGGCGGTTCGCCCGGGATCGTCGACATGAGCGGCAACGTGTGGGAATGGGAAGACGCCTGCATTCCGGGCGACAGCGGCGTCCCCGAGTGCCGGCGGCGCGGCGGATCGTTTTCGAGCTCGGCAAAGTACATGGGCTGCGATGCGAGGAGCGCGCGGCCCATCGATGCCGCCGAGGACAATACGGGCTTCCGTTGTTGCGCGGGTGGCGGATGAACCGGGCCGTCGTTCCGCTCCTCTTCGCCTGTTTCACCGGTTGTGGCGGCAGCAGCGAAGGGCTGCCCCTCTCGCCACGAGCGCCGGCCACGCCGCCCGCGCAATCCCCCGAGACGCCCTCCGAGCCAACGAACGCGGAGGACGACGAAAAATCCGCCTGGCGGCCCGGCCGATTCATGACCCAGGCCGTCGGACGCGTGACGGGCGCCGCGCAACGGTTCGAGCAGCAATCGCGCTTCGGCTTCGACGAAGACGCCTCTTGTGTGCTCGGCGCCTTCCTCGAAAATGGACGCGAGGTATCGGTCACGCGCCCGCTCCGGGCCGGCGTGAGGTACGTCATCCTCGGCGGAGGCTCGGATGGCGTGGAGGATCTCGACCTCGCCGTGGAGAGCCCCGAAGGCAGGGTCGTCGCGGCCGATACGATGGATGACGCGCAGCCAGTCGTCGAGCTCACGCCGCCGAAGGAGGGCAAATACCGCATTCGCCTGGCGAACGCGAAAAAAGGCGAAGGCGGCGGGTTTGGCGTCGTCGCGATCATGCGCGAGGGAGGCCTCTCGATCCCGGTGAACCGTTTCGTCGAGTCCTTCGGCCGCACCCTCTCGAATGCGGCGCAGGCCTCGCACCTCGTCGCGCGGCGGATGAAGGGCTCGCAGGGCCTCGCGTTCCACGCCGACGGCGAGTGGTCGTTCTTCGGAACGATCCTCGCCGAGGAGGAGAACATACGGACGGGCGGACTCGAGCTCGAAGCGCCGCTCAGCGTGATCCTCGCGGGCGCCGATGCAGCGGCCGACGACGTGAATCTAGAGGTCCTCGACGCGACGACGAACGAGATCGCGGGCCGCGACGATGCCGACGACGCGGCGCCCGTCGTCGCGCTCGAACCCACGAAAGGGCACACGTACAAAGTCTCGGTCGCGAACGTGAAGGGCCGCGGGACCTCGCTCGTGACGATGCTCGTGCTCGACCTCGACGTCCCGTGACGAGCGGCGCGGCTCGGGGTATAGCTTGCCCGCCGTGGCTCCCGGGAAGATCTCCGCGCCGCCCACGCGTCCTTCGTGCCGCATGTCGCCCCTCGTCGTGTCCTCGATCCGCCGCGCCGCCCCTGCGCTCCTCGCCTCGGCCCTCGCCGCGTGCTCGTCCGCCGAGAGCAGCGAGAACGAAGCCGCGCCGGCCTCGTCCCTCGCCGCCCCGCCCGCCTCCGTGAGCGCCGCGCCCGCGCCTCCCGCAAAGGAGCCCGCGCCGCCCGCCCCGAAGGTATTCGCGCCCCTGCCGCCGATGCCGGATGAAGAGCTGTATCCGGACACGATCGAGCAGCAACGCGAGGCGCTCTTCCGGCGCATGGTCTCGATGCTCCACGTCACGGACGAGCAAATGGCCGCGGTGCGCGCCATTTTCGATCGATCGCCGGTGCTCGGCCAGGGCAACCCCAAGGTCACGAAATACCCGATGACCCGCAAGGAATGCCGCGAAGCGCGGAACACGGCCGGGGGATTCGAGCAGGACGAACCCGCGTGCGGCGCGCCGTTCATGACGCCGATCTACGACGCGCTCGCCGGCGAAAAGGAGGCGGACGCGCGGGTCTGTATCGATCGGTACGAGTTTCCCGGCATTCCGTGCGAGCACCCGGTCACGGGCCCGACGGCGAAGGAGGCGGCCGAGCTCTGCGCGGCGATCGGAAAGAGGCTCTGCGACGCGCACGAATGGGAGGGCGCGTGCGCGGGCGCGGTGCACGCGCCGGAGGTCGAGTATTCGTTCGGCAAGCCGCGCAAGGAATCGAAGGATCTGCACAACCGCGATCGGGAGATCGTCTGGGCGTACGGGCGCGAGAAGGACCATTCGAAGTGCGCGACGAAGAGCCGCAAGACGAAGGGGTGCACGTCGAGCGGATGGAAGCGCTGCGGGACGAATTCGTTCCCGGCTGGATCGTTCCCGGAGTGCAAGAGCCCGTTCGGCGTGTACGATCAGCATGGGAACGTGGCCGAGCACATGAACTTACCGCTCCGCCCCGAGGAGATGACGAGCCACGGGGGCACGGGTCAGACCGAGATGAAAGGGAGCTGGTTCATCTTCTCGGACTTCGAGGCGCACCCGGACGATTGCCGGTGGCGCGCGCCCGACTGGCACGGCACTCGCGTGACGGATCCCAACAGCCACGGCAATTACCACCTCGGTTTTCGCTGCTGCAAATCGATCGGGAAATGACGGAGAAGCCGTGCTAGACCCCACGGCATGCGAGTCGTGATCACTGGAGCGAACCGAGGCATCGGCCTCGAGCTCGCCCGTAGGTATCTGGAGCGCGGCGACCACGTCGACGCCGGTGTCCGAAACCCCGAATCCGCCCACGATCTCGCCGCGCTCGGCCAGGGAGCGGGCGGGCGGCTGCGGGTGTTCGCCTGCGACGTCGCGGACGATACGAGCGTGCGGGCCTTCGCCGCCGCGATCGGCGACGTGGCGGTGGACGTGCTCATCAACAATGCGGGCGTGATGGGCAAATGGCTTTCACTCGAGGACCTCGATTTCGAGGACGTGACGCGGACCTTCGACACGAACGCCGTGGGAGCGCTGCGCGTCACGTCGGCGCTGCTCCCGCACCTCCGGAAGAGCTCGGTGCGCAAAGTCGTGAACATGTCGAGCCGCATGGGCTCCATCGCCGAGAACACGGACGGCGGGGCGTACGCCTATCGCACGTCGAAGGCGGGGCTGAACATGGCCACGAAATCGATGGCGATCGACCTGCGGGGCGAGGATTTCACGGTCGTCGCCCTCCACCCGGACTGGGTGAAGACCGATATGGGCGGGCCGGACGCGCCGATGTCCGTCGAGGAGTCGGTCACCGGCATCATGAAGCTCGTCGATCGCCTGTCCCGCGCCGAATCGGGCGGCTTCTACCATTTCCGCGGCGATCCCATTCCGTGGTAATCAATCCGCGGCTCGGCCCGTGAAGAGATCGAAGAGCGTGACGTCCACGCTCGCGGCCACGCCGAACTGCAAGGCGTGCGCGCCCGGCATGCTGAGCCCGGACTCCCACGCGCGGAGTCCGGGCCGGAGCACGCCGTACACGCCGAGGTTGAAGGGGCTGTCGAACAGGCCCGCGCGCAGATACACGCCAGGCGCGAGCAACGTGAGGAGCTGCGCCCCGGGCAGACGGCCGGCCTCTTCGACGTCGTATTGCAGGTAGGCCGCCGGATCGATCAACGAGATGAAGGCGCCGAGGTTGTAATCACCGCGGCCGGTCGCGAAATCGAGGCCGATCGGCATGGCCAGGGTCGGCGCGACGACGTGTGGCACGCCGCCGCGCTCGGTGGTGGTCCCGTAGGTGCCGAAGCGCAGCTCGCCGCCGACGAACATGCCCGGGAATGCGCCGAGCGAGATCGTGGTCGCGCCGGGCGTGTTTTTCCGTCGCCAGCCGCCGATGGGCATGGCCGCCGCGTCGAGGGCCTCGGCGATACGCGAGGGGTCGGACTCGAACGCAATCGTCGCGAAGAGGCCGCTGTTTCGCGCGATGGCGTCGAGGGGGCGGCAAGGCCCCTTCCCCGCCGCGCAGAGCTTCTTGCACTCCTCGTCCTGGCACATGCGCTCGAGGTCGGCCCGCGCGGCCGCGATGACCCGCGCGACGACGCGGCCCCAGTCCTCGGCGAGCGCGGCCTCGAGGGTCTCGAGGCTCGCCGCGAGGCGCGCGAGATCGGCCCGCGCCGCGACGAAGATCGGCGTGATCTCGCCGGTCGAACAGGTGGCGGCCTTGCAGAGGCCGGGAAACGAGACGGCCTCGGAGAGCTGCTCGCCGGCCGCGACGAAGGCGAGCGCGAGATCGAGCGACGCGCGGGCGAGGACGACGGCGGCGCGCTGGAGGGCGAACGAATTGGTTTGGCTTGCCAAGCGTGACGTGTCGCGAGCGTACGCTTCGAGGGCCCGCACGATCTCGCCGATCTTCTTCCCGTCGACGTCGACGCCGATCTGCAGGGCCGGCGGGCTCACGAGCTTCGGATCGACCGTGGTTCGGAGCGCTTCGGCGGCAGCACGATAGGCGTCGAAGGCCGTGAGGACGGCGCTCCAGCGGGTGCCGATCTCGGCCGCGGGAAAACGCACGAAATTCGACCAGCGCGCGATCGTCGAGAGTTTTTCGAGGGGCGCCGTGGCTTCGAGCGACGAAAAGAGCGCCGCGTCCACGTCGCCAGAGGTGGCCGGGTCTTTGCGGTGACACGCGTGGGATCCGGTCGCGTCGGTGCTCGCGGAAAATGCGGGGCAATCGTTCCGGGAAAAACCTCGGCCGACGAGGGTGAAACACGCGGGGGACGTGGTGAGCGCGGCGAGCAGGAGCGCCTCGGTCTCCTCCGCTCGGCCGGGGCGGGTCTGGCGGACGAGCTCGCCGTATTCCTGGAAGACGTGCGGGAGAGATGCAGCGCACGCCGCGACTTCGAGGCGCTGGCTGAAGAGCCGCCGCGGCGTATTGCGAAAGAGGCGATATCCGTTCGCGCCGTCGAGCTCGTCGCCGAAATGGGAGAGGCTCAGGGCGGCATTCGCGCCGGTCGAGAGATCGGAGACGAGCTTGGATGCGGCCCCGCGCAGGCGTACTTCCGCGCCGCAAACGAGCCGCCGCTGGGCGCGGGCCTGGCAGGTGACGCGATCGGGCGCGCCGGCATCGCAGATCACCGGAGCGGTCGGGTCATCCGCGCACGAAAATAGGTTTCCGGCGAGGTTCACGTCCGCCCACAACGACGCGCCGAAGCCGAGGCCGAGGGCGACGCCGGGCCAGTTCTTCACATCGGAGGCGACGGCGCCGCGCAGCGCGCCGAGCAAGCTCTCGCCGCCGCCATATTGCGCGAAATCGAGGCGGCGCGTGGAGAGCGCGCAGGTCGTCGGGAGCCAGAAGGACCGGATCTCCCGGTACGAATCCCCCTGCGCGCCGGCGGGCGTCATCGCGGGGCCGCAGGCGTCTTCGTGCAATCGCTCGAGGAACCACACGAGCGCCTCGCGCCGGGCCCGATCGCCGACGAAGCTCGCGAGCGCGCGGACGCCGACGTCGAGCGTGGCGGCCGTGAAGGCGGCGACTTCGAGGCCGGTGTGCTGCACGGTGAAGACACGCATCGCCGCGGCGGGCACGTCGAGAAGGGGATATCGGCGGGCGAGCAGCGGGTCCGCATCGCCGATCTCGGCGAGGGAAAGCACGCTGCGATCCGCGAGGACGACGCGGATCGGCTCGAATTTACGGGATACGTACCGCGCGACGGCCTCGACACTGCGTTGATCCGCGATGACGGCCGCATTCGCGAGCGCGGGCGCCGAGAAAGCGCAAAGGTTGACCGGCGACGCGGCCGTATCCCCGCCGGCGCAAAGCTCGGCGCAGAGATCGACGCGCAGGCCCGTGAGGCTACGCGCGGGCTCGTCGAGCCTGCCCGCGACCTCCCGCCGCGCGGCGTCCTCGATGGCTTTCCGTTCGCGTTTCGTTGCCTCCAGCGTCGCGTTCGTACGCCCATCGAAAGGTTTTGCCGCGACCTCTTGCTCCAGCTTCTTTTGCCGCAATTCGACGGCCTCGATGCCCTTTCGCTGGGCCACGAGGCGCGCCGCGGCCTTTTCGAGCGCGGCTTTGGGATCGTCGCTCGCCGGCGCCGCGCAGGTGGCCCGCAAAGCGCGCGCGAACGAGGCGAGGGCGTCGACCCGGCCCACGTGAACCTGAATGGGATCCCCCGCGTCGCCCTGAGGCGCGATCGGGGTCGCCGCGGGCGACGTCACGGCTTGCGCGGAAGGCGCCGGGGTCGGGGGCGGCGGGAGCTGATCCGAGGGGACGACGACGGGCGTGACCTGGGCGCTCGCGTCCGCGAGCGGGACCAAGGCCAAAAGCGCGAGCCCGAATCCGACGATCGATGATTTGGTCCTCGTCCTCATGGCGTCTCTTTGCAAAGAATCAAGCGCAACCCATCGCGGCTTCCATGCTGGCGAGCACCGACGGGGCGGCGAGGGCCTGCGCCCTTCCACCGCCATTCGGGGCAGGTCCGAGGTAAATGCCGACGACCGCAGTGGGCGGCCCGTCGCCGACGACGGCGACCACGGGCCCGCCGCTCATGCCGATGCGGCCCTGGCGATCGAGCACGACCTTCCCCTCGCTCGGCCGCACCTTCGCCGGCACGACGAGAGGCGCGCGCGGCGCCTCGTTCCCGAGCGGATACCCCCATACCTGGCCGGCGACGGGCGCGTCGAGCGTGGCCATGCGCAGGGCGCTCGAGCACCGCGCGTTCACGCGGACGATGGCCACGTCGTCGGCCGCGACGCCGCCCGACGGATACGCGACGGCCACGGCCTCGAGCTCGACCCAGCGCCCGCCGGCGAGGACGCGCACCAAGACCTCCGCGGGCGCCGCGCCGTCCGCGAGCGCGACGACATGCCGGGCCGTGACGATCGAGGAGAGCCAGTCGGCGATGAAGAACCCGGTGCCCGAAGCCGCCCAGGTCTTGCCGAAACGCGCGCGGATGCGCACGACGGGGCCGTCGAGGCGAGGCTCGGCCGGATCGACGGTGGCAGCCCGGAGTTTCTGCGCGACGAGGCTCATCGGCCACGTCCCCGCGCGCGGGCGCCTTCGAGGTGGGGAGAGCGGGGCGAGGCGTGGAGCACGCCTCATCTTAACGCGCCCGGCCCCGGATGGGGCGTTTGCTGCGAAGGGTCCGGATGGTGGCCGGGCCCTCATCGCGGCGCCGGATACGCCACGAGGAGCTCGGGCGGGATCCGGCGCTCCTCGGCGATGATGCCATAGGTCTCGGCCGTCTTGCGCGGGGTGCGGTTCTTCTGCGGATCGGACGCGTCGACCGCGTAAAGCCCGAAGCGCGGGGTCATGCCCTGGTTCCACTCGTAATCGTCGACGAGGCTCCAGAAGAAGTAGCCGCGCAGGTCGATCCCTTCCTGCATCGCGCGGCTCGCCCAGGCGAGGTGACGGACGAGGAAGCTCGGGCCCGCGTCCTCGTCGTCGAGAGGGTGATCGAGCCCGTTGCCCGTCACGTAGAGGGGCAATCCATATTTGCGATGGGCGAGCTCCAGCATGTCGTGAAGGCCCTCGGGATCGACCTCCCCGCGGCGCACGTCCAGCGGATCGAACGTGCCGAGCGGCGTGACCTCCAGCAAAAGGGGCAGGCTCGTGCCCCGGACCGTCGCGCGTGTACCATAATTGATGCCGAGCCAATCCATGCGGCCCTCGAGATCGGCGCGCCGCGCTCCTTTGCCCGCGAGCTCCGCGTCGAGCTCCCCGTTCGCGACCGCATCGAGATAAGCCCAGTTGTAAAGGTAAAACATGTTCTCGGCCGCCTTCACGTCGAGCGCGCTCTTCGGATCGGCCGGGGAAGCGGGGGTCATTGCATACACGAGGCCGATGTCGGAGGGCATTCCATCGCCGTCGGCGTCGGCCGTGTCGTTCTCTTTCACCGCGTCGTACATGCGCGCGTGCGCCTCGACGAGCGCGACGAACACGTCTTTCACCGCGCCCGACGCGAGCGCGACGGCCGGCGGATGGCTGCGCTCGGCGCTCGGCGCGAGATAACCGGACAGGAGGACCGCAAAAGGCTCGTCCAGCGTGGCCCAGCGATCGACGTCCGCGCCGAACTCCCGCGCGACGAACCCCGCATACTTGGCGATCTCCGCGACGGTTCGCTCCCGATCGAGCCATCCCCGCGGCGAACACGTGGCGAGGTTCAGGTGGCACCCGACGGCGTCGTGAATCCACGCAGGGAGCGTACCGTGATTCAAGGTCACGATGGGGGACATCCCACGCACCCGCAGCCCGTTCAGCATCGCATGATAATGCGCGATCGCCGCCTCGTTCGCGACGGAGCGTAATGCCTCGTAACCCGTGATGCCATCGGTCGGCCCGGGAAAGATGCGACTCCATTCGATGCTGAAGCGGAATGCCCCATTGTGGAGCTCCCCCTGCGCGCGGTCGAGATCCAGCTCGTGGAGCTCCCAGAAGCCCGGGCCGACGACGGCCGGATCCTGCCCGGACAGGTATGTCATGGCAGAGTGCATCGTTTCGGACGAGGTGGCGAACGCATACCAATCCGATCCGTTATCGACGCAACCAGCGAGGCCGGGCGTCGGGCACCCCATGTCGGCCTGGAACCCGCCGATCGCAGTTCCGAAGAGAAATCCCTCGGGAAATGAGAGATCCTCGGCCACCTCGGGGACCTCGGTCACCGGAGGATCCTCCCCACACGCGGCCAGCAACAGCGTCATCGGTATGGCGAGGCGGAAATCGGTTCTCATGAAGGGGAAACCTAACATGGAACGGAAAAACCGCTGGGTGAGGTAATTCGGAAAAACGGCGTATGATCCAGCCTCGACGAACCCTCAAACAATCGAACGTCCACCGTCCACGGCGAGCACCTGCCCCGTCACGAAGTGGTTTTTCGCAAAAAACACCACCGCCCGCGCGACATCCCCAGGATCGCCGATCCGCCCGAGCGGTATCGTCCGGCAGAGCCGCTCGCGCCCCTCGTCGTCGACATCCGCAGGCGGGAGGACCGTGCCCGGCGAAACCACGTTCACACGTACGTCGGGCGCGAGCGCGAGGGAGAGGCCCCGCATGGCCGAGACGAGCGCGGCCTTGGAGATCGAATACGGGATGTAATGCTCGCACGGCCTTTCCGCGCTGACGCAGCCGATCGCCACGACGGACCCGCGCACAGCCCGGAGCTCCGCCGCGAGCGCGAGCGTGAGCAAATAAGGTGCCGTCGCGTTGAGCGCCATGGCCCGATCCCAGGCGCCCGCGTCGAGCGCGTCCGGAGAAACACGCTCGAAATGGGCGGCGTTGTGCACGAGGAGGTCGAGTTTGCCCGCGCCGAACCTGCGCGCCCGGGCAGCAAGGGCGCTCACCCCCGTTCGATCGGAGAGATCAGCCCGGCAGAGCTCGACGCGCGCGCCACGCGAAAGGAAGTGCTCCCGCGCCCCGCGCGCGCTCTCCTCGCTCGCCGCATAATGAATGAGGACCTCGTATCCGTCATCGACGAGCGCCTCGACGATCGTCCGCCCCACACGCACCGCGCCGCCCGTGACGAGCGCGATACGTCCCCTCTTCTGATCGCTCATAACCGAGGATCCTACCGCGCCCGCGAGCCCGCCGCGCACCTGGAATCGAGCAAGGTCGGAAAAAGACAGCACGCCCCGCGGCAGGGTAAGCTCGATTCGCTTGACGAGCGCCCCAGAGGCCGGTCGAATACCGGCCAACCACGGAAGAAGAGAGGAGAATCGACATGGCGACCGGTGAACTCGAAATCGAGACGCTCCAAGCAGGACACGGCGCAGAAGCCAAGGCCGGACACAAGGTCCAGGTACACTACGTGGGCACGCTCACGAACGGTAAGAAGTTCGACAGCTCTCGCGATCGGGGCCAGCCCTTCCAGTTCCAGCTCGGCGCCGGGCAGGTGATCAAGGGCTGGGACCAAGGCGTGGCCGGGATGAAGGTGGGCGAGATCCGGAAGCTCACGATCCCAGGGCACCTGGCCTACGGCGAGCGCGGGTTCCCAGGGCTCATCCCGCCGAACTCGACGCTCGTCTTCGAGGTCGAGCTGATCGGCGTGTCCTGAGGAGGGTGTTTCACGGCGTCGCGCCGGGGTTTCACCCCGGGCCCGACCAGGGGCTGTTCGCCCCTGGACCCGAACCAGGGCGCAGCCCTGGACCAAGGGTGCATCGACCGCGATGCGGTCGATGCACGCAGGGCCGTGGCCGGCGATCACTGTTGAAGGTCGAGTCGGCCGCGATCGACGCGCAAGTTCGATAACGTCCGCCCGACCGCGTCCGCAAGCGGCCGGCCCCGAGGGATGATCTCGCCCTCCACGCCCCCCGGCCGATCAAACGACCACACGAGCACCGATCCCCCCGCATCCCAAGGCACGAACCGCGTGCGACCCCGGAGCGGCATGCTGCCCACGATCTCGCGGCGCGCAACGTCGAGCGCAGCCACGCGATCAGCCGAGAGGAGGAGCATGGAGCGGCCATCAGGCGCGACGGAGACGTCCTCCCAGACAGTGGCGCCCGAAGCTTCGAGGAGGCGTTCCGGCCCACGCGCGCGGAGGACGACGACCCCCGTGTCGTCCGCATAGACGAGCTCCCCCGGCGAAGGTCCGTCGCCGAGCGCCGTCGCGCGCGGGCTCGCATACCCGAGGACACGGACCTCCGACGTGGCCTCGTCGATCCGCGCAAGCGCGCCAGAGCTCACCGCGATCCAAACGCCCGCGCCAACCGCGCCGCGCGCCGCGCTCGGGCGCACGTCGTACACGTAGCCGTCCGCCGAAGCGATCACGCGGGGCGCGGCAAGCGAAGCACCGTCGAGAGGCGTCGCCACGATCGCCCCGTCGAGCCGCTGCGTGTAGAGCATGCGGCAAACCGCGTCGACGGCGAGGACGAGGCCAGGCTCGTGGGCGACGTTTCCGATGGTCGCGCCGCTGCGGGCATCGAACACGTGCCAAGCCTCGCCTTCATGCTCCCACGCGGCGACGCGACCGTCCTGGCAACGGCGCAGCAAGTTGCCCTTGCGGCCAAGCTCGCGCTTGCCGTCGGCGACGCGATAGAAGCGGACCTCGTCGTCGACCTGGAACGCGACGACGTCGTTGCTCTCGCGGACCACGGCGCGCACCGAGCTCGTCGACGAGGGCGCGGGGCCATCGGCGGCGCGGAAGCGGACGAGCGCGTCGATCGCGCCGGTCGCGCCGGAGAGCAGGACGAGGTCGCCCGTCACGACGTGGCCGTTCTCCAGGCGATGGCCGCCGAGGAGATCCCGCGGGCCGATGGGGACACGCGCGAACGCGGGGACCTCGTCGGGCGAGGTGATGGGCGTGGGGCGCCTGGGGCGCGGCGCAGGCGAGCAAGGAGCGCCTTTGGGCAGCGCGTCGCCGGGCGCGCGGCCGCCGGGGCGGAGGTAGTGGAAGCGGCCGATGATCGACTTGTCGGGGCCGGTGGGATCGGTGCCGCAGACCGCGAGGTCGAGGCCGCCTTCGTCCCAGCGCAGGAACGAGGGCGCCTCGACGCTGGGGCCGCGGAAGAGCGGAGCCTCGGGCCGCGCAGGATCGACGATCTCGAAGGCGCCATGCTCGGCGAGGGCGAGCAAGGGCTCGCGCGGGCCGAAACGCGCGAGGACGACCGCGCTCGTCGGCTTGACCTCCGTGATGCTGCCGTCGGCCGGACGCCAGATCACGAGCTTCGAGCCGGACGCGGCCGCGACGAGCGAGCCGTCCGGCGAGACGTCGAGCACGATGCCCTGGAACGGATGCATTTCGACTTCGCCGGAGCGGCGGAGATCCCAGCGGAGCAAGCCGTTCTCCGAGGCACAAGCCAGCACGGGCGCCGCGTCCGCGGCCTCGAGCGCGCCCGTGCAACGACGCGGCGCGATGGCCGCGAGCATGACCTCACCGTCGGGACGAAGCCGGAAGATGCGCACCTCGCCGGTGACGGAGCGCGTCGCGAGCGCAGTGTCGAAGGGGAGCGGGACACGCTCGACGAACGGAGCGTCGTGGGGGCGCACGACGAGCGCGCGCGGATGCAGCTCCGCGGCCGCGGTCGGCTCGGCGCCGTCGGGCGGCGTGGCCTGATAGAAGGGGTCGAAGCGGAGATCGACGACGACGAGGCGCGTCTGGCCCTGCGTCGCGACGAGCCATCGATCGTCCCAGGGGAACGCGGGGTTCGTCGAGGGTTCGAGCGTGAGGAACTGCGCGCGCGGCAAGCCCGTGCCCGCGCGGAGCAGATCGAGCGGGAGCGCCGGATCCTCCGCGCCGAACTCGATGGCCTCCGCGATCCAGGCCGCGCGATGGTACGGGTCGTCGACGCGGCGTGATCGGAAGAGGACCTCGGCGACGTAGGCGCGCTCCTCCGCCTCGACGCGCGCTCGCTCGGCGCGCGCTTGCTGCTCGTCCATCGCGCGCTTCAGCGCGGCGGCGCCGAGGACGATCGCGAGCAAGAGGACGATCGAGGCGCCCTTCAGGATCTTGCGCCGCCGCGCGAGGCGCCGGCTCCTCTCGACGAGCTGGCGTTCGAGCGTGGTGAGCAAGCCGCGCGTCCAGGTGGGCCTGCGCTCGACTTCCTCGAAGAGCCAGCCCGTGAGCAGGAAGTCCGGGTGGTAAGCCGCCCGATCCCAGGCGATCGCCGCGTCGCGGAGCCGCTCGAGCAAGACGAGCCGCTCGGCCTCGCGGCTGCGGACCAGCTCGATCCGCGGGACCACGGCAATCGAGGGGTGCGAGAGCTCGACGCGGCCGTCGCGCCGCCGGAGCAGGCCCTCGCGTTCGAGGCGCGTGATCACGCGTCGCACGAGCGCCGTGTCCTCGCCGAGGACCGACACGAGCTCGTCCTCGTCCCAGCGGACAGGCTTGTGATCGGTCGTGGAGAGCCGCAGCACCGCCTCGATCGCGATCCCGCGCTGAGCGTCGTCGAGCGAGGCCAGGAGCTTCTCGGCGTGCTTGGCGAGCGCGCCGACGAGGCCGCCGAGCGCGCGCCACTTCTCCGCGGAGAGCACGCGTTTGTCCCAGAACGCGGCGAGCGCGAGCGCGACGAGCGGCAAACGATCATCCGCGCCGCGGAGCTCGCGCTGCACGTCGGCGACGATCGCGTCGGCGCCGATCATCCGCACGCCTGCGATCCGCGCCGGCCCCGTCACGATGTCGTGCACGGCCGCGGCCGGCGGCGGCCCCACGAAGCGGAGCGCGGCGCGCAGGGACGCGAAGGGGGCCGCGGGATCCGCCAGGTTCGCGACGTATGTTTCCCCGAGCGTCGCGAGCACGCGCAGGCCCGGCCGCTCGCCGCCCTCGGCGAGATCCGCGAGGAGCCGAGCGAGCCGCGTGTTCGTGCCTTCCGGCGCGGAGAGCGCGTCTTCGAGCGGATCGACGAGCAGCACGAGCCCCACGGACGAGCTCGCCGCATGACGCGAGACCTCCGCGGAGGAAGCGCCCACGAGCGCCGCGTCGACGGTGCCGAGCGCCGCGTCGAGCGCGTGATCGGGATCCTCGCCGGGACGAACGGCCACGGCGATCCAGTCGTCCTTGCCGTCCACCGCGGCGCGCGCGAGGTGCGGGACGAGGCCCGCCCACGCGAGGGAAGACTTCCCCGCCCCGCGCGGCCCATACAACACCACGACCGGCTCGAACGCGAGCTCACGACCGAGCCGCGCGACGTCGTCATCCCGCCCGAAGAGCTGTCCCTCGGCCTCCTTCGGCAGCGCCGCGAGCCCTGCGTACGGCGGATCCATCACGCCGTGCGGCCGCTCCCACGCCTCGTCGAAGAGCGCCGCGAGCTTGCCCGGCGTCACCCCTCGTTGCAGCGGATCCACGGACAGGAGGCGCACGAGCAGCGCCACGAGCCCGCGCGGAAGACCGGCCGGATCGGCCGAGAGATCACGCAGGCGACCACGAAGCGTCGCGTCGCGCAGATCGGACCACCACGCGCTCATCGCGGCGGCGTCGGACAGCTCCATCGGCTCGTCCGCGACGTCCTCGTACGGCATGCGCCCCGTCGCGAGTTTCACGATGGTCGCGGCGAGGGCGTACGCGTCGGCCGCGGGCGTGGGCTCGGCGAGCTCGAGGATCTCGGGCGCCATGTACCCCGGCGTGCCCACGACGGCGCGCCCCGAGCTTTGCGCGCGCGTCGGCTGCGACGATCGCTCGTCCTGCGCCGCGACGAACGCCGCCGTCTCGAGCCCCGCGGCGTCCCCGCCGGCAAACTCTGGCGGCGCGATCTCGGGCGCCTTCGAGCCGGCCCGCCGCGAGATGCCGAAATCGAGCACCTTGAGCGCGCCGTCGTTCGAGACGAACAGGTTCGCCGGCTTGAGATCGAGGTGCACCACGCCGCGCACGTGGATCACGTCGAGCGCCGCCGCCGTCGCGCGCGCCCAGCCGAGCACGCGCCGCCACGGCACGCGCTTTCGCTGGAGCAAGACCTCCGCGAGGTTTTTCCCCTCGAGCAGCTCCATCGCGACGAACGGGACCGCTTCGGGCGCGCGAAGCACGCCCGCGGCGTAGATCGTCACGAGGGAGGGGTGCCGGAACGAGGCGAGCAGCTTCGCTTCCTCGGCCCAGTGCGCGGCGTCGTACGCCGTTCGCTGCAGGAGCTTCAGCGCGACCGTGCGCAGCGGCACGCCGTCCGGGAGCAGCTCCTCGGCGCGCCAGACGTCGCCGAACCCGCCACGACCGAGCCGCTCGAGGAGCAAGAACCGACCGTCGAGCAGCTCCCCCGGCGCGTAGTCCCGCAGCGCTTTGGCGGTCATGCGCCGACGAGGCTATCACGACCCCGCGCGGAGGCGTGGAGCCGCGCCGCTACGAGGCGAGCTTCCCCTGCGCGAAGGCCTCGGCCTGGGCCATCGCGATCTCGGCCTCCTCGTGGAGCTCGTCCGATTGGATCGGCTCCTTGCCTTCTTGCTCGGCTTCCCACTTGAAGCCGCGCCGCTCTCCCGGAGCCTCGGGTTTCCACGTGAGCTTGAGCTTGTAACCGTTCAGCTCGGCCACGTAGGTCCCGTCGTGCTCCCTCTGCCAGATGGAGACATTCGCATGAAGCCGCATCCCAACCTCGTCCTCGTCTCGCCCCGCGCGCTCCTCAGGAAGCTCGTTCCATCACGAGCCGCAAGAGGGGCGGGAGCCTTCGCACATCGCCCGGCACCTTGATGGAGGGGCCGCCGACCACCGAGCTCATGAGGCATGTCCCGGCGCGCGGCAGGTGTTCCATCCAGTACACGTCGAACTTGTCCTCGTGGGCCACGCGCCGCAAGAAGGGTTCGAGCGGCAGCACGAGCCCCTCGCGCCAGCGCGCCAGGTACGTCACGTTCGCGAGCCGCATGGGGCTGTTCAGCCCGAGCCGACGCCGCGTCCCCGTGTTGAACGGGCCCGTGTGGTCGATGAACTCGACGGTCTGCAGATCGCCGTAAAGATCCGGCTCCGTCTTCTCGACCGTAACGAGCGTCCACGCGCAGAGCGGCCGGAGGGCCCGCAGGAGCGTGCGCGTCATCTGCTCGAACTCGGGCAGATCCGCCGCCGCGCGGGCCTCGTTGTAGTGACCGTGCGCGAAGCTGTTGCGCTCGACCTGCATCAGGTTCGAGAGCGTCTCGAACGTCTGGTTCTGCGAGAGCCGGACGCCGAGCACGTCGCGCACGAGCGCGCCGATCGGATCGTCGCGCCCTTCAAAACCCTTCGCCGCGGCCCGCGCGATCTCCCGCCAGGTCCCGAGCGCAAAGCCGTCGCGGCTGCCGTGCCGCTTGTAGAGCTCGACCATCGCGTCGAACCCCGGCGCGACCTCGCCGCCCTCGGCCGGCCGTCGCGCGAAGTACGCCGAGAGCAGCACCGTCGCGATGAACCGCCAGGTGCCTTCGAGCACGTCGAAGAGCATCTTCACGCGCTCGATCGCGCTCGACGCGGCGATCGCGGCGTGCACGCGCCCCGAGATCGGATACGGCAATCCGCCGCTGAGCGCCGAGAGCACCCCGTGCGGATCGGCGCACTCGCGCGCGAGCTCCTGCGCCCGCGTCTGCACGTCGCCGTGCAAGACCTCCCACGAGAGCGTCCGCGGCAGCTCCACCTTGCCGTCGAGGATCGGCGGCCGCGCGTGCCAGTCGCACTGCACCGCGCTGCCGAGCGCGACCGCGTCGACCTTCCGCGTCACGCACGCAGCCACGACGCCCGGCGCCATCGGCGCGACGAGCGCGGCTTGCCCCGCGTGCGTCGCCGCCACGGCCGCGAGCTCCTTCTCCAGCGCCGCGATCACGTGCGGTCCCACCGCTTCGAGCGCCTTCTGCTCCTCGATCGCGAAGAGCAGCGTCGTGCGCTTCGTGTCGATCGACGCGCCGAGGACCTCTTGCACGCTCGACACCCGCGCGCCCGGCACGCTCGAACGGAGCGCGGCGACCGTTTGCCCCGACGTCTCCGAGAACGCGGTCATCGCGTGCAGCGCGAGCTCGAGCTCGCGCCCCGCGTCGCTCCCGTCGCCGGAAAGCGTCCAGTACCCGCACGCAAACGAGCGCCCTTCCGCCGCCGTACGCGCCGACGCGGCCGCCGCGCGCCCCTTCTCCGCGATCTCCGCGGCCTCGCCGGTCACGAGCGCCACGGCCGTCTCCTCGACGAGCCCCACCGCGATGCTCGGCGCGCCGCGATGCATCGCCACCGCCGCGATCGCGCCCGGCGGATACTCCGCGCCGCCCGGGCGCACCGCCGACGGCTGCGCCTTCACGAGCAGGAGCGCGCCGCTGCGCTTGCGCTGCAGGAACGACGCGATCTCCTGTTCGAGCCCCGCGCGCCCGAGCAGACCCGTCGTCGGGTCCACGGTCCCTGCGGGCACGGTCGGCGTCACGTAGCGCCGATCCACCATCGTCGCCCGCATGCCTCCGACCTGCACGAACGTCCCGTGCACGAGCGCCGCCTCTTCGCCCCGCGCCAGCGAATGCGCGCCGACCTGCACGGGCACGCTGCACTCGGTGCGACGCCGGAGCCACCAGCGCACGCCGTCATGCCGCAACGTGGCGGCGAGGCGCGAAGCCACGTCCGGATACACGAGCTCGTTCCGCTCGTCGCCCACACGCTCGACACGACCGAGCCTGAGCACGCCCACCGGCGAAAGCCGCAGCTCGAACAAGCCGCCGTCCCGCGTCTCCACGCGCAGCCGATCCGGCGCGTTCACCTCGCCTCGCCAGAGCGAGAACGCAGGCGACGCGCTGAGCCACAACGTCGCCCCTCCCACGGTGTACGTGCGTAGCTCCGCGCCCGGCGCCTCCGCGCCGCTGTCGCTCTTCTCGGGTGACGCCTCGACGTCTCCCGGCGCGGTCGGTCCCGGCCGAACGTTCATCGGCGTATCGGCGTCCGAGGTCGGCATCGGCGGGCGCGGCGGCGCGGCGTCCGCGCGCATCGACCCCGGCCCTTGCGAGCGCTCGAGATCCGGCACGGCTTCGAGCAGCGCCGTGAGAAACTCCTCGGCCGTCGAGAATCTCTCGCCTCGATCCCGCGCCATGGCGCGCCGCACCACGCGCCGGAGCGCCTCGGGCAGCCCTGGCACGAGCGCTCCGAGCTCCGGCGGATCCCGATGGCAGATCGCGATGACGAGCCGCGCGAACGTCGGCTCGGAGAACGGCGGCGCGCCGGCGAGCGCCTCGTACAGGATCGCGCCCATCGACCAGATGTCCGTGCGCGGATCGATGTCGTCGAGCGCCTCGATCTGCTCGGGCGACATGTAAAACGGCGTCCCCACCGGCGTCCCGACCCGCGTCAGCGGATCCTGCGCGGACAGGCTCGACGCCGCCACGAGCTCGGCCTCGCTGCCGAGCACCTTCGAGAGCCCGAAGTCGACGATCTTGACGTGCGTCTTGCCGTCATCGGCGTCGGCGAGGAACACGTTCTGCGGCTT
Source organism: Polyangium sp. y55x31 (assembly GCF_029946505.1). Classification (GTDB taxonomy): domain Bacteria; phylum Myxococcota_A; class Polyangia; order Polyangiales; family Polyangiaceae; genus Polyangium. Next base: position 592,601 of record NZ_JARZHG010000002.1, read on the forward strand.
CAGATCCCGATGCACCACGCCCGCCGCGTGCGCGCGCCGGAGCCCACGCAGCGCCTGGGCCGCGATCGCTGCCGCTTGCGGCACGCTCATGCGCCCGAGGCGCCTGAGCCGCGTCGCGAGATCCTCGCCTTGCAAGAGCTCCATCACGAGGAACGGCTCTCCGGCCTCCGTCTCCCCCGTGTCGAAGATCTGCACGATGTGCGCGCTCTCGATCGCCGACACCGCGCGCGCCTCCCTGTGGAAGCGCGCCCGCACCGATGCATCCGCGCCTGCCGGCGTGCGGAGGAACTTCAGGGCGACGCGCTTTCCGATCGCGACGTTCTGCGCCTCGTAGACGCTGCCCATCCCGCCGCGCCCGATCAGGCGCAGGACCTTGTATTTCCCGGCGGCAAGCGTACCGATTCGAGGGTCCGTCCCGCTGCTCTCCGCGCCCGTCACACGTAGGCCCGTCCCTGCGCGGCTCCGTGCCGCCACTCTGTATCGGGCCACCATCGCCCGGCGGGGTCAACGTCATTCACCATCGCCCTCACCGAGCCCGCGGATCCTCGGGATCTCCGGTGCGCCCGTGAAGCTTTCCGGCACACCCTCGTCTGACGCCAGCGCTCGCCAGGGGGCGGAAAGCGCTTCGCGTGCGCGAGCGTTCGTGGGGCGCCGAACGACATCACATCCCGGCATTCCCCTTGCGGAACCGGGCCTCGGGTCCGGTATTCTCGCGGGCAAGGCGGCGAGAAGGGAACGCGCACGCCGCACACGTTGTCAGGAGCCGTATGGGAGACACGCACAAGGATTTGGTCTTCTCGATCCCCCTGCCCGGCGGTCGCGTCGCGCGGGTGCCGATCGACGTGCTCGAGCAATACGTCGACCCGAGCGCCCGGATCTCGCACGGCGGCGAGCCCGAAGAAGAAGACGTGACGGCGCACTCGATGTCGGTCGATCCCACGACCGGCGCCAGCGTCTGGCACACCGACTGGGAGCTCGGGCAATGCGATTACACGGACGAGAACGGCTTCCCGCAGTCCGCATACGCCTGGCACCGCCACCCGCTCGGCAACGAGTACACCGAAATCTACCAGAAGTGAGCTCGATCCCTCGCTCCTCCGCGCCTCGTCGGCCTGGCCGCATGCGGTGTGCGGCGCTCGGCGCCTCCTTCCTCGTCCCGCTCGCGTTTTCGGCCTGCATCGAGCCGGGGTATCCGCTGGCCCCGAGCGGGCAAGTCGACATCCGCGTCCACGTCGCGGGCTCCCTCTTCGCGGCCGACACGCTCGACGAAGCCGGAAAACCCGTCCTGCCACGCCAGCAGCCCTTCCAGACCGGCGTCACCTTGTTCCTCGCGGAGGGCGGCGCGCCGGCCTACGGCGGGTTCGTCACGGTACGCGTCGACCCGCCCGAGGCCCTCGTCCTCGAGCCCTACCCCGACGAAACCGACCCCTCCTGCCACGAGGTCGAGGGCGCGTTTCGATGCACCGCGTCGAGCGAGGGGTACGCGCGCTTCGTCGTCGCCTCGCAGAGCGACTGGTCCGGCGAGGCGGCCATCATCGTGAGCTGGGCCGAGCAAACGAAGGAAGAGGCCATCCAGATCCTGCCGGCCGGCCTGCCGGGCACCGCCACGAACTTCACGATGCTCGTCGCCGGCCTCGACGAGTCGCTCGACGGCGCGCGTGTCCTCCCGACCTTCCTCGCGCTCAAGTGCACCGTCGGCCCGCTGCCCGATGATTTGGGCTCCAAGTGGCGGCCCGGCGCCATCCGCTCCCGCGAAGCGTTCGTCCGGGCCACGCCGCCCTCGAACGCGCCCGGCGTCGTGGAGAACGCGCCCGTCATCATCGAGTCCCTCTTCAGCGAGGCTGCCCTCTCCACCACGTCCGACTGCGCCGATCGCAAGACGCGCCTGCGTGTCCTGCTCGGCGCGACCGGCGAGAGCGAGCGCTTCTTCCTCTGCTTCAGCGACATCGGCGGCGAGGCCGACTTCGCGGTCACCTCGGGCCAGAAGCAGATCGATCCCGGCCCGAAGGTCGTCGTCGATCCCGAGCCGCGCCTGCTCCGCGTCCGCGCGCTGCAGAGCGTCGTCGGCCTCGGCGAGGAGGTCGATCTCTTCGAGGTCAGCGCCTTCGACGTGAACCGCGTCCGGCTCGTCATGCCCGTCGATCTCCGCGTCGACGACGATCAGCTCCTCGGCATCGATCAGGCCAGCGTGACGCTCGACAAGGAGCCGAACCCCGCGACGGTCATCCCCGCCACGCCGAAGTCTCCCGGCAGCGTTCGCCTCCACGTCACGCCGCGGCTCCTCTCGAGCCCCGACTGCGCCTCCGACCCGATCAGCATCGTCGAAGCGCCCTGACCTTCGCGCCGCCTCCAACCGAGCGATGAACCCCATGCGACACGCCCCCCTCGCCGCCCCTCGCGTCCCCGACGAAAGCGCCGCGCGCCCCCGCCCCGCCCGCGCGGCCTGGCTCCGCTTCCTCGCGCTCTTCGGCGTCGCAGCATCGCTTTCGCTCTCGCTCGCGGGCCCCGTCGCCGCGCAGGACGAAGACGACGACACGGGCGGCGACGACGGCACCGACGCGCCCGAGCCCACGACGACACGCGTCAACACGAAGACCTCGGGCTCGGCCCCGATGCCCGCGGATTTCAGCGGCAGCCTGCAGATCGTGCGGGGACCGGCGACCGCGAACGGCGGCGCCACGCCCGGCACCGCGCCCGAGATCTTCCCCGAGGCGAGCCGGGTCTTCATGAGCGTCCGCGACACCGACCCCGTCCCGATCGAGACCGCGCGCCGCGGCGGCCCGTGGCTCTGCTCCACGGGGCAGTGCACGACCACGCTCGGCGAGGCCGGCCAGAGCCGCATCGGCGACGACATGCTCCGCTCGATCAAGCTGCAGACGCCGACGCTCCCCTTGCCGCTCACGATCTGGGGCCGCCTCGACGAGCAGGGAAAGCGCACGCTCGACTTCGACCCCGTCCTCCTCGGCCGCCGGGATTATCGCCACGTCTGCGCCTACCCGCCCGTCGGGCCGGACGACAAGCCGGGCGCGCGCAAGGTCGAAAAAGCCCCGCTCTGCCGCGACGACATCCCCGTCCCGCCCTTGCCCGACTCGGCCGAGGTCCTGCTCGGCATGCAGTGGCCCAAGCAGTCCGAGATGGCCGACTTCCGCTACCTCGCCATCGTCGATAGCTGCGGCAACGCCCGCGTGCAGCCCTTCCAGCGCACCTTCACCGTGCCCGTCTTCGAGGTCGCCTCCGGCGGCTGCGGCAAGGCCGACGGCAAGGTCCTTCGTATCTTCCCGAGCGGCGGCTGGCTCCGCGTGACCGCGTTCAACCTCGACAACACCGCCGCCGCCACCGTCGTCAACGCGACCTACCGCGTCTCGATCCCGCCGCTCGAAAACCTCGTCGAGTCGAACCCGGCGCGCATGCTCTTCCCCGATCCGCAGCTCGAGGACCTCAAGGTCGACTGCGGCCCCGCGATGCGCCGGCCCTCGGGTCTGCCGTCCGCGCCGCCCTCGAGCCCGTCCTCGCCTCCGCCCGGCGTGATGCAGAAGCGCGCCGCCGCCGCGCCTCCGCCCGACGCGACGCCGAAGACCGCGCCCCGCGAGCCTGAAGCCTCTGGCCTCACGCCGCGCAACGCCCCGAAGCCCGCGGACAAACCCGACGTTCAGCCGGCCGACAAGAAGCCTGCGCCTGCGCCAAAAACCGGGCCCGTCGCGCCCAAGCTCTCGCCGATGGGGCCGTCGCGTCCGTCGCTCCCGATGAAGGCCACGGCGCCCGCAGGCCCCGGGCCGCAGCCGCTCGCGCACATGTCGCTCGTCATCGCGCCCGAGCCGCTTCGCCAAGGCGTTTGTCGCGTCCGCCTCTCCGGCTCGACCAAGGGACGCCTCGTCGCCCCGCTCGCGCTCTACGTCTCGCTCACGCGCACCGATCGCACCTCGAACGGCGCGCCGATCGAGCTCTTGAACGATCACAAGTGGATCGTCACGCCGAACTCGGCCGAGTTCCAGCTCCCGCCCCTCGCCGAGAACTTCGACGGCGACTCGCGCCTCAGGCTCGCGGTCTACAGCGATCCTTTGAACACCGACGGAAAGGTCGTCCTCGTCTCCGACGCGACGCGCGTCGCGGCCTCCTTGCGATCGGGCGGCGAGGCCACCCCCGAGTCGGCGCGTCGGCTCATCGGCTCGGCCACCATCCACTCCGTCCCGCTGTGCGGCGAGTCGAACTTCGAGACCCTCGAAGCCGCCGGGAGCTGCCTCCGCGCCTACCTCACCATCCCGGCCATGCTGGCCACGCTCCAGATCACGCGCGCCCCCTGGCTCGAACGGCCCCTCGTCACGCGCAGCGTCCTCAGCGCCGTCGGCGTCGCCCTCGCCGTCGACAGCTACGACCCCGTCCGCCGCCGCGCCTTCCCCATCGCCGGCCAGCTCGGCGGCTCCATCCAGCAGCTCGGCGACGGCCGCGTGGGCCTCCTCGGCTACCTCGGCGTCGCCCCCACCATCCCGGTCCTCGGCGACGGCGGCAACACCACCTCCTTCGGCTTCCTCGCCGGCCTCGGCCTGTCCTACATCACGAACGAGAGCGGCCCCGACGAGGGCCTCAAGCCCGCCGCCTTCCTCTCCGTCGTCGTGCAAGTTGGGCAGGCCACACCACAAGTCTCCAGTTCCGGCAGGGCTGTGTTCGGCACTTACCAGGGGGAGTGATAAGCTCGTCGACCAGGGCTCCCGCCCGACCCCACACGCTTGCCGCACTTGCCGATTCCCACGTGAACGAAGGAGACCTCGTCGCCGGACGTTACCGACTCCTCCGCCCCATCGGGCGGGGTGCGATGGGCACGGTGTGGGCTGGCCGGCACGAGCTGCTCGGGCGTGACTTCGCCCTCAAGTTCGCGAGCCTCCCCGTCCGCGCCGGCCCCGAGGCGCGCGCGCGTTTCCTCCGCGAAGCCCAGGCCATCGGCCGCCTTCGCCATCCGAACGTCGTCGACGTCGCGGACTTCGGCGAGGTCGCGCCCGGCGGCGGCCTCTACCTCGCGATGGAGCTGCTCGAAGGCCAGTCGCTCGCGGCGCGCATCGAGGAGCAAGGCGCGCTCCGTCCCGCCGAGGCCGTCGCGATCGCGGCCGAGATCGCGCGCGGCCTCGCTGCCGCGCACGTCGCCGGCATCGTGCATCGCGACATCAAGCCCGAGAACATTTTTCTCGCCCGTGGGATGCGCGGCGGCCTCGTCCCAAAACTCCTCGACTTTGGCATCAGCAAGCAACGACAAGCCGACGAGACCCTCGCCACGATGAACGGCGTGCCCTTCGGCACGCCCGCGTACATGAGCCCCGAGCAGGCGCTCGGCGAGCTCGACGTCGATCACCGCACCGACGTTTGGTCGCTCGGCGTCGTGCTGCACGAGATGATCTCGGGCAAGCATCCGTTCGTCGCGCCGAACTACCAGGCGCTCATGACGAAGATCGCCGAGTCGCCGCCCGCGCCGCTCGACACGTCGGTGCCCGAGGTCGTGCGCGGCATCGTGACGAAGTGCCTCCAGAAAAACCCCGCAGACAGGTTCGCCGACGCCGACGCGCTCGCGACTGCGCTCGAAGATGCGCTCGTGAAGATCGGCCCGGGCGACGTCGTGATCGAGCGGCCGCGCGCCTTGCCTTCGTTGCGCCCGCCCGCGAGCGCCGACGCGGCGCAGCCTGCCTCCTCGCCGAAACGTGGACCTGCGCTCGCTCTTGCCCTCGTCGTGGCAGGCTTACTCGCGGGCCTCGCCGTGGTCGGCCTCGCCGGAAAGCGCGACGCAGATCCCGTCACGCCCGCGCCTTCCCCGAGCGCGCCGAAGGCCGAAGCTCTCCCCACGCCGCACGAAGCCCCGCTCCCGGAGACGCCTCCGAGCGCTGCGCCCGCAGCCACGACGACGCAAGCGCCAGCAGCCGCGCGAAGCGCCAATGCCGTGACGCACGCTCCTTCGGGATCGGCCTCGGGAAAGGCCTCGGGACCGACGGGGAAACGCCCCACGACGAACGTCAACGACCCTGGTTTCTGAGGCCCACGTGCACCCGGCGCATGGCGAAGCGTGGTACCATCGATTTCGAGGATCCGTTTTGCGCCGGTTTCACGCTCAGGCAGCCTGCGTGGGGATCGCCTTGCTCGTTGGCACCTCGGGGCCGACGCGTGTGTGGGCGAACGAATCCCCCACGGCCGCGGAGCTGAAGGAGGCGCGGGAGCAATTCACGCGGGGGCGAAAGCTCGAAGACGAGGGCAAGTTCGCCGACGCGCTCGCGCTGTTCCAGGCCGTGGGTCAGGTGAAGATGACCCCGCAGGTGCGCTTCCACATCGCGCTTTGCCTGGAGCACATCGGCAAGCTCGTCGATGCCCTGGAGACGTTTCGAATGGCCGCACGTGAGGCGACATCCACCGCGCCGAACGTCGTGACCGAGGCGAACCAGCACATCGACGCGCTGGAAAAACGTGTGCCCACGCTGACGGTCGTGGTCGCGAAGGGCCGCCCGGGCGACGAGATCTCGGTCGATGGGCGGAAGGTCACCGCGGGGTCCGCGCTGCGTGTGGATCCGGGAGGGTACACGGTCACGTTGCGGCGGGACGGCGCGGTCGCGAGCGAGGAGCGCGTCACGCTGGAAGAGGGCAAGAGCCTGCGGGTCGCGCTCGCGGCGACGCCGGGCGGTGAGGCCGGCGGCGGGCCGGTGCCTTCATCGCTGCAGCGAACGCTCGGCTGGACGGCGATCGGCGTGTCGGCGGCCTCGCTCGTGACCATGGGCGTGTTCATCGGGCTGCGCGCCGATCGGCTCTCGAAGGTCGAGGCCGCTTGCCCGACGCTCACGAACTGCGATCCGTCGGTCGCGCCGATCGCGAACGAGGGCGCGACGTACGCGACGCTCGTCAACGTGTTCGCCGGCCTCTCGGGGGCGACGGCCATCGCCGGCGTCGCGCTCTTGCTCACGGCGCCGACGCCCGCGGCGGGTGCCCCGCGCGCGGGCCTGCGCTTGAACCCCGTCTTTGCTCCCGGTGTCGGATTTCTATCGGTTGAAGGGAGGTTCTGATGCTGCGAACGAGCCCTCTGCGCTCCCCGCGTTTGTTCTTCTGCTGCCTGCTCCTCGGCCTCTCTGCGTGCACGTTCCCGGCGATCGATTACGTCGAGCCGGACGAGGCCGATGTCGAGAGCGCCGCGTGCGTTGCCACGCCCAAATGTGCGACCGACGTCGAGGCCTGCTCGAAGCAGGCCTCGGGGCAACGCAGCCAGTGCGTGTTCCAGTGCCAGAAATCCGGGCCGATGAACTTGAACCCGGATTGCTCGACGTGCGAATCCACGTATGCGACGGAGATGAACATCTGCGTCGCGCAATGCGAGTCGTGCAGCGCGGCCGCTGGATGCACGAACGCGACCGACAGTTGCCGCGCCCTGCTCGGCCTCCCCTGACGCGCGCCTCGCGCGCCTTCCCTCACGGCTTCCGTGACGAGCACGCCAACCACGTGTGACAGCCGTGTGTCAATCCTTTTCTTCGCGCGTTCATTGAGCAGTTTCGTCCGGAATGAAATAAACTGGTCACGAGAAAGACCAGGATATCGAAAATATACCGTAAAAAGCGGTTTGGCAGGGATGGTCGCCGCAATGACCATCGTTGAAATGCCGGATTCGTGCAGTGAGGACTGAAAAAGACGAAGCCCCGACGTGCACGGGCACGCCGGGGCTCTTCGCGAACCGCACGAAGAAGCTTTACTTCTTCTCTTCCTCTTCGGGGGGCGTCGTCATCATGCCGAGCACCTTCGCGCCGGCCTGCTTCGCCCCGTCGAGCGCGGTGATCAGGCGCGCGTAGTTCGCTCCATCGTCGGCGATGAAGAAGACGATCTTGTCGTCCTCTTTCCGCCGCTCGAGCTTCGCCTTCAGCTTCTCGACGTATTCTTCGTTCGTGACCTTGTCGTAGTTGATCTTGAAATCACCCTCGGTCCCGATACGAACCACGAGCTGATCGGGCGGCACTTCCGTGACCGTCTCGACCTTCTCCGTCTCGGGCACGCGTACGTCGAGGTTCTTCTCGAGCAGCGGCGTGACGACCATGAAGATGATCAACATCACGAGCACGACGTCGATGAGGGGCGTGACGTTGATGTCCGAGTTCGGCGGATTGGCGGGTTTGATCGCCACCCTTCTCGTCTTTCTGCTCATCTCGTTCGGCTCCGCTGGCTCTACTTCTGCTCTTCAACGCCGAGGGCCACGCTCTTCGCGCCTGCCTTCCGCGACATCTCCATGACCTCGCGCACGTCGCCCACGGTCAGCGAGTCGTCGCCCTTGAGCAGGATCTTCCTCCCCGGCTTCGCGTCGAGGACCGCCTTGAGTGCCGGCGAAAAGCCCTCTTTGTCGTACTCGCTGCTCTCGATGAAGATGTGCTTGTCCTTCGTGACCGAGAGGATGATCGGATCGCTTTCCTTGTTTTCCTCGTCGATCGACTTGGACTGGGGCAGCTTCACGTCCTTGCCACGCTGAAGCATGGGCGTGATGACCATGAAGATGATCAGAAGAACGAGCACGACGTCGACGAGCGGCGTGACGTTGATGTCGTTCTTTACGCTGCCCTTCTTCGGGCCGACTGCCATTCCCATGAGAACACCTACTCCCTCTCAGGGGTCGCCCTCGCCGGAGCCAAGCGCGCCCCGAAAGGCGCGCCCGCTGCCGCGAGGACGGGCTTTTCAGGCCGCAGCCTCGCTCTCCTCGCCCTCTTCCTCCTCCTCCTCCTCGCGCGGCCCCTCGGCGAGGCGACGCGCCACGAGATCGAGGAACTCGTTCGAGGACTCGGAGATGTCGACCGCGCGCGCGTCGACCCAGCCGGCGAGGAAGTTGAAGGCCATGACGGCCGGGATCGCGACGAGGAGGCCGAAGGCCGTCGTGATGAGCGCCTCGGCGATACCCGCGGAGACCGTCCCGAGACCGCCGGAGCCGCTCGCGGCCATCTTCTCGAAGGCCGTGACGATACCCATGACGGTACCGAGAAGACCGACGAACGGCGCCGTCGAGCCGACCGTCGCCAGCCAGCCGTGGCCACGCTTCAGGACCGCGAGCTCGCGGGCCTGCTGACGCTCGAGGGCGCGCGCGACGGACTCGAAGCAGAGGTCCTTGTCACCGTGAACCGAGCCCTTGTAGGCCACGAGGCCCGCGCGGATCGTGCGACCGAGGTAGCCGATGTCCTTGCCGAACTTCGCGTCCGCCGCGCTATCGAGATCGCCGTTCGCCAGGAGGGAGGCCATCTTCGCCGCGAACACCTTCGAGTCGGACATCGACTTGAAAGACATCACGAGCCTCTCGCCCAGGACGAGGAGGGACGTGAGGCTCATGACGCCCATCACGATCACGACCAGGCGGGCAAAAAGCCCCATTTCACGCCAAAGTCCACTCAGTGAAAAATCCATGGTTTCGGTCGCGCCTCCCTCGCGCGTTCTCTTGATGACTCGAGTGTTCGGTGCTCTGGAGATGGCCCGCACGGCCGTGCGTGGCCCGCGTCTTCAGCGGTTGGGCATCACCAGGCGAATCGTAAAGGTGTAGTTGACCCGCTGCGCTTTGCCGTTGAACATGACCGGCGTATACCGCTGCGAAGCGAGCGTCCGGAGAACGGCAGCGTCCATGTGGGGCAAGCCCTTGATGATGGAGCACCCCTCCACGCTGCCCGACTCCGTGATCACGCAGCGCGCGATCATCACGCCCTCCACGCGCGCGGCCAGGGCCTCGGGCGTGTGGCGAATCTCGGGACCCGAGACCTTCGACGGACGGGTCATACCCGCGCCGAACGGGATCGTCACGTTCTGCGGAGGCGGAGGAGGCGGCGGCGGATTGCCGAGCACACCACCGACCACGCCACCAACCACGCCACCGGGAACGCCGCCCGGCACGCCGCCGGGAACGCCGCCCTCCTCGCCCTCGCCCTCTTCTTCTTTGGCCTCGGGCTCGGGCTCCTTCTCCGCCGGCTTCTCCTCCGGCTTGGGCTCCTCTTTGGTCTCGACGATCGTGTCCGGCTTTTTTACCGGTTTCGGTTTCTCGATCGGCTTGACTTTTTTTGCGCCTCCCGCGGGCGGAGGAGGCGGCGGAGGCGGCGGTGGTGGCGGGGCTGCCGCCATGAACGTCACCTCCGGAAGATCCACCTTCTTCTCCACCGGTCTCGTCGTGATGTAGAGGACGAGCGCGAAGATGAGGGCGTGAACCACCACCGACAGCACGGCGCCCGTGCCGAGGCGGCTCTTGGGGATGTTGTCGCGGCCTAGAACCGAGTCAAACATGAGCCTTGAGCCCTGATAGTCGAAATCGTCTGCCGGCGCGAGCCAAAGAAGACGACGACCCCGCAGATCTTGCGGTTGGGGGGGAAACGAATTCTAGAGAGCCCCCCCGGGGCGGGTCCGGGGATGGGTTGTTCCGTCTCCTTCCCACTTCCGGACACCCCCCGAACGGGGTGAGTTCGTAAAAGAGTGACCAACCGAGTGACCAACCGAGTGACCAACACGCGGGTGCGTCGCGCCGGACGCTGCGCGCGCATCGCGCGACGGGCCGCGTCAGGGTGCGTCGCGGAACGCCTTCACGGAGGGCTCGCCGGGGGGTGTGTCCGGGCGTCCCACAGAAAGAGTTACGCGAAGGCCGCAGAAAGTGTTGTTGACGGTCACGGAACATGGGTATAGTCGGCCGCCTTTTCGACACTTGGCCCACTTCTGGAGGGATGGAGGGCTCGTGATATTCAGAGACAGACTAGGCCTGTTGGCCGCGATTGTGCCGTCAGTCGTCATGGTCGCCGGCTCGGCGTATGCAGCCGACGGCGTGATCACCGGCCAGGTGCGTAACGCGGCCACGAAAGCACCCGTTGCGGACGTCGTCATCACGGTGACGTCCCCCGCGCTGCAGGGTGAGCAGATCGTCGTAACGGATGCGGGTGGTAACTTCCGCATTCCGCAGTTGGCCCCCGGTGAGGGTTATACGGTTCGCGCGGACAAGGAGCAGTACAAGCCCTTCTCGCGCGGCGGTATCAAGCTCACCAGCGGCTCGACGATCCGCGTCAACCTGGAGCTTCTGCCGGAGAACATCCAGGCGGGCGAAGAGATCGTCGTCGTCGGCAAGCCGCCGATCATCGACGTCGGCTCCTCGCGCGTCGCGGTGACCATCGACAGCGAGTTCACGCGCCGCGTGGCCGTGAACCCGCCTGCCGCCAAGGGCGGCGCGACGCGCTCGTTCGAGAGCCTCGCGGCGGTCGCGCCCGGCGCCAACGCCGATACGTACGGCGTGTCCGTGAACGGCACGTCGTCGCCCGAGAACGGCTTCATCATCGACGGCGTCTCCGCGAACGACCCGGCGTTCGGCATCCTCGCGGTGCCGCTCTCGGCCGAGTTCGTGAAGGAGGTCAACGTCATCACGGCCGGCTACCTGCCGGAGTACGGCCGCAGCGCCGGCGGCGTCATGGACGTCGTCACGAAGAGCGGTTCGAACGAGTTCCATGGCTCGGTCTTCGGTGCGATCACGCCCGGCGCGTTCGAGGGACAGCGTACGCTGATCCCGCGCGCGGGTCAGACGATCAACACGAATCCGACGCTCGGCTCGGTCCGTGACTTCGGCTTCGAGATCGGCGGCCCGATCCTCAAGGACAAGCTCTGGTTCTACGCGGGCTTCAGCGTGGCGCTGCAGCGCTACCGCCTCGAGCGCACCTTGAGCCGCCTGAACCACACGTACGCCGATACCCTGATGCCGAACCCGAACTACGATCCGAACGATCCGGATAGTAAGGAGTTCATCCCGGGGACGGACGGTATCAACGACGTGGCGACCCCGGTCATCGACGAGTCGACCGGCTTCCAGACCGCGACGCCTCTCACGGGTGTCGCGCCGCAGATCTACTACGCCGATCAGCAGACGATGCAGTACATCGGCAAGCTGACCTGGAACATCAACCAGGACCACAACATCAGCGTGACGGTGTTCGGCGCTCCGTCGACGTCCGGCGGCAACGGCACGTACGGCTTCGACGCGCAGGACGGCGGCATCGGCGTCGGCAACCTGATCGGCACGTACAACTCGCTCGGTCAGACGACGGACGTCTTCAACAACAGCGTCGTCATCAAGAGCTCGTCGGCGTTCGCGAACAAGAAGTTCCTCGTCGATGCGACCCTCGGCTGGGTCTACAACAGCGTCCAGATCGGCGCGGCGGACGGCTCGAACGTCAACGACCTCAACGATCCCACGAAGCTCGCCTACATGCCGGGCATGACGTGGCGTCGTACGTCGAACCCCGGCCTGCACCCGATCACCGACTTCGAGTCGCTCCCGCAGTCGGCCATCGCCGACTGCAACGCGGGCGGCGCGCAGTTCGCAGCGACCAACTGCCCGGTGGCGACGTACCGCACCGGCGGCCCCGGCCAGATCAACATCGCCACGAGCAACCGCTACCAGGGCCGCGTGATCGCGACGGCGCTGCTCAGCGCGCTCGGGCAGCACGTCATCAAGGCCGGCGTGGACTTCGAGGTCCTGAACTACACGAACACGAAGGCCTTCGGCGGCGGCGTGTTCTTCCGCGAGAGCACGAACGGCAACAACGTGGCGGACTTCCGCCGCTACGGCTTCCTGCAGGGGCCGGACGACGTCGTGAACCTCCCCGTCTTCGAGGCGAACTCGATCTCGACGACGGTCGGCGGCTTCATCCAGGACTCCTGGAACATCCTCGACCGCGTCACGGTGAACCTCGGCGTTCGTTACGACGCGCAGATCGTGACGGGCAACGACGGCAACGTCGGCATCGCGCTGCCGAACCAGTGGTCGCCGCGCATCGGCGCGATCTGGGATCCGACCCGCGAGGGCCGGGCCAAGATCACGGCGAACTTCGCCCGGTTCTACCAGGCGATCACGCTGAACATGGTCGATCGCTCGTTCCCCGGTGAGCTCGGCCTCCAGAAGAGCCGCTCGCTCAACTACCCGGACGGCAACCCGCCCAAGAACGGCGTCTGCAACCCGCTCGATCCGCTCCAGGCGCGCGGCCCCGAGTGCAACAGCGTCGACAACCTGATCACGCTCACGGGCCCCACGCCGTACGATCCGAACCTCAAGTACCTCGTGACCGGCTCGGACCGCGTCCCGGTCGACCCGGACATCAAGCCGCAGTCGTCGGATCAGATCGTCATCGGCGGTGAGTACGAGATCATCACGGACGCGCGCATCGGCGGCGCCTACACGCGTCAGTGGCTGAACTACGCCATCGAGGACATGAGCCGCGACGAGGCGTCGACGTACTTCATCGGAAACCCGGGGTACGGCATCGCGAAGGACTTCCCGAAGGCCACGCGCGACTACGACTCCTTCATGGTGTACTTCCAGAAGGCCTTCTCGAACCAGTGGCTCGCGCAGGTCAACTACACCATCTCGTGGAACCGCGGTAACCTCGCGGGTCTGTTCCGGCCGGAGACGGGCCAGCTCGATCCGAACATCAACTCGGACTTCGACCTGATCTCGCTCCTCCCGAACCGGACCGGCGATCTGCCCGGTGACCGTCGCCACGTGATCAAGCTGTTCGGCGCCAAGGAGTTCCAGCTCCCGGCGAACGTCACGATCAACGTCGGCCTCGGCTACCTCGGCCGCAGCGGCACGCCGCTGAACGTCCTCGGCTCGCACGTCCAGTACGGCGACTCCGAGGTGTTCATCCTGCCCCGTGGCGCCGGCGGTCGTACGCCGTGGCTCCACAGCATCGACACGAACATCACGTTCGGCTACCGCTTCTCGAAGGACAGCGCGCTCACGGTCGGCGTGGACGTCTTCAACCTGTTCAACTTCCAGCAGGCCACGGGCTTCGACCAGCGGTACACGCTGGCCGACGTCCTGCCCGTCGAGAACGGGAACGAGGCGAACCTCTACGGCAAGAAGGGCGAGGCGCCGACGGACACGAGCAAGAAGCTGCTCTACTCCGACGGTACGGAATTCCAGGCCACGGACGTCAATCCCAACTGGAAGAACCCGACCGGTTATCAGACGCCGCGGCAGATCCGCATCAACGCGCGCGTGACCTTCTGATGGTTGGACGGGAAAGGAAGCTCACCATGAAGCACCGAATCCACAGTGTCCTGGTCGGCGCGATGGGGCTCGCCAGCGCGGCGTTCTTCGCGTTCTCCGGGGCCTCCTGCTCGCAACCCACCATCCAGTGCGTGGTCAGCCATTACGCGTACTTCGCGAAGTACGAGCTCATCAGCGGTGATGAGGCGTGCCTCGGTCTGAAGGGCGAAGACATCGGCATGTCCACGTACCTCGCGCCGAACGCCGACAAGACGCTCGCGAACTACGACGACCGCAGCATCGCGATCCAGTCCACCACCCTCGGTGAACTGGCGCGCGCGCGCGAAGGCGCGGGCTACGATCTCGGCAAGGACAAGGCGTACGCGTTCGGCAAGTTCACGACCGCCCCGGATGCGAACAACATCTGCTACACGGGCGGCGCGAATGGCACGGCAGCGCTCGCGGTCGCGGACGCGAACGTGGAGGAGTTCGACACGGGCGACGTCGATAACATGGGCAACCCCATCATCGAACCGGCCGTGCACCTTCAGCAGGAGTGGCGGAACGTCAAGGTGTACGTGACCGCAGGCGCGCCTGGTACGCAGGCCGTCGGCGAGATGGTCTACCGCGACGTGACGGCGGGCTGCGAAGCCACGTACAAGTTCATCGCCCTCTCGCCGTCGGTGTACTGCGGCCTCGACGTCGACGACGACGAAAACCCCGACACGAAGGCCAGCAACGACGATGCCGATCCGGCCAACCCGGATCCGCCGGTGCCGTACGATCTGTACTGCGACGCGGAAGCGCATCCCGACCTGGGCATCTCCGTCGGCTCCGGCATCAACCCGGACTTCCCGGTCCGCTGCGATCCGGAAACGCTGCACTGCATCCTCACCGGCGATCCGCTCCCCGGCAGGCCGTAACCCTCCCCTCCCCTCACCCTCCAGAAACGACCCGAGCCTCCCGCTGCGCGACCCGCGGCGGGAGGCCCTCGTGGCGTCTTTCGGGACGCCGGGAAAACGCCTGCGCCCGCGGGCGCTTCACCGCTTGGGCGCCGCGTTCCCTTCGCCGAGCGCCTCGCTCAGGCGTCGGCGCGCGTCCGCGAGCGCCGCTTCATTACGTTGCCCCGGGCCGAGCGCCTCGTGCCCCGCGACCTCCTCGCGCAGCGTGGCGATCTGCCCCTGCTTATCGCCCATCTTCGCCTGAAGCTCCGCGCGTTGCTTGAGGTACGCGAGCCGCCGCGGCCCATACGAGAGCGCAACGGCGCGGCCATTCGCCGCGAGCGCGGCGTCGAGGCGCCCCATCTTCGCGAGCACGTTCGAAAGGCGCGCCGGCGGATCGTACGACTTCGGCATCTCGCGCTCGCGTTGCTCGAGCATGCGCACGGCTTGTTCGCCGCGGCCGAGCGCCACGTACGAGATCGCCCGACCGTAATCGTACGTCGCCGCGATCTCGGGCGTCTTCGCCTCGGCCGCGGCCTTCTCCATGATCACGAGCCGCTTTTCGTGCGCCGCGCGCGCGCCCTCCGCGTCGCCGAGCTCGCTCTTCACGCCCGCCAGAATCGCGAGCGCGTCGGCGCGATCGTCGACCGTGGACTCGGGCGGCGGCGAAGCGACGAGCGCTTCGAGCCTGGCCATGGCCTTGCGACGCGCGAGATCCTGCGTCGAGCTCTTCGCGAGCCGGCTCGCGCAGCTCAGGAGCACGGCCGCGAAATCGGCAGGCGCCGCGGCGCCACGAATCTCGTCGACGTGCTCCGCGCCGAATCGCGCGCATCCATCGACGTCGCCGCTGCCGGCGAGCGCGGAGAGCTTTCCCGCGAGCACATCGTCGCGGCGCGGCCAGCGCGCGTCGACCTTCGCGAGCAGCTCGTCGTAGAGCGCGAGCGCCTTTCGATGATCGCCGGCCGCGCGCGCGGCGCTCGCCTGCGAAAGCGTGTAGAGCGGATCCGACGGCGGCGCGGAGGCATCCATCACGCGCACCGCGTCCTCGATGAAGCCGCGCATCTCGCGCGCCGAGGCCGCGCCCGGCCAGTAAGCGACCACGTCGCCCTTCGCGGGATCGATCACGAAGAACGTCGGCCAGAAGGTCATCTTGTATCGCTCGAGGAATGCGGCGCTCGAGGGGCGATCCGTGTCGATCGCCGCGAACACCACGCGATCGGCGAGCGGGCGGAGCGCCGGATCGACGAGCACGTAGTTCTTCATGCTGAGGCACGTGTGGCACCACGGCGCCCATGCATCGATGAAGAGCGCCTTCTTCTCGGCGCGCGCGCGCGCCATCGCGCCCTCGAGGTCGTCCTCGATGAACACGAGCGGCGCCCCGGCCGCGTCCTTTCCGGCTGCCGCGCCTTCCGCCTTCGTGGGCGCGCCCGATTTCGCTGCGTCGTTCGCCCCGGCCGCGCCGTTCGTGCGGCCGGCCTCGGCCGAGGTGGGTGCGTCGGGGCCGGGCGGCGGGGCTGTGCCGCATCCAGCGGCGAGGGCGACGAGGAGCGCGGCGAGGAAGGTGCGAGGGCGGACCATGCGGCCGAGTGTAGTGCCGACCGGGCGCGTTCGCCCGAACGAGTGCGTGCTCGCCCCGGCGACGGATTGCGTTATGGTGAGCCCTCATGAGCGAGCTCGAGGGCCGCTGCGGGAGCTGTGCGGCGTTCATGCGTCCGCGCGAGGATTCGCGCCTCGGGCGTGTGGGCGACTGCGCGCTCGAGGTGTATCCCTCGCCGATCCGGCAGACGTCGACGTGCTCGCGGTACCGGCCGAAGGGCGCTCCGGCGCCGCCGCCTCCGCCGCGCGCGGCGGGCGAGCCTCGGAGGGCGCGCTCCTCGGCCATCGAGCCACGGCGCCGTGACGCGGACGTCACGCGGCCGTCATCGTCCGAGACCACGCAGGGCGCGCGGGCCGTGAATGCCGGCCCCTCGTTGCCCAGGGAGATCGACATCGACATGGATATCGACGAGTTCAGGCGGGTCTTGCGCGAGGTGCTCTCGGAGGAGCTCGGCCTCGGCCGCACGGAGATGGGGGCGCGCTGGCAGGGCGGGGAGATCGTCCTCCGGCCTGGCAAGGCGGGCACCGCGGAGAAGCGCATCCCGCTCGACACGTTCTTTCACAAGATCGTGATGGTCCGGGACAAACTCCGCGTGCTCGAGGCGAAGCTGAACGCGCACGAGGGGCTCCCCGACACGGACAAGGTGCAGCTCCAAGCGTACATCACGGCCTGTTATGGCACGCTCACGACGTTCAACGTCCTCTTCGCGGATCGCGAGGATTGGTTCGTCGGCGCGGGCAAGGAAAGCGGCGACTGACGGGCATCGAGAGGGACCGATGAAACGCTTTGCTTCTTCGTTCGCGCGTGTACTTTTGCTCCTCGCCGCGGGCGCATGCGCGAGCGAGGTCGACCCCGCGGATTCGGAGCCGACGGGCTACGCGGGGGGCGATCCTTCGGCGGGCGGGCCGCTCGAAGCGCCCGTGCTCGAGGACGTGATCCCGATGTCGAAGGTGCTGCGCGTGCGCTGGAGCCTGGTTTCGCCTTGCGAAGAGGTCGAAGCCGAGCGGCGCACCGACGCGGAGACGTTCGCGCCGGCCTTCACCGCGGAGGGCACGGATACCGATCACGTCGACGAGGGCGCGAACGAGGATCAGGCCTACACGTATCGGCTGCGTTGCGTGCGCGGCGACGAGGCGTCCGGCTTTTCGAACACCCTGTCGGCGAATCCCTTCATCGAGTGACTTCTTTCAACGCGGCCGCGGCCGGGGCCTCGCCGGCCGCACGTTCGCGCGCGCGTTTGCGGGCGGAGGCGCGCGTCCCCGGGTGCGCCATGTCGCCGAGCGCGCGGCGCAGGGCCGCGGCCCAGAACGAGGCGAGCTCCGCGTCGTCCGTGAGGAAGACGTCCATCGGCCCGTGATCGCTGTCGATCTCCACGGCCACGAGGTCGTCGCGCCGAGGCGTCGACACGCCGCGGACCTCTTCCATCGCGATCGCCGCGCCGAGGCGGCCTTCCGGCAAGAGATCCACGGCGCCCGCGCGGCTCACCCACGGCGCGATGCAGTACCGATCGCGGCCGGCCCAGAAAAGCGGCGCGGAGAGGGCGCGGTAGCGGGCGCCGAAGCGCGCGACGCTCACGAACGCGTAACCGGTGAGCGTCACGAGCGCGGCGGCCGCGGAAAGGCCGATCGTCAGGTTGCGATCGCCCGCTCGGAAGGCGCGCGCCGCCTCGAGCCACAGGGCGAGCGCGACGGCAAGCAGGATCGTGCCGAGCACGGTGTTCCGGCGCGCGTTCATCCGCGGCCCCCGGCTGTCGTGATCCCGCAGGACGAGGCGTTCGCCCTCGGGGCGCAGGGCGAACCGCGCGAGCTTGCCGGCCGGTAAAACGGGCCCCTCGGGCTGGGCGTCGGACTCCGCGGGCGGAGGGAGCGTGCCTTCGGCGGCTTCGAGCGGCGCGGCGAAGGCGCGGGCGAGCGGGCTCGCTGCGCGGACCACGCGGGCGCGCGCGCGGTCTCCGTCGAGATCGACCACGGCCGCGACGAGCAGGCGGCGCGGGGCGGCCTCGGCGTCCGCGCGTTCGAGCTCGACCCAGGCCGCGGCGAGGGTGCGGTGGTTCGTGCAGGCGACCGCGTCGCAGCAGGGACGTTCCTCGGTGGTCACGACCAACCGGGCCACGCGGCCGGCGGTCGGGCGTTCCCCTTCGGCGAGGCGGAGCGGTGCGATGCGGACGTCGGCGCCGCCGAGGGTGCCGCGGATCCAGACCGGCGCTTCGGGCTCGGGCCCATGGCGGCTCGACGCGCTGCCGAGGGGCGGCGCGGCGCGGAGCAGGAAGGGGGCCGAGGGGGGGAGGCGGTCGAGGGCGGCGGCGGCTGCGCCGGGGGCCGCGACGGCGTCGAGGGCGGGCTCGGACGTCTCCGCGCCGAGCGCCGAGAGCGCCCGAGCTACGTCCGCATCGAGCTCCGTTCGAGGTTGGAGCGGCATGACCGGCGAGCCATGCCAGGGATCGGGAGAGGCGTAAAGTCTTGGAATTGGTGGCGTTCGGGGAGGCTGCTCAGCGCCGCTTTCGCCGGCGGGCGATCGCGGCGAGGCCGAGGCCGAGGGCGGCGAGGGCGCCGAGCTTGCCGCGCTGGCCCTCGACGGAGCAGCCGCAGCCGCCGGACTCCTCGATCCTGGGCCCCTCGGGCTCCTCCTCGCCCCAGCCGCCGCCGCCTACGCCCCCGGAGCCGCCGGGGCATTCGATGGGGCACGATTTCGAGCAGAGGTTGCAGATGCAGCCCGCGTACGCCTCGTAGGCCTGGACGCCCTCCGGGAATTGCATCTTGCAGGCGTCGAGGCAGGCCTTGTAGTCGGCGGGGGTCTTGGCGATGGGGCAGGACGCTTCGCAGTTGTAGATGCCGACGCACTGGCCAGTGCAGCCCTGGGCGAGCGCGTTGCATTCGGTCTTCGCGGCGTTCGTGGTGCAGGCATTGCAGCTCGGGATGCCGGAGCCGGGGGGATAGAGGGTGCAGACGCCGTCGATGTCGTCCTGCTCGATCGAGGCAATGGCATTGCCGCCATCATAGAAGGGCTCCATCGTCGAGCCCGCGACGTCGGTATGACCGAGGCCGAGGAAATGGCCCTGCTCGTGCGTCGCAATGGAGAGCGTATCGACGGGGCTGCCGCCGACGCAATTGCCGCTCGGGTTCGTGGCGGAGTCGTACCAGCAGAACCCGACGTTGTTGAAGACGATGTCCGCGTCGTAGATGATCGAATTGCCATCGCCGTCGGCCGACCATACCGGCAGCGTCACGCCGATGACCGAATCCACCGGACCGAGCTCGAGCGGCCACGTATCTGGCCGGTTGATCCAGAGCAGCACGTTCTTGTTGTCGTTCGAATTCCAGGTGCCGTCCGGGAGATCGCCGAGGAGCTGCGTCGCGAAATCGGTGCACTCGGGGGTCGCCCAGGAGCCGAACCCGTCGACGAGCCGCTGCTGCGCGGTCGCGGCGATCTCGGGCGGGAACGTGGACGCATTGACGTAGAACTTGACGGGGAGAATGCCCCAGACCGGATAGGGCGGGCCTTCGAGGCCGGTCCAGGCGCGCGCCTCGGTCGGCGCGGAGAGAATGCCGGCCGCGCATGCGGCGAGGAGGGCGGCCTTGCGGAGGAACGATTTCATTTCACTTTCCTCCGGCGAGGCGGACCACGTCCGTCATGAGAGATTCGACCGTCTCGGGCCGCTCCACGTGCCCCGAGGGCTCGAGCTTCTTGCCCACGTAGCGGACGAGCTCGACGCCGTCGAGCTCGCGGCGCGCCATTCCTTTGGCGTCCACGTGGTACACGGAGAGCGCGAGCGCCGTGAAGTACATTCTTCCTTTGTCGTCGCGGCGCAGGAATACCACCGCGTCTTCCCCTGCCTTGAGCGCCGCGTCACCGAGGACCTTCTGCGTCTTGCCCCGGTCTGTCCCGCCGAGCTGCTGCACGACGACGCGTCCCTCGACTTTACCCTTGAGGAGCTGCACCACGTCGAGCTCGGTGCGGGTCACGAGGCCCCGGCCGTCTTCGGATTCGGCCGTGACCGCCTTACCCACGCGCACGCGTACCACGAGGTCCGAACGGTTTACGAGCTCCTCGCGCGAAAGGAAGAGCATGGTCGTCGCGTCCGCCACGGCGCTGACGCCGAGCAGGACGATGGCCGCGAGCACGGCCAAATACTTTCTGAAGCTCATGAAGTGCCTCCTCGATCCGGGCCGCTTCGGCCTTTCGATCCACCATGCCAAGCGTCGCTCGGCGTGTAAAGCGACCCCCTCGTGAAGCCCCTCCGCGTCCAGCGACGATCCAATTTTGATTGCCGGCTGGAAACCTGAGCGCCCGGCGCGTCTCCGTCATGACGAAATTGGGTGGCTGTTTCGAGCCCCGCAGGCTACCTCCGGCGTGTACCTTTCGGGTATCTGAGGAGTCATCCATGAAACGAGCTTCGTTGCGATCGTTCGGCCTCGCCACGCTCTTCGTCGTGGGCACGGCGATGGCCGCTTGCGGGACGGACACCACGGGACTGTTTGCCTCCGGTGGACAAGGGACCGGCGCCTCGGGCGGCGCAGGCGGCGCCGGCGGACAGGGCGGCGCAGGCAACGGCGGCGCAGGGCAAGGCGGCGCCGGGAACGGCGGCTCAGGGCAAGGCGGCGTCGGGAACGGCGGCTCGGGTCAGGGCGGCGCAGGCAACGGCGGCTCAGGTCAAGGCGGCGCGGGCAACGGCTCGTCGAGCTCGTCGAGCAGCATGCAGAGCTCCTCGTCGGGACCGCCGCCTCCGCCCGTCATGGTCGCGTGTGGCGACGTGTCCTGTCCCGTGGACGGCCAGAACGCCTGCTGCTGGGACGAATACGACGTCAACGATCCGCCCCAGGGCGAGTGCGTGAGCGGCCCGGACGACAACGACAACTGCGCCACGGACTTCGGCGGCAACGGCCAGCCCGGCTTCGAGTCGCGCATCGAATGTCAGCTCCCCGAGCACTGCCCGGCCGGCACCGTCTGCTGCGGCGACCTCACCCAGACGCAAAACGGCAACTGGTATCCGCTCCTCCGCTGCGCCGCCACCTGTACCTACCCCGCGCAGCGCGTCGTCTGCGATCCGCAGGCGCCCGACACGGACTGCCCCGTGGTCCAGACCGGGCAGGGCATGGTGCAGACGACCTGCCAGCCGAGCACCATCCTCCCCGACGGCTACAGCATCTGCCGCCCCTGAGCTTGTCGAGTAGGGAAACATCGCACATCCCGCAACGTGCGTTTCAACGGACGAGGGCCGGGGGGTCCCGCGAACGCGTGTTCACGGGACAAACCCGCGGCCCTCGCGCCGTGCGACGAACGGGGATATCCTAGGACGCGGAGGCGCCCGCTGGACCAGGAGCCACGCGGCCGCCTCCTCTCGAGGAGCCCAGGAACGAGCCATGCAGAGTGGAAAGAGTCTGCGCTTGATGCCCGACCCGGCAGGCATCTCCGGCGATCCCGCGGCGGTGATCCCTCTGCTGGAGGAAATCGAAGCGCTGCCCGAGAGCGCCACCGGCGCGCTCGTCTTCGGCCCCCCGACGCAAGGCACGGTGCTGGTCGAGAACGGTCGAATCTGCTGGGCCGCCGCGTCCGGCATGGAGCGAAGGCTCGCGGAGCTGCTCCGGGCCTACGCCGACGAACCCCCGGAGTCGAAGCGGATCGAGGACGTTTACAAGCGCTGCAAGCGCGATCAGATCCCGGTCGTCAAGGCGCTCGTCGACAGCGGTCTCGTGTCGCTGGACGGACTCAAAGAGGTGATCCGGCAGCACACGTCGGAGGCGCTGATCGCGCTCACACGCGAGCCGCTCCGGGAAGCGCCGAACTGGGCGCCGCACAAGCACCAGGGCTACGACGCGAAGTTCACGTTCGATCCGTGCGAGCTCATCGTGAGCGTGGGCGGCGTGTTCCACCCGGATCTCGCGGGGCGCGCGCGCCTGGATTTCGACGGGCTCCTCCGATCGGGCGTGTACGCGGTCTCGTACGCGCGCGCGCCGCAGTCGAACACGCCGGTGCCGATCTACCGATCGCCGGGCGCGTACTTCACGCTGCGCCAGGTGATGTCGCTCGGGCGGTGGGCGTTCTCCGCGCTCGACGTGTGCAACGCCTACAGCGCACGCGCGAGGATCGCGGCGACGCTCGTGGAGCCGGGCGAGTACCTCGTGGCCTGGCAGTCGCGCGGCGTGGTGAGCGTGGCGCAGTGCGAGGACTCGATGAGCTTCGCGTTCATCGTGGGCAAACGCGCGCGCGCAAGTTCCTGACGCGCAACTTCTCGACGCTCAAGGCGAGGCATCGATCTGAGGTTCGGGGCGTACGGCGCCGTCAGGCGACCCGGAGCCCCGAGCGTCGACTTCGAGTTCGAGTTCGAGCTCGGACGGGACGGGACGCAGCGGCAGCGGGACCGACACACGCACGCCGTCGTGCACCGGGACGACGACCGGCAACGCCGCGCGCTGGGAAGGCGCGTCGCGATCGGCGATCGTGCGCGCAGCGACGACGCGCTGCGGCGATAACGAGTCGTTGAAGAGACAAACCTCGAGCGACGCGGACGCGAGCTTGATGTCACACGCGACGACCGGTCGTGCGGCGCGCGTGATGCGCGCGAGGACGGTCTCCTCGTCGGGGCTCGGCGGGCCGAGCGAAGCGAGCACTTCGATCGCGCGCGGATCGCGGAGGTACGCGAGCATCTTCGCGGCGTGGATGCGCACGACACGCTGGCGCGCGTGCGAGAGCTCGAAGAAGGCGTCGGGAGAGGCAGGCTCGCGCCCGGCTTCGAGGAGGCCGAGGCGCGGCGGATCGATGCGCATCTCGGTGCCCGGCGCCTTGAGGTGCCACTTGATCGCGCGGCCCGGGTAGAGCGGCCTTCCCCAGTAAAGGCCACGATCGGTGGCGCCGACGCGGCGGTTCTGATCGTCGCGTCGAGCGAACGTGACGAGGACGCTCACGTCGCGCAGAGGTGTCGCGCCATTGTTCACGACCGAAAGATCGAAGTTGTAGCCACGTCGCTCCGAGGGGACCACGCGGCCGGAGCCATCCTCGGGCCGCGACGCGAGCAGGACTTCGAGCACGGCGAGCCCCTCGTTCCAGAGAGGAGAAGCGGCGCGCGCGCACACGCAACGCGGCAGGCGTGGTTCGCCGGACGATGCATCCGCGGGGGCAGGCGCGGGAAACGTGGTGCCGAGGCGCGCGACGAGGAGCGGCACGTTCGGCGCGACGGTCGCGGGATCGGGCGGTTTGCCGTAACGCTGGAAGAACGAGATGCCGAGCACGGAGAGCGCGGCCACGAGCGCGACGAGGAGCGGCGCGCGCGCCCACGCAGGGAGCGAGGCGTCGGGGACGGGCGGCGCAGGCGGCGGCGCGAAAGGCGCGGTCGCGACGGGGACGAAGCCGAGGCGCTGGCAAAGCGCGAGCTCGAACGTCTCCGCGAGGCGATCGGAGCCGGGGCCGCCCCAGGTGGCGAATCGAAGGAGCTCACGCAAGAGGAGAAAGGTCCCTGCTGCGACGACGAGCCCAACCGCGAGCCGACCGAGGAGACCCGTCACGAGCGAAGCGGGCGAAGCGAGCGCGGCGACGAGGCCGAGCGGCGCGGGCAGGATCGCGACGGAGAGCGCGGCGCGCCTTCGCGCTTCGTACGCGCGCGCGAGGGCCTCGCGTGGATCGTAGGTGAAGCGCGCGAGCGTGAAGCGCGTGTAGGGCGCGGCGATCGAGGGATCGAGCGCGAGGCAGAGCGCGCGGCCGCGCCGAACGAGGCCGCGGACGGCCGTGTACGGCACGCGCATCTCGACGGACTCCGCGACGCTGCCCGGCACGAAGCCGCTGCGAAAGCCGGCCGCGCGCACGAGCTCGATCTCGAGGACGTCGGGCAGGAGCGTCAAACGGACGGCGCCCACCGCGTTTGCACCTTCGGCCGCGAGGGCGAGGGCTCCGACGGTGAACGTGCCCGCCACGATCATGCCTCCGCCGCGAGGGCCATGTCCGGTGCGGGCCGCTCGAAGAGCGCGCGGAGGACACGTCCCGTCGCAGTTGCGCGCCGCGCCACGGCCTCGGGAGATCCCTCGGCCACGACACGACCGCCGCCTTTGCCGCCCTCGGGTCCGAGCTCGATCACGTGATCGGCGGCCGCGATCACGGCGGGGTGGTGCTCGATGATCAGGAGCGAGTGGCCTCGCTGCACGAGGCGATCGAGGACGTTCACGAGGCGCGCCACGTCGGAGAGATGCAGGCCCGTGGTGGGTTCGTCGAGCACGTAAAGCGTGGGCTTGGCGCGCGAGCCGCTGCAGAGCTCGTCGGCCAGCTTCAGGCGTTGCGCCTCGCCGCCCGAGAGCGTGTGCGAGCCCTGGCCGAGCCGCAGGTAGCCCACGCCGAGATCACACATCGTGGCGAGCGGCTCGCGGATCTTCGGGTGCGCCGCGAAGAGCTCGGCCGCCTCCTCGGCCGTACGGAGCAGGACATCGCCAATCGACATGCCGAGGTAACGTACGTCGAGCGTGGCCGGCTCGAAACGTGTTCCGCCGCAAGCCTCGCAGGTCGTGACGACGTCGGGCAAGAACGACATCTCGTGCGAGATGACCCCCTGCCCTTCGCACGTCTCGCAACGACCGCCTTTCGCGGTGTTGAACGAGAACCGCGCGGGATCGTAGCCGCGCATCTTCGCGTCGGGCGTCGCGGCGAACAGCTTGCGGACCTCGTCCCAGACGCCGAGGAAGGTGGCGGGGATCGAGCGCGGCGTGCGGCCGATGGGGGATTGATCCACGGCGACGGCGCGCGCGAGCGAAGGCGGCAAGTGGAGCGCATCGTGCGGGCCGGGATCGGGGCCGGCGAGGCCGAGGGCGCGTCGCACGGCGGGGTAGAGCACGTGACGGACGAGCGTGCTCTTCCCGGACCCGGAGACGCCGGCGACGACGGTCATGCGCCCGAGCGGGACACGCAACGAGTCGACGCGAAGGTTGTGGGCACGCGCGCCTTCGATCTCGAGGAACTCGTCGGCAACGCCGAGCCGCGTGCGGGCCGAGGCGAGCGCGCGTTCGCCGGAGAGGGCCTTCGCGGTGGGCGAGTTCGCCGTGCGGAGCACCTCGGAGGGCGTCCCCTGGGCCACGATGCGGCCGCCGCCGCGCCCGCCGGTGGGGCCGAGATCGATGAGGTAGTCGGCGGCGCGGATGGTGTCCGCGTCGTGCTCGACCATGAGAACGGTGCTGCCCATGCCCGCGAGCTTGCGCAGGTTGTCGAGCAGCCGATGCGTGTCGCGCGGGTGCAGGCCGATCGTGGGCTCGTCGAGCACGTAGAGCGCGCCCGTGAGGCCGCTGCCAAGCTGCGCGGCGAGGCGGAGCCGCTGCATCTCGCCGCCGGAGAGCGTGGCCGCGCGGCGATCGAGCGCGAGGTAGCCGAGACCGACCTCCTCGACGAACGCGAGCCTCCGCGCGAGCTCGCGGTGCGGCGCCTCGGCGACGAGCGCGCGCTCGCCTTCGAAGCGGAGCGACTTCGCCCAGCGCACGGCCTCGGAGACCGAACGCGCGGTCGCCTCGTGATACCGATCGCCGGCAAGGCGCACCGAGCGCGGGACGGGCGCGAGGCGCGAGCCGCCGCACGCCGTGCACGGCTCGTTCGAGGCGTCGCTGAGATCGGCGCCTTCGCTCCCGCCGAGCACGCCCGTCCCCTCGCACGACTCGCAGCGGCCTTGCTTGGTGTTGAAAGAAAACCAGCGCGGATCGAGCTCGGGCACGCCCGCGCCGCAACGAGGGCAGGTGCGCGTGGTCGAGAGGAGTTCTTCCTGGCCACGCGTGTTGACGAGCTTGAGCGAGCCCTTTCCGAAGGTGAGCGCGCGGTCGAACGTGGCGCGATCGAGACCGTCGAGCTTGCCCTCGTGCATCACGAGATCGATCGAGTGCTCGCGCCGTTTGTCGAGGCGCGGCGGATCGTCGGTGCTCGCGCGCGCGCCGTCGACGATCGCCTCCGTAATGCCCGCGCGCGCCGCGGCCGTGAACACGTCGAGGTACGTGCCCTTGCGCGCGACGACCGCGGGCGCGAGGAGCGTGCGCGAGCCCCGCGTGGCGAGCAGCGCGCGGTACACCTCGTCGGGCGCGCGCGCGGTGATGGGGACATCGCACGTGGGGCAGTGCGGATCACCCACCTTGGCGAAGAGGAGCCGCAGATAGTGGGCGATCTCGGTGACGGTCGCGACCGTCGAGTTCGATCCCGATCGCGTCGTTCGCTGCTCCAGCGCGATCGCAGGCGGCACGCCCGTGACCCGATCGACGTCGGGGCGCGGCATCGAAGGGAGGAACTGGCGCGCGTACGGCGTCAGCGTCTCCAGGAAGCGCCGCTGTCCTTCGGCGAAGACGACGTCGAACGCGAGCGTGCTCTTGCCCGATCCGCTCGGCCCCGTGACGACGACGATCTGGCCGTGTGGGATCGACGTGCAGACCTCCGCGAGGTTGTGCTCGCGGGCATGCACGATCTCGATCGCCGACGGCGCGGGCGGATAGACGGACTTCCCGCGACGCGAAGCGTCTCCGTTCGCCTTCTCCTTCCGCCGCGAAGACGAAGGCGGCGATGAAGGTTTCGCGAGGTGCGCCGCGAGCGCGTGTCCCGTTCGCGTGCTCGTGCGCGCGACGTCCTCGGGTGTCCCCTCGGCGACGATCTGCCCGCCGTCGCTGCCCGCGCCGGGGCCGAGATCCACGACCCAGTCGGCGGCCGCGATCACATCGAGATCGTGATCGACGACGACGACGCTCCCGCCGCCGCGCACGAGGTCCCGCATGGCCTGGTTGAGCAGCAGCACCTCTTCCGCGTGCAGACCCGCGCTCGGCTCGTCGAGCAAGAAGAGCGCGCCCGCCGTTCGTTCGCCGAGGGCGCGCGCGAGCTTGATCCGCTGCGCCTCGCCGCCGGAGAGCGTCGAGAGCGGCTGGCCCAGCGCGAGGTAGCCGAGGCCGAGGCGAGCGAGCGGCCCGAGCGCGCGCACGATCGTCGGTTCGCGCGCGAAGACCTCGAGCGCCTCGTCGATCGACAACGCGAGCACGTCGGCCACGGAGCGCCCGTCGACCTTGACCTGGAGGACCTCGTCACGGAAGCGTTTCCCTTGACAAACCGGGCACGTCAGCGAGACGTCGGCGAGGAACTGCATCTCGATCGTCTCGGCGCCCTCGCCCGCGCACGACTCGCACCGCCCGAGCGCGACGTTGAACGAGAAGTGCCCGGCCGTGAGCTGCCGCGCGGCCGCCTCGGGCTCCGCGGCGAACTTCTGGCGGATGCGGTTCCACGCGCCCGTGTACGTCGCGGGGTTGCCGCGCGACGTGCGCCCGAGCGGGGCTTGATCGACGAGCGTGACGACCTTGATCCCGCTCGTCCCCTCGATCTTCTTGTGTGGCCCCGCGGGCTCGATGTCCTTGTAGCCGCGAGCCCGCGCGAGGGCGCGATAGAGCACGTCCTCCACGAGCGTGCTCTTGCCGGAGCCGCTCGCGCCCGTCACGCACACGACCTGCCCGAGCGGCAGGCGCACGCTGACGTCCTTCAAGTTGTTCGCGCGCGCCCCCACGATGGAGATCGATCCATGCGCCGCCGTCCGCTCGTCCGCCGACACGACGCTCGCCGCGCCTCGCGCGAGGGCGCGCCCCGTCGGCAGATCGGCGCGCCGCGAGAGCTCCGCCGGCGCGCCGTCGAACACCACGCGCCCGCCCTGCTTGCCCGCGCCGGGCCCGAGCTCGACCACCCGATCCGAGGCCCGGATCACGAGCGGCTCGTGCTCGATCACGACCACCACGTTCCCGCGCGCCGCGAGCTCGCGCATCGCCTCGACGAGCGGCGGGATGTCGCTCGCGTGCAGCCCCACCGTCGGCTCGTCGAGCACGAACAACGCGCCCGTGAGCGACGTCCCGAGCGCGCCCGTCAACGTCACGCGTTGCGCCTCGCCGCCCGAGAGCGTGCGCGCTTGCCGATCGAGCGTCAGGTACCCGAGCCCCACGCGCTCCAGGTACGAGAGCCGCTGCGCGAGCTCCTTCCGCGCGATCTCCCCCTGCCCCGTCGTCGCCTTCAAGCGCTCCAGAAGCGCGCGCGCCTCGCGCAGCTCGAGCCCGTGCCAGCTCGCGAGATCGAGCCCGCCCACGCGGTAGAGCAAGGACTCCGGCGAGAGGCGCTTGCCATCGCAGGTCGCGCACGGATCGTACGAGCGGTACCGCGCGAGCAGCACGCGGATGTGCATCTTGTACGTACGCGTCTCCAGCCACTTGAACCACGCGCGCACGCCGGGGAACTTGCCGCCGTGGAAGCTGCCTTCGCCGTCGAGCACCTGCGCGCGTTGCGCCTCGGTGAGCTCCTTCCACGGCACGTCGAGCGGGATGCCCTTCTTCTCGCAGAACTTGCGGAGGACCTTGCGCTCCCACGACGTGCTCGACCCCGTCCACGGCCGGATCGCCCCGCCTTCGAGGGTCTTCTCCTCGTCGGGGATCACCTTGCCCCAATCCACGCCGATCGTCCGGCCAAACCCGCGGCAGCCCGGGCACGCGCCGATCGGAGACTGGTACGAGAACAGGCCCGGCCGCGGGGCGTCGAAGCTCCGCGCGCACGACGGGCAGGCGAGCCCACGCGGCACGAGCACGCGCCGCCCCGCGCCGTCCGAGCCCGACCCGCCGACGTAGAGCGCCACGCCGCCCTCGGCCCGCTGCCACGCCTCCTCGATCGCCGATCCGAGGCGCCGCGCGTCCCGCGCGCCGATCTTCACGCGGTCGACGATCACCTCGACCCCGCCGCCCGCGCCGAGCGCGTCGCTCGGTCCGACCTCGTCGATGTCGCGCACCTCGCCGCGCACGAGCAGACGCCGATAACCCGCTTCGAGCAGCGTCTCGCGCACGTCGAGCAGCTCCTCGGTGCCGGCGACGGGCACGCGGTACGTGACGAGCGCGGTCGATCCCTCGTGGCTCTCCACGGCCTTCGACGCGGCCGTCACCGCATCGACGCGGACCGCGGGGACCAGGCACGTGGGGCACACGGGCGTGGACTCGCGGGCGAACACGGCCGACAGGTACGGCTCGAGGTCGGCCATCGTGGCCACGGTGGAGCGCGAGCTCTTCACGGGGGCGCGACGATCAACGGCCACGCCCGCGGCGACCGGATCGAGCTCGTCGATCGGCGGCCGTTCGAGCCGCTCCAGGAACTGCCGCGCGTACGGGCTGAAGCTCTCGACGAAGCGGCGTTGCCCTTCCGAGTAGAGCGTATCGAGCGCGAGCGAGGATTTTCCCGCGCCGGAGACGCCCGTGAAGCAGACGAGCTGCCCTGGCACGAGCTCGAGGTCGATGCCCTTGAGGTTGTGGGTACGCGCGCCGCGGATGCGGATGGGTTGCATGGCTTCGCTCTCTGCGGTGAGGGTGATGCGAGAAGACGCGGACCTAGGCGCGGGCGTACTAGCACGGCGCGCGGGTTTGTCGCGGAACGGATGCTCGTCGACCTATGGACGCAGGACGCACGGCGCGCTAGCCCTACGCGAGCGTCTGCCTGGAGAGCGGCTTTTCGGGCGGCGCATGGCCGTAGCGACAGCGATCAAAGGTGTCAACCACGTGAGCGGGAAAGAAGCGAGCGACGAGAAGCTCATCGTGCGAAACCGGAGGGCCGGCTTCGAGTACGAGCTCGGCGAGCGCTTCGAAGCAGGGCTCGTGCTCGTCGGAAGCGAGGTCAAGATGCTGCGCGACGGAAAGGCCGACCTCTCCGACGCGTGGTGCGCGATCACGAACGGCGAGGCGATCCTGCACGGCATGCTCATCCCCGAGATGCCGGGCGCCGCGTTCGGGCACGTCGCGAAGCGGTCGCGCAAGCTCCTCCTGCACGGCGCGGAGATCGATCAGATCCGCAAGGCCGTGGAGCGCGACGGCATGACGGTCGCGGCCACGCGGCTCTATTTCAAGAAGGGACGCGCGAAGGTCGAGCTCGCCCTGGCGAAGGGCAAGAAGCAGGCGGACAAACGCGAGACGGTCAAGCAACGCGAAGCCGAGCGGGAAGCCCGCGCCGCGATCGGCCGGGGCCGCCGGGCGGAGTGAACATGCCGCATCTGACGCTCGTGAAAGGTGGCTCGGCCGATCTCGTGGCCCTCGACGGCGATCGGGTGAGCCTTCGATCCACCGAGGCCTTCGCGCCGGGAGCGCCGCTCGCCGGGAACCTTCCGGCGAGCACGCTCGTGCGCGTGAAGGTGCACCGCTGCCGAAGGCAAGGCGACGCCTTCCTGGTCGAGGGCCGCCTCGTCGACGCGACGCGGCGCCTTCGCGAAGAGCTCTCCGCCCTGCTCGCTCCCCCCGCAGGCGGCGGCTCGGGCGACGCGGGTTCGTCGTAGACGTCGCCCCATCATCCCGGACCAACGCCGTCGCCCTGCGTGTCGGCTCGAGGTTTTTCGCGTCCACCCAGCGCATGTATCCCAGACACATGAACAGATGTAAAGCTGTTCATGGATTTCGCGGCATTTCCTGGGCCTCGGGTCACCTGGCTGACGGCATTGCCCGATCCGACGGGCCCCCCTAGGCTCAGGGGGCATGAAGATCGCGTCGCGCCCCCGGGTCATCATCCGCCGCTGCCCCACCTACGACGTCGAGCAGATCCGCCGGATCATTCGGGAGGGGCTCGAGGAGCTCGATCTCCGGCCGCACGGCCGCACGCTGGTCAAGCCGAACTGCGTGGCGTCGGGGCCTTATTTCCCGCACGCGTACACGCGACCCGAGTTCCTGGAGGGCGTGCTGCGCGCCTTGCAGGACCGCGACGACGGCCGCGTGAAGGAGCTCGCGCTCGGCGAGCGCTCGGGCATCACGCTCCCCACGCGCACGAACTTCGACGGCGCGGGTTACTACCCGATGCTCGAGCGCACCGGCGTGAAGCACTACCACTTCGAGGAGGAGCCGCAGGTCGAGATCCGGCTCACCCACAAGGAGCGGCTGCGCGACTACGTCTTCACGCCCGAGCCCGTCGCGAAGGCCGACTTCTTCGTCAACTGCCCCAAGTTCAAGAGCCACCCCTGGACCACCGTGACGTTCTCCATGAAGAACTACATCGGCATCCAGGACGATCGGCACCGCCTCATCGATCACGACCACCGGCTCGACGAGAAGATCGCGGACCTGCAGTACATCGTTCAGCCGCAGTTCATCGCGGTCGACGCGATCGTCGCAGGCGAGGGCCGGATGCTCACGCCCATCCCGCGCAAGCTCGGGCTCGTCATCATGGGCAACTCGCAGGCCGCGTTCGACGCGCTCTGCTGCCACATCATCGGCGTCGATCCGTACACCGTCGACCACCTCCGCCTCGCGTCCGAGCGTGGCTTCGGCTCGCTCGATCTCGACTCGATGGACATCAGCGGCGACGTGACGCTCGAAGAAGCGAAGGCGATGGCCAAGGGCTTCAAGGTCGGCCTCGTGCGCGTCGAGAAGTACTTCGAGGGCACGCACATCACCGCGTACGCCGGCGCGCCGCCGGAGCCCGAGCGCACGGACTACTGCTGGGGCGGCTGTCCGGGCGCGCTCGAGGAGGCGATCGAGATCCTGCGGCTCTACGACGAGCAGTGCGACGAGAAGATGCCGCGCATGCACATCGTCTTCGGGGCCTACGAAGGGAAGATCGACGCGGCGCCGGGCGAACGCGTGGTGTTCATCGGCGACTGCGCGAAGTGGTCAGGGCACCTGCACGGCAAGCTCGTGAGCATCGAGAGCCTCTACAGGGACCGCGCGGAGAAGGACCCGTACCACGCCAAACACGACGACATCTTCGCGAAGATGGTGAGCGTGATCCGGAAGATGGCGACCACGGATCCAAACGAGCCGATTCGCCTCGAAGGTTGCCCCGTCAGCGTGGCCGAGCAGGTGCTCACGCTCGTCGAGCTCGGCAAGACGAAGAACCCGTACCTCTCGCCCTCCGAGGCCGTGCGCTTCAGCAAGGGCTACCTCGGCTGGCAAGGCAAGGCGCTCATGAAGCGCATCTCCGGCAAGCCCTACCAGATCCACGGGCCCTGCGAGCGCGGGCACGCCGCGCCCGAGGTCTCTCCGCCTACGACGCCGGACGCAGAGTAACGTCGAAGAGCACCTCGACGTCGTCGCGGATCCGGAACGCGCCGAGCGGCCCCTTCACCTCGCGAAGGCCGAGCCGCTTCATCGACAGCGTGGTGCGTCCGGAGACACGCGTGCGGTCCGCTTCCTCCGTCACGCGCAGAGAGACGGGCTGCGAGAGCCGACCACGCGAGACCTCGACCGTCACCTCCGCGCGATCTCGTGACGTGCCCTTCGCGTGGACACGCACCTCCTTCGTCCCCGGGAACACTTCCTCGCGGATCTTCCGCTCGATGTCCGATCGATCCGAGGTCGAGAGCGCGGACGTGTCGACGCGCTCTCCATGCAGCGTCCCCACGACCTGCAGCGCGGCGACCGGCACGACGAGCTCCGCGGAAAACCCCTCGCCTTCGAGCGTCGCGCGACCCGAGAACGCCGAGGCCGCAATCTCCAGATCGTGCGCGAGGCGCGCCAGCATCCCGCTCGCGCGGGTGTGGACGAGGAGCTTGGAGGACAAACGATCGACGATCAGCGCGGATGCACTCACTCGCGACACCTCAGCGCGGCGAACACCGGAAGCAGCATCGCCATGAGCAGGAGAGCCACGGAGCTCTGCGGCTGCGAGAGCCCGAGCGGGCCCTCGCCGCCGAGCAGGTTGCGTCCGTGCGCGCGTGGCAGGAGGGCTGCGAAGAGGCCCGCGCCGCCGCCGAAGAGGAAGTCGAGGACGAGCGGCACGACGCGGCCTCGGCCACGTTCGAGGAACGTCGCGCCGAACGCGAACCAGCCGCCATACGCGGCGCCGACGAAGGCGCCGATCCAGCCGCTCGTGAAGGCATCCCGCGCGAACGGCGGCGCCGAGGCCGACTGCGCGGACATGACCGCGACGAGGGCGAGCAGCGCGCCGCTCACGGCCGAAGCGAGCACGAGCGAAAGGCCGATCCCGAGCGCGACGTCGCGACGCGCGGCGCCGTAACGCGCGACGGGCCAGGCGGCGTCACGCAACTTCGAGCGATCACATGCGCGCGCCGCGAGCGCGAAGCAGAAGAGCGGGACGACGAGGCGGAACGTCGAGGCGAGCGAACGATCGACCGCGGCCGCGGTGGTCACGCTGCGCTCGATGAGCCCGCCGGCGAGCGCGAGCGCGAGCGCGAGGCTCGCGGTGAGCGCGACGCCGCGCCCCGCGAGCCTGCGAGCGCCCATCGCGGCCCCGAGCGAGATGCCCACGAAGGCGCTCGCGCCGCGAGGCGACGTGGCCTCTGATCGATGCTGCGACGTCATTCTCCTCCCCGTGGCTCGCCGGGATCGTCCGGCTTCTCCGCGACGTCGTTCGTGACGGGCGGCGCCTCCGCGGCCGGCGCCTCGCTCGGCGCGGCCTGGATCACCTCCGGCGCGACAGGCGCGACGGCTCCCGGCACACGCGCGCTCCTCGCGGCCGGCAGCGCGACGGGCGGCCTCTGCGCGAGCCCCGCGGCGCGCCGGAACGTCAAGAGCGCCTCGGCTGCCGCGCGCACCTGCACGATGCCGGGCGACGCCGGCGCGACGGCCTCGATCACGACGCCTGCTTCCACCGCGGCGTCCGTGAGCGCGAGCGCGCAGGTGTCGAGGTCCTCCCCGGACAAACGCAGCTCCGCGGCCTGCGCATACGGCCCCGCGGCTTCGCTCCACGCGACGGCCCGCACCTCCGGTCGATCGGCGAGCAAACGCGCGAGCACACGCACCGGCGATCGTTCGCTCGGATCGTCCGCGGGCCGCACCCACGCGACGAGCGCGGGCTCGCCGCCGGGCAGAGGCTCCGCGGCGTCGGCCTCACCGAGCACGATCCCCTTGTGCAGCACGAGGACCCGATCCCCGAGCGCGCGCGCATCCGCGGGCGAGGACGTCGTCACGACGACACACGCGCCGCCGAGCGCGAGCTCGCGGATCCGCTCACGCACGAGGCCGAGCAGGTTGAGCGCGACGTCGGAGAGCGGCTCGTGCAGCGCGACGAGCAGAGGCGACGGCGTGGTGAGCGCGAGCGCGAGCTCCACGGCGCGCGCCTCGGCGAACGAGAGCGATCGTGGCTCCCGGCGCGCGAGGTGACCGAGGCCAAAAGGATCGAGCACGTCGCCGGCGCGCGTCGTCGGCTCGCCGCGCGCCTTCCGCGAGAGCGCGACGCACGCCTCGACCGAACGCGCATCCGGGAGCGACGGCTCCGCGGCGAGCGCGCCCATCCGCGCCCGCAGCAAAGGCGAACGCGCGGGAGATTGTCCTTCGACGAGGACACGTCCGTGCAAAGGAGCGCGGGCCCCCGCGATCACCTCGGAGAGCGCGAGCGTGCCGTCCTCGGGCGCACCCAGGATGGCAAACACCCCTGCGCCGAGCGCGAGGTTCAGACCCGCGAGGCTCCCGCGGGAGGCACCACGCGGCGCCGCTCGATCCCGCGCATGCACGGCTTCGAGCACGAGCCGCGGCGGCATCATGGGCGAACGCGGCATCGTCATGCGCCCGCTCCGCCGCGGCCAGCGTCGACGAGGATCGAGAGCAGCGCGGAGAGCGCGCCCGGAATCGAGTACGAGCCGCGCCCCGCGAGCTCCGCGAGCATCCACGGCACGATCACGATCGCCGCGAGCAGGAGCCTCCCGCGACGCCCGCCCATACGGGCGGCGAACGTGGCGATCGTGCCGAGCGTGGCCCCGGCGATCGCGGAGAAAGCGAGCAGCCCGATCGCGAACACGATCCTGCGCATCACCATCGATCCGGAGCTCGACAGCGCGACCGTCACGAGCGCGAGCCCGACGAGCGGCAGCGCGATCGCCCTCGCGATCTGCACCATCGACGCGACCCACCGCACCACGTGCAGGCTCTGCGCGTGCACGCCGTGCGTCGCCGCGAGCGCCTCGATCCCGGCCTCGCGATCCTCCGCGGTCCGATCGCTCGCCGCGGCGAGCGTCGTCGGCGCCGCCGCCACCAGCGTGATCGACGCGGCCCCGAGGCCGACGAGCCCTTCGAGCGGCGCGCTCGTTCCTTCCGTCGCGCGGAGCACGATCGCGAGGATCGCGAACGACGCGCCGAGCAACACTCCACCCACGAGGCCGATGCGCGAGAGCACCGTGCGCCCGAGCCGGGTCCGCGACAACGCGACCGCGGCGAGCAAACGCCTCCTGCGGCGCCCACGCGGCGGCCCGGGAGTGCGGCGCAGAGCAGGCGCACCGGTGAGGCTCGGGGGAGTGGACGTCGTCACGATGGTTTCGAGGGTGAACGCGAAAGGCTTCGCATGCCCGCTGCCCTTTCGCGCGGGCGGCGGCAAGGATATCCTGTACGCAGTCCAGTGCTTGACCTGAAAATCCGCCGGGGGCGATGGGCTTCTGTTCTCGGGCTCTTGCTAGCGGGGGGTGCGCTCGGCGTCGCCTGCACGCCGGAGTCCGGCATCGAGCGGCCGACGGGCGCATCCAGCAGCGGGAGCGGCGGCGAAGGCGGCGCGGGCGGTGATGCCGGCGCCTCGTCGAGCTCGAGCTCGTCGAGCAGCTCGTCCTCGTCCAGCGGGAGCGGCGGCGCAGGCGGCGAAGGGGGGATCGGCGGCGCCGGTGGCACAGGCGCCGCCGGCGGTGCTGGCGGCGCAGGCGGCGCAGGCGGCGCAGGCGGCATGGGCGGCGGACCCATGAGCAACTGCCCACCCGACGCGGATTTCGACGGCATCTCCGACGACGTCGAGGGCAAGGCTCAGGGCGTCGACACGGACGGAGACGGCACGCCCGACTACCTCGACACGGACAGCGACAACGACTCGCTCCCCGACGCGCTCGAAGGTCAAACCGCCTCGGTCGGCTGCGCGTACCCGCAGAACTCCGACGGCACCGCGCCGCCCGACTTCCGCGACACGGACAGCGACGACAACGGCCTGCCCGACGCGCTCGAGATCTACCCCGACCAGACGCCCTACGATCCGCAGAAGCCCGCGCCGAACCCCGCGGACACCGACGGCGACGGCGTCCCCGACTACGCCGATCCGGACAACGACGACGACTCGCTGCCGGACACCGTCGAGCTCGTGATGGGCGTCGCCATCAACACGGACGGCGACGCGCTGCCCGATCTGTCCGACGCCGACAGCGACAACGACACGATCGGCGACGCCTTCGAAGGGCTCGCCGACCCCGACGGCGATGGCAAGCCCGCGTTCCGCGACAACGACAGCGACGCGGATGGGCTCTCCGACTACTGCGAGGCCGGGCCGCTGCACATGGTCGCGGATCCGCCGCCCGACGCAGACAGCGATGGCAAATACGACTTCCTCGATCTCGACGCCGACGCCGACGGCATCCTCGACAAGGACGAGGACATCAACCTCGACTGCCAGCTCGGCCCGCTCGAGACCGATCGCACGAAGGCCGACACGGACGGCGACGGCACCTCGGATCTGATCGAGCGCGAGCTCGGCTCGGATCCGCGGGATGCGTTCGTCACGCCCGGCACGCTCGGCAAGTTCTACTTCGTGTTGCCCTACCTCGGCGCGCCCTCGCCGGCCGAGAACATCGTTCCACTTCGTACGAACTTGAACCAGGGCGACGTCGCTTTCCTCGTCGACACGACGGCGACGATGGGCGGCGAGATCCAGAACCTCAAGAGCAACCTCGGCGCGATCGTCGCCAAGCTGAAGGCGTCGATCCCCGACCTCGCCGTCGGCTTCGCGGGCTTCGACGACTTCCCGACGGGCACGTACGGCACCGCGGGCGTCGATCAGCCGTTCTACGTCGCAGGCAGCACGGGACACGTGAGCACCGCGCTCGCGGACAACCTCGCGGCGGTCCTCTCGCTCAACGTGCACGACGGCGGCGACGGCCCGGAGTCACACATCGCGGCGATGTACCGCGCGCTCACCGACGCTTACCTCATCTGGCCCAGCGGTCAGCTCACGCCCGCGGGCGCGCCCAGCGGCCGCTACGGAACGCTGCACTTCCGCGACGGCGCACTCCCCATCCTCGTGCCGATCACCGACGCTCCGTTCCACAACGGCCGGCGCTCCATCGACGCGAGCAACCTCCACGATCCGTACGACTTCAACGGCCAGCCCCCCTTCCCCACGCCCACGGTCGACACGCTCATCAGCACGATGAAGCAGCGCGGCGCGCGGCTCATCGGCATCTCCTCCTCGAACGGCGTGCGCATGGGCGGCGATCCGTACGAGGATCTCGCGTACATCGCCGATCAGACGGGCTCGCTCGTCCCGCCCTCCGCGTTCGGCGGCATGCAGTGCGGCACCGGCCCGAACGGCGCGTTCATCGTCCCCGACGGGCCCGCGAACGTGGAGAACCCCGGCGGGACCTGCCGCCTCATCTTCGACATCAGCACCGACGGCAGCGGCCTCAACGACATCACCCTCGACAACGGCATCCGGGCCCTCCTCAAGTCGATCCGCTTCGACATCCGCGCCCTCGCCACCGCGAGCCTCGCCGATCCCATCGACTCGGTGGACACGTTCATCACGCAGATCTCGGTCAACGCGTCGGGCGGCGACGACGCAGCCGAGCCAGGCGTGCCGTGCTTCTCGCTGAACGCCGTCCAGCAGCTCAAGGACGTCTGGTCGGGCGCGAAGGGCCTCGTCAAGGCGCAGGACGGCGTGAACGAGACCGCCCTCGGGATCGTTCCTGGTCAAAAGATCTGCTTCAAGATCGTGCCCAAGCCGAACACGACGATCCCGCAGAACCAGACCGCGCAGCTCTTCAAGGCCACGCTGACGGTGAAGGCGCAAAACGGCATCTCGCCCTCGGAACTCCTGCTCGGCGTGCCCAAGGAAATCCTCTTCCTCGTCCCGCCCGCGCCGCAGTGACCCTCACCAGGTGGGCTCCTTCTTGCCCTTGCGCTTCTTCTTGCGCTCCTTGTTCCCGATCCCGATCTTCCCCCACTCGTACGACACGCGCCTGCGGAACGCGCCGTTGTCGTCGCCTCCATAGACGAAGAGCTCGCGCGGCGTCTCCGTCTCGCCCACCGTCGGCTGCCAGAGCTCCGTCGGCACGAAGGCCATCGAGACCGGCGCGTCGAAGCGCATGCGCGCCACCACGACCCCGCAGTGCGCGTGATCCGCGGCCTTCGCGCAGCCGCCGCCGAGCACGAGCTCCTCGTTGCCCAGCGGGTGCCACGTCCAGAT
The DNA here is from genome assembly GCF_029946505.1 of Polyangium sp. y55x31. Classification (GTDB taxonomy): domain Bacteria; phylum Myxococcota_A; class Polyangia; order Polyangiales; family Polyangiaceae; genus Polyangium. Next base: position 631,215 of record NZ_JARZHG010000002.1, read on the forward strand.
CCGTTCGACCTCAAACTGATCGTCGGTCTTCCGCTTCTTCACCGCCTCGCGGATCTCCTCCGGCACGAGCGGCGTGAGGGCGCGCGCGAGCTCGACCTTCGTGTCCGCGGGGTGGAACGTGAGCGGCGCGCCTCGGCTCACGTTGAGCACCACCTCGAAGCTGTTGGGCTCACCCGCGCAGCAGCGGAAGCCCACGTCGGCGCGGCGCACGTCGGACCGCACGCCGCGGCCGTTCGCGCACCGGCCCACGAGCTCGCCCTGCGGCGCGTTCCCGCCGCGTGTCGTCCCGAGGTTCGTCTTGCTCGCGTCGCGGCGCCACTGGCTCGACGTCCACTGCCAGACGCCGCCGTGCAGATCGTGGATCCCGAACGCGCTCTTGCACCCCGCGTTCACGCCGTTCGGCACGAGGTTCCGCATCGAGCCCGTCATGCACGTCGTCGGCTTGTACGTGTCGCCGTACGGGTACGCCGCGTTCTGCGGCCCCTTGCACGCGCGCTCCCATTCGAGCTCCGTGCAGAGCCGCTTCTGCTGGGCCGCGCAAAGCTCGGCCGCCTCGGCCTGCGTGACGTTCGTCGTGGGGATCGCGCCGGGCTCGTTCGGGTACGGGAAGAGGTCGATGTAGAAGCCCGACATCACGACCTGCTCGCCCGCCATCTCCTCGTCGGGGACACGCGGCAGCTTGTCGGGCGGCGTGCCCGCGATGAGCGATCCGGGCGGGATCCAGGCCATCCCCGGCCGCGGCTCGGGCTCTCGATCCGCCGTCACCCACGGCGGCTCGGCCTCCTCGCCCGCGTCGGTCGGCTCGGGCGCGAGCCCCTTGTTCTGGCAGCCGAGCGCGAGCAGGGCGGCCGCGACGAGAGCCCTCTTCACGTCGGCTCGTGCTCGCGCTCCCGGAGCCCGAGCTCCTTCATCTTGAGCTGCAGGCCCTTGCGCGAAATCTTGAGCAGCCGCGCCGCGTGCGTGACGTTGCCCTGCGTCTGCTTGAGGGCGCGCACGATGAGATCACGTTCGAGCCGGCTCATCGCGGCCTTGACCTGCTCCTTCAGGCCGTCCGAGATCGACGCCGTCTCGCCTTGCTGCGGATCGGGCGACGACGGCGACGGCGCGCGCGCGCCCTCCGGAGACGAAGGCGCGCTCGCGGCCGCGGCGCCCACCTGCGCCACGTTCGACCGCACCTCCTCCGAGAGATCCTCGAGCCGGATGCGAGCGCCGTCCGCGAACAGCACCGCGCGCTCGATCACGTTCTCGAGCTCGCGGATGTTCCCCGGCCAGCCGTAAGACGAGAGGCGCTCGAGCGCGTCCGGCTCGACGCCCTCGATGTTCTTGCGCAGCCGCGCGTTGAACTTCGCGATGAAGTACGACACGAGCGGCGGGATGTCGGTCCTGCGCTCGCGCAGCGCGGGCAGCGCGATCGACACCACGTTGAGGCGGTAGAACAGATCCTCGCGGAACGAGCCCGCGCCGATCTCGCGCTTCAGGTCGCGGTTCGTCGCGGCCACGAGCCGCACGTCCACGCGGATCGTCTTGATGCCGCCCACGCGCTCGAACTCGCTCTCCTGGAGCACGCGGAGGAGCTTCACCTGCATCTCGTTCGGGATCTCGCCGATCTCGTCGAGAAAAAGCGTCCCGCCCGACGCGAGCTCGAAGCGGCCCGGCTTCGACGCGACCGCGCCCGTGAACGCGCCTCGCTCGTAGCCGAAGAGCTCCGACTCCATCAGGTCCTTCGGGATCGCGGCGCAGTTCACCTTGATGAAGGGCCTGTCGCGCCGACTCGAGTTCTCGTGCAGCGCCCGCGCCACGAGCTCCTTGCCCGTCCCGCTCTCGCCCGTGATGAGCACCGTCGTGGGCGTATCCGCGACACGCTCGATGATCGCGTAGAGGTCGTGGATCGGCTGGCTCTCGCCGATGATGCCGAAGCGCGCGGTACCCTCGCGCGGGGACGCGGAGACGGCGACGTCGCGCGACGCGTCGGCGCTCGCGAGGTCACGCGTGCGCAGCGCCTTGCGGACCACGAGGCGCACCTCGTGCTGGTCGAAGGGCTTCGTGATGTAGTCGAAGGCGCCGGTCTTCAGCGCCTCGACCGCGTTGTCCACCGTCCCGTGGGCCGTCAACATGACCACGGGGCGCGTCGGATCGTCGCGCATGGCGGCGCGGAGCAGATCCATCCCGTCCACCTTGGGCATCCGGAGGTCGGTGATCACGAGGTCGATGTGGTGCTCCTTGAGGAAGGCGAGGGCTTCCTCCCCGTCCTCGGCGGTGTGCACCTCGTAGCCGTCCCGACCGAGCTGCGCGCTGAGCACGCGGCGCAGGTTCGCCTCGTCGTCCACGACCAGGATCTGCTTCTTTTCAGGTAGCACGCGGCGAGGTTACCAGAGCCCGGGGGCGCGGGGGGATCGGCGGCAGGGCCCCCCGGATCGGGCCGGGCAGGGCTCGGCTGGGAGGCCTCCGGCGGGGGGTCCGAGGGGGGAAGAGGCGGGATCGGCGGCATCCTGCTCACCGTGTGCGCGCTTTTTTTCGCGGACGGCGGCGCATGCCATTATGCTCGGTACGAAGGACGAATACCGCATGTGGGGAACGCGCGCGCAGGGGGTATCTCTGGTCGGGCTCGTCGTCGGGGTGACCCTGGCGACGGGCATGGCCATGGCCGATGGCCCGCAGAATCCGTTCGCCGGTAAGTGCAACCGAACGGCAACGGAAGAGGACGTCGAAGGCGCCAAGGGCGCTCACAAGGCAGCAAGGCAATTTTACGAGCGTGGCGAGTACGCCCGCGCGATCCAGTACTGGCGGGATGTCTTCAACCTCGACTGCAACGCGGTCGGCACGCTGCTGAACATCGCCAACGCGTACGAAAAACTCGGCGATCGGCAGAACGCGATCTTCGCGCTGGAGGCCTACCTCGAGCGCGCGCCGGACGCCCCGGACGCGGCGAAGATCCAGACGCGCGTGAAGAACTTGAAGGACCTGCAGCAGAGCCAGACGCCCACGGCTTCCGCATCGGCGACGGCGTCTGCAGCTCCGACGAGCTCGGCCACGATGCGCCCCGAGCTCCCGCCGCCTCCCCCCGTAAAACCCTTCGGCGTCGCGCCGTGGATCACGGTCGGCGTCGGCGGCGCGGCGCTCATCGCAGGCGCGATCCTCTTGCCGGTCGGCCTCGGCAACGTGTCGGGCGTGCAAAAGGGCGCGTCCAACGTCGGCGACAAGACGGGGTGCTTCCGGATCCGGGACGGCATCACCCCGAACAGCCCGCTCCCAGCCGAGCAGGTCGCGACCTCGGGTAGCCAGTGGTTCTGTTACGACAAAGATTCGTACGACCAGGCCGTCCTCGGACAAACGCAGGTCCTCATCGGCAAGATCGCGCTCGGCGTCGGCGGCGCGGCGGTCGCGGGCGGGCTCGTGTGGGAGCTGCTCTTCAACAAGCCCGTGCCGCAGGACGAGCAGAAGTCGAGCCGCGTGCGCGTCACGCCGACCGTCGGCCCCGGCATGAGCGGCGTCCTCGTCCACGGTTCGTTCTGACGAACCGTTTGAGGTCAACCAGTTCGTGACGTCTCGCCGGGGTTTCACCCCGGGCCCGACCAGGGGCTGTTCGCCCCTGGACCCGAACCAGGGCGCAGCCCTGGACCAAGGGTGCATCGACCGCGATGCGGTCGATGCAAAGAGAGCTTCTCAAACGGGCTCTCGATCTCCCCAAGGCATCTCGCGCTCCAGGATCGGCGGCGGCAACGTCGCCCCGATCCCCATCGCGATCTGCTCGACGAGCTCGTGGAAGATCACCGCGCTCGCACCGTAGAGCACGCACGCGTCGAGCCGGAAGTGCGGCATCAGGATCTCCGCGCCGTTCCATGGCACGATCACGCCGCTTCTTGGCGCCTCCCCACGCAGATACGCGCCGAGCGGCAGCTCGAGCAGGCGCGCGATCTCCCCCGAACGCGCCTCCGGCACGAGCGCCTCGTCCACGGCCACGACGTACGGGTGGATCAAGTACCGGCCGTTGTACGTCGGCGTCGGCGTGAGCTCCCCGAGCCGCATGATCCCCGCCCCCGCGAGCCCCACCTCCTCGTCCATCTCGCGCAGCGCCGTCGCGTAGAGATCCACGTCGTCAGGCTCTCGCTTGCCGCCGGGAAACGCGACCTGGCTCGGGTGCTCGCGCAGCTCGGCCGATCGAAGGATCGCGATCACCACCGGATCGGGCGTGAAGCGGATCGGGATCGCGACGGCCGCGGGGCGCGCGTTCGTCTGCAGCATCGAGATCCAGGGGCTGTCCGTCGCCGGCAAACCAGCGAGGGAGCGGCGAACGTCGTCGGGGGAGATCCGCATGCTTCGAGGGGGGATACCTCAAAGGAGCAGAACCGTCCCGCGATGGTCAATCCTTCTTGGCCTCGCTCTTCACGACCCCCGGCAGCGACGCGCCACGCGCGCGGGCCACGTCCATCACCTGATCGAGGCCCGCCGAGAGGAACGAGAACAAGCTGCCGTCGGTCGTCGTCACGTTGACGCGATCGAACGAGGCGCGGAACGCGTTCGCGATCGAGGGCAACGTCTCGGTCAGCATGATCTCTTGCAAACGCGCCTCGCCGAGCTCCGGCACGCTGCGCTTCTTGGCCTCGATCTCGGCCTCGAGCTCGGCCGCCGCCCTGCGCGTCTCGAGCGCGAGCCGCGCCTCGGTTTGCTCGGCCTCGGCCCGCTCGCGAGCGCGCGCGAGCTCCTCCTCGTGCGCCCTCCGCGCGAGGGCTTGCTTGTGCTCGAGCGCCTCCATCTCGCGCTTGCGCTCGGCCGCGATGCGCGCCTCCTCCTCGGCCATGATCGCGCGCCGCGCGTCCTCGGCCGCACGCTTGCGCTCGAACGCGAGCCGGTTCTCCTCGACCGCGACCTCCTCCTTCGCGCGCAACGCCTCGAGCGCGAGCTTCTCGCGATACGGCGCCTGCAGCCGCGTGAAGACCTCCTGCGAGAGCACCTTGACGTCCTGGATCTCGATCGTGTCGATCACGACGCCCCAGCCCGCACTCGTGCCATCCTGCAAACTCCCCTCGCCTGCGAGCACCGGCGTGATCTCGTCCATCAGCGCAGCCGCGACGCGCTCCTTGCGGTGCGTGATGCACTCTTCGAGGCGCAAGCCCGCGACGATGCGCCGCGTGGCCCCGACGAACATCTCGCGCAAGATGTCGGTGAGCCCGTTGCGATCCCGATCGATCATCCGATACGCGAGCAGCGGCTCGACGATGCGGTAGACCGCGAGGCCCGTCACCTCCACGCCCGCCTTCTCCAGCGTCACCTGATCGGCGCGGAACTGGAGCTTTTGAATGGTGGTGGGGATCAGCGTGACGCTGTCCGACGGCCACTTGAAGACGCTCGCGCCTTGACCCGAGCGCTTCACCTTCCCGTCGCGGATCAAGATCAGAAACTCGTGCGGCTCTGCGGTGACTCGACCGAAGTTCGGGATCGTTCGCATGCCGCCCGATGGAGCAATCACCGCGCCAGCGCCGAGATCACGCGCTTTCGGCCACTTGCGGGGCGCCGCATCGCGCGGCGCGCTCCATTCCGGAGCGCGTCGATCCGTTTTGGATCTCAGGCCGGATCGACGACCGCGTACACCACGATCGGCTCGGCCTTGCCGCGCACGGCCACCTTCGGCATCGGCCGCGCCGTGACGATGTCCTTCACCCGCTCGTGGGCCGCCTCGCTGAGCAGGATGTCCGTCCCGAGCTCCTTCGTGAGCCCCTGGATTCGCGCTGCCACGTTCACGACGTCGCCGATCACCGTGTACTCCATCCGATCGGGGCTCCCCACGCTGCCGGCCACCATCTCGCCCGTGTGTACGCCGATCCCGATGCGCAGCGCCGTTCGACCCTCGGCCACCTCGCGCTCGTTGAAGCGGGCGAGCGTCGCGCGCACCCCGAGCGCCGCGCGAACCGCGCGTTCGGCGTGATCCGGCGCCGGCACGGGCGCGCCGAAGACCGCGAGCAGGCTGTCCCCGCCGAACTTGTTGATGAACCCGCCCTCGGCGCGGATCGGCGGGCTCACCGCGGCGAAGTAGCGGTTCAAGAGGCTCACGACCTCCACGGGCGACATCGCCTCCGAGAGGGACGTGAACCCTCGGATGTCGGCGAAGATCACGGTCGCGCGCACGAGGCTCCCGCCCATGGACACGCCGTGCTTCATCACCTCCTCGGCGAGCTCGGGCGACACGTACCGGCCGAACGCATCACGCAGCCGCTCGCGCTCCACGAGCCCGTGCGTCATCCGGTTGAACCCGCGATACGCCTCGGCGAATTCGTCCGTCGAGCCCACCACGAGCTCCGCCGAGACTTCGCCTCGCTCCACGCGCCGCATGGCCTCGACGAGCCCCTCGGCCGAGGCCGCGATGTCGCGCGAGAGCATCGTCGCGAGCAGCAGCGCCACGCTCGATCCGCCGATCACGAGCAGGAGCACCCACACTTCGAGCGGCCCCTCGATCGACGCGGCTTGCTGCATCCCGACCTGTTCGAGCAGGCGGTCGAGCTTGAGCATCACCGTGAACCCGAGCGCCGCGAGCGGAACGCACGCGACGAACGCGAACACGAAGAGGAGCTGCGCGCGCATCCTGAGCGGGAAGACGAGCGGCACCGCGTCGCGCGTGGCCTCGTCCACGTGCGCGCGGATGTGCGGGAGCACCGGCTTCAGGGCCGACTTCACGGCGAGGTACTCGTAGATCGCGTGGCCCGAGGCGAAGACCACGACCGTCGCGTAGACGAGGGCGAACTGCCACGGCGCAAGGCCGAGCCCGAGCCACGCGTTCGCGAGCGAGCAGGCCACCGTGAGGCCCACGGCCAGGATCGGCGCGTGCAGGAAGAGCACGCGCGCGGCCGTGTAGAGCGGCAGGTTCAAGGCGCGCGCGAGCGCCGGCACCGCGAGCGATTTCGCCGAAGGCGCAGGCATCGCCGCGAAGAACGCGCGGATCGGCGCGACGTGCCGCCCGATCACCAGGATGTCGGCGATCATCTGCGGCAGCGAGGCCAGCGGCGCGAGCAGGCCGAGGACGAGCTGCTTCTGGTAGGTGCTGAAGTCGAGGCCGAACAGGAAAAAGAGCGCGCCGGTGCCCGTCGCGGCGAGGGAGGCGGTGAGGTAGATCAGGATCAGGCGCCGATGCAGGAGCCGGCCGAGATCCTCCCAGGCGTGCGCCGGGTCCGTCGTCTCGGGCGTCGTCGCCGGAACCTCCGTCATCGCTTTTCCTTACTCCTCGGCGTGATCCTTCTGGCGCTCCGCCAGCACCGGCGCGGCGAGCGCGGAGAGGGACGTCGCGAGCGTCGTCGCCAGCGGCAAGAGGGCTCGTAAGGCTGGCCCCCCGTCGATGCGCACCACGCGGGGCCGTGGATCGGCGTCCGGGGTGGTCGGCTCGAGCGTCGCGAGCAGCCGCTCCCGCTCGAAGTCGAAGGAGAGCGAGCGGATGACGACGCCGGGCTCGAACGACGCGAGCGCCTCGAAGAGCGGCCCTGCTGCGGTGAGGGCCTGCGCGGCGCGCTCGCCGCGCAGATCGACCCCAGGGCCTGAGAACGGGCAGCCCTCGGCATCCGTCTTTGGCACCACGCGCACGTGGCGGTCCGCGACGCGCAGCTTGAACGAACGGATCTGCAAGGGGCCTCTCGAAGCTAGCGCCGCACCTCGTGCGGCTTCCGACCCTTTGGCTTGTTACGTTCGGCGCGGGCGCGCTGCATCGCGATTGGCATTGCGCCCTTCCCGGAGGCGGGCGGCACCAGGCAATGCGGCTTCGATCCGATGAGGTCTGCGCGACCTGCCTTGATCAAAGCCTCGCGCGCCTCGTCGTGGTGGGCGGGATCCCAGTAGAGCAACAGCGCCTTCTGGAGCCGCTTCTCGTGCATCTCCTTCGCCGTGTACACCGGCGCCTTCGTGAAGGGATCGATGCCTGTGTAATACATGCATGTCGCCATCGACATTGGCGTCGGGATGAAATCTTGCACCTGGCGCGGACGCATTCCCTTTTTCTTCAGCCAGAGCGCGAGGTCGACCATGTCCTTGAGCGACGATCCCGGGTGTCCCGAGATGAAGTACGGCACGAGGAACTGGTTCTTCCCTGCTTCCTCGCTCGCGCACTGGAATTGCTCGGCGAAGCGCTCGTAGCTCTCGATGCCTGGCTTCTTCATCTTGTCGAGCACGTCCTTCTTCGAGTGCTCGGGCGCGACGGAGAGCTGGCCGCCCACGTGCCATTTCGCGAGCTCCTCGATGAACTCCGGCGAGCGCTCGGCGAGGTCGTAGCGGATGCCCGAGGCGATGAACACCTTCTTCACGCCCTCGCTTTCGCGCACGGCCCGCATCAGATCGAGAAGCGGCTCGTGGTCCGTCTCGAGGTTCTCGCAGATCCCCGGGTGCACGCACGAGAGCCTTCGGCATTTGCTCTCGATGGCGGGGTCTTTGCATTTCATCATGTACATGTTGGCCGTGGGGCCGCCGAGGTCCGAGATGGAGCCGCGAAAATCATCCATTCGGCGAAGCGCGCGGATCTCCTTCAGGATGCTCTCGGCCGAGCGCGACTGGATGACCCGGCCCTCGTGCTCCGTGATCGAGCAGAACGTGCAGCCCCCGAAGCAGCCGCGCATCGTCACGATCGAGTGCTTGACCGTCTCGAAGGCCGGGATCGGCTCGCTGTAGCTGTAATGGGCCGCGCGCGCGAAGGGCAGGTCGTAGAGCTCGTCCATGTCCTTCGTCTCGAGCGGGATGGCGGGCGGGTTGAAATAAACCGCCTCCTCGCCGTGCGGCTGCACGAGCGGCCGCCCGTTGCCCGGGTTCGTCTCGTACTGGAAGCGCCGGCTCATGTCGGCGAACGCCTCCTTGTCCCGGGCGACCTCCTCGTAACTCGGCAGGATCACCGCCTTGCCGTCGCCGACGAACCGGCTCGGCTCGATGTCCTCCCATTCGCCTTTCCTCCGGACGTACGCCGTGCCTCGCACGTCGCGGAGGTCGCGGAGGGTCTCGCCACGCCGGAGCCGCTCGGCGACCTCCCAGACGGGCCGCTCGCCCATGCCGAAAATGAGCAGATCCGCCTTCGCGTCGAGCAGCACGCTGCGGCGCACCTGGTCCGACCAGTAGTCGTAGTGGGCGATCCGCCGGAGCGACGCCTCGATCCCGCCGAGCACGAGCGGCACGCCCGGGAAGGCGCGGCGGCAGAGGTTGCCGTACACGATCGTCGCCCGGTTCGGCCGGAGCCCCGTGCGCCCGCCCGGCGAGTACTGGTCCTCGCTTCGGACCTTCTTCTGCGCGGTGAGCTTGTTCAACATGCTGTCCATGTTGCCGGCCGTGATGCCCACGAAGAGCCGCGGCGGCCCCATGCGCAGGAGGTCGTCCGTCGTGCGCCAGTCCGGCTGCGAGACGATCCCCACGCGGAAGCCGCGCGCTTCGAGGAAGCGGCCGATCAGGGCAGCTCCGAACGCGGGGTGGTCCACGTAGGCGTCGCCGTTCACGAGCAGCACGTCGAGCTCGTCCCAGCCGCGAGCCTGCATCTCGGCGCGGGTCGTGGGCAGGAAACGGCGGAGATCACGCCCCGATGCATGGGCGCTCTTGCGGATCTGGACGATGGTCACGGCGTCGTGACCCTAGCTTGCCAGGGGCCCCGCGTCAGCGCCGACGACGACGTATTCGCGTTTTTCCGAGCTGGGGGTCTTGTTTGGAGGAGCGGAGGCCACGCCAACGTCCTGACGACGAGGGGCCCAGCGCTCCGTTTTGGAGCACCTCGCCGGTCCCGTCGCCGCGCCCAGCCGTTCAGTTCGGCGACGTGGGGCGCGTCCAGGTGAACGGAATTTCTTTTCTCAGCATCTTGCCGCCGTCGCCCGTCAGCCGGAGGTAGTAGTCGGACGAGCAAGCCGTGCCGTCCTCGTCGAGCGTGACGAACGTCGCGTCGGTGGGTTTGTCGGACGAGGTCGCCGCTGTCTTCGCGATCTGGTTGCCCTCGTTGTATTCGTCGTACATCGAGACGTAGATGCCGTCGGAGCCGATGTCGATCATGTTGGCGAACTGATGCCACATGAAATCGCCGTGCTTGCGCTGGTGTTCCGAAAGATCGCCGGGCAGGACGCACGGCTGGTAATGGATGCCCTTGTTGTGGCAATAGGCGACGTCGCCCTCGTTGCGCTCTGCGCGGATGCTGTCCGATCCGGCGTCGTCGCCGATGACGCCGACCATCCACGGCGAAATGGCGTCGAGGGCGTCGTACACCTCGCCATACCCCGTCTTGGACCACCGTGTTCCATCCGCGGTGCGCCAGTCGGGGCCCACCCCGCCGATGACGTAGATCCCTTGGTCCTTGAAGAATTTCACGATGTCGAGCGACGTCGTCGGATCACCCGGGCGATCCAGGAATCCCATGCCCCAGATGGCGACGACCGGTTTGCCGTCCTGCTTGGCGTACGCCGGCGAATCGGTCAGGTGCAGCTTCGATTGGATCCGGTCCGTCCAATCGCTTTTGATGCCGGTGTGGAAGTCGGTCCAGCCACTGATGTCGTACATGATGTAGAACTTGCGACCGCGGTTCTGCGCCGCGTCGCGCACGTGGACGGTCACGGTGTCGCGAACATCCATGAAGTCGCCGAAGCGCTGCAGCGCGATGGTGTCGATGCCGTTCTCCTGCATCCAGCGGACGTGCGTGTCGACGGTCGAGAAGTCGTACGACGAGAAGAGCGTGGCCGGCTGGCCATTGCCGAGGTTCGCAAAACCGGTGGCGTACGCCTTTTCGAGCTCGCTCATGTCCGGCCACGACTTGATCGCGATGTTGCTCGCCGTCGGCGTCTTTCGGTCTGCCGTGAAGTGCCACCAGGGAGGCTCGACGCCCGATCCATCGTTTGGCGCGGTGAACCACCCCTGGTAACCGACGGAGACCTTGCCGACGATGTCGCTGGTCGCGCCTCCAGCGCCTCCAGCGCCTCCAGCGCCTCCATCGCCTCCGCCGCCGCCCGATCCGCCGGCCCCAGAGCCGGGGCCGCTCGAGGTCGATCCCCCTCCACTGGATGACGTTCCGTCGGGCGTCGAGCTCGATGACGGACCGCAGCCCGCGACGAGAGCCATGGATACAAGGACCGGAAACGCAGTTAGAAGCTTCAAGGTGCACCTCTCGAATCGCGTCCCCTGACGCGGCGATTCAGCTACAGCTTCGCTTGCACGTGCAGCACGATGGCCGACATGGCCGGCACGTCGAAGGTGGCGCGGCCGGCTGCGTCCACCGTGACGGTCTTGCCCGAGCATCCGCCGGCCGAAAAGTCCCCGCCGTAGACGTCGCAATACGAGCCCGGGGCGAGTCCGGTCGGCAGCGATTGGGCGAGCGGGGCGTCGGTCCGATTGAACACGACGAAGCCACGATCGCCGCGACCATAGGCGATCTGGTTGCCGTTCTTCCATACGTTCGCGATCTGCGGGGCGGCTTTCGTCGCGCGTCGGAACTCGAGCAAATTGGGAAGGAAGCGGCGGCGATGCTCACAAAGCCATGCGCCCGGCGCCGCGTCGACCAGGTTCGTCGCGCAGCTCGGAGCGTTCGTGCCCGGCGCGTAGATGGGCAGCGTGATGCCCTCTGCATCGGAGGTCGGTCCCATCGAACGCCCCGCATCCGTCGATCGATCGAAGGCGTAACCCGAGAGCACGACCGGATGACCGTACGGAAACGTGAGCGCGAACGTGACCGCCAGCTCGTCGAGCGCACCGTCCCCGTAGAAGATGGCGCCGGCGCGGGACGTGTCGTGGTTCGCCGTGAAGACGAGCGCACGATCTCGGGGCAGCATGTCGGAGGCCGCAACCAGCGCATCGAGGCTCTCGAGCGTCGCGCCGCCCGCGTTCAAGAAGGCATTGCTCACGCGGTCGTACTTGAATTCGGTCACGTCGACCACGCTGCCGGCCGCTTCGCCGACACCGAGGTAATCGGATGCGTGAATCGCTTCCCCGCCGCGATCGATGACTTCCAGAAAGTAATAAGGCGGATCGAGCGGCGCGACGGCCGTCGCGACCTTCGCAACGATGGCCGAGAGCTCCGCGGGCGCGATGTGCTTGGCCGCGTCGATGCGGAAGCCGCGCACGCCCATCTTCACGAGGCCGGCGAGGTAGTCGGCGATCTCATCCTGGACTTCGGCCTGTCCGGTGTCGAGGTCCGCGAGATGGAGCAGCTCGCAGCGCTGCACGCGCTCGGCTGAGCTCGTGTAGTCCTCGCCTTGAATGGAGCACAAGGGTTGGTGGAAGTGCGACATCGTATACAGGCCCGGATACTCGTACTTGGTGAACTTGGTGCCGTTCGACCCGGTCCCGTTCGTCTGCGCGGTCATGTGATTGATGACGGCATCGACATGGATGTGGACGCCGACCGCCTCGCAGCGCGACACCATGTCCTGGAACTCGGCAAGCGTTCCGCTGCGGCTCCGATCGAGCGCGTAGCTCACGGTCTGATACCGCTCCCACCACGGATGACCGCTCAGGACCGCGTGCTCGCTGGGGGGTGAGACCTGCACGGCGGCGAACCCGGCCGGCCCCAGGTACGACTCGCATTCGCGCGCGATGTCGGCCCAGCGCCACTCGAACAAGTGCACCACGACGTCGCGCTCCATGCGTGGCACCCCACCCGTCGCCGGCGCGTCCGTGTTGCCTCCGCAGGCGGAAGCGGAAACGAGAGCGCCACACAGCGCCGAAGCAATGGCGATTCGGGATAGGGCCGCCTGCATGTCCGCAGGATGCTCCGAGGCACGTTTGTGAGCAAAGCAAATGATGGTAAAGGTCTTACATTGACCTCGAACGCGCGCCGCGCCGCGACATCCGCGTGAAGCTCGATGCCGAGGCGCGACCAAACCAGACGGCGCAGAGCTTCACCGCGTCTGGCGGCAGCGCGATCGGAGCCCCCGGTTTCGCGGATCGCCTACTTACGCAGCGCCGAGATGCCGTAGGAAAAGCATTGGTGGATTTCCTCGGTCGCGTAGTCGGTGGAGAAGCTGCCGTCACCTTTGGCGAGCTGCTCGAAGGCCTCCACGGCCTGGGCGAACTTCTTCGTTCGAACGCCGGCGGCGCGGAGGTGCTCCACGACGGGCCGGAGCGCGCTGGCGGCCGCGTCGAGCTCGAGCTTTGCCGCGGGGCTCGGCTGATAGCGCCCCATGCCCGGCTTCTGACCTCGAAGTTGCGCTTCGATCTCGGGCTGGACGCCGAGGAAATGGGTGTACGCCGCGGCGACCGCGCTCATGTCGCTCTTCCATTTCGCCGCGACGTTCTCGCGCGCGAGCGTCTCGAAAGAAGGAATCTTCAATGTCTCGCCGGCGCGGAGCCCCTTCCGCTCGTGCTGGTTGTGCGACGAGAGGAAATCTTGATACGTGCGGCTCCCAAAGCAGCGCAGGCTGATCTCCTCGAAGGATTGCCCGCTCTCGACGCGGAGGGTGCTCGGGCACCCATACTGCGCATTGCGCAGCGCCGGCGGAGGCTCCTCGCGGACCTCCGGAGCATTGCTCGGCGACGATGTGCCCGAGGGGGCCGCGGGCGCAACGGCGCTCGGCGCGGCGACGGCGCTCGGCGAAGCGGCGGCGCTCGGCGCGGCGATGGCCGATCCATCTGTCTGGCCACTCGCGCATCCCCCCAAAACGAGGCCGAGGAGCCAACGAGGAGTCCATCGCATGGCGCGTACGCTCCCTCGCATTTTCATTGGAAGGCTCTTGGAAGTATTTCGTCGGGATGTCAAGGGCGGAAGCGCGTCGATTCCGCGCCAGGACACCGTCATCGTCGAGCGCCCCCGCCGCGGCAAGACGAGGAGACCTCCCGCGTCGCCACGAAGTCGAGGCCCCGAGGACAACCCGACGAGGCCATCCGCCCCGCCTTCGTGTTATGTGCCGTTCATGGGAAGCAACACCACGGCGGTCGCCGTCGACATGGATCGGGTGAAGGCGGCATGGGGCTCGAACGACGCGAGCCTCCGCGCGCGCGTCCTCTCGGCGCGGTACAGCAAGTATCTCGCGACGATCGACGATCCGAGCGCGGGCGCGCTCGACGAAATCCTCGCCGGCGCCATCGACGGCGATCACCGTCCGTCGCAGTACGGCTACGCGGTCGTGGCGCTGATGCACACGCTCGGGACCCGGCTCGAGCGCGAGGTACGCAGCATGAAGGCGATCTATGGCATGGACGACGTCGACAGCCCGGATCTCGAGTACCCCGACGAAACCTGGCCCGTTCCCATCCCGAACACCCCGGAGTACCCGCTTTTGACCATCGTCCCCCGGGACCGGCTCGCGGCGCTCGCCGCGAAGATCCCCGCTGCACACGACGGCGAGGGCGCCGAGTTCATCGAGGCGCTCACGGGCTGGGTGGCGAAGACCATCGAGCTCGGCGTGGATCTCGTCATCTTCGATTACTGACACCCGGATCGCGCTGCGATCCACGGGTGCCCGGCAATGCGCTCAGGGCCTGTATTCGAAGGCTCCGACGTCGTACGGGCCGACCTTGCGGGGCAGCCTGTCGAAGTCGGTGGTGAGGCCGAGGCTCGACACGTCGGTCCCGGCGTCGACCGCGCTCGACGTCGAGAGGAGGTGATAATCATCCTTGCCCGCGTCCACGAAATGGCTCTCGAGGCTGCCGGTGGTGACGTTGTTGGATGCTTTCCAGTCGATGCTGGCGTTGAGCAGGTGGATGGCCTCGGACGCGCGCAGGAGCAGGTTGTTGTGGCAGAGGTTCCCCTGGCTGTGCGAGTGGTACATGTAGATGCCGTGCGGGCCGTCGTTGACGATCGTGTTGTTGAGAATGCGGAACGGCCCGTTCTTCGCGCCCGCGTCATTGTCCTGGATCACCAGGCCCACGTCCGTCGCGGTGATGATGACGTTGTTGTAGACGTCGATGTTGCCCGGCCCCGCGATGAACAGGCCAGCATAAGCATCGGTGCCGCGGACGAAGTTGCGATACACCCGGCCCGAAGTCCCGGGGTTGATGTCGAGAGCGCCCGAGTTGTAGGGGCTGTCGCCGGTGGCCCCGGCAATCACGACGTTGTCGTAGACCTCGGTGTCGTAATCGACCGTGCCGTCGTTGTCCGACCACGCACTGCCGACCTGGATGCCGTCGGCGGCGGTGCGCTCCACCCGGTTTGCATACACCCGAACCCCGTGCAGCTCGGGCTCGAACTTGCAGTCGTTCTCGCACACGATGGTGCCATTGCCGGCGTTGACGCCGCACTGGGCATTGCCATTCTCGACCAGCTCGAGAGCGCCCCAGTGCGAGCCGCCGATGTAAAACCCTTCGCCTCCGGTATCGTGCACGTTGTTATGGTGGAGGAAGGTGTTCTCTTGCACGAAGGACTCGCGGTGCCACTTGCAGCTCACGTTGGTGCGGGCCGCGATTCCCGCGTACGCGGCGCTCTTGACCTCGACGAACGCGACCTCGATGTCGGACGACCCGTCGGTGATCTCGAGGCCGTTCGCGCCCTGGTTGCCCGAGGTGGCAATGGTGATCCCATACGGCTCCGCCGCGGCTCCGACGCCCACGATGCGCACGTAGCGTGACTCGAGCACGCCCAGGGCCGCATTGGCGTGGCTGTGCGCGAAGTCGGCCCGACCGCCGCAGTTCACGAGGGTGACAGGCGCCTCCGGGCTGCCCTCGAAGCCGCGGATGTTCAGCGTGTCGTAGGCGCCGGCCTGGAGGCAGACCTTCGAGCCCGGCTTGATGTCGAGGAGCTTCTCGTAGTCGGGGGTGCCGTCGCCATTCGCGTCGTAAAAGTGCTTGGGGGTCGCATAGAAGCCGCTGGATGTCGTGAGGATGAAATCGCACGTGCCGCCGTCGGCCACGAGCTTGCACGCCGTCGGCTCCGGGCCCGTCGTGGCCATGTGGAAGCTCGCCTGGGTCGGCGTGTCCTGCCAGTTGCCGGCAGCGTCGCGCCCGATGATCTTCAGCGTGCGCTTGCCGGCCGCGACGGATGGAATCGAGATCGGCGCCGCCACCGGCTGCTCGTCGCTGAAGGCGCCGTCGTCGATGGCATAACGGTAGTGGGTGACGTCGTCGCCGGCGACGCCGACCGAGAGCGGCACCGCGTCGACATACCAGTACGCCGGCGGGGCCGGAGCGAAGATCGCGGTCGGCGGCTCGTGATCGTCCGGTGTTCCTCCGCTGCCTCCGCTGCCGTTTCCTCCGCCGCCGTTTCCGGAACCTCCGTCTCCACCTCCGCTCGCTGCATCAGGGTTCGGAGCGCCGTCGCACCCGACCCCGATGAGCAGTGCCAAACCGATGCTCCACAAGAGGTGTATACGCATTCGAATCCTCCAATTTTTTCACTCGTCACCCGCCGCTGACACGAGCGTACGCCAAGAGGTCGCACGAGCGCGTGGTTTCCATGCGGCGGGTCGACATGCCACCAGCCGGTATCGTCGCGGTCTACGCCGACCCTGGTTGGCTTTCGAGCTGCCTTCAAAGGCGCGGGCATTCTCCAGTTTTGGTGAAACGGGTTGAGCGCCAAGCAGCACGCCTCTTCGGGCGACCCGAAGGATGCCTCATGGTGCCTACACGGAACCACAACGTAAGTTCACCCGGATCCCTCGTCGACGAGACCCCGGAGGAGGTCGGACCTCGTCGGGTGCCTGGCGGACGAGGCCCCGGCGAGGTCCGATCACGGCCGGGGGCTCGCGGACGAGACAGGTGACGGAGTCCGATCAGGGCGGGGGCTCGCCGACGAGGCTGGCGGCGGAGTCCGATCACGGCGGGGTGTGCTGATGCCGGCGTTCAGGGCTTCCAGAACGAAAGGAGCTGCCGCATCGCCTGCGAGAGCTCGGCTACTCGGTGGCGGCTGATGAATCGGCACAAATAGATCACGGAGAATCCGCGCTCCGGTCGCCCTGACGCCTTCCAAGGAACGAGCCCGACGCGACACTCGATCGCCCCCCAAGCCTCATCCTGCATCCGGCCTTCGATCTGCCGGGCCCCAGCGTCACTGATGCACGCGGCGTCGTGAACCGTGAAATCATCGACCTCGCCGCCATCGAGGCTTCGCATCTCGATGCGCGTCGGCTCGCCCTCCAGCAGCCTATCGAACAGGTAACACCTCCATCGATAGAGACATTGATCATCGAAGGAGGGCGGCGCGGGTTGCAACCGCACCCTGAAGCTGGGCCGAATCGAACCAATGGGTAGGGCCGACGCCAAGCCCTCCGGAAACGAGGGGACGATCACGGATTTTTTCTCCGCCGTACGCTCCCAAAGGGAACTCATCGGGATGCTGGCTCCGGACCAGCCACGAACATGGTCGTAGACAGGAAAGAAGCGGAGCTTGTGCCCGCCGCCGCCTCTCCGACGCGCGATGACCCGGAACCGGTCGGCTTCGTGCGATAGGTACTCGGCGCTCACGGGAGATCTGAGGTGCTCTGTCCACAGCCTGCGACGAAAATCGGAGACGAGCTTCTTGTCGAGAATGATGGCGCTCAGCTCGGTATCGGGCCCATCTGCCCCGGGACGGTGCCCCTCCAGCGAGATCCCACCGGCGTTGGCCGAGCCGATGAGGGCCCAGCAATCGTCGACGATCAAGATCTTGGAATGAACATAAACCTGGGCCACGCCTGCGGTGGAATTGGCCGGGTACGGTTGCAGGAGGGAGTACATCCCGAACCGGTCGCCGATGTGCGTGGCCACCCTCCGGATCTCGTCGCTGTGATCGACGTCCTGGTTCGCCCCGAATCCAGCGGCGGCGAGGGGCTTGTTGGGGAGCATCACGATGATCCGGAAGTCTGGATTCTGGCGATTCTTCTGCGCCGACTCCGCCAAGGCCGCCCAGATGTGTTCGTCGGAGACCCACTGGTTCTCGAGATAGATGTAGCGCTTCGCGGCCTTGATTCCGAGGAGGTACGCATCCTTGCAGGAGCGCTCCCAATCCTCCCCGCTCTTGCTCCACGCCGGTTTGCCTTCTCGTGCATAATGCGCCGGCATCGAGCGGACGATCTGCACCAGACCCGGCTCGTCCCCGGTGGGCGCGGGGTATGGCTTGGCTCGGTGAAAGGCCGCCAGGGCGGGACGCTCGGAGCCATCCCGCACAGGCTTCGCCAGGATGGCCCCGGTCGCGTCTTTCGAAAGCCAGTGGAGATTGCCATGATTCCACCGCTGGATGAAGTTGTCGCGAACGAAATCGACGGCAGGTCCACGAATTCGACAGTGAATGTCGTGCCAGTATTTCTCCGTTCTCGACGAGTTCCGATGGGCCGTATCATGGATCCTCGTATCCCACCGGTCCCCGTCGATGTAGGTCAGGTCGATCCCACCCAGAAACGCGACCTCGCCGTCGATCACGACGGTCTTTTGATGATGCGTACCGAACGTGCCGGTCTTCGGATGTATGTCGGTACGGCAGGTGACGTTTGGAACCCCCTTGAGCGCCGAGAAGAGCTTGTACGTTTCCCCTAGGTAGTTGTGGAGGCCGCCTTCCTCTATGAGAAACTGTCGCAGCCCTTCGCGCCAGGTCTCCAGGTTGATCATCCCCAGCAACATCCCGCCGCCCACCTCTGTGGAAGCCATTCGACGCCTCACGTCGTCCTCGTCGGACCAGAATTGATTGACGAGGAGGTACACGGAGACGCCGCGCATGCCGGCTTCGGCCAGGACCGACGCGAGCTCGGTCTTCATGTCCGCGCGGGGCAAGTGCCCCCTGACGAGCCTGAAATCCGCCATGAAATGCAGGCCCGTCAGGAAGACGGAGCGCCTCGCGTTCCTGATCGCGAGGTAGAGATCCTGGCAGTACTCCTGGCCGTCCAGGTAGATCTGTACATTGTTGCCCGCCGTGACGGGCAATCCCTCGACGAACCAGGTCACGATTGCCTCCTACTCGCCGTCGTCCGGCAGCCAGTTCCCCTGCGGATCCTTCGTCCAGACGGGCAGCGAATCCCCTGCCCGGAGACGGACGAGCGTCGTGGGGAGACGAACCTCCCACGGATCCCCGAAAGGCTTCTCCTCACCGGGCGCCTTGGCCCGCTCCTTGAGCTCGTCGAGGATCTCGACGTAATCCTCGTCCCCGATCATCGGCGGCTCGCCGCCCTCCCACACCTTCCCGGTGTTCCGGTAATGCGCGAGCGCCTTCTCGAAGCCCGGGCGCACGGGGACCACGACCCGAGCCGCGCCCGCCTTGAGGAACTCGGCGTGCTGCGGGTCGACGTCCTGAAGGGCCACCCGCTCCTGCCACAAGCTCTTGCGGCCCCAGTAATACGGGTAGAACACGTAGGTCATGTTCTCCCATTCGAAGGCCTGCTCGAAGAACCGGATGTGGGCGGCCTGGTAGTGCACGGTGCTGAAATCGATCCCTGCACCTCCGTCGAGGACGGCGTCGAAGCCCTGGAAGTTTCGGCCCCTCACGAGCGCGATGCATTGCCTCTTGAGCTCCGCGCGTTCGATCAAGCGATTCTCGAGGGGGCTCCGCCCGACGATCTCCACGCCCGCCTGCGCGGCGGCCTCGGAGAGCTTCGCCTCGTATTCGGCCTTCTGCTTGAGGTAGGCCTGGGAGATCGCCTCGTGCGTCTTCAGCCGCCAGTTCTCCCACATTCGCTTGTCAGGCCTGCACATGACATCGAGCGTCAGCGCGAAGTGCCGTCCGAACGGGAGCGAGACGGCCAGGGAAAGGGAGTCCCGGCCGTCGAACATCGGGTAGGACGCCTCCCCAGCATCGATCAAGCCAAACGTCCTGCCGCCGACGAGGAACGTTGGGAGTGGAATGTAGTTGGGCTCGATGTCGATATTTTTGGGGTCATCGATGGGCAGCCCCTGCGTGTAGAGGGGGTTGTCCTGCTTGCGCCACGTGCTGTAATCCCAGTTCATACGGACCCACCACGGGTAGTAGCCCGAGGGCATCTTCACCTCGTCATCGCTCTTGACGAGGGAGTACACGAAGCCCTCGGATTGTCCCGACCAGGAGAGAGATACGGACTTCACGCGCTCCGGCGGCGCCTCGACGCCAGGGACTCGATACTTCCGCACGTAATCGTCGTAATTCGTGGGCGTGAGGGCGCTCGGAGACAGGTTGAACTCCTCGGGCTCCTCGAGATCCTCCGCGTGCGCGGCCTTCAGGCCCCGCAGCAGGAACGCGGCGGGCTCCGGCACGACGAAATCGAAGAACTCCCTGAGGCCGTAATCGAAGATCTGGGCCTCGTAGACCTTGTCGACCCACTGGTACACGCCCACGACGTGCTGCGTCCCGGCCTTGTTGTCGAACCCGTGCTTGTTCGACTCCTCGTACTCTTCGATGGTCCGCGTCGTGCGCTCGCGTCGAACGCGCTCCGAGATGCGAGCGACCGTTCGCTCCGTGACGTCCTGGGCCACGCTCACCGCCCGCTTCTCGGCCTCGTTCTTTGATGTATTGGTCGAATAACCGACGTTCGCGTCCACCTTGAAGAAGGGGCCGTACGAGGCCGAGACGGAGGCGCCGGCCTCGAACTCCTTGTCCTCCTGCACGGTCTTGGAGGCTTCCAGTTGCAGCTCGAAGCGGTCGGTCGTTTGAAGATCGCGCTCCTCCTCGCGGGTGGTCTCTTCCGCGGTGACCACGGTGTCCTCCGTCCGGCGGAGGCGTCGTGTCGCCCGCTCCTTGAATTCGCCCTTCAAGACGTTCTCGATATGGGCGAGCTCGCCTCCCTCGTACCGCTTGATCTGCATCTTGATCCGCAGCAGGTTCCCGAGGCCGACGGGCTTGACCTGCCCTGCCATGTTCTTCTCCGGCCCGGCCGCCTTCACGTCCTGCAAACCCGCCGGGAGGACCGAATGTGCAGACATGAGGGATCGGCCCACACGGACTCGCTTTTGAAGGGCCTTCGTAGGCGTGAGCTGACGAAGGCGCAGACGAACCTTGCGCTCCTGCGTCTCCAGGCGGGACACGGCCGCCGCGACGGTGGTCAGGTTCAGGTCGATTCTCTGCTCCGCGAGCACGTCCGCGACTGCCGGCGGAAGCTCATCGATGACCGCTCGCTTCAGGAGGAGTCCCTGCGTCTCATTGGTCGACGTGCCCGTCGTCCCGCCCGAGGTCGAGGTCGTGGCGGGAGCGTAGTCCTCCGCGGAGAAATCGAGCAAGTGCTCCACCGTATCGGCAAGAGCGGTCGCCTCCCGCTGAAGGTCGTCGAGCTCCTCCTGATTGTCCGGCGG
The DNA here is from genome assembly GCF_029946505.1 of Polyangium sp. y55x31. GTDB lineage: Bacteria > Myxococcota_A > Polyangia > Polyangiales > Polyangiaceae > Polyangium. The sequence goes on from NZ_JARZHG010000002.1 coordinate 652,293, forward strand.
CTCCTCGCCGCCCGTCGTGGTGCCCGAAGAGGCCTCCGGCGGCAGCGGATACACCGGGTAAGGGATGACCAGCGTCATCTCGGTGAGGACGCCGGCGACGGCGCCGGGGATTTCCAGCACATCCTGTCGACTGGCCAGCCGGTCCAGGAAATCGACGGTGCGGAAACGGTCCGAGAGGGTCGCGAGGAGCACCGCATCCGTCTGGGTGACCGTCAGCGCGAGGATGCTATCGGACAGCGTGCTGAACGCGCGGCTATAGTCTGTCGTGCTTCGGATGGTGAGGGACGGCTGGCCAAGGATGGTCGTGACGATCGCGTCGAGATCGTCGAGATCCGTCGAATCCTCGGCCAAGAGGGCGGTCCTCAGCGAATCGAGGCCGGCAGCCAGCGTGAGCTTCGTCGGGGAATCGATGAAATCGGCCGTTTGCATGAACGCATTCGCGGCCACCACCATCGCCTCCCGAGGTTGCGACGTCGCTCGGGCGCTCACGAGCGCCAGAAAGAATGTGGACGGCGTGGGTCCAACCACGCGACGCTTGAAGGACGGAAGGCCCCGCTGCGGGGGGCGAATCATCACAAACCGCAATATCTCGCTCATCGTGACCTCTCCTATGCCGACGCCGACCACCGAAGGTGGCGCGCGGACGCTGGACGGTATGAAGCCGTTCCCCCCAGCCGAGACGGTGAAATCGCGATCGATATGCCGCATTTATAAAACGGGATCCGTCGCGAATTGTCAAGCAACTCAAATCATTTTCATTCGATGCGGGCCGTCGTGGAGGATATCATCCCAAAGCAAAAAGAAGTAATCCAGGCGCCGGGAGAGCGCCGATGTGAAATGATGCCATCCCATTGGACGACACCACGCCCGTCGACGCGTCACCGCCTCGCGTGCCAGCACGCATTCGAAATCGTCTCCATGCCAGCACAACACACCTTCATTCTATTCCTTGCTCGTTCCTCTTCCTCGCAACGCAGCCCACCACCGCATCCCGATCGATACAAACCGGTGGAGGCATCCGTCCGTTTCCTGCTGCGCGGCGCCGACGCCGATCCCGCCTCCGCCCCCTCGCAACGCCCCCGGAACCATCTCCCCCGCGGTTTCTACGTCGCGCAATACGACCCGCCGCTGACGTCCGCCTCGTTTCCCGGCAAACGATTGCTAAACCGGATCTCCGAATGGAGCGGAACCGATGCGGTTGGCGCCGCACGGGAAGCATGCTACGCGCCGAGGAGGCAGAAACCTTGGTTTCATCGTCCTGCGCGCACAAGGGAGACGACCATGCACAAACTCACGTTCGACAAGGACGTCACGGGCCTCCTGGTGATCGACCCGTACAACGACTTCATATCCGAGGGTGGCAAGGTCTGGGATCGTCTCAAAGGCGTCGCCGACGCAAACCAGTGCGTACCGCACATGCTCGCAGTGCTCACCGCCGCGAGGTCGGCAGGCATTCGCGTCTTCTACGCACTACACCATCGCTACCGTCCCGGCGACTACGAGAGCTGGAACCACATCGCGCCAATTCAGCGGGCAGCGCAGACGCGGCGGACATTCGAGGCCGGTACATGGGGCGGGGAGATTCGCCCCGAGCTCGCCCCGCAACCGGGCGACGTCGTCGCACAGGAGCACTGGTGCTCGAGCGGATTCGCGAACACCGACCTGGATCTCCTGCTCAAACGCCACGGCATCCAACAGCTCATCGTGATCGGACTCATCGCACACACCTGTGTCGAATCGACGGTCCGCTACGCCGTAGAGCTCGGCTACGCCGTGACGATGGTGCGCGACGCCACGGCAGACTACTCCGACGACGCCATGCACGCCGCGCTCGACGTGAACCTCCCCAACTACGCGAGCGCCATCGTCACGACCAGTGAGATCCTGGCGTCAATGGCAATCGACGTGCTCGGGGTGACGTCGGCAACCCCTGCCACGGCGGCCTTACCTGGCGACGGCGCCAAGTAGGGCCGACAGCCAGATGCATCATCGGACACTCGGGGCTGTCACGGCCTCGTGAACTGCGCAACGAGCAGCACAATCCAGCCAGCAAGGATCGCGACGGAGCTCGTCCCCGCGAAGGCAGATGCAGCACGCTGGCCAAGACCCCCAGCAAAGGCAAATGCGTCGACACCAAGCGCGCGGAACACATACGCCGTCGGGTTCACCCAGCCTCCATACACGAGCAAGACCGCAACCGTCGTACCGCCATTCGACACCGGCCAGCGATCGAGCAAGAACGCGGCCACAGCCTGCATGAACGCAAGCATCAGCCAGTCGAGGTGTGCAGCAGTCATCGCCTTGTGACGCAGGACGCGCGCGCGCTCGTGCATCCACGGTTGCCGCGCAACGACCATCGACCAGCCAAGAAGCGAGGAAAACACAATCTGAGCGCCCGCGTTCAACGCGAGCAAGCGAGCAGGATCGAACATGCGACCGTATTACTGGCACATCCGGTCGAGTGTCATGAACGATCTGGCCCGGGGCTGAGCATGGGTCTCATCGTAAGCCGCCGCGCCGGGGCGCCGCCCCGGACCCCGCGGGGGCTGTTCGCCCCTCGACCCGAACCAGCGCAAGCGCTGGACCTTTTGTGGAAGAACTGCGCGGTGCGCAGTTCTTCCACCAGGCCGGTGGCAAGACCAGGGACGGCGTTGCCAGACGTGTACGTCAGCGAAGGCTTGTCGATCCCCTTCGCGCAAATGGCTGAAACTGCCTACGGATTTGAACGGATCCGGGAGCCCTTCGAGGTGCGGCGCCGCAGGGCGAGCAAGCCGAGCGCAAGGAGGCCGAGCGAGGCTTGCCCACTGCCCGGGGTGGACGAGCCCACGCGGCAGCCGCAGCCGTGATTAGGAGGCCCCTCCTGCGACGCTGTCCGCCGACGCCCCCACGAGCGCCGTGTCCCCTGACAGCACCACTTTATTGCCGAAGAAGTCGTTTGCTTTCCCATTGCTCGCAACGAGCTTCGCCTGCTGCACCCCGACCAGCGGCGCGATCGCCGCGCCCACGGGAGCCTCGACCGCCCCACCCGGCCCCGTATCGGTCCCGCATCCGGCCAGGAGGGCCGCGATCGCCGCGCAAAGGCGCTGCCGATGGTTCGTCGTCCGTCGTGTCACTTCTTCGAGTTATCTTGCCTCTCGAATGTAACGGTCCCGGAAACCAGGACGCTTTCCAGGCGCGGCGTCCGCGCATCAAGAGGTTGGCAGCTTTGCGTGCACTTCGCGACCCGGTCAGCCTCGCGGAACCTACGCCTCGCATTCGTCTTCGAAGCCGCAACCAGCGAGCAACGCAAAGGCAACCAATCCACCAACGAGCCAAGAGAGAGGACGCATGGGAGACGGCTGAGTTTGTCGAGGTGTCGGGAACCGCTCGACACGCTGACACGAGCACACGACCCGCGGATGCGCTGGTGCTCGCCCTCTTGGCCGCTCGTTGGTGGTCCCGCGACGGAGATGAACCAGCTCGACGCGCGCACGACGGTAAGCTCGCCGCCCCCGAGCGGCCTTCCCTACCTCCCCCCTTCCCTTGCACGTGCCCTTGACTTTGGCCCGCACGTGCGCCCCCACGCCCCCGCCACCCTGTGCATCGTGACAGATCGTCCACGACGCTGGGACGTCGGGCACGTTCGAGACTCACCTGCCTCTTGCGGTCTCTTGGTGTTTCGTCCAAACATCGCTTGGCGGACGGACGCCACAAAAGTTCGCCAGGTCCGAGCGACCGGGATACTTCCAGGTACCATCATGAACCACTCGCGTTACATCACCGCCCTCTGCGCTGCCGTACTGCCCTTCGCTCTGCTCGTCGTGGCCAATGGCTGCGGCAACAAGGAAGAAGAAACCCCGCCGCCCGTGCAGTCGGCCGCCCCGGCCCCGACGCCGACGCCGGCCCCGACGCCGACGCCGCTCGTGGTCGAGGAGGACGCAGGCTCGGACGCCTCGGACGCCGGCGAGGACGCGGACGCGGGCAAGAAGGTCGTCGGCACGGGCGATTCGACGGGCATCCGCGCCTGCTGCGCCGCCCTCCGTCAGAACGCGAACTCGGCGCCGCTCGATCAGAAGGCCAGCTACCTGGCCGCCGCCGGCATGTGTGACGGCCTCGTCAACTCGCCCGAGGGGCGGCAGGCGCTCACCGCGGTCCGCAACATGCTGAAGGGCGCCGGCGCGCCCGCCGCTTGTAAGTGAGACGCCCTCGCGTCCCGAGCGCCCCAAACCGCCGTTCGGCGGAGGCGAGCCCGCGCGCACGTCGCGTGGCCCTCGCCGCGGCGCTCGGGTTCGTGCTCGCGTCGCTCCCTTCCCGCGACGCGAGCGCGCTCGAACCCCCGCCGAACCCGGGCCGCACGAAGATCACCTCCGGCATCGCCTTGATGGTGAGCGGAGCGGTCGTCACCGGTCTCGGCGCGGGGATCTACGTCGCGAACGAAAACGCCGATCGCGCCGCATGTGTCCCCTGCGCGAAGTCGTCCTGGATCTTCCCGACCGTGCTCATGGGCATCGGCGGCGCCATGTTCGTCGCGGGCATCCCGGTGTTCGTCCTCGGACAGGTCGAACGTTCCCGCGAGCCCGCCGCCGTCGTCTCCCTCGGCCCGTTCGGCGCGTCGGCGCGGTTTACGTTCTAGGACCCGTAGCGCCGGGGTTTCACCCCGGACCCGAGCAGGGGCTATCCGCCCCTGCACCCGGACCAGCGCAAGCGCTGGACCCGTGGCGACAGCGCGCGATGCGCGCTGTCGACAGGGAAGACGTCGCCAGCACGCAGGGCAGCGCTGCTATCTCGATAGGCAACGCCGCTCGTGGTCTTGCCACCGGCCCCGTCGGAAGAACTGCGCATCGCGCAGTTCTTCCGCCCTCGGTCCAGGCCGTGCCTGGTCCGGGGTGCAGGGGGCGGACAGCCCCCTGCTGGGGTGCGGGGCCACGCCCCGCTCCGCTCCGCTCTCAACCGCCGTGGGTCCAGACGAGCGTCCCACCTTCGAGGTTGACGGCGCCGTGCCATTCGGGGGGGACGACTGGATCGGTCCAGTCGAAGAGCCATTTGGCGTCGGCGGGGGCGAGGTTCACGCAGCCGTGGCTGCGCGGCTTGCCGAACTCGTCGTGCCAGTACGCGCCGTGCAACGCGTAGCCCTCGTGAAAGTACTGGATGTAGGGCACGTCGCGTAGGTCGAACGAGTCCGACCCCTCCTCGCCGTCCATCGTCCCGGAGACGTGCTTCGCGTGCACGTAAAACACTCCGCGCACGGTGGCCGTCGTCTTCTCGGGATCACTCATCCCGCCGCGCCCCGTGGACACGAGCGTCGCGAACACCGGCCGCGTCCCCTCGTACGCCACGAGGAACTGCTTCTTGATGGAGACGTCGATCCACTTCTTGCCCGCGCGCGCGTGCCCGACCGGATCCTCGCGCGGCGTCGCGATCAGCATCGTCTCGGCGGGCAGCCAGAACCCCTCGGTCGTCTCCCACAGCCCGCGCTCGCCGCCCTTCGTTTTGCCCGTCAGGATCCAGCCGGATCGCCAGGGCGCGATGCCGCTCTCGTGCATCCGACCGTCCGCGCCTTCCACGAGCTTCGTCGCGCCGTGGGAGATGACGATGCCGGGCACGCCGGGTTTGTCCACGACCACGCCGTGGTGCGCGCTGATCTTCGCGGGCTTCGTGCGATCGAGCGGGATGAGATCGAGCTCGGTCGTGAGGCCGAACTTCCGTTCCGTCCACTCGAAGGCCGTGACGAGCCCGAAGGCCGACTCCTCCTTCGCGCGGCCGGCGTGCACGGTGTAGCGGAGCGGCTCGACGGCGCCGTAGGGCTTCGGGAGATCACGGCCTTCGGCGAGGAAGGTGGGCACGGTGTCGAGCGGGACGTTCGGCGTGATCGCGAGGCGGATGTGCTCGCGCACGGTGGGCCCTTCGACGCGGCGCTGATCCTTGTCGGTCGGCAGACGGAAGTAGAGATGCGGCGCGGGGGAGCGCGACATCACGTAGGCGTAGGGCAACGTGGCGGCGCGGTCGGGTCCGCGCAGGGCGGCCTGGATGACCTGGTGGTCGAGCGAGAGCGTCGCGCCTTTGCCCACGCACACGTAGCCGCGCGGCACGATCCGGTACCAGCCGCCTTCGCAGCGCTTGGTGCCGGCGGACTTTTCGGCGCGCTCGACGACGGCGCCGGCGCGCAGGTAGCCGAGCTTCGTCGAGCGATCGTCGGGCGCGACGTAGATCCAGGTCCGCATCGCGATGCTGCCGATCTTCGCGCCGTGACCCGGCTCGGTCTCCTCCTCGGTGCGTTTGTCCGCGGCGACGGTGCTTTCGGGCTTGTCGGGGCGCTTCAGCGTCGTGCCGGGCAGGGCCCGATCGAGGACGCGCCCCGGCGGATCCTCGACGTTGCCGCAGCCCGGGAGAGCGAGCAGCAGGGCGAGGAGCGCAGGCCTTCGGGAGGGACGCGCGCGCAGGGACATCGGGGAGGTTCGCCGCTGCTTAGGACGAACGCGGCGCTTGGGCAACGTCTTGGCGAGGGGACCGCCGGGAAGGGTGATTCAGGTCACGGAGAGGCGAACGGGCGGGCGTGGCTCAGCCGCAGGTGCCGTTGGAGCACGACATGCTGAGACAATCCGTATTCTTGAGGCACTTCTTTCCGGGGGCGCATTTCACGCAGCTCCCCGCGCAATCGACGTCGGACTCGGCTCCGTTCTGCACGCCGTCGTTGCAGGTCGGGGCGATGCACGCGCCGTTGATGCATACCTTCGAGTCGCAATCCGCCCCGATTTTGCAACCTTGGCCGGCGCTGCATCTCTGCGCGCAAGATCCGCCGCAGTCGACGTCGCTCTCGTCGCCGTCCTTGATGCCGTTGGAGCACGAATCCATGCAGACGCCGTCCTTGCATTCGGCGACGCAATCGGCCGTCACCATGCACGCCTGTCCGCTCTGGCACCGCGCGATGCATTCGCCGCCGCAATCGATGTCCGTCTCCGTGCCGTTCTTCACGCCGTCGTCGCAGGCGAAGCACTGGTTCACAGCCACGTCGCACGTATAGCCGAGCCCGCAGTCGAAGGTCCCGAGGCACTGGACGCAGACGCCTGCGAGGCATCGCCCGAACCCCTGCGGCGCGGATGCGTTTGGACAAATCCCCGCGCCGACCGGCGCGTGCGCGGGAATCCCTCCCGCGCAGGTGTCTTCCGTGCAGGGGTTTTCGTCGTCGGGGATCTCGGTGTCGTCCGGCGCCGAGACGTACGCCCCGTCCTTGCATTCCATGCGGATGCAATCGCCGGGATCGGTGGGGTCGATGGCCCCCTCCTCGCACGGCCCCGGGCCGTTCGCTTCGAGCTCCAAACATCCGCCCATCCAGACGACCACCGCCGTCAAGAGGAGCCCCCCCACGCGACGTCCCGCTGCCATGCGCACACCTCGCCCGCGATTGGCCTCGCTTACGGCTCGCACACGTCGTTCACGCAGTTGTTCGAGAAGCACTGCTCGTTGCCATTGCATGCGAAGCCCGTATCCCCGAGGCACACGCCTGCGCCGTCGCAGACCTCGAGATCCGCCGCGGCGCACGTCCCGTCGGTCGTGCCCGCCGGGACCGGCATGCATTGGCCCTCCATGCCGCCGAGGCCGCAGGAGAAGCAATCGTCGGCGCAGGCCTCCATGCAGCAGAAGCCGTCCGCGCAATGGCCGCTCGCGCAGTCCGCGCCGTCGGCGCACGTGTCGCCGATCTCGCCGATGCACATGCCCGCGCCGTCGCAGGTGCCGGGCATCGTGCACTCCATGTCCGGGTCGGTGCCGAGCGTGATCGGCCCGCAGACGCCGTCGACGCCGCTGCCTTTTTTCACCGCCGAGCACGCCTCGCAGGTGCCCGCGCAGGCGTCGTCGCAGCAGACGCCGTCCACGCAATTGCCGCTCAGGCACTCGGCGTCCGCGCCGCAGAGCTTGCCCTGCGTGGTCTTGCACGCGCCGGCGCCGTCGCAGACCTCGTCGGCCGCGGCGCATGTGTCGTCGTTTTGGCCGCTTCCGACGAGCGAGCAGACGCCCGGCGTGGCCGCGAGGTCGCATGCCATGCACGTGCCCGCGCACGCCGTATCGCAGCAGACGCCGTCCACGCAATGCCCGCTCAGGCAATCCGTGCCGTCGCTGCAAGCCGACGCGTTCTCTTGTTTGCAAGAGCCCGCGCCGTCGCACGACTCGGTCGTCCCCGTGCACGTGCCCGGATCATCCTGCCCATCCGCGACGAACGAGCAGACGCCGACCGAGCCCGCGACGTTGCATGCCAAGCAGGTGCCCGTGCACGCCGTGGCGCAGCAGACGCCGTCCGCGCAATGCCCGCTCAGGCAATCCGCGTTGCCCGCACACGCCGCCGCGTTCTCCTTCTTGCAACCGCCCGCGCCGTCGCACGACTGAGTCATCCCGGAGCACGTGGCCGTATCGTCCTGCCCCGCGGGGACGAACGTGCAGATGCCCTGCGAGCCCACGAGGTTGCATGCCTGGCAGGTGCCGCCGCACGCCGTGGCGCAGCAGACGCCGTCCACGCAATGGCCGCTCAAGCAGGACCCATTGTCCGCGCAGCCCTCGCCGTTGGCGAGGGCACAGCCCATCGCGCCATTACAAGCGCTCTCGAAGGGGCACTCCCCGTCCGGGTTGCCGCCCAGCGGGATCGGGCTGCAGACGCCGTTCACGCCGCCCGTCTTCGCCGCCGAGCACGCCTGGCACGTGTCCCCGCAGGGCGTATTGCAGCAGACGCCGTCCGCGCAGAATCCGCTGAGGCAGTCCGCGGCCGCGGCGCACGTCTCCCCTGCGATTTTCTTGCAAACGCCCGCGCCGTCGCAGGACTGGTTCGCCCCGGCGCACGTGCCCGTGTCGTCCTGCCCATTCGCGACGAACGAGCAGATGCCTGCCGACCCCGCGAGATTGCACGACTTGCACGTGTCCGTGCAATCCGTGTTGCAGCAGACCCCATCCACGCAATGCCCGCTCAGGCAATCGCCGGAGGCCACGCAAGCGCCGCCGTCCTTCGCCTTGCAGGCGCCCGTCGCGTCGCAGGACCGGCTCCCCGCGCAGATGTTCGTGGGGTTCGTGTCCTCCGCAGAGACGAGCGGCGCGCAGGTGCCGACACTGCCCATCAGGTTGCACGCGAAACACGCGGTATCACAGGCGCTGTTGCAGCAGACGCCATCCGCGCAGAAACCGCTGACGCAATCGACGGCGCCCGTGCACGACTGGCCGCTGTCCCTCTTGCACGTGCCCGCGCCGTCGCAAGCATTCGTGCCCGTGCAGGTGGGCGCGTCCTCCGCCGCCGCGGGCACGTTCGTGCACGTGCCGAGGTTGCCGGGGACGTTGCACGCCTTGCACGTGCCGCTGCAGGTCGTGTTGCAGCAGACGCCATCCACGCAGAACCCGCTCAGGCAATCGACGCCGCTGGCGCAGACCTGCGAGGGGCCCTTCTTGCACACGCCCGCGCCGTTGCACACCGTGCCGCCATTCTGGTTGCACGCGGCGTTGACGGGCCGGTTCGGGTTCGACGGCACCCCGGCCGAGCTGCACACGTCGTCCGTGCACTCGTTGTCGTCGACGGGTTTGTCGTTCGTGTCGGGCGACGTGACGATGTTGCCCTGGCCGTCACACTCGACGACCTTGCAATCGAGGGCCGTCTGCCCGTCCGGCAAATCCGTACCCTCGGCCGTGTAGCTCACGCCGCACTGGTTGTCGATGCACGTGCGGACCTTGCAGAAATCGTCGGTGCCCTCGCATTGCGCGGCCTCGTTGCAGCCGACGCATTTCCCGCCGCCGTCGCAGTAGAGCCCGGCGCCGCACGCCGTATTCAGCGCCTCGTTCGGGAACGTCGGCGTCCCGTTCGTGCAGACGTTCTTCGTGCAGGCGTTGTTGTCGTTCGGCAGGTCGGTGTCGTCGACGATCTCCTTCGTCGCGCCCGCGCCGTCGCACACGACCCGCATGCAATCGCCGGTCGTCTGGCTGTCGAACGTGGTCCCGTCCGGCGCGAACGTCTGCCCACAGACGTGATTGTCGCACGTGCGCTTCTGGCAGACGTCGTCCGGCGGGAGGAGCACGCAATCGGCGGGCTCGTTGCACTCGACGCACGTCGACGCGCCGTCGCAGACCTCGTTTTTCCCCGGCTCGCAGGGCTCGCCCGCGGTCACGGGCGGGTTCGTCGGCGCGCCCATCGTGCACACGTCGAGCGTGCAGGCGTTCATGTCGACGGGCAGGTCCGTATCGTCGGCGACGGCCGTGTCCTCGCCCGCGACGCAGATGTGCTGCAAGCAATCCCCGGGCACGGGCACGTACCCCGGCGTCGGCAGGCCGTCGAGGTCCGTGAACATGCAGAGGCTCGTGCCCGCATTGCAGGTGTCCTCGGTGCAAGGATTGCCGTCGTCGCACGGGTTCTGCGGGCTGCACTCGACCGAGCACGCTCCGCCCTGGCACGTGCCCTGCGCCGTCCCGAAGAGGCAACTCGTCCCGTTCTGCGCCGGCGTATGGACGGGCGCGCCCATCGCACACGTGTCGCCCGTACAGCTCTCGCCGTCGTCCTTGATGTCGGCGTCGTCGTTCGTCGTGGTGAGGACGCCCGCCACGCAATCGATCCGCTGGCAATCGCCGGCGGTTTGTCCAGGCAATGGCCCGTCCTCGAGCGGCACGAGGACACACGTCCCGTCATTCCCGCATACGTCGACCGTGCAGGGGTTCTGGTCGTCGCAGTTCGCGTTGACGACGCAGGCCTTGGTGTCCTCCGGCGGTAGGGACCCGTTGGTATCGAGCCCACAGGAGGCGATCTGGGCGACGACCGCGGCGGAGAGGAGCGTGGTGAGGAGGACGGAAAGGCGACGGGGGCGGTTCGGCATCATTTTTTACGTTTACGGAATCGAAGGTCGAACGAAGGCGCCGCCGCCACGCGGCATGGCGGCGGCACGATTCTCACGAGCCGTCTACTGGCACTTGTTCGAACCCATGTTGCAATTGTTGCTGGCGCAATCGCCGTCGGCCGAGCAACCCTGGCCGTTGTCGAGCTTGCACGCGCCCATGCCGTCGCAGCTCTTTTCGTTCGTGCACGTGTTCATCGGGGAGTTGTCCTCCGAGAACTTCATGATGTTCACGCAGGAACCCGACGAGTTGCACTGCATGCACGTATCGTTGCACGCGCTCATGCAGCAGACGCCGTCGGCGCAGAAACCGCTCAGGCAATCGGTCGCGCCGTTGACGCAGGCCGCGCCGAGCTCACCCTTGCACTCGCCCATGCCGTCGCACGATTGAGACGCGCCGACGCAGGCGTTCGCCGGGAAGGTGTCGTCGTTGCCCGGCGGGATGTTCGAGCACATACCGGGGCTGGCGGGCACGTTGCACGCCTGGCACGTCCCCGTGCAGGCGTTGTTGCAGCAGACGCTGTCGACGCAGAAATTGCTCAGACAATCGGTGCCCATGGAGCACGAGGCGCCGTTGTCCGTCTTGCAGCCGCCATTGCCGTCACAGGACTTCGTGCCGGTGCAGGTCATGCTGGCGTTGTTGTCCTCCTGGCCGGAGGCGATGTTGACGCAGAGCCCCTCGCTGCCCGTGATGTTGCACGACTTGCACGTCCCGGTGCAGGCATTCTCGCAGCACTTGCCGTCGACGCAGAAATTGCTCAGGCAATCGCCGGCTGCGCCGCAGGTCGTCCCATTGGATTTCTTGCAGACGCCGGAGCCGTTGCACACGCTGCCATTGTCGCACGTCATGCTCGCGCTGACGTCCGGCTGGCCCGCGGGGATGTTGGCGCAATTGCCCTCGCTCCCCGAGACGTTGCACGCCTGGCAGGTCGTGTTGCATGCGGACACGCAGCACCGGCCGTCGACGCAGAAGTTGCTCACGCACTCGTTCGCGGCGCCGCACCCTTGCCCGTCGTCCTTCTTGCAGGCGGAGTTGCCGTTGTTCGTGCCGTCGCACGAGCTCGCGCCCGTGCACGACGGCGCGTCTTCCTGCCCCTTCGGGACGGGGCTGCACGTGCCCAGGCTCCCTGCGAGGTTGCACGCGCGGCACGTGCCGTTGCAATTCGTCGAGCAGCAGACGGAGTCGTTGCAGAACGTGCTCGCGCAATCGGCCCCGGCCGCGCAGCTCTTGCCGGGCGACTTCTTGCACTGCCCTGCGCTGTTGCAGACGTCGCCGCCGTTCTGATTGCACACCGCGCCGGCCGGCTGGTTCGGGTTCGACGGCGTGGTGCCGTTGCACGTATCCTGCGTGCAGTCATTGCCGTCGACCTTGGGATCCGTGGGATCCGCGACGGTGACGACGTTGCCCGCGCCGTCGCAGACCAGGCGCTTGCAGTCGTCCTCGGTCTGGCCGTTCGGCAGCGCCGTGTTGTTCGCCGTGTACTCGAAGCCGCAGGTGTTGCTGATGCACGTCCGCTTCTTGCAGAAATCGTCCGTGCCCTGGCAATCGGCCGCTTCGTTGCAACCGACGCAGTTGCCTGTCGCATTGCAGACCTGGTCCATGCCGCAGGACGTGCCCTGCGCGATGGGCGTGGACATCGGTTTGCCGCCCGAGCAGCTATCGTTCGTGCACGCGTTGCCGTCGTTCGGCTTGTCGGTGTCGTCCGTGACCTCCGTCGTCCCGCCATTGCCGTCGCAGACGATCTTCTTGCAATTGCCCGCGGTCTGGAGGGCCGGGCTCGCGAGCGTGTCCGTACCCATGTAGCTCTTTACACAGGTATGGTTCATGCAGGCGGCCTTCGTGCACTCGTCCTCGGCGATGATGCCGATGCAATGAATGGCCTCGGTGCACTGGACGCAGTTGGCCGCGCCGTCGCACACGTCCGTGTCCTCGGGCGTGCAGGGCGTGCCCGAGGACGTGGGCGGGTTCGACGCGGCGCCGTTCATGCAGACGTTGTCCGTGCAGGGATTCACGTCGACGGGCACGTCCGTGTCGTCGATGACGTCCGTGTCCTTGCCAGCGACGCAGATCTTCTGCTTGCAATCGCCCGGGGGCTGCGTGGCGCCCGGCGTCGGCAGGCCGTCGATGTTCGTGAAGACGCACGTGCTCGTGGCGATGTTGCAGAAATCATCCGTGCAGGGGTTGCCGTCGTCGCACGGGTTTTCGGCGTCGCACGTGATCTGACACACGCCCATCTCGCACGTGCCGGTCTCGTTGCCGCGCTGGCACGCGCCGCCGTCGGGCTTGTGCTCGTTGCTCGGGGTGCCGGCCGTGCAGGCGTCGTTCGTGCAGGGCTCGTTGTCGTCGGGGATGTCCGCGTTGTCGGTGACGGTGACCTCTTTGCCAGCCGAGCAATCGATCCGCTGGCAATCGCCGACGGTCTGGGCCGGGTTCGGCCCATCGGCGATCGGCGTGTAGACGCAGATCTTCTCGTCGCTGCACGTATCGACGGTGCAGGAGCTTTGGTCATTGCAGTTCGCGGCGGACTCGCAGGGCTCCGTGGTCTGCGCGGGCTTCGAGCCTTCGGTCTCGAGGGCGCAGGACGCAGCTTGCACGAGGGCGGAGGCCACGAAGGCCGTGGCGAGCAGGGCGGATAAAAAGCGGGGGCGGGTCATCGTTCGGCCTTCGGAGAGGGTTCAGTTGCAGATATTGTTGACGCAGTCGTTGATGCAATCGTTGTTTCCGTTGCACTTCTTGCCCGCCGGGCAATCCGAGCACGGGCCACCGCAGTCGATATCGGTCTCCCCGCCGTTCTGGACCTGATCATCGCATACGGCAGGGGCGCACGTGCCGCCCTTGCAGACACCATTGACGCAATCCGTCCCCACGTTGCAGGTGTCGCCGTTGGAGCACTTCTGGCTGCAGATGCCGCCGCAATCGACGTCGCCCTCGGTGCCGTTCTTCGTGTTGTCCGAGCAATCCACGCAGAGGCCGCCGTCGCATTCGCCAGCGCAATCACTGGTCACGTTGCACATCTGGCCACGCTCGCACCGCTCGATGCACTCACCGCCGCAGTCCACGTCCGTCTCGGTGCCGTTCTTCGTGTTGTCGTCGCAGCTGAAGCAGACGTTGACGGTCGTGTCGCACGTGTGCCAGTTCGGCCCGCCCCCGCAATCGGAGGTCTGCGAGCACCCGAGGCAAACGCCGTTGCCGTCGCACTTGCCCATCCCCGTCGGGTTGTCCTGCGTGGCGCATTGCGAGAGCGCCGGGAGCGCGGGGTTCACCGGGGCATTCATGTCGTTGCACTGGTCGGCGGTGCAGACATTGCCGTCGTTGAACGGATCCGACGTATCGGCGTTCATCACGATGGCCCCGCCCTGGCAGACCTTGATCTTGCAGTCGCCGGTCGACTGATCACTCGTGGGCAGAGGCATCCCTTCATTGAGCGGCGTGGCGACGCATTGCTTGTCCTTGCACGCCCAGTCGCTGCAGAAATCGTCGACGGGGCAATCCGTGTCGCTGCCGCAGCCGATGCAGACGCCCATGTCGTTGCACGTGCCGTTCGTCCCGCAGGGCTCCCCGCTCGCCGGTACGTGGCTCTCCTTGCCGCTCGCGCACGCGTCGGTCGTACACGGGTTCATGTCGTCCGGATCCGCGTCGTTGTCCGGCGTGAACATGCAGACCTTACCGATACACGCGTCGGTCGTGCACCGGTTCTTGTCGTCGCAATCCGCCGTATCCATGCACGGGATCTCGCATTGCCCGGACACACACTGGCCCATGCCCTGGCCGAGCTGGCACATCGTGCCATTCACCGCGGCATGCTGCGGCGCGCCGTCCGAGCAGGTGTCCTGCGTGCAGGGATTCGCGTCGTCCGGGACCTCCGTGTCGCTCGCGACCGTGACGAACTTCCCGCCCTGGCATTCTTTGCGCACGCAATCGTCGGGCGTCGTGGGATCGGTCTGCCCCGTCGTGCACTCGGTCGAGGGGTTACTGCCCTGCTGATCGAGACACCCGGGCGCGGACGCGACCATCGCGGAGGCGAGCGCGAGGATCGACACCAAGCCGAGCGAGCGAAGCTTGCTCCTCTGGAGGGAAGTCGCGGACGTGGTCATGGACAACTCCAAGGTAAGGCGCCGATGCAGGGCGCCGTCGCCAGTTTCGCCGATCTCGAGCTTCATGGGCGCAAAAAATCGGCGTTCCTCGGCCTCAATCTCAGGGCCGCCGCAAGACCGTCACGACGCGCGCCGACGTCGCCGCCACGAGCGCGAGACGCCCCGTGGGAGCGACGGATACCACGTGCGATCCCTCCCCCGTTTGCAGCGTCGAAACGATACGCAGCGGCTCGCCCCCGAGCACGACCGTGGTCGCGCCCTTGCCACGAGGCCCGCCGCCGAGCGCGACGAGGATCGTCCGGCCCTCCGGCGAAAGCGCGGCCGAAGAAGGAACCCCGCCGAGCGCGACCGTGGCGAGGACCTCGCGATGTTCGAGGGACACGAGCGTCGCCTCCCCCGCCGCGCCAATGACCACGGCGCGATCCCCGGGCCACGGGAATGCCGCGATCGGCTGCGGACCCGCAGGCGCGAGGCGCGGCTCTGTCCCCACGGAAAACCCGAGGACCTTCGCCGTCGCCCGATCGAAGAGGAGCGCGCGCTCGGACGACGCCGCCGGAGGGACGGCCGAGGCGCGTGGTTCGAGGAGCGAGGTCCAAGCAGCACGCGCGCCGCCAAAGGGTTTTGTCGCGGGATCGAGCACGATCACGGAGCCCGGCTCGGTGGGCGCGCGCCCGTCGAGGAGCACGAGGAGCCGATCGCCGGCCGAAGACGAAAGGGGCGCGATGCCACGAATCGGGGTCGGGAAGAAGATTTCGCCGTCGGCCGCGAGCTCGGGGCCCGCGAGGCGGACGACGCGGCTGCCCTGCGCGCTCGCGACGATGACGACGGCGGGATCGCCGCTCGCCGCGACGTCGAGCGCGCCCTTCACGTCGATCTTCTTCGAATGGGCCGCCGGCGCCGCGCCCGAGAGCCACGACGCCGTGTTCACGACCGGCAGGCCCGTGGAGACGCCGAGCACGGCGAGCCGGCCCCCGGGGAGCCGCCGGAGGCCCGTGCCCTTGCCCGGGAGGCGCGCGCGGGCCTTCTCGGCGCCGGAATCGAGGGCGTGCGCCCGGAGCGTGCCGTCCTCGCAAAGCACGAAAAGCATCGCCTCGTCGTCCGCGACGGCGACGTCAATGGGCGGCGCGTCGAGGCGAAGGGTCGTGGCCACGGCAAACGCGGCGGGCGCCTCGGGCGCAGGTGGCGGCGTGTCCGCGGCCGGGGCGGCCGAGGCCGAGGACGCAGCGCTCGCGGAGGCCGCCGGGGGCAGCGCCGCGGACGAGGCGGCGAGCGCAGGCGGAGGAATCGTGACGGGCGGGCGTTTGCCGCCGAGGCGGCCTTGCGAGGCGAGGACGGCCGCGCCGCCGGCGAGCATGCCGAAGCCGCCGAGCCCCGCCGCGAGGAGCACGAGCCCGAGCGCGCCGAACTGCACACGGCTGCCCGCGAGCTTGGGCGAGCTCACCCACGCGCGGCACGAGGGGCATTTCGTCGCGCCCGACCGGATCGTGAGCGATCCGCATTTGGGGCACTTGGTCTTGCTCACCGGAGCACCCACACGCGGCGCGCACGGGCGGAAAACGCCGTCGCGCTGCCGGAGTCCTTGCCGAATCGGATGCTCGTGACCTCGTCGGTGACCTCGACACGCACGGGCTCGCCGGTCGCGAGATCGACGACGTACACTGCGGGGGAAGGCGCGCCCGTCACGACGAGCGCCTGATCCCCGGCAGGCGAGATTTCCAGCGCCGTGACGGGGCTGCCGAGCTCGAGGCGCGTGTCCTGCGTGAGCGTGGCCGGCGCATGCAGCGAGAGCGCGCGTCCCGCTCGGCAGCCGACGACGAGCGTGCGAGGGGCGGCCCGGACGAACACGGGATCCGTGCAGGTGTCGCGAGAAAGATCGGGCGGCGCGAGCAGGCCCTTTCCTTCGAGCGGGACGCGGGCAATACGCGAGGAGCCGAGCGCGACGAAGGCAAACCCCGACTTGACGGCGACGGACGCGACGGGATCACCGAGCGAGAGGCGGCGGACGAGCTGCGCGCTCGGCGGCGTGAGCGGCGCGAAGACCTCGATCGCGTCGGGATAGGCGCGCGGGCGTGGATCGGCGACGCCCGCGACGGCCCAGGTGCCTTCGGCGTCGACCGCGACGGCGCTCGGAATGGCGCCTCCGAAGCGGAAACGCGCGATCTCGACGTGGTGCTCGGTGCCGACGACGAGGACGCTGCGATCGACGGCCGATGGGAAGATCGCGAGGCCGGCCGCGGCGGCAGCGGCGCCCGGAAGGAGCTGGGTGCGAGGCTCGATCCAGCGCAGGACACGGAGCGTGTCGGGTTCGAGCGCGCCGATGCGGGTCTGGCCGAGCGCATAAAGCGCGCCGCCGACACGCTCGATCACGCGAGCAGATTGCGCCTCGCGCGAGCTCGTCATGACCACGCCGCTCTTCGGATCGACGACGTCGAGCGCGGCGCGACGCGCGACGGCGACGTGGCCTTGTGGCAGGAGGATCGCGGCTTCCGCGTCGGCCGCGACGTCGATTTTCGCCGCGACCTTGCCTTCGAGTCGCTTCGCTACGGCCGGCGCGGGCGCAACCCGTGCGTTTGCCGAAGGATCGGCCGGCGCGCTCGTTGCGCTCGTCGCCGCGGACGCGCTCGATCCCGGCGAGGCCGATCCGCCCGGCGAAGACGCGGCGTTCGCCGAGGGAATCTCGACCCCCGCGCGGAGCCCGTCCCCGCGCACGGAGAGCGCGCCTCCGAGGAGCGGTGCGAGCACGATCGCGAACCCGAGGCCCACGAGGCCCGCCACGCGCGAAAGACCGAGCCGCGGCTTCGCGATGCCCACGAACTCGCCGCACATGAGGCAGCTCGTGCTGCCGACCATGACCGGTTCGAGGCAATACGGGCACGTGAACGTCGACATCGGGCGCTTGCGGATCGCGGTCGCGCCTTCGAGTGCGGCAGGAAAAACGGCCGTGCCGCGAATCCAGCCGGGGACGCTGACGAGCGAGACGCCCGAGGAGATCGGGATGCGGCCGGTCATGAGGCCACGCACCACGAACGCGCCCGTCACGGGGCCCATGACGCCGTCGGTATCCTCGACGAACCAGAGGAGCTTGTCCCGCGCCTGGGGATCGAGCTTGGCGAGGTCGCGCGGCAGCGCCTCGGCGACCGTCCCCTCGGGCGCATCGGGCGGGCTCGGCGACGGGAAGAGGTCCGAGAGCGGATCCCACGCGGCGCCGGGGAGGAACCGCTTGCAGCCTTCCATACGGAAGAGCGGGTCCTTCAGCGTGCCCCCGCCGATCTCGCGACGGACCGCCTCCAGCCGCATGGGTCCGCGGATGTTGCCCTGCTCGGAGACGAAAAATTCGACGTTGGACACAAGCGCCCGAAAGGGGCGCATGGACTGTACTACGAAGCGTCCGTCCGCCGCATCTTCTCGGCGAAAGCTACGCCATGCGCTTCGCGACAGCCGAGCGATACACGTGCACGTAGCGGCGCGCCGGTCGATCCCAGCCGAGGTCGAGCCGCATCACCCGGCGACGCAGAGCCGGCCACCGGGGCGAGGTCATGGCGGCGAGGGCACGCTGGACCGCGCCGACGAGGTGCGTCGAGGTCGGTTTGTCGTACAAGAACCCCGTGCCCGTCTCGAGCGCCGCGTCGCAATCGACGATCGTGTCGAGGAGGCCGCCCGTCCGATAGCCGACCGGGAGCGCGCCATAACGCTGCGCGTAGAGCTGCACGAGGCCGCAGGGCTCGTACCGCGACGGGACGAGGACGATGTCCGCGGCGGCATAAAGGCGGTGCACGAGAGCCTCGGCGGCCTCGCCGAGGAAACGCGCGCGCTCGGGCGCCTTGGCGACGGCGGCTTCGAGCTTCGTGACGATCGCGCGATCCCCGCCGCCCGCCACGACGACGCTCGCGTCGCTCTTCAGGATCTTGGGCAGCGCGGTGGCGAGCAGATCGCCGCCCTTCTGCGGGGAGATGCGGCCGACGGAGACCACGAGCGGGCGCTCGATGTCGATCGGGAGCCCGAGCTCGGCGAGGAGCGCGCTCTTGCAGCGTGATTTGTTCGTCGTGTCCTCGGCGTCGTACCGCGCAGGCAGCGCCGGATCGGTCATCGGGTTGTACACGGCGTAATCGATGCCGTTCACGATGCCGACGATCTCGTTCTCCTTCGCCCGCGCCGCGAGCACGCCGTCGAGGCGCTCGCCCTGATCGGGCGTGAGGATCTCGCGGGCATACGTCGGCGACACCGTGGTGATGGCGTCGGCGGCGAGCAGGCCCGCCTTGAGGAAGCTCACCTTGCCGTAAAACTCGAGCAGCGAAGGCTGGAAGTGCTCGTCGCCAAGGCCGATGACGCGGAGCGCCTCGCGCGGGAAGAGGCCCTGGCGCGCGAGGTCGTGGATCGTGAGCACCGCGGCCGGGCGCGCGTCGCCCTCGCGATCACGCAGGAGGTACGGGACGAGCGCCGACGGCCAGTCGTGCGCATGCACGACCTCGAACGGGGTGCCCGCGAGCGCGCGCTGGCGGACGAGCTCGACGACGGAGAGCGCGAACACGCCGTACCTCCGCGCCGCGGCGAGATCCCCGTCGTCCTCGTCGGCGATGCGCGACGGGCCCTCGCTGAAGAGCCCCGGCACGTCGAAGAGCACGAGCTCCACGCCCGATCCGAGCCGCCCGTCGAAGACCGTGACCTCCACGCGCTCGCCGCCGATGGTCAGGACGAGCGGGGTCAGCCTGCGCGCGATCATCACGCCGGAGGCTTCGATCCCAGGGTAACGCGGCAGCGCGAGGGTGACCTTGTGCCCGAGGAGCCGGAGCGCCTTCGAGAGCGACGCCACGACGTCGGCGAGGCCGGTGACCTTCACCATCGGCGCGATCTCGGAAGCGACGAAGAGGATGTCCATGCGCGGGCGGGTGTAGCACGACTCGCGGCCGCGACGTAGAGCGAGCGTGCATCAGAAGGCCGACCGACGAACGCGGGCGGTAGCCCCGAGCGGCAGGCAGGCTAGGATGGCGACCATGACGCGCATCAGCGCGCGCGAGCTCGGCTCCACGGAAGGCCCGTTCGGGCGAGGGATCAAGGTCGTACGCCCGGACGAGGTGCCCGAGGGGTCCGTCGTCTCCATCCTGCGCGTGCCCCCGGAGGCGAAGGGCATGCGGCTCGACCGGTTCGTGCAATCGCAGCTCAAGCGGACGAGCCGGACCCGCGCCCAGAAAATCATCGAGCACGGCGCCTACGCCCCGGATGCGCGCCGCCTGCGAGGCAATGACCGCGTGCAAGCCGAGCAGCTCATCCTGCTCTGGCGTCCGCCCTGGGACGAGAAGGCGCCCGACGTCACGCTGCGCATCCTGCACGAGGACGCGCACCTGCTCGCGGTGGACAAACCCGCGGGGATCCCCGTGCATCCGACGGCGCGTTACCACCAGAGCACGGTGGTGAAGCTGCTCGAGAACGCCCGCGACGGCGAGCGGCTCATGCTCTCGCACCGCCTCGACCGGGAGACGAGCGGGGTCCTTCTGCTCGCGCGGACGAGCGAGGCGGACCGTCACGTGAAATGGCAGTTCGCCCGCGGCGCCACGCGGCCCGGCGCCGAGGAGCGCAGCGTCCACAAGGAGTACCTGGCGATCACCTGGGGCGCGGACGACGAGGACTCGTTCCGTGTCGATGCGCCGCTCGAGCTCGATCCGACGAGCCGCTACGGCGTGAAGATGCGCGTCGCCCGGCCCGGCGAGGGTTTGCCCTCGGCCACGCGTTGCGCCGTGATCGGGAGGCGGAGAAACCCCGCCACCGGAAAACTCTACGCGCTCGTGCGGTGCACGCTGGAGACGGGACGGCAGCACCAGATCCGCGTGCACCTCGCGTCGCGCGGGACGCCGGTCGTCGGGGACAAACTGTACGGCCCGGACGACGAGCTCTTCGGTCGTGGCGCGGACGGGCTGCTCACGGACGAGGACCGATCGCTCCTCGAGCTCGATCGGCACGCGCTGCACGCGGCGGTGCTGGAGCTCGATCACCCGGCGGAAGAAGGGCGCAGGCTCCGTGTGGAGGCGCCGCTGCCGCCGGATCTCGAAGACTTCTGGGCGAGCCTGGAAGAGGCCGGTCCTTCGGTTGCTCCACCAACGGATCAGTAAAGCGGGATCTGATCCCCCGAAGGCGGCCGAGGCGCCGGAGGAAGCGCGCCGCCACGACGCCGACCCACAGCACCGAGCGCCCCGCCGAACGTGGCCGCGAGCAGCGAGATCACGGCGCCCGCGAAGGTGAGCCACGCGGCACGGACGAGCTCGCCCCGGTCGATCCGGAACGTCGAGCCGAACGGCTCGGTCGTCCGCTGGGCGAACGTGAACGCCGGCTCGAAGCCCGTCGGCTGCCCGAACTCCTGCGTGCCCCAGAACGGCTGCGCCCCGTTTCCCGCGACGAACACGAGCAGCGCGAGCGAGACGGCCCAGGTGAGCACGCCCGAGAGCGCGCCGTCCCAGCGACGAATCGCGCCGCCGAGCTTGGCCGCCGCGTAGCTGCCCACGAAGAGGGCGACGAGCGAGGCGAAGGACATCCACAAGGCCATGCCCACGCCGAGGCGCTCGAGCGACGTGCGGCCCCTCGGATCGAGGACGGACACGCCGGTCGCGAACCCGAACAGCCCGAGGAGCACGAGCGTGCCGAGCGCCAGGAAGAGCCCGGCGAGCACGGAGCTCCACCGGATGCGCGAGAGGTCACGCTCCTCGAAGGCGTCGAGCATCTTCCGCACGCCGGACGGCGGCATCTGCTCGTCGATCGTTGGCGTCGCAGGGACCTCGCCGAGATCCTGCGGGGGTGGCTTGATGGGCGCGTTCGACATCGCCCCGGCGCGGTGCAAGCGCCGAGCCGCGGACGGATCAGATGCCCTTCGGCACCTTGTCCAGATCAACCTGCTCGAGCGCGTGACGGATGAGCGCGCTGCGGCTCGCCTTGGTCAAACCACGTGCCTTCAAGGCCTCGACCATCTCGTCCAGACGCTCGAGGTCGTCCGTGTACATCGAGATGCAGATGACCTTGTAATGCGTCGGGCGTTCCGCGGCGGGCTTCTGCGCGCGCGCCGGCTTCCCCGCGGGCGTGTAAAACGCCCCGGAGAGGACCCCTTCGACCTCGTCGCGATCGAGGAGCGCGTGCGCGGCCTCAGAGAATTCGCCCTCGTGCTTCATCGTCCTCTCTCCTAAGCGGTCGCTGCGGCGCGGCTCGCGGGCTTCGCGTCCTTCGTGTCCTTCGCGCCCTTCGCCGCGCCCTCGCGGCTCTGGATGATGCGGTCCACGACGACGCCGTAATCGTCTGCGGCGGGCGTGCCGGCGGCGTACTCGAAGATCGTCTGTCCCTGCGCCGGCGCTTCCTTCACCTTGATGGCGGCGCGCACCGGGGGCAGGCACCGATCGCCGAAGTGTTGCTTCAGCGTGGTGACGGCCTCGCGGCAGATCTTCGCGCGCGCATCGAAGAACGTGGGGAGCACGCCCCAGATCTGCACCGGGTGATGCAGGAGCGAGTTCACGTTCTTCACGGTCTTGATGACCTGACGCACGCCGACGAGCGAGAGGTAGTCGCAAGCGACGGGCACGAGCACGCTGTCGGCGAAGACAAGCGCGTTTTGGTTCATCAAGGACAGGCTCGGCGAGCAGTCGAGCACCACGTAGTCGTAACCCGCGGCCGCGGCGCTCAGGCGCTCGCAGAGCACACGGTCGCGGTTTTGGCGGCCCGCGAGGTAGAGCTCGGCGGCGGCCAGCGTCTCGTTGGAGCCCAAAAGGTCCAGGTTCGGACGAACGACACGCGTCGCGTCCGCGACCCGAAGGCCCATCACGAGGACGTGGTAGAGCGAGCGCTCGACGTTCGCGCCGAGCGAGACGGACACGTTGCCCTGCGCGTCCGTGTCGACGAGCAGGACCTTCTTGCCGCGCGACGCGAGGCCTGCGGCGATGCTCACGGCCGTCGTCGTCTTGCCCGTGCCGCCCTTGTGGTTGAACACGGCGAGGTAACGCGGCACGGACGCGTCCGCGGCCTGCTCCTTCGGCGCCTCGGGCGCGGCGGGTGCGGCCTGCGAGGCTTGCGCCGCCGGGGTGGTCCGCTTGTTCGCGACCTGCGGCACCACGGGTACGGCCACGGCCGGCGAGGTCGACGAGGACGCGCGCTTCGTCGGCGTCGCGGAGCTCGCCGGGCCTGCCGCGCGTGGCGCCACGGTCCGCGGCACGGACTGCGGCGGCGGCGAAGGCGCGACGGCCTGCGGCGTGACCTCGGCGGCGATCTCGCCGAGCCGGACACCGCTCGCTTCCCGCTGGAGCTGCGTCCGGCAGGGCATCGAGCACGCGTAGGTGCGACGTCCGTTCAGGTACATCACCTGGGACGCGAGCTCGGGCTGGAACCGCTTCGCGCAGGCGTCACACGTGGCGAGCTTGTCGCCCTGCCCTTCGCCGCCGAGCTGGCTCTTCTCCAGGCACTTCTGGGAGCAGTAGAACGAGAACCCACCGTCCCGCTCCTCCATCTGGTAGCGGAACTGGACGTCGAACTCCGACCCGCAAACGCTGCACGACTCCCTGATCCCGGCCACCGCCACGCTCCTTGAAGCTCGCCGCGGCGCCCCGCCGCGACGCTGTAAGCCACCAACAGCACAGCTAGATCGGGGTGGCCAAATTTTTTGTGTGCGTTTTTTTGCCTAGATCCGTGAGGCTGGATCCATCGGCGGTGCGGAAGGACGCCGCGAGGGGTCGAGACGGGGCGTTTGGCGGGGCGCGGGGGCGGCGGCGAGGGAGAAAAAAGCCGCGATCAGTGCCGGAAATGCCGGACGCCCGTGAAGATCATCGCAGCGCCGGCCTTGTCCGCGGCCGCGATCACGTCGGCGTCCTTCACGCTCCCGCCCGGCTGCACGAAGGCCGTCACGCCATGCTCGAGGGCGAGCTCGACGCCGTCCGGGAACGGGAAAAACGCGTCCGACGCGAGCACGGCGCCGCGGGCCTCGGCCTCGGCCTTGCGGCAGGCGATGCGCACGCTCTCGACGCGCGACATCTGCCCCGCGCCCACGCCGACCGTGCGGCCCTCCTTGGCGAGCACGATGGCGTTCGACTTCACGTGCTTGCAGACCTTCCACGCGAGGTCGAGCGCAGCGAGCTCCTCGGGCGTCGGCGCGCGCTTCGAGACGACCCGCGCCTTCTCGACCTCACCACGCGCAGTCGCGTCGCGCCCCTGCACGACGAGGCCGCCGCCCACGCGCTTCCAGGTGAGCTCGTCGAGCTCGGCCGGCAGGAGCACGCGCGTGGCGAGGAGGCGCAGGTTCTTTTTCGCGCGAAGGACCGGGAGCGCGTCGTCCGCGAACGAAGGCGCCACGACGCACTCGAGGAACGTCTCGGCGAGCGCCTCGGCCGTCGCGCGATCGACGGGCCGGTTCAGCGCGACGATCCCACCGAACGCGCTGAGGGCGTCGGCGTCGCGCGCGAGCCGATAAGCACGCTCGATCGAATCGGCCACGGCCACGCCCGAGGGGTTCGCGTGCTTCACCACGACGGCCGCGGGCCGCTCGTGCTCACGCACCGCTTCGAGCGCGGCATCGACGTCGACGAGGTTGTTGAACGAGAGCTCCTTGCCGCCGGCGCCGAGCGAGTCGGCGAGCGAGAGCGAGCCCTCGGGCGCGCTGCGCTCGCGGTAGAACGCGCCCGATTGATGCGGGTTCTCGCCGTACCGAAGGCCGTACGCGCGTTCGAACGTGAGCGTCAGATACCGCGGATACGCCTCGCGCTTCGGAGGCGCCTTCTCCTCGGCCGGATCCGGATCGCCGAGCGACGACAGGTACGCCGACACCGCGCCGTCGTACGCGGCCGTGTGCGCGAACGCCTTCGCCGCGAGCTTGCGCCGCGTCGCGGCCGACACCTCGCCGCTCGCCTCGAGCTCGGCGAGCACGGCCTCGTAATCGGCCGGATCACACACGACGGCGACGCGATCGTGGTTCTTCGCGGCGCTGCGCACCATCGCGGGCCCGCCGATGTCGATCTGCTCGATCACCTCGGCGAGCAACGCGCCCGGCTTCGCGACGGTCTGCGTGAAGGGATAGAGGTTCACGGCGACGAGGTCGATCGGGGCGCCGCCGAGGCGCTCGAGGTCGGCCTGGTCGATGTCGCCGCGCATGAGGATGCCGCCGTGCACGCGCGGGTGGAGCGTCTTCACGCGCCCGCCCATCACCTCGGGCGAGCCCGTGAAGGACTCCACGCTGGTGACGGCTAGCCCCGCGTCTGCGAGCGCTTTGAGCGTGCCGCCGGTCGAGAGGATCTCCACGCCCCGCGCCGCGAGCGCGCGCGCGAACGGAAGGAGTCCCGCCTTGTCGTAGACCGAGATGAGGGCTCGTCGGATCATGGCGGCGAGCGACTAGCGCGCCGCCGCGATCCTTGCCAGCAGGGAGATGCGAGGAAACGAGGAGGGCTGCGACCTGGCCTAGGCGCCAGGCTGTTCGGCCGGCGAATCGGCCGGGAGCGACGGCATGGACGGAGCGGGCGAGCCGTTCGGCGTGACGAGCTCGCCGTCGCGGTACTCCAGGCGGGCGTGCGGCGGGCCGAACGTCGCCTCGGGGTCCTTCACGATGAGCGCCTCGCGCAGGACGTCGTCGACGTGCTCGACGAGCACGAGCCGCAAGGCACGCAGCACGCGGCGCGGGACGTCGCGCAGATCCTTGCGGTTCTCCTTGGGCAGGACGACGGTCGAGATGCCGCTCCGGTGCGCCGCGAGCAGTTTCTCCTTGAGCCCGCCGATCGCGAGCACGCGGCCCCGCAGCGTGACCTCACCCGTCATCGCGAGGTCCTGACGAACGGGGACCTTCATGAGCGCGCTGCACACGGCCGTCACCATCGTGACGCCCGCGCTCGGCCCGTCCTTGCGCACGAAGTCGGGGAAGTGCACGTGCACGTCCGCCTTCTGGTACGCGTCGCTCGACAGCCCGAGCCGCTCGAGGTGCGAGCGCACGTAGCTCATCGCGGCCTGTGCGCTCTCCTCCATGCCCTTCTCGATCAGGCCCGTCACCACGAGCTTGCCCTTGCCCGGCAGGACCACGGCCTCGGCGGGCAGGAGATCGCCGCCGACGCTGGTCACCGCGAGGCCGTTCACGAGGCCGACCTCGTCCTTCTCGGCGCGCCGGCCGAGCCGGTACTTGGGCACGCCGAGGAACTTCGGGATGCTCTTCGCGCTGATCTCGATGGGTTTGTCCTTCCCCTCGTTCACCACCTTGCGCGCGACCTTGCGGCAGACGCTCGCAATCTCGCGCTCGAGAGAGCGCACGCCGCTCTCCTTCGTGTAGTGGTGGATGATCGTCCGGACCGCGCCCTCGCTGAAGTTCATGTTCACGTCCTCGAGCCCGCACTCCTTGCGCTGGCGCGGCACGAGGTACTTCAGCGAGATGTTGAGCTTCTCGAACTCGGTGTAGCCGGAGAGCTGGATGATCTCCATGCGGTCCTGCAGCGGTACCGGGATGCCGCCGAGGGTGTTTGCCGTCGTGATGAACATCACGTCGGAGAGGTCGTAATCGAGGTCGAGGTAGTGATCGTTGAACGCGTGGTTCTGCTCGGGATCGAGGACCTCGAGCAGCGCCGCCGCAGGGTCGCCGCGGAAGTCGGTCGACATCTTGTCGACCTCGTCGAGCAGGAAGACGGGGTTGTTCGTCCCGGCCTTCTTGAGGCTCTGGATGAGCTTGCCCGGCAGCGCGCCGATGTACGTGCGGCGATGGCCGCGAATCTCGGCCTCGTCGCGGACGCCGCCGAGCGAGAGGCGGACGAACCTGCGCCCCGTGGCGCGCGCGATGCTCTTCGCGAGGCTCGTCTTGCCGACGCCGGGAGGACCGACGAAGCAGAGCACCGGGCCCTTGAGCTTCTTCGTGAGCGCCTGGACCGCGAGGTACTCGAGGATGCGCTCCTTGATCTTGCGCAGCCCGTAATGGTCCTCGTCGAGGATCTTCTCCGCCTCCGCGAGGTCGAAGCGCTCCTCGCTCTTCTCGTACCAGGGCAGGTCGAGGATCCAGTCGATGTAGTTGCGCACGACGGTCGCTTCCGCGCTCGTCGGGTGCATCATCTTGAGCTTCTTCAGCTCTTTCTTGACCTTCGCGGTGGCCTCTTTGCTCATCCGCTTGGTCTTCAAAGCTTCTTCGATCTCTTGGATCTCGTTCTTGAACTCGTCGCGCTCGCCGCCGCCCAGCTCCTTCTGGATGGCCTGCATCTGCTCGTTCAGGTAGTACTCCTTCTGCGTCTTCTCCATCTGCTTCTTGACGCGGGAGCGGATCTTCTTCTCTACCTGAAGGATCTCGATCTCGGCCTGCATCAGCTCGATGAGGCGCTCGAGCCGCTGCTTCGGATCGTCCGTCTCGAGCAGGCTCTGGCGATCGGCGAGCTTGATGGTCGGCAGGTTCGCGACGATGGCGTCGGCGAGCCGCGAGGCGTCGTCGATGGCCTGCACGGCCATCAGGACCTCGGGCTGGATCTTCTTGTTGAGCTTTACGTAGACCTCGAAGGTGCTCTGCACGCTTCGCATGAGCGCCTCGACCTCGACGCTCGACGCGGCCTTCTCGGGGATCTCCTCGTACTCGACGAGGAAGAAGGCGTCCGACTGGACGAACTTCTTGATCTTCGCCCGACGCTTGCCCTCGATAAGCACCTTCACCGTCCCGTCGGGCAGGCGGAGGAGCTGCATGATCACGCCGACGGAGCCGACGGCGAAGATGTCGTCCGCCGTCGGGTCGTTCGTCTTGGCGTTGCGTTGCGCCGCGAGGAAGATCTCCTTGCCCCGGTTCATCGCCTCGTCGAGCGCGGCGATCGAGCGCTCACGGCCGACGAAGAGCTGGGAGACCATATAAGGAAAGACGATGATGTCCCTGAGCGGCAGGAGGGGTGCGACCCCGCGCTCCGGGGCGGACTTGCCGCGATCGCTGTCGTTCTTGAAGAACATCCGACGTCTTTCTCGCCCCGGCGCGCGGCCGGGGCAAACGGGCCTACGGGTGATCGCTCGCTCGTGAAGATGAGCGAGGCGACGCGAGGAAGAGGGAAATGGAGTGGGGGAGGACGTCCTCCCCCGGCGCTAAGCGAGCTCCGCTTCTTTCTGGTAAACGATCAGCGGGGCTTCGTGCTTGAGGATGACATCCTCGCTGACGACGACCTCCTTCACGCCCGCGCGTGAGGGGACGTCGTACATGATGTCGAGCATCGCCGCTTCGAGGATGGCCCGCAGGCCACGCGCGCCGCTGTTGCGATCGAGCGCCTGCCGCGCGACCGCGGTGAGCGCGCCCTTCGTGAACTTGAGCTTCACGCCGTCCATCTCGAGCAGCTTCTGGTACTGCTTCACGAGGCTGTTCTTCGGCTTCGTGAGGATGTCGATCAGCGCGTCCTCGTTCAGCTCGTGCAGCGTCGCGATGATGGGCAAACGGCCGATGAACTCCGGGATCAGGCCGAACTTGAGGAGATCCTCGGGCTGGACCTGCGAGAGCAGGTCGCCGAGCTTGAACTCCTTCTTCGACCTGATCTCGGCGCCAAACCCGAGCGTGTTCTGCCCGACGCGGCGCTGGATGATCTGATCGAGCCCGACGAAGGCGCCGCCGCAGATGAACAGGATGTTCGTCGTGTCCACCTGCAGGAAATCCTGCTGCGGGTGCTTGCGGCCGCCCTTCGGAGGCACGTTCGCGATCGTGCCCTCGATGATCTTCAGGAGCGCCTGCTGCACGCCCTCGCCCGAGACGTCGCGCGTGATGCTCGGGTTGTCGCTCTTCCGGCTGATCTTGTCGATCTCGTCGATGTAGACGATGCCGCGCTGCGCGCGCTCGACGTCGTGATCGGCGTTCTGGAGGAGCTGGACGATGATGTTCTCGACGTCCTCACCGACGTAGCCCGCCTCGGTCAACGTCGTGGCGTCAGCGATCGCGAAGGGCACGTTGATGATCTTCGCGAGCGTCTGCGCGAGCAGCGTCTTGCCGGAGCCGGTCGGGCCGAGCAAAAGGATGTTCGACTTCTGCAGTTCGACGTCGTCCGAGTGCACCCGGCTGTCGATGCGCTTGTAGTGGTTGTGCACCGCGACCGAGAGAACCTTCTTCGCTCGGTGCTGCCCGACCACGTACTCGTCGAGGATGGCCTTGATGTCAGCCGGCTTGGGGATCGGGGCAGAGCCGGCGTACGGCTCGTCCTTCTCGACCTCCTCGGCAATGATGTCGTTGCAGAGCCCGATGCACTCGTCGCAGATGTACACCGTCGGCCCAGCGATGAGCTTCTTCACCTCCTTCTGCGATTTGCCGCAGAAGGAGCAGCTCAGATTGCCGTTCGAGTGATCGTCCCGCCTTCGCTCCACTTCGCCTCTCGCCTCTCTCGCCTCGCCGTGGCCCCAGCGCCTTGACGCCTCGGGCCCTTTTCCTTCGAGCATGCCCGGTGTCCGCAGCGGCGTTCACCGAGGCGCGCTCGACGACGAAAACGATGCTGAAAATCCGCGTTTTTCCAGCGTATCGCCGTGAGCGGATTCTAGTCCCCTACCCTGTGACCCGCAAGTTAACGCTCGTGCTTCGCGCGCTCGGTCGCCGCCCGTCCCTACGGCTACGGGCGGCGCGAGGCGTGCATTTCATGCACCTCGTGGCGCATTCATCTGACCGCAAGTGCCATCCGCGGCACAAGACGACGCGTACGGACGGATTGGTTTCGTCCAGGGCGCGTTCCCATCCACGCGGCCCGAAAACAGCCCGGGCCGCGTGCTCCCAGCCGAGCGCCCGCCCTTCGCGGGCGGGCGTCAAATCCTGCTTCACAGGGCCTGGGGCGAGCCCTTGATGCGCTTCGGCAGGACCTCGTCGATCAGGCCGTACTCCTTGGCCTGCGGCGCGCTCAGATAGAAGTCGCGCTCGATGTCCTTGGCGAGCTCCTCGCGATTCTTGCTCGTCGCGTCGGCGAGGATGTCGATCAAGGTCTCTTTCATCTTCTTGATCTCACGCGCCTGGATCTCGATGTCCGTCGCCTGGCCGCGCGCGCCGCCGAGAGGCTGATGGATCATCATGCGCGCATGCGGCAGCGCGTAACGGCGGCCCTTGTGGCCCGCCGCGAGCAGCACCGCGCCCATCGACGCAGCCTGGCCGATGCACATCGTCGAGACCGGGCAACGGACGTACTGCATCGTGTCGTACATCGCGAGGCCGCTCGTCACGATGCCACCAGGGCTGTTGATGTAGACCTGGATGTCCTTGTCGGGATCTTCGCTCTCGAGGAAGAGGAACTGCGCGATGACGGCGTTCGCCACGAAGTCGTCGATCTCGGTCCCGATGAAGACAATCCGGTCCTTGAGCAGACGGCTGAAGATGTTCCACTCGCGCTCGCCGCGGTGGGTCACCTCGGTGACCGTCGGCAGCACATACCCCTGCTCCCGGAGCGTGGTGAGGCCCGACGCCCGGTCGCGTTCCACCGCATCGTGGTCCCGCTCGAGAAACTCCATCGCCTGCTTACGTGTCTCGACTCGTCGGATCATCCAGGGCTCCGCTGTGGTTCGGCAAAAGGGTGCCGGGAGGCCCTAGTCGTGAGCCAGAAGCCTGCCGTTCGCAAGCCCGAACCGTGGGGTCGGTGTGAAGAAATGCGGCGGCCGAGCGTGAGCCGTTTTCGCGCTTCCGCGAGGGAATTTCGTTCGTGGTGGGAGAGGCTCGAAAGCCTGGAGAGACTCTCGGCGACGTGAAGACGAAAACGGGCGTGCTGGTGACACCAGCACGCCCGCTCGTGATGCCGCAGATCGTGTGCGAAGCTCTCAGGCTTCCGTGATCTTCGCGGCGGCCTCGATGAGATCGAGGATCTTGTCTTCCAGGATCATGCCGATCAGCATCTCCTGCTTCTTCGGATCGCGGTACTCGGCCTTGACCTTGGCGACGTTCTTGCCGGTCTGCTCGGCGAGCTCCTCGTAGCCCTTCTCGATGTCCTGCGGCGTGACCTGCACGGTCTTCGCCTTCGCGATCTCGGCCATGAGCAGGCCCGCACGGACCTTCGTCTCCGCGTCGGCATGCACGCGCGCGCGAAGCTCGGGCGTCATCTCGAGGCGCTGACCCTGACGGCGCGCCGCCGTGACGAGCTCGCGCTCCGTGAGCTGCGCCTGCTGCTCGACGAGCGAAGGCGGCACCGGGATCGGGTTCGCCTTGCAGAGCTCGAAGACGAGCTTCTCCGCGACGGAGTCGGTCGCCTTCTGCTTGAGCTCCTTCTCGATCTTCGCCGAGAGCGCGGCGCGCATGGCCTCGAGGTTCTCGTGGCCCACGTCCTTCGCGAACTCGTCGTCGACCTCGGGGAAGTTCCGCTCGCGGACCTCCTTCAGCGTGACGTGGAACGTGCCCGTCTTGCCGCGGAGCGACTCGTTCGTGTGGCGCTCGGAGAACTGGACCGTGGCGTCCTTGCTCTCGCCGACGTTCATGCCGGTGAGCACGTCCTCGATCTCCTTGAAGACCTGGCCGCTGCCGATCTCGGTCTCGATCTCCTGCGGCTTGTCCTCACGCGACTTGCCGTCGACGTCGAGGGTGAAGGCGATGCGCACGACGTCGCCGGCCTTCGCAGGACGCTCGGGCTCGGGCGTCGAGAGCGTCGCATGCTCGCGGCGAAGGCGCGCGACCTCGGCGTCGATCATGTCGGCCGAGACCTCGGTCTTCGGGCGGCTGACCTCGAAGCCCTCCCACTTCACCTCGGCGATGTCGGGACGGACCTCGAAGCGCGCCTTGTAGGAGAACGACTCCTCGGGGCGGAGCTCGACGGGGGCGATGTCGGGCTGCGAGAGGGGCTGCACCTGCTGCGAGGCGAGGGCTCGATTGAGCGTGGTGTCGACCAGCCGGCGAGCGACGTCCGCATGGATGCTGCCCGAGTAGAGGTGGGCGAGCACGTGGCGCGGCGCCTTGCCTTGGCGGAAGCCCCTCACGCGGGCGGAGCGCTGGAGGTTGGCGTAGGCCTTGTCCACCTCGGTGCGAACCTGCTCGGCAGGAATCTCGACCTTGAGCTCGACGAGGACCGGGGAGAGCTTTTCGACGGTGACTTGCATGGGCGTTCGTTGGAAGGAACGGCGCCATGCCATGCACGGCGAGAGGGGTCAAGCGAGGGCGGGTTTGAAGACAAAAAAAGAGCCCCGACGGAGAGGCGCCGTCGAGGCTCGGTCGGGTCCAAGCAACCCAGGAGGTCCTGGCGAGAACGTAGGGCTCGGTCCCCCGATGCGTCCGATGCCGCAAGGCATCAGGTGAACGCTCGGACGCATCGGGGGACGGAGGCCCGCTCGCGGCGGGCCCCCGGCCTCAGAAGTCGCGCATCGACGCGAAGGGATCGTCGTCCTGGTCGAGCTCGATCTCCTCCTCGAAGGAGGTGTCCTCGACGATGTCCTCGAGGCTCAGGTTGACGCGGGTGCCCCCACGGATGATCTCGCGCTCGAACTCGGCGAAGTTCTGGAAGCTCTTGGGCAGCGGCATGGCTCTCTCCTCGGCAGCGCGCGGGTTCGGCAGCCCGGGCGCGGAAAATCGGCTCAGGTCGATCGGCGGTCGTGGTTCGGGAAAAGCGGGAGGACGCGCGCAGGCGCGGTCAGGCTCGGCGCGGCCCAGAAGGCCCGCGCGAGCACGCGGTCGCACGCGGTCGACTCGTGGTGGGCGGCGAGGGCGCTCGCGAGCCGAAGCCCGCGGGCCCCAGGGCCCCTCCGGCCCCCAGAGCGGCGCGACATCGTTGGCGTCGACGACGTTGTCCCACATGCACCCACAGCGAGCGACATGTGCGCCACTGTAGATACTGGTGCGTCGAGGGCCAAAAAAACGTGATCGACGCGCCCTCGACGGGGGGGCGAGGGTCGTGTAAGCAGCCGCTACCCACGGGACCGTCCCCCGGGACGGACGACCCGCCTCCGCGCCCAAAGGCGCGGCGTTCCCGGCACATTTCATGGCCCCTTCGCCCCTCATCTATGCCGTCGCCAACCAGAAGGGCGGCGTTGGCAAAACGACGACCTCGGTGAACCTGGCCGCGAGCCTCGCCGCGGCGGAGAAGCGGACGCTGCTCGTGGACTGCGATCCGCAGGGCAACGCTTCGAGCGGCGTCGGCGTGCGCCGGCCGAGCATCGAGCGCTCGCTCTACGACGTGCTCATCGGCCGCTCGACGCTGCGCGAGACGGTGATCTCGACGTCGGTGCCGCGGCTCGACGTGGTGCCGGCGACGCAGGACCTCGTCGCCGCGGAGATCGAGCTCGTCGACGCGCCCGACCGCGCGACGAAGCTGCGCGACGCGCTACGGCCCCACGCCACAGGCTACGAGTACGTGATCCTCGACTGCCCGCCGAGCCTGGGCCTGCTCACGCTGAACGCGCTCGTGGCCGCGGACCGGGTGCTCGTGCCGCTGCAGTGCGAGTACTACGCGCTCGAGGGCCTGACGTACCTGATGGCGACGATCGACCGCGTGAAGGCGGCCTTCAACCCGGACCTCGGCGTCGAAGGGATCGTGCTCACGATGTACGACGGGCGGACCTCGTTGACGCACCAGGTCGCCGACGAGGTGAAGGGTCACTTCAAGGTCTTCGACTCGATCATCCCGCGAAACGTAAAACTCTCGGAGGCGCCGTCGCACGGCAAGCCCGTGCTGCTCTACGACGCCTCGTCGAAGGGCGCGCAGGGCTACCTGAGCCTGGCGCGCGAGATCCTCGAAGTGAACCGGCCGAAAGGCAAAGTCGCGAGGCCGAGGCCATGAGCACGGATCCGAAGAACGCGCCGCGCCGCGCCCTCGGCCGCGGGCTCGACGCGCTCCTGCCCGCCGCCGCGCCCCCGTCGCCCTCCGGCGCGTCGTACGGCGACAAGAGCGTGTTCACCTGCCCGATCGAGCGCATCGGCCCGCAGCCGGGGCAGCCGCGGCAGCACTTCGACGACGAGGCGCTCGAAGAGCTCGCGGCGTCGATCCGGGAGCACGGGATCCTCGAGCCGATCGTCGTGCGCCGCCCGCAGGCGGGCGCGGACAAGTACGAGATCATCGCCGGCGAGCGGAGATGGCGCGCGGCGCAACGCGCGGGCCTGAAGGACGTGCTCGTCGTGGTGAAGGACGTCTCGCCGAAGGAGGCGTTCGAGCTCGCGCTCGTGGAGAACGTGCAGCGCGAGGACCTGAACCCGATCGAGCTCGCCGAGGCGTTCGACCGGCTCTTGAAGGAGCACGGCTACACGCAGGAGTCGCTCGCGGAGCGCGTGGGCAAGAACCGCACGACGGTGACGAACAGCCTGCGGCTCCTGAAGCTGCCCGCGCGCGTGCGGTCGATGGTGATCGGCGGCGACCTCAGCGAGGGCCACGCGCGCGCGCTGCTCGGCGCGCCCGACGACAAGGCGATGGAAGACATCGCCGACAAGGCGGTGCGTGGTCGACTGCCGGTGCGCAAGGTCGAGGAGCTCGTGCGCTCGGCGCGCGGACCGAAAGAGGGCGGCGGCAAAGGCAACAAGGCCGACGGGCCCGCGCCGAAGTCGCCGGGCGTGAAAGACCTGGAAGCGCGGCTCATGCGCAAGCTCGGCGCGAAGGTCGAGGTCCGCGACAAGGACGGACGCGGCGAGATCGCCGTCGCCTACGGCTCGCTCGACGAGCTCGATCGAATCCTGAACCTGCTCGGCGCGTGAAGCGGATGTGAGGGCGGGCGCTTGCGGTGCCCGCCCGCTCGCCGCACGATGCCCTCGTGCCGGACGTCGTGCCTGCGCTCGCGATGTTCTTCGGGCTGATGGTGCTCGCGGCCTTCATCCCGCAGCCGCTGACGCCCGCGACGCTCCTGGCCGCGAAGGCGGCGCCGCCGTGGGCCCTCGCGCTCGTCGCGGCCGTCGCGGCGGCGCTGGCGGCCTTCCTCGATCACCGCCTCGTGCGCACGACGTTCCAGATCAAGGCGCTCGCGGAGATCCGGAAGAAGTCGCTTTTCCAGCGCGCCGAAGGCTGGGTGAAGGTCGCGCCGTTCCTGACGACGGCGGCCTTCGCGGCCTTGCCGCTGCCGTTCATCATCGTGCGGGTCTTGATGCCGCTCTCGGGCTACCCGGCGCTGCGATACGCCGTGGCCGTGGGGCTCGGGCGCGCGCCGCGCATCTACGTGATCGCGGTCGTGGGCAAGGAGCTCGACATCCCGACGGAGCTCCTGGTCGGGGCGATCGCGCTCGGCGCGCTCGTGTCGCTCGCCGCGTTCGTGCGGCAGAGGTGCGCGCCGAGAGCGTGATCAGCGCTTGTTGATCGCCTTGATCTCGCGGAGTTTGTCCTTCGCGGCCTTGCCGATGGGCGAGTCCTTCCCGAACTCGACGGCCTTGCCCATGGAGAACTCGGCGCTCTGCGGCTTCTGGAGCGCGAGCTGCGCGAGGCCCATGTAGTAGTACCCCGCGGCGTAGTCCGGCTTCACCTTGACGGACTCCTGGTAGTCCGCGAGCGCGCCGTTCTCGTCGCCGAGCTCGTGCTTGCATGTGCCACGACGGACGAACCACTCGGGGTCAGTTCCCTTGAGCTTGATCGCGCGGTCGAACGCGGCCACGCAGTCGCCGAACGCCTTGCCGTAGCCGAGCATGCGGCCGACCGTGACGAGCATCGCGGGATCGTCCTTCGTGCCTTCGAGGACCTTCTTCAGGTGCGGCACGGCCTTCTCGTGTTGCTTCGCCTCGGCGAGCATGGCCGCGTACTCGAAGCGCACCTCGACGCTGTCCCCCTTCGCGATGGCCGCATCGTAGGCCTTCGACGCGCCCTCGACGTCGCCCTTCAGGCCGAGCGCATAACCGAGGTTGCGGAGCATGCCGACGTCGCCGGGCGTCTTTTCGAGCGCCCCACGGAGGTACTTGATGGCGTCGTCGGCGCGCGGCGGGCTCGTCGAGAGGTAGATCGCCGCGAGGTTCTGCGCGGCCGCGGCGAGGCCCGGCTTGAGCTGGAGCGCGGCGAGGTAGGACTTCTCGGCGCCGGCGAGGTCGTTTTCCTTCTCCAGCACGAGGCCCATGTACGCGTGCGCCTCGGCGTTGTCCGGCGAAGCCTTGAGCGCGCGCTCGAGGTGGACCTTGCCGGCCGCGTACTGCTCCTTGTCGATGTAGGCGACGGCGCGCTGGAAATCGGTCTGCGCGGCGCCCTCGTTGATGCCCTCGGTGCCGCCGAGCGGCGGATCGGCGACGAGGTCGGGATCCTTCGGGGGCGGCGTGCTGCCGCATGCCGCGAGGAGAAGCGCCGTGACGCAAGGGAGGAGGAAGGCTCTCATCGCTCTGCGCGAGGAGGAGGAGGAGAAGACCATGGCCCGCTGTTTCCTTCTTGCTCGAGCGATTCGAGCACCGACTCGATTCGTTGCCGCACCTCGGCAGCACGCTTGCCCGGCGCCACTTTACCGCCATCCGCCTCGCTGACGTAGAACACGTCGGCCGCGCGTGTGCCCTCGGTGTTGATCTTGGCCACGATGATGCTGAGGCCGAGGCGGTAAAGCGCGTCGGAGATGGCGTGGAGGAGGCCCGGGCGATCCCGGGTCATCACCTCGATGACCGTGTGCCGCGGCGAAGCGCGATCGTCGATGGAGACCTGCGTGCGCACGCGCGGCGTCGCGCGGCCGGGCAGCGTGCTCTTGCCGCGCTTGCTCGCGAGCTCGGCCGTGGTCGTGCGGCCTTCGAGCACGGCGTCGAGGTCCCGCACGAGGACCGGCAACGCCCGCGCGACGCCCTCCACGCCCTCGGCGCGATCACGCACCCAGAAGAGGTCGACGGCCTCGACGGTGCCGCCTGGGAGGTGGCGCGAGTGAATCTGCGCGGCGTGCACTTCGAGGCGCGAGGCCGTGAGCGCAGCCGTGATCGACGCGAGGAGGCCCGGACGATCCGCGGCGATGACGCAGATCTCGGCGGCCTGCGGGTGCCTCGAAGGGACGAGCGCGACGCTGACCGTCCGGCCCTCGTGCTTGCGCGCGAGCTCGGCGTGCGCGGCGATCGCCGCGGGTGCGTTCGAAAGCAGGTAACGCTCGGGCATCGACGCGAGGTACGTCGGGACGAACGCTTGCCGCGCTGCCTGCTCCTCGTCCGAGGACGCGGGCAGCATGAGCGCGGCTTCGAGCACGGCCGACTGCGCGCGCGCGGAGCGCTCGTCCTCGCCGGGGTTGCCCGCGAGGGCGCGATCCGCGGCGAGGTAGAGCTCGTCGAGCATGCGCGCCTTCCACGAGGTCATCGACGTGGGGCTCGTCGTGGAGAGGTCGGCGACCGTGAGCAGGTAGAGCTCGGAGAGCGAGTCCCGATCGGGGATCACGCGTAAAAACTCTTCGATCGTCGCGGGATCGTCGAGGTCCCGCCGCGTCGCGACGTGGTACATGACGAGGTGCTGACGCACGAGGTGACACGCGGCCGCGACGTCCTCTGCCGGAAAGCCGAGGCGCTTCAGGATGACGTCGGCCATGACGGCGCCGCGCTCGCTGTGATCCTTGCCGCCGATCGCCTTGCCCACGTCGTGCAGGAGCGTCGCGAAGAACAGCATCGTCTTGCGCGTCGCCTCGGCCGCGAGACGGCACGCGAGCGGGTGCTCGGCCGTGAGCTCGCCACGCACGAGCGCCGCGAGCCTGTCGACGGCGGCCACCGAGTGAACGTCGACCGTGTACACGTGGTAGACGTCGTGGTGCACGCGCCCGACGACGGGCAAGAACTCGGGGATCATCGCGAGCAGGAGCCCGAGGTCGTGCATCTCGGCGAGCGGAGAGCCGCGCTTCAGGCGGGTCTCCTCGGTGGTCGAGACGAGCGCGCAGAAAAGGCGCGCAGCCTCGGGGCTCTCGCGCAGGCTCTCGGTCCAGGAAGGATCCGCCGCGGCGCGCGCGATCGCGTCGCGGGCCCACGGAAGGAGCGGCGCGCGGCGCTCGACGGCCGCCGAGAGCATACGCAGCGCGAGCGCGGGATCCTTCGTGACGAGCTCGAGCTCGCTCATCGTCACGCAGCCGTCGAACATGCGCACGCCGCCGCCGAGGTCCTCCTCGCGCGGCTTCTTCTTGCCGAGCAGCGGCGCGGCGCGCGCGAGCATGGTCTCCCGCGCGCTCGAGATGATGCGCGCGCTGCGGTAGTATGCGCTCATCATCTTCTCGACGGCCTCGCCGCCCTCGCCGTAGCCGAGCAGCGCCGCGATCGACTCTTGCTCGTCGAACGTGAGCCTGTCGCTGCGCCGCCCCGCGTGCGCGTGGAGCAGGTTCCGGATGCGGAAGAGCAGCTCGCGCGCAGCGGCGATCTCCGCCGATTCGCGCGGCAAGAGCGCCCCCACGCGCACGAGATCGTCGAGCTCGTGCACGCCGAAACGCGCCTTGCCCGCCCAGCCCGCGATGTCGAGATCACGCAGACCTCCCGCGCCGTTCTTCACATCCGGCTCGAGCAGGTACACCGATCCGCCGAACCGCGCGTGCCGCTCGCGCACCTCGTCCTCGAGCTGCGCGAGGAACCGAGGCAGCTCCGCGTGCGCGAAGAGGCCGGCATCACACCGCGTCTTCAGCTCGTCCGAGAGCGCGCGGCTCCCCGTGATGTGCCGGTAGTCGAGCAAGCTCGTCGCCGTGGGCAAATCCGAGCGGGCCGCTTCGACGAGCTGCTCGACCTTGCCGACCTGATGACCGATCGGCACGCCCATGTCCCAGAGCGGGTAGAGCAACGCCTCTGCCACGGCCACAGCCGCGCCGAGGTCGCGCGCGAGGAGCCGCACGTCGAGGTCACTGCCGAGCGCGAGCGCGCCGCGCCCGTACCCGCCCACGCCGCCGAGCGCGACCTCTTCGAACGCGTCGGCGACCTCCTTCGGTGCGGCCTCGCCGCCGGGCAAACGCAGACGTCCTTCGCGCGCCTCGGTCTGCAGGATCTCGAAGAGCCGCGTGAGGAGCTCGTCGCAGAGCCGCGCGTGCTTTCGGCCGAGCACGAGCCCGCATGCGTCGAGCGGCGCGGGGTGGCTGCTCGAAGGCACGAGCGCTTCGAGCTCGGCGCGTCGCGCGGACCATTCGCGGCGAAGATCCACGAGCGCGCCCGTCGGATCCTTCACCTCGGCGGTCATGCTCGTCGCTTCGGGGGACGGAGCGCGGTGACGGTGGGCGCGAGGCGCAAAGGCTCGAGGCCCATGCTGCGCAGGCGCAGGACCTCGCTCGCGGCCGAGAACAAAAGTCCCCCGTCTTCGAGCTCGTTCGCGAGCCGCATGGCGACCTGCTCGCCGGCCTGCGTCGTCAGATAGAGCAGCACGTTCTTGAACAGGATGATGTGGAACGGCCCCTGCGGCACGCGCTTGACGAGGTCGCACTCCTCGAACTCGACGGAGTTGCGCACGAGCAGGCCCACGCGCAGGCGGCCGTTCTGTTCGTCGCAGAAGCGCTCGACCCACGCGGGCGGGATGTCGCGCGCCGCCTCGCGGCCGTACGTCGCCTCGCGCGCGACCGCGATCGCCTCGGCCGAACGATCCACGCCGAGCACGCGGAAGCGACGGCGCGCCGCCGTGAGCAACATGCCCATCGTGTACGCCTCTTCGCCCGTGCTGCAGCCGGCCGAGAGCACCGCGAGCTCCACGTCCGCGGGGAAGAGCTTTTCGAGCTGACGCTCGATCACCTCCCACTGCGCGCCATCCCGATAGAAGCGCGTCTCGCCGACGCGCAGCGAGGTGACGATCTGCTCGACCGCCGCCTTGTCCTTGATGAGCTCCCGCGCGACCTCGTTCATGGACAGGCCGCTCTTGTACGACTGATGCTCGAGGTAGCGACGCACGCGATCGCGCACCCATCCGGGCGTAGCGCCGCTCGAGCCGAAGCCGAAGAGCTCTTCGGCGAGCCTCAGCGCGACGTCGACGGCTCGATCGCCCGAGTCAGGTCCAGACACGGATGAGCCCTTCACGCGCGCCATGCAAATCGTGTTCGCTGTCGAGAAGCTCGCGCGGCGCATGCGCTCTCCGCCACGCGCCGTCCCCGAGGCGCGCGCGGGGCATGTCATCGGCCGACCGGCTTCCCACTTCCATCGCGCCGCCAATTTATCACCAAGGCCCGGCCATCCAGGCCAAACATTCACTTTTCCGCCCCCCTTCCGCCGTGAACCCCGGTCCACGCTCCCGCTCGGCCGGCGTGATACACTCGGCTCCCCGAGGCGCTCGGCCGCCCGAGCTCCCTCGCATCGAACCCGGAAAGTACGTATGGCTTGGAACTTGCTCCTTTTCGCCCCCGCCATGCGCAAGACGATGCTCTGCTCGGCCGCGGCGCTCGCCTGGTCCCTCGTCACCGGGGTCGCCTCGGCGCAAGTACCAGCCCCGCCGCTCGAACCGCTTCCGCCCGGAGCGCCCCTCCCGCCCAACATCGTCCAGCACCCCGACGGCCGCACGACCGTCACCCGCACGCCCGAGGAGGGCGTCGACGTCCACGCGCAGACGAGCGCCGGCACGGTCCACGCCTACGAATGCGGCCGCGTCGACGTCGATCCGCGCGGCACGACGCCCACCGCGGCGCCCCACGGCGCCTGCCCCCTCCCCCACGCGTCGCCGTACCCGTACCCCTACATGCCTCCGCCTGCGTACGCCTACGCGCCCCCGCCTCCGCCGCCTCCGCCCGCGCGCAAGCAAAAACCTCGATACGCCCCGGATCCGGGCCGCCGCGGCGCGCTCATCGCGTCGAGCATCATCTTCGGCCTCGGCACCGCCACCACCGGCGCCGCGTATGTCATCTCGTTCAGCGTGAACGCGGCCTGCAGCGCCACGGAGGTCTGCGGCGTGGAGCCCTCGAAGTCCGCGCTCTACGCGATGGGCACGATCCTGACGATCACGCCGAGCGTCCCGCGTTTCGTCGTGGGCGACTGGGGCAAGGGGCTGCTCTACACGGCACTCCGGGGCGGCTCGTTCGTCGCGGGCACGATGATCGAGTGGGGCGACCCGACCTACCTCGTCCCGGTCACGTTCGCGTTCCTCGCGCCGCTCACGCTCGGCATCGTGGACCTCGCGACGACGCCGCATCGCGAGCAGCTCGAAGCGAAGAAGAAAAACGCTGCGGGTAGCTTCGAGCTTCAGGGCATCGGCCCGACCGTCGCGTACGACCTCCGCGGAAACACGATCCCGGCCCTCGGCGCGATCGGCACGTTCTGAGGCGCGCCTAGCGCTTCTTCGTCCGGCGAAGCTCCTTCCACCGCCGGTGCAA
The DNA here is from genome assembly GCF_029946505.1 of Polyangium sp. y55x31. Taxonomy (GTDB): domain Bacteria; phylum Myxococcota_A; class Polyangia; order Polyangiales; family Polyangiaceae; genus Polyangium. Next base: position 693,254 of record NZ_JARZHG010000002.1, read on the forward strand.
CCACAACCACTGCGCGGGGTATGTCTCGACGAACGACGCGAGCGCGTCCGTGATGCGCGCCGCGATTCGCTCGACGTCGGCCCGCGTGGCGAGCGCCTCGGGCTCGATCAGATCGACCGCATCGAACTCGTGCAAGCCATCGTCGCGGCGACGGCCGAACGCGACGACGATCGGCGCACGCGCGCGCGACGCCATCAGGATCGGCGCGAGATCACACCACGCAGGCGCGCCGAGGAACGGGAGCTGCGTGACGCCGGTCGCACGCTCGGGGGCTTGATCGATCATCATCGCCACGACGTCGCCGCGCGCGAGCGCTTCGCGTACGCGCATCGTCGCGCCGCGAGCATCCACGAGCAGAACACCACGCTCGGCGCGCAGGTGTTGCCAGGTGCGATCGAGCGCGCGCCAGGACAAACGCTTCGTGATCACGTGCAGCGCCGGCGCGCGCCCCGACGGACCCACGTGATCCCTGAGCCACGCGGCCGCCGCGCACGCCGAAAGATCCCAGTTGCCCGTGTGCGCCGTCGCGACCACCACGCCGCGCTCCTGCGCGAGCGCCCGCGCAAAAAGATCCGCGGCCCGCGGCGACACCACGAGCTTCGCTTCGAGCGGCTCCTTCGGCCGCCCCGCCGTCCAGAGCAGCTCGAAGAGGCCCGCGCCGAGCGAGCCGTACATCGCGGCCGCCGCGCGCCTCGGCCTCGGCACGCCCGCGCGCGCCATGGCCGATTCGACGTGGCGTCGCCGCACCCGCACGAGCCCGCCCACGAGCGCGCCGAGCGCCGCGCCGAACGAGCGGAGCGCGCGGTAAGGCAAGAGCCCCACGAGGCGCGCCACGAGCCACATCCACACGGGTCCCCGAAGACCCTGCGGGCGCGGCTCGGGCGCGCGCTCTGCGACGGCGCCGAGCGTCTCGTCCGCTCGGCCTTCCGCGCTCAACCCAAGAAGCCTGCCTTGCGGCCCGCGGAGACCTTCGTGCCGCCGTCGAGGCTGACCGCGAAGAGGTCCTCGCGCGCCACGAAAAACATCTCGCCCTTGCTCGAGCGCGCCCGGATGACCCCGTGGGCGACGCGCAGCGCCTCCACCTTCGCGATGTTCAGCGCGACGCCGTCGTGCGCGGCGTAGAGCGTCAAGAGCTGCCCCTCCGGCAGGCGGAGCCAACCCTCCGGGTCGGTCGTCACGGAAGCGGAGTCGAGCACGGTGCGGAACATGTCCTCGGTCATGCGGCACATTTCCCGCCACGAGCCCCACGCGTCAAGCGCGAGGGCCCCTCGGACGGGACCGCGTGGTAGCCTCGACGCGCGATGTCCGCCGGAGCCGCGAGCCAATCACCCCGGATCCCGCCGGAGGATCACGTCTTCGTCGACAACGTGAAGAAATCGTTCGGGACGACGCAGGTCCTGAAGGGCGTGACGATGCACCTCCGCCGCAAGGAGACGGCGGTGATCATCGGCGGCTCGGGCGCGGGCAAGACGACGCTGCTCAGGCTCCTCATCGGCCTCGAAAAACCCACGAGCGGGCACATTTGGGTCGACGGTGAGGACATCGGCCCGCTCGGCGAGCGTCAGATGAACCGCGTGCGGCAAAAGTTCGGCATGGTCTTCCAGTACGCCGCGCTGCTCGACTCGCTGAACATCTTCGACAACGTCGCGTTCCCCTTGCGGGAGCACCGCAAGCACATGTCGGAGAAGGACATCCGCGACAAGGTCGTGGGCATGCTGAACCTGCTCGGGCTCGAGAACAAAGAGAAGCGCATGCCGAGCGAGCTCTCGGGCGGGCAGAGAAAACGCGTGGGGCTCGCGCGCGCGCTCATGCTGGAGCCGAAAATCCTGATCTACGACGAGCCCACGAGCGGCCTCGATCCGCAGACGAGCCGCATGGTCGACGATCTCATCGAGGAGACGCGTGATCGGTTCGGCGTGACGAGCGTCGTGATCTCGCACGACATGGCGAGCACGTTCCGCATCGCGCACCAGGCGTTCCTCGTGATCCAGGGCCAGGTCGTCGCCTCGGGCACGCCCGACGAGCTCGCCTATGGCGAGAGCGAGATCGCGCGTGAGTTCATCGCGGCTTCGGGCGTCGCGCCCGAGCGCATCTCGCGCGTCGAGAGCTTGAAGCAAACGCCGGAGGGCGGCGCCGCCGTGCGGTATCACCCGACGAGCTAAGCGATCGCGCGGGCAGCTTCTTCGAGCGTGACGAATTTCGCGCCACGCTTCGCGAGCACGTCGATCGCGGCCGAGAGGGCGTCGAGCCTTCGGGCGAGCGGGATCCGGAGCTCGCGCTGATGCGGGACGAGATGCGCGAGGCCGTCGCTCGCGTCGAGGAAATCGATGCCGTGCAGCTCGAGGTTCACGAGCGGCTCGTCTGCGCACTGCGCGGTGAGCACACGCGCGACGCGAGGTCCGGCGAGGGCGATCGAGGTGCCGATGAACGGTAAGCGAAGGCCCGGCGTGACCTGGATCGGTAGCTCGACGAGCGCGCGGTTTCCCGGGCGGAACAAGGGTTTGCCCGGGCGATACGGGCGCGTCGGCGCGGCGAGCACGCGCGGCGTATCGAGCACCGAAGCGCTCGTACGCCCGACGACGCGCATGGCCGCCATCACGAGCGCCTTCGCGCCGTAGTACGCGGGGCACGGGAAGACCGACGAATCGAAGCGCAGTCCGAGTTCCTCCAACGCATCGAGCACGACGTCGGTCACGGTGTACCCGGGCGCGCGGAAGCCCACGGGGCGACGGCCCGTGGCGCGCTCGATCGCGTCCTGCCCGGCCGCGATGTCACGCCGGATCTCCTCGGGAGAGGCGCGCGTGAAATCGTAGCGGTGCGAGAACGAGTGATTCTCGACGACGTGACCACGCGCCGCGAGATCCGCGAGCTTTGCAGCGCTCTCGGGCCTCGCGAGGTCCGCGCCGATGGCGAAGAGGGTGAGGGGAAGGTCGTGCGCCCCCGCGAAGTCCGCCATGCGGGCGAGGGCGATGTCGTAGACGGCGTGGAGGGCCACGGCCTCGTCCGCGAGCGGAGCGAGGCCGTGGATCTGGTGGTAGTGCGAGATGCCGTCGAGGTCGACGGAGAGCGCGCCGAAGCGCGTCCTCTCAGCCACCGGCCATCTTCGCCACTTCCGAGGCGAAGTCGGGGCCCTGCGGCTTCTCGATGCCTTCGCCACGCTCGAAGCGGACGAAGCGCACGATCTTCACGCTGCCGCCCGCCGCCTTCTCCGCGGCCTGGCGCAGCTTGTCGATCGTCTGGCCAGGGACCACGACCGACTCCTGCTCGGTCAGCGTGACCTCGCTGAACCACTTGTTGAACTTGCCCTCGATGATCTTGGGCCACGCGCTCTCGGGCTTCGGCTTCGGGTCCTCGCGGAGCTGCCCCTCGAAGATCTCCTTCTGCTTGGCCTTCGCGTCGTCGCTGATGTCCTCACGGACGAGCGCGACCGGGTTCATCGCCGCGATCTGCATCGCCGTCTCGTCGGCGAACTTCAGGACCTCGGCGTGCTGCGCGATCGCGTCGCTCTCCGTCTCGAGCGCGAGCACGACGCCGATCTTGCCGCCGAGGTGCACGTACGCGTGCGCCACGCCCGGCTTGCCGGCGGGTACCTCGACGCGGTCCCAGCGGCGGATGTCGATCTTCTCGCCGATACGCGCCGTGAGGTCGACGATCACGTCGCCCACCTTCTTGCCGCGCAGATCGCTGTTCTTGAGGTCGGCGCCGAGGGGCGCGGCCTCCGCGAGGCAGAGCACGTCGCCGACGAAGTTCTTGAACTCGTCGCTGCGCGCGGAGAAGTCCGTCTGGATGTTGACCTCGACGAGCGTGGCGGCGCGCTTGTCCGTCGAAATGGACGCGCGAACCTCGCCCTCGCTGGCGACCGCGCCGGCACGCTTGGCGCTCTTCGCGAGGCCCTTCTTCAGGATGATCTCGACGGCCTTTTCCATGTCGCCCTCGGCCTCGGTGAGGGCGTTCTTGCAGTCGCTCATGCCCGCCTGCGTACGCTCGCGGAGCTCCTTGATCGCCTGCGGATTGATGCCGGCCATGGCTCGTATTCCTCCGGAAAATGTATCGTTCGTGTTGGGGAAATCTTCGAGGTTCGGGCGCCTGGCTCGGCTCGTCCGAGCGGAGCCCCGAACGTGGACAGGATGCTCTCAGGGATCCCCGGGGGCCGAAGGTGGCAGGAAGGGCGCCACCCCGAGCGAGGCGTGAGACCTCGAGCTCGAAAGGGAGCGCCCTCCCGTCACGCTCGCCCAGCCGGGCGCGTGCTCACTGCTGGGGCTGATCGCCGCCGCCGCCGCCGCCACGACGGCCGCCGCGACCGCCACGGCCGCCCTGGTACACGTTGATCTCATCACGACGGCCGCCGCCGCCCTGCTGCGGGCCGCCCTGCTGCGGGCGCTCGCGCTCCTGCTCGCGCTCCACGTCCTTGCGGCGCTGCGAGCCCTCGAGCGCGGCGTCCGCGATCCGGGCCGTGATCAGCCGGATCGACCGGATCGCGTCGTCGTTGCCCGGGATCACGTAGTCGATGAGATCCGGGTCGCAGTTCGTGTCCGTGATCGCGATGACCTGCACGCCGAGCTTGCGCGCCTCGTTCACCGCGATCGTCTCCTGGTGGGGGTCGATCACGAAGATCGCGGCCGGCACCCCGCCCATGCCCTTCAGGCCGCCGAGGTACTTCTCCAGGCGGTCGCGCTCCTTCTCCATGCGCGAGACCTCCTTCTTGACGAACTGCTCGTACGTCCCGTCCTCCTTCATGCGCTCGAGCGTGCGGAGGCGGTCGAGGCCCTGCTTGATCGTGCGGAAGTTCGTCAGCGTGCCGCCGAGCCAGCGGTTCGTGACGAAGTACATCCCGGCGCGGCGGGCCTCTTCCTGGACGATGTCCTGGGCCTGGCGCTTCGTCCCGACGAACAGGATGCTGCCGCCGCGGCCGACCGCGTCGACGACGAAGTCGTACGCGCGCTTGAAGAGGCGCACCGTCTGGTCGAGATCGACGATGTGAATGCCGTTGCGCGCGCCGTAGATGAACGGGCGCATCTTCGGGTTCCAGCGCTTCGTCTGGTGGCCGAAGTGCACGCCCGCGTCGAGCAGCGAGCGGAGGGGCAGCGGGAACTCACCGGGGCCGGGGGGCACGAAGGTGCCGGCGGACTCGGCAGTGGACATCGAAACATCAGTCATGGCACGGATTCCTTACTCGGGTTCGGTTGGACCTCCGCTCCCCATCCTGCGGACAACCCCCCGGGATCCTCGAATCCCTGGGAGCACCGGCCGCAAGTCCCACCTTTCGGGGCGTGTGCCGGGGGAGCGTGTGGAGTCCGCTTGCCGTCGCAAAATTGCTCGGGCAAACGGGGGCGCGCATCCTGCCGCGCGAAATGGGGCTTGTCAACGGAAGGAACGGGCCTTTCGTTCGGTTCCTCGCGGTGAACCTCCTCACGCGCTATCCGTACGGGGGAAAACGCGACGACGGACGGACCACCGGCATCCCAGGGGAACGCCATGAAACAGGATGACGCCGAGCGATCCAGCCTCGACCGGATTCCGACAGGAATCGCAGGCCTCGACACCGTCCTCGGCGGAGGCTTCCTGGCCGGCAGCGTCCACCTCGTCGTGGGACCGCCCGGCAGCGGCAAGACGATCCTCGCCAACCAGATCACCTTCCGCCGCGCCGCCACGGGCCAGACGGCCGTGTACGTCACGCTGCTCGCCGAGGCGCACGCCCGCATGCTCGCGCATCTCGCGGGGTTCGAGTTCTTCGACCCGGCGTTCGTGCCCCACCGGATCGTCTACATGAGCGGCTACGGCGTGCTCGAACAGAGCGGGCTCGACGGCCTGCTCGAGCTGCTCGGCCGTACGATCCGGGAGCACGGCGCGATGTTCCTCGTGCTCGACGGGCTCGGCACGGCGGAGGAGTTCGCCCCCACGACGAGCGTGTTCAAGCGGTTTTTGCTGACGCTCTCGACCTCGGCGAGCCTGACCGGCTGCACGATGCTCCTGCTCGCCACGCAACGCGCCTCGGACCTGCCGCGGCCCGAACAGGCGACGGTGGACGGGCTGATCACCCTGGACAAACGCCGCGCCGGCGCGCGCTCGGTGCGCGAGCTCGTGGTCGAGAAGATGCGGGCAACGAAGTACGCGCTCGGCGCGCACGCGATCGACATCGACGCAAAGGGCATGCACGTCTATCCGCGGCTCGAAGCCTGGCCTTTCCAGCCGCCCTCCGTGCTGCCCCCGCACGGGCGGCTCGGCTTCGGCGTGCCGGGGCTCGACGCGATGCTCGGCGGCGGCGTCCTCGCCGGCTCGTCCACCTTGCTCGCGGGAGCGCCCGGGACGGGCAAGACGTTGCTCGGGGTGAGCTTCCTCCTCGAGGGCATCCGCCACGGCGAGCGCGGGATTTACCTCGGCTTCGGCGAGGCGCCCGCGCGGATCGTCCAGGCCGCAAAAGGCATCGGGCTCGACGCCCAGGGCGCGCTCGATCGCTCCGAGCTGACGATGCTATGGTATCCCCCTACCGAGGGTACGGCGGACGCAGTCGCGTGGCGCCTGCTCGAGGAAGTCAGCGAGGAGGGGCCGAAGCGCGTGTTCATCGACGAACTCCGCGGCTTCCGCAACATGGTGACGGACGTCGAGCGACTCGATCGCTTTCACGCAGCGCTCTGGGCCGAGCTCGCGAGGCGCGGCGCGACCACGATTCTCACGGAGACGCTCTCCCCGTGGGAGCGCGCGCCGAGCCCGTGCTCGGTCCCTCAGGCCGCGTTCGTCGACAACGTGATCGTCCTCGAAGAGGAAGAAAAAGGGCGGCGGATGCGCAGGTACGTCGCGTCGCGCAAGGTCGCGGGCGGCAAGCACGATCCCTCCTTGCGGCGGCTCCGCATTTCGAGCCACGGGATCGAGGTGGAGCGACCGAGCGCGCGAAGGCGCCTCCGGGGGAGCGCGTGAAGACGATCCTCGTCGTGGACGACGAACTCGACATCGTCGACGTCCTGAGCGACCTCCTGACCGCGGAGGGCTACCGCGTGATCACGGCCTCGAACGGGCGCGAAGGGCTCGCGCGGATCGCCGAATCGAGGCCCGATCTCGTGCTGCTCGATCGGATGATGCCCGTCGTGGATGGGGCCGAGATGCTGCGGCTGATGCGGGAAGACGCGTCGCTCGGGGGGATCCCGGTCGTGATGATGAGCGCAGCCGAGGGGCGGAGGCTCTCCCAGGAGCTCGGGTGCGCGGCGTTCCTGAAGAAGCCCTTCGACCTCGGGACGCTGCTCGACACGGTCGCGCGGCTCGCCGGCAGGGGCGATCGGGAAGAGGTCGCGCGGGGCTAGGAGACCCCCCCCAGGATCGCCTCGGGCGTTCGGCCTTGTCACGAGCGACGCTCCCGCGGGAAGATGGCTCCCCGAGCGCGCGCCGAGGTACGCCCATGAGCAACCAAGATCGTGAAGAAGAAGGACCGCTTTCCGAAGGCCCCGTGTCGGGCCCCGCATCGGACCGCCGCACCGCGTTGCGGCACATGGCCGTCTTTCCCGCCCACGTCGACACGGGCAACGGCAACAAGCGCACCGCGGTGATCCGCGATCTGAGCGTCTCGGGCGCCCTTTTGCTCACCCGCGCGCGCGTGAAGATCGGCGACGAGGTGACGCTCTCGCTCTACCTCACGGGCGATCCGAACCACGCTCGCGAGGTGAAGGGCCGCGTCGTACGGGACGAGCGGCGCAGCGTCGAGGTCTCGGACATCTGGCCGTATGCCGTCGCCATCCAGTTCAACGAGCCGTTCGAGGACATCGAGCCCGACGTGAAAGCGCTCGCCGAGAAACAAGCGAGCCTCGGCCTCATCGGCGGCAAGGATCCCTGAGCCGAGCCTCGCCCGTACCTGCCTGCATCGCGTACACTCGCCGTGTGCGCGACCTCAACGCCAGCCCGAGAAAGCTGCTCCTCCGGGGCTTTTTGCTCTTCGCGCTGACCGCCTCCGCGTGTATCGCCGGCGCGCCCGAGGGCATCCGTCGCCAGACCGACGGCGACGGAGACGATCCGCTCATCAATTTCGACGGAGGCGTGCCGCCCATCGACGCTGCGCCCGAGATTCCGAACACGGATCCCTACGCCGTGCTCGGCGCCGATCCCACGCACGGCCCCTTCACCGGCGGCCAGCGCGTGCTCATCCGCGGCAACGGCTTCGCGGCGGCCACGCGTGTCTGGTTCGGCGAGGTCGAGGCCGACACGTCCACGATGGTGCCGATCGATCCGACCCGCCTGCAGATCGTCGCGCCGAAGGGCTCCGCGGGCCCGGTCGCGCTCACCGTGCAGAAGGGCGACGACGAATCGACGCGCCGCTCGCTCCCCGGCGGATACGCGTACGACGCGCTGTATGCGGCGCCGTCGAGTGGCCCCGTCTCCGGCGGCACCGTCGTCGAGATCGTCGGCGACGGCACGAGCTGGGGGCCCGGAACGGTCGCCAAGATCGGGGGCAAACCCTGCACCACGCAGACCGTCAACGGACCGACGTCGATCACGTGCACGGTCCCCAAGGGTACGCCCGGCGCGAAGCCTGTCTCGGTCGACGCGGGTGATGGCCAGCCGATCGTCGTGCTCGACGGATACACCTACGAGGACAGCACGAACGGCTTCAAGGGCGGCCTCTCCGGCGCTCCGATCGCGGGCAAGCTCAAGGTGCTCGTCTACAACAATTTCACGGGCGATCCGATCCCCGGCGCGCACGTGATCGTGGGCAGCGATCTGCCGTCCGCGCTCGTGAAGCAGGCCGATTCCACGGGCGTGACGCTCTTCGACGATCCCTCGCTCGACGGGCCGCGCACCGTGACCATCGCGGCCAAGTGCCACAGCCCCATCACCTTCGTCGACGTCCCCGTCGACACCGCCACCGTCTACCTCGACCCCGTCTTGAGCCCTGCTTGCGTGGCCGACGGCGATCCTCCGCCCGTCGGCGGCAAACCCGGCGCCGGCGGCGGCATCCGCGGCGAGCTCGTCTGGACCGGCAACGTCGAGTTCAAGAAATCACCCTGGATCAACGTGCCCGCGCCCGCGCCGGGCGAACGCCAGGCCGCGTACGTCTTCCACGCGAACCAGGACTCGACCGCGACCTTCCAGCTCCCGCACCCCTCGAACGCGATCCTCCCCGATGCGCCCGGCGAGATCGGCTACCAGTTCCAGCTCGGCAGCGGCGCTGGCAACCGCGCGCTCTACGCGCTCGCCGGCGTCGAGACCACGAACACCGCGTCGCCGAAGTTCACGGCGTACGCGATGGGCATGGTGCAAGGCGTGAGCGTGCTGCCGGGAGCGTTCACCGATCAGGTCTACATCGTGATGGATCGGACCCTCGATCAAGCCCTCACGATGGACGTCGCGCCGCCCGCGCCGGGGCCGAAGGGGCCGGATCGCGTGCGCGCCACGGTCTCCGTGATGCTCGGCAACGACGGCTACGCGATCCTGCCTTCCGGCGTGAAATCGCCGCTCCTCCCGCTCGCCGGGCCCATCCCGTTCGTCGGCCTGCCCGCGCTCGACGGCTCGCTCTTCGGCGCGGCATACATCTCCACGGCCCGCGCGGTCACCGGCCCGCAGGCCTCGGCGCCGATGTCCGTCGTCGGCCGTCTGCTCACCACGAGCACCGCGGAAAACCTCGTCGTGGACGGGTTCGTCGGCGTGCCGACGCTGAACACGCCGGCGAGCGGCGCGGCCTGGGACGGGCGACACCTCGCCACCACGTTCGGCGCGGGTGGCTCGGCGATCGACCTCTCGGTCTACGACATCACGAGCGGCGGCGGCCTCATTCGCTGGACCGTCGTCGTGCCCAAGGGCTCGCACGCCGTCGAGGTCCCCGATCTCTCGGGCTTCCCCTTCCCCGAAGGCGGCCTGCCGAAGGGGCCCATCACCATCGGCGTCTACGGCGCGCGTGTCGACAACTTCTCCTACGGCGCGCTCCGTTATCGCGACATCCGACCGAGCGGCATGAGCGCCTACGCCCTCGACTACTTCAACGTGTTCCTGTGACCTCTGCGAGGAGACGCGCATGAACGAGCGATCCAGGCGCTCGAGGAAGCTCGGCACGGGCGCCCTCGTCCTCGGCACGACGGTCCTCGTCGCGAGCTGCTTCGACAAATCCACCCGCTGGGAAGAGGTCGAGCCGAAGCCCCCGCCGCCGCCCGTGTGCGAGGTCGGCCTCGAACGATGCACGACCGCGCTCGAGCGCTGCACGGACACGGGCGCCGGCGTGGCGTGGACCGTCGTCGAGGACTGCGCGGCCGAGGGCCTCGTCTGCGCGCCGCTCTTGTTCCGCTGCACCACGTGCATCCCGAATGCTGGGAGCTGCAAGGGACAGGAGGCCTATCGCTGCAACGCCGACGGCACCGCCGCGACGCTCGTCGACACGTGTGATCCGTCGAAGGGCATCGCTTGCCGCGCCGGGAGCTGCGTGGACCTCTGCGGCCGCGCCACCGTCGAGAAGAGCAACGTCGGCTGCGAGTACTGGGCGGTCGACCTCGACAACGCGATGATCGACGCGACCAGCAACGCGGCCGCGCAGCAGTTCGCGGTCGTCGTCTCGAACCCGCATCCGGACATCGCCGTCTCCGTGCACATCGCGCAGGACGACGGCCTGCCCGGCTCCGCCGCGGCGCCTTACGACATCGCGACCGCGGTCATCGCGCCCCTGAACCTCCAGGTCTTCAAGCTCGGCCCGCGCGAGGTCGACGGCAGCCCCGAGGGCGAATACGACACGGGCACGCACACGGCGCTGACGAGGCACGCCTACCGCGTCCGCTCGGATTTCCCCGTCGTCGCGTACCAGTTCAACCCGCTGGAAAACGTCAACGTCTTCTCGAACGACGCCTCGCTCTTGAAGCCGACCGAGGCGCTCTCGTTCGGCGTCGAGAACACCGTCATCACGTCGTACGTCGTCGTCGGCTGGCCGCAGACGATCGCCGCGACCGACGATCCGGACACGAACTTCAACCCGAACGACCCGACCAACCTCCGCTCGTTCCTCACGGTCGTGGGCACGCAGCCGAACACCACCGTGCGCGTGAAGACGACGGCGAAGGTCGTGGGCGGCGGCCCCGTGCCCGAGACACCCGAAAACGGCATCATCGAGGTGCAGCTCGACGCGTTCGACGTGCTCAACCTGGAGACCGGCGATTTCAACGCCGACTTCACGGGCAGCACCATCGAGTCGAACGGTCCCATTGCGGTCTTCACCGGCGGCGAGGCCTCGGACGCGCCCCATTTCCCGACCCTGGCGTATCGCCGCTGCTGCGCCGATCACCTCGAAGATCAGCTCGATCCGATCCGCACCGCCGGCAAATCGTTCGCCGTCCCGCACACGCCGAGCCGCACGCGAATGGTCAAGCAGGCCGGCGGGCTCATCGAAGAGGTCCCCGAGCCCGATTACGTGCGTTTCGTCGCCGCCTCGAAGGCCGGCGCGAAGATCACGACGAGCCTGCCCCCGCCCTACGACGTCATCGAGCTGAAATGGCTCGGGGATTCTGCCGAAGTCACGACGTATCGCAATTTCACGGCCGAGAGCACGGAGCCCATCATCGTGGCGCAGATCATGGGCAGCCAGGACGCCGCGGGCGTGCGGCGCGGCCTGCCGGGCGGCGATCCGAGCCTGCTCATCGTCCCCCCGCTCGAGCAGGCCCGGCCCGATTACGTCTTCCTCACGCCCGACAAATACGTATTCGATTACATCTCGATCGTCGTGCCCGCCGACCAGGGCGTCCTGCTCGACGAGATCCTCCTCGGCCCCGACGCCTGCGAGATCACCCCGGCCGACGGCCTCACGGTCGAGGAGCGCGGCGGCAGTCCACCCGAGCTCCTCGTCTACAACTGCCAGCTCAGCTTCCCGCTCATCCAGGGGCTCGCGAACTTCGTGATCACCTTGCCGGGCAAGCAAAACGATGGCGTCCACCGGGTCGTCGCCGGCGTGCCGGTCATCGTGACCGTGGGCGGGTTCGATTCGTACGTGAGTTATTCGTACGCGGCGGGCACCGAGCTGCGGGCGATCGCGCTGCCGCAGTGATCACGGAGAGGGGCTCGCCCGGGAAGGCGAGCCCCTCGCGCGACGTCAGGGCAGCGACTTCGACTTCAGGTTGTTGAGCTGCGTCACCACCTGTTTCGCGGACTCCACCGGATCATTCGAGGCGTACGTCGTGTCGGCGAGACCGGCGAGGACACTCGTGATGTCGTGGTCGACCTTGCCCGCCTCTGCCCAGTACGCGACCGTCGGAATCGTCATGTACACCGAGAACGCGCGGTGCTCGCTGCCGGGCCGCTCGCCGATGATGTGCACGACCGCTCGTTTGCTCTGCTTGTCCGCGAGGTTTCCGAAGAGAATCTCGCCGACGTGATACCCCGCGCGCACGCGCCCCGCCGTGCACACGATGTGCTCGGGCGCGACCTTGTAACCGGCCTTTTCGAGCTCCGCGCGCAGCGCCGGCAGGAACTTGTCGACGTGGCCCGGATCCGAGATCGAGAAAGCGTTCAGGCCTTCCGAAATCATGATCTGCACGTCGTACTTGGCCGCGTGCGTGTCGCGTAGCTTCGCGACCTCGCGGACCGCGTCCTCCTTGAGCTGCTCGCCCGTCGGCGGGTGCAGGATGTAATCGTCGCGATCCTTCGCGCCCGTCCAGACCTTCACCACGCTCGGGATCGTCGCGACGAACGCCGGATCGAGCTCGGCGAGGATGCTCTTCTTGCCGTCGGCCACGAGGGCGCGGATGTACTGATCGAGCTCGGGGTTCAGATCCCACGGGTTTGCCCCGTAGCCCTCGGCGATGAACACGCCCCGCTTCTTCACGGCGTCGAGCGCGTCGAGCGTCTCCTGCGCATTCATGATCTCCTCGACCATGCGCGGATCCCCCTTCGCTTGCAGATACTTCGCATAGACGTACTTCACGTTGCCGAAGTACTGCGTGGGCTTGCCCTGCGCGTCGATCACGCCGAGCTCCTGGAAAAACGCCCACATCTTGTCGTCGACCTTGTAGCCGAACTTCTCGCGGATCCGGACGTGGTCCTGGAACGCGGTCGTCAGGTACGACAGCATCGGATCGTTCTTCGTGGGCAAACCCATGAGGTACGCGGGGTTCGCCGGCATGATCTGGTCGATGCACCAGTCGAGATCGTCGAGATCGACCGACATGTGCAGCGTCGAGCAGATATCGAGGCCGATCGGCAGCCCGTGCAGCTTGCCCATCACGATGTCCTCCAGGCAGCAGCGCACGAGCTGCTCCTTCGTGCGGAAGACCTCGGGGCCGATGAAGCCGGCCACGTCGTTCAGGTGCACCCACGGCGCCTCGGGGTTGCCCGCGGCCTTCTGCGCCGCGGCGACCTTCTTCTTCAGCGCGCGCGCGAAGCCGTACTTGCGCGATTCGTGCACGACCATGTCGAAGCCCGCGCCGTGGCCGTTCGTCGCGTCCGCGCCCTGCCCCGTCTCGAAGTAGAGGCCGTATTTGCCCGAGCGCGTGGCCGCGTGGTTCAGCATCTTCTCCACGGTCACGTCGAACGTCGCGTTCGCGTCCACCGTGCTGCCGAGGCTCTGGAACCAGAGCGCCGTCGAGCCCGGGAACTGCTTCTCCACCTCGGCCTGCACGTCGATGTGCGCGAGACAGCAATGCGGCAGCGTGTCTTCGAGCTTGAACGTGACGAGCACGTCCTTCAGCGCCTCCTCGATGGCGTGCACGCTCGGGACCTCGCTCGACACGGGGTTGTTGCCGAGCACGACGTCGCCGACCGCGAAGGCGAAGCCGTTCATGACCTGCCAGATGATGTCGTTCGTGTCGTCCGTGGGCGAGTTCGGCTGGATACGCGCGCCCATGTAGCCCTTGGCGCCGATCTTCGAGCCCGGCAGCGGGTTGAACACCGTCTGGCCGACCTTGATGAGCTCCTCGTTGCTCATGAGCTTGACGATCATGCCGATGATGTCGCTCGGCAGGCCCACCATGACGGCCTTGATCTCGTCCTCGGTCTTTTCGAGCAAAAACGATTTGAGCTCCCCCATCTTCCAGGCGCGCACGCCCTCGAGCGCGGGCGCGTCGGTCGCCTCCATGATGAGGGAATGGACCGCGTCCTCGAGCATCGGCCGATCCGCGAGATCGCCGATCTTCGTGTTCGAAAGCAGCTTGCGCGCGTTCTGCCGCGACAGCTCGTCGACGGCGGCGATCCCGAGCGCCTCGTCGCCTTCCTTGAAGTCGTTGGCGGCGCCGATCACGGCCTTGTAGAACTCGTGGTCGTACTTGCCTTTGACGCGGGTGACGTACGTGATGACGTCCTCGCCGTCCCTGATTTCGGGGATGGATACGCCGGAAGGCTCGGTGGGCGTCCCCGGGCCCTGCGCGACCGGATCGGAGCCACACCCCGCCGCGAACGTCGCGGCGACGCCGCCAAGGAGCCCCATCATGAAGGTGCGACGGCGGAGCGCGAGGCGCGCCACTGTGGGAAGCGCCGCGGCCGCCATCCGAACCTGCCGAGGTCTACGAGGACGAGTGAGCTCGTTTGTCAGCTTCTTCATGCGATCGTGCTCCCAAGCAACCATCCAAGGAGTCGTCACCCGCATAGCGGCGAGCCTCGTGGAACCGGCCCACCACCCGCGGAAGGTGCCTTTCGAATAAAGCCACCCCGGCTCGATTGTAGGTCGAGCCTCCTCGCTCTGGCAACGCCCTCGTCGCGGAATCGGGTATGGTGGTCACCGAGCGAGGCACGACATGGCTTACAACCGGCGGATCGGGACTTTCGTGGGGCTCTTCGCGCTTTTGGGCGGGTGCCAGATCGTTGGCAGCATCGAGCCGGACCTCGTGCTCGCGTCCGGCGACGAGATCTGCGGCGACGGCGTCGACGACGACGGCGACGGCCTCGCGGATTGCGAAGACCCCGATTGCGGCACGAGCCTCTGCGTCCCGAACGCTCCTCCCGGCTGGGAAGGCCCGTTCTGGGTCCGCCGCTCGGCCTGGGACGGCACGTCCGGGCCCTCGTGCCCCGCGGGCTTTTCGGGCTCCGCCCATTACATGTCCCCCGCGCCCGCGACGTGCACGCCCTGCGCGTGCGGCGACGTCCAGGACGGCGCTTGCGCCCCGCCGAAATTCCGGTGCTGGGCCTCCAAGAATTGCTCGGGAGATGCCGTCAACACGACGCTCCAGAACGTCGGGCAATGCGACGCGCCGTTCGGCCCGTTCCCGCTTGCGTCCGCGAGCTGCCGCATCATCGGCCCGGGCGCCGTGCAATCGGAGGGCGCGTGCGTGGCGAGCGGCGGAGAGCTCACGGAGCCGCAGCTCTTCCAGCAGATCGTCTCGGCCTGCGAGCTCGCCGCGACGACTGGCTGCGCGGAGGGCTCCACCTGCGCGCCGCCGCTCGAACCCGGAGCGCGGATCTGCGTGCGGAGCAGCGGCGGCGGCGTATGTCCGAGCGGCTGGGACGGAGAGACGCTGACGGCGTATGCAGGCGGGCAGGACGCGCGGACCTGCAGCGCTTGCACGTGCACATTGGAGGGCGCCGGATGCGAGGGCGGCGCCTATCGTGCGTTCGATACGAACAGTTGCACCGCGTCCGGATCGGGGGCCGACGCGGCTCCCCCGATCAACATCACGGACGAGACCTGCGTCGACGTTTCCACGCTCGCCGATTCCGGCACGTTTTCGATCCTCGCCTTCGAAGCCAGCGCCTACACCGGCTCCTGTACGTCCCCCCAGGGCGGCGCGCCGAGCGGCGCGGTCCTGCTCGAAGGCGCCATCAAATATTGCTGCCGTTAGTCATTCCACACGAAATCGCGGATCCTGCCTGATTTCGCGGATCCGCTCGCGCGCCCAGGGTTCGTCCGGGCCGATGTCCGCCGAGTCGCCGCCCGCGCCGATCGAGATGGTCCGGCCGCCTTCCAGGTCGAGATCGCAGAGCCCCTCGCCCCAGAGGATCGCGGCCTCGATCGGGCGGCGCTCGGCGCGGGGTCCGGTCGGGCCGAGCACGATCTCGAAGAGCTGCCCGAGGTCGTGCTTCGCGCCGCCGCGGCAAAAACGCGGGGCGCTCTGTGGCACGTGCTGGCCGAGCTCGCCGAGCAGGAAGGGCAAACCGAGGCTCCGGGCGATCGTGAGGTCATGGTCGAGCTTCCACGTCGCGCGGGCGAACGCGGGGTCCTTGTTCGAAGGCGCGACGGCCGTGTACACGTGCGCCGTCCAGACGAGCCGCGCGCGCAGGGAGGCGGGCAGCGCCTCGATCCACGCGCGCTGAAAGGACACGTAAGACGCCTCGTGCCCGCGCAGGTCGCCGAGCAGGATCGGGTGCGGGAAACGCTCGCCGAGCAGGCGGAGCGCCGGATGCACGAATTCATTCACCCAGGCGGAGGCTTCGGGCCCGTCCCAGGTGCCGCGCGCGACGTTCCGGAAGGTATCGAGCTCGTTGACGAGCTCGAAGGCCAGGATCGCCGGATCCCCCGCGATTTCGGGCCTCGCCGCGAGGGCCTCGATGCGCTCGGCGAGGGTGCCCGCGCCTTTTTCTTTCCACCCGCCTTCGAGATAAAAACGTCGAGCAAAAAAGGGGCTCTTCGGATCCTGGTCGTCGAGCGAGCGCGTGCTGTCCGGGGCCCCGTAGCCGGCCTGGTGGTTCTGCAGCGTGACGATGAAGCGCAAGGGCCGCTCGCGGCGCGCGTTTTCGTCGAGCAGGAGCGCGAGCATGTCGGCGGCGTGCTTGATCTCCGACGGCGAGCCCGTTTGCTTCAGCGAACCCCACAGTCGCACGACGGGCGCGCCGCTCCGGGCCACGGCGTCGAGGGCGGTGCAGGCGACGCGGCGGCGATCGAGCTCGGTCGGCCCTCCCTCGTAGAGCAGTTTGTCGAGAAGATCGAACAGGTGCGTCCCGACGAACCGCAGCCGGACGGATCGACCGGCGAAGTCCTGCTCCATGTGCCCGATCACGCCGGGTTTGGCAGGAACGACCCGCGCCAATCCGTCCGGGCGCGGCCAGGCCTCGGAGACCCCGACGGTCTCGGGGCAAGCCGGATGCGGGCGCGGCGCCTTAAGCGAAGGGAGATTCGCGCGCAGATTCGGAGGCGGAGGCGAAACCAGAACCGGCGTCGGATTCGTGAGCGGCGCGGGCAGGACGGCGTCGGGGCGCGACGGCGCGTCACACGCGGCGACGATGCAAAAGAATGCCAGATAAAGACGCATGGCGGGACCGAGGAGACCGAGCTTCCTCCACGAAAGGCCCACCACCCGAAATCAGGAAAATAAAGTGGGGAGGAACTGCTGCATTTGCTTGGCCTGGGCCTCGGCGCGCGCGCGGCAGGCTTCGAGGCGGGCGCGCAGCGGGCCGTCGGCGTCCCGGGCGCCGCGGCGAAAGACCTCGGCCGCGCGCTCGTGCGTGAGCTTGAGCAAAGGAGCGAGGCTCTTCTGATCGACGCGCATCGGAGCGTCGAGCAGCACGATGCACGCTTCGGCCGCATCCCGCAGGTCCGATGCGTCGAGGGCGTCGGCGACCGGGAGAAGCTCCACGAGCGACTGCCTGAGTGTGTCTCGCCCGCCTCTGGGTATCACGCTGGACATGAGGATGCGGTCCAGGATAGCGGAGGAATTCGATTCGGCCATCCGGGGCGTTATTTGTCGCGACGCGGCATGCACATCGAGCGCTCGCCTTGCCTCGAAGCGCCAAGATCGTGCCGCAGGGGGTGCACCCCGGACGGGTGATTTCGATGAGACCGGTAACCCCTGGGCTCCCTGGCTACGGGTGTCCTGACAAACGCAAAACGAGCGAGAGGCACGATCGGTGCGCCCCTCGCTCGCGAGAGCAGCAGCGTCCCCCCCGAGCCGCTGCCTGCTCTCCTGCCCGATCCTACCCCGCGCGCGCCAAAAAGCCCCACGTCCGGAGAGCAATCCCCTGTGGGGATGTCGGTTTTTGGGGAGACGAAAATCTAGCTGGAATGGGCCGAGGCGCCCTGGGGCAGATCGATCTCGGGCACGGTCGGGCGTTCGCTGGTGGGCGTGACGCGGTCGCCGGGCAGAGGCTCGGGGCGGGGCTCCGCGAGCCGGGTCGGCCGCCGCGCCGCAGGGACGAGCACGGCGGCGAGCAGCACCGAGGCGCCTCCGCAGAGCACGGCCGCGCTGTAGCCGAGGCGGAGCGCGAGCAGAGTGCCGCCGAAAAGCGCGAACGCGGCGAACGATCCGGCGACGGCCATCGCGAGGGGAAGCGCGCGATCGGCGATCGAGGAAGCGATGCGCGCGCCGAGCGCGAGGAGCGCGCCGAGGCCGAGGCCGATCACGGAGAGGATCGCCGCGGCGACGCCGAGCCGCGCCGGCAGCGTGAGCCCGAGGGCCAAGCCGAGCGCCGGATCGAGGCCCATCGCGAGGGGCGCGAGGACGAACACGAGCGCGAGCGACCAGCGCTGCGCCGCGCCCTGCGCGCCCACGTCCCCGGGCCGATGCCCGAGCCCGAAGCCCACGCCGAGCGCGAGCAAAAAGACGAGCGGCAAGACGAGCGCCACGAGATCCGCCCGGCCCACGACCGCGCCGAGCCGCGGGATCAGCGCCCCGCCGATGAGCGAGATGCTCGCCGCGGAAAAACCGAGCGCGAGCGCGGCGCGCAGGATCGACCCGCGGGAAGCGCCCTCGAGCGTCCGCCGCGCCGCCACGAGCGGCCCGAGCAGCGCGACGAACGCCGCGAGCGCCGTCACCACGAGGCCGGCGGCGATCGTCAAGAGCCCGCGCTGGTTCTCCTTCAGCCCGCGCACGTCGAGCAGCGTCTTCTTCAGGTCTCCCGGCGCGACCGTGGAGAACCAGAAGGGACGATCGTCCGTCGGCGGCCGGAGATCCGTGCCCTGCCGCGC
The DNA here is from genome assembly GCF_029946505.1 of Polyangium sp. y55x31. GTDB lineage: Bacteria > Myxococcota_A > Polyangia > Polyangiales > Polyangiaceae > Polyangium. The sequence continues at coordinate 712,035 of NZ_JARZHG010000002.1, forward strand.
CGAGAGCTCGGCCGGATCGGCGCCCTCGACGATCGAGCGACGGAGGTTACCTTTTGGCGCCTCCGCCATGAGCAGCTCGGCGAACTTGTGCCGCCGGCAGTGCGAGCGGAGGTTCGTGAGCTCCTCGGCGCGGAGCGGCGTGCGCTTGACGAGGACCGTGCTGATCCGGTCCTTCGTGCAGCCGAAGAGGTGCGTCGCGGGCGCCTCTGCCCCCGTCTCGCGCAGCGCGCTCGTGACGAGCGCGACGAGCCGATCCGCCTCCACCTCCGGCCGCGAGAGCGTCACGGTGCCCTCGGGGACGACCGCGAGGATGAGATCTCGCACGGCCTGCGTCGTGAAGAGCGGGCTCGGCGTGGCCGCGACGGCGCCGACCGGCGAAGGCGCGAAGGCGTCGAAGTATCCGACGACGATGCTGCGATACGGCACGGGAGGACGCCGCACGTATCCGCGTGGCCCCTCGATCGCGACCCGGATCTCGGGTTTGTCGTAGAGCTCTCCGCTCCACGCGCGCGACTCGCCGCGCATCACCTCGTGCACGATCGCCGGGTCCGCCTCGACCGCGTGAATCTCTTTCTGGTTCTGACGGAGCGCGGACCTGAGCTCGCGCCCGCCGGCCGAGCCCACGACGAGCACGGGCCCCTTGTCCTTGTGGAGCACGTAGCCGAGCTCGTCCGGCGTGGCCGGCGGCATCTGCTTGCCGTCGTAGATCTGCGTGCCCATCGTCCCGTCGGCGCGCAGCCACGCGGCGCCCGCCGAGGGTTTGTCCACGGTGAGCAGGGCGTGGTTCGTCCAGTGCTGGAAGGAGACGCGCTCGATCTGGATCCACCGGATCGCCGCGAGCTTGAGGTACGGCGCGCCGATCTCGCCCGCGAGGAGCACCGAGCAGCCGAGCACGAACGTCGTGACGACCCCGAGGTGGACGCGCGGCGGCTCCGCTTCCCCGGACGAACCCTCGCCCTCGGCCTCGACGATCTCACGCCGCGCCGCGACCGCGAACAGCGCCGCCGCGAGGCTCGCCGCGATCGCCGCGCCGAGCCCCACCCGCGCAGGCCCGAACCGCAGGACGAACGCCGCCACGACGACGCCACACGCCGCGCCGAGGAGCCCGCTCTTGCCGACGTCGGCCACGCGCCGCCGCGCCACGCCGAGCGCGCCCGTGAGCGTCACGCCCGCGAGGAGGAACGGCAGGAGCGAGGTGCCGAGGAAGATCGCGAGCTGGCCGAGCGCCGCGCGATCGAAGGTGTCCACGGAGCGAGCGCGCACCCCGACCACGACCGAGACGGCCATCGCGCCCGCGGAGAGCGCGGCGAAATGTGCGACCGGCGCGGCGCTGCGCGGCGATTTCCCGATGCCCCGCACGAGCGAGCCGAACCACGCCCCGAGGCCGAGCCCGAGCGGCAGGAGCGCGAGCCACACGAGCTCGAAGTGCGGGCCCAGCAAGGCAGAGAACAGCCGCACGAGCGCGATCGAGAGCACCACGAACGCGGCGAGGTAAAGCGCGATACCCCCGGCGAGGGCCCTCGACTGGCTGACCGACATTGCGAGGGACATCGTCTAGCACGGGTCGAAGCTCGTTGACCCGCCGAATCTCTCGCGTTCGGTCGCTCGCGTCCCTCAGCGTTCTTTGCCGAGCGGCGAGAGCGGCCACGGGCGGAGGAGGGGTACGGCCGCCGTCGGGCCACTCTGCCGAAGCGCGCGCGTGCACTCGTCGACGAGCAGACGCCGCGGCCCGAACGCCGTCCCGTTCGCGGCATCGGCGTCCATGAGCCGCGTGGGCGTGTCGCGGCCGAAATCGTCAGGGTGACCAGGATCATCGAGCAGCACGTGCCCGAGCTCGTGCGCGAGGGCGAAGCTCGCGCGGTCGGCCCGGAGCGCGGCGCGATCCGTGATGAGCACGTTGCGCACCGCGCCGCCGTCGGCGCCGATGAAGCTCTCGCCGATGCGGCCGCTGCCCGCGAAATTCGGCACCACGATCACCTCGATGGTCGATGGGTCCCCGTCGTCGAGCGCCTTGATGAGCGCGCGCTCCTCGACCGTGCCCGCGATCGCGTCGATGTCGTTGAAGTGCTGCAGCCCGTCTTCCAGCTCGACGCGCCCGATGCACGCCGTGAGCAGCGCGTCCGTGCTGACCGGCCCCGACGCGGGCGGCTCGACGAGCGCCGGCTCGCCGCTCTTGCGCCGCACGAGCACATCGGAGCTGCCGCGCGCGCCCGCCGCGATCGTCGCGTTGTCCGAGACGCGCGCCACAAACCCTGCCGCGGCGATCGCCGTCGCGAGCACGCGCGCCGCGCCCGCGGGCGTCGTGCCTTTTTCGAGCGCCGCCGCGACCTCGCGCCCGTCCACGCGCACGCGCACCTTGCCGCCGCCCGCCGCGGGCAAGCCATGATCACAGCCGAGCGCCACGAGGTGCGGGCGCGGCGGATCCACGATCGTGATCTCCGTCTCGGCGGGCGGCCCGAAGCTCACGCCGCACGCGCCCCAGAGCGTGCTCGCCTGCGCCACGTCCGCGCGCGCGAGCGCCACCGCGCCCGCGTCGTCTCCGCCCACGGGCGGCGGCCCGCCGGGCCGCGGACGCACGAGAAACACGCGCAGCACGCCCCGATATCGCACGAGCGGCCCGAGCGGCGAGACGCGTGGTCCCGCGATGCGCAGGCCTCCGAGCTTGCGCGCCTCGCTGACCAGCGCGAGCTCCACCGCGCCGCCGAGCTCCGCGCGCACCGATCGATCCCGCACCGTCGGGTGGTTCCGATCGATCTCGTCCGGCACCACGCGGATCGGCGCGGTCGAGGCGCACCTGAGCGACGCGCCCACGCCGTCGGGACATGGAACCGCGCCGAGCATCAAGGGATCGAGCCGATCGACGATCGCGCCCGACGGCGCGCGGCCCGTCACGCGCACGACCGGCGGCAGATCGTCCGGCGTGGCCACGACGACGAACCGCACCGCATCGGGGTTCGTGGTGTTCGAATACGGATCCGCGGGCAGCCGCTCCGGCGGCGTGCGCTCGAGCGAAGCGTGCGAGCGCGCCGGATCCACGAAACGACCCTGCCCATCGACAGGCCGCACGTCGATCGCCGCGATCGTACGCGTTCGTCCGAACGCCTTCACCTCGCCGCGCCCCGCCCGCACGGCTTGCAGCGCGACACGCTTCGCGCCCGCGGGGATCACGCTCCCCGCGAACGGCCGCCCATCGACGAGCAGGCGCGCCACGTCGCCGCGGACCTCGATCGTTCGATCCTTGCCCTTGGGCAACGCGAGATCGAACAGGTCCGTCGACGGCGCGACGACGTCCTGCTCGGCGTCGGGCCGACCATCGAGATCGTCGTCGTCGCGATCGACGCCGAGCACGATCCGATCGTCGGCCTGCGCTTCAGGCAGGCTCTCCGAGCTCCCCTGCCCCGCGGCGGCGAGGACGACCCCGAGGACGAGCGCGCGCCCGAAGGGCCGACCGCGCGCGCCCCGGGCGAGGCTCACCGCCCCTCGATCGCCTGCGTGACGATGTGGAACTCGACGCGACGGTTGCGCGCTTGCCCCTCGGCCGACACGTTGCTCGCGACCGGCTTGCGCGCGCCAAAGCCCTTCGATTGGAGCCGGCTCGCCGCGATGCCACCCTTGTTGATCAGGTAGTCACGCACGGCTGCGGCGCGGTTCGCCGAGAGCTTGTCGTTGTACTCGGGCTTGCCGACGTCGTCGGTGTGGCCTTCGACGCTGACGAGCTTGATCTCGGGGTTCGCCTTGAGCAGGCGCACGACCTCGTCGAGGATCGGGTAGCTCTTCGGCAAGATCACGTTGCTGTCGAACTCGAACTCGACCTGCTTCGTGATCTGAATCTCGCTCGATCCGCTGATGCGGCGGACGAACTGCGGGCAACCTTCCTTCTCGGGATCGTCGCCGCGCATGCCCGGCTCCTTCGGGCACTTGTCCTCGGCGTCGGGCACCGTGTCCTGATCGGCGTCGTCCTCGGGGCAGCCGTCGCGATCGTCGATGCCGTCCTTGTCCTCGGGGACGGCCGGACACTTGTCGACGTTGTCGGGGATGCCGTCCTTGTCGAGATCGGACATCGTCGGACAGCCGTCGTCGGGGTTCGGCGGCGCCTTGTCTTCCTTGTCGACGGGGCACATGTCGACGAGGTCCGGGAAGCCGTCCTTGTCCGTGTCGACGTCGTCGCGGAACTGGTAACGCGCCGAGCCAGCGCCGACCTCGGTGTCCTTGAGCTGGAAGGCACCGCCGACGACCGCGACGATGCGCATGTCGGGCGCGTAGCCGCCCGTGAGGCGCGAGCCGACCGAGAGACCCGCCCACGAAAGTTTCTTCGCGTCGAGCGCCATGCGACCCGAGAGCGACCACTCGAGCGGCGAAGCGTCGAGCTCGCCGAGCGTCTCGGGCAGCATGCCCACGGAGCCGAAGAGCTCGGCCCCGATGCGCAGGCGATCCTGCATGAGCGGCACGTAGCCGCCGACGCCGTACGTGAGCTCGCGGCCGACCGTGAGCTCGTGCAGCTTCGCGGTGGGCCGGATGGCGAACCCCGCGTTCAGCGCAATGAAAAACTTCTTCGCGTCGTACTCGGTGGCGATGCCGACGCTGCCCCACGTCTCCTTGTCGCCGCCGAAGGAGAACTCGTCGCCGGTCGGCAAGAAGACCGACGCGCGCAGGCCGAGCTTGAAGGACTTGTCCTCCGTGCGGAACACGAGGAAGCGGCCATCGAGCCGCAGATCCATCGGCGCGAAGGCTTGCATGTTGACATTCTGGTTGAGCCCGGCCGTCGAGTTGCCGGTGGGGCTGCCGCTCTGGTAGAGCGCGAGCGGGAGCGTCACCTGCACCGCGCCGCGCTCGAGGATCTCGGCGCCGGCCGTGAGGTACGCCGCGAGCTGGTTGGCGACAGGCGCGCCTTTGAGCGTCTGGGCCTTGTCGATGTTGTCGACGTGGTTGTCGACGCGAAGCGGGTTCAGCGAGAAGCCGAGCCCGAACTGACCGTAGAGGCGCGTCTGACCGATCTCGGGCCGCCAGATCGCGAGGCCGTCGGCAGGCGCACCGCCGATCTGCAGCCGGTCGAGGTAAAACGTCTTGTCCTGCGCGTGCGCCGCGAGGGGCACGAGCAAGGTGGCAAGGAGGCTAGCGCCGGGCAGAAGGGTCTTTTTCGCCCGCGTTGCCCATGCGGGTCCCGTATGTCGTCGAACCATCACGCGATGTCCTCTGTATCATTGTCCCGGCCAGACCGGGTGGCCGTTGCGCGCCCTCCCTTCACGCAAGGCCACCCTGGCGTCATGGACGGTCACTTCGGCGTCGGCGGAACGACGATCTCGTTGATCGGCAGGAATCCGGCGCCCGCCGGATAGGCGTACGAAACGCGGAGCGTCTGCTGCGTCGTGCCCCAGCCCCAGACGGTGGCGCCGAAGGGCAGCGCGCTCGACATCTCCTGCGGCCCGTTCGTGCAGCCGTCGACACCCTGGAAATCACCCTTCACGAGGTCCACGCGGGTGAACTCGTAGTCGCCGACGGGCTGCCACCCGTCGAGCTCGCCCTTGCACTTCAGCGTGACGGGGGCAAACTCGCCGGTCGTCTTCGACTTGACACGCACCACGACGAGGCTCGTCTCCGGGTACGTCGGGTCCGTGAAGAGCACGTAGCGCTTCAGGAACTGCTGCGGCGGCACCACGTTCACCCAGTCCGGATCGCCGACGTTCGCGAACGGCGCGCCGCCCGTCATGTAGGCGCCGAAGTAGAACGGGTGCTGCGCGTCCTGGCTGCGCACCACGAACGGCCCCGGATCCTCGAACTCGAGGACCTGGCCCTGGTTGATCATCGCGGGCGCGCCCGCGGGTTTCGTGGGCGTCCAGGTGAGGACCGTCCCGTCGACCGCGCCGACGAGCCGCCAGAGCGACGACTCCTCCGACGAACCCGACCGGCTCTTGTACCGCACCGCGACGTATTCGTTGCCGAGCGCGCGCACCGGCGCGAGCTGCTGCTGGCCCGAATCGCAGTCGTCCTGCATCGACGGCACGTTCATGCATTTCGACGCGCCGAACACGGCCACGGGTTTGTCCGAGCCGATGGGGCTGCCCGTGAGCTCCTGGGGCTGCGTGATCTGCAGGAACTGGCCCGCGTTCAGCATGTACTCGACGGGCTTGTTCGCCTCGGACGCGGGGATGCCGCCGCCGCCGACGACCGCCACGTTCGGCAGGAGCGTGACCTTCGTGTTGTCCTGATGCGCGAGGATCGCCATCGAGGGCCAGGCGTCGCTGAAGACCTCGCTCGCCTTGTACGCGTTGATCGCGAGATAGTTGGTGTCCCAAGCGCTCGTCGGGAGCAGCAGCGTGGCCGAGGTGACGTACGCCTGACCGCCGCCGTACGGCGAGATCTGGTAGGCCACGACGGGGTAGTCCGTGGTGATGTGGAAGGCGTCGCCCTTGCCCGTGTCGATCACGCCGGTCTCGAGGTTCAGCGCCGCGGGCTTCGGGCAGTCGACGACGCTCGCGCCCTGCGACTTGCGCGACAGGAACAGGATCGCCACCTGCCCCACGTCGATCCCCGTCGCCGCGTTGTAGGGGTCGTACTGGATCGTGCCGTTCGCGCCGATGCTCGGGATGAACGCGAACGTCGCCGGATCGAGCGTCGAGCCCTTGCGCGAGACCTCGAGGTGCACCGGCTTCGACCAGGTATTCGCCACGAATGCCGCGAAACAGGCGCCGTCCGCCTGCGGCCGGAGCGCCGTCTTCAGCGCCCAGTAATCGCAGCCGTACGAGCTCTTCGACTCCTCGGCGGCCTGGCAGGGGTTGTCGATACACTTCGCATTCGCGCAGCCCTGGTCCGGGGTGCATTGCACCTTGACCTGGCCATAACAATCGACGACCGCCGTGAGGTCGTTCGAGCACGTGTCATCGCAGCCGACGCCGCTGTCGGTGTCGATGATGACGCCGCCGGAGCCGCCGTCGCCCCCCGTTCCCCCGGGCCCTCCAGGACCCGTGCCGGCGCCAGACGCCTCCGGGTCCCGATACGAATCGGTGCACGCGGCATACGCCGTGGCAGCGAGGAGCGCCGAGATCGCGAGCGAGAAGCTCGAAGCCCAGCTGGACTTTTTCACGCAAACCTCCCTTTCCGGCAATCGGTCACGAGGGTACCACGATCAGCAGGCTTCGGTACGGGGACAAACCCCGACTTCCTCCGCGTCTTCCCGGGCGAACACCCTCGCGGAGACAGACTCCGCGCGGAACGCGCGCAGCGAGGCCGGATCGATACGTCCATTCGAATGCGCCGTTCCTTTCCGTATCACAGCCACTCTCTTGGCTGCTCGCCCGCTCGACGACCGGCCAGCCTCGACCAGCCTTTCGTCGGCAGCACCGACGAGGGGTGTCGGTGGTGTATCCTCTATAACCTTTAGATGGTAAGTAACGAGCCGATCCTAGCCGACGTCGAAAAGCCCCGTCAAGGTCCGCCTCGCGGAGGCCTCGCCGGGATCTTGCCATGTGTGAAGCCATGGCCCGCACGCCCAGAGCGCACGAGCCGGCCGATGACGTTATCGCAGTTCAATCGTCCATCGGCTCGAAATCAGCCTTCGAGGCACCACATTCGGGACAATACCAGTCGTCCTTGAGGTCCTCGAACGCGGTGCCCGGAGCGACGCCGCTGTCCGGATCACCGATCGCCGGATCGTAGACGTGGGAGCACACGAGGCAGCGGTATTTCTTATTCTTCATCGGCGTCGTCCCTCGGGAAGGGGGCCCTTATATCCTCGACCCGCCCCGAAGGGTAGCCTCGTGAAAGCCGAAGCTTCTCCACGAGGAAAACGAAAGGGCGCGCGGCCGCCGCGCCGATTGCAAGAGAGAAGAAAACCACGGATCCTTCGGACCCCAACGAACGATCCGCATGGTCATCAGCAACACGCTCCCCTGGCTGAACATCCTCCGGATGCATGCGCCTCACCTCGCGGTCGTGTTCGCGGTGGCGCTCGGTCTGTACCTCGCGGACGCGCTGCTCGGCGTGCGGGTGCCTTTCTCGCCGACGCCGTTTTCCATCGTCGGCGTGGCGCTCGCCATCCTGCTCGGCTTCCGGAACAACGCCTCGTACGATCGCTGGTGGGAGGGGCGCAAGCTCTGGGGCGGCATCGTCAACGCCTCGCGCGCCCTCGCCCGGCAAACGACGACGCTGCTCGAACCCGGCGTCGCCGAGCCCACCTCGGGCGCAGCGCCCGGCGACGACACGCTCGCGGCCGCGCTGAAGAGAGAGATCCTCTACCGGCAGATCGCCTACGTGCACGCGCTGCGCGCCGTGTTGCGGCAGCAAAACGCGCTGGAGGGCCTCGCGCCGTTCCTCCCGGCGGACGAGCTCGCGGCCCTCGCGCAGCAGAAAAACGTGCCCGTCGCGCTGATGCAGACGAACGGCGAGCGCCTCGCCTTCGCGCGGAGGGCGGGCCTGCTCAGCGAGGAGCGACTGCTGCGCATCGACGCGACGCTCGTGGACCTCATCGGCCTGCAAGGCGGATGCGAGCGCATCAAGAACACGCCGATCCCCGCGGGATACCGCGTCTTCACGCACCGGAGCGTGCGGGCCTATTGCTACGTCCTGCCCTTCGGGCTCGTCGAGCACCTCGGCGCACTGACGACGATCGTGGTGATGGCCGTGACCCTCATGTTCCTCGTGCTCGACACGATCGGCAGGTTCCTCGAGGACCCGTTCACCACGGGCCCGAACGCGCTGCCGCTCATGAGCATCACACGCAACATCGAGATCAACCTGCGTCAGGCCCTCGGCGAGACGGATCTCCCGCCCGCCATCACGCCGACCACGAACGGCAAGATCAGCATTCTGCTTTGAGGGCGCCGCCGCGGAAAAACGGCCGCCCAGGAAGGATCGAAGGATCACCCATGAGCACGCCCGAAGGCACGCCCCCGCAGCCGCAAGCCGAGCCGCCGCCGGTGCGGCTCCTCCGGACGAACTGGGTCACCGAGATCCGGCGAACGGAGAGCGGCATACCGACGCTCCCGCCCTCGTTCGTCGTGTCGCAAGGCCGCCTCGTCGAGCTCGTCGACGTGCGCGACGAGGCCGATCTCGAAGGCCCGCTCGGACACGTGCCGGGCGTGCGCTGGGTGCCGACGAAGGACGTGGAGCGAATCGCGGACGTGCTCCCGCAAAACGCGCTCGTCATTCTGATCTCGCGGTCCGGGGATCGATCGGCGACGGCGGCGAAGCTGCTCGAAGCACGCGGGATGACGTTCGTGGCCTCGATGGAAGGCGGGATGCTCGCGTGGAGGAACGCGGGATATGCGACCACGCGCGACCCGTCGTTTCGAACGCGTACGATCGAGACGCTCGCCTGGAACCCGGGGATCTACTCGCCCTCCGAAGGCGGAACGAGGCCGCTCGCGCTCGCGGAGATCGAGGGCCACGTCGGGGATCCCCGATCGGTGCGCTGGGTGAAGATGAGCGCGTTCCTCACGCACGGGAAGATCTCGTGCGTCGACGGCCGCGACGATCACGGCGTCGTGGGCACGCCCGGCGGCGACGCGGGCGAGCTCTTGCTCGCGCTCGCCGCGACCGAGCTCGTCACGGGGCGGCCGATCGGCGAGGGCACGCTGGGCGCGATCCTGGAGCGGTACCTCGACACGTTCGGGCACCTCTACCTGCACACGGACACGCACGCGCTGAACAAGATGATCCTGTCCATGCGCGCCGATCCGCGCCTCGCGGACGTGCTGCCGCCGCGGGAGACGCAAGGCCCAGGCTGGCGCAAGTACATGGCCCGTCCGCCCGAGCCCTTGCAGCCGCTGATCCTGGAGCACCTGATCGTCCCTGATCACATCGGCTGCGGCCACCTCCGGCTCATGTTCCAGAACGGCGAGGAGTACGGCGTGCGGCAGGATCTCGTGCGCGCATTCCTCCGGGCCTACTACACGATGCGCTGGAGCGGCTCGACCGAGGCCGAGTTCGTGGTGCTCGGCGGCGGCCATCAGGAGGGCGCGGTGGTGAGCGTGCGCCTCGCAGAGGAGGTCTATCCGTTCACGCTCGTACCACTCGTGTCCCCCGCCTGCGGCGCGACGCAGATGTTCGTGGCGCACCCCGACGTGACCGCGTTCCTGCGCCGCCAGATCGCCGTGTTCATGACCATGCAGAAGGCGACGGGCCTCGTGCGCGCCGATCGCGAGCGCCTCTACGAGCGCATGACCACGCTCGGCGAGCGGCAGCTCACGGCCACGCTCGGCCGCCTCGCCAAGGGGCTGCCGCACTACGTGGTCCGCTTCGAGGAAGATCAGTCGTTCGGCGTGTTCTGAGCCCGGAGCGTTCGCGTTCAGCCCGGGAAAACGTCTCGCAGCGACGCGTCGAGCGCCGCCACGACCTCGTCGACCTGCGCGTCGGTCATGCGCGGGTAGAGCGGGAGCGTGAGCTCGCGCGGGGCGAACGCGTCCGTGCGCGCGAGGCCCTCGCAGCGCACACGCTCGGTCGAGCCGTGGAAAGAGAAGGCGTGGATCGGCGTGTAATGCACGCTCGTCTGGATGCCGCGCGCCTTCATGGCCGCCATCACGGCCTCGCGCGGCGCGCCCTCGGGCAGGAGCACGGGCATGATGTGGTAGGCGCCCTCCCCCACCCCGCGCGCCTCGAAATCGCGGAACGGGATGCTCACGCGGCTGATCGCGGCGAGGCGCTCGCGGTACCGCGTCACGACCGCGCGGCGCATGCGGTTGCCCTCGGCGAGGCGGCCGAGCTGCACGAGGCCGATCGCGCTGCGGATCTCGTCGATGCGATAGTTCTGCCCCGCGAGGACCACGTCGTAGGAGAACGCGTGCCCCTTGTGGCGATCGAGCGTGAGCGTGGTCATCCCGTGCGATCGCAGGAGCTTGCAGCGCTGGCGAAGCTCCTCCGTGCGCGCGGCGACCGCGCCGCCCTCGCCGGTCGAGAGGTTCTTGTTCGAGAAGAAGCTGTAGCAGCCGACGTCGCCGATCGTCCCGAGCGCGCGGCCCTTCCAGGTCGCGAGCGGCGCGTGCGCCGCGTCCTCGATCACCGCGACGCCGTGCTTCTCGGCGATCGCGAGGATCGCGTCCATGTCGCACGGGTAGCCGGCGTAATGCACGACCGTGATCGCCTTCGTGCGCTTCGTGATCTTCCGCTCGACGTCCGCGGGATCGATCGTGAGATCGTCCGGCCCGACGATGTCGGCGAGCACGACGTTCGCGCCCGTCGTGAGCGCGGCGTTCGCCGTCGCCACGAACGTGAGGCTCGGGCAGATCACCTCGTCGCCGGGGCCCACGCCCACGGCGAGGTAAGCGAGGTGCAGCGCGGCCGTGCAGTTCGTCATGGCGAGCACGCCCGTCGTGCCGAACGCCTCGCCGAGCGCGCGCTCGAAGGCCTGCGTGCGCTCGCCCATCGTGAGCCAGCCGGAGGCCACGACGTCGGCCGCGGCCTGGGTCTCTTCAGGGCCGAAATGAAGGTCGCAGAGGGGAATCTTCCACATGTTCGGATCCGATCAGATCGCGTACTCGTCCGGCCGATAATCGGCGATGCGCTCGAGGACGTACGCCCACGTCTTCTCGAGGCCCTCTTCGAGGGTCACGCGCGGCTCGTATCCGACGAGCTCCTTGGCCTTGCGGCAATCGGCGAGCAGGAGCTCGACCTCGCTCGCGTCGGGCCGCACGCGCGCGTCGTCCGTCTCCAGACGGGCCGGCTTGCCCGAGACCTGGAAGATGAGCTCGGCGAGATCCCCCATGGAGATCGTGCGGCCGCTGCCCACGTTGATGACCTGCCCGAGGGCGCGATCACTCGCGCCGACCGCGAGAAACCCCGCCACGGTGTCGCCCACGAAGTTGAGGTCGCGCTTCGGCCGCGTGCTGCCCACGCGCACGACGTCACGGCCGGCCGCGAGCTGCTTCATCACGCTCGGGATGAACGCGCGCGACGACTGGCGCGGGCCATACGTATTGAAGGGGCGGATCGTGGCGACCGGCGTGCCGAACGAGAGGAAATAACTCTCCGCGAGCTTGTCCGCGCCGATCTTCGTGGCCGAGTAGGGCGACTGCCCCGTGAGCGGGTGCGCCTCGTCGATCGGCGCATACCGCGCCGATCCGTACGTCTCGCTCGTCGACGTGTGCACGACGCGGGCGCCGTGCTCGCGCGCCGCTTCGAGCACGTTCAACGTGCCCGACACGTTCGTCGCGACGTACTGGTGCGGGGCCACGTACGAGTAGGGGATCCCGATCAGCGCGGCGAGGTGGAAGACCACGTCCGCGCCCCGCACGAGCTTGCGCACGCAGGCGCCATCCTCGACGTTGCCGAGGACGACCTCCACATGCGCGAGCACGCTCGACGGGACGCGATCGAGGTGTCCGCGCTGCGAGCTCGACGTGTAGCGGACGAGCGCGCGCACATTCGCGCCCTCGCGCACGAGGGCCTCCACGAGGTGGCTCCCGATGAAACCCCCCGCGCCGGTCACGACCACGCGCTTGCCTGCGTAAAACGAGCTCGCTTCCATCACGGGATCCTGAGTTGCGTCACTTGACGATGATGTCGCCGGCCGGCGCGCCCGCGCCCTCGGTCATGCCCTTTTCGCGGTGCACGCAGAGGCCCTGCTTGCAGTAGCTCTCGGGCGTCGGCGTGGCGCACTTGAGTTCGGGCTCCTCGCACTGGCCCTTCTTGTAGTTCTCGGCCATCGGCTTGATCGTGTCGATCGTCTGGCCATTCACGGGCTTGGCGCAGCCGGGCCACGCGCTCTGCTTGCAGTCCGCGTCGACGTTGCAGTGCTGCGCCTTGTTGAGGAGGTCGTAGGCCTCCCCGCGGATCTTGTCGCACTCCTTCGGGTCCATCTTGCTCGAACACCCGAGCGACGAGAAAAGGGCCAAGAAGGCCAGGGCTCCCAGGGTCACGACGCGTTTCATCGCCTCCGTCCTTTCCCTTCGACGCTTGGGGCCCGCTCGGACGAGCCGAGCTACGCCCCAAACCCCGTTCCGAGCGCCTTGCTACCACGGCTCGGCGCGCACGTCTCGGTCGGCCAAGGAGGCCGCGCACGCACGCACGCTCGGAGTCCGAAAAAATTACGCCGCGCGACGCCCCCTCGGCCGCTCGCCTGAGCCGCCATCGTGACGTAGCCCGAGAGGAGCATGGAACGGCTGCGCGTCCTCACGCTCAACATCTGGAACAAGAAGGGTCCCTGGGAGCGGCGGCTCGAGCTCATCCGCGAGGGCATCCGCCGTCTCTCCCCGGACGTCATCGGACTGCAAGAGGTCATCCTCTACAACGACCGCACGCAAGCCGACGAGATCCGCGAAGGCCTCGGCTACGACGCCGCCTTCGGCATGGCCCACGATCTCGGCGACGGCATGCACTTCGGCAACGCCGTCCTCTCGCGCTTCCCGATCGAAAAACGCATCGTGTGCCCGCTGCCCACGGCCGGCGACGAGGAGCGACGCGCGCTCCTCCACACGAAGATCCGCACGCCCGCAGGGACGCTCCCGTTTTTCGTGACACACCTCAACTGGAAGTTCCACGACGGCGTGGCACGCGAGTCCCAGGTGGTCTCCATCGCCGAGTACGTGATGCACGAGACCCCGATCGGCGCGGATCTCCCGGCCATTCTCGTGGGCGACTTCAACGCGGTGTCACACTCGGCCGAGATGCGCTTTTTGCTCGGGCTCCAGTCGCTCGGAGGCAAGAGCGTGCACTTCACCGACTGCTTCGAGCACCTCGGCGCGCCCCCGGGCTACACGTTCGACTCGGAGAGGAACCCATACGCCGCGCTGACGCACGAGTTCCCGCGGCGCATCGACTACATCCTCGTGCGCGGGCCCGAGCTCGGCACAGGCCGCGGCAAGCCGCTCTCAGCCGAGGTCGTGATGACCGAGCTCCACGACGGCGTCGCAGCCTCCGATCACTACGGCGTGTTCGCAGAGATCAACGTGCAGGAACTCGGGCGGCGTTTGCATTAGCGCGTTGGAGGCGCCTCGCCGGGGTTTCACCCCGGACCCGACGAGGGGCTGTCCGCCCCTCGACCCGGACCAGGGCGCAGCCCTGGACCAAGGGTGCATCGACCGCGATGCGGTCGATGCAGGCGGGATTATTTGCCCTGGAACGAGGGGTCGCGCTTCTCCATCCAGGCGAGCACGCCCTCCATGCAGTCGGCCGACTGCAGGAGCTTCACCTGCCCAGCCTTCTCGCGATCGAGCGCCTCGTCGATGGTGCTGCCAAGGCTCGAGCGGACGGCGCGCTTGATCTCGGCATACGCAAGCGGCGGGCCCTTCGCGAGGCGCGCGGCGAGCTTCATCGTCTCGGCGCGGAGATCGGACGCGGGGAGCACGTGGTTCGCAAGGCCAAGCGAGAGCGCGCGATCCGCCGTGACGCGATCGCCCGTGAGCATGAGCTCCATCGCGCGCCCAAGGCCGATGAGGCGCGGCAACCAGAACGATCCGCCGCCGTCCGGCATGAGCCCGATCTTCACGAACCTCTCCTCCAGGTACGCATCCTGGCCGAGCATCCGGAGATCACACGCGAGCGCGAGGTCACAACCAAAGCCCACAGCCGGGCCCTCGACCATCGCGATGAACGGCTTCGGCGCGTTCACGATCGCGCGAATGATCCCGTGATAGCGATCCATGATCGCGTCGAGGCCACCCGCGGCCTGCAAGCTGCCCATTGCGTTCTTGAGATCGGCGCCCGCGCAGAACGCGCCGCCCGCGCCCGTGAGCAGCACCGCGCGCACCGACGCGTCCGCGCCGAGCCGCGGCAGCGTCTCGAGAAGCGCGCCGAGCAGCTCGTTGTCGAGCGCGTTCTTCGCCCGGGGCCTGTTCAACGTGACGACGGCGACGGGGCCTTCGTGCTCGACCAAGAGGACCTGTTCGGACATGCGCTTTACCTACCCGATTTCTTGGACTCCTCCCAGTAGACGTCGAGCTCCTCGAGCGTGAGGTGATCCTCCCCGCCCGGATCGGGCCAGCCGCCATGGCGCTCGCGAACGCGGGCTTCGACATGGTCGAAGCGGCGCGTGAACTTGTCGATCGTGCGGCGCAGCGCGCTCTCGGCGTCCACGTTCACGTGCCGCGCGAGGTTCACCAGCGCGAAGAGCGCATCGCCGAGCTCCGCCTCGATCGCTCCCGTGTCGCCCGTCGCGATCGCCTCGTCGAGCTCGCGGATCTCCTCGGCCACCTTGGCCCGTGATCCCGCGACGTCCGGCCAGTCGAAGCCCACACGCGCGACCTTCTCGCCGATGCGCTGCGCCCGCACGAGCGCCGGCAAGCTGCGCGGCACGCCCGACAAGATCCCTTGTTCGGGCTTGTCCGCGCGCTCCTTCGCCTTGATGAGCTCCCAGTTGCGCAGGACCTCGTCCGCGCCCTCCACGGTCATGTCCGCGAAGACGTGCGGATGCCGCCGCACGAGCTTCTCGCAAATCGCGGCGACCACGTCGTCCGGCCCGAACGCCCCCTCCGCGCGCCCGAGCTCCGCCTGGAACACGACCTGCAGCAAGAGGTCGCCGAGCTCGCCGCGGAGCTCTTGGCGATCGCCCGCGTCGATCGCGTCGATCACCTCGCACGCCTCTTCGAGCACGTACTTGCGCAGCGTCTCGAACGACTGCTTTCTGTCCCAGGGGCAGCCATCCGGCGCGAGCAGGCGTTGCATGAGCTCGACGAGGCGGGGGAAGGTCTGACCGCGCTGCTCTTCGAGCGGGGGCACGACGACGGGATCAAAAGGCCTGGCCATGACGAACCCGTAGCACGCGCGGCCCACGTGGTCCGTCCTCGTATCCCGCCCAGGCGCGCCAGAGGCCGGTTACCATGCCGCGCGTGAACGCCTCGCCCCCCCCTCCGCCCGCGCCGGCGCGCTCGTGGCGCTGGGCCGTCCTCGCCATGGTCGTCGTTACGCAGGCCGTGTTTTTCTACACCCGCTGCGTGGTGGACGAACGCCCCACCGTGGACACGTTTGGAATGCCGAACCCGTACCTCGAGCGACCGATCATCCAGGATCGGGGCATGCTCGGCACGCGCGCGCCGGCGCAGCCCGGGGATCTCGTGGTCTCGCAGGGCAAGGCCCTCATCGCGGGCCTCGCGACCGATGGGACCCGCGTCTACTTCGGCGAGTCGCTCCTCGGGCAGCAGATTCTCGCGGTGCCCGTGGCGGGCGGCGCGGAAATCGTACTTGGATCGGGGCGCATGCCGCTCGACGTCGCGCTCGGTAAGGACGTGCTCGTCGTCGCGGACGGGGGCGGCCTCATGACCGACGGGCAAGGCACGATCACGGCCTTCCCGCTCGATGGATCGGGCGAGCCGCGCGTGCTCGCCTCGCGGCTCGTGCTGCCGAGCGCGGTGGCGGTCTCTGCGACGCACGCGTACTGGATCGACGGCGGCACCGTGGAGCGCGATTACATGGACGGCTTCGTGGCACGCGCGCCGCTCGCGGGCGGGGCGCACAAGGTGCTCGCGGCGGGCGAGCGCGCGCCGACTGGGCTCGCCGTGGACGCGACGCACGTGTACTGGGCGCGGCAAGACGTGAACAAGCAGGGCGAGGTCGTGCGGATGCCGATCGGCGGCGGCCCGATCGAGGTCATCTCGTATGGCCAGGACCGCGTCAAACGCATCACGGTCGTCGGGACGAACCTGTACTGGATCTCCGCGAAGGATCTCGAGGGGACGCGCGCCACGGTGCGCAGCGCGCCCGTCAAAGGCGGCCCCGCGCTGGACGTCGCGGTCGCCGAGAGCCGCATGTGCTCGATGGCGATCGACGGCGAGTCCGTCTACTGGTCGGATCCGGGCGAGATCACTGGGGCGGGCGCGAGCGTGCGCGGGCGCATCCTGAAGCAGCCCCTCGCGGGCGGTGAGCCGACGGTCCTCGCGAGCGGCCAGGATCGGCCGTGTTACGTCGCGGTGGACGCGGCGCACGTCTACTTCAGCACGCAGAGCCTGGAGCGGGTGAAACGGGCGCCGAAGAACCCGGCTTCAGCGCCTTGATGCTCCCCTCTCCGCGAGGGAGAGGGGCTCAGGGTGAGGGAATCTTCAGAGCGACTTGGCGAGCTCGCCGGCGCGACCGATGGCTGCTTCGAGCGCCTCTTTCGCGACCTGCGGGCCGCCGAGGCCCATCGGCTCCGCGATGATTTCGTGGAACGGGCCGAGGCCCATGAGCCCGAGGATCGTCTTGAGGTATGGCACCTGAAAATCCCACGAAGCGAAGGGCGATCCCGGCGGATACGCGCCGTCGCGCGACACGAGCAGGACGACGGGGCGCCCGCCGAGCAGGCCTTTGAACTCGCCCTTCTGCACCTCGAATGTGAGGCGCGCCTGCACGACCGCGTCGATCCAGCGCTTGAGCTGCCACGGGACCGAGAGGTTCCACATGGGCGTGGAGAGCACGATCAGGTTCGCCTGGTGGAGCTGATCGGTCCACCGGCTGAGCGCGTTCCAGCGCGTGGCCATCTCCTCGTCGAGCTCGCCCTCGCCGTACAGCATCTCGAACTTGGTCTGGACGTCCCACTCGTCCCAGGCCGGCAGCTTCTCCGCGTCCCGCACGAGATCGACCTCGACGCGATGCGTGTCGGGGTTCTTCTCCAAGTATGCGCTGAAAAACGCGTTACGAAGCTTGCGCGTCCGCGAGCGCTCGGCCCGCGGAAGCGCGAACAAGTCCAGCACGATCCCCATGACGTTTTTCTCTTCCCCTTGTTCGCAAGAGCCGCGAGGCGAGCCCGACGATCAGGCGACGGCCGCCCACTCGACGTCGAACTCGAGCTGCGACCCTTGCGCGCCCGACGTGCTCCGGAGCCCTCGCGCGAGGTTGCGCACGCCGGCAAGCAGCGGCTCGTTCGACGTGGAGAGCCACGCGCCGCCGATCGCGACCTGACCATCGATGTGCACGCGGAAGCTCACCTTCTCGCGCGCGGCCGAGATCTCGAACGTCCCTGCGCCACGGGTGAGCGCGAAGCGGGCGAGATCCGAGACGGCCGACTGCAGAAGCATGCCTCGGTTCCACTCCATCCCGAGGTAGACGCAGAGGTACCGGACGTAGTTGCGCAGGGTGATCACCGAGATGTCGTCCTTCACGACGACCGTCTTCATCGGCTTCGGCACCGCGCCCATTTCTCGGAGCAGCTTGCGCTCGAGCTCGGTGGCCTCTTCCACGCTGAGCTCGCGGAGGTTACGCACGAGGAAGCTGATCAGGCTCGCCTTGCCTTCGGAATCCAGCGCGTCGATGTCCTTGTCGGCACGCGCTCCCAGCACCTCCACAGCGGCGTCGAGGGACGAACCATCGACATACTTCGTCGCCACTCGCCGCGCTGCCTGGGAAAAGCTGACACCCATGGTGTACTCCCTAGGTCCGTTCTTTTTCGGGATTCACCCAGGCTACGACAGATTCCATCACCCGTAAAGCAAACGGGCCCGAGGGTCCGTCTCGGCCGTTTCGACGGCCGATCCCGACGTTTCGAGTCTGTGCTCGCGGCAACTCTTGTTCGCTCCCTTGCCGCTACGTCTCGCGCGCATTAACCACGACGCCATCGTGAAGCCTGCCGCATCCGTTCATCCCATCGCGCGCCTCCCCGAAGAATGGCGCGACGCGCTCACCTCGCGCGGCGAGCGGGCCTTCGCGGCCAAGCAGATCTTCGGCTGGATCCACCGTCACGGCGTCGTCGATCCCGCCGCGATGACCAACGTGTCCGCGCGCCTGCGCGCCTCGCTCGCCGAGGAGGGGCTCGGCTCCATCGCCGAGATCGTGCACGTCCATCGCTCGGCCGACGGCACGCGCAAGCTCGTCGTGCGCTTGAAGGACGGCGCCACGATCGAGACGGTCCTCCTTCCCGCGGTGAGCGGCCCCGGCGCGCGCTCCGAGCCCGACATCGACGCCGACGCGGCCGTCGCGGACGACGAGGAGGAGGAGGACGACGCGGCGGCGGAGGAGGCGTTCCGCGGCAAGATCCGCGTGACCCAGTGCATCTCCACGCAGGTCGGCTGCGCGATGGGCTGCGTGTTCTGCGCGAGCGGCGTGGCCGGGTGGAAGCGGCACCTCGGGCCGGAGGAGATCGTCGCGCAGGTCCTGCTCGGACGCGCGCTGCTCGATGAAGGCGAGGCGCTGCGGAACGTCGTGTTCATGGGCATGGGCGAACCGCTGCACAACTACGACGGCACGGCCCGCGCGCTCCGGCTGCTCACGCACCCCGACGGGATCGCGCTCTCCACGCGCCGCGTGACCGTCTCGACCTCGGGCCTCGTCCCGGAGATCGAGCGGCTCGGGCGTGATTTCAACGGGCAGATCGCGCTCGCGATCTCGCTCCACGCGGCCGACGACGAGAGCCGCTCGGCGCTGATGCCGATCAACAAGAAGTACCCGATCGCGGAGCTCCTCGCGGCGCTCAAGGCCTACCCGATGCAGCGGCGCCGGCGCATCACGATCGAGTACACGCTCGTCTCCGGGAAAAACGACGACGTCGCCGAGGCGAAGAAGCTCGCGCGGCTCCTCCGAGGCGTGCCGGTGAAGATTAATTTGATCCCGATGAACCCCATCGAGGCCTCGACGCTCGGTCCACCCGAGATGGCGCGCGTCTTCGCGTTCCAGAAGGCCCTCGTGGACGCGGGTTACTCGTGCTTCATCCGGCGCCGGCGCGGCGACGACGTCTCGGCCGCGTGTGGGCAGCTCGTGCTGCTCGGGGCGAAGCCCAAGGTCAAAGGATTCAGGAAGTCGGCTTCGTAAATCGACCGCTCTTGACGTCCCGCGGGCACACGCCCAGATCGCTGGGACCGTGTTCGAAAAGATCCTCATCGCCAACCGCGGCGAAATCGCCTGCCGCGTCGCCCGTACCTGCAAGCGCCTCGGGATTCCCGTCGTCGCCGTCTACTCGGACGCCGACGCGAATGCCCCGCACGTCCACATGGCCGACGAGGCCGTGCGTATCGGGCCGCCGCCCGTCAAGGACAGCTACCTCTCGATCGAGGCGGTCATCGCCGCGGCCAAGCAGACCGGCGCGCGCGCGATCCACCCGGGCTACGGCCTGCTCAGCGAAAAAGAGGCCTTCTGCCGCGCGGTGAACGACGCCGGCATCGTCTTCATCGGTCCGCGCCCCGAGGCGCTCGACGCCTTCGGCGACAAGATCAAGGCGCGCGAGGTGGCCAAGCGCGTGAACGTGTCTCCGCCGCCCGGCACGGACGGGCCGATCAGCGCGGACGACGTCGAGTTCGCCACGCGCGAGGCCGAGCGCATTGGCCTGCCGATCCTGGTGAAGGCTGCGGGCGGCGGCGGCGGCATCGGCATGCAGATCGTCGAGGACCTCGGAAAACTGCCGCGCGCCCTCACGGCTTGCTCGGATCGCGGCAAGAGCGCGTTCGGCGACGCGCGCGTCTACCTCGAGCGCTACATGCGCGCGCCCAAGCACATCGAGGTGCAGATCCTGGCCGACACGCACGGGAACGTGGTCGCGCTCGGCGAACGCGAGTGCAGCGTGCAGCGCCGGCACCAGAAGATCGTGGAGGAGTCGCCCTCGCCGGCCCCGTTTTTCCAGGGCGAAGCGGGCGAGGCCAAACGGAAGGAGCTCTTCGAGCAGGCCAAGCGCATCGTCCGGAGCGTCGGGTACATCGGCGCCGGCACGGTCGAGTTCGTCGCCTCGGGCGACGGCGACATCTTCTTCCTCGAGGTCAACGCGCGGCTCCAGGTCGAGCACTGCGTGACCGAGATGGTCTGGGGGATCGACCTCGTCGAGCAGCAGATCCGCGTCGCCGCCGGCGAGCGCCTCGCGCCCGAGGTGCTCGCGGCCGAGGGGCGAGGGCACTCGATCGAGGCGCGCGTCTACGCCGAGGATCCCGCGAAAAAGTTCGCCCCGCAGCCCGGGCGCATCGCGAAGCTCGTCTGGGCCCCGGCCGGCGGCGATCTGCGGATCGAGACCGGGGTCGAGGAGGGCTCGGAGGTCACGCCCTTCTACGATCCGATGATCGCCAAGATCGTCGCGTCCGGCCGGAGCCGCGCCGAGGCGATCGCCCGGCTCGACGAGGCGCTCGCCCAGACCACGCTCGAGCTCGTGGGCCCCGCCGGGCCGGCTGCGACGAACCTTCCGTTCCTCCGCCAGGTCCTCGCGTCGGAGGCATTCGTGGGGGGACGGTACGACACGCTCTTCGCGGAGGCGCTGGCGAAAGAGAAGCGGTGATACAACTGTCCGCACGATGACCGACCTCCTCGAACGCGCCCGAAGCTGGATCGAAGCCGACCCCGATCCCGAGACCCGCAAAGAGCTCACCCACCTCGTCGACGTCGCCTCCTCCGCCGCTGATCCGGCGCAGAAGGCGAGCGCTTTGCGGGACCTCGGCGAGCGCTTCGCGGGTCCGCTCGAGTTCGGCACGGCGGGGCTACGAGGCGTCATCGGCGCGGGCGAGACCCGCATGAACCGCGCGGTCGTTCTGCGGACGACGGCCGGGCTCGCGCGGTACCTGCTCGCGACGGACGAGGCCGCCGCGCGCGCGTGTGGGGTCGTGATCGGCTACGACGGCCGGCGGATGAGCCGCGAGTTCGCCGAGGACACCG
Organism: Polyangium sp. y55x31; assembly: GCF_029946505.1. GTDB lineage: Bacteria > Myxococcota_A > Polyangia > Polyangiales > Polyangiaceae > Polyangium. The sequence continues at coordinate 733,494 of NZ_JARZHG010000002.1, forward strand.
CGTGCGCTTTCGCCGCGGCCGGCATCCCGGCGATCCTCTCGCCGATCCCCTGCCCCACGCCCGTCACGGCGTACGCGGTGCAGGCGCTCGGGGCCGTCGCGGGCGTCATGATCACGGCCAGCCACAACCCGCCCGAATACAACGGCTACAAGGTCTACTGGGGCAACGGCGCGCAGATCATCCCGCCGCACGACAAGGGCATCGCGGCCGCGATCGACGCCTCGCCGGCGGCGAAGGACGTGCCCCGATCGGATCTCGAAGCGGCCCGCGCGCAAGGGCTCGTTCGTTCGTTCCCAAACGATCTCGACGATCGGTACCTCGCCGCGATCGCAGCACTCTCGGTGCGGGGTGACGGCGATCGATCGCTCTCGATCGTGTACACGCCGCTGCACGGCGTGGGGAACCGGCTCGTGCGGGCGGCGCTCGCGGCCGCGGGGTTTGCCCGGGTCACGACCGTGCCCGAGCAAGCGGAGCCGGACGGCGCGTTCCCGACCGTGGCCTTCCCGAACCCCGAGGAGAAGGGCGCGATGGATCTGTCCTTCGCGCTCGCTGCGCGCGAGGGCGCGACGCTCATCCTGGCGAACGATCCCGACGTCGATCGCCTCGCCGTCGCCGTACGCCGCTCCGAGGGTGGATACGTGCAGCTCACGGGCAACCAGGTCGGCACACTGCTCGGCCATTACTTGCTCACGCGCACGCCGGCTTGCCTCGCGGACGACGTCCCCGTCGAGGACGCGGGGAAAAAACTCGTGATCGCGTCGATCGTCTCGTCGCCCATGCTCGGCGCGATCGCGCGCGCGCTCGGGGTCCGCTACGAGGAGACGCTGACGGGCTTCAAGTGGATCGCGAACCGCGCGATGGATCTCGAACGTACGGAGGGCGCGACGTTCGTCTTCGGGTACGAGGAGGCGCTCGGGTACACGGTGGGCACGCTCGTGCGTGACAAGGACGGGATCGGCGCGGCGCTACTCTTCGCGGAGCTTGCGAGCGTGCTCCAGGCTGGTGGCAAGAGCGTGCTCGACGAGCTCGAGGCCCTCTCGCGCCGGTATGGCCTCTATGCGAGTGGCCAGCGCTCGGTGACGCTGCCTGGCACCGAGGGTGTCGCGCAGATCCAGGCCGCGATGGATCGGCTGCGCGCCTCGAAGCCCTCGCATGTCGGCGCGCTCGCCGTGCTGGCGCTCTCCGATTTCCAGGCGCAGGTCCGCACGCTCCCGGACGGCCGCACCGAGCCGCTCACGCTCCCGAAGAGCAACATGATCGCGCTGGATCTCGAGGGCGGCAGCCGCATCATCGCGCGGCCGAGCGGGACCGAGCCGAAGATCAAATTCTACTTCGACATCCGCGAGCCCATCACGCCGGGTGAGGCTGTCGCCGTGGCCGAGGAACGCGCCAAGACGCGCATGGCCGAACTCGAAACATCCCTCTCTGCGATCGTGGGCATCTGACCTCCCTTGCATCGACCGCATCGCGGTCGATGCACCCAAGGTCCAGGGCTGGCCCTGGTCCGGGTGCAGGGGCGGACAGCCCCTGCTCGGGTCCGGGGTGAAACCCCGGCGCCACGCCGCCTCATCGCTTCGGCACAGGCCCGAAAAAGCTCACGCCACGCATGTTCTCGTCGATCCTGAGCGGGTGCTGCATGGGCGGGAAGACGCGCTGCTCGCAATCGTGGTGCTCGCAGAGCCTGCACGTCACGCCCACGGGGACGAGCGCCTCGTTGCTCTCCACGTCGACGCCGTCCGAATAGACGAGCTCGCGTGCGAACCTCGCCTCGCAGCCGATGCTCACCGACAGCATCGAGTGCGGCGCGTGGTAGCCGCCGCGATCGTTTCGCACGGTCCTCGCGACGCAGAAATACTTCGTCCCGTCGGTCATGCGCGAGAGCTGCACCCGGATCATCCCTGGCGTCAGGAACGCCGTGTGAACGGCCCAGCGCGGGCAGGCGCCGTTGAAGCGCGCGAAGCGGATGCCCGAGCCGCTGAAGCGCTTGGAGATGTTGCCGGCGATGTCGATGCGCAAGAAGTGGAAGGGCACGCCTTCCGCGCCGGGCCTGCGCAAGGTGGTCAGGCGGTGGCAGACTTGCTCGAAGCTCGTGCCGAAGCGATGGGCCAGAAGCTCGATGTCGTAACGCTCGGCGCGCGCGGCCTCGTGAAACGGGACGTACGGCATGAGCAGCGCGGCTGCGAAGTAATTGGCGAGCGCCACGCGGGCGAGCGCGCGTGACTCGGGCGTGGAGAGGCCGCTCTCGCCTTCGAGCAGTTTGTCGATCGCCTCGCTCGCCGAGAGCAGGCCGATCTGGTGGGCGAGCTGGAAGCGCCTGCTGCGTGGGGGCAGGAGCTCGGACAGGCTGAGGCGCCGCGCCTCGCGATCGAAGCGGCGCATGGCTTTGCGTTCGTCGGCGACGTGCAGCAGGCGGACCTCGACGCCGTGCTCCTTTTCGAGGAACCGCACGAGCGAACGGTAGACGTCGTCGGATTCGAGCCTGCCGCGGGCACGGATCTCGTCGGCGGCGTCCTCGAGCGTGGGGAAGTGATTCATGTGCCGCTGGAGCAGGTCGCTGACCTCTTCCGTCGGCAATCGCGTGGGCTCGACGCCGGCCACGCCCTCGCCGCCCTCGAGCCGCTCGGAGAGCGTCTCTGCGGATTCTCGGGTATCGCGATATGCGCGATACAGCGCGAGCACGGCCTTTGCGAGGGCAGGAGAGCTGCCGGCGAGCTCTTTGAGATCGCTCGTCGTGACGCCGTGGTTGTCGAAGAGCGGATCTCCGAACGCCTCGCGTAAATCCGAGACGATCGAGGCGTCGCCGCCCGTCCCGAACGTGGACAGGTCGAGCTCGAAGAGCTGCGCCAGCTTGATGAGCATGGGCGCCGTGAGCGGGCGCCGGTTGTTCTCGATCAAGTTGAGGTAGCTCGGCGATATCCCCAGCCGATCGGCGAGTTGCCCTTGCGTCATGTTTTCGCGTCGACGCAGCGCCCTCACCTTTCCGCCCAGCATCGTATTTTCGGCCATAGCGCAAAGCAGCGGAGCTCTTGCGGTTTGCCCCATTACTGCCAAGGCCAGTTTACAACCTTTACAACTGTGACTGCAAGTCAAACGATGGAGTCGTACATACGTAACATCCTGAATTTGTTTCGTTCATTGACGACAGAGGGCAAACGCCAAATAGTTCGTATGTCACGACGCGCAGCGTTGGACGCGGAGCGTTGAGCCATGCACGGAACCTCCTCTCCCGTCACGATCCTCGGCCCGACAACCCCCTCGCAGAGCGATGTGCTCACGCCCGAGGCGCTCCAGTTTGTGATCGACCTCACGCGCGCCTTCCGAGGGCGCATCGACGCGCTCCTCGCCCGGCGAGCCGAGCGGCGCGCGCATTTCCTCGCCGGCGAGCGCCCCGATTTCCTCGAAGAGACAGCCGAGCTCCGCGCCGCAGATTGGTCCGTCGCCGCCATCCCCGACGACATCCAGGACCGCAGCGTCGAGATCACCGGCCCCGTCGACCGGAAGATGATCATCAATGCCCTGAACTCCGGCGCAAACGTGTTCATGGCCGATTTCGAGGACGCGACGTCGCCGACATTCGCGAACCTCGTCGAAGGGCAAAAAAATCTGGCCGACGCCGTGCGAGGGACGATCGGGTACGTCGATCCCACTTCGGGCAAGTCGTACACGCTCGGTGAGCACACGGCCGTCCTCTTCGTTCGCCCGCGAGGCCTGCACCTGCCGGAAAAGCACATGCTCGTGGACGGAAAGCCCGTGCCCGGGTCGCTCTTCGATTTCGGCCTGTACTTCTTCCACAACGCCCGCGCCCTCGTGGAGCGCGGCAAGCGCCCCTATTTCTACCTGCCAAAGCTCGAGAGCCACCTCGAAGCGCGCCTCTGGAACGACGTCTTTCTGCGCGCACAGGCCGAGCTCGATCTGCCGCCCGGCACCCTTCGCGCCACCGTGCTCATCGAGACGCTGCCCGCTGCGTTCGAGATGGACGAGATCCTCTACGAGCTGCGCGAGCACTCGGCCGGGCTGAACTGCGGCCGCTGGGACTACATCTTCAGCTTCATCAAAAAGCTCGGCGCAGACCCGGCATTCATCCTGCCAGACCGGAGCCTGGTCACGATGGATCGTCCGTTCCTGAAAGCCTACACGGACCTCGTCGTCAAGACGTGCCACCGCCGCGGCGCACACGCGATGGGCGGAATGGCCGCGCAGATCCCGATCAAAGGCGACGAAGCGCGTAGTCGTGCCGCCCTGGACAAGGTTCGAGCGGACAAACTCCGCGAGGTGCACGCCGGGCACGACGGCACGTGGGTCGCGCACCCGGGGCTCGTGCCGATCGCGCGGCAAATCTTCGACGCGCACATGGACGGCCCGAACCAGATCGACGTGAAGCGCGAGGACGTGAACGTCCAAGCCGAGGATCTCCTGCGTGTCCCCGACGGTCCGCGCACCGAGGCGGGCCTCAGGCACAACATCAAGGTGGGCATCCTCTACATCGAGGCGTGGCTGCGCGGCATCGGGTGCGTGCCGCTTTACGACCTCATGGAGGACGCCGCGACGGCCGAGATCTGCCGCGCGCAGGTGTGGCAGTGGCAGCACCACGGCGTGTCCGTCGAGGGCGAGCCGCTCGATCACGCGCGGCTCGTCCGGACGATCGACGAGACGATGGAAGAGCTCGCGAAAGAGCGCGGAGCCGAGGCATTCGCCCACGGTCGCTTCGAGGAGGCACGCGAGCTCTTCACGACGCTGACCACCTCGGACGAACTCGAAGAGTTCCTCACGCTGCCCGCGTACGAACGTCTCCTCGCCCTTTCATCCACGTCGGCGGGGGAAACCGAGAAGGCGCCCGTCGCCGCATGAACCGCTGAAGGAGAGAGTCGCATGTCCGTCGCGTATCCGCTTCCCATCCGCACCACCGCCGTTTCCGAGAGCGGCCTCGTGCCGAACCGCTTTCAAGGCATCGTCCGCCCGTACACGGAGGCCGATGTCGAGCGCCTGCGCGGTTCATTCCAGATCGAGCACACAATCGCGAAGCTCGGCGCGCAGCGGCTCTGGGAGCTCCTGCACACCGATGACTACGTGGCAGCACTCGGCGCGCTGACGGGCAACCAGGCAATGCAGCAGGTGCGCGCGGGTCTGAAAGCGATCTACCTGAGCGGCTGGCAAGTCGCGGCGGACGCAAACCTCGCAGGCGAGATGTACCCGGATCAGAGCCTCTACCCGGCGAACAGCGTCCCGAGCGTGGTGCGCCGGATCAACCAGGCCCTGCTCCGCGCCGACCAGATCGATCACGCCGAAGGCAAGCGCGAGCGGCACTGGCTCGCGCCCATCGTGGCAGACGCAGAAGCAGGCTTCGGCGGGCCGCTGAACGCATTCGAGCTGATGAAAGGGATGATCGAGGCAGGCGCCTCCGGCGTGCACTTCGAGGACCAGCTCGCATCGGAGAAGAAGTGCGGCCACATGGGCGGCAAGGTGCTGGTGCCGACGAGCCAGTTCGTCCGGACACTCGTAGCAGCACGGCTCGCCTCCGACGTGATGGGCGTGCCGACGCTGCTCGTGGCCCGCACGGACGCCGACAGCGCAAAGCTGCTGACGAGCGACGTCGACCCACGCGATCGGCCATTCATCACAGGCGAGCGCACGCCCGAGGGCTTCTTCCAGTTCAACGGCGGTCTCGACGCAGCCATCGCACGCGCGCTCGCCTACGCGCCGTACGCAGACATGCTCTGGTGCGAGACGAGCACGCCAGACCTCGAAGAAGCGCGCAAGTTCGCCGAGGGCGTGCACGCAAAATTCCCAGGCAAGCTGCTCGCCTACAACTGCTCGCCGTCGTTCAACTGGAAGAAAAACCTCGACGATCTGACGATCGCAAAGTTCCAGCGCGAGCTCGGAGCCATGGGCTACAAGTTCCAATTCGTCACGCTGGCCGGCTTCCACGCGCTGAACCACGGGATGTACGAGCTCGCGCGCGAGTACAAAGTGCGCGGCATGAGCGCCTACTCGGAGCTGCAGCAAGCCGAATTCGCCGCAGAGAAGAGCGGCTACACGGCCACGCGCCACCAGCGCGAAGTGGGCACAGGCTACTTCGATCAGGTCGCGCAGGTGGTTTCGGGCGGCCTCGCCAGCACGCTCGCGCTGAACGAGTCGACCGAAGCGCACCAGTTTTGACGGGTGTGTGCGCGTGCGCGGGGCGTTGCCCCGCACCCCAGAAGGGGGCTGTCCGCCCCCTTCACCCCGGACCAGGCACGGCCTGGACCGCGGGCGGAAAAACCGCGCGATGCGCGGTTTTTCCGACGGGCCCGTGGCAAGACCGGCGAGGGGCTGGCCAGCCAAAACAGCAGGGTTGACGTGTCGGCTGGGGGCGGCAGCGCTGCCGTTTCGGCTGGCTAAGGTCGTTCCTGGTCTTGCCACCGGCTGTTCGATGAACTGCGCATCGCGCAGTTCATCGACCCCGAGTCCAGCGCTTGCGCTGGTCCGGGTCCAGGGGTGGACAACCCCTGGTCGGGTCCGGGGTGAAACCCCGGCGCTACGCTGCCATCAGAGATCGATCTGGTGCACGTCGCCGAGTGGCTCGCCGAGGAACCGCTCGGCGACCGTGGAAAAACTTTTCGGTAGATCCGTCACGAAGAGTTCGAGCTTGCCTCGTGCTGACCGGGTCGTGCGTTGCCCGCGCTCGGCGAGGAATGCGGAGACGTCGTCTGCGGTCGCTGATGCGCTGTCCACGATTGGGATCGGCGCGCCTGCGAGTGAGGCGGCTTCGGCCTCGATCACTCGCTGGAGCAGGGGGAAATGCGTGCATCCAAGCACCACGCAACGTGCCCCTGCGCGCACGAGTGGCTCGAGGTAACGCTGCGACACGAGACGCGGCACTTCCCCTTCGAGCCACCCTTCCTCTGCGAGCGAGACGAGCAGCGGCGCGGGTTGACCGAATACCTCGGTCCGCGTGGAGAGCGAGGCGACTGCGCGGGGGTATGCGCCCGAGGTGATTGTTCCGGTCGTGCCGAGCACGCCTACGGCGCCGCCTTTTGCTGCTGCGACGGCTGCTCGCGCGCCGGGCACGATCACGCCGAGCACGGGCCGGTCGAGCTCCACGCGCAGCATGTCGAGTGCGACGGCGCTCACGGTGTTGCAGGCGACCACGATTGCCTTCACCCCGCGGTTCACGAGCACGCGCGCGCAGCCGAGCGCGTAACGCACGACGGTCTCGGCGGATCGTGTCCCGTACGGCACGCGCGCGGTGTCGCCGAGGTATACGATGTCTTCTGCGGGACAACGTTCGCGGAGTGCGCGCACGACGGTCAGACCGCCGAGACCGGAGTCGAAGACGCCGAGTGGGGCGTCGGGATCCAGGTGGAAGCTCGTCACGAGACCTCGATGCGGTAAAGGCGCGGCGGCGCCGCGAGGAGCCCTTCTGTGCGCATACGTTCGAGCGCCGCGGTCACATTCCCTTCACGCGCCACGTGGGTGATCACCACGATGTCGACGGGATCGCCCGGCGCGGCGGGGCGCTCCGGCTGCACCATCTGCTCCAGGCTCACGCCGAGCTCGCCTAGCTCGCCTGCGATCCGCGCCATGAGCCCCGGGCGCTCCGGCGCCGAGAGGCGCAGGTAGAACCGGGTCTCGACGTCCTCCTGCGGCTTGAGCGGGCGTGGCTCCATCGCGATGCCCCGCGTGAGCAAGCCCGATGCGCCGGCCACGATCGAGCGCCCCACGTCGAGGATGTCGCTCACCACGCTCACGGCTGTCGGCAGATCGCCGGCGCCGCGGCCGTAGAGCATGCATGGGCCGAGCGCACGGCCTTCGAGGAGGATCGCGTTCAGGACGCCCGACACGTTCGCGAGCACGCTCGTCTTCGGGATGAGCGTCGGGTGCACGCGGAGCTCGATCGCGTCGCCGAAATCACGGCCGATCGCGAGGTGCTTGATCACGTAGCCGAAGCGCTCGGCATAACGATGATCCCGCTCCTCGATGCCCTCGATCCCCTCCACGTGCAGCGCGCTCGCGGGGACACGCGCGCCGAAGGCCAGCATCGCCAGCACGCAGAGCTTGTGCGCGGCGTCGTGGCCGCCCGTGTCGAGCGAGGGATCCGCCTCCGCGTAGCCCTTCGCCTGGGCCTCGCGCACGGCCTCGTCGAGCCCGAGCCCGCCCTCGCGCATGCGCCCGAGCACGTAGTTGCACGTGCCGTTCACGATGCCTGCGAGCCGCTCGACCCAGTCGCTCGCGAACGCCTCGCGCAAGGTGCGGATGATGGGGATGCCGCCGCCCACCGCGCCCTCGAACGCGAGATCGGTCCCACGCGCGATCGCGAGGTCCACGAGCCGCGGCCCGTGCTTCGCGAGGAGAAGCTTGTTCGCCGTGACGACCCCCTTGCCCGCTGCGATCGCGCGCTCCACGAGCTCGAGCGCGGCCTCCTCGCCGCCCATCACCTCGACGACGACGTCGATCTCCGGGTCGTCGACCACGTCCTCGGGGCGCGTCGTGATCCAGCGCGGATCGCAGGCGGCGACGCGTTCTTTGCGGGGGTCGCGGACGAGCACGCGGCGCACTTCGAGCGGCGCGCCGACCCTTCCTTCGAGCCATCGAGCGTTCGCGGCGCAGAGCTCGAGCACACCGCCGCCCACGGTGCCGCACCCGAGCAGGCCGAGTCGAATGGAACCGCGCCGCGGAGTCGTCGCAACGGCCTCCTCGGCGTTCGCAGGGCCACGCATGGGCGCGGAGCTTAGCAGGGCCCGGCCCACGTCAAAGAAAGCCGCGCGGCCGTGATTTCACGCGCCGCGTTTGCCGCTTCTCCCGCGCGCGCTCCCCTCCTACACTCCTCGGCCATGGCCGCCGAAACGAAGGGTTTCATGAAGGGTGGGATGAACTTCAACGTGGGCGACGAGGCCCCCGAGCAACTGGAGCAGACCGAGGGGCCGCTCCTGCCGCTCCGCGTGCTCGTCGTCGCGGACCTCTTGCCGCGCGACGAGCACAACGCCGGCGCCAGCGCGCCCGAGCTCGCGGTGCGGGTCGATCCGCTCGCGTTCGACGACCTCTTCACGCGCCTGCGTCCGCGCATCGCGATCGAGGTGCCCAGCGTGCTCGCCGAGGGCAACCGCGCGCGCGTCGACCTCGCGCCGACGAGCCTCAAGAGCTTCCGGCCCGATGGGCTGCTCACGGAGGTCCCGCTTCTCCGCTCGCTCCTCGATGGCAAGCTCACGCTGGAGAAGCTCCGCGACGGCTCGATCGATCGCGACCAGGCCCGCGTCGAGCTCGATCGAATCTGGAACTCCTCGCCTTTCGTGAGGGACGTCCTGCGCCTCGTCTCGGAGGCCGGCAGCGCGCCCCGCGCCGCGAGCGTCTCCGCGCCCGCGCGTGACACGTCCGAGGCCTCGGTCGCCTCGATCCTCGACATGGTCGAGACCGATCCGAGCCGCGCCGAATCCGCGCCCGCGCCCGTCGTGCCGGCGAGGCCGCAGGCCCCTGCCTCCGACGCCCGCTTCGGTGCGCTCATCTCGGCCGTCGCGAACGCCGGCAAGTCGAGCTCGGCCCGCTTCAGCCCGCAGGAGGCCATCCAGCGCGTCGAGAAGGCCATCGGCGCGCAGCTCGGCGCGATCCTCCAGCACCCCGAGGTGCGCCGCCTGGAAGAGGCCTGGCGCGGCCTGCAACTGTTCGCCGATCGCTCGAAGGGCACGAAGGGCCTGAAGATCGACGTCGTCTGCGCGCGGCCCGAGCTCGCGGCCATGGCGCTCGAACGCGCAGCCCGCCAATCCGCCGGCGGCGAGCCCCCGGTCTCCTGCGCGATCGTGGACATCACGATCACCGGCACCTCCGCGACGCTCTCTCAGCTCGAAGAGATCGCCCGCGTCGCCGAGGCGCAGACCGTGCCCGTCGTGCTGAATGCATCGCACGCGCTCCTCGGCCTGGATCGGCTCGCCGATCTCGAACGGCTCGACAACAAGATCGCCCTCTTCTCCACGCCGGATCAGGTGCGCTGGCAGTCGACGGCGCAGAAACCGGCGATGCGCTGGGTGACGATGGCGATGAACGGCATCCTGGCGCGCGCCGCCTACGACAAGGCGACCTCGCGCGTGCGGGAAATGGTGGTCAAGGAGGAGCCCGCGGACGAGGGCGCGATGGTCTGGATCGCGCCGGCCTACGGCGTGGGCGCGCTCATCACGACGAGCTTCCGCGAGACGCGCTGGCCGTGCCGCATCGTGGGCGCCCGCAGCGGCGGCACACTCGGAAACCTGACGATTCACGAGGTGCGTGGGCAGGTCGACGACGCCGAGGTCGTAGCGATCCCCACGCAAGCGTTCGTCTCGACGGACTCCCAGCGCGAGCTCTCCAAAGCCGGCGTCCTGCTTTTGGCCTCGGCCCCGAACAGCGATTCGATCTACGTGCTCGCGGCGCCGACGTCCTACGTCCCGCCGCCCAAGCGCACATACGACAGCGCCTCGACGGAGCCCGAAGCGCGGCTCGAACGCGTCTCTTTGGTCGATCAGCTCTTCGTGGCCCGGATCGTCCAGTTCCTGCGCGTCCTCGCCGGCCGTTTGCCCGGGAACGTCGCGCCCTCCGAGGCGAAATCGCTCGTGGACCGCTCGCTCTGGGCGCTCTTCGAGGACGCCAAGCCCGGCAGCATGGAGATCGCGGTGAACGCGCACGCGACCTCGGATGGCACGGCCGTCGCCGTCACGATCCGCCCGCGCCGCTTCCTCGGCGTCGCCCTCGAAGAGTTCTCGCTCGAATTCTTGGTGGGTTAGGCCGCGCCGGGGCGCTGCCCCGGGCCCCGCGGGGGCTGTCCGCCCCTCGACCCGGACCAGGGCAAGCCCTGGACCTTTGGTGCAAAGGCCGCGATGCGGCCTTTGCAAAGGGGGGGTGAGCAGCGCACAAAAGCACGAAGGCCGGCTCTTTCGGGCCGGCCTTCGGCGTTTGTCGGGATCAGCCGAAACGGCTCATTCCTTGTCGAGCTTGCCGACGAGGCTCAACGTGAAGAATGCGCCCATGTACTTGAAGTGCGGGCGCACCTGCATGTCGACCTTGTACCAGCCGGCGTTGCCCTCGACCTCGGTCACGATGATACGCGCCTTGCGGAGGGGGCGACGGCCGCGGATGCTCGCCGAGACGACGTCCTGATCGGCGACGTACTGCGAGATCCAGTCGTTGAGCTCCTTCTCGAGATCGGCGCGCTCCTTCCACGTACCGATCTGCTCGCGCTGCAGCACCTTCAGGTAGTGCGCAATGCGGCACATGATGAACATGTACGGGAGCTGCGTGCCGAGGCGATAGTTGAGCTCGGCGGCGCGGCCCTCCTCGCTCTGGCCGAAGTACTTCGGCTTCTGCACGCTGTTCGCCGAGAAGAAGCACGCGTTGTCCGAGTCCTTGCGGTAGGTGAGGCCGATGAAGCCTTCCTCCGAGAGCTCGTACTCGCGGCGCTCCGTGAGCATGATCTCGGTCGGGATCTTCGTCTGGATCTCGCCCATCGCCTCGTACTGGTGCAGCGGCAGGTTCTCGACCGAGCCGCCCGCCTGCGGGCCGATGATGTTCGGGCACCAGCGGTACTTGGCGAAGCTGTCCGCGAGGCGCGTCGCGAATGCGAAGACCGCGTTGCCCCAGCAGTACGACTCGTGCTGGCCGATGACGTTCTCCTCGTAGTTGAACTCCTTCACGGGCACGGTGTTCGCGCCGTAGGGGAGGCGGAGGAGGAAGCGCGGCATCACGAGGCCGACGTAGCGGGAGTCCTCGGTCTCGCGGAAGGCGTTGTACTTCGTGTACTGCGGGCCTTCGAAGAGCGCCTTGAGGTCCTTCAGGTTCGGCAGGTTCAGGTAGTCCTTCAGGCCGAAGAACTGCGGGCCGGCGGCCGCGATGAAGGGCGCGTGCGACATCGTCGCGACGGAGGCGCACTTCTGCAGGAGCATGATGTCCTGCGGGCCGGGGCCGAACTCGTAGTTCGCGATGATCGCGCCGTAGGGACGGCCGCCGAACTGACCGAACTCCGCCGAGTACACGAGCTTGTACAGGCCGCTCTTGGGCACCTCGGGGGCGTCCTCGAAATCGGCGAGCAGGTCTTCCTTCGAGCAGTTCAAAAGCTCGACCTTGACGTTCTCGCGGAAGTCCGTGCGGTCCACGACGAACTTCAGGCCGCGCCACGCCGACTCCAGCTTCTGGAACGTCGGGTGGTGAAGGATCTCGTCGATCTGGCGCGACAGCTTGGCGTCGATCTCGGCGATCAGCGCGTCGACGAGGGCCTTGTCGACCTTCTCGCCCTCGCGCTTCGGCGCGATGAGCTCCGCGATGAAGGCCTGGACGCCGCGCTTGGCGACCTCGTAGCCCTCGTCGCCCGGAGCCATCTTCGTCTCCGAGAGGATGTCGTCGAGAAGGCTGCCACCTTCGAGCGTCTGTACGCCCGCGCCGCCTTGCGCCTGATGCTCGGAAGCCATCGGTTATTCCTCCCCCTGCTTGAGACCGAGCTCGTTGATGAGCCGGTTGCGCTGGGCCGGATCGTTCAAGATCGTCTGAATCTTGTTGCGGAACGCCTTCTCGTTCCCGAGCGGGCCCTTCAGCGCGGTGAGCGCGGCGCGGAGCTCGAGCAGCTTCTTCAGCTCGGGCACCTGGTTGGCGATCGCCGCAGGCTCCATATCCGACAAACGGCGGAACTTGAGGTTGACGTTGAGCTCGTTGTCCTCGTTCTCCGACAGCCGATCCTTGACCGCCAGGTTGAGCGACAGCTTCTGCTCCGCCATCACCTTCTGGAAGTTGTCCTTGTCGACGTTGATGGGCTTCCGATCCTCGAGCGGCGTCGGGTCGGGGCGCATGGTGTAGTCGCCAAGCATGAGGAGCTTCAGCGGGAGCTCGACCTCTTCCTTCGCGTTCCCCGTCGCTGGCTTGTACGTGATGTTCACGCGTTCTTTCGGCGCGACTGATCCTTCTTTCATCGCGGAAGGCTCCTTTCCCCTACGCTTGGGAGCTACATGCTCCGAGCGGCCTTTCCGAGCCGCCCTACGTTGAAAACGTGATTGCCGTCAGGTCGGGGCCCACCTCGACAGGCGCCGAGAGAATACCGCAAACTACCCCGACTTCGTCCATCGTTATCTTTCGGAACGAGTTCGCTCGTTTCACTACGCGGGCGCTCAGGTGGCCGAGATGCGGAAGGCCGCCGCGGCATCCAGCTCGCAGAGGCGTTCGAACGCCTCGTTCTCCCTCTTACGCGCTTCCTCACTGACCTCGTATCCCTGGTTCAACCCGCGAAGCGCCGTGTAAAGCGCCCCATAAAGCTCCGCGCAGAGCTCCGGATCCCACTCGTCGAGTTTGTGCTGCTTGGCCATGCGCTCGAGTCCATCGAGCTGCGCACGCGCGATCGCGAGCTGCCCGAGCTGCAGGCAAACCTGCGCGATCGCGAGCTTGCCCCGGAACTTGTCGACCGGCGTCACCGCCGTCCCCGCGACCTTTGCCACGGCCTGGATCGCCCCGAGGGGATCACCATTTTCGATGAGGTTTCGCGCCTCGCCGATCGCCTTGTCGAGCGCGCGGAAGCCCTTGCCTCCCGGCGCGCCGCCCGCCGCCGCGCCGCCGCCGCCTCCACCACCGCCCGATCCGAGGACCGGACGAACCTCGGCGTCGATCCAGGCCTTCGTGAGATCGTCGGCCAGCGGGACGCCGTCGTTGAACGTGAGATCCGGCAGCGTCGGCGCGCGCTGCAAGAGGAGCCCGACCTCACGCAAATGCGCGAGCTTCGCGTCGGCATACCCGAGCTCTCCGAGCGCGTTCGAAACGTGGCGGTGCGGATCGAGCCAGAGGCGATGTTCCGAGACAACCTCGTCGACCGACGCGAGGATCCCCTCCCAGTTGCTCGCCTCGGCCATGCCGTCGAACGCGCCGCGCACGTGATCCGGCGGCGAAGGCAGGTAGGTTTGTCCACCCTCGGCCGGCGGATCCTGCTGCATGAAAAGCCAGAGGCCGATGCGGCTCACGCGATACGCGAACGCGTTCGACGGATCGGCCGCGCGTAGCGCCTCGCCCGCGCGCATGAGCAAGGTGCTCACCTGATCGAGCACCGCGTTCGCCGAATCCGCGTCCGTGATGGCCGTCCCATCCGGCACCGAGACTTCGACCGGCGCCGTCTCCACGGCCGGCGCGGAATACGCAGGCGGAGGCGGCGGCGGAGGCGGCGGCGGCGGACGCTGGGCGGCCGCAGGCGGCGGAGGAGGCGGCGGAGGAGGCGGCGGGGGCGGCGGCGGAGGAGGCGGAGGAGGCGGAGGCGGAGGCGCTTCCTTCGGAACACTCGCGAGCATGCGCCGCGACGACTCGCGCAGCGAGCCCATGCCCGGGTACGCGTCGCCGAGTTTGTCCCGGAGCTCTCCGTCGAGCAGGCGGCTCTGCTGATCGAGCGCGCCGACGATGTCCGCGTCCTTCGCCGTCGGGTTGAAGGTCCCGATCGCGGCCGCGACCTGATCGCCGTACCAGCTCATCAAGTTGCCGCGCGTGCGCGGGCGCTTGATGGGCGGATACATCTTGTCCCAGAACGCCGTGTTCAGCTCGTTGATGAGCACGAGCCCATCGACCGCGCCCTGGACCCCGTCCGTGTGCGCCTTCGCCGCCGCGTAATACACCGCGAGGCGAAAGTCCTTCGACTTCTCGGTGAGCAGCTCCTCGGCGTTCGTCACGATCTTCGACCAGTCGATCTTGCCGCCCTCGAGGGACTGCGCCTTGTCGACCTCGGCCTTGATCGCCTCGAACAGCTCGTCGTACGAGACGTCCTGCCCAACACCCCCCGAGATCGGCTCGATCATCGCCGACACTCGGTTCTTTGCAGCTTCAACCGCGTCACTCGCCGCCATGGACGGCATCATAGCCGCGGGTCGCGCCCGTTCGCACCACGTGTGCGCGCCTCGAACGAAAGGCGCGTCGTTCGGACGTGGGGTGCGTTATTGGCCGAGGCCGTCGAGGAAGCCCGAGATGGTCAGCTCCGAGCGCGCCACGAGGGCGTCGAGCTGCACGCCGAGGGCGCGGCGCGAAGTGGGCTCGTCGACCGTCGGAGGACGGCAAAGCTCCACGATGTGATCGGCATATCCCGTCGGCGCGATGAGCTCCCGGAACGACGCCACGTGCGGCGGACCGAGGTGTAGGAGCATCGTCTGCTGCGGGACCCAGAAGGCATTGAGCAGCGTGTTTTTCCAGCGCGCGAGGCGCAACGTCATGTCCATCCACACGGCCGCTGCGTAGGCGTCGCCCGCGCCGAGCGGCAGGCGAATGCAGAGCCCCGTCTTCGGGTTCTCCTGCCCCATGAACGGCTCGACCGACGCGAACACGTTCTGCAAGACCCAGAAGCGGCCCGCGTCCGTGCCGAAGCCCGTCTCCCAGAGCGCTTTCATCGACTGCGTGGTGAGCCACGAGCGATAACCGGCGCCCGCTGCGTCCGCGTCTTCGAGCGAAGGAGGAACGATGCGCGAGACGCGATCGACGAACGCGTCGACCGGCAGGGTTCGTCCGCTCGTGGCGATCTCGTACGACGAGGCGAGCAGCGACCAGAGCGCGATCGGGAGCGACGCGCCGGCCGACACGAGCTGGCCGTAATCGTACGAAGCAAAAACGACCATCGGGTACGTACGACCCGCGTTGTCGCCGCTCGCGGCCCAGGCGCCGACCATGCCGCGCGTGGGAGGCTCGTTGTCTTTGCCTTCGCCGTGGAAGATGAAGAGCCCGACGGAGGGCTGATACGCCGCCTCGAACGAGGTGCCCATCGCGCGGCGCGCGAAATCGAGGCCCCCGCCGAGCCAGCGATCGAACGCCGCGAGCTCGTCTCCGCCGGCATTGAAGCGGATGAAATCACCCGTCGCAGGCAGCTTGCCGAAGCAGCCAATCTGCGGGGGGATCGCAGGAGCCTTCTTCTTTCGCCAGAACATCACCGGCCCGGCCCACAAATACACGAACCCCCTCTTTTTACAAGGGGGCGTACTGCCGCGGGCGAACCCTGGGAGGGCATTCCACAGGCGGATACGCGGCGCCTGTGGAACACCATCTCAAGAGCCCTTCTTGCCGCCGAAGCTGTCGCCAATGCTGGGGGGGCAGTTGGTCGCGCGGAAGAAGCTGTTGACGAAAGGATGATTGGCGCGGGTGGGGCGCACTTCCATCGTCACCGTCACGGGAGGCGCAGTCATCTGCCACGTCACCGTGAAGACGCTGTCCTTGTCCTTCTCGGCCGTCGTCGTGCCCGCCTCGAACAGGCGGAAGATGCCCCACGGGCCCTCGCGCACGAGCTCCTCGTCGAGCCCACCCGCACCACGCACGCGCAGGCGCGCGCCGGTCTGCTTCTCGCCCGGCCAGGTGAACGTGTGCCAGAACTCCTTCTCGTTCCGATACAGGCGCTTCTGGCCGTCGATCTCGAAGAGCACCTCACTGACGATCGGGCTCACCGTCTTCAGGTTGACGTTGAACGTCACCTGCGGTTTTTCCCCGCCGCCGCTCGGCCACAGGGCCTCGGTGATCTCGTGCGCCCGGTGCAGGCACGGATACAGCATCGCGTTGAAGGGCGTGAACGGCTTCGCCGGCTTCGGACGACCTTCGAGGCCGCCTTTCGGGATGAAGTCGTGGCCCACGCGGATGTGGAAATCGTCGAGGTGCTGCTCGTAGAAGCCCCAGAGGATGCCCTCCTTCGGCTTCAAGAAGGCGACCACGTCCTCGAACGAAGCGTCACGCGACGCCGCGAGATCGAAGGGATACCGATCCTTGATGTTCTCGCGGAAGGGCGGCCAGACGACGACCTCCCAGAGCCCGCTCGCAGACCCACCGGCGCTGCGCATGACGGCCTTGTAGGCCTGGCGGAGCGGGTTCATGAGCAGCGGCGTCATGAGCTCCTGGCCCGTCTCGTCCATCTTGAGCAGGAGCTTCTCGGTCTCGCGCACGGCCTCGCCGAATTTTTCGCGCGCGGCCTGCGTGCTGGCGCCGGGCGGGGCGTCCTCGATGCCGCCCATCTCGGCCGCGAGCTGCTCGAGGTGACCGATGTACTTCGAGAGCTCGGCCGGCGTCATGGGCGGCGGGGGCTGGCCCTCGGCCGCGGGCTTCTGCTGCTCGGGCACGCCGAAGCGCACCATCGAGCGGAACTTGTCCGGGATCGGATCGTACGTGCCCGGCGCGCCGCCGCCGCCGAACTTCACGAGGTCCGACAGACGGCCCGTCGTTCCGGTGCGCGTGCTGAACGACGAGTCGATGCGGCGCTTCACGCGCTCCTTGACCTGATCGAGCACGCCGCCGTCGTTCATGACCTGCTGCTCGGCCTGGTTCTCCACCAGATCGAACTGCGTGTTGTCCTCGAGCGCGCGGAGCAGGCGCTGGTAGGGCCAGTCCGGCGTGGAAAGGACGCGGAACTCCTCGATCGCCTCTTTGTTGTTCGGCGGGATCTCGACGGAGATGTCCCGGAAGAACTCGAGCCACTCGCGGATGTACTGCGCGTCGTAGTCCTGGCGTACGCGGGCGAGGGCCTGCGCGATCTTGTCGCCCTGGCGCTCTTCCTCCTGCGTCAGCGGCACGACCCAGCGCTCGCGATCGAGGACCTTGATGCCCTCTTCGAGGCTCGCCACGACCTGCGCGTGGCCCTTCGACGTGTACGGGCCACGCACGACGAACCACTTGCTCGTGCGCTCCTTCTGGGCGCTGCGGACCTTGCTCAGGACCTCGGGGCGATCCGAGAAGAGCTCGTCGAGCGAGATCGGCGGATACTTCAGGTTCTCGCGCGTGTTCGGGCCGTTCTCGTCGTACTTCTCGTACTCGAGCACGGTGACGAAGCGGTCGTAGTACCGCTGCGTGGGGCCGACGCGGGCGAGGATGTCGCGCGTGCGCTCCACGGTGCGCTTGTCGAGCTCCTCGCCACGGATCGCGCCGCGGCGGAGCAGGTCGACGTAGTACTTCACGTGCGGCGCGAGCTTCGCCTTGAGGTCCGCCTCGGGGATGTCCGTCGTCGGGCGGAGGATGTCGGTCCAGAGCTGCAGGAGCTTGCCCGTCTCCCACGCCGTCTCGGACTCGGGGAGCAGGTGGACTTTGTGCTCGTCGGCGAGCAGCAGGTACGTCTTGAGGTCGTTGTACTCCTCGAGGTACTTGCCGCCGGTCGCCGCGTTCAGGCGCTCTTCGAGGCGCGCACGCACGGGCTTGACGAAGCCCTCGCGCAAGGACGCGATGTACTGGTCCTTCGTCGGCTCGAAGAGTTTGTCGCCCTGATACATACCCCAGCGGTAGCTCACGGGCGCGCCCTCCTCGCGGTACTGATCGAGGAGCTGGGCGTGCGCGCGGAGGTTGTCGAGCTTCTCGACCTTCTCCAGCGGAGAGCTGCCGTCGGTCCACTTCACGCCCGCCGCCTCGCCCGAGATCCGGGAGGTCTCGGCGACGAGCGCGCGGTTGTTCACGAACGACATGATCGCCGGGATGAGCAGGACGACCGCGAGCGCCGCCGCCGCGAACGCCGCCGCGAACCGCTGGATCCGCTGCTTCCGGACCTCGGCCGCGGTGCGCGCCGCGATGTCCTTGTCCGGGAAGATGACGTTCATGAAGACGTCGCGGAGGAAGTAGCTCTTCGCCTCCGTGCTGCCCGCCGTCGACGACTCGTCCGCGATCGCGGGGCGCAGGCCGAACGCGCTCATCATCGTGCCGAGGACGCGGTCGAGGGGTTTGCCCTCTTGCACGCCGCTCGTCATGTAGAAGCCACGCATGATCGGCGTCGCCAAACCCGCCGTCTTCGAGGGTTGGAACGCGACGTTCAGGAAGTGCGAGAGGTTCTGCTTGATCGCCGCGAACTCGAGCGGGAACTGGAAGACCTTCTCCTTGGTCCCGCGGCTGCGCTCGGTGACCATGCGGCGGAGCGCGCGGTCGTGCATGCGCTCGACGAGCGTGTCGAATTCGGCGTCGAAGATCTTGCCGGGCTCGCTCTTGTTCGCGTCGAGCTTGACCGTGGCGCCGAAGCCCTGGCCACGCTCGCTCTTCTTGAGATCGCCGAAGAACTCGACGAACCCGGAGACGAGGTCCACCTTCGTGAACATCACGTAGACGGGCAGGACCATCTTCAGCGTCGACTGCATCTCGTCGATGCGCGCGCGGACCTTCTTCGCGATCGACTCGACCTGCTCCTCCGTCGCGTCGACGAGCTCCGAGATGCTCACCGCGCAGACGACGCCGTTCACGGGCTTGTCGGGGCGGTACTTGAGGAGCTGCTCGAGGAAGGCCATCCACTCGTCGTGGTCGTCGGCCTCGGTCGTGTAACGGCCGGCGGTGTCGAGGAGGATCGCCTCGTTCGTGAACCACCAGTCGCAGTTGCGCGTGCCGCCGACGCCGCGGACGCCGCCGCCCGCGGGATCGAGGTACGGGAACACGAGGCCCGAGTGGCGCAGCGCGGTCGTCTTACCCGCGCCGGGCGGGCCGACCATCACGTACCAGGGCAGCGAATACAGCGCGTTCGTGCCGCCCCCGAGCTTCGAGGACTTGAGCGCGTTGATGCCCTCCTGGAGCTGGCGATGCAGCTCCTGGATCTCGGCGCGCCGCTCGGGCTTCGCGTTGAGCGCTTGCTCCTGGGCCTGCTGCGCGATCGCCTTCTCCAGCGCGCGCGCCGCACGCGCCGCGCGGATCCGTCGATACACGACGAGACCAATCAACCCGAGGACCACGACGGCCGTGATGGCGATCGGGATCCACGTCGGGAACACCTCGGCGCTCGGCCCTGGCCCCGTGGGTCTCAGGATGAACCATACGCCCCAGACCAGGGCGAGGAACAAGGCGCTCAGGATCCACAGCCACATGGAACGTCTCCCTCGGTCCGGCGGAACTTCCCCGGGACGCTACTTGCCGCCGCCCAGAAGCTTCTTGATGGCTTCGGCAGTCGAGTCGGCGTTCGAGCCGATGATGAGCCAAAGGATGAAGATCACGATCAGCGCCAGGATGAGGAACCCGATCGCGATGAAGAGATACGGCAGCTCGCGACGAACAGCGCCGCCGCCGCCGTCCTTGCGCTCCGCGTTCGGCGCGAGCTGATCTCCCCCGCCCTCCGCCAGCGCGACGTAGTTGCCGAGCCCTTCCACCACCGCCTGGAGCCCCTCCTGGTGCCTGAGACGATATTTCCCCTGAAAGCCGAGGGCCAAACAGAGGAAGTAAATTTGTGCGACGTGCGCGCGGTTGCGCTGGCCGTGCAGGTTGTCCAGGTTCACGAAGAACTGGTCACCGGCGGTGTTGAGCTGGAAGAACTGAAGCTGCAGCGGGTTACTGAGCCACTGCGTCTTGCCCGGCCAGCTCGAGTGGTAGATGACCTCGTCGGCGAAGGCGGCGAGCGCGAACTTCGCGTCGATCATGTCTTGCTCGGGGATCCGAGCCTCGCGGCCGTTCTGCATCATCGTGTCGAAGAGCTGCAGGACGCGGCGCTGAAGGATGTCCGGCGCAGGCAGATCCCGCGAGTTCCTGAGCTGCAAGATCAGCGACAGGACATCCGAGCAGACCCAATACATCGACTGCGACAGGCTCATGCGCTCCCCATGATCTCAAAAGCCGCGCGCTTCATTCACTTGCCGCCCTGGACCGCGATCAGCCGCAGATCGACCTTCTGCGGGTCGATCGGCTGGTAGATCGCGATCGTGCCAGAGCCGAGGATGTCGTTCCAGTAATCGCCAGCCTGGTCGACGCGGAGGTAGATGACGCCCGGCTTGACCGGGATCGCGCCCGGGGGCCGGTACTCGACCGCGACACGAACGCCAGGCATGGCTGCGTTCAGGATGTAACCGATCTGCGTCCACGACCCCATCTTGAGGAGCCGCGGCAAACGCTCGCGCAACGTCGCCTCGTCGGCGCCCTTCGCTTCGAGGAAGAGCTCGTGCGTGCGCGGGAGCTTCGGATCCTCGAACTTGCCGAGGTACATGCCGTCCTCGCGCTTCTCGAGCGGCACGACGGTGTAGTTCTCCGCGAGCACGCTGGCGACGAGCGTGAGCGCACGATCGAAGAGCGGTTCGAACACGCCCTCGAGATCGAGGTAGTTGAACTTCGGGATCGACGTCGGATCACCGTCCGCCGCGAACGTGCAGAGCTCGCCGATGAGCGACGCGATGAGGACGTAGCAATCCTCGGGGTGCGCGTTGCCGTGATCGACCATGTGCGAGACGGCGGGGATGAACGCGTTCAGCGTGTGGAGCATCCAGAACTTCGCCGTGTCGGAGAACTGGAAGTCGACCGACGCCGCCGTGCGCAACCTGCGCCCCTCGGCGAGGGACTTCTGCTTGCCCACCATCGCCGAGAGAATGCGCCGCATCCCCGACATGATGTGGTCGGAGCTGCCGATGTGCGGGATCGGCGGGATGAAGCTCTTCTTGAGGACGATCGCGCCGGTCCGATCCCGCACGAGCTGTCCGATCCGCACGGTCTGGTACGCGTCGCGCGGCTCGGTGCCGAAGAGGATGCGGAGGTTGTAACGAGCCCAAACGACCGAGGTGTCGTTGCGGCCCGTCGTCATGTCCGGGACCGTCGTGGTGGCCGCGACGAACCGGATCGCCGGGTTCGCCTTCGCCGGATCGAGCGCGACGTTCGGATGCGTCTCGCGCACGTTCGGGATCGCCACGAAGACGTCGAGCGCCTCGAGCGCCGCCGGGAACACGCCCTCGAGCGGCCGCGCCTCGACCACGTCCTCGCCGCGATCACCGACGAAGAACGGCGTGCCATCGGGGAAGAAGCCGTGACACTTGACGAGCTTGAGTTGTCCCGCGGCGAGGGCGCGCTCGTCGAACTGCACGCCCGTCACGCCCCACGGATAACTCAAGAGCGCGTTGGTACGCGCTTGGAGCAGCGACTCGTGGTACTGGTCCCCTTGCTGAAGATGCTGAGGGGTCATGAAGAGCCCCTCGGTCCAGACGGGCTTGCGCGGGTGGATCATATCGCCCGGTCAGTCTTATCAGAACTCGCCGCGCGGCCCTAGGGGGCCGGGGCAGCGGCCTTCGGCGGAGCGTTGCCGCCCGACGCCTTGGGGAGGTTGACCCTGCGGACCGATGTCGCGTTCGGGAACATCGATTCGTCGAATTCGCTGCCGTTGTCGATCTTCGTGGACTCGACGAAGAAGGCAGTCTTGGGGTCGGCCTGCGCACCGGCGTCGCTCTCACGGCCGCCGCACTGGGCCTCGCCCGGCATCAGAGGAAATGCGTAGAACGTCTTCCAGCTCTGCCCCTTCGGGCTGTGGAAGAGCGCGACGCCTCCGAGCGTGCTCGCCTCCTTCGCGCGCTCGAACTTCACCTCCACGAGATCGTTCGGGAAAACGCTGACCTCGTCCATCTTGACGATGTCGTCGGCGAGGACCTCCTTGTCGGAGAGGAGGACCTCGTCGTACGTCGCGTTCTGCATCCGCATCTCGTCCTTGAGCTGATACAGCCGGATGACGACGGGGCGCGGGTTCTGGTTCTCGTTCGGGTTGATGTTGTCCGCGGCGTAGATGCGGAGCGTGACGATCTGAACGTCGCACGGCTTCGCCGCGGCGGGCGGCGGGGCCCCGGAGCCGCAGCCGATCGCAAACGAGGAGAGCGCGCCGAGCCCGAGCCCGAGAAAAGAGAGAGAGGCAAGGGCCAGGGCCGCGCGCTTGCGTTTCCAGGAGGTGGTGGACGCTGAGGCCGCCATGGCCCTCCTTTTTATCGGAAGGCGTGGCGAGTGGCCTAGCTTTTTGCCGAAAGCGTCGGCGCAAAAACCAAAAGGCCCCCCTCGCCAACCGCGAGAGGGGCCTTGACCCCGAGCGGGTATTACGCGGTCACTCCGGGAACGTCGCCGTGAAGTTCTTCTGATCGTCGATGTCGATGAAGAGCTTCTTCGGCATCACGCCCTCGGCCATCTTCGTGAGGATCTCCTGCGACAGCATCGGCAGGAGCGACGCGCGCAGGATGTGGTCGATGTTGCGGGCGCCCGTATCGACCTCGGTGCACCGGCTCGCGATGAGATCGACCATGCGATCCGAGTACGTCGCGTCGATCTTCTGGCTCTTCTTCAGGCGATCGACGAGGCCGTTCAGCTTGAGGCGCGTGATCTCGCCGAGCGCGGCGGGCGAGATCGGGATGTACGGGACCACGGTCATACGCGCGAGGAGCGCGGGCTTGAAGTGCGCGGAGAGCGTCGGCTTGATCTCCTCGTAGATCTCGCGGATGACCGGCTCGCGGTTCTCCTCCCAGGCCGAGACCACGTGGTTCGTGATCTTATCGGTCGCGAGGTTCGAGGTCATGATGATGACCGTGTTCTTGAAGTCGACGAGCAGGCCCGTGCCGTCCGTGAGCATGCCCTTGTCGAACACCTGGTAGAACAGGTTCATCACGTCCGGATCCGCCTTCTCGCACTCGTCGAGGAGGACGACCGTGTAGGGCCGCTGGCGCACGCCTTCGGTCAGCATGCCGCCCTCGCCATACCCGACGTAGCCGGGCGGCGAGCCGATGAGCCGGGAGGTCGTGTGCTTCTCCTGGAACTCGGACATGTTGATCGTGACCATCATGCGCTCGCCGCCGAAGAGCATGTCCGCGAGCGCGAGCGCCGTCTCCGTCTTGCCGACGCCGGACGGGCCGACGAAGAGGAAAACGCCCATCGGCGTGTTCTGCGGTTTCAGGCCCGCGCGCGCTGCACGGAGCTCCTTGGCGACCGTCTCGAGGGCGTACTTCTGGCCCTTGATGCGGGTGTTCAGGCGCGACTCCATCTCGACGAGCGCCTTGACGCTGTCGGCCACCATCTTGCCGACGGGGATGCCCGTCCAGGCGCTGACGACGGCCGCGACCATGGCCTCGTCGACGTCGGGCCGGAGCAGCGGCACCTCGCCCTGGCTCTTGTGGAGCTCGCTGATCGCCGCCACGACCTCACGGCGGATCGCGTCCTTCTCCTCGGTCGACTTCGCCTCGTCCATGCGCTTGCGCGCCTCGAGCACCTTCTTCGCGCCCTCGGACTCGCGGTCGTAGGCGACGCGCGTGTTCTCGAGCTCGACCTTCGACTTCGCGATGCGGTCCTCGAGCGTCTGAACGCGCTCCTCCTCGATCGTGAGGCCGGCGTCGCGGTCGCGCTTCAGGGCTTCGAGCTCACGCGTGAGCGTGTCGATGCGGACCTCGATGTCCTCGACCTGCGCGGGCTTCTGCTGGAGCGCGATCTTCACGCGCGCCGAACAGGTGTCGAGGAGATCGACCGCCTTGTCCGGCAGGAGGCGGCCCGAGATGTAGCGGGCCGAGAGCTTGACGGCCGCGACGACGGCCTCGTCCGAGACGATGACGTTGTGGGCCTCCTCGAACTTCGGGCGGAGGCCGCGGATCATGGTGATCGCGACCGCCTCGCTCGGCTCGTCGACCTTCACGGGCTGGAAGCGCCGCGCGAGCGCCGCGTCCTTCTCGAAGTACTTCTTGTATTCGGCCCAGGTCGTGGCCGCGATCGTGCGCAGCTCGCCGCGCGCGAGGGCGGGCTTGAGCAGGTTCGCCGCGTCGCCCGCGCCCTGCTGATTGCCGGCGCCGATGATCGTGTGCGCCTCGTCGATGAACAGGATGATCGGCTTCGGCGAGCCTTTGATCTCCGAGATGACCTGCTTCATGCGGTTCTCGAACTCGCCCTTCACGCCCGCGCCGGCCTGGAGGAGGCCGAGATCGAGGCCCAGGATCTCCACGCCCTGCATGATCGGCGGGACCTGGTTGTTCACGATCATGAGCGCCATGCCCTCGACGAGGGCCGTCTTGCCGACGCCGCTGTCGCCGACGATGATCGGGTTGTTCTTCCGGCGACGGCCGAGGATGTCGATCATCTGCCGGATCTCGCCCTCACGGCCGAAGATCGGGTCGATCTGGCCGGCCCGCGCGCGGCCCGTGTAGTCCACGCAGTACTTCGCCAAAGCCGAATCCGCCGACGCGCTCGCCGCGCCCTGCGGCAGCCCGCCCGGGCCCGCCGCGCCGCCCGCCGCCGCGCCCGGCGCGACCGGGGCCGTCTCCGCGTCCTCCTTCGATCCCGAAATGATCTTGGGGAGGTTGTTCTTGACGTCCTCGCGCGAGATGCCCTCGAGCAGCGCGCCGATGCCGCTCATCGAGTACCGCGTCGGCTGGTTGACGAGCCGCGCGAAGAGGGCGCCGCTGCGCACCTTCGTGTAGCCGTACTCCATCGACCCGACGACGAACGCGTCCTGCATCCACTCGAGCATCGTCGGGGAGAAGACGGGCTTGCCGGCGTTGCCCGTGCGCAAATCCGAGAGGCTCCTCTGCAGGGCCTGCCGCAGGCGCGCGGGATCCAGGTCGTAGTGCATCACGATGAACGCGATGTCGGAGTTCGCGTCGTCGAGGAGCGCGAGCAGCAAGTGCTCGACCGTCACCTCGTAATGCCGAGCATTGACGCATTGGACGACCGCCGCCTCGAGCGCAGCAGTGCAGACTTTGGTGAGCCGCTTGATGATGGATTTGGCTTCGACGAGCATCATGGCCCGGGCATCCTACAAGGACCCGGGGCCCGACGTCACCCGCGGGATCGGCCCCGCGAGCCTTTCCTTCCTTCGCCGCGACCCTTTTGCGTTTCCGTCTTCTCGGTACCGCGCGCTGCGTCGGAAGGACCCTTGTCCTTATCTTTGCTCGCGCTCGCGTTCGCGCTCGTACCTGGATCGATGATGCGACGCTGCGCTTCCTCGGCTTTGGCGCCCGCCTCACCTCCCTCGGCCGCGCCGAGATCGAGCGCACCGAGCACGCCGGGCTTGACGCGGAGCCTCAAAATGGATCCTGCGCGGAGTTTGTCCTCTTCGCCGAGCCGGTTTTCCCGCGCCACGTCTTCCACATCCATCGCGAATTGACGCGCGATTCCGATGAGCGTGTCGCCCGGACCAACCTTGTAAAGAAGCGTCTTGCGCCCCGCGCGCTTCTTGCTCGGCCGGAACGGCTCCTCGTCGCCCTCGTCGTCGTCCGGGCTCACGCCCGCCTGCGCCGCGAGCTCCTCGACCGGATCCCGGAGCGCGCGCCGCTTCTTGTACGAAGGCAGGAGCGAGAGCAGGCTGTCATTGTCCCGCGTCGCCGCGCGACGCCGCACGAAATCGCGCCCGCCGATGAGATCGACCGGATCGAGCACGGTCGCGTCCTCGGTCACGATCGGCTCGGTCTGGAGCAGCACGGGCAGCATCGTATGCGCCCGCGAGAGCGACTCGGCCGGCACGTTCACGAGGAAGTCGCCCCGCCCCGGCGGCAGCCTATCGCCGAGCAGATCCGGGTTGAGCTGCTTCACGGTCTTCAGCGGCACGCCGGCCGCCTTGGCCAGCGTTTTGAGCGACAAACCGGGCGGCGCCGCGATCTCGGCGGCGTCGACGGGACGCACGAGCTCGACCTGATCGAACCCGAAACGCTCCAGGTTGTTCGCGATGAGCGCCGCCGCCGCGATCTTCGGGACGTACGTCGCCGTCTCCGTGGGCAGCGCCTCCTGCCGCGCGAGCTCGTTGAAGTCGGCCGTGCCGTATCGATCGATCCGATCGAGGAGCTGCTCGTAGCCCATGTTGTAGGCCGCGAGCGCGAGATCCCAGTTGCCGAAGCGCATGTAGAGATCACGCAGGTGGTGCGCGGCCGCGCGCGAGGCGAGCTTCGGGTTTTTCCTCTGGTCGACGTGCTTGTTCTGCACGAGCCCGTACACCGCGCCCGTCGCCGGCATGAACTGCCAGAGCCCGACGGCCCCCGCCGGCGACTTCGCCCGCGCGTCGAACCCGCTCTCGATCATCGAGACCCAGATCAGATCCTCGGGCAAACGCCATTCGCGAAGCTCGCCCTGGATGAGGTCCTGATACCGGCCGCTGCGCTTGAGCCAGGTCTCGAACATCCCGCGGCCCCGATCGGTCCGCGTGAAGAAGCGGACGTACTTCAACGTGCGCCGCGTGATCGACACCTTCAGATCCGGGAGCTGCAGCCGCGAGAGCGCCTCCGCGCCGGCCACGTCGAGATCGTCGACCTCGGCCCCCTCCCCTTCCGCCGTGTCGGAGTTGAGCCGCGGCGGACGCGAGTACATCGGCCGATCGAGCGAAGACTGCTCGCCGCGCATCGCCTCGCGCATCTCGACCTCGCGCAGCCTGCCGAGCTGCTGCGACTCCGGCCCGCCCATCCGCGCCGCCGTGACCCCGCCCCGCGCAGGCTCGGTCCGGAGCGGCGCCCGCGAAGGATCCACGACGAGCGGCACCTGCCCGGCCTCGGGACGCGCCCCCGGCGTCGGCGCGACCGCCACCACGGCGGCCTGGACCGGCGCTAGAGCCGCGTCCGGCGCGCTCATCCCCACGCCGTACCCAAACGCGAGGGCCGAAACGAGGGGCGGAATCCTGTGCAGGAGGCTCATGTCGGTCAGGGTCGCATGATGTAGGTAAAGGTGTCAAAAAACAGGGGCGGCCCACCCCGAGGCCCGTCAACGGGGCGACGCACCGCGCTGCGGCGACGCTGGCGGGATCGTCACGAGGCTTCGCGCGATCGTCGCCCGCTACTTCTGGTCCCGGGACACTGTCTGCTAGTCTCGCCCGCATGCCGCTGGCGCTCGTGGCCCGGGTCATCGATACCCAGGCCAATCAAAGCTTCGACGTCACATTCGAGCGCTTCCCCATCCGCATCGGCAGAAACCAGCTCAACGACCTGCACATCGATCGGCCGTACGTCTCGCAGTTCCACCTGGCCATCGACGTCCGCGACCGGCAGATCATCGTCAAGGATCTCGGCTCGACGAACGGCACCGTGTTCGCGGGCCGGCGCCTCACGCGCGACACGCCGACGGACGTCACGAGCACGCCGGAGCTGACCATCGGCCCGATCGTGATGCGGATGCAGCTCATCGACGCGGCGCCGAAGAAACGCGAGGCCCCGAAAGACGGGACGGTCCTCGACTTCGCGCAGGAGCAATCGGGCAACGCCGCCGCCTCGTGGAGGCAGCAGCAGAAGCCGATCACGCCCGGCGCCGAGGACGCCTACGTGCGGCAGCTCCACCCCTACGTCGAGGCCTACCGCGCGGCCTGGGGCGGCGTCTACCGCGTGATCTACGATCACCTGCCGCGTCTTTCGCCCGAGGTGCGGCAGAACTACCTGAAGCGCGTCGCGATGGAGCAGCCGACCATCGCGGCCGAGCAGGACTTCCAGAAGCTCTCGCAGTACTACGGCGTCGATCCGCGCATGCTCGGCGAGCCGAGCCCCGCGCAGGCCGCGCACGCGGCGATGATCGAGCTCGCGCGCACGCTCGCGCCGGGCTCGAAGCCGATCGAAGACGTCGAGAGCGTCCTGACGTTCGGCCGCAAGCTGCGCGACGCGATGGAGGTCTTCCTCAAGTGCTTCGTGAGCCTGCGGAACGGCTACCAGGAGTTCGAGGCCGAGATGCTGGCGCGCGAGGTGACGCCGGACGAAAACGATCGCGTCGCCTCGGCGAAGGACGAGAAGGAGCTCGGCAACGTGCTGCTCGGCCCGCAAGGCGGACCGGACGCGCCGCGGCAGCTCCAGGACATCTTCGTCGACGTGATGAGCCACCAGGTCGCGCTCATCAACGGCGTGATGGAAGGCGTGCGCTCGCTGCTCACGAAGCTCTCGCCGAAGACGATCGAGGAGGAGCTCGAGCGTCGCGGCAAGAGGGGCGGCCTATTCTCGAACAAATTCGAGGCTCTCTGGAAGCTCTACGAGGTCGTCCACGGCGACTACGCGGGAGAACAGAAAGAGACCTTCCTGATTATTTTTGGCCCGCAGTTCTCGCGCGCGTACGCTGCGACTGCCGGGGATGACGAGAAATCCACCGGCGATGCGGGTGCGAAGAACCGCGGCCGCTTCACCCTCTCGCCGAACCAGCTCAAACGATGAGCCGCGCCCGCATCGCGGGGCGCGGATACGGAAGGCTCATCCGAATGCGTATCAGGGAGATCGTTCTGGCCACGTTGGGCCTCGTCTCAGCCTCCTTCGCCTACTCCACGGAGGCATCTGCCCAGACCACCGGCGTCCCGGCCATCGCACCGCGCGACGAGACGTGGGGCACGGTGAGCCACGTCATGCTCGGCGTCGGCGCCGGCACGGTCTTTCTCATGCCGCGCGTGTACTACAGCGACCCCGAGTCGACGGTCGGCTGGAAGGGCCGCTGGCACTTCTCGATGTTCGCCCCGGCGATGACGATGGCCGCCGCGACGTTCCTCGTCGACGGCCCCATCCGCAACGCGCTCCAGTATCCGCGCCCCGGCTGCACCGTGGATCAGACGCTCGTCGCGAACACGGACTCGGGCTGCGAGACGTTCGGCGGGCCCTCGACGCACGCCTTCGCGTCGTGGGGCGCGACGGGCGTCGGCACGGGCATCTTCCTCGTCGACACGATCAAGTACTCGAAGGGCCGCTTCAACGCGGGCTCGTTCATCGGCAACATCGGCGTGCCGCTCGTGGCCTCGATCCTGACGTCGGTCGGCCGCGGCGTGGAGTCGCCCGCGGTGGACGAGTTCGGCACGGCGACCCTGCCCTACGAGACCTCGAACCAGATCATCGCCGGCACGTTCGCGGGCTTCTTCAGCGGCCTGCTCGTCGGCGGCGCCTACGCGCTCCTCCAACGCCCCTCCTGCGGCTACGGCAACGCGATCTTCTGCTGGTAAAACAGGAAGACGTTGGTGCTCCAATCTTCGGAGCACCAACGTTCTCCCAGCTTACCGCGGCCCGACCAGCGAACCAGCGGCACCTACGCCGGGTAGTCCCGAACGAAGTGAAACGGAGTGAGGGACGTAGGGTGCGGCCCATCGAGGCCGCACCCTCTTGATCAATGTGCGGCCCATCGAGGCCGCACCCTCTTGATCAATCCTGGCCGACGACGCGCTCCCAGAGCGGGTCGTTCGACGAGAACAACGCGTCGCGCTCCACCTTGAGGAAACGCGAGAACTCGACCTTGCGCAGCGCGCGGTCGCTGTCCCGGTTCGGATCCTCGTAGTGGATGATGCTCACCTTCACCTGCTCGAGGAGCTGGATCCCGTTCGGCTTGTAGCTGACGTCCGTTCGAAGCTGATACCGCGCGTAGAGCCCACGCTCGGTGACCGACGGCAGCACCTGCACGCGCTCGATGTCGACCTTCGCCGCCTCGATCAAGCGCCCGCGACGCGCGAGGAACATGTGCGCCTGTTTGCGACAGTCATCGGGATCGGGGCAGCGCTTCGCCTCCGCCACGACGAGGTTGTCGTCGCCGAGACGAACCGGCGTGATCTGCGACTTCGCGGGCCCGCGGAAGCTTCCGATCGCGTAGATCTCGGCGCGATCGTCGACCGCGCGCGCGAGGATGATCGGGCCGCCCTCGTCGCCGTTCTCAAACTTGAGCACGCGGTACCAGAGCGTGCGCAGGCCGTTCGGGCCCGAGCGGACGTCGACCTCTTCGACGTCGAGCTTGCGCGGCCAGCCCTTCTCCGAGATGCCGCCGCGGAGCGACTCGTTCGCGAACGCGTAGTGCCCCGTGCAGTCGACGTCGGTCGGGTTCAACCCCTTGTCCGCGTTGAACCCGGGGAACGCGACCTCGGCCCACTGATCCGGCTCGAGCGTGCGCACCACGGCCTTGCCGCGGCCCCCGCCGAGCGGCGAGAGCTTCTGCGTGCACACCGCGATCGGCGTCTGCTCGCGCGTCTTGGCTTCGAGGTGCGGCTGCTCGGGCGCGGCGCCGCAGCCCATCGTGGAGGCGATCCCCAGCGCCAGCGCGGCGAGGCTCCCGCGGCGCGCCGTTTTCGCTTGGTTCGGGCGGTCTTGAAGAGACGGCTTCACGCCTCATTTCGTATCACGCAAGGCGCCTGCCACGAAAATTCCCTGTGGCCCCCCCGCGCACGACGTGCGGCGCGAACCCCGACAACGCACCCCGGCGCGAAGGCAGGTGACCTTTGATACAATGCCGGCGAGCCCTTTCGAGGGAGGAGACGCGGCGCGGGCATTGGGGGCTTCTGGTCGAGCGGGGCGGGGGGTAGAATGGTCCCATGGCAGCCTCGCTGCTCACGCGCATCGCCCACGCGGCCAACCCGCACTCGCTGGAGAGGCACACGTGGAAGGATCAGGACCTCGAGCAGGCGGTGATCACGCACCTCGCGCGGATGCTGAACACGCGGCAGGGCAGCTCGCTCACCTGCCCGGATTATGGGCTGATCGAGGTGTCGGAGATGCTGCACGACTTTCCCGACGCGGTCGGCATCGTGCAGCGCGCCATCAAGAACAGCATTCAGCAATACGAGCCGCGGCTGAAGAACGTGCAGGTGCGGCACATCAAGAACGAGGTCATGGGGACCATGTACCTCGAGTTCGAGATCACGGGGCAGCTTCACTACCCGGACGGACGGCGTACGGGGCTCCGGTTCAGCACCTCGGTGGATCAGAGCGGCAACGTCAAGGTCGGCTGATCGGTTCGCGGAGGCGCGAACCTCTTCACGATCGTTGACACTGCCTCTCCGGAACGGTCGACTGTTCGGCGTCGGGCCCCATGTTCAACAAGTACTACCAGGACGAGCTATCCTACCTGCGCGAGCTCGGGCGCGAGTTCGCGCAGGCGTACCCCGCGATCGCGCCGATGCTCGCGGAGCGCGGGGCAGATCCGGACGTCGAGCGATTGCTCGAGGGCGTCGCGTTCCTCACGGGGAAGATCCGGCAGAAGCTCGATGACGAGCTGCCCGAGGTCATCCACTCGGTCGCGTCGCTGCTCTTCCCGCACTACCTGCGGCAGATCCCGGCGACGTCGATCGTGGAGTTCACGCCGCTGCCGAACGTGGTCCGCGAAAAACTCATCGTCGCGCGGCACGCCGAGGTCGGCTCGGTGCCCGTCGACGGTGTTTCGTGTCGATTCCGCACGACGCAGGACGTGGAGCTCTTGCCGCTCACCGTGGAGGACGTCCGCGTCGAGACGGGCGCGCAGCTCGCGCAGTCGCTGCGCATCGAGGTGAAGGTGACGGGCGGCGCGGCGCTCGCGGCGCTCGCGCTCTCGCGGATCCGCTTCTACATCCACGGCGAGCGCAGGCTCCAGGACGACGTCCGCGTCTGGCTCGGCGCGCACGTCGACTCCGTCGCGCTCTGCGCGGTCGACGCCGCGGGCCGCGACACCACGCTCGCGACCTTGCCTGCGCGCAACGTAAAACTCGTCGGGTTCGACGAGGACGAGGCGCTGATCCCCTACCCGCCCACGGTCTACGCGGGCTTCCGGCTGCTCCAGGAGTACTTCACGCTCCCGCAGAAGTTCGCGTTCTTCGAGATCCAGGGCCTCGAAGCGATGCCCGCGGACAAACTCAGCGACCGGTTCGCGATCCTGATCCAGTTCAAGGACGGGCTGCCCGCGGGGACGCGTCTGTCGAAGGAGAACTTCCGGCTCTTCTGCTCGCCGGTCGTGAACCTGTTCGAGCACTCGAGTGATCCGATCAAGCCCGATCCGAGCAAGTACGAGTACCTCGCGCGGCCCGCGGGCTCGACGCCGGTCGCGTACGAGCTCTACAGCATCGAGAACGTGATCGGCATCGCGCGGCGCACGAGCCAGCGCGTGAAGATCCCGCCGTTCTTCTCGTTCGAGCACGAGCTCGATCCCGAGGCCTCGTCACGCGGCGTCTTTTACCAGACGCACATCAAGCCCGCGGCGATCGGCGACGGCGTGGACATCTACGTCTCGTTCGGCTCGGCGCAGGACGGCGCGGCGATCCCGGAGTTCGACGTCATCAGCATCGAGGCGACGTGCACGAACCGGCGCCTCCCGGCGCAGCTCAAGGTCGGCGATCTGCGCGTGCCGACGGCGACGTCGCCCGCGGTCGCGAGCTTCACGAACGTCACGGGCGTGACCGCGCCTTTGCCTCCGCCGATGGGCCGCGAGCTTCAGTGGCGCGTGCTCTCGCACATGGCGATGAGTTATCGCTCGATCACGGAGCTCGACGTGCTCCGGTCCGTCCTCGAGATCTACAACTTCCCCGCGCTCATCGATCGTCAGGCGGCGCGGGCGAACCAGCTCCGCATGCAGGCGATCAAGTCGATCCGCGTCCGCCCCACGGATCGGCTCTACCGCGGCGCGCCCGTGCGCGGCGTGGCGACGGAGGTCGAGCTCGACGAAGGGGGCTTCGCGGGTGAAGGCGAGATGTATCTCTTCGCGAGCATTCTCAACGAGATGCTCGCGGCGTACGTCTCGCTCAACTCCTTCACGCAGCTCAGCGTCACCGGCACCAATACGCGCGTGGTTTATCGATGGGAGCCGAAGAGCGGCAGCCTGAACCTGATCTGAGCGGCGGGGGCAAACCCGACGCGGCGTTCGCGCCGTCGCCCGATCCGGAGCGGCAGGCGAAGGCCATGATCGCGGCCAAGATGGCCGAGCTCGAGCACAGCGCGCGTCGCTACTCGTTCTTCCGGCTCGTCTACATCCTCGAGCGCCTCTTCCCGGGCAGCGCGCCCGTGGGCCAGCTCGGGCCCGTCGCGACCGAGCGCATCCGCCTGCGCGCGGACACGAGCTTGATCTTCGCGTCGACGGACGTGAGCGAGCTCAAGTCGACGAAGTACCCCGACGAGGTCGAGCGCGCGCGCATCACGGCGGGCTTCCTCGGGCTCTACGGCTCGGTCTCGCCGCTGCCGACGTACTACGTCGAGGATCTCGCGCAGGAGGACTACCAGGGTGGTCCGCAGCCGAAGCGCGAGTTCCTCGACGTCTTCAACCATCGCCTGCTGTCGCTGTTTTACCGGGCGTTCACGAAGTACCGGCACTCGGTCGGCTACCGGAAGAAGGGCGACGACCCGTTCACGCGGCGCCTGCTCTGCGCGGCGGGCGTCGATGGATTCCGCGAGCACAAGAGCCCGCTGCACCGGTTCCTCTACCTTCGTTACGCGCCGCTGCTCGCGACGAAGTCCCGGAGCGCGCGTGGTCTCGAGGTGGTGCTGAAGGACATCTTCGGCAGCATGGGCGTGGACATCGAGCAGTTCGTCGGGCACTGGACGCTGCTGGAGAAACCGCTGCGCAACAAGATGGGCGTGGCGAACCATCAGCTCGGCGAGAGCCTGACGATCGGCCGATGGGTCTACGACGGGACGGGCCGGTTCAAGATCAAGCTCGGGCCGCTGAAGTACGACGAATACATCTCGTTTTTGCCGGGCGGCTCGAACCGATCGGTCCTCAAGGCCGCGGTCGACACGCTGACGCGCGGCGCATGCGACGCGATGCTGGAGCTGCACGTGGCGACCGAAGACGCGCCGCGCTTCCAGCTCGCATCCCCGCGCGCGTCCACGCTCGCGCGAACCACGTGGCTCGGCGGGCCCGTCGGGCAAAACTTCGTGATCGAAGTACCGCTGAACGACAAACCTCAGAAAACCGGCCAGGGAGACGACGAAGAAGAAGAGCGTCTCGACCCGCCGCCGCTGCCCTACTAGGGGGGCTCCGGTCGGCCCTGAAGCGATTCTCGCTGCGCGAAAATCGCCGGGCCTTCCTCTGCCCCCCTAACCCCCCGCGCGCTCGTTTCAGCTTCACTTCGCTCCGCTGCCCCGAGCGCTTCGTTCCGAGGCCTCTTTCAGAGGTTTCTCAGGAACGACGCTTCTTACCCCCTCTCCCGCGAGGGAGAGGGGGTTGGGGGTGAGGGCGTCCGTCAGTAGACGAGCATGCTTCGCAGCGCCGTCGCCATCTCGTCGGCGACCGACTCGATGTTCTCGCCGTGAACGACCTGCACGAGCAGGAGGCGATTGTCGCTGCGGATCAAAATTTCGTGCGCGTACGAATGGTACGCCGGCTTCGCCGGGACACGCGTCTTCACGATGTAGCTTCGTGCTTGCGCGTTCGCCGTCGCCACGGGCATCCGGCCCGCGAGGATCTGCGCGCCTTGCTCCTCGCAGTCGCGCTCGTAGCGCTTCATCACGTCGGGCCACGTGTCCTCGGGGTGATCGATCCGCTCGTAGATCGAGAAGAGGAACTGGCGCGGCGACTGGTACGAGATGAAGCGCTGACCGGGGGAGTAGTCCGCGTCGCGCACGTACCAGTCGATCGGGCGTGCGAGGCGCACGTCACCCTCGAGCACGCCGACGCCGACGCGGCGCGGGAGGCGCTCGTTTTCGTCGGCGTTGAGCTTCGGGAAATAGACTTCGTAGCTCTGGTTCTTGTCGATGACCCCGCTGCCGTGCAGGTAGAACACGTCGTCGCGCTGGGGCGCAGTGGGCGAACCACCGCAGCCGAGCGAGACGAGGGGCAAGGTCAGCGCGCCCAGCACGACGGCCAGGCGGCGAAGAGAGTTACGCTTGGGGGCAGCGAGGTCGACGGGCCTCATCACGGTTAACTTAGGATACCCTGGTCGCGGGGCCAAATGATCGCTCATGAGTTTGGCCATCTCGCCGAGACCGTTGAATGATCGGGGCGGCTGTGGACAATGCTGATGCCAGGATCCGGCGTCGCTCGCGCGGCGCGTGGGGAGTGCACCGTGACGTATCTCGCAGAACGTAGCGTCCTTCTATCCCTCGCCCTCGCGCTCGGCGGCTTCGGCTGCGTCGGGCTCGAGGCTGGCATCGACTATCCGAGCGATTTGCCCTCGCCGGACGAGCACCTGACGACGCCGGAGGGCGAGGCGGACCCCAGCGTTTCGCTGAACGGCTTCGTCATCAAGGACGACGTCTGCAAGGGGATGGACATCCACCCGGTCACGCAGCGGCTCGGGCCGGAGGATCTCGCGCGTTTCCTGGAGACCCAGGGGCTCAAGATCGAGCCCAAGAAGGCGCGCGACAACCTCTACTGGTTCGACTTCCCCACGGGCGAAAAGAAGGAGGGGGAGCCGCAGCAGTTCGTGCGCCTCCGCCTCGCGGTCCTCGACGACCACTTCGCGGCCACGCGTGATCTGCAGGAGTCGCTGCTCGATCACGGCCCGGGCTGGTGGGGCGTACGCCGGTCGAACCTCGCGGTCCTGGCGCCGAAGACGAGCCTCTCCGAGTCGGTCGCCTTCGCGCTCAAGCACAAGCTCGTTTGCTGGGGCATGTTCGCGTACACGGGCACCGACGACGTGTACGGCGTCCCGGGCCCGTACACCGAGCTCTGAGCGCCTCCGCCCTCCCCGCGTAAGGAAACGCGAGACGGGAAGAGCGCGCGCGGATGTAGTCCGGATGTGCGTCGTTCACGTAGACTCGATGCATGCGCTTCCGGCTCGCCTTTGCCCTCACCGCCATCACGACCGCCATCGGCACGTACCTCGCCGCCTGCAGCTCCGAAGACAAGATCGAGGATCTCTGCGGGTGGCTGGGAGACGAGGAAAACTGCTACCGCCAGTTCTACGCCGACATCACGACCACCTGCGGCACCAAGGGTCTCGGCAGCGCGCGGGATGGCTCGTTCCTCAAGCGAGACAAACTCGACACGTGTGTGCTCGACGGCCCCGAGGGCGGGCAGGTCATCTTTGATCCGCCGCTCGACATCGCCGACTTCCCCATCACGACCGCGTCCTTCGGGATGATCCGCGGCGACGGCACCGTGTGCGGCGCGGGCGCGTTCGGCGCGGACGGCGCCATGGCTGTCTCGGTCGAGCCCGTGAGCATCGCGGAGAACGGCGTCGTCACACCCCTCGGTGACGGCGGTCTGCCGGATAGCGGCACGAGCTGCATCGACAGCACCGATCCCATCTGCGGCGGCAGCTTCGCGGTCAAACCCGTCACCGAGCGCGAGCTCGTCGACGTCACGTGCTCGACGGCCACGCGGAAAGAGAGCCATCGCTTCAACCGGCTTCAGCTCGCCAAATGCGACGGCACGAAGGACAACGCGCCGGACGAGGCGAATGTGGCGGGGCTCTTTCCGCGCGCGGAGTTCGAGTCGAAGCCGGGCGGCGTGGGCATCGAAGGGTACGTGCTCTTCCGCGTCTTCTTCCCGCCGGCCACGGGCGAGCTCGAAGGCGCGGCGCCCGACGTCGTCGAGTACTTCAAGTGCCGCATCCCGAGCGCGCCGAACACCTGCGCCAACGGCGTCCAGGACGAGGGCGAGCCCGCGATCGACTGCGGCGTGCTCTGCGGCAAGGGCTGCTGCAACGGCGACCCCTGCTACATCAACTCCGACTGCGAATCGAACAACTGCGCCGCGCTCGACGGCGGCATGGGGATCCGCCGGTGCGTCGGCGATGGCCCGATCTGCACGCCTCCCGATGCGGGTGCCGGCGGCGCGGGCGGCATGCCCTGAAACGCAAAACCGCGCGCGTGGTGCACGTTCGCCCCACGCGCGCGGTTCGTTCGATTCCTTCAGGACACGAGCAGTTTGACCACGAACGTCGTGCTGCCGAGGCGCAGCCGATCGTTGTCGCGGAGCTGGCGGCGATCGCCGGGCACGAGCTTCTGCTCGTTCAGGAAGGTACCGTTGCGCGAGTTGTCGTCCTCGACGAACGCCTGACCCGTCGCGGGATCGGCGTGGATCGTGGCGTGGCGCGACGACGTGCTGCCGTCCGAAACCGCGATGTCCACGCCGCTGTCCCCGCCGCTCCGGCCGAGCTGCGTGCGGCCGCTGTGGATCGGCCAGAAGCTGCCGCCCGGATCGTTCTGGAACGTCACGAGGAAGCCGACGAGCACGCGTTGCCCCGACGGCGTCACCACGGGCGGCGGCGCGGCCGCAGGACCCGACAATGAGCCCGGCGAGACCATCGGCGGCGCGACCATCGGCGGCTGCCCCATCCCGCCTCCCCCGAGCCCGCCCGGCGACACCATCGGCGGCGGCGCGACCATCGGCGGCGGCGCAGGCCCGCCGAGCTGACCTGGGCCCGTCAGGCGCGGCGGCGCCGCGGGCATCGCGCCCACGCCGCCCGGCGGCACCATCTGCGGCACGCCCATCTGCGGCACGCCCATCGGAGGCGCCATCGGAGGCGCGGCCATCTGCGGCACCGCCATCTGCGGCGCCATCTGCGGCGCCATCTGCGGCACTGCCATCGGAGGCGCGCCGCCGAGGCCCGGGTTGCCGAACGTCGGCGCGGGCTGCCCCATCGGCGGAGGTTGTCCGAACGAAGGCGCGCCGGGCACCTGCGGCGGTGGACCCATCGGCGGCGCGCCGAGCGGCGCTCCTCCGAACGGCATCCCGCCGGGCTGCATCCCGCCGGGCTGCATCCCGCCGGGCGCGGGCGGCGCTCCGAACTGCGGAGCCGCGGGCATCCCGGGCGGCGCGCCCATCGGCTGCTGCGGCGCGGGCTTCGGCGCCTCGCGCGCCCAGGGCGAGCGCATGGGGCTGTCGTCCGCGTCGGCCGACGAGAACGCGCTCGCGGCTGGCATGCCGCCTCCGGCCATCGGCGGCGGCGGATAGGCCCCGGGCGTGACGGGCGGCGGAGGCGCCATCCCGCCGGGGTTGATCTTCGGCGGAGGCGCGGGGTAGCCGCCCATGCCCGGGGGCCCCGGAGGCGCATAGGCCCCCGCTCCACCCATCGGGGGCGGCGCCGGCGCGCCTGCTCCACCTCCCACGGACGCTCCGCACATGTTGCAGACCGAGTCCGTGTCCTTGAGCATCCACTGACAGCTAGGACAGGGCTTCATCCGCCCGCCACATTAACATTTTTGTCCGCCGCGGGTCTCCCGCTCCGCGAACGTCGGGCGAGCCTGGGATCGACGCCACAAAAGACATCGGGGGCGATGCGCGGAGCACCGCCCCCGATGTTCATTCCGGACAAACCCGCGTCAGTTGCTGCTGGCCGTGGGTTGCTTCTCGGCGTCCTTCTTTTCGCCGTCGCGCGCCTCTTCGGTCCCCTCGGGCGCCGGCTGCGGCATCGACTCGAGCGCCGCTTCGAGCACCTGCTCCATGCGGCTCACGAAGAAGAACTGCAGCTCGTCGACGACCTCCTTCGGCACCTCCTCGAGGTCCGCGCGGTTCCGCTCGGGGACGATGATGCGCTTGATCCCCGCGCGGTGCGCCGCGAGCACCTTCTCCTTGAGGCCGCCGATCGGCAGCACGCGACCACGCAGCGTGATCTCGCCCGTCATCGCGACGTCGTGCCGGACCTTGAGGCCCGTCAGGAGCGAGACGAGAGCGGTGAACATCGTCACGCCCGCGCTCGGACCGTCCTTCGGCATCGCGCCCGCGGGGATGTGGATGTGCAGATCGCTCTTGTCGAGGAAGTCCTTCGGGATGCCGTACTTCAAGGCATTCGTCCGGACGAACGACAGCGCCGCCTGCGCGCTCTCCTTCATGACGTCGCCGAGCTGCCCCGTGAGCTGCAGCTTGCCGGTGCCGTACATGCGCGTCGCCTCGATGAAGAGGATCTCGCCGCCCACGCTCGTCCACGCGAGGCCCGTGGCCACGCCCGTGTCCGCCGTGCGCTCGGCGACCTCGCTCGTGTACTTCGGCGCGCCGAGGAACTCGTGCAGGTCGTCCTCGTTGTCGACGCGACGCTTCTGCGTCTCGCCCTCGGCCACCTTCACCGCCACGCCGCGGATGACGCTCGCGATCTGCCGCTCGAGCGAGCGGACGCCCGCCTCGCGCGTGTACCGATCGATGATCTCTTCGAGCGCACGATCGGTGATCTCGAGCTGCTCCTGCGTGAGGCCGTGATCCGAGAGCTGCTTCGGCAGGAGGTGCTGCCGCGCGATCGCGAGTTTCTCGCGACGCGTGTAGCCGGGGATCTCGAGGATCTCCATACGATCACGCAGCGGAGGCGGGATCGGGTCGGCCGTGTTCGCCGTGGCCACGAACATCACGTGCGACAGGTCGTACGGGATCTCGAGGTAGTGATCGGCGAACGTGTTGTTCTGCTCCGGGTCGAGCACCTCGAGCAGCGCCGCGGACGGGTCGCCGCGGAAGTCGTGCCCGATCTTGTCGACCTCATCCATCATGAAGACCGGGTTCACGGTCCCCGCCTTCTTCATGCCCTGGATGATCTGGCCGGGCAGCGCGCCGACGTAGGTGCGCCGGTGGCCGCGGATCGCCGCCTCGTCGTGCACGCCGCCGAGCGAGACGCGGTGGAACTTCCGACCGAGCGCGCGCGCGATGGAGCGCCCGAGCGAGGTCTTGCCGACGCCGGGAGGCCCCAGCAGGCAGAGGATCGGTCCCTTCTTGTCCTGCTTCAGCTTGCGCACCGCGAGGTACTCGAGGATGCGCTTCTTCACCTTCTCGAGGCCGTAGTGATCCTCGTCGAGGACCTTGCGCACCGCCGAGATGTCGAGGTTGTCCGTCGTCGACTGCGTCCACGGGATGTCGAGGATCCAGTCGAGGTACGTCCGGACCACGGTGTACTCGGCCGAGCCCACCTGCATCGTGCGCAGGCGCTTGAGCTGCTTCTTCGCGACGGTCTCCGCCTCCGTCGGCAGGTTCGCCTTCGCGATGCGATCCTCGAGGCCGTCGAGATCGCCCTGATCGCCGTCGTCCTCGCCGAGCTCCTCCTTGATCGCCTTGAGCTGCTGGCGGAGCACGTACTCGCGCTGGTTCTTGCCCATCTCCTCCTTGATCTGGGAGTTGATGCGCTCGCGCATCTTGAGGATCTCGAGCTGGCGCGTGAGCAGGCGCAGGACCTTCCGGATGCGCTCCTTCACGTCCACGGTCTCGATGAGCTGCGCCTTCTCCTCGACGGGCGCGTCGAGGTTCGCCGCCACGAGATCCGCGAGCGCGCCCGGCGCCTGGATCGAGTCGATCAGCGAGCCCGCCTCGCGCGGAAGCTCGGGCATCAGCTGGATGACCTGCTTGGCGATGTCACGCAGGCTCATCGCGAGCGCTTCGGCCTCGACGTCCTCCGTCGCGGGCTCGTCGATGCGACGGATCTTCGCCTTCATGTACGGCGACATCGTGACCACGCCTTCGAGACGGATCCGCGTCAGGCCCTGGAGGATGAGCGAGTAGTTGCCGGAGCTGTGCTTGAGCGCCTTGAGGACGCGGGCCGCACAACCGACCGGGTAAAGATCCTCGGCCGCGGGATCGTCCGTCGACGGATCCCTCTGCGCGAAGATCGCGATCACCGGCCCGGGAAGGTTGTCGACGTCTTCGACGAGGGCGACGCTCTTCTCACGGCCCACGTCGAACGGCGCGACCGCTCCCGGAAACAGCACGGCGTTGCGGATGGGGAGGACCGGGAGCTCGTCGCCGAAGACCACCTCCTCCTCGGAACGCGGCTGACTCGGCGGGTTTTTCTTTTCCGACATGAGACGATCTCCTCTGCGAAGCTACCCGGGACGGGAGCAGCTCCGACCGGCATCGGCGGCAATTGCTGGACCCTACAGAGGCCAGCTCACGAATAGCGTCAATCGGTTTGATGTGTCCTCCCGAGGCCCGCGGAGCAAGCAGCGCCCGAGCGGGGTCTCGGAGGCGGCGGTCAACGTAGACACGACGCACGCCCCATGCCAGGCCTCTGCGGGAGATTTCATCCGCCCTCGGGGGCCACGGGGGTCCCGTAGGGCGTTCTCCGAGCTTTTGAAGAGCCCGCCACGGCTAGCGCCCCCGTCCGGGGCGGGTACCATGCGCCCGGGAGTCCGCCGCTTGCTCGATCCGGTCGTCGCGACGTTGTCCTTCGCTGCCTTCCTGCTCTACGTCCCCGCAGCGCCTTCGCTCGATCCAGGCCCGACGCCCGAGTGCCCGAGCGACATGCGCCTCGTCACGGGCACGCACGCGGACGAGATCCAGCACCTCTGCGTGGATCCTCGCAAGGACGCGAAAACTACGCATTGCTTCGCTTATTTCGAGGGCCTGACGGGGGAGGAAGGGCCCCGGACGGACGTCCGCGTCTGCATGGACCAGTTCGAGGCGCCGAACCGGCGCGGCGCACGTCCGCTCGTGATGCAGTCGTTCCGGATGGCCGAGCGCTGGTGCGGCGAGCGCGGAAAACGCGTCTGCACCGAGCAGGAGTGGGAGCTCGCCTGTGAGGGCGGCGAGCGCAGGCCGCTCGCGTACGGCTGGCAGGTGAACCGGACGCAATGCAACAGCGACAAGGCGTGGCGCCCCTTCGACGCGCGGGCGCTCGCGGCCGGAGGCGAGGACGAAAAGAAGGAGCTCGAAAAGCTCTGGCAAGGGTCGACGAGCGGCTCGTACCTCAGCTGCGTCTCGCCGTTCGGCATCTACGACATGATGGGCAACGTCGAGGAGTGGGTGGCGACGCGGCCCGGGCGCAAGTTCCCGGGCGCGCTGATGGGCGGGTTCTGGGCGAAGCCGTGGACGGGCTGTCGCGGGACGAATGACGCGCACGAGCCGTCATTCACGTTTTACGAGACCGGCTTCCGCTGCTGCGCCGATCCCGGGAAGCTCTCGGATGCGACGAAGGCGCCGAGCGGCGCCGACGGAACGAAGGACGAAGCCGGCGAGCCCAAGCCGAAGCCGGCGAAGAAGAAGCGGAAGAAGCGCGCTGGCTAAGCCCCGAGGATCATGCCCTTCGCGAGGGCGCGACCCGCGACGAGCTCCTGCGCGGACAGAGGCTTCCGTCCTTCGAGTTGCCCGCGCACGAGCGTGATCGTGCCCGCGCCGCAAGCAATCTCAGCGCCCCATTTGTCCGCGGCGATGATCTCGCCGGGCGCGCCGCGCACACCTTGCTCGGTGGCCACCTTCGTGGCGAGCACCTTCAGCCCTTTGCCCGCGCACGTCGTGAACGCGCCGGGCCACGAGGTCATGCCGCGGACGTGATCGTGCACCACGCGGGCAGGCTTCGACCAATCGATGCGGCCGTGCTCCTTCTCGAGCATCGGCGCCATCGTCGCCGCCGCGTGATCCTGCGGCGCCGCGACGAGGTCCCCGGATACCGCGCGCAAAAGATCTTCACGCACGACACGCGCCGCGAGCTCGCCGAGCTGCACGTAAAGCTCGTCGGCGGTCATGTCCTCGCCAATCGGGATCCGGTGCGTGGAGAAAACCGGGCCCGTATCCATGCCCTCGTCCATCTGCATGAGACAGACGCCCGTCTCGCGCTCGCCGTTCACGATCGCCCACGTGATCGGAGCAGCGCCGCGGTACTTGGGCAGGATCGAGGCGTGGAGGTTCATGCAGCCGCGGCGCGGCGCTTCGAGCACGGCCTTCGGCAAGATGCGGCCATAGGCGATGACGAGCGCGACGTCGGCGTTCGTCTCCGCGATGAGGCGGGCGAAGTCCGGTGTTTTGACCTTCAACGGTTGCTCGACGCGAAGACCCAGCTCGAGGGCGCGTTGCTTCACGGGCGGCGCGCGGAGTTCGAGGCCACGACCGGCAGGTCGATCCGGCTGGCAAACGACGAGCGGGATCTCGGCGATCGCGTGGAGCGCGTCGAGCGCGGGGACGGAGATGGCGGGGGTGCCGAAGAAGAGAGCTCGCACGGGCGGGGTCTACCGCCGCGCGAGCCCGTTGTCATGCGCGCTCACGCGCCCGAGGGGTGCCAGATCGTCTTCATCTCGACGAACCGCTCGATCCAGCGCGGGCTCGTCGCGCCGTCCGCGTCGAACCAGGCCGCCTCGTCGATCGATCGCGTCCGCACGCGCTTCACGTTGACGATGGCCGCCTCCTCCGCCTTGCGCGCGAGCTCCGGCGTCACGCCGTGCAGATCGAGCGCGGCCACCTCCATGTGCTTCGCGAGGTGCGGGAGCAGCTCGGCCGCGCGGCCCGTGAGCACGTTGATCACGCCGCCCGGCAGATCACTCGTCGCGAGCGCCTCGCCGAGCACGAGCGCCGTGCGCGGATCCTCCTCGCTCGCGAGCACGATGACCGTGTTGCCCGCCGTGATGATCGGCAGGACCGCGCCGAGGAGCCCGAGCAGCGCCGGACGCGCCGGCGCCACGACGCCGACCACGCCCATCGACTCGGGCACCGTGAAATTGAAGTGCGGCCCGGCGACCGGATTCAGGCTCGAAAACAAGCTCTGGTACTTGTCTGCCCAGCCCGCGTACGACACCACGCGATCGATCGCGGCCGCCGTCTCGGTCGCCGCGCGTGATGCATCGAGCCCGCCGCGCTCGAGCGCGCGCGAAAGCTCGCCTTGCCGCGCTTCGAGCATCTCCGCGAGCCGATAGAGGATCTGCCCGCGGTTGTACGCGGTTCGGCCGGACCAACCCTCCCACGCGCCGCGCGCCACGACGACCGCGTCGCGCACGTCCTTGCGGGACGCCCACGGCACGTTCTCTTTCGTCCCACCGAGGCTCATCGGATCCGCCACCTGGATGTACCTGCCCGACTCCGATCGAACGAACTGCCCGCCGACCAGCATTTTGTAGGCTTTGCGTACCGACAAACGTGCGGGCGGGACGAACCCATTCTCGCGCTCGTCCGCGCGGGCGGACGCCCCTGCCGTCTCCTTGTCCTTCGCGCGTGCCATCAGTCCACCTCGAGATACGGCAAGAGCCCTTGCCGGCCGCCCTCGCGGCCGAACCCGCTCTCCTTGTAACCGCCGAACGGAGAGCTCGGATCGAACTTGTTGTACGTGTTCGCCCAGACGACCCCGGCGCGCAGGCGCTGCGAGACCCAGAAGCTCTTCGAGCCCTTGTCCGTCCAGACGCCCGCGCTGAGGCCGTACATCGTGTTGTTCGCCTTCTCGATCGCCTCGTCGGGCGTGCGGAAGGTCATCACGGCGAGCACCGGCCCGAAGATCTCCTCGCGCGCGATGCGGTGCGACTGCGACACGCCCGTGAAGAGCGTCGGCGCGAACCAGTAGCCGCGCGTCGGCAACTCGCACGGCGCCGAGAACCGCTCGGCGCCCTCGCGTTCACCCGCGTCGACGAGCTCGCGGATCTTGTCGAGCTGCATCTTCGAGTTGATCGCGCCGACGTCGGTGTTCTTGTCGAGCGGATCCCCCACGCGCAGCGTCTGCATGCGATCGCGGAGCTTCTGCAAGAGCGGCTCGAACGCGCCCTCCTCCACGAGCAGGCGTGATCCCGCGCAGCAGACGTGCCCCTGGTTGAAGTAGATGCCCGAGATGATCCCCTCGACCGCCTGATCGAGCGGCGCGTCCGCGAACACGATGTTCGCCGCTTTGCCGCCGAGCTCGAGCGTGAGCTTCTTCTTCGTGCCGGACAGGGCCTTCTGGATCCGCTTGCCCACGTCCGTCGATCCCGTGAACGCGACCTTGTCCACGTCGGGATGCGCGACGACCGCCGCGCCCGTCGC
Source organism: Polyangium sp. y55x31 (assembly GCF_029946505.1). Lineage (GTDB taxonomy): Bacteria > Myxococcota_A > Polyangia > Polyangiales > Polyangiaceae > Polyangium. Next base: position 778,362 of record NZ_JARZHG010000002.1, read on the forward strand.
GCCCGCGCCCGTCACGATGTTCACCACGCCCGGCGGCAGATCACACTCCTCGATGATCTTCGCGAGCAAGAGCGCCGTGAGCGGCGTCGTCTCCGCGGGCTTGAGCACGCACGTGTTGCCCGCCGCGAGCGCGGGCGCGAGCTTCCAAGCGGCCATGAGGAGCGGGAAGTTCCAGGGGATCACCTGCCCCGCCACCCCGAGCGGCCGCGGCGAGCGACCCGGGAACGCATACGCGAGCTTGTCGGCCCAGCCCGCGTAGTAGAAGAAGTGCGCCGCCACGAGCGGCAGATCGACGTCGCGCGACTCCTTGATGGGCTTGCCGCCGTCCATCGTCTCCACGATGGCGAGCTCGCGCGCCTTCTCCTGGATGACGCGCGCGATGCGGTAGACGTACTTGCCGCGCTCGATCCCGGAGAGCTTCGACCAGTATTTTTCGTACGCATTCCGCGCAGCCTTCACCGCGAGATCGACGTCGCGCTCATTGGCCTCGGCGACCTCGGAGAGCTTCTGCTCCGTCGAAGGGCTCACCGTGTCGAAGTACTTGCCCGACGACGGCGCGACCCACTTGCCGCCGATGAAGAGCTCGTAACGCGGATCGATCCGCACGTGATCGGCGGCCTCGGGCGCGGGCGCGTAGGTCCACGCCTTGCCGAACTCGAGCGCCGCACGCTGAGCAGGCGACGACGGGGCCGCGTGGGTCTCGCCGTTCGTCGCAGAGACGATCGTTTCCTTGGCGGTCATCGTGTCTCCTCAGTCCTTGCTGAAGTAATCGCCTGATTGGTACGCGCCCGTGCGCTCCTTCTCGAGCTGCATGAGCACGTCGTTGAGCAACGTGGACGCGCCGAGGCGGAAGAGATCCGGCGTGAGCCAGGCATCCCCGAGCGTCTCCTTCACGAGCACCAGGTAATGGAGCGCCTGCTTCGCCGTGCGGATCCCGCCGGCCGGCTTCATGCCGATGCGCTTGCCCGTCGCATAGAAGAAGTCGCGGATCGCCTCCAGCATCACGAGCGTCACCGCAGGCGTCGCGGCCGGCGTGACCTTGCCCGTCGACGTCTTGATGAAGTCCGCGCCCGCGAGCATCGCGATCTGGCTCGCCTCGCGCACGAGGTCGTACGTGCCGAGCTCCCCGGTCTCCAGAATCACCTTGAGGTGCGCCTGTCCGCACGCCTCTTTCGTCGCCGCGATCTCGTCGAAGATGCGCGTCTTCTCGCCCGCGAGCAGCGCGCCGCGATCGATCACCATGTCGATCTCGTCCGCGCCCCAAGCGACCGCGCGCCGCACGTCGTCGAGCTTCACGTCGAGCGCCGAGAGGCCGCTCGGGAACGCCGTCGCCACGCTCGCGACCTTCACGCTCGATCCGGCGAGCGCGCGCTTCGCCACGGGCACGAGCTTCGGGTACACGCAGATCGCGGCGCACGGCGGCACCTCGGGCGAGGCGTGGGGACGCATCGCCTTCTGGCAGAGCTGCGTCACCTTGCCCGGCGAGTCCTTCCCTTCGAGGGTCGTGAGATCCATCATCGCGATGGAAAGCAAGAGCCCCGCGACCTTCGCCTCCTTCTTGATGCTGCGCTTGCCGAGGGACGCCGCGCGCTCCTCGACCATCACCTTGTCCACGGTGGGCGCCGAGAAATCGGGGTACGTCCGCACCCCGCTCGGCCCTACCGCGCCCTTGCCATTGCCGCCTTCTGCAGCCATCGACCGGCCTCCGGGCCCGGACGCTAGCAGAACTATCCGCGCCGCGGCATCCCTGCTAAGGGTGGCAAGGTGCAGAGCGGGTCGGGCCTCGTCTTCGTCAATGGAATCCGCCTCTACATCCACCGTTTTCAGCCCGCCAGCGCTCGTCCGAGCGGACTGACGGTCCTGCTTCTCCACGGATACCTGGACTCGGGCGCCACCTGGGATCTCGTGGCCGAGCCCCTCGCGCGCGCCGGTCACGACGTCCTCGCCCCCGATCTGCGCGGGTTTGGCGAGAGCGACTCCGTCGGCGCAGGCGGCTACTACCACTTCCCCGACTACGTCAGTGACCTCTCGTCGCTGCTCGACATCCTCGCCCCGAAGCGCCTCGCGCTCGTCGGCCACTCGATGGGCGGCACGATCGCCGCGCTCTTCGCCGGCGCGCGCCCCCAGCGCGTCGATCAGCTCGTCCTGCTCGAAGGCCTCGGCGCCCCCGCCTCCGAGCCGAGCGTAGCCGTCGATCGCATGCGCACATGGCTCGACGACATGCGCTCGCTCGATCGCACCCCGCGCCCCGTCGGCTCCTTCGACGAGGCCCTCGATCGCCTCGCCCGCAGGCACCCGCAGGTACCTCGCGCGATCCTCGAGAGCCGCGCGCGCCTGCTCACGCGCACCCACTCGGGCCGTTTGTCGTGGGCCTACGATTCCATGCACCGCACGACGGCGCCGGTCCCGTTCCACCTCGAGTCCTTCAAGTGCTTCCTCCGCCGCATCACGGCGCCCACGCTCTACGTGAGCGGCGGCATGACCGGCCTGCGTTTGCCCGACGAAGCCGAGCGCCTCGCGTGCATCCCGAGCACACTGCACGTCGATCTCCCGGACGCCGGTCACATGATGCACTGGACCGCCCCCGAGGCGCTCGCCGAGCGTCTGCTGCGCTTCTTCGCCTCGCTGCCCGAAAGCCGGCCCGCCCCGCCGCGCTGACCTCCCACGAGCGAGCGCCTCCGATTGAATTTTCGAGCGCGAAGCGCCACGCTGAAGACATGCGACACCCGCGCTTCTTTTCTTTCTCTTCGCTACCGCTTCCCGTCCTCTCGCTCGCACTCGCGACCGGCTTGCTCCTCACCGTGTCGAGCTCCGGATGCGGGACCGATCGCGCCTGCTTCTACTGGACCGAGCTCGAAGGCGCCTGCCCCTCGCAAGGCGAAGCCCTCGACTTCTTCCAGGGCGATTTCTGCTCGAGCACCATCACCTCGGTCGACAGCGAGGCCTCGTTCGAAGGCGACACCTGCTGTTACGACGTGACCGAGGACAGCTCAGCCTTCTCGACCTGCGTCCCCAGCCCCGGGCCCCTCCCGCCCGGCACCTCGGTCGCCGTAGGCGTCGGCGGCTTCGGCGGCGTCGGCGGCGGCAGCGCCGGCGGCGCAGCCGGCGCCGGCGGCGGCATGGGAGGATCCGGCGGCGGATCGACGTGCTCCTCGTGCAAGCAGTTCCTGCTCGAAGACAACCCGCCCGAGCTCTGCCCCGACTCCGTCCCGCTCTACGAAGCCTTCACCGACTGCAAGTGCTTCGGCGCCTGCGCATCCGTGTGCGGCGAGGCCTGCATGTCGAGCCAGGTCCCCGCATCCGACTGCGAGAACTGCCTGCTCGACAACTCGTCGAACGGCTGCGGCATGCAGTTCTTGGCGTGCTCGAACGACCAGTAGCTGAGGACAAACCGAGGGCGTAGCGCCGGGGTTTCACCCCAGGCCCGACCAGGGGCTGTCCGCCCCTGGACCCGGACCAGGGCAAGCCCTGGACGGGTGGGCGACGACTGCGCTTCGCGCAGTCGTCGCGGGGAAACTTTTTGTAGCTATCCGCCCCCCCTTTGCAGGGCAAACCCTGGGCGTTTGGTGCATCAACCGCGGTGCGGTCGATGCACAGGCGTCAGAAGTTGATTTTGCCGACGTTCGGCGCAGGGCCCGTCGCCGCAGGTTTCGTGGTGCCTGTGCCCAGCGTGCCGAACGGCTTCGCGGAGGACGCGCCGCTCCCGAGCGCCGCAGGTTTCTGGCTCGGCGCCGGTTGCGGCGCAGTCGCAGCAGGCTCGACGTCGAGGCCGTCGCCTTCCGCAGGATTCGGCGCGGCCGCAGACGGCGCAGGCGCAGGTGCCGGCGTCGGCGTGGGCGCCGCGCTCGGCACGGGCGCTTGCGGCGTCGAAGCCGCGGTGGTGGCAGGAAGCTCGGGCGGCCGCGCGTTCAGGAAAAACGCAGCCGCTCCGCCCACGCCCGCCGCGAGCGCAAGGAACACGAGTCCCACGACAGCCGCCGGTGACATGCCGCGTCGCTGCCCGGCCACAGGAACGGAGATCGGCGCAGCCGCGCTCGCGCTCGGCCGCGAGGTCGGCCCGCCCGGCAGCGACGGCCGATCCTGCGCCGGCATCATCGCTTGTTGCGCCTGCACCGGCTGTTGCTGCTGCGCATACGGGAGCGGCGTCTGCGTCGCGGGATACCCCGGATACGACGCCTGCGACTGCCGCGGGTTCACCGCGCTCGCAGGCCCGAGCAGATGCCGCGCCGCGCTGCTCTCGAAGGCCGCCGCGCGCACCGCGTCTTGCAGCGCGCGCAGCTCGTTCAGCATGTCCTCGGCCTTCTGGTAACGCATCTGCGGCCGACGCTGCACCGCGCGCATCACGACGTTGACGAACCCTTGCGAGATCCGATCGTTTCGCCCCGTCTGCAGCGGCGACGCATCCGTCATCAGCTTGGCGCGCGCGAGCTCCGCGTCCTGCGCGTCGCCGAAGATGTGACGCCCCGCGATCGCGCGGTAGAGCATCGCTCCGACCGCGTAGAGATCCGACGCCGCCGTCACGTCACGCGAGTTCAGGATCTGCTCGGGCGCCATGTACTCGAGGGTCCCGAGCGCCATGTCCGCGCGCGTCAGGTTCGTCTGCTCGAGATCCTCACCTGCGCCGGACTCGATGCGGCCCATGCCGAAGTCGACGATGATCGCGCGCGTCCTGCCGTTCGGCTGCGGCTCCATCATGATGTTGCCGGGCTTCATGTCGCGGTGGATGACGTGCGCGCGGTGCAGATCGCCGAGCGCGTCGACCACGTCGCAGCCCACGTCGATCGCCTCCTCGACGGAGAGCCTTCGCTGGTGCAGCACTTTCGAGAGCGGCTGGCCCTCGATGTACTCCATGACGAGCACGAGTCCGACGCTCGGATCCTCGACGAAGTCGACCACGCGCGCGACGTGATCGCTCCGGATGCGGCCGAGCAGGTTCGCCTCGCGCCGGAAACGCGCGACCACCTCGCGATCGTAGGCAGCGGCGGCGAGCAGCGTCTTGATCGCCACTTTCATGCCGATCGCGAGGTGCTCACCGGCCCACACCTCGCCCATGCCGCCCGCGCCGACACGCGCGTCGACCCGGTACCGTCCCGCGATGATTGAGCCCGGAGCCAGATCCATACGATCGACCATGCTAACGGAAACAGTCGGCGAAACGGCAAAAGGTTGCGCAAGAAGCCCACGAACCCGGTCAGCCGACGTACGGAAAAGCCTGTATCTTTTTCCACACACGGCAGGAGCACGACACCCGCCCCCCGCGACAGGGCCGACCTGGACACGTGCGCCCGCGCCTCGACGGCGGTAACGGTCCGTCCGTGCAAATCGTCTTCTGCGGCACGGGCTGGTTCCCCATCGTCGACGCCATCCGCGCGCGGCTGCCCCGCGGCGTCGCGCTGCGCGTGTGGGACCCGGCCCTGCCCCTCGTGAGCCAGGTCGAGGACGCCGACGTCCTCTTGCCCTCGAACGCCCGCCTCGACGCCGAGGTCATCGCCAAGCCGCAGAACCTCCGCCTCATCCAGCAGCCGGCTGTCGGCACCGAGGGCATCGACCTCACGGCCGCGCGCGCCCGGGGCGTCCCCGTGTGCAACGCGCCCGGCACGAACGGACAATCCGTCGCCGAGGCCGCGCTCTTCCTGATCCTCGCCCTCGCGCGCCGCTTCCCCCGCGCGAGCCGCGCCTTCGCCGAGCGCTCCATCGGCGCGCCGCTCGGCATCGAGCTCGCGGGCCGCACGCTCGGCATCCTCGGCCTCGGCCGCTCCGGCACGGCCCTCGCCCGCATCGCCGAGGCCCTCGGCATGCGTATCCTCGCCGCCCGCAGCACGACGTCGCCCGAGGACCTCCTCGATCTCGCGTCCCGCGCCGACGTGATCAGCATCCATTGCCCCCTCACGCCGAAGACGCGGGGCCTCGTGGGAGAAGCGTTTTTCGCGCGCATGAAGCCCGGGGCCTTGCTGGTCAACGTCGGGCGGGGCCCGATCGTCGATCGAGAGGCCCTGCTGCACGCGCTTCAGACGGGTAGGCTCGGCGGCGTCGGGCTGGATGTGTTCTGGGAGGAGCCGTGGGATCCGGCCGATCCGCTTTACCGCCGGGACGACGTCGTCGTCCTACCGCACGTCGCGGGTTCGACGGAGGAGTCGTTCGCGCGGATCGCGGACATCGTCGCGGGCAACGTCCACCGCCTCCTTCGCGACGAGCCGCTGCTGCATCGGATCGCGTGACGTGCCCCGCTCAGCTCGCTCGGAAATCCGCGGTCCACGCGCCGGCGGCGCGGCACTCCTCGTCGTGCGACGGATCGCGAAACGTCTCGGCGATCCCTTCTTCGTACCACCTTCGCATCGACGGGCGCCCGAGCATCCGCGTCGCGTAGGCCGCGGCCGCCTCGCCGAGGCGCAATCCATACGTCTGCCACCGGAAAACCACCGGCGCGAAGAAGGCGTCGACCGCCGTGAACGTGTCCCCGGCGAGGAACGGCCCGCCGAAGCGCCCGAGCCCCTCGGTCCATAACGCCGAGATCCGCGCCACGTCGCGCTCCAGCGCGGGCGGCGTCTCGTGCAAGCGCACGCGAATGCCAATGTTCATGCTGCATTTCTCGCGCAGCACCCCGAACCCCGCGTGCATCTCGGCGGCCGCGGAGCGGGCCCACGCGCGGGCGTCCTCGTCGCGCGGCCACACGCCGGGGTGCCTTTCGGCGAGGTATTCCGCGATGGCGAGCGAATCCCATACCACGCGACCGCCGTCGAGCAGCGTCGGCACTTTCCCGGCCGGCGAAACCGCGCGGAACGGCGCCCACGCGGCCTCGTCGCCGAACCGGAGCAACCGCTCCTCGAAGGGAATGCCTGCTTCGACCATGAGGATCCACGGCCGAAGCGACCAGGACGAGTAGTTCTTGTTGGCGATGTAAAGGGTGTACACGGGCGGCAGTTTACCCGGAGCCCCCCGCCGAGGTCACCCCCGCGACGCGGCCATGACCTTTTCCCATTTCACACGTGGCAGCTCGGGGCCGGTCTGGTTTGTCCCACGCGGGGCACGGGGCAAGCGGGAATAAATCGAGAAGGCCAGGACTCGACAACACGGGACGGAACCGGACGGAACGGGTCATGCGTCGTACCGCGCAAACATCGTTTGCAGTCAAACATGTTTGGCCCCGATAAAAAAATGCCTTGACCCTGCCTGCGCCGGACCTACATCACGTGGGTGAACTCGTTTGTCCTCAAACGTGTTTGGGACACCACGATGCCTGTCCTTCGCGCGTGTCGTCGACGTATGCCCGGCCATTTCGTGGCGCTTTTGGTGACGCTCGTCGCCAGCGCCGCAATCGCGGAAGAACGCCGAGTCGAAGCTTCATCCCAAGCGGACCAAGCCGAGGCCGATCTGCCCGCCGCCGACCCCTTCCCTTCCCTCGAACGCGCCATGCAGCTCGCGCGCGAGCGCGCCCCGGGCGTGGTGAGCGCGCGGGGCGCCGTGGGCGTCGCGAAATCCTCGTACGCAGGCGCGCGGCTCGCCCCACTCGATAATCCTTATTTGGAGGTTTTCGTCGACCGAGGCCTCCAGGGCGTGACGAAGGACGCGACGGTCCAGGCGAATTTGTGGCTCCCCCTCGAGGTCTCCGGGCAGCGAGCCCGCAGGATCGACGAGGCGGACGCGCTCGTCGCCTGGCAAAAAACGCTCTTCGAGGCGACGCAGCTCTCGGCCGAGGGGGAAGCCGTGCGCGTTTACGGGGCCGCGCTCGTCGCAGCCGCGCGCGTGCGTACGATCGAAGGGCTCGTCAGTGACGCAGGCGCGGAGGCGGAGGTCTACAGGCAAAGGCTCGCCGCCGGCGACGCGACGCTGCAGGAGGAGAAGCTCGCGAGCATGGAACACGCGCGATACGTGGTGATGCTCGAGGAGAGCCGCGCCGATCTCACACGCGCGCTCGTCGAGCTCGCCCGCGCGACGGGCCGCATGTTCTCGCCGCCCGACGGCACGTCCGCCCTGCCCCCCATGCTCGACGAGACGTACGGCCAAACCGGCGCCGCGCGCGCTGCGGAAACGTCTCCCCACGTGGCCGCCTCGACACGCGAAGCGAGCTTTTACGCGCGGGCACGCGAGCGCGCGGCGATCGAGGCGCATCCGCCGGTGAACCTCATCGTCACCGCCGGCCGCGGCGATCTGGGCGAGCCGCGCTTCGGCGGCGGCCTCTCGTGGACCTTCCCGGTCGCGCGGCGCAAGCAAGCCGAAGTGGCCCGCGCCGACGCCGAACGAACACGCGCGCTCGCCGAGGCCGCGGTGAAGCAGCGCCTCGTCGCGCAGGGCCTCTCGGGCCTCGAAATCGAGCGCGCCAAGGTGCGCCGCGCCCGCGAAATCATCGACGCGACGGCCTTGCCCGCAGCGCAAGCTTCGGCCGACGCGGCGGTCGCCATGAAAACCGCCGGCAAGGGGGACATGCTGCTCGTGCTCACCGCGCGCCGAGATCTCGCGCTCTTGCGTTTGCGGCGCCTCGAGCTGCTCGCGCGCGAGTGGTCGATCGTCGGCGACATCGTTGCATTGACCGGAGATTTGCCGTGACAAACGAGACGAACCCGATCGACGAGGGCTCCGAAGCCCCGCAGACCCCGGACGAGGGCCTTTCCGGAGACGAGGCCGAGCATCGAGCGCCGCCAGAGGAGCGAAAGCCGCGATGGGCGCGCTGGGGCATCGCCGCGGCACTGTCCGCCCTCGCCGTCGCGGGCCTGTTCGTCCTGGTACGCGGGGGTGATGGGGAAACGGACGTGCCCGTGACCAAGGCCGACGTCCCGCACGTCGAGGGCAAGGCCATCGTATTCTCGAAGTCCTTTCGTGATCGCGCAGGCATCACGACCGAGCCCGTGCGCCTCGCGCCGCTCGTGCCGCGCCTCAAGGTCGTCGGCACCGTCGATTTCGATCCGGCGCACGTCGCCGCGGTGGGGACGCGAATCCCCGGGCTCGTCCGTTCCCTCGCGAAGGTCGAGGGCGACAGCGTGAAAAAGGGCGACGTGCTCGCCGAGATCGAAAGCGCCGAGCTCGGGGAAGCGCAGGCCAGCGTGGCCGTCGCCGGCGCGCACCGCAAGGCGGCCTCGATCAACGAAAAACGCGAGCGCGATCTCGCCGAGCGAGGTTTGACGACGGCGCGCGAGCACGAGGTCGCGACCGCGACGCACGAGGAGCAACGCGCCCTCCTCGAAGCCGCGCGGCAACGCGTGGTGGCGATGAGCGGCTCGCCCGGCAGCCCTTTCGGCGTGTACATGCTACGCGCGCCGCTCGAAGGGACCGTGGTGGAGCGGCACATCTTCGCAGGGCAATCCGTCGACGCCCACCTCGTCGCCTTCCGCGTCGCCAACCTCGATCACCTCTGGGTGGATCTCTCGGTCTTCGAAAGCAACGTCGACGCGATCCACAAGGACGATCCGGTCGAAATCACGCGCGTCGGAGGTGAGCCGATCCCCGGCCGCGTCGCCCACGTCGGCGAGGTCGTCGATCCCGTGACCCGCACGGCGGAGGTGCGTGTCGCGGTTTCGAACAAAGAACGCAAGCTCCGGCCGGGGCAATCCGTGACCGCGATCATCCAGGCCTCCGGTCCTTCGCGCACCATGCTCACCGTGCCCATGACGGCCGTCACGTACATCGACGGACGGCCCACGGTGTTCCTCGCCGAGAGCCCCGAGCGTGTCGTGCCCACGACGATCGAGATCGGCCCGAACGACGGCACGAACCAGGGCGTCGTCGCGGGTTTGTCCGAGGGGCAGCTCGTGGTGAGCCGCGGCGTGTTTGCCCTGAAGAGCGAGCTTTACCGGTAAAACCATGCTGTCACGTATCGTCCTTGCCTCGATTCGCCTTCGAGCGCTGATGCTCGTCCTCTTCGCGCTGCTCCTCGGCGCCGGCGCCGTGGCCGTGCGCGCGCTCCCCATCGACGCGATGCCGGACGTCTCGACGATCCAGGTCTCCGTCTTGACGAGCGCCTCCGGCCTCTCCGCCGTCGAAGTCGAGCGGACCGTGACCGTTCCGATCGAGAATGCGCTCAACGGCGTCCCGGGCGGCGCCGAGCTGCGCAGCGTCTCGCGGAATGGTTTGTCGGCCGTGACCGTGGTCTTCGCGGACGGCACGGACGTGTGGTTCGCGCGCCAGCTCGTGCTGGAGCGCCTGCGCGCCGTGGAGCGCGAGCTCCCGGCCTCGGCGGGCACGCCCGAGCTCGCGCCGGTCTCCTCGGGCCTCGGCGAAATCTTTCAATTCGTGGTCCGGAGCTCGCAGCATTCACCGATGCAGCTCCGGACGCTGCTCGACTGGGAGATCGTGCCGAAGCTCCGCAGCGTGCCCGGCGTGATCGAGGTCAACACGATGGGCGGGGAGCTCAAACAGTTCCAGGTCGTCGTGGATCGCGCGCGCCTCCAGGCCCAGCACATGACGGTGGAGGACGTGATCGACGCCCTCCGCACCGCGAACGTGAACGTGGGCGGCGGCTACGTCGAGCGGCGCGAGGAATCGTTCACCGTGCGTGGGCAGGGCATGCTGCGCGACGAGCAGGACATCGCCCATGTGGTCCTGCGGGCGGACGCCGACGGCGCGCCGGTGCTCGTCAAACACGTGGCCGACGTGCAGATCGGCGCGGCGCTGCGTTATGGCGTGATCACGCACGGCGGCGAACGCGAGGCGGTCACCGGCATCGTGATGATGCTCTTCGGCGGGAACAGCCGCGAGGTCGTGGCTGCCGTCGGCGAGCGGGTGAAGGAAATCGAGGCGGAGCTGCCGCCCGGCGCCACCATTGAAGTGGTCTACGATCGCGCCGATTTCGTGGGCCGCACCATCGGCACCGTGCTGAAGAACCTGGCCGAGGGCGTGATTGTCGTGACGATCGTGCTCGCGCTCTTCCTCGGCACGCTCCGCGGCGCGCTGGCGGTCGTCCTCGGAATCCCTGCGGCGATGACGGTGGCGGTTCTCGGCATGCACCTCTTCGGGGTGACGGGTGATCTCATGTCGCTCGGCGCCATCGATTTCGGTTTTTTGGTGGACGGGCCGATCGTGATGCTCGAAGCGGTCATCGCGGCCGTGGCGGGCCGAAAGCTCGCAGGTGATGCGAAGGCGCGGGCCTATGCAGAGGCCGCGCAAGGCGTGGCGCGCCCGGTCGCCTTCGCCGTGGCGATCATCATGCTCGTCTACGTGCCGCTTTTGTTCCTCGAAGGCATCGAGGGCAAAATGTTCCGGCCGATGGCGCTGACCATGGCGTGTGCCCTCTTCGGCGCCCTTTTGTATTCGGTCCTCTTTTTTCCCGCGTTGCTCGTCACGCTCGTGCCGCCCGCCGAGGGCCACGGGCCGCGGTGGATGGAGTGGATCACCTCGCGGTACGAACGAATCGTGGGCCGGGCCGTCGCGCTCCGGTGGCCGCTCCTCGGCGCCTCGGCGGTTGCGTTCGTCGTGACGACCTTCCTGTTTTCCCGCGCCGGCGCGGAGTTCGTCCCCCGCATCTTCGAGGGGGACGCGGTCGTGACCATTCGCCGCGCGCCGAGCATCTCCCTCGAAGAGGCGCGGCGGCTCGATTTCGAGACCGAGAAGGTGCTGCACGGCTTCCCCGAGGTGGTGAGCACGCTCGGAATGACCGGGCGCGCCGAGGTCGCCATCGATCCCGTCGGCAACGACAACACGGACCTCCTCGTGCGCCTGCGCTCGCCCGAGGAATGGAAGATGGCGCGTGATTTCGACGGCCTCTCCGAGGCCTTCAAGAATGCGATCGAGGCGCGCGTGCCGGGGACGTTCGTCTCGGTCTCGCAGCCCATCGAGGACCGCACCAACGAGCTCATCAGCGGCTCGCGCGCCGACGTCTCGATCAAGGTGGTCGGCAACGACATCCACGAGCTCGCCGCGCTCGCCGACCGGATCGGCGAACGCGTGAAGGCAATCCGAGGCGCCGGTGACGTGCGCGTCGAGCGGCTCCTCGGCCAGCCCGTCATCAGCGCCGTCGCGGATCGCGCGAAAATGGCGCGGCACGGGGTGAAGGTCGAGGACGCATTCACCGTGATCGCCGCGGCACGCGAAGGCGTGCGCGTCGGCGACATCTACGAGGATCAGCGCAAGTTCGATCTTCGCGTGCTGAATCCTCCGGCCGAGCCTTCGGCGGCGGCGCTCGGTGAGCTTTTCGTCGAGACCTCGAGCGGCCGCAGTGTCCCGCTGCGCGAAGTGGTCACGCTCGCCGAGGGTGATGGACCGAGCTCGATTCGAAGGCAGGATCGGGAACGCACGGTACGCGTCGACGTGAATTTGCGGGGGCGCGACCTCGTCTCCTGGGTCGCCGAGGCCAAGGCGGTCGTCGAGCGCGACGTCCCGCTCGCGAGCGGCTACCAGATCGCGTGGGGCGGGCAATTCGAGAACTTCGAGCGGGCGCAGAAGCGGCTCGCGCTGCTCGTGCCGGCCGTCGTGGTGATCATCTTCGGCATGTTGCTCTGGATGTTCCAGAACGTGCGGCTCGCCCTGGCCGTCTTCATGATGGTGCCGCTCTCGCTCGTGGGCGGCATGTTGGGCCTGCTCGCGCGAGGCCTGCCGTTCAGCTTGTCGGCGGCGGTCGGGTTCATTGCGCTCGGCGGCGTGGCGGTGCTGAACGGGGTGGTGATCGCCAGCGAGGTGCGGAGGCGCCTCACCGCGCGCGAGCCGCTCGACGAGGCGATCACGCGTGGGGCGGCGGCCGTCGTGCGCGCGGTGCTCACGACCGCGGCCGTCGCGGCGCTCGGCTTCTTGCCGATGGCGCTCGCGGACAGCGCCGGCGCCGAGGTGCAGCGCCCTCTCGCGACGGTCGTCATCTTCGGAATGTTTTTCGGGACGATCACCACGCTCGCAGTCCTGCCCGGCGCGCTGCGGGCGACGCTCGCGGGAAAGCGATTCGAGCCGCCCGCCGTGGAGGAGGCGTCGATCGATGCGTGCTCGCCGGCCATCACTTGAAAGGAGCGGCCTGCTCTACCTGCATCCCCCATGGACGGGCGACCGGCGACGCCCCTCCTCGTGGGTCATTTCTCCTGCTGTGACCCGTTCGGCAATCGCGCCGCACCTGCGCATGCGCCCGCGAGCACAGTGTCGATGGCCGCGGCGGCGTAGTCCTCGCTGACGGCCTCGCCGCGGTGGATGAGGCGTGCGTAGAGTCCCCCGAAGATCAGGTCGAGGATGATCTCCCCATTCACGTCCGCGGGCAATTCGCCACGCGCGATACCGCGCTCGAGCAAGGCCGTCATGCGCTGCCAGCGTCGATCTCTCAGGACCCTCGAAAGGGCCTCGACCTCCGGATCCGCGCGCTCCGTCTGAAGCATCCGCACGATGCCCCGGCCCGTGGGCGTTTGGGACGTCCGCACGGTCCTCATGACCACGGCCAGGAGATCCCCGCGCAGCGTGCCCGTATCGATCGCCTCCTCCTCGTCGGCGGCCACGCGCATCGACGCCGTGACGAGCTCCGCCTTCGTCGGCCAGCGCCGGTAGATCGTCGTCTTGTTCACCCCCGAGCGCGCCGCAACGTCCTCGATGCGTAACGCGCCGTAGCCCACGCGCCCGAGCTCCTCGTGCGTCGCGGTGAGCACGGCCGACACCACGCGCTCGGCGCGCCCACGGACGCGCGTGCCCTCGGTGCGGCGGGTTCGATGAGCGGGCGGGGGGGTGCTGTCGTGACGCATGGGCCGAGTCTACCGAACGGATCCTCCTGAGTTTTCGCGCAGATCCTCCACAAAGGCAACTTGTTGTTGCCAATGTCCCAGCGGCCTGTACTATGGCAACAACGAGTTGCCTTGAGGGTCACGCATGAGCACTGCGACATCACCTTCCGACGTCGTTCCCCAAGCCCCCGCCGTGGGGAGCGCCGCCGCGGGCGCCTCCGCGAAGCCGAAAAACAAGGGGCGCGCGCTCCTGTTCGTCCTGGCGCTCGCCGCCGTCGGCGGCGGCGGGGGGTACTGGTGGACGCACCGCACCCTGGAGAGCACGGACAACGCGCAAGTGGACGGCGAGGTGATCGTGGTCCCGGCGCGGTGCGCGTGAAGCTGCGCGACGTGCCGCAAGGACTCGTGCTCAGGCCCGGCATGAGCTTCGAGCTGTCCATCGATACCCGCGGATGACGTTCGAAGGTTATCGAAGCATTCGAGCTGAATCCCCGGGATCCCGGGCGCACGGAGAGAGGAGCGTCACCGCAATGGAAGAGCGCATCGTGATCGTGGGAGCCGGCCAGGCCGGTGGCGAGCTAGCGGCCGGATTACGAAAACAGGGCTATCAGGGGCGTATCCTTTTGCTGGGCGACGAGCCGCATCCGCCTTACCAGCGGCCTCCGCTCTCGAAAGGATTTTTGCTTGGAAAGGTGGCCCTGACCGACCTCTACCTGAAACCACGCTCGACCTATGAGCGCTTCGACATCGAGCTCAGGCTCGGCACGCGCGTCGAGAGCATCGACCGCTCCACGCGGGAGATCTCCCTGCAGGATGGGAGCCGGCTGCCGTATGACAAACTCGTTCTGGCCACGGGAGGCCGAGCGCGTCGCTTGAGCCTACCCGGATTGGACAGTGCGACGCTCGAGAACCTGTTCTCGGTGCGATCGATCTCCGATATCGAGGCGATGCGCGCGAAGTTCGTCTCGGGCAACCGGCTCATCATCATCGGCGGCGGCTACGTCGGGCTCGAGGTCGCGGCCGTGGCCGTGCAGCTCGGGCTACGCGTCATGGTGCTGGAGGCGGCGCCTCGCCTGCTCTCCCGCGTGACGGGTCCGGAGGTGTCGTCGTTCATCGAGCAACTTCACCGCGGCCGGGGCGTGGAATTCCGCCTCTCCTGCGAGGTGCAGGGTCTTGCGCTCGACGAGGCGCGGCAAAAGGTGCGCGGCGTGAACGTCGTTTGTCATGGCGTGCCCGAGCGACTCGATGCGGATCTCGTGCTCGTCGGAATCGGCCTCGTCCCGAACACGGAGCTGGCCTCCGGGGTGGGCCTCGCCGTCGACGACGGCATTGTCGTCGACGAATACGCCTGTACGGCGGATCCGGCCATCCTCGCCATCGGAGATTGCGCGAATCAGCCGAGCGCCTACACGGGCGGACGCATCCGGCTCGAATCCGTGCCCAATGCGATCGAGCATGCGCGCGTCGCCGCCGCCACCCTGATGGGCAAGCGCGAGCCTTATGCCGCCATTCCCTGGTTCTGGTCGGACCAGTACGGATTGAAGCTGCAGATGGTCGGGCTCTCCAGCGGCTACGAGCAATGCATCACGCGAGGATCCGCCGGGGGCAAGGAATTCTCGGCCTTCTATCTCGACGACAAACGGGTCATCGCCGCGGATGTCATCGGCCGCCCCGCGGATTTCATGGCCGCGAAACGGCTGGTTTCGAGCCGGGTCGAGGTGGACGTCGCCCGCCTGGGCGACGCGGCCGTCCCGCTCGCCAGTTTTACCGCTTGAAGACAATCGATACCTGCAAGGAATTCAGGAGGACATGATGCCGAAGATCAAATTCATCGAGGCGGATGGGAAGGAGCACGAGGTCGAGGCACAGGAGGGGCAGTCCGTCATGCAGGCGGCGATGGACAACCTCGTGCCAGGAATCGTCGCCGAGTGCGGAGGTTTCGCCAGTTGCGCGACCTGCCACGGCTACGTCGACGAGGCTTGGCTGACGAAGGTCCCCCCGCCCGACGCAGCGGAAGAGGGAATGATCGCGTGCGCCTATCACGTGCGGCCGAACAGCCGTTTGACCTGTCAGCTCCAGGTGACGCCCGCGCTGGAAGGCCTCGTGATTCGCCTTCCCCTCTCGCAGACGAGCGAGTGAGGACCGGACAGCCTGCCGCGCTTTTTCTCCCAGTACCCGAGAGAGGTTCGAACATGAGTGCATTCAGCGGACAGAAATTGAACGAGATCCCCGCGCACGTCCCGCCGGAGCTGGTTTACGAATACGACAGCAGCAGAGATCCACGGATGCTCGAGGATCCGCACGTCCGGATGCGCTCCCTCATCCTCGAGGCCCCGCCCATCTTCTTCTCCCCGTACAATGGGGGGCATTGGTTCGTGACCCGGAAGAAGGCCATCATGGACATCACGATGAACCCGGAGGTCTACAGCAACAGCCTCTTCGGCGCGCCGGGGGCACACGCAGGGGAACACGAGGCCCCGCAGCCGGGCTTCATGATGCTGCCCATTTCAGTGGATCCGCCGCAGCACACGGCGTACCGGACGCCGCTGAACCAACCGCTGGCGGCCAAAACCGTCGCCGCGCTCGAGGCGTCGATCCGGACCATGACGAACGAGCTCATCGATTCCGTGCTCGGCGCGGGACGCTGCGATTTCCTCTCGAGCATCGCCGAGCCGCTGCCCGTCACGCTGTTCATGAAGCTTGCGGGCATGCCGACCAACCGCCTGGCCGAGTTCCGCGAGCTCGCCACGCAAGCCACGTCCGCCACGGTGGATCACGCGACCCGCGAGCAGATCTTCAAACGAATCGCGGGGATCCTGGCGGAATCCATCAAATCCCGGCAGGAGAAGCGCGAGGACGATCTGATCAGCCGGCTGCTCGACGCGAACATCCAGGGCCGCAATCCCACGTTCCATGAAATGCTGGGCTATAGCATCACCCTGTTCCTCGGGGGGCTGGAGACCGTGGTGAATGCCCTGAGCTTCGGCATTCGGCACCTGGCACGTGATCAGGAATTGCAGGCGAAGCTCCGGGCCGACCCGAGCCTGCTCCCCGGAGCCATCGAGGAGCTCTTGCGGCTTTATGGCATCGCGTGCCCGCCCCGGCGCGTGACGCGCGACGTGGTTTGCCACGGCGTCGAGCTCAAGCAGGGCGACGTATTGTTGTTGCTCCTGCCAGCGGCCAATTACGACGACGCGGCGTTCCCGAACCCCGAGCAGTTCATCATGGGCCGGACGGAGCAGCACATGACGTTCAATGCCGGCCCGCACCGGTGCGTCGGTCTGCATCTCGCCCGCCTGGAGATGAAGGTATTCTACCAGGAGTGGTTGAAACGCGTGCCGCCATTTCGGCTGGATTCCCAGGCGCCGCCGCGTTTCACGGGTGGCTTCAACCTGGCGGTCACGACCCTCCCGCTCGTCTGGGATTGACGCGCTCCGCCTGCGCGCTCCCGGGCCCGCGGAGGGAGCCTGGCGCCGTGCGCCGGATTCCGCGATGACCGGATATCCCGCCCTGCCTCCGCCTTGCGCGGCACGACCCCGGCGCGGTAGAGGAAGCGGATGCATCACCGCGCACTCCTCCTCGTGGTTCCCTTCGCCGCGCTCCTCACCGGCTGCTCCGACGAGCTCCCGCAACCCGAGGTTCTCCCGCCTCCGGACGTCGTCAGCATTGCCGAAGCGCGCGCCTTGCCCGCCAACGAATACACGCAGGTCGAGGGCTTCGTCTCCGTCCCGCCGGGCACCTTCGTGACCGCTACCGGCGATTTTGGATTCGCGATCCAGGACGACACCGGCGGCATTTATGTCAGCCTCTACGACGAGCTCAAGATCCTCATCGGGGCCAAGGTCCGCGTCATCGGGCAGATCCAGCAGGTCTCCAAGCAGACCGTGCTCGTCACGAACGCGACCGGCCCCGACATCCTGCAAGGCGTCGAGGCGGTCATGCCGAAGGACGTCGCGACCGGGGACGTCGGCGAGTCGACCGAGGGCCAGCTCGTCCGCGTCAAGGGCACCGTTTCGAAAGCCATCGTCGAGGACAAACCTTATGGCATCAAAGCGTATGTCGACGACGGCTCCGGCGAGGTGGAGGTTTACGTGTGCTTTGCAGGCGACAAGCCCCTCATCGACACCACGAAGCTCACGAAGGGCACCGCCGTCGAGATCACGGGGTTTTCGCAGCAATACCTCGATCGATACGAGATTGCCCCGCGCGGGGCGGCGGATCTCGTGCTTCCTTCGCCGCCCTCCCCTTGAGCGTCAGGCGTCGCGGTTCACCGTCGCGGGCGAGAACGCCGGCAGGCAGACCGCGATGTACTCCGCGCCGTCCTCGCCGGGCGTGCTGTAGCGGACCCATTCTCCCTTGTGCGCGATGATCGCCTGACCTGCGCGCACGTCGACCGCTCCGCCCTCGTATTCGACGCGCAGCGTCCCGCGCAGCACGACCGTGTACTCGTCGAACGCCGGGCGCTGCCCCGGCTCGATCCAGCCCCCGGGGCTCCGCATGTGCGCCACGCTCGGGCTCTCGGTGCCCGTGTTGACGCGACCCACGTACTCGTCGATGAGCTTCGGCTTGTTCCCGGCCGCCTCGATGCGGGTCGGCTTCTCGATGAACGTCGGCATACGAGGGGCGTAAGCCGAGACGCACGTCCGCGTCAATCTTTTCGCAACGACGTGAGTGGGGGAACCATTCTCACGTCATTCGTTTGGCGTAGTACAATAATCTAGTAAAATTGAACACATAGGGTCGGAAGGGGACGCGCTGATACCGTGCATGCCCGATTGCCGCAGGGACGGGATTGGGGCATGGGGGGGGAGCGCTGCTCCCGGCGCGGATGAGGCGCAGCGCAAAGAGGTCCTCATGAAAAGCAAGACCAGGTTCGATCGCCGTCGCTTCCTCGAGCTCCTATCTGCCGCCGGCGTCGCCGTGTACCTGCCGGGCTGCGGGCCGGACGAGGGGAACACGCAGACGAATCCGCCTGCATCGACGAAAAAGGCGCTCGTTCTCGGCGGAGGTCTCGCCGGGCTCACGGCGGCTTACGAGCTCATGAAGAAGGGGTGGGACGTCACCGTGCTCGAGGCGCAGACGCGCGCCGGCGGCCGGGTCCACACCCAGCGCGAGGGCTTCGAGAGCGGCCAGTATGCCGAGCTCGGGGCGACGCGTATTCCCGACGTGCACGACCAGACGATCGGCTACGTCGAGGAGCTCGGCCTGAAGCTCGAGGAGTTCCCGAGCGGGACGCCGCTGTATTACCTGGGGGGCAATCGCTTCGTCCACACGGAGGGTACGCCCTGGCCGATCGCCGGCCTCTCGCCCGAGGAGGCCATGGAAGGCCTCGGCATGTGGTCGACGTACATCGCGGCCAATTTCGCCGAATTCGGCAGTCCTCGGGAGGGGACCTTCCCGCTCGCGGGCATCGTCGAGAAATACGACGGAATGGTCTGGACCGATTACCTGAAGAGCAAGGGCGCGACCGACGCGTGGCTGCCGCTTTATGCGTCGGACAACGGCACGGAGGTCTACAAGATCGGCGTGCTCGCGTGGATGGCGCTCGAGGTCGCGGACCAGGACTGGGACCTCACCTACCACGTCCAGGGCGGTAACGATCTCATCGCGCAAAAGCTCGCGGAGAAGCTCGACGGCAAGATCCTGTTCGAGCGGGTCGTGAAATCGATCACGCAGGACGACACGAAGGTCACGGTCACCGTCGATAAGACGGGCACGTCGGAGACCTACGAGGCCGATTACCTCGTCTGCACGATCCCGCTCAGGCCGCTGCGCGACGTCGCGTTCTCGCCCGCGCTGCCGGACGACAAGCAGAAGGCGATGGACGAGGTCCACATGATGACCTCGTCGCGCGCCATGTTCCAGACGAAGACGCGATTCTGGAAGAACGATCCGCTCGGCGAGCTCGGCGGGCTCAAGCTCGCGAAGACGGACACGAAGGCCGAGCGCGTCTGGGATCTGACGGCGACGCAGACCGGCGACACGGGCATCCTGCTCGCGTACCTGCAAGACAAGAATGCCGACGACTTCGCGGCCATCGCCGGGCCCGAGCGCGAGGCCTACATCCAGGCCGAGCTGGCGAAGTTCTTCCCGGACATCGAGGCCGAGAAGCTCTCGTTCCAGACGAAGGTCTGGGCCGAGGATCCGTGGGTGCAGGGCGCGTGGACGGAGATCCTGCCGAATCAGTGGTGGATGATGGCCGTCCTGCCGCGCCCCGAGGGCCGGATCCATTTCGCCGGCGAGCACACCTCGATCTGGGCCGGCTGGATGCAGGGCGCGATCGAGAGCGGCAAGCGCGTCGTGGACGAGATCGTGCAGAAGGGCTGATCGTTCGTCCCTGAAAACGCGAAGCCCGCTCGTGCCGGGGGGCACGGGCGGGCTTCCGCGTCCGAGAGCACTCGGGGATCAGCCTTCGATGACGTGGTACGGCTTCTCGGGCTTGTGCGTCTTGTAGCGACGGCCGGCCGGCGTACCCGACCACTGATCCACCACCTCGATCTGATTGCCGAACTGGCCGAGGTAGATCGCCGCGTGGTTGCCGCGCGCGCGGCTCATGTACCGGTCGCCCTCCCAGCCGCACGCGATGGCCGTGCCTGCGGTGATCGCCGCGTTGCCGATCACTTGGGCGCCCTTCTTCCACGCCGACGTATGCGGCGCGCCGCAGGCGTACTTGACGAGCGCGACGCACTGCTCGCTCTCGCCGTAATGCCTGCCTTCGTAAAGCTCCGGGGTGTTCGTGCGATACGCCATGAAGGGCTCCTCTCTCGAGTTTGTGGTGGCGCTACGTGGCGCCACGGAACCGGAAAAGGGTACAAGCGATCAGAGCCGGCCCACAAGCCGCTCACGCACGTCTTCACCGATTTCTTCGTTGGTTTACTTACACGACGCAGCTTCGACGAGGTGCGTTATGCTTTTCGGACCGCTCCCGAACCACGCTCGCGACATGATTCCAGCCGGAGCATCGTGATGTTTCCTGACATCGAGACCCATCGGAAACGCGGCGTACGATATTTTCCAGGCCGCATCGTTTGCCCGCTCGCCGGCGTCGGCCGCCGCGGCGCGAACGAGAGCAACCGGCTCGCGCTGGAGAACGACGACACCGAGGTGACGATCGATCGGCGCGCGCAGCGGATCACCGTGACGAACACGCAAAGGTACGCGGAAAAGACGCTGATCGCCGATCTCGAGTTCCTCGCCGACGGGACGACCACGACGGGCGCGAAGACGCCGCTCGCGATCCATCTCGAGATCTTCAAGAAAGGCGATGCGTTGTCGCTCGACCTGCACCGGCATCTGCGCACGCAGGAGCCGCTCGCCGACGCCGATTTCGAGCCGTTCGACGTGGTCGTCGAGGGTTGTCCGCGGCCCGAGACGGTCTACACGAAAGAACGCGCGCTCGCGCTCGTGCGAGAGCCGTCGTTCATGCACCGCGTGGTGAAGGCGCTCATGGCCATGCGCGACAACACGCGCGGCTCGTTTCAGGATCCGGCGCGGAAAGGATATCGCGTGGCGGATCTCTCGCTCGGCTTCGGCGCGCTCGGGCTCGCGTGGATGCTCGTGCGCGCGGAGCTGCGATCCCTCGACGTGGCGAACGCCGAGCTCATCCGTCAAGGTTCCGTCGCTGCGATGCTGCGCGAGGGCGCGTGGGAGCTCTCGCTCACGGCGCTCTCGGACAAACTGTCGTCGATCGTGCAGCGGGATCTGTTCCTGTTCGGGCTCGATCGGGAGCCTTTGCTCGAACCCGTGATGACGCGCGGGCTCGGCGCGGGCGAGACACTCGCGTTCCGGTTCCAGAAGGGCGAGGGCGAGATCGGGCTCGGCGGCAAGAGCGCGCGGATGGATGGCGCGATCGACGTCGCGCGCGCCTACCTCGAGTTTCACCTGCTCGGAGGGCTGCTCTGCGAGCACGCCGAGCGGCCCGCGGGGACACGCGGCTGATGGAGCGCGAAGAGGCGCGCATCCACGCGCTCGACGGCGCGCGGGCCTTCGCCACGGCGCTCGTCCTCCTCGTGCACGGCTTGCTTTCGTTCCTGGAGACGCCGATCGGCTGGGCCATCAAGGATCGCTCGACGCACCTCGCCGCGGACTTCGTGGTGTGGGTGAGCCGCGCGTTCCTGATGCCGGTGTTTTTCCTGCTGTCGGGGATGGTCTCGCGCGGCATCGTCCTGCGCCGCGGCCTCGGGGGGTTTGCGCGCGAGCGGGCCACGCGTGTGCTCGCGCCGCTGCTCGTCGCGCTCGTGCCGGTCTCCGCGGCGATGAACGCGCTCTGGGACCACGGGCGAACGCTCGAAGGTCGCGCCGCCGTGGGCAGCCAGGTGCCGGCGCTGCGTGCATCGGAGCTGCCCGTCACGCTCGCGCATCTCTGGTTCCTTTACTACCTGCTCGTGCTCTCGACGCTCGCCGCCGTCCTGCCAGGGCGACCTTCTCGTTCGCCCCTCGCCTTGCCCGCGATCGCGATCGCCCCCGTGTCCGCCGTGCTCCTCGTCGCGGGAAAACTCCAGCTCGACACGCCGCTCTCGTTCCTCGTCGAACCCCTGATCGCAGCCTATTTCGCGGTGTTTTTCGCGTGGGGGTGGCTGCTCGATCCCGCGGGGCTCGCGGCGTATGCGCGGAGGCTCCCGTGGCTCGCGGCCCTCGCGGGCGTGCTGCTCGCCGCGCTCGTCCCGGCCCTGCTCGCGAGCACGGCAACGGGCGCACCGGCGCGCGCGCCCGCGTGGGCGCTCGTGACGAGCGCGGCGTTCTCGTGCCTCGCCGTCGCGGTTTTTCTGGGCACGTGCGGGCGGCTCGTGACCCGCGCGCGGCCGCTCGTCCGCTTGCTCGCCGACGCTTCGTACTTCGTGTACGTCACGCACCTGCCGATCGTGGTCTTCCTCCAGATCGCGGCGTCACGCCTCGCATGGCCGGGGCCCTTGAAGTACGCGGGCGTCGTCTCGATCGCGGGGAGCGTTTGTCTCGGCGCGTTCCTGCTCCTCAGAGCCGCCCGTCGCGCATCTCCACGATCCTCCCCGCTCGCGCCGCGATCCGCAGATCGTGCGTGACCACGAGCAGCGCCGCGCCGAGCGCCGAAGCCGCCGTCAGCGCCTCCATCACGACGTCCGCCGACGTGCTGTCGAGGCTGCCCGTCGGCTCGTCCGCGAGCACGAGGCGCGGGCGGTTCACGAGCGCGCGGGCGATGGCCACGCGTTGCGCCTCGCCCACGGACAGCTCGGAAGCCCGTGCGTCGCGGCGCGCGGCGAGGCCGAACCGGTCGAGCAGCGCATCGGCCGCGCGCTCGGCCTCCCCGCGTGAGGCCCCGAGCCGCCACGCGGGCAGCGCCACGTTCTCCCGCGCGCTCAGCGTCTCGACGAGGTTGTTCTGCTGAAACACGAAGCCAATCCAGGCGAGGCGCAGCTCGGCGCGCACGCTGTCCGCGAGGGACCAGGCGTCGTGGCCGGCGAGGACGACGCGGCCCGCGGTGGGTCGGTCGAGCAGGCCGATCATCTGGAGCAGCGTGGTCTTGCCGCAGCCGCTCGGGCCCACGAGCGCGACGGACTCGGTTTCGTCGAGGTCGAGCGAGGCGCCGCGGACGACGTCACGCTCGCCGAGGCGACGCACGAGGCTCTCGCAGCGGAGGACCTTCGGCATCAATCGATCCTGCGAAGGACCCGCGAAGGGTCGGTGCGGGCCGCGCGCCAGGCAGGGACGCTGCCGGCGAGCAGGGTGGTGGCGAGGACCGCGAGGCAAGGCCCGGCGAGGACCGCGGCCGTGATGACGGGACGAACCACGAGCGCCTCCCACGAAAAGATGGGGTGTGCCTGGAAGTAGAGCAGCATCCCGTAACCGAGCGCCGCGCCGAGGGCGAGCCCGATGAACGCGACGACGAGGGCCTGGAGCAAGAAGAGGCCGAAGATCTCGCGGCGCGAGAAGCCGAGCGCGGCGAGGATGCCGATCTCGCGGCGGCGGCCGAGGACGTGGATGTGGAAGAGGGCCCAGACCGGGATGCTGATCGCCGCCACGACCATGGCGTAGGAGACGGCGTTCACGGTGCGATTCGCGGCGAGGTAGTTCGTGACGTACGGGTCGTCCTCGCGCCAGCCGACGGCGCGGGCGTCGGGGAGGCCGGCTTCGAGGCGCGTGGCGAGGTCCGAGGCGGCGAAGTGGTCGTCGAGGTGGACGTTGACGGCGGAGGCGGCGGCCGGGGCGCCGGTCTTCTCGGCGAGGGCGGCGCGGTCGAGGAAGACGCTGCGGTAGGCGCCGGCGCTGCCTGCGACGAGGCCACGTACGGTCATGACGGACGCGCCCACGGGCTCGCCGGCGGCCCCGGGCGGCCCGCCGAGGATGACACGAAGGTCGACGGCGTCGCCGACCTTCACGCCGATTCGATTCGCGAGCGAGGTGCCGATGAGGACGCCGTTCGAATCGCCGCGGCCGGGGAGCGCGCCGTCCGTGAGGTGAAAGGGGCGGAGCGCGGGATCGCCGGGGAAATCGTAGCCGTAGGCGAGCGCATTCTGGAATCGCCCGCCTTTGCCGACGGCGCCGGGCAGGACGAGGACGGGGACGGCGGCGCGGACGGGCGCGCCCGCGGCGTCGATGATACGCGCGGCGGCGGCGGCGCCGTCGTCGAAGTGGCGTTTGTCGCGCGGCTCGACGCGCACGTCGCCGGCCCCGTGGCGGAGCTCCTCTTCGAGCAGGGCCTCGGAGAAGCCGGCGAGGTTCGACGTATTGGGGATCTGGAACCCCGCGCCCGCGGCGACCGAAAGGACGAGCAAGGCGAACGTGAAGCGGCTCCCGAGCAGGCTCTTTCGGGCGAGCAAGAGGAGCGGCGCGAGGCGGGGGCGCGAGCGCGGGAGCGGGGCTGGCTCCATTCAGACTCCGTCGAGCAGGCGCACGTGAATCGCCGGCGCCTTCCGCGGGACGTTTTGCTCCAGCACCGCGCCCATGCGCAAAAGGAGGTGCTCTTCCCAGGGACGCCCGAGGATCTGAATGCCGATCGGATGCCCGCTCGCGCCATATCCGCCGGGCACGGAGAGCGCGGGGTTGCCCGTGAAGTTCGCCGGATAAACGAACCGCATGAGCCCGCTCGTGACCTCCAGGTTGCTCTCGCCGCGCGGAAAAACGTCCTCCGCGATGCGCGGCGCCGTGAGCGCGGTCGTCGGCGTGACGATGACGTCGACCGACTGGAAGACCCGGGCGAGGTGCTCGGAAAAACGCGTGCGCACCTTCTGGGCCTGCACGTAATCGATGCCGGCGAGCGCCCGCCCCATCGCCAGGTTGATCCGCACGCCGAGCCCGAACGATCGGCGGTGCTCGGCGTCATACCGCGCCATGCACGAGGCCATTTCGCAGAGAATGGTGACGCCCTGCGCGACGCGCGCGCGCTCGAGCTCGGGAATCTCGATCTCGACGATCCGCGCGCCCTGGGCGCGGAAGATGTCGAGCGCCCCCTCCGCGGCGCGGACGATCTCGGGCGTGGCGTGCATGAACCAGGGCCGATACACGCCGATCCGCACGCCTTCGAGGTCCTCCCGGCCGAGGCCGTCGAGGTGGTGCGGCGGCTGGGAGAGCGAATTCGGGTCTTTCGCATCGGGGCCGGCCATGAGGGCATACGCGAGGGCGACGTCCCGGACCGTGGCGCCGAGCGGGCCGACGTGGCCGACGCTCGCGCAAAGCGGAAACGCGCCGTGCTCGCTGATGCGGCTCCACGTGGCCTTGAGCCCGACGATGCCGCAAAGCGCGGCGGGAATGCGGATCGAGCCGCCGCCGTCGGCGCCGATCGAGATCGGGCAGAACCCGGCCGCGACGCTGGCGGCCGATCCGCTCGACGATCCGCCCGTGTAATGCCCCGGCGCATACGGGTTCGTCGGCGTGCCGTGGTGGGCATTGAACCCCGAGGTATCGATGCCGATTTCGTGCATGTTGACCTTGCCGAGGAGGAGCGCGCCGGCCTCGCGCAGGCGGCGGACCGTGGTGGCATCCTCGGAGGGCCGGAGCTTCAAAAAACGCGTGCCGACGGTCGTGTGATACCCTTCCACGTCGAGCTCGTCCTTGACCGACACGGGCACGCCGTCGAGCGGGCCGAGGGGCGCGCCTTTGCGATATCGCTCGCGGCTCTCGCGGGCCGCAGCGAGCAGGCGGTCGGAGTTTCGCTCGATGAACACCCGGAGCGCGCGCTCGCCCGTATCGAGGCGCTGCGCGGCTTCGAGGAATCGCTCGGCGACCGTCACCGGATCGGAGCGTCCGTCGCGATACGCAGCGACGAAGTCCGCGGCCGACTCGAACGCGAACCCCGGGTTTTTTCGCACCGAACGCGCGAGCTCGCCGAGATCAAAAGGCGGCGCGTCCGAGGCCGTGAAGCTCGCGGGGCGCGGCAGGCTCGGGGCCACGGAGGGCGCGTCGCGGAGGTCCGCGTACCGGAGATCCAGGATCCCGAGATCCTTCAGCAACTTCTGCCCGATGATCTGCCCCGTGGCCGGATTTTCGAGGGCGAGCGCAGCGGCCTCGAGCGCGAGGCCAGTCATGCGGGGGGCATGGGCGGTCTTGAGATCGTACGTCATGGGAAACGCTCCGGGGCGAGGAGGGCGAATCCTAGGCCATGGGGCCCGGGTTTGCAGCAAGGAACCCGTCCGCCGTGCCGGGGCGCTGCCCCGGACCCCGGAAGGGGGCTGTCCGCCCCCTTCACCCCGGACCAGGGCAAGCCCTGGACTCGGGGGGGAAAAACTGCGCTGCGCGCAGTTTATCCCACAGGTCGTATCTCCGGATCGTCGGCGCAGTCGAAAGGATCCGCGCTAATTTATCCCCCGGAGGAGGCTTCCATGACGAGAAGACACGCGGGATCCACCGGGGCGATGTGGTTGCTTTTGTTCGTGGGCAGCGCCGCGAACCTCATGGCATGTGGGTCAGGCGAACCGCCCGCGGCTGCGACTTCCGGGACGACCGGGTCCACGGGCGGCACGGGCGGCGCGGGCGGCGCCGGAGGCCTGGGGGGCGGCGGGTTCGACCCCGGCAATCCCGGCGGACAGCAATGCGGGCCGAATGCGCCTTGCGCGGAGGGATATTATTGCGCGTACGACAGCTCCGGAGCCTGCGGCACCGAGGGCGAGAAGAGTGAATGCAAGGTCGTGCCCGCATGCACGCCGGACGGCAAGGCTGTGTGCGGGTGCGACGGGAAGGTGTATCCCGACGCGTGCGCTGCGCTGGCTGCCGGCGTGGATCTCGGTGCGATGGGCGTATGCACGCCGCCCGCGGGGACATTCACGTGCGGGCCGTTCTTCTGCGCCGTCGGGCAACAGGCCTGCGCGCACGATCCGATCTATGGGGCCTACGAGTGCGTGTCCTTGCCAGCCGAATGCCTGCCGCAAGGAATGCCCAAGGACTGCACCTGCTGGAAGGACCTGGCGACGTGCTCCGGCTGCATGCAGGACGCAGACGGGAACTTCTACTTCTCGTGCCCCAGCCCGGATTGATGCGTATGCCGAGCCGATACTTCGCTTCTTTCATCTTGCCGGCGATGCTCACGGGTTGCACCGCGAACCAGTACGCAACGCCGCGCACGATCCCGCGAGGGCAGGTCTCGCACACGGTCGCCCTCGAAGGGCTCCTCGATTTTCGCTTCAATGGCGAGCCGGGCGATCTGCACCCGCGTTATCAGCTCCGCGTCGGGCTCGCGGATCGGGTGGACCTCGGCGTCATGGCCGGGCCGTATTTCGGGGCGGACGTGAAGTGGAACTTCGTGCGCACGAAGTACGTGGACGTGGCCGTTACGCCGGGCGTCTACTACAGCCTGTTCCCATCGTTCTCCGACGGCTTCGACGCCCCGACCCACGCCGTCCGCTTCGCCGCGCCCATCTCCTTGGGCCTCAACCCGACGAAGGCCGTGACCCTGTTCCTGCACGGCAACGCAGCCGTCAACTGGAACCTCAAGAGCTACGACGAACATTGTTATCCGCCCGATTGCGAACGGTCGTCCTGGTTCGTGGCGCCCGAGGTCGGTCTCGGTGTGCAGATCCGCGTGACGCCGAACATCGCCCTCACGCCCGAGGTGACCATCGTCGGCAAGACCCCGCACACCGCCATGGCCGGCCTCCACGGCGGCCTCGCCCTCACCTTCGGCGCCCAGCCGAGCTACGACGAATTCAACGAGAAGCCGCCGGACTGAGGGTCGACCCGCCCGCTCAGAAAATCTGCCACCATTTCTTCACCCCGAGCCGTCGGAACGATTTCACCACGGCCTCCGCGTCGTCCGCGAGCTCGTCCACGGGCACGCACATCGCCGCGCCGAGCGCGACCATCACGACCTCGCCGTCCGGCTCGGTGAACCAGCGAAACAGCGATTGCTGCCGCGACGCGCCCTTCACATAGGCGTGATACGTCTCCGCATGCGAGCGCCCGCGTTCGTCCGGGAGCGCGACGGCGCTCACGCGCACGCCCTCGGCGCCCGCAGGCACGGACGCGCGGGTGAGGTCCTCCGCGATCCGCGCGAGCTTTCGACCCTTGCGATCGGCGAGGCGTGTCCCCGTCCGCGAGACCGTGAGGAGCTGGATTCCATCGGTCCCCGAAAACGAAACCCGGCTCCACGACGCGAGCTTCGGCGAAGGCGGATCCTTTTCCACGAGCCGATACCGAGGCGGCGCCGTGACGGCAAACCCCGCGGCCGTGATCTCGACCTCGCCGGGGCGCGTTTCGGCGTCGGGATCGAGGATCTCGATTGCAGCTTCTTCGAGCAGGAATTGAAGCCCCTTCCGCGCCACGCTGAGCGGATGCCGCGGGAACGAGGCGTCGAGCGCGGGATCGTCGGAAGCGCGTTGATCGATGCCCCGCAAAAAGGCCGCGGGATCCGTGCCCGCGAGCGCCGCGGTCGCCCGATCGGCCACGGCCGCCTCGCGCACGCCGGTGAGCCGCGACGTGGGCGGAACGATGCGCACTTCGAAGAGGCCATGCGCGAGCGGCACGAGGAGATGGCCCATCAGCGTCTCGCGGCCAGGCTCGTACCACAGGCGATGCACCACGCGGAGCACACGCGCCGCGCCCAGTTTGACCGGCGTGACCTCCACGACCGGCGACCAAGCCTTGTCGTCCGTGCGCGGGCGCGCCTTCGAATCCGCGGGCGCGGTCGACCGGAAACACGTCTCGAAGAGGTCACGCGCGTGCCGCTCGACGTCGCGCCGGAGGAGCGCGTCGTGCGCGGGCAGGAGGTCGAGCCGATGCGTGAAAGCCCCGAGCGAGAGGGAAAAACCGCGGGCCTTGTCGACGAGCGTGGCCGAACGATCGGTCTCCTCCGAAACCTCGAACCCTCGCGGGACGGCGAACCGAACGCCGCGCCGCCCCTGCCCGAGCTCCTCGACGAACCCCATGCCGTCAGTGTACGGGATCCGGCGCGCGTGCGCCTCACGCGGCGGCGCTCGCCTGGCTCCTTTCAGAGCACGACGCGTACCTCGTACCGCGCGAGCCACGCATCCATCATGAGCGCCTGCTCCATTTGAGCGCGATCGACTTCGACACTCCCCGTGCCTTCGCCCGCCGCGAAGGCGCGGGCGCGCTCGACGTCGAGCAGCGGCAGGATCGGCGCGTCCTTTCCTTCGAGCAGGCGGCCGATCTGGCCGCGCAGCGCCTGATTGTAGGCGGGATCCTGCGTCGAGGGATACGGGCTCTTGCGCCGCTCCAGCACCGATCGCGGCACGAGATCCGCGCTCGCCGCCCGCAGCAGGCTCTTCTCGTGCCCGTCGAAGGTCTTCATCGACCAGGGCGTGTTGAAGACGTACTCGACGAGCCGGTGATCACAGAACGGGACGCGGACCTCGAGGCCGGAGGCCATGCTCATGCGATCCTTGCGATCGAGCAGCGTGGGCAAAAAGCGCGTCAGGTGCAGGTGACAGAACTCCCGCATGCGCCGCTCGTGGCCGGTCTCCCCCGGCAGGCGCGGCACCTCGGAGATCGCCTCCCGGTAATGCTGGCGGACGTGGTCGCCGAGCTCGAGCTTCTGGAGCATCCCGGAATCGAGCAACGTCGGCAAGGAACGAGATGACGCGCCAGACCGCTTCCGGCGAAACGCGATCCAGGGGAACGTCTCGGCGGCCACCGCCTCCGCATCGTGGAACCACAAATAACCGCCGAAGACCTCGTCCGCGGACTCGCCCGAGAGCGCCACCGTGGAGTGATTTCGGATCGCCCGGAAGAGGAGATACAGCGAAGCGTCCAGGTCCCCGAAGGAGAGCGGCAAATCACGGGCGGCGAGCACGGCTTCGCGCACGGCGGGATCGGCGAGCTCGTCCGCGGAGAGCACGATGTCCGAATGGGCCGAGGCCACGTGCCGCGCGACGTCGGCGACGAACGGCGCATCCGGTGAGGCGCGGAAGTCGTCGGGCTGGAAGTTCTGGGTCTGGCCGACGAAATCGACGGAAAACGAGCGAACCGGCCCTGCACCCTCGGCGACGAGCGCCCTCTGCGCGAGCGCTGTCACGACACTGGAGTCGAGCCCGCCGGAGAGCAGCGTGCAGAGGGGCACGTCGGAGATGAGCTGGCGAGCGACGATGTCCTCGAGCAGCTCACGGACCGTGCGGATCGTCGTGGCGAGGTCATCGGTATGGGGCCGGGCTTCGAGGGCCCAGTAACGGCGCTCGGTGATCCCCTCCTTGCGCACGTGCAGGACATGGCCGGGCCTGACCTCGCGCATGTCACGAAATACCGCGCGCCCGGGTGTCTTGGCGACGACGAGCAGGTCGCGCAGGCCGTCGGCGTCGACCACGGGCGGCGCCAGCGGATTCGCGAGGATGGCCTTGGGCTCGGAGCCGAAGAGCACGCCCGTGGCCGTCGGCCGATAATAGAGGGGCTTGATGCCCAGCCGATCACGGACGAGCAAAAGCTCCTGCGCGCGCTCGTCCCAGAGGGCAAACGCGAACATGCCATTGAGGCGCTCCGGGAAAGACGCGCCCCACTGGAGATAGGCGTGCAGGACGACCTCGGTGTCGCTCCGTGTCTCGAAGCGGTGGCCGAGCGCCTCGAGCTCGGCGCGCAGCTCGCGGAAATTGTACACCTCGCCCGTATAAATGAGGACCGCCACCGGCGCGCCGTTCTCTGCGGCGATCATCGGCTGCCGTCCGCCCTCGAGATCGATGATGGAAAGCCTTCGGTGCCCGAGCGCTGCGCGCGGCGACAGCCAGAGCCCCTCGGCGTCCGGCCCACGCTTGGCCATCGTCGCCGTCATCCGTTGCGCGACGTCACGCTCCTGCGTCAAATCGCGCTCATAATCTACCCAACCAGCAATACCACACATGGCGCAGTCGTCTCCCCTCGAGTTTGTCGGAGGCGCTGCGGCGGAACGGGCCCCCCCCGCGGCGAACCGCGCGCATTGCCGAGGCCATCCGATCGTCCCCGTCGTGGAGCGTCTCTCGACGAGCATCCTAATGCGATGGTTGCCGTGTCGGCGAGGTCGCGCGGTGCGTCTTCGCGACCTGGTCGGCGGAGGCCGACGAGCCCGACGCCGCGCCCGCTCGCGCGGACGACACGGGCCATCCGTGAACCGTTTGCGCAGGAGCGCGTCGCCCTTCAGCCCTGCGAGGGTCCGCCGCCCGACGGGTCCTCGCTGGTCGTCGTCTCGGCGGGCGGCGTGATCTCCTCGCCGGCGAGCGCGCGGGTCGTCGGGCGCACCCGCTCGGAGAGGTCCTTGCGACCGGCCACGCGGAAGAGACCGACGAGGGTATCGGTGATGCCCTGGTGGTCCTCGATCCATGCGAGAACCTGGCTGTCGCGACGGCCGAGCTGATCGGCGAGCTCCTGCTCCTCGCGCTGCATGGTCGCAAGGGCTTGATCGAGGACGTGGGCCTTGGTGTCCAGCGTCGCGGCCATGGCGGCGCTGTCGAAGGTGACGCCCTCGACGGTGACCAGGAAGGGCTTGTTCGTCATCAGGTCCATCACGCTCCGCGCGTGGCTCGCGAGCTCGCGGGGCACGCGGGGCGTCTCTCCCGCGAGACCATAGGTCTGGAGCCCGCCGGGGCCGAGCGCGTCCGATACCATCGATTTGACGCGCACGGCGGCGCGGAGGAGGTCGGCGGCGGCCGCATCGCGCGCCTCGCGCACGCCGACGTCGTCGGCGCGCTCCGCGAGGACACGAAGCTCGGCCTCATCGAGCGATCGGGCCGAGGCGCCGAGGGTGTCCGTCAAGAACGCGAGGAGGACCTGAAACACCTCCTTCGTCGCTTTCGTGTTCGCCCCTTGCACGGAGATCGCGCGCGCCGCGAGCTTCTCGGCGACCTGCTCGGCGTGCGTCTTCGCCGCGTTGATGACGTGCCCGCTCGATTGAATGCGGTTATCGACCTGCCTCGACTTCTTCGCCACGAACGACCTCCCTCACGGAATGCGCCCGAGCGTCCTGAGCCGGGCGTCGAGGGGGGCAGCTTACGAGTCCAGGTCCCAAACTGTCCAGCTCGGACGCCTCGCGAAGGTGTTCCGCGGGACAGGAGGCACGATCCCGACGCTCGCGGAGGCGTTCCGTCAACGGGGAGTCGGCTCCGCGGGGGTCGATCCGGCGTTCCGTTGGCGGAACGGCGGCTCCGCGGGGGTCGATTTGTGGTTCCGTAAACGAAACGGCGGGGGCGCGGGGGTCGATCGGGCGTTCCGTTCCGGCGAAGGCGGCGGCGCGGGGGTCGGGAGGCGGACTTTTTGGCGCGGGACGGCTTCGCGGGGGTCGCGGAGGGGAGATTTGGTGATGCGGATCGCCGGATGTCTTCCGCGGACGAGCTAGGCGGCGTCTTGCTCCCAGGCGGCAGCGAGGGCGAGGATGCGCGCGTTCTCGGGGACGTTTTCGAGGAAGCTCCGGCAGAGCTCCGGGTCCTGGATCTTCGCCGCGCGTGAGAGCAAAAGGTCGCGGGTCTCGAACAGCACGGTCCGCGCGCGGGCGTGGTTGCCCGTCGCGTGCAGCGCCTCGACGTGGACGAGGCGCAGGTACATGTCATGAGGTCCGATCCCGCCGCTCGCGTCGCGCCGCGCGGCTGCGTCCTCGGTGAGACGGAGCGCCTCGTCCGCGCGCTGCTGCCGAAGGAGGATGGCCGCGAGCCTCGCCTCCGCCGCCGCGCGCCAGGGCGTCGTGCCCGAGAGGGCCTTGGCCGCGTGCGCCTCGCGCTCCGCCGCGTCGAGGTCATCGGCGCGCAGGAGGATGGAAGCAAGGTTCTCTCGGACGATGCTTTCGTAATAGGGGCTGCCCAGCGTGACCGTGAAGTCTCGGACGCTTTCCGCCAACACGCGCGCCTCCTCCAGGGCCCCGCGTTCCGCGAGCGCAGACGCGAGAAGGCTCCTCCACCCGACGGAATACAACCCAGACGCCTCGTCGCCTCGAGGTAAAGCGCGCACGTCCTCCTCCACGCGCGCGTACGCCCCGAGGAACATGTAGAGCGCATCGATGGTCAAGCGGCTCGAGGCCGCATGCAACCGATCGCCGGCTTGCTCATAACTCGCCAGGGATGCCTTGGCGGCCGTGAGGCTTGCCCAGAAATTCCCATCGTAAAGGAGCGCCAAGCTCCGCTGTTCCTGCAGCTTGCCCCGGACCCAGGGATCGTCCTCCGCGATCCGGCTGCCCACCTGCTCCATCCGCGTCATGTAGGGCCAGGCGAGGTCATGCCTGCCGAGCAATATCAGGGCTTTGAAGAGGAGCCCGAGACCATAAACGAAGTGTCTTGCGCATGCGGGGCTCGGCTCCGCATCGAACGGGGCCAGAACGTCGCTCGAGAACACGCTGGGCTCATCGGACAGCGCGGCGCTCAGGACCCTGTATGCCATTGCGGTGTACCAGAGCGGCTGGCGCGGCGTCAGCCCCTGCAGGGCCTCGACCATGTCCGGTCCGACCAGCGCCCAGTCCCCGTGCCACGCGTGGGCTTCGCCGCGGACGAACAAGAGCTCCGCGCGCAGCTCCCCCGCCGCGCCACAGCCGAGGCCGCGCTCGGCGCAGGCGATGGCCCCTCGTACATCATCGGCCCGGAGCATCTGCCGGGCCGCCGCGAGATACCACTCCGCCGCGCGCTCCGGGCTCTTTCCCCGCTCGAAATGCTCGGCCAGGCGCAATGCGTCGCCCTCGCCCCATTGCAAGAGCCACTCTCCCGCGAGCCGATGCCCGAGCGTGCGGTCGGGCTCCGTCAGCATCGCATACGCGCCCTCCCGTAGAAGCGAATGCCGGAACGAATACTGCTCCTCGCCTGGAAACCGGCTCGTCTCGCTCCGCTGCAGGACCTCGCGCGTGGTCATCATTTCGAGCCACTCTTGCGCACGCAGCGCGTCGTCCCCCCCGCCGAGCAGGTGCTCCACGCCGCCGCACCAGAAGACATCCCCGAACACGCTGGCCGCGCGCAGCACGCGCCGCGCGTCGGCAGGGAGAGCGGCGAGGCGCGCCTCGACCATCGCCAGCACGGTCTCCGGCAATTGCTCCCCACGCCCCTCGGCCACCGCCCGGATGAGCTCCTCCAGGAAAAACGGATGGCCCGCGGCGCGCTGCACGATTTGCGCAATCGTCCGAGGCTCCGTCGTCTCTCCGAGCGCGCTCCGAGCGAGCTCCTCGGCGGCGCGTGGGGTCAGCTCGCCCAGGCGAATCTCGGACAACCCCCGCTCGGCCCATACCTTCGGGAAAACGTCGTGCACCTCGGGACGGCCGAAGGCTGCCACGAGCAGCGGCTTGCCCGCGAGATCCCGCAGCGCCGCGTCGACGAGCTTCACGGAGGGAAGATCGCCCCAATGCAAATCCTCGAGGACGAGCAAGACCGGATGCGCGCCACACGCGGCGGCCATGAACTGCCGAAAGGAGGTTTGAAGCTGATCGGCCATGAGCCGTGCATCGAGGCGCGCGGCGCGAAGCTTCGCGCTCTCCTCGTCGGGGAACGGCGTGCCGATCATTTCGCCGAGAAACCCGGCCACGTGGCGCACCTCTGGCTCGGCCACGTGGCGCGCGACCCGCTCGGTGAGCTTGCGCCTTCGCTCCTCGATCGGCTCGTGGCCCACGACCGCGAATGCATGACGCAGCGCCGAGCCAGCGAGGGAAAACGCGGATCCTTTGCTCATCGCATCGCCGCGCCCGATCCACACGTCGACCTCTGGATGGCGCGGGAGGGCCGCGCGGACGAACTCCTGGCGAAGGCGGGATTTTCCGATTCCGGGCGGCCCGGTCACGAGCACGGCACGCGCGATGCCCTCGCCGACGGACTCGTCGAGCAGATCGAGCAGAATGCGCTCTTCCCGTCCGCGCCCCACGAAGGGGCTCCATTTTCCGAGCAGCGTGCGCGCCGTCGCGCTGAGTTCCTCCTCGCGGTGAAGCTCGAGCCCGCCCGGCCCACGCACCACCACGAGGCGCGCTTCGAAGAGCCCCGCGGTCACCTCGTCCACGAGCACCCAGCGCCCCGCCGCGCGCAGGAGCGCGGCGGCCCGATCGAGGACCTGCCCGACCGGCAAAACCTCCGCGACCTCGCCGAGGCCGGTGGCAATGGCGATGGGCGCGTCCGGGGCGCGCACGCGCAGCCGGAGGGCGCATCGCGCGGCTCGCGCCGCAGCATCCGACGCACTCGCCGCATTCATGAAAACCGCCAGCATCGAGCCGTCCGCCAGCCATTCGACACGCGCGCCGAACGTCTCCGCAACCGATTCCAGCGCCTCTCGGCTGGTGCGCGTGGATGCGACGTCCTCCTCGGCCAGCGCGCCGACGGCGACGATGCTCAGCAATCGCTGCTCGCTTCGCGTCAGCGCCTCCGCGGGCGGCACCTCGGAGAGCCACGACCAAGCGTCCCGTGCATCGAGACAGGCAAGCGCCTCCGCGACCTCGCCCGCGTCGGCGAGCCGATCCGCCGGATCTTTCGCGAGCATACACGCGACCAGCGCTTCCAGCCGCACCGACACCTCGGGCCGGATCTTTCGCAAGGGCGGTGGATCTTCGAGCAAGACCTTCGCCAAGATGGCCATCACGTGCTCGCCCTGGAATGCAGGCTGCCCGGTCAAGCACTCGAAGAGCACGCAGCCGAGCGCAAAGACATCCGCGCGCGCGTCGAGCGACGGCGAGCCACGCGCCTGCTCGGGCGCCATGTAACTCGGCGTCCCCAGCACCACGCCCGTCCGCGTGAACCGTGGCGAAAGCGGCATACGCGCGAGACCAAAATCGAGCAATTTCACCCGATCGAGCGCGCCATCCACGAGAAAGAGGTTGCTCGGCTTGATATCGCGGTGGACCACGCCGCGCGCATGCGCCGTCGCGAGGGCCGAGGCTGCTGCGCGGATGACGGCGACACTCTCCTCGATCGTGAGCCTCCCGCGCGCGAGCCGCGCGCCGAGCTCCTCTCCCGCGAGCCATTCCATGGCGAGGAAGGGCTCGCCAGCGCGGGTGGTGCCGTGCATGATGTACCGGACGATGCCCGGATGATCGAGCCCAGCGAGCACACGCGCCTCCATATCGAACCGCGCGATGTCGCGGGGCTCCCGGTCATGGAGCACCTTGACGGCCACAGGCTCGCCGGAAAGGCGGTCGTGCGCCCGAAACACCGAGCCCATTCCCCCCGAGCCGGCGACCCGCTCGATCACGAATCGATCGTCGATGACGTCCCCCGCCTGCATGCGCCTCCTTCGGCGCGCAACAACCTAAGGTCACACGAACCACGATCCGAACCCCGAGGGAGGCGCAACATGCGCGAACCGTACCCGCCTCGCGAGCCCTACGAATCCGGCATGCTCGACGTCGGCGATGGCCAGTCGATCTACTGGGAAGTCTCTGGCAACCCGAACGGGAAGGCCGCGGTCGCCCTCCATGGCGGGCCGGGCGGAGGCAGCAGTCCGGGCCGGCGTCGCTTCTTCGATCCGGATCGCTACCGGTTCGTCCAGTTCGACCAGCGCGGCTGCGGCCGGAGCACGCCCCACGCCGGGGAC
Organism: Polyangium sp. y55x31; assembly: GCF_029946505.1. Lineage (GTDB taxonomy): Bacteria > Myxococcota_A > Polyangia > Polyangiales > Polyangiaceae > Polyangium. Next base: position 814,838 of record NZ_JARZHG010000002.1, read on the forward strand.
TTCTCGACGGACCTATCGGCGAACACGACCCACCACCTGATCGCGGACATCGAGCGGCTCCGCGAGCACCTCGGGATCGAGCGCTGGCTCGTCTGGGGCGCATCGTGGGGCGTCACGCTCGGGCTCGCCTATGCCGAGCGTCATCCCGAGCGGGTCTCCGAGATGATTCTCCTCTCGATCGCATTGACCCGAAGGGCCGACGTCCGGTGGTTCAGCCACGACGTCGGGCGGTACTTCCCGGAGGAATGGGCCCGCTTCCGGGCCGGCGTTCCGGCGGGCGACCGCGACGGCGATCTGGTCCGAGCCTACGACCGGCTCCTGAACCAGCACCCGGACCCGGGCGTCCGGCTCCAGGCAGCGCGCGATTGGGTCGCCTGGGAGGATGCGTTGCTGTCGCTCGAGGAGGGGTACGTCTCGCCCCATCCACGCTGGGCCGACGAACGATACATGATTGCCTTCGCCCGCCTGGTGACGCACTACTTTTCGCATGCCGCGTGGCTCGAGGAGGACGAGCTCCTCCGAAATGCATCCCGGCTGGCAGGGATTCCGGGCGTCCTCCTCCACGGCCGGCTCGACCTTGCCGGGCCGGCGGACGTCGCCTGGCAGCTCGCCCAAGCATGGCCGGGCGCAGAGCTGCACTTCGTGCCCGGTGGGCATACCGGCGACGCGGAGATGAGTCGTCTTTACCTCGAGGCGACCGATCGCTTTGCAAGATACTGATTGCAAGGGTGGCGCTAACGGCAATCCGAAAAGACCTCGCGCAGGAGCACCTCGCCGAGTTTTTCGTGACCCTTCGGCCCGAAATGCAGGCCGTCCTTGAAAGGAACGGCGTACTCGGGGCAGAGCCGGTTCGGATTGCCGCAGGAGAGCAGCGCGAACGCGTCGACCACGTGATCGACCTCGCCCGCGGCCTTGCGCGCCCGGATCCACTCGTTCACCTGCGCCGTGGCCGCCGCTCGTTTGTCGTTCCAGTATTTGGAGAAACCCCCCCAGGGCGCGACGGTCAACGCGACGACCTGCATCTTGCGCCCCTTCGCGAGGGCATACATGCCGGCGAGGTCGGCCTCGATGAGCTTGGGCGTGCGGAAAGCGGTCTCGTCGCTGTAGAGGTCGTTCACGCCGCCGAAGACGATGACGTGGGTGTAGGCCGGTTTGTCCGAGGGCGGAGGCTCGCCGAGCACGTCCCGCGCGAAGCGGCGGTGCATCTGGTTCACCATCTGTCCGCCGACGCCGTAATTGTCGAATCGACTCTCGGGGCAATGCGTGCGCAGGTAATCGAGGAACTTGCCGCCGTGGGAACGGGCATCCGTGAGGGAATCGCCGATGGCCGCGACGATGTAGGCGCGGCGGGAATCGAGGGGCGGAGCGGGAGCGGCTGCGAAGGCGGGAGCGGATGCTGGAGCGGATGCGGATGCCGGAGCGGCTGCGGGAGCGGAAACGGCTGCGGCCACGGGCGCGCTTTCCGCGCTGGGCGAAGTCTTCGGATTCGAGGCGCTCTCCGCGCAGCCCGAGCAGGCAAGCGCGGCGAAAAACGGCAGCAAGACGGGACGGAGGCGGCGCATGGAATCGCGTTCTTATCACGGCCCCAGCGCCGTCACGCCGCGGCACTTCGACCGTCAACCGATCGACTCTGATCAAACCACCTACCACCCGCCGTTACGTCACCCGGACAAGGTCAAAATCCTGCTAGCCGGGCCCGCCCGACTTGCGCTACCAAGGACGCTGGCACGAGGCCGGGAAGAGACGAGGGACGAAGATGCGACCTATCAAGTGGACGTTGTCGATGATGATCTCCCTCGAGCTCGCGCTCGGTGTCGCCGCCTGCGGAGGCGGGCAGCCGCCCCCTCCCCCGCCCCCGCCGCAGCCGCAAGCCAAGGCCACGCCACCCGCGGCGACCACCCCCGCACAGCCCCCGCCCACGCCCACAGCCGCGCCGTCCGCCACGGCGGCGAACCCCGAGCCGCCGCCCGGCAAGTACACGACCGAGATCGTCGTCCACCAGGCGGAAATTCACGGCAAAGTCAAGCTGAAGGCAGGCAAGAAGCTGCTCATCGAGCCCCTCGTGGCGACGAGCCAAACCGTCCCGCAGAAGGGCAACAAGGCCGAGATTTTCCGCGTCATCGGCAAAAACGGCGCCGAGAGCGACTGGCTGCTCGTCGCCGAAGGCGAAGTCGGCGAGACCTGGGTCCAAGGCAAGAACGTCGAGGTCACCGTGCACGACGAGAAGGACGCACCCATCGACGGCAAAAAAGCCTTCCATTTCGCCCCAGGGACGATGGTGCGATTGCGCTGGCAATGGTAGACGCGCCGCCCCGTCGGCTCGGTTGACGTCCCCGCGAGCGCTCCCCCATAATCCGCCGCCCCCGAACCTCCGTCGACGCTCGGGGCCGAACCCCCTACGACGCCAGGGGCTACCCCAAGGAGATCAACGTGTCCCATCCCCCGCTCACGCACCTGTCCGAGGAAGAGACGCTCTTCCGCGACTCGGTGCTCGACTTCGCGAAGAAGCGCGTCGCGCCGCTCGTCAGCGAGATGGACGAGAAAGGCGCGCTCGACCACGCGCTCTTGCCGCCCCTCTTCGAGCTCGGCCTCATGGGCGTCGAGATCCCCGAGACCTACGGCGGAGCCGCCTCGAGCTTCTTCAACGCGATCCTCGCCGTCGAGGCGCTCGCCGTCGTCGACCCGAGCGTGAGCGTGCTCGTGGACGTGCAAAACACGCTCGTCGCGAACGCACTGCTCCGCTGGGCAAACGACGCCCAGAAGGAGAAGTACCTGCCCCGTCTCTGCAAGGACTGGGTGGGCTCGTACGCGCTGAGCGAAGCCGCAAGCGGCTCCGACGCCTTCGCCCTGCAAGCCCGCGCGACGCAGAAAGACGGTCGCTGGGTGCTGAACGGTCGCAAGCTCTGGATCACGAACGCAAACGAGAGCTCGCTCTTCCTGGTGCTCGCAAACGTGGATCCGAGCAAGGGCTACCGCGGCATCACGGCATTCCTCGTGGAGCGCAGCTTCCCGGGCTTCTCCGTGGGCAAGAAGGAAAACAAGCTCGGCATCCGCGCCTCGAGCACGTGCGAGCTCGTGCTCGAGGACTGCGAGGTGCCCGCAGAGAACGTGCTCGGCGAGGTCGGCAAGGGCTACAAGATCGCGATCGAGACGCTGAACGAGGGCCGCATCGGCATCGGCGCGCAGATGATCGGTCTAGCCCAAGGCGCATTCGACCAAGCGATGCGCTACATGAGCGAGCGCAAGCAGTTCGGCCAGTCGATCGCAAGCTTCCAGGGGATGCAGTTCCAGTACGCCCGCGTCGCGACGGAGATCGAGGCCGCACGGCTGATGGTCTACAACGCCGCACGGCGCAAGGACGCAGGTCTGCCGTTCGTGAAGGAAGCAGCGATGGCAAAGCTGTTCGCCTCGGAAGTCGCCGAGCGAACGGCGTCCCTCTGCGTGGAGTTCTTCGGCGGCGTAGGCTTCACGAAGGAGTACCCCGCGGAGAAGTTCTACCGCGACGCAAAGATCGGGAAGATCTACGAGGGCACGTCGAACATGCAGCTCGCCACGATCGCAAAGCTCCTGCAAAGCGAGTACGAGGTGAAGGGATGACCGTCTGCCCCCGCTGCGGCGCGCGAGCGACCTACGTGGGGGTCCTGACGGTGGAGTGCGCGACACGAGGCTGCCCAAACTTCCGAGAGCCCCCGCCCACTCCCCCCCCGGCCACGCCCCCGTCAAAAGACACCCCCACAGCCGAAGCCCGCACAGAAAAATCCCCCGAAGACGAGGAACTACTCGCCTCGATGCTCGAAGGCGGGTTTTTCTGAAAGGGTAGCGCCTCGCCGGGGCGCTGCCCCGGACCCCGCGGGGGCTGTTCGCCCCTCGACCCGAACCAGGGCAAGCCCTGGACCTTTGGTGGAAGAACTGCGCGGTGCGCAGTTCTTCCAAGGGGCCGGTGGGATCGCCCCGCCCGTCGAGACGCCGGCGCTGCTGTCTTGGTTGGCAACTTGCTCGCTGGTCTTGAGCGGGCCTGTGCGATGAACTGCGCATCGCGCAGTTCATCGTCCTGGGTCCAGCCCCTGGCTGGTCCGGGTCCAGGGGCGGACAGCCCCTGGTGGGGCCTGGGGCAACGCCCCAGCGCAGCGATTCAGCCTGGCAACCGCCTGATCGGCGGCGAGAACCGCGACGTTACCCATCGCGCGAGCCGTGGGAACCAGAGGGCCACGCCGTAGGAGCGCGGGTACACGATGCGTGCCTTTTTCCGCTCGACGGCGCGGACCACGAGGCGTGCGAGTTCGTCTGCGGTGCCGACGGGGGAGAGACGCGACGTGAACGTGGGCTCGTACTTCTCGTAGCCTTTGCGCCCCATGTCTGTGTCGACGGGCCCTGGATATACCGTGACCACGTGCACGCCCGTGCCGCGCAGCTCGCCTCGTAGGCCTTCCGAGGCGTTTGCCAGCGCGCCTTTCGAGGCATTGTAATAGTACATGCCTGGCATGGGCGTGATTGCCGCCATCGAGGCGATGTCGACGATGGCGCCGCTTCGGCGCGCGATCATTCCTGGCAGGACGGCGCGCGTGAGGCGCATCGGCGTGAGGACGTTCAGGCGCAGCAGCATCTCGCCTGCGTCGACGGCGGCGAGCTCCGTTGGCTCGATGTTCTGCACGCCCGCGTTGTTCACGAGCACGTCGATGGGACCGAGCTCCTTCTCGGCGGGCGTGATCCAGTCTGTCGCGCGCTCTGGCAGGGAGAGATCGGCCTGGTGGAGGAAGGCGCGGCCCGAGAGCTCGCGTGCGATGGCGTCGAGCCGATCTTTGCGACGTGCGACGAGCGAGAGGACCGCGCCTTTCGCGGCGAACGCGCGCGCCAAGGCCTCCCCGATGCCGACGGACGCACCCGTGATGGCGACGTGCATGCGGAGGCCTTACTACGAAGGCGCCGCCGATGCACCTCGCTAGGCCATGATCGTGACCATGCGGAAGATTGGCGCTGCGAGCGCCTCGTCGCCGCGGATTGTGGCCTCGGCTCGTGCCTTCGTGGGGTCTTTCCCCTTCGTCCAGAGCCGCCATGCGCTGTCTGCGTCGAGCTCCACCGTCGTCTGCGCTGTCGTCTCCCGCGAGGCGACGAGCTCCCAGCGATCTGCGGCGCGTACGAGCTGCCACGTGCCGCCTGCTTCGCCCGTGATCACGATGTCGACCCCGGCGCCGTCCGCGGCGGGGACATCACGGTAGGCGTGCGGGGCGCCTCGCAGGAAGGCGTCGATCACCGGGTGCATGTAGCGACGCTCCTTCAGGCCCGGCCGGCCCACGGCGTCGCGGATCTGCTGCTGGTGATGCCATTTTTCCGTGTACTCGCGGGCCACGTCGAACCAGTTCTGCGACCACTCCTCGCCTGCCCAGGCCACGCTGAAGATCGCCGGGCCCTCGGGCGCGAGGCCCTCGAAGAGCACGGCCACCTCCTCGTCGGCTTGGCGGAGCATGTCCACGAGCATGCGCGGCGAGAGCCTGCGCGCCGCCACCATCCACTCGGAGTTGAGCCGCTGGATGAACTCCACCATCGCCTCGAACGAGCGCATCTCGGGCGCCGGGATCACGTGCCCGTCCCGCTGGAACGACAGGCGCCGGAGCGAGCCGTCGAGCAGGTGCGCCGCGAGGTCCTTCACGTCCCGCGTCGCGTGCACCGTCGGCTTGCTCCAGTCGTCCGGACCGAGCGAGCCGAGCAGGTCGTGGAGGGCTGCGGAGACGTCGCGGAAGAGGTGCGCGGTGGGGATGGGGGGCAGAGGCGTCACGCGGCGACTCTACCCCGCTTCCCGTGGGAAAACTATTGCCGGCAGCAGCGGAAGCCGATGTTCGGCAGGAGCGTGCCCTCGGCCGCGCGGGCCGGTAGCTCCATCGTGCAGGCGAGGCCGAGCGCAGGCGAGAGGTACGAACCGCCGTGAAGCTGGAAGATGCGGTTCGGCGCGGCCGCGGCGTTCGTCTGGGTGCGCGTCCACTCGGTCACGTTGCCCGAGAGATCACGCGGCCCTGCGCCCGAGACGCACGCCGCGAGGCTTCCCGTCGCGACGGCCGCGCCCATGGCTGCGGGGTTGTCCACGCCGAGGCAGGCCATCGCGTCGTACGTCGCGCCATACGGATACAGCATGCTCGCGGGCCCGCGGCAGGCCGCTTCGAGCTCGGCGGCGGAGCACAGGCGGAAGCCCGGCCCGCGCGCCGCGCAGGCGGCCTCGGCCTCGGCGAACGAGCCGCCCGTCCAGGGCAACACCTGCGGCTTGCTGCAGGCCACCGATTCGAGGATGCCGGCCGCCTGCATGCTCGCGTCGGGCCGTGAGGCCTCGTAACGATCCACGAAGGCGGGCGGGTTCGATCCGGGAATCGCATCCATGTCGAACGCGGAGGGGTCGAGCTCCTCGTCGACGAACCCGTCGCAATCGTCGTCGACGCCGTTGCAGAGCTCGGCCGTCGGCGGCGCCGCGTCGGGCAGGATCGAGAGATCGCAGGTCGTCGTGGCCGGGTTCTGCGGATCGCAGACGACCACGCCGACGTCGACGCATTTGCCGAGGCCGCCGTCGTCGCAGGCCGAGCCGAGGTCCTGGAACCACTCGTCGACGCTGCCGTCGCAGTTGCCGTCGACGCCGTCGCAGCGCGTCTCGGTGACCCGCACGAAGCCGGCGACGACCTCGACCTCGGGCGGATACACGCACGACCAGCCCGAAGCGCCGTTGCAGACGACCATCGTCCCCTCGCAGGGCGTCCCGGCCGTCACGGTGCAGAGGTTCGAGGGCGCGACGAGATCCGGATCGGCCGAATCGACCTTGCCGTCGCAATCGTCGTCGATCCCGTTGCATTGCTCGGGGCCGAGCACCGGCACCGGGCAGGCGTACTCGCAGCCGTTTTTCGGGTCCCCGTCGACGTCGTACGAGCCGGCGACGCAGGTGTCGACCACGCACACGCCCTGCTCGCAGCGCGGGAACGCGCTCGGCAGGAGGCATTTGTTGTCGCACGCGCCGCAGTTGTCGACGTCGTTCAGGAGGTCGGCGTCGCAGGGCGGGCCGCCGCCCACCTGCGAAAAACCGCCGAAGCCGATTCCACCTTCGCCGCCCTCGCCGCCCACGCCACCCATGCCGCCGGAGGCGCCGCTGCCCGAGGGATCGGCGCCGCAGGAGAAGCAAAACGCGTCGTCCACGCAGCCGCTCCCGAGCAGGACGGCGAACATCCCCGGCAGCAGGGCCGCGAAGACCCCGAGCCGCATCGTTCGTCCCGTTTTCATGCCGCCTCCTTGCGCGACGCGCGCGCGCCGCGGCGACGACCGAGGCCGAGCGCTGCGAGGGCCACGAGGCCCGCGATCACGCCCGCGTTCTGCCGCTCGTCGGCCACGATGCCGCAGGTGCAACCGCCGCCGCCCGTGGCCAATCCGTACGCGTCGTCGTTCGACGCGCCGGCGCTGCCCGTGCTGGTCGCGGGAGCGCCGCCGATCCCGCCATTGCCGCCGTCGCCGCCATTGCCGCCGCTGCCGCCCTCGCCGCCGGCGCCGCCCATCCCGGCGTCGGGCGCCTCCACGCAGACGCCGTCCACGCAGACCTGGCCCGGGTTGCAGCTCACCTGATCACACGTCGCCTTGAGGCAATACCCGTCGTCGTTGCACGACAGGCCCGGCGGGCACGGGAATTCACCACCCGTGCAGGGAATCGCGCATTGCGCCTCGATGCATTTGCTGTCGCCGGGGCACGGCGCCATGTTGTCGCCCACGCCGTCGCAGTCCTCGTCGAGCCCGTTGCAGAGCTCTTCTTTCGGACCGACGAAGCCCACGCAGACGGGCATCGCGTTGATGCAGAGCACGGTGCCGAGCTGGCACGGGCTCTGATCGTTCGGCGCCATGAGCTCGCCGCAGGGAACGCCGAAGATCGTCGGCTGGTTCGTCGAGACGTCCGGCTCCTCGTCGATGTTGAAATCGCAGTCGTTGTCGACGCCGTCGCAGACCTCCGGCGACGGGATGCAGCTCGGGCAATCGAGCGGCAGGCCCGCGGCGTCCTCGTCGACGAGGCCGTCGCAATCGTCGTCCATGCTGTTGCAGACCTCGGCCATGGGCGCCGCGCCCGGATCCGTGATGCCGCACTCGGTGCCCGAGCCGTCGGCCTTGCAGACGTAGGTGCCGACGCCGAGGCAGGCGCCGATCTCGCCGTCCGTGCAGGGCTGACCCTTCTCGGGGAAATCCTCGTCGATGAGGTTGTCGCAATCGTCGTCGAGGCCGTTGCAGAGCTCGAACTTCTGGTTCTGCCCGATGATCTGCGCGAGCGCGTTCGCGAGCTCGCTCTTCGACGACACGAAAAACGCCTGGCCCGTGCCGCCGGCGGCCGCGATCTGGTTGAGCTGCGTCTGCTCGCTCGGGAGCACGGAGAAGCCGATCACGTAGGTCGGGACGGGCTTTCCGTTGATGCCCGCGAGCAGCGCCGCCGCCGCCGCCTGGGGGTTGCCCTGGCAGCTCTCGGCGCCGTCCGTGAGCAGAATCGCGGCGTACGAACGGCACGCCGCGGCGCTGTCGCAGGTGACGACGGGCGTGAGGTAATCGTAGGTCGCCTGGAGCGCGCCCGCGAGCGGCGTCGGACCCGAGCCGCGCACCTCGCAGTTGCCCATGGAGCAGTGGTTGCCTTCCATGGTGGTCGCGTCGAACATCGCGTCGGCGTCCTCGACGCCGTCGAGCCATTTCAAATACCGGTTCACGGACTGGTTGAACCCGACGAGGAACTGCGCGCCGCGCCGCGGAGGACCGCAGGATCCCGCGTAGTTGATGCAGTCCGAGGTCGGGGTCATCTCCATCGCCTCGGCCGGCCAGCCGATCGGGATGTTGCCCGTGAACGTCGCATTGTTCGGATACCCCGCGCCCGGATAGAGCTGCGAGAGGACGCACTGGTTGTCCGGGTACACCGAGGGGTACGGCGGCGGGAGGTTGTCCGAGGGATCGTCGTACGAGCAGCAGCTCTGCGCGCACTCGAAGTTCGCCGCGGACTGGCAGCTCCGGTTGACGCCGACGTCCTGGTAATACCGGGCGAGCGCATAATCGCTCTCCGGGAAGGCGCTGAGCACCTGCGAGAGCGCCTGCTTCGCGATGAACAGGCGCGAATTGTTGCCCGCCGTCGCGTCCGGATCGCTGCCCGTATCGACGCCCGGAAAATCGACCGATCCGTCGCCGAAGGTGGGGTTACCCGCGAGGTCGTTCAGCATCGAGCCCGACGTGTCGAGCACGAGCGCGAAGCGCGGGCGCGCGTCCGACGCCGGCACGAGGCACTGCGCCGGATCGTAGTCGCAGATCTGCGGGACGCCGTTCATGCACGCCTGGATCATCGAGCCGTCCGGGCAAGGGATCACGCCGAGGTCCTCGTCGACCATGCCGTCGAAATCGTTGTCCCAGCCGTCGCAGATCTCGCCGACGTAGGCGCTGTCGATCTGGAGCTCGCCCGCGCCGCCGCCCGCCTCGCCGGCGCAGATCGGGCAGATGCCGCCGTTCGCGCCGCGCACGTCGAAGATCGCCTGCGGGTGGATCGTGCCGACGCGCGACTGCACGTTAATGATGCCGCCGCCGCCGCCGCCCGCGCAATCGTCGCAGGTGCCGTTGTTCTGCGTGGCGCGGCACTCGACCTCGTTGTCCATCGGGTCGAGCGGCGTGCACTGGTTCGACGCGTTGGCGCAGACCGAGCCGAGATCACCGCCGAGGTTCTTGCACGTCTGCCCGAGCAGCGTGTTGCATTGCGCGTTCGAGGTGCACGGCGTGCAGTTGCAGGGGCTGCAGCGGCCCGCCGTACAGGTCTGTCCGGCCCCGCAGTCGGCGTTCACCGTGCAAGGCAGGCACTTCGGCTGCGAGTCGCCGCCGCGGCCGCCGTGGGCGCTGATGCGCGCGGTGCTGGCCACGTTCACATGATCGCCGATGATCAGGATCGACCCGCCCGCGCCGCCGCCCGCCGAGTCGTTGCCCGCAGCGCAGCCGCGGTGCCCGTCGGCGCTGATCCCGCCGGCGATGTCGATCTTGCCGTCCTGCACAGCCGTCGCCGCAAAGAGCACGATCCGCCCGCCGCCGCGCCCCGCGCGGAGCCCCGCTTCGTAGCCGTCGCGACACCCCTTGTCGCCGCCGGCCGCGCCGAACTCGACTTCGTAGATGCTGTGCCGGTATGGCAAGCCCGCGACCGTGGGGAACCCGTCGCCCGCGCCGTTCGCGCTGTTCGTCGTGCCGTAACAGACGGCCTTGTTCGGATCGTTCGCCGCGACGCACGCGTTGCCGGCGGCGTTGAGGTTCCCGCAGTCCTCCTCCCACTCCTGCGGGAACTCGCACGCGGTCGTCGAACCGACGATGAAGCAGTCCTTCGTGCCGCGCCCGCCCTGCCCGAAATGCGCGCCGCCGCCGCCGGAGTCGAGCACCGAGCAGCCGCCGCGCCCGCCGGCGAGCGGCGACATCGCTGGCCCCTCGCCGTCGTTGCACAAAAGGCCTCGGTAGCCCGAACCCTTCGCGATGATCCGCGAGGTCGCGTCGATCGTGATCTGGTTGGCTTTGAGAACGAGGTTGCCGGTGGTCGTTTTGTTCGTCCCGTCGTAGGGCGCGACGCAAACGAGGGCGCCCTTGGTCAAGGACACGACGCCGAATGTCTTTTCGCCGCCGTAACGACAGGCGACGTTCTGCGCGGGGGTCGGGTTGACCTGGCAGAGTCGATCCACGGGCGTGCCGCCGTCGGGGCACACCGCGGGCCCGGCGACGCTGCCGTCGAGGATCAGGTCCGCGGCGTAGGCACGCGGGCCGAGGAGGAGGAGCACGGCGAGCGCAGCGAAGGCGCACGCGAAGGCGCGAAAGCGTAACATGCCAGTTTCGCAATCTAGAGAAGCGGTGTCCGCTTGTCCATCGTCGCGGCGGGCGCTCTGCAATCGCGATAGCGATGACGCCCTCCGCCGCGCGGCGTACCATCAGCGAAGCACAGCCGGAGGTCCTTTCCATGCGCCTTTCTTCCTTTCGAACCGCGCAGTTCATCGCGGCAAACGCCGTCCTCGCCCTCGCCCTGCTCGCATGCGAGAGCAAGATCACCGATACGAACCACGGAAGTGGTGGGGGAGCCGCAAGCGGCACCGGAAGCGGCGGCGCAGGCGGCAGCGGAGGCATGGGCGGCAGCGGCGGCGAAGCCGGGAGCGGCGGCGCGGGCGGCGCCGGAGGCGACGGCGGGAGCGGCGGCGCGGGCGGAGGCGGCGGCGTCGAATACTCCGCGTCGAACCTGTTCACGCACGTCCCGCGGTTCATCGTCTTCAAGGCCGATCCCGCGCGGAACGTCTGCTTCCGCCTCTTCGTCGAGATGGGCTCGACCTCGACGATCGCAATCGAGGCCACGGCCCCGTGGATCGTCTCGCATGCGGACGTGACGAACCAGGCGAGCGACTGCGCCACGCCGGGAGGTTTTCCCCCGCAACCGATGAGCTCCGCGCCCGCCGTCTCCGGCGGCGGAACGTTGGTGGTCGAAGGAACGTTCCCCTGCTCGATCTCGCTGCACGGCGCGCTCACGTTCGACGCCCAGGCCCCGTGGGTCCCGATGACGGAGCCCTTCGACGTCGACGCGCTGCCCGTCGAAGGCGGCTGCGGCTGAACGTCAGCCGCCCGTGATCCCCTCCTCGGCCGCGACCTCGAGCACGCGGCGGTTCTCCGCGACGCGCGACAGAAACCTCTGACGCGCCTCTTCGGTATCGAGGCGCGAAGCCATCCACAGGACCCGCTCACGCGCGGCGGAGAGCTCCACGCGCATCCGCTCGGAATCGCCCGCCGCGCGAAGCGCGAGAACACGCGCGAGCCGCACGCCGATTTCGTCGGTCCCCATACGACCGATCGACGCGAGGATCTCCATCGCCGCTTCGGAATGCTCGAGCGCCGCGGCCACGTCGCCCTGCGCGAGCCGGATGCCGGCGAGCACGGCGAGCGCCATCGTATCGTACCGGCGCATGCCCGCGAGGAGCCGGCGCGCCTCGATCGCCTTCGCCGCCGCGGCGTCGAGATCGCCCTGCGCGAGCAAGCAGCGCGCGAGCTTGATCCGCGTGAGGCCCCCGAGGCGCATGTCTCCCTGCGTTTCGAGCTCACGCTCCGCCTCCGAGAGCGTGGCGAGCGCCTCGTCGTACCGACCGAGGAAGTAAAGCGCGCTGCCGAGGCTGCCCCGCGCGGCCGAGAGGATCCGCGACAAACCGAGCCGATTCGCCGAGGCGAGGAGCTCGTGGCAAAGCTCTCGCGCGCGCTCCGCTTCGCCGATGTCGATGAAAAAGAAGCAGGCGTCGAGGCGCTGCGAGCAGGCGCTGCGCAGATCCCCCGCGCGCTCGAAGATCGCCGCAGCTTCGAGGAAATGCGCCGCCGTCGCGTCGTACCGCCACGCGCGGCTCGCGCGGCTCGCCGCGAGCACCTGGAGCAAGGCCTGCGTCCCGAGCTCGCGGTCCGAAGGATCGTCGAGGAAGGGCAGGATCAAGCGCAAAAGCTCCTGCGAGACCTCGTATTGCCCGGTGATGAAGGCCTGGAGGCCCGCGCGGATGGCCACCTGGATGTAGGCATCGCTCTGCTCGCCGCGCGCGCCGAGCTCCGAGAGTGTTCCGCAAAGCGAGGCGAGCTTGTCCTGCGCGAGGCGCCTTCCCGCCGCGATCGCGAGCGCCGAGGCCGCCTCGAACCAGCGCGGCGTGCCCGGTTCGAGCACACGCATCGCCTCCTCGGCGAGCCGCTCGGCCTCCTCGAACGCGCCTTGCCAGTGCGCGGCCTCGGCCTTGAGCGCGAGGCACTCCCCGAGGACACGCCCCGCGGCGCCCCGCGCGACCACCCGATCCACGTGCCGGTTCACGGCCAGGAAATCGCCGGCTTCGAGCGCCTCCCGCGCCGCTCGGTGGTGGTGGACGACGGCGCGCTCGAGGTCGCTGCCTTGATCGAAATGTTCTGCCAGCACGGCCGCGCGGGTCTCGCCCGCGGCTTCGAGCCAGGCACCCGCGAGCGCGTGCCCGACGGCGCGATCCGCGGGCGTGAGCATCGCATACGCCGCCTCCCGGAAGAGCGCGTGGCGGAAGCCGTATTCGCGTTCCTCCGGGAAACGCGCCTCGCGCCGCGTCTGCACGACCTCCCGATCGCAGAGCAGCGTGATCCACTGCTCGACCTCCGAAGGGCCGAGCGCGTCGCCGACGAGCGCCGTGACCCCGCCGCGCCAGAACGTCTCGCCGAAGATCGAGGCCGCGCGCAGGATCCGCCGCGCCTCGAATGGCAGCCGCTCGATACGCGATTGCACCATCGCGAGCACCGTCTCCGGCAGCGTCGACGAGCCCGACGATTCGACCGCCGCGCGCGCGAGCTCTTCGAGGAACAGCGGATGCCCCGCGCCTCGATCCACGATGGCCTGCACGTCCTCTTCCCGTGCCTCGTCGCCGAGGCTCCGCCGCACGAGCGTCGCCGCCGCCCGCCGCGACAGTCCCGAGAGGCGCAGGTGGTGCACCTCGCGCTCGGCGAAGATCCCGGGAAACAGCTCCAGCGTCTCCGGCCGCCCGAGCGCGAGCACGAAGAGCGGCCGCGCATGAAGGTTGCGGAGCAAACGATCGAGGAGTTTTACGGTGGGAGCGTCGCCCCAGTGCAGGTCTTCGAGCACGAGGACGAGCGGGCGCGTGGTCGTGACGCCCTCCACGAGATCCTCGAACGCGAGCCGGAGCTGATCGCCCATCAGCATAGGATCCCGGCGCGCCGCGCGGAGAAGCTCGCCCTCGTCCGATCCGGGCCGAGGCGCCTCCACGAGCTCGCCGAGGAACGTGGTGATGCGCTCTTCGTTCGCCGGCGTGACGCGTGAATCGAGGAAGGCGCGCAGCGCGTCGTGACGAACCTCGGCCGGTGTTCCGTCGCGGATCTTCGCCGCGTCACGGAGCGCCGATGCGATGAGCCCAAACGATGCGCCCGCGCAGAGCGGCTCCCCACGCCCCACCCAGATCTCGACGGAGGGCTCGATGCGCCGGAACGACGCGAGGACCTCACGCCCGAGCCGCGATTTGCCCGCCCCGGCCTCGCCCACGATGACCGCGGCCGCCGCGCGCGACTCGCCCACGACGTCCTCGAAGAGCCGCTCGATGTACCCGACCTCCCGCTCACGCCCGACGAACGGCGCGGCCCGGCCCGCGAGCTGCCGCGAAGGTTCGCCCGACGGATCCTCGGCGACGAGCACGTGCAGATCGCCGAGGCGCTCCAGCGTGAAACGCGCATCGAGCAGCCCACGCGTCGTCTCGTCGATCACGATCCCGGCCATGTCCTCGGGCGCGGAACGCAGCAGCGCCCCGGCACGCGCGGCCGCATCGGAGAACAGGGATCCTGCGCCCGCGCTCCCGCGCCCCGTCGTGAGCGCGAGCGGCCGCCCTGCCCCGAGCGCCCGCATTTCGAGCGCGCATCGCGCCGCCGCCGTGGCTTGATCCGTCGCGGCCCCGCGCCCCGCGAGCGCCACGAGGACCGTCCCGTCCCCGAGCGCCTCGATCCGCCCGCCGAGCGGCGCCGCCACGCGCGTGACCGCTTGCACGAGCGCGGGATCACGCCGTTCGAGCACGGTGTCGTCGAGCGGCGAGGTGCTCGGCAAAGGCGCCGCCGCGAGCAGCACGACCGACACGAGCCGGAGCTCCTCGCCGGTGAGCGAAGGCGGCCGCTCGGTCAGGATCGGCCGCGGACCGAACCGGCTCGGCTCGATCGCGGCGAGCGCCGTCGCGACCTCACTCGCGGGGCAAAGCCTCCGCTCGGGATCCTTCTCCAGGAGGGCCGCCACGAGCGCATCGAGCTCGGGGGGCATGGAGGGCATGATCGAGCGGAGGCGCGGCGCGGGCTCGAAGAGGATCTGCGAGATCACGCCGAGGATGTGGTCTGTCGCGACGAACGGCTTTTGCCCCGTGAGGCATTCGAAGAGCAAGGCGCCGAGCGCGTAGAGATCGGCCCGGCCATCCACGTCACGCGCGCCGCGGATCTGCTCGGGCGCCATGTACGCGGGCGTGCCGACGAGCGCCCCCGTGAGCGTGGCCGTCTGCGTGCCCGTGACACGCGCGAGGCCAAAATCGATGACCTTCACCCGCGCCGGATCCCGCTCGACCAGAAAGACGTTGTGGGGTTTCACGTCGCGATGAACGATCCCGAGCGCGTGCGCGGCCCCGAGCGCCTCCGCGACCGCGCGCCCGATCGTGAGCGCATCCTCCGGCGCGAGCGGGCCACGCGAGATACGCCGCGCGAGATCCTCACCTTCGAGCCACTCCATCGCGAGCCATGGCCGCTCGCCGGCGAGCACGCCGTGCCCGAGGCAAGCGACGATCGCGGGGTGCGAGAGGCGCTCGAGCGCGGCGACCTCCCGCTGGAATCGCTCCTCCGTCTGCGCGCCCGCCGAGCGGAGGACCTTGAGCGCCACGGGCGTCCCCGAGCCGATGTCCGTGGCTCGGTACACCTCCCCCATGCCGCCTTCGCCCGCGAGATGCTCGATCACGAATCGCTGCGCGACGACCGTGCCGGCTTGCATCATCGCACACTTTTACCTGCCTTCGGGCGCTCGGGCCATGACGAGCACGCCCCCGACCCGCCCCACGTCCCCGCGCCATGCGCTTTGCAACGAGGGCCGCGCGAGTACACTCCCGGCCCCGAGGCGGTGAGCGATCGTGACGAACCCGGAAGAACCCAACGAAGCCCGCGTGGTGGGCCTGAACCCCGTGGACTTCGTGCTCGCGCTGGTCGTCGCCTCGCTCGCGACGGCCCTCGTGCTCCTCGACCGGCTCGTGCTCCCGGCCTTCGCCAAGATGTACGACGACTTCGCCAGCGGCCTCGTCTTGCCGCTCGTGACGCGCGCCGTGCTCGGCCACGTGACCCCGCTCGGCGGAGCCGCGGGCGCGATCGCGCTCGCTGCCCTTGGAATGTTCGCGCGGAAGCGTGGCGAGGGCAGGCTCGCGGTGGGGCTTTTCCTCGGAGGGATCGCGCTCGCCATCGGCGCGGTCGGCCTCTCGATGTACGGGCTCTACGCGCCGATGTTCGATCTGGCGGGGAAGGTCAAACCCTAGATCAGCGGCGCCGCTTGCGACGCGGGCGCTCTTCCTCTTCGTCGTCGTTCTCGGGCATCTCGCCGATCTGCTTGTTGTATTTGCGCGCGGTGTTCGCCGCCCTCTGCGGGTCGTCGATCGGGTGCTCGCGCTTCGTCCGCGCGTAGCCGGCCCAGGCCACGCCGCCGCCCACGAGGCCCAGGATCAAGCCGCCCGTCCCCGCGTAGATGGTCCACGCGGGCCGGTCGACGTTGCCGTACTGATCCTTCTCCCCCATGAGGGGAAAGATGAACATGCCGGCGATGGCCAGCGCGCCGCCCGCGATCGCGAGCCCGAGCCCGACGCGGTTCATGGTCACGCCGGTGGAGCGATAGTCGGCGATCTGGTTCGCCGTCTCGGTGTCACCCGCGATCTTGTAGAAGTCCTGATCGTCGATGGGCGTATCGCCCTGAAAAACCTGCCAGCGCGTGACGTCGTACGAGCCGACCTGATTCTCGTAGAGCGACGACGTGCCCACGAGCCGGCCCGACGAGTCGCGGTGCTGGACCTCGCCGACCTTCGCCTGCGTGACATACGTGTGCGTCTCGGTCCGAACCTCGACGTTGAGCGGCTCACCCGTGGACTCGGTGCCCGTCTTGGGCAGGTGGGCGCAACCCCAAGATCCCACGGCAAGGACCGCGACGACGGGAACCGCACTCCACCCAATTTTGCGACGAGGCTCGATCTGACTCATGGACCCTCCGACGAATCGGGAGGAGACAGCACCGACGGAAGGCTGTCAACGGTCCGTGAGCAGCAGCGTCAGCGCCCCAGCATCGCGCGGAGCGTCTCGTCGAGGTATCGCACCGCGAGGCCCACCGTCCGCCGCTGGCTTTCGAGGCTCGGGCCGAGCACGGGCGCGACTTCCATCACGTCGCCCGCCACGATCCCCACCTCGCGGCCGAGCCGCCGGATGAGCTCCACCACGAAATCCGGCTCGAGCCCGCCAGGCTCCGGCGTGCCCGTCGCGTCGGCGAATCGCTCGTCGGTCCCGTCGATGTCATTGGAGAAATAAACGCCCGTCACGCCCCGTTCTTTCAGGTGCGAAAGGAGCGCGTCGAGCGTCGCCTCGGGTTTGGCGAGGCACTCCTCCGCCCAGAATTGCCGCACGCCGAGGCTCTGCTCCCAATGTCCACGCTCGTGCCGCGAGGCCCGCGTGCCGACCTGCACGAGCCGCCCGTCACGGCCGAAAAGCTCGTTCGCATGGTAAGACCACGTCGCGAAGCACATGCGAATCCCGAGGCGCTCGGGCAAAAGATCGGTGTGCGCGTCGGGCTGCACGATGCCCCAGCGCTCCTTCGACGGCGGGCGGACCCGCGCAAGCGCGGCAGCGACGGGCCAGGCCGTCGAATGATCACCGCCAATGACGAAGGGTTTCACGGTGGGGTTGATCTGAAACACGAGATCGAGCGCACGCTCGGCAATCGAGAGCGGCGAGACGGGCAGGCGCTCGGCAACGCCTTCAGGGACATTCGGGTAAAGCGCCTTCCGGGAGGCAGCCTTTTGCGCCTCGCTCAGCATGTCGTCCGAGAGGAGCTGGGGGACGACAAAGACGTCGCCGATGTCGACGACGCCGAGCTCAGCCGCGCGCGCCGGAAAATCCGGCTGCTCTTCGAGCAGGCGCGAGCGGATCGCCTGCGGACCGAGGTTCGCCCCACGCCGGAAGCCCGCGCCGACGTCCGAGGGCACGCCGAGGATCACGACACGCGCCGCGCGGATGCGCGAAAGCGCTTCGAGGTGCTTTTGCTGCACAGCCTCGTCGCTCGCGACCTGGTAGAGCGCGCGTTGCAGAGCAAGCTGCTCGGCACGCCCCGTCGAGACCAGGTGCAACCCGCCTCCCGCGGGCCGGAGGAGAACGGCGAGCTCTTCGATCGGCGTCATGGCCGGCTAGCGTAGGCCAGAAGGCACCGGCGCGCACTCGGCTGGCTCAGCGCAGCGTAGCGCCGGGGTTTCACCCCGGACCCCGACCAGGGGTTGTCCACCCCTGGACCCGGACCAGCGCAAGCGCTGGACTCGGGGTCGATGAACTGCGCGATGCGCAGTTCATCGAACAGGCCGAGTCAAGACTGGCGGCGGGATTGCCCGTCAAAACCGCAGCACGGACGTCTGCTCGAAGGAGGCGCAGCGCTGCCGTCCTGGCTGGCCAGATGGCCCTTGGTCTTGCCACCGGCCCGTTGGAAGAACTGCGCATCGCGCAGTTCTTCCACCAAAGGTCCAGCGCTTGCGCTGGTTCGGGTCGAGGGGCGAACAGCCCCCGCGGGGCCCGGGGCAGCGCCCCGGCGCAACGGCTGCCCACCGAACCCTTGCTCAGCCCGGAGCCGCGGCCCCGCGCTCCGTGACGAGTACGACTTTGCCCTTCACGCGCCGCTCGGCCATCGCGGTGAGCGCTGCGCTCGCCTGGTCGAGCGGGTAGGTCTGCTCGACGTGCGGGCGGATCTGGCCGTCACGCACCCACCCGAAGAGCTCGGTAAGGCCCTCGCGGTATCGCTCGGGCTCGCGCATCGTGAACGAGCCCCAGAACACGCCGAGGATCGAGCAGCCCTTCAAGAGTGTGAGGTTTAGCGGGATCTTCGGGATGTCACCTGCGGCGAACCCGACCACGAGGTAGCGACCGCGCCAGGCCATGGCGCGCAGCGCTGGCTCGGCGAATGGGCCTCCGACCGGGTCGTACACGACGTCGACGCCGTTCGGCGCGAGCGCCTTGAGACGCGCCTTGAGGTCTTCCCGGCTGTAGTTCACGACCTCGTCGGCACCGCGTGATCGACAAACCTCCAGTTTGTCGTCGCTCGAAGCGCAGGCGATGACGCGCGCGCCGAGCAGCTTTCCGATCTCGATCGCGGCGACACCCACGCCGCCCGCTGCGCCGAGCACGACGAGCGTCTCGCCGGCCTTCAGCGCGGCCCGATCGACGAGCGCGTGATGCGTGGTTCCATAGGCCACGAGCAGCGTCGAGGCGGTGACGAGATCGATCCCGTCTGGCACCTTGACGACTTGCCCTTCGCCCAGCGCGACCTCCTCGGCGAAGCAGCCGTACGGGGCCCAGGCGACCACCCGATCGCCGACCGCGAGCGACGTCACGCCGCTGCCCACGGACGTCACGATCCCGGAGACCTCGCCGCCTGGCGAGAAGGGCAGGCTCGGCTTGAACTGGTATTTGTCCTGGATGACGAGGAGGTCCGGGAAATTGACCGAGGCTGCGTGGACCGAGACGATCACCTGGCCCGCGTCGGGCGTGGGGCTCGGCAGGTCCTCGACGACGAGCGATTCGGGGGGCCCGAAGGCCTTGCAAAGGACGGCTTTCATCGTGTGTTCGTGGATCCTTCTACCTCAAGGCGCGAACTTGCGGATCCAGGCGTTGTAGCCCTGGTCCGTCGTGAGCTCGGTGCCCACGACGAAGATTTCGGAAGCGGCATTCGTGGTGATCCCCTCGCCGTAATCGGCGCCGTCCGCCGTGCCGTTGTGCACGTCGGTCCAGAGCTCATTGCCGGCGGAATCGTACTTCCGGGTCCAGATGTCCGTCGAGAGGGCGGGGGTCATCTCGTAGCCCGTCACGACCACATTGCCGCTCGGGTCGCTGGCCACGGCGTAGATCACGTCCTGGCCCGCGGGGACGTTGCTCGAATGGGTCTGGGTCCAGAGCTCCTCTCCATTCGCGTCGTACTTGCGCAGCCAGGCGTCGAGGCCGAAGTTCGTGGTCTCGGCGCCGCCGACGAAGACGTTCCCCTCCGGAGCGACCGCGACCGCCAGCGCGAAATCGTCATTGTGGATCGCGCCGTCGTAGATGCGCGTCCATGCCTCGATCGGGCTGGCGCCGTCGTCCACCAGCTTGGTCAATGCGATGTCCGTGAAGCCCGCCTCGTTCGTGAAGTAGCCGGCCACGTAGATGGAATTGCCGTCGAGCGCGATCCCCTGCGCCGAGTCGGTCCCGTTGCCCGGCCCGTCCGTGTGCCGCTGCCACATGATCAGGCCGGTTTGGCTGGACAACTTCAGCACGGAGAACTCGCTCCCCCCGGCGTTCGTCATCATGCCCCCGGCGACGTAGAGGTGCCCTGCGCCTTGTAGGGCGACGCCCCACGCGTAATCGTAGCCGCCGGCCTGGCCGTCGAAGCTCCGCGACCACATCGGCTCGCCGTTCGGGTCGTATTTGCGAGCGATGAGGTTCGTCGTCCCATCGGCCATGGTCTCGTACCCGACGGCGTACACGTTGCGCGTCTGATCGACCGCGACGCCGTAAATGCCGTCGTCGAGCCCCGCCGCGCCGGCGATTTGCCGATACCACAGCGGGTTGCCCTGCGGATCGAGCATCGCGACGAACCCGTCGTAATGGCCGGGGTTCCCCGCGACCCCGACGAGCCCGCCGACGACGATGTTGCCGTTGTTGTCCAGCCGGACGCTCGTCAGTTCCTCGCCCGTCGACCCCGGGACGCCCTGGCTCTTCGTGTAGAGCACCGTGCCCGAGACGATGCAGTCGTGGTTGCAGCCGTCGCCGTCGATCCCGTTGGCATCGTCGCATGCCTCGACGGCCGCGTAGACGAATCCGTCGCCGCAGAACGCCGCCTCGCAACTGGTCTTGCACGCGCCGGTGTCGCTGTTCAGCGCGCCGTCGTCGCATTGCTCGCCCACGTCGACCACGCCATCGCCGCAGAAGCCCATGGTGCCGCCGGACCCGCCGACGCCGCCGACGCCGCCCGTACCGCCGACGCCGCCAACGCCGCCCGTACCGCCGACACCTCCAACGCCGCCCGTACCGCCGACGCCCCCGATGCCACCCGTGCCTCCGACGCCGCCGAAACCGCCCGCGCCGCCGTTCCCGGCAAACCCTCCGTCACCATCCGAGCCGCCGTCGCCGGTGGCCGGGCTCGATCGACCGCAACCGCTGGCAGCAGCAAACCCGGCGAGGAGAAGGGCAAGGATCGGCGTCGTGGTAAGTCGAGGTGCCATGGTATGTGCGACATTTGCCACGGGGACCGTGATGCCACAAGGCCGAGCCGTGGGCCCGGGACGCGTTTTCCCGCGTCCCGGGCCGTGTCGCCCCCCATCCTGCTTCAGAACGGCATCTCTTCGAGCATCTCCGTTTTCCGCGGCGGCGCGCCGTTGCGCTTCCGCGGGGGCCGGGCCGGCGGCGCGGGCTCCGGCACGGCCTCCGGCTCCTCCTGCGGGAGCGGCATCTCCATCGGCGCGACGTCGTCGTCCGCGTCGCGCCGCAGCGCCCCCGCATGCTCGCGGTGCGCCGCCGGCGCGGGGCCGCCCGCGAGGCAGATGTCACGCGCGTGCACCTCGGTCTTGTACCGCTTCTGCCCGTCCTTCTCGTAACTCGACGTGCGCAGCGTCCCCTCCACGAGCACGCACGACCCCTTGCCCAGGACCCGCGACAAGCCCTCGGCGCGCGGGCCGAACACGACCACGCTGTGCCACTCGGTCCGCTCCGTGAGCTCGCGGTTCCGGTCGAGGAACGATTCGTTCGTCGCCATGCGGAATTGCAACACCGCCGTCCCGCTGCCCGCATACCGAAGCTCCGGATCCGCGCCGAGGTTGCCGAGAAGCACCACCCTGTTCATGCCGTCGCTCATGTCGTCCTCCATGCCTTCTTCATCAATTCGAATGGTTTTTCCTGAAATGCCCCGTCAGGCCGCCTTCTCCGCCGGCCGCGCGCCCACGCGCGCCTCCGAGCCCGCGATCACCGCGGCGCGCAGGGTCGAAAAGAGCCGCTCGTTCGCGAGCAGCGTCTCCCGCGCGCGCTCGCGTCCTTGCCCGAGGTGCTCGCCGCCGAAGGAGAGGTGCGCTCCGCTCTTCTCGACGATGCCGATCTGGCAGCCGTAATCGATGAGGTCCGAGGCCGCGTCGACGCCGGTCCCCCAGCGGATGTCGAACTCGGCCTCGCGGAACGGCGGCGCGAGCTTGTTCTTGACCACCTTCACCCGCGTCCGCGAGCCCACCGCCTCGTCGCCGACCTTCACCGGCCCGATACGGCGCACGTCGAGCCGTACGCTCGCGTAAAACTTCAGCGCATTGCCGCCCGTCGTGGTCTCGGGGTTGCCGAACGTGACCCCGATCTTCTGCCGGAGCTGGTTGATGAACACGAGCGTCGTGCCCGTGCGGTGCGCGATCGCCGTGAGCTTGCGGAGCGCCTGGCTCATGAGCCGCGCCTGCAGCCCCATGTGCGCGTCGCCCATGTCGCCCTCGATCTCCGCCTTGGGCACGAGCGCCGCCACGGAATCGACCACCACGATGTCGACCGCGCCGCTCCGCGTGAGCGTCTCGGCGATCTCGAGCGCCTGCTCGCCGCAATCCGGCTGCGAGACGAGCAGCCGCTCCGTGTCGACCCCGACGGCGCGCGCATAACTCACGTCGAATGCATGCTCGGCGTCGATGAACGCCGCGACGCCGCCCGCGGCCTGCGCCTCGCGCATCGCGTGCAGGGTGAGCGTCGTCTTGCCGCCGCTCTCCGGCCCGTAAATCTCGACGATCCGGCCGCGCGGATAACCGCCGATGCCGAGCGCCGCGTCGAGGGCCATCGCGCCCGTGCCGATCACCCGTACATCCGTCTCCGCCTCGTCCCCGAGCGACATGATCGCCCCTTTGCCGAATTGCTTCTCGATCGAGCCCACGACCGTCTTCACCGTCCGCATCTTCTCCAAGAGCTCCGTCATCATGGGAAAACCGCCTTTCTTGCCCGTTACTTCGACCGCCGCAGAATCCAGTTGCTAAAAAAATCGTTTTTCTTGGCCGGCTAGCGCCGCGCCGCCGCCCGGCCGTCTCGATCGAGCAGCCGCGCCTGGATCGCCTCGGCCACGTGGCTCGCCCGCACGGGCCCGCCGTCGTCGAGATCCGCGATCGTCCGCGCCACGCGCAGCACCTTGCCGTAGGCCCGCGCCGAGAGGCCGAGCCGCTCCACCGCCTGCCCGAGGATCGCCCGGCCCGCCGCGTCCGGCGCCGCCACCCGCTCGACGTCGCGCGGGCCGAGCTCCGCGTTCGTCGGGGCGCTCGTCTCGCCCGCCTCCCGCCGCGCCGATTGGATCGCCCGCGCCGCGATCACGCGCCGCCGCACCTCCGCGCTCGCCTCCCCGCGCTCCTTGCCCGCGAGGTGCGAAACGTCCACGGGCGGCAGCGGCACCTGCAAATCGAGCCGATCGAGGAGTGGCCCGGACAAACGCGCTCGATACCCCCGCACACGCTCGGGGCTGCAGGCGCAGCGGCGCTTCTCGTCCCCGAACAAACCGCAGGGACACGGGTTCACCGCGGCGACCACGAGCGGCCGCGCCGGGAACGCCACGCGGCTCTGCGCGCGGCAGATCGTGACGAGGCCATCTTCGAGCGGCTGCCGCAAGACCTCGAGCGCGCTCCGCTTGAATTCGAGCAATTCGTCGAGGAACAGGCAGCCGTGGTGCGCGAGCGAGACCTCGCCGGGCCGGATCGGCTCCCCTCCGCCCACGAGGCCCGCGGGGCTCACGGTGTGGTGCGGCGCGCGAAACGGCCTCGCCTGCGCGAGGCCCCGATCCGAGGGCAAGAGCCCCGCGACCGAATGGATCGCCGTCACTTCGAGGGCCTCGTCGTACGAGAGAGGCGGCAGAATCGTCGGAAGCCGCCGCGCCAGCATGGTTTTTCCCGCGCCCGGCGGGCCCATCATCAAGAGGTTGTGCCCACCCGCCGCCGCGATCTCGAGCGCGCGCCGCGCCACGTGCTGGCCTCGCACCTCCGCGAGATCCACGGCCGCCTCCGCGAGGTTTTCCGCGAGCGACGGCCGCGGCCCGGCCGATGGGAGGTCCCCTTCCCCCGCCAGCGCCGACACGACGTCGCCGAGGTGATCGGCAACGAGGACCTCGAGCCCCGGCACGCTCGCCGCCTCGGCCCCGTTGTACCGCGGAACCACGGCGCGCCCGAGCCCACGCGCCGCCGCGCCTCGCAGCGCCGGCAAGACGCCACGCACGGGCCGGATCGCGCCCGTCAGCGACAGCTCGCCGAGGAACGCGAGCCCGCGGAGCGCCTCGCCCGGCACCTTGCCGAGCGCGCCGAGCACCGCCATGGCGATCGCGAGATCGAAGGCGCCGCCGCTCTTGCGCAGATCGGCGGGCGCGAGGTTCACCGTGATCACGTGCTCGTCGAGGGCCACGCCGATCTGCGAGAGCGCCGAGCGCACGCGCACCCGGCTCTCGCGCACGCTCGCCTCGGCGAGCCCCACGAGCTGGAACGACGCCGGCCCGCGGCCGGAATCCACCTCGACGCGCACGGGAGACGCGTCGAGGCCCACGAGAATGAAGGTCAGGGCCGTCGCCTGCATGGAAGCCCCTTTTTGCGAGCGCCGTGCCGGCCCGAGAAATGCGGAAAACCCTGGGTTTTTCGGGTGGCCGGGGGTGGCGGCGCGGATTTCCGCCTGGCGGCCGCCAGGGGTCCCGCCTTTCCGGCGCGCGTGGTAGGGTCGTCGCCGATGGGGCGTCGCCTCGATCCAGCCATGGCCGCGCTCGGGCTCGCAGCGCTCGTGATCGCGGGATGCGACCGGACCTCCCGCGTCGACGTCGAGGGCCGGATCCGGCTCCCCGAGCGCACCGACGCCGCGCTCGTCGTCCCGCTCGAAGGCGCGAAAAACCCATTCCCCGTGGACACGTCGGGACGGTTCGTCGGGACATACGGCGCCCTCGGCGTGACGCCGGACCACATCCCGCTCTTCGTCCACGTCCCCGGCCGTCGCCCCGTCGTGCTCGTGCCCGGCCGTGATTTCCGCATCGAGGAGCAAGACGGCTCGTTCCACGCCGAGATCGATCTCGACCCGTCCCGCGCGCGCGCGGCGCGTCCCCTCGCGCTCGCGTGCACGGCCGAGTCCTGCACCGCGGATTTGCCTGCGGAAGCGAAAAGCTGCGTCTCCACGGTCGTCGTGCTCGACGGCCCGAAGACCACGCTCGTCGCGCCCGGCATCGAGCGCCGGGACGACGGCGGCACGCGCCTCGTCGCGTTTTTCCCGCTGCCGCGGCAACGCTCACGTTCCCTCGTCGTCGTGAGCACCTGCGGCGACGAGGCCTACGTCTCGGAGATCGCGACCTTCGACGGCCCTTGAGGCGGCTCGTCCGGGCGGTACACTCCGCGCGATGATTCGAAGGCGTTCGTCACGTACGCTCCTCGTCGCCGCCGCGCTCGTGGTTTTCCCCGCATGCCGCCGCGACGAGAGCGCCGCGCCGGGCGACGCGGGAACCGACGCCTCTCCTTCGGGGACCGCTTCCGCCGCCGCAAATCCCGCGCCTCCGCCGCCCGACCTCGCGCCCGCGCCCGACGTCCCCTCGGATCACTCGCTCCCGGCGACCGAACCCCGGCGCTTTTTGGTCAAACGATTCGAGGACGACCCGCAGCTCTCCCTCCATCGCGACGCCGTCCTCGCGCATTTCGGGACGAACGTGGCGTTTCCGCTCTCCTTGCAGGTCGAGGCGCTCCCGGGGGATCGACAGGCCCTCCTCCTCGAGGATTCGTCCCAGCCCGACAAACCGCTCGTGCTGGTCGTCGCCGCGGACGGCACGCGGGCGTGGACGAAGGAAATGCCGCTCGCGGGAATCGTGCCGGGCGTGCGGGAAATGACCATGGTGCGTGGCCCGGATTCGTCGGTCGGCGTGGCCTTTTGTGATGCGAAAGGAGAGCTCGCGGCGCTCCGCGCTTGGACCTCGGAGGGCGGGATCTTCGCCGATTACGAGGTGCTCGAGATCCCCCATTGCGAGGCCATTTCCGCGCTGTACTGGCCGGGGCACGGGCACGTCGTCGTGGCCGCGGGCGAGGGCGAGGCGCGCGCCTCGCGTATCGACGAGCGGGGCATGCGCGCGTGGGGTCGATCGGGGCTCACGCTCCCCTGGAAGCCGGATCTGGGCGCGGCCGTCGTGATCCTGGTCGATACCGAGGATACGTTCGTCCTCGTCGGCGCGGGCTCGGCCGAGGGGCCCCTCTCGCGGCGGGAAGAGGCCGTGTTCGCCATGCGGTACGACGAGCGCGGCAAAGAGCTCTGGCCCGCGCCGATCGCCGTGGGGCGCCCCTCCGGAAAGGCGCCGAAACGCCCCACGGCGCGCGTGGTCGCGACGGGCAAGATGGAAATCGAATTGATGGAGGGCGCGGCGCGGCGGAGGCTCGAGCTTTCGTCGGAAGGAAACGTGGTCGTCCTGCCCGAGCGGCGCTGAGGCGCTCGTCCGCTCGACAAAGACGTCGCGGCGCGCGAAACGAGGGAACCATCCGCCGCCCTCGTTCGTGGTACGCCGAGACGTTTCATGATGAAGCGACAAACAACGCACCGCATCACCGTCGAGCTGCTGGAGGCGGCGGCTCGGGGCGAGAGGGTGGCGGCGGGTACGCTCGCGGATTTCATCTACGGGAGGGTGCAGAGCGTCCTCCACGCAGGTCCCGACGTCGAAGACGCGACCCAGGAGGCGTTCGTGGCCGTCATCGTGGCCCTGCGCACCCGCCGATACGACGCGTCCGTCGAGGACAAGCACGCCTGGGTCGTCAAGATCGCGGTGCGCAAGGCGATCGACGTACGGCGCAGGCGCGAGCGCGAACGCCAGGTGTTCGACGGGCCGACCTCGGACGAGGCCACGGACCCGGCGAGCGCGGACCCGATCTCGCGCATCGAGCAAAAGCAACAAGCCGCGCGCGTGAACGGCGTGGTCAAGGACCTCAACGAGACCGATCGCGCGCTCCTCTTGCTTCGATACCACGAGGATCTCAGCTACGAGGACATCGCGCAGGCGCTCTCGATCCCGCTCGGAACCGTGAAATCGCGGCTCTCGCGGCTGATCGAGAAGCTCAAGCTCGAGCTCGGCCTCGCGTTCCCTGCCCTCGCGCCGCGGCACGAGCAGGGCGAAGGCGACCTGTCCGGGAGCGAGGTATGAAGCGCTCGCAGGCGAGGAAACAAAAAGCCGCGGCGCCCGCCCCGAAAAAGGGGTTCGCCAAGCTCATCACGCTCTTCGTCCGCCCGCGCAACGACGTCCGCGCGGCGGAGAAGAAACGCGCGGCGTCACATCCGCCGCGCCCGATGCCCGTGCCGTTCGTCCTGCCCGCGCGCCCGAAGGCCGCCGCGCCGGAGCCGGAGCCCGCTTCCGATCCGATCCTGCGCTCGGTGCTCGCGGCGCTCGCGCCCGAGCCCGATACACACGCGCCGGAAGCGCTGCGCGAGCGGCTCGCGCTCTGGGCCGAGCAGACGTCGGATCCGTTCCCCGAGGAGCTCGATCCCGTCCTCGAAGCGCTCGCGCCGCGCGCCTCGGCGCCCGCGGCGCTCCGGGAAAACCTCGTCGCCTGGGCCGAGGAGACGGCCGAGCCCAAAGCGCCCGCGCCGCTCGACGCCGCCGCGGCGGACGCCCCGTCTCTCTGGAAGAAGCTCCGCCGCTTCGCCCGCGTCCTCCTGGAGCGGCTCCGCAATGCTTCCCGCGGCGCGCGTTAACGTTCTCCGCTAAGCTCCTGCCGACCATGCACCCCGACGGGTATTTCGCGCTCGTCCTCGATCCGCCCTCCGCCGAGATCCTCCGGCAGCGCTTTTGCACCTTGCCGCGCCCGATCGCCCATCATTGCACCGTGCGGTACGGCACGAAAAACCCGGCCGATCTGCCGCCTCCTTTCACGGCGAACGACCTCGGCCGCACCTTCACCCTCGCCGTGACGGGATATGCGCGGCGGGAAGACGGTGGGGTCGAGGCCGTGGTCGTGGGGCTCCTCCTGGCCGACGGGAAGCTCCTCGAAAGTGGTTTTACCGAGAATGCCATTCCGCACGTGACCGTCGCGACGGACGGCGTCACGGAACCGGCGACCGCGAACGACCTGCTCCGGGCCGGCTTCGAGCGAATCACAGGGCCCCTGCTCCTCGCACGGCTCGAACACACGTGGGCGTCGTCGAGCCAGGAGGAGCCGCAGGGCGCCTGATTACTTCCGCAGCTTTTGCAGCGCCGTCCGTGCCCGCGATCGATACCCCTCGACCTCGGTCCCGAGACCAGCGATCCGCGTGCGGAGCTCCTTCACCCGCGCTTCCTTCTCCAAGATCTGCTTCGTGAATTTTTCCCCGTCTTCCTTCGATCGCGTCGCGGCGAGGTAACCCCGCAGCCGGCCGAGATCCTGCACGAGCTCATCGAGATCCGCCCTTCGTTTCGGCAAGAGGCTCTCGCGCGCTTGGGCGTCCGTCAGGTGGTTTGCCGCCTCTTCGAGGGCGGCTCGTTGCGCCGCGGGCAATTTCGGCGCGTCCACCATGGCCCGCAGCGACTGCGGGGTCAGCGTCGTGATGTCCGTCCGCCGAGACAGACCCTCGTCGGCCTCGACCCGCCGCACCTTCTTCGATCGCGGCTCGCTCGCGAACACCGCGAACGGCTTGTTCGATACGACATCGAAATCGAGCTCGTCCGCGCCGTTCACGGTCGCGTTGCGCACGAGGTCGAGGTTCAAGAACACCGTCCGCGCCCCGCCGCTCCGGTTCTCGATGGTGTAATCGACGCGCGTGTGCCGGATGAAATGCTCGACGAGCTGATCCCCCTGGTACTCGACGAGCTGCACCTCGTCCGTGACCAGCATGTTGTCTTGCGTGAGCTCGACGTCGATGTCCGAGCCGAACGCGATGAAGCGGGTCTCGCTGGGCTTCAGGCGGTCGATCTGCGCCTCACCCGCGAAACCTCCGTCGGCGAAGAACGAAATGGGGCCCGCGGGCAAGGTCTGCTTCGTGTCGTTCTTGATGCGCGCCGCGCTCCGGCCGACGTAGCCCGCGCCTTCGAACCACACGATCCGCCGCGCGGAGATCGATTGTTGCAAAAATGGCAGGAGCGCCGAGCCATGCGCCCGGAGGTCGATCGGAGCGGGCATCGAATACCGGAAGAGCGCGCCCGCTTCCATGCCCTCGGCCTCGGCGATCTTCGCGAGATCCCCCACGGAGAGCACCGTGCTCGATCCCTGATCGCTGCCCGATCCCGTTCCGCTCCCGTGCCCGATCGTCCCGACCCTTCCGATCCCGATCCCCTCGCCGTGCCCGCCCCCGCCCGCGCCGAGGCCCGAGAATCCGAGGCCGCCCGGGCCGAACGTATCGCCGATCATCTCGCTCCACATCGCATCCGCGGTTTGCAGGACGAGCTGCGGGATCGTGGAGAGCGGCTCGCTCGGCGTGAGGAGCTCGCGGCGCGTGTAGCGCGGGGCCGCGAGCGGATACAGGAACGAATCGGGGCGGCCGTTGACGAGCTCGATCTTGACCCTGTTCCACTCCTCGTCCGTGTCGTTGTGGACGAGCGCCCAGCCTTGCAGAATGCCGCGTTGCTCCTTGTTGCTGAGCACCATCCGGTACGTCGAGCGCCACACTGGCGCCTCCGCGACATACCCGAGCGTCACGTCGGACGTGCTCTCGGCGAGGACGCGCAAATCACGCCGCGCCGACGCGCCTTGCGGCGAGGCCACGGACGCGCTCGCGCCGAGGCGCGCGGCTTGCGAAGGATCCGTGGGTTTGACGCCGACCACGTCGGACAGGAAAAACTTCCGGATCTCGGCCTCCGTCGTGAGGACGAGCAGCGTCGTCTCTTTTCGCGGCACGCACCGGGCGGACGCGCCCTCGCCTTGCTTTTTCGCCCCCTCGCCCTCGGCGACCGGTACACACGGGCCCGGCTCGTCGTCGCTCGGGTCGAGCACGTCGACGAGTTTTCCTTTCACGGTCTCGCGCGCCGTGCGGAGCTCGATGCCGCTGCCCTTCAAGCTGCGGAGCAGGCTCGCGTGCGTCACGGGGCCCGATCCCTCGGGCAAACCCGCGAGCGCCCGGCCGTTCTCCACGCTGATGCTACTCGCGAACTCGATGCCCGCGACGCTGGTTTTCCCGTCGGTCCCGAGCACGACGAGCGTCTTCAGCGCGTCGTCGAGGTGCGAGACCGGCACAGGCAACGCAAGCCCGGCGTCCCGGCTGACCCTACCCGATCGCTCGAAGTACCCGACCCCCGACTCATAGAGGCGCACGGTCTTCAAAGGGAGCGGCGGCTTCGGCGCGGTCTGCGCCACGGCATGCCCGCTCGTCGCAAGGAGCGCTGTCGCAAGAATGGCGGAAAAGTAGCGGGGAGTCGAAAGCATCGAATGGGCCTCGGGGGTTTCTGGGCGGCAGGGGCAGGGACACGCCACACCCAGCCGAGTTCCCCGAAATCTCCGATGCTCCTTCCATGGCGATCACGCCGCGTGCGCCCGCACGGGAATGTGGTAATGACGCGGCAATCATGCGGCGATACCAGACGGTCCTCTTTGATCTCGACGGCACGCTGATCGACTCGATCCGCCTCATCCTCGACAGCTACCACCACACGTTCGCCGTCCACGGCCTGCCTCCATGCGAGGACGACGTGCTCCTCCGCGGCGTCGGCACGCCCCTCAAGGCGCAACTCGCCGGCTACAGCGACGATCCCGAGGCCGTGCTCGCGATGATCGAGACATACCGAGCCTACAACCTCGCGCACCACGACGCCTGCGTGCGAGCCTACCCCGGCGCGGTCACCTGTGTCCGCACGCTCGCCGAGGCAGGCATCAAGGTTGCGATCGTGACCAGCAAGAACCGGCACAGCACCGAGCGCGGGCTCGACGTCGCGGGGCTATCGGACGCATTTTCGGTGCTCGTCTGCGCCGACGACGTGACGAACCCCAAGCCCCACAAGGAGCCGGTCGATCTCGCCCTCGCGCGGCTCGGCTCGCAGCCCAACGAGGCGATCTTCGTAGGCGACAGCCTGCACGACATGCACGCCGGGCGCAGCGCCGGGGTCGCGACAGGCGCCGCGCTCTGGGGCCCGATGACGCGCGCCTACCTCGCCCCGTCCGAGCCCTCGCACTGGCTGGAAAAACCCGAGGACCTCGTCTCGCTCGTCCTGGGCTGAGCATTGGTCTCATCGGAAGCCGCCGCGCCGGGGCGCCGCCCCGGGCCCCGCGGGGGCTGTTCGCCCCTGCTGGGGCCTGGGGCAACACCCCAGCGAATCGGCTTCAGGGTTCCCCCGACGGAGGATTCCTCCGTTGCACGCGGTGTCTTTCGAGAAAAAGACGGAGCGACGTGGGATGTGGATATCCTTTAGCGTCGCCGTGTCCGCACCGGTCTCCGGGTGTCCTCCATCGAGCGATCATGCAACCACCGCCCCCTGACGGAGCGCGTTCGAATATGGCTGATTGTCTCCGCGGGGGTGGCGAGATGGGCGCCCTCATGCGGGCGCACGATTGGCAAGGCACGGGCGTGGGTATGCCCGCGGCTTGGGATCGCAGCCTGAAGACGGCGATCCAGATGATCCTGGGGGCCCGACACCCCATGTTCGTCTGGTGGGGCCCGGAGCTCCTCAGCTTTCACAACGACGCGTATGTGCCCATTCTCGGCCAGCGGCACCCGACCGCCCTCGCGCGGCCGGCGTCCGAGGTATGGTCGGAGATCTGGCATATCATCGGCCCCTGGACGGAGGCGGTTTTACGCGAGGGACGCTCGCTCTCCGGCGACGAGGTCCTCCTGCCCGTCGATCGGAATGGGTACACCGAAGAGGCGTATTTCACGTATTCGTACAGCCCCATCAACGACGACAGCGGCGCCATCGCGGGCGTGTTTTGCGCGTGCTCCGAGGAGACGGGCGAGGTGCTCGGGCGCAGGCGACTGCAAAACCTCGGCGCGCTCGGCGCCGCCATGCTCGGCGCGCGCGGCGCCGTGGAGGTCTGCGTGGCGGCGGCGGAGCATCTCGCCGAGAATCGAAACGACGTACCCTTCGTTTTGCTTTATCTGCTCGACGAGAACGGCGACGCCGCGCGCCTCGCGGCAATGTCCGGGCTGCCTCCGGATCACCGGGCGTGCTGGGCGCCATCGCCCGAGGACGCGGAGGGGCCCTGGCCGATCCGAGAGGTGAAGGCGCGGCGCAGTGGGATCGTCCTCGACGACGTGCGAATGCGCATCGGAGAGCTTTCGTGTGCGCCGTGGGCCGAGCCCATCGAGCAAGCGATCGTGCTGCCCATCGAGGATCATGGACGCGGCCGGATCGCCGGCGCGCTCGTTTTTGGCCTCAGCCCGCGGCTGCGGCTCGACGCTGGATACCGCAATTACCTGGAGCTCGCCGCGGCCCAGGTCGGGAGCGCATTGACGAACGCCGGCGCCCTCGAATCCGAGCGGCGGCGCGCCGAGGCCCTGGCCGAGCTCGATCGGGCCAAGACGACGTTCTTCAGCAACGTGAGCCACGAGCTCCGGACGCCGCTGACCATGATGCTCGGTCCGCTCGAAGAGCTCGCCATGGGCGATCCGCCGCTCACGGAAGCACAACGCACGCACGTCGAGCTCGCGCAGCGGAGCGCCGAGCGGCTGCTCAAGCTCGTCAAGAGCCTGCTCGATTTCGCGCGTATCGAAGCGGGGCGTATCGACGCCTCGTACGTCGCGACGGACCTCGCCCGGATGACCGCGGAGCTCGCCGCCACGTTCCGCTCGGCGATCGAGCGCGCCGGGCTGCGCCTCGACATCGATTGCCCGCCTTTGCCCGAGCCGATCTTCGTCGACCACGACATGTGGGAGAAAATCGTCCTCAACCTGCTCTCGAACGCGCTCAAATTCACGTTCGACGGCGAGATCAGGGTATCGCTGCGCCACGCCGGGAATCGGGTGATGCTCGAGGTGGAGGACACGGGCACTGGAATCCCCGCAGGCGAGCTGCCGAAGATCTTCGAGCGATTCCACCGCGTGCACGGCGCGCGGGCCCGGACGCACGAGGGCGCCGGGATCGGGCTCGCGCTCGTGCAGGATCTCGTGCGCTTGCACGGCGGCCATATCGAGGTCGAGAGCGAGGTGGGTCGAGGCAGCACGTTCCAGATCACCGTGCCCACGGGCACCGCGCACTTGCCGGCGGATCGGCTCGGCGCTCCGCTCTCGCTCGCCTCCACGGCGATCGGCCCGGCGCCGTACCTCGAAGAAGCCTTCCGCTGGCTCCCCGCGCCCGACGATCACGTCGTGCATTTCTCCGCGAAAAGCGAGCCGGATCCGCGCGAGGCAACGCCACGGGCGCGCGTCCTCGTGGTGGACGACAACACCGACATGCGCGGGTATTTGCGCCGATTGCTGGCCCCGCGCTGGGACGTGACGGCGGTGCCCACCGGAATGGCGGCGCTCACGGAGGCGCGGCGCTCGCCCCCGGACCTCGTGCTCGCCGACGTGATGATGCCGGGCATGGACGGATTCGCGCTCCTGCGCGAGCTGCGGCAGGATCCGCGGACGTCTTCCATTCCGATCGTGATGCTGTCCGCGCGCGCGGGGGAAGCAGCGCGGGTCGAGGGCCTCGACGCCGGCGCCGACGACTACCTCATCAAGCCCTTCTCGGCCCGCGAGCTCATCGCGCGTGTCGCGTCCCAGATCTCGCTCTCGCAGGCCCGATCGCAGGCCAAATACCGCGCCGAGGCGGCGAGCCGCGCGAAGGACGAGTTCCTCGCGATACTCGGCCACGAGCTCAGAAACCCGCTCTCCCCCATTCTCACGGCGCTCGAGCTCATGCGATTGCGCCATGGCTCCGTGCTCGAACGAGAGCGGGCGGTCATCGAGCGGCAGGTGCAGCACCTCGTGCGGCTCGTGGACGATCTGCTCGATGTATCGCGGATCGCGCGCGGGAAAATCGAGCTCCGGCGGCGCCCCATCCAGCTCGCCCAGGTGGTCGCGAAGGCCATCGAGCAATCGAGCCCGCTCATCGAGCAGCGCGGCCACACCTTGAGCGTCGCCGTGCCGGCGGAGGGGCTCGTCGTCGACGGGGACGAGATTCGTCTCGCGCAGGTCGTCGGGAATCTGCTGACGAACGCCGCGAAATACACCGAAAAGGGAGGCCACGTGGAGGTCTCGGCCGGCCGCGAGGGCGAATGGGCCACGCTGCGCGTGAGGGATTCGGGGGTCGGCATTTCGCACGATCTCCTGCCGCGCATTTTCGACCTGTTCGTGCAAGGCGGCCGGGAGCTCGATCGGAGCGAGGGAGGCCTCGGGCTCGGCCTCGCCATCGTGAAAAACCTGACCGAGTCGCACGGCGGGCGCATCGAGGCGCGGAGCGCGGGCCCGGGCCTCGGCAGCGAATTCATCCTCCGCTTGCCGCTCGCCGCGTCGAGGACGGCCCCGCCGCCGCGCCCCGGGGAGCGACCCGTGGCCGAGGCGTCCGCGTCACGCTGTCGCGTGCTCGTCGTGGACGATAACCAGGACGCCGCGGTGCTGCTCGCGGAGGCGCTGCGCGCGGCCGGCTACGAGACACGCGTGGCGTTCGACGGTCCGAGTGGCCTCGAAATCGGACGAACCTTTCGCCCCGAGATCGCCGTGCTCGACATTGGGCTGCCCGTGATGGATGGCTACGAGCTCGCCGAGCGCCTCCGCGAGCTCTCGCCGCCGCCCCTGCGCCTGCTCGCGCTGAGCGGATATGCGCAGCCGGGGGATCGCGACCGCGCGCGTGCGGCGGGGTTCCACGAGCACCTGGTCAAGCCCGTCGATATGAAGACGCTCCATGCGGCGCTTTCGGGCGTCGGGCCGCGGAACGGGGGCTGCTAACGCCGCCCCCAGAATGCCACGAGATCCGGCAAGGCAGTCGTCGAGAATTGAATGAGGTGCAGCATGTGCGTGTACGGCCCGGTGCCGCCGTACCCGCGCACGTGCAGCTCCCCTTTGTGCGCCTCGGTGAGCGGCTCGAGCGGCTTCATGTACGCGTTCGGCACGACGTGTTTCATCGCCGGCACGTTCGGCAAAGGCTGCCAGACGCTCGTCGGCGTCCGCGAGACGCCGACCGATGCGAGCACGAAGTCCGTGGTGCGATGCGCGTTGTGATAGCCGTACGTCTCGATTTCCGAGTGCACGATCGAGAGCAGGACCTTGCTCTCCACGGCCTTCTTCGCGAAACGCCTCGTCGGCTCGATCTGGTCTTGCTTGAGGGCCTTCGAGTGCGGGTCGTAGCCGCAATGAATGGAGTCGACGAGGACGATCGCGCTGATTCGATCGAAAAACTCCTCATGCTGGAGGATCTTGATGATGCCGCCGTAGCCCGAGCTCCAGGCCGAAAGGCCGATGCGCCGGAGGCGGGCGTTCTTCAATCCACGCGCGACCATGACGTCCTGCGCGCGTGAGAGGATGAGCCGGAGGCCCGCGGGATCGGCGAACCTGTCCTCGTAGACGCCCGAGCCGACGCCGAGGTTCAGGATGGCGACGACGGCGTTGACGCCCGCGAATCCGTAGTTTTCCTCGACGAGGTCGGTGTTGCCGTTGAGGTGCAGGACGAGGTCGTACTGGCCGTCCTCCGACGACCACGACGGCGGGAACATCAAGAGCCCACCGGCGAGCGGCGCGCGCCAGGAACGATCGAAATGGGCGTCGGCGCGTTCGCCCGGCTTCGCAGCCGCGACCGGCGGCGCAGGTGCAGGCGGCGTTTCGGACGCCAGCACGGCGGGCACCGTCGCGGGAGATGCGCTCGCCGGCGGGGGCGCAGGCGCGGGCGGGGGACGCGGTGCGTCGATATGCACGGCGGCCGAGGCCATGGGCGCCGATCGTGAGCCCAGCGACACGGACGCGAGCCCCATCCCGAGGAGCGCGAGGCCGCCGAGGGCCACTGGGGCGCGGGCACGGCGAAGCATGCAGGCAAAGACCAGCAGACCGGATTTTTCGCGCCTGTGTCAAGGGAGAAACGCGCGGCTATGGGGCGACCGCCCACAGCCGCGCAGGGTCACGAGCGCGCGCAGAGCCGCTCAGGCATTGAGGTCGGCCGAGGCTGCCTTCGCCGCGGCGGGCGCGAGGAGCGCATCGGCGCAAGGACGCACGACGTCACGCAGAGCCTGGCGGCGGAGGGCGCCGAGCTCTTTGGAGGACAAAAGACCGACGTCCTCGGCCACGACGGCGCGACGGATCGACGGGTCCGCGGACGCGGCCTCGATCGCCCGCTCGAACGTGGCGCGGGCGAAGCGGCGCGTGTCCTCGTCGGCCCCGGCGAGCAGGAATCGCAAGGTGCGCCAGGCGAGCTCGGCGTGGCGCTGCTCGTCCTCGGCGATCCGCGCGTGGACCTCGCGCAGCACGGGATCTCGCACCATCCCCGCGAGCGCGAGCGCCTCGGCCGCGCCGATCGTCTCGCCCACGCACGCCTCCTCGATGAGGGAGCCGAGCACGACGCGCAGATCCGTGTCGAGCGGGACACCCGCGAGATCGAGCTTCGAGGGGCCGATCGGGCGATCGGCATACCGGCTCGCGAGGGCATACCCGACGCGGGCATGTTCGACCTCGTCGGCGGCCGCCTGTTGCGCGGCGAAGAGCAGCTCGGGCGGCGCGCCGAGGGCCATGAGCTGGAGCGTGAAGCGCGCGAAGCTCGCGACGGACGCATGTTCGAGCGCGGCGATCTCGGTCCACGATTCGGCGAGCGCGGTCCGGACTGCCGGATCGAGCGACGCCGTGTCGGGCGTGATCTCCGCGAGGATCCAGTCGACGCGGGCCGAGGCGGGCGCGGTGCGGGCCGCGCCGGCGACGAGCAAGGGGCGGCCGATCGCGCAGTTTTGCGTCTCGCAGTTGAACGTGCCGGGCTCCCCGGCGATGCTGTACGGGAGCGTCGCGCAGGAGAAGCCGGCCATGCAATCGGCGTCGACGCGACACGTGTCCGCGTCCGTGCGGCACGCGAGGCCGATCTGCTGGAAGCAGCCGTCGTGGAACGAGGTGATGCCACACTCGCCGCTCGCGCAATCGGCATCGGTCGCACATTTCGCGACGGCCGAGCAGCGCGACCAGGCGACGTCATTCTGGACGACGCCTTGACAGACGCAGACCGAATCGGCGCCGCACTCGGCGTCGTTCGCGCACGAGTACACGCAGCCGCAGGAGGGCTCGGGGATATCGAAGCTCGCGTCGCGGTGGATGCACTTGCCATGGGGTTTGGCCGTGCAATCGGCGTCCGACGTGCAGTCCTTGTACATCTCGGTGCCGTCGCAGGCGGCCGCTTCGATCGTGGGATCACACGCGACGGCCGCGGCGCGGTGGATCGTGCCGTCGTCGCAGCGCACGTAGCCGCTGTCGGATCCGTCGGCGAGGAGAATGGGCGTCCCGCCCGCGCAGCCGGCGAAGCCGCCGGCGCCGCCCTGGTTCGAGCCCGTGCTGGAGCTCGAGCTCGTGCTCGCGCCCGCGCCTCCGGAGCCACCGGAGCCGCCGCCCTCCACGGTCGATCCGCAGGCGATGGCGGAGAGACCGAGGGCAGCGAAGATCGAGAGGCGCAACGAAAGAAAAGCAAGCCGATCGTGCATGGAAGTTCCTCCTCCGTGGAGTGAGGGCCCGATCGTACGGCCGACGAGGCCGCAAAGGAAGAAAGGATCATGTCGAGATCCGGCGCACGCTCATGTCGCATCGAAGACTCGCGCGCCGGCGCGGCGGGCGCTACCCTCGCGCGCCGTATGCTGAAAGCATCCGACGTGGTGGCGGGTCGCTTCGAGATCGAGGCCGTGCTCGGCGAGGGCGGCATGGGCGTCGTGTATCGGGCCCACGATCTGAAGCTCGATCGCAAGGTCGCCCTGAAGACGCTCGCGGCGGGTGACGAGGAGGCCTCGGCGCGGGCGCTCCGCGAGGCGCGGGCCGTCGCGGCGCTCGATCACCCGAACGCGATCGCCATCTACGACGCAGGCGAGTGGGAAGGGCAGCCCTTCATCGCGATGGAGCTCGTCGAAGGCGAGACGCTGCGCGCGTACGTCGGTGATTCGAGCGTGCCCGTGCGCCGCAAGATCCGCTGGCTCGTCGACGTGGCCCGCGCGCTCGCGGCCGCGCACCGGGCCGGGATCGTGCACCGCGACATCAAGCCGGAGAACGTGATGGTCCGGCGCGACGGGCGGGTGAAGGTGCTCGACTTCGGCATTGCGCGGCGCAGCCAGGCGCCCGTGGATCCCGCGGGCCCGACGGCGAAGCCGAGCGCGGCGTCGATCACCACGAAGGGCGGCGTGCTCGGGACGCCGATGTACATGGCGCCCGAGCAGGTGCGCGGGAAGGCCGCGGACGGGCGGACGGATCAGTTTTCGTGGGCCGTGCTCGGCTACGAGCTCTGCGAGGGGACGAGGCCGTGGGACGCGCACGACGCGCTCTCGATCGTGGCTGCGATGATGTCCGAGCCGCCGCGGCCCATGCAGGCCGAAGGCGTGCCCGCGGCGCTGCGCGAGGTCGTCGGTCGCGCGCTGTCGCGTTTGCCCGCGGAGCGATACGGATCGATGGACGACATCGTGGAGCTGCTCGAGCCGCTCGCGGAGGAGGTGGATTCGAAGGGGCCGAAGGGCGAGCCGCGCGTGGCCCCGCGGCCTTCGCCGGGCTCGATCACGGCGGGGCGTTACTCGACGCAGGAGCTCGGGCAGGCGATCGCGCTCGCGCTCGAGCGAAAAGCGAAGATGGAGGCGGAGGGCCGCAAGTACGCGTATGCGGATCTCGCGGCGGCGGCGCGGGAGGTCGGGGTCGAGGAGGAGGAGCTGCGCGCGGCGCTCGTGGCGCTGCGGCCGGCGCTCGATCCGGCCCCGGCGGCGCCTCCGGCCCCGGCGGAGGGGCCGGCCCTGCGGCGGGCCCGTCAAAAGCAGAAGCTCGTCCGGCACGCGGCGATGTGGGGCGTCTTCAGCGTGTTCTTTTTCCTGCTCGACATGGTGACGGCGGGCGGGATGTGGTGGTTTTTCCCGGTCCTCGGCTGGGGCGTCGGGCTCGCCACGCACGCGGTGAAGTATCTGTTCCCCGTGGATCCCACGCCCGAGGAGGAAGCGGAGCTGCGCCTGCGGCAGGAGATCCGGCGGGAGAAGCTCGAGCGAAAGCGCGGGGGAGAGCGCATGCGGATCGCGGCCGGGGGCAAACGGATCGAGGAGCAGCCGCGGGCCGAGAAGGACGCGCGGGAGACGGAGGCGAGCGCGGAGCTCGCGGCGCTCGCCGAGGAAGAGGCCGGCCTCCGGGCGGCACGCGGCGAGCGGCGGCGAAGGGCCCGTTGAAATACGAGAACGATAAAGGGAGACAAACCAGCGCCGAAATATTCTTCTGTCATGGAAAGCGGCTGGATTGACTGGAAGGTTGGGCTACCGGGGGCCGGCGCGGACGGAAGTGCAGGGCACGGAAAAGGCGTACCTTTTCTCTTGTGAACGGCGCGGGGGTGCGTTCCAATGCCGGCGCATGGAACGACGATGGTTGGCTCGGCCGGACGGTGAGGTCCGGCGCACTCCTCAACAGGGTCGCGCGGCATGGGCCGCGCTCGGGCTCGCGGCTGTACTGGCGAGCGTGGCATCTCCCGCCGCAGCGGACGCACCGAAGTCGGGCGGGGCATTACCTGCGAAGCCTACGGCGCCGGCCACGCCGGCCGCGGCACCCCCGCCCGCAAAAGCGCAGGCCGCACCGGCGGCTGCACCGGCGGCGCCTCCCGCCGCTGCGCCGGCTGCGCCTCCGGCAGGCGCAAAAGCC
Organism: Polyangium sp. y55x31; assembly: GCF_029946505.1. Classification (GTDB taxonomy): domain Bacteria; phylum Myxococcota_A; class Polyangia; order Polyangiales; family Polyangiaceae; genus Polyangium. The sequence goes on from NZ_JARZHG010000002.1 coordinate 854,240, forward strand.
CCGGCTGCGCCCCCTGCCGCGCCGCCCGCCGCGCCGCCG
>NZ_JARZHG010000030.1 GCF_029946505.1 Polyangium sp. y55x31
CGTCCGAGAAACCGCGCATCGCGCGGTTTCTCGGCCCTCGGTCCAGGCCGTGCCTGGTCCGGGGTGAAGGGGGCGGACAGCCCCCTTCTGGGGTCCGGGGCAACGCCCCGGGCGCTACGACACCAGCCTCAAACGCCCTGCGCGTCCGCGCCCCAGATCACCTTGTGGAGCTGGACCTGCACGCGCACGACGAGGCTGTCCTCGAGCACCCAGGCCACGAGATCCTTCGGGGAGAGTTTGCCCCAGACGGCGGACGCGAGCAGCGTGCAGCCGAGTCGTGAGAGATCGCGTTCGCGGATCACGCCGCGCATCCACTCGTAGTCGGCGCGGTTGGCGAGGACGAACTTGATCTCGTCGCGCGGGCCGATGTGCGCGAGGTTCGACCAGCGGTTGCGATGGCTCTCGCCGCTGCCGGGCGCTTTGAGGTCCATGATCTTGTGGACGCGGGGATCGACGCGTGAGACGTCGGCTTCGCCGCTCGTTTCCACGAGGACCGTTCGTCCTGCGTCGCAGAGCTCGCGCAGGAGCGGGATTGCGCCGGGTTGCAGGAGTGGCTCGCCTCCCGTCAGCTCGACGAGCGGCGTGCCGAACGCGAGCGCCTTCTCTCGCACCTCGCCGCGTGGCATTCGCTTTCCGCCGTAGAACGCCTGCGTCGTGTCGCACCAGGCGCAACGCAGGTTGCAGCCGGTCAAACGCACGAACGTGCACGGCAGCCCGGCGAATGTGGATTCGCCCTGGATGCTCGAATAAATCTCGTGGACGACGAGGGTGTCTTCCTTCACGGCCGGGGACGTTCTTACCCTGCGGCCCCGCGCGCGCCAGGCCCGCCGCGAACCCGAGCGCCCGGCGAGCCGAGCGGGCCGTGTGTCGTGACACTCCCCGAGCCGATGCGATGCGTGACGCCGTCGTTCGTGAGCACGCGGAGGTAGCCTTCGCGATCGATGCCTGCGGCCGTACCCGAGACGCCTGAGATGTCGATGGGTACGCCGCGAAGGACGTCGCGGTGGTCGAGCTCGGCGAGGAAGGGGTCGAGTCCGTCGGCCTCGAAGGTGCGGACGGTGCGGCCGATCTCGGCGAGCAGACGCGCGGCGATCGACGAGCGATCGAGCCCGCGGCCGCCGAGCACGTGGAGTGAGGTCGCGCGGGAGGCGAGCTCCTCGGGGAACGAGGAGGCGTGCACGTTGAGCCCGATGCCTGCGATGACGGCGTCGATCGCGCCGCCGCGCAGGGCCGTCTCGACGAGCAGGCCTGCGAGCTTCTTGCCGTCCACGAGCACGTCGTTCGGCCATTTGACGCCGGCGCGTGGACCACTCGACGGGCTCGCCCCGAGCAGCTCGTCGACGACCCGCGCGACGCAGACGCCGAGGACGAGCGCGAGCGGTGGCAACGCTTGCGGCGCGAGCTTGGGGCGAAGGACGACGGACAGGTAGAGGTTTTCCCCGGCCGGCGAGTGCCATGCGTGGCCGCTGCGGCCACGGCCCTGGGTCTGCGCGTCGGCGAGGAACGACGCGCCGTGGGGCGCGCCTTTGGCTGCGGCGCGGCGCGCGTCGTCGTTCGTCGAGGCGGTGACGGGGGCGACGACGACGGGCCGGCCGATGCTCGCGCCGAGCCTTTCGAGCTCGGCCTCGATGCGGAGAGGATCGAGGTCGTTCAAAGCTGAAAATCGAGCCCGATGTCGGCTGCGGGCGCCGAGTGCGTGAGGGCTCCGACGCTGATCACGTCGACGCCGGCGCGCGCGAGCTCCGTGATGCGCTCGAGCGTGATGCCACCCGAGGCTTCGAGGATCGGCCGCGGCGTGAGGGACGTGGTGCGAGCGACGGCGCGGGCGACGTCCTCGGTCGAGAAGTTGTCGAGCAGGATGATGTCCGCGCCCGCCGCGATCGCCTCCTCGAGCTGCACGAGCGAGTCGACCTCGACCTCGATGCGCGACGTGTGCGGCGCGTGCGCCCGCGCGCGCTCGACGGCGCGGGTGATGCCGCCGGCCGCGACGATGTGGTTGTCCTTGATCATCACCGCGCTGCCGAGATCGTTCCTGTGGTTGATCCCGCCCCCCATGCGCACGGCGTACCGCTCGAGCGCGCGCAGCCCCGGCGTGGTTTTGCGCGTGTCGGTGATGCGCGTCCGCGCGCCTTTCGGCACGGCGTCGACATAGCGGCGTGTGACCGTGGCGATGCCCGTCATGCGCTGCACGAGGTTCAGCGCCGTCCGCTCGGACGCGAGCACGGCGCGGGCAGGGCCTCGCACGCGCCAGAGCGTCGTCCCGGCGGGCGCCTCATTCCCGTCGGGCACGAGCGTGTCCACCACGCAGCGCGGATCGACACGCGTGAACACGCGGCGAAACACCTCCGCACCGCAAGCGATCACGGCCTTGCGCGCGACGGCGGCGGCGTCGGCCAGCGCAACTGCGTCGACGCAGGCCTCGCCGGAGAGATCACCGCCGGCGAGGTCTTCTTCGAGCGCGCGATCGACGATGGCGTCGAGGATGGGGGGAGCAATCATCGGGCTCTTCTTACCACCGGAGCACGGCTGCGCCCCAGGTGTAGCCGCTGCCGAAGGCGGCCGTCAGCACGGTCGTTCCCTCCTTGATGCGGCCTTCGGCCACGGACTCGCTGAGGCCGATGGGGATCGTCGCGGCCGTCGTGTTGCCGTACCGCTCGATGTTGTGGACCACCTTCTCCGGCGGCAAACCGAGTTTGTCGGCCACGAACTGGTTGATGCGCATGTTCGCCTGGTGCGGGACGAACAGATCGATGGTGCCGATGTCGATGCCGGCCGCGGCGAGCGCCTCGCGGCTGACCTCGGGCATCTTCTCGGTGGCCCAGCGGAAGACCTGCTTGCCGATCATCTTCGGGTACTGCTCGCCCTTGTCGAGCATCTCGTGCGTGATCCGCGGGATGTGCTTCGACGCGGGCGCGGGGATCCAGAGATCCTTTGCGCCCGAACCATCGGCGTGCAGGTGGATCGACATCAGGCCGCGGTCGTCGGACGGGCTCGGGCCCACGAGCGCCGCGCCCGCGCCGTCGCCGAAGAGCACGGCCACGTCGCGGCCGCGCTCGGTGAACTCCACGCCCGTCGAGTGCACCTCGGCGCCCACGACGAGGATGTTCTTGTACGCCCCGGTGCGGACCCACGCGTCCGCGACGCTCAGCCCGTAGAGGAACCCCGAGCACTGGTTGCGGATGTCGAGCGCGGGCACGCCGGCGAGGCCGAGCTTGTCGCCGAGGAAGCAACCCGAGCCGGGGAAGAAGTGATCCGGGCTCAGGGTCGCGAAGATGATCATGTCGACGTCGGAGACCTTCCGCCCGGCGCGCTCGAGGGCCATGTGCACGGCCGGGACGGCGAGGTCGCTCGCGCCGATGCCGTCGTGCTCGATGTACCGGCGCTCCTTGATCCCCGTGCGCTGCTGGATCCACTCGTCGCTCGTGGGCATCATGCGAGCGAGGTCGTCGTTGGTCACCACCTTGGTCGGCACGTAATGGCCGACGCCCAGAATCGCTGAACGCATTCGTTGGCTCGTAATGCGACTCGGCCGGGTATCAAAGGCATAACGACCGACACGGTGCGTCAGCGGACGGAATACGTCCGACCGAGCGGACGCATCCTTGAACGAACTGCGAACGATTTTTTGCGGTGCCGCGTTCGCTCCGTCGCTCCATTTCGCGACCGTTCTCCGTCATGCTCGGACGGCTCTGGGAGGAAAGCAACGAACGATGGAAGGACGCCAAGCGAAGGAACGAGAACGAGATCCGCGAAAGCGCGAGCGCGCGGAGCTTTCGGCGGCGTGTCTGGGGCGAGAGCTCCGCGTACCGCTGCGAAACCCCTCGCGCATGTTGTGGGTGTTCGCGGTGCTTCTCGTACTCGGCTTTGCGCTCGGCCTCTCTGTCGGGATCACGCGTGGTGACAGGATCGGCCTCGGGCTCGCCGCGTTCGGCGTGGTGCTCCTCGCGTGTGGAATCTACGCGGGCGTACTGGCGAGGCGCTTCGGCGCTCGGCAGGACCTCGCGATCGTGCTCGGGCTGCGCACGCTGACGGTTCCGGCGCTGCCACTCGTGCGCGGCGGGACGGTGGAGATCGCGTACGAGGAGCTCGAAGACGTGACGCTCCTGCCCTCGGGCAACCGTCTCGTGCACGTGCTGCGCACGTCGGACGGCCTCGTGCCGCTCCTGCTCGACAGGCTCCCGCGCACGCAGAAGAACACGAAGCTTCCGCTGCGGATCCACGTGCGGGCGGCGCTCGCGCGCAGGCGTCCGCGGCTCACGGCGGCGCGGCTCGCAGCGGTGGAAGCACAGCTCCTCCACGAAGGTCCGAGCATCGGGGCGCTGGTGACGACGAAGGACGGCGAGCCGGAGGTGCTCTCGGTGCTGCGCGACGAAGCACACCTCGGCGCGTGGCTCCTCTCGGGTGAGCTCCCCGCGGACTACGAGATGATCTGCGCGCAAGACGTGCTCGACCCGCTCGGCGATGCGCTTCGGGACGCGATCGGCGCCATGGTCGACGTCGGAGGCAGCGCCGTGGCGGCGAAACAGACGAGCGCTGCGGACGGGGAGCGCTGAGCGAGCACCGCCTCGGCTCCACTTCCATAACCGCTTCCGTATCTGCTCGGGCCCTCGCCTCCGCTTCGTGGCCCGCCTCCGGGCGCGCCTCGTGGTACGCTTCCCCCATGGTTGCAGCACCCTCCATGCCCATCCCGCCGCCGATGTCGCTCGAGCAGTGGGCCGACATGGCCGAGGACGAGCCGGGGGAGCTCGTCGATGGCTACCTCGTGGAGGAAGAGGTGCCCAATCACGCGCACGAAGCGGTCGTCTCGTGGCTCCTGTTCGTCCTCATGTCCTGGGCGAGACCTCGGCGCGGGGTGGTGTTCGCCTCCGAGCACAAGATCGGCGTCGCGCCGACGCGCGGGCGCAAGCCGGACGTCACGATGTACCCGCCGGACACGCGCCTCGGCCTGGGGTCTTTGTCACGCAAGCCCCCGCGGCTCATCGTCGAGGTCGTCTCGCCCGATCCCCGCGACGTGCGCCGCGACCGCTTCGAGAAGGCGAACGAGTACGCGCGCTTCGGCGTACGGTCGTACTGGCTGTTCGACCCCGCCGCGCGCATCGTCGAGTGCTTCGACCTCGACCCCCAAGGGCGCTGGATCCGTGCTGTCTCCGCCGCCTCCGGGCAGGTGACCGTCCCGGGCTTCGACGACCTCGTCCTCGACCTCGACGATCTCTGGTCCGAGGTGGACCGCGTCACCGCCGACGACCCCGAGGACGACCTCGCCGCCCTCTGAGTCCGCCCGGGGCCCCTGCCCCGCCGCCTCACCCGCCACCCCCGATTTCCGCGCCCGTCTCCGTTTCCGCCCCGCCCATCCCGACGCCGGGAGCGCGGGCTCACGAATGCATCGCTGCCACAGGACGAAATTCTTTGTCGTTCGTCCATAGGGCTGTGACACTCTCCCGCGTCCAAAGTAGCGCCGCACAGGTCCCCATGCGCCCTCAGGTCGGCCAGGTCATCAACAACAAGTACCGGCTCGTCCGCGTCATCGGCGATGGCGGGATGGGCAGCGTGTACGAGGCGCGTCACGAGGTGCTCGGCACCACCGTGGCGCTCAAGTTCCTCCACCCCGAGCTCTCGCGACGCCAAGGCCTCGTGCAGCGCTTCCTCCAGGAAGCGCGCGTGTCGGCGCAGATCCAGAGCCCCCACGTCGTGCGGGTCAGCGACGTCGACCAGACGTCGACCGGGCAGGCCTTCATCGTGATGGAGTACCTGGAGGGCAAGACCCTCCAGACCCTCTACGAGGAGCTCTACCACGCAGGCCAGAGGCTCTCGTACGCCGACGCGCTCGAGTACGCGAGCCAGATGCTCGACGGCGTCGAGGCCGCCCATCGCGCGGGTGTCGTGCACCGGGACTTGAAGCCCGACAACGTCATGATCACCCGCGGGCCCAAGGGCGAGCCGCTCCTCAAGCTCCTCGACTTCGGCATCGCCAAGCTGAAGGTCACGGGCGAGCTCGATCGTGGCCTCACGCGGCCCGGCGTGATCATGGGGACGCCCGAGTACATGGCCCCCGAGCAGGCCTACTCCGCAGACGCGGTCGATGCCCGCGCCGACATCTTCTCGCTCGGCGTGATGGTCTTCGAGATGCTCGCCGGTCGAAGGCCCGTCGGAGGCGACGAGCCGCACCAGATCGCCTCGGCCTATCTCACGGGGCAGATCGCGCAGCTCACGGATCTCGCGCCGCACGTGCCGCCCGAGCTCGCGAGCGTCGTGCACCGCGCGATGGGGCCGAAGCCGCCCGATCGATACAACTCCGTCGCCGAGTTCCGGAGCGCGCTCGAGCCGTTCGCGATCGGCACGCGCAGCGGCGCCGCCGGCGCAGCGGTCGCCACACCCTTGCCAGGCGCCGTCACGCCGAAGCCCGCCGCCTCGCCCGCGGCCGCCGTGACGCCCGGCGGCGCCGGCTCCTCGCCCATCCCGAAGACGCTTCCCCCCACCGACGACAAACCTCCGCCCGGGGTCAGTGAACCTTCGATCCCGCCGCCCCAGGTCGGCGCGACGCCGCTCGGCGGGTTCGATGCGCCGCACCGGCAGCCCCACACGTCGATCGGCGAGCCCCTCGCCGAGAGCCTCACGCCAGGCCCGAGGTACGACGCCACGGCCCCCGCCGCGCCTCTCGCCTCGCACACGGCCCCGCCCGGCGCGTACGACATGTCGCCGCGGCCCGGCGGCACCGCGATCGGGCAAGCCCTCCCGGCCGGCGGCTACGGGCCCGTGCAGACGAACTACGGCGCAGCGCCGGGATATCCGCCCGCGAACGGCTACGCCGCGACGCCCGGCTACGGGCCCACCTCCCCGATGAACCCGATCGGGGGGCCGCCCGCGCATCAGACCCAGCAGAAGCGCAGCGGCGGTTCGTCGATCGCGCTGATGCTCTTGCTCGCGGCCGCCGTGACCGGCGTGGTCGTCGGCGGCGTGTACCTCGGGCAGAAGCTCACGAGCAAAGAGGAGAACGGCAGCGATCCCGTCTCGCTCCAGCAGCCGCCCTCCACGGTCGTCTCTTCGGACCCGGGGTCGCAGCAGCCGATCCAGACGACGGGCGTGGTGAACACGAACCCACCGATTCCGCAAACCACGGTGCCGAAGACGACGACCACGGTCGGCGGAACGAAGCCCCCGGGCACGACGAGCGGCGCGGGCACCTCGACGCCGCAGCCCTCGGCCTCGGGGAGCACCGCGCCGACGGGCATCCCGAACCCGTTCGGCTCGAACGGCATCCCGATCCCCTGGGGAAGCACGCAGATCCCGCTCCCCTTCCCCCTACCGGGCCAGCAGCCGACGGCGCAGCCGACGAACACCACGCCGGCCCCGACGGCCACGCCGACGCAGACCACGCCGACGCCGCGGCCCTCGACCAGCGGAAGCGGTCGGCCCCGCATCCGGATCCCGATCCCGGGGCAAAACCCCTGAAGAGTTCGTCCCCGCATGCAGCGCGTAGCTCGTGAGCCCAGGAGAACGTCGGCGAGATGAGCGAACAGCAAGGTGGTCCGCCGGGCGGGCCCTACGGTCCTGGAAAAACCATCGTTGGTGAGCCCCTGTTCGGCCCCGAAGGCCCGGGCGTCGCGCCGGCCCCCGGCATGCCCGCACCCGCGCCCGTCGCAGGCGCGCCCGTGCCCACCACGATGGTCGACGCCGGCCCCGCACAGGCCCCCGTCTACCCAGCCCCCGCGCCCCCCGCAGGCGCCCCGTTCGGAGGGGGATCGGGTACCCAGGTGGGTGGTCCGCCGCCGTATGGCGCGCCGCCCGCTGCAGGCCCGTACGGCGCGCCCATGCCCGGACCGGCTCCCTACGGCGCTCCCGCCCCTGGGCCGGCCCCCTACGGTGCTCCGGCCCCCTACGGCGCGCCCGGCCCGGGCATGGGAGGGCCGCCCGCGTACGGCATGCCGCCGCCTCCGCCCGTTCGAGCCGTCTCCTCCGGGAGCAGCGGTCCGCCGCTCGTCGCGATCGGGCTCGGCGCGGCCGTCGTCATCGGCTGCCTCTCGCTCGGCGGCTTTTTCCTCCTGCGCGGCGGTTCGAGCAGCACCGCCGAGGACGCCCCGATCGCGCCCGTCACCGCGCCCAGCGCCGTGACCGTCGCCTCCGATCCGCCGGCCACCGGCGACACGCCGTCCACGCCGCCGCCCGAAGCCACGGCCGAAGCGCCCACGCCGACGGAGCCAGTGCACACCACGTCGACAACGACAGCTCCGAAGCCCACGGCGACCGCGACGTCCACGAGCACCACGAAGCCGACGCCGACCACGACCACGACGACGCCCAAGCCTCAGCCGACGACCACGTCGACGAACCCGCCCACGCGCCCGACGGTCAGCCTGCCCGGCACGTCCTCTCCGTCGCCGAAGCCCACGACCACGACGAAGAAGAGCATCCCCAAACCGTTTTGAGCTCCTACGGAGCTGGCAGCGGCCCGAGCAGCACGCTCGCCACGGCCTCCGCGATCTCCTCGAACGTGCGCGGCGCGCAGAGCGCCACGTCCACCACCGGATGGCTCAACGCGAACCGCGCGTGCGCGCCGCCCGCGTCCCTCCGCGCCGGCGACACCACGACGCCCGGACGCTTGCCCGCGAGCGTCGCGAAGAGCTCGGCCTCGACCGCGCGGCGCGAGGACTCGTAGCGGATCGTGAGCACGTCCGGCGCGAGCTCGTCACAGAGCGACGCCGCGAGCGCGCCGTCGTCGCAAGCGATCCCGATCGCCCGCGCCTTCCCCTCGGCCCGGAGCTTCCGCATCGCGGGCCACGTCTCCCCGGCCGCCCAGAGCCGCGCGCGCACCCCGAGCAGGTGGAACACGTCCACGTGCCCGACGCCCATCCCACGCGTCACGAGCGCCCACTCCCGCGGCACCATCGCGCCGATCGGCACGTGCGCGCCGGCCGCGATCACCATCCGATCACGATGCCCCGCGCGCACGAGCCTGAGCACGCCCGCCGAGAGCGCGGGCCACAGGGGCGAGGCGACGAAGTAGTTCACCCCGAGCTCGTGAAAGGCGCGCTCGACCGTGTCCGCGTCGAGGCCGCCCGAGCCCACGAGCCCGAGCGGCGAGACGCAGAGCCCCGTCGAGCCGAACGGCTTCTGCGGAAGCGCGGTCGTCATGCCTGCCATCGCCGAGCGCGCCGAGCGCCTTCCCGCGCGGCGGCCGTTCGCCGGAACGTATCACGACCCGGAGCGCGCTCGGCGGCTCTCGGCGCGGGGCGCTTGATCGAGCGGCTTTCGTCGAATAGGAGGGGCCCATGATGGCCATCCGTCGTTTGGGTTCGCTCGCGATCGTCGCCCTCGGCGTCGTCACCGCCGCCTGTGAGAACAAGGTCCCCGAGCCGTCCGCGGAGCCTCGCGCTGCAGCGCCGCGCGAGCCGGAGAAGCCGGAGCCCGCGGACCTCATCAAGGAAGACATCACCGTCGGCACGGGCCCCGAGGCCAAAGAAGGCGACAAGGTCAAGGTCCACTACACGGGCCGGTTGCTCAAGACGAACTTCAAGTTCGACAGCTCCGTCGGCAAGGAGCCGTTCGAGTTCGAGCTCGGCAAAGGCCAGGTCATCAAGGGCTGGGACGAGGGCGTCGCCGGCATGAAGGTCGGCGGCAAACGCAAGCTCACGATCCCCTCGAAGCTCGGCTACGGCGACGACGGCAGCCCGCCCAAGATCCCCGGCAAGGCGACGCTCGTCTTCGACGTCGAGCTGCTCGAGGTCGTCTCCCCGAGCCGCGGCCCGGCAGACGGCAAGGGCGAAGCCGGCAAGGAAACGAAGGCGAAGGACGCGCCCAAGAAGTGACTCCAGCAGGCTGCTGAGACACGCAGCGAGCGCCCTGGAGCTAGGGAGGAGGACGCAGGAATACGCCCGTATTCCGAGGACGACGACCGACGATCCAAGGCGCGCAGCAAGTGTATCGGCAGCCTGCTCAGCGCCAGGCGACTTGGCGCAGATCCTCCCAGACTTCGCGCGCCGATTGATAACGGTAGGCGTCGCGGCGTCGGAGGAGCTTGGCGATCACGTTGCCGACGGGCGTGCCGAGGGCTTCGGCCTTCTTGCGCGGCGCGCCCTCGGAGATCTGCCGCGTGATCTCCGGATACGCGACGTCCACGTCGATCGCGGGCTGACCCGTGTGCATCTGGTACATGAGCAGACCGAACTGGTAGAGGTCGCTCTGCGTCGTCGTGTATCCGGCGGTGACGAGCTCCGGCGTCAGGATCTTGGGGTTCGCCACCTGCGGGCGGAACCAGCGCGTGCTGCCCTGGAGCTGATGGGCCACGCCGAAGTCCGTCAGCTTGACGATCGGGGATCGATCGAGCTGCGAGATGAGCACGTTGCCCGCGTGCAGGTCCGAGTGCACGACGCCGCTGTCGTGCAGGTACTGCAGCGTCATGAGGAGCTGGCGGCAAAGCTCGACGAGCAAGAGGTCCGAGAAGGGACGACCGAGCAGCGCGCGCAGGCTCGTGTCGCAGCGCTCGAGCGCGAGGTAGAAGAGGTAGTTGTTCTCGAACGCGTCGTGGATGTAGACGATGTTCGGATGGCGAAACTGCTCGAGGCGCCGTAGCTCCTGCGCCCACTCGTCCTTCACCGCCTGGTAGGACTTGTTCGCGGGGCGCAACATTTTGAGCGCATACCGTTGATCGAACGGTCCGATGCACTCGTAGACCGATCCGTACTGGCCGTCGCCGATGAGCGCACCGACGACGTAGGTGCCGCGCGTGGACGTGAGCGTCGTCCCCGGGACCGGAAACGGGATTTGATGCGAGCCGGTTTGATTCGACCAGTTCACGCGACTTCAATTTAACAAGAATCAGGCCGCCCGGGTCTCCTCCGCGCCATGCGCGCCCAGGGCGGCGCGGCGCAGAGCGTCAGACGCCTTCCTCTTCGCGCAGCATCTCCTCGATTCCCTCACGGTCGAGCCCGAGCGCCGCGCCGATCTCGTGGATCATGGCGCGCTCCGCGGTCGAGATCGCGCCGTCGGCCGTGATCACGCCGATCGCCAGGCTCAAGGCCACGCGGCAAGCGCTGGTGCTGCCGAGCGTCTGCCGCGCGCCCGCGAGCAGCGCCGCCGTGCCCGAGGCCTTCCGCGCCGCGTCGAGCCGCGTGATGAGCTGCTCCAGTTGCTCCGGCGTCACCTTGCGGTCCGTCAGCGACTGCACGCTCCGCGCGAAATGGCGCTTCTCCTCGGCGCCGAACTCGCCGTCGGCGTACGCAGCGAGGTACATGAGCTCGACGAGGGCCTCGAGCTTCGGTTCGTCGAGCGTGTGCGAGGATCGCAAGGAGATGGGCGGCATGTCCCCTTCCTACACCGTCCTCGCCGAGGCCAAAAGTCCGCTGAAAAGGCCCCGGAACGCCCCGGACGTCACGAACGAGGAAAACCACCGGCACGGGCGATCCGTGTGTCATCCTTCATGGATGCGCCCCTTCCATCAAGGCGCCGCCTTCTTGACGCTCGGGGCGCTCGCGCTCGCCGCCTGCGGCCCCGCGCCCGCGCCGAAGGCCCCGCCGACCGAGGATCTCGCGGCGCAAGACATCGACGACGGAAAGCCCGCGGCCGCGTCCGTCGCGCCCGCACCCGAGCCGCCCAAGCTGCGCCTGCCGTGCGGCGAGAACGATCTCGTGGGCTGCACGAACGGCTGCAACGACGCGATCGTCGAGGACTGCGTCACGCTCGGCGCGATGTACATGCGCGGCGATGTCGTGCGCACCGACCCGTCGCGGGCCATCGACCTCTTCCGCGGCGCGTGCACGAACGGCAGCGCGCGCGGCTGCATCAAGCTCGGCGACCTCTACCACGACGGCACGCTGAAGGACGATCCGACCGAGGAGGTGACGCTCTACCGCAAGGCCTGCGACGCGGGCGCGAACCGGGGCTGCCTCGCGGCCGGCAAGGCCTACCTGGAGGGGCGCGTCGTCGGCGCCGACCCGGTCTTCGCGGCGACGCTCTTCACCCGCGTCTGCGAGCGCGGCAACGCCGAGGCCTGCCTCGAGCTCGGTCGGCTCTACGTTCGTGGCCACGGCGTGCGCAAGGATCCGGCCCGCGCGACCGTGCTCTTCACGAAGGCCTGCCAGCTCGGGCTCGACGAGGGGTGCCTCACGGCCGATCCGTCGGGGGAAGTCGCGCCGCCACGTCAGTGAACGGCCCTCGCGTGGTACGTTCGCCGCGATGAAGGCCATCGTTCTCGCCGGCGGCAAGGGCAGCCGTCTCAAGCCGTACACGGCGCTCATCCCGAAGCCGCTCATGCCGATCGGCGAGCAGACCATCGTGGAGATCCTCCTCCGCCAGCTCGCGTACCACGGCGTGAACGACGTGACCCTGTGCACGGGTCACCAGGCCGGCCTGATCGAGGCCGTGCTCGGCGAGGGTAGCCGTTACGGCGTCAAGCTCTCGTACCGGCGCGAGGAGCAGCCGCTCGGCACGATCGGGCCGCTCCGCGCGATCGCCCACGAGCTGCCCGAGCGGTTCCTCGTGATGAACGGTGACATCCTCTGCGACCTCGATTTCGCCGAGCTCGCGAAGAAAAGCGCCGAGGCGAACGCGCCGCTCACGGTCTGCGTGTTCGAGCGCGCCACGAAGATCGACCTCGGCGTGCTGGAGCTCGACCCCGAGGGGTCTGTCACCGGGTTCCGGGAAAAACCGACCTACTCGTTCTGGGTGAGCATGGGCATCTACGCGATGAGCCGCGAGACGCTCTTGCGCTTCGTGCCGGAAGGCGTGCCGTTCGGCTTCGATCAGCTCATGCACGCGCTGCTCGCGGCGCGGGTGCCGATCCAGACGCACCCCTTCCGCGGGCACTGGCTCGACATCGGGCGCAGCGACGACTTCGCCGAGGCGCAGGACGAGTTCGAGCGCAATCGCCCACGTTATTTGCCTGAAACGAAGGCGTAACGGGCCGGCCCGACCATACGTTCGGGGACAAACCAATCGTCGGCGCCCCCCTCGACGCGGACCTGCCTGGCCCCACGTGGAGGGTGGAGGCGGCGATGCGGCCGGCGGGGTTTTCCCCCGGATGCTCGCCCGCTGGGAGGAGTGTCCGTCATGGCACAGCAAAAAAACCAGGGGAACCAGGGCACCGAGGAGAAAGGCTCGATGACCGTGGAAGAAGCCGGCCGGATGGGCGGCCAGCGCGTGCGCGAGCTCGTCGAGGAAGGCAAGCAGGCCGAGGGCGAGCAAGGCGGTGAATCATCCCGCTCGGGCCAGCAGCAGCAAGGCGGCGGCCGCGGAAGTCAGAGCCGCTGAGTTTTTTCGGGAGCCTCCCCACGCCCCACGAGGCGAGCCGCGGTGGCCCGCTTCGTGGGGCTTTTTGCGGGGATTTTTCAGGCCCGCGCGATCGTCAGGACGAGCGCTTCGCCGTCGACGTTGAGCTCGCGCCGCTCGCCGCTCACGGTCGAGCCGCCGATCTCGAACGAGCGGACGAGCGCTTCACGCGCGATCTCGTCCTTGGCCGCGCGCGTGACGCGGAGGACGCGCTCGCTGCCCTCGATGGCGAGCGCGATGCGGTCCGTGAAGCCGAGCGAGAGGTCCTTCCGTAGGCCCTGCACGCGCGAGAGGATCTCGCGGGAGAGGCCGTCGTCGCGGAGCGCGTCCGTGAGCGCCGTGTGGAGCACGACGACGCCGGCCTTGCCGCCGGCCGCGGCGAAGTCCTTGCCGGCCTCGACCACGACCTCGATCTCCTCGGGCCCGAGCGAGACCTTCTCGCCGTCGAGCTCGAGCTCGATGGCGCCGCGCGTGACGAGCTCGGTGCGGAGCTCGGCAGCGTTCGCCTTGGCGAGGACCTGCTTGGCGAGCTGCACCTTCTTGCCGAGCTTCGGCCCGAGGGCGCGGAAGTTCGGTTTGAGCACGTACCGAACGGCCTCGCCCTCCTGCCCCGGCTCGAGGAAGCGGACCTCCTTGACGTTGAGCTCCTCGGCGATGAGGGCCTCGTGCTGCGCGAGCGCGCGGCGCATGGCCTGGTTCGAGACGATGACGTCGGCGCGCGCGAGGGGCTGGCGGACCTTCAGCTTGTTGAGGGTGCGGACCTGGAGGCCGAGGCTCACGAGCTCGCGGACGGCGCGCATCTCGGCCGCGAGGCCCTCGTCGATCGCGGCGAGGTCGGGCTCGGGGTAACTCGTGAGGTGTACGCTTTCAGGCTGGGACGTGGGCCAGGGGCCGCGGACGAGCGTCTGGTAGAGCTCGTCGGCGAGGAACGGCGTGAACGGGGCCGTGAGGTGCGCGATCGCGACGAGCGCCTCGTACAGCGTGAAGTACGCGTCGCGCTTGTCGGCGAGGGCCTCGGCCGAGACGTCCTCCGCGGGCGACCAGAAGCGCGCGCGGCTCCGCCGGACGTACCAGTTCGAGAGCGCGTCCACGAAGTCGACGAGCCGCTGCGCGGCCTCGTAGAGGCGGTAGTTGTCGAGGTGCTGCGTGACCTCGCGGGTCGTGAGGGCGAGCTCGGAGAGCAACCACCGATCGAGCAAGCTGCGCTCGCGTGCCGGCCGGTAGCCCTCGCTCTTCGCGAGATCCGCGGGCGAAACGCCGCGGGCATCGGGGTTGCCGCGCGCCGGATCGAAGCCGTCGATGTTCGCGTAGATCGCGAAGAACGACCACACGTTCCGGATCTTGATCGCGTACTCCTTTTGCGCGGCGCGAACGTTCGTCAGCGAGTGACGCGTGTTCGTCCACGGAGGCGAGGACGCGTAGAAGAACCAGCGGAACGCGTCGGCGCCGGGCGCGGGCGTCGAAGGATCCTCGACGAAGACGCGGTTTTCCTGGGGAAGCCGCGGCACGTCCTTCGGCAGAACACGGAGGGCGTCGCGGGCCGGAGCGAGCCCGAGGGCCTCGATGTCCGACGTGTGCATCACGATGACGCGGCGCGGGAACTTGCCCATGCCCGACGTCGGCCGGAGCGTGATCTCGAGCGCCTCGTTCGGACGATCGGCGCGGTAAAGTTTGACCTTGGCGCTGTCGCCCTGGAGATCGAGGCCTTCGTAGTCCTCGCGCGCGATGCGGGCGACGCCCTGCTTCACGTCACGCTGATCCTTCAGCGGGTCGTCCTGATCGGAGCAGACCGCGAACTCCATGCTGACGCGGTCGAGGATGACCTCGGGCGGCGTGTAGTTGCCCTTCTGCTTGCTCTCCTTCTTGCCCTCGCGATCGCCGACGTGCCCGAGCACCACGCAGGTCTGGTACGGGTGCGGGAAGCTGCGGATCCTCGAAAGGCCCAGGGACTTCTGCGTCTCCTCGTCGAAGACGAGCGTCGAGATCATGAGCAGCGAGTAGAACCAGCCGCGGGTCTGATCGATCGCCTCGCTGATGAAGTCGGCCGGGAAGGCGCGGTCGAACTTCTCCTTCGAGCCTTCCGCGTGCGGAAATCCCCACTGCGCGAAGGGCATCGCGCCCGAGTCGAACCAGCAGTCGATGACCTCGGAGACGCGCCGGTAGGTGCCGGGCTCGCCGGGCTTCTGGTAGGTGATCTTGTCGATCCAGGGCTTGTGCACGAGCAGGTGCTCGGCCGTCTTCGGGTGCGCGCCCGCGAGCTCGCGCTCGACCTCGGCGACGTTGTTGCCCGGCCGCGCGCGCAGCGTGTTCACCGAGTCGATGGCCTCCATCGCGCCCGTCTGGTCGTTCACCCAGATCGGCAGCGGCGTGCCCCAGTAGCGCTCGCGCGAGAGCGCCCAGTCGACGTTGTTCGCCAGGAAGTCGCCGAAACGGCCGGTTTTGATGTGCTCGGGCAACCAGTTGACCGTCTGGTTGTTCTCGATCGCCTTGTGGATCAGCGCCGTCGTGCGGATGTACCAGGCCGGGCGGGCGTACTGGATGAGCGGGTCGTCGTCCGCGCGCCAGCAGAACGGATACTCGTGGCGATACTGCTCCGCGTACACGAGCTTGCCCGCTTGCCCGAGGTCCTTCTGGAGGTCCTTGTCGGCGTCCTTCACCCAGCGGCCCGCGTATTTTCCCGCCTCGTTTGTGAACGTCCCGTCAGACGCCACGACGTTCAGCAGCTCGGGGGGTTTGATGAACCGCGCACTGTCTTTGCGGTAGGCGTTGAAGTCATCCTCGCCGAAGAACGGCGCGAGATGGACGATGCCCGTACCCGCGTCGAGCGTCACGAAGTCCGCAGCGAGCACCCTCCAGTACTCAAAGTCCTTGCCTCCACCAACGAGCGGCGCCTCAGCGTCCCAGAGCGCTTCGTACGTGTTGAACGGGGGCCGGTAGCGCTTGCCGACGAGCGCCGATCCTTTGGTGGTCGAAAGAACCGGCAGATCCTTGCCGAGCTTCTTCGCGAGCGCCTCGCGCAGGCCCGCAGCGATGACGAGCTTGCGATCCCCAGCGTCGACGACGACGTAGTCGAAGTCCGCGCGGACCGCCGCGTACATGTTCGAAGGCAACGTCCACGGGGTCGTCGTCCAGACGCACAGCGCCGTGCCAGGCTCGTCGACGAGATCGAACGCCACAAAAACGCTGGGATCGTCGACGGTCTTGTAGCCCTGACCGACCTCGGCGCTGGAGAGCGCCGTCCCGCCCTGCGCCCACCACCAGACGACCTTGTGCCCCTGGTAGAGCAGGCCCTTTTCGTAGAGCTTCGCGAGCGCCCACCAGACGCTCTCGACGTAGCTCCGGTGGTACGTGACGTACGCGTCGGGCAGGTCGACCCAGAAGCCGATCTTGTCCGTCAGCTTCTCCCACGCGTCCGTGTAGCGGAAGACGCTCTCGATGCAGCGCGCCACGAAGGGCTCGACGCCGTACTTCTCGATGTCCGCCTTGCCGTGGATGCGGAGCTCTTTCTCGACCTCGACCTCGACCGGCAGGCCGTGCGTGTCCCAACCGGCTTTGCGGGGCACGTCGTAGCCGCGCATGGTCTTGTAGCGAGGGAACACGTCCTTCACGGCGCGCGTGAGGACGTGGCCGTTGTGCGGCATGCCGTTCGCCGTGGGGGGCCCCTCGTAGAAAACGAACGTGCCCTTCGACGGGCCCGTGGCGCGCGTCTCGGCCGAGAGCGTCTTCTGGAAGATGCCCTCCCTCTTCCAGAACGCGAGGATCTCGGCCTCGTCTCTCGGGAAATCGAGCTCGGGCCTTACGGTCTTGAAGAGGTTTTTCCGGGAAGAGTCGCGGCCTGACATGGTCGGCTGCGCTTAGCACGTTTCGCCCGAGGAGGGCGTCGAGCGCGCTCGCTTCCCACGTTTCCAGGCCATATCAGGGGGCCGCGGGGACGGGCGCCCCGAGCTCGGCGAGCTCCTGCCGAGCGCGCTCGGCCAGGCGGCTCGAGGGGTAGCGGGTCGCGAGGAAACGCAGCGTGGTGATGCGCGCCTCCTTGTCGCCCCGCTCCCGGAACTGCTCGGCGAGCTGATAGAGCGCGTCCTCGGGCGGCTCCTCCATGGCCTTCTCGGGGTCGGGATCACGCGCGCATTGAAACGGGGCAGTGGCGAGAGCGCCGAGGACGAGGGCCGCGGCCGGCGCGCGAAAGAGCGGGAGGAGCACAGAGGCATCGTCGCCGGGCCGATTCCGCTGTCAACGATCCCGTGATCTTCGTGCAGCCGGGACGATCGGTCGGTGGTCGGGCCAAACGGTACAGCAATCATTGAAATTGCGACTGGTTTCGGTTCGTTGCGTAACGTCGCATGCCACGCGGGTATGTCGCGGCGCGATCCGAGGACCAGAGGCCTCAGTTGAGGCCCGGGGTTGCTGCCGACAAGCCTCACCAGAATTGGGCGAAGAACGTGTTTTGGCCAGATCGTTTGTGGTCCGTCGCGGGCACAGTCCGTGTATAGGTAGGGTCGCGTGTCCGCTGCCGCCGGAGACATACAGCAGCGACGCGGCGGACATCTTCGGGTCACTCCAGGGCGACGTCTTCCGTCGAGCCTTCCTTTGGCGGACTCCGACACGAAAATTCGAGAGGTCAATCACGCGATGCGAACTTCCAAGGGATATAGGTGGCTGCTCTGCGCGGCGGCGCTGGGGTCGATCGCGGGCATCGCCGCGCCGGCAAGTGCGGACGATCTCGCCATCAACCGGTTCTACCCCGCCCCGGCCGGTGATCGGCTCTTCGGCGCCCAGTCGCCCTATGTGAACGGCGATCTCACGCCGCACGCCGCGCTCATCGTCGACTACGCGCACAACCCCCTCGTGCTGCGTCGCCAGAGCGACGACGAGTCGCTCGGCTCGGTCGTGAGCAACCAGCTCTATTTGCACCTCAACGGATCGTTTGCGCTGTTCGAGCGGCTGCTCGTCAACGTCGACGTGCCGGTCGCCCTCTATCAAAACGGCGAGAATCCTACGAACACGCTCGGCATCAGCTCGCCGAGCGGCGCCGATTTCGGCGACCTGCGCCTCGGCCTCCGCCTGCGCGTCCTCGGCGACTACGACAGCATCTTCCAGCTCGCGATCGGCGGCTACGTCTGGGTGCCGACCGGCACCGGCGCGTTCGTGACGGACAACAGCGTCCGCGGCCTGCCCCAAGTCATCGTGGGCGGTAAGCACGACCGGTTCGTGTACTCGGCCGCGATCGGCCCGGAGATTCGCCCCGACCAGAACTACTTCGGCAACGTCCTGCTCGGCACGACGTTCGTGGCGGGCGGCGGCATCGGCTTCCTGCTCGGCGAGGAGCGTAACTTCCAGCTCGGCCCCGAGTTCAACATCGTCGCCTCGATGCGCGAGACCACGCGGCAGAGCCTCAACGCCGAGGCGCTCCTCGGCGCGAAGTACCGCTTCGCCGAGAACTTCGAGGCGGGCGTCGCCGCCGGCCCCGGCCTCGCCTCCGGCATCGGTACGCCGGACTTCCGCGTCGTCGGCTCGCTCGCGTACACGCCGAAGTGGAAGGCGAAGGACACGGACGGCGACGGCATCGTCGACAAGGAAGACGCCTGCGTCGACGTGAAGGGCGTGAAGCACTCCGACCCGGCGAAGAACGGCTGCCCGGCGGATCGCGACAACGACACGATCCTCGACGAGCAGGACTCCTGCCCGGATCTCAAGGGCGTGGCGAACGCGGATCCGAAGAAGAACGGCTGCCCGCCGGACAGCGACGACGACGGGATCTACGACGACAAGGACGCCTGCCCGGACGTGAAGGGCGTGTCCGATCCCGATCCGGCGCGCAACGGCTGCCCGCCCGACAAGGACAAGGACGGCATCATCGACGCGCAGGACGCCTGCATCGACGTGCCCGGCGTGTCCGATCCCGATCCGAAGAAGAACGGCTGCCCGCCGGACAAGGACAACGACGGCGTGTACGACGCGCAGGACGCGTGCCCGGAGATCCCCGGCATCAAGACGAACGATCCGGCGACGAACGGCTGCCCCGGCGACACCGACGGCGACACGATCCGCGACGACAAGGACGCCTGCCCGAACGAGAAGGGCAAGCCCGATCCGGATCCGAAGCAGAACGGCTGCCCGAAGGCGGTCCGCGTCACCGAGACCGAGGTCATCATCCTGCAGCAGGTGCAGTTCGACACGGCCAAGGCGACGATCCGCAAGGTCAGCGATACGCTGCTCGACGAGGTCGCGGCCGTGCTCAACGAGCACCCGGAGCTCGTCAAGGTCGAGGTCCAGGGCCACACCGACAGCCGCGGCTCGAAGCAGCTCAACACGAAGCTGTCGCAGGCGCGCGCCGACGCGGTGAAGGCCGCGCTCGCCAAGCGCGGCGTGAGCGCGGATCGCATGACGACGATGGGCTACGGCCCGGATCGGCCCGTGGGCGACAACGCGACGGAGGAGGGCCGCCAGGCCAACCGCCGCGTGCAGTTCGTCATCCTCGAGAAGAAGATGAAGGACGGCTCGATCAAGAAGTACGAGAACGTCGCGCCGCCTGCGCCGCCGCCCGCCGCGCCGAAGGGTGCGGCTCCGGCTGCGCCGAAGGGCGCTGCGCCGGCCGCGCCGAAGGGTGCTGCCCCGGCCGCGCCGAAGGGCGCCGCTCCCGCGCCTGCGGCACCGAAGGGCGCCGCTCCCGCGCCTGCGGCACCGAAGGGCGCCGCTCCCGCGCCCGCCGCGCCGAAGAAGGTTGCTCCGGCTCCCACCAAGAAGTGAGGAACGCGGGGCGCCCGCGAAAGCGGGCGCTCCGTATCAACCGCGGTCCGGAGGCTCGAAAGGGCCTCCGGACCCCTACCTTCATCACCTCGGCTCGCTCCCGTGAGGTGCGCGCAGAGGTCTGCGTGGCGCTCGGACTTTGGAATCCGCGCCACCTCACAAGAGGACGGTCGGTCGGGCCGTCGAGCAATCCGTTGGAACACCAAAGGACTGCGACAAGGGACCAGACATGAGAAAACATTTGCTTTTGGCGGGACTCGCGAGCGTCACAGCGCTCGGGATCTCGGCCCGCGACGCGGCTGCCGCGCAGAACCTGCGCGTGCAGGTCGATCAGAAGGGCGACTTCCTCCTCATCGGCAACACGCTCGGCCACGACTGCGCAGGCAACCCGCCCGCGCCCGTCGTCGGCAACGTCGGGGCGTGCGGCAACAACGCGACCACGGACAGCGGCATCGACATCCTGTGGCGCTCGGATTCTCCGATGGACGGGCAGGCCGAGGCGAACACGGGCATCACGGTCGCGAACGCGCGGAGCACCGCGATCCTCACGATCCCGGCGGGCGCGACGGTCACGCACGCGTTTCTCTACTGGGGCGCGACGCGGGCCTCGGCGGGCGCCGACACCACGGCCACGATCGATCGGCCGGGCGGCTTCAGCCAGAACGTGACGTCGATCCAGAGCTACACGACGACGCAGAACAACGCCTATCAGAGCGTCGCCGACATCACGTCGATCGTGCAGGCGCAAGGGTCCGGCGCGTATCGCGTCTCGGGCGTGGACGTCGAGAACCCGGTCGGCCAGGGGGCCGACGACGAGACCACGTTCGCCGGCTGGTACATGATCGTGCTCTACGAGCGCGCCTCGGATCCGCCGCGCAACCTGGCGATCTTCGACGGGCTCGACATCGTGGCCCAGAACAACCCGCAGAACGTGACGCTCTCGGGCTTCCTCGTCCCGCCGGCGTTCGCGAACGCGCGGCTCGGCGTGGTCGCGTTCGAGGGCGACACGACGCTCACGGGTGACTCGTTCTCATTCGGCGCTGCCCCGCCGCTCTCGAACGCGCTGAACCCGGAGACGAACTTCTTCAACCGCACGCGGTCGAACGTAGTCGCGGGCGTCGCGGTCCCCGTGACGGTCGTGGGTGACCTGCCCCAGCTCGCCGGCACGGCCGGCAGCATGGGGGGCATGGACATGGACATCGTGGACATCACGAACAAGCTCATGCCAGGCCAGAAGTCCGCGCCGATCGCGGCGACGAGCACCCAGGAGCAGTACTGGCTCGCCGGGTTCGTGACCTCGATCCCCACGTACAAGCCCGATTTCTCGACGTCCCTGAAGTCGGCCGTCGACGTGAACGGCGGTGCGCTCCTGCCGGGCGACGTCGTCGAGTACACGATCGTCGCGACGAACACCGGCAACGACACGTCGGTAAAGACCGTGCTGACGGATCCGATCCCGATGGGCGTGACGTACGTGCCGGGCTCGATCGAGATCTCGTCGGGTCCGAACACGGGCGCGAAGACGGACGCGCTCGCCGACGATCAGGCCGAGTACGACGCCGGCACGAACACGGTGATCATCCGGCTCGGCACGGGCGCGAACGAGACGACCGGCGGAACGATGCTCGTCGGCGACACGACGACCGTGAAGTTCCGCGTCACCGTGAACGCGAACGCGTCGGGCACGATCAACAACCAGGCGACCATCACGGCCGAGGGCCAGCAAGGCGCGCCCTCCGAGGAGACGCCGACCGACGGCAACGGTCCGACGAGCGGCGAGCCGCCGACGCCGATCGTGATCGATCAGTGCGAGTCGGACATGAACTGCATGGCGCCCACGCCCGCCTGCAACGTGGCCGCGACGCCGAACACCTGCGTCGAGTGCGTCACCGACGTGCACTGCGGCGGCGCCACGCCGACGTGTAATGTCATGACGAACAAGTGCGTCTGCGTGGCCACGGGCGCGGAGATCTGCGACGGCCTCGACAACGACTGCAACGGCACCATCGACGACAACTTCAACGTCGGGATGGCGTGCTCGGCCGGCGTCGGCGCTTGTGAAAACGCGGGCGTGTTCGCGTGCTTGCCGAACGGCACCTCGGCCTGCAACGCCTTCCCGGACGAGCCCGGCATCGAGACCTGCAACGGCATCGATGACAACTGCGACGGCACCGTCGACGACGGCTTCAACGTCGGCATGGTGTGCTCCGCGGGCGTCGGCGCCTGCATGGCGTCGGGCGTCATCGCCTGCACCGCGCCGGACATGGCCGCTTGCAACGCGGTCCCCGGCACGCCCGGGACCGAGATCTGCGGCGACGGCATCGACAACGACTGCGACGGCCAGGTCGACGTCAACTGCCAGGACTCCGACGGCGACGGCATCTCCGACGACGTCGAGACCCAGAACGGCACCGATCCGAACGACGCGGACTCCGACGACGACGGCGTGAGCGACGGCGACGAGCCGCAGTGGAACGTCGACACGGACGGCGATGGCCTGATCAACGCGCTCGATCCGGACAGCGACGACGACGGTCTCTTCGACGGCACCGAGCTCGGCAAGGACTGCGCAAACCCGGCGACGGATCCGGACGCGCAGAGCTGCCGCGCCGACGCCGATCCGAGCACGACGACCGACCCGCTCGACGCGGACACGGACAACGGCGGCGTGCCCGACGGTGACGAGGACACGAACCTGAACGGCAAGATCGACGAGGGCGAGCGGGATCCGAACGATCCGGCCGACGACTCGAACGCGCCGACCGACAGCGACGGCGACGGCCTGAGCGACGATCTCGAGGAGCAGATCGGGACGAACCCGAACGACGCGGACTCGGACGACGACGGCCTGCTCGACGGCGAGGAGCCGAACCCGAGCGCGGACACGGACGGTGACGGCCTGATCAACGGGCTCGATCCGGACAGCGACAACGACGGGCTCTTCGACGGCACCGAGAGCGGCAAGGACTGCTCGAACCCGGCCACGGACACGTCGAAGAACAAGTGCATCGCGGACGCGGATCCGAGCACGAAGACCTCGCCGCTCGACGCGGACACCGACGACGGCGGCGTCATCGACGGCTCCGAGGACGAGAACCGCAACGGCGCCGTGGATCCGGGCGAGCTCGATCCGAACGATCCGTCGGACGACACCACGAAGCCGGACACGGACGGCGACGGGCTGACGGACGACTACGAGAACGAGATCGGTACGGACCCGGAAGATGCGGACTCCGACGACGACGGCGTGATCGACGGCGAGGAGCCGAACCCGACCGACGACACCGACGGCGACGGCGTCATCAACGCGCTCGATCCGGACAGCGACGGCGACGGCCTGAAGGACGGCACGGAGATGGGCAAGAACTGCTCGAATCCGGCCACGGACCCGGCGAAGAACAACTGCGTCGCCGACGGCGACAACGGCGCCACGACGACCTCGCCGGTCGATCCCGACACCGACGACGGCGGCGTGAACGACGGCGACGAGGACACGGACAAGGACGGCGTGGTCGATCCGAACGAGCGGGATCCGAACGATCCGGCCGACGACAACGTCGTTCCGCCCAAGGACTCGGACAACGACGGGCTGACGGACGACGAGGAGGCCGATCTCGGGACCGACCCGAACGACGCGGACTCGGACGACGACGGCGTGCCCGACGGGCAGGAGCTCAAGCCCGGCGAGGACACGGACGGCGACGGCAAGGTCAACGCGCTCGATCCGGACAGCGACAACGACGGCCTGAAGGACGGCACCGAGCTCGGCTTCGATTGCTCGAACCCGGCCACGGACGCAGCGGCAGAAAACTGCGTTCCCGACGGGGACAAGGGCGCGACGACGACCGATCCGCTCGACGCGGACACGGACAACGGCGGCCTCAAGGACGGCGAGGAGGACACGAACAAGAACGGCGTGGTCGACTCGGGTGAGAGCGATCCGCTCAATCCGGCCGACGACGTCCGCGACGGCACGATCCTGACGGGCAACGGCTTCTGCGCCGCGCGGCCTGGCAACGATGGCGCGCCGGGCGTGGGCTTCCTGCTCGCGCTCGCAGCGGGCACGGCTCTCGTTCGCCGCCGCAGGCGCAACTAGCGCCGCAGGAAGCTCTCCGAGCGCGGAAGGCCGCGCCTGGGAGCGATGAAGCGCCGCGGTCCTTTCGGGGGCCGCGGCGCTTCGTTTTTGCAGAGGGCGAACCTCGCATGTCCCGACGGCACGCACGTCCGCGTGCGCGCGGATCGCCCCCACGTGGAGCGCCATCGAGGGGATGGTGGTATCCTTCCCTGCATGCGCGTTCGAGCCTCCCTGCTTGCGCTGTC
Source organism: Polyangium sp. y55x31 (assembly GCF_029946505.1). Lineage (GTDB taxonomy): Bacteria > Myxococcota_A > Polyangia > Polyangiales > Polyangiaceae > Polyangium. The sequence goes on from NZ_JARZHG010000030.1 coordinate 24,328, forward strand.
GCTTGCTTTGCCGGCGGCGCTGTTCGTGTCGCCAGAGTCGCCCCACACAGGCCCGAGAGACGCCGCGGCGGCGGTCTCGGTGGTCGTCTCGCTCGATGAGCTCGTGTCGAGCTCGTCGTACGTCGTCGTCGCGAAGGCGGCCGAACGACAGAGCATGTGGGAAGACAGCCCGAGCGGTCGGCGGATCGTCACGTACACGCGGCTCGACGTGGAGAGCTCCGTCGTCGGCGAGCCGGGCACGCAAGTGTGGGTGCGGACGCTCGGCGGCGTCGTGGGGGACGTCGGGCAGTGGGTCTCGGGCGAAGCGGTGCTCAAGCCTGGGGAGCGCTCGCTTTTGTTTCTGCACAAAACGCCGACTGCGGTCGTCGTGACCGCGATGGCGCAGGGGCATTACCCCGTGATCAGCACCGAGGGGGGCGTGCCGAAGCTCGCGCCGAGCCCGGACGCAGGGACGATCCTGCCGCGGACCGGGCCCAGCATCGGCGCGCGTGAGTTGCTTGTGGGGGCGACGCTCTCGCACGCGCTCGTGACCATCGAGGAGGCGAAACGTGCGCAACGCGAACGCAAGTAACCGAGGACGGTTCGCATCGATCGCGATCGGGCTCTCGCTCGTCGCGGCGGCGACGCTCTTCACGCCGACGGCGTCGGCCTACTGCCGCACGACGAGCTGCAAGGGCGTCGGGACCGGCGCGCGGTGCACGCCCATGCGCCCGACCGACTGCGGCGTCGAGCTCTTCTGGAAGAGCCCGTGCGTCGGCTTCTCCATGCAGAAGGACGCGTCGGTCCAGATCGACCTCGACGACGCGACGAAGATCTTCGAGGAGGCCTTCAAGAAGTGGAGCGACGCCGACTGCGGCGACGGCAAGCATCCACGCATCCAGGCCGTGAACCTCGGCCCCGTGGAGTGTCACGCGCACGAGTACAACAAGAAGGCCGGCAACGCGAACGTCATCCTCTTCCACGACGACGTGTGGCCGCACGCCGGCGCGGGGAGCACGCTCGCGCTCACCACGGTCACGTACAACGTCGACACCGGCGAGATCTACGACGCCGACATGGAGCTCAACGGGGCGAACGTCGAGTTCACGACCGGGGTCGACAACGTCCTCTACGACCTGCCCTCGATCGCGACGCACGAGACAGGGCATTTCCTGGGTCTGTCGCACTCGGCGGACGGCACGGCGACGATGTTCGCCGACTACATGCCGGGCTCGATCGATCTCAGGTCGCTGGCGAACGACGACATCGAGGGCATCTGCGCGGCCTATCCGCCCGGCGATCCGATCCCCGCGTCGTGTGATCCGACGCCGCGCCGCGGGCTCGCGTCGGAGTGCAGTCCGGAGCCGATTCCGACCGACGACGGGGGGAGCTGTTGCACGACGGCCCCGGGAGCGCCTCGATCGGCAGGCGGGACCGCGCTCGCGGCGCTCGCCCTCGCCCTCGGCCTCGCAGCGAAGCGCCGCTCCGAACGCGCGCGTCCATGACGAGCCCGGAAGCGCCGCCGTACGAGGTCCTCTGGGTCGACGAAGCGCGCGCGCTCGGAGGCGCGATCGAGCGCGCCATGCAGGCCGAGGCGATCGCGGTGGACGTGGAGGCGAACGGCCTCTTCGTCTACCGCCCGCGCCTCTGCGCCGCACAGCTCGCCTGGGAAGAAGGGGACACGACGGTCGTCCTGATCGTCGACACGCTCGCCACGAACGCGGCGGCGCTCGAAAAGCTCCTCGGCCCCGAGGGGCCCATCAAGGTGCTGCACGATCTCACGTTCGACGCACGCATGCTCGCCGAGGCGGGCGCGCCGCTCGCGCGCGTGCGGGACACCTCGGTCACGGCGCGGTTCCTCGGCCAGAAGGCGACGGGGCTCGCGTCGGTGCTCGCGGCGGAGCTCGGGGTCGTCCTCGACAAACGGTTTCAGCAACACGACTGGTCGAAGAGGCCGGTTTCGCCGGCGGAGCTGCGTTACCTCGGGGACGACGTCGCGTATCTCCTGAAGCTCGATCGCGCGCTCGCCGCGAAGGCGGCCGCGCTCGACATCGAAGCCGAGATCGAGGAGGAGTGCGCGTACAAGCTCCGCGCCGCGATGGCGCCGCCACGGGAGACGCGCCCGTCGTACGTGCGGATCAAGGGCGCGCACAAGCTCGATCGGCCCGGCCGCGCCGCGCTCCGGAGCCTCGTGGCCGCGCGCGAGGCGATCGCCGAGGCCGCCGACGTGCCGCCGTTCAAGATCGTCACGAACGAGATCCTGATCGAGCTCGCGCAGAGGCGTCCGACGTCGATCTCCGAGGTCGGACGCGTGCCCGGCGCGCTCTCGGGTCGCTCGGGGAGGCACGCGGCGCGGTGGCTCGAGGCGATCGCGCGCGGCGCCGCCGAAGGCGACGTGCCGCCCGAGGAGCAAGCGCTCTTCGAGGTCGTGCCGATCGATCGGAAAGAGATCACACGGCGGCGCGAGATCGAGGCGAAAATCAGCGGATTCCGGCGCGCCGAGGCGAAGCGCCGCGGCGTCGACGAGCAAGCCGTGCTGCCGGGGCATTGCGCGCAGGATCTCGCGAGCATCCTGCTGACGGCGGCGGGGGAAACACCCGCGGCGACGCTCGCGCGGATCGCCGCGATCCCAGGCCTCGGGGAGAAGCGGGTCGAGCGGTACGGCAAGCGCATGGCATCGCTGCTCTCGGCGCCCGGCGAGGCCTCCGCGCAGGCACGAGGGAGCGCGCCGCACGAGGAGCCGTGAGCAGGGCAGGCGCGCCGCTGCTCGTCGTCGCGGGCGAGGCTTCGGGGGATCGCATCGCTGGCGAGGTGCTGCGCGCGCTCGGGCCGGCCGCGCGCGCCTTCGGGATCGGCGGGCGCGGATGCCGGGCGCAGGGCATGGAGACGCTCGCGGAGACGTCGGACGTCGCTGCGATGGGCACGCTCGACGTGCTGCGCAAGGCGCCGGCGCTCGGGCGATCGCTCGGCGCGCTGATCGGACGGGTCCGCAAAGATCCACCACGCGCCGCGCTGCTCGTGAACTTCACGGAGCTGAACGCGCGGCTCGGGCGGGCGCTGAGGCGACGTGGAACACGCGTGCTCTGGGCCGTCGCGCCGCAGGTCTGGGCCTGGCGCGCGGGGAGGATCCGCGCGCTTCACGATGCCGTCGATCGGCTCGCCGTCGTCCTGCCGTTCGAGGAGCCGCTCTGGCGCGAGGCGGGGTACGATGCTCGGTTCGTGGGGCATCCGTCGGCCGAGGCGCCGCGCCTGCCCCGCGAGGTCGCGCGCGCCCGGCTCGGGCTCGGCAAAGGGCGCGCCGTCGCCGTGCTCCCGGGCAGCCGCGCCGGCGAGATCACGCGCCTCGCGCCGCTCTTTTGCGAGGCAGCCTCGATCCTCGCGGCGCGCGGGGACGTGGACGAGGCGCGCGTGCTCGTGGCCCCGTGGCTCGATGCGCGTGCGCGGGGCGAGCTCGAACGGGCGGCCTCTCGCGCCGGGATCGCCATCGCCGAAGCCGATGCGGAGCACGGCGCCTCCCCGCTGCTCGGCGCCTTCGATCTCGCGCTTTGTGCCTCGGGCACGGCTTGCCTCGAGGCCGCGCTCGCCGGGCTGCCGACCGTCATTGGCTACCGCGTCGATCCTCTCACCTACGCGCTCGCTCGCCGCCTCGTTCGGACCCCGCACATCGGCCTGCCGAACGTGCTGCTCGGCCGACGCGCTTCCCCCGAGCTGCTCCAGGACGCGGCCACGAGTCGATCGCTCGCCGAGGTCGCCGCTTCCCTGATGAACGACGCGCACCACGCGCGCGCGCAAGCCGACGCTCGTGCGCTCGACGCGCTCCTCCGGCCCCCTTCCCCGGGTCCGTTCGGCGCGCGCGTCGCGGCCTTGCTCGAGCCGTGGCTCTGATCCTTTGACCGCAAACGATCACGTGCGCGGCAAGGACGACGTCCCCGACGCGGCCCGCTTGTCCGGCTTGGCCCGCATCGCCTCGAAGGTGCTCACGACCTCCCGGGAAAATTCTTCCACCACCGCTCGATGCGCCACGAGCCCGCCGTCGAGCCCTGCGCGCGCCTTCTCCAGCGCGGTCGTGACGTGCTCGGCCCGCTGTCGCGAGAGCACCCGGAACGCGAGCATCCGACCCGCGGGCACCGCGACGAGCGCGATCGTCGCGGGCGACCAGGCGAAGGCCGGCGCCGCGCGCGTGATGGAACCGAGGTCGGTGATCGGCGAACGCGAGAGCCACGCCGCGAGCGCGCTCTGGTAGCCCTCGGCGACCATCGACGGCAAACCGTCGCACATCTCGTGCAGCGGCACCCGCTGCGTCTCCACGTGCACGCGCCGCAGGTTTTGCCACATGAGGAGCCGCTTCGGCGGAGGCACGCCGCGGAAGCTCGCCGAGCCCGTCCACCAGCGCACCGACGTATCCGCGCGGCCGAGCTCCATCACGCGGGCGAACGTCGCGTGACGGGCGAGCGCCCCGCCCACGTCGCGCGGCGGCGGGATCTGGCCACACAGATCGAACACGCTCCGCAAGAGGCGCATGTAGCGACCCTTCGTGAAGAGCCCGCCGAGCTCGTGGTTCGTCACCTGCAAGAGGTCGTTCAGCGCCGCGGCGAGGGCCCACTCGTGCGCGTCGAGCTCCGGCAACGTGTCGACCGGCGCGATGAGCCGCGCGCGCCTGACACGCGCGAGGTCGATCCGCGAGCGCAGGTCCGCGTCGACGATGTGCCTCCCCTCCCCGAGCGTCGTCCCGAGCTGCCCGAACGGCCGCGCGAGGCGCAATTTTCCGCCGAGGACGAGGGGCGCGACGATCCCCGCGACGAGCTCCTCGAACCGTTCGTCGTCGCTCGCCAAGCTAGCCTCCGCTGCCCGCGCCCTCGGGGAGCGCGGGAAGTGCGCCGTCGTCGCTCGCCGTGACGTCCCTGAGCGGCCGGAGGCCCACGCCGCCGAGCGTCACCTCGGGCAGCTCCGTGGCGAGCGCCGACGAGAGCGCATCGGCGAAGCGATCGGCCGCGAGCGGCAGCCACGCCTGCGCTTCGAGCACGGCCGCTTCGAGCGAGACGAACCCCTCTTCGGGCACGCCGAGCACCGTGCCGTCGCGACCGATGAAGAGCACCTGCCCGGGCGGCGCGCCGAGCGAGCGGTAGAGCACGTCCGGCGCGACCGCGGGCACCACGTCGTAACCCGCGGGCACGTAGAGCTGCTTGTGCACTTCGCGGAAAAACTGGCCCACGGGGATGCCCTCGATGCCCGTCGGATGCCGGACGATCGCGCCGCGCTCGGTGAACGCGACGCGCGCCGCGCGCAGGCTCTCCGGCCCGAGCGCGTAGGCGATGCGGCGGAGCACGGGCAGATCCTCGGCCTCGACCCAGGTCGCCGTCACGTGACGCCACGGATCGAGCGTGGGAACGAGGCGAAGCGCGACCGAGACCGAGGTCGTCGGCTGGGCACTCGCGCGCGCGGCGGCCACGTCCTTGCGCATCTCCATGCGCGCGAAGGCGCGCACGTCGCCGAGCGCGGGCAACTTCGGGATCTCCAGCGGATCCAGGCCATGACCGCGGAAGAGCACGAGGCCGGTCTCCGCGAAGACGGGGCACGCGCGGAGGTTCACGGGGTGCCGGAAGCCCACCTCCACGGCCGTGCCCGGCGCGGCCGGCAGGAACATCGAGAGGCCGGGCGTGCGCGTGAGCAGCGGGATCATGCGCTCCGGCAGCTCGGGGACGCGGAAGAGGTACCGGACGACCGGCCCATCGTCGAAGCTCGACGCCGGCGGCCACTCGGCGACGCCGACCTCGGCCGTCACGCCCGATCGCACGAAGTAGTGAATCAGCGCCGGTCCGAGCCCCGCCTCCGCGGAAAGCCAGCGCGGCCCCGGCTCACGCCCCGTCGAGGGATCCGCGTGCGGCTCGAGGCGCAGCACGAGCGAGCGCACGTCGATCTTCCGCTCCGTCTCGTAGCTCTGCGAAAACGTGTTGTGGTAGAGCCAGAGCGTCGCGTCGCCCGCGCTGATCTGGGCGACGTCGTAGCCGAAGGGCGCCGCCGCGTCGCGGTACTGGACGAAGTGACGGCTCGTCCCGGTGAACGTGTAGCCGCCCGCGAGGCGAGCGATCTCGGCGATCCGATCCATGCGATCGCTCGTCTCGGCCGCGAAGGTCAACGTCACCTCGCGCGCGCCGAGCTTCGAGCGCACGACCTCGATCGCGAGCGACCGCAGGATGTCGGCGAGCGAGCCCTGCCTCGTGTAAAGCGCGAGGAACGCGACGAGGCGATCGATCGAGGGCAGGAGGACCACGCCCTTCGCGCCGAGCGCCACGCCACGCGCGTCCAGGCCGAGGCCCGGTGTGCGGAGCCTCGTCTGGTGGACCGCGACCCGCTCGAGCATGCGCTAGCTCCTCTTCGCGTCTCCTCGCGCTCGCCGGTTCCCACGAATCCGGGCGGGCGCGTGGCCGTGAGGCTAGGGGTTCGGCCCGAGACCGTCAAGCGAGCGCGCTCTCGAATGCACCTCTCGCCTTTTGGCTCGTGCGACGATTGTGTACCCTTGGGCGGGCCCGCGTACCACGGGTCTACGTACACCCTCGGCCGGCAATCGGCGATAGGGAGTCCCGAGCAAGGCATGGCACGCACCCAGCAGCTCATCGCCGGGCGATTTCAGGTCGAGCGCGAGGTCGGACGCGGCGCCGTCGGCATCGTGTTCCGCGCGTTCGACACGGTCTCCCAGCGGCGCGTCGCCCTGAAGATCATCGCCGCGGGCGAGTCGGATCCGGGCGAACGCATGCGCCTCCTGCAAGAGGGCAAGATCCTGAGCGAGCTCGATCATCCGGGGATCGTCCAGGTCGTGGCCTACGGCGCCCTCGACTCGAGCTACACCGCCGCGCTCGGCCGAAAATTCGACGAGGGCACGCCCTTCATCGCGATGGAGTGGCTCGAAGGCGAGGACCTGCTCACGCGCCAGCTCCGCGCCGCGCTCACCATGCGCCAGGCCCTCGACATCGCGCGTCAAGTCGCCTTCGCGCTCGCCGCCGCCCACGACGCCGGCGTCGTCCACCGCGACATCAAGCCCTCGAACATCTTCGTCCTGTCGAGCCGCTTCCCCGATCCCGACTCGCCCCCCGTCTCCACGCGCACGACGCGCAGGACCCGCGACGACGGCGAGCCCGCCCCCGAGCAGCTCACCTCGAAGCTCGTCGACTTCGGCGTCGCCACGTCGCGCGACATGCGCCTGACCGGCAACGACATCTTCGTCGGCACCCCCGCGTACATGGCCCCCGAGCAGGCCCGCGGCGACGCCATCGCCGACGCGCGCAGCGACATCTACTCGCTCGGCGCCACGCTCTTCGAGCTGCTCACGGGGAGGCCCCCGCACATCGGCTCGAACTCGATCGCCACGATCGCCCTGCTCGCCACGACGCCCGCGCCACGCCTGAGCGAGCTGCTCCTCGACGTGCCCGAGGCCCTCGACGAGCTCGTCGCGCGCATGCTCATGTCCGAGCGCGAGCACCGCCCGACCTCGTCGCGCGAGGTCGCGCTCGAGCTCGACGCGCTCTGCCGCGATCCATCCGTCCCCGAGATCGCGCGCGCGCTCGCCACCTCGACCGAGCCGCCGCCCATGAACACGCGGCTCGTGACGACGCTCGTCGCGCTGCAAGTCGGCTCGCGCAAGGAGCAACGCCTGCAGCTGCTCGAACGGCTACGCGAGCGCGGCGCCGACGCCTTGCCCCTCGGCACCGACTCGATCGTCGCGCACCTCGGCATGCGTCAATCGCACGGCGACGAGGCCACGAACGCCCTCGATCTCGGCCGCTGGCTCGCCGAGCTCGGCGCGTGCGTGGGCGTCTCCACGGGCCGCACGCGGCTCGATCGCGTCAAATCCGCGGGCGACGTCGTCGATCGCGCGAGCGCCCTCGCCCGGAAGGCGGGCGAGGCGAACCTGCTCTGCGACAGCACGACGAAGGACCTCGACAAGGGTTTCTTCCAGTTCGACCCCGTCCCCGGCGGGCATTTCAAGGTCGGCGCGCGCGCCAAGCCCGAGGGCCGCAAGACCGAGCAGTTCATCGGACGCGAAGCCGAGCTCATCAACGCGCTCGCCCAGTACGAGCGCTGCGTCGACGATCGCACGCCCATCATCGTCACGATCTCGGGCCCGCCCGGCATCGGCAAGAGCCGCCTCGGCCGCGAGTTCGTCAACCGCATCACGACACGCGACGAGCCCCCGCTGCTCGTCCGCGTGCGTTGCGAGTCCTTCGGCCGCGCCCAGGCCCTCGGCGTCGCCACGGACGCCCTCCGCGCCCTGCTCGGCCTGCCCAAGGGCGCGAGCCTCGAGCAGGTCGAGCAAGCATTGCGCGTGCGCAAGCTCCGGAGCGGCGACAGCACGTTGCTCTCGCGCCTGCTGGCGAACCAGCCCTTCGACGACGGCCTCGACCCACGCGGCGCCCGCGACTCGCTCTACCTCTCGATGACCGAGCTCGCCCTCGGCGCCGCCTCTGCCGGCCCCTGCGTCCTGCTCTTCGAGGACGCACAATGGTCCGATCCCGAGAGCATCTCCTGGATCGAGCACCTCCTCGGCCGCGCCACGAACCTGCCCCTGTTCGTGATGATGGTCATGCGGCCGTCCTTCTGGCGTGACCAAGGTCAGCGCTTCGTCGGCCGTGATCACGTGCGCATCGACCTGCGCCCGATGTCGAAGAAGGCCACGCGCGAGATCGCCCGCGCCATCATCGGCGAGAACGCGGACGAGGCCATCTTGAACCGCGTCGCCGAGCAGGCCGCCGGCTCGCCGCTCTTCGCCGAGGAGCTCGCGCGTGTCATCGCCGCAGGCAAGGACGTCACCACGGCCGCAACGATCGAAGCCGCAATCCAGGTCAGCCTCGACGCCCTCGACGACGCGACCCGCGAAGCCGTCGTCCGCATGAGCGTTCTCGGCCTGAGCGTGTGGGACTCGGGCATCAGCGCCGTCGGCGTCGCGGACGCGGACGGCGCCCTGAAGAAGCTCATCGCCGCGGAGCTCCTGGTCGAGCACGGCGCGAGCCGCTTCGCCGGCACGCGCGAGTTCCTGTTCAAGCACGCCCTCGTCCGCGACGTCGCCTACGCCTCGGCAAACGAGGAGCTCCGCAAGCAGATCCACGCCGCCGCAGCAGAATGGCTCGCAAACATGGGCGAGGACGCCGCGACGGTCGCGCAGCACTTCGATCTCGGCGCGCAACACGAGAAGGCCGCCGTCCACTGGGAGACCGCCGCGCGCCGCGCCCTCGCGACAAACTCGCTCGGCGAGGCCGTGAAAATGGCCGAGCGCGCGCTCATGTTCGCCACCGACAAACCCACCGCATTCGGCCGCGCCGTGCTGCTCGACGAGGCCCACAGCCGCCTCGACGCGAAGTCCTCCGAGCGCAAGGAGGCCATCGACGCGATGGCCGAGAACGTCTTCGACGAGGAGAGCGAGATCCGCTCCCTCGGCGCACGCGTCCGATACGACTACGTGCTCGGCGCGGGTTTCGACGTCGAAGCGCGCCTCATCCAGTGCCGCGATCGCGCCGCAAAGCTCGGCCTCGTCGAGGAAGAAGCGCGCTGCTCGGCGTCGCTCGCGAACCTGTACGCCTACGCAGGCCGGCTCGATCTCGCCGAGCGCGAGACGCGCGTCCTGCTCGATCTCACCGAGCGAGGCTCGATCGACTGGGCCGCCGTCGACGCCTGGCAGGCCCTCGCAGTCGTCCGGCAAACGCAAGGTCAGCTCGGCGCAGCGCTCGATGCCCGGCGCAACGCAGCCCGCGCCGCGAAGAGCGCAGGCCTGCAAGAGCGCGAAGCCATGCTCATCACGAACGTCGGCTTCGCCCTGACGACGATCGGCGCGCGTCACGAGGCGCTGCACCAGCTCGAAGCAGGCCTCGCCAAAGCCTCCGCGATCGGCAGCCCCGGCACAGTGCGCAACGCGCAGATGAACCTGCTCTGCTGGGCCGCGACATTCGGCCCCGAGAGCCGCCTCGACGGGCCCCTCGCCGAGCCCCGCGCGAGCGCCGACGAGGCAACCGTGGCCTGGTTCCACAAGGATCGCGTGACGCTCGGCACGCTCTTCTACCGCGGCTGCGAGCTGCTCCGCACAGACGGCGCGGGCAACATCCCACGCGCGCGTTCGCTGCTCAAAACGGCAACCGAAGCCTACCGCGCCTCACAAAACCGCGACGTCCTGCCCGTCGCACTCGGCTTCTGGGCCGAGGCCGAGCGTCGTTTCGGCAACTCCGACCAGGCAATCGAGCTCGCCTGCGAAGCCGCAAGCCTCGTCGAATCCGGCGCCCCGAGCCTGCTCAACGAGGCGTCGATCTACCTGACGCTGCACGACGCATACGTCGACATCGGCGACCTGAAGAGCGCCCGCGACGCAATCCAGCGCGCCATCCCGCACCTCGAGCGCCGCCTGAAGGGCCTCGAAGGCACGCCCTACGCACGCGCCTTCCTCGTGAACCTCCCGCACAACGCAGGCCTGCTCGCCGCCGCCGAGGCCTACGGCTGCGTCACGAAGCCAATCGAGCAGGTCCTCGCGCTTCCGCCAAACGAGTCGTGATCCCATAGGCAGCGTGGGCGCCGGGGTTTCACCCCGGACCCCGACCAGGGGTTGTCCACCCCTGGACCCGGACCAGCGCAAGCGCTGGACCCGGGGTCGATGAACTGCGCAGCGCGCAGTTCATCGAACAGGCCGAGGCAAGACTGGCGAGGGGCCAGCCGAGGCGGCAGCGCAGCCCGTCAGCCTGCCCGGCAACGCCGCTCGTGGTCTTGCCACGGGCCCGCTGGATGAACTGCGCGATGCGCAGTTCATCCACCCTCGGTCCAGGCCGTGCCTGGTCCGGGGTGCAGGGGGCGGACAGCCCCCTGCTGGGGTGCGGGGCAACGCCCCGCGCATACAAAACGAAACCGCCCTCCCCTTTCGAGGAGGGCGGCCGTTTTGTCGACGCGGTGAGGGTTACTCGCCGCCGATCGCGATGCCCAGCGTTTGCCGCAGCGCGAAGTATTGATCCGACACCGAGAACAGGAGCAGCTCCTTGAGCTTCTCTTGCGGCGGCAGATCACCCGGCTGCTGCGGCTCGGCTGCGATGATCTTCTTCGCGATCTCGAGATCGCCGCAGAGCAGGTACCCGGCGCGGTTTGCCGTGATGTCCACGCACTGCGACCACCGCTTCAGGTTGGCCTTCGCGCCGTCCGCCACGAACTTCTTCACGACCATCCGCAGACCTTCGATCTGCATCGGCTGCATGAACTGGCGGATCGTCTGTGCCGTCGCGAGCACCTGCTTGTCGATGTCCGGCGGCGAGGGCGCGTCCGGCTGGACGAGCTTGATCGCCGCGAAGAGGAGCACCGTCAGCTCGGTGACCGTCGGGAACAGCGTCTTGATGTAGTGCTCGCCGCGATACATCGCGAGGTGCTTGCCGATGATGAACGTCAGCTCCTGCGGCGAGAACCCGGTCAAGACCGTTTGACCAGCAACCGACGACGGCGGCTCGGCCGGAACGGCGACGAGGGCACCGGGCACGTCGCTGCGCACGTACAGCGCCGGGCACGGGATCCCGAGCACCTGCGAGGCCCAGCCGAACGTACGCGCGAACGTGACGGTCGACGTGGCCGGATCCTGACGGAAGCGCGGATCGAGGACCGGCTTCTCCTTCTTCGCCTCCAGCGTCGCGATCTTCGCCTTGAGCGCCGCGGAGGCGATCATCTCGAAGATCTTGCCGATGTAGAGGTTCTCCTCCTCGTGGAAGAGGTTCCGGAGCCACTGCTCGTTGTCGAGCCGGTTCTTGACCTGCAGCATCCCTTGCGGACGGTAGTCCTCGAAGAAGCGCTGCTCGTCCTCGTCGGCCTTACGGATGAACGCGAGCGCCGCCGCCGTGCACCACGCCGGATCGTACGCCTTCTGCTCCACGTAGAGCCGGTAGAGCTCGTGGTAGGAGTCGGCGTTCGTCGCGTCGATCTTCACGAGCGACTGGTACTCGGTGATCGCGTCTTCCGTGTTCCCGAGGCCCGTGTAGAGCTGCGCCAGGATCTGGTGCTCCTGCTGGTCCTCCGGCTTCAGGCGCGAGGCGATCTTGAACGTCTCGACGGCCGCGTTCACGTCTTCGAGTCGATCGCGGTAGATGAGGCCGAGCGCGTGCCAGAGGGTGAACTCGAGGTCGATGTTCCCCTTGCCTGCCACGCGGTGCAGCATCTTCCGGTACGCGCGCTCGAGCTGCTTCCAATCCCTCTGCGCCGTGAGGATCTTGTTGATGCGCTCGAAGGCGTCGAGGAAGGCCGGATCGAGGTCCAGCGCGTCGTTGAACAGGTCTACCGCGCGCGGGAGATCCTCGAGTTTGTCGCGGTAGATCTGCGCCATCGTGAAGAAGTAGCGCGACTTGCGACCGGGCTGCGTCTCGAGGTCCGCGATGCGCTGGAGCGTGTCCACCATCCGCTCCCACTGGGCCACCTTCTGGTACAGCGTGAGCATCCGGTGCAAGAGGACGTGGTTCTGGGGCTCCAGATCCAGCGCCTCTTCGAGCGCCTCGACGGCCTTCGACGGGTTCTGATCCTTCTCCCACGTATCGGCGATCTCGCCGAGGAGCTTGAAGCGCTCGGCGCCGTCGATGAGGTTGTCGAGGATCTGGCGCTTGTAGTGCGCGACCTGCTTCCAGTCCTTCAGCCCGTCGTAGACCGCGACGAGCGCGTCGAGCGTCGGCCGATGGGCCGGCTCCACGCCGAGGGCCTTCTCGAAGTTGTTGATCGCCTGCTTTGCCTGGCCCTGGTTCTGCTTGATGAGGCCGAGCTTGTAGTAGACGTTCGCCCGCGCCTCGGTCTCGTCATCCGTGTAGCCCGACAACACCTTCTGGTAGTTCGTCAGCGCGCCGGCCCAGTCGCTCAAGCGGAAGCAGACGTCGGCGAGGCCCTCGATGGTCTCGCGATCCGTCATGTCGATCGCGTAGGCCGCCTGGTACGCCTTGAGCGCCTGCTCGTTCTTCCCGACCGCGACGAGCACCTTGCCGAAGGTGTTCTGCAGCCGGTGCTGCTCGGCCTTCTCGCGCTTGCCCGACTTGCGTACGAGCATCTCGGCGAGCGGCTCCGCCTTCGCCCACTTCTCGTTGCTCACGTACTCCGTGAGCAGCGGCATCGCCGCGTCCTCGTTGTCAGCGTCGCTCTGGAGCGCCAGCTCGTACGCCTGCACCGCGAGGTCGTGCTCGCCGATCTGGTGGTCGCGCAGCTTGCCGAGCTCCACGAGGAGCTTGGCGCGCTGACGCGGCGCCTCGGTGTTCATCTGCTCCTGATCGAGGTACCGGGCAGCGGTATCCCAATCCGCGGAGTCGATCGCGATGACGCGCAGCGCGGCGAGGGTCGGCAGGTGTGCCGGATCGAGATCGAGCGCCATCTCGAAGCGATCGCGCGCGGCGATCCGATCGCCCTGCTTCTCGTCGAGCTGCTTACCGATCCGGTAATACATCTCGACGCGCTGCTTGCCGTCCGGAGTCAGGTCGGCGACGCGCGTCATGTAATCGATGGCGCGCGACGTATCCTCCTGCTTCTCGTAGAGCTTCGCGAGCGCTTCGAGCGCCGGGATGTGCTTGTCGTCGAGATCCGTGATGTTCAGCCACGCGTCGATCGCGCGGTCGAAGTCCTGGACCTCCTCGGCGTACACCTTCGCCGTCGCCGACCAGAGCTCGATCTTCTTCTGCCGATCGATCGTCGCGTTGATGTGGCGATCGTAGGTGCTGATCAGGTCGTGCCACTGCCGCAGCCGGCGGTAGCAGCGCTCGAGCGACTCGAGCGCCGCCTCGTGGTGCGGATCGATGTCCACGACCTGCTCGAGCCTCGCGGCCGCGAGATCCGGCTTGAGGAACTGCTCCTCCTGGATCTTCGCGATCTTGAGCAGCACGTCGATGCGCTCGCGCTCCGTCGTGACCACGTCGAGCTGCATCTCGAGCACGCTCACGAGATCCGGCCACTGGTGCGTCTGGTTGTAGACGCGCTCGAGGCCGCGCATCGCGAGCAGGTTGGCCGCGTCCACCTCGAGCACCTCGCGGTAGACCTGACCCGCCTTCTCGATCTGGCCGAGCTCCTTCTCGTAGAGGCCCGCGCAACGCAGCTTCGTGGCCGCGATCTGCGAGGACTCCGTCTGCGCCTTACCCTTGCGGGTGAGGATGTCGACGAGCTCCGGGAGCAGGCCGCGATCCGTGTAGATGCGGTCGAGCGCATCGAGCGCCGGCAGGTGGTAGGCGTCCACGTCGAGCGCGCGCTTGTAGAACGAGAGGCCCTGCTCCACGTCGCCCGCGTTCTTCTCGAGCACCTCGCCGAGCTCCGTCAGGATCTCCTTGCGATCGGTGTCCTTGACGGCGATCTCGAGGGCCCGCGTGAGCATCTGGCCCTGCTGCTGCCACTGGCCGCCCTTCTTGTGGAAGTTCGCCATCTGGCGCAGCACGTCGACGTTGTTCGGGTCGATCTGCAGCACCTTGCCGTAGTACGGCTGCGAGTACTCGGGGTGCCCGAGGTCCTCCGCGTACCACTTCGCGAGGTGCAGGCAGAGCCGGATCGTGCGCAGCGGATCCCGGTCCGGGTTCAGCCCCTGCAGCCAGCCGTTGACCGTCTGCACGAGCTCCGGCCAGCGGTTCGTCGCCTGCGCCATGCGCTCGAGGTAACGGACCGTGTCCATGTTGTCGAAGTCGAGCTCGAACGCCGTGAGCAGCGCGTCGAACGCCTGCATCCGGTCCTCGAGCTCGGTCTCGAACACGCGCGCGACCTTGCGGAGGATGTCCGTCTTCTCGTCCGTGTCCTCGCGCGTGTCGAGGCGCGCGAGGTACAGCTCGATGAGCGGCTCGGCGCGGTGCGCGGCGCCGTGCAGCTCTTCGAGCGCGAGGTAGGCTCGATCGTGCGTCGGCTCGATCTCGAGGACCTTCTCGTACGCCGGCGTGCCCTTGTCCTTGTCCTGGACCTGGTGCTCCCAGATGTCGGCGACCTCGAGGTACTCGCGGATCTTCTCCGCGCCGTCCTCGTACGCGGCTGCGCGGCCCATCTTGACGTCGATCACCTCGACCCAGCGCTCTTCGGCGCGGAGCAGGTTCTCGAGCGCCGCCATGGCCACGAAGTCGCGCGGGTCGACGGCGAGCAGCTTCCGCCACGCGTCGATCGCGTCGTACGGCTGGACGAGCACGTTCTGGTACGTCGTCCCGAGCTCGCGATAGAGGGCCACCACGTTCTCGGCCGGCAGCACCGAACCTGCGCGATCCACCGTCTGGTGGAGGATGCTCACGAGCTCGTTCGGATCGTTGCGCTTCCGCCAGATGTCCGCGATCGCGTAGAGCGCCTCGACGTTCGCGTACTCGATGTCGAGGGCGCGGTTGTAATCGTCGAGGGCGAGGTCGTCGCGCGTGAGCTGATCGTTGTAGAGCTTCGCGCGACGGAGGAGCACGGCCACGCGCGCCTCGTCGGTCGGCTCGACGTCGAACTGCCGCTCGAGGACCTCGCAGAGCTCCGCCCACCGCTGCTCGCGCTCGTACAGGTTCGCGAGCGCGAAGAGCGCCTCCGTGTCCTCGCCCTTGATGTCGAGGACCTGCTTCCACATGTCGATCGCGGCCGGGATGTTGTTGAGCATCTCCGGCTCGGAGAGCAGGCGCGCCATCTTCGCGCGCACGTCGCCCTCGTTCGCCGTGATCTGGAGCTCGCGCTCGTAGACGCCCATGAGCTCGGTCCACGAACCCTTGCTGCCGTACAGGCGCTCGAGCGCGTAGATCGCGGCCTCGTTGTTCGCGTCGAGCTCGTCGAAGAGCCGGCGGAAGGCGCGGATCGCGTCGTCCACCTGCCCGAGCTGCTCCTCGTACACCTGGCCGAGACGGCCGTAGAGCTCGATGAGCTCGTAGGGCTCCATCGGCACCTTCACGCGCTGCTCGAGGATCCCCGCGAGGTCGGCGTACTGCTCGAGCCCCGTGTAGATCCGATCGAGCTCGGCCAGCGCCTTCGGATCGAGCGGATCGACGCCGAGCACGTAGCGGTACGTCTGCTCCGCCTTCTCGATGTCGCGCAGCTCTTCCTCGAACACGCGCGCGAGCCGCGTGCCGATGTTCGTCTGCACGGCCTTGTCGGAGTGCAGGCCGAGCACGTCGGCGTACGCGTCGCCGAGCGTGTTCCAGCCGCCGTCCGTCGAGCCGCCGAGCCGCTCGACCTCTTCGAGCGTCTTCTCGTCCGCCGGGTACTCCTTGAGCGCGCGGACGTACACGCCGAGCGCGCCGTCGAGCGCCACGAGCCGCTCCTCGTGGATCTCCGCCATGCGGTAGTACATGGCGAGCCGATCCGCGGGCTCCGTCAGGTGCGTGAGCTGCGCCTCGAGGACGCCCACGAGCTTCTCGAAGTCGCCCGACGACTGGTAGAGCGGCTCCAGGATCTCGCCGATCTCGAGCTGCTTCACGCCGGCCGCGAAGAGCCCTTCGAGGGCCTCCAGCGTCGCCGTGTGATCGGGCGCCGCGTTCAGGATCTCGCGGTAAACGCCGATCGCCGCCGCGAGATCGTTCAACCGGAGCTGGTGGACCTGGCCGAGCCGGTACTTGAACTCGAGCGAGTCCTCCGGGTTCGGCGACGACTCGGCTTCGCGCGCGAGCACGGGCACGAGATCGGTCCAGCGCTCCGTCATCGTGAAGAGCCGGTCAAGCGAGGAGATCGCCGTCCAGTTCTCCGCGTCGACCTCGAGCACGCGCCGGTAGCGCGCCACCGCGCTGTCCACGTCCTCGAGCTGCGTCTCGAAGATGCCCGCGAGGCGGAGCCCGAGTTCCACGAACTGATCCGGCTGCTCACCGAGCTTGCCGAGCTCCTGATCGTAGAGCGCCGCGACGTCCTTCCAACGCGTCACGTACATCGCGAGCCGCTCGATGTTGCCGAGCGAGTCCTGGTTCGCGATGTCGAACGTCACCGCGCGCGCGTACGTGTCGAAGGCCGCCTGGTGGTTGCCGAGCATCTCCTCGTGCAGTCGCGCGATGCGGTGGAGCAGCTCCACCTTGGCGTACGGATCGTCCGCCTTCGCGACCTGCACCTCGAGGACGCTGATCAGCTTGTCCCACTGCTGCGCCGTGTCGTAGATGGGCTCGAGCACGAGGGACGCTTCGAGCGCCGCCGTCGCGCCGCTGCTCTTGATGCCTTCGAGGGCGATCAGCGTGGGCTCGTGATCGGGCATCACCTGCAGGAGATCGCGATACAGCTCGATCGAGCGCTGCACATCGCCGAGGTGCTTCTCGTAGAGCTCGGCGATTCGGTAGTTGTAGCTGATCTGCTCCGCCGGATCGGCCGAGATGCGGGAGAGGTGCTCGAGCACGCCGAGCAACTCGTGCCAGTTCTGGGCCTGCTGGTAGAGCACGTCGAGCCGACCGAGCGCCTGCTGATCGTCCGGATCGAGCTCGAGAACGCGCTGGTACGTGTCGATCGACGCCGGCACGTCCTTGAGCTCGCTCTCGTAGACCGCGCCCATCTGGTAGTAGATGCTCTTCTTCTCCTCGGGATCGCCGACGAGATCGACCTTCTTCGTGTACACCGCGAGGAGGTCGGCCCACCGCGACAAACCGAGGTAGAGCTTGATGAGCTGATCGATCGCGCCGAGATCCTCCGGATCGAGCTCCAGGATCTTGCCGTACACCGCGATCGCCGCGTCGTGCCGCTGGAGGATCTCCTCCTCGATCGACGCCGCCTGGAAGAGCGCGCCCTTCTTCTCGCCGAGCTCGTCGAGGATGTCGGCCTTCTGCTGGAGGATCGCCGAGAGCTCCTCGAAACGATCCGCGACCCTGAAGAGGTTCTCCAGCGCCTCGGCGGCGCCGAGGTTGTGCGCGTCGATCGTGAGCACCTTGCGGTAGTGCTTGATCGCGCTCTCGATGTCTTTGATGTCCGACTCGTAGACACGCGCGCTCATCGTGTAGAGCTGGCTCGAAAGCTCCGGCTCCTGCTGCTGCGCCGCGAGCTCCTCCAGCACGCGCGCGAGGTCGGGGAACCTTCCCGTCTCGCGTGCCAGCCGATCCAGGCCCTGCTGCGTCGTGTCGAGCGCCGGGTCGTGCCCGAGCGCGCGCGCATACGTGTCGAAGGCCGAGTTCAGATCACCGCCGGCCTCCTCGTAGAGGGTCGCGATCTGGTGGAGCAGCTCCACCTTGCGGCTCACGTCGTCGCTCCGTCGGACCTGCACCTCGTGCACGCCGATGAGCTTCATGTAATCGCCCGACGCCCTGTAGAGCGGCTCGAGGATCTCGGCGATCGCCACCTCGTGCTCGGGCAACTTGCCGAGCCGCTCGAGCGCGCCGAGCGCCTCCTCGCTCGCGGGCTCGCGCTCGAGGACCTGGCGGTAGCCCTCGATCGCCGTGTCGAGCAGGTTCCGCTTCGACTCGTTCAGCGCCGCGAGGCGGAGCATGAGCCGGATCTGCTGCTCGTCCTCGGTGGCGTACCGGAGCTGCTGCTCCAGGTTGTCCGCGAGGTCCTCCCACATGCTCTGCCGCGAGAAGAGGCCGTCGAGGGCCGCGAGCGCGACGTGGCTCGTCGGATCCTCGCGCAGCACCTCCTGGTAGGCCGCGATCGCATCACCGGGCTGCGAGAGCTTCTCCTCGTAGACCTCGGCCATCTGCGCGAAGAGCGCCTCGCGATCCGTGAACTCCGGCGCGAGCGCGATCCGCCGGCGGAAGACCTCGATGAGGTCCTGCCACCGCTCGGTGCGGCGATAGAGCGCGTCCATCGCGGCCAGCGCCTCGCCGTCCGCCGGATCGATCTCGAGCACGCGCTTGTAGCCGTTCGCCGCGTCCTCGATCTTGCCGAGCTTCTCCGAGATGCCCGCGAGCCGCATCCAGTACTCGCGCGCGAGTCGCTCGTCGCTCAAACCCCCCGCGATCTCGCTGAAGACCGCGAAGAGTTTGTCCCACGAGCTGGCCTGCGCCGCGAGCTGCTCGAGCTCGCCGCGCGTCTCGCCGTTCGACGGATCGTCCTTCAGGGCGCGGCTCTGCGCCTCGAACGCCCGCGCGAGATCCGTCAGGTGCTCGGCCGCCGTACGAGCGACCTTGCGCAGGAGGTTCACGCGCGTCCCGACGTCCGCCTCCGCGGCCGCGAGGATCTCGAGCGACTGGATGAGCTTCTCCCAGTCGCCGCGCGTCTCGTAAATCTCCTGCAGGATCCCGGCCGCCTCGGCGCGGAGCTCCTCGTTCTCGAGCAGCTTCTCGAGCGCGATGCGCGCGCCGTCGTTCGCCGGATCGAGGACCAGGATCTCCCGGTAGTTCTCGAGCGCGCCGTGCGCGTCGCCGAGCTTCTCGAGCGTCGAGCCGAGCCGGTACTTGAGGTCGACCGTGATCGCGTCGCCGAGGTTCAGCTCGATGCGCCGACGCAACACGTCGACGTAGCTCTCCCACTGCTCCTGCTCGCGGTAGAGCGTATCGAGCGCCTCGAGCGCCGGCGCGTCGGCCGGATCGTCCTGGAGGACCTCGTTGTACGTCGTGATCGCGCTCGCCGGATCCTTGATCTCGTTCACGTAGAGCTGCGCGATCGCGTAGCGAATGCTCTTCGTCTCCTCGGTATCCTGCGCCAGCTCGAGCTTGCGCTTGTAGATCTCGAGGAGCTCCGTGAACCGACCCGTATCGCGGTAGAGACGCTCGAGCGCCGAGATCGCCGCGGCGTTCTCGCTGTCCGTGTCGTACACGGCGCGGAACTGCGCGAGCGCGTCGTCCACGCGCTTGACCTCGTCGACGAGGACGCGACCGAGCCGGAGACGCAGCGCGATCCCGAGATCACGATCCGCCTCCTCGTCCGCGCGCGCGATCGTCTTGCCGTACGACGCGATGAGGCTGTCCCAGCTCCCCGTCGTGCGCGCGACGCGCTCGACATCCTCGACGCACTGCTCGTCGCCGGGCGCGAGCTCGAAGGCCGACAGGAACCGCTCGAACGCCCTCTGCGGCTCCTTGAGCTTCGCCTCGTAGAGGCCCGCGACCTCACGGTAGAGCGCGAGCTTCGTCTCGGCGTCCTGATCGTTCGCGAGCTTGACCTCGATCGCGGTCGCGAGACCCTTCGCGTTGTTGGCCTGCGTGTAGAGCGGGATCAGGGCCTCGGCCGCCGGCAGGTACCCGGCGTCGATCGTCCAGACCTTCTCGTAGGCCTTCATCGCCCGATCGGCCTTGCCCTTCTGATCCAGCCAGAGCTGGGCCGTCTTCATGAGCAAGCTGATCTTGTTCTTGTCCTCGGTCTCCTTCGCCTCCTGCGACTCGAGAACGCGGATGAACTCGTCCCACTTGCCCTGCTCTTCGTAGAACCGCTGCAGGTCCTCCCAGCGAGCGACCTTCAGGTAGAGCTTCTTCAGCGCCTCCTGGGCCTTGCGCTCGTTCGGGTTCAGCGTGAGGAGCTGCTCCCACGCCTCGATCGCCGCGTCGTCGTTGTTCAGGCGCTCGCCGTAGAGCGCGCCGAGCTTGCCGAGCAGCGCCTCCTTCGCCTTGAAGTCGGCCGTGATCTCGACCTGCTTCTGCAGCACGACGGCGAGTTTGTCCCAGTCCTTCGAGCGCTCGTGGAGGCCCGACAGCGCGTTCAGCGCCTCGACGTTCTCCGGATCGTCGGCGAGGACCTCGTCCCACAGCTCGACGCAGACCTCGGGCTTCTTCACGCGCTCGGTGGCGAGCTTCGCGATCTCGAGGAACTTCTCGGCGCGCGACGGCCCCGGCGGCATCATCTGCGCCTTGCGCCGGTTCAGCCCGATGAGCTTCTCCCAGTCGCGGCGCTTCTCGTAGCTCTGCTGCAGGTACTCGATCGCTTGCGCGTTCTCGCCGTCGATGACGAGGATCGCCTCGAAGCACTTCACGGCCTCGGCCGCGTTCGAGAACTTGCCCGTGTAGAGATCAGCGGCCTGCAGGTAGTACGAGATCTTGTCCGCTGCGTCGGGCACCGCCTCCGCGAGCTCGACGAGCGTCTTGACGTACTCGTTGAAGCGCTTGGCCTGCTCCTGCTTCTGGGCCTTGGCCTTGAGCTCTTCGATCTTCGCCCAGTCGACGGCCATCTCTTCCTCGACGACCTCCGTCGACACCTCGGTCTCGACCTCGGGCGCAGCGGCAGACGGCGCGGGCTCGGACACCGCGGGCACCGAAGCCGCGGGCACCGAAGCCACGGGCACCGACGTCGCCGCGCCGAGGCGCTCGCCGATCTGCGTCTCGAACGCCTGCAGCGTGGGATGCTGCGGCGCGACCTGCGAGAGCTTCTCGAACCAGGGCCGCGCGCGGATCACGTTGCCGAGCTTCTGCCAGATGATCCCGCCGGCCTGCGCGAGCATGAACGGCGAGCCGTTGCCGCCGTCCGACGCGATCTTCTCGGCGAGCGTCGCGACGCGCTCCCAGTCGCCTTCCTTGGCGCCCCAAAGATCACGCAGGTACGTGAACGCGCCCTCGGCCTCGGGATCGTGCGCGAGCGCCTCTTCGAGCAGCTTCGAGCCGATCTCCGGGTTCTGATGGCGCGTCGCCCAGCGCGTGCCGAACCGAAGCGCAGCCTCGGCGCGCGAGCGACCGCTCATCGCGTCGAGCACGCGACGTTGCGCGTCCACGAGCGTCTGCGAGCGCTCCTCCTCCACGAGGATGCCCTCGTAGAGCGCGGCCACCTGGGGATCGAGCGGGTTTGCCTCGTACGCCTTGGCGAGGAGGTCATCGACCTCCGCCGGCGCGAAGCGACGCGCGAGCCGCGCAGCCCGCAGGAACAGGCGCGCACGCGAAGCCGCATCGAGCGACGCGTCGTTCGCGCGCTGGAGGAGCTCGGCGGCGTGCGCCTCCCAGCTCCCGAGCTCGACCTGCGCATCGGCGAGGCCGGCGCGCGCTTCCTCGCTCGTGCCACCGGACGCGCCGAGAGCGCGCGCGTACGTCGACACGGCCTTCTCGTTGTCGCCGATGTCGCAGTACACATCCCCGAGCTCCACGAGCAGCGCAGTTGCTTCGGGGCCGTCCCCGAGCCCCTTCAGCTCGAGCTCGAGGAGCCTCTGGACCATGTTGATCTTGCCCAGGTCCCAGTACACGAGCCGCGCGAGGCGAAGCGCCTCGGTGAGCGTCGAATTCAGCTTGAAGGCGTCCTGCAAATGCTTGAGCGCCTTGACGCCCTGGAGGAACTTCTCCTCGAGGAGCCGCCCCAGACGCAGGTGGTAGCCGGCCTTCGCCGTGGCATCCGCCTCGCTGGCGAGCCCCTTCTCGAGCTCTTCAGCGAGCCCCTGCCATTCACGAACCGACTCGAGATGCTTCAGACGCTGCGCAAGATCCATGGATTCCTCGGCCCCTGACCTGACCTACAAAAGGCCTTGCAAACGACGTCGTCGAACCGCGCCCCCGACTAGTTGCCACCGAGCCGCGTGACCAGCGTCTGCGCGGTCTCGCACTCGGTCTTGAAGCTCGCCGCCTTCGCGCCCTTGCATGCCCGGGCCGTGAAGCCCTTGAGCATCTGGACGGCTTCCTGCGTCCTCGGCGGCGTGAGCTGCGCGTAAGTGCTTCCCAAGCTGAAGAGAATCTGCACCGACTCCGGGCCTTCGTTGCCCGCGACCGCCTTCGCTGCTTCGAGCTCCGTCACCATCTCCGGGAGAGACCCGCGATCCTGGTGAACCTGCGAGAGCAGCACGTGCACGCCGAAGAGAGTCTTGTCGCCGGGCTTCGCGAAGTTCTTCGCTTCCTTGAGCACCTGCTCGGCCTCCTTCGTGTACCCGAGGCGGATGTAGAGATCCGCGAGCGCCGTATAGTAACGGATCTCCGTCGGATTGTGCTCGACCGCCTTGGTGTAGTTCTCGAGCGCCTTCTGCTCGTCGTCGGTCCAGAGGAACACGTTGCCGAGCTGGTGGTAGCAGTCAGCGAAGTTCGGATCGTTCTCGATGCACTTCTGGTACGGCTCTTTGGCCTCGTCGTACGAGATCGTCTTCTTCTTCGCCTGCATCTCGAGCGCGTAGGCGCGCTCGAACCAGTAGTTCGCGAACTTCGGCGCGAGCTGCGTGGCGCGGCTCAAGGTCGAGGCGGTCTTGTCCCACTCCTCCTTTTTCTTGTAGGCCATCGCGAGCTTGTAAAAGATCTTGTGGTTCGTGGGATCGAGCTTCGTCGCCTGCTCGTACTTCGTCGCCGCTCCGTCCGGGTTCAGCGCGACCTCTTTGTCCGCCTGGTTTGCGAGGATCACGGCTTCCTGCCGGTTCCGGCTGCACCCGAGCCCCAGCACGCTCGAGACCACGAGACAGGACGCCATCACCATTGCGCCAAGCTTCATTGCTTCGCTCACCTTTCTCTCGGAGCTGGCTCCGCCGCTCCTCGCGTCACCCGTGCGCGGAGAGGGCCACGGCAGCCCCACCCGCACGAAGCACGCACATAAGTCCTCGAACTTGCAGCCCAAATTGCCGCCCAGGCACAGGACGAGACGTTCTCTTGCGCGCCGAGAATAGGCGGATGGCGCGCCGAAAGTCCAGTTCGGATTGTGCCCATCCCCCAAAGCGCCAAGCGTCCGGGCGTACTCGGGAGGCCGAGACGCTCCCCCCGCGAGCGTTGATGCTCGTCGACAAAAACACGAAGCCCCGCGAGCTCGTGACCCGCGGGGCAACGCTTCCGGTGCAAACCGACGTCAGCCGCCGGGGCTGAACATGATCGGGTACACGACGGTCACGATGCCGCCTTCCGGCTGCGGGAAGGACAGACCGTAGAACGCGCGGACCACGCACGACACCACGCCGCCATCCGGCATGTCCGAGCCGCCGTTGCCCACGTTCGACACCGCGCCGTCACGGCCGATGACGAAGCGCACCGCCACGCGGCCCTGGAGGTTCGGGTTGTTCCGCAGGCCGTTCTCGTAGCAGAGGCGGAACCGGCCGAAGTTCTGGCGCACGATACGCTGGATGACCTCGGGCGGGAGACGACCGCTCACGCTCGTGGCGCCCATGCGCACCTGCGGCGGCTTCGTGCGGTGCGACCCCGACAATCGGCCGTGACCGGAGCCGAAGCCCTGCCCCGTGCCGGTGCCCGCGCCGTGGCCGATCGTGCCGATCGAGCCGAGACCGATACCCTCGCCGCGGCCACCGCCGCCCTCGCCGATACCGGACAAACCGAGGCCGCCCGCGCCGAACGAGTCGCCGATGTTGTCGCCCCACATGTTGCCGCGGGCCGAGAGGGCGTCGTTGCCGAGCGAGTCGTCGCGACCCCAGGGCGCGGTCGGCGCATTCGGATCACCACCGGCGCCCGAGTTGAGCAGACCGATCATGCCGAATTCCGCCGCGTCACGCAGCGCTGCCTGGCGCGCGATGTGCGGATCGGCGTTGTCCGCCGGGCCCTGCACGCCGTACCGATTGCCCGACGCCTTGGTGTTCGGGTTACCCATGGAACCCTCTTCACCCTTGGCGCGCGTGCCCGTGCCGCCTTCCTTGTTGTCGGCGGCGTTGTCGGCGACCTGCTCGGTCTCCTTCTCCTCCATCTCCTTTTCGGCGGCCGCGTTGAGGAACTGCTGGATCATGAACTTTTGATCGTCCGAGACCCCGTCCTCGTCCGTGGCGCCGAGCGGCGGCATGAAGAACGCCATCGCTGCGAGGAGCCCGAGATGCACGGCCATCGAGAGGCCGTGATAGAGGTAGTTCGTCGTGTCGAGCTGCACGTGCCCCGCGACCACGCGGCCCGCGTTCACCGTCGACACCTGGAAGATCAGGCCGTCCACGTCGATGCGCGCCTTCGAGCCCGGCGGCAGCGACATCTGGAACGCGCCCGAGAGCTCCGAGCAGGGCTGCGTCTTGCCGCTGTCGATCGCCTGCTGCACGGTCATCTTCGGCTGGCCCGCGAGCTCGATCGTGCCCTTCGCGCGGGGCAGGAGCACCACCGAGACCGACCCGCCCTTGTCCGCGAGCACCACCGGCGCGCGCGTCGTGCCGATCTTCTCTTGGGGCACGAAGTAATCGCACTTGAAGTTCTTGCTCTCCTCCTCGCCCACGTAGAACGAGCGCGGCGGCGTCAGGTGCGAGACGTGCAGGATCATCTGATCCCACATGATCATCACCTCGACGGACGCGGAGGGCGTCTCGACTTCTTCGTTCGGGACGTCGGGGCCGCTCTTGACGAGCTGGTACGTGTACGAGCCCTCGGGCGCGTCGTGCGGCACCTCATCGTGCGAGGGCGGCTTCGGCTGCGCGAAGGGGTTGTTCATGCCGAACGGGTCGCCGCCGCCGCCGCCGAACGGGCTCGGCGCCGCCGCGGGAGCGCCCGCGAACGGGTTGCCGCCGGCTGCCGCGAACGGGTTTGCCGCCGGAGCCGCGCCGAACGGGTTTGCCGCCGGAGCCGCGGCAAACGGATTGCCGGGCGCCTTCGCCGCGCCTCCCGCGACCGCCACAGGCTCGGCCTTCTCGAGCACGATCTTCGTGCCGCCGATCTGGAGCTGATCGTTCGCCTTGATCTTGACCTTGTTGACCCGGGCGCCGTTCACGAGCGTCCCCGGCTCGTTGCCGAGGTCGATCAGCGTGATGTCCTCGGGCGACGCCACCTCGATGACGGCGTGCATGCGCGAGGCCAGCTCGTCGTCGACGCGCAGATGGCTCTTCGGGTCCTTTCCAACCTTGACGATGTCCTGCGTCACCGTCTCTCGACGCACGAGCGCTTCATTCTGGTAGAGCGCGAACGTGAGCGCGACCTTCTGCTTGCCTTCCATCGTGAGCCAGCCTTCCCTGCCTTTTGCGTCCCGCCGTCGCCCGAGGCGACCAGAAACCCCGGGTTCGGGGCACCGAATATTACTCAGGGGCCCGTGCGCCTTCCCAGAAAGGCGATAGGGCCCTTGGATTCATCGCTGCGGTCCAGCGATCACGTCCCCGCGCTCGCACAAAACCGCAGCCCGAGCCCCCCCACATGAGCCCCCGAGCCTTCTCAGAGATTCTCGACCGACTTCAGCATCTCCGGCACGAACGACGTGCGCGGACGGATCAGGGTCGTGCGAACCGGACCGGGACGAACGCGGATCGTCGCATCGTTCGGCCCGAAGCCACCGGCGTTGAGGGGATCGTCGGTGAACTCGTAGCCGTACCCCTCGTCCTTCTTCCCACCGCCGCCGGCCTTGCCCTGGGCAAACGCGAACGACGTCACGAGAAGAACGCCGACACCAGCGACCAGCGCCGCACCCAAACGCGTTGACCTCTTCATCTTCAAGCCTCCTCGCCAGTCTTCGCCGTATTTTCAGTCACATCGTACCGTCCCTGAAGGGACGGGGTCAACGGGATCCGAGCCTGATTTCGTTCGAGACTCTCTCGTCCTGGCCCGAAAAGACACCCCGTTCGACCCAAGGTTCCCGGAGGATCAAAAAAAAGGCCCGCGGCGCCGTCTCGGGCACCGCGGGCCTCTCCCTCACTGCGGCGGGGGCGCACCACCCTCGGGCGGCTTCGCCTCGCCACCGCCCTCCTCGGTGCCCTTGGCCTCTGCCTCGGCGGCGCGGTTCTTCGCCTCCGCCTCGGCCGCCTTGCGCTCCGCCTCGGTCTGCTTGTTGAAGTCGATGATCTGCTGGATCTCTTCCATGCGCTCCTTCGAGCGCTTCACCGCATCCGCATACTCGGGCGCAGTCCCCGCCTTGGCGATGAACTCGCCAAAGAGCTGCTTCGCCGCGAGGAGCATCGGCTCGGCGTCCTTGCCGCCCGACTTCGCCTTGTACTCCTGCGTGAGGATCGCGTCGTTGTAGTACGTCTCCGCGCGCTCCGGCGCGATCTTCTTCGCCTCCGCAAGCTCGGCCGCGGCCGCCGCGACCATCTTGTCGAAGTTCGTATCGTCGATCTGACCACGCAGCGCGAGCGCGAGCCCGAGATGCGCGTCGTAATCGTTCGGCCGCATCTTCAGCGCGGCGCGATACGCCTCCTCCGCCTGCGCGAACCCGCGGAAGCTCAGGTTCACGGCGGCGAAGTTCATCTGCGCCTCGTAGAAGGTCGGGTCGAGCTTGCGCGCCGTATTGAAGGCGCTGACCGCGCCGTTCAGGTTGCTGAGCTCGACCTGGATCATGCCGGCCGTGTTGTGGATCGGCGCGTAGTTCGGGTTCTTGCGGATGGCTTGCGAGCAAACCAGAGCCGCGAGATCCAGCGCCTGCGTGTCGATCTTCTTCTCCTTGCTGACGTTCGTCGCGACGCCCTTCTTGGAGGAACGACCCGCCTTGACCTTCGCCGTCTCCATGTAGATCAGCGCGAGCAGATTGAACGCCGGCAGATACCCGTCATCGACGGCCAGCGCGCTCTGCGCGTAGCGCTTCGCGTTCTGCAGGTCCGTGCGACCATCCTTGTCCGCCTGCGGGTTGTTGCGCTTCATGTGCAACATGCCGAGCTGGACGAGGCCCTCGACGTTCTGGAAACGCGCGTCGACGACGGCCGCCTGATAAAGCTCATTGATCGCCTGATCGATGGCCTTCTCCTGCGACTCGGCGAAGGAGTAGATCGCAAGCTGCACCCGCGCGCGGTGGAACTTCGGATCCGCGTCGAGCGCCTTCTTGAAATACTCCTTCGCTTTCGCGTCCTGCTTGCAGCGCTGGTACGAGACGCCCGCGTTGTAGATCGCCTCGACAAGCACTTTGCCGCTCTGCTCGTCGGCGGCGTCGAGGAAGATCTCCGCCGCCTCCTGGCAAGTGGCCTCGGTCCAGTCACGGGCCTTGTCGTGCTTGTTGAAGGCCTCGAGACCGTCCTTGTACTTGTTCGCCGCAGCGACGGAGACCGCGTTGCCCTTGCTGTCGACGATCGCCGCGCCGGTCTTGGGATCCACCGCGGGCTTGCCGCCCGTTCCCCCTCCCCCGCCGCCGCAGCCAACTGCGGCGGTGAGGGCAGCCGTCGCCACAAGAATTGAAAATCTCTTCATGGCTCGCTCCCTTAGTTCTTCTTGGTGGTGGCGCCCTCGATGGCGGCCTTCTCGGGTGAAGTGCCAGGCTTCTGCTCGGCGGGTTTGTCACCCGTCGCCGGCGCCGCGGGCTTGTTCTCCGCGGGCGGCGGCGTATCGCTCGCCGGCGCGAACGCCGTTCCGTCGAGGTTCACCGGCTGCGCGCGATCGCTGAGGCCCGAGTTCACCCGCGACGGCGAACCACGGAACTCGTCGATGAGGTGGTACTCGGCGCCGTAGTTCTTCGACAGCCACACCTCGCAGGTACGCGAGTACTCATCGAAGAACTGATACTTGACCGAGTAGTCGAGGCACTTCTTGAACGCGGCCTTGGCAGCCTGCTTCTGCGGCTCGCTCGCCTCGTCGAGCTTCGCGTAGTACTCGCCGCGGAGCTCGGCGTAGCTGAGGTCCGTACCCGGGACCATTCCATTGCCCTTCCACTCCTTCGGGATGGGCGCGGCGCGGAACTCGGCGACGAACTTGCTCCACATCTGACCGACACGCGAACCGGCGGCGATGACCCAGCGAGGCGGAGGCAGCGGCTCGAGGTTGACGATCTTCACGTACTCGTTCGAGGCTTCCTCGATCGCCGGCCGCTTCTTCTTGATCCAGTCCATGACCTTCGTGTTGATGTGCTTCATCACATCGTCACGCTGGCCGGAGCCCTTGTATTCGGGGAACCGGATCTTATCGACTTCCTTCCGCTTCAGCTCTGCGAAGAAGAAGAGCGCCTCACCGACGGCCGTCAGCGACTTGCCCAGACGACGGATCTTCTCGTCCTCACTGCCGCCGATGGCGTCGAGCTTCTTCAGCGCAGCCTGCGGGTCCTTCCAGTAGCCGCGGACCTTGTTGTACTCGGGCGTCGCGCTCGACGGGTTGTTGATCTTCGTGAAGACCCGCCCGAGCAGCGCGTGCGCCTGGATCTGGACGTCGAACGTCGCGTTGCGATCGATCTGGCCCATGGCCGAGCTGAGCCGCCGACGCGCGCCGTCCCAGTCTTCCTTGTCGATGTAGTGCGACCCGATGGCGAACGCGATCTTCGCGGCCTCGGTCGGCTTCTGCGATCCGTAGTTCTTGTTGAAGAGGTCCGCGTCCTTGATCGCCTGATCCTCTTGGCCGAGACCGAGACGGAGCACGACGGCGTCCTGAAGCGCCTCGGCCGCCTTGTCCATCTTCGGGTTCTCGCGCGAGAACCGCTCGTACCAGTTGGCAGCCTCGTCGTAGACCGCGATCGCCTGGTAGTTACCGCCGATCTCGTAGATCGACTTCTTCGCGAGCTCGGTCTTGTCGAGGTTGTACTTGGGGTTCAAAAGGATCTGGCGCGCCGTGATCGACTTCGCGATGAGGCGCGCGGCCTGGAACGCGCGGGCCGCGTTGTAGAGGATCTCCTCGCTCTTCTCGCAGGAGGCTTCCTTCTTCTCGCACGCCGCCTCGCCGTACTTCTTCCACAGGTCCATGTAGGCCTGGGCGCCGCGCTCGTACATCTTGATCGTGTCGACGCCCTGGCCACCGGCGTCCGCCGACTCGATGAGCTTCTGCGCGCGCAGACGCTCGATGTCGCGCTGGATGCGCGTGAGGATCCCGCACTGCTCGGCGTTTTCCTTCTCCTTGCCGCCCTTGCAGTACAGGTCGAGGAACTTGGGCACGTCCTCCGCCATGTTGTCGTAGCAGGACGGCCGCGCCGGCTCGGAGTTCGAGCCGAGGATGTTCAGCGACTCGAGGTAGAGCTGCGTCGCGTAGATGCCCACGTCCTTGTCGGAGTGGTTCACCGCGACGTCGCGGAACGCGTACGCCGCCTCCTCCCAGTGCTGCGCCTCGAAGTACGTACGAGCGCGCGCGTACTTGACCTCGACGTAGTTCTCCTGGGCTTCCTTGTCGTTCTCCGGCGGCTTGATGTAGCAGATGTACCGGTTGAACGCGGTCAGCATGCCCTTCTGGTTGTCGGTCAGATCCTTCGGGGCCCACTTGGCCTTGTCGGCCTTCTTGTCGCCCTTCTTGCCACCATCCGCAGCGCTCGGGAGCTGACCCGTGCCCTTCTTCTCCGAGCCGTCCTTGTGCAGCTCGGTGTAGATGTTCTGGTAGCAGAGCACCGCAGCGAACGCGGCCTCGGGCGCGAGCGGGCCGCTCGGATCCTCCGCGACGACCGAGTCGAAGGCCGGACCGCACTTGGCCCAGTCCTTGTTGAAGTACGCGAGGTCGGCCATCGCGTACTTGATCTTGAAGATGTTCGGCCAGTCTTCCTTGACGATGCGCGGGAACTCGAAGCGCGCGAACTGCTCCTGCTTGAAGTTCTGCACGACGCGCTCGTAGAGCGCCGTCGCGAGCGTCATCGTCTTCTTGTCGCCCGTGCCGCGCACACCGCCCGAGCCGACGGCCTCGAGGTGCCACGCCATCGCGGTCTCCGTGAGAAGACCCGCGGTCGCGTTCGAGCACTTGAGCTTCATGTCATCGGGGTGCCCCTCGGCGATGAACTTGTTGTGCACCTCGAGCATCGAATCGAGCTCGGCCTTGATCGAGTCCTTGTTGCCGGACTTCATGGCGAGCGTCGCCTCGGTGATGTGGCCCTGGTACTTGCAGTACTTCGGGCCACGATCGCGGACCATGAGGTCCTTGTAGAGCTCGATGCCTTCCTTGTAGTGGCCGGTGTCGAGATAGTTCTGGCCGAGATCGTCGAGCATCTTGAGCGTCTTCTCGTTGTTGACGCCCGTGTCGCCCGAGAGCGGCTTGAAGAAGTCGTGCGCGGCCTTCGGCGCCGCCGCGAGCGCGTACACCGGGATGATGTCGCGCCGCGCGGAGTTCGCGAGCTCCTTCGCGTTCGGCAATTGCTGGTACTGCATGCCGTACTCGATGGTCTTCTTGAACTCGGAGAGCGCCTTCGGGAACTCGCCCTGGTTCCAGTACACGTACCCGAGCTTGTAGTGCGCGTAGCCCCAGACCTTGTTGTCCGGCGCCGGGTACTTCGTGACCTCCTGGTACGACTGCTCCGCGAGCTGCCACTTGGAGGGATCACCCTGCGCCTCGTTGAAGAAGAGCTCGCCGAACGCGAGGTACGCGTTCGGGATGAACTTCGACTGCGGCCAGTTCTGGATGAGCTCGAAGTAAACCTTGCGCGCTTGATCGAGCTGGTTGGCCTGCTCGTACTCGTACGCGAGGTAGTAGAGCACCTCGTCCGTGCAGCCCGTGCTCTTCGTCGGATCCTGCGCGTTCGAGCTCTGGCACCACTTCGGGTAGCCGTTCTTCAGCAGCGTGTAGTACTTGATCGCCTGCTGGCGCGCGGCGACGAGGATCTTGTCGGCCTTCGCCGCCTCGTCACGGAACCCCTTCTCCGCCTTGGGGTTCTTGCGCTTCGCCTCGTCGGCGTTGATGCTCTGCTCGGTCTTGTCGCGGAACGCGGCCGACTCGAGCTCGACGTACCCCTCGGCCAAACGCCGCATCAGCTTCGGGCGATCGGGCGCGTTTTTCGGGGTGTTCGAGAAGAGGCTCTCGAGGCCCTGGATCTCGGTGATGAGCAGCTGGCGCGAGCGCGCCGCCAGCCGGTTGCGACGCTCGTCGCGCTGCGCGGCGTTCATCGACGCCGTCGGATTCGTCGGCTTGAGCTGGTCGTCCCGCTTCTTCAGCTGAACGCCCTGCGGCGCCGACTTGAAGCTCATCGCCGGCTTCTTGCCAGCGCTCTGCTTGAGCGACCCGCCGGGGCACTGCGCCAGCGAGTCCTTCGCTTGTTGCGTGATGCATTCATCGGCGGCCGACGCCGGGCCCGTCGCGACGGCGGCGGTGAAAAGTGCTGCTGCGCCCGTCACGAGACGGAGTCTGCGCAGCGCACTCACGTTGGACTGCTTCATCGTCGTCATCTCCTCAACTGATAACTCGCAACCCGGAGGCGGCTTTGCCGCAATCCCCCCGGGGCGGCGCAACTCGTCGCCGCCCCCTCGGGCCTCCCGCTACTTGCCGCACTTCGACGTGACGACCTGCCGGTAGAAGCCGAGCTCGTCGCGCCAGTACTCGCCGTTGAACGGCCACAGAACGTGCTCGTCATCCGGCTTGACGACGCCGAACACGAGCGCTTCTTCCTTCGTGAGCTGGCCGCTCACGACTTCCTGATCGAGCTTGTTTCGCTCGGCAGCCGTGATGTCGATGAGGATCTTCGAGGCGTCGCGGAGGTGCTCGTTGAGCTCGTCGAGGTAACGCTGGTAGCGCTCCCGCGCGAGGGTGCCGGCGTTGCGCACCGCGAGATCACGAGCGAGCGAAAGCGCGTCCGTCACGTCGCCGCCCACGGGCGAGTTGCGGAACGCAGCCGGCGCCTTCTTGTAACGAGCGTCCTCCTCGTCGAGGACGCGCACGTACTCGAGGTTGCGGAGGAGCTGGCGATCCGAGAGCGCGTTCTCGACGATCGGCTTGACCGTCGGCGAGAGCGCCGCCTTGCCCGCGCGCACGTCCTTCAAGAAGTCGAAGAACTTCGTCTCCGCGTCCTCGCCCTTGAAACGGTTGAGAATCGCCTCGAGCTCCTTCTTGATCGGCTCGTAGCGCTTGCGCATGCGCGCCACGATCGTCGTCGCATCCTGGTACTGGCAGATCGTGAACGAAATGACTGCCTTGAGGATGTCCGCCTCCGGATAGAAGGCGTTCGGGAAGTACGGCGACTCGATCGTGTGCATGTTGCCGAGCGCGTGCGGGTAGTCGCCGGCCATGAAGTACGCCCACGACTGCTCGAAGAGCGCGTCGAGCCAGTACTCGCTGCCCACGTCGACGCGGTTCCAGTACTTCACGGCCGCGCTGAGCTTGTTGCCGTCGATCTTCGGGACGCTGTTGTCGTCGAGGCGGACCGACGCCGAGTAGTACGTGCGGGCCATCGAGAGGAACGCGAGATCGCGCATGCGGCTCTCGTCCTCGACGCCTTCCACGCCCTCGTCGAGCGCGCGCACGATCTGCTGGAACGACTTGACTGCGGGCACCGACTTGCGGAGCTGCACGTTCGAGATGCCCGTGAAGAACTGGGCCTGAACGTAGTACTTGCTCTTCGCGTCGACCTTCTCGAAGAGGCTGATGGCCTCCTCGTAGTTGCGGTTGCGGTACTTGTAGCGGCCGAGCAGGTAGTTGAGCTGCCAGTAGAGATCACGCTGCTGCGGGTTGTTGAACCGCGCGACCTGCTCGCTCTTGTACTTACCGACGCGCTCGATGATGTCGGCGGGCTCGGGGAGCTGCGTGGCGAGCTTGGACAGCCAGAGCAGCGTCTCGTTGAACTTGAGGTGATTCGTCTTGTCCGCGATCTCGGAGAAGATCGCGTAGCTCGCCTGGAAGAACTGCAGGCGATAGAGCGCGATCGCGAGGTGATACTGCGCGATCTGCTTGTTGCCCTCGTCGTCGCCCGTCTCGCCGTCGACGACACGCTTCAGGAGCAGAGCCGATTCGCTCCATCGCTCCGCATCGAACAGCCGCTTCGCTTGCGCCGCTTCCTCGGTCATCTGGCCCGCGGTCACGGGCCCGTCGGCCTCGTCCTCGAGCTCGATCTCCTTCGGAGCGGCCTTCTTGTCGTTCTTCTTGGCGTCGCCAGCCTTGGCTGCCGGAGCTGCCGGAGCCGCCGGAGCTTTGCCCTTCTGGGCAAAGGCCGTCGGCGCCACGAGCATGGCAGAAGCAAGAAGACAGAGAGTAGCCAGCCCTTTCCGCATTCGTCGTTCCTCGTCGTTCGGAGGTTGAGGTCGATGAAGGCGACCCGAACCGGCCCAGGTACCGTTCGTCGAGCGGCTGGATCCGCAGTGGACGGGGCCCTTCGCAGTCGCGGCCCCCGGTGTTTCGTGACCGGGAGCGATGACCAAAAACTTCAATGAGAATCAGCGGATACTTGCGTCTGGCCGCGGATGGTAAAATTATGACGGTTGGCTTGTCAAGCGGCGGTTTCCGAGCGCTGCGCGGTCCAGGTGCCGCTTCCGACACCTCTCCAGAGAGTGCCTTGGGGCGCGCCAAGGACTCGTCGGGGTCGCGGGTCGATCCCGGGTCGCGCCCGGACCGACACCCCCCATGGACGAAATCCGGCGGCAGTCCGTCGAGTTGTGCATCGAGAGGTTGACGGTCCGTCGCCGCTTCGATTAGCGTCCTCGCTGCTGGCGTCGTTCGCCGAGTCCTCGACGCGGACGCGCGGGCGGCGCGTCGCGCTCGCGCGCCCCGCATGGAGCAGGGGCGCCCCGGCCCAAGGAGCACGATCTGATGACCCGTTCGATCCTGTCCGGCATGCTTGGTCTGATCAGCGTACTCGCCCTGGGCGGCCTCCCGGTCGCCTGTCAAAGCGGCGGCGTCGGTGACCCCTGCATCCCCGAAGACGAGTACAAAACCGACTTCGCCGGCTTCAAAGTGACCGAGGAGAACATCGAGTCGCGCTCCTTCCAGTGCCAGACCCGTATCTGCCTCGTGAACCACTTCCAGGGCCGCGTGAGCTGCCCCTATGGGCAGACGAAGCCCGCGACCGGCGGAGTCGCCACGAACGGCTGCCAGACGGCCGGCTCGACGGCGGACGACGCGAACAAGGCCTGCTGCATCCCCGGCACCGACACGGTGATCGAAGCCGAGGTTTGCGGTCAGTGCGCGCCCGACTCGCAGCGTGATGCGGCGCAAGCCGTGTACTGCTCCTGCCGGTGCGGCGTGGCCGACGGCGAGCCGCCGGATCCGAACTTCAACTTCTGCGAGTGCCCGACCGGCTACTCGTGCGAGCAGATCCGTCCCAACGTGGGTCTCGGCGATCCGCTGCTCACGGGCAAGTACTGCATCAAGCAGGACACGAAGTTCGTCAGCGAAGGAACCTGCGGCACGGTCAAGGGTCACTACAACGCGACCCAGTGCAAGGGCAACGGCTTCACGACCGATAGCTGAAACGAGCTGGGACGCGCGCGCCCGTGACGCGTCCTCCTCGTCGTCCGCTCGCCTCTTCCACAGCCTCCCCTTCCCCTGAGCTTCGAGTCATTCGGCCGCGCGATGCGCGTCATCGCGCAGGCGCGCGCGCCGAAGACGCGGCCGCGGATCACTTCGTCCGCATGGGATGCACGATCCTCGGACGCAACGTGCGCGTGGGGCGCGCCGAGATCGATCTGCTCGTCCGCGACGGCGTCGTGATCGTGGTCGTCGAGGTGCGTACGCGTGGTCCACGCAGTTACCAGCGCGCGCTCGACAGCATCGACGCACGGAAGCGCGCGCGCCTTCGCGCGGCGGGACAAACGCTCTGGACTTCGAAGTTTGCCCGCGACGAGAGGATCGAACGCATGCGCTTCGACGCCGTCGCGGTCGCGTTCACGCCCGACGGCGATCCGCTCGTCGAGCACATCAAAGCAGCCTTCTGATCGGGATACGTGAGGCGCGGCGTCGCGTGATCCTCTTGATCACGTCGACGCCGCAATCGTGGAGACGTCAGCCGTCGATCTGGGCCTGCATCTCGGCGCGCAGCTTCTTCAACATCGCCACGCCGTCGCTCGAAGCCTCCGCTTCCATGCGCGAGATCACGGCGTCGATCTGCTCGATCTCGCGTGTCTTCTGCGCGCGGAGATTGCCGAGCATCTGATCGAACGATTCGAAGAAGTCCTGCATCTCGTCGCCCTTGCGCAGGCGCTCGCGCAGGGCGAGGTGGCCCTCGCCGACGCGACCGAACATGCGCTTCATCTTGAACACGGGCCCCGCGATCTTGTGCGTGACGACGATGCCCGCGAGCCAGATGCACGCGACGAGGAAGCCGAGCGCGAGCACGAGGCCGAGGATCAAATTGCGCTGCTGCTCCTCGACTGCCGCCGCTTGGCGCTCGAGCTCCGCGGCCTGTTGCTTCAAGGAGTCCGCGTCCTTTTCGAGGCTCGCTTGCTCTTCCTTGAGCTTGTTCGCGTCGTTCTCCGCGTCCTTGCTGAACTGTTTCGCGAGCTCGGGCGAATCTTCGTACGCCTTCGCGATGTTCATCTTGACGAGCTCGTCGTTCTTCTTGCGCTCGGCGAGCGCGAGCTGGCCGCGCTTCACCGTCTCCTGTCCTTGCGTGACGAGCGCCTTCTGCTGCACGACGGCCTGTCGGCTCTGATCGATCAGCTTGTTGCTCGTCCACCACAGGACCGCGCCGAGGAGGACAGAGACGACGAGCGCGATCGCCGCGAGATAGCCCGCGTATTTGAGCTGGAAGCGCTTGTCGAGAAGGAAGTTGCGGATGCGGCGCTGCTGGCGGCCGCTCGTGGCGGCGGGCGGGGTGACAGAAGCCTCGCTCATCGGGGACCTTGCGCGTCTCTTGCCACGGCGCGTGGTGTTTGCCCGAGGGGTCGCGGCGCGCCGGATCCGCTCCCCTCTCGCTGCGATATCACATCGACGCGACGATCTTCGCGAAGCTGTCGATGGCGTTCTCCACGCACATCTTCATGAGCACGTTTTCGCTCTGTACGTCGGTCTTGGGCGTGTCGGATTGCGTGAGCTTCGGCGAGAACTCGCCTTGCAACGCCTTGCCCGGGTACGTCCACATGCTCACGCGCACGATCTGCGTGAGGTTTCCATTCTCGTACACCGGCGGCTCGACGCTGGCGATGAGATAGAAGCCCTTCAACTTTTTGCCATTGACGACCTTGCCGCCTTGTGCAGCCGTCTCGCCCTTCGGCGCCACGGCATACCCGGCCTTGCCGAGGAGCTTCGTCTGCATCGCTGCGCGCACGATCGTCTCGATCTCGGCTGCGGGTCGCTTCGTCTTGTTCGAGATCTCGATCGCCACGTAGTACTTCGTGTCGGGGCCGGGAGGCGGAGGCGCGGGCACGCCGCCGCCGTTCTTCAGCGTGTCGATCGATTTCTGCATCTGCGTCTTCGCGGAGGCGCTCTTCTCGTTCTTGATCGCAGTTTGCAGACAGGGCAGGCCCGTCGGTTTGCCGAGCTTGCCGAGCGCGGCGGCCGCGGCGACCTTCACCGAGTCGTTGGCGTCCGCGAGCGCATCGCAAAGAGGTTTGACCGCGGCGTCGTCGCCCGATGCGCCGAGCGCGAGCGCAGCTTGCGTTCGCACGCGGAAGTCTTCGCTCGTCTTGAGCTGCTGGACGAGATAACCGGTGCGAGGATCCGCTCGCACGACTTCGGGGGTCAGCACGAACAACGCGAGGGCCGCGACGACGGGGACGCTCTTTCGCATTCGAGCTCCGAAGATACACGATGCGCGCGGACGAATGGAGAAAGCTGCCGTCGGATCGGAGGTCGTGGAGTTCTCGAACACGCGATCACCCGTCTTCTTCATCCTGCACCTCACCCGTACCTCGACGCAGAGCGGCACGACTCGGTTGCTCGGTCCAGGAGGGACCAGAGCGACCTCGACCATTCGCGATCCGCCGCGTCTGTCACGCGCGGAGGAACCGTGGAGACTTGGACGTGTCTCGCCCGGGCTCGCTTCAACGCGGGGCCTGACCATGACATCGGCGGAAGCGCTGGTCGCGCGGGGCGATCCCGCATATAGGAAGGGGATGTCCCGCAGCCGAGGTGCCCAGGCGAGAGCCTCGTCGCGCCCGCTGTGCGCGCTCGTCGCCTTGCTGTTCCTGCTCCTCTCGGCGCCCGTCACGGCGCAGACACGAGGAGCCGGAAACGTGATTCGCATCCAGGTACGAGGCGGCGCGCAGATCAGCGCAGCCGCGGCAGTCGAGCCGTCCGGCACGATCGTCCGAGGCGAGCTGCTCGACGACGCAGGCGCCGCCGTGGCCGGCGCGACGATCACGCTCCGCGCGATCGCGGACGGAGGCGCCGCCGTCAACCTGCCGACGCCCTCGACATGTGACGCAACGGCACGAAGGTCACGACGCTCGGTTCGCCTGGTCGGCACGGATGCCTACGAGGTACAGACCGACGATCGAGGAGCGTTCTGCGTGCGCGCCGGAGCGCCGATCGGGCAGGCGTCGATCAAGCTCCGCTTCGAGGGCGACGAGCTGCGCGATCCCGCCGAGAGCGTGGTGCGCCTCGACGCAGCCGACGCGCCGCTCGCACGGACGATCCTTCGCTTCGAACCTGCGCCCGACGTGATCGATCTCGATCGCGAGACCGTGCTGCTCACGGGATCGCTGCGCGTCGATCGCGTCGGGTCGTCCCGATCCACCACCACGCGGCGCGAAGGGCTCGCGATCAAGCTCGAGGACGAGCGCGGCGAGCGCATCGCGGAGGGGCAGACGGGCGGCGATGGACGCGTGCGTTTCGAGATCCCGAGCGCGTCGTTCCCCGGTCCCGGATCGGGCGAGCTGCGCCTGCGCTTCGAAGGGACGACGACGCTCGCGAAGGCGACGACGACGCAGCCGATCGTGAGGCGCGCCGAAGTGCGGCTCGCGCTCGCGCATCCCGTCGACGCGGCGGATCCCGAGGACGGCGTCGGGATCGATGTGGATGTCACGACCTCGCGAGGTCCGGTGACGGGCGGCGTGGTCGAGGCGCTGCGCGGGAGCGAGAGCGTGGGCGCGGGCGCGGTGCAGGGCGGCAAGGCGCACGTCATCGCTTCGTTCGCGCTCGAACGAGCAGGCGTCGTGCCGTTGACGCTGCGGTACGTGCCCGCCGCGCCTTTCTACAAGTCGGGGGCGAACCTCCAGGTCGACGTGAACGTCAAGGGGCCGGGCATCGCGCGGCAAATCTTGATCGCGATCGTGGTACTCGCAGTGACCGCGTGGATCGTCTTCGGCTGGCGGCGCGCGCCCATGCCTCCGAAGAAAGACGAGGACGACGAAGCGCATCCCGTGCCGTCGGGACGCGCCGGCGTCGAGGTCGTGCGAGCATCGACGGGACAGGGTGGTTATCGTGGCTCGGTGCTCGACGCGCACGATGGAATCCCGATCGCCGGCGCGCGGCTCGTCGTCGTGGCGCCCGCGTTCCAAGGCGACGGTGTCATCGCGCGCGCGACCGCCGACGAACGTGGAACCTTCGTGCTGGATGTGCCCTACCGCAGCGATGCGCGCCTCGTGATCGAAGCGGACGAGCACAGCAAGTACGAGCAGGCGCTTCCCCCGCCGGGTGTGCTGCGCGTTGCCCTGATCACCCGCCGCCGCGCGCTGCTCGAGCGGCTCGTGAAATGGGCGCGCCGCACCGGAGCGCCTTTCGACATGCAACCCGAGCCGACCCCCGGACACGTACGGCGGGCGGCTTTCCGCGCGAACAACGCGGAGATCGAGTCCTGGGCGCGAGCCCTCGAGCACGCTGCGTACAGCCCCTCCGTCGTCGACGAGGGGGTCGAAGCGGCGCTCCTCAACGACGAACCCAGGGGCGGCCGAAAGCCGGCAGGATGACGTGAACTGCCCCCGCCTCCCCCACCCGTACGCTCCCTTTGCCGTCGCGCGCAGAGCACACACGTTGACGTACGGGTACCGTCCCATATAGTCGCGAACCAGTTCGCGGACCGCTGGAGAACGCACATCGTGGACCCCCTCTACATCGTCATCGGTCTCGTGGTCGTGGCGCTGGCCGTCTACTTCCTGTTCATCAGGAAGCCGGAAGCGCCCAAGAAGCTCGAGACGCCGCCGGAGCCGAAGAAGCTCCCGGAGACAAAGGCGCCCGAGCGTGAACAGCCGGCCAAGGCCGCGGGGAAACCCGCGAAGGAGGAGCCGAAGCCGGCTGCTCCTGCGAAGGCCAAGCCGGCCGAAGAGGCCAAGGAGGCCAAGAAGAAGGAGGAGAAGAAGGCTGCCGAGCCCACGCCGGCCGTCGTGGAGAAGCAGCCCGAGCCCGCGCCCGTCGCGAAGGAGCCCGAGGCGAAGCAGCCCGAGCCCGCGCCCGTGCAAGCTCCGACGCCCGTCGCCGAGCCTGCGCCGAAGCCCGCAGAGGCGCCTGCGATCAAGCCCGTGGCGATCGCGGCGCGCGAACTGCCTGCGCCGTCGGCTCCGCGCAAGAAGGATGTCGAAGGCCTGCGACGCGGGCTCACGAAGGCACGCGAGAGCGAGGGCTTCTTCGGTCGCTTGAAGGCGCTCTTCGTCGGCCGCAGCGAGGTCGATCCCGGCCTCGTCGATCAGATCGAGGAGGTGCTCCTGACCTCCGACGTCGGTGTGAAGACGACCGAGGCGCTGCTCGAAGAGATCCGCACGGGCATCAAGGAGAAGAAGCTCGTCAAGGACGAGCAGGTCTGGGATGCCTTGCGTCGTCGTGCGCGTGAGCTCCTCGGTGGGAGCGGCGGCAACATCAAGTTCCCCGCGCGTCCCACGGTCGTGATGTTCGTGGGCGTCAACGGCGCGGGCAAGACGACGACGATCGGCAAGCTCGCGACCAAGCTCAAGGCGGAAGGGAAGACCGTCGTGCTCGCCGCGGGCGACACGTTCCGCGCGGCGGCGGTGCAGCAGCTCATCGTGTGGGGCAAGCGCGTCGGCTGTGAGGTCGTGAGCGGCAAGGATGGCGCGAACCCGGGCGCGGTCATCTACGACGCGATCCAGAAGGCTGCGGAGATCGGTGCCGACGTCGTGCTCGCCGACACGGCGGGTCGCTTGCACACGAAGACGAACTTGATGGACGAGCTCAAGAAGGTTGCGCGCACGATCGACAAGGCGCTGCCGGGAGCTCCGCACGAGACGCTGCTCGTGCTCGATGCGACGAACGGTCAGAACGCGCTGCAGCAGGCGGCGATGTTCAAGGAGGCGCTGCCGCTCTCGGGCATCGTGCTCACGAAGCTCGACGGCACGGCGAAGGGCGGCGTCGTGCTCGGCATCTGCGCGGAGCATGCGCTGCCGGTGCGCTACATCGGCATCGGCGAACGTCCCGACGAGCTGCGTGACTTCAACGCGGACGAGTTTGTCGAGGCGCTGCTCGGTCAGGCCGACGAGTCAACGGACGCGGCGGCGTGAACCTCTGCGCCGAGCACGAAACACGCGCGACGGGGCCCCGACCGGGAGCGGAGACGGGGCCGCGCCGCGCACGTTTCGGACGGATGGCGCAAAGGTCATGGATATCGTTTGATTTTCTTGCTCGTACGCGAGCATCTCGTGGTTGGATGGGCGTGGATCGTGTCGCTCTGCGTGAGCAGCCGGGACGGTCCTGCCCGATCCGATCCGAGAGAGAAACAGATTTGGTTGTTGATTCCCTGATTTTACGCGTGATATAGTCCGTCCCGCTTGTCGGTAGACCGTTTTTTTGAATGAAGTCGCGCAGTTAGACTTGTACGGACGGACCGGACCGAACGATGCTCACGTCGCACGGACTGCGGAAGGGATGGCGATGAACCAGGTTCGCGTGGGGCTCCTCGTGGCGGCTGCGCTGCTGGCCATGCCGGTGACGGCGGCAGCGCAACCGAAGAAGGAACAACCGAAGGAGATCAACCTCGACGACGAGGGAGCCGAGAAGCCTGCTGACGCCCCCGCTGAGGGCGAGGGCGAGGCCGCCGGCACCGGCGAGGGTGAGGGCGAGACTCCTGGCGGCGAGGGTGAAGGCCTCGGGGACATCTGTAAGATCGACCCGTCGGCCTGCCCGAGCATCAACATGGATGAGGCCGCGAAGCGGGACATCAACGCTGAGATGTACGCGGTGCAGCAGATCTACGCGCTGCGCCGGTTCCGCTTCGAGATCACGCCCTACTTCGGGATCACGATGAACGACCAGTTCGTCGCGCACCCCGCGCCCGGGCTCGGTCTCAACTTCTACATCACGAACGTGCTCGCGGTCGGGGTCAACGGCAACTTCTACGCCGCCCTGAACTCGCCCTCGAACTTCAACTTCCAGACGAGCCGCGCAGCGCGCGTCGGTATTCCGATCACGGAGTACGCCTGGAACGCGAACGCGAACTTCTCGTACGTGCCTGCGTACGGCAAGTTCGCCGGGTTCGGCGACTTCATCTTCCACTACGACTTCTACGTGCTCGGCGGCGTCGGCGCGATCGCGACGCGCCCGATCGCCGTCGTCGACCCTGACAACCGCACGTTCGAGTTCAAGCCTCGGCTGTCGTTCCACGTCGGCGGCGGGCTCCGCATCTTCTTCAACCGCTGGTTCGCGGTCGTGGCGGAGCTCAGCGACTACATCTTCTTCGACGAGCTCGAGAACCCGGGTATCGCGACCGGCAACGACGCCAACGGCAATCCGAGAGCACAGGATCCGACGACCTGGACCGCTCCCGAGACGAGCTTCACCAACAACGTCCAGGCACAGGTCGGGTTTTCGGTCTTCCTGCCGTTCAGCTGGGAATACCGGCTGCCCAAGTGAGCCGAGGGGCAGCGAGGCGTGCAAGGAACATCCGGGACGATTCAGCCAAGTACGGGGACATGCATGATGCGTCGATTCGTGAATAGCCTTTGCGCGTCTCGCCTGCTCCGCAGGGGCATGCTCGCGGCGCTCACGGGATGTGCAGCGCTCGCCATGAGCGCAGGTGCCGAAGCGCAGGAGATTCAGCTCACGGGTCCCCTCGCGGGGGCCCCGGCCGTGCGGAAGTTGCGCCTGCATCGCGCGGGCCGCTTCGAAATTACGCCGAGCGCGTCCTTTACACTGCTCGACGAGTACCAGCGCACGATCATGCCTGGTCTGCGCGTGATGTACCATCCGACCGACTGGTTCGGGTTCGGTCTCTGGGGCGGCTACGGCATCCAGTCGACGACGTCGCTCACCGACGAGCTGCAGGTGAAGGCGATCGACGAGCGTAACTGCCCCGCGGACTCGAACACGGCGACCGACACGGCCTGCAAGCTGACGGCCGTCAACCTGACCCGCGGCAACCTCGCCCAGGATCAGCTCGGCCGCATGCAGTGGGTCGCGGCGCCGCAAGTCACGTTCGTTCCGTTCCGCGGGAAGCTGGCGCTGTTCGCGACGCTCTTCGTCGACACGGACATCAACCTCTTCGCCGGTGTGGCGGCCATCGGCCTCCAGGAGCGCGCGCCCTGCGGCAAGGACAACGACGGCAACGACCTCAACGACCGCCCCTGCGCGGCGCAGAGTTCGTTCGCGCTCGAGAGCCGCGTCGCCATCGCGCCCACGTTCGGCGTCGGCTGGAACTTCTACCCGACGTCGTTCTTCGGCTTCGGCGCGGAGTGGAGGGCGCTTCCCTTCGCGTGGAACACGTCCGGCTTCGACAACGCCGGCGCGGGCAACGACGAGGCCTTCCCCGACACGGCGGTCAACAACAAAGATCGTCAGTTCCGCATGAACAGCATGATCTCCGTCAACCTGATGTTCTCCCTTCCCATGAAGGTGAAGAACAGCGACTGACGAAGACGAAGCCGGCTGCACCGCAGCCGATGACACGCCCCGGGATGCGGGCGGCCGAGACGGAGACCCGAAGCTCCGCGACGCCCCGCGCATCACGGGGCGTTTCGCTTTCGAAGCCGCGCTGGCAGGGGCAGCGCGCTCCTCACGAGGTCGAGCACTTGCTTTGTCTCTGGCGAGGGCCTATGCGAAGCCTGCTCCAGCCCTCCCCCTGCCGGGCCGGAGCGCGAGGTAGAGGTGGGCATTTTCGACTTCCTCCGTAGCAAAGGCGCGAAGAGCGCGCCCCCGTCGGGCAGCGCGCCCGCCGTCGACAAGAAGATCGCCGGGCCGGCCAAGGTCGTCGCGGACAAACGCGCCCAGACCTACGACCGCCTGGAGGCCATTCAGGCCCTCGTCGACATGAAGACGCCGGAGGCAGCCGCCGCGCTCCTCAAGCGCTTCAACTTCACGATCGATCCTTCGATCACGGACGCCGAAGAGAAGGACCTCGCGTTCCGCGGCATCGTCGCCGCAGGCAAGGACGTCGTCCCCGCGGTCATCGAGTTCTGCACGAAGGCCGAAGCGCTGACGTGGCCGCTCAAGGTGCTCGATGCCGTGCTCGACGAGGACGCGTACCGCGAGGAGCTGCTGGATCTGCTCGAGGGCTTCGACACCGAGTACGCGCGCAACGTCGAGCCGAAGATCCAGATCATCCAGGCGCTCGAAGAGGTCGTGCACGAGGACGTACGCGCGGCGGTGGAGCGCTTCTTCGAGGATGTCAACGAGACCGTGCGGTTCCACGCGGTCCAGACGA
This sequence comes from Polyangium sp. y55x31, assembly GCF_029946505.1. Taxonomy (GTDB): domain Bacteria; phylum Myxococcota_A; class Polyangia; order Polyangiales; family Polyangiaceae; genus Polyangium. The sequence continues at coordinate 67,990 of NZ_JARZHG010000030.1, forward strand.
CGTTCGCCCAGGCGATGCCCGAGAGCGTCAAGCCGCTCATCGACATGCTCGTGAGCGAGGAGTCGGTCCGCGTGAAGAACAAGGTCGCCGAGGGCCTGCTCGTCCGCGGGTGGACGATCCCCGAGGATCGTAGGGACGCCGTCGCCGACGCGCTCGGCGACACCGGCGGCTACACGGTCGGCGAAAGCGGCAAGATCGTGAAGCGTTCGCTCCGCTTCGGCTGATCCAAACGCGTAGCGGATTGCGCGCCTCGAGAGCGCGATCGAGCACCAAGCTCGCCCTTCGTCCGTGTTGACAGCGCGGGCCACGCTGAAAGAGGATCCGTGCTGCCCCGACATGTTGGGGTGTGTCGAAAGCCCAGCGGCGGCCGCGCGGAGACCGCGCACGCTCCCCGGCACCAATCGACGGAAAGCGAGCATCCCAGGCGTGAGGGGACATCGATCGACGCGCCTTTCGCGCGTGGTTGCATCCGGGCTCGCCGCATTTGCCACGGCGATCGCCGCGCATCCGCGTGATGCGTTTGCCCTCGACTTCGAGGTACAGAGCGACACCGCCGCGCAGGCGTACCAAGTCGCGAGCCCGTGGGGCGACACGATCCTCGATCGGCGTCGCCTCATGCAGACGCTGTCGCTCGGCGTGTACAACCTGCAGGGCGATCACGTCCCGGGGCGCGCCGATTTTTCGGTCGTCTTGCGGGTGCGCCTCGACGCCGACTTCGGGATCAACGGCCACCTCGGCGACGCCGATCGCGGCGGCGAGACCAGTTACCTGACCGAGGCGGGGCCCGGCGTGCGCTTCGTTCCGGGCCTGCAGCAGGCGCCGGTCGATCTCATGTACGCGTACGTCGAGGGACGGAACCTCTTGAACGGCTGGCTCGGCTTCCGGGCGGGTCGGCAATACGTCGTCGACTCGCTCGGCTGGTGGTCGTTCGACGGCGCGCTCGCGCGCGTGACGACGCCGTACTTCGTGCAGGCCGAGCTCTACGGCGGGCTCGAGCAGCGCGGCGGGCTGCCGCTGTCGACGTCGCGCTACGAGCGACCCGGCGTTTGGCGCGGCAACCACGCGGGCTTCGGCACCGCGAGTGATCAGCCGAGCGTGACGGACTACCCGTCGTATCAGTACACGCAGCCCGCGCCTGCGTTCGGCGTCGCGCTCGAGAGCAACGGGCCGAGCTGGATCCACGGACGGCTCTCGTATCGACGCGTCTACAACATGGGCACGTCGGTGACGCAGCAGTTCCCCGATCCGACGGGCGGGTATCGCACGGCGAAGGGGCTGCGCGTGTCGCAGGATCGGCTGGGCTACGCGCTCGATCTCAACAAGAGCGACCTCGGCGCGATCAAGGGCGGCTTCACGTACGACTTCTACAACCAGATCGTCGGCTCGTATTACGGCGGGGTCGAGGCGTACCTGGGCAAACGCGCGACCGTCGGCGCGGACATCGACTACTTCGTGCCGACGTTCGACGCGGACTCGATCTTCAACTGGTTCACGAAGAGCCCCATCACGACGGCGACGGCGCGCGTCTGGGTCGCGCCCACGCAGCGCCTCGATCTCTCGGCCTACGGCGGCGTGCGGATCTGGATGGCCGACGGGGATCCCGAGACGTTCGGCACGGAGCAGTGCAGGGCTTCGGGGCTCTGCAGCGGCGATCAGGAGATCGATCCGGCGAACTCGAAGACGTTCACCCGCGATCCCGACAACCGCGCGATCTCGACGACGATCGACGCGCTCGCGAACGTATCCGGGCGGTATCGCTTCGGCACGGGCGAGGTGGGGCTACGCGGCATGGTGCAGGCCGGCGCGCGTGGGCACACCGGAGGCGCGGATCTCTCGGGCGAGAAGCGCTTCGACGGCGGGCGTTACCGCGTCGGCGGGCGCGTCTCGCTCTACGACTGGGACGACCCGCTGCGGCCCGATCGCGGCGCGACGTCGTTCGGCTACGTCCTCGGCGCGGGCGTCCGGCCCGTGCAACAGGCCGACCTGCGGATCGAGTGGGAGCACGACATGAACCGGCTCGTCGGGCAGCGCTTCCGCATCGTGGCGCTCCTCAACTTGAGGCTCGGCGGATGATGATGAACGCCTCCAAGCGAAGCGCAGAGAGCGCACGCAAGACGCGCCGGCCGAACGGCCGACCGCTGCCGGGATGGCTCGCCTTCGTGGCGTGCCTGTCGGCCCTCGTCCTCGGCCTCGTCGGGCCCGATGCGTCCGCGCAGGCGGCCGACGATGCTCCTGCCGCGGAGTCCGCCGCGCCGCCGGCGCCGCCTCCCGGTGGCTACAAGAGCGGGCTCTCGCCGATGCCGAACGACGCGGAGACGCCGCTCGCGTTCATGCCTCCGGGCAGCGCGGCGAGCCCCGTGCCGAGCGAAGAGATCTACCCGCCCCAGACGATCACGATCCGCTTCAACCACAAGAAGCACACGAAGGATCTCAAGCAGACCTGCAAGTCGTGCCACGCGGCCGCGTACACGAGCGACAAGGTCGCCGATCGACTCATGCCGAAGGCCGAGCAGTGCGACGCCTGTCACGACGTCGATCACTCGGACCTGCACGCGGTGAAGGCAGGCACGGACGCGAACGGGCAGTGCGTCTTCTGCCACATCGGCGACAAGGCCGGCGAGAAGGGCGCGGTCGCGCCGATGGTGCTGCCGAACGCGAACCTCGTGTTCACGCACAAGAAGCACCTCGACCGGAACATCCAGTGCGGGCAGTGCCACGGGCAGGTGGGCGAGCTCGAGCTCGCGACGCGTGATCAGCTCCCGCGCATGTCCGGCTGCTTCGCCTGCCACAACATGAGCGGCGCGGCGCAGGGTCAGGCGAAGGGCGCGTGCACGACGTGCCACACGGCCCGGAACGACGGCCGCATGATCACGAGCTTCACGACGGGCAACCTCGTCCCGCCGCAGTGGATGCACAACGCCGCGCACACGCCCGACTTCATCGAGCGGCACAAGACGGTCGCCGCGAACGACAGCGCCTTTTGCGGGAGCTGCCACACGACGAACGAGTGCACCGACTGCCACGACGGCCGCGTCCGCCCCCGCAAGGTGCACCCGAACGACTGGCTCTCGATCCACGCTCAGTCCGCGCGGCAGGACAACCCGCGCTGCTCGAGCTGCCATCAGGCCCAGACGTTCTGCGCCGACTGCCACCGTCGCGTCGGCGTCGCGCGCGACACCGCGAGCGGAAACCGCCTCACGGGCCGCCGCTTCCATCCGCCCGCCGCAGAGTTCACGACGGCGCCGCGCGGGCCGAACCATCACGCGTGGGAGGCGATGCGGAACTTGAACGCCTGCGTGTCCTGCCACACGGAGCGTGACTGTGCGACGTGCCACGCGACGAAGGGGCTCTCCGGTGGGCATGGCGTGAACCCGCACCCGCTCGGCTTCCGGGACAAATGCAGCGCGGCCTTCGCGAGAAACCCGCGCCCGTGCCTCGTTTGCCACCAGTCGAACGACCCGTTCGTGAGGGCGTGCCAATGAAACGCCGACATCCGTCGTGGTCTACGCCCGAGGCCTCCGCTCCGCCGGACGGAGCACGGCTCCCGAAACCTCCGACATATTCCTTGCACACCCCTTCTGGCGACGGGTATAGCGAAGAGCGACGGTGCGCTTCCTCCCCCGCGGTGGTCGCGCGCGTCGTCAAGGAGAACGGGTGTGAAGGAGCTGATCAAGTACCTGCTCGACAATCTTTACCTCGACTTCCAGGGCGAAATCACGCTGGACACCGTGCGGGGCTTCCTCCGAGAAGACGACGGCCGGGAAGCGCGCCAGTTGCTCGCGAAGCTCATCGAGGAGAGGGGGGTCGAGGACCTGCTCATCACCCTGGCCGACTGTTTGAAGGAACACCTCCAGACCGGGATCAACGAGAAGGTGGTCCGCGAGCAGCTCTCCACCTACGCCGAGAGCTGACAGGTCCCCGAGGCCTTTCCTTCGCCCCGCGCGCCCTCCGCGCCGCCCTGCTCGCCCTCGCCCTGCCTCTCGTCGGTTGCGACGTGGGCAGCCCCGAACGCGAGGCCATCGATGCCCCCCCCGTCCACCTGGTCGAAGTCGAGCTGTCCGGGCTCGACGCCGGCGGTCAGCCGACGACGCTGACGCTGACGCCGAGCGCGCCCGCGCCCACCGACGACAGCCGCGCGCTCTCGACGACGAGCGTGCGCGTCACGTTCGATCGGTTCCTCCTGCCCGGCGAGGCGATCCGGCAAGCGATCTGCCTGCAGCCGAGCGCGGATCCGGTGCCGACGGCGTCGCAGTGCCAGCAGGGCGTCTTCCTCGAGCCGAGTTACGACCCGGTGCATCGGCGCGTCACGTACCGCCTGCCCGCGATGACGGCGCTCGTGCCCGACACGAAGTACTGGCTCACGGTGCTCGCGGCGACCGAAGCCTCGCCGTTCGGCGTGCGCGCGTTCGACGGCGCGCCGCTCGAGGCGAACGTCGTCCTGCAGTTCACGACGGCCGTGATGGATCCGCCCGGCGGGCCGGTGGATCCGGCGCTCGACGAGGCGGCGCGGCGCGCTGCATCCGAGGAGCTCTTCTGCACGGCGAGCGCATGCGTGGCGTCGTGCGCCGTGGATGATCAGCTCTGCATCGACAAATGTCCGGTGTCGAAGAGCCTGGTCGTCGGCTGCGGCGGCTGTCATGGGCCGCTCGAGATCGGCGCGGCCGCGATGGGGCTCGATCTGTCGGGCGTGGAGCGGATCCCGGCGGTGATCGGGCGTGTCGCGAACCAGACGCAGACGGGCGAGCAGGCCGACGAGGTGGACCTCCGGCCGCGCCGCTTCGGACGGGCGATGCCGCACGTCGACCCGGGCAACGCGGGCAACAGCTACCTGCTCTACAAGATGCTCGCGAGCCCGATCTACGCGCGCATGGATGCCGCGAAGGGGCTCGCGCCGGGCGAGATCGACCGGCTGCGCGCGTCGGTCGTGGTGGGGTTGCCGATGCCCCCGTACGACCTCTACGCAGCGCCGCAGTCGAGCCTGGAAGCGCTCAGCGCGTGGATCACCACGGGCGCCGAGACGCCGGCCTGCCCCTGAAGCGAGAGCCTTCGGCGTGATAGGGTCACGCCATGTCTTACGAGCTTGTGCGTGACGCGCTCGCGTGCGCGTGTGTCCTGGTGTCGCTCGGGATCGCGGGGTGCGGCGAGGAAGCGCCGCCGGGGCCGACGGGGCCGGCGCAGACCGAGGTGCTGACGCCGGACGCGCCTCCGCTGCCCGGGCAGACGGAGTGCCGTGTCGTGAAGACGACGAACATCCCGATCGCGTCGGCGAGTCACCTGGCGCTTTGCACGGACGTCTCGTACGAGACGAACCCGCCGAGCGGAGGAGACCACTGGGGTCAGTGGGCGGCGTTCAAGAAGTACACGACGCCCGTGCCGCGCGAGATGTACGTGCACAACATGGAGCACGGCGCCGTGGTGCTGTCGTATCGCTGCGACGATGCATGTCCGGAGGTCGTGGCGGCCCTGGAGAAGGTGTTCGACGAGGCCGCGGCGGATCCGCTGTGCTTGTCGAGCGGCGCGGGCCCCAAGGCGCGGCTCGTGCTCACGCCGGACAAGGACCTCGACACGCCGATCGCAGCGTCCGCGTGGGGCGCGACGTACACGGCGACGTGCATCGACACGGCGTCGCTCGCGGCGTTCGTGGCAGAGGCGTATGGCAAGGGGCCCGAGGCGATCTGTTACGAGGGTGTCGACGTCCCGCCGACTTGCGGCGGAAGCTGAGCTTTCGCGCGCGGCCGGGCCCTCCCCTCCCCTGCGCCGGCAGCGCTTCGAACGCGGGTTCGTGCCACCGGCGTTGACACCTCGGGGCAGAGGTCGAACACTCGATTTCCGATGAACGAGCACGGATCGTCATCGGAGTTGACGGATCGAAGCTTCGAGCTGCTCGCCCCCGCCGGGAGCGGCGGCGCAGGCGAGGTGTGGAGGGCGCGCGCGCGGCGTGACGGGACGCTCGTGGCGCTGAAGGTCGCGCGTGATGCCGCGGCGCGTGAGGCGATCGCGCGGGAAGCGAGGCACGCGATCCTCGCGCTCTCGCCACGTTTGCCCGAGCTCGTCGACGTCGGGTGGTTCGTGCGGGATGGAGACGTCGCGCGCGCGATCGAGGCGGGCGACGATCGCGCGGGCGAGCGGTTCGCGTTCGTAGCGCTGCGCTGGGTCGAGGGCGCGACGCTCCGGGAGCGGGCACGCGAGGCCGGCGTGGATCGAACGACGCTCGCGCTCGCGGTGGCGCGTGACGCGGGCGAGGCGCTCTCGGATCTGCACGAGGTCGGGCTCGCGCATGGAGACATCAAGCCGGAGAACGTGCTGCTCGGCTGGGGCGGGCGCGCGCACGTGATCGATCTCGGGCTCGCGTGTCCGGTGTACACGGCGCGGATCGAGGGGGGAACGCCGCGGTATCTGGCGCGCGGAGACGCAGCTCTCGGAGATGCACGCGCGCGGGATCTCGTGGCGTTCGGCGCGCTGCTCGCGGAGCTCGTGGACGATGCGGTGGCAGCCTCCGAGCAGCCGATCGAAGCGGCGCGCGCGGCGCGCTTGCCCGAGCCGATCGCGCTGCTCTGCGAGGCGCTGCTCTCGCCGAGCCCGGGCGCGCGTCCGCCGGCTTCGTGGGTCGCGGAGACGGCACGCGCGGCGCTCGCAGCGCGGGATGCGGGATCGGGTCGCGAGCGGGAAGAGCGCGGCGAGCGTGATGCGCGGCGCGTGCGTGCGGCGTATCTGTCGGCGCGACGCGACGAGCTCGTGACGCGCGCGTCCGCAGGCGCGGGCACGGCGGCGTGGCTCGGGGACGCGCTGGCGTGGGCACGTCGCGCGCGATCTCTCGTCGACGCGGAGAGCTCGCTCGCGCAGGACGCAGGTGCGAGTGAGATCGGTCCGCTCGGTCCGGAAGGGATCGCGCGGTGGATGACGTCGCTCGTCGGGAGCCCGGCGGCGGCGTGGCCGACGGGGCCGCTCGCGAAGATGGGAGAAGCGTCGCTCGCCGCGGCGCTCGTGGATCTCGCGCGGAAACTTCCGCCCGCGGCGTGGACGTTCGCCGACGTGGAGGGCGCGGCGCTCGGAAGAACACCCACGGCGACGACGCCCGAGCGTCCGACGTCGGCGCCGTTCGACATCGAGGAGGTGGCGCGGCTGTCGATCGCGATCGCCGCCGTGCCGCCGGATCCGATGGCGATCGAGCGCGTGGAGCGTGGAGAGAGCGCGCCCGCGTCGCTGCTCGTGGCAGCCGCGGATGCGCTGCGTCTGTCGGGCGAGCTCGGGCGCGCGAGGAGCCTCGTTTTGCGAGCGCGGGAGCGTCGCGCGAAGGGGGCGGATGCGCTCGCAGCGGAGATCCTGCGGCGCGCAGGCGAGCTCGGCGCGGCGCGGGAGATCGCCGCGGAGGCGGATCGACGCGGCGAGGATCCCGATGGGAAAGCGCGCGCGATCCTGGCGCGGATCGCGTTCGACGAGCGGCGTTACGAGGAGGCCGAGGCGCTCGTGCAAGGCGCGACGAGCGTGCCCGCGTACGAGGTCGCAGCGCTCGTCGCGTCGACGAGGGGGGATACGGAGCGCGCGCTTGCTTCGATCACGCGCGGCGAGGCGATCGCACGTCGCGCCGAGGAGCACGCGCGGATCGCGGCGCTGCGGGGATACGTGGAGCATGGCGGAGATCCGGCGCGCACGCGGAGCGCGTTCGCCGCGGCGGTCGAGCATGCGACGCGGGCAGGAGCCGTGGTCGAGGAGGCGACGTACAGGACGGGCGAGGCAGCCGCGGCGGTGGATCTCGGCGATCTCGGCGGGGCGATCACCACGGCACGGCGCGCGGCGCTGCTCTGGGAGCATCTCGGCCGGCCGGCGCTCGCGGCCCGCGCGCTCCTCGCACGCGCGGCGGCACACGCGACGGCGGGCGTCGCGCACGAGGCAGAACGTGTCGCGCGGGAGGCGATCGCGCGGGCACGGGAAGGTCGTGACACGCGGGCGGAGGCGTACGCGCTCTGGGCAATCGCGGACGTATCGCCACGCGGCGCCGCCGAGGGACGCCGCGCCGCCGAGCAAGCACGAGCACTCCTCGCGGATGCGAGCGGAGACGACAAGTTACGCGCCTCCGCGCGGCTGCTCCGTCACGCGGAAGAGGCGCTCGATCTGGAGACGTGTCTCGAGCTCGATCGCCTCGCGGAGACGCCGAGCCTCACCGCCGGCGCGCGTCTCGACTGGTGGCGCGCGCGTGCCGAGGTGCTGCTCGCGGCCTCGGGCGAGCTCGAAACGCGCACCGCAGAGCACGTGCTCGGCGCGATCGTCGCGCTCTCGGATGCACGCGCGCCCGTCTGGGCGCGGGGTCCCTCCATCGCAGCCGGATATGCGCTCGCCGCGCGGGTCGGTCGGGGCGACGTCGCCGTCCGGCTCCTCTCGTCTCTCGGTGATGCCGCGCGTGATCTGCTCTCGCGTGCTTCCCCCGAGCTCGCGCCTTCGATCCGCGCGCTCCCGTGGGTCGCGCAGGCCGCGGCCGCGCCGCAGGAAGGCATGCGCGCGGAGCAGGCGCGGGAGCTCGAGCAGCTCATCGTCTCGCTGAGTGATCGCGAGCGGCTCCGCTCGCTGCTCGACCGCGTGGTCGACGCGCTCGTGCTGTGGACGGGCGTCGAGCGAGGCTTGCTCCTCCTCCGCGCGCCGGACGGTCGGCTCGTCGCGCGCGCGGCGCGTAACCTCGCGCGGGCCGATCTGCGCGACGAACAGCTCTCGCTTTCGCAGACACTCGCGCGGCGCGCGCTCGCGGCGCTGGAGCCCGTCGTCGCCGTGGACGCGGCGGGTGAGATGCCCGCGGTGCACGTCAGCGTGCACGCGCTCAAGCTGCGGAGCGTGCTCGTCGTTCCGCTCGTCGCGCGCGGCGAGGCGCTCGGGGTCGTCTACCTCGATGATCGCGTGCGCCGCGGCGCGTTCGGGCCCCGCGAGCTCGCGTGGACCCGCACGGTGGCGACGATCGCGGCGCTGGCGATCGCCGACGCGCGGGATCAAGCGCTCCTGCGGCGAGCCGCGCGCAAGGCGAAGCGCGCGAGCGCGGCGCTCGAGGAGACGCTGGCGAGGCGGGAGGCCGCGCTCGACGTGGCCGAACGCGAGCTCAACCGGACCCGCGGTACGCGCGAGACCCGCTTCGAGTACAACTCCATCATCGGCGAGAGCGAGCCCGTCCGCGCGATGTTGCGGCTCGTCGATCGTGTCACGACCGCCGACGTCCCCGTCCTCATCCACGGCGAATCGGGCAGCGGCAAGGAGCTCGTCGCGCGCGCGATCCACGACAACGGTCCTCGCGCGGGACACCCGTTCGTGGGCGAGAACTGCGGCGCGATCCCGGAAGGCCTCCTCGAGTCGACGCTCTTCGGCCACGTGCGCGGCGCGTTCACGGGCGCGGACAGGCCCCGCTCCGGCCTCTTCGAAGCGTCCGATCGCGGCACGCTCTTCCTCGACGAGATCGGCGAGATGAGCCTCGGCATGCAGGCCAAGCTCCTGCGTGTCCTCCAGGACGGCATGGTCCGACCGCTCGGCACCGAGCGCGCGCGCAAGGTCGACGTGCGTATCGTCGCCGCGACCCACCGCGACCTCGACGCCATGGTCCGTGCGCGCACGTTCCGCGAGGACCTCTACTACCGCCTCAACATCATCACGATCCGGATCCCGCCGCTCCGCGAGCGCGCGAGCGACGTCCCGCTGCTCGTGAAGCACCTGCTCGCGAAATACGGTCGCTCCGAGGTGCGCGTCACGCGCGCCGCCATGGATCGGCTCATGGCGTTCCCCTGGCCCGGCAACATCCGCCAGCTCGAAAACGAGGTCCGCCGCGCGCTCCTCCTCTGCGACGGCGTCATCGAGCGCGAGCACCTCTCGCCCGAGATCGCGAACGTCACCCCGCCTGTCCCCGTGGATCTCGGCTTGCGCGTGCGCCCGCGCGTCGACGCCCTCGAAGCGCAGCTCGTGCGCGAAGCGCTCGAACGCACGAAGGGCAACCAGACCCAGGCCGCGAAGCTCCTCGGCCTCTCGCGCTTCGGCCTGCAGAAGATGATGAAGCGGCTCTCGGTCTCGTCCTGATTCAGTTCTTCAGGAGAAGCCGCGCGTCCCGCACGATGGCCTCGATCCCCGCGTCGTCCGCGTCGTAAAAGCCGCGGATCTTGCCTTCGGCGTCGACGAGCACGAAGCGCTCGCCGTGGAAGATCTCGAGGATGCCCTCGCTCGTCTCCTTCTTGCCCATCGCGATCTTGAAGCCGCGAAGAACAACGGTCTCCACCTCGCCGAGCGGGCCCGTGAGGAACGTCCAGCGCGCGTCGTCCGCGCCGTATTTGCGCCCGTACGCGGCGAGCACCTCGGGCGTGTCGTTCTCCGGATCGACCGAGAACGTCACGAGGTGGAGCTTGTCGCCAAGATCCTCCGTGCGCTTCTGCACCTCGACCATACGCTTCGTGAGGCGCGGACAGACGCTCGGGCAGCTCGTGAACACGAAGTCCGCGACGTAAGGCTTGCCGCGCAGATCGGCCGCGCCGAACGCCTTCCCGTGGTGATCGGTGAGCGTGTACGCGGGCAGCTCGAGCACCGGCTTCGGCGCCGACGGCCGCGGCGTGATCACGATCCGCGTGATCAGCACGAGCACGAACACGATCCCGAAGACGAGCCACGGGAACCGCTTCGCACGCGCAGGCGGCGCCGCCGGTCGCGTGTCCTGCGGAGGTGCGGCCCCCGCGTCCGTTCCGCCCTCGTCTCTGGCCTCCACGCGCGACGTCACAGCGTGCGTGGTGTAGGCGTCGCCGCGCGCACGGTCAAGGCGCGTGGGCCGTGGGCGCGAGCATCGGCGCGAGGTGGTAGAGCATGAGATACACGACGATCCCCGTGACCGAGACGTACGCCCAGATCGGGAACGTGATCTTCGCGAGCTTGCGGTGCGCCTCGAAGCGCCCCTGCCGGCCGAGCCGGAGCGTCACGATCGCGAGCGGCAGCGCCGCCATCGCGAGCAGCGTGTGGGTCGAAAGGATCACGAGGTAGATCGTGCGGACGATCCCGACCTCGGGGAACCGATGCGTCCCCGTGAGCGCGAAGCGCGCCACGTAACTCACGAGGAAGACGCCCGATGCGATGAACGCGCCCTGCATCCGCCGCCGGTGCGCCTCGATGTTCCGCTGCTTGATCGCGACGAAGCCGGCGAAGAGCAGCGTCGCGCTGGTCGCGTTGAGCAACGCGTTCAGCGGCGCGAGGAGACGACCGATGCTCTCAGCGCTCATCGGGAATGCTCACGCGCCGATGAGCAGCGCGGCTTGAAGCAGCATCAGGTACACGATCGAGATCGCGAAGAGCCTGCGCGCCCATCGGGTCCCGAGCACCGTCGGGCGGAGCCCCCACGCGCCGAAGCCGAGGAAGCCGAGGCCGAGCAGCGCGGCCGAGGCGAGATACACGGGACCGGCGACGCCGAGCGGGACGAGCAGGAGCGAGACCAGCACGAGCGCCACGAGGTAACCGACGATGTGGTGCCGCGTGTGGCGATCCCCGCGCTCGATCGGGAGCACCTTCAGGCCCGCGCGCTGGTAGTCGCGGCTGCGGAACATGGAGATGGCCAGGAAATGCGGCACCTGCCACAGGAACAGGATGCCGAAGAGCGCCGCGCCGGGGCCGTCGATGCGATCGGTCACCGTCGTCCAGCCGAGCAGCGGCGGGATCGCCCCGGGCACCGAGCCGATGAGCAGCGCCAGCGTCGTCTTTCGCTTCAGCGGCGTGTAGACGAGCACGTACGAGAACAACGCGAACGCCGCGAGCAGCGTCGTCGTCGTGTTCACCACGAGCCCGAACAAGACGAGCGAGAGCGCGGAGATCGCGAGGCCGAACCAGAGCGCGAGCTTCGGCGAGATCCGACCCGCGGGCAGCGGTCGGTTCTTCGTCCGGGCCATGAACCCGTCCGTATCGCGCTCCAGGTACATGTTCAGCGTGTTCGCGCCGCCGACGACGAGCACCGTCGCGAGGAGCGAGAGCATGACGACGCCCGGAGACACCCCGGCCAGGCCTTGCTCGTGCGCGTACCGGTTCGCGACCCACGCTCCGCCAAGCATCGTCGCGACCACGATGACCGTGACGCGAGGCTTCGTCAGCGCGATCAGATCTCGCGCCACGGCCCCATACGAACGCTCGTGCTGCTCGTAGCCGGAATTTCGACGGTTCACGTGCACGTCGCCGAGCGGCTCCGCGGGGATCGTCATGCGCGCACCTCGATAGCAGATGCAGCACCCGGGGGCACGTGCGTGAGGCCAGGAAACACGGCAGGAGCAGCAGCGACCATACAGAACGACGTCATCAAGCGGGGGGAAGCTTTCCGGGTGGCGCTTGTCGCGGGAGGAAAGCCCAGCGCGATCGTGGGGTCAACTCGGGTTCGAGACAACGGGGTCGGGCCTACCAAAGTCCCTGGAGCTCGCCCTGATTTTCGGGCGGCTCCGGCTCGGTGCCGTCGAACGAGAAGGCGACCTCGAGCGTCTGCCCGTCGGTCACCGTCACCTCCTGCGTCTTCACACCGTACCGGGCGTGAAACGCCTCGAGCTTGTACTTCCCGGCCGGCACGCGATCGATTCTGAACGCTCCATCCGCGCCGCTCACCGCGAAGAACGGATGATCGGTGACCACGACGAAGCTCCGCATCCACGGGTGGATGTCGCATCCGAATCGTACGATGCCGGAGGGAGGCAAGCGCTTCGCGATCGGCGGCGATCCCATCGCCGTCGCCTCGTTGAAGACCGTCTCCGCGCCCAGGTACGTGTGCACGTTGTGCAGCGTCCGGTCGCTGTTCTTCACGGTGATCTCTTGCCCGCTGAGGACACCCTGGATCCGCGGCACGTACATGCAGTCGACCTGATCCACGGTCGCGGCCGGCGGCACCTCGTAGCGCCCGTCGAAGCTCTTCGGCGCGATGCGGACGAGCACGTCCTTCAGCTTGCCCCCCTGGACGATCACGGCGTCGTGGGCGAGCTGCTTGTCTTTGCAGACGTCGGTCGCCTGCGCGCGCTTCGCGGGCACCTTCATCTCGGGCGGTTGTCCCGTGAAGCGCACCTCGCCGCGCAGCGTCGCGCTGCCGAGCTTGCCCGCCGGGGCTGCGCTCGCCGCTGCGGACGCTCCGGACGAAGGCGAGCTCCCCGTCTCCTTCTTCGACTCGCAGCCCGCGGCGAAGGCGAAGAGCACGACGACCGAAGGGAGGATCCAGGCTGTTCGATGAGACGTCATGTTCGCGGGTGCGCCTCGGGAGGGCCCGATCGAGCGCTCCCCGCGTCCTAGTGAACGCTTCGCGGCACGTCAACGGAGCGCGCGGGTTCGTCCCGTCGGTTTCGCGAGAAAACCGAACCTCTCAGCCCGGCCGCGCGCCTTTCGCCTCGCCCGTCCCCGGGCCCTCGTCCGACGTCGAATCCGCGCGCGTGATCGCGGCCCAGAGCCCCCGATGATCCCGCGCCGCGAGCACCGTCGCGAGCGACGCGAGCACGAGCGCGAGCGCGCAGAGCGGCACGTCCGGCGCGCCCCGCGCCACGAGCAGGAGCGCGATCGCCCCCGAGAGCGCCGGCGTGAGCGTGCGCGTCGAGAGCGCCGCGATCGCGATCGCCGGCGCCGCGAAGGCGACGAACGTCGCGATCACGGGCGAAGCCAAAGGCTCGGGCCGCAAGACCAGGTTCTTCGCCGCGCGCGCAAGAAGGACGCTCACCGCGGCCGCCTCGTCCGACGTGCCCGCGAGCGCTTGCCGTGTGGCGAACAGCGCGACCGCCAGCGCCGCGAGCGTCGCCGGGCTCGTGAGCTTCTTCCCGCGCGACGCGACGAACCCCACGGCCACGGCCATCGCCGCGCCGTCGAGCAAGAGGCCCACCGTCGACACGCCACGCGCGATCCGCGCGAGCCCCTCCGGCGCGACCCCGTCACGCATCACGAGGAGCACCGCCGCGACCCGCGAGAGCCCGCCGAGCCCGAGCAGCCCCAGCATCACCGCCGTCGCCCGCGCGAACGGCGTCCGCATCGTGTCCCACGCCGCGAGGAGCGCGAGCACGCACGCGACGCCCCCCACCAGCACGAGCGAGGCCTCCGGCACGCGCGACGCCGACGCCGACAGCGTCACGAGCACGACGAGCCCGCTCGCGAAGACGGCGCCGAACCGCACCACCGCCGGCAAACCTGCGCGCAGCGCGGACAGGCCGAGCGCCATGGCGCCCACGGTCGCGAGGATCAGGAAGAACTGCGACATCGCCGCGCCCGCGAGCTCCAGGTAGTCGCCCGCCCTGCCGAGCCCGACGGCGAGGCCTCGCACCGAGGGGCCGAACGCACGTCCGAGCAGCATCGCGAGCACCCCGAACGCCGCGAGCGGCCGGACGAACCCGAGCACGCCGAAGCTCGTCGGCGGCTGCGAGCGCGGCGCGGGCGGGGCGGAACGGGGCGCTTCGGGTGCTTCGGTGCTTTCGCCTTCCGTGCTCATCGAGGTCGGGCTCGTCGCGAGCGGCTCCCTGCAAGGCGCAGGCTCACGCGTCGCTCCAGTCGCGGAGGTGGACCGTGTCGTCGAAGAACGCCGACGCCGCGGAGGCGTCGATCAGGTCCTGCATGCGATGCCCGCCGAACTCCTCGAAGATCCGGTCGTCGTACTCGTCGGCGATGACGGACATGTCGCGCAGCGCGGCGAGGATTTCGTCCGGATCGAGCGTCTCGCCGCCGAGCAGCGTGTGCACGAGGACCACACAAGCGCCCTGCGGGACGTAGCCGAAGGCCCCGAACCGGAGGCGCGCGTTCATGCGCAGGAGCTTCATCGCGAGGTCGGGCGTCATCTCGACCCCACGGACGAGCTGAGCCACGAACCGCACCACGGCGCGGTCGGGCTCCCACGGGATGATCTGGATGTAGATGTACGCCGTCCCCTGCCGGACCACGTAGAAGCGCGGCTCGACACGGACGAAAGCCGGCGAGTCCGCGAGCGTTTGCTCGATCCGCGCGATGCTCACGCGAGCGGCGGATGCAGCGTCCTTGGACATCGTGGGGCGATACTACCAGCTCGAAGGCGGGCCGTCTCGCGTTGTCCTAGACAAACCCGCCCACGCTTGCCGCGCCGCGCTCAGCGCGTGGGGACAGGAAGGAGCGGCGGTGGGCCGCGTCGCTCGTCGGAGGGCGTGAGCGTCGGCGCGCGTGGCGGACCGACCGGCGAGACGCCGCCGCCGCCGCCCTTCGGCGCGGGCAGGAGGTACGGATAGGCGTTGCGCGTGCTGCACGCGTCCACCGGATCACGATGGAACTCCCAGTGCAGATAAACCTTGCCGTCGTGCGAGACGATCGCGTCGGGCGCCTTCCCGAACGGCGACGCGCGGCTCATCGAGTTCAGCGCAACGACGTCGAAGGCCGTCATCCCGCTCGCCCTCGTCACGCCCATCCGCACGATCTTCCCCTCGTCCTTGCTCAGCACGATCTCGAGGTGCGTGACGAGGTTCTTGTTCAGCGTGTGCTCCTGCGGGAGGTTGTCGAGCGAAGCGAGGAACTCCTCGGCGAAGATCGGATGCAGGCGGTTGTGGATCGTGTTCAGGTACGTCGCGAACGCGGACTGCGCGGCGTTCAGCGCCGTCTGGTTTCCGACCTTCACCGTCGGCTCGTAGTTCTCGATCGCCGCCTTGTACTTGCCGAAGTTGTTCTTCTCCCACTTGCCGCGGTGCGCGCTGCGCCGCGCCGCGCCGTCGGCCGCGCGCTCGGCCTCGAGTTTTTCCCGACCGACCGAGGCCTCGAAGCCCGCGTGCGACAGGTTCAGGTTCGGCCCGCCCGCGATCCCGGGCGCGCCGAGGCCCACGGAGCCGACCTTCACCGGGCTCTGGTAAGGCGCCGGTTGCCGCTTCTTTCCGGCCTTGCGGCTCTTGCCGTCGCCGCCGGGGTTTGCCGGATCCATCGTGAACCCGCCTGCGCCCACGCCTGCGACGACCTCGGGTGACGCGGGGCCCGCGCCGCCGGGGCTCGGCGGCGGAGCTGCGGGCGTCTTCGGCGCGTTCGCGCCTCCACCGGTCGTTCCACCGGGCGCCATCGGCGGCGGCGACGCCTTCGCGATCGCGGCTGCAGGCGGCGCGGGTTTGGCCGTGTGGTGGTGCTCGGCGCTCTCGCTGTGATCCTTCGACTCGCCGGGCGCCTTGTTTGAGCCTGCTTTCTCCTCGCTCTCGGCGACCTTCTCGTGATCGTCGTTCCCCTCGCCAGACGTCGCGGGTTTCTTCATCGCGCCCGCGTTCGTCTCGGGGTGATCCTGATCGTGTGACCGCAGGCGCGCGACCGTCTCTTCCTTCACGGTGTTCGCCTGATCCGCGATGCGGCTCGCGTCGGGGTTGTCCTTCTGGTTCGGCTCGACGTGCTGACGCACGGCGATGCGGCGATCCGGCTGGATCGGCTTCGGCGGCTCCTGCTTCGCGACGTCCTCCGGAGGCGGCGGAGGAGGCGGCGGCGGAGGCGGTGGAGGCGGCGGCGCCACGGGCGGAGGCGGCGGCGGGACCACCTTCGGCTCCTCCTTGGGAGGATCGACCTTGGGCGGCTCGACCTTCGGCTCTTCCTTCTTCGTCTCCGGCGGAGGCGGCTTGATCTTGGGCGGCTTCGGCGGCTCCGGCACAGCGTCCGGATCCGGCTTCTCGTCGTCCTTCGTGTCGTCGGCCTTGTCCTCGGGCGGCTCGGCCTCCTGCGGCGAGGGCGTCGCGGGCGCATCGACGAGAACCTCGAACTCGGTGTCCTGCGGGCGCAACCCTTCGCGAACGGACTCGACGAGACTCCGGATCTGGGCGCGATCCTCGACGACCTGCGCGACCTCCACCGCACCATTGCCGCCCGCCATGTGGACGACGATGGCCGCAGAGATCCAGAGCAGCAGGGGGATTTGGGCTTCGCGCGACATGCCGGTTCGTGAGGCTCCCGGGGCGGAAGGGGCAGATCGTGGGAATGAACCCAGCACCCACCCATTCGACGTGGCCGGGAGGCTTCACCCGGCGAACGACGAGTTACCCAGCGACGAAGTCCTGAGCGAAAGCTCACGACGGCCGCCGCTGAAAATCGAAACTAGCATCCGTGTCCGAGCCCAGCAACGGCCGGGTTGGCCGAAACGGGCCGTTTCGGGCGGGATCTTCGGCGGAGAACGGGGCGCGTTCGTGAGCCTCGGCGCATGACGCGGGCGGAAACCAGCGAAGAACATCGTCCGCCCGCCCGTTTTCAGACCTTCGTGATCGCGTCCCAGTGGTCGGCGATCTCCTGGGCCGTCCACACCGCGCCCTCGTCTTTGAACTTTCCCGCGCTTTGCACGACCTTGTAGGCGAAGACCTGCGAGCCCGTGACGGCGAGGACGTGCCCCGTCCGATCCGCACAAAGATCGGAGCCCAGAAAGAGCGCCGCCGGCGCGATGTGCTCCGGCGTGAGCGACTCCATGCCCGCCTGGAACATCGGGAGATCCTCGGTCATGCGCGTCTTCGCCACCGGCGCGAGCGCGTTCACCGTGATGCGATGTTTCTGCAGCTCGATCGCCGCGGTGCGCGTGAAGCCGTAAATGCCGGCCTTCGCGGCCGCGTAGTTCGATTGCCCGAAGTTGCCGACCATGCCCGAGACGCTCGTCGTATTGACGATGCGCCCGCCGCCGCCCTGCGCGATCATCTGCTTCGCCACGGCCTGCGTGACCAGGAACGTGCCCTTGAGGTGCACGGCGATCACGCTGTCCCACTGCTCCTCGTCGAGCTTGAGCAGCGTCTTGTCCCGCAGGATGCCCGCGTTGTTCACGAGGACGTCGATGCGACCGAAGGCGTCGAGTGCGGTCTTCACGATGCCCGCCGCGCCCGCGGCTGTCGCCACCGTGTCGAAGTTCGCGACGGCGACGCCACCCTCGGCCGTGATCTCCTCCACGACCTTTCGCGCCATGGCGTCACTTCCGCCGGTTCCGTCGCGCGCGCCGCCGACGTCGTTGACGACCACCTTTGCGCCCTCCCTGGCGAAGAGCAGCGCCTCTGCGCGGCCGATCCCGCCGCCAGCGCCCGTGATGATTGCCACCTTGCCGTCGAGCAGACCCATCCCATGCCTCCTTCACGCGTGCTTGTCGCGCGCGAACAATACCGCTTCTTGCCCTTCCCCCTAGGCCCGTGTAACGACGAGCCCGCGTGAGCTCGCTGCAGACGACAACGGAGCGGCCCCCCGAGGGCCTGGCCCGCGGAATCGTGGTCGCGCCCAAGTGGGCCGTCGCCGCGCTCGGCGCCGCCGTGGTGCTCGGCGCGATCATCTACCTCGTCGTGCGCGTCCGCCGCGCTCGAAAAAGCATGAGAGCGCCATGATCGGAGCGGTTTCTTGAACACGCTGGTCCGCCGCGTCGTGGCGGTGATGCTGCTCGGCGTCGTCCTCTACGGCGGCCTCGTCCTCTATCGCGACGCGAACCTCATCGCCGCGCGCCTCGCGACGTACGCCTGGTCCACGTTCGGGATCGCCTGCGCCCTCGCCTTCTCGAACTACCTCCTGCGCTTCCTCAAGTGGGAGTACTACCTCGCGCGGCTCGACATCCGCGGCGTGCCCAAGTTCGAGAGCCTGCTCGTGTTCTTGTCGGGCTTCGTCCTGACGGTGACGCCGGGCAAGGTCGGCGAGGTCTTCAAGTCGCTGATCCTGTTCCAGCTCCGAAAGATTCCGATCGAGCGCACCGCGCCCATCGTCATCGCCGAGCGCGTGACGGATCTCATCGGCGTGATCGCGATCATCGCCCTCGGCAGCGCGAGCTTCCCCGGCGGCGCGATCTGGGCCGGCTTCGGCGCGGCCACCGTCGTCGCGCTGCTCGTCTTCGTCTCGGTCCCCGCCGTGAGCGGAGCCGTCGTGCGGCTCTTGCCCAAGCTCCCCGGGCCGCTCGGACGTGTGGGCGGCAAGCTCGCGCCGAAGATCGACGAGGCGCTCTCGGGCCTCCGCACGATCGTCTCGCCCGCGCAGCTCGTGTGGCCGACGTTGCTCTCGATCGGCGCGTGGTCGCTCGAAGGCGTGGGGCTCTGGGTGATCCTGCGCGGCTTCGGCGAGCAGGCGTCGATGCCGCTCACGATGTTCTTCTACTCGACGGCGACGCTCGCGGGCGCGCTCGTGCCGGTCCCGGGCGGGCTCGGCGTGACGGAAAAACTCCTCGAAGAGCAGATGGCGCGGCTCGGCGGCGTGGAGGCGGCGACGTCGACGGCGGCCATGATCCTCGTGCGGTTTGCCACGTTGTGGTTTGCCGTCGCGGTCGGGTTCGCGGCGCTCGGGCTGCTCCGCGCCAAACACGGCGCGGCGGTGCTCGGCGGCGAAGCCACGCCGTCAGGGTCTTCCGATCAACGGAATCTCTTGACAGAACGCACGCCTTGACGGTCGGCTACGCGGAGACATGGCGACCATCGAACGAGGCATCGGGCTTGTACAGCGCGTCATCGCGGAGCTTTCGAAGCGTCCGGAGGGAGCGGGCGTGGTCGGCGCGAGCGCGGCCGCCCTCGACGCGCTCGAGTCCAAGCTGATGGTGGAGCTGCCGCCGAGCCTGCGGACGTTCCTCGCCTACGACTTCACCTTCGCGAGCTTCGGCAAGCGCTTCAAAGGCCGCCGCCGCTTCGGCGCCGATCCGCGCGCGCCGCAGCCGAAGATCACCTCGGTCCGCAAGCTCGCGGAAGCGATGGTCGAGCTCGGATGGACCGACTCGCGCATCCGCGGCAAGGTCGTGCGCCTGCCGAACAAACCGGGCCAGCCCTGGAACGCGCTCTACCTCGGCGAGGCGCGGCGCGACGGCGAGCTCGTGATCCTCGGCCTCGAGAACGACGAGACGAACGTGCGCGTCTTCCCGCGCTACACGGCGTTCGACCTCTACCTCGCCCACCAGCTCGGCGTGCTCAAGCTCAGTCGAAGCGCGATGCTCGACGATCTCGACTCGCACCTCGCGCACAACCCAGAGCTCCACTCGCGCGAAGAGGACGAGGACGAGAGCACGGACTACTGATTCGCGGTCCGTGATGCGACGCACGCCCGAGCCCCTCGTCACCTCATCGTTCGAAGCGAGCGCGACCGATCCACGCGACCGCCTGGACAAGCTCGTCGTGCGCCTGCTGGAAAAATCAGGCACGAGCGCGTCACGCGCCGCGGTGCAGCGATGGATCGAGAACGGGCGCGTGCTCGTCGACGGCAAGCCGGGCCGCGCCTCGATGGCCGTGGCCGCGGGCGCGCGGATCGACGTGACCCCAGAGCCGCCGGAGCCGACACGCGCCGAGCCGGACGCGTCGATCGAGCTCACCGTGGTGTACGAGGACGCGCACCTCGTCGTCGTCGACAAGCCCGCGGGGCTCGTGGTGCACCCGGCGAAGGGGCACGCGAGCGGGACGCTCGTCAACGCGCTGCTCGGCCGCGGCGGCTTCGAACGCGCCGGCGCCGATCCGCTCGATCCCGAAGGGCACCTGCGGCCCGGAATCGTGCATCGACTCGACAAGGACACGAGCGGCCTGCTCGTCGTGGCGAAGGACGCGGAGACACGCGAGGCGCTGAAGGAGCGCTTCGCGAAGCACGACATCGAGCGCGAGTACGTGGCCATCGTTTTGGGCGAAGCGAAGGAGGCGACCTTCGCGACGTTGCACGGGCGGCATCCGACGGATCGGCTGCGGTTCACGACGCACGTGCGGGAGGGCAAGCGCGCAGTGACGCGCGTACACGTGCTCGAACGGCTCGGGGCGGCAACACTGGTCGCGTGCCGGCTGGAGACGGGGCGCACGCATCAGATCCGCGTACACCTGTCAGAGCGTGGGAAGACGCCGATCCTCGGCGATGCGCTGTACGGGAAGGCGCCGCGGGATCCGGGGCTCCGCGTGATCGCGGAGTCACTCGGGCGTCAGGCGCTGCATGCGCGGGTGCTCGGCTTCGAGCACCCAGCGACGGGGAACCGTCTGCACTTCGAAAGCCCGATCCCCGCGGACATGGCCCGCGCGATCGAGGCGCTGCGGCAAAGGGCCTGAGAAGGGGCGTTGCCCCTTCACCCCACCAGGGGTTGTCCGCCCCTGGACCAGGGGCCTGGCACGGCCTGGACCGAAGGTGGATGAACTGCGCGATGCGCAGTTCATCCAGGCGTCGTCACCAGATCTTCGACTTCACGTGCCCCTTCGACTTCACGAGGATGTCGACGATGGCACGGTCGTAGAAGTTCTTGGCGTAGAGCTCGGGGGAGACGCGGCTCTTGTAGAGGGCGCGCCCCTCCTCGATCTCCTCGGCGAGGACCGTGAAGAGATCGTCGTTCTGGATCCCTTGGACGATCTTCTCTTCGTTGTAGAGCGAGAGGTCGCTCGCGATGGCGCGCGCCAAACGGCGGGCGGCCTCCTCGGTCTCGATCAGGGGCATCGGGTCGTCTCCTCCGAACCTCGAACTGGGGGTTCCTGGTAGAACCCTCGGGCGCAAGAATGCTCGGGTTTGCGGAGCGTGTCAAAGTCGCGGTGATCGGGCTGTCGGGGGCGAACGTGGGCAAGGCCCCGGACTACGCAGAAGCGTACGGAATCGCACGGGGATCGGGTCCTGCGGGTGCCCCGGGCGTCGGGGGATCAGCGCGGAGAGCCCGACGGGAGGCAGGGATGCGTACGCAGCGGCGACCTCGTGCAGGCGTTTGTCCGGGGACCCGGGGCGAACCCGCAATGCTGAAACTGCCCGCTTTTTGCGAAGGACTTCGTGCGTTGCGTGCCCGAGCCGTGCTACCTTTTTCCCATGTCCACGCAAGAGCTGCTCGCGTACATGCTGAAGCTCCCTCGCGAAGAGCGGGTGCAGGTCGTGGAGGCGCTTCTCCTCAGCTTGGAAATCCTCGACGAAGAGGAAGTCGCGGCGACGTGGGCACCCGAGCTGGAGCGCCGTTCGCGCGATTTCGCAGAGGGGAAGGTCCAGACCATGGAGTGGGGAGACGCGCAGACGGAACTCCTGAACGAGCTTACGGAGCGTCGTGCGCGTCGAGCTGCATTCTGACGCACGTAGCGAGCTTCGCGCAGCGGCCCTCTGGTACGACGAGCAGCGGCCCGGGCTCGGGGCTGAGTTCGTCGGCGCGGTCTCGCGGGTGATCGAACGCGTGCGTGAAGCCCCCGCGTCGTTTCCGGTTTGGCCCGGTACGGAAGGCGGTCCCACGCTCATTCGCAGAGCCCTCGTCGATCGGTTTCCTTACGCGGTCGCGTTCGAGGTTCACGCCGAGCACGTGCTCGTGCTCGGCGTCCCCCACGCACGGCGACACCCTATGTATTGGCTCAAGCGCGCATTCTAGGTCGCGCGAACACGAGCCCCGCCATCCCCGCAATCAGCGGAAACGTCACGAGCCCGTAGCGTCCGGCGCCGAAGAACACTGCGTGCGTGAGCAGCGTCGCGCCGAGGACGGTCACCGCAGCCACGGGCAGAACGGGGCCGCGGAGCAGGGAGCGGCCGCCGATCAGCGCCGCCACGACCAGGGCCGCGTAGGCGACCCACGCGTGCACCTGGAACAAAAACACGAGCCCGAGGCCCACGACGGCCCACGTGGCGATGCGGCGGGCGCGGCTCGCCGCCCTCGAGAGCGCGAGGCCGACGAGCGCAAGGGCGAGCACGCCACGCTCGTAGAGCGTTTCGGCCACGCCGAGGCCGAATTTGCAGCGGTCGCCGCAGGCCGCGCCGTTCGATTCGTGGAGGTACCAGCCGGCGGCGCCGCAGTAGTCGAAGGTCGCGGCGAGTTTCTTCGGGACGAGCGAGAGCCACGCGCCCGGGTGCTCGGTGATGTAGAGCGTGGCCGCGCGGCCGAAACAGGCGTCCTTGCCGGCTTCGTCCCAGACCTCGCGGCACGCGTCGGGGACCTTGATCGGCGACCACGCGCCCGTGGACGCAGGATCCGCGCCGATGAGCAGGTTCCAGCCGCCGTTGACGCTGACGAGCGCGCAGCGGTTCATGCGCTCGCAGTTGCGGATCGTCCACGGCAGGCACACGGCGAGCGCGAAGGCCGTCGCGAGCGCGGAGAAGCCGATCGTGAGCGCACGCGCGCGACGGCCCGTGATCGGCGCGACCGCGATGAACGCGAAGAGCGGCGCGAAGACGAGGCTCTGCGGACGAACGAGCGTGGCGAGGCCGACCACGATGCCGAGGAGCGCCGTGCGTGCCGCGATCGTACGTCGCGCGCCCGAAGGCACGACGTCACGCACCCACGCGGCCGCCCACGCGGCGCACGCGACGAGCGAAGCCGTGACGCCCTCGCTCATGAGCGCAGGCGTGTACGCGACGAGGCCGGGATGCAGCGCGACGACGAGGCCCGCCGCGAGCGCCGCGCCGGGGGGAGCTGCGCGCGCCGCGAGGCGATGAACGGCGACGGCCGCGAGCGCGCCGAGCAAACCGTTGAGCGCCATCGCGACGCCCGGATGCGCGCCGAAGATCGCGTACGCCCCGCCGATGAGCGCGGGGTATCCGACGGGGTAATGCGCGGCGTACGTGACGACGCCGTCAGGCCAGAGCCACGTGTAGCCGAGGCCTTTGGCCACACGCTCGGCGATGCGGTGATAAAAGGTGCCGTCCGCCGTCGGCGGGAAGCGCGACGCGGCCCAGGCGATGACGGCGAGGCGCGCGACGAGCGCGGCCGCGAGCACGATCCAGGTGTCCCGCGAGCGGGGCGAGGCGCGCTCGGACGTCACGCGACCGGGGGGCGCGGGAAACGCCCGAGCAGGCCCGCGCCGCGCAAGGCGGCGATCACCTCGCACGCAGGCAGGCCTACGACGTTGGAGTACGAACCTTCGATGCGCGCCACGGCAAAACTACCGATGCCCTGGATCGCGTACGCGCCGGCCTTGTCGAGTCCCTCGCCGGTCGCGGCGTAGGCCTTGATCTCGTCCGCGTCGAGCGCGCGGAAGAAGACGCGCGTGCGCACGGTCTCCGCGTGGATGGGGCGCGTGGGATCGGCGCCGGAGGCGATCGCGAAGCGCGTCCAGACCTCGTGCTCGCGCCCGGCGAGGGACGTGAGCATGGCCCGCGCTTCGGCATCGTCCGCGGGCTTGCCGAGCGCCGTCTCGCCGAGGATCACCGACGTGTCGGCCACGAGCACCGCGCCCACGCCCACCGCGTGTGGCGTCGCTGCGGCGAGCTTGTCCGCCACGATCCGCTCGAGGTAGGGCCCCGGCCCTTCTCCCGGCCGGAGCCGCTCGTCGATGTCGAGGGAGACGACCCGGAGAGGCAGGCCGAGCGTCCCGAGGATCTCGCGGCGCCGCGGCGACGCCGAGCCCAGCAGCAAGGGGTGCGTTTCGTCGATCATGGCGGGTTCCGGGCCTTCGCGGCGCGCCTGTCCTACCACGGCTTCATCCACATGGGAGGGTCGCCGCGTTTGCCGTTTTGACTCCGGACGGGAAAGGAGTAGACGTGCAGCGCGCCGTACGCCGGACGCGTCCGCCTCTCGCGGGCATGAAAGGCGCTGGGACCGGGCCCGGACCGACCTGCCATGACATTCCTTCCTGCCCAGAAGCCCCACCGCCTCCGCTTGATCGGCTCGCTCCTCGCGGCCGCCTCCGCCTTGACGATCGCGCCCGACGACGCACACGCGCAGTGTGATCCGCGCGCCGAGCTCTCCGGCTGCATCAACGCGGACAACCTCTGGGTCCACGCCGGCGCAGGGCCGTTTCTCTCGCTCGGCACGCCCGTGCTCGCGCCCGCCGGCAAGGCTTCGTTCGGGCTCGCGCTGAGCTATCTCTCGCGGCCGATCGGCCTGCGCGTCGCGTCGACGGATCCCGACGGGACCATCATGCCCGTCGTCGACAACGCCGTGAACGCGACCTTCCTGTGGTCGCTCGGCGTGCATGATCGACTCGAGCTCACGGCCGCCGTGCCGATCACGTTTTACCAGGATGGCACGGGCGTCGGCATCGCGACGGCGAGCGACGCCGAGCTGCCCCGAAGCTCGATGCGCGACGTGCGCTTCGGCTTCGCCGCGTCGATCCTGCCGCGACCTCGCGCGGGCAGCGCCGACGGCGCGAGTGTCATCGGCCGCTTCGAGCTCGCCGTGCCCGCGGGCGATCCTCAGGCGTTCGCGAGCGGCCGGACGATCACGTGGTTTCCGTCGGTCCTCGCGTCGTACCGCCGCGGCCGCTTCGAGGCCGGCCTCGAGGCAAGCGCGCGCATTCGCGGCGAGTCGCGCCTGGCGAACGCGCGTGTCGGCTCGCAGCTCGGCGGCTCGCTCGGCGCGTCGTTCGACATCCTGCAAGACGGGTGGCTCACCGCGGCCGGCGAGGCGTTCGTCCTGTACAACTTCGCCTCGCAGCTCCCGCCCGCGCGCACGGTCGACGAGCCCCAGAGCCCCGCGTTCGTGCCCGCGGAGTGGATCCTCTCGGCGACGACGGCGCCGATCCTCGGCGGCGACATGTCCTTCACGCTCTCCGGCGGCGGCCCGATCCCCTTCTCGTCCGAGGCCGCCGTCACCACGCCGCGCTTCCGCTTCGGCCTCGCCGCGCGCTACGCGCCCACGGGCCGCGATGTCGACAGCGACGGCGTGCTCGATCGCGACGACAAGTGCGTGAAGGTCGCCGAGGATCGCGACGGCTTCGAGGACGGTGACGGCTGCCCCGATCCCGACAACGACAAGGATCGCATCCCCGACACGCAGGATCGCTGCCGCGACGCGGCCGAGACGGTCGACGGCTTCAAGGACGACGACGGCTGCCCCGATCCCGACGACGACGAAGACGGCGTGCTCGACGAGGCCGATCAGTGCCGCAACGAGGCCGAGGACAAGGACGGCTTCCAGGACGGCGACGGCTGCCCCGATCCCGACAACGACGCGGACGGGCTGCTCGACAAGGTCGATCGTTGCCCGAACGGCGCCGAGGACAAGGACAACTTCAAGGACGAGGACGGCTGCCCCGATCCCGACAACGATCTCGATCAGGTCCTCGACGCGGCCGATCAATGCCCCGACGCGCGCGAGGATCTCGACGGCTTCCAGGACGACGACGGTTGCCCCGAGGTCGACAACGACGAGGACGGCGTCGCCGACAAGGCGGACAAGTGCCCGCTCCAGGCCGAGACGATCGACGGCAAGGACGACGCGGACGGCTGCCCCGAGGCGGGCGCGAAGTCGCTCGTGCGCTGGTCGGGGGATCGCATCGTCGCGGAGACGCCCGCGCGGTTCGCCCCGGGCAAGGCGGATCTGGCGAAGCCGATGGAAGAGATGCTGCGGCAGATGGCGCAGCTCGCTCTCGGCCACGCTCCCCTCGCCACCATCGTCATCGAGGGATATGCCGACCGTGCCGGCGACGAGTCGCCGAAGGCCCAGGAGCTCGCCGAGAAGCGAGCGATCGCCGTGAAGGATGCGCTCGTGGCCGCTGGCCTGCCGGCGGATCGCATCACGGCGGCGACGGGAGATTCGGGGGAAAAGCGCGCTGCGAACGTGCCGCAGTTCGAGATCACGGTGCAGCGGGACAAACGAGGAAAGCGTCGATGAACGTCGTCGAATCGAAGGGTATTCGCCATCTCGTCGTCAGGGCCGAGAGTGGCGAGGAGCTGCCGCGCGCGCTCGCGCAGGCGCTCGAAGAGGCCTCCGCCAAGGCCGGTCGTCTGTCGGGAACGGGTGTGCTCGACAGCGTCGAGCTCGCGAGCGTCGACGCGGACGGCGCGCGCGTGACGCGGCGGATCGACGCGCCCGTGATGGCCGTCTCGATCACGGGAAACATCGCGCAGGAGGGCGCGGCCGTGAGCGTGCGGCTCTACGCCACGCTCGTGCAGGAGAGCCCGTTCGGCTTGCAGACGGTGGCCGGCGAGATCGTTTCCGCGCGCGCTCTTTCGCTCGAAATCTTCGCGACCGCGCTCGACGACGTCGCACTCGTGCGACAGGGCGACGATCGCTCCTTCGCCGCAGCGGCCTCGTCGCAACCGCAGCCGCAGGCGCAACCGCAGCCGCAAGCCCAACCGCAGCCGCAGGCCCAACCGCAGCCGCCCTCCCCTCCCCCGGCGCGCACCGCGGCGCCTGCCCCGCGCATCACGCATCCGGAGCCGCCCCGCGCACCCGCCCCGTTCCCCGCGGCCGCGCCGACTGCGCCCGCCGAGCTCCCTTCGGCCCCGACGCCGGTTGCGCGGCCGATGCAGCACCGCGACGACATCGAAGTCTACCCGGAGACGGGGGACCTCGTGAGCCACTTCCACTTCGGCGAGTGCGAGGTCATGAGCTCCGACGGCGAGCGTATCCGGCTGCGGCAGGAGAAGGACGGCCGCGTCCGCGAGGTCGCGCTCGGCATGCTCAAGATCGAGGCGCCGACGACCGACCCCGCCACGGGCAAGCGCCACTTCCGTTTGTCCCGCAAGCATTGACGCCCGGACAAACCGGGCGTCGAGCACCTACCACATACGCTGCGGAATGTTGATCGAGTCGCCTGCCTGGAGCGGGACGTCGGGGATCGCGTTGTCGATGATGTCCTCGACGCTCACGACGACGGCGCGCGTCTTGTCGCCAACCTGACGGCGGATCGTGACCTTGTCGCGGGCGGCCATCTGGTTGAAGCCGCCCGCGAGCGAGATCGCGCGGAGCAGCGTCATGCCGGGCTCGAAGCGAAGCGAGCCCGCGCGTTGCACCTCGCCGAGCACCTCGACGCGCTTGGAGTTGTACTCCTTCACGCTCACGCTCACGATCGGGTCGGTCAGGATCTCCTCGTCGATGAGCCGCTTGCGCACCGCCTCGGCGATCTGCTGCGGCTCGAGCCCCGCGACCTTGAGGCGCTTGATGTACGGCAGATCGACCGTGCCATCGGGCGCGACCGTGAACGCCGTGGGCAGGTTGTCCTCGCGCACGATGCGCATCTCGAACACGTCGCCCACGCCGACGGTCGCATTGCTCACGGGGGCTGGCAGATCCGCGGGGCGCGGGCGTCCGCCGCAGGCGACGAAAAGCGCGGCGAGCGCGAGCGTCGCGAGGAGGTCGCGCCTCCGCATCACATGAGCCAGCGGGCGCCCAGATAGGCCTCGAATTGCTGCCACTGGAGATAATCGCGGCCTTCGGGGATCTGGAACCAGTTGTCGCTGATGCGCGTGTTGTAGCGCAGCGTCGTGTTGATGCCGAAGGCGTCCTTGAAGCGGTACTCCGCGAAGCCCGAGGCGTCGATGCGGATGTCGGTCCAGGGCTCTTCGGGGCTCGGGAGGCTGCGGATCGCCGGGTTCACGAGCGCGCCGACGCCGGCGTCGACGATGACGACGAAGCGACCACCGAAGAAATACGTGAGCTTCAGGTAGCCGCGATCGCGCTCGAAGAACGTACCGACGTACGCGTCGTAGAAGTCGCGCGTGAAGCCGAGCGAGACGGACGAGAGCGTCGTGCTCGCGGCCTGAGGATCGGAGCTCGGGTTCGGCGTGAGGAAGTAGCGGATCTCGGCCTGGCCGATGAGGCTGTCGAAGTCCTCGACGGTCTCGGCCGTATCGCCGGCGGGAGGGTCGTAGAAGCTCGCGCCCCAGCCGGCCATGAGCAGCGCGCCGAAGTTCTTCGTGATGAGGCCGTTGTAGCCGAGCTGCACACGGAGCGGCGTCGAGCCCGTTTTGGCGCCCGCATCGAGGTAGTGGATGATGCCGATGCGGGCGTCGTAGAGGAGCGCCGAGCGCGGCAGGAAGCGCCAGCGGCCCCGCGTCTGGATGGTGTGGTGGATGTTCGTCAGGCCGCTGAAGTCCTTGGACTCGAAGACGGTGCCGGCGAAGTTGTAGCCGATGCGCCAGTCGAGCAGGCCGCTGCCCGGGTTCCACGCGAGCTCGGCGCCCACGTTCGGCGTGAAGCGGTTGTAGCTCTCGTAGCCGTCGCCGGCGTCGTTGAGCAGGCTCTCCTGCGGGGCCTGGATGAGGCGCCCGACGCTCGCGTAGATCGATCCCGACCAGGGCCGCGAGGGCAGGATGTTCAGGCGCACGTCGAACAGGCCGCTCAGGTTGCGCTGCTGCCACATCCGGTCCTTGCCCTCTTGCGGGCCGGAGACCGGGAAAAACTCGTTGTAGGTGAGCGAGATCCCGCCGGTGAACTCGGCCGTGGGCAGGGCCTGCGTGGTGGAGCCGCCCTTGCGCTGCGGGCCGAGGGTCGAGAACGAGAACGACGGCGTCACGCGCAGGCGCATCGCGCCCACGGGATCGCCGGGCGCATCGCCCTCGCTCGCGCGCATGAAAAAGTTCGAGTCGTAGCCGAACTCGAGCGCGACGCCCGGGTGCAGCTCGTAGTCGCCGACGCGGTAACCCGGGCCCACCGTGAAGCGGCGATCGGCGAGCCAGGGTTGGTCCTGACCGAACGCCGTGGCGGGCGCGAGGCTCGCGAGGGCGAGAGCCGCAGCCAGGGGCTTGGGGCGCAGGACGCCCGAGGCGATCCGATGCCCCAAACGTTGAACGAGGCCGCGCGTCTTCATGGGATCAGGTGAGGCTCGGGCGGTCCGGACCAACGCGTCACTTGATCACGCTCGCGGAGGGCGGCGGCTCCTGGACGATGATGGGAGGCGGGTAAAACGCCGGATCGTCGGGGATCCCGGGATCGATCTGCGTGACGGTCGACGTCTCGCCGAGGATGTCGGCGTCTTTCCCGATGCACTGGTTCGCCTCGGCCGTGAGCTGCTCGACGCGCTGCCGCAGGACGCCGAGGATCGTGAACTCGTGGGACGACAGATCCGCGTCGTCGCGCTTCACCGCGAGATCGAGCGCCTGCCTGCGCTCGCGCGCGCTGCGCAGCGTCACGTCGATCTGGTTGAGTTTGTCGTTCAGGCAGAGCGTCTTGACCACGTCGCGCTGCGCGCGCGCCTCTTCGAGCAGGCGACGCACGACGCTGCGCGCGCTCTCCATGCGGGCGAGGTACGTGTCCGTCTCCTGGAGCTGCTGCGCGGGCGTCAACGTGACCTGACGCTGAAGGCCCGCGTTCGTGTCGGGCGACGCAGGGGGCGCGCCTTGCGCCTG
Source organism: Polyangium sp. y55x31 (assembly GCF_029946505.1). Taxonomy (GTDB): domain Bacteria; phylum Myxococcota_A; class Polyangia; order Polyangiales; family Polyangiaceae; genus Polyangium. The sequence continues at coordinate 97,831 of NZ_JARZHG010000030.1, forward strand.
CGCGGACGCGATGCCGGCCCCGACGAGCAGCGAAAGCGCGCAAAGCGCGCCGAAGCCGAACATCCGTTCTCGCTGCATCGAAGTCCTCCGAAGGGGGCCAGACGGGGTCACTATAGAAGCGGGCAAGCGCACCTGTCAACGCGAGCAGGCGAAGAAACCCCGTGAAATCCAGCCGTTTGCGAGGCTCTCGTGGGGGTCTCTCGGACGTTCTGTTGCGGCGCGGGGGAGGAACATTCACGCGCCCCGGACGCGAGCAGGATCGAGGCGCAGGGTCACTGGCTGACGAACGAGACAGGGATGACGACGGTCGCGCCGCCGCCCTCGGGAGGCGAGAACTGCGCGCTCTGGACACGCGCCACGACGCAGGAAATGACGTCGCCCGAGAGGCCACCGCCGCCCGAAGGCGACGCGGAGAGGACCTCGCCGTTCGGGCCGATCTTCGCGGTGATGCGCACCGAGCCCTTCATCGTCGGGTCGGCCTGCAAGCCTCGGTTGTAACAACGTCGGAAGCCCGCGGCCATGCCGGCCACGACGGACGAAGCGTTCGCGACGTTGCCGCCGGAGACCGCTGCGCCGCCGACGTTCGCGCTGCCCGTCGGACCCTTGACCGTCTTCGCCGCGCCCTGCGCGCTCGACGCGGCCGCGGCCTGCGTGTCGCCGATGCTCGCGAGTCCTCCGCCGCCGGCCGCGCCGGGGCGCACCGTGCCGCCGCCCGCGCCGCCGAGGTTCAGGCCCGCGATGCCGCCGAGGCCCGCGCCCGCGCCCGAGGCGGCCGCGTTGTCGAGCAGGCCGAGCGGGACGTCGCCGCGATCGAGGACGCCGGCCGTCGCGTTGCCCGCGGCGTTCAGGGCGCCGAGCATCTGCATGTCGAGCTGGTTCAGCTCGTTCGCGATCGCGGACGCGCGCGTGTCGCTGATCTTGCCGCCGCCCGCGCCCTTCGCCGCGGACGCGCCTGCCGAAGGCTTCGGCGCCTCGGCGGGCGCGGTCGAGGCCGGCGTGGGCTGCGTGTCGGTCTCCTTCGGCTGCTCGACCGGCGGAGGCGGGGGCAAGCTGCGCACGGTCTCGAGGATCTGCGCGACGTCGACCTCGTCGTTCACGAGCGGATCCATCCAGTCCGAGTAGATGGTGCCGACGGCGCCGAAGTGCAGGAGGAACGAGAACGCCGCGATGATCGTGGTGGTCCAGTCGATCGACTGGACGAACCCACCGCGCACCGAGGCGGGGAGCTGCGGCTTCGGCTGGGGCGGCGGCGCGGCGACGAACTGGAAGAGGAAGGTCGTGTCGCCGACGACGATCTTGCCGCGGGCGTCGTCGCTGAGCGGCACCTGGAAGGCCTGCACCTGGCCGAAGCTGACCTTCTTGGCCTGCGATTTCAGCGAGGCGAGGTCACTCACGCCGGTCTTCAGGGCGACGCGGCCGGCCATGCCTTCGAGGAAGTTCAGCGCGTATTCGTTTCCAACGAGCTCGAACAGCCGGAAGCTCGGCGGCACGTTCTTGCTCGGCGTGACGAACATGCTCTTTTCGCTGGGGCCGATGGTGACGTGGGTGCGCTGCTTGATGATGCGCTCCTCGATCACCTTGCCGCCCTGGACGACCCCGACGCGCAGGACCTTCGGGCCCGTCGCCTGGTTCATGGCCCGCATGACCGCGGTCATCTGACCGGGCTTCGTCCCGGAACCCGTCTGCGTCGTCGTCTGCGTCATGAAAAGGGCCTCCGCCTGGGGCGATGAAGACGCCCAGCCGACACGGAAGTTTCAACGGAAGGGTACACAAGGGCGGCAGATCGGTAAAGCACACGGCTCACGCACCGCGTCTTCGGCCCGGCCGAGGCGCTCGCGGGGGAGCGCCCGGGGCGATGCGCTCGCGCAGGCCGAGGGCGTCGACGAGCGCGTCCACGGCTCTTCGCTGGTCGTCGGCGAGCTCGCGGGCGCGCCGGCCGAGGGCCGCACACGTGGCCGCGCCGCCGAGCCCGAGGACGAGGAGCGCGGGCGCGGCGAACGAGATCGAGCCGGGGCGCAGGAGGACGGTGATCACCGCGAGGAGGAGGCCTCCATAGGCGGCGATGCGCGTGGCGGCGCCGGGCCAGGATGCGCTCGCTTCGAGGGCGAGCTCGATCTCGGCGAGGAGCTCGTCGACGGCGGCGCTGCGTGCGTCGTCGGAGGGTTCGTCGGACGCCACGATCAACGCGGCGAGGCGGCGCTCGGCGCTTCCTTCCGGCGCACGCGCGGCGAGGGCCGCGGCGCGTTCTTGCATGGGGATGCGCTTCAGCGCGACGAGGAGCTCGGCGGTCTTGCCGGAGGTCGCGCGTCGGACGCGCGTGAGGTGCGACCACGCGAGGAGCACGGAGGCCGAGGTGACGAGAACGCCGAGCGCGAGAATCAAGCGTCGAGGCGGGATCGTTGGATCAGAAAGGATCCTTGAAGATGGCCTCCTCGATGCGATCGAGGAACGGCTGCCGGAGCTCGGCGAGCGTGAGCTTGGGCTGGATGCGGCTCACGTCGACAGCGGCGATCGGCTTTTCGATGCGGCCGGTGATCGTGACCTCCGACAGCGTGATCGCGCCGCGAGGTTTTTTGTCCTTTTCTTGGGCCTCCGCGGTTCGTACGGACGAACCGAGGACCACGAGCCCGGCGAGGATCAGCATCGCTCTCCGCATGCGCGACCTCCGTTCCACAAGATGCCTCGTCTGGCGTGCGCCGTCCATCTGCCTAGAAGCCCGGAGGCGGCGTGGAGAAGGGCGCGACGATGGTGCTCGTCGGCGTGGGCGCCGGTGCGGGCGGCGGCGCAGGCGGCGGCGCGGGCGCGGCGGAGCTGCTGTCCGAAGGCGCAGGCGCAGGCGGCGGGGCCGCTGAGTTCGCAGGCGGAGGAGCCGCGGAGTTCGCAGGCGGAGGGGCCGCGGAGTTCGTAGGCGGCGGGGCCGCGGAGTTCGCAGGCGCCGTGTTCGACGGAGGCGCGGCGGCGTCCGGGGCGCCTGCATCGGCGTCGGTCGGCGCGCTCGGGAGCGAAGCCACGGGCGCGGGCGCCTCGGCAGCCGCAGCGGCCGCGGCGGCGAGCTCGCCCTCCTTGAGCTTCGCGCGCTGGAGGAGCTCCTCGGAGTCGTCGCGCTCTCCTTTGCGCCGGAGCTCTTGGTACTTCTTCAGCTCGACGATCGCCTCGGCGACCTGCTGCTTCGCCGACATGCCCGGGACGCTCGGCGCGAAGAGGTAAAGCAGTCCGAGGTCGTAGTGGACCTGCGGCATCGACGCGTCACGCGCGAGCACCCACTCGAACTCGCGCTTCGCGTCGCCGTAACGGCCGAGCAAGCGATACGTGTCGCCGAGCGCGAGGTGCGCGGGGAGGTTGTCGCCATCGTAGCGGACCGCGCCTTCGAGCAGCGGGAGCGCCTCCTGGCCGTTGCCCGCTTCGAGCAGCATCGCGGCGAGTTGCACGCGCGCCTCGACGAGATCGGGCCTGCGTTGCACGGCGCGGCGGAAGTTGTCCATCGCGCCCGCGCGCTGGGATTGTTCGCGCAGGATGAGCCCACGCAGGAGCAGCGCCTCGGGGTTCTCCTTGTCGCGCGGAGGGTTGTCCGTGCCGAAGCCGTCGAGGATCGCCTGCAGCGCGTAAAGCGCGAGATCGAGCCTGCGGTTGCGGTAGTGGTCGCGGGCGATCACGACCATCGCGGGCCGGTAGTCCGGGTTGATCTTGAGCGCTTCCTGCGCGAGGCGCTGCGCCGAGCCGGTGTCCTTCTGCAGGCTCTTCACCTCGGCGAGCGTGGCCGTGACCGCCGCGGAGCGCGGCATGATCGCGCGCTTCTCCGTGAGCAGACGTTCGGCCTCCGCGAGGTTGCCCTTCCGCGCGAGCAGCATCGCGTAGGCGATGATCGCGGGCTCGTAGTCGGGCGTGATGGAGAGGGCCTTCTGGTAGCTCGCCGCGGCCTCGGGCTCGCGCAGGCGCTCCTGCACGGCGCCGAGCGAGTAGTGCGCGTGGTGCGCCCGCGCATCGGCCTGGATGGTCTGCTGGAAGAGGCCTTTCGCCGCGTTGAGATCCCCCGCAGCAAACGCGGCCATGCCTTGCTGGTAAGGCCCCGCCGCGGCCGGCGGGAGCGGCGCGGGCGGGGGCGGCGGCGGCGCGGCCGAGAGCGTCGGCGGCGCGCTCGGCGTGAGGCTCGGCGTGGGGCTCATGCCCACCATCGGCGGGGGCTGGCCCATCTGCTGGCCCCACGGGTTCATCCCGTTCGAGCCATACGGATACGCGGCCGAGGGTTGCGGCGGCGTCTGCGGCTTCTGCTGCGAGGTCGTCTCTTCGCACGCCACCGCGAGGAGCGGCACGAGCGCGCATGCGAGAGCCGCGAAAACCAGACGAGGCGAACGCTTCATGGCAACGTCACCGGGAGCGGCGCGGGCAAGCCGTCGGGCTGGAGCGCGGGCGCCATGCCGGGCCGCGTGCGGAGGAACATGCCGTCCTGGTACTGGAACGGCTGCCCCGTCTCGGGATCGATGATCCCCTGGCTCATGTCGCGGATCTTCGCGTCGCCGAGGATGTCCGTGAAGAACGCGAGCCTCTGGATCGCGTGGTCGACCTCGGGGTTTCGCACGTTCCACGCCCGCGCGTAGACCACGGCTTGCACGTAGAACTTGATCATGGCGCGGTCGGCGTCGTTGAGGAGCCGCTCGCGCGCCTCGCGCCACTGCTCGCGGCGCTTCTGGCGGATGGCGTCCGCGGTCTCCTGCAGGTCCTCGCGATCGCTCGTCTCCGCGAGCTTGAGGAGCTTCTCCTCGCGGTCCGTGTAGAGCTTGAGCCCCGGCGGTCGCGTGTTGTAGAGGCCCGTGCGGCACGAGTCGTAGAGCGAGCCCTGCCGCGCGAAGGCCGCGACGGACAAGGCGCGCGACTCGTACGTCTTGATCACCGACTGCAGATCGTTGAAGTGCGTGTCGCCCGCCTTCTTGAGGTCGTCGGAGTACGTCTTGACGACCTTGTCGATGACGCCGGCGTAGCGATGGTGGCCGGCGTCGTAATCCCACGACTGCCGCAGCCGGTCGTTGATGACGCCGTACGCGCACTCGGCGGCCATGTCGGCCTGCATCGTGCCGAGCGCCTTCTTGCCGTCGACGGCGGCGAACGACTTGAACTTGTCGAACGCGGAGATGGTGTTGCGGCACCACTCGAACGCCTTCGGATCACCGGCCGCCTTGCGCATCTTCGCCGCGTGGTAGGCCGCCTGGACGAGGAACGGCGTGGCCGCCGGCGTCAGGCGGTTCATCTCGTAGTAACCCTCCATCGCGTCCATGGCCTTGACGCGCGCGGCCTTGTTCGCGCCCTCGTCGAGCCCCTTCTCGTCCCACGCCTTGAGGTCGGCCGACGCGACGATGTAGTCGATCTCGGCCTTCTGCTCGACGGGCGCCTCGAGGTTCAGGAACGCATTCCGCGAGGCGATCACGCGATCGCGCTCGCCCACGTTCGCGTAGAGGAGCACCGCGCTCCGGGCCGCCTCTCGCCGCGCGGGCTTTTCGAAGCGGGCGTTGCGCGAGATCGTGTCGTACGTCTCGGCGGCGGCGCGGTAGTTGAAGAAGAGCACGTACGCCGCGCTGAGCGCGTCGTAGGCCTGCTTCAGGTACTTCACGCGCTCGGCGTAGCGCTTCGGATCGGCGGGCTTCGGCGGCTTCGCGGCATCGTCGCCCTTCTCCAGCTTCGAGAGGTTCGCCTCGCTCCCGTACTCCTTGATGAAGAGCGAGTACATGTCGATGGCCTGGTCGTAGTCGCCGACCTGCTTGTAGCAGTACGCGCCGTTCATCGCGGCCTCGGGCGCCTCGTCCCGCGCCGGCGCCTTTTCCAGCGCGACGCGGTAGAGCGCCGCTGCCTCACGCCACGCCGCGACGCGCTCCGGGCCGTCGGGCATCTTCTCGGCCTTCTCGAACTTCGCCGCGGCGTCGACGTAGTAGCCGCGCGAGATCGTGGGCTGGGCGATGCCCGTCTCCTTGAGCTTCTGCTCCTCGCTCACGGCGCAGCTCTTCGTCATCGCGGCCTCGGCGAGCGCGCGTGAGCGCGGCACGTCGTTCTCGAGGTTCGCCATCGTCGTGAGCTTTTCCCAGGCGAGGTAGCCGAACGGCGTCTTGCCGCACTGCTCGGCGTAGATCGGCTCGAGCCTGCGGCGCGCCTCGGGGAAGTTGCCGTAGAGGAAAAAGAACTCGGCCGATTGGTACGCGTAGAGATCGCTGTTCTTCTGGTCCTGGTTCGTCTGCGGATCCCGCGTCGAGAGATCACTCGCCGGAGGCACGCGCTGGATGTACTCGTCACGCGCCGCGACCGCGTCCTTGACGACCTTCGGCAGCTCCTCGGTGACGACCTTCTGCTTGTCGTTCTCCGTGACGATCTTGAGGCCCGTGCGTTGCTCGATCCCCTCTTGCCCGCCCGTGCGCTTGTAGAGCTTGTACTGGTCGAGCAGCGCCTGGTACGCGGTGTCGACGACCATGAACGCCGCGGGCTGCAGGTGCTTGTCGTCCTCGTTCGAGTCGCGGACGTCGACGGCGGTGCGCCTCGCCGTCTCGACCTCGTCGGCCGTCGGCGAGCGATCCATCGCCACCTGGATCACCACGACCATGTGGTTCGCGTCGGCGAGCCAGTAGCGGCTGTCGTAAGCGTCGGGCGCGTTCTCGTCCTCCTGCAGGACGCCCTGCCAGCCGAGCGCGGCCATGCGGTACTCGGAGAGCGCGCGTTCGAAGAGCTTGGTGCGCGTCTCCTGCTCGCCGCTCTGGATCGCCGCGTTCACGAGCGCGCTGCCCGCGTTCGTGTGATCGGCCGCGGCGCGCCTGAGGCCGCCGCGCACGAGGCGCTCGGCGGTCTGGATGGCCTCGATGTCGTCCTTGTTCGCCTCGACCCACGGCGTCTTGCCGACGTAGTTCGCGAGCTTCGTGCGCGCGTCGAGGGCCTTCGCCGCGTTCTCCGCGCGCTCGGCCGTGCCCTCGCGCGACTGCCCCGTGAGCGTGTCGTAGATGTCCGCGATCTGCGCCTGCATGACCGGCGCGTCGCGGTGCATCGGCCACTTCTTGAGGATGAGCTCCGAGACCTCGATCGTGTTGCGGTACTGGTTCAGCTCCTTGAACTCGGCCGCGAGCGCTTTGTAGATCTCCACGGTCCACTTGCGATCCTGCGGGATCAACGACGCGTTCTGCACGCGCTCGATCGCGACGCGCATCTTCTGCTCGCGGATCCGCGGGTCCTGCTCGAGGTCGAGGATGTCGCTGCGCGGGACGAAGGGCTCGTCCGCGGCGGGCCCCGTGAAGTCGAGGAACGTGAGCGCGCCGGCGATGTACGTGTACGACTCGCCGCGGAAATCCGTGCCCGGATCACCCGTGAGTTTTTCCTGTTCGTCGGTGTACTTGAGCAGCTCGACGAACTGCCGCACGCTCGTCTCGTAGCGGAGCTGCTTGAAGTACGTCCAGGCGAGCTTGTACATCGCGACGCCGTAGACGGGCGGCTTCTTGTACTGGAGCGATCGCGTGTACGCGATCTCGGCGCGGTTCAAGCTGAAGGGACCGCCGCCGGGATCGATCTCGTTGAAGTGGTAGTCGCCGATGAGCCACCAGACCTCGGCGAGGTACCGCGGCTCCGCGCCCTCCGCGACCTTCTGCGGGATCGGCTTGCAAGCATCGGGGTACGGGTTGACGAAGACGAGCTCGTCCTCGATCGCCGGCGCCTCCGGCTCGGGCTCGGGCTCCTTCGCTTTGCCCTTCCCCTTGCCGTTCGTCTTCTTCGGCGGGGGCTGCGCAGCCTTGCGTTTCGCGGCCTCGCCGATGGGGATCGGATGCCGCGCCTCCCAGCCGAGCCAGTAGTCGCGATCGTGATCCTGCGGGAGCTTGCCGACCGTGTCGCGCGTCGGATCCTTCGGATCCGTAGGAACGGGGTACGGGTAACGGTCGTGGCAAACGAGCGACCGGAAGACCTGCTGCGCCTCGAAGATCCGCGCCGAATCGTTCAGCGCGTGGCCGAGGTAGTAGTAGACGCCGGCGAGCTCCTTGTACTGCGGGAACTCGCGGATGATGCGCTTGTAGAGCGCGATCGCGGGCCGGAGGCCGACGGCGAGATCGTCGGCGAGGTCCGTGTCCTCACGCGCACGCTCCTCGTAAAGCGCCGCGAGGCGGAACATGGCCGTGGGCGTGCTCTCGGGGTGCGCGTTCCGGCCGCTGTACGTCTCGACGAACTTTTCGAGGCGGCGGATCGCCTCCTCGCGCGCCGTCTTCAGATCCCTCTGCTCGACGTCGATCTCGCGATCGAGGGCGGCGATGACGCGGCGCCTTCGCTCTTCGTAGTGCTGCTGGATGATCCGCGTGATCGAGGAGCGGTAGTCGCGCGCGGCCTGCTCGTAGGCCGCGGCCTCTTTCTCCAGCTCCGCGAGCACCGCGACCTGCTCGGGCGTGGGAGGCGGCGGCGGTGGCGCCTGCACGCGCGGCTTGAACGCGGGCGTGGGCGGCGGGATGGGCGGCGCGCTCGCGGACGTCGCTGGAGGGGCGGACGTCGGAGGCGCGGAGGTCGGTGGCGCTGCACTCGATGGAGCCGTCGGCGTCGTGCCCGTAGGCGCCGTGGGCACCGCGGCGGTGGGCGCCGTCGGCGCGGACGTCGGCGGAGTTGTCGGCGGCGCGGCGGGCGCAGACGTCGGAGGAAACGGCTGCGGCTGCGACGCGGCGCTGCCTGCGACGCAAGTCGCCACGAGGAGCGCGAGGATCGACGACGCGCCGCGACCCGACCGCGACGAGGAACGACGAAGCACGCTCATTTGCCCTCCGTCTCGGGCGCGCCGCTGTCGTCGAGGACCTCGTCGAGCTCCTCCCGCAAGAGCTTCTCCTCGCGCGCTCGCTCGACGCGCAGGCTGCGCACGCGCGTCATCTGCTCCTCGCGCACCTCCCACGCCTCCTCGGTGATGCCCACGTCCGCGCGCAAGACGATGCTCCGCAGCCTGTCGCGCACGAGGCCGAAGTTCCGCATGGCCACCTCGCCCACGACGCCGCGCGCCTCCTTGTCGAGCCGCTCGAGCTCCACCTCGTATCCCACCACCGCGGCCGTCTCGCGCGCCAGGATCGCCCGCACATCCGTCGTCCTCCGCGCGACCTCGCGCTCGAGATCACTCAGCGCCGCGAACACCTTCGCGTCCGTCTCGTCACCCTTCTGCAAGATCGGCGCGACGCGCTTCGCATAAGCCGCGAGCGACGCGCCCCCCTGCCCTGCCATCGCGAGCTGCACCTCGCGCAGGATCGCCTCGCGGTACGCCTGTCGCACCTGCGCGTCCTCGATGAAGCGCTGATCGCCGAAGCCGACCTGCATCTTGCCCGCGCCCACGAGCTTGCGCAGATCCGCGATGTGCTTGCGGTACGCCGCGAGATCCCGCTCGTGCACGGCGAGCTCCTGCTCGAACCGCGCGACCGCCGCCGGATCCCGCACGACGCCCGCCTGCGGCGCCTCGCGCAGCATGCGCCGAAGCCCGTTCACCTGCGCCTGGAGCGAGTCCACCTCGAGCGTCATGCGCTGGATCGACTGCGACGCGCCATTCCATTGCTTGAGCGCCTGCCCCTCGCGCTCCTGGAAATCCGAGTCGTTGACCGGGATCACCCCGAGCCGCTTCTCCAGCGAGCGGCGGCGCGCGCGCACCTGCCCGATCTCACCCGAGAGCGCCGAGGACTCGACCTCGTCCATGCCCTGCCCGATCGCGAGCCGCGCGAGGCCCACGCGGTTGATGAGCCCGAGCGCCTTCTCCTCGCCCGCCTTGAGCTCGGGGAAGGCGCGGACGCGGTTCGTCGAGGCGACGACCGCGTTCAGCTTCTCGATGAGATCGTTCGACTGCTGAATGAGCTCACGGCACTGCGCGATGCCCTCGATCACGGCGAACGCGGCCGGGCCGTCCTCCGCCTCGCGCGCCCACTGGATCGCCAGCGTGGGCAGGCCCGAGCTCGAATCGAGGACGTCGAGCTGCTCCTGGCTCAGCTTGTCGTAGTAGACGGCCGGATCGCTGGTCGCGCCGAGGAACGCGTCGACCCGCGCGCGCATCGGATCGTAGTTCGCGCGGACGCCCTCGTAGACCTTGAGCGATTTTTCGAACTGGCCCGCGCGGAGCATGAGATCGGCGCGGAGGAGCGAGCCGTCCGCGATGTTCTGGCTGTTCGGATCCGCGACGGAGAGGACCTCGAGGGCCCGCTGCGCGCGCTCGACGTCGCCGAGACGCACGTACACCCAGCCGAGCTCGTACAGCATCGTCCCGAACTCCGGCGAGGATCGGTCGATGTGGTTGTACGCCTCCACGGCCTGCGCCCACTGATCCGACTCGTAGAAGAGCCGCCCGATCGCGAGCCACGCCATGTCGATCACCCGCTCGTGATCGTTCGAGTCCGGCGGGAGCTGCGTGACCTTGCGGAACTGATCGATCGCCGCGACGTAGCGGCTCCGCGGCGCGCGCGGCGGCACCTCGCCCTCGGCGAGCGGGACCGGCGGCGGCGTCGCCTCCTTCACGGCCACGACGCCGAGCAGATATCCCGCCTGATGCGCGTACTCGCTCTTCGGATCGACCGACGCGAGCGCCGCCTTCGCGCCCGCCCAGTCCTTCTTCACGACGAGGCCCTTGCCCCGCGCGTACGAGATCCCGCTCGTCACCGCAGCCGGCGGCAGGCGGGTCATCGCGGCGAAGACGTCGTCGAGATGCCGGTAGTCCTTCGTGCGCATCGCGATGTCGACGAGCCGCTCGAGCGCCTTGCCCTGGTAGGACAAGAAGCGCGGCTCCTGCGCGCGATCGGTGATCTTGAAGTAGATGCGCCGCGCCGAGAGGTACTGACGCGACTGGAAGTACGTCTCGCCGAGGAGCGAGAGCGCGTCGGGGTACGCGGTCGGGTGCTCGGGGTACTTCTCGATGATCTCGTTTAGCAGCGTCGCCGCGCGATCCCAGTCCTTCGAGCCCACGAGGAGCACCGCGTCGGCGATGCGCTGCGCAGGCGTGCGCTCGCGGCCCTTCGACTTCTGGATCGCGTCCTCGATCGCCCGCAGGCCGTTCGTCGCGATCGTGACCTGCTGCGAGGCCGTGGTGATCGCCTGCTCGGCGTCGAGCGCGTGGGCGAGGCTCGGCGCGAGGGCCGCGAAGGCCGCGACGATGCCCGCGAGGAGCGCCTTCCGCGTGCGGAAACCGCGTGTGCCGTTCATGCGTGCGCCTTCCGGAGATCGATCACTTGGCGACGCCCTGCGGCGCCGGCGCGCCCGCAGGGGCGTTCGGATCCGAGAGCCCTTGCGTGACCTTCTCGACGAACCGCACCGCGGGGCGTTCCTCGATCGGCGTGGTCACGCCGCCCTTCTCGAACGACACGATCTGCAGCGTCATCGTCTTGCCTTCGAGCGCGGTGAACGAGTGGTTCGAGCGGACCTCGAGCCGGTAGCCGCGCATGTACGAGAAGACGCCGTAGCCGTTGCCCTGCAGGTTCACGAGGACCTGCACGGTGTGATCACCGGGTGGGATCGAGCCGTTGAAGATCGGGATCTCGCCGGCCTCCGCGATCGCGCCCGTCTGATCGGTCTTGTTGTACTGGACGGCGCCGTCGAGGACGACGAGCAGGCGCGTGATCTTGAAGGCGCCCGAGAGCTCGTTCGTGTACTTGAGGTTCGCGCGCGATCCGGCGCCGCCGCTCGACAGGATCGTGTCGCTGAGCAACGAGAGCCGCGTGTGGCTGCGGCGGATCTGCTCCTTCAGCTCGTCGATGCGTTGCTCGAGATCCCGCAGGCGCACCGCGTACGTCTGTCCGTCCATGCCGGGCGCGGGCTGCTGCGCGCCGGGGGCGGGCTGCGCGCCGGGCATGCCCGTGGGAGGCGCGGGTTGCATGCCGGGTTGCATCGGCGGCTGCGGCTGAAGACCGGGCTGCGGCTGAGGTTGCATGCCGGGTTGCATCGGCGCGGGCTGCATCGGCGGTTGCTGCACCGGCGGCGGCTGCGTGCCGGGCTGCGTCGGCGCTGCGGGGAGCGGGGTTTGGCCGGGCGGAACGGCCTGGAGCGCGCCGAGGCCTGGGGCCGGCGGTGGCGCCGTCGGGGCCTGGGCGAACGCAGGCGCCACGGTCAGCCAGGTTGCCGCGAAGGTCACGGCGAGCGTCTTCGGGAGCAATCGCATGAAGACCAACCCCATCGTCGAAGGAAGGCGGGAGGACGCGCTGTCGCCCGGCCATGCTTGCCGGCCTTCGCCAAGTGTACGTTCCGGGAGCGCGCCGATGCAACCGAGGACCCCGCGCGTCACCGGGACGTGACGTGGCGTGAATTTGCTGGCGCTCCGTATCCGCCCCGGCGCGAGGTCTTTCCGAGGGGCCCTTCCACCCAAACTTCGCGGCTCCGCCCGTGTCCCGATCCGGTAAGGTGGCGTCGTGCAGCGACGACCCCCTCCGATCAGAACTTCGGGCCCCGTCGCGCGTCCCATGGAGCAGTTCGACGCTTGGGGCTTCGGGTCGCCTGAGGGCGCCCTTCGCCCCAAACCCCAGCTCGATCGTCGCCACGGCCCCCTTTCGCCCGCGTCCGCGGACGCGCGAGGAACGAGGAGGTGACGATGGCGAGCATCTCGCGCGAGGAGGTGACCGACGAGGTCCTGATGATGCGGTTCCAGGGTGGTGACCGAGCGGCGTTCGCCGGTCTCGTCCGCAGGCACAAGACGAACGTCTACAACTTCATCCTTCGCCAGGTCCGCGCGCCCCAGATCGCCGAGGATCTCGTGCAGGACGTGTTCGTCAAAATCGTGCAGAACGCGGCCGACTTCAAGCACGAGGCCCGCTTCTCCACGTGGGCCTACGCCATCGCCCGGAACGTCTGCATCGACCACCTGCGGAAGGCCGCACTACGGCGGCATCCGTCGCTGGATCAGGCCACGAGCACGGGAAGCGGCGAGGAGGGCCCGACGCTCGCCGAGCGCACGGCCGACGCGCACCCGACGGCCTCGGTCGAGCGGGTCGCGATCGGCGCCGAGCTCGGGCATCGGATCACCCACGCCGTCGAGCGGTTGCCCCCCGAGCAACGCGAGGTCTTTCTTTTGCGGGAGATCGGCAACGTGCCGTTCAAGGACATCGCCGAGATCACCGGGGTGCCGGAAAATACCGTCAAGAGCAGGATGCGATACGCCCTCGAGCGCTTGCAGGAAGCGCTCGCCGAGTACGAGGACTACGCTCGAGCCCTGCGATAACCGCCGGGCAAGGTGCTCCCATGGATTGCCAGAAGTTCGACCAGGTCGTGATGGATGCGCTGTACGAGGAGCTCGACGAGCTCACGTACGCGGCGCTCCGCCGACACGTGGAGTCCTGCGCGCGCTGCGGCGAGGCCTGGAACGGGCTCCGCGCGACGCGCGAGGTCGCGATGCTGCCGCTCGAGGAGCCGAGCCCCGGCCTCGAAGATCGCATCCTCGCCGCCGTGACGGACGCGCAACGCACGACGCCCTGGCACCGCAAAGCGCTGCGCGCCCTGGCCTGGGCCGGCAGCCACGCGATGCGGCCGCAGCTCGCGATGGCCGCGCTGTTTTTCCTGGTGATTGGATCGAGCCTGCTCTTGCTCCGCGCCAAACCCGGGACGGTCGGGATCACGCCGGTGCGCGTGACGGAGCGCGGCGTTCCCGCGCCGGACGAGGGAGATCTCTCGCAAGCGGCCGCTCCGACAGAGCCCCCGCCCATGGCCGCGGCGCCCATGCCTGCCGCCGCCGAGGCCGCAGAGAGCGGGAAGAAGGGCAAGGACGACGCGGCGGACAAGGTCGCGACGAAGGACGCGGACGGCGCGGGGAAGGCGCTCGCCGAGGCGCGAGCCACGCGCGACGGCTCTGGCTGCGATGCGGCGCTCCGCCTGTACGACGACGTCGGCGCGCGTTACCCGGGCACGCCGCAAGCCGCCGACGCGATGTGGGAAGCGGCGCAGTGCCAGCGCAGCCTCGGCAACACGGATCGCGCAAGAGAGCTCTATTCCGCGCTCAAAAAGAGCGATGGGTACAAGGCGCGCGCCGAGGAAGCGCTGAAGGAGAGCGAGCCCGCGGCGCAGACGAACAACGCCGGGGGCGGCGTCATGGCAAACCGCGCCGCCGCGCCGGCTCCGGCCGCGCCTCCGGCCGCGACCTCGACGGTCGCAGGCGCGCCCGCCGGCAAGCCCGCAGCGGCCGCGCCCCTGGAAGACGAGGTGAACGCGGACAAGGCCGCGCCGGGGGGTGGCCCGGGCCGCAACGTGACCGCCGCGCCGAAACGCTCCTACCAGCCCGCCCCAAGCAACGCCGGCTTCTGACCAGGCCATCAACGGCCTCCCGAAACGGGGCCGCGACCCGCTAGACTCGGCGTATGCGCCGATCACGCCTTTTCTTGGGCCTCGTTCCTGCCCTGCCCGTGGCCGTTGCCGTGGGCGCTTGCGCCGAGACACCCGCCAACGTGGGCCTCGTCATGATGGCGCCCCAGGGGCTCCTCGACACGGCGACGAGCGTCACGCTCCGCGTCTTCGACAAGGGCAACGCAACGTGCACGCCCGCGACGGGCCGCGTCGAGAACGCGCCCACGGGCGACGCCGTGCAGACGTTCGAGCTTCAGAAGAGCGGCTGCGGCGAGGGCGTCACGTGGTGCAAAGACATCGAGCTCGATCGCGACGGAGCCGAGAAGATCTTCGCCGTCACGGCCGAGGGCAGTGCAGGCGTGCTCGCCGAGGGCTGCGCGCTGGAGAAGGTCGATCAAGACCCGCTCGAGGTGACGATCAAGGTGCAGCGGTACACGCCGCCCGCGTGCTGCAACGACGGCGCGGTCGGCACCGGCGAGCAGTGCGACCTCGGCCCCGAGAAGGCATTGGCCTGCGACGGCAGCCCCGCCGAGACATGCGGCGGCATCGCGCCGGACGCGGTTTGTCGGTGCGACTGCACGGCGCAGGAGATCCTGCTCTCCGTGAAGAACACCGTGCCACCTGCGCTCGACAACGACGGGCCAGGCACGAAGACGCACCTCGCGATGGAGTTTTGCCCGGGCATCGACGCGACGAAAAACGCGCTGCGCACCGCATACATGAGCACCACGGGCAGCGGCGGCGGCGACATCCTGATGCGCTTCCTCGCCGCAGATCTCTACCCGATCGAAAAGCCCTACCCGCTCTCGCAGCAGATCCAGCTCCCCGCGCGCTGCACCACCCTGCCCGCGTCAGGACCCCCGCTCGTTCAGCGTGATCCTTCGCTCGCACCCGTCGGCCTGAACCACGTGGCGATCGTGTACGCGAGTGATCAGGAAGCGACGAACAACTACCACATCTACCTGAACGCCCAGAACGAGTGGGGCTGCGCGGACACGCCTCCGCTCAAGATCAGCACGCAGGTCGGCGACGTGCAGATCCGTCCCGACGTCGCAGGCGGGCCCGAAGACGCCGCGCTCGTCGTATGGAACCGCGGCACCGGCGTCTTCGGTCGCATCTGGAAGAAGACGGGAGATCTCGAGCCGGCGATGGGCGAGATCCCGATCGCCACGAACGGCTCGGCGCCACGCGTCGCAGGCAACAAGGACGGCTGGGTGGTCGTCTACCAAGGCGCGGGCGACGGCGACGGCGACGGGATCGTCATGGTGGCCGTCAAGCCAAACGGCGAAGTCGGCACGCCGAAGCTCGTGAACGACGCGACGATGGGTCTGCAAGACCAGCCCGATGTCGCAATGCTGCCCGACGGAAAGTTCATCATCGTCTGGCACGCAGGCGGCGACATCTTCTTCCAGCGCTACAACGCAGACGGCAGCCGCGTCCCCGGCACCGAGGATCAGAAGGCCGTGAACACCACGGCTGCCGGCCTGCAACAGAACCCCAAAGTGGCCGCAGGTCTCGGCTTCTTCACGGTCGTCTGGGAGGACGAGCGCGGCACGATCGGCGCGCGCTTCATCGGAGGCACATCAGGCTTCGGCTACAACAGCGTCACAGGCCAGAACGACGCATTCGTCGCAAACATCCCCGATCCCGAGGGCACGACCGGCTCCCGCAAGGGCCCCGCAGTGGCGATCGGAGGCGCAGGCTTCGTCGCCATCGGCTGGCAGGACGACAGCCCCAGCCACTTCGGCGTGTACGTGCGCCGCTTCCCACTCCCGATCGGGCTGTAGGACTCCCTCACAGGCGCTTCGCTGGGGCTTTGCCCCAGACCCCAGCAGGGGCTGTCCGCCCCTGCACCCGGACCAGCGCAAGCGCTGGACTCGGGGTCGATGAACTGCGCGATGCGCAGTTCATCGAACGGGCCTGGTCAAGACAGGCGACGACGTTGCCAGCCAAGACCGCAGCGCTGACGGTTCAAGCTCGAAACCGACCTCCAAGGTCTTGCCACCGACCTGCTGGAAAAACTGCGCGGTGCGCAGTTTTTCCACCTGAGGTCCAGGGCTTGCCCTGGTCCGGGTCGAGGGGCGGATAGCCCCCGCGGGGCCCGGGGCAGCGCCCCGGCTCCACGCTCCCGGATGAGCCCCTCAGTTCGACGGCGGTCCTGCGCCCTCGCGCAGGTACGCGATCGTGCGGATCGTCTCGACGAGGCGCTCGCGCTCGGCGGCCGTGATGTGCACGAAGCGCACGCCCATGCCGGGGTTCGGGTTGTCGTGGAGCGGGCGGACCGCGTTGATCCACTGCACCGTTCCTTCGAGCACGAACGAGTCTCCGCTGTTTGGCGGGGTGAACCGGAGTGTGAGGCTCGTGCCGACGGGCAAGGGATCCGTCGTGTGCACGAAGATGCCGAGCTCCGAGATGTTCGTGATCGCGGCGTAGAGGAACGTGTCCTCTGTCTCGCAATCCACCGACCACGTCACGTCGAATCTCTCCGAGGAACGCCGCTCGAACCAGCTTGGGCGGCTCGGGGGCGGTGCCTCGTCTTCGCGGGTCGACGACGGAGGTTTGTCCGCCGTGGCGGGTTCGTCGACCGCTTCGCGCTCCGGATCGCTCCCGTGACGCTCACCCATCGAACCTCCCGCGTAGCCGCTTTCCACACGGGCGCCAAGGGATCCGGCAGGGTGCTTCGATCAACGCACGCGGAGCGCTCCGCCGATGACGCGGTTCTCGTGGTTCGGGCCACGCGCCACCCGGAAACGCGTGTCTCCGGAGAAGAAGCCGAAATAGACGGTGTAGTCGCCTGGCGTGAAGTTTGGTTCGAGCTCGAACACGTAATCGTCCACGACGATGTCGTTCGGCTGCCACAGGTTCATCGCATATTTGCCGTCGAGTGCGGTGTGATCGCCGTTGTATCGGCGCTGGTAGCCGTCGATGTGCAGGAAGGCCTTCCAGGTGCCGGTGATGGGCTTCACGACCCGGTAATAGAAGCGCATGTGGTACTTGCGCTGCGGGACCACGCTGTCCACGACCTGGCCGGCGCCGTCGCGGACCTCCCAGCCGAGCACGTCGAGTTGATCCTCGAATGCGGCGTCGACGACGTGGAGCGTGGGCGGGGGCGGCTCGTCCATGACCAGCGCGCCGAGGGGGTTTTCGTTGCGCTGGCCCCCGAGATCACTCGACACGAGCAGGATCTGGCTCGAACGCGCGTCGAGCACGGGCAGGTTCGAGCCCTTCTCCTTGCGGTGGAGCGAGTTGAGGCGCGGGAGTTCCTCGGCGCGGACGATGAGCCAGCGGCGATCCGTGCCCTCGGTGAGCCACCTGAACGCCTCGAAGGGATCGTTCCACTGCGCGACCTCGCCGCCGTGGTGGTAGTAGGCGATCGAGCGGGCGCGCACGCCGAGCAGGCCGAGCGGCTCGCCGGGCTTCTGGAGGCGCCCGTAGGCGTCGAAGACCTCCTTCGGCGAGAGCTGCGCGGCGAGCGCGGGGTAGTAGCCGAACGAGAGCACTGCGCCCGCCGCGAGCGCGGCGAGCAGCACACCCGCGCCGCGCGGAAGGCGCGTGAGGCCGAGGGCGGCGCGGAAGCCGTCGCGGATGGTCGCGAGAGAGATCGGCGCGATCGCGAGGACGAGCGGCGCCGCCCACCAGAGGTTCAAGCCGGCGTCGATGAAGTTGCGCGGCAGCCGCTGCACGGACACCCAGCCGAGCCGCGTGCCGAGGAAGAGCATCGCGCCGAGACCGACGAGCGCGGCCTCCACGACGACCGCGGCGAAGAAGAGGTTGCCGTTCCAGACCGTGGTGAGCTCACGGACCACGTTGCGGTAGTCGTCGGCGAGGCCCGCGGCCCACGCGTCGATCGAGCCGGGTTTGTCCGCGCGCCCCTCGAACCACGCGATCGCCACGAGCGCCGCGAAGGCCGCGGCGGAGACGCGCATCAGCGTGGTCGCGTCATGCTCGAAGCTCTTCGGGAACGCGGGTTTATCGACCTCGAACGCACTGAACATGCGGCCGGGCTCGAGCACCATGTCGCGGTAGAGCACGAACGCGAGCAGCGCGACGCCGAGCGCGAGGGCGCGCGACGGAGGCGCGCCGCGGTCGAAGTCGGCGACGGCGAGCCCCACGACGCCCGCGAGCAGCGCGACGCCGCTCCACGGGAGGAACACGACGTGCGGCGTGAGAGCCGCGTAGACGGCGTACGCGACGGCGGCGCCGACGAGCAGCGCGACCCGCAGGCCCACCTCGCGCCTGCGGGTCGGCACGTCGAGCTCCACGGGCGCGCGGAACAACCTGCCGAGGGCGAACGGCAGGAACGCGCTCCACGGGAAGAGCGCGTGACCGAGGTGCCGGATCGTCCGATCGAACGTCGCATCCACGCTCGACTTCTTGCTGAGCGCGACCGCGAGCGCGCGCGGCAGCGGCGCGTCGGGCGAGGTGCGCATCAGGAGCGCGATCCCGACGCCCAGGGCAAAGAGCCCGAAGAGGAGCGAAAGCGCGCCGATCGCGTGCTCGACGGAGGTGCGCCCCGCGGACAAACCTCCGAGCTCGAGCACGAGCCAGGCGAGCCCCGCGGCGAGCGCGGGCACCGCCACGCCGATCAAAAGCCCACGCGACATGTAGCCGGCCGCGAGGCCGACGACGCCGACGAGGAGCCACACGCCCTTCACGATCCACGTGCGCGTGCCCGGGACCTCGACCTCCGCGCCGTCCTTCGACCGGCGCGCGCGATCGAAGAGCGCGCCCACGAGACCGGCGAACGCGATCGAGAGCGAGGACATCGTGACGATGTCGCCGAGCATCGTGCGCGCTTGCATGAAGTAGAGCGGCGTCGTGGCGAGCGCGACGGCGCCGTAGAGCGCGGCCCGTTTTCCCGAGAGGCGCGCGAGCAGCTCGTGCAGCGCGACGACGCCGACGAACGCCCAGATCGCGAGCGGCAACCTTCCCGTCCAGTCCGCGAGCCCGAAGAGCCGGAAGCCGAGCGCCATCGAGGTGAACGGCAGCTCACCCATGCGCAGATCGCTCAGCGTGGGCATCTTGTTGACGGCGTCGGGGAGCGCGAGCTTGTCCGCGTGGAAGACGTGGATCGCGATGCGGCGCGAGAGATCGGCTGCATCGAGCTCGTACGGATCCCAGATCCCGCTCTTGCCGAGGGTCGAGAACAGCACGAGGGCAGCGACCGCGAGGGCGAACGGGCGAGACCACGCGGCGAGGGAAGGCGCGCGGGCGCTCGCAGGGTTCGGCAGAGCCTCGCGGGTCGTACCGCCTTGGGCGCTCTCGGGGACGGCTTCCATGGGGGGCTTCTACCGCTGCTCGGGCCGGTAGCCAAAGGCGTTTGCGGGGCAGGCGCGGCTGCGGCGGACGAGCCCCCCGGCGCGGGGGGTTCGGGGCCATGGCTCGGCTTGTCCGGGCGCAGACCCCGAGCGCGGATAACGTGAGAAGCCGTTTGAGGCCTCCCGCGCTGTCTGCTATCGCGCCGCGCTGTGAAGAGCCGAAGACCCGAACCCCGCGCCGAGCGCCCTGGCCGGAAGCCCGAACCCGCGCGCGAAAGGCCGTCCGACGACGAACGAGCCGGCGCGTCCCCGCGAAAGGAGGCGCGCGGGCCGAGGCCCGAGCGCGGTCGCGGCGGAGGTCGGCCGGGCGAAGAGACACGCGGCGCGAAGGGAAAACCACGCGCAGAGGAAGGGCGAGGGCCCGGCGCGGCGCGCGGGAAGGGACCCGCGAAGAAGGGGGCGCCTCCTGCGCGCGGCGGCAAGGGGGCACGACCGGAGACGCGCGGCGGGAGGCCTGCGACGACGGACGATCTCACGCGCGGACCACGCGGCGGCACGGGCGAGGGGCGTCGCCCGAGGACGGCGCCACGTCCGCGCCCCGAGCCTCGCCCGGCGCCCGAGGCGAGCGGGCCTTCGCGCAGCGGCACGGTCGCGCTCATCGGCCGGCCGAACGTCGGCAAATCCACGCTGCTCAACGCGGCGCTCCAGCAGCCGCTCTCGATCGTGTCGAAGACGCCGCAGACCACGCGCGACGCGCTGCTCGGCGTGGTGCACCACGGTTCCGCGGAGATCGCGCTGCTCGACACGCCCGGCCTGCACCGCCCGCGCACGCAGCTCGGCCGCGTGATGAACGAGGCCGCACGCGATGCGGCGCGCCGCGCCGACGTCGTCGTCTTCGTGACGGACGTCTCGCCCCGCCCCGTGAAGCGCAAGGAAGACGGCACGCCCATCGAGCCTCGGCCGCTCCTGCCGCACCCCGGCGATCTCGTCCTGCTCGCGGATCTCGCGCCGGATCGGCCCGCGCTGCTCGTCGTGAACAAGGTCGATCTGCTCCGGGACAAACGGCACATGCTGCCGCTGCTCGAGGCGTACGGGAAGGTGCGGAACTTCGACGCGATCGTGCCGATCTCGGCGCAACGCGAGGACGGCATCACGCGCGTGCTCGACGAGATCGCGCGCTTCTTGCCCGAGGGTCCGTTCCGGTACGGCGTCGACGACGTGACGGACAAACCCGCGCGGTACTTCGCGGCGGAGTACGTGCGCGAGCAGATCCTCCGCGCCACGCAGGACGAGGTGCCGCACGCCACGGCCGTCACGATCGACCGGTACACCGAGCCGCGGGCGCCGGGGCAGGCGGTTCAGATCGACGCCACGATCCACGTCGAGCGGCAGGGCCAGAAGCGGATCCTCATCGGCGCGGCCGGCGCGATGATGAAGCGCATCGGCATCGCCGCGCGCGAGCGCATCGAGGAGCTCGTCGGCGGCAAGGTCGTCCTGCGCCTCTGGGTGCGCGTGACGCCGGACTGGCGCGAGTCTCTGCCGCGCCTCGAGGAGCTCGGTTACGGCAAGGCGCGCGACGGCGGGGCGGGCGCGGCCGAGTACGTGATCGTCGCCGAGCGTGACGCCGAAGCGGACGAGGCCGACGACGAAGCCGGCGACGAAGCCGACGAAGACGGCGAGGACCTCGACGACGACGTCGAAGAGGACGAAGACCAGGACGAGGAGGACCTCGACGACGACGGCGACGACGAGGGCACGCCCGACGAGGACGAGGAGGAATGACGATGCAAGAAGACCAAATCGAGCAGCCGGACGAGGGCGTGGCCCCCGCGCGGGTGATGAGCGCTCCGCTGCCGATCGTCGCGATCGTCGGCCGCCCCAACGTCGGCAAGAGCACCCTGTTCAACCGACTCGTCGGCAAGAAGACCGCGATCGTGCACGACGAGCCCGGCGTCACGCGCGACCGCCACTACAGCGACGTCACGTCGCGCGGCCGCAGGTACACGCTCGTCGACACGGGCGGCTTCGATCCGGAGAGCGATGATCCCATGCGGCAGGGGATCAAGCGCCAGATCGACGTCGCCATCAGCGAGGCCGACGTCATCGTTTGCGTGCTCGACGCGAGCCAGCCGCCGACCCCGGCCGATCACGCCGAGCTCGACCTGCTCCGCCGCGCGGGCAAACCCGTCATCTACTCCGCGAACAAGGCCGACTCGCAGCGCGCCGAGATGGAGCTCTCCGATCTCTACCGCCTCGGCGCGAAGGACATCATCCCCTTCTCCGCGCTCCATGGCCGGCGCATCGACGAGCTCGAGTCCGCGATCGTGGCCGCGCTCCCGCCTCCGCCGCCCGAACCGGAAGAAGGCGCGGCGCCGGACGAGGCCATCCGCGTCGCCATCGTGGGCCGACCGAACGCGGGCAAGTCTTCGCTCGTGAACCGCCTGCTCGGCGAGGAGCGCCTCATCGTCGACTCGCGCCCGGGCACCACGCGTGACGCGATCGACACGCGCATCACGAAGGGCAAACACTCGTTCCTCTTCATCGACACGGCCGGCATCCGCCGCAAGGCGAAGGTCACGAAGGAGGACAGCGTCGTCGAAGCGGTGAGCGTGCTCCACGCGATCCGCGCGATGGAACGCGCCGAGGTCGTGGTGCTCCTGAGCGACGCGTTCGAAGGCGTGGCCGAGCAGGACGCGAAGATCCTGGGCCTCGCCGTCGATCGCGCGCGCGCCGTCGTCGTCGGCCTCAACAAGGCCGATCTGCTCGACAAGAAGTCGTTCGGGAAGGCCGAGGAGAACGCGCGCGACAAGCTCTCGTTCGTGCCGTGGGCGCCCATCGTTCCCATCAGCGCGAAGACGGGCCGCGGCGTGGGCAACTTGCTCTCCACGATCACGCGCGTCGCCCAATCCTTCCGCACGCGTGTTGGCACCGGCGAGCTCAACCGCTTCTTCGAGCAGGTCCTCGCGAATCGCCCGCCGCCCACGTCCGGCGGACGCGCGCCGCGGCTCTACTACGTCACGCAGGCCGAGACCTCACCGCCGCTCTTCGTGGTCATGGCGAGTGATCCCGAGAAGATCCACTTCAGCTACCAGCGCTACGTCCAGAACCAGCTCCGCAAGAACTTCGGCTTCGAGGGCGTGCCGGTCCGCGTGAAGTACAAGGCGAGGCGACGCCGCGGCGAGTGACGCGAATCAGTCCCCGCGGTGCGCAGACCGCCCCGACGAGGGACGGCCTTCGTTCATCGTCACCTCGACGCGCGGCACCTCGTCGCGCACGTGCTCGGTCCCCGCATCTTTCCACACCGGCACCGAGCGGCTGAACACTTCCAGCCGCTCGATCTCCTCGTCGTCGACGAGGCAACGCAAGCCGAGCACCGCCTGGTTGATCCCCGTGAAGCCGAGCGCCTTCGCCAGCGCGCGCAGCCGGTCCTGCTCGTCTTCTTGCGGCTCCGAGGGGATCGAGATCGCCTCGCCCGACGGCGTCTCCATGTGCCCCCGCAAGGCCGAGGCCGCGCTCCGCGACGGCCCCACGATCTCGCGCGCGAGCTGCCGCGCCGCGATCGCGCCTCGCACGAGGTACTGCTCGCGCAGGAGCTGCGCGTTCGTCCGGCCGACCCGCGCGATGAGCAGCGCTTGATCCTGCCAGTCGCAGATCCGCTGCAGGCTGTAGGTCGTGTTGAAGAAGATACGCGGCGTCGGCATGAACGCGAGCGCGTGCGCCGAGTCGATCCGCTCCTCCGCCAGGCGCGCCACGTCGTCGTCGTTGAGCCCGTCGATGATGCCGAGATCGCTGCCCCGGATCGGCGCCGTGTTCCCCACGCCGAGCATCGTCGCCGCCCGATCCGTCACGGCGCGCAGCACGCGCTCGCCGAGTAGCGCCACGGCCACGCCCACGATCAGCGCGCCCTTGTAGCCCTGGAACAGGTAACCCTTCTCCGCGCTGCTCGCCGCCTCCGGGCCGTCGAGCAGCGCCACGCCCAGGAACATCGACGCCACGCTCACGATGAGCAGCGTCCGCGCGGCGAACGCCATCATGCGCGCGGTCGAATCATTGCTGGCCGAACGAAACAGGATCTGCCCGAGGTTCAGTGTGAACGACACCGTGCTCGCCGCGCCCACGGAGAGCGCCACGAGGTGCCGGAGCTCGTTCTCGCTCCGCGCGTACCTGACCAGGATCACCGCGCAGGCGATGAGGATCGCCGACGCCACGAACCCGAAGATCGTCGCGTGCCGCGCCATGCGCTGCACCGACTCGCGCATGAGCTCGTTCTCGTAGGCCCACATGCGCTCGACCTTCTCGCGGAGCTCCATCCGATCGCGCATCGCCATGCCCGGCGCGTATCCCACCTTCAGCCGGAAATCGCCGCGCGCGAAGCGTCGCTCGACCAGCATCGCCGAGCACACCGCGAGGATCATCGGCATCGCGCAGGCCCCGAGCACGCGCAGCCGCGCGATCGACGACGTGCTCCACTCCGCGAGATCCTGGTAGGCCACGGCGAGCATGCCGCCGAGGCAAGCGAAGATGATCCACCGCACGAACGACGGCGCGATGAGCGCGAGGAACCCGAGCAGCGCGCGGAAGCGCTCCTCGCCCATCTGCATCGACTCCGCGAACGATCCGCCGACGAGCGTGTGCAGGAAGAACACCACGACGCCGATCGCGAGCCCCGATCCGATCTCCACGACGTACTGCGGCCGGTTCGGCGCGACGTACCGGAAGAACAGCACCGTGCCGATGTAGGCTGCGATCACGAGGAGCGCGACGACGAGCGCGCCGCGGACCGCCGAGCGCGGCTCGGCCGGGCGTGCCGGGGACGAGCCCTCGACGATCCGGGGCGGCGGCGCGGCGGCGGTGCGTGCCGCCTCGGCGCTCTTGCCGGGCACGTGCCGCAGGGTCGGCGGCGACACCGGCGATTCGGCGGGGGGCGCGGGATCGGGCAAAGCAGGACCTCCGCCTGCATCGTACCTGCCCGCGCTCCCCTCCCCGGCTCGAAATCGCGTCAGCGCCGCATCGACGACATCGTCCGGCGCGAGCCGCGGTGCGAGAGCGTGCGGTCGCCGGGCTCGTCGATCTCGTAGATCTCGGCGTCCGGCGGCGGGCGGACGGCCTTGCCGTGCAATCCTCCGGGATGCTCGCCGCTCTCGTAGCGGGCGTCGCTCTCCTGGCTGCTGATGCCGCCGGCCTGCGCCTCGGCGATGCGCCGGATCGTGCGCTCGTCGGCCTCCTTCGGCCGCGTGCGGACCACGCGCCTGCCGGAGACCCCGAAGCGTCCCCTTTGAACCAACCAGACCGCCGCGGCCACGGCCGAAAGGAGACCGGCCGCGCGCTCGATGCCGCGCCAGGCTCCCCGGACGCGGCGCTGCCACCTGCGAGGAATGTTCATGCGTGAAAGGCTGGGGAGGCGGGCGGCGATCGTAAAGCGCCGCCGGCGCATGCAGAGCGTGGCTCGAAAAAGCACGCGGCGGGAACGAGCTGCCCCATTCCCGCCGCAATGCCCCTCCGCGCGCTCGGTTATTTCTGCGTCGCTTTCCGCATCTGGCACATCAGATCACAGACCTCGAGCGGCAAGGTCTCGCGCTTCGGCGGCTGCTTCACGACCGGATCCGTCTTCTTGGGCTCGGTCGACTTCGCGTTCGTGACCGGGCCCGTCCGCTGCGTGACCTTCGTCTTCTCGGGCGCGGTCGTCTCCTTCGCGGGCGGCGTTGTCTTCGCCTCGGCGGGCGGGGCCGGAGGCGTCGCGGCGCGCTGGATGGCCACCTCGAAATGGGGCGAGACGCGGCTGCCCAGCGTCATCGGCTCGACCTTCGGGCGCGCGCTCGCGGCGCCGATCGCCATCGCCGACACCAGGACGGCGCCCACGGCGGCGACCAGCCATCGCCCCTTGCTGCTCTGCGTCTCGACCACCTCGGCGCGCGGCTCGGGGGCCGGCAGCGGGGCGGGCTCGGGCGCGCCGAAGGGGAAAATCGGCGCGTGCGGCAGGACGGGCGCGGCCGGCTTTTGCACCTCGGCCGCTGCGGCTGCGAGGGCCTTCAGATCGATGATGCCCGAGTCGTCGGAGCGCGCGCTCGTTTGATTCGTCGTGGATGCGTCGTTCGAGGCCTGGGCAACGAGTGAGCTCAGCGAAAACATCACCGAGCCGTCCTCACGCGTTCCCGGGGCCCCCCTCGAGGACATCGTTGGATTGGATCGAGGAATGCTCTTCATGGCTCGTTTCTCGCTTTCTCCACGTTCACGGGTCGGGGGTTGTGCCCCCGGACCCGAATGGCGACGGTCACTGCATTCGACGCACGGCCGCGTTGGAAGTTTTGGTGACCAGGCAAAAGTGCACGAAGGATGAAATCCTTCCGTGGGGGACGGGGGGCGAGCGCCCGGCTTGGTCCGGGACGGGGCTCGTGGTAGCTCTGCCGGCTCGCGTGGACGGCCGACTTTCCCGGTCGGACGCGGTTGTTTCGCTCTTCAATGCGCCCTCGGCTCCTCCTCCCGCTCGTGCTCGCCGCCCTCGCCGGCCCTTCGGCTTGCCGCCCGCCGGCCGAGCATGGCGTCGAGCAGCGCCCGCATCCGCGCGCCGAGGCGTCCGTGCAGACGCCCGCGGCTCCCGCTGCTGCGCCCGGAGCCGTCTGCGCGGCTGGGGACGGTCGATGCACCTCCGAGGAGGTCGCGCTCGTTTGCCAGAATGGCGAACGCTGGGTGGAAGAGCGCTGCGGTGAGGGGTCGACCTGCCTCGGCACAGGCTGCGTACCCCTCCGCGCCGAAGGCAATCCGCCGGTCGCGCTCGCTCGGGAAGCGCTCCTCGCGCCGCAGGGGGAAGGCTGGTTCGACGCGTGGACGGCCGTCGGTCCGCTCCCGGGCCCCTTGCCCGAGGGCGAAGCGACGACGACGCCCGACGCCGGCGCCCCGCCTTCGCCGCGCCCGATCTGCGCGAAGGACGGCTACGTCGACGTCCACGAGAAGGCCGATTCGAAAAAAGGCCCGAAGCCGCCCACCCATTTCGTCCTTTCGGGCCACCTCGTGTCCGGCCGCGCGCAGCGTATCCTCCTCGCCGCGGGCGTCTCCGGCCGCGTGCGGATTTCCGTGGGCGGAAAGCGCGTCTTCGATGCCACGCGCGAGGCCGATCCCCTGCCCTTCCGGGACGAGACGCGGGTCCCGCTCGATCTCGATCGGGGCGTTCATCGAATCGTCGTCGAGGTCGAGCAACCGACGCCGGCGCCCACGGGCTTCTGGCTGCGCGCGCGCTCCCCTTCCGGCGGACCTGCGCCGGACCTGCTTTTCGCCACGACCCCCGAGGCCACGTGCACGCCGGCCGATCTCCTCCGTGCCGAGATCCAGAAAAAGCCCACGGCCACGGGATTCGAGGTCTCCGTGCGGCCCGCGTGGTTTGGCCTCGGCCCTCGGAAAACGCAGGATCTCCCTTACCGCGCCGAGCTCGCTTCCGAGAAAGG
The DNA here is from genome assembly GCF_029946505.1 of Polyangium sp. y55x31. Taxonomy (GTDB): domain Bacteria; phylum Myxococcota_A; class Polyangia; order Polyangiales; family Polyangiaceae; genus Polyangium. The sequence goes on from NZ_JARZHG010000030.1 coordinate 124,805, forward strand.
CCCGGCCCGCCCGCTCACCGAGGGCACCGTTCCCGCCGCCTCGCTCGGCACCCCCGACGGCGGGTTTTCCCTCACCATTCCCTTCGAAAAGACCGGGACGACCGACCTCCGTCTCCGCCTCGGCGCGGCGCCCGGGACCGAGCAGAAGATCCCGCTCGTCTACCGCGGCTCCTTGCAAAAACGCGTCATCGCGCTCGCGGACAAACGCGAAACCATCGAACGTTCATCGGCCACCCGCGGCGAAAAGGACAGCCTCGTCGCCCACATCGATGGCCTCGTCGAAAACCTCGCGCAAAACGATCCCGACATCTCCTGGATCAAGCGTCAGACCGAGGAAGCCGAGACCCTGCTCGCCTCGCTCGAAAAAGGCGAAAGCCCCTATACAGGCCGGTTCGGCGTCCAGCGCCGCGCCTATCGCAGCCCGCTCGACGGCCGCCTCCAGCCCTACGTCCTTTACGTCCCGAGCGCCTACCGCCCCGGGGGCAAACCCCTCCCGCTCGTCGTCGCTTCCCACGGGCTCGGCAATCGCCCCGAGATCGCGCTGCGGGTCGTCGTCGGCGAGGCGCCCGAGGCGGGCTTCAGTGGACTGCTCGAAGCGCGCCATTTCCCGGGTTTGCCCGATCTCGGCGCGTTCATCGTCGCGCCGTGGCAATTCGGCAATGCGGGCCAGCGCCACCTCGGCGAGGACGACGTCCTCCGGGCCATTGCCGAGGTGCGTGCCCACTTCCCCATCGACGAGCGCCGCATCTCCATCACCGGCTACTCGCTCGGCGGCACCGTCGCGTTTTACCTCCCCTTCCATTACCCGGACCTCTTCTCCGCCTCGGCCCCGCTCTGCGGCTATCCGAACCTGCTCGGCTGGGAGAGCATCCGGAAAGCTCCGCACACGCCCTGGGAAGACGTTCTCCTCGCCAAACGCTACATCGTGAACTGGGCCGAAAATGGCCAGCACGTGCCGCTCTTCATCGTCCACGGCGGAAAGGACGATCCCACCCGCTCGCAGCTCGTCGCCGATCGGTATCGATCCCTCGGATATCCCCACAAGTTCGACGTCCAGGAGGATCTCGACCACAACGTCTGGGATTACGGCTACGAGGACGGCGACATGATCGGGTGGCTCAAATCGCATCGCCGGCCCAAAGCCCCGGATCGCGTCCGGTTCGTCACGGGCGAATGGCGGTACGACCGGGCGCACTGGGTACGCCTGCTCGGCATGGAAGCCGAGGACAAATTCGCCGAGATCGACGCCCGCCATTCGAAGGCCGACGGCATCACGGTGAAGACCCGCAACGTGGAATCGTTCGCCCTCGATTTATCGCAACTCTCGCTGCGCGAAGGCGCGGGCGTGACCGTGGACGGCGCGGCGATCGAAGGGCCTTTTTCGGCGGGGATGCTCTGGCTCGTCAAGAAGGGCGGCGCGTTCGCCCGCGTGCCCGAGGAGCCCTCGCGCAAAGGGCGCAAGCGCGCAGGCGTCTCGGGCCCGCTCGACGACGTCGATCGCCACGGCCGGCTCGTCGTCTACGGAACCCAGGATCCCGCGCAGATCGAGGCAAACCGCCTCGTCGCCGAGCATTTCGCCTCCTTCGACACCTTCGCGGCCCGCTTCCCGGTGAAATCGGACGTCGAGATCACCGACGCCGAAATCGATTCGCGCAGCCTCGTCCTCATCGGAAACGCACGCTCGAACCGGGTCACCGCGCTCCTCGAAAGCGCGCTCCCCGTGCGCTTCGAGCCCTCCGCGCTCACGTTCCGCGGCAAACGGCACGAGGGCGAGGACGTCGGGATCTCGTTCATTCATCCGCATCCGCGAAACGCGGACGAATACGTCGTCGTGCACGCCGGCGTGGGCGCCGCCGGCACGCTCGCGAGCCGCCACCTCCCGCGCTTCGCCCCCGATTTCGTCGTCTATGACGGACGCATGACCGTGCAGCGAGGTGGTCACTTGCTCGACCGGCGCGTGGCGATCGACGGCGGCTTCTTCGGCATCGACTGGAATTGAGTTCCCTTTCGGGATCGCTTAGCGTCGATCCATGCGCACGCGCTCGATCCCGTGGCTTGGTTTCGCCGCGCTCGTGACCGCTCTTTGTGCGGGCTGCGGCGGAGACTCGGAACCTTTCACGACGTCGGGCCTCCCGGCCGGCGGCAGCGCGTCGAGCGGCGCGGGAGGATCCGGGGGCGCGGGCGGCGGCGGCGGCGGCGGCGCCGGGCCGACGTGTTCGCCCGAGGGGCCCTTCGATGGCCCCGCGATCAAGCCGATCGACGCGCCGCCCGGCCAATGGTCCTGGATTCCGGTCGACGGCGCGAAGTGCCGCGACGGCTCGCCCACGGGGTTCGGCATTCGACCGCAGGCGGGCTCGGACAAACTCGTCCTCTACCTCGAAGGCGGCGGCGCCTGCTTCAATGGCACGACCTGCGGCATCAACCCGGGCAGCTTCGGCGCCGTCACGTTCGCCGGCTGGAAAGGCACGGTCGGCAATGGCGGCATCTTCGACACGGGCAATGACGAAAATCCCGTCAAGGACTGGAACATGGTCTACGTCCCGTATTGCTCGGGCGACATCCACGCGGGCCGCGCGGACAACGTCGACATCCCCGGCGCGCTCTCGCCGAAGGATCAGGACTTCGTCGGGTACGACAACATTTACTTGTATCTCGAGCGAATCATCCCGACGTTCCCCGGCCTGTCGAAGGTCCTGCTCACGGGCATCAGCGCGGGCGGGTTCGGCGCGGCGTACAACTACGATCGCGTGGCGCAGGCGTTTTGCCCGACGCCCGTGGTCCTGATCGACGACTCCGGCCCGCCGATGTCGGACGCGTACATCGCCCCCTGCTTGCAGGATCGCTGGCGCACACTCTGGAACCTGAAAGAGACGCTGCCGGCCGATTGCGCCGACTGCACCGGCGCGGACGGCGGCGGGATCGTCCATTACGTGGACTACATCGGCAAGAAGTACCCGACGAGCCGGCTCGGGCTCATCTCGTCGACGCACGACAGCGTCATCACGCTCTTCTTCGGGTACGGCAAGAGCGACTGCCAGAACATCGACGGCATCGCCACCGCCGTCTCGGGCGACGTGTACGCGCAAGGGCTCGACGAGCTGCGCCAGAAACACATGAATGGCTCGGGCAACTGGGCGACGTACTACATCGACGGCACGATGCACACGCACCTGCTCACCGGGCTCTACTCGACGAGCGTGAACGGGAAGAAGCTCTCGGACTGGGTGCGTGACGTCGTGAACGACGGGCCGATGGAGCACATCGGGCCCTGAAAAAAGACGAGGGGCCGGGGGAGGGACCCGACCCCTCATGACGAGAGGTTTGTCAGGGCGCTAGGATCAGCGCTGCGCGACCCGGCGCGGGCGGAGCGTGACGGCCGCGATGCGGAGCGGCTCGAGCGTGCTCTCGCCGAGGGCCGTGACGAAGTCGTCGTTCGCCGTGAGCACGGTGTCACCCGTGATCACGAAGCGCTCGTCGCCCTCGCCTGCCGCGACGAGCTGATCTTGCGGCACGATCTGGCCTTCGCGCAGCGCCGCGTCGAGGACACGCACGTCGGGCGAGGCGTTCGTCGCGCGCAGCGTGACCCACGCGCTCACGGGCGTCGGCAGGGGCGCGAAGGACGTGTCTCCCGCGAGGCCCGCGTACACCCAGGGCGTGTCCTTGGCCATTCGCTTCCAGCCGGCGCCCTGCTCGTCTTGCACGTAAAACGCGCCGTGCGCCGCGTCCGCGATGAGCCGTCGCGTCTCGCCGTTCGCGCCCGTCGCGGTCACGTCGGCGTACACGAGGCGGCCATCCGGGCCGAGCTCGGCGTATTCCATCACCTTCATCGCAGCGACCTGCGAGACGCCCGAGAGCGTCTCCGAGCCATCGCTGCGGACCGTGCGCTCGACACGCGCATGAGGTAGCGAGCCCTGGGAGAACACGTAGACGTGGTCTCCTGCCAGGGCGGGCGCCTCCACGCACGCCTCCTCACGCGAGGAGGCGGCGTTCCCGCAGCCCGCCGAAAGCGAAGCCACGAGCGCCGAGAGAACCAGAGCGGAGATGTGTTGCGTCGTCATGGCACCCCAAATCGAGTGACGGGGTGCCGTTATTTCAAGACTTCGCGATTTTTTTCTTTGGGCGGACGCGGAGGGTCCGATCACGAATGATTCCGCGATCCTGGCCACGCGCGTTGACGCGCAGCGTCGTCAGGAGGGCGACGTCGGAGGCGCGGCGGGCGGCGGGGGCGGAGCGGCGGCGGGCTTGAGCAGGACGTTCGAGAAGAGACCGTGCAGGCCCACGGCGAGCGCGTAGAGCGCCTCACCCGCGATGAGGCCGCCGCCGACGAGCGACGTCGTGCTCATGTCGTCGGGCAGATCCTCGCCGTCCTTCTTCTGCTTCGCAGCCACGCTCTTCTGCCAGGTGTTGTACGCGGACGAACCCACGCCGCCGACCGCGAACCACACGCAGACCATGAGCTCGACGAAGCCGCCGAACGACGACGCATACGGGCTCGGCAAGAGGAACGCGTCGACCACGAAGCCCGTGGCAAACCCTTCCTTCGAGCCCTTCACGAAGCTCTTGTAGCGCTCGCTCGCGTGGAGGACCTTGCGCAGCACCTCGGTGCCGATGCCGATCGCGAGGCCGATCGCGAGCGCCTTCACCTTGTAGGTCGCCAGGTAGCCGATGTCCTGCAGCGCGCCGACGAACTTGAACGTCATCGCGCTCTGCCACTGTCCGACGTCGGCCTTCGGGTCCGCGAACGAGTTGATCGTCAGCACCGGGTAGGCCTTCATGAACGTCTGCGCGAGCACGACGCAGAGCACCGAGCCCATCAGGATGCCGATGCTCTGGTAGCGGAACTGCACGGTGCGGTTCGTGCCGAGCCGATAGCCCGTCGAACGATCCTGCTGCATGTCGCCGCCGACCGAGCACGCGACGAGCAGGATGCTCGCGCTCATGAGCCCGACGCGCGGATCCTTCAAGCCGAGGCCACTCATGAGCAGCACCGCGATCACGAACGCGCTCGAGATCGGGTTCGAGTCGCTGATGCCGAGCGAGATGCCGTTGATCAACACGAACACGCTCGTCAGCAGGATGGCGAAGATCGTGAAGCCGAGCGGCTGCCCCATGACGAGCGTCGCCACAGCCACGAGCGCCGCAGCCCAGAACACGATCCAAGCGACGAGCCGCTTCGGGTTCACCTGCTTCCACGCATCCTTCGCGTCCGCCTCCACGGGCTTGCCCGCCTGCGCGCGCACGCGCCGGACGGCCTCGACCGCGATGAGCGACATGTCGACCACGGCCGCGCCGAGGATCATCGCGAGCGCGATCAAGAAGCCGATCTTGCGGAAGCTCTCGCCCTCCTTGAGCCAGCCGATCGAGACGAGGTAGGGCGTGATCCACTTGCCGATGAGCCCCATCAAGAGCGCGGGGATCGCGATGCGCGCGCCGACGACCATGCCCGCGCCGATCGTCGACGCCGAGAGCTGCGTGGCGCCGACGGCCGGCAGTTTCTCCACGAGCGCCGCGAACACCACGCCCGCGCCCGTGCCGCCGCCGAGCTGCCCGATCGAGCGCTTGAGCAAGCGTTTGTCCGTGAGCGCGCGAAGGATGTTCGCGACCGCGTAGCCGCTCGGGAAATCGAGCTTCAGACGATCGACGAGGATCGGCGTGTAGACCATGCCGAGGCCCACGCCGAACATGCCGATGCACGCGAAGAAGAGCGCAAGGTGGTGCCACGGCGGCATCGGAATCCCGAGCCACGTCATCGCCTGGATGAGCACGCCCATGCCCGCCATGCCCGCGACGCTCGCGGCCATCGTCTGCATGTAGTTCGCGCCGTGTTTGCCCTCGGGCCCGTAGCCGTACGTGACCGCGCTGCCGAGGATCCCCGCGAGCACCTGCCCGCCGACGAAGAACCCAAGGCTGAAGTTCATGTACGCAGCGGCGATGCCGCCGAGCGGGCCGAGGACCAAGATCGCCACGGCCGAGAGCAGCGCGTGGTAGGCCGGCGTGTCGATCTTCGGGAGGAAGGCGAACTTGGGGCGCGGCGCCTCCTCGGCAGCAGCGGTCGAAGGGGTTGTCATCGGGAACGGGATGCTAGCAGCACGGACGGGCGCGCATAGCGCTGGATCGCGGGCAAAGTATGTCCGGGAAGACCGGACGGACCGGGGAGGCCGAGGAGATCCTGGACGAACCTCCGGAGTCCGCTCGCCAGCGGGCTCGACGGACCTTATGGTCACAGGGTCCCGATGATCCCCACGCGCTACCAGAACCTCGAGGAAGCCCGCGCGCGCTTCGGCGACCGCGTGGACCGTCTTGCGCCATTCCTGCTCCGCGGCGATCCGCTGGCCGACGCGGTCGTCGAGGAAATGGAAGGCGCCCCGCCCGGTCGCGGGTTTGCCCTCCTCGACAAGGCCCTCCACGCCCCCGACACGCGTGGCCTCGATCTGCCCCCTGCGATGCGCGCCTTTCTCGAGTGGGCCTCCTACGTGCCCGCCTGGGTCGACTGGGACGCGATCCGGCGCGGCGGCGAGCTGCTGTTGCGCTCGGGAGCCCTCGGGGGCGCAGTGCTCGGCACCTACTCGCTCGTGCTCGGATACGCCTCGCCCGGGGGCAACAAGCCCCTCGTGTTCTCAGGTCAGCTCGTGGAGCGCGCGCCACGCCGCCTCGGCGAGACCTCGCGCTTCGTGCAAGCAACCGCGCAGCCAGGCGGGCTGTTTCGCACGGGCGAGGGATTCGCGATCACCCTCAAGGTGCGGCTCATGCACGCGAAGGTGCGGCAAATGCTGTCGCGCTCGCCGAAATGGAACACGGCCGCCTGGGGCCTGCCCGTGAACCAGCACGACATGGCAGGCACGTCGCTCCTGTTCTCGCTCGTGTTCCTCGAAGGGATCCGCGCCTTCGGGCTCGAGATCGATCGTGATGAATCCGAGTGCTTCATGCACCTCTGGCGGTACTCAGGGCACCTCATCGGCGTCGATCCCGAGCTCTTGCCCTCGTGCGAGTTCGAAGCATGGAACCTGGGGAACCTCATCCGGGCAACGGAAGGCCGGCCCGACGACGATTCACGGGCGCTCACGCACGCCCTCTTCGACTCGCCCGTTCAGCAAGCAAGGACCACGGAGGAGAAGCGGCTCGGCATGTTCCGGCGAAACATCGGCATGGGTTTTTCGAGGGGGCTGCTCGGAGACGAGCTCGCCGACGAGCTCGGAATCGAGCGCACACCGTTCGTCGCAGCATTCCACGCCGCCCGCGCGGTAACGCGGGTGGCCGAGCAGGCACGCAAGCGCTCGCCAACAGCGCATCGCAAGGCCATCGGCTCAGGGGCGCGTTACTGGGAGATGGTCGTGCAGGAGGGGCTCGGGGGCGCCCCAGCGCATTTCGCGCCGCCGGAGCGCCTCACGCGCGCAGCCTGAGGGGTGTTTTGAAGCGTGGGCGCCGGGGTTTCACCCCGGACCCGAGCAGGGGCTGTCCGCCCCTGCACCCGGACCAGCGCAAGCGCTGGACCCGTGGCGACAGCGCGCGATGCGCGCTGTCGACAGGGAAGACGTTCCCAGCACATACGGCAGCGCCGCCGTTTCGCTTGGCAACGCCGCTCGTGGTCTTGCCCCGGGCCCGTCGGAAAAACCGCGCATCGCGCGGTTTTTCCGCCTTCGGTCCAGGCCGTGCCTGGTCCGGGGTGCAGGGGGCGGACAGCCCCCTGCTGGGGTGCGGGGCGACGCCCCGCCTCTCCTCTCACTTGCGGCGGGCCGAGCGGCGGCGCGCCACGGACAAACCGAGTGCGGCGCCGAGGAGCCCGAGCGCGGCCGTGGTCTCGCTGCTGCTCGACACGGCGCAGCTCGAGCTCGAGCTCCCGTTGCCCTTGCCGTCGCCGAGGTTGCCCCACCAGGCGCCGCCGTTCTGATCGCCGCCGGGGATCTGCGTGCCTGGCTCGCAGGGCGGGTACTCGGGGCACGTGGGCGGCGTGCCGACGGCCTTCGTGGCCTGGAAGAAGTTCGAGACTGGCTTCTGCTCCGTCGCCGCGCCGAGCGCGAGATCCTTGTTCAGCGAGGCCCGCGCGAGCTCCGCGTTGATGCGCGTGAGCCAGAGCTCGCTCTCGTTGATTCCGCCGAACAACTTCTCGAGATCGGCCTGGAGCTCCTCGTTCGCGGTCACGTATCCGTCCTTCGGATCGCCGTAGCCGCTCTGATCCGGCAGGAAGCTCACGAGCTGTTCGAGCCGGCCGCGGATGTCCCACGGTGACGTCGGCTGCGCGTACTGGTTCAGCCAGGTCGAGTTGTTTGCGGCTTTGAACGCGTCCTCCTTCAGCGTCGCGTAGTTCGAATCGCCTGCGTCCCAGTTCCAGACGATGTCGGTCGTGTTGATCTGGAACGACGAGAAGTTCTTCGTCTCGTAGCGGCCCTCGGCGAAGACCCAGAGTGTCATCGGGGCGAACGCGCCTGTGCCTGCGGCGACCATCCGAAGCGGCAGCGTGGTGCTCGCGCCGAGCGTGGTGATGCGGACGGGACGCATCGAGCTCACGCCCTGGCCGGGGACGAGCTTCAGCGCGAGGAAGTCGAAGCCCTCGCCGACGTAGGCGTCGATGATGGGACCGACGTCGGCGCTGATGTTGTAGCCGTTCGTGGTGAGCCAATCCTTGAGGGCGCCCGGATCCGACGATGAGAGCTGCACGGTCTCGTAGGGGCCGACGACCTCCTGCGTGATGACGTCGACGCCGCCGCCGGCCGCGTCGCCGCCTGCGCCGCCGGCGCCCGCGGAGCCGTTTCCTTCCCAGCCGCCCCAGCAGGAGGGCGCCGGCGGGCAGTTCAGGGGCGGCGCTGCGACGGACGTCGCCGTGCGCTCGCTGAGGACCGAAAAGACCGCGTCCGAGGACAAACCGACCTCGACCTGGCCCTTGATGGGCAGGATCCAGGCGAACGAGGTGGGGTCGCCGGAGTATTCGATCTGGTCCCAGAGGGTGGTCGAGGTCTGCGAGACCGAGAAGATCATCCGGTGGCCGGTGACTTGCGTCGACTCGTCTTGCGGCGGGATGCAGCCGCCGCAGGCGGCGGCGTCGCGGGTGTTGGTCACGGCGGCGGCGACGAGGGGGAGCGAAAGGAAGATCGCGTGGAAGAGCTTCATGCTTGGGACCTCCGGGCAGCGGAGCCGGCGGAAGGCATGCGGCGTGCCGCTACGATTCTTCAACCATTTCATGATCCCAGCGCCCGATCCACGGCTCTTTCGGGCACACGCGGGCACACGATGACACGAATGCGAGGAGGTTCTCGGCGACGCGCCTTCGTGGTAAGCAGGGGCCCCGAACGAGGAGCGAGATTGTCATGCGCGAACCTTTGGATCCCGTGCTCCGACCGATCGACGTTTTCGCGGGCGCCCGTGACGCGTCGCGCCCCGAGGATCGCCTGCGCGAGGTCCGCAAACGCGCGGCGCGCCTGCGCGAGGAGCTGCTCTCGGCGCCGCCGGTGCCCTGTTATCGATCCCGCTCGCTCGTGCGTGTCCCCTATCCGACGCGGTATGCGCTGCGCGACGCCTTCCGCGGACCGACGCCGTTCGTGCACATCCTGAACCGCGTCTTCCTCGTGCAATTCGAGGCCGGAGGGAGGCTCCGCACCCTGCTCGCCTCGCCCTCCGACGTCCGCGCCAATGCCGAGACGCCCTTCTTCAAGCGCTTGCGTGGCACGTTCGGCCCCTTCAAGGACCTCGGCCAGCGCCTCATCGCGCCCGAGCTCGGCACCGTGGAGTCGTGCCTCGCCGAGGCGGGACTCTCCCCCGAGGACGTCGATTACATCACGTACGATCACCTGCACACGCAGGACGTGCGCCGATGGCTCGGCGCGCATGGTCGTCCCGGTTTCTTCCCGCGCGCGAAGCTGCTCGTCATGCGCCAGGAATGGGAGAGCACGCTCGCGCTCTTGCCGCCGCAGCGCGACTGGTATTGCCCGGGCGGGATCGACGGCGTCGATCCCTCGCGGATCGTGCTGCTCGACGGCGACACGAAGCTCGGCGAGAGCGTCGTGCTCATGGCGACGCCCGGCCATACCGAGGGCAATCATTCGATCGTGGTGCGGACGAGCGAGGGGATCTTCGTGACGAGCGAAAACGGCGTCGGCCCCGACGCGTACGCCCCGCGCGTTTCGCGCATCCCGGGGCTCCGCCGGTATGCCGAGGAGACCGGGATGGAGGTCGTCATCAACGGAAACACGCTCGAGCGCGGGATCGACCAGTACATCTCGATGGTGCAGGAGAAAGAGGTCGCGGGTGCGTCCCGGCAAAACCCGGATTTCCCGGCGATGGTCAGCTCCTCGGAGCTCAGCGCCTACGCCCTGTTCCCCGGCGTCACGCCCACGTTCTCGTTCGGCGATCTCACGCTGGGCAAACCGGCGCGCCCCACGCGCGAAGACCCTCGAACCCGCGCCGCCGACGCGACGCTTTCGGCCTAGGAGGAGACGATGGCCGTCCTGGTCTTGACCGGAGCCGCGAGTGGGATCGGCGCGCACATGACGGGGGTCTTTGCGCGCCGCGGTGACACTGTCGTCGCGACGGACGTGAACCTCGCCGCCCTGGAGAAACATGCGGCGGATCATGCGTGGGGGACGAACGTTCGTCTGGCCAAACTCGACGTACGCGAAGCCGCGGACTGGGACGCGGCCCTCGCGACGGCCGAGCGCGAGGGAGGTGGGCTCGACGTCGTCATGAACATCGCGGGCGTGCTCAAGCCCGGCTGGGTCACCGATTTGACGGCCGCCGACGTGGATTTCCACCTCGATGTGAACGTGAAAGGCACGGTGCTCGGCACGCGCGCGGCCGCGGCGCGGATGGTGGCGCGGGGACGGGGCGGGCACATCGTGAACATCGGCTCGCTCGCGTCGCTCGCGCCCGTGCCGGGGTTATCCCTTTATGCGGCGTCGAAATTCGCCGTGCGTGGATTCACGCTCGCCGCCGCGATGGAGCTCGCCCGCCACGACATCGCCGTGACGCTCGTCATGCCCGACGCCGTGCAGACGCCCATGCTCGATTTGCAGGTCGACCACGAGGAGGCCGCGATGACGTTCTCCGGCCCGCGCCCGCTCACCGTCGAGGACATCGAGCACGCGCTCCTCCACGAGGTGTTGCCCAAACGCCCGCTCGAAATCGCCTTGCCGCTCGGCCGAGGGCTCATGGCGCGCGCGGCGAACACGGCGCCGGCCGCCTCGCGCTGGCTCGAGCCGATTCTCACGAAAAAAGGCCGCAAAGCCCAGGAACGAATCAAGCAGGGACGCTAGTCCACCCCGGCACCTTCGCCCGCGGCGGCCGCTCCGCGCGAACGAGGTCCCGCGCGAGCCAGGCGAGCACGCGCGGATTGTGCCGCGCGTCCGTGAAATGGTAGGGCAATCGAGCCTCGCCGAACGGCACGTACACGCGCACCGGTACGCCGAACGTGCGCGCCTCCCGCAAAGCCGGCCCGAACGGCAGTCCGAGGAGCAATTCGACCTCGCACGGAGTCCCGTTCGAGACGAGCCGCTGGAGCGCCTGCCGCACGAGCGGCCCGTCGTGCGAGGCCACGCCCACGTGCCGCGCCTTGCCCGCGAGCGCGTCGATCACCGCGAGAAAACCCGCCCGCGGATCGAGCTCGGGCGCCGCCGGATCCGGCACCTGCCCTTTCACCACGCGCACCGGCACGTTCCGCCGGATCGCCCAGGCCGCGTCCCGCGCGCTCCGCGCAAAACGTCCGGGCAAGGTGAATCCGATGGTCGTCCCCCTGCCCATGACGCTCTCCGCGAGCGCCCGCGTCTTCTCCACGGCCTCGGGCCGCTGCGCGTCGAAATGCACCCGCGCGGACGAGAGCGCCGCGCGCCCCACGATCTCCCCGACGAGATCCCGGGAAAACCCGAGCGCCGGGGCCTTGATCGCGAGGTAATGGTCACCGTCCGCCTCGGCGAAGGACTCGAGCGTGGCGAGCGCGCGGTTCGCCACGATCCGCGGGGACGTGTTCTCGCCGTTCCAGAAGCAAACGACGACGCCCATGCCCGCGTCCCAGAATTGCCGGCTGAGCGAGAGGGCGTCGGTGATCCGCGGCCCGGCGACGTACGCGCGCCCGGCGCGCTTCGCGATCGGCTCCCACGCCGCGTACGCGGCCTGCTTCAGACCTCGGATCGTGTCAACCATTGAAACTGCCTCCTCAATGTCCGGAGCACGCCCGCGGCGGCCTTTCGCGACAGCGCGGACGCGCTCGCGAGGCTCACCGGATACGCGCCGAGCGAAACCGTGGCGCGCTCCTCGTTCGTCCAGGGCTTGATCCACGGCGCGACGCCGCCGAGAAATTCGTACGTCGAGAGCCCCTGCTCGGCCGCGCGGCGCAAGCTCTCGCGCAGGAGCAAGATGCCCGGCGAGGCTTGCCGAAAAGCCTCGTCATAACCGATCTTGAGCAGCCAGTAGCGTCCGGCGTGCTCGACCGCGAGCTGCATGGCCGCGGCGACACCGCCGATATGGAGGAAGGCGACGCGCAGGATCCCGCAGCCCGCGGCGGCGAGGGCGTACGTCCGGAAAAACGTTCCGATGACCCGGTCGGACGACATCGCGGTGCCCTCACGGCCCTTCCAGCCGGCGGCCTCCACCCGAAACGCCTCGTCGAGCACCGCCGCCGCCTCCTCGGGCGCGGGCGAAAGGAACGAATACGAGATCTTGCCCTGGCGCTCGGCGTGCCGCTCGGCGCGGCGCAGATCCTGGCGCCGCCGGGGCGAAAGGTGGCGCTCGGGCTCGGTCCACGAGGCGCCGAGCGGGACGAACGGGCAGGGCTTCGCGGGCCCGATGCGGACGATGCCGCGGCGACGGTAAGCCTCACGGAGGGCCGGAATCGTCGGCGAGGTGGTGAGCACGCGTGGCAGGTGCAAAGGCCAGGGACCACGCGCGAGCGCCTGGCAAAGCGCCCCGAGCGCCCCGGGGCCGCCGCGGGACAGATCGACGGGCTCGCCGAGCTCGAGCGCCCCGGCGGGCATGAGCGAAGGCGAGAGGCCTCCGTGATGGACGAGCGCCGCAATCGAGGGCGATTCGAGCGTCGACGTCGCGACGACGACCCGCAATCGATCGGACGAGCCGCTCGCCGCGAGGAAGCTCTCCGTCCAGAGGCTTTGCTGCATCGGGGTGTCCTGCAGCGCATCGAGCGCGGTCCAGGCCTCTCGTACCGCGGGCAGCGCCTTTTCCCCGGCGAGCAGCCGGGTGGAGATCGCGGCGCGGCGCATTTCGTCCGCGCCCGAGGAGGGCTTTTGCCGAGGCCCGAGCTCTTGCATTCCGTTTCCCCCGCGGCCAGAGGCGCCGTCCTCGGAGCATGGTCCGACCCCCCGGGCCCCGCCACCTCACACGGCCCGTGAAAACCAATCAAACACGCCCCCGGGAGGGCGGGTATCGGCGTCGAGCGCTCCCCTCGGATAACGAGGTTTTTTCCTGCGCCGGCGGGCTCGCGCCCGGGGCATTCGCCGTCGTCGCGCGCTCTCCAGGTTCTTCGGCCAATCCTTTGCATACGCGATCCGGCGCGCGCGCCCTCCGGGCATTTCTTTCTCGCCCGGCCACGCGCCCCCGGCATACCGCCGCGCCCCCTACGCGCGCGGCCCGACCCATTCGAAAAGGAGTTTCCCGGTGAACAGGATGCTTCGGAGCACGCTCTTGCTCCTCCTCGCCCCGCTCGCGCTCGTCACGACGGACGCGGTCGCCGAAGAAAAAGCCGGCGTCGAGGTCGTCGGCGAGGCCGTCGCCCGGTGCGCGGGCGAAAATGCGGTCGTCTCGCTCCGCCTGCGCAACAAGAGCGGCGAGACCGTGACGGCGCGCGCGAGCGCCGCCGTGGTCGTCGCGTGCAGGGCCGAGGACGCCGAGGGAAAGGCGGACGAGAAGCGCGGCGATACCCTCGAGGTCGAGGAGCGAATCCCCGACAACGGAGGCAGGTCCGTCACCTACACGCTCGTGCTGGAGGGGCGGATGGGCTGCAACGCAGAGGAGCGCGTGGCCGCGATCGATTACGAGTCGGTGAAGCTCGAAATCAACGGAGAAGTCACGGCGTTACGCATGGAAGGGTGCAAGGCCTCCCGTTAATCGGTCGGCTCCATGGGCGGACCGCTGATCTCCTCGGTCGGGGGCACCCATCCCTCGGGGTTCGGGCCGTCCTCCGGCGTGGTCCCTTCGGAGTACGTCGGGCCGCCGGGGTACGCCCCCGCGCCGCCCTCGTCCCCCAGGGGCCCGCGCGAGATCGGCTCGCCGCCGATGTCCGGGGAAATCGCGCCGCCCCGCACGCCGGGCACGTCCTCTTGCGTCCGAGGCCGCCCGGCCCCGGCGTCGCCCCGATCAAAAGGCCAGGGTTGCTCCTTCGCCATGATGCCCTCCAGAGCTTCCCCATGGGGCCGGCGCGGACGAAACGCTAGCCGTCCGCCCTCGATGAAGGTCGAGGAACGTCAAGCCCGCGAGGCCGACGCAGCCCGCGGGCCCGACGCACCACGCGAGAGCGCGCCGAGCACGGCCCTGAGGCCCTCGATGACCTCGGCCGAGGGCTCCCCTTCCCCGACACGATACCCGCCCACCGGTTTGCCGTTCGTTTCACCCAGCCAAACCCAGGCGCGCTCGCCCGACGGCGCCTCGAACCCGAGCTCGGCGCGCTGCCCTTCCGACGAGATGCGCACGTCCTTCCACGCGAGGGCGCCAAACGGCGCGCGCCTTCGCAAGAGCTGGATCCGCGCTGCCACCGATCGCAGGAGCGGCAGCGCCGCATCCTCCCCGATCGGATGCACGAACGTGACGTGCCGGGACAACCTCTCGCCGATCGCGAGGATCCCGGCGTGGCAGGCCTCTCGATCCGCCGGCGCGGCGAGGATCCCCACGGAAAACCATTCCGTCGCCGCGATCCCCTCCCCTTCCGATCGCGGCCGGAGCGTGAGCACGAGGCTCTCGTCGCCTTCGAGCCGCACCTCGACCGCGCGCTCGCCGAGCTCCGTGAGGGTCACGCGGGCAAACGGCTTTGGCGGGACGAACCCCGCGAACGCCCGCGCGACGAGCGCCCGCGCGTGCACCGAAAAGAGCTTTCGGCCGGGATCGGCCTCGGCGAGGCGCTCGGGCGTCACGGGGACGAACTCCTCGTCGCCGTACATCTCCCGGTATGTCTCGAAGATGCCATTGCAACGCGCGTCGAAGACACACGCCGCGCAGCCCGCGGGCTTCGATTTGTCCCGCCGCTTGACGAGGTATTTGTCCCAGGGCTTGCTGAGCGTCCTGTCGCCGTCGACGGCGATCGTCATCGTCTTTTCGCCGTCGTGGTGAATGAAGGGCGCGAGGTGCGGCGCGACGCAATACGGGAGGTTTCCGATGTTGACGTCGAACCCCTCGGGGAAACCCGCGACCATCCGTTCCAGCGGGCCGACGAGGCTCCGGTAGCGCGGGATCATCGCCGCGAACTCTTCCTCCGTGCGCACGCCCGCATCGAGCGGCCGCACCATGTCGAGGTGGAGCTGCGAGACCCCGAGCGGCAGGAGCAGGTCCGGGAACGCGTCCACCGATTCGTAATTCGACTGGACGACACACATGTTCACGGTGAGCCGCTGCCCCCGCGCCCGCACGTGATGCATCGACTGCACGATGCGGGCGAACGACCCATCTTTGCGCGTCGTGCGCTCGTGGGCCTCCTCGGTCGCGCCCTGGATCGAGAAGCGAAACGTGAAATTCCCGCGTGTCGCGAGGATCTCGTCCACGAACGCGGCGCGGGCGGTCTTCACGCCGTTCGTGAAGATCACGATCTCCTCGAAGCCGAGGGCGACGCTCTCGCGCACCACGTCGAGGAACGCAGGCTGGAGCGTGGGCTCGCCCCCGAGCAGCGTGATCTTCCGGTGCCCGGCCGCGCGCGCGGCGCGGATCTGCTCGAGGATCGGCTCGAGCGGGAGCGGCCTCGCGCGGCCGAGCGCCGTCTCCTGGCCGCTGACGCAAAAGACGCAACGGTTGTTGCACATGTGGCCGAGCTGAATCTCGACCAACGCTCGGGGCTCCGGGTCGCCTCCGGCGCCCTGCGCCCCCCGCTGCGTCTTCGGCTCCATCAGCGGGATTCTACAACAAAACGAAACCCCGCCACACACGACATGTGGGCGGGGCCTTGTGCTCACGTGTAGACGCCGGAAACTGCTTCCCTAAGCAGCCTTCCTCTCCCAGACCCGACTGTCGAGCTGGTCCTTGATCCACGAGAGGTGACGCTGCTCGTCCGAGAAATTCCTCTCGAGGAGCGAGCGCACCTCCGTCGGCAGGTCGGCCACGTTGAGCGCGGCCTCGTAGGTGCGGTTCGTCAGCTCCTCGTTCCCCCGCATCGCGAGGAGCGCGCTGTGGTCCCCCTGGCTCGTGATGGCCGTGAAGCCCTCGATCAGGAACCCGGCCCAGGACGTCTCCACCTCCGGCTCGCCGCCGCAGACCCGTACCTGCTGCGAGAGATCACGAATATGCCGCTGATGGTCTTCCTGGAACCGGACCAGGTTGCTCCGGATCTCCTCCATCGTGCAGGCGTCGATCGCCTGCTTGTACGCATGCACCGCGTCCACGTCGAGCTTGATCAGTTTGTTCAGCTTTTGAACGACTTCGCGGTTATCCATGGAAAACTCCCTCCTCGGGGCCCTTCCAGGCTCGCGATATCCATGGGGGACGAAGGTGCGCGGCGTCGAGCCCCGCCGCGGGAAGCTTTCGCCCACGGCGTGCAGAGGCTGCTCGTCGGCAAACTTCATTCGATCCCGGACGAAACCTCGCAAGCTTCTTGCAAGCAAGGCGGATCGGACGGCGATCCTGCGCGCCCGATCCGTGAGCCATCGCGGAGGAACCGAACGGGGAGGATTATCGTGTCACTCGACCTCACGAAGGAAAAGGGCGTCGCCATCGACGCCCAGGAAGACTTCACCTGGCGCGACATGGTGCGCGAGCCGATCAGCAAGCTGAACGACGACGCTTTCACACGCCTGCGCATCATCCTCATGAACGGCATCGAGATGGAGGCGAACCGCTTCCAGCACGCCTTCGCCCGCATGAACGATCCGATGCGCGCCGAGCTCGCGAAGGTGCGGCGCATCGAGACGCACCAGCAAGTGCTCGTGAACTGGCTCCTGCCGGCGGATCAGTCGCCGCTCGAGACCACGATCGCCTACGAGCAGGTGGCCATCGAAGTGACCGCGAGCCTCGCGCTCCTCGAGCCCGATCCGTACATCGCGCAGGTGCTCCGCTTCGGGCTGCTCGAAGATTTCGATCACCTCTATCGATATTCAGCGCTCATGGACCGCCTGGAGGGCAAGGACGCGAACGCGATCCTGCAATCGTATACCGACGTCCTGCCGGGCCGGCCCACGGTGGTCGAGCACCGGTATCCGACGGACGATCTGCGCGAGCACTACGATCGCACGACGGCCGCGCCGATCACGAAGCTCGTGTCGCTGACGATCATGTCGGGCGAGCAGCAGACGCAGAACTACTACCAGAACATCGGGCCGCTCTTCGCCGACCCGGTGGCGCGCCTGCTCTACGCGGAGATCGCGCACATCGAGGAGCAACACGTCACGCAATACGAAGCGATCATCGACCCGAACGAGACGTGGATGGAGAAATGGCTCCTGCACGAGTGCACGGAGGTCTGGAACTACCTCGCCTGCATGGAACAGGAGTCGAATGCGCGGCTCAAGGCCATCTGGGAGCGCATGGTGGCCTACGAGCTCGGCCACCTGAACCACGTGATGGATCTCTTCCGGCGTGTGGAGAACCGCGATCCGTTCGAGATCATCCCGACGAGCCTGCCGGAGCGCATCAAGTACATGAGCCACCGCGATTACGTGCGGCAGGTCCTGAAGAACGAGGTCCACCTGCGCAGCGTGGGGACCCAGTTCGTCCCGGTGAACCAGGTGCCACCGGATTCACCCTCGATCGCCTACAACCGGCAGATCAATTCGGATGGTTCGCCCAGCCAAACCGTGGCGGCGGGCTACGTGTACACCCCCGGGAGCGAGCTCGTGAAGAAGGCGGCCTGAGAGGGGCTCGGAGGAGGAAATCATGAAAGAGCCGACCGACATCGGGATGAACCGGACGGGGATCGGGACGAGCCCGATCGATTCGAAGGAGCTCATCGAGGCGGCCGAAGGCACGGTGCCGAGCAGCGAGGGCGACGAGTCGGGCATCGCGAGCCTGCGGATGTCGTACGCGAGCGAGTCCGGGATCGTGGGCACGATGCCGCCGCCGTCGAGCGTGAAGGGCGCGGTGAAATCGGTGCTCGAAGGCCTCGCAGCCAAGAACCCGGCCGTGTTCCTGGACAAACTCGCCGAGCGCCTGCAATTCGAGCGGACCGGGACACGCATGTACGAGAGCGTGCTCGCGAAGCTCGACGCGCTCGGGAGTTACGACGGCGGGCCGACGCGCGAGACGCTCCAGGAGTTCCACGACGAGGAGCTCGAGCATTTCCACGTGCTGCGGAGCGCCCTCGAGAGCATGGGCGCGGATCCGACAGCGCTCACGCCCTCGGCGGACATCGCCGCGGTCGAGGCGTCGGGCCTGATCCAGGTCCTCAATGATCCGCGCACGACGCTGCCGCAGACGCTGCACGCGCTCCTCGTGGCGGAGCTCACCGACAGCGAGGGCTGGGACATGCTGATCGAGCTGGCGACGAGCCTGGGGCACGAGGCGATGGCGGACGATTTCCGCGACGCCATGCGCGCCGAGGAAAAACACCTCGCGCACGTGCGGCAATGGGTGGCGAACCACGCGATGCAGGACGCGGAGGGGAGGCTCGGGCAGGCGGCCTGAGGAAATAGGTCGATCAGAACGGGAGCGGGGGCGTCGTCACGAAAAAGGCCGGCGAGAGCTGGCCCGGTGGGATGTCCCCCCGCCCCGCGTCTTTTTCGGTCGTGAGGGCATACGCGGCGCCGCCGGCCGCGCCGCCCGCGACGACCACGCCGATCGTGGTCCAGAACCACCAGCGCGCATAAATGGGCGGCGGGCGCTGGAGGACGAGCGCGACCGTCCGCTCGCCGCCGGCGGTCACGATGACGCTGGTCTCGTAATCCACGTATTCGGGGTGCCGCGCGGCGACCTTGTGCGTCCCCGGCTCGACCAGCGTTTCGAGCGGCGCTTGCCCCGCGCTCTTGCCGTCGACGAGGACCGTCACGCCGGTCTTCGGCGCGGTCACGAGGAGCTTGCCGACCTTGGCCTTGCTCTGGAGCTGCGCATCGAGGACGTACGCGCCGGCGCCCGGCAGCTCGACGCGCGTACGATAAGGGAAAAACCCGTCCGCCTCGACGAGCACGTCGGCCGGACCGGCCTTGAGCACGAGCGGTTTGTCGAGGGGCGACATTCCGGCGACGACGTCGCGCACGAGGATCCGCGCGCCTTCGACGTTCACCTTCACGCTGAGGCGCGACAGGCGTTTTTCGATGTTCGCAATACGATCGTTGAGCCCCGGCACCTTGGCGAGGAGGTCGGCCGGCGCCTGCGCGCGGAACGCCGTGAGTTTTTCGAGCGCCTCGGGCAACCGGTCGAGCGCTTCGAGGGCCCGGCCCATGTTGTAGAGCAGCGCCGGCTCCGGGCTGAGCGCGTACGCCTCGGTATAGGCCGCGAGCGCGTCGAGGGGGCGGAGCTTGTCCATCGCCTTGTCGCCCTCGGCCTTGCGCTCCTTGGCGCGCGCCACGAGCGCGGGATCCTGCCCGGCTGGCGGCTGCGGGGCCGCCGGCGGGGCCGCTTGCGGCGCGTCGGCGAGGGCCGCCGGGGCGATCGTCGAGCCGAGCGCGACGAGGAGGACGTGGGAAAGGCCAGCGCGGAGGCGATTTCGGCTCATGGCGCGTTTCTAGAGGTGGGTCGGATCCTCCGCCGGGGGCGGGGGCGGCTTGGGAGGCTTCGGCGTGGGCGTCGGCGCGGCCGTGGCCGTCGCGTTGACCGGCGGCGTGGCGGTCGTCGGCTCTTTTTTCGGCGCCGGTCCCACGACGGGCGACGTCGTGGGCGCAGGAACGGTCGCGGCCGCAGGCGTCGTCCCCGTCTCGGCCGCGGCCGCAGGCGTCGGCGTGATCGTGGGCGAAGGCGCGGGCGTCGCCGCGGGCGTCGGCGCCGTCGCGGTCGTGACGACCGTATCCGCGGCCGGCTCCGCAGGCTTTTTCGTCTGTGAGGCGAGCACGAACAGAAACACCCCCACGACGACCGCCGCAATGCCTGCCGACACGATCACCAAGCGCCGGGTCGACATCGGCTCGCGAGCGGCAATGGCCGGCGTCTTCGCATTGAGGAGCGTCTGCGGCGCGGCGCCGGCCGGGCCGAAAGGCACGAGCGCGGCCATGAACGTATCGATGTCGGGCCACCGTTCGTCGACGCGCTTGGCGAGCGCCTTCATGACCACGTCCGCGAGCTTCTGCGGCAGATCCGGCCGGAGCTCGCGCAAAGGCTTGGGCTCGTCCGCGATGATGGCCGCGAGCACGGCCGTCGCGCTCGCCTCGTCCCCGAAGGGCCCACGTCCGCCGAGCAATTCGTAGAGGACCACCCCGAGCGACCAGATGTCCGCCCGCCCGTCGACGTTTTTCGTCGACCGCACCTGCTCCGGCGACATGTATTGCGGCGTGCCGAACGCGGCCGTCGTGGCCGTCTGCGCGGCATTGTCTCGTTTGTCGAGGACCTTCGAAATGCCGAAATCGAGCACCTTGACGACGCGCCGCTGACCTTCCTGGCAAAGGTACAAATTGCCCGGCTTGATGTCGCGATGCACGACGCCCATGCGGTGCGCCTGCGCGAGCGCCTCGCACGCCGCGAGGACGTGGCCGACGGCCTCCGGATACGGGAGCGGGCCGCGGATCGCGAGCTCTTGACCGAGATCCCAGCCCTGGAGCAGCTCCATGACCATCATGGGGCTGCCGTCCGGGAGGTTGTCGACGTCGTAGACGCGCACCACGTGGGGCCCCTGGATCCGGGCCGCCGCGCGCGCCTCGCGCTCGAACCGCGCCGTCACGTCGGGCAGCGCGCGCGCGTCGGGGCGCAGGAGCTTGATGGCCACGGCCTGCTCGGTGCGCTGGTGCCGCGCCTGCAGGACGATCCCCATGCCTCCCTGGCCGAGGACGGACTCGACGACGTACTTGCCGGCGAGCACCGTGCCCGGCGCGGGCGCGCCATCGGGCGAGGCCGGATCCCGTTCGGCGGGCTCGGTCACGGGCGCAGCCTACGCGTGAGCGCGTCCTGTGTGAAGAGGCGAACGCGGCGAAGGGTCGCCGTCTTGGGTTCGGGGGGAGGCGGGGGCGCGACAGGCAGCTCGACGGTCCCGCAGTTGTTGACCCCGCCCTGTCCCGCGCCGCCGTCGGGGCAGACTTCAATCGGACCACCGACGCCGCCGGCGCCGCCCACGCCGCTGGAGCCAGCCGCGCCACCCACGCCGCCGGTCATCCCGCTGCCGACGGAGCCGCCGCTGCCACCCGCGCCGCCCGCGCCGCCCACGCCGCCGGTCATCCCGCTGCCGACGGAACCACCGCTGCCGCCGGCGCCGCCTGCGCCTCCCACGCCGCCAGTCATCCCGCTGCCGCCGCTTCCTCCCACGCCGCCGCCGGCGCCGCCGGCGCCCACGGGGCCGGTCACGCCGGTGCCGCCCGCGCCGCCGAGGCC
>NZ_JARZHG010000031.1 GCF_029946505.1 Polyangium sp. y55x31
GCCGGCGCCGCCGCTGCCGCTTCCGCCAGCGCCGCCGCTGCCGCCAGCGCCACCGCTTCCGCCCACGCCGCCGCTTCCGCCGCCGCCGGTGCCGCCGACGCCGCCGCTTCCGCCCACGCCGCCCGCGCCACCACTTCCGCCCACGCCCCCCTGCCCTCCCGCGCCGCTGGACGAGGCTGAGGACGATGACGACGAAACAAACGACCCGTCAGCCCCCGCATCCACGGGCGCAGGCGACACCGTCTCGACCGGCGAGCACGCGAACACGAGGGCGGGGAGCGCGAGCGCGGAGAGCACCCCCGCGCTGCGCAAAAACGAGCGATCTCGGCGGCGAATCACCCCCGAGACCTTATCAGGCAGCCGCTCCCGCCGGGCCGCTTTTCAGATGCCGCCGCGCGTGCGGGCCTCGCGCTCGAGCTGCTCCTGGTACTCCACGCTGAAGCGCGCCCACGGCCGCGAGCGCAGGCGCGGAAAACCGATCGGCTCGCCCGTGCCCTCGCACAGGCCGTACGTGCCGTCGCTGAACTTCGCGAGCGCGCGGTCGATCTCCGAGAGGAGCTGCACGTCCCGTTCGAGCAGGCGCGAAGCCATCGCCGTCGCGCCCTCGATGTTTGCCTCGTCCATCTCGTCGCCGACTTCGCGCCCGGTGTCGCGCTCTTGCTCCTGGCGCGTCTCGATGCTCGCCAGGATCTCCGCGCGCCTCGTCTCCAGCAAGGTGCGCAGCTCTTCGCGCTGCTCCTGCGTGAGCTCGGGTTGCTCGTCGATCGACTCGGGGTTCAGCGCACCTGCGCGCGTTGCCGGCCTCGCACCGGGCCCTCGCGGCGCGATGCTCCCGATCCCTACTCCCTTTCGAGCGTCCATGGTCCCCTTTGCCGTTCGGCGAATGTTTTCCGGACGAACGGCAAGGGACATGCCCCTCGCCCTGCGCACGAATCGCACGTCGTGCCGGAGACGAGGAGCCTAGCAGGCTCAGCGGCGCGCGCCGCCCACTCCGAGCGTCTTGATGAGCCAGCCGATGTCCTCGAACGTCGCCTTCGAAGCCGTGATGCCTACCTCACCACGGGGTGCGTCCACGGTGCCCGTCGAGCTCGTCGTGACGAAGATCGGCGTCTCGCCTTGGTGCGGCATCGTGGAGACGGCGCGGACGAGCTGCTCGACCTTCGCATCTCCCTGCGAGCCGAAGACGTCCTTCATGCGCTCCAGGCTCTTGACGAGCGGGCCCATCGAGAGGAAGCCCGCGCCCATGAAGGTGCCGCGGCGGAGCGGCTCGAGATCCGTGCGCGACGCGATCGTCCCCGCGTCCGGCGCGCCGGTCTTCACCGCGAGCAGGCGCTTGACGAGCCCGTCGGGCTTGCCGCCCCCGACGGCGAGCCACGTGCGCGACTTGCCATCGGTCATGAGCAGGACGTGCACCTCGAAGCTGACGAGATCCTTCTGCGTGGCGCCCTTGATCTCGAGCAGCGCCGCCGGGACGTTCTCGATCTTGATCGACAGATCCAGCGAGTCGGGCCCGAGGGCCGCGGGGCCAGGGCCGACCTTCACCTTGGGCAGCGCCTTCGAGAGCTCGGGTCCGAGCTCCTTGCGCAGCGGATCCTGAAAACCCTTGCGGTTGTAGACGTCCGCGACCTTGCGGAGCTGCTTTCCGAGGTTCGCCGAGCCCTCCTCGTAGCCGGCGAGGCTCCAGCCGAGCCAGCCGTTCACGAGGGCGTCGGCCTCTTGCTGCGGGGTGCGCTTTCCGCCCTTCACGTCCACGACCTCGCCGCGGCCGCTCGCCGTGACCGTCTCGACGTCCTTGCCCATGGGCCAGTCGAAGAGCTCCCCGACCGCGCGATGATCGGCCTCGGAGCCGATGTTCACCTTCGCGAGGACGCCTTCGACGAGGAGGCGCGCCGTGCGCAGGATCGGCTGGAAGCGCTTCGGGTCGGAGCCGCGGCCGTAGAAGACGCTCGCGCTGTCCTTGGGCGCGCGCCAGAAGATCGCCGGCGGCGGGCCCGCGCGCTCGGGCCGCTCGCCCATGAGGCCGCTCACCCAGGAGTTTTTCCCGCGCATCGCGAGCGAGGTGCTCGAGCGCAGGCACGTGGCCGGATCCATGGAGACGTCGACCGTGAGTTTGTCCGCGTCCTGCGCGAAGGCGACGATCTCGTCCGCGAGGCCCGTGGCCGCGTCGACGATCGCGCGGTCGAACTTGGGCTCACCGATGGCGAGCTCGGCCTGCGCGATCACGGGCAAACCCTGCACCTGCGTGCGAAGCAGCGAGCCATACCGGGCCTCGGCCGGCGCGATGCGCACTTCGAGGTGCATGTCCGAAGCTGCGCCGGCCTGCGCCGGCAACGTGCGCGTGAGGTACGGGGCGAGCGTGGTGACGTCCTTCTCCTTCGGCCCGCACACGAGCCGCGCCGGCGTCGCGCCCGCGGACGCCGCGATCACGCACGTCGAGCTCGACCTGCCGCCGATGCGAAACATGCCCGGGCCGAGCTCCGTGACGGGGCCCGCGCCCTCGACGGCCATCTTCGCCTTTTCGATGGAGGTGAGGCCGAGCGAGAACGCCACGAACGCGCCGGGGCGCTTCGACTGCGTTTCGAGAGAGGCCACCGCGAAGACGGGCGCGTCGAGGGAGACGACGGCCGCGAGGCTGCGCACGTCGACGTTGCTCGACACGACGTCGCGCAGGAGCTTCCGGAGCTCGCCCTCGACGCCGCCCATGAGCGGCTCGGGCGGAATGGCCGCGCACGTCCCGAAGTTGTTCAGCGTGGCCGCGGGGTTCTTCCAGCCGAAGTACGCGACGACGTCCTCGGGCTCCGGCACCGGCGAAAGATCGTAGGCCGTCTCGGTCGGCTGAGGGGCGGCGACTTGCGCTGCGCCCTTTTCTTTCGAGGCATCGGCCGGCGTCTTCGTGGGTTCGACGGTCGCAGGCGACGGGCCACACGCGAGGGCGAGGAGAGCAAAGGCCGGAAGGAGCGACGTACGCATGGGCCGCCTTATACGGCGGGCCGATGCGGGCGTCGAGGAGAGCCAGATTCACGCGCAGGCTCGGGCTTGCGTTCCGCGCGACCTCGTCCTACGCCGAGCTTCATGCGTCTACGGCCCCGCTTCGACAAGCTGCTCCGCATCTCGACCCTCGGATTGCCGGCGCTCGTTGCCGCCTTTGCCGCGGCGTGCGGCGGCGAGTCGACCCCGCCCCCGGCCAACCCCGAGCCGCCCCCCGCGGCGACGACCGCGCCCGCGCCGACGGAGGCCCCGACGGCCGCGCCCGAGACGCCTCCGCCCCAACCGACGGCGTCGGCGAGCGCCGAAGCGCCGCCCCCGCCGAAGTCGTCCGCGGAGGAGCGGCCGCCGGTGCTGATGAGCTCCGACAAGGAGCTGCAATCGGTCTTCACCACGAGCCCCGGCGCGAAGCTCGAGCTCGGCGACGACTCGGGCCGCGCCGTCTTCCGCATCCGCGAAGGCTCGCTCGGCTCGCCGCACATCATCACGTTCAAGATCGACACGAAGGGCAAGTCGACCGGCGTGCCGATCGGCAAGATCTACCGGCTGCTCGTGCAGATCGAGAACTCGCCGGATCTGCCCACGCTCGAGACCCTGGACAAACCCTTCGAGTTCAGCTTCCCCGCGGGCAACAAGAAGGACGCGAACCTCGCGATCGGCGAGTTGAAGGTCGACGACAAGGGCCGCGAGAAGATCACGTGGACCGTGGTCGCGCCCGAGAAGATCGACGACTCGACGGGGATGGCCTTCTTCAAGATCAAGTCGATCGGCAACTACTTCATGCACGTCACGGCGAAGCCCCCGACCGAGGCGCCCAAGTGAAACGCGCCTGATCGATCGCCCAGCCGAACAAAGCCCCCCCGAGATCGAGCGCGCTCCTGCCGAGCGCGCGCCGATCGACTCGTTCACCCGCGAAATAATCCATCCCCGCCCGCGCGAGCGCGTGCGAGCCCGTGACCCATCGTTCGATCACGGGGCGCGCGCCGCCGTACACGAAGCGCGCCGCACGCGCGCGGAGTCGTAGATCCAAACCGAGGCGGCTCGCGCGGAGCACCGAGGGGAACGCGGCGAACGAGAGGTCGCCCGCGTCGAGCGCACGCGCGAGGAACGGGCCTGCGACGGAGCCGTACTGGATCGCCTGCGCGATGCCCTCGCCGAGCGCCGGATCGATGCCCGCCGCCTCACCCACGAGGAGCACGCGCGGCCGCGCGAAGGGCTCGTGCAAGGAGAGGCCTCGTTCGGCGAAACGTCGCAGCGAGGACGCGGGCACGGGCACGCCCTGATCGTTCGCGCGGGCGAGGAGCCGCTCGGCCGGCGCAGGTTCGGTCGCGGCGCGCTCGGGTACGCCGTCGGCGCGGAGCTCGTAGATGCCACGACAAACCAAGGCTTCTCCGTGGACGAGCGTCGGAAAATCCCACGCGTACCCGGGCAAACCCCGCGCAGCCATGTCGAAATGGAGGACGTCGCGCGGGCCGTCGCCGCGCGCGTCGGGCGTGTCGACCTCCACGGCCTGCGCCATGAACGCGCCGCGCGGCAAGCCGAGCGCGCGCCGCACGACGCTGCCGACGCCGTCTGCGCCGACGACGGCGCGGGCGCGAATCTCGCCGATCGAGGTCTCGATCCGCGCGTCGTGCGCGCCGACCACGAGGCCGGTGACCTTCACGCCGTCGCGCACGCGGATGCCACGCGCCAAGGCCTGCCGCGCAAGAGCGTGATCGAACTCGAAGCGGCGGACGACACGGCCGATCGGCGGCCCCTCGGCGCGCGCGGCGAGCCTTCGGCCCGAGGCGTCCACGGACAAACCGTGGATCGGGACCGACGGGACGAAGGCACGCACGCCGATGGACGCGAGCAGCCGATCCGCGCGCGCGCCGATCGCACCCGCGCAGATCTTTTCGCGCGGATAGGTCCCTCGTTCGAGCACGACGATCCGCTCGGCGAGCCGGGGCGCGGCGTGCGCGAAGAAGAGCGCCGTCGAGATGCCGGCGGGGCCTCCGCCGACGATCACGATCTCCGCGTCGAGCATGGCGCGAACGCGGGCTCAGCCCATGGGGAATTCTTCGCCCTCTTTGGGCGCACCGGCGCGGATCATCGTGCCGACGCCGCGCGAGGTGAAGAGCTCGGCCACCACGTTGTGTGGGACGCGGCCGTCGATGATGTGCACCGTCTCCACGCCGCCTTCGAGCGCGCGCAGGATCGACGCCGCCTTCGGGAGCATGCCGCCCGTGACCGTGCCGTCGCGCATGCGCGCGTCGAGCTCTTCCGCGCTCATCTCCGACACGAGCAGCCCGTTCGAGAGGATGCCCGCGACGTCGGTCAGGTAGATGAGCTTGCGCGCGCCGCACGCGACCGCGACCTCGGCGGCGACGGTGTCGGCGTTGATGTTGTACGTGTTCCCGTCCTTGCCGAGGCCGATCGGCGAGATGACGGGGATGTACCCCTTGCCGAGCAGAAGCTCGAGCACGTCGGGATCGATCCGCGCGACCTCGCCGACGTAGCCGAGGTCCTTGCCCGGCGGCATGTTCATCTTGCGCGCCTCGATCAGGCCGCCGTCCTTGCCGGACAAACCCACGGCCTTCGTGCCCGCGCGCGCGAGCGAGGCGACGACCTCCTTGTTGATCTGGCCCGTGAGGACCATCTCGACGACACGCAGGCTCGCGGCGTCCGTGACGCGCAGGCCGTCGACGAACTCGGTCGTTTGCCCCATCTGCTCGAGCGTGCGCGAGATCTCCGGGCCGCCGCCGTGCACGATGATCGGCCGGAGACCGACGGCCTGGAGCAGGCGCACGTCCTCGGCGAAGCGATCCTTGAGGTCGGAGCGCACCATCGCGGCGCCGCCGTACTTGATGACGGCGCGCGTGCCGGCGAAGCGCTCGATGTAGCGGAGCGCCTGCACGAGCGTGTCGGCCTTGAGCTCGGGCGTCTTGTGGTCGAGGCTCGGGTCGCGGCGGACCGGGCCCTCGGGGTCGACGAGCACCGCGGCGTAGTCGGCGTTGATTCGTACGTAGTCGTAGGAAAGGTCGCAGCCCCAGGCCGTCGCCTCACCCACGCCCGTGCCGACCTCGATGTCGACGAAGACCTCTTCGCCGCGGAGGAGCGCGCGGAGCGCGTCGGCGTCGAACGGCTGCGGCTTGCCCTGCGCGTAGACGAGGACGTTCTGCAGGCGCACGCTCGCGACGGCCGGATCGAAGCGAAGGTGCTGCTCGGCCGCGCGCGAGCCGACCGCCGCGAGGACACGGCCCCAGTTCGGGTCGGTCCCGAAAAACGCGGCCTTCGCGAGGTTCGACTCGGTGACGGCGCGAGCGAGCGCGCGCGCGGACGTGAGGTCCTCGGCGCCGCGCACGGTGACCGTGATGAGGTGCTGCGCGCCCTCGCCATCAGCGGCGATGCTGCGCGCGAGCTCGCGGCAGATGTCGATGAGCGCCGCCGCGAAGCTCTGCGCCTCGGGCGAGTCGCGGCGCGTGATCGGGTCGTTCTCCGCCATGCCGTTCGCGAGCACGAGGACCTGATCGTTCGTCGACGTGTCGCGATCGACGCTGACCATGTTGAAGGTCTCGTCGACCGCCGCGTGCAAGATCCCGTCGAGCACGGAGACGTCGATCGCCACGTCGGTCACGAGGAACGCGAGCATCGTGGCCATGTTCGGGTGGATCATGCCCGAGCCCTTGGCGATGCCCGCGATGCGCACGCGATCCCCGCCGAGGAAGATCTCCCGCGAGGCGAGCTTCGTGCACGTGTCCGTCGTGAGGATCGCCTCGGCCGCAGGCGTGGGATCCTGGCTGAGCTTGGCGATGAGGCCGGGGACCGCGGCGGAGACCTTTCCGTGCGGCAGAGGCACGCCGATGACGCCGGTCGAGCACGTGAGGACCGCGTCGACGGGGACGCCGAGCGCATCGGCGACGGAGGCGGCCATGCGCTGGTTCGCCTGGACGCCTTCTTCACCCGCGAGGCAGTTCGCGTTGCCGCTGTTCGCCACGATCGCGCGTGCGTCCTTGCGAGGCAGCCGCGCGACGTTCCAGTCGACGCACGCCGCGCGCGACTTCGAGCGCGTGAAGCATCCGGCCGCGACGGCGGGCACCTCGGAGAGCACGAGCGCGAGATCGGGGCGTTTGACCTTGATGCCGGCAGAGGCCCCGGCAAACGAGAATCCAAGCGGTATTTTCACGGGCCACCTCGGGGTAGGGGGAAGCCGCGGCGCGCGTCGCGACGCGGGGGAGCCCTTCTTGGGTCAGTCAATGCGGCGAAAGCGGCGGCGCGCCGATCATGGCGCAGAGGTTCTGGAGCGCCTGGGAGGCGGCCCCCTTCAGCAGGTTGTCGAGCGCAGACGTGACGACGACCGAGCCCCGCTCGGCATCGGCACGAACGCCGAGGCGCGCATACGGAGTGTACGCGACCTGGGCGAGCGTGACGTCCTCCGGCGCGCGCACCTCGACGAGGTCCGCAGGAGCGTACGCGCGGCGGAAGAGCGCCTCGATCTGGTCGGGCGCGACCGTGCCCGAGAGGCGCGCGAAGGCCGTGACGAGCAGGCCGCGGCGCACGGGCAAGAGGTGCGGGACAAACGTGACGGAGGCGCGCGCGCGGCCCGCGCGCGAGAGCGCTTGCTCGATCTCGGGTGTGTGCTGGTGGTTGCCCACGCGATACGGCGAGAGGTTCTCGTCGACCTCCATGAACGTGTAGCGCTCTTCGACCTTGCGGCCCGCGCCCGACACGCCGCTCTTGCCGTCGACGTACATCGACGCGGGGTCGATCGCGCCCGCCTCGACGAGCGGCGCGAGCGCGAGGATCGCGGCCGTCGCGTAGCAGCCGGGGTTCGCGATGAGGCGCGCGTCCTTCGCGCCGCCGGTGCGCGTCGAGGCCGAGGCGACCTCGGGCAAACCGTAGTGCGCCTCGGCGAGCAGCTCGGGCGCGGGATGCTCGAAGCCGTACCAGCGCGGATACGCGGCCGGATCTTCGAGGCGAAACGCGCCCGAGAGATCGACGACACGCACGCCGTGCGCGAGCAGCTCCGGCGCGAGCTTGGCCGAGACCTCGGCGGGCGTCGCGAGCAGCGCGACCTCGCTCTGCCGCGCCACCGCGACGGCGTCGCTCATCGGCGCGACCGGGAGCTTCGAGACGCTCGCGGGCACACGCACGCGATCACCGAGCTTCGATCCTTGCCACCGATCCGCGGCGACACCGACGAGCGAGAGGGAACCGTGGTCGGCGACGAGCCGCGCGAGCTCGCTGCCGGCGAAGCCGCTGACGCCGAGGATCGAGACGGGGACTTTGGACGCGCTCACGGGCGCGCTTCCCTACAGAGCGTCGGAGCCCTTGTCAAACGGTTGTGCATGCCCGCCGCATGATGGCACCTCGGTTGCTCGTCCCAGTCGCAAGCGAGGTGACCTGTGCGGATCAGAAGCAACGTTGGCGCCCGGGACGGACGATATCGGCAAGCGAATCGCGGCGCATGGATTTTGCTGCCGTTTTTCGCATTCTCGATGCTGGCCGCGGGCTGTACCGCGACGCTGTCGGCCGGGACCCCGAACGTGGGCGGGTACGACGTGGCGTACGCGGAGGCCGTTCCCATCGATGTAAATCGGTACCCGGCCGCCGAGTATCGGGGCCGGCTCGCTTACCTCGTCGAGGGGCGCTGGTACTGGCCGACGGACAGCGGCTGGGTCGTGTTCCTCGATGAGCCGCCTGAGCTCGCGTATTACCGCTCGCGCGTCCAGGCCGCGCCGCGCGCCGTGCCGCCGCCCGCGGTCGAGTACGGCTATCCGCCGGTTCGTCCCACGAAACCGCGCGAGATCCATCGCGAGTACCGGCCTCAATGACGGACAACTGACAGGGGGAGGTGTTTCCATGCGCGATTCGATCATCAAATGGGCAGGCTCCGCGGCCTTTCTGCTTTCGCTCGCGCCCGCCGCGATGGGGTGCCAGGCCGAGGGGTCGGTCGTGTACGTGCCCGTCGGCCGCAACACGGGGACGGTGACGCAGAGCTGGTCGATCGGAGGACGCTTCGACCGGAGCCTCTGCCGAACCTACGGCGCCGATCGCATGGAGCTCGTCATCCGTGACACGTCCGGGCGAACCGTGGCGCGCGCGTATCAGCCCTGCGAGGAGATGCAGATGAGCGTGAGGCTGCCCGAAGGGACGTACAGGGGCGACGCGACGCTCATCGCCCGCGACGGGTCAGAGGTGAGCACCACGCTCGAGCTGCAGCCGTTCCGCATCCTTTCGAACACCGACACGTTGATCGACACCGACTTCCCGACGTCGTCGATGCTCACGGTGCTCTCGGTCGACGCGGTCGCCGCGAGCGAGTCGGTCGACGAAAGCGCCCCCTGATCCAAGGGACGCGCCGAGGGGACGCGAGAGACGCGCGCCGACAGACGCGTCGGTCTTGATCTGCGTCCCCCATTTCATCCATGCTCTTCGCGCTCGCCTCCTTCGTCCAGCAAGGCGGCGCCTCGCCCACGTGCTCGTACCCGACGCGCTTTTTCACGGCCGATACCGCGTCATCCGCTGCATCAAGGCGGGCGGCATGGGCGCCGTGTACGAGGTCGCCGACGAGGCGACGCGTCGCCGCCGCGCGCTCAAGGTGATGCTGCCGGGCACCATCGAGGACCCGATCCTGCGCGAGCGGTTCGCGCAGGAGGCCACGATCACGGGCGGCATCGAGAGCGACCACATCGTCCACGTCTCCGACGCAGGCATCGACGAGAGCACGCGCATGCCGTTCCTCGTGATGGATCTGCTCTCGGGCGAAGAGCTCGGCAGCATGATCGCGCGGCGCGGCGCCCTGCCGCCGGCCGAGGTCGTGCTCTACCTGGGACAGGCGGCGATCGCGCTCGACAAGACGCACGCGGCGAACATCGTGCACAGGGATCTCAAGCCCGAGAACCTGTTCGTCACGACGCGCGACGACGGAGGCCCGTGCGTGAAGATCCTGGATTACGGCGTCGCCAAGGTGATGGTGGAGACGACGTTCCAGCGCCGCACCGCGATCGTCGGCACGCCGCTCTACATGGCGCCCGAGCAGGTCCAGGGCGACGGCGCGATCGGCCCGCGCGCCGACGTCTACGCGCTCGGCCACCTCGCCTACACGCTGCTCTCGGGCGAGGCGTACTGGATGAGCGAGGCGAAGAGCTCGCTCTCGTTGTTCGTGCTCTTCAAGCGGATCATGGCGGGCCCGCCCGAGCCCGCGACGACCCGCGCGGCGCGGCGCGGCGTGCGGATCACGCCCCCGTTCGACGCCTGGTTCTCGCGGACCACGAACCTCGAACCGCAGAAACGCCCCGAGCGCGCGACACAGGCGATCGCCGAGCTCTGCGAGGCCCTCGGCGTCGTGACCTCGAACGCGACGATCGCGGTCGCCCTGCCCCCGCCGTCGAGCCCGCGCCTGCCGCCGTCGATGCCCGCGCGTCCGGCGCCGGCCCCCGAAAGACCACTCCTCTACGCGGACGCGCCGGCGACAGCCCCGCTCTCGGCGAAGCCGCCGAAGAGCAAGGCGAAGCCGGTGGACGAGTCCTGGGAGGACAACGTCCCGCTCTTCCGGGATCCGGCGACGGGCGCCTACAGCGAGCGTTATCTGCGCCTGACGCTCGACGAGGCGATCGCGAAGGCGAAGATGACGGGAACGAAGTTCTCGATCGTCGTCTTCGAGCTGCCGCTGCGGGGCCTCGATCCGACGCGGGACAAGGCGACGATCGAGGCCGACCTGCGCGAGCTCGTGACCACGCTGCACGGGCTCTACGGGCGAAAGAACTTCCTCGGCCGGTACGGGCCGTCGAGCCTCGTGCTCATCGTGCCGGACGCGGGCAGCAAGTTCTCCCGCGCGCTCGCGAAGGCGCTCAGCGAGAAGCTCCGCGAGGAGTTCGGCAAGCGCAAGGAGACGCGGCGTCTCACGCTGCGGCTGCGCGTGGGCGCGGAGCGGGTCGATCCGCTGGAGAAGTCGGCGAGCGATTTGATCGAGCGGGCGGCGCGGGCGGCCCTGGGCGACGCCTGATCGATGCGTATTGCCCTGGCCTGCCTCGGCGTTCTCCTCGCCGCGTGTTCGAAGGCGCCGGAAGCCGCCGCACCAGAGGCCGAGCCGAAAGAGACGTATTCGTTCCCGGCCGAATTCGAGCCGCACGCGTCGATATGGATGTCGTGGCCGCGCTACGAGAACAAAGCGGGCCACCCGACCGAGCCGGTGATGGAGGCCATCCTCCGCGCGCTCCACGGCCACGTCTCGGTCGATCTGCTCGCTCATGACGAGGTGGAGGCGCGGGTCATCTTGGATCGATTCGCCCGAAACGGCGTCCCCTCGGACCACGTGAAGATCCACGCGGTCGAGCACGGGGACATCTGGATGCGGGACATGGGGCCGATCTTCGTGAAGACGAGCGGCGACGGACGCGCGGTCGTCGATTATGCCTTCAATGCCTGGGGATATCCCGATTTCGACCGATCGAGCCGGACGGGTTTGATCGAGGACGCCGTCGATCAAAACGTGGCCGCGCTGCGGGGCCTGCCGACCGTGCGATCGAGCATGTCGAGCGAAGGGGGCGATCGGGAGTTCAACGGGGCGGGGACGTTGATGCTCACCGAACGGGTGGAGCGGCAACGAAACCCGGGGCTCTCGCGCGAGCAGATCGAGGCGGAGTTGCGGAGGACGCTCGGCGTGCGGCATTTCGTGTGGCTGCCGCAAGGAATCGCGGAGGACGACGCGACCTGGGAAGGGCCACTGCCGGGCGGCATTTACACGCCGCTCACGCCGGGAGGACACATCGACGAGTATGCGCGTTTCGCGGACGCGCACACGGTCCTGCTCGGCGAGGTGACGGAAGCGGAGGCGCGTGAGGACGCGATCCAAGCGATGACACGCGAGCGGCTCGAAAAGGCGCGCGCGGCGATCGAGGCGGCGGGGGATCAGGACGGCCGCCCGTTCAAAATCGTTCGGGTCCCGATGCCCGAGCCGCTTTACGACACACTCGGGCCCGAGGACGGCGTCTACAAGTCGATGAAGGAGATGCGATACACGAGCGGCGTGCCGTTCCCGAAGGGCAAACCGGTGCGGATCATCGTGTCGACGAGTTATCTGAATTTCCTGGTCACGAACGGCCTGGTCCTCGCGCAGGTGTATGCGAAGGAGGGGCGGTCACCGCGCGTGAAAGAAAAAGACGAGGCCGCGCTGCGCATCCTCGGCGAAGCGTTTCCGGGCCGGAAGATCGTCCCGATCGATGCCGAGGCCGTGAACCTCGGCGGCGGGGGCATTCATTGCATCACGCAGCAGGAGCCGCTCTGACGCGGCCTACTCGCGCACCCATTTCACCCGGCCGAACCGCGCCGCCTTGTGAAAATTCCCCATCCCGAGGATCGGGGACCAGGCGACGCCGCCGTTGTTCTGCATCGCATACAAATTCATCCGCCACGTATCCCCGGGCGCGGGGGGCGATGCCTTCGCTTTGGCGAACGATTTCCAGGGGATCCGTGCCTCCACGGTGTATCCCTCGTCCTTGTCCCCGTCCGCGTCGATCGTGCCGCGCAGGACGACCGCGCTTTCGAGACCCGCGCTCCAGTCCTGGTGCCCGAAGGGCCCCGCGTTTCCGCCCCGCGGACGATTGTAATCGTCGAACTGCGAGTCGAAGACGAGGTTCTGCGGGTTGATCTGGATCTCGTAATAATCCTTGTTGTCGCCGTCGCCGTCGGGATCGATCATCACCTCGACGGTATCGCGCTCCCAGAGGTGCGGATCGGGCGCGTCCGTGGGAAAACCGCCGCGGATCGTGGTGTCTTTGACGTCGAAGCCGACGTAAAGCCATTGATCGTCCCAGGCGAGCCGCGCGCTGCCCTGCACCGGGATCCGCGGGTTTGGCGCGCCAGACGAGACGTCGCCGAACGGCCCCGTGTCCGCGGCCTTCGCCCACGCCGGCTCGTCGAGCTTGCCGTCGATCGTGATCGTTTCGCCGGACGCGAGCGCCTTCACGGCGATCTCTTTGATCACGCGCCGGGGATCCTCGCCCGGCGCGCCCTGCGTGTTCGCCCCGCCAACCTGTTTTTCCGGCGGGGTGATCGAATCCCGCGAGCACGCGGCGACGGCGAGCGCGCACGCGACGAAGAGAGCTCGACGCATGCGCCCCGCGTCTCCTACTTCCGGCCCTTCTTCCGCGCGTCGCGCTCGCGCTTGCGTTGCGCCTTCTTCGCGTTCTTCTCGGCCTGGCTGAGCGTACGCATCTTCGTCATGCTCGGCCCCTCGGCGCCGCCGCCCGGCATGCCCATGCCCGGCATCCCCATCCCAGGGAAGCCCGGCATGCCCATGCCCGGGAAGCCCGGCATCCCCATCCCAGGGAAGCCCGGCATGCCGCCCATGCCCGGCATGCCGCCCATGCCCGGGAAGCCCGGCATGCCGCCGCCACCGGCCATGGCCTTCTGCATGTTCCGGAGCTGGGCCATCTGCTTCATGCCGGGGATCTTGCCCATCAGGCCCATGTTCTGGCCGAGGCCCGACATCATCTGCTTCATGAACAGGAACTTCTGCACGAGCTCCGCGACGGCCTCGGGGTTCGTGCCCGAGCCCTTCGCGATACGCTCGGCCCGCTTCGGCTCGCGGATCAGCGCGTAAGGATCGCGCTTCTCGAACTTCGTCATCGACT
Organism: Polyangium sp. y55x31; assembly: GCF_029946505.1. Classification (GTDB taxonomy): domain Bacteria; phylum Myxococcota_A; class Polyangia; order Polyangiales; family Polyangiaceae; genus Polyangium. The sequence continues at coordinate 13,602 of NZ_JARZHG010000031.1, forward strand.
GGATCATCGCCTCGATCCGCACGAGCTCGCGGTCGTCGAGGTTCACGTCCTTCGGCAAACCGCCGGGGAACATGCCGCCGAGCGGGAGCTTGTCGACGAGGTCCTTGAGCGACCCCATCTTCTGGATCATGCGGACCTGCTCGAGGAAGTCCTCGAGCGAGAAGTCGCCCTGGAGCAAGCGCTCGGCGTCCTTCTCGGCCTTCTTCTGATCGACGACCTGCTCGAAGTCCTGCATGAGGCCGACGACGTCGCCCATGCCGAGGATGCGGCTCGCCATGCCGTCGGCACGGAACTCCTCGAACTTGTCCGTCGTCTCGCCGACGCCGCTGAAGAGGACGGGCGCGCTCGTGACTTCCTTGATGCTGATCGCCGCGCCGCCGCGCGCGTCGCCGTCGAGCTTCGTGAGCACGACGCCGCTGATGCCGAGACGCTCGTGGAAGGCGCGCGCCGTCTTCACCGAGTCCTGGCCGATCATCGCGTCGACCACGAGGAAGATGTTGTCCGGCGCGACGCGCGATTTGATCTCCGCGAGCTCCTGCATGAGCTTCTCGTCGATCGCGAGTCGACCCGCGGTGTCGTAGATGATGACGTCGCGGCCGAGCTTCTTCGCCTCGGCCTCGGCCGCCGCGCAGATCTCGACGGGCGTCTTGCCCGCGATGTTGAAGACCGGGATCTTGATCTGGTTGCCGAGCACCTTGAGCTGCTCGACGGCCGCCGGGCGCTGCATGTCGGCCGCGACGAGCATGGGCTTCTTGCCCTGCTTCGCGATGTAACGAGCGAGCTTGGCGCAAGTCGTCGTCTTACCGGAGCCCTGGAGGCCGACCATCATGAGGCCGGTCGGGCGGCCCGACGCCCACACGATGGGCTCGCCCTCGTGCGACATCATGGCCTCGAGCTCGTCGTGGCAGATCTTGACGAAGTGATCACTCGCCGAGACCTGCATCGTCTCGCCTTCGTGCTTGACCTTCGCATCGAGCGTGCGGCCGACGGCTTTCGCCTTCACGCGGCTCAAGAAGGCCTTCACGACGCCGATCTCGACGTCGGCTTCGAGCAAGCTGAGCCTCACTTCACGGAGCGCGGGCTCGATGTTGGACTCGGTCAGCTCCGTGAGCCCCGCGAGGCGGTTGCGGGCCTGACGAAAACCTCGGGCGAGCGTGTCGAACATACGGGGGCGCTCTTTAGCACGAGGCGCGGGCGTCCCGTACCCCCTCGATCGCGTTTTCCCTTGCCTACTTCCAGGAGGTCCGTCAGCGGCGGCGATGGCGCAGCTCGGCCGTCGCCTTTTCGCAGGCCGGCATGGCCTCGTCGCTGCTCTTCTTGATCTTCTCCTCGGCCGCGGCGAGGTCGGCGAGCAAGGTCGCTGGCACGGGCCCTGCGCCGCCGAGGGCGCGCTTGACAGCCTCGGTGCCCTCCTTGCCTTCGAGGAGGAGCCGGTACGCCTCGACGCAACTGTCCCGGGCACGCAAGGCCTCGGGGCTTCGGGCCGGCTTCTTTTCGAGCGCCGATAGGAGGTTCTTCCGTCCGCCGAGGTCCTCCGCGGGCGCGTCGCGGAGCGCCTCGATCGCCGCGAGGAGCACGCGCTCCTCCTCGGCCTCGGCCGACATGCAGCCGACGAAGGCGCCGACGAAGCCCAGCGCGAAGAGGAGCGTGGTCCGGACGGTCAATCCGCGCCCGCGCGCTTCGGCGCCGGGCCCATCTGGATGCGCTCGCCGATGTACGAGCCGACCATCGTGAAGAGCACGCCGATCACCGCGAGGATGACGTACATGAAGAGCGGCAGCGTCCGGACGGTCTGCGACTTCATGAGCTGAAAGACCGTGGGGATCGCGACGAGCAGCGTGGCGACGACCGGCTCGGCCACCGTCTTTCCAGGCGAGATCATGCCGAGCAGGATGCCCCCGACGAACCAGACGGGCACCGCGACCATCATCCCGTAGCGGCCCTCGAAGTCGAAGGCGCTGACGACCATCGGCAAGCCGACGACGATCGCCGCCGTGAGGACGGCCTGCACGAGCAGCGCGATGCCGGCCCAGGCGACGCTGAAGCCTTCGCTGCCGCGCCGCCCATCGCCGTCGTCGCGGCTCCGGCCGAGCTCCATCGACGCGCCGCACGAGACGCACCGGCCGCTCGGCGGGACGGGCGAGTTCGTCGCGCCGCAGGAGGGGCAGACGACGGAGGAAACCTTCTTCGCGGACGTTGCCACGCGCGTAGGCTAGAAAAGCGAGGGCACGAGGGCAAGAGATCCCCCGCCCGGCCCCGAGGAACCGGACGGGCAGGCGGCGGAAATCCGACGCGGGGCCTGCGGAACCCGGCCCGCCCGGCGATGTCCGTCGGTTATACTCGTGACCGGACACCGCTACCCGACCCCCACCGCCCTGCTCGTGCCCCGCGATCCGTCGCCCACCCTGACCGCGCCCCGCCCGCCGTCCCTCGACGCCGCGGGCTCGGATCCCGAGCTCATCGCGCTGCCCGCGCCGCCGAAACGCGAGCGCACGGCGACGGTGGTGCTGATGGGGATCACGGCGCTCGCGGCCGCCTGGATGGCGTTCGTGCTCTCCGGAGAAGCGCGCTACGCGCTCACGCCGGGCCAGCTCATGGAGGTGCCGGACCTCGCGACGCTCACGCCCGGCGCGGACGTGGAGAACCGCTACGTGCGCACGTCCGGGCTGCTCGGCACGACGGGGGCGATCCGGTACGGGCGCGCGGCGGAAGGGGATTCGTTCCGGCTCGCGCCCGTCGCGGGCAACGAGAAGATCTGGGTGGAGATCCGCGTGCCCGAGGGCTTCGAGGGTCCACGCTTCGTGCCGCCGACGAGCTTCGCCGGCCGGCTCGTGCCGTTCCGCAAAGCAGGCCTGCGCCACGCGCGTCTGCCGGAAGCCGTGCACGCGCAGACGAGCAAGGTCGTGCCCGAGGACGCGTGGGTGCTCATCGACGGAAGCTCGCCGCGCGCGTCGCGCTGGGCCGTCGCGCTGGTGGCGCTGTTCCTGGGCTTCGCGGCGTGGAACCTCGCGGGCATCGTGCGCGTGCTCGCGCGCGTGCGTGACGGCGAAGCGCGCTAGCCTAGCCCTAGCCGCGCGTCACGGCGCGCCGAGGAAATCGAGCAGGATCGGGTTCACGATCTCGGGCCGCTCGAGGTGCACGAAGTGGCCCGCGCGCGGGACCGTGTGCACGCGGATGCCCGCGAGGAAATGTCGCTCGATGCCGCGCGTGAGCTCGACGCCGACGCAGCCGTCGTCCTCGCCGTGGATGTGAATCGCAGGGACGGTCGTCTGCGCGAGCAGCAGACGCCGCGCCTCCCCGAAGAGCGAGCTCGGCGTGAAGAACGCGCGGTAGTAGGCGAGGACCTCGGGCACGCGCGGCGCGATGCCTGCCTTGATGTGATCGAGGTCCTCGCGTGACGCGACGTAGCCGGGGGACCAGTCGCGCCAGAGTCGATCGATGAGCGCGAAGTCGTTCTTCGCGAGGCCACGCTCGGCGATGCCGCGGAGCTGGAAGAACGCGATGTACCAGGAACGGCGGAGCTGCGCGGGGAGCGCGAGCAGCGGGAGCGTGGCGCGGATGTGCGGCACGGCGATCGTGACGAGGTGCGAGAAGCGCGCGGGCGCGAGCGCGGTCGCCGCGTACCCCGCGATGGCGCCCCAGTCGTGACCGACGAGGCGCACGGGCGCGCCGGGCGAGAGTCGATCCGCGAGCGCGACGAGGTCACGGCCGAGTGCTTCGGCGTCGTAACGACGGCTCTTCGGGATGCTGCTCGGCGCGTAGCCGCGCATCGTCGGGCACGCGACGCGGAAGCCTCGCGCGACGAGCGGATCGATCTGGGCGCGGAAGGAGCGCGCGTCGTCGGGGAAGCCGTGCACGCAGAGGACGAGGGGTCCGTCGCCGTGCACGATGCAGGAGAGCTCGACATCGCCGAGGTCGAGCGTCTTCGTCTCGGCCATGACGAAAGCGTACCCGAAGCGCGCGGGGGGGGCGAAGCGCGCGACGCGCGACCACGTGCTAGCGTCAGCGGTGATGAAGCTCGAGCTCGGGATCCCGGTCTGGCTCCTCTGCGGCATCCTCGGCGCCTGGATCGCCACGACGAAGGGCCGCGGAGGCTGCTTCTGGTTCCTCACGTGCGCGGTGCTCGGCCCGATCGGCCTCGTCTTCGCGGCCGTCGTTTCGAAGAAGTCGCAGAAGGACTGACGACGGACGCGTACGTCCCGATCGACTCTCCTCGGCGCGTCCGGCGCGTGTGCGCACGCTCGGGTCGTGGGCGAATAGACGGGGGCAAAATCGGCGCACGCCCGAACGCGCCGGACGAACGCGCTGCGAACCGCCAGCGGCGACGCCGATCGCCTCGGGGCGGACGCGGCGCCAAAGCGCGGCGATCCGTGGAGAGCGCGTGCCGCGTGGTCCGCGAATTCCCCGCATGCGCCTCCGCGCGTTCACGCAGGCTGGATGCGCGGAGCCGGCTCGGCCGACGGCCGCAGCCTTGCATTGCGAGGTGAGCGCGCGCCTCGACGACGAGCACCGCTGCTGGTCACGAGGCGTCGTCCCTACGCGCGGCGCACGCTACGCGCGAGGGCACCACGCGAGACAAGGAGAGGTATCTCGATGAAGAAGTCGATCAAACTCGTCATGGCGGCGGCGATCGCCACGAGCGCACCCTTCCTGAGCATCGGCGACGCGTCGGCGGAAGGTAGCAGCTGCGGCTACACCGGCACGCAGTACGGACCGAGCACGGGCGACATCCAGTACGGCCCGAGCAAGGGCGATCTCCAGTACGGCCCGAGCAAGGGCGGCCTCCAGTACGGACCGAGCAAGGGCGACCTCCAGTCCGGACCGAGCAAGGGCGGGGCGTACTACGGCGACGACGATCAGTACGACATGAACGACGATCAGTACGACATCGACGATCAGTACGAGGGCGACGACGATCAGTACGACGTCGGCGGCGACCTCCAGTACGGGCCCAGCAAGGGCGACCTCCAGTACGGCCCGAGCAAGGGCGACCTCCAGTACGGCCCGAGCAAGGGCGGTTCCCAGTACGGACCCAGCCAGGGCGACCTCCAGTACGGGCCCAGCAAGGGCGGTTCCCAGTACGGCCCCAGCCAAGGCGACCTCCAGTACGGCCCCAGCAAGGGCGGTTCCCAGTACGGACCCAGCCAGGGCGACCTCCAGTACGGGCCCAGCAAGGGCGGTCTCCAGTACGGGCCCAGCAAGGGCGGTCTCCAGTACGGGCCGAGCAAGGGCGGCCCCCAGTACGGGCCCAACAAGGCCTACTGATCGTCGCGGTCGTCGGCTCCTCCTCCCGATCCCGGGCTTCGGTTCGCCCGGGATCGGGTTTTTCTTTTCGAACCCCCGATCACCACGAGCCGTCGCGGAGCGGCTCGGCGCCGAAGAGCTCGGCGAGCACCTTGCGGTACTGATCGGCGAGCCGCACGAGGTCGTGGAAGACCGCAGCGACGTCGTGCTCGCTCGCGAACGCAGTGACGGGCTCGGAGAAGGAGAGCACGACGACGTCCCCCGCGATCGACAGGCGACACACGCCCGAGGTCTGATCGTTCGCCGTGAGCAGGAGCCGGTAGAACGGCTCGTGGTTCGCCGAAGGCACACGCACGAGCGGCACGCGCAGGATCACCTGCAAGCCCGCGTCGTCGAGGCGGATCGTCACCTCGGAGGGCGTCGCGTCTCCGCCGAGCGCGCGATGATGAATGCGCCACGACCGCGGACCGACGCGCGCCTTGTTCGCGACGATCCCGAGTGCGGTGAGCGCATCACGCACCACGCGCTCGGCTCCAGCCGATTGGTTCTCGAAGGCGTGCGGCAGGAGTATGCCGCACGACTCGCAACGATCGTTGTCCGCGGAGAACGCCTCGGTGCAGCCCGGGCAGCGGTGGATGAGCGTGCGCTCGCCGAGCTCCGTCGCAGGCACGTCGAGCGCGCGAAGGTCGCGCGAGAGGAGACCCACGGGGAGGATGCATCGGGCGCGATCGAGCGGATCCCGTCCGCCGCGCCGCGCCGTCGTGATCACGCCGATCACGCGCCCAGCCGTGTCGATCACGGGAGAGCCGCCGCGCCCTGCGCGCGCGCCGAGATCCGGATCGAGCGCCGCGAGCTCGCCGCCGCGCCCCTCGGCGCACACGACGGCCATCGCCGTCACGATCGTATCGCCGGGCGCCGCGATCAGCGTGGTCACGGCCTCGCCGAGCCGCGGCAAAGGATCGGCGCGCAAGGGCAGCGGCGCCGCGCCGATCGCCTCGAGCGGGAGCACGAACGCGAGATCCCGCTCCGCATCCACGGCGACGACGCGCCCCGCCGCGCGCCTTCCCTCCTCGGTCGAGAGCGACACCTCGGCTTGAAACCCGACCGTGCGCCAGCTCGTCACGACCACGCCGTTGCCGAGCGCGACCCACCCCGTGCCGCTCGACGTCCCCGACGTGACCGTCACGATCGATCGCCGCGCGACGCCGAGCACGCTCTCCCCCGCGCCGCCGTGCTGCATGGAATCCCCGAGCGACGAGGCGATACGCGAGCTCATCCGGACGCGATCCTCTTCAGCGCCGTCATCATCAGATCGAGCGCCGCCTGCTTGGGCACGTCGCGATGCGCGTGCGCCACGATGTCCTTCAAGCGTTGCGATGTCTGCGCGGGCAAGCGCGTCCGCGTGAGCAGCTCCGTCAGCGCGCCGAGCGCGAGGAAGTGGCGGAGCGTCGCGTCCTGCGGCGCGAGCTCGATCTCCTCGACGTACTTCGCCAGGTGCTCACGCGCCTGCGCCGCCGTCGCGAGCGGCTCGACGATGAACGCGCGCTCCTTCGGGAGAAGCGCGCGCGCCGCGACGATCCGCTCCATCGCGAGCAGCGCCGGCTCGGCCATCGGGATCGGCGACGACGGACGCTTGCCGCCCGGCGACGCGCTCGGCCAGATCGCCCGCGTCACGCCCGACGCGTTCCGGTAGAGGTACGAAACCGCGTCGGGCACGGCCTCGCCGAACTCGTAGATCGCGCGATACACCGCGGCGCGCACGAGCAAGAGCATCGTCGCGGGCCGCTCCTCGTAGCTCAGCGCCGTCGCGAGCGCCTGCGCCTGATGCAAGAGCTCGCAGAGTTTGTCCGCGGGCGTCAGCGCGCGGCGCGCCGCAGCGTCGTCGAGGTCCGGCGAGCCGGGGCGTGTTACGCCCTCGACCGCGGGCATCCCGGGCACCGTGCGCCGACGCGCGACGGGCGCGGCGAACGGCATCGGCGTCGTGAGCGAAGGGATCGCCCCGAGGCGCGCGGTCTCCGGCGGCGGCTCGCGATCGGGCGGAGGCGGCGCGGCGAACGCGGACGTCTGCGGAACACCGAGCCGCGCGGTCTGCGGCACGTTCTCGGGAGGCGCGAGCACCGGCGGCACGCCGTCCTCGCCGCGCCACGTATCGGAGAGGCGGAACGGCGCGAGCACCGGCGGCAGCTCCTCCTCCGCGACCGGGCCCTTCGCCGCATCGTTCGCGAAGGCCGGCGCGAGGATCGGCGGCAGATCGTCGTCCGGCGGCGACGTGTTGTCCGCGGGCCGGAGCGTCGAGGGCGGCGGCGGCACGACCGATCGTCGCTGCGGCGCGGGCTGCAACGTCGACAGCGTCCGCTTCCTCCCGAGCGACTCCCACCCGCCGCCTCCGCGCGCATCTCCGTGTGCCGCGGTGCGCGCGTCGAACGCCGCCACGAAGATCTCCGCGTACCGCTCCGACGTCGCCATCATTTCGCGGATCACGTGCCGCACGAGCGGCGGCGACGCGGCGCCGAGCTGCGTGACGAACCGCAGGAGGAGCAGATCGTCCCGCAGGCACACGCGCGACGTCATCGCCTCCTCGTCGCAGAGCTCGAGCGACAGACGCATCGCGGGGACACGCTGGCTGCGCGGCAGACGCGCCACGGGCGATTCCACGATGAGGTGCATCGACTGCATGTCGAGCGACAGGAACACGCTCGACTCCTTGCCGATGAGCGCCCAGCCCGGCCCCTCGGGGAGGTTCACCGCGCGCGCCGTCAGGTTCGACTCGGCGGAGGCCACGATGCCGAGCGCGCGCGCATACTCACCACGCCGGAACGCCTCCGTCGCTCGCTCCAGGCCCGAAGGATCGAGCGACGCGTGCCCGCGCGGCACGAACCTCCGCATCGAATCTTCGAGCGCCAGCGGGGCGCGGTACTCCCCGCAGGCGTCGCAGCGTGGCCCGTGGACGGGCCATCCGCACACCGTGCAGAACTCCCGGGCCGTTCGGCTCGCGGCACCCACCGCGCAGAGGATAAAGCGAACGCGGCCCGCCGCGGGCACAATGTGCGCGCGCCGTGATCCGCGCCGCTTTTTCCGCCCCGTTCGCCCCGATCAGATCAGGGGGTTCAGGTGCAGCGGGGTCCGCGTCTCCCGCAGGTCCACCTGAATCCGACGCACGAAATGCGCGGCGAAGGCGGCCCAGGTCACGAACGTCACCACTCCGCTCACGAGCCCCGCGTTCCGGCCGAAGCCGATCGTCGTCGTCGCGAGCGCGCCGAGCAGAACGAACGCCGAGGCCACGATCGCGAGCGGCAAGAACCACCGCAGCGCGATCCGCGATCGCTCCTCCGCGCAGAGCCGCGGCAGCGCCCAGCGCAGCCACACCACCGTCAGCACGAGGCCCCAGCTCTTCAGCAAGAAGAGAAGCGCGCCCACGACCTTCAGCGAGCCCGCGGTCTCCTGCGTCGCGCCCGCCACGCCCGGGAGCTGCCAGCCGCCGAGGAAGATCGCGCTCGCGATCCCGCAGGCCACGAACACGTGCGCCCACTCCCCGAAGTAGAAGAGAAGCTGCCGCGCGCCGACCTTCGCCGGCGGCGCGAGCTCTTCCCCGCTCGCCTCGGCCTCCCGCAGCGCGCCCGACGCGCGCCCGTCGGCCGTGATCATCGACGTCACGTACGCGAGAAACAGCGCGAACGTCGCCGGGTTCCGGAACACGAACCAGTGCCAGGGCCACCCGCCTGCATCGAGCGGCGATCCACCCTGCCCGCCTTGCGCCGCCACGATGTCCTCGAGCCGGAGCGACCCCGCGCTCGACACGACGCACACGATCGCCACCACGGCCGGCAGCTCTTGCAGGAACACGCGTCCTGCACCGCGCAGACCTCGCAGCACGGACCACTTCTCCCCCGCGAGCGATCCACCCGTCACGAACCCGAGCCCGAGCAGCGCCACGAGAGCGAGCAGAAAGAGCATCCCGACGTCGAGATCAGCGCCCACGAACCGCTGCGAGAACGGCATCACCACGAACGTCGTCGAGATCGCCGCGAACGCGAGCACCGGCGCGAGCTTCGACAAGATCGGATCCGCGTCCGGCGGCGCGATCGCCGAGGCCACCTCGCGATGCACCTCCGCGGCGAGCCGTGCGACCGGCGAGCGCGCGAGTACCTTCTTCCCGCTCCGCTGCACTGCGAGCCGCGACGCCACGCGCCGCACCAGCCACGCCACGAGCGCGCCGAGCGGCGTCGCGAACACGAGCAGCGTCGCCGCGGACAAACCAAGCACGATGGCCGCGCCGAGCAGATCCGAAGGCGCGCTCGCGTGAAACCCCTCGATCGAGATCGGCACGATCCGCGGCTCCTCCGCGCCGCGCCGCACCGCCACGAGCGGCGCGCGCTCCTCGCCGCTCGGGATCACGTCGGCCAAGCTCGTCACCTTCATGCCCTCGAAGCTCGTGAGCACGTCGCCGCCCTCGATCCGCGCCGCGGCCGCGGGGCTGTCCGGACGAACCGCCGCCACCACGAGCCCGTTCGACGTGGGTGCGTCCGGTGAAACCGTGATCCCCAGAAAGTCGAGCGCCCGCTGCCCGTCGCGCTCGCGAGCCAGCGCGATCGCGCGCCGCGGCGCCTTGGGCCGCACGTCGATCGTCACGTCCTTGACCGACCCCGTCACGGGCAACGCGCCCTCGGCCTTCGTCTCCAGCGTCACCGTCACGTCGCCGTGGAACGTCGTGTGCGCCGAGTCATCGCCTTGCCCGCAGAACCGCGCCACGAGCGCCTCGCTCACCGCGGCGCTCACCTTGTCGGTCGAGATCCTCGCCTTGTCGACGACGATCGTCTGCCCTTCGATCGGCGCTTCGCCGGGCCGCTTCAGCGTCCCGCGGAACGTGATCGTCGCCTCGCGCGCTTCGCCCGTCGGCAGGTTCGTCCCGAGCACCTCCAGCCGATCGCCCGACTCGAGCTCGCGCGGCGCCACGTCGACCACCCGCAGGAGATCGGGCGCGCTGTCGTTCACGTTACAGCCGATCGCCAGGAGGCAGGCGAGGGCGAGCGTGATCCTTCCATGTCCGGGCATGGCCCGGGCTTATCCATCGCGCCGCGGCAAAGGGCCAAGTTGAGGGCGAACCGGCAGGAAATACCGGGCGTTGTCGAGCTCGTTCACGCCCACGTAGAGCTCCGCCTCGAACACCTCCTTGAGGCGCCGGTACGTCATCACCTCCTCGATCGTCCCGTGCGCCACGAGCCTCCCCGCCTTCAGCAGCGCGATGCGATCCGCGTACTGCGCCGCCGCGTTCAGATCGTGCAGCACCATCAGACACGCGAGCCCGCGATCCCGCACCTCGCGCCACACGAGCTCCGACAGCGCGAGGAAGTGCCGCACGTCGAGGTGCGCCGTCGCCTCGTCGAGCAACAGCACCGGCGCCTCCTGCGCGAGCGCCCGCGCGATCGCGACCCTCTGCTGCTCGCCGCCGGACAGCTCCGATACGCGCCGATCCGCGAGCGCTTCGAGCTCGCACGCGGCGATCGCCCTCTCCACGGCCTCTTCATCGTGCTTCGACGCGCGCATCCACGCGCCCTGGTACGGCGCGCGGCCCATCATCACGATCTCGCGCACCAAAAAGCCCACCGCAGGCTCCGACGACTGCGGCACGAGCGCGATCCTCTTCGCGATCTCCCGACGCTCCATCCGCGCGAGCGGCTCGCCGAGGACGTGTACCTCTCCACGCTGGGGGGGAAGCGCGCCCGAGATCACCTTCACGAGCGTCGACTTCCCGGCGCCGTTCGGCCCGAGAACTGCGCAGATCTCGCCTTTTCGCACGGAAAGGTCGATGTTCTCGAGCGCCACGCCGCCGGCCGCGTAGCGAACCGAGACCCCGGATAGTTCGATGGCATTCATGGCAACCGCGACATTTCAGGCCCTCGGACGATTCACGCTGTCATCACCTTGCACATATGAGTTACAGGTGGTCCAATTCGGTCGCAGCGCGAAGGGGAGATCATGGATACGGTGAAGGAGACCTCGGGGGCCAGTGCGACGCCGCGGCGCGTCATCAAGCGGTACTCCAACCGTAAGTTGTACGATACGAAGGACAGCCGCTACGTGACCCTCCAGCAGATCGGGGAGATGGTCCGTGCCGGCGAAGAGGTCCAGATCATCGACAACGCGACCAAGGAAGACAAAACCGAGGTCACGCTGGCGCTCATCATCTCGGAGGACCTCAAGTCCCAGCCGCGCAGCGTGCCTCTCGGGACGCTGCGGGACCTGATCCAGGAGCGCGGCGAGCGCCTGCTCAACACGCTCCGCGAGGGCCCGATCGGGCGGCTCATCCCCGGCGGCGGACCGGAAGACGCCCCCGCGGAGGCCGCGCCGGCCCCCGCCGCAGCCGAAAAACCGCCCACGCAGCCGCCGCCCGCGCCCGCCGCGGCTCCGACCGAGGCGGACAAACCCGCCGCCGCCCAGGGCGCGAAGGCGCGTTTGTCCGAGATCGTCGAGAGCTCGAAGCAGACCCTCGACCAGTGGCAACACGCCGTGGACGAGCGGATCCGTCACATCCTGCCCGGCGTCGGCCTCTTCCGCGACCTGCAGGCCGACGTCCAGCGCCTCTCGCAGCGCGTCGAGGAGCTCGAAGCCCTCGTCCGCAAGCTCGGCGGTGATCCGGCCAACACGTCCGAGACGCCTTCGCAACCTGAGACCACGGCCGAGGAATAGTCGGAGGGGTGCTCCTGTTGGGAGACCGCGATGGCGTTTTTCTTCAGTAAAAAGCCAGCTTCGGTCGCCCAGGACCTGAGCATCTCCGGCGCTGGGGACAGCACGCCGGGGCTCGACACGTTCGAGGTGGAGCTCCTCGGCCACCTCGACACGCTTTATGCGGTGAGCTGCCGCATGACCCGGAGCACGACCGAGGCCGAGGATCTCGTCCAGGACACGGTCGTGAAGGCCATGCGCGCCCGCGACCAGTTCGAGCCGGGCACGAACCTCAAGGCCTGGCTCCTTCGCATCCTCACGAACACCTTCATCAACCGCTACCGCCGCGGCGGACTCGAGCGCGACATCCTCGAAGGTCCGGACGTCGAGTCGCTGACCGACGGATGGATCGGCGCGACGACGATGCGTGGCATGCGGGATCCCGAGACGGCGGCCCTCGCGCCGCTCGTCGAGGCCGAGGTGCAGCGCGCGCTCGACGATCTACCGCCGGAGTTCCGCGTCGCGGTCGTGCTCTCCGACATCGAGGAGCTCTCCTACAAGGAGATCGCCGAGGCGATGGGCACGCCGATCGGAACGGTGATGTCGCGGCTGCATCGCGGCCGGAAGCTCTTGCAAAAGACGTTGCGCGACCATGCGGTCGCCATGGGCATCGTGAGCGAGGGGTCGTCGAACAAGGCCGAGCAGGCTCCGACGGACCTCGCGGCGTACCGGAAGCGGAAGCGGAGTGCTGCGGTATGAATGGGCTCAAGGTGATGACCGACGAGTGCTCGTTGTTCTCGCGTTGCATGTCGGCGTACGTGGACGGAGAGCTCGATCCTGGACACGCCGTCGACATGGAGACGCACGTCCTCCGTTGCGGCACGTGCTCCGAGCGCGTGACGTTCCTCCGGGCGATGCGCGCGAGCATGAAGCGCACGGCCGAGAAGCGTGTCCCCGACGCGATGCGCGCGCGCATCCACGCCGCGATGGTCGCCGAGAAGCGCCGCGTGAAGGAGGCCGATCGCGAAGACCATTCGGCGAAGCTCGTGAGCTGGAAATACGCGGCGACGCTCGCGGCTGCGGCCGGCGTTGCGCTCACGGTGGCGGCCGCGAAGAACCAGAAGGACGTGGCGGTCACGCCGGAGCTCGCGCGGAGCGGCGCGACGACGGAGATGGCTGCGGCGGCTGGCATGGACTCGCTGCTCGACGATCTCGTCGCGCTCCACGCGCATCCCTTGCCGCCCGAGACGACGAACCCCGAAGAGCTCGTCCGCTTCGATCCGCTCGTCGGCGTGCCCGTTCGTCGCCCTGCGTTCCAGCCGTTCGTGGCGAGCTTCAACGGCGCGCGCGTGCACGCGATGCGTGATCAACGTGCGGCGCTCCTGCAGTACACGGTCGACGGCAAACACCGCGTCACGGTGTACGTCTTCGATCCGCGCGCCGTCCCGATGCGCGCGACGCGCCTCGAACCGCGCGTCGTCCGCGAGCGAGCCGTCTACGTGGGCAAACTCCGCGGCTACTCGGTCGCGGCGGCCGAGAAGAGCGGCGTCGGATACGCGCTCGCGACAGACTTCGACGACGAACGCAGCGCGCAGCTCGTCCTCGCGGCCGCGCAGCAATAACAAAGCACGAGGGGTTCGCCAGGACGAACCCGGCGAACCCCTCCTCTCCCCCGACAAACCTTCCCTACTGCACGAGCCCGGCGCCGCCCTTGCGCGGATCCGCGCCAACCAGCAGCACCCGCGCTCCGTCCGGGCCCTCTTCGATCGACACGGCCTGCACCGCCGAGAAGTTCGGCTTGCTCGTGTCCACGACCTCGCCGCGCTTCTCCAGGTCCTGCAGCACCTCCGTTCCGATCGCCGCGTCGATGAACAACCCGCCCGTCGGCGGCGTCTCGAAGCGCGGCGCGGCCACGGCCTTGTCCACCGGCATCCCGAACACGAGGTGCGACAGGAGCACCTGCGTCGTCCCCGTCGCGATACGCGTCCCGCCCGATCCGCCGAGCGCGAGCACTGGCTTTCCATCCTTCAGCACGATCGTCGGCGTCATGCTCGACGTCGGCCGCGCTCCGGCCTTCGGATAGTTCGGCCCGTTCGACATGCCGAACAGCTTCTCCACGCGCTCGGCCGTGAAGTCCGCGAGCTCGTCGTTCAGCAAGAACCCGGCTTCCGTCACGAGCTGCGCGCCGAACATGTTGTTCACCGTCGTCGTGAGCGACGCGACGTTCCCCTCCGCGTCCACAGTCACGATGTGCGTCGTGCCCGCGTCGTTCACCGGAAAGTTCTCGGCCTTCGTCGTCGACGTCATCGAGATCCTCGCGCGCCGCGCCTTCATCCGCTCGGGGCTCACGAGCTTCGCGACGTCCATCTTCACGAACTTCGGATCGCCGAGCAGCCGCACCCGATCCGCGACCGCGCCGCGCATCGTCTCGGCGAGCAGGTGCGTGTACGCGCCCGTGTTGTGCCCGAGCGCCGCGAGATCCGCCTTCGTGTGCATGTTCAAGGTCTCGAGCATCATCACCCCGCCTGCCGAGGGCGGCGGCATCGTCACGACCTCGTAACCTTCCCACTTCGTGCGCAGCGGCTCCCGATCGATGACCTTGTAGTCCTCGAGATCCTTCTTCGTCATGCGGCACTTGCCGGCGCGCGCCGTCGCAAGGATGTCCGCCGCGATCGATCCCTCGTAAAACGCCTTCTTCCCCTCGGCGCCGATCCTTCGCAGCGTCGCGGCGAGCGCCGGGTTCTTCACCATCTCGCCGACCGGCACGATCGCGCCGGCCTTCGCGAAGAGCCCGTATCGCGGCGTCGAGAGCAGCCACTTCTCGTTCCACTTGAGCGCCCGCACCATGTGCGCGCTCACGGGAAAACCCTTGTCTGCCGCGTCCGCCGCGCCGCGCACGAGCTCCGTCATCGCGAGCTTGCCCCACCGCGCGTGCAGCTCCGCGATGCCCGCGACTTCACCGGGCACGCCCGTCATCACGCCGCGTTTGTCGTCGGGCACCGGCCGCTTCACGAGCTCCGCGGGCACGAGGTCCTTCGGCGCGGTCTCCCGGAAGTCGATGATCCGGATCTCCTTCGTCTTCGCGTCGTACACCGTCGCGAACCCGCCGCCGCCGAGCCCGCTCGACACCGGGTGCACCACGCCGATCGCGAACGCCCCCGCGATCGCCGCGTCGACTGCGCTCCCGCCGCGGGCGAGCACGTCCATCGCGATCGCCGACGCCGTCGCGTTCTCCGTCGCCACGGCGTATTTGTGCTTCGTCAGCGCGGCCGGCGCGGCCGGCGCGGGCGCTTCTGCGGAGCCTTGTGGGATCAGGTTCGTGGGGGGCGCGGCGGGCGTGGGCGCGGGCGGCGGGGCCTTCGCCGTGGTCTCGTCCGGCGAGCGTGCGGCCGGCGCGCTGCAGCCCGAACCGGGCAGGGCGACGAGCAGCGCGAGGGCGGCGGCAAACGATGCCGTCGAGAGGGCACGGAGAGTTCGCATGGAGTAGCTCCTCTGCGCGGGCGCCCCGCGCGTGCGCTAGGATGCCCCGGCCGTGCCGCGGGGATCAACCGTGGCCGGAGAGAGCATTCGATCCCCGACGGGAGAGCCAAACCATGCGCTTCGTGTTCGTGATGGACCCCCTGACCCGCGTGACGCCCGACAAGGACACCACGTTCGCGTTCATCCGCGCGGCGCAGGCCCGGGGTCATCAGAGCTTCCACTGCTTGCCGCAGGACCTCTACGTCTCCCAGGGTTTTCCGTTTGCCACGGCGCATCGAGTCGAGATCCTCCCCGATCCGCCTTACATCACGCTCCGTCGGGACGAGGGCGCGCAGCGCCTGCCGCTGCACGACGTCGAGGCCGTCTTCATCCGCAAGGACCCGCCCTTCGACCAGGCCTACCTCTACGCGACGCTCATGCTCGAGCCCGCGCGCGGCAAGACGCTCATCATCAACGACCCGCGCGGCCTTCGCGACGCGAACGAAAAACTCTACGCGCTCGGCTTCTCCGAGTGGACGCCGAAGACCCTCGTCACGGCCGATCGCGACATGATCCACGACTTCGTCCGCGACGTCGGCGGCAGCGCCGTCATCAAGCCGCTCGACGGCGCCGGCGGTTGGGGCGTCATGATGCTCCGCTCGGACGACAAGAACGCCCGCGCCATCGCCGACATGCTCACGGGCGAAGGACAGCGGCTCGCGATGGTGCAGGAGTTCCTCCCGGCCGTGTCCGAGGGCGACAAACGTATCCTCCTGCTCGACGGCGAACCGCTCGGCGCGATCCTCCGCGTCCCTCGCGGCGACGAGATCCGCTCGAACATCCACGTCGGAGGCCGCGTCGTCCCGACCGATCTCACGCCGCGCGAGCGCGAGCTCGTCCGCTCCGTCGGCGCGCGCCTCAAGGCCGACGGCCTCTACTTCGTCGGCCTCGACGTCATCGGCGAGCACCTCACCGAGGTGAACGTCACGAGCCCGACCGGCATCCAGGAGCTCAGCCGCTTCACCGGCAAGGACCAGGCGGCCACCGTCATCGAGTGGGTCGAAAAGACCGCCCGCTCGCGTTAGTCCCCACCCCGTTAAAAACTTGGCCCGCGTGGCTCCTCTCCGCGAGGGTTCGCGCATGGCCCCGCCTGCCCACGCATGCGCCGTCTGTGCCGCCGAGGCCTCGGCGACGACCTCGCTCGTCCGGGTTTACGTCGAGGGACGCACGCTCCACCTCTGCCGCAACCACGCTGCCACCGTCGTCGCCGCGCGCCCGGAGACATTCGAAGAGCTCCGCGCGCTCTTCGTCGGCGTCACCGTACGCACGGGCAGCGGCGTCGAGCGAAGGTCGCCCATTCCGCGCCGCTGGGGCGAGGATCGACGCGCCTTCCCGCCGCGCCCCGAAGGCCGCCGCGCCTCGAATGGCCGCCGCGCCACCGATCCTCGAGACTGAGCCCGCGCCCTACACGACACACATGCAAGAGGCCCGGCGCATCGCCCTCGCCCTCGGCTCGAACCTCGGCGACCGTGCCGCCACGATCGAGCGTGCCATCGCCGAACTCGACGCCACGCCTGGGTTTGTCGTGGTCGACTGCTCGCCGCTCTACGTCACGCCGCCGGCGGGCGGACCTCCCCAGGGGGATTACTTGAATGGCGCCGTCCTCGTCGCGACGGCCCTGCCTGCGCGAGACGTCCTCGCGCGGACGCAGGCCATCGAGCGATCGCTCGGCCGCGTCCGGCCGGATCCCGTCCGCTGGGGGCCTCGCACGATCGACATCGACATCCTCTGGATCGAGGGTGAATGCATCGACGAGCCCGGCCTCGAAGTGCCGCATCCGCGCCTCGAAGGCCGCGTCTTTGCGCTCCGCCCGCTCCTCGACGTCGCCCCGGACGCGGCGCACCCGCGCACGGGCAAACGTTACGACGAGTTACCTGCGGCGCACCTCCCGATCACGCGCGCATAAAACATGCGCACGGAAGTGTCCTCGACATAGTTGCTGGAAGCAGCTATCGTCGCGGCATGCAAATGCTTCGCATATCCTTGGTTGGGCTTTTTCTTTTGGGTGCCGCGCAAACCCTCATGGCGTGCGGCGGCGACGTCACGAATAACGGGCAAGGCGGCGCGGGCGGCGCAGGAGGAAGCGGCGGCGCGGGCGGCAGCGGCGGCGCAGCGCCGGGCGACGCCAAGCAGGCTTGCATGGATTTCTGCCACATCGGCGAGGTCAACAACTGCGGCATGCAGACCGGCGATTGCAGCCAGTTCTGCGACGGAGTCTTCGCCGACACCGCCCCCGAGTGCGAGAACGCAATCGGCTCGCTCTTCGCGTGTTACATCCCCGCCGCGAAGGACTGTCCGGACGACCCGCCGCCCGAGTGCAACGACGAGGCGGATGCGGTGGACGCGTGCCAGGAGGCGAACGGCTGCGTCGAGAACGGATGCTTCGAAGGCGCCGGGCCGGACGGCGCGTCGAGCTGCGGCTGCGACACCACCTGCAAGGGCGTTGCTTATTCGACGAGCTGCGAGACCCCGGCCGGCGGAATGACGACGTGTACGTGCACGCAGGGCGATATGGTCGTCGGCACCTGCACGAACACCGAGGCGCAGGGATGCGGCATCGAAACGAGCTGCTGCGCCCAGTTCTTCGCCCCCTGACCGTCAGCCCACTTCGGGCTCGGGCGGCATCACTTTTTCCACGAAATACCTGAGCACGTCGAGCGGGGTGATGATCCCGACGAGCCGTCCGCTCCGCACCACCGGCAAATGGTGAATCTGGCCGGTGCGGAGAATGGCCATCACCTCGTCCGTCGTGGCGAACTCGTCGACGACGATCGGCGGGTGGCTCATCACGTCGCGCGCCGCGGCGCCGGGCGTCTGCCCTTGCAGCAGCGTCGCCATCAGATCCGTCTCGCTCACGAATCCGACCACGCGCTCGTGCTCGTCGACGACCGGGACGCCGCCGATCCGCGCGTCCACGAGCAGCCGTGCGATCTCCTCGAGCGGCGTCCCGAGCGAGACGGCCTCGGCGTGATGCGTCATGATGTGGCGCGCGTGTCCCTTCATGGCCGGGGGAAGAATGCAGCCTCGTGACCGGCCTGTCCACCCCTCGTGAGCATCCGTCCCCACATGAGCGGATCGGATCTCCGTATCCGTATCAAACGAGGCGGGTTCGTCCGCGCCCCTTGAGCGCCGCGACCACTTCTTTCACGTCCTGCGCCCGCGCCCGCGGCACCACGAGGAGCGCGTCGTCGGTTTCCACCACCACGAGATCCTCCACGCCGACGAGCGCAATCACGCGTTTGCCGTCCTCGGCGCCCGCGCGCAGATCGAGCACCAGGTTCCGCCGCGCGTCGACGAACAGCGCGCTCGGGGGCGCCGCATTCTGTTGCGCGTCCTTCTCGGCGAGGTCGAACGCGGTCTGAAAGCTCCCCACGTCGCTCCAGCCGAAATCGCCGGGGACGACGGCGAAATGGTCGACGTGGTCCATCACGCCGTGATCGATACTGATCGACGGCAACGTCGGAAAGATTCGTTCGATCGCGTCCTGCTCCTCGCCCTCCTCGGCGGCGCGATCGATCGCGTCGAGCCCCTCGGCGAGGGCGGGCATGTGCGCGCGGATCGCCGCCACCATGTCGCGCACCCGGAAAAAGAACATCCCCGCATTCCAGAGGTGCTTGCCGCCGGCCACGAAAGCCTCCGCGCGTGCAGCGTCCGGCTTCTCGACGAATCGCTTCGCCAGAAGCGCCTCGACGCCGCGCGCTTCTCTTTCGAGCTCGATGTACCCATACCCCGTCTCGGCGTGCGTGGGCTTGATTCCGATCGTCGTGATCGTCCCGCTCGCGGCCGAGGCCACGGCGCGCTCGAGCGCGCGCCGGAAGCCCGCGACGTCGCGCACGTGGTGATCACTCGGCAGGACCATCAGCACCGCGTCGGGGTTCGTCCGGGCAATGTGAAAGGCCGCCCAACCAATACAAGGCGCCGTGTTCCGCGCGGCGGGCTCGACGAGCGTGTTCTCGGCGAGAAGCTCCGGCAAAGCCTCGGCCGTCTGCTCCACGAGGTGTTTGCCCGTCGCCACGAAGAGCCGCTCCCAATCGACGAGCGGCGTGATCCGCTCGGCCGTTTGCCGGATGAGCGGGGCCTTTCCGACGAGGGGCAAGAGCTGCTTCGGCCGCGCAGCGCGCGAGGCCGGCCAGAAACGCGTGCCGGCGCCGCCGGCGAGGATCAGGGCGTAGACGGAAGGAGCGGATTGCATGGTTTGTCATCCATGGACAGGACGGCCATCACGGCGGACGCCGGCGCCTCCCGCCTCGAAACCTCGCCGAACGAACGGCCGTACGAGACCGTGGCGAAGCCCAAGGGGAGAATCCAGAACGCGAGCCGCGCGAGGGCGTGTTTTTCGAGCAAGCTGCGCGCGAGGCCGATCGCGACCGTCGCGCCGAGGAAAGCCGTCAAAAGGCCGAAGACGATCGCCGGCGCGCCGATCGAAAGGGTCCCCGCCACCCCGCCGAGGCCCGAGACGAACGACACGAGCAACGTGACGCCCGTGAGCGCGAGCGAAAGATCGAGCGCGCGATCGGGCTTCGTGCCCATCCACATCGCGATCACGAGCGCCGCGCCCACGTCCGAGCCGCCGGGCAGCACGCCCGTCCCGTGCACGAGGCCGAGGAGCGCGGCGAGCGAGAGCGGCGGCGCCTCCAGCCGCCCGGTCGGGGCGAGGCTCATCGTGGCCACGATGAGCCCCGTCCAGACGAGGCCGAAGCCGATCGCGAGCGGCGCGCCGCTCCAGAGCTCGACGTAGGGCGCAGCCAGCGCGCGCGCGAGCAGGCTCGTGCCCGCGGCGATCACGAGCACGGCAGCGTCGTGCGCGCCCGGCGACGAGCGCACGAGCGAAGGACGCGCGACGGCCCGGAGGCCCTCGGAGACCGCGGCGACGAGGTGCCGCCGGGCGCCCACGAGCAGCGCCGAGGCCGTCGCGACGTGCAGGATCGACTCGAGCGCCGCCGCGCTCCGGCCCGGATCGAGCCACAGGCGGGCGACCGCGTCGTGCCCCGAGCGCGAGATCGGCAGCGCCTCGGCGAGGCCCTGAATCCCGGCCAAAAGCACGACCTCCGCGAGCGGCAGCACGCGGGCAGTGATAGCAGCGCCGCGGCGCTCTTGTAAATCGGCCTGCTACGCAGCCTTCTCCCGTGAGCCGCCCTGCGTCATGCCCTGTTCACTGCTCCCCGCGCCCGTCGTGGCCTGCGAGGTCCCGTGCGTCCCGGCCGAAGTGCCACCGGCCGCGCTCGTCGCGCCTGTCGTGCCTGTCGTGCCTGTCGCGGAGGGTTGTCCCGCGGTCGTGCTCGCGCCCGTGCCCGAAGCGCCGCTCGCCGAGGTTTGCGGACGCACGCTCGATTGCGCGCCTTGCTCCTCGGCGCGGCCTTCACCTCGCTTCACGCTGATGCGCTTCGGCTCCTCCGCCTTCGATTTCGGGATGAGCACCTCGAGGACGCCGTTCGACAGGTTCGCGTCGATCCGGTCCGGATCGATCCCCTCGGGCAGCGTGAACGACCGCGAAAAACTCCCGTACGAGCGCTCGTAGGCCCAGTATCGCTCGCCCTCGTCGCGCTGCTCCTCCTCACGTTTGCCGCTGATCGTGAGCCGCCGGCCGGAGACGTCGATCGAGACGTCGTCCTCCTTCAGGCCCGGCAGATCCGCGCGGATCAGGTATCCGTCGCGGGTCTCGCGCACCTCCATGTCGGGCATAAAGGCCCGGCCTTGCGGCAGCCAGGATTCCATTTCGGCGAACGGATCCCACGCGAGCATCTCGCGCATGCGCCGGAACGGATCTCCGTAGCCGAGCGTGCGGAACGGATCCGTGGTCGCGAGCCGCTGCTCCCGCCCCGGCTCCCGGGCGCTTGCCTGCGTCATCTCTCGAGATTGCCCCTGCCCTTCTCTGCCTTCTCGTCTGCGCATGAATCCAGCCATGACGACCCCCTCCAATCGATGGATTTGCGCGCGCGATACATGCACGATGCGTGCACAGGGCGGAGGGTTGTCGCGATTGCACACTTCGCGGAGGAGCTCGTCTCGATGGGTCGCGAACGGGCGTCCTGGAAAGGCCATCGCTCCCCTTGCATGAAGGTTGCACGGATCGAGGGACATGCGCCGTATGCTCCTCGCGCTCGCGCTCGCGCTCGCCGTGACCGGATGTGCTGCCAATTCGTATTATTATCAGCCCGCCGAGCAAGCCAACGCGTCGGTCTCGGGCTATCCGGCGGCGCGGTACGTCATCCCGCCGGGCTCGGGCAAGGGCGACGTGCGGGTGAGCTCGTTTGGCGTGACGGACGTACGCCTCTCGGAGGAGGACGAACCGGTCCGCTCGCTGCACGTCCGCCTCGTCGTGGCGAACGAGGACGGCGCCGAGGCCTGGACCGTGGACACGCGCGAGCTCCGGGTGCATTTCGGCGGCGTGACGGGCGACGTCGCGCCTGCGTTCGCGAATGCGACGGACGCGGGCATGCCCGTCGTGGTGGTCCCGCGCGGCGGCTCGACGACGATCGACCTCTACTATCCGCTGCCCGAGTCGCTCCGCGGCGCGAGCGACCTGCCACAATTCGACGTCGTCTGGCGGGTGCACACCGACGATCGTGTCGTCACCCAGCGGACCCCGTTCGAGCGGCGCACCATCGAGCCTCCCCCGCCCACGATGGCCTATGGGTATGGTTATGGCTGGGGCGCCGGACCGTATCCGTACTGGTGGTACGATCCGTTCTTTTATCCGCGCACGGTGGTCATTCCGCAGCGAACCCCGGCCCAGCCGCGCGTTTTTTATTACGGGTATCCGCACCGCTGAGCGGTCGGGATCGTCGTGCAGGGAGGAGGGCCCGGGATGGCGACGCGCGTGGAACTCGGGATGACGGGCGTCGCGAAAAAGGCGCTCATGGCGGTGAGCGGGATCGTGCTCACGGTGTACGTCGTCCTGCACCTCGCGGGCAACCTGCTTTATTTCGCGGGCCCCGCGGCGCTCGACGCGTACGGCGCGCTCCTCCACAAAAACCCCGCCCTGCTCTGGTCGGCCCGCGCCGTCCTCTTCGCGTCGTTCTGCATTCACGTGGCCGCCGCGCTCGACCTCTACATGCGCAAGCAGGTCGCGCGTCCGATCTCGTACGGCCGCTACGAGCGCGCCGCGAGCAGCCTCGGCGCGCGCACGATGATCTGGACCGGGCTCATCCTCCTCGGGTTCGTCGTCTATCACGTCCTCCACTTGACCCTGGGCATCACGCATCCGGCGTACGTCCCGGGGCGCGTGTATTCGAACGTCTCGGTCGCGTTCGCCTCGGTCGTGCCCACGGTGATTTACGTGGTCAGCATGATCGCGCTCGGCTTGCACGTCTCGCACGGCGTGCTCGCGATGACGCAATCGCTCGGCCTCACCTTGCGGCGTGACCGGCTGCGTGGGCTCCGGCGGTTTTCCGTCGTCCTCGCGCTGATCGTCGCCCTGGGCCTCGCCGCCATTCCGATCACCGCGCTCGCGCTCTCGTTCGCGAGGGGGCGGTAGGGGAAAGCATTCATGCACCTCGACGGCAAGATCCCCGGCGGTCCTCTTCCGCAAAAATGGGAGCGCCGCAAGTTCGAATACGCGCTCGTGAGCCCGGCGAACCGCCGCAAATACCGTGTGCTCGTCGTCGGCACGGGACTCGCCGGCGCCTCCTGTGCGGCCACGCTCGGCGAGCTCGGCTACCGCGTCGAATGCGTCATCTTCCACGACAGCCCGCGCCGCGCGCACAGCATCGCCGCCCAGGGCGGCATCAACGCCGCGAAGAACTACCAGAACGACGGCGACAGCGTCCAGCGCCTCTTCCAGGACACGATCAAGGGCGGCGATTACCGGGCCCGCGAGGGCAACGTCTACCGCCTCGCCGAGGTCAGCCTGCGCATCATCGATCAATGCGTCGCGCAGGGCGTCCCGTTCGCCCGTGAATACGGTGGAAAACTCGCGAACCGCTCCTTCGGCGGCGCCCAGGTCTCCCGCACGTTTTATGCGCGCGGCCAGACGGGCCAGCAGCTCCTCCTCGGCGCCTACCAGGCCTTGCTCCGCCAGGTCCAGGCCGGCACGGTGCGCATCTCGCCGCGCACGGAGATGCTCGACCTCGTCGTCGCGAACGGCAAAGCCCGCGGCATCGTCGCGCGTGATCTCGTCACGGGCGAGCTCCGCACGTTCGTCGCCGACGCCGTCGTCCTCGCCACGGGCGGTTATGGCAACGCGTATTTCCTCTCGACGTACGCGCGCAACTCGAACGCGACCGCGATCTGGCGCGCGCATCGTCGCGGCGCGTATTTCGCGAACCCCTGCTTCACGCAGATCCACCCCACGTGCATCCCCGTCAGCGGCGAGCATCAATCGAAGCTCACGCTCATGAGCGAATCGCTCCGCAACGACGGCCGCATCTGGGTGCCGCTCCGCGCCGGGGACGAGCGCTCGCCCGAGCAGATCCCC
This sequence comes from Polyangium sp. y55x31, assembly GCF_029946505.1. GTDB lineage: Bacteria > Myxococcota_A > Polyangia > Polyangiales > Polyangiaceae > Polyangium. The sequence goes on from NZ_JARZHG010000031.1 coordinate 37,444, forward strand.
GAGGCCGAGCGCGATTATTACCTCGAACGCCGCTACCCGAGTTATGGAAACCTCTCGCCGCGCGACGTCGCCTCCCGCGCGGCCAAGGCCGTCTGCGACGAGGGCCGCGGCGTCGGCCCGAGCGGCCTCGGCGTCTACCTCGATTTCTCGGACGCCATCCGCCGCCTCGGCGCGAACGTCATCGCCGAGCGGTATGGAAACCTCTTCGACATGTACGCCGAGATCACCGGCGAGGACCCGTACCGCACCCCGATGCGCATCTACCCGGCCATCCATTACACGATGGGCGGCCTGTGGGTCGATTACGACCTCATGAGCACGATCGACGGCCTCTTCGTCACCGGCGAGGCGAACTTCTCCGATCACGGGGCGAACCGGCTCGGCGCGAGCGCGCTCATGCAGGGCCTCGCCGACGGCTATTTCATCGCTCCGCTCGCCGTCGGCAGCTACCTCGCGCGCGCCAAACCGCCGGCCGTGGACGCAACACATCCCGCGTTCGAGGCGGCGCGCAAGGACACGGCGGCCCGCATCGAGCGGCTGCTCTCGGCGCGCGGCAAGCGCACCGCCGCCTCGTTCCACCGCGAGCTCGGCAAGCTGCTCTGGGACGAGTGCGGCATGTCGCGCAATCGCGAAGGCCTCGAACGCGCGCTCGCCCGGATCCCCGAGATGCGCGAGAGGTTTTACCGGGAAATCCTGATCCCCGGCCACGGTGAATCCTTGAACCGGGAGCTCGAGACCGCCGGCCGCGTCGCCGATTATTTCGAGCTCGCCGAGCTCATCTGCCGGGATGCCCTCCACCGCGAGGAGTCCTGCGGCGGCCATTTCCGCGAGGAGCACCAGACGCCGGACGGAGAAGCTCTGCGCGACGACGAGCATTTCGCCTACGTCGCCGCGTGGGAATGGCGCGAGGGCGAGCCGCCCGCCCTGCACAAGGAGCCGCTCGTCTTCGAGGCGGCCCCGCCCATGCAAAGGAGCTACAAGTGATGCGGATCGCGCTCGAGGTCTGGCGCCAGCGGAGCCCCGAGGAGCCGGGTCGGTTCGTCCGGTACGAGACCACGGAGGCCTCGCCCGACATGTCGCTGCTCGAGCTGCTCGACGTCATCAACGAGGGCCTCGTGAGCGAGGGTGAGGAGCCGATCGCATTCGACAGCGATTGCCGCGAGGGCATCTGCGGCACGTGCGGATTCATGGTCAACGGGCTCGCGCACGGCCCTCTCCAGGGCGCGGCCACGTGCCAGGTCTACCTCCGGAGCTTCCGCGACGGAGAGACGCTCTTCCTCGAACCTTTCCGAGCGCACGCATTTCCCCTCATCAAGGACCTCGTCATCAACCGCAGCGCGCTCGATCGAATCATCACCGCGGGCGGTTACGTCTCGGTGAACACGGGCAATGCGCCGGAGGCAAACACCTCGACGATTCCCAAGGACCTCGCCGAGCAAGCCATGGACGCGGCGGCGTGCATCGCGTGCGGCGCGTGCATCGCGGCTTGCCCGAATGCCTCGGCCGCGCTCTTCACGGGCGCGAAGATCACGCACCTCGGAAAACTCCCGGAGGGTCAGCCCGAACGAGGACGGCGCGCACTCCGCATGGTCCGCGCGGCCGCCGCCGAGGGCTTCGGCCATTGCACGTTCGCGGGTGAATGCGAGACCGCGTGCCCGAAGAGCATTCCCCTCCAGGTCATCACCCAGATGAACCACGACTACCTCGCCGCCCGGCTCCGGGGCGAGGGCCGCGCGACGGCGCGGCACATCGAGCCCGGCACGCCGAAGAAGCGCCGCTGACGCTCTCTATCCGGCCTCGCCGCCGCCGTGGTATCCTCGGCGCCGCGCCATGCTCCCGACCTTCCTCGAGCGGCTCGCCGATCCTGACATCAAGACCATCCTCCTCTGCGGCTGCGGCGGAGGCTTCGACTTTTTGCAAGGCGCGACGCTCCTGCCCGAGCTCGAACGCCTCGGCAAGCGCGTGATCCTCGGCAGCTATTCGTTCGGGGAGCCCGAGCGTATCGACGACGCGCCCGTCGTGTACACGGCCGAGACAGGCGCCGTCGTGAAGCGGGTCCTCGGGCATTCGAGCCCCCCGCCCGATTACGGCCCCGAGGTGCACCTCGCGAGCTTCCTCGATCAGGAGCGCCCCGAGGGCGCACCACATTTCGTTTACGCCTATTATGCGCGGTCCTTCACCGTGCCCGCCCTCCGCGATTTTTATGCCGAGCTCGTCCGCCGCCACGCCGTCGATGCGGTGCTCCTCGTCGACGGCGGCTCGGATTCGCTGATGCGCGGCGACGAGGAGGGGCTCGGCGATCCGATCGAGGACGCGGTCTCCGTCGGCGCGGTGGCCTCGCTCTCCGGCTTGAAGCTCAAGCTGCTCTGCTCGATCGGCCTCGGCGCCGACCGCTTCAATGGCGTCTCGGACGCCGCGAGCCTACGCGCCATCGCCGAGCTCACCGAGGCGGGCGGATTCCTCGGCGCCGTGAGCCTCGAGCCGACGAGCCCTGGATTTTGCTTCTACAAACGCCTGGTCGAACACGTCTATGCGAACCAGACGTTTCGCTCGGCGCTCACCGGATTCATTCTCTCCGCGGCCGAGGGCCATTTCGGCGGAGAGCACGTCCCGCCGGCCCTGCTCAGCCGGGTGAGCCCCGGCCGGTTCTTCGTCTGGCCGCTCATGGCCATGATCTGGGCGTTCGACGTCGAGGTCGTGGCGCGCCGCTCGAAGATCGTCGACTGGATCCGCGATTGCACCACGGTGCGGGATTGCCACCTCGCGCTCCGCCGCGGCCGCGCTTTGCTCGCAGAGGGCCCGCGCGAGGTGGAGAATTTGCCGCGGCAGGAGGACATGGTCGGATACTGACGCCGCCTGTTTCGAGCGTCAGCCCCTCGACGCACCTTGCCGACCTGACGACAATCGTCTCCGCGCAAGAATTTCGTAAGATTTCCCGTCTAGAATGTCCGCATGTCCGAGATCAAGAAGACGACGCGGCGTGACGTGATGAAAATGGTCGGTGGACTGGGAGCGATGGCGCTCCTCGTCAACTGCGGCGACGATTCGACCGCGACGACGGGCGCGGGCGGCAGCGGCGGTGCGGGCGGCAGCGGCGGCGCCGGCGGCTCGTCGAGCAGCAGCAGTGGCGGTGGCGCGGAGTGGGCGACCGAGGGGACCTCCGTGCTCACGGGCAAGGACTATGGCAATCCGTTCGCCTCGGGCGTGGGCCCGACATGCACGGTGTACAAGTCGTCGACCGGGGGCCCCTGTCACGCCACGAGTGATCAACTGGTCCGCAAGGACATCAGTGAAGGATACCCCGGCCTGCCGACCCGGCTCGAGTTCCTAATCGTCGACAGCAACTGCAATCCGGTCCCGAATGCCACGCTGGAGATCTGGCATTGTGACACGCTCGGCGTCTATTCGGGCGACATCGACGGAGACAACGACGCGATGTGCACGGGCGGCGATGCAGAGGCCGCGGCCGCGCTGTGGTACCGTGGTATCCAGACGGCCGGCGCCGATGGTCGCGTGACGTTCGACACCAACTTTCCGGGCTGGTACGGAAGCAGAGCCACCCACATCCATTTCAAGGTGACGGTGGGCGCGACCGCGTACCTCACGTCGCAGCTCTTCTTCGACGAGGACCTCAAGACCGAGATCTACAACTCGCAACCCAACTACGAGCCGACAAACGGGCCCGGTTACCAGGTGAATGCCACCGACAAGGTGATCACCGAGTCCAGCTTGACGTCGAGTGAAGTGGTCATGTCGACCGAGAAGCAAAGCGACGGCGCGCTCCTCGCGTGGAAGGCGATCGCGATCAGCGCATGAGCTAGAGCGCCGGACTGTTCTAGGCGCGCGGGCGACCCTCCTCCGCCATCCGCCGAATGCAGAGCCTGAGCCCCTCCCGCAGGTTCGCGCACGTCGTCAAACTCGACAGATCGAGCCCGAGCGTCACCATCGTCTGCGCCACCGTCGGCCGGATGCCCGTCACGATGCCCTCTGCGCCGAGCAGCCGGATCGCGCGCAGGAGGCTGAAGAGGTGGCTCGCCGTCATCGTGTCGACCATATCGACGCCGGTCAAATCGAGGATCGCGAACCGCGCCGATGTGCGCACCACGGCCGAAAGCAGGTCGTCCATCACGCGCGCCACGCGCCGGCTGTCGACGACGCCCATCATCGGGAGCGTGAGCACCTTCTCCCAGACCTGAATCACGGGCGTCTCCAGGTTCCGGATCACCTCTTCTTGCCGCTCGATGAGCTCCATCTTCGACCGGAGCTCGATCCTCGCTTGCTGCACGTCGTTCTTGGCGAGCGTCAGGCCGAGCATCCCTACGATTTCGTCCCCCTGGCGCATCGGCAAGAACCAGCTCTCCCACATGATATCGTGGGCATCACTCGTCGCGTGGACGGGCTCGCCCGCGAGCGCGCCGTGGATCTGCGCCATCGAGCTCTCATCGCCGCCGAATATCTCGAAGAGGTTTCGCCCGATGAGGTTCCCGGGCTCGTAGCCGCCGGTCCGGCACCCCTTTCCGTCGTGCAAGAGGTACGTGCCCTCGTGATCGATGATGTACGCCGATAGATCCAGGTTATCGAGGATCGCCCGAAGCACGCGCTCGGGCGCGATGACGGGGAGCGACGTCATGTCCTCGGCGGGGGGCACGGCCAGCCGGCCCGCGGAGAGGCGCGGCATGGGGACGATCGTCGCGTAGATCTCGGAACAACCCGGCGCGCGCCGCGCATGCAAGGAAAACCCGCGATACACGCCCTCGGCGTCTCGCATCTGACAGACGGCATTCCAGTCTTCGCCCTCGTTCATCTTCGCCCACGCCGACGCGACCGCGTCCCTGTGATCGGGGTGAAGAGAATCGAACAAGGAGCCGCCTCGCACGCGCTCGGCTCCGAGGACACGCTCGGCTTCGGGATTGAAGCCACGAACCGCGCCCTCCCGGCTCGTGGCCACGAGGATGCCCGGGCAATGCTGGAACCAAGCCGAATCCATTACACTCTCCAAGAACCTATGGGGTCCAACGAGCGGATTAACACGTCGGTTGTAGGACCGTCGAGCAGGAAGTACGAAAAAGTGACCTTCGCCGGGAAACGATTCCCGATGACACGTCAACGGTGTGACGCGTGGATCCTGGGCCGTTTAGTCGTCGACACGCGCGGCGAGCGCCTTCGGGGCGATCATTTTGTAGCTTCCCGCGACGAGGGCCCGCACCTCGTTCCAGTCGAGCGGCCCATCGTTCGCCTCGTCGATCCGCACGTCGACCCACCCGTGCTTGCCGACGTACTTCGCAATGGTGAACCGCGGGTCGGTCGCGACGAGCCCGGCCTGCATCTCGAACGTGGTCTTCACGCCGAACGACCATACGCCGTTTTCCCCGCCGATCGCCGCGAAGATCTTGTCACGCACCCGGAACGTCGGGTGTCCCCAGGCCTCGACCTCGGTCGCCTCGGGAAAACCCATGCAAATGGCGCGGAACCGCTCGAGCGTCCCGCCGGGCCCCTGCATCTTGCTCTTCCCACGGGCCGCCTTTTTCGCCGGAGGAGCGGCCTTCTTCGCAGTCGCCGTGGCCTTCTTCGTGGCCGCCTTCTTGGTCGTGGTCTTCGTCGATTTCTTCGTGCCGGCTTTCGTGCTCGCCATGGTCCCTCAATAACCGAGGTCACGCGTCTTTTTCGTCGTCGCGGAAGGAAGCGGTTTGGTGGTCTTCGCGTCGGTCGCGGGCAACGGCCCCGGCGCGGCCGAGGCCGAGGCCGGCGGCGCGGCCCCCTCCTCGTCCAGCACGATCTCCTTCGCAGGCTCGGCCGCGGCCTCGCGCGGCGCGCTCGTGGGGACCGGCGGCGGGGGCGCCGCCGCGGGGGCATTGGTATTCTTCGACGAACCCGTCTCCACGGTCGGAGCCGCTTTGACCCCGAACATCATGAATGCCGCGATCCCGCCGACGAGAAGGAGCAGCGCAGCGGCGATGGCTCCGATGAGAATGCCGCGGCCGCCGCTCGGGGCCGGGGCCTGGATCAACGAGGCATTCGTCGCCGGGCCGAGCGTGCTCGGGCCCGTTGCGCCGAGCGGCCCCGTCCGACCCGTATGCGAGGCCAGAAAACCGCCGGAGGCATCAAATGCGCCGTCGAACGAGCGCGACGGCGGAATGGAATGCATCACCGGCGCGACCCCCGGCGCGGCGAGGCGCACGATGTCGGAGAACGCGCGGGCGAGCTCGCGCGCCGAGGTGAATCGCATCGCCGGATCCTTGGCGAGCGCCCGATCGAAGAACGCGTCGAGCTCGGGCGGCAAGGTCGGATCGATCGTGACGACACGCGGGACCGGATCCATGCAGATCCGCACGATCAGATCCCCGATCGCATTCGCCTCGAAGGGCTGCCGTCCCATCACCATGCGGAACAGGATCACCCCGAGCGACCAGAGATCCGCGCGGTGATCGATATCCGTCTTTCCACGCGCCTGCTCGGGGCTCAAATAATAGGGCGTGCCGAGGACCGTGCCCTCCTCCGTCACGTCCTTCGCGTCCTCGGCGACGGCGAGCGTCTTGGCGATGCCGAAATCGAGGATCTTCGGGATCTCCTCGTCGCCCTCGCGCACGAGGAACACGTTCTCCGGCTTCAGGTCGCGATGCACGAGCTTCGCCTCGTGCGCGCGCTCGAGCCCGCGGGCCACCGGAATCAAGATCTTCTCCGCGTCCACGAGCGAGAGCCGCCCCGCGCGCCGGATCCGCGCCGCGAGGTCCTCCCCTTCGAGCAGCTCCATCACGATGTACGGCAGCCCCTGGTCGATCCCGTAATCGTGAATCTTCACCACGTTCGACGAGCGGATCTGCGCAGCGGCGCGGGCCTCGCGCTGGAAACGCGAGAGCGCCGCCTCGGCCGAGCCCGTCATGAACTTCACGGCGACCGGGATGTCCAGGCCGAGGTGCGTGCCCACCCAGACCGAGCCCATGCCTCCCTTGCCGAGGAGCTTGTCGAGACGAACCTTTCCGGCGATCACCAGGCCGGGGACGGGCTTTGCGACCTGCGTATACGGCGTCTTCACGGGAAAACCACGGGCACGGGGGCCGTCTGATCGGCGCCTTTCATGCCGGTCCCGAGCTGGCCGAAGTCATTGCGACCCCAGCAGCGCACGGGCCCGCTCACGAGGCGCACGCAGGTGAACTGCAAGCCGAGCGCGACCTCGGCGATGGGCGGGACGTTGATCGTCTGGGGCGTCGATTGGTTCGTCTTGTCCCCCGTGCCGAGCTCGCCGCGCGTGTTCGCGCCGAAGCACCGGAGCCCGCCGCCCGCGAGCACCACGCAGGAATGGCCGCCGAGCGTGTTATCCGCGCCGAGCGAAAGCCCCGTGATGTCCATGAGCCCCGGGACGAGCACCGGCGCGTTTTGCTGCGTCGTATTGCCGATCCCGAGCTGGCCGCCCGCATTCTCGCCCATGCAGCGGAGCGCCGTGCCCCCGGCCGACACGACACACGTGAATCGATTGCCCGCGGAAACCTGGCTGATTCCGGTGAGTCCCGGCACGAGCGTCGGGACCAACCGATCCGCGATCCCCGAGCCGAGCTGCCCGTCGGTGCCGTCGCCCCAGCACCGCACCTCGCCCGTTTGCAGGACCGCGCAGTTGTGCATGTCCCCGGCGGCGAGCGCGGTCGCGTTCACGTTCGCGAGGTCGCCCGTGGGCGTGGTCCGATTCTCCTGCAAATTGTTGCCGAGTTGCCCCGCCGTACCCGCCCCCCAGCACCGCACCGCGCCGCTCATCAGGCGCGCGCAGGTATGACGGCCGCCCGCCGCCACCTGCACCACGTTGGTCAAATTGACGGCCTTCGGCGTCGACGAGGCCGCCGTCGAGCCATTGCCGAGCTGCCCCGTCGCGTTGCGCCCCCAGCACGAGACCTTGCCGTCGCTCGTCCGGGCGCAGACGTGCGTGCCTTGTGTATCGACCCGGTTCGAGCCGACCGAGATCTGCGTGACGCCGGAGAGCCCCGACACGGCCGTCGGCACGAGCTTCTCGACGACCGTGCCGTCCCCGATCTGCCCCTGCGTGTTCGCGCCCCAGCAATGCACCGTGCCGTCGCCGAGGAGCACGCACGCATTCGTGCCCCCCGCGGCGATCTGCACGATCGAGGAGCACGTCCCGCCGAGGCAAACCTCGCTCGCGCAATCGGTGTGCACGACGCAGGCCTTTCCGCTCGCGCACGGCGCGCAGCCCATGCCGCCGCAATCGACGTCCGTCTCGGCGCCGTTCTGCACGGCGTCCTCGCACGTCGGCGCCTGGCACACGCCGCCTGTGCAGACGCCGCTCACGCAATCGGAGGCGATCAGACAGCTCTCCCCGTCCTCGCAATCGGGGCAGTCGCCTCCGCCGCAATCGGCGTCCGTCTCGGTCCCGTTCTGCACGCCGTCGCTGCACGTCGCCGCCTGGCACACGCCGGCGATGCAGACCTTGCTCTCGCAGTCGGCGATGGCCCCGCACCCCTTTCCCGTACCGCAAGGCGGACAAACCGGCCCGCCACAATCGATGTCGCTCTCGTCGCCGTTCTTCGAACCGTCGGTGCACTCGGGCGGCACGCAGAGGCCGTTCGAGCAGGGGCCGCCGCCGCTGCAATCCGCGCTGAAGTTGCACTCGACGCACTTGCCACTGCCGTCACACACGGCGCCGCCGCCCTGCGTGCACTCGTAGCCTTGCTTTCGCGGCGCGAGCGACGGTACGCCCTCGGGGCTGCATTCCCCCACGGTGCATTCGAAGCCGTCGTCGGGCACGTCGCTCGTGTCCACGACCGTGCGCGCCTGCCCGGCCCCGTCGCACTCGATGCGCATGCAATCGCCGGGGGTTTGTCCCTGCGCGAGCGGGCCCTCCGGCTGCGTCGTGAGCTCACAACGGCCCGCGACGCAGGCCCGCGTCTGGCATTCGTTCGTCTGGCCGGGACAATCGAGCTCGGTCGAGCACGTCTGCCCCGCCCCCGAGGCCCCGCCTCCGAGGGCCGGATCGACCTCGAATCGATCGAGCCCGGTGATCGCATTACAAGCGGGCGCGGCGAGCCCGGCGAGGGCCACCATCGCCATCGTGCCGAAGAGCCCGGCGCGAAGGGTTCGTCTCATCAGAACCTCCCCCGGATCCCCGCAGAAAGAGGCCCGGCCCAGGGCACGACCTCGATACGCCCCGTGGTAGGCGTGCGTTTCGGTTTGCCCAGGAACAACATGACCCCGCCGGCTGCGGCCGCCGCGCCTCCCACGACGAACAGCGCCGTGGAGACATTTCCGAGCGTGCCCGCTGCGTCGATGCGGCCTTGCGCCGACGGCGGACACCGCCCCTCCGATGTGCAGAGATCTTCGAGCTCGCCCACGCGCCCGAGCGACATCGCGCCCGTCACCGCGCCCGCCACGAGCGAGGCCGCGCCCACGCCGAAGGCCGCCATCGCCGGCACGAAGAGCGTCCGGCCACTCGAAGGCGCGGGCTTCGGCGCGACCACGTCCTCCTTCTCGTCGCGCACGGGGCGCGCGCTCGCGACTTCGAGGTGCACGGGCACCTTGATCACGCCGCCGTGCTCTTCGAGCTCGATCGTCTTTTCCACCGGGGAAAACCCGTTCGCCTCGACGCGCAGCACGTGTTTGCCCGGATCGAACCGCGTGGCCATGCCGGTCCCGAGCGCGAGTGGTTTGCCGTCGACCGTCGCCTTGGCCTCCTCGGTCGCCGCGCCCGTCACGACGACGAGCAGCGACGGCACGCGCGCGAGCAGCGCCCGCTCGCGCTTGCTGCCTTCCTCGCGTGCCTTGCGAAACGCGGGCGGCGACGTCGGGCCGAGTGGTTCGGCGGCGAGGCGCTCATAGGTCTCGAGCGCTTCGGCGAGCCGGCCGAGGCCTTCGAGCGCCTCGGCGCGCATGAGCAAGTGCGTCGGCGCGTGGTAGAGCGCCTCGGCCTGCGTGACCTTCTCGAGCGCCTCGGCGAAGCGTTGCGCGTCGAGATCGTCGGCCGCGGCGAGCGCGATCTCGCGCGCCTTCGAGACGTTGTCCGCATCGCCTGCGCGCGCGAGCGGGCTCGCGGCGAGGCCGAGGACGAGCGCGGCGCAAGCGACCCATCGGAACATGGCCCGCCATTCTGCCGCCCCCTCGCGCCGGATGTCGAGGGGTAGAATCGCGCTCTCGATCCGGCCCCGGGGCGCGGCCACTCCGCCGTGACGCGCCCCGTCACCCTTGACTTCGCCGTACGAAGGAGCGAGGTGTGCTGGATGCGCGCCCCCCATTCCCAGGACAAACCCTCCCTCGCGCGCCGGCTTTCCGGCGCTCTCCTCGCGATCGCCGTGCTCGTCGGCCCCGCCTCCGCGGCCGCGGACTTGATCGGACCGGCGGAAGAGGCCTGTCAAAACAAGACCGCCGGTGCTGCGTGCGCCGAACCCGGAGGCGCGGCCGGCACGTGTACCGCCGTACAGGACCGGGGCCGGGAGCGGCTCCGCTGCGTGGTGGGCGCAAATGCCCCGACCGACGCGAAGACCACGACCCCGCAGCCCGCCGACGCAAAAACGCCGGCGCCGACGCCGTCCGCCGCGACCGTGTCCGAAAAAAAGGGCTGCTCCGTGTCCGCCGCGGGAAGCTCGAACGAAGGCGCGCCGCTCGGGATCACCGTCGCCCTGGCCGCGCTCGCCCTTTGCCGAGCGAAGCGCCGCGCGCGGCCCGCGGTGTGAGCGGTGGACTGGTTCTGAGCATTCGTTTCACGCAGGTCGTCGAGATCCCCATTTACGTCGAACGGGGGTACAATCGCGCTCTCGATCCGGTCCCGAGCGCGGCCGCCCTGTCATGACGCGCCCCGTCACCCTTGACTTCGCCGGGCGAAGGAGCGAGGTGTGCTGGATGCACGCCCCCCATTCCCAGGACAAACCCTCCCTCGCGCGCCGGCTTTCCGGCGCTCTCCTCGCGATCGCCGTGCTCGTCGGGCCCGCCTCCGCGGCCGCGGACGAGGTCGGGCCGCTGGAAGAGGCCTGTTACAACAAGAAGGCCGGCGATGCGTGCGCCGATACCGCGGGCGCGGCCGGCACGTGCACCGGCATCAAAGACGAACGAGGTCGCGAGCTGCTCCGCTGCGTCGCAGGCGCCAAAGCCCCGGCCCCGCAGCCCGCCGACGCAAAGACGCCGACGCCCACGCCGTCCGCCGCGACCGTGTCCGTGGCCGAGAAAAAGGGCTGCTCCGTGTCCGCCGCGGGAGGCTCGAACGAAGGCGCGCCGCTCGGGATCACCGTCGCCCTGGCCGCGCTCGCCCTTTGCCGAGCGAAGCGCCGCGCGCGGCCCGCGGGGTGAGGGGTGGACTGGTTCTGGGCATTCGTCTTCACGCAGGTCGTCGAGATCCCCATTTACGTCTATGGGCTCCGCGTCCGCGTGTACGAGGCATTTGGCGCGAGCGCGCTGACGCACCCGATCGTCTGGTTCGTCATTCCGAACCTCTGGGAGCGCTTCTACCTCGCCGTGTTCGCGCCTCATCCCTCGTTATGGATCTCGCAGGTCCCGCGGTACTGGATCATGGTCGTCATCGCCGAGACGTTCGCCGTGACCGCGGAGGCGGGGTATTTCCGGTTCATCGGTAAGAAAAAGACGCTCGGGTGGGCATTCGCCGCGAACATGGCGAGCGTCACCCTGGGCTTCGCGAGCCGCGCGCTCTTCGATTGGCCGTGACCGCCGGACGCACGCTCTCCTCCCCGCACGACGCCGCGACGCTCGATCCCGCGGAGGGGAGAGCGCGGCCCGGCGCGCTCGGCGAGACGCTGCCCGCGCCGCCGATGGAAACGCTCATCGCCCGCACCGGAAAGGATGACGGCGAGGACGACGAGGCTCCGGAGAGCACGGCCGCACAGCGCATGCGCGTGGTCGATCCGCGGACGTACGCGGTGGAATCGGAGGTCGCGAAGGGCGGCATCGGCCGGATTTTGCGGGCGTACGACACGCACCTCGATCGCCCCGTCGCGCTGAAGGAGCTCATCACGCGCGACCCGCAAGCCGAGGAGCGCTTCATTCGCGAGGCGCGGATCACGGCGCGTTTGCAGCACCCCTCGATCGTGCCGCTGTACGAGGCGGGCGTCTGGCCGTCGGGCGAACCGTTTTTCGCGATGAAGCTCGTCTCGGGGCGCTCGCTCGACCATTTCATCGAGGAGGCGAGCACGCTCGATCAGCGCCTCGCGTTGGTCCCGCACGTGCTCGCGGTCGCCGAGGCGATGGCGTATGCGCACAACGAGCGCATCATTCACCGCGACCTCAAACCGCAAAACATCTTGCTCGGTCCGTTCGGCGAGACGGTGGTCATCGATTGGGGGCTCGCGAAGGACCTCGACGAGGAATCCCCCGAGCCGCCGCCGTCATCGACGTTGCCGCCGAGGAAATGGCCCTCGTCTTCGTCGTCGGGCTCGATGGCGCTCACCGTGCTCGGCGTGGTCATGGGCACGCCTGCATACATGCCGCCCGAGCAGGCGGCGGGGCGCAGCGTGGACGAGCGCGCCGACGTGTATGCGATCGGCGCGATTCTGTATCACCTGCTCGCGGGCAAACCGTCCTACGAGGGCAAACACCCGATGGACATCGTGCGGCGCGTACTGCGCGAGCCGCCGGTGTCGATCGAAAAGCTCCAGCCGGGCGTGCCGCGCGACCTCGTGACGATCGTGCAAAAAGCGATGGCGCGCGCGAAGGCCGAGCGTTACCGGACGGCCGGCGAACTCGCCGCGGATCTGCGTCGGTTTCAAACCGGGCAGATCGTCCAGGCGCACCATTATTCGGCCCGCGAGCGGATCCTCAGGTTCGGACGGCGCCATCGCGCGACGTTGCTCATGGCCTTCGTCGCGGTCGCCGCGCTCGCGGTCACGGGCGCGCTCGCGGTCGGACGGGTCCTCGACGCGCGCGACGAGGCGCGGCGCGAGCGCGACAGGGCCGCGGAGGCCGAGCGACGAGAATCGGAGCGCGCCGATACGCTCACGCTCGTCGAGGCGCGTGGGGCGGCGGCGCGTGATCCGCTCGAAGCGCTCGCCTGGCTCAAGACGCTCTCGGCGTCGTTCCGGGGGCATCGGCGCGAGCGGCTCGTCGCGGCGGACGCGATATCGAAAGGCGTACCGCGGCTCTTGCGGGGCCACATGGCGGGGATCAATCGCGCGGCCTTTTCGCCGGATGGCCGGCTCGTGGCCACGGCGAGCGACGACCGGACGCTGCGGCTCTGGGACGTGGCGACGGCCGAGTCACGCGTGCTCGAAGGACATACCGACGAGGTGTGGGACGCGGCCTTCTCTCCGGATGGCGCCTGGCTCGCCAGCCGCAGCAAAGACACCACGGTCCGGCTGTGGAACATGAAGACCCGCGAAACCAAGGTCCTCGCGGGACACACGGCGCCTCTCGGCGCGATTCAATTTTTCCCGGAAGGACGGCGCCTCGCCTCCCGGGGCCGTGATGGATCGGTATGCTTGTGGGACCTCGCCGCGGGGGAATGCAAGCGCGCGTGGCCCGCGGGCGGCACGGAGCGAAAGCTCGCGATCTCGCCGGACGGGCGCACCCTCGCGTTCGTGGGCGCGGGTTCGCTCGTTCTTCACGACATCGAGGCCGGGTCCGAGCGCCGCTTCGAGGGCGACTCGCCGGAGACGGAGGCCATTGCGTTTTCTCCCGATGGAGCCTTCGTGGCCACGGGCGATCGAAAAGGCGATGTTCGATTGTGGGACGTCTCGACGGGCCAATCGAAGCGCCTCGAAGGCCACACCTCGAAGCTGCGATCCCTCGTGTTTTTCCCGGACGGGTCGCACGTCGTGTCGTCGGGATTCGACCGCGCCGTCCGAATCTGGAACGTCCGCACGGGCGAGGCGCGCGTGCTCGCGGGGCACGAGGGCGCGATCTATACGCTCGCCGTGTCGCCGGACGGGAAAACCTTGATGACGGGCGCCGCCGACCAGACGGCGCGGGTATGGGACGTGGCCTCCGGCACGTCGCGGATCCTGCGGGGATGGAAGGACTCCCTCTCGGATGTCGAGTTTTCCCGCGACGGCAAGCGCGCGCTCGTCGCGAGTTACGACAACAGCCTGCGCGTCTATTCGCTCGAAGCCCTGCGCGACCGCGTCGTTTCCGTGCACGAGCGCGAGGCGGGCGTGATTGCCGTCTCGCCCGACGGAACGTGTGTCGCCTCGGGCAGCGCCGACGGGGCGGTCGTCTGGACGAACCTCGCGGAGGGCACGACGCGCACGCTCGGAAAACACGCGGGCGAGGTGCGGGGCGTCGCGTTTTCCCCGGACGGCGCGGCGATCGCCTCCGCAGGCGCGGACGGCCGCGTGCGTATCTTCAGCACCCACGGCGCGGCGCTCTCGTTCGAGGCCCACGTCGGCGCGGCGAACGTCGTCCTGTTTTCCCCGGACGGCGCGCGTTTCGTCTCCGCGGGCGAGGACGGGGTCATTCAAAGCTTTCCCGCGAAGGGCGGCGAGGGGCAGGTCCTCGCGCGGCATTCCGCGGCGGCGACCGCGCTCGCGTTTTCCCCGGACGGGACGCGCCTCGCGTATTCGTTCGCCGATGGACGGGTCGTCTTGCGGGAGGTGGTCACGGGTCGAGAAACCATTCTCGCCGGCCACCACGACTCGGTCCACGTGCTCGTGTTTTCCCCGGACGGCGGCATGCTCGCATCCGGCGGCATGGACCATTCCGTGCGGCTCTGGGACGTGACCGGAGGCGCCGCGCGCCACGTCATCGACGCGGCCGGGACGGGGCTCACGCGGCTCGTGTTTTTCCCGGACGGCAAGCGATTCGCGACGCTCGGCGGCGAGGCCAACGTAAAACTCTGGAGCGCGGTCGACGGCCGATTGCTCGACGTACTCCGGGGATATCGAGGCGTCGTCGATGGGCTCGACGTCTCGCCCGAGGGGAGCCGGCTCGCGACGGCGGGCGCGGACGGCATCGTGCGATTGTGGGACCTCGAAGCGGGCGAGAGCCGGCTGCTCGAAGGGCACGCGGGCAACGTCGTCGCCGTCACGTTCGCCGAGGGAGGAAAATCCCTCGTCACGGCCGGAAAAGACCGGACCGTGCGGCGCTGGATGGACGATTTGCCCATGGATGCGACGAGCCTCCGCGCCTTCGTGGAGTCCGCGACGCCGGAGACCGTCGTATCCCTCGGCCTTCACCCGGACAAACGTTGATCGTTCAGGCGTCGTTTTGCCCGCGCGGCCGTTTTCGCGGGGGCCCGCCACCGCCGAACGACGCCTCGGCGCCCGGCTCGGGCGGCGCCTCGTGGCCCGTGCCGTAGGCCCGCAGGAAAGCCTCGATGTGCTCGTCGGCGAATTTGTCCCATTCGAGCGGGCGCGCCTTCGCCCCGCCAAGCGAGCCTTGATGCAAGAGGACGACCAGGGGCGGCGCGACCAGCGCGAGGGCCATCTGCCGCACGTCCCCGGCGCGGAGCTCGCCCCGCGCCACGTGCCGGGCGAGGCGCGCCTCCACGGATTCGAGCGTCGGATCGAGCACCTCGCAGAGGTATTTCGGGCCGAGCGTGGGCTCGCGCAGGCCGCAGGCCAGGCCAATCGCGTGCACCTCCTCGACGCCGCTCCGGAAGCCGAACTCCAGATAAAACAAGAATCCCCGCAGCGACGCGCGCACGGGCAGGAGCGGGCCCGTCGCGACCTCGAGCAGGTACCGCTGCCCGCGCTCGTGCCATTGCGAGAGCACCGCCGAGACCACGCCCTCGCGCGAGCCGAAATAATGCCGCAGGGTCGCCACGCTGACCCCCGCGGCGGCCGCCATTTCGCGAAAGCTCGCGCGCGAGCCGTCGGGCTCCGAGAGCCGCTTCTGCACGGCCGCGACGAGCGACGCGCGCGTCGCCTCGAAGTCCGGATTGCGTGAGCCTGCGGGCCTGCCCATCTCTTTGGTCGGTACTCTAGATCATCCGTCCTTCAGTTCAAGCGTCGGTCGCGGCCTCCGCGCGGGCCCGACCCGGCCACCTTGACGACGCTCTAATTTTTCGTAACTCTAGCGTTCTACAAAACGGAGGCTTCCATGTTCGAGGGCTTCGCGAACGTCTGGACGCCGGTCTTGTCCGCGCGGGATCTGCGGGACGAGGCACGGCGGGTGCGGGTCGCCGGGGAGCCGATCTTGCTCTTCCGCGACGGGCGCGGGGAGCCCTTGGCGTGTCTCGACCGCTCGCCGTCCGTGCCGCGCGAGGTGCTGACGCTGCAAGCTCGCCTGCCCGCGCGCGAGGCCCTCGGGCTCGTGTGGATTTTCACGGGCCGCGAGACCCCAGCCGAGGGTCCGGCGTTGCCTGCGATCGATCCGGTGCGGCCTCTCGTGGTCCACGGAGAGACCTGGTCCGCGCCGTTCGCGCGCGTGATCGAGGCGCTGCTCGATCCTGCGAACCTGCCCTGCACGTGGGCCCGAAACGCGCCCGAAGAGTCCGTGCTCGCGTTTCACGCGCCCGGCTGCGTCGAGCTTTTTTTGCCGCCGCGCACCCCCGAGAAGCGCACGCTGCTCTATTGTTTCCCCGAGAGCGAAGCGACGACGCGTGTCCTCTACTGCGCCACGCGCGCGCCGGGCGAGGGCGACGTGACCTCCTGGATCACCGAGTATTTCGCAGCCACGGATCTCGCCCGCGAGCGCGCCTCCCGGGCCGCCGCGATCCCCGCGGACGAAGGCTTGACAACAGCCCCCGATTTCCTAGAACACCTGGTGTAACAAAACGGGAGGCAAACGTGTTCGAGAGCTTCGCCAACGTCTGGACTCCGGTCATCCTGGCCAAAGAGCTCGGGAAGAAGCCGCTTTCGGTGAAGGTCGCGGGCGAGACGATCGCCCTCTTCCGGGATGGAAACGGCGGCGTCGGGGCGCTCGTCGATCGATGTCCGCACCGCGGCGTCGCGCTCTCGCTCGGCCAGGTCGACGAGGACGGCTGCCTCGCCTGTCCTTTTCACGGCTGGGCGTTCAAGAAAGACGGCGCCTGCGCGAAGATCCCGCTGAACGACGTCTCGCCGGAGAAACGCGCTCGTTATGGCGCGACGCCCGTGCCCGTGCGCGAGGTCGGCCGGCTCATCTGGATCTTCACGGGCGCGGATCCCGCGGGCACGGAGCCCGAGCCGCCGCCCGCGCTGGTCGAGAAGGGGTGGCACGTCGGTTTCAACCAGGAGATCTGGAAGACGCACTGGACGCGGGCCATGGAGAACATGCTCGACACGCCCCACCTGCCCTTCATCCATCGCAAGAGCATCGGCCGCGACATCCGCAAAAAACTCCGCCCGGACACGACGCTCGCGATGCGCGTCGAGCCCGCTCCGTTCGGCGGCCTCATTTACTCGAAATGGGACTACGAGGAGTCCGAGCAGCAGTTCTTGAAGTGGCGCAAGCCGAACGCGATGGAGCTCCACATCATGGACGAGCCGAAGCGCCGCATGCACCTCGCCGTTTATTGCATTCCGGTGGACGAGGGGCACACGAAGATGATGCTCGCCTCGGCGCGGACGTTTTTCGGGTCGGAGGTGCTCACGTGGTTCGCCACGAAGTTCAACAACATCCTCGCCGAGGATCGAGAGGTGCTCGAGACCTCGAACCCGCCCGAGGTGCCGCCGCCGGGCGAGGAGCCGTCCGTCGCGACCGACGCGCCGACGCTGTTCTTCCGAAAGTATTACTTCCGCGAGCTGCGCGGCTCCACGTCGACGCTCGTGCCCACAGGCCGGCTCGTCCGTAAGCCGGGCGCCGTGCAGCCGGAGGCCGAAGAAGCGGGCATGCCCGACGGGGCCGCCGTCGTCCACTGACATCGGCATCGGCCGCACATTCTTCATGTCCCGGGCGCCCGGAATGCGCTATCTCCCGGGCTGCCCGTGAGTTCGCCTGCCCTCGAACACAATCCTCCCCTCGACGATGGGGGTTCCGCTCGGACGAGCCGAGCTACACCCCCAAACCCCCTGCGCCGCGCCACCATCCCGCATTTGCCCGCGCTCGACGGCCTGCGGGGGCTCGCCGTGCTCGGCGTGCTCTTGTTCCACGACGGAAGGCTCGACGGCGGGTATCTCGGCGTCGACCTGTTCTTCGTGCTGTCCGGATACCTCATCCACTCGCTCCTGCTCGCGGAGTGGAACAAGGCCGGGACGATCGATCTCAAGGCTTTCTGGGTTCGCCGCGCGCGCCGCCTCTTCCCGGCGCTCCTCGCGCTCCTGCCGGCGGTCGCGGCGTATGCACATCACCTCGCAAAACCGGAAGAGCTCGATCGGATCCGCAAAGACGGGCTCGCCACGCTGGCGTACGTGGCGAACTGGCGCGCGATTTTCTCGGGGCGGAGCTACTGGGACATGTTCCAGGTGCCCTCGCCGCTCGAACACACCTGGAGCCTCGCGATCGAGGAGCAGTTTTACGTAATCTGGCCGCTGCTCGCGTTCGGCGTGCTGTACCTCTCGCGTGGTTCGCGACGGGTGATGCTCGCCGTATCGCTCGCGCTCGCAATGGTGTCGGGCGCGGCGCTGGTTTGGCTGGGCAACCGGGTGGATACGTCGCGGGCCTACATGGGCACGGATACCCGCGGCGTGGCGATCCTCCTCGGCGCGTCGCTCGCGTGCTTGATGGCCGAGCGCGGGACGTCGAAGAACAAGACGGTGGTGCGGGCGCTCGATGGGCTCGGGCTGCTCGCGGCGATCGGGCTCGCTTTTGCGTGGGTGAAGCTCGACGGGCAGAACCCGCTGCTCTACCGCGGAGGGTTTTTCGGGACGGAGCTCTGCGTGCTCGTGCTCATCACGTGCGCGGCGCACGGCGAGCAGAGCCTCGTGGCGCGGGCGCTCGCGTTCCGCCCGATCGCCTGGGTGGGGCTCGTGAGTTACGGGCTCTACCTCTGGCACTGGCCGATCTACGTGGTGCTGCGGCCGGAGCGAATTGGTTTGTCCGGGCTCGGGCTCTCGGCGCTCCGGTACGCGGCGACGTTCGGGGTGGCGCTGATCTCGTATCATTTCCTGGAGCAGCCGATCCGGAAGCGCGGCGCGCCGTTCGGGCGGCCGGCGATCGTGCTCTCGTCGTCGGTGGCGCTTTGCCTCGGCGCGCTGCTCGTCGGCACGCAGCACCGGGCGGTGATGCGGATCGGGCTCCAGCTCTTGCCGTGGCCGGCGAGCCCGAACGCGGTGAAGATCTTGATCATCGGCGACTCGGTGGCGGAGTCGCTCGGCGAGCGCATGCAATCGGTGCAGGCGGGCACGGGGACGATCGTGATCCAGCGAGGCACGCCGAATTGCAGCATCATGGAGGGGAAGCTGCCGACGCGCTCCTTGACGAACGAGCCCCATGCCGGCGGCGATTGCGGCAAGAACTGGGCGAGCGACGTGGAGGAGCTGCGCCCCGACGTGACGCTCGTGGTGCTCGGCGGCGGGTATTTCGCGCCGGTGGAGATCAACGGGCGCTGGCAACACGTGTGCGACGCGGAATGGGATGACGCGTACGCGGACGAGCTCGAGCGCAAGCTGAAGATCCTCGCGGACAAGAGCGGGCGAGTGATTCTGGCGCGCGTGCCGTATCCGGTGGGCGGGTGGCAGAGGCCGGGGCTGAACGCAGAGGTCGATTGCTACAACACGCTGCTCGAACGGACGGCGAAACGTGAGCCGCGCGTGCGCATGTTCGACCTCGGGACGCACCTCTGCCCCGGGGGAGAATGCACGATGGAGAGCGAAGGGGCGGCGATCCGGCCGGATGGAATGCATTTCGCGGGGCCCGGGGCGAAGGAGATCGCGCGATGGGTGATCGAGCAGGTCAAAGAGCCGGTGCGATAGGGCTTCTTTTCGCCCTCGCCGGTTGCGCTGCCTCGCCGTCGCCTGCCGCGGAAAACCCGGCGGCATCCGCGCCTCCGGCGCCGCTCACGCAGGAGCGAATCCAGGCGCTCGTCGCCGAGGTCGCGCATCTGCGTGGATTGCCGCAGCGCGCGCCCGTGCCGGTGTATTTGCTCGACGAGCCGGCGTTCCTCGCGGCGTTGCGCGAGCGGGCCGAGCGAAAGGCGGCCGCGGCCGAGAACGAGGCGCGTACGGCGTTTCATCTGGCGTTCGACCTCTTGCCCGACGGAAAGCCGGGCGCCGCGCCGCCGAGCTCCACGCGCGAGGTGCTCGAAGAGCAGGTGCGCGGGTTTTACGATCACGAACAAAGGATCATCGTGGTGCGAGCGTCCCGGCCGCGGAACGAGGCCGAGGCCGAGAAAGAGCGGGCGATCCTCGCGCACGAGATCGAGCACGCTCTGCAGGATCAGAGCTTCGGTCGGCCGGATGTGCAGAAGCAGGCGACGATGGGCGCGGACGAGTTTCTCGCGTACGGGTCGCTGCTCGAAGGCGACGCGATGCTCACGATGTTCGCGTATCTCGCGTCGACGCGCGGCGTGCCATTTCAGCGCATGGTGCGGCG
This sequence comes from Polyangium sp. y55x31, assembly GCF_029946505.1. Lineage (GTDB taxonomy): Bacteria > Myxococcota_A > Polyangia > Polyangiales > Polyangiaceae > Polyangium. Next base: position 57,769 of record NZ_JARZHG010000031.1, read on the forward strand.
GGCGGCGGACGTGATGCGGGACGTGCCGGCCGAGCGGTTTGTCGCAGGCGATGGGGACGCGGCGCTCTTTCGCGCGCTGCCGATCGTGCGCGAGCGGCTCCTCTTCCGGTATCACGCCGGGACGGCCATGGTCGCGGAGCTTTATCGCGCGGGTGGGCTCGATCTCGTCAATCGAATGTTCGTGTCGCCGCCGGTGTCGACCGAGCAGGTGATCCATCCGGAGAAATACCTCGCGGGGGAGCGGCCGGTCGTGCTCGCGGCGCCGCGGGCGCCCGAGGGGTATCGGACGCTCGATGAAGGGACGCTCGGCGAGCTGGAGACGCGTGTCGTGCTCGATCGGTGTTCGCCCTTTTCCGCCGCGGCGGCCGCGGGCTGGGGCGGCGATCGGTACACGCTGGTCGCGGCGCCGAACGGCGGCGTGGGGCTGCTCTGGAGCACGGCGTGGGATTCGGAGAGCGACGCGGCCGAGTTCGTCGCGGCCATCCAATCGAGGCCCGGTTGCCTGCGGGCGCTCGCGCTCGGGGCGACGTCGATCGACGGCGGGATCGTGGTGCGCGTCGAGAAGAACCGCGTGGCCGTGGTCCGTGGTTTGTCAGGGACGCTCGCCGAGGCGGCCGTGAAGCAGATCCTCGACGCGCCGATCGTCGCGCCCACGAGCCCGCCCGTGGTGCTGCCCTACCAGCTCCTGCCGCGCGCGCCCTTGCCGCAGCGGGAGCCTGGTTGGCTCGTGGGTCACGATTACCATAGCCGGTGGCTCGGCGTCGCTGGGCAGATCCCGCTCGGGGTGAACGCCGTCGTCGGATACGAGGGGCTCGAGCTCCGGATCAGCCGCCCCGACGTGCTCGTCAGCGGGGCCCTGTTCGTCTCGGACCTCGTGACGACGCCACGATTCCAGGAAAAACTCTTCGCCGATGTAGCGGGCGGGCTCGCGAAGGGCGCGGAAGGAAAGCAGGTGGTCGCCGCGAGGACCGGGCCCGTGGCGACGCCGCTCGGGGCCGGGATCGAGCGGTGGTGGACGATCGGAGAGACGGCCATTTCGGTGCGCGCCGTCATGGTCCCGATCTGCGGCGGGACGGGGTCGCTCGTGTTCCTGCAATCGTTCAATGACCCGACGGCGCAGCGCACGCTCGACGGGTGGCTTCAATCATTTCGCTGGAACACGAACGTGAAGCCGCCCGTCTGCGAGGCGCTCGATCCGCGTTGAGGCGCGGCTATTTCTTCTTCGATTCTTCGTGGAACGCGCGGAGCAGCTCGGCCTCGCGCTCGGGCGAGAGGCCCGCGCGGCGCTTGGCCTGGCGCTCCGGGGGCAATGCATTGAACCAGGCGAGCAGGTCCGTGACCGTCGTATCGATCGGGCGGAACGTGAGGCCCGCCTTGCGCGCGCGCTCGATGTTGACGAGGTGGAAGCCCGCCGTCTCGCCCTCGGCCGGCGCCCAGATGGGCAGGTCGATCGGCTCGCCGCCGCCCGATTCTTTCGACTTCAGCCACGAGGGCGGGACCCAGGTGAGCTTGACGTCGCTCTTCGGCGAGGCCTTTTTGCTGGCCTCGATCACGCCGCCCATCGTGAGCGGCGAGCCCGGGCCCGTCGCATTGAAGACGCCAGTCGTGCCGTCCGCGACGAGCTTGACGAGCCACTCGGCGAGGTCGCGGACGTCGATGACCTGAATCGGGTCGTTCGGCGTGCCGGGGACGAGCATTTCACCGCCCTTCGCGACGCGGAGCGGCCAGTACGTGAATCGATCGGTGCCGTCGCCCGGGCCGACGATGTACCCGGGCCGCACATTGGCGACGCGGCCGGGCATCGCTTTTTCGGCGGCCTGCTCGCAGAGCGCCTTCAAGGGGCCGTAATTCTCGAATTCCTTGCCCATGGTCTCGACCGTGGGATCGGGGATCGTCCCGACCGTCGCGGTCTCGTCCATGTTGGGCTTGGAGTTGTCCTTGTAGACCGAGATGCTGGAGATGAAGATGTATTGCTTGACGTTCTTCGCGAGCAGCTCCGCCGAGGCGCGGACGATACGCGGGACGTAGCCCGAGGTGTCGATGACCGCGTCGAAGCTCCGGCCTTCGAGGGCTTTCAGGCCCTCGTCCTTGTTCGGGTCGCGGTTGCCGCGGAGCTTCTCGATGTCGGGGAAGAGCTCGGGGCGGGTCTTGCCGCGATTGAAGAGGGTGATGGCAAACCCGCGCGCCCGCGCCGCCTCGACGACGGCGGGCCCGACGAACCCCGTGCCGCCGAGGATGAGCAGGCTCTTCTTCTGGTTCGTCGGGGGCGGAGGCGCCGCGCCCGCGCCCGCCGCAGCCGCAGGATCCGCGGGCGGCGTGGGGGGCTGAGACGCGCAGCCGAGGGTCGTGGACGCGGCCGCGGCGAGCGAGCCGACGAGAAACGAGCGACGTTTGATCATGGCGAGGGATGGACGATGGCCCGGGAAGGTTGTGAACGACGATCGCGCGAGGCGTGATCAGCCGTCGGCGTTGATGCGGCCGATGAGGGTCTTCAGCACGTCGTCGGCCTTGTCGTTGTCGATCTGGCAGGTGCCGGCCGCCTCGTGCCCGCCGCCACCGTATTCGAGCATGAGCGTGCCGACGTTCGTCTTGCTGCTGCGATCGAGGATCGATTTGCCGGTGGCGAAGACGGTGTTTTGCTTCTTGAGGCCCCACATCACGTGGATCGAGATGTTGCACTCCGGGTGGAGCGCGTAGATCACGAAACGGTTGCCCGCCCAGATCGTCTCCTCGTTCCGGAGGTCGAGCACGACGAGGTTCTTGTGCACCGTCGAGCAACGGCGGATCTGCTCCTTGAACCGCTCCTCGTGCTCGAAATACATGTCGACGCGCTCCTTGACGTCGGGCATCTCGAGGATCTCCTCGACCGAATGCTGGAGGCACGCGTCGATGAGGCGCATCATGAGGTCGTAGTTCGAGATGCGGAACTGTCGGAATCGGCCGAGGCCGGTGCGCGCATCCATGAGGTAGTTGAGCAGGACCCAGCCCTTCGGCGAGAGGATCTCGTCGCGGGAGAACTGCGCGGCGTCGGCCTTGTCGACCGCCTCCATCATCTCGTCGGGGATGTCGGCGAACCTTTCTTTGCCGCCGTAATGGCGCCACACGACACGCGCGGCCGAGGGGGCGTGGGGGTCGATGATGTGGTTGTCGCGCTTGCCAACCCGCTGCGTCTCGCTCGCGTGGTGATCAAAGGCGAGGTGGACACCCTCGACGTAGGGGAGGTTCGTCGTGATGTCCCGATCGGTGACGGGGACCTTGCCGTCCTGCATGTCCTTCGGGTGGACGAACTTGATTTCGTCGAGGATGCCGAGCTTCTTCAAGAGGACGGCGCACACGAGGCCGTCGAAGTCGCTCCGCGTCACCAGCCGGTACTTTTCCGCCATGATCTTGCCCTCCGGACCGCTTTTCGCGCCGGAGGATAACCGAGGCCGCGCGCGCGGGGAAGCCCCGAGGATCAGGGGACCTTGTCGCTGCACCACGGCTCGGCGCTCGCCGTGGAGAGGACGACCTCACCCGAGCCGGCCGTGAGGTCGACCATGCCCTCCCAGACGAGCGTGATGGCCGGGTCCTGGTCCGTCACGTTGCGCAGGATGCGCATCGATATCGTGGAGCTCTCGACGGGCGCGACGTCGGCCGCATAATCGAAGACACACATGCAGCCGCAGCGGGCCTCCGAACCGTCTTCGAGTTTTTCCGGGGCGTCGGTCTGCGTGACGACGTGGACGCCTTCCTCGACGGCGACGGCGATCGAGTGCCGGCCACAGCAATTGAGCTGGATGCGCGCGTCGAGCAGGCCGAGCGTGCGCGTTTCGGCGTCGTAATTCCAGAGGAGGCGCTCGGCCTCGCAATACGTGGCCGGATCGGGGGACGGCGGGATCTTCGCGCCCTCCGAGCCGGCGAGGAAGCCGCCGCACGCGCTGATCGAGGGCGTGACGTCGAGCGAAGAGGCGGGAGGCGTATTGTCGCTCCCGCTCGAGCCCTCGCCGCCGCTGCAGGCGAGGAAGGAGGTTGCCGAAAGGATCAGAAGTCCAAGGATGCCAAGCATTTTCATCGTACGTCTCCAGATCGAGCGGGCGCCGGAGCGCGACGCCCATAACGAATGGACGCACGAGCAGGAGCGACGCGTCAAGGCAGGCGCACGGGCGCTACCACGAAAGGCGCGCTTGACGCGAAGGCCGGGGCTGAGTACCGCGAGATATCGTGCGCGCCGAAGATCCGATCTACCTCGACTACAACGCATCGACGCCGCTCCTGCCCGAGGTGGTCGACGCCATGTTGCCCTGGCTGCGCGGCGGATTCGGCAATCCGTCGAGCAGCCACGTGTACGGAAGACGCGCGCGGGCCGCGATCGAGGCGGCGCGCGCGGAGGTCGCGGCGCTCATCGCATGCACGCCCGAAGAGCTCGTCTTCACGTCGGGCGGGACCGAGGCGAACAACCTGGCGATCCGAGGCGTGGCCGAGGCGCTGCCCGATCGAAGGCACATGATCACGTCGTCGATCGAGCATCCGGCGACGTCGAAGCTCTGCGCGTGGCTCGCGCGGCACGGGCATCGGGTCGATGTCGTGGGCGTCGACGCGGATGGTCGGGTGCGCGCGGAGGAGGTCGCCGCGAAGCTCGGCGACGAGACGGGCGTGATCACGGTGATGCACGCGAACAACGAGACGGGCGTGATCCAGCCGATCGAGGAGATCACGCGGGCGGCGTGGCGCGCGGGCGCGGTCGTGCATACGGACGCGGCGCAATCGGTGGGCAAGGTGCCGATCGACGTGGGCGCGCTCGGGGTGGATTTGCTGTCGATCGCAGGGCACAAGCTGTATGCGCCGAAAGGCGTGGGGGCGCTGTTCATCCGGAAAGACATGCCGATCGCGCCGTTCATGCTGGGCGCGGGGCACGAGCGGGGGATCCGGCCCGGGACGGAGAACGTGCCGTCGATCGTGGGGCTCGGGGTCGCGGCGAAGGCGGCCATGCGGGACCTCGCGGCGGAGGGCGCGCGGGTGCGGGTTTTTCGGGACAAGTTGTTTGTCCTGCTCCGCGAGCGGGTGCCGGGGCTCGCGTTGAATGGGCATTCGGAAAAACGATTGCCGAACACGCTGAACGTGCGGTTTCCGCGGGTGAGCGGGACGGCGCTGCTCGCGCAGGCGGAGGAGGTGGCGGCGTCGACGGGATCGGCTTGCCACGATGGGCACGAATCGGCGTCGAGCGTGATCCTCGCGATGGGCGTGAAGCCGGAGGAGGCGATCGGTTCGGTGCGATTGACGCTCGGTCGAGGGACGACCGAGGCGGAGATCGTGCGGGCGGCCGAGGTGCTCGCGGCGGCGTGGGCGAAGCTCTCGCGATAGCCCTCAGCGCGCGACGCAATGCAGCGCGTGCGCGCGGACGAGCTCGTCATGGCGCCTCGTCGCGACGGAGGACCTGAGCTTCGTCACGAGCTGGCCCTCACGGCGGCAATATGTCGCGTCGTAAAACCTCGCATTCGTGGAGAGCAGGACCGTCACCGCGTCGTCGTGCTTTTGCTGCTGGACGTAGAGCTCCGCGAGCGAGACGACCATGGCGAGGGCATTCGTGCGGTCGTCGCCCTTGTCTCCGCTCGCCGTCCGGAAAAAGTCGAACGCGGCGCTCGGCCGGCCCGCGTCGGCATACACGAAGACGAGGCCCGCGCGGGCGGGGGCGGCGAGCGCGGCCGCGCATTGCGCGGAAGGCTCTTTCGCCACGGCGCCCGCGACCCACTTCAGCGAATGGAGCGCCTGCGGGGGGTCGCCTTTGAGCCGGTAGATCTCGGCGAGGCGGGCGTTCGCCGCGATCCAGGCGGTGTTGTCCGGCAGGGGGAATGTGAGCACTTTGACGTACGACTGCTCCGCGAGATCGAGCTTGGTGGGGTCCATCCGGCCCTCCTTGAAGAAGAACTCGCCGAACGCGAAATAGACGAGCGGGACGTAGGGCGATTGCGGGTATTGCTGGATGATCTGCAGATACCCTTTCCGCGCTTCGTTCATGTTGTCCGCCCGCTCGGCCGCGAGGGTCTCGGCATATTTGGCCCCCTCGGGCGCGGCGGTCGCGCCCGAGGGCAAACCCTGGCCTTCGCGCATCCGCTCGATGCAGGCTTCGACCGGCTCGACCGCCTTCGCCTCCCGCGGCTCGGTCGCGCCGTCCTCCTCGGACCCCTGCGCGGGCAAGGGCGGCGCCTCGGGGCCGGATCCGACCTCGACGACGGGCGCCTTCGCCGGCTCCTGCTGCGCGGACGGCCCGCCGCCGCACGCAGCAAGAACGAGCAAAAACGAGAGGAATGGCGAGACGAGGGCGCGCATGGATTTCGAGCCTAGACCATCGTCCCGCGCAAATCGCTCGTCCTCGACGTAGACGTCCTCCCCGACGCACCCAAGCGAAGCGTGCGGTCCGTCCCGGGTGAAACGCAGACGTTGCGCACCGCGGCATACCCTGTCATTCTGGGGCGATGCAGCAGCCGAGCCGAACGGCGAGGATGGTGGCGGCCCTCCGAGCGCGAGCGACGGAGCGAGAAACGCCGCTCTGCGACGATCCGTTCGCCCGCACGCTCGCCGGTCCCGGCGGGTTCGAGGACGCGGCGCGTTACGAAAAAGGCTATCCGCACATCGAGCTCTTCGTGGCGCTGCGCACGGCGCTCTTCGACCGCGAGACGCGGCGCTGGCTTGCGCGAGGGTGTACCCAGGTGGTGCTGCTCGGCGCGGGGCTCGATACCCGCGCGGCGCGGCTCGGGCAGAAGGGCGTGCGCTTCTTCGAGGTGGATCACCCGACGACGCAGGCGGACAAACTCGCGCGTCTGTCCGCGCTGCCCGGGTATCCGTTCGAGAATGCGACGTACGTGCCGTGTGATTTCGCCGTGAACGATTTCGTGGAGCGGCTCGATTCGAGCGGGTTTCGCGCGGACCTGCCGGCGCTCCTGATCTGGGAAGGCGTGACGTATTACCTGGAAGAACCGGCCGTGCGGGCGACGCTGCGGCGCATCGCGGAGAAACTACACCCGAGCTCGGTGATCCTGTTCGACCACGTGGGCAAACGCATGGGCCAGGGGGACGTGCGCGACGCGTCGTCGATCGCGGCGCGCGACGGCGTCGCGGAGATGGGCGAGCCCGTGGTGTTCGGGATCAATCACGTGCTGCCGATGCTCTACGAGGAAGGGTTCCGGCGCGCGCGGTGTGCTTCGTTCGACGAGATCGCGCTGAACCTGACGGGGACGTACGATCGGGCGCGGACGTTCCGGTTCCAGCACGCGGTCGTGGCGAGCGTGGCCGAAGACGTGTGGGCGTGAAGCTCAGCCGCTACTGTTCGAGCGAAGCGTGGAGCTGCTCGATGAAGCGAACGACGTCGGGCTCGCGCGCGGGGGAGACCTCGAGCCAGACGAGCGCCTGGCGCAGGTCGGTCCGGGCAAACATGCGGTAAATCTGGGACGATTCGGGCCCGCCGCCGTCGCCGAACCGGCCGAGGAAACGGGTCGCGCGCGCGTGCTCCATCGCGCTCAAGGCATTCGTGACGACACGCGCGAAGAGCGATTCGCTGAGGATCGCAGCACGCGCGGAGTCCCTGCCGAACCTTCGTACGCGCTCGTCGAGGACGTGGCGCTGGGCCGCCGTGGGCGCGCCGCCCTCGGTGGAGACGAGCAACCGGGAACGGCCGCTCGCGCGGTGGTGCGCTTCCCAAACCTCGATGTACGCGTTCCATTCGGGGTCGGTCGGCGGCTCTTCGGCATGCACGAGGACGATCAGCTCGCCGAGCGTTCCGAACGCGAGCGTCTTCTTCATCGCGGCGCAGGATAGCGCAGGGAAGCGCCCGCCCGACGGCGCATTTCGTGCCCTTTCGGCGCGGGACAACACCACGCGCCTCGGTCATCCTCCACGCGACGTGCCCCTGCCCTTCCTGCTCCCCGCTCCCGTGCTTTTCCTGATGGCCGCCGCCGTCGGCGCCATGTTCACGCTGAACGCGCTCCGGCCGGCCCGGAAGTTCTGGCCGCTGATCGGCGCGGGGTTCTTCGCATCGTGGCTGACCGGCGAGCTCGCGGCGCATCACCTGTTCTGGCAAGCCGTCGCGACGGCCCTCTTCGTGTGGGCCGGTGGGCTCGACGGATGGCCCGGCTGGGTCGCGCTGCTCGTCGTGACGCTGTCGTGGGTGGGGCTCGTGCGGATCGTGATCGATGCACGCAAGGCGCGCGACGTGACGGAGGCGGCGCTGCGCGAGGGGCTTGGGACGGCGTATCGGAGCGTGATCCCCGAGGAGATCGGCGCGCACGTCGACGAGCATTTTTCCCTCCGGCAGCGCCTCTTCCCGCTGCCGGTGCTCGACGGTCGCGTGGAGGTCGTGCGCAACGTCGTCTTCTCGCGCGCGGGCGGCGTGAACCTCAAGCTCGACGTCTATCGGCCGCGCGGCAACACGAAGCCGCGGCCGACGGTGCTGTTCGTGCACGGCGGCGCGTGGGTGATCGGGAGCAAGGACGACCAGGGCAAACCCCTCGCGTATCGGCTCGCCGCGCACGGGTGGGTCGTGGTGTCGGCGAACTACCGGCTCTCGCCGCGCTTCACGTTCCCCGATCACCTGATCGACGTGAAGAGCGCGATCCGCTGGATCCGCGAGCACGGCAAGGAGCACGGCGCCGACCCGAGCTTCCTCGTGATCACGGGCGGATCGGCGGGCGGCCACCTCGCGGCGCTCGCGGCGCTCACGCCGAACGATCCGCGCTACCAGCCGGGCTTCGAGGACGTGGACACGCGCGTGCAAGCCTGCGTGCCGTTCTACGGGGTCTACGACTTCACGGACAGGCGCGGGATCTGGAAGGGCACGCTGCTCCGCACGATCCTCGAAAAGAGCGTGATGAAGAAGCGGCTCGACGAGGATCACGCGGCGTTCGAGGCAGCCTCACCGATGAGCCTCGTGCGCAAGGACGCGCCGCCGTTCTTCGTGGTGCACGGCGATCGTGATTCACTCGTGCCCGTGCAGGAGGCGCGGCTCTTCGTGGAGCTTCTGCGCGCCGAGAGCCGCGCGCCGGTGCTCTACGCGGAGCTGCCGGGCGCGCAGCACGCGTTCGAGGTGTTTCCGTCGGAGCGCACGGGGCACGCGCTCGCCGCGGTGGAGCGGTTCCTCGCGCACCAGTGGGCGAAGCATCGCCGCGAGGTCGCGGGGGCCGAGAGCGCGGAGGTCACGCGCGCGCCGAGCACGCTCGGCGAGCCCGACGGCGCGACGTCGGCGGCCTAGCCATCATCTACAACGTCGCCGCGACGATCTCGTCGAGCGAAGCCTCGTCGACGAGGCCCGTCATGTACCGGACGACGCGGCCTTCGCGATCGATGACCACGAGGCTCGGCAGGTTCTGCACGTCGTACGCCTGCGCCGCCTCCTGGCCCGCGTCGATCACGATGGGATACGAAAGTCCCTTTTTTTCCGCGTAACTCTTCGCCTTCGCGGGCGGGTCGTGCGCGTTCACGCCGAGCACGATGAGGCCCTGCTTCTCGTAACGGCGCGCGATGCGGTCGAGGATCGGGGCCTGCGCGGCGCAAGGGCCACACCAGGTCGCCCAGAAGTCCAGGACCACCGGGTGGCCCTTGAGGCTCTCGATCTGCATGCGCGCCCCGGGATCGCCGTTCGCCGCGACCGCGAAGACCGCGTCGGGCGCCGGCTTGCCCTCGAACGGGCTCCCCCCGCGGACGACGCGGGGCAAGAGAGAGACCCCCACGAGCGCCCCGAGGCCGAGAAGGCCCGCAAACACCCAGGAGCGAAGCTTGCCATCGGAGGGAGCGGGGGCGGGCGTCGGCACCCGTTCTCCTTAGCAAGTTCTTTGCGGCTGCGCCCGAAAGGCGTCCCCTGGTATGTTCGGTCCCCGCAAAGCGGCGCCGCCGCTCCGCCGGTCGCACGAGAGCGACGCGGGGAGGAACCATGCTCGATCGTCCGAACTCACAGCCCGAACCGTCTCCTCTTCCCAACGGAAAACAGCCTCCTCCCCGGGGGATCGGGGGCACCGAGAAACCCATCAAGCGCAGGCTCCGCACGCCCGATCGGCTCGACCTCGCGAAATGGCCGCCCGACGACGCCGATCTCCCCGGCGCGCCCGGTGGAGGCGCGGTGCCCCCCGCGCCCGCTGGCGGCGGCGGCGCCGACTTCGGCGACGGCGACTTCAAGAAAGGTCGCTTCAACCCCGTCACGATCATCGTGGCGCTGCTCATCGTCGCCGGCGGCGCGGCCGCGCTCTTCTTCGGCATCAAGCAGGGCCAGGAGAAGATGACGGTCGAGCAGGTCGTCAAGGAGAAGAAGAACATCTTCGTCCTGCCCGTGAAGGACCAGATCCCGCGCTGGCGCACCTGGGCCGCGAACCCGAACGAGTGGGCCCTGCAGCAAGAGGCGCTGATCCAGCTCGCCTACGCCGAAGATCCCGAGGGCGTGACGCACGCGATCAAGGCGCTCGAACAGCCCGATCACCGCGTGAAGGGCGTCGCCGCGCAGGTGCTCGCCTACTACGGTTCGCCGAAGGGCGACGCCGGCAAAGCGGGGCTGCTCGCCGCGCTCAAGGAGGCCGACGACAGCGACAAGCCGCAGATCGTGTGGGCCCTCGTCATGCTGAAGGAGCCGCAGGTCTTCAAGGACGCGATGGACCAGTACAGGAAGGGCTTCCTGTCGAAGGTCGAGCGTCTCGGCGGCGGCACCGCGTTCGATCCGGAGCGGCTCGCGAGCCTCGTGTCGCTCGACGAGTTCGCCAAGCTCGCGGGTGATCAGAGCCCGTCGGTGCGTCAGCTCGTGGCCACGCTGCTCTCGCGCGACGCGAACCCGAAGTGGACGCAGACGCTCATCCAGCTCGTGAAGGATCCCGACTCCGAGGTCGGCCGCGAGGCCGCCACGGGCCTCGGCAAGATCGGCGACGAGACCGCGCGCGCGCCCTTGCTCTCGGCGCTCAGCACGTCCAGCAAGGAGAACCGCCAGAAGTTCCTGGAGGCGCTTCGTGACGGCATCGGCGGCGAGGGCCTCGTGCTCGCGCTCGCCAGCGTGAAGAAGGATCCGCCCGAGAGCGAGTGGTTCCAGACGAAGCAGCTCATGGAGATGATGAAGGACGTCGCCGATCCGCGCGTCGGTGACTCGCTCGTGAAGTGGCTCGAGGCGTCGCCGAAGCCCACGCTGCACTGGCAAGGCGAGGCCGGCACGCGTCTCGCCGAGGTCGGCGACATCCGCGCGGCGAAGTATCTCGGCGAGCGCATGCGCGCCGATCCCTCGAAGCTCTACGCGCAGGAGCGGTTCTGGGAGGCCGACGAGGGTGGTCACCTGTCGCGCACGGATCTGCCGCGCGTCGTCGCCAGCCGCATGCTCGCGGACCTCGCGATGATCCACCCCGACAAGAAGGACGAGCTCAAGGCCGCGGCCGAGGACGGCGTGATCTTCTGGATCAAGGACCGCCCGCAGCCGCACGCGAACGGCCTGCGTTTCCTCGCCGCCGTGCAGAGCGACAAGATCAAGAACGATCTCCGCGACTGGGCGTTCCCGAAGGATCCGCTCCCGAAGGAGGGCGCGCAGCCTCCCTTCCCCACGGCCTTCGAGACGGCGCAGAGCGCGCTCCGCTACGTCGGCTTGATGAAGGACGAGCCGACGTTCCCGAAGCTGCTCGAGCAGTTCAAGCGCAAGCCCGACAAGAAGATGGACATCACGCAGGAGGCGCTGAACGGCGCGGGCCTGGCGATGCTCGGCATGGCGCTCCGCGCGGTCGCCTACGGCGCGGCGCAGGGCCTCGGGCAGTGGGGTGACAACCGCGCCTCGAAGCCGCTCATGGAGCTCATCGAGGACGAGTCGTGGCACGAGGAGGCCCGCGCGGCCGCCTGCGACGCGCTCGCGTGGTGCGCCGACGACAAGACGATGAGCGAGGTCGCGAAGAAGGCGAAGGACTACGGAGCGAAGAAGGAGCCGCGCAAGCAGCTCATCGGCGCCTGCTACGCCTCGACGCTGTCGCTCAAGCCCGTGCCGGCGATCTCGGGCGAGCTCGCGGACCTGCTCACGCCCGACCTCGACATCGGTCTGCGCATGGCCTACGCCCGCGCGATCGGCATCGGCGGCTTCGATCAGGGGACGGAGGCGAAGCTCTTCGAGAAGCTCCAGAACCCGGAGATCCGCAACGCGGCGGCGCTCGCGTTGATCCTCGGCGGCACGGCGGAGACGGCGGCGCGTACGGTCGCGATGTACGGCGACTTCGGCCCCGACGCGCTGAACGATCTGAAGGATCACTACTTCCGCGCGTTCGGCTACTGGTCGGACGAGGACTTCAAGCGCGGCAACATCTACCGCTGGGTGACGAACGCCGAGGCGATCGCGCGCATCAAGGTGGCGGACACGCCGCAGGAGTGGTCGCGTCAGCGCCTGCAGTCGCAGTTCGACAACCTCAAGTTCGACAACGGCCCGCACTCCGAGACGCGCGTCGTGCTTCGTTACCGGCTCTGGCAGGACGCGAAGAGCGGCGACGCGGCGCGGAAAAAGGGCGCGATCCAGACGCTCAAGTTCATGAAGGAGCGCGGCGTTCTGATGGCGCTCCGTCAGGAGCAGGGCGAGACGGGTGAGATGGCGAAGAGGGCCTTCTTCGAGATCATGAACCCGAAGGCGATCGTCGCCGAGGACCTCTCGGCGCTGCAGTCGAAGGACAAGGGCGGCAAGGGCGACAAGCAGTAAGACGCCTCCGCTCGTACATCCCGAGACCCCCTCTCATCCGCGATGGGAGGGGGTTTCGTGTTTCGAAGGGGATCAGAACGCGACGGGCAGCGCTTCGAGGCCACGCACGATGTACGTGGGGCGCCAGCGCAGGGTGTTCGGCGCGGCGTCGAGGCGCAGACCGGGCAGCGTGCGGAGGAGCGTGGCGAGCGCGATCTGGCCTTCGAGCCGCGCGAGCGGGGCGCCGAGGCAATAATGGATGCCCTGGCCGAACGCGACGTGGCGGTTCGGGTCGCGCGTGATGTCGAGTTTGTCCGGGTCCTCGAACTGCGCCGCGTCGCGGTTCGCGGAGGCGAGGACCACGAGGACGAGCTCGCCGCGGGGGATCGTGACGCCTCCGAGCTCGACGTCCTCGCTCGCATATCGCTCGGTCGCCATCTCGACGGGGTTCGTGAAGCGGAGCAGCTCTTCGATGGCCGATTTGAGCAGCGTGGGATCCTTCTGGAGACGCTCGAGCTCGCGCGGGTGCTGGAGGAGCGCGAGCGTGCCGGAGGCAATGAGGTTCACCGTGGTCTCGTGACCGGCGACGGTCAGGAGGACGATCATCGCGAGCAGCTCGTTTTCGCTGAGGTGGCTGCCCTCCTGCTCGGCTTGCACGAGCGCGGTGAGCAGATCGTCGCGAGGCCGCGCGCGTTTCTCCGCGATGAGCGCGCGCAGGTCGCGCACCATGAACCAGAAGAGCGGCAGCGAGAGCATCATCTTCAGGTTCGAGGTGGTCTGCATCAGGGCGCTCGAAAAACGGTGATACCGGGGGCGCGCCGCCTCGGGGATGCCGAGCAGCTCGGCGATCACGGTGAGCGGCAAGGGGAGCGCGAAATCGCGCACGATATCCATCCGGCCGCGTAAAGCGACCTTTGCGAGGAGCTCGTCTGCGATCGCTTGCACGCGCGCGCGCATGTCCTCGACCATGCGCGGGGTGAATACCTGGTGAATGAGGTTTCGCAGGCGCCGGTGATCGGGCTCGTCGACGTCGAGCATGTTGCGCTCGAGGGGCTTCAAGAAAGCCGGGACCCAGGGCTGCTTCGCCTCTTGCTCCGGGGTGAGGACCTTCGTGCGGTCCTTGACGAAGCGCGGATCCTTGAGGACGGAGACGACGTCGTCGTAACGCGTGATGAAGTAGACCGTGCGCCCGTCTTCGAGCTTCGTGCGAAAGACGGGCGCCTCGGCCCGGAGGCGAGCATAGTATGGAAATGGATCCGCCTTGAATGCGGGGGCGAGGATGTCGACCGGCGTGATCGGGGGCATCGCAGTCGAGCATACCACGCGCCTCGAAATGAGGCAGGCGGCGCCGGCGCGGATGACAGGGGCGGACGAGCCGCGATAGGTTCGCGGAATGAAAATGCTTTCGCTCCCGCTCCGTGCTCTGCCTTTGTCCCTCCTCGCGCTCCTCGGGTGCCCGGAGGATCCGGATACACCGCCCGCGGGCCCGGCCGACCCCTGCGTCCGGCCCGCCGAGAACCTGCCGGAGCCGACGCGCCACACGCCGCGCTGGGCGTTCGAGCCGTGGATCTCGAAAGACATCTCGGACGGCCCGGACACGTATGCCTTCGTGTCCGGCTTCCGCGAGCGCGACATCCCGGTCGGCGCCGTGGTCCTCGATAGCCCCTGGGAGACCCATTACAACACGTTCATCCCGAACCCCTCGCGGTACCCCGATTTCGGCAAGATGGTGGAGGACATGCACGCGGACGGCGTGCGGGTCGTCCTGTGGATCACGAACCTCGTGAACTCGGTGTCGTACGACCTCGAAGAGGGCGGCGATGCGTACGAGGGCGCCGCGCCGAACCTCGCGGAGGGCGAGGCGTGTGGGTATTTCGTGGAGGATTCGCTCAGGTTTTCGTGGTGGAAAGGCTCGGGCGCCGCGGTCGATTTCATGAATCCGTCGGCGCGGGCTTGGTGGCACGAGCAGCAGAACGGCGTGCTCGACATGGGGATCGACGGCTGGAAGATCGATTTCGGCGACAGCTACGTCCGGCTCGATCCGGTGACGACGGCCGCGGGGCCCGTGCCGCACCAGGAATACTCGGAGGCCTATTACCAGGATTTTCTTGCGTACGGCGTAGCGCGGCGCGGGCGCGAGTTCGTCACGATGGTCCGCGCGTGGGACGAGTCGTACGATTTCAAGGGCCGGTTCTTCGCTCGCAAGGAGCACGCGCCCGTCGCGTGGATGGGCGACAACCGCCGCGATTGGGTGGGCCTCGCGGACGCGCTCGATCACACGTTCCGCTCGGCGGCCGCGGGATACGTGGTGCTCGGATCGGACATCGGCGGATATCTCGATCGGGACGACAAGGACCTGCTCGGCGAGCAGATCCCGCTCGACCCCGTGAACTTCGCGCGCTGGACGGCGATCGGCGCGCTGTCGCCTTTCATGCAGCTCCACGGCCGCGCGAACATCACGCCCTGGACCGTGCCGCAGAATGGGACCGAGATCGCGGACATCTATCGCTTCTGGTCGAAGCTGCACCACGAGCTCGTTCCCTTCTGGTACAGCCTCTCCGAGGAGGCCTATGCCGGGGCCGCGGTGCCCATCCGGCCCGTGGGCGCGGAGGCGAGCTGGGCCGGCGATTATCGTTATGCGATCGGCGACGCGCTCTTCGTGGCACCGCTGCTCGACGGTACGGGAAAGCGGGACGTCGAGCTTCCGGCGGGAGCGCGTTATTATGATTTCTGGTCACCCGCGGCGGCGCCGCTCGAGGGTGGGACGACGGTGTCCGCCGATTTCTCGACCGATCTGCAAAAGGTGCCGCTGTATTTCCGGTCGGGCGCGATCGTGCCGATGCACGTCGCGGACGACGTCACCGGGCTCGGCAATGCTGCCTCGGCCGGCAAGCTGACGGTGCTCGTGTTCCCGGACGCGGCGCCTTCGAGTTTTTCGCTGCACGATACGGATGACGCGGTCACCAAGGTCGAGGCGAGCGCGACGGCGACCGGGGCCACCGCGACGATTTCGCGCACGCTCGTCGATACGTTGTTCCGCGTCCGCGTGGAAGAGGAGCCGGCGGGCGTCACGGTCGCCGGCAATGCAGCGACCAAACACGCCACCCGGGATGCATTCGATGCGGCGCCCTCGGGCTACTATTACGAAGCGGCGACGCGCGCTCTGTGGGTGAAGGTCCCCAAGGCCGCCGGCGAGAGCACCATCGAGGTGCAGAACCCCTGACGTTCAGGTCTTCGGATTGCGGAGCCGCTGGTAAAACCACCAGTGGTGACCACCGATGTCCACACACTCGTATCCGCGCTCCGACCAGTATTCCTCGCCGTGGTCGACCGTCTCCGGCTCCCGGACGATCCTCGCGCCCGCGGCCCGGGCCCGCGCGCAGTGCGCCTCCACGTCGTCGACGTACACCATCATGTTCTGCGTGTTCGCGCCGCCGATTTGGCTCGGGGCCCGCGTCTGCGGGAATCTCTCCGGTTTGGGATGACTCACCATGATGAGCCCTTCGCCGTAGACGAGCTCCGAGTGCCTGACAGAGCCGTCCTCCCCCTCGACGAGCAGCCGCACCTGGAAGCCGAAGGCGCGGCAGAGCCAGTCGATCGCGGCCCTCGAATCCTCGTAGTAGATCGCGGACGAAATGCGGGGCCAGTTGGGCGGTGCCGGCTTCGACGGTTCTTGCGTGGTCATGACGTTCCCTCCTCTTGGCGAGCGGGCAGAGCTTTCCCAAGGCCCGCGCGAGCGTCAAGGCATTCGGGTCACAGAGGAGGTTTTTCTGGGAAATGGGCGGGGCGAGGGGGAGCGCAGGAAAACCGCGCTCCCCCCTCGCGCGCGGGATCACTCGAGCGTGATCGAGAGGTTGTACAGGGCGCCGGAGTAGCCGTACGTCGAGTTCGAGACCTTGATGTAGTACTTGCCGGGCGTCGGGATCGGCTCGCTCGTGAAGTCCTCGTGGTAGTTCGAGTCCTCGCTCACGCCGAGCGACGTCGTGCAGTCCGAGCCCACGACCTCGACGACCGTGTCCGTCTGCGCCTCGCCGGGCGACGTCACGACGTGGATGACCTTGCCCACGTCCGCCTCCGCGATGTCGACGACGAGCCAGTCCTGGTCGTCCTTGTCCGCCATCTTGAACGCGTCGAGCGTCGCCGGCAGCGACGCGACCGCTTGCGCCTCGCCGCAGGCGTTGTTCGGCTCGACCTCCGCCGGGACGATCTCCTTGACCGTCACGTCGATGTTGTAGCCGGACACGCCCGAGTTGTCCCAGTACACGAAGTAGACCGGCTCGGCGCCGACCTCGATCGTGGGCGCCGCCTCGAACGCGATGATCTCGGAGAACTTGCCGCTCGACGGCAGCACCGCGAAGCCCGTCGTCGCGTCGGCCGAGTCGGCCAGCGCCTCGACGGAGATGATCTTGCCCGGGCCCGAGGGCGTGTACGAGTAGAGCAGCGTGGCGAACGGCTGATCGACCGTGCCGCTGACGCTCATGCCCGCCGTGAGCGCGGTCGGCTGCCGCGCCGCGATCTGCAAGCCGCCCGGCGCGGGCGAGAGGATCTCCTCGCCTTGCGGGCCGCTCGCGACCGCGATGTCCGCGGCGCCCGCGGGCGTGTTCACGTCCGTGAAGACGAGCATGCTGACGCCGTAGAGCTGCGCGTCCTCCACGCTGCCGAAGATGCCGGACGAGCCGGAGACGGCGAGGTTCGTGTAGACGATCGGCTCGAAGAACCCGTCGCCGGTGTACGTCAGGTCGAACGGCGTCGAGAGGTCCTTCTGCTTGGCGCTCGCGATGAGGATCGAGCCCTGCGCCTGCGTGCCTTCGACCGACACCTCGAGCGGTGCGTCGAGGGAGAACGCGCCCTTGTAGGTGACCGTCGAACCGCCCTCGGTGACGTTCACGTCGCGCGCGCCGACCGCGGCCTTGTCGGAGATCTCGATCTCCGCGACGATCGCCGTCGGGCTCGCGATCTTCTTCTCGATGACCGTGATTTCCGGCCCGAAGTCGAGCGTCACTGCGTCGGTCCAGGTCGTGTTGAAGCCGCTGATCGTGACCTCGGCGCGGCGCGAGACGAACGCCTTGCTCGGCGTGATGGCGCTGATGCTCGGGTCCGCGCTCGGCCCCTCCGTGCCCGGCTGTCCTGCGGGCCCCTGCGGACCGGTCTCCCCGGTGCAACCGAGCGCAAACAGCGTGACGAGAGACAAAGACAGTAGACCCACTCGGCTCATTCGCATGGGAAGAAGCTCCTCGTAAGGGGGATTGGAGGCCTCCCTCGGCACGTCCGAGCGAGAGCCACCAACCGTTGAGAGTAGTCAGTGTAACGAAGTCACGGCGACGGGGGGCCGACGCCGAGGGGCCATGTTCAGCGCAAAGGCGGGGCGCTTTCAACGGCCTTGCAAGATTTCTCCGATGTGAGGCGCCCGCGCGAGACGGAAATACGTCACGCGCAGGACTACGCGGTCGCGGCGTATCCGCGCCGACGCACGACGCCGAGCAGGATACGGCCGATCTCGACGATCTGATCGAAGCGGCGGGGCGGCCATTCCACCTGCGGGAAGGGCGCCTTGCCCCAGAAGGCCGAGGGGCGCGGGGGCGGGGCGTCGCCGGGCGCGGGGGCGGCTTCGGTCGTGCCGGCGCCGAGGCGCGGCGCGAGGTGATTCGTGAGGGCCTCGCCGATGACGTTGCTCACGTCGCGATCGTGCTGAATGCAATGGATCGTGAGGCGATCGGCAAGCTCGGGCGCGAGGTAAATGGTAACGGCGCGGAGCGGCACGCCTCCCACGATCGTCGGCTCGGGCAGCGGCGCAGGCGCCGGAGCGGCGGGCGCGGCCGCGGGCTCCGCAGGCGCAGGCTCGGCCGGCGCGGTGGCGCGTGCTTCGACGGCGACGACGGCGCTCTCGGGGACGGGCGTGACGCTCGGCGGGACGGGCGAGGTCTCGGTCCACGCTTGGGTGCTCCGCTCGGACGCCCCCGCGCGCTCCGATTTCGCCGGGGCGCGACGGGCGCGCTTCGGCGCGGCCGCGACCGCGGGCGGCTCGTCTCCGCTGACGAATGCGTCGATCGATTCAGGCGACGGCGGCTTGCGGAGCGAAACCGCGACTTGCTTCTTGGCCATGGTGGAACCTCGTGAGCTCGTCGAGCAATTGGTGAATCTCTTTTGCGGAGGCGTCGCGCGGGGCGTACGTGGTGACGCCCTTCCCCACGGCGATCGCCTCCTGGTAGGCCACGCGAAACCCGAGCTCGGTGTCGAGCACCGGCAGGCCCGAGGTCTCGAGTGCCGTGCGCGCGCTCTTGGCGAGCGCGGTGCGGCCTTGCTTGCGCGTGATGAGGACGCAGCCGGCGAGTTTGTCCCGGAGCGCGCGCGCCTCCTGGAACACCTCGATCGCGGCGGTGAGCGCCCAGGCGTCGGCGGCCGTCGGCCCGCAGGGGAAGACGGCGACGTCCGCGACCATGAGCGCCGAGCGGGAGATCTCTCCGTGCCGCGGCGGGCAATCGATGATCGTGAGGTCGTACGCGGGAGAGACCGCATCGAGCTGCCCGGGTCGGTGCATCTGCGCGCCCATGGCGACGATGGTCGGCGTCTTGTGCCCCGCCTCGCTCGCGACCTCGCCCCACGTGCGCACCGTGCCCTGCGGATCGGCGTCCACGAGGAGCACGCGCTGTCCTCGCGAGAGCGCCGCCACGGCGAGGCTCACCGCCGTGGTGCTCTTGCCGATCCCACCCTTCTGTCCGGTGAGCGCGATGATCATGAAGCCCCCCTACCGGAAGCGACGCCCGAGGGCCCAATTTTTGGTGACGCACCTCGGACGCGCTGCGCCATGAGTGAGCCGATGGCGGATCCGGAAGCACTGGAAACGCCGGGCGAAGAGGACCTAGGATGACGCCTCGTGGCGACCGAGGCCGAGGGCAGCATCGAGGATCGCGTCGCGGCGCTCGAACGAGCCCTCGCCGAGAAGGAGCGCGAGGCCGAGGCGCTTCGCTTGGAGCTCACACGACTGCACGTGGTGGAGCTGCGCAAGGCAAACGACGCGGCGCGCATCTTCGCGGCGCTGGCGGAGCACACGCCGGACGCGGTGGTGCTCGCGAGCCCCGAGGGCGACGTGACGCACGTGAACGGCGCGTACCACCGGCTGTTCGGCAGTGACGAATCGGTGATCGGCACGCCGCTCGTCGACGCGCTCCGGCCGGGCGACGCGTCGGCGCGCGAGGCGCTCTACGCGGCGCTCGTGGACGGCAGCTCGTATCGCGGGACGCTCACGCTGCGCGACGGAAGCGGCGCGCCGTTGCCGGCACAGGTGGACTGCTACGTGGTGCGCGCGGGCCCCGAGGAGGTGCTCGGCCTCGCGGCGATCGTGCGTGACCTCTCGGAGGAGCAGCGGGCGGAGGTGGAGCGAGCGGATCTCGAAGCGAAGGTGATCACCTCGCAAGAGGCGCTGATCCGCGAGCTCTCGACGCCGCTCATGCCGATCGCGGAGAGCGTCATCGCGATGCCGCTCGTCGGCTCGATCGGCGACACGCGCGCGCAGCAGATCCTCGAAGCGCTCCTGGCCGGGATCCAGGAGCACCAGGCGGAGACGGCGATCCTCGACATCACGGGCGTGTCGACGATGGACACGTCGGCGGCGAACGCGCTGATCGCGGCGGCGCAGGCGGCGCGGCTGCTCGGGACGAAGGTGATCCTGTCGGGGATCGGGCCGGCCGTGGCGCGGACGCTGGTGGAGCTCGGCGTGGAGATGCGAGGGATGACCACGAAGAGCACGCTGGCGGCGGCGATTGCGGAGGCGATCGGGCGGAAGGGCGTGGCTCGGCGGTAGGGTCGCCCGGGAAGGGTCCTCGGACGAGCTACTTGGTCCGGCGGCGCATGGCCGGTCGATATGCGCCCCCTTTGGGGCCTTCCACGTACTCCATGTAGAATTCGTAATCGTCGTTGGGCTCCTCGTTCTCGGCGATCACCCGGGGCTTCAGGTCGTCCGGGTGCGGGAGTTCGGCAGAGACGATGACGTGGAGAGAGATGCCTCCCGGCTCGGTGATCGACTTGTAGAGCTCCAGCCACGGATTCATGTACCGGCCGCCTGGACCATGGCGGATGTACGGCTCGTAAATCGAACCACCCACCTCCGTGAGGAACCATTCGCCTCCGGTCGCCTTGCGCAGGACTTCCCCGGCGTATGCGATGAGCCCCGGGAAGAGGTTGGGGATTTCGAGGATGCGCCTCTTGGGACGGATCTTCTTCAGGGCTTTTTCCACGAGGTAGAGGCTATCGAAGGAGCAGTCGAGGGACTCGCGGGGGACTTTGAGGATGCGCGCGAGCTCGTCGATGAGCGAGGGCACCGCCTCGATGAAATGGGGGCCCTGGGGGAGGTTGCCTTCGAGGACGTGCTGTGGCTGGGGCTCGCTGGCCCTCGCGGCGCTCTTCTCCATCAGCTCCTGTCGCGACGCATAGAGGAGGCCCTTCCCGCTCGCAGAGACGAAGAGGAGCTCACCACGATCGGAGACATAAGCAGGATGATGGGGAATGCTGTGCTCGGGATCCAGCGTCCACTTCTCCTCGGCCAGGAGCGCCTCGACCTCGGATTTTTTGACAGACCAGCACACAGCCCAACCTTTTGTATTGGTGGGACGACGACTACGCGGGTCGCTCTTCATGGGATTTCTCTCAATGGGGGCGCGTGTTGCCAGGCGTCCCAGGGTGTCCGACGAGGCCGTCATCGAGGATCGGCTTGTCCAGGCCCCGGTCGCCCGAAGCGCGTAGCTTCTGAACATAAAACGAAGGGCCGTCGAGGGTGGGGGCAGGGAGCTGCTTGCCTTGGAGGACGGCTCCGCAGTTCATGCACCAAGGGCGATGCACCTGGAGCTTGCCACCCCCGTGATCAACAACCGAGGACACCCAGACGAGGATGTTGCGGGAAGCAGCAACGTCTCCGATATCCGTACCGATCGTCGTGTCACCACACACGACGAAGTACAGCGAGGGATAGGCCCGATCGGGTCCTGTTGAGAAGGCCGCCGGCGACTTGGAGAGCGCGTCGAGCATGCCGAGGATCTGGTACTGGGCGTACTCCAGGTTGACGACCCCCTTGACAGCCTTGACTTCCACGAACGTGCTCTCGGGGTGCGTGCTGATGACCGGATGGAGCGATCCATGGAATCCCTCGACAGCGCCGGTCACGCCGTCGGGTATCACAGACCGAAAGCGTCCGCTGCGTCTCTCGCGCTCCCCTGACGTGAAAGGCTTCCTGTTCGACTGGAGCACCCTCGGCCCCGGCAACGCCCCGAGCACGTCCCTCTGGAACTGGAGCCCCACGGCCTGGTTGTACGTGATCCCCGTGTAGTTGTTCGGATTCCCGTAATACTCCCGCAGCTTCGCCGTCGTCACCATGTCGGTGAGCGCCGGCATGTCGTCGACGATGCACCCGGTCGTCGAGACGACGAGCACCACCCAGCCAAACGCGAACATCACGAACCGTGCGAACGCCCTCCACGTCGTGGTTGCGCCGCCCGAGTATCGATGCATGAGTTCCCGCCCTCCCTTCGAGGATATTCCCCCTTACCATGATCGCCTGGACCGACGAAACCCGTGCATGCGGCGAATGCAGAGCCATCGCTCTCGCGCAGGTGGATGCCGTCGATGACGATTGCGTAGGCGAGCGGCCGAGGTGATAGGCGACCTCGTTCGCAAGGTTTAAGGACCTCGTCCTCAACGTCCACGGACCTCGTCCTCAACCTCGGCGACCTCGCTCTCAAGGTCACGGGACCTCGTCCTCAACCTCGGCGACCTCGTTCTCAAGGTCGGCGGACCTCGTCCTCAACGTCACGGACCTCGCTCTCAAGGTCGGCGGACCTCGTCCTCAACGTCACGGACCTCGTCCTCAACGTCACGGACCTCGTCCTCAATCTCCAAGGACCTCGTCCTCAACCTCCAAGGACCTCGTCCTCAACCTCCACAGACCTCGTCCTCAAGGTCCAGGAACGCCGAACGACAAGGGCTGACGTATCAGGGCGCAGGCCGCGCCGCGGCCGTGACCCCTCCGCGCCGCCGCGCGGTCAACGTCGGCCAGGCCAGCACCGCAATCGCCGCCAGCACCATGGCCGCACCCACCATCTCGCTCACCGGCGTGGGCCGACCGAGCCCGAGCCACGCGAGCGTCGCCGACGCGAGCACCCCGGCGAGCACGCTCGACGCGCGATTCACCGGCACGCAAAACGCATTCTCGCGCCCATCGAGCAGAATGAGCGCGCCAAAAACCCCCGTGCCCTGCGAGAGCAAGCCAATCGCAATCGCCGGAAAAAGCGCGCCCGTATCCCCGATCGAGACGAACCCGGCGCGCAGCTCTTCGAGCGCCGCGCCCTTGCCGATCACCGCGCCCACCACGAGCAAGAGCACCACCACCGGCGTCGCGACCATCTGCTCTTCGACGAAATAACGATATGTGTCGTGCGGGTCGTCCGATTTCGCCAGATGGCTCATGAAGCGAAGCCGCACGAAATAACTGGCGAGGTATGCGGCGACGTCGGCCGCCGCGAGCATGGTCATCTCGTACCTCGCGCCCCCTCCGAGCGTCACGGCGAGCGAGGCGAGGCTGAGCCCGAGCGCGATCCACGAGGCCACACGGACGCGGCGACCGCTCCACGCGTCGACGAACGGCGCGAGGACGAGCACGCCGCCGCGCATGAAGAGCATCATGAGGACGATCGAGACGCCGTCGAACGTGTACGCGAGCGTGGTCGTCGCAATGATGACCGCCGTGGCCACGCCCGAGAGGAAGGTCCAGCGCGTGGGGACGGGGATCGACCGGCCGAGCACGATGCGATGCGTCGCGTACCGAAACAGGCCACGCCACGAGAGGAAGACGAGCATGCCCACGAGCGAGGCGATCGTCGTGACGGGCAGAAGCTCGAAGCCCGAGAGCGCGCGCGTCATGCCGGGGATCTGGCCCTGCGAAGCGAGCTTGGTGAGCGCGCTGTAGGGCCAGTAGCAGGCGAAATAGCCGAACGCGTAGAGCCAGATCCGGGCGTCGTGGGCGGGGCGGGCGTCGGTCACCCGTGGCCCGAAAGGAAGAATCGGACCAGCGGCGCGAGGCCTCGCGTTTCTCGGGCCGAACAGGCTCGGGCAGAGGCGCGGGATGCAGCGGTTGCGCAGGCGCGCAAGGGGTGCGCGGAGGCGCGATCTAGCTCCGCTTCCTCGCGCCCATCGCAAACGCGATCCCCGCCTGCAAGCTCCCCTTCGTCACGATCCCCGTGAGCTCGGCCGAGCTACCCACGAGCGACCGCGCCACGTCCGCGCGCATGCCCGTCAGGATCGCCTGCGCGCCGAGGAGCTTCAGCGCCGACGCCGTTCGCACGAGCGCCTCCGCGATGTACACGTCGCCGCCCTTCACGCCCGTCACGTCGAGGATCACCGCGCGCGCGCCGCGCAGCGAAGCGCCCCGCAGCGCCGCGCTCATCACCTCGTCCGAGCGCGCTCGATCCATCGTCCCGATGAGCGGCATCACCACGACGTCGTCCGTGATCGGGATGATCGGGGTCGAGAGCTCCGCCAGGCGCTCGCGCTGCACCTCGATGATGTGCTGCTGCAGCGACTCGCGCTCGAGCTCCGTGATCATGCGTTGTTCGAGTTCGAGGCGCAGTTGCTCCGCCGTCTCGTTCGCCTCCCGCGTGCGCCGCGCGACCTCTTCTTCGAGGCCCTCGTTCGTACGGAGCAACTCCTCCGTCACGCGCTGCACCTCCGTGTAGAGCAGCGCGCTCTCCACGGCGGCGCCCGCCTGCGAGGCGAGGAAGTCCACGAGCACGAGCCGCGCCGGCACGAACGCCTCCGTCGCGAGCGCGTGCTCCAGGTAGATGATCCCCACGAGCCGGCCCTTGTGCAGCATCGGCGTGCACAGGATCGAGCGCGGCGCGCGCGCCATCATGTAGCGATCCTTCGCGAAGCGCCGATCCGAGCGCGCATCGCCGAGCAGGAGCGGCTCGCGCGTGCGCCGCACGTACTCCACCACCGAGAGCGGCAGCTCCTCCGTCTCTTCCGCCAGCACGCTCGGGCCCGCCGAGAGCCGCTCCGGATCGACGACCATCGTCGCCTCGACCCAGAGACGACCTCCCCGCTCGATGAGCAGCATCCCCCGGTCCGCGCCCGCGCTCTCGATCACCGCGCGCACGACCCGCAAGAGCACACGTTCGAGGAGGATCTCGCCCGCGATCGCCTGCGCCGCGCGGATGACCGTGGCCGTATCGAGCGTCGCGAACGAACGCTCGCCGGGGCTCGAGTTCGCCGGCATGTCCCACGGCGGCGTCTCGTTCTCCCAGAGATCCTCGTACCGCGCCGCGATGTTCTCGACCTTCGCGCGCGCGCCCCAGCGCTGGTAGGCCTTGCGCGCGTCGAGCACGTAGGCGCGCGCGAGGCGCTTGCGACCCCGCGCGATGTGATGCACGGCAGCGCGCTCGCTCGCGAGCGCCTCGTCCTTGATGAAGTTGTGCTCGCACGCGCCCGCGATCGCCGCCTCGAAGAGGTCGATCGCCTCGGCGTCGCGCCCCTCGGCGCGCGCGCGCTCGGCGCGGACGAGGTCGAGCCGGTGCTGGTAGGTCTCCGGGCAGCTCCGCGCGAGCGCCGAAAGCTCGGCCTCGCGACGATCGAGCTCCGCCCGCCTTCGCGCCTGATCCGCAGGCGTGCCCGCATGGAGCCGGGCCGCCGCGACGATCGCGCCGTGGAAGATGACCTCCGTCGCGAAGTACTGCGCGACGACCGTGGGGAGAAGCGCCTCGGCCTCGGTGGCCGCCTTCTCCGCGAGCTCGAGGTCGTGGAAGAGCAAGCCGAGCTCGAGGCGCGCCGCGTGATAGCGGCACGCGATGAACGGGAGCTTCCTCTCGACGAGCGAGGCGACGAACGAGACCTCTTCGAACTCCCGATCCGAGAGCGAGATCCGACCCCGCGTCCGGCCGCGCAGGCATCGGATGAGCTGGTACATGATCCGCAGGTACGCCTCCGACGTCGCGTCCCGCGTCTTCTGCATCAGCGTGAGGAAGCCCTCGGCCTCCTGCTCGACGACGGCGAGGTCCTCGCCGATCCCGAGCCGCACCATCGTCGTGGAGAAACACGCGTACGACAGGAACGAGAAGTCGCCCGTCGCGAGCCCCTCGCGCTGCGCGCGTTCGAGGAACGGCAGGCACGCCGGGAGCGGGCGGCGGAACGGGTGCAAGGTCGCGCCCTGGTTCAGGTAGACCTTGCACGCGATGTTCGGGCTCGGCAGCCGATCGTGCAGGCGCAGCGCGATCTCGCCCATCCGATGGGCCTCTTCGTATCGCCGCGCCGCGACGAGGCTCATGCCGTAGGCCGAGAACCCGTACGCGGAGAGCTCGGTCGGGCCCCACGCGAGCGTCGCGCGCACCATCCGCGTGCACACGAGGAACAGGAGCGACGGCGACGTGCCGTACGTCGCCGACACGAGGTGCATGAGCGTCCGCAGGGTCGCGCGCTTGCGCGCATCGTCGAGCGGCGGCGCCGAGGTGATCGACTCGATCGAGCGCGCTTCGAGCTCGGTCGAGAGCTCCGCTTGCTCTTTCGCGAGCGCCGCTTCGAGCTCCGCCTCGTCGGGCAGCGTCTCGCCGAGCAGCGCGAGCGCCTCGCGGCCCACGCGCACCGCGTCGGCGAACCGCCCCTGCGTCACGTAGAGCACGACGAGCAGGTCGTGCACGCCCGCCCGATCGAGCGCCGAGGTCGCGTGCGAAAGGAGGAGCGCGAAGAGCTGCTCGGCCTCGTGGAACTGGCCCGTGAGGTAGGCGCACGCCGCGCGGTCGCGCGCGAGCGCGAACGTGAGGAACGACTGCTCCTCCCAGCCGCGCTCGCCCACGAGCTCCATGCCCGTCGCGAGGTAACCGATCGCCGCCTCGTACGCGGCCGCGCCCTTCGCTTGTTGCCCGCCGTCGAGCGCGAGCCGCGCGACCTCCAGCCGCTCGGCCGGATCCGTCATCACCGCGATGCCGCGGCTCATGTGCAAGAGCAGCTCGAAGAGCCCATCCCCCTCCGCGCCGATCTCGTCGCGCAGCCGCCGCCCGATCGCGAGGTGCAAGTGCGGCACCTCCTCCGGGCGCAGGAGCGAGTAGGCCGCTTGCTGCACCCTGTCGTGCGAGAACCGGAACGCACGCGGCGCGCTCGGCCTGGGCGGAGTCGACTTGCCCGACCCGCGCGACGGCGGTGGCCGCACGCGCACGGGGAGCACGAGCCCTTCCGTCAGCGCCGCGGCGAGGTCCGCGCGCACCTCGGTCTCGCTGCGCTCGGCGAGCGCCGCGAGCGCGTCGATCTCGAACTCGTGCCCGAAGACCGACGCGAGCACGAGCGTCCGCTGCGCCGCGGGCGAGAGGTCGCCGATCTTGTCGAGCAAGAGCGTCACGATGTCGTCGGTGACGGTCTCCTCGATACGCGCCTCGTCCGAGATCACGGCGCCCGTCGCCGGATCCACCTCGACGAGGCCCTCGCGCACGAGCGTGCCGAGGAGCTGCCGGATGAAGAGCGGATTGCCGCTCGTCTTGCTCCACAAGAGCACGCCGAGCGACTCCACGTCCGCGAGGTCGCAGCCGAGCAGCCCCGCGACGAGGCCACGCACGTCGGACGGGCGCAAGGGCCGCAGCTCCACCTTCGACACGGGCACGCCCTGCCACTCGATCTCGTCGATCACGCGCCCGATGGACCGGAAGCCGTCGCCATCCTCGCGGCCGCGGAACGCCACGATGACGAGCAGGTACGTCGACTGCGGATCGGCGAGCAGGTCGCGAAGGAGCTTGAGCGACGCAGGGTCGGCCCACTGCAGATCGTCGAGGAACAAGAGCACCGGGCGGCGCCGCGTGAACACCGACAAGAAGCGCTGCACGACGAGCGCGAAGCGGTTCTGCGACTCGATCGGCCCGAGGTCCGGCGCGGCCTCCGCAGGCCCGCCGAAGAGGAGCCCCACCTCGGGGACGACGCGCGTGACGAGCTCGGCGTTCGGTCCGAGCGCCGTGTCGATCTCGCTGCGGATGCGCGCGAGCTCGGACTCGCTCTCCGCGAGCGCCGCACGCACGAGCTCGCCGAGCGCGTGACCAAAGCCCGAGAACGGCAGGCCCTGCCCGATGGGATCGAACTTGCCCGTGACGATGTAGGCGTCCTCGGGGCCGATACGCGTGGCCGCGTCGAGCACGAGCGCGGTCTTGCCCATGCCGGCGCCGCCCTGGATGGCGAAGAGCTCACGCCCTCCGCGCCGCGCTCGCTCGATCGCCGAGGCGAACGCCTCGCGCTCGGCGTCGCGGCCGTAGAGCCGCACGGCCGACGCGAGCATCGTCGGCCGGTCCTGACCACCGAGCGGGAACGGATCGATGCGGCCCGATTTGCGCAGGCGCGTGAGGCACGTCTCGAGGTCGGCGACGAGCCCACGCGCGCTCTGGTACCGATCGTCGGCGCCCTTCGCGAGCAGCTTGAGCACGATGCGCGACACGGCCGGCGGCACGTTCGGCTCGAGCTCGTGCGGCGGCTTCGGCGTGCGCGCGAGGTGCGCGTGCACGAGCGTGACCGGGTCCTGCGTGGTGAAGGGCGGCGAGCCCGTCAGCATCTCGTAGAGCACGGCGCCGAGCCCGTAGAGGTCGGCGCGGTGATCGACGGGGCGGTTCGTGCGGCCCGTCTGCTCGGGCGGCATGTACGCGAGCGTCCCCTCGGGCGCTTGCGGGTTCGGCGTGCGCAGAGACTCCTCGCCGACACGCGCGGCCGACGTGAAGTGCAGGATCCAGACAGCGTCGTCTTCCTCGCGGAAGAGCACGTTCTTCGGCGCGATGTCGCGGTGGACGATGCCGTGCGCCGCGAGCGTCGAGAGCGCCCGGCCGAGCGAGGCCGTGATCTCGAGCGCGGTCTCGATCCGCAACCTGCGCGACGCGAGCAGCTCCGCGAGCGTGCATCCGCCGGGATCGGCGCGCAGCAGCGCGAACACGTCGCCGTGCTCGACGAGGCCGAGCGTGCGCGGGACGATGGACTCGCCGAGGTCCTTGGCGATCGCGTGGGCGCGGCGGATCCTCGCGCGTTCCTCGCCGCGGGCGCGGGCACGCGCCGTCTCGACGAGCACGGGCGTGCCGTCTTCGAGGTGGCCGCGATGCAGCGCGAAGCGCGCGTCCTCAGCGAGGGTTGCGAAGATGGTGCAGCCGGGGAACTCGGGGACCATGCGGGGGAAGCCTCCGCCGGAGGGGGAGTTTCGACCGAACGATACGGCGGGTTGGCGCGTGGATGGAAGGGCCGA
This sequence comes from Polyangium sp. y55x31, assembly GCF_029946505.1. Taxonomy (GTDB): domain Bacteria; phylum Myxococcota_A; class Polyangia; order Polyangiales; family Polyangiaceae; genus Polyangium. The sequence goes on from NZ_JARZHG010000031.1 coordinate 86,643, forward strand.
GCATGCCCGGAAATGTGCTCGATTCCCCACCCGAGCCCCTCTCCCTCCCGGAAGGTGGAAGGGGAGAGGGACGAACCACGCGGAAAAACCTCAGGGCTTCGACACGGTCGGCTGGTGGGGGGCGCGCGTCTTCGGCGTCCACCCCTTGGAAAAGGCGCCGTGTTTTTTCGGGGTGGGCTGGGGCGGCGGGCGCCAAAGGGTCGGATCGGCGTCGGCCGCGGGATCGGGGGCGGCGTCGGCGCAGCAGCGGAAGGAGACGAAGTAATAGGTGAACTCCGGCTCGTGGCTCACGGTCATCGGCCGGCAGGCGTTGCGCACGTGGCCCCAGGCGCCGCCTTTGAGCCCTGCCCACTTCGACTTTTCGTAGTTCTTCTCCGCGTTGACCCACTCGTCCACGTTTCCGGTTTGATCGTGGACGCCGAACCCGCTCACGCAGCCGGGCATCTCGCCGCTCGACACGCTCTGGTCGAGCCGAAAGAGCTCCTGATCCTGGATCCAGGCCTCGCGCGAATAAATGTTCTTGAGGACGGGCTGATACCAGGGGTTGTCGATGTTGCAGGTTTTCGGGTCGCGCTTGTATCCATAAGGAAAAGGCGTCTTTTTCGGCCCTTCACAGGCCGCGACCCACTCGCTCTCCCAGCAGAGGCGTTTTCCCTGCTCCTGGCACATCTCTAGCGAGTCGTACCAGTCGACCATGACCGGCGGATGCGCGCCCTCTTTGTTCGGGTACTCGTATTTGTCGATGCAGTATCGCTGCCGCCGGAGCTCCGTCTTGCACTTCTGCGCTTGCTCGGCGAACTCGTGGCAGATGATGATCTTGTTCGGCTTGTTGTGCTCTTTTTTCAGGCACTCGAGCTCGACGTCGGGGCAATACGTCGTGTCGACGAAGGCCATGTCCTCCGGGCAGGGCGACTTCGGTTTGGCCTCGCTCGCCGGCGTCGCCGAAACCGCTGCCGCGCTCGCCGCCGGCGCGGCCGTTTCCGCCGCAGGAACGAGCTCCGCCGGAGGCGCGCTCGGCGTCACGCTGGGCACGCCCGTCGCGTTCGCCCCTTTTGGTAACTCCGTCGGACCGCCGCAGCTCGATGCCGTGAGGGACATCACGGCCGCTGCGGTCAACCTGCTCAAATTCGATCCCATGCTGGACTCATGCGTGTGATACCTTGCCCGCCCTCGCATGAAAATCCACGAGTATCAAGCCAAGCAAATCTTCGCACGCTACGGGATCCCCGTGCCGAAGGGTGAGCCTGCCTTCTCCGTGGCGGAGGCCGAGGCCGCGGCGCAGCGCCTGATCGAGGCGACCGGGATCCCGGTGGTCGTCGTGAAGGCCCAGATCCACGCCGGCGGTCGAGGCAAAGGCGGCGGCGTGAAGGTCGCCAAAGGCGGCGTCGCCGACGCGCGCGCTCTCGCCGAAAAGATCCTCGGCATGCAGCTCATCACGGTGCAGACGGGCCCCGCCGGGCAGAAGGTCCGCAGGCTCTACATCGAGCAGGGCCTCGACATCGACCGCGAGATCTACCTCGCGCTCACGCTCGACCGCGATCGCCGCCGCATCGCGATCATGGCCTCCCGCGAGGGCGGCATGGACATCGAGCAGGTCGCCCACGACACGCCCGAGAAGATCCACACGCTGCACGTCGACCCCGTGATCGGCCTCGCGCCCTACCAGGCCCGCAAGCTCGGGTACGCGCTCGGGCTCGGGGCGAAGGAGCAGATGCGGCAGTTCACGAAGCTCCTCGACGGCCTCTACAAGTGCTTCCTCGCCGAGGACTGCTCGCTCGTCGAGATCAACCCGCTCGTCGTGACGAAGAAGGGCGACATCGTCGCGCTCGACGGCAAGGTGACGTTCGACGACAACGCCGAGATCCGCCACCCCGAGTGGGCGGATCTGCGCGACGCGGACGAGGAGGATCCGGTCGAGCTCGAGGCGAAGAAGGTGGGCATCTCCTACGTTTCGCTCGACGGCGACATCGGCTGTCTCGTGAACGGCGCGGGCCTCGCGATGGGCACGATGGACATCATCCTGCACTACGGCGGCAAACCCGCGAACTTCCTCGACGTCGGCGGCGGCGCCTCGAAGGAGCAGGTGAAGAAGGCGTTCCAGATGATCCTCCGCTCCGACAAGGTGAAGGGCATCTTCGTCAACATCTTCGGCGGCATCATGCGCTGCGACGTGGTCGCGGAGGGCGTCGTCGCCGCGACGAAGGAGCTCGGTTTGTCGGTGCCGCTCGTGGTGCGGCTCGAAGGCACGAACGTCGAGGCCGGGAAAAAGATCCTCGACGAGAGCGGCCTCAAAATCGAGAGCGCCTCCTCCATGGGCGACGGCGCGCAAAAGATCGTCGCCGCGGTGAAGCAGGGCGCCGCGGCCTGATGCCGGGGATGATTTTCGTCACGAAAAGGAACCAGTTGCGATGAGCATTCTCGTCAACAAGGACACGCGGGTCGTCATCCAGGGCATCACCGGGGAGTACGGCTCGCAGCATGCCCGCGCCTGTCTCGCCTACGGCACGAAGGTCGTCGCCGGCGTCACGCCCGGCCGCGGCGGCCAGCGGTTCGAGGACAAGGTCCCGCTGTACGACACGGTGGAAGACGCCGTGAAGAAAGAGGGCGCCGACGTCTCGTGTATCTTCGTCCCGCCCGCGGGCGCGGCCGACGCGATCGTCGAGGCCGCGGACGCCGGCTGCCGGCTCGTCATCTGCATCACGGAGGGCATTCCGGTGCTCGACATGGTGAAGGTGCGCCGGTATCTCGAGGGCAAACCCACGCGCCTCATCGGGCCGAATTGCCCCGGCATCATCACGCCCGAGGAATGCAAGATCGGCATCATGCCGGGGCATATCCACAAGAAGGGCCATATCGGCGTCCTGTCGAAGTCGGGCACGCTCACGTACGAGGCCGTCGGACAGCTCACGGCGCTCGGCGTGGGCCAATCGTCGTGCGTGGGTATCGGCGGCGACCCGGTCGCGGGCATGGACTTCATCGACGTGCTCGAGCTCTTCAACGAGGACCCGGACACGCACGGCGTGATCATGATCGGCGAGATCGGCGGCGGCGCGGAGCAGAAGGCCGCGGCGTGGATCAAGGCGAACATGAAGAAGCCCGTGGCGGCGTTGATCGCCGGCCGCGCCGCGCCTCCCGGCAAGCGCATGGGTCATGCGGGCGCCATCATCTCGGGCGGCAAGGGCACGGCGGCCGAAAAGATCGAGGCGCTCGAAGACGCCGGCGTGAAGGTCGCCCCGACCCCGGCCGACATGGCGTCGACGCTGATGAGCCTGATGAAGTAATCGGCTCGCGTCCCTCCTCTCGTTCCCTCCCCCGCACATTCCCTCGTTTCTCGCCTCTCCGGGCGGGCTCAGCGCATCACGTCTCCGGCGCTCGTGTCCGTCGCCGCGGGTTTCTCCCGTGTGCTCTCTTTCTCCAGTGCGCTCACCGATGCCTGGCCTGCGAATGGCAAGCAGAGGCGATCGAGTGTCGTGGTGCCGCGCGGCCAAACGAGGCGCTTCGACCCCGCCTGGTTGCTTCCGGCTGTGCCGGAACGGGGAGGACGTCCAATGAAATCCGTGGCCCTTTGGAGCAGCCTGCTTTCGACGGTGACACTCCTTTTTGCGCTCCCCGCATCCGCGGACCCGCCGGGCGAGCAGGTCCTCTCGCTCCCTGTGGAGCTGAGCCCCGGAGTGACGGCCGATATCGCGGCCCAGGTGCTCGTGAATCCAGACCATCCGAACGGAGGCCGCACGTTCGTGATGCTCCACGGCCTGGCCCACACGGGCAATACCTTTCGGCCTCTGGCCGACGCCGTCTTCGCCGACAACAAGCTCGACGCACGGCGGGTGGTGCTCCTCGACCTGCCCGGCCATGGCGAGAGCCCGCTGCCTCAGGGGATTCTCTTCGGGCTGCTCTCGCTCGGCGATGACGTGGCGGCCCTGACGGGCGCCCTGGATGCTCTCGGGCCTCTCGGGCTTCACGCCGACGTCCTCGTGGGGCACAGCCTGGGAGGGGAAATCATCGAGCTCACGCAGAACGAGCTGATCACCGAGGGGACGAGCCTCCGAGCCCGCTTCGCCGTCAACGACGTCGTGCTGCTCGCCCCTGCGATCCCGAGCCCATTACCTTGGTCCCTCGCGGACAGCGGCGCGGGCGCGGCGGCTCTTGCGCCCTTCGTCGTCCTGGGGGATCCGCTCCTCGGCCCTCATCTATTCATCCCCGCTCCGGCCTGGCAGGGCCTGTTTTTCACGAACAGCAAGGACAAGCTCGTGCAAGGTCCGCCGAGCGTCGCCGAAATTGTCGCCCAAGGATACATCGCCCCCGAGGCGCTGGTCGCCAGCCAGGAGCTGCTCGGCGTCGGCACCGTACGCCCCACGGTGAGCGCGGGAATCTTCGATCCATCCCACGGGAGTGATGCTTGCGTCGTTGCCTTCAGCGAGGACCTCTTCCTCCCGGCCGGCGAGGAGAGGCCTCATTATCGCTATCTCACGGGCGACACACAGGACGAACGCTTCGTGGTCGTGACTCGCTTCGGTGCTGTCCACGACATGCTCATCTCGGATCCCGATGCCGTGGCCAACGCGATGCGGACATGCTCGAAATGAGCGCCGAGCCGCCCAGCCTTTTCCCGACTGTCCAGGCTGGGTGAAGCTCGCTTGCCGAGCAGGCGGAGTCGTCTCATGGAGGCCACGGGAGGCCACGACCATGAGGCATTTCGCGCTCTCTTTCCTCGCCTTCTCCGCCGCGATCGCCGCCTTCTCCGCGGAAGCGCGGGCCGAGGCGCCGGAGTCGTTCGCCATCCGCGACCTCAAATACTCGGGCCCCGGCTGCCCCGCAGGATCCGTCGCTTACCTCGCCTCGCAGGACGCGGAGGCGTTTACGATTCTCTTTTCCAAGCTCTACACCGAGGTCGGCCCGAACGTGGACCGCGGCGACGCAGAGAAGCGCTGCAACCTGAACATTCTCTTCGATTTTCCGCCTGGCTGGTCCTTCGCGATCGAGGGCGGCGACGTGCGCGGGTATGCCTTCCTCGAAGCGGGCCTCAGCGGCATCATCCGCTCGACGTATTCGTTCCCCGGCCTGTCCCGCGAGGAGCGCGCCTTCGAGATCGTTCTCCAGGGCGAGATGGACGACAACTACGAGAAACACGACGTCGTCAATCCGGACCGCCCCGTCCCCTGCACGGGCCGGAAAAACCTGCACATCAAGACCGATACCCTCCTCGACGACCGCTTCGCCCGCGGCAAGCGCGGCCTGCTCACCGTCGACAGCGTGGACGGAGTGGTTCGACAAACGTATCGATTGCGCTGGACCCGCTGCCGCTGACGAGAGTCGGCTCTGCCGCGGGCGCGAGGGCACGCCCGAGGGCCCCGCCTGGCGCGTCGAGCCGGTGCACGGGGCCGTGCGCGAAAAGTCTTGACGTCGGGACGCGATTGACGTTGCATCGTCGTACGATCGCCCACCGAGTACCCACCACACGACGTCCGTGCTGGCGGTGTGCAGCGGCGAGCGTGGGCTCGTCATGTCCGAGCTCGAGGGGGCCATCACAATACATCTGAAAGGGGAGGGGCTCATGAGCGCAGCCTCGTCATCTTCCAATTTCAATTACGGTTTTCCGACGCCCGGCCCGCAGACACCCACCGGTCAGCAGGTGATGAACCACGTCTTCTTCCTCTCCGAGACGGGCTGGAAGAACGTGCGAGAAGAGGTGAAGCTCGATCTCATCATCATCGGCAGCGGCTTCTGCGCGTTGGCCCTCGCCGAGCGCACGCTCGACCGGAACCCGCACGCCAAGATCCTCATCATCGAGCGCGGCTCGTTTTTCCTACCGCAGCACTTCCAGAACCTGCCCATCTCCTATCAACGCACCCTGGGCGGCCTCTCCGAGACCTTCCCCTGGACGCTGTCGGCCAATACGAGGAAGCAGCCGAAGGGCAACATCCAGTACCAGCACGGAATGGTGCCTTTCTTCGGCGGCCGCAGCACCCTGTGGAGCGCGTGGTGCCCCCGCCCCACGCACGAGGAGATGGCGGGCTGGCCCGAGGAGGTCATTCAAGCCGCGAACCGCTACTTCGAGGATGCCGAAAAGCTCCTCAACGTCGTCCCCGCCGACAAGATCGACGAAAACCTCGATGAGCCCAAGCTCCGGCGCAAGGTCGCCCAGAGCCGCCCGGTTTACTCCAAGCTGCAGAGGCGCCTGCAGAGCATGCTCAAGGACAACCGCCACGAGATCCCGTCGATGACGCGTTTCATGGCGGCGCCGCTGGCGGTCGGGGCCGGCGTTCAGGAGGGGCTCGATTTTGCGAAGTTCTCGACGCCTGCCCCGCTGCTCAACCTCATCGACCGTCAGGCGCGGCTCGCGGGGAAGGGCGAAGGCAGCCCGCTGTACATCGTGACCGACTGCGTGGTCACCCGGATCCTCCAGCAGGAGGTCCTTCGAGGCGAGAGCAAGGAGTACCACGCCACCGCGCTCGAAACCTCGCGCGGCGTGCTCAACGTGGGTGACGCGAAAGTGGTCCTGGCCATGGGGACGCTGCCGGCGACCACGCTGGTGCTCAATTCATTTCCGCAGGTGGAAAAGGCGGGCAGGCGCTTCACGTCGCATTTCATCACCTCGGTGGTCGCGCGGATCCCCCGGGACGCCTACTCCTTCGGCGACGAGCTCGAGGAGCTCGAGCTCGCGGCGATCTACGTCGCGGGAGAGGACCCGAGGAGCAAGATGCAGTACCACGTTCAGCTCTCCGTGCTCTCGGACAAAAACCCCGAAAAGTTCGCTGAAAAGGCGGCTCGCTACATGCCCGACGTCGTGGCGACGGCTTCGCCCGAGCAGCTCGCGACGTCCAAGGACCACCTGGTCTTCGTGTGCGCCGTGCTCGGAGAAATCGATCACGACAACCCCGACAATTTCTTCCGCCCGAACGGCGGGTCGGATCCCACCACCAACGTGACCTTGCAGGTGCTCGCCAGCGACAAGGACCGGCAAACGTGGGATACGATGGATGAGGGCACGTTCCAGCTCCTCGAACGCGCGCTTTTGCCGAAGGGCGCGAATGACAAGGGGCTCGAATACTGGCACGGCGAACCCAACGAGGGCACATGGTCGCAGGTGCGCCCGAGCCCCACGCAGCGCCGCGTCCCAGGCCTCGTCCACGAAGGATCGACCCTCTGGATCGGCAAGGGCAACGAGGGCGTGGTCGACCTGAACTACAAGCTCAACGGCGTGGAGAACGTGTACGTGACGGGCGGCGGACTCTGGCCGACGAGCGGCTCGTGGAACCCCACCCTGACGATGGTCGCGCTCGCGCAGCACCTCGCCGACAAGCTGGCCAAGCGAACCTAGGCAATCCGGCGCTCAGGGAAACCGGCTCCGCCGCCTGCGCGAAGGCACGCCCGAGCTCCGCTTCGGGCCTCCGGTGAGGATCCGCCGCGGCACCTTCGAGATACGCTTTCGCGCCACCGGGTTTGGCGGCAAAAACGAGATCGCCACCGCGGCGACGTCCACCTCGTTCGCGCCCTGCCGCGCCGCCACGAGCCCCCCGTCGAGGAAACGGTGGACGAGGCTCTCCATGGCCTCGTCCGCGCCGGACGCGAAGAGACCGTCCGTGAACAGAAGCAAGTGCCGCACGCCCGCGAGCTTGCGCGTGCCCGCACGCACGTACGCCTCGGCCGAAGGCTCGCCGGAGAGCACGTGCTCGTCCTCCGGCGCGAGCCGCTCGAACGAGCCGTCCGCCCGCACCACGACGACCTGACTCCGTCCGACCATCAGCCACTCGAACGCGTCCTTCGCGACCCGCACCACGGCCGCCGCGGTGCCCGTGTGCGCCCCGCCCTGCGCCCGCGCCTCGCCGATGCGCCGATTCGCCTCCTGACAGAGCTCCGCGAGCGACGCGCGTGTCCGATCGCCGAACACCTCGCTCGCGATCGTCCCGCTCGGCCCCCCGTCGAACACGCCGTAGACGTGCCCCGACACGAGCAGCACGTCCTCGTTCGGGGTCGTGTCCCCGGGCGTTTTGGACGAGGCCGCTTCGAAGAGCGTCTCGACCGTCATGGCCAGCGCTTTCCGGGGGGCCTTTCGTTTCATGTCCCAGGCGATTCAACCAGGCTCGCGGAGCGCCGTCAATCGCCGGGCACGCTCACTTCTTGCTGCGAAAAGCGTCCGTCGCCGTGACGAGCTCGTGGACGATCCCCGGCTCGAACGCCGAGTGCCCCGCGTCGGGCACGATACGCAGGTTTGCCTCGGGAAACGCGCGGTAGAGGTCCCAGGCGCTCTTCGCGGGGCAAACCACGTCGTAGCGGCCCTGCACGATGACCGTGGGGATGTGGCGAATGCGGCCCACGTCCGTGAGGAGCTGCCCGTCGTGCTCGAAAAACCCGCGATTCACGAAATAATGGCATTCGATACGGGCGAATGCGTCCGCGAACGTGTCGCCCGCACACCGCGCGATGTAGTCCTGGTTCTGCAAGAGGAAGCTCGTGCTGCCCTCCCACACGCTCCACGCGCGCGCCGCGGCTTGCCGCACGGCCGCGTCGTCGCTCGTGAGGCGCTTGTAATACGCGGCCACGATGTCGCCGCGCTCCGCCTCGGGGATCGCGGCGAGGTAAGGCTCCCAGGCGTCGGGGAAAAACGCGGCCGCGCCGATGTCCTGGTAAAACCAGTCGATCTCCCACTGGCGCAGGAGGAAGATCCCCCGCAGCACGATCTCGGTGACGCGCTCGGGGTGCTTCTCCGCGTAGGCGAGCGCGAGCGTCGAGCCCCACGAGCCGCCGAACACCTGCCACCGCTCGATCCCGAGGTGCTCGCGCAATCGCTCGATGTCCGAGACGAGGTGCCAGGTCGTATTGTCCACGAGCGAGGCGTGGGGCGTGCTCTTGCCGCAGCCGCGCTGGTCGAAGAGGACGATGCGGTAATGGGCGGGATCGAAGAACCGCCGCTGCTTCGCGTCGCTGCCGCCCCCGGGCCCGCCGTGCAGGAAGACCACGGGTTTTCCGGCGGGATTGCCGGACTCCTCGAAGTAGAGCTCGTGCACGTCGGAGACGCGCAGGCGCCCGGTGCGATACGGCTCGATTTCGGGGTACAGCGTCTTGAGAATCGGGAGCGTTCCGGCCATGGGCGCGCGAGCTTGCCAGACGACCTCACGCGTGTCCATCGGGGGAATCTTCCAGGCCGCTCGGAACGCGTGGTATGTGTCGGGCCCCCCAGGGAGGGAGAACGCTCCACCATGAACGAACCCATTTCCTCACACGCGGCCGATCACGAGCCGCCCCCGCCCGAGCCCGTCGACGAGCTCGTGGAGGATCGCAAGAAACGCGGGCGCCGGGTCCTCACGATCGGGGCGCTCGCGCTCGTGATCGGGGGCGGCGGCCTCTTCGGGCTGCTCCGCTATCAGGACGCGCAAAACACGAAGGCGATCTCCGAGGCGTGGAGCGCGTTCGCCACGTGCACGATCGGCCCCGAGCTCGACGAGAACGAGCCCGCGAGCAAGCGCTTCCGGCGCGTGCAGCTCGAAGCGATGACGATGACGGACGCCGAGCGGATGACGCCCGGCGTGGACAAACCCTGGCCCGCCGCGTGCGCGCCGCTCGGCCACGCCGTCGCCGAGGTCTGGAAGAGCGCGGGGCGCACCGAGGAAGGCGGCAAGGACCTCGGCGCGACGGCCGAATCCCTGGCGAAATCCCTGGGCGAACCGACGGCGCGCACGGCCGACCTCTCCGAGGCGATCGACGCGGCCTTCACGCAGGCGAAAAAGGCCGCCGTGCAGCGCGTGGTCGTCGAGAAGGGCCCGCGCGCGCCCGAGCCGGTGCGTCCCCTCGATGCGACGCGCCTCGACGAGCTCGCCGACCCGCTCTCGCGCACGGCGTTCACCTTCAAGGCGGCCTACACGGACGCGCACCCGGCGGGCGTGATGCGCCTGCTCATCGAGGAAAAAGGCGTGGAAAAGGCGCCGTTCCTCTGCACGTTCGCCACGAAGGACGCGAAGGCCACCTGCAAATCGCTCCCGGGCTCGCTGCCGAAGGGCCACGGCCTGCGCCTCTGGGGCACGGCCGACGACGACTCCGCGCCGCTCGTCTTCGCGGGCGAACGTGGCCAGGCCGGCATCTTCCGCGCGGACAGCGGCGACAAGATCGACGCGATGTACAGCTACGGCGGTTATGCCAAGAAAGACGGCGCGGCCGCGGCGCTCGGCTTCGACGAGAAGACGAAAGACCTGCTCCTCACGCGCAGGCCTCCCGGCAGCACGCCCGGACGCACCAAGATCGAGCCTGATTTCCGGATCGGCAATTATTACTATTCGACGCAGATCCTCTGGGACCACCTCGTCCTGCGCGGCGTGACCAAGCAGAACGAGCGCCGCCTCTTCGTCTCGCCGTATGGCGTCGCGGGCAAAACCGAGCCTTCGTTCGTCGACATCGGCGAGCTGCCCGAGCCGGGGCTCGTCGAGGGCGGCGCGGACGAACCTCCGCACATCGGCGGCTGCCGTTCGTCCGAGGCCATGGTCGTACGCGTGAAGGGCTACGACAACGATTTCATGAGCTTCCTCGTGGGCGGCAAGTGGAGCCCGCCGATGTCGCCGAAGGTCAGCGACGGCGTGCTCTCCTGCCACGGCACCGAGGCCGTGGTCACGCGGCTTTATCCGGGCGGCCCGGACAAAGGCTGGGCCACGAAGATCGCCCAGAGCCAGTGCACGACCGCCGGCTGCACCGTGCACGACGTCTCGTTCGACAAGATCCTGAAGGGCCAATACGAGTTCGGCCCGCGCGAGATGAAGGTCGACGCGGTCGACGTCAACGGAAAGCTGCTCGTCGTGTGGGCGGCGGGCGAGCGTGGCGGCGTGCGCATGCGTTATGCCAAGGCCGAAGAAATCGAGCGCGCGGACGACTCGATCCTCTACGACGACCTCTACAAGGACGGCCAGGTCCAGAAGCTCTCGACGCTCTTCGACCTCCGGCTCTTCTCGCGTGATGGATTCGCGATCCTGCTCCTCTCGACGGTGACGGGCGTGTATGCGCTGCGCTTCGACGCCGCGGGCGGGATGACGCCGGTCGAAGTCACCTGGGAGTGACGCGGCCGCGCGGCGGTAACGACATCCACCCATCATGTTTGCCGCCGCGTGTCACGTCCGGGCGGGGCAAGCAGCCGCCTGAGGAACGGCCGTAGGCGCGTCGGGCCCCTCCGCCGACGAGCGGCTCGGAACGCGACCGCGCGCTGGAAAATGCGGCCTGCGTGAGGAGACCCTCTTTTCACTGTCGCTGGCACTCGCTATATTCGTGTTTGCCATTGGATTCGGGGGCGGTCCGCCGCCTCTCACGGTCACCGGCGCGCGCATGGCGTGCGTCCATGGAGGAGCGTGCGATGGGAGCTTGCACGAAGGTGCTGGGAGCGGTCGTCGCGATAGGGATCGCGTTCGGCGCGCCTGCTTCGGCTTGGGCACAGGAGCCGCTGGGCCCGCTCTCGGGCGGCAGCCTGCCGTGGCAGCCTGGTCAGGTGTTTGCACGAGCGACCCCGTTCGGGGACGGCTACCGCCGCGTCTTGCGCGATACGTTCGAGGCATTCGAGGCATTCGCGGATCTCTCCCGTTATGGCGCGCCGCGCGCCATCACGCCGGCGGTACAGGTGACCGTCCCCTCGCAATTCTGGGGCGCGGACGCGCGGACGTACATTCCGCAGAGCCCCGAGCAGCCCACCATTTACGTGGGACCGGCGCGGGCTCAGCTCATCCCGGTCGAGACCGCCACGACGGTCGTCGCGGAATCTCGCGGCATGCAGGGCGTGCTCGTGGGCTTTCAGCTCGAGCTGCCCTGGATGATTCCGTAGGGGCTCAAACGAAAGCTGCTGGGCGCCGGGCGCGCGTGGTGATCCCCCTGGCCACGCGCGCCCGGTATTTCTTCAGCTCGAACCGATCATGCGCTCGGGCCGCACGATCGCGTCGAACTCCTCACCCGTGAGGAGCCCGAGCGCGAGCGTCGCCTCGCGGAGCGTCGTCCCCTCGGCGTGCGCCTTCTTCGCGATACGCGCGGCCGCGTCGTAGCCGAGCCGCGGCGCGAGCGCGGTCACGAGCATCAGGCTCTTCTGGAGGTTCTCCGCGATGCGGGCGCGGTTCGGCTCGATCCCGCGCGCGCAGTGCTCCTCGAACGAGGCCATCGCGTCGCCGAGCAGCCGGATCGACTGGAGCGTCACGTGCAAGAGGAGCGGCTTCATCACGTTGAGCTCGAAGTTGCCGCCCGCGCCGGCGATCCCCACGGCGACGTCGTTCCCTTGCACCATGGCGGCCACCATGATCACGGCCTCGCTCTGCGTCGGGTTCACCTTGCCCGGCATGATGGAGCTGCCGGGCTCGTTCTCGGGGATCGTGATCTCGCCGAGCCCGGCGCGCGGCCCGCTCGACAGCCACCGGACGTCGTTCGCGATCTTCGTCAGGCTCGCGGCGAGCGTCTTCAGCGCGCCGTGGGCGAACACGATCGCCTCGTGCCCCGCGAGCGCCTGGAACTTGTTCGGCGCGGGCACGAACGGTAGCCCCGTGAGCGCGGCGATCTTCGCGACGGAGCGCGCGGAAAACTCCGGATGCGTGTTGAGCCCCGTGCCGACCGCGGTCCCGCCGAGCGCGAGCTCGAAGAGCGGCGGCAGCGCCCGCTCGATCATCCCCTTCGCTTGATCGAGCTGCGCGACCCAGCCCGAGATCTCCTGCCCGAGCGTGAGCGGCGTCGCGTCTTGCAGGTGCGTCCTTCCGATCTTCACGACGTCCGCGCACGCGTCGGCTTTCCGCGCGAGCGTCTCGCGCAGCGTCGCGAGCTTCGGCAGCAGCGTGGCCGTGATCTCGGAGGCGATGGCCACGTGCATCGCGGTGGGGAACACGTCGTTCGAGCTCTGCCCGAGGTTCACGTGATCGTTCGGGTGGATCGGCTTCTTCGAGCCGAGCACGCCGCCGCTCGTCTCGATGGCGCGGTTCGCGATCACCTCGTTCGCGTTCATGTTCGTCTGCGTCCCGCTGCCGGTCTGCCAGATCGAGAGCGGAAAATGCGCGTCGTGCTGGCCTTGGATCACCTCGTCGGCGGCGGCCACGATCCACCGCGATTCCTGCTGCCCGAGGAGCCCGAGCTCGGCGTTCGTGAGCGCGGCGGCCTTCTTCACGAGGCCGAGGGCTCGGAGGAACGGCCTCGGGAAGCGCTCGGTGCCGATGGCGAAGTGATGCAGCGATCGCTCGGTCTGGGCGCCCCAGTAGCGGGAGGCCTCGACCTCGATGGGTCCGAACGTGTCGGTCTCGATGCGCGTCGTCATACCGCAGGCTTAGCAGTGTCCGCGCTTGTCATCTGTCCCGATCTTTGCCACCTTCCGCCCCCGACGATTCTTACGTGGAGCGAGTGATGGCCGGACAGGGCATGGACGCGGTACCCAAGGAGATCTTGCGCGCGGCCTACGAGCGCAAGCCGATCTACCTGCTGAAAATTCCGCTGCATTATGGCCTCTGGGCGGGCCTCGCGTGGGTCCTCTACGCGACGCAGCATCATCGTTTCGCGATCCCGATCGGCATCGTGGTCGCGTTTACGATCGCGAACCTGATCCGCGGGCTCGGGGCTGCGGGGCACGACGCCGTGCACGGAAACCTCTCGCGTTCGAAGACGATCTCGTACTGGCTCGCGCTCCTCTGCTGGTCCCCGTCGGGGTTTCCGGTGACGCTCTACGCGAACTATCACCTGCACCATCACAAGATCACGAACACGTATCCCGACGTCGACAACGTCGTGGTCACCGATTACACGAAAAACCCCACGCTCGCGAAGCTCTTCCTCTTCTGCGTCTACACGTTCGCGTACCCGATGTATTTCCTCGGGCAGATGCTGAAGTTCTACATGAAGCGCCTCACGCCGGCGCTCCAGTTGCGGACGCACCTCGAGACGCTCGGTTACTTCTCGCTCGTGGGCCTCGCCGCGTGGAAGATGCCGTTCCAGGTGTGGTTCTTCTGCTTCGCGCTGCCCTTCATCTTCGGGGCGATGCTCGCCAGCGTGACCTCGATGATCGAGCATTTCGAGATGCCGGCGACGGACGACGACGCTTACAGCTCACGCACGTACGGGACGAAGAGCGATTTCCTCAATTTCTTGTGGAACAACGTCACGTACCACAACGAGCACCACAAGTACCCGGGGATCCCGTTCTACAACCTGAAGAGCTTCCACCACGCCGCGTACCCCTATTACGACGAGCGGGTGAAGGCCGAATGTTACACCTCGGTGCTCGGCCCGACGTTCATGCTCTGGGGCCGCATCCTGAAGCTCGACATGGGCAAGCTCGAGGAGAAGTACAGCGGCCTCGACAAGCAAAAAGAGCGCGAGAAGATGCTCGCGGTGCAGGGCATTCAGCCCGGCGCGGCCTGATCTCCCCTCACGGTCCTCCGGGCACGCAGATCGCGGTCGGCCCGCCCGCCCCCAGACACGAAAATCCAGGATTGCAATCCTGCGCCGAGCCGCAGGGCATCGCACACCGTCCGGTCTGCGCATTGCAGCGATGGCCGCCGCACACGATCGCGGTGGCCTCGGTGCACAGGGGCGAGAGCGGGCTCGGCGGCGGCGTGGCCGTACCCGTGGGCGCCGCGGGCGCCTGACCGTATCCCGCGACCTGCCCCTGGGGCGTGGTGCCATAAGATCCGGCGACGGTGCCTTGCCCGGGCGCGGGCGCGTACGCGTTGCCGCCCTCGACCGTCGGGGGCGAACCGTCGGCCTGGCTGCCGCCACATGCTGCGAAGAAGAGCACCGCGACGAGCGCGAGCCCGCCTCGGAAGCCATGTCGCCCACGATGTCCTGGCCCCATGCCCGCAGCCTAGCGGAGACGAGGGCCCGTGGAAAACCTTAACGAGAGGCGGGGGCGTGCTCGACGCGGTGGGTCAAAAGGCGGGGATCGTGCCGCCGGGCTGTGCCGGGGACGGAGAAGGAGGCATCCGAGCGGGGCTGTGTTGACGCGACTTTTTATTTTAGAAATTTACGAGTGTTGATGCACATTTTTGGACAAACGTTTTTCTTGACGGAACCCTCGGACAAACGTAAGCGTTGCGCGGCCGTCCTGGAAGGAGGTTCGATGACCGATTCCGTGGAAGAAAACGACAGCGTCGACCTGATCCTCCGCCACGTCTCGCACCGTTTTCCCGAGGATCTCGCGCGCGGCTTGCTCGGCGTCGAAGGCCCGCTCTCGGCGACCGTACTCGAAACGCAGGTCGCCTCGCGGCACCGCCAGCTCGACCGCACGCTCGATGTCGAGGTGAAGGGCAAACGAAGGCTGCTCCACCTCGAATGGCAGGGGGAGATGCCCGCGAACATGCCATTCCGGAGCTACGAGTACCAATCGCTCATGGCGCTCGCCATGGTGGCCGAAAGCCGCGCGGGCTCGCAGCTCGTACCGCCGATCGAGAGCGTGGTCGTGCTCCTCGGCGGCCGAGCGGAGCCCTGGCCGCCGCATGGCTCGTATCGCCTCTCTCCCCCGGATGCGCCGTTTTCCGGGGTGCATTTTCGTATCGAGCCCGTGTACCAGCGGACCGTCGCCGAGCTTGCGGCGCGCGGCCCCTTCTGGCTCATCTTCGCGCCGCTCGCTGTGGATGCGGACGAGCCCCGCATGCGCCGGGTCGTGGACGATCTCCGGGCGCAAGTATCGCCCGAGGCGTTC
Organism: Polyangium sp. y55x31; assembly: GCF_029946505.1. Classification (GTDB taxonomy): domain Bacteria; phylum Myxococcota_A; class Polyangia; order Polyangiales; family Polyangiaceae; genus Polyangium. The sequence goes on from NZ_JARZHG010000031.1 coordinate 102,274, forward strand.
GAGGAGCTCGGCGTGGCGATGGCGGTCCTCGCGGAAGCCGATCAGCGAGGCCGAGATCTCCGAACTGTGATAAGAACTTTGTTGCCCAGGGAGCTGGTCATGAATAACTGGATCTTCAGGGAAGGATTGGAAGAGGGGCGGCAGAAGGGGCGCGAAGAGGGGCGCGAAGAAGGACGCGAGGAGGGGCGCGAGGAGGGCCTCCAGAAAGGCCTCGCCCCGCTCGCTCACCTGTTCGAACGCCGCCTCCGCCGCCTTCTCACGCCGGCCGAACGTGCCACGCTGGCCGAGCGGCTCCTTCAGCAAGGCGCCGAGCGGCTCGGCGACGTGGTCCTCGACCTCTCCGCCGAGGACCTCGCCTCCTGGCTCGCCGCGACGAACGGGCACTGACGCCCGTCCGCCCCGTCAGTTCCCCTCCGCCTTCTTGCAGCAGCGGAACCCTTCCTCGTAGCCGTAATCGTCTTCCTTGTGGAACCCCACCGTCGGCCGGCAGCGGCCGCGCACCGGGCCCCACCAGCCGCCTTTCAGCCCGCTCCGGTTCGGGTATTTCTGCTTCGGCCGGACCACCCATTCGTTGATGTTGCCGTTCAGGTCGTACACCCCGAACGGCGACACGCAACGCGGCATCGAGCCCGTCGGCAAGCGCTGATCGAGCTTCTCGAGCTCCGCCTTGCACTCCGGGCGCTTCAAGCACCGCTCGTACTTGAACAGCTTCTTTTCGCGTTTTCGATAGGGTTTGTCGATGTTGCACGCCGTCGGGTCGCGCTCGTAACCGTACGTGTACGGCAGCATCGCCTCGCCCTCGCAGGCGAAATTGAACTCGGCCTCCGAGCAGAGGCGTTTTCCCTTCGCCTCGCAAAGCTTCTGCGCGTCGCCCCACGAGACCAGGAGCGCCGGCAGCTCGCCTTTCTGGTTCGGCCATTCATAACGGTCCATGCAGAACCGCATCGGCGTGCGTTTCTTCGAGAGGCACACCGACGGCTCCTCGTACCGCATGCACCGCTCGCTCACCGTGCTCGGGCCGGATCCCTCGCCCTGCTCGGACGCCTTTTTCTTCTTCGCCTGGTCCTTCTCGAATTCGTCGTGGTGCTCGACGCACCGCTGCTGCACGAGCGGGCAATACTCGCCCGCGACGAGCACCATGTCGGACGGACAACCCTCGCTCGTCCCAGGCAGCGCCGCATTCGCGTCCGTCGCCGCGTCCACTTCCGCCGCCGCATCCGCGTCGGCGTCTGCATCGGCATCCAGCGCCGCATCGGCGATCGCCGCGTCGAGCTCGGCGCGTGCCTCCGCAGCCTCGATCGCCGCATCGGCAGCCGCGTCGGGCGCCGGAGGCGTGGAGCTACCCCCCGAGCATGCGGGCGCCGTCGCCGAGGTGGCGAGCGCGACGCAGAAGAACACGCCGAGGCCAAGCCTCGACGGACTCGTAAAACGCTCGCTCATCGGCCCGGGGCGGGGATGATCTTCAAAGCCACGCGCTTGCCGTCGCGCTCGACCTCGACCGTGATTTCGCGCCCCGGCTCCAGGTCGCCGAGCGCGAACACGTAGTCGTGCACGTTCGTGATCTCGTGCTTGTCGAGCTTCACGATGATGTCCCCCGCCTGCAGGCCCGCGCGCGCCGCGGGTGCGTCCGGACGCACGCCCGTGAGCTTCACGCCCTTGCCCTGCCACGCGTAGTCCGGGATCGAACCGAGCGACGCCCGGAACCCTCGCCCGCCGCCTCCGCCGCCCTTGTGCGGATCCTGCGCCGCCGGCGCCTCGACGAACGCGAGCCGCTCCGGCCGCTCCGCCACCGCCTGCGTGAGCCGCGCGGCGAGCGTCGCGGCGAGGTCGATGCCGCCGATGTCGACCTTGTCGGAGGTGTCGCTCGGCTTGTGGTAGTCGTCGTGCACGCCCGTGAACAGGAACGCCACGGGCACGCGCGCCGCCGTGAACGAGGCGTGATCACTCGCGCCGAAGCCCTCGGCGCCGAGCTTCAGCGTGAGCGAGAGCCCCGCGTTCGCCGCGTTCACGAGCTCCGGCCACGCTGCCGCCGTCCCCGTGCCGTCGACGACCAGCGTCCGGTCACGCATGCGGCCGACCATGTCCGCGTTGATCATCGCCGTCACCGAGCCGATCGGCACGGGCGGGTGCTCGACCCAGTGCCGCGATCCCAGCGTGCCGAGCTCCTCGGCCCCGAACGCGATGAACACGATGCTGCGCGCGGGCTTGTCGGCGAGCTTCGAGAAGCGCCGCGCCACGTCGAGCAGGAGCGCCGTCCCCGAGGCGTTGTCGTCCGCGCCGTGATGAATCTCGCGCGAGCCCGGCGCGCGCGAGTGCGACGTGCCGCCCCTGCCGAGATGATCGTAGTGCGCCCCGACCACGACGTACTCCTCGGCCGTCTTCGATCCCGCGCGCGCGGGCAGCCGCCCGACCACGTTCCACGCGTCCGCGAGCGTCGGCTCGATCCGCGTCGCGACCGAAAGCTCCGTGCCTGCGAGCGCCTTCGGCTTCCCCGCGGCCTTCGGCGAGCTCACCGCCGCGTCGTCCCACTTGATCTCCGGGAACAGCGCCTTCGCTGCGCTCCGCTTGATCACCACGGCCGGGATGCCCATCCCGCTCGCGCTCTCCGGCGCGGCCGGAAGCTCCTCGCCCGCGACCACCACGATCGCCGCCACGGCCTTGTGCTCGCGGGCCGTGCGCAACTTGTACCGCACGCTCTTGAAGTCGCGCAGCGCCTCGGCGTTCTTGCCGCCGGACTCGGGCTTTGGCGCGCCGTCCACGATCAGCGCCACCTTCCCCGCGATCTCCTTGCCGGCGTAGTCGTCCCACGACGCCGCGGGCGCGGTCACGCCGTGCCCGACGAACACGACCTCGCCCTTCGCCTCGCCCGTCTGCGCGCCTTCCGCCGTGATCACGTCGGCCGGCGCCGGCGTCTTCGCCGCCTTCTGGCCCTTCTTCGCGAGCGAGACCGTCGGCGCTTCCACCTTCGCGCCGACGCGCGCGGAAAACTTCTGCTTGAAGCCCTTCGCGTTCCCCTCCGCGTCGCCGAACGGCTCGAGCCCGAGCTCGCGGAAGCGCTTCTCCACGTGCTCGGCCGCTTGCTGCGCGCCCGGATCCCCTGTCCCGCGACCTCCGAGATCGTCCGACGCGAGTCGCTTCACGTCCTCGTCGATCCGCTGCGGATCACCCTTTTCGATCGGGTTTTCCGCCTTCGCCGCGGGCGCTGCGCTGGGCAGCTCCGGCGGCACGGGCGGCGGCGGGGTGACGGGCTCGGCCGCGGGTCCACAGGCGACGAGCAGGGCGAGGATGGACGCGGAGATCGCGAGGCGCCCACGAAGGCGCGGCAGGAGAGTCGGCTTCACGGCCAACGCCTCTACCACGAACTCGGCCGCGCGATCACCATCACCAGGGCGATGCCTTCTGCGCCGTACGCACGAGCTCGACAGCGCGGCGGCCGATGTACTCCTCCACGTCGGCGGGGGCGATGTGCCGGTCCTTGGCGAAGTCGAACTCGCGCGGCTTGCCGTCGCCGAACGTCACGCGCACGACGGCCGCGTCCCGGGCGAGCTCCACGCGCAGGCTGAAATCGCCGAGCTTCAGCTTGAAGTCGTCCGCCTGCTCGTTGAACGAGGGCGACTGCCCCTTGTCGCGCAGCCGATCGCGGGTGAAGCGCAGCGCCTCCGCGCCGAGCGAGAGCGCCGCCTCGGCCGTGTGGAGCGCCTCTTGGACGCGCTTTCGATGCCGTTCCTGCTCCTCGGCGTCGCGCTCCGCCTTGGTCTTCGCTGCCTCGATGAGCTCGTCTCGCCAGCTTGCCACGGGGCCTCCTCGTCTCGGACTTTTGTCACGTATCCTTCAGAACGGTCCCGCTGTAAAGCCTCACCGCTCGTGCCTCTTCTCGGCCGGGCCCGGCTGCGGAGGGGACGGATAAGACGCCACGTGGACCGTCTGCGTCGGAAACGCGAACGACGAGCCGTTTTTCTCGACGATCTCCATCAGCCCGAGCAGGATCTCCTCCCGCCACGTGAGGAACTCGGTCCACTCGCACGAGTCGAGCCACACCATCACCTCGACCGTGAGCGACGAGTCGCCGAAGCCGATGAAGTTCACGTTGATCGCGTCCGGGTAAATCCCCGGCCGCTCGGCGAGATAACTCCGCATCTCCTCCACGATCCGCCGCATCGCCGCCGGGCTCGTCGAATACACGAGGCCGATCCTCGCGTGCAGGCGCAGTCGGTCGCGGGCGCTGTAGTTCTCGATCCGCATGTCCGAGAGCCGCCCGTTCGGCATCGTCACGAGCGTCCGGTCGAGCGTCCGGATCCGCGTCGAGCGCAGGCCGATCTGCTCCACGGTCCCCACGAGATCGTCGACCTTGACGAAATCGCCGATGTGCAGCGGCCGATCCACGCCGATCGTGAACGAGCCGAACAGGTTCTCCAGCGTCTTCTGGCTCGCGAGCGCGACCGCGATACCGCCGATCCCGAGGCCCGCGATGATGCCCGTCACGTTGAGCCCGAGCTGCCCGAGCACCAGGATGAACCCGAAGATCACGAGCAGGACCTTCGCGGCCTTCGTGCAGATCGCCACGAACGAGAGAGCGCCGCCGCGATCCTTCGTGTCGCCTCCCTTCGCGATGCGCGCCCCCACGCGATGCGCGAGCACGTCGAGCAGGCCGAAGAGGCCCCAGAGCAGGCTCGCGACGAGCAGCGCGTCCACGCCTCGGCCCACCACGTCGCTCGCCGCGCGGCGCAGCGCGATCGCGGGCTCGACGGACCAGAATGCCGTCGTCCCGAGGAACAACGTCGCGGGTCCGCGGAGCGCGACGAGCAGCTCGTCGTCCCAGGTCGTCGCCGTGCGCCGGGCGATCGGCGAGGTGAGGCGCACGAAAATCGCGGACAGGAGCGCCCCCGTGAGCATCGACAGCACGAACGCGAGCGGCAGCGCGACCCACTGCCACATGGCCACGCCATAAACCGACTTCGTGTAAGACCAGGTCGGCAGGTTGCGGATCACCCATCCCGGCGTCACGCCGGGCTGCGCGGCGAACAGGGCGATCGGCGGTTCGTCCAGCATGGCGCGCACTGTAGCGAAGGATCCGGCACGTGGTAGCCTCGTCCCCATGATCGCAATCGGGCCCGTCTCCGCCCGGACCGACGACGGCTGGCACCTCCGCGGCGAGGTGCTCGCCGAAGGCCGTCGACCCGCGGTGGCGCTGCTCCTGCACGCGATGATGGCGAGCCGAAGGAGCATGGACAAACCACGCGGCGCGGGCCTCGCCTCGACGCTCGCCGCGGCTGGGCTCTCGGTCGTCTCCATGGACCTGCGTGGCCACGGCGAGAGCGGCCCCTCCGCGCGGGAGGGCGCGAGGTACACGTACGATGATTACGTGCTCTTCGACGTCCCCGCGCTCGTCGGGCTCACGCGCTCCTTGTTCCCGGACAAACGTGTGATGGTCGTGGGCCACAGCCTCGGCGCGCACGCCGCGCTCGCCTCGGCCGGCGTTTTTCCCGACAAGGCGCCCGACGCCATCGCCTCGATCGCCGGCAACTTCTGGTTCCCTTCGGACGAACCGAGCCTCGCGCGTCGCGCCGCTAAGGCGGCCGTGCTCCGGACCTGGCTCGCCGTGACCGAGACGATCGGTCACTTCGACCCCAAACCTTTCCGCATCGGCACGGACGCCGTCGCGCTGCCGTACATCCGACAGTTCTGGAAGGTCTGGTCCTCCGATCGTTACGGCAGCGTCGACGACCGGTACGATTATGCCGAGGCGCTCTCGCGCGTCACGTGCCCCGTCCTCGCCGTGGCGAGCGAGGGCGACAAACTGCTCGCGCACCCCGAATCCGTGGCGCGTTTCTTCGCGCGCATCGGCAGCCCGAACAAGGCTTTGCGCATCGTCACGCACGCCGAGCACGAAGGGAGGGCGCCCGATCACATGGGGCTCGTGACCGATCCGCGTTCGCTCCCCGTCTGGCGAGAAATCGCGGAATGGGCGGCGTCGCTCGCCTGACGCTCAATCGATCTGCAAATGCCAATGCGGCGGCGCCGACTCCTCGAGCAGCGTCACGCCCTTCGCCTCGTTCACGGCCGCGACGAACGCCTTCTTGTCGGCGGACGACATGTCGCGGTTTCGCACGTCCACGGCCCCGGCGCGCAGGTGCGCCGAAATGTACACACCGCGGGCGATCTGCGATTTGAGCACCTCGTGCATCGCCGCGACGATGTCGTCCGGCTCCTTGCGCGCCGCCCGCGCTCGCTCGTACGCCTGCTTGATCTCCCGCGCGGCCTCCTTGTTCCGGTAGAGCTGCATCGGATCACCGCCGAGGCGCAGCATCTTGTACATCGCCTTCGCTTGCCGCGCGGCGTCCCGCGTCCCGCTCGTGACCGTGACGTGTTTTCCCGTCCGCCGGAAATACGCCTCGTCGATTGCGTCCACCTTGTCCGCGACCGGATCCGGCAGCGTCACGTCGTTGAGCGCGCTCCACGCCGGAGGTTTTCCCCGCGGCGTCGACTTTTCGAGGCGCGGCGGCGATAGGGGCGGACGGGCGGCCTCCTCGGGCGACAGCGGGGGCAGATCGTCGCAGTCGAGGGCGAGCGCGGCGCGTGGCTCGGCCGTGGAGATCGGCGGCAGGAGGAAGGACGCGTCGAGCTCGGCGACCTCGCGCGAGCAGCCTGTGCCGAGGACGAGCGTACAGGCGAGGGCGACCGTTCGAGCGAGCGAGCTCCGCATGAGGGCGCCCGCGATGTTGCCTCGGCTGGCCGTGCGCGCCAAAAAAGCGACGTCCTTTCGCGACGCTGTGGGGTATTCTCGGCGAAATTTACAGGATGACGGGCAGACCGGGGTAGACTCCCGGGCTTCGCCAGGAGACGACCTCATGAGCGCCCCTCGCACGAATGGCACCGCGGCCCCTCGCCCACGCCCGCTCACCGGCGCGGAGTACCTCGAGAGCCTGCGCGACGGGCGTGAGGTCTGGATCCGCGGCGAGCGGGTCACCGACCTCCCGAGCCACCCGGTCTTCCGCAACGCCACGCGCATGCTCGCGCGGCTCTACGACGCCCTGCACGATCCCACGAGGCAAGCCGCGCTCACGGCGGAGACGGAAAGCGGCTCGGGCGTCCGTACGCACCGCTTCTTCTGCATCCCGCGCAGCATCGACGACCTCGTCGCGACCCGCGACGCCATCGCGGAATGGGCGCGCATCACGTACGGCTGGATGGGACAGAGCCCGGAAGAAGGCGCGAGCCTCATCACGACGCTCGGCGCCGCGCCCGAGGTGTATGGCCGCTTCGCCGAGAACGCGCGGAGCTGGTATCGCAAAGCGAGCGGGCAGGCCCTCTTTTTCCACCACGCGATGCTCGATCGCAAAAGCCACCCGCCGAACGCCGCGGCCCCCCCGCCGCTCTACATCGAGCGCGAGACCGACGCCGGGATCGTCGTCAATGGCACGACGCCCGTCCCCTCGGTCGCCGCGCTCTCCCATGGCAGTTTCGTCGTGCATCCGGGCATCCTGCGCGACGAGGAGCTCCTCCTCTCGTTCGTCGTGCCGCTCGGCACCCGCGGCGTGAAGCTGCAATGCCGCCCGAGCGTCACCACGAGCACCAAGCTCCACGGAAGCCCCTTCGATCATCCGCTGACGAGCCGCCTCGAAGACGACGAGGCCGTCCTCTCGTTCGACGAGGTGCTCGTGCCCTGGGAAAACATCTTTCTTTATCGCGACGACGGCGGGCGGGCGGCGGCCTTCCAGCGCGCCTCGTTCGCCGCGCGCGCGAGCTTCCAGGAGTGCACGCGCCTCAGCATCAAGCTCGAATTCCTCGCGGGCCTGCTCCTTCGCTCCTCCGAGGCGGCGGGCACGGGCGGCTCGCCCGAGGTCCGCGCCTCGCTCGGCGAGGTCCTCTCGTATCGCAATCTGTTCTGGGGCCTCACCGAGGCGCAGGCGCGGGCCCCGGCCCCCTGGGCAAACGGCGCATTGCTGCCGAACCCGGAGCACGGTTTGTCCTTCCGCATCTTTTCGACCCTCGCTTATCCGCGGCTGCGCGACGTCATCGAGCGGGCGGTGGGCAATGGCCAGGTCTTCCTCTCCGCGAATGCGAGCGATTTCCAGAACCCCGAGACACGGGCGTACCTCGAGCGCTTCGTGCGCGTGGAGAACGGCTATACCGCGCTCGATCGGGTCAAGCTCACGAAGCTGCTCTGGGACGCGCTCGGCGGCCAGATCGACAGCCACTTCGCCTCCGGCGACGGATACGAGAGCGCCGACGACATGCGCATCGACGTGCTCTCCGCGGCCGCCACGAGCGGGCTCGCCGAGCGCTGCAAGGCCTTCGCCGGCCGCTGCCTCGACGAGTACGACCTCGAAGGTTGGCGCACCAAGGATCTCTTCACCCCGAACGAGCTCATCCCGGTCGTCTCCTCGCGGCGGCGGCCGTCGTCGTGGTGAATGCGGGGACTCCTCAGAAAAACCCCTCCAGCGCAATCACGCAAAGCTCCGCGGGCCGCTCCGGGTCATCGGGATCGGTGACGGCCCAGATCGTCTTCCGCTCGGGATCGAACGTGATCCCTTCGACCTTGCGGCACGACCCCTCCCCCGAGGGCTCTTCGAGCATCGCATACCTCGCCTGATCCCCCGCGAGAATGCCAACGGCAGCGCCCACGACCGGCCCGTCGTCGATCGCGTTCGGCGTGCCCTCCGCGACGGCGAGATACAGCGTCCGCCCGCCGAACACCGCCGCGTCCGTGAAATGCAGCGGCACGCCGCCCGCGAATCCGAGGTCGTAAAATGCGTGCCCGAGGACCTCCACGGCGCGCCCTTCGAGCACGCTCCCGACGACGTCCACGATCGCGCTCGCCCGAGGCCCCGCGCCGCGATGAAACAGCCGCAAAACCTCGCCGGCGAGCACCGCGCCCTCGACGTTCGGCCGGACGCCGATCCGCGCCTCGACGGCGTCGAAGAGCGCTCCGAGGTCCGTCACGTGCACGCGGCCCGAATCGAGATCGACCGACGCCTTGTGCCTGCGCCTCTCCGCCGACCCCGACCCGAGCACGGTCACGGCCCGCCCCGGCCCCACGAACGCCGCCTCGAAATCGGGCTTTCGCGCCTTGGGCAGCTCCTCCCCGCTCCCTGCGAGCGTCGCGCGCGACATCTCCCCCGAGGCGGGATCGACCCACACCACCGAGAACGCGTCGTCCTGGATCACGAGCAACCGTCGGTCGTGCCAAACCACGGCCGAGCCCGCACGCACCCCGGGCAGGGGCCGGGACGCGAGGATGCGGGCGCGCAAATGGGAATCCGGGGAAGCTTTGATCACACGTCCGCCACTACCCTGGATTGCGGCCGGACGACAACCTTTCTCTCCCCGCGCCCGCCCGCTCGAACAACCGCCCACCCCCGAGGCGCATCGAAGCGCCTCGGTGGATCTCGACAAGCTCCCTGAAGAAGGCCGCCGGCGTGTGCAGATCGAGCGCGTCCGTCCCGAGATCGACGGCGGACGCTTCCCGATCAAGCGAATCCTCGGCGATCGGATCGACGTCTCGGCCATCGTTTATGCCGACGGGCACGATCTGCTCACCGGCTCGCTTCTCTATCGCCCCGCGCCTTCCATCGGCGACCCCGATCCGCCCTGGCTCTCCGTCCCCCTCGAAGCCACGGCAGAGCCCGATCGATTCGTCGCTTCGTTCATGCCCGACACGCTCGGCGTCTGGCAATACACCGTCGAGGCCCTGATCGATCGATTCGGCACGTTTCGGCGCGACCTCAAAAAGCGCGTCGAGGCGGCGCAGGACGTCTCGGTCGACATCCTCGACGGCGCGACCCTGCTCGAACAGGCCGCCAAAGACGCGACCGGCGACGACGCCCGCTCCCTCGCGGACGTGGCCGCGCGCCTGCGCGACGACACCATTTCGCTCACGGAGCGAATCACGCTCGCGCTCGACAGCGGCCTCTGCATGGCCGCCGCGCGCCACCCCGATCGCCGCCTCGCCTCGCGGTATCCGGGCATCCTCGAGGTCGTCGTCGACCCCGAAAAGGCCCGCTTCTCCTCCTGGTACGAGCTCTTTCCCCGCTCCTTCGGCGAAGGCGGCCGCCACGGCACCTTCGCCGACGCCGAGGCGCGATTGCCGTACGTCGCCGACATGGGCTTCGACGTCCTCTATCTCCCGCCGATCCATCCGATTGGCCAGACGAACCGCAAAGGGAAAAACAATACCCTCATCGCGGAGCACGGCGACGTCGGCAGCCCCTGGGCCATCGGCGCGCCCCAGGGCGGGCATACCGCGGTGCACCCCTCGCTCGGCACCCTCGACGATTTCGACAGGTTTTTCCAGGCCGCACAACGCCTCGGCATCGACGTCGCGCTCGACGTCGCCTTGCAGGCCTCGCCGGATCACCCCTGGGTCCACGAGCATCCCGGTTGGTTCCCGCGCCGCGCCGACGGCACGGCCCGGTATGCCGAGAATCCGCCCAAGAAATACCAGGACATCCACCCCTTCGATTTCGAGACCGAGGAGTGGCCCGAGCTCTGGCGCTCGCTCGAAGGCATCTTCCGGTTCTGGATCGCCCGCGGCGTCCGCTTCTTCCGGGTCGACAACCCGCACACGAAGCCCCTGCCCTTCTGGGAATGGGTCATCCGCTCGATCAAGCGCGACCACCCCGAGGTCGTCTTCCTCTCCGAGGCATTTACACGCCCCGCGCTCATGTACGGCCTCGCCAAACGCGGCTTCACCCAGTCGTACACCTATTTCACCTGGCGCGTCTCCAAGGACGAGATCACGTCCTACATGCACGACCTCACGAAGACGGAGATCGCCGAGTTTTACCGGCCGAACTTCTGGCCGAACACGCCCGACATCCTGCCCGAGCACCTGCAGAACGGCGCGCCCGCGGCATTCCTGATCCGGCTCGTCCTCGCCGCGACGCTGTCGAGCTCGTACGGCATTTATGGCCCGGCGTTCGAGCTCATGGAGCACAAGCCCCCGCGCGAGGGCGCCGAGGAATATGCGTACAGCGAGAAATACGAGCTCCGCCGCTGGGACCTCCGCCGCCCGGACAGCCTGCGCCCCATGATCACGCGCATCAACCGCATTCGCATGGAGCACCCCGCGCTCGGGCGCAACGACAATCTCCGTTTTTTCCACACCGACAGCGACCTCGTCCTCGCGTATGGCAAGACGCACGTGGACGACACGCTGATCGTCGTCGTCAACCTCGACCCGTATCATCGCCACGGCGCGTGGGTCGAGCTCGATCTGCCGGGCCTCACGGACGCGGGGCGCGGCTTCGAGGTCCATGACCTCCTGAGCGGCGCGCGTTATACGTTTCGAGGGAAGCGAAACTGGGTCGAGATCGACCCGCGGACGTCGCCCGCCTGTGTCTTCCATGCACGGAGGCTCGCCCGCAGGGAGAACGATTACGAGTATTTCCTATGAAGCGTGATCCCCTCTGGTACAAGGACGCCGTCGTCTACGAGCTGCACGTCCGCGCGTTCAACGATCAGAACGGCGACGGGATAGGGGATCTCCCGGGGCTCGTGCACAAGCTCGATTACCTCCAGGACCTCGGCGTCACGGCGATCTGGCTCCTGCCGTTCTACCCTTCCCCGCTCCGCGACGGCGGCTACGACATCGCGGATTACACGGGCGTCAGCGAGAGCTACGGCACGCGCGACGATTTCGCCCGCCTGCTCCGCGAGGCCCACGACAGGGACATCCGCGTCATCACCGAGCTCGTCCTCAATCACACGTCGAGCGAGCACGCCTGGTTCCAGCGCGCGCGCCGCGCCCCGCCCGGCCACCCGCACCGCGATTTTTACGTCTGGAGCGACGCGCCGAACCGCTTCGAGGAGGCGCGCATCATCTTCCAGGATTTCGAGAGCTCGAACTGGGCCTGGGATCCGGTCGCGCGGGCCTATTACTGGCACCGCTTTTATGCCCACCAGCCCGACCTCAACTTCGACAACCCCGCCGTCCACGAGGCCTTGCTGGAGGTCGTCGACCACTGGTTCGACATGGGCGTCGACGGCATGCGCCTCGACGCCGTGCCCTACCTCTACGAACGCGAAGGGACGAACTGCGAAAACCTCGCCGAGACGCACGCGTTCCTGAAGAAGCTCCGCGCCCACATCGAGGCCCGCTACGAGGGCGGACGTATGCTCCTCGCCGAGGCGAACCAGTGGCCCAGCGACGCCGCCGCGTATTTCGGCGCCGGCGACGAGTGCCACATGAACTTCCACTTCCCGCTCATGCCGCGCATGTTCATGGCGGTCGAGCTCGAAGACAGCTTTCCGATTGTAAATATCCTGCGGCAAACCCCGGCGATCCCCGAGTCCTGCCAGTGGGCGACGTTCCTCCGGAACCACGACGAGCTCACGCTCGAAATGGTCACCGACGAGGACCGCGATTACATGGTCAAGGTCTACGCCGAGGAGCGCAACGCGCGCATCAACCTCGGCATTCGCCGCCGCCTCGCCCCGCTCATGCGCACGCGCCGCCGCATCGAGCTCATGAACGCCCTGCTCTTCTCGCTGCCGGGCACGCCCGTCCTCTATTACGGCGACGAGATCGGCATGGGCGACAACATCTTCCTCGGCGACCGCGACGGCGTCCGCACGCCCATGCAATGGAGCTCCGACCGCAACGCCGGTTTTTCGCGGTGCAACCCGCAGAGGCTCTACCTGCCGGTCATCGTCGACCCCGAGTACCATTACGAGGCCGTCAACGTCGAGGCCCAGCAGGCGAACTCCGCGTCGCTGCTCTGGTGGATGAAGCGGCTCATCGCCCTGCGCAAGCAATACGAGGTCTTCGGCCGCGGCTCGATCGAATTCCTCCACCCCGACAATCACCGCGTCCTCGCCTTCATCCGCTCCCACAGGGACGAGCATGTACTCGTCGTCGCGAACCTCTCGCGTTATGGCCAGTACGTCGAGCTCGACCTCTCGCGATTCCGCGGCATGGTGCCCACGGAGCTCTTCGGTCGGACCCGCTTCCCCGAGGTCGAAGGCAAATACCCGCTCTCGCTCGGGCCGCACGATTTCTTCTGGTTCGGCCTCGAACGCACCGCGCCGCTCACGATCGCGGAACGCGAGCGGCTCCCGGTCCTGCTCGCCTACCAGACCATCGAGAGCCTCGTGAAGCGACCCGAGGGGCGGCGCGCGCTCGAGCGCGTCCTCTGCAATTACCTCGCGGCGCGGCGGTATTTCCGCAGCAAGGGCCGCACGCGTTCGAGCGCCTCGATCCTGGACGCCATTCCCCTCGGCGCCCCCGAGGCCCCGCTCGCGTGGCTGCTCTTCGTCCGCGTCGATTTCGCCTCCGGGCCCCCGGAGACGTACGTCCTGCCCATCACCTTCGCCTCGGGCGAGCGCGCGCGCGAGATTGAAGAGAACGCGGCCCACGCCGTCATCGCAGCCGTCCGGCTGCACGTGAGCAATGGCCACACCGAGGTCGTCGAAGGCACGCTCATCGACGCGCTCGTCGACCCCGATCTCACGAATGCGCTCCTCGCCTACGTGCGCCAGGGCGCGAGATTCGCCGGAATGCGCGGCGAGCTCCGGTTCACCCCACACCCCTTCCTGCAAAGCGTCCCGGAGGAGGCCACCGAGCGCGGCCGGCTCCTCTCGGCCGAGCAATCGAACAGCATCGTCGTGTATGGCGAGTCCGTGATGCTCAAGCTCTTCCGCCAGGTCGAGGAGGGCATTAATCCCGAATTCGAGGTCCAGGCGTTCCTCGACGCGCGCGGCTACCCGAACGTCCCGCGGCTCGGGGGCGCGATCGAATACCAGGCCACCGGGCGCGACCGGACGGTGCTCGCGATGGTCCAGCAATGGGTGCCGAGCCGGGGGAACGCATTCCAGGCCGCGCTCGAATCCCTCGACCTCTTCTTCGAGCGGGTCCTCGCCGACGAGGCCACGCGCGCCGGCGCCACGCCGACGCTGCCGCGAGGCACGTTCACCGAGCGCGCGCGGACGCCGCTACCGTCGCTCGCGCACGACCTGCTCGGCGCGCAAGGGGTTTGGCTGAACAAACTCGGCCAGAGAACGGCCGAGCTCCACACGACGCTCGCGGCCGACACGACCGACACCACGTTCGGCCGCGAGCCCTACTCCACGCTGCATCAGCAATCGCTTTATCAAGCCGCGCACACGATGCTCGCGCGCACCTTCGACGCGCTTCGCCGCCGCGCGCACACCTTGCCGGAGGGCGTGCAGGAGCTCGCGCGGGAGCTCACGCGTCGCGAGGACGAGGTCGATCGGCGGTTCAAGGCAATCGGCGCGCGCAAGGTCGACGCCACGCGGATCCGTTGTCACGGCGACTTCCACCTCGGCCAGGTCCTCTTCACCGGCGAGGATTTCATCTTCATCGATTTCGAGGGCGAACCCACGCGCCCGCTCGCGACGCGCCGCTACCGCCGCACGCCGCTCCGGGACGTCGCCGGCATGCTCCGCTCCTTCGATTATGCGGCGGCCTCCGCCCTCGCCTCGGGCCGCGCGCGGCCCGAGGACCGGCCCGTGCTCGAACCCTGGACGAACGCCTGGGTCGCGTGGGCCGAGGCCGTTTACCTCGGCGGCTACCTCGGCGCGGCCGCGGGGAGCGAGTTCCTCCCGAAAAACGATCCCGACACCGACCTCCTCCTCGATTTTTACGTCCTGGAGAAGTGCATCTACGAGATCGGCTACGAGCTCGACAATCGCCCCGATTGGATCGCCATCCCGCTCCGCGGCCTCGCGCGTATGCTCGAAGGATGACGCTCGCTACAGCGTGCCCTCCTTCTTGAAATACGTGCGCGCGTGGGCGGCGATCTGCTTGTCGGTCGGGTGATCCATGGTCTCCACCGCGACGACCCTCGATTTCAGGTCCTGGTGGTGGCTCTCGAGGTGCCGGACGAACTCGACCTTCGCGTTCGCCGGGCCGACGACGAGGATCTCCTCGGTGCCGGCGAGGTGCGTCGCGACGTCGTGATAATAATGCTGGTCCTCGCCCGCGTGCCCCGACGAAGCCGTCGGCCCCGCCTTGCGGTGAAGCTTCGTGTGCGCGTGCGGCGACTTGATCACCTCCCCGGTATAACTCTCGGGCGTGAGGTGGAAAATGTGGGCCTCATTGTGATCGAGCCAGACGACGGCATGTCGGGTGTTCATGGGAAAGCTGCCTTCGCAACGAGCGTGCCGCGGAGCCGGTCCACGTAAAACGCCGGGGAAAACACGCGCACGCGGCGGATCCATGTCCCGGAGGGACGCAAGCCGCGTCCCGAAAGAACGCAAGGCGTGCGTGGCGGCGCAAGGACTGCGACGGACGCGTCCGCTCGCTGGCCGTATGTCCCGCCGCGCCGCGGATGTGGTAGGGGGAGACCGTGCAGGAAGGTCGAACCCCGATCCAAGAGACCCCCGAGGGCGTCGTTCGGCGCCTCGCGGCCGCGCGCGCGGCGCTCCCGCGCGAGGAGGACCCGGTCCTCGCGTTCGACGCCGACGGAACGCTCTGGAGCGGCGACGTCGGCAACGATCTGTTCGAGGCGTTGATCGCCGAAGAAGCGGTGCGCGAAGAGGCGCGCGCGGCGCTGCTCGTCGAAGCCCGAGAAGCCGGCACGAGCGCCGATGGCAGCACGACCGACATCGCGCAAGGCCTTTACCGCGCGCTCGCAGGCGGCACGTATGAAGAAGTGCGCGCCTTCGCCATGATGGCCTGGGTCTTCGCGGGGTTTTCCCTCGCAGAAGCGGAGAGCTTTGCCCGGCGCGTCGTCGCTGCGCGGGGCCTCGACGCGCGGCTGCATCGATTTCTTTCGCCCGTCCTTGCCTGGGCCGAAGCCGAACAGGTGCCCGTATGGGTGGTCTCGGCTTCGCCGCGCTGGATCGTCGAGATTGGCGTCGCTCTCCTCGGAATCCCGGCGAATCGCGTCGTCGCCATGACGCCGCGTTTGCAGGACGGGCGCATCGCGGCCGAGCTCGCCGGGCGGCCTGTGTACGGCGATGACAAACCCGTCGCGCTGCGCGAGGCTTGCCCCGGCGGCACGCTGCTCGGCGCATTCGGGGATTCGAGTTACGACGTGCCCATGCTCGCGGCTTCACGCGTGCCGGTCGGGGTGCGGCCGAAGGCGGGATTGCTCGCGCGCGCGGCCGAGGTGCCGAGCCTCGTCGTCGTCGGTACCTGAGCCATGGCGACGATCGAGCTTCGTGGCCTCGTCCGCCGGCACCCCGGCACCGAAATCCCCGCCCTCGACAAACTCGATCTCGACGTGCGCGACGGCGAGATGCTCGTGCTCGTCGGCCCCTCCGGTTGCGGCAAATCGACGACGTTGCGCCTCGTCTCGGGGCTCGACAAGCCCGACGCGGGGACGATCCTGATCGACGGGCGCGACGTCACGCACGTCGCGCCGCAGGATCGGGACGTCGCGATGGTGTTTCAGGGGTATGCCCTTTATCCGCACATGAAGGTGCGCGAGATCCTGGCATTCCCTCTCAAAATGCGCGACGTGCCGCGGCCGGAGCAGGAAAAAAAGGTCCTCGAGGCGGCGGAGATGCTCGGTTTGTCGAAGCTCCTCGATCGACGTCCGGGGGAGCTGTCGGGCGGGGAGCGGCAGCGGGTCGCGATGGGGCGAGCGATCGTGCGGTCGCCGAAGGTGTTTCTTTTCGACGAGCCGCTCTCGAACCTCGACGCCGCGCTCCGGGCGGAGCTGCGTGTCGAGCTCGCTTCGCTCGTGCGCAGGCTCGGCGTGACGAGCATTTACGTCACGCACGATCAGGTCGAGGCCATGACGATCGGCGATCGCATCGCCGTGATGAAGAGCGGCGTGCTCCAGCAGGTGGGGACGCCGAAGGACATCTACGAGGCGCCGGCCAATGTCTTCGTGGCCTCGTTCCTCGGGACGCCGGCCATCAATCGCATCGAGGCGACGTACCACGCGGGGACGATCGAGGCGCCGAGCCTCCTTTTTTCGGTGCCGATGACGCTCGGCCTGCCGAACCGTGTCGTCGTGGGGATCCGGCCGGAGCACGTATCGATCGTGAAAGACAAACCACGCCCGGACGACATTCCGATCTCCGCGAAGGTCGTGCACGCCGAGCCGCTCGGCGCCGAGACGTACCTTTACCTCGACGCATCGGGGACGAGGATCGCGGCGCGTATGCCCGGCTGGGGGACCTTTTCGCCGGGCGATACGCTCGTCGCCGCGGTCGAGCCGCGCCATTGCTTGTTCTTCGATGCCCAGACGGGCCGAAGGGTCGCGGAGGCGCGAGGATGAGCGTGCGCCTCGGGCGCAGGGACGCGCTCCTCACGCTCGCCTCGTCGTTCGCCGCCCTGGCGGGGGCGGGCTGCGCGCGCGGCGGCAAAGACGGCGAGGCGTCACTCTGGTTCGCGTACGGCGGCACGAACCGCGAGGTTTTGCTCTCGCTCGTCGATCGGTTCAACGCCGAGCAAACCACGTATCGCATCAAGGCCATTTACCAGGGCGATTACTTCGAGGCCCTGGCGAAGCTCCGCACGGCCATCGCGGCGCGCGCGGCGCCGGCGCTCACGCACGTCGTCGGCGAGGTCGTGCCTTACCTCGCACAGGCCGGGACACTGCTGCCCGTCGACGAAGCGAACCACGTGACCGGCGACATCGTCCCCGCCCTCGGGCAAACCGGGTGTTTCGTGCGCGGCGGCGAGCGGCCCATCGTCTGCGCGCCGTTCAATCGGTCGACGCCGATTGCGTATTACAACCGCGCGATCTTCGACGAGCTCGGCCTGCACCCGCCGACGACCTGGAAAGAGCTCGAATCCGTGGCCCGCGCGGCGACGGTCCGGGCGAACGATGGCACCGTGACGCGCCACGGATTCGCCTGCCCCATCGATTGGTGGTTCTGGGTGGCGCTCGTGGGGCAGGCGGGCGGGACCGTCGTGGAGAATGACGGGGCGCCGTCGCTCGGCGGCGAGGCCGGGGTGCGCGCGCTCGAATTCTGGCAGCGGCTCGTGCACGAGGAGCGCACGATGAAGCCGCCGCCGGGCCGCGATTACAATGCCTGGCAGGCGACGAACACCGATTTCCTCGCGGGCCGGGTGGCCATGATCTGGACCTCGACCGCGTTCCTCAAGTACCTCGAGACGAACGCGAAGTTCCCGGTCGGCGCCGCGCCGCTGCCGGGGGACGTGCGGAAGAGCGTGCCCACGGGCGGCACGATGTTCGTCATTCCAGCCGCCTCGGCGGAGCGCGAGCGCCCCGCGGCCCACGCGTTTTTGCAATGGATGATGCTCCCGCGGCAGGCAAACGAATGGGCCACGCGGACGGGGTATCTGCCCGTGTCGCAAAAGGGGCTCGCAGAGCTCGAAGCGAGCGGATATTACGACGCGCACCCGAATGACCGGGTCGCGCTCGATCAATTGAAGGACGCCTTCGCGTGGCCGTGGGCGCCGTCCTTGTTCCGCATCCAGCGCGAGGCGGTGCAGCCGCGGCTCGAAGAGGCGGTCCTCGCCAGGCGGGACGCGCGTGCGACGCTCGACGAGGCGCGCCGCGCGGCGAGGGAGCCATGAAGCCGAAGCGCCCGCTCGATCCCTACCTCTTCCTCGCCCCGACGGCGCTCGTGCTCGGCCTTTTCTTTTTCTGGCCGCTCGCGCTCGTCTTCAAGAACAGCTTTTACCGCTGGGACATGCTCACGCCCCCCGAATGGGTGGGCACGGCCAATTACGCACAAATCCTCGCGAGCGGCGAGCTCTGGGGCACGATCGGGCGGACGCTCTCGTACAGCGTCGTGGTCGTCGTCGTTTCGCTCGCGCTCGGGCTCGGCCTCGCGCTCGCGCTCGATCGACCCGGGAAGCTTTATGCCTTCGTGCGGGGCGCGGTCTTCAGCGCGTACGTCGTCTCGTGGGTCGCCGTGGCCCTGCTCTGGATGTGGATCCTCGACGCGGACGGCGGGCTGCTCTCGACGCTCTGCCGCGCAATGGGCATCACGCCCAAGAACTGGCTCGGTGATCCCGCGGTCGCGCTCTACACGCTCGCGGCCGTGAGCGTCTGGAAAATCACGGGGTATTCGATGGTGATTTTCCTGGCGGGATTGCAGGACATCCCGCGCTCCTTGCACGAGGCCGCGGCGCTCGACGGCGCCGGGCCGTTTTCGCGGTTCCTCCACGTCACCTGGCCCATGCTGCGCCCGAGCGCCTCGTTCGTCGGGACGACCAGCCTCATTCTCTCGTTCCAGGCCTTCGACGTGGTCCGCGTGATGACCCAGGGCGGGCCCGTGAAATCGACGACGGTCTTCGTCTACGCGATTTACGAGCACGTCTTCGTGAACCTGCGCGTGGGGCGGGCGAGCGCGATGACCGTCGCGTTTTTCGTGCTCCTGCTCGGGCTCACGGCCTTGCAGCTCGGTTCCTGGCGGCTCGGCAAGACGGGCGCGAGGCGCGCATGAGACCCGCCTTTTCGCGTGTCCTGCTCGCCGTCGTGGCCCTGCTCTGGCTCGGGCCGTATGCGTGGATGGTGCTGACCTCGCTCCGGACCTTGCCGGAAATCGTGGCGGCGCCCGCGTGGCCGATCCCGAAATCGATCCAGTTCGAGGCCTACCGCGAGGTCCTCCGGACGATCCCCGTCGGCCGTTATTTCCTCAACACGACAGCCATGGCCGTGGCCATCGCGCTCCTCCAAATCCTGCTCGCATTGCCCGCGGGATACGCGCTCGCCAAATTGCATTTCGTCGGCAAGAAGGTCGCGTTTGCCCTGGTGCTCGCGTGCCTCCTCATTCCGGCGCAGGTCACGTTCGTCCCCGTCTTTTCGATGCTCGGCCCGATCGGCCTCGTGAACACGTTCGCGGCGCTCATCCTGCCGTTCGGCGTGAGCGCGCTCGGGACGTTCCTCGTGCGGCAAGCGCTGCTCTCCGTGCCCGACGAGATGATCGAGGCGGCGCGGCTCGACGGCGCGAGCGAGCTTCGCATCGTCTACGGCCTGCTCGCCCCGATGTTACGGCCGACCCTCGCGTCGCTGTTCCTCTTCAGCTTCGTCTTTCATTACAACGATTATTTCTGGCCGCTCGTCATGACGACCGACGACGACGTGCGCACCTTGCCCCTCGCTGTCGCCCTGCTCCGCGAGCAAGGCACCGGCGTGCGCTGGCACATCGTCATGGCGGGGAACGTGATTCTGAGTTTGCCCGTCCTCGCGCTCTTCGCGGCGGTACAGAAGCAAATCCTTCGGGCGGTGACGGCGCGGGTCGGGTAACGACCGCCGCCGGGCGGCGCGTTCATGCGTCTCGTTGCTCGCCGAAGCCGAGCACGTGCATGCCAAACGAGGTCGCGAGGAGGATCGCCGTATCGAGCGGGACGTGGGCGCCCTTCACCTTGTTCCTCGCCGGATCGACGAACAGGTCCGAGCAGCGGGGGAACTGCGCATTGCGAAGGTCGCACTCGTCGAAGCGCGTCCCCCCAAATCGGCACTCCTCGAACACGGCGCCGGAGAGGTCCGTCGCCGCGAAGACCGCCTCGGTGATTGCACACCGCGTGAAGCGTGTCTTGCGCAGCGCGAGCGAGTCCATCACGGTGTACCGGAGGTCGCAGTCCTCGAACGACACGTCGGGGAACTTTGCGATCTTCGTCCAGTTGATCCCCATCAGCTTGCAAGCCTTGAACGTCACGCCCCGCAGCGAGAGCATGGTGACGTCCGCTTGACGCAAATCACATTCCTCGAACGTGCAGCCCTCGAGCCGCGTCCGCGTCCATCGGCCCTCGCTGAGCCTGGACCGTCGAAATACGCAGTAGGAAAACTCGCGATCACGGAGGTCCGCTCGTTCGAGCGTGACCTTGTCGAATGTCTCGCCGTCGAACGAACTCT
Source organism: Polyangium sp. y55x31 (assembly GCF_029946505.1). Classification (GTDB taxonomy): domain Bacteria; phylum Myxococcota_A; class Polyangia; order Polyangiales; family Polyangiaceae; genus Polyangium. Next base: position 123,021 of record NZ_JARZHG010000031.1, read on the forward strand.
TGCCTTCGAATGGATTCACATCCCCTCCACGAACGTCATGGGCCGGACACGATTGCCGCATGCCGCGCGTGTTGTCAACGACAACGATTCGCAGGGAGGGAGGCGCTCCGTGACGTCGCGTTCCGCCGCACCTATGGTTTTTCCCCGGGCTTCTTCGGTGCCTTCCCGGCCATCTCGTCCCGCATAAGGAATTGCTCCTGCGTGAGCTCTCCCATGACCTCGGGCGTCCGTCCCTTGCGCTCGGGCGCGTAGTCGAGCAGCAGCGTATCGTAGTCCCGAACGAACTGCGCGCCCGCCATGAGCCCCGCGACCCCCGCGCCCACCGCGCCCACCGTCACGGCCGCTGCGGCCACCGACCGCCGCACCCGCCGCCTGCGCACACCCACGGGACAATCGTCCGTCATCACCGTCCCGTCCTTGCGCTGGAAGTACCGGACGCAGAGGTTGCCCTCCTTCTCGCGAATGAGCTGCTCGGCCTCCTGCGCCGTCAGGGCCGAGAGGTTGTAGACGTTCTTTTCACAAGACGGGCAGAAGCGCGTGCGATCGTCGCCCACCATCGAAGCCCAATCGGCCGGGCAGGGGGCCGCGACCTCGACCCGCGAAAGCAAGGGCAAGCGCCGCTTCTCTTCGAGCCTTCGATTTACGTCCGCGAGCTCCTTGCCGAGGTCGGCTTCCTCGCGCGTCAGGTCTTCGAGCTCGCGCCGCTGCGCCTCGATTTGCTGGAGGCGGCCCTCGATTTCAGCCTTCTTCGTCTGCAGGGCGTGCTCGTCGTCGCGGTAGGCCATGGCCCTTCGACCCGCGATCGAGCGTCCGGGTTTGCGAGGGCGAGCAACTTTTCGTGGCGGCGCGCTCAGTTGCGGGTGTTCAGCGGATCCTTGCGCGTCGAGACCAGGAACGGGTTCACCATGCCCGCCGGCACCGTCGTCCCCGCCGCCTGGGTGGCCGGCGTCTCGGGGTTCTTGCGCGGGAGCGGGCGCGGCAGGGGCTTCGGCGTGGGCAAGGGCCGAGGCTCGGGCTCGGCGACCAGGCTGAGGGCGAGCTCGATCGAGGCCTTGGCCTTGGCGATCTGGGCGAGCGCATTCGCGCGCTCCCGGGGGCGGGCCGCGCTGGCTTGCTCGATCTCCTGCTCGGCGCGCTCGAGGAACGTGAATCCCCGCGCGAGCTTCAGCCGCGTGATCTGCTCGGCCGTCGGGAGATCCGCGTCACACGCGGCCGACTCCTGCACGGCGCCCCGGCCGACGACGACGACGAGCGCTCCCGCGAGTACCAGGGTCGAGACCTTCCACACGTTCACCATCGCTGCTCCCTCCTCCGCGCGCGAACGTCGCGCGATCGCCACGTGGCGAGGTCGGGCCTTTCTGTGACCAACTTTTTTCCGGGACGAGGATATCCTCGCCGCCATGACGGCCCTGTCCGCCCCGAGGTCCACGGAAGAGAAGTCCGGGACGAGCGCAAGGCGCCCGCTCGCCGACGTCGCCGCCCTGAAGGACCGCCGCTTCCTTTCGATGTTGCCCGTGATCCTGTGCGCGATGGCGCTGCCGTTCGCGGCCCGCTTGCTCGAGCCGATGTGGATCGACGCCTCCGCGGTGGCCCAGGCGCGCTTCTTCGCGCGGCTCTGCGTGGTCTTCCTCCTGCTCGCGTGTTTTCCGGCCGTGTTGATCCTGATTCGCCTCGGCGTCACGGACGTGACCGCGGGGCAGCACCGGACGCTGCTCGCGATTTACCCTGCCCTGACCTCGATCTGGCAGAGCATCGTCGGCCTCGACGGCCTCGTCCTCGTCGCCTGGCCCGCCAAGCTGGCCCTGCCGCATTTCGTCTTCGACGTCGTCCTGTCCGTGCTGTCGGCCGTGCTCATTCCGTTCGTCTTGCACCACCAGGCGTGGTTTTACGGGTTCGACGCGGATTCATTGCGCAGGGCGCGCGAGGTGCTCCGGAGCGAATCCGTCGAAGGCGCGACGCGGCCGCTCGATACGCTCGATTATCGGGTGCTCCAGCTCGTCGGCAAGAGCGGGAGCGACATCGCGCGGGTGATGATCAACGACATGGGCATCGGCCACCGCGACCTCATGCTGCGATTGCAGAAGCTCGTGGCGCTCGGCTACCTCGAGCTCGTCGAGGAGATGCACGGGCCGCAGGTCGTCCTGACGACGCTCGCCACGGATACGCTCGCCTTGCCGGTCTCGCTGTTCACGTGGGACACCGACGATCGGGAGACCTTGCGCGAGCTCGCCTCGGCGCGGCTCTCGCTCGAAGCACGCGAGCCGCAACGGGTCGTCGTGGCGTGCGCGCGGCTCGCCGAGATGATGCTGAAGCGACTCCTGTCGCGGGTGACGCCGCCCGTGACGCAGGTCGGCGGAAAGGACATCGGCAAGGCGACGCTCGGCGAGCTCGTGCAAGCGTGCCGGCAGCACAAGCGGATCGGGAAGTTCGAGGACAGCGTGTTCGGCGCGATCAACGAGCGGCGAAAGAAGATCCACGCACGCGACAACGAGGAGCCGATCGACGATCAGGATGCATTCGTGATTTATACGCTCACGGAGATCGTGGCGCGCGAGGTGCTCCGGCGCGGGGACGAAGCGCCGGCCGATTGAAGCGCGCCGCGGTCAGGGCGAGAGCTCGACGAAAAACGCGTCGAACCCGCCGGCGCTCTGGGGCTCGTGGAGGACGCCCGCGAGCTTGCTCTGGAAGCCGCCGACGAGCAGCGGTCGGCCCGTCAAAGGGGAAACATCGACGGCGGTGATCCCCTGCGCCCAGCCGTCGCCATAGTCGTGGCCCCAGACCACCTCGAGGGTGCCGCCCCGCAGCTTGAAGGCGCAAGCGTCGGCGTCGAACCCGCCCGACGTCTGGAGGACCGTGATGCCGAGCTGGAGCTGCTGCGAGAACGTGCAGCCAATGACGACATCCCCGGCCGGATCAAACGCGACGCCCGTGCCGGCCTGGATGCCGGGTCCCTGGAAAGCCGCGCTCCGGAGGAGCGCGCCGTCCACCGGCGAATAAAACGCGGCGACCATGTCCCATACCATGTCATTGTTCGTGTATTGCTTGCCGAGGAGGTCCATCGCCCCGCCGCGGAAATTGCCGACGAGCGCGATTTCACCGCTCTTCTCGGAGATGTCGATCGCGTCGACGAGCTGATCACCCGGCCCGCCCATCCGCTGCGCCCATCCCACCTCGCCCGACGCCGCGTCGAGGCGCGCGAGGAACATGTCAATCCCCTGGGTGAGCGCATTCTCGATCGGCCCGAGGGAGCTCTCCCCCTCCATGCGCCCGGCCGCGATGACGTCGCCGTCGTTCGTGACCGCGAGCGCGTAGACCGCCTGAAACCCCTCGCCGAGCACCGGCACCTGCCAGCGGAACGTGCCATCGGGCTTGTACGACACCACGAACCCGTCGCCCATCCCCAAACCCTCGAGCGCTTGCCCTTCCTTGCCGCCGAAATTCACCACCCCCGCGAACGAGCCGCCGAGGTACACGTTGCCCTCCGGATCGAACACGACGGCGTGCGCCGCCTGGTAGGCCTGATCCCCGAAGGCCTTGACGTATCGGAGCGCGCCCTTCGCGTCGAACACCGCAAGGAACGCGTCCCGTGAGTTCGACGTCGAGGAGAACGACTCGATCCCGAGCTGGAGCGTGCCATTGAAATAACCGGCCACCGCGACGTCCCCGTTCGGCGCAACCGCGAGGCCCGCGATCTGGACGAGCGAGCCATCCGGCCCCGGCACGAACTTGCTGGACCAATCCTCGATCTGCCCTTCCGGGCTGCGTCGGGTGAGCAAGGCGCGGCCCTCTTTCGGCGTGCCGTCGCCCTCCGTCGCGCCCGAACCGAAGCCGCCCAGAAACACCACGCCCTCGTTCGAGGCCGCGACGGCGTGGAAGCCGTCGTCCTTCGGGGTGACGACCCCGTGCGTGACGGAAACAGGCGTCCCGGTGCAAGTCACCGCCGGGGTGCAGCCCTCGCCCAATCCCGGTGGAGGCGGCGGCTCGTACTGCGTGACCGTGCATCCCCCCACGGAAGCGAGACCCGACATGACAACGACCGCAAGCGCAAGCTTCCTCATACGCCATCTCCCGTCGAGCGCGGGCCGTCGCCTTCCGATCGGCGCGGGCTCGACGCAATGCGCCAGATTGTCAGGGCGCCTGGAAGCGGCGTCAATGTCTGGAAATGTGTAATCTTTTTCGCGGGGAAGGCGCGAAGGGAGCGAGGCGGGGAGGGATCAGCCGAGGGCGGCGATCGCTGCGTCGTAATTCGGCTCCTGGGCGATCTCGGGGACGAGCTCGGCGTGGATGACCTTGTTGCCCTCGTCGAGGACCACCACGGCGCGCGCCGTCAGGCCGGCGAAGGGGCCCTCGGTGATCTCGACGCCGTAATCCTTGCCGAACGAGGAGCGGAACGCGGAGAGCGACTCGCACTTGTCGATGCCCTCGGCGCCGCAGAAGCGCTTCTGCGCGAAGGGCAGGTCCTCGGAGATGTTCAGCACGGTCACGCCCTTCTCGGAGGCGAGCTTGTTGAACTTGCGCACCGAGATGGCGCAGACGGGCGTGTCGATGCTCGGGAAGATATTGAGGATCTTCTTGCCCGAGAACGAAGAGAGCGAGGCCCGGGAGAGGTCCGCCCGGAGGAGCTGGAAATCGGGCGCCGCGCTCCCCTGCTTCGGCAGATCGCCGGCCGTGTGAATCGGATTGCCCTTCAGCGTGATCGTCGCCATGGTGGATGGTCTCCCTGTTCGGTTTGGCGCGGAGTGTACACACAAGGGCGAGCGCCACAAGGGGCGAAACTCACCCTACGTGACGTCCGGCAGACCCTCGATGCCCACGAGCTTCGCGCTGACCTCGTAGAGCCGGCGCTGAAGCGCGCGATCGTGCGAAGCCTTCGACGAGGCCTCTTCGTGCTCGTCGGAGAAGTATTTGCAGGTGACGCCGGCGAGCGCGGGGTCGATCGCGAGCCGGACGGACGTGGCGGCGCCCTGCACGACCGTGCCCCCGCCCATGCCGAAGCCGCTGCGCAAAAGCTTCGTGCCGATGACGCCCGGGTGCAGCGCATTCGAGGTGATGCGCGTCCCCGCGAGGCGCCTGCCGATTTCATAGGCGAAAAGCACGTTCGCGAGCTTCGACGTGGCATACGCCGTATAACCGTGAAAATACCGCTCCGAGGTGAGGTCCGTGAAATCGATCTGCCCGCGGGCATGGGCGATCGAGCTCACGGTGACGATGCGGCCGCCGTCGCTCTCGCGCAGGTGCGGCAAAAGCAGATGCGTGAGCAAAAACGGCGCGAGGTGATTGACCGCGAACGTCGTCTCGAATCCGTCCTCCGTGAGCTTTCGCTCGTGCATGAAGACGCCCGCATTGTTGAGCAGCACGTCGAGCCGCTCCACGTGGGCCATGACGTCCGCGGCGAGCGCGCGGACCGCCGCCATCGACGAGAGATCGGCGGCGACGGGGACGAGATCACCCGATCGGCTCTCCTTGGCGAGCACTTCGCAGACGGCCTTCGCTTTCGCCGCGGTCCGCCCGTGCACGAGGACGCGGGCGCCGCGGCGAAGGAGCTCGAGCGCGGTCTGGCGTCCGATTCCGTCGGTCGCGCCGGTGACGAGGACGATCCGCTGCTGGGACATGCTGACGTCTGCCTGAAAAGGGATAAGGGGAAGGGATCCGAGCGTCAAGGCACGGGCGCGGGCTCCGGCGGTCCGGCGTCCTTGACCGCGACGGAGCCGATGAGCGACATCGTGCGACGCTCGTAGTTCGGATCCGTGCCCAAGGACTCGAAATAGATCCGCGCCCCGTCCTCGGAGAAGGCCGGATATCGCTCGTTCCAGGGGTTCTGGGTGAATCGACGGACGGCCTGTTGCTCGATGTCGAACATGTACACGTCCCCGCCCTGGGTGAACGTGACGAGCTTGCCGTCGGGCGAGAAGCTCGGGTTTTCCGAGACCGACCCGGTCGCGAAGTTCAGGAGCTTGCCCGCCTCCACGTCGAAGATCGAGAGGTTCGTCCCCTCCATGACCAGCTTTTTCCCGTCGCGGCTCGCGTCGAGGGTCGAAAAGCGAGTGAACTCGGGCACCTCGTAAAGCGCCTTCACCGCGGGCGGCGAGGCGCCGAGGTCGGCGACGTACAAGGTCTGGTGCAAAGGCTTGGGCGCGGGCTCGCCTGCCCCCGCGCCCAAGACGAGCGGCTCTTCCTGCGCAATGGGCATGTGCAGGAACGCGAGGCGGTTCGCGTCGAGCCAGGCGAAGCCCGAGAAAAAGCCCCCCTCGGGCCCGCGCTCGTACAGCGTCTTGCCGTCGTCGAGCGAGACGACGGCAAGGTTGCCCGGACAATCACGGCAGGGCCGATCGTAGAGCGCCGCCGCCTTGCCGCCGGGCGCGACCTCGGGCGAGGAGAATCGGTGCTCCTCGTCGATGCGCAATCGCCGCGCCTTGCCGTCGGGGTCGACCACGGTGAGCGTCTTCGCCCAGCCGAACAGGTCCTCCGCGAACACGACACGCCCGCCGTCCGGGGCGGCCGCCGGATAACTGAAGAGATGGTATCCGCTCCAGAGCACCTTCCGTTCGCCGCCGGGCTGTCGCCATTCGAGGGTTTCGAGCCCCGTGATCCACGTGAGGTTCATGGTGCGCGGCGCGACGAACGGCGTGATGTCGGCCGTCTTCACGAGAAACCCGGGCGCGGCCGATCCGCCGAGCGCGTCGTCGGCGCCGAGCACGCTGTGGTAGGTGACCTTCGCGGGGCCCTTGTCGAACTCCTTGCGGCGCTTCTCCAGGTCCTCGTAGGTGCGTTGCGCGTCCTCGAGGCGACCGCCGCGGACCTCGACGTACTTTTTCGCCTTGGCGACGTGGTCGGCGAGCTTGATGTCATTGCCCTGGAAAATGGCCTGGATCGCCGGGTGCTTGATCAGGTGGGGCACGACCTGATCGAAGGCCTGGAGCGCGAGCGTGTCGGCGAGGCGGCGGAAGGCCTCGGCCTTCTGCTTGCCGCCCGACCAGCCGACGAGGCGCCCGGTCTGCGCGACCTCGTCGCGGACGTGGTGCACTTCGAGCGAGGCATCGGCGCGGAGCTCGAAGTAGCCGCCTTCCACGGGGTGTTCGATCATCTCCGGCGTGAGCTTGGCCTTGACGACGAACGCGGCGCGCAGCTTCTTCGCGGCCTCCTCGGGGCTCTCGGATTCCCGCAGGACTTCGAGCACCGCGGGGTCGCCGGCGCGCACGGGCTCGAAGCCGATCGCGTCGAGGCGCTGGCAAAGCTCGTTCACGAGCATCGCCGAGGCCCGCGAGCCATCCCAGAAGTGACCGTCGAGGTCGACGGCGACGATGACACGCAAGGGCTCGGGCTCGCCGAGGGAGCGCAGGCCGAAGAACCCGGCCACGCCCACGAGCGCGGCGAGCGCGCCGGCGATGGGCCAGAAGCGGCGCTTCTTGGGGACGAGCTCCGGCGGGATCTCCGTCTCGGTCTCGGCAGGCTCGGCGGGAGTGGTCATGGCCGTACGTTCGCGCATAACCTCGCGACGCGCGGGAGGCAATGGTAGCGTTGCCGGTTCGAGGCGAAGGTAGAGTAGAGAGGACATGCTCGGGATCGGAGACACCCTGGGGGGGCGGTTCGAGCTCGTGCGGCTCGCGGGGACCGGCGGGATGGGAGAGATTTACGAGGCGCGGGAGCACGCGACCGGCGAGCGGCTCGCCGTGAAGGTGCTCCGGGTCGGGCGGGAAGAGGCCGCCGAGCGCTTCGAGCGGGAGGCGCAGATCCTCTCCACCTCGTCGCACCCGCATATCGTGCGGTACGTGGCGCGCGGGGCCCTGCCGACCGGAGAGCCCTGGCTCGTGATGGAATGGCTCGAAGGGGAGGACCTCGCGAGCCGCCTCCGGCGCGGCCCGCTCGGCGTCGCGGAGTGCGTTCGATTGCTGCGGGCCGCGGCCGAGGCGCTCGGCGCCATGCACGCGCGGGGCGTCGTGCATCGCGACATCAAGCCGAGCAACCTGTTCCTCGTCGGCGGGCGTATCGAGGGATTGAAGGTGCTCGATTTCGGCATCGCCCAGCTCCCGGGGGCCTCGCGGCTGACGGATACGGGGTTGATCCTCGGGACGCCCGGGTACATGGCCCCCGAGCAAGCGCGGGATCGGGAGGCGGTCGACGCGCGGGCCGACGTGTTTTCGCTCGGCGCGGTCCTCTTCGAATGCCTAACCGGCCGGCCTGCGTTTCGCGGAGGCACGTTCCTCGCCGTCATGAGCAAGACGCTCTTCGAGGAGCCGCCGCGGCTGCGGGAGTTCGTCCCGGGGGCGCCCGAGGCGCTCGAGGCGCTGCTCATGCGAATGCTTTCGAAACACCCGGAAGACCGGCCGGCCGATGGCGGGGCCGTCGCCTTGGCCCTCTCGGGCGCGTGGATCATGGACGACGCCACGGCCCCGGAGCGACCGCGGAGCGCCATTACCGGGAGCGAGCGGCGCACGATCGTGCGGCGGCAGATCGCGGAGGGCCCGCGACGTTTGCTCGGAAAGGCCACGCCGTGCGTGGGCCGGGAGCGCGACCTCGGCATGGTCGCGCAGCTCTTCGACGAATGCGTGGAGGACGGGATCGCGCACGCCCTGCTCGTCGTGGCGCCGCCGGGGATGGGCAAATCGCGCCTCGCGTACGAGTTTTTGCGTATGCTGCGCGCCCGGAGCGAGCCCCCTTCGATCTGGAATGCGCGCGCCGATCCGCTCCGGCAAAGCTCGGCGTTTGGCCTCCTCGGCCAGGCCCTCCGCGTCGCGTGTGGCCTTCGCGAAGGTCCGCCGCTCGAAGCGCGGCGGGACGATCTGATCGCGCGGATCACGGAGCGCATGGGGCCCGCGGGGCGGCCCGTGGCCGAGCTGCTCGGCGAGATCGTGGGCGTGCCTTTTCCGGACGCCGAGAACACGAAGCTCCGCGAGGCGCGCAAGAATGCCCAGCTCCTTTCGGATCGAATCCAGGACGCCTGGCTCTCCTTCCTGCAGGCCGAATGCGCCGCGGCGCCGGTGCTGCTCGTGCTCGACGATCTGCAATGGAGCGATCGGCCGACGGTCGAGCTCGTGGACGCCGCGCTGCGGGAATGCCGGAGCTCTCCGCTCTTCGTGCTCGCGCTCGGGCGGCCGGAGGTCCACGAGCTCTTTCCGAACCTCTGGTCGAAGCGGCGCTTTTACGAGCTCCGGCTCCGCAAGCTCGGCCTCCGGGCGAGCGAGGAGCTCGTCCGGTACGTGCTCGGCGAGGCGGCCTCGGAGGACACGGTCACGCGGATCTGCGCGCTCTCCGACGGCAATGCGTTTTACCTGGAGGAGCTCATCCGCGCGACGGGGGAGAACCGCACGGCGCTGCCGGAGACCGTGGTCTCCATGGTGCAATCGCGGCTCGCGCAGCTCGACGGCACGGCGCGGCGCATGCTCCGGGCGGCCAGCGTCTTCGGGGAGACGTTCTGGGCCGGCGGGGTCGCGGCCTTGATGGGCGACAGCCATCACGTGATCGAGATGCAGGCGGGGTTTTCGCGGCTCATCGACGGCGAGCTCGTCGTCCGGGTGCGCGAGAGCCGGTTCCCCGGCGAAGAGGAGTTCCGCTTCCGCCACGCGCTCCTCCGGGAGGGCGCGTATTCGATGCTGCTCGGCGAGGACCGCGCGCTCGGCCACCTCCTCGCCGGGCAATGGCTCGAACGGCGCGGCGAAGAGGACCCGTCGGTCCTGGCCGAGCATTTCGAGCGCGGCGGCGACCTCGCGCGCGCCCTCCATTTTCATACACGCGCGGCGGAGCGATCGTTCGCGCATTCCGACCTCGACGGCGTCCTCTCCCATGTCGAGCGCGGGGTCTCGTGCGGGGCGACCGGGGACGTGCTCCTCGACCTGCGGAGCTGGCAGCTCATGGTCCACCATTACCGCTGGAGCTACACCGAGGAGGTCCTGCGCCTCGGCGAGGAGGTGCGGGCGCTCGCGCGGCCCGGCAGCGCCGCCTGGTGCAGGGCCACGTTCGTCCTCTGCTCGTACTGGATGTTCACTGGCCGAAAGGATCGCGTGATCGCATTCGCGGCGGACCTCGCCGCCGTCCAGCCGGACCACGCGGCCCGCACCATCGCGATGGAAATGGCGTCGATGATCGTCAGCGGAATGGCCGTGACCGGCGACCGCGTGATGGCGCGCGAGATGCTCGCCTACGTGCGGCGCGCCGAGGAGACGCTGGACGAGACGGACGTCCGGGAGCGCTGCCATGCCTATCAGACCCGGGCCTGTCATCTCATGTTCTTGGAGCTCGATCCCTGGGAGGCCTACGTCCTCTTCCGCAAGGTGGCTGCGGGCTTCGCGGAGGTGGGGGACCTCCGGCAACTGGTATTCACGCAATGTGCCACCGCGCTCATGCTGATGTGGATGGGGCAACGCGAGAAGAGCGAGGCGCTCGCGCGTGATACGCTGCCCCTCGCCCGGCACGTGGGGGACCCGCTGATGCTCGCGCAAACCATGAGCACCATCCAGTGGGTCCTGATGATGCTCGGCGACGTCCGCGACGCCGAAGAGCTCAGGCGCCTTTCGCACGAGAGCATCGAGCTTTGCCCCGCCTCCACCTTGTTCGCCAGGTTCGCCCACGGATGCCTTGCGAGTGCATTGCTGCACGAGGGGGACCTCGCCGGCGCCGAGGCCGAGGCGCGCGAGGCGCGCGAGGCCCTTTCGACCACGCCGAGCCATCGATTGCCCGCGACGACGTTCCTCGTCACGGCGCTGATCCGGCAAAGCCGCGCGGCCGAGGCGCGCGGGATCGCCGAGCAGGACCTCGAACGGCTCTCGGCGCAGGGATGCATGGGGCTCACCGAGAGCCGATTTCGCCTCGCGGTCGTGGAGGCCCGCATGGCGGCGGGGGACATGGATGCGGCGCGGGAGGCGCTTTCGGCGGCGCGGGAGGGGCTGCTCTCGACCGCGAAGAGAATCGGCGATCCGGCATTTCGACGGAGCTTCCTCGAAGACGTGCCGGCGCATCGGAGGACGCTCGCGCTCGCAGAAGAGCTCGGCCTCGGAGGAGCACATTGAACACGGATCAGGGTCTTTCGCAGGCCGAAGCCACAAAGCAGCTCGCGCTCCACGGACGCAACGTGCTCCTCGGGGCGAGGCGCCGCTCCGCCGCCCTCGAGTTATTGGCTCGATTCAAGAACCCGCTCATTCTCCTGTTGCTCGCGGCGTGTGTCGTCTCGGCGCTGACGGGGGACCTCGAGAGCTCCACGATCATCATGGTCGTGGTGGTCTTGAGCGTGGTGCTCGATTTCGTGCAGGAGCACCGCGCCGGCCGGGCGGCCGAGGAGCTGCGCAAAGCGACGCGGGTCCGCGCGACCGTCCTGCGTGACGGCGCGCCGCGCGACGTGCCCACCGAGGAGATCGTCCCCGGCGACGTCGTGCTCCTCGCGGCCGGCGACCTCGTCCCCGCCGATGGAACGCTCCTCGAAGCGCGCGACCTCTTCGTCAATCAGGCGCTCCTCACGGGCGAGCCGTATCCCGTGGAAAAACACCCGGGGCCGAGCGCGGACGACACGAATGCGGACGGCGCGACGGGGACGGTCTTCATGGGCACGTCCGTGATCAGCGGCAGCGGCAAGGCGTTGATCACGCAGACGGGGACGAACACGGCGGTCGGCAAGATCGGCGTGGCATTGACCCGGCAGCCGCCGCCCACGGCCTTCGAGCTCGGCACGCGTAATTTCGGCCTGCTCATCCTGCGCCTGGCGATGTGGATGGTGCTGTTCGTGCTGCTCGTGAACCTGGTCCGCGAGCGCACGTGGCTCACCTCGTTCATGTTCGCCATTGCGCTCGCGGTGGGCCTCGCGCCGGAGCTCTTGCCCATGGTCGTCTCGGTGACCCTGGCGCGGGGCGCGCTGCGGATGTCGCGCAAGAAGGTGCTCGTCAAGCGGCTCTCGGCCATTCACGACCTCGGCAGCATGGACGTGCTCTGCACGGACAAGACCGGGACCTTGACGGAGGCGCGCATTCGCCTGGAGAAACACCTCGACCCGCTGGGAGAGGACAGCGCGCGGGTGCTCGAGCTCGCCTACCTCAACAGCCATTTCGAGTCGGGCCTGCGGAGCCCGCTCGACGAGGCGATCCTGCGGCACCAGACGATCGACGTCCGCGGCTGGGAGAAGCTCGACGAGGTGCCTTTCGACTTCGAGCGGCGGCGCATCTCGGTCCTCTTGCAGCGAAACGGCGACAGGCGGCTCGTCGTGAAGGGCGCGTTCGAGGAGATCCTGCGGCTCTCGACGCATTACGAAGGGAATGGGCCCGAGGACGTCCGCCCCCTCGACGCGGCGGCGCGGCGCGCCTTTTTCGAGCGATTCGAGGACCTCGGGCGGGAGGGCTACCGCGTGCTCGGGATCGCCTGGAAAGCCGAGGCGCCCGATTGCAAGCACGTGGTGATCGGCGACGAGACCGAGCTCGTCTTCGCGGGGTTCGCCGCCTTCGAGGACCCGCCGAAGGAGAGCGCGGGGGCGGCGCTCCGAGCGCTCCACGACGCAGGCGTGTCCGTGGTGATCGTGACGGGGGACAACGAGCACGTGGCCGCGCACGTGTGCAAAAAACTCGGCGTCCCGGTGCGCGGGACCCTCACGGGGACGGAGCTCGACAAGCTCGACGTGAACGCGCTCCGGGCGCGCGTGGAGAGCGTGAACCTGTTTTGCCGGCTGAACCCGACGCAGAAGAACCGGGTGATCCTCGCCTTGAAGAAGCGGGGGCGCGTGGTCGGGTATCTCGGCGACGGGATCAACGACGCGCCGTCGCTTCATTCGGCGGACGTGGGGATCTCGGTGGACAGCGCGGTGGACGTGGCGAAGGAGGCGGCGGACATCATCCTGCTCGAGCAAAACCTCTCGGTGGTGGCGGACGGGATCATCGAGGGGCGGCGGACGCTCGGCAACATCCTCAAATACATCCTGATGGGGACGAGCTCGAACTTCGGCAACATGTTCAGCATGGCGGGCGCGGCGCTGTTCCTCCCGTTCCTGCCGATGCTGCCGGCGCAGATCCTCCTGAACAATTTCCTGTACGACCTCTCCGAATTGCCGATCCCGACCGACCGGGTGGACGATGACTTCGTGGCCCGCCCGCACCGCTGGGACATGCCGTTCATTCGTCGGTTCATGCTGGTGATCGGGCCGGTGAGCTCGCTCTTCGATTTCGCGGCGTTCACGCTGCTCCTCGAGCTATTCCACGGCGACGAGCGGCTGTTCCAGACGGGCTGGTTCGTGGAATCGCTGGCGACGCAGGTGCTCGTGATTTTCGTGATCCGGACGCAGGGGAGCCCGCTGCGGGGAAAGCCGAGCCGGGCGCTCCTGGCGACGAGCCTGCTCGTGGTGGCGCTCGCGATGCTGCTGCCCTTCACGCCGATCGGGCCCAAGGTGGGATTCGCCCCGCTGCCGCCGGTGTTTTTCGCGGCCCTCGTGCCGCTCGTGGCGGCGTATCTGGCGACGGTCGAGGCGGTGAAGCGGTGGTTTTATCGGCGGTACGGGTGGGCTTGAGCGGTCGCTCCGGATTTCGCCGGGCCCCTGCGGGGATGGAACGCCGGTCAAGAAGGCATGTTGAGGACGAGCCGCAGGCCGGCGTCGTATTCGTCGAGCTTTCGCAAATGGCCATGGCGCGCGTCCCAGGTGCCGTCTTCGAGATCGCGGCGCACCGCGGCGACCACGCGCTGCACGACCGCGGGCTCCATCCGGGCGAAGCCCGAGGTGGCGTTCCGCGCGTCTTCATCGAGCACCCGCTCGGGATGCGCCCAGAATGACACGAGCGACCAATCACACGTGTCGCGCGGAATGGGCACCACCTGGACCTCGGTGCGGCCGCCGAGCCAGGCCGCGAGCTGCGCCGGGCGAGGGAACGTCCGATGGTCGAGCGCCGCGACCTCGGGCAGGTAATCGGCCATCAACCACATGGCGCCGCTCACGTCCGGATCACAGGTGACGATGACGACCGGGCCCGTCGCGACCCGTCGCATCTCGCGGACGCCCGCTTCCTGCCCTTCATCCCAGTGGTGGACGGACAGGACGGTCATGGCCGCATCGACGCTGCCATCACGCAGCGGCAGCGAATCGGCCGTCGCCCGGATCGCAGGGGCGAGCTCGCGAGGGCGCTGCCCGGCCATGACGTCGCTCGGCTCGATGGCGACCACATAACGATCGCGCGGCTCATAAGAGCCGGTCCCCGCGCCGACATTGACGACGGTGCGGGCTGGACCGAGCGCCGCGAGGATGCGATCGCGAAGGCGCGGGTCCTCCTTGCGGGTCTGGGCATACCCCTGGCCGATGAGGTCGTATCGCGGCTTGGAAAGGGGCTCCATGGCGGTTGTGCGCACGGAGTATCACCGCTTCGAGCGGCGCGCACTTTCCCCTGCCCTTCACGAATCGAGAGATCGGCCTCGGCGCCGCGCCAACCGCCCCGGACCGCGCGCTCCTTCGGGCCTGGCGCATCGCCGAGCGCCGCCCCGACCGTCCGGACCACGCTCCGGCGCTACGCCAAGCCGTCCCCCGGTCCCGCCGACCCCCGCTCGGCGCATCGCCGAGCCCCCTCCGCCCCGCCCGGACCTCCCCTCGGCGCATCGCCGAGCGCGACCCGACCCGTCCGGACCTCCGCTCGGCGCATCGCCAAGCCCCTTCCTTCCCCCCCGGATCCTGCCTTGGCGCGTCGCCGCGCCTCACCCCGAGCGCTCCGACCTCCCCCCGGCGCCTCGCCGAGCCCGTCCCCCACCGCCCCGACCTCCGCTCGGCGCATCGCCGCTCCGTTCTGGAGCGCTGCCGCTCCATTTTGGACCACCCACTCGCTCCGTTTCGGATCACTCCCCAGGCCCATCCTCCGTTTTCCGCTCCTTCCATGCTTGGCACCCGCCTTGCTGCATCTCCCCTCGAACCCGCCGCGCGGCATCCCGCCGCGCTCGTTTCAGCGAGGTGTTTGCCATGTCGATCAACAACTCCCCCGCCAAGCTCTCCCGCGCCCAGAAGGCCACGATCGGCCGCAAGCTCCACGACAACCTCGTCCTCCGCGCCCAAAAAGGCCCGCCCGAGCCCATGCTCGACGCCTTCATCCCCCCGCTCGACGCCGTCACCACGCGCCTCGAAACCCACGTGGTCGGCAAGGACGAGACGAGCGCCGCACGCGCCGCGCACGGCGACCGCAGCGAAAAAGCAGATATCGAGGTCGATACCCTCGCGCGGCACATCGAGGGATACATCCACATCGAGTCGATCCGCCGCGCAGGTCCCCACGTCACCTCGGTCCGCGCGCTCCACGCCGCCGCATTTCCGCGCGGGCGCGCATTCCTCGATGATCGCGTCCCCGACGAGAACCAGGAGATTCGTAGAATCCTCGCCGTCCTGCGCGCGCCCGAGCACGCGTCGACGCTCGCCGGCATCTCGTTTCCCCTGGAATGGCTCGACCGCCTCGAATTCGCGGTCGGAGAGAGTGACCTCGCGCTCGCCGAGAAGGCCACGGCGCGCGGCGCAATCGGCGACCACATCAGCCTGGGCAAGGATGCCGAGGCCGCGTGGGTCGACCTGGTCGGGCGCCTGCGGAAGTTCCTCGAATCTCGCGCGCCGGCGGGGAACGTCGAGGTCGCCCTGGAAAACGGGGCGCTGCTCGCCCCCCTGAACGACGCGATCGCCCACGCGAAGGCCCTCGCCGCCGCGCGCGCGACGCGTCGGGCGAAAAAGATGACCGCGCCCGTCGTGGAGCCGGCGACGGGCTGATGCCACGGCCGCGGCGGATCACGGCGCCCGAAACTTCAGCGTCACCCACACCGTCCGCCCCGGCAGCGGAAACCCCAAAAAGTCACTGACAGGGACCGCCACGCTCGTCCGTGAGAGCGGCGACGGCACCCGCAACGTGCGTACGTCGAAGAGGTTTTGCACCTCGACGCCGATCCGCAGCGACGAGCTGCGCGGGACGTCGAGCGACGCGCCCGCGCTGTGGAAGAGGCGCGGCGGGACGAGGATCGTGCCCGCCGTGTCCACCGTCGTACCCGCCACCGCGTCGATGCCATAACGCAGCCGCACCGGGCCGAATCGATACGCCGCGTCGTACGAGAGGTCGTGCAGCGGGCGGCCCGGCAAGGGTCTGCCACGCGAGAGCGGATCCTCGCCGAGGTTTTCCGTGTGCATGAGCGTGTAGCTCAACGTGGTCGCGAGGTGCGTCGAGGTGAGCGACGCCGAGACCTCGGCGCCCGCGATGCGCGCCGCGTCCACGTTGCCCGCGCGGAACGTGCTGCGGCCGAGCGGCAAGAAGACGATGAGGTCGCGCGCCGAGGTGACGAACCCGACGAGCTCGTAGTGAAACGCGACGCGCCCCGTCGCGAGGTCGCCGTGCACGCCGACGTCGGCCGCGAGCGCGCCCTCGACGCGCAAGCGCGGGTCGCCGAGCAAGCTGCCCCGATCGCCGTAGAGCTCGACGAAGCTCGGGAAGCGGCGAAGGAAGCCCGCGTGCGCCGAGAGGATCGCCGCATCGGCGAAGCGATACGAGGCGCCGACGTGGCCACTCGGGACGAGGTCGCTCGCCGTGGGGTTCGTGTCGCCGGTCGGGGAGAGCGAAGCAGGGATGTCGGTCGCGCGGTCGCGTCGCGCGTCGAGGCGCGCCGTGGCGAAGAGGCGGAGCGCGTCGACGGGGCGCGCTTCGAGCTCGACGCCGAGGCCACCCGCGAGGCGCGACGCCGTGACGCCCGCGAGCACGGAGCTCGTCTCCGGAGGCGCGAGGGACTCGCCGCGAAGATCGAGGAAGACGCCGAGGCTCGATCGCGCGAGGCGCGGGAACGCGGCGCGGTAGCCGAGGGAGCCGCCCGCCGCGAGGATCGACTGGCGTGCGTCGACGGCGACACGCGTGGGATCGATCTCGCCGTTCGGATCCGAGAAGGTCGCGCCCTCGCGTCGCCCCCACGCCTGCACGCGGAGCGAGCCGCGCGCGACGTCACGCACGGTGGCGTCGACGCCGAGGACGAGGCGATCCGTTTCGAGGCGCGGGAGCAACGTGGGGAACGTGGCCGAGCCGGGCAAACCCACGCGTCGCGCGTCTCCGAGGAAGGTCGCGCCGATCGTGCCCCACGATCGTTCGAGCGCGACGCGGCCGATGGCGCCCGCAGAGACAGCGCCCGCGTTCGTGCGCTCGAGTGTGTCGAGTTTGTTCGTGCGCGCGTTGGTGATCTCGTACGGGAAGTTCCCATCGGAGCGCGCGCCGAAGACGCCGAGGCCGATCGTGACGTCGCCGATCTTGCGCGCGTCGCCGGCGCGGACCTTGAGCGCGCCGAAGGAGCCCGCGAGCAGTTGCCACTCGGTGCGCGCGCCCGCGAGCGGCGTCGGCGGATCGATGACGAGGACGCCGCCGAGGTAGCCGGTGGCGCCGAGCGAGGCCGGCGCGAAGCCGCGGTACACACGGAAACTCGCGCCGGGCCAGAGCGGGAGAGAGCCGACGTCGAGCGAAGGATCCGCGCCGCTCGTGAGCGGGATGCCGGCGAGCAGGACGCCGACCTGCGTGGACGCCGAGCCGCGGATGGAGAGCGTGGACTGCGCGCCGTCAGCGCCGAGGCGACGCACGTGTACGCTCGGCAGCTCGGCGAGGAGGGAAGCCGCGTCGATGGGCTCGCGGGCACGTTCGTCGACGGACGCGCGCGTGACGAACGCAGGCGCGGTGGAGCCGCGGACGGTGACGTCGAGCGGCGCGGGCTTCGCAGGTTCTTCCTCCTCGGCAGCCTCGCCACGCACGGGGACCACGAGCGCCGCGACGAACGCGGCCGCGACGAGGGAACGTGCGCTCGTGCGAGAGGACATGCCGATCCGGGAGGTTGGTCCGCGTGCTGGTACGGGGACGAACCGGGCCGCTCGTAGATCGATCCCCTCCGCGAGGCGAGCGTTTGCTGCGGGAATGCCGCCCTCGACGCAAAAAACCGCAAGAAACGCCGTTTCGCTGGAATGTCCAGTTACCACCGACCGAGCGAGTTGATGCTGGTTCCTTCCTCTCCGGAAATTCTCTTGCTACGAAGGGTTCCATGAAGACGCGCACGACACACCGCTTGCTTGCTGCAGGTCTCGCTGCCGCCGGGGCCTTCGTGGCGTACTCGCCGGACGCCCACGCCGTCGACTGGGTGATCAAGAGCCCCTCGCAGCACCCGAGCTACCGGGCCGAGCTCGAGCCGCACGCCAACTTCATCCTGTTCCGGCGCGGCTACGGCGCCGGTCGCTACGGACGAGGTGCCGAGCTCGGCGGTGGCTTCCGCGCCACGATCGAGCTCGCCGATCCGATGTTCATCAAGAAGATCAACAACACGATCGGCATCTCGTTCGGCCTCGATTTCACCGAGTGTCGCTACTGCCGCTACTACCGCGACAACTACGCGATCTGGTCGCCCGTGGCGCTGCAGTGGAACTTCTTCCTCACGAAGAGCTGGAGCGCGTTCGGCGAGTTCGGCGGCATCGTCCGCAGCGAGGGCGCCTTCCGCTACGTCGACATCGACCCCGCCATCTGGGTCGGCACGCGTATCCACTTCAACAACGACATCGCCCTCACGTTCCGCCTCGGCTACCCGATGTTCAGCGTGGGCGTGTCCTTCTTCGTCGGGAGCTGAAAGGCCCCCCGCGGCCGGCCCGCCTCCCGGCCCCCCCACCGCTCCCCGCCCCCCGGGGACGGGCCCGCCCGCGCGCATGCCGCGCCCCCCTCGTTCGAGCCTGAAAGCACGGTAAAGCTGGTCGTCCAAGCTTATCTCGCGCGTGCGGATCGTCCGCCGGGCAGGTAAACTGACGTCGATGTTCGGGATCCTGGCCCTCGCCTTGCTGATGGTCGTCCACGAAGGCGGGCACTTCCTCGCCGCGCGTATGTTCGGGATGCGCGTGCTGAAGTTCTCGATCGGGTTCGGACCGACGTTCTTCAAGGTCGCCCCGAAGGACGGCTACTACTGGTTCACCTCGGCCGCCGAGAAGGTGAAGCTCCGGCTCTGGAAGCACGACGCCGAGAAGCAAGGGCCGACGGTCTACCAGGTCGCGATGATCCCGTTCCTCGCGTACGTGCAGATCGCCGGGATGAACCCGCTCGAAGAGGTGGACCCGAAGGACAAGGGCAACTTCTCGAACGGCAGCCTTTGGGGCCGCATCGTCACGATCTTCAGCGGCCCACTCGCGAACTACCTCTTCGCCTCGGTGTTCTTCTTCGGCGCGACGCTCTACGGCGGCAAGGCGGCCGAGGTCGTGATCAACAACGAGCGTCAGCTCATGACGTACGTCGACGCGCTGCCCGGAAGGCCGGCGCACACGGCGGGCGTGCAGGCCGGCGACAAGATCGTCGAGGTCGCGGGCACGCCCGTCGCGACGTGGAACGAGATGGCGGAGCAGATCTCGAAGCGTCCTGGCGAGCCGATCAAGGTGGTGATCGAGCGCAAGGTCGACGAGAACCACGAGGAGCGGAAGACGCTCGACGTCACGCCCTCGAACGAGGACGGCAAGGGCAAGATCGGCGTCGCGCCGCACAAGCTGCCCGTGCCGATCAAGGAGGCGGCGATCTTCGCGCTGACCGAGCCGCCGAAGGTGGTGAAGAGCATCGGCGCGGGTCTGTCGCAGCTCTTCCGCGGCAACACCGAGGATCTCGGCGGGCCGCTGCGGATGATGAAGGAGACCGAGGACGCCGCGAAGCAAGGGCTCGCCGCGTACCTGTGGCTGCTCGGCGTGCTGTCGGCCTACATCGGGATCTTCAACCTGCTCCCGTTCCCCGCGCTCGACGGCGGCAGGCTCGTGTTCCTCGCGTACGAGGCGGTGACGCGGCGCAAGCCGAACGCGATGGTCGAGGTCTACACGAACGGCTTCGGCATCCTGACGCTGCTCGGGCTCGCGCTGTACATCACGGTCTTCAAAGACGTGCCGCACATGCTGTCGAAGTGATGACGATGCAACGCACGCTCCTCGGCGCCACGCTCGCGGCCTCACTCCTCTTCGGCGCCACGGGCTGCGTGACGCCGCGCGTGAGCCTCGCCGAAGGTCCACGCGAGTACGTCGCGACGGACTACGAGAGCGTGCTGCGCAAGTGGACGCGCACCGAAGATCTGTTCGCGGTGAGCGAGCTCGAAAACTACCTGACGGCGACGGCGACGTTCGAGTCGTGGGATTTTCGCTGGGCCTACGTCGTGCGGTACGTGCAGGACTACCGGCTCACGATCGATCAGCGCAAGAAGCTGCTCGAACGCACGCTCGACGAGACGCGACAGCGGCACCAGTTCTTCGTGGCGCTCTACGGCGGCGAGCGTCGGTTCAACGATCTGACGAAGGCCGACAGCGCGTGGATCGTGCGGCTGATCGACGACACCGGCAACGAGACGGCGCCGGAAGAGATCATCGCGATCACGAAGCCAAACGCGCTCGAACGGACGTACTTCCCGTACAGCACGGTGCACAGGCAAGCGTTCCGGATCCGCTTTCCGCGATCGACGGCGGATGGAAGGCCGACGATCTCGCCACAAGCGAAGTGGTTCGGCGTCCGCTTCGCCGGCGCCCAAGGCAACAGCGAGCTCATCTGGATGATCGAAGAGACGGGCCCCGCGGACGGTGCGAGCGCGCATGATCCCGCAAGCCCGAACGCGCCGACGGCGGAGCCGCCGAGCACGACGACCGCCGTGCGCTGAACCTCTCCTCCCCTCTCCGTCCTCTCCGCCCTCTTCTCCCCTCTCCCGAGAGGGAGAGGGGCTGGGGGTGAGGGAGTCCTTCAACGCGAAAGCAACTCGGCCACGAGCGGCACATCCGCCGCAAGCTCGAGCGCGAGCTTGCGATCCGCGACGAGCAGGAGCACGCCCGAAGCCTTCGCGCGTGACGTGAGCGGCGCAGGCACGCCGGCCCAGAGCGCGTCCGCGAAGAGGAGTTCTCCTGCGCGCGCCTCACCAACGACGGCCGGCGGATCCCCCTCCTGGATGTCGACGCCGCCACCGACCACGAAGATCAGGCCGGGCATCGGATCATTCTCCTGCGTGACGACCTCGCCCGGCTCGATCACGCGCATGTCGAGGCGCGTGGCGAGGCTGTCACGAGTCTTCGCGTCGAGCCCGCCGAGGGCGCCGATCGCGAGGCCCGTGCGCGCCTGCAAACGATCGGCGGTCGCCTTGCAATCGTCGAGGACCCAGGGGCACGAGCGGAGCGCGTGATCGAAGGTGGCGTCGTCCCACGAGGCGATCTTCGCGCCGCTCGCGCCGGTGACGAAATGCATGGCGAAGCCGCCTTCGAGCGAGCCGCGCGACGTCAGGAACGAGCGCGGACCCGCGACGTGGCCCGGTACGGTCGCATCGTCCGCGTAGACGGAGACCTCCCCCGTGATCACCAGCATCACGCCGAGCGCGCGCGATTGGCTGGGGCCGAGCTCCTCGATCTTCGCGGCGCGCGAGAGGGCGCGTTGTACGTCCTCGGGCAGGTCGGTGAGCGGCTCGATCGCTTCGAGCATGACGTCGCCGATGCGCGGCGGTCCCGAGGAGTTCGGCGCAGGTTCGGCAGCGGCAGCCGCAGGAGCGGGAGGCGGCGCGGGTTTGGGGGCCTCGGCCGCGGGCTGGGCCGCGTCGGGCTTGAGCGCGGCGAGCGCGGCGCGACCGGCGGTCGTGGCGGCGGCAGGGCGCGGCGGCGCGGGCGGCGGCATCGTGGTGCCGGACCGCTTCATGGCGTCGGGGACGGCGGGCGCCGTCTTCGCCGGCGGAGGCACGGCCCAGGCGGGCTCCTTCTCCGGCGTGGGTTGCGTCGCGACGGTCGGGGGCTTCGGCACGCGGAGCGCGCTCGCCGCGATGGGGCTCTGGAGCGTGTCGGAGAGGGCACGACGCGCCGCCGGGCTGATGCCGCCCGGCGCGGGCTTCGGGACCGTGACCTTGGCGGCTTCGGGCGGGGGCGCGTCGGTCTTGATGACGGGCGGCTGCGTCTTCGGCTCGGGGCGCGGCTCGGCGACGGGCGGGGAAGGCGTGGTCGCGGGGCCGCCGGGCTTGTGGATGGAAGCCGGCGCGGGGGCCTTCGGAGGCACGCTCGGCGCGCGCGGGGCTTGCTTTTGCGGGACGGTCGCTGCGTGGGCGGCGAGGTGTCCGGGCTGCGGCGCGGCGGCGGCTTCGGGATCACCCGAGCCGGCCGCTTCGGCGGCGGGCGCGGGAGCAGGCGCCGCGGGGGCCGGCGGTTCGGGAGCAGCCGGGACCGGCGGGGGCGGCGCGGCGGCGGCCTCGTGCGGCGTTTCGGCGACGGGCGGCGGCTGCGGGGCCGGCGGCAGAGGCGGCGG
>NZ_JARZHG010000032.1 GCF_029946505.1 Polyangium sp. y55x31
CGATCCCATCCCGAACTCGGAAGTTAAGCTCCTTGGAGCCGATGGTACTGCTGGGGCGACTCAGTGGGAGAGTAGGACGCCGCCGGGTCTTTTTCTAAAGCCTGCAAGCTTTCGCTTGCAGGCTTTTCTTTTTTTGCAACCCTCTGCATCCGCCGTTGAGCGTCTGATGCCATAAGGGTGCGACCATGAAGACAACCCCACCGTAACGGGGCCTTCGTGGACAGTAAGTTTTCCGGTGGTGATATCGAGGAGGCCACACCCGATCCCATCCCGAACTCGGAAGTTAAGCTCCTTGGAGCCGATGGTACTGCTGGGGCGACTCAGTGGGAGAGTAGGACGCCGCCGGGTCTTTTCTAAAGCCTGCAAGCTTTCGCTTGCAGGCTTTTCTTTTTCCATCCTCCCGCATCCGCCGTCGGGCCTCGTCCGCGCGTCCGATGCCCGGCTGCCGCGGCCTCGGGCCAGCCGGCCCATCCGTCCGCACGCCGCCTGGCCGCGGCTCGGCGCGCTCCGTCGATCTGCAGCTCGGCTCGCTGATTTATTTTCCTGCGGACAGGCGTTGCTACCCTAGGCAAGGGTTTCGTGGCTTCACGGCGCGTCAAGCTGGCACTGGCAGGAGGCGCGGTCGCAACGCTGGCGGCCGTCGTTTCCTTCGGTCCGATCGTGCGCCATGAGGCCGCGCGGGCCGCGGAACGGTACGGAGCCGTCGTCGCCATCGACGAGGTTCGTCCCTCGCTGCACGGCGTGAAGTTACGCGGCGTGGAGGTCTCGCTTGCCGAGGTCCCCAGCGCGCACCTGCGGTTCGAGACCGTCGACGTCGCGGTCGGCTGGAGCGGCAAGAAGGTCACCCTGCAAGGAGGCGACGTCTCGGCTGTGGGGCCGCGTGAGGTCGTGCTCCGCGAAGCCGAGCAGTGGCAGAAGCGGTACCTCGCGAAGTCCTCCGCCGGAGGCGGGGAGAGCTCGAGCTCGGGCCGGACGGACGCCGAGTTCGAGGGGCTGCGGATCGCCTGGCAGGACCGCAAGGACGTACCGACCGAGTCGGTCCGCGCGAGTGACGTGAACTTCGCCCGCCAGGAGGGCAAGGTCGGGCTCTCGGCGGCCGAGGCGACGATCACCGTCGGCCCCGTGTCCGTGGCCGTACAGGGCGGACATCTCACGCTGATCAAGCAGCAGGAAGGTGGCTACCGTGTCGCCGCCCTTTCAGCGCGTTCGCTCGACGCGACCCTGACGCTGCCCGCTCCGCTCGAAGAAGCGAAGCCCGTCGAGGGCGCGTCCACGACGCCGAACGAGCCGCCGCCCCGCCAGCCGCGTGATCCTGCTCCCAAGCAAACCAAGGCCTCGCCGCGAGGCGCCGCCGTGCGGGCCCAGCTCGTCCGAGGCGCGACCTTGCTCGATACCGTCCTCGAACAGGGGGCGAAGGTCGAGCTCGACAGCCTTCACGCGCAGGTCCGTCGCGGGCGCGACACGCTGAACCTCGGCCCCGGGTCCCTCGTGGTTCGCCGCGACGCAGGCCGCATGCTCGTCGAGCTCTCGCCGCGCGCGCACGCTGAAAAAGAAGAGCAAGCGCTCACCTTCTCGCTGAGCGTGCCGCTCGGCGAAGCCGACGGCGAGATCGTCGCCGATGTGAAGGGCGGTCCCCTGTACCTGTCCACGCTGGGCATCCGCGACGGGGATTTCGGCCTCTTCGACGTGGCCAAGACATCCCTGACGACGCGCTCGCACCTCGTCCTCTCCGCCGACGGCAAACAGCTCCGCGTGGACGGCGACGGGCGCATGCAGAACCTCTCGCTCCGCAGCGACGCGCTTTCCGACGAGCCGATTGCGGGCCTCGAGATCGCCTTCCGGCTCCGTGGCGAGACCGCGCTCGACGGCTCGTCCATCCGCGTCGACGAGGGCGAGGTCGATCTCGGCGCCGTCCGTCTGCTCGCGCACGGACGTTACGATCGCGTGGGCGAGGGCCATCGCGTCCGCGCCGAGTTCGACGTACCGCTCACGGCTTGCCAGTCGATCCTCGACGCCGCGCCGCGTGGGCTCGTGCCGAAGATCGCGGGCATGCGCATGGCCGGCTCGTTGGCGGTCAAAGGGCATGCTCGCTTCGATACGGCGCGGCTCGATCGCGACTTCGACGTCGCGTGGGATCTCTCGAACACCTGCCGCATCACCGAGGTGCCGCCCGAGATCGACGCGGCGCGGTGGCGCAAGCCGTTCCGCCGCTCGGTGCTCGGCCCGGCCGGCGAGCGTGTCGAGATCGAGAGCGGTCCCGGCACGCCCGGCTGGGTGCCCTACAGCGTCATCTCCCGCTTCATGGAGACGGCCGTGCTCACCACGGAAGACAGCGGCTTCCGGCGGCACAGCGGCTTCGACAACGAGGCCATCCGGAACTCCATCCGGGAGAACCTGCGCAAAGGCCGCTTCGTGCGCGGGGCGAGCACGCTCAGTATGCAGCTCGCGAAAAACCTCTACCTCGACCGCGTGAAAAACCTCTCGCGCAAGCTCCAGGAGGCCGTGCTCACGACCTACCTCGAGCAGGAGCTCACGAAGGAGCAGATCCTCGAGCTCTACCTGAACGTCGTCGAGTTCGGCCCGATGATCTACGGGATCGGCCCGGCCGCGCGGTACTACTTCAACACGTCCGCTTCCGACCTCTCGCTCGGGCAGGCGCTCTACATCTCGTCGATCCTGCCGAACCCGAAGCAGCAGCACTTCGCGATCGGCGGCGCCGTGAGCCCGGGCTGGATGAACTACCTGCGCAAGCTCATGGACGTCGCGCATCGCCGGAAGTGGGTCAGCGACGAGGAGCTCGAAGAGGGGCTACGCGAGACCGTCGTCCGCGGGCAGCCCGCACCGGAGCGCGCCGCGCGTTCGCAAGAGCCCTCGGGGAGCGAGGGGCAGCCTTCGGGCGAGGGCAACGGCGACGCGCCGGAGCCGCCGGCGCCGCCCGAGGACTAGCGCCCGGGGTCGGCCTTTTCTTTGCGGCGGGGCGCGAAGAAGGCGCGCAGGAGCCCGGCGCACTCGTCCGCGAGGACGCCGCCCTGGACCTCGTAGCGGTGGTTCAGGCGCAGGTCCCGGCCGATCGTGAAGAGCGTGTCGACGGCGCCGGCCTTGGGGTCGGTGCAGCCGTAGACGAGGCGCGAGACGCGGGCGTTGACGAGTGCGCCTGCGCACATGGGGCAGGGCTCGAGCGTCACGTAGACCGTGAGCCCGGCGAGCCGCCAGGCGCCGCGTTGCTTGGCCGCGTCGCGCAGCGCCTCGACCTCCGCGTGCGCCGTCGGGTCCTGGAGCAGCTCGCGCCGGTTGCGCCCGCGGCCCACGATCGTACCCGCCGCGTCCACCAGCACCGCGCCCACGGGGACGTCACCGGAGTTGGCAGCCGCCACGGCTTCCTCGATCGCCGCGCGCATGAACGCCGCGTCGCGCGCGAGGGCCTGCTCGTCGACGGTCGCAGCGACCGCGAGCGCTGTGGGATTCTCGGAGCTCGTCATCGAAAGGCCCATCCGTCAGGCGAGCCGCTCACGAGCGGCCGAAAGGATGGGGGATTTGGAGAGGTTTGGCGCGCCCAGGAAGATTCGAACTTCCGACCCCCGGCTTCGTAGGCCGATGCTCTATCCAGCTGAGCTATGGGCGCAATCGTCGAGTTGTACCGCGGGATACACGAGTTCCCCCGCGGGTGCGTCGCGTATTGCTGCGCGACAACGAGGTGGGGCGTTTATAGGGCCCTTGCGGTTCTGTCAAGAAGAAATCGTCCGGCCCTTCGGCGACCCCTGTTTTTCGGGGCGTTTCGCGTGGAGATTTTTTTGCCCTCGCCCGGACGTGGGGGCACAAAAAGCAACGCGCGGCGGTCCAGGGGAGCCGCCGCGCGCTTTGTACGCTCGTTCAAGGCCGTTCAAGCGATGTCGAGGGAGAGAGGCAAAGCCAAGAAGTCAGACGATCAAGCCAAGCGTCAGCAAGCCAAGTGTCGTAAGCCAAGCAATCCGCCGGGCGTAGCCCAACACCCGGGGGATAAGCGAAAGCAGCGGCCGAGGCCGGGGCTCTCGAGGACAAGCGATCGTGCGGAGGAAGTTAAGCGGTCATCGCCGGAGGTCCGACGATGCAGCGACCTCGACTAGAGCAGCAGCCGTGCCATCGGATCCGGTTTCCCCCGTCCCGCACGCGCTCTCCAAGGAATGCGGGCGTTTCTCTGCGGGTTTCGTGCTGGAACGGGCGACGACGTTCCCGCCGGTCCGGGCATCGGTGTCGTGGTCCCTTTCCAGGGACGCAAAGTTTGCAGACCCCGCGGGTCAACGTGCGCGACCAAACACGTGGTCCTCGGGCGCCTCGACGTGGCAACGCTCACACAAGGCGAGCCGTCCACGTTGCTCGACCAGGCCGTCGGCACGTACGACGAGGTATTCCCATTCCCCACCCTGGGCCGGGGCCTGCTTGGCCATGGCGAGGTACAGGGCGACGTCCGAGCTGCCCGCCGTGTAGAGCGCTTCGACGAGGACCGCGCCGGCGCCGAGCGGGCGCTGCGGGCCGAGCGCCGGGTAGGCGGCGGCCGCGTCGTTCGTGAGGACCTCGGCGTCGTGCTCGCCCGAAAGGTGTTGCGAGCGCGCGCGGGGCGTGGCCTTGCGGAGCGAGCTCAGCCGGTCGGCGAGCTCCCAGCGGTGCGGAGCCTTGGCGACGGTCGGGGCGGAGGAGGGCGGGCGCGGGGCGGCGCCTTCGGTCGACCAGGCGGACGGGTCGGCGGCGGATGAGCTGCTCGTGTCGGCGGAAGGCGTGCAAGCGGCCGTGAGCGTGGCGAGCAGGGCGAGCGCTCGGCAGGAGCAGCGCATGGCCGCATGCTACACTCGAACGATGCAAAGCGCTGATTCCCGGGCGAAATCCCGCCGCGGACGGTCTCGGGCGACGGCAGCCGTGCTCCGCGGGCTCCTCGGGATCGGGGTCGTTCTGGGGATGACGATGGCCCCGGCGGAGCAGGCGTCGGCGGAGCATCGAGCCGCGCGGCGCGCCTGGATCGGGATCGAGCTCGCGCCGGGGCCGGCGGGCAAAGGGGTGCTCGCGAAGCACGTCGTGACGAGCTCGCCCGCGCGCTCGGGCGGGATCGCCGATGGAGACGTGATCCTCGCGGCGGACGGGGTCGCGCTCGACAAGCCCGAGCAGCTCATCGCACGCGTGGCCATCGCGGGGCCGGGCGCGACGATGAAGCTGCAGATCCGGCGCGGGACGGCCGAGCACGAGCATGTGGTGGTGCCGATCGAGCATCCCGGCGCGGAGGAGGTCCTGCGGCTCGACAAGGTCGGGACGTTCGCGCCGACGTGGAAGCCGCTCGAAAAGGTCGCGGGGAGCGTGCCGGACAACATCGGCAAGCTGCGCGGCCGCGTGGTCGTGCTCGATTTCTGGGCCTCGTGGTGCAAGCCCTGTCAGGCGGTCTCCAAGGAATTGACGCGGCTTCACCAGGCGTACGGCGACAAGGGGCTCTCCATCGTGGGGCTCACGGGCGAGTCGAAGTCGATCGCGGAGAAGGCGGCGACGGAGCTCGCGATGAGTTACTCCGTGGCCTCGGATCCCGGCGATGGAACGGCCGTTTTGTACGGGATCCGCTCGCTGCCCACGATGTTCGTGGTCGACAAGAAGGGGATCATCCGCGAGGTCTTCGTGGGATACGGGCCCGGTCAGGGCGCGACGCTGGAGAAGGTCGTCGCGCGCCTGCTTGCCGAGCCTTCGCCATCGGGCTGAGCGAACGAGCGTGTTACGCGTCCTCGACGAGCTTCTGTGGGTGCTGCGCCGCGAGGGCCTGCCGGTTTCGACGGCGCAGGCCATCGACGCGGCGCGCGTGGCCGCGCTCGTGGGGTTCTCCGATCGGCAGACGCTGCGCGACGGGCTCGGCTCGGTGCTGGCCACGAAGAAGGACGAGCTCACGCTGTTCCGGGCGTGTTTCGACAGGTTTTTCGCGGAGGAACGCGCGCACCTCGGGGATCTGTGGAGCCGGCTGCGGGTGCGAGGTTTCTCCGACGCCGAGCTCGCCGCGCTGCGGGAGCTGCTTTCGGCCGCGGCGCAACGTTCGTCGGGGGACGCGGCGGGGATGCTGGCGTTCACCGGTGAGGCGCTCGAGCTCGATCAGCTCCTTGCGTCGGCGGGGATCGCGCGTGCGCTCGCGCCGATGACGAGCGCGCTGCAAACCGGGTTTTTCACGCAGGAAGTGAACAAGCGGCTCGGGATCCCGGCGCTCGGGAGCGCGCTCGCGCGGATGCGGGACGCGCTGCGCGAGGCGCTCGGCGAGGAGAGGGGCGCGGCGCTCGCGGCGGCGCTGCGCGAAGAGCTCGACGCGATGAAGCGGCGCGTGCGCGCGCACGTGGAGGTGTCCCTCGCGCGCAAGCTCGGCGAAGCGGACGAGCAGGCGGCGCGGGCCGTGGATCGGCCGTTTTCATCGCTGTCGCCAGAGGAGATGGCCGAGGTTCGGCGCGCGCTCCGGAGGCTCGCCGAGCGTCTGCGAGGGGCCGAACGGGTGCGGACGAAACGCAGCAGGCGAGGTCGGATCGATCCGCATCGCACGCTGCGGCGAAGCCTGCGCACGGGCGGGATCCCGTTCCGGCCGGCGCGGCGCGTGCGTCGTCGGGACAAGCCGCGGCTCGTGCTGCTCTGCGACGTGTCGGACTCGGTGCGGCTCGCGTCGCGTTTCATGCTGGAGTTCGTCGCGGCGTCGCAGGAGCTCTTCGCGGAGACGCGCTCGTTCGTGTTCGTGAGCGACGTCGGGGAGACGACCGATCTCTTCCGGCGCAAATCGCCCGAAGCGGCGCTCGCGGCGATCGAGAGCGGGCGCGTGGTCGATCGGACGCGGAACTCGAACTACGGCCGAGCGCTCGTGTCCTTCGAGGAGCAGCTCGGGCGCGCTGTGGACCGGCGCACGACCATCGTGATCCTGGGGGACGGGCGTACGAATTTCCTGCCGGAGGAGGTTTCCGTGGTGGAGCGGCTCGTCCGGTGCGCGGGCTCGGTGCTCTGGATCTGCCCCGAGCCGCCTGCGACCTGGGGCACCGGAGACAGCGCGATGCCGCGGTATGCGGCCGTTGTGAGCCGTGTCCTCGTGGCCCGGACCGCGCGTGAGCTCGAGGGGGCGGCGAGGGAGCTTTTGGCGCGGCGAAAGTAGCGCTATGCCGCGCGGGTCATGTCGCTCGACGATCAAAAGCTCCGTGACCTCTCCGCGCGCGTGGAGCGCGGGGGGGCGCCCAAGTACCACGAGAAAAACCTCGAGCAGGGCAAGCTCTTCGCGCGGAAACGCATCGAGCTTCTGTTCGACGAGAACAGCTTCGTGGAGGACGCCGCGCTGGCGAACGCCGTCGATCCCGAGCTGCCCGCCGACGGCGTGATCACCGGAACGGGGACGATCGGCGGTCGCCTGGTCGCCGTGATGGCGAACGACTCGACGGTGAAGGCCGGGTCGTGGGGCCGCCGCACGGTGGAGAAGATCCTGCGCATCCAGGAGACGGCCGCGCGCCAGCGTTGCCCGCTGTTTTACCTCGTCGACTCGGCGGGCGCGCGCATCACCGACCAGATCGAGATGTTCCCGGGTCGCCGCGGCGCGGGGCGCATCTTCTACAACGAGGTGCAGATGAGCGGACAGATCCCGCAGATCTGCTTGCTCTTCGGCCCCTCGGCGGCCGGCGGCGCGTACATCCCCGCGTTCTGCGACGTCGTGGTGATGGTCGACAAGAACGCGAGCATGTACCTCGGATCGCCGCGCATGGCCGAGATGGTCATCGGCGAGAAGGTGACGCTCGAAGAGCTCGGCGGCGCGCGCATGCACTGCTCGGAGTCGGGCTGCGGCGACGTGCTCGTGAAGACCGAGGAAGACGCGATCGCCTGGGCCAAGCGTTACCTCGCGATGATGCCGCAGAACTGCGACGAGACGCCGGCGAAGATCGAGGCGAAGCCGCCGAAGCCGGGGCAGAAGCCGCTCGAAGAGGTGATCCCCGTCGACGAGAACAAGCCGTTCGACATGATGGCGGTGATCGACGCCGTCATCGACGAGGGCAGCTTCGTCGAGATCAAGAAGCTCTGGGCGAAGGAGATCCTGACGGGCTTCGCGCGCATCGACGGCCGTGTCGTGGGCATCGTCGCGAACCAGCCGAAACACAAGGGCGGCGTGCTCTTCGTCGACTCGGCCGACAAGGCCGCGCGGTTCATCTGGCTCTGCGACGCGTTCAACGTGCCGCTGCTCTACCTCGCCGACGTGCCGGGCTTCATGATCGGCACCGTCGTCGAGAAGCAGGGCATCATCCGCGCGGGCGCGAAGATGATCGCCGCCGTGAGCGAAGCGACGGTGCCGAAGCTCTCGGTCATCGTGCGCAAGGCCTACGGCGCAGGCCTCTACGCGATGTGCGGGCCCGCGTTCGAGCCCGACGCGTGTATCGCGCTGCCTCGCGCCTCGATCGCCGTGATGGGCCCGAGCGCGGCGGTGAACGCGGTGTACTACAACAAGATCCAGGCCGTTCCCGAGGGGCCGGAGCGCGACGCGATGGTGAAGCGGCTGCGCGACGAGTACCGTGAGGACGTGGATCTCGTGAAGCTCGCGAGCGAGATGGTGATCGACGGGATCGTGCCGACGACGGCGCTGCGTGACGAGATCGCGCGGCGGTTCTCCCGCTATGCCGGGAAAGTCGAGGCGCGGCCGCGCAAAAAGCACATCGTGCCGCCCGTCTGAGCCATGCGGTAGGATGGGCACGTGCGTGCCCGTCCGCTCTTCGCGTTCGCCGCGGCCCTGCCGCTGATCCTCCTCTCCGCCGCGTTTGCTCACGCCGAGGGGGCGCCTGCCCGCTCCCTCGTGCGCCTGCTGCACAAGCCCACGAAGGTCCATCCGCTCGCGGACAACTCCGGCCGTGTGGCCGTGAGCGTGGCGCTGCCGCCGGGCAAGGATGCGCGTTCGCTCGGGCTCTTGGAGGTTGCGCCGGGCGTGGGCGCGATCCGGCTCGCGCCCGATGAGATCGACACGTTTGCCGCGGCGCACCCGGATCTCGCGCTCACGGTCTCGCCGCCACTCACGCCGCTGCTCGACGTGTCGGGGACGTGGACGCGTGTCGAGGCGTTCCGCGCGGCGACGGGCCTGGGCACGGGGAGCGGCGTGGTGGTCGGGATCATCGACACGGGGCTCGACGTCGCGCATCCGGACTTCCGGACCGCGACCGGCAAGACCCGCGTCGCGTGGATGCTGCAGGCGGGGAGGGATCCCGTGGGCTTGCACCCGGAGATCGAGGAGCGGTTCGGCTGCACCGCTTCGACGCAATCGAAGTGCGCCGTGTTCTCGGGCGCGGATCTCGACGCGATGATGAGCGGGCAATCGAAGGTCGATCTGCCGCGTGATCCGGCGGGCCACGGGACGCACGTGGCGGGCATCGCGGCGGGCAACGGCGGGCTCATGGACGGGGGCACGCCGAAGTACGTGGGGATCGCGCCCGAGGCGACGCTCGTCATCGCGAGCCCTTCGGCAGAAGGAAAGTTCGACGAGACGGATATCCTCAACGCCGCGCGGTTCATCTTCGAGGTGGGCGAAGAGCTTGGTCTTCCAACGGTCGTGAACCTCAGCGTCGGCGGGGATTTCGGGCCCCACGACGGTACGAGCCCGTCCGAGAAGGGCCTCGCCGCGCTCGTCGGCGACGACAAACCGGGCCGCGCGATCGTGGTCGCCGCAGGCAACAGCGGGACGCTGTACGGGCGTGACGATCGCGGGCCGTTCGGCATCCACACGGAGGTGCGCGTGACGCCGGGCGCCGAGGTGCGCGTGCCCATCGCGACGCCCGCATCGAAGAGAGGACACGGTTACGTGTGGATCACGTTCCGGCCCGGCGACGAGGTGAGCGTGGGGCTCGAAGGGCCAGGCGGATCGAGCTGGATCAGGCTCGTCGATCCGGGCGACGAGCTCGGCTATTCGGGCGACGACAACACGACGGCGGCCGTGATCAACCGCCTCGTGAACGGCAAGACTCCGATGACGGCCGAGACGAACAGCGCGGTCGTGGCGTTCTCCGGCGCGTGGGACGAGGGCGCGTTCACGATCCGGCTCTCGGGGCACGGCGACGCGCACCTCTGGGTGACGGGGCAAGGGGACGTGTCGCCGTCGGGTGGGTCGGGCCTCGCGTTCGAAAAGGCCGTGCGACAAGGGACGATCGCGATCCCCGCGAGCCACCCGAACCTGCTCGCCGTGGGCTGCACGTTGAACCGGATCGGCTGGGATCCGCTCACCATCGAGCCGATCGAGCTCGTGCCGGCGAACGGGATCGACTGGAAGCCCGACGACGTCTGTTACTTCAGCGCGGCCGGGCCGACGCCGTTCGGCGTGGCGAAGCCCGAGATCAGCGCGCCGGGCGGGTTCATCGCGGCCGCGATGAGCCGAGACGCCGACCCTCGTCTGGTTCCGGGCGGCCTCTTCGACGGCGCCGGTTGTCCGAAGGGCGAACCTTGTTACGTCGTCGACGAGAGGCACGCGGTCACCGCGGGAACGTCGATGTCGGCGCCGCACGTCGCGGGCGCGGTCGCGCTCCTCTTCGAGCTCGACCGGAATCGCAACGGAGGGCAATCCACGCTGACGCAGGCGCGCGTGACGGAGCTGCTCCAGGCCGGCGCGCGGTGGCCGACGGGGACCGTGCGGCACGAGACGCAGCTCGGCGTGGGCGCGCTCGATCTCGAAGGGGCGAGGCGTGCGTTCGAGGAAGAGCAGGGACCGTCGGGACCGCCGAGCGTCGAGAAGAGCTGGTGGGTGCTGTCGAGCGCATACGCGCGGCCGGATGAGACGTGGCCCGTGTGGGGGACGATCGAACTCCGGCGCGAGGACGGCGAGATCGCGAGCGGGATCGCGGGCACCGAGCTCGAGCTCTCCGTGACGGGCGGGGTCGTCTTGCAGCCGATCACGAAGGTGCGGCACGGGCTCTTCCGCTTCGCGGTCGCGGGCGAGCGCGGGAGCGCGGGCTCGAAGATGGTCGTCGACGTGCGGTTCGCGGGCCGCTCGATCGAGTCGCCGCGGGAGCTCGCGATCGGCGAGGATGTTTGGAGGGCCAACGGTACGCTCGACGCGACCTCGGGCGGCTGCGCTTGGGCGGACGAGGCGCGCACGTCGAGCCGGAGCCCGCTTGGGCCTTCGATTGGCGTGGCGCTCGCGGGGATCGGACTGTGGCGCAGGCGCTCGCGGAAGAACGAGGGTTCGTCAACGCGCGCGCGGAGCGACCTCGATCGTGCGTAGCGAGACGAGGCGCTCCTCGGCCGTGCCGGGAAACGTCGCCCAGATGCTGATCTCGTAGAGCCCCGGTTTGCCCTCGTCGTCGAGGTAGGTCCCGAGGGAAAACGTGCTCCCGAGCAGCGAGAGCACGCCCCGGGGACGCGGGAACGGCGTCTTGAGGCGTCGCGGCAAGTAGGCCTCGTAGGCCTCGGGGACGAGGTAGTCGTTCGTCTGGTTGAGGTGTTCCGGCGCGCGCGGCGTCGGTGGATCGATCCGCGCGATGCCGACGACGGCGAGCTCGGCAGGCTCACGAAGCTCGCCGCGGATGTCGACGAAGGCGCCGACCGAGACCTTCGGGGGCAGGCTTTCGTACGTGCCCCAATCATCGACGAACTCCTGCGCCACGCAGGGGATGCGGCTGCCTTCGACCTGCGCCACGCCCACGCCCACCGCCGTGTGCCACCGCGAGAGGATGTTCCGGCGATGGCCATCGTGCGGGGGCACTTCGTCCATGAACGCGCGCTGGAACCGATCGAGCCCCTCCGCCATGTACGGCGCGTCGAGCGCGAGCGGCGAGGCGTTCGCGTCCACGAAACAGCCGACGTTCTCGAACGCGACGTCCTCGCCGCCCGCCTCGGTGTACCGCTGCTCCGGCACCGAGCCGTCCGAGCCCCAGTGTGCCGTGAATCCGCGCGCGGCCATGTCCTCGGCCTGGCGCCTGGCCGCGCGGGCCGCCGTTTCGTCCCAGGGCAGCGCCGCGAGCCCGTGCGCGGCGCGATCCCGGTTGATGAGCTCGAGCATGTAGTGCTCGGCGTCCGCGCGGTTCATGGGACGGCCGGCGATTGCGCTGCGGATCCCGATCGAGCGCTCGCCACCGTTCACGTCGAACGCGGGCGGGCTCCCGCAGCCGGCGACGACGGCCACGAGAGCGAACGCCGATCGACGTCCTTGCGCCCTTCTGCTCGTTTGTTCGCCTCGGATCGCCACCCGCCTCGTGCCTCAGCATAAGCAATCGCGCGCCCCGTGGTAGCGGCGGGCGCCTCGCTCGGCTAACCCTCGCGCCGAACCCCCGATGCGACCCTCCGACCTCTCCCTCCCGAAGCTCTGCGGCCAGCTCATCGTCGGCGGATTTCCCGGCACGACCTTGCCCGACGCCTACGCGGAGGCCCTCCGCGCAGGCTTGCGCGGCGGCGCGATCCTGTTTCGGCGCAACGTCCCGGATCTCGCCACGACACACGCGCTCTGCTGCGCGATTCGCGACGCTGCCGAGCCGGACCTTCCGCCGTTCATCGGCGTCGATCAAGAGGGCGGGCGCGTCGCGCGGTTGCCGAGCCCGTTCCCGAAGCTCCCGCCGATGCGCTTGCTCGGCGAGCTGGGCGACGCCTCGTTCGTGCGGCGCGTCGGGCGGCTCCTCGGCGAGAGGCTCGCCGCGATTGGGTTCAACCTCGATTTCGCACCTGTGCTCGACGTCGATTCGAACCCGGACAATCCGATCATCGGGGATCGATCGTTCGGGCGCGAGGCCACTCGGGTCGCGGAGCTCGCGGTGGCATTTGGTCTCGGTTTGGAGGAGGCCTCCGTGCTCTCGTGCGGCAAGCATTTCCCGGGGCACGGCGACACCTCGGTGGACAGCCACGTCGCGCTGCCCATCGTGCATCACGGAATGGAGCGCCTCGACGCCGTCGAGCTCGTGCCGTTCCGCGCCGCCGCGCGCGCGGGCCTCGGGACGATGATGACGGCGCACGTCGTGGTCACCTCGATCGACGCGAGCGTGCCGGCGACGCTCTCGCGCGCCGTGTGCACGGACCTGCTCCGCAGCACGGTCGGCTTCCACGGTGTGCTCTTCTCGGACGATCTGGAGATGGCCGCCGTCGCCGCGCAGTATTCGGTCGAAGCCTCGGCCGTTGCCTCGATTCGCGCAGGCTGCGACGTTCTGCTCATCTGCTCGAACATGGAGTGGCAGGAGCGTGCGCACGCGGCCCTCGTCGCCGAGGCCGAGCGGGATCCCGCGTTCCGCGAGCGTTGCGTGGAGTCCGCGGGGCGTGCGCTGGAAGCGCGCCGGAAGATGCCGCCGAGGCCCGTGGCCGACGCAGAAACGCTCCCCGCGCTCATGGGGCGCGCCGAGTGGGTCGCGTTGTATGACGAGATCAAGCGGCGCGCCGCGGACCTGGGGGGCGTGTGAACATGCGCTCGTTCGTCCTCTTCGCGCGTCGGATCGTGACGTGTGATCCCGCGCGTGCCACCGAGGCCGATCCGCTCGGCGTGATCGAAGATGGTGCCATCGCCGTCGAGGGCGGCGTGATCGTCGAGGTCGGCCCGCGCGAAGAGGTGCTCGCGCGCCGCAGCGCGCTCCCGGTCGTGTCCGGCGAACCCGCGCCGCTCGTCACGCCGGGCCTCGTCGATGCGCACACGCATGCCCCGTGGGTCGGCTCGCGCGACGCGGAGTACGCCCTCCGGCTCGCGGGCGCGGGGTACGAGGCGATCGCCGCGGCGGGCGGCGGGATCGTGTCGAGCATGCGCGCCGTGCGGGCGGCGAGCCCGGACGAGATCGACAGGACGCTCTCCGCGCGGCTCCGGCGTATGGCCTCGCTCGGCGTCACGACCGTCGAGGCGAAGAGCGGCTACGGCCTCGACGAGGCGGGCGAGACGAAGCAGCTCGAAGCCCTCGAACGCGCCGCCGCGCGCCTCGATCTCCCGCGTGTCGTGCCCACGTTCCTCGCGCTCCACGCGATCCCGCCCGAGGCGCGCGCCGATCGCGCCGCGTACATCGAGGCCGTCCGCGAGCGCACCCTGCCCGCCATCGCGGCGCGGCGCCTCGCGCGGTTCGTCGACGCTTACGTCGATCGATCCGCGTTCTCCGTCGACGAAGCCCGTCCCGTTCTCGCGCGCGCAAAAGCGCTCGGGCTCGGCGTGCGCGTGCACGCGGGGCAGTTCGCCGACGTCGGGGGCGCGGAGCTCGCGGCCGAGTTCGGCGCCGCGTCCGCCGATCACCTCGAACAGGTCGGCCCCGAGGGCGCGCGGGCTCTCGCCGCGGCCGGCGTGCGCGCCGTGCTCCTGCCCATCGCGAGCTTCACGCTGCGGCAAGATCCGCCGCCGATCGCGGTCCTCCGCGCCGCGGGCGTTCGGCTCGTCGTGGCGAGCGACGCGAACCCCGGCACGGCGCCCACCGAGAGCCTGCCGCTCGCGCTCGCCCTCGCGGCGCGGATGTACGGCCTCACGGTGCCCGAGGTGATCCTCGGCGCGACCCGCGAAGCCGCGACCTCACTCGGGCTCGGCGACGTGGTGGGCGTGGTTCGTCCGGATGCACGCGCCGACCTCGTCGCCTGGGATCTCCCGCACGAGAACGCGCTCGTGCAGCCGTGGGGCGTCTCGCGCGCCCTCCTCGTCCTGCGGGACGGCGCGCCGATCGCCGGTGAAGCGCGCTTCTCCCCCGGCTGATCACTCCGTGTCGATCGTCACGTGCCCGTCGGCGCCGTCCGTCGCGACCGCCTGCGGATAACCACCTCGACGCGCGAGCCACCGCCGGAGCTGCGTCCGGTGCATCCCGAGCGCGCGCGCCGCGGCCGACACGTTTCCATGCTCGCGTCGGAGAACCTCCGCGATCCGCTCGTCGCTCGGCTTCGACGAGTTCTGCGGCCCCGACTCGCTCTCGTCGGCGAGCGCGAGCCCGGCCGATGGATCGAGATCCCCGGCCTCGACGACCGTCCGACCCGCCGCGAGCGCGTTCTCCGCGGCCTGCCGTAGCTCGTGCGAGAGCTCGCGGACGTTGCCGGGCCAGACCCGCAGGGCGCAGGCCTCGACGAGCTGCGGATGCGGCTCCAGCGCCGCGCCCGATTTCTGGAGCGTCGCGCGGATCAGCCACGGCATCTCTTCGAGCCGCTCGCGCAGCGGCGGCAGGCGCACCTCGGGGTTGCCGATGCGATAGTAGAGATCCTCGCGGAAGCGGCCCTTCGCGGCCTCGGCGCGCAGGCTCTTCAGCGTCGCGCCCACCACGTGGATGTCGACCTTCACCGGCCGGCTCGCGCCGAGCGGCAGGATCTCGCCCACTTCGAGCAGGCGCAAGAGCTTCGGCTGCACGCCGGTCTCGAGCTCCGCGATCTCGTCGAGGAAGAGCGTGCCGCCGTGCGCCGCCTGCGCGTAGCCCTCGGCGTCGTTCGTCGCGCCCGAGTACGCGCCCTTGCGCGCGCCGAAGAGCAGGCGCTCGGCGACGCCGACGGGGATGGTCGCGCAGTTGACGGCGACGAACGGACCGTTCGCGCGGGGCGAGGCCGCGTGGAAATGGCGCGCCGCGAGCTCCTTGCCCGAGCCGCTCTCGCCCGTGACGAGCAGCATGCTGCCCAGCGTGGCCGACCGGGCCACCCGCGCGAGCGCGTCGGCGAGGCGCGGGCCCACGATCATGTCCCCGCGCGTCGTGACGGTGCCTTGCTGGTAGGGGCGCACGTCGGCGACGAACGTGAAGAGCGTCCGGCCGATGCGGAGCAGGCGGGGCGCATCGAACGTCGCCGCCTCCTGCACGCGCGTGCCGTCCACGTACGTACCGTTGCGGCTCCCGAGGTCCGTCACGACGAACCGCCCATTCTCGTGCTCGACGCGCACGTGGCGCCGGGAGAGGCGGTCGTCGTCGAGCAGGGCGTCATGCGTGGTCCGGCCGAGCTCGAGCCCGCGCGCGAGGGCGAGCGGCACGAACTGCGGAGCCTTGCACGAGAAGATCCCGACGAGACCGGGGACGGGCTCGCCCGCGGGCACGAGCGGCTCCCCCTGCTCCTCGATCGTCTCGTGAACCAACTGCCTCATGACAGCCGGAAGCATACGGCTGCGAAGGGGGCTTTTATAGGGCGGAGAAGAGGGGAAGCGGGGGCCAGGCCCGGCTCGTCCGAGCGTGGCCCCGCGCATCGAAACGCGTTCAGAGCGAGGCGAACGCGTCGGTGGGGATGTCGAGCGGCGAGCGATCCTCGCGGCCGAGGATCTCGGCGTGGGAGCGCACCTCGGGCAGGACGTGACGCGCGTAGTAGGCGGCCGCGTGGCGCTTGCCCTCGTAGAAGGCACGGTCGCGCGCGGACGACTCGTCGTTCGGCAGCGACGCGGCCTTCTCCGAGGCGAGCACGGCGCCTTCGAGCAGGAGCCAGCCCACGGCGACGGCGCTCATCATCTCGAGGAAGCGGTTCGCGGCGAGCGGCACCATCGCCATGCGGCCCGTCTGGAACCACGTCAGCATCCGCATCGCCGTGCCCGCGAGCGCCTCCTGCGCGGCGCCGAGCTCCGCGAGGTAAGGCCCGACCGTCGGGTGACCCTGGTTCTTCTGCACGAACGCGGCCACGTCGCCGAGGAACTCCTGCAGGTTCTGCCCGCCGCGCTGGGCGAGCTTGCGGCCCACGAGATCCATCGCCTGGATGTGGTTCGTCCCCTCGTAGATCGAGAAGATCTTCGCGTCGCGGCAGTACTGCTCGACCGGGTAGTCCTTGATGTACCCGGCGCCGCCGTACGTCTGGATCGCCATCTCGCAGACGCGGAAGGCCTGATCCGAGCCGTACGCTTTCACGAGCGGCACGAGCAGATCGACCTGGCCCTGGTGGTACTGGGCCTTCTGATCGTCCGAGCCCTGGTGCACGTGCACCATGTCCTGGTGCAGCGCGAGCTTCACGATGAGCGCGCGGATGCCCTCCACCTTCGCCTTCATCTCGAGCAGCATCCGCCGCACGTCCGCGTGCTCGACGATCGCCACGCGCGGCGCCGTCGGATCCTTCCAGTGGTCGATCGACGGGCCCTGCTTGCGATCTCGCGCGTACTCGAGCGCGTTGAGGAACGCGCTCGACGCGACGGCCACGCCCTGCACGCCGACGGCGATGCGCGCGCCGTTCATCATCTTGAACATCTGCGCCATGCCGTGGTTCTCGACCTCGCCCACGAGCTCGCCGATACACCCGTCGTTCTCGCCGAAGTTGAGCACGCACGTCGCCGAGCCGTTGATGCCCATCTTGTGCTCGATGCTGCCGACGGCGACGTCGTTCGAGCCCTCGATGGTGCCGTCGTCCTTCACGCGGAGGCGCGGCACGATGAAGAGCGACAGGCCCTTCGTGCCGGGCGGCGCGCCTTCCACGCGCGCGAGCACGAGGTGCACGATGTTGTCGGCCATGTCGTGATCGCCGCCGGAGATGAAGATCTTCGTCCCGCGGATCTGATAACGGCCATCGGGGAGCTTCTTCGCGGTCGTGCGCGACGAACCCACGTCCGAGCCCGCGTGCGGCTCCGTGAGGCACATCGTCCCGCCCCACTGGCCGCCGTAGAGGCGCGGCAAGAACGCAGACTTCTGCCGGTCCGTTCCGAAGAGCTGGATCACCTCGGCCGCGCCGTGCGCGAGGCCGGGGTACATGTTGAACGCCGTGTTCGCGCCCGAGAGCAGCTCCTCGACGAGCGCGAAGAGCGCGTGCGGCGCGCCTTGGCCGCCCCAGTCGGGGTTCACCGAGACGTTCTTCCAGCCCGCCTCGTAGAGCTTCGTCCACGCGTCCTTGAAGCCCTCCGGCGTGAGGACACGCCCGCCTTCGAGGCGACACCCGGACTTGTCACCCGTCGAGTTCAGCGGCCCGAGCACCTCGCACGCGAACTTGTACGTCTCGTCCAGCACCATCGAGGCCTCGTCGACCCCCCAGGCCTCGAACGGCGCGCGTCCGAGGACGTCCCCCAGACGGAATTGCTCGAAGAGCAAAAACTTCATCTCGCGGAGGTCGGCTCGATAGCGATTCTGGCTTGCTTGAGGGTTCGACACGGGGGCCTCCTCGGGGGCGCGTTTTCTCGCCGATGAGCTCGACAGGCGCGCGCAGCGAACGGTCGATCGGCTCGTGTCCGCGTAGCATGTCAATGCGTTGCGTCAATCTTCTTCGTGCACGAAACATCATGCTGCGAAAAGATTTCCGGAAAGGGCCGCTTTGCGATCGTCCCGACATACCATTGCAGCGGACGATCTCATCCGCTCAAGCGTCGGCATCGGAGAGCGCGGGGAGCGACAGGACAAACCGCGCGCCGCCTTCGTGGCTCCGGTCGAGCGAGACGTCGCCGCCGAGGTTTCGCGCGATTCCACGCGCGATGGCGAGGCCGAGCCCGGCGCCGGGGCGGTCGTCGCCGCGGTCCCTCGTGCCGCGATAAAACGGCTCGAAGATGTGGGGCTCGTCCTCCTTCGCGACGCCCGGGCCGCGGTCGATCACGGCGATCTCCACGGAGGCGTCGCGGCGCGTGATCGTGGTGAGGACGGGCGCCTCCGCGGGGCCATGCGCGACCGCGTTGTCGACGAGGTTCCGGAGCGCGCGGATGATCTCGCTTCGATCCCCGCGGACGAAGAGCGGCGCGGTGCCCGTGTTCTCCGGGGCCTGTTCGAGGGATACGCGCCGCGCCTCGGCCGGGCCGCGCGCAAGGCGGAGCGCGTCGGCGACGATATCGCCGACGTTCACGACCTCGGTGCCGAGCGAGCGCGGCGCCTGCACGCGCGCGAGCGTGAGGAGATCCTCGGAGAGGCGCGAGAGCGCTTCGACGTCGACGAGCGCTTCCTCGATGGTGCGCTGGTAGCCGGCGGCGTCGCGGGGCCTGCGCAGCGCGAGCTGGAGCTCACCGCGCAGCGTGGAGAGCGGGGAGCGGAGCTCGTGCGCGGCGTGCGAGACGAAGAGGCGCTGCGCGGCGACGAGCGCGCCGAGGTGCTCGATCATGTGGTCGAGATCGGCCGCGAGCGCGCGCGTCTCGGTGCTGCCGCGGGCGCCGTCGCCGACGCGAGCTTCGAGGTTGCCGCGCTCGACCTCGCGCGCCACGCGGGCGATCGCGTGCACGTCACCCGCGAGGCGACCGCCGAGCCAGCGGGAGAAGAGCGCGGTCGCGACGGTCGCCGAGAGGAACAGCACGCCGAGGATGCGGTGCAGAAAGCTCGCGTCCTCGTCGACGGTCCTTCGCGACGCGGCGTAGAGCAGCGCGGCGCCCCCGTCCCCGACGGGCACGGTGACGCCGCGGAGGGCCTTGCCGTTCACGCCGAGATCGACCGGCACGCCCTCCGTGGGCACCGCCGTCGAGGCGCCGAGGCTTTCGAAGGTCGGCACCTCGCTGCCGAAGTTCATCGTCGCCGAGAGGAGCACGCCGCGCTCGTCGTAGACCGCGATGTAGCGCTGGGTCGGGCGCAGGCTCTCGGGCACCTCGGCGACGCCGTCGAGCACCACGGGCCGGCCCGGGTTTTTCGCGTCCGCGATCTGCGCGAGCGCGTGCGCCTGCGCGACGAGGGCGAGGTCGAGGTCGCGCGTCTCGTCGCGGCGCACGAGGACGTAGACCGTGAGGAACGAGGTGAGGAGCGTGGCGGCGCTGACGACCGTGACGGCGAGGCTCAGGCGGTTCTTGAGCTTCATGGCCCGCTCGGCGGCGAGAGGCGGTAGCCGATCCCGCGCACGGTCTCGATGAGGGAGGCGTTCGGGCCGAGCTTCTCGCGGATGTTCTTCACGTGCACCTCGACCACGTTCGAGCCTGGATCGAAGCTCGTCTCCCAGACCTTCGCGAGCAGCTCCGTCCGCGGCACGACGCGGCCCGCCTCGCGCGCGAGGTAGGCGACGAGCGCGAACTCGCGCGGCGTGAGATCGAGCTTTCGCCCGTCCAACGTGGCGCGGCGATCGGCGCGATCGACGACGAGCGGGCCCACGCGCAAGACCGTGTCGACGAGGGAGGCGCGTCGCCCACGCGCGCGGACGCGGGCGAGCAGCTCGCCGAGATCGAAGGGTTTTGCAAGGTAGTCGTCGGCGCCGGCGTCGAGCCCGGCGATGCGCTCGGGGACTTCGGCGCGCGCCGTGAGCATGAGGATCGGCACCTGGCAGCCGCGCTGCCGTACGGTGCGACAAACCGAAAGCCCGTCCATCTCGGGGAGCATCCAGTCGAGGATCACGAGATCGTACGAGAGCGCCTGGATTTGCTGGATCGCCGTGGCGCCGTCGGCGACCACGTCGACGGCGTAGCCCTCTTCGCTGAGCGCTCGAGACAAAAAGCTCGCGAGCTTCTTGTTGTCCTCCACGACGAGGATTTTCATGAGGGTTCGAGCTTAGCCCGGAGCCGCGCGAGCGCCCCTCGCGAGCGCGCCGCGGTTCGCCTCGATCCCGCGCTTTTCCAGCGTCGACGCGAGCGCGCGCATGAAGACTTCTTCATCTGCGCTTCATCTTCCGCCCAAAGCACACGAGGAGCCTGAAGGAATCTTCATCGGCCGTTCATGCTCGGCCGAGCCGAGGGCCTTACACGGTACGTCGATGAGCATCGCCCATCGGAAACCCTGGCCCTGCGCGGCGCTCGCGCTCGCTGCGTGCCTGTCTTTCGCCCCCGCCGCGGGCGCCGCGAGCGCGCCGGAGAAAGGCGCGCTTCGTCCCAGCGCCGAGCTGGATCTCGGATCGCTGGAGGCGCTCGTGCGCGTTCGTGCGCGAGGCGTGGAGAGCGCGGCGCTCGAAGTGGATCTGGCGGCGGCCGAGGTGAAGAAGGCGCAAACCTTGCCGAACCCCACGCTCGAAGCGAGCTGGGGGACGATCCCGATTGGCCCGACGAACCCGGCGGGGCTCTCGTCGCCGATGACGCAGGTGCCGAACTACGGCGTCTCCCTCGCGTACACGTTCCCGATCGGAAAGCGCGGGCCGCTGCAGGATCGGGCGCAGGCGCTCGAACGCGCGGCGCGGGCGGGGCTGTCCGCGGACGTGCGCACGCGGGCGCTCTCGCTGGCGCGGACGCTCGGCGTGCTCGCGGCCACGACGATGCGCCTCGAAGGCCTGCGGCGCATGGCCGACGAGGGGCGCAAGCAGGCCGAGCTCGGCGCGACGCGCCTCGCGGCCGACTTCGCGTCGGGCCTCGAAGTCGAGCGGCTGAAGGTCGAGGCGAGCCGCCTGGAGCAGGACGTTCGAGCCGCCGAAGCCGAGGTGAGCGCGGCGGTCGCCGACTGCACGGCGACGCTCGGCGCGCCTTGCGAGCCCTTCGCGGACGCGGGCGAGGCGCGTCGCTTCCTCGCGCGGTGGATCGAGCGCGCGGGGTCTGTCGGTCGCGTCGAGGACCGGCCCGACGTGCGCGCGCTCGCGGCGTACGGCGAGGCCGCGTCCGCGGAGGCGCGCTGGGCGCGGGCGCAGGCGATCCCCGATCCCACGGTGCGCGTCGGCTACCTGCGTGATCAGTTCGTGATCTCGGGCAACCAGGTGAACAGCCTGAACCTGAGCGTGAGCATCCCGCTGCCGATCTTCGATCACGGGCAGGCCGAGCTCGCGGCCGCGGAGGCCAAGCGCGCGCGTGTCTCGGCCGAGCGGCAGAAGACCCTGGAGACGAGCCGCTCGCGCCTGCCCGTGCTCGAGCAGCGCCTCTCCGCGCAGAAGAAGCGCCAGCGCTCGCTGTCGGAGGAGATCCTGCCGCGCGCGGAGGGGACGCTGAAGGAGCTCGCGCGCGCTGCGGAAGGACGGCTCTTGCCGCTCACGGACGTGATCCAGGCCCGGCGCACGGTGAGCGAGCTCGTCGTCGCCGAGGCCCAGAGCTTCGCCGAAGCCTTCGATGCGGCGCTCGAGATCGCCGCCGAGCTTGGAAAGACGAACGAGGACCCACGATGAACCGATCTGCACGAAGCCCCCGACGAACCCTCTCTGCCCTCTCGCTCGTGCTGCTCTCTGCGGCGGGCGTCGCGTGCCACGGGACCCCGCAGGAGAAGGCGCGACCGCCGTTCTCGGCCGCCGAGGACGTCGTGAAGCTCGATCCGGCCGCGCCGGGGCCGATGAAGTTCGCGACCACCGAGGCCGCTTCGGGCGAGCCGTTGCCGCTGCCGCCGGTGACGGCGCGTGTCTCCACGGTGGAGAGCCTGACGGCGCCGAGCTTCGCGCCGCTCGCGGGGCGCGTGGTCACGGTCAACGTGCGGCTCGGCGATCGCGTGGCGGAGGGCGATCGGCTGATCGAGGTCCGCACCGCGGATTTGCCGACACTCCAGCACGAACGGCGCGCCGCGGAGCTCGCGATCAAGACACGCAAGGCCGTCGTCGAGCGGCTGGAGAAGCTCGTCGAGGCGCGCGCGGCGTCGCAGAACGAGCTCACGGTGGCGCAGAGCGAGCTCGACGAGGCGAGGCTCGCGGCGCAGGCGGCGGCCGAGAAGATCCGCAGCCTCTCGATCAAGACGGCCGGCGCCACGTCGTACTGGGTGCTTGCGAACCGGGCCGGGACCGTGGTGCAGCTCGACGCGACGCCGGGCAAGCAGGTCGGGCCGGACGGGGACAAACCCATCGCCACGGTGGCAGATCTCGGCGAAGTGCTGGTGCTCGCCGACGTCGCGCAGCGGGACGCATCCGCGCTCACGGCGGGGCGCACGGCCGCGATCCGCTTCCCGGACGGAGCGGAGGCCGGGATCAGCGGGACCATCGAGTCCGTGTCGGACGTGGTCGATCCAGACCGACAAACCGTGCCCGTGCGTGTTCGCGTGAAGAACGATCGGAAGACGCTCCGGCCGAATGCCTTCGTGAGCGTGCTCTTCAAGCCGCCCGGTGAGGCGCAGGTCGTGGGCGTCCCGACCTCGGCGATCGTGAGCGACGGCGCGCGGTCGATCGTGTTCGTGGAGACCACGCCGGGCACGTTCCAGCGGC
Source organism: Polyangium sp. y55x31 (assembly GCF_029946505.1). GTDB lineage: Bacteria > Myxococcota_A > Polyangia > Polyangiales > Polyangiaceae > Polyangium. The sequence goes on from NZ_JARZHG010000032.1 coordinate 22,783, forward strand.
GCCCGGTGGAGGTCGGACGCCAGTCGAAGGAGCGCGCGGAGGTCCTCTCCGGCGTTCGTCCGGGCGAGCGCGTGGTGAGCAGCGGCGCGCTCCTCTTGCTCAACGCGCTCGACGTCGAGGGGTGAGCCGTGTTCGAGAAAATCGTGGCCGGGGCGCTCCGTCATCGCGGCGCCGTCCTGCTCGTGACTTTGATCGTGGCGGCCTTCGGGGCGTGGGCGTTCTCGGGGGTCACGATCGAGGCGTTCCCCGATCCGACCGACACCCAGGTCAACGTCATCACGCTCTACGCCGGGCAACCCGCGGAGGAGATGGAGCGTCAGGTCTCCGTCCCGATCGAGCGCGCCGTCAACGGCACGCCGGGGCTCGTGCGGGTCCGCGCGATCAACCTCTTCGGTTTGTCCTTCGTGACCCTGACGTTCGGCGATGGCGTCGATCCGATCTTCGCCCGCGCGCAGACGACGGAGCGGCTCCGCAACGCCGAGCTGCCCGAGGGCGTGCGGCCCGAGCTCGGCTCGCTCTCCACGCCGATCGGCGAGATCTACCGGTACACACTTTCGTCGGAGAAGCGTGATCCTCTCGAGCTGCGCACGCTGCAAGACTGGGTGGTGCGCCCGCGCTTGCTCCGCGTGCAGGGCGTGGCCGACGTCGTGAGTTACGGCGGCCTCGTGCGTGAGATCCAGGTTCACCCGGACCCCGGGGCCATGGCGGCCAAGGGCGTCAGCATGAGCGAGCTCGTGCACGCGCTCGAAGCCTCGTCGGAGAACGCCTCCGGCGGCATCGTGGAGCGGGGCGCCGAGGCGCTGGTCATTCGCAGCGAGGGCCTGTTCGCAGGCCCCGCGGACATCGGCCGGATCGCGGTGGCGACCCGCGGCGGCACGCCGATCTACCTCTCGGATCTCGCCAGCGTGCAGGAAGGGTGGACGCCGCGGCAGGGCATCGTGGGGCGCGCGGACGATCCGGACGCCGTCGAGGGCATCATCCTCATGCGGCGCGGGGAAAACCCGAGTGAAGTGCTCTCCGCCGTGCGGGCGAAGATCGACGAGCTGAACGGCAAGGTCCTGCCGCGCGGCGTGAAGATCTGGACCTTCTACGACCGCACCGAGCTCGTGTCGAAGACGCTCGAGACCGTGGCGCACAACCTCGCCGAGGGCGCCGTGCTCGTCGTGCTCGTGCTCTTCGTGGTGCTGCTCGATCTGCGCGCGGCGCTGATCGTGGCGAGCGTGATCCCGATGTCGCTGCTCTCGGCCTTCATCTACCTGAAGGCGCGGGGCATGAGCGCGAACCTCATCTCCATGGGCGCGGTGGACTTCGGGATCATCGTCGACGGCGCGGTCGTGATCGTCGAGTCGATCGTGCACCGCATGTCGCACCACGGGCCCTCGGAGCCGCCCTCGGGCGCGCGGGAGCGCATCGAGCGCGCTGTCGGGGACGTGGTTCGTCCGACCGTGTTTTCGCTCCTGATCATCATCGCGGCGTACCTGCCGATCTTCCTCCTCCAGCGCGTGGAAGGCCGGATCTTCGCGCCGCTCGCGCACACGGTGGTCGCGGCGCTCGTGGGCAGCCTGCTCTTCTCGATCACGCTCGTGCCCGTGCTGGCGACGTTCGCCTACCGTAAACCGAGGCCGCACCGCGAGTCGCCCGTGCTCCGCTGGGCGACGCGGGTGTACGTGCCCACGCTGCGCGCGTCCTTGCGGCGACCGCTCGCGGTCCTGCTCGTCGCGACGGCCTCGCTCGGCGCGAGCGGGGTCATTCTCGCCCGGCGGGGGAGCGAGTTCTTGCCTGAGCTCAACGAGGGGGCGCTCTACCTGACGTTCACTTTGCCCTCCAACGTTTCGCTCAGCGAGGGGCGCAGGCTCGCGCCGATCATCGCCCGGATCGTCGACGCGTTTCCGGAGGTCGAGGCGCGTGTGAGCCAGCTCGGCCGGCCCGAGGACGGCACCGATCCGACGATGTCGAACAACCTCGAGATGTTCGTGAAGCTCAAGCCCGCGACCGAGTGGGGGCCGGACGCGCCCACGCTCGGAGCCCTCATCGCCAAGATGCAGGCCTCGCTCACGGTCATCCCCGGGCTCGAAGTGAACTTCTCCCAGCCCATCCGCGACAACGTGAACGAGAACATTTCGGGGCAGTTCGGGCAGGTGGCGCTGAAGATCTACGGCGATGACATGCCGAAGCTCCAGGAGGCCGCGGAGAACGCGAAGCGCGCGCTCGCCGACGTGCCGGGCATCGCCGACCTCGGCATCGTCAAGAGCGGCGAGGTCCCGCAGGTCCGCATCCGGCCGAGCCGCGAGGCGCTCGGGCGATACGGTTTGTCGATGGAGGACGTGCAGGGCTTCGTGTCGACGGCGCTCGGAGGGCGCGCGGTCGGCAAGCTCTGGGAGGGGGATCGATCCTTCGACGTCGTGATCCGCTTCCCCGAGGCCTCGCGGGATTCGCTGGAGCAGATCGAGAACTTGCGGGTGCCGACGTCCTCGGGCGCGCTCGTGCCGCTCTCCTCGCTCGGCGAGATCGGCGTGGATTACGGGCGCGCCTCGATCAACCGCGAGAACGGGCAGCGGTACATCGGCGTGCGCATGAACGTGCGCGGGCGAGACCTCGGGTCGTTCGTCGATGACGCGCGCAAGGCGGTGGAGGCGAAGGTGCCGCTCGACAGCGGGATGAGCGTCGAGTGGGGAGGGGAGTTCGAATCGAAGGAGCGCGCGATGCGCAGGCTCGCGCTCGTCCTGCCCGTGGCCCTCCTGATCACGCTGGGGCTTCTGTTCAACGCCTTCCGGTCCATGCCGCTCGCGGTCCTCGTGCTGCTCAACGTGCCGTTTGCGCTCGTGGGCGGGGCCATCGCGCTCTGGGCCTGCGACATGCCGCTCTCGATCGCGGCGGCCGTCGGGTTCATCGCGCTCGTGGGACAGGCCTCGCTGAACGGCGTGCTCGTGCTCTCGGCGATCGTCGAGCGCAGGGCGCAGGGCCTCGGCCTCGACGAGGCGGTGATGGAGGGGGCGAAGGATCGTCTGCGCGCGGTGGTGATGACGGCTGCGCTCGCGGCGCTCGGGCTCTTGCCGGCGGCCGTGTCGAAGGCGATGGGCGCGGAGACGCAGCGGCCGATCGCGGTCGTCATCGTGGGCGGCACCGTGTCGGCCGCGCTGCTCTCGCTCGTGGTCTTGCCCGTGATGTACAGGCTCGCCGTCGAGCTCTCCGATCGGGCGCGTCGCGCATTTGCCCTGCGCCCGGCGCACGTCGAGGCCTCGGGCGACGCCGAGTAGCCCAAGCCCGCCGCGCGAGATCACGCCTCGACGGCCTCCCCGCCGATCACCCGCAAAAAACCCTGTCCATGCGCCGCGACCCGGCCCTTTCCCATGCCGCGGATGCCGAGCAGCTCCTCGGCCGAGGCCGGCCGCAGCATCGCCATCTCCACGAGGGCGCGGTTCGGCGCGACCACGTACGCGGGGACGCCGAGCGCGAGCGCACGCGCCCGCCGGTAGCGGCGCAGCGCCTCGAAGAGCTCCGGAGGCACGCCCGCGGGCACGGGGAGGCGCAGCGGCTTCGTGGGCGAGGCAGGCTCTCGTTCGGGGTCTCTCGGCGGCAGCTCGGGTTCGTCCTCGAAACGCGGCGGATCACGCACCGTGTCGGGAGGTTCGGCCTCGACGCAGACGTCGCAGCGCCCGCAACCGCCGTCGATCACGCGTGGATCATCGCCGAAATGCCGGAGCAGGATCCGGTGGCGACAACTCTTGCCGTCGATGTAACGCACGAGCTCCGCGAGGCGCCCGAGCGCGCGGGAGGTTTCCGCGCGTGTGGCGGGCGCGCCGTCGGGGCCGAGGCGGCAGAGCCTGCGCCGGAGCGCGAGATCCTTCGGCGTCACGAGGAGCACCCCGCGCGCGTCTTGCCCGTCGCGACCCGCGCGCCCGACCTCCTGGTAGTACGCCTCCAACGATCCGGGCGTCTCCGCGTGTACGACGATCCGTACGTCCGGACGATCCACGCCCATGCCAAACGCGTTCGTCGCGACGAGCACGCGTGTCTCGCGGGCCGCGAACGCCGCGGAGATCCGCGCTCGCTCCAGCGCGGCCGTCCCTCCATGGTAGACGGGCGCGTCCCAGCCATCCGCGCGCAGCGCCGTCGCGAGCGACTCGGCCGACTTGCGCGTCGCCGCGTACACGATGCCCGCGCCCGGACCGGCGAGCGCCTCGGCGAGCACGCGCCGCACCTCCGCGAGGACCTCGCGCGGCGACCGCACCCGCACCACGCAGAGCGAGAGGTTCGGTCGGAAAAACCCCCGCAGCACGGTGACGACCTTGCGCGGATCCCAGCCGAGCCGCCGCACGATCTCCCCGCGCGCGGCCCGCGTCGCCGTCGCCGTGCAGGCGATCATGCGGGCCTTGCCGCGCAGGGCGAGGGCCTCGCCGATGCGCAGGTAATCGGGCCGGAAGTCGTGTCCCCACTGCACGATGCAGTGCGCCTCGTCGATGGCCACGAGCGACGTCCCCGCCGCGGCGAGCGCCGCCCCGAGCCCCGCGTGGCCGAGCCGCTCGGGCGCCGCGTACACGAGCTTGAAGGCGCCCCGGCGGAGCGCGGCGAGGCGGCGGCCGTTCTCCTCGGCCGGGAGCGTCGACGCGAAGTACGTCGCCGGGATCCCGCGTGCTTCGAGGCCGCGGACCTGATCCTCCATGAGCGCGACGAGCGGCGAGACCACGAGCGCGGTGCCGCGGAGCGCGAGCGCGGGGAGCTGATAACAGAGCGACTTGCCTCCTCCGGTCGGCGCGACGAGCAGCACCCGGCCGCCCTCGTGGTCCGCGAGGAGCGCGTCGATCGCCTCGCGCTGGAAGGGCCGCAGCTCCGCGAAGCCGAAGTGGGCCGCGAGCAGGGCATCGAGATCCGACAGAGGGGCTTTGGCGTTCACGAGCGCTTGGCAAAGCGAGCGCCGTGCCGCGCGGGATGGCCCTGGATTTCGCGGGGTTCGTCGAGAGAATCGTTCGTCGCAGGGTGGCGCCGCCATGGCGGACCCTGGCGGCCGCCATCTGCTCTAGAATCCCGCCTCCATGTCGTTCGCCGGATCCGACGAGCTGCTCTCCGCCTCCACCCTGAAGCTCGCGTCCCTCGTCCGCGAAGGGAACCTCTCGCCGGTCGATCTCGTCGACCTCTACATCGCGCGCATCGAAGCGGAAAACCCCGCCCTCAACGCGGTCGTCGCCGATCGGTTCGCACACGCGCGGCGGGAGGCGAGGGAAGCCGCGGACAAACTCGCGCAGAGGAGCGCCGAAGAGCCGTTGCCACCGCTCTTCGGCGTGCCTTGCACGGTGAAGGAGGGCATCGCCGTCCTTGGCATGCCGCACACCGCGGGCGTCTTCGCACGCAAGCATCTGCGCGCCGAGCAGGATGCCCGCGTCGTGCGACGCGTACGCGATGCCGGCGCCATCGTCCTCGGCGTGACGAACATGCCCGAAGGCGGCCTCTGGCTCGAGACCGACAACCGCGTCTACGGCCGCACGAACAACCCGTGGGATCTCTCGCGCATCCCCGGCGGATCGAGCGGCGGCGAGGCCGCGATCCTCGCGGCAGGCGCCTCTCCGTTCGGCATCGGCTCCGACATCGCCGGCTCGATCCGCATCCCCGCCGCGATGTGCGGTGTGTTCGGCCACAAGCCCACGGGCGGCCTCGTCTCGAACCAGGGCTACTGGCCCGACGTGCCCGGCGCGCTCGACACATTCCTCTGCACGGGCCCCATGACCCGCCGCGCCGAGGACCTCTGGCCGTTGCTCGGCCTCATGGCCGAGCGAGCCCTCGAAGACCAACCAAGCGCGATCGATCTGCGCGGCGTCACCGTGTATCCGCTCGAAACGACGGGCGCGGCGCGCATCCGACCGAGCAAGCGGCAGGCCGTGCGGCGCGCGGCGGCCGCGCTCGAAGCCCGCGGCGCGCGGATCGCCGAGCTTCGCACGCGCGGCCTCGAAAAGGCGCTCTTCATCTGGACCGCGATGATGGAGGAAGAGGCCGGCGCGCTGACGTACGGCGAGGTCCTCGGCAACGGACGCCCGATCCGCATCGCGCGTGAGCTCCTCCGCGCGCCGTTTCCTTCTGCGCCGCACACGGTGCAGGCCCTCATCGTCGCGGGCGTCGAGGCGCTCCTGAAGAGCGTGCCCGCGCCGATCGCGACATGGTCCACCGCGGGCAAACGCCTGCGCGAGGAGCTCGAAGCCGAGCTCGGCCCACACGGCGTGATCCTGCACCCGACGTACACGCGCTCGGCGCCGCGCCACTGGGAGCCGCTGCTCACGCCCCTCGACTTCGTCTGCACCGCCCTCTTCAACGTGCTCGCGTTCCCCGTCACGCAGGTGCCCGCGGGTTTCGACGACCTCGGCTTGCCCCTCGGCGTGCAGGTCGCAGGCAGGCGCAACGCCGACGCCCTCACGATCGCCGTCGCGCGTGCCCTCGAAGAAGACCTCGGCGGCTGGACGAAGGCGCGACGAAAGACGCGGGTTCCGAGCCGCGCTACGATCTCCCCGTGACGAGTCCGCGTTTCCTCTACCTGCACGGCTTTGCCTCCGGTCCCCGCTCCAAGAAAGGCGTCGCCGTCGCCGAGCACTACGGCCGCCGCGGCATCGAGATCGACTGCCTCGACCTGCGTTTGCCCTCGTTCGAGCACCTGCGCGTCTCCGCGATGATCACCGAGGTTCGTCGCCGCATCGGCGGCGAACGTGATCGCGCCGTCCTCTTCGGTTCGAGCCTCGGCGGCCTCGTCGCGAGCCGCGTGGCCGAGATGGATGCGCGCGTCTCGGCCCTCGTGCTCCTCGCCCCTGCGTTCGACCTCTCGCGACGCTGGCGCGCGCGCCTCGGCGAAGCGGGCATGGCGCGCTGGGCCGAGACCGGATTTCTCGAGGTCGACGATCACACGACGGGCGGCAAATCCCGCGTCGACTACGGGTTTTTCCAGGACCTCGAAACCGTGGACGGCACCGACGGCGCGCTCCCCGACGTGCGGGTCCCGACGCTCGTTCTTCACGGCACACGCGACGACGTCGTCTCGATCGATCGCTCGCGCGATTTCGCCGCGGAACGCCGCCATGTCACGCTGCACGAGCTCGACGATGGGCACGAGCTCGTCGCGTCGCTCCCGCACATCCTCTCCGCGTCGGAGTCCTTCCTCGCGCCGTTCTTCGGCTCGGTCGCTCGCTCCTGAGTTGCCGCTTCTTCAATCCTCCATCATGCTTGACCTTCCTTGCCCGCGAGGGCGATCATCAACGCGCGCGGCGCACGCTGTGTCGCGGGGACCCCTTCATCCAACCATCGCGTGCGGCCAGCGGGGGGCACGCGGCGAGCTCGTCGACGTCATGCACGTTCGCGCCATGGAGCCATGAACGACGGTCGCCTCTCCGATGCGGCGCTCGGCGTCTTCCCCGAGCCGATCGCCATCGTCGACCGAGCCCTCTTGGTCCAGAAGGCCAACGCGGCCTGGACCACGACGTTCTCCGATTCCCCGCTCACCGAGCCCGCCCTCGCCGCCGCCCTCGCGAAGGTCCTCTCGGGTGAAACCACACAGGCCGAGGTCACGCTCGAGACCCGCCCCGCGCCGCACGTCGTGACGATCGTGCCCGTGCCCGACGGCGATTCCCGCGCCGCGCTCGTGCACGCGCGCCCCATGCAACCCACGCGCGAGCCCGCACCTCGATCACGAGACGAGCGGATCCCCGCGACGCTCCTGCGCCGCATCCTCGATCGCCTCCCCGTGACGGTTTCGCTCGTCGATGCCGAGGGCCGGAGCATCTTCTCCAACGAGACGCGCGCTCGTTTGCTCGGCGCCGCCGCCAAGCAGGAGCGCGAGAGCGGCACGCGCGCGCTCTTGATCGACCCGGCCGACGCCGACTTCGCACGCGAGGTCGAGGCGCGTGTCCTCGCCACCGGCACCGAGGAGATCATCACGAGCGACGTGCCCACCGCGCTCGGCACGCGCTCGATGTTTTTCCACCTCGTCCCCGTCGAGGGCGAGGCGCCCGAGGAGCGCCTGGTCCTCTGCGTGGGCCAGGACGTCACCGAGCAGCTCCGCGCCGAGCGGGATCTGCGCGAGCAGCAGGACTTCATCCGTCAGGTCATCGACAGCAATCCGAACCTGATCTTCGTCAAGGACGACAACGGCGTTTTCCTCCTGGCGAACAAGGCCTTCGCCGACATCTTCGGCAAGACCGTCGACGAGATCGTCGGCCAGCACGAGCGCGAGCTCAACGAGCACAAGCGGGCCAACGGCTTCCTGAGCATCGATCAGCAGGTCTTCGCCACGCTCGAGGAGCGCACGGTCGAGGAGGAGATCCACTGGCACACGGGCGAGGATCGCTGGTACCAGACGACGAAGCGCCCGCTCGTCCGGCCGAACGGCGAAGTGAACGTGCTCGGCTGCAGCGTCGACATCACCACGCGCCTCGAGACGCAGCGCAAGCTCGAAGAGGCCGCGACGGAGGTCGAGCGGCGCGCCGTCGAGGCCTTCCGGCAGGCCGAGGCCAAGGCCGCCCTCGTCGAGGAGCTCGACCAGAAGCTCGGCATCATCGAGGCCCAGCACCAGGAGATCCTCACGCTCTCCGCGCCGCTGCTCGAGGTGGCCGAGAGCGTGCTCGCGGTCCCCGTCGTCGGCGGGATGACCCAGGCCCGCGCCGAGGAGATCATGCACCGCCTGCTCGCGGCCATCGTCGATCGGCAGGTCGCGAGCGTCGTCCTCGACCTCACGGGCCTCGAAACGATCGAGACCCACACCGCCGATCACCTGATGAGCATCGTGCGCGCCATTCGCCTGCTCGGCGCCGACGCGATCATCAGCGGCATCCGCCCCGCCGTCGCGCAGACCATCGTCGAGCTCGGCATCGACCTCTCCGGCTTCGTCACGAAACGCACCCTGCGCGCGGCGATTTTCTCGCGCGAGGTGGCGCGGGGCGCGACCTCGTCCCGTCGGCGTTGATGGGCTTCGGGGGCTCGGCCGACACCGGGCCCCGCCCCAAAGCCCCGATACACGATTGACGCCTCCTGCCCATTCCGATGTTCTCGCCGGGGGAGCTTCGGAGGCAGAGGCATGCAAAAATACGATGTCATCGGATGGGCGCGCCGGCTTTGGCCCGTGCTCGGCGTGATCGCGCTCGCCGGCTGCGGCGGGGCCGAGTCGAAAGAGCCCGAGGGGCTCGTCTGCGCGGCGCCTGCCACGACCCCGCTCCCTGCGAGTCCGGCGAGCCCTCTTTCCTGGAAAGGGCCGGGCGGCCCGGCGCAGACGTATTCGACGGAGGCCCTCGGGGTCAATTGCGCGTTCCTCGACGGCGGCCCCGAGGACGATACGGATCACCACAACACCGTCACCATGCTCGACGGCCACCTCGTCATGCCCTGGGCGCCCGAGTGGGGCGGCGGCGGCCTCTCCACGTATCGCTTCGACGACCCCTGCAAGCCCACGCAAGTCGGCACGAGCTTCTCGCCGCTCATGCGCGAGACCCACGCCGCCGGGTTTGCTCGGATGAACGGCTGGAAGGCCGTCGTCAATGGCGTGAACGGCATTCAATTCTGGGATCTCGCGAATCCCGAGGCGCCCGCGGTCACGAGTGATCTCACGTTCCGGGGCGTCTTCTGGCCCGACGCGTACGCGCGCGTGGTCCTCTCGGTCTTCTGGCAAGCCCCGTACGTCTACGTCGCCGCGGCCGACAATGGCATCTTCGTCGTGGACGCGACCGACCCCGCCAAACCCGTTCCCATTACAAAATTCAAATTCGACCCGCCGCTCCGCGCCGGCGCCATTTTCGCGGTGGGCAACCTGCTCGCGGTCATGGCCGCCGAGGGCTCGCGCACCGTGCTCCTCGACATCGGCGATCCCGCGCGGCCCACGCCCATCCCGGGCGGCACGTTCGAGATCCAGGACGGCGCGGGCGTCCGGCAGGAGGCCTATCACGCCCATTTGAACGGCGACAAGACCTGGTACGCCCGCAAATCCAATGGCGGCGGCGTCATCATCTACGATATCTCGAACCCCGAGGCGCCGAAATACGTGGGCGATTACCACGCGCCCGACGGGAACGGCGGCTACGTCTTCCTCAAGGAGAACGTGGCGTTCGTCGGCGAGAGCCATTTCGCCGAGGCGGTCGACGTCTCCGATCCGACGAAACCCACGCTGCTCCGCCGCTTCAACCTCACGGGCGACCTCGATACGATCATCCCGATCGGCAACGTCGTGGTCCTCAGCGTCGACGACAAGGCCGACGAGAACCAGGGCAGCGCCGTCGCGCCGTTCCTCGAAGCTCCCGATTCGCGTGGGCCCGAGGTGACCATGGTGAACCCGCGCGACGGCGCCACGGCGCAGCCGCTCACGACCCGCATCGGCCTCACGTTCGGGGAGTTCGTCGACCTCGGCTCGCTCTGGGAGGGCTCGTTCATCGTCCGCAAGGTCGGCACGAGCGAGCCGATCAAGGGCCAGTATTCGGGGCAGGAAGGCATCGTGAATTTCTGGCCCGCCTCGCCGCTCGAGCCCGATACCGAATACGAGGTCGTCGTGCCGGCCGGCGGGGTCGTCGATTTCAACGGCAATCCCACGGCGACCGAGTTCCGCTCGACGTTCAAGACCGGCTCGTGTTTCCTCCCGCCGCCGCCCCCGCCCTATTCGGAGGAGGAGGAAGAATGAGGACGAGACGCGCGCGCGCCGCCGTTCCCCTCGGGATCGCGTTCGTCGGGGCGGTCCTCGCGTCCTGCGGCGACGAGGGCTCGCAAAAGCCGCCGGCGCCCGAGCCGTTCGCGCTGAGCCCGATCGAGGGCCCCGCCGTCGCCTACGTCGGCGACAACACCTGTTTTTCGCTCACGGTCACGGGCGGGCCGACCGCGCAGGTCGCGTGGAACCTCGGCGACGGGACGGCCATTGCCCCGGCCATGCTGTTCACGAAGGTTTGTCATACCTATACACAACCCGGCCGTCGGCTCGTCGGCGCGACCGCGATCTACGAGGGGCAGAAGCTCGTCGTCACGCGCGGCGTGGCCGTGGTGCCGAAGCCGATGGCGATACGGCCGAATACGTCGAGCACGATCGTCCATGACCGCGAGCGCGGGGCCCTCTGGGTCGCGAATACCGACCACGATCACGTCGCGCGGCTCGGGACGGAGCTGCCGGCCTCGCCCCCCGAGGCGCGCGTGGATTGTGATGCGCCGCGCACGCTCGCGATCTCGGGCGCGATCCTCGCCGCGGCTTGCCAGGGCGACGGCGCCGTCGTGTTTTACGACCTCGACAAGCAAGAGACACGCGGGAAGGTCGAATTCGGTCCGGGCAGCGCGCCGTTCGGCGTCGTCGCCGATCCGCGTGGCGATGGCGTGTTTTTCGTGGCGCTGTCCGGCACGGGCGAGCTCGCCTCCGTCCGCGCGGAGGGGAACCAGATCCTGTCGAGGATTCCGGTTTTTCCGGACGTACGCGGCGTCGCGGCCATCGCGAACGGGACGGTGCTCGTCACGCGCTGGCGCGCGACCGCGGACGGCGCGGAGGTTGCCGTGGTCGACGCGACGGATCCGGCCGCGCAGAAGGCCGGTGAGCCGCTTTTGCTCCCGCCGGACGTCGGGCTCGACAGCGATACGAACAACAGCGGCGTGCCGAGCTTCCTGAACCAGATCGTCCCCTCGCCCGACGGAGGCCGCGCCATCGTGCCCTCGCTCCGCGCGAACACCGTGACGGGATTGTACCGGACGGGCAAACCGCTGAGCTTCGAGACGACCGCGCGCGCGATCCTCACCGAGGTCGAGCTCGGCGGGCCCACGGAAAAACCGTTCGAGCGCCAAGCCGGGCGTTATGCGTTCGACGATCTCGATTTCGCCTCGGCGGCCGTCTTTTCGCCCGAGGGCGACGTGATCTACGTGGCGATCCAGGGCGCCGAGCGGGTCGAGGTGCGTGATGCCGTGAGCTTCGACGTCGCCGGCTCGATCGACGATGTCGGCCACGCCCCCGACGGTCTCGTCCTGAGCGAGGACGGCAAGACCCTCTGGGTGCACGCGTCGCTCTCGCGCGAGGTGCGCGTCTACGACGTGAGCGATCTGTCGAGCCCACCCGTCCCGCTCGGCAAGATCGCCACCGCGAACGCCGAGCCGCTGTCCGACGAGGTTTTACGAGGCAAACAGATCTTCTACAGCAGCCGCGACCCCCGCATGAGCCGCACGAGCTACATGTCCTGCGCGACGTGCCACCTCGACGGGGAAGGGGACGGCCTCGTCTGGGATTTCACGCAGCGAGGCGAGGGCCTGCGCAACACGATTCCGCTCGCCGGGCGCGCGGGCACGGCGCACGGGCCCTTGCATTGGACGGCCAATTTCGACGAGGTGCAGGACTTCGAGCACGACATCCGCGGCCCCATGGGCGGAGCGGGATTCTTGCCGGACGACGTATTCCATTCCGGGATGATCGACCAGACGCTCGGCGCCCCGAAAGAAGGTTTGTCCCCGGAGCTCGACGCGCTCGCCTCCTACGTCGCCTCGCTCGGCTCGTTCGGCAAGAGCCCCCATCGCTCGAACGATCCCGCCGCCCTGGCCTCGCGCCAGAAAGGCAAGGACATCTTCTTTTCGGCAGAGGCCGGCTGCGCGACGTGCCACGCGCCGCCCCATTTCACGGTCAGCGCGCTCGTGGCCGACAAGAACTACGTGCTCCACGACGTGGGCACGCTCGGGCCGGGCTCCGGTTCGAGGCTCGGGGGCCCGCTGCCTGGGCTCGATACACCCACGCTGCGTGGGCTGTGGAAGAGCGCGCCGTACCTGCACGACGGCTCCGCTCCCACGCTGCGCGCCGTGCTCCGGGATCGCAATGCCACGGATCAGCACGGCAAAACGAGCCACCTCGACGACGCGGATCTCGACGATCTCGAGCGATATTTGCTCACGATCGACGACGACGAGCCCTGAACACGAAAAAAAGGCCGCGGCCGGACATCGTTTGCATGCCCCTGCCGCGGCCCTGCTTCAACGGCCCGTATCAGCTCGGCCGGATTCAGCTTTTGTTCGAGCTGCCGCCGCCGCTGCTGCCGCCCTCTTCGGCCTGCTTGCCTTCCTCGATGAGCTCGCGGACGCGCTGGCCGCCCTTGTGGCCGATCTCGGAGTAGAACTCGGAGCCACGCTCGTCACGGACGGTCTCGCCGCCCTTGCGCCCCGCCTCCTCGACCGTCATCTGGCCCTTCTTCTGCTCCTGTGCCATGACGCACTCCCTTTTTCGAGTCGAAGATGGTTTGTCACGGTGATCCACGACGGACGGCCCGTCCGCACCGTCGCGTCCCCCGCGCCACCTTCCACACGCGGTTCTCTGGGGTGGGGTCCCTCGAACGTCGAGCGGTCGCCCTACAGATTCGTAAGGTCTTCGAATGGTCGCAGCGGGCCGGTCGGTTTGTCCGCGGACGCCCGGGCTTGCTTGCCCTAGATTCCGCGCGTCCTGCGGAGCTCGGCGCCAATCGCGGTTTCGAGCGCGCTGCCGAGATCGGCGCGCAGGATCGCCGGCGCGAAATCGAGGCCCTGCTGCACGGCCGTACGAGCCGCAGCCGCCGAGACGCCGCATAGCACGACCCGTGCCCCGAGCAGCGACAAGGCCTGCGCCATCCGCACGAGGCCCTCCGCCACGACGGGATCGATCACCAAAGCCCCCGTGATGTCGAGGATCACGGTGCGCGCGCCCGCCGCGGCCACCCGCGCGAGCACGCGCCCCTCGGCCTGCGTGAGCATCACAGCGTCGAGCGCGCCCGCAATCGGGACGAGCAGGACACCACGATACACCTCGAGGACGGGCGCCGAGAGGTCCCGCACTGCCGCGAGCAGCCGCTCCTGCTCCGCGCGCGCCTCCTCGAGCTCCTTCACGCGCTCTTCGAGCTCGCGCCCGCGCAGGACGAGCTCCTCCCGCCGCGCCTCGTCCCGCTCGCGGCTCCGGCGCAGCTCCCGCGCCACGCGCGCGACCATGTTGGCCACGATTCCGAGCGCGTCCGTGCGCTCGATGAAAGGCAGCTCGTCGTACTGGCCGCGCAGGACGCGGCTCATGCGTGAGCCAATCCAGCGGAGGAGCTCCATCTCCTCGTCGAGGAGCCGCGCGGCGAGCGGCTCTTTTTGCTGCACGTCCCCTGCCTCGTGGCTCATCGGACGGCGCTCATTCCTGCCAGCGCGTATCGAGCGTGCAGAATGGATCCCCTCTACGGACGCACGTCGAATGCTCGATCACCACGTCGTATCCATCGAGCGCCTCGATGAACCCACGCAGCCCGCCGGCCTCGAAGTGGCAATTGAAGGGCTGGTGCGACTCGACGACGGCGTGCCGCTCGCCCTTCATGGCGGTGCGCCACGTGCCGCTGTCGCCGCGCGTCGCGAATTTCCACATGGCCGGGAGCTGGGCCACGAAATCGGCGGGCGTCTTGATCCCGAGGCCGTGGAGCTGGGTGCGGAACATGAAATAAATGTTCCGGCCGATGAACTCCGGGAGCTCGGGATCCCGGTCTTCGAGCACGTTGAGAATGGTCTCGAGGTCCTGGCCGAGATACCAGGCCTCCGGCTCGATGTTTCGACACGCCGCGACATATTCGGGCGGTACGTCATCCCCGCCGACGGTCACCAGCATGGTGAACAGGCTGCCCAGCGTCAGCGTCGGCCCGGAGCGATCTTCCATTCCGGGATCGGCGTGGGGGCGCAGCTCCAGGGGCGCATGACGCGAAAAGCGATCCATGCGCCCGATCCTTTGGCGCACTGGATCGGGCGTCAAGGAAAATGCGTCGTTCCGGCCGGATCAGTAATGCAGGTCGAGGATGGCGGGATCCGTCGTCACGGAGAACACTTCATTGCAACGACGACAGCGGTATTTCACCTTCGTCGGGCGCGCCGAGATGCCGAAGAAGAGGCGGAGATAGCCGGACAGCGTGTAAACGCCCTCGGGGCTCACCATGTGGTGCTCGCGGCCATGGCCGCAGGAACAGGTGCGGGCCTTCGGAGCGGTGTCGGTCGTGGGCTCTTGGGTCATGATCACTCCACCCGGATATAGCGCTGCACGAGAGTCGAACCACCCCGCGTGTCGCGGACGACGCCCCAGATCTGATAAAGGCCGGGCTCGGCAGGCGGCATCCATTTCGTGCTGTGCTCGTCCTTGTAGCCCTCGGTCACGCCGCTGATGAGCGAGATGCCGCCGCCCGTGAGGTCGCCCGCTTCGACCAGCCAGTCGACCCAGACCGCCTCGTAAATCTGCTTGCCGTCGACCATTTCGCCAGGATCGACCTCGGCGATGTCGGGCTCGACGACGAGGTCGAGCTCGTATTCGGTGCAATTCTCGTAAGGGTCGCCCGCGAAGCAGCCGACGTCCCGGCGCTCGTCGACCGTGGAGGGGCAGGCCTTGACCGTCGGGGCCTGGCTGAAATCCTCGGGGATGGGCTCGCCGTTGAGCGTCATTCCGGAGACGGGCGGGTTCTGGTTCGTGCGGCCGTCCTCGAATGTGTAGATCTGCGTGAACCCGGGGACGAAGCTGTCGGCAGCGAGGCGATTGCCCTCGGGATCGAAGCAGCCGAACGGGAAGAAGCCCGCTTTGCCCGAAGGGTCGAGCTCGATCGGCTTGATCTCGCCGGCGCACGCGAAGAAAAACACGAATTGCAGGCCGTATTTCGAGCCGCCGTCCGGCGCCGGGCGCTCGGCGAGGATGTCCTCGGGAATGGTGGTCGTGAACGTCGGCCCGAAGCCGATGAGGCCGGGCGGGAGGTTGCCGCCGCTCTCGCCGAGGCTCTGGAAGGTCTGGAGGAGCTGCGGGAAGCAGCCGTAATAGAGGTCGCCCGGCGGGTTGTAGCAGCCGCCGATCCAGAGGATCTGGACGGGGCGCGGGCCGTCGCCCTCGGGGTCGGGGTAGCCGTCGTAGAAGGTCATGTCGAAGCGGACCTCCTCGCCCGGCTGCGCGTAAGGTTTGTCCGCGGTGACGGCAAAGACGCGCAGGCCATTGACGAGGTTCGACGATACCCAGCCGGGCGAGCAGCCCGCCGACACGATCGGAGCGGCGAGCGTCGCGGCCGCGAGCGCCCCGAGCACGTGACGTCGGAAGGAGCGTGTCTGCTTCATCCCATTCCCTCCTCGTTCTGCCGGCCTAGAAATCACCACGAAGGCCGAAGCTCGGCAGGATCGGCACGCCCGTCACGAACTCCCGCGCGGTGTAGTTGAAATTGTAATTGATGCCCTCGACGTTCTGGCTGTTGTAGACGTTCTGGACGTCGAGGTAGATCGAGAGCTGCCAGCTCTTGAAGCGGAATCGTCGATCGACGCGGATGTCGAGCTGGTGGAACATGGGCAGTCGCTCGCTGAAGGGGCCGCTGTACGGGATCGGCACGTAGGTGCCGACGGACGCGTTGTAAATGGCGTTCGCACGATTCGGGATGCAGCCCTCTTCCTCGAAGTTGCAGACGTTCGGCGTGGTGAGGTTGCCCGTGACGAGGCGGAAGCGCGCGCCAATCTCCCAGCCGCCGCCGAGGCGGTAGCTGCCGAGGGCGGTCAGGATGTGCGTCTGGTCGAACGAGACGGGCTGCTCCTCGGCGCCAGGGAGCGGCGTGCGGAGGCTGCGCGAGAGGGTGTAAGCGACCCAGCCGAAGAAGTTCGCGTCGGCCTTGTATTTGAGCAAGAACTCAGCGCCGAAAATGCGGCCCTTGCCGAGGTTCCCGCGGACGGTGCCGCCGCCGACATCCGCAGGCTGCTGCGAGACGAGGCGATCGAGCTGCTTGTAAAAACCCTCGACGCTGAGCTCGATGTTGCGCGTGAACTCCTGCTCGGCGCCGATCGCATAATGAATGGCGCGGTTCGAACGGAGCCCGGACGAGCCGAACGGAGGGATCGTCTCCTGCGGCTGGGGCGGTTGGGTGTACGCGCCCACGCCGCCCTTGAGCGTCGAGCGCGGGAACTTGGAGGTGAGGTCGATGCGACCATTGACGCGCGGAGAGACGTCGACGCCGTCCACGCGATTGTTGCCGTCGATGCGAATGCCAGGGACGAGCTTGGCCCGGCCCGTCGGCGCGATCTCGAGCTCGACGTAGCCGGCCGGGCTGACGATCCAGCCGTTGAACTCGGACTCGATGAGCGGGCGCGTGGAGAAGGGGCCGCCGGAGGGCTCGCCAGGCCGCGGGGGCGCAGGGCCGCGGTACTTCGCGTCGGCGTAGTTCGTGAACACGTCGAGGCCCGTGTTCAGCGTGATGCCCTTGCTGATGCGGCGCGTGTACTCGGCGCGCCCGGTGATGCTGTAGTTCGAGAGGTTGAAGAAGAAGGGGCCGACGCCGAAATCGAGCTTGTCGATGCCAGCCGCGGCAACCGCCGAGAAGCGGTTCTTGTCGTCGATGTCGTTGTCGTAACGGAGCTGGATGCGGTGAAAGCCCGTGTGAAACCCGGCGTTGCCGCTGATCGCCGGCTCGCCGGGCGGAGGCTGGTCCGCGACGAGCGCGATCGAGTCGTCCGCGCCGAAGAAGGTGATGCGCGCGCTCGAGCTCGGCGTGGGGTTCGCCTCGAGGCCGAGCTGATAATCCCAGTAGACGGGGAGCTGCGTGATGCCCGCGCCGGCCGCGTCGAGGGCGAGGCCGAGCGTGGCGTCGAGGTAGCTGCGCCGCGCGCCCGCGATGAAGCGGACCTTGTTCTTCGTGCCAGGCACGGGGCCCTCGGCGATGAAGCGCGCGTCGACGAGGTCGGCCTGCGCCATGCCGTGGTACTTGCCGTCGTTCTTGGGCGCGCGGACCGCGACGTCGACGATGCCGCCCATGACGCGGCCATACTGCGCGCTGAAGTTGCCCGGGAAGAAGTCGATGCGCTCGATCATCTCGGTCGGGACGACCGAGGACAAACCACCGAAGTGGTAGATGAGCGGGATCTGCGTGCCGTCGAGGAACGTCTGCGTGTCCTGCGGAGCCGAGCCGCGCACGAGGAGGATGCCCGCGATGGCAGGCGGGCGCGCGACGCCGGGCAGGTTCTGGAGCGCGCGGAGGGCGTCGCCGTTCGTGCCAGGGATGCGGAGCATCTCGCGTTGTTCGAGCGTCCGCTTGGTGACCTCGCGCGGAGAGCGCGCGCCACGCACGACGACCTCGAGGCCGTCACTCGCCGCGACGAGGCGGTACTTGACCTCGATGGCCTCGCCAGCCGCGATCTCCTCGGTGACGTCGAGCGTGTCGTAGCCGGGCGCCGTGATGATGACGCGGTACTTGCCAGGCCCGAGCGCGTCGAAGCGGAAGCTTCCGGCCTCGTCCACGGTGGCCTCGCTCTGGCCGGAGGGGCCGCTCAAGAGGACCGTGGCGCCGGCGAGCGGGACGTCGCCGCCGCTCGCGAGCACGAGGCCGCGGAGCGACTCGCTCACCTGCGCAGAACCGGGTTTGTCCCCGGAGGTCGCGTCGGACGGAGGCTCGGCCTTCTTCAGTGCGAACGAGTAGCGGTAGAGGATACGCGCGGGGACGGGCGTGCCGTCGGCCTTGCGCGCAGGATCGAACTCGAGCTTCTTCGCCGCCTCGACGGCCGACTCGTCGAAGCCGTGCCCCGCCGGCTCGATGACGGCGACGTTCTTGACCTTACCGGTCCTGTCGATGTCGAGCTGGAGGGTGACGGTGGCTTCGAGCCCAGCCTTCTCGGCCTCGGGTGGATACACCGGCGGCTGGTAGTTCAGCGGCCGGGGCATCGCGGCGCCGGTGGGCGCGGCAGCGGGTGCGGCTGGAGGAGGCGCGTCGCCGGGTGCGGCCTGCGCGAGGGCAGGCGCGGAGGATGTCCCGGCGACGAGCCCCGCGAGGACGAGGGCGAGGGCGCTCTTCTGGCGAGGAAGCAAGTTCACGTGGTCATACCGGATCGCGGCGCTTCAAGATGACGCAAAGGACGACGACGAGGGAGATCGTGAAGCCCCCGAGCACCGCGAAGGGCAGCCACGTGCTCTCGTAGTTCGTGAAGCCCCAGCCGCCCGCGAGGTTGTCGGAGGCCATCTGCGCGATCGAGCACTTGAACTTGCCGGCTTCGATGAAGTCGGCAGGCGCGCTCTCGGTGCGGCCGAGGTCGATGACCCACGAGGGATCCTCCTTGAGCGCGAGGCGCTCGTGGACGATGGAGCCCTCGAAGCCCCAGCGGGCCGGCATGATCATCATGAGGGGCTTCAAGTGCGGCACCGTCGTCATCGGGACCATGAGTCCCCCGAGGACGACCTGGGGGATGAGCGCGATGGGCGTCAAGGCCATGGCCGCCTCGGAAGAGGTGACGACGGTCGATAGGAGGAGCCCGAGCGCGACGGCCGCGAGCGAGGTGGCCACGAGCGAGGAGAGCTGCATCAAGAACGCCGTGGGGCCGCCGTGGAAGCCGAGCGTGAAGAACACGATCGCGAGGAGGATCGTGCACTGGATGATGCAGAAGAACGCGAGCAGGATGTACTTCGAGAGGACGTAGTTGAGCAGGCCGAGGGTGACCATGCGCTCGCGCATGTAGATGGCCCGCTCGCTGACGATCTCACGCGCCGCGTTGGAGGTGCCGAACCAGACGGAGGCGACGACGAGGAAGAAGATGGCGCCGGTGTTGTCGGCGGTGGCCGTCATGCCCTTCAAGATGTCGCCGGTGTTCGTGTTGCCGCCGAACTTCTTGCCGAGCTCCTGGAGCGCGCCGAGGCACCACGCCGGGACGGCCTTCTCCTGCCAGCCGAACACGATCGCGAGCAGGACGCCGATGATCGGCGCCTGCGCGAGCATGATGACGGTGCCCGCCGTGTCTCGCATCTTCGTCTTGAAGTAACGCGAGAGCAAAAGGCCGAGCTGTCCCTTCGTGGTCGCGCGTCGTTCGGGGATCGCGCGTTGTCCCTGGCCGGTGCCTATCTCGCGCCGGCCCGTGTACATCTTGCGGTACGTCGGGTTCTGATCGCTGAAGTACTCGCGGCGCCACTCGAGCGCGGCGGTCTTGCGCGCATGACCACGCGGCACGTTCGGATCCCGCGAGCGCATCTGGTCGTAGATGGTCTTCTCGCGCGAGGCGATCATCTCGAACATGTCGCGGGGGTTGTCGATGTCGTTGCGCTGGCCCTGCCGCTCCTTCCACGAGCCGAAGAACCGGTACGACTCGCCATGCGTCGAGCCGAAGAACATCGGCACGCCGCCGTAGCCCATGATCAGCGCGTGCGAGAACTTCTCGTACTCGTCCTTCGCCGGCTGATGGATCGTCATGATGATCGTCTTGCCCGTGGCCTTCGTGAGGTCGTGCAAGAGCGTGATCAGCGCGGTGGTGTCGTCGGCGGCGAGGCCGGAGGTGGGCTCGTCGAGGAAGAGGATGACGGGGTCGGTGACGAGCTCGAGCGCGATGTTGACGCGTTTCCTCTGACCACCCGAGAGGATCTTCTTCTCGGGCTTGCCGATCTGGAGGTTCTTCACGCCCTCGAGGCCGAGGTCCTTGATCGTCTGCTCGACGCGCGCGTCGATCTCCTCCTCGGAGTAGTCGGGGGGGAGCCGGAACTTCGCGCTGTACTTCACGGCCTCGAAGACCGTGAGCTCGGGATGCACGAGGTCGTCCTGCGGGACGTAGCCAATCGAGCCGCGGAGGTTGTCGTAGATGTTGTAAAGGTCCTCGCCGTTGATGCGGACGACGCCGCTCGTGGGCGGGAGGTAGCCGTTCAACGTGAGCAAGAGCGTCGTCTTGCCCGCGCCCGAAGGGCCCATGAGCGCGATCATGTCGCCCGGGAGCGCCTTGAACGAGACGTCGTCGAGCAGGCGCTTCATCTCGCTCGGGTTGTCGCGATCGGGGACCTCGAGGACGAGGCTCCAGGCCTCGATCTCGTAGAGCGGTTTGCCCGCCCAGCGATCGGCCGAGTACTCCTCCTGGACGACCTGGACCGCGCCCGATGTGCCGAGCTCGATCTGGAGCGGCATCGGGCCGATGAAGAACTTCTCGCCGCTCTGGATGCCGATCTTCTGGCCCGGCGGGATGCGCTGGCCGCGGACGTAGGTGCCGTTCGCGCTGCCGCGATCCTCGACGAAGAGCTGCCCGTTCATCTGGTGCACGAGCGCATGGCGGCTCGAGACCTGCGGGTGCTGAATGACGATGTCGTTGTCGGGCGTGCGGCCGATGCTCTTCTGTCCGCCGCCGCTCGGGCCCGCGAAGTCGAGCTGGCCGAGGACGGTCTTGTTCTTTTTGCCCGGCGCACCTGCAGCCGGCGCCGCGCCCGAGACGGGCGGATACCCTTGCTGCGGCTGTTGCACCGAGGGGTAGCCCTGCTGCGGCTGCGCAGGCGGGTAGCCCTGCTGCGGCATCGCGATGTTCGTCTGCGGCATGGGCGCCGCGGGCTGCTGGGCATACGCGCCGCTCACGACGGGCGCGCCGCCACGCGCGGCCTGCGCGAGGCGCGCGAGGAGCTCGACAGGGACGGGCACGGGGCCAAACGCGACGACGCCGTTCGGATCGATCGGCGCGGGCTGAGCCGCCTGGATCTTCGTGGTGCCGACGTACGTGCCGCTCGTCGAGCCGTTGTCGACGACGAGCATGCGATCGAGCATCACGGTGGCGTGCTGGCTCGAGACGCTCGGATGCTGAATGACGAGCGAGGCGCGCGCCGGATCGCGGCCGATCACGAGCTGTCCCGCAGGCGCAGGCGCGCTGCCCGTGGTCATGATCGACAGGATGATCGCGGGGTGGCTGAGCGGGACGGGCGCGCGGCCCACGACGAACTGGGTGCGGAAGTCGAAGGGGACTTCTTCACCCGGGGCGAGCTGACGGTTGTTCGCGAACGAGGGCGCGGCGCCGCCGCCGATGAACACGAGCCTGCCGCCGCCCTGATGGACGAGGCGCGCGTGCTCAGGCGCGACGCTGGGATCCGCGATGACGACGTCGCACGTGGGAGCGCTGCCGATCGTGAGGGTCTGCTTGCCGAAGCCGGGGACCATGCGGGCTACCTTTCACCACGAACGTCCGCGGAGAGCAACGGGGACGGCCGCGCTTCGCGTGACGCGAGCAGGATAGGCGCGCCGGGGCGGCGTTCGCCAGCGGTGTTCAGCGCAGGAAAAGAGCCCAGATGAGCAGGAGCAAAAGCACGGCGATCACGGCCGACATGCCGATGATCACGTACACGATGCCCGCCTGGGAAGGACGCGCGCCGGCCGGCGCGGACAAGGGCGCGGACAAGGGCGCCGAGGCGACGGCCTTCGGGGTCTCCGGCGGATGCGTGGGAGAAGGGCCCTGGCCCGTGACCTGGGTGGCCTGCGGGGGCGCATAACGCGCCGAGGGCGGCGGCAAGGGGAGCTGGGCCGCGTAAGGCGCGAGGCGCGGCTGCTCGGGCATCGTGGGCGAAGGCGCGACGGGACGATCGACGGCCGTCGGCTGCACCGGCGCGAAGCCCGGCGACGAGGGCGAAGGCGGCGGCAAGGGCAGGCCGCCCTGCTCGGGCGCGGTCGGGGCCGCGGAGGCGGCGTTCGGCGAGAGCAACGTGGGGACCGGCACGGGCGGGGGCAAACCGAGCTTCGTCCCCGTCGCGATCTTCGCCGGGTCGACCGCGGTCATCGGCCGCGTCTCCTGCGGAGGCGCAGGCCGCGGGCCCGCAGGATCCGGCGCGATCGCCGGCGCTTGCGGGATCGTGTGCGACGCGCGCGGCGCGAGCTCCACGATGCGCACCATCTGCACGGTGATGTTGTCGTGGCCGCCGCGATCGTTCGCGAGGTTGACGAGCTGGTTGCAGGCGTGCGGGAGCGCGCCGGAGGCGAGGGCCTGGCGCACGGCGCCGAGGATGTCGACGCCGAGCACGAGGTCGGTGAGGCCATCGCTCGACTGGAGGAAGATGTCACCCGGGAACATCTCCATCGGCTCGGGCCGGACCTCGACCTCGACCTCGGGGCGCATGCCGAGCGCGCGCGTGATCTTGTTCGCGTCGGGATGCCCGATGGCCTCGGCCTCGGTGAGCATGCCGGCGTCGATCATGCCCTGCACCATCGAGTGGTCGCGCGTGAGCGGGTAGATCTGGCCCGCGCGGATGCAGTACGCGCGGCTGTCGCCGACATGCGCGACGTCGAGGCCGCGATCGCCGATCAGCATGGCCACGACCGTCGAGCCGGGCCGCCCGCGGTTCTCGGGCGGCCCGCCGAGCTGGTAGACGCGACGCCCGGCCTCCTCGATCGCAGCCTTGAGCGCGGCCTGGGCGGTGGCGCCAGGCGGCGCTTGGTCGATGACCTCGAAGATCGTGGCGATCGCGGTGCGGCTCGCCTCCCGGCCTCCGTAATGCCCGCCCATGCCGTCGCAGAGGACGACGAGATGGCCGAAGCGCGTCTCGGCGTATCCGCACGAGTCCTCGTTGACCTGCTTGTTCGGATCGCGGCCAGGATCGCTGGCCTGGGCGAACTCGATCCGGACGCGGGTGCCGAGGGCCTGGGGTTGGCTCATCGCGGAAGGGCCGGGGGGTGGAGGCCGGGACGACGATCGTTCGAGCGTAGACTACTCGAAACGGACGTTGAACTCGATGGGGCCGAAGCGAAGCATCGCGCCGGGCGAGACGGGCGTCCACACGAGCGGCGGGATGCGGTTGCCGTTGATGCTCGTGCCGTTGTTCGAGTTCTCGTCACGCACGAAGAGCTGGCCGTTCTCGAACTTGACGACGGCGTGGCTGCCGGAGACACGCGGCTCGTTCACCACGATCTGGCAGGTCGCGGCGTCGCGGCCGACGCGCATCTCCGTGCCCGGGTTGAACGTGAAGATGCCGAGTGATCCGGAGAGCACCGCGCGGCCGGCGGATCCACCCGCGGGGCCGCCGCCCATCGGAGGAGGACCGTAGCCGCCGCCGAAGTCGGGACCGCCCATGCCGGGCACGCCGCCGCCCATGGGCACGGCGGGCGCGTAGCCGCCGGCCATCGGGCCGGGCGGACCACCACCGCCGGGGCGCGGGGCCGTCGTGGGCGCGGCGCCGGCGCGGCGCTTGTTGCCGCCGCTGCGGAAGATCGAGACGACGAGCAGGACGAGGACGACGCCGCCGAAGGTGATCGCGCCGATGAGCAGGTAGGGCAGCGGCGCCTCTTTCGCCTTCACCGTGATGATCTTGTCGGCGGTGATGGCGCTCGTGCGCTTCGCCTGATTGTCGTAGATGACGAGGCGCGCCGTCATCTGATCACCCTTGCCCGAGAGGAACTTGTCGCTGTTCGGCACCTCGAACTCGACCATGCTCTCGCCGGCCGTCGTGGCCTTGCCGCGCATGCCTTGCTCGATGAGCGTGCGCTGGGCCTTCTTCGCGTCGTCGATGCTGCCGCCCTGGAGCGACGCGGGCGCGGGCTGGTTCTTGGGGACCATGTAGAGCTCGGCCCGCTGCGTGTTGCCACCCCAGCAGAAGTTGCCGAAGACCTTCACGGTTCCGCCCGGATAAACGGGATCCTGCGCCGCGGCGCGCTCGGTGGCCTCGCGGTCGATGTCGAGCGGCCACTGCGAGGGATCGATGCCGACGGGAACGTTCTGGAACGTCGCGTCGCCGGCGATCGGCGGATCGGTGTTGAGGAACGCGAGGCGGATGGTCTGCGTCAAGCTCAGCGCGACACACGAGACGCGCCACTTGACGATGTGCATCTTGTTGAAGCGCGAGCGGACGGCGTTGACGATGTTGACCGCGCGCGCCTCCTGCCTGTCGCGGAGGATGCTGTAGAAGCCACCGATCTCGGGGTTCGCGAGTCCTTCCATGAACTCGCGCGAGTTCGCGGTGAACTCCTCGACGAGCTTGCTCGGGAACCAGATCGAGATGACCGGCACGGGGGTCTTCGGGAGGACCTCGTTGTTCTCCGGGAAGCGGCCCTTCGTGAGGTAGTCCTTGAGCAGGTTCGAGGCCGCGGCCGTCGAGCTCGGATCCGCGCCGGCCGCGCCGTTCGAGAGCACCACCATGGCCTGGTGCATGGGCACGACGACGTTCGTGCCGACGTTGCCGAGCTCCCGGAAGCCGTCGGTGGCCGCCGTCTTGATGATGTTGAAGAGCGGGCGCGTGCGGCCTTGCGTGGGGAACGTGTTCTTGACGCTCGCGATCGTCTGGAGCGCCGTCTGCTTGTTGTTCACCCACTTCGAGTCTTCGACGACGCTCTTGTCGTTGAAGAACATCACGTCGACGATGTCGTTCGGGCCCATCGCGTTGACGAACGCGGTCGCCACGGACTTCGCCTCGTCGAAGCGCGTGCCCATCGACGACGCGGCGTCGATGAGGATGAGCCACGCGGTGCCCACACCGGGCTGGCTCGTGCTCTCGCCCCAGCGCGCCTTCGACTCGAACCGGGCCGCGGTGTCGGAGCCGTCGACGACGACGCTGAGCACCGCGTTCTTCTCGGGGAAGTCGAACGACGAGTAGAGCGCGTTCGGCTGCTCGAGCGCGTTCGCCACGCAGTCGTTGAACGCGTCGCCGTTCAACGCCGCGCAGGGCCGCGTCGCGTCCGACAGGCGCTTGTTCTGGACGAGGTCGATCACGGTCGTGAGCACGGGCGAGCCGTCGACCGTGCTCGTGCGCGGATCGATGCGGAGGATCCTCGCCTCCGGAGCGGCGAAGGAGGGCGCGGCGGCGAAGAGGATCGCCGCGAGCGCCGCGAGCGCGGGGAGCGCGAACAGGGGGTTCTTGGGGGCATAGCTCGACTTGTTCGAGCGGAGCCCCCAAGCGGCGGCGAGGGGAGCCTTGCGCGCAGATCGAGCGACTGCGCGGGCAGCTCCGTGGGGCAACGGGTTCATGCTTGAGCCTCCAACATTGGGGGTCCTCGGCGGGCCGGCGCAGGCGCGGGGTGACGGACACTTTTGCGCGCGCGCGTGGTCCTCGAGCGTGGCCGCCGCGTGCTCGCGTGCGTCGAGGCAGTGAAGCGCGTCCGCCCTGCGCAGAGTGCGCGGGGGACGGCTGCCTCGGGCGACGCGAGCGCGCGGGGGCGTCATCTCGTCGAGGAGCTGGGTAAGGTGAAAAGGGCGTTTCGCACGGGGCTTCTCCGCGCGACCCCTAGGTCCGAGCGGTCACGATGATGGTGATGACGCTGAAGCCGCCGAAGCGGATCTTGTCGCCGTCACGCAGCTCGCGCCTGCCCTTGAAGCCGATGGCTTCCTCGTTGTGGAAGGTGCCGTTCGTCGAGCCGAGATCACTCAGGATGAACCTCCCACCTTCGCAGTCGATCGTCGCGTGATGCGTGGAGGTCGTGCCGTGCGCGATCTCCACATCGACCTTCTGACCCGTGTCCGCGCGGCCGACCGAGTTCTTGCCCTGCCAGAGCGGCCAGAACTTGCCGAGCGGATCGTCCTGGTAGCTCACCAGGAAGCCTGCGAGCGCGCGGCGGCCCTCCGGGCTCGGCGCGACTCCTTGCCGACCGGGCATCGGCTGAGGATTCCCCGGGACCGCCGTCGCGGCGTTGCCGCGCCCAGGCGCCCGCGGCGGCTCGAAGCCACCTTCGGGCTTCGGCGGCGGCGCGTACCCTTGGGGTTTGTCCGGCATCGGCGGCGGGCCGAACGGCGGAGGTCCCGGAGGCGGCGGATACCCACCGGGCGCGGGCTCCGGCGGCGGGCCGAAGCCGGGCGGCGCGGGCGGCGGGCCAAACCCGGCCGGGGCCGGGGGCGGGCCGAATCCAGGCGGCGCAGGCGGCGGGCCAAACCCGGCCGGGGCCGGGGGCGGGCCATAACCCGCGGGCGGCGGCGGCTCGGGGGGCGGACCAAAGCCCGGGGCCGGCGGCGGCGGGCCGAAGCCCGGCGGCGGCGGGGGAGGACCGAACCCGGCCGGCGGCGAGGGCGGCTCGGGAGGCGGGCCGAATCCAGGAGGCGCGGGCGGCGGGCCAAACCCGGCCGGCGGCTCGGGAGGCGGGCCGAATCCGGGCGGCGGACCGAAGCCACCGGGAGCTCCCGGTGGAGGCCCGAACGCGGGGGGCGGCGGAGGCGGACCAAAGCCACCCGGCGCAGGCGGCGGCGCGCCGAACGCGGGGGGAGGCGGAGGCCCGAACGCGCCGGGGCTCGCCGTGGGCGAGGGGGGCGGCCCGAAGCCGCCGCCGAAGCCGGGGGGAGCCGGGGGCGGTCCGAAGCCCTGCGGCTCGGGGGGCGGCGGCCCGAAGCCCGGCGGCGGGCCTGGCGGAGGCCCGAATCCCGGCGCTTGCCCGAAGGCGGGAGGGGGCGGAGGAGGACCAAAGGCGCCGGGCGCCGAGGGCCCGAGCGGAGAGGCACAGATCGCGCAGAACTTGTCGGCGGGTGTGGCAGGCGCGCCGCAACGCGGGCAGTTCA
Organism: Polyangium sp. y55x31; assembly: GCF_029946505.1. GTDB lineage: Bacteria > Myxococcota_A > Polyangia > Polyangiales > Polyangiaceae > Polyangium. The sequence continues at coordinate 49,924 of NZ_JARZHG010000032.1, forward strand.
TAGTGTCCTTCTCGTGTTGACGGACCAAGACCTCGTCCGCCGGCGGCAGCATACCGTGGGGGCCGGACCGAGGATCAAGAAGAAGTGCTCTTTCCCTCGGCGGGGGTCACGAGGCACCTCGAATCACGACGCAGCGCAGCACGTCGAAGGGGCCGCGTGAAGGCTCTCGGGAACGGCGAAGGACCGCCGCCGGCGCGCGGAAGGAAGCGGGCCCCGGCGCGGCGAGACGCGAGGCCGGAGCCGTGAGTGGCTGAAACACGAAAGGGTGTCCTGGGCTGGATTGGCCCTGGGACACCCTTTCGTAATGAGAGAGCGAGAGAGAGCGGAAGCGGGAGGCCCCGAGGTGGGGCCTTCCGGATCAGCCGTCCTTGGCGTCGCGCACGCGGGCGGCCTTGCCGGCCAGCGAGCGGAGGTAGAACAGGCGCGAGCGACGAACGACGCCGCGCGAGACCACCTCGATCTTGTCGATGCGGGGGCTGTGCGTCGGGAAGATACGCTCCACGCCCACGTTGAAGCTCACCTTGCGGACCGTGAAGGTGCTGCGCGCACCGGCCCGACGCTGCTTCAAAACGACGCCCTGGAAGACCTGGATACGCTCCTTCTCGCCCTCGACGATGCGGTAGTGGACCCGGACGGTGTCGCCGACCCGGAACTCCGGGAGCCCCTCGCGGAGCTGCGGGGTTTCGATCTTCGCAAGTACGTTCGAGGTGAGCATGTCGCGGTCCTTCGACTGGGGATGGTCCCGGCTGTTGGGGCAAACGGCTCCACGCCTGCCGGAGACGACGAGGGAGCGGCATTATGCATACCGTCCCCACGCTGTCAACCGATCATGGAGCGTGTGGATGCGGTGGATCGCGGGGCGACGAACTCACCGCCCCGCACGATTCCGTGTCAACGACGAACGGGGATGATCTGCACGCGGCGCGCGTCGCCTTCGCCGTCACTCTTCGTGACGACGCCGGGGAACTTCGCGAGCGCGAGGTGCACGACGCGGCGATCCTGCGGGTTCATCGGTTCGAACGTGATGATCTTGCCCTCCTCGACGGCCTGCTTGCCGAGGCGTCGGGCCATCGAGGTGAGCGTCTCCTCGCGGCGCGCGCGGTAGCCCTCGGCGTCGATGATCACGTGGCGGCGCTGCTTGCCGGGCCGGTTGATCACGCGGTTGGCGAGGAACTGCAGCGCGGCGAGCGTCTGGCCCTTCTTGCCGATGATGCGACCGGCGTCCCTGCCCTCGATCTCCAGCCGGATCTCCTCGGGCGGATCTTCCGGCTCGTTCTCGAGCAGGTCCACGGTGCAGTCCATGCCCATCGCGGCGAGCGTATCGATGACGAAGTCGAGCGCTTGATCGGCGCGACCATCCTCCTCGAACGGGACTGCTGCCTCGGCGGCGCGCTCGTCGCGCTCGTCGTCGTGCCGGGTGCCTTCGGCGTTCACGCTGGTCTTCCCGGGAGCTCCATTATCCACGGACACGTGCCTTTCCCTTTCCAAGAGCAGGCGCCGACTTGGTCTCGTCGCCCGAAGATTTCTCTGGCTTCTCGCGCACCTCGATGCCGGCGGAGCCTTGCGTCTTGCGGCTCAGGTAGCGCTCGACCGCGACCTGCTGGGCGATGCCGAGCCACGTGTTGGTCAGCATGTACACGCCGAGGCCTGCGGGCAGATAGAGCATCATCACCACGAAGATGCCCGGCAGCATGTACTGCATCATCTTCTGCTGCATCGGGTCGCCCTGCGGCGGCATGAGCTTCTGCTGGAAGAAGCTCGACGCGCCGAGGATCGCGGGGATGACGAAGTATTCGCCCCGATCCGAGAGATCCGGGATGATCCGGGCCGACAGGAAGGGCACGTGGTAGAGCTCGACCGCCGTCTGCAGGGCCTGGTAGAGCGCGAACCACACGGGCATCTGCAAGAGCACCGGGATGCAGCCGAGCACCGGGTTCGTCACGCCGTGCTTGCGCCAGAGCTCCTGGAGCGCGAGGCCACGCTGCGCCGGATCTTCCTTGTAGCGCGCGTTGATGTCGTCCATCTCCGGCTTGAGCCGGCGCATGGCCGCGCTGCTCTTGATCTGCGAGATGCTGAGCGGGAAGAGCAGCATGCGCACGGTGATCGTGAGCAGCGCGATCGCGAAGCCCCAGCTCCCCACGGCCTTGTGGAGGATCTTCAGGTAGCCGACGAGGACCTTCGCGATCGGCGAGAACGTGCCGAGATCGATCACCTCGGTGATGCCCGGACCGACGGCCGCGAGCACCTCGCGCTCCTTCGGGCCCGTGAAGCTCAGGACCTTGTACGTCTGCGTCGCCTGCGGCGCGAGCTCGACCTCGGGGTACGCGAGGCGCGCGCGGTAGACGTGACCGTGCGTGTCCTTGTCCTTCTCACGATTCGCCGCGCTGAACTTGTCGCGGTTCCAGTCCTCTTCGATCTGCGTCTCGGCGAACGGCGCGGGCCCCTCCTCCGGGATCGCGGCCTTCGTGAAGTAGACGCTGCTCACGGCGACCCACTTCGCGGCGCCGGGGCTCCTCCGCCAGTACTCGTTCGTGAACTCCTTGTCCTTGAAGTCCTTCGGCTCGAACGCGTCGACGTGCAGGCGATCGACCTTCTCCGTCGTCGCCGCGACGACGTCCGTCATGTGCTCCGAGATGCGGCCGAGGCTGCCCTTCGTCTCTTCGTTCGTGCGCCACGAGGTCTGCTCCACCGTGAGCCTGTGCTTGAGCGGCTCAGCGGACAGGTTCTTCACCTCGAGCGACATTTCGAGTTCGAAGGGTTTGCCCGTCTCGCGCACGACCTTCGTGAGCTTCGACGTCGCGTCCTCGTAGACGAACGTGCACGACTTGCCGTCTTGCGCGGTGAGCTTCCAGTCGAGGTTGTCGAAGGGCGTCTGCTGCTTCTCGACCCCGGGCAAACGCAGGTCCGTTCGCAGAGGCTGGCGCCACTCCTGCGAGGTCGTCACGAGATCGATGGGCGTACCGTTCTTCGAGTACTTGCCTTGATCGGTGAGCCGAAGGTGGCGCAGCGATCCGCCACGCGAAGACAACTCGGCCTCGAAGCGCGGGCCGTTGATCGTGCAAATCTGCTCGGGCTGCCTCTGCGCGTCCGGCAGCCGGTTGGCATCGTAGAACGTGTTCGGTTGGACCTCTTCGTTCCCCTTGCCGAACAGGTTGCCGCCGAACTGCCAGAACAAGATGGCAGCGATGCCGATGAGCACCCACTGAGCGATTTTGCCGCGTTCCATGAAATCCTTCGGCAATCTCCTTGCCGTGAAACCCTACTGGTCCTTGCCCCGCCGCGTGACCGCCTGATCCCCCCGGATGGGCTCGCTCGCTTGGCGAGGATGCGAGAGGAAACTAACCAGCCTCATGGACCGCGCCACTGCTCCACGGGGAAAGTCGAGCGTCGTGAGAAGAAAGGTTCGTACCTTCCACCCTCTGATCCGGGCCGTGCCGCGCGGGCTCTTCCGTACGCGAGCGGCCGATCCGTGGAGGCGGCGGAGGATCGTAGCCGCCCGGATGGAACGGGTGGCACTTACACAGGCGTTTCACTGAAAGCAAGCTCCCGCGCAGCGCTCCATGGCCCGCGATGCATGCGGCGGCATACCGCGAGCACGACGGTTCGAACCGACAGACAGGTCCGAAGAGCGCGAGCAGCACCTTCGAGAGCGTCAGTTGGTAGACGCGGATGAGCAGGAGGAGGAGCTTGGCCAGCATGATGCAGGGCGAGGCGCGCGACGCCGGAGGGGGCGAGGTGTGGCGAGACAGGGCGCGTCGGCCGCGGCTCCCATCGCGAGATCGCGACGAAGCTTGGGGGCCCGCGTCCCCGCTTGCAAGGTCAAGGGCTGCCTTTGCGCCCGTCGCCAGAGCGGTTTCTCGGGTCCGCCTGCGTGCTCGGGTTCGGCTTGCCGCTCGCGCGTTTGCGCACGAGGGGGAGCACCGCCTGCATCTCCGCTTCGAGCTCTGCGCAGGCGAGCTCGTCCACGCCCGGACGCACGATCACCACGACGTCCACGCCTCGCGGAAACGACGCCACGTTCCGGCGAAAGACTTCACGGAGCAGGCGCTTGGCCCGGTTGCGCTGCACGGCGCACCCCACCTTCCGCGATGCCACCACGCCGAAGCGTGTGGTCGAATCGTCGGGACGGGGTGCGATCAGGATCAGGAGATGGCGCGTCGTGACCCGGGCGCCGCCCTCCTGAACACGCAGGAAATCAGGGCGACGCCGTAACCGCTGCGCTCGCGTGAATGTCTGTCGAGGGCGTGGCTCGCCCACGACTTCACTTCTTGTAGATCGTCGGGGCGAGACGCGCGCGGCCCTTACGCCGGCGGTTGTTGATCACCTTGCGGCCGCCGCTGGTGGCCATACGCGCCCGGAAGCCGTGCGTACGCGCGCGGCGGGTGTTGTGGGGCTGGAACGTGCGCTTCATCGTAGGACCCTTCAGAACCCTTCGTTTTTCGGGGCGCGCAAAGAAAGCACAGGTCCGCCTGCTGGTCAAGACCGCGAAACGGCCTGGATCGCGCGTCGTCTGTCTGACCTGATCCAGGCCCCTCGGCAAGGGAGGAGACGGGCTCGTGCTTCGAGGCTCCTCCCTACATCGCAAGACGTTCCATGCGCCCGCACGCCTGGTGTAGCCTCCGCTTGCACGGGGGGGCCCGGTGATCCACCGCGCGCAAGCGCACCCGGGCCTCTCGCTTCCGCGCGCAGTTCGCGCGCCGAGGAGACGCCGAAGACATGGCCCAAGTCGACCATCCCCGAGCCCGACCGTCCGCCGGAGACACCGCGGCGCGAGGCACATCCGACGAGCGCGCGGCCACGCCCCGTCGCCCGTCCCTCCTGCGCCGCATCGCCTCGGCTTGCTCGGCCGCCGTCGCGGCTGCGGCGTGCCTCCTCGCGCCTGCCGAGGCCGACGCGCAGCAGTCGACGATGTACCTCGATCGCCTCTTCATGGGCGGCGCGCCCGAGGACGCGATCGGGCTCTGGCGCCCGCAGTTCAACCCGCAGACGCGGTTCTTCGGCCAGCTCGGCATGGGCTTCGCGCTGAACCCGTTCCGCATCGAGAACCACCAGGACGATCCGCGGAAGGCCGGCATCTTCAGCCAGCGCAGCAGCGCGCCCGTCGGCCCGCAGCTCATCAGCTACCTCGACGTCGGCATCGAGGTCCTCGAGCGCTTCTCGTTCCAGGCAAACCTCCCGGTCATCCTCTTCCAGGACGGCGGCACGACGTACCTCGCGCAGGTCTCGGGATCGCAGCCGGTCAGCATGAGGACCGTCGCGCCCATGGATCTGCGCCTCGATGGGCGCGTGCTCCTCTGGCGAAACACCACGCGCTCTTTCAAGCTCGGCCTCGAAGGCGCGATCTGGGTACCGACGGGTGACAACGACTCGTTCGGCGGCGATCAGAGCGTGAGCGGCGGCTTCCAAGTCGCGGCCGAGTACGATCTCAAGAGCTTCTTCGTCGTCTTCAACACGGGCGTGCAGTTCCGGCCCGCGGGCGGCGTGAACGACTTCAAATCCGGCTCCGAGTGGCGCTGGGGCTTCGGCGGCTTCTTGCCGCTGCGCGGCGGCGCGCTCCGCCTCGGCGCGCAGATCTTCGGCTCGACGGGCATCACCGACGACACCTTCTTCGACGTCGACAACACGCCGATCGAGTGGATGCTCGAGGGACGTTACGCCTTCGATCAGAAGAAGCGCGCGTGGCTCGGCGTCGGCGGCGGCACGCGCATCACGCCTGGATACGCGCCGGATTTCCGCCTCGTCGCGACCGTCGGCTACGCGTTCCCGATCAAGGACACGAACCCGCCGTCGCCTGGCAAGCGCTTCAAGACGGGCCGCTGGGCCGAGCACGGCGCGGACACCGACAAGGACGGCTTGCCGGACGACGTTGATTTGTGCCCGACGGATCCCGAGGATCACAAGCCGCCGAACACGGACGACGGCTGCCCGCAGCCGCCCGATCGCGACGGCGACGGCATCCCGGACAACGTCGACAAGTGCCCCGACACGCCCGAGGATTTCGACAAGGTCGACGATCAGGACGGCTGCCCCGAGGACGATCCCGACAAGGACGGCATCGGCGACGCGAAGGACGCTTGCCCGAAGGAGCCCGGCGACGCGAACCCCGACGCGGAGAAGAACGGCTGCCCGACCTTCATCCGCAGGGTCACCGGCTCGAACGAGATCCAGATCCTGAAGAAGGTCGAGTTCTTGACGGGCAAGTCGACGATCCTCCAGCAGAGCTACCCGATCCTCGACGAGGTCGTGCGCCTCCTCAAGGTGAACCCCGAGATCCAGCACCTCGCGATCGAGGGCCACACGGACAACCGCGGCTCGGATGAGCTCAACGAGAAGCTCTCGTCCGATCGCGCGAACGCCGTGATGGAGTACCTCATCAAGAAGGGCGGCATCGCCGCGGATCGTCTGAGCGCCGCCGGCTTCGGCCCGCGCAGGCCCATCGCCGACAACAACACGGCCGCCGGACGGCAGACCAACCGGCGCGTCGAGTTCCACATCCGCGAGAAGGCAGCGGATGCCACACCGCCGAGCCAATGACGGCCTCGCCGCGCTCCTCTTCGCGCTCGTCGCCGTCCTCGGCGCAGGGTGCGAGAAGGAGCGCGGCTCGCCGTACGCGTGCACCTGTACGTTCCTCACGGACTTCGACGACAACTCCGGGAGCGAGGTGACCGTGTGCTCGCCGTCCGCGGAGCGCGCCCCCGATTTCGCCCGGGGCTGCGCGCAGTCCGGGGCGCCGGCGCCGGTGGAAAAGTGTGCCTGCAAGCCGGAAAAAGGGTCCGGGACGTGTGAGGTCGGGCTCTGTCGGAATCGGCCTCGCGGCGAGTGAAATCTGCGTGCATCGCGGCTCCACGTGGGCCGTCGAAGAAGGCACAATGGTCATGATGAAGCTCGGATCCGCCCTGGTGCTCGCCCTCGTCGTCCCCGGCGTCGCGCTCGCCGCCGAGCCGACTCGCCCCGAGAAGGCCCCGCAGCCCGACGCGTCGAAGGCGAGTGGTTTCGTCACCATCGCTTGCAACCCGGGCTGCGAAGGCATCTTCGTCGACGGCAAGTCGCTCGGGCCTTCTCCGATCGTGCGTGCCGAGCTCCCTGCGGGGACGCACAAGCTCACGCTGCGCCGCAAGGGCTACGACGAGAAGAAGCTCGAGGTCGTGGTGAAGCCGGGCGAGACGGCGCTCCTCAACGTCGCGCTCTCGCAGCAAGCGGCGCCTCCGGCCGAACCTCCGCCGGACATCGCGGCGCGTGTCGCGGCGAAGATGATCAAGGCCGACGGGTTTCTCTCGGTCGTCTGCGATCCCGCTTGTGATCAGGTGATCGTCGACGGCAAGCGCAAGCTCGGCCCCGCGCCGCACACGAACGTGTCGCTGCCCCCGGGCAAACACGACATCACGATCCAGCGCAAGGGCGCGCCCGACAAGGTGATCACCGTGAACCTGATCCCCGGACAAACCACGGCGTTCAAGGTCGCGATGCAGACCGAGGCCGAGCGCACCGTCATCCCCGCGAAGGCGCCCGCCCAGCCCCAGCCGAAGCGCTGATCCTCATCCCCTGTCGAGCAAACCTTCGAGCGCCGTCACGTCCGACACGGGCGCCGAGCAGGTTCGATTCCGACAAACGTACGCCACGGTGTCGTCGCCCCGCGCGGCCTTGCCCTCGGCGAGCACCTTCACCGCCTCGGCCGTCTCCGGCCTTCGCGGATCCACCCACACCACGTTCCTGTGCGGCAAGTAGCGGCGGAACACCGCCTTCGCGAGCGCCTGCGCGCGCTCGCTCGATGGATCTCCCACGAGCACCACGTCCACCGTCCCGCGCACGAGCCGATCGAGCACGGCGACGGCCTTGCCGAGGCCGAGCGGGTTGTCGATCGCGGTGGGGCCGATCGGCTCGATCTGCCGCCGCCCGTGCTCGATGTACGTCTCGTCCGTGATCTCGCCGAGCCGCAGGCAAAGCTCCGCGGCCATGGATGCGCCGGAAGGCACGGCCTGATCGAAGACGTCCTTCGTGCGAGCGATGAGCGCGTCGCCGTCGTCGGGCGCGAAGAAGAAGCCGCCCTCGTGTTTGTCCTCGTGATGCGTGATCATCGCGTCGGCGATCGCGCGGGCCACGGCCACGTACCGCGGATTGCCCGTGACTTCGTAGAGATCGAGCGCCGCGTTGCCGACGTACGCTTGATCATCGAGGAACCCGCGCCGCGCCTCCGGCGCCTCGCTCTCGCCCGGCATGTAGTACCGGCGCACGCGGCCGTCCTTCACGAGCCGCTCCTCGATCGCCGCGAACGCGACCTCCGCCGCGCCGATCCACGAAGGCTCGTCGAGCGCGCGGCCGGCCTCGGCGAGCGCGCCGATGAGCAGCGCGTTCCAGCTCGCGAGGATCTTGTCGTCACGCGTCGGACGGGGCCGCTGCTCCCGCGCCGCGAGCATCTTCGCCCTCGCTCGTTCGAGCGCGCGCTTCGCCACGTCCGTCGCGAGATCCACGATCGCCGCGGTCCGCTCGATCGAGCGCACCTCCGACAGCACCGTCGCGCCGGTCTCCTCGAAGTTGCCTTCCTCCGTGATGCCGAAGTGGACCCGCGCGACCTCGTACGCCTCGTGATCGTCGCCCAAGGCCGCGCGCAGATCGCCGAGCTTCCACACGAAAAACTTTCCTTCTTGGCCCTCGGAGTCCGCGTCCTGCGTCGCGTAAAACGCGCCCGACGCGTCACGCATCTCGGCGAAGAGGTACGCGACGAGCGCGCGCGCCGTGTCTGCGAACCGCGGGTTTCCGAGCGCGCGGTAGCCATCGACGTAGAGCCGGAGCAAGAGCGCGTTGTCGTAGAGCATCTTCTCGAAGTGCGGCACGAGCCAGCGCGCGTCCGTCGAGTAGCGGTGGAAGCCGCCGCGCAGGTGATCCCAGATCCCGCCCTTCTGCATCTTGTCGAGCGCGAGCTCCACGCTCTCCTTCGAGACCGCGTCGCCCTCGAGCGCGCCGCGCAGCAAGAGCACGTCGAGCGACATCGTGTTCGGGAACTTGGGACGCGCGCCGAAGCCGCCGTTGTGGCTGTCGAAGCGCGCGAGCAGACGCCGGCATGCCTTGCGCAGGAGGTCCTGTCCGATCGCACCTTCGCCCTGCGGCAATGCGCCCACGCGCCCGATCTCCTGCGTGATCTCTCCGGCCTGCGCGAGCACCTCGCCGCGGCGCCGCTTGTACGCGTCTGCGACCGCTTCGAGGATCGCGGGGAAGCCGGGCACGCCGTACTTGTCCGCCGGCGGGAAGTACGTTCCGGCGAAGAACGGCTTCTGGTCGGGCGTCAGGAACACCGTGAGCGGCCAGCCGCCGCTCCGGCCCATGAGCTGCACCACGAGCTGGTAGACCTGATCGAGATCGGGCCGCTCCTCGCGATCGACCTTCACGTTCACGAAGAGCTCGTTCATGCGCTTCGCGATGGCGTCGTTCTCGAACGACTCGCGCTCCATCACGTGGCACCAGTGGCAGGCGGCGTAACCGATCGAGAGCAGGATCGGTTTGTCCTCCCGCTTCGCGCGTTCGAGCGCCTCGGCGCCCCACGGATACCAGTCGACCGGGTTTCGCGCGTGCTGCAGGAGGTACGGCGATTTCTCCTGCGCGAGCCTGTTCTCGTGGGCGCTCATGGGAGAGCACCTAGGGCATCGCTACCCCGGCGGGAAGGCGGATTTCCCTGATCTCAGGCCTTGCCGAGCACGAGCGCGCAGTTGTGCCCGCCGAAGCCCGCCGAGCATTTCGCCGCCCAGCCGACGGGCGCAGGCCTTCTGTCCCGCACGACGTCGAGCGCGCCGAGCTCCGGATCGAGCTCGTCGATGTTGATCGACGGATGCAGCACCTGATCACGCAGCGAACACACGACCGCGATCGTCTCGGCCGCGCCCGCGCCGCCGAGCAGGTGACCGATCATCGATTTCGTCGCCGAGATCGGGATCTGCGCGAGCCGCTCGCCGAAGACGCGGCGGAACGCGAGGATTTCGGCCATGTCGCCCTGCGGCGTCGAGGTCGCGTGCGGGTTGATGTAATCGATCGCCTCGGGGCCGATGCCCGCTCGCTGGATCGCGCGTTCGAGCGCGAGCGCGAGGCCGAGGCCTTCGGGGTGCGGGCGCGTGAGGTGCTCGGCGTCCGTGGTCATGCCGAAGCCGCCGACGATCGCGAGCGGCTTTACCCCGCGCCGCTTGGCATGTTCTTCCTCTTCGAGCACGAGCACGCCCGCGCCTTCGCCCATGACGAACCCCTGGCGCCGTTTGTCGAACGGCCGGCTCGCGCGGGTCGGATCTCCCTCGAACGCCTTCGAGAGCGCGCGCGCATTGCCGAAGCCCGCCACGGTGTTCATCCGCGTCGCCGCCTCCGCGCCGCCCGCGATCATCACGTCGGCCTCGCCCGCCTCGATGAGGAGCGCGCTCGTCGCGATCGAATGCGTGCCCGTCGCGCAGGCGCTCGCCAGGCTGTAGGACGGGCCCATGAAGCCGTAACGCATCGAAATGAGCGCGGCCGCACCGTTCGGCATGACGCCCGGCACGAAATACGGCGACACCGCGCGCGGGCCGCGCTCGTTGCTACGCGCGATCTGCTGCTCGAAGATGTCGACCGATCCCATGCCGGTCGACATGAGGCAGCCGACGCGCGAGCGCTCCGCGGCGGACTCTTTGTCGAGCCCGGCCATGATCACGGCCTCGACGGCCGCGCCGAGGCTGAAATGCGTCACGCGGCCGTAGACCTCGGCCTCCTTGGGGGACATGTACCGCGAAACGTCGAAATCGGAGACGCTCGCGGCGATGTCGCTGCGGAGTTTGTCGGTGGGGAACTCGCGGATGTACGAGACGCCCGAGCGCCCGGCGAGCAGGCTCTCCCAGAAGGTCGGGACGTCGGAGCCGACGGGGCTCACGATTCCCATTCCGGTCACGACGACGCGGCGGGGCATGGAGGGGAATCAGCCGCCGGCGGCGAGCCGGGCCTCCACCTTCTTGCAGAGGTCGCCGACCGTGACGAGCTCGACGAGGTCCTCGTCCGGGATCACGATCCCGAGCTCGGTCTCGAGCTCCCCGACGATTTGCATCACGGAGAGCGAGTCGATGCCGAGCTCGCTGATCTTGGAGGCAGGCGTCACGTTCGGAAAGGGGCGCTTGTCGACGCGCGCGGCCACGGTCTTGAACATCTCGAGCAGATCGCGCTTCTCACTCATGTCTCAGCCAATCCTCTCGAGCTCCATCTGGACGAGGGAGCTGTAGTGGATGTCGAATGCGCGGACGCAGGTGGAGAGGTACCGGTCGTAATCCTCGAAGACCTTGTCCCCCCACTTCGCCCGGATCGTCGTCTCGTTCAGGCGGAGGCGCCGGAGCCACTCCGCCGTCGTGCGCTGGTAATGCTCGCGCCGCGTGTGGAGCGTCTTGACCTCCCACCAGGGATTGATGGCCTGGATCAGCTCTTCGAGCCGCGGATTCAGGCCGTTCGGGAAGATCTCCTTCGACGAGAACGAGAAATCTTCGAGGTCCTTCCGCGTATCGGCGGCGAGTGCGCCCCAGGGACGCATCTTCGGCGTGCGATTGCGCAAAATCGCCTGGAAGCCGAACGAGGAGCCCGGCTTCGTGAGCTTCCAGCATTTCTCGAAATAACGCCGGTAGATGTCGACGGCCTTGCCCTGCTGCGCCTCCTGGGGCGAGCAGAGGTGGTCGATCATGCAGATCGAGACGAGGCCGTCGAATTTCTCGGCCGTCTCCCATTGCATGAAATCGGCCGCGACACACTCCACGCCCGGGATGTTCCGGAGATTGACCTCCGCGGCCATCGCGCGCGAGAGCGTGATCCCGACGGCCCGGTCGACCTTGCGCGTCGTCGCGAGGTACTCGACACACGCGCCCCAGCCGCAGCCGATGTCGAGCACGGTCTTGCCCGGGCCGGCTTTCGCGAAATCGCTGAGGATGCGCAGCTTGTTGAGCTGCGCGGCTTCGAGTGATTGATCGGGCGACTCGAAGACGGCGCATGTGTAGTTCATGCGCTCGTCGAGCCAGAGGCGGAAGAACTCGTTGGAGACGTCGTAGCTGACTTCGACGTCCGCTTGGCTGGATCCCATCAGAGAGCTCCTCGGGTTTCGGTCTCCCGGGCGGGTGTGCGGGGAGAAGGGACGGCAGGGGAATCGAACGATGCGTTCGGGTCCTCGCCCGGCTCCCCCACGAGCTCGAGCTGCCCGTTTTCGAGACGCATCTTCGTTTCGCGGCGGCGCACCTTGCCGCTCGACGTCTTCGGCAGCGTGCCGCGCTTGATCAGCACGACCTCGGCGAGCTGCACGCCGAGCTCGGCCCGCACCGCGTGCGTGACCGCCTCGATGAGCGCGCGCTTGGCCTCGCCGAGGCGCCGCGACTCGGCCACGAGCACGGCTTCCTCGGCGCCGCTCGCGCCGCGCCGCGCGAAGGCAACGCATTGCCCGTCGCGGATGCCGTCAACCGTGGAGGCCACGCGCTCGATGTCCTGCGGGTAGTGGTTTTTCCCGTTCAGGATGATGAGGTCCTTCGAGCGACCGCAGATGTACACATTGCCGTCGGCACGGTACCCGAGGTCGCCGGTGCGCAGATAGCCCCCGCCGAACGTCTCGGTCGTCGCCTCGTCGTCGCCGAAATACCCCGCGGTCACGCTCGGCCCGCGCAGCCAGATCTCGCCGACCTGGCGCTCGCCGAGCGGCGCGCCGTCGGGCCCGACGATCGCGAGATCGTGCCCGGGGAAGGGGCGCCCGCACGAGACGAGCTCGAGCGCCGGCGCCTCGTCCTTCGCCGGCTCGGCCGTTCCGGCTTTCATGGTCGCGAGGTCGATCCGATCGGTCGTGAGGGGTTTTCCGAGGTCGTGGAACGTCACGGCGAGTGTCGCCTCGGCCATGCCGTAGCAGGGCAGGATGCTCTCGGGCGAGAGGCCGTACTTCTCGAACCGCGCGAGGAAGGCGCGCAGCACGTCGGCCTGGATCGGCTCGGCGCCGCAGCCGAGCGCGCGCATGCACGACAGATCCCAGCCGCCGGCCTGGTTCTCCGTCACGGCGCGTGTCGCCAGCGCGAAGGCGAAGTTCGGCGCGAACGTGATGGTGCCGCGGAAGCGGTGGATCGATTCGAGCCAGAGCGAAGGCCTGCGGATGAAGGACATCGTCGGCAGGAACATCACCTGCACGAGCGCGTAGACCGGCGCGATCACGAAGCCGATGAGGCCCATGTCGTGGTAGAGCGGCAGCCACGAGACGCCGCGATCCTCGGGCGTCGAGCGCAGCCCGTCGAACATGATCGCGTGGCTGTTCACGCTCAGGTTCTCGTGCGTGACCATCACGCCCTTGGGGCGCGAGGTCGATCCCGAGGTGAACTGGAGGAACGCGAGATCCTCGCCGCGAACGTCGGGCAGCGTGGTGTGCGCCGAGCCCGGATCGATCGTCCCGAGATCACGTTCGAGCACGAGGCGCGTCTCCGCGCTCTGCGAGCCGAGCAGGTGCTCCTGGATGAGTGGGCGCAGCGCGTCGTTCGTGACGACCACACGCGCGCCCGACGCCGCGAGCACATGACGCACGGTGTCGCCGTAGGCTTCGAGCTTGGCGAGGGTCGCGGGCGGGTACATCGGCACGGCGACGAGGCCTGCCGTGAGTGCGCCGACGAAGGACAGGACGAACTCGTCGGGCTCCGGGAGGATCAGCGCGACGCGATCGCCCTTCGACAGGCCGAGCGCCTGAAGCGCGCGGGCGCGGCGGCTCGCCTCGGCCCAGAGCTCCGGGTACGCGACGCGGCGCTCCTGGCCGTTCGTGCGCACGAAAGTGACCGCCCGGTCAGCATGGACCGTGTTGTCGCGGAGGACATCGATGAACGTGCGCATGGCCCCGGAAGTACGTCCTGGCTACCGGGTCAAGAACGCCGGAAAGCCGAGACGCAGGCATAAGCGAATCCCGGACCAAATCAACCAGAAACGATAAATGCTGGAAATGGAAAGGAATTCCGGCGGTCGTTCCGGGTGGGTGTGTCGGATTTTCGACAGGTGCGATGCGTCAGAGAAAATCTGTTCGCGTGTGCTGGAGCACCGGTTCAGGGGGCCCAGACGTAGGTGCCGGGCTGGCTGTCGATGCCTTCGGGCGCCTTGGCTCCCGGATCGAAACGGCAGGACATCGGGCGGTATTCGATCGCGAGGGTCTGCGGGGGCGCGGGCTTGCCGGCGGTCGGGCTCGGCGGAGGTTTTGGGGTTGCGGGGCGGAAGATCCAGCTCTGCGCGAGGTTGCCTCCGAGGACGGCGACCGTCGGGACGCGACCGAGGCCGAGCGCCTCCCACGCCGCGACACACGGGGATTCTTTGGTGCCGTGGAGGACGACGCCGGCCGTGAGCAGGGTCATGGGCTCGGTCAGCGGGGGTTTACGTTCCGGGGATTCGCTGACGAGGACCGGGTGACGTCGACCCGGGTACATGGGCTCGCGACCGAGGAACGCGTGCGCGGCGAAGCGGGGCGTGGTGCGGCGTTCGTCGGGTTTGCAGGCGCGCGGCGCGTCGGGGAGATCGAACGGCGTGGGGACCACGACGGCCGGGCCGAACGTGCCGTCGCCGCGGAACGCGTGGAACGAGGCCGCGGCGAAGCCCACGCGTGGCTCGCTGTAGACGACGAGATCGCCGAGCGTCGTGCTGCCGATGTAGCTCCAGTCGCTCCGCGCGAGGCGCTCGCCGTCGGCCGACGTGCCCGGCGCGAGGGACATGCCGTTCGCGGACCAGGCGCCGCCTTCGCCCTGGTGCGCGAGGAGGAAGGTGAGGGGACCCGCGTCGTCGTCGGAGAGCGTGGCGACGGCGAGGGGCTTGCCGTCGGCGAGCACGGCATCCATGCGGAAGTCGGTGACGCCCTTCGGCAAAAACGTGGACCAGGTGGGATAGGGAAACGTCTTCTGTTTGCCCTTCGCATCGAGCAGGAACGTGAGGTCCTGCCGTGACTCGGGGGCGTGCGGCCGGAGGAACAGCGCGCCCGGCGTGACGGAGATGAGCGCCGTGTCGAGCAGCCATCGCGCGCCGTCGGCCTTGACGTCGGCGTGCGTGAACGCGCCCGCGTCGGGCAGGCGAACCTTGGCGGTCGTGCCCTCCATGAAGTTCTCCCACGCGAGCTCGACGTCGCGCATCGGGCCCGCGGCGCGCGGACCGTCCGGCGATTTCGGCGGCGGCAGGCGCACGCGGGCGACGGCGTATCCTTCCGTCTGGTGCGAGACCTCCATCGCGACCTCCGCACCCTGGGGCGCAGGTCCGAGGAGCGGACGCGTGATCACGCGCGCCTCGCCGTCGCCGCGCTCGGGGCCGAGTGCGGTCGTCACGGTCACGGCGTGCGTGCGCGGATCGAACGAGAGCACGGACCAGAACGAGCGGCCCCGCGCGAGCTGATCCACGCCGGGAAGCCCGAGCGCGTGGATCGGATCGACGTCCTCGATGCGGGTCCAGTTCACGCGTGGATCGAGCTCGCAGACGATCGGCGTGCGCGGCGAAGGCACGCGGCGCGGCTCGGGCGGGCCCGCGGGCGGAGCGATGAAGGGCTCGGCCTGCCCATTCCAGCCGACGCGGCTCATCGTGTCGCCGACGAGGCAACCGGCGCCGCTGCACACGAGCGTCAGCGGGCCCGCGGCGATCTCGCGCGCGAGGCTCTGCGTCGCGGGGATCTCGGTCCACGTCGCGCCGCCGTCGAGCGACTCCCAGGCGCCCATCGGCTGCTCGCCGAGTGGCCTCTCGGGAAGGACGGAGAACGCGACCGCATGCCGGCCCGCGCCGCCGACGAGCCCCGGATCCACGGGCGGACGCGCCACGCCGAGCAAACGACCGTCGTCGTCCGTCGTGACGTACGCGAGCCCGCGCGGCGTGAGCAGCGTGAGCCCCACGGTTCCATCTTCGCCCGGACGGAGCGCGGTTTGATCCCGCGGATCGAGCTCCGCGTCAGCCTCCTCGGCGGGGACCTCGTCGCTCTCCTCGAACGAAAAACCCTCCTCGCGACGCGCGCGCGACACGTCGAGCGTGCGCTCGCTGAACGTCTCGCCGCCGTCGTGCGACACGTAGAGCGCGAGCCGCTCGTCCTTGCCGCGCCGCGCGAGGAAGTACGCCGAGCGGCCGTCGACGGAGAACGCGGGCGAGACCGGCGCGCCCGAGAGCGAAGGCGTCTCCGCGACCGTGGCCACGAGCTTTCCGCCCTCGCGGCGCACGAGCAGCGGAGAAGCGCCCGTGCATCCGCTCGATGTGGCCGCGGCTCCGTGGGCCTTGCACGCGCCCGTGACGAGCGTGCTCCCGTCGTTCGACACCACGAGCGAGGTGAAGGACTCGCTCGTCAGGAGCATCAGCGGATCGCTGAAATGCGCGCCATCGTCGTGGCTCACGCGCACCTCGACGACGCCGCTGTCGTCGTCGCTTCGCTTCATGCAACCGAGCGCGACGTGTTTCCCGTGCGCGCCGAGCTTCAAGCTCGTGCATCCGCTCGTGCCGGGCAGGCGCTTCTCCACGAGCGGGCCCTCGAGCGGGCCCGTCAGCAGCGCGTAGTCCTCTCCATCTTCGGGGACCACCACCTCGAGGTAACGATCGCCGTCGAGCACCGCGCGACCTTCGAGCACCGAGCTCGCCGACGGCGCGTACGAAGTCTCGAGCGCGATCGAACCCGGCCCCACCTCGACGGACGCGTCACGCCGCGTGAACGTCGCGCTCTTTCGTGGATCCCACACGAGCGTCCCCGTCATCCCTTGCGCGGCGAGGTGTCCCTCCGCGGTGCGGCCGACGCGACGCGCGCCGATGGGCGTGGCGGCGCTCGCCCGCTGAAACGTCTTCCCATCGTCGCTCGTGAGCAGCGCCTCGGGCAGCGCGAGCGCGAGCGCCTGGCTGTCGTCGGACACGGCGACGTCGAACACACGCTCCACGATCGCCACGCGCTTCCACGTCGGCCCCTCGTCGAGATGGAAAAGCTCTCCGCTCGCCGTCGTACCGAGCACCATGCGACCACCGCTCGCGACCTGCACGAACCGCGCGGGCGCGGGGATCGTTCGCTTGATCGGCGCGAGTGGCCCTTCGGCTTCGTAGATGCGCCCGCTTTGCCCCACGAAGAGCCACGAGGCGTTTCCTTGCGACGTGATCCCCACGATCGCCTCCGGGGCCACGTCCGGCGCGGCAGCGGCGCGCCCGCGGCACGTCGTCGTGGCGCCGTCTTTCGTGGCCTGCGCCGCGCGGAAGCGATGCCCCTCCGCGGTGGCGAGCAGGCAGCCGCCGTCGTCGAGCGCGAGCGTCGCCGTGGCCGACGAGGGCATCGGCGGGTGGAACGACCATCGCGCGGGAGAGACGATCGGCGGCGGCGCTTCGGCGGCGGGCGGTGGGGATTTGGGGATCGCGGCGGGCGTCGGCTCGCCGGCTCCGCATCCCGCGGCGAGGAGGCTTCCGCCGAGGAACGTGAAGGCGCGCGAGCGGACGGTCATTTCTCGGCTTCGACCCAGCGGGCTACGAACACGTTGGTCTCGCCGGGCGTCGTGCCGAAGCGGTTCGAGGCGAACACGAGGTACTTGCCGTCGGGCGAGAACATCGGGAAGCCGTCGAACCCGTCGTAGAACGTGATCCTCTCGCTCGCGGGCGCGCCCGTCGAGGTCGCGGGCCCCTCCGAGTCGACGACGTAGAGCTCGAAGTTCGGCGCGCCGCGCAGCTCCGGCGGCGAGTCCATGTTCGACGAGAAGATCACGCGGCGCGAGTCGGGCAGGAAGTACGGCCCGAAGTTGGCGCGACCGTTCTTCGTGATGGCGCGCGCGTTTTGCCCTTCGAGGCCGCCGACGTAGATCTCGAGCTTCGTCGGCCGCACGAGCCCCTTCGCGAGCAGCGCGCGGAAATCTTCGAGCTCCTTGCCTTCGGGCCGGCTCGCGCGCCAGACGAGCTTCGTCGAGTCCGGCGAGAAGAACGCGCCGCCGTCGTAGCCGGGCGTGTTCGTGATCCTTCGGACGTCGGTCCCGTCCGGCTTCATCGTGTAGAGCTCGAGATCGTTGTCGCGGCTCGACGTGAACACGATACGCGAGCCGTCGAACGCCATCGTCGCTTCGGCGTCGTAGCCCGGTCCGCCGAGCAGGAGCTTCAGATCCGAGCCATCGGGGTTCGCGACGTAGATGTCGTACGGATCGAGCGGCCAGACGTAGCCGAGCGAGCGATCGGGCTTCGGCGGGCACGCGGCGCCTGCGGCCTCGGTCGTGCTGTAGAGGATCTTGTCGCCCTTCGGGTAGAAGAAGTACCCGCACGTCGTCCGGCCCTTGCCGCTCGACACGCGCTTCGTCTCGCCCGTCTCGAGGTCGAGCACGTACTCCTGATCGCAGGCCCCTCCGTCGCGCGTCGACTGCAGGATCAGCTTCTTGCCGTCGGGCGACCAGTACGCCTCGGCGTTCTCGCCCCCGAACGTGAGCTGCCGGAGGTCGGCGAGGTGTTTTTCGCGAGGATCGCCCTCCACGGGTTTTCCTGCGCGGATCGCGAAGGGGATCCACTCGGGCTTGGCCGTCGTGGTCGCGCTCGGGATCTGGCCGAGCGGCTCCTTCGGCTGCGGCTCGGGCGTGCAGGCCGCGGAAAACGCGAGGGTTACGGCGAGGAAGGGGAGGAGGGATCGGATCATCGAGGTCACGGCGGCGCGCACTCTAGCGCGCTTTCGTGACGAAGGTGGGTGAGGATCGTGCGTCCACGCCTCGTCACGACGCGTGCGCCTGGACTTTTAGGCGCGCGGAATCCACGGCGCTCCGGAGCTGGTGGGCGGCGATCTCCGGCGCGAGCCACGCGCCGGCCACCTCCACGGAATGGAACACCCGGTGGGGGAACGGCAGCTTCGCCATCAGTTGCAGGCCCGTCGCCACCCCACGCACGAGCGCCCCGCGGAATCCTCCCCCTTCGAAACATACCGCCGAACGCCGCAGCCGTTTGCCTGCGGCGCCCGTGGCCAGCGCGGCCAGCGCGTCGCGCGCCTCTTGCGACGGCAGCGGCGCGTTCTCCGCCACGATCGTGAGGCATGCGATCCCGTCCGGGTATTTGCGCTCCAGCAAATCGAGCGCCCGCCGGCACGCCGCCACGGCCGAGAGGGTCGTCTCGCGTTCGAACACGAGGATCAGGATCCGGTTGAAGACGGCGACCACGTGATCCTTCGTCGCCTCGACGGTGATGACCGACAGCCCGTCCCGCATGAGGTTTGTCTAAGCGTATCCGCTGCGCGCGGCAATACCGACCTCGATTCGCGCGGCGCGGATCGCCAAGGAGGCACGATTTCGACCGTGACGACTGGCAACTCCACGCACCAGGGTCTCGCTGCTGGCGTTTTCCCTCACCTTCGCGCAAGATCCTGACATCCCTATGCCCCGAGCTTCCCTTCCGGGCGAAACGACCTCCGCCCTCTCCCACGAGCGAGCCTACGCGCGCCGGGCGCGCATGGAACGAGCTCCCCACTTCATCGACGGCCGCTTCGTGAACCCGGCCGTCCTGCGCTCGCCGCGCGTCGAGTTCGGCGTCCTGCGCGAATTCCTCGCGCCCCGCGTCTCCCGCCGGCCGCCCGCGCCTCTGCCCATGGTCTCGCCCCTCGACGGCTGGCGCGACCCGCCGCGGACCGGCCTCCGCGCCGCTTGGCTCGGCCATTCCACCGTCCTGCTCGAAATCGACGGCGCGCGGATCCTCACCGATCCCGTCTGGGCCGATCGCGCCTCGCCCACGCGCCTCGCCGGCCCCAAGCGCTTCCACGAGCCGCCCGTCGCCATTGCCGCGCTCCCGCCGATCGACGCCGTCCTCGTCAGCCACGACCATTACGATCACCTCGACGCCGCCGCTGTCCGCCTCCTCGCGGGCACCACCCAGGCGCATTTCGTCACCGCGCTCGGCGTCGGTGCCCGCCTCGAAGGGTTTGGCGTGCCACACGATCGCATCACCGAGCTCGACTGGTGGGAAGAGGCGGCGATTCCCGGCACCGACGTCACCGTCGCCGCCACGCCCGCGCAACACTTCTCCGGCCGCGGCCCCTTCGATCGCAATACCACCCTCTGGGCCAGCTACGTCTTCCGCGGCCCTCGCCACCGCGTCTTTTTCTCCGGCGACACCGGCCCCGAGCCCACGCTCCCGCTCATTCGCCAGAAATTCGGCCCGTTCGACCTCATTCTCCTCGAAGTCGGCGCTTTCCATCCTGCCTGGGGCGACATCCACCTCGGGCCCTGGCAGGCCATGGAGGCGCACCGCGCGCTCGGCGGCGGCCCCTTCTTGCCCGTCCACTGGAGCACGTTCGATCTTGCGCTGCATACGTGGGACGAACCCATTGTCGCCCTCGAAGAGGGCGCGCGGGACGGCGCCTCCGACCTTCCCCTCATCGCCCCGCGTATCGGCGAGGTCCGCGACGTCTTCGACCCGGACGACATCCGCCGCTCGCTCGCGCGCCTCGACGCGTGGTGGCGCGAGGTGCGGTAGCGCAAGCGAAACCGCTTGCTTGCCCGCGCCCCCTCGTCGCACCATCCCGCGCATGGAGCGACCCTTCGAGATCCCCGAAGACCTCAACATGGCCGACTGGTTCCTCCGCGCGCGCCTGCGCGAGGGCCACGGCGATCGTGTCGCCATCCTCGCGGGCGATCGGCGCCTCACGTACGCCGACGTCGATCGCCTCGCGGCTCGTTTCGGCCATGTCCTCCGGGGGCTCGGCGTTCATCCCGAAGAGCGCATCATCGTCGCTCTCCCCGACATCCCCGAGTTCGCCGGCGCCTTCTTCGGCACGCTCGCCATCGGCGGCGTCGTCGTCATGGTGAATTGCCACCTCAAGACGGACGAAATTGCCTATTTCTACGAATACTCCCGCGCCCCCGTCGCGGTCGTCCACGCCGAGCACCTCGAAGCGTTCGTCGAGGCCTCGAAAGGCGCGCGCCACCTCCGCCGCATCCTCGTCGTCGGCGCGGAAAACCCGGCTCCGCATGCCTCGTTCGAGGCCCTCGCCGCGGGCGTGCCGGACACCATCGACCTCTTCCCGAGCCACCGCGACGACGCTGCGATATGGATCTTCTCCGGCGGCACCACCGGCCGGCCCAAGGCCGCCGTCCAGACGCACGCCTCGTTCGTCAACACGACCGAGCTCTTCGGCAAGCGTGTCCTCGGTTATGGCCCGGACGACCGCACCCTCTCCGTCCCGAAGCTTTATTTCGGGTACGCCACCGGCTGCAATCTCCTGTTTCCGTTCTCCGTCGGCGGGAGCTGCATTCTTTTCCCCGATCGCTGCACGGCCGAGGCCCTCTTCCAGCAGATCCAGAAGCACCGCCCGACCATCTTGATCAACGTCCCCACCATGATCAACCACATGGTCTCGCACCCCGACGCGGCCGCGCAGGATCTCTCCTGCCTGCGCGTCTCCACCTCCGCCGGCGAGGCCCTGCCGATCGAGCTCTACGACCGCTGGAAAAAGGCCTTCGGCGTCGAGCTCTGCGACGGCCTCGGCACCGCCGAGATGTGGCATATTTTCCTGACGAACCGCCCCGGCGACGTTCGTCCGGGCACGCTCGGCAAGGTCGTCCCCGGCTTCGAGGTCAAGGTCGCGGACGACGACGGCCGCGAATTGCCCGCCGGCGAGGTCGGCTGGCTCTGGGTGCGCGGCCGATCCCGCGCGATCGGCTACTGGCACGAGATGGAAAAGACCATGCGGTCCTTCCGCGGCGAATGGTACGTCTCCGGCGACATGCTCCGCAGGGACGCCGACGGATATTTCACGTACTGCGGCCGCGGCGACGACATGCTCAAGGTCGGCGGCAAATGGCTCGCGCCCGCCGAGGTGGAGAATTGCCTGCTCCGCCACCCGGCCGTCGCGGAGTGCGCCGTCGTCGGCGTCGCCGACGAGAATGGGCTGACGAAGCCACACGCGTACGTCCTCCCGCGGGAAAAACGGCCGGGGCTGGAGGAAGAGCTCAAATCGTTCGTCAGGGAAAAACTCGAACCGTACAAGGCCCCGCGTGAGGTCTTCCTCGTCGAAACCTTGCCCCGCACCCACCTCGGCAAGATCGATCGCGGCAAGCTCCGCCGCGCCTGAACGCGTCGTTTCCTTCGCATCAGGGGTGTGTTACAGCACCCCCGCCCCGATGACGCTCGTCTCCTCCGCATACGGCCGCCCGCTCAATCCACGCTTCGCGCCGCTCGCCTCGCGCCAGGCGCTCGACACGCTCGAGCCCGGTGCGCGCCTCGCGCTCGCCGCGACGATTGCCGAGGGCCTCGGCTCGGCATTTGTGCCCGGCGAGACGCTCGTGGGCGCCGCCGGCTTGCCCACGGTCCTGCACCGGCCCACGAACATGCGATTCGTCGCCATTCCCGGCGGCACGTTCGGGATGGGTTTGTCCGAGACCGAGATAGAAGAGATCGCCGCCCTGTACGCCCCCCTCGGCCGCGCCGACGAGGCGCGCGATTTCGTCCGCTGGTCGACCCAGCCGCCGCGCCGCGTCCGCGTCCTGCCCTTCCTTTGCGCGCTCGCGCCCGTCACCGATCACCTCGCCCACGCGCGGCTCGCGGACATGTACCCCGGCGAGGACGAGGGATACGCCCCTTCGGATGCGCCCGTCCCCTTCGCGCCGCGCCTCGCGGCCGAGCTGCGCGGCGTGCTCGGCTTCCGTCTGCTCTCCGAGGCCGAATGGGAATGGGTCGCGCGTGAGGGAGGCGCCCGGACCTGGCTCCGCGATCCCCCGCAATCCATTTCCCTCGCCCTCGATCCCGCCCGCGAGCCCTCGCCGCGCCCCAATGCCTTCGGGATCGACCTGCTCGAGGCCGGCCTCGAATTCGTCGCCGACGCCTGGCACGAGGGCTACGCCGGCGCGCCCGCGGACGCGATCGCCTGGCAGCCGCGCGCCATTCCCGACAACACGCGCGGCTGCCATGGTGGTTTTCAGGACGAAATCGAGGCCGTCCGCCTCCACGCCGGCGTCCGCGAGGGCCGGCACGGCGACGACCCGGCCGCCGTGCGATTCGCGATCGACCTTCCCTGACGCTCAGGGCTTCACTTCGAGCGCCTGCACCATCCCGTCGAAGAACTTCTCCGGCGTGCACTCCATCCCCGTGTAGAACTCGACGAACGTCGTCTTCACGTGGTGGATCTTCCAGTCCCCCACCTGCGTCGTCCCGCCGCTCGGGATCAGCGCCTCTTCATTCCCCGAGACGGCGTTCACCGAATACAGCGTCCGGTACTCCGTCTCCGGACAATCTTTCTTCTGCTGATTCACGCATTCGACCACGATCGACAGCTCCGGTCCGCCGCCCGGGACCGCCGGCAACATCGCGGGGACCATGGCATTCGCGTACCGCATCGCCACGGCTTGCCCCTTCGCGCCGCTCACGAGATACGATTGGTTGTCCTGCTTCGCCGTCACCACGTCCCCCACGGCGAACACCTCCCCGAGGTTCGCGCCCTCCCAGGCGAACCGCGCGGGCATTCCTCCCGCATCGAATGCGAGCTCCATTCCGAGCGCATCCACCGCCGCCACCGTCGCCTGCGCGCCGCTCGTCAGATCCGGCGTCGGATCCTCGAACCCGAGCCACGGCCACGAGCCGAGCACGAACTTGTCCTGGTCCATCGTGCACGCGGGCCCCGGCCCTCCGCCTCCGCCTCCGCCCGCGCCGCCGCTCCCGCCCGCGCCGCCGTTTCCGTCGCCGCCCGCGCCCCCGCTTCCGCCTGCGCCGCCGCTGCCGCTCCCGCCTCCGTCTCCGCATGCCGCGAGGCACGCGGCCATCGCAATCACGAGCCCTGCTGCCCAAGAAAATCGTCGTTCCATGACCCATGAAGGGCATGCAATACAATCGGCGTCAATCCCTCAAAACTCCACCGAAGCGCCACCGTCTCTCCCCCGGGCTTCCCGCGGCGCGTGGTCTCCTCCACGCATGCACTTCGCTCCCGCCGGCCGCGGCCTCCATTACTCTGCCGCGCGTGGAGTCGTGGAATCGGCGCTCCGCGTCCTCTTCCGCGACGATTGGCCCGCGCGCGCCTGGGGCCGCTTGCCCGTCGCCTCCTCCGTGCGTGTCGTCCACCGCCGCATTCCGCTCCCCGCGCCTCGCTCTTCCCCCTTGCGGATCGCATTCGCCTCCGACCTCCATCTCGGCCCCACCACCTCGTCACGCACCCTCGACGAGGCCTTTCGCCTCCTCTCCGCCGCTCGGCCCGACGTCCTCGTCCTCGGCGGCGATTACGTCTTCCTCGACGCCACGCCGGCGCGCGCCCGCGAACTCGAAGCCCGCGTCCGCGACGTCCCCGCGCGCCTCAAGGTCGCCGTCCTCGGCAATCACGACCTCTGGACGCACCATTCCCTCCTCGAAGACGCCCTCGCCCGCGCCGGCGCGACCGTCCTCGTCAATGCCGCCGCGCGCCTCGACGACCTCGCCATCGTGGGCCTCGACGACCCCTGGACCGGCGTTCCGGATGGCGATCGCGCCTTTGCCGCGGCCGAGGGCGCCTCGCTCGTCATCGCCGTTTGCCACGCGCCCGGCGGCTTCCGTCATACCCGCGGCCGCGGCGTTTTGCTTTACCTCTGCGGCCATACCCACGGCGGCCAGGTCGCGCTCCCCGGCGGCATTCCCCTCATCGTCCCGGGCGGCCGCCTCGCGCGCCGATTCCCGCATGGCGTCCATGAGGTCGAAGGCACCACCCTCTTCGTCTCCCGCGGCGTCGGCGGCGTCGAGATCCCTTTCCGTGCCTTCGCGCCCCCCGACATTGGAATCTTCGACATCGGCTGATTCTCCACGGACTCTTTCACCAACCTCCCCGCGCCCCGCCGCCCCCCGAGCGACCTCCGCCGCCGGAAAAACCTCCGCCGTCCCCTCCGCCGCCGCCGCCCCCGCGCCCTCCGCGCATGATGAACCACAAAATGGTGAGCGCGAGCGACGGATTCACCGCGAACAGCACCAAAAACACCGCGGCCGCGATACCGAGCCAGACGAGCTCGTGCCCCCGCCTCGCCTCCGGCTGCGTCGTGTGCCCGGGGCCGGGCGCGGGCACGAATGCGCGCCCCTCGATGGCCTGCAGCAATGCGGACACGCCCGCGTCGACGGCACCGTTCGGATCACCTGCCTGAAGCCGCGGGGCCATCACCTCCCGGATGACCCGCGAGGCGATCGCGTCCGGCACCCGATCTTCCAGCCCATACCCCACTTCGATGTCGATCTTCCGATCTTTTGCCAGGACGAACATCACGAGCCCGTCGTCGAGCCCCTTCTGCCCGACCCCCCACGCCGCGAACGTCCGCACCGCCCAATCGTCGAGCGCCGCGTCTCCGATCGTATCCCCGATCCACACCACGACCTGGTGGCCCGTCTGCCGCTCGTATTGCGCCAGGCGATCGTCGAGCCGATCACGCGTCTCGGGCGACAAAAACCCCACGGTATCCGTGACGTGGCGGGTGGGCGCCGGGGGAATGGGCGCGGCCTGGCCACGTGCGAGCCCGACGAACGCGAGCCACGCGGCGAGGACGAGGAAGGTGAGGGCGCGAATCATGTTCGCCGATCAAAATTGCACGGCGGGCGGTCGCTCGGCGCCGCCCGTGGCGCGGAAATACGTCTTCACGGCGAAGCGATCCCCGAACATGTCGGCGACGAGGCTCGTCGGGAAACGACTCCGCGCGGTATTGAACTCCCGCGCTGCCTCGTTGTAGCGCATTCGCTCGACCGCGATCCGGTTCTCCGTTCCTTCGAGCTGCGCCTGGAGATCACGGAAGTTCTGCGTCGCCGAGAGCTCCGGATATCGCTCGACGACCACGAACAGGCGGCCCAGCGCCGACGAGAGCTGATCCTGTGCGGCCTGGAATTGCGCCATCGCGGCGGGATCCTCCGACGCCTTGGCGGCGCTGGCCGCAGGTTGCGCCCTGCCGCCCGTCACCGCTTGGGCGCGGCTCCTCGCCTCGGCGACCTGGATGAAGGTATCCCGCTCGAAATTCGCCGCGCCGCGGACGGTCTCGACGAGGTTCGGCACCAGATCGAGGCGCCGCTGGTAGACGTTCTCGACCTGCGCCCATTGCTGCTCGACGGCTTGATCGAGCGTGACGAGCCGATTGTACGTGCCGATGCCTGCGCCCGCGACGACGAGCAACAGGATCAGCACGCCTGCGAGGACGAAGAGCGCCTGCTTCATCGATACCCCCGTGCACGGCGAATGCCGCGCCGCGCGGGGGGATGCACGGACCGTGCTGGGCACCCTCCTCGAAAGACCCGGTCAGCCCCTCCGCCTGCGCCGCCGGAGCGCCGTCAGCGCCATTGCGGCGACCACGCCGAGCCCGCCCGCCGCGCCCGCCTCGCGCCCGGCGGCCCGGCATCCGCAGCCCTCCTCGTCCGGCGGATTCGAGGGAACGGCGCCGCCGCTGCCCCCTGCGCCGCCATTGCCGCCGGCGCCGCCGTTTCCGCCTGCGCCGCCGCTGCCGCCTGCGCCGCCGCTCCCGCCGCTGCCGCCTGCGCCGCCGCTGCCGCCCGCGCCGCCGCTCCCGCAATCGGGAATCGGCACGTACTGGCAGCCTGCCTGCGAATCACACGAATCGACCGTGCACGGATCGCCGTCCACGCAGACCTTCGGTTTGCCCGCGCAAACCCCGAATGCGCAGACGTCGTTGAGCGTGCAGGCATCCCCGTCCTCGCATGCGGCCGCGTTCGCCGTGTGCGTGCATCCGAGCTGCGCATCACACGTATCGTCCGTGCAGAGGTTCCCATCGTCGCAGCTCGTGGCCATTCCGCCCGCGCACGCGCCGCCCGTGCACGTCTCGCCCGTCGTGCACGCGTCGCCGTCGGCGCAGGGCATTCCGTCGCTCGCGCCGGCGTCCTGACAGACGTCCTCCACCACGACCTCGGCCCGCGTCATCTCGATCGGCGCGGCGCCCGGCACGTCCTTGTTGTGCTCCCAGAGCTGCCAGATCGTATCGCCCCAGGCGCGGAGCTGCGCGAAGAACGGGTCCGTCTGCACGATGTACGCCTTCTCCTCGCCCGAGGGCGTCGGGCTCGTGAGCGTCGTCGCCCCGGTCCCGAGGATCTCGTCCCGCAAGAACTCCACGTATTCGCGGCTCGTCGTCTGATAATAGAGCCGCACCTCCACGCGGCTCCCGCCGGCCGGCAGCGTCAAGCTCACGTCGTCGTAGCCCCCCGTGTACTCCTCCGCCGAGAACAGGTTTGGCGAGACCGACCCGTCCCAGACAGGCTCGGCCATGCGCTGTCCCGCCTCGGCGATCCGGAATCCCTTCGGCGGGATGCGGTTGTCCTTCGAGCGCTCCGTCCCGAGGATGAAGTGGAACGATTTCGTTTGCCCGGTGAACGAGCTCGCCATCTTCGCCTCGTAGACGAGCGCCTCGTCGTGCGTCTCGTTCGCCCCGAGCGGCGGGCTCGACGGCGCGTGCGCGGGATCGAGCCCGCGCAGCGTACCCACGGCCTGGTCGTACGGGTTCACCTCGTGGAGCAGTTGGTCCCCGTCGAACACCCGCACGTTGAGGAACATGCGTCGGCCCTCGGGATACCCCGTGATCAGCTTGTGCCCCGTGTTGTTCCGCACCCGGAACGACGTCGCGCCGCTCAGCGGATCGTACGAGAGCGAAAGAATCGTCGCCGCGCGGCCGAGCGTCCATTTCGCGCGGTTCGACCCTGCGAGCAGCGCCGCCGCGTCGAGCTTCGTCCCCTCGTCGAGCGAGAGCGTCAGCGCCGCCGCGCCTTGCCCGAGCAGCGCCGCGTTCATCGCGTCGTAGTTCGGCGACGACGGCACCGTGCTCGCGAGCAGCCACGGCACGAATGCATTGCCGCCCGTGAGATCGTGCAAGGGCTGCCCGCTCGAAGGGTGCTCCATGCTGTCCGTCGGCCGGATGACGGACCCGATGATCGACGCCCCCGCGCCCACGCCGTCCGGCATGTGGCAATCCTGGCACGACGCGATCGCATTGCCCGGCTGCCCCGTCTCGAACGCGCCCGGCGCATACGGCCCCACGCCCGGCGCGCCGCCGGGCAAGCCGTAATCGCTCAGCATGAACTCCGACCACGTGCGCTCGACGTGGAAATACTCCGACGGCGATTTCGTCTCCGTGGGCAGCACCGTCGTCCCGTCGTTCGGCATCGTCCCTTTCGCCGCCATGTTCGCCATGACCGGGTTCGACACGTCGTGGCAGGTCCCGCAATAATACTTGCTCTTGTGGTAGCGGCTGTACTGCATCGGGTGGAACGCCTGCGCGTCCGCGAACGACCCACGCCGCTCCGCCTTGTCGCTCACGTAATACTGCCCCGCCCCGTTCTCGTGGTAGGTCGCGTTCACGGGCCTGTGATCCGCGCCGTACATCGGGCTGCCATTGAAGAGCGTGTGCGACTGCGACTGCAGGATGTCCGCCTCGCGCGTCTTCTCCGCTGCGACCGAGGACATCGTCCCGCTCATGTTCGTCTCGTCCCAGTACCCCGCCCAGTCATTCCCCTCCCGGGTCCCCTGGAACGTGTCCTCGAAGAACGGATCCACCATGCGATGGCAGAAATCGCATTGCACGCCGTCGAAATCGGCGTCGCCCATCGCCTGGCCGTTCGTCGGATCGCTCCGTAGCTCGAGCCACCCCTTCGGCATGTGACAACGCAGGCAGATGTCCGACCCATTCGGGTTCCCGACCGCCCATATCGAGTCCTGCGCGGCCACCGTGAGCGCGGCCCAGAAGAACGGGTCGCGCGCGGCTTGCCCCATCATCGACCCTTTCCACCCGAACCCCGGCTCGATCGCCGGCGCATACCCCGCGTGACAGCCGAGGCACTGCGAGGGCGGCTCGATCGCGTTCTCCGCGCGCGGCTGCGTCCCCGGCATGCGGATCAGCGGATCGTATTGCACGATCATGGGCTCCCACGCCCACGCGAGGGCGGGCGCGGCGGCGAGCGCGAAGGCGAGGAGGGCAGGCGTCTTGATCCGGGGGCGAGCGCGTTTCGTCATGGCCAAGCTCCGATGCCGGCCATTCTCGCACGACGCCGCCCCTTTCCGCTACCGCGAAGGCTTGCGCCGCCGCTCCACGTAGAACGCGAGGTTCTGCGCGAGCCGCGCGTCGTTCGGCCGCGCCTTCACGGCCTTCTGCGCGGCCGCCTCGCCGACGGCGAACTCCCCGAGGAAGTATGCGGACGAGGCCACGAGATCGGCCATCCTCCACGTGTACACTTCCTCGTCCACGAACAGCCGATCCTTCACCGGCAGCGGCAACTCGTAGCCGCGGCGCGCGTAGAGGAACGTGAGCGCATGCTCCTTGCGCGTATCGTGATGCAGCGCGATCGCGTAAAGCGGCTCGGCCCGGTGCGGCGCCGCGAGGTGCGCGTCGAGCCAGCGCGAAAGCACCCGCGGCCACGGCAGATTCAGCCCCACCCCGCACCGCGCGATCCCCATTTTCGACTCGTACACCTCCTCGGCCCAACCCCCCATCGCGATCCGCCGCGCGAATGCGGCCTCGGCCTCCTGGAATCGACCGAGCCAGAGCAGCGTCTCGGCCAGGTAAAACGCCGCGCGCGAGTTCGCCTTGTCCTCGGCGAGCGCCCGCTCGAGCAGCCCCACGTCGCGCTCCCAGCGCTTCCGGCTCCGCTCGGCCGACGCCTCGCCGCGGTGGTGCCGGATCAAAACGTCGGGCACGCGCAGGCTCGGCGGCGGACGATCGTCGTGCGTCAGCACCTCGTGCACCACGCCGCGGAACCGCCAGCCCGCGCGGCTCCGCACGATGCGCGGCGAATCGAACTGGATCCCGAGCGCCACCCGCACGTAATACGCCTCGCGCTCGGGCCCCTGCGCTGCCCGCTCGCGTTCGAGGAAGGCTCGCAGCGCCTTGCCATTCTCGATCTCGTCGTCCGCGTCGAGCCAGAGGACGAACTCCGTCGCCTCGCCCGCGAGATCGAGCGCGCGATTGCGTGTCGTCGCGAAATCGACGAACGGCTCCTCGAAGAGCTCCCCGGGGACGCCTTCCATTTCGCGACGAACCACCTCCTGCGTCCCGTCGGTCGAGCCCGTGTCGAGGATCACCCAGCGATCGACGAACGGTTTGGCGCTCCTCAGCGTGCGCGCGATCGTCTCGGCCTCGTCCTTCACGATCATCGACAGCGTGAGCAGGCTCCCCGGCTTGTTCGGCATGGCGGACCCATGAAAGCCTTCCGAGCGGGGGGCTTGTCAAGCGGGAGGGTGGGGGCCCCTGCAAACGGGCTCTTGTGGTCCGGGGCAGTTTCTGCTTTCCTCGCCGCATGCGTAAATTCTTGTTTGTCCTGGGTATCCTCGCGCCGCTTGCTCTCTCCCTGCCCGCCAGCGCGGACCTGCCCCCCGCGACCTCGTCCGGCACCGGCGGCAACGGCGGCAACGGCGGAACCGGAGGCAACGGCGGCAACGGTGGCAACGGCGGCAACGGCGGCAACGGCGGCAGCGCCGGCGCAACGAGCTCGACGGGCGGCACCCCGACGCCGCAACCGCAACCGGAGGAGGGCTGCTCCGTGGCGGCTCCCGGCGCGATGACGTACGGCGCCACGGGCGCCTGGATCCTCGGCCTCGGCGCGCTGCTCTACAGCCGCAGGGCCCGCCGAAGCGCGCCTCGTCGCGGCTCGTGAGGGTCCTCCTTTACCTCGCCTTTCGCACGCTCGTCCGCAGCCGGATCTCGTTCGTCCTCCTGCTCGCTGCGGTGACGGCCGGTCTCGGCTTCCAGATCCCGAACACCGCCAACATCGAAGGTTACACCGCGGAGCTCCGCGAAAAGGGCCTCTCGCGCGACACGGGCCACGTCCGCGTCACGGCGAAGTCCGGCGGCACGTTCGAAGGCGCCGAGGCCCTCGCCGCGCGGATCACCGCGGAGCCCTTCGCCCGCGCCGCCACGATCCGGCTCGTGCACGTGGGCTCCTTGTTCCACGGCGAACGCACGACCTCCGCGAGCGTCTCTGGCATCGACCCCGTCGCGGAAGATCGCGCCGCCGGGTTTTGCCAGGAGCTCGCGGAGGGCCGCTGCATGGCGGCGGGCGACGAGCGGCCCGCCGTCATCGGGGCCAAGCTCGCCGAACAGCTCGACGCGCACGTCGGCTCCTCGATCAAGGTCGCCTTGCCATTTTCGGTCGGCGACGACGTTCGAATGGTCTCCGCCGTCTTCCGCGTCGTCGGCGTCCTCCGCGGCTCGGGCGGCTTCCGCGCCGACTACGAGCTCTTCGTCCCCATGGGCGCCCTGCGTGACCTCTTCGGCAAACCAGGCGTCTCCAGCGAAATCCGCGTCTTCTCGACGGACGACGCCCGCGCCGGCGAATGGGCGAAGCGTATCGCCGAGCTCGCCCCCGATCAGAAAGTCGAGACCTGGTGGGAGGCCCAGACGTTCGTCAAGAACGCCATCGACGGAAACCGCGCCCTCTCCGCCATTTCGACCACGATGGTCGTCGTCGCGGTCATGATCCCCGTCCTCGCGTTGCTCTACATCCACGTCCTCCACGAGCGCCGCCGCATCGCCACCATCGCCGCGCTCGGCTTCAGCCGCCGCGAGATCTTTCTCATTCACCTCTTCGAGGCCCTGCTCGTCGGCGGAATCGGCACCGTCCTCGGCAGCGGCCTCGGGTATGCCCTCTGCCGGTATTTCCAGGGCAACCCCATTTTCTCTCACCAGGGGTTCGTCGTCCTCCCGAGCATCACGCTCCGATCGTTTTCGATCCCGGCCCTCGTCCTCTTCGCCACGACGCTGCTCGCGGGCATCGTCCCGGCGATCCTCGCCTCGCGCGCCGAGCCGGCCGTCGAGCTTCGGAGGGAATGACCTTGGCGCATGCGCCCGTGCTTTACGAGCTCGCCTCGGTCACGCGGACCTTCCGCACGCCGGCCCTCGACGTCCGCGCCCTCGACGACGTCTCGTTCACGCTCGCCGAGGGCGAGCTCGCGGCCATCGCCGGCCCGAGCGGCTCGGGCAAGAGCACCCTGCTCGCCGTCCTCGGCCTGCTCGACGCGGAGGTATCGGGCGAAATCACCCTGCGCGGCCAGAGCGTCCGGCGCATGACGAGCCGCGAGCGTGCCCGCGCGCGCCTCGAAGGCATTGGCCTCGTCTTCCAGACCTTTCACCTCCTGCCGGCGCTCGACGTACGCCACAACGTCGCGCTCCCGCACTGGAAGCTCCACGGCCATCACGGCCGGGCCCTCGCGCGGGCCGAGGCCCTCCTTGCCGAGCTCGGCCTCGAAGCGCGCATCCGGCACGACGTCACGCGCCTCTCGGGCGGCGAAATGCAGCGCGTCGCCATCGCCCGCGCGCTCGTCAACGACCCGGCCGTCGTCCTCGCGGACGAGCCCACGGCGAACCTCGACGAGGCCAGCGCCGCGGCCGTCGTCTCGCTCCTGCGCCGCGCGAACGCCCGAGGCGCGGCGGTCGTCGTCTGCACGCACGACACGGAGCTGCTCGCCTCCTTCCCGCGCGTCCTCCGCCTGCGGCATGGTAGAATGGTCCCGTGAAGGCCGGATGGATCGGGGGTCGCCGCTTCGACCTCGCGTTTTTTTTCGGCAGCGCGCTCCTCGCCGCGCTCGTCGGGGCCTTCGCGCTCGCCGTCCCGCGGGCGATCGTGCCGCTCTTCGTGGCCTTCCTCGTCCTCGTCGACGGCCCGCATCTCGCGGCCACCTGGGCGCGCACCTACCTCGACCCGGGCTTCCGCGCGCGCCGCGGCCGCCTGCTCGCCGGAAGCCTCGTGTGGCTCCTGCCGGGCCTCGCCGCGTGGTCGATCACGCGCGTCACGGGCCTGCGCGCGCCGATGGATCTTTTCCTCCTCGTCGCGGCGCTCTGGAGTTTTCACCATGCCGTCCGGCAATCGTACGGCGTCCTCGCCATCTACCAGCACCACGCGCGCACCGCGCTCCCGGCACGAAAAACCGATCGCCTCTTCTTGCACGGCGCCCTCTGGCTCGCGTTTGGCCTCTT
Organism: Polyangium sp. y55x31; assembly: GCF_029946505.1. Lineage (GTDB taxonomy): Bacteria > Myxococcota_A > Polyangia > Polyangiales > Polyangiaceae > Polyangium. The sequence continues at coordinate 82,746 of NZ_JARZHG010000032.1, forward strand.
CTCGTTTGGTCACCCGCAGAATCGCGTTTTCCTCGGTTTGCCCGCGGATCCGCCGCGTTTCCTCGCGATCCTCGGCCTCGGCCTGCTCGGCCTGCTCCTCGTCGCGACGATCGCATATGGCATGTACCGACGAACCCGGTTCCGCGGCGAGGACGCTCGTCCCCTCCTGTATTTGCTCGGCCCTGCGCTCGGCCTCCAGCTCTTCGCGCTTTTCGTCGTCGGCTCCTTCGAGCCTCTCGTCCCGCGCCCCGAGGACCCCGAGCAGGCGTTCATGGCTTCCACGATCGTCGGGGGAATCGTGCACGGCGCGAATTACCTCGGCATCGTGGCGGCCGTCTCACGGCGCCGTTTCGAGCGGAACGACGAGCGCTCGCTCGCGGCCCTGTTCGGCCGCCGCCCGCTCGCGGCGTATGCCGCGTTCGTCCTCGTCTCGCTCGGATACCTCGCGCTCAATGCCGCGCGCGGCGTCCTCCCGAGCCTCGCGCCCGCCCCGCGCGGCGCCGCGCTCCCCGATCTTTTCCTCGTGATGTACTGGGGCATCTTCTTCCACCATTACTACATCGATCAAAAGATCTGGCACGTGCGCGAGGACCAGACGTTGCGATATGAGCTCGGCCTGGAGGCCGCCTCGTGACCGACGCTCGGCGCGCGCTCGTGCTCGGGGGCAGCGGATACGTGGGCCGCGAGGTCGTGCGCGCGCTCGCGGCTGCGGACGTGCGGGTCGCTTTCACGTACCAGCGCGCCGCCGCCGTCGCGGAATCCCTCGCCGCCGAGACGGGCGCACGGTCTTTCCGGACGAACCTCGCCGAACCCGCGGCGATCCGCGCCCTCTTCGACGCGCTCGACGCCGAGGACGCCGCGCCCGATCTGCTCGTGCATGCCGCCGTCATCTCCGATGCGAGCGCGCTCGCGGATGTCACCGATGCGCTCTTCGACGAGATGCACGCGGTCAACGTCCGCTCCGTGTACGTCGCGATGCAATCGTTCGCCGCGCGGCTCGCCGGCAGGCCCGGGGACGTGGTCCTCACGGCGGCGCTCGACGGCATCGCGAAGATCCCCTCGGCCGTGCATTTCGCCGCCACGCAGTCCGCGCGGCTCGGCATGACGCAGGCCCTCGCCAAGGAGCTCGGCCCGAAGGACGTCCGGGTGAACCTCGTCCTCCTCGGCGCGCTCGGCGGCGGCATCTCGGAGAGCCTCGATCCGGCCCGCCTCGCCGATTACAAGCGATACAGCGCATTCCAGCGCGTCGGCACGCCCGTGGAGGCCGCGCGCGCCATCACCCGCCTCGCGCTCCACAATCGCTGGATGACCGGCTCCATCCTGCCCATCACGGGGGGCTTGTGACGCCGCGCTGGGTCGGGCTCTTGCTCTTCGTCGTCCTCGTGCTCCACGCGGTCATCGAGAAAATGCCGCACGGGCTCTTGCCCGAGATGCTCTACGCCTGCCACGTGGCCACGGCCGTCCTCGCCGTCGGCGTGCTCCTCCGCAAGCCCGCGCTCGTCCTCTTTGGTTTTTCCTTCCATATCGGCGCCGGCCTCTGGGGCTACCTCTTCGACCTCTGCGAGACCCGCACGACCACCTGGACCTCGGTCCTCGTGCACGTTTCTCCGCTCATCGTCGGCGCGCTCGAGGTCCGCCGCTCGGGCCTGCCGCGATGGGCGCCGTGGGCCTCGTTCGTGTTCCTCGCCTCGATGGTCGTGCTCGCTTATTACGCGACGCCGCCCACGCTCAACGTGAACCTCGCGCACCGGCCGTTCCCGCCTGTCGCGCGCTACACCCCGGCCCTCTGGGCCACGTGGGTGACGAACCTCATCTTCGGATTTTTCCTCATCCACACGACCGATTTCGTGGTCCGGAAATGGCTGAAGCAGCAATGGCGGACGGAACAGACGAAGGCGTGATCCTCGGCGCCACGACGGGCCTCTGCGGGACGTGCAAGCGCACGATTCCGGCCGAGACCGTACGTATCGCGGGCAAGATCGTCCTGCGCAAGCGCTGCGAGCTGCACGGGCCGGAAGAGGTGCTCGTCTCGAGCTCCGCGGACTGGTACGAGGACACCGTCCGGCACGCCTCCGTCCTCGAACGCCCCGCCTCGCCGCGCCCCGTCTCCGCCGGCTGCCCCTACGATTGTGGCCCCTGCGAGCAGCACGAGCAACGCAATCACCTCCCGGTCGTCCCGATCACCTCGAAATGCGACCTCGATTGCCCCATCTGCTACACGCACAACAAAAACGAGGGCGCCTACCACATGTCCGAGGAGGAGCTCGCGGCGATCCTGCGGCACCTCGACCACGTCGCGCCGGACCGCCGTATCATCAACATCACCGGCGGCGAACCGACGCAGCACCCCGATTTCGAGCGTATCGTCGAGATGTGCGTCTCGGCCGGCGTCCGGCGCGTCACCATCTCCACGCACGGCCTGCGTTTCCTCCGCGACGAGGCGCTGCTCGAACGCCTCGCCCGTATCGACGCCCGCGTCATTCTCTCGTTCGACTCCTTCGAGCCCGAGGCGAACAAGAAAATGCTCGGCGGCCACCACCTGAACGCCAAGCTCAAGATCCTCGATCTCCTGGAAAAACACGCCGTGGCGACGACGCTCCTGCCCGTGCTCGCGCGTGGCGTGAACGACCACGAGGTCGCGGCGTTCATCGATCTCGCGCTCTCGAAGGATTTCATCCGCTCCGTCGAGTTCCACCCCATGACGTTCACGGGCCAGAGCGGCGTGAGCTTCGAGCGCAGCGCGCGCTACACCGCGTTCGACGCGCTCTCCGACATCGAGCGCCAATCGGGCGGCCGGATCGCGGTCCGCGATTTCGTCCCGTCCCCGCTCGCGCACCCGCTCTGTTATCAGATTGCATATCTCTTGCGCTTGAAGGACGGCCGCTGGCTCCCGTTCACCCGCTTCATGAGCCGCGACGATCTGCGCAGCCTCCTCTCGCAGGAGCTCTACATCGTGCCCGGCCCCGAGATGGAGCAGATCCTCACGGACGTCCTGAATCGCCTCTGGGCGGGCGACATCGAATGCGAGGAGGCCGACGCGGTGCTCGCCGCCCTGAAAGACCTCGTCGAGCGCATGTTCGCGCCGGGCACGGACGAGGCCATTCGTATGCGGATCGCCGAGATGCACACGAAGGCCATTTACGTGCACACCCACATGGACGAAGAGACTTTCGACACGGACCGCATTCGCCGCTGCTGCGTCGGCATGCCCGGCCCCGACGGCTCGAACGTCCCCTCGTGCGCCTACAACGTCCTCTACCGCGAGCGCGACGCGCGCTTTTCCCCGCGTCCCGCGACGCCGCTCGTGCAGCTCGGCCGCGGGAGGACCCGATGAGCGCGCGCCTTGCCGGAAAACGTTGCCTGGTGACGGGCGGCTCGCGAAACCTCGGCCGCGCGATTGCATTGGCCTTCGCACGCGAAGGGGCGCGCGTGGCGTTCACGTACCGCGATCGCGACGACGCGGCCGAGGAGACGCGGGCGCTGCTCGAAGCCGCGGGCGCCTCGCCGCTCGTGCTCAAAGGCTCGGTCTCGGACGCCGCGCACGTGACGGCCGCCGTGAAGGCGGTGGAGGTCGCGTACGGCGGCATCGACGTGCTCGTGAACAATGCGGCGCTCACGCAGGTCCTCCCGATCGCGCTCTTGGAAGAGTCGGAGTGGGACGCGGCGATGGATACGAACGTGAAAGGTCCGTATCTGTTCTCGCGCGCGGCGTTGAAATCGATGATCCGGTCCAAGAAGGGCCACATCCTGAACGTGGGTTCGTTCGGCGCGGACCGCGTCCTCGACGCGCCGGTCCATTACGCGGCCTCGAAGGCGGCGCTCGTCGGGTTTTCTCTGGCGCTCGCGAAGGAGATCGGCCGGTACGGAATCGCCGTGAATTGCCTCGTACCGGGCCTGCTCGAAACGGGCTTGTCCGCGCGATTGCCGAAGCACCGCGTCGAGAGTTACGTGGCGCAAGCAGCGCTCGGCAGGCTCGGCACGGCGGAGGAGGTCGCGGATCTCGCGGCGTGGCTCGTCTCGGACGAGAACTCGTTCATGACGGGCGGGCAGGTCGTGATCGACGGGGGACTTTGATTCTCCCGGTTTGTCAGACCACCACACCCCGCTTCTTCGCTTCCACCATGTTCACGAACGTCTGCACCGAGAAGAGCCCGAGGATCTGCACGGGCCGGAGCCCCGGCACGATGCGGTCCTTCGCCTCCGGCATCAGCTCGCGCAGCCGTTCGAGGCCCTTGTCGCTGACGACGCCGCCCGGCGCGAACTCCTCCTCGCTCATGTCTCCGCGCGCGGCTTTTTGCATCTCGCCCCGCGTGATCTGGATGCCGAACGTCCGCTCGATCTTGAACACGATATCGAGATAATCGAGCGACTCGGCGCCGAGGTCGGCCATCAGGAGCGACTCGTTCTTCACCGTGGCCGGATCGAGGGCGAGCGCCTCGGCGACGATGTGGCGGACCTTCTCGGCGATCTCGGGGTCGTTGGCTTCGGACATCACGCGCGATCCTACAAGATCACCAGTCCCACATCAATCCGGGCGGCAGCGAATCCGAGACCACCCGCCCGATCCGGTCGATCTCCGCGAGATCCGCCGCGCCGAGCGTGACATCCCCCGCGCGTGCATTCTCCCGCGCCTGCGCCTCGTTCCGCGCGCCCACGATCGCGCACACGCCCTCCTGCGCGAGGAGCCACGCGAGCGCGAGGTTTGCCAGGGTCACGCCGTTTCTCGCGGCGATCGGCCGGAGCTCATCGAGCGCCGCGAGCGCCTTTTCGAACGTCTCACCCTTGAAGAGCCGGTTGTCCACGCGGTTGTCGCCCTCGGCGAACACGTGCCCGCGCCCGAACTTGCCCGTGAGCAGACCCTGGGCGAGCGGTGAATACGCGAGCACCGAGATCACGTTCTCCTGGCAATACGAGAGCGTGTCCTCCACCGCCTTCCGGAAAAACAGCGAATAACAGGGCTGCAGGCTGTCCACCCGGCCCACGCGGCTCGCGGCCTCGATCTGCGCTCGATCGAAGTTCGAGACGCCGATCGCCCGGATCTTCCCCTGCGCCTTCAGATCCACGAGCGCGCCCATCGTCTCCTCGATCGGCACGACCTCGCTGCCGAAGCTGCCGGCGGGCCAGTGAATCTGGTAAAGGTCGATCCGATCCGTCCCGAGATTCCGGAGCGAGCGCTCGCACGCCTCGAACACCTTTTCTCGACGCAGGTTGTTCCACGACACCTTCGTCAAGATCACGATTCGCTCGCGCTCGCCGGCGAGCGCCTTCGCGAGGATCCGCTCGCTGTGCCCGGCCCCGTATTCTTCGGCCGTGTCGAACGTCGTCACGCCCGCGTCGAGGGCCGCCCGGTGCGCGGCGATCTGCGCGTCGTCGTCGATGCCGACCCACGACTCCTTGCCCGCCTGCCAGCCGCCGAAAATGACGGCGCTCACCTCAATCGATGTCGTCCCGAGCTTCTTGTACCTCATCGCTCCCTTGCTCCAGCGCGCTCGTGTTCTCGTCGATCCAGGAGAGAAACTCCGGCAGGCCCAGGGAAATGGGCGTCGCGACGATCTGCGGCAGCTCGTAGGAATGGTTCGCCCGGACGAACGCGACGATCGCGTCCCAGAGCGCCGCGCGCGAGAAGAGCGTCACGCGGTGCTCGGGGTGGGCGTGGATCGCGCCTTTCCATCGGTAATGGCTGGTCGTGATCGGCTCGATCTGGGCCGAAGCGGCGAGCCTCTGCGCGACCGCGGCGGCGCCGAGCGCCTCGGCCTCCTCGGGAGACCGTGTCGTGACGTGGACGAGGATGTGCCCGGATCGCATGGTTCAGCCTCCGAAGCCCGGATCCCAGCAGATCCCCTCGATGCAGTAATTCGTGGCGCAATCGGACGCGGCCATGCAAGGCGCGCCGATCCCGCAGCCGGGGCAGCCGCCGCCGCAATCCAGGTACGTCTCGCCGTAGTTCTGCTGCCCGTCCGTGCAATGGTTCACGCACGTCGTGCCCACGCAGACCATCGTCCCGCCGCCGCAATGCGTGCTGTCCAAACATCCCACGCAATTGCCGCTCCCGTCGCAGACCCCGCCGGTGCAAGGCGTTCCAGCATTGCGAGGCCCGCTCTGCGCCACGCCCTCCATGCACACCGTCGCGACGCAGGGCGACGGGGGCTCGGGTGGATCGGCCGCGAACACCGTCGTGACGATGCCATTCGCGCTGCACGCGGGCGCCATGCAATCACCCGGCGTCGGATCGGGCAAGAGCGTCCCGGCCGTCACCGTGTTCGTCACGCAAATGCCCTGCTGGCAGGTGACCGGCGCGCACGGGTTGGCGGGGCCGCTCTGGCACGAGGCATCGTCCATGCAGCCCTGGCATTTGCCCGCGCCGTCGCAATGCAAGAGCCCACCGAGGCCGCAGGGCGAATCCGCGGCGCGCGGCGCGTTCATCGGCGTCGTGCCCTCGCAGACGTCCTCCGTGCATTCGTTCACGTCATTCGAGACATCGTCCGGATCCGGCTCGGTCACGAGCGCGCCGTCCTTGCAGACCTCGCGCCGGCAATCGGCGGGCGTCGTGTCGTACACCTCGCCTTCCTCGCAGGTCGCGAGGCGCAAATCGGGTTCGATCCCGAGCACGACCTGACAGCCGCCGAGCCAGCCGAAGGCGACGAGGGGCGCGAGACGGGAGAAGCTCGGCTTCATGGTCATGCCTTGAAATACGAATATTCCGCGGCCCGCGGCGCGAGCCTCCGCTCGAGCGCCGCGAGCGCCTCGTTCGAGGGGGACGCGAGCGCCCGGCCAATGGTGAGATTCTGCCGTACCTCGGCCGGGCTCCGCATGCCCACGATCACCGTGTCCGCGTGATGGGCGCCGTACCCGATGAGCTCCTCGGGCGTGGCCGTGCCGTCCGCGAGGATCCGCCCCGCGGCCATCACCTTCATGCCGATCACGCCCATTCCGCGACGCCGCGCCTCGGGCACGACCGTCGTCAGGAACGGCAGCCGCGCCGGATCGGCCGGGTTGATCGCGCAAAGCACCGTGTCGAAATCGTACCGCCGCATCGCCTCGACCAGAATGGCCGGATCGTGATGCCCGGTGATCCCCACGAACCGGATCCGACCGTCCTTCCGCGCCGCCTCGACGGCCTGGATCGCGCCTCCCTTGCCGAAGATTTCGTCGAGATCCTCGCGCGAGCGCAAATCGTGGAGCTGCCACAGGTCGAGGCGGTTCGTCCCCAAACGTTTCAGGCTCTCGTCGAGCAGGCGCAGGCTCCCGTCGCGGCTCCGCTCGTGGGTCTTGGAAGCGAGAAAGACCTGATCCCGCGCCCCCGGGGGCGCCTGCCGGAACGCCTCGCCGTAATAATCGAGCGAGCCTGCATAGGCCGGCGCGGTGTCGCAATACCGCACGCCGAGCCGCAAGGCTTCGAGGATCATCGGCACGGCCTCGCGCTCGCGGTTCCACGTCCGCAAGATCCCCTCGCCGCCGAGCGATACCGCCTCGACGAGCGCGCCCGTGCGTCCGAGCGTGCGCGTGGCCGCCGCCGCCGGCGCCGCGGGGACGGGCGGCGATGCCGGGGCCGGCGGCGCTGCGCTCGTCTCGCCTGCGCCTGCCGTGGTCCCGCTGCTCGTGGTTTTGCAACCCGCGACCGCCGCCGCAGCAGCCACGACCTTGAGCACGCCCCGCCTCGAAAGTTCGTCTGCCATCGTGTTTCGCTCCCCGAAAAAGGATGGACCGGAACGACCGCCGCGGGAAGACCTTCTCGACGGCCGATCTCGCGCGAGGCACAATATCTTCATGACGTTCGAGACGTCGAGGCTCCTCGCGCGGCCGTTCGAGGTGAGCGACCACGAGGCATTCCACCGTATCTGGGGCGACCCCCGCGTGATCTGGTGGGGCGCCACGCCGGACGCCGCCGCGAGCACGCGCAAGCTCGGCGAGGTCCTCGAGCGCGTCCGGCACCTGCCCGCGGGGCAGGGGTGGTTCGCCGTCGTCGAGAAGGCCTCCGGGGTCATCGTGGGCGATGTGGTCCTGATCCCGTACGTGACCGAGCCCGATCTCGAGCTCGGCTGGCATTTCGCCTTCGATTCCTGGGGCCAGGGGTATGCGACGGAGGCCTCGCGTGGGCTCGTGCGCTACGCCTTCGCGTGCGTGAATGCGACCCGCCTCGTGGCCGACATCGTCCCGGACAACCTGCGCTCGATGCGCCTCGCGGCGCGGCTCGGCATGCGCCGGATCGGCGACCGCGTCCGGGCCACGTTGCCGCACGTCGTGCTCGCGCTCGAGCGCGCCGAAGCCGAGGCCGCGTCGTGGTGGCCCGGCGCGCTCGTCTCGCCTTGAGTTTTACAGGCAAAACCTGCGGACGACGTCGAAGAGGACCTCGGTCCCCCATTTCAACCCGTCGACCGGGATGCGCTCGTCGTGGCCGTGGAAGAGCTCCGCGAAGCGCAGGCCCTTCGGCATCTTCACGGGGGAAAACCCGTACCATTTCGCGCCGAGCCTCGTGAAATACTGCGCGTCCGTGAAGCCCGGGATCATGTAGGGCACGACCGTGGCCCCGGGCTCGCGGTCGAGGATCGCCGCGCGGATCGTGTCGAAGAGCGGGGAATCGACGGGGTCGGTCGCGGTGGCCGGCGCGCTCCTCACGACCTCCAGCGAGACCTCCGGCCCGAGCACCGCGCCGAGCTCGCGCAGGAAATCGGCCTCGGTTTGTCCGGGCAGCGTTCGCCCGTCGATCTCGGCCTCGGCGAAGCCGGGGATCACGTTCACCTTCGCGCCCGCGCGCAGGATCGTCGGCGATGCCGTGTTCGAGAGCATCGCGCCGACGCTGCGCGCCATCGAGCGATCGGGCAGGGCGCGCAGGACGTGCGGCGCGATCGCGGGGTGCAGGAGTTTGCGCAAGAGGGCGCGGAGCGGCGCGGGCTGCTTCGAGGCGAGGCCGTCCACGAAATCGCGGATGTAGGGCGTCACGTGCACGGGCAGCGGTTTTTCGCCGAGCCGCGCGATGGCCTCCGCGAGCTTGATGACGGCCGAATCCTCGCGAGGCATCGAGCCGTGCCCGGGCTCGCCGCGCACGCGCGCGCGCACCCAGCAGATGCCCTTCTCCGCGACCTGGATCGGATAAAACGTGGCCTTGCCGAGGTGTAGCGTGTAGCCGCCGCTCTCGCCGATCGCGTACTCGGCGCGCACGAGATCGGGGTGGTTCTCCACGAGGAAACGCGAGCCATGATCGCAGCCCGCCTCCTCGTCCGCGACGGCGGCGAAGATGATGTCGCGGCGCAGGCGCGGCTTTTCTCGGGCGAGGCGCGCGAGGATCGCCACCGACATCGCGGCCATGTTCTTCATGTCGATCGCGCCGCGCCCCCAGAGGCAGCCGTCCGCGACGATGCCCGAGAACGGCGGGTGTTTCCACGCGGAGGCCTCGGCCTCGACGACGTCGAGGTGCGCCGTGAGCAGGATCGGAGGCAGCTCGCCCGTGCCGCGCAGACGCGCGACCACGTTCGTGCGCTCGGGCGCGCTCTCGATCGTGCGCGGATCGAGCCCCGCGGCCGCGAGCTCGCCGGCCACGACCTCCGCGGCGGCGCGCTCGCGGCCCGGCGGGTTCGTGGTGTCGATGCGGAGGAGCGTCTGGCAGAGTCGGAACGCGTGCTCGCCGAGCTCACGATCCGGCGTTTTCGTGGAGGGATCCTGCGCGGTGACGGACGTCATGGCGGGGCGCATCCTATCAACCACGCGGCGCGAGGGTAGTGCTTTTCCGACGGCCGCCTTGCCGAGGCCGTGCCCGAGCGCGTATCCTCGAACGGCACGAGGCGCGAGGTCATGCACGGCAAGAAATGGCGCATCAGCACGCTTTCGGACGTCGTATGGATCGTGCCGCGGCTCGGCGCCGGCGCCGTGCCCGAGGACGCCTCGCCCGTCGCCCGGAGCTTCGCGGCGTGGCTCGTCGACGGATGGTTCCCGGACGAACCTCGCATACGCCCCCTCGTCGCCGACATCGCGGCCTTCCTCGCGGGCCCGCTCGGCGTGCGGGAGGGCGCGTCGTTCGCCGCGCAGCGGGCGCAGATCCGGCGGGCGCTCGAGAGCGGCGAGCTCCGCGCGTTCAAGATGGAGATGCAGTTCGTCCTCGCGGCTGGCGGACGCAAGGAGGAGCCGAAGGGCGAGAAGGTCGCCGCACGCGAGGAAAAAACCTGGTTCGGCATCGAGCTCGTGGACGACGACGATCCGCCGAAGCCCGTGCCGTTCAAGCGCTACCGTATCGAGCTGCCGGACGGAGCGACGCGCGAGGGCATGCTCGACGCGAATGGAAGGGCGCGCATCACGGGGATCGATCCGGGCACGTGCAAGGTCTCGTTCCCCGATTTCCACGGCGAGGATTGGCGCCGGCTCTAGCCGGCATACGGAGACATGGCGTGGGCAAAGAGCTCGTGCAGGTCGTGGAGTTCGTGCGCGGGCGCGCCCGCGGCAATGCCGTCGTGGAGCTGGCGCGCCTGAATTTGCTGGTCGGGCGGGCCCTGTCACGGAACGCCGAATCGATCCCGGACGAACCGGAGCTCGTGGCGCGCGCGTGGGCGTGTGCGCGCGAGATCCTGGAACACGAAAGGAAGGCAAAACGATGAGCTTTCACCTCGCTCCGAAGGCGGACCTCGAGCGCGGCATCACCACGGTCGGCGGGCGCCGGCTCGTGTTCCATTGCCACCATTACAACGTCTTTCTCCAGCGCACGATCGAGGACGCCCTGCAGGAGCGGGCCCCAGCGCTGCTCGTGGCGGCGGGGATGGAGGCCTCGCGCTCGATGTTGCAAGGGCTCGAGAACGACGCGAAGAGCGCCGCGGACGCGCTCGAGCTTGCGGCGGACACGTTCGCGGCGCAGGGGTTTGGCCGGCTCGACGTGCGCGGGCTCGGCGAGGGCGGCGGGCGGGCGACGCTCGATCATTCGCATTATGCGGTCGGCTGGGTCTCGCGCTGGGGCAAGCGGCCCACGCCGGGGTGCTTCTTCGTCGCGGGTTTCCTCTCCGGCGCGGTCGCGGTCGCTTACCGCCTCGCGCCCGAGCGCGTCACGAGCCGCGAGACCGAATGCGTCGCCGCCGGGGACGAGCGGTGCTCCTTCCGCGTGGAGGTGTGGTGATGGCCATCGACGAGCGCGTCATCGTCGAAACCGTGGCCGGCATGGGCCTCGCTGGCAACGAGGAGGGCCTCATCCCGGCCTTCGGTCTGTACCTGACGAACCATTACGCGGATTTTTACAACCGCATCTCGTTCGGCGTGCTCCGCGCGCTCGTCCGGGAAAACCCCGAGCTCACGGAGGACGCCATTGCGCTCCTCACGGAGGCGGCGCACGTCTGCGCTTTCCACACGTTCGGCGGCATCATGGCGTCCGTCGAGTGGGATGGCCTGGTGCAGCCCATGATCGAGAGCCGCGAGGACTGGGTGCACGGCATGATCGCGGTCGTGAACGCCTTCGGCTGGGGCCGCTTTCGGGTCGCCGAGCTTTTGCCCGGCGAGCGGCTCGTCGTCGAGCTGCGTGACAGCTACGAGTCGTCCGGGTACCTCGAATCGTATCCGCGGGCCGACGGGCCACGTTGCTTCCTCGCGAACGGCGGGATGGCCGGGCTCATGAACCTCCTTTACCAGGGCGACATCACGCGCAGGCCCGCGCTCACGGAGGAGCTTTATCGCGAGGTGTTCAGCCACCCGCGATCCTTCCGCTCCCGCGAGCGCCTTTGCGCCGCGAAGGGCGATTCGCACTGCGAGTTCGTCGTGGAGCGAATGCAGGGATGAACGTGGAGGCCTCGGAGGACCGGCGGAGCTTCGCTTCGTACGGGCAGGTCCTCGACGTGGTGGATGTCGGCCGCGTGCGGATCACGCGGCGTTACGGCTGCATCCGGCGTGATCAGTTCGAGATCGTAACAAAGGAGCCGTTTCCTCCGGCTTTTCGTGATTGGCTCACGTCGCGCGGCGAGCTTCGCGAGCGGCCCGCGCTGTACGTGATCGAGGTCCCGGGTGCTTTTCAGCTCACGGTCGCGCCGCGCGCGGGCCGCGCCATTTTGATGCCTCGCCTTGCAACGGACCTCACGTGGCAAGCGAAGGCCGCGCGCGAGATCGCGGAGACCCTCGACAGCATGTTGGACCAGGGCTCCTGCCTGGCCATCCCGCCGTAAGCGGGGTAGAAGGCCAGCGTGGACCTCGTGGAAATGCAGGCGCGGATCGCGGCGCTCGAGGCGCGGCTCGCCGAGGAGATGCTGGCCCGGCAAAAGCTCGCCGAAGAGGTCGACCTGCTGCGGGCCGTGCTCGACGAGATGCCCGTGGGGGTGATCGTCGAGGATACGTCGGGCCGGCATCGAATCTACAACGCGCATATGCGTGCCATCGCGGGCGAGCCCGGGTCGCGGGGCATATTCGTCTCGGATGGCGTTTCACCGGCGCCCCCGGAGCGTGATCCGACACGGCGGGCGCTCGGCGGCGAGGTGGTCGACAACCTCGAGAGCCTGCTCGCCGCGACCGACGAAGAGGGCCGCGGCACGTGGATCTCGCAGTCCTCGCGCCCGCTGCGCGACGCGAAGGGCGTGGTGCGCGCGGCCGTGACGGTGACGCGCGACGTGACCGAGCACAAGGACATCCTGCGCGAGCTCGACGAGGCGATCGTGGCGAGCGACGACGAGAAGCGCGCGCTCATCGATCGGCTGGAGGCGGGGATCGACGCGCTCTCGACGCCCATCATCGAGGTATGGGACGACGTACTCGCGCTGCCCGTCATCGGCGCAGTGGACGATCGGCGCGGCGCGGAGATCACGTCGCGGCTGCTCGACGCGGTCGTATCGCGGGGCTCGCGCTTCGTGATCATCGACTGGACCGGCGTCGACACGATGGACACGAACAGCGCGCGCCATTTGCTGGATCTCGTCCGCGCCGTGGAGCTCGTGGGCGCCGAGTGCATCCTCACGGGCATTCGCCCGGCCGTGGCCGTCTCCTTGCTCCACCTCGACGTGCGGTTCGAGCACCTCCGGCTCTTGCGGAACGTGAGATACGGCCTGCGGCATTGCTTCGCCCGGCTCGGCCGTCGCGCCGGAATGCCCGGGCGCGGCGCGGGGTGACTCGAGCGCGGCGGAGATCAGCGGGGCCGCGTCGTCGGCCGCGCCGTCGTCTCCGCGAACGGCAAGCGCATGACGAAGGTGGCTCCCTTGCCAGTACCCTCGCTGTGCGCCGCGATCGTGCCGCCGTGCAGCTCGACCAGGTGTTTGACGATCGCGAGGCCCAGGCCGAGCCCGCCGTGCGTGCGGGTCATTCCGCTGTCGGCCTGCCGGAACTTGTCGAAGACGTGCGGCAAAAAGGCGGGCGTGATGCCTTGCCCGTCATCGGTGACCGAGAGCTCGATCGACCCCTCCACGCGGCGGAGGTGCACGCGCACCGAGCCCCCCTTCGGCGTGAACTTGATCGCGTTGCCCAGCAGGTTCGTCACGATCTGGAGCAGCCGGCCCGGGTCGCCGTGGACGCGGCCCTGCGTTTCGACCAGGCTCTCGACGCTGATCGTTTTGGCCTCCGACGCCGGGCGGACGGCGTCGATCGCCGATTCGACGATGCCCGCGAGCTCGAGCGACTGGACGCTGTTGAGCTGCAGTTTGCCCGCGACGATACGCGAGACATCGAGCAGATCCTCGATGAGCGCGACCTGCGCGCGGATGTTCCGCTCCACCGTGGCGAGCGCGCGCTCGCGCTTCTCGGCGGGGAGGATGTTGTCGCGGAGCATCGTGGTCCAGCCGAGCGAGGCATTGAGGGGGCTGCGCAGCTCGTGGCTGAGGAGCGCGAGAAACTCGTCTTTCGCGCGATTCGCGGTCTCCGCCTCGGCGCGCGCCCGGGCCTCGGCGTCGTAGAGGCGCGCGCGCTCCATGGCCTGCGCGCAGAGGCGCGCGAGCGTCGTGAGCTGCGCCCGGTCCGAGTCGCTGAACCTCCGGCGCTCGTCGAACGAGAGGACGAGGACCCCGAGCCCGCGTTCCTCGAACAGCAGGGGCACGGCCGCCAGGGCCTCGTGGCCGGGGGAACGTGACGACGCGATCTGGGGATATCGCTCGGCTGCGGCGGCCGCCGACTCGAAGAAGAGCGGCCGCTGCTCCCGGACCGCGTCCGTCATTGGGAGCGGGTGGGTGATCGGCACGTAGGGCCACGGAGAGGGCTCCGCTTCCTCGTTCCCGACCGATTGCAAGATCGCGAGCTCCGTCCCGTCTTCCGTCAACATGCCGAGGACGGCCCGCTTTGCGCCGAGGCTCACGCGACCCTGCGCGACCGCGATCTCGGCGACCTGCATGCTCGTGTGCGCCTCCGACAGGGCCGCGGCCACGCTCATCAGCCGGTGCAGGTTCTGGCGCTTCGTGGCGGCGCGCGCCTCGGCCGCGCGCAAGGCCGTCACGTCGACGACGGTCATGGCCACGCGCGCGACGCGGCCGTCCACGCGCACGGGAAAGTAGCTCGTGAGCGAATATCGATGCCCAGATCCCCCGGGAATGGGCCGGGCGACCTCCAGGTTGAGGAGCGGCTCGCCCGTCTCGAAGACCCGCTCGAGGCGCTCGATTGTCGTGGCCGTCTCGGCGTCCTCGGGCAGCGCCTCGGCCAGCGTGTGCCCGACCTGGGCTTCGGAGGGCAGGCCGTGCATCTCGGCGAGCGCGGCGTTGATGCGCTCGCAGCGCAGGTGCACGTCGAAGATCGCGATCCCGATGGGCGCGCCGGCGATGACGGCGTCGAGGACCGCGGCGCTGCTCGCGGCCTCGGCCTGGGCGCGTTTTTCACGGGCGACGAGCTCCGCCCGCTCCCTTTCGAAGAGCATGGCCTCGCGGACGCGGAGGTTCTCGGCGCGGCGCCAGAGCTCGGCGAACGCTGCGACCTTCGCGCGCAGGATGTCGGGATTGAAGGGTTTGGGCAGGTAGTCGACGGCGCCGTGGGCATACCCCTTGGCTTGATAGGCGTCGTCGCGGTGAAACGCCGAGATGAAAATGATCGGGATCTCCCGCGTGCGTTCGAGCCTCCGGACCAGGGCGGCCGTCTCGAAGCCGTCCATGTCCGGCATGTTGACGTCGAGCACGATGACCGCGAACTCGTTGCTGAGGAGCTGCCGGAGCGCGTCCCTGCCCGAGCCTGCGCGCATCAAATGCAGGCCGAGGGGCTCGAGCACCACCTCCAGGGCGAGCAGGTTCGCGGGGTGGTCATCGACCAGGAGCACGGAGGGGACAGCGGAGGGGGAGGACGGCGGGCAGAATTCCTGGCTCATGAGGTCAGGGTCGGCACACGGGGTGGTACGTCGTCGCGGCCCCGAGTGTAAAACGTTTGGGAATTCGAATGGTAACCGATTCGAAAAAATCTTCGTTGGTGGCGAGATTGTCGCGGGGAATAGTATGCCAATCCAATGTTCTGGAGGGTTGCGTCCGCGACGAAGACCGGCTTTGCCGGGAGGATCATGCGATATCTGAAGGAACGCGGGAAACTCCCGACGCACGACTGGGGCACGGTCCGCATGGATCGGACGTGTGTCCGTGGCTTATCGTCAGTCCTGGAATGAAGGTGCTTCCCGTGGGCGACGGGTCTCTCACGAGTGGCCTCATGCGCGTCATCGAGGCGTCGCTCACAGGTCCGCTCGCGCATGCCTTTCGCAATACGCGTGTCCCCGATCCCGTGGTGCTGGTCTTGTGCAAGGGAAGCGGATCGGATGCGGGGAGCATCGAATGCGCCGTCGAGTCGACGGAGCGCGCCGCCAAGGTGCTCGTCGATATGGCCGCCGCGCGAGGGGACGACCAGCCTGCCCGGGTCGCTCGGGTGCTCCGCACCCTGGACAGGCCTCTCGGGTTCGTCCCCTGCGTCGCGGGCGCCGACGACAAGATCGTGCTCGTGCTCCTCGAGCTGGCCGCCCTCGAAAACAGAGGCGCGAACAACAATGCTTTGTGATGAGCCTCCTCGAACGCATGCGCCGAAGGGTCAATCATGAGCAAGGAACCGAGCCCCAATGACACCGCACTCCGTGGTCCCCAGCATCCTGCTCGTCGATGATCATCCCTCGAACCTGCTCGCCCTGGGAGCCGTGCTGGAGCCTCTCGGAATGCACCTCGTGCGGGCGAGCTCGGGCAAAGAGGCGCTCACGCACCTGCTCCGCGAGGAATTCGCGGCCATCGTGCTCGACGTGCAGATGCCGGACATGGACGGTTTCGAGGTCGCCGCGCTGATCCGAAGGCGCGAGCGCACGAAGGAAGTGCCGATCATCTTCATCTCGGCGATCCACCGCGACGACAATTATCAAGCCAAAGGGTATGCGCACGGCGCGGTCGATTACATTCCGAAGCCGTTCAGCCCCGACGTCCTGCGCGCCAAGGTCTCGGCGCTGGCCGATTTCTGGCGCCGCGGCGAGCTCACGCGCATGCGCGAGGCCATGCAATTCGAGCGGGAGCGAACCGAGCTCGTCGCCCGCGAAAAACGCGCGCTGGCCGAGGCCGCGAGGAGCGCCGCGGTGCTCGAAGCGGTGGTCGGACGGTCGCCGATCGGCCTCGCCATCATCGACGCGGATCTGCGCTGCGAGCGCATCAATGCCACGCTCGCCCGGACGATGAACTGCGCGCCCGCCGAGGCGCATCTCGGCCTCCCGCTGGCCGAGATTCTCCCCGAGGGGCCGGATACGGTGGCCCTCGCCGAGCGCCTTCGCCAGGTCTTCACCACGGGCGAGCCACTCCTCGACGTGGAGGTCGCCTGGCAGGCGCACCGCCGCGCGCTCGCGAGCCTCCATCCGGTGTGCGTGGAGGGGCGCGTCGAGCGGGTCGCGTTGACCGTCGTCGATAAGCTCAGCCGTCACGCCGAGGGTTGAGGGGCCTCAGTCCTCCACCCATTGCACGACGCGATCGATCGGCTTTCGCCCGGGCGGCGGCGCGTCGCCCACGGGGTATCCGATCGCCACGGCGCCCACCATCCGGAACGGCTCCCGGATGCCGAGCAGCGCCTCGATTTCGGGCTTCGCGATCATCGGGCCCGCCATCCAGCAGGCGCCGAGGCCCTCGGCGTGCGCCTGGAGGAGCATCGCCATCACGGCCGCGCTCGTCGAGCAGAGCTCGGCCTGCATGCTGCGGGCCGTGTGGTACTGCGAAGGATCCCCGCCGCCCGAGGTGATGAGGTCGGCGATGAGATCGGGGTAGTCGCGCCATTGCGGCACCACGATGGCCGCCGCGCTCTCCAGCGGCTCGTGAAAAAAATCGCCGTAATTCGCGAAATCCTCGGCGTGGTGCCCGCGGTGGATGATCGCCTTGATCTCCTCGGCCCGCGCCCGCACGGCTTCGGCAATCTGCTTACGTTTGTCCGCGGCCGTCACGACCGTGAACCGCCACGGCTGCCGGTTCGTGTTCGAGGGCGCGGTGATCGCGGCTTGTACGAGCCGGGCGAGCACCTCCTTCGGCACGGGCGTGTCCTCGAAAACGCGGCGCGATCGCCGTGTTTCCAGCCACGCCAGCATTCCCGGTCCACCGACCCCGCCCGGACCGCTCATTCCAGCTTGAATCCGCCGTCCACGTTCCATATCTGTCCCGTCACGTAGCTCGCCTCGTCCGAGACGAGGAAGGCGACGACCGCCGCGATCTCCTCGGGCCGGCCGACACGCTTGAGCAAGATGCGTTTCGCGAGCTCTTCCGGGGCCACGGCCCGGAGCTCGGCCGTCATGTCGGTCTCGACGAGGCCGGGCGCCACCGCGTTCACGCGCACGCCGCGCGGCGCGAGCTCGACCGCGAGCGCGCGGGTGAACGACTCGACGGCGCCCTTCGACGCGGCATAAAGCGATTGCCCGCGGCCCGGTCGCTGCGCGGCCACGCTGGAGACGTTGACGATCGCGCCGCGCCGCCGCGAGATGAAGCGACGCGCGGCCTCGCGGCAGCAATGCACCACGCCCGCGGCGTTCGTATCGAAGACGTGATCGTAATCGTCCTCGGTGCTCGCGCCGAGGAGGCCGTCGCGGGTGACGCCAGCATTGCAGACGAGCGCGTCGAGCGGTCCGAGCGTGGCCTCGGCCTGCTCGAAGAGGGACACGACCTCCGCGGGGCGCGAGACGTCGGCGCGGAGAGCGACGGCCCGCGCGCCGAGCGCCTCCACGGCGGCCACGGTCTTCCGGGCCGCGTCCTCGTCGTGGCGATAATCGACGGCGACGGCATATCCACGCCGTCCGAGCGCCTCCGCGATGGCGCGCCCGATGCCACGCGAGGCGCCCGTGACGAGCGCGACGCGGGATCGCTCCTTGGTTTCGCTCATGGAACCTCCACGCGTAGCACGCCCGCGAGCCCTGGCATGCCGGCCGAGAGGGCCAGGGCCGAGCGGGCGCGGGTCTCTTCGGCGCGAACGAGCGGGCGGAGCGGGCCTTCGGAAGGACGTTCGAGGCCCGCGATGGGCGGCAGCGCGCCCGCGCGGAGCGCCTCGCCGAGCAGGATCGCCTGCACCACGGCCGTCGCGCCGCCGAGCTGGCCCGTGGAAGCCGTCAACGCGAGGAGCGTGGCCGAGGGGCCGAGCACGTCGGCGAGGGCCGCGCGTTCGGCCGCGTCGCGCGCGGGCGAGGCGAGCGCGGCGCCGTCGACGATCGTGTCGCCCGCGGAGAGAGCGGCCGCGAGGGAGGCGCTCGTGCGCGGCAAGGGAAAGTCCACGGCGCCGTCCGCGGTCGCCGCGGCCGAGACGAACGAAATCGCTCGATCGCCCGCGTCGTCGGGTCGCTCCAGCACCACCGCCGCGGCCGCCTCGCCGGGCACGATCCCCGCCGCGCGCTCGTCGTACGGGGCCACGACCGCCGCGGGCGTCGGCGCGTTCGTCGCGGCGCCGGACATGCCGAGCGAGAGGAGCGTCTCCGGCTCGACGAGCGAGTCGTAGGCGAACACGAGCGCCGCATCGACGCTCCCGACGGCGAGGGCGACGATGGCCGCCCGGAGCGCCTGCGCCCCTGCATTCGAGCCCGCCGTGGTCGTGCCGTCGCCCTTGCCGCCGACGTCGATCGACAGGAGCGCGTGCGCGTTGTTCGACAGGTGAAACAACATCCAGAACGGGTGCAACAAGGAAAAACCCTGCGTCCATGCGCCCGTCGCGCGCTCGTCGCCTGCCTGCTTTTCGAGCACGGGCATCAGATCGTCCCAGTGCGCGCGCAGGCCTCCATACCCGCAAAAAAGTCCGAGCCGCGCGCCGTTTGCCGGCGTGCCCGAGCGGGCGAGGGCCTCCGCTCCGACCTCCATGCCGAAGAGCCCCATCCGTTTGACGAATTTGCGGTGCTTCGTCGGACGCGGAGCGCCGGGGATCGTGGCGGCGAGGCGGCAGGTGTAGGTGCTCGCGTCGAAATGGGCGTTCGGGGCCGCGGCGCGCTCGCCGGCGAGGAGCCTCCGGAGCACGGCGCCGGCGTCGTCGCCGAGCGGGGTTCGCAGGGCAAACCCCGTGACGGCCATCCGGCCCGCGTGCGTCATCGGGGTCTCCCGAGGAGCACGCTCACGTTTTGCCCGCCAAACCCGAACGAGTTCGAGAGCACGTAATCGACACGTTTGGCGAGGGGCTTCGGGCCGATCACGTTGATCGGGCACTCCGGATCCGGCTCCTCGAAATGGGCGGTCCCGGGGAGCAGATCCCGCGTGAACGCGAGCAGGCACGCGGCGAGCTCGATCGCGCCCGCGGCGGCCATCAGGTGGCCGACGGCGCCCTTGATGCTCGACGTGGGCACGTCGCCGAAGAGCGCGCGGATCGCCTTCGCCTCGGCCGGGTCATTGAGCGGCGTCCCGGTGCCGTGGGCATTGACGTATCCGACGTCCGCCGGCGTGAGGTTGGCGCGACGAACGGCGCGCTCCATGGCCGCGAGCGCGCGGGATCCGTCGGGGCGGGGCGCCGTCGCGCGGTAGGCGTCCTGCGTGGTCGCGTAGCCGGCGATGACCGCGAGCGGCTCCGCGCCGCGCGCGCGCGCCCGGGACTCCTCCTCGACCACGAACATCGCCGCGCCTTCGCCGACGACGAGCCCGTCGCGACGCCGATCGAACGGTCTGCACGCCGAGGGCTCGGCGCGCGGCGAGGGGGCGCCGAGGCGCGACATGCCGCCGATGCCGAGCGGATTGACCATCGAGTCCGCCGCGCCGCAGAGGACGGCGTCGGCCGCGCCCCGCTCGATGAGCGAGGCCGCGTGCGCGACCGCCATGCCGCCCGCCGCGCAAGCCGAGGCGTGCACGGCGACGCGGCCCGAGAGGCCCACGACGCTGCGGATCTTCTCGGCCGTGAGATCGACACGCGAGCGGAACCGAACGCCCTCGCCGCCCGCGAGATCGCCGGCGCCGACGCGGATCTCGCCCTCGTCGAGCTCTTCCGCCAGGTCCTCCAGAAACGCCTGTTCGAGCCCGAGGCCGATGGAGAGCGCGCCCTTGCGCTCGGCCGTCCCGCATCGCGCATGCCGCCACGCCTCGGCCGCCGCGACGAGGCCGAAGCACACCTTGCGGTCGCGGAGGAGGCCCGATTCTTCCCATGTCCCGGCCTCGCCGACGTGGAGCAGGACGCCGCGGTGTTTTTCCAGGAAGAGCGCGTTCGTCTTCTCGATCGGCACCTCGCCCGCGACACGCGTGGGGAAGGTGCGCGCGTCGAAGCTGCGGATCGGGCCGACCGCGCTGCGGCCCGCGGCGAGGCCGTTCGCGAGCGCCTCGTACCCGACGCCGAACGCGCTGACGGCGCCGACGCCCGTGATCACCGCGCGACGCGCGCCCATCACGCCCCTCCTTTTCCGAGCACGACGGCCCCGAGATCCCCGTCCGGTCCCGCCGAGAGGACGAGCGCGCGGGGTTTGTCGAGGTGCACGAGCAGATCGAGCGCGAGCGCCCAGGCGAGCGCCGGCGCAGCGGCCAGGGATTCGCCGAGGGAGAGCGAGGCGTCGACCGAGAGCTCCGCTTCGAGCATCTCGGGCAGATCCATGAGCGCCTCGCGCGCGGGCGCGCCCCAGGGCGCGAGCACGACGACGTCGCAAGGCTGGTCCTCGAGCGCGTCGAACGCGGCAGGTACGGCGGCGTCGCGCAGCACGCCCGTGCGAGGCACGAGCGCGCCGCGGGGGCGATCGACCGGAAACACCCGCACCGCCTCCACGTAACCGAGCGGCGCTTCGGCCGTGGCTGCGATCGCGAGCGCGGCCGCGCCCTCGGCCGGCTTGAGCCCTTGCCGCAAGAACCCTTCTCGTTCCAGCTCGGCCATCGTGACCGGGTGCAGGGCCGTGTCCGCGCCGCCGACGAGCGCGCGCTCGCACGCGCCCGCGTTGATCGAGGCGCAGGCTTCTTCGAGCGCCGTCACCGTGCCCGAGCCGCGCGAGAAAAACGCGGCGTTCGGGCCGCCGAGACCCTCGAGGATCGCCCCGTGGCAGAGGGTGAAGTTGTTCATGATCTGGAACGCGAACAGGGGATTGCACGCGTCGAGCCCCTCGCGGCCGCACCGCGCGAGCGAGAACCGACCGTCCTCCATGCTCGCCGCAACGAGCCGCGCGACCTCGTCCATCTCCGCGCCCGAGGCGCCCACGCCGAAAAACGCGCCGATCTCGGCGCGCCCTTCGTCCCAGCGCGCCTCGGTGAGCGCGCCGCGCATGACCAGCGTGGAGAACCACGCGGCGCGTGACATGAGCTTCCTCTGCCGGACGTCCTCGGGTCGCGACGGCGCGGGCGCGTCGATCTCGCTCGGCAAAGGGTGGTTGCTTTCGAAGACGCGGCGACCGAGGCCGCGGCCCGAAAGGCCCGCCGTCGTCAGGGTCGAGACGGCCACGATGGGGAGGCCTTTTCCGTCTAGGCGCATCGGCTCACCACGAGGCTCGCGTTCGCGCCGCCGAACGCGAAGGCGTTGACGAGCGCCGCTTCCACGGGTTTTCGCAAGGCCGCGCCCACGACGTGTGGCAAGACGCACGCGGGATCGGGCTCGGTGAGTCCCGCCGTCGGCAGGCAAACGCCCTCTTCGACGGCTTCGAGCGCGCACAAGAAACCGATCGCCCCCGCGCCCGCGATCCAGTGCCCGAGCGCGCCTTTCACCGCGCCGACGTTCACGTCCGGGAGCGCGTCGCCGAGGACCCGCCGGATCGCCGCGGCTTCGACGGCGTCGTTGAGCTGCGTGCTCGTGCCATGCGCCTGGACGTACCCGATGTTCACGCGGCCCGCGTCTTCGATCGCGCCGCGCATGGCCCGCTCGGCTCCGTCGCCCGTCGGATCGGGCGCCGTGAGGTGGTGCGCGTCGAGCGTGCGCGCTGCGCCCACGATCTCGGCGCGCGTATCACCCGGCTCGGCCGCGAGCACCACGAACGCCGCGCCCTCACCGACGACGAACCCGTCGCGCCGCACGTCGAACGGGCACGAGAGGCCACGCGTGCTGAGCGCGCCGAGCAGCCCGAATCCTACGAGCATGAACGGATCGACGTCCGCGCCCACGCCGCCCGCGAGCGCGACGTCGCAGAGCCCGAGCCGGATCGCCTGCGTCGCCGAGACGATCGCGGCCGCGCCCGACGCGCAGGCGAGCGAGATCGTCTCCACGGGCCCCTCGGCGCCGATCCGCGCCGCGAGCGCCGAGGCGACCGCGGCAGGCGAGACCGCTGCCGCGTGCACGGACGTCGCGAGGCCCCGCGCCTCCTCGCCGAAGCGCGCATGATCGAAGCGCGCGCCGCCGCCCGCCGCGCGTGAGAGCGCGAAGATCGTCCCGTACGTGGCCCGGCCGCTCTCGGCGCCGACGAACACGCCGATCCGCTCTGGCGCGGCGCTCACCTTCGCCTCGGCCCACGCCTCGTCCGCGGCGCGCCGCGCGAGCGCGAGGCGGCGATCCTCGGCTTCTTCGAGCGGGAAGGGGACACGCGCCGCCACCTGCGAGGGATATCCTTCGACGTCGAAATGACGGACGGGGCCCACCGCGGATCGACCCTCGGCGAGCGCGTCCCTCGACGCGGGCCAGGTCTCGCCGAGCGGCGTGATCGCGCCTCGACCGCGCACGAATACGCGTCTTTTCAAGGCTCCTCCGCCGCTCCGGTCAGCCATACGTCGAGCACCTCGCGCCGCCGCGCGAGCACCTTGGGGTTCGTCACGCGCGCGAACGCGAAGCCGAGCTCGGCCGTCGCCACGACCTCGCCGTCGACCCGCGCTTTCCCTTTCACCTGCCCGCCTTCTTCGCGCGCGAGGATCGTCTCTGCTTCGAGCTCCAATTTGTCTCCGGGCCTGACGATGCGCCGGAAGCGGGCGCGATCGATCATCGTGAGCAGCGCGTGCACGTCCTCGTACCCCTCGGCGCGCCGGCTCGCTTCGAGCAGCACGCCGCCGAGCTGCGCGAGCGCCTCGATCACGAGCGCGCCCGGCATCACGGGGTGGCCAGGAAAGTGGTCGGCGAAGGTGTCGTCCGAGAGCGACACGCACTTGACACCAGTCGCGAGGCGCGGCGGTTCGAGCCGCGTGATCCGATCGAGGAGCAGGTAACGCACGTGCGGCCGAGAATAGCAGTTCGAATTGACGGCAAACGTGCTCCGAGTGGAAGATGCGTGCTCACGAGGGGAGCGCCATGGATTGCGTTAGCTGCATCACTCCGACACGACAGGACCGTCCGCATACGTTTTTCCACCACGAGCGGGCGGCGTGTCCGACGTGCCGCGAGACGCACGAAGGGCGCGTCGTGCTGCGCGGCGAAAGCCCGGTGCGACTCCTGCTTTGCCCCTCGTGTGGACCTTCGGAAGAAATTCTTCCCGGTACTGCAAAGGATTATGTCGACCGTTTCCTCGCACGTGGCGAGGTGCCCGAGGGGTTCGAGGGGGAGATCGAGTTCAAGGAGACGACGTCCACGTGTCCGGGTTGCCTTTCGCTCTTGCCCGCGAAGGTCGTGATCCGCGAAGGACGCGTGTATTTCAAGAAAAACTGCGCGGCGTGCGGGCCGTCGGAGGCGCTCGTCTCGGAGGACGCGAGATATTACGTGCGCGCCTATGCGTTCGCGCGCGCCGGCACCGAGCCCTTGAAGTTCGCCACGAAGGTCGAGCACGGTTGTCCGACGGATTGTGGGACCTGCAATGATCACGAGCAGCACACTTGCCTGCCGATCATCGAGGTCACCGACCACTGCAACCTCGAGTGCCCGATCTGCATCGTCGACAACCAGTACTCGAACCACATCGATCTCGACACGTTTACGCGCATGATCGACACCCTCGTCGTGAACGAGGGGCAGTGCGAGTCGGTGGCGCTCTCCGGCGGCGAACCCACGAGCCACCCGCAGATCCTCGACCTCGTGCGCATCGCGAGCCGCCCCGAGATCGGCCGCGTCGTGGTGATCACGAACGGCATCCGGCTCGGCAAGGACAGGGCTTTCGCGAAGGCGCTCAAGGAGAGCGGCGCGTACGTGGGCCTGCAGCTCGACGGCTTCACCGCCGATACACACGAGAAGATCCGCGGCCGCGACCTCGTGAAGGAGAAGGAAGCGGCGCTCGCAACGCTGCGCGAGCTCCAGATCCCGACGCAGATCATCTTCGTGGCGACGCGCGGGGTGAACGACGATCAGATCGGAAAGGTCGTCGAGCTTTTCCTCTCGGAGGACCATTTCCTCTCGCTGAACTTCCAGCCCGCCGCCTACACGGGCCACGGCGGCGGCCTCTTCGGCCACGATCCGCTGGATCGGCTCACGATCCCCGGCGTCGTGCGGCGCGTCGACGAGCAGACGGGCGGCAAGCTCAAGGTGGAGGATTTTTTCCCGCTGCCCTGCTCGCACCCGCAATGTGTCTCGCTGACCTACCTGCTCCGCCTGGAGGACGGGACGTTTTTGCCCTTCTCGCGGTTCGTCGATTTCACGAAGCATGGCTCGCTCCTCCGTTCGAGCGCGACGCTGCCGGCGACGCCCGAGATGGAGCAGACGCTCCAGGACGTGCTGTACGACGTGTACGCGCGGCAGGACGAGATCGAGCGGGGGCCGGAGATCCTCGCGGCGCTGAAGCGCACGCTGAAGGTGATGTTCCCGGATCGGCCGATGACGCAGAAGGAGAGCCTGCTCATCGGCGAGCAGCAGGCGAAATCGATCTTCTTGCACCATTACATGGACCGGCACGATTTCGATCTCGAGCGCCTGCGCAAATGCTGCCACCATTATCCGCAGACGGACGGGCGGATCATGCCGGCGTGTGGCTTCAACATGTTCCACCGCGGCGCGGCGAAAGGGCCGGGGACCGTGACGCCGTCCTGGGGCAAGAAGCCCTGGGTGAAGGAAAACGGGACGACGCGTCTATCCATCGTGGGTTCATGACGAAACTTTGTGAAGGGCACATCGCCCTGGTGACGGGCGGATCCAAGGGCCTCGGGCGGGCGATCGCCGTGACGCTCGCCCGCGAAGGGGCGCACGTCGGCTTCAACTGGACGAAATCGGAGGCCGAGGCGAAGGAGACGCTCGCCGAGATCGAGGCCCACGGGGTGCGCGGGTTTTCGTTTCGAACGAGCGTGCTCGACAAACAGGGCCTCGCCGCGGCCGTGAAGGAAATGGAGGCCGCGGTCGGGACCGTGGACGTGCTCGTGAACAACGCGGGCGTGTCCGACGTGGTTCCGCTCGCCTTGATGGACGAGGAGGACTGGGACCGCGTGATGGATACGAACGTGAAAGGCACGTTCCTCGCCACGCAGGCCGTCCTTCGAGGCATGGTGAAACTCCGGCGCGGGCGCATCCTCAACATCGGCTCGCTCGCCGGGGTGAAGATGATGCAGGCGCCGGTGCATTACTGCACGGCCAAGGCGGCCATCAAGGGTTTCACGGAGGCGCTCGCCAAGGAGATCGGTCGGTACGGGATCACCGTGAACAACCTCGCGCCCGGGGTGCTCGAGAGCGGGGTCAGCGTGAATTTGCCGAAAGGTCGGCTCGAGGATTATCTCCGGCACACGGCGCTCGGGCGGCTCGGCACGTTCCAGGAGGTCGCCGAGATGGCGGCGTTTCTCGTGTCGGATCGCGCGTCGTACGTGAATGGGGCGACCATTCTGGTGGACGGCGCGGTGTAATCATCGCCGCGCGCCGAGCGCGTGGGCCACGCCTTGTTTCAGCGTGGCGAACGTGACGAGGCTCGCGAGATCATGGCCGAGCGTGACGAGCGTCCGCGCCACGTCCGCGCGAATGCCCGTGAGCAGGACGCGTGCGCCGAGAAGCGCGGCCGCGCGCGCGCCCGAGACGATGAACTCCGCGACGTGCGCATCCATCGCTTCGACGCCCGTGACATCGAGGATCACGAAACGCGCGCCGTGCGCCACGATGCCTTGCGTGAGCGCGCCGAGAACGCTTTGGGCGCGCGCCTCGTCGATCGCGCCGATGAGCGGGAGCACGAGCGTGCCCTCGGCGATGGGCAAGAGCGGGGTCGAGAGGCGCGAGAGGAGCGCGGCCTGGATCCGCACCGTCTCCTCGATCACGGCGGCCTTGCGGATCGCCTCCGCGGCGAGCCTCTCCGCGGTCGCGTCGGTGAACGCCGAGATCCGGATCGTGCGGCCGTCCCGCTGGAAGTTCTGCCCGCGGATGCGCGCGACGAACGTGGAGCCATCCATCCGCACGAGCGTGGCCTCGTAGGGTTCGGCGAAGCCTCGGAGCTGGTTCTCGGCGACGAGCGCCCGCGACTCGGGCGCGACGAACTCGATCGCGTGCTTGCCAATCGCCTCCTCGCGTTTGCCCCGGAACATCACCTCGAACTGCGGGCTCGTGTCGATCACGAAGCCGTTCTCGAAGACGGTGAGCGTCTCCTGGGTGACCTCGAGCATGGCGCGAATGCGCCACGCATCACCTTCGAGGCGTGTTATCGTGGCCTGCGCCTCGGCGAGGTTCCGCTCGAGGGCCTCGAAGCGTGAAGGATCGAGTGCAACGCCGTTGCCCACGGCGCCATCGTAGCGTGGCCGAGGGCGCACAAAGAGAGGAAAAACGAGCGGTGGAGCCCGAGAAGACGAAGCGCAAAAAACGAAGCGACGCGAAGATCCAGATTCGGCTGCGCAAGCCCTACCGGCAGCTCGTCCCCGGCCTGCTCCTCTTCGGCGTCTGCGCCGCGTTTTTCTTCCATCGTTCGATCACCAACGATCGGGGCCTCATCCTGAACGGCATCATCCACTTCGGGCCCGACGGGGCGGACGTATTTTACGCGGTGATGGGCTTGCTCTCCGCGGGCCTCAGCGTGATGGCCCTGCTCGGTATCGTCCGCTTCTCGAAGCTCGAACCCTTCGAGCTCGTCCTCGGCGCCAAGTCCTTGTCGCTGCCCGTGGGGCGCCCCATGGGGATACGGATGATCACGGTGCCGGTGCGCGACATCGTTTCCGTCGGGATACATCCGCCCGAGGCGCCGAAATGGATCGTCCTGCAGGTCGGTGCGGAGAGGTACTCGATCCCGGGAAACTGGCTGCCGGAGGGATGGACCGTGCAGGACCTCGACAGGGAGCTCGTGGCGCGGCTCCGTCGGACAGGAGAAGAGAGCGCGGCCGGCGGCAAATGAGGTCGGCGCGTGCTAGAGGCTGCCGTCATGACCGTTTCGTTCGATCCCAACGCGCCCGCGGCCGCGGACTCCGGCATTTATGGATTGCCTTTCACGGAGGACGACGCGGCCGTCGTGCTCGTGCCCGTCCCCTGGGAAGTGACGACCTCGTACGGCGGCGGCACCTCGGGCGGCCCCGCGGCGATCCTCGAGGCGAGCCGGCAGGTGGACCTCTACGACCTCGACGTGGAAAAACCTTATGCGCCCGGCATTTTCATGCAGGAAGAGGCCGAAGAGATCGCCCGGTGGAACGAGGAAGGGCGGGCGCTCGCGCAGAAGATCATCGAGGTAGGCGGCGTCATCGAGACGGACGAGCTCCGCGCGGCGCTCGCGCGGGTGAACGAGCTCGGCGGGAAGCTCAATGCGCGCGTCGAGGCCGAGACGGAGCGGCTCGTGGCGAAGGGGAAGATCGTTGGAATCGTGGGCGGCGATCACGCGGTGCCGCTCGGCGCGATCGAGGTGCTCGCCCGGCGGCATCCGGGGCTCGGCGTGCTCCATTTCGACGCGCATTCGGACACGCGCTGCGCGTACGAGGGTTTTACGTTCTCGCACGCTTCGATCATGTACAACGTGCTGTCGCGCGCGGCGGGCGTGGGAAAACTCGTCCAGGTCGGGATTCGCGACGTGTGCGAGGAGGAAATGGACTACGTCGCCGCGCAGGGCGAACGCGCGCGGGTGTTTTTCGATCGTGATCTCGCGCGGCGTAAGCTCGGGGGCGAGACGTTCGCCGCCGTGGCGCGGGAGATCGTGGATGCGCTGCCGCGCGAGGTGTGGGTGTCGTTCGACGTCGACGGGCTCGATCCGCGGTATTGCCCGCACACGGGCACGCCCGTGCCCGGCGGGCTCGATTTCCACGAGGCGGTGTACGTGATCGGCGAGGTGGTGCGGTCCGGACGAACGATCGTGGGATTCGACCTCAACGAGGTCGCCCCGGGGCCGGATGGCGACGAGTGGGACGCGAACGTGGGGGCGCGGCTGCTCTACAAGCTGATCGGATTCACGCTCGCGAGCCAGGGCAAGGCCAAGCTGCGCTGAGAGGTATTCCACAAGCGTCGCGAGTGGAAATCCATACGCCTGTGCATCGACCGCATCGCGGTCGATGCATCAGAGGTCCAGGGCTGGCCCTGGTCCGGGTCGAGGGGTGGACAACCCCTCGTCGGGTCCGGGGTGAAACCCCGGCGCTACGCTGTGGAATCAGGGGACCTTCGAGGGCTTCGGCACGGTCGTGCCGGTGCGCACGGCTTCCACGACGAGATCGTTCAGCGCCTTATCGGCCTTCTCGCATTTCGCGGAGACTGCGCCCATCGTCGCGCCCTTGCATTCTTTCTTGCGCTCGATGGCCACCTTCCCGAGCGCCTCGTTTTGCTTGAGCGCTTCCTGGGTCGCGTCTTCGAGGATACGCCACGGAATGATGGCGTGCTTCGGCTTGGGCGGCGCCTGGAAGCGGACCTCTTCGGTCGAGAGGGTCGCGCAGGTGCCGTCCCAGCGGAGCACGTCGACGCTGCCCGACGCGCCGCTCACCTGCATGCCGCCCGTGTCCGCCTTCATCTGGCTGAGCACGAGCAGCTCCTCGTCGAGCGTGAGTTTTTCCTCGGCGCTCGGCCCGCCGAGCCCGTTGAACGGCGCGACCTCCTTCGCGGAGACGTAGGCGCGGCGCCAGGGCGAGCCCTTCTGGAAGAGATACAGCGCGAGCTCCGGGTAGACGCCGCTGCAGAGGCGCTTGACGAAGCCCTTCGGCATGACACACGCGGCCTTGTCGTCGCCCGCGCAGGCCTCGGGGATCCCCTTCGGTTCTTCCTCGGCCTTCGGCGCCTCGGCAGCGTCGGTCTTCGTCTCCGCGGTCGCCTCGCCTTGGGTCTCGGGCTTCGGCTCCTCGGCTTTCGGGGCGCTCGATCCACAACCGGCGAGGACGAGCAGAATCAGGGCCATCGACTGTCGCATGGCCGAACCCTACCAAAGTCCGGTGGCCGACGTGAAGCCCGATGATCAGCCGAGCGAGCGCGCGAGGATGGCTTCGAGCTCGGCGTCCGTGAGCTCGATCGGATTCGATCGCATGCTGCCCGCCCGCGAGCCGGCGATGATCGAGGCGAGGTCGGTCTCTTCGACCCCATACGATCGGAGCGGCGGGACGCCGAGTTTGTCGCGTAAACCTCGAAACGCGTCGGCGGCGCGCTCGGGGCTGCGATCGGGCGCGTCGGGGGGCAAGAGGAGATCGGCGACCTCGTGGGCGCGGGCGAGCGCCGGGTGCCCGGGCGCGCGGGCGCGCAAGGCGGCGACGTTCATGGCAAAGGTGGCGGGCAAGAGGCAACCGCAGCCGGCGCCGTGCGGGACGCCGCAAAGCCCGCCGAGCGGCGCGACGAGGCCATGCACGGCGCCGAGGCCCGCATTGGCGAGCGCAATGCCACCCCAGAGCGCCGCGAGCGCCATGGCCTCGTGCGATTCGTCCGTGGAACGATCCTCGGCGAGCGCGACGAGCGCGCGATATGCGAGGGTGATGCCGGGGACGACGAGGACGTCGGTCATTGGCTGCGCGCCCTTCGAGAGATACGCCTCGACGAGGTGCGTGAGCGCGTCGAGCCCGGAGGATGCCGCGACGCTCTTCGGCGCGGTGGCGATGAGGGAAGGGTCCACGATCGCGACACGCGGGACCATGAGATCGCTGCGAATGCTGCGCTTGACGCGGAGCTCGGGGACACGAAGGACGCTGTTTTTCGTGACCTCCGAGCCGCTGCCCGCGGTCGTGGGGACGGCGACGAGCGGCAAAGGCGCTTTTTCGATGCTGCGGCCCGCGCCCACGGCCTCGACGTAATCGATTGCCGCGCCCTCGTTCGTCGCGAGCGCGGCGGCCGCTTTGGCGGCGTCGATCACGCTGCCGCCGCCGATCGCGAGGACGACGTCGTGGCCACCTTCGCGGGCGATACGAGCGCCTTCGTCCGCGATCGCGAGGTCGGGCTCGCCGTCGATGGCGAACCGCGCCATGGAGACGCCTCGCGCGCGGAGCCCCTCCTCGATCGCGGCGAGCTTACCGGAGCGCTCGAGGGAGCTCTTGCCGGAGACGAGGAGGCAACGCTTGCCGAGGCGGGCGACGGCGGCCGGCGCTTCGCCGAAGGTGCCCGCGCCAAAGTGGATCTCGGGCGCCGTGCGGAACGAGAACTTCACGGGATCACGTGGCGCTTGTCAGGCCCAGGGCTCGGGGAAGACGGAGGAATATTTTTCGCCGACGCGGGGAGCGGCCATCATCGGCGCGACGCGCTCTTTCCAGCGGAGGTAATGCGCGGTCTGCTGGTGCGCCTTGAAATCGGCCTCGGTCTGGTAGACCTCGTACAGGAAAAACCGCGTGGGATCGTCGCTCGCCCGGAGGACGTCGAAGCGGACGTTGCCCGGCTCGGTGCGGGTGCCGCGGGCGTTGTCGAGCGTGGCCTCGAGGAAGGCGCCTTCGTGATCGGCGAGCACGGAGACCTTGACGCAAACGACGTACATGAGGTGCTCCCTTTAGCGTTGCGGTGCGACGAGCAGGGGCATGAGGCCGTCGAGCTCCGCCGGAGAGAGCAGGGGGCGGAGGGCCTTGATGAGCTTCTCGGCGATGACGGGATCGTCCACGCTCGAAGAATCGAAGCTGCGGAGGTTGACGCCGGTCACGAGGATGAGGCGCGAGATGAAGAAGGATCCGTGCTTCTGATCGAGGAGCCGCACAGCCTGGTAGATGCCACCCTTGGTGCGCCGAACACCCGAGCTCGGTTGGCCCGACGCAGGGGTGCCCGAAGACGGGCCGCTCGTCGGCACGGTGCCTGACGAAGGCGGGAGGCGACTCGACGGGACGCTCGGCGGCGGGAGCCTCTCCCCCCGCACCGAGATGGGCACGGCGTCGAAGCCGCGCGCGATCACGCCCGAGAACGATGTGGACGTAGGAGGCTGGCTGTCCGGTCCCGTGCGCGGATCATCGACGCCCGGATCGCTCCGGCGAGGGCCACGATCCGGGGGTCTTTGTGGATTGCTCACGGCTGCGATTTTCGGACAACACGAGACCAAAGTCCATGAGGAAGCGAAGGATCGTGTGCGTGAGGGGGACCACGCATCACGTCGGGGGATGTCCGGGCCGCAGGGCGGTGGGGGTGGGGGGCGGGGACAAACCTAGAGGGGACAAACGGTCGTGGAGAGGATGTTCCGGGCGGGCCGGGAGCCTCGTTGGTCGTCAATGGAAATGGCAATACTTGACTTGTCGTACGAGTCGGCTGAGATGGCGCTTCATGAGCCAGATGCCCGTCAAACCCGGCGATCTCCTGGCGCGGAAGTATCGCGTGGAGCGCGTGCTCGGCCAGGGCGCGATGGGCGTCGTCGTGGCCGCGAGGCACGTGGATCTCGGGCAGCTCGTCGCGGTGAAGTCGCTCCTGACGGGTCGCGTCGTGAGCCCGGAGCAACGCGAGCGGTTTTTGCGTGAAGCGCGCGCCGCGGTGCTGCTGAAGAGCCACCACGTGGCGCGGGTGCTCGACGTCGGGGCCGACGAGAACGACGCGCCGTACATCGTGATGGAGTACCTCGACGGGCAAGACCTCGCCGCGACGCTGAAGGCGCGGAGGCAGCTCCCGTTCGAGGAGGCGGTGGAACTCGTGCTGCAAGCGTGCGAGGCGATCGGCGAGGCGCACGCGGCAGGGATCGTGCACCGGGATCTGAAGCCGGCGAACATGTTCCTGACGCAAGACGTGAGCGGAGCGCCGTGCGTGAAGGTGCTGGATTTCGGGATCTCGAAGCTCATGGGATCCGACGTGGCGCTGACGCACGAGTCGCAGATGCTCGGGTCGCCGCTCTACATGTCGCCGGAGCAGATGAACACGCCGAAGAGCGTGGACGCGCGGAGCGACGTGTGGGCGCTCGGGATCATCCTGTATCAGCTCGTGGCAGGGAGGACGCCGTTCCACGCAGAGACGATCCAGGCGGTGTGCGCGCTCGTGCTCGCGGGGCAACCGACGCCGCTGAGGCAGTACCGGCCGGATGCGCCGGCGGGGTTCGAGGCGGTGATCCTGCGGTGTCTCGCGCGGAATCGGGAGGAGAGGTTTCGCGATGTCGGGGAGCTTGCGGCGGCGCTCGCGCCGTACGCGCCGGCGCATGCGCGGGTGTATGTGGAGCGGGTCGGGCGGGTGGTGCGGGGGAGAGGCGGGCGGACGGGATCGATGCCCGAGTCGGCGCCGACGTTCGCCGAGCAGACGTCGGCGCGCGCGATGACGTCGGCGACGTCGGGAACGGCAGCGACGGAGAAGCTCGCGGTGGTGGTCGCGCCGGGGGCAGGATCGGCTTCAGCTTCACGCACGAAGGGCGCGAGTCCGATGCGGCTCGTGGTGATCGGTGTGGTGCTGGCGATCGTGGGGGGAGTGCTCGGGGTCGGGGTGGTGGTGTTTTCGGGCGCAGGCGCAGGTGCGGGTGGGACGGGTGGGGCGGTCGGAGAGGCTTCGGCTTCGGCGCGGGGGGAGGGGTCGGCGAGGGTGGCGGAGCCGGTGATTGTCGCGCCGGTGGGGAATGTGGCGTCGGCGGAGGCGAGTGCGCGCGCGGTTGGGACGACGAGTGCGGCGGCTTCGAGTGTGGTGCCGTCGTCGTCGTCGGCAGCGGCGGCGAGTGTGCCTTCGGCGCGAGGATCGTCGGTGGTCAAACCATCTGCGACGGGGAAAGCGCCGGCGACGAGCACGGGGACGGGGCGTCCTCGGCCACCGAAGGGGAACGAGGATCTGTACGCACCTTGACGGAGCATGCTGACGGGTGGGGTTTGCCTTGGTAAGGTGCTCCGCCGAGGTCATTGCATGCGCGTGAAGGTGTCTGCGCTGGGAGTCGTGGCTCTGATTTGTCTGGGCGGGGGGCGCGCAGACGCAGGGCCCGCGGAGGATCGCGCTGCAGCAGATGCGTTGTTCCAGGAAGGGCGGGAGTTGCTCAAGGGAGGGCGCGCGGCGGAGGCGTGTCCAAAGCTCGCGGCGAGTCAGAAGCTGGATCCGCGGCCGGGGAGGTTGCTCGCGCTGGGGGATTGCTACGAGACGAACGGGGAGACGGCGAGCGCATGGGCGACGTTCCGGGAGGCGGAGTCGACGGCGCGGGCCGCAAAGGACGAGCGGCGGATGGAGGAGGCGGCGCGGCGGGCGGGGGGGCTCGAGCCGAAGCTGGCAAAGCTCGTGGTGGAGGTGGCGCCGGAGGCGAGGGTCGCGGGGCTGGAAGTGCGGCGGAACGGGAAGCCGGTCGAGGAGGCAGTGTGGGGAGCGGCGGTGCCGGTGGATCCCGGGGAGCAACGGATCGAGGTGACGGCGCCGGGGAAGAAGGGGTGGGCGGAGAAGGTGGTGGTGGAGGGGAAGGCGGGGGTGACGACGGTGAAGGTGCCGGCGTTGGGGGATGAGGTGACGGTGAGGCAGGGGGTGGCGAGGAGGGAGGAGGGGGCAGGGAAGAGTGGGGTGGCGATTGGGGTGGGGGCGGCCCTCGGGGCCGTAGGGATCGGGACGGGGATTGCACTTTTGGTGGCGGCGAGTGGCG
The DNA here is from genome assembly GCF_029946505.1 of Polyangium sp. y55x31. Taxonomy (GTDB): domain Bacteria; phylum Myxococcota_A; class Polyangia; order Polyangiales; family Polyangiaceae; genus Polyangium. The sequence goes on from NZ_JARZHG010000032.1 coordinate 116,701, forward strand.
CGGACAGCGACGCAGAAGCGCTCGACAGCTCGATGCCGGACGCGGCATGCGATCCCGCGCACCCAGAGAACGCTGCGAACAAGGGGAAGTGCGCGACGTTGCTCAGCACCCTGCAACGCAAGGACACGTTTGCCAATGTCGGCACGGCCGCCCTTGTCGTGGGAGGTGTTCTCGCCGTGGGCACCGTGGTCTATGCATTGTTGCCCGTGAAGACGCGCGCCACGACGGGATTCACTGTGCTGCCGACGGTGAATCCGACGTTCGCCGGCCTCGCGGCGACGGGCCGGTTCTGAGCGGCAAGGTTGCCGTCTCGGCCAGCTGTCGCGTCTCGATATCTTCGATTTTCATTCGGAAAAGGGAGACACGCCCATGCGCACGCGTCACACAACCATCGTTTCCCTGGGTATTCTCATTGCAGCGGGCTTCTGGCAGATGGCAGGTTGCTCGGCAGCGGCGGATGACTGCAGCCGCAACAACATCTGCACGGAGGATGGCAAGCCGTTCGGCAGTGTCTTGGAGCCTCCGCCCGGATGCGCGGCGTCGCCAAGCAAAGACGTGACCGTGCTCCGCGACGAGTGTGGCGTTTTCGTGAGCAACACCGTTACCGGCAGCGGAGCCGCGGGCAGCAGCGCAAACCCCTTTAAGACGATTGACGAGGCCGTCAAGGAGGCAACCAACAGAACAGCGCGCGTTTATGTGTGCGCAGACGGGGATTACAAGGAGCGACTGGACATTCCGGCCGGCATCTCCGTCTTTGGCGGTCTCGATTGTGCTGGCGGCACGTGGAGATACGGCGGGGCCACGAAGAGCAGAATCAACCCTGCCGCCCCTGACACGGCCGACGGTTTGCAAGCGTCGGTGCGGATAGCGGGGGACAAGGCGTCATCGTTCGAAGATTTCGAGGTCCTCGCAGCGAATGCGAAGGTTCCCGGCGGATCGTCCATTGCCATCATCGTCGACCGGGCGACCGTGGATTTCGTGCGGACCGAGATCACCGCGGGGGACGGTGCTGTGGGAGACCAGGGCGCGACGCCCACGGACGACATTGGGCCCGAAGAAAATCCCGATGATCCCGCCATTCGCGGCAACAACGGCCAGAACGCTTGCATGGGCGGGGCGAGTGGGAACCCTGGGGGCGCGGCCAAGGCCAACACCTTTTGCACTGAATCGAGCGGCGGCAAAGGAGGCAATGGCCAGGAGACCTCGGGCGACGCTGGTGGGGACGGCATCCCTGCGCCCAACCCCAATCCAAGTAATAAAGGCGTCGGTGGCCTCGGGGATAGCGGTCAGGGTTGCGATACCGGCGAGGCAGGCGCCACCGGCGCAGATGGCACCGATGGAGCCGGAGCCGTGGAGGATGGCACGCTCGACGCAACCAAGGGGTACATCGGCGCAAGCGGCCAGCCCGGCACGAAGGGTGCGGTGGGGCAAGGCGGCGGCGGCGGTGGTGGTGCGCGAGGCAAGTCCGGATGCTTCGGTGCGAGCGGCGGCGGCGGGGGAGCCGGCGGCTGTGGCGGAAACGGCGGGCTCGGTGGGAGGGCCGGCGGTTCCAGCATCGCCATCGTGAGCCTCGGAGCCACGCTGTCCTTTGATACGGTCGACATCACGACGAGTAACGGGGGCAACGGTGGGGCTGGCGGGTTCGGGCAGGCTGGCGGAATCGGTGGCAATCCGGGCAACGGTGGCGCTGGAGCGACGATGGGTGGGGCAACGCCCAAAGCCTGCAATGGTGGCCCCGGCGGCAGTGGTGGCCTAGGCGGAACCGGCGGCGGCGGCCGCGGTGGTCACTCCATCGGCATCGCTCACAAGGGCGGGAATGTCTCGGAGATGGGAGTCACCATTGCTCCCGGCACGCCTGGCGGGGCCGGCGCTGGAGGTGGGGCCGTGGAAGGTGTCGTGGCCCCGATGCATGTATTCCCCTGAGCCGATGCTCGGATGAGGAGGCGCCTCGCCAGGGTCAGAACGCTACTATCTCCCCCGTCACCCCGTTTGCTCCTACATTGCTCATGCCGCCGCCGCCACCGGGACCACCAGTGCCGGGTGCGCCTGGTGTGATCGTCGTGCTCCCCCTCGTTTCGGGCGCTTTGCCGATGTGGGCGACGCCGATCGCCGGACCGCCGGCGCCGCCGCCGCCGGGGCCGCCATTGCCGCCTTCACCGCCGTCGCCGCCTTTGCACCCGCTGTTCGCCGAGCCAGATTTGCCACCCCCGGTGGCACCCGCACCAATCGTGCCACCCGTTTGCCCGGTCGCCCCAGGACCACCATCCCCACCCGCGGAGGACTGCAATACACAATCCAAAAGGACAACCGAAGCGTTAACGCTCAGCAGTGCAATGCTCGCACCGCCTCCGAGTCCGCCCCCGCCGCCCTGACCACCGCAGCCCCCGGTGCCTCCACTACCCCCGCTTGCTCCTGCGCGCGTGGTTCCGCCACAAACGCCTTGAGCCCCCCGGGCGCCCCCGCCGCCGCCGCCGCCCTGACCAGGTTTCCCGTACGCGCCCGACATCCCTGATGCCGGGACGTAACCCGTTGCATCAATCTTACCTGCGGCTGCTCCGGCGCCGGGTCCCCCCGGTTCACCGTCTTGTCCACCCTTTCCTTTGCCTATGCCTCCATCCGAGCAATCCCAAGCGCCCGACTCCAACTCTCCAAGGCCTCCTTGGCCGGCCGTTCCAGTCGGAGCGCCATCCGCTCCATCGCCTCCCGCGAAGGCCATGAACGTGGGCGTGGTCTGAACGGTGCCGCCGTCACCACCTTTGCCACCAACGCTGGTCGAGCCGTCAGGGCACGTCTTCGTCACCGCCGCGCCGCCCGGATTGTCAGCGCCGGCCTCGCAGATTCCCTTGCCGACAGTGCCCGGCAATCCACTCAATCCACTCAGGGTTTGCGGGTCATCCGGCGGAGTCTCCCCTTGCGCCCCGCCCTGTGCAGTTCCGCCCTCCAGATCGCAACGCGCGAACTCGACGGTCGAGCCGTCGACGATCGCCGCGATCGAAGACTTCGCCTCCTCACCGGCCGCCGCTGGCTGATCGTAGCTCGGTGCCTGCGCAATCACGTCCTGCACCTGGAGCGATCCGCCACCGGCCACGCGCAATGCAATGCCGTCCGCAGGCGCGATTGTCGCCCGCTTCGCCGGATCGACCACATACGCCCAACCATTCGCACAGTCGAATCCGCCGAAGATGGACACGCTGTCGGCCCTGGCCTCTTCTGCGTACGTTTCCGCGCACGCATAGACTCTGAACTTCGCACTCTTGGCCGCGTCGAGCCCCGCTTGAAGCGACTTGAATGGCTTTGCCTTCGTTCCATCACCGCCGTCCGCAGCAGATGCGCGCACGAAGATGCCGCACTCGTCCTTGATGACCGAGCTGTCTTCGCTCGGGAGCGCTTTGCACTCGGGCGAGATCTCTCCACCGCCGCGATATTCGTCACCGTTTCGCAGGCAAATGCCATTCTCGCTGCAATCGCTGGAGTACGAAGCACATGCCGCGAGTTGCGCCATCGCGGCACATGCCAGAATTCCGAGATACGCCAGGGACTTGTGTAGGGTGCGCATCGGCATGTCTCCTCACTTGCTGGAAGCCAAGGGAAAGCGTCGATCGATGAGCCGGGATCGACGAGCGAGACGCGGACGGTCTCCTCAGAAGCGCCCGGACGCCGACAAACCTGCGAACGTGGGTGCCACGATCGGAAGCACGTCGAGCCCCGTCGTCGGGGACTTCTTCTTGGGCCATAGCGCGTAGGCCACGGTTCCCGCTGCGATCAGCCCGCCGGCGATGGCCACACCCACGCCGACGTTGTGAAGGGTATCCGTCTTGCCGAGTTTGTCCTTGAGCTCGCTGCACTGCGCCGTGTACGTGCCGTGTTGCGGATGCGCAGTGTTGCAGACTGCTTCGGGGATCGAATCGCGAAGTGTGCGCGCAGCGGTCAGCTCGCTCTCCCCCGCTACGATCAGCCCGATCCCCGTCCCGATCCCGATCACCCCGAGCCCCGCGCCCACCGCAATCAGCGCGACACTTTTGCCCCCCGGCTGCCCCCCAATCTTCGGCGCCAGCACCAGACTCACCTCCTGGCTCTGCGCCTTCTCCACATCGACCGTCTTCAGCACGTCGTCGTGCCCCGGCAGCTTCGCCTCGATCACCCGCTTGCCCGGGTCCACGAACACCGCCTTCGCCAGCGGCGCCTGACCCACGAACCGGCCGTCGACGTAGATCTTCGCCCCGCCGATGTTCGTGCCGATCGTCACCGTGCCGACTTGCTTCTTCGCCTCTTCCAGCCGCTTTTGCAGCGCCTCGCGCACCTCGGCTTTGCCGCCCGCCGGGAACTCCTCCAGCGCGTACGACAGATGCTCGGCTGCGTCGCGGTACTGACCCAGCGTCATCTCCACGTCGCCCAGGTTGCCCGCGAGATCGAAGCTCTTTCGCAGATCCCACGCCGCCTGGTACGACGCCTCCGCCTCGGCCCACTTCTGCTCGTCGAAGAGCTTGTTGCCCGTCTCGAAGAGCTCCGCCGCCCGCGCCGCGTCGTCCGCGTATGCAGGCGAGGCGCCCGCGACCAGGAGCGCGAAGCTCACCGTGGAAAGCAGTGCCTTGGTTCGCATGCTCATCCCTCCCGAAGCTACCTAGAAAAGCCGCCGCGGCGCTGAGGTCGTGGTGGTCGGCGCGGCCGTCGTGGTCGGCGCGGTCTTCGTCGTCGTCGTCTTGCGTGGCGTGGTCGCGACCGGCTTGACCCCGGGATTCGTCGGCGCCGTCGTCGTGGGTTCCGCCGCCGGCTCTTCCACGGGTGCAGGCTCCGCGGTCGCTGAAGGCTCCGCGGGCGTGGGCTCGGGCGCGGCCGGCTCCGCCGTCACCGGAGGCATCGGGATCTTGCCGGGCGTCGTCGGCACCGTCACGGCGATCGGCGCGCTCGACGAGACGCCCGCATCGTTGTTTCCGCTCGAGACCTTGCCGCGCAGGAGATACGCCGCGCCGCCGCCGAGCAACGCCGCGACGACCACCACGCCGATCCAGATTCCGATGCTGCGTCCGCCTTCGTCCTCGTCTTGCGACGCTTGCGGGGCTGCGGGGCGTGAGCCCGGCGCGGGCGCCGCGGGGCCGAGCGACGCGGAGGGCAGCATCGAGCGATCGATGCCGCCGCTCGTCGTCCATGGGCTCGACGTCGGGTCTGCGATCTCGGCTTGCGGCGGCGGCGGCGGCGGACGGAGACCGCCGGGCGGCAGCTCCATCTTCGTCGTGGGCATGTGCCGCGCGTCCATGACCTCGACCTTCATGTCGGCCGAGATCCGCACCTTGGCCATGTCCATGGTCTTCAGGCGCTGCCGTCGCTTCGGCACCTCGATCGGCGCGACGTAGGCGCGTGCCTCGCGCTCGCCGTGCGAGGTGATCACGTTTTCGCCTTCGGCCGCCGGCGCCGTGGACGGCGCCGCGGGCGTGCCCGCGTCTGCTTGCGGGGCTCCGCTCGGCGGCTGAGCTCCCTCGCGATTGTCGGCGCTCACGCGCTCCCTCCCGGGCCTTTCACGATCCAAGTGCTCCGCAGGACCATGATGCCCCGGATCGCCGCGTTCGCGCCACCTTCCGATCGTTCGTTCACGTCGCTCGTCTGGCCCTCGCGCACCTTGACGGGGGTAGCGCAACCCGCCCCCGAAAGCCAAGGCCGATCTCTGCTGCAAGCCCTCCGGCGGCTTTTATGGCATGACGCTCGCCGTGCCCACGCCCCTGGCCAGCCGCCTTCCCGCCCCGGACGATGTCGATCCGACGCTCGTCTTCGACAGGTTCCTCGACTACGTCGCCGAGAAGGATCTCGAGCTCTACCCGGCCCAGGAAGAGGCCCTGCTCGAAATCGTCGGCGGCAAGAATGTGATCCTCAACACCCCGACGGGGTCGGGGAAATCGCTCGTGGCCACGGCGATGCACTTCCTTGCGATGTCGCAGGGCAAGCGGTCGTTCTACACGTGCCCGATCAAGGCGCTCGTCAGCGAGAAGTTCTTCGCGCTCTGCCGGGACTTCGGCCCGGAGAACGTCGGCATGATGACGGGGGACGCGTCGGTGAACCGCGACGCGCCGATCATCTGCTGCACGGCTGAGATCCTCGCGAACATCGCGCTGCGCGAGGGGGAGCGCGCGGACGTCGATTACGTGATCATGGACGAGTTCCATTACTACGCGGACCGCGAGCGCGGCGTCGCGTGGCAGGTCCCGCTCCTCACGCTGCCGCAGGCGACGTACCTGCTCATGAGCGCGACGCTTGGAGGCGCGGACGCGTTCGCCAAGATCCTCACGAAGCTGAACGGCAAGGAGACCGCGCTCGTGCGCTCGCGCGAGCGGCCCGTCCCGCTCGACTTCGAGTACAGCGAGAGGTCGCTACACGAGACCGTGCACGACCTCGTCCAGAAGGGGCGCGCGCCGATCTACATCGTCTGCTTCACGCAGCGCGCCGCCGCCGAAGAGGCGCAGAACCTCATGAGCCTCGACTACGCGTCGAAGGACGACAAGCGCGCGATCGCGAAGGCGCTCGAAGGCGTGCGGCTCGACAGCCCCTACGGCAAGGAGTTCAGCCGCTTCGTGCGTCACGGGATCGGGATCCACCACGCGGGGCTCTTGCCGAAGTACCGGCTGCTCGTGGAGAAGCTCGCGCAGAAGGGGCTGCTCAAGGTGATCTGCGGGACGGACACGCTCGGCGTCGGCGTGAACATCCCGATCCGCACCGTGCTGTTCACGAAGCTCTGCAAGTACGACGGCGAGAAGACGGCGATCCTCAGCGTGCGCGACTTCCAGCAGATCGCGGGGCGCGCGGGGCGCAAGGGCTTCGACGATCGCGGCACCGTGGTGGCGCAGGCGCCCGAGCACGTGATCGAGAACCTCCGGCTCGAGGCGAAGGCCGGAAACGATCCGGTGAAGAAGAAGCGGATCGTGCGCAAGAAGCCGCCCGAGAAGGGCTACGTGCACTGGGATCGATCCACGTTCGATCGGCTCATCGCGGGCGAGCCCGAGCCGCTCGTATCGCGCTTCTCGGTCTCGCACGGGATGCTGCTCAACGTGCTCGGGCGCGAGGGCGACGGCTGCCGCGCGATGAAGACGCTTCTCAACGAGGTGCATGAGACCCCGGCGCAGCGGCGGATCCACAAGAAGACCGCGCTCTCGATGTTCCGCTCGCTCGTGCGCGGCGGCGTGATCGAGCTCGTGCCGCTCGCCGAGCGTGACGAGACGGGCCGGCGGGTGCGCGTGAATGCGGACCTGCAGGAGGACTTCACCATCAACCACGCGCTCGGGCTGTGGCTCGTGGAGACGGTGGAGCTGCTCGATCGCGACAGCGATCTCTACGCGCTCGACGTGCTCACGCTGGTCGAGAGCATCCTCGAGAACCCCGATCTCCTCTTGATGAAGCAGCTCGACAAGCTGAAGCGCGAGAAGATGATCGAGCTCAAGCAAGCCGGGATGGAGTTCGAGGACCGCGTCGCGGAGCTCGACAAGATGGAGTACCCGAAGCCGAACGCGGACTTCATCTACGAGAGCTTCAATGAGTTCGCGAAGAAGCACCCCTGGGTCGGGCGCGAGAACATCCGGCCGAAGTCGATCGCACGCGAGATGTTCGAGGGGCTCTGGTCGTTCTCGGACTACGTGAAGGAGTACGAGCTGCAGCGGAGCGAGGGACTGCTCCTGCGTTACCTCTCGGACGTGTACAAGGCGCTCGTGCAGACGGTGCCCGACCGCGAGAAGACCGACGAGCTCGACGACGTGGAGATCTTCCTTGGCGCGATCGTGCGGCAGGTCGACAGCTCGCTCATCGAAGAGTGGGAGCGGATGAAGAACCCCGACCGCGTGATGGCGGTGGTCGAGGGCAAACCCGAGCCGAAGGAAGAGCAGTTCGACATCACCACCGACACGCGCGCGTTCGTGGCGCTCATCCGCAACGAGCTGTTCGCGCTGGTGCGCGCGATCGCGCGGAGGGACTACATCGAGGCAGCGGAGCTCGTGGAGGCCGGCGGCGAGGACTGGACGTCGCGGCGCTTCGAGGAGGTGCTCGCGCCGTTCTGGGAAGAGCACGCGGAGGTCCGCACCGATCCGAAGGCGCGCAGCCCCGAGAACACGCAGATCCGGCAGTGGCCTTTCATCTGGGAGTTCTCGCAGATCCTCGTCGACGAGGAAGGCGAGAGCAGCGGATGGGCGCTCGAAGGCGTGATCGATCTCGACAAGTCGCGTGACGCGAACAAGCCGGTGATCTCCTTGCGGCGGATCGCTTCGTAGCTCGCTCGCCGCTTCCGTACGTCCGGGAGGTGCTCCACAATGGCGCCGTGAAGACCTCCCTGACTTCGGAGAACCTCCCCCACGCCACGCTCGCGCGGCTCGCCCAGGCGAACCGCGACTTCGTCCAGGCCTTCCCCGGCGAGCCCTCGCGCAGGCAGCCGGTGCACACGGTCTACGGCGGGGCGCATCTCTTCAAGGCGCGCACGTGCCAGCGATCCGGCGAGGTCGCGCTCGACGTGATGCGCACGTACGCGCCCGATCCCGTGACGTTCGCCCGCGCGCTCGGCCTCTCGTTCGCGAGCGCGCTGCCCGACGATCCGGCCGCGCTCGCGAACGCGCCCGCGGGCTCGCCTGGCTACCTCGCGCGCCTCGTGCACGAGCGCGTGCTCGAGAAGCTCGCGCGTGAGCCCGTGGAGGACTTCCGCATCGACTTCGAGGATGGCTACGGAAACCGCCCGGACGCCGAGGAGGACGGGCACGCCGTCGCGGCTGCGGAGCAGGTCGCCGAGGCCGTCGCGAGCGGGACGGCGCCGCCGTTCATCGGGATCCGCATCAAGCCGCTGAACGAGGAGCTACGCGCGCGCAGCGTGCGGACGCTCGATCTGTTCGTGACGACGCTCGTGACCCGGCTCGGTGGACGTTTGCCCGAGGGGTTCGTCGTGACGTTGCCGAAGATCACGGTGCCCGAGCAGGTCGAGGCGCTCGTGTCGCTGCTCGAAGCGCTCGAAGCCGCGCTCGTGCTACCGCCGAAGTCGCTCCTGTTCGAGGTGATGGTGGAGACGACGCAGTCGATCTTCCTGCCGGACGGGCGCGTCGCACTGCCGCACCTGATGGCACTGGCGAAGGAGCGCTGCACGGGCGCGCACTTCGGGACGTACGACTACACGGCCGGTTGCAGCATCACGGCGGCGCACCAGCACATGGCGCATCCCGTGTGTGATTTCGCGAAACACGTGATGAAGGTCTCGCTCGCGGGGACAGGCGTGCTCCTGTCGGACGGCGCGACGAACGTGATGCCGATCGGCCCGCATCGCGCGGCGGAAGGCGCGACGCTCGGCGCGGCGGAGCTCGCGGAAAACCGAGCGGTCGTGCATCGGGCGTGGCGGCTCGCGCACGATCACATCCGGCACTCGCTGGTGACCGGGTTTTACCAGGGATGGGATCTGCACCCCGCGCAGCTCCCGGCACGGTACGGCGCGGTGTACGCGTTTTTCCTGGAGGGGCTCGAAGCCGCAGGCGCGCGCTTGAAGGCGTTCCTCGACAAGGCCGCGCAGGCGACCTTGCTCGGCGACGTGTTCGACGACGCCGCGACAGGGCAGGGGCTCCTGAACTACTTCCTCCGCGCGATCGCCTGCGGAGCGCTGACGGAAGCAGAGGCCGAGCAGATGACCGGGCTCGGCTCGGCAGACTTCGCGACGCGCTCCTTCGTCAAGATCCTCGCGGCGCGGAAGGGCTGAGCGGGACGATTCTCTCACCCCAGCCCCTCTCCCTCGCGGGAGAGGGGAGATGGGTGGGTCAGCTCCCGCGGTAGGTCGAGAAACCGTACGGGTTCAAAAGAAGGGGCACGTGGTGGTGCTCCTCCGGCGCGCGGAGGAGGAACGTGATCGAGACGGTCGGGTAAAACCCCGTCGTGCCCTGCGCCGCGTAGTAGGCGCCCGTGTCGAACGTGATGCGATACGTGCCCGGCTTCGGGCGCGGCTCGGGCGGCAGCAGGTCGCGCAGGCGGCCGTCCGCGTCCGTCTTGCCGCGCCCGAGCACGACGTATTCGCCCGTGTCTTCGAGGCGTTCGAGCACGACGGGGACGCCCTCTGCGGGACGGCCGCGGCTCGTGTCGAGGACATGCGTGGTGATGGGGCTCGTGCTCATGGCGAGAGGATCTTCTCCAGGCGGAGGCGGGTGATCTTTTCTTGTTCGCCCACGGCGACACGGAGCTCGGCCTCCGCTTCGTTGTCGAGCCGCGCGCGCAGGATCGCGAGCAGCTCCTCGCCCGTCTTGCCCGTGGCGCAGACGAGGTAGATGCGGCCGAACTTCGCCTCGTAGGCGCGGTTTCCCTCGGCGATCGCGGCGCGCACGTCGTCCGCCGATCGCGCGGCGCCGGCCTGCTCGTTCGCGGCCCATGCGGCGGTGGACTTCGAGGCCGCGGAGGGATCGCCGATGCGGGGGTGGTGCGAGAAGGCCTCGTCCCAGTCGGCGACGTCGAGCGCGTTCCAGTGCCGCGATGCTGCTTCGAAGAGGTGGGCGAGGCTCTGGAAAGGTCGCTCGTGGAGCATCCGATCGACCCAGCGGGCGCTGCCGCAACAGCGCGTGAGCGCGGCGCGCGCTTCGTCGTCGGAGAGGTCGTTCAGGGGGCGGCAGTCGTCCACGGTGATGTCCTCACGTCGTGATCGGCGCGCCGTAGAGCCGGAGCCGCGCGACGCCGCCGTCGGGGAAGATGCGCAGGCGCACGTGGCTCACGGGCTCGCTCGCCTGGAGCGAGAAGACGTGCCGCGTGTGCGCTTCGAGCTTCGTGCGCGGCAAGAGCTCCTTCCATGCGGCCGCTTCGAGTGCCTCGGGCGAGTCCTCTCCGCGGAGGAAACATCCTTCGAGCGAGCAGCTCTCGGGGTAGTTGCCCTTGAAGTGCGTGGTGTCGATGTCCGTGCGCACGAGCGTGCCCGCGCGGCCGAGGCGCACGATCGCCCAGTCGTGGCCCGGGCCGCGGCGCCTTCGGCTCTCCCAGCCGTCGCCCATGTCGCGCGAGGGGCCGGGCAAGAGGAGGTTGCGACGATCCGAGAAGAACTCGTCGCTCGCGGCGATGACCACGCCGCCGTGCTCGACGGCCGCGAGATCGAGGACGCGGTGCTCGGAGAGGAGCAGCGCCCAGTCGGGTTTGACCTCGCCGTAGACGCGGAGCCGCGCGACGCCGCCGTCGGGGTAGATGCGGAGTTTTACGTGCGAGAAGGTCTTCTCGTCCGTGATCGCGAAGAGGTTCTGCGAGCCGGGTTTGACCGCGGAGGGCGGCAGGATCTCGGTCCACGCGACATCCGCTCCGAGGAGCGCTTCGAGCGACCGATAGCCGGGCACGTACGTCGCCTCGATGGAGACCTTCGCCGGGGCGTTGCCGAGGAAGTGGCTCGTGTCGACGTCGAAGCCCGCGATGCGGCCCGCGAGGCCGAGGCGCACGATGCACGCGTCCTCGCTGCCGGCGCGGCGGCGCCGCGACTCCCAGCCGTCCATCCACTTGCCCTGCTCGGTGTACTTGCCCGGGATGAAGACGGCCTTGCCGGGCTTGAGCAGGTTTTCCTTCGGCGCGAAGAAATCGTCGGTCGCCCAGATCGCCGCGCCGCCGAGGCGCTCCGACCCGAGATCGACCATCGTCTCGAAATCAGCCATCGTGTTCCTCTTCGTTCACGCACCACGTCCCAGGAGCGGGACGCCGAGGGGTTCGTCGCGGACGACGCCGTCCTCGTATACCGTTTGACCTCGAAGGATCGTCGTCTTCACCTGGCCGCGCAGCGTTCGCCCGAGGTAGGGCGTCACCGGGTGGCGATGACGCAGGATCGAGGGCTCGACGACGAACGTGGCGTCGGGATCCCAGACGACGAGATCCGCGTCGAGCCCGGGCGCGATGCGGCCCTTCTTGTGCGAGAGGCCCGCGAGCCGCGCGGGCGCCTCGCACATCCACCGCGCGAGATCCGAGAGCGTCGCGCCGCGCCGGCTGGCCTCGGTCCAGATGAGCGACAGACCGAGCTGGAGCGAGGCGATCCCGCCCCAGGCGCGCATGAAGTCGCCCTCTTCGGGGAGCTTGAGCCGCGGCGTGCACGGCGAGTGATCCGACACGACGAGGTCGATCGCGCCGGAGACGAGCGCGCTCCACAGCCGCTCGCGGTTGCTGCGCTCGCGGATCGGCGGCGCGCACTTGAACTCGGTGTGGCCTTCGGGGACCTCCTCGGCGGCGAGCAGGAGGTAGTGCGGGCACGTCTCGATCGAGAACGGCAAGCCCTCGGCACGCGCGCTCCTGGCATCGTCGAGCGCGCCCGCGGCCGAGAGGTGCACGACGTGCACGGGGCCGCCGAACGTGCGGCAAAGCTCGATCATCCGGCGCACGGCGCGCTCTTCCCAGGCCGGCGGGCGTGAGGCGAGGTACGTCGCGTAGCTGCGCGGATCGCCCGCGGCCTCGGGCGCTTCGCCTTCGAGCTCCGCGTGCACGAGCAGGGGCACGCCGAGGCGCGCGAGGATCGGCATCGCGCGGCGCAGGTCGCCTTCTTCGGCCATCGGGAAATCGTCGATGCCCGAGTGCACGAGGAAGGCCTTGAAGCCGAGCGCGCCGGCCTCGACGAGGGGCTCGAGCTCGCGCTCGTTGCCCGGCACGACGCCGCCCCAGAAGCCGTGATCGACCCACGTGCGCCCCGCCGACGCGCGGCGCTTCTCTTCCAGCGCCGCGCGTGTCGTGGTCACGGGGATCGAGTTCAGCGGCATGTCGACGACCGTGGTGATGCCGCCCGCGGCGCACGCGCGCGTGGCCGTCTCGAAGCCCTCCCACTCGGTGCGACCCGGCTCGTTGATGTGCGCGTGCGTGTCGACGACGCCGGGCATGATCACGCGGTCGCCCGCGTCGAGCGTGCGCACGCCTTCCGGCACGGCCGAGGGATCGAGCACCGCGGCGATACGGCCGCCGGCGATCGCGATCGCGGCCTCGCGCACGCCGTCCGGCAGGACGACGCGGCGGCCCTTCAGCACGAGGTCGAACGGGGCGGGATCGTGGCTCGTCATCAGGCAGGAAGCTTGGCCGAGAGGAAGGACTGGAGCTTGACGATGTTCTTCTCGTCGCGGGAGAAGCTCGGCGCCTGGTAGCTCTGCGCCCAGCCCGCGACCTCGTTCAGGAAGGCCGTCCGCGTGCCGTCGTCCTCGATGATCTCGTCGACCGTGCGGCCACGCGCGGCGCCGCGGGTCAGGTCGCGGACGTACCGTTCGAGGCGATTGTAGTCCTTGCCGAGCAGCTCGACGATGAGCGCCTTGTCGGCCGCGAGCCTGTGGAGCGCGGGCGCCTCGGCGCGCACGGCCGGGTTCTCGTCGAGCGCGAGCGAGGCCGCGACGCGCAGGACGAACGCGTCGTCGAGGAAGCCGAGATCCTCGATGCCGTCGGGGATGAGGTCGAGCGACTTGAACAGGTAGTTGAGCCCCGCCGCGACGTAACGCCGCGCCGAGAGGGGCGCCGTGGCCGACGAGAGCAGCTTCGCGATGTCGTCGGCGTCGGCGGCGAGCGTGCGCAGCCACTCGGGGAAGGTGTTCAAGCAACGGGTGTCGAGCTCGGTGGTCATGAAAGGTCCTTTCTTCTCTCGGTCACGGGGCCTTCGGCGCGGCCTTCGATTCGTTCGACTTCGAAGGACGCCAGCCGAGCACGCGCAGCGCGTTCAGCGAAAACAGCTTCAGGATCTCGTCGTCCTTGCGGCCCCGCTTGCCGAGCTCGCGGGCGAGCGCGGGCAGGCGCGAGGCGTCCTCCATGCCCTCGGCCGGCTTGATGTCGCCGTCGAAGTCGCTGCCGATCGCGACGTGATCGATGCCGGCGACGGCGATCATGTGCTCGGCCTGCGCCACGAGATCCGCGAGCGTGGCCGTTCCGTCGGCCTTCACGAAGGGCGAGTGGAAGTTCAAGCCCGCGACGCCGCCCGTGCGGCCGATCGTGCGGAGCTGCTCGTCGGTGAGGTTGCGCGGGACGTCGCAGAGCGCGCGCGCGTTCGAGTGCGTCGCGACGATGGGCGCGCCGTGCGCCTCGGCGATGGGGACGAGGTCCCGGAAACCCGCGTCGGAGAGGTGCGAGACGTCGACGAGCGCGCCTTTCTCGTAGATGCGCGCGGCGAACTCCTTGCCGAGGTCCGTGAGGCCGTACTTCGCGCCGCCGCCGGTCGCCGCGGAGGCGAGCTTGTTGTTCCTCGCATGCGCGAGGCTCACGAGGCGGACGCCTCGATCGATGAAACGATCGATCGCGGTGATGTCCTCGGCGAACGCGCCCGCGCCTTCGATCGCGAGGAAGGTGCTGATGCGATCGGGCTCGGCCATGCGCGAGCCGAGGGGCAGGAAGATCGAGCTCGCCTCGACGATCGAGACGGCGGCGCGGTAGATCGCCTCCGCGTCGTCGATCTTCGGGCCGCCCTTGATCTTGTCGGAGATGTAGATCGGCAGGACGACGCCGCCGTAGCCGCCTTTTTCCAGTGCCTCGATGCGCGCTTGCCCCTCGGTGAGCTTGGGCGAGCGGCCCTTGCCGTGGACCTGCCAGGGGACGTCGGTGTGCAGGTCGACGACCATGAAGCGCGGCGCAGGATCGGCGGCCGCGACTTCACGCGGGCTCGCGAGGCTCACGACCAGCGAGGCGGCGCCGAGGAGCGCCGCGGCGAAGCGGGCCGTGAGCAGGAGCGGAGCCACGTCACGAGCCTCCCGCGAGGTAGCCGATCAGGATGCCGAGCACGAGCGTGCCGATCGCGATCGCCGCGGCGAGCGGCACGGGGACGCCGCCCTTCTGCTGCGGCAGAGGCGGCGGAGGCACGATGGCCACTTGCGGGGGCAAACGAGGCGCGGGCGCGACGTTGCGCGGCTCGGCGCTCATCTGCGTGCCGCCCGCCGGTTGCGGCGGGTAGAGCACGGCGCCGGGCGCGGGCGCGGGCGCGGGCGCGCCATGACGCGGCGAGGCCGCGGGATCCGTGTCGGCGACGGCGAACGAGCCCGAGACGGGCGCCATCGGCGGCGGCGTCTGGCCCGTCGGCATCATCGCGCCGACGGCGGGCATGACGGTCGTGGCGGCCGAGGCCAGCGTCGCGGCGCTCTCTTGTTGCGGCTTCCAGCCGACGTTCACCACGACCTCGGGCGCCTCGGCGCGCACGAGGGCGGCGAGGACCTGGGCCATCTCGTCGGCGCTCTGGAAGCGCTTGTTCGGATCCTTCTCGAGGGCGCGATCGAAGAAGGACGTGAAGCGATCGAGGTGCGGCGCGAAGACCGTGATCGGGGTCGGGTGACCGACGATGACGGCGGTGAGGCGCGTGAAGTCGTTGTCCGCGTCGAACGGGAGCTGCCCCGTGAGCATCTGGTAGAGGATCGTCGCGACGGACCAGAGATCGCTGCGCGGATCGACGTTCTTCGCGCTCTTGATCTGCTCGGGGCTCATGTACCCGGGCGTGCCGATGAGCGCGCCGGTGCGGGTCTTGTTGCCCATGCCGCCCGCGGCATCCATCACCTTCGCGATGCCGAAATCGAGGATCTTCACGACCTCGTTGCCGCCCGGATCCTTGGCGACGAAGACGTTGTCCGGCTTGAGATCGCGGTGGACGACGCGTTGCGCGTGGGCGGCCGAGAGGGCCGCGAGGATCTGGCTCGTGATGCGATAGGCCTCGGGCACGGGGACGATGACGCCGCCGTCGAGCTTGTCGCCGAGCGACTGGCCGCGGAGCAGCTCCATCACGAGGTAGGGCGAGCCGTCCTCGGCGACGGCCGATTCGAGGATCGGCACGACGTTCGGGTGCACGAGGTTCTTCGTGGCGGTGACCTCGGCGAGGAAGCGGTCGCGGACCTCGGGGATGCGGGTGAACTCCTCGTGGAGGAGTTTTACAGCGCGTTTGCCCTCGCCTTGCACGCTCTCGGCTTCGTAGACGGCGCCCATGCCGCCCTCGCCGAGCAGGCGCACGAGCCGAAAGCGCCGGTTGAGGGTCGCGCCGACGAGCTTCTCGGCCGGGCTCGAAGTGGTCATGCGGGGCGAACCTTACCAGAACTGCCGCCGGGACACGCCTAGAGGACACGCCCCCGATCCTGCTCCCCTGCGTATGCTCCCCGGACACACCTCGAAAGGACGGACGCTGTGCCCAACGGCCACGTGCACTACGAAGCCTGTGATCAGCTCCTCTGGAAATTCACGGAGCAAGAGTATCCGGCGTTCCGCATCGACCGGTATCACTACAGCCGCATCGTGCGGGTGCTCCACCTGCGCGGCGTGCGAGGGTACGCGCCGAACCCTCGCTGGGAGACGTTCCAGCCGCCGGAGTACTGGCTCGGCAAGGCGCCGAAGCGCGAGGTGGTCGAGGCCGTGGCAGCCAAGTACGTCAAGGCCTTGCAGGCGCTTCTCACGTCGAACCCGAACGACGCGCTGCACCCGAGCGTGCGCGGCGCGTCCATGGTCTTGTTCTGGTTCGAGCTCGGGTGGGCCGTGCGGATCGGCGATTATTTCCTGTACACGCGCACCGGCGACGAACCCCTGCGCGTGATCGAGAAGCCCGGGCCTGCGCTCCCGCCCGACGTCGAGCTGACCGACGAGCAGCGGGCGGAGTGGAACAAGATCATGGGAAACCTCGCCACCGACGTCGGGGTCGACGGCCTGATGAGCGGGATCAAGCCCGAGGAGTGCGTGTGCGACCTCCGCGGCGTGACGGAGCTGCTCTGCTCGACCACGCCGCTGCACCATGCACCGTCGTGGCCACGCATCGCCGCGTCGTCCGTGTACAGCGCGGAGTGCTCGGGGCTCGTCGTGGAGGCCATGCGCGCGCACGGCCTCCAGCGCGAGACCGATCAGCTCACCACGCGATGGCGGCGCCCCGAGGGCGAATGAGTCCTACGGGGCCTTCGCCGCCAGGGCGCTACGCGCCGCCGGGCTCGCAAAAAGCGGCGCCGCGAGCGCCTCGCCGGACTTGCCTTTGCCGTAGAGGAAGTCGTACGCGGCCATGCTCGTCATCACGCGCTTCGTGTAGAGACGCGTCTCCTCGTAGGGGATCTGCTCGACCCAAAGATCAAAATCCTCGTTCGGGCGCTCGTCGACCCAGTCCTTCGGCTT
Organism: Polyangium sp. y55x31; assembly: GCF_029946505.1. Taxonomy (GTDB): domain Bacteria; phylum Myxococcota_A; class Polyangia; order Polyangiales; family Polyangiaceae; genus Polyangium. Next base: position 133,732 of record NZ_JARZHG010000032.1, read on the forward strand.
GCCGCCGCCGGCGTTGTACCCGGGGATCGCGAGGAGCGGGTTGTCCTGGAACTTCGCGCGCAGGACCGACAGGTAGCGACACCCGAGCGCGATGTTGATCTCGGGGCGCTTCAGCGACTCCGCGTCGCCCTTCAGCTTGAGGGGCTTGGCCATGCGCTGCGCCGTGGGCACGATGAGCTGCATCAGGCCGACCGCGGCGGCGCTCGAGACGACGCGCGGATCGAAGGCGCTCTCCTCGCGCATGATCGCGTAGGCGAGGGACTCGGGGATGCCGCTGCGTTGCGCCTCGGCGGCGACGACGGCCACGTACGGGCGCGGGAAGGCGATCTCCCAGGCCGAGCGCCAGTTGCCCGCAGGGTAGTGATCGGTCCAGTCCGTGAGCTCGGCGCGGCCCGTGGGGATCGTGTTCGTCGCGGTGCGCAGGATCTGGTGTGCTTCCTTCGGCGAGCCGGCGCGCGAGAAGAGCAGCGCCGCGGCCCAGAGGACCTCGGGCGGCGCGGTGCGAGCGCCGACGCCGAGGCGATCGAGCTCGATGCGCGCGAGCCGCGACTCGCCTTGCCGCGCGAGCGCGAGCGCGCGGAGGAACTCGGGCTTGCCGAAGGAGGGGCTCTTCGGCGGCGGCGAGGGAGCGGTCGCGCCTTCCCGCGCGAGCGCCTCGTCGAGCGCGCGATCGGCCGCGGCGCGGTCCTTGTCCGCGAGGCGCGCGTAGGCGAGCGACATGTAAAACGAGAGCGGGTAGTCGCGGATGACGGAGGCGAGTAGCTCCTTGCCTTGATCGATCGCGCCGGTTTCGAGCCGCGCCCGGCCGAGGTAGTAGGGCAGGCGGCCGGCCGCGTAGTAGACGCGCTCGCGCGGGGCGCGTTCGAGGGCGCGTTCGAGGGGAGCGACGGCGCCGGCCCAGTCGCGCTTCGTCATGCGCGCGAGGGCGAGCTCGAAGAGGCCGTCGGTCGTCATGTCGCCCTGCGGGTAGTCGTCGGGCATCTTCGTGAGCATCTGCGTGAAGCGCACCTCGTCGCCGAGCTCGCGCGCGGCGAGGGCGCCCTTCAAGCGCGCGTCGTCGGCGAGCCTGTGCGAGGCGAACTCCTGTTCGAGCAGGCCGTACCGTCGCATGGCTTCGCCGTGGCTGCCGGCGCGGGCGGAGGCCTTGCCGCCGTGCCAGAGGGCCTCGACGCGGCGGGGCGTGCCGGCGCAACGCTCGATCGCGGTGCCGAAGCCGCTCTCGGCCTCGGGCTTTTTCTTCAGGCGCGCGAGGGCCTCGGCGCGGACCATCCACGCGCCGCAGCCGAGGTCGCCGGGGTTCGCGGCGAGGGGATCGGCGATGAGGCCGTCGGTCGTGCGCAGCGCTTCGCGGCTCTGGCCGGCGTCGAGCTGGCGCTTGGCCTGGGAGAGCAGGTCGTCCTGGCTCGGGGTCTCGAAGGCCTTGCGGCGCGGGAAGGGCAAACTGCCGAGGGCGTCGGTCTCGATCGACTTCGCCTCGCCGTTCCCCGCGCCGGAGGGCGCCTCGTAGAGGACACGCCGCGCGAGGCCGATGGCCTCCTCGGCATGCTCCTCGGACGGCTTTTGCAGCAGGGCGCGGGCGACCTTCAGCGAGACCTCGACCCAGCGCGGCGGATGCCCGGTCTTGCCGAGGTAGGCGCGGTAATGCGGCAGCGCCGCGTCGAGGTCGCCCTTGCCGAGCAGGGCGTCGGCGCGGAGGAGGCCCACGTCGGAGGCGACGGGCAGATCGGCGGGGACCTTGTCGAGGTGGCGGAGGGCTTCGGCGTGCTCGCCTGCACGGACGGAGAGGTCGGCGGCCTGGTAGCGGGCGTATCCTTCGAGGGGCCCGCCGATCGCGGCGGATTCGCCGTACGCGCGCGCGGCGCCGAGCGGATCCCCGGCGAGCGCGCGGAGGCGGCCGAGCTGGTAGCGGAAGGCGTGCTCGTCGTCCTTCGAGGGGCGCGGCTCGGCGGCGAGGACGGCGTCGAGCTCCTTCGCGGCTTCCACGTAGGCCTCGCGGGCCACGGCGGCTTTGACGGCGGCGAGGCGTGTGTCGTCGAGCAGGGGCGCGGCGGCGTCTGGCTCGAAGGCGACGCTCTCCTCGGACGCGGGGGCAGCGGCGGCAGCGGCGGCCGCGGGGGCGGCGGCGGACGCGGAGGCGGGGGCGGCGGCGGCGGCGACCGCGGGCGCGGGGGTGGTCCCGGCGGTCAGGCGCGGGGCGGTGGTGACGGCGGCGCCGCCGAGGGCGACG
>NZ_JARZHG010000033.1 GCF_029946505.1 Polyangium sp. y55x31
CGCCGCTGCCGCCCGCGCCGCCGATTCCGCCGGCGCCTCCGCTGCCGCCGGCACCGCCGCTGCCGCCTTCGCCGCCGCTGCCGCCCGCGCCGCCGGAGCCTCCGGCGCCGCCGAAGCCTCCGATGCCGCCGCCGCCGCAGAGCGATCCGCAGCTACAGACCTTTTTGCCGACGAAGTCGCCGCCGAAGGGGTTGTCGGCGGGGAGCGTGGCGCGCTGGTCGCAGGTCGAGCCGGACGGGCAGTCCGCGTTGGATTGGCACTCCGTCGCGGAGATACATGCGAGGCCGAAGGAAAAACCTTCCTGGGCGCAGATGAGCCCCGGCCCGCACTCCGAATCGCCCTGGCATTGGTCGAAGTTGAGGTTGCAGCTCGGGCCCTGGTAACACGAGCCGGCGAAGATGATGAGCGGCAGGACCGCGAGGCGCGCGAGCTGCCGGATCCGGGGTAAGGATGACGGTCGAAGCAAGTTCATGGCCGCCAGGATACCACGATGGCGTGCCGAGGGCCCAGCTTGGGGCGGAGAGAGCACGGTCCTGCGGACATGGCCGCGGCCAGCAGCGCCGCTTCTCCCTATCTGCCCTGAAGGATCCTCGCGGCCAGCTCCTGAAATGCCGAGCGCACCGCCTCGGGCCGCTCGATCCACGGGAAATGCGCGGCGCCCTCCACCGTCCGGCGAAGGACGTTTCGCCCCTGGAACTCGGGTCGGTCCCAGAGCGCCTGCCATACGATCCGATCCTCCGCGCCGCTCACGATGAGGGTCGGCAACGTTCGAGGCCACCACCTGGAGACGTAACTCTCGTCGAAGGCCCGGTCGGACCAGTCGACGGCCTCGAAATTGTATGGCATGCGCCCCAGGAGCTCCCGCCCGATCTCCACGCTCTCCGGCGTGAAATTCCATTCCGCCGACGCGACCGCGACGTCGCGGAGCCGTTCGTTGGTCTTCTCCGCCTCGTATCTCCGGGACGCGGCATCCACCTCGGGCAGCGGGTTCCGCTTCGTCATTTCGAAGAAATGGGACCTCCAGCCGGCATCGGGCGCGGAGCTCAGGAGCGCCAACCCGACGATGTGCGCCTCGAGCTCCGGCACGGAGAGCAGGTACATCCCGCCGGTGGAATGGCCGGCGTAGACACAGTTCGGGAGCGCCGAGGCGGCCTCGAGCAGGACCTGCGGCCATGTTTCGAATGGATTCGCCGGCGCGCCGGGCGGCGCGACATTGGAGCCATCGCCCGGCAAATCCACCATCCAGATGGCGCCCGGAACATCGAGCGCGTCGGCGAGCTCGTGCAAGCTCTCCGACCCGATCCCTGGGCCGCCGGGGAGGAAAAGCCAGTTGAGATCGCCTGGGCGCTCGGCTCGTCGGCGAAGACGGACCCCTCTCGCCGTGAAAAACTCCGCAGTCGTCATGGCTGTCTCTCGCTGCTTGCGTGGGATGTCGTGCTGAAGCTCAGGATACGTCCTCCACAGGCGCGGGTCAAAAACCTCATTATCCGCGCCTTCCCGTCACGCGGCGCGTCCGCAGGAGGGCGCCCGTCTTGCCTCCTCCCCGCACCCGGGCCCGGCCCGGGAAGGAGGTTTCCATGCAGCTCCTCTTGTTCCTCGCGACGCTCGTCCTCTTCGCACGCCCCGCGCTCGCGGCGGGGCGCGTCGAGGTCTCCTGGCATTACGAGCGAGCAGACAATGCACGCACCGAATCGAGATCCCGATCCCTCGAAATCCCGCCGCTGGGAGGCCCCGGCCTCGTCGCGACCGATCCGGGGATCGAAAAGACGATTTTCCTGGCGCAGACCGCCCAGACACTCGTCGATTTCCTCGGCCGGTACGAAAAAGCCTGCCTGCTCACTCCCGTTCGCGCCGACATCAGGCGGGTCATCATCGATTGCGCGACGCCCCGCAAGGCCGTCGCTTCTGCATTGGTCACCGAAATCCAGAACATGGACGCCCGCGTCCTGGCGAGCCCGCGACTTCGCGAGGATGACGATGTCGCGAAAATCCTGGATCTGACGCGCTCCCTCGCGGCGAACATGGCGCAAGGTCGTCCGCCCGTCGGCGGTTATTCGTCGCCTCCCATGATGCTGTTCCGGGCGATGAGTGTTGCCGGAGGTGGGGCCGGGGGCGGGCTCGCCCTGGGCGGCGGCGGGGCGCAGGGGTTCGGGTATTTCCGCAAGCTCGTGCGGGATGGAAGCGTCCCCAAGGCCGAGGTGCTCACGGTCGAGGGATTCTTGCGCGAGTTTTCACTGCCGCTCACCGGCGCGGAGGCCTGCTCGTCCCTCGTCTGCGTGAATCCGGCCGTCGCCGTGGATTCCGAGAAACGCAGGCTCTACGTGCAGCTCGGAATGGGCTCGTCGACGACCGCGGAGGCCTTCCATCGCGATCCGCTGAACCTCGCGGTGGTGCTCGACGTCAGCGGCTCGATGGAAGCCACGGACGGCACCACAAAATCGCGGCTCGAATGGGCCAAGGACGCGCTCGTCCGGACAATCGAGGAGCTCGACGAGGAGGATCTGCTGTCCATCGTCCTCTTCGAGACGAACAGCGAGATCCTCGTCCGGCCCGCGCCCGTGCGCGACAAGCCGGCGCTCATCGCGAAGGTGAAGGCCCTGAACACGCGCGGCTCGACGAACCTGGAAGCCGGCCTGCGTGATGGATTCACGCTCGTCCGCGAAAACGTGGATCGCCTGCCGGGCTACGAGCACCGCGTGATCCTCATCTCGGACGCGGGGCTCAACACCGGCGTGACGGATACGGCCTCGCTCGTGCGGCTCGTGACCGAGCAGGCGAGCCGCCGGATCGGCCTGACCGCGCTCGGGGTCGGGGAGAACTTCCACCAGTCGGTGATCCATGCGATCGCGAACAGCCGCGGCGGCAATTACCTGTTCGTGCAATCGGGCGAGGACATGCTCCGGTATTTCAAGGCCTTCGATTACCTCGTGACGCCCGTGGCCTACGATCTCGAGGTCGGCGCGGTCGTGCAGGGGATCGGCGCGGAGCTCGTGCACGCGTATGGCGTGACGACGGAGGGAGGCATGCAGCCCACGCGGAACTTGATCGATTTGAGGACGTTGTTCTTCACCGAGGCCGGCGGCGCAATCCTGCTCGAATACACGCTGCCGCAAACGCGGGAAGAATAGAACTTGCCTGCCAGGCGCGCGCGTGTAGATTGCGCGCCATGCGTTCGCTGCTACCTGCTATCGCGCTCGTCACCCTCGCCGCCTGCTCCTCCTCACCGGAACCCACGGCCCCCACGCCGCCCGTGGAGCCGGCTCGTTCTTCCACGCCCGCCGCCTCCGCCACGCCCACGGCCGCGCCCGAGGCCCCGGCGCCGCCTGCGGTCGCCGGCGAACGGCTCGCCGCGGATACGCCGAAGACCACGGTCTCTGGAAACACGTTCATCGCGCCAAACGGCTGGACGATCAGCGTGAAGGGACAGGCCACGATCCTCGAAGCCCCCGAGGCGGGCTCGCGGATCGCGCTCGTCGATGTCCAGGCGAAGGACGCGGACGCCGCCGTCGCGCTCGCGTGGGCGGCGTACGGCGCCGACAAGAAATGGCCGCTCAAGTCGACGGTCGACGCCCCCGACAAGGACGGCTGGAGTCGCATCAAGATCTACGATTATCAGACCTCGCCCAACGAAAAACGCGACGTCGGCGTCATGGCGCGGTTCGCGAACGACACGTGGACCGTGGTGATCTACGATATGGCGCAGGCCGTCGGCGAGAAGCGCGGCGCTCAGGTCGGGCAGATTTACGGGCGCCTCTTGCCCAAGGGCCGGGCGCGCGAGTCGTTCGCCGGGAAAAAGGCGAATACGCTCGATCAGGCGCGGATCGCCGCGCTCGGGAAGTTCGTCGAGACGGCCCAGCAAAAGCTCGGCGTGCCGGGCGTCTCCATCGGCCTCATCCAGGGCGGCAAGGTGGTGTTCGCCGGCGGATTCGGCGCGCGCGAGCTCGGCAAGAAGCCGACCGTGGACGCGGACACGAAGTACATCATCGCGTCGAATACGAAGGCGCTGACGACGCTGATGCTCGCGAAGCTCGTCGAGGAGAAGAAGCTCACGTGGGAGACGCCGGCGACGGCGCTCTTGCCTTCGTTCAAGCTCGGCGACCAGGACACGACGAGCCGCGTGCTGGTCAAGCACCTCATCTGCGCGTGTACGGGGATGCCGCGGCAGGATCTCGAGTGGATCTTCCAGTTCCAGGGCGTGACGCCCGAGGGCGCGCTCGGGACGCTCGCGACGATGCAGCCGACGAGCAAATTCGGAGAGCTCTTCCAGTATTCGAATCCGCTCGCGGCGGCGGCCGGGTTCCTCGGCGGGCACGTGGCGTTCCCGAAGCTCGAGCTCGGAAAGGCGTATGACGAGGCCATGCGCACACGCGTGTTCGAGCCGCTCGGCATGAAGGGGGCCACGTTCGATTTCAAGCGCGCGCAGACCGGCAATTACGCGGCTCCGCACGCGCAGGACGTCGACGGCAAGCCGGCGCGCGCCACCGCGGCGGTGAACGACGCCGTCATTCCGGTGCGCCCGGCGGGCGGCGCATGGGCCACGGTGAACGACGTGCTCAAGTACGTCCAGATGGAGCTCGCCGAGGGCAAACTGCCGGACGGGAAACAATACATCGAGAAGGACATCCTCCTCGCGCGGCGCGCGCCCCAGGTTTCCATCAGTCCGGACGCGACGTATGGCATGGGCCTCATGGTCGACAAGAAATGGGGCGTGACCGTGGTGCATCACGGCGGGGATCTCATCGGCTTCCACAGCGACATGATGTGGCTGCCCGAGCACGGCGTCGGGGCCGTGGTCCTGACGAACGGTGACCCGGGCTGGCTCATCCGCAGCGTCTTCCAGCGCAAGCTGCTCGAGGTGCTGTTCGACGGCAACGCCGAGGCGGACACCGAGATCGCGACGATGGGCAAGATGTACTTCGATCAAATGGCCGCCGAGCGCAAGCTGCTCACGATCCCGGCCGACGCCGCAGAGTCCGCGAAGCTCGCGGCCCATTACACGAGCGCGGCGCTCGGGGACGTCAAGGTGTCGCGCGCGGGCGCCGCGACGATCTTCGATTTCGGCGAATGGAAGAGCGAGGTCGCGTCGAAGAAGAACCCCGACGGGACGATCTCGTTCGTCACCACGGCGCCGGGCATTCTCGGTGTCGAATTCGTGGTCGGCGGCGGGGCGAAGCGGACGCTGACGATCCGCGACGCCCAGCACGAGTACGTGTTCAACGAGAAGTGATCCGCGCGAGGCGCGCCGCATGCGCGACGCCTCGCTTCAAGCTCCCGAACGTGAGAATGCCGCCGAGGTCGATCCCCAGGGCGATGAGCGTCTGGGCCACCTCCTGACGCACACCCGTGAGCCACGCTTGCATCCCGAGCAGGCGCAGCGCGGACGCCGCGCGGATCAGCGCGGACGCGGCCTCGGCGTCGACGGTCTTCATCCCCGTGATATCCATGATCACGACCCGGGCCCCGCTGTTCGACGCCCCGGACAGGACCGTATCCATCACCCGCTCGGCGCGCCGCGCGTCCATTTCGCCGATGAGCGGCATGACGAGGATGTCGTCCGTGATGGGAATCAGCGGCGTGGAGAGCTCGACGAGGAGATCGGTCTGGACGCGGATGATTTCCTCCTGGAGCGCCGCGCGTGCCTGCTCGGAGCGTTCGCGCTCGACGAGCTCCTGCGTGAGCCGCGTGTTGACCTCGAGCAAATCGTGGGTCCGCTGGGCGACCTCGGCTTCGAGCCGCTCGTTCGATTGCCGAAGCGCCTGGCTCGCCTCCTGGAGGTGCCCGACGAGGAGCGCATTCTCCAGCGCCGTCGCCGCCTGCGCGCAGAGCAGCTCCAAAAACTCCACCCGCTCGGCGCCGAACGCTTCGCGGACGAGGTTGTTCTCCAGGTGAAGCACGCCCACGAGGCGGCGACGGTGCACGAGCGGGAGGCAAAGAATCGACAGGACCCCACGGCCACGCAAGGAGGCGTCCTTGGCGAAGCGCGAATCGGCCGCCACGTCGCCCAGCGCCACGACCTCGCGGGTGCGCGCCGCATACCGGATCACCGAGATCGGCAGGTCGGCAGACGCATCCATCGGGCCTCCGTCGCATACCGTGACGGTATCGGGCCCGAGGGTCATCGTCGCCTCGATTCGAAGCTCGCCGTCCCGGTCGAGGATCAGCGCTCCCCGCGTGGCGCCCGCATTGGCGAGCACGATACGCATGAGCTGCGCGATCACCTTCGGCAGCTCCATTTCCCCGGCGAGGGCCTGCCCGAAGCGCAGGACCGTGGCCATGTCGACCACGCTGGCCACACCCCGGCCCGCGGAGGTGCTGGTGCTGGCGGAGGCGTGTGTCGCGGGCACGCGCGCGAGGCCGTGGGCAACGATCTGCGGGTGCTCCTTGATGAGCCGCTCGGCCTTGTGCGTCGCGCCCCAGCGAACGTATGCGGCGTGCGCCTCGCGTAGATACACGGGCGCGAGGAGATGCCTGCCGCGCGCGAGCAGCGCCCGGCCGGCGAGCTCGTTCGCGAGCGCCTCATAGGGCGTGAAGCCGTGCGTCCGAGCGGAGAGGATGGCCCGGTCGTAAAGGTCGTCCGCTTCGAGGTGGCGCCCCGCGACGCGCGACGCCTCCGCGCGCAAGAGAAGATGTTTGTGCTCGTAGTTTTCGGGGCCGAATTCGGCGTACCGCGCGATTTTGTCGAGGCTCGTGTCGATCCGCACCTGGTCCCGTCGCGTGGTCTCCGCATCCCCGACGGGGCCACGCGCCAGCAGGGCGAGCGCCTCGTACAGGTAAAACGTCGGCTCGATGGGCAGGGTCGGCACGGCGTCGAGGACGTCGCGCGCGTGGTCGGCCGAGGCCACCGCCTCCTCGTATCGCCCGGCCGTGTAATGCAGCATGAGCAACGTGATGTGATAGAAGGCGATGCCCGTGCGGAAGCCCGCGCGCGTGAAGGTCGCGAGGACGAAGTCCCCGGAGAATCGATCGTCGTCGAGAGGCCGATCCGGAAGCCAGGGGCGCGTGAGGCTGCGGGCGAATTGCTGCGTGAGCTGAATGCCAAGCAGAATGAGCTCGTTCCGGCTCCGCTTCGCGAAGGCCGCGAAGCGCTCGGAAAACTGGACGACGTCGTCGAGCGCGTCCCCCCGCTCCAGGGCGAGCCACGTCACCGAATGGGCAATAAAGCCCGCGTTGACGAGCTCGCCGACGGCGAGGCAGGCGTCGAACGCGCGCTCGACGAAGGGGAAACACGTGCGGTAATGGTTGACCCAGAAATGGATGTGGTTGCCGTGCACGTGCAGCACGCGGCCCCGCGACGAGGCGTCGGCGAAGCGCTCGTTCAACGCCATCGCCATCTCGGAGATCGCGACGGCGGTCGGGATCTGGTCCAATGTGACGAGGAGGACGGCGTAGCAGCTGTACGAGTAGCAGGACGCGGGCGAATTGCCGTGGCGGAGCGAATGGCGGACGGCCCGTATGGTGCTGAGCGGGAAGACCGCGGGGCGGCCGATGTACGAGCAGGACAGGAGCTCGTTCAAGATGCTCATCAGCGCGATCTGCTCGGGATCGGCCATCACGGGCGCGTCGACGAGCGCCTCGATGGTTTTTTCGCCGAGGAGCGCCTGGACCTCCTGCATCTCGCGCGTCGTCGCGGCCTGCACGCCTTCGTCGGTGTCGGGGATCTCGACGCCGAAACGTCGCAGCGCCTGGAAGCCGACGTCGACGGCCTCGGCATATCTGCCTGCGACCTGATAGAGTCGGAGCTTCTTGGCGAACACGTTCCCGAGGTCGGCCTTCGACCGGGCCCTCTCCACGAGGCGATCGAACGAGGCCTCGGCCTGCTCGAAGCGCCCGCAGAGGTAATCACACTCCGCGAGCTCCTCGTGCAGGGCGAACGTGAGCGCGTGGAGGTCTTGCCAGGCCGATTCCGGGAGCAAGGTCGTGCCGATGCGGAAATGGTGGGCCGCCGCGTCGTACGCATTCGACGCCTTGGCCCTGCGACCGACATCGAGGTTCCGCTCGGCGAGCGCGAGCCGCTCGGCAGGGTCCTGCATCTGCGCCTCGCCACGATTGAGGTGGAAGGCGACCTCGAAATGGGCCCGATCCGGCGCGCCGGGCTCCATCCCCGCGAGGAGGAGCCGCCCGATACGCAGGTGCGTCGCGGCCCGATCCGCCTCGTCGATCATCGCATGGGCGGCCTGCTGCACGCGGTTGTGCAGGAAGCGGTATCGATCGGGCGCCTCCTGCACCACGAGCCCCTCACGAATCGCGGGGAGCAACGCATCGGCGGTCCGGTCGGGCGAGAGCTCGTCGATCGTGGAGAGGGTCTGGAGCGTGAAGCCATGCCCGATGCACGCGGCGAGGCGGAGGACGTGCTGCGTCTCCGGCGCGAGGAGCGCGAGGTTCCGGACGATCAGATCGACGACGTTGTCGGTGACCTCGCGCGCCTCGATGGCCTCGAGGTCCCAGCGCCAGGCGCATTGCTCGGCGTCGTAACGGATTTGCTGGCCTTCGTGCAATGCGTGCAGGAACTGGCCCACGAAAAACGGGTTTCCCTGGGTCTTCGCCAGCACGGCCATGGCGAGCGGGCGCGCGCGCAGCGGGTCCACGGCGAGCGCGTCGCCGAGCAATTGCGAAAGCTCCGGGGCGCCGAGCGATCGGAGCACGATCTCGCTCACCGCGACGCCCTCTTTCCGCAGCGCGGCGAGGGTCCCCATCAAGGGATGCGCCGCGTCCACCTCGCTGTCGCGATATGCGCCGAGGATCAAGAGGCCGGGGCCATCACGATCGGCGAGCAGGACCTCGAGGAGCTTGAGCGAGCCCGGATCGGCCCATTGCAGATCGTCGAGGAACAGGACGAGCGGCCTCTCCGGGCTCGCGAAGACCTGCACGAAGCTCTTGAGCACGAGGCGCATGCGATTTTGCGACTCGGCCGGCCCGACGACGGGGAGCGCGGGCTGCGGACCGAGGACGTTCGCGAGCTCCGGGACGAGATCCATGATGACCCGACCATTGCCCGCGAGCGCCCGCGAAAGCCGCGCCTGAAAGGACGCGAGCTCGCCCGCGCTCTCGCCGAGGAGCTGCTGCGAGAGCTCGCGGAACGCGTGAATGACGGGGCCGTACGGGACGCTCTGGCTCAGGAGATCGAATTTGCCGGCGATGAAGCGCGCGCCGTCGCGAGGCAGGCTTCGGCGGAGCTCGTGGACGAGCGCCGATTTGCCGACCCCGGACGGGCCCGCGATCAGGACGAGCTCCGCAGGCCCGAGCCGCGCTCGCTCGAATGCATCGAGCAAGGCCTTCCCCTCGCCCGATCGCCCATACAGCCGCTCCGGGAGGTGCAGCGCTGAGGCGATGTCGTGGCGACCGAGCACGAACGATTCGACGTTGCCCGTTTCCTCGATCTGGCGAATGCACGCGGCCAGATCGAGCTCGACGCCGCGCGCGCTCTGGTATCGATCCTCCGGCGCCTTGGCGAGGAGCTTCATGACGAGCGCGGAGACCACTTCGGGGATACGCCCATCGACCTCCCGCGGCGCCGCGGGGACACGGGCGATGTGGCTGTGCACGAGCTCGACGGGGTCGGTGGTCGTGAAAGGCAGCGACGCGGTGAGCATCTGGTAGAGGGTGACGCCGAATGCATAAAGATCGGCGCGATGATCCACCGCCCGGCTCATCCGGCCCGTTTGCTCGGGCGCGAGGTAGGCGAGCGTCCCCGCCATGGCCTCCGCGGAGGCACGCCCGGGCGCCTCCGACATTCGCATGGCCAGGCCGAAATCGAGGAGGTAGACGCTCCCGGTGTCCGCGTGAAAGAGAAGATTCTGGGGTTTTACGTCGCGGTGGACGATCCCGCGCTGATGGACGCTGGCGAGAATGCCGGCGATACTGCGGCCGATCTTCAGCGCCGTCGTCACGTCGAGGCGCCGCGCCCGGAGAAGCGCCGCGAGCGTCTCGCCCGGGAGCGCCTCCAGCACGAGCGCGACGCCTCGCTCGGACGGCTCGAGCGCGAGGGCCTTGACCACGCCGGGCGCGTCGATGCTCTTCAGGATCGCATACTCGTGCCGGAGCCGCTCGATGTCACGCGGCGTCACGTCTCCGCGTGGGAGCTTGATGACAACGGGGGTCGGGTCGTCATCCTGCTGTCCTCGATGGATGACGGTGGACGAACCTTCGTGAATCGCGGCTCCGACCGTGCGATAGGCCATAACGAGCAGCAAAACACGGGCGCCCGGCCGATGCCAAGCGGAATCGTGCCCTGCCTCTCGTGGCTTCACGCACGAAACGACATGACGATCGCCTTCGAGAGCGCTGTCAGGCTACTTGAGGATGACGCGGCCCATTGCGAACCGGAAGAAGCTCGAATAGGCGGCCGCGTCGAGGCAGGTGGAGAGGTTCACCGCGGCGTTGTTCTTGTCGGTGCAGCCCGTGACGACCTTCTGCGCATTGACGGTCAGCTTGTAGGGCGCGCCGGCCCCGCCGACGGGCACGGCCGGATCGGCCTGGTCGGGTTGCGTCGGGTAGATGGCTGGAACCACGAACCCCACGTTGATCGTGCAGCCGGAGACGAGCACGTCGAGGAACGTATTCGCGGCGCCGTAGCCTTCCGTGCACGCGAAGATGCCGCCGGGCAAGAGCTCGGGCGGAACGGGCGTCTGCGCGAACGACCGCACGCCGATGTTGCCGCAGAGCAGGCCGGAGAACGTGGCGTCTTTTTGCCCCAGGCTCGCGAAGCTCTGCAAAGAGGGATTCAGGTGCTCGGAGACGAGGTGGCCGGGGGGCGTCCCATTCGACGCGAGCGGCGTCGAGCCCGCGCCAACGGAGACGCGGAGCTTCGCGCTCGACATCCGGAGGAGCGTCGAGCCGCTCGGGAAGAAATTGATGGCCATGCTCATCGAGCCGGGGCCCGCATTCAAGACACCGCCCATGATGCTGCCCGTGAGCTTGTCGAGCGGGTTTCTGGCCGCGTCGAGCGTGACCGTGTTCGTGTTGTACCACCAATCGAGATCGTTCGAACCGCTGTAGCCCGCGCCCGCCACGGGCGTCGCGCGGACGACGCCGAGCTCGACCGACGGATCGTCGACACCGACGAGGCTCGCGAGGCCGAACATCTTGGCGAGGAAGCCCGACGTCCCGGCATTGACGCCCTGATCGATGTAGCTCTGGACCTGGCTGCCGGCCACGCCCGCGTCGATCGCCTGGCCGAGCCGATTCGTGTTCCCGCAGAACGCGTCGGTGGTGCCGAACTGCATCTTCAGATAGTTCGACCGCAGGTCTTGCTCGAACTTGCAGACCCCGTCGCAGCCGTCGAGGTTCACCTGGTTCCCGTCGTCGCAATCCTCGCCGACTTCACGGATGCCATTGCCGCACATGGCCGCGGGGGCGGTCTTGCACATCGCGTCGCAGAGGACGGTGCCCGGCGGCTCGCATTGCTCGCCCTTCATCGGGTCGATGCATCCGTCGCCGCAGACGGACGCTTTGCACACGCCCGAGGCGCAGACGCCGCCGGCACACGCGGAGCAATCGAGGAGCTGCACGCCCGGCATGCACTTCTGCCCGACGTTCGCCCCGTTCATCACGGTCGTGCACGTCTCGACGCCATTGCAGGTCTCGGCGTCGGGGCACGAGTCCGGCCCCTTGGTGCACGAGAACGTGCAGTTCGCCTCGCACCCGGCATTCGGGCCGTTCGCCGCGCCGAAATCGCATTGCTCGCCGCCCTGGACGACGCCGTCGCCGCAGACCGCGGCCGTGCAGACGCCGGCCTTGCAGGTCGCGTTCGGGCCACACGTGGTGCCGTTCTGCGCGGGGTCGGGGACGGCGATGCAGGTATGGTTCGCGAGACACGCGTTTTGCTGACAAGCCGGCGCCGCGGGGCAATCGGTCGCGGGATTGACGCACGAGTACGTACAATCCTGATCGCAGCCGTCGCCGTCGACGAGGTTGCCGTCGTCGCACTGCTCCGGGGGTTTTACCACGCCATCGACGACACAAGCGGGAGCGCCGCCCCCGCCGCCGTTTCCAGCCGCGCCGCCCGCGCCGCCCATGCCCCCTGCCCCACCGGCGCCGCCGATTCCTCCGCTGCCGCCGATTCCTCCGCCGCCGCCAGCGCCGCCCACTCCTCCGCTGCCGCCGCCGCCCATGCCGCCGAGGCCACCCGCGCCGCCCATACCGCCGACGCCGCCCGTACCGCCGACGCCGCCCGTGCCACCGACGCCCCCCGCGCCGGCCATGCCGCCGCCGCTGGAGCTCGAACTCGTGCTCGTGTTTTCGCTGGAGCCGTCGCTACAAGCAACGAGGAGGAGACTGCCGAGAGAAAGACCGACGAAGAGTCGCTTCATGGGGGCGGCATCCTACGCGGATGTCTCACCCCGAGGCGGGAAAAAAATCGCCCTCCGGCGCCGCGCTCACCTCACCCGAAGTGATACGCCGACAAACGCTTCCCCCAGACCGCGCCATTGTACGCCGTCGTCCCCCGATCGGCGCCCGCCGCCCCGGCGACCACCATCAGCGGCAGAAGGTGCTCCTCCCGCGGATGCGCGAGCCGCGCGGCCGGCGCGCTCGCCCATGCGGCGAGACGCGCATCCCGCTCGTTCGACGGCAGCGCCATCGTCTCACGGAGCCAGCCGTCGAACGCCTCCGACACCGCGCCCGCGCTCGGATCCCGGAAGCCACGCATGTTGTGATACGTCATGCCGCTGCCGAGAATGAACACGCCCTCGTCGCGCAGCGGCGCGAGCGCGCGGCCCATCGCGAGGTGCTCCTCCGGATCGAGCCCGAGCTTCAGCGAGAGCTGAATCGTCGGCACCTCCGCGTCCGGATACGTGAGCTTGAGCGGCACGAACGTCCCGTGATCGAAGCCGCGCTTCGCGTTCGTCGCCGTCTCGAACCCCGCCGCGCCGAGCAGCTCGCGCACGCGCGCCGCGAGCTCCGGCGCGCCGGGCGCCGGCCATTGCAGCGTGTACGACTCGGGCGGGAAGCCGTAATAATCGTAAAACATCGGCGGGCGCTCGGCCGTCATCACCGTCGGCACCGGCTCCTCCCAGTGCGCCGATACGACGAGCAAGGCTTTGGGCGGCGTCTTCGGCAGCGCGCGGATCGAGCGCAGGTAGCCCGCGAGCTCGTCGAACTCCGCTTTGCCCATCCCGACGTCGACGAACGGCCACGGACCGCCGCCGTGCGGCAGGAACACCACGGGCAAACGCCCCGGGACCGAAGGCTTCTCGCGCTCGTCCGCCGCAGGTTCGGCGGCGCCGCCCAGCGCGCCCGGGATCGCCGCGATCGTCGCCGCTCCGGCGATGCCTGCGACGATCGCCTGGCGGCGCGTGAGGCCCTCTTCACGTTCCTGGCTCATGCATTCTTCTCCTCGCGTGGGACCGAGGAAGGATGCACCCGCCCCGTCGCTCGCGGAAGAGCACGCTGGAGAGACACACTGTTCTCCGCCGAGCAACAATCGACGCGAGCGTCACGTCGCCGCGTCGATGATCTCGGCCCCCAGCCACCCGAGCGCGGTGGCGAGGGACGTCGTCCGGTGGCGCTCCGGATGCCAGGAAAACAAGAGGACGAGGACCTTCGCGGGCACATGGCCGGTCCCGTCGGCTGCGCGGACGAGCGAGCGTACCCGCTCCACCTCGTCGGCCGGGCAACGGACGGTCAAACCATCGATCTGGACGAGCTGTTGCAATGTCCCACTCCGAGCCAATGCCAGCGGAGCACGACGAGGCGATGGGCTCCGCTCGCGGCAAAGGGCCGAGGGAGACTCACGCGGCGCTCGTCGCGCGCCTTTCAACGGTGGAAATGGCGATCGATGGGCTCAGGCAGAGCCCCGCGACGGGCGCGGAGGGGCGCGGGCTTCTTGCGGCGTGCGGCGCTCGGAGACACAGCCAGCTTTTTCGAGGCGAAGGGTGATCTCGCGGGGGCGCTCTTCGGCGTGGAGGCGATTCGACTCGATGCGGGCGTCAGCCCAGGGCAGCGCTCCGGTCGGAGGGTCGATCACGGGGGTGCTGGCTTCCGAGGTCCGCGACCGCGTCGACGACAAGGACGACGATTGCGAAGGAAGATCGCCGCGCTCGTGCTCGGCTTCTGGCGGCGGATGTCGATGCGGACCGCTCGAAGCGAATCGTGCGACCTCGAAACGCCGTCCGCCCGGCGACGCGAATCGCGCGACCTTCGGCACGACCTTGCCCCCGCCGTTCACCACGGGCGCGAGATCCGCCGCGAAACATGCGCCCTCGCCGCCGAAAAAGACCAAGACGAGCGCGAGAACCGCGAGCACCGTGACCACGACGCCCGGACGTGCTTCCCCTCGCCGCCTCGCGCGGCCAGCATCGACGATGCCGGGAGAAGGGGAAAGGGCGCCGATCATTTGACGTCACACTAACGGCGAGGGGTCGTGGAACTCAAGGACAAAGCGCGCGTGTCTGAGGTTTTTCCGCGGGCTCGAGCCGCATGGATGAGAGGACCCGATGGCCGTGGCGGCTCCCCTCGCCCGCGAGCCCCCGCCCGCTGTCCGTTTCGTGTATGGGTTGCGCCATGAGCGAGACGATCGGGCGCGACGGCTACCCTCACTTCCTCGTCATTCCGACGCGGTGGATGGACAACGACATCTACGGCCACGTCAACAACGTCGTTTATTACTCGTATTTCGACACCGTCATCAATCGCTGGCTCATCGGCGAAGGCGGGCTCGACATCGAGCGGGGCGACGTGATCGGCGTGGCCGCGGAGTCGCATTGCAGGTACCTGCGCGGCGTGTCGTTCCCGACGGACATCGACGCGGGGCTACGCGTGGGCAAGCTCGGCCGCTCCAGCGTGCGTTACGAGATCGGGCTCTTTCCGCGCGGCGAGGCGCTCGTGGCCGCCGAGGGATACTTCGTCCACGTCTTCGTGGATCGGGTGAGCCGAAAACCGACGCCGATCCCCGATCGGATCCGCGCCGCGCTCGAGCGGCTCCTCGTGCCTTCCAGCGCGGTTTGAAGGCCTTCAAAGGTCTTGCGTTCGTCCCGCTGGTCCCGCATCCTTCGCGCTCGTTCGGGATCCTTCCCGGTAGGAGGTGCTCGAAGAAAAAGATGCGCAAGCGTCGCCTCGCGGTCACGCTTCTTCTCCTGCTCCCGCTCCTCGCGCTCGTCGTCCCTGGAAGGGCGTACGCCGAGGAGACTGAGACGGCGCCCGCGCCGGCGAGGAACGCCGTCGCCGAGGCCCGCGCTCGCGGTGAGCTGCGCTGGGGGAACGATTCGCAGGGCGGCGCGCCCTACGTCTTCCAGGATCCGATGGATCCGAACCACCTCATCGGCTTCGAGGTGGATTTCGCCGCCGCGCTCGCGAAAAAGCTCGGCGTGCGCGCGAGGCCCGTGCAGGGGCAGTGGGACGGCCTCCTCGAGTTGCTCGCCCGCGGCGATTTCGACGTGGTCGTGAACGGCATCGAGGTCGCCGAAGAGAAGAAGCGCGTCGCCGATCTGTCGCGGCCCTATTACGTCGCGGCCATGCGGCTCACGGTGCGCAAGGGCGACGCCGGCGCGCCGCGCACGCTCACCGCGCTCCGCGGGCGCAAGCTCGGCACCTTGCCCGGATCACTCGCCGCGCGGCTCGCGGAGCGCGAGGGCGCCGAGGTGAAGACCTACGACGGCGGGCAAAACGACATCTACGACGACCTGCGGATCGGCCGCACGGACGCGGTCCTCCTCGACGATCCGATCACGCTTTATTACGGGGCGATCGATCCCGCGCTGGAGGTCGTCGACGGCTCGTTCGGCGAGGTCTCGTATGCGGTGGGCGTTCCGAAGGGCGACGCCGAGACGCTCGCCGCGGTGAACGGGGCGATCGACGAGCTCGCGAAGGACGGCACGCTCGCCGCGCTTTATGCGCGCTGGGGCCTCTGGAACGAGCCCACCGAAAAGCTGCTCGGGGGGCCTGCGCCTCCGTCCACGGCCGTCGCCGAGGCGCACGACGCGTGGCGCGCCGCCGTCGGAAAACCCCTTCCGTTCTGGTCACGCGTGACGGAGCGATACCCGGCGACGCTCCGCCTGTTCGCGCGGGGCGCGCTGCTCTCGCTCGTGGTCTCGGTCCTCGCGATGGCCGTGGCCGTGACGCTCGGCATGGCGCTCGCGCTCGCGCGGGTCTACGGGCCGAAGCCGCTCCAGTGGCTCGCCGTGGGCTACATCGAGCTCTTCCGCGGCACGCCGCTGCTCGTGCAGCTCACGATGGTCTACTTCGGCCTGCCCGAGCTCGGCGTGACGCTCTCGCCGTTCGTCGCGGGCGTGATCGCGCTCGGGTTGAACTACGCCGCGGCCGAGGCGGAGAACTACCGCGCCGGGCTCGGGAGCGTGCCTTCCGGGCAGATGGATGCGGCGCGGACGCTCGGGCTGTCGAAGCTCGCGTCGCTGCGTCACGTGGCCTTGCCGCAGGCGATCCGCGTGGCCCTGCCACCGACGACGAACGATTTCATCGCGCTGCTCAAGGACAGCTCGCTCATCTCGGTCGTCACGTTGACCGAGCTCACGAAGACGTACACGAGCCTCGCCAGCGCCATGCGCGACCACCTCGGCCTCGGCCTCGTGGTGGCGCTGTTTTACCTTGGCTTGAGCCTCCCGTTCGCGCGCCTGTCGCGCAGCGTGGAGGAGCGGCTCGGATCGAAGGTCCGGCGGCCGGCTTCCGCTTGAAGGAGGGAACGATGTCGATCTGCGTCACCGATCTGGTCAAGCGACACCCGGGCGCCGCCGCGCCCGCGCTCGCGGGGCTCTGCATGAAGGTGCCGACGGGCAAGATCGCCAGCGTCCTCGGACGCAGCGGCGCCGGAAAAACCACGCTCCTGCGCTGTTTGTCCGGGCTCGATCCCTTCGACGCCGGAACGATCGACGTCGGGGGCGTGAGGTTCGGCGCGGGCGCGAAGCACGGCTCGTTCGGCGGGAAGATCGGGCTCGTCTTCCAGACGTTCGAGCTCTTCCCGCACCTCTCGGTGCTCGACAACTGCACGCTGGCGCCGCGCATCGTGCGGGGCGAGGCGCGCGCGCGCGCGGAGGCGCGGGCCAAGGATCTCCTCGCGGAGCTCGGCATCGAGGACAAGGCGAAGGCCTATCCGGAGGCGCTCTCCGGCGGACAGAAGCAACGCGTGGCGATCGCCCGCGCCCTCGCCATGGAGCCCTCCGTGCTGCTCTACGACGAGCCCACGAGCGCGCTCGATCCGGCGCTGAAACACGAGGTCGGCAGGACGTTACGGCGCGTGGCCGGGACGGGTGTCACGCAGATCGTCGTGACGCACGATCTTCCCGTTGCGCGCGAGGCGTCGGATCTCGTCTTCGTGCTCGACAAGGGGCGCGTGGCGGCCTTCGGTCCGCCGGACGAGGTGATCGCCGAAGCCGCGTGAAGCTGCGCGATCCTTGACAAGGGAGAGAGGGTCGTCTCCCCTACGTTGGGGATCCCATGAGTCTCTTTCCCGGCTACGAGATCACGTCGAAGCTGCACGAAACCACGCGGACGCTCGTGTACCGGGGCCGCCGCACGCACGACGGGCTCCCCGTGGTGCTGAAGACGCTGCGCCTGGATCGGCCGAGGCCCGAGGAGCTCGCGCGGTTCCGCCGCGAATACGAGATCACGAGCGGGCTCGGCGTCGACGGCGTCATTCGCACGCACGGGCTTCTGCGCCACGACGGCCGCCTCGCGATCGTGCTCGAAGATTTCGGGGCCGAGCCGCTCAGCGCGTTCCGGGCGCGCGAGCGGCTGCCGATCGAGGAGCTCCTGCCGCTCATGGTCGGCCTCGCGCGGACCCTCGGCGAGATCCACGGGCGCAACATCATCCACAAGGACGTGAACCCGTCCAACATCGTCATCCACCCGGGGACCCGCGAGATCAAGCTCATCGATTTCGGCATCGCCACGGCGCTGTCGCGCGAGAGCGCGCCGATGCGGGATCTCAACGTGCTCGAAGGCACGCTGCGGTACGTCTCGCCGGAGCAGACGGGCCGGACGAACCGCGCCGTCGATCACCGCGCGGACCTCTATTCGCTCGGCATCACGTTCTACGAGCTCTTGACGGGCCACGTGCCCTTCGAGTCCTCCGACGTGGTGGAGCTCGTGCACCAGCACATCGCGCGCGAGCCCGTGCCTCCGCACGAGCGCGCGCCAGGGATCCCTGCCGTCGTCTCCGAGATCACGCGCAAGCTCCTCGCGAAATCCCCCGAGGACCGCTACCAGACGGCCTTCGGGCTCGCAGCCGACCTCGAAGCGTGCGTCGCGGCCCTCGACGCGGGCCGCCCGATCGAGCGTTTTCCCCTGGGCCGGCGCGACGTACCCGACAAACTCCAGATCCCACAGAAGCTCTACGGCCGTGAGCAGGAGATCACGAAGCTGCTCTCCACGTTCGACCGCGTGAGCGAGGGCAAGGCCGAGGTGGTGCTCGTCGCCGGCTACTCGGGCGTCGGAAAGAGCGCGCTCGTCAACGAGGTCCACGAGCCCATCCTCGCCAAGCGCGGCTACTTCGTCTCCGGCAAGTTCGATCAGCTCAACCGCGACGTCCCCTACAGCTCGCTGATCCAGGCCTTTCGCGACCTCGTCCGGCAGTTCCTCACCGAGAGCGAGGGGCAACTCGCGGTCTGGCAGAAGCGGCTCTCGGCCGCGCTCGGTTCGAACGGACAGGTGATCCTCGACGTCATCCCCGAGGTCGAGCTCATCGTCGGCGCACAGCCGCCGATCTCGCCGCTGCCCGCGAACGAAGCGCAAAACCGCTTCCATTTCGTGTTCCAGAGCTTCGTTCGCGCGCTGACGGCGGGCGGTCATCCGCTCGTGATCTTCCTCGACGATCTGCAGTGGGCCGACTCGCCGTCCCTGAAGCTCTTGCAGCTCCTCGTGACCGATCCGGACATGAAGCATTTGCTCGTGATCGGCGCGTACCGCGACAACGAGGTCGGCTCCGGGCATCCGCTGCGGATGACGCTGGAGGCGCTGGAGAAGGCAAGCGCGCCCGTGACCGAGCTCTCGCTCTCGCCGCTCTCGATCGAGCACGTGCAGAGGCTCCTCGACGACGCGGTGCGCAGCGGCGAGAGCACCCTGCCGCTCGCCGAGATCGCGCTCGAAAAGACGGGCGGAAACCCCTTCTTCCTCGGCCAGTTCTTGCGCTCGCTCGCCGACGAGCGGCTGCTCCGCTTCGAGCCGCAGGCCGCGCAGTGGCGCTGGGATCTCGCGGAGATCCGGCGCCGCGACATGACGGACAACGTCGTCGAGCTGATGGCCGCGAAGATCCAGCGGCTGCCCGCGCGGGCGCAACGCGTGCTCGAGCTCGCGGCTTGCATCGGCGCGCGCTTCGAGCTCGCGACGCTCGCGAAGGTGCACGACGAGCCGCTGATCGAGACGGCGACGGGGCTCTGGGACGCGCTGCGCGAGGGCCTCGTCGTGCCGATCGGCGACGCCTACCAGCTCGCCGAGCCCGCGGTGCTGGAGAGCTCGGATGGGATCCCCGACGCGCACTACAAGTTCCTGCACGACCGCGTGCAGCAGGCCGCGTATTCGCTCATCGAGGAGCACCGGCGCGCCGAGATCCACCTGCAAATCGGGCGCCTCCTGCTCGAACGCACGCCGCCCGGTCAGCTCGAAGAGCGCCTCTTCGACGTCATCAGCCAGCTCGATCAAGGCAGCGAGCGCATCGAGAGCCCGGAGGAGCGCGCCGAGGTCGCGCGGCTGAACCTGCTCGCCGGCAAGAAAGCAAAGGCGTCGGCCGCGTACGAACCCGCGCTGCATTACCTCGCCGCCGGCATCCGCCTCCTGCCGCCCGGAAGCTTTTCGGATCGGTACGAGCTCGCGTTCGAGCTCTACGTCGAGGCGACCGGCGCCGCGTACCTGAACGGCGACTTCGAACGCGCGCAAAAGCTCTCGCAGATCGCCCTCGAGCACGCGCGGACGGCGCTCGACAAGGTGCGGATCCACGAGCTCCGGATGCTGTTCCACACGGCGCGCATCGAGTTCGACGCGACGATCCGCGTGGGCCTGCAAGCGCTGGAGCTTCTCGGCGCGCCGCTGCCCGAGGACATCGACACGAACGGCATGCTCGCGCGGTACGCCGAGACGGCGGCGCTCATCGGCGACAGGCCCGTCGAATCCCTCGCCGATCTGCCCGAGATGGTCGATCCGACCCAGCTCGCGCGGCTCCGGCTGCTCGTGACGCTCACGGCGCCGGTCTACATCGGCAAGCCCATGCTCTTCGTGCCGATCGTCTGCGAGATGGTCACGCTCTGCGTCGAGCACGGGCACGCCGCGCTCTCGCCGTTCGCCTTCGCCGAGTACGGCGTCGTGCGCAGCGCGTTCGGCGATCCGGACGCCGGCAACCTCTACGGCGATCTCGCGCTCCGCCTCGTCGATCGCTTCGACGCGCGGGCGCACAGGGCGAAGATCTACACGCTCGTCGGGAGCTTCATCAAGATCTGGAAGGAGCACCTGCGCGTCTCCTTCGACTTCCTGCGCGAGGCCGTCACGACGGGCCTCGACGTGGGCGATCACGAGTTCGTCGGGTACTCCGCGGCCATCCACGCCTCGGCGATCTTCTACGCGGGCGAGCCGCTCGACGTCGTGGTCGCGGACGTGGCCCAGCACATCGACGTGCTGTCGCGCGTCAAGCAGGAGCACGGGCTCTCGTTCGCGCGGATCGTCCGGCAGACCGTGCTGAACCTCATGGGCAAGTCGAAGGATCCCGTCCTGCTCGTGGGCGAGAGCATCGACGAGAGGACGGCGATCCCGCACTTCCTCGAAGTGAAGAGCGAGAACGCGCTCGGCCTCCTGCACATCTCGAAGTGCATGCTCGCGTATCTCTTCGGCGACACGGCGCTCGCGATCGAGGAGGCCGACGCGGCGAGGCCCTACCTGAACGCGCTCACGGGGCACATGACGGCCGGGCAGCTCCCGTTCTACCACTCGCTCGCACTGCTGCGCGCGGCGCGCGTGGCGACGCCGGAGAACCGCGCCGCGCTGCTCGCCCGCGTGGACGAGAACCAGGCGCTCGTGAAGCGCTGGGCCGACAAGGCGCCTGCGAACTACCTGCACAAGTACGAGCTCGTCGAGGCGGAGCGCGCGCGGCTCTCGGGGCGCGCGTCCGAGGCGATGGACCTCTTCGAGCGGGCGATCAAGGGCGCCACGAAGAACGGGTTCGTGCAGGAGGAGGCGCTCGCCTACGAGCTCGCGGCGGAGCATTACCTGGAGCTCGGGCGCACGAAGATCGCCGCGACTTACATGGGCGAGGCGCGTTACGGCTACGTGCGCTGGGGCGCGTCGGCGAAGGTCGCGGCGCTGAACAAGGAGCACGCGGAGCTGCTCGGATCGGCGGCCCCGCCGCCGCCGAGCACGGCGCAGGGCGCGACGGTCAACCTCGGCGTCGAGTCCACGACGGGCAGCGGCGGCGAGTCGATCGATCTCGCGACCGTGATGAAGGCCGCCCGCGCGATCTCCGGCGAAATCGTCCTCGAACGGCTGAGCTCCACGCTCATGCGGATCCTCCTCGAGAACGCGGGCGCGCAGCGAGGATTTTTGATCCTGGAGCGCGAGGGGCAGCTCTGCGTCGCGGTCGAGCACACGATCGATCAGGCCGACGTCATCACGCACGACGCGACCCCGCTCGATCGGGAGCCGCGCCTCTCGGGCGCGATCGTGAAGTACGTGAGCCGCACGCGCGAGAGCGTCGTGCTCCGGGACGCCGCGCGCGAAGGCCGCTTCACCGCCGATCCGTACATCGCGTCGGCGCGGCCGAAGTCCGTGCTCTGCGCGCCGCTCATCGATCGGGGCGCCGTCACGGCCATCATCTACCTCGAAAACAACCTCATCGCGGGCGCGTTCACCGCGTCGCGGCTCGACATCCTGCGCCTCTTGCTCTCGCAAGCCGCGCTCTCGCTGCACAACGCCCGGCTCTTCTCCGACCTCGAAAAGACCTCGACGCGCCTCAAGGCCTCGAAGGATCTGCTCGAAGAATACAGCCGCACGCTGGAGCAGAAGGTCGACGAGCGCACGCGGGAGCTCTCCGTGAAGAACGCCGAGCTCGGCTCCACGCTCGAGCAGCTCCGCGACACGCAGCAGCAGCTCGTGATGCAGGAGAAGCTCGCGAGCCTCGGCGCGCTCACGGCCGGCATCGCGCACGAGATGAAGAACCCCTTGAACTTCATCATCAACTTCGCCGAGCTCTCCTCCGGGCTCGTGACGGAGCTCGACGAGGGGCTCGCGCAGCTCGACGGCGCCGCGCCGGACACGCTCGAAGAGATCCAGGAGACGCTCTCGCTCCTGCGCCAGAACGTCGCGAAGATCGGCGAGCACGGCGTGCGGGCGAACCACATCGTGAACGGGATGCTCCTGCATTCGCGCGCCGGCGGCGGCAAACACGAGCCGGCCGACCTGAACGCCGCCCTCGCCGAGGGGCTCGATCTCGCCTACCACGGCTATCGCGGCAAGACGCCGGGCTTCCACCTCAAGATCGAGAACGACTGCGATCCCTCGATCGGCCCGGTGGAGATCGCGGTCCAGGACATGGTCCGCGTATTCATCAACGTCGTCAACAACGCCTGCTACGCAATGCAGGACAAGCAACGAACGGCCGGCCCCGGCTACACGCCGACGCTCGGGATCCGCACGCGCGGCGATGCAAGCCTGGTCGAGGTGCGCATCCGGGACAACGGGACGGGCATCCAGGACGAGATCCTCGGGAAAGTCTTCAATCCGTTCTTCACGACGAAGCCCCCCGGCGAGGGCACCGGGCTCGGGCTCTCGATCTGCTACGACACCGTGGTCCAGGGGCACCGCGGCACGATGCAGGTCCACACGGCTCCTGGAGAGTTCACCGAGTTCGTCATTACGCTGCCCAGGCGCCAGAAGCAGCCGAGCGTCGCCGGTTCGCCCCCGTCCTCGCGCGCCATGGACTCGCGAAAAACCATAACGTGACGCTAGGTGAGGTTCGGCGCGGCGTGCACGGAAGCCGAAAAACGTAGCCGGATCACCGCTCTCGTGCCGTTCGTCCTTGATGGGCGGATGAAACTGCTGCATTGTCCAGAACGGACATGCACGTTCTCGGACGCCCCATTCGGGTGGCAATCATCGGAGGCGGGTGCGCATCGATGGCGGCCGCCTTCGAGCTGACCCGCCCCGAGCATCGCGGCCTCTACGACGTCACGATCTACCAGATGGGCTTCCGGCTCGGCGGCAAAGGCGCCTCGGGCCGCGGGCCGTCGGGCCGCATCGAGGAGCACGGGCTGCACCTCTGGATGGGGTTTTACGAAAATGCGTTCCGCCTGATGCGGTCGTGTTATGGCGAGCTCCGGCGCAATCCGCGCGCTTGCCCCATCGCGACGTTCGAGGACGCGTTTGCCCCCGCGCCCGTCGTGGGCGTGACGGATCGTTTGCCGAGCGGCGCCTGGGAGCCGTGGGTCGCCCATTTCCCGCCCGGCAAGGGCCTGCCCGGGGATCCGCTGGAGGAGCGCAACCCCTTCAGCGTCGCGGGATACCTGGAGAAGGCGCTCGCGCTCGTCCCCGAGCTCTTGCGTTCGGCGAACGCGGGGCGCGCCGCGGCCGCGTGGCCCGGGTCCGAGGGCGCGCGCCGCGCCGGGGCGTCGCCGGGCGACGTGCTCGGGATGATCGAGCGCATCCTGCGGTACGGGCAGCTCGCCACGACGGCGGCCGTGTTCGAGGCGGTGGACCTCCTGCGCACGGCGTTGCAATCGCTGTTCGCGCTGTCGCCGCGGGACAGCGTGCAAGCGACACTGCTCCGGCTGCTCGACGCGATCGGGGCGGTCGTGCGGCGGGAGCTCGACGCGCTCGTGGGCGGGGACATGGGGCTTCGGCGGGTGTGGGAGGTCGTCGAGCTCATTCTCTGCATCGTGCGGGGCTCGCTCCGGTACGGGCTCGCGTTCCATCCGGACGGGTTCGACGCGATCAACGAATACGAATGGTCGGACTGGCTCCGCCGGAATGGCGCGTCCGAGCGGTCGCTCGACTCCGGGTTCGTCCGCGCGCTCTACGATCTCGCGTTCGCGTACGAGGACGGCGACGTGCGGCGGCCGGCCCTCGCGGCGGGCGTCGCGCTCCGCGGCGCGCTGCGGATGTTCTTCACGTACCGCGGCTCGCTGTTCTTCCGCATGCAGGCCGGCATGGGCGACATCGTGTTCGCCCCGATCTACGAGGTCTTGAAGCAGCGCGGCGCGCATTTCGAGTTTTTCCACCGCCTGCGCAACGTAAAACTCTCGCCGCCCGAGGCGGGGCCTGCGCACGTGACGGGGCTCGAATTCGACGTGCAGGCCGAGATCGTGGGCGGCGGCGAGTACGCGCCGCTCGTGGACGTCAAGGGGCTTCCGTGCTGGCCCGCGATGGCCGATTACCGGCAGCTCGTGGACGGCGAGCGCCTCGAACGCGAAGGGTGGGCCTTCGAATCCCACTGGGAGACGCGCCGCGCGGGTGAAAAAACGCTCCGTGTGGGGGCGGATTTCGATTTCGTCGTCCTCGGCGTGAGCGTCGGCGCCATTCCGCACGTGGCGCCCGAGCTCGTGGAGCGGGCGCCGTCGTGGCGGGCGATGGTGCAGAACGTGAAAAGCGTCGCGACGCAGGCCTTTCAGGTCTGGCTGCGGGCGGACGCGCGGGAGCTCGGCTGGAATCGGCCCGGGCCGGTCAACGTGTCGGGGTTCGTCGAGCCATTCGATACGTGGGCGGACATGACGCACCTCGAACGAGTCGAGTGCTTCGAGGAGCCGGTCCGATCGATCGCGTATTTCTGCAGCGTCTTGCCGGACGTCGCGCCCGAAAACCCGGATCTGCCCGCGATCGCGCGCGCCTACGTGCGCGACAACGTGGTGCGGTTCCTCGACTGGGACGTGGGCTGGCTCTGGCCCGCGGCCGTCCGCAGGCCGGGCGAATTCCGCTGGGAATTGCTGGTCGACCCCGAGGAGGCCCGCGCCGGCGCGCCTCAGCGCACGGGCGCGGCGAGGTTCGACTCGCAATACTGGACGGCGAACGTGAATCCCTCGGACCGGTACGTCCTGTCGCTGCCCGGGACCATCAAGTACCGCATTTCGCCGCTCGACATGACCTTCGACAACCTGACCATCGCCGGCGACTGGACGCGCTCCGGGCTCGATACGGGCTGCGTCGAGTCGGCCGTGATGTCGGGGCTGCTCGCCGCGCACGCCATCAGCCATCATCCTCCCCTCGAAGAAATCATCGGATACGATCACCCATGAGCCAGTGGAATCCGCACGATCGCCCTCCCCCCCACGACGCGCCCGTGCAGGACCGGCTGCGGCGCGATCCACCCGCCCGCACCCAGCCCATTCGGGACGTGCCCTTGATCTTCCGCTCCCCGCCGGAGCGCCGCCCCGAGCCCATGCCGGGGCCGAATGGCCCCATCCCGCCGAACGGCCACCCCTCCCTCGAAGCGGGCGTGTCCACGGCCTACCGCGTGTATGACGAATACATGCGGCGCGGCCGGGACGCAGCGCGCGGGTTCGGCGGATCGTGGAACGAAGCCGGGCCACTTTCGTACGGCGACATGGCGCGGCGGGCCATGCGATACTGGTCCGACGCGATTGGCATGATGTTCGATTTCGCCGGGCCGATGGGCTTCATGCCGCAACACGGACGCGCGCCCGGCTCCCCGTATACACATTCCCCCTACGGCGGGTACGATCCGCGCGCGGCCTACGCGCCGCAAGGCCGCTACGAGCCGCCCCCGCCGTACGGCAAGCCCGAGCCCCCGGCCCCGTATGGCCGGTACGAACCGCCGCCGCCGCGTGAGCGCTACGAGCCGCCGCCGCAGCGCGCCCATGCGCCGCCTCCGCGCGAGCGTTACGAGCCGCCTCCCCCGCCATGGGCGACCCGCGGGCCGGGACCTGCCGCCCCGGCGCAGGCCCCGCGCCCGTCGCTCGAGGCGCCGGAGCTGGGAGCGGGCATTGCATTGCGGTTCGACGTTCACCTGGGCCGCGCCGCGGAGGTGCGCCTGCACCTCGGGCCCGGCGCCGCCGGAAAACACCTCGTCGCCCCGGCGCTCGCCGCGCTCGACGCGCAGGGCGCGCCTCCGCTCGAAGGCGTGCGATTCTCGAACGACGGCGCCATCGGGCTCACCCTGCAAGTCCCGCCCGAGCAGCCCGCCGGCACCTACAGCGGCGTGGTGATCGACGAAGCGAGCCGAACGCCCGTCGGTCGCGTCACCGTCACCTTGAAGGCCTGATCGGGGCCGAGGACGCCATGCTCGCCGAGATCGTCCCCGCCGTCTTGCAAGAATACGGTGCGGCCGCGCGCTCGCGGCTCTTTCAATACATCCCGGCGCGCGAGCCGCGGCGCTGGCTCTACGACCTCGTGGCCGATTATCCGCAGCGCGGCGGCCGTGGCTTCCGGCCGAGCCTCTGCATCGCCACGGCCCGCGCCTTCGGCTGCCCGCCCGAGGATGCCCTCGATACGGCCGCGTCCATCGAGCTCTTGCACAATGCCATGCTCGTCCACGACGACATCGAGGACGAGAGTGAGCGCCGCCGGGGCAAACCCACGCTGCACACGACGCACGGCATTCCGATCGCCATCAACGTCGGCGACATGCTCGGGCTCCTCGGCCTGCGCCCGCTGCTCGTGAACTTCCGGACCCTCGGCCCGCGCCTCGCGCTGCGCATCCTCGAAGAGACCGAGCGCATGGCCTCGGAGACGGCCGAAGGGCAGGCCATGGAGCTCGGCTGGCGCCACGAGAATTCGACCAGCGTGCGCGAGGCCGATTATCTCGAAATGGTCCTCAAGAAGACGTGCTGGCTCGGGATGATCCACCCGGTCCGGGTCGGCGCGATGATCGCCACGTTCGACTCGGTCGATCCCGACTCGTTCATCCGGTTCGGCTTCTTTCTCGGCGCGGCCTTCCAGATCCAGGACGATCTCCTGAACCTGACCGGCGACGAAAACGATTACGGCAAGGAGCTCGGGGGCGACATCCACGAGGGCAAACGCACGATGATGCTGATTCGCCTCTTCGAGGCGGCGACGGCGGAGGAGCGCGAGCGCCTCGGCCGCCTGCTCGCGCTCCCGCGCGCCGAGCGCACCCGCGAGGAGATCGCCTGGGTGCGCGAGCGGATGGATCATTACGGGTGCATCGAGTACGCGCGCGAGGTCGCGCAGGGGCTCGCGGGCGCTGCCTCGCACGAGTTTTCCCTCCTGTTCGGCGCGCTGCCGGACTCCAAGGACAAGCGGTTCATCGAAGCGCTCCCCCGCTGGGTCATCGAGCGGGCTTGACGAGCGGCCGCGGCAACACGACAAACGCTCCGGAGACGAACCATGGAGAAACCGCTCTTCAACATCGCGCGGGGGATGTACCCCGCGATGCAGCTCATCCCTCCCTTTTATTTCAAGGGGGTGACGATGCGGGTCTTCCCGCTCCTCGCCGACATGGAGCGGGTGCAGCGGTTCGTCGACCAGTACATCAACAACATCGCCCCCGAACAGGTCGGCCAGTTCCGGGTGTTTTTGCCGTACGTGTACGTGCAGCTCGTGCATTACGGCAAGATGTCGATCGACGCCGCGAACCTCGGCTGGATCGCGCAGCACGAGGTCAATTTCACGATCCCGCTCGCGTGGTACGAGAAAAAGGGCTCGGAGCTCGTCTTCAAGGACTGGATCTACCTCACGCCCTACATTTTCGTGGACAACCCGCTCTCGATGACGACGGGCCGCGAGGTCTACGGCTGGCCGAAATCCCCCGGATATCTCGTGCCGACCGTGCCCGGGTGGGTCGACGATCCCATGGCGCCGCGGCTCCTCGGCAAGGTGAGCACGCAGATCTTCCCGCGCACGTACGCGGGCCAGAAGCTCGAAGAGCGCGCGATCCTCGAGTTCGTCCAGGCGCCGTCGCTCACGCCGTTCGAGTGCCCCCCGGACCTCGACCAGGCGTTCTACCCTTGGGCCGCGGCGCAAAACGTGGTGAACAGCGCGAGCCGCTGGCTGTCGAGCTGCATGGACATCCTCTACGGGATGGGCATCCTGCACAAGCAGCCCGGCGCGACGCCCGCGAACGCCGTGAAAATGGCCAAGCAGCTCGCGGAGCTCATCGTCGGCCTCTACACCTCGAACCCCTACTGGCTCGCGCTCAATCTGAAGCAGTTCCAGAGCGCCACGCAGCCGCACCTCGCCGATTACCAGGGGTTCATCACGACGAAGCTCCTCATCGACGGGATCAACCAGGTCGGCTTCTTCGGCAACAGCCACCTCCTGCTCGGCGACATGACGGGCGGCTATCGGCTGCTCATCCACGGCTACTCCGATTTCCCCCTCGTCGACACGCTCGGGCTCAAGACCTCGGGCGAGTCCACGCGCGGCCCGCACGGCGAGCCGGTGGACGTGATCGAGCCCGTGTTCCCGTTCTGGCTCGATTTCGACATGAAATACCCCTGGGGCGAGGTGCTCGCGTGGCGCACGCCCTTCTCGTGCGGATGGAAGTGCCACGAATGGGTGCCCGCGTCGCTCATGGCGCCGGATCCCGAGCCCATCCCGCTCTTCAACACCTCCCGCGGCGTCCCGCTCGATCCCGTCACCGGGCCCTTTTATTTCCCCGACGCCACGGTCCGCGTGCTCCCGATGCTCGCGGACAAGGGAAAACTCCAGGCCTTCTGCGACGCCTACCTCAACCAGATGCTCCAGGGCACTGGCTATCAGATCGATGCTTGGGGCACGTACGTGTACATGATGGCGTCGAGCGTCGACGAGGTCGGCTCCGCGACGAACAACGTCGGCGTCTGGACGGACCGCGACATCGAGATCCTCCTGCCGGTCCTCTGGTATTTCAACGGCGAGCTGCGCGGCGGAGCGATGATCCCCGTCTTCTCCTACGCGAACCGCGCCGCGGCGGCGATCTCGGCCTCCGAGGTCAGCGGCATCCCGACCCTGCCCGCCCTGCTCGCGAGCCCGGCCGATCGATGGATGGACCACGCCGGTCCCTCGCCGAACAAGCCGCAGCCCCTGCTCACCGTCCTGGCCGAGGTGCTCCCCGCGCTCGGGTATGGCCAGAAAGCCGAGCGGCAGCCGGTCATCGAGATCGTCCAGGGATCAACGACGCCGCTCGCCCCGACGAGCTCGTTCCTCCTGAACGAGAGCTTTTCGCACCTCATGCAGCAGGAATACGAGCGAAAGGTGTCGACGGCCGGAGCGCTCCGCGACGAGCTCGAAATGGCCCGCGCTCTCGCGCTCGGCCCCGTCGCGCTCAAGGCCTCGCTCGACATCCTCACGTTGAAGCAATTCCGGGACGCCCAGGATCCGATCGCCGCCTGCTACCAGAGCGTGGTCCTCATCGAGCGCGTGCTCGAGCACGTCTACGAGATCGACGAGATCGAACAGCGCCTCGAGGTGCGCCTGCACGAGTATCCGGGCCAGCCGATCGTCAAGACGCTGGGCCTGCACTGGAAGGCCGTGGACGTGAGCGGCCCGGTCGAGGTGTACGTCGTCGAGCCCGTGCGGCCCTTCTGGGCGCGCGTCGCCATGCGGCAGCACCTCGGCCAGAACCTCGCGATGCGCGCCGGCAGCACGCACTGGATCATCCAGCCCCCGGAAAAACTCCTCGCCTCGCTCCTCGAGAAGCCGAACCTCGGCATGGAGATGCTCGCGGACGTCGACGCCGGCGTGCCGCGGCAAATCGCGCCGCGCGCGCAGGACCTCTCCACCTCGATGGTGGGAACGTTGTCGCAGCCGAACCGGGCGCAGGCGCTCGGGGCGATCGAGCCGCAGATGGTCCTCGAGACGATGCTGAGCGGCGAATGGGAGGATCACGGGCGGACGCGCTGGGAAGACGGCAAGACCGAGATCGTCCAGGCCCTCGCCGCGGTCCGCGCAGAGGCGGGGATGGACGAGGCGGCGGCGCGATCCGCGGAGATCGCGTACCTCACCGCCGAGATGGATCGGCGTATCCCCAAGGAGAGCCGGCTCCGCCCGCACGCGGAGGAGGCCCTCCAGCGCCTCGCGGCCGCCGCGGAGATCACCGACGGATCGGCGAAGCAATTCGCGCCCGAGGCGACGGTCGCGTTTTTCGCGCCGGCGTCTTCGTCGCCCGACGGGGCGACGCCGGAGGTTCACGCGACCGCGCGCGAGCGCGTGGCCTTGATCCTCGCGAAGGCCTGGCAAAAGCCCGATTTCGTGGCGCCCTGACGAACCAGGGCGCCCGCGTGATCACAGGGCGCCGAAGGCCCCGTCGGCCGTGAACGTGGAGCCGCTGCAGAACGAGGATTCGTCGCTCGCGAGGAAAAGCACGAGGTCGGCGATCTCCTCGTTCGTCCCATAACGACCGAGAGGGATCATGCTCGTGAACTTGTCCTTCACGGAGTTCGGCGCGTCCGGGGCTGCCAATCGCTCGATCGAGCGCATCATGCGGTTGTCGACCGCGGCGGGGTGAATCGAGTTGACGCGCACGCCGCGGGGTGAAAGCTCGAGCGCGGCCGAGCGCATGAGGCCGGTCACCGCGTGTTTGCTCATCGCGTACGCGCTGAGCCCGGCCATCCCCGAGAGCCCGAGGACCGACGAGTTCAAGACGATGCTGCCTTTGCCCTGCTCCACCATCGGCGGGGCGCCGTGCTTCAGGGTGAAGAACGTCCCGCGCATGTTCACCCGATAGACCTCGTCGAGCTCCTCCGCCGTGATCTCGGTGAGCGGCTTGACGACGCCCTCGACGCCGGCATTGGCGAAGAGGATGTCGAGCCGCCCGAATGCCGAAAGGCATGACGCGACCGCGCGCGCCACGTCCGCCTCCTCGGTGACGGTCCCCGTCCCGATCGCGACGGCGTCGCCGTACTGCGCCACGGCGTCGCGCAGCGGCCCTTCCTGGCGAGCGAACGCGAATACGCGCGCCCCCTCGCGAACCAACCTTTCGATCGTTGCTTTGCCAATCCCGCCCGTGGCACCCGTGACGAGCGCCACCTTGCCCTCGACTCGACCCATGGGGACGACCTCCTTCGTTTGCGGATCCACCACCCGGAAAAACCGCGTTTGCCCGAGTCTATGCACATCCGCCACGCTTTGGAAACAGCGCGACGACGGAGCGCGACCGATTCAGGCGCGCCTCTGCGAGCGGTACCACGCAATCGCATCACGCAACGTTTCGTCAAGCGGGCGGACGCCTTCCCCGAAGCGCGTCGTGGCGATCGGCGGGCCCATCGCGTAGGCGTCGAGCACGAGCAGGAGCGCGAGCGACGGGAGCGGCGAAGGCCGGCCGCCGAGCGAAAGAGCCGCCTCCATCCAGAACGCGCCCGCAGCGGAGAGCCGGGCCGAGGCGCGCAAGAGCGGGGGCCTTTGGCCCGCGAGCTCGCAGATGCGCGCGGCGAGCACGTCGGTGTGGACGTCGTGCCCCGTGATCGGGAGGGGCGCGCCGAACGCCTCGGCTTCCAGCGCGCCGCGGATCGCCGAGGCCGCGTCGCGGACGTCGACGACGTTGACGATGCGGCGCACCGTGGCCAGGACGTGGCCCGAGAGCAGCTCGGGGACGAGCGCGAGCTCCTGGGGTTTGTCGTCCCAGGGCCCGAGGAACGCCGTGGGATTGGCGAGGACTGTGGGCAGGCCGTGTCGCGCGGCGTCGAGGACCATGCCCTCCATGTGCGCCTTGACGGCGAAGTACGGATGGCTGCGCCTGCGGAAGCTCGTCTCGAGCCCGGCGAGGCCCGCTTCGTTTCGCGGCAAGGTGGTGAAGGAGCCGATGTACACGAGGCGCGCGCCGCTCCGGAACGCGGCGTCGAGGACCGCGCGCATGCGCGCGACGGCATAACCGAGGGGATCCCGCTCGGCCGAGGATTGCGGGGCGAAGCGGTGGACGGGGTAAGGCGCGGCGGCGTCGACGATCACGTCGTGCCCGCGGGCCCATGCGTCGATCTGGCCCGGCGCGTCCGCGTCGCCGACGGCGAGGTCGACGTCGAGGCCTTCGAGGTTCGCGGGGCTCTTCCTTCGCGTGGCCGCGGTGACGTGGTAGCCGTGCGCGAGGAGCTCGCGGACCATGGCCTGTCCGATGTGCCCCGTGGCGCCGAGGACGAGGGCACGGGCGCGGTCGCCGCTCGAGAGCATCGACCGCGGAAACCACGCCGGCTCGGCGGCGTCAAGCACCCGCGCGTCCTGCGGCGTGTGCGCGCGATGAGACTACCCACGCGGCGGCGCCCTGCGTTACGATGGTCGTCCTCATGCGCGCGGTCAGCCTCAACATCACCGTGGGTCGTCGGCCGGACGAGCCCCGGGAGCTCTACAAGTTCGCCACGATGGCGAGCATCGCCTGCGGAGGCCCCGGCGTCGACGAGCGATCGATCAAGCGCGCGATCCAGCAGGCGAAGGAGTCGTGGGCGAAGATCGTCGCGCTCGTCTCGTTCCCCGCGCACGGCGGGCCGATCGGGCCATCGGTGGAGCCGGAGGACGTGCGAAGCGTGGTGCGTGATCAGTGTACCGCGATGTTGCGCGTGGCCGAGTGGCAAGGCGCGCGGATCTTCGCGGTGAAGGCGACGGATCCGCTGCTCCTCGCGGCGACGGCGAACCGGCACGTGGCCGACGCGATCCTCGACGGCGCGTTCGAAGGTCTCTCGATGGACGTGCCCGTGATCGGCCCGTTCGAGGGCGCGATGCTCGACTACGTGCGCACGGGCGGGCTCGATTATCTGCGGGAGGCGTACGCGGATCGGGGCTACCGCGCGGATGGGACGCTGATCCCGGAAGGCGAGCCGGGCGCGCAGATCGAGAGCGCGGCCGCGGCGGCGGAGAACGCGCTGCGGCTGGCGAGGACGAGCCGCTTCGACGCGATCGGCGTGCACGGCGAGGGGCCGCTGTCGGTGGAGATGGCGGGCGCGGTGCGGACGGCGCTGGAGAGTCAGGGGCTCTTGTCGCGGTAGCAGGTCGCTTCGCGAGTTACAGCGGTCGCTTCGCGAGTTACAGCGGTCGCGCCGCGAGTTACAGCGGTCGCTTCGCGAGTTACAGCGGTCGCTTCACGAGTTACAGCGGTCGCTCTGCGAGTTACAGCGGTCGTGTCATGAGCCGCAGCGGTCGCTCCGCGAGTTACAGCGGTCGCGCCGCGAGTTACAGCGGTCGTGTCATGAGCCGCAGCGGTCGCTCCGCGACGTACAGCGGTGACGCCGTGACGGGCGCAGGTGGTTCCTTGCCGGACAGAGGTTCGTTACGCTGCGCCGCATGGCCATTGATCTCGAAACGATTCCGAAGGCGCGCCGGCTGAAGCTCATTCGATTGGGCGAGCAGTTCGGCTCACAGGACACGCTGGACCAGGCGAACCAGACGCTGGCCGCATACGAACGGCATGCGCCGCCGCTCAAGACGTCCGGCTTTGGCGCGAAACACGCGGCAGCGCTGAAGGGCGCGCGCGACGGGCTCGTGGAAGCGGGCGTGGGGCGGGAGGCCGCCAAGGGCAAAAAGAAGGTGACGGGGGACGCCTACGTCAAGGCATACACCCAAGCGGCGACGGCGCGGCTCAACGCGCGCGTCGTGCTCGCAGGGGTCAAGGAGGACCTGGAGGCGAGCGGGGTGTCCGAGGAGGCCGCGGCGACGGTCTCGGCGGCATTGCGGCAGACGCGGTCGTCCGCGAAGAAGGCGGAGCCGCTGGCGCAGCAGCTCGCGCTGCTCGGCGATACGCTGAAGCACCCGGCAGTGGCGGCGGTGGGGGCAGATCAGGGCGGGCCCGAGGCGCTTTCGGAGATCGAAGCGTCGATCCCGGCGCTGCGAAAAGCCGACCAAGAAGACGTGGGCGTGCGCGGGACGCCGGTGGAGACGGAGACGCTCGACCTGCTCGACGGGATCATCGTCGAGCTCGTGCGAAGGGCACGGCGAGCCGCGATCGCAGCGTCGAGGCGGCTCGGGAACGCGGCGATGGCCGAGGCGTTCAAGCTCGACAAGCTCTACCGATCGAAGGGCGGGAGCAGCGCGGAAGACGAGGGCGGAGAAGACGAGGAGGCGGAGGAAGTCAAGGGGTAAGCGGGGGGTGACGGAGAAATGATGGGGCGGCACCTCGGGCGCGGGGTGCGAGTGGCAGGGAGGGTGGGCGCTGTCGTCTTGGCGACGCTCACCCCTTCCCCGCCGCCGCGGCTTCGAGCCTGTCCCGGAGCTCGACAAAAGAACTGAGCATGTCTCGGTAATACGTCGGGGTCAGGCCTGCCTGCATGGGAACCTCGCCCTTCGCCCGCGCCTCGCTCCGTCGCGCGAGCTCCGCTTCGAGACCACGCTCGAGCTCCGCGATGAGGGGTTCGAGCACGGCGAGCCCCTCCTCGGGCTTGTGGGTGCGCAAGCAGGCTCGCACATACCTTTCCGCCATCCAGCATTGTTCCCAGAGATCCGAGAAGCCCAGGCGGACCACCTCGTTCCAGGCCTCGCGGCAAACCTCGAAGGGCTGTTCGAGCATGGTTGCTGCCCTGAGCAGATCGTCGGCGATGCGCCCCTTCACGCTGAGCACGAGGTCCTGGGTGGCTTCGTCCTCGCCGGCGCGCGCCGTGAACTCCGCCTCGACCCGCTTGTAATCGGCGGCGACGTCGGTGAAGCTCCGCTCCCGTGTCCTCGCGAAGGTTTTGTAAACGGCGAGGCACGCTTCGGAGAACTCGTCCCAGAGCGCATCGCTCCTCTCCTCTTCCGGGGTGGGAGGGTTTGCCTCGTCGATCCGCCGCGTGCTTCGCTCCGGGCTCGGCTCGCCCCTTTGCTGGGCCAGGAGCGCGCCCTGGAGGTCACGCAGTTTCTCCAGCTCCTGTTCGTAAAAGGCCGTGGATTTCTGCGCCGCCTTGGCTTCCTCGAATCCGCGCTCGAGCTCGGCGATGAGCGGTTCGAGCACGGCGAGCCCCTCCTCGGTTTTTTCGTCATACAGGCAGCAATCCGCGTAGAACCAGGCCGACGTGTCCCTTTCGAAGGGGCCCGTGAAGCCGAGGCGAACCGCCTCGTTCCAGGCCTCGCGGCAGACATCGAAGGGCGCACGCTTCTCGTGGGCGAGCGAGAGGATGGTCTCGGCGATGCGTTGCCTCGTGTCGAGCACAGCAAGTTCGTTGTCGCCTGCGCGCGCCACGAACTCCGCCTCGAGTCGGCGATGGTCCTCGACGGCCTCGGCGAAGGTCCGGGTCCGCTCCAGCGATTTCACGAAGAGCATGACGTTGGCTGTGGTGAACTCCCCGCCGAACGCGTCGATTGTTTCGTCTTTCGTGGTCATGTTCGTCCCATCGCTACCATTATGCAATTGTTGCTAGTACTGACATGACACGAGTTCGTCGCCTAGTGGGATGGGCTTCTTAGGCCATTCCTTGTTGGGTCGGCATTGCTTGTGGCACGCGTAGCATAACGTTGCTCTCCAATGTTCCCCACGTTTGCCCGCCAGATCAGACATCAGGCAATCCTTCAGGTGGGCAGTGCATATGTCATCTTTTTTCTTCCGACCCGCCTCCGCAATCTCCGACTTGCCAATCTCCACCGACGCGGCGATCACGACGACGATGGGGGCCGCCTCGATGATGAGGTCGGCGAGGGCGATCGCCACGACCACGAGCGCAGGGTGCCCGACGAGCCCACGCTCGGCCGGCGGAGCGGTCGACTCGGAAAGGCGCAGCTTGCGCAGCCTGAGGAGCTCCTCCGGGACGGTCATGCCTCGCAGCGCGATCCGCATGCATGTCGCGAGCTCCGTATGGGGCACGCCTTTGCTCTCCACATCCGCGACGTGGCCGTCTTCGTCGACCTTCACCGTGACGTCGAATGTGTAGTATCCGCCCCTGAGCTCGCCGCCGAGCTCGTCGACGCATGCGCGTAGGCGCTCCGCGGTGGCGTCGGGGACACGCGGGCGGTCGTCCTGCTGCGCCAGTTGTCTGACCGTGGCCCCGCAGCCGAGCGGCGTGAGCGCCACCGTTGCGCAAGCGAGGAGCCCGAAGGAGAAGATGGTCCTCACGCGCGGGAACGTCATTGCCGGCATCCGACCCGTCTCTCCGGCCTCACCCCTTCCCCACCCCCCGCCGCGCCCGCTCTGCCTCGGCCATCAGCCGCCCGTAATCGAGCCGTTCGAGCGCCGCGCGCGCCTCGGCGAGGCTCTCCCCCGCGACGGACGCGCCGAGCCCGAGGACGAGCCTGCGCGCGAGCTCCTCGCGGCGCAGCGGGCTTTGGCGGAGGAGATCGAGCGTCACGAGGCCGGAGGCGCGCGCGACGTCGAAAAGGCCTTCCCGCGCCGCGGTGCGCGCGCGACCTTCGAGAATGCGCTTCAGCGCCCGCTCGGGGATCACGCGCCGTTCGAGGACGAGCACGAGCAGCGCGAGTCGCTCGACAGCGCCGCGATCGAGCCCTGCCGCAATCGAATCGAGCTCCAGCGGATCGACAGGCTCGATTCCGAGATCACGGCAGAGATCAGCGAGCTTGGCCCGCGCGACGTCGACATCCAGCGCGGCAGGCTCGATCTCCGCGAGGACCTGGGCGAATGCGGCGAGGATCGGCGCGAGCTCGATCGGCACGCTCTCCGGCAGGAGGCGAGCGTCTTGCGCAGCAGGCGCGGCGGCGGGCTTCGCGGTCCAGTTTTTCAGAAAAGACATGGCTCTATCCGCTGGGGTTGGTCTTGCCCGGGTCGTCGAACAGGGAAAATGCAAGCTCGGCCGCGACACGCGGAAAATCGAGGAGCGCGCGCACGGTGACGACACGCGCCCCGGCTTGCTCGTACCTGCGCACCTTCTCGCGGTTCGGCGCGTGGAGGAGCAGCACGAATGCCGGCGAGCGCTCGGCCGCGCGCGCAAAAATGCCCGCGTTTTGCCGGTGCGCGTCGTAATTCGCGTCGAAATCGCTATCGGTGATGATCACGCGGATCGGCTGCTCGGAGCGAGTCTCCTCGACGGACGCGGCGAGGACGTCGAAGGGGAATTGCGTACCGCCGCCGATATAGCGCATCAAAAACTTCGAGAGCACGCGCTCGGAGCGGCAGAAGTCCCACGCCTTTTCGTGGCCCACCGAATAGACGAGCGCGCGCGCCGCGCCGCCTGCGCGGATCGTGCCGGTCGCCAGGATCTGCGCGGCGAGGGTCATCGCGTTGAGGGCGCGTTTCGGGTCGGGCATGGAGCCGCTCACGTCGAGGTAGATCTCGGTGCGGCCGAGGAACGACGGCGTGCTCTGGCCCTCCTCGTCGGCGATACGCTCGCGGAGCAGCGGCATCGCGGCGCCGAGCGTCTCGCCGCGGCGGAGGAGCGTGGCGACCCAGTCGATGTCGGCGACGGGATCACCAGGCTCCCATTCGAGGTGCGTGGTGGGCACGAGCGCGTCGGCGAAGACGCGGGCGGGCGGCGGGCGGAAAAGGTATTTTTCGGCTTCGCGCCGGTAATGGGCCGCCATGGCCGTCGTGAGCAGCTCGGATTTGCCCGCGCCGTCGCCGGGCATCGCGCCCGCGCGGCGTTCGAGGCTCTGATCGGCGAGTTTTTCGGCGAGGTCTTTGGGGAAAAAACCTTCGCGGATCGCCCGCTCGATCGCCGCCTTTTCGCCCTTCTTCGGCACGAGCGCCGCGGCGAGGTCTTCGGCGGAGGGATCGCCTTCGGCGCAGTCGCCTTCGCCCGCATGTTTTGGCGCGGGGCTCGCCATGGCGTATCGCCAGGCGATCGAGGCGAAATAAAGGTACTGGAGCGTGACGTCGGGCGCGAACGCGAAGAGGTTTTCCGCGACGAGCTTCGCGTCGAGGCGGTGGTCCGGAAAAGCACGCTCGAAGGCGGCGGCATTCGTCCCGAGCAGCTCCCCTTCCCTTCGTTGCCAGAGCTCTTCGATCACGGCGCGCTGGAACGTGAAGAGCACGTCGTCGGGCGAACGCGCGCCGCGCGCCACGAGGATGCGGCAGAGGTCGTCCTCGATCGAGGGCAAACCCCGGCCGAGCCGCTCGTCGACGAGCAGATCGTAAAAGGGCCCCATGAGCGAGCGCGGCAGGCGCGGCAGGAACGTGCGTTCGAGCAGGAGGAGGCGCGCGTGCTCGACGGGGTTGCCGGGAAACGCGACGTGGTGGCCGATCTCGTGGGCGATCAGTGCTTCGAGCGCGTCTTCGAGCGAGGCCTCGGTGATGGGGCGCGCGCCGAGGCGGATCGTGCGCGAGGCGAGGTCGATGCGGGCGAACGTGTCGCCCTCGGGATCCACGACGGGCTCGCCGAGGAGGAGGTACGGCGAGTAACGCGCGAGCGCGCGCGGGAAGGCGCGCGCCGCGAGGGAAGCGACGAGCTCCCGCGCGCTCAAGGGCTCTCCACGAGCCAGAGGCGCTGCGAGTCGAGCGCGGTCGCGACGACGAAGCCCGCGCGCGAGGCAGCCACGCTGTGCCCACGTTTCCAGTGCGGGAGCGGGACCTTCGTGTCGCTCACGTACACGACGCCCTGGCCGAGCGTGACCGTGGGCAAGCTCGGATCCGCCTCGACTTTGTCGGCGAGGCAAGGCGAGCGGAACGCGAGGTTCGGGGCGCCGCGCGCGCCGAGGAGCACACCGGCGGAGAGATCGGGCCGCTTGCGATCGTGGACGCAGACGAGCGTGGGCGCGCCGAAATGCACGCGGCCCGGGAGGAACGCGGACTCGACCTCGCGCAGATCGATCGTCCGCACCGCGAACGGGCCTTTCCACGTGGAGCGGGCGCGCGGCGCGAGCGCGGCGTCGAGGATGCGGAGGAGGCGGCCTTCGAGGTCGAACCGCGCGCCGGGGCTCGCTACGGCGCTCGGCGCGGCCATCGCGGAGGCGACGCAGAGGTTCAGCCACGGAGGCTCGCCGAAGAGGCCTTCGCCGAGGTTCCACGCCTTCGCGAGCAAGCCCATGCGGGCCTCGATCGGTGCCGCGGGCAGGCTCTCCGGGAGCATGTCCACGAACAGCCATTCCACGAGGTTTTCGGGCCTGCGCGCGCGCGGCGTATCGCCCTCGGGAGCGACGCCGGGCCGGATGTAGCCGAGCCCGATCGCCTCGACCACGAGCCCGAGCCACGCCTCGAACGCACGCAACGAGCTCTCGGATCCGTCGAGGCCCGCCGCGAGCCGCTTGCCCGGACCCACGACGAGCGCTTCGAAAAGCGCGCCGTCCCAGCGTGAAAAACGGCGCTCTCCCTCCCGCAAATGGTGGGTCGCCAGCGCTTCGAGGTCACTCACGGAGCACCTCCTTCCAGGCGCTCGGCGGCGGCGAGCCTGCGTTGGTAGGACTCATGGATGCTCTTCAGGAGCACGAGATCCTCGTAGATCGGACCCGAGAGATCGGCGCGCTTGAGCAGCTCCTCCATCGCGCGTTGCACCTTGCCCACGCGGCGCTTGAGCTCGGCGGTGGTCGTGCCGAGCACGCTCGCCTCGGCCTCGGCCTGGAGTTCGCGCACGCTCGCGCGGAGCGGCGCGTAGGCCGCGTGCTGGACGGCCGCTTGATCGAAGAGGCGCGTGATCCACGTGGCCCGATCGAGCAAAAGGACGCGGGCTTCGGCCTTCTGAAAGAACGCACTCTGCGGATTCGGGCGCAGTTTGTCGAAGAGCGTGAAGGGCAAGACGAGGCGCACGTCGGTCGCGGTGACCTCGCTCTTGCCGCGGAAATACGCGAGGGCCTTGGCGAAGAGCAGGATGGCCTGGAGCGCACGCGCCGAGACGCCGTTTTCGGTCTGCGTGCAGACGTGGACGTTCTTGTCGAGCGGGCAATCCTCGTTGCACACGTGCGCGACCTTCTTGCCCGCGAGGTGGAGCGTGTCCTTGTTGCGGTATTCGAGGACGTCCGAGGCCCTGCGGCAAAAATCGAGCTGGCCCGCGAAGAACCCGAGCACGTCGAGCACGCTCTCGGGGATCGGGACGGCGCGGATCTCGGCCTCGGCCTGGTCGAGCTCCTCCGCGGAGAAGACGACGTCGGCAGGGATGCGCGTCTCGGGCGGGCGCGCCGTGGCGACACGCTCGGCGAGGGCGTCGAGGGAGCGAGCATGGAACGGCGGGGCGCGGACGACGACGTCGATGCGATCCTTGAGGGCCTCGATGACCTGGAACGTGCCGCCGCCGGAGTCCTCGTTCGCCGTGAGATACCAGGCGGATTTGCCCACGAGCGCGACCTGCTCGAAGCTCTCGGCGTAGCCCTCGGCGAGGAGCGAGAGCAGCGCGGACTGGGTCTTCGTGGGGATGCGGTTGTACTCGTCGATGATCTTGACGCGCTTGCCGATCCAGCGGCGCCACTCGACGCGGATCTCGCGCGACTCCTCGGCCTTGACGAGGCTCGCGGGCAAGGGGCTGCCGAGCAGATCGGCCGTGGTGAGCTGGGGATGGCCGTGCTGGACGATGCGGCGGATCTCGTCGAGCGGAATGCCCGCGAGCGCAGCCATGATCGTGGCCATGGTGGTCTTGCCGCGGCCCGGGGCGCCGACGAAGAGCAGGCGCTGCGAGGTGACGAGGCAAAGGAGCGGCAGGAGGACGTACGAGGCGTGCGCGGCGCGGCCGAGATCGACACGCGCTTCGCCCTTGCCGAGCGTCGTCGATTCGCCGAGCTCCATGTCGAGGTACGGGCACACGAGGGCTTGTTCGACGATCCACGTGTAGGCGCGGCGGAGCTTGCCCGAGAGGCCCGCACTCCTCCGCGGTCCGAGGACGAGCGCGCCGTCCTTTTCGACGCGGGCACGGCCGTCGAGCCACGAAGCGACGAGGCGATGAGGATCCATTCGTGACCACGACTATGCCAGAGCTCGTGGATCTTGGGCAGGTCGGCTCGCCAAAAGCCACGGCGCACGCTGGCCGGATCCTGTCCACCCGGTGACCACCTGTGGACATCGGAGAGCACGCCGAATCGTCTACAGTCGACCTCGGAAGGCCCGGAAGCAACGAATCACCGGCGCTCGAAGCCGGGCGTGGAGGGACACCATGAAGCAGCGCAATCTTGCCTTACCGATTCGGCGCGCAGGTCGATACGCGTTCCTTTTGCTGAGCGCGGCGCTCGGCGGGTGCTCGGACGAAGCGGAGACGCCGGCCGGGCCGCCCGAGATCTTCGAAAACCCGCCGGAGCTCGCGCCGAACGCGGCGGGGGTCCACGAGCTGCGTCTCGCGCCGAGCGAGGTGAAGATCGGTGGGAAACGATATTGCCTGCGGACGTACAATGGCTCGATTCCAGGGCCGACGATCCGCGTCGCGGCAGGGACCGATCGCAAGGTGCGGGTCAACCTGCACAACGATTTCGAGCGATCCGATTATCGGCTCGTGGCCGGCGCCGCGAATACGTCGGCGGTCACGTGCCACGATTTCAACCTGACGAACCTGCACGCGCACGGCTTGCACGTCCAGCCGAACTACGCGACACCCGCGGCGGGGGATTCGTGCGAGGGCTCGGGCTGCGGGCCGGACGCGCGGTACCACGCCGACGACGTGCTGCACGAGGTGCCGCCCGGCGAGATGGCGCAATACCGCTGGGATCTCGACGAGGACGGGACGCACCACGCGGGCTTCAACTGGTATCACCCGCACATCCATGGATCGACGGCCATCCAGGTGACGAACGGCGCCGCGGGCACGCTCATCATCGAGGGGGATCTCGACGAGGTGCCCGGG
This sequence comes from Polyangium sp. y55x31, assembly GCF_029946505.1. Lineage (GTDB taxonomy): Bacteria > Myxococcota_A > Polyangia > Polyangiales > Polyangiaceae > Polyangium. The sequence continues at coordinate 41,409 of NZ_JARZHG010000033.1, forward strand.
ATCGCCAAGGCGAAGGAGCGAATCATGGTGCTCGGCGGCGTGCCCATCAACGTCGAATCGACGCGGCCGCTCGCGGACGGAGAGGCTTGCTCCGAGGACACGCTCTCGGCGAACGATTTCGAGGCGGCGGAGGACGATTCGAAGCCGACGCTCGTGAACGGCAAGCTCCTGCCGCACATCAAGACGTCGCCGAATCAGGTCGAGCGCCTGCGGATCGTGCACGCCGGCACGCCGAACGAGCTCGGGATGAAGCTCCACCCGTCGGAGGATCCGACGTGCGGCTCGTTCGACACACTGCATTCGATCGAGATCACGCAGATCGCCCGCGACGGCATCACGCTGCCGAAGTTTTACGTGAGCGATACGATGTGGGTATCCCCCGGCTATCGTATCGAGGCCGTCGTGAAAATGCCGGCCGAGAAGACGACGCTTTGCCTCGTGGGACGGCGCCCGTCCGATCTGGCCGGGAGCCTCGTGGCGATCTTCGACGTGGATCCGGAGAACGGGGCGCCGACGGAGACGAACATGCCGGAGGAGTCGGCCCTCGCGGCCATCGCGCCGCCGACGACGTTCATGGGCAAGGTCGACGGCCAGATGATGGAGGCGAGTTGCGAATCGGTCGACAAGATCCACCAGAAGATCGCGCTGCTCGTCCCGACGCCGGGCGAGCAGCCCGACCCGGAAAAACCCGCCGAGCTCGGATCGTGCAATCCGAGTGATCACATGCACGGCATCGATCCCGACGCGCCGACGTGCATCTGCCCCGCCCCGAACATCAGTTGTCGCCGCTTCGACGATCGGCGCGCCTGGGGATATCGCAGCGACCGGGTGATGGAGGTCGGCACGACGGAGAAATGGGAGATCCGCGCGTTCGACGGGCATCCGTTCCACATTCACATCAATCCGTACCTCGTCTGCGCGAACGATTCGAACAAGGAGCCGAACTTCCCGCACTGGCGTGACACGTTCTGGGTGCAGGCGGAGGACGGGCCGCGGCAGATCTTGACGAATTTCCGCAAGTTCTCGGGGCAGTTCGTGCTGCATTGCCACAAACTGAACCACGAGGACATGGGCATGATGGAGCTCGTCGAGATCTGCCCGGAGGGCGATACGGCCTGTCTTTGCCAGGGCACGGACGCCGCCGGCAATTGCATCAGCCAGGCCGGGTGCAAGGCCGAGGATCTCCAGTGCCAGTTCGCCAAGGAAGCGACGGACGCATTCCCGCTGCCGCCCGCGCCGAATCCCGCGCTCTGCGGTCCGTGATCCCGAGCGCCCGCGACGTCAGCCCCGGCGCGCCGATTCGCCCGCGCGCCGGGCCATCACGTCGACCTGGGCGTCGAGCTCCTTCCGCTTCTGCATTCCGCGCTTCGTGCTGCGCCACATGAGGACGAACGACAGGACGAACGTGCCGAGGAACGAGAGCCACATCTCGCCTCGCGTGACCTCGGGCCCCTCGGGACGGCCCAGGGCGATGACCGCGACGACGGCGGCGAGGACGCCAAAAAAGACGAGGAACACCGAGACGCCGACGAGGCGATCCCCGGCCTTCGCGGCTCGATCGTAGCTCTGCGCTTGCTCTCTGTCCGCGCGATCTTTCGAGGCGCGCGCCTCGCCGAGCAGGCTCGCGGCGAGCGAGAATGGGACGAGGAGGCGGCTTCGGCAATGTTTGCAATCCGAGATGGCCTCGCCGGCGCGGAACGAATGCATGGCGCCGCACCCGTCGCAGCGGACGATCCCCGTCGCGGCGAGGTGCTCGAGGTCCGGGAGATCGTACATGATGCCCCAGCCGCGCGTGAAAGCAGCGAGCGACAGAACCCAGCCGCCGAACAGAATGCCGAAATAGAGGAGCGGGAGGCCCACCCCGGCCTGCCCCGTGATGGCCCCCGCGACGAAGCCGAACGTGAGAAAGGTGGCAAAGCCGATCGCGCCGAAGATGACGGGCTTGGCGGCCTTGGCGTTTTGCTCGTAAAATGCTGCGACGAACCGCGCCTGCAGCTCTTTCCTGGCCACGGCGACGACATCGCCGACGTAGGCGAGCATGGCCTTGCGGAGGCCTTCGTCGAGGGGCGTGACGGCGCCGCAATGGCGGCAGCGGACGCGGGCGTCGCCGAGCTCGATGGGCAAAGGCGCGCCGCACGTCGGGCAGGTGGGCGCGCGTCCGCGGATGGGCTCCTTGGCGTGCGACGTCATTATGGGCGTTTGGCGTATCACGCGGGGCGCGCGGAGAGCAAGTCGCCTCGTCCCCTACCCTTCCCGCTCGTTCTGGCGTACGGTGGGGCATGCGCCGGATCGGATTCGTTTCGCTCGTGCTCCTCGCCGCGGCCTGCGCCGAGCCGACGGCAGAGCCGGGGACCCCGAGTGCTTTCCAGGAGCCGCCCTGGCTCGTCGTCCGCGTCGACACGGTGGAGGTGACGCCGCTCCGGCCAGGCACGCAGGTGCCCTGGGACGACATCGAGCCCCAGCCGACCGACGGCACGGCGTGCGGCATGCTCGGCCGCGTGATGGCCACGACCGATCCGATCACGGGCAAAGGCGCCGAGGCGCTCTGCCCCATCGATCCACGCCCGCGGCCCGCGAACGCCGACCCGCGGCTGCCCGATCTCGTGGTGCTGCTCGGCGTGGGCAGCGCGGCCCATTACCAGACGCCGACCGCGCACGACTCGATGCAAACGACGTTTCATGGCGAATTCGTGATTCCGACAAATTCGATTCCGGCCGAGGGCATCACGCTGGCGGTGGTGGATCGGGACGGGTCCGGGGCGGAGGTGATCGGCGGGGTGAAGCTCGGCCGGCAGGAGCTGCTCGCGGCGCAGGCGACGCGGCCCGTGTTTTCGATGAGCGGCGGGGGCGTGATGCGGATGGATCTCGCCGTGATGGCCTATACGAACCCGATGGAGACGGCCGAGGCGGCGGTGACGGCGCAGGCGGGCGGCGCGCTCGTGTCGATGCGGCCGATTCGCGCGGGCGAGGTGGTCGAGATCTCGGCGCGAGGGCAATACCGGATCGGGACGGGTCGCGGCGCGTGGATCGATCCGCGCGGGTATTTCGAGAACGAGCCACACGACCCGAACTTCGAGAACGAGCCGTTCCGATCGGCGCCGCACGGGGCCGGCATCGCCGCGGTCGGAGGCGGAGACGCGCGAATGGGTGCGATCGTCGCGCCTTGCGCGAGGTTCGTGGCGCGCACGCCCGGGCTCGTCTGGGTGGGGCTGAACGACGGGGATCCGCGCAACAACGAGGGGAACGCGACGTTCACCGTGAAGGTGGCGGGGCCGCTGCCGGCCGAGTGGTCCGAGGGGAAGACGACGACGCCGTGCGGGACGTTTCCGTGAAGGGTCAGCGCAGGGCTTCGTCGATGGTCTTCGCGACGAGCGTCTGATCGAGCCAGCGGTCGAGGGTCTCGAGGTCGGTCGTCCCGTTGATGCGAGCTTCCTGGGCTGCGTCGAGGGTGAGCCCGCGCTTGCCGAGCTGACGGCGGAGAACGGCGCGCGCGTGGGTGAGCTGGCCTCCCTGACGCACGGCCTCCAGGCTCTCGTAGCCGCGGCGCTGCAAGAGGTTGCGCAGCGTGACCTCGTGCGCAGCCTCGCGGTCGTACAGGGCCTCGACGGGGACGGGGTTCTTCAGGATCCCCGGCGCCTCGAGGGATTCGCCCGGCCGCACGGTACGAACCTTCTGGCCCGGCGTGTACACCTCGACCCTTCGCGGGCCCGTGAGCCATACGACCCACACGTGCTGCGTACCCGCCGCGAGGAGCTCGGCGATCTTCGATTGCAGCTCTTCCTCGTCCTGCCCGCGATCCGCGTATTCCACCGCGAGCGGCGGCGCGCCCTGCACCCAGCCGGGCACGTCCGGCACGTTGCCCACGGCCACGTCCGGCGCGCGCATCGTCCCCGGCTCCGGGGAAAACCCTGCGTCCACGCCTGCCTGCTCGACGGCCGGATCCGTCTCCAGCACCGTGCCGCCGAGCAGGTTCGCCCGCGCGCCGCGCCCGCCCGTCGGCAGACACAGGATCGGATGGCCATTCGAGAGCTCGTACGGGTCTCCCGAGCGGAGCTGCTGGGCCTGAAACGGGCCGGGGGCGAAGAGCTTCGTCGGGCGCATCGTCACGTTGAAGACGATACCACGAAAAATGGCGGGGAACAGGCTGTTTTTGTGACGTCGAGGGGCCAAAAAGCCGAGACAAACGGGCCCGTCGACACACCCCCCCGACTACTTCGGCGCCGCGGGCGAGATCGACTCGACGAAGAGCCGCCCGTCCCGATCCGAGAACGTGAACGACACGTCGTCGCCGACCTTCACGTCGCGCAAAAGCTCGGGCTTGGCGACCTCGAACATCATCGTCATCGCCTTCATGTAGCCGGGGATGTCCTCGTGGGCGATCGTGATGTTGTCCTTCTTCTCGCCGATCGCGCGCACCTTGCCGCGCGTCGAGTACGTCGCGCTCGGGGCGGCGGTCGGGACGGCGCCGCCGCCGGAGGGCTCCTGCGAGCGCGAACAGGCAGGCGCGGCCGCGAGCAGCACCGCCGCGATGGTCAAAAGGACCGTCGGGCTCGTTCGATGACTGGAAATCAGGCGCATGCGGATGCTTTACCACCGAGGAGGCCAAAGCGGGAGCAGAAGCGAAGGCGGAGGCCGGCGCGGCAGCGGGGGCGGACGAACCTAGCCCCGCGGCGCGGGCGCATGCAGGGCAAACGCGGCGCCCTGCGGGTCGTCGCAGACGGCGACAAGATCGCCGCTCGGGAGCTGCCGCGGAGCGAGCACCTTGCCTCCGTGCGAGCGCACCTTGGCGAGCGCTTCGTCGAGATCCTCCACGTGGAAATAAAAGAGCCAGTGCGGGTGGACGTGGGGCAATCGAGCGCTGCTGACCATACCACCCACGCTCGGCCCGCCTTCGTCCCACGAAAATTTCAAATACGCGCCGAGCTCCGAGCCGAGATCCACGGTTTCGGTCTCCTTCCAGCCGAAGAGGTCCGAATAGAGGGCCCACGCACGCGCATGGTCCCGCGTGTTGAGGTCGTGCCAGACGACCACGTCGCCGCTCGGGGTGTGGATCGACGAGACGAGCGCGAGGACCGAGCCGAACGGGTCGCGCAGGATCACGCGCGTCGCGCCGCTTTCGAGCGTGCGCGTCGGTCCGAGCTGCTCCCCTCCTTCGGCGAGGATGCGACGCGAAAGGCCCTCGACGTCACGAACGGCAATATGCCCGAGCCAATGCGCCGGAGCGCCCCGGGCCGCGGCGCGCTCGGGCAACGGCGAACATCCGGCCATCGGTCGGTCGCCGCGGAAAAACAGCGGTCCTTGCATTCGAAACCCGAGCACGTCGGTATAAAACGCCTGCGCCGCGCCCGTGTCCGTCGTCCTGAGCTCGTACCAGCAAAACCCGTTCGTCATCGTCGTTCGCCTCACTCGACCCGCACCAGGGCGAGCCCTGAAGAACCGCGCCTCGCCCGGTTCTTCCCACAGGCCGATGGCAAGACCAGGAACAACGTTGCCGCTCGAAGAGATCCCCCTCTTCGTTGGCAGGCTCTCTCGCCGGTCTTGCCTCGACCTATTCGATGAACTGCGCACCGCGCAGTTCATCGACCCCGAGTCCAGCGCTTGCGCTGGTCCGGGTCCCGGGGCGGATAGCCCCGGGTGGGGCCTGGGGCAACGCCCCAGCGCAAGCGGTTCGAGCACCGCTTCCTCGGCCGCTTCCGCTCGCGCGCCGGCCATCCCGTGGTATGGGACGGCTTCGTGAGCGCCATCTGGTTCGTCTACAGCCCCCTCTCGCCCCGCGCGATCGCCGCGCTCGCCGACGAGTACGAGCGTCACCTCGAGGCCTACATCGACGAGCACGTCGATCGGATCGACGAGGACGAGAGCGTGCCCGAGGTCGCCGCCGGCGGCGAAATCCCGCCCGTCTCCGAGCTCCAGGCGGCCTACGCGCTCGCCAAGCGCTCGCTCCCCAAGCCCATCCTCGCGCGCTACCGCGCCTGCAAGTCCGTCCTCACGCTCGACCGGGCCTCGGACCTCGAGGTCGGCCCGTGCCGCGGCCTCGTCTCGACCTTGCGTTACCTCCTGCCGCGCGCCGGCGAAGGCGCGCTCGTCTTTCCGAACGACGTGCCGCTCGTCCCCGTCGAGGAGATGCTCGCCCGGATCGAGGACAAACGTGGCCTGCCCGGGTTCGACGGCGACGAGGACGACGAGGACGACGACGACATCCCGGCGAAGGGGAAACCGAAGGGCAAGACGAAGGAGGCGCCGGGCCAGGTGCGCGCGCTGCGCGTGCTCGCGTCCCTCGAGGGGCTCATGAACGATCCGGAGCTCGCCCTCGATCTGCGCGGCACGCTGCAGCGTTCGTCGAAGCTCGCGCAGCGGTACGCGGCCCTGCTCGTGGAGGACGGCGCCGTCTCCGACGCCAAGGCGAGCAAGGAGCTCGGCGTGACCGTGGAGGAACTCACCAAGATGGCCGATGAGCTCGATCGGACCCTGCTCGCGCTGAAGGACTAGCCGCCACGCGCAGGACAGCACGAGAACACCTTTCCGGAGACAGTCGCGAAAACGTGGGGTAGCGTCGCACACCCGCTCTCGAAGTCATGACCAAGCGCCGCATGCAACAGCTCGATCTCTTCGGAGGTTTCGAGCCCCCCGCCCCGCCTCCCTCCGCGCCGATCAAGAAGGGCCGCGACGAGCCGCTCGTCTGGGTCGCCGAGGTCTGGCTGCTCCGTGACTACGACGCGTCCGAGGCGTCGATCATCCGGCACCTCACGCTGCGCAAAGGCCTGAACGTGCTCTGGGCCCCGCCCACGCCCGAGGACATCGAGAACCGTCTCGGCGACGGGCAGATCACGGGGCACACGGCCGGCAAGACCACGTTCTGCCGCATGCTGCGCTACCTGCTCGGCGAGCACCGGTTCGGCACGACGCGCGGGCAGGAGAAGATTCGCGAGGCGCTGCCGGACGGCTGGGTCGTGGCGACGATCGTGGTGGGCGAAGCGCGCTGGATCGTGGGGCGTCCGTTCGGGCTCGGTCTGCATCCGTTCGCAGCGCGCGGGATGTCGTTCGCAGAGGCGCTCGCCGAGCGTGGGCGCGGCGGGTACCAGGATTTCCTCGCGGACATCCGGCGCGTGGTGATGGAGCCCGTGCCGGTGAAGGAGCTGCCGCATCAGCGCGAGCCGATCGCGTGGGAGCACGTGCTGCCGTGGATGACGCGAGATCAGGAGTCGCGGTTCGCAGGGCTCGTGGAGTGGCGGGATCCGTCGAGCGAGTCGGAGAGCCCGCGGCTCGTGACGGACGATCGGCACGTGGTGCTGCGGGCGCTCTGCACGCTGATGTCGGACGAGGAGAGCGAGGCGCAACGTCGCTACGAGGATCTCGCGCTGGAGAAGCAGAGCCTCGAAGAGCGAGCGCCGAGGCTCGCAGATCGCGCCGCAGAGGATCGGCGCAGGCTCGCGCGGCTGCTCGGGGTCGAGGACGACACGAGCGACGCAGGGCCGCTGTTCGCAGCGCGCTTCCGCGAGACGGTGGCGCGGCGGAAGGAGAACGTCGCAGCCGCAGAGGAAGCGCTCGCAGCGCAAGCGCTCGCAGTGGAGCAAGCCGAGGAGGCCGCGCGGCAAGCAGCCGAGGCATGCGGCGTGCGGGTGGAGGCGCTGCGCGAGGCAGAAGCGCGTCGCGAGGAGGCGAAGCGGCCGAGCGAGAAGAAGCGCGAGGCAGAAGAAGGAGCGAAGGCGCCGCTGCCGGTGCACGCAGGCGTGTGCAGCGTGCCGCTCGACGTGGCGATCGCGAAGGGCTGTCCGCTCGCGGCATCGCATCCAGCCGCCACGCCGATCACACGCGAAGGAAAGAAGGCGCTCGCCGAGGCGGTGATGGAAGCGAAGCGCACGCTCGCGGAGGCACGGTCCGCGCAGAAGGAGGCAGCAGCCGAGCACGCGCGGCAGCGAAGCGCGTTGTCCGCAGAGGAGAAGCGCATCGCACGGGAGCGAGCAGCGATCGAGGAGGTCGAGCGTCTCTACGGCTACATGACAGCAGCCGAGCGCGAAGCAGACGCGAACACGGAGCGGCTCGTGGTCGTGGCAGACGCCGTGAAGGCCTCATCGGAGCGTCAAGCAGCACTACGGCGCGAGCAGGAGGAAGCCGAGGCAAGGATCTCGGAGCGGTTCCGCGAGGTCGTGCGAGCCTTGCTCGGCGATCACGTGGAAGCACGCGTGGAGGTGAAGGGCCGGCGGCTCGAGCTACGCGTCGAGGACCGCGGCGAGCGAGACGGCGCAGCGATGCAGACGATCAAGCTGCTCGCATTCGACCTCGCAGCGATGAAGCTCTCCGTGGACGGATACGGTCAACTCCCCGGTCTGCTCGTGCACGACGGGCCACGCGAAGCAGACATGGACGGGCGCATCTACGAGCGGCTGTTCCTCTACGCACGGCACCTGGAGGAGAGCTCGAACGGTTCGCCCGCGTTCCAGTACGTCGTGACCACGACAGCACCGCCGCCGAAAGAAATGCAGAAGGCGCCGTACCTTCTAGAGCCACTGCTCGACGCGTCGAAGCCTGAAGGCCGGCTGCTCAAGATGGATCTCTGAGAGGGCATTGCCCCGCAGGCTTTTCCTGGGCCGCTGCGCCGGGGCGCTGCCCCGGGCCCCGCGGGGGCTGTTCGCCCCTCGACCCGAACCAGGGCAAGCCCTGGACCTTTGGGGGAAAAACTGCGCTACGCGCAGTTTTTCCCACAGGCCGGTGGCAAGACCGCGGAGGTCGGTTTCAGGCGGAACCGTCAGCGCTGCTGTCTTGGCTGGCGGGGTCGTCGCCGGTCTTGCCACCGGCTGTTCGATGAACTGCGCATCGCTCAGTTCATCGACCCCGAGTCCAGCGCTTGCGCTGGTCCGGGTCCAGGGGTGGACAACCCCTGGTCGGGGTCCGGGGTGAAACCCCGGCGCTACGCTACAGCCGGCGAATCAATGGCTCGCGGCGAAGAGGCCGGCGCAGCAGCCGATCAGGTTGTCGCACTTCGCGTACGTCGGAGCGCAGGTCCCGACGACCTCACCGTTGAAGCGGCAGGTGCACGTGCCTCCGGGTTTCGTGTCGCAGTCCGATTCGACGAGCGCGCCGCTGCATTCGTTCGTGCAGTTGCAGTGCCCGGCGGATACCTGGCAGTTGCCGAAGCTCGTGCATGGGGCTGACGCCACGCAGGTCTGGAAGGCCTCGACCTCGTCGGTGCATACTGGCGGGAGCTCGCTGCAGTTTGGCGGCGGCGAGGCGTTCTGCGTCGAGCAGGTGATGACGGCGCCGAGGCTTGGGGCGCAGGAGCCCACGGCATCGAGGTTCGTTTTGCAAATGCTGACGCACGTGGCCACGTCCTCCGTGCACCCCAGCTCGGCCTGTACGCTGCAATAGGACGAACAAACCTCGGACGGCCCTGGGTCGATCGGCTCGTTCCCGCCTTGTCCGTCGCGATCGATGACGACCTTGCCGCCGCAGGCTGCTTCGAAGACGAGGATGCCCAGAGCGGCGATGATGTGAAAGCTGCGCATGGGCGCGCGTTATGACACGAGGCGGACCGATGTATCCGTTTTTTTGCCGCGTCGCCTCGTTTCAGGTGCTCACGGATTGTCGAGGATGATTCGCTCGGGCGGGAGATCCTCGGGTTGACGCGGCGTGGTCCCCTCTGGCTCCGGCAATGCGGGCGGCAGGATGGGCACTTCGGGCTGCACGGGCACTGGACGAATTGGACCAGGTGCGGCTGGCGGCGCGGGCGGGTCGATGTATTCCGGTTGCGGCATTTCGGCGCCGCGTGGGCCACAACGGCCGCCGAGGCTGCCCACGGCGTCGTTGTAATAGTTGACTGCGTCGACAGCGTGGCCGTGTGCGTCGATCTTCGTGGCGCGACCGACGGCCGTCATCACGAGGCCGATGACTTCGACGCCGATGCCGCCGAGCAAAAGGCCCCACATGAGGTCGGGGTCGCGCTGGTAGGCGAGGCCGGCGAGCCCGCCCATGCCGCCTACGCCGAGGGTGATGCCTGCGATGGTGAGCCCTATGGCCGTGTCGCCTGCGGACTCGGCTGCGAGTGCGTGCCGCTCGGCGTCGGGCACGCAGGCTACGTATTCGGCGAGGCCTCGATAACGCACGCCGGTCGCGACGATACCTTGCGGCGAATGAACCTGGAATTCGTTGTCGTAGCGGAGTGTGAGCTCGTTCGGGGCGAGCACGCGCGGCTCGACGACCGTGAGGCCGGATCCGCAGCCTGCGAGTGCGAGCGCCGAGAGCCCGACGACCATGAATGCATGACGCGCGCTCATTGGGCTGCCTCCGCAGGCTGGGCCACGCACGGCGAGTCGGGCAGACGCGCGAGGTCGTTGTATGCATTGACTTCGTCGATTGCATTCGCGACGTCGCCCTCGGGCTCCGGACGGCTGAGGCCGAGGCTCAGCGTGATGATCGGGAGCGTCAGGAGCGCGACGACTGCGAGCACGACTGCGGCCTTGCCCAGGTCGCCGCCGCCGCCTCCCCCGCCTCCGCCGCCGCCGCTCTTGCCGCCGCCGCCCTTGACGCCGCCGCCCCCGCCCGGCCCGCTGAAGCTGCCCGAACTGCCGCCCGAGGAGCCGCCGACCGTGGGGTCCGCCGGCGCCCGGCTGATGGTCCGCGGGGCGTTCGAGGCGCCGCCGGAGCTCACGATGATCAAGGGCGCGGGGCGAATCCGGATCCAGGGACGGTAATAAACGACGCCTGTCGATCCCCCGTAATACGTCGAATATTCCTTCGGGTCGGCCGGCAGGTTCCGGACGGCCTCGCTGCAGTTCGGCTTCGAGATTTCGCTCGGCATCGAGGCGACGACGTGATCGTCGTCCCAGAGGACGCGGGCGCGTCCGTCCTGCGGCGGCACGTAGTCGGACGTGTAGCTGCCGCAACCGGAAAGGATCCCGAGGGACCCGGCCACGAAGATTGCCTTGCTCGCGCCCCACGGGCTCGCCATCGCCATACGCGGCACCTCTGCAATTGCATGTTTTCGCACCGCCACAGCGCCCCGTAAAGGACAATTTGCCAGTTCCGCGCCTTCTCACGTAGACTCCGCCCTCCCATGAAGCTCGGCGTCCGCGCGCTCCTCGCAGCAGGCCTCATCGTGAGCGCCACGCTCGCGCCCTCGCCCGTCCACGCCGAGGAGCCCATCGCGAACGCCGAGGCGAAAGCCGGCGCCCGCGCCGCCACCGAGAAGGGCACGGCCGCGTTCAAGGAGTCGCGTTACGACGAAGCCGTCGACATGTTCCTGCGCGCCGAGGCGCTCTTTCACGCGCCGACGCACGTGCTCATGCTCGCGCGCTCGTACGTCGCCCTCGGAAAGCTCGTCCTCGCGAAGGAGGCCTACCTCTCCGTCGTGCGCGAGGTCCTCGGCCCGAAGGCGCCTGCCGCGTTCAAGCTCGCCAAGGTCGACGCCGAGAAAGAGCTCGCCGAGCTCTCGCCGCGGATCCCCTCGCTCCAGGTGAGCACCACGCCCGAGGCGAAAAACGTCGTCGTCACGGTCGATGAGAAGCCCCTCCCCGCAGCTCTGCTCGGCATCCCGAGCCCGATCGATCCGGGCACGCACCTCCTGCGCGCCACGGCCGAGGGCATGGCGGCGCCCGAGAAGAGCGTGACCATCAAGGAAGGCGATAAAGCGGCCGTGGTGCTGGAACTCGCGCCCGTCGCGAACGCCGAGCCGATCACGCCCGCGCAGCCGCCCGTGGGGCCGACGGTGCCCGGAGATGGGCGGGAGCAGTCGCCCGGCAAGACGAGCCCGGGGCGGATCGCGGGGGTCGTGCTGATGGGGCTCGGCGTGGCGGGGCTCGGGGCCTTCGGCGTATTCGGGGGGCTGTCGCTGGCGAAACGCGCGGAGGCGGACGAGGCGTTCGACGCGTGCGGCGTCGGCTGCTGGGGCGCGCCGGCGGACGCGGTGCGCGCGCTCGACGACGACGCGAACAAGAAAGGAACCATCGGGATCGTCGGCCTCGCCGCGGGCGGCGCATTGGCGATCACCGGCGTGGTGCTGTTCGTCGTCTCGAAACCATCGCCCCGGAAAGCGCCGGCGAAGGCCCACGTGACCCCGTGGATCGGGCCTCGAGGCGGCGGCGTCGTCGGTCGATTTTAGGTTTTACGGGGCGAACGCTCAGTACCCGTAATCGGTGACGACCTTCTTCGTCACGCTCTTCTTCGTGGATGGCGCTTGCGTGGTCGCGGTGGGCGCGGCGGCGCTCGACGTCGCGGCGGGTTTGGCCCCGGCGCCTTCCGAGGACGCGGCGGAGGCGCTCGGCGGAGGCGCAGGCGTGGCCACCGAGGCCGAGGGCGCCGGAGCGGTCTTTTCGGGCTCGGGCGTGGAGGCGGGCGCGGCGGCGGCGCTCGGCGGGAGCTCGGTCGGCCGGGAGTTGCCACGCAGCAGCATGTACGCCCCGCCGGCCGACACGGCGACCACGGCCGCGAGGCTCGCCGCGACGACCCCTCCCTTGCGTTTGCCCGCGGGCACCGACGTGCGCTCGCTCTGCGCCCACGTTTGCCGCGTCTGCGAGGCGCTGTTCGGCGACGAACCCGGCCCGAGCGTGCTGCTCGGCGGGCCGGCGACGGCGGCCGCCCCGAGCGGCGTCGAGACCGGCGGAGGCTCGGGCGTGGCCACGCTGGACGGCGGCGGCGTCAAGGACAGCTCGGAGACCGAGGCGAGCGGCGAACGCTTGAGCTGCCCGGCCGCGCGTTTCTCTTCCCATGCGAGGAGCGCGGCGCGGAACTCGGCGGCGTTCTGGAAGCGCGCGGCCGGGTCGCGGTGCATGCCCTTGACCACGATGCCGCAGATCTCGTCGTCGAGCAGCGGGCTCACGGACTTCGGGTGCGGCTGCGGCTCGAAGACGATCTTGAACATCAGCTCGGCGAACGTCTCGCCGCGGAACGGCACCTGGCCCGTGAGCATCTCGTAGAGCATCACGGTGACGGTGTAGAGGTCGCTGCGCTCGTCGACCGAGCTCGCGGCGCGCGCCTGCTCGGGGCTCATGTAGAAGGGCGTGCCCATCACGACGCCCGTGCGCGTGTGCTGCGCGGCATCGCCGGACATGCCGGAAAACTTCGAGATGCCGAAGTCGAGGATCTTCACCCAGTCGTCGTGCCCGGCCCTCTTCTTCTGGAGGAAGACGTTGTCGGGCTTGAGGTCGCGATGGATGATGCCCGCGGCGTGCGCGGCCTCGAGGCCGTCGAGGATCTGACGGAAGAGCTCGACGATCTTGTCGATCGAGATCCGCCCGCGCTTGGCGCGCTCCTTCAGCGTCTCGCCCTCGAGCAGCTCCATCACCATGAAGCGATCGCCCGCCTCGGTGGTGCCCATGTCGAGGACCTCGACGATGTGATCGGAGCCGATCTGCCCGGCCGCCTGGGCCTCGCGTTCGAAGCGCATGAGCGCGTCGCCGTGCAGCTCCGTCGCCGCGCGCGAGAGGACCTTGATCGCGACCTGGCGCTTCACCCGCAGGTTCTCGGCGACGTACACGACGCCCATCCCGCCGCGCCCGAGCATGCGGACGATGCGGTATTTCCCGTCGATGATCGCGCCTTCTTCGAGCTTCATCGGGTCCTGCCGGAGGGAGCGACCCCCACCACGCACGTGCCGCCCGAGCAGACGTAGCCGGTGACGCAATCTGCGTTCACCGCGCAAGTCGTCTTGCAGGACGTCGTACCGCAGACGTAGGGACTACAGGACTTCGTGCCGTTGTCGACACACGTGCCGGACCCGCTACACGTGTCGGCCGTGCTCTCGACGCCGTTCGTGCAGCTCGCCGCGACGCACACCGTGCCCGACGTGTAGAGCTGGCAAATGCCGGCGGCGCAGAAGCCCGTCGTGCCGCAGGTCGAGGCCGCCGCGGCGGCGCACTCGTTGTCCGGATCGGCGCCGGTCGCGATGTTGCCGCAGACGCCGCTCACGCCGCTGCCCTTCTTCGCCGCCGAGCACGCCTGGCAGAGGCCCGTGCACGCCGTGGCGCAGCAGACGCCGTCGACGCAGAAGCCGCTCGCGCACTCGTTCGAGGCGGCGCACGCCGCGGCCGTGTTCTTCTTCGCGACGCAGCCTAGCGCCCCCGCGCAGTAGAAGCTCGACGCGCAGTCCGCGTCGGAGGCGCACGTGAGGTTGCAGGAGGCCATGCTGCAGGCGTAGGGGCTGCAGGGCGTCGTGCCGCCGTCGATGCACGCGCCCATGCCGTTGCACGTGTCGGCCTTCACGAGCGTCGAGCCCATGCACGACGCCGCGACGCACGCGGTGCCCGCGGGGTAGAGCTGGCAGCTCCCCGTGCCGCTGCAAAAGCCGTTCGTTCCGCACGTCACGACGCTCTGCTCGCTGCACTCGTTATCCGGATCGGTGCCGACCAGGATCACGCCGCAGGTGCCGTCGGTCGTGCCGCCGCCCTTCTTGGTCTTCGAGCAGGCCTGGCAGAGGCCGGAGCAGGTGGTGTCGCAGCAGACGCCGTCGACGCAGAAGTTGCTCTGGCACTCGTTCGCCTGCGTGCAAACCGCGCCGAGGGGCTTTTTCGTGCCGCAGACGCCGTTCACGCAGGCGCTCCCCGCGGTGCAGTCGTTGTCGCCCACGCACGCTTGCTTGCAGCTCCCGGCGCCGCAGACGTAAGGCGCGCAGGTCTTCGTGCCGCCGTCGACGCACGTGCCCATGCCGTTGCAGGTGTCGGCGTTCGTCTGCGTCGAGCCCGTGCAGCTCGACGCGACGCAGACCGTGCCCGCGGCGTAAAGCTGGCAGGCGCTCGCGCCGTTGCAGACGCCGTTCGTCCCGCACGAGGACGCGCCTTGATCGAGGCACTCGCTGTCCGGATCCATGCCGGCCGCGATGGGCCCACAGACGCCGTTCGCGCCCGTGCCCTTCTTCAAGGTCGAGCACGCCTGGCAGGTGCCGCCGCAGGCCGTGTTGCAGCAGACGCCGTCGACGCAGAAGCCGCTCGCGCACTCGTTCGCGCCGCCGCAGCTCGCGGCCGCCATCTTCTTCGGCACGCACGCGCCCGCGGCGCAGTACTGGCCCGAGGCGCACTGGAGATCGACCGCGCACATCGAGGCGCACACGTCGCCGCTGCACGCGTACGGCGCGCAGCTCGCCGTGCCCTGATCGACGCAGCTCCCCGCGCCGTCGCAGGTGTCGGGGTTCGTCTGCACGCCGGCCGCGCAGCCGCCCTGCCCGCAGATCGTGCCCGCGACGTAGTAACGGCAGGCGCCCTCCCCGTCGCACGCGCCGTCGGTCCCGCACGAGCCCGCGCCCTGATCGAGGCAATCGCCGTGGGGATCGGTGCCCCCGAGCGACGCCGCGCACGTGCCGTTCGCGCCGCCCGTGAGCGCCGCGCTGCAAGCCACGCATGCGCCGTCGCAGGCCTCGTTGCAGCAGATGCCGTCCGCACAGAAGCCGCTCTGGCACTGGTTCGACTTGAGCGGCTGGCACGCCTCGCCCACGGCCTTCTTGTCGAGGCATTGGCCGGTGGCGTTGTCGCAGTATTTTCCGGACGCGCAGTCGCCGTCGTTGCCGCAGTCGGTCGCGCAGACGTTGCCCTTGCAGGCGTTCGGCGCGCAATCGACCGTGCCCGTCTCCACGCACGCCCCTTCGCCGTCGCAGGTCTTCGCGAGCGTTTTGGTTTGTCCGACGCAGGTCTGCGCCGCACACTCGGTCCCGACCGCGTAGAGCGCGCACGCGCGGCTCCCGTCGCACGAGCCATTACGCCCGCACGACGACGCGCCGTCGTCGGGGCACTCGCTCTCGGGATCGATGCCCGCGAGCACGGGCGCGCAGATGCCGTTCGGCTGCCCCGTATGCGCCGCGCTGCACGCCTCGCACGTCCCAGCGCACGCGCCGTCGCAGCAGACGTTGTCCACACAGAAGCCGGATCCACACGCGAGATCGTCGCTGCACGGCTCGCCGATCGCGCCGCCGCCTTGCCCGCCCGCGCCGCCGAGGCCGCCTTGGCCGCCCTGCCCTGCCGCGCCGCCGTCGCCCGCGTCGGGAGGCCCCTTGCCGTACGGCCGATCGGGCGAGACGCACCCGTACGTGAGCAGCAGGATCGACAGCGAAACGAGGACGATCATCCACGCCCGCCCCCGTCGCGCGATGCGCGAGCTGCGCTTGGGGCGGGGCCCGAGGGCCGGGCCGGAGACGTGGACGGACATCCTGGGCATCCTACGAGCAGATGCCTTTCGCTCGCAAGACGCGTCGACGCGCCGCGGCTTGCATTCGTGAGGGCCTCGGCGGATGCTCGCTCCTGCGATGTCGAAGCTCCCCCTCGCCGCGCCCTGGAAAACGCCTCTCCCCTGCGGCCGAGCGCCGCTCGTGCTCCTCGGACTCCTCGGCCTCGCCGGGTGCGGCGGCCCGGACCCAGGCGCGCAACCCGAGGGCTGGGATTCGGCGGTCGTGATGCGCCCGGCGGTCGACAGGAACGCCGACCCTCGGACGTTCGAGATGGACCTCGAAGCGCGCATCGAGGAGCTCGAGCTGCGCGCCGGCACGAAGACGCCCGCGTGGACCTACGACGGCAGCATCCCGGGGCCGTTCGTGCGGGCGAACGTGGGCGATCGGCTGATCGTGCATTTCCGCAACGCACTGCCCGAGCCGACGACGATCCACTGGCACGGGTTGCGAATCCCGGCGGCGATGGACGGGGCGGCGGGGCACAGCCAGCCGGAGATCCAGCCGGGCGAGACGTTCACCTACGATTTCGTGCTGCCGGACGCGGGCCTGTACTGGTACCACCCGCACGTGCATTCGGCCGCGCAGCTCGGATTCGGCCTCTACGGCGGGCTGCTCGTCGACGACCCGACCGAGCCCGCGGACATCGGCGACGAGCTCGTCCTCGTGCTCTCGGACATCGCGATCAAAGACGACGGCTCGCTCCAGGATCCGCAGACGGGCCTCGATTTCGGCACGCTCTTCGGGCGCGAGGGGGATCTCTTGCTCGTGAATGGGAAGAAGAACCCGGTGATCGAGGCGCGCGCGGGTCGAAGGCAGCGCTGGCGGATCGTGAACGCCGCGAAGAGCCGATATTTCCAGCTCGCGATGAAGGAGCACACGTTCACGCGCATCGGCGGCGACGGCGGCTTCATGGAAAAACCCGTGGAGTCCGCGGCCCTCGTGCTCACGCCGGGCGAACGCGCCGACGTGATGGTCGTGCCGCGCGGCGCGCCCGGATCGACGCTCTCGGTGCGCTGGGTGCCCTACGATCGCGGCTATGGGACGACGTTCAATCGGCCCGAGGAAGAGGTCTTCCGGGTGCACCTCTCGGACGAGGCCGCGGTCACGGAGACGCCGCGGCCGAAGACGGATCGCGTGATCACGCCGCTGGATCTCACCGGCGCCACGCCCGTCGCGCTGGAGCTCACGCAAGGCGAGATCGACGGCAAGATGGTGATGGGCATCAACGGCGTGCCCTCGTGGGAGGCAGCGCCGATCCCGGGGATGGTGGGCGAGACGCAGGTGTGGACCGTGAAAAACACGATGGATTTCGCCCACCCGTTCCATTTGCACGGCTTCTTCTTCCAGCCGCTCGACGCGTCGCTCGCCCCGCTCCACCCGATGGAGTGGAAAGACACGGTCAACGTGCCCGTCGACGGAACGGGCCGCTTCGCCGTGCGATACGATGATCGGCCGGGGATGTGGATGTTTCATTGCCACATCCTCGATCACGCCGACGCCGGGATGATGGGCGTGCTCGATCTGCAAGGCGGATCCGGCTCTTCTTCGCACTGACGGGCCGGCCGCCCTCCACGACTTCGTCGGCGCCCTCCACGACCTCGTCGGCGCCCTCCACCACCTCGTCGACGCCCTCCGCGACCTCGTCGGCGCCCTCCGCGACTTCGTCGGCGCCCTCCACGACCTCGTCGGCGCCCTCCACGACCGCGTCGGCGCCCTCCACGACCTCGTCGACGCCCTCCGCGACCTCGTCGGCGCCCTCCACGACCGCGTCGGCGCCCTCCACGACCTCGTCGACCCCTCCCGACGACTTCGTCGACACCCGACGACGACTTCGTCGACCCCTCCCGACGACTTCGTCGACGAAAACCGGGGACCCCTGTCCAAGCGTGGTAAGTTCGACCTCGATGCGCGGACCTCGCTCCCCTCGGATGATGGGCATGCTCGATCTGCAAGGCCGCTCCCACACGGGCCACTGAAATGCGCCGCGCGGGCATGTCGCTCCCGGAGCTCGCCGCGTTCGAGGCCGCGCGGGCGCAGGGCTTTTCCGAGGCCGCAATCGTCACGGCCCAAGGGCTCGACCAGAACAAACTCCGGCCCGCGCTCACCCAGTGGAAAATCACGCTCGCCGGGGACGCTGCCCTCCGCGCCACATACGAAATCGAGCTCGCGCAGGCCGAAGATCGCCTCACCCGACGCGTACCCCCGCTGGACGAAAACCTCGAAGCCTGGGTGGCCTTTCTCGCCGCCTACGCGGCCCATCCTGCGCCCTTCACGCTCCTCCGCGACCTCGGCCTCGCCCTGCCCGATCTCTCACGCCTCGGCCGCCTCTGGGCGCGCCGCCTCGACGCCGCCCCCGCACTCCGCGACCGCGCCGCGCGCCTCGCCGCCGACGGCCCGCCCCGCGCCCTGCCCGCCGTCCGGCCGGCCGAGCCCATCCTCGTGCCCCCGAAGGTCGCGCGCCCCGAGCCCCCAACCACAGTCCCCGCTCCGCCTCCCCGCGTCGAGCCCGAGCCGCGCCTCCCGCCCCCCGCGCTCACACTCGAACAACACGCATCCTTGACCGTCGAGCTCGCCATGGCCCCGGACAAACGTGCCGAGATCCTCGCGCGATACCGGATCACGCCCGAGCAAAAATCCGAGCTCGATCGGCACTACGAGCGCCTCGTCCAGAGAGACGCATCGAAACACGCCGCATGGCACGCAGCCTATCGCACCTATCACGCCTGGCTCGTCTCCACAGGCCCACGGCCTTGAGCTTGTGCCTCAGGCGTCTCCTCGTGGATGATGGCTCGCACCGATGCGCAGCCGCCCCGACGTCACCGTGTACCTCGACCCGTCCCAGCCGAGCACCGGCGACACACTCCGCGTCCACGTTCAACTGAAATCCAAGACCGAGACGCCCTTCGACGCGATCGACGTCGAGCTCGTAGGCCGCGAGTCGCGCTACAAGCGCACGGCCAACACCGGCAAGACCTCCACCCGCAAATACCATCGCCGCGAGAGCCTGAGGCTCGGGAAACGTTTTCCCGCGGGCGTCCTCCAACCAGGGACGTGGGAGCAAGCAATCGACTTCCCGCTGCCCCCCGACATCCCGCCCACCTTCCGCAGCGCATACAGCACGATCGAGTACGACCTCTCCGTCCACGTGCACATCCCCTGGTGGCCCGATCGGCACGAGACCTACGTCGTCCCGGTCCGTCTCCCCGCCGCGCCCGCAAGAGCCCCGCAGCCAAAGGTCTTCACGAGCCAGGCCGGCGAGCATCGCGGCGAAGATCCCGTGATCGAGCTCTCCCTCGAAGATCAATGCCTGCCCCTCGGAGGCTCCCTCGCAGGCGCCGTCGCGATCACGGGCCTCGGCAATCGCAAGCTCCGGCGCGTCGAGGTCGCGACGAGCAGCGTGGAGACGCCCATGGTCGAGAGCGACGCCGCCGCCGCCGAGATCGAGCGGCGCACATTCAAGCTCTTCGAAGGCACGCCCGAAGAAGGCGCATCGCTCCCCTTCCGCATCGCCATCCCCAAGGATCTCCCGCCCACCTTCGTCTCGCCCTACATCCTCGTGGACCACGCCGTCGAGGTCGTCGCCGTCGTCGCCTTCGGCCGCGATCTCTCCCTGCGCGTGCCCGTCCGAATCGAGCGCCAGCACGGCGAGCGCCCAGAAGCGAAGGGTCTTCCACTCGTCGGCAAGCAGCGGCACCTGTCGGTATGGCGCGCATGCGCCGATTCAGCCCGCGCCGCAGGATACACCGTGGTCGACTTCGATCCCGATCAAGCGGTGCTCGTCCTCGACGTGCGAGGCATCCACGTCGAAGTCACAGAAGAGCACCGCGAGGGGCTCGGCCCATGCGTCGTCGCCGAGCTCTCATTCCCGTCACTCGGCCTCGATCTACGGCTCGCCGAGCGTCGATGGACCGATTTCGGCGCAAAACTGCCAGGCCTCGACAGCCGTCTCGCAAAGCGCTTCACCGTGCGGGCGCGCGAGGCCTCGCAAGCGACGAGCCTGCTCGGCACCGAGGTGCGCGACGCAATCGAGGTCTTCGACGAGGCAGCACTCGACGACGAGCACGCAGTCGTCGTGCAAAAAGGCGGCGTCTACCAGGTCTCAGGCCTCGAACGGTTCCTCGCACGGGCCCACATGCTCGCCCACCGCCTGGCAAAGGCATTCTCCACAATGCTCCCGCCCGCCGCGCTCGCCCCAGCCCTGCCCGCCTACCAGCAGTTCGCCGAGCAACGCGGCGCGCGTCTCCGGGTCGGCGATCTCGCACTCGAAGGCTTCTCCCGCGCAGGAATCGCAATGTCGCTCGATCACCGCTGGGAGGAAGCCCATCCCGCCGAGTCCCGGCTCTGGTCACCGCGCCCCGAGCGAGATCTACCAGCCTCCTGGAGCGAGACGCTCACAAAGGCCACAGGGCGGGAGCCCCTGCTCGAAGCGACCCGCCTCGGCATTCGCCTGCCACTCGTGCAGGACCCCGAGGAGGTGCTCGCCACAGCCGACGCATTCGCCGCCGCAGTGGCTGCGATTTCGGGTGCGACGAGCCTCGGGCCGTACCGCTGAGCGCGGGGCGTTGCCCCGCACCCCAGCAGGGGGCTGTCCGCCCCCTGCACCCCGGACCAGGCACGGCCTGGACCGAAGGCGGAAGAACTGCGCGATGCGCAGTTCTTCCGACGGGCCGGTGGCAAGACCACACGCGGCGTTGCCAAGCGAGACGGCGGCGCTGCGGTGCCTGGTGGCAGCGTCTTCCCTGTCGACAGCGCGCATCGCGCGCTGTCGCCACGGGTCCAGCGCTTGCGCTGGTCCGGGTGCAGGGGCGGACAGCCCCTGCTCGGGTCCGGGGTGAAACCCCGGCGCGACGCTGTGGTGGCAAAGCCGCGCGTCAGGGCGCGGGCGGCCGCGCGGAGCGTTCGACGGCGGCGAGCTCGATGGCTCGCAAGAGCTCCACGCTTCGTGTATCGCCTGGTGTGGCGTCGACGAGCTTGCGGGCGTGGTGCTTTGCTTCCTCGAGGATGCCGAAGCGCATCGTCAGGAGGGCGAGGTTCCGGCGCGCGGCTGTGAGGTTTGGATCGGCGCGTAGTGCGGCGAGGTATCGCTCGCGGGCGCGGTTGTAGTCGTTTTTCTTGTCCGCGATGATCCCTAGATCGAAGAGCGCTTCTGCGTCGTTCGGGGCTTCTTTGGGGATTGGCGCGAGGACCTTTTCTGCGCCTTCGAGGTCGTTCTCGCGGATGAGCAGCGCGCCGAGCAGCACCGCTGCGTCACGACCGACGCCGCGATCGTGTGCCCGCCGGGCGGAGGCGACTGCTTCTGATGGTAGGCCTTGCTGATCGAGCGCCAGTGCGAGTGCGTAGTCGACGAGCGGCTCGCTCCCGTCCACGAGCGCCGCGCGTGCGACTTCCTCGGCTCGTTTCCCCTCGCCGTTCGATGCGAGTGCGGCGGCGAGCGCGGCTTGCGCGAGTGCATCGGCCGGGCATGTGCCCACTGCGGCCTGCGCGGCGTCGAGCGCGCGGGGGGTGTCTCGCAGGTGCAGCATGACGAACACGCGGCGCGAGGCGCAGGCGCAGCTCGTGGGCTTCAGCGTGAGACATCGATCGACGACGGCGAGCGCGGCGGCGTGATCCCGTGCGCGCGCGTGGGGCTCGGTGATCATGTCGAGGGCGCGCCGTGCGTCGCCGTCGCGGAGCACGGTCTGCCACCACATTTGCGGCGTCGAGAAGAGCCACTCGGCCGAAGCGCCGAAAAGGACGACGCCGAGCGCCACGACGGCGGACGCGACGAGGCGCTCGTTCTTGCGCGGAGCCACGAGGGCGGCGCACGCGGCGAGGCCCGTCCACAAGGGCACGGCCACGAAAAGCACGCCGCGGCCGAGCGGCGCGCGGGGACCGCGGAAGTACGCGCCGACGACGAGGGACACGACGACCGAGAGGACGAGCGCGCCGGCCGCGATTCTGGCTTCGGGCGAGCGGACGCGGGCGGCGAGGCGGAGCGCGCCGAAGACCACGGTGGCGAGCACGACGGCCGCGACGAGCGCGCTTGCGATCGAGCTGGGCGCGGGCTCGGGTGCGAAGAGTGGCGGCGCGATCGCCAGGGCGAACGCGTGCGCCGCGCGCGTGATCGTTTCTACGAGGATCGAAAGGATGGACACGACGAACGAGGGCGCCCGTCGTTCAGTTGGTCACCATGACCCAGCCGTTGATCGCGTCGTTCGAGTTCAGCGCGGTGGCCGACACGTTTCGCACGCAGAACCCGACGTTGTACGTCCCTGCCGCGAGGCCCGACACCGTGCCCGCTGCGGCATAGGGCGCGCGCGCCGAGATGCTCGCGGCGGAGGTGTACGAGGCTGGGTAGAATGTGACGAGCGGGCCTGCGCCGGACTGGTAACAGAGGCCAAAACCCACCGACGTGGCCGAGCCCGAGCTCGTCCCGAGGATGGCCACCGCCGATCCCGTGATCCGCTGCCCCGCGGCGACGGTCACGCTGACCGGCGTCGCGGCCCACGCGAATGCGAGCGAGCTCCCGTTGACCGTCATGCCCGACGCGTCGAGGCTCGTGATCGACACGACGCCCGTCGCGCCCGTCGCGCCCTTCGGACCCGTCGCGCCGGTATCGCCCTTTGGACCCTGCGAACCCGTCGCGCCGGTATCACCCTTTGGACCCTGTGGGCCCATCGCGCCGGTATCACCCTTTGGACCCTGTGGGCCCATCGCGCCGGTATCGCCCTTCGGACCCTGCGGACCCGTCGCGCCCGTCGCGCCCGTCGTACCTTTGGGGCCTTGCGGACCCGTCGCGCCCGTCGCGCCGACTGGACCTTGTGGACCCTCGGGACCCACGAGCCCTGTCGGATCGCCGACCCACTTGCCCGTCCCGTCGATCACGATCGTCCCGTTGACCCAGACCGACGTCGGGTGGATGTCGCCGACCGCGTCTCCTGCGACCATCGCGTAGGGCACGCTCTGTACCGGGGCGCGCGGCGTCATCTCGGGATCGTCGCCGACCGTCACGCCGAGATAACGCACCGAGCCGTCGAACACCTTGTCGAACGGGGTGATCGTCCCGAGGTTGGCCGAGAAATACCCCTCCTCGAACGTGATCTCGTGCGACTCGGACCAGATCGGCTGGACCGCCTCGGGCTCGGCATAGAGGGCGAACTTCACCTTGAGCGTGCCATTCACCGGGGCATTGTCGGCGTCGTAGAGCCGCCCCTGGTGGGTGACGGTCTGCGGCACCGCGGCCTCTGCGGTGAGGGCGCCGGCAGCGAGCGCGAAAGCGCAGGCCGAAGCCGAGATCAGGCGCGTGATCATCCCGTTGCTCATGGCAAGCTCCCGTTCGCTCCAATGAGTCCGCCCTGCATCCGATAGCTGGGCGATGTCGTCTTCGACTGGTTCTGCGTGGGCTGCCCGAGCGTGAAGACCATCCTGTAGCTCGGGCTCTTCATCACGTCGCCGGCGCTCACGGTCTCGTTGCCGGGAGGCCCTGGTGGGACGGGAGGCCTTCCGCCGGCGCCGCCGTCGCCTCCGGTGCCGCCGCTGCCGCCGCCGCCGCCCGTGCCCGCCGTGGATCCGGGCGTCGTCGAGGACGAGCCGTCGCCGCACGCCGCGACCATCCCCAAAAGGAGCAGCGCCGAAAGATAGAGAGCCCCGTGTTTCATCCGGTTCATGGATGGCCTCGCGGTGAACGCCTCCGGGTGAGCATTAAACAGCCGTTCAGACTGGAAAGACAAGCGTGATTTTCAGCTAAGCTCCGCCTTCGTGACAGGGTTCATCGCTCCCTCGAGGCGGCCACCGATACCCGGCTCGGCCCTCGCCGCCGCCCTCCTCCTCCTCGCCGCGTGCCCTGCCGCCGCCGCCGACGCCCCCCGAAACACCGACGCGCCGGCCGCCACGAAAACCGACGCGCCGCCCGCCCCCGAAGCCTCGCCGCGTCCCCCGCCGTCGAGCACCCGCAAAGGCCTCGCCGTCGCGGGATCCTTCGTCCCCGGCGCGCTCGTGCATGGCACCGGACACCTCGTCCTCGGCCATACCCGCACCGGCCTCGTGCTCCTCGGCACCGAGGGCGTCGGGGTTGGGCTCATGGTCGCCGGGCTCGGCGGCGCGGCCGTGACCGGCGCCACCCGCAGGTTCATCGGCCCGATCATCCTCGGCACCGTCACCGGCGCCGCGTTCTTTTTCCTCTCGGCCCTCGCCGACGTCTACGGCGTCCTCGCGCCCGAGGGCGGCACCGGCAGCCCACCGGTCTACCTCCCCTGGGTCGAGACCCAGCTCGGCGTCACCTTCGTCCACGACCCGAACTTCGCCTACAACGCCTTCCTCACGCCCGGCGCCGATCTCCGCGCGGGCTCGTTTCGCCTCTCCGCGCTCGGCTTCTTCGCGCTCGACGACACCAACACCCGGACGCGCATCGCCGCCGCGTATCGCTTCTTCGGCCCGCGCCCCCGGACGAGCGAGTGCGCGCGCGACGGCTCGTACCTCGACGTCGAGTTCGCCCTGACGAACCACAGCTACGGCACCGAGGGTTTTTCCGTCACCACGGGCGAGGTGAACCTCCTCGGCCGCCTCGATCTCGCCCGCATCGGCCCCACGCTACGCGGCTCCTTCGCCGAGCTCGGCCTCGGCCTCGCGTATGCCGCGCATCGGTATCCGGGCATCGGCGTCGAGGCGAACGATCTGCTCACCCCGCGCATGGCGTTCGGCATGTACCTCGGCCACAGCGGATATCCGCGCGGCGAGGCCATGGCTTATTACGAGCACCGCCACGACGGCTTGGCCGGCGGGCTGAAGGTCCCTGGCCTCGGCAGCGGCATCGCCGGGGCTTTCGGGGCCCAGACCAGGCTCTTCTTCACGCCCCGCTGGGGCGCGTTCTTCGATGTGCAGGGCGGCTCGGCGCTCGTCGGCCGCGCTTCGCTCCTCTTCCGGTACGGAGGCAACCCGTGAAGCCCACGCAATCGTTCTTCGCCGCGCTCCTCCTCGCCTCCGCGGCGCCGCTCTTCACCTCCTGCCTCGACGTCGCCGAGGGCCGCGCCCGCCGTGATCTCGACGTCGGCCGCGCCGCGCAGGGCGACGTCGGCGTCGAGGTCGCCGAGGGCCTCGCGGCCGTTCGTCGCCTCGGCGCCCGCGAGCTTCACCTCTGGGCCTCCGCGCCCACGCTCTCGATCCGCTTGACCACGGGCGCCGCGGGCGGGGGCACGTGGAACGTTCGTATCGAAAACCTCCTCCCCGACGCGGAGCTCGTCGCCGAAACGAAGGCCGGCGCGCCCCTCGACGTCGCGATCGCCGACACGCCTTTCCCCACGGAGCGCACCTTCCGCCTCGAGCTCCCGGCGAACGACGAGATCACGCTCTCCCTCCGCGCGCCCGATCGGGCCTTGCTCACGCCATGGCGGTTCGCCGTCTTCGCCGACGTCCAGGAGGCCATCGACGGCGTCCAGGACATCTACACGAAGATGAACGCGACGCCGAACATCCGCTTCGCGCTCATCAGCGGCGATCTCACCTCGCAGGGCACGGTCGAGCAGCTCGAGACCTTCCAGCGCGAGATGAAGGCCCTCGCCTTCCCTTGTTACTCGACGCTCGGCAACCACGAGCTCGGCACGCGGGACGACCTCTACCACGAGTATTTCGGCCGCGGGAACTACACCTTCGATTTCCGGGGGGTTCGCTTCACGCTCCTCGACTCGGCGAGCGCCACGCTCGATCCCTTGGTCTACACGTGGCTCGACGGATGGCTCGAGGGCAGCCGGGATCGTTTGCACGTCGTCACGATGCACATCGTGCCCATCGATCCCGTTGGCTCCCGCAACGGCTCGTTTGCGAGCCGGGCCGAGGCCGACAAGCTCCTCTCACAGCTCGCGCGGGGCGGGGTCGACCTCACGTTTTATGGGCACATCCATTCGTATTACGCGTTCGAGAACGCGGGCATCCCGGCGCACATCACGGGCGGCGGCGGCGCGATCCCGGAGCGCATGGATGGCATCGGCCGGCATTTCCTCACGGTCGACGTGATCCCGCCGGGCGTGTTCGAGCAGGTGGCCATCGTTCGCGTCGATTGATCGCGCGAACAAAAAGAAAAAGCGCCTACTCGACGGCGGGGGGGGGAACCGGAGCAGGCGCTCGCGTAGGAGTAGAGCAACCCGTATACCAACCTCGGGATCCTCCTGATCCGCGAAGATCCGCGCCGGATCGACCTCGCGGCATCGCAATCTTGAAAGGATGCGTTGCATCCGTGCGAGGCGTCCTCGCCCCGGCCAAACGTCAGCAATGCTGATTACATTATCTGACGATGGATAAAAAAAGAGCGCCTACTCGACGGTGGGGGGGGGACCGGAGCAGGCGCTCGCCCATCCCTAGGAGCAACCCTTGGGCCAATGGGATCGATTCGTCCTTTCCGATACTTACCTACCACCCACCCCCCATGCATCGCAATTCTGCAATCCACGGCGATCAATTCTGCATTGGCAGAACGTGCTTGTTATCACCAATAGCAGGATTCCAACGTGTTCTATCGCCCCGCGTCATGAGGAATGCAGCCGTTCAGAGCGGATACGGCAAGGTCGCGCCGAGCACGGTCACGAGCAGCAGCACAATGGGGAACAGGACGAGGAATACGATGAACGTGTAGCCCATCACGTCGCGCGCTCGCAGACCGAACAGGCCCAGGATCGGCAACATCCAGAACGGCTGCACCAGGTTCGCCAGCGCCTCGCCGAGATCGTAGACGGCCACCATCCACCCGAGGTGCACCTTCAGATCGTGCGCCGCCTGCATCACGTACGGCGCCTCGATCACCCATTTCGACCCCCCGCTCGGCACGAACACCCCGAGCACGGCCGAGTACACCGCCACGATCGCCGGATACGTCCGGGGCGTCGACAGCCCCACGAAAAACCCCGCGATCGCCTCGTTGAGGTGCGTCTTGACGATCAACGCCGCGATCCCCGCGTAAAACGGGAACTGCAGGATCACGCCCCACACGCCCGGCGTCGCCTCCTTCACCGCGCGCATCAGCCGCGCCGGCGTCCCGTGCAAGAGCACCCCGAGCGTCAGGAAGATCAGGTTCACCGTGTTGAGGTTGAGCGCATTGAGCCCCTGCCCGCTCGACGCGAAGTACCCCACGAGGTAGCCGCCCGAAAGAAGCACGAACAGCACGCTCGGGATGGGCGAATGTTCGAGCCACTCCCCCGGCGTCGCCTTCCGCGGCGGCTCGTCGGCTTCGAGCGGGGATTGCCCGAGATCGATGCCGAGATCCGAAGCGCTCCGCGCCCGCGCGGCCGACGGCGCGTAGAAATACACGAGCGCCGTCACGACGACGATCTCGACCACGACGGACACGAGGCTCTGCCACAGGAAAATCGTGCTCGACAGCGGAATCACGCCGCCCGGCACCTTCCCGCCCGCCTCCACGATCGCGCGTGTCGCCGGCTGCATCGCGCTCGGCGTCGCCATCTGCAGCGCCGCGCTCCCGCTGAGCCCCTGCGCCCAGATGCTCCCGAGCCCGAGGAACGCGCTCGCGGCCACCGCACGATAATCGACGCCGCGCACGCGCCGCGCCGTCTCCTTCGCGAGC
Organism: Polyangium sp. y55x31; assembly: GCF_029946505.1. Taxonomy (GTDB): domain Bacteria; phylum Myxococcota_A; class Polyangia; order Polyangiales; family Polyangiaceae; genus Polyangium. Next base: position 69,101 of record NZ_JARZHG010000033.1, read on the forward strand.
ATCGCGCTGAAGATCAGCGAAAACCCCCAGTTGAACCACGACGAGAGCATCGCGAAGAGCGCGACCCACGCGATCGCGACCTGCGGCGAACGCGGCACGGAGGCGAGCGCGCGGATGAGCCGGTACACGGGCCGCGTCGTCGCGACCACGTACCCCGTGATGATCACGAGCGCCATCTGCAGCGTGAATGGGATGAGCTCCCAGAACCCGCCGCCCCAGATCGCCGCGACCTCTGCGGCGGCGCTCGCCGCGCCCCGCTTCTGCGACAAACTCACCCACGCGGCGATCACCACGAGGAACGTGGCCACGAGCGCGAACACGAACGCGTCGGGGATCCACCGCTCGGCCCACGCGGTGAACCGCGCCGCGACCCGCTCGAGCGCGCCCGCGGGCGGCTCTCCGTCGGACGGCAGAGGAGCTTTCGGCTTGTCGAGGGAGCTCGGCAGCTCGGCACCGGACATGCGGCGCAGGGTACTCGCCTCGTGCGTGGATGTCGCTGTTCTTCCCGCGGTTCCGTGGTTCGCGTCGCGCTTCCGTTTGACGATGGCGCCGGCGACGTGCGAGCAATCTGCCGATGGCATCGGCAGGCAAGCCCCGCGGCGAGCGGCGCACCTTCATCGAGGAGGCGCGTCGCGCCCAGATCATCGAGTGTACGATCGCCGTGCTCGCCAGCCACGGGTACGCGCACGCGTCGCTCGCGACGATCGCCGAGCGGGCGGGGATCAGCAAGGGCGTCATCTCGTATTACTTCGATGGGAAAGAAGACCTGATCGCGCAGGTGCACGCCGAGACGATGATGCTCGTCACGAAGCTCGTCCTGCCTGCGGTGGCGACGGAGGTACGCGCGTCGGACAAGCTGCGCGTTTACATCGAGGGCAGCATCGCGTTCGTGGAGACACACGCGGCGCATGCCACGGCGCTGCTCGAGATCTGGAACGGCCTGCGTACGCCGGAGGGCCGTCCTGCCTTCGACGCTCGTTCGCACGAGCCGGGCCTCGAGTTCCTGGAGGGCATCATGCGCCAGGGCCAGAAAGACGGTGAGTTCCGCCCGTTCGTGCCGCGTATCATGGCCCTCGCGATCCGCGGCGCGATCGACTGCGTCTTGCTCCAGCGGGTCGCTTATGGTGACAAGGTCGACCTACGCGAAGCCGCGCGCGAACTCGTCGCGCTCTTCGACGCGGCGATGCGAGACGTTTCGGGGCCACGCCCGACGAGCGCCGCGCCGCCGCCTAAGGCGCGTCGTGGGCGTCGATGAACGTCGAGATGCCATCACGGAGCATCGGGTCGATGATCGTCGTGAGATGCGTCCGACCCGGCACGATCACGGTCTCGAGGTTCGGTAGCTCCCGCCGGAGCCGCGACGTGGTGGAGTAGGGCTTGTCGAATTGTCCGATGATCGAGAAGACCGGAAACTCGATTGCGCGCAGATCGATCGACGGCGGCCACCACGTGCCGTGTCCCGTCACGATCGCTTCCACGACGAGCGGGTCCGGCGGATCGCCTGCTCCTGCCAATTCGAGGAGCTTTTCCTCTTCGGGATCGGTCCCCTCTGGGTCCATCGCCTCGGCCGCCGCTCGGAGGGCCTCATCCGTCTCCTCGATGCCCATGGCGCCGATCGTCGCCGTGAGGAATCGATCCGGCGCGCGGCGCATCAATCCAATCGTGATCGCTCCTCCCATCGAGTAGCCGCCGATGTGGGCGCGAGGGATGTCGAGGTGATCGAGCAGCTCGATCACGTCCGTCAACATGCGTTCGCCGTACGCCGAAGCGTCTTTCGGCTTGTCGCTCTGGCCGTGCCCCCGCTGATCGAGCAGCACGACCCGATGACGCGACGCGAGCGCGCTCGAGATCCCGGGCGCAATCCAGTTCCCCTGCGCCGAGCCCAGAAAGCCGTGCAAGAGCACGACGGGGGAACCGGTCCCTGCATACTCCACGTAATGCAGCTCGACACCGTCGCTCGCCGTGAACGAGTGATCGACCGGCTCGCTCGACATCGGCGGGGGCTCCGGTTCGTCCGCGTCTTCGACGGTACAACCGAGCAGCGAAGAAGCAGCGACCGTGAACACAAGCAGCAAGATTTTCGACATAAGGATCCTCCCAAGGAGATGGTCCGGCGCGTCCCGGACGCGTGCCGCGCGCGCACGACGCCATCACCCGAAAGCGAATTTCGAGCCGTCTGACCAAAGAATGCGGATGCAGCGTCGACGACGGCACGCACGTTTGCCGCGCGCCGAAAGGACACGACGTCCTCCGATCCGTCGACGACGCCAATCATGAGCCAGCGGGCGCGTATTGTCCAGTCGATTAATAAATTGACCTAGCGGTCAACTTTTAGGATACCCGGCGAACACTCGCCCGCACCGACGGGCCCAGCCCCAGCCCCCATGACCCGAGCACGCCCGCATGAGGCGGCGAACGTTCGGCTTGTCAACGTATCCCCTGTGCGGCACGTTGCCTTCGAGCTGGAGGCAGCAAGACGTGGCCGTTCAATTCAACCACACCATCATCCTCTCGCGCGACCGTGAGAAATCCGCTCAATTCCTGGCCGAAATCCTCGGACTTTCGGTGGGCCGGCCGTTCGGGCCGTTCCTGCCCGTCGTCACCGCCAATGGTGTCACGCTGGATTTCCTGACCGTCGGCACCGACATCCCGATGCAGCACTACGCCTTCCTCGTCTCCGAGGAAGAGTTCGATCGGATCCTCGCCCGCCTCGTGCAGCAAAAGGTCCCCATTTGGGCCGATCCGCACGGCCAGGAGCCGGGCCGGATCAACCGCAACGACGGCGGGCGTGGCGTCTATTTCCTGGATCCCTCGGGCCACGGCATGGAGGCGTTCACCCGCCCGTACGGCAGCGATCCGTCGTCCCCGCTGCACGGCGTCACGGAAGAGGTCCCAGGCGCCGCGGTTTCGGACAAATTCCCTCGCTGACCGCGCCCTGCAGCTCTTCGGACATGGGGAAACCTCACTGCCTCACGAGCTCGTAGACCTCGCTCCCGAGCCCATCCACGGCGAGGTGCACGATGGTCCCGTCATCGCCCACCAGAAAGCCGTCGGCGCCTTCGAACACGACGCCGTGAAAATCGACGCGGAAAGGCAGCCCGAGCCGCTCGCTCGTCCGTTTGTCCTTGTCAACCTTCATGCCGCGTGACGCTCGCACCTCCAGCCGGAAGGGCTCCGGATCATGGCCGAGCGAGGGCATCGGCGCGAGCCGGCTCAGACCGCTCTTCGAGCACGGGCTCGTCGACGTGCTCGCCGGCGTCGTGGGCTGGGCGCAGGACGTGAGCGCGACAAGAAAAACGCCGAGCCATGGAGAGAGGTGAGCCGGAGGTGTCATCGTTTGCCCCGTCTCCGGGGAACCAGGACACCGACCTCCTGTCAATGAAAAAACGTTAATGTTCGTCGTGCTCGTCGCCCGCGCGTTCCGCCTCCAAAAAGCGTGACGCGCGACGGGCCGTGATCCAAGTCTCGGGAACTTCGGGCGTCCAACCACGCTCGGAGTCCCTCGATGCCGCCCGCACGCCTGCTCGCCTTCCTCGCCCCGCTCCTCGTCGTCTCCTGCAACCGCAGCTCCGCGCCCCCGCCCCCCGAACAAGTCGCCGCCCCGGCTCCGCTCGGGCTCGCGCGCCAGAACCTCGAAACCGTCCTCCTCGAAGGCGTCCCGCACGTACGGCAAAAGCCCGATTTCTGCGGCGAGGCTTGCGTCTCCATGGCCCTCGCGCGGCTCGGTCGCCCGCTCGATCAGGACGAAATCTTCGCGAGGACCGGCCTCGATCCTGCGCTCGGCCGCGGCGCCTACACGGCCGAGCTCAAGCAGGCCGTCGAGGCCGTCGGCTTCGACCCGGGGCCCGTCTGGATCCGCATCGACACCACGAAGGCCGACGAAGCGCTCGGGGCCGAGCTCGCCGCGCTCCACGCCGATCTCCAGAAAGGCATCCCCTCGATCGTCTGCATGCATTACGACGAGACGCCCACGACCACGGAGCATTTTCGCCTCGTCGTCGGCTATGACTCCTCGCGCGACGAAATCATCTATCACGAGCCCGCCGAGGACGCGGGCGCGTATCGCCGCATGTCGCGGTCGCGGTTCCTCGCGCTCTGGCCGCTCAAATACAACAAGGACGCGTGGACCGCGATCCGGCTGCGCCTCGCCCCGCGTGATCTCGAGCTCGCCAAGGCGGCGCCGCGCAAAGCCGGTTTTTCCCCGGCCGATTACGCGCAAAAGGTGATGGAGGTCAAGGCGAAGACCTCGCGCCTGCGCGGCACGTTCACCGTCCTCGTCGAGCCCCCGTTCGTCGTCGTCGGCGACGGCCCCGAGCCCCACGTGCGCAGGGGCGCCGAGGGCACCGTCCGCTGGGCGACCGAGAAACTCAAGAAAGACTATTTCACCAAGGACCCGTCGCGCATCCTCGTCGTGTGGCTCTTCAAGGACGCGGCGAGCTACGAGCGCAATGCCATCACGCTCTTCGGCGAGAAGCCGACGACGCCGTACGGGTATTACACCTCGAAACACGGCGCCCTCGTCATGAACATCGCGACGGGCGGCGGCACGCTCGTGCACGAGATCGTGCACCCGTTCATCGAGGCGAACTTCCCCGACTGCCCGCCCTGGTTCAACGAGGGCCTCGGCTCGCTCTACGAGCAGAGCGGCGAGGAGGACGGCCGGATCTACGGCTACACGAACTGGCGCCTGCGCGGCCTGCAATCGGCGATCGCCGAGAACCGCGTCCCCTCGATCCGCGCGCTCACCGCGATGAACGACGACGCGTTTTACGAGGGCGATTACGGCGTCCATTACGCCGCCTCGCGTTACCTGCTGCATTACCTTCAGGACAAGGGCCTGCTCGTCCGTTATTACCACGCGTTCCGCGAGAACCGGGCCAAGGACCCGACGGGCTACGACACCCTCCGCCGCGTGCTCGGCGAGGACGACATGGCGGCCTTCAAGAAGCGCTGGGAGACCTACGTGCTCGGGCTCTCGTTCCCGTGAAGGATCACGGCGCGGGGAGCGGGTTCGAGCACGTCTCACGGACGATGTGGAGCTCGTAGGGCACGACGATCGCGGTCACGTGATCGATGTCGGTGGTCGGTAGCTCCCAGATGGAAGACGTCGGGCTCATGCTCGGCTGCCCGCAGCCCTCGGAGCACGTCCCCGAGCGGGTGATCGTGTGGACCTCCTTTTGCGGCTCCGGCACCAGGACCACGACGCTCCCGTCGGGCTTCGTGGCGAAATGATACTTCATCTCCTGCTCACAGCCGCAGCTCGATCCGATCAAGCAATACGACCCATGAAACTGAACGCGATCGCCGGGCCTCCGTTGCACGAGCCCGCCCGCGTTCGGCAGGAAGCGCTCCTTGTACGGCGGCTCGGGCTTCGGTTGCCCTTCGGGCGTGTACGCGGGCTCGTGCCCGCCAGAATCCGCCCCGTAGCCGATGAATTGCGCGGTGACAGGCGTGAGGCTCCGCCGCTTGTACTGATGCGCGAGCGATTCCTGAAGGCTCTTCTGGGCCTCCACCGCATACTCCGCGCGGAGCTGTTTTCCGTCTGCGCAACCTGCACAAAGGCCGAGGACGGCGGCGAGCGTGATGGCTCTCATGATGCTTGCCACTTCGCCCGACCCGCGTCCGCCCGTCAAGGCGAAGTTCGCGCGAGTCGCCGCGCCCGCCGCCGCGCGAGCGCCTCGCGCCCCCGCTTCTCGGCCGCGTCGAGGTACGTGTAGATCACGGGCGTGATGTAGAGCGTGAGGAGCTGCGACACCACGAGGCCGCCGACGACCGCAATGCCGAGCGGCCGCCGCGACTCGGCACCCGCGCCGAACCCGAGCGCGATCGGCAAGCTGCCCGCGAGCGCCGCCATCGTGGTCATCATGATCGGCCGGAAACGAATACGCGCCCCGAGCACGATCGCCTCCGCCGCCGGCTTTCCATCCCGCCGCTCCGCCTCCAGCGCGAAATCGATCATCATGATCGCGTTTTTCTTGACGATCCCCACGAGCAGGAGGATCCCGACGAACGAATAGACGTTGAGCTCCTGGCCGAGGACGAAGAGCGCGAGCAACGCGCCGAACCCCGCCGAGGGCAAACCCGAGAGGATCGTGATCGGGTGGACGAAGCTCTCGTAGAGGATCCCGAGGACCACGTAGATCACGAGGATCGCGAGCAGGAGCAAAAGCCCGAGGTTGCCGACCGATTGCCGGAATACCTCGGCGCTGCCGAGGAACTGCGTCCCGATGGTGTCGGGCAATCGCTCGCGTGCGAGCGTCGACACGCGCGCGACCGCCTCCCCGAGCGGCGCGCCCGGGGCGAGGTTGAAGGAGATCGTCACGGAGGGCAATTGCCCGAGGTGATTGACGCTGAGCGGCCCCGCGCCCTCCTCGGTCCGCGAGACCGCCGAGAGCGGCACGAGCTCGCCGCTCGCCGCTCGCACGTACAAGAGCCCGAGCGCGCTCGGATCCTGCGTGAAGCGCCGATCGAGCTCCAGGATCACGCGATACTGGTTCGTCGGCGCGTAAATCGTCGACACCTGCCTGCCCGCATAGGCCGAGAAAAGCGCCTCTTCGATGCTCTGCGCCGACACGCCGAGCGTCGCCGCGCGATCTCGATCGATGACGAGCGTGGCCTCGGGCGTCCTTCGTTCGAGATCACTCGTCACGTCGATGAGCCCCGGGATCGCGCGGATCTCCTTTTCCAGATCCGTCGCCGCGTCGTAGAGCTCGTCCACGTTCGCGCCCGTGAGCGTGAATTGATAGAGGGCGCGCGAGAGCTGGCCGCCGAGGCGAATGGGCGGCGGGTTCTGCAAGTACACCTCGAGCCCCGGGATCTTCGCGAGCTTCGGCCGGAGCTCGGCGATGATCTGCTCGGGCTTCTTGCCGTCGCGCTGGTCTCGATCCTTCAATCGAATGAAGAGCCGGCCCGTGTTGCCCGCACCGCTCGGCCCGCCGGCGCCGTGGCTCGACATCACCGAGGCCACGTCGGGATACGCGCGCACGAGGTCGGCCGCGGCCGCTTGATACCGGCTCATCGCCTCGAACGACGTCCCCTGCGCGGCGCGCGTCAAGGCGAAGATCTGCCCCGTGTCCTCGCTCGGAAAGAGGCCCTTCGGCACGATCACGGCGAGCACGATCGTCCCCCCGAACAGCACGAACGAGGCCATCAGCGTGGCAAAGCGATGCCGAAGCACCCAGCCGAGGCTCCTCGTATAGGCGCGATCCATCCGCCCGGACGGCTCGCCGTGCGCCGCGTCCTTTTTTGGGTGTTCGTTCGTCTTCAGCCGCAAGAAACGGCTCGCCAGCATGGGCGTGAGGAACAACGAGACCACGCCCGAAACGAGAATCGCGATGCTCATGGTCACCGCGAATTCGCGGAGCAGCCGCCCCACGATCCCGCCGAGGAAGAGCACAGGGACGAACACGGCGACGAGCGAGGTCGTCATCGATACGACCGTGAAGCCGATCTCCCCCGCGCCGTCGAGCGCAGCTTTCAGCGGGGGTTTGCCCATTTCGATGTGCCTGAAGATGTTTTCCAGGACCACGATCGCGTCGTCCACGACGAACCCCACGCAAAGCGTGAGCGCGAGGAGCGAGAGGTTGTCGAGGCTGTAGTCGAGCGCCCACATCCCCGCGAACGTGCCGATGAGCGAGACGGGCAAAGCGACGCTCGCGACGATCGTGGAGCGCAGATCCCGCAAGAAGATGCCGATCACCAGCACGACGAGCCCAATCGTGATGAGGAGCGTGTGCTCCACCTCGGCGACCGATTCGCGGATCGAGATCGAGCGATCGTAAAGCGTCGCGACCTCGACCGAGGCGGGGATCTCGGCGCGGAGCTGGGGCAGGAGCGCGCGCACGGCGTCGACGACGGCGACCGTGTTCGTCCCGGGCTGCCGCTGGATCGCGAGGACGATCGCCCGCTTGCCGTCGTAATGGCTCTCGACGCGGTCGTTCTCCACGCTGTCGAGCACCGTGCCGAGTTCCTCCAGCCGGACGGGCGCCCCGTCGCGATACGCCACGATGATCGGCCGGAACGCGCTCGCCCGATAAAGCCCGCCGCTCGCCTGCACGACGTACGTGCGCGCGGGCCCTTCGAGCACGCCCGTCGGCAGATTCACGTTTTCACGCGCGACGGCGGTGGCGACCTCGTCGATGCCGATCTCCCGCGAGGCGAGCGCCTGCGGGTCGAGGCGAATGCGCACCGCATATTTCTGCGAGCCGAAGACGAGGACCTGGGCGACGCCGCGGATCATGGAGACGCGCTGCGCAATCGTGGTCTCGGCATACTCGGAGACCTCGGACAGTGGCAACGTCTCGGCGTGCAGCGCGAGGTACATGATGGGCGATTCGGCCGGGTTCACCTTCTGGAAGCTCGGCGGCGTGGGCATGCTCGGCGGCAGATCCCGCGCCGCGCGGGAGATCATCGATTGCACGTCGAGCGCCGCCGCGTCGATGTCGCGCGACAAATCGAACTGGAGCACGATCTGCGTGGTGCCGAGGCCCGACGTCGAGGTCATCGAGTCGATGCCCGCGATGGTCGAGAACTGCCGTTCGAGCGGGGTCGCGACCGCCGCGGCCATCGTCTCCGGGCTCGCGCCCGGGAGCGACGCGCTCACTTGAATGGTCGGAAAATCCACATTCGGCAAATCACTCACGGGCAGCGCGCGAAAGCCTGCGATGCCGAAGATCACGATGGCCAGCATGGAGAGCGTAGTCATCACGGGCCGCATGACGAAAGGCCGGGAGACGTTCATCGCGCCTCCTGCCCCGGCGCCGGCGCCGCGCCCGCAGGGCTCGCCGGCCCCTCGCCCACGATGGTCACCTTCGCGCCCGGCTGAACACGCAATTGCCCATCCGTGACCACGCGCTCGCCGCCCGAGAGCCCCGATTGCACGATGATCCGACCACCGGCGACACGTTCGCCCGGCTGCACGGGCCGCATCTCTGCGGTCTCGTCCGCGCCGACCACGAAGACGAACGTGCCCGAAGGCCCCGTTTGCAAGGCCTCCGACGGAATGACCACCGCGCCCTCCTGCACGCCGAGGCGCACGGTCGCCTGCACGAATTGCCCCGGCCAGAGGGTTTTCGACGTATTCTCGAACGTCGCCCGCAGGCGCAAGGTCCCCGTCGCACGATCAATCGTGCTGTCGATGAACGAAAGCGTACCGTGCTCGCCATTGCTCGGAGCCCCCGCGTCGCCCGACGGCGCCGCCGCCGCGGAGACGGGCAGCGGCCCGGACGAGCTCGACATTGCATGCTGCAAGGTCGGCACACTCGCCTCGGGAATGGCGAACGAGACGAACGCAGGCGCGAGCCGGACGATCTCGACGAGCACGGTCTCGTTCGCCCGCACGAGGTTGCCCTCGCGCACGAGAATGCTTCCCGTTCGTCCAGCGATCGGGGCGCGAATCGTCGTGTATTCGAGGTCGAGCCGCCGCGCGACCGTGGCCGCCTGAAATGCATCGACCGCCGCCGCCGCAGCCCGCGCCTCGGCGCGCCGGAGCTCGGCGTCCTGCCGGGTCGCCACGCCCGCCTTCGCAAGCTCCTCGTATCGCGCAGCCTCCGCCGCCGCATTCGCCGCCTGCGTGCGGCTCCGCTCCAGATTCGACTCCGCCTCGCGCAACGCGACCTCGAAGGGCCGTTTGTCGAGGAGGAACAGCACGTCCCCCACGGCCACGTCCGCGCCCTCCTGAAATTTCACGGCCGTGACGAGCCCAGTCACCCGCGGCCGCAGCGAGACGCGCGCAGACGGCTCGACCGTGCCAATGGCAGAGAGCTCGATGGGCACGGTCGCCACTTCGGAAAATGCCACGCGAACAGGCGCCTTCGGCGGCTCGGCAGGCCCCTTCCGCTCACCCGAGCAAGCAGGGCCGAGGAGGACGACCGCAAGGACGAGCAGGAACGCTCGCATTCGCACGGCATACGCGCGGAGATGGAGGGAGATCACGGCTCGCACGGAGTCCGATGCCGCGCCGGACGGTTCGGATGCGCGGACGGGCGAGCGCGTCGGGGCGCTCTGCGCGAAACCTCACCGAACCATCGAGAGATACCTTGCCGCGCGCCTGTCCCCTGCGTCTGCGCAGGCCAGGAGCAGGCGGCGCGCGTCGAGCTTGCGGCCTGCGAAATGTGAGACGAGTGCGCGTGCGAAGAGGATGCTCGGATCGGATGGTTCGGACGCGTCGCCGAGCCAATCGTGCCAGGCGAGTGCTAGATCCCAGAAGCCTTCGGCGTAGACCTCGGGCTCGTCCTCGCAGATGAGCAGGCTTTCGAGATCGTGCTCCACTGCGTGGCAAAGGACCGAGAGGCCCATGAATGGGAGATACTCGATCTTGCCGCGCAGCGACGACCATTGCGGCCCGAGTGCTCCTGGGCCCTTGCCTGCTGCTTCTCGGAGCATGCTCATGTCGAGCCGCTTCGTGCGCGGGAGCGACTCGTTGACGAACAGCAGCATCTTGGGCCAGTCGGCCTGCGGCAGACGGTAGCCGGATTTACCTGCGAGCGTGAGCTCGAGGAGTGGGCGCTCTGACGTGGCGTCGATGCGCTCGAGGATCGCGACCACGTTCTCCGCCATGGCGTCTTGCACGAATTCGAGCGGGACGTGGTGTGGATCGTCGACGCGGAGGAAGTCGCCGTCGAGCTTGCGCAGCAGCGCGCCGAGCTCGCCTTGCCGGCTTGCTTTGCCGCGCTCGACGAGATCGCGCCCGAGAGCGAGGCAGCTCCATGCGATCGGCGTGTCGTCCCCGGGGACGAGACCTACGAGCTCGGGCACGACGAGCGACATCCCCGCGCCGGAGACGGCTGCGAGGTAGAGCAGGTTCACGGGCTGCTCGTCCTCCACGTACGTGTAGGAAAAACCCTTTTGTCCTCGGACGGTTCGTCCCATCGATGGTTTGCTCGGGGGGGCGCGGGATGGCGCGGCAGCATGCAGCGTCGGGTGAAGAGGGCGCCCTCGTCAAGCCTAAGTCACGACCGCTCCGCGCGCTGGGCCCATTTTTTGCGGAAATGGAAACCCGCCGCGATCGCTGCGGTGACGATCGTCAGGGGCACGGCGTGCGCGACGACCTCCTGCCGGAGCGCGGCGATCCAGCCGAGGAGCGCCTCGCCGAAGAAGCGGCAGAGGCCGACCCAGAGGGTCTGCGCGATGACGATCGCGGGCACGAGCAGGCGCGCCGGGGCGGCGAACGCGCCTGCGAGGGTGCTGGCGATGGGGCCCGGGATGACAAGCACGAAGAGGGGCGCGCTCATCCGCACTGGCTTCACGAGACGCTCGACGCGCCCCTCGGAGGCGATGCCCCGTGCGACGAGCCAGCGCAGGGCGCGTGTTCCCTCGGAGCGCCCGAACAGGTATGCGAGCAGGCATTGCCCGGCGCAGATCGGCAATGCGACGGCCCAGTACACGATCGGCGAGGAGACCCCCGCGACGAGCACGAGATGGGCGGGGACCGGGGAGAGCGCGAGCAGCGCGAGCGGCGCGTGCGCGAACAGCACCGGCGACAGGGCGGCCCCGACGATGCGGCTGCCCATGATCAGCACGAAAGCCGTGGCCAGGTACGGCCGGCGCGTCGCGCGTATGTCGTTCCCCGGGCCCTCGCTCATTCAATCGTCCTCGTCGTCGCCCTCGTCTTCGTCGTCGTACCCGTCTTCGTCGCTCTCGCCCTCGTCGTCCTCGCCGGAATTGTCGTACTCGGAATCGTCGTATCCGGAATCGTCGTCCTCGTCGCCGTAACCGAGACGCCGATTCATCTCGCTGTCAAGGTATGGATTGCCGAATGGGTCGCGCTCCCAGGGCGGCGGCTCGTCGCTCTTCGCCGGCGAGGGCTTGCCCTGCTCTTTCTGTGACCCTTTGTTCTCGACGGAAGCGCCGACCGAGGCGATGGCGAGCTCTTGCAGGTCGTGCAACGTCTCGTCGAGCGTGCGCCCGCCGGCCTCGGCCGTTTGCAGCGCCATGATCGTGACCACGATGTTCGTGCCCTGGGTCGTGGCGATTTCCTGGACGAACCCGGAGAGCGCCTCGGTCGCGCCAGCGACGCGCGCCACCGCGGGCGGAGGCGGCTCGCCCCGCAATGCGTCCTTGAGGCGCGCCAGGATGAAATCGTCGCCGAAGCCGGCGTCGCGCAGCGCCTCCAGCCCGGCACGAATGCGCGACCAGCGGACACGCGATTCGATGACCTCCGGCGGCTCCTTGGGCAGGACCGCGTCGGCCAGGGCCGCGAGGGTCTCGAGCGCCCCGGGGGCCCCCTGCTCCGCGAGCGCTTGCAAGGTCTGCGCGATGGAGCTCCGGAGATTCGGGTTGATTCGCGTGCCGAGATGCGCTGCCTCTGCGACCGCGCCCCGCGCCGCCTCGATCGCGGGCTCGTACTCGCCGCCCCGCGCGTGCGTCAGGAGCAGGTTCCCGCATACCGTGAGCAGATCCGCGCGCGCCTCGACGAGCGAGTCGTCGTCGGCTGCGCGCCCCTCGGCCTGGAATCCGGCGATCACCTTTTCGAGGATGGATCGTGCCCGGCGGAGACGCTCGATTCCCTCGTCCCTCCGGCCCGCGCCGAGCGAGAGGCCGGACATGTCGCCCCAGCTCTTCGCCGCCATCGCGCTCTCGACGCCGTCGTGTTTCTCGCGGAGCGCGAGCGCCTTGCCATAATAGAGCTCGGCCCCCGCGCCGTCCCCGGTCATCCCGAGGGCGCTTCCGAGGTGATGATAGGCCTCCCCGGCCTCACGCGAGTCGGCGTCGATTCGCTCGCGAATGGCGACGGCGCGGCGGAGCGCCGTCGCGCCTTGCTGCGGATCACCACCCCAGGTGGCGGCGAACCCGAGGTTTTCGAGGCACGTCGCAATGCCCGGATCCTCGGGCGGGAGCGCTTTTTCGGCCTTGCGCAGGGCCTCGCGTCCGGCCGCGATCGCCTCCTCGTACCGCCCGAGGAACGAGAGGCCCTTGGCGCGATCGGCGAGCGTCTTCCAATCGAACGGCGAGCTCTCCGGCGGCAGCTCGTACGTCTTCGTGAGGATCCCCTCGAAGCGCGGGTCCTCGCGGATCGAATCGAAATAATCGTCTTCGCGCGCCTTCTCGATCCACTTCTCGTCTTTTTCGACGGCGATGGCGAGATCCCGCAGCGCGCCCTCGTGCTCGCCGGAGATCGCGCGCTCGCAGGCGCGATTGAACCACAGGACGTCGTAGCTGCCGCCGAGCAGCACCTGCCCGTCCTTGTCGACACGCGCGATCGCCTCGGTGTACGCCGCGATCGCGTCCGCGTGGCGCTTCATCGACGTGAGGATGAAGCCCTTGTCCATCCACGCGAGGGCCGTGTCTTTGGCCGCGATCGCGCGCTCGGCGGCGCGCAGGGCGCCCTCGTAATCACCGCGCTTCTGCAGGATCCGGATGTGCTCGCGGATGAGATCCTTCGGCCTGCGCGCCTGGTACGCGAGGATCCCCTCGGCCCACGTGTCGAACGAGGCGATCTCGGGCGGAGGCGGCTCGGCCTTTCCTTCCGCCGCAAGCTCGCGCTGGGCCATGGCCGCCGCGAGCGCCTCGGCGTCCGCGAGCGCCTCGTCCCCCGTGTCGTCGGAGCCGTGCAGATATGCGAGAAGCGCGAGCGGCGTGATCGCGCCGGGCAAGAGCTCCCGGAGCTTTTTCGCGAGGGGCCGGCCTTCGGGACCATTGCGCAGCGAGATCGCCCGGAAGAGGAGCCGCTCGGCCTCCAGGTTTTTTACGTGCGCGTCCATGGCGTCGAGGGCGCGATCGCAGGCCGCCGTGTAATCGTCGTTCAAGCGGTCCCGGATGATCCAGAGGACCGGGTGCAGGTCCTCCCGGGCCGGCAGATCCTCGCGCGCGGCGAGCGTCGGCTCGATCTCGGCCCGCACCACGGCCGCGAGGCCCTCCTGGCCCCGCGAGCGCTCGATCTCCGAGACGAGCAGCGCCGCGAAATACGCCTTCCAGACGCGCCCCGTCGCCGCCATTGCCTTCGCCCACGCAGCCGCGGCTTCGAGCTCGTAGAGCGGCATCTCCTTCCACAGGAGCCGCGCCGCTGCGACCTCCACGCGGCGCCATTTCTTCTCCGTCAGGTCCCGCCGGACCGCGTCGCGCAGGTAATCCTCGTTGTCCGTGGCGAGATCGTCGATGTAATCGCCGCGCACGGCCCTGACGGCGAGCTCGTGGAGCTCCCGCGCCCATGGTTCCATGTCCTCGGGCACGGGCCCGCCCGCGAGCATCTCACCGAGCGTCTGCTCGAGCGACGCGTCCGACAGCGTCACGACCGATTTGTGCGCCATCCAGCGGACGGCCTCCTCGGAATCACGCAGCCTCGCCGCGAGGACGGCGCGAATGCCGTCGGGCAGGTTCGGCGCGAGCGCCACGACGGCCTCGCAAAGCGTGGCGATCTTCTCCTCGGGCGTCTTCGCGTCCCGGGCCCGCGCCGCGAGCTCGTCGGCGGTGCGACGCACGACCGAGGATTCGAGCCACGCAGGCATCGGCTTTCCGCTCTTCCAATCGATGAGCCGGACGCCGAGGAGCGCGGAATCGACGAGCAGCATGTACCGCCCCTCGCCCATGTCGACGCTGAAGAACGGCGCCGCGTCTCCCCGGCGCGGCGCGCGCCGGACGACCTGAAAACCCTCGCGGGCCACGCCCTCGAAGATCGAGCGCAGCGAGACGTCCTCGCGCAGAAAATACACGACTTGTTCGCTCATGGTTTCCTCGAAGCTCAGGGGCGGAGGGCGTTCTTCAAGGTCTGCACGTTGCTTTCGTCCGTCTCGCGAAGCAGCGCCTCGTGGAGGAATCGCTTGTGCCGCGCGACGGAAGCGACATGGTAGCCGAGGCTCCGCTGCCGCGGATCGTCGCGGCCGCCGAGCTCGGCGAGCAGGGTCCGCACGGCGGCGCCGTCGTCTCCCATCACCGCGAGGCAGCCCATCGCGTGATAGCCGAGCGACGACACCTCCTCGGGGTCCCGGACGAATTCGAGGAGCGCATCCGCCTGATAGCCACGACAACGCGCCACGACCGCGAGCGCATCGACGGGCATGTCCGAGGGCAAACCCTTGGGCAAACCCGGCAGGAGCTGCGTGAGCAGCGGTAGGATGCTCTCGTGCGCGACGGGGGTATAACGCACCTCGAGCACGCAGAATTGTTCCATCGAACTGACCGAGAGCGCGGCACCGAGGCGGCGCGATCGCATCGTGATGCTCGGCACGGCCCCCTCGGCCTGCGCCATGTTCTCGGCCATTCGATACCCGGCCCCGATGAGCGCGATTCCCGTGGGGCGATCCGGCCACGGATCCTCGGAAAAACGTGTTCCCCAGGGCAGACTGTCGGTCATGGGCATGCCCTGGAAGAAACGCACGATCGTGTCGAAATCGGCGCCCATCCCCGTCTCGGTGCCGATGAAGATCCGGACGCTCCGGGACAAACCGACGACGGACGGCAATGGATCCTGCGTCTCGGGCCACGCGTACGGCGCAAACGCCGCGGCGAGCGAATCGGCCGTCGTGCCCGCGGGGATCCAGAGTGGCGGCGGCGCGCTCTCGTGCAGCGCGATCCAGAGCTGATCCGGCCGCGCGGGGTCCGCGAACAACATGGGATTGTGGATCTTCCGCATCCAGCGATCCGCGCGCAGATCCCCGCGCGTCGCCAGCGGGACGACGCCTTCGAGCATCTCGACGCAAGCCTCGTGCGCCTCCGGGGGCATCCACGCGCCGAGCGGCGCCTCGCTCTCCTCCGCGCTCCGGATCCGCTCGGACGCCTCGCGGCTCTGCTGCTCGCTCAGCCACACCCAGCCCGATTTGCCGGGTTGCCCCGAATCCCCTGCAGTCTCCGCGAAGAGCGCGTCGAGGAAAGGTTTTTGATCCTTCCACCAGTGCGAGGGTAGACCCATGCCCGGGACGCTCGCACGACCTCGACGCGAGGACAACGGGAAAGCAGCCCTTCCCGCGTCCGCGCCTTCGTTTTACGAGGATGCCGGGTTCGTCAGCCGAGGCTGCCCAAAGCCCAGCGCTCGGCCGACTCGACGTCGGGGAACATGCGGTACGGATAGGGCGGCGTCGTCATCCAGAAGATCGCCGTGAGCGCGCCTTTCGGGAAGGACGCGTCGACGACGAAGGCGCAGGAGGCACAGCGCCGATAGACGTCGAGGTTCTGGGCGAGGTGGTCCGCCATCGTCTTGCGTTGCTTGGGCGAGAGCTCCTTCGTCCCGCGGTAATCGTGCAAGAGCGCGAACTTCCCGGCCCGGCTGCGGAGGACGAGGGCGAGGTTCTTCACGAACTGCTCGGTTTGCGCCTCGTTCGCGCGTGGGTGATTGACCAGGACGACGAGCGGCCAGCGCGACACGTCGAGCACCCCCCCCTCGAGTACGCCCTGACCTCCCGAAAGCGAGGCGAGACGGCCCGTGTCGCGCGGAGCCGAAAGGCCTCCCGGAGGAGGAGCCACCGAAGCACGACCGCTGCTCGGCGGTGCCGGAGGTGGCGTGGACTTGAGGATGAACGACATCGAGGCGAAGATACCACCCTTGCTGCGAAACTGCCACAGGGACGTCCTCGACGCGCCAGATCCCGAAACGGGATCACGGACATGGACGTGTCCGTGCTTCGCGCTCGTCCGTCCCTTGTCAGAGCCGCAGCGGGCCCCAGGCGCGGACGGACTCGGACGGCGTCACGGACCGCAGACGTACGTCAGGTTCGGGAACGAGGCCGCGCACTCCGCGTCCGATTTGCAACCGATGTAGACGCACACCCCATCCGTGCAGGCATAGTTGTCGGAATCGTACGCCGTGCCGGCCATGCCCTGCGCGCAATCGGCCGACGTCTGGCAGGTCGGCTGGCAGCTCGCGGGGAAATCGACCACGGTTTCCCTGCAGGCGGATCCCTCGTTCGGGAACGTGGCCTCGCACTCCGCGTCCGAATGGCACCCCGTGTACTCGCAGCCGCCGTTCTTGCACACGTAGTTGTCGGCGTCGTACGCCGTTCCGGGACCGGCGGCGCTGCAATCCGCGGCGACCTGGCACCCTTCCACGCAGATCGCGGGGGAGCCGGCGACCAGTACCCTGCAAACGTACCCGAGGTTCGGAAACGACGCCTTGCACTCGGCGTCCGATTTGCACCCCGTGTACTCGCAGGCGCCGCCGTTGCAAGCATAATTGTCCGCGTCGTGGGCCGATCCCGTCAAGCCCTCGGCGCAATCGGCGGCGCTCTGGCAGGCCTCCACGCAATACGTGGGCATCACGAGCCCGCCCCCTCCCCCGCCCGAACCGCTGCTGCTGCTGCTGCTCCCGCCGCCGGCCCCACCCGAGCTGCTGCTGCTCCCGCCGCCCGAGCCGCCCGCGCCGGAGCCGCCGGAGCCACCCGCGCCGCCGTCGCCCGAGGAGCCCCCGGGTTTCGCGTCCGCGGAGCAGCCCCAAACGACGGTGACGAGGACGAGCGGCGATAATGAGCGCACGAGCGACGAGACGCGGATCCGGTGCATGTCCGGATCCTGCCACGAATCGCTCACAGAATGAACGCAAAACCGCCGCGCGGGTGGATCGTCGGGGTCACGTCCGGCTGCGACGGGGCGAAGCAGCTTGATTGCCCCCCTGTACCGGTTTCGATGCAATCGCCACGAACTGGCCGAGCGAAAAATCCACGCCGTTGATCCGGAGCTCGATCCGGTGCTCGCCCGGGTAATGGCGGCGCGTCGTCAAATCGACGAGTTTTACGCGACCCTCGATCCGCTCCCGCCCCGACGGCGAAAGCTCGATCTTGCGCAGCTTGAAGACCTTGGGGCGGGGTTTTCCGGTCGCGCCGGGATAATGAATCACCGCGTCGACGACGAGCGTTTGCGGCGCGCCCGCGCGCGAGACGAGCTCGCAGGAATAGAGCGCCTCCTCGCCGAGCGGGACCTTTCGCGGCGTGACGCTCGCCCGTTCGAGCACGACCTCCGGCGCGGCCGAGGCGCCGAAAAACGCGAGCGCGCCGGGATGGCCGCGCTTGACGAGCCAGCGGAGCGCGTGCTGGACGATCCACTTGCGGCCCTGCCCCGCGCCCTCCATCCACCGGTGACACAAGGCGACGACCCGATCCGGATGATCCTTGGCGATGTCGTTGAGGTTGTTCGCCACGCTGTTGCGAACGTACGCCTCGGGATCGTCCTTCAGGAGCTCGAGCAGCTCGAGGACGGGCGTGGGGTCCTCGATGAACGCGGGCAAGCGCTCGGCCCAGGGCAAACGCGGGCGCGTGCCCTCGGACACGAGGCGGCGCACGTGGGCGCTCGGATCGGTCGCCCAGGTCCGAAGCCGCGCGAGCGTGCGCGCAGGATCGCGGAGGAGGAAGGGCCGGATCGAGAACTCGGCCGTGAACACCTGGGTGAGCGCGTGCTGGGCCCGCATCGAGGCCTCGAAGTGATCGAGGCCTCGCTCCGCCACGAAGGTCAGGTGCGGGAGGTAGAAGAAGCTCGACATCGCGCCCTCGCCGCGGGACGCGGGCGTTTCGAGCGAGCGGAGGAGGATGTCCACGGCGCGCTCGAAGTCGGCCGGCAAGGCGCGCCCGAGCGCCGCGGCGATGTGGCGGCCGCGCGCCTTGAGCTCCTTGTCGTCGAGCCCGGCCGACGCTTCGGCGATGAACGTTCGCGCTGGAAAGTCGGGCCAGGCGGCCTGGATCGAAGCGGCGATGCGGCGGACGAGGCGTTCGTCGAAGAAAATTTTCAGCGGCTCGGCCATCGAGGCGCCCCGATGACACGTGGGAGCCCTGGCGGAAAGGGCCAAGGGCGCCCCGGGTAGAAAAAATGGTCCGCGGGGCGTGGCGGCGCCCCCCTTTTTGGTTCGGAAATCTACCCAGGCGCGCAGGACCTCGCGTAGCCTGTACGGTCAGTGGTCCCGGAGTTCAGTCAGGCGTCGGACCGGTTCCTCATCGAAGGTCGCGCGGGCAGCGGCGGCATGGGGGACATTTACAAGGCGACCGACCAGCTCACGGGACAAGAGGTCGCGCTGAAGATCCTGCGCGACAGCGCGACGCCGCAGGAGCGCGTGCGGTTCATGCGCGAGATCGCGATTCTCGCGGACCTGCGCCACCCGAACATCGTCCAGTACGTGACGCACGGAACGTGGAACGACGGGCGGCTGTTCTTCGCGATGGAATGGCTCGACGGCGAGGACCTCGGCCAGCGGCAGCGTCGCGCGCCGCTCGGCATGCGCGACGCGGTGGAGGTCGTCAGGCGCTCGGCCGCCGCGATGGCCGCGATCCACGCGCGAAACGTGGTTCATCGCGACCTGAAGCTCTCGAACATCTTCCTCGTCCGCGGCAAGGGCACGGCCATCAAGCTGATCGATTTCGGCGTGGTGAAGCCGCCCGTGCCGGACGAGTACCAGACCGAGCGCGGGACGATCATCGGCACGCCGCATTTCATGGCCCCCGAGCAGGCCCGCGGCGAGCCGATCGACGAGCGCGCCGACGTGTACTCGCTCGGCGCCGTGCTGTTCCGCCTCGTCACGGGACGTAACGTCTTCGAGACGGAGCACGTGATCGCGCTGCTCGGTCGGCTCGTGCTGGAAGATCCGCCGAACCCGCAGAGCATCCGCTTCGACGTGCCCGAAGCGCTCGCCGAGGTGATCCTGCGCTCGGTCGCGCGAAACCGCGAGGATCGCTTCGAAAACAGCGGCGAGCTCGCCCGCGCCCTCGCCCGCGTCGGCCAGCTCGGGAACGATCCGCCCGCGGCCGATCGCAGCAGCGCCTCGGCGATCCGCGCGGTCCCCGGCCAGAAGCCGATCACCATCACCGACGCCGGCGCGCCGCCCGTGCCCGCCTCGCGCCCCGGATCGGCCGAGCGTCGCGTGGTCGCCTCCGTGCTCTTCGATCTCGCCGGCGCGCGCCTCGGCGCGGACGTGCATCAGAAGCTGCGCGACGTGCTCGGGGACGACACGCGGCTCGAACCGCTGCTCGATCAGCAGATGGTGGCCGTGCTCGGCGTGGAGCACTCACGCGGGGACGAGGTGATGCGCGCCGCGCGCGCCGCGCTCGTGGTGACGCAGGCGCTGCCGACGGCGCGCGCCGCCGTGGCGATCGGCCTCGCGATCCGCGGTCGGGCGAACCTCGCGGGTCAGGCGCTCGAGCGCGCCGTGGGGCAGATCGAGCTCGCGAGCCCGGGCACGGTGCGCGTCGACTCGCACGCCGCGAGCGCGCTCGAAGGTCGGTTCGTCCTGCAGCCCGACGCGCGCGGAGGCGTGCTCCTGCGCGAGGACACGAGCGGGTTCGTCGCGCGCCAGCTCCTCGGCCGTCCCACGCCGACCGTGGGCCGCGAGAAGGAGATCGCGCTCCTGCAAGGCATTTACGGCGAGCTCCTGGAGGACGCGACGCCGCGCGGCGCGCTCGTCCTCGGCGCGGTGGGCATCGGCAAGAGCCGGGTGCGGAGCGAGCTCGTGCAGCGGCTCGAAGTGGCGCCGGTGCGCCCGGAGCTCTTGATCTGCCGCGGCGACTCACTCAGCCAGACGTCGAGCTTGTCCGCGCTCGGACGCGCGCTCCGGGCCGTGATGGGCCTGCAGGACGGCGAGGCGCCGGCCGAGCAGGTGCTGAAGGTGCGCAGGCACGTGGCCTCGCGCCTGCCGCCGGGACAACGCTTCGTCGCGGGCTTCCTGGGTGAGCTCGTCGGCGTGACGTTCCCGGATCACGACGACGAACCGCTCCGGGCCGCGCGCGCGAGCGCCGAGCTCATGCAATCGCGGCTGCGCATGGCGCTCGAAGCGTATTTCCGCGCGGAGGCGGATCGCGCGCCGCAGGTGCTCGTGCTCGAAGACGTGCACTGGGCCGACGACACGACGCTCGAAATGGTCGACTGGCTGCTCGGCTGCGCGGACCTGCGCTTCGCGGTCTTCGCCTTCGGCCGCACCGAGCTCGCCACGCGGCTCCGCACGCTCTGGGATCGCCGCAACATCACGCGCGTCTGGCTCGCGCCGCTCTCGCCGCTCGCCGCCGATCGCCTGGTCTCGGCGGCGCTGCCGGGCATGGACGCGGCCACGCGGGCGAACCTCGTCAAGCGCGCCGACGGAAACGCGCTGTTCTTGGAGGAGCTCGTCCGCTGCGCGGCCGAGGGCCGCAACGAGCTGCCGCTCACGGTGCAGGCCGTGGTGCAGCTCCGGCTCGATCGTATGTCCTCCAAGGTTCGCGAGGTGCTCCGCGCGGCCTCGGTGTTCGGCCAGTCGTTCTGGACCGGCGGCGTGACCGCGCTCGTCGGCAGGAGCGTGGGCCTCGAGCTGTCCGAGCTCTACGCGGCGGAGATCGTGGCCCGCCAGCCGGAGTCGCGGATCGCGGGCGAGGACGAGTGGATCTTCCGGCAGGCGCTCGTGCGGGACGCCGCATACGAGGCGATCCTCGACGAAGATCGCGCGGCGCTGCACCTCGCCGCGGGCAACTGGCTCGAATCCGTGGGCGACGTGGACGCGGGCCTCATCGCGCGGCACGCGGACGCGGGCGGCGCGCACGATCGTGCGGCGAGGCTCTACGCGCGGGCCACGAAGCAGGCCTACACGAACGGCGCGCAGCTCGAGACGGCGCTGGAGCTCGCGAACCGCGGGCTCGCGTGCGGCGCGGCCGGCGACGTGCGTGTCCAGCTCCTCGTCGCGCGGGCGCAGTTCTCGATCTTCATGGGCCGGCTGCTCGACGGCATCGCAGCGGCCGAGGAAGCCGCGCAGCTCGCCCGCGGCGGCTCGGACATGTGGGGCGAGGCGCAGCGGCTCGCCGCGGCCGCGCTCATCGAATCGGGCCGCGCCGCCGAGGGCGACGATCGCGCGGCCAAGGCCCTGACGCCGCCCTACGCGAACACGCTCTCACCGCCGATCCGCGCGAGCCTGCTCGCGGTGCGCGTCCGCGGCCTCGTCGATCGCCTGCAGCCCGGCGAGGCGATGCGCGTGGCGAACGACGCCGTCGAAGCGGCCCGCGCCTCCGGAGCGAGCGACGCGCTCGTGCGCGCTCTCGATGCCCGGCTCTTCGCGATCGCCCACATGAACGACCCCTCCGAGGTCGTCACCACGGGCGCCTCGTTGATCGAGGTCGCCGAGAGCATCAGCGACATCGCCTTCGCCACGCGCGGCCGCCTGAACGTGGGCTCTGCGCTGAACCACCTCGGCATGTTCGAGGAGGCGCAGTCGATGCTGGAGCGCGCGCTCTTCGACGCCCGCGCCCGCCGCATGCGGATCCTCGAGGCCTTCGCGCTGCACAACCTCGGCATGAGCTACGCGCGCCTCGGCAACCTCGATCTCGGCATCGACCACCAGCGCCAGGCCGCGCGTATCGCCGACGAGACGAACGCCGCGCGCCTGCGGGTGAACACGCGCATCTACGAGACGATCTTCCTCGTCTGGCGCGGCGCCCCGGGCGACCTCGCGACGGCGCTGAGCCTGGCCCGCTGGGCGATCGAGGAGACACGCGCGCAGCCGGCCCTGCAAGTCCTCGCGCTCTTCGCGCTCTCCCGCGTCCAGCTCGCCCGGCGCGCCGTCGACGCCGCGGTCGAGACCGCTCGCGACGCGAACGCGCGCCTCGCCTCGGCGCCCGTCGAGGAGTGGGAAGAGGGCATCCGCGTGACGCTGATCGAAGCCCTGCTCTCGGTGGGCGAAGACGACGAGGCGAACGCCGTCCTCGACGCCGCGTTCACCGCGCTCCAGGAGCGCGTCCGCACGATCCGCATGCCCCACCATCGCGAGGCGTTCGTGCGACGCAACGAAGAGGTCTATCGCATCGTCCAGTATGCCTACCACCGCCTGGGCCGGTAT
Organism: Polyangium sp. y55x31; assembly: GCF_029946505.1. GTDB lineage: Bacteria > Myxococcota_A > Polyangia > Polyangiales > Polyangiaceae > Polyangium. The sequence continues at coordinate 91,800 of NZ_JARZHG010000033.1, forward strand.
TTTCAGGCAGGCACCTGATCCGCGCGCGACACGCTTCTGCGCTCGAACGCGGAAGGTTCGTTCGGTAGCACGCAAGAAAACGTTGCATCGACACGGCTTCGGGGTTAGTCCCCCGGAGTGATGCGTGCAGATCGTACTGGTTTCGTGAGTCCTCGGCGTTCGTCTTGGCTCGCGGGGTTGCGGGCCCCCGTGCTCGCGGCCGCCCTCGTCGCGGGTGTGGGCGGGTTCTTCGCGGCGGAGGAGACGGCCGCGGCGCAGTCGAAGATCGCCGTGATCGACGTGCGTCGCGCGATGCTGGAGACCGAGGAGGGCTTGCGTGTCCAGGCGACGCTGAAGAAGCTCTTCGACAGCCGGCAGGTGGAGCTCGACGCCAAGCAGCAGAAGCTCCAGGCCGAGAAGGAAGCGCTGGAGAAGGACGCGCAGAACAAGAAGGTGCCGCAGGAGCAGCTCCAGCGGCGTTTCGAGACCCTGCAGAAGCAGGCCGCCGAGCTCCAGGCGATCGCGATGGAGTACCAGCGCGAAATGCAGCGCGAGGAGACGAAGGCGACGACGCCGATCTACCAGGGCATCATCGAGATCGTGAAACGGATCGCGGCCCAGGACGGCTTCGAGATGATCCTGGAGAAGACGGCCGTCCCCTACGCGCGCGCCGACCTGGAGATCACGGATCGCGCCATCCAGATGTACAACAGCAGCCGTCCGGGCGGCGGCGCAGCCCCGGCCAAACCGGGCGCCACGACGCAGCCGGGCAAGCCCGCGTCCCCCGGGGCGCCTCCGCCGGCGGCCCCCGCGCCCGCGCCGAAGAAGAAGTAAGCGGCTCGCCCACGGGCGAAGTCGACATCACGAAAGCCGGATCCGTGGCGCGAGGAGCGCCGGATCCGGCTTCGTTCTTTCGAAACCGTCGATCAGAGGGCGCGGCAGCAGAACGTGGTCGCGTTTTGCGGCGTGAGCGCGCCCGTCGGTTGTCCACCGCTGGAGACGGCGCAGCCGCCGCCGCTCGGGGGGTTCGTGATCGCGGCCTTGCGGCCGAGGATCGTGGCGAAGTTGTTCGGCAGGTTCGCGCACTGGCCCGCCGTGAGGCTCGCGAGCTCGGTGCTGCAGCCGGTGTCGCTGTAGACCTGGACCGTCGCGTCGCACGAGCTGCCTGTGGGCGAGCCGCAGGTGCACATGGTGCATTCGCGCGTGTCCGCGACGTCCTCGTAGAAGAGGTGCCGGTCGGAGTACTGCCCGTCGGGGCAGCTATTGTCGCCGCCCTTGAAGACGCAGATCCCGCCGAGGAACGGCAGCGGCGCCCTCGGCTGACAAACCTCGCCCGCGCCGCAGCCGCCGCCCTTGGGCGTGTTCGTGCACGCCTTGCCGAGGAACGCCCAGCTCTCAGGCGGCAGGTTCGCCATGCCACCCGCAGCGTCGCAGCTCCCGCCCACGACCGTGGGCTTCGGCGCGCTCACGGACGGGTTGCAAGGGACGCCGCCGCAGACCTGATCGATCGCGTAGCCGGCCTGCGCAAAGCAGGCGCCCGTCCAGTTCGCGGGCGGGTTGAACGGGTTGCTCACGCCCGCGGCCTGTCCGCAGGGTTTGTCCGAGAGCGTGATCACGTCTGGCAAGTCGCAGCTCTGTCCCGTGGGCGAGCCGCACGAGCAGGGCGTGCAGGTGTGGGCCGCCGTGAGCAGCGTGTGGTTGCCCGTGTACGGCGTCGACGCGAACGCGGTCGGGCACGCGGGCTCCTGCGCCTCGGCGCCCTCGAAGAGCGCGGCGAACCCGTTCCAGCCGACGGGCGCGTCGGGCACGCAGGAAAACCCCGCCGTGCAATCGTCGTCCGCACAGTCGACGAGTGTATCGCCGTCGTCGTCGGTGCCGTTCAGGCAGTCCTCGACGCCGGGCATTCCGCCCTGCCCGCCCATGCCGCCGCCGCCCTCGCCGCCTTGGCCCCCCTGCCCGCCCGAGGCGCCGCTGCCCGAAGGCTCGGGCTCGTCGAACGTGTAGGCCGGATAGAGGCACGCGGTCGGCATCACGACGACGCCGAGCCCCGCGACGACGAGCCACGAGGCCAGCCACACGGACGAACGTGTTCGACGCGCCATCAGAACCTCCCCACGAGGCTCACGCCGCCGAGCGTCGCGCCGGGCGCAGCGCCGATGAACCGCGCGCCACGCTCGGTCTCCGCCGAGGCCGATTGCGCCGGCGCGGAAGACTTTTTCGAACCGCTCGTCGCGAGCAGGATGACGCCCGTGATCAAGCTCGCGGCGCCGACGCCCACGGCCGCCTCGGCGATCCCCGTGAACAGCCGCCCTCGATCCGCGGTCTCTTTCGCCGACGGCGGGCACGACGTGTCGCCGCCGCAGAGATCCTCGAGGTCGTTGATCGTCGATTGTCGCGGGCCGAAGAAGAGCGCGAGCCCGGCGCCGATGCCCGCGACCCCGATGCCCGTGAGCACGATCCCCGGAATGCTCGGCCCGCTCGGCGGAGGCGGCGGGGGCGGCGGAGGCGGCGGAGGCGGCTTCTCGTTCTCCTGCGGGCCGTCCGACTTCGCGGGCTCGTCCTTGACCACGACCTCCACGGTCTTCTTGTCGCGCTCGGGGACGTTGATCGAGTCCTTCCAGATCTCGCGGTTGCCGAGCTTCGCCACGATGTAGTGCGGTCCCGGATCGACGGGCATCTCCACGCCGACCTGCGTCGCGCCGAGCTCGGTGCCGTCGAGCTCGATGACGGCCGCCTCTGCGCCTTTGCCGCGCGCGATCGTGAGCTTCGGCAAACGCCCCTCGATGTCCGCGATCTTCGGCGTGGCCGCCGCCGCGACGTCCGCGGCCTTCTTGTCGCCCGCGGCCGCGCTCGCCGCGAGCCTGTAGTTCCCGAGCGCCGAGAGCAGCTTGCCGAGCTTCTCCTCGCACTCGGCGATGTTGAAGGCGACCTGCGGGGTCATCTTCACGGCGGCGACGGCCTTGAACTTCACGAGCGCGCCGGAGCAGTTGTTTGCGGCGCTCAGCGCGATTCCCTCGCGGAAGAGTGTGCGCGCCTTGTCGAGCTCCTCCTTCGTCTGCGCGGAGGCATCCCCCTGCGAGAAGAGCGCGATCGCCGCGGCACCGGCCATCATCGCCACGCGCGCCGCGCGACGCGCCCTTCGCTGAGACATGTTCATCGAGCTCTGCTCCCGACGCCCGCGATCCCCTCGAGGCAGCGAGCGCTCTCGATTCTACCCGACCCCCGCGCGCGCCGGAACTCCCGCGCAGTGAAGGCGCGGGAGTTCCGCAGGGCAAACATCACTTCTTGGTCTTGCCGAGGTCGAGCTTGATGCGCGGCCGCCCCGTGGACGTCGTCGCCGACGCGGTCGCCGTCGCCGTCGCCGTCGCCGACGGGGTCGTCGTGGCCGTCGTCGTCGCCGTGGGCGTCGCGCTCGCCGTCGACGTGGCGGTCGCCGTGGCCGTGGCCGTCGAGGTCGCCGTCGTCGTCGTCTTCACGGTCGTCGTGGGCGCCGTGAACTTCGGCCGCTCGCCGATCGGGATCCGGTCGTCGCCGAGGATGCACATCTTCGTCGTGTCGCTGGCCGTGAGCGTGTCGCAGATCTTGTAGCCCTCGGGGCACTCGGCGGGGCCCTGGCACGTGGCCGAGCAGAAGCCCGGATCGTTCGGCGCGTCGGCCTTCTTCAGGCAGAAGCCGTGATCACACTCCGTCGCGGCCGTACAGCTCGCGCCGACCTTGGACCCTTGAGCCTTGCTGCACTCCATCCCCGAGCCCGTGTCCTTGGCGCGACACACGAGCCCGTCGCCGCAGTCCCTGTCGTACGTGCAGCTCTTCGTGCAGATGCTCCCGGTGGCCGCGCACTGGAGCGACGCGCAGTCCGTGTCCTTCGTGCAGGCCACGCCGAACGCCTTCTTCTCGGGTTCCTCCTGCTTCAAGAGCCCGCAGCCAACGGCCCCGAGTCCGAGGAAGAGCGCGATCATCGCCCCGCCTCGCAGCGCCCCACCCACCTTCGCCCCACGGGTTTTGCTCATGGTTCCTCATCTGGCCGCGCGAGAGCACGGGCCTAGGTCCGTCTACCACAGCCCGGCCGCCGAGGGACAAGCTCCTGCGGCGCGGCTCGGCAGGTTCGCTATGATGCACGCCCCATGACCTCCTTCTTCCAGGGCCCCTCCGCGCCGCCCGACGGCGCCTCTCCCCCCTCGACCCGAGATCTCGCGGCCTCGCGCGTCCGCGTCGAGGATGACAGGACGGGCATGCACCCCGCCGCTCTCCGCCGCGCGTTCACCGATCACGTGCAGTTCTCGCGCGCCCGCGACTTCGAGACCGCGACGAGCTTCGACCGCTTCGTCGCGCTCTCGCTCGCCGTCCGCGATCGCCTCGTGCAGCGCTGGTCGCAGACGCAGCGCACCTACTACGAGAAGGACATCAAGCGCGCTTACTACCTCTCCGCCGAGTTCCTCCTCGGCCGCGCGCTCCAGTCGAACCTGCAGGCCCTCGGCGTCGAGGACACCTACCGCTCGGTCCTGCGCGAGCTCGGGATCGACCTCGACGAGATGATGGAGCAGGAGCACGACGCGGGCCTCGGCAACGGCGGCCTCGGTCGCCTCGCCGCGTGCATCCTCGAGTCGATGGCCACGCTCGAGCTGCCCGGCCAGGGCTACGGCATCCGGTACGAGTTCGGCATCTTCGAGCAGGTGATCCGCGACGGCGCCCAGGTCGAGCGCGCCGACGAGTGGCTGAAGTTCGGCAATCCCTGGGAAATCGAGCGCCCCGAGTACGCCGTCACCGTCGGCTTCGGCGGCCGCACCGAGATGGTGCAGGATGGCCGCGGCGGCTTCCGCGTCGTCTGGCATCCGGCCGATCACGTGCTCGGCGTCCCTTACGACACGCCCATCGCGGGCCACGGCTCGGGCACCGTGAACACGCTGCGCCTCTGGGCGGCCCGCGCCCACGAGGACTTCGATTTCGGCCTGTTCAACGAGGGCGACTACGTCAAGGCCGTCGAGCAGAAGAACGCCTCCGAGGTCATCTCGAAGGTCCTCTACCCGAACGACAACTTCGACAAGGGCAAGGAGCTAAGGCTCCGGCAGGAGTACTTCTTCGTCGCCTGCTCGATCCACGACATCGTCTGGCGGTACACGAAGACGCACGACGATTTTTCGAAGTTCGGCGACAAGGTCGCGATCCAGCTCAACGACACGCACCCGGCGATCGCCATCGCCGAGCTCATGCGCGTGCTCGTCGACGAGCACGCCCTCTCCTGGGACGAGGCCTGGACGCAGACCGTGCGCGCGTTCGGCTACACGAACCACACGCTCCTGCCCGAGGCGCTCGAGCGCTGGCCCGTCGCGCTCTTCGAGCGCCTCTTGCCGCGGCACCTCGAGCTCATCCAGGAGATCAACCGCCGCCTGCTCCGCGCCGTCACCGTCGCCTTCCCCTACGATCAAGGCCGCGCCCGGCGCATGAGCATCTTCGAGGAGGGCCCCGAGCGTATGGTCCGCATGGCGCACCTCGCGGTCGTCGGCTCGCACTCGGTCAACGGCGTTGCCAAGCTCCACAGCGAGCTCGTGCGCACCTCGCTCTTCCGCGACTTCCACGAGCTCTGGCCCGATCGCTTCAGCAACAAGACGAACGGCGTCACGCCGCGCCGCTGGCTCTTCGCCTGCAACCCCAGGCTCTCCCGGCTCGTCACCTCCCGCATCGGCCCGCGCTTCGTCACCGAGCTCGAGCGCCTCGCCGAGCTCGAGCCGTGCGCCGACGATCCCTCGTTCCTCGCCGAGCTCCGGGCGATCAAGCGCGCGAACAAGGAGGCGCTCGCCCGCATCGTCAAGCGCGAGCTCGGCTTCGAGGTCGACGTCCGCGCGATCTTCGACGTCCAGATCAAGCGCCTGCACGAGTACAAGCGCCAGCTCTTGAACGCGCTCCACATCGTCACGCTCTACCTGCGCGCCAAGCGCGGCGAGCGCGTGCACCCGCGGCTCTTCATCTTCGGCGCCAAGGCCGCGCCGGGCTATCGGCAGGCCAAGCTCATCATCAAGCTCATCCACGCCATCGCCTCCGTCGTGAACGGCGACAGCCGCGTCCCCGAGCTCAAGGTCGCGTTCCTGCCGAACTACCGCGTCTCGCTCGCCGAGAAGATCATCCCGGCGGCCGACCTCTCCGAGCAGATCTCGACGGCCGGCATGGAGGCCTCGGGCACCGGCAACATGAAGCTCGCGATGAACGGCGCGCTCACGATCGGCACCTACGACGGCGCCAACATCGAGATCCGCGAGGCCGTCGGGGCCGAAAACTTCTTCCTCTTCGGCCTCACGGCCGAGGAGGTCGAGGCGCGCCTCACGTCGGGCGTGCCCGGCCGCGCCGCGTATGAGGCCGATCCGGAGCTCCGCGAAGCGATCGATTTCATCCGCTCCGGCTTCTTCTCGCCGGACGAGCCCGACGCCTTCCACCCGCTCGTCGACGAGCTGCTCGGCCGCGACCGTTACCTCGTGATGAGCGATTTCCGCGCGTATGCCGACACCCAGAAGGACGTCGAGCGGGCGTTCCTCGACGAGGAGGCCTGGTCGCGCAAAGCCGCCCTCAACATCGCGCGGGTCGGCGGCTTCTCGTCGGACCGCACGGTGCGCGAATACGCGAATGAAATCTGGGGGATCGAGCCCTGCCCCATCCGGCTCGCCCCCGATGAGCCCGCCGCCGAGTAGGGCTTCGCCGCCCGCTCCCCGCCCCGAGCATATCGATTCCCCGCGCGCGACCACCGGCGCGCCGGGCCCTGGCTTGCTATTCTGTTCGGCCCCCCCAGACGTATGGCGAACGATCCGCGTGAACGAGAGGACCACGAGGGCGATCTCGCGACCCAGAAGAAGCGCAAGGTCGAGAAGGTCCGCCGCTACAAGGTCGTCCTCCACAACGACAACTACACGACGATGGAATTCGTCGTTCTCGTGCTCGTGAAGTTCTTTCACAAGACCGACACGGAAGCGACGCACATCATGCTCAGCGTGCACCACAAGGGCAGCGGCGTCGCGGGCGTCTACACCAAGGACGTCGCCGAGACGAAGGTCACCCAGGTGCAGAGCTTCGCGAGGCAACACGGCATGCCCCTCCGGCTTTCGGCCGAACCCGAGTAGGAACCATGAAGATCAGCCCCGAGGTCGAGATCGCCTTCAAGCTGGCCACGCACGAGGCCATCCGCCGACGGCACGAGTACGTGACCGTCGAGCACCTTCTCTACGCGCTCACGTTCGACGAGGAGACGGCGAACGTGATCCGCAAGGCGGGCGGAGATCTACCGAAGCTGAAGAAGCGCCTGGAGCGCTTCCTCGAAGAAGAGATCGAGGCGCTGCCCGATCACGTCGAGAGCGAGCCCGTCGTGTCGCTCGGCTTCCAGAACGTCGTGGGCCGCGCGGCCGTGCACGTCCAGAACACGAACCAGAAAGAGCTCAAGGGCGCCAACGTCCTCGTCGCGGTCTTCTCCGAGCGCGACTCGCCCGCCGTGCAGATGCTCCGCGAGGCCGACGTGCAGCGGCTCGACGTGGTGAACTTCCTGTCGCACGGCATCGCCAAGGACGGCCAGGACGACGAGGTCGGCCCCGAGGACGCGACCGAGGGCGCGGACGCCGCCGAGGCCGAGGGCGAAGGCCGCGAGAGCCGCCGCGATCCGCTCGCCTCGTTCACCGTGAACCTGAACAAGGAAGCGGAGAGCGGGCGCATCGACCCGCTGGTCGGCCGGACGATCGAGCTCGAACGCACGATCCAGGTCCTCGCGCGCCGCCGCAAGAACAACCCCTTGCTCATCGGCGACGCCGGCGTCGGCAAGACCGCGATCGCCGAGGGCCTGGCCATGAAGATCGTCAAGGGCGACGTCCCGCACGCGATCAAGGGCGCGACGATCTACGCGCTCGACATGGGCGCGCTCATCGCCGGTACGCGCTACCGCGGCGACTTCGAGAACCGGCTGAAGGGCGTGCTCAAGGCCCTCGAAAAGCAGCCGGGCGCGATCCTCTTCATCGACGAGATCCACACGATCATCGGCGCCGGCGCCGCGAGCGGCGGCACGATGGACGCCTCGAACCTCTTGAAGCCCGCGCTCGCTTCCGGACGCCTGCGTTGCATCGGCGCGACGACCTTCCAGGAGTACCGCGGGCACCTCGAGCGCGACAGCGCCCTCGCGCGCCGCTTCCAGCGCATCGAGATCAACGAGCCCTCGGTCGACGAGACGCGCCAGATCCTCGAAGGCCTGCGCAAGCACTACGAGGAGTTCCACAAGGTCAAATTCACGGACGCCGCGCTCGAGGCGGCCGCGAAGCTCAGCGACCGCTACCTCCGCGACCGGCGCCTGCCCGACAAGGCGATCGATCTGCTCGACGAGGCCGGCGCGGCCGCGCGCCTCGCCCACGGCGACGACTACACGGTCGACGTGCCCGACATCGAGATCGTCGTCGCGAAGATGGCCCAGATCCCGCCGCGCCAGGTCTCGACCTCGGATCGCGCGCAGCTCAAGGATCTGCAGAAGGAGCTCGAGGGCGTGGTGTTCGGCCAGGCCGAGGCCGTCTCGCAGCTCGCGAGCGCCATCAAGCTTTCCCGCGCGGGTCTGCGCTCGCCGGAGAAGCCGATTGGCTCGTTCCTCTTCACGGGCCCGACGGGCGTCGGCAAGACCGAGCTCGCCAAGCAGCTCGCGAAGGTCATGGGGATCGAGTTCCTCCGCTTCGACATGAGCGAGTACCAGGAGCGGCACACGGTCTCGCGCCTCATCGGCGCGCCGCCCGGCTACGTCGGCTTCGATCGCGGCGGCCTGCTCACCGAGGCGATCGCGAAGACGCCGCACGCCGTGCTCCTGCTCGACGAGATCGAGAAGGCGCACCCGGACATCTTCCAGGTGCTCCTGCAGGTCATGGACCACGGCACGCTCACGGACAACAACGGCAAGAAGAGCTCCTTCCGGCACGTCGTGCTCATCATGACGAGCAACGTCGGCGCCCGGGAGCTCACGCAGACGCGCCTCGGCTTCGGCGAGCGCGGCAACGTCGGCGACGACGATCGCGCCTTCAAGAACGTGTTCAGCCCGGAGTTCAGGAACCGGCTCGACGCGCGCATCATGTTCAAGCCGCTCGATCCGAGCGTCATGGGCAGCATCGTCGACAAGTTCATCCGCGAGATCGAAGCACTCGTGGGGGACAAGGGCGTGACCATCCAGGTCACCGACGAGGCGCGCGAGTACCTCGCCAAGAAGGGCTACGATCCGGCCTTCGGCGCGCGTCCGCTCGGGCGCGTCATCGAGCGCGAGCTCAAGCCTCGCCTCGGCGACGAGATCCTCTTCGGCGAGCTCGAGCACGGCGGAAAGGCCGTGGTCGAGCTGAAGGACGGCGCGCTCTCGTTCTCGTTCGTTCCGAACGAGCCGCCGGCCGACGAGAAGAAGGTCGAGACGCCGAAGGAGACCGAGGCACAGGCACAGGCCTGACGCGACGCACGCAGGCAAACGATGCGGGGGCTCTTCCCACGGGAGGAGCCCCCGTTTTCGTTTCAGTTCAGCGAATACGGCATCGCGAGCGTGAACGGCGCGATCTCCGCGTCGAACGCGGGCCCGCCGCTCGAGGGGAACATCTGGTAGGTGCCGTGCATCGTGCCGCGCGGCGTCTCCAGCACGCAGCCGCTCGTGTACTCGAAGTGCTCTCCGGGCCGGAGGGTCGGCTGCTTGCCGACGACGCCGGGCCCTCGCACCTCCTCGACCTTCCCGTTGCCGTCGGTGATGATCCAGTGCCGGGTGCGGAGCTGGGCGGCCTCGCTGCCCTCGTTCGAGATACGCACCGTGTAGGCGAACACGTAACGCCTCGCGCTCGGCATGGACTGCGACGGAACGTACTGGGTCGTGACGTTGACGCGGATTCCGTTCGTGATGGCGGTGGACACGCCCCTGCCGTGCCACGCGCCCGGGCCGTCCACAAGGGGACTTTCGGAGGTGTCGGAAACCCGGGCCGTGTTGACAGCCCTCATGCTCGTTCGCACGTTCCCCGAACCGTGAACGACAACGACGACCATTCAGGCGAGACCGCGGCCCACGCCCCGTCCCTCTCTTCCCTGGCCGCGCCTTCCGCCTTCGCGGGGGTCACGGGAGCGGCGTCTCCCCCGACGCCGGGCGGGCTCGTGCCGGTCGACCCGCTGCCGGGTCTCACGGCCATCGGCCCGGTGAACGAGCGCAAGGCGCGGGATTGGTCGCTCGTCCTGCAGTCGATGTCGGTCTGGCACATGATGCGCTGGACGTTCCGGGGCTGGGTCCTCGTCGTGCGGGACGAGGACTACGATCAGGCGTCGACCTCGATCGATCGGTACGAGACCGAAAATCGGGATTGGCCGCCGCAGAAGGTCCGCGAGCGGCCGCGGCACGCGCCCTCGATTGTCGCGCCGCTCCTCTTCGCTGCTCTCGCCCTGTTTTTCCTGGTCACGGGGCCCGTCGCGCACAACTCGTTCTGGTTCCAGCGCGGCCGCGCCGAGAGCGACCTCGTCCTCGGCGCGGAGCCTTGGCGCGCGCTGACGGCGCTCACGCTGCACGCGGACTCGTCGCACGTCATCGGCAACGTCATCTCGGGCGCGATCTTCGCGTCGGCGGTGCAACGCAGGCTCGGGCCAGGCGGCTCCGCGCTCGCGATCCTCACGGCGGGCACGCTCGGCAACGTCGCGAACGCGGCCCTGTATCACGCGATGGGAAACGACGTGCATCGCTCGATCGGCGCGTCGACCGCGGTCTTCGGGACGATCGGGCTGCTCGCGGCCACGCAGCTCGCGCTCGATCGGGATCACGCGGCGGGGCGGAAGCGCTCGATGCAGGAGATCGCGGCGCCGATCGTCGGCGGACTCGCGCTGCTCGGCGCGCTCGGCGCGAGCCCGCAATCGGATCTCGGCGCGCATTTCTTCGGGTTCGTCGCGGGCGTCGTGGTGGGCCTCGGCGCGGCGCTCGTCCTGCGCAAGACGCGGCCTTCGCCGCGGCCGTGGCTCCAGATGGGGCTCTTCGGAGCCACGGTCGCGCTCATCCTCGGCGCGTGGCGCTTGGCCTTGCCGTACCGACTCGTTTGGCCGTTCTGATTCGAATCAGTCGACGGGCCAGAGCCCGACCGTGCCGCCGGTCCAGGTGAGATTCTTGTTCTGATCGACGCCGAGCATCTTGCCGCGCGAGAGCCGCACGAGGTTCAGCACGAGCGCGGGCGCGGGTTCGTCGGGCGCGCGCAGGAACATCATCCGCACCTCGCCCTTCACGCCCGCTCCGTCGGGCATCTGCAGCGCGGGCTCGTAGGTGATCTTCTCCTGCAAGAGCCAGCCGTGCCGATCCGACGCGGGGATCGCCGCGATGTCCTCCTTCGTCGGATCCACATTCACGCCCGAGCCCGCGAACGAGAAGAGCGGCTTCAGCACGTAGCGCTCGAGATCGTTCGGGATCTCCGAGAGCTCCGAGAGGTAACGCGCGCGCGGCACGGCCGGGTGATCGATGTACGGCAGCGTGTACTTCGACCACGTCCAGTACCAGTTCGGGTGCGAGCACCACGTGATGTCGAGCTCCTCCGTGTAGCGGAACGGCAGCTCGATCTTGCGCGCTTCGAGCTCGTCGAAGACCACGCGGTTGTAGATGCGGCGCACCTCGACGAGCTTGCCGTTCACCTTGCGGAAGAGCTTGCGCCCCTCGCGCACGAGCGCCGTCGGGCAGACCGCGTCGACGCCGATGAGCTCCTTCGTCGCGAGGAAGTCCGGATACGTCTTCTGGTTCGGCGGATCGATGTCGAGCAGCACGACGTTCGCCGGATCTTCGCCTGCGACCACGGCCTTGCGCAGGCGCGCGACGAACGCCTCGCGATCGAGCCCGCCGAAGAAGATCGACCACTTCCGATCGAGCCCCGGCATCGTGCGGAGCGTCTCGGCCATGACCTCGGCCTGCAGCACCATGAGCGCGTAGAGCGAGGGGAACGCTTGCAGCTCGACCACGCGGCCTTCGAGCTCTCCGCTCGACCCGCGTACGATCGCGAAGTCGACCTGCACGCAGTTCGGCAAGGGGTCCATCCCCGGCGCGTCGAGGTGCGCGGGGATCGCGCGCTTCATCGTCTCGATCACGTTCGGCCGCGAGATCTGCTGCACGATCTCGGTCGCCGATTTCGCGAGGTAGTTGCGGAGCCCCTCGGGCAAGAAGAGCGGCGTCTCGGCCACCCGGAAGGGGATTTTCGAGCCCACCCGGCGCTCGAGGCGCGCGAGGTAGTCCGCGTAGGTATTGGGTCCGAAGGCGGCGTTGTAGGCGCGGCGAAAGGCGGGATCCATGCGCTTTCCTTGGTAGCACGAGCGGGGTGCGTCGCGGCAGGGGGCCGAAGTGGGATGGATCCCTGGGCCCGTCGGGTGGTAACGTCCCCCCGTGCTCTCCCGACGATCCATCACGGCCTTCGCGGTCGTGGTTCTTTCGCTCTCGGCGACAGCCTGTTCGTCCCTGACGCGGCCCGACGAGATCACCATCAAGGCTGAACCCGCGGCGGCTCCGGCGCCCCCGCCTGCTCCGGCGGCTCCTGCCGGGCAGCCCGGCGCTGCTGCGGCTCCCGCGCCCGGTGGAGGTGGTTGAGGCGGTTGACGAGGCTCCGGTCCGGAGCCTGAAAATCCCCTGCCTCGAACCCCACCTCCGCCCCTGCGACATCCGCATGCAAGCGGCACGAGCTCGCTCGTCGTGAGCTCGTCGCCCGGAACGGATCGTGCCCCGTGACATCCCTGCCCTCGCTCCACGAGACCCCCGAGCACGCGCGGCTGCGCGACGAGATTCGTCGCTTCGCGCGCCGTGAGATCGCGCCCTTCGCCCACGCCTGGGAAGAGGCGAACGAGTTCCCGCGCGAGCTCTACGAGAAGGCCGCTCGCGCCGGCATGCTCGGCGTCGGTTACCCCGAGGCCTACGGCGGATCCGGCGGGGATCTCTCGCACATGATCGCCGCGACCGAGGAGTTGATCGTCGGCGGCACGTCCGTGGGCACGGCTGTCGGCCTCGGCAGCCACGCGATCGCGCTGCCGCCGATCCTGAACTTCGGCACCGAGGAGCAAAAGAAGCGCTTCCTCCCGCCCGTGCTCGCGGGCGAGAAGATCGCGGCGCTCGCGATCACCGAGCCCGGCGGCGGCAGCGACGTCGCCTCGCTCCAGACGCGCGCGGTCAAGGACGGCGATCACTACGTCGTCACCGGCGCCAAGACCTTCATCACCTCGGGCTGCCGCGCCGACTTCGTGACCACCGCCGTGCGCACGGGAGGCGAAGGGCACGGCGGGATCTCGCTGCTCGTGATCGAGCGCGGGACGCCGGGTTTTTCCGTGGGAAAGAAGCTCGCGAAGATGGGCTGGTGGGCCTCGGACACCGCCGAGCTCGTCTTCGACGGATGCCGCGTCCCGCGGGAAAACCTCATCGGCGAGGAGAACACCGGGTTCATCCCGATCATGACGAACTTCGCCGTCGAGCGCCTGCTGCTCGCCGGCAACTGCGTGGCCATCGCCTCGCTCGCGTACGACGAGGCCGTGCGTTACGCGCGCGAGCGGCGCGCCTTCGGCAAGCCGATCATGGGCTTCCAGGTGCTGCGCCACAAGCTCGCGGACATGGCGACGCGCATCGCGGCGGCGCGCGCCCTCATGAACGACGTCATCGCGCGTCACCTGCGCGGCGACATGGTCACGGGCCTCGCCGCGATGGCGAAGAACACCGCGACGGACGCTTGCTCGTTCGTCTGCGACGAGGCCGTCCAGATCTTCGGCGGACACGGCTACATGCGCGAGACGCTCGTCGAGCGGCTCTATCGCGACGCGCGGCTCTACCCGATCGGCGGCGGGACGCGCGGGATCATGAACGAGATCATCTGCAAGACGGAGGGCTACTAGCCACCATGGGAACGCGAAATCGACGCCTCGCTGCTCTGATCGTGCCCGTCGCGATCCTCGCCCTCACGGCGTGCGAGAAGACGCCCGAGCCTCCCCCGAGCGGCGCGCCGGACAAGGCGCGCCCCGCCCCCGCGGCGCCCACGGGCAGCGCGAGCCCGGGCGCGGCCGCGCCGCAACGCAAAGGCCCGACCGACGTCGCTTACGACGTCCCCGAGGGCTGGCAGAAGGTCGAGAACCCGAGCCCGATGCGCAAGGCGACCTTCAAGATCCCGCGCGCCGAGGGCGACTCCGAGGACGCCGAGATGAGCGTCACGCAGGCGGGCGGCACGATCGATCAGAACGTCCAGCGCTGGTCGGGCCAGTTCGAACGCGGCAAGGACGACACGACGTCGCGGCAGGATCGCAAGGTGGGTGAACTCTCCGTGACCGTCGTCGAGATCCACGGCACGTTCTCGGGCGGCATGGGCATGCCGGGCGCGGCGCCGGCCGGTCCGAAGCCGAAATGGGCGCTGCTCGGCGCGATCGTGGAGACCGATGGAGCCTTGACCTTCTTCAAGCTCACGGGCCCCGAGAAGACCGTCACCGCCGCGAAGCCCGCGTTCGACAAATTCGTCGAAAGCCTGCGCGCCAAATAGCCCTCGACGCAGCCCACGGCGCGGTACACTTGTGTGCGCCGCGCCGCCCGAACCCCGGCCGCGGCGCGCTTCCTCACACGACTGTTTTCTTCGTTCAGCCATCGCGCCCCGGTTGGGGCGGAAGGAGTCTCATGCGTCGCCGTCGCCGCTCCTTGAAACCGCTTTTTTATGTACTCGCGGGCCTCGCCAGCGGCGCGGCCATCGCCGCCGGCTGCGCGGCCACGTCCACCGGCAACAAGTTCGAACCCGGCGAAGGTGGCTCCACCGGGGACGGCGGGAGCGGTGGGGGCCGCCCACCCACGTCGAGCTCGAGCGGGACGGGCGGCGAAGGCGGCATCTTCATCCCCGGTGACGACGGCGGCACCGACGCGCCGATCGACGTCCCGATGAACCCCTGCGGCACGAAGTGCGGGCCCGAGGAACTCTGCGACCCCGACCACCTCGGCACGGACGACGACTGCGACGGCGAGGCGGACGAGAACTGCCCCTGCGCCGCGGGCCAGGCGCATCCGTGCTTCAAGGGCGACCCGTCGTACCGCGGCACGCCGGGCTGCTTCGACGGCACCATGAAGTGCAGCGAGAACGGGTACTGGTCGTCGTGTATCGGCGGCGTCCACGCCACCGACCTCTGCTTCCTCAACGACACGAACGCCTGTCACCCGATGACGACGGCGCCGTTCGTCAACGTGAACCTCAAGGACGGCACGGGGAACTACAGCGCTGACGCGCTGCCGGGCTCCGAGACGTGGACCGTCACCTGCCCCGAGGGCGTGAGCCCCTGCCCCGGCGTGACCGGCTCGAACCCCATCGACGACTTCAAGCCGCTCCAGTCGGGCGAGTACACCGTGACGTACACGAAGGGCGTCGCCGGCGGCGGGACCGCGTCGTGCACGTATCCGCTCTTCGTCGGCGCGCCGGGCCTGCGCGTCGAGCTCGAGTGGGAGCACAACCTCGGCGGCGACGGCGTGGATCTCGATCTGCACCTGCACCAGCCGAACAACACGCAGCCCTGGGCCGTCTCGGGCGCGCCGCAGGACTGCGCGTGGTCGAACTGCGTCTTCAGCGACTTCTCGCCGCCGCCCTCGTTCAACGCGCCGTCCTGGTTCCCGGCGAACGTGCAGCCGCCCGAGCCCGTGTCCTGGTACCTCGACCCGGTCTTCGAGAAGAACACCTGCTACTTCGCGCCGCGCGGCGTGGGCCAGGACTGGCAGATCCTCGGCCAGGGTTGCCACAACCCGCGCCTCGACCTCGACAACATCAGTTGTGATCCGACGCTCTCGAACCCGGACGACTCCGACTTCTGCGCGCCCGAGAACGTGAACGTCGACTTCCCGCCGAAGAACCAGTGGTTCCGCGTCGGCGTCCACTACTTCAGCAACGACGACAAGACCTACGACGTCCACCCGACGGTCAAGATCTTCTGCGACGGCGCGCTGACCGCGGAGCTCGGGCCGAAGGGTTATTACGACCCCGAGACGCCCATCACGTTCACCCCGACCGACGGCGAGGGCCTGTCCGGCGGCAACCGCTTCTGGCTTGTCGCGGACGTGGCGTTCCGCGAGTCGAACCAGTGCGGCGCGCGCGGCTGCGTGGTCAAGCCGCTCTACTCGGACGAGGCCGCGAAGACGCCGCTCTTCACCTACGACGACATCGCCGAGCAGAGCTTCGGCCCGCCCTACCCGCCCCCGCTCCAGTGACGGGCGGAAGACCGTTCCGCGCCTAGATCGGGACGTCCCCCTCGAAAAACCGATGAAAGGCCGGAGGTAACGCCTCCGGCCCGATCGAAGGCTCGGGCCACGTCGCCGAGAGCGTGTTCCACAGCAAAATCGTCTTGCCCGGATGGGCCACGCACGCGCGGCGCAGGCCCACGAGCGCCTTGCCGCTGTACGTGATCTCGCCCGGAACGCCGAGCAGGCGCGTCACCTCGGGCGCGGCCTCGATCGCCTCGGGCGTCGGGTGCCCGTATCCGCGCCCCGCGACGCCGTGATCGACCTCGAAGCGCGGCGCCGGCAGGTTTCGCCTGAGCACGCGTGGTCCCGCGTGGCGCGCGAGCTTCTGCGCCGTCGCCTCGACGAGCAGCCGCAACGTCACGCGGTTGCAGGCGAAGCGCTCGGTGATCCGCGCGGCGATCACCGTCGTCGGCCAGCCGAGCAGCATCATGCCGAGCGAGAGCGCCGCCACCGTGCCGCCGCTCCCCGCGGGCAGGACGATCAGATCCGGCCGCGGCATCTCGCCCCGCTCGACCTGATCGGCCAGCTCGAACGCGGCCCCGACGTAGCCGAGGTTCGCCATCGGCCCCGACGCCCCGGGCGGCACGAAGTACGCCTTGCGCGCCCGCGCGAGCTCCTTCGCCGTGAGGATCGCCGTGCGGGCGTAGCCGCCGCCGTGGATCAGGCGCCCGCCCGCAGATGCTTGCAGCAGCAGCGATCGGCGCGCGAACGAGGTGATGGGCTGGTCGAAGAGCACGCTCGTCACGTCGAAGCCGAGCGCGCGGCCGAACAGGATCGTCGCGGTCACCTGCGTCGAGGCGAGGCCGCCGACGGTGAGGATCTCGCGCGCGCCGCGCGCCTTCGCGTCGGCCAGGATGTGCTCGAAGCGCCGGACCTTGTTGCCGCCGAAGAGCGGCGACGCGAGGTCGTCGCGCTTCATCCACACGTCGTCGCGCCCGAGGTAACGCGCGATTGCCGTGCAGCGCTCGACCGGCGTGGGACCGGACAGGAGCGGGAGCCATGGCACCTCGCGGGCGAGGGCGGGGAACTCGGCGAAGAGCCGCGGCTCGCGGGGGCCTTCCGCGAGTGCGGCCGGGGCCGTCCCGACTGCCGCGTCGTTTTTCATTGCCGGTTCGAGTAGAGCACCCTGCGCGCGGCTCCGCCAGGAGGCGCCCTCGTGCTATAGGGTCGCGCCACGAGGCGCGCCGCCCGGCGCGTCTTCTTCGTGGAGGAGACCCGATCGATGGCTCGCGTGCACAACTTCAACGCCGGACCTGCTGCGCTCCCCCTCGCCGCGCTCGAGCGCGCCCAGCGCGAGCTGCTCGACTTCGAGGGCACGGGCATGTCGATCATCGAGCACAGCCACCGTGGCAAGGCGTTCGAGGGCGTGCACGACGAGGCCCTCTCGCTCCTCCGCGAGCTGCTCTCGATCCCCGACGACTACCACGTGCTCTTCCTCCAGGGAGGCGCGAGCCACCAGTTCGCGATGGTGCCGCTGAACCTCCTGCCCCCGGAGAAAAGCGCGGATTACGTCCTGACGGGCGGCTGGTCCGAGAAGGCGTACGAGGAGGCGGGGCGGATCGGCACGGTCCGCGTGGCCGCGACGACGGCCGAGGGCAAGCGCTTCACGCGCATCCCGCGACAGAGCGAGCTCTCGCTCAATCCGAACGCGGCTTACGTGCACATCACGACGAACAACACGCTGTTCGGCACGCAGTGGCACGACGTCCCGGACACGGGCAACGTCCCCCTCGTCGCGGACATGTCGAGCGATTTCCTTTGGCGTCCCATCGATGTCCGAAGGTACGCGCTCATTTATGCCGGCGCGCAGAAGAACATCGGGCCCTCGGGGGTCACGGTCGTCGTCGTGCGCAAGGACCTCGTCGAGCAGGGCCGCAAGGACATCCCCAAGATCTTCCAGTATCGGACGCACGCCGAGAACAACTCGCTCTACAACACGCCGCCGACCTTCGCGATCTACCTCGTGCGGAACGTCCTCGCGGTCGCCAAGGAGCAGGGCGGTTTGCCCGAGATCGAGCGGAAAAACCGGGCGAAGGCGGCCTTGCTCTACGGCACGCTCGACGAGCTCGCGGGGTTTTACAAGGCCCCGGTCGAGCGCGAGAGCCGCAGCGTGATGAACGTCGTCTTCCGGCTCCCCACCGAGGAGCTCGAGAAGCGGTTCGTCGCCGAGGCGGCGAAACAAGGCATGGTGGGCCTCGCCGGCCATCGCGTCACCGGCGGCATCCGCGTCTCGCTCTACAACGCCGTGGAGCTCGCCTCCGTCGAAGTGCTCGTTCGCTTCATGAAGGACTTCGCGAAGCTAGCGGGATGACGGTGACGTAGATCGCAGATGACCCCGGTCCCGAGGTCCGCCCCCTGAAACGCGCGGAAGGACCGGCGTGACGTTGACGGTCGCGTGAAGGCGTAGATCGCGCGGGGCCATCGTACTTTTCCGCAAGCACGATCCTTCCACGCTCGGTGTGACTTGGAGTAAGCTGGGACGAGCATGAGTAGCTTGGGCCCCGGAGCCGTGATTGCCGGGAAATATCGCCTGATCGATCTCCTCGGCAAAGGAGCGATGGGCGAAGTGTGGCGCGCGGAGCACGTGACGCTCGGCGCGCCCGTCGCCATCAAGCTCATCGACGTCGATCTCCTCGGATCGAGTGGGGCGAACGAGAACAGCGAGATCGTGCAGCGCTTCTTCCGCGAGGCGAAGGCCGCCGCCGCGCTGCGCACGCCGCACGTCGTGCAGATCCAGGATCACGGCTACGACGGAGCCTTGCCGTACATCGCGATGGAGATGCTCGAGGGCGAGACGCTCGAGCAGCGCATCGAACGCGTGCGGGTGCTGCCGCCGCTGATGACCACCACGATCATCACGCACATCGCGCGCGCCGTGGGCAAGGCGCACGAGGCCGGCATCGTCCACCGCGACCTCAAGCCGAGCAACGTCTTCCTCGTGCGCAACGACGAGGACGAGATCGCGAAGGTCCTCGACTTCGGCATCGCCAAGGCCATCGGCGGCGGCGTGCTCGGCAGCCAGGGCGGCGTCGCGACGCGCACCGGATCGGTCGTCGGCACGCCCTGCTACATGAGCCCCGAGCAAGCGCTCGGGAACAAGACGATCGATCAACGCGCCGATCTCTGGGCGCTCGGCGTCATCGCCTACGAGTGCGTGACCGGCGTGCGTCCGTTCGACAGCGAAGCGCTCGGCGATCTCATCGTGCAGATCTGCGCGCGTCCTCTGCCCGTGCCCTCCGCCGCCGCGCCCGTCCCCGATGGCTTCGACGCGTGGTTCGCCAAGGCCTGCGCGCGCGAGCCGAACGAGCGTTTCCAGACCGCGAAGGAGCTCGCCGAGTCGCTGCGCTGGATCCTCTGCCCGGATCAATCGGGCATCTGGAAGCTGAACCAGACGCACCCGTCGCTGCCGAACATCGTCGTGCCGCAACAGCAGGCGCGCATCTCGAGCCCCGGCCCCGAGCCTTCGGCATTCGCCAAGACGCGCGCCGACGCGTCGACGATGACCCACCGCGGCCTCGTCTCGGCCGTCGCGGAGACGCAGCCCCCGCAAAAGAAGACGCGGCCCGCCGTGATCGCGGGCGCGCTCGCGGCCGTGGTGATCGGCGCCGCGACGGTGGTCGTGCTGCTCTCGACGAGCGGACCGCCTGCGACGACGGACGCGACGAACCCTTCGGCGTCGCCGCCCTCCGCGTCTCCCGCAGCAGAGCCTCCGAAGGAGACGGTCGCCGCGCCGACGACGGCTTCGGTCGCGCCCACGCCCGAGCCGCCTCCCACGAGCGAGCCTGCGGCGGGGACCACCGACACGCCACCCACGACCAGCGCAGCGCCGACGTCGACCACGCGGTACCCGATCAACAAGGGCGGGACGACGACCAAGAAAACGGGTACGACGAACAAGAAGAAGCCCGACTGGGGGATCTGACGTACGCGGGCGCATCCGCTTGCGTACGGCTCGAAGGAGCGTGAGGAAAACGATGCGGTTGTCGAAGGGGATCGGCTCGCTGCTCGTGAGCGCAGCTCTTTGCGCCTCGCCCGCGTGGGCGCAGCCGATCAACGATCAAGTGCGTATCGCCGCTCGCGCGCTCGCGGACGAGGGCTTCGCGCTCTACGATCAAGGCAAGTACGCCGACGCGCTCGACAAGTTCGAACGAGCCGATGCGCTCGTCAACGCGCCCACCGTGAAACTCCTCGCGGCGCGGACGCTGGAGAAGCTCGGACGCCTCGTCGAGGCGGCGGAGAAGTATCGCTCGATCACGATCCTGCAGCTCGACGACAAGGCCCCCGAAGCCTTCCGCGACGCGCAGGAGACGGCCGCGAAGGAGCTCGCCGCGCTCACGCCGCGCATCCCCACGATCGAGCTCACGGTGCAAGGCGCCGGCGCCGAGCTCGCGACCGTCATGCTCGACGGCAAGGTTTTTCCGCGCGCGCTCATCGGCGTGAAGACGCCGTTGAACCCCGGCGTGCACCGCGTCGAGGCCGATACGCCGGCGTCGTCGGCCGCGATCGATCTCAAGGTCGACGAGAAGCAAGCCGCCCGCGCCGTGCTGGAGCTCAAGCCGAAGACCGGCGCCGAGGCCGGCGGCGGCGGTGACATCGTCACGCCCCCCGGCGGCGGCGAAAGCCCGACCAAGGCGCCGCCCGGCGCGACGCAGCGGCTCATCGGCTACGTCAGCCTCGGCGTCGGCGGCGCGGCCGCGATCGGCGGCCTCGGCGCGCTGATCAGCGCCTACTCCACGCGCAGCGACATGGAGGCCTTCTGCGAGCGCGAGGTCAACGGGGACACTCCCTGCACGAACAAGAGCCAGACGAACGACACCCCCGTCTCGCCTCGCAATTACGTGAACCTCCGGAGCAGCATCGACACGAAGGCCACGCTCTCGACCGCCCTGTTCGTCGTGGGCGGCGTCGGCCTCACGGCAGGGGTCGTCCTCCTCTTGACGGCCCCCAAGGCCAAGCCCGCCTCCCCCACCAAGGCGAGCGTCGAGCCCTGGGTCGGCATCGGCAGCGTCGGCCTGCGCGGCACCTTCTGACGACCTCGCCCGAACGCTCGGCGTCGAGGTCCCGCTCGGTCGTCTGACGAAAACGTCGGAACGTGCGGGGGGCTGGGCACATGTTCACCCTCGGGGGGACGAACGAACCCGCCGATGGAGACAAGCCCCGACGAACGCTCGGGCTCGAAGCGCTCGCCCGGGCCCCCACCGGGAAGGACACGCACGAACACAGGCGGACGCTGCGTGCGAAGATCGTGCTCGCTTGCGCTGACGGCCATGACGTCGCGTACGTCGCGACGCACGCCCCCGTCACGCCCGAGAGCGCTCGCCGCTCGTCCCGACGCACCCTGGCCAGGGCCGCCGGGCTCGGCCGCTCCGCCGTGGACCGCGTCCTCGGCCGTTTCTGCGTCGCCATGGGCCGCGAGGGCCCCATGGCCCGCGCCGCTCGCCCGCGCGCTCTAGGGGGCCCGGAGGGCGCTGCGCGGCCGGCGCCTGCTCCCGGGACCGACATCGGCGCAGCCTGGTCCACATCGAACCACGGGCCCGACGCGGTGGATGAGCGTCCAGGCACGGTCTCGGGGGGGCGTCGGCGCGCCGCCGACGGAGGGATCACATCCACGAGGAACAGCCTTCGACGTCCGGCGGGCCCCCGCGGATATCCACACCATCGCTCTGGCCCACACAGCTTCGTAGACACCCGCTCGGGGGCGTAAGGCCCTCGCCTTACTCCACATCGCCGAAAAACCCGGCCCGCTTGGCGCAATGTGGGGCGGGTTTGGCGTATCGCGCCTGATCTGCCGCGAAAAACCTCACGGCCGAGGGCGGCCGCTAAAGCCGTGCTTGCGCAAGCCGATGGGCGGGCTCGTGCATCGAAGATTGCCGTCGCGCTCGCCCGATTGCAGAAGCGTCCATCGCGGCGAAGCCGTGTGGTCCCTTCTTTGATTGGCGAGCGTATGCGCCGGAGGGGTGTGCACCTCCTTGCCCGCACGCCGTCGTGCGCTCGCTCGGGTAAGGACGGGACAGACCCTTTCCATGAGGCGTCGAGATCGTCCGCTCGCCCGAAGCAACCGGGCGAGCGAGCGACCCCGCGTGTAGCAGCATCGAGAATGAGGCTCTGCCAAACCCGATGAAGTCGTCTGTCCGGCCCGATTCCACCATGCTCGAGCTCCGCCGTTCGTCGCGGCAAAACACGAGCGTGCGCGCAAACCGAGCCGGCGCGCACGAGAGCGCTCGCTCCACGACCATTTCTCATTGCAGCGGGAACACGCGCTACCGAGCGCAGCTTGACGTCATTTCGCGCGGCCCAACAGCAATCCGCGAAGCAACACGGCGCCCGGCTGGAGCATCGAGCGGGGCGTCACCAAGGAGGGGCAAATGATCGAGAAGGACCAGCACGAGACCGCGAGGAACAGCGGAGAGGCCGAGGACATGAAGCAGGCGGAGGCGTCGCAGGAGCGCGCCGAATCGGCGGCGGAGGAGCACGAGGGGCCGGTTTCTTCGAGCGACCTCGGGCCGACGACCGAGCGCAAGCCCGCCTCGCAGCGCGGCTTCGCGGCCATGGAGCGCGACAAGCAGCGCGCCATCGCGAGCAAGGGCGGCAAAGCGGCGCACGAGAAGGGCACGGCCCACGAATTCACGCCCGACGAGGCGCGCCAGGCCGGCAAGAAGGGCGGCGAGGTCGTCAGCCAGAACCGCAAGCACATGGCCGAGATCGGCCGCAAGGGCGGCGAGCGCGTGAGCCAGGACCGCGAGCACATGGCGCAGATCGGCCGCAAGGGCGGCGAGGCCGTGTCGAGCGATCGGGCCCACATGGCCCAGATTGGGCGCAAGGGTGGTGAGGCACGCGGCACCCATTGACCCTATCGTTCGCCGGGGGAGCGGCGCCCGTCGCTCCCCTCGCGTGGGGCCGCGGAAGGCCGCTGGCTCGGCTCGCCGTGATGGGGCACCATCGGGGCGCGCCATGCTCATGTCTCCACGGAACACCCAGGGAACGACGCCGCACGGCGGGAGGCCGTCGTGAGCTCGCTCGTCGTGCGCGTCGTCGGCGTGGGGGACGCCTTCACCACGCGTTATTTCAATGCCTGTTTCCTCGTCGAGGCCGGGTCGACGCGGATCCTCGTGGACGCGCCGCCCGCGCTCGGACGGGCGCTCGGGGATCTCGGCGCGCGCGGGGGACCGCCGATCGGGCTCGCCGACATCGATCACGTGGTCATCACGCACCTGCACGGCGATCACGTGGGGGGCCTCGAGCAGCTCCTCTTTTATCGGCGGTTCGTGACGGGGAAACGCGCCCGGCTCCATGCGGCCCCGGACGTGCTCGCGGGGCTGTGGGAGACACGCCTCAAGGGCGGGATGGATACCCTCATGTCGCCCGACGGGACGCGATCGTCGCTCACGCTGGACGATTACGCGGACGTGTCGCCGCTCGGCGCCGGGACGAACTCCATCGGCGATCTCGCGCTCGAATGGCGGCCGACGATTCATCACATCCCCACCTCGGCGCTGCGATTCTCCGCGGGTGGGGCACGGTTCGGCTACAGCGCCGACACGGCATTTGATCCCACGTTGATCGACTGGCTCGCCGAGGCCGATCTCTTCTTCCACGAGACGAACCTCGGCGTCCATACGCCGCTCGCCTCGCTCGTGGGGCTCGCGGAGGACGTGAAGCGCCGCATGCGGCTCATTCATTACCCCGATTTTCACGACCCGGAGCACTCGCCCATCACCTGCACGCGCGAGGGCGAGCGATTCGAGATCTGATCAGAGGCACGTCTCCGGCTTGCGGAGGAGCGCCCGCGCCGGCTCCGAGAGGGGCGCGTCCGCGAGGCCGCCGAGGAATGCCTTCGTCGCGGCCGGATCCTCCGAGAGCAGCCGCACGCCGATGCAGATGGCCCGCGCGTGCACCGGCCGCGTCGCTTCGTCGTGCAGGATGTCGCCGAGCTCGTCCACGAACGCGCCGAGACCCGCGCCCGTATTGAAGACCGCCCACGAGGCCCCGTTCATCGCCGAGGGCAAGGTCTCCGAGGTCCGCGTGGCGTGGAGCAGGTCGAGGTAAAACGTGACCCACGCCTCCGAGGTCACGTCGCGCGCGCGCCGCGCCAGGTGATCCAGCGCGATACGCCGCGCACGGAGCGAGGGAGCCTTCGAGGCGACCCTGCCGAACGTGGCGAGCTCGCGATCTTCGGAGAGCTGAAAGGCCGCGAGGTACTGGAGCCGCGAGAGGGTCATGCCCTCGTCCGCGAGGCCGGCTTCGAGCTTCGGCCATTCCACGCTGAAGAGCGTGTCCAGCGGGACGACGTCGCTGCACGCGCCGAGCCCTCCCGTGCCGATCCACCCGAGCCCGAACGACGGCGGGCCCCCTTCGAGCAGCGGCGCGAGGGCCGCCGCCCAGGCCTCCTTCTCCGCCGCGTCCAGCGTGAGCGACGCGAGCACGCAAGCGAGCTGCAGGGCCATCGCCTTCGCCCCGTCCGCGTCGAGCTCGCCGAGGAGCCCCGGGAGCTCGGCCGGCGTCATCATCGCAGCGCCCGACAAACTCGCCACCCGGAGCGCATTCATCTGCGCCGCCCCACCGAGCCCCGCGAGCACGGT
Source organism: Polyangium sp. y55x31 (assembly GCF_029946505.1). Classification (GTDB taxonomy): domain Bacteria; phylum Myxococcota_A; class Polyangia; order Polyangiales; family Polyangiaceae; genus Polyangium. Next base: position 116,574 of record NZ_JARZHG010000033.1, read on the forward strand.
GTTTCCGTTCGTCGAGAGCGGCACGCGCGCCGAGGTCCATGCCTCCGCGAGTGCGCCGTCTCCAGTGAGCTCGAAATTGGGGTGCACGTCGTCCGGATCCATGACGAGCAAGATGTCCGTCGCCGCGGCCGGGATCACGGCCCGCGCGCCTCCGAGGAGCGAGACCTCCTCGGCCGACCCATCCGCGCCGTACCAGCGCACCACGAGCGGCGCGACGAGCGCCCCGTCGGGGTCGTCGAGCACGAGGGCGAATGCGGCGTTCGGCTCCGCTTGCAGCTCGATCCGCGGCATGGCTTTCGCGTCGATTGCGCGCCGCACCCGCGCCGTCGCCTCCGGCCCGAGGGCCTGCGAGAATGCATCGACGAATGCATCGGTCCCGATCGCGCCGAAGCCGCGCGTGTCGAGGATCTTCCGAAGCGTCTCGAAATACGCGGCGTCGCCCGCCACGCTCCGGATCTGCGTGTGCAGCCAGGCCGCGCGGCCGTACGGGCCCGACGTGTACTTGTCGTCCGGCGCGAGGGATCCATCACGAATGGGCACCCCGTCCTCGCCGAAGAATTGATCCCCGTGCAGCGTCCCCTCCCCGCTCGCGTCCGTGAACGCGCGCCCGGCCTCGTATTCGAGCTGGTTCGCCATTCCTTCCTTGATCCAGAGGTCGTCCCAGGTCGCGACGGTGAGGAGATCGCCGAACCATTGATGTGCGAGCTCGTGCGCGGCGAGGTAGAAATCACCGGCGATCGTGGGCTCCGTGCTGCTTGTCTCGCGCTGGAACGAGATCCCCGCGTTCTCCATGCCGCCCACGGGGAACGATGGCAGGAGCACGAGGGCGTATCGCTCGAAGGGATACGGGCCGACGAGCGGCACGAGGCGATCGATCATGCCCGCGAGCGCCTTCGCCATCTCGGCGTGGCTGCCCGGCAGATCGCGGCGATGCCAGACCTCGACGGGCAAGCCGGTCTCCGTCTGCCATTTGGCCACCTCGAACTGGCTCACGGCGAACGCCATTTGATAGGTCGGCAGCGTCCAGCCGGTCTCGTATCGCACGCGGTGCGAGTCCGGCCCCTCCTCGGCGTCGAACACGAGCCTGCCATTGGCGATGAGTTGCTCCTGGGCCGGGATCTTCAGGGAGACGGAGAACGTGGCGCGATCGCTCGGATCGTCGTTGCAAGGCATCCACCACGAGGTCCCCATCGGCTCGGAGTCCGTGTAGAGCGCACGCCCGAGGACGGAATCCCCGAGCCGCGGGGAGATGGCATAAAGGTTGTCACTCGTGCCGGCCTCGTAATCGATGTCGACCTGGATGGTTCGTCCCTTCATGACCCTGGACGCGTCCTCCAGCGAGATCGCGAGCACGCCGCGCTGGGCGTCGACCTCGTACGCGGGATCCTCCACGCCGGTGATGCGCACGGCTTTCACGGAGACGTGGCTATCGAGGGCGATCGCGGGCGCATCCTCAGTAAGCGTGAGCGTCACGGAGACGGTCGCGGCGAGCTTACGCGTGGTCCAGTCGAACGCGCCTTCGAGCACGTATCGTTCGACATCGTAGCCGCGCGAGGCTTCCTCGAGCGGGGAGCTACCGCAGCCGGTGGTCAGGAATGGGAGGGAGACGGCGGAAAGAAAAGCGAGGCGAAGAGGGCGCATGTCACCATGCTACCCGGGCGGGCTCGGGAAGCTACATGGCGATCGCGCCGAGGTCGTGCCGAACCTCGCGGGGCGGCGGAATCCACTCCTCGTCGGGGCCCTCGTCGGGGATCTCGACGGGCTTTCCATCGTACATGCGGCGCTTGGCGGGCCAGACGAAGGTGCGGAAGAGATACACGAGCATCGAGGGCTGATCGAGCTCCGGGTGGATGAACGGCGCGACGCGCTTCGCGTGCTCGGCGGGCAGGAGGCTCCAGTGCAGGCCCGGCTCCATGTGGTGGATCGTGTGGTAGCCGTTGTTGTAGGCCATGAAATTGACGAATTTGCCGATGAAGTTCCGCGAGTGGTTGTATTCGCTCTTCTGATCGCAGCCGTCGTGCTGGAGGTAATTCATCGAGATGATGCCCCAGGCCGCATACTGATGGGGAATCAGCACGTAGATCAGGAATTTCTTCCAATCGAGCGCGAGCAGCACGCCCATCGTGCCGAGGAAGACCGTCGCCTCGAGGATCATCTGCCGGAACCAGGGCGGGTTCTTTCGGTACATCGCCTTGAAGTACCGCATGTCGGCGAGGAAGACGTCCCTGCCCACGGTCGGCATGAAGAGCAGGCCGTTCAGGAGGTTCGAGCGATACCGCACCTTCGTCGTGCGCATCACGTCACGCCGGGTCTGCGTGTGCTTGTGGTGGCTCAGGTTGTGGCCAGGGACGAAGGCGCTGACGGGATGGCCATAGGTCAACGTCAACACGACCTGGAACGCCCGATTCGCCCAGCGCTGCTTGAACACGGGGCAATGCACGGTGTTGTGCGTGGCCACGGCGCCGAGGAACGAGAACACGCACGTCAACGCGACGAGCGGGATCGCGATCCAGAGCGCGCTCGGCGCAGTCACCCACTGCACGGCCACGAGCGCGAAGTAGATCGCCACGAAGCACAACGTCCGGATGTCGGCTCGGTAACGAAGCATGAAAAGTCACCCGCCGGGAAGCCCAGCCCACGTGTGTCGAAAGTTCGACACTCTCTAGCGCATTTTTGACCGTCCAGGGCGTCGAAAATGCGGGCTGGACCTCACCGGGCCACGAGGCCCACTTGGGGGCGTAGCGCCGGGGTTTCACCCCGGGCCCGACCAGGGGCTGTCCGCCCCTGGACCCGGACCAGCGCAAGCGCTGGACCCGGGGCGACAGCGCGCGATGCGCGCTGTCGACAGGGAAGACGTCGCTCCCAAGTACGGCAGCGCTGCCGTCTCGGCTGGTGAGGTCGTGAGGGTCTTGTCACGGGCCCGTCGTAGAAACCGCGCATCGCGCGGTTTCTACGCCCTCGGTCCAGGCCGTGCCTGGTCCGGGGTGAAGGGGGCGGACAGCCCCCTTCTGGGGTGCGGGGCAACGCCCCGCAGCTCCTTCCGGGCTGCGGGGTGGAAGAAAAAGCGCTTCACCGAGGATGCGCGCGAAGCTCGCGGAGTACCTCGTCCCCGTCGAGGAGCTCGACCTCGCCGGCGTCAATCTGACGGCAGCGCTCTTCTGCGATCCTCGCCCAAAACTGCTCGAGTGCCTCGCTCTCCGACTGGCTCAGGCTTTCCAGGATGCATCGGACGAGCACCGTCCGGGAGGGGACCGGCAGGGAGAGAATTTCGTCGGCGAGCCGTTGCAGTTCGGGCGGCATGCAGGTGCTCCTCGAGAGGAACCCTAGCAGAAAGCACCAAGCCACGCGAGAGGGGTTTGTCGAGGGGGCGCTCGGTGGCCGCCCCGCTCCCCTACCCCCGCAAAAACCGCCGATACGTCTCGACGGCCCAGTGCACGTCGAGGGTCCCGCACATCTCGCGGCACGAATGCATGCTGAGCATCGGGGCGCCGACGTCGACCGTCGGGATGCCGAGCGCGGCCGCCGTGATGGGGCCGATCGTGCTGCCGCAGGGCAGGTCCGTGCGGATCACGAACTTCTGCGCCGGATAGCCGACCTCGCGGCAGATCTCCTCGAACACCGCCGCCGTGCCGCCGTCCGTCGCGTAGGACTGATTGACGTTCGATTTGATGACGAGGCCCTTGTTCAACATGGGCTGGTGCTGCGGCTCGTGCTGGTCGGCGTAATTCGGGTGCAGCGCGTGCGACATGTCCGCGCTGACCAGGAACGAGCGCGCGAGCGCCCGCTGCAAGCCCTGTGGCTCGTTGCGAGGGTAGGCCTCGAGGATCCGCGCGATCGTGTCCTTGAGGACCGTGCCGGCCGCGCCCGCGGCGCTACGGCTGCCGCACTCTTCGTGGTCGTAGAGCACGATCATGCGGGTCGAGGGGGCGCGGCCGGACTCGGCGGCGAGCGCGGCCGTTCCGGCGTGGCAGCTCGCGAGGTTGTCGAGGCGCGCGGAGAGGACGAACTCCTGCGCGAGGCCGGCGATCGTGGCCTTGGCCGTGTCGTAGAGGCAGAGGTCGTAGCCCAGGATGGCCTCGGGCCGCTCGTCGAGCTCACGGGCCACGAGGGCGCGCACGTCGGGCGCGGCGCCGAGGCCGACGACCGGGACCAGGTGCTTCTGCTCGTTCAGGACGAGCCCTTCCTTGTTGACCGAACGATTGAGGTGAATCGCGAGGTTCGGCACGCGGGCGACGGCCCGGCCGAGGTCGACGAGGCGCGCCGCCGGCCGCTCGCCTTTGCGCTGGCAGAAGACGCGGCCTGCGATGGAGAGATCGCGGTCGAGCCAGGTCGAGAGCAGCACGCCGCCGTAGACCTCGACGCCGAGCTCCTGGTAGCCGGAGCGCGAAAGGTCGGCGTTTGGCTTGACGCGCAGGTTCGGCGAGTCGGTGTGGGCGCCGAGGAGGCGGAAGCCTGCGAGCGCGGGGTGCTCGTCGCCGACGACGAAGGCGACGATCGTACCGGCGCGAAGGAAATAGCGGCGATCGCCGGGCTCGAGCTGCCAGGCGTCGTGCTCGGAGAGCGCGGAGAACCCATGCGCGGAGAGCCGGCGCGCGGCCTCTTCGGCTGCGTGATAGGGGCTCGGGGAATGGTCGAGGAAGGCGCAGAGATCGCGGGCGGCGGCGAGGCCCTGGGCGCGGAGGTCGCCCTCGCTGGCTTGCTGAAGCAGGGTGTCGGTCGTGGTCATGGGCGGGGGCGATGGTAGCAGGCGAGAGCGAAGGCGAAAGCGGAAGCAGGCGCGGACGCGAACGCGGGCGCGGGCCCGGTCGTCGCGCCAGCAGGCCTATCGGTCGAGGGCAATGGCCTTCGACGCGTGTCCGGTCACCGGAAATCCCAGAAAGAAAACCAGCGAACGAGCACGCCCGCGGCACGCGTGTTGCTGTGGATTCGGTCGAGCCGTTCGCCGTGTGCACGCGCGGGCTCGGGAGGTCGTCATGGCGCGTCGATTCCTGCGTGGATGCAACCCGGAGCCCGATGAATCCGTGGAATCATGGCTCGCGCGCATCTTCGAGCGCGCCCAGCGCGTCGCCGTCGTGACCGGGCTCCTCGCCCAGGGCTGCACGACCGAGCCCACGCAAGCGCTCGCAGAGCCTGGAGACACGGACGCCATCGACGAGACGGGGAGCGCGCAGGTGGCCGGCGGGGTGCCTTGCGCCCCCGGCGCAACGATGCCCATTTCGGCGAGCGGCCTCTCGCCTGCGCGGCGCTTCGATTACCTCGCCATCCGCACCCTCTACGGCACCCCTGCCGCGGAGGAAGGCCCGGAGCGCTGGACGCAGTCGAACTTCAGCGTCGTCAGCGAGGTGGGCACCACCTGCGCGACGGCCACGACCCGCGAATGCCACCAGAAGATCCGCATGCACCCGGAGCCCTTCCGACGGACGAGCTGCTTGCAGCTCTGCACCGAGACGTCGGTCGTGACCACGGCGGGCGACGAGGTGCGGCGCTGGGCCGGCATCCCGGAGCTCGTTTCGCTCCTCGGCCCGATCGATACGCCCGACGAGGCGCTGCTGCTCGTGGAGGCCGCTGGATACGACCTCACCTGCAACAATGCCGAGCGCACCACCGTGCGCGCGGCGCGGGACGGCTTCATCGTGACGGCCACGAAGATCACGAGGGATTGCGCGCCGATCATCACCACTCGATTCACGCTGCGCGTCTTTCGCAGCGGCGAGATCCAGGAGGTCCGCGCCGAGGAGATCGGGCGTGACTCGGCCTGTATCGGGCGGGTCCCGGCCGGGCTCACGAGCGCGGCCGCGGACGAGGGGCGGTCTCCGCTCGGGGATTACCTCGCGCGCGCCGCGCACCTCGAGGCGGCGAGCGTGATCGCCTTCGAGCGGCTCGCGGCGGAGCTCTGCGCGCTCGGCGCGCCGGCGTCGCTCGTGCACGAGGCGCGGAGGGCGGCCGAGGACGAGGTCCGGCACGCAGACGTGGTCTCGGCCCTCGCACAGGCGCGCGGCGGCGCCGCGCCCGTCCCGCCGCGCGTGGAGGAGCAGCCGCTCCGAGCGCTCCTGGCGCTCGCCCTGGAGAACGCGGTGGAAGGCTGCGTGCGCGAGACGTTCGGGGCGCTCGTGGGGGCCCATCAGGCGCGGCGCGCGGCGGACGCCGAGCTCGCGGCGGCGATGCGGGAAATCGCGGCCGACGAGGCGCGGCACGCGGCCCTGTCGTGGAAGGTCCACATCTGGGCGATGGAGCAGCTCGGGCCGGAGGAGCGGGCGCACGTCCAGGAGGCGCAGGCCGACGCGCTTTCGCGCCTCGCCGCGTCGACGACGCACGCCCCAGCGCCCGAGGTGGCGCACGCGGCGGGTTTGCCGGGGCCGACCGAGGCGGCATGCCTGCTCGACGTGCTTCGGGAGGGCATTCAAACGCCGGTAGCCCGGCGGGAGGCCGTTATTGCGACTTCATCACCTTGACCGGCCGACCGTCTTTATCGACCTTGCTCTCCCCGGCCGGCGCGCCTTTGGGCTGGCTGCCCACGTTGATCGTGAACGACTGCACCTTGGCCTGCTCTCGACCGTTGAAGGTGCCGCTGACGCGGATCGCGAGGTTACTCTCGGTCGTCCCCGCGTCGTAGAGAACGGACACCTTGACGGATTGCCCGTTTCTCACGGACGGCTCCGAGACCGGGCTCGCTCCTCCCTTGAGCTTCAGCCCGTCCACCCCCCAGACCTCGATGGTGATGTTCGAGCCGTCTGCGCCGAAGACGACATCCAGATCGGCCGCGCCTGGCTTCAGCGTCGCGGTCACGTTCACGGGAGCGGAGGGCTTCGCTGTTGGCTCGGACGGGCCTGACGTCTCGGCCGCGACCGTGCCTGGTGCCGCGGCTCGGGGCTCGCCCGAGGCCGCCTCGAAAGAGCCGCCCGCGCTCGCGGGAGGAGCCGGAGGCCGCGCTCCGTCGGTCCCGCATGCCGTCGCTGCGAAAAGAACGACCATCCCCACGATGCCGATGTATTTCATTGTCGATTCCTCTTTCAGTGCGAGATGGTGATGTCCGCCGCGTACGACACGGGCATGGTGTTGTACCCACGCACGCTGAGCACGTAGATCGTCCCTGCCTCCGAATCGAACGTGAGGCTCTCTTCCCCGCTCGGGTTTTCGTCGGACGTGACGAGGACGCCGGCGTTGAAGACCGCCAGGTCGACGTTGCTCGGGCTGGTGGAGGTGACGGTGATGGGCATCCCGTCGCCTTCGATCCGGAAGTAGACGTTCTGGCAGAGACGATTGGATTCGTCGTCGCCGGTCATGTCGACGGTGTAGCTATTGCCGACGACACCCTCCTTGTAGACCGGCAGGCTCCCGGGGAAGCCGCCTGAATGCGTCTCGTTCGTCCCCCACTCGTCCTCGATGGGGTCGATGCCGAAATCGGCGCTCGCGTTGTAGAACGACGTGACTGCGTCGATGCCCGGCGCGGCTTGCGGTTCGTTCTCCTTGAGCGAGGCCACGAACGAGAAGAGCGTCGTGAACGAAGCCTTGTTCTTTTGGCTCTGGTGCGCCTCGTAGATGCCTTTGATGCCCACGCTGACCTGGTCGAACGGCTCGTTCGGCCCGTCATAGAGATCGTACACGAGCCCCTGGACCGTCGTCTCCGAGAACCAGCCCGGGTTCGACTCGACGTTGTTGTCGTTCACTTCGACATCGTTCGCGAAGCCGCCCGCTTGCCCGGGCCCGGAGCTGTCGGTGTACGTGGTGTCCGGATCGAGGAGGATCGCGCTCAAGCCGGTGCAGAACCCTTCGCTCCAGGCAAGCCGCGGGTCCTCGATGTCGCTGGAGGCGTGGGTGCCTCCGATGGTGTCCGCACGGCCGAGCGTCCGGTCGAACCAGTGGCCCCACTCGTGGACGATGATGTGCGAATCGAACTCGTCGGTGTCCACGTCCTCCTTGCCGAGGATGTAGAGCTCCTCGCCGTCGAAATGGGAGGTGCCGACCTGGCCCATGGCTTTGTCCCCGTCCTCGGGGCGATTGTTGATGCTCCAGTTGAATTTGAGCGGAGGGAGCTCGGGGGGCGGGGAGACCTCGTCGAGGAAGCGCCTCGCCGCCGTGTAGGCCGTATCGAGCACAGCGAACGGCGCAGCGGCGCGGGTCTTGGTGTACGCGGTCCCGTCCCAGCCCGTGGCGGCGAGGACGTCTAGCTTCGCGTCGGCGGCGCTATCGGCCGTGTTGCTCTCCATCACGTAGACCTCGTCTCCGGACGTATTGTCCTCGACGATCAACGAGGGGACCTCCGTCTGGGCGTAGACCCAGACCTTCACTTTTGCCGCCCCCGTGTAGTCGAAGCTGTAGGCGCCCTCGTCGTCGGAGGTCGTCTTCGCGATCTCGGCGTCGGTGTCGGCGTCGAGCAGGCGGACCGAGGCCCCGCGGATCGGGCGCTTCTCGATCTTGCCATAATCGAGCTTTTCGAGGTCGACGTCGAAGGGAATGTACTCATACGACAGCGAACCCGAGAGGCGAAAGCTTTCGTCTTGACCACCGGCTCCGCCGCTTCCCGAGGAAGAGCTGCTGCCATTGCTACTGCTGCTGCCATTGCCGTCGTCGCAACCGGCGACGAGCCCGAGGGCGAGCGCCGACACGAGGAAAGGCAGGGTCCTGCGGAGAACGAGAGAGCGAGCGTAGATCATAAACCATCCTTCTACCGGACTGTCTGGACGCGCCGGCCATGCGTCAGTGATGGGTAGGTAGGTCAGCTCCGGCGGCGTCGCGCGAAGATCATGCCGAGCAACCCGAGCGCGGCCCACGCGGCCGCTCCCTCGCGTTCGGTCGTGCCGGCCGCGACGCAGCCGCACCCGCCGCTGTCGCCGCTGGTCCCACCGCCGCCGGTTCCTCCCGCTCCCACGTCCATGCATTCGCCCGCGAGGCACGTGCCGCCGGTGCAGGCGGTGCCGTCGGGATACCTACGAGGAGGTCGCCGCGACGGGCGTGACATGCCGGGCGCCGGCCAGGAGCCGCAGGCTCACTCGCAGACGCCGCCCTGGGCCGCCCCGAAGTTCAGGACCTTGGTCCTGCACGCCTCGCCCTCCGCCGCGGTGAGATTGGTCAAGATGACGGGGAAAGCACCCCCACTGCAACTCGTGGGGCTGGACGGCTGCATCACCTGCACGCCGCAGAAGCTCTCGCCGCCCTGCGTTCCGGCGAGGAGCTCCACGAGCGACGCGCCGGACTCGGAGACTGCCCAGGAAAAGCTGTCCGGGCTCGTCACGTTGCTCCCGCAGGGGCCCGGGAAGGAGTAATTGGTGCACCGGCCATCCTTCACGAGCGTCCCAGCCAGCGCGCTTTGCCACGACGGATCCGCATCGCAGGGACAGACGGCGCAAGCCGGCCCGCAGGAGAGCATGCCACCGCAGCCATCGGGGATGGTGCCGCAGGTCGCTCCCTGGGCCTCGCAGGTGGTGGGGACGCAGATCTCGCAATTCACACCCGAGTAGCCGGACGGGCAGGAGCAGGTGTAACCGCCCTCCGCCGTCGCGCAGGTGCCACCATTCTGGCACGGCTGCCCCGCGCCGGGGGTGCAGGTCCCGGCCTGGCAGGTGTCGGCCACCGTGCACGCGTCGCCGTCCGCGCAGGTGGTGTTGTCCGGTGCGTCGGCCACGGTCGGCTGACCGGCGCTGCACGCGGGGACCTTGCAGGGGTTCGCGTCGTCGGGCGGCAGGTCGGTGTCGTCGGCGATGGTGGTGGTGTTGCCGTTGCCGTCACACACGATCGCGCTGCAATCCCCGGAGGTCTGCATGTCCACGGGCGTGTTCGCGGGCGTGAAGTCCACGCCGCAGACCCCGGCCTCGCACGTGCGCGCCTTGCATTCGTCGTCCATGCCCGTGCAGTCGGCCGGCGTGTTGCAACCGACGCACATGCCATTGCCGTCACACACGAGGCCCGCGCCGCAGGCGGCGCCCGCCGAACGCGGGGGGTTCGACGGCACGCCCGCGGTGCACACGTCGCTGGTGCATTCGTTCATGTCGTCGGGCACGTCGGTGTCGTCGGCTTGCGGGATCGCGGCGCCGTTGCCGTCACACACGGCCGCCTGGCAATCGCCCGTCACCGGATCGGGCAAGGCGGTCCCGGCCGCCGTGGGCTTGTGCGTGGGCACGCCGTCCTCGCAGACGTCCTCCGTGCAGGGGTTCTCGTCGTCCTCGGGGGTGCATTCGCCGCCGCCCGCGCCGCCGCTCCCGCCCGCGCCGCCGCTCCCGCCCACGCCGCCGCTCCCGCCCACGCCGCCGCTCCCGCCCGCGCCGCCGCTCCC
>NZ_JARZHG010000034.1 GCF_029946505.1 Polyangium sp. y55x31
GGGGCGAAGGCGGCGCGGGTGGATCCGGCGGCGCCGGCGGCGCAGGCGGCGTCGGCGGCGCGGGCGGAGCCGGCGGCGCGGGCGGCGCGGGCGGTGAGGGCGGCGATCCGCTGGCCGTCGACAAGGACAAGGACGGCTGGACCGTCGGCGACGGCGACTGCTGCGACAACGACGTCAAATGCGACATCCCGGGCAGCGTGAACCCCGGCGCGTTCGAGTACCTCGGCAACGGCATCGACGACGACTGCGATCCCTCGACGAAGGACGACATCGCCGCGGTCGATTGCACCGATCCGCCGCTCGCCACGCCGACGAGCACGCTCGAGCTCGTCAAGGCGATGGACCTCTGCCAGTTCACCACGGAGAACCCGCCGCTCCCGCAGAAGAAGTGGGGCGTGATCTCGAGCCATCTCCTGCTCGCCAACGGGACGAACGCGATTGTGCCGAAGGACGTGCAGGTCGGCGTGCTCGCGAACTACGGGCCGAACGTGCTGCCGAAGAAGGGCACGACGATGGCCGTGCTCTCGACGGGCACGGCGCGCGACGAGGGCGATCCGGGCTTCGTCCATCCGCAAAACGGGCCGAACGCCGACGTCCAGAAGGGCAACTTCAAGGCGGACACGGTCTGCCCGATCCCGGCCGCCTACCTCCAGGCGAACGGCGGCAAGGTGCCCTCGCCCCCGGAGTGCCCGGCGTGCGAAGGGGAGAACTGCACGAAGGCGTTCGACTCGGTCAACTTCAAGATGCGCATCCGCGTGCCGACGAACGCGCGGTCGTTCTCGTATCGGCTGAAGAGCTACACCTCGGAGTACCCCGAGTATAGCTGCGGCCAGTTCAACGACTTCTTCCTCGCGCTCCTGAAGAGCAACTGGACGCCCGATCCGCTGGCGAACCCGCCGCAGTCGCCGCTGCCCGCGGATCGCAACATCGCCAAGGACGCGAGCGGCAAGACGATCACCGTCAACAACGCGTTCTACGAGGTCTGCTTCCCCTCGCCGGTCTCGCCCCCGGGCGCGTGCCCGTCGGGCACGCTCGAGCTCGTCGGCACGGGCATGGGCGGCTGGGACGGCGACTACAAGGACGGCGGCGGCACGGTGTGGCTCGTGAACGATGCGCCCGTCGTGCCCGGCGAGACCATCGAGATCGAGTTCATCATCGCCGACGCGGGCGACGCGAACGTCGATTCGACGGTGCTGCTCGACTACTTCCGGTGGGACATCAAGGCGGCGGCCGCCGGCGTCCACAAGTGATCCGCTGCGCGCTGCGACCCTCGGGAGCGCGGCGCGCGGCCTCGGGCTTCGGATGGTGCGGGCTCGGCCCGCTCACAGTTTTACGAAGAGGTATTTCGCAATGATGAAGCGTACGAGGCGGAACGACATGCGTTTTTCGCTTTCGACCCTGCTCGTCCCGGCGCTCGTCGCGTACGCGGCAGCGGCTGGCTGCGCCGCGGAGAGCCACGAAGGATCGGGCGGTTCGGCCGCCACGTCGAACGTGAGCGACGGCGGGAGCGGCGGCACGGGCGGTGCACCCGGAACCGGGGGCGTGGGCGGCACGGGTGGCGCAGGCGGCACGGGCGGCGTGGGCGGCGGGCCCATGGGATGCACGACCGACGAAGATTGCGCGGTGGATCCCAACGGCACGATCTGCAACGCGGCGACGGGCGCGTGCGTCGAGTGCATCCCGAGCGGCGACCCGTTCGTCGATGACTGCGGCCTCGGGCAGTACTGCAACCCGAGCGCGATGAAGTGCAAGGTCGGCTGCACGCACAAGGGCGACTGCATGGGCGCGCAGGTCTGCGACACCATGAAGAACCTGTGCATCGACGGCTGCGTCGCCGACAACGACTGCTTCCCGGGCTCGATCTGCATCTCGAACACCTGCATCCCCGGCTGCTCGGCGACCCAGCCTTGCCAGGCCGGCTTCAGTTGCTGCGGCTCGAGCTGCTACGACTTCGCGAACGACGAGAACAACTGCGGCTTCTGCAACAACTCCTGCTCGACCGCGTGGATCCTCGACGCCACGCAGACCCCGCCGCTCAAGGGCGGCCCGCCGAACGGCACGGCGCTCTGCGACAACGGCCTCTGCACGCTCGGCGCTTGCAAGCCCGGCTTCGCAGACTGCAACAACAACCAGCAGGACGGCTGCGAGTGGAACGTGCTGCAGGACGGCCCGTGCGGCTGCGTGCCCGGCCAGACGCAGTCCTGCTACCAGGGTTTGCCGGGCACGCTCGGCGTCGGGCCGTGCAAGGCCGGCACGCAGACGTGCAAGGAAGACGGCTCGGGCTGGGGCGATTGCCTCGGCCAGGTGCTCCCGAAGTACGAGATTTGCCAGAACGCCGTCGACGACGACTGCAACGGCGCGGCCGACGACTCCGCCGGTGACTTCGACGGCGACGGCTACAGCTCGTGCGGCGGCGGCGATTGCTGCGACTACCTGAGCCCCGGCTGCCCGAACCCGAGGGCCGTCAACCCCGGCGCCTTCGAGTTCGCCGGCGACGGCGTGGACAACGACTGCGACCCGACGACGCCGGACACCGAGGCGCCGCCCTGCAGCACGCTGGCGAAGTTCACCGGCGTCACGGCCGAGGACGTGGCGAAGGCCATCGAGCTCTGCCAGTTCGTGCAGGAGAACCCGCCGGCGGGGCAGTTCAAGAAGTGGGGCGTGCTCAGCGCCAAGCTCGTCCTCGCCGACGGCTCGACGCCGAACGCGACCCAGCTCCCGGTCCTTCAGGACAAGTCGGCCGCGATCCTGACGGGGTACGGCACCGTCGTGAAGCCGCAGAAGGGCCTCACGATGGCCGGCCTCTCCAGTGGTGTCATGCGTGACCAGGACGACGCGGGGTACGCCGGGACGAGCACGCTCCACGGCTTCTACGGCAACCCGCCTTCCGCGTACCTGCTCGCGAACGGCGGCAAGCTGCCCGCGTCGCAGGGTTGCAGCGGCAATAGCTGCTCGTCGGGCACGGGCGCGAACGACTCGGTCAACGTGCGGCTCGAGATCCGCGTCCCCACGAACGCGAAGTCGTTCGAGTACCAGTTCCGGTTCTTCTCCTCGGAGTACAAGGCCTGGCAGTGCTCGTCGTACAACGACTTCTTCCTCGCGCTGCTCCAGTCGGGCGCCATGGGCCTGCCGACCGACAAGAACATCGCGAAGGACGGCACGGGCAACGCCGTCAGCGTCAACAACAGCCTCTTCCAGGTGTGCGTCGCCAAGGGCTGCAACATTTGCCCCTCGGGCGCGGGCGAGCTCGCGGGTACGGGCATGCAGCTCGACAACGTCGGCGGCGGCACGGACTGGCTCTTCAACACCGCGTCCGTCGTGCCCGGCGAGAAGATCCAGCTCGAGTTCATGATCTTCGACGTGAGCGACACCGCCCTCGACTCGCTCGTCGTGCTCGACAACTTCCGCTGGAACGCCACCGATCTCGGCACCGGCATCCACGAGTGATCCGCTGATCCCGCGCCGCGAGGGCGCCTCCCCCGGGAGCGCGCCCTCGCGGACAAACCCCTCCGTGGTCCAAACGTTGGGCCTCCAAGCATAGGCACTTCCGGAAAAGCTGGCCTCCCGGTGTCGAGAGGCGCGCGCGTGGGAACACGAACCTGCCGGCGGGCGTTCGGATTTTCTCCATTGCGTCTCGGCGCATCCGCAGGCATCTTCGAAGCTCCGTGGCGACGAAGGCGGACGACGCAGACTGGCGAGCGCCCAGCCCTCCTGGGCAACCCCTGCGATCCAGCCTCCGCACGCATCGCGTCACACGGCACCTTTCCAGCCTCGCCGTGACGGCCATCCTGGCCTCGGCGGCCGTCGGCTGTGCTGCTCCGGGCGGGCTCTCGCAGCTCCACGCCGTCCGAGAGGCGAGCGCGAACACGCGCGTCGCGTCATCGGTCGCGTCCCGCCCGGCCGAGCCGATCGCGCCCGCGGAGCGGCCCATCGCGGTACGGGCCACCGAGGCGCGTGTCGTCACGGTCGAGACGCGCCTCGCCGCGGCGGCGTGGCGCTCCATGTCCGAGGCCGAGGACGTCGACAGCGAGATCCTCGCGAACACCGCGCGCTGTCCGGCGGAGATGGCCCTCGTCGACAACCGCGTCTGCGTCGATCGCTGGGAGGCATCGCTCGTCGAGCGTCTCTCGAGCGGCGAGCTGCGCTCGTGGTCGCCGTTCTACCCCGTGGACGGACACGAGACCTCCGTGCGTGCCGTCTCCCGGCCCGGCGTGATCCCGCAGGGCTACATCAGCGGGGAGCAAGCGCAGCGGGCCTGCCAGGCCTCGGGCAAGCGCCTCTGCGCCGCCGACGAGTGGGAGCGCGCTTGCCGCGGCCCGAAGCGGACCCGCTTCCCGTACGGCGACGAGCGCAAGAGCCGCGTCTGCAACGACGACATCCGCAGCGCGCACCCCGTCGTCGAGGTCGCCTTGCGCCTCGGCATACCCGACGAACGCCGCTGGAGTGACGGCATGAACCAGCCGCTCATCAACCAGCTCCCGAACTCGCTCTTCGAGACGGGCATGCGCGCCGAGTGCACGAACGAGTACGGCGTCTTCGACATGGTCGGCAACCTGCACGAGTGGATCGAGGATCGCGACGGCACGTTCCGCGGCGGCTTTTACATGGACACGTCGTTGAACGGCGAGGGCTGCTCCTACCAGACCACCGCGCACGACTTCCGTTACCACGATTACTCCACGGGCTTCCGCTGCTGCATGGATCCCGATCGAGTCGAGTGAGATGTTCCGAACGACGATGGGCCCCTGGTCCCCGACGGCCTACGCGCTCACCCTCGCGCTTTCGCTCCTTCCGAGCTGCTCGAAGAAAAAAGAAGAGGCCCCGATCGCGCCGCCTCCGCCTCCGCGCGGGGCCGCCTCGCTCGACCAGCTCTCCACCGGCCTCGGCACCGCCAAGGGCCTCGACGCGAGCCTCGCGCCGCCGTCGATGAAGTTCGATCACGTCTACGTGCTCGACGACAAGCGGGCCATCCTGGCCGGCGGCGTCCCCGGCAGCGTGGCGATCGCGCTCATGACCGTGGACGCGGGCAAGACGTGGAAGGCCTTCCGCACCGACCGCGAGACCTGGTCGAGCTACACGTTCGGCGCGGACGGCCTGTTCGCGCTCGCCCTCGGCCCGAAGGAGACGACCGCGGAGGCGCCCCCGGCGGTCGGGAAGAAGGCGCCCCCACCGCCGCCGTTCCAGTTCTTCTTTGCGGGCCTCGACGCGCCCTCGTTCGGCACCGCGACGATGGTCGACCAGCCGCCGCTCGCGAAAAAGCCCGACCCGAAGCTGCCGATCCCCAGGCCGCGCCTCGCGCTGCTCGACAAGGAAACGGCGTCGCTCGTCGTCGAGCCCACACCGAAGAAGTATTTCGCGCGGTATGTGACGCCGCCGGGTACGGATGCGCCGGCCGAGGTCGCGCTGCCGAAGCTCGAGACGTTCGCCACGGGGCCCGTGGGCAGGCCGCCGCGGCTCTTCTCGGTGAAGGGGCGCGAGGTCGTGTCGCGCAAGTGGCCCGCGCCCGGGCAGACCGTCGCGGCGCCCGCGGAGTCCGAGTACATCGACCTGAAGCTCCTGAAGCCGACGCCCACGCTCCTCGCCGAGTTATCGGCGCCCTCGGCGTGTGACGTCGGTTCGATTTCGTACCAGGCGGTCACGCAACCGCCGACGAAGCAGAATCCGAACAAGAACTACTACCTCGTGGTGACGCCCGACAAGCTCACGCTGGTCCCGCGTCCGGCCGAGGCGCTCGCTGGCGCGGCTATCGGTTGCAACGACACGAAGTTCGTCGTCGAGGCGCCGGATGCCGACAAGCAGAGCATAACGCTCTTGTTGTGTGATCTCGAAGGCAAGTGCACGACTCCGTCGCGCCCCGTATTCAAGCCCTGGATCGAGAAACACGAGCGCGAGATCGTCGCGGTGCCGACGTCCACGGGCGCGGCCGCCGTGATGAGCGCGCAAGCCGGGGAGCGCTGGGGGCTCTACTACGCGCAGTCGACGGACGGCGGGAAGTTTTACGAGCGCGCGCGCATCATCGGCGAAGGGACCGGCGCGCGCGGGCGCGTCGACTTCGGCGCGCTCGTTTCGTTCGGTAAGCGCACGCTGCTCATCGTGTCCGCCGATGTAACGGGTACTTCGCGGCGTGGCTTCTACGTGCTCGTATCCGACGACGACGGCGCGACCTGGAACCCGCCGTAAAACGATCGTCGGACGATTGCCTCACCCCATCGCCGCTTCCTCCTCGCGCGAGCGTGAGAAGATGAAAGGCGCGCCGGGGTACATCGTTCAAAAATGAAATGTGAGACCGTTATAGGTCTGTAAAAAGGCGTCGAAAGCGTGACGCCCGCGTCGTTTCGGCGACGTGCATAACGACGAGCGCGTTCGCACATGCAGCATGGAGCGCACGCTCGCTGGCTGGGTTCGTCCGAGCAAGTGGTGATGGCAAGGATGCTCGGTCCGCCCGGACATACCGCCCGTGTGTTTCGCCGCGACACACGCCTGCCTGCACCGCTGGGTTTGGCCGCCGACACCAATCGAACGGGCGACGCGATCCAGCGCGAAAAACGTTTTGGACGTCGCGACGCCCCGGGACGGTGGGCGCGTCATTCGGCGTCGACGCGGCTCGGCCATAACGATCGATCGTGGGCAGCCGCTCCGGTCGAGCAGAGCCGGAGGGCGCGCGTCATGTCGACGACGTCGTTTTGACTTCGTCCGGACGACCGATCGTCCTTCGAAACGACCGCGCGGCCCGAATCGAGGGCGGGGAGTCTTTCACTCACCGCCTCCGCGTCGGGCCGCCAGGTTTGCTAGCAGGCTGTTGATAAACTTGCTGCGCGTCCTGGATCGTCGGTCGTCGTCCTCGGAATACCGGAGTATTCCTGCGTCCTCCTCCCTAGCTCCAGGTCGCTCGCGGCGTTTCTCAACACCCTGCTGGCAGGCTGTTGATGCGCTCGCGACGACTCACTTCGCCGCGGGCTGCGCCGCGGGGGCCGCGCCGCCACGCTTACGCGTGACCTTCGCCGCGGGGGCCGCCTTCTTCGCGGGAGCGCCGGCCGTCGAGGGGCCGCTCGCCGTCTTGCGCGCGTTCAGGCTCGCCTGCTCCGCCGTCTTGAGGTCGGCCGCATAGCGGGCGAAACGACGATCACCACCCTGGAAGATGCGCTTCGCGAGCTTCAGCTCCTTGAGCGCCGCCGCCGCCCGCGTCTGCGGAATGCTGGCCTGGCGGGCCACGTCGCTCGCGCTCACGCCGTTCGACGCCTTCACGATGCGCTCCACCGAATTGAGGACCTCTTGCCGCTCCGCGGAGAGGGCCGCCGTCTTCTTCGGACGGCCGGGCTTGCGCTTCGCGGGCGCCGCCGGGGCCGCCGCGCGGCCACGCTTTGCGGGAGCGGGGGCTTCCGGCGCAGCCACGAGCGCCTGCGGCACGCGGGCCGGACGACCGCGACCCCGGGTCGCAGCCGCAGCCACGAGCGGAGCCGCCGCCGGAGCGGAGGCGACGGCCTGGCCGAGTTTATCCTTGACCAGTGCGAGAATCGCCGAGTCGGGCATCTTCCGCACAAGTTCCACAATCTGCTGCTCGAAAGCGTCGGTTGCCATGTCTTCTCCCTCGCCGAATCCCGCTCGGCGGATGGTTACGACTATGCCTTTGGAGACGGGCGGGTCAAGCGAATAAAGTGGCAGGACGGTCCTTTCGTTCATTTTTTGGTTCGGCGCGCGCGCGCCTCCCAGGTTTTGCTCCACCGCCGCCCGGTAGCGCCGGACGTTTACCGGACCGACCGACCGCTCGAAATCCCTCGAGACAGCGCGCGATGCGCCATTGTTCAGCCAGGCGCTCTCGTTTGGCGCGCGCGGGCTGCCAGTCGATCCAGGCTTTGCGACCCGGGCTTTGCCGTGCGCGCTACCATGTCCTCCCGGATTGGGGGCGGGTCTCTCCCTAAAGACCGGCCCGACGTCGCTTCATTGCTGCTCCTTCTCTGCGCAGGTCATGCCCGGCGGTGACACCGGGATAGCCACGGGGGCGACCTCGAGCCGCTTGCCGTTCGACGAGGCATGCCGCGCGACGCGTCCGCGACGATTTGTGTCCCGCTCGCGCGCGCGCCCGCCGAGGCCCTCGCGGCGATAGCGGCGCAGAAGGACCCGCATGACGCAGCGAGGTGCGCTGCAAAGCCACAGGCAGGATGCGCTACGAAACCGACGAGAGCAGGCGCCCGGGACTTCGGCCCTCCGGCGCGCCCGCGTTCTTGTGCTCCTCTAATAAGGAGAGAAGGCGCGGACGCGACAGCCTTCCGGCCGCGGCGCGACGGCCCTCACGAAGCAACCCCGGCGCGCGGGCGCGCGTTGTCGTCTTTTCGAGGAGCCCGGCTCCGCCGAAGTGGGCGATGGTGCGCCGATCGAGATGAAGAGGAGATGAAGACGAGATGTAGAGAGATGAAGAGGCGCGCGTTTCGATGCAGGAGCGCCCCCCGAAGGAGGGCGCGCCGATGTCACTCCGCGTCGATGCGGTACAGCTTGCCGGGTGTCCCGCCCTGGCTGTTGTCCACGATGACGTAGAGGTCGCCCGCGGTGTCCTCGCCGAACGAAGTGATGCCCGCGCTGAGCGACGTGCTTTCGAGATCGGCCGTGATCTCCCCCTCGGCGATGACGCTGCCCTTCGACCACGCGAGCGTGTAGAAGCGCTTCGAGCAATAGTCGGCGTAGAGGTACGTCCCGACGAGCCCCGGGATCTTCGACCCGCGGTAGACGTATCCGCCCGTCACCGAGCAGTCGCCCAAGCCGCTCGCATGGATGTACTCCGTGACCGGCAACGTGAGGCCCGTCATGTCGCAGTTGTTTGCCGGGTCGAAGCAGGTCGAGCCTTCCATGGTGTTCCAGCCATAGTTCTTGTTGCCTTCACCGGGCGGCTCGACGTTGATTTCTTCGACTGCGTTCTGGCCGACGTCGGCGATGTAGAGATCGCCGGTGCATCGATCGAAGCTGAAGCGCCAGGGGTTGCGCAGGCCCCAGTCCCAGATGTCCTTGTCGCCGTTCTGGAGGTTTCCCGGCGGAGGCGTGGGGTAGTTATCGACATCGATGCGGAGGATCTTGCCGAGCTTGGCGTTGATGTCCTGCCCGTTCTCGTCCGGATCGCCGCCGCTGCCGCCGTCGCCCGTGCCCACGTAGAGGTAACCGTCGGGCCCGAACGCGAGCATGCCGCCGTTGTGGTTGTTGTAGGTCGGATGCGGGATGGTGAGAATCACCTTACCCGAAGCCTCGAGCGCCTTGTCGGGCGAGGCGCCGCGAGCGTACTCGGCGACGGCGATCGCTCCGTTCGGGTTCGCCTTCTGCGTGTAGTAGACGAAGAATCGGCCATTCTGGGCGTAGTTCGGGTGGAACGCGAGGCCGAGCAGGCCGCGCTCATTGGCCTGCGCCTCGACGATCGCGCTGATGTCGAGGAAGGGCTCCTGCGAAAGATTGCCGCCGTTCACGATGCGGATGCGGCCCGGCTTCTCCAGCAAGAAGAGCCGGTCCGTATCGCCCGGCGCGCCCGTCACGTAGGTGGGGCGGTCGAGGCCCGTCACGAGCTCGGTGAGCTTCAGCTTGGGCAAGGCTCCGGACGTGCCGGGCGCGCATACCTGCATGCCGCCGCCCGCGCCGCCCATGCCGCCCGCGCCGCCCATGCCGCCTGCGCCGCCCTCGCCGCCCATTCCACCGGCCCCGCCTGCGCCCCCGGTACCGCCGGTGCCGCCGGTGCCGCCGGTGCCGCCCTTTCCATCGTCGCCGCAGCCGACGACCGACAGCGCGCTGGTGGCCGCGCCGACGAAGAAGAGAAATGCCAACCTGGTCCCGTTCGACTTCAAGAAATCCATGTCCGCAACGTACGCGGATCCACCCGCGACGTCGATCCCTTCGCTGGAAATGGCCGGCGGACGGCCACGCGCGCTCGGCCTCGCGGAGCGGCCATCGGGACGAAACATTGCGACGTGGCGGTGGATGACTACGTTTCGCTCGACTGGTCCTTCACCCGCACATCATCCAGGGAGTGAACAGCATGAACTCGTGGGACTACAGGGAGCAACCGTGGGGCACGCAGGGCCTCACTCGCGGCGAAAGTCGCGTGGCTTTCCTGAAACGCGTCTACGGCCTCTTCACGGCGAGCGTCGTGTTTTCTGCCATCGGCGCGCTCGTGGCCCTGCGCGGCGGTCTTTCCGCGTCGCAAGCGTTCGTCAGCGCCGGCGGTACGCGCGTGGCCGTTCCGCCGCTCGTGGCGTTCTTCGGACAGCACTACATCATCGGCATGCTCGTCATGCTCGGCGCCGTGTTCGGCGCTTCGATGGTGCGGCACGTGAAGGGCCTCAACGTGGTCGCGCTTTTTGGTATGGCGACCGTGATCGGCGTGGTCCTCGCGCCGTCGCTGTTCTACGCGACGCTCGCCGCGGGGATCGGCAAGACGCTCTCGTCGTCGCCCATTCGTGACGCGTTCTTGCTCTCCGTGGGTGGTTTCGGCGGGCTCACGGCGTACGCGCTCACCACGAAGAAAGACTTTTCGTTCCTCGGCGGCGCGCTCACGATGGGCCTCTTCGTGATCATCGGCGCGGGCCTCTTGAACCTCTTCCTCGGCAGCGCGGTGTTCGGCCTCGCCATCGCGAGCGTGTCCGTCCTGCTCTTCGGCGCATACGTCCTCTACGATACGTCGCGCCTGCTCCAGGCTGGAGAAGACGACGCGGTGGGCGCCGCGATCCAGCTCTATATGAACTTCCTGAACATCTTCCTCGCGCTCCTGCGCATCCTCTCGTCGCGCCGCGAAGATTGACGCGGGGCAGGAGACGCGCGAAGCACCTCGGCGCCCGCGCCACCCCGCGGGCGCCGAATCCCCGATGCGACACTGCGTTTCCACGGCCCTCTCCCTGATCGCCTGCCTTTCCCTCGTCGCTTGTGAAAAGAGCGGCACGGAAGGGGGCGCGCCGCCTGCTCCCTCCATCGCCCCCGCGACAACCGTTCCGTCCGGAAAAACCGCCGAGGTTGCGCCGAGCGCCGCCGCGCCGAGCCCGAGCGCTTCGGCTGCCGCGCCCGCCGAGCCGCCGGGGCTCGTGGGGACGTGGGAAGGCCGTTACGACGCAAAGAAGGGCGAAGTGGAGATGCCGCCCAAAGTGAAGGACAAAGTCCGCACGAAAGACGACGGTAAGGCGGCGGTGGGTCCGGGGACGCTCTCGCTCACCATCGGCCCGGACGGCGAGCTGAAAGGAAAAACCTCGGGCGCGCTCGGCGCCGCGGCGCTCAGCGGCAAAGTCGAGGGCGACGAGGTGCGCGCGACGTTCTTTCCGGACGACGCGGTTTCCAAAGAAGCGATGTTCGGCATCGTTCAGGGTAAGCGCAAAGACGACAAGATCGTCGGACGCATCCGCGTGGCGAGCGGGGATGCGTCGATCGTGCGCGAGGCTGAAATCGAGCTGAAGAAGAAGGACTGACGAGCCGCGCGGGTTATCGGGAAGATGCCGCGAGCGCCGAGGGCGGCGCGCCGGGTTGTTCGAGCACGGTCCACACCTTCGCTTCGATGAAGACGCGCACGAGGTCGGCGTCGACGTGCTGGTCTTTGACCTCGAGGCCGAGGATGTCGAGGGCGCGATCGACGGGCACGGCCTTCTTGTAGGGTCTGTCGCTCGCGGTGAGCGCGTCGAAGATGTCGCTGACGCTCATCATCTTGGATTGCAGCGGGATTTCCTCGGCGCGTAGTCGATGCGGATAGCCCGTGCCGTTCAAGCGCTCGTGATGCGAGCCGGCGATGACGGCGACGCGGCGGAACTGTTTGCCCCAGGGGATCTGCGAAAGGAACTGGTAGGTGTGGACCACGTGGCTGCGGATTTCTTCGATCTCCGCGGGCGTGAGTGATCCACGCGCCACCGACAAACACGCGACCTCTTCGGCGCGGAGGAGCGGCACGACGTCGCCCGAGAAGTCGGTGAACGTCTCGCGCGCGATGGCCTCGATGCGCGCGAAATCGCCGCCTTTGAGGACCGACGGCTCGTTCGCCGCGACGATGGCGGCATACGCGGCTTCGAGCTCGGCCTTGCGCGCCGATAACTCCTGATCGAGCGCGGCGAGCTCGTCGGCGCGCGCGCCGCGCTGCACGAGCCGGAGCTTGCGTTCGAGGATCTCGACCTCGTACGAACGCGAAGCGATCTCGATACGATGACGGATGATGGCGAGCTCGTGTGGATAGAGCTTCTTCGCCTTCACGAGGACCTGCTCGCGCACGCCGATCTTGCCGAAATCGTGGAGCAGCGAGGCGTACTCGAGCTCGCGGAGATCGTCTTTCGTCCACGTGACGCCGCGATAGGGTCCGGCCTTGTCGCGCTCGAGCGCGCGCGCGAGCCCCACCGTGAGGAGCGCGACCCGGCGCGAGTGACCACTCGTCGTGGGATCACGCTGCTCGATGGCCTCGACGCTGGCGCGCACGAAGCCTTCGAGCATGTGATGGATCTCGGTATAAAGAACCGCGTTTTCCAGCGCGATGCCGGCCTGCGATCCGAGCGTGCCGACGAGCTCTTCGCTGCGCGCGTCGAAGGGGATGACCTGGTCTTCGATGTCCTCGTCCGAGAGGAGCTTGCGGTCGTTCGCGCGTTTCTTGTTGATGAGCTGGATGACGCCGATGACCTCGCCTTTGCGCGAGAGCAGCGGCATGCACAGCATCGACTTCGTGCGATAGCCGATCTTCGCGTCGAACGATCGATCGAAGCCGTACGGCGATACCGCGGGCAGGTCGTAGACGTCGGCGATGTTGAGCGGGCGTTTGTGGAGCGCGACGTAGCCCGCCATCGATCGGGGGCTCACGGGCAGGGTGAACTCGCGCGCGTCGAAGTGCACCGAGTCGTTTTGCGAGAGCTTGAAGCGCAAGGTGCGGCGGAGCGGATCGGGGTCGTCGCCTTCGACGACGTAGATGCTGCCGGCGTCCGCGCCCGTGATGAAGCGGCTCTTCTCCAGGATGAGCGAGAGCAGTTTGTCGAGCTCGCGCTCGGTGGTGATGGCCTTGGCAATCTCGATGAGCTCGCCGAGCTCGTAACGATAGCGGTTCAGCCATTTGCCGCGCGCCTCGGCGCGGGCCTTCGACTCGAGCAGCTCGCAAACGTTGTGGATGGCGACGTAGAGCTCGTCGGCGCTCGGATCGGGGCTCACGAGCGCGCCGAGGCCGCGGTTCAAGGCGCCCGCGACGTCGCTCGTGACGGGGCTACCGACGAGGACGAGCATGGCCTCGCCCGAGGCGAGCTTGTGCGCGAAGGGGCGGAGCACTTCGCGGCCGCGGTCCCAGAGCGAGCCCGACGCGAGCACCGCGAAGAGCCGGTCGCTCCGCACCGTGACGAGCAAAGGATGCGGCCGAACGACGGTGCGATCGGAGAGGCGCGCGTCCGACGTGAGGCGCGACTCGACGATGTTCATCGTGGTGAGCGCGTCTCTGCCGTATCGCGCCGAGCTTCGGGCGACGTCACTCGCTCCATCGATGAAAAAGCTCACGAGGCGGTCCCTTTTTCGCGCGGCTCGTCCGCGGGGTCGAGGTTCGTCGGGGCCGATTGCGCCGCCGCGGGTCCGTCGCGACGATCTCGATCACGATCCCGCTCTTTTTCGGCGCGCCTCGCCGCGACTTCCTGATCACGCTTCTCGTAGGCGACGATGATGCGTTGCACGAGCGGATGGCGGACGACGTCGACCTCGGTGAAGTGACAAATCGCGATGCCGTCGATCCCCGTGAGCAGCTCGCGCGCCTCCGCGAGGCCGCTTCGCGCGCCGTGCGGCAGATCGACCTGCGTGACGTCGCCCGTGACGACCGCGCGCGACGAGTAGCCGAGGCGGGTCAGGAACATGCGCATCTGATCACTCGTCGCGTTCTGCGCTTCGTCGAGGATGACGAAGGAATCGTTCAGCGTGCGGCCACGCATGAACGCGAGCGGCGCGACCTCGATCTGTCCGCGAGAGACGAGCCCCGAGGCTTTGTCGGCATCCATCATGTCGTGCAAAGCATCATAGAGCGGACGGAGGTACGGATTCACTTTCTCGGCGAGGTCGCCCGGCAGAAAGCCGAGCCGCTCGCCCGCTTCGACCGCCGGACGTGTGAGGATGATGCGTTTCACCCGACGTTCGATGAGCGCGTGCACCGCCATGGCCATGGCGAGGTACGTCTTGCCCGTGCCCGCCGGCCCGATGCCGAACGTCATGTCGTGCGTACGGATCGCCTGGATGTATCGCTTTTGCGCGATCGTCTTGGCCGTCACGGGCCTGCGCCGCGCGGTCACGAGCACGACGTCTTCGAAGAGCTCGCGCAGCGTGAGCGCGGGATCGTCGCGGAGGGCTTGCACGGCGCGCACATAATCCTGCGCGTCGAGCACGGCGCCGCCGCGCAGGAGCTGGGCCGCCTCGGCGAGGAATCGCTCGGCGAGCCCGACGGAGTCGGCGTCGCCCGCGAGGCGAATGACGTTGCCCCGCAGGCTCGCGTCGATGCCGAGCGTCCTCGCCACGGACTTCAGGTGTTCACTCGCCGGACCGGCGAGCGAGACGAGCGTCGCGTTGTCGAGCACCTCGACGTCTGCCGTGATCCGAATGGGCGTGCTGCTGGTCATGGTTCGTTCTGTCGCTTGCTCGTGCCCCGCCGTCCGCGCGTGGCTTGACCCTCTGCGCGTCGCATGCGAGCGTCGTGCCCGCCCGTCGGGCGCGAAGCCGGAAACATTCGCGAATGCTGCATACGAAAAGCGGGGACACGAAGCGCCTCGAAGGACGCCTTCGCGGGAGCATAGCCAAGGCGGTGCTCTCCGGCGCGCTCGCGTGTGTTTTTTCTGTCCCGGCGGCGCTCGCGCAAGTGCCGCCGAAGCCGGCTGGTCCCGACGACAAGGCCACAGGGGAAGGAAAAACCCAGGCGGATCAAGCTGCGCCGAAGCCCACGGTGATCGTGCCGCGGCCCCTCGTGCGGACGAACGTGGTCATTGCGCCGCCCACGCCCGCCGGCCCGCCGCCGCCGCCGCCCGCCGGGAAAACGCCGCCCGCGGTCACGCCGCCGCCCGCGCCCGTGCAGCCGTTTCCGATCGAGGTCGACGTGCCTTCGCGCACGGAGCCGCGGATGGCGCTGGCCGGTTTTCAAGGCGGGATTTTTCTACGTGATCCCTCGGACGACATCCGCATGTATGTCCGGGGCCGTCTGCACCTCGATTTCCATTCCTTCCTCGGTGGCGGCGCGAGCGCGCTTCCAGCGAAGGACGGCGGAGCGCTGCTCGCGCCCCGTTTTTTCGCCCGCCGCGCCCGTATCGAGCTCGCGGCCGACCTCTTCCGCCGATGGTTTGCCCTCGTCGGCGTGGATTTCGGTGGGCAGCCCATAACGAACCCGATGGGCGAGGCGCAGCCCCCGACGGTTCCGCCCGGACAAGCGCCCCTCTCGGCATGGACGCGTTTCGCGCCGCCCCAGTCCGTGGGGGCGACGGCGCAGCTCGCGAACGTGTACATCGACTACACGCTCCTGCGTCAGTTTCACGTGATGCTCGGGCAACACCAGGCGCCGTTTTCCATGGAGAACCGCACGGGCAACGATCAGCACCCGTGGATGGAGCGCGTGCTGCCGATTCGAGCGTTCGTCCAGCCGAACGGCAAGGAAATCGGCATGACGATCTGGGGCGACCTCAACGAAGCGCAAACCCTGAGCTACGAGCTCGGCGTCTTCGTCGGCGACGGACCGAATCGACCGCAGGTCGACGGCTACCCCGATTTCATCGGCCGCTTCGTGGTGCGCCCGTTCTCGCGGGAACGACCCACGACCAAGGAGGAGTTCGCGGAGCAGTACAACAACCTGCCGCGACGGCTCCTGTCGCGCGCGCACATCGGCGTGAGCGTGCAGCGCGGCGCGCGCGACCCGGCGTTTGTCGCGTACGACTATCCCGCGATCACGACCGCGCAGGGGTTCGCATTGTGGGATCCGCGGTACCGCGACACACGCGGCAGGCTCGTGCGCGTCTTGCCGTCGGGCGCGCAAAACCGCATCGGCGGCGAGCTACGTTTGCCGTTCGGTCCGTTCGACATCCGCGCCGAAGCGTACTGGGTCGACAACGGGACCCGCGAGGCGATCGATGGGCTCGCGTTCGAGCACACCGAGCGGCTCGGGAATGTCGAGGGCGTGGGCTGGTACGCGCACGTTTCGGCGTGGCCCGTCGGGGACGCGTTCGTGAACGGCGAACCGGGTTTTTCCCGGCCACCCAGGCTCGATCTTTCGAGCCCGGCGATCCAAAAGCGCGATGACGATCGGCGCGGGCTCGAGGTGATGGCGATCGCGGCGGGCGTGCACGCGCGATACGACGGCGCCGCGCGTGGAGGCGACTACGACGCGGCGACGCCGGGCGCGCCGGGGCGTACGTCGAAGATTTCGGTCTTCCAGTTCGGGCTCGGCGCGACGTACTGGCACACGCGGTTCGTCCGGGTGACGGTGAACTGGCTCGCCTACCATACGCCGGGGAGCGGGGCGGGGGAGAACCTCGCGCTCGTGCCGGGGAATTTGCTCGCGGACGCGGACAATCCCGCGCAAAGCGCGACGTGGATGCACGAGATCGGCGCGCGCGCGGCCGTGAACTTCTGAGCCGGCGACGTCGCACAACATTTTTGGCCCAGCCCCACGCCGCGCGTTAAGGCCCGAGGAGCCAATGCGTCAGTGGATCGCCATCGGTGCCGCCGTGGGGCTCGTTGCCGTCACGCTCCCCATGCTGCGCAAGCACGACGTGGAGCTCGCGGGCCTTCTCGCCAAGAGCAAAATCGAAACGAACGGAGGACCCGTCGTCACGCGGGAGGTGACGCCACCCCCACTGACCGACATCGACCTGACGCGGATCGACGATCGCGGAAACATCGCGATCGCGCCGGCCCACGGCAATCGCAGGGCCGAGCTTTCGGTGGTGCCGAAGTATCAGCGGGCGGCCGTCGCGCTTTTGCGCGGCGGGCACGTGCCCGAGGGCGCCGTCGTGATGACCGACATCAAGACGGGTCGGGTGCTCGCGTGGGCGAGCTACGTGGATCAAGGCGCGATGCACGACGTCGCGTCGGAGGCGACGGCGCCTTCGGCGAGCGTGTTCAAGATCGTGACGGCGACGGCGCTCGTGGAGCACGCCGGGCTCGGGCCCAACACGAAGCAGTGTTACTCGGGCGGCGAGCACGCGATCACCGCGAAGGACATGATCGACAACAAGAAGCGCGACAAGTGGTGCGCCACGCTCGCGCAGGCCATGGGCCGCAGCTTGAACACGGTGTTCGCGCGGCTCGCGGCCAAGCACCTCGATCGCGGCGAGCTCGAAGGGACGGCGCAGAAGCTCGGCTGGGGGCAGGACATCCCGTTCGACGTGAAGCTCGCGCAGAGCACGATCACGCTGCCCGAGGACGACCTCGGCTTCGCCCGCACGGCCGCAGGCTTCTGGAACACGACGCTCTCGCCGTTCCAGGGCGCGAACCTGGCGACGACGATCGCGAACGGCGGCGAAATGGTGCGCCTGTCGATCGTCGCGAGCGTGAAGGACGAGGAAGGCGAGATCTACAAGGGCCCCACGGTCCGCATGCCGATCAAGCGCGTGATGAGCGAGCAGACGGCCCGAGCGATCACGTCGATGATGGAAGAGACGGTCGATTCGGGGACGAGTTACAAGTCGTTCCACGATCGAGCCGGCCGATCCTACCTGCCGGACATCCGCATCGCGGGCAAGACGGGCACGCTGACGAAGCCGACGCCCGAGGGCCCGTACTACACGTGGTGGGTGGGCTTCGCGCCCAGCGACAAACCCGAGGTCGCGCTGTCGGTGCTCGTGGCGAACGGCGCGAAGTGGCGCGTGAAGGCGACGAACGTGGCCGCCGACATGCTGCGCGTGTACTTCGCGGACAAGAACGTGCCGGGCGTGCGGAGCCCGTTCGATTCGGGGTCGGTGGCCCGGCGGGATTAAAGCGCCGATCCGAACTCGGTGCGCGGGACGTCGCGGGGCTCGAAGCAGCCGCGGCAGCGCGCCTCGTAGCTCTCGGCGCCGCCGACGAGCACCGTGGTGGCCTTGGGGATGAGGCGTTGCGAGCGGCTCGCAGGGCCGCCGCAGACGGCGCAGACGGCGTGCACCTTCGTGACCTCCTCGGCGATGGCCATGAGCTCGGGCATCGGCGGGAAGGGGCGGCCGAGGTAGTCCTGGTCGAGGCCGGCCGCGATGACGCGCAGGCCTCGATTGGCGAGTTTGTCGCAGACCTCGACGATGCCTCGATCGAAGAACTGCGCCTCGTCGATGGCGACGACGTCGGTCTCGTCGAGCACGCGCTCCTCGATGCTCGCGCTCGTGCCGACGGCCACGGCCTCGACGCTCACGGCCTCGTGGCTGACGATGCGATGCGCGTCGTAGCGATCGTCGATGCGAGGCTTGAACGCCTGGACGCGCTGGCGAGCGAGGATGGCGCGCTTGATGCGCCGGATGAGTTCTTCGGTTTTTCCACTGAACATCGAGCCCGTGATGACCTCGACGGACCCTGTCGGACGAGCAGGTACCCCGCGCACGGGCGGAGACAGACCCCGGACGGCGGAAAGAGGCAAGGGGAAACGGCAGGCTCGGTATCGCGCCGCCCCCGGTCCGCGCGCGGCGTGTGATCGGAATGGCTCGGATCTCGGGGAATTTCGGAGGTTTGTGGGAGCTCGGTCGCTCGATGAAAACCCTCCGTCGGTGAAGCATGCACTGCGTCGCTACCGGATCTTTCGTCGCGCGCGCTGGACGGACACGCGGAAATCAGGCGCCGCCTTTGTGCAGCTTGTGCCCGGCTCGCGAGTGCATGCTAGGATGGCTGCTGTGCAAGTTGTGCTCCGCAAGCTCGGCCGTGGCTCCCGCGCCGTCGTCGGTCGACTGGTACGTGCTCCGCGGAAAGGCTCCGTCGTCGTGATCGAGTTTTCCGACGGGATGCACGAATACGTGACGACGCCGGTCAAGCGGGTCCTCCGGCTCGCGGGGCGGGAAGTGTTCTACATCGAGACCGTGAACTCCCGGTATCGCCTCGAGGTCCGCGGCCGTGAGGTCGCCCTCGACGGAGCGGTCGGCGGGAGCTGACGAGCCCACCTCGATCCCTTCCCAAACCCTTCCCAAATCCTTGCGGGCGGGCCCAGTCTTGGGCAGATTTGCCGCCCGTTTATCGAACCGAACGACGGGGCTCACGCAGCTCGGCTGCGCGAGGGCCCGACGATGCATCCCCCGAGGAGTCACACGCGATGGGTTACCGTGATCGCCGCAACTCGATCAAGATGAGGCGCCGCAAGGCACAGGCGAAGAAGAAGGCGCGCGCCAAGGCACCGAAGGTCGAGCAGACCACGCAGGAGACCGCAGCGCCGAAGAAGTCGAAGAAGTCCGCGGCTGCGGCGCCGGCGGCTGCTAGCTGAACGACTCCCTCACCCCTGCCCCTCTCCCTGCACGGGAGAGGGGAGGATGAGCTTTACAAACCGTCCCTAGCGCTGCCGGTTTCGCCCTTCGGCGTGGCCGTGTCCGCGGGACGATCGAGGAGCGCCGTGTCACCCGCGGCGCACTCCTCCGTGTCGACGTGCCAGCCGCTCGCGTTGCGCCAGCGCTGGAGGAGCTCGGTCGTGCGCAGCTCGGCCTCGTCGATGCGTTGCCACTCGACACGCACGCGCACCTCGGCCTCGTCGCGGTTTTTCATGCGCACGTCCGAAAGCTCGAGGTCGACGACACGCACGCGGTCACCCCAGGAGGCGTGACGCTTCGCCCACGCGTCGCGCGCCGAGAGCGCGACGTGCTCACGCGCGATGTCCATGCGGCCAAAGCGCAGCGCCGTGTTGTGGTCGTACGCGGCGTCCATGAGCTTGTCCGTCGGCGTCTGCGGCATGACGCAGCCGAGCGGAGCCAGCGCGAGGAGGAGGAGGGCGAGGGGAAGGCGCACGTGCCGAAGAGACGCCTTGCACGAGGATCGGGGCAAGTTCTTGGCCTTTCTCGTCAGAACGCGCTGGAGGCGAGGAAGTACATCTGGCCGCCCGGGATCGCCTTGCCGCTGAAGCCGTAGGCATAACCGAAGCGGAGCTGCGTGTTGAGGTAGTAGCCGAGCGAGAGGCCGAGCCAGAGCTCGGCGCCGATCGAGGTGTGGAGCTTGGGCGCGTCGATGAGCGCGCCGTTCGAGAGGAACGAGACGTCGTCGCGCGTGAGCTTGTCGAAGGCGCCGCCGTAGTCGACGAAGAGGTTGCCGTCGAGGCGGCGGACGAAGAAGGGGAGCGTGGACAAACCCCAGTCGGGCTTGAGGATCGGGAAGCGGTACTCGGCGTTCGTGAGCAGGTACGCGCGGCCCGAGGCGCTGCCCGGCGCGTAGCCGCGCAGGACGAAGGAGCCGTCGTAGATGCCCGTGGTGACCGTGTCGACGATGCTGACGTTGTCGAGGTCGTAGCCGCCGACGAAGAAGAAGCCGTCGCGCGGGTAGGTGCCCGCAGCGATGCCGCCCGCGACGCGCAAGGCGAGCGTGTGCAAGCCACGCCAGGGCATGGGGATGTAGCCCGCGATGGAGGTCTCGGCCGTCTGGAGGGTGAAGTTGCTGCCGGTCGGCGGGCCCGCGTACTCGACGGCGAAGCGCATCGAGTAGCCGCGGATCGAGCCGGCCGCGTCGAGCGAGCCTTCGACGTTGGAGAAGGAGTAGGCCGCGCGGACGGTGCCGATCGTGCCGCCGATGGGAAGGCGCGTGCGCGTGGCGTACGGGTCGAGCTGGGTTTGTCCGGGGAGCTCGCCGCGGAAGCCGGTGAACGAGTAGGAGAGGCTGACGCTCTGATCGTTGAACTCGCCCGGGAAGCGGTAGACGAGGCTCGACGAGAGGCCGATGCCGCGCTCGTCGTAGGGGATGTCGCGGCCGTTGATGCGGTAGCCCTGGTAGCGCGGGGAGACGGCGTAGGAGAGGCGGATGCCGAGGTCGACGGGGAGCCTGCGGTAGGAGTAGTCGAGGTTCACGCGCGGCGCGGGCGCGGCGAAGTCGGCGATCATCTGCGCCTGGAACTCGTGAAAGCCCGCGACGTCGGCGCCGTACGTGGAGAGCGTGAGCGCGTTCTGGCTGTAGTTGCCGGGGCCGAAGGAGACGGCGTAGTTGCGCGGCGCGAGCGTGGAGAACGGCTGATACGGCGTCTTCCGCATGAGGACGCGCTCGGCCTCGGGCGGAGGATCGGGGCGATCCGTGGGCGCCGGCGGCGCGTCGAGGAAACGCGCCGGGTCGAGCGGCATCGCGTAGAGGTCGTACCCCTTCGAGGTGTAGCCGACGTAGACGAGGGTTTTGTCGTCGGGGCTCACCGCGGGCTGGAGCGCGCCGACGCGCACGTTCGTGACTTGCTTGAGCCCGCGGCTCCCGACGTCGTAGGCGTAGATGTTCGGGACGCCGCTGCGATCCGAGGAGAAGTAGAGGGTTTTTCCGTCGCTCGACCAGGTGGGGTTCGCGTCGATGGCGCGGTCGTGCGTGATGTTCTCGAAGGAGCCGGTGGCGACGTCGACGACGCGGATGTCGCGGTAGCCGCCCGCGGTCCACGCGCTGTAGGCGATGGAGCGGCCGTCGGGCGAGAAGCGCGGCGTGTAGGCCTGCTCGAAGCGCGCGCTCGGGACGAGGTCACGCCGGTTCTGGATGTGGCCCTCGGGGTCGAGGTCGGCGATCTGGAGGAAGGTCGTGCCCTTCGTGTTGACGGTGAACGTGATGCGACGGCCGTCGGGGCTCACGTCGGGCGCGCCGGCGCGCAGGCCCGTGGTGAGGCGATGGCGCGCGGCTTCGTCGCCGCGCGGCGCCGTCTTGCCGTTCTCGACGCGGTAGAGGTCGTCGCGGCGGTAGACGATCTTGAAGGGGCCGTTGCTCTGGTGGAAGTGATCACCGGCCGGCGAGAACGACGAGGCCGAGGAGCCGCGGGTGCGGGCGACGAGCTGCGATTCCTCCTCGAACGCGTCGTGGCGGGTGCTCAGGCGCGCGCGGTAGATGCCCTCGCGGACGTTGTAGTCGTCGCGGTAGTAGACGAGCTCGTCGGCGTCCGTGGCGCGAGCGTTTCGCGGGACGAACCGCGGGTAGAGGACGTTCCGGCCGTGGCGGGTGAGGCGTACGCCTTCGCGCAGGCCCCGCGCTTCGATGGCGCGCACCTGCGCGGCGTACTTGAGGCGCAGGTGATCCTTGAAGCCGTCGTAGAGCTCTTCGTACGTGCGGCCGGTGGCGCGGCGGATCGAGCGGTTGATGCCCCAGGGGATGAGGTTCTGGCCGTAGTCCGCGGCGACGGCCGTCATCGTGTGGCCGCCGTAGACGTCGGTGATCCAGCCGAGGAAACGCGAGCCGTAGAGGTACCAGATGTTGCCCTGCGGCCAGCGCATCGAGGTCGACGACATCTGATCGAGCCGGGCCATGTTGTCGTCGAGCACGTCGGCGCGCAGGTACATGTCGAAGAGCGCGGAGCGGAGGCGGCCCGCGCTCGACTCGCGCGACTCGTACACGGTGGCGAGGCCCTCGATGATCCATCGCGGCTGCACCTGGTTCGGCGCGTACGACTTGCCGAGGATCGCGTTGGCGATCGCGGGCAGCCCCGAGATGTTGTCGAGGTGCAGGATGTGCGTGTGCTCGTGCGTGATGAGGTCGAGCAGCCAGTCGTCGTAGTCGCCGAGAGGGGAGAGATCCTCGGGCGCGGTCGCGTAGAGGCGGACCGTGTTGAAGGGCAGCGCCGTGGCCGATCCGTTCGCCGAGTCGACGTCGTCCGTGATCACGATCTCGGTGACGCTGCGCGGGCGGTTTCCGAGCGCGACGGTGAGGCGCGCGTGGATGCCCTCCGAGACGCGCGCCACGCGCTCGGCGAGCGGCGTGAGCGTCGACGGGTAATGGACGCGGAAGTGCGCCGTCTCGATGGTTTGCCAATCGAGGTCGGGGTCTCCGACGGCCTCGGCGGTGCGGGGCACGGCGAGGGCCAAGGAGAGCGCGGCGCCTACGAGGGCCGCACGGCGTTTGCGAGAAGGCTTCACAGGTCGTCGTAGAACATCGGCTCGCGGTTCCGCGCGTAGCGGTAGACGAGCTGCCTGCCCTCGTTGCCGATCTGGGTGAAGCGCGCGCCGAAGCCGGGCTCGGAGGAGCCGCTCGCTTCGCGCGTCCATTGCACGATGGCCTTCGCGTAGAACTCGTAGTCGCCGGGGAGCAGGACGCGGAGTTGCACCTCGGCGCCGAGCTTCGGGATGCGGTAGGTCGAGACGAAGATGCCGCCGTGCTCGATGACGTCGTTGCCGGAGAGGCCTTTGTAGAAGTTCGAGGAGCTGTGCGTGCCGAGCTCGACGTCGACGGCGCGCGTGCCGGGCGGAGGCGCGTGCTCTTTGACCTTCGCGGGCGCAGGCGTGGCCCTGGCGGGCGCGGGCGTGGGTTGCGTGCGCGGCTCGGCCTTCGCAGGCGCGGGCGTGGGCGCGGGCTCCTTGGCCTTCGCGGGCGCAGGGGCCGGCGTGGGCGCGGGCGCGGGCTTGATCTCCGCGACGGGCTGCGGCGCGGGCGTGGCCTTCACCTCGACGACGGGCTGCGGCGCGAGGATCGGCGCGGGCTTGATCTCCGCGACGGGTTGCGGTGCGGGCGCAGGCTCGGGGACGATCTGGAGGACCGGCGCGGGCTTGATGATCTCGACCGGTTCGGGCGCGGGAAGGGGTGCAGCCTTCGGTGGCGCCAAAGGTTCGGTCGCGGGAAGGGTTGCAGCCTTCGGTGGGGCCAAAGGTTCGGGCGAGGGGATGGGTGCAAGCCTCGCCTCCGACACAACCGGTTGGGGTGCGGGAAGGGGTGCAGGCTTCGCCTGCGCCAAAGTTTCGGTCGCGGGAAGGGGTGCAGCCTTCGGTTGCGCCAAAGTTTCGGTCGCGGGAAGGGGTGCAGCCTTCGGTGGCGCCAAAGGTTCGGGCGCGGGAAGGGGTGCAGGCTTCGCTTCAGCGACCGGTTCGGGTGCGGGAGCGGGTGCAGCAGGCTTCGCTTCGGCGACCGGTTGAGGCGCGGGCGCACCCGTGCCCTTGTACTTCGCGAGCGCGTTCACCTTCGCGAGCGACGCGGCGACGGCTTCGAGCACCGTGTCGACCGCAGGGTGATCCACGTCGAGCGCCTGCACGTCCGCGAGGACCTTGCGTACGTTCTTGAGGGCGACGTCGCGGCCGTCGAGCACGGCGCCGTTGCTGCGCTCGATCTTGTGCAGGATGCCCATCGTCTTCGCGATGGGCTCGGCGGCTTCGAGGAGCTCGTCCGGCGCGTCGTCGGCACTCTGCAGGGCACCGAGCGCCTCGGCGAGGGATGCGCGCGCGGTCTTTGCGAGCTGAGCGGGTTCCACGGTCCTCCTCCAAGAAAGCGCGCCTGTCGCGGAGCGCGGCGTCAGCCTAGCAAAGGCTCCGGCGCAAGAAAGAGGCGGGCGAAGGCTTCTGCCGGGGCAGGCGCGCCGTCGATCTCACCGCGGACCAGGATCACCGCGCCATCGCCGGTGCGAACCACGGCAAAGCCCCCCTCGGCGTACCCCTCTCCAGGCTCCAGCGCTTCAGGAAAACGCGGCGCTTTGCGGGCCTCGAGCACGGTGACGAGCGTGCCCGCGATCTCCGTGAAGGCCCCGGGCGCAGGCGCGAGGGCGCGGATGTGGCGGAGGACGCGGTCGGTGGGCCAGGTCCAGCGGATCGCATGCTCGTCCTCGCCGAGGGCAGGCGCGTACGTGACGCGGTCTTCGTCTTGCGGGATCTCGGCGATCGTCTCGCCGCGGGAGAAGCGCATGCACGTGCGGCGCAAGGCGCGGAGCGAAGGGCGATCGAGGGCGCGCGCGAGATCCCAGCCGGTCCAGCGCGGATCGATCGCGAGCTCTTCCTGTTCGAGGATCG
The DNA here is from genome assembly GCF_029946505.1 of Polyangium sp. y55x31. Taxonomy (GTDB): domain Bacteria; phylum Myxococcota_A; class Polyangia; order Polyangiales; family Polyangiaceae; genus Polyangium. The sequence goes on from NZ_JARZHG010000034.1 coordinate 24,801, forward strand.
CGCCCGTGTCGTACTCCTCGGCGATGCGATGCACGGACACGCCCGTGACCTCGTCGCCGCTCAGGATCGCCCACGTCGTCGGATCCGGTCCGCGATGGCGCGGCAGGAGCGAGGGGTGCACGCCGATGCCGCCGAGCCGCGCGGCGTTGACGAGGCGCATCGGGAGGCGTGTCGTCCAGAACCAGCTCACGACGAGGTCGGGCGCGAGGCGCCTCACCCGATCGACGAGCGCGGGATCGGTCACCTTCGGGCGGACGAGGACACGCTCGCCGAAGATGCGGCGCGCGCGACGCAAGCCGAGCGCGTCCTTGCGGCAGACGGCGCAAAGCTCGATCGAGTGCCCATCCTTCGCGAGCAAGAGCGCGGCGAGCGGCAGGCCGAAAAACGCGATGCGGAGCGGCATGGCCTCTCTCCCTTACCCCAAAAATTTTCCCGCTTCGTAGGGCCCTGGTAGCAATCGCGCCCATGGCGTCATCCCCGCGCCCTTCGTTTCACCCGGCCTTGCGGCCCGGGCATCGGTTCGACCCGGCTGCAGCGAGGCGACCGATCCTGGTATTCGAGGACGTGCACAAGGCCTACCGGCCCGACCAGCCCGTCCTGCGGGGGATGTCGCTCACGATCGAGCGGGGCGAGTTCGTGTTCATCACGGGGCCCTCGGGCTCGGGCAAGAGCACGCTCCTCCGCCTCGTGCACCGCACCGAGCGCGTCGACGAGGGGCGGATCCTCTTCCTCGGCCGCGACGTGGGGCGCCTGCGCGAGGAGTCGATCCCGGCCTTGCGCCGCAACATCGGGTACGTGTTCCAGGACTTCAAGCTCGTGCCGAGCTGGACCGTGTTCGACAACGTCGCCGTGGCCCTCGAAGTCGTGGGCCTGCCGCCGCGGCTCGTGCGCAGCCGCGTCGGCGAGGCGCTCGAACGCGTGGGGCTCGCGGGGCGCGGCGACGAGGAGGCCAAGCGGCTCTCGGGCGGCGAGCAGCAGAGGGTCGCGATCGCGCGGGCGATCGTGGGCGAGCCGGCGCTCATCCTCGCGGACGAGCCGACGGGCAACCTCGATCCGCAGCTCGCGATCGACATCCTCGGCCTGTTCGAGGACATCCACGAGACCGGGGCCACCGTGCTTTTCGCGACGCACGATCGGACGCTGCTCGACGTGCGGCCGCGGCGCGTGGTGGTGCTCGACGCCGGCAAGGCGACGGACGCGCCGAACGGGCTCGACGTGGCCGGCGCAGAAGCCCCGATGAACCTCGTGGCGTAGGGAGGGAGTGACCGCATGGCGAGCGAACGGTACGGCGTGCGAGTGCCCATGAAGGCCTGGAGACCCGGGCGAGGGGACATGCGCGTGCACGTGCAGTCGATTTTCTCCCTCGCCGTCGCGTTCGTGTGCCTGGCGGCCTCACTGCTCGTGGTGACGAACCTCTCGGCGGTGCGTGATCGCTGGTCGCGGGCCGGGCGCGCGACGGTGTACCTGCGCGACGGCGTGGCCGACCCCGAGGTGAACGAGCTCGTCCGCGCGCTCGAACGGACGCCGGGTGTGAAGCGCGTGCGGCACGTGACGAGCGTGGAGGCGCGGCGCGAGATCGTGGTCGACGAGTCCGACGCGGCGCTCGCCTCGCTGCCGCCGGCCGCGTTTCCGGCCTCGCTCGAGCTCGGCTTCACGGACGACATCGGCGAGACCGATCTCCAGTCGATCGCGCTCAAGCTGCGGGCGTTGCCGGCGGTGGAGACGGTCGAGACGTATCAGCGCTGGACCGAGCGCCTCTCGTCGCTGCTCGGCGGCGGCGTGTCGGCGAGCGCGGCGCTCGCGGTGGTCGTGATGTGCGCGGTCTTCAGCGTGATCAGCTCGACCATGCGCCTCTTGCTGAGCCGGAGGCGGACCGAGGTCGAGGTCTTGAAGCTCGTCGGTGCGACGAACGAGTTCGTGCGTCGTCCCTTCGTGATCGAGGGCGCGATGCAAGGCGCGGCGGGCGCGGCGGCGGCGATCGCGCTGCTCGGCGGGCTGTTTTTCCTGGTGCGCGGGCGCTTCGATCACGAGCTCGCGAACCTGCTCGGTTTGTCGCCCTCGTTCTTGCCCTGGACCGTCTCGCTCGGGCTCGTGCTCCTCGGCGGCGCGCTCGGCGCGACGACCGCGCTCGTGAGCCTGCGCCGGATGGCGGCGATCTGACATGAGGCGCCGCACGTCGCTCCTGCCCGTCTTGCTCCTCGCGCTCGTCTCGGGCGCGGCGCGAGGCGGCACGCCCGTGGAGTCGCTGCCCGCGCAGGGGCCGAGCGCGCTCTCGTCCGTCGCGGATTTCGAGCGGCTCTTGAAGCGGATCGACGACGAGCAACGCGCCGTCGAGACGGAGCTCGCAGGCATCGATCCGCGCATCGAGACCCTGCGCAAGCGCATGCTGGCGCGCGGCCGGGCGTACTACCGTCACGTGCACGCAGGCCTCTTGCCCGTGGGGGAAGGCTTCGACGCGCTCGTCGATCACGCGGCGCGGGTCGAGCGGGTTCGTCGCGCGCTCGAGCGCGACATCGCCGACGAGAAGGCGCTGCTCGAACGTCGCACCGAGCTCGAAGGCCGCATCCTGCGGCTGCGCGGTGAGCGTGCGCCGCTCGAGCTGCAGCGCGAGGCCATGATGCGGGCCAAGCGCGCGCTCGAAGCCGAAGACGAGCGCAGGGCGGCGTTCGCGCGCGCGTTCGAGTCGTCGACACGCCCGGATTACGTGGCGATTTACGGCGCCGACAGCGGGCCACGCGACGCGGACGCGCGCCTCGGGTTCGAAGCGCAAAAAGGCCGCCTGCTTTTTCCGGTCGCGGGGCGCGCCGAGGTGCGGCGGTCCTCGAAGCACGGCGTGAGCGGGATCGAGCTCTTCACGCAGCCCGGCGCGGCCGTGCGCAGCGTCGCCGCGGGTCGTGTGGTCTTCGCGGATCGGTACGACGGCTACGCGCTCACGGTGATCATCGATCACGGCGATCGTTACTACAGCGTGTACGCGAGCCTCGGTGGCACCGAGCTCCGCGCGGGTGATCCCGTGGCCGCGGGCGCGCGCGTGGGCACGGCGCCGGCTGCGGGGCAGGGCGACACCGTGTACTTCGAGATCCGCCGCGGCGCGACCCCGCTCGATCCCGGCCCCTGGCTCGGGCTCTAGCGCATCACGCGACCTCGGACCGGAGCGCGACGCCCCAGCGCGGCAGCCTCACCGTGAACGTCGAGCCCTCGCCGGGCTGGCTCTTCGCCTCGATCGTCCCGCCGTGCGCCTCCACGATCTGCCGCGCGATGAAGAGGCCGAGCCCGAGCCCTCCGTAGTGCTTGAGCGACACCGCGCGTTCGAATCGCTCGAAGATCCGCGCGCACGCCTCGGGCTCGATCCCCATCCCGTGATCGACGACGGAGATCCGCACCGCGTCGCCGTCCTCCGCGATCATGACCTCGATGGGCCGGCCGCACCCGTACTTCACCGCGTTCTCCAGCAGGTTCGTGAGGACCTGGTCGAGCCGCATGGGATCCCAGCGGCCGACGATCGACGTGCACGAACGCAGCTCGATCTTGGATCCCGTCTCGCTCGCCTCCGTGGTGAAGCGCTCGGTCACGTCGCGGGCGAGCACGCAGAGGTCGACGGTCTCCGGCTCGATCACGAGCTGACCGGCCGTGATGCGTGTGACGTCGAGCAGGCTCTCCACGAGCCGCGTGAGCCGGAAGATCTGGCGTGAGCAGCGCTCGACGCGCCCCGTGAGTTGATCGTTCAGGAGACCGGCGCGCTTGAGCGTTCGTTCGAGCGCTTCGAGCTGGAGCTGCAGCGGCGTGAGCGGCGTTCGGAGCTCGTGCGAGGCGATCATGAAGAACTCGTCGCGCGCGCGGATCGCCTCCTGCGCCTCGCGGTAGAGGCGGGCATTGTCGAGCGCGATGCCGAACCTGCGCCCGAGCTCCTGGGCCACGGCGAGGTCCGCGGGCGTGTACCGACCTCGCGCCGCGCGACGCACGAGCTCGACCACGCCGAGCCGTCGCCCACGAAGCTCGATCGGGACGCAGATGTACGAGATCGGCCCGAGCGAGCGCAGGAGCTCGGGGCTCGTCCCGAGCACGCGCGCCATGCAGGGGAGGCTCTCGATCTCCTCGTGGAGGACCTTGCCGCCGCAGCGGAACGTGTAGTCGGCGCCCTCGCGCCGCCCGATCGAGCGCGAGAGCTCCATCGTGAGCTCTTCGTGACCCGACTTGTTCGCGGCGGCGCAGACGACGAGGGCTCCCTGCTCGTTCGCGATGTCCACGAAGCAGAGATCGCCGAGGAGCGGGATCGCGCGCTCCGCTGCTTTCTGCAGCGTGCCCTCCGTCTCGAGCGAGCTCGTGAGCAGGAGCGTGGTCTCGTCGAGGAACACCTGGATCTCCTCGGCGCGCTTCTGTTCGGTCAGATCTCGCATCACCGTGGCGAAGCCACGCAGCTCGCCGTTCTCGTCGTGCACGGCCGAGAGCCGGAGCTCGGCGCGGAAGTGTGATCCGTCCTTGCGCACGAGAAAGCCCTCGCCGAGGAAGTGTCCATCGCGCCTCGACGCGGCGAGCGCCTCCTCCGGCGCGCCCAGCTCGACGTCGCCCTCCGTGTAGAACGCCGACACGTGCGTGCCGAGGATCGCGCTCTGCTCGTAGCCCATGATCCGCGTCGCGCCGGCGTTCCAGCTCGCGACGCGCCCGTCGGGGTCGAGCATGAAGATCGCGTAGTCCTTCACGGACTCGACGAGCAGCCGGAAGCGCTTCTCGGCCTCCTCGGAGGCGCGCCGCCGCGCTTCCTCCTCGGCGAGCATCACCAAGCGCGCGTGCAGCAGCAGATCGGTCTCGTGCTTGTAGAGTGCGATCTCGATCGCGCCGCGCAGCTCGCGCTCGTTGAAGGGTTTGACCAGGTACCCGAAAGGGCTCGTCGTCTTCGCGCGGACGATGGTCTCCTCGTCGGCGTAGGCCGTGAGGTAGACGATCGGGATGTCGAGCACAGCGCGGATTCGCTCCGCGGCCTGGATCCCGTCCATCGGCCCTTCGAGGCGGATGTCCATCAGGACGAGATCGGGGCGGAGCGCGAGCACCTTTTCGATCGCACGCTCGCCGGAGGCCGCGGTGCCCGAGACCGTGTATCCCAGGGATCGCAGCGTGTTTTCGAGGTCCGCGGCGACGATGCGCTGATCCTCGACGATGAAGATCTTTCGCTTCGCGTCGCTCATGTTTGCGTGGGGGCCAGGGGGAAACGCACCACGAACTTCGTGCCGGCGGCAGGCTGTCGCTCGATCGTCCCGTGGATCTGCTCGGCCAGGATGCACACGAGCTTCAGGCCGAGCGTGCTCGCGTCGCGGAAGTCGATGTCGGGAGGAAAGCCGACGCCGTCGTCCTCGACCTCGAGGACCACACTGTCCCCGTGCCGCTTGAGCCCGACCCGCACCGTTCCATCGCGGCCGGCCGGGAACGCGTGCTTGATCGCGTTCGACACGAGCTCGTTCACCACGAGCCCGCACGTGATCGCCGCGTCCACGCCGAGCGGCACGCCCTCGGCGTCGAAGGCGAGCGCGACGTGAGTGGGGCTCACGCCGTACGTGTAGAGCAGGCCCGTCGCGAGGCTCCGCAGGTACTCGGTGATCTCGACGCGCGCGAGGTCTTTCGACTGGTAGAGCTTCTCGTGAAAAAGCGCGATCGATCGGACGCGCGTCTGGCTCTCCTTGAAGAGCTGCAGCGCGTGCGGGTCCGTGATCTGCCCCATCTGCAGGTTGAGCATGCTGGAGACGATCTGGAGGTTGTTCTTGACCCGATGGTGGATCTCCTTGAGCAAGACCTCTTTCTCCTGGAGCGAGGCGCGGAGCTTCTTCTCGACCAGCTTGCGCTCGGTGATGTCGCGGATCGCGGCCGCGACGAGCAGGCCGTCCTCCGTTTCGATGGGGCTCAAACTGATTTCGACGGGGAACTCGTTGCCGTCCTTGCGACGGCCGTAGAGCTCGAGGCCGGAGCCCATGGGGCGGACGCGCGGGTCGGAGAAGAAGCTCGCGCGGTGATGGGAGTGCCGATCGTGGAAGCGTTCGGGGACGAGGGCCTCGATCGACTTGTCGAGCAGCTCCGCGCGCGGGAAGCCGAAGACGCGCTCGGTCTGCGAATTGCAGAGGACGATCCTGCCCTCGGCGTTGACGATGACGATCGCGTCGGGCGCGGCTTCGAGGAAGCTCCGGAACTTCGCCTGCACGCGGTTGCGCTCGGTGACGTCGCGGATCGCCGCGGTGACGAGCACGCCGCCCTTCGTGCGGATCGGCGAGAGGCTGATCTCGACGGGGAACTCGGTGCCATCCTTGCGGCGCCCGTGCAGCTCGAGGCCCGCGCCCATGGGCCGCGGGCGCGGCTCCTCGGCGTACTGCGTGCGATGCTTGACGTGTTCGGTCCGCAGGCGCTCGGGCACGAGCATGTCGATCGGCTGACCGACGAGCTCGCTGCGCTCGTAGCCGAACATGCGCACGAGCTGGGCGTTGACGAGCATGATCGAGCCCGCGACATCGACGATCACCATGGCGTCGGGCGCGGCCTCCAGAAGCTCGCGAAAGCCCTCCTGCGTAGCTGTCCTCGCCTCGTCTTCCGCCAATGCGCTGCCGCCCGCGCTCGGATGCACGACTTGCACGGTTTCCTGGTCTCCCCACCATGAGCAGAAGGCCGTCGAGCTCGACCAGGGCACATCCGACGGGCGAGTACCGAGGGATCTCCGGCCTGGCCGCCGCTATTGTTACGGCGCCGTACTACTTTGGATCCATAGCGTGACGAGCGGCAAACGCTACCGCGCAGCACGGCGGAGCCTGTCGGATTACGGCTCGAAAGGCAGGCGGTCGGAATCGTGAAGGCGGGTCGTTCGCGCGGCTCGCTTGCTCGCCCATGACGGAAGCGAAGAGCTCCGCTAGAGAGCTTGGCCGATGGCCTTCACCCGCCGCCGCGCCCTCCTCGGCCTCGCCGCGTTTTCGCTCGGCGCCTGTCGCAGCAAGCAGACGCCGCCGTCGCCGGTGGATGGGCTTCGCTGGAAAGACCTCTCGTTCGCGCCGGAAGAACAGCGCGCCCTCGTGCTCGCCGCGCCTTCTTCGCGGCCCTTGCCCGTGCTCGTCGCGTTGCACGGTCGTGGTGAATCGGGGCGTGGGCTCGAGGTCGGCGCGTTTGCGTGGCGTGATGATTACGGCCTCGATCGGATCGATCGAAGGCTTCACGCGCCGCCGCTCACCGGCGCCGAGCTCGAAGGGTTTTTCCGGGCCGATCGGCTCGCGCAGATGAACGACTCGCTCGCGAAACACCCGTACGAGGGCCTCGTCGTCGCTTGCCCGTACACGCCCGTCGTCGCGGATCGATCCGAGAAGGGCGCCGTGCCCTTCGGCCGGTTCGTGACCGACGTGCTCCTGCCGCGCGTGCGCGCCGAAGCGAAGGCGTCCTCGGATCGCGCGGCGACGGGCATCGACGGCGTCAGCATGGGCGGGCGGCTCGCGCTCTTCGTGGGGTTCGCGCATCCGGAGATCTTCGGCGCGGTCGGCGCGCTCCAGCCGGCGCTCAAGCCCGAGGAGGCCCCGGTCTTCGCCAAGCTCGCGCGCGCAGCCATGGACAAGCAGCCGTTCGCGCTCCGGCTCGTGTCGAGCGACGACGATCCGTTCCTGCCGGCCGTGCGGGCGCTCTCCGCGGCGCTCGCGGAGGCCCAGGTCCCGCATCAGCTCGTCGTGACGCCGGGGCCCCACGATTACGCCTGGAATCGTGGGCCCGGCGGGGCCGAGATGCTGCTCTGGCACGAGCGTGTCCTGCGCGGCTTGCCCGCCCCCTGAGCGCCGCCGCGCACAAAGCATGGTAAGGCGTCGGCGTGGTCGACCCTTCGGCGCGAGCAGCGAGAACGCCCGGCGGCACGGACACGCCGAGCGGCTACGAGAACACCCTCCGTCCGCTCGCGCTCGCCTTCGGCCGCAGGCGCGGCGATGCCCGGCGCTTCGGCGGCAAGGCCACGAGCCTCGGCCGCCTCGTGCGTGAAGGATTGCCCGTCCCGCGCGGCTGGGTGCTTCCCGCCGATCACTTCGACGCGCTCGCCGAGACCACACTGCCGCGCGGCCACGACCTTCCCACGCTGATCAAGCTCGCCGGCAGCCGCACGGGGATCGATCGCGCCGCGCGCGCCCGCGATCGTATCCAGGAGACGCCGCTCGCCGCGCCGCTGCAGGCCGCGATCGAGGCGCTCTGGGCGGACGTCGGCGAGAGCGCGCCGTGGGGGCTCGCCGTGCGTTCGAGCGCGACGTGCGAGGACGGCGAGGAGACGAGTTTTGCCGGGCTCGCGACCACGGTGCTCGGCGTGCGCGGACCGGAGGGGCTCGCCGCCGCGATCAAGCAGGTGTGGGCGAGCGCGTTTCTCCCGCGCGCGATCGACTACCTCGCGCACCACGGCGTGCGTGACGTGGCGATGGCCGTGCTCGTGCAGGTGATGGCGCGCGCCGAGGCCGCGGGCGTCTTGTTCACCGCGCCGCCGCCGGGGCTCGCGGGCGAGCACTGGGGCGAAAACGAGCGGCTCGTCAACGTCACGCTCGGGCTCGGCGCGCCCGTCGTGGAGGGCGCGATGCCGACGGACTCGGTGCGCTTCTCGAAGACGGGCGGCGTGGTCGCGACCGTCGTCGCCGAGAAGCGGCGCGCGCTCGTCGTGGGCCCGCGTGGCATGGAGGAGGTCGCGATCCCCGAGGATCGCGCGAGGATGCCCGCGCTCTCGCACGAGGCGATCGGTCAGCTCGGCGAGCTCGCGGGCCGGCTCGAACAAGGCGGCACCGGGCCCTTCGACGTGGAGTTCGCCGTCGAGCGGACGCCCGAGGGCAAGGATCAGGTGCTCCTCCTGCAGGTGCGTCCGATCGGCGCCGGAGGTTTTCCCGAGGGCGGCGATGCGCAGACGGTCTGGTCGCGCGCGAACGTCGGCGAGGCCTTGCCCGGCGCGGCCACGCCGCTCACGTGGTCGATCGCGCGGAGCTTCAGCGAGAAGGGGTTCCGCGAAGCGTTCGCCGCGCTCGGCTGCCGCGTCCCACGCGGCGCGCACCTCGTCACCAACGTGCACGGCCGCTTCTACCTGAACCTCACTGCGTTCATGCAGATCGCCGCGCAGGTCCCGCTCCTCTCGCCGCGCGCGCTCCTGCAAGCGTCCGGCGGCGCGGGCGAGGCTGCGATCGCCCTTCTCGAACGACAAACCGAGGACGTCTCGAAGCGTGGCTTCCTCGCGCGCCTTCCGCTCGTGGCCCCGCGCGTGCTCGCGAGCCAGGCGCGGCTCGAGCGCGACGTCGCGAGTTACGAGATCGAAGCCGAACGCGCGCGCCGCTCCCTCGCCGAGATGGACCTCGGCCTCCTGCCCGACGACGCGCTCGCCACCACGCTGCGCACCGCGAGCGCGCTGCTCGATCGCACGGGCACCTTGATGCTCTCGTGCGCCTCGGCCTCGCTCGCGAGCCACCTCGCGCTCGCGCGCCTGCTCGATCGTGTCGCCGCGCGCCGCTCCTCCGCGCGTGACGACGAGGACGACGCGCTCGCGATGGACCCGCTCATGCCCCGGTCCCTCTCGACCGGCGCGTCCCTCGCGCATGCCCTCGCCGGCGGCGTTCGCGAGCTCGAAAGCGCGGGCCCCGGCGTCGCGCTCGCCCGCATCGCCGTGCGCGCGCGCGAAGAACCCGAGGCCCGCGAGCTCCTCCTCGCCGGAAACGTTCGCACCCTGAACGATCTCCCCGACGGCCCCACGCGCCGCGAGCTCGAGTCCTTCCTCGACACCTTCGGCGATCGCGCCGTCCGCGAGGCCGAGCTCTCCACGCCGCGCTGGCGCGAAGATCCCGCTGCGGTCCTCGCCATGCTCGTCGCCGCCCTCCGCGCGCCCGACAGCGACCCCGATCGCGCCCTCGCGCGTGCACGCGCCCTCGCCGATCGCGAGATGGCCCAGCTCGAAACGCGCATCGGCCCGGCCACGCTCTACGCCGTCCGCGCCCTCGTCACGCGCACGCAGCGCTTCACCCGCCTGCGCGAGCGCATGCGCATGTGGGTCACGCGTGTGCTCGGCATGCTCCGCATCATTGCCCTGGACGTCGATCGACGCCTTCGCCGCATCGACCCCACCTTGCCCACGGGCGCCGTCTTCTTCTGCACCTACGACGAGCTCATCCTCGCGCTCCGCAGCGGCCGCGCCGAGATCGGCCACGTCGCGCGCCTCCGCCGCGCCGAGCACCTGCGCGACGCCCAGCGCCCCGACCCTCCGCCCACCTTCATCGGCCGCCCGCCGCCCGTCCAGCTCCCGCCCGCGTTTGGCCGCCGGCTCGTCGGCCTGCCGGCTTCGAGTGGCGTCGTCGAGGGCCGCGCCCGTGTCCTCTCGCCCGGCACGAGTGGCCTCGACGCCGTCAGCGCCGGCGAAATCCTCGTCACGCGTACGACGGACGTCGGCCTCTCGCCGCTCTTCCTCGTCGCTGCTGCGGTCGTCACCGAGCTCGGCGGCCCGCTCTCGCATGCGGCGATCGTCGCGCGTGAGTACGGCGTCCCGGCCGTCGTCAACGTCCCGGGCGCCACCGTCGCGATTCGCACCGGCGATCGTGTCCGCGTCGATGGCGACCGCGGGACGATTGAAATCTTCGGCGACGATGTCAGGTCCAAGGACACGTGAAGCACCGCCGCCTCTTCCTCGCGCTCGGCCTCGGCGCCGCCCTCGGCGCTGCCGCTGCGCTTTCGCTCGCCGAGCCCTCTCGCGCGAAGGCGCCTGCCGCGCCCGAGCCTCCCGAGGGCGGTTTTCCCCCGGATCCGCCGGGCAACGCGTCGAAGAAGCAGTGGGTCTTCGACATCCAGGTCCAGGGCGGCAAGGCCTCGCTCCCGCGTGTCGCCTCGGTCCTCGTGGACACGCCGGCGCCCACGGTGCGCATGATGGGCAGGTTCGCGGTCGAGTTCTGGGTCGGCAAGGAGCTGCTCGATCGGATCCGCTTCGACGTGCCGATGCTCGATCGCGACCCGAAGGATCGGCGCCGCGGCCCTTTGCGTGGACCGGACTTCACGAACGTCTCGACGCGCCTCAAGGTGCGCATGGCCGATCACCCCCGCGCTGCGTTCGTCGCGCTCGTCGACCGCGCCACGGGCGACGTGCAGCGCTTCACCTGGCCGCCCGACACCGAAGGCCGGCTCTCTCCGCTCGGCGCGGCCGCGGCGCCTGCGCAGGCCAAAGAGACGGCGTCGGACGCGGGTCCACCGGGCGATGCCGGGGGGCTTGGGGATGCGGGCCCGAGCGACGCGTCGGTGGACGGCCGGTAGGGTTTCTTTTCGGCGGAAGTTCCATGCCGTCCGGGGCTGAGGTAGGCTGCTCGGGCCATGGCAAGCCGTCTGCTCGTTGCCTCCCTCGTGATCTCTTCGCTCGCGATCGCCGGAACGGCGCTCGGCCAGGGCGCGGCCCCTGCAAAGCCCGACGCGGCCAAGCCCGCCGCGGGTGCTGCGGCGCCCACGACCCCTGCGGCGCCTGCGGGACCGATGAAGGATCCCGAGAACAAGAAGGGCATCAGCCCCTACATGGAGGCGATCAAGAAGGGCGAGGACGCGTTCGTCGCGCGTGATTTCCCGAGCGCGGTGACGGCGTTCCAGGACGCGATCAAGCTCGACTCCACGAAGATGCTCGGCTTCTACCGGCTCGGCGAGGCGCAGCTCGCCGCGGGCAAACCCGAGGAGGCCGAGGCCGTGTGGAACGTCGCGCTGAACAAGGACGGCCCTGCGGATCTCAAGTCCAAGGTGCTCTTCGTGCTGGCCGATCTGCGCGAGCGTCAACGCAAGCTCGACGTGGGCAAGGAGGCGTGGGCGAAGTACGCGCAGTTCCTCAAGGACCAGGCCGACGCGAAGGGATATCCGGGCACGCCCGAGGAGCGGCAGAAGGTCATCGACCGCCGCGTGAAGGACGAGAAGGACTACGCCGCCGTGAAGGAGCGCATCCAGAAGCGCCAGGCCGAGCGTGAAAAAGAGGCGGAAGAGAACGCCAAGAAGGACAAGCTCAACAAGTAACGATCCGTTTGAGCTCAAAACGAAAGGCCCGCCGGCGTGAAGCCTGCGGGCCTTCGTGTTTTGTCGGCGTCGATCAGCGCTTGTGCGCGATGGGCACCGGACCCGACTCGGTCCAGCGGTAAAACCCTTCGCCGCTTTTCTTGCCGAGCCGGCCTGCGCGCACCATCTGCCGCAGGATGGCGGGCGGCCGGAACTGCTCGCCGATCTCGCGGTGCAGGTGCTCGAGGATCATGAGCCGCACGTCGAGGCCCACGAGATCCGTCAGCTTGAGCGGGCCCATCGGGTGCCGGTAGCCGAGCTCCATCGCCCGATCGATGTCCTCGGCCGAGGCCACGCCGCTCTCCAGCATGCGCATCGCCTCCGCGCCGATCACCACGCCGAGCCGGCTCGTCGCGAAGCCCGGCATGTCGTTCACGACGATCGGCGTCTTGCCGATGCGCTTGGCGATCGCGAGGCTCGTCGCGACCACGCCCTCGTCCGTGCCGAGCCCCCGCACCACCTCGAGCAGCTCCATCACGGGCGGCGGGTTGAAGAAGTGCAGGCCGATCGTGCGCGCCGCCGCGGCCGTGCGCGTGCCGATCTCCGTGATCGACAGGCTCGACGTGTTCGTCCCGAGGATCGCGCGCTCCGGCGCGAGCGCCTTCACCTCGCGGAGCAGCCCCACCTTGAGCTCCATCTGCTCGGGCGCGGACTCGATCACGAGGTCCACGTCCTTGCAGGCCTGCGCGAGATCCGGCGTGGGCACGAGCGCGCCGATGAGCTCGCTGCGCGCCTCGTTCAGCATCTTGCCCTTCTGCACGAGCCGATCCGTCGCCTGCTTGATCGACTCGATCGCGCGCCCGATCCGCGCCGCATCCACGTCGTAGAGGTGCGTCACGTACCCGGCCTGCGCCGTCACCTGCGCGATGCCCTGGCCCATCGTGCCCGCGCCGAGGACCACGACGCGACGCACGGAAGGCGCCTGGATGACCTCGCTCATTGCGGCACCGGCTGTGCGGGCTGCGGCTGCGGCGCGCCGCCTTGCTGCTGCCGCGCGCGGAGCGCCTCGATCTGCTGCTGGATCTGCTTCGCCTGATCCGGCGTGAGCTGCCGCAGCCCGCCCGAGCCGAGCGGCGCCGGGGTCGGACGCGCCTGCGGCGCCGCCGGCAGCGCGCGCACGGGCTGCGCTTGGGGCAGCGCTTGCGGCTGCGGCGCGGCTTGCGGCGCAACCTGCGCGGGCGCGCTTTCGGACTTCGGCTGGGCCTCGTCGCCGCTGCCGGAGAGCAGCCACGCGGTGCCCGCGAAGAAGAAGAGCAAGAGCCCCACGATCGGGATCCACGTGGGCGTGCGCGGCTCGTCGGCCGGCAGCTCCTGCACCGGATCGTTGTCGAAGTGGTCGTGATCGTGGGAGGCGTGGTGGCCCGCGGCGTGATCTCCGTGGGCGTCGTGCGCTGCGCTCATGGTGGGGAGGGAATGCCCCACTTCCGGCCCGAAGTCCATGGGAAGCCCCCCGGTCGATGCGCGCTCCGGGGGGCCTGGCCGTTTCACGGACCCCAGGGATTGAAGGGCACGTCCGTGACCGGGACCAGCCGGGAGGTGAAGAACACCCGCATCGTCCCGACCTCCGCGCGCGGACCCGTGAGCACGAAGGGCACCTTCCGCGTCTCGCCCGCGAGCTTGAGGGTCAGCTCGCCGCGCACCGGGATGTTCTGATCCGCGCCCGACGCGCGGGCGATCTCGACCACGTAGCTGCCCGAAGGCGTGTTCACGAGGCCAAGCGCCTCGGTCCGCGTGCTCGTCACGTCCCGCGCGCTGAGGAGCGCCTTGCCAGGCGAGCCGAGCCACGAGGTGCGGCGGCCCTGCGCGTCGATGAGCCCGATGTCGAGGTCCACGCCGCCCGTCCACTCGGCCGAGACCTGAATGTCGCCGGTGAGCAAGGACGAGGGCGGGGGCCCAGGCAGCGCGAGGAGTTTGTCGATCGAGGCGCGCACCGTCTCGCTCGCGTCGAGCTTGAGCAGGCTCGCGAGCTCCGTCATGCCGAGCGTGTTCGCGCAGCGCACCGCGTCCGCGACGAGCTTCGCCTCGCCGGGCGCCATGTCCGCGAGCGCGATGCGGTGCTCGCAGGCGAGGGCCTGGTTGCCCGAAGCCTCGTGCATCTTCGCGAGCCGCGTCTGCGTGGCGCGATCGCCCGGACGAACGTCCGCGAGGCCGCCGAGGATCCGGATCGCGCGCTCCCGATCGCCCTGCCGCGCCGCGAGATCCGCGCGCGCCGTGAGCGCATCCGGATCGAGCGCGTCGCGCCCGCTCCACTTCGCCGTGAGCTCCTGCGCCTCGCCGAGCCGACCCGCCGTCGCGTAGAGCGCGAAGAGGTCCACGGTCTTGTCGCGGCTGTCGGGCGTGCTCGCGAGCGCGCTCTCGGCGGCGAGCAGCTTCGAGGCGTTCTGCGACGCGAGCGTGTTCAGCGCCTCGAACGATCCTTTGCGCTCAAAGATTCGACGCATCGGAACCAGCCGTTGCGACGGGCGTTGGTCTCGCCAGCCGGGCCTGCCGATGCCGCTGTCTCCCCGGCCGCCCCCGCCCCAGCCTTCGCCGCTGATGGCCCTCGGCGCGGGCTTTGGCGTCGGCGCCGCCGTCGCGGTCGCCGCGGGCGCGGCAGGCGGCGGAGGCGCCGCTGCGGAGTCATCGAACGCATCGAACGGGGCCGCGGCAGCGGCGGGTGCGCTCGCCCCGCCCTTCTTCGACGGCTCAGGGCCCCGCGTGTCGAGCTCCGCGCTGGCCTCGGCCTCTTCCTTCGCCTCGTCGGCGGCCTTCTCTTCGCCTTCGGCGTCCGCGTTCGAGCTCTGCGCGAGCACCTCGCCCGTGAACGTCGGCGCGACGCGCGTTCGTTCGAGGCCAAACGCGTTCATCATCGCCTCGCTCTCCAGCACGAGCAGCGAGGTGAAGCGGCTCGCGACCGCGAAGCGCTTCGACAGCTCGATCGCCGCGAGCTTGCTCGCCGCGCCGCCCGTGTTCTCGAGCTCCGCGATCTTCGCGGCGGCGTAGAGCCGCGGCACGAACGCGTTGCCCGCGCTCGACGTCGCGAGGATCTTGAGCGGGTACGTCTGCTCGAACCGCTCGCTCGCGACGCGGCCGCGCAGCCGGACCGCCCCTTCGATCGCGTCGCCGCTCGACATGCGCGCCACGACGAACGTCTCGCCGCCGGCGCGGATCGGATCGAGCCGCGCGGGCGTCACCTGCGTGAGCCCTGCCGGAAGCTCGATCTCCGGATCCCGCAGCGTCACGCCGTACGCCGCGGAGAGCACGTCGAGGGCCGCGGACGAGACCTTCTGCCCGGGCACGTACGGGACCACCACGCCGCCGCCGCCGCGCGCGAGCGCCGCGAGCGACGTCAAATCCGCGTCGGCGCCCATCGCCACGGCCACGACCGATCCATCGCTGCCCGGCAGCGAGCTGCGCACCGCCGCCTCGATGTGCGACGGCCGCGTCGGGCCCACGGTCGGCGTGCCGTCGCCGAGGTACACGATCCGAAGCTCCTTGCCGCCGAGCGAACCTGCCGCGCTCCGCGCCGCGCTCACGGCTGCGGCCATGTCGCTGCCGCCGTCCGGCTCGACGCTCCCGAGGAAGCGCTCCACCTCGCCTGCCGACGCGGAGCCCGGCGCGATCGGCGTGGGCAAACCGCTGCGTCCGTCCTGCGTCATCGGTCGGCACACCGTGTCGCATGCGAGCAGCACGAACGAGTCGCGCCGATCCATCTCGCGCACGATCGTCGAAGCGAGCCGCGTCGCCCGCGCGAAACGCTCGCCCACCATCGACCGGCTCGTGTCCACGACGATCGCGTGCACGCGCTCCTTCGCCTCCTGCCATCGCGGCAGCTTCGGCCGGAGCGCGATCGCCACGTACGGCGACGAATCGAACGCGATGGCGCGCGCGGCCGCGGCCGCGTCCTTCTCCTCCGTCGTCTTTGCCTTCGTCGCGGCCGGCCCGTCCTTCGGCTCCTCCGGCAGCGGCGCGCTCGTCGAATCCATGCGGTACGCCCACGCCGTCGCCTCGCGATCCCGATCCGGGAGCGCGTACTCGACCGTCAGATCACCGGCCGGGACGAAGCCCGTCGCGCTCATCGTGCGCCGCTCGGCCGATGCGTCGCCGCCCGAGGGCGCGAGCTCGTAGCCGCGCGTCTGCACGCCGAACTCCTTGTCGTGACCGAGCACCTGCAGGTCGAGGTCGAACGCGTCGATCTTCGTCGTCCCGCTCGGATCGTGCGCGAGCGGGTAGGTGAAGCGCCGGACGCCCGCCGACTGGTCCACCGTCTGCGTGTACGTCAGCACCACGCGCCGCGAACCGCGCTTCGGGATCGGGAAAATTTTGAGCTCAAACCGACCACCACGCTGCCACTCGAGCAGCGCCGGATCGCGCCACGGCCCCGGCACCCAGATGATCTCCTCGCGCGGCTTCGGCGTCTTCGGCGCCGCGTTCTGGATGACGCCGCGCCAGATCGCCGCGCCTTTGTCGCGGTCGACGAACGCGCCCTCCATCATCTTGCCGTCCACCTCGAGCGCGAGTTTTTCGATCTGCGCGCCCGGCGGCAGCGGGAACCGGAAGATGCCTTCGAGCTCCTCGTCCGTGTCGTTCGTGAACGTCTCGTCGACCTCGGTCCGCGCCACGACGTCCACAATGCGCACCTTCACCGCGTGCTTCGCGAGCCGCACCGCGTGGTCCTTCTCCGTGGTCTGTCCGGGCTTGCGCGCCCGCAGCTCGCCGAGCCCGCGCAGCACCGGCGCGTCGAGCTCCTCCGGCGATCGATCGCTCCATTCGAGCGAGTCCGCGACGCTCGACGTGCTCGCCACGAGCGGCTCGCGACCCTTCTCGATCGTCGCCTCCTCGCCCGCGCGCACGGCGACCGGCTTGCCCGACGCCGCCGAATGCACGAGCACTGCGCCCCGCGCAACCTCGACGCTCGCGCGGCCCTTGCTGGCCGTCATGACGAGCTTCGTGCCGACCACCTCGACCTCGCCGCCATCGACGCTGATCTTCGCCGACGGCCCGTGCTTCAGGCTCGCCACGTCCGCGACGATCGTTCCCTCCACGAGCTTCGCCTGACGCACCTTGCCGCCCTCGAGCGAGACCGACGAGCCTCGATCGAGCGCGAGCTGCGAGCCATCCGCGAGCGACACGTACGCCCGCGTGCGCGCGTCCGTGCGCAGCGTCGTGCCGTTCGTCCACGCCCATCCCGGCTTCACCGGCTTGCACGCACCGTTCGCATCACACGCTTCGAGCCCGCCTTCCTTGTCGGCGGACGCGCGCGAGATCGAGTCGATCTTCCCCGACCACGCGGCTTCGAACCGGAGCTCCTCCGGTCCTTGCTTCGGGCTCTTCAGGTAGAACCCTGCGGCCGCCGCCGCGGCCATCGCGCCGAGGAGCCCCGCGACGAACTTCGGGCGGCGAAAGAGCGAGACGACCTTGCCCCCCTCGCTCCCTTTCGTCGTCCGCGGCGGCGCCGTGCGCGCGGCTCCCGTCGCCCCGCTCTTCGCCTCGGGCTCGCGCGAGCGCGGCGCTTCACGCCCCGTGATCGCCTGCGCGGGCTGCGCCGCCTTGACCTCGTCGTTCACCGTCTCCGAAGGCTGCGTCGACCCGAGCCCGCCCTCCGAAACTTTGGACACCAACGTGTTCGTCCGCGTCCGCGGCGGCTCGGTCGCGACCTCGGTCTTCGCCGTCGCGATGTCCGTCGCCACCGGCTCGGAAACTCGATCCTCGGCGATCACGCTCTTCGTCGTGCGCGGCGCCGACACCGCGGCCTCGACGCTCTTCGGCGCCACGCCGGCCGGTGGCTTCAGGTTCTCCACGTCGAGCCGCGCGAGCACCTTGTCCATGAAGCCCGCGTCCGCGCGAAAGTCGCCGCCCGCGTGCCCCACGAACTCCGCTGCGCGCTCCGCGTCGTACTTGAGGTCGCGGCACGCGTCGCAGTCGGCGATGTGCTCGAAGAGCTCCTTCGGCGCCGAACCATCCAGCACCTCGGCGATTCGCTCCTCGACCTCGCGGCAGAGCCCACCCACGTTCGTCTCGCTCGTGCTCATCGCTTCACTCCTCGCCGATCTCCGCCCGCATCTTCCCGAGCGCGCGGCTCACGCGTTTCCGCGCCGCCGCCTCGTCGATCCCGCACGCCTGGGCCACCTCTCGGAAGCTGAGCCCCGCGTCGTACCGAAGCACCAAGGCCTCCCGCTCACTCGGCTTGAGCTTCGAGAGCGCCTCACGCGCGCGACACGCTCTCTCCTTCTCCAGCGCGAGCTCGCCGGCGTCCGCGCGCCCCGACGACGTGTCGTGCACCAGCCGGAGCCGCGCCTTCTGCCGCGCCTGCGTCTCGGAAAACCGACCGCAGATGCGACGCGCGATCCCGAACAGGAACGCCCGCACGCTTCCTTCCGCCCGGTATGTCGGGAACGCGTCGTACGCGGCCAGCAAGGTCTCTTGCACGAGCTCCTCGCTGTCCGCCTGCGAGCCCGTGAAGGCCATGCAAAGCCGACCGATCGGCACTGCATAAACCCGGGCGCACCGCGCGAGCGCCTCGCGATGGTTGCCCTCCGCGATGAGCTCCTCGATGTCGCGCGCCTCCTCGGCGTGCGATCGGCCTTCCTTCATCTCTGCACGTGCCAGACCCGGGGCCATGGTTGCCTCTTCGCCTGCCATGTTGCTCGGAGCTCCTCTTTTGTGACCGCGACCGAAGCGATCTCCCCAAATCCCCGTCCAACGACCTCGCGTGGACCCGAGGCGCCCAGCCCCTCGCCGTGGTAGGATCGATCGAGATCGCCGGCTCCTGCCGGCAGCCCAGCCGCCCACGGCGCGACCTTTGCAGCGCCCCCGTCCACGCTACATCATCGCGCGAGCGCCGATCTCGCCGACGAGCTTCGAGGAGCGCCTCCCATGACGAATTTCCCCGCCTCGCCCGAAAAGTCCCCCGCGTTCGGTCACACCTCCGGCGTGAAGAATCGTCAACGCTGGTCGATGGCGGGTTGCCTCGCCGTCCTCGCGCTCATGGCCCCCACCGCGGTCTTCGCGCAAGCCGCGCCGGTGGTCGCCCCGGCCGATGTCGACGCGCCTCCGCCGGTCGCGCGGCCTCAGCCGAACGCGCCGCCGCGCCGCATCGCTCCGCCGCCGCAATTGCCCGCGCCGCAAGCCGCTCCGCCCGCGGCCATCCCGCCCGCGGCCACGCCCGCCGCGGATCCGAACGCGCCCGCCGATCCCAACGCCAAGAAGGAGCCCTCCGTCGAGGAGAAGGCGCTCCGCGGCGTCGTGGCGATCGAGCGCGCCGGCCAGCCCATCTCGCTCGGCGTCGCGCTCGCCGGTGACGGCCGCATCCTCGCCGCGCTCTCGCCGCTCGGCTCGGGCAACGATCTCGAAGCGCGCTTCGCCGATGGCTCCGTCGCTCGCGTCAAGCTCGGCCACCACGATCGCACCTGGGACCTCGCGCTCCTCGTCCCGCAGTCGGGCCGCTGGACCGAAGGGCTCGTCGCCTCCACGCGCGACCCGCTCCGCACCGACGCGACCATCCGCGGCTTCACGATGGGCCAGAAGGGCAAACCCACGGTCGCGCAGACGGTGATCCGCGGCCGGAAAAACCTCCTCGGCGCCGACGACGCCACGCTCGCGAACGCCTTCGAGCTCGGCTCGCGTGTCTCGCCGCTCGACCTCGGCGCGCCGATCATCGACGAGGACGGGCGCGTTGTCGCCCTCCTCGGCCGCGGCTGCTCCCCGAACGAAGGTCGCCCCTGCACCCCTGTCGCGTTCGGCATCCCGATGAGCGCGATCCGCTCCTTCTTGCGCACGGTCCCGCCGACCGCGGTCGCGCCCGCGGCGTGGCTCGGCATCCAGGGTTCGTCCGAGGTCGGCATGTTCGCCAAGGGCGTCCGTGTGCAGAGCATCGCCCCGGACAGCCCCGCGGCCGAGGCCAAGCTCAAGGGCGGCGATGCCTCCGTCAGCGACATGATCGTCGCCGTCGACGGCGTGCCCGTCACGAGCCCCGAGCAGCTCGCGGAGGTCATCCGGACGCACGCGGTCGGCGAGAAAGTCCCGCTCACGGTGTTCGGCCAGGGCAAGTATCGTCAGGTGACGGTCGTGCTCCGTCAGGCGCCCGATCCGCGCGCCGCACCCAAGGCGCCGCCGGCGCACCCGGCCGAGCTGCCGACGCTCGGCGATGCAGCGCCCCCCACGCAAGCCCGCCCGAGAGCGGACGTGCTCGAGCGCAGGAGGTAAGATCGATCCCATCTGATCCCCGTGGAAACGAGCCTGCGACGACCTGCTCGCGGGATCTTCGTTGACACCCCGCCGAACGATCCCGACCATGACGACGCGGCTCTCGGCTCCCCATCGGGAACGAGAAAAGGCGAGCCGCTCCGTCCCCCACATTCGGTGAACCGTGGCTCAACAGCTCCGCATCGAGGTCGCCGGCGAGACGAACGTCGGCCGCAAGCGTAATCACAACGAAGACAACTTCGCGATCATGGCGGAGTACGGCCTCTTCATCGTGGCCGACGGCATGGGTGGTCATGCATCGGGCGAGGTCGCCTCGAAGATGGCCGTCGATGCGATGCAAGAATTCTTCGCGCAGACGCAGGAGGATCCCGAGCGCACGTGGCCCTACAAGATGGACCGCACGAAGGGCTACGAGGAGAACCGCCTCATCACGGGCATCAAGCTCGCGAACCTGCGCATCTACGAGACCGCGCAGCGCGAGTCGAAGAAGCGCGGCATGGGGACGACGTTCGTCGGCATCTTCACGGCGAACGACGGCGTGTACATCGCGCACGTCGGTGACAGCCGTGTCTACCGGCATCGCGACGGCAAGCTCGAGTGCCTCACCGAGGACCACTCGCTGCTCAACGACTACATCAAGATGAAGCGCCTCACGCCCGAGGAGATCGCGAACTTCCCGCACAAGAACGTCATCGTGCGCGCGCTCGGGATGAAGGAGACCGTGAAGGTCGACACGCGCTTCGAGGTGCCCGCCGTCAACGACACCTACCTGCTCTGCTCCGACGGCCTCTCCGGTCCGGTGAGCGACCCCGAGATCGCCGACATCCTCTCGCGCCACAGCGACATCAAGACCGCGACGGCGAAGCTCATCGAGCGCGCCAACGAGAACGGCGGACCGGACAACGTCACGTGCGTCCTCGTCCGCTGGACGCTCTGAGCGAAGGCGAAGTCCGATCGACGTTTCACGCGCCGCGCCCACGGCGCGTGAAGCTTTTTGTGCGCGCGATGCGCGCGGGGATCACTTGCCCGTCGAGAGCATGATCGCCGCGACGATGCCGAAGCCGATCAGCGCGAACAGAACACCGCCGAGCAGGAAGGGCCACATGCGGCGCGGCTCGGGCTGCGGGGTGCTGGTCGCGATGGGCTGCATGCCCGTCTGCTGCTGCCACGCGGGCTGCTGCGCCGGCACGCTCATCGATTGCTGCCCGTAGGACCGCGAGGCCTCCGGGTACGTCGCGTTCGGCATCGGCGTCTGCATCGGCGAGCCGTAGCCCGGCGGCATGTTCTGCGACGCGGGCACGGGGGGCTGCACCACGCCGTACGTGCCCGAGCTCGACAGGCCCGGGTAACTGTTGGAGGTCGAACCATATCCCGAGGGGCTCGGCCGCGCCGCGCTCGACCCCGACGGCTGCGGCAGCGGCGGCCACTGCGGGCCTCCGCCGTTCTGGTTCGGCATGAGCCGCGCGATCGGCATCGCGAGCGTCGCGGCCGCGTCGTCGGTCGTGTTCTCCGCCTCGATCGGCGGAGGCTCGGGGCGACGGATGTGCGGCTCCTGGCGCGTCACGTCGTACGGGAACGTCCCGCGTGGACCGCCGCCCATCGACGGCGGCGTGTGCGAGGGCGTGCGCGACATCGACACGGCCGTCTGCGGCGCGGGCTGCGTGTGCGCCGTTCCGAGCGCGTTCGGCTGCACGTACGGCGCGCCCGAGGAACGCGGGGAGAGCTCGCGCCACGCGGCGAGCGCCTCCGTTGCCGTCTGGAACCGCTGGTCCGGATCACGCGCGAGCCCTCGCGCGACGAACGATTCGAGCCTTGGATCGATGGGGCCATCCATCGCGTCGCCGATCCTTCGCGGCGGCGCCTTCGCCTTCATCTCCACCATCACGAGCACGTTCTTCGCGAGGTAGGGGAGCTGCCCCGTGAGCGACTGGTAGATCATCGTCGTGCACGCGTAGATGTCCGCGCGCTCGTCGACCATCTTCGCCTTGCCGATCTGCTCGGGCGGCATGAACGAGAACGTCCCGAGGCTCTGGCCCATCTCGGTGAGCGTCTCGCCCTCCATCTCCTTCGGCAGCTTCGAGATGCCGAAGTCGAGGATCTTTACCCGCGTGGAGCCGTCGGGGCGGCGCTCCAAAAAGACGTTCGAGGGCTTGAGGTCGCGGTGGATGATCTTCACGCGGTGCGCGTCCGCGAGGCCCATCCAGACCTGCTCGATGATGACGTAGAGCTCGTCGAAGTGGATCGGCCCGGTGCGCTTCAGCCGATCGATGAGGCTCTCGCCTTCGAGCAGCTCGAAGACGAGCACGATGCCGAAGTTCGCGTCCTCCTCGACGTCGAGGACCTGCGTCACGTAGTCGCTGTTGATCGAGCCCGCCGCGCGCGCCTCGCGCCGGAAGCGTTCGACGGCCGAGTGCTTCGCCTTCGCGTCGGCGTGCAGCACCTTGATCGCCACCGGGCGTCCGGTGCGCGTGTTCTCCGCGGCGAACACCTCGCCCATCCCGCCGCGCCCGAGCGGGCGGATCACGCGGTAGCGATTCGCGATGAGGGTGCCGGCTTCGATCTCCAAACGCGCGCCTCGTCCCTTCGGACTAGAACGTCCCGACGGCCATCATGCCGCCGCCCTGCGGTGTGGCCCATGGAGCGAAGGCGAACGACTCCTTCGGCGGCTCGGTCGGCTTCTTCTCGGGCCGCATGACGAAGAGGACCGTCGCCGCCACCGCGCCCGCCGCGGCCAGACCGAAGCACACGTCCGCGACCGCGTTCAGCGTGACGACCTTCGAGCGCATGTCCTCGAGGACCGCGCGCTCCGATGCGGTGTTCGCTTTGCCGTTCGACGCGTCGTAGTCGGCCTTCGCGCCCGTCGCGAGCACGCCGCCGACCACCGCGCCCGCGAGGCCCGCGGCGATCGCCGCCCCGCCCACGACGAACACCGTGATCGGCACGGGCCGCGAGGGCTCTTCCGCGGGTTTGTCCTCGCCGCCGCCCTGCAGGTCCTTCTCGGTAAAACCCTCGGCCGTCACGGGTTTGCCCTTGTCGAACTCGAACTCGCGGTCGTACTTGCCGCCGTTCGTGATGTCGACCTTCCAGACCTGATCGGGCGCGCCGTCGACGCTGGCCTTGAACTCGTGCGAGCCGGGGTGGATGCCGATGCGCGTGCCGGTGAGGCCGATCGTGTAGCGGTTCGTGATCGGAAAGCCGCGCGCCGGCGTGCGCACGTCCGTGATGGTCACGCCCGGACGATCCGACTTCAGCGTCACCCACGCGACCGCGGACCTTAGCGCCTTGAGGTCCGTCTCCATCTGCTGCTTGTCCGCGGGGTCGAGCTGATCGCCCTTCGCTTCGAGGAATTTTTCGAGCAGGGAGATCGCCTCGCCGTCGCGCTCGAGCTCCATCGCGCAGAGGCCCATGCCCTTGACCGCGTTCATCGAGCCCGAGAGCTCGAAGGCCTTCTTGAACTCGCGATACGCCTCCTCGCACTTGTGGCCGGAGGGATCGTTGTAGAAGGCCGCGCCCGCCTCCATGTGCTTCTTCGCTTCGACGAGCTTCGGATCCTCGGGCGCCGCGGGCTCGGCCGGGGGCTTCTTGCCGGCGCCTTTGCCCTGCGCGAGCGCGGGGCATGCAGCGGCTAGCATGGCGAGAGCCGTGATCGCGGAGAACGAACGCGTCAGCGCGGACCGCATGCCCCAAAGGGTACCGCGGGTCGCGCTGGATCGGAAAGAGAACCGCGGACGCGGCTTCCGGGGGGGAGTCTTACTCCTCGTTCGAGCGGAGCTTGGCGAGCACGCTGAGGTCTTCGAGGGTCGAGGTGTCGCCGGTGGTCTCGCGCCCCGTGGCCACGTCCTTCAAGAGGCGCCGCATGATCTTGCCGCTCCTCGTCTTCGGCAGCGCGTCGGCGAAGCGGACCTGATCGGGCCGGGCGAACTTGCCAATCTCCTGGCCGACGTGGTTCGCGAGCGTGGCCGCGAGCTCGGGACCCGCAGCGAATCCAGGCCGGAGCGAGACGAAGACCACGAGCGCCTGGCCCTTGAGGTCGTCCGGCCGACCGACCGCGGCCGCCTCGGCCACGGCCGGGTGCGAGACGAGCGTGCTCTCGATCTCCGCGGTGCCGATGCGATGTCCCGCGACGTTCAGGACATCGTCGATGCGGCCGACGACCCAGTAATAACCGTCCTCGTCGCGGCGCGCGCCGTCGCCCGTGAAGTAACAGCCCTCGACGTCGCTGAAGTACTGCTTGCGGAAGCGCTCGTCGTCGCCCCACACGGTGCGCAGGATCGAGGGCCACGGCTGTCGGAGGACGAGCATGCCGCCCTCGTTCGCGCCGACGCTCTTGCCGTCCTTGGTCACGACGTCCGGCACCACGCCGAACATCGGCAGGCCCGTCGATCCGGGCTTCGCCGACGCCGCGCCGGGCAAGGTCGTCATGAGGATCGAGCCCGTCTCCGTTTGCCACCACGTGTCGACGATGGGGCAACGCTCGCCGCCGATGTTCTTGTGGTACCAGATCCACGCCTCGGGGTTGATCGGCTCGCCGACGGAGCCGAGCAGGCGCAGGCTCGAGAGATCACTCTTCTTCGGCCAGTCGTCGCCCTGGCGCATGAAGGCGCGGATCGCGGTCGGCGCGGTGTAGAGGATGGTCACGCCGTGCCGCTCGATGAGGCGCCAGAAGCGGCCCCAGTCGGGGAAGTTCGGCGCGCCTTCGTAGAGCAGGCACGTCGCGCCGTTCGAGAGCGGGCCGTAGACGATGTAGCTGTGCCCGGTCACCCAACCGACGTCGGCCGTGCACCAGTAGACGTCGTCGTCACGCAGATCGAAGACGTACTTCGTCGTGACGTGCGCGCCGACGAGATACCCCGCGGTCGTGTGCAGCACGCCCTTCGGTTTGCCCGTGGAGCCCGAGGTGTAGAGGATGAACAGCGGGTGCTCGGCCTCGACGATCGTGGCCTCGCGCTTCGCGTGGCCGTTCGGATCGACGATGTCGTGCCACCACACGTCGCGGCCCTCGTGCATGCTCACGGGACACTTCTCGCCGCCGAGGTGGCGCAGCACGACCGTCTTCTGCACGCTCGCCGACTGCGGCTGCGCGAGCGCCTTGTCGACGGTCGACTTCAGCTCGAGCACGTGGCCGCGTCGGTAGCCGCCGTCCTGCGTGATGACGACCTTCGCCTGGCTGTCGTGCACGCGGTCGCGGATCGCGTCCGCCGCGAAGCCGCCGAAGATCACGGTATGCACCGCGCCGAGCCGCGCGCACGCGAGCATCGCCACGACGACCTCGGGCACCATGCCCATGTAGATCGCCACGCGGTCGCCCTTCTCCACGCCGAGCTTCGCGAGCGCGTCGGCGAAGAGCACCGTCTCGCGGTAGAGCTGCGCGTACGTCAGCGTGCGCGTCTCGCCGTGCTCGCCTTCCCAGATGATCGCCGCCTTGTTTCGCGTCGGCGTCGACATGTGCCGATCGAGGCAGCTCTCCGAGACGTTGAGCGTCGCGCCCTCGAACCACTTCGCGTGCGGGAGGTTCCACTCGACCGTCTGCGTCCACGGCGTGCGGAAGACGAGGTCCTTCGACTCGCGGCGCCAGAACGTGTCCGGATCGTCGAGGCTCTCGCGGTAGAGCGCGTCGTAGGCTTCACGCGAGCCGATGCGCGCGCGCGCGGCAAACTCGGCCGGCGGATCGAACCTACGCGTCTCCTTGAGCAGGCTGGTGATGGCTTCGTTCGACATGGGCCCTCCCGAGGCGGACGCGGAGGATACCGCCGCGCACGCACGAGCCAAAACAAGGATCGCGTCCTGCCTTTGCCCGGGTCCGATCGCTCGCGCCGCAGCCGCGACGCACAGCGTCACCAGGCGCCGAAGCCGACCCGCGCCCCGATGCCCAGCGTCACGCGAGGATCGGCGAGCTCGACGTCGGCCGTGTCGGTCCCGCCGAGCAGGAGCGTCTGCTGCGCCGCGAGACCGACCAGGACGCCGCTCCAGTCGAGCTCGAAGCCCGTGTCGAGGTTGATGAACGCGACGCCGCCGGGGCTCTCGCCGCTGCCGAGCCAGTTGTACGCGAGTCCGCCGCCGATCGTGGCGACGAACCGCGCCTTCCTCCCGGGGCTCATGAGCCGCACGCCGCCGCCGAAGCGCGCCGAGCTCAGGCGGACCGTGCTGTCGCCGCTCTTCGTGGCGATGGGGTTGTTCGCGTAGTCGAACAAAAACTCGAGCCCGATCGGCGTGGAGATCCGATAGCCGAGGCGCGCGCCGACCATGCCGCCCGCGCCTTCTTCGCCGAGCATCAGGAAGACGCCGCCCGTCGCGTTCGCGTACGCGCCGCGGAGAGGCGGCTCCGGCGGCTTCGCGATCTTCGGCGGCGGCGGAGGCGGGGTCGGCAGCGAGCGCGGCACGGCGATGGGCACGCCGCCGACGTCGGGACGAACCTCCTGCGCTTTGCCCGCCACGACGAGCACCTGGAACGCGTACTCGGGGCCGCCGAGCTTGTACATCTGCACGAGGTGCGTCCCCGGCTCGACGAGCCCGGCCCACTGCCCGAGCGCGAGCGGCACCTGATCGATCGCGATGGCCATCTCGGGGTCGTCCGTCTTCACGACGACCCATCCCTTGTTCGGCACGAGCGCGAGCTTGACGACCTTGTCCTGGTCCTTGCTCGTGACCGTGACGATCTCCTCGGCGTCCTCGTAGCCTTCGGCGCGCGCGCCGATGCGGTGGCGACCCGGCCCGAGCGGCAGGGGTTTGTCCGCGGTGCCGGGGGGCTGCGGCTCGTCGTCGACGAGCAGCACCGCGTGCGAGGGCGAGAGCTCGACCTTCACGTAGCCGATGAGCGCGCGCATCTCGGCGATCGCGTTCTCGGCGGCGGTCTTGTCCTCGGGCTCCATCGTGTCCGCGTGCTTGCGGAGCGCGAGCTCGAGGGCGGCGATGGCCTGCGGGTACTGGAAGAGGCTCTTGTGGGCGAGCGCGATGTTGACGAGGGGGCTCGCGCGCGGGCGCTCGGCGTAGGCGGCCTCGAACTCGACGATGGCCGCGGCGAAGTTGCCGTCGCCGTAGAGCTTCACGCCGTTCGCCATGTGCTGCTTGTACGCTTCGGGCAGAGGCGTGCTCTCGGCCTTCGGGTCGCCGGCCGCGAGCGCGCCGTTCGCGATCGTGGCGAGCGCGAGCGTGAGGGCGAGGGCCGCGCGGGGCCTGAATCGACCGAGGAGCGAGCTCATTCCACCTTCAGCTTGAGCTGCGGGGCGACGCCCTGGACTTTGGCCGTTGCCATCGGCTTGACGCTCGTTTGCGGCGGCGTGGTCTCCGGCTTGGCGTTCGCCGTCTTCGTGGTCTTCCTCGTCGAGGTCGACGTCGTTCGAGGCGTCTCTTTCGGCTCGCCCTCGGGCGGCTTCGTCTCGGTCGCCTCCGGCGTGGGCGCTGCTGCGGGCGTGACCTCGCTCGTCGTCGCGGGCCCGGGCGCCGGCTCGACGCGCGCTTCGCTCGCTGTGTTCGTCGTGGGAACGGGCGACGCGGGCGCGGCTTGGGTCGGCGTGCTGCGGCTGTAGACGACCGCGCCGATCACGAGCGCCGCGGCGCCTGCGCCCAAGGCCAGCCAGAGCGCGCGTGAACGTTCCTTGCCGCCGCTCGCGCCGCTGTTCGTCGACCAGCCCACGCGTGACGGTCCGCCCGTGCCGACCTCCTCGGCGGGCCGCGTCGCGGCCTCGTTCGTCTGCGCAGGGCGTGGCGTGTTTTTCGCGAGATCCGGCGACGAACGCGAACCCGTATCTCCCACGCGGAGCGCGCGCGACGGCAAGAGGCCACCCGAGGCCGCGCCGAGCGCGTCGAGCATCTCGCGGGCATTCGGAAAACGTTTGTCCCGGTTTCGCTTGAGCGCCTTCACGAGGAAACGCGCCACGGCCTCGGGCACTTCGGGGTTCCACGTGCGCACGTCGGGCGCGGCCTTCGTGCAGATGTTCACGATGACCTGCTCGTACGACTGCCCCTCGTGCGGCGGCCTGCCCGTGAGGCACTCGTAGAGGATCGCGCCGACGGACCAGAGATCGGTGCGCTCGTCGACGTCGGGCAGCGCCTGCGATTGCTCGGGCGACATGTAGAACGGCGTGCCGAGCACCGTGCCTTGGCGCGTGATCGTCTTCTCGGGGACGCCGCCGGTGCGTCGCACCTTGGAGATGCCGAAGTCGAGGATCTTGACGAAGTCGGTCTGGTCGTCGCGTTCGGCGAGGAAGACGTTGTCGGGCTTGAGATCGCGATGAACGATGCCGGCCTCGTGGGCGCGGCAGAGGCCGCGGAGGAGCTGCGCGATCACGTCGAGCGCAGCTTCGAGGTCGAGCCGCCCGAGGCGCTTGATCCGGTGGCCGAGGTCTTCCCCGCGGAGCAGCTCCATCACGATGAAGGGCTGTCCGTCGTCGGTGACGCCCGAGTCGAAGATCGTGACGATGTGCGCGCTTTCGACCGCGCTCGCGGCGGCGGCCTCGCGCTGGAAACGCGCCACGGCGTCGGCGCTGCGCGCGAGCTCGGGGTCGACGAACTTCATCGCGACGCGCTTGCCGATGCTCGTGTTGAGCGCCTCGTACACCGCGCCCATGCCGCCTCGGGCGATGAGGCGTTGGACTTTGTACTTGCCCACGTCACGACCGACGAGCGAGCCGTCGCTCGTCGGGGCGTCGGGCAGCGGAGCGTCGGCAGCGGACATGCGGGTCATCGAGGCCGGGTCGACCTCGTCCCCCCATGGACGAGCGAACGAGAGAAACCTTCGGCCGATCGAACCGAGCTTATCACCGCTCCCCCGCGGCGTGCACGATCTCGGAGAAAACTGCGAGGGTACGGGGGCAGCGCTCGGCTCGTCCGAGCGGAGCCCCCATCGTCGACGACGTCATCGCGGCAGCGGCGGCAGGTCCGGCGGGGGGGCCTCGCCGAGCAGCGTGTCGAGCTCGCCCTTTTGATCGAGCGTCGAAACGTCCGTGAATCCGCCCACGGGGCGGTTGTTGATGAACACCTGCGGCACGGTGCGCTGGCCCGTGGCCTCGGAGAGCCAGCGCCGGAGGTCGGGCCGCGTGTCGACGTCGATCTCCTCGAAACGCACGTTCTTCCGTGAAAGCAAGGCTTTCGCGCGCTGGCAATAGGGGCACCAGGGGGTCGTGTAGATGGCGACGTCGGCCGGCATGGTGTGTTTCGATGTCGTGCAGCGCGAGTTCGGACGCAAGGCCTCTCCATGGAAGGACGCGCCTGCGCTACCCTCCCGTGCCATGGCCGACACCGAGGGCACAATCCACCTCGAACGCTTCACGAACGATGCCCGGCAAATCGTCGCGGGCGCGCAAGCGCTCGCCGACGACCGGAAGCACGCCGAGGTCTCGCCTTTGCACCTGCTCGTGCGTTTGCTCGAACGGGATCGCGGCGTCCTCGAGGTCTTCCGGCGCGCCGGCGCCGATCCGAACGAGACGATGAACCTCGCGGAGGCGGCCCTCAGGCGTCAGCCGAAATCGACGGGCGGCGTCTCGTACGTGGACGCCCGATTGCTCGATCTGCTCGGTCGGGCCGAGCGCGAGGCCACGCGGGACAAGTCTCCGAACGTCGGCATCGAGCACCTCCTGCACGCGCTCGCGCAGGAGATCCGCGGGCCGGCCGGGGAGATTCTTTCGTCGTTCAGCATCGGCCCCGGCGCGTTCCGTCCGCACCTCGGCGCGCTCGCGGAAGGGGAAGCGAAGGCGCCCGCGCAGCGGGATCAGGCCTCGGCGAGCGTCACGAGCGCGGCGGGGAGCGAAGGCGCGAACGGCTACACGCGCGACCTCGTGGCCGACGCGCGCAAGGGCCTGTTCGATCCGGTGATCGGTCGCGACGGCGAGGCGCGGCGGCTGCTACAGATCCTCGAGCGCCGCTTCAAGAATCATCCGCTCGTCGTGGGCGAGCCCGGCGTCGGCAAGTCGGCGCTGATCCGCGGGCTCGGCGATCGCATCGCGCGCGGCGACGTGCCGAGCAACCTCGCCGGCGCGCGCCTCTACGAGCTCGACACGGGCGCGCTCGTCGCGGGCGCGAAGCTCCGCGGCGAGATCGAGCAGCGCCTCAAGGCCCTCGTCGACAAGCTTCGCAGCGTGCAGGACGCCGAGACCATCCTCGTCGTCGAGGACATCGACGCGCTCTTCGGCCAGGGCGTGCAGGGCTCGGGCGTGGGTGATCTCCTGAAGCCGCTGCTCGCGCGGAGCGAGATCCGCATCCTCGCGACGACCACGCCCGAGGGCATTCGCAAGCTGAACGAGCGAGATGCTTCGATCCTGCGGCGCTTCGCCGTGGTGAACATGGATCCGCCGTCGATCGAGCAGGCCACCGAGATCCTGCGCGGCGTCGCCACGAAGTACGAGGCGCACCACCGCGTGCGCATCGGCGAGAGCGCGATCCTCTCGGCCGTGAGCCTCGCCAAGCGGTACCTCTCCGATCGCGCGCTGCCGGACACCGCGGTGGATCTCCTCGACGAGACGAGCGCTCGCAAGCGTGTCGAGGTCGACGGCGTGCCCGCGGAGGTCGACGCGCTGAGCCGCCGCGTGGACGCGCTCAAGGCGCAGATCGCGGCGCTCGCGGATGACGAAGATCGGCTGAGCGTGCAGGCGCGGCAGCGGCTGGAGAAGGAGCTCGGCGAGGTCGAGCCGCGCGCGAAGGAGCTGCGCACGGCCATCGCGGCGCGGCGCGGCGTCGTCGCGGCGGTGCAGTCGATCCGCAAGGAGCTCGTGGCCGCGAACGAGGCGCTCGCGACTGCGCAGCGCGAGAAGAACTACGCGCGCATCGGCGAGCTCGAACACGTGACCTTGCCCGAGATCCGTCGCCGCCTGGAGACGGCCGAGCAGGCCGCGAAGCGCGAGGGCGCCGAGGCGGGCTCGAACATGGTCACGGAGAACGACGTCGCCGGCACGCTCGCCGAGTGGACGGGCATCCCGGTCGCGAAGATGCTCGAAGGCGAGTCGGAGAAGCTGCTCAAGATGGAAGAGCGCCTCGCGCGCCGCGTGGTCGGCCAGGACGAGGCCGTGCGCGCGATCGCCCGCGCCGTGCGCCGCGGCCGCGTGGGCCTGCGTGATCCGGGCAAGCCCATCGGCTCGTTCCTCTTCCTCGGCCCGAGCGGCGTCGGCAAGACCGAGCTCGCCAAGGCCCTCGCCGAGTTCTTGTTCGACGACGAGCAGGCGCTCACGCGGCTCGACATGAGCGAGTTCATGGAGCGGCACATGGCGCAGCGCCTCATCGGCGCGCCGCCCGGCTACGCCGACAGCGAGCAAGGCGGCTTCTTGACCGAGGCCGCGCGGCGCAGGCCCTACAGCGTCCTTCTCTTCGACGAGGTCGAGAAGGCGCACGCGGACGTCTTCAACCTGCTCCTCCAGATCCTCGACGACGGCCGCCTGACCGACGGTCGTGGCAGGACCGCGGATTTTTCCAACACCGTCGTGATCATGACCTCGAACATCGGTTCGAAGCGGATCCTGGAGACGGACGCAAAACTCTTCGGCACGGAAGACGGGCGCGACGCGATCCGCGACGTGCTCTTCGAGGAGCTCAAGGCCTTCTTCCGGCCGGAATTCTTGAACAGGATCGACGACATCGTCGTGTTCAAGGCCCTCACCAAGCAGGACCTGCGCGGCGTCGTCGACATCCAGCTCCGGCGCCTCGAGCGGCTGCTCGCGGATCGCGAGATCAAGGTGCAGCTCGACGACGCGGCGAAGGACCTGCTTGTCGACATCGGTTACGAGCCTTCGCTCGGCGCGCGCCCGCTCAAGCGCGCCATCCTGAAAGAGCTGCAAAACCCGCTCGCCGAGGCGATCCTCGCGGGCGGCTACGGGCCCGGACAGATCGTGCACGTCCGCGCCGCCGACGGTTCGTTCACGTTCACGAAGGCCTGAGCGCGGCGCGTCGGCTGACGCGTCGCGTCGCCGGTTCCCCTCCTTGCTCGTCCCAAAAACGGGTGGATCCGGACTCCGCGCAAACATTGACGCCGCCGTGACGACCGGAGATCCTGCGAGCGGAGGAGGCTCCGGCATGCCTGGCAGGAACGTATCGCGGCGGTTGTTCGTGGGAGTGGTGGGGGGCGGTGTGCTCGCCGCACCGGTGATCGCCTCCGCGCGCCCGGAGACCAAGCCCGCTGCAAAGGACGCGGCGCACAGCGAGAAACCGCTCGACGCGCCCACGCGCGAGAACGTCGCCAAGCTGCTGCATCCGCTCGCCGCGGGATCACGCCTCGCGCGATGGACGATCGTCCAGATCGATCCCGTCGTGAACGGGTGTGTGAGCATCAAGGTTCGGACGGACGACGGGCATTCGTTTGACCTCGAATTGCTCGCGCGTGACCACTCCGCGCTCGCGCAGCGGCCGCCCGTGGAGACGGAGCGGCACGCGATCTTCGTGGTGAACGGCGGCAACGGCTGGGCGCCCACGCAGGAGGAGCAGGGGCTCGCGGCCATGACGCTCGCGCAGATCGTCGCGAAGAACGAGCGCGAGGTGCGCCTGTCGGGGCTGCTGACGCACGCCGAGCGCATCCAGAAGCACGGCGACGCGCTCCTCGTTCCGGCGGAGGGGCCGGGCTGACGGCATGGCGGCGGTCCTCTCCCTCGGTTTGACCTGCAACAATGCGTGCGTCTTCTGCGCGCAAGGGGAGAGGTCTGCTTCCTCCTCGCCACGCGAGCGCGAGGCCGAAGGGCTCGATCTCGCGCGGCGCCTGCACGTCGAGCCGGGCGACGTCGTGTTCGTGCAGGGCGGCGAGCCGACGCTCGTCGAGGATCTTCCGGCGGTGATTCGCGCGCTCGACGAGCGCGGCGCCCGCCGCATCGTCGTCCAGACGAACGGCCGGCGGCTCGCGTATCGCGCTTATGCCCGCGCGCTTCGTGAGGCTTCGAGCAAGCTCTCGCTCGACGTCTCGCTGCACGGCTCGACCGAGCCGATGCACGACTACCACACGCAGACGCCGGGCAGCTTCAAGCAGACCGCGCTCGGCGTGCGGCATGCGCGCGCCGAGGGCATCGAGGTCGGGACGACCACGGTGATCACGCGGTCGAACTACCGTCACCTCGCGGAGATCGTGCAGCTCTCGCGTGCGCTCGGGGCGCGCGCGGTGCACCTCGCGAGGGCTTCACGGTTTGGCCGCGCGGCGCGCGCGGCGGATCGGATCGTCGCGCCGGAGGAGCTCGTGCGGCCGCAGCTCGCGCGCGGGATCGCCGAGGCGGCGCGGCTCGGGATGGGCTGGCTCGCGGGCGAGAAGGCGAGCCACGCGGAGGCGCGCGAGCTCTTCGCGGGCCTCGGCGAGGTGGAGATCGCGGAGGCGGAGGTGCTGGGTTCGTCGAGGACGACCGGCGCCCTGGGAGCGGCCTCCGACCAGAACTTCGTGGAAACGTCTCGGCTCGTCCGAGCGAAACCACCGAGCGTCAACCGAAGCATTGCTTGGGAGCGGTGAGTGACAATGGCGAGCAACGTCAAAGCCAGTGACGAGCAGCGGGGCAAGCAGGTGCGACGGATCGCCATCGCGGCGCTTCTGACCGTGGTCGGCGCGGCGGCGGGTTCGTCCTGCGCCGAGGGCGGGAGCGTGACCTCCTCGGGCGGCATCTCGACCAGCTCGGGCACGGGTGGCACGGGCGGCGTGGGTGGCCAGGGTGGAGCCGGCGGCGTGGGCGGCGTGGGCGGCCAAGGCGGCGTCGGCGGCGTTGGCGGTGCCGGTGGCGCGGGCGGCGCGGGCGGCGCGGGCGGCGCGGGTGGAGCCGGTGGTTCGGGCGGCCAGATGTGCGTGCCGCAGACCGAGGTCTGCGACGGCGTCGACAATAGCTGCGACGGTGTGATCGACGAGGGCTGTGATTGCGTGACCGGCGTGAAGGAGGCCTGTTACACGGGCCCCGACGGCACGAAGGGCGTCGGCGCGTGCAAGGAAGGCTCGAGGACCTGCGACGCGTCCGGCAAGTGGGGCCCGTGCGAAGGTGAGGTCGTCCCGGCCGCGACCGAGGCTTGCAACGGCTTCGACGACGACTGCGACACCGAGGTCGACGAAGGGTGTGACTGCGTCACGGGCGCGACGAAGGGCTGCTACACGGGCCCGATGGGCACGGAGAACGTCGGCCTCTGCAAGCCCGGCTCGCAGACGTGCGGCGCGGACGGGAAGTGGGGCCCGTGTCTCGGGGACACCACGCCGCAGCCCGAGCAGTGCAACGGCCTCGACGATAGCTGCGACGGCACGATCGACGACGGCAACCCGGGCGGCGGCGGCGCGTGCGTCGCGCCGGGCCTCGGCGAGTGCAAGAAGGGCACGCAGAACTGCATCAACGGCGCGGTGAAGTGCTCGCCTGCGCCCGTGCAGCCCGAGATCTGCGACGGCCTCGACAACAACTGCGACGGCAACACCGACGAGGGCAACCCCGGCGGCGGCATGCAGTGCACGACGGGCTTCCTGGGCCTGTGCAGCACGGGTTTGACCAAGTGCGACGGCGTGAACGGCCCGAAGTGCATGCCGAACGTCGTCCCCGGCCAGCTCCCCGAGGCGTGCAACAACCTCGACGACGACTGCGACGGCATGGTCGACGATGCCATCCCGCAGGTCGGCATGCCGTGCACGAAGCCCGGTCAGCTCGGCGTCTGCCAGTTCGGCGTCTTCGAGTGCCCCGCGGGCGCGCCGCAGCTCCTCTGCAACGCGCCTCTGCCCGGCACGATCCAGGAGACGTGCAACGGCAAGGACGACGACTGCAACGGCACGATCGACGATCCGGCCCTCGTGAACGGTTTGCCCTGCGGCACGTCGTTCCCCGGCGTGTGCGCGACGGGCACCACGGTCTGCGTGGGCGGAAGCTCCTCGTGCAACCCGCAGGTCACGCCGGGATCGCAGACCGAGCTCTGCGACAACAAGGACAACAACTGCAACGGGCAGACGGACGAGATGCAGCCGAACCCGGCGTGCACCGCGCAGAACCCGAACGCGCAGTTCGTCTCGGGCTGGTCGTGCACCGGCGGCCAGTGCCAGATCGTGCAGTGCAACGTCGGCTACGCGAACATCGACGGCGCGCCGGGCAACGGCTGCGAGTGCGCGACGGATCAGTACGCGAACCAGTGCGTGAGCGCGGGCGCGGTCAGCGTGCCGAAGGGCGGCACGGTGAACATGATCGGCAAGGTCGAGACGCCGATGGCCAGCGACTGGCTCACGTTCAACTTCGTCGCGCCCGCGGGGCTCGGCGTGGCGTACATGCCGAAGGTCCAGCTCGTGAACGACGCGGGTGGCCAGTACGGGATGGACGTGCTCTTCGACTGCAACACAGTCGCGACCTGCAACGACGGCGGCACGGGGTCCGGGGCCACGGTCTGGGAGCTGAATTATCAGTACAACATGAGCGGCAATCCCACCGGACCTTGGAGTGACGCCAACCCGAAGGTCGTGTCCGTCAAGGTTCGCGTGTATCGCAAGAACGGCACGCCGCCGACGTGCGATCAGTATACCGTGACCGCCACGAACCCGTGAGGAGCGGCGGGACGCACCTTACGGTACGTCATCGGGAGCGAAGGGCGAATGAGCGACATGTCGTTTCACTTGGGCGAGGGCTCGGTCCGGATCGAGTTCGACGAGGACCTGTACCCCAAGGATGCGATCTACGGAGCGGCGTACGTCTTCATCGATCGCTGCTGGGTACACCTCGATCGTGCGGGAGATCGGCGCATCCAGGTGACGCTCAAGGCGAAGAAGGCGGGCGCTGACACGCAGGCGTTCGTGGGCGAGTTCCAGAACGAGCTGCTCGGACAGACGTGGCGCCTCAGGATCGTCGAGGAGAACAAGAAGCTCATCGAGTCGATCACGGCGCGCGCGCTCGGCGGCGCGGCGGGTCCGCCTGGGCTCGACGAGCTGCTCGCGATGGACATCGGCGAGGAGACGGCCTTCGAAGATCCGCTCGGCATCGCGATGAGCTGGGAGGAGAAGTACAAGAAGAAGGGCAAGGCCGAGGGCACGAAGGCCGAGGCCGAAGGCGCCGGCGAGAACGCGTCGGGGGGCGAGAAGGCGTCGTGATCGAGCTCAGGTTTCACGAGGAGCTCTACGACGGCTTCGCGATCGACGAGGCCGTGAAGACGTACGCCGCGTACGCGACGGCCGAGCTCTCGCGCGACGGCGGCGCGTACGTCGTGAAGGTGACGGCGAAGCCCGAGGCCACGAGCGAAGGCATCGACGAGCGCGTGCTCTCCGCGGAGCTCGCGAACTACGCGCTCGGTTTGACCATCGAGAAGGCGCGATCGGGAGGTGCGGCATGACCGGCCTCTCGACGCTCTTCACCGAGCTCGGCCCGGCGGCGAAGGCGCCCGCGGGCCTCGTGCCGTTCCGGTTCCGCGAGGTGGGCGGAGACATTTTGCTCACCAACTTTCTCGGCGACTGGCTCTTCGTCACGAAGGACGAGTTCCGCTCGCTCGCGCGCGGCGAGCTCGATCCGGCGTCGCCGCTGCACGAGAGACTCGCGTCGCGGAGCTTCCTCCGCGAGGGGCTCGATCAAGCGAAGGCGGCCGAGCGCATCGCGTACAAGAAGCGGTTCCTCAACTGGGGGCCGAACCTGCACATCGCGGTCGTCACGCTCCGCTGCAACGAGACGTGCGTCTATTGCCACGCGAGCCGCGCGAACATGGACGCGGTCCACACCGACATGACGCCGGAGATCGGCGAGAAGGTCGTGGACCTGATGCTCCAGTCGACCTCGCCCTCGGTGACGCTGGAGTTCCAGGGCGGCGAGCCGCTCGCGAACTTCCCGGTGATGAAGCACGTCATCGAGTACGCGCTCGCTCGCAACCGCGCCTACGGCAAGGGGCTCGAGTTCACGATGGTCTCGAACCTGGCCTTGATGGACGAGGAGAAGCTCGCCTTCCTCGTCGATCGCAAGGTCCAGGTCTGCACGAGCATCGACGGCCCGGAGCACCTGCACACGAAGCAACGCATCCTCGCCGGCGGCAACGCGCATCGCGAGGCCGTGAAGTGGATCGAGCGCATCAACAAGGCCTACATCGACATCGGCCTCGACCCGACGCTCTACCACGTCGAAGCGCTGCTCACGACGACGCGCGAGGCGCTCAAGTACCCGAAGGAGATCGTCGACACGTACGTCGGCCTCGGGTGTCGCGCGATCTTCCTCCGCCCCATCGATCCGTTCGGCTTCGCGGGCAAGACCGCGCAGATCGTCGAGTACGATCGCGCCGCGTACCACGCGTTCTACCGGACCGCGGTCGAGCACATCCTCGACCTCAACCGGCGCGGCGAGCAGGTCCTCGAGCGGTACGGATCGATCTTCCTCACGAAGATCCTCGGCGACGACGACCCGAACTTCCTCGACATCCGCAATCCGAGCGGCTCGGGGATCGGCGCGCTCGCGTACAACTACGACGGGAAGATCTTCTCGAGCGACGAAGGCCGGATGATGTACGAGACCGGCGATCCCGCGTTCCAGATCGGCGACGTGTTCACCTCGACGTATCGCTCGCTCATGAAGCACGAGACGGTGCGCGCGCTCGTGATGGCGTCGATCCGCGAGGCGCAGCCCGACTGCGTGAACTGCACGTACACGCCGTACTGTGGGATTCAGCCCGAGCACAGCTACCGGACGCAGGGCACGATCTTCGGTAGGATGCGTGAGAGCACCTTGTGCGCCGTCCACAAGGGCATCCAGGATTTTCTCTTCGACAAACTGCGCGAGAACGACCCGAAGACGGTCGAGATCCTCCGGCGCTGGACCACGGTCCGGGCGCGAACGCACTTCATCCACGCGTCGTCGGCATCTTGAGGGCAAACGATCGACGCGGGCGCAACGGGACTTGGGATCAGGGAGGCCACGATGGCGAACAACGGAACAGGTGGGCTGCCGAGCTTCTCCCGCAAGCCGGGTGGCATGCTCTCCAAGACGGAGAGCGAGGTCGGCGCGAAGGCGAGCGAAGAGGCGGATCGCGCCGGCGTAATCGGCGACGACGCGGGCGGCGTGATCCCGGCGCAGCACTGCTCGCACGGGTCGCACGGCTCGCACGGGTCGCACGGCAGCCATGGCTCGCACGGGTCGCACGGCTCGCACGGCTCGCACGGCAGCCACGGCTCGCACGGCAGCCACGGCTCGCACGGCAGCCACGGTAGCTGGTAGACAGACCGCCCCTGGCGCGCCCACAGTCTCGGAATCGGAACCTCCTCGCCTGGCGGGCGAAACGGCCCCGTTCGTCCGCCTTGATCCCCCTTTCGCTCCCGTTTCCAGCCTGCCCGGACCAGCCTCTTGCGGAGGCTCTGGATCCAAAGGGACGGAGGCGCATTTGATCAGCTTGCGGAACGGACGCGCGTCCGTATACTTCCGCTCCCTTGTTTCCCGGCGGAGTGCGTCGGTGAAGCAACTGTCGTAGGGCTCGAGGGCACGAACATGTACGCGGTCATCAAGACGGGCGGCAAGCAGTACAGGGTCAGCGAAGGCCAGGTGCTGCGCGTCGAGAAGCTGAGCGGCAACGCCGGCGACACGGTTACGTTCAACGAAGTCCTGCTCGTCGGCGGCGAGGCCACCAAGATCGGCCAGCCGCTCGTTGCGGGTGCAAAGGTCGAGGCGCAGATCAAGGCGCAGGATCGCGGCAAGAAGGTCGTGATCTTCAAGTTCCGGCGCCGGAAGAACTACCGCCGCAAGACCGGCCACCGGCAGCCGTACACCGAGCTCAAGATCACCGGCATCAGCGCCTAGGAGAAACCGGCATGGCTCATAAAAAAGGCGGCGGCTCGTCCCGTAACGGGCGTGATTCGAGCGCACAAAAGCGCGGCGTGAAGGTGTACGCGGGGACCGAGGTCTCGGCGGGTAGCATCCTCGTGCGGCAGGTGGGTTCGTCGATCCACGCCGGCAAGAACGTCGGCACGGGCAAGGACTTCACGCTCTTCGCCCTCGTGGAGGGCGTCGTGAAGTACGAGTGGAAGTCGAACACGAAGAAGCAGGTCTCGGTTTATCCGGCCTGAACCTTCTGCGTTCGTGATCGAGACGAGCCGGGCGATACGGCGGGAAAAACCCCGTCGATCGCCCGTCGTCCATTTGACGTCCAACGAAGTTCACGCGCCGAGCGGCGAGGACGAACCGCGGCGATGACATACAAGCTCCTGGCCCTCGACCTCGACGGCACCTTGCTCCGTCACGATGGCTCGCTGCACGAGCGTGATCGCTGGGCGATCGAGCGCCTGCAAAGCGGCGGCGTGGCCGTGACGATCTGCACGGGCCGGCTCTACTCGGGCTCGCGCGACGCGGCCGTGGCAGCGCGGATCCAGGGGCCGATCGCGTGCGTGGACGGGAGCCACATCGTCGACGCGCGTGACGATCGCGAGCACTACCACGCCTCGCTCGCCGGCGATCACGCCGCGCAGCTCCGGCGCGTGCTCGAGCGGCATCGCACGGCGAGCTTCGTGTTCGCGCACGACAGCATCGTGCACGACGCCGCAGGCGCGCCGTGGAGCAGCTACGTGCGAACGTGGTCGCCGCGGGTGACGGTCGTCGAGAGCGTCACGTCGCACCCGTACTGGGAGCACGAGCGAGGTCTGCTCGCCGTCGTGGCGATCGGATCGAAGGAGAGCGTGCACGCAGCCGCGGAGGAGCTCGAAGGCGAGCTCGGCGGCGCGGCGTTCGTCATCCGATTCGCGGTGACACGCGGGGCCGACACGCACGCGATGGTGGTGCGCGCGGCCGGTCCCACGAAGGGCACGGCGATCGCGTGGCTCGCGGACTATCACGGCTGCACGGTGGACGAGGTCGTCGCGGTGGGCGACTGGCTCAACGACGTGCCGATGTTCCAGGTCGCGGGGCGATCGTTCGCGATGGGCAGCGCGCCGCTGCACGTGAAGGAGCACGCGACCGAACAGCTCTCCGCGTGGAGCGCGGAAGACGCGGGCGTCGCTGAGGCGATCGAGCGGGCCTGGGGGACGTTATGACGAGCTCTTCGGCGAGGGCACGCCGGAGATAGGCGCCTTCGGGACGCCCACGTGCGAGGGGGGCGCGAAGCCGAGGTAGAAGAGCCGTTCGACCTCGCCGATGAGATCACGCATGCCGATGGGCTTGGCGAGGAACCCTTCGGCGCCGGCCTGCGCGGCCTCGGCGCGCGCGCCGCGTTTGCCCGAGATCACGAGGAAGCGGCAGTCGTAGCCGTGCGAGCGCGCGGCCTCGATGAAGTCCGTGCCGCTCATCTCGGGCATGCGCTGGTCGACGACGACGACGTCGACGCGGTCGAGCCGCTCGAGGGCTGCCGCGGGGGACATCGTCTCGCGCACCTCACACCCCTCGGCTTCCAGGCACATCCCCAGGAGCCTCAAGATGTCGGGGTCGTCATCGACCACGAGCACGACGGGGGGACGCGGTCGCCACGTGCGCACGATCCGGAGATTACCCGGGTTTCTGCCCGCTTCCAAATGTGAAAGACGAGCGGCACGAAATTGCCGAGTGGACGGATCGTGCTCCGTCCGTGGTCATCGATGCGAGGGATTCGGGGGGTTTGCCCGGGGGCTCGACGCAGGTTGCGGAGCCCCCGCGCGTGGGGTCGCGTTGCGCTGTTACTTGCGCTGCTGGGCGGCGGCGGCGAGCTGCTGCTGCTGCTGCTGCAGGAACTGCGCGACGAGGCGCGAGCGCTCGATGGCGAACTGCTTGACTTCCTTGTTGGGCGAACCCGCGAGGGCGTTGAGCAGCTTCGTGACCTTCTCGATCTGGCGCGACTGGAAGAGGGCCTCGAAGTAGTTGTTCGCGATGC
Organism: Polyangium sp. y55x31; assembly: GCF_029946505.1. Lineage (GTDB taxonomy): Bacteria > Myxococcota_A > Polyangia > Polyangiales > Polyangiaceae > Polyangium. The sequence goes on from NZ_JARZHG010000034.1 coordinate 65,709, forward strand.
GCACGTCGCGGCTCATCTTCGCCTCGTGCGGCTGGAGGAGCCGGATGACGGCTTCGAGGTCGCCCTTCTGGCCGTAGAGCGCCGAGAGGCAGAGGAGCGCGAGCGGATCGTCGGGCGCGATCTCGACGCCCTTCTTCGCGTAGGTGACGGCGCGATCACGGGTCGCGTCGTCATTCGCGAAGAAGCCCTGGAGCGCGATGTACGGCGCGGCGCTCTTCTTGTCGGCGGCCATCTTCTCGATCTCGGCGATCGCCTTGTCCTCGCCCTCGTGCTGCTTGAGGTACTGGTAGAGGTAGGCCCACGCATCGATGCAGCCGATGCTGATGCCGATCGCCTTGTCGACGAACTCGCGCTCCTTCTCGACTTCCTTCTTCTGCTGGTAGACCTTCGCGAGGTGCAGCGAGGGGTAGGGGTTGTCCTTGAGGAGGTTCTGGGCGCCCTTCAGCGTGCCCTCGGCCTTGTCGAACTTCTCCTGCTGGAGCTGCGCGATGCCGAGCGCGAGCCAGTCGTCGCCCGTGCCGCCCTTCGCCACGACCTTCGAGAGGACCTGCTCGGCGCGCTGCAGGCGGTTGTACTTGAGCAGCTCCTGCGCGTAGATGCGCGCGCGGTTGAGGTCGTCGGGCTGCTCCTGCCAGTGCTTCTCCAGGCCGGAGAGCAGGTCTTCGAGGCCGATCGCGATCGGGCGGCCCTGGTCGTCCTGCACCTGCACCGCGGGGCCGTTGAAGCCGAGCAGCTTCCACATCTGCTCGGGCGTCACGAGCGACGGGCCCTTGTCGAGCATGGCCTTGGTCTCGTCGTCGACCTTCGACAGGGGAATCACGATGAGAGCGTTGCCAGGCACTCCGTTGGGGAATGCGCTGACGGGCGCCATGATGGCCGCGCCGCCCGTGATCTGAAGTCCCGCCGCCACTCCACCCTGCTGTCCGTTCTGCGCCATGGTCGCTCCACCCGGGAAACGCGGGGCGCGCCTTGCGCCCGCGGTCGCCGCTCGACGTCGCGTCGAACGGGAAAGAAATGTCGTTGGTTACGAGGGGCGGGCAGGCTAGCAGGATGCCCCCATCAGAGCAACGGCCCCCCGCGGATCCGAGGCGTTCCGCGCACCTCGATACCAACGAGTCAGCCGCGGCGGAGTCGATGGGCGAGGCCGGTCTGCCGCTCCTCGCGCCGCGTCTCGGAGAGCGCGAGGCTGAGCGCTCGGCCGTCCGTGACGAGCACGACGAGACGCTTTCCACGCGTGACGGCCGTGTAGAGCAAGTTCCGCGAGAGCATCACGAAGTGCTGCGAGAGCAGCGTGATCACCACGGCCGGATACTCGCTGCCCTGGCTCTTGTGGATGCTCGTCGCGTAGGCGAGCACGAGCTCGTCGAGGTCGCTCTCTTCGTAGGTGACGTCCCGGCCGTCGAACGTGACCGTGAGCGTGCCTTGCTCGGCGTCGATCGCGCGGATGAGGCCGACGTCGCCGTTGTAGACCTCGCGGTCGTAGTCGTTCTTGAGCTGCATGACCTTGTCGCCGAGGCGGAAGAGCTTGCCGCCGCGGGTGACCGAAGGGCCGTCCGGGTTGAGCGAGCGCTGGAGCACCTCGTTCAACGCGATCGTGCCGACGGGGCCCTTGTTCATCGGGGAGAGGACCTGCACGTCGCGCACGGCATGCAGGCCGAAGCCGCGTGGGATGCGCTCGGTGACGAGCTCGTGGATCGTGGCGGCGGCCTCCTCGGGCGTACTTCGTTGGAAGACAAAGAATTCGCCGCGCTTGTCGGTCGCGCCCTCGGGTTTTTCGCCGTCGTGGATGCGGTGCGCGTTCTGGACGATGAGGCTGCCCTCGGCCTGGCGGAAGATCTGCGAGAGGCGCACCGTCGGGATCGCGCCCGAGGCGATGACGTCGCGCAGGACCGCGCCCGGGCCGACGGACGGGAGCTGATCGACGTCGCCGACGAGCACGAGCCGCGCGCCGTCGGAGGCGGCCTGCGTGAGCGCGTCGCAGAGCGGCAGGTCGATCATCGAGGCCTCGTCCACGATGATCACGTCGGCCTCGATCGGGCGGCTCTTCTTGCGGAGGAAGCCACGCTCCTTCGGGTCGAACTCGAGCATGCGGTGGAGCGTGACGGCCTCGCGCCCCGTGGCCTCGCTCATGCGTTTGGCGGCGCGGCCCGTGGGCGCGGAGAGGCGCACCGTGTGGCCCGCGAGGTCGAAGAGCGAGAGGATCGCCCGGACGATCGTGGTTTTTCCGACGCCGGGGCCGCCCGTGATCACGAGGACCTTGCTCCGCGCGGCTTGCTCGATCGCGTCGCGTTGCGCGGGCGCGAGGGCGACACGCGTGCGGGCCTCGAAGCTCTCGATGGCGGCCTTGGCGACGGCGTCCGGCGATTCGCCGCGGCGGCCCGAGAGGGGACGACCGGTCGCGCGGAGGAGCGCGAGCAGGCGATCGGCGAGGCGCGCTTCCGCTTCGTAGAGCGACGATTCGTAGACGGCGACCTCGCCCGAGGGGAACGTCTCGACGCGCACGCGGCCTGAGAGCGCGAGCACGTCGATGGCGCGATCGACGCCTTCCTCCTCGCGTTCGAGCATGAGCGCGGTCGCCGAGACGAGCGCGTTTCGCTCGGCGTACACGTGCCCCTTGCCCGCGAGGTCGCTCAGCATCTGCAGCACGCCGGCCTGCGCGCGCTCGGGTGCGTCCGGCGAAACGCCGATGGCGCGCGCGATCTGATCGGCCGTCTTGAACCCGACGCCCCACACGTCGAGCGCGAGCCGGTAGGGCGCGCGCTTGACGATCTCGATCGCGGAGGCGCCGAACCGCTTGTAGATGCGCGTCGCCAGCGCGGGCGAGACGCCGTGCTGCTGGAGGAAAATCATGATGTCGCGGATGACGCGCTGCGACGCCCACGCCTTGGCCACGGCCTCGGCGCGTCGTGCTCCGAGCCCCGGCACCTCGCCGAGGCGCTCGGGCTCCTCGTCGAGCACGCGCAGCGCGTCCTCGCCGAACGCCTCGACGATCCGCTTGGCGAACACGGGCCCGACCCCGTGGACCATGCCCGAGCCGAGGTACTTCTCGAGGCCCTGCAAAGTCTGTGGTGCAATCTCGAGCAGTGTTTCGACGCGGAGCTGGTCGCCGTGGCGACCATCCCGTTCGTAGCGACCGGTCGCTCGGACGCGCGTGCCGGGAGCGACGGGCTGGAAGCGGCCGACCCAGGGCAGGGGAGCCTCGTGGCCGTCGATCGCGACCTTCACGACCCGGAAGCCCGTCTGGTCGTTCTCGTAGGTGACACGCACGACCTCGCCTTCGAGGGTCACGGTGCCGTCCTTCGAGGGAGCGGCCTTTTGCGCCGCGAAGAGCGTGTGCTGCGCGGGGCCCTGGGGCCCGGATCGCGGGCGCGACGAGGCTCCGGCCGGGCTTTTCGGGCCCGTCCCCCCGGCGAGCAGAGGCGTGCGTCCGCGGCGGTTCATGGGCGCGGGGCGAGGCTAGCGCGGTTTTCCCGGGGCGAGGGGCTTTGCTCGGCGAGTTTGTTGGGTAAGACTCGCCGCCCGATGAGCCTCGAGCACCGCCTCCACGACCGCTGCGCGTGCGGATCAACGCTTTCGTCCTACGGCCACTCGTCCGCCTCCGCTGCCTCCGGGCGCCCGTTCGCGCTCACCGGCGTGCAGCGCGTCTACGAACGGGCTCGGCCGTTTTCGGTCACGCACATCGCGCTCGACCTTCGCCTCGACGTGCCGAAGAAGTCGGTCTCGGGCGAGGCGACGCTCGACGTCGCGCGCATCGACGCGGGCGCCAAGGAGCTCGCGCTCGACGCCGTGGGCTTCGACCTCGAAGCGGTCGAGCTCCGCGCGGGCGACGCGGGCAAATTCGCTCCGGTCGACCACGTGTACGACGGGCAGACGCTGCGCGTGTCGATCCCCGAGGCGGTCTCGCGCGTGACGGTGCGGGTGCGGTATTCGGCGACGCCGCGGCGGGGGCTCTACTTCCTCGCGCCGGACGAGCACGTGCGTGATCGGCCCGCGCAGGTCTGGTCGCAGTGCCAGGACGAGGACGCGCGGCACTTCTTCCCGTGCATCGACAAACCGCACAACAAGCAGTCGACCTCGCTGCGCGTGACGGTGCCCGAGGGCTGGTTCGCGCTGTCGAACGGCGCGCGCGAGAGCGACGAGGACGAGGAGCAGCGCGGCGTCTACCGCTACCGGATGGACGACCCGCACCCGAGCTACCTGTTCACGCTCGTCGCGGGCGAGTTCGAGCGCATCGACGACGAGGCCGACGGCGTTCGCCTGCATTACTTCGTGCCCAAAGGAAAAACCGACGAGGGCAAACGAACGTTCCGGCGGACGCCGGACATGGTGCGCCGCTTCGGCAAGCTCACGGGCGTCGCGTACCCGTGGGAGACGTACTCGCAGATCGTGGTGAGCGACTTCATCTTCGGCGGGATGGAGAACACGACTGCGACGACGATGTACGAGCACATCTTGCTCGACGAGCGCGCCGCGATCGACGTGACGGCCGACGACCTCATCGCGCACGAGCTCGCGCACCACTGGTTCGGCGACCTCGTGACGTGCCGCGACTGGTCCCACGCGTGGCTGAACGAGGGTTTTGCCACGTACATGGAGCACGTCGATCGCGAGGGGTACCTCGGCCGCGACGAGTACGAGCACGGCGTGCGCGGCGACGTGGCGGCCTACCTCGGCGAGGCCGGCGGGCGCTACCGGCGTCCGATCGTGTGCCAGGACTACGAGGCGCCGATCGACATCTTCGATCGTCACCTCTACGAGAAGGGCGCGTGCGTCCTGCACATGCTGCGGCTCGAGCTCGGCGACGCGGCGTTCTGGCGCGGCATCAAGACGTACCTGGAGCGGCACGCGCGCGGGATCGTGGAGACGCGCGACCTCATGCGCGCGCTCGAAGAGGCGAGCGGCAAGAGCCTGGAGCGCTTCTTCGAGCAGTGGGTGTTCCGCGCCGGGCACCCGGAGCTCGAGGTGAAGATCGATCACGGGGGCGAGGCCCTGACCGTGTCGGTCAAGCAGGCGCAGGCCGCGAAAGAGAGCAAGGAGAAGGACAAGGACGACGCCGGGACGCACGTCTTCGCGCTCGACCTCGAGCTCGACATCGCCATCGACGGCGAGGTGCGGCGCGAGGTGCGGCGCGTGGAGTCGCAGGCGGCGACGTTCACGATCCGCGTGCCCAAGCGGCCCGCGTTCGTCGTGGTGGATCCGGAGCTCCGGATCGTGGGCGACGTGCGGGTCGAGTGCCCGGCCGACATGCTGCGCGCGCAGCTCGCCGGCGCGACGACGGCGCGCGGGCGGCTGCTCGCCGCGAGCCTGATGGGCAAGCTCGACGATCCGGCGACGACACGCGCGCTCGGCGCGGCGCTCGCGAAGGAGGACGAGTTCTGGGGCGTGCGCGCGGAGGCGGCCTCGGCGCTCGGCGACGTGCGCAGCGACGACGCGCTCGCGCACCTGCTCGCCCACGCGCGGACGGGGCACGCGAAGGTGCGGCGCGCGGTCGCGGCGGCGCTCGGCAAGTTCCGCAAGGCCCAGGCCGCGGAGGCGCTGAAGAGCCTCGCGCTCCGGGACGCGAGTTACCTCGTGGAAGCGGAGGCCGCGCGCGCGCTCGGCGCGACTCGGCAGGGCGTCGCGTTCGACACGTTGATCGAGGTGCTCGATCGTCCCTCGTGGTCGGACATCGTCCGCGCGGGCGCGCTCGATGGGCTCGCGGCCCTGCGTGACGAGCGCGCGCAGGCGCACGTGCTCACGCGGACCCGGTACGGCATCCCCACGCGCGGCCGGCGCGCCGCGATCACGGCGCTGCCGAAGCTCTCGACGGATCGCAAGGTGCGCGAGGCGCTGGAGGATCTGCTCGATCAGTCGGATCCGTACCTCAAGGTGGACGTGGTGCGCGCGCTCGTCGACATCGGCGACGCGAAGTCCCGCGGGCCGCTCTCGCGCCACCTCGAACGCGAGCTCGACGGCCGCGTGCGCCGGCGGATCCGCGAGGCGTTGCGGGACCTCGGCGGCGCAGGCAAGCGCGAGTCCGAGCGGCTGCGCGAGGACCTGGAGGCGCTGCGGAGCGAGCACGCCGACCTCAAGGCGCGCCTCGGCAAGCTCGAGGCGCTGCTCGCGCCGAAGGAGGCCGAGAGCAAGCCGAACGGCGTCCACCACGTGCGCGCCGCGGACAAACACGAGGCCGAAAAAGAGTCCGGCGACAAGGGCAAGAAGAGGAAGAAGGATGAACGAGCTTCGCGGTAAAACGGCGCTCGTCACCGGCGCGTCCGCGGGGATCGGCCGCGAGCTCGCGCGTGTGCTCGGCCGCGAGGTCGCGGCGCTCGTGCTCGTGGCGCGGAGGCGCGAGCGGCTCGACGAGCTCGCGCGTGAGCTCACGGCCGCGCGTCCGGGCCTGCGGGTGCTCGTGCGCGCGGTCGACCTGCTCGACAGGAAGGCGCTCGGCGCGATGCTCGACGACCTCGCGCAGGCGGGCGAGGTCATCGACGTGCTCGTGAACAACGCGGGCTTCGGCGACTACGGCCTGCTCGAGAAGCGCGACTGGGAGAAGATCGAGCGGATGCTCGAGCTCAACGTGGTGAGCACGACGATGCTTCTCTCGCGGCTCGTGCCGCCGATGGTGGCGCGTGGATCCGGGGCGATCCTGAACGTCGGATCGATCGCGGGGATCCTGCCGTCGCCCGCGATGAGCACGTACGCGGCGAGCAAGGCGTACGTGAACCACCTGAGCGAGGGCCTGCGCGCGGAGCTCTCCGGGACGGGCGTGTCGGTGACGGTGGTTTGTCCGGGCCCGGTGCCGACGGAGTTCCAGGAGGTCGCGGGGAGCGACGTGCGGCCGGAGCTTCCGAAAGCAGTCTACGTGGACGCGGTGACGTGCGCGGAAGAGGCGGTCGCGGGGCTCAAGCGAGGGCAAGCGCGCGTCATCCCGGGCGTCGTGCCGCGGGCGATGGCGATGACGGTGGACGCGCTGCCGAAGGCGCTCGTGCGGCCGTTTCTGTCGAAGATGGGGAAGAAGGCGCGCGGAGGCCGGTAGCCGCCGTCGTCAGGGCAAGAAGCGCCCGAGGAACGCGTCGCCGTCCTTCGGGTCGGGCTGGCCGACGAGCGCCTTGTTGATCACAAACGCGGCGCGGTTCTGACCGCCGACGATCAGATCGCCCGTCGGCAAGAGCGCGAGCGCGAGCACCGAGTTCGCCGCGTCGTTGCCTTTGCTGCCGCCGCTCAAGAGGACACGCGACGAGACGTGCGCGCCGTCGCTGCCTAGCTTCGCGAAAAACACGTCGCCGGCCTCGATGGCCATGAGGAGCCCGCCGCCGAAGTCCATGCCGCCCTGGGACGTGCCGGCGAGCGCGAGCTGATCGGCCGTGTTCAACGCGAGGCTCACCTGCGTCACGTACGACGTCGTGTCGCCGATCGCCTTCGCCCAGACGACGCTGTCTCCGGTGCCCGCGATGCGCGCCACGTAGAGCGCGCGCGCGGCGGGATCGGGCGATTGGAGCGTCTGCCCGAAGAAGTCGAGGGTGCCCTCGAACGCGCCCGTGAGGAACACGTCGCCGTTCGACGCGATCGCGACATCGAACGCTTGCTGTCCCAACGAGTCGCCCCATCCATGGGCCCAGAGCGGCGTGAAGCTCGGCGAGAACTGCGCGGCGAAAATGTCGAGCCCACCCTTGCTCGTGATCACGTTTCCCGTGGGGAGCTCGATCGTGCTGGCGAAGACGCCCGTGACGACGACCTGGTCCATGTCGTTGACGGCGATCGCGCGGACCTCGTCGGCGCCCATGCCGCCCATGCGCCGCGAGGCCGCGTGGAAGCCGGTCTCGTCGAATTTCGCCAGGAAGATGTCGTTGCCGCCGGCGGACGGGATCTGCGCGCCGCCGAAGTCGATGGTGCCCGCGAAGTTGCCGGCGACGATCACCTGGTTCGCCTTGGTGACCACGATCGATCGCAGGTCTTGCGAAGCCGTGTCGCCGAAGAGCTTGCTCCAGACGTGATCGCCGTTCGCGTCGAACTTCGCGACGAACACGTCACCCGAGCCCGCGCTCGTGAGCACGCCGCCGCCGAAGTCGACCGCGCCAAACACGCGTCCACCGACGTAGATCGCGCCGTTCTTGTCGACGGCGACGGCGTTCGCTTGTTGCTGGGCCGCGTCGCCGAAGCGCTTGGCCCAGACGACCTCGCCCTTCGGCGTGAGCTTCGCGAGGAGGATGTCGTAGCTGCCCGTGCTCGCGAGAGGGCCGCCGCCGAGGTCGATCGTCCCGCCGAACCCGCCCGCGATGACGATGTTGCCGTCGGGGGCGATCACGACGTCCGAGATCATCTGCGGGGAGAACAGCTCGCCGTACGTCTTCAGCCAGCCGTTGCCGAGCGCCGGACATTCGAGCGGATCGACGCCGTTACACGCCTCGTCCTCGGTCGTCAGGCAGTCCTCGGCCTGCGGCAGCACCTCGCCGCCGCACTCGCCGAAGCCCGTGCCGTTCGGCAGGCAGACCTGGATGCCCGGCTTGCAGGTGCCGACGTCCTCGGTGCCGGGCGGGCCGGTGTAACAGGACCGCTGCTCGTCGGGCGTGCACACCATGCCGCCGCCGCTGCCGCCCGCGCCGCCCGCGCCGCCCGTGCCCGACGTACCAAACGCACGCTCCTCCGGAGAGCACGCCACGAGCGCCATCGCGCCGAGCGAGGCGATGCCGGCGAGGGTGAGCGAAACACGTTTCATTGCTTCGAACATGAAAGGATTTCCTTAGGGCAAGAGACGCGCGAGGAACAGGAGCGCTTGCTGGGCGTTGTCCGGCTTCAGCACGCCGCCGCCGAGATCGATCGGCGTGTAGCTCAGGCCCGCGAGGATCGGATCGCCGGTGGGCATGACGCCGAGCGCGAGCACGCCGGCCGGCATGTCGGTCGTGTACGTGCGCGACCTCCGGTGTGTTCCGTCGAATTCGAACTGCGCGACGAAGGGGCTCACCTGCGTGGACGCGGTCAGCGGTCCGCCGCCGAAGTCGACCGTATCGCTGAACCAACCCGCGGTCACGATGCGCCCGTTCGCCACGCCGAGCGACACGCCCCAGTCGGAGAGGGATTTTGGTCCGCCGACGACCTTGCTCCACGCGAGCGTGCCGTCCGACGCGAGCTTCACGAGGTACGCGTTCGTCGCCATGGGCGCGGCTTCGATCGTGGAGCCGTCGTCGAAGCTGATGACGCCGGCCAAGCGCCCCGAGAGGACGACCTCGTCGCTCGGCGTGACCGCGATCCCGAGGGCCTCTTGATTGGCGGTGTCGCCCCATTGCTTGGCCCAGACGGGGTTGCCGTTCGGCATGAGCTTGAGCGTGAACACGTCGTTGCTGCCGGCGCTCGTGAACATGCCCGCGACGCTGAAATCGACCGATCCACTGAAGTGGCCCGTAAGGACGATGTTGTCCTTCGTGTCGACCGCGAGGCCCACGATCTCCTCGAAGCCCCCGCCGCCGTAGCGGCGCGACATCGAGTGGAAGCCCGATCCATCGAGCCGCGCGACGAACAGGTCCGTGTCCATCGGGGCCGTGAGCGCCGCGCCGCCGAGGTTGATCGTGCCCTGGAACTCGCCGCCGACGACGACCTGCCCCGCCTGCGTGAGCGCGACGGCCGTGGCGCGTTGCGAGCCCGTGTCGCCGAAGAGCTTGGCCCACACGACCTCGCCGCTCGGCTGGAATTTCGCGACGAGCGCGTCGGTGCTGCCCGCGCTCGTGAGCGTCCCGTCGCCGAGGTCGATCGCGCCGGAGACCGCGCCCACGAGGTAGATCATCCCGGACGCGTCGATCGCCACGCCGGCGCTCGATTGCGACGACGCGTCACCGAAGCGCTTGCTCCACTGGTGCGTGCCGTCGGCGCTGAACTTCGCGAGCAGGATGTCGGAGCTGCCCGTGCTCGCGAGCGGTCCGCCGCCGAGATCGAGCGTGCCGCGGAGCTCGCCCGTGATTACGATGTCGTGCGTCTTCGGGTCGACCGCGACGGCCCGGATGTAGATCTCGTCGGCCGTGGAAAAACCCTTGCTCCACACGTGATCGAGCGGCGGACATTCGGCCGGATCGTCGCCGTTGCACGCCTCGTCCTCGGGCGTGAGGCAGTTCTCGGCTTGCGGCAGGACATCACCGGAGCACTCGCCGAAGCCCGAGCCGTTCGGCAGACAGATCTGGATGCCCTTCTTGCAGGCGCCGATGTCCTCGGTGCCAGGAGGTCCGGTGTAGCAGGCCCTCTGCTCGTTCTCCGCGCAGCCCATGCTGCCGCCGGCGCCGCCCGAGCCGCTCGAGCTCGTCGTGTCGCCGAAGTCGCGCTCCTCCGGCGTGCACGCGGCCGCCCCGACGGCGATGATCGAAGCGGCGCCGATCAAGGCGCCGAGGTGCCGATGAGACCAAGCCAAACCCCTTTGGATCCTGCCTATCATCGATCCGAGCATGCCATGGATCGGCGCTCCTCGGATCAGCCGCGTGGGGCCCGACTTCAGGGGGAGAGGCGCGCCAAAAACCCGCTCGCGTCGAGTGTGCTCGTGGTCGTGAACGCGCCGCCGCCGAAGTCGATCGAGCCCGCGTACGCGCCGCCGATCACGACGTCACCCTGCGGGCCGAGGTCGAGGGCGAGCGCGCCGTCGGCGCCTGGACCACCAAACGTGCGCGAGCCGAGGTGCACGCCGTCCATCGTGAAGCGCGCGACGAACACGTCGACGTTGCCCGCCGAGGAGCGAGGTCCGCCGCCGAAGTCGACCTCGTCGTCGAAGAAGCCCGCGGCGAGGATGCTCTCCGAGGTGGGATCCACACGCAGCGAGACGCCGAACGTGCCGGAGAGCTCGCCGCCGAACATCTGGCCCCAGACGATGCCGCCGCTCGACGTGTACCGCGCGAGGTAGAGGCCGCGGTCGCCCTTCGCGTAGAGCACGGGGGCGTCGAGGTACAGCGTGCCGGAGGCTTCGCCCGCGATGATCACGTCGCCGTTCGGCGCCGCCGCGATCGCGAGCCCACGTTGGGGCCCGGCGTCGCCCGCGCGACGCGCCCAGAGGCCGGTGCCGTTCGCGGAGAGCTTGGCGAAGAAGATGTCGTGTCCGCCGATGCTCGTGAGCGCGCCGCCAGCGACGGGGCCAAAGTCGATCGTGGTGTCGAAGGTGCCCGTGACGAGCAGCGATCCCGTGGCATCGACCGCGAGCCCGCCGAGGTCTTCGAAGCTTCCGCCGCCGAAGCGCCGCGAGAAGACGTGCGCGCCCTCGGCGTCGAGCTCGGCGACGTAGATGTCGCTCGATCCCGCGGAGACGAGGTCCGTGCCGCCGAAGTTGATCGTGCCGGTGAAGGAGCCGCCGAGGACGATGCGTCCGGACGGTGTGATCACGATCCGCGTCGTGCGCTGGACTTTGGCGTCACCGAAACGTTTGGCCCAGGCGAGGTTGCCCTGCGCGTCGAGCTTCGCGACGAAGGCGTCGTCGTTGCCCGCGCTCGTCAGGATCTGTCCGTCGCCGAAGTCCATGGCGCCTTGGATCGCGCCGCCGATGTAGATCGATCCGGCGGGATCGATGGCGACCGCGAAGGCCTCTTGGTTCGCGGCGTCGCCGAAGCGTTTGCTCCACTTCGGTTCGCCGAGGGGTCCGAAGCGAGCGACGAAGAGATCGTTTTCCCCCGTGCTCACGAGGGGTCCGCCGCCGAAGTCGACGACGCCTCGGAACGATCCGACGGCCACGACGTCGCCCGTCGCCGGATCGATCGCGACGCTCTCGATCGACTGCATGTCCGTCTCGCCGAAGCTCTTGCTCCACACGTGCCCGAACGCGGGCGTCGGGCCCGGTCCGCCATCGCCGCCTGCACCTCCCGCGCCTCCCGCGCCGCCCACGCCGCCGGATCCGCCCGATCCGCCGGCGCCGCCGGAGCCGCCCGTCCCGCTCGTCACGCCGGGCCCTACGTCGGGCGAGCACGCCGCCGCACAGGCCATCCACAGGCCGAGGAGCCCGCACCCCACGACGTTTCGTTTTTCAAGCCGCCCCGTACCTGTTTGCCGTTTCATGTCGCAAGGCACGAGCATCGCACAACGACGAGCCTCTTTGCGCGCGAGCCCGCCTTCGCTACGCACGAGCGCATGTCCGATCAAACCTCCCCCGTGAAAGTCGAGCGTCGCGGCGCCGTCGGCGTGCTCGTGATCGACCGCGCCGATCGTCGCAACGCGCTCTCGCGCGAGACCCTCTACGCCCTCGGTCGCCTCGGCAAGGAGCTCGTGAGCGATCCGTCGGTCCGCGCCATCGTGCTCACCGGCGCGGGCGACAAGGCCTTCTGCGCGGGCGCCGATCTGAAGGAGCGCCAGGGCATGAGCCCCGACGACGTGCGCAAGCAGGTCGGCCTCTACCGCAGCGAGCTCGGGGTGCTCGATCGAAGCGAGAAGCCCGTGATCGCGGCGATCAACGGCGTCGCCTTCGGCGGCGGGCTCGAGCTCGCGCTGATCTGCGACCTGCGCGTCGCGGCGCCGCACGCCGAGCTCGCGCTCCCCGAGACCACGCTCGGCATCATCCCGGGCGCAGGCGGCACGCAGCGTCTGCCGCGTGTCGTGGGGGACGCGCGCGCCAAGGAGATGATCCTGCTCGGCCGGAAGCTCGGCGCGGCCGAGGCGCTCGCGTGGGGGCTCGTGAACCGCGTCTCGCCCGCGGGCACGAACGTCCTCGACGACACGATCGCCTGGATCGAGCCCATCGCGAGCGGCGCGCCGATCGCGCAGAGCGCCGCGCTCCGGGCGATCGACACGTCCTACGAGGTGCCGCTCGAGCTCGGCCTCGAGCTCGAACGCGTCTACTACGACGAGACGCTGCGCAGCGAGGATCGGCTCGAAGCGCTGCGCGCGTTCGCCGAGAAGCGCAAGCCCGCCTTCCGCGGCGTCTAGCGGCTAAACCCCATCCGTTGGATCTCGAAGCATCTGGATCTTGCTCTCCAGCCGCTTCGAGACCCACACCTTGTTGTGCTCGTCCACGACGACCGCGCCGCAGTCGTCGAGCTCCTCGCAGATCGAAAGGCCCTTGTCGGGGCCGAGGATGAAGATCGCGTCGTCGATCCCGTCGGCGGTGAACGCGTCCTTGGCCCACACGGTCACGCTGCGGCTCTTCATCGCGGGATACCCCGTGCGTGGATCGATGATGTGGTGCCAGCGCTTGCCGTCCTTCACGAAGGCGCGCTCGTAGTCGCCGGCCGTCGAGAACGCGTGGTCGGTGACGTCGATCATCGCGAAGTAGTCGTTCGGCCCTTGCCCGCGTGGATCGCGCACGCCGACACGGTAAGGCGAGCCGTCGGGCTTCTTGCCGCGCACGTAGAGATCGCCGCCGGCCTGCACGTAGAACGACGCGAGCCCCTCGGCGGCGAGCACCTTCGCCGCGGCGTCGACGGCGTAACCCTTGGCGATGCCGCCGAGGCTCAAGCGCATGCCGGGCTTCTGCAGCAGCACGCTGCGCGCGTCGTGGTCGAGCTTGATCTTGCGGTAATCGATGAGCGCGCGCGCCTTGTCGATGTCGGCCTTCGAGGGCACCTCCTCGACCTTGTTCTCGTCGAAGCGCCAGAGATCCCGCATCGCCTCGAACGAGATGTCGAAGACGCCCTCCGAGCGATCGGCGACCGAGATGCTCTTCTTGATCACCTCGAACGTCTCGGGCCCGACGGCGACGGCCTGCTTGCCCGCGGCCTGGTTGATGCGCGAGATCTCGCTGTCGTCGCGCCAGGTCGTCATGAGCCGCTCGAGCCTGCGGATCTCGGCGAGCGCCTTGTCGAGCTTCGGCCGGATCGCCGCCTCGTCGAGCTCGCGCGTGGTGTACGTCGTGATCACGACGTGCGTGCCCATCGCCTTGTCGTCGAGCGTCACCTTCTTCGGATCGAACGGCGGCGGGCGCGGCGTCGCGGCCTCTGGGCGCGGCTCGGGCGTGGGCTCGGGCGGCGAGGACGTGTTGCACGCCGCGAGGGCGAGCGCGCCGAGGAGAAAGACGTGGCGCGGCTCCATCATGACTCCCGCGTGATCCGCACGTAGACGTGCGATGGCGGGGCGATGCCCGTCTCCACGCGCACCTTGGGCATCCCCGGCGCGAGCGCCGCGACGAGCGCGAGCTCTTCCTCGTAGAACATGCGTCGGATCGAGGTCACGGCGTCGTAGTAGAACGTGTACGTCCGACCGTACAGGGCTCCGACGAGCGCCACGAGCCCGAGCGACGTGTAGCTCCGCTCCCCGTCGATGAAACACGCGCCGACGCGCGCGCGCCGCGCCGCCTCGCCCATCATCCGCGCGATCATCCCCGGCGGGAAATGGTGGATCGCCTGGGTGCAGGTGATCACGTCCACGCCCCGCTCCTCGAGCCCACCGAGCGCGAGCGCGTCCTCGACCGAGAACCGCACCGAGAGTCCGCGCTCGGCCGCCTGCGCGCGCCCGAGCGCGAGGTACTCCTCCCGCAGATCACTCGCCTCGATCGCGACCCGCTCCCCGAACCGCTCGGCGAGGTAGAGCGAGAGCCCGCCGTGCCCCGCCGCGACGTCGTGCACGATCGGCCGCTTTCCTCCCGCGCTCGCCGCCTCCACCAGCGGATCGATCGCGGCCTTCACCGTCTCGTAGATCCCCGTGCAGTGGTTGAACCGATCGAGCACGTCGAGCGCGTGCGTCCGCTCGTCCTCCGGGAAGCTCGGATCATCCATGAGCTCCGGTCGATCGCGATAGAGACGCGCGTCCACCGCATGCAAGAGCTCCGTGAGCCGCGAGCCTCCGTCTCCATCGAGATCCCTCGGCCGCTCGGCGCGCATCGCCGTGACGGCCTCGGCGACGAGCGTGTCGAAGCGCTCGATCGCCGCGCCATCGCCTTGCAGCACGGCATGTTCGAGCGGGGCGACCGCGGGTGCGAATCGCTCGATCGTGCGGCGCATGGCTTTGTTGCGGTGCAGCGCGAGCGCGGCGCGGAGGGGACCGCGCACGTCGTGGCGGCTGAGCTTGCGCATCACCGCTTCGAGGGCTGGATCGAAGCGCCGGCGGAGGACCTCGGACAGCATCGAGGCGCGGGGCATGGGCCGAGCTTAACGCATCCCGGCGCGGCGTCGCGTCACGGGCGCGCCGCGCGAGAGGGCTGTATGCTGCGCGATCTATCCATGCAGACGACGTCCGTCGATCGACCCTACACGGAAGCCATCCTCGCGGCCGCGCGTGCCGTCGCGCCGATCGTCCGCGACGTCGCGTCGCGCATCTTCGCGCACCCGGAGTTACGGTTCGAAGAGACGCGCGCCGCAGCATGGATCTGCGATGCGATCGAGGCCGAGGGTGTCCCCGTCGAACGCGGCACGGGTGGCCTCGCGACGGCGTTCCGCGCGCGCCTCGGCGACGGCGCGGGCCCGCGCGTGGCGATCCTCGCCGAGTACGACGCGCTCCCCGAGATGGGACATGCGTGTGGCCACAACCTGATCGCCGGCGGCGCGCTCGGCGCGTTCCTCGCGATTGCACGCGCGCGGCCGTCCTTCGCGGGCACGATCGAGATCATCGGCACGCCTGCGGAAGAGGGCGGCGGCGGCAAGATCCGCCTGCTCCAGGCCGGCGTGTTCGAGGGCGTCACGGCCGCGATCATGTTTCACCCCTACGATTGCGATCTTCTCGCGCCGACCTCCCTCGCGAGCTACTGGCTCTCGCTCCGCTTCAAGGGCGTGCCTTCGCACGCGGCGATGGCCCCGTGGGAGGGCAAGAGCGCGCTCGCGGCGGCGCTCGCGACGATGCACCTCGTCGACGCGCAACGCGTGCAACTGCGGGACGGCACGCGTGTGCACGGCGTCGTCGTCGAGGGCGGCCAGGCGGTCAACATCATCCCCGAGCGCGCCGTGGTCGACTTCGCGGTGCGCGCGCCGTCGTTCGCCGAGCTCTCGATGGTGCGCGCGCTCGTCGAGCGATGTGCGCGCGGCGCGGCGATCGCGTGTGGCGTGGAGGTCGAGATCGAGGTTCGGGGCGGCTACAAGGATCTGCGCCCGAACATCCCGCTCGCGCGCCGCTTCGGCGAGCACCTCGCCGCGCTCGGCAGGCCTGCGCGCTTGGTCGACCCCGTGCGCAGCATGGGCTCGACCGACATGGGCGACGTCTCGCACGTGATCCCCTCGATCCACCCGCTGATCGCGATCTGCGACGAGGGCGAGACGATGTGCCACGAGCGCCCGTTCGCGCGGTATGCGGACAGCGATCGAGGCGCGGAGGCGATGATGGCGGCGGCGCAGGCGATGGCGCTCACGGCGCTCGACATCCTTTCGGACGCACCCTTGCGGGCGGCGATGACGTCTTCTTTCGAGGAGAAAAACAGGCAGTAATCAGGCTGCGGGCGCGCGCTTGCTGTCGACGCCGGCGGCTTGCAGGTCGTCGAGCATGCCCGTCGTGCCTTCGAGCGGGATCGCGCGGGCGAGGGCCACGCGCTCGAGCATCATCGCGAGCTCCAGCATGTTGTTCACGGGCGGCAGGAGCGTGCTCGTCCCGTCCCAGAGATCGAGCCCGATGTTGCCGCGCAGGACGGGCAGCTCCTGCCCCTTCTGCTCGGTCTTCGGGATGCGCACCTTGTCGATCTGCGACCAGCTCCAGCGGCGCACGCGCGGCACCCCGAACGAGAGCAGCTCGCGCAGCACGATGCCCTCCGGGTTCACCACCACGCCGCGCATCTGGTCGCGCAACACCCCGGCGATCGCGCTGCAGAACAGGATGATCGCGCACACGCTGGCCGGCATGATGCGGTGGCGATCGTCCTCGACGACGTACTTGAACAGCCAGGAGTTCGTCGGGGCGTGTTGCCCGTAGACGATCGCGCCCGAGATGAGCAGCGCGACCGCGAGGTAGGCGAGCCAGGGAAGGCGTTCCTTCAGCGGCGGCCCGAACGACACCGTGCTGTCCGGGCGGTACGTCATGTCGAAGCCGGGAGGACGAGAAGGTCGCGCCATGTCCGCAGTCTACACGACCCGGGCGCGAACCTTGGATCGGACGATTCCCTCACCCCCAGCCCCTCTCCCTCTCGGGAGAGGGGAGATGATCACTGGCACTCGGAGGCTTTCGTCGGATTCGCGCGGAAGTATTCGAGGCACCACGGGCTCAGCGCCGCGGTGAAGTCGGCACACGGGATCTGGTCCGGCGACGTGCCCGAACGATCCGTCGCCAACGCTTCTTTGCAGGAGGCGCAGCACTTCTGCTTCATCTCGCCTGCATCCGCGGGCTTTTCGCCTTCCTCCACCGGCTTCGGCGCCGCCTCCTCGCCGGCCATGTCCTGGCCGCCCGTGTCTTTGTCGACGTCCGGCACCTCTGCCTGCTTGGGCGGACTACACGCCGCGACGAGCAGGGATCCCGCGAAGAACAAGCCGACGAGCGCGCTCGAAACCTTCTTCATGAACCCGGCTTTATCGGAAGCCCGACCGGGAATCAAACGTGGTGTTCGTCGCGGCGCTTTGAGCGTGGCGCCCTCCCACCTTCCTATAGCAAACTCGCCGCCATGCACGTGCACCTCGTGGGCGTGGCAGGGACCGGGATGGGCGCGCTCGCCGGGCTGTTCAAGGCCAGCGGGCACGACGTCTCCGGCTCCGACGTCGCCTTCTATCCTCCCATGGGCCCCGCCCTCGAACGCTGGGGCATCCGGCTCATGGAGGGCTTCGACCCGAAGCACCTCGAACCGCGCCCCGATCTCGTCGTCATCGGAAACGTTTGCCGTCCAACGAACCCGGAGGCCCGCGCCGCGCTCGACAGCGGCATCCCGACGAAGAGCATGCCCCACGCGCTCGCCGAGCTCCTGCTCGTGCACCGCTCTCCGCTCGTCGTCGGCGGCACGCACGGCAAGACCACCACGAGCGCCCTCTGCGCGTGGCTCCTCCACGAAGCCGGCCGCGACCCGGGCTTCCTCATCGGCGGCTTGCCCAAGAACTTCGACGTGAGCTTCCGCGTCCCCGGCGACGTGGCCCGCGGCGGTCGTTTGCCGCTCGTCACGGGTGAAGGCATGTCGCGCAGGAAGACGCCGTTCGTCGTCGAGGGCGACGAGTACGACACCGCCTTCTTCGAGAAGACCCCGAAGTTCTGGCACTACCGGCCCGAGGTCGCGATCCTCACGTCGATCGAGCACGACCACGTCGACATCTACCCGGACGAGGCCTCTTACCTCGCGGCCTTCCGCGGCTTCGTCGAGCGTGTCCCCGAGAGCGGCCTCATCGTCGCGGCCGCGGCCGATCCGCGTGTCGTCGACGTCGTCCGCGCATCGGCCCGCGCCGAGGTCGCGTGGTTCGCCCTCGAAGGCGATGACACCCACGGACAGCCGCCCCACTGGCTCGCCGCGCCGGCCGAGGTCGACGAGAACGGCCAGTCGTTCGACCTCTACGCCGGCGGCGTCTACGCGGGCCGCGCCGCGCTCACGATCCCCGGCCGCCACAACATCCGGAACGCGCTCGCCGCTGCCGCCGCCGTCGCCCAGGGCTTCGGCGTGCCGCTCTCCACGGTCATCTCCGCGCTCGCGACCTTCCAGGGCGTCCGCCGAAGGCAGGATCTCCTCTACGAAGTGCGCGGCGTCCGCGTCTACGACGACTTCGCGCACCACCCGACCGCCGTCGACGAGACCCTGCGCGCGCTCCGCGCCCGACACGCGAAAGGCGCGCTCTACGCCGTGTTCGAGCCGCGCAGCGCGACGGCTTGTCGCGCCCTGCATCAGGAGCAGTATGCGAGCTCCTTCGACGCGGCCGACGTCATCGTCCTCGCCCCGCTCGGTCGTCCCGAGATCCCCGAGGCCGAGCGGCTCGATCTTCGCGCGCTCGCGGCTGCGCTCGAAGCGCGGGGCAAGCGCGCGTGGACGCCTGCGTCCGTCGACGAGATCGTCACGTTGCTCGCGCGGAGCGCGCAGGCGGGCGACACCATCGCGCTGCTCTCGAACGGCGCGTTCGGCGGCATTTACGAGAAGCTTCGGGGAGCGCTCGCGCCATGAAGAGCACGACGACGGGTGAGCGCGCGCAGTTCGCCGCCATCGCGCAGCTCGTGGCCGAGGAGGCGGGCGCGCTCGTGAGCGCCGGCTTCCGTTCGCGCCCGCCCGTCGAGTCGAAGGGTCCTTCCGACCTCGTCACCGAGTACGACCGCGCGAGCGAGGACATGATCACCATGCGCCTCGGCTCGCTCGCCCCCGGCATCCCGGTCGTGGGCGAGGAGCGCGGCGACGGCTTCGCGCCGATGGCCTTGCGCAGCGGCCTCGTCTGGTATGTCGACCCGCTCGACGGCACGACGAACTTCGTGCACGGCCATCCCTTCTGGAGCATCTCCGTCGGCCTCTTCGACGGCGACGAGCCGATCGCGGGCGCGGTCGTCGCGCCTGCGCTCGGCCTTCGCTGGAGCGGCTGGGTGGGCGAGCCCGTGAGCGTCACGGGCCGCTCGGGCCGGCACGGCGAGGCGCGACGGAATGGTCAGCGATGCGGCGTGAGCCCGACGTTGCGGCTCGAGGACGCGCTCGTTGCGACGGGCTTTCCGCCGGTCCGCAACGTCGCGCCTGCGAACAACTTCCACTCGTTCATGAGCGTGAAGCACGTGGTGCAGGGCGTGCGGCGTTGCGGGAGCGCGGCGATCGACCTCTGCATGGTCGCGGACGGGACGTACGACGGTTACTGGGAGCGGAAGCTCAACATCTGGGATCTCGCGGCGGGCTGCGCCGTGGTGCTGGCGGCGCGGGGGAGGATCACGGCGCTGGATGGCGGGGTACCGAACTACCACGAGGGTCACATCGCCGCGTCGAACGGGCACCTGCACGACGCGCTGGTCGAGGCGATCAACGCCTAGGACGCGTCGTCGCGCTTGCGGCGTCGCGTGATGAGGGCGCCGAGGGCCACGAGGGCCGCGAGTCCACGACCGGTGTGGCTGGCGGGGTTGCCCGTGGTGCTGCAACCGCCTCCCCCGCCCGGTATGATGGCGCCGCCCGACCCTGCGGAGCCGCCGGAGCCGCTGCCCGAGCCGCCGATTCCGCCGGAGCCGCCCATTCCGCCGGAGCCACCAGCGCCGCCGAAGCCGCCCATACCGCCGGAGCCGCCGGAGCCACCAGCGCCACCCATTCCACCAGCGCCGCCGGAGCCGCCCATACCGCCGGAGCCGCCCATTCCGCCGGAGCCACCAGCGCCGCCGAAGCCGCCCATACCGCCGGAGCCGCCAGCGCCACCAGCGCCACCCATTCCACCAGCGCCGCCGGAACCGCCCATTCCACCGGAGCCGCCCTCGCCGCCGGAACCGCCCATTCCACCGGAGCCGCCCTCGCCGCCGGAGCCGCCCATTCCGCCCTCGCCGCCGGAACCGCCCATTCCACCCGAGCCGCCCATTCCGCCGGCACCACCGCTGCCGTTGCCCTCCGGCGTCACGCCACCTTCGAAAATCTCCGCGCTCTCATGGGCAGCCGGGTCGCCGTCTCCGGACGAGCAGCCCTCCTGCATCCCTCCGAAGACCAGCACGCGATTGCCTTCGAGCCGCACGGCCCCGGCATACGTGCGCGATTCGCTCATGTTCGGCGCCGGCGTCCAGTCATTCGTCTCCGGGTTGTACACGGCGGCGCTCCGGAGGGGGCAATCGTTGCCGCCGGTCCATTCTCTGCCGCCGAAGAGCAGCACCATTCCATTTCCGAGCCGCATGGCCCCGTGGCGCCGACGCGCGACGTCGAGCGGCCCCGTCACCGTCCAGTCGTTCGTCGCCGGATCGTACACCTGCGCGTGCGGCACGTTCCGCGCGCCTGCGACCAGCACCCGGCCATCGGCGAGCAGCGTCGTCGTGAAATCGGCGGGCGACATGAGCAGCGCCTGCGTCGGCGTCCATGCATTCGTCGCCGGATCATATCGATCGGCGCCGTCCCCGCTCACCACGAGCACACGGCCGTCGAGCAGCGCCGTCGCCTGGAGTTTTGCATGCGTGTACGTGAGCGTCCCGGTCGGCGAGAACATCCCCGTCGCCGGATCATAAAGCTCCGCCGTCGCCGGGGTCCCACTGCCGCCGGTCACCAGCACCTTTCCTCCCGCGAGCACGATGGCCGCATGCCCCGAGCGCGCCGCGCCGAGCGAGCCCGTCGCGCTCCACGTCTTCGTCGCCGGGTCGTAAAGCTCCGCGGCCGCCGTCCCGCCGCCGACCGCGAGGATTCGCTCGTCGGATAGCCGTGCCAGCACGAGGCCATTGTCGTGGTGCGCGGCCATCGCGCCGGTCATCGTCCACGTATTGGTCGCCGGATCGTAAAGCTCCGCCGTGGACGGGGAATCACCGCCCACCACCAGGATCTCGCCGGTCGCGACCCGGACCGATTTCGCGCGACGTCGCACGTGCATGAGCGGCGCGGCGTCGCTCCATGCATTCGTGGCCGGATCGTAGATCTGCACCGTGGGGTTACCGTCCCAGTCGTTGTTGATTCCCCCGGCGATGAGCACGCGGCCATCGGCGAGCTCCGCCCACGTGCCCTCCTGATGCGCCATGGACATGCTCCCGGCCGGCGTCCATGTGGATTGGCAGCCGACCGGCGTATCCCCGACGCAGGCGCCCGCCTCGCAAACGCCATTCGCCGTGCAACCGTTGGCGCTGCCGCAGGAGGCCCCGCTCAGCGGCGTGCAGACGCCGTCCGCGGACGCGCCCTTGCTCACGGCGCAGGCGTCGCACGCGCCCGCGTCGCACGCGGCATTGCAGCAGACGCCGTCGACGCAGAAGCCGCTCGCGCATTCGCCGTCGAAGAGGCAGGCGCCGCCAGGGGCCGACAAGCTGAGCGACTCGACGAACGCCGTGCCGCCGCCGGTGACGAGCACCCGCCCGTCGGCGAGCTCCGTGGCGAGGTGCCCGCTGCGATTCGTGTTCATGAACCTGCCGAGCGACCATTTTCCGGTGACCGGATCATAAAGCTCCGTGAGCGCGCCGCCCGTGACCAGCACCCGACCATCGGCGAGGCGCGTGGCCGTGTGCATGTAGTGGGTCACGTTCATCGGCGTCCCCTCGGTCCACGTATTGGTCGCCGGATCGTAGAGCACCGTGCCGCGGTTCTCGGCGGTGAAACCCTCGCCGCCGTAATCGGTGTAGCCGCCGGTGATGAGCGCCTTGCCGTTCGCGAGCAGCGTCGCGGTGTAGCCCTCGCGATTCTCGATCCACCCCGCGAAGACCCACGAATCCGTGGCGGGGTCATAGACCTGCATGAGGGAGCTCGCCACGACGAGGACCTTGCCGTCTTGCAGCAGCGTCGCTGTATGGTCCTCGATGTAATCGGGCGGCGGCGTGACCTCGATCGACGTGTTCGCGACGGGATCGTAGATCTCCGCCTCGAAGGTCACTCCATCTCCGTCCACGACGCCGCCGAGGAAGTAGATTCGCCCGTCGGGGAGCAGCGTCGCGGTATGCCCCATGCGGGGCGCGAGCATCGGCGCGCCGAGCGTCCACGTATCGGCGACCGGATCGTATACCTCGACGGTGTCCGTCACGCCTCCGGCCACGAGGACCTTTCCATTCGGCAGGAGCGTCGCGGAATGGGCTGTGTGCGTCGTGCTCATGGGCGCCACGAGCGACCATGAATTCGCGACGGGATCATACACCTCGGCGGTCTCGCTCCCGCCGCCGGCCACGAGGAGCTTCCCGTTCGGCAGCAGCGTGGCCGTGTGCCGATTCCGCGCCATGTTCATCGGCGGCACCACATCCCAGCGCGGCGCCGTGAGCGCGGATGTGGCCGCATTCAGGGTGAGCACCTCCGGGGTATCGGCGCGGCTGCAGGCGAGCGGCAACACGACCGGAGCCATACAAAAAGCGAAAATGAGTCGGCGAGAGAGGGGCGTGGTACGCATGCCCGCCACCATACCGGCCTCCGCGCCGCGCCTGTCAACGAGCGAGCACGGGGCGCGCGGCGTTCATTTGGTGTGGAATCGCACCGTCTGTCGCTGACGTTCCGGTCGTTTCGGTTCGTACTGACTCGTGTTCGGGCTGGAGCGTTGGCCTCTGGGGTGGTAGGGTATGGTTGTTCCCTCTGCTGTTCTCCGTGAGGTGATTGGCAATTGAATCCCGAGTAAGCCTGAACCAGGGGCCCACTACGCTGTCGTGGTGAGCTAGGCCCGAGAAGTCATCGGGAAGCCTAAAGCGGCACATCGGGCACCCACCTAGCCGCAAGCTAGGGGTTCAAGCCATTCAACCCACGATTACGGCGGTAAGGAACTCTTCTTCGAGCCCGGTGAGAGCCGGGCTCTTTTTTTTGTCACGAACGTGTGGGGACGGCGGGCGGGGTGGCTCTTATGCCTCGCCACCTGCTGCGCCCGTGGCGACCCCGTCCTCGGCTTCCTCGTCGTCGCCGACATCGAGCCCGTCGTCGGTCTTGTCCTTGAGGAAGAAGAGATCTTGCGTCTGCTTGTCGCGCGGGAAGGCGGCCTTGATGCGATTGGCGACCTCGGCGAATACGTCGAGAAACTCTTCCTTCGCGAGGTTGCGCGCTGCCCGCGCTTGCGCCGTGGCTTCCATGCCGAGCCTGCGCGCTTCGAGTGCCTGTTCGTAGCGGTGCCGGACGGCGGTGATCTTGTCGAGCTCGGCCGAGCCCGCGGGGTAGATCGTGGCGATCTCGGTGTAACGACCTTCGAGGGCGCGCATCTCTTTGATCTGGGTGCCGCCGACTGGCTTGATGATCGGCGTGGAGCCACCGGGGAACAGGGTGGAGACGATACGCCCGCCGGGGCGACCGTCCTCGATTTCGGCGCGCTTGAGGGCGAGGCGAACGACCTGGTCGGCGAGCCGATCGGTGAACTTCACCTCGACCCGGACGATGATGAGCTCCTTGACCTTCTGGTCGTAGCCCTGCTCGCGCGCGAGGAGCGCGTTCGTGGCGTCCTCAAGCTTGGACGCGAGGCCGTTCAAGGCGGCGACGTCGGAGAACTTTCCGAGCATGGTCCGCGTGTAGAGGCTCTTGAGCTCGCAGCGAGCGATGGGTGTCTTGGCGTTGGGGAGTACCGACAAGGCTTGTATCCTGGTTCGTTTGGTAAGGCGGGAAGCAGAAACGAGGTGGGCGAGGTTGTCAAGGACGGATACAGGTAGCCTGGGGGAAAGTGTGGGGGTGGGGAGGGTGCGGCAAGGTGACTTGCGGCGGTGCCGTGGGGTGGCTGTGGGGGTGGAGGGGTTGCTTGGGGCTTGGAGGTGGCGTGGCGGAGGGAAAGGAAGCGTGGGGGGACACACGTTTGCGGCGTGGTGGAGGGCGCGGAAACGTTGCTGCGAGCCTGGCTGCGGCGGTGGCGGAGGTGCGGAGATGTCGCCGAGAGCTTGGGGGCGATGTGGCGGAACACGCAGCGGCGCTGTCGGGTGGGAGGGGATGAGGGGGGCGACGGGGGAGCAACGCGGCCCGGCGTTTGCCGCGGGCGGCGTGCGTGCGAAGCTTGGCCTGAAGATGCTGAACAGGTAGCCTGCCCGCGTGTCGAACCTGGCATTGAGCAGCGGGGATGACTACCCCGCAGCAGCGCGCAAGCACCTGAACGATGCGAAGGTGCTCCTCGATGCGAAGCGCTTTGATGCGGCTGGGTACCTGGCAGGGTACATCGTCGAGTGTTCGCTGCGGTCGGTCGTCATGGTGGGTCGCCTCGCGACGGAGGCGGAGACGACTGCGACCCAGGAGAAGCGCACGAGCAGGAAGCCAAACTTGAAAATGGAGTTGCAGCCGAGCGGTGCCACCCTCCAGCGTTTCAAGCGTATGGCTGGCCAGGAGGCCCGCGATATCGGCCAGAAACACGAACTCGATCGACTGGCCACTGCGACAAGTGGCTACACGGCCGTGCTCACCTCCCACGTTGCTCAGTACGCTCCGTCTGTCGCTGCAAAACCACTGGGTGGAGCATGGACAGAAGGAATTCGGTATCGAGCCGAGGGAGCGGTGACCGAGTCCCAGGCCAGGACGTGGGTCCGGGAGGCGGAGGAGGTGTATAAATCGACCATCGGGCAGATGATGCGAGACGGGCTGATCACGTCATGAAGGCGAACGTTCACATCGACGACGCACGCCAGAACGCGATTGTCGCACTTTCGGACCTCGCGGACAGGGAGGAGAGCCTCGAAAAAGCTGTCCTCGGGCAGGATCTCTTCGGTCTCCTTCGCGTGATCGTCTGGTTGCGCCCCGACGCGGACGAGCAAGCGCTCCGGGCCCGTATCGAGGAGGCGCTTGCTGCGTCTGGCCAGTTCTGGACAGGCGACATCTACATCTGTTCCGCGAGGACCTCCCACGCCGACGATCTCATCTATTCGTCCGCCTGGGACGAGGGGATCACGGTTCCCGGTGTCGAAAAGCTCCGTATCGACGACCGTACCCGCACGCGTACGGCTTGGCTCCCTCGGTTTCGCATGCCGCTCTGGGAAGCGTCTCGAGATTGGCGACCGGCGAAGACCGAGACGAAGGAGGACGGGAGTCCAGCCAAGGGGCCGCCCGTTGTCGTCTGGTATTCGTTCAAGGGTGGCGTGGGGCGTACCACGGCCCTCGCTGCCTTTGCGATCCAGCGGGCACGGGATGGCGAGCGGGTGCTCGTGATCGATATGGACCTCGATGCTCCCGGGGCCGGCACCCTCCTTGGGCCCGATCCGAGTGACCTGCCCGGCGGGGAAGGCAATGCCTCACGTGGTGTCGTCGACTATTTGTTGGAAGCGGCGCTCGGCGATGTGCAATTCGGCGACTACGTGCACCGATGCAAGCGCGACCGCCTCGTGGGTGACGCCGATGGCGCCGAAATCGTAGTCATGCCTGCGGGGAGCGTGGACGAGAACTACCTCGCCAAGCTCTCGCGGCTCGATCTGGAGGTACGGGGCGAGCGCCATCCGCTGGAGGAGATGCTTGTCCAGGCGCGGGATGAAATCGAGCCGGATTGGATCCTCCTCGACTCTCGCGCGGGTCTGTCCCCCTCCGCCGGCCTGCTGCTCGACGGCATCGCGCACCTGCACGTGCTCTTCGGGACCAACAGCACGCAGAGTCAGCTCGGTTTGACGCAGGTGATTCGAACCCTCGGGGAGGAGAGGATCCGAAGGGACGGCTCGCAGGCGAACTGTTTTGTCGTCCAGGCCATGGTGGTAGACGTCGTGGAGGTCGAGAAAGCGGCACGGGCGCAGTTCCAAACGTGGCTCGAATCGACGATGCGCGATCATTACGTGATCGTAGACGACGAAGACCCCGAAGGGGAGCTTTGGTCCGTGCGCAACATGGATGCAAAGATGTCGCCGAGCCGAGCGATCGCAGTACCCTATCGCGCTCGGTTCGCGTTCTTCCCTTCGATTGACGACGTAGCATCCGATCTCGTCGAGGGCCCTTACCTTGAAATCGCGGGGCGGATCCTCGCGCAGTTTCCCAGCTCGAACAAGGCCGGGGATAAGCGAGGCGAATGATGGCGTCCATGACGAATGAAGACCGGCAGGAACTCCTCCGTGCGTTGCGCTCCGACGCCGGCCAAGCGGAAGGAGCCAAGGGCCGTACGGAGTATAACTTCTATCCGATCACGGAGCACCTGCGCGCGCTCGAACCTGAGGTCGTTCTCATCGTGGGCGATCGTGGCGCCGGCAAATCACAGCTCGTTGCGGTAGCGCGGGATCCGGATCTGCGAGAAGCCGCATTGCGCCGAGCGCCGAGCGTGCAGTTCGCTCGTGGCGAAGCCGCATGGATCAAGGGCTACCCGATGGAGTACGGCCCAAGTCCATTCGGACTCCAGAATTTCGTTTTGAGTCACCGCGACCATATAAAGGCTGCCGCTCAGGAGTTCTGGTTCACGTATCTGTTCCGCGTTTTGAGGGGGCTGCTCCCGGAGGATACTGCTGTCAGATTCGCACGGCTCCTCGACGAACCCGGGGCGGAGGTCGAGGAGAGATTCGCTGACCGCTTGCGAGCCGGGGACTCGCTTCTGGTCGCTCTGGACAATTTGGATAAAAAGCTCACGTCCGAGGACCGATGGGTCTTCGTCATGTATGACGAGCTCGACACCCTCTATTACTCGGATTGGTGGGCGATGGGCGCGCTGATCCGGGGACTCATAGGTTTCTGGGCCAGTCATGGTCGTCGCTGGTCGAGGATCCGACCCAAAATCTTCCTGAGGACCGACTTTTACAGGCATCACGGTAGCGATGTCGCCGGCGCGGAGATAGCAAAGCTAGCTGCTACTCGGGTTGAGCTTTCGTGGAGCGATAAAAATCTCTACGGAGCGCTACTCAAGCATATTGCCAACCTCAACGACGCGTGGTTCGAATACTGCAATCGCGGCAAGGGTGACAAGGTCCGCTTCGAGTACGATTCCGTATTGAAAAACATCCCCCTGCTCGTGAAGAAAGAGGACGCCAAGCCCCTCGTCGACCGACTCGTTGGACCCTACATGGGCGCGACCAAGGGCAAGGGGGAGTCCTTCCCGTGGATATTGGACCATCTTCGGGACGGGAACGGGAAAGTTTCACCGCGCTCCTTGGTCTTGCTTTTCGAAAATGCAGCTGTACTGGAGCTAGGCAACTTGCGGGCGACCGGGGCGCAAGTGCTGAGTCATTTTTCGCTCCGCAACGCGCTCGACAAGGTATCCGAGTCTTATGTGACCCAGGCAGCGGATGAATTCCATTGGTTGCCCATGGTCAGGGAGAGATTGAAGGCAATCTCGCAGGTACCTTGGGAATCCAGGCGCGTGATTGAGCTTGCGTTGAAGGCGAATTGGGACGCCTGGTCAGCGCAGAATCCGGAGCAACGTTTGCCGGCGGATACCCCGCGGGAACTCGTCGACGTACTCCTCGAGCTTGGCATCTTACGTGACCGCGGGGGCGACAAGTACGACGTCCCGGACCTGTACCTCCATGGGCTCGGGCTGAAGCGCAAGGGTGGGGTCTCCAAGGGGGGGACGCGGCAGCCTCCACGTTGACCGGCTGGGGCCGCGCCCATGATACAACCGTGTCATGGCCTACGCGCCGAGCTTGCGAGTACCCGAGCACACCACGCTGGATGCTCCGTTCGACCTCGTTCCCGAGATCGCTCGGTTCGAGCCTCCCGACATCGTTGTCTTTTCCCTCGGTCATCGCGACCTGACCGACGCGGAGGCCGCGCAGATCGTGGCGTTCACACGGGACGCGGCGGCGCGGACCGGCGGGCTCTTCTCCGTGACGGACGCCACGGTGCATCTCACGCGCGTCAACGTCGGCGCGGCCCTCGCGTTCAACCGTCAGTTCACCCCGAGCATCATCCGCGCCGCCGCCGTCATCGGCGCGAGTTATCGCATGCGCACGGTGTCCGAGACGCTCATCCGTGCCGCGCGCCTCCTCAAGCTCGAAATCGCCAAGTCCCCCATCCGCTACTTCGACGACCACGCCTCCGCTCGCGCCTGGTTCGCCGAGCTCCGAACGAACCCCGCCTGACCGATCACTCCGCCGCCCCTGTCAAGCAAAACCCGCCGCGCGCTCGCCCTCGCAGGCGCCTCGCGCCGCCACCGGTCTGACGCTTCGGACGCTCGCGCGACGGGCGCGCGCGTGCCGTCCTCCCTGGCGGCTTTTCTTTTCCGTTTGCCCTGCCATTCCGGTAGCTTCCCCCTTCCGATGGACACGTTCGACACGCTCGTTTCCAAGGCGAAGGCGAGTCAATCCGGCCGCCTGCGCGGCCTCGTCCGCCGAGGCGCCGTCGCGCTCGTGCTCTTGACCGTCCCAGGCGTTGCGTTTGCCGCCGTCACCGCCAAGGGCAAGCTGAGCGGGGCCGACAAGCTCCTGAACCCCGTGTGGAACGAGGCGAAGGACCCGAACGCTCGTCGCTACACGTTCCGCGAGCCGTCGCCGACCGTGCGGCCCGACGTGCGTACCCTCACGGGACACCTGCCGAAAGAGCTCGCGATCGTCGCGCTCGGCGACAAGGGCACGCCGCAGAAAGTGCCCGTCACCGTCAGCATCGCCGGTGGTCGCACGAGCCCCGTCACGATCGTCGTGCCCGAGGGCCAGCAGATCAACTTCGAGAACAAAGACCCCTTCCCGCACAAGCTCTACGACACGGGAAACAAGGGCTTCGGCGCCGTCGAGACAGGACCGAGCAAGAGCCGCTCGTGGACCCCGCCCGGCCCCGGCAAGTACGAGATCCGTGATCAGTTCGCGCCGAGCATCCGCTCCTGGGTCGTCGTCGAGCCGCGCGCGATCGCCTCGACGTACCCCGATCGCAAAGGCGACTTCGCGATCGAGCTCGAGCCCGGACCGCACAAGCTCCGCGCGTACTTCAACGGCGAGCCCGTGGGCCAGGAGCTCGACGTCGTGATCACGCCCTTCCCCACCGAGCAGCCCCTCAAGGCGCCCCTCGTCGTCGGCGAGTCGACCCCGAGCAAGTGAAGGCGGAGACGAGAACATGATCCTGTCCCGTTTCTGGTACCTCGCCCTCGCCATCCTGCTCGGCGTGTCGGCGTTCACCCTGATGCTCGCCGCGCAGATGTACAACCGCGCCGGCCTCCGCGCGATGAGCGACTCGCTCGCCGCCGACTCGAGCGCCGTCGGTTGGTACCTCAAAGACGACGCGCGCAATCGATCGAGCGCGCTCATCCCGCTCGCGCTCTCGCCGGAGCTGCGCGGGCAGCTCGCCAAGTCCACGCCCGAGGCCAAGCCGAGCCGCGAGATCCGCGACGAGGCCAAGAAGGCGCTGAAGAAGCTCGACGCCGAGGTGATCCCCGCGGACCTCAAGTTCGACGCGCTCTGGGCCGTCGACGCCAACGGCCGCGTCATCGCCTCCGTCGGCATCGAGCACGCCGAGGACTGGGAGCTCGGCGGCTACCCCGTCGTCGCCGACGCGCTGCACGGCTGGATCCGCGACGACGCGTGGGTCTGGAAGGGCCGCATCTACCGCGTCGTCGCGCGCCCCGTCGAGGCCGAGGTCAACGGCGAGCCCGTCGGCGCGGTCATCGGCGTGAAGATCGTCGACGACAAGTTCGCGCAAGGCGTCTCGAAGCGCACGGGCGCCGCGGTCGGCTTCTACGCCGACGGCGCGCGCGTCGCGTCCTGGGCCCCCGAAGGGTTCGACAAGGCGAACCTGGATCAGATCACGCAGGATCTGCAGCAGCTCGCCGAGAACAAGGACTACCAGGAGAAGGGCCGCAGCGAGCCGCGCGTCATCGCCGCCCACCTCGGCGTCGTCTACGCGCGCATGCCCGGCGAGGCCTGGGATCTCGGCGCGGGGTACGCCGTCGGTCGCCTCGCGGTCGCCGTCGACTCGCCGCTCGACTTCCTCAACAAGGCCGACGACACCGACAAGAAGAACGTCAACACGATCCTCGTCATCGCGGGCATCCTCGTGCTCGCGGGCGTCGGCATCTTCTTCTCGGTCCTCGAGCACACGCAGCCGCTCGCCACGTTCGGCAAGGAGGCCATCCGCCTCGCGAAGGGCGAGGTCGACGTGCTCGCGCCGAGCAAGTTCCGCGGCGCGTACAAGAAGATCGCCTCCGACATCAACGACGGCGTCGACAAGATCGCGGCCAAGGGCGGCGCGCCGCGTCGCGCGGCCGACCTCGAAACGGTGCTCGGCCCGATCCCGGCCGCGCCCACGATGAGCGCCTTCGCCGTGCCCGGCCCCGGCGAGACCTCGTCGACCGCGATCACGGTCCCGAACAGCGGCCCCGCGGCCGCGAAGCCGCTCCCGAAGGCCCTGCCGAAGCCGAAGCCGCGTCCCGGCTCGACGACGCAGGATCCGGTCGAGTCCGTGCCCGAGCCCGAAGCGGCCGCGCCTGCGGCGCCGCCTCCGCTGCCGAAGGCCGCCGCGGCCGAGCCTGCGGCGGCCGCCGAGCCTGCGGCCGGCGCGGGCGACGAGGTCGACGAGCTCACCGAGTGGCAGAAGGTCTACGAAGAGTTCGTCGCCATGAAGCAGCAGTGCGGCGAGCCGACGGCGGGCATGACGTTCGAGAAGTTCAAGTCGACGCTGCAACGCAACAAGGACGCGCTCGTGCAGCGGCACGGCGTGACGCGCGTGAAGTTCACGGTGTACGCGAAGGAAGGCAAGGCCGCGCTGAAGGCCTCGCCGGTCAACAAGTAAACCCAGCACCAGAATCGGCAGGAGCGGCAGAGCGATGGGCGCGAGGAATCTCGTCGTGGGGGCGTTCGTGGGGTCGGTCTTGCTCGGAGGCGCGGGCGTCGCGCGCGCCTCCTCCGGGATCGACTCTCCCGACAACGGCGTCGTGCAACTCGGCCGCGGCAACACCTACGTCGCGCGGGCCGACGACCCGCTCGCCGCGTACTACAACCCGGCCGGCCTCGCGTTCCAGAAGTCCGGCGTGCACCTCGGCGCGCACCTCATGTTCATGGATCGCTGCTTCTCGCGGCGCGACGTGAACGGCCAGCCCGTCTCGCCGGGCGGCGGCATTCCGGGACCCGGCGCGGCGGGCGGCCCCTCCGACCCCGTCTGCGCGGAGACCTCGCCCTTCCCGAACCCGCAGATCGCCGCGAACTTCCGCATCACGCGGCAGCTCGCGATCGGCCTCTCCGTCATGGGCCCGCACGGCGTCGGCAAGATGGTCTGGCCCGAGTCGGTCCCGTACACGAACACGCTCGGCATCTCGACCACGCAGCCCGCGCCGCAGCGCCACCTGCTCATCGAGAGCGACTCGCTCATCGTCAACCCGACGCTGAGCGTGAGCTACGCGATCAAGGACTGGCTCAGCATCGGCGCGGGCTTCATCTGGGGCGTCGCCTCGATCGACTTCGTCAACTTCACCGAGGCTACCTCGCAGATCCCCACGGACGACTTCTCCGGCAACCAGGAAGTCAAGTCCACGCTCTCGGCCTTCGACGGCTTCGTGCCGGGCGTCGTCATCGGCGTCATGGCCTCGCCGCACAAGCGCCTCGACCTCGGCGCGTGGTTCAAGTGGCAGGACGCGATCTCCACGCGCACGGGCGTGAAGCTCGAATCGCTCTACTGGCGCGCGGGCGGCCAGAAAAACGAAAACCCGTGTCCGATGGGCCCGGCCGGCTGCAACATCACCGAGGACACGGACGCGGGCACGCTCAAGTTCCGCATCCCGCTCGAGGCGCGACTCGGCTTCCGGTATCACCACCCGCTGCGCGCGGGCTCGCTCGTGCCCAAGGTCGGCCCGAAGGTGCGCGACCCGCTCGCCGACGACCTCTTCGACATCGAGGTCGACTTCACGTACGCGCACAACAGCGTCGTCGACGTCCTCGAGGTCCGCTTCGACGAGGGCATCCGCGTGAACGGCACGCCGGGCAACATCCCGACCAACGCCGACATCCCGCACAAGTGGAAGAACGTCTTCGGCGTGCGCTTCGGCGGCGACTTCACGATCATCCCCGGCTTCATCGCGGTGCGGGCCGGCGGGTTTTTCGAAACGAATGGGCAGGACCCGGCGTACCTGAACCCCGATTTCCACCTCGGCAGCCGCGTCGGCGTGGGCGGCGGCGGCTCCGTGCGCCTCGGGCCGGTCGACGTCTCGCTCGCCTACCAGCACACGTTCTTCGAGCCGCTCGACAACGGCGGCAAGGGCGAGGTCCTTGGCCTCTCCGGCGACGCGACCACGAATTATCGAAGCGTCCACAACGTCAATGGCGGACGGCTCGAGTCGAGCCTGAACGAAGTGGCGCTCGGGGCGACCTACAGGTTCTGACGGACTCGTTCCAGCGTGGCTGGACGAGCAACGGACGACGAATCCCCAGCGCCACGTGAAGATGTGACGTCGTGGGCGTTGACACCGGATACGCCGGCACGCTTCGATGCCACGGTTATCGTCGGTTGGGGACGAACAAGTCCGGGAGGATTGGATGAACGCGCGTGCTTCGTTGATGGTGGTTGGTCTGGGTTTGGCGGTCGTCGGCTGCTCCATTCCCAAGCCCCCGCCGACGGCCCCGGACGAATACGACTACAAGTTTGAGTACAAAAAGACCGGCGAGCCCCTGAGCGTCGAGGGCCAGAGTTTCACCTACACGACGACGGAGCGCGTCGAGCTCGGCGAGGAGCAGATCCGCGACGCGCAGGGTCGCCTCGTCGGATCGAGCCGCATCTACGGCAACCAGCAGGTCGCGCGCCGCGGCTACCAGTGGGACGTCTACCAGGGCCGGCAGCGCATCGACGTGCTCAGCGCGCTGCACATCGCGCGTGACCAGGCGTTCGAGGAGGCGTTCGAGGAGCGCATCGTGGAGATCCGCGAGAACCACGCGAACTCCATGTCGGTCTACGAGAAGGGCATCAAAGACAACTCCGGCAAGCGCTCCACCGGCATGATCGTGACCGGCGTCGGCTACGGCCTCGCGGGTGGCTGGGCGATCGTTGCTGCCGCAACGAAGGACGATCCGCTCATCCCGACCGGCGCCTCGACGGGCATCATCATCGGCGGCGTCATCGTCGGCGCGATCGGCACCTGGATCTACCAGAGCGCGCTCGGCGGCATGCGCCGCGAGGCGGAGAAGGCCACCGCGATGGCCAACGACAAGATCTCGTCCTCCGACTTCCCCAAGCTCACGACCGAGGACTACCTCCACGACGTGGCGCGCTCGTACAACAAGAAGCTCGTCGCCGAGGCCGCGCCGCCGCCGCCGCCGAAGGACACGAAGAAGAAAAAGAAGAAGTAGGCCTCGACCCGGATTTTGCGGTCTTTCCCGCCTCCGTTCGTCCGGGTGGTGCGCACGTATCGACGCGGCCGCGCGCCTTCGCTATGACCCGGGCCAGCATGACCGACACACCCGTCCGCAACGTCATCATCATCGGCTCGGGCCCTGCGGGCCTGACTGCGTCCATCTACGCCGCGCGCGCGAACCTCAAGCCGCTCTGCATCGAGGGCTTCAACGCGGGCGGGCTCATCCCCGGCGGTCAGCTCATGTTCACGACCGACGTCGAGAACTATCCGGGCTTTCCGCAGAAGGTCACGGGCCAGGAGCTCATGCAGCGCTTCCGTGATCAGGCGGAGCACCAGGGCACCGAGATCGTGACGGCGGACGTGACGAAGGTCGACCTCTCCGCGCGGCCGTTCAAGGTCTGGGTCGAGGACACGCTCTACCTCGCCAAGACCGTGATCGTCGCGACGGGCGCGCGCGCGAACTACCTCGGCCTGCCGAGCGAGGAGGCGCTCAAGAACAAGGGCGTGAGCGCCTGCGCCGTGTGCGACGGCGCGCTCTACCGCGGCCGTGACGTCGCCGTCGTCGGCGGCGGCGACACCGCGATGGAGGAGGCGAGCTACCTCGCGGGCCTCTGCAACTCGGTCACGCTCGTGCATCGCCGCGACGAGTTCCGCGCGAGCAAGGCGATGGTCGAGCGCGTCGTGAACAACCCGAAGATCAAGATCCTCTACAGCCACGTCGTCGAGGAGGTCCTCGGCGTCGACAAGGACGAGGTCACGGGGCTCGTCGTGAAAAACCTCAAGAACGGGGAAAAGACGTCCATCCCGGCCGCGGCGTTTTTCGTGGCGATCGGCCACACGCCCATGACCGAGCTCTTCGTCGGGCAGCTCGAGACGCACCCGAACGGCTACTTGAAGACCGTGCCCGGCTCCACGCGCACGAGCGTGCCCGGCGTGTTCGCCGCGGGCGACGTGCAGGACTGGACGTACAGGCAGGCGGTCACGGCCGCGGGGACGGGCTGCATGGCCGCGCTCGACGCCGAGCGGTTCTTGCAGCAAGAAGGTGGGAGTCACTGACGAAGGCCTTCGATGGACGAGCCCCACGCCGACCCGCGCGACGAGCTCTTCGAGATCGCGACCTCGGTGCGCGCGCTCGTCGAGTGGTACGACGGCACGGGTGCGTGGGGCTTGCCGCTCGCGCCTGCGCGTGGCCAGGTCGAGCCTGCGTATCCCGCGGCCGAGCCACACGAAGCGCCTCCGCCGAACCCGCGCGCGCCCGCGCCGCCCGCGGAGCGACGCCCCGCCCCGAGCGACGCCACCTTCGCGCAGCCCGCGCAGTTCACGCCGCCGCCCGAGCGCGCGCCCGCGCCGCAGTTCACGCCGCAGTTCACGCCCCCCGCGCCGCCTGCCGAGCGCCCGCAGCGCGCCGCCGTCGCGCGCCCCGAGGCACGCACGCCGGAGGCGCGCATCGAGCAGCTCCGCGTCCTCGCCTCCGAGGTCGCCTCGTGCACGCGCTGCGGCCTCGCCGATCGGCGCACGCAGACCGTGTTCGCCCGCGGCAATCCGATCTCCGAGCTTTGTTTCGTCGGTGAAGGCCCGGGCGCGGAGGAGGACCTCCAGGGCGAGCCGTTCGTCGGTCCTGCGGGTCAGCTCCTCGACAAGATGATCGCCGCGATGGGGTACCGCCCGGGCGAGGTCTACATCTGCAACATCGTCAAGTGCCGGCCTCCGGAGAACCGCAAGCCGCAGCCCGAAGAGATGGATGCGTGCAAGGGTTACCTCGCCGCGCAGATCGAGCTCGTGCGGCCGAAGTACATCGTCGCGCTCGGCGCCACGGCGATCCAGGGCCTGCTCGGCACGACCGAGGGCATCACGAAGCTGCGCGGCAAGTGGAAGATGTACCGCGGGATCCCCGTCATGCCGACGTTCCATCCGGCCTACCTCCTCAGGCAGCCGTCGGCGAAGCGCGAGGTATGGACCGACCTTCAGGAAGTGATGGCGCGCCTCGGCAAGAAGCCGCCCGCGCGGGGCTGACGCTCGAGCGCGTCCTTCGCGTGCTGCTTTGCCTCGTCGGCGTCGCGCCGTTCCTCGCGCCCCTCGCGCGACGCGCGACGAGCCCCGAAGCGACCGAGCTTCTCTACCTGCTCTTCAAGCCTGTTTGTCACACCAAACCCGAGCGCACGCTCGCCCTCGCCGGCGTGCTCATGCCGCTCTGCAGCCGATGCGCCGGCATCTTCGCGGGGTTCGTCACGGCGGGGATCTTTCCGCGGCCGCGCTTCGGCGTGCGCGCGTGCCTCGGTTACGGGTTCGTCGCGAGCGTGATCATGCTCGTCGACGTCGTCACGCAGGACCTCGGCTTACGCCCGCTCTTCCATCCGGCGCGGCTTTTGACGGGTGTTCTGTGGGGGCACGTCTTCGGCCTCGGGATCCTCGCGCTCGCGCGCGAGCACCTCGCGAGGCCCGAAAGGCTCACTTCTTCAGCGTGACGGGCCTGCCGGCGACGGGCGATTCGCCGAGCAAGACGAGCGTCTCGATCTTCTTCTTGTCGCTCTTGTCATCGACGACCTTCAGCGTGCCCGCGAGGTTATAGGCCATCTCCCACGACACCGTGTCGTCGGCCGAGAAGAACGCGAACGACGAGTCGCAGAGCGCGAGGTCCTTCTTGATCGCGTCGCCCGTGTTCGAGAGATCGGGCCCGGCGAACCCTTTGCGTTGCTTCTTGCCGAGGCCGCCCTTGAACGGCCACACCGCGGTCGACAGGTCCTTCAGCACCATCACCGTCACCGAACAGCCGGGCGGGTTCGACACCTTGTCGGGCGGCGTCACCAGGAGCTCCTTCGGCACGTCGTCGCGGCCGTCGGTCTTCAGCAGGATCTTCGGCGCGCCTGCGCGGCCGAGCTCGGCCACGACCGCGGCGACGTCCGGCGTGCGCGCCTTCTTCTCGGCGATCACCGTGACCTGCTGCCCGTTGATCGGCAGATCCTTCACCGCCGCCGTGAGCTTCTCGGGCCAGTTCTCCTGCTTCATGTCGACGCGGATCTGGCCGATGTAGGGGCCGAGCGAGTCGACGATGAGCGCGGGCATCGTCTTCGGCTTGGGCGGCGGTGCGGGCTCGGTGGGCGCGGCGGCGGCGGAGGCGGTCGCGCTCGGGGCGGCGCCCGTCTTGGACTTGTCGTCGCCGCAGGCGGTCAGCGTCGTCGCGACGAGGAGCGCGAGCGAGGCGAGGACAGGGACGCGGGAGTGCATGGCGCGGAGTGTACCGAAGCAGGAGGCGCGGGAGAAAGGAAGCGGCGTCCTCGGGGCGCCGGGGCGTGGTAGCTTCCGCGCGCCCTGGGCCGTTCGGGCCCTCGAACCGAGCCGGATTTCACGATGCCTTCCCCCTTCGTCACGCGCCTCGCAAGCTTGCAGCACTCGGACCGGCTCGCCGTGGAGGATGACGCGCGGAGCCGCACCTTCGCCGAGCTCTGGGATCGCGCCCAGCGCGTCCGCCTCGCGCTCACCGAGGGCGCGCCTTCGCTCGAGGGCCGCGCCGTCGCCATCCTCGTCTCGCCCGGCGCGCTCTGGCTCGAAGCCTTCTTCGGCACGATCCTCGCGGGCGGCGTGGCCTTGCCGCTCTCGCCGCTGTACCCGCCCGCCGAGCTCGCCTGGTTCGGCGAGGATGCGCGCGCGACGGCCGTGATCGTGTCGGACGATCATCGCGAGCGTGGCGCCTTGCTCTGCGAAGGTCGCCGTGTCCTTTTCGCGGAGACGCTCGCCGACGGCCCGCGGCCCGAGGGCGACGCCGCGCCGCTCGAACCCGACGACGTCGCGCTCCTGCTCTACACGAGCGGCACCACGGGCAAACCCAAGGGCGCGATGATCACGCACGCGAACGTCGACGTGCAGGCCGCGATCCTGCGCGAGGCGTGGGCGTTCGGCGAGGGCGATCGGCTGCTCCACGCGCTCCCTTTGCATCACCTGCACGGCCTCGGCATCTCGCTCCTCACCACGCTGCTCGCGGGCGCCTCGGCGCGGATGCTCCCGCGCTTCGACGCGCGGCGCGTGTGGGAGGCGTTTTGCGGGCCAAACCCGCCCACGGTCTGGATGGCCGTGCCCACGATGTACCAGAAGCTCTTCGAGGCGTTCGACGCAGCGGACGAGCAGACGCGAGCGCGGTGGGCGAGCGGCGCGCGGACCTTGCGCCTCGCGACGAGTGGCTCGGCCGCGTTGCCCGCCACCCTCGCCGAGCGCTGGCGCGCCGTCGCGGGCGCGATCCCCCTCGAGCGATTCGGCATGACCGAGATCGGGGTTGGCGCGACGAACTCTCTCGATCCGTCCGGCCGGCGCCCCGGCTCGGTGGGTTTGCCCCCGCGCTCGGTCGAGGCGCGGATCGTCGACGAGGCGGGGAACGACCTCGAACGTGGCCCGGGCGAGCTCTGGATTCGGGGGCCCAGCGTGTTCAAGGGATACCTCGGCCGCGAGCAGGCCACGCGGGATGCTTTTGCCGAGGGCGGCTGGTTCCGCACCGGCGACGTCGCCGAGCGCGCCGACGATGGAACCTTGCGTTTGCTCGGACGAACCAGCGTCGACATCCTGAAGAGCGGCGGCTACAAGCTCTCGGCCCTGGAGATCGAGGAGGCGCTGCGGGAAAACACGGCCGTCGCCGAGGTCGCGGTCGTGGGTTTGCCCGATGAAGCGTGGGGCGAGCGCGTCGTCGCGGTCGTCGTCGCCGCGCCCGGTCGCGCTGCGGAATGCGCGCCGGATGTTCTCCGTGGATGGGCGAAAGAGCGAATCGCGCCGTACAAGGTCCCGCGCGAGGTGATCGTGACCACGTCGCTTCCGCGCAATGCCCTCGGGAAGGTCGTCAAGCCCGATTTGGTGAAGGCAATTCTGCAAGGGACGGTCGCAAATACGTCGCGGACCGAATCGTAATACGTCGCGGGCTGAATCAGAATCACGTTGCGCATGAGAATTTTGCTATCGACGACCCCGCGTGTCAGGGACTGACGTCGATGGTCGAGTTCCGTGGAACGACCACGGATTCGGAGGGGAGACTTCTCATGCGAATGCTTTCGATTCTTTTCCTGGTCGGCGCTGGTTTCCTCGGGCTCGCGGCGTGTAGCAGCGAGCCGAGCGGCACGGGTGGCAGCGGCGGCACCGCCGGCAGCGGCGGCACGGGTGGCATGGGCGGCACGGGCGGCATGGCCGGCGCGGGCGGCGGTGGGCCGATGGGCGGCTACTGCGGCAAGTCGTGCGCGATGCCCGCGGATTGTTGTCCCATGGGCGTGCCGAACTGCCCCGGCAACTACCCGAACAACTGGACGTGCGATAACGGCGTGTGCGGCCCTCCGCAATGCACGGCCGACGCGGATTGCACGTTCGGCGGCGTGGCGCCGGACTTCAAGTGCTTGACCATCAAGGACTTCAAGACCTGCGCCGAAGGCTGCATGGCGGACGCGGATTGCACGATGCCCGCCAAGTGTATTGGCTCGGACGACAACGGCGCGAAGTACTGCACCGTCGAGCCGACGATGATGGGCGGGTGTATGGCCGACGCGGACTGCAACGGCTACGGCAAGTGCAACACCTCGTCGGGCGTGTGCGAGTGCACGGCCGACGCCGATTGCACGGGCGCCGGCGTCGACAAGTGCGTGCAGTGATCCTCGGTTGAGGCGCGAGGCGCGTCACGCCGCGGCGTGGCGCGTCTCGATGATCCCGATCCGCGCGAGCATACGCCGCACCGCGCGGAACGCGTCCGCCCGGCCGAACTGCAAGAGGTGCCCGCCGTGGAACGTCTCGAGCGGCGCGCGGAAATGCTCGGCCATGCGCCGCGCGTGATCGAGCGGCGTGATCTGATCACCCGCCGCCCCGATGACCAGGAATCGCTCCGGCGGCAGCATCGAAGGCCGTCCGAGGGGGCTCACCACGCGCAGCGTCGCTTCGATCGCCTGGTGCTGCGCCGCCTGCTGCTCGGGCGTGCCGACGAGCAGGCCCACCGCGCGCGCCACGTCGGCGATCGACGCGCATGGCACGATTGGCACCGCGAACGCGAGGGCCTCATCGATCGTGGCCCAGAGCCCCGTCGTGTAGCCGCCGAGGCTCATGCCCATCACGCCGACGGACGGCGCGCCCCGATCGCAGAGGAGCGCCGCGAGCGCGCGTAGATCCATGACGGCCTGGCGAAACCCCTCGATCGTGAATCGCATGTCCGGCGAGGGAAACAGCGCTGTCCCTTTCGGCGCCCGGCAGGCGTGGAACGGGAGCACGGCCATGGCCACGTCGAGCCCGAGCTCGAAGATCCAGGGCACGGGCCAGAGCCGCTCTTCGAGCGCGAACGCCCCGCACCGGTAGCCGTGCACCAGGATCACGACCGGCCGGGGCGTAGCGTGCAGAAACAGCCGCGCCGTCGCCGTGCGGTTCAGCGTGTGGCCGAGGTAGTCCGTGCGCACGCCCTCTTCGAGCGGCTCGAACTCGCTCGGCCACGTCGCGTCGAGCACCATGCCGGGATCCGGGCCGCCCATGAGGCGCACCCGGGCGAGCTCGACGTTGGGGATCGTTGGTGCCCCAAAGAACGAGCTCGGCGCCGTGAAGTATTCGGGTTTGTCGTAAATCGAGCGGATCGTCTCGAGCATCTCGATTCGGGCCTCGGAGCCGAGGCCCGAGGGATCGAAGGCGCGGATCCTGTCACCGCGCACGAGCATCGCCGTGCCGACGGTCTTGTCGAACCCGGAAGCAGCGGTCGTGAGGATGCGGCGCAGGACCAACCCGCCCTCCTTTGTGTTGTTTGACGTGATTGTTCTGGCGCTACCTCCCCGTCACGACGATGCGCGACGCGGCGGCTGCTACGACATCGGGAAGCAAAAAGGGGACCTGCCGCGTCTGGTTCTTCCGCCAGAGCTCGGCTTGATCACGGAAGTGCGGACTCTGCGAGTCCCACACCACGCCTCCCGGCAGCGCGTTCCACGAGCGCGGTCCTTCCGGATCGAGGTCCACGACGAGGCGCTGCGTCGGGCCGAAATCGTAATCGTAACGAGGCGTCACGTCGAGCCGGGCGGTGAGGGAGAAGTCGGACGAATCGACCGAGAAATTGTCCCCGTGCCGGGGAAAACCGTCCGGAAAAACGGGATCGCCGAGCGGCGGGATCGAGAGCTGCCCGAGGACCGGGAGGATCGCCTCGAAGCGGACGCGATGGCGTGCGCCCCAGCGGTAGGCGCTGATGTCCGGGCCGACATCGGCCGCGAGCGTCCCGAGCGCGTCCACGAGCGCGCGCACGATCCGCTCGTGCTTCGTCTCGATCTCCGGCGTCGCCATGTCGTCCCAGAGCGCGCTCTCGTTCGTGATCGGGTTGTACGTCGGGAGCGCCTCGGGCGATTCGCGCGTGATCGCGAGGATCGCCTTGGCCTTCTGATCCCGCGGCACGAAGGGCCTGCCGGCGTGCTCGAGCTCGTCCCCCAGCACGCGCTCGACGAGGCGGAGGAGCCACGTGTTGAACACGAGCGTCGCCTGCGCCGCGCGCGCCTCGATCGCCGTGTCACCCTCTTCCGGGAGCGGCTTGTTCGTGTCCGGATCGACGCCGCTCATCGCCTCGTAGCCGGCCTCCGTGCCCCACGCCGTGAGCAGCGCGCGCACGTTCTGGACCTTCGCCGCGTCGTAGCCGGCATCGGCCACCACGGCCGTGAGATCGGGGTGCGTTCCGGGCGTCGCGCGTTCCGCTTCGGCTCGATCGATCGCCTCGAGCAGCGCGGGCACGAGCCGCGAGCCGAGCGCCGATTTCGCGTCCCCCTGGATCTTCGCGAGGTCCTCGGGCGTCGCTTTGTCGAGCCCTGCGAGCCGCTCCTGGATGCGACCTTCGCGGAAGCCGATGTCCCACGAGCAAGCGAGGTACATCGGCGTGCCGTCGGGCAGCGTGCCGTTCGAGGGATCGTTGTCGATCGAGTCTCCGATCGGATCGTTGTTCGCCGTCGCGAGGAAGCCCGCCGCGGGGTTTTTCTCCCAGGGAACGAGGTTGTCCGGCAGCGCGCCCGTCCACTCGGCCGAACCATCGCCGGGCAAGACGAGGCACGGCAGCGTGCCCGTGAACGTATCGGGGTTCCACGCGACGGCGCCGGGTTTTCGCGTCGGGAGCTTCGCGTGCGAGGTCCAGAGCACGTTGCCTTGCGTGTCCGCGATCATCCAGTTCTGCGCGCCCACCTGAAAACCGTCGAGCGCGAGCTTGGCCTCGTCGACATTCTTTGACCTCAAAAGACCGAGGATCGCCGCGAGCTCGTTCGTCGGCTCGTCGCCGGTCCAGCGCATGCTCACCGCGCCCTTCGCCGGGTCGAGCGGGGCCACCGTGTGATCGGGCAGGATCTCCGGCAGGATCGCGCCGTGGTGCGGCACGACCGGGACCTTGTAGGTGTACGGCGCGCCGGCCTGGATCTGGATCACCTCGTCGACCGTCTCGATCGCGACGTTTTTCCCTTCGAACACGACCGACTTGCCATCGGGCGTGATCTGCTCGGCGTAGAGATCGGTCACGTCGTAGCCGGCGACCGTCGCGCCCCAGGCGATGTGCTCGTTGTGCCCGAGGATGATCCCGGGGATGCCGGGGAACGCGAGGCCCGAGACTTTCACCCGCGCCGAAGAATCCTTCGGCGTCACCTCCATCGCCACGGGCCAGAAGATCGCGGGTGCGGCGAGCGTCAGGTGCGGATCACTCGCGAGCATCGCGTGCCCCGTGCTGCTCCTGCCTGCCCCGACGGCCCAGTTGTTCGAGCCGAATCCTTCGGGGGCAAACAGATCCTTCGTCTTGCGCAGGGCCTCGCGGTAGCGCTCGGTACGCGCGCCGAGGTCGGGCAGGAGAGGGGAAGGCGCGGGGGCTTTCGCGCCGCCCTGGCCCATCGGATACCCCGTGGTCGTCGTCGCCGGCTCGTACGGCGCGAAGCGATAGAGCTCGCGGAGGATGCCGCTGCGCGCGGCGACCAGCGGATCGCCCGCGTTTTTCGGGAACGCCGCGCCGATCGTCTGGATCGAGATCGTGTCCGCGAGCTCGCCGTCGGCCGAGTGCGAGAGCAGGTACGACTGGAGCCGCGCGATCGCGAGCGCATCGACGCCCGTGAAATCGGTGAAAGCATCGACCGGGACGAGGAAGGCCGCCGCCGGCAGCGCGGCCTCGCGGTCTCGGAGCGCGCGGAAGTGCTGGGAGACGCCGTCCGCGAACGCGTCGACGAGGGTCTTCTCCTCGGCGCCGAGCACCTCGTATTGCTTCTTCGCGACGCGGTGCAGGCCGAGGTTGCGGAAGACGATGTCGTTGTCGATCACGCTCGCGTCGGCGTCGGCGAGGATCTCGGCGAGCCGGCCCTCGGACACGCGGCGGTAAAACTCGATCTGCAGGTGCCGGTCCTGCGCCACGAGGTAGCCCTGCACGCGCACCGCGTCCTCGAAGCTCGACGCGAAGATGTGCGGCCGCCCGTCCTTGTCGCGCACGACGTCCACGGGCGAGGCGAGGTTGTCGATCTGGATGCGCTCGGTGACGGGCAGATCGGCGCGATCGCCGATCGGGCCGAACGGATCCCCCGCAGGCGGCGGCGTCTCGGTCGGGTCCGAGCAGCCGGCGGCGAGGGGCGCGAGGGTCAGGGCGAACAAGCTCAGGAAGCGGGCGATCGGGAAGCGTCGAGGCTCGTGCATGGGTAAGGTCTCCTCCTTCCCGGACTAGCCTGCCGGGTCTTCGGCTCGCCGAAAATTCGTCCCTTTCTCGTCCTCTCTGGCAAGGGACCTCTCATGCGCTTGGTGCAGGCCCCCGCGCCGTCGGGCTCCCCCTCTCCGCCCGTACGACCGTCGTTCGGCGCGTTCTTCGTCGCCGCTTCCCGCAAGACCGAGCTCCTCTCGGAGCTGCGCAGCCGCGGCTACGTGGTGGCCAGCATCCTGCGCCCCCCCGCGCCCGGTCGGCTGCGGCAGGCCGTCGAGGAGGCCGTCGAGAGCGCCCTCGCCATGCGCGGCGCGCCCCCGCCGTCCGTCAACGCCGACGTCGACGGCGCCGCCTCGTTGCGGGATCAGGTCGTGCGGGCCCGCGGCCTCGGCTCCTTCGGTCTCGCCCTCGCCTTGCCCCCGCTCGCGACGCTCGCCGACACCTCGGGCGACGCGCCCGCGCTCGGTCCCTCCGACAGCGCCGTGCTTTCGGTCTTCAACGAAGCGGCCCAGGCCGGCCCCGTGGCGCTCGTCCTCGACGAGGCCGACCGAGCCTTGCGGATCCTCGCGCCCGTCCGCCTCGACGAGCTCGTCGCCGACGCCGCGCCCACGCGCCGCGCCTTGCCCGAGCACTCGCGCGTCGTCGCCCGTCCGCCCCTCACGCCGCCCGCGCCGCCGCCCGAGGCCGAGCCGAGCGACGTGCGTCCCATCACCACCCACGAATCCGCCCCGCCCGAGGCCGACGCCGCGCCCGAGCGCGCGCCGATCGGCCGCCTGCGTGGGCTCAAGTCGGGCCCGCGGCCGACGCCGACCGCGACGCCCGCCGTCGACGGCGCGCCGCGCGCGTTCAAGTCGACCCCGCCGCCGCCGATGGAGGCCACGCCGCCCGCGGAGCCGGCCGCCCCGGCGCCACGTCCTCGCACGCCCTCCTCGCCCGCGCTCGAGGCCGCGCGTGATCGTGACCGCGAGCCCATGCGCGACCGCGAGCCCATGCGCGACCGCGAGCCCATGCGCGACCGCGAGCCCGAGGCCGCCGCCGCGCCCGCCGCGAAAAACGCTCCCGCGGCCGACACGCTCCCCCCGCCGCCGCCCTTGCCCTCGGACCTCGCGCCGCCCTCGCCGCCGGCCAATCCCTCGCCCGTCGAGCGTGTTCTTTCGGCGGCCGAGTGGCGCGCCTTCGCGATGGACCTCGACAATGCGCGGGGCCCCAAGCCTGCCGGCGTCATCGATCGGCTCTTCGCGACCCGCTACATGCCCCTCGTCGGCGCCCTCTCACGTGGCCACGCCGATGCCTCCGTCCAGCGCGTCGTCGACGGCTTCCGCACCTCCTTCGAGCACAGCTACACCGAGGGCTTTGCCGCGATCCGCGCGACGGGAAAACGCCCGCTCATGGTCCTCGACGCGCCC
This sequence comes from Polyangium sp. y55x31, assembly GCF_029946505.1. GTDB lineage: Bacteria > Myxococcota_A > Polyangia > Polyangiales > Polyangiaceae > Polyangium. The sequence goes on from NZ_JARZHG010000034.1 coordinate 110,222, forward strand.
GACGTGGCCGCGCGGATCGCGCGCCTCAACAACGCCCGCGCCGTGCGCCTGCTCCTCGTCGACGCCCTCCGCTTCGACCTCGGCGAGCGCGTGATGGCGCGCCTCAAGCCCACCTTGCAGGGCCGCGCCGTCTGCGTCGACCGCACCTTGCTCTGGAGCGCGCTTCCCACGACCACGCCCGCCCAGGTCGCGCTCCTCGGCCGCGGCCCCGAGGGCCTACGCGACCCCTTGCCCGAGCCCGGCCCCGAGCCCGACATCGTCCGCGGCCGCGCCCTCTCCACGATTCGCCGCGAGCGGTACGGCACCAAGGAAGTCTTCAAGCTCGACCTCGTCGAGGCGCGCCTGCGCGGCGTCGGCCCCGGCTTCGACGAGCGGCTCGGCAGCATCGCGGACGAGACGGCGCAGGTGATCTCGCGCTTCGTCGAGAGCTCGCCGCCGCGCACGCTCCTCTTCGTCTTCGGCGACCACGGCTTCCGCCTCTCGTGCGACGCGCGGGGCACGGCGCCTGCGACCCAGGGCGGCGCGAGCCCCGAGGAAGTGCTCGTCCCCGGGTATGCGTGGCTCGTGGGTGGGGTGCATTGAGCGCGCTGTCCCGTCACCTGGACGGGGCATAGATCGGATCGGACCGCTGCCAGCACGGCCAGCCGGCCCGTTCAAAAAGGCTCAAACCAGGGTCATCACGACGAACGGCGTGGCGACGAGCCGAAGCGCCTCGACGGGTTTCGCCCATGTGCGCCCCTCGATGATGCCGCCGAGCCCGACGAGAGTGACGGCGATCCACGCGATGAACGCGAGTTGCATCGTCAGCGGCCGGGGGTCCAGGTCATTGTTGATAAGGAAGCGTATCATCATCGCGATCGTGAGCCCCGTCATCGCCATCAAGTAATGCTTCGCCCCGCGGCTGAGCTTCACGTCGTACTTGGGCCGATCGAGCCTGATCTGGGTGTCGGCCTTCGCCGTGCTCTTCGGCCGCCAGTCGGGAGGCATGAGCCAGACGCGCAGCTCATCCAGGGAGTCCGATGTGCGCGACGCGCGTTCGATCGCATCGTCCAGCGGGGCCCACATGCAGTGGACCGGGTCGAAGGACGCGATCGGCTCGACCGTGCCGTACACCGGCTGCTCGTGCTCCTCCGCGAACGTGCCGAATATGCGATCCCAGATGATCAGCATGCCCCCGAAGTTCTTGTCGAGGTAGCGGGGGTTGATGCCGTGGTGGACGCGGTGATGCGAAGGCGTGTTCAGCACCCACTCGAGCGGGCCGAGCTTGCCGACGAGCTCGGTGTGGAGGAAGAGCTGGTAGGCCGCGTTGATGGTGACTGCAATGGAGGCCATCCTGGGGGGAAACCCGATGAACGCGAGGGGCAGGTAGAACGCGCGCTCGAAGAATCCCTGCGTCGGGTGCTGACGGATCCCGAGGGTGAGGTTGTAGTCCTCGCCCTGGTGATGCAGCGCGTGCGAGGTCCAGGCGACACGCACGCGGTGCGAGAAACGATGAAACCAGTAGTAGCAAAAGTCGACACCGATGAGCAGCCCGATCCACCCGATCGGTGAGTTTGCCTTGATCTCGAAGGCGGCAGAGCCCTGGTAGATGAATTCGTAGCTGACCTGCAGGAAGCCAAAGAGAAGAACAGCGGGGGCGAGCTGCGCCATGCCGAGCAGCAAGTTCGACGTCGCATCCGACACGCGAAAGACCTGCCGCCCACGCGTGCGGCCCACGTGCCATTCGAGACCCATGACGAGGACGAAGAACAACAACAGGAGCCCTTGAAGCACGGTGGACGAACCTACTACCACACGCCCACTTCATCCCGTAGTAGGATGGCGCATCGTGGACCTGACCCGGAAGCACCCAGAGAAGCAGCGCTTCGGGCCCATGGTTCGCGAGCTGGCCATCACCTTCGTGTTGCTCGCGCTCGTCGCTGCGTCTTTCGTGCGAGGTGACAGGTTCGTGCCAGACCTCCCCAATCCCTCGCGGCTCGTGGATGTGGAGGCCGTGCACGAGACGCTCCGCGATGTTTGCGGGGCGTGGGCGCCCGCGGACAATCTCGTCCTTCGTATCTCGACGCTCGCTGAAAGCAGTCAGCCGGGGCGATCAAGCCGTCCTGAGAACCCCTGGGCAGGCCTGGAGCTCGGCCCGCTCTTCGATGATTACGTTTTTCCGGTCCTCAAGGTGCTCGCCGTGGGACTCCTCGGGAGGGAACGACGTATCGGCTCATGGGGAGCGCTGATTCTTTCCGTGATCCTCACGCCGATCGGAGGACTGCTCGTCACGCTGCTCTCCGGGCCTCGGCCGCCTTCGCCCGACGCCGAGGCGACGCGTCACCGCGAAGCGCGCGACGGCGCATAGATCAGATCGGACCGCACCGCATACTTCACGCCGGCCGTGACCTCGGCGCCCTCGTGCAGGAGCAGGTGGTCGAACACGACGACGCTCCCCGGGGCCGGCCGCACCGCGAATCGCACGCGATTGTCGAATTTGCGCCCTCGACCCTCCCCGCGGCGGCTCTTCTTGTCCTTCACCTCGAAGAAGCGTGTCGAGCCGCCCTCGAAGCCCTCGTTCAAATAGATCATGAGCGACGCGCGCGTCTCGCCCCGCGGCACGGCCGTGCGCACGTCGAGGTGCGGGGAGAAGCGCTGGCCGACCTCGTACCGATAGACCCGAAAGCGATCGTTCAGGCCCACGAGGGGCGAGGCCTCGTGCTCCGTGTCCACGTGGCCGCGAATGCGCGCCCAGAGCCCTTCGGCGAGCCGCTGCGCGTCCAGCACGACGCGCAGGTTGTTGCGGGCCGCGAGGTTCACCCGGTACGTGTCGTTGCCAATGGCGAGCCCCGCGTGCGTGAAGCCGATCGCCTCCGCCGTGGCGATCAATCGCTTGCATTCCTTCGGCGACATCACGCCGTGCAGGAGATACACTCCCTTCTCGACGTCCTCGCGGCGGACCGCGACGGCGCGGTCCTCGTCGAGCAAGACCTCGTCGAAGCGATGCGGTACGGCGCGGAAGGTCTCCTCCCGGCGGAAGGAGATGTGGGTTCGGGTTTTCATGGACATCTCCTCGGGCAGCCTGGACGCCTTTGACGGAGCGAGCGCCATAGTGTATACGATGGCGCATGAATTCTCCCATCCTCGAACGCCTCGCCGAGCTTCGTCGACGCCTCACCCGGCTCCGCGACGGTCTTTGACCTCCCCCGGCAGGCGCGACGCCTCGCCGAACTCGACTTCCTTCTCAGCGAAACCGACCTCTGGCGCGACCGCGAACGTGCGGAAGAGCTCCTCGCGGAGCGAGCACGTCTCGGCGCGCTGAACGATCGGATCACGCACGCCGAGCGCACGCTGGGCGATACGCATGGGTTCGTCCTGCTCGCCCTCGACGAAGGCGACGCGGGCGCGCTCGCTGCGGCCGAAGCCGATCTCGCGTCCCTCGACGTCGAGCTTCGCGAGGCCGAGCGCTCGTGCGTGCCCCCCGAACCGGAGGGGTGCATCGGCGCGATCGTGTCCCTTCAACCTGGCGCGGGCGGTGTCGATGCCAAAGACTTCGCGGCAATGCTCTTGCGGATGTATCTCCGCTGGGCGGCGCGGCGGGGGCTCGTCGTCGAGGAGCTCCACCGGCAGGAAGGAAACGAAGCGGGAATCGACGGCGTCGCGCTCCGGATCCCGGGCGCCGGCGTGTACGGCGCTCTCCGGGGCGAGACCGGCGTCCATAGGCTCGTGCGCGTCAGTCCCTTCGGCAAAGGGGATCGGCGACAAACCTCGTTCGTCGCGGTCGAGGTCCTGCTCGATATCGACGACGTGATTCCCGTCGAGATTCGCGACGACGATCTCGAGGTGACCGCGATGTGCGCCGGCGGGCCCGGCGGACAGAACGTCAACAAGGTCGCGTCGGCAGTCCGGATGCGCCACCTTCCGACGGGGATCGTCATCGTCGCTCGGTCGGAGCGCAGCCAGCATCAAAACCGCGCGAGTGCGCTCCGGCTCCTGCGGAGCAAGCTCGTCGAGCTCGAGCTCGAGCGGCGCGAACAGGCCGCGGCGGCGCGGCGCGGCGCTCGTCCAGTCGCTCGATTCGGCCACCAGCGGCGCAGTTATGTCTTCGCGCCGCAGCGGCTCGTGCGTGACGAGATCACGGGGGACGTGAGCCCCCATGTCGAGCGTGTCCTCGACGGCGACCTCGACCTCCTCCTCGAACCTCCCCCGAAAAACTGATCCACCTCGGCGCGCGCTCGCCTACGCTGGAGGCTCCCTCGGCGAGCCTCCCATGCAAGATCCCGCGCGCACCGACGTCCCCACCGAAACCACCCCGCACGCCGAATCCGAGGTCGTCGCAGACGACGTCCGCCAGCTCCACCGGATGGGGTATGCCCAGGAGCTCCTCCGGCGGATGAGCGGATTCTCGAATTTCGCCGTCTCCTTTTCGATCATCTGCATCCTCGCCGGCGGCCTCACCTCCTACCACCTCGGCCTTTCCGCCGCGGGCGGCGCTTCGATTGGCCTCGGCTGGCCGCTCTCCTGCCTGCTCTCCTTTTGCTTCGCGCTCGCCATGGCCCAGCTCGCCTCGGCGTTCCCGACGGCGGGCGGCCTCTATCATTGGGCGTCCATTCTCGGCGGAAAGGGCATCGGCTGGGCGACGGCCTGGTTCAACCTCGTCGGCCTCGTCACCGTCCTCTCCGCCATCAACGTAGGCGCGTATCTCTTCATCGCGAGCTCGCTCGGCCCCGTCTTCGGCGTCGACCCGGAAACACTCGGCCCGGGCCACCAGCTCGCCGCCGTCGTCGTCATCACCGGGACGCAGGCCCTCTTCAATCACCGCGGCATTCGCCTCACCACGCGCCTCACCGATTTCAGCGGCTACCTCATCTTCGTCGTCGCGATCGTCCTCACGGGCTCGATGCTCCTGTTTGCGCCGCGCCTCGAAGTGTCGCGGCTCGTCACGTTCACGAATTTCAGCGGCCCGAGCGGCGGCGACGTCTGGCCCGCGACGAACAGCGTGACCTGGCTCTTCCTGCTCGGCCTGCTCATGCCGGCGTATACGGTCACCGGGTTCGACGCCTCCGCGCATACCGCGGAGGAGACCGTCGGCGCCGCGACGAACGTCCCCCGGGCCATTCTGCGGGCCGTGCTCCTCTCGGGCATTTTCGGCTACCTGATGGTGGCCTCGATCCTCCTCGCCATGCCGAGCGTGGAGGCCGGCGCCGCGAAAGGCCCTGGCGTGTTTTTCTGGGTGATGGGCGAGATCCTCCCGCGCCCTTTGCAGATTGCCCTCTACGTCGGCATCGGCATTGCCCAGTACCTTTGCGGCCTCGCCACCGTCACCAGCGCCTCGCGCATGACGTACGCGTTCGCCCGCGACGGCGGCCTGCCCTTTTCGTACGTCCTCCGCCGCGTGAGCGAGGTGCACAGGACGCCCGTGCCTGCGATCTGGGCCGTCGCGGCCGTGAGCACGGCGTTCACCGTCTACACGCCCGTGTATTCGACGATCACCGCGGTTTGCACGATTTTTCTCTACATCTCGTATGGCATGCCCATCGCGCTCGGCCTCTTCGCCCATGGCCGCACCTGGACCACGATGGGGCCTTTTTCGCTCGGCCGGTGGTATCGCCTCGTCGCCGTGATCTGTGTCCTCGGCTGCGCGCTCGTGCTCGCCATCGGCGTCGCGCCTCCGAATGACAAGGCCCTGCCGATCACGCTCGGCGCGGTCCTCCTCTCGGCCGCCGTGTGGTTCGGCGGCCTGCGGCGCGTGTTCCAGGGGCCGCCGGCGGTGGCCGCCTCCAGCTCGTCAGCACCGGATCATGGTTAACGCCACGAGGATCCCGAAGACCGCGAGTCCGCCCATGATGACCGGCCCGATGGCCTCCAGGAATGCATCGATGCGCTCCACGACGCCCGGGGGCTTTGCCTTGACCCGGGCCCGGTTGCCCGGGGGCAAGCTCGCGAGCCCGAATCCGTCGGCGACCTCCCGGGAGGACAAACCCTCGCAGAAGGAATAATAGACTTTGTAGAGCCCACGATTCTCGATCCGGACGCAGTCTTTCCCCAGCTTGAAGTATTCGGCATTGGAGGAGCGCCGCTCCTCCACGCAAGGGTCGGAGACCTGGACCGAGCGCTCCAAAACGGCGTTGCTAGCGCCGCTCATCTCGTACAACGCGCCGTCGTACGTGACCAACGAGTCTCGGCCGTCCTTGAATTTCACGTCCTCCGGCCGGAGCGGGGTCACGAGATACCACGCGTCCCCGAGCTCGAGAAGTCGCGTGCATTGCGCGCGCGGACCCGTGCCGAGCATGTATTCGAAGTGATGGTACGTGCCGTCGCCGTGCTCGGTCGCGAACATCACGAAGCCCGTCACCTCGACGTCTCGGCCGCGGATTCGGCCCTTCGCTCCGACGGCGAGGTAAGGCTCGGTCGGCGCGTCCGGCGTGAACACGGCGCGGCCGGGCTTGACGTGGCGGCATTCCACGACGGCCTCGCAGTAGCGGCACGTGAAGAAACCCTGCGGCGAGAGCTCCTTCCACCGCAATGGGCCGCTGCAGGACCCGCAGCCGAGCGTCGTGACCGCCACCTCGTCCTCGTCCTCGTCGAACCCGAGCCGCTCCTCGCGGACCACGATATCGATCCGCCCGGGCCCGTACACGACGTCGCCCGCTCTCCAGTCGATACGAACGACGGCGAGCCGGCAGCTCGGGCACGGCTCGACGTGCGGGCCGGGCGAGTGGAATGTCAGCTGCTCGTCGCACGAGGGACATCGCGCTCGTCGCTCCGTGACGGCGACCGATTTCATGCGGTGATGGTATCGGAAAGCACGGCGCGAGGCCACGTGGTATCCTCGCGGCGAACCATGCCGGCTGCCTCCTCCGACCCTGCCCCTCCGCCTGCCGGCGTGACCTGCCGTTTTTGCCAGGAGCGCCTCTCGACCTGGACCGAGAGCCATTGCCCGCGTTGCGGCGGCGCCCTGCCGGCTCCGGATCGCCCCCGCGAGTCGCCGCCGGACGCGCCGCCGCGCCGCCTGCCCTTGGGGTATCGCCGGCATGCGCTCTTGCAGCACCAGGCCGTGCGGAGGGGCCTGCTTTATGCGGGCTTCGGCCTCTTCTTGTGGATCCCGGGCTTCCTCGTGTTGTTCCTGCTCGCGCCCTGGCTCGACGGCATATGGATCGTCGGCGTCGGGTTCCTCCTCGTCGGCGTGATCAGCGGCGCCATCGGGTATGCCGATTGCAGCCACGCGCTCACCCTTTGGCGCGAGCACCTCCACCTCCTCACGCACGGCACCGCGGTTCGGGGGCTGATCACCGCCTCACACGTGGACACGTCGACGTTCGTGCGGGGCCGCCATCCCCATCGCATCGAATACGTCTTCATGGTGGAAGGGCGCTCGACGAAGGGGTCGGTGGAGGCGCCTGGGATCCCGAAAGATCGATATCGTGTGGGAATGCCGGTCTGGGTGCTGTACACCCCGGGCAACCTCGCGAGAAGCTCGATCTGGCCCCCCGTCCGGTAGCCGTTCGTCAGAGCAAAACGAATATCACGAAAAACCCGATGAGGAACACGATCGCCGCGCCCACCGCGATGGCGACGTAAAACCCCATCTTGCTGACGGGGTGCACGTGCTGCGCCGGCCGCTGGTGCAGCTCCGTCACCGTCAACTGTTGTTGCCGCGCGCTGAGCAACGTCGGCGACATGGCGCCCGGCGGAGGCGCGGTCGGCGGCGGCGCGGTCGGCTCGTCCTCGATTTGCGCGCCTGCCATGGGCATCGGCGGCGGCGCGAATACGCCGGACGGCTCGACGTAGACCTGCGTCGGCTCCGAATCACGCGAAGACCGCGGCGGCGGGACGTACGCGGGTTTCGGCCGCCGCGCCGATTCCTCCGCGCGCGGCGGCGAGGAGGACGACGGCGGGGCCATGACCAGCGTGCCGAGCGGCCCGGACGAGGGTGCCGGAAAACTCCCCGACGTCGACGAACGGAGCCCCGGGGGCGGGCTCGATGGCGCCGATTCCGCCATCACCAGCGTGCCGAGCTGACCCCGCATCGGCAGCTCGTCGAGCACCGACGTGCGCGCCGCGCTGTTCGTGCTTTCGCCATTTCCTTTGGCGGGCGCCATGGGAGCCGCGGGCGCAGCCGCGGGTTTCCGCCCCTGCGCCGCGAATACCTCGAGCATGTGCGCGACGACCATCGCGCTGCCGATGCGTTTGTCGCGCTCGCGCTCCATGCACCGCGCCACGATCTCTTCGAGCGCCGGATCCACCGATGACGTGAGCTGCGAGATGCGCGGCACCGGCCCGCTCGTGATCTTCGCCGTGATGTCCGCGCGCCCGCCCTCGAAAGGCCGCTGCCCCGCGAGCATCTCGAACAGCACCACGCCGAGCGACCAGAGATCCGTACGCACGTCGAACGATTCCGGTGCGGCGAGCTGCTCCGGGCTCCGATACGACGGCGATCCCAGGCCGAGCGTCTCCGCCACGACCGCGGGTACGGCCCGCGCGACCCACAGATCCAGCAATTTCACCACCGGCTCGTCCGTGCCCGGGCTTCCTTGCAGGAACACGTTCGCCGGCCGGAGATCGCCGTGCACGAGCCGCGCGCCATGCGCGATCGACAGCGCCGTCGCGATGTCGCGCCCGATCTGCGCGGCGAGCGGCGGCGGCAGCGTGCGCTCGCGCGCGAGCCGGTCGGCGAGCGTCTCGCCCGAGAGCAGCTCCATGGCGACGAACGGCTCACCGCCGCCCGTCTCGCCGACGTCGAGGATCGTGACCAGCGTGGGATGCTTGGCGGCTTGCGCCGCGCGTGCTTCCTCGCCGAGCCGCTGCCCGACTTCCTGGTTCGGGATGCTGAGGAGCTTCAGCGCGACGTGACGCGACGCCGTGTGGTCCTCCGCCTCCCAGACCGCCCCGAGCGCGCCCGTCCCGATTTGCCGCACGAGGCCGTATCTATCGCCGATGAGTTCGCCGCCGCTCATTGCCCTGTTCGTGCTCGATCGAAAAGATGCCCGATTGCGGAATTCTTCAGAAAAGCGAACGAATGCGCCGCGCCGCCTCTTCCAGCACGGCGTCCTCCTTCGCGAAGCAGAACCGCGCGAGCGTCTCGCCCACCGGATCCCCGTAAAACGAGGTGCCGGGGACGCTCGCGATGCGGATCTTTTCGAGCAGGAGCATCGCCGCCGCCTTCGCGTTCGGCGCGCCGAGCCGCCGGATGTCGGCGAGCACGTAATAGGCGCCCCGCGGCACGTAGGGCGTGAGGCCCGCGTCCGCGAGCGCGCTGCAGAGGATATCGCGCTTCTTCTGGTAGCTCTGCCCGATCGACGCGAAGTAATCGTCCGGCATCCCGAGCCCTGCCACCATCGCATGCTGGAGCGGCGTCGGCGCGCAGACGTAGAGCAGATCGTGCGCCACCGTGATCCGCCGCGCCGCCTCGGGCGGCGCCGTCAGATACCCGCACCGCCAGCCCGTCACCGCGAACGTCTTCGAAAACCCCGAGATCGACACCGTCCGGGCCGCCGCATTTTTCCGCGTCGCGAGCGGCACGTGCTTCTGCCCGTCGAACACGATGTGCTCGTAGATCTCGTCCGTGATCGCCACGAGGTCGTGCGCGAGGGCCGCGTCCGCGAGCCAGTCGAGCTCCTCCTCGCTCCACACCTTGCCGCTCGGGTTCGACGGCGTGCACACGACGACGGCGCGGGTACGAGGACCGATCGCCCGCGCAAAAGCCTCCCGATCGATCTCCCACGACGGCGGCCGCGTGGGAACGAGCACGGGCACGAGCCCGAGCGCGAGCACCGTGTTCAAGTGGTAGCCGTAATACGGCTCGAACAGGATCACCTCGTCGCCCGGATCGAGCAGCGCGAGGCACGCCGCCGCGAACCCGCCCGTCGCGCCCGACGTCACCACCACCTCGCTCGCCGGATCCACTTCACGCCCGTAGCGCTTCTTCAGATCGGCCGCGATCGCCTGACGAAGCGGCAGGATCCCTTCGGGCGCGGTGTAGATCGCCACGCTCGCGTCGATCGCGGCGTTCGCCGCGCGCGCCACGGGCGGAGGTGTCGGCAGATCGCACACGCCTTGCCCGAGGTTGATCCCAGACACCGCCTCACACGCGCGGCTCATCGCGCGAATGTCGGAGATGACCAGCGAGCTCAGGCGTTGACCGATCCGCATGGCTGCACCCTACCTCAACACGGACCTGGAAGTCCCCTCCGCTGCGCACGGCGGTGACCACGAAGCCGAAGGCCGCCCCTTGCCCGAACGGCCAGACCGTGGCACCCCCGGCCCCGTGCGTCCGTCACCTCTCGCCGAGATCCGCCTCGTTCGTGAGGGTGATCGCGCCCTCATGGCCGAGGTTTGGTCGCTCGCCTGGCCGGCGATCACGCACATGCTGCTGATTACGCTCGTCTTCCTGGTCGGGCGGCTCATGCTCGGCCGGTACTCGCCGACCGCGCTCGCGGCGATCCAGATCGGCGGGGCCACGACCTGGACCCTTTACTCCGTCTGCACCGCCTTCTCCGCCGGCACCATCGCCGTCGTGGCCCGTCGTGTCGGCGCCGGTGACCGCCCCGGCGCAGCCCGCGCCTCCCGCGCCGCGCTCCTTTTTGCGGCCGGGCTCGGCGCCGTCGTTGCGTGTGCGCTGTTTTTCGCGGAAGGCCCCTTCATTCGAACGCTCTTTCCGCGCGCGGGCGCCGCCGTGCAGGCGCAGGCGGGCGCGTACCTCCGCATCGCGTGCTGGGCCATGCCGCTCACGTTCGTCGAGGCGATCGCGGCCGCGTCGCTGCAGGCCTCGGGCGACACGCGCACGCCGCTCGTCGTCGCGGGCGTGGGCAATGTCCTGAACCTCGCGCTCAACGCGCTGCTCATCTTCGGCCTCCTCGGCCTGCCCGAGCTCGGCATTCGTGGCGCCGCCGTGGCGAATGGCGCGACCATGGCCCTCGAAGGCCTCCTGCTCACCTTCGCCCTCTTCCGCCGCACGAGCCCGCTGCCCTTGAACGAGGCGAGCTTCGAGGGCGCGGGGGGTATGGGGGGCGTAGCTCCGCATGCCTCCGCGAAGCCCCCCATCGTCGACTTCGATGCATTGAAGCGCGTCCTCGGGATCTCGGGCGCGGCGTTCGGCGAGAAGGCTGCGTATCACCTCGGGTACATGTTCTACCTCGCGATCATCGCGCTCCTCGGCGAGGTCGCGCTCGCGGCGCATCAGGCGGCGGTCAGCATCGAGTCGATCTCGTGGCTCTCGGCGGACGGGTTTGGCATCGCGGCGGGCGCGATCGTGGGCCAGAAGCTCGGGGCGAAGCGGCCGGAGGACGCCGCGCGGGCGGGCCGTGTCGCGGCGATGCTCGCCGTGTTTTGCTTGAGCCTCGTCGGGCTCTCGTTCTTGACGATGGCGCCTTTGCTCGTCTCGGCGTTCACGCCGGATCGGCCCATCGTGGAGACGGCCGTCCCGGCGATGCGCGTGGGTGGTTTCGCGCAGCCGTTCATGGGGTTCGCGATGGTCACGGCGATGGCGCTGCGCGGCGCGGGCGACACGCGCACGGTGCTCGGCACGATGATCCTCTGCGGCCTCTTTTTGCGGGCGAGCGTGACCTGGCTCTGCGCGATCAAGCTCGACCTCGGGCTCGCGGGCGTGTGGATGGGCAGCACGGCGGACTGGATCTGCCGGGCCGTGCTGCTCGGCTGGGCGTTTGCGCGGGGGCGGTGGAAGAAGGTCGAAGTGTAGGGGCGCTACATGCCGCCGACGCAGGCGTTTTCCACGCAGCTCTGGTCGTTCTGGCAGTCGTTCGTCGACACGCATTGCACGCCGAGGCACGACGGCAGGTCGGCGCACGCGACGTCGTCGCCACAATGGGCGAGGTCGGTCTGCTGATCCACCGTGAAGCCTTCACAATCGGTGCGGCACTGCGCGGCCTCGTCCGCGTCGAGGCCGCAGTCCAGGAAATGGTCGCAGGCCGCCTTGCACCCGGCGAGGCTGTCGAACATGGGCGTCTCTGCGTCGGACGTGGGCCGATCGATGCATTGCCGCGGCGCGGCCGCGTTCGGATCGCACATCTGCGACGGGTCGCAATTGTCGTCCGTGAGACAGCCCTCCTCGCATACGGAGAGCGAGGGATCTGCGCAGTGTTGACCGGGCGAGCAGAAGACCTCGCCGCCGCAATGGTCGAAGCCGGGTCCCTTGTGGGGTACGTAATCCTGGCGCATCGTGCACCCGAGGCCCAACGCGCCGAGCGCGAGGGCGAGGAGCAAGCCGGACGAGAGCGGAGCTAGTCGAAGTGATGCAAGCATAAGGACCTCCGTTCGGGGTGGCCCATTTGTGCGGCGTGTACACGTCCGTGTCGCGTTGCAGAGCTGCGAAAAGAGTTCGCAGCTCTGCAACGACGTCGCAGAGCCGCCGGCTCAGAGCGCCGCGCGAAACCGCCGCGTGAGCGCGTCCATGAGCACCCGCACGCGGGGCGTCTTGCGCAGGTCGGGGTGGGTGAGGAGCCAGGCGGTCCGTTCGAGCGGCGCGACGCGCTCCCGATAGGCGGGCATCTCCACGAGATGCGGGTGGAGCGCGGCGAGGGGGCGCGGAATGAGCCCCACGCCCACGCCGCCGGCGACGAGCGACACGAGCGCGCTGAATTGCGCGCGCGTGGCATAATGGCTGGCGTGCTCGCGCTCCCAGGCCGACTCGGGCGAGGAGCGCTCGCTCAGCGCGCGCACGACCCAGAGCGGCTCGGGCTCGCGCCGCACGGCCTCCGCGGTCCCGAAGACGCCGTACGGCAGTTTGCCGAGCCGAACCCCCCAGCACCCCGGCGGCGGGCGCCGCATGATGCCGATCGCGACGTCGACCTCGCGGTCACGGACGCTCGGCCCCGAATCGCCGAGGATGAGGCTCACGCGGAGCGGGTATTGCGTGGTGACCTCGGCGATCGGGTCCACGAGAAAGGGGAGCAAGGCCTCCACCGTCGTGAGGCTGACCTCGCCGACGATCTCCGTGGCCTGGGCGTGCACGTGCCCCGCGACCTCGGCGATGGCCTTGCGCATGCGGTGACCGCATTGCGCGAGCATGGCGCCGGTCTCCGTCAAACCGCTCCCGGCGGGTCCTCGCTCGAGGCACGGAGAGCCCACGGCGGATTCGAGGATCGCAATGCGACGGTAGACGGTCGAGACCGACACGCCGAGCTCGCGGGCGGCGCCGCCCACGCCGCCGGCGCGGGCGACCGCTTCCAGATAACGGACGTCTTCCCAGAGAATCGACATGTCAGGGCTCGATCTTCGACGGGAAATCGACCGGATCGGGGCACGCTTGAATGAGCAGCGACGCGCTCGTCGTGCACAGGAACGTCGACGAGTGGTCCTCGTAGCCGAACGTGTACACGTACGGACATTCGCCCTTCACGGCCGGGCTGTAATCGGTGCCCGCCTGCACCCCGAGCGCGGTGCAGCCGGCGCTGTCGTACCGGTAAGTCGACCCATTGTACGTGTGCACCGAGTCGGGACAGCAATACTTGAGGCAAGCATCGTCCCCTGCAGAGGCCTTTTGCGTCACCGTGCAGAGGTCACACCCGCCGAGGCACGTATTCGCCTTCCCCGGCGCCGCGTCCGTGCAGCCCGCGGGTCCACACGAGAACCTGCGATTCGCGTGGACCCCCTCGTCGTGCCCGAACCCGACCGCGAAATCGGGCGCTCCGTTCCAGGTCCACTCGGGCCCGCCGATGTTGCCCGCGTTGAACACGGTGCCCGTGGGGATGCGATTCGCGTCACTTCCATCCGGGCACGTCCCGCAGGAGCCCACGATCACCTTCTTGCCATTGCCGTCGATCATCGTGGGGCACTCCTTGCACCCCGCGGGCGCCGGCGCGAATGCGTCCGAGCCGTCCGGACATTGCGTGTTCACGTCGAACCGACATCCCGTCCCGCGGCACCAGAAAACGTTGTTCGGATCCGGCGCGCCGCCCCCGCAGCTCTTCATGCCGACCGCGCTCGCCGTCGTCCACGCGTTGACCGCGCTGATGTCGTAATAAAGCGAGCCCTGGCCGGGGTTGTCATAGGTGAACTCGAACGTGGAGTTCTTCGCGGCCTCGCTGCCGACCTCGCACGCATTGCCGTACGGATTGCACCCCGTCGCGAGCCAGCCCGTCCCGCTCGGGAACGCGGCGTCGTTCGGCAGGACGATCTCGTGCTGCTCGCCGGGCTCGAGCTCGAAGAACGGATTGCACGCGCAGGTATTGCCCTTGCAATACACGAGCCCCGGATCCCCGCCGCCGGCCATGTTCTTCGCGATCTCCGTGCATTGCCCCACGCCCTCGGGATCGCCGCACGCCGCGCCGTTCCACGCGCAATCCGTCGGCCGCGCCCACGTCGGCGTGGTCCTTCCATCCATCTTGAACCAGCGCGTCTCGGTGCAATTGTTCACGAGCTTGATCCGGCGCACGCCGTCGTCCGCGGGACAGAATGCCGTCCCGGCCTCGTACGCGGGCCCGCGCGAGCCCGCGCCGCCGCTGCCGCCCGCGCCCGCGCTGCCGCCCGAGCCCGGGCCCG
>NZ_JARZHG010000035.1 GCF_029946505.1 Polyangium sp. y55x31
AGGTTACCTACGTGTTACTCACCCGTGCGCCGCTTTACCGGGGCCGAAGCCCTTTCTCGCACGACTTGCATGTGTTAGGCGCGCCGCTAACGTTCGTTCTGAGCCAGGATCAAACTCTCCAGTTAAATTTTCTGGAGGTCACCTCGGTCCGGCTAAAGACCGGGTGACGGCTCATGCCTCATTGGCATGACGTGATTGCCTCGACCGTGCTTGCGCAGTTCGAGGCGAGGGCCACGTCACCACACGTTTTTGCGTGTTGCGTACAATCCAGTTTTCAAGGACCGAGCACGAGGAGCTTCGTAAAGCTCACCTCGTTTACACGATCGTCGTGCCCGAAGGCACGCCATCGTCGGCGATCTCAACCATCATCCCGCGGATCCGCAGATGCGGACTCTCTACGAGACGTCCTCGAGCGTAGAATGGTCTCTCTACGAAACCAAACAGGCTCAGGGGCCCACCGAGGACGGCACCTTGCGGCGCCCTGTGTCTCTCAGCGAGGGGCGGCTCTTTAACCCGCGTCGTTCGCCTTGTCAACCACTTTTTTCATCGAGGGGTCGAGAACATTTTCACATTCTCTGGACCCGGCGACCTCTCCGAGGACGACGCCTTGCGGCGCCCTGTGTCTCTCGGCGAGGGGCGGCTCTTTAAGCCGCGTCGTTCGCCTTGTCAACAACCTTCTTCCGAGGGCCGAGAATATTTTCACATTCTCGGATTCGCGGACCTCTCCGAGGACGACGCCTTGCGGCGCCCTTGTCTCTCGGCGAGGGGCGGCTGTTTAGGCCGCATCGTTCGCCTTGTCAACAGTCGTTCGTCCAGGGCCGACAATATTTTTGTATCTGTAGGCCCGGGAACCTCAACGAGGACGACACCACGCGGCGCCCTCTCTCTTTCACTCGACGAGGGGGCAACCTAACTGCCACCGTCGGAGTGTCAACCACCCGACGATCCGGAACCACGTGGCTTGCTCTCCTCATGTCGAGGCAGCGCGCCCTTGGGTTCGGGAGCGCGCTCCTCTGCCGAGTCCTCGCCCGTCGCACCCAGCCCTTGCTCCACGATCTGCTGTGCGATCGACGCACCAACAGCGCCGGCGCCCGAGGTCGATTGCTCCGGCGAGAGGGCCACGCCCCCGCGGCCCGACTCCTCATAGGAGCCACCGCCGAGCTCGCCGGGTGAGCGCATCTCCGCGTCGGGCGGGTGAGGCCTGCCGAACGGGTAGATTCCTTTCGATTGATCGACCTCGTCCGTACGGCCTTTCCCCTGCGTGAGAGGGTTGTTCGTTTCATCGTCGCGCACCATCTCGTCCTCCACCGTGCACACGGGTTGCACCCGGCCTGCGCATCCTTTGCCCGGGAGCGGCGTGCATTCGATATGCCGGCAGCGGAATGCGTGCGAGCACTACCTTGACAAATGAGAAGCGCTCGCATATCGTGGGCGCGGCTGCTGCGAAGTGCGCTTTCCTCGGGCGCGCTCCGGAGTTTTGACGAACGGGGTTCGGGGCGTAGGGCGCCGTCAGGCGACCCGCAGCCCTGAGCGTCGAACCGGGGAAAGGATCGCGGGTCGGCGATGGATCGTCGGCGTGCGAGCGTGAGGAGACGTGCGTCCTCTGGATTGGATGCGCTCCCGGGCTCGGCTCGCCGCGACGTACGACCTGCGCGACAGGGTTCGTTCGTTCGCAGGGCGCTCGCACGACAGAACGTGCCGGCGCCTGGGAAAGCAGCCATGGGCAATCTCAGGTTGGATGCGGTCGTGCGCCGAGAAGACCGCGCGCTCGCCCGCATCGAAAGTCGTTTTGGTGTTCCGATCACGCTCATCGCGCGGCCCGATGTCTCCGTCGAGGCAGAGGGCATCGCAGAGCTCCTCGAATTCGTTTCGATTCAAGACACGCTCCTTTCCATCTGGGAAGAGGAGCGCAAAGGCCGCATCGCGCCATTCTGGGGCGAGGGCCCCGGCAGCCTCGCAGCCGTGGTGCTCACGCCGGATTTCCACAAAGGATCCGGCATCCCCGTAGGTACGGTGGCCGACGCGCGCGGGTTCGTCGTCCCGCGCGCCGTGGGCAACGACGTCTGCTGCGGCATGCGCCTCGTGGTCACGGACGTGACCCACGACGAGCTCGCGCCGCACATGGCGGCCTTGAAGAAGCGCCTGCGGGCGATCTTCTTTCAGGGCCAACGAAACATCCCCATGTCCCCCCGCCAGCGCGAGGCGCTGCTCCGGGATGGACTCTGGGGGCTCGCCGAGACCGCGGCCGATAACCAAGGCACGGGGATCTGGCGTCATTACGATCCCGCGCGGGAGCTCCGCGATCTCGAGCGTGTCCATTTCAACGGCGCGCTGCCCACCGACGACACGTTCGCATTCGCGAGCTTCATCCGCGCCTCGGGAGCCAAAGACGGCCGGGACATCCAGATCGGATCCGTCGGCGGCGGGAACCATTTCGTGGAATTGCAACGCGTGGACGAGATCGTGGACGGCCACGCCGCGCACGCATTCGGCCTCGCCCGCGGGGCCGTCACGATCATGGCGCACTCGGGCTCCGTCGGGCTCGGGCACGTGGTGGGCGGCCATTTCATGGCCCGCGCCCACGAGCTCTACCCGAAGGGCCTGCCCCACCCGGCGCACGGCTTTTACGTGATGCCGACGTGGGGGCCGCTCGCCGCGGAGGCGGCCGCGTACCTGTCCGCGATGCGCAACGCGGCGAACTTCGCCTTCGGAAACCGGCTCTTCCTCGTGCTGATGGCGGCGCGCGCGATGAGCGAGGTCCTCGGGCGAACGGTGGAGACGCGCCTCGTCTACGATGCGCCGCACAACCTCATCTGGGAGCCGGAGGGCAGGGCAGGGCGCTTCCTCCATCGCAAAGGCGCGACGCCCGCGCCCGGGCCGGATCCGTTCGAGAGCCCATTCCAGTACACCGGGCATCCGGTGATCATCCCAGGCTCGATGGGCGACGCGAGCTGGGTGCTCGCGGGGCTCGGGAACGACGCGCTGCTCGCGAGCGCCTGTCACGGCGCAGGCCGGAGCCTGACGCGCGGGCAAGCGAGCCACGTGAGCGACGCGGTGTACCGGGAATCGACGGAGAAGCTCGACGTGGTGACGCCGATCGATCCGGACGCTCCGTCCTTGCGCGGGCGGCGCGACATCCTCGAGAAGTATCACCGCCGGATGAAGGAGGAGGCGCCGTATGCGTACAAAGCGATCACGCCGGTCGTGCGATCCGTCGAGGATGCCGGCGTGGCGCGGCGGGTCGTGCGGCTCGCGCCGATTGCGACGGTGAAGGGATGAGCCCCCGCAGGATCACGCCCGCAGGGGAAATCCTGCCCGGACTCCTCAGTTTCTTGGCCCGTGTGCGATGGCCTTCGTAGCATGCACGCTAGGGCGCGATATGGAAAACGAAGCAGTGCGGAGCCCGGTCGCGGCGGGCGAGATCCTCGCGGGGAAGTATCGCGTCGAGCGTCTCCTCGGCATGGGCGGCATGGGCGTCGTGGTCGCCGCCACACACCTCGAGCTCCGAGACGAGCGGGCCATCAAGCTCGTCCGATCGGAGCTCACGCATCCGCAGATCATCGAGCGCTTCTTCCGCGAAGCTCGCCTCGTCGTGAAGCTCCGAAGCGAGCACGTCGCCCAGGTCTACGACATCGGCCGGCTGCCCTCGGGCGCCCCGTTCATGGTGATGGAGCTGCTCCAGGGCGACGATCTCTCGGCGCTGCTCAAGAAACGAGGGACGCTGCCGGTGCACGAGGCCGTCCTGTACGTGATGCAAGCCTGCGACGCGCTCGCCGAGGCCCACGGGCGCGGGATCGTCCACCGCGATCTCAAGCCGGCGAACCTGTTCCTCACGCACCGCGAGGACGGCTCGCCATGCATCAAGGTGCTCGATTTCGGCGTCTCGAAGTACGTGCCCGAGGACGGCGAGTCGGAGATGACGAGCAACGGCGACATCATGGGCTCGCCGCTGTACATGGCGCCCGAGCAGATGCGGGCAGCACGTGAGGTCGACGCGCGAGCCGACATCTGGGCGCTCGGCGCAATCCTGTACAAACTGCTCACGGGCCGCGCCCCGTTCCAGCGTGCCACGACGCCCGAAATCTGCATGGCCGTGCTCGGCAGCGAGATGGCGCCACTCCCGTCGTCGATCCACGCCGGAATCCCGTCCGGGCTCGAAGCCGTCATCATGCGGTGCCTCTGCAAGGACGTCGATTCGCGTTTCCCCCGCGCCGTCGACCTCAAGGCCGCACTCTCGCCCTACAGCGAGCGCCGCGAAGGCTGGGCCGAAGACGAGCGTGCCTCGCTCTCCGACGATCCGCGCTCGTCCTCGAGGGTTTCGAACAGCTCACGCCCAATTCCGAAGAACATCGATGCCATTCTGCTCGGCTGCATCGGCAAAGATTCAGGCCGCCGCGCGGCACGGGCGAAAGGGCGCCGGACCAAGTCGGACCCATTCCTGAAGCGCGCCGAAGCCGTCGAGCCGAAAGCACCCGCAGCCGCGCCCGCGGAGCCCCCCTGCGAAATGCCCAGAGATCCCGAGCTCTCCTGCATGGGCGGCGGAACCGTCCCGATGGGGAGCACGGATCTCCGCAGAGCCCGCGAAATGGGATTCGGAGGGCCGCCCCAAGCCCTGCAGCCCACAACGCCCGCCCTCGAGCCCGACACAAAGCGGACGCCAGCCCTCCTCGATCCCGAAGGAACCATCGACGAAGCGACCGCACTCGCCCCGCCGCGTCTCCCAAGCTTCCCCGCACCCCCACCCCCATCGGTGCGCACGTCCCTCCCAACCTTCCCGGTGCCAAGCCCGAGCGAGCCCATCGGCAACAGCATGGCCCCCTGGGACTACGCACCAGCCCCGCCCCCCGCGCCCCGCCGCGCAAAATCGGTAGCATTCCTCGCAAGCGCAACGACCGCCGTCTTCATCATCGTCGCCCTCGTCATGGCCTTCACCACAGGAGGCGAAAACAACGTCGCCGAAGGCGCCATGCGAAGCCCGGACACACGCCCCGCAGCCGGCGGCATGCCCACGCCCGCAGAGGTCGCAATCGAGCCGGAGCCGGAGGCGGAGGCGGAGGCCGCCGCGCCAGCCACGAGCGCGTCCGCGGCAGCCGAGGCGCTCGTGGTGCCGTAGCGCCGGGGTTTCACCCCGGACCCGACCAGGGGCTGTCCGCCCCTGGACCCGGACCAGCGCAAGCGCTGGACTCGGGGTCGATGAACTGCGCAAGCGCAGTTCATCGAACGGCCGGTGGCAAGACCAGCGACGGGCTGGCCAGCCAAGACAGCGGGGCCAACGTGTCTGCGGCGCTGCTGTCTCGGTTGGCAAGGTGGTCTTGGTCTTGCCCCGGGCCCGTCGTAGAAACCGCGCATCGCGCGGTTTCTACGCCTTCGGTCCAGGCCGTGCCTGGTCCGGGGTGCAGGGGGCGGACAGCCCCCTGCTGGGGTGCGGGGCAAAGCCCCGCGGCCCAGCGCTCAGGGCACGCAATACGCGACGGTCCTGCCGCCGAGTGTGGCCGTCTCGCACCCGGCGAAGCCTTGCGCTTGGCAATCGACCTTCGCGGGGGTCTCCAGGTTGCAGAATGAGACCGTGCTTCCTTCGCATGACTCGGCGGCTCCGAGGTCGCAGGTCGGCTCGACGAATCCGCAGGCTGCGCCCCCGGCGAATTGCCCGCTCTGCACGAAGCCGCAGCTTTGGCCCTCGGGCGAGAGTGCGGCGCAGTCGCGCTGGCCGATTTTCCCGCCTGCGCACGTCTCCAGGACGTCGCCGTTGCAGGCTTGCGAGAAGAAGCTGCAGTCCTCGCCCTTGCCGATGCAGCCGATGTCGTTGCGTTGCTTGTCGAAGCCGCAGGTCTCCCCGGCGATCGTGACTCGTTTCTCCCCGTCCTGCCCGTTGATGTGCACCATGTTGTACTGCGTGCGGCAGTCGATCCGCTTGAGAACGCCGGCTGGGGTGCATTCGACGAGCACGTCGGGATCGTCGTCGGCGCAGGTCGTCTTCGTCGTGCCGAACGTGCAGGTCTCCTTGCCGCAGCCGGCCCAGACGCCCTTGTGACAGGAGAGGCCTGCGGCTGCGCAGTCCATCGCGGCGGTCGGCTTGCCGTCGGGGTCGCAGAGCACCCAGGTCTCACCTTCGCAGAGGTCGTCGGCGGGGTGTGCGGCGCATGCGGTGGTGAAGGTTTCCTTGGGCGGCGTGCAGGCGCGGACGGCGGCGCAGTCCTTTGCGGCGAGCTTGCAATCGAGGCTCTCGATTTCGAGCTGCAGCGTGCCGGTGGCTGCCCAGGTCCAGGTCTCGTCGAGCACGTGGCCGAGACAAGCTTGCATGCCGATCGGCTGACCTCCTTCTGCGTCGCAGGCGTTGATGCGCAGACAGTCGGCGATCCGTGGGTCGAGCTCCGGCGGCGGAGGCGGAGGGGCAGGCGGCTTGGGGTCGTTTCCGCCGCACGAGAGCACAAGCATGGACAGGAGAAGCCAAGGAGAACGGTTCTTCGGGAAGAGCATGCGCGCTCTCTAGCGCGCCGCTCGTGGTTCGCCGAGCGGCAGCACCAAAACCGCCGCGCATCCTCTCGTATCGGGCCGGTTTTCCAGCCGGAGAAGCCCCCCGTGTGCTTCGGCGATCTGTCGGCTCAAGAGCAGTCCGATGCCCGATCCGTGTGGTTTCGTCGTGAAGAACGGCACGAACAGGTTGTCCGACTGCGGCAGCCCCGGACCCTCGTCTTCCACGACCACCTCCACGCCTGCCCCCGCTGCCCGCCACGACACGCGCACCCCTCCGCCCGTCTCCAGCGCCGCGTCGACCGCGTTCCGCACCAGGTTGATGAGGAGCTGATCGAGCTGATCGCCGTCGCCCGGCGCGACGATCTCCGGCCCCTCGTCCACGTGCACGGGCAGCCGCTTTTCCAGCGCTGCCACGCGCGTCACCCAGGCGGCCACTGCGACTGGCCCGATCGACGGCGGCGGCAAGCGCGCGAGACGCGCGTACGCCGACATGAACCGACCGAGCGCCTCCGAGCGCCGCGCGATCACGGCGAGGCCGTCACGCACGTCGTCCTCCCAGTCGTCGGGCCTCGGGTCGAGCGCGAGCAGCTTGCGTTGCCCCTCCGCGATCGACTGGATTGGCGCGAGCGAGTTGTTGATCTCGTGGCTGATGACGCGGATGAGCCGCTGGAAGGCCTGCCGCTCCTCCTCGCGCAGCGCGCGCCGTAGATCCGCGAGCACGACCAGGTGATGCGGCAGGCCGCCCTGCCGGAACGTCGTGCGCCGCAGCTCGAACGGGCCGCCGCTGCCCGGCAGCACGTCGTCGAGGCGGCAAGGCGCGGGCGCCGTGAGCCACGGTGAAACGCCGAGCGACGCCGCGCGCCGACCGAGCAAGCGCGGGGCTGGCAGGCCGAGCAGACGCTCGCCCGCGGGGTTGACGAGCCGCAGCGTCTCGCCCTCGTCGAAGGCGAAGATCGCCACGTCGATCTGCTCCATCACGGTGCGGAGCAGCGCGCTCGCTTCGAGGGCCCCGAGCGTCTTTTCCCGCACCGCGTCGCCGAGCGCGTTCGCCTCCAGCATCACCTCGCCCAGCGGATCCCCTCGACGCGCGCCGCTTGCGCGCATCGACGTATCACCTGCGCGCAGCGCTTCGAGCACGTTCGCCAGCGTCTGGAGCGGCCGCACCACACGCGCCTGCACCTCGGACGCGACGCCGGCCCACGTGAGCACGACGATCGTCGTCAGCGTCCACTTCGCGGCCGCGCCCGCGTCGCTCCGCCAGAGCAAGGCGAGCGCGAGGACCACCGCGGGCAGTCCCGCGAGCAGCGTGAGGAGAAAAATCCCGCGGTCGAACGGCAGCCGCGACCGCTCGGCGTTCATCCGGAGCCCTTGAGCCCGAAGTGCTGCATCCGCCGGTAGAGCGCGCTGCGGCTCAGGCCCAGGGCTCGCGCCGCGTCGCTCACGTTGCCGCCGGTGCGGGCGAGCGCTCGCGTGATGAGGTGCCCCTCCGCCTCCTCCAGCGTCATCTCCTCGAGCCGGCTCGGGGCCTGCGAGGGCCGCCGCAACATGATGTCCTCGGCCCGGATGAGCCCGCTCGGCGCGAGCAGGAGCGCGCGCTCCACCGCGTGTTCGAGCTCGCGCACGTTGCCCGGGAACGGGTGCGCGAGCAGGGCCTCGATCGCGCTCGGATCGAACGACGCGTTCTCGATCCGGTAGCGCTTCGCGTGTGACACGAGGAAGTGCCCCGCGAGCGCCGGGATGTCCTCGCGCCGCTCGCGCAGCGGCGGCAGGTGGATCTCCACGGTGTTCAGCCGGTAGAGCAGATCCTCGCGGAAGCGCCCTGCTCGCACCTCGGCCGCGACGTCGACGTTCGTCGCGGAGAGGACACGCGCGTTCACCTTGCGCACCTTCGACGAGCCCACGGGGCAGAGCTCTCCGGTCTGGAGCACCCGCAGAAGCTTCGCCTGCTGCGTGAGCGGCATGTTCGCGATCTCGTCGAGGAACAACGTGCCCGCGTCGGCCAGCTCGAAGCAGCCGAGGCGATCTTCGCGCGCATCGGTGAACGCGCCCTTCACGTGGCCGAAGAGCTCGCTCTCGAACACGCCCTCGGCCAGGCCCCCCGCGTTCACCGGCACGAACGGCCCGCCGGCCCGACGCGAGATCGCGTGCAGGTAGCGCGCGACGACCTCCTTGCCCGTCCCGTGCTCTCCCGTGATGAGCACGTTCGCGTCCGACGGCCCGATCCGCTCGATGAGCCGGATCACCGGCGCCATCACGCGCGAGCCCGCGACGAGCGGGGGCACCTCGCCCCGCAGCGCCGCGTTCTCCCGTTCGAGCCGCCGCATCCGCCGCAGCGCTCGCCCGAGCTCCACCTGCGAGCGCAGCGTCGCGAGCAGCCGCGCGTTGTCCCACGGCTTCTGCACGTAGTCGCGCGCGCCCTTGCGCATCGCCTCGACGGCGCTCTCGACGCTGCCCCACGCCGTCATCACCACCACCGGCAGCGTCGCGTCGAGCTCGCGCAACTTGGGCAAAAGCTCGAGGCCCTCGCGGCCGGAGGTGGTGTCGCGTGTGTAGTTCAGATCGAGCAACACGACGTCGAAGTCGCCGCCCTCCACGGCCGCGAGCACGGCGGCCGGCGAGCGCGCCAGCGCGGGGGAAAACCCCTCGGCCTTCACGAGCAGGCGCAGCGCTTCGAGCACGTCGGGCTGATCGTCGGCCAGGAGGATCTTCATCGTCGTCGTCACGGCGAGGTTACTCCGAGCGCAAAGCGATCGCAGGCGGAACACGCGTGGCGCGCCGCGCGGGGAAGAAGCTCGCGAGCATCGCCGCCGCCGCGAGCACCGGGCAGGCGATCGCCAGCGTCAGCGGATCCCGCTCGCTCACGCCGTAGATCACGCTCGCCATCACCCGCGACAGCGCGAGCGAGGCCGCGAGCCCCACGCCGATCCCGATCCCGGCGAGCACGAGGCTCCGCTTCAGCACCATGCCGAGGATGTCGCGCGCCTCGGCCCCGAGCGCCAGCCGGATCCCGAACTCGCGCGTGCGTTGCGTCACCATGTAGGAGGTCACGCCGTACAGTCCAACTGCGGCCAGGATCAGCGCCGTGATCGCGAAGACGGACAGCACCTCCAGCGCGAACCGCCGCGGCCCGAGGCGCTGCTCGACGCGCGCTTGCATGGGGAGCACGTCGTAGATCGGCTGCTCCCGATCGAGCGCGCGGATTTCGCTCCGCAGCGCCGCCACGAGCGAAAGCGGATCCTGCGACGTTCGGATCACGATGTTCAGGTTGTGCCAGGGGCCCTGCGCGTACGAGGCGTAAAACGTCGGCGCGATCGTCTCCTCGCTCGACACCTCGCGCACGTCGCCGACCACGCCGACGATCGTGCGGAACGGGCACGTCTTCTCGTCGTCGCCGCAAGGCGGCCGGATCCGGCGCCCGACCGCGCTGCCCTCGGGGAAGTACGTCTTCACGAGCGCCTGGTTCACCACGACGGCGCGCGGCGCGTCCTCGTGGTCCTGGTCGCTCAGCATGCGCCCCTCGATCAGCGGCACGCGCATCGCCTCCAGGTAGCCCGGCGTGATCTCGCGATGCACCGCGTACGGCCAGCGCTCGTGCTCCGCGGGCGTCTTGCCCTCGATGCGGAAGCTCTGGCTGTAGCGCACCGAGATCGGCAGGTTCGTCGTGATGCCGGCGCCCGCCACGCCCGGCAGGTTCCGCACGCGGGCGAGCAGGTCACGCGCGAACGCGGCTTTCGCCTTGTCCTCCTTGTAGCGAGGGTTCGTGATGGCGAGTTTTGCCGTGAGCACGCCCTCGGGCTCGAAGCCGAGCGGCATGCGGGCCATCGCCGTGAGGCTCCGGGTCATCAGGCCTGCGCCGGCGAGCAGCATCAGCGCGAGCGCGATCTGCGCGACGACGAGCGCGTTGCGGAAGCGGCCCATGCGCCCGCCCGCCGTGCCGCGGCTGCCTTCCTTGAGCACATCGGCCGGATCGACGCGGCTCGCGTGGATCGCCGGGATCACCCCGAAGACGAGCCCCGTCACGAGCGACACGCCGAGCGTGAAGGCGACGACGACGCCGTCGAGGTGGATCTCCTCGGCGCGTGGCAGCCGATCGGGATCGATCGCGACGAGCGCGTCCACGCCCCAGAGCGCGAGCAAGAGCCCGAGCGCGCCGCCGAGCACGGCGAGCACCGCGCTCTCCACGAGGAACTGCACGGCGATCCGCCCGCTGCCCGCGCCGAGCGCCGCGCGCACCGCGATCTCGCGTTGCCGCACCGCGGCTCGCGCGAGCAGGAGGTTCGCCACGTTCGCGCACGCGATGAGCAGCACGAACGCCACCGCGCCGAGCAAGAACACGAGCGTCGTCTGCGTCTCGCCGACCGTGAAATCCTTGAGCGTCCGCACCTTCACGAGGAGCTGCGACGTCCCCGGCGCCGCGCCCTCGTGCTCCTCGTTCATGCGACGCCGCAGCGCGGTCAGATCCTCTTGCGCCTGCTCCACCGAGACGCCGGTCTTCAGCCGCGCGAGGAGATCGTAGTTGCGCCAGTTGCGTCGCTCCTCCGAGGACTCGAGCTCAGTCGGCGCGAGCGGGACCCACACATCGACCTTCTGCGGCAACACGAACCCGCGCGGCAGCACGCCGACCACCGTGTACGGCTCGCCGCTCAGAGCCACCGAGCGCCCGACGATCGACGTATCGCCGCCGAAGCGCCGCTGCCAGAGCGCGTGCGAGAGCAAGACGACGCGATCGTTTCCGGCCTTCGCCTCGTCGGGCGTGAACACGCGGCCCGGCGCCGCTTCGATCTTCAGCACGGGGAAAAACGCGGGCGACACGGTCGCGACGAGCAGGCGCTCGGGCGGATCGACGCTGGCGAGGTTCTTGTCGCGGAGCTGGTAGGCCGCGACGGCTTCGAGCGAGCGGTTCTGGTCGCGGAAGTCGTGGTACTCCGGGATCCCGAACGCCATCTCATCGAGCCCCGCCGTTCGAAAGTCCTGGTGGATGACGACGATGCGGTCCGAGTCCGGGTACGGCAGCGGCCGGAGGACAACCGCGTTCACCACGCTGAAGATCGCGCTCGTCGCGCCGATGCCGAGCGCGAGCACCACGAGCGCGGCGATCGTGAAGGCTGGGGCCTTGCGCAGCATGCGCAGGGCGAAGCGGACGTCTTGCAGAAAGTCGTGCATGGCTCCCTCTGCGCCTCAGGCTGCCGCCCCGGGCGCGTGGGACTCCTCGACGATCCGCCCGTCGAACAGGCTGATCGTGCGCGTCGCGTGCCGCGCGAACGCCACGTCGTGCGTCACCATCGCGATCGTCGCGCCGCCCTCGTGCAGCTCGTGCAGGAGCTGCATCACGGCCTGCCCGTTCTTCGAATCGAGGTTCCCGGTGGGCTCGTCCGCGAGCAGGATCGCCGGGTCGCCGACCACGGCGCGCGCCACGGCGACGCGCTGCTGCTGCCCGCCCGAGAGCTGACCGGGCAGGTGCCGGGCGCGGTGCGCGACGCCCACGCGATCGAGCGCCTTCATCACCTTCTCGCGCCGCTCCGCCGGCGGCACCTTCCGGTAGACCAGCGGCAGCTCGACGTTCTCGTACACCGAGAGATCGCCGATCAGGTTGAACGTCTGGAAGATGAACCCGATCTCCTGGTTGCGGAGGCGCGACATCTCCGCGGCCGAGAGCCCCGCGGCGGGTCTCCCGCGCAGCGTGTACGAGCCGCCCGACGGCGTATCGAGCAGCCCCAGGATCGCGAGCAGCGTCGACTTCCCCGAGCCCGACGGCCCGATCACGCTGATCCACTCGCCCTTGTCGATCGTGAGGTGCACACCTTCGAGCGCGTGTGTCTCCACCTCGTCGGTGGTGAACACCTTGGTGATCCCTTCGAGCGCGATCAGTCGTTCCGCCTTGCTGGCCATCGTCCCTCCTTCGTCGTCTCGCTCTTTCAACGCAGCTTGATCCGATCGATCCCGTCCCATCGCGACATGTCCGAGAGGATCACCCGATCCCCTTCGCGCAGGCCGCCGCGGACCTCGATCGTCCCGACGGAGGCGCGGCCGAGCTCCACCCGCTCGCGCAGCGCGACCTCGCCGCCGTCGATCACCTTGAACAGGCTCACCCCGCCCTCGGGCTGCGCCCCCGCGGGCCGCTCCACCGAGAGCACGTCCTTCAATCGTTCGATCTCGATCGTCCCCTCGATCGAGAGATCGGGCCGTGATCCTTGCGGCAGCTCGCCGTCGATCGTCACCTCCACGGTGACCGTCCCCTGGTTCGCGGCGGGCGCGATACGCGCCACGTGGCCCTTCGCCAGGCCGTTGTGCGTATCGATCGTCGCGGCCTGACCGATCTGCAGATCCTTCGCCTGGAGCTCGGGGATCCGAAGCACGGCCTTGAGCCGCTCGGGCCGGATGACGCGGGCGAGCACGGTGCCGGGCACGACCCATTGCCCGAGCTCCAGCGGCAGATCCTGCAAGAGCCCATCGCCGCCGGCGCGCACCCGCATCGCCTCGACCTGGCGCTTGCGAAACGCGGCGATGTCGCGGCGCTTGTCGATCTGCGTCCGCTGCGCGCCGATCTCGTCGCGTTTGCTCCCGTCGACCACCGCGACCCTGCGCTGCGCGAGATCGAGCCGCGCCGCGAGATCGGCCTCGCGATCGGCGAGCTGCCGCGCGTCGAGCGTCGAGTACACCTCACCGGCGCCGGCGCGATACGCCTCGGCGCGGCGCCGCACGTCGGCGAGCTGCGAGGCGAGATCGGCGACGGTGGCGCGCTCGGCGAGCGCCTGCGTCTCGAGGCGGCTCTTCGCCTGGAACAACTCGAGCTGCGCGCTTGCCACGTCGCGCTCGGATGCGAGCTCTTCGAGCACCACGTCGGGGTTCGTCAGCTCCAGGATCAGCGTGTCCTTGGCGACGGTGGCGCCGGGTTTGACGTGGATGCGCTCCACGCGCCCCGCGGTCTCGGCCGTGATCCACCGGACCTCCTCGGGCACGAGCGATCCCGGCCCTTTCACCTGCCGCACCATCTCGCCGCGCTGCACGGTGGCGATCCACAAGCCGGACCGCTCGACCTCGGGGGCCGCGGCGCGCAGGCGCCCGAGGGCCAGCGTGACGAGCGCGATCGCGAGGACGCCTGCGGCCGCGGCGAAGAGCGGCGCACGACGCTTAGGGGTGGGCTTGCGCGGGATGTCCATCCGACGCGGGGGGCCCTAGCGAAGGCTGTACCAAACGGGGAACGCGGAAAAACCCGGGGAAACGAGGTGCGAGCGGGGAGGGGGTGACCGGTTCTGGGATCGGCGTCCCAAAATCGGACACCCCGCCCCGCGCTCCGATACCCCCCGCTCCGGCCCCCGCCGCCCCCTGCATGCCCGGCCCTTCACCCGGCCGGGCCCTTCACCCCCCTGCATGCCCGGCCCGGCCCTTCACCCCCCTGCATGCCCGGCCGGGCCCTTCACCCCCCCTCTCCGCGGCGCGGAGAGGGGGGGTTGGGGGGGTGAGGTCTGTCAGCTTAGAACCGGCGCCCCGGGCGCCCCCGGTCCTCCAGCAACCGCGCCGAATCCGGCGCATCCGAAGGCGCCATCACGCGCGACGTCCGCGCGCCTTCCGGCGCAGAAGCCCCGTTCGTCTCCACGATCCACGAGGCGAGAGCGAGCAAAACGAACCCAACCAGCACGATTGCAGCGACGACCGCCGTCGCCATCGGGAAACGAATACGAACGCCGTCGATCTGATTCATCTCGAGCGTCACGAACACCTCCTCGTGCAAGCAACGGATCGACAAAGGCCCCGCGGGCGCGCTCTCGCGCCGATTTCTTCGAGCCCCCTCGATGTCCCGTCCGATGTTCCACCGCCGCTCGAAAAGAGCGGCACCTTCATCGGTCCGTCGACCGGCGCACAAATTATCACGAGTGGTCCGAGGTTGGAGGTAAATGAGGGGCTTCATGGGACATTGAATGTCCGATGCATGGCCCGCGGAGGGGGGCCCCGGGACGCCCGCGCTCACGATGTGGAATCTTGTCCTCCCGCCTCTCCGCGCCTACACACCCACCGATGCGCCGACCTCTGTCCCCCGAAGAGCAAACCATCCAGGCCGAGCGCGTTCGCGAGCTCGTCGACCTCCTCGGTGCATTCCTCGAAGGGCGGAAGGACCGCGCGGAGATCGCCCGCTGGATGGGCACGGGGTGGCGTCGCGAGGGCGTACGCGGCCGGCTGATCGCGCATCACCCGCTCGCGCGCATCGTGTTCTCGTCCCTCGCGGCCATCGAGAAGCGCTGCGGCGACGATTTCCTGGTGCGCCGCGAGGACGTGACGGGTTACCTCGAATGGCTGACCACGCGGGGGCAGCGCCGTTTGATATCACCTGATGCGCTCGCCGAGGTTACGCTATCGCTCGACACGCTCACGGCGGAGACACGTGGCGCCGCGGTCCGTTTCTTCCTGTACGGGCTCGGCTGGTGCGTGGAGACGCATTTCGTCTCGGCCGGCACGGGGCGCCTCTTCTGGGCTTTGGCGCTGCTCGATCGCCCGAGCCCCGTGGAGATCCGCGGGGTTCGCGGGGACGACCCCACCGAGGCAGCCCAGGACCTCGCGGAGGCCCTGGCGCTCGACACGCCGGAGGTCCAATGGATCGAGCCTCGCATCGACGTCGCCGCGCTCCCGCGCTGGTCGCTCTGGCGCCAGGACGATCATGGGCAGCGCTACGAGATGTCCACGTTCCTCTCGTATTCGCGGGCCATGCGCGAATGCGCCACGTTCGAGGCTCGCGGTCACAAGCAGATGTACTGGGTGCGCCGGCAAGGCCACGTGGATTGAGCGCCCCGGTCGAGCGGCCGGCCCCATGTATTGCGCCCACGTGACGCCGGCCCGCCGTGCGGTACGCTGCGCCCTGCCATGACCACGCGCGCCGAGGAACGTCAGCTTGCCGCCGAGGCCTTGCGCCTTCTCGGCGTCGATCGCCTCGTGCTCGCCATCCACGACCCGAGCTTCCCTGCGGATCCCGACGAGGACATCGGCCGCGGATCCCCTCACGGCCGCGCCGCTGCGCGATTTTTCCGATTCGCCCGCGACCTCGGTTTCACCGCGATCCTGCTCGGCCCGCAGGGTGATCTCTCCGCCGATAACGCCTCGCCGTACGACGGCGCCTGCTTTTCGCGCGCCACCGTCTCCATCGCCCTCGCGCCGCTCGCCCTGGATCCCGCCTGGGGCGGCCTCCTCCGCCCCGAAACGTTTGCTTCCCTCGTCGAAGATCGCCCCCGCGGCCCGGCCGGCCGCGCGCATCATCGCTACGCCTCTGCCGCCGTGCGCCGCGCGCTCGACGAGGCCTTCGCGGCATTCCAGGAAAAACGCCGGCACGGCACGCTACCTCCCACGCTCGCCGCGTTCGCGGCCCGGCTCGACGCGTGGCGCGCGCGGAACATCGACTGGATCGAGCGGGACGCGCTCTACGAGCGCCTCGCGAGGGAACACGGCAGCGGCCATTTCAAGGACTGGCCCGCCCTGGACGCGCGCCTCTTCGCGCCATTCCCCGGCGACGCGACCGCGGCGGCCACACGCCTCGCCGCGCTCCGGTCACGCTACACGGACATCATCGAGGCCCACGCCTTCCGCCAGCTCCTCGCGCGCGAGCAGCACGCGGCCTTGCGCGCACACCTCGCGTCCCTCGACCTCGCCCTTTACGGCGACCTCGCCGTGGGCCTCGCCCTGCAAGACGAATGGTCGAACCTCGCGATTTTCCTCTCGGGCTACCGCATGGGCGCGCCGCCGAGCCGCACGAACCCCGAAGGCCAACCGTGGGGGTATCCCGTCCTCGACCCCGCCCTCTGGTCCGGCGCGGCGGGCGTTTTCCTCCGCGCGCGCATGACCACGATGTTCGAGGCCTATGACGGCGTGCGAATCGATCATCCGCACGGCCTCGTCGACCCGTGGGTCTACGACGCCGGCGCGCAAGATCCGCTCGTGGCCGTCCAGCACGGCGCGCGCCTCCGCTCCTCGCCGGACCTCTCCGATCACCCGCGCCTCGCCGCGTTTGCCATTCCGCGTCCATCGCAGATCGATCGGAGCCTGCCGCGCCATGCCGAAACCTGGGTTCGGGCGCTCGAAGCTGCCCAGGTGGCCGAATACGGAAAACTCTTCGACATCCTGGTGAAAGCCGCAGAGGCGAGGGGACCCGTCACCCAAACGCTCTTTTGCGAGGTCCTGAGCACGTTGCCGGCGCAACTCGAGGCGGTGCTCGCGCGGCACGCGCTCGGGCGATTTCGCGTCACGCAGAAGGCGAACCTCGACGACCCGCGTGACGTCTACCGCAGCGAAAACGCCGCGCCCGCCGACTGGATCATGATGGGCACGCACGACACGCCGTCGATGTGGGAGCTCGCAGAGGCCTTTCGGGCCGACGGCACGCGCGCGGCGCAGGCCGCGTACCTCGCGCGGAGGCTCGGGGCGCCGGCGCTGGAAGCGGCCGTCGCGCAGGATGCGGGCATGCTCGTCGCGGCGAAGCTCGCAGACGCCCTGGCCAGTGATGCGCGGAGCGTGATGATCTTCTTCGCGGACCTGTTCGGGTTGCGAGAGCGGTACAACGTCCCGGGCACCATCAGCGACGACAACTGGTCGCTGCGCGTGCCCGAGGGGTGGGAGACGGATTACTTCGAGGCGCGAGGCCGGGGCGAAGCGCTCGACCTCCGGCTGGCGCTCGCGCTCGCGCTCCGGGCGCGGGCGTCCGGGGCGGCGGGCGACCACGAAGCGCTCGCGGCGCGGCTCTCCGCCTTGCCGCACGCGTGATCCGAGCGCGGTCTCGGCCTGCCACACGTGACAGGCCGGAGATCTGCTCGCGTGGACGACCTGTCACGCGTGGCAGCCGCGAAACCCGGTCGGCGCGGGCGACGTACACACGTGTCAGGTGACGCGGGCGACCGGGATCGGCGGCTGACACGTGGTGCAGGCGGCCGAGGCGCTCGGGACGGGCAGGTGACACACGTGGCAGCCGCCTGGAGCCGGTGGGCTCGGCGAGGTGACACGTGTGGCAGGTGGCGTGCGAGGTCGTCCGAGGGGGATGACACGTGTGGCAGGGCGTGCGGGAGGTCGGGTCGACCGGGTGACACGCGTGCAGGGACGCATTTCAAAGCTCCGGACGCATTTCGCAGCAGGAACGCACGGTTGAATGGGCTTGCCCGGTCCGTTCTCGATCGTACGCTGTCGCCGATTGACGGGCGGGAGGGGGCATTGCCTTGAACAGCGGGGACATCATCGCCTCGAGATACGTCCTCGAGCGCCCGCTGGCGAAGGGCGGGATGGGGGCCGTGTGGGTCGCGCGGCACCTCGAGCTCGACGCGCGCGTCGCCCTCAAGGTCATGGCGCCCGAGCACGCCGACACCTCGTTCGCGCGGGATCGATTTCAACGGGAAGCGCGGGCCTGCGCGCAGATCCAGCATCCGAACGTCGTGGCCGTACACGATTACGGCGTCGCGGACGACGTGCCGTTCCTCGTGATGGAGCTGCTCCAGGGCGAGGATCTGCAAACCTGCCTCGCGCGTGAAGGGCGCCTCTCGCTCGCCGCCGCCATTGCCGTGATCCTGCCCGTCTGCAA
Source organism: Polyangium sp. y55x31 (assembly GCF_029946505.1). Lineage (GTDB taxonomy): Bacteria > Myxococcota_A > Polyangia > Polyangiales > Polyangiaceae > Polyangium. The sequence goes on from NZ_JARZHG010000035.1 coordinate 18,023, forward strand.
GGGCCTCCGGCGCGCGCACGAGCTCGGGATCATTCACCGGGACGTCAAGCCGAGCAACGTCTTCCTCGCGCGTCAGGGCGAGGATACGGTCATAAAGATTCTCGATTTCGGTGTCGCGAGGGTCACGCACGACGTGGCCGGACAGACGACCCGGACGGGCGTTTTGCTCGGCTCGCCGAGCTACATGAGCCCCGAGCAGGCCCGCGGAAGGCGCGTGGATCATCGCAGCGATCTCTGGTCGCTCGCCGTCGTCCTTTACGAATGCTTGACGGGCCGGCTCCCGTTCGGATCGCAGGCGCTCGGGGATCTGCTCATCGAGCTTTGCACCGAGCCGGCCCCTCCGCCCACGAGGATGGCCCCCGACCTGCCCGCCGTCGTTGATCCTTTTTTCGCGCGGGCGCTCGCGAGGAATCCGGACGATCGATTCCAGAGCGCCGAGGCCTTCGCCGACGCCCTCGCTTCGCTCCGCTCGGGCCTGCCGAGCCTCACGACCGGGCCGTCCATTGCAATGGCAAGGCCGCCCTCGACGTCCGATGTTTCCCTGGCCCAGACCCCGCCGCCGGCCGCCTCGCCGACCGCGCCGGGCGTCGCCACCACGATAGGCCTGAGCCGCCCGCGGGCTGCCAAGCTCGTGCTCGGTTTTGCCGTCCCGGTCGTGCTCGTCCTCGGCTCGCTCGTCGCCTATCGCCTGTTTTCGCCGAAGGAGCCCCTCGAAACGACGGTCGCGGCCCCGACGGAACCATTGCCCGCGCAGCCACCCACAATCGCAGCGCCCACGGCCAGCACGTCCTCGACGCCGGCCCCCATGGTCGCGCCCACACCTCCGGAATCGACGCCTTCGGCCGCGCCGTCTCCGGACGCGCCGCGGAAGACGCCGCAGTCCTCCGCGCCTCGCGGCACTTCGAAGCGCCCTTCGCCGCCTTCGTCCACGCCCACGCGCGACCCGACCTTCGGCTTCTGAATCGGGAGTTTTCATGCGCCTTCGTTGGCTCTTTCCTTTCGTTCCCGCCGTCTTCGTCACGCTCACGCCCGCGGTCGCGGACGCGCAGCCGCGACCGGCGAGCGTTCCGGACAAGCGCGCCATGGCCCTCGAACACGCGCACCAGGGGCTCGACGCTTATCGCGAAGGGCGCTTCGAGGAGGCGTACGGGCACTTTCGCGAGGCCCAGGCGCTTTTCCCCGCGCCGACGTTGCTCGTGCACATGGCGCGTTGCCAGCGCAGGCTCGGCAAGGTCGTCGAGGCGAAGGCGCTTTATGAAGAGGTCCTCGCCGAGCCCTTGCCCAAGGACGCGCCGCCCCCGTTCGTGGAGGCCCATCACGACGCCGAGCGCGAGCTCGCCGAAATGGAGGCCAAGCTCGCCGCCGAAAAGAAGGCCACCGAGCGCCCCGCGCCCGCGCCGTCGAAAGGATCCATCGTGCCCGGCGTGATCACGCTCGGCGTGGGCGCCGTCGGGCTCGGGGTCGGCGCCGTGACCGGAGCGCTCTCGATGGCGAAGGTGTCCGATGTCCGCAGCCGCTGCCCGGACGACCATTGCCTTTCGGCGTATCGCGCCGAGGCCGACGAGGCCCGGACGCTCGGCCACGTGTCGACGGCCGCATTCGTGGTGGGAGGCGTGGCGGCGGCGGCGGGCGTGGTCTTGCTCGTGCTCCGTCCGGGGGGCACGACGGGCGCTTCGACGGGCGCCGTGAAGGATCTCCGCGTCTCCGTGGGGATCGGCCGGGCGGACATCCAATTTCATTATTGAGGGGCGGTCATGCAGTTGTTTTCAAGCGCGCCGGCGCGCCGGGGCCTCGGCGCCCTGCTCGGGGCGATCGGGCTCCAGGGGGCGCTCGGGTGCAATTCGATCACGGGGGTCGACGCGCTTCGATTCGAGGCGTGCGCGCCGAGCTTCACGAGCCTGGCCGCGACGGACGATCACGGTGGACCCGGGGGAAGCCCGTTTCTGGACGAATGCCCGGAGGGCGAGGTCCTCTTGGGCCTGCGGAGCGGCATGAACGGGCCCTTCGTGTCGGGCATCATCGCCATTTGCGGGGCGGTGCACGTCTCGGAGACCCACCCCTATACGATTACCCTCGCGTCGGGCACCCCCCTCACGGTCATGCATGGCTTCACGGGGACCACGGACCCGCACATGTGCCCGCCGGACACGGTGGTCGTCGGGTTCGAGGGCACGACCGGGCCATTCGGGGACGCCGCCCAGCCCGTCGTATCGAGCCTCCGGCTCCATTGCGCGCCGCTCCGCGCGGGCGGCACGCCCGAAGCGCCGTCGCTTTCGCTCGGGGAGAGCACGCGCACGGAATCATTCGGCGGCGTGGAGGAGAAGGGAGAGGCCTTCGAGCCGATATCTTGCCCGCCGAACCAGGTCGCGCGGGCCATTCTCGGGCGCTCGGGCGCGCTCGTCGACGCGTTTGCCCTCGGCTGCGCGGAGCCCTCGCTCACCTGTCCCGCGTCCCGCGCCGCTTCGGAGGAATGACATGCGTGGCTTCCGCTTGATCTTCGAATCTTTCAAGCCCAAAACCCCGCGGGAGGATCTCTCCGTCCGCACCTTCTCGGTGCGCGAGGCGATCTCCGAGCCGTTCGAGATCTCCATCATGGCGCGCTCCCACGACGCCAGCATCGACCTCGAGGCCATCGTGGGCAAACCCGCCGCCTTCGTGATGGAACGCGGCGACCATTTTGCCATCGGCCAGGCGCGCCGCCGGTGGGAGGGCATCTGCACGCACATCGAGCAGGTGCGCGTCGAGGATTCGGAGACCGGCGAGTCCACCTACACGCTGACGATCATGCCCAAGCTGTGGCTGCTCGGGCAGCGGCTCGGGTATCGGGTCTTCCAGCACGTGTCCATCCCGGACATCGTCGACAAGCTCCTCGGGGAATGGAAAATCCAGCACAAGTGGGCCATCGATCGGGGGGCGTATCCTCGGCTCGAATATCGGGTCCAGTATGGCGAGAGCGAGCTTTCGTTCCTGTCGCGCCTCTTGGAGGAGGCCGGCATTGCGTTCACGTTCCCCGACGAGGACGGCGCCGGCACCATGCTCCAGTTCTCGGACGCGCTCGCGGCGGGCAAGCCGCACCCGCGCTCGCCCTTGACCTTCGACGACGCGCCGAACCGCACCGCGCCGAAAGAATACGTCACGGCCGTGCAGATGAGCCATCGCGTGCGGCCCGGCGCGTACGTCGTGCGCGACCACGATTTCCGCCGTCCGGACTTTCCGAGCCAGGGCGAGGCCCCGCCCGCGAAGGATCCGGAGCACCGGTACGAGCAATACCATTACCACCCGGGCGCGCTGCTCGTCGAGACGACGAAAGGCGCCGGCGCCACGCCCGTCGCCGACGACAAGGGGACGGCGCGGCGCGACGAGGGATTTGGCATCACCCGCGCCACGCAGAGCCTCCATGCGGAGCGGCACGAGAAGCGGGTCGTCACGTACGCGACCAACTCGATGATCCTCGCGCCGGGGATCATTTTCATGATCCAGGACCACCCGCACCAGGCGTTCGCGCAGCAGCGGCTCCTGGTGACGGAGTTCAACCTCTCGGGCAGCGTCGTGACGGAATGGGAGATGAGCGGCCGCGCGGTGTTCGCGGCCGATCCTTACCGGCCGCCGATGACGACCCCCAAGCCGCGCGCGCTCGGAATGGAGAGCGCGGTGGTGGTCGGGCCGCGGGGCCAGGAGATTCATACCGACGAATTCGGCCGGATCCGGGTCCAGTTTCCCTGGGATCGGGAGGGCAAAAACGACGACGACAGCTCGTGCTGGATCCGCGTGAGCCAGGGCTGGGCAGGGACGGGGATGGGATCGATCACGATTCCCCGCGTGGGGCAGGAGGTGCTCGTGGGGTTCCTCGGCGGTGATCCGGATCAGCCGGTCGTGGTCGGGCGGGTCTTCAATGGGAAGAACCTCGTGCCGTACAAGCTGCCCGAGCACAAGACGCGGAGCACGCTGAAGAGCGCGTCGTCGCCCGGCGGCAATGGCTCGAACGAGATCATGTTCGAGGACGCGCGAGGAAAAGAGCTCGTGTACGTGCAGGCGCAACGCGACCTCTACGCGCGAGTGCTCGGGGACGAGCACGAGAACATCCAGGGCAATCACCGCGTGCTCGTCGGCAGGCGCCAGGACATCGTGATCAAGGCGGAGAAAAAGGAGCTCGTCGCCGGGCGGAGTGATTTGCACGTGCAAGGCGACGAGCGCCGGCAGGTGGACGGCAAGGTATCGATCACGGTGGGCGGGAGCCGGCACGAGAAGGCAGCGCAAAGCCACGCCGTCGAGGCCGGGCAGGAGATTCACCTCGCGGCGGGCTCGTCGGTCGTGATCGAGGGCGCGCTCGACCTGACGCTGAAGGGGCCCGGGGGGTTCATTCGAATCGATGCGGGTGGGGTTTCCATCGTGGGAAACATGGTGCGAATCAACAGCGGGGGCATGCCCGGCGCGGGGAGCGGGGCACGCCCGGACGCGCCCGAAGATGCCATCGAGGCGGTGGTGGACGTGCCCGGCGCGGGCGCGCCGTGAATCGAGGAGGGGGACGATGCCGCCTGCTGCACGCGTGACCGATTTGCATGTATGTCCTTTGATGCCGGCGGGTGGGCCCGTCGTGGCGCCTTGTGATCCGCGGGTGCTCATCGGGAACATGCCCGCGGCGCGCCTCGGCGACGTGGCGACGTGCGCGGGGCCGCCGGACGTGATTGTCGCGGGAGACCCGACGGTGCTGATCGGATATCGGCCGGCGGCGCGGCTCGGGGATCCGACGGCGCGCGGCGGGACGATCACGATGGGGTGTCCGAACGTGCTGATCGGCACGTCGGCGCAGGCACGGACGCTCGAACGCGCGGCGAAGGACGGGACGCCGCTTTGCGAGCCATGCGAGTGATCGTCGAGGTGCAATGGGGCCGGCTCGCCTCGCAGCGGGCGGCGATCACGCCCGGCGGATCGCTGCGCGTGGGGCGGACGGAGGTCTCCGATTTCGTGGTCTCGCACGATCGGCGAATGTCGGGCCGCCATTTCGAGGTGTCGTGGGACGGGGCGTGTTGCCTCGTGCGGGATCTCGGGAGCGACACGGGGACGTGGCTCGATGGTCGGGCGGTGGCCGAGGGGGAGGCGCGGAACGCATCGTGGATTCGCGCCGGGGATACGGTGTTCATGGTCTTTTTCGAAGGAGCGACCTCGCGCCCGCGGCCGGCGGATTCGCCCGAGGTGGCCGCGCGAAAGGAGCAGGCGCTTTCCGTATTGCGATCCGAAAAGACGCCGCTGTTCGCACTCCTCGACGCGGCACGTGATCTGCGAATCCGTGAGCTCTTGCGAGAATCCGTCGACGACTCCCGTTCGCTTTACGAAGGCACGCAAGGCGACGCGCTCGCCGACGTGGCCCCGTATCTCGTGCGGCTGTCGGGGGAAAGCGCGCTGAGGGAAAACCTCGTTGCCGAGGGATGGGGCCGGAGCTGGGGCGTGTACCTGACGAGCGCGCGTCCCCTCGCGGACGTACGGCGGCATTTACGGCGGCTCACGATGGTCGAGGCGGAGGGCGAGACGAAGCGGCTCTACTTCCGGTTTCAGGATCCGCGCGTGCTCCGGCGATTTTTGGCGATGAGCCATACGCGACAGCGAGCGGAGATGTTTGGCTCGATGATCGAGGCATTCTTGATGGAGGGGGAGCAAGGCGAGGTCATTCGCGCCTCGCGCCCATCGGCGACATGAGGTTCACGGGGGATCAGATAGCGCAATGGGAGGTCCGGGAGTTGAGCATCCAGCGGTGCGCGCGTGGCCCCACACGGATCCGCGGCGCTCCCGTGTACCAGCGGGAATCGTTCGTGTACCAAGGAGAACCACGCACGCGTCCTTTGGGCGTGACCTTCGAGCTCGGGAGCACGGCGCGGGGACAGAAGCGCTCACGCGAGGAGCTCGAACCGCCGCTCGCGCTCGTGGGGCCTGGCGGCGCGGCCGATCCGATGGTCTTTCACATGGATCGATTCCACCTCGTCGCGCACCGGTGGGGCGGGAGCAAGAACAGTGAAAACCTGGTCCCGGCCTACGCCGGGTTCAACCGGACGGAATGGGGCAACTTCGAGGACGCCATCGACCAGGCCGTGCAGGCGCGCGGCGACCCCGTGCGGGTGACGATCACCCTCGGCTACGACGACCAGAGAGATCCACGCGTGCCCGTGCGCCTTCACGTGAGGGTCGAGCAGGAGCTCCTCGAGGGCGTCTTCGTGCAGCGCCACAACGGCTGGTTCGTACCGACGCCCCCGACGGCGCAACGCGCCGAGGACCGGTGGCTCGAAGCGTTGATTGCGCAGCATCATGACGCCTTCGTGAACTCGGGCTTCAGCGCGCACATGCTCGCTGATCCATCGGGCATGCCGCTCAACCTCCCGAATGAGCCCGGCCGCCACGCCATCCTGGATTATTTGCACGTGAATGGGCACCTGGCGGGGACGGCTGCGGCGAACGTGACGCTCGGAAACAACAAGGAGTTCACGGCTGCGCAGCGGGATCTGATCCTCATGCACAACCGTATCCTCAACCGAAGCGGATTCGTGGTCTCGGAATCACCCACGGACCCCGCGCATGGCTGGCCCGCGCCGCCGGGCCGCCCGCCCGGCACGCTCCTCGACGGCAGCACGCACGCCGCGCCGCAGGTCGATCACATGTTTCCCCAGGCGCACAACGGCTCCAACGCGTACAGCAACGCGATGGTGATGAGCGCGCAGCACAACAACGAAAAACGAAACAGCGTGACGCCCGACGTCCAGGCGGAGGCCGCGCTCAACCGGCGACGCTCCGAGCGACCGCGCCGCGGACCGCCGGGGTGAGACCGATTCAGGCCACGCGCCGGCTCGCGCGGTGCGTGCAGCCCTGGCATTCGATCGCGCCGAACAGGCTGTCCCCGAGAGATCCTCCCGGCGAATTGAGCACCTTTTCGAGCGTCGTCCACGCGACCATCGTGTCGCGATGGGGAGCGTTCGGATCGCGGTAGTAGACGTTGTTCATGGCCTCGTCGACGCCCGTGACGACAATGGCGTGCAGGCCGCCCACGCGGCATTTCGTCTCGATCTTGTAGACGTAGCGGTCGTTCGTCAGAGGGTCCTGCACGTAATCGTTTTCCAAGGTATCCCCGAGCCGGTGAATCGAGGCGTACAAAGGCCCGTGGGCGTCGAGCATCTCGGCGACGAACGACGGGCCGTAGGCGTGGTTGCCGAGCGGCAGGGGCCGGACGACGTCGCGGAAGAACGCGTCGAGGATGTCGAAGCGATGCGTCGAGGGGCTGCTCTGGAGCTTGTTCCGCGCCTCGCGCAGCAGCGCGCGCCGGTGTCCGTCCGGCTCGCGTTGCATCATCTGGGTCAATCGCAGGACGACGGCGGGGTTGTCGTAGCGCTTTCGCTCGGCCGCGAGCTGGCTGATGACCTGCCGCACGAGGTGGAGCGCGCGCCACTCATGTTCGAGGCGCTCGGCCGCGCCGATGAGCCCGTGGAAGCGGAGCATCATCTTGGCCGCGTAATACCAGCACGTGGGCCCCTTTTGCGCCGCGACTTCGGGGATTCCGTAAAGAATCGACATGTGCCGTCACCATCCGTCCGTGGTCCCGATCCGCGCGATCGCCGCGGTCCGCAAGGCCATCGGCGACGCCTCGCGCGCATCCGCCGAGAAGTGAGCTTCCGCCACCATGCGCGCCGTGAACGTCGCGAACATCGGCATCGTCTCCGCGAGGGCCTCCGGGAGGTACACGGGCAGCTCGCGTTCGCCGCGCGGGAGCTGCCATGCGCCGCGCAAGTGCTTCGCTCCGAACACGGCCCGCCGCTGATAACAGCGGCTCTCGAGGAGGATGCGCTCCACGCGCGCCGCGACCTCCGCCGGCGAGACGACGCGTTTTTTCGCCTGCGCATACGCCGCCTCGATCGCCGCCCCGAGCTCCCGCGCCGCGACGGGATCACGAACGGAATCCGGGGCGCTCAGGTATTCACGCGCCGCCGCGAGTGCCTCCTTCGATCGCTCGTCCCCGGCCGCCGTCGGACCCACCACGGCCACGAGCGCCCGCAAGGCTTCGATGGCATCGAACGAAAGCGAGAGTTCCCCCTCGACCAGAACGAGCGGCGCGACGAACCGACCATCCTTGCGAACGGCGGCCCGCACCGCCTCGCGGATCGCGTCCTCGCCGAGCGCCTCGCCGTGCGCGAGCACCTCGAACATCTCGCGCCGCTCCTCCACCTCGGCGGGCTCGAATCCGAGGTCCGGATCGTCGATGTCGGGATCGAGGGGCTCGTCCGCGAGCGCGTCCAGGATCTCGCGCCACGCGGGCTGTTTTCGGATGCGCGACAAGCTGCGCGGATCGAACCACAAGAGATCGATCGCCCGCGCAGGCACGGCCCATTCTTTCGGAGGGGCCGAGGCCGGCTGCATTGCAGGGGAAACGTGGAGGGGATCGGCGGCCGCATTCGACGCGGAGAGCGCGCTCGGAGGCGTGAGCGGCGTGCCGGTCGGGAAGGGGACCGGCGGCGGCGGAAGGGGCGGAGGCGGCGCCGCCGTGAATTCGGATCGCCACGCAGGCATGGATCCCGTTCGAAACGGGAGCGCCGGCCGCGCGTCGCTCCGTTCGGGCGGGAGGGCGAGCGTCGAGGCGGGCGAGAGCGCGCGTTTGCCCGAGGAGGGCGGGCCCGCGGTCGGCCGGCCTGCGGTGCGGTGCGGCGGATCGAACCACGCAATCGGCTGGCCCGCCACTTCCACGCCGGCCACCACGCGCAGCGCTTCGAGGGCATTTTCGTGAGGGAGCATGAGCCACCTCCGACAAACCACCGTGCACGCTTGCTCGTCGCCGTCGATGCGCAGTGTATCGATGTAGAGGTCCATGGGCTGGCCCTCCGGGATGCCGAAGACGGCGAGGCCATGAATTCGCGCCACCCCGCGGACGCCGGGCAGACGCGTCACGAGCCGGGGCAGGGAAGGGTGCAGGCCTTCGAGCACGATGTGCTCGTCGCCCCGGAGAAAATCGGTCTGCTGATCGAGAGGCGCGGCCTGGAAATAGGCGCCGTCGAAGCCCGGAGCGATCTCGGCGATCCGGCCTTCGAGCGCGGTACGCGGGTTCGACCCGAGGAGACGCTTGCGCGCAGGCCAGGCGCGCGCGATGGGCCCGAAGCCCGCAGGGCGCCGCGGGTCGCCTGGGATGAGGATCGTCGGTTCGCCCTCGTCGATACCGAGGGGGTTGTCCGGGACATCCGGTCCGCCGAATGCGCGCTCGTAGACGATGGGGATTGGCTGCGAGCCACGCGTGTCCTTCAGGAGGAGCGTTTTGTCGAGCAGCACCCGTTCGCCCGCGCGGATCTCGAGGCGCGTGGTGTTTGCATGGCCGTGCCCCGTGAAGAGCACGTCGGCGCGCGCCAGGTAAGGAACGAGATCACTCGTGAAACGTACGCTCCGCGCGGGATTGTCGCCGTGGTGGACTTCCTCCCGCAGGATCGGCTGAGGCTCGACGCGCGGCATCGGCGCGTCGGGCGCGAAGGCGAACGTCGCTTTGGTGATGACGGAGGCGTGCAAGACGCCGCCCGTACGAAATGCCACGACGGCCGCCTCGGCACCCGGGAGGGGCGAGATCGCGGCCACCCCATCGACAAGCATATGAACGAGCGTATCACGAATGCATGCGCGCCGCCCCCGGCCACGCGGCCAATACGCGCGGAAAATGTGATTGTGTCCCGGGCAAGGTCATCCGCGTCCGATGCCGGTGTACCAGAAACCGAGGGCGCGCAGCTCGTCCGCGTCCCAGACGTTCCGGCCGTCGAAGAGCGCCGCATTTCGCATCACGCGCTTGATACGCGAAAAGTCGGGCCGGCGGAACTCGTGCCATTCGGTCACGAGCGCAAGCGCGTCGGCGCCGAGGGCCGCGTCGTACATCGACTCGCAATACGTGATGCGGTCGCCGAGCACGGCGCGCACGTTCTCCATCGCCGCCGGATCGTGCGCCCGCACCGTCGCGCCCGCGGCGAGCAGCTCTTCGATCAGCACGAGCGCGGGCGCCTCGCGGATGTCGTCGGTCTGCGGCTTGAACGCGAGCCCCCAGACCGCCACGGTCCGGCCTTCGAGCGCGCCGTCGAAATGGCGGCGGATCTTCTCGAAGAGGAGCTTCTTCTGCCGCGCGTTCACGCGCTCCACCGCGCGCACGACCTCGAGCTCGTGCCCGAGCGACGCGCCGATGTGGATCAGCGCGGAGATGTCCTTCGGAAAACACGAGCCGCCGAAGCCCGGGCCCGGAAAGAGGAACTTGGGGCCGATGCGAGGATCGGCGCCCACCGCCTTGCGCACGAGCTCGATGTCCGCGCCGATCTTTTCACTCAGCACGGCGAGGTCGTTCATGAACGAGATGCGCGTGGCGAGCATGGCGTTCGACGCGTACTTCGTGAGCTCCGCGGAGCGCGCATCCATCGCGTGGATGCGATCACTCGTCCGGACGAACGGGGCGTAGAGGTTGCGCAGCACGGCGAGCGCGCGCGCGTCGTTCGAGCCGATGACCACGCGGTCGGGCTTCATGAAGTCCTGGATCGCCGCGCCCTCCTTCAGGAACTCGGGGTTCGACGCGACGCCGAAGGGCTCGTCCGTGAAGCGGCGGAGGATGGCTTCGATCTTGTCGGCCGTGCCCACGGGCACGGTGCTCTTCGTGACGACGACCTTGAAGCCGTTCATGTTCTTGCCGATGGTCTCGGCGACCGCGAAGACGGCGGAGAGATCCGCGGATCCGTCGGCCGCGGGCGGCGTGCCCACGGCGATGATGACGACCTCGGCGGAGCGGATCGCGGCGGCGAGGTCCGTGGAGAAGGTCAGGCGGCCGGCCTTTGCGTTTTGCGCGATGAGGACGTCGAGCCCGGGCTCGTAAATGGGGACCTCGCCGCGCGAGAGGCGCGTGATCTTTTCAGCGTCGATGTCGACGCAGGTGACGTCGTTTCCGAAATCGGAGAAGCCCGCGCCGGCCACGAGGCCGACATACCCGGTTCCAATGACAGCAAGTCGCATTGAACGCACCTCGGCGCTGAAGATGAACGATGTTTTGGGTGAAACGTTTGTTCGTCAGTCGCTCGCGACCGCCGGGGCCTTCGGGCTGCCCTTGCGGAGCGGGATCTCGCGGGTGAAGAGCGCGAGGACGAGCGCGATGAGCCCGAGCGGGAACGCCCCGTCGAAGACACGCGTGACGGCCCGCGCGAACGAGACGCGCACGGCACGATCCCCCGCGTGGCCGAGCTCGAGGGCACGCGTTTCCTCGCGCGCGAGGGCGCCTTCGTCGGCGGAAGGCTCGCGGCGGAGAGCGTCGTATCTGGTATGCACCTCGTCCGCGAAGCGATCCGCGGCCGACCGGTGGACCTCGCCCGTGCCCTCCTCGAAGGCGCCGCCCTTGCGCAGGCGATTCGCGTCGAAGACGGCATCGAATTGCGGCCGCACCGCGGCCGGGACCTCGGCGCGCACGGGCCCGAGCCGCTCCGTGAGCCCGTACGCGAGCGTGGTCGCGAGGACGATGCCGAAGATCGCGCTGCCCACGACCTGCCCGAGCTGCTGGAAAAACTGTCGACCCGCGGTGGCGGCGCCGATGTGCTGGGCGGGCACGGCATTCTGGCTCGAGAGCGTGAGCATCGGCATCACCGGGCCCATGCCGCAGCCGAAGACGAAGACGCAGAGGCCGATGCTCGTGAGCGTGCTGTCCGCGCTGAGCGTGCGCAGGAGAAAGAGCCCGACGCACGTGAGCACGAGGCCGCCGACGATCACGATCTTGTAGCGGCCCGTGCGGTGCACGAAGCGCGCGGTGAGGACGGAGGTCGAGACCACGGCGGCCGTGAGCGGCAGCATGGCCATGCCCGCGGCCCGCGCCGTCGCGCCGAGCGAATTGACCGCGAGCACGGAGATGAACAAGAGGGCCGCGAAGAACGCAGCGCCGATGCACATCGAGGTGAGCGTCACGAGGACGAAGACGCGATTGCGGAAGAGCGCGAACGGGATGATCGCGTGGGGGTTCTTCCGCTCGACGAGGATGAACAGGACGAGGCCCACGAGCGAGAGGCCGAGCATCCCGAGCACCTCGGGCGCGAGCCAGCCCGCGAGCGGTCGATCCCCGCGGAGCGCCAAAAGAAACGGCACGGTCGCGACGATCAGGAAAAGCGCGCCGAGCCAATCGACCTTGCTTTCGAGGCCGCTATGGAGGCGCGGCATCTTGGCGAGGATGAAGGCGACGGCCACCGCGCCGAGCGGCAGGTTGATGAAAAAGACCCAGCGCCAGCCGACGCCGTCCGTGAGCGCGCCGCCGAGGACGGGGCCGATGATGCTCGCGAGGGCAAAGACGGCGCCGAAGATGCCCTGATATCGCGGCCTCTCCGCGGGGGCGAAGATGTCGGCCGGGACCGCGAACGCCGTGGAGGTGATCGCCGCGGCGCCGAGGCCCTGGACGCCGCGGGAGACGACGAGCGCGAGCATGGAGGGCGAGAGGCCACAAAGGACCGAGCCCACGAGAAAGATGCCGATGCCCGTGAGAAGGACCGTCTTGCGCCCCAGGCTGTCCGAGAGCTTGCCGTAAATGGGCACCATGGTGGTGCTGGCGAGCAGGTAAGACGTCGAGGTCCAGGCATAATATTCCATGCCCTGGAGCTCGCTGACGATACGCGGCAAGGCCGTGGCGACAATGGTCTGATCGAGCGCCGCGAGGAAAAGCGCCATCATCACGCCCGCGAGCACGAGGGCCTTCGTGCGGGGCGCGAGCAGGGTCGCGTAATCGATGCGCTCGCCGGTCGGCATGTGGGTCGTGGTGGTCGCTGGGGCGGTCATGGTATCACGCAGCGTGGTGGGCGGCGGTCACGCCGCGACGGGTGTCCTTGAATGCGAGCTCTTCGAGCGCGCGCGCCGCGACTTTGTCCTGCTTGAGCTTCTGGATCTCGGCGGAGGCCCGGCGGGCGCGGGCGCGCAAGGGTTCGTCCGCGAGCAGCGCCGCGAGCTCGGCGCGGATCGTCTCGGGCGTTGCCTTGTCGAGCGGCAGACGGCGACCGAGCCCCGCGCGCTCGACGAGCGCCGCATTGAGGATCTGATCGCCGAAGAGCGGAATGACCAGCATGGGCAAACCATGCAGCAAGGCGCGCCCCACCGTGCCCCAGCCGCCGTGCGTGACGAGCGCCCGCGCCTCCGGAAAAACCTCGTCGTGCGGGATGTACTTCTCGATGCGGACATGCGCGCCGAGGCCCTCGGGGACGTCGCCCGCGCTCGCCGCCGTGCCGAGGACGGGGACGCCGAGCGGCGCGACGGCTTCGAGCACGCGCCGGAACAAGCCCTCGTCGCGGCCCGTGGTCGTGGTGCTGACGACGACGGTCCCGGGCTCGACACGGAGCGCTTCTCCGCGCGGCTTCGCGGCGATGTTGAACGTCGTCGTGCCGACGAAGGCTTGGTGATCGCGGAGCGGGATGTCCCCGGCGAGGCCGCGGTACGACATGATGATGTGGAGGTGCGGGGAGGCCATGGCGGCGATGAGGTCGGCCGTGCCGCGGGCATACGGGGGAAGGCCGAGTTTTTCGCGGTCGGCGCGCAGGGAGACGAGCGTGTTCAGGAAGGCATGCGGCACGGTGGGGAACTTGCCGAGGCGGCGCCATGTGGGCGTCGATTCGAACACCAACGGCAGCTCGTTCCGCGTGAGGACCGTGCCCATGTTGCCGGCGCTCGCGAAGGGGATGCCCACGCGCTCCGCGGCGAAGGCCGCGCCGTAATCGAAGAAATCGTACACGACGCAATCGACACGCTCGCGGCGCAACACGGGCTCGAGCTCCTGCGCGAGCAGGACGTTCCTCGCCTGGAAAAAACCTCGCATGAAAGGAAATCCGAGGATTCGCGGCAGCCACGTGGGCAAACCGAGGTGCTGCGCGTGCGCCGAAAAGTCCTGGAGATCGACGACCTGCTCGTACGGGACGAGCTCGGCGCCGGCCGCCTCGACCTCGGCCGCTCGGTCCGCCTTCGTATTGAAGAGCACCCGGTGGCCGCGCGAGCTGAGCTGCTCGGCGATGTCGAGGACACGCAGCAAATGGCCCGACGCGGTCGAGCTCGTCAGCAGAAATGTCCCGGTCCTCGGTGCATCGTCGAACATCGCCCCATTCCTCCCCGCGGCTCAACCGCAACTGGTAGTTGCGATGATGTAGCAGCTCACGTCTCTACCGCAACTCCTCGTTGCGATAAGGGTCGACAAAGCCGCGAAGTTGGCTTCAACTAGCCTGTATGATGCGATCGGCGCATCGTGGACGGCAGGTCATGAAGGAGAAGCCGAGCCCTACCGAGCGGCGTGCGCTCGTTCGAGGGGAGCCAGTCGTGCGAGGGGTCCTCGCGGCCACGCTGGAAGTGCTGGCCGAGGTCGGTTACGAGGCGCTGCGGATCGAGGACGTGGCCGCGCGCGCCGGGGTGAACAAGACCACGGTGTATCGGCGCTGGCCGACGAAGCAGGAGCTCGTGCGGGCCGCGTTTCGATCCATCACGGTCGATCGCGCGATCACGCCGAACACGGGCTCGCTGCGCGGGGACTTGCTCGTCATCGCGCGCCACATGGCCGCGCAGGCGAGCTCGCCCGAGCTCCAGGGCCTCCGGCGCCTGCTCTTCGCCGAGGATCGCGACGCCGAGCTCGTGGCCATCGCCCAGTCGATCCACGAATCGATGGAGGCCCTGCCGCGCCCCGTGATCGAAGCGGCCGAGGCGCGAGGCGAGCTCGCCCCCGGCATCGACGCGACCCTCATTTTCCGTTGCATGGCGGCGACCATCCACCACCGGCTCGGCATGGAGCGACGGCCGATCGACGAGGGGTTTCTCACGCAGCTCGTCGAGCTGCTCCTCACGGGCGGCCTCGCCCAGGACAAACGGACGTAGACGCGCGGCTCAGGCCCGCGGCGAAAAGACGAAGCGGCTCTGGTTGTCCGCGAGCCACGCGGCGAACGAGCGGAGGTTCGGGTTCAGCGCGCGTGTCCGCGCGATGTCCCGGAGGCCGCAATAATCGGCCTCGAAATCGCGCTTGAACTGGAACATGTTCCCGAGGTCGTCGGCGCCGGGGAAATCGAGGCTGCGGTACACGTCCGGCTCGATGGCGTGGTACCGCACGTCCTCACCGGCGATCGCCGAGAATGCGGCGGCGAGCTCGCTGCCGGTGAGATGATCACTCGCGACGCCGAGGCGCTGGCCGATCATCGCGGGGCCGCGCTCGAAGACGCCGTACGCCGAGCGCCCGATGTCCTCCGTCGCGATGCCCGGCAGCTTGGCCATGCCCATGGGCAGGGTGAGCGTGAGGCGGCCCTGGACGTCCCGCTGGGGTCCCATGCCGAGCTGAAGGAAGTTTTCCCAGTAAAACGAGGTGTGGAAAAACGTGGTCGGGACGCCGATGTCGGTGAACGCCGCGTCGGCCTCGCCTTTCGCGTCCATGTGCGGGACCTTGTATTTTCCGTGCAGCGTCGGCATGCGTGGGTCCGAGAGCGGCACCCACTTGCGCGTATCCTCGATCGTCGACCAGATCACGTGCTCGAGGCCCGCGGCCCGCGCGGACCGGGCCATCGCGCGGGCTTGTTCGGTCTCTTTTTCCGGGGAAAAATGGTTCCAGAAGAAGGTGACGCAGTAGGCGCCGTACGCGCCCTGAAAGGCGCGGCGTAAGCTCATCTCGTCGTCGAGATCGGCGGCGACGACCTCGGCGCCGAGGGCGCGGAGCTCCTGGGCGGCGGGCGAATCGACCTTGCGC
Source organism: Polyangium sp. y55x31 (assembly GCF_029946505.1). GTDB lineage: Bacteria > Myxococcota_A > Polyangia > Polyangiales > Polyangiaceae > Polyangium. Next base: position 33,735 of record NZ_JARZHG010000035.1, read on the forward strand.
GTGATTGCACGGGCGCGGAATGCGCCGCTCGGATGGGCGGCGATGGCGCGGACCAGACCTCCGCCCTGCGCGCCCGTGGCGCCGACGACGGCAATGACGCGTTTCGTGGTGCTCATGATTCCCTCCTTTGTCCTCGGCGCGAACTCTCGCATGGTTCGTCGCGTATAGGAAGTCGGAGCGGAGCCCCACGTTGCTCAGGAAGACTTCAGCTCCTGTGGTAGAACGTCCCGAGACACATTGCGTCCGTCGTGCCTTCTCCCTACGTCGTGTCCTCGACGGGTATTTCGAGCGCGTAATCGACGTGGGAGAGCGGGTGACCAGGACCCGGGTCGATCGGCGTACCCCAGCGCTCCTCCCGCGAGGCCCATGGACACCTCGAATGCCCGAGCCAAAAAATCTGCCGCCGGCTCCACGAAGTGGTAGCCTCCATGGGATGGGGCTCTACGTCGGCCATTTCGATTTCACCGTACCGCTGCTCTGGACGGTGCCCGCGCTGTTTTCACCCGAAGATTGCGCGGAGATCCTCGAGGGGGCGCGCGACGGGGCGTGGCTGCCGGCGACCGTGAACGCCGAGGAGGGGCGCGTCGTCGATACCCGCATTCGTTCGAGCACCACGGCGGTCCTGCGGGATCCCGCGCTCGCGGACGAGCTTTTTCGTCGAGTCAGACCCCACGTGCCCGAGCGCATGACCACCGAGCTCGGCGGGCGCGGGCGCGTGGCCGTGCACCTCTCGGGGATCTTTCTGCCGCTCCGGATTTACCGCTACGAGGTCGGCCAGCATTTCGGCCTGCACCAGGATCAATCGTACGCGGGGGAGGGCGGGACGCGCAGCCTGTTGACGCTCATGGTGTACCTGAACGAGGGGTTTTCCGGCGGAGAGACGGAATTCCCCGAGCAGGAGCGCACGATCGTCCCGAAGACCGGCGACGCGCTGCTCTTCCAGCACATGCTCCTCCACGCGGGAAACCCCGTCACCGACGGCACGAAATTCGTCCTCCGCTCCGACGTGCTCTATCGACCGGTCCCTTGATCAAAAGGCACGAAGGGCCGCAAATCCCGACAAATTGACGAGCAATTTCACGACCGGCAGGGACGCTCCGCCGCCCGTGTTCTTCCCGCGAGCCCAACAGGGCCCGCGCTCGGAAGCGAACACCGAAACACGAAGGAGCTGCCATGCCTGGACACCGCGTCCTGTTCGTCCTGTCTTTCCTCCCCGCGCTCGCCGCGCTGCTCGCCCCCTCCACGACGCGCGCCGAGGAGTCCACGAAACCTTTCGGATCGCGCGGCCAGGTCGCGCTCGACGACATCGTGTCGCTCAGCGCCGGCGGCAGCCCCCTCGGGTACCCGCTGGTGTTGCCTCTCGGCGGCGGCATGGGGAGCATCGGGCTCGGGTACGGCGGCATCGCCGGGTATTCGCGCTCGACCACGAGCCGCACCCCGGGGCAGCCGGGCGGCTACGAAAGCACGACCGACGTCGTGTGGTTCGCGCCTTCGCTCGACGTCTTCGTCGGGAGCCATTTCTCGATCGGCGGCACCGTCGCCGCCTCCTACGCGCGCGGGGCGCAGGAGGTGGTCACGTTCGACCGGGGGACGCAGCGCTCGGAGGGGAGCGGATTCGGCTTCGCGATCGCGCCGCGCGTCGGATACGTCGTCCCTCTCGGCGCATCGTTCGCGCTCTGGCCGCGCCTCACGCTCGCCTACGGCGGCGGCGACACCGGATTCGTGGGGGAGACGCCCAATGCCGCTTTCCGATCGTCCAATCGCAGCATCCGCGGCATCGCCGAGCTCGGCCTCGTCGCGCGGATCCACCGCTACGTCTACCTCCGCGCCGCGCCCACCCTCGTCGTGGCCGCCACTCGCTCCAGCGTGCCCGGCGCCGCCGCGATGGTCATGACCAACGACCAGAACTTCACCGTCCGGCTCGGCGCGACCGCCGGCCTCGGGATCCTGCTCGGAAATTGATGGATTCCTCGGGCTCCCAGGAATGAACCGTCGGGTGCGGACGGATTGCCGCACCGGGTCGAACCCGTACCGCGACGCACCAGGCAAGGAAGAAATTGCTGCATCGCAGCAAGATGGACTGTGCTTCGACCGCCGATCGCCGTACGATCGTAGGCTGTGAAGCATCAGGCGCCGCCGCCCCGCCAGGGCCTCTACGACCCGCGCAACGAGCACGACGCGTGCGGGCTCGGGTTCATCGCTCACATCAAGGACAAGAAGAGCCACGCGATCGTCGCGCAAGGCCTCGAGATCCTGAAGAACCTGACCCACCGCGGCGCCACCGGCGCAGACCCTCTGCAAGGCGACGGCGCGGGCATCCTGCTGCAGATCCCGCACGCGTTCTTCGTGCGCGAGTGCGCGCTCTCCGGCATCACGCTGCCCGAGCCCGGCGAGTACGGCGTGGGCATGATGTTCCTGCCGCAAGACCCGGCTGCGCGCGCGGCCTGCGAGCACGAGGTCGTGCGCGCCATCGTCGCCGAAGGTCAGGAGGTCCTCGGCTGGCGCGACGTGCCCGTGGACAACACCGGCCTCGGCGAGGGCGTCAAAGCGAGCGAGCCCGTCATCCGGCAAGTCTTCGTGGCGCGCGGCCTCTCCACCCCGGACGTCGAGGCCTTCGAGCGCAAGCTCTACATCATCCGCAAGCGCGCGGGCCACGCCATCCGCGCGCTCCGGATCTCGCGCGCCGGGCAGTTCTACGTGCCTTCGTTTTCAGCGCGGACGATCGTGTACAAGGGCATGCTCCTCGCGCATCAGGTCGGCGAGTTCTACGTGGACCTGAAGGACAAGGCGGTCGAGTCCGCGCTCGCCATGGTGCACCAGCGCTTCTCGACGAACACGTTCCCCTCGTGGGATCTCGCGCATCCGTTCCGGCTCATCGCGCACAACGGCGAGATCAACACGCTGCGCGGCAACGTGAACTGGATCCGCGCCCGCCAGCAGAACATCGCCTCGAAGCTGCTCGGCGACGGCCTGCAGAAGATCTGGCCGCTCATCTACGACGGGCAGTCGGACTCGGCCTCGTTCGACAACGCGCTCGAGCTGCTCTACTTCGGCGGCTATTCGCTGGCGCACGCGATGATGCTGATGATCCCGGAGGCGTGGGCCACGAACCCGCTGATGGACGAGCGAAGGCGCGCGTTCTACGAGTACCACGCGGCGCTCATGGAGCCCTGGGACGGGCCCGCGGCGATCGCGTTCACGGACGGTCGGCAGATCGGCGCGACGCTCGATCGGAACGGCCTCCGGCCCGCGCGGTATCTGCTCACGGACGACGACTACGTGATCCTCGCCTCCGAGGCGGGCGTGCTCGACATTCCGGAGCGCAAGATCGTCAAGAAATGGCGCCTGCAGCCGGGAAAGATGCTGCTCATCGATCTCGCCGAGGGGCGCATCATCGACGATCAAGAGCTCAAGACGAAGCTCGCGAAGCACAGGCCCTACCAGAAGTGGCTCGATCGCACGCAGCTCCGGCTCGAGAACATCCCGATGCCGGACTACGTGCCGGTGCCCGACAGCGACAAGCTGCTCGATCGGCAGCAGGCGTTCGGCTACACGCAGGAGGATCTCCGCCTCGTGATGGCGCCGATGGCGACGTCGGGCGAGGAGGCGATCGGTTCGATGGGCGACGACACGCCGCTCGCCGTGCTCTCCGATCGGGCGAAGCCGCTCTACGGCTACTTCCGGCAGCTCTTCGCGCAGGTGACGAACCCGCCGATCGATCCGATCCGCGAGGAGACCGTGATGTCGCTCGTCTCGTTCATCGGGCCGCGGCCGAACATACTCGCCCTCGACGAGAGCGGGCCGAACATGCGGCTCGAAGTGCACCTGCCCATTCTCACGTTCGAGGACATGGAGAAGCTGCACCGCGCCGAGGAGCTCACGAAAGGGCATTTTCGGTCGGTGGTCTTGTCGATCTGTTACCCGGCTGCGTGGGGCGCGGACGGGATGGAGGCGGCCCTCGCCAAGCTCTGCGCGGACGCCGAGGACGTGGTGCGCGGCGGCGGGGTGAACATCCTGATCCTGTCGGATCGGGACGTCGACGAGGGCCACATCGCGATCCCGGCGCTGCTCGCGGTGAGCGACGTGCACCAGCACCTCGTGCGCGCGGGCCTGCGGACGCGGACGGGGCTCGTGGTCGAGACGGGATCGGCGCGCGAGGTGCACCATTTCGCGCTGCTCGCGGGCTACGGCGCCGAGGCGATCCACCCGAACCTCGCGTTCGCCACGCTCGCCACGCTCGGGGATCTCTTGCCGCGCGGGATGACGCATCAGGAGGCGTGCGCGCGGTACATCAAGGCGATCGCGAAGGGCCTGCTCAAGGTCATGTCCAAGATGGGCATCTCGACCTACCAGTCCTATTGCGGCGCGCAGATCTTCGAGGCGGTCGGGCTCTCCTCGGCCTTCGTGGACCGATATTTCACGGGCACGGCGACGGTCATCGAGGGCGTGGGCTTGCAGGAGATCGCCGAGGAGACCGTGCGCTTGCATCGGCGCGCCTACAGCGACGCGCTGATCTACCGGAACACGCTCGACGCCGGCGGCGACTACGCCTACCGCACGCGCGGCGAGGCCCACATGTGGACGCCCGACGCGATCGCGAAGCTCCAGCACGCGACGCGACAGAACAACCCCGCGACGTACGAGGAATACGCGCGGCTCGTCAACGATCAGAGCGAGCGGCTGATGACGCTCCGCGGATTGTTCGAGATCAAAGAATCGGAGCACCCGATCCCGCTCTCCGAGGTGGAGCCGGCATCCGAGATCGTGAAGCGTTTCTCCACGGGCGCGATGTCGCTCGGCTCGATCTCGCAGGCCGCGCACACGACGCTGGCGATCGCGATGAACCGGATCGGCGGCAAGTCGAACACCGGCGAGGGCGGCGAGGATCCGGCGCGGTACGTGCCCTTGCCGAACGGCGACTCGATGCGCTCGGCGATCAAGCAGGTGGCCGCGGGTCGCTTCGGCGTGACGACGGAGTACCTCGTCAACGCCGACGACATCCAGATCAAGATGGCCCAGGGCGCCAAACCCGGCGAAGGCGGGCAGCTCCCGGGGCACAAGGTGTCGAAGTACATCGCGCAGATCCGGCACTCCGTGCCCGGCGTGGGCCTGATCTCGCCGCCGCCGCATCACGACATCTACTCGATCGAGGACCTCGCCCAGCTCATTCACGACCTCAAGAACGTGAATCCGAAGGCGCGCATCAGCGTGAAGCTCGTGTCCGAGATCGGCGTGGGCACGGTGGCCGCGGGCGTGGCCAAGGCGCACGCGGATCACGTGACGATCTCGGGGCACGACGGCGGCACGGGCGCCTCGCCGCTCTCGTCGATCAAGCACGCGGGCGGGCCGTGGGAGCTCGGCCTCGCCGAGACGCAGCAGACGCTCGTCCTGAACCGGCTGCGCGGTCGCATCGCGGTGCAGGCCGACGGGCAGATGAAGACGGGCAGGGACGTCGTGATCGCGGCCCTGCTCGGCGCGGACGAGATGGGCTTCGCCACGGCGCCGCTCGTGGTGGAGGGCTGCATCATGATGCGCAAATGCCACCTCAACACGTGCCCCGTCGGCATCGCCACGCAGGATCCGGAGCTCGTGAAGCGGTTCGCGGGGCAGCCCGAGCACGTGGTCAATTACTTCTTCTTCGTGGCCGAGGAGGTGCGCGCGTACATGGCCCGGATGGGCTTCCGCACCTTCGCGGAAATGGTCGGGCGCTCCGACAAACTCGATATGCGGCGCGGGATCGCGCACTGGAAGGCGAAGGGGCTCGATTTTTCGCGGGTGTTTTACCGGCCCGAGGCCACGTCCGATGTCTCGATCCGCTGGACGGAGCGGCAGGATCACAGCCTGGAGCACGTGCTGGATCATCGGCTCATCGACGAGGCGCTTCCGGCGCTCGTCAACCAGGTGCCGGTCGCGTTCGACGTGCCGATCCGCAACATCCACCGCGCGACCGGGGCAATGCTCTCCGGCGAGGTCGCGCGGCGGTACGGGCACGCGGGGCTCGCGGACGACACGATACGGATCCGCGCCCGCGGGACGGCCGGCGGCAGCTTCGGCGCGTTCCTCGCGAAGGGGATCACGCTGGAGCTCGAAGGGCAGGCGAACGATTACGTCGGAAAAGGTTTGTCCGGCGGCCGGATCATCGCGTATCCGCCGCGCGATTGCCCGATCGTTCCGGAGGAGAACATCATCGTCGGAAACACCGTGCTGTACGGCGCGATCTGCGGCGAGGTGTATTTCCGCGGCGTCGCGGGCGAGAGGTTTGCGGTGCGGAACTCCGGCGCGACGGCGGTCGTCGAGGGGATCGGCGATCACGGGTGTGAATACATGACCGGAGGCACCGTGGTCGTGCTCGGAAAGACCGGGCGCAACTTCGCGGCCGGCATGAGCGGCGGCGTGGCCTACGTGCTCGACATGACCGGGGATTTCCGATTGAGGTGTAACCTCTCGATGGTGAACCTCGAGCCCGTGCAAGACGCGGAGCACATGCCTGAGGGGGCGGTCCGGCACCTCGGGCGCGCGGACGCGGAGATCGTCCAGAGCCTGCTGGAAAAGCATTTCTTCTACACGGGCAGCGCGCGGGCGCGGGCGATCCTGGACGATTTTCACGCGTACCGGGCGCATTTCGTGAAAGTGATGCCGCACGAATACCGCCGCGCGCTCGCCGACCGCGCGGCCGAGGAGGCCGCGAAGGCCGCTGCCGCGGTGGTGACGGAGGTCGTGGCCCATGGGTAAGGTGAAAGGCTTCCTCGAGATCCAGCGCAAGGAGCCCGAGGTCGTGCCGGTGCCGCTGCGTATCCAGCGGTACGAGGAGCTCGTCCTGCCGATGGCGCCCGTCGAGGTGAGCCAGCAGGGCGCGCGGTGCATGGATTGCGGGATTCCGTTTTGCCACAACGGCTGCCCCGTGAACAACCTCATCCCGGACTGGAACGACCTCGTCTACCGCGGAAACTGGCGCCACGCGCTCGAGGTGCTCCATTCGACGAACAACTTCCCCGAATTCACCGGTCGTGTCTGTCCCGCGCCGTGTGAGGCGGCCTGTACGTTGAACATCAACGATCAGCCGGTGACCATCAAGACGATCGAGCAATCGATCGTCGACCGGGGCTGGGACGAGGGCTGGATCGTGCCGCAGCCCCCGAGCCACAAGACGGGCAAACGCGTCGCGGTGGTGGGCTCGGGGCCGGCGGGGCTCGCGTGCGCGCAGGAGCTCGCGCGGGCCGGGCACGAGGTCACGGTGTTCGAGAAGAACGATCGAATCGGGGGGCTGCTCCGTTATGGAATCCCCGATTTCAAGCTGGAGAAGCGGCACGTCGATCGCAGGCTCGATCAGATGCGGGCCGAGGGCGTGGTGTTCCGGACGGGCGTGCACGTGGGCGTGACAATGCCGGCGAAGGAGCTCCTCTCTGGGTTCGACGCGGTCGTGCTCGCGGGCGGCTCGGAGGCGCCGCGGCCGCTCGAGGTGCCGGGGCGCGACCTCGACGGGATCCATTACGCGATGGATTACCTGACGCAGCAGAACAAGCGGATCGCCGGGGACGACGTGCCGGGGCAGATCCTCGCGACGGACAAGCACGTGGTCGTGCTGGGCGGCGGCGACACCGGGTCGGATTGCATCGGCACGTCGGTGCGGCAAGGCGCGCGATCCGTCACGAACTTCGAGCTCATGCCGGAGCCCCCGGCCAAGGAGGACAAACCCCTCACGTGGCCGTACTGGCCGATGAAGCTGCGCACGTCGAGCTCGCACGCGGAGGGCTGCACCCGCGACTTCGCCATCGCGACGAAAGGTTTTTCCGGCAAGAACGGGAAGGTCGAGGTGCTGCACGCCGTGCGGCTCGACTGGAGAAAGGATGCGACCGGCGTCCTGCGGGCCGAGGAGATTCCGGGCTCCGCATTCGACGTCCCGGCGGATCTGGTGCTGCTCGCGCTCGGATACCTGCACCCGGTGCGCAAAGGGATGCTGGAGGAGCTCGGGGTGGCGCTCGACCCGCGCGGAAACGTGAAGGCCGACATGAACAGGTACCGCACCTCGAATCCGAAGGTCTTTGCGGCCGGGGACATGCGTCGTGGTCAATCGCTGGTCGTGTGGGCGATCCGCGAGGGGCGCGATGCGGCGCGGGCGGTGGATGCCCATTTGCGGCAGCATTCGAACGGGCCCTGACGCCGTGATACCTTGCGCCGGATGAAGGCGCGTTACGAGCTGTATTACTGGCCGTCGATCCAGGGGCGCGGGGAGTTCGTCCGGCTCGCGTTCGAGGAGGCGGGCGTCCCGTACGTCGACGTGGCCCGCTTGCCCGCGAAGAAGGGCGGCGGCGTCCGCGTGATGATGAAGCTCCTCGAAGGCGGGGGCCGCGGGCTCGTGCCGTTCGCGCCGCCGTTCCTCAAGGTGGGGGATTTTCTGCTCGGGCACACGGCGAACATCCTGCTCTACCTCGGCCCGCGGCTCGGGCTCGTCCCCGACGACGAGGAGAGCCGGCTCTCCGCGCATCAGCTCGAGCTCTCGGTCACCGATTTCGTCGCCGAGATCCACGACACGCACCACCCGATCGCGGGCAGCCTTTATTACGAGGACCAAAAGACCGCGGCGAAGAAGCGCGCGACGCTCTTCCGGAAGGAGCGACTGCCCAGGTTCCTCGGGTATTTCGAGCAGGCGCTCGCCCGGAACGGGGGCGCACATTTCATCGGATCCGCCCTGTCGTACGTCGACCTCTCGGTGTTCCAGGTGATCGAGGGCCTGCGATACGCCTTCCCGAACGCCATGGCGCGCGCCGAACGAAGCACGCCGAAGCTTTTGGCGCTCGCGGACGCCGTGGCCGCGCGCCCCCGGATCGCGGCCTATCTCGCGTCCCCGCGGCGGCTGCCCTTCTCCGAAGAGGATATTTTCCGGCATTACCCGGAACTCGACGCGAAGCGGTGAAGCGCGCCCGAGCGCCCGAGACGGCGCTTGTTTTGCCGGCCGATCGGTGGTGGGCTAGAAGACGCTGAGGCGACGAGGAGCCGAGCAGGAATCCTTGGGGTGAGCAGCGGGGGCATGACGGGAGGGGCGAGCACGGAGTCCGAGCGGCTCTACCGAAGCGTCTTCGAGCACGCGTTCGACGGGATCCTCGTCGCGGACGACGAGGGGCACCTGGTCGACGTGAACCCGCGCGCCTGCGAGCTTTTGCGCGCCCCTCGTGACGAACTCTTGCGATGGACCGTGTTCGATCTCGGGCCCCCCGAGGTCGCGGCGAAGCTCCGGGAGGCGTGGCCGGCGTTCCTCGAAGCCGGGCGCTGGAAGGCCGAGGGGCCGTTCCGGCGCGCCGACGGGACCACGTTCGTCGGCGAGTTCGCGGCGCAGGCCCATTTCATGCCGGGCAGGCACCTGTCGATCCTGCGCGACGTCAGCGCGCGAAAGCAATCCGAGGAGGCGCTGCGCCTGAGCGAGCAGCGCCTCGCCCGCGCCCAGCGGATCGCCCGGATCGGGAGCTGGGAGTGGGTGGCCGCGACGGACGAGACGACCTGGTCGGACGAGTGTTTCCGTCTCTTCGGCCTACCCCCCGCGGATGAAAAGAAATCCTACGCGGATTTCCTCGCGTTCGTGCACCCGGACGACCGCGCGCGCGTGCACGAAGCGGTGCAACGAGCCCTCGGCGGGACGTGTACGTATTCGATCGATCACCGCATCTTCCCCGCCGACGGGGTCGAGCGGATCGTGCACGCGGAGGGCGACGTGATCCGCGACGAGGCGGGGCACATCATCGGCATGACCGGGACGGTGCAGGACGTGACCGCGCAACGAAAGGCGGAGACGGCGCTCCAGAAGAGCGAGCTCCTCTTCCGGCAGGTGCTCGAGACGTTGCCGGTCGGGGTATGGGTCGCCGACGAGCACGGCAAGTACGTCCTGGCAAACCCCGCGGCGAAGCGCATCTGGGGCGAATCGATGGCCGCCGGGCCGGAGAGGTCCGGCGCGTTCAAGGCGTGGTGGGTCGATACGGGCGAGGAGGTGAAGCCCGACGAATGGGCGCTCGCCCGCGCGGTGCGGACGGGCGAGACCGCGGTGAACGAGCTCGTCGAGATCGAGGCCTTCGACGGGCCCCACAAGATCGTGCTGAACTCGGCGGCGCCCGTGCGGGATCCGGAGGGGCGGATCCTCGGGGCGTTCGGGATCAACGACGACGTGACCGAGCAGCACAGGCTCGAAGCGGAGCGCGAGGAGCTCGTCCGCGCCTTGTCGACCGAGCGGCGCTGGCTCCGGACCGTGATCGACCGCTCGCCGATCGGGATCGTGCTCTGCGAGAACCCCCGGGGTCCGCGGTTCATCCTGAACCGGAGGGCCGAGGAGCTGCTCGGGGTGGACGGGCCGCTGGCGGACGTGCTCGGCCTGCTGCGGCGGAGGCTCTGCTTGCCGGACGGCACGTCCGTGCCGAACGGGGATCTGTCGATCGAGCGGGGCATGCGCGGCGAGGTGGTGAGCGGGCGGGAGATGATCATTCGTATCCCGGGCAAACCCGACGTGCCGATCCTGACGAATGCGTCGCCCATTCACAGCGAGGAGGGGCACATCCTCGGGGCCGTCGTGACGTACGAGGACATCACGCCGCTGAAGGAGCTCGAACGATTGCGGCAGGAATGGACCAGCGTGGTGGCCCATGACCTGCGCCAGCCGGTCACGACCATCATGACGCTCGCGGGGATGCTGGCGCGCTCGCCGGACCCCACGGCGCGGCGCCGCGCGGAGCGAATCGTGGCGAGCACGGAGCGGCTCGAGCGGATGATCGGTGATCTGCTCGATCTGTCGCGGATCGAGGCCCACCGGCTGGAGCTCGTGCGCGCGCCGACCGACATCGCGGCGCTGCTCGAACACGTCATCGAGGCGACCGAGGCCCGCGATCGCGTCGCGCTTTGCATCCGCGACGAGCTGCCCGCGGTCCCCGCGGATGCGCAGCGGATCGAGCAGGTCGTGGAGAACCTGCTCTCGAATGCGCTCAAATACGGCACGCCCGGCACGCCGATCGAGATTGTCGCGGAGAGGCGCGGCGCCGAGATCGTGGTGTCGGTGCGCAATCGAGGGCCGGGGATCACGGCCGAGGACATGCGCGCCCTGTTCGAGCGATTCCAGCGGGGGCGCGCGCGGGGCGGAACGATCAAGGGGCTCGGGCTCGGGCTTTACATCGTGCGAGGGCTCGTGGAGGCGCACGGGGGGCGGGTCGAGGCCGAGAGTATCCCCGGGGAGACCACCACGTTTTCGTTTTCCCTGCCCGTCCTCGGGACCGAGGGCGCGGAGGCGGGGTGACGTCCTGCTGGACATCACCCGGGCAAAACCCTGACCATGCCGCGCATGAAGATCGCCCTTCTCGACGACTACCTGCGGGTGGCGGAGAGCCTCGCGGACTTTCGCCGCCTGCCGCCCGGCAGCGAGCTCGTGGTGTTCGACCGGCCCATCACCGATCGGGACGCGCTCATCGCCGCGCTCCGGCCGTTCGACGTGATCGTCCTCATGCGGGAGCGCACGCCGTTTCCGGCGTCCGTCATCGAGAACCTGCCGAACCTGCGGCTGCTCGTGACGACGGGCGGGCGAAATGCGGCGATCGACCTCGAAGCTTGCCGTGCGCGTAAGATCCCGGTCTCGGGCACGGGCTCGGTCGGCACGCCGACGGCGGAGCTCACCTGGGGCCTCATCCTGGCGCTCGTGAAGCGCATTCCGGCGGAAGACAGGGCGCTCCGCGCGGGGACCTGGCAGACGGGGCTGACCGAGGGGCTCGCGGGCAAACGCCTCGGCCTGGTCGGGCTCGGGAAGCTCGGAACCCAGGTCGCGCGGGTGGGGCAGGCGTTCGGGATGGAGATCGTGGCCTGGAGCCAGAACCTCGACGAGACGCGGGCCGCGGCGGCGGGGGCCAAACGGGTGGAAAAGGGCGAGCTCTTCGCGACGTCGGACGTCGTCAGCTTGCACCTCGTGCTCGGCGAGCGGACACGCGGGATCGTCGGCGCGGACGAGCTCTCCGCCATGAAAACCACGGCTTTTTTCGTCAACACGTCGCGCGCGGGCCTCGTGGACATGGACGCGCTGCTCGCCGCGCTGCGAGCCGAGCGGATCGCCGGGGCCGGGCTCGACGTGTTCCCGGAGGAGCCGCTGCCGGCGAACCACCCGCTGCTCGGCTTGGCGAACGTCGTCCTGACGCCGCACCTCGGCTACGTGACGCGGGAAAATTTTGCCGTGTTTTACCGGGACGCACTGGAGGACATCCTCGCGTGGCACCAAGGCGCGCCCCTCCGGCTCCTCTCCTGACATTCGCGTCGAGGCGCGTAGGATAGGCGCATGTCGCAGCCGAACCGGCTCGTGCGCCCGATCCTGATCATCGTCGTCATCGCGCTCGTCGCGCTCCTGCTCTCGCGCCTCGGCGGCAAGGGCTCCGAGGGGTCGGCCTCGCCCCCGGCCCCGAGCGCGAACGCCGCGCCCGCGCCCCGCGCCCGCACCTCCCGCGCCCTCGCCGAGCGCCCCGGCCCGCTGCGCCTCCCGGGCGGCGAGGTCGCCGTCGACGAGACCCGCCGCGCCGGCGCCTTCTCCGGCCGCGTCATCGCCGCCCGCACCGGCGCGCCCATCACTTCCGCCACGCTCACCTTCGACCAGGAGGGCGTGGCCCGCGCCGTCACCTCGGGCCCGGACGGCACCTTCCTCTTCGAGCCCCCGGCGCCCGGCGTCTACGCGCTGGCGATGGTGGCCGCCAAGGGCTTCCACCCGTTCGCCCCGGCGTGGGGCGAGAGCCCCATCACGCTGATCGCCCGCGCCGGCGAGGTCGTCCGCGGCCTGACCATCACCCTCGAACCCGAGCGGCGCTTCGAGGGCCTGGTCCTCACGCCCGCCGGCGAGCCCGCGCCCAAGGCCGAGGTGCGCATCCTCGAAGCCCCCGGCGGCGAGGCCAGCGCGGGCGGGCGGTTCGTCGCCGACGACAAGGGCGCCTTCACGTTCAGCGCGCCCGACGACGCCCTGCTCGAAGCGACGCACCCGGATCACGCGCCCGCCCGGGCGCGCCTCGACATGGGCGCGCAGGCGAGCGGCCGGGTGACCCTGCGGCTGCGGCCGAAAGGCGAGGCCCTCGTGCTCGCGTCCATCGCCGGCGTGGTCGTCGACGCGGCCGGCGCGCCCGTCCCGTTCGCGAGCGTCAGCGCCCGCTTCCACCGCGACATCGTCCGAGACGACGACCTCCACCCCGGCGCGAGCGCCACCACCGACGAGCGCGGCGCCTTCACGCTGGAAGGCCTCGACCCGGGCACGTACGAGCTCACGGCCCGCGAAGGCGCGCGGATCGCCCGCGCCGAGGGCGTCGCGGCCGGCGCCGAGGGCGTCACCCTCCGCCTCGCCGCGACCGGCCGCATCCGCGGCACCGTCCGCGGCGGGACCACCGGCGCGCCCGTCGCCTCGTTCTCCGTCGTCGCCGCGCGCCACCGCGGCCCCCTCGAGCGCGAGTACTCCGCCGCCACCTCGTTCTTCGACGCCACCGGCGCCTACGAAATCGGCGACCTCCTCCCCGGCACGTACGCCGTCACCGCGGCGGGCCTCGGCCATGCCCCCTCGGCGACCGTCGACGTCACCGTCCCGGCGGGCGGCGAGGCCACGGCGAATCTCGTCCTCCGCGCCGGCGGCCGCCTCCACGGCGTCGTCGTCGAGGACGGCACGAACCAGCCCATCGAGGGCGCGCGTATCACCATCGAAGGCCTCCTCGGCGCGGGCGCGGGCCCGGTCCCCGTCGTCGCCGACGCGACCACCGACGCCTCCGGCCGCTTCTCGCTCCTTGGCCTCGCCGAGGGCGCGCGCTCGGTCGCGGCGATGGCGCCCGGGCATCACGGCCGCGTCCTCTCCGGCCTCGTGGTGACGGAGGGCGGCGAGATCGGACCGGTCGAGATCTCCCTCGCCAAGCTGAAGGACGGCGAGGAGCCCCGCGTGGAGCTCACGGGCATCGGTGCGGTCCTCGGCCCGAAGGGCGACGCGCTCGTGATTGGCCAGGTCCTTCCCGGCGGCGGCGCCGCAAACGCGGGGCTCGGCCCCGGGGACGCGATTGTCGCCATCGACGGCGCCCCGATCGTCGAGCTCGGCTTCGAGGCCGCCGTGCAGCGCATCCGTGGCCCCGAGGGCAGCCTGGTCAAGCTCTCGGTGCGCCGCGGCGGCACGGGCGAGGCCACCGACGTCGCCGTGCGCCGGACGCGCGTCCGCGGCTAGCAATCATCGGAACGATACTCCTATTTCTGTAGGTGAAAGGTACGCTACGATGGCTCCATGACGAGACCTCGATTCTTCCTTGTCGCCCCGCTGTTCGTCCTCGGCTGCTCGGAGACGGTCCAGGAGATTCCCCCGCCCGATCCCGTGCCGACCTCCGCGTGCGCCGAGTCGCTCGACCTCGTGTTCGGCGCCGCCGAGGCGCGCACCCCTCTCGGAGGCCTCTCCGTCGCTGTCGATGGCGCGTGCAACACCATCCTCGCCGGCACGACGCAAGTCGCGATCGATTTTGGCGGCGGCGCCCTCGGCAGCGTCGACGCGCCCTTTGCCTTCGTCGTGAAATTCGACGCCAGCGGCAAACACGTCTGGAGCCGCGAGCTCCCGGAAGGCGCTTCGTTCGAAGGAAAAAATGTCCTCGCCGTCGACGACCAGGGCTCGATTCTCCTCGCCGGGAGCTTGTCCGCCGACGTCGACCTCGGGGGAGGCCCGCTCGGCGGCGAATACGAGCGCGCGAACCACCCGTTTCTGCTGCGGCTCGACGCGGACGGTAACCACGTCTCGAGCCGCCGCCTCCCGGGCAACCTGCCGGCCGACGTCAATTACAGCGGGGGGTTCCACCGCGTCGTGGAGGACGTCACGTTCGACGCCGAAGGCAACTTCGTGATCGCCGGCAGGTTCATCGGCGATCTCGATCTCGGCGGGGTCACGTTGACGAGCGTGCCCCAGACCTGGGACGAATTCTTCACGAACTACAAGCCCGACGTGTTCATCGCCAAATACGACACGAAGGGAGAGCTCGTCTGGGCCAAGAGCTACGGCGGCGACGCCATCGATCTCCCAGCGGGCCTCGACGTGACCCCGGACGGCGACACCGTCCTCGCCTACAATCAAACCAGCATCGTCGAGACCGCCGGGGAGCCGACAGGCTTGCACGTGAAGAGATTCTCGCCGTCCGGCGAGGTCGTCTGGAGCAAGGTCTTCTCGGACTCGGGCCTGGGCGGCATGGGCGGCAGCCTGGCGGTGACGGACGACGGCGGCCTCGTCCTCGGCGGGGAGGGGAGGCTCGTCTTCGACGGCATTGGCACCTACGAGCCGGCCTTCGTCGGCCGCCTCGATGCGGATGGAAAGCCCGTGCTCGGCGCCTCGGTCACGGGCAACGCGTCCGCCGTGGTCTCCGCCGTGGCCCCCGAAGGCAGCGCCGGCATCCGCGCCGTCGGCTGGTTCGAGGACACGCTGCTCGTGCACGGAAAAACCATGGCCGGATCAAACGGCGGGCTCGACGGGTTCGACGTGCACGTAGAATGGGACGAATCCGCGAACACCGTCTCGACCTTCGGCGCCGAAGCAGACGAGCTCGCCCTCGCAATGGCGCAGAGCAAAGAGGGCGACCGCGTGATCGTCGGCGTCGAGGGGCCGCTCGTCCACCCCTACGAGTCCCTCTCGCCCTATTCGCAGGGGACGCGCATCTTCCTGCGTCGTCGCAGGTAAAAGCCGAGCGCGCTTCAAGCAGCCGCGCGGCGCGGGCCCCAGAGCTCCCATAACTCCGACGGGAGCTGGCTGCGGACGTGCTCGATCTCCACCTGAGGGAGCACAGCGCGCACGCCTTGCAGGACGGCCCGCGCGACGAGCTCAGCCTCGCCGACGTCGATCTGCATGTGATCGGCGAGCAACTGCAAAAACTCCCCCCGATCGAACACATCACTCTGGAGCCCGCGATGCGTCGCGCACGGCTGCACGAGGGTCTGGAGCGCCTCGGGCAAGCAGCTCGCGAGATCCTGCGCCTCGCCCTTGCTCAGCCTTCGCGAGAGCACACAAAGCACCGCCGCAGCAGCCTCAGGCGTGCGTACCTTCTGCGGCAACCCACCGACCTGCTCGATATGCTCGACGATGCGCCGCGACACAGGATCGATCCGCGCGCCCCCCTGAGGTCTTTGGTTCGCCATGTGGCTCCTCCGTTCTCGTTGCTGTTGCAAAGGGGCAAGCGTGGTGCCCAGGGCAGAGGCGCCGCGCCGGGGCGCTGCCCCGGACCCCGCGGGGGCTGTCCGCCCCTCGACCCGGACCAGGCACGGCCTGGACCGAAGGCGGAAGAACTGCGCGATGCGCAGTTCTTCCGACGGGCCCGGTGGCAAGACCAGGGACGGGGTTGCCCGTCGAAGCGGTCCCGGTTGGCAGGGTCGTCCCTGGTCTTGACTCGGCCTGTTCGATGAACTGCGCGATGCGCAGTTCATCGACCCCGGGTCCAGCGCTTGCGCTGGTCCGGGTCCAGGGGTGGACAACCCCTGGTCGGGCCTGGGGCGAAGCCCCAGCGAAGCGCCTGCACGTCGAGCCGTGGTATCGTGCGGCGTATGAAGTGGGAGCAAGTCAGCGAGCTTGCGCGGGAGCTGCCCGAGGTCGTGGAAGACGTCTGGTGGCGGACCCCGGCGATGAAGGTCCGTGGCAAAGGTTTTTGTCGGTTGCGCGAGGAGGGCGATGTGGTCGTTTTCTTGACCGAGAGTGTCGATGAGCGGGAGTTTTTGATCGAGAATCGGCCCGATATTTATTTCGTCACCGACCATTACCGCGGCTATGCGGCCGTGCTGGCGCGGCTTCCGAAGCTCACGGTGGCCGAGTGCCGGCTGCGGCTCGAACGCGCTTGGCGGCTCAAGGCGCCGAAGGCCGTGCTCGAAGCGTTTGATGCGCCGGCGGAGGGGACGAAGGGCAAGGCGCGCGGGACGAAGGCGGGTGGAAAGGCGAAGGCTGGCTGAGCTGCGTCACTTCCCGCCTTGCCGGAGCCCGCGCAGGCAGTGCTGGAGGCCTTGGCGCAGGGTTGCGTGGGTCACGATGCCTCCGAGGTCCACGCCGAGTGTCACCATCGTCTGGGCGACGCTTGGCCGGATGCCTGTGATGATGCCCTCTGCGCCGAGCAGCCGCACGGCGCGGAGGAGGTCCAGCATGTAGCCGGCCGTTGCTGTGTCCACGGCTTCGACGCCCGTCAGGTCCAGCAAAATGAATTGCGAAGCCTTGTTCACCACCTCGGCGAGCAGGTTCGTCATCACCATGGCTGCGCGTGTCGAATCGACCACGCCGAGCAGCGGCAATGCCAGCACCTTGTCCCAGACTTCGATGATGGGCGTCGATAGCTCGCTGATCACGCGTTGCTGACGTTCGATTGTCGTGAGCCTCTCGCGTAGCTCCTGCTCGGCGTGCCGGGCCTCGGTGACGTCCATCGACACGAGCGAGACGAGCTCGACTTCGCCGGCTGCGTTTTTTAGTGGAAAGCACCAGTTTTGCCAGATGATGCCTCCGTACTCCCAGGAGACTTCCACGATCTCGCCGCCGAATGCGCGCGCGACGTAGGGCGCGCATGCGTGCTGGCCGAAGACCTCTTGGAAGCTCTGCCCGACGAACTGCCCGTCCTGGAGACCCAGTCCTTCGAGGGCTTTGCCTTCGTAATAGATGATGTAGCCTGCTTGATCGACGGCCCACATGGCCACGGGCGCCGTCGACAGGAGCACGCGCAGGATGGCCAGGCGGCGTGCGACGTCTGGATCCTTTCGAGGATCGATGATCCCGTCGCCGAGGAAGGCGGTGGGCTCGCGGCGCAACGACTGGGGGGCGCGCAAGTGACCGGTCGCGGGATCGACGACGTAGAGCGAGAGTGCGAGCCCACGCTCCACGATCGTGTTTGCTTGCTCCTCCGAAAGTCCGAATGCCAAGCATCCGGCGATCAGCCGTTCGCGCGGCGAGGGACCATGGGCATAGAGCAGCTTCGCGACTGCGGCCGCGTAAGCCGCCGCCTGGGTGTCCGTCATCGTCCCACCTTGCCCCAACCGCCCGCGTGAAATCAACGCGCACCCCTGTGTCCGCGGACGTTTCCGCGCCTTTTGGCGACCTGACATACGTGTCAGGTCGCGATTCCGTGCGGGCGCTGGACTTACCATGCGCGTCGGCGTTGTGCGCTGAGCGGGAGGGATGGCATACACGTATGTCATGTGACGAAGGTGTCCTCGCGGCGGTCCTGTCACGCGTGGCAGGCGCCTGCGGGGGTCGGGGCCTTGTGCTGACACACGTGACAGGGCCGGGACGAGGTCGGCTTGGCGGGCTGACACGTGTGGCGGGTGGCACGGGGAGAGCGGCGAATGCGGCTGCCACACGTGACACCAGGGAAGGGAGGTCGGCGAGGGCGCCTGACACACGTGACGGCTGGGATCCGGCCTCAGCTCCGCGCAGACCGCCGAGCGCCCCTACCCATCACTTCGTCTTCGATCGGCAACCCTGTCTCTGGTCTTGCCACCGGCCTGTGGGAAGAACTGCGCATTGCGCAGTTCTTCCCCAAATGGTCCAGCGCTTGCGCTGGTCCGGGTCGAGGGGCGGACAGGCCCCGCGGGGTCCGGGGCGGCGCCCCGGCGTGGCGCCTGCCCCTCACGGATCGCCGAGGAGATCGAGATACGGCCCGTCGTAGATGCCTGAATCGGCCAGATAGGTGAAGTGGCCGCTTTCGAGTGCGTCTGCGTATCGCTCGAGGAGCGTGGCGAGGTCGACGCTGCCGGTCGTGAAGGGGCCGCCTGCGACTTCCCATTTGATGATCTGCCCGACGCGGCCTGCGCGGGCTGGCGCGAGGTCGATGCAGTAGAGGTTGCCGCAGCCATCCTGGGCGATGGGGATCCAGGCCTCGTGCCACTTCACGGATCTTACGCGTGGGGTGCTTTGCTCGAAGACTTCGTGGTCGTCGAACTTCCCTTTCTTGCGCAGGGATTCGAGCCCGGCGCGCATCTTCCTCGATGCGGCCGCGCCGAGGCCTGCGTATTCGAAAATTGGCAGGCCATCGTGGACCTTCCACATTGCCACGAGCTCGGGCGGGAGCGGCTTGCCGAGGGCTTTCGCGAGCGCCTGCACGGAGACGTCACGGACGGGTGGGCGAAGCGCCTCTTCCAGGGCGTGTTTTTGCAACCAGGCCGCGACTCGCCGCGTCGCTGCGGCGGCCCGCTCGGAACGCTTGGAATCTTTTCGGGAAGCCATCGGCGCCGCCGTACTCCAGCTCCGCGGCTGCGACAAGCGCGTGACGGCGAGGAACTTGGTTTCCGCGGAGGGTTGGGCGATCCTCCTCGCTGCCATGCGCGCCCATGCTGCCTCCGCGGTGCTGCTCTCCTTCGCCGTCTTCCTCCCGGCTTGCGCCGGCTATACATCGGAGACGCGGCGGGCGGAGATATCGGGCGAGATTTCGAAGACGAACCAGGAGAGCTTTGGGCGCGCCTTCGAGGCGACGCTGCGCGCGCGTGGCGCGACGGCGCTCTCCGCCAAGGTCGAGACGCTCGTCACGCATGACCTCGAACGGTGCCTCTCTGCTTATCGTGATCTCACGCCGGCGCCGCCGGAGACGATCGAGATCCAGCGTGTCTCCGGCGGGAAGCTCATCGCGCCTTGCCACGCTTTCGCCGATGGGTTCCGCACGGGCGCTGCCGAGGCGACGACGGACGATGGCAAGCGTGTGCTCGTCGTCCGCGCGGGCACGGACGGCGTGCTGTATTCGCTCGCTACCACTGCCGACGGAAAGCTCCTCGTGCTCCGGCCGCGCCTCAACGTCGTCGATCGGCGTGTCGTGCGTGTGCCGGGCACATGCAATCGGATGCCGAGCCCCGCCCCCGACTTCATGCCGACGGAGAGCGCCTACCTGGTCGAGGGGCGTGCCCTCGATGCGGTCGAATATGTGGACGTCCCCTACGACGGCCTCGATGAGGACGTGCGGTGTGACGATTACGTGTATTGACGCGCCATGCCATGGCGCTTGGCTGGTAAGCCCATTGCCCATGCGGGGCTTGCTGTCGCCCGTCGTTCACGTGGTTCCATCACCCGGCGTTTACACAGCGAGCGAGCGGCTTGCTCCGCGTGGTGGGGTGTGACCTCGAAACACCCGGGCGCGAAAAGAAAGCTTCCACGTGGCAGGGGCCTTGCTTAAGCTCATGTACTTGCCTTCCTCGGCAAAGGAGACCTTCCATGCGTAAAAGCGGTATCCTCGGGCTCTTGGGCCTTGCCATCGGCCTCACGACGGCGCTCCCCGCGAGCGCGGGTGTCGATCAGTGCGGCAACATCCGTTTCGAGGGGCTTTCGAACTGCGAGGTGCGCGTCACGGCCGAGTGCACGGCCGGCTGTAGCGAGTTCGGCATCTACAAGACGGCGTGCGCAACGAAGCTCGTTCAGGTCTGCGGCAACCAATGTACGCTCTCGGCGGAGGCGACCTGCACGGACAGCTGCACCGTGCAGTGCAAGTCCGACTGCGACAACGGCGTCAACGTCATCTGCTCGCACAACTGCTTCGAAGAATGCACGACGAGGCGCGACACCGAGTGCGCAGCGAAATCCGACCCGGCGCAGTGCGCCGCGACCTGGGACGCGAACTGCGACAACGAGTGTGACGCCAAATGCGTGACGGTGGACGGCGGCTGTTATCAGCACTGCATCGAGTGCTGCGGCGGCTCGTGCACGGCCGACGCCAACATGGACTGCCAGTACAGTTGCCAGGACGTCGAGTTCGAGCAGTGCGAGCAGGAGTTCCGCGCGAACTGCGAGGCCTCGTGCACGGGCGACGGCGCGCTCTTCTGCGGCGGCGAGTACATCATCTCCGGCTCGCAGCTCCCGGCCTGCTTGCAGGCGCTCGCCGCGCAGGGCATCGAGGTGAAGGCCGAGGCGAGCGTGAGCATCGGCCCCGACGGCATCAATGGCAACATCGCCGCGGGCATCTGCTCCTACAGCCCGGGCGACAAGGCCAGCGTCGTCGGGCCGTTCGCCTTGTTCGCCGCGGCCACGGCGGGCTTCCTCTCGCGGCGCCGCAAGCGCGATTCGCGTTCGTCGCGGTGATCCCATGATCGTGCGGCCGATCTCCCTTTCGTGTTCCGTGCTGCTCGTCCTCACCCTCGCTGGATGTGCCGATGAGGAATCGAGCACGGAGGTGGTGGTCGGCCTCACGACCAATATGGCCGTCGGATTCGACTTTTACGAGGTCGAGCGGACCTTGAAGGTCGACGGCGCCGTCGCAGAGAGCGAGCTTCTCGCGTATGGCGCGGGCAATCTGCTCCTCCCGGCGGAGCTACGGGTCCCGACGGCGAAGGACGGCGCTTCGATCGAGCTGTCCATCGTGGCAAAACGACTCGGCGAGGAGGAACCCGTCGTGACGCGGGCGGCGGCGACGCGTGTGATGGGCGGGCAATCCCTGCTTTGGCCGGTCGCGCTGGACGAGGCTTGCGCCGGGATCTCGTGCGGAGCGAATGCGACGTGCGTGAAGGGCGCGTGTGTCGATCCCTTCGTCGATCCGTCGTCGCTCGCGGCCTACGATCCCGCGTGGATTCAATCGGCGGAGGATGCGTGCAAGACGGCGGCGTCGGGGGATCCGGCGATCGTGGTGGGGCAGGGGCAAATGGCGTTCGTGTCGCTCACGGAGGGCGAGGTGGTGCCGATCGAGCCGGGTCCACAAGGCGGCCACCACGTCTGGCTCGCGCTCCGCGTGACCGGCCTCCGCCAGATGGGCTCGACGCTCAAGGTGAGCGGGTTCTACCCGGACATCGATTTCAAGCTGCCGCCCTTCTCCTCGCAGATCACGCTCCGCAAGGCGGGCGACCATTGCGAGATCTACGGCGTTCGATTCCAGGTGGACCGAGGCATCCCGGTCGCGGACGTCCGGGGCCTTCCGCTCGACGTCGAATTCACCCTGACGGACCCGACCGGCGACGCCGCGACGGCCCGGACGCAGGTCGTCATCGCGCCGTGACGAGACTTGGACCAGAATCCGCGTGATGAACGAAAGCGAACGAGCCGAGCGGCGCAAGCGGTGGGGCGACCGGGTGCCTGCGTGTGTCGTCTTCATCGGGCTGCCCGGGGCCGGCAAGTCGACGTATTTCCGGGCGCGGTTCGTCGACACGCACATCCGCATCAACGGGGACATGCTCCGCACGGCGGCCCGCGAGCGGTTGCTCGTCGACGCTTGTCTGCAAGGAGGGACGAGCTTCGTCGTGGACAAGACCAACGTCTCGCGCGCCGAACGAGCGAGGTACATCGAAGCCGCGCTCGAAGCGGGCTTTTTCGTGCACGGGTACTTTTTCGAGAGCCGGAAGGACGTCTGCCTCGATCGCAATGCGAAGCGCCCGCCCCACGAGCGCGTGCCGGACGTGGCCGTGCTCGGGATGCGGTCGAGGATGGAGCTGCCGTCGCGGGAGGAGGGATTCGACGAGCTGTTTTTCGTGCGCGGGGTGGAGGAGGGGACGTGGGTCGTGGAGCCGTATCGCGCGGGAACGTGACACGCGCCCCGCGCGCGTCACCCGAGCGCGTACCAGGAGAAGCCAACGACCGAGTGATACCCCATCGCTTCGTAGACCGGATATCCCATGTCCGTCGCGTGCAGCACCGTGCGACGTAGGCCCGTCGCGGCCCGTGCCTCCTCCAGCGAGCGGCGCATCACGGCGTCGCCATACCCCTTTCGACGGTGATCGGGGTGCGTCGCCACCCACGCGACGTACAGACGCCCATCGACGGGCGACGTCAGCGTGCAACTGACGGGCTCGCCGTTCACGAACCCGACATACGCATAAAAGGAATCATGCCAGTAACTGCTTCGCCCGATGGCATCGCGGCCGAGCGGAATCGGCATCCCGTACGAGAGCATGTTCAGATCGGAGAGCGCATATCGCGTCTCCTCGTCGTTCACGCGCCGGATCTCGAGCTCGGCAGGGAGGGACCTCTGCGGAGGAAGAAGCGTGTCGGTCACCATTCCCTTCGTGCCGAGCTGCCTTGTGAGACCCAGCCCCGAGAGCACCTCTTCGGCGACCTCGGGATCCCCGAGCCACGGGTCACACGCCGAGAAGAGCCAGGGCGCCCCGCTCGCCTTGCCGTACGCGATGGCCATGCGGCATCGCTCCGTGAGGTCGTCCCGGTCACGCACAGGGGAGGAGAGATGAATCAGGTTGACGAAGACCATCGGCGTGCCCGAGAGGGTGACCGTGATCCCGGGCAACGCCTCGACCTTCGCGTCGGGGAACCTGCCGGCGAAGATGCTCCACATCCGGATCATCTGATCAACCGACTCCACAATCTCGTCGTTTCGTTCGTGCTGGCTCATGGGTGACCGGGCGGCAGGTTATGCCGTCGCCGCGCCGCGCGTCAATGATCCTGTATCCATGACCGGTTCGATGCCTTGATGGCCGAGCCCCGTCCCCGACATCACGTTTTATTGCAGCACAAAACGAACGCGTCGCCCGCTTTGGGAAAACCGAGGCGGCATGCTATCGAAGAGGGATGCGACCCATTCTCCTTCTCGGTTGTCTTCTGGTCACTGCAATGACCACCGGCTGCGTCGCGACTGCGCGTGGCGGCGCGTACGCGGGCCGTGACGATCGTTGGGACAGAAACCGGTCCCGCACGACCACGTACCGATCGACGCCCTCGCGTCCGAGTGCGTCCCGTCCGAGCACGACGCGTCCTTATGCCAGCCACGCGAGCGACGACCATTGTCCCCCGGGGCACCGCTGGTCCGACGGCCGCTGCCACCAAGCCGGCAAGGGGCACGATCCGAACAAGCATCGTGGCCATGGCAAGGCCAAGAAGAAGTAACGACGGAAAGGACCACTCCGGCGTCGATCCGGGTTACCGTGCCCTGCATGAGCAACGCGAAGCCCACCTTCCAGCTTTCTCCAGGCTCGCCGCGCGCCGCGGGCATCGAGGCGGTATGGAGCCTTCTCCCGCTCAAGATCCCGACCGGCTGGGCGATCCGGTCGAACACGATCATTGCACGAAAGCTGCCGTCCGGAGAGGTCCAGACCAATGATTCGGAAGACCTCTTCTGGGCCGTCAAGCTACCTTCGCCCAGCACCCACGTGTATTCGACGGATCCGGCCTCGCAGTGGCGGGAGATTCACGTGGACGCAGGCTGGTATCGTGACCATTTCCGGATCGTCGTGCTCGATCCCGACTGGGATCACGTGCGGCACACGTTCAGCACCGCGTCCCTGGAGGAGTTCCTGCACCGCCTCGAAGCGTGGCTCCTGGAGATCGCAAACGACGGGGACGTGCGGAACTTGACCTAGCGCGCGCGCCGGACGAGGACCGTGACCCCCCAGAACAAGAGCGCGCCCGGCAGACCCCCCACGAAGATCGGCAGGAGTAGCTCGATCGTCAGCGGCTCGGGCCGGCGTTCGAGGTACCACGCGACCGCCGGGAGCGAGCCGAGCGCGACGGCGACGAGCGCAATACAAAAGCCGAGGCGCGCGAGCGCCGTCCGGCCATGCACGAGCCCCGCGACGAGCCCGAACAGAGCGGCCACGACGATCGCCGGGGCGAGCGCGCCGGGATCGCCGAACCACATGTCGAGCCAGCCCGCGCGGATCACGGCCCCGGCCACGCCACCGCCGGCGGCGATGCCGAAATTCCTCGCGGCGCGCAGGCTCTCGGGGTCCGCGTGTTTGTCGTCCATGGCCGCGCGGATCTCGGCACGCCCGGCGGCGATGATTTCGCGCGGATCACGCCCTTCGCGTCGCAACGTGACCGCGGCGAGGACGAACATCAGGACGAGCGCCGGCACCTCGGTGACGATGAACGTGAGGCCGGCGGCCGCGAGCGGATGCGTCGCGGGATCTTCGCCGAGCTCGGCCGCGAGGAACACCGCGTAGGGACCGGTTCCGCTCGCGACCCAGTGGATCGTGAGCGCCAGCGCCGCGGCGCAGAGGAGTCCGCCGAGGATCCGGACGCGGAGCGGGAGAGGGTGCACGGCGTGGGAGCGAGGCGGCTCGGGTCAGGGTTTTTGGATGGGCTTTTGGGTCTCGCAATCCACCTGCTCGACCCACGGCGGATTCGCGGCGTGCGTGATCGTGCAGGTCCCGTCTTCGTTGCGGGTGAAACCTTCCTTCACGCTGCCGAGGTTCGGCACCCAGCTCTCGTCCTGCGGCTGCGGCTTGGGGGGCTCCTGCGTCGCTCCGCCGCAACCCGCGGAGATCGTGACCACGAACGCAGCCGCGAGCCGCGGAGCTTTTTTGCGTCTCATCCTGGCGAGTAGATGCGAACGCCGCCGCCCCGTCAAGGAGCCGAGACGCGCGTCGCCACGACGAACCGGCGCGTGAAAGGAAACGGCGTGCCGTAGGGCCGGGCAGGGTAGTCCGATTGCAACGAGGGTCGGAGCGTGTCGAGGAAGGCCGCACCTTCCTCGGGGCCGAGCGCGGTCACGATGGGGCGCAGCGTGGTGCCGAGCAGCCATTGCAAGACGGCGTCTTCGCCGGGTAACACGTGCAGGTACGTCGTATCCCACGCCTCGACCGTGAACCCGAGGCCGACGAGGTGATCCAGATAAAACGAAAGGGGCTCGGCGTGCCCTCGGCGCACGTCACGGAGCGCTGCCGCAAAGCGGGGCAGGGCGCGGACCTCTTCCACGCGCCGATGCGAAGGCGCCTCGAAATTCGCGGGGATCTGAAAGGCCAGGATTCCCTCCGGGGCGAGCAGACCGGCGAGGTGCGTGAGCAGGGCGGCGTGGTCGTCGAGCCAGTGGAGGGCCGCATTGGAGAAGAGCACGGAGGCGGGCCCGGGGAGCGGGACACGAGCGAGATCGGCCTGGAGGAAGCGGACGCGAAAGGACGCGTGTTTCGCCTGCGCATCCGCGAGCATGGCCGCGGAGCTGTCCACGCCGAGGATCTCGGCTTCGGGCCAGCGCTCGCCGAGGGCGAGGGTCAGGTCGCCCGTGCCACAGCCGAGGTCGACGACCCGCGTGGGAGCCGCGGTCCTCACCTGCGCGAGCAAATCGAAAAACGGTCGGCGCCGCGCTTCGCGGAACAGGTTGTATTGCTTCGGATCCCACATCGAACACGGCGCACGTAACACGGCCGTGCCGGGGTTGCCATGCAGGATCGTCGCGACGAAGGCCTCGGGCTGCTACCTTGGCCGCGCCATGAAGTTCGATGATCTCGAAGCGAAGATGCGGATCTTCGAGACCGCACACGATCACCACGTCCTGCCGGGTATCTACATGGTCGCGCGCCTCGACGGCCGCGGCTTCACCAAGCTCGTCCGCGAGCGCAAGCCGTTCGAGGCGCCCTTCGACGTCCGCGTCCGCGACATGATGGTCGAGACCACAAAGCACCTCATGGACTGCGGATTCCCCGTGGTCTACGGCTACACGCAAAGCGACGAGATCTCCCTCTTGTTTCGCCGCGACACGGACGTGTTCGGCCGCAAGCTGCGCAAGTACGAGTCGATCCTGGCCGGCGAGGCGAGCGCCAAGTTCGCGCGGCTCCTCGACGATCACGCGGCCTTCGACGCCCGCATCTCGCAGCTCCCCACCGAGAAGGACGTCGTCGATTACTTCCGCTGGCGGCACGAGGACGCGCACCGGAATGCGCTCGGCGGGCATTGTTACTGGCTGCTGCGATCACAAGGGCTCTCGGATCGCGCGGCGACGCGGCGGCTCGAAGGGCAATCGGTGGCGGAGCGAAACGAGCTCTTGTTCCAGAACGGGATCCAGTTCAACGAGCTGCCGGCGTGGCAAAAACGCGGGGTGGGGCTTCATTATCGCGACGTCGAGCACGTCGGCCGAGACGGGCGCGATGGAAGCGCCGTCGTCACGACGCGGCGCAGGCTCCACGTGGAGTTCGAGTTGCCGCTGGGGATGGCGTACACGGCGTTCGTGCAGCAGCGGATCGAGGAGGCGACGCCGGCGAAGACCCCTCGGGGGGACGAGGAGCGCCTCGAACCATGACCGGACGTCGTCGCATGTTCGTGATGGGCGACCCGCAAGCGCCCATGGCCAAAGTGCTGGCCGTGCTCGAAGCGCACGCCGCGCTCGGCGCAGACGGGCGGCTCGCCGAGGACGTCGTGCTCGTATCGATGGGAGACCATTTCGATTACGATCTCGACGATCCCGTGGGCGCGGGGGTCGAGGGGCTCCGCACGCTGCGGTGGCTCGCCAATCATGATCCGGCGCAGGTGCAGCTGCTCTTCGGCAACCACGACGCGGCGCGGGTCATGGAGCTGATCCGCCTCGACGACACGTGCTTCGCGGCGGCGCGCGCGCTCGGGCGCTCGATGGCCGAGATTTGGCGGCGCGAGGGCAACGAGGCCGTCGCACGGTGCAAGCAGTTGTTCGCAGAGCAGTTCCCCGATGTGCCGACGCCAGGGCTCGCGGCGCGTGATTACGCGTCGTACAGCGAGGCCCAGCGCGAGCTCGTCATCGAGCTCTTGCTCGCCGGCCGCTTTCACCTCGCGCTTTCGGGCGTGCTTCCCGATGGCCGCGAAGTGCTTTTGACCCACGCGGGCGTGACCCAGCGCGAGCTCGTCCTGCTCGGCCTGCCGGACGAGCGCGACCCGCACCGGCTGGCCGCGGCCCTCGAGCAGCACATGCGCGCGGCGATCGAGGCGCGGCGCGCGGAGTGGCAAGGCGGCGCACGTACGCCTCTGTCCCTCGCACCGCTCCACGTCCCCGGCTCCGCGGGCCAGGAGGGCGGCGGCCTCCTGTACCATCGCCCTGTGCGCGTCGATCGGCCAGGCGGTGATCCCACGTGGGAGCTCGATCCCGCGCGCCCGCGCCGCTTCGACCCGCGCTCGCTCCCGCGAGGCCTGAGGCAGGTCGCAGGTCATACCGGCCATCGAAAGTGCAAGGCGGAGCTCGGGGACGATTGGCTGACGGAGGCCGCGCGCGAGCACGAGATCGGCGGGATCCGCACGCTGCGCATCGAGGGCGACGCCGTCCTCTACGACCTCGGCGTCCTTCCGGGCCGGACCGGCGCGACGGACCTCCATCTCGTCGACGGCGAGATGCGGCACGTCGCGGCTTCCGATTACCCGCTCCTCCCGCTCGCCGAGCTCCTCGTCCCCGCGTGAGCCCACGGCGCCCTGCATGTCACTTGACAGACATGCAGGCGCCCCTGTCCGATGGAGCCTATGCCTCGCTCGGCCGTTTCGCTTTTCCTCGGCCTCGCACTGCTCGCGCCCGCCGCGTGTGGAGGAACTGCGCCGCAGGAGTCGGCGCCCAAGGTGGCCACGAGCACCGCCGCGGGCGCCTGCGAGGCCAAGACCGAGGGCGCGTGCAAGGCTGCGTGCGACGGCGGAAACGCGGCCTGCTGCGAGCGTCTCGGCGACCTCGTGATGCAGGATCGCGACCGCGGGCCTTCGCGGGTCCGTGCGGCGTCGGAGGCGCTCGGCAAGGCGTGTAGCGGCGGCCGCGCACGCGGCTGCCAGAAGCTCTCCCGGCTCATGCTGTACGGTTTTTCCGGGGCGCTCGACGCCGACCCCGTGCAAGCCGCGACCCTCGCGCGCCGCGCCTGCGACGGCGGCGATCCCGCAGGATGTGGTGATCTCGGGAGAATGCTTCTTCACGGCATCGGCGCCGACGTCGACGAGCAACGCGGGGCCCCGCTGCTCGCGCGGGCCTGCGACGAGGGCGACGGCGCGAGCTGCGACGTGCTCGGCACCGCGCTCATCTTCGGCCTCGCCGTGACGCCGGATCAGGAGCGCGCCTTGGAGCTCTTCGTCAAGGCCGCGCAGACGAGCGAGAAGGGCTGCGCCGCCGGTGATCCACGCGCTTGTCTTTCCCTTGGAAAGGCACTCGTCCTCGGGCGCGGCGCGCGGCGGGAGCAACCCCGCGCCGCGGCGCTCTTCCAGCGCGCCTGCATGGCGGGGCTCGCCGACGGATGCAACTGGCTGAGCGTGGCCTATACGTACGGCCTCGGCGTCCCGATCGACGCGCCTCGGGCCCGCGCCCTCGCACAGCAGAGCTGCGAGGAAGGCAGCCCCCACGGCTGCGGCACGCTCGGCACCCTCCTCGCCTACGGCGTGGGCGGCGCGCGTGATCCCGACGAAGGGGCCGCGGTCGCGCGGCGCGCTTGTGACGCCGATCCCTCGGCCTGCATCCACCTCGCCTCGGCGTACGACAAGGGCGCGGGCGTACCCGAGGATGCGCAGAAAGCAGCCTCGCTCTACCGGCGTGCATGCGCCGCCGGTGACGTGCAGTCCTGCATGGCGTTCGGGCTCGTCATGGTGCGAGGCGAAGGCATCGCGACGGACAAGCAGGGCGGCTACGCGATCGTCTCCGCGGCGTGCGACGCGCGCTCCCCCGACGCCTGCACGGTGCTCGGCAAGCTCATCCAGAAGGGGACGACGGCCGCGCCGGATCCGACGCGCGCACTCGCGCTTTTCCTGGAGAGCTGCGAGGCGGGCGCGCCGATGGGCTGCGAGCAGGCGGGCATCAGTTACGCCGAGGGGAAGGGGGCGGCGCGCGACGACGCACGCGCGGCCGAGCTTTTTCGCCGCGCGTGCGATAGCCAGCAAGAGAGCGCGTGCCTCGAGCTCGGCGTCTTTCGCGCCGAGGGTCGCGGCGGCCCGCGCGACGAGGCCGCGTCCACCGCGCTCCTCCAGAAGGCGTGTGAAGCCAAGATCGACATCGGCTGCACGCTCGTCGCCGCGAAGCCGGCCGATCGCGCCGCCTTGCACGCCAAGCACCGCACGAAGGTCGACGAATGCAATGCGCTCATCGATGTCATCAACGTGGGCGTCGAGGACCTCAACAAGGCGCCGGGCCCGGACGCGACGACCGATCCGACGGGCGCGCGCGCGCTCGGCAGCATGGCCGATGTGATGGACCGCGTGGCGCAGCAGGCGGCGGGCGTCCGCCTCACCGTGCCCGAGCTCGTCCAGTTCAATGCCGATTATCGCGGCATGGCCGTCGCCGTCGCGAAGGCCGCGCGCGCCATGGCGAAGGCCGCGGACGCGCAGGACGCCGCCGCGATCACCGCCGCGCAGGCCGACCTCGACAAGGCGGTCAAGCAAGAGGACCCGCTCGTCGACGCCATCAACGCTTTTTGCCAGGAAAAACAATGATCTTTCGTCCTCGAATCCTCTCGCTCGCCGCCCTCGCCGCGCTCGCGCTCTCCTGCTCCAAATCGCCCCCGACGCCCGAAAAAGAGGCCACGGCCACGCCGAGCGCCGCGCCCGTCGCCCCGAGCGCGAGCGCGAGCGCCACGTCGGCCGAGCCGCCGAAAGCGACGATTCCGACGCTCTTCCCCGAGCCGTTCGAGGGCACGAAGGGCATGTGGGTGGACCTCTTCGCCATCGAAGGCGCGCTCATCGTCACCGAGGGCCTGCGCGTCGGCCGCATCGTCGAAGAGCGCGTCGAATGGATCGGCAGCATCCCGGACGGCAACCAGTCCCTCGGCGGCAACCGCATTTCCTCCGTCCACGGCTTCTGGCCGGACGGCGTCGACGTCCTTTACACGACGAACGAGGGCCGCGCGCTGATGCCCACGCTCTTCCCGCTGACCGGAAAAGGCGTGGAGCGCAGGTTCGGCCCGGGCGGCGGGCTCGGGTGGATCAATGGCACGACGCGGCTCGGCAAGACGACGCTCGTGGTGGGCTACGACGGGGACGGGGGCCACCGCATCGAGACGGTTCGAGGGCCGACCTGGGTGCAGAAACCCCTCGACGCCGAGAAGGGCGGCTGCAAGGAGGACGAGGTGCGAAAGGCCTGGAGCGGCGATGAGGCGGCGCTCGCGCTCCCGCCCCGCGCCATCGCCGGGACCGAGGCCGGCACGCTCGTGACGCTCGGAAACCTCTGCGAGCGGGACAAGAGCCCGGCCGCGGAGGTCTGGGACCAACCGGGCAAATCGCGCATCGTCGAGCTCGGCAGCATGATCAAGGAGCTCGGCTACTTCCCCAAGATCCTCCGCGGCAAGGGCGACGACCTCTGGATCGAATCGAAGCCGGTGCTCCATTACAACGGCGGGAAATTCGAAGCCTTGCCGACCCTGGACAAACCGCTCCAGAACCTCTTCGTCTCGCCGAGCGGCAAGCTCCACGCCATCGCGGGCCGATCGATCGTCCGCTTCGACGAGGGCAAGTGGACGACGATCGCGAACTTCCCCCGGCCCATGCGGTTCAGCACGATCGCCATGGATGAAAAGGAGACGATCTGGGTGTCGTACAGCGGCGTGTCGCGGCTGCGCGAGACGCAAAACGCCGAGACGGAGGACAACTGCGCGACGCCGTTCGTGTACCTGTACGAGGTGTCCTGGAAAAACGACGCGAAATACACCTATCCGACGACCTCGAAGGCGCTCTCCACGTTCCCCGCGGTCGCCGACATCGGGCTCGTCGAGTATTACGACGACGGCCGGCGCCTCGGCGTCACGGTGAAGAGCAAGGAGCAAGGCGAGGCCGTCATCGCCCACGTCAAGGCGAACATGAAGGACGAGCACCCCGAGCTCATCTGTTACGCCCCGAGAAGCCCCCGGGTCATCGAGATCAAGGCCGCAAAATCGAAATGAAGAGCGCCCGTGCCCGCCCGCGCCTCACGCCGCGCGCGGGCATCCCGTGAAATACAGCGCCGACCCCGCGACGCCTGCGTCCCATTCGTAGGCGTCGCCGCCGGGCACGGAGCGCGCAATCGAAAGGAGCTCGTCGGGCGCATACGCGCGAATCGCGGAGACCGTGCCGTCCCAAGCCACGAGCGCCGGGATCAGCGGGAGGAGATACGTCAGCGCCCAGCGCGACGCCCGCAGCGGGCGCACGAAGGGGACCAGGACAAACGAGCCGACGAACAACGTCGCCATGTTGACCCCCATCGCCACCGGCGCGAGCACGGTCGGCAGCCGCCGCAGCGCGGGCGAGGCCGCGACGTCGAAAAAACCGAGCGGCTTGCCGTCGCGCACGATGGAGGCAACGAGCGCCGTGACAGCCTCGGGCGGGAAATGGTGCAGCGCGCCCCACATCGTGCGCACGCCGTCGAGCTCGGACGGGACGGAGAGGGCGTCGACAGGCTCTTCGCGATAGACGAGCCTGGAGTCGTTCCTCTCCGCAACACGCGCGCGGCCCGCCTCGTTCGGATACCGGTCCGTCAGGACGAACCGCACGTCCTCGCGCCCCGCATCACGCAGCGCGCGGATCGCGTAGAGCGCGCCGCCGCCGCCACCCGAGCACACGTCGATCACCTGCGTCTTGCCGGTCCGATCGAGGAGCGCCTCGAGCTTCGGGACGACCCCGCGGTAAAACCCCAGGCGATCAAAGCCAAAATCGAGGAGATCGGTGCCCCCGTCGCGGACGGCGGCGGGCATCCAAGGGAGATCCTCGAGCTCGACGAGTTGCATGCGGCGCACGATCGCGATGATGAGGGCGCCCGCGCCGCACTTCAAGGCCCACGCGCATCCATCCCCGCCGGGCTCGGACCGCCGCCGGAAAAATGCACGGGCGACCGATGAGTCTTCGCCGCCCCGGCAGTCCAAGCCCCAGAAACCCCACGGAGGCACCGATGAACGAGCTCGAAACCTACCTCTTCTTCGATGGCAACTGCGCGGAGGCCATGCGCTTCTACGAGCGCACGTTCGGCGGCAAGATCGAGTTCATGATGAAGTTCGACGAGGGGCCGGCCCCATGTCCCGAGGGCAGCGCCGGGCGCATCATGCACGCAAGCCTCACCCTCGGCGCCCGCCGGCTGCTCGCATCCGACACCGTGCCGAAATACCCACACGAGGGCTTCAAGGGCTTCTCGGTGTCGCTCGGCTTCGCATCCACCGACGAGGCTCGGCGAGTCTTCGACACCCTGGCCGAAGGCGGCAAGGTGGCAATGCCGCTGAGCAAGACATTCTGGAGCGAGGCGTTCGGCATGGTGACCGACCGCTTCGGCGTCCCCTGGATGATCTCCGGCGGGAGCGAGACGAAACCCTGAGCATGGGTTGTCTCATCGGGGGGCGTGGAGCCGGGGCGCTGCCCCGGGCCCCGCGGGGGCTATCCGCCCCTCGACCCGGACCAGCGCAAGCGCTGGACCATTTGGGGAAGAACTGCGCGATGCGCAGTTCTTCCCACAGGCCGGTGGCAAGACCAAAGACGGCGTTGCCAATCGAAACGTCCGCGCCGCTGTCTTGGCTGGCAGGGTCGTCGCCGGTCTTGACTCGGCCCGTTCGATGAACTGCGCATCGCGCAGTTCATCGACCCCGAGTCCAGCGCTTGCGCTGGTCCGGGTCCAGGGGTGGACAACCCCTGGTCGGGGTCCGGGGTGAAACCCCGGCGGCTCAAGGGATGTCCACGCACATGATCAGGGCATTCGTGTTCGAGGGCCATTTTGGCCCGTCGTCTTGCACGCTGTAGAGCACCTCGTAGGTCCCCGAGACGACCTGCAGCGTCTTCGGGAATGTCGACATGTCGGTCGTGTCGTTCCACGTATCGCCGAGGCTGAAGGTTTCGCCTGTGACCATGCTGCGCAGACGGATGTTGCCCTCGTCGAGGTCTCCGGAGTTCGACGTGGTGATGGGCGCGCCGTCGAGGAGCAGGTGCACGACCACGTTCGACACGGGGATGTTCACCGTGACGGCGCCGTCGTTCAGCAAGGAGAGACCTTTCTGGATGAGCGCGTTCGTGTTCGAGGGCCAGTTCGGCCCGTCGTCCTGCACTGCGTACATCACGTCGTAGTTGCCCGAGACCACTTGCAGGGCCTTTGGATACGTCGGCATGTCCGTGGTGTCGTTCCACGTGTCGCCGAGGTTGAAGACCTCGCCCGTCGTGCTGCTGCGCAGGCTGATGTTGCCTTCGTCGAGATCGCTGCTGTTTGCCGCGCTGAGCGCGGCGCCGTCGAGCGTCACGCCGAACGTCACGTTGGTGACTGGAATGTCGACCGTCACCGGTCCATCGCCGGTCAGGGCCAGTGCCGCTTTGACCAACGCATTCGTGTTCGAGGGCCAGTTCGGCCCGTCGTCCTGCACCGCATACATCACGTCGTACGTGCCCGACACGACTTGCAGCGTCTTCGGATACGTCGGCATGTCCGTCGTATCGTTCCACGTATCCCCGAGGCTGAAGGTTTCGCCCGTCGTGCTGCTGCGCAGGCTGATGTTGCCTTCGTCGAGATCGCTGCTGTTCGCCCCGCTGAGCGGCGCTCCGTCGAGCGTCACGCCGAACGTCACATTGCTCACCGGGATGTCGACGGTCACGAGGCCGTCGCCCGTCAATGGCAATGCCGCCTGGATGAGCGCATTCGTATTCGAGGGCCAGTTCGGCCCGTCGTCCTGCACCGCATACATCACGTCGTACGTGCCCGACACGACCTGTAGCGTCTTCGGATACGTCGGCATGTCCGTCGTATCGTTCCACGTATCGCCGAGGCTGAAGGTCTCGCCCGTCGTGCTGCTGCGCAGGCTGATGTTGCCTTCGTCGAGATCGCTGCTGTTCGCCGGGCCGAGCGGCGCTCCGTCGAGCGTCACGCCGAACGTTACATTGCTCACGGGGATGTTGACGGTCACGAGTCCGTCGCCCGTCAATGGCAATGCCGCCTGGATCAGCGCATTCGTATTCGAGGGCCAATTCGGCCCGTCGTCCTGCACCGCATACATCACGTCGTACGTGCCCGATACGACCTGGAGAGTCTTCGGATACGTCGGCATGTCCGTCGTATCGTTCCACGTATCACCGAGGCTGAAGGTCTCGCCTGTCGTGCTGCTGCGTAGGCTGATGTTGCCTTCGTCGAGATCGCCGCTGTTCGCCGCGCTGAGCACCGCGCCGTCGAGCGTCACGCCTAACGTCACATTGCTCACGGGGATGTCGACGGTCACGGCTCCGTCCGTCATCAGGGGCAATGCCGCCTGGATCAAGGCATTCGTGTTCGACGGCCAGTTCGGCCCGTCGTCCTGCACGGCGTAGAGCACGTCGTATGTGCCCGCGACGACCTGCAAGGCCTTGGGGTACGTCGGCATGTCCGTCGTGTCGTTCCACGTGTCGCCGAGGTTGAAGACCTCGCCCGTTTCGGTGTTGCGGAGGCTGATGTAGCCTTCGTCGAGGTCGCTGCTGTTTGCCGGGCCGAGCGGCGCGCCGTCGAGCGTGACGTTCACGAGGACGTCGACCACGGGGATGTCGACGGTGAATGCGTCTCCCATCGCGACGACACAACCGTCGCCGCCGCTGCCGCCGTTGCCACCGGCACCGCCCATGCCGCCGCTGCCGCCGTTGCCGCCCATGCCGCCGGTGCCGCCGTTTCCACCCATGCCACCAGCGCCCATACCGCCGGCGCCCATGCCACCGGTGCCCATACCGCCAGCGCCACCGGCTCCGCCAGCGCCACCGGCTCCGCCAGCGCCACCGCTGCCGCCTGCGCCGCCGCTACCGCCAGCGCCACCGCTGCCGCCAGCGCCACCGGCTCCGCCAGCGCCACCGGCCCCGCCTGCGCCACCGGCTCCGCCGATGCCGCCGCTGCCGCCCGCGCCGCCCATCCCGCCGCCGCCGGAGCCCGCATCGCCCCCGCTGCCCGCATCACCCCCGCTGCCCGCATCGCCGCCCGAGCCATTGCTGCTGCTCGAAGAAGTGCTTTCTCCGCGCGACGATGTGGACGGCCCCTCGTCACCCCCACATGCCGTCAGGACGAGCAGCCCTGCAAAGCCCACGAATACCCACGACCGAAAGGTCCGCCTCGCTCTCGTTCCCACGGATGCCCCTGCTCCTCGCTGGCCTTGCGCCGGCCCAGGGACCGAACGAACCCTGACCCCTCGCGCATCGCGCCTCTACCACCGTTTTCGCGTCGCGGTCAACGGCCATCGAAATGGTGCGCGAGGCCGAGCGGGGCGGCCGACGTCGCTGCCGCGGGCCTGGCACGCTGCGTGCTCGTTGCCGCTTCATCGACCGTTTCGTCGAGAGGAGGCGATATGCTTTTGCGTGATGGTTTTCTTGCGCTCGTGTTGACGGGGCTCGGAGGATCGAGGGGATGCGAGGTGCCCACGTCACCGCCGCCGGACCCAGGAGCAGGCGGCGGCGCGAGCTCGACGGGGACCGGAGGCACTGGCGGCGACGCAGTTGGTGCTGGAATTGGCGGCTCGGGCGGTGAGGGTGGTGTTGGAACGGGCGGCGCAGGCGGCGGTGACGGCGCCATGGGAGGCGCGGGCGGGGCAGGGGGCAACCCGAACGTTTGTGGCGACGGAATCGTCGGCGACGACGAGTCGTGCGATGACGGCAACACGGCCTACGGTGATGGCTGCGACCCGCAGTGGTGCATGGTGGAGCATGCATATGCCTGCACGGGCTCCCCGAGCATTTGCGTGACCGTCTGCGGCGATGGCCTGCGCGCCTCGGTGGAGGCGTGCGATGACGGAAACACGGTGAACGGCGACGGCTGCGACGCCACCTGCGAGGTCGAACCCGGCTTCGTATGCGGCGAGGGCGAGCCGAGCGCATGCTGCGCCTACGACGAGGATGTCTACAAAAGCAATGTGCCGCTCGGCCAGCTCGTCTGCGGGAGCATCTCGGCCGCCGGCGAGGTCGACGAGTACGTCTTCACGCTGCCGACGACCGGCGACGTGCACATCGAGACGTTCGACGGCGCGGGGCCAGGTTCGTGCAGGCACCCCCTCGACACGCTCATTCGGCTTTATGCGGCCGACGGGCAGACGCAGATCTCCTGGAGCGACGACGGCGGGATCGGCGGTTGCTCGCGCATCGATGGGATCGGCGACGAAGGAGGAGCCAAGGATCCCGCGGCCATTGGCCTTCCCGCAGGCACCTATGTCCTGCGTGTCGAACGATACCCCAATGACGGCGTCATCCCGGCCTATACGCTCCTCATCGAGGCCACGGTCTGCGGCGATGGTTTGCTCCAGGGCAGCGAACCATGCGACGGGGGCGCGAGCTGCGACGCCAATTGCCAGGTGACGGCGGCAGGCGTGGGGGAGAGCATCGAGACCGCCGAACCTCTCCCTGCATGCCCGATGTCGTACGGATCGGAGGCGCGCCTGCATGTCCCGAGCTGCTTCCCGCCCGAGGGCGCAGTCCATTGGTACAGCCACGTCGCCGCGGACAAACTGCTCGTGGTCACCGCGGACGCGGAGGGCCCCGTGGCGCTCTTCGACGAAAACGGCGAGCTCATCGAATGCGCCGCGCCCCCGACGGACGGGCCGCTCGCCACGGTCTCGAAGCCCGGAAAGACCTACCACGTGGCCGTCGCGACGCCCACGCCCATCACGTGCTTGACGATTGAAGATCGACCCTATCACGGGCTCGTCGGTGACCTGACGGATCTCGGCGTCACGTTTTCTTCCGGCGCCGCGTCCGCGCGCTCGATGACCTTCAGCGCGACCCACGTCTACATGGGCACGCCGACGCGGGTCTTCGTGTTCCCGAAGAGCGGAAACACGATGGCGACCGTTTATGGCACGGCAAACGGCCTCACCACGGCGCACCTCGGCGACGACCTTCTTCTCTTCGGGGATTCGTTGTTCTCGCTCAGCACCGCAGGCAGCACCCAGAACTGGATCTGGCGGATTCATGACGTCCCGACGAACACCTGGGGGCCGACCGCCTGGGACCTCTCGCCCAATTACGCCCCGAACTCTCCCTCCCTGGCAATGGCCACCGATGGGACCACCTTGTTCTACGTCACGAGGGGCTCCGATGGCGTCGACCCAGGCCAGGTCGAGTTTTACGCTCTCTCCCCCGCCGCGCCGGCACAGGCGCAGATCATCGGCTCGACGACCCAGCTCCACCTCGCGACGGGGCTCGCCGTCGATGCACAGCATTTCTACGTCGCCGCGGTGGGCGCCGGCGGATACGGCGTCTATCGACTCGCGCGCGCGGACCTCGCGGCCCCGCCCACGAAGATTGCGCACCTCCGGGATTATCTCGGCGTCGCGAACACCCGCACGACCGTGGTGCTCGACGACGTGCAGAACGCCGCACACCTCTACGCCCGGGACGAGTGGGGCGACATTCGTGTCGTGATTGATCCCGGCGGCGACGCGCTCGACGCGGGTGTCCTCATGAAGAGCATCTCCGGCCACAGCGACGACGCGATGGGCTACGACGGGGCCGAGGGTGTCCTTTATCTCTACGCGAAAGATTCGCTCTCCACCGGCCGCGC
This sequence comes from Polyangium sp. y55x31, assembly GCF_029946505.1. Classification (GTDB taxonomy): domain Bacteria; phylum Myxococcota_A; class Polyangia; order Polyangiales; family Polyangiaceae; genus Polyangium. Next base: position 71,744 of record NZ_JARZHG010000035.1, read on the forward strand.
CTACAAGATGCATTGACCCACGACACGTCCGCCGCGAGGGCCTTGCAGATCGAGCCTCAAACGGCGCCGAACTCGGGCCGGTAGCGGACCACGCCGGGCCGCGTGCCGAGGAAGCCCTCACGTAGCGAAAGGGCCATGAACGCCTCGTCGTGCCCCGGCACCTCCCAGCGCAACCCGAATCGCGCGGCGGGCTCGAATCCGAAACGAGGATAATACGCGGGATGGCCGAGCACGACGACCGCGCCGTGCCCGGCCTCCCGCAGCCGTTCGAGCCCCTCGCGCACGAGCGTGCTGCCAATGCCCTTTCGGTGCCATGCGGGCAGCACGGCCATCGGCGCGAGCCCTTGCGCGACCTCGCGGCCATCTTCCCGGTCGATCACGACGGGCGAAAACAGGACATGGCCGACGACGCAGCCGTCTTGCTCCGCGACGAGCGAAAGCGTGACGGCCTCGGCTCGGCGAAGCGCATCGACGAGCGACGCCTCGCCGGGACGGCCGAACGCGCATTCGTTCACGTGGCGCACGGCGGCGATGTCGGTCGGGACCTCGGGGCGCACGAGGAGGGAACTCATGGCGGGCGAGCGTGGATCGAGGAAGGAACGTTTGCAACGGCCAACCGCGCAGGCTATCGCGGCTGTTCGAGGGATCCCAGCTCCTTCAAGAGCTTCGCGCGTGTCGCCGCTGCACGCTGATCGAGCGTCTTTCGTAACTCGAGGTCCTTCACCTTGTCGCGCTCCGCATCCCAGTCGCCGATGGCCACCGCATCCACCCAGGTGAAGAGATCACACAGATCCTGCGGCATCTCGTCGCTCTTGCTGCACCGGGCCCGCAGCTCGTCGCGATCCTTGCGATAGGCCTCCGGAAACGAGAGCGAGGTGAGGGCATACGCCCCGTTCACGAGCGAGAGCACGGCCGGAATGATGGGCGCCGCGGGATACGAGAGGGCCGGATCCCCCGCGTCGGGATTGAAGGGCGGCCAGAAGACGTAAAACCCCTGGAGCTGCCAGGCGGGTCCGGGGCGGTATTTCACGGGGACGAACGCAGTGGCGGCGTCGCCCTTTTCCCACATGAGGATCCGCCGCGGCGGGGAGACGAGGCTGATGACGTAATAGGTGTAGCAGCAATGCGCGCCCATCGAGCTCTCGGTCATCACGACCTCGGGGACGCCGTCGCCCGTGAGGTCGCCGCAATAATCGGCGCCGAGGGTCTGGCGAAAGACGTCCGTGCCGGCCCGCTCGGTGCGGCCGTGGGCCTCGTACACGACCTTCCCGTTCGGGCCGTGAATCCGGACGAACCCCAGGCTCCCCGGGCCCGCCTCGCGCAGGTTCGCGACCCGAAACACGCCGCAGGCCGTCTCGCCATCCATTTCGATGTCGGTGAATCCCGCGGGCAGCGGCATGTTCCACGAGGAGGGCATGTCGTCCTCGGGCGTCGTCGTCGGCGGCGGCGAGGAAGGCGCGGCTGCGGTGGACGTGCTCGCAGAGGCCTGCGGCGCCGTGGTGGCCTGCGGCGTCGTGGTGGCCGGCAGCGGCGTGGTCACCGGCGGCGGGGGCGCCGGCGCGGTGCAGGCGGCGAGGAAAAACGCGAGCAGCGCGGCCTTGGGGCCACCGACGCGCGCCGAGATCGATCCGAACACCATGCATACAAGGTAGCTGCGGCGGCGCGGCGCGTGGAGACCTTTCTTTTGGTCCGAGGCCAGGGTAGTGGGAGGCGTGAGTTACGAATCTCGCCTCGAAGGCCTCCTCGCGCTCGACCCGCCGCCCGATCCCGCGCTCGTCCCCGCGCTCCGGGCCGCCGTTGACGCCATCGCGACCTTGCCCGGCGTCGAACCAGGGCGCTCCTCGACGTGGAGACTCACGCCCATCGGCGGCGGGCTCGTGAACGAGCAAGCGTTCGACTGGGAGGTGCAGGTCGAATGGCTCCGTCGCATCCTGGCCGAGGTCCTCGCACCCCGCGGTTTGTCCCTCATGGGCAAACTCGAAGCCATCGGGGAGGACGACGAACCCCTCGCCGTCGTGCGCGTCGAGGCCTCCGGAATCGTGGTCGAGGCCGTCGAAGCAGAGCCGGACGATCCCGAGGGATGGATCGATTTGCTGAAAAACGGGAGCGAGGAAGATCGAGCGATCGCCGCCGAACAACTCGCCGCCTACGACGAGCACGTCGCGGTCCCGGCCCTCACCCGCGCGCTCACGGATCCGAGCGGGGACGTGCGCAGGCGCGCGCTCGAAACGCTCGGCCAATTCGAAGAAGCCGCTCTCCCGGCGCTCGATGCCGTCATCGGCTGCCTTTCCGACGAAAACCCCTTCGTTCGTTACTGGGCCACCTTCGCGCTCGGCCGGATGGGAAGCCGGGCGGCTCCTGCGCTGGGGCGCCTCGAAGAGCTGACGCTCGACACGGCCGAGGGCCCGCGGTATGGCGCGATCGACGCCATCCGGCGAATTCGATCCTGAAGAGCACCTTCGCCGGCGTGCGCGAGCGGGTGACTCACGCGGCCTCGAATTTCACATCGCCCCCGCCCGCGCCCGCCACGCGGCCAGGATTCGTTGCTCCTTGCCTTCGTCGATGCCGAGCTTGGGCAACTCGGGCCGAGGTTTTGCTTGCCAGCCTGTGCGCATCAGCGCCCACGTGTCCGCGATCGTCTCGATCATCGGGCGACAGCGGAGCCCGAGCCGTTCGGCGCGCGGGCCGGCCATCTGCCACGCGGCGCCGCATTCCGTGTTCATCGGCGCCCAGATCGGGAGCTCGCTCCACGGCTCGACGTCGTGCGCGAGGAGAAAATCATCTTCGACCCACACGAGGTTCGCCGAACTCTCCGTGACCTTCGCGCAATCCGAAAGGAATGCACCGAACGTCGGATGCCCCAGAGGTCCGGCGACGTTCAGCGCGCCTCCTTCGCCGCGTTCCAGGAGGTCCAAGGTCAATGTCGCGACGTCACGAGCGTCGATGAGCTGCATCGACACCGCGGGTGATCCCGGCGCGAGCACCTCACCGCCGGCCGCGATCCGCGAAAGCCACCACGGAAGCCGACCGACGTCCTCGTACGGCCCAACGATCACGCCCAGGCGCAAGAGCAACGCGGCATTGCCATAATGCTCGACGATGGCCCGCTCGCACCCGGCCTTGAGCGTCCCATAATCGCCGTCGTCGGGTCCGGCATCCGGCGCGCAATCGTACACACGGCTCGTATCGTCGACCGGGAGCCGCGGCCGATCGACGTAGACCGACGCTGACGAGGCAAACGCATACATGGGGGCGACCTCGCGCAGCACGGCCGCGGCCTGGCCGACCACACGCGGCACGTAGCCGCTCGTATCCACCACCGCGTCCCAGCGCCCGGCCCGCAATCGTTCGAGATCGGCCCGCTCGGTCCGGTCCCCGCGAATCACCTCCACGCCGGGCGGGTCGCTGAACCTTCGTCCGCGGTTGAACGTGGTCACGTGGTGGCCACGCCCGAGTGCCTCCGTGACGATCGTTCGACCGAGAAACGCCGTACCGCCGAGAACGAGGATCCGCATGCGGACACCATGCCCGTTCGAGCCCGAGATGCCAAGTTTGGCCGCCCCCCGCCGGCCGAGGGATGATGTAGAATGCCCGCCATGAGCGTGACCTTCCTCGTCGACGACGTCCCCCGCGCGACCGAGCCCCTGCCGACGCGAAGGCTCGCCGAGACCCACGGCGATGCGCTGGCCTTCGGCGGAGACCCGGAGCTTCCCGTGGTCGACCACGGCGGGACGCACGCGCTCCTCGGCGCCGTCCACCTTGCGTTCGCGCAGCACAGGCCGCTCGTGCTTTCGCCCGACGTGGTGTGGTTGACCATCGCGCAGGGCGTCGCGCAGCACGTCCGCCTCCACGCGGAACAGCTACGATCGCGGCTCGTCCGGCACACGGGCACGGCGCGGATCGAGGTTACCTTGGACGGACCGATGCCGACCGACGCGGCTTCGTGGATCAAGATCGTCAATTCCTTCCGCGACCGCGTCGCGGATCAGGTCGGCGCCGGGCGCGCGCGGCTCTTCGAATGCGATTTCTCCACGAGCACGGAGGTTGATCTCATCGCGAGCCAGGTCGTCCTCCTCGACGCCTATGCTCCCTATTTCGATTATTATCTCATGTGCGTCTGCGGCATTCCGGAGATCACGCTGCTCGGCACGCCCGCCGACTGGAAGCGGATCCGCGAGCGTATCGACGTGATCGCGGAGCTCGACCTCGAGTTCTGGACGCGCTCCCTCGCGCCGATCTGCGACGAGTTCGTGCGCGCGGCCTCGGGGCAGCCGGACCTCGCGTTCTGGCGCCGCATTTACAAGCCGATCGACGCGTATGGCGGCGACGTGATCACCGGCTGGATCGCGCGGCTCTACCCGTACACCGTGGAGCTGGGCAGCGCAGCGCAGCGCAATTCCCTGCTGGATCTCCCCCTCGACGAACCACGCGGCCACGACGACGACGATTGGTACCGAGGTCCGGGCATTCGCGCCCGCGAGGTGCTCGGCACCCCGTCGACGGTGCGGATCCACGTGGTCGACCTGTTCACGAACGAGCGCCACATCGTCGCCCTCGACGGCGGCGTGACCGCGGTCTCGCAGGACGCGGACGGCCGCCTCGCGCCCATCTCCGGCTGGGCGCTGCGTCGCAGTAGCCCTGGGATCGGCGAGCTGCTCGAGCGCATCCGCGCCGGGCATCGATGCGTCCCCGCGCGGGCCCGCGACGCGCGCGCCTGGGACGGGCTCAGTGGTCCGGCCGATTTCATGGCCATTTACCACACGTTCGAGGAGGTGATCTTGTTCCCCGAGACGAACCCCTGGCGGATCCTTCCGCCCGGAGAACACCATCACGTCGTTTTCTCCTTGCCGTACGATCGCACGACGGAGGTCCTGCGTTTCCTCGACCTGCCCGACGGCACGTTCCTCGCGAGGACGTATCACGACCGCGACACGATCCTGGTGCGCGGCCGGATCGACGCGATCGAGCCTCCACCGCCGCCCAAGGCGAAGGGGGAATCGTATGGCCCCGAATCCATCGAGGTTCTCCCGCGGGGGCGGCGCTCCAGCCAATCGTTCGAGGAGGTGACGATCCTTCGCCTGCCGCTCGCCGAGGTGTTGACCCGAGCCCTCGACAAGGGTGGCGCCACGGATCTGCCCGAGGACGGTCGATTGCGCGACATCCTCGCGGAGTGGTATTTCTTGCCTCCGCCGCCGCCTCGAAAGAAAAAGCGGCGCTGAGGAGCCATCACGGCGGAAACACGAACCGCGCGGGCCCCGCGACGCCAGGCGCGGGGTCTTTCTGGTAATGGGCGAGCCGCACGCGGCGCTCGTCCGTCCACCCATTTTTGGGGGACGCGGACTGGACGAGCGCGGCGAGCGCGATCCGGCGGAGCCTCCAGTCGGATTGCTCCCGCAGCGCCTCCTCCACGCGGCCTGGATGCACGCAGGATTGCACCGCGGCAAACGCGGCCTCCAGTGTCTCGTGGTAGAGCCAATCCCGCTTCGAGAGCACGAGCAGCGCGGCGCTGAGCTCCTTCGCGTCCCAGAGGCGCGAACCGAGGGAGAGATGATACGGCGTCGTCCAGGGGTTTTCCGCGAGCGCCGCGACGAACTGGGTCGCGACCTGCACGTGCAGGTGCGACGCATACGGGCCGAGACGCGATGAGATCACGGGCAGGAAGGCGAGGAGGTGCTGGCCTTTCGGCAAGAGCTCCTTCAATCGCCACGAGACGGAGCTCACCTCCGAGGACGACATCCGCTGCAGGACCGCCGCGAGCGCGTGCGCGGCCTCGTCGTGCGAAGGAACGCCGAGGTGCTCGAGCAACCGCTTGAAGAGCGAGCGATTCGAATCACGCAGCGGCAAGTAGGCTGCGCGCTTCAAGAGATCGATTCGCGCCTCCGGCTCCGCGCGCCCGAGGATCGTCGCGAGCAGCTCGACGACCCGCTCCTCGGCCGCGGTCGAGAGCCGGCCGAGCGGAATGTCGGCCAGCTTCGACGCGACAATCCAGTCCGGGTCGTGGACGGCCTTCTCGAAGACGGCCCAGGTCTGGGGCTTTTCGAGGTGATCCCACAACGCCCGGAGCAGCGCGATTCGCACATCTCGATGCGTCCCGGGTTTGTCGAGGCGCAAGAGGTCCTGGTACGCGTCATCGCCGCCCAATTCGCCGAGCAGCCGGACGACCTCCTTCGCGACCGTGACCTTGGTCATCGGGACCGCGCGGAGCTCGGCCAGGACCTCGGCGTGCCTGAGCTCCGAAAAGACCTTCCGGAGCGCATAAATCGCCCACCGCGCCCGATCATCGCCGAGCGCCTCGATGAGCACGGGAACACCCTGGCGCGCGTCGAGCCACGGGAGCCCGCGGATGGCCATTTCGCGTACGGGCTGGCGAGGATCCGAGGCGAACGGCAGGATCGACGTCGCTTCCGCGAACGCGAGCCGCACGAGCGTCGTGATGGCGAACCGGAGCGTCGGAACGTCACGCGTCTCGTCTTTCAACATCGACGCGAGCGCATTCGCATACGTGCGCTGCTGGAGCGCCGTCCACCGCCCGTGGCCGAGCTCGAACGGAATGACCCAGCTCGTGCGTCCCGTGGCGAACCGGCCTTTCATGGGTCGCGCCGAGAGAAGCGCGGGGCTCAGGAGATCCTGCCGGCGGAGGCTCACGTACCGGGCGACCAAAGGAAGGAGTACAAAACTCTCGTCTTCGCGGAGAAGCTCGGGGACGAGGCGCGTGAAGCGGCGTCGATCGTGCTCGTCGAGCAATCCCAGGGCCGCCGCGGCGACACCCGCGAAGGGCAGCTCGCGCGCGAGCCTCTCCAATGCGTCGAGGAGCGGCGTCACGACGCCGAGCCGCACGCCGAGGCTCTGCGCAAGCGAAATGACGGCGCCCGCGCGCTCCTGCGTGGCCCAGCCTGCGGCGAGCTGGGCGAGGGCAGGGGAGAGCCGCTCGGCGTCCTTTTTCGTGAGCCCGTCCCCGAGCCCCCACGTGGAGACCGATCCACGCACGGCAAACAGCCGCGTGATCCATTGCGCGCCCCAGGCGCCGTCGACGCGGAACAAGCGCATGACGAGGCGTTCGACGGCGGACGCGGTGGCCGAGGAGAGATCCGCGGCGTCGAGGGCGTCCTGCACGACGGCGCCGACGGCATCCAAATGCTCGGGACCGAACGTGGCCACACGAAGCGCGCCCAGCGCCTCGATCATGCTCTTCCGGACCGGATCCTGCTCGAACTTGCGCGCCTTGATGTTGGCGATCGCGTCGGCGAGCGCGGGTTTGTCGTGGCGTACGCTCGAAATGAGGATCGATTGCGCCCGCGCGCGTTCTTCTCCCTCGGGGTGTCCGAGCCATGGGGCGAGCACCTGCTTTGCCTCGGCGAAGGACAAGAGGCCCGCGTAGACGATACGTTGCTCGGGTTTCGAGGTCAGCGCCGGGCACCGTTCGAGGTGGCGCCGCGCCTCGCGCTCCCGCAAGTCCCGCGGGAGCCAATCGAGGACGTGCGCGGGGATCGTCCCATCCGTCCCCTGCGCCGCTCGTGACCAGCGATCGAACGCCCGCTCGCGGACCTTCTCCTCTTCGGCCGATTCGGCCTTGAAATACCGGAACAGGAACGCGCCGAACGCGCCGCGACCTCCCTGGACGAACGCGCGGAGGACGGCCTTCTGATCGTCCGTCGAGAGCCGGAGGAACCAGCGAATGCCCTGTTTGCCGTCGCCGAGCGTGCTCCATGCGTTTCGAATGAGGTAATCGAGACGCTCGGGGCCGAGGTGTCTCGCGACCTTGTCGAAGCGGACGACGCCGAACACGCCCGGCGCGTGCGTGGGCCTTCCGTTTTCGTGGAGCGCCTTCAAGAGATCGAAGGTCTCGCGTGGGCGCGAGCGGACGAGGTGACCGAGCGCCCGTCGGAACAGGTCTGGCAGCTCGCCGCGGTCGAGGAGCGCTTGCACGAGCTTCAGCGTGCCGTCCGGCGCGCGCTTCGCGAGGCCCGGGAGCTCGTCATAAAGGCGATGACGCTGCCGGGGATGGACAGTGTCGCTGCGCTGCAGATCCGCGAGGAACCAGGCCGCGGCGAACCTCGCATGCCGTGAGCACAAGCGCCACCAGGCGATGGGGCCGCCGCCCTCGACCAGGTGTTTCATGAAGCCGGAAATGAATGCCTCGGTGCCGAACGGCAGAAGGTCGATGACGAGCCGCTCCTGGCCCTTTTTCATGCGGGCCGCGAGGAATGCGTCGACGAGCGCCGTGCGCCTTTTTCGCACGAGCGCGGCGATGGTGCGGCAGAGGATCCGCTTCTCGACGATCGAGTCGAGGGCGCGCATGGCCTGCGTATCGTCGCAGAACACGGCCACCATGCGGCTCGCCCGGCGGCGGACGGTGCGCGAGGCGTCGGTGAGACCCTCGAGAATCCAGGTCCCCTCGCGGCTCCCGAACACGGACCAGAGCGCGAGGACGCGCTCGTAGATCTCGGGGCTCCCGTGAAGCTCGTCGAGCGTCCTTCGCGCGTCCGCGTCCCCCTGGGCCGCCTTCCGTCCGACATCGATGACACGGCGGATGCGCGCGTTGTTGGTGAGGGGCTCGATCTCGGCGAGGAGCGTGGCTTTCGTCATCGACATCGTGGCGGGGATGATACGATCTTTGGACGAGGCGCCAAGATTTTCCTCGCGCCCGGGGCATATTGCGCGTCATCGAGTCGATCCTGCTTTCCGCGCCGTCGCCGCACGCCTCGTATCCTCCCGATTCAACGGAGGACGTTCACCGGGGGCGTGCTTGACGTCGGTCGCCCCCTGCGACATGTGATTGCCTGGACGGCGTTTCGGGTGCGTGGTGGCTCGCTCCCCGTGCTCTCGCGGCGGATTTTCATTCGGGCAGGAGGTAGTTCGATGGCGACCCGATGCGCTCGAGCGGGGGCCCTCGCCTGGATGGGCAGCGTGCTGATCGGGATCGGCATCCTGCTCTCCGTGCTCCAATGGATTTTGACCGCCTACCTGGTTCTCCACGGACACGCCGGCGACGTGGAGAGTGATGTTCCGCCATCGTTCGGCGTGAGCGCCCCGATTGGAAACAACAGGTGCATCACCATCAGCGCCCCTGGCCTGGTCCTCGCGGCTCTCGGCACCATTCATCATGTCGCAGCGGAATGCGTGCTCACGCGATGGGGAGCGCGTGCACTGGTGCGGGTGGCGATAGCCAGACGCCGCCGCACGAGGAGGTGAGGCGCCCCGAGGCGCAGGGTATGGCACACGCCCCTCTGGTCCGCGCTCGCCCGATCCCCTATAGAGGGTGGCCATGCTGGCCCGCATCAAGGGATGGCTCGCCGACAGGCACGTCCCCCTGCTCGTCGCGCTTCTCGCGATTCTCCTGCTCCTGCCCACGCTCGGCGCCGGGCCGATCATGGACGATCACACGCACCGGATGGCGTATCATCCGACGTTCACGCGGCCCGGAGGGCCCCACGGCGACTGGGATCTCTTCCGTTTCCTCGAAGAAGATGCCGCCGCGCTGAAGTCCCTCCGCGATCAGGGCATCTGGCCGTGGTGGACCGTCGACGGATCGAGGCTCGCATTCCTGCGCCCCCTCTCGTCGTTGTGGCACGCGCTCGATTACCGCGTTTGGCCGAACGCACACGGGTTCATGCACGCCGAGAGCGTCCTCGCGTTCGCGGCGACGGCCTTCTTCGCGGCGCACCTTTATCGAAGGTTGCTCGGCGCCACGGTCGCCGCCGGGCTCGCGGCGCTGATCTTCGCGGTCGACGACGCTCATTCGATGGTCATCGCCTGGATCGCGAACAGGCACGCGATCCTCTCGACACTCTTCGGCGTGCTCGCGCTCATCGCGCACGATCGTGCCCGCCGGGACGGCTGGAAGCCGGGCGTCTACCTCGCGCCTCTCGCGCTGCTCGGGGCCATGTTCTCCGGCGAGAGCGGGCTCGGCGCGCTCGCGTATCTCTTCGCGTACGCCCTCTTCCTCGATCGCGCGCCGCTGCGATCCCGCGCCGTCGCGTTCGTCCCGCACGTCGGAGCCGTGCTGATCTGGTTCGCCTGGTACAATCTCGGCGGTTATGGTACGGCGGGCGGCGCGTTTTACATCGACCCGCTGCGGCAAACGGGGGAGTTCGTCCGCGCCGTGACCACGCGGCTGCCGGTGCTCCTCGCCGGGCAGATGGCCGCGCCGCCCGCCGACGTGTGGATGCTCTGGCAGCCGAGCGAGACGCGGAGGCTCGCGTCGATTTGCCTCTTCGTCCTGCTCGTCGTGGGGGGCGGGATCTTCGCCGTGCTGCGCCGCGATCGCAATGCTGCGTTTTTTGCTGTGGGCATGACGCTCTCCCTTCTGCCGGCCTGCGCGGTTTGGCCGAGCGATCGGCTCTTGCTGTTCTCGGGGATCGGGGGAGCGGGGCTCGTCGCGTCGATGCTCGTGGCCTCGCGGGAGTACCTCGGGCGGGCCACACGCATGTACGTGGGCGCTGTGGCAGCGGTCCTCGTGCTCTTCCACCTTGTGCTCGCGCCCTTGCTGCTGCCGCTGCGGGCGTGGTCGACGGGCTCGATGCTGCACGGCTTCACCGAGCGGGCGATCTCGAGCATCCCCAAAATGGATGGGGCCGAGGGGCGGACGCTCGTGGTGGTGAGCTCGCCCGACAGCGTGATCGTGAGTACGGTAATGGCGGCGTGGATCAACGAGAATTCACCGTTGCCCTCGGTGCTCCGTGTGCTTTCGACGGCGGTCGGCGGGACGCTGAAGGCAGGCCGCGTGGACGAGCGCACGCTGTCGGTGACGCTCACCGATGGTTATTTCCGTGATCCGACGGCGACAGTGTTCCGGGATCCGGAGAAGGCCCCGCTACGCGTCGGCGACCGCATCCCGATCGGAACCATGGTGGCCGAGATCGTGTCCTTGGCCGAGGATGGCAAGGTGCCTTCTCGGATCGATTTCCATTTCGATCGGTCGCTGGACGATCCCTCGATGGTGTGGCTCGTCTGGGAGAGAACCCGATTCGTGCCGTTCGTGGTGCCGAAGGTCGGGGAGACGAGGGAGATGCCCGTGGCGTCGTATCAGGTCGCGATCGGCGGGTGACCTACCAGCGGGCGCGCATCTCCTCGGCCCAGCCGAAGAGGCCGTCGACGATCACGCGCTCGCCCCCGTCGCCACGCACTTCGCCGGAAAAGCGGCCGAAGCACAGATGGAGCTCCGCGCCGGCCACGACGAGCGGCACCTTCGTCCGTTTCTCGTAGGCCGGCTGAAAATCGAGCCGCACCCGATCCGAGGTTTCCGTGGAGATTCGCCACGGCCTGCGAAAATCACGGCGGTCGTAGTCGAACCGAACATCTTCGTCGATCTTGTGGAGCCGGCCGTCGATGCAGATGCCATTTTCGGTCGCTCCCGTCCCATCGGTCCACTTGCCGCCGAATTGCAGGCCGACGACCTTCCCATCGACGCCTCCCGACGCCGACGCCCAGTTCCACACGGTATGCGTGGGCCAGACGCCGCGACCGAAATCGAGGCAGCCGAAGGCCTCCTGCTCCGGGCCGATCACCTGCGCGACGCCGTCCACCCGAATGGTCCCGGTCGCGGGGAGCGTGTTTTGCTTCGAGGTGAACTGGAACAACCGCTCGCTCCACGGCACCACGACATTGAGCGTCTCGTGCCCGGGCGGCCGAGCCACGAGCACGTCGGCCTCCACCACGCGCCCGCGGCTCTGGAACCGGGTCACGAGGCGTGTTCCTCGGCTCTCCTCGCGGAATGAAAGCCTGAGCCCGAGCCTATCGAACACAATGTCGCCGCCGCCGACCGTATCGGGCTGCGAGAACCCGAGCGCGAGCGGGACCGGGACGACCTTTTCGAGCTCACGTCCGGTCCCGAGGTCGAGGAGCAGCGCGCTCGCCATGCCGAGGTAGTCGAAATCCGCGTACGTCAGCGACAGGACGCCGCCCTTCCAGGTGACGCCCCAGTAATCCCAGCGCTTCCTTCGCCCCCAGGGACCACGCAGGTTGCATCGATGCAGGGGCCGGCGCGACCAACCCTTCGCCGCGGGGTTCAGCCGACCCTCCGGCGTGCAAAGGACCACGTCGCGGTCGATCTCGCTGAAATTTCCGCCCATCCGGAGAGCCTCCACGGATTTTCTCACGAATTTTCTAGCTTGTAAAGAGGCTCGTGGGGTGGCCATATCCCGGGGCCGTCAGGCATCTCCCCGGAAGGTCGAACCCATGTCCTCACGATTCAAGCCCGAAGTCTATGCCATCGATTTCGGCACCACCAATTCCCTGCTGGCGGCGGCGAACGCCACGTCCACCTGCCCCCCGATCCCGCTCGACGACGATGCGTCCGACCCGACCATCCTGCGCAGCCTGCTCTTTTTCGGCAAGAACGAGTTCTCGTGTGGCGCGGTGGCCGTCCGCGACTTCGTCGCGAGCGGCATGCAAGGTCGGCTCATCCGCTCGATCAAGAAGTTCCTCCCCGATCGGGGCTTCTCCGGCACGCAGATCAACCAGCGCGTCGTCACCATCGAGGATCTGATCAGCCGATTTTTGCGGGTGATGCGCGACCGCGCGAACCGCCATTTCGACGCCGACGTCACGCGCGTGGTGCTGGGGCGACCGGCCATGTTCTCGCTCGACCCCGAGGAGGACCGGCTCGCCCAGAACCGGCTCGAACGCGCCGCGCAGAGCGCGGGTTTTTCCGAGGTCGCCTTTTGCCCCGAGCCCGTCGCCGCCGCCCACGATTTCGAGCTCGAGCTCGATCGGCCCATGACCGTCCTCGTCGCCGATTTCGGCGGCGGGACCTCGGATTACACGGTCGTGCGGATGCGGCCGGAGGGGTTCATTGCCTCGGACGTGCTCTCGCTCGGGGGCGTATCCGTGGCCGGCGACGCGCTCGACGGGAGCTTGATGCGCCACAAGATCGCGCGCCATTTCGGCGCGGAGGTCACCTACCAGGTCCCGCTCGGCAAAAACCTTCTGACGATGCCCCGAGGCATCATGGAAAAACTCTGCTCGCCCGCGGACATGGCTGTGCTGCAGCACCGGGACATGCTCGCGTTCCTGCGCGACGTGCAAGCGTGGTCGCTCGGGGAGGACGATCAGAAGCGAATGGATCAGCTCCTCTGCCTGGTCGAGGATTCGCTCGCGTTCCAGGTGTTCGAGGCCATCGAGCACAGCAAGTGCGCGCTCTCGGAGTCGACGAAGACGCGGTTCGCGTTCGAATACCCGACGATGAGCATCCACGAATGGATCACCCGCGACGAGTTCGAGGCCGGCGCCGAGCGTTCGATCGACGCAATCTTGCGGGCGCTCGATCGAACGCTCGAAGAGGCCGGGATCGGCTTCGGGGCGATCGACGTGGTTTGTTGCACCGGAGGGACGGCGCGGGTCCCGCGGCTCGCGCGTGCGCTCGAAGAGCGATTCGGGCAAGGGAAGATGCGCAAGTTGCGGAGCTTCCACTCGGTCGTGCAGGGGCTCGCAGAGCGGGCGCGAAAGCTCGCGCGGGGCCTCGATTGAGGCTTCAGCCGAGGAGAGGGTGCAGCGGGACGAACCCGAGGTAGGCCTTGGCCGCCAAGGGCTCGTCCGGCGCGAGGACGAGCTTGATCCCGAGCGTGGTCGAGACGGGGCTCGCCGCGCGATGCTCGGGCAGGGCGAGGCGCGCGTAGGGTGGAAATTGCAAAAGGGCGTCGCGTTTGTCCGATGTGCACACTCCCCGGGCGACGAGCTCGTCGAGGATCGGGCGCCAGCGAGGATCCCCGGGAGCGTGATGTAGTTCGAGGCCGAGCGTCGGTAGAACACGGTCGCTGATGTCCAGGTGAAAGCCCATCCGCGTGTTCGCGGGGACCATGGCAGCGAGGAGCGGTTCGAGCTCTGGGCGCGCTCCGGGCCATTCGATCCGATCGAGATGAGCCGGGAGCTCGTCTCGGGGGATCGTCGCGACGAGGCGGAGCGCGTCGACGCCACGAGACGCGAGCGGCGCGACGTGGAGGACGCGGCCTCGGCGAGGCAATCGTCGGGCGAGGCGAGCTGCGGTGTCGAACGTCGCGCAAGGCAGCGGACGCCCGAGCAGGAGCGACGTCGCGCGATCGAGGATGTCGAGACAAACGGCGCGCCCGTGTTCGTCCTGCTCTTCCGGCGGCTGCTCGTCTCCGATGTGCCGCTCGATGCAGGGGAACGGGAGCGGCTGCGGCGCGACGACGGAATCGCCCCTCACGTCGAATTCGAGCCACAACGCCGGGACCTCGTCGTGGAGCAGCGACGCGGGCTCGGCCCACTCTGCGCAAAAATCGAACACGCCGCGCCACGCCCTCGATTCGAGCGCGGGAGCGTGTCGCAGGAAGGCCTGGGGGCCGCCCGAACGCGCGAGCAGATACATCAGGAAATCGACCCGAGGGTTTTCCTCGAGGCGGCATTCGAGGGCGATGCCGGACGCGGCCCTCGGCAATCCTCGCGTGACGGCCTGGAGCGCGCTTCGGGCGGAGTCCGCGAGCAGCGCTCCCGGGAGGAGGGGCGCGACGAGGTCGAGCATCGCGTCGGGCGCGACGATCACGGGTTGCCCCGCTTCGGCACACTGCAAAGCTCGAAGCCGAGATGAAGGTTTTGTAGTTCCTCCCGCGCAGGACCCGCGCTTCCGTCCTCCCGCCGTGGATTGGCGTAGGTCCAGTAAACACCGCGGGGTGCATTCGATGGGAGGGCAAAACGCAAGGTGACCTTCTCTCCGCCGGGCGTGGTCTCCACTTGCCCGATCTGCCCTCGAATGCGAGTCTCTCCCTGCCGCAACTCGCATCGCGTGAACGCGCCCCGGAGCTTGGTCCCGAAGACGGTGAGGAGAAGCTCGCCGTCCCTCGGCTCCCAGAAGAAGCCCGTGACCGTTTGTCGGCCGTAGACCCAGGGCAAGGGCGTCGGCGCGAGCAGCTCGGCGCGGAGCCTACGCCCAACGGGCTCGTTCGACAATGCATCGAGGAGGCGGCTCCGATCGCCCGACAGCAAGATCTCTTTCTCCTCCGCGGACAGCTCCTCCCGCTGGGATACGACCGCGACCGGATCCCGCCGGTAAGCCTCCTGCATGTCCGGATCCTGCGCCAGGCTCATGATGAACGCGAGCAGCATGTGTGCCTCCCACTCTGCCTCGAAGAAGCGAATCGTCAGCGCGCGTGATGGTAGAAGACGTAATTGGAATCCATCGTGCTCGCGAGGGCGATGTCCGGCTCCGGCGAATGCGTGTAGCGGACGCTGATCCGCTCGCCGGGCGCAAGGCGTCGCGCGAAGGAAATCCAGTTGTCGCCGGGGACCGCCACGTACGCGCCGCGGTCGAGGAGAGCTCCGTCACGACGTATTTCGCGGATGTCCTCGACGAGCTGCGCCGAGAGCGTCAAACCCGCCTGCGGTTTTTCGATGGCGAAGGTCTCGACGGTCTCGGTGAGGGCGCTCCGATCGAGATCCGCCACGGCAATCGCCTCGCCGACGCCGCACGTGCTGGAGGACCACGCGGGGGTCGGCTCGAAGGCGCGCGGCGTCCCGCGGAAGATGACGAGCGGCGCGCCATATCCGTAAAACTGCGGGCCCCATCGGCTCGCGAGCAGGTCGAGCGCGCCGTCGCCGTTCACGTCGGCGAGGCGGACGCCCGCGCCCCAGCCCGAGGTCTCCGAGGTCCAGATGGGATCGGCGCCGGAAAAAGGCCAGTAGGCCATCAGGCGCGAATCGCTGCCGATGCCGCTCGTGCAGCTCGCGGGTGGAGGGGGGCTCGGATGGACGTTGCCGACGTACGTGTGGGGCGTTCCAGGCGCACGCGCGGGCGCGAGATCGTCCGGCGGCAGGATGTCCTTGTAATGGTCGTTGTAAAACGTGACGATTCCCCGACGGCCGCCGATCGTCCCGACGTCGACGAAGAGCGGAAGGCCGTGCTCAATGCGAGCGGTCCAGGAGGCGCACGTATCGAGTTTTACCTTGCCGCCCTCGTCGAGCGCTCCGCGATGAATCGGCAGCCCGCGCGCAGCGACGAGGAGGTCGAGGAGCCCATCCCCGTCGATGTCCGCGAATTTCGGGGTGAGGGCGTGCAACCGCTCGGCGGATTGCCACGCGGGCGTCGGGGACAGCCTGCCTCCGTGGTTCCCATAGATCCGCACGCGCCCGGGCTCGGTCTCGGACTCGTCCTCGCGCTCGAAGGCCACCCCGACGGCGAGATCGAGGTCACCGTCGCCGTCGTAATCGCCGAGCGCGGCGCCGAAGCTCGAAAACGTGTCCGCCGTGCGAAAGCTGGGCGACCGTTCGAGGGTGCCCCCTCGGTTGTAATAGACCTTCGCGTACCCCGGCGTGTCCGCGTCGATCCAGGGCCCCACCGTGACCGCGACGTCGACGAACCCGTCGAGATCGATGTCACCCACGGCAATGCCGGCATGAAAGTCCTCGTCCTCGGAGGACCAGCTCGGCTCGCTCGGGAAGCCGCCCCGGCCGTCGTTGCGATACACGGTCACGGGGCGTTGCGCCAGGTCGTTCCCATTGGCGACGACGAGGTCCTTGAACCCGTCGCCGTCGATGTCCGCGAGGGCAACCCCGAGCGAATGCATTTCCTTGTTCGAGGAGCGATACCCCGGCTCCGTCGGATAGGGTGGCGCGGCGCGCTTAGATCCTTGCTCGGCGGTGCCTCCAGGCGAGGGCTCGCGAGGCGCCGTCCCGAAGAGGGCTCCTACGAGCGCGAAGCACACCATTCCGATCCCGATCCTGGTCGCGGTGCCCCATGCCATTGCTGTCGCTCCCCCTCATTCCGGCGCTTCGATCCAAAGGCCGGGCGCGAAGATCGCGGCCCAGCGATCGGGCCGACGCACGCCTCGTTGCTCCATGACCGTATCCGCGACGGCCACGAGCGCGCGCCCGGAATCGCCGCCGGAGAGCTCGCCCTTGCGGCGGCGCGCGCACGCTGCGTGAAGCGCCATTTCGGCCTCGTCGAAGCCACGAATGGCGACGTCGAGCTGGGCGAGGGCCTCGTCCTCACGCCCATGGAGCCTTGCTGCGGCGGCCCGCAGCAAGGCCGCGGAGGGAGCGGCATCCGCGCGGATCTCATGCTCGAGCCGCGACGCAATACGTTCGGCTTCCCGCGCGAGCTGCGCGCGGCGGCGGGGGGGCGCGTCCGCGGCAATGGCAAGGGCGGTGCGCGCGCGGAGGAAAAGCATGTCGATCCGGGACGGCTGCACGCGGAGCTGTTGCGACCTGACGATGGCGCCCCACGCTTGCAGGACGCGCCTTCGGGCCATGGCGGCGCGGCCTTCGTAAAGGTCCGCATACGCCTCGATCCGGAGCGCGTACATGTGCTGCACGTGCATGCCGCCGCGGGTCCAGGACGCGACGCCCTCGCGTACACGGCGGCGCGCCTCCTCGACGTCGTCGGCGGCGATTCGTGTCACCGCGGAAGCGCTCGACGCGCTGATCGCCGCAAAAAGATTGCCGAGCGACGTGGCCTCGCGATGCCAGGCCGCGGTGCGCTCGGCGAGCTCCTCCAGGCGGCCCATGGCGTCGAGGGCGATGACGGCGACGACGTGCGCCATGTTGTGGTACATCGCGAGATCGAGCCTCCGGCTGCGGAGGTGGCGGCCGATGGCGTCATAACGATCGAGCGCCGCTCGCCAGCGCCCTTCGATCATGGTGGTCGCGGCGCCGTACATGGTGACGGTCTCCAGGACATCGGGATCGTCGCAGCCGCTCGCGATTTCCGCTGCCCGCGCGAGGAGGCGCGCCCCCTCGGCCACCGCGGACGGGCCGCCTTGCAGGAGCGACAATTGCGCATACGTGCCGAGCGCCTGGGCAATACGCGCGGGTTCGCCGGCGTCGAGCGCGAGACCGAGGCCGCGTATCAAAAACGCGCACGATCGCAGCGGATCGACGTCCGTCAGAGCCATGCTCACCGCCATGCAAACGTCGATCCGGGCGAGCACGGCCGGATCGACGTGGGCAGCGTCGTGAGGTTGGAAATCGTAGCCACGACGCCGAATTCGAAGAATTCCCCGGAAGGCCATCATGGCGACGCTGGCGGTCGTCCTGGGCGGACGCAGGCCGAGGCCGGGGAGGAATGTCGAGAGGACACGGTTGCCCTCGTCCAGGTGCCCGCCTACGAAAAGTTGCTCGATCGCGCGACGTCGCAAATCGAGCGCCTCGCGGGGGGGCGCGCCGTCGGCGCATGCGAGGTAGAGCTCGGCCGCATCCCGGCACCGGCCCGCGTGCGCCAGCGCGTGGGCGCGACGAACCTTGAGCTCGTGCGTGTTCTCCGGGGTATCCGCAGGCCCTCCGCGCCCCCAGTCGAGCGCGAGCGCGTAGAGCTCGGCCGCGTGGGCGAAGGCCAATGCTTCGTTCGCCCTGTCGGCCGCGGTGGTCGCGTAATGGGCCGCCTTGTATCTCTCTCCAGCACTCTGGAAATGCATCGCGAGCTCCTCCGGTTCGACCTCGGGCGACGTCTCCAGCACGGAAGCCAACCGCTGATGTCGCGCGGCGAGCGCCTCGACGTCGAGCGTGGCGAGGATCGCGTCGCGGAGACGATCATGGGAGACCTCGCAGCCCGGGCGCTCATGCACGCTGCATACCCTGAGGAGCCCCGCCGAGCGCAGCGGCGTCAGGTAAGCGAGCGCTTCGTCGGCGAGCTCGGCCGCCGCGAATGCGATGTCCTGTTCGAGCGGGCGCCCCGCGACCGCCACGATTTCGAGGAGGCGCCTCGACGGCGCGGGCGCCGCGCTGAGCCTCTCCCGCATGGCCTCACGCAGATCGACGCGCGGCACGGCGCGTGGCCCCGCCGCGCGGACATGCCGCGCGAGCTCCTCGATGGAGAAGGGATTGCCCTCCGATTCTCGCACGATCGCCAGCGCCGTCGCGTCGTGTGCCGAGGGCCCGAGCCGATCCATTGCGAGCGCGATCGCCTGCTCGTGTGTGAGCGGCCCGAGGTCCACGTCGTGGAGCCGGATCCGGCCCGCCGCGGCGGCGACGAGCTGCCCGAAGCGCGACACGAATACGCTCGGTTCGACATCGTCGCTCCGGTGACAGGCGAGCAAGAGCATCGGCGGCGCGTCGGGCGGGGAAAGGAGCTCGAAGAGGAGCTCGGCGCTGTCGACGTCGCCCCATTGCAAGTCGTCGATGCAGAGCACGAGCGGGCCACGCGCGGCGAGGCGCCGGAGGAGGTCCTTGAGCGCCTGAAATGCGCGAATGCGCGCCCTGGGCGGGTCGATGACCTCCGCTCGCTCTTCCGCCGGAGCGGGGTCGATGAGCCCGAGCACCGGGAAGATTCGCTCGAGGTCCTCTAGATTCGGCGGAACCAGGGATTGCGCTTCCTCCCGCGGGAGGTTTTTCACGTACCGCGCGAGCGCGTCGACGAGGCTATCGAGCGCCTTGTAGGGCACCGATTCGCGGTCGTGGCAGCGGCCACGAAGGACGATGGCTCCTTCCCAGCGAGGGAGCGCCGCGAGGAACGTCGACGCGAGCGCGCTTTTTCCCACGCCGGACGCGCCCGAGAGCCGGACGAGCACCGCACGGCCGGCCGAGCTCTCCCGGAATGCCTCGAAGAGCGCCGCCATTTCGCGTTCACGCCCGACGAGCGCGTGCCGTTGCCGGATCTCGACGAGCCGGGGATGCACCTCGGCGGGCGCCCCCGTCACCTTGAGCCGGCCGGCGATCTCCTCGTCCGACGGTCGCATCCTCGGATCGCTCCGGAGCAAAGCCAGGCAAAGCTCCTCGAGATCCTCGGGGACGTGCTCGGCGACGAGCGACGGGGGAATCGGGCGGGTCGTGAGCTTCGCGCAAAGGACGTCCTCCACGCTGCCCTCGAACGGGAGGCGCCCCGCGAGCGCCTCGTAAAGCATCACGCCGACGCTGTACCAATCGCTTTCGCGGCTGCCCGGCTCGCCCACGATCTGCTCGGGCGCCATGTACGCAGGCGTGCCGACGATGCCCTCGTGCAGGGACGAAAGATCGCCGGACGGCGAAGGCGAGAGCTCCCGCGCGAGCCCGAAATCGAGGATCACGACCCTGTCGGCGTTCGTGAGGAGCACATTCGAGGGCTTCAGATCCAGGTGCAATACGTCGGCGGCGTGGAGCGCGCGGACGCCACGCACGAGGCGGGAGAAGACGAACCGGAGGCGCGCGGAGTCGAGCGGGCGCGCGTCCGCGCGCGGGGCGGCTCGCTCCTCGACGTCGCGGGGAGGCTTGCGCCGTACGATCGACGCGGAGAGGTCGCCCGTGCGGCCGGGTACGAAGCCGCTCAGCAAATGTTCGCCTTCGACGAACTCCATCGAGAGCGCCCAGCGGCCCTCGTCGT
Organism: Polyangium sp. y55x31; assembly: GCF_029946505.1. Taxonomy (GTDB): domain Bacteria; phylum Myxococcota_A; class Polyangia; order Polyangiales; family Polyangiaceae; genus Polyangium. The sequence goes on from NZ_JARZHG010000035.1 coordinate 91,986, forward strand.
AGATGAGCTCGTGGAGCATCACGAGGTTCGGGTGCGTGATGTCCGCGAGCACGCGGAACTCCTGCTTGAAGCGGAGCAGCGCCGCCGCGTCGTCCTGATAGAGGACCTTGAGGGCCACCCGCGCGCCGTACCGGAGGTCGATCGCTTCGTAGACGACGCCGAACCCGCCGGCGCCGAGGCGGCGGAGGATCGAGAATCGTTCGCTCGATTGGTTCTCCTTGCGTGGAGCGCCCATGATGTCCGTGGCGAGGAAGCGCGGCGCCTCGCGCCCTCATGGAGTCGGGGAGGTCGTTCGGCATCCGGAGCCTGCCACGAATTTCTCGCGGCCACGTCAGTCGGCTCGGCGGGCTTACTTCGCCCATCGACCCGCGTCCGAGGATCCACAAGATTGCAGGACACCAACATGGGTTCACGCGCAGCGCAGATCACCGAGACCATGCCTCTCCCGCCGGGCGGACGCGAGGTCGGCGCAGCCATGAGGCAGGCGCGCAAATGGCCGACCTTGCTCGTTTATCATCGCGACGGCACCGAGCTCGTCGAGCTCCGGCCCGGCGTCGGGCAGGTCATCGGGCGGACGTCCCCGTCCGAGGTGCAAATCGACGACGATAGTTTGTCGCGCCAGCACGCTTGTTTCACGCTGCTCGAGAGCGGGGGCGTGCGCGTCGAAGATCTCGGCTCGCTGAACGGCACGTGGGTGCAGGGCGAGCGGGTGACGGAGGGCGTCGCGCGAATCGGCGACGAGGTGATGCTGGGGCGCGTGATCATCACGATCGGCGAGCGCGCGCCGGAGGCGAGCCTGCTCCCCGGGCTCCTGAGTTTCGAGCGGCTGCGGAGCACGCTCGAAGACGAGGTCGTGCGGGCGCGGTTTTTCGGGCGCAGCGCCGCGATTCTGATGGTGCGGGCCGGCGGCCGCGAGAGCGTGCACGTGAGCCGGTGGCTCTCGCGCGTGCAAGCCGAGCTGCGGCCCATCGACAAGGTGGGCCTGTACAGCCTCGACGCCGTGGCCGTGCTCTTGCCCGAAGCGACGCTCGGTGTCGCCTGCGACATCGCGCATAAAATCAGCGAGCCCAAGGAGGGCGGCCCCACGCTGCTCGTGGGCGTGGCCGCTTCGCCGGAGACCGCGACGTCCGCGGAAAAGCTCCTCGAAGGCTGCCGCGCGGCCCTGCAACGCGCGGCGTCCGGGCGGCCGGTGCATTCGATGCCGGGCGGCCCGTGGACGTGGGGAGGTCCGTCGGGACAGACCCCGACGGGCGAGCAGCCCGTGGTGGAGAGCGCGGCCATGCGCCAGGTCTTCATGACGGTCGCGCGGCTCGCTCGCTCCTCGATCCCGGTGCTTTTGCAGGGGGAGACGGGCACGGGCAAAGAGGTGATCGCGCGGGCCCTGCACGAGCAGAGCGCCCGGCATGCTCGTCCGATGGTATGCGTGAACTGCGGGGCCATTCCGCAGCAGCTCGTCGAGAGCACGCTGTTCGGGTACGAGCGCGGCGCGTTCACGGGAGCGGTTCAGCAGCAAAAAGGCATCTTCGAGGCCGCCGAGGGCGGGACGGTGTTCCTCGACGAGGTCGGCGAGCTACCGCTCGCGGCGCAGGCAGCGCTCCTGCGCGTGCTCGAGACGAGGCGCGTGGCGCGCGTGGGCTCGACGAAGGAAATCGACGTCGACGTACGGCTCATCGCGGCGACGCACCGGGATCTCGAGGCGATGGCGACGTCCGGCAGCTTTCGATTGGATCTCCTGTTCCGCCTGAACACGATGACGCTCGACATTCCGCCGCTCCGGGAGCGCGTGGAGGAAATCGAGCCGCTCGCGATGCGCTTCCTCGAGCTCGCCAACCAGGCGAACGAGCGCAGAATCCAGCGCATCCAGCCCGACGCGCTCGCGCTTTTGCGGAGTTATCCGTGGTCGGGCAACGTGAGGGAGCTGCGCAATGCGATCGAGCGGGCCGTGGTCATCGCGGAGGGGGATTCGATCTCGGTGCACGACCTGCCCGAGCGCGTGCGCGCGCAGGGGCGGATCGGCTCGCACGCGGCGAAGGAGGTGATCGTCGCGTCCGCGGAGCCCGCCCCGGCGAACGACGCAGGCGGGCTCCGCTCGCGAATGCAGAATTACGAGGCGCAGGTCATCGTGGAGGCGCTCCGGGCGTGCCAGTGGAACCAGACGGAGGCGGCGCGCAAGCTCGAAATGCCGCTCCGGACCCTGGTGCACCGCATGAAGGTGCTCGGCATCAAAAAGCTCGGGTTCGGGACGGCCGAGCCGCCCTCGCAACCGCACCCGGGAGGCGAGAGCGGGAGCGACGACGAACTGGATGAATGAGCCCGAGCGAGCGCGCAGCGTGGGGGGCGTGATCGAGCGCCCGCCGCGCCGCGCGGCTCTCGGTCGGGAGCTCGACGATGAACGTCGCGCCCTGTCCAGGCTCGCTCTCGACGCGGATCGAACCGCCGTGCGCCTCCGCGGCCGCGCGCGCGATGTAAAGACCGAGGCCGAGGCCGCCGAAGCGTGAAGGCGGCACGGCTCGTTCGAATCGCTCGAAAATGCGCACCTGGTCGTCCTCGGCGATTCCGATCCCATGATCCTGCACGACGAGCCGGACTCCGCCCTCCATCTCCGCGACGTCGATGGTGACGGGCCTGCCCTCGCCATACACCAACGCATTGCGGACGAGGTGCAGGACGAGCTGCTCGACCAGCATGCGGTCCCATTGCCCGCGAGCGGCGCCGGAGACGCGGATCGTGACGAGCGCGCGGGCGTCCGGGCGCTGTGCCACGCGGTCGACGATGTCGCCGACGAGCCCGGCGAGATCGACGTCCTCGCAGGCGAGCGGGAGCTCGCTCGCCACGATTTGCGTGGCGTGCAGGAGCTCGTCGCAGAGGAGCGCCAGGCGCCCGAGCTGGCGGTCGAAAGACTCCACCATGCTCGGAATGCGCGCCGGGACCTCCTCGGGGTGCTGCGAGAGGAGGCGACGAATGTGCTGCGCCTGAAGCCGGAGCGCGGTGACCGGGGTCAAGAGCTCGTGGGAGGCGAGCGAGATGAACTCGTCACACGGGGCCCGCATGCAAGGCGGGTTTTGTCGTGCCTCGACGGGGGAGCCCGATCGAGCAGCGAGGGCGGGGGAGGGATGCCGAGCACACATGGTTGGACTCCTCGTCGGTTTTCCCATGAGCATCGACCATGCCAGGGCACGCGCCCCTTTCTTTCGCCGGATCGGACCCGGATCGGCCATTGTCTCGGGCACGCCTGAGCGCTGGGGCATTGCGTGGTCAGGCAAGAGGCAGAGGCCCGCGCCGCCCGTTCGCCTCGGCGCGCGCGGGTTATGCCAACAAGGGGCGCGGGCTATACTGCGGACATGTCCAGAGGGCAGGACGAGCCCGCGACGTTCGGACCGTACCGTGTTCGAGGCATCCTCGGGCGCGGAGGAATGGGGATCGTCTACTGGGGCGAGCACCGGGACACGGGGCAAGAGGTCGCGATCAAGACCGTCGAGGCGGCCTTTGGGCAGGAGATCGCCAGCATTCGACGCGAGATCCACGCGCTCGGTCGGCTTCGTCATCCTGGCATCGTGCAGATCCTCGCCCAGGGCGTGGACGACGGCCGGCCGTGGTATGCTATGGAGCGGCTCCGTGGTCGTACGTTGCGCGCGCTCATCGAGGCGCGGCGCCCCGGCGAGCCCATCTCGGCCGAGGAGCTCACGACGATCTGCGGCGTCATGCGCCGCCTCTGCGAGGCGCTGTCGTGCCTGCACGGCGCCGAGTTCGTCCACCGTGATCTCAAGCCGGACAACATTTTCCTTCGGGACGACGGCGCGCCGGTGCTCGTGGATTTCGGGATCGCCGCGAGGTTTTCCGGGACGAGCGGGCGCGACTCGCTCGAAATGGACGTGGTGACGGGGAGCCCGCCTTATATGTCGCCCGAGCAGATCCGCGGCGATCTGGTGGATGCACGGAGTGATCTGTATGCGCTCGGCTGCATCCTCTACGAATGCCTGACCGGCCGGCGGCCCTTCGAGGGGCCCACGCCCCGCGACGTGATCGGAAAACACCTCAGCGAGGCGCCCGCGCCGCCGTCGGCGAGCGTGCCCGGCATTCCCGCGGCGCTCGATCGGCTGGTCCTCGATTTGCTCGCCAAACGACCGCAGGATCGAATGGGCTATGCCGAGGACGTGGCGGCCGCGCTCGCCGTCTTTGCGCCGGCCGAGCTCACGCTGCGGTGCCGGGCGGAGCCATATCTCTATCGGCCGAGCTTCATCGGCAGGCACGACGTCGTCTGGAAGCTGCAAGCGCACCTCGGCGCTGCGCGGGGCGGGGAGGGGCGGTGCGTGTTCATCGGCGGCGAGAGCGGCATCGGCAAGACACGCCTCGTCGCCCAGCTCGCCAGCCTCGCCTTGCGGGCGGGTTTTACGGTGGTGACCGGCGAATGCGTCGCATTCGGCACGCACGGGGCCGGCGCCGCGCCGCTCCATCCGTTTCGCCCGCTCTTGCTCACCATCGCGGACCATTGCCGCCGCGCCGGTCCCGAAGAGGCGGCGCGCATGCTCGGCGAGCGCGCGGCCATGCTCGCGGCCTACGAGCCTGCCCTCGCCATGCTCGCGCCTGCGACGACGGCCGCCGAGCCCCTATCGGCATTGCCCTCGGCGACGGCCCGGGAGCGGGTCGTCGCGGGCCTGACCGAGACGTTGTTCGCGTTCGCCGAAACCGAGCCGCTGCTCCTGGCGATCGACGATCTGCAATGGGCGGACGAGCTGTCCCTGCGCTTTTTACGGGATCTCGTGTTCCGGCCGCTCGCGGGTCAGCGCATGCTCGTGGTGGGGACGTTCCGCACGGACGAGGTGAGCGATACGCTCGCGGGCCTGCTCGCCGCGCCCCGAGCGATGTGCGTCGAGCTCGGCGCCCTCGATTCGGCGAGCACGCGGCAGGTCGCACGCGACATGCTCGCCCTGCCGGAGCTGCCCCGGGCCTTCCTCGATTTCGTGGCCGAGGCCTCCGACGGAAACCCGTTTTTCCTGGCCGAATACCTGCGCACGGCTCTGTCCGAGGGGCTCTTGTACCGGGACGCCGGCGGCGTATTTCGTGTCGCCGCGCGAGGGCAGGATCCGTGCGCGGTGCGCGCTGCGCTCGGGCTTCCGCGCTCGCTCGCGGGCCTCATCGAGCGGCACCTCGCCGGCCTCGACGCGCCGAGCCGCTGGCTCGCCCATCTATCGGCGACGCTCGGCCGCGAGGTGGACGAGGAGGTCCTGCGCCGCGCCGCGGATCTGCCCGAGTCGACGTTGATGGATGCGCTCGGCAGTCTGCGGCGCGCGTACGTGCTCGAAGACGGGGGTGGGGGACGCCTCCGGTTCCTGCACGAAAAACTCCGCGAGCGCGCATATGCCGAGATCCCCGAGGACGAGCGGAGGGATGCGCATGCACGCGTGGGGCGAGCGCTGGAGGAGGTTTTTTCGGGCGAACAGAGGATGGATCACGTCGAGGCGCTCGCGTACCATTATCGGGAGAGTGGCGAGATCGAAAAAGCCGCGTCTTACGCCGAGGAGGCCGCGGCGAAGGCCGCGCGCGTGTATGCGCTCGACGATGCGCGGCGGCGTTATGGCGACGCGCTCGCCCTGATGGGAAAACTCCCCCAGACGGAGGACGTTTTGCGGCGGCGCGTGAGCGTCACGGTGCGCTGGGCCGAGGCATGCCTGTACGAGCCGTCGCCGCGGCAGATCGAGGTGCTGGCGGAGGCGCGGGAAATCGCGGCTCGGATTGGGGATGCGAGCGCGGTCGTGCGGTGTGATTACTGGGCGGGCTGGATCGCGTATGCGCTCGGCGATCACGCGGGGGCCATCCGGATCTCGGAGCGCGCGATCGACGAGGCGCGCGCGCTCGGCGACCACAAGATGCTCTCCCAGCTCGTGCTGAACCTGGGCCAGAATCACGCCGCGGCCGGCGCCTACGACGAGGCCCTCGCGCACATCCGCCAGGGCATTTCGATGAAGGAACGAGCGCCCGGGGGTGGGCGGACCGCGGGGTGCGCGTACGGTTACGGATACCTGGGCATGATCCACGGCGATCGCGGCGAATTCACGGAGGCGCACGCGCACGTCGAGACCGCGCTCGCCATTGCGGCCGAGCTCGGGCGCCGCTCGCTCGAAAGCTCGGTGCTCGTGCAGCGGGCGATGGTCGAAGGCTGGCAAGGCGCGTTCGAGGCGTGCGCTGCGACGGCCGAACGCGCGCGGCAGCTCGCGGCGATTCTGGGCGCCCCCTACGTCGCGGCCATGAGCAAGACCGCCGAGGGGCTTTCCCTGGTTTCGCTCGGCAAGCGGGAGGAGGGGCTCACGCTCCTCGAGGAGGCGGTACAATGGATCGAGGCCACGGGGACGCGGCTCAGCGTCTCGTGGAGCTACGGCGCGCTGGCCGAGGCGCTCGCGCTCGCGGGGCGGACCGAGGAGGCGGCGACCTATGCACGCGCCGCGCTCGCGCGGGCGGAAGCGGGGGATCGTATTGGTCTTTCGACGGCGCACCGGGCGCTCGCGCTCGCGGCGCGCGGGGACGCGGCGCGTGAGCATGTCGATGCGGCCCTCGAAACGGCGCGCCAGAAAAAATCCCCGCGCGAGGAGGCGCTCGCCCACCTTTGCGCGGCGAGGGTGTTTCGCGATGAAGGGGCGGCCGCCGCGGCACGCGAGGAAGCGGCCGCGGCGCTCGCCGCGTTCGAGGCCATGGGAATGGTCGGGTTCGTGGTCGAGGCGCGCGCGCTCCTCGCATCGATCGCCCTTTCAGAGAGCACGCGCGCCGCGTAAAGGTGTGGTCAGAGCCCCGAAAGGAGCAGTGGGGCCGCGATCTCGGCCATCAGCGGTCCGGCCAGGAATCGCCCGATGCAAGCGTGTGATCCATGGCCGAAGAGGAGGGAATGCTCGTCCGGGCGGCCCGGCTGGAAGACGTCGGGCTCTTCGAGCGCCTCCTCGTCGGCCATGGCAGAAGCGAGGGAGAGAATGACCCGGCTGCCCTTCGCAATGCGGGTCGCGCGGGGCGTGCCCGTTGCGAGCTCGACATCGACGACGGCGGTCCTGTAGAGCAGCGACGGATAAGGGTCGAACCGAGCGGCTTCGAGCAGGATGTCCGTCAGCCGAACCATGTCCCGCTTTCTCGCGGCCTCGCGCGCCTGCGCGCAGGCGTCCGGCGCGCCTCGTAGGTGCGCGAGGGCATGCAGGAGGGTCATCGCGGTCGGGACCATCGTTCCGGAGACGAGCCCACCCAGCATTTGACGGACGGTCATGCGGTCGAGCCCATGCGTGGCGGAGAGCGCGAGGAAGCGGCCGAGCACGTCGTCGCCCGCGGGTTTTCCGCTCGCGATCGAGAGCTCCCGCGCGCAGAGGAGCTCTTCGAGGTACTGCTGGTACGCAATGCCGGCCGCAGCGCCGGCGGCCGCGCGCTCGTCGCTCGGCAATGGGAAAAAGATGTAGGCCGACGCCACGCTCAGCCACAGAAAAAGCCCCTCGTCGGAAGGACCGGGCACGCCGAAGTATTCACCCGCGGTCCGCACCACCGAGGCGATGACGATCTGCGGAAGGAGGTCCGGCGCGCCGTTCGCGCGTTTGTTCACGAGATCGAGGACGATGGGCGTGACGAGGCGGGCGCGATCCAGGAGCTTTGGCAGGTCCCGAGGCCGGATGACGAGGCGCGCGAGGGACGCCTCGCGCTTGTGGCGTTCGCCGTCGATGCCCAGGAAAAACGGCCCCACGGTGGCCGTCATGCGAGCCCCGTATTCCTGGACCGAGAAGACCTCGGGTTTGGCGAGGACCTCCTGCACGTCCCGGAATCGCGAGACGAGCACGCCGTGCGGCGTCTCGAAAATGGGCCGCTCCTGGCGGAGGGCGCGCCAGTTCTCCGCCGTGTCGCAGAACGGCCGCCGCGCGGTCACCGGGTCGAGGAGACAGACCTCGACGCAGTTCTTCTTGTCCTCGTCGTTTTGCGCGAGCGCGTACTTCTGCAGGAACTTTTCGATGGTATCAGGCCGAGGTTTTTCCCTGTTCACGATGTACCGGAGCGCCTCGATGCCGGGCACGAAAAAATACGCGCCGCCGCGCACCCGGACGAAGCTCGGCAGCCCGCAGAGGGTGCGGACCGAGGCGAGCTCACCGTTCGGGCCGGCCGTGGGAATGGTGAAGGTGCCGTGCGCGCAGGGAGATCCGGAGACGGGGTCGTGGAGGGTGCTGGGCTCGCCGCCGACGTTTCCGTTGTTCAGCCATTGCTGCACGATCTCGAACTGCAGCGAGAGCGAGGCGCCGTAGGCGATGAAGATGAGCCCGCGATCCACGTGATCCTCGCCCTGGCCCTCCGGCAGCGGCGGGCCGTACGCCATCCCGCGCCGGATGAGCCGGTGCGTGCGGACGGCGGTGCGCCGCGCAATGGGCAGGGCGTCGCGCGGGTTCGCGCGCCGGATGTGGGCGCCGAACGGGCAACGGAGGCCCTCGGAATCCTGCTTTTGATAGCCGAAATCGTCGCGCCGCTCGACGGGCATGTCGGGATCGTCCTCGTCGGGGGCGAGCACGAGCGGCACGCCGCTCCGCCACCGGCCCATGAGCTTCGCGGCGACGAGCTCTTCGTCCATCCCGAGAATGGCCGCGTTTTCCGCGACGAAGCGGCGGAATCCGGCGACGTCCTGGCGCAACTTGCGCAGGGCGAGGTACGTGCCATTGCGGCGCAGCGCCTTCGGGCTCGGCCGAGCGGCGACGGCGCCGAAATCGTCGGGGTGATCGAGCAGGAACGCGCCGGGTTCGAGCGCGCGCCCAGGCGGCGCGTCGCTCCCGTCGCCGACGACGCTGGGATTGCTGCCGCCGTCCGCGAACCCGAAATGCTCCCGCCCCCCTTCGAGCGCCGCCGCCGTCTGCACGTGAACGACCCGTACCCGCGCGGCCTCGGCCTCGACGCGCAGCTCATGGGCCCGCGCATCCGCGTCGTCCTGGCTGCGCGCATAAACGAGCGCGATCGCGTGCAGGGCCGGCGCGCCGCGTGGCAGGAGATCCCAGTGCTCGGGCGCGTCCGCGCCGATGTCGCCGAGGAACGCCGCGCGCTGCGCCATTCCGTGGCGAAACTCTTCCGGGAAACTTTCGAGCTCCTCGGCGGAGAGCCCCAGCACCCCGAGCCCCTCGAACGTGAACGCGAGGTTCAGCGTGAATCGTGGCCCCGGCGGCCTGGTGCGGGCCGTCGTGACCTCGGGGATCTTCTCGGCGATGAAGCGGCGCCCGGCGGCGATGTCCTCGAAATGCAGGAACAGGAAGCGCGCGTGGCGCATGCCGAATGTCTTGCCGTACGAGAGCAGGAGGTGGCCCTGCACGTCGTCGAGCTCGATCGAAACGTCGTTCGTCGTTTTCATGATTTCTCCCCCTGCAACGTCGCCATCACCTGCTCGAAATTGCGCGCGATGGGCTCGATCTCGGCCGGAGCGAAGAGCCTCTTGTCCGCGAGGTCCCGGAGGTTCGCGCGAACGCTGTCCACGATCGACCCGAGGAGGCGGCTCTCCGCTTCCTCGTCGACGCCGGAGAGCCGCGCGATCCCACGTTCGAGCTCGGCGAACAGCGCGTGGATGTCGCCGCCGCAGCGGACCTTGCGCCGGAATTCCTCGAATTGTGTGTGGAGCGCCTTCCACCACCGAACGTCGATGACCGTCACGCCCGGATTGGCTGCATAAAATCGGTCCGCCTCCACCATGTGCCGCTTCACCCACGCGACGAACGGCTCGAATTGCGCGGCCCCCGGATATCCCTCGCAATGCATCCAGACGAGGTCGAGGCCCCAGGCCATGCGGACCGAGAAGTCTTTCAGGTACGGCTCGAGCTCGCCCACGAACATCGAGACGAAGAGGAGCCGCCTTCCGCCGTCGAGGATGGACCACTGGCCGAAATGCACGGAATCGATGAGATCGAGCACGCTCGGCCCCGTGATCTTGCCGTCCGAGGACCCGCCGAGGACCACCTGGAGGCGATCGACGTACCGGAGCGCGGGGAGCGAGGGCACGAATCCCTGCAGGATCGGCGTGATCAGCACGAGCGATCGCACGCGCGTCGCCGGAGCAATGGTTTCCAATTCACGCATGATGTCTCCTTGTTCGTGCGGGCAGATCGCCCCCGAAAACCTCATACCTCGGGCGTGAACCTGAGCTTCCCCGCCGGGCTGAGCCTGCGCTCGGCGAAGAAAAACGCCTCGGTCGGGTGGCGCTCCTGCCACGCCTCCTGGAGCTCGGACCACCGGGCCATGAGATCGACGAGCGCATCCATCCGCGCCCTGGCCTGGCGGAACCATTCGTCCTCGGCAGGGCTCACGGAGCCGTACCAAGGTTTGTCGTTACGATACGCTTCTTGCTCCTGTTCGAGGAGCTCGTGGAGCTTCTGCCGCAGGCCGTTCGTGGTGAAACTCTTGCAGAGGCGCCCGAGCTCGACTTCCATGAGCGACATCAGGAGCACCGTGCGCACCCATCGATGTTGCGGGAAGTCGAATCGTTCGAGGAAAAGCCGCGCGGCGGTGTCGCCTTTCTCGACGAGTTTTTCGATGGTCTCGACGTTCATGTCCAGGTTGAGCCCTCCCTCGTGTTCGTCGAGGTAGACATGGGCGACTCGCTCGCGGTAGCCGGGCAGCGCGGCCTGGCTATCATCCCGGAAGCTCTGCGCCAGCTCGAAGACGGCCCATAAAAAATCCTTCATGTCGGAGATCTCGCGGAACGAGGGGCTCGACGTGTGGCCGTCGCGGGGCTCGGGCAAGGAGACATCGTCCCCTTGCGCGTGACGGCTCTCCTTCGCGCGCGGCGCCTTTTCCCGCAGGTTGATTCCGAAGGTCGGAAAGCGTGGGAACCAGCCGTCGAAGAAATGGATCGGGAAGTTGATCCCGATACCGCCGTCGCTGAACCAGTGGCGCCGGAGTTCCCCCGATTCCTCGACGGTATACAGCGGCACGGCGCAGAGCAGCACGGGAAAACCGAGGCTCATGCGCATCGCCACGAGGACGGGCATGTGCTCGTCCATCGGGAAGACGTGGTAGCCCGGCGGGAGTGTGGCGCTCTCGTGCGCGGGCGCGACGTTTACCAGAAAGCGGACCACGCTTTCGGGGAAGAGGCGTCGCATTTCGTTTTCCTCGAAGACGAACGAGCGGTCTTTCTTGATCGTGCCGTCGAGCTCCTCCTCGGGCACCGCGCGCGGCTGCCGGACGTTGAGGTCGGAGGTGACCACCTTGAAACGAATGCCTCTCGCATGAAGCATTCCCACGGTGAGGGGGCGATCGTCGGGGAGGCCGGCCATTTCCTGGAGGCCCTCGTGCATCCATTCGGTGAGGGGGACCTGGTCATGGCGAGAGCCCTGGTCGATCGAGCCCGTGCACAAACCGAACAGGCTCTTGCCCTCGTCATCGTGAATATGCCGGAGGCTCGCGAGGAGCGTCCCCGCGATTCCACCGAGGTAGGCGCCGGAGACGAGGAGGCCCCCGCAGAGGGACAAACCGAGGAGCAGGGGGAGCCACGCGAGCTCGCTCGCGAATGATATCGGAGTCTGGTACAGGACGAACGTGAATAGCGCCGCGACCGGGACCACGACCACGAGGGAGACGAGCGCCCCCATGCGGGCGCCGCGCCGCCGGCCCTGCGTGTAGCCTTCGCCGGGGCAGGCCGCACAGATGGAATCGATACCCGCCTTGCGTACTTCACGGAGGAGGCGCCAAGCGGGATGGGGCACGCGTCTCTCCTCTCCGTTCTGCCGCTGCTGAACATGCAGTCGTTTCGCGAGGAGGAGCATTTCGAAAATCGGGCGAGCCTGTGGGGTCGGCTGGAAGAGCCCCATCAGAAAACCCTCCCGGTCGAGGTCCTCTTGCATGCGCTCGAATCGAGCGAAGCCGCCTCCGTCGGCCCTGCCATACTCGGCCGCGGCGGCGGACGCGGCCGCGATGGCGCCCGCCGAGGCGCCGCCAATACAACGGAACCGTCGCTCCTTGGCGAGCCGGAGGACCGCCGATGGATACACCACGCCGCTCGTGACGCCGCCCTTCATGACGAGGTCGCACCGATTGTCGTCGTCGTCCGGCACGCGTCGATAAACCTCGTTGCGATCGCCGCTTGCTCGATAGGTCATACCTTTTCCCCCAGGCCTCACGAGGGCGGTGCAACCGGGAGGCCACGCGCCGCCGAGCGCGCCGGCGGCCGCAGCTCGATTATGATTCACAGGAAAGGCGCGGGTTCTGCGCCGATCGCGTCACGCTACGGTTCGGCCGTTTCTCGGAGGAGGGACGGAGGAGGGGTGCAGGGCCTTGCGTGATCAGGCAAGGCGCGGGGACGACGCGCGGGCCCAGAAGTCCCGCAGGATCCGGAGGACCTCGTCGAGCTTCTCGACGCGCTCGAACGAGCCGCTGCGCTCGAGCACGTGAAATTCAGCCGAGGGCGCGAACGTCGCGAACTGGCGCTGCAAGGCGGGGTAGAGCGCCCGGTCGAAGCGGCCGCGAGCACGAGCATCGGGACGGCCACGTCTTTGCGCCGCGGCCGGAAATCCGGGATGCGGGCGACCTCGCCGCCGATCATGAAATCGACGTCGGCCCCGCAAAACAGGGCTGTGCAGGCTGTTGGCGAGGACCAGCGTGCGCACGCCGTACAAATGTACGGGACCCGCCGGCCTGCTCCGCCCACAAGCGATGCCCGCCGACGTCGTGCAGACGCCCCGCGGGGTGAACGAACGATTGCGGCTCCATGCTCATCCCGGCGCTCCTCGTGAATCGTCGAGCCGGAGCCGCCGCTCCATGTCGCGGATCTTGTGGTAATCGGCCTGCACCTGGGAGCGGTCCGCGTGCGCGAGGACCACGAAGCCGAGGTCCAGGCTGCCGAAGAGAGCCCTCGTGGGCTGCAATCGATCGCCGTTCCGGATGCGGATGACCGAGAAATGGTGGGTCGGGAGCGCCTCCACGTCGGCGAAGACCTCGGCATTCTGCACGATCCCCGGCGTCCGGACGATCAGGAACACCACGAGGACGTGCGATTGCAGGCCGAAGCCTTCACGGACGTGCCCCAGCCGGGCGAAATAACGCACCGTCCGGTCCACCTGGCTGTCGCCGGTCGCGACGCGGCAAAACCTCGGCTGGCCGCCACCGTGCGGGCGCGCGCCTATCTCGATGAGGCGCGGCCCTTCGCGGGTGAGCATCAGCTCCACGTGCGCCGCGCCGAACCGGATCCCGACCGCGTCGAGCACGCCACGCGTGTAGCCGATCAAGCGCTCGATCCCCGGGGTCTTCGGGGACAACCATTCCATGCGCTCGTAGATCGCCATGTACGGGCCATTGTCCACCTTGTGGTAGCGGCACACGTCGGTGACGGTGTGTTTGCCTTCGTAGGTGAACGTGTCCACCACGTATTCGGTGCCGGTCACGTATTCCTGCACGACGAGCCGATCATTGACGATGCCGAGGCGGTTCGGGCGGCCGAGCATCGAATGAAATACCTCCCGGAAGTCTTCTCCGCGGGGCACGCGGGTCACGCCGTCGGTGCTGGCGCTCTTCGGCGACTTGATCACGAGGTCCCGGCCGGCGAGGTTCGAACGGTAGAGCCAGGCCTCGACCTCGTCGGCGTTGCTCGTGCAGAGCTGCCGGATGATGGGGAGGCCCGCCCGGGCCACGGCGGCCGCCATTTCGTCCTTGTGCCGGCGCGCGGCCGCCTTTTCGGGGTCGTTGGCGACGTCCGGGACGACGACCGGCGCGAGCACGTCCGCGAGCTCCACGCCCGACTCGCAGCCCGGTAGCACGCACCGGGGGCGCAAGGCCCGCAGGCGCTCCACCAAGGGCTCGAGGCCGTCGGTCGTGGTGAGGATCGTCTCGAAGTGCTCCGGCCGGTAGGAGGCGGCGTAAACGGCCGGCGGCGCGGGACTGGAGACGACGGCCACGACCGGGACGCCGGCCGCCGCGAACGCAGGCGCGAAGAGGGCGCCCGAGGAATAGGGGTCGACGATCACGGCCGGCCCATTCGGATCACTTCGAGGCATGGCGCTCCTCCACGCAAGCGAGCCGAGCGGCCCGGCTGCAATACCTGGCCCACGCGTCCTCGACCTGCGGACAGAGCCCTCGCGCGCGGACGGCGGAGTGCACGAGGCCGGGCTCGATTACGAGGTCGACGGCAATACGGTGCTCGCGGAGGCAACGGGCGTAGGCCTCCGCGTCCACGCAAAGCGAATCGAGCTCCGCGCCCATCAGATACGCGGGCGGCAGGCCGTCGAACGCTCCACGAAGGAGCGGGGAGACGTACGGGTGCGCGACCTGCCCGGGATCGGGCGCATAGCAGGCCGTGTAGTATTCCATTTCGCCGGCCGTGAGCAGCGGGGCGTCGGCGCCGCTGCGGCGCCAGCGGGTGAAATCGAGGACCGGGCTGATGAGGGCCTGGCCGCAGAGCCGCGGGCCGCCGCGGTCACGCGCCATCATGGCCACGGCGACGGCCATGTTCGCGCCGGAGCTGTCGCCGGCAATGACGATCCGATCGGGATCGATGCCGAGCCGCGCAGCCTCGACGACGATGCCGCAAAGGGCGCCGTAGCAGTCCTCGAGGGCCGCCGGGAAGGGGTGCTCGGGCGCCATTCGGAAATCGGGCGCGATGGTGACGAGCCCGGATCGGCTGGCGAACTCGGCGACGACGGTATTGTGTGTCTCCAGCGAGCCGACGACGAACCCGCCGCCGCGGAGGTAAACGAGAAGGCCCCGGCCCACCGGGGCGCGCGGACGATACACGCGAATCGAAAGGCGTCGCCGCCCGTGGGCGACCACGTCGTCGGTGATGGTCACGTCCGAGGGCACGTCGTACGGGAATTCGCGGGTGAGCCCGAGATAGAGGGCGCGCTGCTCCGCGAGGGGGCGCGTGTAGAAATCGGGCGGCATGGCTCGATTGCATCGGTCGATGAAGGTCTGGAGGCCATCGGCGAGAGGCATTCAATCCTCCTCGGGGGCGCTCGGAGCGCCGGTCGGGGTCGAAGGGCAGGGCGAGAAGACGCGGCCGCGTGCGGCGGCCCAGCGCTGGACCAGGCCGTCGCGAATACCGCGGCGGAGCAGGACGGGCAGGCAGAGGCAGGTCCCGAGGACGCCGATCCATACGGCGCCGCGGAGGCCCACGAATTTGATGGCGAGGGACGCGATCAGGCTGCCGAGCAGGACCGTGCCCCAGAGCAATAGCCGCTGGACGGCATTGATCCGGCCGAGCAAGTGCGGAGGTGAGGCGGTTTGGCGTAACGGAAGCGAGGTCGGGCCGAACGCACCTTCGCCCGCGCCGTGCACGCCGAGCGCCTGGGCGACGCGGGCGGCGTGCACCATGCGGATCTCGTCCCAGCAGATGACGCCGTCGATCGGGAGGCGCGCCATGATCTCGCGGGCGGCGGTGATCATGGCCTCGGCGTCGAGCGTATCGACGATCTTGTAATTCGCGATGTACGACCGTTCCCAGGAGGGCTGCCGGTCCAGGAGGAGAAATACCCGCGCGGCCCGCGAGATCATCCGCAGGAGATATTCGCGGTAAAGGTGATACCCGCTGCTCGCGAGGAGGACGGTGGGACGGCCGTTCAGGTCGGCATTCGGATGGGCCTTGGGCATCGTGGCCTCCTGGTTGTCTCGTTGGGGTCGGGACCTTCGGCGCCCCCTTACTCAAGCGTCGTGCCACGGGGCCCCGATCCTCGTTTGGTCACGATCCGGCCCGTTTGTCGCCCCTTTATCGGCCGGACGAACCCGGCTTGTTTGCATGGTCGAGCAAATCCCTGCAAGTCAACGCAAGGCCCCGCAATGCTCGGGCTCGGCAGGCGCTTGGCGCGGCGGCGCGGGCGACGGCGCGCGACGCGGCCTGGAAGGCCGCGAATTGTGTCTGGCATGCGGAATGCTGTGGGGGGCTCGCGACACACCGCCCAAAGGAGGACACCTCGTGAAGTTGTACGACGGAATCGGCGCGGCGGACCAGCCCCCCGCGTCCGACGCCGGTCCGCAATCGACCAGGGAGCAGCGACGAGCGCCCCGCGCGAAGCTACGCGTGGTGGCCGATCGAGCGCGCGTGCGCGCTCTCGTCGAGGAAGGCCACCGCCTCGCCGCGAGCTTTCAACTGGAGCGGGCCCTCGAACGATTCGAGGAGGCTTCGTCGCTCGACGCCGACAACGAGGCCATCGTTTTGACGATGAACGGGCTCCTGCGCAAGCTCGTTCCGCGCTGGCATTTCGCGATGCTGAACGATCACGAGCGCAATCGAGCCTTCGAGCGAGCGCTCGAGATCGCCATCGGCGGCTCGCAATGCACGGTGCTCGATGTCGGTTCCGGGACAGGGCTGCTCTCCATGATGGCGGCCCGCGCGGGGGCCGGGGCCGTGTTCACCTGCGAGTCGGTCGCGACGATCGCGCGGTTGGCGCGGCGGATCATCGCGGAAAACAGGCTCGATCATCACGTCTCGGTCATCCCCAAGGTGTCGACCGACCTCGTCGTCGGCCGGGACATTCCCCGGCGCGCCGATTTGCTGGTCATCGAGACCGTCGATTGTGGTCTGCTCGGGGAAGGAATCCTTCCCATCGTCCGCCACGCGCGGGAAAAACTCCTACGACGAGAGGCGCAGATCATCCCGGGGCGGGCGAAGATCCGCTTTCAGCTCCTCGAGAGCGACGCGGTCCACCGCAACAACTTCGCCTTCGAGGCGGGCGGCTTCGACGTGAGCCTGTTCAATCAGGTCTCGACGAAGACGTACTTTCCGGTACGCCTGTGCGCGCACCCGCACGCCTTCCTGAGCCCCGTCGTCGAGGCATTCGAATTCGACTTCGAGCGAGGCCCCCTGGAGCCGCGCACCCGCACGGTGACAGTCACGACGAAGCAACGCGGGCGCGTCCACGGGATCGCCTTCTGGTTCGAGCTCGACCTCGGCGGCGGGGTCGTCCTGACGAACGCCCCGACGAACCATCAGAACCACTGGATGCAGGCTGTTCAGGTGTTCGAAACGCCGATCGACGTCGAGCGCGACGAGGACCTGACCGTCACGTGCAGGCACGACGATACGAGCATCCGCTTCTCGCTCGCTTGATTCGAACGACCGATTCCCCACGCGGCGTGCCCGCATCGCGGCGGGCGCCGCTCGTGGTGCGACCGGGCAGCGCGACGGCCGTCCTGCCGGACCCGGGCGGCGAGCCGATCACCGTCGACGGCCGCCTGATCCTGGCGACGCATCGTTGACCCGATCATCCGTTCGTTGTAGTCTCGGCGCGTTCAGGTGGCGCCATGAAGGTCTTCCGGTAGCAACGCGGTCCTTTCGCCGGGCGGGTCCCCCCGCCGCCCGCGTTGCTCTCGTCGGCGCGATTCGTCGCCGTTCGTCCCGCGCTCCCATTGCGCGAGCGAGCTGGCCTGCGTTCGACCTTCGACCCCCGAGGACCTCATGGCGCCCCGTCTTCCGCTTGCCATCAAGCTCACGCGCCGCACCGTCGCGCGGCGTGACCTCTTTTGCGAGCTCGTCCAGAAAATCACGAAACCTTCCCAGGCCGAGGCGGCCTTCGCATTTCATGCATTCGCGTTCAAGGCGGACGAGCATGAATTCGCCCGCGAGCTTCTCTCCCGCCGCACCGAGCTCTGGCTCTTCCGCGCGAACCAGCGCGCCTTTTGCGGCGATTTCCTGGCCGTCGACATGTCGAACCCGCGGCGGGCAGAGCGGCGGGCGTACGTGATCGAGCTGAAGCGGGGGATGCCGGTGCGGATCGGCGGCGGCGCCGTGGGGCTCCAGCTTCAGAATGCTGGCGTCGCCGTGCGAGCGCTCGCGCGGGAGCGTGGTTTGCTCGGGGACGAGGCCACGTGCGTCACCGTGTCGGGGGACGGGGCGGAAATCATCGGGATGTTCACATCGGCGCGTTCGGCAGCGGAATACGCGTAAGGCGCCTGCCAAACGGCAGTGTGAAAATCTTGCTCTTGGCTGGGGCCATGAGCGCAGCCTTGTGTATGAGTCCGCGTTCTGCTGGAGAGATGATGGCAAAATCGACGAATTGGGCCGTTCTGTCCCGTGTATCGGATCTGTCTCCGCCGCTTTCCGGTCGGCCGGCGGCGGTCGACGGGACCGTCGTGGTCGCGCCCCGCGGCCTGTACGTCGCGGTCTTCGACGCCCTCCCGCCCGAAAGTGAGAACGAGCGCGATGACAAGGACGCGCTCCGGGTCCGTGTCTTCTCGCATGACCGGCGCGTTTTCACCGAGGTCCTCGACCACAGCCCGGCGCGCATCGGCTATCGCTTCGGGGACGCCCGGCTCGGGAAGGCAGCGGTATCGGATGCCGGCGTCGTCGCCTTCGCCGTGGGGAGCACGATCCACGTCGTCCGACCCGGCGGAAGCGCGTCGAAGATCGAGGCGCCCGGCGCGTGGCCCTTCTTCGATCCCATCACGCCCGAGCGGCTGCGGCTCGTCATGTATCGCGACGGCGGTGAGGTGATCGAGACGCACGACACGAACACGAACACCCTCGTCGACACGCTCCGCATCGGCAACAGCGGGGGTTCCCCGCCGCAGGTCGATCCGGCGACCGGTGATGTCCTGCTCTACGACGGCTGGTACGCGCGCGAGGGAGGTGCCTTCACCCCGATCGAGCGGGGCGAGGGCCCCGGCGATGTGCTCCGCGTCGGACGTGGCACGCTCCACCTCGGTCGGGACGTCGAGCAACCCGGCGCTACGCAACGCCGTGACCGCGACGGCAAAGAGCTCCCGGTGCCCGAGGCGTTTCAGGCCTGGCGACGCGCGGACGTCTGGCGCGCGCGTAACCCGATGCTTGCGAGCGTCGACGGCCGCTTCCTCCTCGGTCGCTATGTCGGCAAGAACACGCTCTTCGACGCGGAGCGCCTCGAGCCGGAGGAGCTGCCCACGGTGCCGCCCCAGCATACGCTGATCGGCCCCGGGATCTGGGCGCTCGTCGACGAGCACCTGGCGATCGCGTCGCGCTTCGGCCTCTTCCTCGTCGACCCGCGCACGGGGCGCCCGATCGGTGACGGGCCCGTGGCGCTGCTTGGCCTCGCGCTCGCCGGCGAGCGTGTCGTCACGCTCCACGAAGACGGTGTCCGCGTCGACGGCGGCGCGCCCATCCCGGTCGAGCCGGCCGTCGAACCCGTCCTCGATGGGCTCCGGATCTCGCCCGATGGCCGGTGGGCCGCGGTGCGCTGCGGCCATGCCGGCTTCCCGGTCGTGATCCTCGATCTCGCCGAGAGGCGCGAGGTGCGGCGGATCGAGCCTGCGGCGTCCGTCGCATGGATCGACGGGGATCGACTCGCCGTCCAAGGCTCCACCGGTCTGCGCGTGCTCGACGTGACGACGAGCGCGGTCACGGCGCTCGGCGAGCTCCCGGGCTCGGCCTGCCTCGGCAGCGACGGCGCGGGCCGCTTCTTCATCGGCACCGACACGACGCTCGTCGAGCGCGACGCCAGCGGCGCGGTTTTGCGCACGCTCACGGTCCCGAAGAAGCTCAAGGGCTACACGTGGCCCTCGGAGCTCGTCGTTCACGGGAGCGAGGTCTACGCGCTCGCGAGGTGCCGCATCTTCCGCTGGGACGCGGCCGGCAACTGCGAGCGGCTCAACGCGCTCGAGAACGGCATCGGGGGCGCGAAGACCGATCCGAAGTTCTCCGACGGCCCCTTGCGCAGCGTGGCCGTGAGCCACGACGGCCGCTGGCTCGCCATGACCGCGAAGACGAAGAGCCACGCGCTCGGCGTCGTCGTCTGCGATCGCGAGGGCACGATCGCCGGATGGACCGGCCCGATCTTCGGCCGCCGCAGCGTCCACGGCGAGCGCGCCTTCTGCGCCTTCCGTGGCAAGACGCTCGTGGTCGGCACCGAGCACGGCGACGTCGGCGTCTACGCGCTGCCGACCTGAGAGCCCGGGCTCTCCGCGGGTCACGCGATTTTCTTCCAGGAAATGCCGTACAACGACGTGACGTCGCCGTTCACCCGCGACGAAAGGTCGTCGTACACGCGCGTCGCGAGGACGCCGTTCGGCTCGCAGAGCGCCCGCAGCCGGTGCACGACGCGCCGCGGCTGCGTCGTATAGCCGGGCGGCAGCGGGCCCGCGCCGCCGTATCGCGCTGCAATCGCGACGTGGCGAATGCCGAGCGGCCGGCAGAGCGCTTGCTCGATGGCCTCGACGATCGCGAAGCGCAGCCACGGGAGCTGCCTTCGCAAATAGAGACCGTTCAGCAGGACCGCGGGCCCGTCCTCGCAGAGCCCGAAGCCGCCAAACACGAAGCCCTGCGCCTCCGCGACGCCCGCGCGGGGCGCGCGCACGAGCTGAAAGCAGAAGGAGAGCGGGTCCTTCCAGAGCGAGAGCACCATGCGCTGGGTGCCCTCCTCGCGCATGTACGGCTTGTACATGAAGCTCGTGCTGTTGAAGCAGCAGGGCACGCAGTCGGCGAAGCGCAGAAACGCCGGGAAATCGCGCCGTTTGTCGAGGTACCGCAGCGTCAGGACGCCCTTCGATCCGAGGGGCAAGGGGCACGCGAGCGCGGGCACGGGCGGCGCCCCCTCGACGAGCGCCTGCACGGCGTGCTCGGCGCCGGGCAGGTGTCGGCGGAGACGCGCGATCGGGCCGACGGCGACCGGGCCGACGTCCTTCTGCAAGCGCTCCACGATGCGGCGCCAGTCGTCATCGCTCCACACGCCGGCCTGATGTCCCGGCGACACGGGGCAAAGCGCGGAGAGCAGCCGAAGCTGATCCGGCGCCTCGGCGAGTCGACGCACGAAGTCCTCGGCATCGCCCTGGAACAGCGCCTCGCGACGTTCGAGGATCTGGCGCACGCGCTCCTCGCCCGTCGCCGGCAGATCGGGGCCGTCCACGATCGCCAGCACCTCGGGGCCGGGGGGCGTGCCGACCTCCCTCGTGTACGTCCGGACGAACTCGGCGAGCCACGTGGAGGCACGATCCCCGAGGCGCAACGTGACGCGCGTGAACGCGCCGCCGTGCGCGCTCGCAGTGCCCGGCGGGAAGAGGCACTGATCCTCGATGCACTTGGCGGCCCAGCGCGCCTGCCGCTCGCGGGCGAAGACGTCGTACCGCTCGACGAAGACCTCCGTCGCGCGCTGGGGCGAGAGCTTGGCGAGGGCGAGGAGCAGAGGTTTCGTGGCGCGTGGATCCGCGCCGCGGTCCACGGAGCGCGAGAGCGCGCCTTGCAGGATCGTCGCGGCCTGCTCCCCGCCGAGGTTCTGGAGGCAGCGAATGCGCGATACCGTTGCGACACGCACCTCCTCGCCGCCCATGGCGGCCATGTCGATGACGCGGCGGAGGTGGGCGCGGGCTGCGTCGATCAGCGCGACACGATGGCGTTTGCGGCGGCTCGTGAGCGAGATGCCCTCGTCGTAGTGGGCGCGCGCGGCGCCGAGCGCGTCGCGGAAACGTGGATCACGACGGCAGCGATCCCAGCTCGACGCCGGGCCGAGCGCGCCGAGCGCAAAGGCCGCCTCGGGCGTGACGTGGCCGCCGCGATCGAGATCGGCGAGTGTATCCTGCAGCGTGGAGGCGCTCTCGAGGAGCTTCAGGCAGTGTTCCGTGATCCACGCGTCGTCCCGGACGAGAACGTCACTCCCCGGGTTGATTCGATGGAACAATGCGCGGCGCAGCGAAGCATCCTCGAAGGCACGAGCCACGAGCGCGCCCGGGAGCAGGCCGCCGTGGTCGTCTCCGCCGCGTGCACGAACGAGCGCGTGCCGGAGCAGCCATGCCTCGCGGGCGAGCATGGTTTCCATGGGCGCGGGTTCGCCGGCGAGCCGCGGCTCGTGCTGCGCCGCGCGCCGCGGCGGGCAGAGGAGCGTCATCGGCAAGGCAAGCACGCGCTTCTCGGCCCGCCGCGCGAGGCCCGCATCGAGATCGAGGCGCGCGAGCAAGAGCTGGAGCGCGTGCCCGAGCGAGCGATCCTCCACGCGCTGGATCCGTCGCCGCGCCGCGAGCCGCTCGCCGCGCTCGGCGAGAAACGCCGCGATGGCAAGCTCGGCGCGACCTCGCAGATATCGCCCCGGCGCGTGCGCGAGCAGCGTCTCGGCGTGGTCCAGGCGCTCCGCGAAGAGCGCTGCCCCGATCGCGCCGAGCCAGCCGTGATTCCACGCGTTTCGATGGCGCACGGCGCGCAGCAGGTCGACGACCCCCGCGGGACCACGCTCCGGATATCGCGCAATCGCAAGGAGCGCGCGTGCCTCCTGTCCTGCACTGCCGTCGATGCGCGGCAGCATTTCCTCGGCGATGGGGAGCGCGTCCCCGCCGATCACGAACAGCTCGCGCACGAGCGGCAACGACGGCCGATACACGCGCGCTTCTTCCACCGAATCGAGATTCCCCACGAACGAGCACGCGCGCTCGCGCCCTGGGTGGTGCTCGATTCCGTCTTCGATCCGAGCGAGGGCGCGCTCCCGCAGCGCGCCTTTGGGCAAGGCCCTCGCGCGCTCGAGGGCCTCGCGACGCCGGCCGCTCGAAAGCTCGACGCTGAAGCGATGGAGCCGCGCGAATTCGACGCTGCCGAAGAGCCCTTCCGCGCGCTCGGCGATCCGCGCGATGGCCCGCGGGCGGGGCATTTCCTCGGCCGCGAGCCGCTCCTCCAGATACGTCACGAGCAGCGCGCCCGCGGGGCCGGCCTCACAACCCTCGCGTCGGCCCACGAGCGCGCGCAGCGACGAGAGAATCTCGCCGGAAAGCTCGCCTTCGCGGGCCACGGACCCGAGATATCGCCGCTCGAGCGCGCGCACAGCGGCGGCGAGGTGAATCCATGCGGCGGCACGCACGGCGGGCCGGCGGATTTCTGCGGATACCGAGACCATTTGACGGACAAAAACGAGCACGCGCGCCATCGAGTCCGTCGCAAACGGGTTCGATGCGCCATAGGCGGAGTCCATGCGCTCCTCCTTCGGGCGGACGCGGGCGGATGGCGCGCGCACGGCGCGGCTTCGAATGGCCAGCGGCTCACGTGCAGCGCGCGCACTCGTCCCCGTCCGCCCTGGGTACGAGAAACACCAGGGGCGACGATTTGGGACGGGCTTCGCGCTTACACGAAGAAGAAGAGCATGGCGGCGTGAGCTTGCACGCGGGGAGGGCTCGTTGTCAAGGGCGCTCGCGGCTGCCCGAGCGGCGCGGCGCTCGCGCCCCGTTTGGCCCTCGGACGTACCGCGGCTACCATGCGGTGCCCTCATGACGAAGAAGCTCGACCTCTCGGCCAAGCAGGCACGGCGCATCGCTCTCGCGGCGCAAGGTTTCGCCGAAGCGCGACCGGCGAGCGTGAACCGGCGCCATTTCGCGAAGGCGGCGGAGCGGCTCGGCGTGATCCAGCTCGACAGCGTCAACGTCCTCGTCCGCACGCACTATCTCCCCGCGTTTTCGCGGCTCGGCGTGTATCCGCAGGCGCTCCTGGAAAAGGAGGCCTGGGGGAAGAAGCGGTCGCTCTTCGAGTACTGGGGGCACGAGGCCTCGCTGCTGCCGTTCGCGCTCCAACCCTTGTTGCGCTGGCGGATGGCGCGCGCGGAGGCGGGGGAGCTGTGGGGCGGGCTTTCGCGCTTCGCCAAGGAGAAACGCACGTACATCAAGAGCGTGCTCGCCGAGATCGAGAAACGTGGTCCGGTCACGGGAGGCGATTTCGCCACGGGCCCGCGGGGTTCGGCCGGATGGTGGTCGTGGTCCGACGGCAAGCGGGCGCTCGAATGGTTGTTCTGGGCCGGATACGTGACGACGGCGACGCGGCGCGGGTTCGAGCGGGTGTATGATCTGACCGAGCGGGTCATGCCTGCCGACGTCATGGGCTTGCCCACGCCGCCCGAGGCCGACGCCCAGCGTGAGCTCGTCCGCATTGCGGCCCGGGCCATGGGCGTCGCGACCGAGGCCGACCTGCGCGATTATTTCCGATTGCCCTTGCAGGGAGCTCGCGCCCGGGTGCAAGAGCTCGTCGAGGCCGGCGAGCTCTTGCAAGTCTCGGTCGAGGGCTTCCCGAAGCCGGCCTACCTGCATCCCGAGGCGCAGACGCCGCGCCGGATCGGCGCCCACGCGCTGCTTTCGCCGTTCGACAACCTGATCTGGTTCCGCGATCGCACCGAGCGGCTCTTCGGGGTGAAGGTCCGGCTGGAGATCTATACGCCGGCCGAGAAGCGCACCCACGGCTATTACGTTTTGCCGTTCCTCGAAGGCGACGCCATCACCGCGCGGGTGGACCTGAAAGCCGACCGCAAGGCGAGCGTGCTGCGGGTCCAGGCCGCCCACACCGAGCCGGGCGCGGGTCCGGACACGCCCGACCGATTGGCGGCGGAGCTTGCGAGCATGGCCGAATGGCTCGGGCTCGGGCGGGTCGAGGTGGCGAAACGGGGCAACCTCGCGGCGGCGCTCGGGGCGGCGGTTTCGGCGCTTTGACCTATCCCTGATCGCCGAGCGCGAGCGGCTCTCGCGCGGCGATCCATTCGGCCGGGATCGACGCGCGCCCGGCCGAGAGCGCCACGACACCGCCCGCCATCGCGCACGTCGTGTCCCGATCGCCGAGCCCGCCGACGGTCGTCCAGAGCGCTTCTTCGTAGCTGTCGAGGTGCCGCGCGGCGCACCAGAGCGCGAAGGGGACGGTGTCCCAGGAGAGCACCCGATACCCCGATCCGAGCGCGTCCACCGCCGCGCGCGGATCGTCCTCCAGCGGGATCGTCAATGCCTTCGCCAGACCATCCTTCGTCTCGCCGTCGGGCGTGTACTGGAACGCCGCGCGGAGCAGCGCCTCGCCCGATCGAGGCTCGTCGCCCGTGCCCATGCGCCACGCCACCGCCGCCGCGATCGCCACCGCGACGGCGCCGGCCTGGCCGTCCGGATGGGCATGCGTGACCTCGGCCGAGGCCTTGGCCTGCCGCACGACCTCGTCGAGATCGTCGGCGAAATAAGCCCCGAGCGGAGCTACGCGCATGGCGCCGCCGTTGCCCATCGAGCCCGTCCCGCCGAAGACGGCCTTCGCAGTGAATTGCCACGGAATCTCCGTGAGGATGTTGCGCAGGATCTCGTGGGCCGCGCCGCCGTAGCCGCGATGCGGATCGGCGCCGTAACGCCGGGCGAATGCACGGGCGAGTATGTCTCGATCGATGGTCCCGAGGCGATCGAGCACCTCGACGATGCCGAGGGCCATCACGGTGTCGTCGGTGTACCTCCACGGAGCGGCGGGGAGGGCGCGCGCGCCGATCAGGCGCTCGACATGGTCGGGGTGCACGAAAAAGCGCTCTCCGAAGGCGTCCCCCGTGGAGAGACCGTCGAGCGCGAGGAGGGCGCGTTCCATGCGAGAGGCGTGATCGGCGGGGCGGGTCATGGGGTGGAGGATACCTCAGGCGCTGGGTCGAGCGCTCCGTGTGATTCTGCGAAAGGTCCAGGCGTGCCGCGGCTCGGGTTTATGCGTGCCTCCGTGAACCCTGCGCGCTCCGTCCTCGACTCCACGCGCCCGCCTCGGGAAGTTCACGCGTCCCGAAGAGGGCCCCGGGCGCTCCCTGCGGAACCGCGCGCAGGGCTTGGCCGAAATCCAACCGCTCGTGGAGGCGGTTCCGAAAATCGATGCGCTGCTCGATCGAGACTCGGTGACGGCGGACGACGCCGAGGGGTTGGCCAAGCAGCTCGACGCCTTGCACGCCGCGTTGAAGGAGCCCACCATCGCCAACGCCGCGAAGACCCGCGGCGGGCTGAATGCGGCCCTCGACCTCGAAATACGCGCGCAGGCGCTTCGCGACGCGGCCCAGGCGAAGGCGGAGCCGCGGGGAACCCCCGTGGAGACGGAGACGCAGGACCTCATCGACGGGATCATCGTGAGCCTCGCGCGTACGGCGAGGGAAGCCGCGAACGCGGCAGCGCGGGAGCTCGGCGAGCCGGGCCTCGCGACGGCATTCGAGCTTTCGGCCCTGTACAAGCGGCGCGCTAAGAAGAAGGTCGAGGAGCCCGCGCAGGGCGGCTGAGGCGCTTGCCGTTCGTCCCCGACGACCGGTATCCTTCCTCGCATGCCGGAATCCCTGTTTCAGCTCCTGCTCGATACGCGAAAGGATGCGCTGGGATTCACGCTTCGCCTCCTCGATGCCCGCGGTGTGCAGATCGACGCCCGCGAGGTGCGCCTCTCCGACCACCCCGCGAGCGATTGGGAGGGCGTCTGGGACACCCGCGCCCATGTCAGTCGGGTCGCCAAGGGGCCCGGTGACGAAGCGCGCGTCCTCGACGAGGTCGCGGTTTTTCTCGGCAAGGCGATCCTCGGAGAGGCCATCACGCGTGCCCTCGCCGAGGGCAAACGCCAGCGCACGCTCCTCGTGCGGATCCCCGCGCCCGGAGACGACACGAAACGAAATCAGCTCGCCGCGGCGCTGGCCCGCATTCCGTGGGAGCTCGCGCGTGCACCGGGGGATTCGCTCCGCCTGCTCGACCGAAACCTCGTCGTCCGCGTCGCATTCGGGCGAACGGCGGATGCGGTTCCGAGCGAGCCCATCGAGATCAGCGACGAGGAGCCCCTCAAGGTGCTCCTCGTCTTCGCTGAAGCCCCCGGCTCCTCGCGCCTGCTCGCGGCCCGGCTGGAGCGCGAGCGGCTCCTCGCGCTTTTTTTCGACGAGATCCTCCCGCACCGCCGCGTCGAGGTCGACGTCCTCTGCCACGGCGTGACCCGCGCGCGGCTCGCGACCCAGATCAAGAACCGGGGCGGGTATCACGTCGTCCACTGGAGCGGCCACGGCACCCAGGACGGCTTGCTCGTCGAGCCCGATGAGCCCGGCGGCCGGAGCGTCTCGCTGCGCGGCAAGGAGGTCGCCGACATCTTCGCGGAGAGCGGTTTTTTCCCTTCGCTGTTTTTCCTCGGCGCCTGCCATGGCGGTCACATCCGCGAAGCCAGCGAATGGGCAGCGTTGCAAGCCCGCGCGAAGCACCCCGAGATGGGCGAGGAGGTGCGCAGTGGAGAGCTTGCGCCCTTGCCGCAGATTGTCGAGGAGACGCGCGGCCATGTCGGCACCGCGCTCGGCTTGCTGGAGGCCGGCGTCGAGCAGGTCGTGGCGATGCGGTACGAGGTCCGCGACGTGTATGCACGCCGGCTGGCGCGTCGCTTCTTTCGCCACCTGCTCGCGGACGAGGCATTGCATCCGGCGGATGTCGCGCTCTCCCTGGCGCGCAAAGAGCTCTGCGATGATCGCTCGCGTGCTGGGCAGTACCACCCGGCGGATCATGCCGACCCCGTGATCCTCGGCGCGAGCCGCGTGCGCCTGCGTCCCGCCTCGGGGGAGAGCGCGCAGATGGCGCGCCGGGATCCTCGACCGCAGCCGCTTTTGCCTCGGCCCGTACGTGATCTCGATCCGCCGCACGGCTTCATTGGCCGCTCCGTCGAGCTCGGCAAGCTCGGGCGTGAGTGGCTCGACGGCAAGACGCAACCCGTTGCGCTCGTGCAAGCGCAGGCGGGGATGGGCAAGACGACGCTGGCGGCGGAGGCGATCCACCTCTGGCACGCCCGGTTCCGCGTGGTGCTCGCGTTCCAGAGCCGCGCGGTACCGCTCCGGCTCGACGAGCTTTATCGGCAGGTCCACACGAAGCTCCTGCTCGAGCTACCTCATTACCGGGAGACGGTTCGGAAGAACCCGACGAGCGCGATCCACTTCGAGAAGCCCGGCGATCTGCCGTCCGACACCTGGCTGGAGGCGCTGCAGCAGAACCTGCTCGACGTCCTGCGGAGGGAGTCGATCCTGCTCGTCCTCGACAACTTCGAGACGCACCTCGGTTCCGAGCGGGCCGAGCGTGGCTATCCCTGCCTGGATCCTCGCTGGGACGCGCTGCTCGGGGTGCTCGTGGACGAGCTTTCGGGGCGCGCGTCGCGTGTCCTTGTCACGAGCCGCCACCTGCCACAGGCGTTGTTCCGGATCGGCAAGATTTGCTGGGTGCAGATCGGGCCGCTCTCGGAGTGGGAGACGGCACTCTTCGTACAAGGCCGACCGCATCTCCAGGCGATGGCCGACGCTGGCGGCGAGGCGAAGGAGCTGCTCGGGAAGATGCTCACGCGGAGCGGCGGGCATCCGTTCGTGCTGGCGCAGCTCGACGCGCTGGTGAAGCAACAGATGCGGTCGGGGCGGGTGCTGTCGGAGAAGGGGCGGGCGGCGATCGAAAAGGTGGTGGATGGTCTGGAAGTGCAGGGGTTCTCGGAGGCACCTGGGCTCTTCGGGTCGCTATTGACGGGGGCGGAGCGGGAAGCTGCGCAGGCTTACTGGGAGGAAGTGGCGTTCAAGGCGGCGGATCTTTTGCTGGAGCGGCTGTCGGTGCCGGGGCGGCGGCTTTGTTATGTCGTCACCCGGGCGGAGGAGGCCGTGCCGGAGGAGATGATCGAGGCCGTTTGGCGAGAATGGGTGCCGGGGGAGGGGACGACGCTCGAAGGGTTGCTGGAGGAGCTTTCGACGAGCGGGCTTGTGCAGCGCGGGGAGGGGATGCTGGGGTTCCATCCGCTGGTGGGGGAGCGGGCGGCAGTGTGGAAAGCCGCGGTGGCGGACGAGGCGGAGGGCTTGGCGCAAACGGGGATCCTCCGAGGATTTGGGGAGTGGTACAAGGAGCGGTTCCGGGAGCGGCGGCGCGGCGGAAACATGGTCGAGGCGCTGGAAGCCGGACAGCGTGGGATCCGCGAGTTGGCACGGGCGGGGGCCCTCGATCGAATCGGGGGGTTGGCCCAGAACATGGTCAGCGCAACGAGTAGTCCGGCCCAGATCGAGCCCGTCATCGCAGATTTGCAGGCCGTGGTCGAGTCGGTCCCGGCGGGAAGGGCCCGCTGGATTGTGCGATATGCACTGGCGGACGCCCTGAGCCTGGTTGGAAGGTCTGCCGAGGCCTTGCCATTGTACGAGCAGGTGGTGGAGGCCGCCCCCGCGGGGAGCTCAGACCTCGCCGCCATCTTCCAGAGCTGGGCCAACACACTGGGGGACGTGGGCCAACTCGAGGAGGCAAGAATGGCCTACCAGCTCAGCGCCGAAGCCGCTACTCGGTCGGGCAGGTCGCGCATGGACGTGCTCGGAAGCGAACTCGAGGCCCTTCGAATTGACGTTATTCAGGGTCGGGCAGCACATGCGTTGCCCTCCATCGAAGCGCGGCTCGCAGAGATACAGGCGTTTTGGCATCGTCACAAGGCAGGTGAGGTCTTGCCCGAGGTGCCGGATGGCCAGGAGCTTGCCCGTGTCCTCATCAGCGCCTTGGACGTCGCTCAACATGCCTTCATGTACCTCAAACGATGGCGTGATGTCCTGGATTGCAACGAGGCAATCCAAACAGTGGAGCGCGCTCGCGGGGAGAGCGCACACACACTAGAAGTCATCTCATAAATCGTCCAGGAGTCTCCTGAGGTACACGACGATGCATCCGAGGTGGACGAAGCCGAGGAAGTTTTCGACGTGGCGCTCGTACCGTACCGCGATGCGGCGGAAGCTCTG
>NZ_JARZHG010000036.1 GCF_029946505.1 Polyangium sp. y55x31
CCGTGAGCGGCTCGTCCCCGCCGCCGCGCCCGAACACCAACGTCCCGCCGCCGCGCGCGTCGAACCCGCCCGCGGCGCCCGCCGTGCCCGTGGTGCCGCCCGCGCCCGCGGTGCCCCAGATCGAGACGCCCACGGAGACGCCGGCCGCCGCCGCCGCGGAGCCGGAGCGCGCTGCGCCTCCGCCGCTGCCGCGCCGTCGCTCGCGCCGCGCCGTGAAGACCGAGGACGACACGATGCCCGCGT
Source organism: Polyangium sp. y55x31 (assembly GCF_029946505.1). Taxonomy (GTDB): domain Bacteria; phylum Myxococcota_A; class Polyangia; order Polyangiales; family Polyangiaceae; genus Polyangium. The sequence continues at coordinate 244 of NZ_JARZHG010000036.1, forward strand.
CCGAGGGGCAAGTCGCGCTTCCGGACGACACCGCGACGCCGGCACCGGAGCCCGTCGCCGAAGCCGCGCCGCCGCCCGAGCCGCAGCCGGATGCGAGCGACGCCGGGGTCATCCAGCCGATGCGGATCCTTTCGGTCGGCGACGATCTGCCGCCCGTCAAGGTTTATTCGGAGCCGCCGCCGGCGATGCCTGCGGCGGAGGCGGCGCCGAAGCCGCGGGGCTCGTGGGTCCCGCCGTCCAAGCTCCCCGCGGACGAGGTCGTCGAGGAGGGCTGGACGCCGCGCCCGCCCGAGGTCGCGGCCATCACCGCGCAGTTCGCGGCCGAGCAGGCGCAGACCGTGGCGTTCGCGCCGCCGCCCGCGGCCCCGCCGCGCCCCGTGATGGATACGCCGGTCACGCCGATCGAGAAGCTCGAGGCGGCCCCGCGCGCGAAGCCGCTCGAATCGGCGCCGGAGCTCGTGGTCGAGGTGGCCGAGGAGGAGGCGGACGAGGAGCTCGTCTCCGCCGTCGCCGAGGAATCGCGGGCGGACGAGGTCGAGGCGATCGAGGAGATCGAGCCCGAGCGTGTCTCCGAGTCCGAGCGGAAGGCGTCTCCGCCGTCGGACGCGCAGCAGGCGGCCGCGCCCAAGAAGCCCCCGCCGCCGCCGCCGCCGCCGAGGCGTCAGGCGCCGACGGTCCCCGACCCCGGCGTCGTGCCGGCCACCTCGGCGACATCGCTCCCGCCGCCCAAGGCCCCGCCTCCGCCGCCTGCCGCCGCGCAGGCGACCCCGCCGCCTGCGGCATCGGCGCCTTCCAAGCCGCCGAGCCTCCCCGAGCCGAGCCGCCGAAGGCAGCGCCCCTGGTGGGAGGACCTCTTCGACGACGACATGATCCGCACGATGGATCGCACCGACGCCAAGGTGATCCGTCGCGAGGCCGATTTCATCGAATCGTGCCTCGGCCTGGAGAAAGGCGCGACGATCCTCGACCTCGCCTGCGGCACGGGCCAGCACGCCGTCGAGCTCGCGAGCCGCGGGTATGGCGTCGTCGGCTACGACCTCTCGCTCAACATGCTCGCGCTCGCGGCGGACGAGGCGCAGGGCCGCGCACAAAAACTCAATTTCCTGCAGGGCGACATGCGGGAGATGGCGTTCGACCAGGTCTTCGACGGCCTGTATTGCTGGTCGACGAGCTTCGGCTATTTCGACGACGAGAAGAACCTCGACGTCCTGCGCCGGATGCACCGCGCGTTGCGCATCGGCGGCATCCTCGTGCTCGACATCATCAACCGTGATTACGTGGCGCCTCGCCAGCCGAGCCTCGTCTGGTTCGAGGGCGACGGCTGCGTGTGCATGGATGAGATGCAGGTCGATTTCTTCTCGAGCCGCCTCAAGGTCAAGCGCACGGCCATGTTCGACGACGGCCGCGCGCGTGAAATCGAGTATTCGATCCGCCTCTACGCCTTGCACGAGATCGGCAAAATGATGCACGACGCCGATTTCAAGGTCGTCGAGGTCACCGGTCATCCCGCGCATCCGGGCGTCTTCTTCGGCTCGGAGTCGCCGCGGCTCGTCATCGTGGCCGAGCGCAAGTGAACCTCGAAGCGGCGCTCGGTCAGGCCCTGCCGAACCTCACGGTCTCGGCCTCGCCGGTCGATCGAATCGCGTACGCGCGTGACCTCTGGCCACGCCACCACCTCGCCGTCTCCGACGGCCGCATCGCCGACCACCGGCCGGGCGTGGTCGTCTGGCCAAACACCACGGAGGACGTCGCCGCCGTCGTCCGCTTCTGCGCCAAGGAGGGCATTCCGCTCGTTCCTTTCGGCGCGGGCTCGGGCGTGTGTGGTGGTGTTTTACCGGACGAACGCACGGTCGTCCTCGATCTGAAGCGCCTCGACCGCGTCCGGCGGCTCGACGCGGAGGCGGGCGTGCTCGACGTCGAGGCCGGCGCGCTGGGGATACGGCTCGAAGAGGATCTCAATGCCGCGGGCCATACCCTCGGGCATTTTCCTTCGTCCATTCTCTGCTCGACCGTCGGCGGCTGGGTCGCCGCCCGCAGCGCGGGGCAATGCTCGGGGCTCTACGGCAAGATCGAGGACATGGTCGCCTCGCTCGAATGTGTGGTCGGCGAGGGCGAGATCGTCCGATTCGATCGCCGCCTCCACGGGCCCGACGCGACGCCGCTGATCATCGGCAGCGAGGGCGTGCTCGGCGTGGTCACCTCGGCGCAGCTCCGGCTCCACCCGGCGCCCGCGGCGCGCGCGTTCGGCGCCTTTTCGTTCCCCACGGTCGAGGCCGGCTGGGAGGCGATGCGACAGATGTTCCAGAGCGGGATCCGCCCCGCGGTCGCGCGCCTGTACGACGTGTTCGATTCGTTCATCGCCCGGCTCGGCTCGGTTCGTCGGCGCAAACATGCCGGGCCGAAAAAGACGCTCGAAGAGCGGGGCGAGGGCGCCGGGTTTGGCGCGGCCGTCCTGCGGCGGATCCTGCGCCGTCCGGGCGTGCTCAATCGAATCGTGGATGCCGCCCCCTCGGATTGGCTCGGCGGGGCCACGTTGATCCTGGTCTTCGAGGGGCAGGCCGCGGAGAGCGAGGCGGATCTCGCTCGGGCGAAGCAAATCGCGCTTTCGAGCGGCGCGCGTGACCTCGGCGAGGGGCCGGCGCGGCATTGGCTCTCGCATCGGTACAGCGTGAGCTATCGGCAATCGCCGGTCTTCATGGCCGGCGCCTTCAGCGACACGATGGAGGTCGCGGCCCCGTGGTCGCGCCTCGGCGAGCTTTACCGCGCGGTGCGCGAGGCGCTCGGCAAGAACGTGTTCGTCATGGCGCACCTCTCGCACGCCTATCCGGACGGCTGCAGCATCTATTTCACGTTCGCCGGCAGCGCGCCCACGCCCGCCGCGATGGAGTCCGTCTACGATTGGACCTGGCGCACCGCGCTCGACGCGGCCATTGGCGCGGGCGGCACGCTCTCGCACCACCACGGCGTGGGGCGTAGCAAGGCGCCGCGCCTCGGGGCCGAGCTCGGGCGCGGCATCGATGTCGTGCACGCCCTGCGGCACGTCCTCGACCCGCGCGGCATCATGAACCCCGGGAACCTTTTGCCGCGCGACCCGCCCGAGCGCCGCCCCGTCCCGCCGCCGCCCCAAAGCCCCACGCTCGACCGCGCATCGCTCCTCGTACACGCGAGCGGCGAGGCCACGCTCGCCGAGGTGGAGACGTTTCTCGCCCGGTCAGGGCTCACGCTCGGGCTCGGCAGCGGCGCGCCCGACCTCACGAAGACGACCGTCGATGCGTGGCTCTCGCGCGGCGCCCCCGGCGCGCCCGATCCATGGCTCGATCCGGCCGATCACCTCGTCGCCGGCTTCACCGCGCGTCTCCGCTCCGGCGCCGAATTCGACGTGCGCCCCTCTCCGCGCCGCGCCGTCGGTCCCGACCTCTTCGCGCTCTTCTTCGGCATGAACGGCCGCGCCGGCGTGATTCGCTCGGCGCATTTGCGAGCGCATTCGAAAGATCCGCTCACCCGCCCGCGCCCGCTCGAAGCGCGCCTCGAGCGCAATCCGCCGCTCGGCGAAACCGAGGCGGCCTGGATCGACCGAATGGCCGAGGCCGCCGCGCGCATCGATTGACGGAGACGTCCCTCAATAGGGGACGATCACGTGGTACACGAAATCGTATTCGACCTTCGGCGCCGGCACGTCGCGGAAGCCGAGGTGCATCTCGCCGCTCGCCTGCTCGTAGGCGCCCGTGCCGCCGGTGATGGCGAGCTCGGACTCCTCCGTATCGAAAAACGGCCCGGCGACCGAGATCTGACCGTCGGCGAGGAACACCGTCCACTCGCACTCCCAGGACTTCCCGACCTCGGTCCGGAGGCAATACCCCTGGTCCGTGCCGACCTGGTTCGCATTCGCCTTGTCGAACACCGGATTCGCGAACGTGAGGATGTCGCCGACTGAATCCATCATCGCCGCGTCGGTGTGCGTGACGGTCTCGTTGTCGGCGTGCTCGACGAGCTCGATCGTCCTCGTGACGTAGTCCGGCGCCGGCTGGCCGTTGCTCTCGTCGCCGCAGCCCACGAGCGCCGCGGACGCGACCACGCAACCCAGGAAGAATGCTTTGCGCATCGTGTTCCTCGCCTCGATCAGCCGGGCGGCCACGCGAGCGGCCGTCCCCCGAGCACGTGCACGTGGACGTGATGCACGGTCTGCCCCGCGTGCTGGCCGTGATTGATGACCACGCGGAAACCCGAATGCAAAAGCCCCGCGTCCTCGGCCACGCGACGCGCCGCGACGAGCAGCTTGCCGAGCACCTCGGCGTGCTCGGCGGTCACGTCGCCGATCCCCGTGATGTGCTGCTTGGGAATCACGAGGACGTGGATCGGCGCTACGGGGTTGATGTCGTGGAACGCTACGAGGTCATCGTCCTCGAGCACGATCCTCGCCGGGATCTCTTTCTTCGCGACCTTGCAGAAGATGCACATCTCGTCCTCCCCGGATGCACGAAGCTCGCGTTATCGCTCGGTCGCCCCCTCGGGTAAAGAAGAAAGACCGGAAGGCGCGGGGGAGGGCGCGCAAGATTCCGAGGGATCGTCCCGTTCGTCCGGATCATCCGGTTCGTCGAGGTCACAGGCCTCGTCCGCGGCGAGCGGGCCGCTCGACGTGAGCGCAGCGAGGTCCGGCGCGAGCTTGCGCAGCGTGTCCTCGATACGCGCGCGCACCGGATCGTCCTCGCCGAGCGGCGCGAACGCCTTCTCGTCCGGCGGCGTCGCAGGCGCGATCGCGCCCGCGCGGCACGCCAGGGCGTAACGAACGATCGAGAGCTCGAGCTCCGAGAGCGTCGTCGTGCGGCGCAGGTTCAGCGAGGGGACGACGTACGTGAAGGTCGCGCCGCCGTCCTTCTGTTCGTCGATCGCGACGATGTGCCCGCGGCGCGCGGGATCGCTCTGCGTGACCTCGGCGATGACGCTGCGCAGGAGCTTGGCGCGGCGGCGGACGCGGGCCGCCTCGGGATCGGTGTAGAGCGCGAAGAAGCGATTGCGCGAGTACGTCCCCGGGACGAGCACGAGCGCGACGAGCAGCGCCTCGAGGTCGGGCCGCGCGATCATTCGATCTCGGCCGGGCGATCCTCCGCGCCGCCCTTCTTCAGGAGCTCGGCCTGGCGATGCGTGCGCAGCGCGGCGATGAGCTCGTCGATGTCACCGTCCATGATGCGGTCGAGCTTGTGCAGCGTGAGGCCGATGCGGTGATCGGTGACGCGGTTCTGCGGGTAGTTGTAGGTGCGGATCTTCTGCGACCGCTCGGCCGAGCCGACCATCGTGCGCCGCTCGGCAGAGAGCGCGTCTTCCTGCCGCTTGCGCTCGATGTCGAGCAGGCGGCTCTTCAGCACCTTGAGCGCCTTCGCCTTGTTCTTGAGCTGGGAGCGCTCGTCCTGGCACTTCACGATGATCCCCGTCGGGATGTGGCGGATCTGCACGGCGCTGTTCGTCGTGTTCACGCCCTGTCCGCCGGGGCCGCCGGAGGCCGCGATCGAGATGTCGAGGTCCTTGTCGTCGATCTGCACGTCGACGTCGTCGGCCTCGGGCAGCACGGCGACGGTCGCGGTCGACGTGTGGATGCGGCCCTGCGCCTCGGTCGCGGGCACACGCTGCACGCGATGCACGCCGCCCTCGTAACGAAGGTGCGAGTAGACGTCCTGGCCCGTGACGAGCGCGATGACCTCTTTGTACCCGCCCGCCGAGGCCTCGCTCACGCTGAGGATCTCGACCTTCCAGCGCTTCGTCTCGGCGTACCGGACGATCATGCGGAAGACGTCGGCCGCGAAGAGCGCCGCCTCCTCGCCGCCTTCGCCGCTGCGGATCTCGACGATCGTGTTCTTCGCGTCGTTCGGATCCTTCGGCAAAAGCAGCAGCTCGAGCTCGTTCGCGATCACCTCGCGCTCGGCTTCGAGCTCGGGCAGCTCCGCGCGCGCGAGCTCGCCGAGATCGGGATCGGCGAGCACCTCGCGGTCTTCTGCGATGCGACGCTCGACGTCGTTCAGGCGCGCGAACTGCGCCACGACGGGCTCGAGGTCCGTGCGCTCCTTGTTGAGCTTCTGCAGCTTCGCGTGATCGGCGAGCACCTCGGGCGAGCAGAGCAGGTGCTCGAGCTCCCGGAAGCGCCGCGCCACGGCTTCGAGCTTCGCGATCGGCAACATGGGGTAAGGTCCGAGTTCAGACGCGCGCGCCGACGTAACCCGGGTCCGCGAGGAGTCGGCCGTAATCGGGGAAGACGCGGTCGGGCACCTCGGCAGGCGCGCTCGTGGCCGCGGCTTCGCGCCAGAGCGTCGCGCGGAGCGACGCGAGCGCCACCTCGAGCTGCGCGGGCTCGGGCTCCGCGGTCGTGATCTTCTGGACGAGGAAGCCCGGCCAGAGCAGCACCTGCAGCGGGCCCACCGTGCAGAAGCGCGCGAAGAAGCGCTGCAGCTCGTAGGTGATGGCGGCGATGAACGGCAGGAAGGGCAGCTTCATGAAGAAGAAGCCCACGCTCTGCGCGAGACGTCCGCCGGGGATCGTCGGGAGGAACGCGCCGATGGCCGAGAAGACGAGGATCGACACGAGCGCGACCATCACGAGGAACGTGGTGCCGCAACGCGCGTGGAGCGTGGTCTTCTTGGCCGCGTTCTCGACCGTGAGCTCTTCCTGGGCCTCGTAGGTCGAAATCGCCTTGTGTTCGGCGCCGTGGTACTGGAACACGCGGCGGATCTCGGCGACCTGCCGGATGAGCAGCATGTAGCCGACGACGATGAGGAGCTTCGCCGCGCCCGTGAGCGCCTGGAAGCCGGGCGAGCCGACGTCGAGGTTGAGCTTCAGGAGCTTGTTGATGCCCTCGGCGCCGGCCTGCGGTGCCGCGACGAACAAGCCCACGGCGAACAGGATCGAGATGAACCCGAACCCGCCCGCGCCCTTGCTGCCCGTGGACGGGGCCGCCTCTCCGCCCGAGGTGACGAGCGAGAGGATGGGCAGCGAGAGCGCCGTGAGGACGTTGCTCGCGGTCGGCGGCTTTTTCGCCGACTTCGGCTTGTCATCGTCATCCAAGTCTTGCTCGTAGAGATCGGCCGACCAGCGCAGGGCTTGCGAGCCGAGCTTGAGGGACTCGACGACGGTGACGATGCCGCGCACGAGCGGCCAGGTGCGTGGCCCTTGCGCGAGCGTGGGCGCGGCCCTTTCACGGACCACGAGCTCGCCCGAGCGTCTACGGCACACGATGGAGAGCGAGCGAGGGGATCGCATCATGACCCCCTCGATCACGGCTTGCCCGCCGATGTACGGGCGCGCGACTTCCTGGCTCATCGGGAAGACTCTAGCGCGGGAAGTACCCGAGTGGGAGGCGCCCCCCCGCAGAGCGGGCGCCCCACGGGGGGAGACCGGCGGAATGGGAAATTCCGCGCGGGATCAGGTCGCCTTTTGCGTCTGCGCGTACTTCTTGCGGAAGCGGTCGACGCGGCCGGCGACGTCCATGACCTTCGCCTTGCCCGTGTAGAAGGGGTGGCACGCGGAGCAGATGTCGGTGGTGAAGCTGCCGCGGGTCGAACGGGTGACGACGACCGAGCCGCAGGCGCAGTTGATCGTCGACATGACGTAATTGGGGTGGATGCCTTGCTTCATGGCGCAGGTCCTTCCTCCGAAGAAGGGCCGAGCCTCTTAGCACGCACCTCCCGGAGATCGCAAGGGACGGGATCTCGGGCCGGCAGGTTCTTCCGGGACGGGCCGGCTCGGGCATGGATTTTTCCGAGTTCTGCCAGCGCTTCCGTTGACGTGGAGGGGGGTGTGGTTACTTTCGACCCCGAAGCGACCCGCGAAGCCGGAGCGACTCGAAAAACAGGAAGCATTTCAGAGGTTTCCGGCTCATCTACGTAGCGTTTTCCAGGCAGGCTCTCCCTGGCCGCTCTGCCTCGCATGCGCCGAATTTCGTGCGCGACCGTCTCGGAGGAAAAGGTTCCATGGGCAAGATCATCGGCATCGATCTCGGCACGACGAACAGCGTTGTCGCGGTGATGGAGGGCAAGGAGCCCAAGGTCATCGTCAACGAGGAGGGCTCACGGATCACGCCGTCGGTCGTCGCGTTCGACGACAAGGGCGAGGTGCTCGTCGGGCAGATCGCGAAGCGCCAGGCCGTCACGAACCCCCTCAACACGATCTACTCGGCCAAGCGCTTCGTGGGCCGCCGTTTCGAGGAGGTGACCGAAGAGGTCAAGCGCGTCCCGTACAAGGTCGTGAAGGGCAAGAACGGCGACGCCATCATCGAGATCCGCGGCAAGCAAAACTCGCCGCCGGAGATCTCGGCGAAGGTTCTGCAGAAGCTGAAGAAGGCAGCAGAGGACTACCTCGGCGAGAAGGTGACCGAGGCGGTCATCACGGTCCCCGCGTACTTCAACGACTCGCAGCGCCAGGCGACGAAGGACGCCGGTCGTATCGCCGGCCTCGACGTCAAGCGCATCGTCAACGAGCCGACCGCGGCCGCGCTCGCGTACGGTCTCGACAAGAAGAACGACGAGGTCATCGCGGTCTACGACTTCGGCGGCGGCACGTTCGACATCTCGATCCTCGAGGTCGGCGACAACGTCGTGCAGGTCATCTCGACGAACGGCGACACGCACCTCGGCGGCGACGACGTCGACCACCTCGTGATGGATTGGCTGATCGCCGAGTTCAAGAAGGACACGGGCATCGACGTCTCGAACGACAAGATGGTCGTGCAGCGCCTGAAGGACGCGGCAGAGCAGGCGAAGATCGAGCTGTCGAACGTGCAGGAGACGACGATCAACCTGCCGTTCCTCACGGCCGACGCGTCGGGCCCGAAGCACCTGCAGAAGCAGCTCAGCCGCGCGAAGCTCGAGCAGATGATCCGGCCGCTCATCGAGCGGACGATGGAGCCCGTGCGCAAGGCGCTCGCGGACGCGAAGAAGACGCCGCAGCAGATCGACGAGGTCGTGCTCGTCGGCGGCTCGACGCGTATCCCGCTCGTGCAGGAGACGGTGAAGAAGTTCTTCGGCAAAGAGCCGCACAAGGGCGTGAACCCGGACGAGGTCGTGGCCGTCGGCGCCGCGGTGCAGGCGGGCGTGCTCTCCGGCGACGTGAAGGACCTCGTGCTGCTCGACGTCACGCCGCTCTCGCTCGGCGTCGAGACGCTCGGCGGCGTGATGACGGTGATGATCCCGCGCAACACGACGATCCCGACGCAGAAGAAGGAGACGTTCTCGACCGCGACCGACAGCCAGCCCTCGGTCGAGGTGCACGTGCTGCAAGGCGAGCGCACCGAGGCGCGGTACAACCGCACGCTCGGCCGCTTCCACCTGGAAGGCATCATGCCAGCGCCGCGCGGCGTGCCGAAGATCGAGGTGACGTTCGACATCGACGCGAACGGCATCCTCAGCGTGCACGCGAAGGACATGGCGACGGGCAAGGATCAGCGCATCACGATCACGGCCTCCGGCGGCCTCAAGGAGGACGAGATCCAGCGCATGGTCCGTGAGGCCTCCGAGCACGAGGCCGAGGACAAGCGTCGTCGCGAGGAGATCGAGCGGCGCAACAAGCTCGACAACCTCTGCTACCAGATCGAGAAGACGGTTGCCGACAACAAGGAAAAGCTGCCCGAGAGCGACGTGTCCGCGCTGAACGGCATCGTGGCCGAGGCGCGCCAGGCGATCGAGAAGCAGGACGACGCGGCCGTGCAGGCCTCGCTCGAGAAGCTCGAGAAGGAGATGCACCGCATCGCGAGCGTGATGTACGAGAAGGCCGGTCCGCAGGCCGGTCCGCCGCCCGGCAACGGCGGCGCGCCGCCCCCGCCCGCCGGTGGCAAGGGCAAGGACGGCGTCATCGACGCGGAGTTCGAAGAGGGCTCCTGATCCGTAAAAACGAGGACGCCCCGGCACATGCGCCGGGGCGTTCCTGAAGGAAAAACCCCGCGCTGCGACCAGCAGCCCGCGGGGTTTTTCTTTTTCGAGTTCAGTCCGCGGGCGGGACTTCGCTCGGCGGATCCGGGATGACGATCGTGCCGTCGTCGGGCGGAGGCTCGGGCTGCTTGGCCGTCGCCGTCGCGGGCGTCTTGGACGTGTTCGTCGTCGTCTTCTTCGTCGTCGTGCCCGTCTTGCCGGTGCCCTTTTTCGTGGTCGGGACCGGCGTGCCGAAGCTCGCCGTGGGCGAGGGGAGGGCGACCACGGCCGGCGGTTCGATGGGCTCGGGCGGAGGCGGCGCCGATGCGGCCGGGACCGGGCCGGGCGGGATCATGTTCGACCGGACCACCATGTACGCGATGCCGCCCGCGGCCAGGACGAACGCCACGCCGACGAACGCGAGCACGCGCTTGCGGCGCGAGCCGTCGATCTCGGGCGGCGCGGAGATGCGATCGCCACTGTCCACGCCGGGCGCCGTGATCGGCGCGGGGTGACGCGGGTAAGCCGCCTGCACGGGCTCCGGCGCCGGGGCCGAGGGCCGGGGCGGAGGCGCGTCGAGCAGGCCTGCGGGAAGCACGGGCGCGCCGAGGTCGGAGAGGAACGGATTCGCGGACGGCGCGAGGGGCGGCGTCGCGCTCACGCGTTGCGCGGGCGCCGCGGCGGGCAGCGGCGTCGCGACGGCCGCATGCACGCCGGACGAGAGCTTTGTCGCGGGCGCGGGTGTTACCGCTGCGGGTGCTTTCGCGACGACCCCGGGAGGCGCCGTGGAGACGACGACCGGCGGCTCGTCGTCGAAGTCGAACTCGAAGTCGTCGATGTCCTCGGAGGCCGGGCCGCGCGTCGTCGTCGTCGTATCGGCGAGGACCTCGACGTCGGCGGGATCGAGCAGCTCCGTCTTTGCGCGCTCGGCGCGCGGGGGCGGTTTTGCCGGGGACGCCGTGGCGCGCGGGGGAAGCGCCGGGGCCTTCGCGCTCTTCGGCTTCGCGCTCGCGGGCGTGCCGGGCGCCGAGGTCGGCGCGACGGGCGGCGGGCGGATCGACGCGGGCCGCGGAGGCAGCTCGCCGCGCATCGCTTCGGGCACGGAGGCGACCACGCGGGCGAGGGCCTCGGCGAGCTCACGCGCGCTCTGGAAGCGTTTGTTCGGGTCCTTGTCGCAGGCCTTGGCGAACCACGTGTCGAACTGGGGCGGGACGCCTTTCCAGACCTTCGAGGGCACGGGCGGCTCGGCGACCGAGATCTTGATGAGCAGATCGCCGACGCCTTCGCTGTCGAAGGGCAACTCGCCGACGACGCACTGGTAGGCGATGACGCCGATCGCCCAGAGATCGGTGCGATAATCGATCTCGGAGATGCCCTTGACCTGCTCGGGGCTCATGTAGTGCGGCGTGCCGATGAGCGTACCGACGTTGGTGCGCTGCATGGTGGCCTTGGCCGGGTCGGTCACCTTCGCGACGCCGAAGTCGAGCACCTTCACGACCTCGTCGTCCTCGTTGTTGCAGAGGAAGACGTTCTCGGGCTTGAGATCGCGATGCACGATGCCCGCGGCGTGCGCGCGCGCGAGGGCGCGGCAGACCTGCGTGATCACCTTGGAGGTCTCGCGCAGCGAGAGTCGACCGCGTTTGTTGAGCCGCTCGAAGAGGTCTTCGCCGTCGAGCAGCTCCATCACGATGAAGGGCTGCCCTTCGTCGATGCCGTGATCGAGGATCTGGACGACGTGGGCGGAGCGGAGCTGCGCGGCGGCGGTGGCTTCGCGCTTGAAGCGCTCGACCGCGTCTTCGCGCTTGGCGAGCTCGGGGTCGATGAGCTTGACCGCGACTTCCGTGTTGAGGGCGAGGTGGTCCGCGATCCACACGGCCCCTTGCGAGCCCTGCCCGAGGGGTCGGACCAGCCGGTAGCGGGTGCTGAGGACGCGGCCTGCCTCGAGGCTCATCAGGAACCCACAGAGTACGTGGCGCCCGGGGCAGATGTCGAGAGCGCGGCGTTCACCCCGCGGTCTCCTTCATGAGATCACGCCACGCTTCGTACGTGAGCTCGGGGTAGATGTAATCTCCCTCGAAGTTCGTGTGGTGCAGCATGCGGCGCGCCACGTCGAAGATGAGCTGGCTCACGTCGTCACCGGGCCTCGCGGCGGAGAGCTTCTCGGCGTCCTCGCGGATCATCGCGTGGTGACGCAGCGCGACTTGCACTTCGGCGCCGAGGCCGCGGCGGTCGAGCTGCGGGAAGACGGCGCGCTCCTCGTACGCCATGTGCCGCTCCATCGGGCCCTTGAGGAAGGCGACGAGGCTCTGGCGCTCCGCGGAGGCCGCCTCGCGCGACTCCTGGGAGACCTTCATCAGCTTGCTCGCCATCTCGCGCGCGCGGTCTTCTTCCTCGAAGAGCGTCGCGAGCATGCGGTCGTATTCCATGTCGACTCCCTGGACTAAATCAATTTGCCGCGAGGGTCGAGAGGCGATTCCGAAAGCCGACGTGTTCTAGTCCTCGGCCTCACGAGCCGCGTTTTTCTTCTTTTCCTCGGCCTCGGCGCGGGAGCGGGCGATCGCGGCCAGGCGGCTCGTGACGCCGTGCGCGACCATCGTGAGGACTTGCTTTTCGAGGGCGCGCGGGTCGTTCGGGTCGCCGCCGAAGGAGATGCGGCTCTTCGCGCTGGCCCCGCCCTCGACGCGGCCGATGACGGTGCAGCGGATGCGCAGGACGTCGCCCCTCTTCTCGACGACGTACTCCGTGATCTTGGCGCGGAGCGCGACCTTGCCGGATTTGCCGAAATCGGCCTTGCGGCTGGCCTCTTTGAGGAGGCCGCGCAGGGTGCGGGCGATCCGGTCGCCGTCTTTTCCTTCCGGGGCGTCGACGCGGGTCCACTCCACGGTGGCCTTGCCACGCGCAAACGCGCTCGAAGCGGGCGCGAGCGAGGCGGTCAAGGCGAGCGCGAAGGCGGCGATCAAACGAGAGACGCGGCGCATGCGCGGGAGGGTAGAGGCGCGCGGCGAGGTGGGCCAAGAACCGGACCGAGGGGCTCGCTCCCCCGAACGGGCCGCGCTATCCATCGAGGTACCCATGGAAAGGTCTTCGATCGCGCAGGCCATCGGCGAGGGAACACGACGTCTGCGCGCGGGGGCGTCGTGGAGGCGGGGCATCGCGTGGGTGATCACGCTGGGGCTCGTCTCGGGCACGGCGCTCGCGCAATCGCCCGGGAAAAAGGCCGATCCAGGCGGGGCGAAGAAGCCCGCCGCGGGCGCACCGGGCGCGGCGGGGAAGGGACAAACCGCGAAGGACAAGGCGCCCGCGAAATCGGAGCCGGCGAAGGACAAGGCCGCGGCGGCGCAACCGCTGCCGAAGGCGCCTTCGCGGTGGACGGCGGCGCAGCCGGATCCGATGGTGGATCTCGCGATCCAGCGCGCGACGGCGGGCGGGCCGGATGCGCTCGCGGGGCTGCTCGTGGCGACGACGCTGGACGAGCGCGCGACGTTCGGAAAAGTGCGCGGAGCGCTGCGCACGGTGGCCACGACGAAGTCGCCGGTCGCGGGGGATGCGCGGGCGCTCGCGGCGTGGCTGACGCCGGCTCCGACGGGGCCTGCGTGGGCTTCGTCGAAGACGATTTCGTACGACGTCGCGCCCGACACGACTGGGCTCGTGCGGTCCTTCGCGATCCTCGGTCCGTTCCAGGACAAGGGCGAAGGGATTCGCGACAAGGAAGGTCCGGAGGCGCCGGGGCAGAAGTTCAACGACACGTCGGCGCGGTACTCGTGGGGCGTCTACGACGTCGCGTGGCGGCGCATCCTGCCGCAGTCGTCGACGTGGCGCGGCGTTCCGCTCGATCTCTACGTGCACCCGCGCGCCGAGAGCTGCACGTATCTCGCGTCGAAGGTCGTCTTCGCGAACCCGCCCGCGGGCCAGGCGCAGAAGCCCGTGCTCGTGCACGTGGCGTCGACGGGCAAGGTGCGTCTGCTCTGGGACGGCGCCGATGTCGCGATGAGCGAGGAGGTGCATCCGCGCCTCGTGCTGGATCGGCTGGCCGCGCGGATCGAGCCGACGCCGGGGCCGCACCTCGTCGCGGTGAAGGTCTGCTCGGGCGCGACCTCGGACGAGGGGCGCGTGCGCTTGCGGTTCACGGATGAAGCGGGCGCGATGATCACGGTGTCGTCGTCGTCGGACATCACGAGCGTGGTGCTGCCCGCGGCCGCGGAGAAGAAGCAGGGCAAGGCGGATCCGGCGAAGGACGCGCGTGTCGCAGCGGAGATCAAACCGCCAAAAGGGGTCACGCGTGTAAAGACGCAGCTCGAAGTGGGCCTCGACGTGGGCGCGAATCCGAGCCCGGATTCCGCGCTGCGGGCGGCGATCCTGCGGACGCTCGGGGGCGCGGAGGACGCGCGTTCGCCGCGCGCGCCGGGGCTGCTCGAAGCAGCCTTGCGAGGCAAGGACACGCCGCCCGATGTGCTCGCGCTCGCGGGGTACGTCTCGCCGTTCGGCGCGGAGCGGAGCGAGCGGCTGAACCTCGCGTTCGAGCGCGGCAAGGCGGCGAACGACGAGGCGACGGCGGCGTTCGCGCAGCGGCGGCTCTTCGAATCGTCGCTCGCGGCGCGTTATCCCGACTGGGCGATCGCGCGCGTCCGCGAGGCGCCGCTCGCGACGGCGACGGACCTCGAAGCGCGGCTGCTCAAGATCGCGGGGCGCTCGCAGATGGGCGCGCAGGGCGCGTACCGGGCGCATCGCGACGAGCTCATGGCGATGACGGGCGAGGAGCGCGGGCGCGCGCCGACGGCCGTGTGGGCCGAGCTCTCCTCGGTGACGCGCGCCGATCCGCAGACGGCGCTCCTCGCGGCGCGCAAGCTCGTCGAGCAACGCGCGGGCGCGCGGGACAGCCGCTACGTATCGGCGTTCCGGGTGCAGGGCGGCGCGGAGCTCGAGCGGGCCGCGGCCGAGAGCCTTCCGCATCAGCGATCGGCCGACGAGCTCGTGGCGATCGGGCGGCAGCTCCTCGACGCGGGCAGGAACGCGTGGGCGCGCGAGGTGTTTTATGTGGCGACCTTGCTCTCGCCGAACAAGGCGTCGGCGTTCGACGGCCTCGCGGCCGCGCGCAAGGCGGTGCTCGCGGACGAGCTTCGGCAGGGCAAACCGCCGTCGGAGCCGGCGGAGCGCGTGACCGAGGCGCTCACGCGCGCGCTCGCGCTCGAACCGACGGATCAGCAACGCAAGGCGGAGATCGCGCTCCGCACGCGCACGCCGCAGGGCAAGACGGCGATGCCCGACGAGCAGGCGATCGTGCAGCCGAGCGTCTTTCTCGCGCGGGCCAAGGCGAACCCGGCGAAGAAGGGCGAGGTCTTCGATCGGCAGCTCCACTGGACGCGTGTCGTGACGTACCACCCGGATCGACGCGTCTCGCAGCTCATGCATTACGCGCGCGAGATCGTGGTCGAGCCGCGCACGGAGATGGACCTCTACGAGCCGGACATCCCGGCCGAGGGCGATCGCACGGAGCTGCTCTTCGCGCGCGTGCACAGGAAGGACGGCTCGATCGCGCTGCCCGAAGAGCAAGGCGGCGGCGGGCGCGGCGCGTACGTGCGCTGGCCGAAGCTCGGGGCGGGCGACGTCGTGGAGATCGCGGTGCGCTCGTGGACGCGTGATCCCGTGGGCCGTCGCGGCGACGCGCCGTTCTACTTCATCGACTACGTGGGCTCGATGGATACGCGGCCGATCCTGTTCAACGAGGTCATCGTGGACTCGCCCGCGGCCTCGCCGCTCGCCGTCGACGTGATCAACGGCAAGGCCGATCGACAGGAGACGAAGACCGTCGGTGATCGCGTGATCCAGCGGTTCGTCTGGGACAACCCGACGAACGTGCGTGACGAGCCGCTCGCGCCGCCGATCGCGGAGACGGTGCCGGTCGTGGTGGGCTCGACGTTCGCGGGCTGGGGCGATTTCCGCACCTGGTACAAGAGCGCGGTCGAGGGTTTTTCCACGCCCGACGAGCGCATCAAGGAGCTCGCGGCCGAGCTCACGAAGGGCAAGAAGACACGCGACGAGAAGATCCGCGCGGTCTTCGACTACGTCGCCGACTCGATCCGGTACGTGAACTACGTCTCGGGCGAGGCGTGGCTGCCGAACCGCCCGCAGATCTCGCTCGCGAGGAAACAAGGCGACTGCGACGACAAGGCGATGCTGCTCATCACGCTGCTCAAGGCGATCGGCATCGAGGCGACCGAGGTGCTCGTGCAGACGCGTTACACGGGGCAGTCGATGCTCCTGCGCAGCGAGAAGGTGGCGGTGCCGATGTTCGATCACGGCATCGCGTACCTGCCCGCGAAGGACGGCGCGCCGGCGATGTGGCTCGACGCGACGAGCCCGCAGAGCCGCCTCGGACCGCTGCCGGCGATGGATGCGCGCACGCTCGCGTTCTTCATCGACGACGGCCCCGCGAAGATGATCGAGACGCCCGCGAGCTCGCCCGACGATCACGGCATCGACGCCGAGTGGCGGATCGAGCTCGACGTGAGCGGCCGCGGCAAGCTCACCGCGAACGAGCGGCACGTCGGCGACGCGGCCTTCGAGGCGCGCACGAACCTCGTCGAGCCCGACGCGCGCAAGCAATGGGCCGAGACGTACCTGACGGGCAAGTGGGTGCCCGGCGTGGAGCTCAAGGGCGAGGTCGGCTTCGACGGCGCGTTGCCCGGCGGCGCGGCGAAGCTCTCGTACGAGGCGACGAGCCAGGGCATCGCGCGGCGCGAAGGCAATGAGCTCGTGGTGCCGGTGAGCGACACGGCGACGCTCACGTCGCAGCTCGCGCCGCTCTCGTCACGCACGCTTCCCGTCGTGCTGCCGCCGTTCCTCGCGCCGCGGCACGAGACGCGCGCGATCACGATCGTGCCGCCCGAGGGCTACGTCTTCGCGGAGCTGCCGCCGGGCGGCGAGGAGGCGGGTGGTGAGTTCGGGCGCGCGAAGATCGAGTTTTCCCCGGGCGAGGGCGGCGCGGTCGTCGTGAAGCGCACGCTCGTGTTCGACATGTCGACGATCCCGGTCGACAAGTACACGAAGTGGCGCGCGTGGCTGCAGCGGGTCGATGGGCTCATGCACCGGCTCGTGCGGCTCGTGCCCGGAGACGCGAGCAAGACGGCGCCGCAGAAGACCGCGGAGAAGGCGTCACGATGAGCGGCGAGGGGGGCGTGGACGCGATCGCGAACGTCCTCGGGGCGTGGTTCGGCCCGGACGCGGACGAAGCCATGATCGTGCAGCGGCAGCACGCGTTGTGGTTTGGTCGGAGCGACGCGACCGATCGATTCCTGCGCGAGACGTTCGGCGATCTCGTCGTGCGTGCCCTGCGCGGCGAGCTCGCTTCGTGGGGGGAAACGCAGCGCGGCCGGATCGCGCTCCTCGTGGTTTGTGATCAGCTCACGCGGAACATCTTTCGCGGCACGCCGCGCGCGTTCGAGGGTGATCCCATCGCGCTCGCGACGGCGCGGGGGATGATCACGGCGGACGAGGATCTCGCGCTCCGGCCCGTCGAGCGGCTCTTCGTGTACTTGCCGCTCGAACACGCCGAGGACCTCGCCGTGCAGGAGCTCGTGGTCGCGCGGTTCGAAAAACTCCTCGACGTCGTGACCGGGCAGGCGCGGGGCGCCTTCGCGTCGTTCTTCGATTACGCCGTGCGCCATCGCGACATCATCCAGCGCTTCGGCCGCTTCCCGCACCGCAACGTGATCCTCGGGCGCGCCTCGACCGACGAGGAGATCGCGTTCCTGAAGGAGCCCTTCTCGTCGTTTTGAGCCCAAACGATCGCCGCGCGCTGCCTTGGGGGCTTCACAAGGCCGTCACCGAAACGTAAGAGATATCCATGGAGGTGGGTCATCCCGCCTCGCGAGGAGGTCTCATGCGTTGTCCTTCGCTTGCCGCGCCTTCCTTTCGTGCTCTTCTCTGCGTCCTCGTCCAGGTGCCGCTCGTCGCTGCGTGCAGCGGCCCCGATGAGGAGCCGCCGCCCGGGGCCACCGACTGCGTCGCGTCGGCCCTGAAATTCGACGCCGGCGATCCGAACGGGCACAAGGACCCGTTCGGCGCCAAGGCGGCGGGGCAGGCGCGCGCGGGCCGGGTGACCGACCTCTCGGGCATCGCGCAGCCGGGGCATGGCCGGCAGCAGATCGAGCCGGGGGATTTCGTCCTCGCGAACGACAAGATCGTCGTGTTCATCGAGGACAAAGATTTCTCCGATGGGTATGCGCGCTTCGGCGGCGAGATCCTCTCGATCGACAAGGCGAACGCCGACGGCAAGCCCACGGGCGTCTCGAAGTACAACGAGACGCTCACCGGGCTCTCGATCGAGATGATCGATCCGACGAGCGTCACGGTGCTGAAGGACGGCTCGGACGGCGGCGAGGCCATCGTGCGGGTCGCGGGAAAGCTTTCGAAAATCCCGTTCATGCAGGGGCCGCTCTCGTATCTGTTCCCGCGGTCGTACGAGGTCGAGGCCGCCTACGATTACGTGCTCCGGCCGGGGGAGGAGCGCGTCACGATGCGCGTGGGCCTCGTCAATGCGACGAACGAGCCCATCGATCTCGGCGTGGAACGGCCGGATCCGGACGAGCTCTTCGGCTTCTTCCATTATTCGAATGCGCAGCTCGTCACGCCCGAGTCCGGCTTCGCCGAGCCCTCGGGGAAGGTCGCGTGGGCGGGCTTCGACGGCGGCGATTTCGGCTTCGCGTTCCGCATCCCGGACCACGAGCTCGCGTACGGCCTCACGGTCAGCGGTTTTTCCCTCTTTTACGGCCCCGGGTTCGTCGTGGATGCTTGCTCGGCGAAGACCATCGATCGGGCGGAGATCATCGCGGGCGGGCCCGATTACGACGGCCTGCGCGAGGCGGTGCGGCGCGTCTCGGGCGAGGCGCCGTGGCGCGAGATCAAGGGCAAGGTCGAGGACGCGCAAGGCAATGGCGTCGCGGGCGCGTGGCTGCACGCGACGAGCGCGGAAGGCGAATATTTGAGCCGGACGCGGACCGATTCGGACGGCTCGTTCGTGGTGCACGTGCCGCCGGGCGCGCCCGTGACGCTCGTGCCGCAAAAGCAGGGATATGCGCCGCACGCGGGCTTCGGGGTCGGCGCGGACGAGGCGACGGCGACCATTCCGCTCGATCCGAACGGCACGATTCACGTGGTCGCGAAGGATACGGCATCCGGCGCGGCGCTGCCGGTGCGCGTGCAGGTCGTGCCGAAGGATACGTTCGCCGCCTCGCCCGAGGCCTTCGGCGTCGCCGACGAGGCGAACGGGCGATTGCACCAGGTCTTCGCGATGGATGGCAATGCGACGGTCGCGGTGCCGCCGGGCGAGCATACGGTGATCGTGTCGCGCGGCTACGAATGGGAGCTCCTCCGCACGGACGTCACGGTCGCGGCGGGCGAGACGCTGGAGGTCCCGGCGAGCCTCGCGCATTCGGTCGACTCGACGGGCGTCATGTGCGCCGATTTTCACATTCATTCGCAGTTCTCGGCGGATTCGAATGACCGGATCGAGCACAAGGTGCGCGGGGCGATCGCGGACGGGCTCGACATCCCCGTGTCGAGCGAGCACGAGTGGGTCGCGGATTTCCAGCCCTTGATCCAGAACATGGGGCTCACGCAATGGGCGTTCGGGATGGCGTCGGAGGAGCTGACCACGTTCTCGTGGGGGCATTTCGGGGTCGTGCCGATGACGCCGGACCCGAAGAAGGCGAACAACGGCGCGGTCGACTGGATCGGCAAGGACCCGAAGGACGTCTTCGCGCTCGTGCGCGCCTTGCCCGATAACCCCGTGCTCATCGTGAACCATCCGAGCGGCGGCGGGTTCCAGGCGTATTTCAGCGCCGCGGCGCTCGATCGGAAGACGGGCAAGGGCCGGGACGGGTTCTGGAGCGACGATTTCGACGCGGTCGAGGTCTTCAACGACTCCGATTTCGAGGCGAACCGGGACGAATCGATCGCGGACTGGTTCGCGCTCCTCGAGGCGGGCATGACGGTCTGGGCCGTGGGCAGCTCGGACAGCCATCATATACGGACGAGCCCGGTGGGGTATCCGCGGACGTGTCTGTCTTTCGGGCACGACGATCCGACGAAGCTGACGAAAGAGCTGGTGCGTGACGCGATCGCGAGCGGCGGGTCGACGATCAGCGGCGGCCTCTTCATGACGGCGACCGGCCCGAACGGGGAAAAACCCGGCCAGATGGTGCAAACCGGCGCGGGCGGGATGGCGACGTTCACGCTGACGATCGAGGCGGCGAGCTGGGTCGACGCGAGCATGCTGGAGACGATCGTGAATGGAAAGACGGTATCGACGGAGGCGCTGGTGCCGGTGGATGGCTGGGCCGGTCCGTCGAAAAAATTCGTCAATCAGGTCACGGTGACGCTGGACCCTTCGCGGTCGAGGAACTGGGTGCTATTCCACGCGAAGGGCGGCGGGGACCTCGCTCCGTTGCATCCAGGGAGGCGGCCGTTCGCGGCATCGAATCCGTTCTTCTTGAAACCGTGATGCGGCCACGCGCGCCGACCTCGTGCGGCGTGATCCGTTCCTGACGAACCTGTCCGGCAGCCCGAAAACGAGCGGGACGGGAGCCGATCGTCCCCACGCGCGTTGCAGGCATTGTATATACTGAGCCTGCCATCATGCACCCATATCGTCATCGTGCCGTCCGATGTCGGAGACGGCCCGCCTGGCAAAGGCGCAGGGTCCCAGCGGCAAGGCCGCGTGCAGGGGCCGAGGCGACGAGCGCTCGCTCGGGAGAACGTGCGCGCGGTCGGGGGGTTCAGGGCGCGTGGTGCGAGGTTCATTCTATGCCGCATCGAATACCGGAGACCAGGAGCTCGGGCATGCTCGGCGTCGCCACGGACATCACCGCGCGCAGGCGCGCGCAGGACGCGCTCGAGCAGCAGCAAGCGGTGCTCAAGTACGTCATCGCGAACGTCCCTCACGCCATTTTCTGGAAGGATCGCGAGGGGAGGTTCCTGGGCGGGAACCAGAATTTTCTGAATGACTCCGGCACGAAGACGCTGGAGAACCTCGTCGGAAAGACCGATTACGACATCTGGAGCCGGCGCGAGGACGCGGATGCATTCGTCAAGGTCGACCGTGAGGTGATGGAGAGCGGCACGCCCATCCTCGACATCGAAGAACCCGTCCTCCGCACGGATGGAGCGCAACGCGTGCTGCTCACGAGCAAGGTCCCGATTCGCGACGAGCGAGGCGAGGTGACCGGGCTGCTCGGCATTTACGCGGACATCACCGAGCGCAAGCAGATGGAGATCGATCTGCAGAATGCCAAGGAGGTCGCCGACGACGCGGCCCGCGCCAAGGGACAGTTCCTCACGGTCATGAGCCACGAGCTGCGCACGCCGCTCGCGCTGATCCTGGGCCCGCTCGCCTCGCTGCTCTCGAGCGACACGAGTGATGGCGCGCCCCTCGCGCCGCGGGTGCGCGCGGACCTCGAGCGCATCCAGCGCAACGCGCGCAGGCTCCATCGCCTCGTCGACGACATCCTCGATCATCAAAAAATCGAGGCCGACAAGCTCACGGTCGACTGGGAGGCCGTCGACGCCGCCGAGCTCTGCGCCGATATCGTCGACGCCGCGCGCCCCGCGGCCGAGCGCGCCGGCGTGGCGCTTTTGCTGGAGGCCACGGCGCGGGAGCTCATCCCGCTCGATCGGCGTAAATTCGAGAAGATCGTGCTGAATTTGCTCGGCAATGCCCTGAAGTTCACCCCGCAGGGGGGGCGCATCGTGGTGCGCTTGCAGAAGGTCGGCGAAGAGCTCGAGCTCTCGGTCGAGGATACGGGGCCGGGCATTCCGGCGGACAAGCAACACCTGCTCTTTCGACGATTCCAGCAGATCGACACGTCGGCGACGCGCAAGCACGAAGGGACGGGGGTCGGGCTCTCGCTCGTCAAAGAGCTCGCAGAGCTCATGGGTGGCAAGGCCTGTGTGGAGAGCGCGGTCGGCGTGGGCTCGCGTTTCTTCGTGCGTCTCCCGTGCGCTTCGGATGATGTCGTCGTGCCGCAGCCTCCGATCGTGCCTACGAATGCGCGGTCGTCCGCGCCGCATGCGGGCCATTTCGAGGCGTCCGCGCCGCCGGCCGCAGCGTGTGCCCGGTGCGTCCGGACGAACGTGCACCGCCCGCGTGTGCTCGTGGCCGAGGACAATCCGGACATGGGCTCGTACCTGCTGGATATCCTCTCCGCCGAATACGAGGTCGAGCTCGTGACGAACGGCCGCGCGGCCCTCGAAGCCGTGGAGGCGAGGCGGCCCGATGTCATCGTGTCGGACGTGATGATGCCCGAGATGGACGGCTTCGAGCTCGTCCGCCGGCTCAAGCAGGATTCCGCATTGCGGGACATTCCGATCCTCCTGCTCACGGCCCGGGCAGGCTGCGCCGCGGCGGCCGTGGGTCTCGACACCGGCGCGGACGATTACCTGGCCAAACCGTTCGATCCGGCCGAGCTTTCGGCGCGTGTGCGCGCGGCGGAGCGGCTGCATCGCGCGCATACGGAGCTGGCCGAGAAAAACCGCGAGCTCGCGCGGACGTTGCAGAGGCTGTCGGAGACGCAGGAGGAGCTCGTGCAGGCCGGAAAGATGGCCGCGGTGGGCACCATGCTGGCGGGCCTCTCGCACGAGATCAACAATCCCCTCGCCATCATCCTGATGAATGCGCAGCTCTCGCTCCGGAGGCTCGGCGCGGCCGAGGAGTCGCGCCTCGACGAGGCCTCGCTCCGCAAGGCGCTGCGCACCATCGAAACGCAGGCGACACGTTGCTCGGGCCTCGTGCACACGCTGCTCGACTATTCACGCGGCCATCCGACGGAGGAGGAGCCGTGCGACGTGCGGGCGGCGCTCGACCGCGTGCGTGAATTCACCGCGGCCCAGGCGCGCGCGCGCGGCGTGCGTCTCGAGGTATCGCAGGATCCCGGGGCGCCGCCGGCGGTGCTCGCGAACGTGTCGCAGCTCGACGCGGCTTTGCTCAACGTGGTCGGCAATGCGCTCGATTCCGTCTCCGAGGGCGGCGCCGTCTCCGTCCTCGCGCGGCCGCGGCCATCGGGGGAGGATGCCGCCGCGCCCGGCGTGGAAATCGAGGTGCGCGACACTGGATGTGGGATTCCCGCGGAGAACCTCGATCGCATCTTCGACCCATTCTTCACCACGAAGCCGCCGGGGCAGGGGACGGGCCTCGGGCTCACGCTCACGCAAAGGTTTGTCATGGACCATGGCGGACGCCTCCAGGTGGCGAGCAAGCTCGGCGAAGGGACGACGGTCCGCATGTGGCTGCCAGCCGTGCCGATGTAGTCGCGCGCTCGCGCAAAGCGTGTATCCTTGGGTGTCCATGGAGGCACGGAAACGCGACGACGTGGAGTTCGAGGCGAAGATCCTCTGCGATCGCGGGGACTTCGAGGGGGCCGCGACCCTCGCGCTGAAGGGGTACGGCTCCGAGGTCTACACGTTCCTCGGGGCGCGGCACCTCGATCGCGACGAGGCGGACGACGTATTCGCGCAGTTCGCCGAGGCGCTCTGGAAGAGCCTGCCGGGCTTCGCCTGGATGTCGTCGCTTCGCACGTTCGTATATGCCGTGGCGCGACGAACGTCGCTCTACCATCGCCGCGAGGCGCATCGGCGGCGCAAGCGCGAGGCGCCGATCGACGGCGGATCCGTGGTGTCGCACGTCGCCGCCGCGATTCGCAGCGCGACCGCGCCGATGCTGCGCTCCGAGGTGAAGAACCGCATCGCCGAGCTTCGCGCCGAATTGCCCGAGGAGGACCAGGAGCTGCTCGTGCTGCGCGTGGATCGGCAGCTCTCGTGGCTCGAGCTCGCCGAGGTCCTGCGCGGTGAGGACGAGGCGCCGCTCGAAGGCGAGATGCTCAAGCGTGAAGCCGCGCGGCTCCGGAAGCGATTTCAGCTCGTCAAGGACGGCCTCCGCGAGCGGGCGCGCCGCGAGGGGTTGATCCCCGAGGACGACGACGACCGGTGATCGTATGAAGGCCGCGCCGGGCGAATCGCTCGATACGCTCGATCTCGAAGGGCTCGACGACGTCGGCGAATCGGACGCATTTCTGCGGGCCGCCGCGCACGTGAGCGGTGTTCTGCCATTGCCACAATTCGCGCGGGAAGGAGCGTGGATCGCGGGTCGATATCGGCTCGATGGGCGCCTCGGGCGCGGCGGTTATGGCGAGGTGTGGGACGCGCATGATCGCCTGTCGGGCGAGCGGGTAGCTTTGAAGATCCTGCGGCCCGGGACGGGGGAGCTCGCCGCGCGTGCTTGCCGGGAGGTCGCGTCGCTCCGGCTCCTCCGGCTCCCTGGGATCGTGCGGCTCATCGACGAGGGAATCGAGGACGAACATCCGTTCGTCGTGATGGAACGCGCGGAAGGCACGCCTTTTCCGGGCGTGGCCGTGCCGTGCGCGTGGTCTGCGCTCGAAGGGCCGCTCGGAAAGCTCTGCGAGGCGCTCGCGCGGGTGCACGCCGTGGGGCTTTTGCATCGGGATCTCAAGCCGGGCAATGTGCTCGTCGACGGCGCGGGGCGGCCGACGATCCTCGATTTCGGGCTCTCGTGCCTGAGCGCGGCGACAGCCGAGCGGATCACGGGCGTGGGGATGGTCGTGGGCACGGCGGCGTATCTCGCGCCGGAGCAGATCTCCGAGCGCCCGCTCTCCGCGCGAACGGATCTCTATGCCGTCGGCGTGATGGCGTTTCATGCGCTCACGGGCCGATTTCCGCACGCATCGGAGGATCTCGCGGAGCTCTTGCGCGGAAAGCTCACGGAGCGGCCGCCCGCGCTCGCTTCGCTCGTGGAAGATGTGCCCGCGCATGTGGCGGCCATCGTGGATCGGCTGCTCGCGACAAACCCCGACGAGCGCCCGCGCTCGGCCGCCGAGGTCGCCGCGGTGTTTCGGGGAGGGGGCGTTTCGCGGGCGCCGTCGACCGTACACGCAATCATCGCCGCCGACAAACCCATCGACGAGGTGAGCCTGCGGGCGCTCTTCGCGGGACCGGATCGGCTGCTGCACCTGCGCGAGGACGCGGCGCGGCTTTTGTTTTCGCGCACGGGCGGCGATCCGGCTCGAATCGAGCAAGAGATCGAGGGCTGGACGGGCGCGGGGCTCTGCCGCTGGGATGGGGAAATGCTCGCGATGAATCGCGAGGCGATCGACGCGCTCGAAGCACCGGTGCGGCTCGCAGGTATGCTCGCGGCCGAGGGGGCGCCGTCGGCGCTCGCCATTGCGGAGGAGGCGATGGGCTCGGCGGCGGCGCTCGCGGCGGAAGGACGGCTCGCGCGGGCCATTCTCCATCTCGAAGAGGGATTGCGGGCATTGCGGGGCCTTTCGGAGGTGCCTGTGGACGCCTTCGATCGATTGCTCTCGCAATGGGTCGAGATCGCGCTCACCGAGGGTTCGCCGCAAGGGCTCGATCGGGCGCTGTACGAGCTATGCCGGCCGGGGCCGGGGACGGAGCGCAGGCGCGCGCTCGAGCGGCTCGTTCGCGTGGCGCTCGCGGTGAATGCGTGGACCGAGCGCGCGGCCGAGCTGGCGGAGGGTTTGCCTTCGTTTTCGGATCCACGCCTCGAACGATTGCGTTACGGGGTGCGGGTGCTTTCGGCGCGGCGCGTGTCGCTCGCGCGCGAGGAGGCCGTGATCGAAGAGGCGCGGGTCTGGGCTTCTGCGAGCGGGGCTCGGGCGGCGCGGGCGGCGCACGCGGCGTGGCTCGGCAGGCTCAGGTATTGCCAGAATCGATTCGAGGAGGCTGCGCGGCTCGAAGAGGAGGCGGCGGACGGAGCGCCGTTTCGATCGATGGAAATCGCGGCGCGGCTCGATGCGGCGTCGGCGTGGATGGAGGCGTTTCGGCTGGAGCGGGCGGCCGCGGGCGCGGCGGCGGCGATGGAGGTCGCGCGGAGGTTTCGATTGCCGCTCTTCGAGGCGAGGGCCGAATGGCTGCGTCGTTGCATCGAGTATCGCGCGGGGAAGACGGACGGCGAGGGGCCGGACGAGGAGCTCGTCGAGGCTGCGTCGCGGCTCGGGAGCCTGCACGTCGAGGGGCTCGTGGCGGTCGCGGAGGCGGCGGTGGCGTATCGGAAGGGGGATCCCGAGGCCACGCGGGCGCTCGCCGGGCGGGCATTTCGGTGTTTTTCGGGGACGGGGCATCCGCTCGGGAGATTGCTCGCGGGGGCCTTGCTCGTCGCGGCGGGCGAGCGTTTGTCGGAGGACAACGTCGAGGCGATCCTCTCGAAGGCGCGCACCTGTCCCGTGCCGAGCGTGGGGATTCAGGTGCTCGCGTTGCTCGCGGAGGGCGGGGTTTCCGTGGAGGTGGAGGAGGCGGCGCTTTCCGAGATGGCGAGCGTGGTGCCGGCGGAGCATGTGTCCTGCCGGCTCGACGTGCTTTCGATCGAGGAGGCGCTCGCGCGGCTCGTTCAGGGGTCGAGCGTGGGGATGTTGCAATCGGCGAGGATCGTGCGGTAGGCCAAATCTCTCGGGATGCTGGTGGCCCCGGGCCGTGTCGGCGTGTACTCGCGGTCGTATTCGATCTCGTACGATCCGCCGGAGGCGCTGGGGGGCGTGTACTTGCCATACCCGCTCGATTCCGACGTGAAGAGCATCCAGGTCTCGCGCGCGCGATCGCTCGTGGCATCGGCTTCTCGATAGGGGGCCACGTCGACATATCCGACGTGGAGCCCCTTCTGCAAGATCCTCCAAACACCCCAGTCGATTTGCCCCGCATCGGAGGGCCCCTCGCCGAGGCGCCTGGAGGAGGGGCGCGCAATCGGCGTGACCTCGCCGAGATCGGCGCACGTCGCCTTGATGTAGAGATGGTTCGCGGTCGTCGGAATGCTCCTCGCATAGACCGTCGGATCGAAACCTGCGAGGCTGAATGTGCCATCGTACTCGAATTCGAGCACGCTCGTCCTCGAGATGGGGAACCTGCCGCGATACTCGCGTCGCCCGCTCGGCGCCGTGTAGACGCCGTGCGTGGTGGACCGGGTCGTGTAGAGATACCAGTGCTCGACGCCGCCCGTGACCACGACGCGTCCGACCTCCACCTTGTCGCCGTGGTGGAGAGAGTATTTGCCATCCTCGATGTGCATGATCATGGCATTCACCGTCCTTTCCGCGAGGGAATCAAGGTACACAAGTCCCGGAGATGGTGCACTGCCCGCCGCAACCATAAAGCGTCTGATTCTCCTTGACGCAGTCCGGATCCGGCATGCCGCAGTTGCAGTCGCAGCCATCATTTCCGTTGTAGTACGAGGGCGAGCAGGCCCAGCCCGCGGGCGCCGTCGGGGAGGCGTAGAAGTAGTAGTCGGCCGTGTAGTCGACCCAGACGAGCTGATTGCGGTTCGCCGCGCTGCACGTCGAGGACGGCGCCTTGCCGGAGGTCGTGTTCACGCGCTGGATGAAGGCGATCGGCGAGAAGACGCCGCTGCCCGAGCGCTCGATGACCTCGATCTTGAGCCAGGGGATCGCATTCGGATCGGGCGACGGGACCTCGGAGACCTTCCGGCCGCGGATGGTGCTGCCGTCCGTGCCGCGCCATTGCGGACCGGCATAATGGTGGCCGAGGACGTCGAAGGGCGTGTGCGGGTCGAGCAGCACGGCCGAGGGCGCCGAGAGGACCCATTGCGAGCCGTCGCAGACGTAGATCTGGTGCCCCTTCGCGGCCATCTTGTGGACGAGAGGATGATTCGAGGGGACGGCGATCGACGGATCCGTCGCCGGCGCGCCGAGCAAGCGCTGCATGTACACGTACACGGCGTCGGTGGCCGGATAAGGCGCGTAATTCACGACCATCCAGGGGCCGAACGCGATCTCCGAGAAATACGCCGCGAACCGGCCGGCGTCGTCGCCGGACCAGTAACTCATCGGATACTTACCGCCGTTCTCGCGGCGCCAATCGGCCGGGAGCGAGAAGCCGGTGGTGCCCGCGGCTTCGTGACCCACGGTCATCAAGCAGAGGACCTCACCGCCGCGGTTCGGTTGCGAGTAGATGAGGAGCCCCTTCGACGTGCAATTCGCCGCATTGCTCTGCACCGTGAGCGCCTGCGCGGACGTGCCCACGTCGCCTTCGCCCTCCGCCACGGGAGCGGATCCCGCGGGCGCGCCGCGGCGCTTCGCCGTGAGGGCCGCGAATTCACGCGCGTCCATGTCGACGACCTTCTCGGTCTGCTCGCCATTGTCGTCGTGATCGAGGACCGTGATCCGAATGGTGGCGGTCTCCTCGGCGAGGTCGTCGCCTTCGAGATCGCCGGGCAAGGCGCCCTGGTCGACGCAGGCGCCGAGCGCGAGCGGGAGGGCGAAGAGCGAGAGCGAAGTCGTGGTGCGCATGATGGAATCCTCCGTCCGGCACGCCGTCGTCGGCGTGGCCACAGAAAAGGTCGGGGAGCGCAGGCGAAGCGCGGCACGAGGGCCGCTTCGTCCTGCCTTTCGACCGGTGGTTGCGGAGGTTCCGGGATGTGAACGAAAAAAAGATGAGGCCAGATACGGTGCGCTAGCTCACGTGAACATGTCCGCGACCTGGCAGGAGAAGCCAGGCAGCACGTCGCCGCCGTCGAGCGTGTCGTCGGGGCCGAGGATCTTCACTTGATTGGGGGGCGTGAAGAGCACGATGCGGCGGGGCTCCGGATCGACGAGCCAAACCATTTGTGACCCGCCGGCGATGTATTCGAGCGCCTTCTTGGTCATTTCCGAAATGGATTGGCTGTCGCTGACCACTTCCACGGCGATGTCCGGCGCCCCTTCGAGCCAGCCGTCCACGCCTTTGCCCGTGGGCACCCGCTCTTTTCGCACCATGGCGACGTCGGGGCCGCGTAGGCGATCAGGGTTTCGCGCGAGCTTCACCCCCGGATCGGCAACGGACACGCTCCAGCCAGGCTGCTCGCGTACATAAAGCCTCAGCAAGAAGCCGATCGAGAGAACGAGCTCTCCGTGTCGCCACGTGCCCCTGGTCATCGGAACCCACTCCCCATCGACGATCTCGCCCGCCTGCTCGTCAGGATCGAGACGGGCCGCCTCTTCGAAGGTCATGCGCTGGTTCGGGACAACACGCTCGGCCGTGCCCATGATGCTGCCAAGGGTAGCACGCGCGTCCGCCATCGCCGTCACCTCCGCCGCACGAGGCTCCCCTTCTGCCCGGCTTCGAGCGTCCCCTCGCCGACGAGGAACAGCTCCGTGGGGCCCTTGCCCCAGATGCCCTGAATCCCCGCGGCGCCGTGGGGCCAGTTGAGCTCGTCTTTCCAGGTCTTGCCGCCGTCCGTCGTGTGCTGGAACTGCTGGTTGCGGCCGACCACGTAGAGGTCACCCCTGCCCACCACGCGAATGCCGAGGAGCTCGTCGCCGTCGAAGCTCCCGATCGATTTCCAGCTCGCCGCGCGGTCGTTCGATTCGTACACCGTGCCCTTCGCGCTCACCGCGTACAGGTAATCGACGCTCGCCCCGTCGATCTGCCTGAGCGGCGAGTCGAGCGAGTCCACCGGCAGCTTCGCCCAGAGGTGCCCGCCGATCTTCGATTGCAGCACGATCGGCGCGCCGTCCTTGCTCGCCTGGCCCACGACGTAAATGTCGTCCGCGCCCGAGCCCCATACGTCGTAGAGCGTGCCGACCACGCCGCTGTTGTCCTTCGTCCACGTCTTTCCGCCGTCCGTCGTGTTCAGGATGTTTCCATCGCCGCCCACGACGTAGACGTCATCGCGGCCGCTCCCCCAGACCGCCATGAAAAAGGTGCCCGTGATCGGGACCTTTTGCGGCGACCACGTGATGCCGCCGTCCGTCGAGTGCATGATCGCATTGCCGCCCACGACGTAGATGTCGTCCGGTCCGCTGCCCCAGACGCAACGCAGCCACGCGTCCTTCGGCGAGGCCTGACGCGTCCAGTTGATGCCGGCGTCCTCGCTGCGCAGGATCGTGCCGCTGCCGCCGACGGCGATCACGAGCTTGTCGAGGCCCCAGATGCCGCTCAGCGTATCGACGTAGTTGCCGCGCTGTCCCACCCACGCCGACGCCGGCGCGTCGGGGAGGGTGAGCGTCAGGGGGCCGAGCGCGGGGCCGTCGTCCTCGGGCTCCGTGGCCTCGGTTTTCGTATTCGTTGCCTGCTTCGGCTTGGTCTGCGTTTGCTGACCGCCGCACGCAGAGGCGAGGAGGACGACCGCGAGCCCCGCGTGCGGGACGGAACGAAGAAATCGAGTGACTCGGCGCAGCATGAAGGTGGGGGTAGGGTAGGGCATGGTGGGCGAGGGCGTAAAGGTTCGTGCGCGTGACAGGGCGATGTCGCCCCGATGGTGATAAGGTTTTGCTGGGAGCCGGAGGCCGCTCGAGGGCGGCTCGCGCGCATCACGAACCGATGACAGCCTGGGGACAGGGAGAACAACCGGCGCCGAAAGCACCGGCGATCCGCGGCGAAGTGGCGTGGGACTTCCTCCGCGACCGCCTCGACAACGTGATCGGATTCTGGGTCGGCTTCGTGTTCTCCCCCGTGCCGGTGGAGATACGCACCCTGCGGCAGCGGGTCGAGCGGCACGTGACGGCCGAGAATCACGTGATGGTGACGCTCGTGCCGAGCACACCCGAAGAGCTGCTCGGCCTGCCCACGCGTCTGCTCGAAGATCGCAGCCTCGCGAACGCGTCGCTCGTGTGGATCGAGGCGCTGCACGCCGAGGCGCCCGGCGCGCCCGAGACACCGTGGACGCGCGCCTGGGAGCAGACCGTGATCGAGATCGAAGCGCTCTTCGAGGAGCTGCGCGGCGTCCTGCTCGGAGGCATCGTGCTCGCCGCGCCGCCGGGCGTCGTCGACCCCGTGTCGAAGGCCGCGCCGGATCTCTGGCAGGTGAAGGCGCTGTCGTTCCTGATCACGCCGCGCAATGCAGGCCCGGTTCGTTCGAGCACGCCGCCGCCGGTGCGCGGGTCGCGACCGTCGACGAGCTCGATGCGCGCCGCGTCGGTCGATCCGGACGACCTCGTGGCGATCTCGCAGAACCCGGAGCGGCTCAAGGCCTGGC
The DNA here is from genome assembly GCF_029946505.1 of Polyangium sp. y55x31. Classification (GTDB taxonomy): domain Bacteria; phylum Myxococcota_A; class Polyangia; order Polyangiales; family Polyangiaceae; genus Polyangium. The sequence continues at coordinate 31,120 of NZ_JARZHG010000036.1, forward strand.
AAGCGGAGAACTCGGCGCGCGCGTCGACGCCCCCGGCAGCGCCGTTCGCGCCCGCCTCGATGGGCTCGCGGCCGACGCCGCCGCCTCCGCCGCCGCGACCCGAGGTGATCCGCGCGCATGCGCTCGTCGACGCGGCCGAAGGGTTCTTGCGGCAAGGTCGGCTGCAGGACGCGAAGGACGCGGCCGACGAGGCGGCGACGCTGCTCCGCGTTCGAGGTGATGCGCTCGACGAGGCGCGTGTCTTCGCGGTGCTCGCGGAGATCGCGACGGAGAACGAGGATCTGTCGCGCGCGGCGGTGCACGCGCAAAAGGCGATCGCGATGTACGGCGCGCGGATGCCAGGGCAGGTGCCGCCGGCCTGGTATTGCCTGGCGGCGCGGATCGCGCGGGAGCGGCGCGAGCACGTGGCGGCGTCGCGCTTCGAGGAGCTCGCGCTCGGGGCGATCCGCGCGATGCGGCAAGGCGACGAGGGGCAGGATGCGCTGCTCGAGCTCTCGGATGCGCTCGAGCGGATCGGCGACGCGCGGCTCGCCGCGAACAAGCCGGCAGACGCGACCGTGGCGTTCTCGGAGTGTCTCTTGCTGCGGCGTCGGGTCCTCTCGACGATGGGCGAAGGGCCGGAGGCGCTCGGCGAGGTGTCGTATTCGCTGAAGCGGCTCGCGGACGCGTGTGTGCACGCGAGCGACGTCATCGGCGCGGTGGCGGCGTATCGCGAGGCGGTGGCGATCGATCGGAAGCTCTACGCTGCGAGCGGGAAGAACGCGGAGGTGCGTTACCAGCTCGCGGACTCGCTCTGGCGGCTCGGGGATGCGCTCACGACGAGCGGCGAGGCGTCCGACGGCGCGGCGGTGAGCGAGGAGGCGACGCTGCTGCTCGCGGGCGCGGAGCCGCCTTCGGGGCCGCCCTCGCGGATCTTCGGCCCGGGCTCGCGGAGGGGGCAGCGCCCGGGGCGCTCGTGGTAGTCTCCGCGCCCCGACCATGATTTCCCTGAACGCCGAGTGGACCCGACTCCTCCACAAATACCAGGACGATCACCGCGATCCGCGCAACCAGGCTTGCCACAAGATCGGCATCCCCCTCATCGCGATGAGCTTCCCCGTGGGCGCGACGCTCGTCGGCCTGCCGCTCGCGGGGGCGATGTTCACCGTGGGCTGGGGTTTCCAGTTCGTGGGGCACGCGTTCGAAGGGAAAAAACCTTCGTTCGTGGACGACAAGCGGAGCCTGGTCATCGGACTTCTCTGGTGCATGGAGAAGTACGGCCTTCGCGTGTACGAAGAATCGCCGGCCGCCTAGCAGCCTGCGCGTGACCTCGCCGCGCGTGCCAAGCGCGCGTGGATGAGGCAGCATGGAGCCCGCCGATGCGCCTTTCCTCCGCCCGCCTCGGGCTCGTCTCCGCGGCGCTCCTCGTCGCCGCTTGTGTTGGTTCGACGCCCGTCGTGCCGCAGACGCCGCTGTCCGCCAAACTCGCGGAGTCGTTCGTCGAGGCGCTCGACGCCGAGGCGATCAACCCGCTCGCGTCGTCGGAGTATCTCGACGCGATCCATCGGGCCATCGCGAACGCGGGTGATCCCGAGGCGCTCGCCACGGTCGTCGCGTCGCTCGACGCGCTCGTGTTCCGGGAGGTCGATGCGCTCGGGTTGCCCGGAGAACAGGCCGTCGCGTATCGCTCGCGGGACGGGATCCCCGCGGTCGTGGACGGGCTACGCGCGGCGTGGACCGAGGCCGGGGAGCGGCTCGCGCGAGGCGACGAACCGGGTGCGCTCCCGGTGATGCGCGGGATGCTGGCGACGGCGCTGCACGAGCTCGCGATGTACGTGGGGCAAGAGCAGGCCGCGATGGTGTGGGGCGAGCGGCGCGGATGCGCGCGGGAAGCGGCCCTCATCGCGCCGCTCGACTTCGCCGCGTTGCGTGGCCTCGCCGAGCCCTCGCAGGTCGCGCCGACGGGCGCGTTTGGCGCGACGTACCCGGGCGCGCGGCCGTTCTTCGCCGAGGTGACGCCGCACGTGGTGCGCGCGGACGCGTGCGGGCTCGACGTGAACGCGACGTTCTCGCTGCCGGGCGTGCGTGCGCTCGTGGTCGATATCGAGAACCCGCGCGCGCAGAAGGTGTTTTTGTCGCTCTCGTCGACGTCGGCGGCGGTCGTGGACGTCGCGGGGACACGCGTGCTTCGTCGCGGCTTCGAGGCCGGCGACGGGGCCGTGACGCGGCTCGGGCGGATCGACCTGCCGGCGGGGCGCGCGCGTGTGGTCGTGCGGGTCGGTCAGATGAGCGACGGGGAGCAGATCGAGCTCGACGTGTGGGGCGACGATGGCCTGCCCTTGCCGCTGCGCGCGCCGAGCGCGGGGGACGTCGCGACGGTGAGCAAGACCGGAGCCGCGACGCCGATCGAGGTCACGTGGGGGAGGCCCGGCGGGACGACGCTCGCGCTCACGACGGCCGCGCTGCTCGGGCTCGGCGAGGCGCGCGAGGCCGAGCATCTCCTCGAAGACCGAGGTTTGCCGGGGACGAGCAGCCCGCGCCTGTTTTTGCTGGCCGCGCGCGCGACGGCGAAGGCCGACGATCTGCCGGATTCGAAGCAGATCGAGCGGCTGCGCGCCTACACGGAGAAGACGCTCGCGGGGTGGCCGAAGGCCTGGGAGGCGCTCGTGACGCGCGCGGCGCTGACGGAGCGGAGGCGCGTGGTCGAGGGGCTCGCGGACGCGCTCGGCGAGCTCGGCGTGCATCCGCCGGCGCCGGGGCAAGCCGCGGACAAACCCGCCGCCGAGAAGGCCGTGACGGATCCGATGACGCTCACGTACGTGGCGGCGGCGGCGAAGCGTGGGCAGATGCTCGACGTCGCGGAGGAGACGTATCGCGCGCTGGAGACGGCCGTGCCGGGATCGCCGCTGCTCGCGCGGATCGATACGTATCTGCACGGGCGGGTCGGCGCGGATGCGGTGAAGGCCGCGTGTACGGGAGGGACGAGCCGCGCGGATCTCGCGTGCATGTACGCGCATCAGCAGCGCGGGGACACGCGAGCCGCGCTGGAGGAGCTCGGTCGTGTGCGGCGCCTGCGCTCGGCGCCGGATGCGTTCCGCGATTCGGAGGTCGGGCTTCACGTGCTCGCGGGAGATCTCGACGCGGCGATCGCGGCCTACGATGCGACGCCGCCGGCGCGGAGGCGTTTGCTCGACGCGCTCGGCTTCGCCGCCGGGAAGAATCGCTCCGACCTCGTGCGTCCGCGCCTCGAACGGGATCAACGCGTGGCGACCGACGCTCCGTACGCGATCCCGATCCTGCGCCGGATCCTCGCGCTCGAACCGGATCAAGCGCGTGACCTGGAGGCCGAAGGCGCGCGCCTCGTTTCGGCGGATCGCGCGGCGAACGTGATGCCGGGCGCGGGCACCGCGGTGCTGCGGCACGTCGAGCGATACGCCGTGGATGCGGGCGGCGTGCTCCGGTACCTCGTCTACGATCTGCGGCGCGTGTCGGGCACGACGGACGTCGCGGAGGGCGCGGTCTCGTACGGCCCCGCGATCGAGGCGAACGCCGCGCAGCGCTTGCTCCGGCGCCGGATCCACAAGCGCGACGGCCGCGTGGTCGAGCCCGATCAGGTCGCGATGGCCGCGCAGAGCCACAGCGATCTTTCGGAGCTCGAAAAGGGCGACTACGTCGAGCAGATCCTCGAAGGGTTCGTGGTGCCGGACGCGGGCGGGCAGATCGTGGTGGACGGGCCCGACCTCCTGCCGGCCCGCACCGGCGTGCGCGAGGCCGAGATCGAGCTGCGCCGCCCGGCCTCGCTCGCGCTCGGCCTCTGGTCGCATCCCTTGCTCGGCAAGCCCCAGGTGCGCACGGACAAGGGCGACGAGATCCGCGTCTGGCGCATCGAGAACAAGGAGCCGCGTCGCATCGAGGACGGCGTTCCGCGGCTCGAACAGTCGGTGACGATCAGCTTCGGCACGCAGACCTGGGCGAACCTCGGGCGCTTGCTCGACGATCACGTCCGCGCGCTCGAAGACAAGGATCCGTACGTCGCGCGGTTCGCCCGTGAAGCCGCCGGAACCGTCACGGCGCCGTCGCGCGCGCTCGTCGAGCGCGTGGTCACGGCCGTGGGCAAACGCGTGAAGGTGCCCGGCGGCGGCGAGCTCTCGGACGTGTCGGCGATGTACGGCACGGGCCCGCAGCAGACGACGGCGCGCACGGTGCTCGAGCTCGGTCAGGGCAGCCGCGCGCTCGTCGTGTGGCGCGCGCTGCGCGAGCTCGGCGTGGACGCGCGCCTCGCGATCGCCGAGACCGAGCCGTTCAGCGGCGCGGCGGATTTCCCGCCGCACGTGGGTCGTTTCCGGTATCCGCTCGTCGTCGCGCGTTTGCCCGAGGGGGAGCTCTGGATCGACGCGGACGTCGATGGCCCGCCCTTGCCTCCGGGCCGCGTGAGCCCGGAGCTTCGCGGCAGGAACGCGATCCTGCCCGACGGCAGCCTCGTCACGGTGCAGGGCGACGCGAGCGAGAAGGGCGACGAGATCGAGATCCGGCTCGCGCTCGATCCGTCGGGCGTCGCGCGTGGCACGTTCTCGATCGCGCTGCACGGGCGTGAGGCGCAGTCGCTCGCGGACTCGCTCGATACGGTCGTGGGCACGGATCGGCGCGAGATGCTGCGCAACGTGGTGCTCACGTGGGTGCCGTGGGCCGACGTCGAGGACGTCGAGCTCGGATCGAGCGAGGGATCGTGGGAGGTCTCGGTGCGCGCGAAGATCGCGATCTTCGGCTACTCGCAGCCCGAGACCCGCGACGGCAAGACGTGGCTGCTCCCGGGCCTCGAACCGATGCACCTCGCGCGAGGTTTTTCGAGCACGCTCGCCTCGTTCTACGCGTCGCGCGCGGGCCGCGAGAGTGCTCTCACGATCGACAGGCCGCTCCAGTACCGCGTGCGTCGCCGCATCGAGTTGCCCAAGGGCGCGACGATCGCGCGCGCGCCCGCGTCCGTGAAGGTCGCGCACGACGGCTTCTCCGCGTCCCGCGAGGGCACGTACAAGGAGGGCGTGATCGAGGAGTCGTTCTTGCTCGATCTGCCGACGGGCACGGTGTCGGCGAACGATTACGAAGGCTTCGTCGAGCGCGTGCGCGCCGTGGACGACGGGTTCATGGCCGGCACGCGCGTGAAGGTGGCGCCCTGAGCTTGCGTACCATGCGTCCCCAGCCGCCCGAGTCGGTGCGTGCACCGGTGGGCATGCTCTTCGACGTGCCGCTCGCGCCTCGGACCACGCTCGGCGTCGGCGGACCGGCCGCGCGTTACGTCGAGGCGCGCACCGAGGAGGCCGTGCACGAGACGCTCGCCTGGGCGCGCCGCCAGCGCCTCGACGTCACCGTGCTCGGCGGCGGCTCGAACGTGCTCGTCGCGGATCGCGGCGTCGACGGGCTCGTTTTGCGGGTCGCGGTCTCCGGCTACAACCACGCGATCGAAGGTGATCGCGTCACGCTGAGCGCAGGCGCGGGCGAGCCGTGGGACGCGCTCGTCGCGATGACCGTCGAGCAAGGCTGGGCCGGGCTCGAATGCCTCTCGGGCATCCCGGGCGACGTGGGCGCGGCGCCGATCCAGAACATCGGCGCGTACGGTCAGGAAGCGGGCGACGTGATCACGTTCGTCTACGGGATCGATCGGCGCAGCGGCGCGACCGTGGGCATCGATCGGCTCGGCTGCCGCTTCGGCTATCGCGACAGCGTGTTCAAGCGCCGGGCGAGCGGCAGGTTCGTGATCGTCGGCGTGACGTTTTCCCTTCAGCGCGGCGGCTCGGCGGCCGTGCGGTACGCCGAGCTCGATCGGTATTTGCGCGACACCGGCGCCGGGCCTTCGCCCTCGCTCGCCGAGGTACGCAAGGCCGTGCTGGAGTTGCGTCGTCGCAAGTCGATGCTCGTCGAGGCGGGCGACGAGAACGCGCGCAGCGCCGGTTCGTTTTTCGTGAACCCGACGCTCGACGAGGAGGCCTTCGCCGAAGCCCGCGCGCGCATCGAGGCCGCGAACGTGCTCGAGCCCGGCGAGAACCTTCCGCAGTTCGCCGCGGGCCCGGGTCGCGTAAAACTCCCCGCTGCGTGGCTCATCGAGCGTGCCGGATTCAAGAAGGGCACGGTTGACGGCCCGGTCGGTCTGTCCACGCGCCACGCCCTCGCGATCGTCAACCGCGGCGGCGCGACCGCCGAGGACATCCTCCGCTTCGCGCGGCGCATCCGCGACGGCGTGCTCGCGCGTTTCGGCGTGCGGCTCGTTCCCGAGCCCGTGATGCTCGGCTTCCGGCCTGAAGAGGTCGAAGACCTCGTGGGGCACCCAACGACCTGATTTTACGGCGTGTTCTGCCGCCGCGAATGCGGCTACGCGCTACGCTGTCGCCGTGGTCGAAACCCTGGACGAAGGCAAGGCTCCGGACGAGGCGCGCGACGAGGTCTCCGCCGACGAGGAGCACGCGGATCGACGCACCTTCCGTAGCCTCCGGCCGCCGAAGCCGCTCGACGAGGACAAGCTCGACGAACTCGCAGCGTCCATCGCGACGATGCCCGAGCCCGTCGCGACGCTCGCGGTCGGCGTGGAGATCGCGCGGGCCGAGGGGGACGCGACCGGCGTGCGCAAGCGCCTCTTCGAGCTCGGGATCGGCATCGTTCGGTACGGCTTCTCCCTCGGCCTCGCCGCGCTCGTGGCGAAGCTCGGCGGCGCGGCGGCGCCAAGGCCTTTGGCCGAAGCGCTCGCGCGGGCGGCGCGGATTTCGGACGGGATGTGGTGCGAGCTCACGCGCACCGTCGGCAACGCGCTCAAGCCCTACGACCCGGCGCTCGCGCAGATGCTCGCGTTCACCTCGCAGCGCCCGCTGACCGAGCTCGTTTCGGCTCGTAACGACTTCATCCATCGTGGCGGCTCCGGCGACAACGCGCTGGAGAAGCTGATGGCGCTTCTCGAAAATACCGAGGCGCTCCTGTCGCTGTCGCTCCGGTGCGTGGTGTCGCTCGATCCGCCGATGTACGAGGCGCGCATGGGCACGCCGCTCCGGGGTGGCGTTTGGCGCAAGACGAAGGGCGCGGTGCCCGCGGGCGTCGAGGCAGGCGTCGCGTACGTGGTGCGCGAGGACGGGACGTGGATGCCCGTCTCGCCGTACCTGCCGCTCGTCGACAAGCGGCTGCTCTTCGCGGATGGCCCGCACGCGCCGGGCAAGCCGTGGCGCTGCACCGATCCGGAGATCGGCGAGCACCGCGAGCACCAGCCGATCGATCGCGCCGTTCGCAAGCTCGTGGGCGAGGACAAGAACGCGCCGCAGGAGCTCACGGACAGGCCACGCCTCGTCGGTCGGGACGCGGCCGTGAAGGTGCTCGAGCGCGCCGCGGAGGAGGCGGCCGCGGGCAGCGTGCGCGTCGCGCTCGTGACGGGATCGTTCGGCGTGGGAAGGACGCGCGTCGCGGACGAGATCGTCGCGGCGGCCGCGGCGTACGGCTTCGGGCGCGTGATCGACGCGCGTTGCTCGGTCGAACGCCGGACGCCGCTCCGCGCGATCCGCACCGCGATCGAGGGCGTGAAGGGGCTCGGCCGCATGCGCGACGCGATCGAGCGCGCGCTCTCGGTCGAGGCCGCGATGACGCGCGCCGCGCTGGATGCGTCGATCGAGGCGATCGAGGAGGCGCTCGTGGAGGCGAGCCTCGAAGAGCCCACGGTGCTCGACATGGACGACGCGCAGTGGGCGGACGAGCACACGCACGGGCTCTTGCGCATGCTGACGGATCGAGCGATCCGCAAGGGACGCGGGCGCCTCTTCGTGATCGTGACCGTGCGGGACGAGCCGAACCCGAGCGTCGCGCTGCGGCGCTTCGTGGCCCGCGTCGAGCAGGGCATCGGCACGGGGACGACGCGCGTCATGCTCGACGCGCTCTCGTCGAAGGACGCCTCCTTCCTCGTGCAGAACGTCGCGCCGATCGCGAAGGACATCGAGCGTGTCGTGGTCGAAGGCGCGGGCGGCGTGCCGTTTTTCCTCGTGCAGCCCTTGCTCGTGTGGAACGAGACCGGCGCGCTCGTGTGGCGCGACGCCGCGTGGCGACCGCGCGACGAATCGATCCTGCGCGCCTCGGTGCCGGGCGTGCGTGACCTCTTGCGCGCGCGCCTCGACTCGTTCTTCGATCCGGGCTCGGACGGCGAGCGGGCCGCGCAACACGTGCTCGCGTGCGTCGCTCTCTACGGCTCGGGTTTGCCCGTGGAGCAGCTCGTCGCGGCGGTGGAGGCCGCGGGGACGAACGCCAGGAGCGTGGAGCAGGCGCTCGAATTGCTCGTCGAGTCGGGTCTGCTGATCGTGCGCGGCGAGCGGCAGGAGCACGGGTTCGGCCAGGAGATCGTGCGGCAGGCGGCGCTCGAAGACGTGCGGCAGAAGCCGTGGTTCCGGCGTGTCCACCGGAGCCTGCTCGAAGCCGTGGGGCGGAGCGATGTCGCCGAGGAGAACGCGGCGTTTCTCGCGGCCGGTCACGAGTCGCTCGGCGAGCGCGAGGAGGCCGCGCGCTGGTATGGCAAGGCCGTCGCGAAGGCGCTCGCGGGCGGCGAGTTCGAACGGGCGATGGAGCTCGCCGAAAAACTCGCGCAGGTGACGAAGGGCGCCGAGCGCGCGCGCGCCGAGCTTCATGGGGTCGACGCGCTCTTCCGCGCGGGGCGCGCGGCCGAGGCGAAAGATCGACTGGCGAGGATCCACCTCGACAGCGTCACGGACATGGACGTTCGCCTCGAAGCCCGCGTGCTCACGCTCGCGCTCGCCGCGACGCTCCGGCATCTACCGTCCGATCACGACCCCTCACTCGTCGCGGACGCCGACGCGCACGGAGAACTCTTGCTCCGCATCGAGACACGGCTCGCAGCGGCGCGGCTCGTGCGAGGTCGACGCGGGCTCGTGCTGGCCGAGGAGGCGATCACGCTCGCGGCGGAGAGCCCGCTGGAGCTTCGGTACCGGGCGCTCGCGATGCGCCTGGAGCTGATCATCGAGGTCGACCCGAGTGATCAGGCGCGGCTCTCCCGCGCTACGGAGCTCGTGCGCGCCGCCGCGCGGGAGCTCGGCTCTCCGTGGGCCGAGCTCGACGCGGACAACTACCTCGCGATCGCGCAGTCGAACGGGGGCCATTTCAGCGCGGCGATTCCGCTCTTCGAGAGCATCGTCGAGCGCGCGAAGCGGTTCAAATTCGCGACGCTCGAGCGCGAGGTCCTCGTGAACACGGCGACGACGTATCTGCGCTCGGGCGACCCTGCGCGCGCGGCCGCTGCTGCTGCGCTCGCGGCCGACGCAGCCCGATCGGCGGGGAACGCCGATCTGCTCATGGGTTCACAGTCCGTACGCGCGGACGCGCTCACGCAGGTCGGTGATTTGACGGCTGCCAAGGCGGCCGCCGACGAGGCCATCGAGATCGCGATGAGCGGCGGGCAAGATTATTACGCTGCCGTCACGTTGCTTCGTCGCGCCGAGATCCGCTCTCGGCTCGGTGATCCGCGCGCTGTGGAAGACGCGGAGCACGCGCGAAAGCGCGCGGAGGGTGTCGGTGACGTCGACCTCGTCACGCGCGCCGAGGTCTGGTCGGCGTTGCACCATGCGCGGAGCGGGGCGGAAGGTGGCATCACGTTGCTTGCGGAGCTCGCGCGCTCCGTCGAGGCGAGGCAGGCCCCTCTGCGCGCTCCGACCAAGCGGATCCTCGACGAAGCGTGGCGGCTCGTGCGCTCCGCGCGCCCCTCATGAGCGCCGTGTGACGCCTTCTACTCGATGATCACGCCGCCCCGCGTCCGCGTGCGCTCGATGATCACACCGCCCCGCGTCTTCGGCGCCGGCAGCCGCGAGAACTTCTCCGCCGCGTCCTTGTAGGCCGCGCCCTCGCCCGTGTGCTGGAACGAGAACACCTTCATGAGGAGCCCGTCTCCGGGCTCCGTCCGCGCCATGAGCGACGGAGGCTTGCTCCCTGGCTTGAGCCCCGACGCGCCGCCGAGGTCGAGCTCGAGCCCACGGATGCGTGGGCACCTTTCGAGCCCGACGTCGCGGCACTTCGCGTCCTTCTTCGCGCCTGCACCCTCGACCGGCAGGTGCTTCATCCCGTCGAGGAGCTTGTCGTCCTTGATGCGCGTGATCTTGCCGTCCCGCACGCGCGCGAGCGCCTCGTCGAGGTCTCGCAGCGGCGTGCGCGACGCGGCGATGTAGATGTCCTCGAAGCCGAGGTCCTTCTCGTTCAAACGGAATCGCAGGTCCCCGTTCGGGATGCGTGACTCGCCCTCGAGCGGGTTCTTCGTGCCGATCCGCTCGTCCGGGAAGAGCACCGTGAGGCCGCTGCTCGCGTTGTTCTGGAAGATGTAGACGTACGCCCGCGGCTTGACCTCGACCTTGAAGAACACGCGTGCGTTCGTCGGCAGCGGTTCGTCCGGCTTCACGGTGCGTGTCCCGCCGCCCGCGCTCTCCGGCAGCTCCGCCTCCATCGACAGCGTGAGCGTCAGCTCTTCCTTGCGCTCCGCCTCCGGCACCGTGTGCTGGTAGAGCGCGTCGAGCGCGGCTTGCCGCTCTTCCTCGGAAGACGCCTGTTTCACCGCCGCGACCAGCGAACCGACGGGGCTCAGGAGCTTGAGGAGCGCCTTCTTTTCCTCGTCGTACTTCGCCTTGTCGATCGCGCACGCGTTGTAGTCGCGGCAGAGGCGCGTGTGCGCCGCGACGAACTTCTCGGTCTCCGCCGAGATGCGACGGATCGCCACATCCTCGAACGTCGCCTTCTCCGAGGCGAGGTTCAGGACACCGATGTCGCCCTCGGGGATCTCGCTCGAGCAATCGATGGAGGGACGCACCTCCTCACCACACGAGACGCTGCTGGGGCTCTTCGCCACGCACGACGCGCCGGTGAGGGCGATGCCAGCCACGGCGAGCGCACCGAGGCCGAGGTGCACGAAGCTTCGGCGTTGGGACATGGCTGCCGAGGGTACGGGGAAGGGCCCGCGTTTGCGAGCCCAGCCCGTCAGTTGATCGTGAAGGACTTGGTGACGCTGACGGGCGCGCCGTCGAAGGGCGGGACGCGCGCGCCGCGGAAGACGCCGGCCACGCAGCCGCCGACCGAGGTGCCCGCGAAGGGCGGGCCTTGCACCTGCGCCGAGGTCACGTTGCCGCTCGGCGCGAACGTCACCTTGACCTTGCCGGTGCCCGTCGGGCCGTCCGGCGTCTTGCAGCTCTTCGCCGCGCCGGCCGCCGAGCCGAGCGCCGACGAAGCTGCGCCGCGGTTGAACTCCTTGCCGCCCTCCGCAGGCGGGGGCTCCGCCGTGGGCGCGGCCGTCGTCGTGGGCGCGGCCGTCGTCGCCGTGGGTGCGGCCGTGTTGTTGGGCTTCGGGCCCGTGCCCCCTGCGACCGGGCCGCCGCCGGTCGATCCGGCCTTCGTCGTATCCGTGGCCGCGGGCGCAGCGCTGGTCGCCGGCGTGGGCGCCGTCGCGACCGTGTCCGTGGGCGCGGCCGTGGGCGTCGTGGGCGCGGCGGACGCCGTGGGGGTCGCGCTCGTCGTCGTGTTCTCGGTCGTCGTCGTGTTCTGCGGCTGGTTGCGCAGGAGGAAGAACGCGGCCGCGCCTGCGACGATGACGCCGAGCGCGATGCCGATGACGAGGCCCGCCGAGCTCTTCTTCTGCTCGGGCACCTGCACCATCACGACCTGCGGCACCTGCGTACCGGTCAGCGGGATCTGCGTGCCCGTGAGCGGCATCTGCGTGCCCGTCATCATGCCAGGCATCGAAGCCATCATCGGCTGCGGAGGCGGCTCCACGACGGGCGCCATGAGCGGAGGCGGCGCGAGCATCGGCCCGCCGAGGCCGCCGCCGCCGAGGTTCATGATGTCGTCGAGGCCGCCGCGGCCGTCCTTCTTCTTCGGCTCGTCCTTCGTGGTGGCGGCCTTCTCGGCCGCGGTGAGCGCCGAGAGCGAGAAGAGCACCGAGTTCTCGTTGCGCTCGCCGACCGCGTTGCCCTTCGGCCCTGCGGGCGGCACCGAGGCGCGCGCCGGCTCCGGCTCGCCCTTCGACGAACCGAAGAGATCCTGACGACCGCCCGTCTTGCGCGCCGCCGCCTGGTTGCGTGCGGCGGGCGCGGCGCCTGCGCCTTCGGGCATCATCAGCGTCGCGTTCATGTCGTCCGCGGGCGGCGGTGCGGCTGCGGCGACTCCGCTGCTGCGACCCACGGCCGCCATGAGCTCGGCGACCTGCGACACCGGCAGCCAGTCCGACATGCCGTCCTTCCAGACGTACGTGTCGTTCGTGACCGTGCCCGACGCGTACGCGGCTGCGATCGCGGCGGTCGACATCGTGCGTTGATCGTCGTCGCCGACGTTCACCGTCCACTCGTCACCGCCGCCGCCGCCTGGCGCGGCTGCGTTCGGATCACCCGAGAAGACGCGGGTCGCCCCGTCGTCGTCGTCTTCGTAGTGGCCCCCCTGGCCTTGTGCGTCGGACGCGGCTTCGTTCGCGTTGACCACGATGGCCGATCCGCACTTCTTGCACTTGATCTTGACGGTCTTACCGACGACTTTTTCGTCGGCGATCGTGTACTTCGCCTGGCACGACTGACACGTAATCTTCATGGGGAAAGCTGCCCTTCCGGGTCTCGCGCACGTGCACGAACGATCGTCTTGCTCTCTCGCCGAGGACCTCGGGTCCGGTCGTTACCGGCCTCTCCGTACGCCGTCACAAAGCATAACGGTTTCGCACGAGCGCGATCAAGCTACCTACAGGTGCTCGTCCGACGTGCGAGGCAGCCACCCGGATCTACCGACGGGACGTCAGCGGTTCAGCGGCACGAGCGTCGTGCCGTCTGCCCCACAGAACTGCGCCTCCGCGCCGTAGCGCTCCCCGCACGTCGGGCAGACCTTCCCGGACGGCGCCGCGGCGCGTGTGGGGGCGGATCGTGCCGGGGCTTGGGCCTTCGGCGCCTCTGCCTCGGCCTCTGTTTCGGCCTTGGCTTCCGCTTCTGCCTGCGCTTCCTCGTTCAGCACGGCTTCCGTCTCCGGGTCCGGCTCCGCGGGCCTCCGCCCGCGCCGCATCAGCACGAGGCCTGCGAAGCCGAGGGCGAAGGCGAGGCCGATCACGATCGCGACGAACGTCTGCTTGCGTTCTCGGCCGACGTCGTCCGCGACCCCCTTGGCCCCTCCCACGGCGCCCGTGGCGATGACGGCCACCGCGCCCTCCTCGGATCCCTGCGGGTCGAGCGTGCCTGCCGAGAGGAGCGCGTCGTACTTCGTCGGGCTCGTGATCTCCACGGCGACGGGCACGCCCTTGCCGGACACCGTCGCCACGAGCTCGACCCGCCCCTCCTCGGCGCCCTCTGCCACCGTGACGGTCCCGCTCCCGTCGACGGTCACCTTCGCCGCGAAGGGCCCGGGCGTCACCGCCCACGTCGGCCTGACGAAGGCAAGGCAGCCTTTGCTGTCCGTGACCACCGTTCGGAAGGAAAAACGATCCCCCGGCCGCAGCGTCTTTTTCGCCGGGTACACCTCGAGGCGGGCCGGATCTCCCGCCACCTTGCACTCTTTCGGCGGCTCCTTGGGCGCGGGCGCCGCGGCGCTCGCGGCGGCGCTCGGAGGCGGGCTCGCGGGGGGGCTGGAGGGAGCGGCGCTCGCGGAGGCGCTCGCCGATGCGCTCGGAGCCGCATCTTCGCCGTCACGCTTCGCGAGCCCGAACGATCGCGACCGGCTCGCCGTCGCCGTGCACGTCGCGCCTTCCACCGTGACCTTGTGCTCCGACGTCTCTTGCATCGTGATCGACGTGTCCGTCGCCGACACCGTCGTCGTCACGGTGATGCGCTCCTTCTCGTTCGAGAGGCTGCACCGCGTCCGCCAGAACCGCCCCCCGCCCGACTGCGAGTGGCTCACGCGCCCGAGCCCCGGCGCTTGCTCCCAGCACTCGGCCGTGCTCCAGGCGCGCCCCGCGCCCACGATCGACAGCTCTCCGCCTTGCTCGCGGATCTGCACCGATCCGCCGCCTCCGCCTTGACCCTTCGGCTTCGGCCCGCACGCGTCCACCCAGCCGTCGAAAGACCAGCTCTCCGATACGGAGCTTGCCGACCAGGACCCGCTCAGCGTGGGTTTGCCCTGGGCGCTCGCGTTCGCTGCGTAGGCCACCGTCCCGGTGAGCACGAGGGCCGCGAGCGAGCGACGTGCGAAAGATCGAGGGCGGCGCACGGCCGGGCACGGTAGCAGATCGATGCGGAACGTGGACGGAGAGGTCCGCGTGATCCTTGCGATCCTTTTGCAGTCGTATTGCGCTGATGATACGAGTTTTTCAGGTTTCCGCGAAAATCGCGCTGCACGATCCGCCTGACGAGGACCGAGTCATGACGACCCTTGGCTTTCTCACCGGACTGCGTCGCCGCCCTGTCGCGACGCTCGTGGCGCTCTCCGCGCTCCTCACCCACGCCGCGCCCGCGACCGCGCAGAACTCGGACCGCATCCCCGCGTCGAACGGCGAGGGCGCCGACCTGCACCTCTTCCGGCCCGCCGTCGACTCGCGTGGCTTCTTCTCGGTCAACGGCGCGAGCGTCTTGCCCGGCAACGCCATCAGCTTCGGCCTCGTCCTCGACTACGGCAGAAACCTCCTCGAGCTCGCCCCCGGCCACGGCACCGACTACCTCGTCGACCACGCCTTGCAGGGCACGTTGAGCTTCAACTACGGCATCGCCGATCGGCTCGTCCTCGGCCTCTCCGCGCCCGTCGTCCTCAACTACGGCACGAGCGTCACGGACATCGGCCCCGGCGCCGCGGGCAACTACGCCGACGATGGCCTCACCGCGCAGGCCCTCGGCCACATCGCCGTGCACGGAAAGCTCCGCCTGCTCTCGCCCGACGGCCCCATCGGCCTCGCCTTGCTCGTCCAGGGCGGCTACGGCATCGGCGGGCAACGCAACTTCGGCGCGGATCCCGGCTTCTTCTACTGGCCCCAGCTCATCGTCGAGAAGCAGTTCGGCAAGACGAACGTCGTGCGCCTCGGCCTGAACGCGGGCTACCGCGGCCACACCGGGACAAACCCCACCTTCGGCCTCGATCAGGCCGGCCTCGCGCAGCTCAAATCGGGCGTCTTCCAGTATGCGAACCTCGGCACCGGCGGCTTCGCGGCGAGCGTGCGCATCGGCGACAAGTTCGACCTCACGGCCGAGACCTACGCGAGTTACCTCCTCGGCGGCGACTCCGACGCGAAGCAACGCCTGAGCGCCGAGGTCCTCGGCGGCTTCAAGGTCTTCATCCAGAAAAACTCCTACCTCTCGCTCGCGGCCGGCGTCGGCTACCTGCCCGGCTTCCAGTCTGCCTCGCAGCGCGGCATGCTCGCGTTCGTCTTCGAGCCCTTCGAGGAGGACCGAGACAAGGACGGCATCCCCGACGACGTCGACCAGTGCCCCGACGAACCCGAGGACAAGGACGGCGACGAGGACACCGACGGCTGTCCCGAGCAGGATCCGGTCGACGAGCCCGTGCAGGTTCGCAGCGGCGATCGCGACGGCGACGGCATCCTCGACGCCGAGGACGGTTGTCCGGACAACCCCGAGGACAAGGACGGCTTCGAGGACACGGACGGCTGCCCCGAGGAGGACAACGACAAGGACGGCATCCCCGACGTGAAGGACCAGTGCATCAACACGCCGGAGGACAAGGACAACTTCAAGGACGACGACGGTTGCCCGGAGGAAGACAACGACGCGGACGGGATCCTCGACGGCGTGGACAAGTGCCCGGACGAACCCGAGACGTACAACGGCAAGGACGACGAAGACGGCTGCCCCGACAAGGGCAGCGTCATCGTGCAGGACAACAACGTCCTCATCCTGGAGAAGATCCTCTTCAAGACGGGCAGCGCCGAGATCCTCGCGCAGTCGTTCCCGATCGTGGACGCGGTCGCCGCCACGCTGAAGGGCAACCCGAGCTTGAAGCTGCTCGAAGTGCAGGGCCACGCCGACGTGCGCGGCATCGAGATCGCCAACGTGAAGCTCACGCAGGCCCGCGCCGAGTCCGTGGTGAAGGCGCTCATCGAGCGCGGCGTCGACGCGAGCCGCCTGCGCGCCGTGGGCTACGGCCCGTTCTGCCCCGTCGATCCGGCGAACAACGCCGTCGCGTGGGAGAAGAACCGACGCGTCGAGTTCAAGATCGTCCGGACCGACGCGGGTCCGACGGGCGTCGAGCTCGGCTGCGAGAAGGCGCGATCGAAGGGCATCACCTCGCCGGCGCCCTGAAGCATTCTCCGGAAAATCGAAATCGGGACCGAAGCGCGGTTCTGCGCTCCCCGACGGCGCCTCGTATTGGCGGGATCGAGCCGACTGCAATGCGCTTCATCTTCAGCCGCTCGACGCCGTCTTGATCTATCGTCGTCTCATGTCGAAGCCGCGCGCGTTTCTTCCGCTCGTGTTTGCCCTGTCCGCGCTCCTCGCGGGGTGCATCGGCGAGAACGAGGACGTCGTCTTCGTCGAGCCGAGCATCGTCGCGCCGACCGCCGACGTCGAGGGCGGCGTGCTCGGCGCCACCGTGACCGGCTCGTTCACGCTGAAGCTCGTGCTCGGTCCACGCGCGAGTGGTCCGAGCAGCGTGCAGCTCGGCACGCTCGCGATCACCGACGCGCCGAACCAGCAGTCCGTCGTGTCCGGCTTGTCGCTCATCTCCCCGAAGCCGTTCCCCGTGACCGTGCAGCCGGACAGCGAGGTCACGCTCGACTTCTTCTTCGACCTCGGGGACAAGACGATCTCCGACGAGACGAAGAACGCGCTCTGCTTGCCCGCGGGCGTCCGGATCGCGGGGACCCTCCAGGACAGCCTCGACGTCGGCGCCACGACCGTCGCCTCCGACGTGTTCAAGCCGACCGGCTGCATGTAGAGCCGCAGGAAGAAGACAAGCCGGGCTTTCGCGCGCTACATTTGCGGCCGCGAGGTTCGCGATCGATGGCACACGACGACGCACGCGCGCTCGAATCGGACGAGAAGCGCTTCACGAACGGCGGCGGTGGAGAGAGCCTGGGGCTCGATGACGAGGGCTTGCGCGCGCTGCGCGTTGCGGTCGCCGCTTGGCGTATCGGCCCCGTCGCCGAGGCCGAGCGCAAGGTCAAGCCGCGCCTGCAAAAGTTCACCACCTGGAGCGGCCTCGAGGTCCTCGACGTCGCCACGCCGGTCGACAAACGCATCCACTACAAGGCCGACCTCGGCCTGCCCGGCGAGTACCCGTTCACGCGCGGCGTCCAGCCGACGATGTACCGCGGCAAGCTCTGGACGATGCGCATGTTCGCGGGCTTCGGCACGCCCGAGCAGACGAACCAGCGCTTCAAGTACCTGCTCGCCGAGGGCCAGACGGGCCTGTCGACCGCCTTCGATTTCCCGACCTTGATGGGGTACGACTCCGACTCGCCCCGCTCGCTCGGCGAGGTCGGCATGTGCGGCGTCGCGGTCGACACGCTGCGCGACATGGAGGTCCTCTTCGACGGGATCCCGCTCGACAAGGTCACGACCTCGATGACCATCAACGGTCCGGCCGTCGTGCTGCTCGCCTTCTACATCGCGCTCGCCGACAAGCGAGGCATCCCGCGCGACAAGATCGGCGGCACGGTACAGAACGACTGCCTGAAGGAGTTCATCGCGCAGCACGCGTGGGTCGTCGGGCCGCGGCCGGCGATGCGCATCGTGACGGACATGATCGAGTTCTGCGCGCGCGAGGTGCCGCGCTGGAACACGGTCTCGATCAGCGGCTACCACATCCGCGAGGCCGGGGCGACGGCCGCCCAGGAGCTCGCCTTCACGATCGCGGACGGCCTCGCGTACGTGGAGAGCGGCATCGCGCGTGGGCTCGACGTGGACGACTTCGCGCCGCGCCTCTCCTTCTTCTTCGACGTGCACAACGATTTCTTCGAGGAGATCGCGAAGTTCCGCGCGGCGCGTCGCATGTGGGCGCGCTTCATGCGCGAGCGCTACGGCGCGCGCAAGGCCGAGAGCTTGAAGCTCCGCACGCACGCGCAGACGGCCGGCGTCTCGCTCACGGCGCAGCAGCCGTACAACAACGTCGTGCGCGTCGCGCTGCAGGCGCTCGCGGCCGTCCTCGGGGGCACGCAATCGCTGCACACGAACTCGCTCGACGAGACGTACGCGCTGCCCACGGAAGAGTCGGTCACGATCGCGCTCCGCACGCAGCAGATCATCGCGGAGGAGAGCGGCGTCGCGAACACGATCGACCCGCTCGGCGGCAGCTATCACGTGGAATGGATGACCGACAAGCTCGAGGCCGAGGCGCTCGACTACATCCGCCGCATCGACGAGATGGGCGGCATGGTCGCGGCCGTGGAGAAGGGCTATCCGCAGCGCGAGATCGCGGCCTCGGCCTACCGCTTCCAGCGCGAGGTGGAGGACGAGCAGCGCGTGATCGTCGGCGTGAACAAGTACGTCGCGTCGGAGGAGAAGAACATCCCGCTCCTCAAGATCGACGAGGCGGTGCAGCGCACGCAATGCGAGAACCTCGCCAAGGTGAAGGCGAGCCGCGACGCGAACGCCGTGCGCGAGGCGCTCGCGGCGGTGCGCGAGGCGGCGCGTGGCACGTCGAACCTGATGCCCCCGATCATCGCCGCCGCGAAGGCCTACTGCACCGAGCAGGAGATTTGCGACGTCCTGCGCGAGGTCATGGGCACGCACTCCGATCCCGCCGAGTTCTGACGCCCCGAACCGGCAAGATCCCACCAGACAGAAAAGGCTTGCCTTGGGCGAGCGTTCCTACGTAAACTAGGAACACTGCCGGCCTGTCGTCCCTTCGAATTGGGCGATGGAGTCATCGTCGATTCAGAGCCGCACGACGTACGGAGCCCCACGTGGAAGCTTCTCTTGGTCGGTTTTTGGCCGATATGGCCCTCGATCCGTCCCGTTTGGCCGCGTTCCTCGAGGATCCCGAGGAGCTCATGAAGAAGGTCAACCTCGGCGAGGAAGAGCGCCTGGTCGTTCAGAGCGCGAACCCCGCGTTGTTTTCGGACTGGCTTTGCACGGAGCGTGGCGGGCCCGCCTCGGCGCCGTGGAACTGTCCGATGCTCGCCATGTTTTGAGTCGCGCCGCCCGGGTGTGCCCCTCGCTCCTCGCGAGGGGCCTTCGGGTCCGAGATCGCATCCAGCCCGGCTACACGTGAGCCGGCGCGGGCTGCCGCCTGTCCAAAATTTGCCGCGTAGCATGTTCTTAGCGATTGCGCCCGCAGCGGGGTAGCATGACGCCATGCGCCTGCGCCCGGGCGATACCTTCGACCGGTACGTGATCGAAGCGCTCCTCGGCGAGGGGGGCATGGGCGAGGTGTATCAAGCGCGCGACATCCGCCTCCAACGTCGCGTCGCGCTCAAGGTCCTGCGCAAAGATGCCGCCGCCGATCCCGAGGGCTGGCAACGCGCCCTCGTCCGCATGCTGCGCGAGGCCCGCGCCGCCGCGGCGCTGAACCACCCGAACACGGTCGCCATCTACGACATCGGCGAGGCCGAGGGCCTGCCCTACCTCGCGATGGAGCTCATCGACGGCCTGTCGCTCCGGCGCTTGATCGGCGGCGGCGCCTCGATCCCCACGCGGCTCGGGTGGCTGCTCGACGTGGCGCGCGCCCTGTCCGCCGCGCATCGCGCCGGCCTCGTCCACCGCGACGTGAAGCCGGAAAACGTGATGCTGCGCGAGGACGGCGCCATCAAGGTCCTCGACTTCGGCATCGCGCGGCGCGTGCACCTCGACGCCGACGAGGCCGTCGCTTCCACGCGGCGCGGCGCGGATCTGAGCAAGGTCGGGTCGATGCGCGGCGCCGACACGGTCACGAGCGAAGGCGTGATGGTCGGCACCCCGGCGTACATGGCGCCCGAGCAGCTCACGGGGGATCCGGTCGACGCGCGGACGGATCAATTCGGGTGGGGCGTGCTCGCGTACGAGCTCATCACGGGCCGCGTGCCGTTCGGCGCCGACCTCGAAGGCATCAAGCTGCTCTCGGCCATCCTCCAGGACGAGCCGCCGTCGCTCGAAGGCCTCGTGCCGGCGGTGATCGAGCGCGTCCTCAAGCGCACGGTCGCGAAGCGCAAGGTCGACCGATTCTCCTCGATGGACCTCGTGGTCGACGCGCTCGCGCCTTACGTCGCGTCCGAGAACGCGGGCGGCCTGCACGATGTCTTGATCCCGGGGCCGGATTCCACGCAGCCGGAGACCTTGGCCCCCGAGGACGTGGCGCCGAACGCGCGTGTGCTGCCCGCCCGGAAGACGCTGCCCAGCATCCCGATCGTGGCGAAGTCGGAGTCCGCGCCGCCGCCTGCGCGAAATGCGCTGCCGACGCACACGATGCGCTCGCCGGACATCGACAAGCCCGGGCGGAGCACGGCGCCGCCCCCGCCCGTCGTGCGCGTGGAGATGCCGGGGAACGCGGGGAAAACGACGACGGCGGTGACCACGCTCGAATCGCCCGCCATGCAGACGACGCCCCCGCCGAAGCTCGGGCGTCGATTGCCACGCTGGGCCGTGCTGGGCCTCGGCGCGATCTGGGTCGTGGCCGCGGCGGTGTGGGGGACGCTCTGGTATCGGAAGAACATCACGCCCCCACCGGTGGCCATGGCCGCGCCCGCGCCCGCGGCCACGCCGATCACGGATTTGCCCATTTCGGGATCGTCGAACCCCGAGGCGATCGCGGCCTTTCGGGAGGGTTTGCAGGCCTTGCGGGACGCGTCCTGGGAGGTCGCGCACGGGGCCTTCGAGCGCGCGGCCAAGGCCGACAACGGGTTTGGCGCGGCATATCTGCGCCTGGCGTTGATCGAGCGATTCCGCGCGAATACCGCCGGGACGCGGGTGGCCTTTCAGCGCGCCGTGCAGCTCCGCGGCACGCTGACGGAGCGCGACCAGGTCCTGCTCGACGCCCTCGAGCCGCTCTTGCAGCGGGATCCTCCGGACGTGGCGGAGACGGTCAAGCGCGTCGAGGTGGCCTCGCGGCGATACCCGGGCGACGCCGAGCTCGTCTCCCTGCAAATGGACATCCAGACACGCGCGGACCCCTCGAAGCTCCTCGCGCTCGCGGACCGCTGCATCGAGCTCGATCCCAGGTACGCCGATTGCTGGCAGGTGCGGTCCTATTCGCTCTTCCGGATCGCGAGGGAAGAGGACGCGCTCGCGGCTCTCGATCGATGCGTCGAGCTCGTGCCGGCGTCCGTGGATTGCTTGCTCGAGCGGATCCGCGCGCGCAAGTACCTCGGCCAATGTGGATTGCTCGAATCGGACGTGCGGCGCTGGATCACGAAGGATCCGAGCTCGGCGATCGCGCACAACGAGCTCGCCGTGGCCCTCTACGCCGGAGGGCAGCCGCCCCCGGCCGTGAATGCCGCCGTCGAGCAAGCGGCGAAGAGGTTCCGGGATCAAGGACGGATCGAGCAGGCCGGCCGGCTGCGAATTCATCACGCCCTGGTCTTCGGCGATTTCGAGGCCGCCGAGCGGCTCGCCCGCGATCTGGAGAAGGACATCGCGGGCGAATCGCTGGAGGAAAAACACGTCGTCCCGGCGCTCGCGCTCGTCCAGCTTTACGAGGAGCTCGGGCAGGAGAAACGGGCCGCCGAGGTCGCGGATCGATTCCTCGCGCAACGCTCGGCGTGGACGAGGCCGGTCGTTCAGCTCACGTGGTGGGATTCGACGATGGCCTTCCTCGGGGCGAAGCGGCGGGGAGGAGCGCTCGACGCCGCGGGATACACCGTGGCGCGCGAGGCGTGGGCGAACGGCTGGGTCGACGGGACGGGCGATACGAAGCAGGCGGCCGTCTGGTTCATCGGATACGCGGCGCCCGCCCGGAGCGAGGCCGAGGCGCGGGAGGCCCTCGCGGTGCAGCCCCCGCTGCAGCCTGCGGCATTCTACACGCAAATGGCGCCCAAGGTGGAGATGTGGCTCGGCGGCCTTCATAGCATGGCCGGTGATCCGGAGCGCGCCCTGCCGCACCTCGAGATCGCAGCTCGCTCCTGTACGGCCCTCGACGAGCCGATCCAGCATACCGTCGCGACCTTCCGCCTCGGGCTCGTGCGGGAGCAAAGGAACGACAAACCCGGCGCGTGCACCGCGTACCGCACCGTCCTCGGGCGCTGGGGCCGGGCAAAAGGCTCGGTCACGGCCCAGGCGGCCGCTGCTCGGGCGAAAGCATTGAAATGCGGCGAATGATGCGCTCGGCGCGCGGCATTCGCGAGCATGGGAGGCATCGCGCAGGATGATCAAAGAAAAGGGTTCGCTCGCCGTCGTGGGCACCGGCATCAGGACGGTCGGTCAGCTCACCGGTGATACCATTGCCAGGCTGAAGACGGCGAGCAAAGTGTTTTATCTCGTCGCCGACATCGTGGGCGAGCAGGTGATCAAGCAAATTCAGCCCGCCGCGGAGTCGCTCGGCCGTTTTTATCGGCTGGGTCGCTCGCGAAAAGAGGCGTACGACGCCATGGTCGAGCGGATCCTCAGCGCCGTTCGCGACGGCCATCGGACCTGCTGCGCGGCGTATGGCCATCCCGGCGTATTCGCGTTTCCGACGCACGAGGCCGTCCGCAGGGCCCGCGCCGAGGGGTACGAGGCCATCATGCTGCCCGCCGTATCGGCCGAGGATTGCCTGTTCGCCGACCTCGGCGTCGACCCCGCGAATCCGGGCTGCCTGAGCCACGAGGCCACGCGGTTCGTCCTGTACAAGAAGCCCGTCGATCCCACGTCCGCGCTGATCCTGTGGCAGGTCGGCAACTTCGGCGACCCGACCTACCAGCCCCAGGGCAACCGCGGCAAATGGATTCACGTGCTCGTCGACCGCCTGCTCGAGCATTACCCCGAGAATCACGAGGTCACGCTTTACGAGGCCGCGGTCTTCATCAATTGCCCCGCGCGTATCGAGCGCCTCCCGCTCGGCAAGCTCGTCGAGGCCGAGCTCACGCCCGCGACCACGCTCTATGTACCCCCGGCCCGGCGCGACGAGCTCGACGACGACACGTGCGGCGCGCTCAGCATCAGATCCGAGCACCTGAAGCGCTGAATCGCGCCCTCGCCTCCTTCCGGCGAACCTCCCTCCGCGCTACCCTGCTGCGCCATGCCCCTTTCGCCTGGAGACAGGTTCGATCGGTACGTCGTCGAAGCGCTGCTCGGCGAAGGCGGCATGGGCGAGGTGTATCGCGCGCACGATACGCGCCTCGATCGCGCCGTCGCGCTCAAGGTGCTCCGCCGCGACGCCCAGGGCGCGAGCGAGACCTGGGGCCGGCAGGTGCGCCGCATGCTGCGCGAGGCGCGGATCGCCGCGGCCTTGAGTGATCCCGGCATCGTCGCGGTCTACGACGTCGGCGAGCACGAGGGCACGCCTTTCATCGCGATGGAGCTCGTGCAAGGCAAGCTCCTGCGCGACCTCATCTGCAAAGACGCGCCGATCGGCGAGCGGATCGCCATGCTCTCCGCGGTCGCAGAGGTCCTCTGCGTCGCGCATCGCGCAGGTCTCGTGCACCGCGACGTCAAGCCCGAGAACGTGATGATCCGCGAGGACGGCGCCATCAAGGTCCTCGATTTCGGCATCGCGCGGCGCACCGACGACGAGAGCGTGGCCGAAGGGCAGGACGATTTCGCGACGCGCACCGGCGACGGCTCGTTCATCGGCACCCCCGCGTACATGGCGCCCGAGCAGGTGAAGGGCGAGCCCGTCGACGCGCGGGCCGATCAATTCGCCTGGGGCGTGACCGCGTACGAGCTGCTCATGGGCAAGCTCCCGTTTCGCTCGGATCGCGGGCCCGTGAGCCTCATCGCCTCGATCCTCAGCGACGACCCTCCGCCGATGGACGGCGTGCCGCCGGAGATCGAGGCCGTGGTCCTGCGCGCGCTCGCCAAGGAGCCCGCCGATCGCCACGCCTCGATGGACGCCATCGCCTCCGCGCTCGCGCCCTTCGCCACGCCGATCACCACGCTCGTGCGCAGAAACGACGAGCCCGCGCCCGCCGCGCGTCCTTCCGCGCGGGAGCCGCGCCCGCCCGCGAACACCTCCTCGCGCAGCACGACGAGCCGCGGGAGCGCGCGCCGCGCCGCCACGCATCACACGCCCCAGGCGACCACGCGCGCGTCTGCGCGCTCGCGCCGCTTCCTCGGCCTCGCTGCCGTCGTCACCCTGGGCCTCGCGACGGCCGGCGTCTTCCTCGCCCGCAAGGCCAGGACCGCGCCGCCGCCCGTGCTCGCGCGGACCGCGCTCACGCCGGTCCCGACGGCCGTCACCGCCTTGCCTTTGCCGACGTTCGCCAATGAAGAGGCGCGCTCGGCGTATCGGGAAGGGCTCCAGGCGTTGCGGGACGGCGCCTGGAGGACGGCGTATGCCGCGTTCGCGCGCGCCACGCAGGCCGATCCGGGCCTCACCGCGGCCTGGCTGCGCATGGCCATCGTCATCTGGGACGCCGACATCACGACCGCGCGGGAGCATTTTCGCCGCGCGGTCATGGGCCGCGCGACGCTCGAACCACACGACCAGGCCCTCCTCGACGCGCACGAGCCGCTCATCCAGCGCACGCCGAGTGATGTCCGGGAAGCCACCCGGCGCCTCGCGATCGCCTCGACGCGATTCCCGGGCAACGCAGAGATCGCGAACTACTATTCGATGTTCGCGAACTCGTACCTGCCGCCCTCCGACGTCCTGCCGCTCGTCGATCGATGCCTCGCGATCGATCCGCTCTACGGCGATTGCTTGCAGGGCCGGGCGCGCATGCTCATCCGTCGCACCGGGCAAATCGAGGAGGGGCTCGCGGCGCTCGAACGCTGCATCGAGGCGACCCCGGCCGCCTCCGATTGCCTCATGGATCGCGGCGACACGAACATTGCGCTCGGCCGGTGCTCGGTCGTCGAGGCCGGGGCGCGAGAATGGATCGCCAAGGTCGGCACGGCGCCCACCGCCCACATGCAGCTCGCGGCCGCGCTTTATGCGCGCGGCGCGCCCGAGGCCGCCGTGAAGACCGCCGTCGACACGGCCGCGGCGCAGTTCCGCGCGCAGGGGCTCGAGGCCGAGGCCTCGAAGCACCTCATCCTGCACGAGATCGCCGTGGGCAGGTTCGAGAACGCCGAGCGCATGCTCCGCGACCACCAGCGCCTCGTCGCGAACGATCCGGCCGCGGGGGCGCACGGCTGGGCGGCGAACACGCTCGTCGAGGTGCTCGAAGAAATGGGCCGCGACGCGGACGCGGGCCGCGAGGCCCAGAGCTTCCGCGCGCGCCGCGGGGCGCTGATCACCGATCCTTCGAGCGGGGATGTCTCCGTGCATCTCCTCCGCGCCGAGCTCGCCGCCGGGCTCATCACCCGGCAGGTCTACGAGGCCGAGCGCGCGGCCTGGGCGAAGGTCCACTCCGATCCGCTGTATCGCATCGGCGTGTGGGCCACCGGCTATGCGCTCGTCGCCCGCGACATCGAGGAGGCCAAGGCCGCGCTCGACGTGATGCCGGCGGAGGTCCTCGCCAAACGGAGCTTTTCCCTCCACTTCGGCCTCGTGCTCGACAGCGCGCTCGGCCGGACGTATTGGCTTGCGGGCAACCCCAAAGCCGCGCTGCCGCACCTCGTGGCCGCCACGGTCTCGTGCAGCGGCCTCTTCGAGCCCATGATGCCCACGCAGCACATGCGCCACACGAAGAGCCTCCACCTGCTCGGCCTCGTCCGTGAGGCCCTCGGCGATCGCTCGGGCGCCTGTGACGCCTTCGGCCGCGTCCTCGCGCGCTGGGGCGGGGCGCGCGCCTCGCGCACCGCGGCCGAGGCCCGCGCGCACGTGAAGGCGCTCGGGTGCGAGACGAAGGCCGGTTGACGCATGACCGACTTCAAGCGGTTTTCGGGCGGCGAGACCTTCGGCCGATACGTCGTCGAGTCCCTTCTCGGCGAGGGGGGCATGGGCGAGGTGTATCGCGCCCTCGACACGCGCCTCGGCCGCAAGATCGCGCTGAAGGTCCTGCGCAAGGACGCCGATCTCTCCGAGGACGCTTGGGCCGAGGAGTCCTCGCGCATGCTCCGCGAGGCGCGCGCGGCCGCGGCGCTCTCGCACGCCGGCATCGTGGCGATCTACGACGTCGGCGAGCTCGACGGCACCGCGTTCATCGCCATGGAGATCGCCGAGGGCGAGCCCTTGCGCGCGCTCGTCGGCGGGGACGCGCCCGACGCACGCAAGATCCAGATCCTGCACGACGTCGCGCGTGCGCTCGCCGCGGCCCACAAGGCGGGCCTCGTCCACCGCGACGTCAAACCCGAGAACATCGTCGTGAGCGCCGCGGGCACCGTGAAGGTGCTCGATTTCGGCATCGCGCGTGGCCTCGATCGCGAGACCGATCCTGGCGCGCGGACGCTCGAGGTCGAGCCCGCCGAGTCGCTGTTCCACGGCACCCCCGCGTACACGGCGCCCGAGCAGCTCACGGGCGAGGCGCTCGACGCGCGCTCCGATCAGTTCGGCTGGGGCGTCGTCGCGCACGAGCTCTTCGAGGGCGAGCTCCCGTTCCGCGCGGACAAAGGTCCGGCGGTCCTCCTGAGCTCGATCCTCGCCGACGAGCCCAAGCCGATGACCCGCGCGCCCGAGGGAATCCGCGCCCTCGTCCAGCGCGCGCTCGCCAAGGACCCCGCCGATCGATTCCCCTCGATGACCGCCCTCGCCGACGAGCTCGCGCTCCTGTCGATCGAAGACGACCCATCCCCCGAGCCGCCTTCCCCGCCAAACCCGCCCGGGAAGGCCTCTTCCCCCGCGGCTCGCGTGTTCGCCCTCGTCGCCGGCCTCGCCGCGCTCGTGGCCTTCGTGTGGTTTGCCGTTCGTCGCGAAAAACCGCCCGTCGTCGCGCTCGTCTCGCCCGTCGCATCGGCCGCGGCTCCGGCCGGGACTGCGATCACCGACCTCCCGCTCCCGACCACGGACAAACCCGAGGCGCTCGTCGCGTATCGCGAGGGGGTCCAGGCCGTGCGTGACGCTTCCTGGTCGACGGCGCGCCTCGCCTTCGATCGCGCCCGCAAGGCCGATCCCTCGCTCGCGCTCGCGCATCTCCGTTATGCGATGGTCGCGATCGACTCCGACGACCTCGACCCCTCGCGCGAGGCCTACCGGGTCGCCTTCCTTTTGCGGTCCTCGCTCGGCGAGCGTGATCATGCGCTGCTCGACGCGCTCGAACCCTTTTTGCAGCGCGACCCGCCCGACCTCACCGAGATGCGCCGCCGCGTCACGGAGCTCTCGGCCCGGTATCCGGGCGACGCCGAGCTCGTGTACTGGCGGTTTTTCCCGTTCGTCCACCACACCCCGGCCGAGGTCCTCACGCTCACCGAGCGTTGCCTCGTGCTCGACGATCGATACGCCGATTGCTGGCAAACCCAGGCCCGCGCGCTCCTCGCCCTCGGTCGGACCGAGGACGCGAGGCGCGCGCTCGATCGGTGCGTCGAGATCGCTCCCACCGCGGGCGACTGCATGTTCGACCGGGCCACCGTGGAGATCTTGTCGGGCCGCTGCGTGGGCCTCGAAGAGGTCGCGCGGAACTGGATCGCGAGGGAGCCCGACCTCGGCCGAGCGCATGGGTATCTCGCGTCCGCGCTGTATGGGCAGGGCCGCGAGAACGCGGCTGTCCGCGCCGTCGTCGAAGTGGCGACGCAAAAGCTCCGCGTCTCGGGCTTCCAGGTCGAGGCCCTGACGCTCGATTTCGGGTTCGCCGCGGGCACGGGGGATTTCGAGTCCGCGCTCCAGGCCGGGCAGCAGACGAGCACCGTCGGCGACATCGATCATGGGGCCGGCCCCACGGCCAAACAAATCTTTCTTTTGCTCGAGCTCGGGCGCACCGCGGATGCGGGCCGTATCGCCTCGGACTTCCTCGCGCGGCAGACGGCCTCGCTCCGCTCCAGCGTCGAGGGATGCATCGTCGACCCGGACCCTTTGTTTTACGCCGTCGCCCATCGCGCGGGCCTGATCTCGGCGGAGGACCGCGCTGCGCATCGCGACGCCTGGATACAACGCTGCGCCGATCAGGGCGACGCCGCCTCCGCCTGGTACGCCGCGTATGCCCTGCCTGCGATCACGCCCGACGACGCGCGCGAGGCGCTCGCCGCGTTGCCGCGTTTCACCGTGCGTCCCGAGGACGCCCCTTTCTATCGCGCCCATTATGCCGCCGCGCTTCGCGGAAAGGTCCGGTTCCTCGCGGGCGAGATGGACGCGGCGCTGCCGGACCTCGTCCAGGCCTCGAACCATTGCGCCATGTTGATGGATCCGGTCGGCTATTTGCAGAACCAGCATCGCATCGGGGTCGCGCGTGAAACGCGGGGTGAAAAGGATCTCGCGTGCGCTGCGTACAGGACGGTCCTTTCGCGCTGGGGCGCGGCGAAGGACTCGATCACGGCGCGCGATGTCGCGCGTCGAGCCAAGGCGCTCGGCTGTGAGCCCCGGCGCGGACCCTGACGAACGCGCCATCCTTGCCTGGGCGGGAGCCGCTTTACGGGCTACGATGTTCCCGTCATGCGTTTCTCGCCGGGGGAGTCCTTCGACCGCTACGTCATCGAGTCGCTCTTGGGCGAGGGTGGCATGGGCGAGGTGTACCGCGCCGAGGACACCCGCCTCCGCCGCAAAATCGCGCTCAAGGTGCTGCGCCGCGGCGACGAGGCCGACAGCGAGACGTGGGGCCGTGCGGTCGCGCGTATGCTCCGCGAGGCGCGCGCGGTCGCGGCGCTCTCCCATCCGGGCATCGTCGCCATCTACGACGTCGGCGAGCACGACGGCGCCCCGTTCATCGCGATGGAGCTCGTCGAGGGCCGCCCTTTGCGTGCCCTCGTCGGCGGGGACGAACCCCTCGGTACGCGCCTGCGGATCCTCCTCGAGATCGCGCGGGCCCTCTCGGCCGCGCATCAGGCGGGCCTCGTGCATCGCGACGTCAAACCCGAGAACGTCGTCGTGCGCGCCGACGGCGCCGTCAAAGTCCTCGATTTCGGAATCGCTCGCAAGCTCTCGCGCGCGAGCGCCGATCCGCTCGGGCCCACGGCGGACGGCGCGCTCTCCACGATGACGGCCGAGGGCGCGCTCGTCGGCACCCCGGCATACATGGCGCCCGAGCAGCTCCGCGGCGAGGAGATCGACGCGCGCGCCGATCAGTTCGCCTGGGGCGTCCTCGCGTATGAATTGCTCGCGGGCAAGCTCCCGTTTCGTTCGGACAAGGGCGCCGTCAGCCTCATGGCCTCGATCCTGAGCGACGAACCGCCGAAGCTCACCAGCGTGCCCGACGGCGTCTGGCAAATCGTCGCGCGTGCCCTCGCGAAGGAGCCCGAGGCGCGATTCGCCTCGATGGACGAGATCGCCCAGAACCTCCGCGCCTTCGTCACCGCGGAGGACACGAAGGCCATCACGAGCCGCCGCAACGTCGTCCTCGTCTCGACGGGTGATACCCGCGCGCCCGTCGCCGCCTCGATCCCGCCCGCGACGGCTGCGCGCAAGCCCTGGGTGGTCGCGGCGTCCGTCGTCGCCCTGCTCGCGGCCGGCGCTGCCGCGTTTGCCCTTCGCAAGGCGCCGGCCGACGTGCAGGCCTCGCAGGCGCCGGGATCGGCGGCCGCTCTTGCCGGCCCCGCGCCCACGGCCGTCACCGAATTGCCCGTGCCGCCCACGGACAGCGCGGCGGCGCGGCTTGCATTTCGCGAGGGGCTCCAGGCGATCCGGGATGCCACCTGGGACACGGCGATTGCCGCATTCGATCGGGCGCGCAAGGCCGATCCTGGCATGGCCGCGGCGCACCTCCGGTATGCGGCGCTCCAGAGCTCGTTCGACATCAACGCGGCCCGCGAGGCGTTTCGCAAGGCGATCGGCCTCCGCGCCTCCCTCTCCGAGCGCGACCAGGCGTTCCTCGACGCGCTCGAGCCGATGGTCCAGAACGACCCCGGCGATTGCGCCACGTCGGCCCGGAGGTTCGAGGCCCTCGTGGCGAAATGGCCCGGCGACGCGGAGCTCGTCTTCTGGCAGGCGCGCCAGCACCTCCACGCCACGAAAAACGCTGATCCCGACCGGGTCCTTTCGCTCGCCAATCGCTGCGTCGAGCTCGACCCTCAATATGCCGATTGCTGGCAGACGAAGCAGTTTGCCCTGAAGCCCCTCGGCCGGTACGAGGAGGCGCTCGTCGCGCTCGAAAAATGCATCGAGGTCTCGGCCGGCGCGGTCGATTGCCTGAACGACAAGATCAAGATCGTCTCGTCGCTCGGCCAGTGTGATCTCGCGGCGGAGACAGCGCGGCGGTGGATGGCCAAGGAGCCCTCCTCGCCGAAGCCGCACGTGATGCTCGGCGCCGCGCTCTACGGCGCGGGCGAGCCCGAGGCGGCCGTCCGCGCGGCGCTCGACCAGGCGGAGCGGCGCTTCCGGGCCGCGGGCCAGCTCTGGCACGCGGAGGACCTCGTGGTCCGCCGCGCGGCGTCGTTCGGCGAGTTCACGACGGCGGCCCGCGCCGCCGATTCGCTCGTGACCATGACGCCGCCGCTGCCGCAGGACGAGGTCGCCGTGTATCAGCTACGGACCTTCGCGCGCGTGGAGCTCGGCGACCTCGAGGGAGCGGCCGCGGTCGCGGACGAATTCCTCGCGAAGAGCGCCCTCCGGACGTCGTACTTCGAGCTCGACGGCGTCCTCGATCCCACCGTGTACATGCATTCGCTGCGGCTCCGCGCCGGCAAGGAATCACGCGACGAATACGAGGCGGCGCGGTCTTCGTGGCTCGCGAAGCAGGACCTCACCACCGTCGTGGGGCGGAAGAAGGCCTGGGACGCGGCGTATGCCTGGCCCGCGTATTCGCCCGAGCTCGCGCGGGAGGCCCTCGCCAAGGAGGAGGAGCTCATGCGGCTCTCCGCCGGCGAGCGCGAGACCGGCGGCGCGCACTGGCTGAGCTCCCTCGCGCACGTCCGCCTGCTCGCCGGCCGCGAAAGCGAAGCGCTCCCGTACCTGGAGAAGGCCACGCAGGTGTGCCCGACCCCGTGGCAAGCCACGTGGTACGTCGAGCAGCAGGCGCACCTCGGCATCGCGCGCGAGGCCAAGGGCGACAAACCCGGCGCTTGCAGCGCGTATCGCGGCGTCCTCTCGCGCTGGAGCAATCCGAAGGAATCGGCCACGGCGCGCGAGGTCGAGAAGCGAGCCAAGGGCCTCGGCTGTGGGTTCCTCGCGGAGGGGGGGCTCGCGGGGCCTCGCTCGCCGCGGACCTCGAATCCGAACGCTGGCTGACGTTTTGGCCGCGCTGCGCGCGACGGTAGGCGCGCGCCGGCTTGCCACGTAAGATGCGCCGTCCCTTCGATTTCGAGCAGCCCCCCAGAGACCGCTCATGACCGCCCCCCGAAGAGCCCCCGAAGAGCCTGCCGTGTCGGACCCCGAGCGCCTCCTCCGCGACGCCACGCGGCTCCAGCTCGAGCTTGCCCGGATCGGAAGCCTCCTCCGCGAGCGCGGCGGCGACCTCGCGCGGGACCTGCCGCAGGACATCGACGCCGTGATCACGCAGCTCTCCGACTTTCGCGCGAGCCTCGACACGGATCGGCGCGAGCAGGAGGGCGCGATGTCGCGCGAGGCGCAGGCCGCGCTCTTCGAGGTCGGCAAGGCGATCACCTCGTCGCTCGACCTCAAGACCGTGCTGAACCAGTGCATGGACTCCGTGATCGAATTGACGAAGGCCGAGCGCGGCTACCTCGTCCTCGTCGACCAGCACGGCAGGCTCGACGTCCAGGTCGCGCGGAACCTCGATCAGGACACCATTCGCAGCATGGAGTTTGCGTATTCGAGCTCCGTGGTCGAGGAGGTCTTGAAGAGCGAGCGCAGCGTGCTCACGAGCAATGCGCAGACGGACGAGCGATTCGCGCTCCAGCGCAGCGTGGCGATGTTCCGGCTGACCAGCATCATGGCCGCGCCGCTGCGCATCCGGGGCAAGGTGATCGGCGTCCTCTACGTGGACAACCGCGCCTTCACCGGGCAGTTCTCCCAGGCGAAGCTCGATTTGCTGGAGGCGTTCGCGGGGCAGGCCGCCATCGCGATCCACAATGCGAAGCTGTTCGGGCAGACCGACGAGGCGCTCAAGCAACGCCTCCTCGAGCTCGAGGGCCTCTACAAAGAGCTCGCCGTGGCCCGCGAGCGCGCCGAAAATGGCCTCGCGGCCGTCGAGCGCGAGATGCAGATCGGCCGCGTCCTGCAATCCGAGTTCCTCCCGCGCGAGCTGCCCTCCTTGCCCGGCTGGCAGATCGCCTCGCGTTTCCTGCCGGCGCGCAAGCTCTCGGGCGATTTCTACGACGTCTTTCAGCTCGCCTCCGGCGAGGTCGCCGTCGCGATCGCCGACGTCTGCGACAAGGGCGTCGGCGCCGCGCTCTTCATGTCCCTCGTCCGCGGCCTGCTCCGCGCCTTCGCGCTCCGCGCAGCCGATCCGACCGAGGCCCTCGCGGCGATCACCCAGACGAACGATTACCTCGCGGAGAACCATGGCCGCACGGCCATGTTCACGACCCTCTTTTTCGGGCTCCTCGATCCGGAGACCGGCGAGCTCTCCTATATCAATTGCGGGCACGACGCGCCCATCGTCCTCGGCGCGACGGGCGAGGAGCGGCGCCTCGAATCCACGGGCCCCGCGCTCGGCGCCATTCGCGACGTCGAATTCGAAACGGGCCGCGTCATCCTCCTGCCGGGCGATTCCCTCGTGGCGTTCACCGACGGCGTGAGCGACGCGCTCGACCCGTCCGAGCGCCCGTTCAGCGAGGAGGCGTTCCTCTCGATTCTGCGCGGCGGCGCGCCCTCCGTCACGGCCATGCTCGGCGACGTCGTGGCCGCGCTCCGGAACCACATCGGCGGCGCCGCGCAGTTCGACGACATCACCCTGCTCGCGCTCCGTCGCAATCCCTCGCGCCGCGAGTTCCCGACGGGCCAGTACCGCGTCATCGAGCCGATTGCGCAGGGCTCGGGAAAGCGCAACCGCCGCTGATCGAGGCGTTGAAAAACGCGGGGGACGCGGGTAGCCTTCGGGCGTGCTCGTCGTTGGTGGGAGACGCCTCTACGGCAAGGTCGAACAGGTAGGCAGCACCTACATCGCGACGACGTTCGCCTTCCTCCAGTTCTTGCCGCTCTTCCCCGTGCGGTCGCACATCGTCGTCGCCGAGGGCTCGGCCGACACGCACAAGGTCGTGCACATCAAGATGAACTGGAAGAGCGTCGCGACGGGGTATCTCCGCGCGTACGGCATCGCTGCCACGCTCATCGCGCTCATCCCGGGCCTCGCCATGGCGGGCAACTCGAAGGTGCCGACGGCGTATGTCGGCGCGGGCCTCGTGGTCGTCTGCGCGGGCCTGACCACGGCGGCGTTTTCGATGATCGGCCGCCTGAGCCGCGAGGAGAAGGCGCAGCGACTCATCTATGCGCGTTTCCTCGGGCACCCCGTGCATCCTTCGGTGCTCGACGAGGACGTGCGCGGCTCGATCGCCCAGAAGCTGCGTGATTTCCTGGAGGAGCGCGCGGCGGCCGTCATGACGGGCTCGAACTATCGCAAGGGCGGCCCCGTGAAGGCGGGCTATCGCGTGCTCGCGCTCGAGCCGTCGATGCGCGACCGTGAGTATCTCGAAGCCGCGTTCACGCTCGCCTGCATCGACGCCTCGCTCTCCGTGGGCCCGATGCGGACAGACGCGGAGCGCGTGCACGGGGCGCTCTGGAACAAGCTGCTCGCGGAGCACCCGGATGTGCTCGAGGTCGTGCGGGACGCCGAGGTCGTGCAGCGCTCGTGGGTGAGCAGCGTGCTCGGGTTCGTCCCGCTCGTGGCGGCGCTCGGCGTGTGCTCGGTGATGCTCCTGCGCAACGACTACGTCTTCAAGTGGAAGCCGAGCACGGGCGAGAAGAAGACCGAATACGGGTTCGTGCCGGAAGAGCTTTTGCGCTGAACGTCGCGGAGAGCATGCGCCTTGTGGCGCCGAGGCTCCGCGCGGTACGATCGTGGGCGTTTTCCCAGGGAGGAAACTCGTCCATGCGCCTTGTCCATTTCGCCTCGTCGTTCACCCTCGTCGCCTCCCTCGTCGCGCCCGGTTGCAGCAGCGACGACGTCTCCTCCTCGGGGGCCGGCGCCTCGTCGGCTTCGTCCTCGTCCTCGTCCTCGGCCGGCGGCATGGGCGGCATGGGCGGCATGGGCGGCACCGGGGGCGTGGGGGGCGGCTCGTCCTCGTCGAGCGGCGGCGCGGGCGGTGTTTCGTGCACGGACGAGGTCTGCAACGGCATGGACGACGATTGCGATGGCGCGATCGACGAAGACGCCTCGTTGTGCCCCGGGCCCGGCGAGGTCTGCGCGGCGGGCGCCTGCAAAACCGATTGCGTCTCTCCCGAGGCAAACCCCTGCGCGCCGGACACCGTCTGCAATGTGAGCGACAAGAGCCCCGGCGCTTGCGTCGCGCCCGATTCCGGCTGCGTCGTCACCGGCCCGCTCGTCCCTTGCGGCGCCTCGACCTGCGGCCCCGGCACCACCTGTGATGCGGCCACGAACACCTGCGTCGCGTCCCTGCCTTGCGCCGGCATCGAGTGCCTCGGCACGGTTTGTCGCGGCGTTGCTTGCCCTTGCGAGCGCCCCGCGCCCACCTGCACGGGCGCCACGCTCGCAGAGCTCAACGTCCCGGCCTTCGTGAATGGACTCGTCGACATCGATTTCGACCTCGCCTGCAATGCCTGGGGCGTCACCGTCGTCAGCGGACCCGATTTCCTGCGCAAGGTCAGCCCCACGGGCCAGGTCTCCACGGTGCAAGGCGTCACGAACCTCAACATGGGCGAGGTCGCCGCGATCCAGGGCCAGAATGGCACGTTCGGCGGCAGCGTCACCGAGGTCGGGCTCACGTACAATTGCTGTGCGAACTGCGGTTGTCAGGGCACACCGCAGGGCGTCGCGTTCTTCGACCAGATGACGAATGCCTTGCCGCTCCTCATCCCGAGCGCGAAGATCACGACCGGCGCGGGCCCCTTCCAGAGCGCCTACCTCGACACCGGCCCGCAAGGCCTCACCTGGGGCCTCACCAAGAAGCTTTACGTTGGAAATGTCGACACGGACGGCGATTTCCACACCGTCGACCTCGCCGATGGCACGAAGGGCCTCGTCGCCACCCTGCCGGCCCGCGTCTACGCCGCCTCGCCTTACGACGGCGGCCACTTGCTCGTCGCGCTCGCCACGAAGGAGATCGTGCTCCTCGACGTGAACACCGGCGCGACGGCGCCCTTCGCGACCCTCTCCGCGAACATCACGAGCCTCGCCCGCGACCCGTTCACCGGCCACGTCTATGTCTCGCTTTTTGGCGGCGAGATCCGCGACCTCGATGGCTCCGGCAGCGACCTCGGCCTGTTCGCGAAGGGCGCGAAGAGCGGCCGGATCGCGCTCGCGCGCGACAACAACCTTTACCACGTGAACGCCACGCCCGGCGGCGGCGCCACCATCGAGCGGTTCCCGCTCCCCGAGACTTATTGAAGTTGACACTCTGCGGGCGTTGCTTTCCAATACTCGCATGAGGCGATTCACGCGTGCTTCCTTGCTGTCTCTCGGCCTCGCGATTTCGTTCGTGCAGGCTTCCGGTTGTTCGGGCGACGGTGCGAACAACACTGCGGGCACAGCCGGCGGAGGAACCGGGGGGCAAGGGGGCGTCGCGGGGCAAGGCGGCGGCGGGCAGGGCGGCGGCCAGGGCGGGGAAGGCGGCGCTGCTTGCACGGACGGCGAGTCGCGCGCCTGTTACGACGCCGACCCCGCCACCGCCGACAGGGGCGAATGCAAGCAAGGCACGCAGACGTGCACAGGCTCGGTCTGGGGCGCGTGCACGGGGCAGGTCTTGCCGGCCTCCGAGGCGTGCGACGGCAAGGACGAGGATTGTAATGGCCAGGTCGACGACAACATCGCGGACGTGACCTGCGGGCTCGGCCAGTGCCAGGTGAAAGTCCCGGGCTGCGTGGACCATGAGGTCCCCGAATGCACGCCGCTCCCGCCGGCGACCGCCGAGGCCTGCGACGGCGTCGACGACGATTGCGACGGCATGATCGACGAGGGCTGCTCCTGCGAAGACGGCGACACGCAGTCCTGTTATTCGGGCGGCGCGGGCACGCAGGGCGTCGGTATCTGCAAGTCCGGCACGCAGACGTGCGTGGGCGGCGCGTGGGGCGCTTGCGAGGGCGAGACCGTGCCCGGCGTCGAGACCTGCAACGGCGCCGACGACGATTGCGACGGGAAAACCGACGAGGACCTCGGGCAGCTCAACTGCGGCGCCGGCGCTTGCTTCGTCAGCGTCGAGGCCTGCGTGAACGGCGCGCCGCAGACGTGCATGCCCGGCAATCCCAAGGCCGAGACGTGCAACGGCGTCGACGACGATTGCAACCTGCTCATCGACGACGGCCTCGGCACCCTCTCCTGCGGCCTCGGCGCGTGCAAGACCACGGTGCAAGCGTGCATCGGCGGCCAGCCGCAGACGTGCATGCCGGGGCTCGGGACGGCCGAGGTCTGCGACGGCGTCGACAACGATTGCGACGGCAACACGGACGAGGGCAACCCCGGCGGCGGCGCGGGCTGCACGACGGAGCAACCGGGCGCCTGCGCGCAGGGGACGCAGGTCTGCACCGGCGGCATGCTCCAGTGCATGCCCACGGTCCAGCCCGTGGCCGAGTCCTGCAATGGCAAGGACGACGATTGCGACGGGCAAGTCGACGAGCAGAACCCCGGCGGCGGGAGCGCCTGCAACACGGGGCAGCTCGGCATCTGCGCGGCCGGCACGACGGCCTGCCAGAACGGCGCCCCCGTCTGCAATCCGAACAGCCAGCCCACCGTCGAGACCTGCGACGGGCTCGACAACAACTGCAACGGCGCGGTCGACGAGCAGAACCCCGGCGGGGGTGTGTCCTGCCAGACCGGCAAATCGGGCGTCTGCGCGTCGGGCACCACGGCCTGCCAGAACGGCCAGACCGCGTGCGTCCAGACGAACCAGCCGAGCCTGGAGATCTGCGACGGGCTCGACAACAACTGCAACGGCACGGTCGACGAGGGCAACCCGGGCAGCGGCGGCGTGTGTCCGACGGGCAAGCAGGGCGTCTGCGCCGTCGGCACCTACCAGTGCCAGAACGGCGGGCTCGTCTGCGTGTCCACGACGATGGCCTCGGCCGAGACCTGCGACAACAAGGACAACGATTGCGACGGGCTCGTCGACGAGAACAACCCCGGCGGCGGAATGGCCTGCGCGACGGGCCAGCAGGGCGTCTGCAGCGCCGGCACGTCGACGTGCTCGAACGGGGGCATCGTTTGCACTCCGACGATCCAGCCCTCGGCCGAGATCTGCGACAACAAGGACAAC
Source organism: Polyangium sp. y55x31 (assembly GCF_029946505.1). Classification (GTDB taxonomy): domain Bacteria; phylum Myxococcota_A; class Polyangia; order Polyangiales; family Polyangiaceae; genus Polyangium. Next base: position 68,358 of record NZ_JARZHG010000036.1, read on the forward strand.
GACTGCGACGGCGTGGTCGACGAGGGCAACCCGGGCGGCGGCTCGGCGTGCCCGACGGGCCTGCAGGGCCTCTGCAGCACGGGCACGCAGGTTTGTCAGAACGGTACGATCTCGTGCGTGCCGACGATCATGCCGACGACCGAGGTCTGCGACAACAAGGACAACGACTGCGACGGCATGATCGACGAGAACAACGCGGGCGGCGGCGGCGCGTGCACGACGGGCCAGCAGGGCGTCTGCGGCGCGGGCACGTACGTTTGTCAGGGCGGCACGATCGCGTGCGTGGCCACGAAGACGCCGTCGGCCGAGATCTGCGACGGGCTCGACAACGATTGCGACGGCGTGGTCGACGAGGACAACCCGGGCGGCGGCGTGGCCTGCGGGACGGCGTATGCCGCGCCCTGCACGAACAACAAGACGATCTGCCAGAACGGCGTGCTCGTCTGCGGCGTGACGAACGTCTTCGAGGAGACGTTCGCGACCGCGACGGCGGCGAACGGCTACAACGGCTGGGCGCCCGGGACCGAATGGCAGATCGGTACGGCCATGTCCTCGTCCGGGCACGACACCGGGTATGGCGACCCGTCGACGGATCACACGTCGACGGCCGACAACAAACTCGCCGGCGTGGTCATCGGCGGCAATGCCAGCACCCTCGCCACGCACCCGATGTATTACCTCACGAGCCCCATCATCAACACCGCCGGCGCAGGCTCGATCGTCCTCGATTTCTGGCGGTGGCTCAACAGCGACTACTCGCCGTACATGACGAACGTCATCGAGGTTTACAACGGGTCGACCTGGGTCGTCATCTGGCAGAGTGATACGACTTATATCAAGGATGGATCCTGGAAAAACATCGTGCACGACATCACCACCTACAAGAACGCGGACCTGCGCGTGCGCTTCGGGTTCTCGATCGGCGAGACGTCGGGCCTGTACGACATGTCCTCCTGGAACCTCGACGACGTCGTGATCCGCCGCTGCCAGTGATGAGCCAATCCCTCCACGGGCTCCTCCTCGGGGCCCTCCTCCTCACGACCGCATGCACGAGCCGGGGACCGACGCCCGAAGTCGGGCCCTCGGCGCCGCCGCCCGCGCCGCTGCCGGTCGTCCCGAATCCGCCGTCGATCGTCGCGCCGCCGCTCGAACCCAAAAAGCCCCCGCCGCCCGCGCCGGTGGAGCCTGCGCCCGCGCCCCCGCAGGCGAGCGCGCTGCCGACACGCGTGGACGGCATGATCCTCGTGCCCGCGGGTCCTTTCACGATGGGCGCCGACAGCGGCGGCGAGCCCGACGAATGGCCGGCGCACACCGTGACGCTGCCGGCCTATTACCTCGACGAATTCGAGGTGACGAACGGCGACTATGCGCGCTGCATCGAGGCCAAAATTTGCCCGCCGCCCGAGCCGAGCAACGCGGAGCGCAATGGCGTGGGCCCGGACAAACGTTTCCGGGGGCCGAAGCAGCCCGTGAGCAGCATCTCCTGGGACAGCGCGCGCGCCTATTGCAACTTCGTGGGCAAGCGCCTCCCGCGCGAGGCGGAGCTCGAGAAGGCGGCGCGCGGCGAGGGCGGCCGGCTTTATCCCTGGGGAAACTCGCCGCCCGGGCCCGAGCGCGCGGTCTTCGCGGCCAGCGTGACGGCGGATGTCGGGACACACCCTTCCGGGCGTGGTCCTTACGGGCACCACGACCTCGCCGGCAACGTCTGGGAGTGGGCCGAGGACGTCTACGACCCGTTCGCCTACAAGCGTCCCGGCGCCCTCGAGGGCCGCGGCGGCACGTGCGAGGAGGCCCTCGAAGCCTACGCGGAGCTCCGGCGCAAGAGGCAGCAGGGTTTTACCGGGTCGAACAAGATCCCCACCGAATGCGAGCGGGTCCTGCGCGGCGGCGGATTCAATTACCACGCGACGGGCCTGCGCTCGACGAACCGCGTCCACCACCCATCGCGCTACCGGATGGTGATGAGCGGGTTCCGGTGTGCGCGAGATGCCAAGGGGTAGGATCGCGGCGACCCCGCCCGGGGACATCGACGATCGGAGAACCGTCCCATGGTGTAGGATGGACCGAGGGCACGACGTCGCTCGGCGTTCGGGCTCCGGGACCAACGCCACCATGACCGCGGAGGATCGGGGCGATCTCGAGCGCGAGCTCTTGACCCGCCTTGCCACAGGAGACCGAAAGAGCGTCGCGACGGACATGCTCGCGGCGTACGGGCCCGAGATCTACGCGTTCCTCGCGGCCCTGCACCGCGACGAGAGCGACGCCGAGGAGGTCTTCTCCCGCTTCGGCGAGGCGCTCTGGCAAGGCCTGCAGCGCTTCGAGGGCCAATCTTCCTTCCGCACGTTCGCCTACGCCATCGCGCGAAGAACCTCGGTCCGCTTCCGCAGGGACGCGGCGCGTCGGCGCAAGCGCGAGGAGGAGCTCGACAGCACCGAGCTGTCGGGCGTCATGGCCGAGGTTCGCGAGCGCACCGCCACGTACCTGCGGACGACGGTTCGCAGCCGCCTCGCCGCGCTCCGCGCCTCGCTGCCCGAGGAGGACCAGGAGCTGCTCATGCTGCGCGTGGACCGCAAGCTGCCCTGGGAGGAGCTCGCCGTGGTGCTGCGCGGCGAGGACGAGCCGCCGCTCTCGGCGGAGGACAAACGCCGCGAGGGGGCGCGGCTGCGCAAGAAGTTCCAGATCCTGAAGGAACGGCTCCGCGAGATGGCCCGTCGCGAGGGCCTGCTCGACGAGGACGGGTGAGCACGATGTCGTCCGAGATCTTCGCCTGGCAAGCGTCCACGCTCGCGGCGAGCGCCTCGTCGGAGGACGCGTCGGCGGACGAGTCGTCCGACGTGTCGGACGACGCGTTCCTGCGGGAGGTCGCGCGCATCGACGATGTCCCCGTGCCCCGCAAGCGCGAGGACCGCGCGGGCAAGCTCGTCGCCCATCGGTACCAGCTCGTCTCGCTGCTCGGCAGCGGCGGGCAAGGCGCGGTGTGGGAGGCGGAGGATACGCTCACGGGCGAGCGGGTCGCGGTGAAGGTGCTCCGCTCGGTGTCGGCGACGTGCGCGGCGCGCGCGCAGCGGGAGATCGCGGTGCTGCGGCTCCTGCGCCTGCCCGGCGTGGTGCGCCTCGTCGACGAGGGGCTGCAAGGCGACAGCCCCTTCCTCGTGACCGAGCGCATCACGGGCCGACCCTTCCCCGGCGTGAGCGTCCCTTGCTCCTGGGAAGAGCTCGAGCCCGTGCTCGTCGGGCTCCTCGAGACGCTCGCGCGGATCCACGCGGTGGGCATCGTCCACCGCGATCTCAAGCCGGACAACGTGCTCGTGGGGCCGGACAAGCGGCCCGTGGTGCTCGATTTCGGCCTCTCGTCGCCGTCGGCCGCGTCGCGGGATCCGATCACGGACGCGGGGCAGATCGTCGGCACCCTCTCGTACATCGCGCCCGAGCAGTTCCGCGAGCAACGCGCCACCGCGCGCACGGATCTCTACGCCGTCGGCGTCATGGCCTATCTTGCGCTCACGGGGCGCGTCCCGCACGAGAAGCGCGACATGTGCGCGTTCATCCTTTCGCGCCTGAACGAGCCCGCGCCGAACCTGCGTACGCTCGTCCCGGAGCTGCCCTTCGAGGTGTCCCTCGTCCTCGATCAGCTCGTCGCCACGAACCCCGCGGATCGACCTCGCTCGGCGGCGGAGGTCGTGGTGCGCCTGCGCGATCGCCTCATCCCGTCGACCCGCACGAGCGGCATTCCGTCGCCGCTCCGGCCGATCCTGACGCCGCCGCGGGGTCGGCAGCCGCCGCGCACCGTCGCCGCGCTGCAAGCCGTGTTCTCCGGGCCGAACCGCCTGCTCTATCTGCAAGAAGACGCCGCGCGGGTGCTCTTCGCGCGCACCGCGGGCGAGCCGGCGCTCGTCGCGCGCGAGCTCGAAGCGTGGGTGCGCGCGGGGCTCGGGCGCTGGGACGGCGAACGCGTGGCCGTGGATCGCGAGGCGATCGAGGTGCTCGAAGCGGGGCTCGTGGTCGCGACGCACGACGATACGGGCGGGATGCGGCTCCACCTGACGCCGCGGCAGTGGGACCTCGTCGCGTGGGTGACGCTCGCGTTCCCGCACGCCGACGTGGGCGTGCTGGCCGAGGCGCGCGGCGACGATCCGGAGGATGTCGAGGCCGAGCTCGACGAGCTCGTGCGCGCGGAGGTCTTGCGCCCGCTGCCCGAAGGGAAGTTTCTCCCGGCGATCTGGCCGGACGTCGAGGAGTTCTGGACGGTCGAGGCGCAGCAGCGCGCGCACCGGGCGCTCGCCGCGGCCTTGCCGCTCGGCGCGCCGGGCCGGCTGATCCACCTGCTCAAGGGCGCCGCCGACGATCGGGAGAGCGCGGCCGACGTGACGCGGGAAGTCGTGCGCGCCTCGCAGCTCCTCGCGGCCGAGGGGCGCACCACGCGGGCGACACTCCTGCTCACGGAGGGCCTGCGGATGCTCCGGCAGAACCCGCAGGCGTCGCGCGAGGATCGGGCGCGGCTCTTCGCGTCGTGGGTGGAGATCGCGCTCGCCGAGAACACGTCGACCGCGCTCGATCGGGTGCTCTACGAGCTTTGCCGGCCGGGCGCGGCGGACGATCCGGCGCTCGCGCACCTCGCGGCGCTCGTTCGGGCGGCGCTCGCGGCCGGGTCGTGGACGCCACGCGCGGTCGCGGCGGCGAACGAGGTGCCGCCGTTTTCGGATCCGGCGCTTGAGCTGCGGCGGCAGGGCGTGCGGGTGCTCGCGTCGCGGCGCGGGGCGCTCGCGGTCGAGGAGGCGACGCTCGCCGAGGTCGCGGCGTGGGCCGAGGCCGGAGGGGATCGGGTCGCGCAGGCGCGCGCGGCGAGCTGGGTCGGGCGGCTCAGGTATCGGCAGGGCCGCTTCGACGAGGCGGCGGCGTGTCACCTCGCCGCGGCGGCGGGCGAGGCTTGGCCCGTGGCGCGGCTCTGGGCGCTCCTCTTCGGCGCGTCCGCGCTGCTCGAAGCGTTTCGGTTCGAGGAGGCGAAGGCCACGGCCAAGGAGGCGCTCGCCCTCGCGCGCCACTGCCGTCATGCGGTTTGCGCGGGCCGGGCCGAATGGATCCTCCGATCGGTCGCGTACCGGATGGGCGCGATCGACGGCGGGCCCGTGGACCTCGAGCTCGTCGAGGCCACGCCGCTCGTGGGCGGAGCGGATCTCGAAGCGCTCGTGTGCCTGACCGAGGCCGCCGTCGCGCATCGCGCCGGTGATCGCGCCCTCGCGCGGGACCTCGCCGGCCGGGCCTACCGCGTGTGGCGACCTTCGCAGGAGCGTGTCGGCTCGCTCCTCTGCGCGGGCCTCTCCCTCGCGCACGGCGGCGCCTTGCCCACGGCCGAGGTGCAGGCCGTCGTCGAGGCTGCGAGGACGTGCCCGATCCCCGGCGTGGGCGTGCAAGCGCTCGCGTTGCTCGCGGCGGCCGGGGTCCCGGTCACGTGGGGGAGAGAAGAGGTCGACAGGCTCGCCGCGCTCGTTCCTTTGGATCGGCGGCGCGATCGGATGGATGTGCTTTCGGTGGAGGAGTCGCTCGAGCGGTTGTCTCGCGCCTAGCCGGTTCACGCGGCCACGGCGCAGAGCGCGTTCACCGTCACGACGGCGCGGCCCGAGAGATCCGGCGTGCTCACGGCGCCGAGGTAGGTCAGCGCGTACGCCCCGCCGAGGCCTGTGTCGGGGGCGCTGTACGGCGCTTCGTTGGCGCTCAGCGTGGCCGTCGCGACGCGATCGAACAGGTGCCACGTCTCCAGGGTGCCGCTGGCGATGGGCGTCACGACGAGCACGCCGACGCGCCGGTTGCCCTGGGTGATGTCGTAGATGCCGAGGTCGACCTGCTGCGGCAGGCTCGGCATCGCGGCGGAGATGCTCCCGGTGTTGTTCGAGGCGAGCCGGTCGCAACGCGCCTCGATGTACTCGATGCCGCAGCCCGTCGAGATCGTCAGCCGGGCGAGGTAATCATTCACGCTGAAGTCGGCCGGCGCCGCGCCCGTGCCCCGGAACGACAGGCCCACGGGCGTGCCCAGGAACGAGCTGCTCGGGCGGACGTACGCGGCGTAACCGGAACCGAAGGGCGCGCTCGTGTACAGGAACCAGTGCTCGTAGCGGGTATCCCCGTCGAGCTCGGTGACCACGAGGCGCCCGACCTCGAGCAGCGGCGCGCTCGGAATGCGCGGATCGCGCTGGAAAAGAATGTACTGACCTGCGCCGATGTGCCCACTGATCATGGCGTACTCTCCTCGGAAGAACGAACGAAGGGTCCCGGGCCGGGACGAACGGCCCCCCAGCCTCACCGCCCCAGCCATCAACGAGAGAGTTCCCGCTGCGCGCAGATGTGACGAAAAAAAATTCTTCACCGGTCGCAAGGTGCGTCCGGGCCCCCCGGTGTACGGAGGCGAGCGGTGGGCGGGCCGACCTTCGGCACGCCGATGTCACGGGCCGCCCGGTCGTCGCGTCCGCTCGCGTGTTCGTCACGGGGCCGTGCGAAAACTGCCATGGGACGGACGACCGGCGCGGTCTCCGGATCCGGCGACCCGGATCAGGAGGCCTTGGTGGCCTGGATGTGCTTCGCGAGGAGCGTGCGGAGCGTCGTGACGTTTTGCTTGTTCTGGTCGTGGATCTGCTGGAAACAGCGCTCGGCCTCTTGATCCCCGGCCTGGCGCGCATCCTGTATGTATTGCTCCAGCGCCGAGTTCCCCTGAAGCAGCTCGTGCATCTCCGCGACGATGTCGTATTCGATGTTCGAGGCACCCGTTTGCTTTTGCTGCGTCTGTGTGGCCATGCGCACTCCTTTCGAGTGCCGGACGTAGCAGCACACGTGCCAGGGGCATAACGCCCGCCGGGCTCGTCATTCCCGGCGGGCGCGGCGGGGCTTCACTTGCAGAGGCCGTTCACGCAGGTCGTGGCCGCCGGGCAATCGGCGTTGCTCGCGCATTGCTTGATCGTGCAGTTGCCGTTCAGGCAGAGCTGGGGCGCGGGGCAGATCAACGAGCCCGGGGTGACGTCGTCGACCACGCCGTCGCAGTCGTTGTCGATCCCGTCGCACTTCTCGTTGCTCGGCACGCAGCCGCCCGGCGAGCAGACGCCGTTCGGCGTGCAGATCTGGCCGAGCGGGCAGTCGGCGTTGATCTGGCAAGGCTGTGCGACGCACGAGCCCATGATGCAGGTGCCGCCGTTCGGGCAGAGGAGCAGCCCACCGGGCGTGACGTCGTCGATCTGACCGTCGCAATCGTCGTCGAGGCCATTGCAGAACTCGGGCTGGGGCATGCACATGCCGCCGCACTGGCCGTTGATGCAGGCGGTGCCGTCGGCGCAAATCGTGTTCTCGTCGACCGAGCCGTTGCAATCGTCGTCGACGCCGTTGCAGGCCTCCGGCTGTGGGATGCAGCCGTTCGGATTGACGCACGCCGCGATCGCCGGATCACAGACGTAGCCGGCGGGGCACTCGGCGTCGGTCATGCAGCCCTGGAACGAGCACATGCCGTTGACGCACGTGCCGCCCATCGGGCAGAGGATCGCGCCGGGCGTGACCTCGTCGATCTGGCCGTCGCAATCGTTGTCGTAGCCGTCGCAGAGCTCGGGCGTGGGCGTGCACATGCCGCCGCACTGGCCGTTGACGCAGGGGGTGCCGTCGGCGCAGAACGCGTTGTTGTCGGGGATGCCGTTGCAATCGTCGTCGAGGCCGTTGCAGGCCTCGGGCGCCGGGACGCAGCCGCCCGGGAGGCAGACGCCGAGCATCGGGTTGCAGAGCTGGCCGGCGGGGCACTCGGCGTCGGTCATGCATTGCACGACCACGCACGCGCCGGCCACGCAGGCGCCGCCGTTCGGGCAGAGGAGCGCGCCGGTGGGGTTGTCGATGATGCCGTTGCAATCGTTGTCGATACCGTCGCAGATCTCGGGCCCAGCCTCGCAGAGGGGGCCGGGGATGCACATCCCGAATTGATCGCAGACCATGCCGGCCGGACAGTAGTCGCACACGAGCTGGCACATGCCGTTCGCGTCGCAATAACTGTTCGGCGGGCACGGCGTCATGGGGCCACATTGCGTCATGCCGCCGCACGTGCCGTTCTGACAGACGCTCCCGTCGGGGCAGATGACGGGTCCGTTCGCGGTCGCGTCGATCTTGCCGTCGAGATCGTCGTCGACGCCATTGCAGACCTCGGGCTGGGGGCCGTCGTTCTGCAAGACGCAAAGGCCGTTCACGCAGAACTGGCCGGCCGCGCAATCGGAGGCGACGACGCACGCCTCGTTGCCGCCGATGATGACGTGATCGATACACCCGGCGAACGGCGTGATCGCGAAGAGGGCGCCGAGGGGGAGCAGGGCCTTGAGGAAGGAAGCGCGAAGGTTTTTCATGGCGTGGTCGTCTCTCTCGTGGGTGGAGGGCGCGCGCGGCCGTTCGTCCACGCAATGGACGCGCGGCGCGGCTACCAATGTCTTCGTCTACCTTCGTGGCCGGCCGCCCGCCGATCCGTGAAGAAATGTTAAGGGCTCGTGGGGCAGGCTTTCCGGACACGATCGGCGAGCGGCGAGCCGGGGCTCTCCGAAAGGAATCGGGCGGCCTCGGCGCGGGCTTCGTCGACGCGGCCGAGCTTGCAGAGCGCGAGCACGCGCGCCGCGGTTCGCTCCGCGCGCAGCGATTGGCCCTCCGCGCTCGCCGAATTCTCGTCGAGCAAGCGCAGGGCTTGCTCCGGATCGCCGTCCTTCATGGCGCCGTGCACGGCGCGAAGGCGCCGCGTCTCGGCGAGCAGCGGGTCCGTGGGCTCGGGGGAAGGCTCGTTCGTGGCGACGGTCGGCGCCGTCCGCTTGGGCGCAGCATTCACCGTCGGTGCATGCGGAAGCTCGGGCGCCGGGGGAGGCGGCGGGTCGTCGATCGGTATGACCGTGGGCTCCGCCTCGGCGCGCGTCGGCGCGGGCGGGGTTTTTCCTTTTTGAGCCGGCGCTTCGAGATGCGTGGCCGCAGGGGGCGTCTCCAGGTGCGTCGCCGTGGGCCCGAGAATCGCCACGGCGGAGGCGGCGCCGCCCACGAGGAGGGCGACCATTCCTTTCCACGCCAGGCCGCCGAGGGAAAACACCGCGCCGGTCTTGGCAGCGGACGCGATCTTCGTGGCCGAGGCGGCCTCGCCGAGTTTTGTCGTGGCGGCGTCGGCGATACGCTCTCCCCCGACCGAAGCGGCTCCACCTGCGGCAATGGCGGCCGAGAGCGCGCGGCGCAGGCGGGCGCGGTCGGCGGGCGAGGGATCGTCTCCGTCGCGCCCTGCAAGAAGGATCGCCCGCGCTTCGGGGCCGAGCTCGCTCATCGGAGCCTCCACGTATCGCGGGCCCGCTCCCGGGCGACCGCTTGCTCGAAATCGCGCCGCGCGGCCCGCAGGCGCGCATAAACGGTGTTCACGTTTTCCCCGAGCGCGTCGGCAATCTCGGGCGCGGTCATCTGCTCGAGCTCGGCGAGCACGAGCACGGTGCGTTTTTCGAATTCGAGCTCGTCGAGCAGCTTGTGCAAAAGGCGCGCGCCTTCGAGCCGCACGGTGTGCTCGTGCGGGCCCTCCGCGCGCTCGTCGGGCACCGAATCGACGTCGACGGCCTCGGCCTTCCCGCAGGCATGCGGGCTCTTTCGCCGGAGCGCGCGCCGGTGATCACTCGCGACGCGGGTGACGATGGAGCAGATCCACGTCTTCAACGAGGAGCGCCCCTCGAACTGGCCGAGGCGGCGATAGACGACGAGGAAGACCTCCTGGACGGCGTCGTCGACGAGCGCGTCGGGGACGCCGAGGCGGCGGACGTTGCGGAAGACGAGGTCGAAATGCTCTTCGTAGACGACTTCGAACGGCGGCACGGCCACCGCCTCACCGCCACCCGAGCGCGCCGCTGCCGTGGGCTCGGGGGCGAGCGGCGAGGGGAGGGTGGCATGGAAGGAAGCGGAAGGAGGCAAGCTGGTCCTTGGTGGCCGGCGCCGTGAGGTTCCGTGATCAAAAATCTCAGAACCGGACCTCGAAGCCGAGCTCGGCCCGTCCGATGACCGGCGAGGCACGGTGGACGGCGCCGAGGCCCGAGACGGCGAGCTCCGGGTGGACGACGGGGACGCCGGCGCCGACGCCGACGACGAGGGAGACAGGGCGCGCGAACGTCCAGGCGAAACGTCCCCCGGCGGAGAAGGCGAGCCAGGCGGCGGCGCCCTGGCCTGGGGAAGAGATGCCGGCGCTCGCGCTCTGGATGCGGCCGGCCTCGAAGGAGACGCAGGGGCCGAGCTCGAAGGGGCGTCGCTGGAGGAAGGCGGCGCAGGCGCCGACGTGGGCGAGGGTGAGGTCGATGTTGCCGGTGGCGGTGTCGAGGGTGGGGAAGGCGAAGGCGCGGGTCGGGAGGTAGGAGATGCCCGCTTCGAGGCGGTAGCGGCCGACGAAGAGGGAGAGCGCGGCGCCGAAGCCGAGGGTCGGCGCGGGGAAGGAGCCGACGTCGGCGAGGGCACGCACGAAGAGGGCCATCGGCGGAGGCGGCGGTTGTTGGGGCGCTGACGGAGGGACCGTCGAAGGTGCAACGCGTTGAGGTTCGGGTCGTGGGGGGGAGGGCTTGGGGGTGGAATCGATTGAGGTTCGGGTCGTGGGGGGGACGGTCGGAGGTGCAACGCGTTGAGGTTCCGGCCGGGGGGGGGAGGGCTCGGGGGTGGAATCGATTGAGGTTTGGGTCGTAGGGGCGACCTTCGGAGGTTCAACGCGTTTCGGTTCGGGTCGTGGGGGGGACTCCGGCGGGGGCTCGGCGAGGACGTCCGGCTCGATCATCATGGCGATGATCAGGGCCGCGGCCTCGCCGAGGGCGGCGCACGAGGCGGCGTCGACCTCGCGCACTCGCGGTCCCTCGTCGCTCCGTGTCTCCAGACGAACCCGATACCGCCCCGCGTCGCGTTTCACCTCGGCCGTCACGTCGAGCGGCGCCTCCGGCGAGCCGCGCCCTCCGAGCAATCGATCCACCTCGGCCGAGATCGCCTCGGCCGTGGGACACCCCTCCGGCGCGGACCAACGCAAGCGGACCCCGCTCGACGCGTGCGCATCGGCGGCGAGGCCGAGCGACGCGAGGACGGCGACGATCAGGGAAGGGGCCCGGGCCCGAAGCATGGGGTCACTTATGTCATCATGCCCCGCGGATGAGCCGGCCGAAAACGAGCAGCACGCGCCCCGCGCGTCCTCCCCCCGCGGGCCTGCCCTCCCGCGAAGTCCTGCTCCGGGATCTCGGCCGTACGCCCGACGAGCGCCCCGTCTTTTCCTTGCCTTCGCCGTTCCTCCCCTGGCTCGGCCTCCTCCTCGGCGTCGGCGTCGCCCTCCTCGCGTCCGGGTTCATGCGCAAGGGGCCCTGGGGCGTCACGCTCTGGGCCGCGCTCGTCCTCGCGGTCCTCGTCATCGTCCTTTTTCCGCGCAAGCTCATCGTCGGCGAGGATGGGCTCCTGCTCGTCTGGGTCCGCGCGCGCTTCATCCCCTACCGCGACATCGCCTACGTCGAGACCTCCGACGGGTTTTACTTCCGCAACCCCGGCATCAACATCGCCCTCCGCTCGGGCGAGGCCGTCGATTTCGCGACCAGCGTCTTCAAAGAGCGCTGGGCCGAGCGTGACGCGCTCCTCAGCTTGATCCGCGCCGCCATCGAGGCCGCGAGCGCGCGCCGTCCCGCCCCCGCGCCCGAGGCCCTCGGCCGCGGCGGCAGGCCCTACGATGCCTGGGCGCGCGCGCTTCGGGCGATCGGCTCGGGCGCTCACGAGGGCATCCGCACCTCACCCGTCCCCGCGGACGAGCTGCTCCGCGTCGCCGAGAGCCCGAGCGCGCCGACCGTCGATCGTACCGCCGCGTTCGTCGCGCTCGCGGCCTCGCAGGACACCGAGAGTCTGCGGCGTTTGCGCATCGCCGTCGACCTCACGGCCGCGCCCGACACCAAGGCCGCGCTGCAAGCCGCGCTCGCGGCCGAGGGCGACGAGGCTTCGATCGCCGAGGTCCTCGCGTTTGCCGAGGCCCGGACGACGCGGCCCTGATCCCGCGATCCATCGGCGTCGGAAACCGGGCGAAACCCTCCCGAGGGCCCCCGCCTTCCTTCATGATGCCGCGCATGCCCTCGAGCCGCATGCGTTCCTCGGTGCTCGCCCTCGCGAGCGCCGCCGCCCTCCTCGTTGCTTGCTCCGATCCCGCCGAAGTCCCCGTTCCGCCTGCGCCTTACGCGCCGCCTCCGAGCTCGGCCGTCGTCGAGGAGGGCGCGGTGCGCATTCGTCGCGACGTCTTCCTCGTCCCGGGCGTCACGCCGCCGCCGAACCCCGTGACCGGCGGCGAGACGCCTGCCGAATACAACGCCGTCCGCGTCGTTCGTTACCGCGTCGACGCCGATCCGCCGGCGCCTGCTCGCGCGGTCGCCGTCCTCATGCCCGGCTTCCTCGGCGGCGCGAACAGCTACGATGCGATGGCGCGCGCGATCGTCCGCAGATCCAAGGACGGCGAGGCCTTCGAGGCCTGGGCCATCGATCGCCGCAGTAACCTCCTCGAAGACCACCACGGCCTCGACGTCGCCGAGTTCCGCAAGGACCCCGAGATCGCGAAGCGTTACTACTTCGAGGACGAGGCCACCGAGGGCAAGACGTTCCCGGGCTTCGTCGATCAGGCCGCGGTCGACTACGCCTCCGAGTGGGGGCTCGACACCACGATCGGCGACCTTCGCCGTGTCATCGAGATGGTCGCGCCCGAGGACCGCAAGGCGCGTGTCTTCCTCGTCGGCCACTCGCTCGGCGCCACGATCGTCGAGGAGTACGCGGCCTGGGATTTCGACGGCAAACCCGGCTACGGCGAGCTCGCGGGCCTCGTCCTCGTCGACGGCGTCGCGCGGAAAGAGGGCGCCGAGGCCCCGGCGATCACCGAGGAAGACTACCTGAAAGGTTCGTCCCAGGGCGCCGACAACTACCTCACGCCGGGCCTCGAAACGATCCGCAAGACCACGCGGTTCGTCGCGCTCCCCTTGCTCGGCCTCAAGGTCTACCCCGTCGCCGCGATCGCCGGCATGCGCGCGCTCTGGTCGCCGACCGCGATCATCGAGGATCCGTACCGGGATAACGCCTTCCTCACGCTCCTCTCGCTCACGAAGGTCCCGCGCATGACGAACCGCGCGGCCATGGGGTTCGCCATGGACGATGCCTCGAACGGCGTCTCCTTCGCGGCCGTCTCCTGCGGCGGGAGCAAGGGCGGCGCGCTCTCCGAGTACGACAGCCTCTTCGGCACCAAGCTCGTCCAGCCCTCCGATCCTACGGCCACGTACGATTGGGTGGAGTACGACGCCACGAACCCTCGCGAGCACACCTCCCTGGACGACATTTCGCGCTCCTGGTTCGACGGACCCTCGCTCGATTTCGCCGAGTGGTACTTCCCGGCGCGCCTCTCGCTCGACGCCCAGGCCGCGGCCACGCTCGTCCTGAAAGAGACCGACTGGCCCCGCGCGACCCACGGAATGCGCGCGATTCACGGCGCTTCCATGGACCTCCCGATCTTCGCGGCCGTCGCGGGCCTCGTCGGTGACACCGCCGCGCTCGACCCGCTGCGGGCTCTCGTTCAGAACGTTCCCATCGGACCGGGCCGGCCCCTCGAGGGCAAACCTCGCACGGATCCCGACGCGTTCGTCGTGCTCGACATCATCGATCTGACCCACATCGATCCCCTGTCCGGCACCGATGACGGTCAGGGCGACGTGACGAAATGGTACGACTCGCTCACCTCGTGGATGACCACGAACAGCCCCGCAGGCGGCGTGGTCCTCGCTCCATCGGCCCCTTGATCATGCCTGTCCTCGCAACACCCCGAAGGCTCTCGGTCTGGCTCTCGTTCGTCATCGCGCTCCTCGCGATCGTGCTCTTCGGCTGCTCGAAGAAGGAGGAGGGCGGCCCGCCCGCGGGCGGCAAGGGGAAGATGGCGTTCCCCGTCGAGATCGCGCCCGTCCCCGGCGAGCGCGTCGAGTACACCGTCACCGCGGTCGGCACCGTCGACGCGTACGAGCGCGTGCAGGTCACGGCGCGTGTCTCCGGCGTGATCGAGCACGTGCGGTTCGCCGAGGGTGACGTCGTCAAGAAGGGCCAGGTCCTGGTCGAGATCGACCCGGCGCGCTTCAACCTCGCCGTCCGCAGCGCCAAGGCCACGCTCGAGCGCGCGCAAGCGTCCGCGGCGGAGGCCAAGCAAAACCTCGAACGGCGGGAAAACGCGGGCGCCGACGGCGCGGGTGTCTTCTCGAAGGAAGACATCGACGGCTGGCGGACGCGCGCGCGCACCGGAGCCGCGCAGGTCGCCGAGGCCCGCGCCGCGCTCGACGAGGCGAACCTGAACCTGCGCGACGCGTACGTGCGAGCGCCCATCGAGGGCAAGATGCAGACGCGTACGGTCCAGACCGGCCAGTTCGTCCAGCCAGGCACGGTGCTCGGCACCGTCCTTCGCCGCGATCCGCTCCTGCTTCGTTTCCCCGTCCCCGAGGCCGACGCGCCGCGCCTCTCGGCCGGCATGAACGTCTCGTTCAGGGTCACGGGCATCGAGCACGACTTCACCGCGAAGATCACGCTCGTCGCGGACGCCGCGGATCCTGCGACGCGGATGGTCCCGATCGTCGCGGAGGTCGCCGACGAGAAAAAAGACACGCTCCGGCCCGGCGCGTTCGCCGACGTCACGGTGCGCGTCGGCGCGACCGAGAACGCGCCCGTCATCCCGCAGACCGCGATTCGTCCGAGCGAAAAGGGATTTCTCGCGTTCGTCGTGGAGAACAACGTCGCGCACGAACGCGTGCTCACGCTCGGCATGCGCACGGCCGATGGACGCGTCGAGGTACGCAAGGGCTTGAACCCCGGCGAGATGCTCGTCGTGCGTGGCGCCGAACCTCTGCGTGACGGCACCACGGTGCGCGTCGCGCCGCCGGGGCAAGGGCCCGGCAAAGGACCGCCCGGGGCATCCAGCGCGGCTCAGCCTCCGGCGACCACGAGCGCGCCTTCCGAAGGCGTCGGCGCGCCTTCGAAGGGAGGGAGCGCGCCATGAGCCTGACCGAAGCGTGCCTGCGCAAGCCCGTCCTTGCGTGGATGATGATGCTCGCGACGATCGTCTTCGGCATCGTCGCCGCGACCCGCATCGGCATCAGCCAGTTCCCCGACGTCGACTTCCCGACCATCAACGTCAACGTCACCTGGGAAGGCGCCGCGCCCGAGGCCGTCGAGCACGACATCGTCGAGCAGATCGAGGAGGCCGTCGTCCAGGTCGAGGGCGTCAAATCCCTCACCTCCTCCTCACGCCAGGGCGGCGCCTCGATCACGATCGAGCTCGATCTTTCGCGCAACGTCGACGCCGCGCTCCAGGACGTGCAGGCCAAGGTCTCGCAGGCCCAGTCGCGCCTGCCGCGTGACATCGACCCGCCCGTCATCTCCAAGTCGAACCCCGAGGACCAGCCCATCATGTGGGTGGGTTTGTCGGGGCCGTTCTCGCCCCAGACCCTCGCCGACTACGCGCGTTACCGCGTCAAGGAGAAGCTCCAGACCGTGCCGGGGATCGGCGAGGTCATGCTGGGCGGCTACCTCGAGCGCAACGTGCGCGTCTGGTTCGACGCCGACAAACTCGCGGCCAAATCGCTCACCGTCACGGACGTGATCGCGGCCTTGCGTCGCGAGCACGTGGAGCTGCCGGCGGGGCGCCTGGAGACCACGGGCCGCGAGGTCAACGTGCGTGTCCTCGGTGAGGCGCTCGACCTCGACACGCTTCGCCGCATCGTCGTGCGCGAGCAGGCGGGCGTCCCGACGTACATCGAGGACGTCGCGATCATCGAGGACGGCTTCGAGGACGTGCGGCGCATGTCGCGCGTGAACGGCCAGCCCGCGCAGGGCATGGGCATCAAGAAGCAACGCGGCTCGAACGCGGTCGCGGTGGCGAACGGCGTGAAGGGCATGCTCGACGAGATCCGGAAGACCTTGCCCGAGGGCATGGAGCTCCAGATCAACTTCGACTCGACGCGCTTCATCGAGCAGTCCGTCCACGAGATCGAGCTCGAACTCATCCTCGCGGTCGCGCTCACGGCCCTCGTCTGCTGGCTCTTCCTCGGCTCCCTCTCCAGCACGCTCAACGTGATCCTGGCGATCCCGATGAGCCTGCTCGGGACGATCGCGGCGATCTACTTCCTCGGCTTCACGCTGAACACCTTCACGTTGCTCGGCCTCTCGCTCGCCGTCGGCATCGTCGTCGACGACGCGATCATGGTGCTCGAGAACATCTTCCGGCACGCCGAGCAGGGCAAAGATCGCGTGCGGGCCGCGCGCGAGGGCACGGCCGAGATCACCTTCGCCGCGCTCGCCGCCACGGTCGCCGTCATCGCGATCTTCATCCCCGTCATCTTCATGGAAGGCGTGATGGGGCGCTTCTTCCTCCAGTTCGGCGTGACGCTCTGCATCGCCGTGGCCCTCTCGTACGTCGAGGCCATCACGCTCGCGCCCGCGCGCTGCGCGCAGCTCCTCACGACCTCGCGCGAGGGCCGCAGCAAGATCGGCATCTTCGTCGATCACGCCTTCGACAAACTCTCCGCCGGCTACGGATGGCTCCTCGCGCGGGGCCTCAAGTTCCCCTCGCTCGTGCTCGTCGCATCCGTGGGCCTCTTCGTGGGCGCGGTCTTCGCGTTCCAGGCGCTGCCCGGCGAGTTCGTCCCTTCGCAGGATCAGAGCCGCCTCATGGTCCGGCTCACGACCGCCGTCGGCTCCGACATCCGCGAGACCGACAAGATCGTCACGAAGGCCGAGACCATCGTGAACAACGCGCCCGAGGTGGCGCGCACGCTCGTGGTCGTCGGCGGCTTCGGCACCGGCGCCGTGAACAGCGGCATGATCTTCGTGACGCTCAAGCCCCGGAGCGAGCGCAAGGCGACGCAGAACGAGTTCGCCGCCGTCCTGCGCAAGGAGCTCAACTCCATACCGGGCGTACGCGCCATCGTGCAGGACCTCTCGCAGTCGGGCTTCACCGCGTCGCGTGGCTTCCCCGTCGAGTTCTCGATCCGCGGTCCCGAGTGGGGTGAGCTCGTCTCGCACAGCGAGCGCATCAAGGCGGAGCTGCAGGCGGCGGGCCTCGTCGTCGACCTCGACTCCGACTACCAGCTCGGCATGCCCGAGCTACGGATCGTGCCCGATCGCGCGCGCGCCGCGGATCTCGGCATCTCCGTCGAGGAGATCGCGACGACCCTGAACGCGCTCGTCGGCGGCACGCGTGTCGGCAAGTACAGCGCGGGCGGCAGGCGCGTCGACGTGCGCATGCGCCTGCTCGCCGATCAGCGCTCGCGGCCCGAGGATCTCTCGCGGCTCAAGATCCGCGCGAAGACCGGCGAGCTCGTGCCGCTCTCGACGCTCGTGAAGTACGAGGAGCAGCCTGCGCTCCAGGCGATCACGCGCCGCGATCGCGAACGCGCGATCACGCTCTTCGGCAACGTCGCGCCGGGCAAGTCGCAGAGCGAGGCCCTCGCGCTCGTGGAGAAGCTCGGCAAGGACGTACCGACCGGCTACCACGTGGTGCTCGGCGGCGCGTCGGTCGCGTTCCGCGAATCCATGGGCGGCCTCGTCTTCGCGCTGATCCTCGGGATCATCGTCGCGTACATGGTGCTCGCGTCGCAGTTCAACTCGTTCCTGCACCCGGTCACCGTGCTGACGATCCTCCCGCTCTCCGTCGCGGGCGCCGCGTTCGCGCTGCTCCTCATGAAGCAGACGCTCAACATCTTCAGCATGATCGGGATCGTCCTCTTGATGGGGATCGTGAAGAAAAACTCGATCATCCTGGTCGATTACGCGACCGAGCTCCGAAACCACGGCAAGAACGCCTTCGATGCGATGCTCGAAGCGGGCCCGGTTCGTCTCCGGCCCATCCTGATGACATCCATCGCGACCCTGATGGCGGCGGTCCCCTCGGCGCTCGCGCTCGGCGAAGGCAGCGAGGTGCGCGCGCCCATGGCGATCGCGGTCATCGGCGGCCTCGTGATCTCCACGGGCCTGAGCCTCCTCGTGGTGCCGGCGTTTTACGTCGTCGCCGACCGCATCGCGGCGCGCCTCGCGCGCTTCCGTCGCGCGTCCTCGCCGCCGCTCGCCGAGCCGGTCCCGCCTCCGCCTCACGCTTGACGCGACGAGTCTCGGGTGGAGACTCCACCGACCAACTCGTGCTTGCGCCCTCCCGTCCCGGCAGAAAATTGGATCGAGGCTGTTGCCGTTTGGGAGGCTCGGCTTTAGGTGCGCCGCGAGGACTTCATGCTGCAAAGACCATTCCGCAGCCTGGACGGTGGGGGGTTCGCCTCGGGCGACACGAACGTGCACAAACCGCTACGCGCCGGGCTTGCTTCTTCTGCACATCGTGTAGGATTGGCGCATGCCGACTGCTGGGGCCCGAGGGAGTCACGCTGCCGCGATCCGAGGGACGATCGCGCCGTGCACACTCGGCGCCGGGGCAAACGCGGCGCTCCCTTCGCGCCTCGCCCCTCAACACCCACCGGCAACCTTCTTCTCTTGCCTCCGGGGCAAGGTTCCCTGGAAAATCTGAAAAATCGGCTTTCGGGAGATGAACGATGAGCGCCAAGAACCGACCTCACGCCCCGGCCGTCGCTGTTGCCCCTCGCGAAGCGGCGTTTCAGGATGCAGTGGTCCTCGTTCGTGAACCCTTCGTCATCGACCGAGCGGTGGCCATGCAGGCCATCCGCTACACGAAGGAGCTCTTGTCGGGCTCTTTCGGGCCGAACACACAACGCGAGTCCGTGCCATCCTCCAACCCGTCGACTTCGAGGCGACGGACTGCGAGCGGCCGCTAGAACTTCCGAAGCGGTCCGCGCGTCGACGTAGCGCTGGGACCGAATGTACATCCTTCACCTGTCGGATCTTCACGTCACGGAGCCCGGGCAAACGCTCGACGACGTGTGGATGCACCCGGCGCAAGCGCTGGGGACGCTGCACCCGGCCCCCTTCGACTTCGTCGTCGTCAGCGGTGATCTCACGCAGCGCGGGAGCGCCGCGGAGTACGACGAGCTGCTCGAATTCGCCGAGCACCGCGTCCTGCCGCTCGTCGTGAACCGCGAGCGCGCGCGTGTCGTGTTCGTTCCGGGCAACCACGACGTCGACTGGGGCGCCGACATCGGCGAGCCCGTGCGCGTGACCTCGCTGCGCACCGCGCACGACTTCGACCTCCTCGAGCAGGAGATGCAGCGGCTCAAGCGCTCGCCGGACCTCTCGGATCTGCGCATCGACGTGGGCCGCTACGGTCACCTCGACCTCGTCAAGCTGCGGGCGGGCGCGGAGTACAACAAGCGCTTCGCGAACGTCCAGCGTTTCTTCGACCGATTTTACGGCGAGTCCTTGGATGGTCGCGGCCGCGCCTTCGATCTTCTCGACCCGAACGAACGCGAGCACTGGTCGGCCCACGTCTTCCCCCAGGAGAAGGTCGCGTTTTTCGGCTTCAACTCCTGCCACCGGAACGACAAGTACTGGACCGGCGCCGCCATCTCCACGCGCGCCGTCTCCGCCGCGCGCGACTTCGCGAACGGCCTGGATCGCGACACGCTGCGCGTCGCCGTTTGGCATCATGGCTTCACCAGCGAACGCGGGCGCCCCGACTACCTTACGCTGCAGGACGTCGGCACCCTCTACGCCGCGGGCTTCCGCATCGGCTTCCACGGCCACACGCACCAGGAGAGCTCGAAGCTCGTCGAGCTCTTCAAGAGCCGCTTCGTCATCATCTCCACGGGATCTCTCGGCTCGGCCGCGCACGAGCGTCCCGGCGCCGTGGGCAACCAGTTCTCGGTCGTGCGGCTCAGCCCGAGCACGGTCAGCGTCGAGGTGTACGAGCGCGATGGCGAGGCCGGCGAGTACGCGCTCGAACCGAAGCGCAAGTACTTCGAGGTGAACTGGGAGCCCGTCGCGCAGGCCGAGCGCTTCGTGAAGGCCCGCGAGCACACGCGGATCTGGAGCGTCGGGGACGACGGCATCGCGCTCGTCGAGGTGGAGCTGCGTGACTTCGTGGCGCCCATCGAGACGCCGATCGCCGTGCTCGAACCGCCCTACAACAACGTCCAGGCCGAGCCGCGCGCGACCACGTGGCGCGGCCGCCGCGAGGTGAAGGAAGAGCCGCTCGGCGGGGGGCGCGTGCGCTTCATGTTGCAAGGCGCCGACAAGACCGAGCGGTACCTCACGTGGAGCTACCACCTCTCGAACGCCGTCGCGCTCACGCAGGCCGAGCTGAACCTGCTGGAAAAACGCGACCGTTGGTACCCCAACTTGATCGACGGCTACGACGTCCGCTCGCACGTGGTCCGCTTCGAATCGGACCACCTCACGCTCGCGCTCGTGTTCGCGGAGAGCTCGGGCGCGACGATCGAGGACGCGTATCCCATGGTCGAGCGCTGCTACGAGCAGTTCGGCGAGGAGCGCTGGGAGCCGGTGGAGTTCGAGCAGGAGCGGTGCCGCTCGCACTTCATCGTGGGCAAGACGCACGTGGAGCTCAAGATCCCGGGGCCGATCGTGGGCTACCGGTACTCGCTCGCGTATCGCCCCGGAGGCGCCGGCAAGGAATATCCCGAGGCCGCGAAGTGGACCGCGCGCGCGCTGCTCGAGCGCTGCTGCGGCAAGCCGATGTCGAACATCTCGCTCTCGGCGAAGCTCACGGAGGCCGTTGGCAACTCGATCTACAAGATCGCCACGTCCTCGCCGTGGGGCGTGCAGACGGCGCCGATCGTGCGGAGCGGACTGCTCTCGGAGCGCGGGTCGTGGATGGGCATGATCTGGGACGCGAACTTGCGCGTGCTCTGCCCGGCGTTCGGCCAGTTCTGGCCGCAGTCCTGGGCCGCGCGCTTCACCTGCGGCAGCGGCGTCGCGGGCCACGCCTTCCGCTTCAACATCGCGGCGGCCTGGCATCGCGACGCGCACGCGACGACGAGCATCATCTACCAGCCGAGCCCGGATCATCACCGCCTCTTCGCGCGGCACTACCGCTGGATCCTGTGCTTCCCGCTCCGGCTCGCGCCGGAGGAGGAGTCGTCGCTCGGCGTCGTATGTCTCGCGAGCGAGGAGGAGAACACGCAGGTCGAGCGCGCGCTCGGCCACCTCGCCCGCGCGATCTGCACCGAGACGATGGATCCCGAGGCCACGAAGCTCCGCCTCATGCTCCAGACCGTCATCAACGCCGTGTTCTGGACGTGCGTGACCGATCCGAACCACGGGCTCAGCGAGAGCGAGGGTCGCTACGCGCGCCACGTGCTGAACGCGCTGCTCTCGTCGGCGACCGATTAACCCACGAGCAACAAGTATCCGATCGCCACGACCATCGAGACGATCGTCACGGGCAAACCGGCGCGGAGGTACGTGACGAACCCGATCTCGTCTTCGGCGTGCGCGGCCTCGACGACGATGATGTTCGCGACGGAGCCGAGCAGCGTGAGGTTTCCGGCGAGCGTCGTGGCGATCGCCGTCACGGTCCAGGCGAGCGTGGGATCGGGCAGCGTGCGGATCATCGGCTCGGCGAGCAGGATGAAGGGCACGTTGCTCACGATCTGACAGCCGAGCGTGAACATCGCGGAGAGCGCGGCCATGGCGGCGCCGCGACCTTCCGGGATGAACGGCCGCGCCGCGGCGAGGGCCTCGTCGACGAGCCCCGTGCGCTGGAACGCGGCGGCCACGATGAAGAGCGCGCCGAAGAAGACGAGCACGGTCCACGTGACGCCGGAGAAGAGCGACCCTGGATCACGCCTCCGAAGGACGAGCAACGCCGCCGCGCCCGTGAGCGCGGCGAAGGCGAGGTTCGCGCCGGCGAGGAAGGCGATCGAGACGCCGAGGATCACGACGAGCGCGAGCTTGAGCTCACTCGAAGATTGAGGTTTGACGGGTGCGTCCGCGTCGATCGACGTTGCCCCCGTGGGTCGGAGTTTCTTCCGGAAGAGCAAGTGCAGCGTCGCCGCCGTCACGAGCAGCGCGAGGAACCCGGCCGGCCCTCCGCGCATCAGGTAACTCCGGTACGACAGACCCGATAGATGCGCGACGAGCATGTTTTGCGGGTTTCCTGCGAGCGTCATCGCGCTGCCCGCGTTCGCCCCCATCGCCAGCGCGAGCAGGTACGGCACGCGCGGCAGGCCCGCCTTCCGCGCCGTCGCGTCCACCACGGGCGCGAAGAGCACGCAGACCGGATCGTTCACCAGCACGGCCGAGAGCAGGCCCGAGGCGATCGTCGTGCCGTACAGGAGGCCCACCGGCGAGGGCTTCCGATCGAGCAGGAACGACGCCGCCATCTCGAAAAACCCGGCCTCCGCGAGCGCGGCCGAGAGCAACATCATCCCGAGCAGGAGCCCGATCGTGTTTGGTTCGACCGCGGCGAACGCGGCCTTCGCGTCGATGCCCCAGCGCGGCTCGATCGCGGCGAGCACGACCATCAGGCACGCGCCTGCGAGCGCGCCCGCGGGCCTTCCGATCGGGAGCAGCGACAGGCGCCGGAAGGCGATGAGCGCGTAGGTCGCGACGAACACGACGAGCGTGGGTAGGTGCGTCATGCGGATGCTTTCGTGTTCTTCGGCGAGGCTTTCACGAGGAGCAAGAGCAGCAAAGCTCCCACGAGCGCGACCGCGCCCGCGGCGGCGAACGCGACGGGCGCGGAGGCGCGCTCATAGGCGAGCCCGAAGAGGACGTTCGCGAGCAGCACCGCGGCTCCCTCGATCGCGAGCTGGTAGCCGAACGCACGGCCGCGGATCGACGCCGGCACGAGCTCGGCGAGCAACGCGCGTTGTCCGCCTTCGGCGAGGCCGTAGTGCGCCGCGTAGAGCCCGAGCCAGACCCAGGCCCCGATCCACGACGTCGCGAATCCGAACCCGACGTACGTGATCCCGTAGAGCACCCACGACAGCGCGAGCACGCGCTTTCGCCCGTACCGATCGGAGGCGCGTCCCCCGGGCACGTTGAGCAGCCCTTTGCCGAACTGGAGCGAGATCCACACGATCGGCACGAACGCCGGCGAGAGGCCGAGGTCGGACATGCGCCGCAGGAGAAAGAGATCTCCCGAGCACGCCAGCGAAAACACGAACAGCGCCGCGAGGTATCGCCACGCCTCGGCCGGGATCTTCGTCGGTCCGGCGTTCGCCGCGGCCTGCTTCGTCGGCCCCTCGTCCTCGCGCGGCGTGGCCGCGTCGAGCGCTGGATCCCGCACGAACAGGAGCACCACCAGCACCGCTGCGAGCCCCGGCACGACCGCGAGCGCGAAGACCGTTCGCAGCGGCAGGTGCAGGCCCCAGAGCAGCAAGAACGCGAGGATCGGCCCGAGCACGCCGCCGAAGTTGTCCATCATCCGGTGGAAGCCGAACGCGTGCCCGCGCTGCCCCTCCGGCACCGCGCCCGCCACCATCGCGTCGCGCGGCGGCCCTCGCATGCCCTTTCCGACCCGATCGATCGCGCGGATCAGCACCGCGTGCAGCGGTGCGCTCACGACCGCGAAGAGTGGCCGCGTCAGCGCGGCGAGGCCGTAGCCGAGGGCGATGAGGGGTTTACGCCGTCGAGGCTCGTCCGAGAGCCTGCCCGACACGACCTTCATCGACGTCGCCACGAGCTCGGCGACCCCCTCGAACCACCCGAGCCAGAGTGGCCCTCCGCCGATCTGGCGCAAAAGCTCGGGCACGAGCGGGTAAATCATGTCCGACGCCGCGTCCGTCAGCAGTGACACCCAGCCGAGTGCGACCACCGTGGCGGGCAGCTTCTTCGGGGCTTCTTCCTGACGGAGAGGGGGCGCGGTGGTCACGGGTTGGTTTGCAGCGTCGGGAGTGTGCTCGAAAGCGGAGCGTGACGGCTCGGTGTATGAAAAAGCAACCGAGCGAGCGGCTCTTCGGGTTTGTCCTTCTGGACCCTTTGCAAGGGCGTACGGGCGCCCCCGACCTTGTCACACCCTTGGCCTTACGCTACGTAAGTCGTCCCCCGGAGATCCCGAGGTCCTGGGAGCTGCTGGGGGATGCTATACACGTCCACGTAAACGCAGAGGAGTGCGAGATGTACGTCCCCGACACGGTGATACGGCCTCGACTCGAGATTCTGGCGAAGGCCCCGGTGCCGACGCAGACGGGATTGTTCGAGATGATCGTGTTCCGGTACGGAGAGCAGACCGCCGAGAGCGGGCTCTCCCCGGATCATGTGGCGCTGGTGATGGGCGACGTGCGGGGGCGGTCCTCCGTCCTCGTCCGGGTGCACTCGGAGTGCCTGACGAGCGAGGTCTTCGGCTCCTTGAAATGCGATTGCCGCGGCCAGCTCGAGGCAGCGCAGGCCGAGATCGCGCGGCGGGGGCAGGGCGTCGTCGTGTACCTGCGCCAGGAGGGCCGGGGCATCGGCCTCTCGAACAAGATCCGGGCGTACGACCTGCAGGCGCGGGGGCACGACACCGTGGACGCGAATCGGCTGCTCGGGCTGCCCGACGACGCGCGGGATTACGCGCCGGCCGCGGCGATGCTGGAGCACCTCGGCGTGGCCTCGATCCAGCTCATGACGAACAATCCGCTCAAGGTGCAGGCGCTCAGGCAGCTCGGCACGCGGGTCGAGGCGCGCGAGCCCTCGATTGTCGAGACGAACCCGTTCAGCCAGGGCTACCTGGAGGCGAAGCGGGTGCGGATGGGGCACTCGCTGCCGCCGCTCGATGCGGCGCTGCTCGCCCCCGCCGAGAACATCGACGCCGAGTGACGCTCATCCGCCGGGCTTTTTGGCCGAGGTCGCCTTGAGCCGCGCCTTGAGCCTCGAGGCGTAGCCCTCTTTGTTCTCCTGCTTCACGCGGGCGATGGCGAGCGCGTCGTCGGGCACGTCGCGCGTGACCGTCGTGCCCGTGGCCACGTACGCGCCCACGCCGATGCGCACCGGCGCGACGATCTGCGAATCGCTGCCGACGAACGCGCCCGCGCCGATCTCGGTGCGGTGCTTCTTGAACCCGTCGTAATTGCAGAAAATGGTCCCGGCGCCGATGTTCGCGCCTTCGCCGATGTCGCCGTCGCCGAGATACGCGAGGTGATTGGCCTTGGCCCCGCGGCGGACCACGGTCTTCTTCGTCTCGACGAAATTGCCGATGTGCGCCTCGGCCTCGATGCGGCTCTCCGGGCGCAGGTGCGAGAACGGTCCGATCTGCGCATTCTCGCCGATCGTCGAATCATTCGCGATCGAATACGGTTTTACCACGGCCGACGGCGCGACCTCCACGTCCGTCAGCACCGAGCCCACGTCGATCTTCGCATTCGCGCCGATGCGGGTTTTTCCGCGCAGCACCACGTAATGCTCGATCACCGCGTCCGGCTCGACGACCACCGTCGCGTCGATGCGCGCCGTCGCCCGCACCGTCGCGCCCGCGCGCCGGATCCGGTCCGCGATGCGCCCGTAGAGAATGTCCTCCGCCGCGGCGAGCTGCGCCCGATCGTTCACGCCCACGAGCGCGGCCGCGCTCTCGGCCCGCACGGAGGCGACGCCGCCCGCGTTCGCCCCGACGGCCACGATGTCCGTCAAATAAAGTTCGCCCTGCGCATTGTTCGGCAAAAGCCCCGCCACCGATTCTCGCAAAAAGCCCGCCCGCGCCACGTACACGCCCGTATTGACCTCGCGCACGCGCCTTTCCTCTTCCGTCGCGTCCCGATGCTCCCGCACGGCGAAAATCTTTCCCTCGGCGTCGCGCAGCACGCGCCCGTACCCCGTCGGATCCTCGGTCATCGCCGTCAGCATCGCGAGCGGCGCGCCGCCCTCGATCGAGCCCGCGAGCCGCACGAGCTCGGCCGGATCGAGCAGCGGCGTATCCCCGCAGAGCACGAGCACGCGCTCGGCCGAGGGATCCAGCGCCGGCAGGGCCGATCGCACCGCGTCCCCGGTCCCGCGCTGGGCTTCCTGCACCGCCGTCCGCACGCGATCGCCGAACGCCTTCGTGAGATGCGCGGCGAGCTCGTCCCGGCCATACCCCACGACGACCACGACGTCCCCGCACCCTGCGGCGAGCGCGGCTTCGATGGCGTAGTCGACCATCGGCCGGCCGCAGAGCGGGTGGAGCACCTTGGGCTTCGTGCTCTTCATGCGCGTGCCTTGCCCGGCGGCGAGGACGATGGCGGTGAGGGAAGGGGAGGCGTGGTTCGTCATCGGCGCCGAAACTAGCACGGCCGCCCGAGACCCCCCAGCGATCGGCGAAACGCCCCCGAAACGCCCGCTGCACGGCCGCGGACGGACGAGGCCGGCGCCGGGACGCGCGAGAGCGCCATTACGTTGTCGCAGCCATTGCGGGCCGTTGAAATGGGAAAAGGCCGTCCTGTCTGCAACATTGAATGCGAGGTTGGTCTCGTCGGGTGGTACGTATAGTGACCGGTTCCCGTCGAAAATGTGCCGATGCGAGGTCTTTTCGAGGTGATTTGGACCTTTTTGATGATCTCTCCGTCAGGCGCAGTGTATGCACGGAGAGAAGGACGGAGGGAACCTCATGACCCGTTTCGCTCACGTATCGCTCGTGTCTCTCGTTCTCGTGTTCGCGTCGGCGTGCAGCAGCAGCAGCAGCGAGGCCCCGGCGCCGGCGGCCGTCAACGTCGAGGCCGAGGCGGCCGTCAACGCGGATCTCGGGGCGGAGGCGCTGATCGAGGAGCACGACGAGGGGACGGTCGCCTGGCGCATCGATCCCGACGGCCAGGTGAAGGCCGCGGTCACCGCCACGGCGACCGGGCGCGTGAAGGAGGACATCGGCGGCTCGGTCATCTACAAGATCGAGGGCAGCGAGCCGAAGACGGTGCCGCTCGTGCTCGACGCGAAGACGGGCCTGCTCGTCGCGGCCGGGCCGAAGCTCGAGGCGGATCTCACCGAGGTCAACTACACGGTGACGGTCTCGGGCAAACCCTGGAGCGGCGTCATCCACGTGCCCGTGGGCGGCACGGCGGAGCTCGTGGCGGGCGCCAAGGTGACGGCCGAGGCGAAGCTGCCCGACGAGACCGTGGGCCCGCACGGCGGCACGATCCAGATCGTGGGTGACGATCGGCTGGAGATGGTCGCGGACGCGAGCTCGGGCGAGACGCGCGTGTACGTGCTCGACGTGGACCTCAAGCCCGTGCGGATCGAGTCGCGCAAGCTGCGGATGGGCTTCGTGGCCGAGAAGACGACGTTCGTGAACTTCGATCCCGAGCCGTCGGGCTTCTATTTCTCGGCGCGGCTCGGGGCCTCGGCGGCGCTGCTCAATCCGCTGCGGGTCACGGCGTCGCTCAGCGTCGGCTCCGTCACGCACGCGGCGATCTGGGGCTATCGTCCAGGCGTCCGCATTTATGCCCCCACGGCCACGGTGCGCATCGCCAGCGCGCCGCGCATTCGATTCAGCCTGCAAGGCGGCTTCGACAGCGGCGTCGACGTTTATGGCCACGCCCACGTGAAGACGCGGTTCCACGACCACGACCGCGATCACGACCACCACGACCACGACCACGACCACGACCATCACAAGAAGGGCAACAACGGCCGGCATTTCGGCCAGGACGGGACGTTCGCCCGCGACAGCGGCGGCTTCAAGTCGGACAACGCCGAGCACCCCGGCAGCAGCCGGGCGAAGAGCGGCGGCGATCACGGCGGCCACGAGACGAAGATGCCCTTCGAGACCAGGGACCACGGCAGCTCGAAGCCGAGCGGCGGCGACCGAAAGGGCGGCGGCGACCGAAAGAGCGGCGGCGGCGGCGGCGGCGGCTCGAAGGGTGGCGGCGGTGACGCGAAGGGCGGCGGTGGCAAGGGCGGCAAAAAATAACCGCCTCGCGAGACGAATGTAGGGTTTTGGCCCTCGTTCTGTCAGGTTCTCGTCACGATTGCACGAAATCCAACGACGCAGCGCGAGACGCGCATTGCGTCATGCCGGAAACGGCCTTCCCTCCTCTTGCCGGTTATTCTGGCCTCGGGTAAAGATGGGCCTTCCCTCATGAAGGCCAAGCTTGTTTCGCTCTGGAACTGGTTCGAAATCATCGGCGTCGTGGCGGTGTCGACCGGCGCGGTCGCGGCGGTGTTCGTCACGACCGCACCATTCGACCGGGTCCGCAAAATCACGGGCAGGTTCTTCCGAATTTGCGGCACGATGCTCGTGCGCTTGAATCCGCTCTGGAGCGTGAAGGTCTCCGGCTGGAAGCGCCCCAAGAACAGCGGGCCTTTCATCGTCGTGGCCAATCACCAGTCGATCGCCGACAT
The DNA here is from genome assembly GCF_029946505.1 of Polyangium sp. y55x31. Taxonomy (GTDB): domain Bacteria; phylum Myxococcota_A; class Polyangia; order Polyangiales; family Polyangiaceae; genus Polyangium. The sequence continues at coordinate 96,534 of NZ_JARZHG010000036.1, forward strand.
CCCGGCGATCAGCTATTTGCCCTGGGAGATGAAATGGCTCTCGAAGGAGAGCAATTTCAAGGTCCCGGGCCTCGGCTGGATGATGAGCATGGCCGGCGACATCCCGCTCCGCCGCGGCGAGCGCGAGAGCGCGAAATCGGCGATGGAGCGCTGCAAATGGTACCTCGACCGCGGCATGAGCGTGATGATCTTCCCCGAAGGCACGCGCTCCTCCGACGGCGAGATCAAGCCCTTCAAGGACGGCGCCTTCCGCCTCGCCATCGAGACGGGCATCCCCATCCTGCCGGTCGCGGTCGCCGGCACGCGCCACGCGATCCCCAAGAACTCGTGGGTCTTCGGCGTGAAATGCCAGGCCCGCATCGAGGTCCTGCCGCCCGTCGACGTGAAAGGTTTGACGATGGACGACCTCGACACGCTGCGCGAGCGCGTGCGCGGCGATATCTCGGCGGCCTTCGAGCGCCTCGGCAAGTGGATGCCGACGCTGCCCTCCGAGGAGGGCGGCGAAAGCGAGGTGCCACGAGCAGCGGCCCCGGCCGCGATCGAAGCCCCGCCCCCCGCCTGATTCTCAACGACACATCGAAATCACCATCGTCTCGAGCACCGCTTGCGGTGAGCGTTTCGAGCCCTTGAGCGCTCGATCCGCCTCCGCGAGCAGGCGCACCCACGCGGGCAAGGTCCCCCGCGGCAGCGATTTCAAGGTCTGCGCCGTCTCCTGCGCCTTGAACGGCGGAATGCCCGCGCGCGCGGCCGCCTCGTTCACGTTCGCCCCCGCGCGCAGCGCCGAGTCCATCTTCACCATCTTCCGTACGTTCGACGCCACGAGCCCGAGCAGCGGCAGCCCCCCGTCCTTCGAATCCACGACCTCCGCGAGCACCGCGAGCGCCTTGTCGAGCCGCCGCCGCGTGAGCGCGTCGACGAGGTCCCACACCGAGCCCGGCCGGACCTTCATGACCATCGTCACGACCGCGTCCTCCGTGAACGGCTTGCCCTCGCCGACGAACAGGCTCAGCCGCTCGATCGCGTCCGCCACGTAGCCGAGCTCCGGCCCGGCGATCTCCGCCAGGTGATCGGCCACGTCCGGCGCGATGTCGTGCCCGCGCTCCTTGGCCATCTGCCGCACCACGGTCGGCAGCGCCTTGCGGCTCACGGGCTCGCAGTTGACGAGGAAGTCCTCCTTCTTCGCCGCCGTGACGATCTTGCGTTGCGCGTGGAGCTTCGTCGCCGAGAGCACGAGCACCGTCGTCGAGGCCGGCGCCTTCGCGTACTCGGCGAGCGCGTCGAGGGGGCTGCCGTCCTTCACTCCGCGCTTGCCCTCGGCGGCCTTGCCGCCGTCGTCGTCGTCGCTGTCGCCCTTCTTCTCCCAGCGCTCGAGGCCACGCGCGAGGACGAACCTGCGCTTGGCCATCATCGGCACCATCTTCGAGGCCGAGAGGACGGCGTCCACGTTCGCCTCGCCGGCGGTGAACTTGTCCTCGTTGAAGCCCGCGATGCCGCCCTTCATCGTCGCTTCCTTGAGGGCGTGCACGACCTTGTCGGCGAGGTACCGCTCCTCGCCGAGCACGAGGTAGACGGGCCGCAAGTTCCCTTTCGTGGCTTCCTGGATGGCTTGCTCGGGCGTCACGGGTCTCTCCGTTCGTCCCTTCGAAGGGGCGCGTCAAGCGCGGGAAGAGGTACCATGTCCCTCGCCATGATCGACCGCCTCTCTCCGGCCGAACGTCCGCCGGGTCGGCCCGCCGGCTTCCAGCGATGGCGAACCCTCCTGTTCCTGCACTGGGAGGTGCCCGCGGAGGCGATCGCGAGGCTCCTGCCGTCCGAGCTCACCGTCGACACGTTCGAGGGAAAAGCGTGGGTCGGGGTCGTGCCGTTCACGATGCGCGACGTCGCCCCGCGCTGGTCGCCGTCCGTCCCGGGGATCTCGCATTTCCACGAGCTCAACGTCCGCACGTACGTGCATTTCCGCGGCAAGGATCCGGGCGTCTGGTTCTTCAGCCTCGACGCGGCCGCGACGATCGCGGTGGCGGTCGCGCGCGCCGGCTGGCACCTGCCGTACCACCGCGCCTCGATGAAGCTCGACATCTCGGGAAATACCGTCGACTACCGGAGCAAGCGCCTCTTCCCCGGCCCCACGCCGGCCGCGTTCGAGGCGCGTTACCATATCGGAGAATCGATCGGCTCGGCCAAACCCGGGACGCTCACGCATTTCTTCGCCGAGCGATACATCCTGTACGCCCGCACCCGCTCGGGTTTGTCGCTCGGGCGCGTGCACCACGTGCCGTATCCGCTCCACGAGGTGAAGGTCGAATCGTGGCGTGATGGAATGGTCGCGGCCGCGGGATTGCCAGAGCCTTCCACCGAGCCGCTCGCGCTCTACAGCCCCGGCGTCGACGTCGACGTCTACAAGCTCGTGCCCATCGTCTGAGTCCCTAGCAGCCTGTGGACTCATCTGCTGCGCGCCCCGAATCGTCGGTCGACATCGCTCGAAATCCTTCAGGATTCCTCGCTCCGTCGCCCTAGCTTCGGGGCGCTCGCGACGATGATTCCACAGGCTGCTACGACCTCCGCGCGCGCCGCCCCTTCGAGCGTTCGAGCAGCCCGTGGAGCACCTGCGGATCGAGCGGCTTCATGAGCTGATGATCGATCCCCGCCTCCTCGGCCTTGCGTCGATCCGCCTCCTGCCCGTACCCGCTCACGCCGATCAGGAGCGCCTGCGACGTCGGCCACGTCGCCCGCAGCCGCCGCGCCACCTCGAACCCGTCCATGCCCGGCAGGCCGATGTCGAGCAGCACCACGTGCGGTCGGAACGTCGCCGCGAGCGACACGCCCTCCTCGCCGCTCTGCGCCGCCCGCACGTCGTAGCCCCAGAGCCCGAGCAGCTCGGAGAGCATGTCCGCCGCGTCCGCGTTGTCCTCCACGACGAGCGCCCGCTGCGCGCTCGCCGGAGCCTCCTCCGCGGCTTGCGCCTTCGCGTTTGGCCCCTCCCTTCGCACGTGCGGCAGCCGCACCACGATCTCCGAGCCTTTGCCCACGCCCTCGCTCCGCGCCTCGACCGAGCCCCCGTGCATCGTGATCAGGCTCTTCACCAGCGTGAGCCCGATCCCGAGCCCGCCCTGCGACCGATCGAGCGCGCGCTCGCCCTGCACGAACAGATCGAACACCCGCGGCAAAAGCTCCGCCGGCATCCCGATCCCGTTGTCCTTCACGGTCGCCGTCACGCTCGCCTTGTCCTGCACGACCGAGAGCGTGATCTCGCCGCCGCGCTCGGTGTACTTCGCCGCGTTGTTCAAGAGGTTCACGATCACCTGCTCGAGCCGCGTCGGATCCCCCTCCACGAGCACCGGCGCCGCCGGGAGCGCGACCCGGAGCGTGTGGCCCGAGGCGTCGACGAGCGGCCGCGCCGCGTCCACCGCGCTCCGCACGATCGTCCCGAGATCCACGAGCTTCGTCTGCAGCGTGATCGTCCCACGCGTGATGCGCGAGACGTCGAGCAGGTCGTCGACGAGGCGCGAAAGGTTCCGCGCTTGGCGCTCGATCACGCCCCGGAAGCGCTCGACCCGCGCGTCGCCGTGGGTCGCCACGCGGATCATCTCCGCCGCCGTCAGGATCGGCGCGAGCGGGTTCCTGAGCTCGTGCCCGAGCATCGAGAGAAACTCGTCCTTGCGCCGATCGGCCTCGCGGAGCGCCTCGTTTGCCTTCACGAGCTCGGCCGTCCTCGCGGCGACCCGCGCTTCGAGCTCGTCGTTCGCCTGCCGGAGCGCCGCCTCCGCGGCCTTCAGCGGCGTCAGGTCCGTCGCGACCACGGTGAACGTCGGGTCCTCCTCGCCCGCGTCCCGGATCGACAGCATCACCGGCAGCCGCGCCCCGCTCGTTTGCTCGAGCGAGAGCTCCCCTTTTGCGCTCCCGCCCTTGGCCGCCCCGAGCAGCGCGTCGAACGTCGCTGCCTCCTCGGGCCCGACGCACCCGCGCAGCGACGCGCCGAGCACCTTGCTGAGCGGGCGGCCGAGCATCTCGGCGACCTTGCGGTTGGCGAACAGGATCGTCCCATCCCCGCTGATCGTCATCGCGCCTTCGTTCAGCGTCTCGAGCAGCGTCCGGTGCGCGTGATCGGCGCCTTTCAGCACGAACACCCGCGGCGTGCCGTCGGCGGACACCACGAGCGCATCCACCTCGCCGGCGCGGATCGCCGCCAGCGTCGCCTCGGCCTCCTCGACGCGCCGGAGGAGGTCGTGCGCGACGAGCGGGGACTCCGGTGCGGAGGTAAACGCGTCGTCTTTTTTCGTCATGGATCCCCCGTCGGGTTCGGAGGCACGCCCAGACCCACGAGGACCCGCTCGATGTCGGACAGCGAGCCGATGATGCGCTGCACGGGCAGCGGTTGCTCCCGTACGAGCGTCGGCGCGGCGACGATCTGCGCTTCGCGCGCGAGCCACGGTTCCTGGTTCAGGTCGTGCACTTCGAGGTCGAAGCGACCCGCGAGGTGCTGGTCGCAGAGCTTCCGCACGTTGCGGATCGCCCACCGCGATCGCGGTGAATTGCCGACGACGTAAAGCCGGAGGACGTACGTCTCCTGGGGCTCGTCGACGAGCGCCTGCGCCCAGAAGTCGTCCATGTCCCCGGCGGCTGCCGGGGGGGTTTGTCCGTCGCGCCCGTCGTCGTGATCGCTTCCCCCCATGGTCGTCCTCTCAATGAGGCCGGATGTCGAGCCCCACGAGCACGCGCTCGGTGTTGGATAGGTCCCCGATGATCTTGCGGATCGGCTCGGGCAAACGCCGCACGAGCGTCGGGATCGCCAGGATCTGATCTCCCTCCGCGAGCTGCGGGTGCTGGAGCAGATCGACGATCTCGATGTGGTATTTCCCGGCGAGGTGCTCCTCGCAGAGCCGCCTCAAGTTGCCCAGCGCGAGCAGCGATTTTCTCGTCTGGCCTGCGACGTACAGACGTAACTCCCAGATCTCGGAGGTCACATCGCGGGAAATCCCGTCCAAGGGGCTCGTCATCCGGCACTACCTCCATTCTGCTGTCTGCTCGGGTCCGCCTGCCGAAGACGGGCCATCTGTTCACGATCGCGGCTGAGGTTCAGCTCGCGCCGCTTGTCCTGGTCCAGGTTGGCCAGGACCTCTTGCTCCTCGGCCTCGAACTCGGCGCGCAGCGCGAGGATCTGCGCCTCGAGCTGGGCGCGCTTCCGCGCGAGATCACGCTGCTTGCGGTCCATCTCCTGCTGCCGCGTGATGGCCTCGGCGCGCTCCTTCGCTTCTTGCGCCTGCCTTGCGGTTCCCGTGAGCACTCCCGCCGGACCCACGTACACGTCGAGCAGATCGATCCCGTGCGCGCCCATGTGGAACTCGCGCACCTGGTTCGAGTGCATCATGCCCCTCGACTTGAGCACGTAGAGCCCGCGGTTTCGCTCCCCGCTGCCTTCGAGGAACTGCACGAGCAGCCACGTATCCATGAGCGACGAGATCCCCACGTCCGTCTCTTCGAGCGCGCCGCCGCCGGCTGTCAGGCTCGTGAAGACCGCGGTGATCCCGCGGCTCTTCAGGAAGTCGACGAGCCGCATGAGCATCGCGCGCACCTCGTGGTTCGTCGCCACCATCGCGAAGTTCGTCACGGGATCGACCACGACCACGCTCGGATCGAAGGCCTCGATGAGCCGGTGCATGTTCGCGAGGTGCATCTCCAGCCCGAACAGCGTGGGGCGGGAGGCGTGGAACTGGAGCCGGCCCTGATCGAGCCAAGGTTTCAGGTCGAGGCCGATCGAGCGCATGTTGCGCACGAACTGGCCCTGCGACTCCTCGAAGGCGAAGTAGAGGCAACGCTCGCCGCGGCGGCAGGCGCTGTTGGCCACGTGCGCCGCCAGGCTCGACTTGCCCGTGCCCGGCGTCCCCGAGATGAGCACGCTCGACCCGCGGTAGATTCCCTTGCCGCCGAGCATGGCGTCGAGGCGCGGCACGCCGGTCGACATGCGCTCGTCGGAGGCGGGGTGCGTGAGCCCGAGCGAGGTCACGGGCACGACGGAGATGCCTCCGGCGTGGATGAGGAACGGATATTCGTTCGTCCCGTGCATCGTCCCGCGGTATTTGACGACACGCAGGTATCGCGTCGCGACCCGCTCGTGCACGCGTTGTTCGAGAAGGATCACGCAGTCCGAGACGTACTCCTCGATCCCGTGCCGGGTGAGGGTGCCGTCGCCGCGTTCGCCCGTGATGATTGCGGTGACGCCGCGATCCTTCAGCCAGCGGAAGAGCCTCCGGAACTCGGAGCGCAGGATGCCCTCGTTCCCGAGGGCCGAGAACAAGGTCTCGAGCGAGTCGATGACCACGCGCTTCGCCCCGACCGACGAGATCGCGTATTCGAGCCGCACGAAGAGGCCATTGAGGTCGTAGTCCCCGGTCTCGAGGATCTCGCTCCGTTCCACGTGCACGTAGTCGATCGCCAGCATTTTGCGGGCGACGAGGTCGTCGAGGTCGAAGCCCAGGGAAGCGACGCTCTGCGTGAGCTCCACGGCGGTCTCCTCGAACGCCACGAATACCCCTGGCTCGCCGTGATCGATCGCGCCGCGGACGAGGAACTCCAATGCAAAGAGCGTCTTTCCCGACCCCGCGCTCCCGCATACCAGCGTCGTGCGCCCCCTCGGGAGTCCCCCGACAGTGATTTCATCGAAACCCTTGATACCGGTCGGGACCTTTTGCAGTACGTCCAACGATTCTACTGTGTGGCCTACATTCGCCTTCGACTCGTATGTGCCCATACGAACCCAACTCCCGGACGAAATGATTTTCAAATCGTTCGGCGCAGGTCGACCCGCGCCGAACCGCTCGTGATCGCCGACGAAGCTCGCAACGGCTCCGTCGGCGGTAAATCCTTTCTGGATTTCCTGGATTCGACCCTATCGCACAAGCATGAGCATTGTGCAAGACAGGGTACAGGTTGTCGCGGCCATACACCCCCCATCCGTCACCGACGAGGACGTTATCGTAGGAGGACGAGGGATTGTTGTCGAAAGAAAATCGCTCTCGGTGTGGGGCTTAATCCTGCTTCACCTTCCGCAGGAGCTCCTTCGTCAGATTCTTCTGATGGGACTCCAATGTACCACCGCCGATTTCCAGGAGCTTCGCGTCGCGCAGGAACCGCTCGACCTTGTACTCGCTGCAGTATCCCCATCCGCCGAGGACCTGCATCGCGTTGTCGGCGACCTCCTTGCCCACCGGCGCCGCGAAGAGCTTCGCCGCGTCCGTGCCGATGCGGTTGCGTTTGGCCGGGCCCACGTCACGCGCCACGCTGTAGACGAGCGCCCGCGCGGCCTCCGTCTTCGCGAAGCTCTCGCCGATGTAGCGCTGGATCTGCCCGTGCTCCGCGATCGACTTGCCGAAGCTCGTCCGCTCCGCCGCGTACCGCACCATGATGTCGAGACACCGATCCGCGATGCCGAGGCTCATCGCCGCCAGCGTGAGCCGCTCGATCTCGAGGTTGCGCATCATGTTGCGCACGCCCCCGCCCACCGTGCCGAGCACGTTCTCCGCGGGCACGAACACGTCGTCGAGCATGAACTCGCTCAACGTGCTCGCGCGCATGCCCATCTTCTCGGTCTTCTTTCCGACGGAGAACCCGGGCGCGCTGCGCTCCACGACGAACGTCGTCACGTCGCCGTCGACCTTCGCGTAGACGATGAACACGTCGGCATCGACCGCGTTCGTGATGAGCGCCTTGTGGCCCTTGAGCACGAACCCTTCGCCCTCGCGCCGAGCCACGGTGCGCATGCCGAGCACGTCGGTGCCGCTCGACGGCTCCGTCATGCCCATCGCGCCGATCCACTCGCCCGAGATCACCTTGGACAGCCAGCGCTCGCGCTGCGCTTCGTTCGAGGCGTAGTAGAAGTTGTTCACGAAGAGCATCGCGTGCGCGAGGTACGCGAGGCAAAAGCCTGGATCGCTCTTCGAGAGCTCGTGGTGCACGATCACCGCGCTCACGGCATCCATGCCCGCGCCCCCGTCCTTCTCCGGGACCGTGAGCCCGAGCAGACCGAGCTCGCCCGCCTGTTTCAGCAAGGGGACGTTCAGCGTGCCCGTGCGATCATGCTCTTCCGCCTGCGGCTCCACCACGTCGCGGACGAAGTTCCGCACCATCTGGCGCAGCATTCGGTGATCTTCGGTCGGGTTCTCGAGGTCGAAGACGACGTCGCTCATGCGCGGGACACTAGCACGAGAGGCCGACGCAACGTCCCCATCCAACGCTCGGGGCCACGCCCGGACAAGCCGGGCTCTGCCCGAACCCCCGCGACGAACCTTCCCACTCCGAACGGGCACACCCTTCGCAGTGCGCTCCCATGATGCTGGTCTTCTGGGGACTCACCGTCGGGGCCTTCCTCGCCTGGCTGCTCGCCGCGACGGGCGTCTACCAGGCAGGCCCGTGGATCAACGTCCTGCTCGTCATCTCCATCGCGTTTGCCGTGACGGGCCTTCTGTTCCGCCCGATCGGTCGGCGCTGAGGGAAAACGAAAACCTTTCCCTGCGCGGCGCGTCACGCCTATACCGGCCGCCCGTGCGCCCCGAGAGCCTGTTTTTCCGACCGGATGACCTCGCCCCGAAGGGCCCGGCCGTCCGTCCTGCCGTGACCGTCCGCTGGCTCGGCACGGCGGGCTTCGAGATCACCTGCGAGGACCACGTCCTGCTGCTCGACCCCTACGTCACGCGCGCCTCGCTCGCCCGATGCATGACGTCGCCGCTCGCCCCCGACCTCGGCGCGATCGGGCGCTACATCCACCGCGCGGACGCGGTGATCGTCGGACACACGCACTTCGACCACGCCCTCGACGTGCCCATCATCGCCAAGCGCACCGGCGCGCGTGTCTTCGGCTCACGCTCCGCCGCCGCGCTCTGCCGCGCCGCGGGCGTGCCCGAGGACCGCGTCGAGATGGTCGAGCGCGCGCCCGGACAGGCGCCCATCACCCGCGAGGTCGGCCCGTTCCGCCTGCGCTTCGTCCCGAGCGCGCACTCGCGCTTCGCCCTCGGCCGCGTGCCTTTCCCCGGCGACATCGACGACTGCGACGCCGTCCCCGTCCGCGCCGAGGGCTACCGCTGCGGGGCCGTCTTCCGCGTGGAAATCGAGGTGCATGGCCGCACGATCGTGCACCTCGGCAGCGCCGAGCTCTTGCCCGACGAGCCCGCGCCGCGGAACGTCGACCTGCTCCTGCTCTGCGTGGCGGGCTGGCGCAGCGGCGTCGACCTGCCCGAGCGCGTGATGCGCGCCGTCTCGCCCGCGAACGTGCTCCTCTCGCACTGGGACGATTTCTTCCGGCCGCTGCACGAGCCGGTGCGCGCCCTGCCCGCCGTGGGCATCGGCACGCTCGCCGAGCGGCTCGGGCGCGCGTCGCGGGACGTACGCGTCGGCGCGCTCCCGCTGCTCGGCGACCTCTTCCTTTGAGCTGAAACTTTGACCTGAAACGGCGCTACTCGCGCGCCCGGATCGCCGCGTTCCCGTCGGGCGCGTGATACACCTCGATGAGCCGCGACGTCACGAGGTGCTCCAGCATGCGGCGGCGCGCGTCGGGCGACGGATCGAGCCGGTTCGATTGCCAGCGCGTCACGAAGTAGTTCGCCCCGACGTACCCGTTGCGCAGCCTGCGCTCGGCGGCGCGTAGCTCCTCGATGAACACCGACTCGTCCTCCGACGGCTCGTACGAGGGCGGCGGGGATTCGGACGCGTCCGGGTCGGCGTCCTCCGGGTCCTCGCACTCGTCGTGCGTCGTTTCGCGGGGCGCCGTCCCTGCGGGCGGCGTGGGCACGGCCGGGGGAATGTCCTCGCTCGCCCAGCGCGGCTCGGGCCCGGGCGGCGCGGGTGAGCCGGAGCCCTCGGTATCCTCGAAAAACGAGATCCCCTCGAGCAGATCGATGTGATCGAACGCGGCCTTGCGCAGCCGCGTCGACAGACCCGCGCGGCCCCAGGTCGACACGTAGGCCTGGCGGCCGAGCTGCCGCACGCCTTCCACGGCCGGCGCGTGATCGGAGTCGCCCGAGACGAGGACGAGCACATCGAACGCGTTGACGGCCGCGAGACGCAACATGTCCGCGACCATCGAGGTGTCGACCTCTTTTTCCTGCGTATACCGGTTCTCGGCTCCGCAGGCCGCACACTGGAACATCGTGGTTTTGCGGGGGAAACGCTTCACGAAAAAGCCGGGCTGCACTTCGAGCATGTCGAGGAAGCCCGCGAGCTTCTTCTGCCCTTCGGTCACCGCGGCCGAGCCGATCTCGATGCCGGTATAGTAATAGGCGCCCCAAAGCAGCGATCCGCCGACGCGCTCGACGAGCCAGCGCGACAGCTTGGGAAACGCGAGCCTCCGCCCTCCCGCTTCGTCACGCCAACCCGAGTGGAAATTCTTGCCGTCGAAGAAAATACAGACGCGCATCACACCGCCGCTCGAAACAAAGAAATCCGGCGCCCCCGGGGAAGCCGATCACGGCCATTGAGCGATCGCATCACGTGATCGCAGGGGCGGGGTGTCTTAATCCGAGGCTCCTCATCCGGTCAACCCGCTCTTCGGCCGAAAAAAACGGCTTGCGCGATGCAGGACGCCCGCCCACCTGTCTCGCTCACGCTTTTCGCCGTCATCGTAGTGTTATGGTCGGCCGTACCATCTTCAGATCGACGCATGGCGGCGCGGCGCTCCGTCCCTCTTGCATCTCTTTGGCAGCCCCCAAACGATCTCGACTCGCGCTCTTGCCTCTGCCGGGTATTCTTGGGGGCGCATGCCCGGTCCTGCCCTCGATCTGTCGCTCGCGCTCGACGTCCGGAGTGTCCCTCCGGGCGCGACGCAGCGCGCGCACCTCGTCATCGAGGTCTCGGCCGCGCTCCCCGAGGACGAACGGCACGAGCGACCGCCGCTCGCGCTGGTGTTCGCGATCGATGTCTCCGCGTCGATGTGGGGCCAGCCGATGGAGCAAGTCGTGCGCTCCATCGAGCGCATGGTGGAGCTGCTCGATCCCACGGACCGCGTGGGGATCGTCTCGTTCTCCGAGGGCGCGGAGATCGTCGCGGAGCTCGAGCAGCTCGACGTGTCCGCGCGGCGCAGGCTCGCGGGCAGCTTGCGCCGCATCGATCCCGAGGGCGGCACCGACATGGAGAGTGGCCTTCGCGTGAGCCGCAGCGCGCTCGGTCCACGCGTGCCTGCCGAGCGACGAGGCATCCTCCTGCTCAGCGACGGTGATCCGACGCTCGGCGATCGTCGCCCCGAGGCGCTCGCCGAGATCGCCGCCTCGTTTCGCACGGACGCGACGGTCTCCACGCTCGGCTACGGCGAAGAGCACAACGAGGACATCCTGCGGCGCATCGCGGTCGCGGGCGGCGGCCAGTATTATTACGTGCGGGATCCGGCGCTCTGCGCGACCGAGCTTGCGCTCGCGGTGGGCGCGACGGGCGACGCGGTCGCCGAAGGCGTGTCGGTCGACCTCTCGCCCGCGCGCGGCGTCGACATCATCCGCATCGCGGGCGACGTGCGTGTGCGCAAGACCATGGGCGCGGCGCGCGTGGAGCTGCCGGATCTCCAGCCGGGCGAACGCGCGTCGCTGGTCGTCGAGGTCGCGATCGAGCCCGGCGCCGCGGCAAACGGGGACTTCGAGGTCGTGCGCGCGCGCCTCGCGCACCGGCGCCCCGGCGCGGCCGACGTGCACGTCCTCGATCGCGCGATCGGCACCGTGGTGAAGGCGGGCGCGTCCGAGCGCGACCCTGCGGCGCGTGCGCGGGTGCTCGTCGCGCTCGCGGAGGAGGCGCGCACCGCGGCGCGTACGCTCGCCGATCAGAGCTCGTTCGAGACGGCGGCGGCGCTGCTCCGGCGCGCGGTCGACGGCATGCGCGCCGAAGCGGATCTCGAAGCGGAGGACGGCACGCCGCTCGGCGAGACGATCGCGCAGCTCGCGGAGGAGGCGGAGGTCCTCGCGAAGAAGCCGAACCCTGCGGCGTATCGCCTCTTCCGCAAGGCCCAGGCGGGCCGGGCCGCGGCTGCTTCTCGCCGCGCGGGCGCGAGCCAGGCGGGCCCTCTCAGCCGCCGGGCCATGGCCACCGTCGCGGGCAACCTCCCCCGCGCCCGCCTGCTCGTCGTGCATGGCAATGGCCCGAAGGACGGCTATCGCCTCGAAGGCACCACGATCACGATTGGCCAGACGAACCACGCGCAGATCCGCCTCGAAGGCAAGGACGTCTCGCGCGAGCATTGCTCGATCGTGGGGCAGGACGGCAGGTTCTGGCTGACGGACCTCGGCGGCGGCAGCGGCACGTTCGTCAATGGCAAGAAGATCACGGCGCCGGCGGCGCTCAAGCCCGGGGACGTGATCGGCGTCGGGGACGTCGAGCTCAAATACGAAGAAGAACGATAGTGGAAAGGCCCCTCCGGGCCTCGAGCGTTTTTGCTTTTGCTTCCGATGCGCCTCGATTCTCGCCCCGCCTTCCTCGCCTTGGCCCTCACGCTGATCGCCGCGGGATCCCTCGCCGCATGTACCTCCTCCGAGGACAAACCCACCGGCGGACAAGCCGCGCCGAGCACGACGGAGGCCGTTCCCGTGGGGTCCACCGCGCCCATCGTCGCGGCGACGGTCGCGGAGGCGGGAACGGAGGCGGAGGCGGGCGCGGATGCGGAAGCGGACGCGGCCACGGCAGCGATCGCGGACGCGGGTGCGGATGCGGAGGCCGACGGCGGTTCCCCGCCGACTTGTCCTGCCGAGATGATCAAGACCGGCCGCTCCTGCGTCGACCGCTGGGAGGGGCACCTCGCCACGAAGACCGCGGACGGCGTCGTGACGCCCTGGCCCCATTACGATCGACCCGAAAAGGGCACATTTTACGTCGCCATGAGCGCGGCCGACGTCTACCCGCAGGCCTACATCAGCCGCGTCGAGGCCGCCGAGGCTTGCGCGCACGCGGGCAAACGCCTGTGCAGCCGCGCCGAATGGACGCGCGCCTGCAAGGGCCGCAAGGGCTACCGGTATCCGTACGGCAACAAGGGCCAGCGCGGCGCCTGCAATACCGGCAAGCTCCACCTCCTCGAAAAATTTTACGGCCGGAGCCGCGGCGCCTGGACGTACGAGGTCTTCAACGACCCGAAGCTCGACCGCGAGCCCGGCTTCCTCGCCAAATCGGGCGAGTACGCGACCTGCGGCAGTGACGAGGGCGCCTTCGACATGGTCGGCAACCTCCACGAGTGGGTGAGCGACGTGGTCGGCTCCGATATCGAGGACGTCCTCGCGCGGGACGAGGTCGAGCGGAAGAAGCAGCCCTGGAAAGTGGGAAATGGCATCTTCATGGGCGGGTTTTTCAGCACCACCCTGGAGCACGGCCCGGGCTGCTCGTTCACCACGATCGCCCACGAGCCGACCTACCACGACTATTCGACGGGATTCCGCTGCTGCATGGACGCGCCGGGGATCGAAAAAAAGCCCCGCAAGAAGAAGCGTTAATTCGACGAGGTATCGGGCGCGGCCGTGCCGTCCGGCGTGGCCGTCCCGGGCACTTCGTTCGTGGCGGGGGCGATCGGGCCCGTGGGCGTTTTGGGTGGTTTGTCCTTGGGCAGCGGCTCGCGACAGGCGGCGGCGAGCGTCAGGGCGGCGAGGAGCAGGGTCTTCGGGATGACGGGTCGCATACCTCCGATGTGACGAGGCCTGCTTGCCTCGTCAATCGGGCGGCACTGACGTTTCAGGGAGCCGGAGGCGCCCCGGGCGGCGCGGCCGGCGGGGCGGCGAGCGAGGGGGCTGTGCCGGGCGGGGGCGGGGGAGGGGGCTCGCCCGCTGTGGCCTTGCGGGCGCGCTCGTCCTCGAAGAGCTTCACGAGCTGTTTTTGCAGCGACATGTGCAGATCGATCCATTGCTCGTCGACATAGTCCTTGGCGCCCTTCGCGTAGATCGTCGCGTACGGCTCTCCGCGCGTATCCTCCTCGGAGACGTGGCCGTAGAGGTAACCATTGCGCACATCCACGACGAACGCCTCGGCGTACCCTTTCACCTGCGTATCGACGAATGGCACGAAGAAGATGGGCACGAGCAGCGAGACCGTGGCGACGAGGGGATTGACGCCCTGGTTTTGGTAGCCGTGGTCGACGATGACGAGCACGTCGGTGTTCGCGCGGGCCGCCAGCAAGCGGAGCTTCTTCAAGGAGAGTTCGCGCGGCGGTCCGTAGGAATACCCGTTTCCATTCCCTTCGGAGAGCCGCCGTTGACCGGTGACGAACAAGGACGGAATTCGATAGACGCTGGTGACGCCGGGCAGCCTGCCGAACACTTTCTCCAGGTCCCCGGCGACGTCCGGGTCGAGCGTGTAATAGGCGAGCCGGATCGCGCCGGGGGGCATCTGGGGCCGGGCATCGAAGGCCTTGCGGATGTCCTCGTCGTCGATCTCGACCTCGCGATCCATCTCGAAATGGGTGTTTCGGGACGGCACGTAGCTGGCTCCGCAGCCCGTGAGGGTGGCGAGCGCGAGGGCGCAAACGGCGAGAGGGGCGAGGCGACGCATCGGAAATCCTTTCAGTGGTGGAAGAACGGGGCCCGCCGGGCGAGCTTACACCTGGTTCCTTGCGCCGGGATACGTCCCGATCCCCCTTCCGCTCCGGGAAAATTCATGCTCACCATGGGCGAGCATGGCCGAAGCCCTTTCCGATCGTGGGCAATGGAAAGAGTCCTGGAAGACGGACGCCTGGGAGCTCCTCATGACGAACCCAGCGCACGGCGTGTTTTTCACCCGCGTCTCCGGGCATGCGGACCTCGACTGTGCGCTCCACGTGATGCGCGCGTTCGACCGCCTCGCCTCGCTCACGCTGGGCGACCTCGAGGTCTTTCACGACTGGGAGCACGTCACGGGCTACGACAGCATCGTGCGGCAGGAATTCGTGCGCTGGGCGCAGGAGCATCCGAAGCAGGGAGATGCGCACATCCTGGTGAAATCGCGTCTCGTGGCGATGGGCGTCTCGGTCGCGAACGTCGCGCTCGGCGGTCGGCTCAAGGTGTATGCCGACCGCCCCAAATTCGAGCGGGCCCGGACCGAAACCATCGCCGGCAAGCGGAGGGCCTCGATTCCGGGCTAGGACCCGAGGGCGGACCCGGGGAGTGGTTTCGGGTGCGAAATCGGACCTGGAGGCGAACCCGGGGAGTGGTTTCGGGTGCGAAATCGGACCCGGAGGCGAACCCGGGGAGTGGTTCCGGGTGTGAAATCGGACCTGGAGGCGGACCCGGGGAGTGGTTTCGGGTGCGAAATCGGACCTGGAGGCGGACCCGGGGAGTGGTTCCGGATGCAAAATCGGACCTGGAGGCGGACCCGGGGAGTGGTTCCGGGTGCGATGTCGGACCCGGAGGCGAACCCGGGGAGTGGTTCCGGGTGTGATGCCGGACCTGGAGGCGGACCCGGGGAGTGTGGAAGGACACGGTTACCGCCCCGCGAGAAGCGTGCTGCGCCCCCGAGGAGGCGGTTTCTTTGTTCTACATGCTGACGTCATGGCAACCGCACTCATCATCGGCGACATCCAGCGCGGCATCACCGGCGCCTACCCGTTCGCGCGGCAGGTCGTTCCACCGCTGACCGACCTCCTCCCGCGCGCCAGATCCGCCGGCGTGCTGGTGGTGTTCATACGTACCGCGTTCCGCGTCAACCGGGCGGATCTCCCGCCGGGTAATGCATTGTTCTCCGCCTTCTTCGAAGCGGGGGATATCTTCCACGAGGGGATGGCCGGAACCGAGATCGACCTACCGGTGCACGACGAAGACGTCCTTGTGCTCAAACGCCGGGCAAGCGCTTTCGCCGGGACTGACCTGGATATCGTGCTGCGTGCCCATGCCGTCGACACCATCGCCGTCGCTGGAGTGGCCACCAGTGCAATGGTCGCCGCAACCTGTTACGACGCAGCCGATCGGGGTTATCGGGTCACCGTGCTTCGCGACGGCTGCGCGGACAGCGACCCCACCGTCCACGAATTCTTCATGGACAAGGTTTTTCCCAGCCGCGCGGCCGAAGTCGTGCCATGTGCCAGGTGGCTGGCCGACGAGCGGTGGCACGCCGGAAGCAGTACCGACGGGAAAACCCGAGGAGATGGGGCGGGCGCGAAACAGACGTAGAAGATGAACCCGAGGAGCGGAGAGGAAGGGATGAACACGCAGACGCGTGCTCACGGGCACGCAACCGTTCCAGGGCAGCGCGTGCTCGGCCGCGGACAAGGGATGGGCAAGCAGGCGCAGCCGCCGCCCACCACAATGTATATAGCGCAGTTCGTCCGGCTGCCTGGAACGCACCGCGCCCCGGCGCCGCCCCAGCGGGCGCAGGGGTCAGGTCGCCTCACCGAAATGGGGGGGCGCTCCGTGAGAGCTGTCTCCACCTCGGAATCTCCTTCCCTTTCGATGAGGGCGCCTTTGTCGCTCGCGATGTCATCGTCGCAGTCCGAAGACAGGCACCCTTCTTCTTTTGCCAACAGGCTCACTTCCTGAGCCTCAGGATCCATGCCCACTTCACCACGATCGCAGGAGAACGAGGAGAACCCCAGGATGCCGAATGTGCCCAACAGCAGTGCTGATTGCCGCATGGCAGACCTCCCTGCAACTTACATTGGCAACATAAGCCCGCGGGGGCCTCGCGGCTCGCGTCGATGTGCGAATATGCCGAGAAGCTTGCTTATTTCAGCGGGTGCCGCGGGAGGCAGACCCGGGGAGGGGTTCCGGGTGCGAAATCGGACCTGGAGGCAGACCCGGGGAGGTGAATAGGGGTCACGAGGCGGCGTCCAAGGCAGCATGCTTGCCTCCTCCACGCTTGGTCCACGTCTTCGCCGCCCGCTTTTCGCGGGCCTGTTTTCCGCAATCGCCGTCACGCACGCGTCCATCGCGCTGGCCGCTCCGATCGAATTGAGCGCGCCGATCGACGTCGGCGCGACACTTCCCGCGATCGTCGAGCCTCCGGACGGCAGCGGCGAGTTCCTCGACGAGCGTCGCGACGACTACGCGGTCGCTCCACGCGGCTCTTCGATGCTCGTCACGTGGGTCGAAGGCAATCGCGATCTCTACGCCGCGATCCTGGACGCCGAGCAGGGCGTCGTCGTCCCGCGGTTCCTCGTTTATTCGGCAGAGACGCGACTCTACGCGGTGCGCGCGGTCTTCGCGGACGGCGCGTATCGCATCGCGGTCGGAGAGCAAGTTGGTCTTTATGCCGCCACACGTCTGTTCTCGGTCGACGAAGCGGGGACGGTGGGGGACGACGGAACGTACGGGCTCGAGGAGCAGGGCCTCGTCGAGTGCAGCCCGCTCGCGCTCGAGGCGCGGAGCACCGGCCTCGTGCTCTCGTGCACGAGCGGTGTCGTCGTCGCGTTCCCGAAGGCAGGGGAGCCGAGCACGCTGTTCTCGCCGACCAGCTCGCCGCGCATGGACATCGCATGTCGAGCCGCGCAGTGCGTCGCAGGCTTCCAGCTCAACGATTCGAATCCGCTGCGGAACGTCGCGCTGGTCGCGCTCGACGACGCGAACACGGATCCGAAGCCGACGTTCCTTGGCTTTCGCGACGCGACCTACGCGCGCATCGCGGTGGCGCTCACCGGCGCCGGGACGCTCGCCGTCTCGTGGTCGTACTTCCTCCCGCCCGGCGACTCGAATGGGCAAAACCGCGAGCATATCCACGGGTGGTTCCTCGCCCCGGACGGCACGATCCGCGCGCTGGACAATCTCGCGGAGGCGCCGGGGATCCGTGACCCACGGCTCGCGACGAACGGCACGAGCGTCGCGCTCGCGTATCGTGCGAACGGCGGCGGCTCGTCGATCGTCGCGCTCGACGCGGATGGAGCGCCCCGCGGAGAGACGGCGGTGATCTCGACCCAGCCATCGCTCGATATTCGTCTCGCAGCGTCGTCCGACGGCTCGTACGCGCTCGCGTACGACGACGGCGCGAGGCTGTTCGTGCGAACGGCGCGTCTCGACCCGAAGGGCGAGGACACCGGAGCGGGCGGCGGGACCACGACACCGACGGAGACGAGCAGCGGGTGCGCGGTGGCCGGGGGCGGAGCGTCGTCCTCGGCGGGCGCCGCGCTCGTCGTCGCGTTCGGCGCCTCGCTCGTCGTGCGTCGACGGCGGCGACGGGGATGACGCGATCCCCATCGACCTCGCGCGGACCCGGCGCGAGCGGTTCTTGAATCGATCGATGTTCCCGGCGCCCCTTCAGGGCTCCGCGTCCTTGCAGCACCGCACGCCCGTCGAATAATCGAGGTAACTCCGCGGGTGGGCCGTCACCACCGCATCGCAGCCCGACCGCGTCGATCGCGCGTAAAACCCGCCGGCGAACGCCCCGCTGCCCTCGTCCACCCACTCGTCGAGGTTGCCGACCATATCGTAAATCGCGTCGTTCCCCCAGCGGCTCCGGCACGCCGGCGTCGCGCCCGTCCTCCGGAACAGCGGCGCCTCCCCGGCCCGCACGTGATTCAATCGTGGATCGAGGTGCCCGATCGACGCATTGTCATGCAAAATGGCCGCCGGGTGCGCTTCGCGGAACACGTTGCACGCCCCCTCCACGTACGTATCGCCGTACGGAAATGGCGTATCGTCTTGCCCCCGGCAAGCCAGGACGAACTCCGGCAGCGTGCACAGCCGCTTTCCAGCGGCCGCACAAGCGCTCTCCGCCACGAGCCCCGTCAAATAGCCGTTTGGCCGGGCCAAACGCCGCGGCACGGCCATCACATCCAGCTTCTGCCCCCGCTGCCACCCCGGCAAAAGCGGAAGCGGCATCGCCCGTGCGTGCACGCTGCCCACGCGGCTCCGCCCCGTCGACCAATCCCCGAGCGTGATCTCCATCAAATTCGGCGTCACCGGGAAATCCGGCGAAAGCGCCTCCCCGCTCGCCGTGTCCACGAGCGTCGCCTCGAACCGGTCCACGCAGAGCTTCCCCTGCACGAGCACCATCTCCGGCGGACACGGCCTCGGCGCCGCCGCCTTCACCTCTTCCGCGTCCTCCGCCGCCTCCGCGCCCGCCCGCTCCACGGCCGCCGCGAGCCCCCGCACCACCCCGACCTCCGGCACAATGTCTCGCCCCTCGGCACGCGTCCCGAACCACCGCAGCGACCCGTCCGCCGCCCACCCGGGCTCCCCGACCACGCACGTCCCCGGCGCCGAAAGCGCCTCCACCTCGACAAACGCACCCGGCTTCATCGACGGATAAAACCGCGGCCCTGCCGCCCCGTCCTGACAAACCCCCGCGGCCACCCCTTCCGGCCATGCCGCCGCCCCGACCTCCCGCCCCTCCTCGTCCAGCCAAACCGCGTACCGCCGCCCCTCATCCGAAAGAATCGCCCCGCCCCCGGGCAGCCCGGACAAACGCACCCCCAATTCCCCGGCGCGCACCTTCAGCGACGTCTTCGCCACCGGCCCGAGCCGCCCCGCCCCATCCACCACGAACGCCACCACCTCCTCGTCCGAGCCCACCCCCACGCCCGCCACGAGCGCCCCGCCCGACGCCCGCTCCACCGCGGCAAACCCTGCCCGCACCGGCGACGCCGCGCTCCGCGCCCGCCCATCCGAAAGCGCCGGCGCCCCCACCTTCCCGTCCTCGGACAGCCCCACCACATGCAGCCGCCCCCCGGACAGCTCGATCAACAACCCCTTCGCCTTCCCCCCCACCATCACCGCCCCGTCCGGCCAAACCCGACCCCGCCAAACCTCCGCCGTCCCGCCCGTCGGCAAAACCCGCCCCACATCGCCCCGCGCCACCCACACCGCGCCCCCGATCTTCCCGATCCCCGCCACCGCCCCGGCGCTCCGCCCCCCCGCAAAAATCTCCTCCTTCGACAAACCCTCCCGCACCCCATCCCCCTCGAGCACCCGCACCCGCCCCCCGGCCAGCGCCACCCCCGTTCCATCCGGCCAAACCCGCGC
>NZ_JARZHG010000037.1 GCF_029946505.1 Polyangium sp. y55x31
CCTCCAGCGCCGCCAGCGCCTCCCGCGCCGCCAGCGCCGCCCGCGCCCCCTGTGCCGCCCACGCCGCCGGCTCCGCCTCCCCCGCCGGCTCCACTTTCGCCACCGGCTCCGCCCATGCCCGCGCCGCCACCCGCGCCGCCGGTCCCCCCTGCGCCGCCCATGCCCGCGGAACCGCCGTCGCCCCCGATCCCGCCGCTGCCCGCGTCGCCGCCTCCGCCGCCGCTCCCGCTGGGCGATCCGCTCGCGCCGGCCGTGCCCGTCACGCCGACCTCTCCCCCTTCCGCGCACGAAACCGCGTGAAATGCCGCGAGGCTGAGCCAGGCGGAGGAAACCAGGAGGCCCATCGTGGTGCGATACGCTCGACTCGGCATGTCAAACCATGAAACACGGATTCGGCCCTTTGTCCACGAACCAACCGACGTCGGAAATCGGAGACACCTCCTTTTCGTCCGCCCCTTCGATCCTCCGTCGACGACGACTCCCCGTGCGTCGCAAAATGCAACGGTTCGTCCGCGGACATCCACGCGCGGGTGACGAATTTCCGACGCTTCCGTCCCGGCGCATACACGAAACGACCGTGTTTCAGCCGGACACGAGCCGTGATAGCGTCCGCGATGGGTATGATGGAGGCGCCGCTGCCCGGGACCATCTTGCTGGGCAAGTACCGCGTCGAGCAAGAGCTCGGCAGCGGCGGGATGGGTGTGGTCCTCGAAGCCACCCACCTTGCGCTCGGCCAGACCGTCGCCATCAAGCTCCTGAACCCGTCGCTCGTGCTCTCCGCGGACGTCGTGACGCGCTTCCTCCGCGAAGCGCGCATCGCCGCGACCTTGCCGTCCGAGCACATCGCGCGCGTGAGCGATGTCGGACAGACCGAGACGGGCGTGCCGTACCTCGTGATGGAGCGGCTTTACGGGCACGACCTCGAAGCCGAGCTCAGGCGCCGCGAAAAACTCCCCGTCGCCGAGGCGGTCGACCTCGCGCTCGAGGCCTGCGAGGGCATCGCGGCCGCGCACGCGCAGGGCCTCGTGCACCGGGATCTCAAGCCGGCAAACCTGTTTCTCGCCGAGCGCCCGCTCCGCCCGCGCGTGCTCAAGGTGCTCGACTTCGGCCTCTCGAAAGAAGCGCCCGGACAGAGCGCCTCGATCACCGGGACCGACGCGGTCTTCGGGACCCCGCAGTACATGTCCCCCGAGCAGATCCAGTCGACGAAGAACGTCGACGCGCGCAGCGATCAGCACGCGCTCGGGATGATTCTGTACGAGATGCTCGCGGGCGCCCCGCCCTACGAGGCCGAGAGCGTCACGCAGCTCATCGTCGTCATCGCCACGCAGCCGCCGCCGCGCGTGCGCGAAAAACGCCCCGAGGTGCCCGCGCGGCTCGAAGAGGCGATCCTGCGCGCCCTGGCGAAGCGGCCGCACGAGCGGTTCCCGGACCTCGGCGCGTTCGCCGAGGCGATCGCGCCCTTCGGCGGCCCCGAGGCGAGCGCGCGGGCCACGCGGATCGTCCACATGCTCGCGGGCCTGGCGAGCGTCGAGACCGCCGCGCCGCCGCGCCCCTCGCGCGTGCCCACGGACGATGCGGTCACGCTCCCGCGCGCACTCGCCCACACGCATGCGGGCCTCACGAGCTCCGTCGATGTCGGCAACGACGTCCGCGGCCGGAAAAAACGCGCGGCGCTGTTCGTGGCCTCCGGCCTCGTCGCCACCGCGCTCGTCGTCTCGCTCTTCGTGCTCACGCAACATGCAGCCTCGCCCGAGGCCACGACGACCCCGCCCGAGGCCACGCCCGCGGCGCGCGCGCCCGAGCCGACGACGCCGCCCGCGCCGTCGCCGGCAGCAGCCACGGCGCCGCTCGCCTCCGCGGCGTCGCCCGCGGCGACGACGAGCACGGCGAAGACCTCGAAGGCTCCGCCCGCGACGACGAAGACCTCGAAGCAAACACAAACCATCAAGCAAACCGTGGGGATTTTCGGTGGCAAGCGCAAATAGGCTCGTCCTCGTCGCCGCGTCGCTCCTCGCCCTCGTGCCCGCCGCGGCCCGCGCGGACGACGAACCCCCGCTCACGTCGCCCGCGGATCCGACCGCCGCCGCGACGCTTGCGGAAACCCTCTTCCAGGACGGCAAGCGCCTGCTCGAGCAAGGCGCGTTCGTCGAGGCTTGCACGAAGCTCGCGCAGAGCGACGCGCTCGATCCGGCCATCGGCACGCTCGGCCTGCTCGCGGCTTGCCACGAGCAGGAGGGCCGCACCGCGACCGCGTGGCGCGAGTACGGCGAGACGGCGCGGCGCGCGGAGGCCGTGAACGACGAGCGCGGCGCGTTCGCCCGGCAGCGCGCGAGCGCGCTCGAACCGGAGCTGCCGCGCTTGCTCGTTCGGCTGCCGAAGGGCGCCGAGGGGATCACCGTCTTCCGCAACGGCGTCCGTCTCTCGCCGGACGAGCTCGGGGTCGCGTTGCCCATCGATCCGGGCACGTACGAGATCGTCGCGCGCCTCTCCGGCCGGCCCGAGTTCCGGGCCACGGTGACGGCGCAGCCGCGCAAGGTCGCCGAGGTCGAGATCCCCGACGGGAACCGCCCCGCGCCCGTCGACCCTCCAAAGAAAGATCCGGCACGGCTGGATCCTGGGACCTCCAACCTTTCGACCTCCAAGGGCCTCGGTCCGCGCAAGGTGGGCGCGATCGTGGCCGGCGGGGTGGGATTCACGGGCCTCGCCGTCGCGGGTGCCTTCGCGCTCTCGGCCGGGAGCCGGAACGCCGCGTCGGTCTCGATCGAGGCGTCCTGCACGACGGCGGCCTCCTGCGAGCGCGGGCGCGAGCTCCGCGAGGACGCGCTCCGGTCGGCCACGGTAGCGAACGTCGCCTTCGGGATTGGCGCGGCGGGCGCGGTGACGGCGCTCGTGCTCGCCTTGCTCCCCGAGCGCGCCGAGGTACCCAAACCCGCGTCGCGGACGGGTTTCCACTACGAAGTGGCGCCCTGGGCCGATCACACCGGGGGCGGGGCGCTTCTCATCGGAAATTTTTGATCCGACCGCTGCGAGTCACCTTGCGGCGTGTTGCCTCCGCTCGGTAGACTACTGAACATGCGTTCCATTTTTCTCACAGCAGCGGGATTGGGTTTGCTTCTGTCCGTGACCGGCTGCGCCGACCTCCTCGGCATCGAGGCCTGGAAGGATCCGGCGAACGCGGACAGCAGCGGCAACAACGGCGCCGGGGCGAAGGAAGAGGATGACACCGGCGGGGGCGGTGAAGGCGGCGAAGGCGGCGCCGAGCCGTGTAGCAATGGCGTGCAGGACGGAGACGAGGCCGACGTCGATTGCGGCGGCGCCTCGTGCCCGGCGTGCCAGGACGGCGCCGCGTGCGGGGTCGAGTCGGATTGCGTGAGCCATTTCTGCTCGGCCCGGCAGCTCTGCGCGCCGGCGGACGGGCGCGTCACGTGCGGCGAGGAGGGCGAAGCGGGCCCGAGCTGCGGCGATTGCATCAAAAACGGCGACGAGACCGATATCGATTGCGGCGGCGACGCCTGCCATCCGTGCCGGCAAGGCAAGGCGTGCCTGCAGGACACCGATTGCCTCGGCGGCGCGTGCGTGGCGAACGTCTGCGCGCTCGGCGGGCCGGGCGTCGATTGTTACGCGAACGCCGATTGCGCGAGTGGACGATGCATCGGCGCGGAGCTCGTCGGCGGCGCTTGCCAGTGACGGCTAGCCTTCGGCGTACTCTTTCAGCTTTCGATACAGGGTCGCCACGCCGATCCCGAGCTTCGCCGCGGCCTCCTTGCGATTGCCTCCTTCGGCCGCGAGCGTCGCGAGGATGTGCTCCCGCTCGACCTCGGCGAGCGGCCGCGGCGAAAAACCTTTTCCGCTCGGGATGGCCGCCGCCGTGCCCCCGATCTCGGGCGGCAGATCGACCACTTCGATCGTCGGCCCCTCCGACAGGATCCGCGCCCGCTCCATCGCATTGACGAGCTCGCGCACGTTGCCCGGCCAGGCGTGCTCGTAAAGCGCGCGGCACGCCGCTTTGCCGATCTCCTTCGGCGCCTCCCCTTCCCGCGCCGCCGCCTCCGAGAGCTGCCGCCGCGCGATCGGCAGGATGTCGTCCGGCCTCTCCCGGAGCGGCGGGATCGCGATCTCCACGACCCGCAGCCGAAAATAGAGATCCTGCCGGAAACGCCCCTGCGCCACGGCGGCCGCGAGGTCCCGGTGCGTCGCTGCCACGATCCGCACGTCGATCGGACGCGTCCGATTCTCGCCCACCCGCCGCACCTCGCGCTCCTCGAGCACCCGCAGCAATTTCGCCTGCATGGCGAGCGGGATCTCGCCCACCTCGTCGAGGAACAACGTCCCGCCCCGCGCCGCCTCGAAGAGCCCGGCACGCTCCGTCACGGCCCCGCTGAACGCGCCTTTCGCGTGCCCGAAGAGCTCGCTCTCGAGCAGGCTCTCCGGCACCGCCGCGCAGTTGATCGCCACCATCGGCCCGCCCACCCGCGGCGACGCGTCGTGCACGAGCCGCGCGATCCGCTCCTTGCCCACCCCGCTCTCGCCGAGCAAGAGCACCGTCGCGTTCGTCCGCGCGACCCGCCGGGCCATCGCGACCACGCCCCGCATGGCCTCGCTCCGCGCCACGAGCCCCGGCACCTCGGGCTCGTCGTCGCCGGCCGCGAGCAGCCGCTCGGCGCGGAGCAGCCTCGTCTCGGCCCGCCGCAACGCTCGCTGCACGTGCCGGAGCGACGCGTCGAGGCAGTCTGTCTCGTAAAACGCGAGGTGCGGCTCGATCGCCTCGCCCCATTCCTCGCGGCTCCGCCCGATCATCCGGCAAACGGCGTCGCCTTTCCCGCGGCACGACTCCTCCAGGGCGAAGATGGGCCGACCATTGACGCGGCTCAGGTATCCGCTCGCGAATCCCGCGAGCGTCCAGCACACCGGCTCCGTCGCCTGCCCGAGGTGCAAGAGATGTTGCTCGGCCTCGTACGAGTCGTGCCATATCGCGTCGGCGAACGGCTCGGGCCCGCGGCGCCCCGCGGGCTCGACCGGTTCGAACGTCACGAGCCCCCAGAGCCGGTGCAGCCGCCCGCCCGCGATGCGCCATTCACGCTCGTCCGCCCAGGGGATCTCCTCGCGCAGCGCCTCCGCCGTCCGCCAGCCGTGGCCGTAGCCGAAGCGCGTCAGCACCGCGCGCGCCGCGTGGTAGCCGAAGCTCTCGATGAGCTGCTTGCGCAAGAGCCCGAGCGCCACGGCGTCGAAGAGGAGCACGCGCTCGCCCGCGAAGCGCATGACGCCGCCCTTCGGGCTGAACGAGAACAGATCCGAGAGCCGCAGATCGGCGGCCCGCATGCCCGTGGTTTTCATCTTGAGAGCCCCGAGTCTATCATTTTGAGAGCCACGGGGGAGCCGACCTCGCGTTTCCGGCCGAAAAAGCCTCTGCCGAGGCTTGGCCCGGGTCGTGCAACGCTCGATGGGCGAACGGACAGCGCCCCGCACGAAGCCGGGGACCGAAGGAGACCACGATGATCACGCTGCGACGCTCGGAAGACCGCGGACACGGAAACCACGGCTGGCTCGACTCGTACCACACGTTCTCGTTCGCCAACTATTACGATCCGGCCCACATGGGCTTCCGGTCGCTCCGGGTCATCAACGAGGATCGCGTCTCGCCGGCCCAGGGCTTCGGCACGCATCCGCACCGCGACATGGAGATCCTCTCGTACGTGCTCGACGGCGCGCTCGAGCACAGGGACTCGATGGGCAACGGCTCGGTCATCCGGCCGGGCGACGTGCAGCGCATGACCGCGGGCACGGGCGTCACGCACAGCGAGTTCAACGGCTCGCGCAAGGACCGCGTCCATTTCCTGCAGATCTGGATCGTGCCGGAGGCGCGCGGGATCACGCCGGGTTACGAGCAGAAGAACTTCTCGGACGCGGACAAACAGGGCCGGCTTCGCCTCATCGCCTCCCGCGACGGTCGCGACGGCAGCGTCACGATTCACCAGGACGCGAGCGTGTATGCCGCGCTCCTCTCCGACGGCGAAGAGGCGCGCCACGTGCTCGCAGACGGCAGGCACGCCTACGTGCACGTCGCGAAGGGTGAAGTGAAGCTCGGCGAAACCGTGCTCCACGCGGGCGACGGCGCGACCGTGAGCTCGGAGAAAGAGCTCGTCTTCACCGGTCACGGAAAAGGAGAGGTGCTCCTCTTCGACCTCGCGTGATACCGTACGCGCGCTTCTATGCTCGGGGGCTACGCTCGGACAAGCCGAGCTACGCCCCCGAACCCCCGACCATCCGACTGGACAGAGTAGATAGCCACCATGCCCAACGTAGCGATCATCTATTATTCGTCGACGGGGACCAACCACGCCATGGCGAATGCCGTGGGCGAGGGCGCGAGCGCGGCGGGTGCCGAGGTGCGCCTCCGCCTCGTCGCCGAGACCGCGCCGGACGCGGCCATCGACCGAAACCCCGCGTGGCGCGCGTTCGTCGACAAGACGAAGGATGAGCCCAAGGCCTCGCTCGAGGACCTCGACTGGGCCGACGCCGTCGTCATCGGCACGCCCACGCGCTTCGGCAACGTGGCGGCGCAGTTGAAGGCGTTCATCGACACGTCGGGCGGGCTCTGGTTCCAGGGCAAACTCGCGAACAAGGTGTATGCGGGCTTCACCTCGGCGCAGAACGTGAACGGCGGGCAGGAGTCGACGTTGCTCGCGCTTTACAACACGTTCTACCACTGGGGCGGCGTCATCGTGACGCCGGGCTACACCGATCCGCTCGTGTTCGCGTCCGGCGGCAACCCTTACGGCCCCTCCGTCACGGCGAACGGCGCGCCCACCGAGCACGACATCGCCCACGCGAAGTACCTCGGCAAGCGCGTCGCCGAAATGGCGAAGAAGATCCGCGCCTGACGACGCGCCGCTCCATGCTGCATCGCAGCACGCACGCTGGGCGTTGTTTTGCAGTGCGGCAATTCCTTCCCTCCCGACACTTTTCGCAGGCGCAGCATCAAACGGACCTTCCGGTTCGAACGATGCTTGAAAACCCCTCGCATCACCGATAGGCATGGACGGCCCGCACTTGCTGCGGTCGCACAACCCGGGTTCCCTGGCGGGCGCTGCCCAGGAGGTTTCCATGCTGCAATCTTCGCTTCCCCGTCGTTCCCTTGCGCTCACGGCCCTCTTCGCGGCTCTCTCCGCCATGGGCTGCGTGGTGTCGCCCGTCGACGATGTCGCGCTGGACGACGAAGAAACCGCCGACGTCTCCTCCGCGATCACGTTCATCTCCGATTACGAGGCCTATTTCGATCCCCCCGCGACCACGACGTTCTCGCAGAGCTACGGGGTCGTCGGATCCATCACGCCCCCGAGCTGGTCCTGGGGCAAGATCGAGCTCCTCCAAGGTCGGCAGAAGTTCCGCACCGAGGGCTACAACCTGCGCACGGCGAAGGGGCGGTGGCAGGACACGTTCGAGGACTCCACCTATCCGCTGCGCACCTACTTCGGCGCCTTGAACCAGCAGCTCGTCGACGGGTTCAACCTCTTTTACAAGAACACCTGCGCCGGCACCGTCGGCTCGACCTCGGCCACCGCTTGTCCGGACAAGGGGCCCACGCGCCCCGAAGCGCGCTTCGTGCTCCTGCATTACGGACCGAAAACCGCGCTCGATCAGTGTGACAAGACGAAATCCCCGGTGCTGCTCGTGCACGGCGCGATGCAAAACGCGAACGTCTGGCTCCGGCCGAGCGGCAACGACGGCACGGGCAAGCTCTACCCCGGCATGACGCAGGCGACGGGCTTCGTGCAGGCCCTCGAGGCGGAAGGGTTCTGCACATACGCCACGACGTTCGGCAACTTCCACGGCGACAACTTCAACCAGGCCATTCACATCGCGAACGCGCTCTCGCGCATCCGCTCGCTCACGGGCCAGCCGAAGGTCAACCTCGTCGCCTGGAGCAAGGGCGTCGTCGCGGCGGACCTCTACATGTCGAGCCCCGCGCTCTGGACCGACTGGGGCCCGAAGTATTTCGAGCAGCTCGCGGCGCTCCAATCGAAGGGAGTACCGAACTTCCGCAAGGACGTGCGCACCTACGTCGCGCTCTCCGGCCCGCACCTCGGCATCGACCTGAACTTCCGCCACCCGTTCAACCCGCTGCTCATCTACAGCACGGCGGAGAACGCGCCGCTCGGCCAGGGGCCCGTCACGTGGAGCTACATGTCCGCCGTGCAATGCGTGACGTGGGGCTATGCGGACTCGCCGAACGACATCTTCCCGAACCCGTATGCCTACTCGGTCTGCGAGAACCGCGGCGGCACGTGGCTCGATTACTGGCGCCGCATCTACACGTCGAACATCACGGGCCTCGACGCGACCGGCCTGCCCCTCGCGCCGAAGTCGCTGAAGACGCTGAACACCGAGCAAGGCGCCTCGGCCACGGGCTACTCGTTCGACAAGTACAACCTGGCCATGTGGGGCTCGGTCGACGACAAGGGCAAGCTCGTCTCGGCCTACCTCGGCCAGATGCAGGTCGCCTACGATCTGCGCCCGTATTACCCGCTGCCGAACCGGCAGGACGACCCGATCAGCTACGACTGGTCCACGCTCGACACGGACGAGACGAAGTGGCGCGACTGGATCGCCATCAAGACGAACTACAACCCGGCGAACGTCTTCGGCGGCGCCGGCTGGATCATGGATGACGCCGGGCACACGACCTGCCGCGCCACCGCGTACGACCCCGCGACCGCTTGCCGCGCCAAGCACCTCTATTACGACAGCCTCACGGCGGAGTCGTATTCGCTCGGCTATGCGCAGTACAAGCTGATGGACGGCATCGGCATCAAGGCCGTCATGGAGATGGGCGGCAACCTCATCGACCGGCTGAAGGCGCGCGGCCTCAGCACCAGCCTCGATTACCTCTACGTGCTGCACGGCACCTCGGGCGGCGCGAGCGGGCAGGTCTTCGAGATCGACGGCATGGCCTGCCCGACCTGTGATCCCAAGGGCGACGGCGTGCTCTTCGACGTCAGCGTCGCGGCGCGGGATCAGCTCACGCAGGGCTGGACCAGCGCGAACAAGACGGCGAAGTCGAAGCAGGAAGGCGTGCCTTACGGCCACCTCGAGGTCGGTGTCACGCCCGCCGTCTGGACGAAGATGATCAACCAGTTCAAGGCGCTGCCCTGATCCGAATCAATACGGGTTCGCCGGGCTCGTCACGCCGTTCGCGGCGCTGAGGGGCTCGGCGGGCACGCTCGTCGTGCCCGACGGAAATTCCAGCGTGTCGCCGGCCGCGAGCCGGTGGTACGACAAACCCGAATACACGAGCGGCTTTCCGGCCTCGCAGGTGGCGGGTTTCTCATTGGCCACCACGAGATACGCTTTCCCCGCCCCGATCACTTCTCCCTTGCCCGTGGCGTCGATCACGACCGCGGTCTCTTCGTCGACGCCGATTCCTTTCGCATTCGGGGCCCATCCGTCCGTGAGGATCCGCCCGAGGAAGCCGACGAGGCGGCCCATGCGATCGCGGGGGACGAAATGGGTGTCCGTGATGAATCCGGCGAGCGGCGGGAAGGCGAAAAAGTCACGCTCGATCGTCATGTAGACGTTGTAGGGATCGAGCAGGGCCTCGTCCGAGTACACGGAGCCCTCGAAGGCCGCGAAGACGAACTCGCCGAGCACCGCGCAGCCCGCGCTCGTGCCGCCGATGACACCTCCGCGCTGCCAGACCGAGGCGATCGCGGAGGCGAGGGCCGTGCCCCGCCAGAAGTTCACGTAATCGGCCTGATCTCCGCCGGCCAGGAAGACGCCTTCCGCGTGCTCGACACGCCATTTCACGTAGTCGCTGTTCGCGAGCGCCTTGCTCGTGACGAGCATCGTCTCGACCGAATCCGAGGCGGAGAGATCTTGCAGATACTCGTTGTATCCATCGGCGCCGGAGGTGCGGATCACGACGATGTCTCCGCCCGCGATGCGTGGTTTCCACCAGGTGAAGGCGGCATCCACGTCCGTCGAGCCGCCCATCAGGATGAGGCCCGGCCCCGCGGGGGTCACGTCGGCGTCCGCGTCGTTGCCCGTCACGTAATGAATGAGCTCCGCCGGCGGCTCGGGGCTCACGGAGCTGCCGCCTGCGCCACCACTGCCTCCGCTGCCGCCTGCGCCGCCACTGCCTCCGCTGCCGCCTGCGCCGCCACTGCCGCCACTGCCGCCTACGCCTCCGCTGCCGCCTGCGCCTCCGCTTCCGCCTACGCCACCGCTTCCGCCTCCGTCTCCGCCGCCGCAACCAGCGAGCACCAGGAGGACGACCAGCGAGGCGGCGAGTTTTTCGTTTCGCGTCGGCATTCCCCCCGAATACCCGGGTCACGAGCACACGTCAATCGATGGCGCCACTCACACAGTGTCCCACACCACACAATATCATCCGCCATGACGGACATCAAGCAAATTTTACTGGACACATCCGTTATAGCGGACATATGCTCGTCATCGTGGCGTACAATCCGACTGGTGGGAGGGCGGGCCGACGCGCGGCGATCACCGCCTTGATCGTGGGCGCGCTCGGGCTCTTGGCCTGCGGCAAGTCAGGATCCGGATCCGGGGGCGCGGCCAAGGAGGTCGAGCTCCTGAACGTCTCGTACGACCCGACCCGGGAGCTCTGGCGGGACTTGAACGAGAAGTTCGTCGCCGCCTACGAGAAAGAATCGGGCACGAAGGTCACCATCAAGCAATCCCACGGCGGATCCAGCACGCAGGCGCGCGCCGTCATCGACGGGCTCGAAGCGGACGTCGTCACGCTCGCCTCCTTCCTCGATACCGACGCGATCAGCAAAAAGGGTCTCCTTCAGCCGAACTGGGTCGACGCGTTCCCTTCGCGCTCCTTGCCGTACACGTCCACGGTCGTCTTCGTGGTGCGCAAGGGCAATCCGAAGGCAATCAAGGATTGGCCGGACCTCGTCAAGCCGGGCGTCGAGGTGATCACGCCGAACCCGAAAACCTCGGGCAACGGCTACCTCTCCTTCTTCAGCGCGTGGGGCTCGGTGGTCTTGCGCGGCGGCTCGCGCGACGACGCGATCAAGTACGTGACGCAACTCTACAAACAGGTCCCCGTCCTCGATTCGGGCGCGCGCGGCGCGACCACCACGTTCGTCCAGAAGAAGCTCGGCGACGTCCACCTGGCGTGGGAAAACGAAGCCCACCTCGAAGTGCGTGAAGCCAAGGGCGAGCTCGAGCTCGTGTATCCGCCCATCAGCATCCGCGCCGAGCCCCACGTGGCCATCGTCGACGGCAACGTCGACCGCAAGAACACCCGTCAGGTCGCGGAGGCCTATCTCAAATTCGCGTACACCGACGAAGGCCAGGAGATCGCCGCGAAGCATTTCTACCGGCCGACGAACGAGGCCATCCTGAAGAAACACGCCGATGTCTTCCCGGAGATCCGGCTCTTCGCCATCACCGAGATCGCCCGGGACTTCCCCGACGCGCACAAGCAGTTCATCGGCGAAGGCGGCGTCTTCGATACCATCTACAGCCCGAAGAAGTAGCCGCGGATGGCGAGCGTGAACCGCAAAGTGCTCCCGGGTTTCTCCCTGACCCTGGGGTATACGGTCTTTTACCTGGGCCTGCTCGTGCTCCTGCCGATCACGGCCGTCTTCGTCAAGGCCGGGTCGCTCTCGCTGCACGATTTCTGGGGCGCGGTATGGACCGAGCGCGCGCGCGCCGCCTATCTCCTGACCTTCGGGACCTCGTTCGTCGCCGCGCTCGTGAACGTCCTTCTCGGCGGGCTCATCGCCTGGGTGCTCACGCGTTACACGTTCCCGGGCAAACGTATCATCGACGCGCTCGTCGACCTGCCGCTGGCGCTGCCGACCGCGGTGGGTGGCCTCGTGTATGCGAGCCTGTACGTGGAAAATGGCTGGCTCGGCCGATTTCTCGTCCCCCTCGGGATCCGCGGGGCGTATACGCGGCTCGGGATCGTGCTCGTCCTGGTCTTCGTCGGATTGCCTTTCGTGGTGCGGACCGTGCAGCCCGTCCTCGCAGACATCGATCCGGAGGCCGAAGAAGCCTCGTCCTCGCTGGGGGCGACGCGCTGGCAAACGTTCGCGTTCGTGATTCTTCCGACGCTGTTTCCGGCATTGATCACGGGGTTTGCCCTGGCGTTCGCTCGCTCCATCGGCGAGTACGGCTCGGTCGTCTTCATCTCGGGGAACATGCCTTTCAAGACGGAGATTGCTCCGATCTTGATCGTCGCGCGCCTGGAGGAGTTCGCGTATGGCGAGGCGACGGCCATTGCGGTCGTGCTGCTCGTCATTTCGTTCTCGATGCTGCTCGTGATCAACTTCCTGGAGAGCTGGAGCCGGCGCCATGACCGTTGAGACGGCGGAGGTCCGAGACGCGCCGCGCGCGAAGAGCGCGGCGACGAAGATCCGGCGGGCGCAGCAGGATCCCGCGTGGCTGCGGTGGAGCCTCACCGGGCTCGCGGTCGCCGTCGTTGGGGTCCTCATCGTCCTTCCCGTGGCGAACGTATTCGCGGGGGCGCTGGCCGAGGGCGCCGCTGTTTACTGGAAAAACCTCGTCGACGATCCGGACACGCGTCACGCGATTGGCCTGACGCTCACCGTCGTCCCCATCGCGGTGACGGCGAACGTGGTCTTTGGCGTCGCGGCGGCCTGGGCGATCGCGCGATTTTCCTTCCCGGGACGCACCTTGCTGACGGCCCTGATCGACCTGCCGTTTTCGGTCTCCCCCGTCGTCGCCGGCCTGATGTTCGTATTGATCTTCGGCCTGCAAGGATATTTCGGGGCCTTCCTGCGCCGCGACGGGTATGCGATCATGCCGTACCTCGTCGCGGCCCTCCTCGTCCTCCTCCTCGCCGTCGCTTATTTCGTCTTTCGGCCGAGCCACCCGCGCGCGCGACGTGGCCTCTGGAAAACACCTCCCCTCGGCCTGGCGTTCGTTTTCGCCACGGTCTTCGTGCTCCTCGTCCTCGGGCAGCAGGCCTTCGAGGTTTGGCCTGCGAACAAAAGCCTCAAGATCATCTTCGCCACGCCGGGGCTCGTCCTGGCCACCGCATTCGTGACCTTTCCTTTCGTGGCGCGCGAGCTCATCCCCGTGATGAACGCGATCGGCGCGGACGAGGAGCTCGCGGCGCTGAGCCTCGGGGCGAATGGCTGGCAGATGTTCTGGCACGTCACGGTGCCGAACGTGAAATGGGGGCTCGTGTACGGCATCATTCTGTGCAACGCCCGCGCGATGGGCGAGTTCGGCGCGGTGTACGTGGTCTCCGGGCACATTGCCGGCGAGACGGATACCATGCCGCTCCGGATCGAAAAGCTGTTCCAGGAATACAACATGCCGGGTTCGTTCGCGGTCGCGTCCGTGCTGACGCTGCTCGCGATCTTGACGCTCGTCGTCAAGCGCAAGCTCGAAGATCGCATCCCGCAATCCGAACAGGGCCGCCGCACGGGAGCGCATCCATGAGCATCCGCATCCAGGGCGTATCCAAGAACTTCGGCAGCTTCCGGGCCCTCGACGAAGTGAGCCTCGACGTCCCGAGCGGCTCGCTCCTCGCCCTTCTCGGCCCGTCCGGCTCGGGAAAAACCACGCTTTTGCGGATCATCGCGGGACTCGAGGTCGCCGACCGCGGCACGGTCCTGCACCACGACGAGAACATCACCGACTACGAGGCCCGAGATCGAAAAGTGGGCTTCGTCTTCCAGCATTATGCCCTGTTCCGGCACATGACGATCGCCGAGAACATCGGATACGGCCTGCGCGTGCGCGGGGTGTCGAAGCAGGAGCGACAAACCCGCGTCGACGAGCTCCTCAAGTTGATTCGCCTCGAAGGCCTGGGATCACGCTATCCGGCGCAGCTCTCCGGCGGGCAAAGGCAACGCGTCGCGCTCGCCCGCGCGCTCGCGGCGCGGCCGAACGTCCTTTTGCTCGACGAGCCGTTCGGCGCGCTCGACGCGAAGGTGCGAACGGAGCTCCGGCAATGGCTGCGCAAGCTCCACGAGGAGATCCAGGTCACGAGCGTCTTCGTCACGCACGACCAGGAAGAGGCCTTCGAGGTCGCCGATCACGTGGTGATCATGAACGAAGGCCGCATCGAGCAGGTCGGCACGCCGGCCGAGGTGTTCGAGCGCCCCGCGAATGCGTTCGTCATGGACTTCCTCGGCAACGTCAATGTGTTCCACGGACGCGTCGAGCGCGGCCGCGCCGTCGTCTCGGGCCTCTCGGTGGCTTACCCCGATTATCAACACCCCGAGGGGCGCGACGCCGCCGTGTACGTGCGGCCGCACGAGCTCGAAGTCGAGCCGACTCCCACGGAGGCAGGCAGCCTCGCGGCGAAGGTCCTGCACGTGAATCCGACGGGATCGCGGACCAAGGTGGAGCTCCGCGCGCTCGACTCGAATCAATTGATCAACGTCGAGCTCACGCCCGAGCGTTTCGCCGAGCTCGGTCTGAAATCGGGCGACATCGTCCACGTCTCCCCGCGCAGGGTGCGCGTCTTCGTGCCCGATTACGAGATCTGAACTTCCCGCGTTTTTCCGAGCCGACATCCGAGGAAACCATGGACATGAGCGAGTTCGTGATCGGAGAATCCGCCGGGCTCAAACCGGTGATGGATCGCGTCCTTCAGGTGGCGCCCACGGACGCGCCGGTGCTCGTGCTGGGCGAGACCGGCTCCGGGAAAGAGGTCATCGCGCGGGCCATCCACGCGCGCTCGCGGCGCGCGCATGGGCCCGTGGTGCGCGTCAATTGCGGCGCCATTCCCTCCGAGCTCATCGACTCGGAGCTCTTCGGCCACGAGCGCGGGGCGTTCACCGGCGCGGTGGGCACACGCAAAGGCTGGTTCGAGCGCGCGGACGGCGGCACGCTTTTTCTGGACGAGGTCGGCGAGCTGCCGCGCGCGGCGCAGGTGCGCCTCCTGCGCGTGCTGCAGGAGAGCACGATCGAGCGGGTCGGCGGCCACGAGACAATCGATGTGGACGTGCGGATCGTCGCGGCCACGCATCGGCACCTCGAAAGCATGGTGGCCGAAGGGACGTTCCGGGAGGATCTCTGGTATCGCCTGAGCGTCTTCCCCATTCGATTGCCCGCGCTGCGCGATCGCATGGAAGACCTCCCGGCGCTCGCGGCGCATTTCGCCGATCGCGCGGGCAAACGCCTCGGCGGACCCGGGCTCACGCCGACACCGGCGGACATCGAGCTTCTCCGTCGATACACGTGGCCAGGCAACGTGCGCGAGCTCGCGGCCGTGATCGAGCGCGGGGCGATCCTCGGCAATGGCAAGCGCCTCGAAGTCGCGGCCGCGCTCGGGGGCCCGACCGTGAAACCGCCCTCGCGCCCGCCCGCCGCGGATACGCCGCCTCCCTCGACGCCCGTTCGCGACGCCGATGAAATCGTCACCCTCGACGAGGCGACGGCCGCGCACATTCGCCGTGCCCTCGCCGCGCGCGGCGGCCGCATCGAAGGACCGTTCGGCGCGGCGCGCCTGCTCGGCATCAACCCGCACACGCTGCGCGCGCGCATGCGCAAGCTCGGCATCGAGTGGTCGCGTTTCCGCGAGCCTACGTCCGGACAAACCTCGATGCAGCGCTAGGAGCCGCATCCTCAGAACGTCGCGTCGAGCTGGAGGTGGGCCACGTGGTTCGCCTTCTCGAAGTCGAAATCGTGCGGCATCCGGGCGATCCAGTCGGCTTGCAGCTTCATCTTGTGTTTGTTGAAGTAATAGTTGAGCCCGACGCCGATCTCCTGCCCGCGGCTCTCCACCTCGGAGACGAGCTTCGGATCCGTCCCTCCGAACGCGTACAATCTCGAGAACCTCGCCACGACCTCGATCGGCGGATCGAACACGTACGAGGCCTGAAACACCGTGCCCTGGCCCGAGCGCGTGTACTCGGTGCGCGGGTTGCCGTCCTCGTCCGTGGATTCGATCCGATCGACGTCCGCTCGTTTCCACAGATACTCGCCCTGCAGCGCGAATCCGCGCCACTTGAACACGAGATCGGCGGCGGCGTGAAGGTAATCCGTCGTGCCTCCGAGAAACGTCGCGCCCGTCGTGCTGCGCAATCGGTTCGTGTTGAAGTTCGCCGCGAACGCGCCGCCGAACGCCAGGCCCGGCTTCTTTCTCCGGTCGAGATCCCCCTCGGAGTCATCGTCGATCTTGCCGAGCGGACGAAGCTCGAGCCTTCCCACGAGCAGCGCGCCGGGTTCCCTCGACGTGGTGAGGTTCGTCCCGCCTCCACCGAACGCGCTGAGACGCCACGCGACGGGGGATTCTTTTCCGAGGAAATTCTCCGAATAAAACGTGATGCCCGCATCGCGATCGAGCGTCAGCTCGCCGACGGGCACCGGCCTGTCGGCCATCTGCAGCGCGAACTCGCGCACCGTGCGCAGGCGATCGAACGGAACGAAGAACTGCCCAGCTCGGATGTTGAAATCGCGGTGGATCTTCCAGTCGATGTAGGCGTCGAAGATCGGCGACGTGGCGCCGTCACGGAAATCGCGGCCCGCAATGGCGAGCTGGATCATGTACGTCAGCTCCGGCCGATACACGTGGCCGGAGAACCAGAGGCGAGCCGTCCCGATGTTGACGATCTGCTGGAAATCCCGCTCGCCCTGATCATCCCGAGGAGGCACGTTGATCTGGTAGCGGAGCTGGATCCGGCTCCGGGCATTGAACGAAAACACGTCGCCGACCTTCACCGTCACCCCATTGCCGGGGGAACCGGTGATCTCCACCGGAGGTTTCGGCTCCGCCGCGGCGGCGCTCCCGGACCCGAGCGCGGCTCCCAGGGCGAAAGCGCAATACGACACCAGGCGTCTTCTCGGGGACGACATGCAAAACCCCCGAGCATCCCGCGTGCCAGTGGAGACGTGTCGGTTTCCGACGACGGATCATCCGCTGAAGCGGACGAGCCTCCAGAGAACCCGTGACCGCTCACGGCTGCCCGTGAAATATGCTGGGCAGGGGCGCGACCCCGCGCGCGGCTTGACGGGCGGCCACGAAAGCGAGAGCGTGCGGGCACACGAAAGGATCCGACTGCATGACGTCCACGATCAAGAGCCTCGCCGATTACTCGCTCCTCGGCCGGAGCGGGCTGCGAGTTTCGCCGTTCTGCCTCGGCACCATGACCTTCGGCAACCAGTGGGGCTGGGGCGCCGATCACGAGACCTCTCACGCCGTCTTCCGCCGCTACCTCGAAGCCGGCGGCAATTTCATCGACACGGCCGATCTCTACACGAACGGCCACAGCGAAGAGCTGCTCGGGCAGTTCATGAAGGAGGCGGGCAACCGTGATCGCCTCGTCGTCGCGACGAAGTTCACCTTCAACGCCTTCCCCGGCGATCCGAACGCGGGCGGCAATGGCCGCAAGAACATCCTGCGCGCGCTCGAAGGCTCGCTCCGCCGCCTGCAGACGGATTACATCGATCTCTACTGGCTCCACGCCTGGGACACGATGACGCCGATCGAAGAGGTCCTCCGCACCTTCGACGCGCTCGTGCGCTCGGGCAAGGTTCGGTACATCGGCCTCTCGGACACGCCCGCGTGGTACGCGGCGCGGATGCAGACGATCGCCGAGCTGCGCGGCTTCGAGCAGCTCGCGGCGCTGCAGCTCGAATACTCGCTCATCGAACGAAACATCGAGCGCGAGCACATCCCCGTGGCGCTCGAGCTCGGCATGGGCGTCTGTCCGTGGAGCCCGCTGTCGAGCGGCATGCTCACGGGCAAGTACAAGCGAAACGATGGCGGCGGCGCCGAGGGCGAGGGCCGGCTCGCGACCGTGAAGAACAGCTCGAACCCGCTGTTTCAACGTTTCACGGAGCGAAACTTCCGTATCGTCGACGTGCTCCTCTCGGTCGCGGACGAGCTCGGCAAGAGCCCCGCGCAGGTCGCGCTGAACTGGGTGACGAAGCGGCCGGGCGTGACGTCGACGATCCTCGGCGCGACGAAGGTGACGCAGCTCGAAGACAACCTTTCGGCGCTCGAATTCGAGATCCCGACGGAGCTCCGGAACAGGCTCGAAGAGGTGAGCCGCCCGGAGCTCGTGTTCCCTTATCTGTTCTTCCAGCCCGGCATGCAGATGGGTTTGTCGGGCGGCGTCCCTGTGCACCGGGAGCCGCGCTGGTTCCGGGGCTGATCTAGAGGGGCAGGTGCGCGGGCCTCACTTCGGCGTGGGGCTCGCGCACCGATTGTTGATGCACAAAGATCCGGGCGCGCAGCAGTTGCCCGCGGTCTCGCAGGTCTCGCCCTCCTGCGCGCATTCGTTCGCGGGCGGCGGCACGCAGACGAGCTCCTTCGTGCCGTCGCCGTCGACGTCGGCCGGGCGGCAGACGTTGCCGTTGCAGCACGAGGCGGCGGACTCGCAGGGCTGGTTGAGGTCCTTGCAGGGTTCGAGCGCGGCGAACGCGCGCATGTTGCCCGCTTCGAGCTCCTGGCCGGGCAAGTAGAACGCGGGATGGCTCGGATCGGGTTTGCCCTGGTAATCGATGTCGATCGCAGCGACCCAGAGCTTCTTGCGCGGGCTCGGCGTCTCGGCGCCGTTCACGAACTTGCCCCACTTGTTTTCGCCGTCCGGCACCGTGCCGCCTGGGCCGATCGTGTTGCCATAGACGCGGCGGCTCGTGAAGAAGACCCAGTAATACCCGCCGACAGGGACGGGCAGGATCGTCGGCTCGTAGTTCAGGCGCGCCTCCTCGGCGTCGCCGAACGGCAGATAGAGCTGCCCATTTTCGTCGTAGCCATTCAGCGCGGCGAGCTTGTTCACCGCCTTCGTCGCCGTCTCGACCAGGAAGACCTCGCCATACGAAGGCGTGGCGCCATACCCCGCGGTGTCGAAGCGATCCCCCGCGTGGTAAAGCACCGCAGCGCCGTCGGGCGTGAAGCTCGGCCAGCCGACGATGCCCGAGGGCACCGTGAGCAGCTCGTTGATGGCCGAGAACGAGGGCGGCGATTGCGAAAGATCGACGTCCATCATGGCCAGGGTTCGTCCCGGCGTGGCGTCGTACCAGGAGAACGCGACGTGCTTGCCGTCGGGGGAGAACGTCGGCGTGAGCGCGTATTTGACGGCGCTCGTGAAGGAGGAGGCCCCCACGTCGGCGCCCGTCTTCGTGTCGAGCAGCCGCGAGGGGTAATCCCCGGCCAAACCA
The DNA here is from genome assembly GCF_029946505.1 of Polyangium sp. y55x31. GTDB lineage: Bacteria > Myxococcota_A > Polyangia > Polyangiales > Polyangiaceae > Polyangium. The sequence goes on from NZ_JARZHG010000037.1 coordinate 19,123, forward strand.
CGGACCGGCGAGCCGCCCGCCGGAATGCCGTTCGTGATCATGTACGTGCCGTCGGGCGTGAGGCCGCCGAACGAGAACTTGCGGCCGTCGTTATCGAGGTAGCGCTGCGAGGCCGTGCCGTCCTGCGTGAGGTCGTACGTCGCGCTGTCGAGCGGATTGTCGACGGTCCAGTTGACGCCCGCCGCGAGCACGTTCCCGTTCGCGCTGACGGAGTGGCAGACATTGCATCCGCCGAGGAGGACCTCCGCATTCGAGCCCGGCTTGATGCGCATGACCGCACCGCCGTTCGCGAGCTTCGAAACGTAGGTATTGTAATAGACGATGCCGCTCAGGCTGCCCTGCGCGATCCGCCACGATTGCGTGACGGGCCCCGTCGCGACACCACCGGCGAGCTTCGTGGCCGTGACGGAGACCATGTCACCCGGGCCGGCGCTCTGCGTGACGCCCTTCCACACGGCCTGGGGCAGGTCCACCCGCGCGGGGGCCGACGCGCCGAAGTAGCCCTTGTATTCAAAATCCCCCACGTTGATCTTCACGAGCACGGCGTCCGCATTGCCGGCGAGCTGGAGCGTGGGGGCCGAAAGGCCGCGGGGAAAGACGGTCTTGTCGTATGGGTAAAGCCACCGGAAGCCCGGATCGGCATTGCCGCCGGTGTCGAGCTTCGTCTGATCGTCCGGCGAGAGATTGCCGGCATTGTCGGCAATCTTCACGCGCACCGTGATGGTCGTACTCGCCTCGAGCTGCCCGCTCTTCGCGGTGACCTTGGCCTTGCCCGCCACGAAGCCGCCGGAAGCGAAAACCCCATCGGCGCCAATGGTTCCCACAGTGACGTCGTCGAGGAACCAATCGACGGCGCCGGGATTCGAGCCGTCGGTGAGCTTCGCGTTGAAGGGGAGCGAGCCGGGGACGCCGGTCACGTCGAGGATCGGGTCCTGGGGCTCGATGACGAGCGATTGTTCTCCGCCGTCGAAATTGATGAAACCGCCGTCGCCGCCCGAGCCACCCGAGCCGCCGCCCCCGGACGACGAACCGGCGTCCGGGCCCGAAGCACCGCTGCCCGCCGCGCCGCCGCTCGTATCGCCGCCGCCGCTGCAAGCGGCGATCGCGCCCGCGGACGAGACGGCCGCCGCGAGAAAAAGAAACCAGAGCCTGTCACGCGTCATGAAGGAACCTCCGAAGCAATCTGGCATGACGATGGTACCAGATGTCCGGGACGATTCCGATTGGGAGGGTGCTAGAAAAAACCGAAGGTAAGGCCGCCTTGCGCGGCGAAGCCCACCGAATCGAGGACACGCACGTAGACGGGCCCGGCGTTGGCGAAGATGCCCATACGCCCGCCGCTCCGGGCCCAGCCGAAGCGCGTGACCTCGCCCAGCGCAACCTGAAGCTCGGCGCCGACGCGGCCCCCGTGCCCCGCGTTCAGGCCGACAATCCCCGCGATGGGATACCACCCGTACCCGGCAAACGGTACGATCGCGAGCGCCTTCGTCGGATCGAAGCGATAACGCACCTCCCCGCCGATCGAGCCCGCCCCGATCATGGCGCTGAGGCCAAAGGAGAATCGACCGAACTGGGGCCCCGTGAAAATCTCGAACCCGCCGAGGCCCGCGGCGACGGGCTCCCGATGAATGACGCCGCCGCCGATACGAGCGACGAAGACCCAGGTGGAATCGGCCGGAGGGCCATACCCGAGATGCGGCTTGCCCGGATTCACGAGGGGCAAAGGCTCGATCGCGTCGGCGGGGGCATGGACGGCGGGATGGAGGCGGAGGACGTACGGGGCGCCGGATTCGATCGGCGCGCGCGGGAGCGTGAGGCGATAGGTGCCGCCTTCGCCGGGATCGAGGTCCTTCTCGCCCTTCTGGACGGCGGCGTCCACGATCGCATAAATAGCCAATGGGAAGAGCACGACGGCCGCCGCGGCGAGGCCGACCGTGGCGCCGACGGCCCCGCCGGCGACGCTGCCCGAGCCGCCCGGACCGCCCGGACTCCCGGCGCCGCCGACGGCGCTCCCGGCCTTGGCGCCGGCAACCACCACGTCGCCGACCGGGTCTCCGGAGACGATGCTCTCCGGGTCGGGGCGCTTCAGGGGCGCTTTGCCGTCGGTTCCGAGCAAGGCGACCTCGATGCGCTCGGGCTCGATGTGGATCGGCGTTTTCCCCTCGTTGACGACGTGCACGTCGACCCGCATGTTCGCGCTGGTTTGCCAGTACCCGACATGGATACGCTCGATACGGGCCGAGATGCCGGCGCCACGCGTGGAGAGGCCGGCGTTCGGGCGTGGTTCGAGGGCGCGATAGCCGACGCGATCGCAGGCGGCGGTGGAGAGGAGGAGGGCGAGAAGAAGAAGCGCGGTGCGGGGGCGGGGGGCGCGGCGATCCTCGGGCACACGCCAGGCTAGCACACTCTTGTGACGACCGGAGCCTGGACAGTCACGCGCGCGCGTCGGACGCCACTCGGGAACGAACCTTCAGGAGGTCGGCATCCTTTCCAGAAAAACGACGCCGTTGCCCCTCGATAAAAAGACATCCCCAGCGCCGGTCCCGCTCCAATCGCTGTACGCCATTTGCACCTCGACATTCGGGCCTTCCACGTTGACGTTCGGCACCTGGTGCACGATCGGGCTCGATGAGAAGGGCTCTTCGATCACGCGGAGCACCCGCGTGACGCGGCTGTATGCGTAGATGTTCCCCTTGTGAACGCTCAAGATCGTCGTGCTGTCGCCCGTAGGCTCCTCGAAATCGAGGGTCTTCACGTCCGAACGCTCGCCCATCGAGACCTCTTCGGTGTCGGGCTCGCCTCGCAGGGAGTCGAGATCGATCGTGAAGAGCCGGATGACTCCCTCCTCGTCTCGATAAGCAAAACGACCCAGCGCGGCGTCGACGATCACCACCGATCGATGCGCCAACCCGAATCGTCCCGGCTTGGCAGGATAGGTGCCATCTTGCCGTGGACAATAAACATAAAGCTCCTGGTCATCGTAGCTCAAGGTCACCAGGCCGTCTCGGAAATCGAAGCCATGAGGCCGCCTGCGAAGAGGCGTCTGGACCGTCTGCGCGGAGCCCGCCACGAGCCCCTTCGCCGGCCCTTCGGCGCCGCCGCCCGTGGTCACGTAGACGAAATCGTTGACGATCGTGAAGTCGTTGATGTTCTTCGCGGCGAACGCGGACGCAAAGCTTGTATCTCTGGTTTCATGGTCGAGGTCCAGGGCATGGATGACGCTCCCCTGCGGATTCCTGTCGAGGATGAACACCCGCCTCGCGCACACGACCATACGGACCTGTCCGCGGCGCGGGTCATGGATCTTGATGGTGCTCTTCGGATCGTCGAAACTGCCGAACACTGTTCGCACGGTCTTTCCACTAAAATCGATCTCGCGCAGCACCGCTTCGTAGACATCGGAATCCGTCGTTTTTCGCGCGTCGAGGACATACGCCACGAGCGCCTCGTGGCTGGCTGCGATGGCCACCGGCCCGACGAACCGGCTGCTCGACAAAGGTCCATCGACCAGACCGAATTCACCGACGCTCCCCGCGAGCACCGACAGCTCGGTCATCGTCGCCTTTCGTATCACGCCCTCCTCGGGGCTCGCGACGAGGAACGGTTGTTCTCCTCGAAACCCGTCGAGGGAGGAAAACTTCGAAATGCCGCCGACCCCCGGGAGCGTGTAGGTCTTCGTCTTCACGGGCGACATGGTCGTGCTCGGATCGATATCCGTGTACAGCGCGATCGTCGAAGTGCCCACCGCGGCGAAGGTGGTGCCATAGTACGTGTCGACCATGCGCAGCGGCTCCGGCACCCATTTGAGCGCGAACTTCTTGGAGGGCATCACGCGGCCATCCCGCTGCACGACGCCGGAGCGAACCACGAGGGTGCTGCCCTCGGCCCTCGCCCCGAGGACGGAGGCCGGCGTCGGTGTCATGCTCGTCGTCAGGAAATCACCCAGCGAGGTACCATCCGTCGTCATCGGCGCGGGGCGCGACGGGATGTCGTGATACCCTGCGGCATCACGCGTGTGCATCTTGAACGCCACGTTCTCCTCGGGGTCCATCTGGACGATACAATGACGACGCTCGTCCGAGGCTTGCCAATCGATCACGCGCGGGGAGACCCCATAAATCGTGGTCCCGACGACGCGACGCTTTTTCTTGTTGTCGAGCGCCAGGGCATGCACGAAGAGCTTCGCGCCTGCGTTACCCGAGTTGATCCACAAAGCAGGAATACGAGCGTCTTGATTGGACGATAACTCGACGAGGTAGGCCTTTTCCCAAAGAACGGTGGACAGCGGCGGGTTCCCGACGGTGTAGGACCATACAGTATCACGGGCCGTATTCGTGAAGAGAATCTCCCTCCGATCGTGGACCGGCGCAAACCGCCACATGGCCATGCCGGGCAGGATCCAGGTGGGCGTCTTGAAAGGGCTTTTCATTGGTAAATGCGTCCTCGTGCAGCACGTGCGTGCTGTAACATCCTTCCCGAGACCAGCCTACCACGCCCCCCACCCCATCCACGCCCGTCAATCGCAGCCATGCCCCCGGCCGCGCAAACATCCTGACCCCTGCGCATGCAACGGCGCTCTCGACCGCGATCCCGTCCCCCACCACCGCAAACGCGTCGATCACCACCGCAAACACGTCGACCACCACCGCGAACGCGTCCCCGGTCATCGACACTACACCCACACCTCCCACCCCAGCTCCTTCCTCGCGACTTTTCCCCTTCTCACCGTGCTCGCTGGCGGATACCGTGGCAAGCATGACTACATCTACCCCCACCTACACCTGGCCTGCTGTCCTTGCGATGGTGCCCGCGCCTACCCAGGAAGAAGCAGAGCGTTATGCCGTCGAGATTCCGAATGCCGATCTGATGGAGCGAGGCTCGCAAATCCGCAGCGAAAAGATCCTCACCGACCTCGTGCGCTTCGGCGGCATCCTCGGCGAGTTCTGGCCCAAGGCCTCCACCGCGCAGAAGCGCCATCTCCTCGGGCTCTCCGAGCCGCTCCTCAAGGTCTTCGTCCATTCCGGAAAAAAACTCGCAGACATGGTGGCCCAATTCGACGCCAACGCCGACGATCGCGAGGCCAGCCGCGCCGCCGCCATCGCCGTCGCCGACCAGGCCTACAAGGAGGGAATGGACGAGCGCGAGCGCCTCGTCACCGCACTCGAAGGCGTGGCCCACCTCGAACCGGGCCTCGAAGAGCGCATCACGAAAGCAACCGGCCGCGTCACCGATTTCAACTCGCTCGCCCAATCCCTCACAGCACTCGCGAAGGTCGCGAAAGACATCCGCCAGAACCCCCTGTCGAAGGCGGCGAAGCAGCTCGAGGACGGCGGGCTCGACGCCACGCAAATCATCGCATTCGAGGAGGCCTCCGCGAAGGTGAAATCCACCGGCGCGCTCGCCTCCGGCGCACGAACCAAGGGCCTCGTGACGCAAGCCGATCTCGACCTGCAAGACGGCATCTGTCTCTCGCTGATGGAGCGCGTGATGAAGGTCGTCAACCGCGCCCATGAGCGCGATCCATCAATCCCGAAGCTCACGCCCATCGCGACGCGGCGGATGTTTCCGAGCCGCAAGCGCGAGGTCGACGCGCTCCCGCCGGACGGAAGCGCCGGCGGCTGAAGTCAACCAGCGAGCCCAGCCCGCGCGAGAATCTGCCCGAGATCGTCGCCGTGGCTCGCACGCGCGCCGAGCGATTCGAGCAGCGCGACCTCGTGCGCCGCGGGTGCGCGTGGGCCCGTGACCATGTGCACCTGCATCCCGAGCGCGATCGGAAGCGCGAGGTCGAGCTCGTAGATGTCCCCGCAGACGAGCACCTCCTCGGGCGCGACGCCCGTCTTTTGCAGGATGTGCGCGAGCCTCTCCCAGTAACGGCCGCGCCGCGGATACACCGAGCGTTCCAGGCCCGGCAGGCGGATCTCCGCGGGTACGCGGGAGAAACGCGCGTCCTCGGTCTCGGGCTCGGCCACCACGTACTTGCGCGCGTCGCCGTGCACCTCGATCCGCGAGAGCCCCTCGGGCCCCAGCGTCCGGAGCTTCTTCAGCGCCGCGTCCGTGCGCGCATTCGTCACGACGAACGTCGGGAGCCCCGACGCCGCGAGCGCTTCCAGGACCTCCTTCGCGCGCGGCCGGAACGCGGTCAGCGTGTGCTCGTAGGCGAGGTGATAAAGCGCCTGCAACACGGCCGTGCGGGTCGCTTCCCCGCGCAGGACGCCGTGCTTCTCGAAGAGGAGCTGCGCGATGCTGGTCGAGCGGATGTACGGATCGGCGCCGGCGGGCGCGACGATACGCCCGTCGTGGAGCCAGCCGTAACGACCGGGATTTCGTGCGATCTCGGCGGCGCGCTCTTCCCAGAGGGCGACCTCTTGCCGGCCGAGCAGATCGAAGACGGCTTCGCGGAACGTCTCCGCGAACGGGGCGGCTTCACGCTCGACGTCGGTGAACGTGCCGTCGAAATCGAGGACGATGCATTTCGTTGCCACGACGAACCTCGGCTCAGAGACTGGTCTTCTCGCTCGTGAAATTGTCCCGGATCCACGTGGAGAAGCCGGGGATCTGGAGCCGCGCGAGCAGCGGCAAGAACGCTCGCTCCACGCGGTCCTCCCGCGCGACGAGGTGGAACGGGCGCACGCCGACGTCGTTCGACGCGAGCACGAACGGCATGACCTCCGTCCCGCCCTCCTCGAACGCATCGAAGAGCAGCGACGCCTTGACGTACGCCGCCGAGATCTCCAGGAACGCAGGCCGCACGCCGCGCAAATACCGGCTGAACGGCTCGGCGATCACGCGCTTCTGCGCCGAATCGACGAGCCCCGCCGCCTCGAGCTGCCGACGCAAGAACTCGCTCGCCGACGCGCCCGGCATCTCCCGCGCCCGCCGCTCGCGCTCGTACCCCTCGGCCACCACGACGAGCGCGTAGTCGGCCCGCGAGAGCGCCGCCGCGGTCTCGCGCAGGACAGCGTCCGGGAACTGAAAAAACGGCAGCACGATGAGGTGCGCGCGCGCCGCCACACCACAGTGCAGCGCATGCCGGCCGCTGCGGTTGCCCATCATCTCGAGCAGGTAGATCCGCTTGTGCGTGTAGGCGTCCTCGTAGAGCCCACGCGCAATCGTCGCGCCCGCCTCGACGCCCGAAAGAAAGCCAATCGCGCGATCCCCAGCGAGGTCGTTGTCGATCGAGACGTTCATGAACCCCGTCGGCAGGCGCGGGCTCATCTCGCCGAGCAGCGCGCGCAAGCCCTCGAACGTGCCATTGCCGCCGACGCCGACGAGGTGCGAAAACCCCTGCGTTCGTAGCGTCTCCGCAGCCGCGCGGCGGTTTCGCTCGTCATGGAAGCCGAGGTAACGCTCGCTGCGGAAGTCACTGCCGGCGTCGAGGACGCGGCGCCCCATGCTGCGCGCAGGGATGCCCTTGGCGAGCAGGGCATAACGCTCCCGACGGCTCACGATGAGCCGCTCGAAGCGAGGCTCACTCGTCGCGTCGGCCGTGAGCGAGCGGAAGCCCTCGGTCGCAGCCCAAACCTCGTACCCGCGCCGCGAAGCCTCCTCCGTGAGCGCAACAGCAACCGACGCGTACCCCGGCGCGTTGCCGCCATCAAACACGAGGAGCAGGCGCCGCTCCGACGGCGGCATCGCAGCAGGCGTCCCGAACTCCACGAGGTTCGTCATGCGGAGGCGCGTAGCACGAACGGGGGGTGCCTTGGAAGGCCGTAGCGCCGGGGTTTCACCCCGGACCCCGACCAGGGGTTGTCCACCCCTGGACCCGGACCAGCGCAAGCGCTGGACCCGGGGTCGATGAACTGCGCGACGCGCAGTTCATCGAACAGGCCAGGTCAAGACCGGCGACGATCCTGCCCGCCAAGACAGCAGCGCTGACGGTTCAGCTCGAAACGCACCTCCAAGGTCTTGCCACCGGCCCGTCGGAAAAACTGCGCGAAGCGCAGTTTTTCCGCCCTCGGTCCAGGCCGTGCCTGGTCCGGGTCGAGGGGCGGACAGCCCCCGCGGGGTCCGGGGCAGCGCCCCGGCGCGACGCTTCCTTCAGCGCTCCTGCGAGGCTGTGTAATCGGTCGAGCGGGTGACGGCTTCCCACCGATTGATTTCGTCGATCACGGCGTCGAGCTTCGCCCGCGCTCGTGTGAGCGCGTCCGTGCCGAGCAGGAGATGCAGCGGCGGGTTCTCGGCCCGCACTGCGGCGAGGATTGCTTGTGCTGCCCGGTCGGGATCGCCGATCTGGCGCCCGGCCATCGCGTCGAGCGCGGCGCCTGTGCGCCCCACGGTGCTGGCGTAGGCGGGGTCTGCGGCGGCGCTGCGCTGGATGGAATGGGATGACAGGAAATCGGTCCGGAATGCGCCTGGGGCCACCGCCGTCACCTTGATGCCGAGCGGTGCGACCTCTTGCGAAAGTGATGCGGACAGCCCTTCGAGTGCGTATTTTGCCGCGGCATAAAGTCCCGAACCGGCGCCGGGGGCGCGGCCGGCGATCGAGGTGATGTTGACGATGTGGCCGGCTTTCTGGGCACGCAGGCGTGGCAGTGCGGCGCGGATGATGCGGAAGGGCGCGAACACGTCGACCTCGAACAGCCGCACGAGCTCGGCGTCCGTTGCCTGCTCGATCGCGCCGAGAAGGCCGTAGCCTGCGTTGTTGACGATCACGTCGATCTGCCCGGCGTGATCGAAGGCTGCTGCGACTGTCGCCTCGATCGCGCCGGGATCGGCGACGTCGAGGGTCAACACTTCGAGCGTGCCTGGCCCCGCTGCGATGTCGGGCGTGCCGGACCGCACCGTCCCGTACACGCGGTCGCCCTCGGCCACCGCCGCCTGCGCGAGAGATCGGCCGAGACCGCGCGAGATCCCCGTGATGAACCATGTCTTCATTTCTGTCTCCTTGGGTTGCCCCGAGACGTAACCCCCGCTGGCTCGGTACAGAATGCCGGCGTTTCTCACAGCACTTGTTAGCTCGGCTGAAAAATGCTTCGAGAGGAGCCATGGATCCCCTGCTCTCGGGCAGCGACTTCAACCAGCTCCGCGCGTTCGTCGCGGTGGGCGAGCAGCTCTCCTTCAGCCGTGCGGCCGAGGCGCTCGGCGTCACGCCCTCGGCCTTGAGCCAGCTTTTGCGCGGGTTCGAGGAGCGGGTCGGGGTGCGCCTCGTGAATCGCACCACGCGATCGGTTGCGCTCACCGAGGCCGGCGCGACCTTGTTCCAGCGCGTCCGGCCGGCTGTGCAAGAGCTCGGCGAGGCGATCGGCCAGGTGCGCCGCACACGCGAGCGCGTCGCCGGCACCGTTCGTGTTCATTCCTTCCGCTCGGCGGTCGCGAAGTATCTCGACCCGATCCTGGCTGGGTTCGGCGAGGCTTACCCCGACGTGGTGCTCGACATCACCCTCGACGACGCGGTGGTCGACCTGGTCGCTGGCGGGTATGACGCCGCGCTCCGCATCGGCGAGGTGATCGAGCGTGACCTCATCGCGGTGCGGCTTGGCCCGGAGTTGCGCCAGATCGCGGTCGCCGCGCCCTCTTATCTCGCTCGGTACGGCCGGCCCGAGCATCCGCGCGACCTCGTTCATCACCGTTGCATCCGCTGGCGTTGGCCGGGACATACCGCGCCTTATGCGTGGGAGTTCTGCGAGGACGGCGCGTGGTTTTCGGTGACGGTCGACGGCCCGCTGATCGTCAACGACAAGGAAATGGCGCTGCGCGCCGCTCGCAAGGGCATCGGCATCGGCTTTCCGGTCGAGGACACGGTGCGCGACGACATCGCCGCGGGGCGCCTCGTGCCGCTGCTCGAACGGTGGTCGGCGCCGTTTCCAGGGATGTTTCTGTGTTATCCGCGACAGCGGCAAATGGCGCCGGCGCTCCGTGCATTCATCGATACGGTGAGGACGGTAAGAGATCCTGGTAAATGATCTTGTCGGTCGAAATCGAGAAAATCATGCCGTTTTCGAGGCGAGGGCGTGTATTCTGCGCCTGGAGGTGACGACATGAACCGACGAATGTTCTTGCCGCTTTTCGCCCTCGTCCTCGGGCTCGCCGCCTGCGGCGACGACGTGGCTTCCGAGGAGGACGCGCGCCGCGCCTACGAGAGCCTCGACAAATCGATCGACAAGGCCATGCAGCTCGGCTTCCAGGGCTTCAATGCCGCGTCGAGCGCGAACATCGATCCGCAGATGGCCAATGGTGACAGGACGGGCACCATCACCATCAGCGGCAAGGTGGATCAGGGTGCGTCGGACAACAAGACGATGACCCTGAACGAGGTCTTGAAGGATTACTCCGACGACGGCGAGGTCACGTACAACACCTCGGGCACGGGTCCGGTCCTCGATCTGAAGCTCGCCGGCATTCCCAACGGCACGATCACGGGCACGCTCGTCGGCGCATTCACCATGTCGGGCGCGCTCGAAGGCAGCGTCACGCTGAACCTCACGATCAACGGCGAGCTCCAGCCCACGATGGCCGATCCGATGAAGATCGAGCGCAAGCCGGGGACGACGAAAATCACAGGAACGGCGACGAGTGATTACGGCACCTACGAGGTGAACCTCACCCGCTGACGATTTTCCTTTCCCGGCCCGCCCTCCCAAGCGCATCGTTCGAGCCGTGCGCTCCCCTTTCCTCGCCCTGCCCCTCGTCCTCGCCGCGCTCGGATCCGGGTGCGGCGCGACGAACCCGCCCCCCGAGCCTCCGCCCGTGATCCTCACGGACACCCCGAAGGCGCCGCCTGCGCCTTCTGCCCTCGCCGCGGCCGAGGATCCGCCCGCGCCGGAGCCCGAGCCCGAGCCCACGCCGGAGCCCGCGCCGAGCAATCCCGCGGAAAACCCTGCGCCCTCGCCATGGCTCGCCGGGCCCACGAGCCCCGGATCGTTCACACTCGAAGGCGGCCGGCTCGTCGTGAAAGAGCCCATCGAGTTCGACACGGGCAAGGACAGCCTCAAGGCCACGAGCGGGCCGGCCCTCGATTTCATCACCGCGTTCCTTCAGGCCAAACCCGACCTCACGCTCCTCCGCATCGAGGGCCATTCCGACAGCCTCGGGAGCTCGGCCATGAACCTCGAGCTCTCGGGCCGCCGCGCGCTCTCCCTCGCACGGGCGCTCGTTTCGCGCGGCGTCGATTGCAGGCGGCTCATCGCCGTGGGATTCGGCGAGACCAAGCCCATCGGCGACAACCGCACCGAGGAGGGGCGCAAGCAAAACCGGCGCATGGAGTTCGTCGTGGCCGCGCTCAAAGGCCGGCCCGTGATGGGTTTGCCGGTCGACGGCGGCGGACGCGTCGCGGGGGATCCCTGTCACTAGATACGTTTGGCGGGAAAACCGAGCGTCAATCCCCCCGGGCCAGCACCACGACCGAATACCCGACCGCCGGGACGCGGCCCGGGTTGTGGTACGAGTGCCGCTGATCGCCGCGGAACACCACGACGTCGCCCTCGGCCACCTCGAACCGCTCGCCCGCGACCCAGAGCTGGATCTCGCCCGCCTCGACCGTGAGGTATTCGCGCGTGCCGGGCGTGTGCGGGACGCCGGTCATCCGGCCGGACGGGGCGATCTCGATACGATCGATCTCCATCCCGGGAATGGCGTCCGGCAGGAGCTTTCGCACGACGGCTTGCCCCGGCGTGCGCACGGGCAAGGTCTCGCGGGCGTAGTGACGCGCGGCGCTGCGTGGTGCGCTCAAGAGCTCCTCGATCGACACCTGGAGCGCGGACGCGGCGCGGTTCAGGACCGCGAGCGTCGGGTTCGCCTCGCCGGACTCGAGGTGCGCCCACGTCGCGCGCGGCACCCCGCCGAGCTTGGCCATCTGCTGTTGCGTGAGCCCCCGCGCCTCCCGGAGCTGCTTGACGTTCTTGGCGAGCCGGCCCGCGAGATCCCGATCCCCATCCATGGGCCCCAAGCAGAGCAGATTCCAACCCCTTGGCGCAAGCTCCAACGACTCGGCAGCCTCCCCCGAGGCACGCTGAGGACGCGTGTCCTCACCTCCAGCCGCGGAGTGATGCCTCGCCGCCTCGGATCGAGACCCCTCACGCATCCCGATCGAGCCCTTGTAATGGCGGATCGTCCCGGATACGTTCCCGGCACAGGGATTGCTGGCGGGGAAAACCAACATGAACGAAACGATTCAAAAGTACATCGACGTGGCCGTTCAGCTCGGCATGAACGTGGGATTGAAGATCCTCGGGGCGATCGTCCTCTGGATCATCGGCCGCCTCGTGATCCGCGCGGTGCGCGGCATTCTCGATCGCAACCTCCAGGCGCGTGAGATCGACGCCACGGTCAGCAAGTACCTGAGCTCGGTGGCGGGCGTCCTGCTCAACATCCTGCTCCTCCTCTCGGTGCTCAGCATCTTCGGCATCGAGACGACGACGTTCGCGGGCCTGCTCGCGGCGGCAGGCGTGGCGATCGGCGTGGCGTGGTCGGGCCTGCTCGCGAACCTCGCGGCGGGCGTCTTCATGATCGTGCTCCGCCCCTTCAAGGTCGGCGATGACGTCCTCGCGGGCGGCGTCGAGGGCACGGTGCACTCGATTGGCCTCTTCGTCACGACGATCGACACGCCCGCCAACGTCCGGGTCTTCGTGGGCAACGGCAAGATCTTCAACGACACCATCAGGAACTTCTCCGAGAACCCCTACCGCCGCGTGGATCTCAGCGTGCAGCTCTCGAACCAGGCCGACGTGCACAAGGCCATCGCGGTGCTGAAGGAGAAGATCGCGGCCATCCCGCACGTCGCGAAGACGCCGGCGCCGGTCGTCGAGCTGCAGAGCATCACGCTCACCGGCCCCGTGATCGCCGTGCAGCCCTGCTGCCACAACAGCCATTACGGGGCCGTGTACTCCGCGGCGATCCAGATGATCCACGACGAGATCGGCAAGCTCGGCTTCCCGGCCCCGGCAACCCCGGTCCTCGTCACCGAGCCCAAGAAGGCCGCCGCCTGATTCTCGCTCCCCTCCCCCGATCTATCTCGCCCCTCCCCGCGCCCGCGACAACCAGAACGTGACGTTCGGCCCATCGCGGCGACCCGGCGGCATGTTTTGCCGGTCGTAGATCACGAGCGGCACCTCCGACTGCATCACGACCTCCGCGTCGAGCGTTTGCCGCAGCTCGCTGCACGTCGACGCATACGCCTCGTCGGCGTTTTTCTGGGACCAGCACGGCAGGCCCTCGTAGAGGTAAAGGCACGCGGGCGGGTCGCGGAGCAGCTCTTCGAGCGGCTTTTCGATCTTCACTTCGGGGCGGACCCCCGGGGCGAACGTGGGGACGACGCGATAACGATCCTTTCCGCGATCACGCCCGCCCACACGCTCGCCGATGCGAGCGAACCGCAGCTCCTTCGCTTGCGCGTCCGCGCCGGCGTACTCGATCACCGTGCAGCCTTCGGGCACGAGATCGCGGGCCTTTTGCACGAACGCGTGCTCCCGCATCTCGGTGAAGCCGACGTCCTCGATCCACCCGCGATACAGCAAGGGCGCCGCGAGGAGCGCCCCGCAGGCGACGAAGACACCCGCGCGCTTTCGCTCCCAGAGCCAAGGCACGGCGCTCGCGCCGAGGAGGAGGAAGGGGACGACGAGGTGCATGTGATGCCGCGCGCGCATCGTCTCCTCCATGACGAAGGCGTGCGTGATCGTGAAGATCGCGAGCCAGCCGAGGAGGAACACGACGAGCCTGCGTTCGCCCGCGCGATACCCGATGATCGCACCGGCGAAGGCGAGCACCACGAGCACCGGCGGCGTCACGGCGGGATCGGTGAGCACGAAGAGCTTCGGCACGAGGACCGCGCGCCCCGCATCGAGCAGCCAGCTCGGCCGAAAGAGAGCCGTTTGCACGGCCGCCTCGTTCGTCGAGAAGAACACCGGAAACACGAGCGCGCCCATTCCGCCGACGACGAGCAGGCCGAGCACGCGCCGCACGGGAGGCGCCGTCTCCGGGTGGAGCGAGACGACGGCGGCCATGTAGATGACGATGAACAGGATGTTCAGCGGCCGGAGCAGGTACCCCGTGTAAAGAGCGGCCGGCAGGCAGGCGATCGCGACGATGCGGAAGACGCGCGACGGGTCGCGGAGCCACGCGTGGATGAGCGCGAACGAGAGCGAGGTGATCACGAGCGAGGGGACGAATGCATCCTCGCAGCGCGAGAAACGGATGTGTTGCGGCAAGAATGCGACGGCGAACGCGGCGAAGAGGCCGGCGCGTGGATCACGCAGGAGGTAGGTCGCGTGGCCGAAGAGCACGAGCGGCATCGCGGCGGCGTACCCGAAGTTCGTCCACGTGATGACGTCGGTCAGGTAAAACGGGCCGCCGGCGCGCGCGGCGAGCGCTTCGAGCACGGGCCCGTCGGCGACGGCGCGCACGTTCGGCCAGAGGCGCGTCCAGGGCCAGGCGCCGAGGAACGAGACGGGCGCGAGCCAGAGCCGCGTGGCCGCGCCGGCGAGGACGATCGCGGCGAGGGCGCCTCGCATCCACGCAGGCTCGTCCCGCGTGAGCCGGACGGCGAGGACGGTGGCGAGCGCGACGAACCCGAAGAGCGCGACGATGCCATCGAGATCCCCCCATTGCCCCGCGGCGTAGGCTGCGACGCGCGCCTGGATCGGGGCCACGCCGGACGAACGTGGAGTCGCCTTCGGCTGCGGCTCGATCCAGAGGCCGCCGTGATCATTTCGGGTGAGGGCTTCGAAGAGCGTGGCGACGGCCTTTTCGGCCGCGGGATCCCCCGAGGGATCACGCACGGCCACGAAGCTCGACGAGCGCGGGGCCTCGGGGCGCGCGGCCTCGTCTTCGGGGTGGACCAGGGTGACGCGGGCCTCGCGCCCCTTCGGCTCACGCAGGCTGACGAGGATCCGTTGCTGCTCGATGGAGACGTTCCAGAGCGCGAATCCCTCGGCGACGTCCTTGCCAAGGGTGAAGGGAGCGAAGAGCGCGAGCACGTCCTTCTCGCGCCCGCCGGGGAGCATGTACGGATGCGCGAGGGCGCGCGGCGCCCAGGAAACGAGCGCGAGGACGAACAGCAGGAAGGACAGGGCGGCCCGGCGAAACGTCACGGGCCGAGCGTACTCGATCCCGGCGCCGCCTGGCCGTCCTTCACCACGCGTACGCTTCGGGCGCGGCGCCGCCGGGGCCGGGGAAGATCTCGTCGAGCTTCTTCAGGGTCGCCGGGTCGAGCTTGATGTCGAGCGCGCGCACCGTGCCGTCGAGCTGCTCGATCGTACGTGGACCAATGATCGGCGCGGTCACGGCGGGCTGCGCGAGGAGCCACGCGAGCCCGACGTCGGCGGCGGGCTGGCCGAGGCCTTCCGCGAGCGCCTCGAACCGCTCGAGTTTTTCGCGGTATTTGAGCAGGTTCTTTTGCGCGAAATCGGTGGCGAGCCGCCCTTCTTTTTCTTTCTTGAGGGCGCCGCCGAGGATGCCGCCCTTGAGCGGGCTCCACGGGATGACGCCGAGCCCGTAGTGCTCGCAGGCGGGGATCACCTCGAGCTCGATCGTGCGGTCGATCAGGTTGTACAGGCTCTGCTCCGAGACGAGCCCCAGGAAATGGCGCGATTTCGCGGCCTCGTTCGCCTGCGCGATGTGCCAGCCCGCGAAGTTCGAGGAGCCCACGTAGATCACCTTGCCCTGCTGGACGAGGACCTCCATCGCTTGCCAGATCTCGTCCCACGGCGCGTCGCGATCGACGTGGTGCATCTGGTAGAGATCGATGTGATCGGTCTGGAGCCGCCGGAGCGATTCCTCGCACGCCTGCCGGATGTGCAGCGCCGAGAGGCGCGAGGTATTCGGCCAGTCGCCCATGCCGCCGTAGACCTTCGTCGCGATCACGGTCTTCTCGCGGCGCCCGCCTCCCTGGGCGAACCAGCGGCCGATGATCTGCTCCGTCCAGCCCTCGCCCTTCTTCCAGCCGTACACGTTGGCCGTATCGAAGAAGTTGATCCCGAGATCGAGGGCGCGGTCCATGATGCGGAACGAGTCTTCCTCGCTCGTCTGGGGGCCGAAGTTCATCGTGCCGAGGCAAAGTCGGCTGACCTTGAGGGCCGTGCGGCCGAGTCGGGTGTATTGCATGGCGCGGCACGATACTCCCCGCGCGTGGGCATGTCACCCGGGCACTTCAGAAGAGCGAGAGCTGGCGCCGCGCGCCCGTGACGTCGTCGAAATCGCGCCCGCCCGAGAGACGGAGCACCGCGTCGGCGATCGGCTTGATCTGGTGCTCGACATAATGCTCGTGGTCCAATGGGGACGAACGCGCGCTCGTGGGCTCGGGGCCGTTTTTCGTGACCACGTACGAGACGACACGGCCCGCGTCCCCGCCGAGCCTGCGCGCCGCCTTCACGTGCGGCGGCGTGGTCTTCGTGTAGGCTTCGAGCGGCTTGCGTAACGCCTTGCGGTAGACGAGCTCGGCGTCGAAGCGGCCCGCCCGGAGATCCTCGACGAACGCGAGGATGAACGGCTCGACGGGGCGATCGTGAAAGACACGATCCAGAAGCTCGCGCTGGAACCTGCGCGCGATGGCGCTCGTATCGCGCCGGACCGCTTCGAGGCCGACGATCTCGACCTCGCCGTCGCCGCTCGGTCGATGGACGAGCCCCGCGTACCGCTTCTTGCTGCCCTCGGCGCGTCCGCGCATTTCGGGCAGGAAAAACCGCGCGTACATCTTGGCGAATGCGAGATCGAGGTGGCTCTCGACGGAGAACGAGAGAGAGATCGCGCGATCAACCTCGCCGGCGATGTGCTCGCGGAGCACGTGCGCGTACGCCGCGGCTTTTTCGGGATCGGGCTCGCCCACGTCGACGAAGAGCGAGTCGGTGTCGCCGTAGAGCACACGATGGCCGGGGAGCGAGGCGGCGGCGCGGGCCGCGACGCGGATGACCCATTGCCCCGCGAGCGGGATCGCGCTCGCGACGGGCGGCGAAAAGAGGCGCGACGCGGGGGAGCCGAGCACGCCGTAGAGCGAGTTCATGAGGATCTTGATGGCCTGCGCGCGCCGCTCGTCGCCGCTCTTCCTCGCCTCTTGCCGCTCGTTTCCGAGCCGCGCCACGAGATCGGGCAGGATGCCCCGCTCGTCCCGCCGGAACGTCGCGCCGCCGGGGACGTGGATGACGCTCGAATCGCTCGGTTTGCCCTCGCCCGCGAAGGTGAGCGGATCGATGTTGAAGGTGCGGATGATGCTCGGGTAAAGCGATTTGAAATCGTAGACGAGGACGTTCCGAAAAAACCCGGGTATTCCATCGAGGACGAGGCCGCCCGCGAGGGCAGTCCCTTCGAGATCATCGTCGCGGACGACCGAAGGCGCGACGCGGCCGCGGCTCCGGACCTCACCGAGGTAAAGCGAATCCACGGCGGCGATCTGCGAGCCGACACGATCCGGCGGCATGCCCGTGAGCAAGCTGCGCTCGACGGCGAGCTCGACGAGGCCGAGCTTCTGCACGATCTCGAGCACCAGCCGGGCGTCTTCGAGGTTGTACGCGGCGAGCGCGGCCGGGTCGTCGCGGAAGGCGGACTCGATGGCTTCGCCGCGTGCGTCGGGGCCAAACAGTTTTCCGCGGCCGAGGATCGTGCGCGCCGCGGTCTCCAGGCGATAGTCGTCGAGCCGCACGAACGCGCCACGCACGAGCGCGAGCCCGTCGAGCACGACGCGGCCGGGGACGAACGCGCGCGCCTCGCGGGTGAAGCCAGGATCGCGGCGGATCGTGGGGTTGCCCGAGGCGCGGCCGAGCGAACACGGCAGGCGCGCGCGACGCGCGAACGCGACGAGCTGCGGGAGATCGAAATCGGGCAAGCTCCAGCCGGTGAGCACGTCGGGATCGGCCGTTCGTACGTGCTCGAAGAAAGCAGCGAGGAGGGAACGTTCGTCGGGGAAATGTTCGACGTAGGAGGGCAGGGTTGTCGTGGCGCCGCCTTGCATCAGGAAAACACGCTCGCCACCCTGGCCCGCGGCGGCGATGGAGAAGAGGCGGGCGCCGTCGAGGCTCGTCTCGATGTCGAACGAGAGCACCGAGAGGCGCGGGACAAACGAGGCCGGCTCGATGCGCGGGTTTCTGTAGACGCGGCCAACGCCGCGGCGACGTTCGAACGGGCCCTCGACCGAGAAGGCGCCGCGGATGCCGTGATCGACGAGGAAACGCTGCACGAAACGCACATCCGCTTCGAGCGGGATCACGCCGCTCGCGACGAGGGACGCCCGCAGCGCGGCGAGGCGCTCGGGGTTCGGGGCCTCGACGCGCAAGACGGGATCTCCGGCAAACGAGACGAAGGGCGTTTCCGACAGGCGCTCGCCCGCGACGCGACGCGCTACGGCTGCGTCCTCCACGCGAACGAACATGTACGGCCGATGCTGGTCGTGCACGAGGAGCGCGGGTTCGCCGCTCGCGAGGACGGCGTACAGGTGCACCTCGGTCCGATCGTCGTGGATCCGGTAGGTCGGAGTCAGGATGAATCCGCGTTCGGCGTTCACACGCGTCGTCCCGGAGCGTCTACCCGTTGGATGGTACGACGCTGTAGACCACGGCACGGCATTGGTTGCAAGCGGCAGGCCGTGCCGCGCTGCGGCATGACGTTATGGATCGAAGTTCCCGGACGAACCACCCGGACGGAGGCGTCGAAACGCGGCTCGCCTGTTGAATCCGCGTGCTCGCGTGTGGACGTGGGTGTATCGTCGTGACCGTACTTTCACCTGGAGCTCAAAACGATGGGCCACGATCTTCGCCTGAACCGGAGGCAATTCATCGAGATGGGAGCGTCGAGCATCGCGGCGGCCTCGGCGAGCGGGTTCTTGCTCGGCTGCGCGGGGCAGGCGCTCGAAAAGCCCACCACGGCCGCGGTCGTGCCCTCGGCCAACGCGCCGAAGGTCTCGTATTTCAGCCGGTTCGGCGTCGACGAGGGGATGATCCGGGACGCGCTCGCGGAGGCGCTCTCGCGCGGCGCCGATCACGCCGACCTCTTCTTCCAGCACCGCGTCACCAATGGATTGCAGCTCGAAGACGGTGAGGTGAACCGCGCCTACACACGCGTGGAGCTCGGCGTGGGCGTGCGCGTGGTGCGCGGCGATCAGACGGGCTACGCGTACACGGAGGAGCTCACGCGCGAGGCGATCAAGCGCGCGGCGCAGACGGCGGCGGCGGTCGCGGACGGGCCGGCGCGGCCCGGGCCCACGGCGTTCGCGGTCGGTGCGGCGCTGCCGCAGCGTTACGCGCTCGACGTGCCCTGGGACGGCATCAAGCCCGAGCAGAAGCTCCCGATCCTCGACGGCGTGAACGCGGCGATCTTCAAGGCGGATGGCCGCATCAAGAAGGTGAGCGTCGGCTTCATGGACGAGGCGGGCGCGATCCTCATCGCCGACAGCCAGGGGCGGCTCGTCGAGGATTTCCAGCCGATGACCACGCTCTACGTCTCGTGCGTCGCCGAGCAAAACGGCCGCAAGGAGACGAACGGCTACAACGTGGCGGGCCGGCGGGGGATGGATTTTTATTCGGCCGAGACCGTGGGTCGCGTGGTGCGCGAGGCGGTCGCGCGGACGACCGTGCTCTTCGACGCGGTCCCGGCGCCGGCCGGGGAGATGCCCGTGGTGCTCGCGGCCGGCTCGTCGGGCATCCTCCTCCACGAGGCGATCGGCCACGGCATGGAGGCCGATTTCAATCGCAAGGGCGTCTCGATCTACGCGGACAAGATCGGCAAGCCCATCGCCAAACCCTTCGTGAACATCGTCGACGACGCGGCGCAGCCCCACGCGCGCGGGGCGATCAACGTCGACGACGAGGGCAACCCCGCGGGCACGACGACGCTCGTCGATCGGGGCATCCTCGCGACGTACATGCACGACTCCATCTCGGCGAAGCACTACGGCCTGAAGCCCACGGGCAACGGCCGGCGGCAGAGCTACCAGCACCCGCCGATGCCGCGCATGCGGGCGACGTACATGCTGCCCGGGCCGCACGAGCACGACGAGATCGTGGCCTCGGTCAAGCGCGGCATCTACTGCCAGAGTTTCTCCAACGGCCAGGTCCAGATCGGCGCCGGCGATTTCACGTTTTACGTGAAGAACGGCTTCCTCATCGAGGACGGCAAGCTGACGCGGCCGATCAAGGACGTGAACATCATCGGCAACGGCCCCAAGGTGCTCGAGCGCATCGACATGGTGGGCAAGGACCTCGTCATCGACGAGGGCGGCTGGACCTGCGGCAAAGACGTGCAAATGGTGCCCGTCTCGCAGGGCATTCCCACGGTGCGCGTCTCGTCGATCACGGTGGGCGGGCAGGGCGACAAGGCGAGCGCGAAGGGCTGAGGGAGCGTCATGACGAACGAAGCCATGCTGGAGATCGCCAGGAAGGTCGTTTCTCTCGCCAAACAGAAAGGCGCGGCAGAGGTCGCGGCCGTCGCGAAGGTGAAGCGGGACGTCGACGTCACGTGGCGCGACGGCAAGCTGGAGAAGATCACGGAAGCGACGAGCCGCGGGCTCGACGTCCGGCTCTTCGTCGACGGGAGGTACTCGGTCTGCTCGACGAGTGATCTGCGCCCCGAGGGCCTCGCGTCGTTCCTGGACAACGCCATCGGCCTCACGCGCACGCTCGCGAAGGATCCGCACCGGACCCTGCCGGATCCCGCGCTGTACGCGAAGGCGGCGCCGGAGGGCCTTTCCATCGCCGATCCGCGAATCGAGAGCATCACCGCGCTCGATCTGCGCCGCACGGCGCAGGGCATGGAAGAGGCGGCGCGCTCCGTCAAGGGGAGCGAGGCGATCCTGAGCGTCACCACGAACGGTTACCATTCGTGGAACGAGACGACGCAGGTGCATTCGAATGGGCTCGAAGGGAGCTTCGCGGGCACGGAGTTCTCGATCTCGGCCGACGTGAGCATCAAGGACGACGACGGTCGTCGGCCCGAGGAGGGCGAATACGCCTGGGTGCGGATCTACGCGGACCTGCCCGACGCGGCGTCCGTGGGACGACGCGCGACGGAGCGGGCGCTCGCGCGGCGAGGCTCCAAAAAGGCCCCCTCGGCCGTGATGCCGGTGATCATCGACAACCGCGCCGCGGGCCGCTTCGTGAGCTACTTGCTCCGCCCGCTGACCGGGGCCGCGCTGCAGCAGAAGCGCTCGTTCTTCGAAGGGTTCGTGGGCAAACCGTTCGGCAGCGACAAGCTGGATTTCGCGGACGATCCGCTCCTGCCGAAGGGCCTCAGCACGCGGCCGTTCGATAACGAGGGCCTGGCCGCGCGACGATTGCCGATGTTCGAGAAGGGCGTCCTCAAGAACCATTACATCGACACGTATTACGGCAAGAAGCTCAGCATGGCCCCGACCACGGGCGCCTCGACGAACCTCGCCTGGAAGCTCGGCCCGAAGCCACAAGCCGCACTCGCGGTCGACGTGAAGGACGGCCTGCTCGTCACGTCATTCCTCGGCGGAAACTCGAACGACGCGACCGGCGATTTCTCGCTCGGCGTCCAGGGCTTCGTGATCCGCGGCGGAAAGATCGCCGAGCCGATCGCCGAGATGAACATCGCCGGTCGCCACGTCGACGTGTGGAAGCGCCTCATCGCCGTCGGCAACGATCCGTTCGTTTATTCGAGCAGCCGCGTGCCCACGCTCGTCTTCGACGGCATGCAGGTCGCCGGGACCTGATCTGCGAGCGTGGAGCCGGGGCGCTGCCCCGGACCCCGCGGGGGCTGTCCGCCCCTCGACCCGGACCAGCGCAAGCGCTGGACCTCAGGTGGAAAAACTGCGCGATGCGCAGTTTTTCCAGCAGGCCGGTGGCAAGACCGTGGAGGTACGTTTCAAGCTGGCGATGGGGGCACCGTTGCCGCCTTGGTTGGCAGGGTCGTCGCTGGTCTTGACCTGGCCCGTTCGATGAACCGCGCATCGCGCAGTTCATCGACCCCGAGTCCAGCGCTTGCGCTGGTCCGGGTCCAGGGGCGGATAGCCCCGGTGGGGCCTGGGGCAAAGCCCCAGCGCAGCGCCCCCAAGATGAAATCCATGCTCAGGGGCACGGGCTCCCAAGGCTCACTTGCAGATCTTCTTGCCCTTGACGCCGCAGGTGCCCGAGCAGCAATCCGAGCCGGCCGCGCAGGTCGCGCCGGAGGCGCCGCAGGTGGGCCCGCCTCCGCCGCCGCTGCTGAGCAGGGCGTCGAGCGCGTTCTTCGCGCGCACGAGGCCATAGCCGAAGTTCACGTCGCGGCCGGCCGTGCCGAGGTCCTCCGCCGTCGAGGTGAGTGCATTGCGGACATCGGCGTTCGTCGCCGTTGGCTTCTGGCTCCAGATGAGGGCCGCCACGGCCGAGACGTGCGGCGTCGCCATCGAGGTGCCGTCCCATGCCTCGTAACCCGTGCCCGGGATCGTCTGGATTGTGTTCAGCGTCGCGCTCGCGCCGAGCGAGCTCGCGACGAGGGCCTGGCCGTCTTCGAGGCTCGCGCTGATGGCCGGGATCGCGCTCGTGCCGTTGAGCGTGCCCGCGAAGCCGCCGGAGACGTTGTTGTAAATGACCGCGCCTGCGGCGCCGCCGCTTTGCGCGTTGGCGACCTTCTCTGCGAAGCTGTTCGTGCCGCGCTGGCACAGCACGATCTTGCCCGCCCACGAGCCCACCGAGTCGCACAAGCCGCCGTTGACGAGTGCGCCCGAGACGCTCTTTGCCGCCGCGCCGTCGATGATTGAACCCGCATATTGGCTCGAGCCGACCGTGAGCGTTGGTGTCGTCCACGGCACGGTCGAGAGAACCTGCACGCCCGGCGCCGCGATCTCGACGTCGGCGTTGTATTGCGAGAAGTCCGCCTTCGCCTTCGCCGAATCGACTGCCGCGACGGACATGACGGACGCATACCCTGCTGGATACGAGGTCTTGTTGTTGCCGCCGTTGCCCGCGGCTGCAATGCTGAGCACGCCCGCGGCGTAGGCGTTGTCGAACGCGGTCTTTTCCGTGTTGCTCGACAGGGCACCGCCGAGGCTCATGCTCACGACCTTCACGCCCGCGCTCCGGCATTCGTTCAGCGCGGCCACGAGATCCGAGGAGTACGACCAGGCGCAATCGGCGCCGTCGAAGACCTTCACGATGTGGAGCGAGACGTTGTCCGGCGCGACGCCCACGACGCCGAGGGAGTTGTTCACTGCGGCGATCGTGCCGGCGACGTGCGTGCCGTGGCCGCAGCTATCCGAGTTCCACGAGGTGCCGCTCTGGCCCGTGACGGGCAGGCCCTGGAGATCGGCGTGGCCTGCATGAAAGCCCGAGTCGATGATGCAGACCTTCGTACTGCCGCTCGCGTTCGAGAACGCGGGGTCGGTCGCCTGCACCATCGAAATGCCGTACGGCGTCGTCTGGCCGTAGAGCTCGCGGCGCGGATCGACCTCGACGTATTCGACGTTCGGGTTGTTCGCCATGGCCTCGACGGCCGCGTCGGGCAGGTACACGGCGCTCGCGGCCTGCTCGGGTAGCTCCCGCGCGACCTTGCCGCCCGCGGCCGTGATCGACGCGCCGCGCCGCCCGTAATCCTTGAACTTGATGATGTACCGGCCCTCAGCCGAGAGGGCGACCGGAGCGGCTCCCACGTCCTCCCTGCCCTCGTCCGCGCCGATGGCGCAAGCCGCGAGGCCGAGCGAAGCAATCACGAGCGCGAGGGAATAACGAAGCTTTTGCGTCATGTCGGTTCCTTCCGGGGTATGGAAATGGTGCACCGTCGCCGGTCGAAAATACGATAGGCGACATGGAATTGACGTCGAGGTGCGCTGCACGCGCGCACGTCCGTAGGCGACGCGTACGAACCGCGCCTCTCGAATTTATATTGCAGCGTCACGCCGTGGTTGGGTCAACGCGCGAGTGGCTCACCAAGGTGGGCTGTGACGCAGACTCGACGAGACCCCTTCGGGAACCGGAGCCACCCGCGTGAACAGCCACTTTATTCTGCTTCGGGCAGCATTGCAAGGTTCCATTTCGAAAATAAATGTGCGCAAAACCTGGTTCCCGCAATGACCAGCCATCGTGCGCACACAGGTCACACGCGTGACCAGCACATGGCGACGTGGACGCACGTCGCGCGAGGCAGCAAAACGCAATGGCCTCTTCCAGCGCTTCCGGGTCGAGGGCCGGCTGTGGTGTTCGGCGTGGCATCGGCAGCCAGCACCGCGGATCGTTCGGCGAGCACGGCGGGATATTCAGCCGATGCCGCAGCTCCAATGGCCCCGATGTTCATCACGACGCCTTGCCGGATATCGGGGCAGACGAGCTCCAGCAGATAGTTCGGTCACTCCACGCGGCGTTCTGATAGGCTCCCCGGACGCTTGCTTCGGAGGGAGATCGTGAGGAGAGCCTCTGCCGTTCGGATGGCGTTGGTCTGGGTGTGCGCCGGCGCGTACGCGTGCTCCGAGGTCGACGCGGAGCCTCCCACGTCGTCCTCCACCAGCACGAACGCGTCCGCCAGTGGAAGCAGCAGCAGCAGCGGCGCCGGTGGCAGCGGCGGCAGCGGCGGCAGTGGCGGCGCGCCATGCATCCCCGTCGACGATCATGACGCGTGCACCGATGACGTCTGCGATATGAGCGGCCCCGTGCACCAGCCGAAGGCCGACGGCGCCGCATGCGTCGCCGCCAGCGGCTGTATCGTCGGCAGCACCTGCCAGGCGGGTATGTGCGTGGGGGGCAGCCCGATCATCTGCGACATGGGCAAGACGTGCGTCGCCGGCGCCTGCGTCGGTCCCCCGTGCGCCGGGACGATCGGGCTCCCAGGCATCCCCTACATCCCGGTGGGCGACCAGCCATCGTCCATTGCGATGGCAGATCTCGATGGCGACGGGCTATCGGACCTCATCGTCGCGAACACGGGCGACGATACCGTGAGCGTGCTCGAGAACCTCGGGAACGGCAAATTCGCCCCCCCCGTCGACCTCCCGAGCGGACCGAGCCCCTCCGCGGTCGTCGCGGCCGATCTGAACGGCGACGGCAAGCCCGACCTCGCCGTGACAAACCGTGACGGCAACACTGTGAGCGTGCTCGAAAACCTCGGGGGCGGCGCCTTCGCCCCGCCGCTCACGCACGCCGCGGGCCTGGGTCCGAGCGGGGTCGCCGTGGCAGACCTCGACGGCGACGGCATGCCCGATCTCGCCGTCTCGAACAGCGGCAGCAGCAGCGTGGGCGTGCTCTTCAATCTGGGCGGCGGCGCCTTCGCACCCATGATGGCATACACCGTGATGGGGCACCCGAGCTCGGTCGCGGTCGCAGACCTCGACAGCGACGGCAAACCCGATCTCGCCGTCGCGTCGCGCTACGTCCTCGCGGGCGGCAACGTGAGTGTGCTCCGCAATCAGGGCGGCGGCTCCTTCGGCGCGGCGGTCGAGCAATACGCGGGCTACGGGGCTGCGTCAGTCATCGCCGCGGACCTCGACGGCGACGGCCGGCCCGATCTCGCCATTGGCACCGCCGACACCGACGGCTGGAGCAGCCACCTGAGCGTGCTCAGGAACGAAGGCAATGGCACCTTCGCCCCGCCGACCGTGTACCCTACGCTCCATCCTGTTTACGACGTGGCAGCGGTGGACCTCGACGGCAACGGCAAGCTCGATCTCGCCGCTGCGAGCGGAGACTCCAGCGCGAGCGTGTTCATGAACCAGGGCAGCGGCACCTTCGCCGCACCCGTCCGCTACGGCACGGGCAAGGTCCCGGAAGCGGTCGCGGTCGGGGACCTCGACGGCGACGGCAAACCCGATCTCGCCGTCGCGAGCGCCCTGAGCGACAGCGTGAGCGTGCGGCTCAATCAGGGAAGCGGTGTGTTCGGCCGGCAGTACCCCGTGGGCGACTTACCATCCGCGATTGCGGTGGCGGACCTGAACGGCGATGCCCTGCCCGATCTCGCCGTCGCGCGCGCCACCGGCAGTGGCGTCGGCGTCCTTTTTCATCAGGCCGACGGGAGTTACGCCGATCCCGTCGATTACGCCACGATCGGAGAGCCCCACACCATCGTCGCGGCGGACCTGAACGACGACGGCGCGCCCGATCTCGCTGTCGGGAGCTACGGCACAGGCGGCGTCGACGTGCTGCTGAACGACGGGAATGGCGCCCTTGTGCCCCCGATCAACCACGCAGTGGGCGAAGGGGTGAGGTCGATCGTCGCCGCGGACCTCGACGGTGACGGCAAGCGCGATCTCGTCGTCGCCAGCCAGTTCAGCAAGAAGGTGAGCGTGCTCGTCAACCAGGGGAACGGCGCTTTCGCCGCTGCCGTCGACCACGACACAGGTATGGTCCCGGTCTCGGTCGCGGCGGCGGACGTGAGCGGCGACGGCAAACCCGACCTCGCGGTCGCGAATGCGAGCGGCGACGTGAGCGTGTTTTTCAACCGGGGCGACGGCACGTTCCACTCCCCTGTCCACTATGCCGCGGGAGGGGACCCGATTTCGGTGGTCCTCGCGGATCTGAATGGCGACGGGAAGCTCGACCTCGCGGCGTTGAACTACAGCTTGGCCAGCGCGAGCGTGCTCTTCAATGAGGGAAACGGCTCCTTCTCCCCCGCCACCGGATACGCGGCGGGCGCGATGGCAATCTCGCTCGCGGCAGGGGACCTGAATGGCGACGGCATGCCCGAGCTGATCTATACCGACGACGAAGGCGTCGGCGTGCTCGTCAACGATGGAAGCGGCGGCTTCGCCCCTCCCCTCACGTACGGCGCAGGCATCGCGCCCATCGCTCTCGCGGTCGCGGACATGAACGACGATGGCAAGCCGGACCTCGCCGTTCTCAATGGCCATAGCGCCGACGTGAGCGTGCTTTTCGACGCCTGCATCCCGTGAGCGATCCTCAGAGGGTGTTCCACAGGATCATCGAGACTCCCGGCGTGTGTCGGCGGGCGTTGAGAAGATCGATCCGTACGAGGCGGCCGATCACCGCTTGGATACCGGTGGCCTCTGAAAGCGAACGTAGTCGAAGCGGCTGATGAGGTCCGGCACTCCGTCGGTGATGACGCGGTTGTGATAACGGTCGACACGATTGAAGATCAGGTCCCACTTCAGCGAGTCGTAGTCCGTGTACGCGATGAGCCCCACCTGAAGCGTTCGCGGCAGATCGGGACGCTCTTCCCGGCGCATGACGCGCCAGTCTTCCTTCTCCGCACGACGAAGAAGCGTGATGCGCGTGCCGGCGCGCGCAATGCGAAGCTCCACCCAGCCGATGGTTCGCGGGCTGAGCTCGAGCCGACTCGAGCTGTCTTTCGTATTCTTCGTCTCGAACTGAGGAACGCCGTCACCGTCGCCGCTCCCGGCCGTGATGAAGATCCAGTTCTCCGTGCCTTCCTTCCAATTCTTGCGCCCTTCATCGTGTGGTGCGCGAGCGAGCAGACCAGCAAGCGAATACCCCCGCGCTGGTACGTCTGCGGTCGCCCCCGTCACCAGCACGCGCGTCGTGACGATGAAATCCCCCGTCACCTTCTTGAAGAGGAACGGCGCGTGAAAGTCGCCGAACCAGAAGCTCGCATAGGGTTCCAAGGTGAGATTTCCTGGATCCGCCGTGTTGACGTCCAGCTTCTTGATCTCATTTGGCCACCCCTCCACGTCGCTCAGCTTTGCCCACTGCTGAAGCGTCGAAGCGTCCTCGAACTCGTCGCTCAGTAGCGCGAGGTCATCGCTACCTTGGGGTGATGAGTCTACGGCAAGCGCTTTCTCGTCAGCATGAACGTCCCACTCTGGCCCCACCCGTTCAACATGGCTAATGACGCAGCCACTGGCAAACGTCGCAGCACCAAGCGCGAGTGCGATGGAGGCAAGAACTTCTTTCTTGAACTTGGTCAGCATGTGGATTTTCCTCGCGAGCGGTTCAAGACCGAATGCGATTGTCGTGTGCGATCATGAAGAGAGGAGAGACACGACGCTCCTCGCGGTCGCCTTCGCTGATTGAGGGTTCTGGCCAGTCACCAATTTCCCGTCGACAACGACCTTCGATAGGAACGGGACGATATTCTTCTCGTACCGCGCGCCACGCGCGCGCATCTCCGCCTCGGCGTTGTAGGGCACCTTCGTCGCAACGCCGGCGAGTACTTCCTCACACCACGTTGGATCTGCCAAGCGCGCTTTGGCAGACGCGCCGAGAAACGGCCACGCGAGCGAACGGGGCTCGAGAGGTATCCGCCCTCCCTTCGGGCTCACCAAGCGCTGCTCGTAGCCCCGCGCGGCGAAGACGTCATAGGCATGCGTCAACTCCGAGAGCCACAATCCGGTCGGCGTCGACCGGCCGTCATAGTGGTCCACGTTGCTGACGACATGGAGAATGCGCTTGGTTTTGCTCATCCGCCACGTCCTCGGAACAGCCGCGTGAACAGTCCGCTGACGGCCATCTGGCTGCGTAGATAGCCGGTGTACTTGGGCAAATCGTCGGCGGCGTCGCTCAGCCTCCGATGGTAGAAAATGTGTATCGCAGGCGGCGGGAGGAGCTCCTGGCGTTCGAAGCTGAAGCTCGGAAGGAAGGCGAGCTTCGCCGGGCCGAAGCCAAAGAATTCGATCGCGGGCTTGCCGCACGTCCTGCAGAGCCCGCGGTCGATGTTCGGGGGCAGGCGGTACTTCTTGAACGCAATCTGGCTTCCGTCGTTCACTTCGACGTACCTGGCGCGATGCACCGTCACGTCGGCAAACGGCTTGCCGTTGTAGGCTTGGCAGATCGTGCAGTGGCAAAAGAAACGTACTGCCGGCGCTGCGCCAACCTCGAATTGGCAAGCGCCGCATTCACAGGTCGCTTGCTGTTGCTGAAGAGTCTCTGTCATGGCCGATGTCCGCTGTTTGGGGGAAGTCGAGTATCGGGTGTTGCACCTGCGCCGGGCGGCGGGAGCACGGGGACCCGGGAACGCGGGCGGCTGCGGACGCCCGCTTTGCGAGCGCGCTTGCAGGCTCCGAGGCTTCGCCGACGATGTCCTCTCGCTCTCTCCGACACGGAAGGACTTTGCGCTGAAGCTTCCCGATGAAGGAAGTGATATGATTTCATGCACCTCGATGAATCACGTGCATCGCTTCGACACGATGGACCTCAACCTGCTCCGCGTCTTCGAGGCCGTCTTCCGGGAACGCCACCTGACACGGGCGGCGCGAGTCCTCGCACTGAGCCCCTCGGCGGTGAGCCACGCGCTGCGAAGGCTCCGCGAGCACCTCGAGGATCCGCTCTTCGCGCGGGAAGGGACCGAGATGGTGCCCACTGCGACATGCCTGCGCATGGCGCCCGCGCTCGTTGAACAGTTGGCTCAGTTGCGCGGACTCCTCCATCGGTGGGGAGCGTTCGAGCCTTCCACGACGACGCTGATGTTTCGCGTCGGGATGCCCGACTCCATCGAGCCGATGCTCCTGCCTCAGCTCCGAAGCGCGCTCGCGAAGGCGGCTCCGCTTGCCACGCTGGCGAGCGTCGCGTACCGACGCTCAGCCATTGCGCGTGAGCTTGCGTCCAGACAGATCGATGTCGCCTTTGATGTCTACATGCCGGTCCACGAGCCGGTACGACATCGTCGCGTCCTGGACGACGACTTCTGCCTCGTCGTGCGAGATGGGCACCCCCTTCGGCGGAAGCTTTCGGTCGCGCAGTACGTCGCGGCGTCTCACGTCCTCGTGTCGAGCCGAGCGACGGGGCTCGTGCTCGAAGATCACGCGCTCTTGAAGCGCGGCATCGAGCGGCGCGTGGTGGTGCGCTGTCAGAGCTACGACTCGGCGTTCCGCGTGGTCGCTCATTCGGACGACGTGCTGACCGCGCCACGACGCTTGACGGGCGAGGTCGGGAAGGTCCACGCGCTCTCGCGACGCGCATTGCCGTTCAAGTTGCCACCCGTGCAGCTTCATCTCTACTGGCACGCGCACGCCGAGTCGGACCCGGCAAACGTGTGGCTCCGCAAGTTCGTGGAGGAGGTCGCCTCGGCCTGACGTTGGATGCGAAGGAATGCCGGACGTCCGTGGATCGGGACTTCAGGGCGTCCAGACAACCGCGATCGTCCGGCGTTGCTCGGCGCTCGTGGTGACGTTCCCGCCGGGGTTCGTCGAGAAAAGCGCGTCGCGGGTGGTGATCGTCCGGGAAGCCGACACCTCCAGCGCACAAGGAGCGAGGGGCGGGCCCGCGGGCGGTGGTCGAAGCTCGGCCTGCGTGATCACGAGCGTGCCCGTGTCCTCGTCGAGCGAGCGCGTGAGCGTGTCGATGCAATCGCCTTGCACCGAAATCACGACCTTGCCGCCTTCGGGATCGGGAGCCCAGGCGAGCGAGAGCGGGAGATCCTGCGTGAGGCCCTCGGCGGCGACGGTGAACGGGGGCGGAACCTCGACGACGACGCCGTGCACGTCACGATCGTTCTGCCGTTCGAGGTCGAGGAGGAAATCACCCGGCAGCGTATCGAGCTCTACCGAATAGATCGGGGCGCCATTGTTTTGCCCCTCGATCATCGGGCGGCGAGTCCCGCCCACCGTGACGAACAACGCGTCGCCGCCCGTGAGCTCCACCGTGCCGATGGGGCTGCCGACACGCACGTCGATCGCCGCCGCCACGCCGTCGTCGAGCGCCGTCACGCCGAGGAGCATGTCCCGCGTCGAGACCAGCTCCGAAACACGATCCGGATCGAGGCCACAGCCGGCGAGCGCGAGAGCGAGCAAGAGAAAAACGTTTGTCCCGGCGCGACTCATCGAAGCACCAATCCCGCCGTCGGTCCGAGCCAGTACGTACGGTACAAGCGCTCGGGATCCCCCTGTGTCACGTCGTCGATGCGCCCACGAAGGCCGAGATACCACCATTTGTACCCGCCCGTGATCTCGAGATCGTAGGAGCGCACCCAGCCGTCGTCCGGCGTGATGGGCGTGAACCGGAACGAGGTGAAAAATCGAATCGAGTTTTTCGGCTTGAGCGTGAGACGCGCGAGCAAGAGCGGATACCCCGTACCCCCGCGGCCGAGCCAAACGGGGCGCTCGAATCCGATGCCGCCGCCCGCGCCGAGGACGATCGAGCCATCCACGCTCCCCTTCCAGCGCGCGGGCGCGAACGCGACGGCGGCCTCGGTCACCACGTCGAAGTTGCTCTGCGGCGTGCCGACCAGGCCGATCTGCCCGAGCACGTCGTATCCGAGCCATTTCCAGGGAAACTCCGAGATGCCGACCCGCGCCCAGAGCCCCCAGCCGTTGTACGGCACGAGCGTGCCCGCCCCGACCCGCTGATCGCCCTGGAGATACGCGCCGTGCACCTCCATACGCCAGAGCGCGACGTGGGAAGGATCTCCGGCACGCGCGGGCGCCGAGCCCGTGAGAATGCATGCGAGCGTGAGCACGCCCGCGGCCCCCCCGATGAATCGTCGTCGCACCAGCACGCGTCCTCGCCCCTTCGTCGAGACGATACCACTTCCCGGCGAGGCCGGCTCGCGAACCCGCGTCGTTGGAGCTTGCAAGCGCGCGCGTCCCAGGCGACATCAGGTCTCCCATGTGCCGCGTCCTCGCCTACCTCGGTGAGCCGATCCCGCTCGAGGATCTGCTCTACAAGCCCGATGTCTCGTTCGTGAACCAGACCCATCAGGCCGCGTTTTACACCCGGCTGAACCTCGCGGGCTCGGGCCTGCTCGCATGGGACGCGCGCTCGGAGCGCCCGGATTTGCCCTTCGTTTACCGCAGCACGCAGCTCGCGATCTACGACCGGAATTTGCGCGCGCTCGCGGCGAAGGTGCGCGCGACGGCCCTGCTCGCGCACCTGCGCGGCGTGCCATACGACACGCGCGCCATCATCCACGAGCAGAACCTGCACCCGTTCCAGTTCGAGGGCGCCCGGCTCGCCCTCGCCCACAATGGGCAGCTCGCGCGGTTCGAGGAGATGAAGTTCGCGCTCCTGCCGAAGATCCGGCCCGCGCTCGCGCGCCAGATCCACGGGACGACCGACAGCGAGTGGTTCTACGCGCTCCTGCTCTCGCAGCTCCCCGATCCGTCCGCGGACCTCAGCGCGCTCGACATCGCCCGCGGCGTCACCTCCGCGCTGCGGATCGTGGCCGGGATCCGGCGCGAGCTCGGCATCCGCACGTTTTCCCCGATGAACCTCTTCCTCTCGGACGGCAACGACCTCGTCGCCGTCTGTTATACGTACGGGCTCGGGCATTACGACGGGCTCGGGGACGATTTCCACCCGCCGGAGGAGCGGGTGCTCCGCATCTGGTACACGATCGGAAAATCGTACGGCCTGTACGAAGGCGAATGGCGCATGCTCGCCGCGGACGAGGACGCGAGCTCGTGCATCGTCGCCTCCGAGCCGCTCACGCGGGATCACGAGACCTGGCACGCGGTGCCGCTCCAGCACCTCGTGTACGTGAAGCGCGGCGGCGATCGGCCGCCTTCGGTCGAGGTCGTGCCGCTCGACATCGAGTAGTCCTTCGCCCCCCGCTCCGCACGGTCGAGGGGGCGAATCAGCCGATGTGATGGTGCATCGCCCGCGCCTCGGCGATGTCCCAGGCGAGATCCTCGGCGGTGATCACCTGACCCGTCTTCGTCGCGATCTGCGGCACGAGCCACCGCGCCGCGTCCCCGATGTCGCCGAATTGCTTCTCCGGGTACCCGCGGGGCTTGAGGAGGCTCGTCGCCTTGCCCGCGCCGCGGAGGAGGGTCGACCGCATGCCTTCGCCCTCGATGACGACGGCGCGCGCGAGGACGTGCGGGGCCAGGAAGTCGTCGAGCTTGGCCATCTCGGCTTCGAGGCTGTCGGGGATGGCGAGACGCTGCGGCATGATGACGGCCACGAAGCCGAACGTCTTCGCCTCGTGATCGGACTCCTCGATGAGCCAGCGCTTCACGGCGAAGGCGCGCCGCACGCGGTCGAGGTTGAGCCTGCCCCAGACCGTCACGAGCACGTGGCCTCGCGTGGCGACGAGATACTCTTCGTCTGCGTCGAGGACCTGGAGCATCGCGATCCTTTATCCAGCCAAGACCACCCGCGTCAAGGGCGGAAGGGTCAAGGCATGGGGTGGGCCTCCAAGAAATCGAGTATGTAGTCCGTCGCAGCGAGGTCGCCCATTCCCGAGCCAGCCGGCCATTCGTGGGCGCCGCCGTCGATCGTGCAGAGCTCGACGTCGGCGCCCGCGTCGCAGCCCGTTTGGCGCTCGCAGCGCGCCTTGCCTTGCTCGTAGGTCGTCTGGGCCTCCGCGTTGCACCCATTCCGCGTGGTCCAACCTTCGATCGTGCCGGGAACCGTCTGCGCCGCCAAGGGAGTGGCGTACGGGACGATGATGTCGCCGGTGCCGTGGATGTGGAGGACGGGCACGGGCCGCGCGGGCACGCATTCGCTGATGGCCATGGTGCCGGAGACGGCGCCGATCGAGGCGATGCGATCGGCGAGCTCGCAGGCGAGGCGGTGCGAGAGCATGCCGCCATTGGAAAAACCCGTCGCGTGGATGCGCTTGGGGTCGACGCAGTAGTCCTCGGCGATGCGGTCGATCATGTCGCGCACGAACTGGACGTCGGGCGTGTTCTGGATCTGCGAGGTGCCGCAGCAGGTCCCCGCGTTCCAGGCCGGGACGCCGAACGGGGCCTTTCCGCGCGGGAAGACGACGATGTGGCCGCGCGCGTCGACGGCCTCGCCGTAATGCGTGCGGACCGCGAAGTCGTCGATCGACTCTGTATATCCGTGGAACGCGAGCACGAGGGTCACGGGCTTCTCGGGGTCGTAGCCGGGCGGGACGTGCACCCTGAAAGACCGCTCTTCGCCGCTCGTGGTGATCGTGATGTCCTTGTCGCCGGGAGGCATCGCGCTCTTGCCGACGCATGCCGCGGCGGCGCCGCCGCTTCCGCCTCCGCCGCCGCTGCCGCTGCCGCTGCCGCTTGCGCTTCCGCCGCCGCTGCCGCTTGCGCTTCCGCCTCCGCCGCCGCTTCCGCTTGCGCTTCCGCCTTCGCCGCCGCTTCCGCCTTCGCCGCCTCCGCTGCTCGCGCTTCCGCCTCCGACCGCGCCGCTCGACACCGCTCCGGTGATCGTCCCGCCGTTGCCTCCGCCGCCGAGCGATACCGATTCACCGCCGCCTCCACACGAGGCCGCGAGCAGGATCCAAGCCGAGATCCAAGCGCGCATGCATCGATGCTACCGCGATCGATCACGCGTTGTCTCGCGCGAGGCAGCTTCGCGATGTCTTCGAGGTACCCCGTTCCTTTGCAGCGTGGGTGCATGATGCAACCAGGCCGTCGATCGCTGCAATTGTCCGCCCCTTGCGAACGCGCCCTTGGCACACGCCTACCGCCTCGGGTACACCTTCGCCCGATGAGCGATTTCCAGTTCCAGGACATGCTCCCCCTCGGCAAGGACGAGACGCCCTACCGCCTCGTCACGACGGACCACGTCTCGACGATCGAGGCGGCAGGCAGGACGTTCTTGAAGGTCGAGCCGGAGGGGCTCTCGCTCCTCGCGCGGGAGGCCATGCGCGACATCGCGCACCTGCTCCGTCCGGGTCACCTCGCGCAGCTCGCGCGGATCCTCGAAGACCCGGAGGCCTCGGCGAACGACCGCTTCGTCGCGCTGGAGCTGCTCCGGAACGCGAACATCGCCGCCGGGTTCGTCCTGCCCTCCTGCCAGGACACGGGCACCGCGATCGTGATGGGCAAGAAGGGGCAGTACGTGCTCACCGAGGGGAGCGACGAGGCCGCGATCGCGCGCGGCGTCGCCGACACCTACCGCACGACGAACCTGCGCTACTCGCAGCTCGCGCCGCTCGACATGTACCGCGAGGTCAACACGAAGACGAACCTGCCGGCGCAGATCGAGATCTTCGCGACCGAAGGTGACGCCTACAAGTTCCTGTTCATGGCCAAAGGCGGGGGCTCGGCGAACAAGAGTTACCTCTACCAGGAGACGAAGGCGCTCCTGAACCCGGAGAGCCTGCTCGCGTTCGTCGAGCAGAAGATCCGCGCTCTCGGCACCGCGGCGTGCCCGCCGTACCACCTCGCCGTGGTCGTGGGCGGCACGAGCGCGGAGCAGACGCTCAAGGTCGCCAAGCTCGCGTCCGCCCGCTACCTCGACACCTTGCCCACCGAGGGCAACGAGCTCGGCCGCGGCTTCCGCGACGTCGAGCTCGAGCGGCAGATCCTCGCGATCACGCAGCACACCGGCATCGGCGCGCAGTTCGGCGGGAAATACTTCTGCCACGACGTCCGCGTGATCCGGCTGCCGCGCCACGGCGCCTCGTGCCCGGTGGGCATCGCGGTCTCGTGCTCGGCCGACCGGCAGGCGCTCGCGAAGATCACGAAGGACGGCATCTTCCTCGAGGCGCTCGAGCGGGATCCGGCGAAGTACCTGCCCGAGACGACGGACGCGGAGCTCTCCGGCGAGGTCCTGCGGATCGATCTGAACCGCCCGATGAGCGAGATCCGGGCCGAGCTGTCGCGGTATCCGATCAAGACGCGCCTCTCGCTCTCGGGGCCGATGGTCGTGGCGCGGGACATCGCGCACGCGAAGATCAAGGAGCGCCTCGATCGCGGCGACGGCATGCCCGGGTACATGAAGGATTTCATGGTGTATTACGCCGGCCCCGCGAAGACGCCGGAGGGATATGCCTCGGGCTCGTTCGGGCCCACGACCGCGGGGCGCATGGACGCGTACGTGGATCTCTTCCAGGCGAGCGGCGGGTCGTACGTGATGCTGGCCAAGGGCAACCGCTCGCGCGCGGTGACCGAGGCGTGCAAGAAGCACGGAGGATTTTATCTCGGCTCGATCGGCGGTCCGGCGGCGCGGCTCGCGAAGGATTGCATCAAGAAGGTCGAGGTGCTCGAATACCCCGAGCTCGGGATGGAGGCGGTCTGGAAGATCGAGGTCGTCGATTTCCCGGCATTCATCGTGGTCGACGACAAGGGGAACGATTTCTTCGCGGACATCGACGGGCCGAAAGGCAAGCGGCTCGACGTCGCGAAATAGGAGCACCGTGCGCGCCCAGACTCCGTACCGTGACGCTGATCCCCTGGGCGCGCTCGTCTCGGTGCACCCCGTCTCGATCGTCCAGCAGGGCATTCGTATCGGCGTGGGGCTCTTCTGCCTCCTGGTCGCGCTCGATTGCGCGGCCCTGCCGCTGTTCTTCATGCCGAAACACGAGGCGGTCGAGCCCCTGAGCCTGCTCATCTTCGGCGGGGCGGCGCTCGTCTTCGGCGCGCTCGGGATCTGGGCCTTCTCCCACTTCGTGCGGGCCCGCGGGCAACGCGTGGAGGTGCACGAGGAGGGGCTGCGCATCGGGCGCGGCAAGGACACGAGAGACGTGCGCTTTCACGACATCACGTCCGTGGGAGGCCTGTTCTGGGAGGCGCTCGGCGACGCCCCGCCCGAAGTTTCGGCGCTCTGGATCGACGACCGCGCAGGCGACCGCATCCGGCTCCCCACGCCCATGCGCGACCCGTACGCGCTCGGCCGCGAGCTCTCGGCCCGCACGTTCGAGCATCGGCTGGAACAGGCCGAGCGGCGCATCCAGGAGGAAGGGCGCGCGTTTTTCGGGCGCTGCAAGCTCGACGAGCTGCGCCTCCACCTCGGCGAGGGGGACGCGGTCGCGCGGCAGGAGGTTCGTCGGGCAAAACTCTCGTCGCGGTGGATCGAGGTGCGGCTCGCGAGCGGCGGCAAGCGCCTCGTGCCGACGGAAGAGGTCCCCAACGCGGATGTCTTGCTCGTGATGTTGCGGCCCAAGGCCGAAGCCTGAGAGGGTGCTCCACAGCGTAGCGCCGGGGTTTCACCCCGGACCCGACGAGGGGCTGTCCGCCCCTCGACCCGGGACCAGGGCCAGCCCTGGACCTCTGATGCATCGACCGCGATGCGGTCGATGCACAGGCGCATGGGTTTTCATTCGCGACGCCTGTGGAACACCTTCTGAGCTTCAATCGAGCGAGATCGGATCCATGCGCTTCGCGGCGCGCTCGCGCGAAAGAGCCCGCGTTCGGCGTGCTTCGAGGGCTTTGGGGTCGTCCGAAAGGAAACGCTCGTTCGTCTGCGGGGGCAGCGGTCCTTTGCCTTTTTCCACGAGGCGCCCCTCATACCAGCGCCGATAGGTGTGCGTGCGGTAGGCGCGGTACATCGCGAGGCCGGCGATCACCGCGGCGACGCACCAGGCCTGGAACAACACCGAGCTTCCCTGCCCGAGCGCCGTCGCGATCGGGAAGCTCGGGACGCGCCGGAGCCAGATCTCCCCCTTCGCCCCCGGCGGCAGCTCCAGGTAATCGTCCTCGTCAATCTCGACGAGCCCGCCAAAACGGACCGTGCCCGGCGGTGATTCGTAACGCACGTCGACGGCGCGGTGCTGGGTCGTCTTCCCCTTGCCGTTGCTCCTCTCGTACGTCCGTTTGCCGAGGAGCGTCGCGACCACGCTCTCGCCGAGGAAGACACGCGCCCGGTAGGTGGCGAGCGGGACGTTCATGACGAACCCGAGGAACACCACCCACACGCACGTCCAGTAAAAGGCCCGCGCGCGGAGCTCGTGGCGGCGCGAGAGGCTCTCCGTGGAGATGTGCATGCCTTTTTGCGGCGAGGGCTTCATCGTGAAGCCCATCGTGGCGGCCTCGCGATATCCGGCGGTCTCCCCGATCCCCTCGGGATCCGGCGCCTTGTGGAGCCGCCCCTCCACTATCACACGTTCGCCCGGCAAAAGCTCGGCGCGCAGCTTTCGCCGCGACGAATGCAGCCATTCTTTTTGATCGAGCGTGTCGACGAGCAGCACGTCCTCGGGCGGCTCGACCCGGACGCGGGCGCCCGTGTCGTGACGCAGATAAAACGGCCGCGCGCGGGTCTCACGCTCCGTCTCCACCCATGAGTGCGTCTTGTTGTTGTTCTTGCCGGCCTGCTCGCTGCCCTCCTGCGTGATCGTCACCCGCACCGCGTCGGACTCGCCCTGCGCGAGCTCGACCGTTCCGGCGACGAACCGCGCCCCCTCGAAGAGGGGGGCCTTCGGCTTGATCACGGCGTCCGCCTCGACGGCCGCGCGGCGCGCGCGCCGGATCTCGCGCACACAGAACGCGATCACGAGGAGCATGGCGGCGTCGAGCGCGAAGACGCAGACGTACGACCACGGCGGCTCGATGTGATTGTTCTCGAAGACCTTGAAGATGGTTTCCAAGGGGACGCTCAGGAAAAAAGGCCCGGCGAGGGCGACGAGTCACCTGTCAACGGCAGGCGCCCACGGCGCCCACGACGCGCTTCCAATCCGGGGCGTTGAGCCGTCCGGGGAACCAGTGCACGTGAGCGTCTTTCTCCCCGATGTCGAGCCAGAGCTTGCCCACGGTGAACTCGTAATCGCGTTTCTTGGCCAGGTAATCGCGATCCTGGACCTTCGCCTTGCCGAGCTTGCCCTCGAGGCACGCGACGAGCGCCTCGCGGCGCTCCGGGAACGCTTTGGTCCCGTGCAGCGCGGCGGTCCGGAGCGTGCCCCCCTTCTCGTTGGGGTAGGAGAACTCGGCGTCCCGCAGGAGCGGGTGATCCACGGCGACGGTGACGCCAAGCTCGATGAACGTGAACAAGGCTGCGCCGGGGAACTTCTGGGTCAAGGTCGCGGCGGCCTTGTCGACGGTCGTCGTGAGGTCGATCGTCTCCAGCGCGGCGAAGGGGTGCGGCGCGCCGATCCAGCGGGCTTCCTCGGGGGTCGGGCCGCTGCCCGCGCCGAAGACGGCGTGGAGGACGAGCTTCCACATGGCGACGAGCTGCGTCTTGGCTTGCGCGCTCGTGCCGCCCACGCGCCCCCCCAGCACGGTGGCGGAGACGAGGCCCGTCTTCGCGTCGGTGTTCACGGCCACGAGGCTCGCCCAGTTCCAGCTCCCGTCCACGAGCCCACCGTGCAGGCGGCTCCCGAGGGCCTCGATCGCCTTGGGATCCGGCGTCGCTCCGGAGCGCTGCACGAGCGTGAAGCTCTGGGGAAACGCGGGCTCCTTGTCGTCGTACATGAACGAGATGCTCTGGTAGCGCGGGTGCGAGACGGACACGGCGAGCATGGAGCCCATGGGGTTTCCGGAAAGCGCCTTCGCGAGGTTTTCCCGGCTCTGGTCGATTCGAACGGCCGCGAGCTCCTGGGGCGTCTTGCCCGGCAGCACGGATGCCACGACCCCGCCCTTTTTCGAGGACCCCATGCTGCCGCCGAGCGCGATGAGGAGTCCGAGCACGAGCGAGCTGGCAAGCGAGACGCCCACCAGGAGGGCGATCCAGTTCGCGCGCGTGTTCGCGCGCAAGGTCTCTTCGTGATACGCGAGCGCCTGGTTCGACGGGGCCGGGAACTGCGGGGGCGGGATCCACTGCGGGGGCGGGCGGAAATCACGGGGGGTCTCGGCGGAGACCGTGCGGAGCAGGCGGCGTTCGCTGGTGGTCCCGCAGTAGCGACACTTCGTGAGCGCCGCGTCGGGCTTCACGTCGAGCGGCGCACCGCAGTGGCGACATTCGAGGATCATGGGCGGAGGGGAGGATACCACCAAGAAGCGGGAGCGGAAGCGCGTGCGTCAGCGGGGGAGGATCCATGCGGCGAGGCAGGCCCCTCGGGCGCGTCGACGTGCAGCGTCGCCCTGGAGCATGCGCCCATTCGCCAGGAGGGCGGCCGATGAATGACGACCGACGGTTCACCCCCAAGCCCACGTCAAAACAACGTGAGCTGCTTCCTCCGCGGATCCGGGGACTTCTTCGGTAGCTCGGCGCTCTCCTCGGTGAGGAGCCGCTCCTCGATCTCGCGCAGGAACGGCGAGGCCTCCGTCGCCACGGGTTTGCCATGACGCACGCGTTCACGCGTATACGAAAGGAACAGGCGCTCTCTCGCGCGCGTCATGCCCACGTAAAAGAGCCTTCGCTCCTCGGCCACGTCGGCCTCGTCCTCG
The DNA here is from genome assembly GCF_029946505.1 of Polyangium sp. y55x31. Lineage (GTDB taxonomy): Bacteria > Myxococcota_A > Polyangia > Polyangiales > Polyangiaceae > Polyangium. Next base: position 58,838 of record NZ_JARZHG010000037.1, read on the forward strand.
CGGCCTTTGAATCGCAATGGCAAGAGGCCGTCCTCGCAGCCCACGACGAGCACCACCCGGAACTCGAGGCCCTTCGAGGCGTGCAGCGTGAGCAGCGAGATCCGATCCGCCCGCGGATCCCACGTATCCACCTCCACCTCGAGCGAAACCTCCAGGCGGAATCGCTCGGCGTCCTCGCCCGACCGCGCCGCGATCACGAGCAGCACCACGAGCGCCGCGTCGACGTCGGCCTCGCGGAACGACGGGGCCTCCTCGCCCTCTCCAGGCGGATTCGAGGCCACGTCCTCGGGCTCGTGCGGCGCCGCGATCTCCTCCCGCACGCGCGCCGCCGCCGCCTGTAGTGAAGGCGCGAGCGGCGCGCCCGGCGTGTGCGTCGCGACGAACGCCCGCACGATTGCCATCGCCGCGGCCCGCTCCAGCACCCGATCGTGCGTGCGCCTCTGAAACGGCATGCCCGAGCGACGCAGCGCCTCGACGAGCGCGTGGGCCTGCGCGTCGGTGCGGTACAGAATGGCCACGTCGCCGAAGGCGTGAGTCCCCTCCCCTTCCGCGGGCCCGACGCGGCCCGTATCCATCGAAAAGAGCGACGTGCCGCCGACGAGGCGCTCGATCACGTGCACGACCCACTCGGCCTCGGCGCGCTCGGTCCGCGCCTCGTGGATCACGATGCGGCTCCGATCCTCGACGAGCGGGCGGAGCACGCGCTCGCCGACCGTCGGCGAGGGCGCGATGACGCCGAGCGCGGCGTCCACGATCGTGCGTGTCGATCGATAGTTTTTCCCGAGGCGCACCACGCTCGCCGCTGGATAATCTTCCCGGAATCGAAAGAAGAACGAGACGTCCGAGCCGCGGAACCCGTAAATGGCCTGGTCCGGATCGCCGATCGCGCAGACGTTTTGCGCCTCGCCCGCGAGGAGCAAGAGGAGCCGGTATTGCCGTTCGTCCACGTCCTGGAACTCGTCGACCGAGACGTGCGCGAAACGTTCGCGCAAGGCCGCGAGCACGTCGGGGCGGGATTCGACGAGCTCGACCGCGAGCGTGACGAGGTCGTCGAAATCGACGAGGTTCCGCACGGCGAGCCCCTCTTCGTACGCGGTCCACGCGCGATCGAGGTCGCTGCCCGACGAATACTCCTCCGGAAACCGTTGCAATGCCTCGGCGCGCCGCGCCACGCGCCGCTTCCACCGCGAGATCGCCGCGCAAAGCTGCGTCGCTTTGCGCTCGGTGACGGAGAGCGCCTCGGCGACGAGGCCGACCCGCTCGCGCTCCCCCGCAATGCCGATCTCCGCGTGGTCGCCATGATCACGCAGGATCAGGAGCCCGAGCGCGTGGAACGTCATCGCTGGCACGCGCTCGCCGGCTTCGCCGAGGAGCACCACGAGCCGCTCGCGCATCTCGTCGGCGGCGCGGCGCGTGAACGTGATCGCCAGGATTCGCTCGGGTGGGACGCCTTGCTCCTGGACGAGGTGCGCAATGCGATGCGTGAGCGTGCGGGTCTTGCCCGTGCCCGGACCCGCGACGACGAGGAGCGGCCCCCGCACGACCTCGGCCGCCGCGCGTTGATCGGCATCGAGGCCGTCGAGCAACGATCGGGGCGTCTCCGGCGCCGTCGTCGGCTCGACACGCGGCGCGAACAGCGAGGCCTCCGGCTCGTCCTCCGCGGCTTTTTTCTTGCGGCCGGGTTTGTCCGCGGCGCGTGCCGGTTTCTTCGAAGCCGGCGCGGGGCTCGGCTCGTCCTCGAAGAGGAGCGCGACCACCGGCCGGCGCTTGATCTCGTCCGGCGTGAAGAGCCGGATCGTCCCATAAAGGCCGTCATAACCGGCCTCGCGGATCACGCGCCCCTCGCGCATCCGCGCGATCCCCTCCGACAGGAGCGACGACCCCGCCCGCGTGATGTCTTCGAGCGGGGCCTCCTGCAAAATGAAGAGCTCCGGCCCGAGCCGGGAGAGCAGCCCCCGGTAGCTCTGCTCGACGACCTGGCTCGACGGCCCCACGGACGAGAGCTCGGCGAGGACCTCCGGCAGCGGCACGACGCTGCGAAAATCGGGGGCGTTCTCCGGCCTGTATCCCTCGTCGCGGTCGGCGAGCGTCTCGACGCGGTTGAGCACGCCCACCGTGACGGGGCGCCCGCAGGTCGGACAAACCTCGCCGCGGGCGAGCGTCTCCGAGGGTTCGAGGCGCACGCCGCACGCCCGGTGCCCGTCGAGGTGGTATTTGCCCTCCTCGGGGAAAAACTCCATCGTCCCGACGAACCCCTCGCCCGTCTCCAGGGCGTGGCGGAGCGAGAAGTAATCGATCGGACCGTCGAAGACCGTGGTCTCGCGCCCGAGCTTCGGCGGCGAGTGCGCGTCCGAGCTCGACACGAGGCGGTAGCGGTCGAGCCGGGAGAGACGCCAGTTCATCGCCGGATCCGAGGACAAACCGGTCTCCAGGGCGAAGACGTGCGGGGCGAGGTCCCCGTAACACTCCTCCACCGCGTCGAACCCGGCCTTCGAGCCGAGCACGGAGAACCAGGGCGTCCAGATGTGCGCCGGCACGAGGTAACTGCCGGGGCCCGACGCGAGCACCATCTCGAGGAGGTGCCGCGAATCGAGGCCGAGGATGGGCCGGCCGTCCGCGTTCAGGTTGCCCACGCGGGCGAGGGACGCGACAAACCGCTCGGCCGCCTCGAAATCGGGCACGTACACGAGGTGATGCACCTTCCGAACGCGCTCGCCTTTCTTGTAGATGGTCGAGATCTCGACCGAGAGCATGAACCGCACGGTCCCCCGGCAAGGCCCTTCGAGCCGCGCCGAAACGGCCTGCTCGACATCGCTCTGCAGCCGAAAGAGCCCCGGCTCGGCCGGGACGAGCTGCCGCTTGAGCTCCGCCATCCAGGCCGGATGCGTGAAATCGCCCGTACCGACGACCGTGATCCCCTTCCGCCGCGCCCACCAGGCGAGGTGAAACAGGTCACAGTCCGAACTCGTGGCGCGAGAGTACCTCGAATGGACGTGGAGGTCCGCGTGGTATCGCATGTTTGTCCCTAGGGAACCCTTACGCCGCACCTAGCCGAGATCCACGGCCTCGTCAAGCCACGAAGGTTCGAAATGGTTTGGCACCTGGAACCCCAGGTTTGGCCCCATGGAACCGGGCGGGGCGGAGGTTTTACCGGAAGGACCTATCGATCCAGAACCAGAGCCCGGCGAACACGGCGGCGACGCCGAGGGCCAACACGAGGCGCGGCCGGAGCCGCTCGCCGGATTCGAAATGGTAATGGGGCAGGCCGATGATCAGGGCCACGCCGCCGAGCAGGGCGAAGCGGAGGAACAGCAAGGCCTCGCGATGGTTCCCGTCGGCGAGCCCGAGCGGCAAGGGCGCGAGGTGGAAAAACACGACGACACGAAACCATCGCTCCCCGCGCTCGGGCGAACGGAGCCCCCAGAGGAAGAGGCTCCACAGCGTGAGCGTGGCGAGGACGAGACCCGCATTCGCCATGGTCTCGAGCCGGTTGAGCCCCTCCCCGAGATTCGAAAGATCCACCATGCGGCCGACCGGATGATGGCCGGTTTTCCGCCGTTGTGAAAGGCCCGTTTCCCTGATACGCACGAAAGCGGTCCGGATGAGCGACGATCGATACCACCGCCGCCTGTTCGTGTTCCTCGGCGTGGCGAGCTTCTTCGAGGGGTTCGACACGTTCGCCCTCACCCAGCTCCTGCCCGCGATCCGCGCCGAAATGGGCCTCTCGCCGAGCGACGCCGGCTGGCTCGTCGGGGCCATCTGCGCCGGCGCGATCCTCTCCTACGGCCTCGTCCGGTACGCCGATCGTGCCGGGCGGCGCGGCGTCCTCGCCGTCACGATCCTCGGCTACGCCCTCTGCACCGCGCTCACCGCGCTCGCCCGCGGGCCCTTCACGTTCGGCGCCGCGCAGATCGCCGCGCGATTTTTCCTCATCGCCGAGTGGGCCCTCTCCCTCGTCGTCGCCGCCGAGGAGTTCCCGGCCGATCGGCGTGGCCTCTACATCGGCGTCCTCAATGCGCTGACCGGCGTCGGCGCCATCGTCTGCGCGGGGATCACGCCCGTCGTGCTGAAGTCGTCCCTCGGCTGGCGCGGCATTTACGTGCTCGGCACGGCGCCCCTCTTCTTGCTCGCCGTCGCCCGCAGATCCCTGCGCGAGACGCGCCGCTTCACCGAGCAGGTCGAGGGCACGAGCCTCGCGAAGCGGCCGTTCACGCAGATCCTCCTCCCGCCCCACCGAAACCGGATGCTCCTGCTCGCGGCCATCTGGATGCTCACGTACGCGTGCACCACGAACGCGATCACGTTCTGGAAAGAGCACGCGATGGGGGAACGCGGGTACACGGACGGGCGCGTGGGCCTTTACATCTCGATCGCGGCCGTCGCCGGGATGCCGCTCGCATTCCTCTCCGCGAAGCTGCTCGACGTCCTCGGCCGGCGGGGCGCCTCGGTCATCATTTACCTCTCGGTCGTGGCCGGCACCGTGGGCTGTTATCTCGCCGGCTCCCCTTCCCTCGTCCTGATCTCGCTCGTGCTCGCGATGGGCGGCATCACGGCGACGGGCTCCGTGCTCGCCGCGTACAACGCGGAGCTTTTCCCCACGGAGCTGCGCAGCGACGCTTTCGGGTGGTCGAACCACCTCTTCGGCCGCACCGCGCAATGCGTCACGCCCGTCCTCGTCGGGTACGCCGCTGAATCCGTGGGATGGGGCAAGGCCGTGTCTTCCACCGTCGTCTTCCCGGTGCTCGCCGTCGCCCTGATCCTCCTCACATTGCCGGAGACACGCGGTCGCGAGCTGGAGGATATCGCCTGAATCGCGTGCTATCGTGCACGCATGGCCGACGCGCCCGAATCCCCCGCGGAGACGAGCCCCCCCGGGCGAGGTGCATTCCCCATCCAAGCCTACGGCCCGGCCACGCGGGCACTCTCCGTGGCGCTGCGCCTCATCGCCCTCCTCAACGTCCTCTATGTCGCCGTGCATATCGTCCGCGATATCGTGACCGGCACGAGGACCGCGCCGCCGCTCGCCGTCGCTTTCGGCATCGCCTTGTTCTCCGGCGGCCCCCTGCTCCTCGCGGTGCTCCTCGGCCACAACTATCGAGGAAACGTCGAAGTCGGGCCCCACAGGCTCGCGCTCACGCTGCGCCGCGAGCGATTCGAGATTCCCTTTGATGCCATCCAGGCCATCCGTCCATGGCGCGTGCCGATCCCCGGCCCGGGGCTCCGGATCGTGCTCGGTTCGAATCGCTCGTTCCAGCGCCGCCTCGTGCTCCGTGATCCCGCGGGCTTGCTCGAAGCTCTCGGCGAAAAGCTCCCCGCGGCCAAATCCGCGCTCGATCACCCGGCTGTTCGTTTCGCCGACGCGCGGCGCGCGCTCGGGCGGCGCCGGTGGCCTTATTTCGTGGTGAAATACGGGCTCGTCCCGCTCGCCTTCGCGATCGTCCTTTTCCGCCTGCACCAGTACATCATGTATGGCGGCGCCTTCGGGCAATATCACCTTTTCGGCCTCGGCCCGTACCTCGCCGCATTCCTCCTCCGGTGGGTGGGCGTGTTCGGCGCCCTCGTCGTCTACGCGGGCCTCGTGCGGATCGTCGTCGAGGTGCTCTCGCTCGGCGCGACGTACCTGCTCCCGCGCCGCGCCAAGGGGCTGCGACGCGCGGCCGAGATCGTCGTGGACGTCGCGTATTTCGTCCTCATTCCGGCGTACGTCCTCGCTCACCTCCTCGCCTGATCCGGAGACCCCTGATACAATCGGGGGACACATGGCTGGAACGCTGGAGACGACGTACCGCACGGCCTCGCCGGCGAGGCCTCACACGCCGGAGGCCGAAGCCCGAGCCGCGTCGGAGCTCGCCCGACGCGCGAGCGTTTTGCACAAGCTGGTCATCGTGCCGTGCATCCTGCTCGGGCTCGGGCTTGGCGTCGTGATGTACTTCCTGCTCCGGAACCTCCAGTTCGAGTTCCTGGGCGCGCACATCCCGTGGCTCACCGCCATCGTCGGCGTCGGTGGGCCGCTCGGCGGGTCGTTTTACGTCGCCGAGCGCCTGGCGGCGTTCCTCAAGGCGCTGCGGCGGGGCCCGTGGATCGAGGACGTCGCCGCTCGGTACGGCGTTCCGGTCGAGACGCTCGAAGATTACGCCGCCCTGCTCTGAACCACCACGCGTGCCCGAGCAGGAGCGCGGCGAGCGCGAACAGCGCGGGCGCGCGCAGATGCCCGAACGCGACCATCGGCGTCACGAAACGCGCGGCGCGCGGGACGTCTGCGGCGAGCGTCTCCTCCTCGTCGAATCGCGTCCTTGCGAGGATCTCTCCGTCGGCGGAGATGATTGCCGAAATGCCGGAATTCGTGGCGCGTACCTGGGGCAGACGTGTCTCGATGCTGCGGAATGCGGCGGAGACGAGGTGGAGCCTCGGGGCGCGCCCGTCGGGGAACCACGAGTCGTTCGAGAGCGTGACGATGAGATCCGCGCCTTTCGCCGCGGCCTCGGCGACGAACCCGGGGAAGAGGACGTCGTAGCAAATGAGCGGCAGAGCGGTGATCTCCTCGTGCCCGGACGAACCTACCCGCACGACCTCCGGGCCCGGCCCTCGCTTCCAGTGCCCCGCCCAGGGCATGAAGCTGCGCAGCGAGGGCGAATCGAGCATCGGCGGGACCCACTCGGTGAACGGAAAAAGCATGCGCTTGCGGTAGGAAGCGCGCGCCACCTTGCCATTGGCGTCGTTCGTCAAGAAAAACGACGTGTTGTACTCGTCATCCCCTTCGCTCTCGTAGGACCCGAACACGAGCGGGACGCCCGTCTTCACCACGTAGGCGCCGATCTCCTCGTCGAAGGCCGCGCCGGCCTCGCTCTTCGGCGCGCCGAACGTCGTCGGATAGACGGTCTCGGGCCAGACGAGGAGGTCGAGGGGTTTTCCTTGGCGAATCCCGTCGGAGAGCTTGAAGTGCGTGTCGAGGATCGTGCGGACGGTCTCGAAGGCGCCCTTCTCGGCGCGTAGCTTGTCGTAGTTCGTGATGTTCGCCTGGACAACCCCGACCGAGATCGCGGGCCTTGCATTCGCCTCGGCGAGCGCCGCGCGCCGGGCTCGGCCATACCCCGCGCCGGCGAGGACGGCGAGGAGCGCGAGCGCTGCCGGCACGGCTGGATGCGCGAATCCACGGGCCTTGGGCGCGCGCGCGAGGCGCACGATCGACAGCGCGATCCCCTCGTTCACGAGGAGCAAGACGAACGAGAGGCCGTGCGCGCCGACGATCTCGGCGCCCTGGCGCAACGACGCGGCCGGGTGGAGGCCGAGCCCGACGGTATCGAAAAAAAGCTTGGGAAAAACCAGCTCGACGCCGACGTACGCCGCCGCTGCCGCGAGGGCGGCCCGGAGCGCGGGGTACGGCTTATCCGCACGCCGCACGGCGAGGCGCACGAGGGCAAACACCACGAACTGCGGTTCGAGAACGGGCGCGAGCAGCAAAAAGAGCGGCCAGACGAGGCTCGGCGAGGTTCCGGCATACGAGGCGGCGGTCTCGGGGAACCAGGGGAAGACGAGCGCGACGAAAAAGATGCTCATCCCGAGGCCGGCGAAGAGCGCGTCGCGGCGGCGCTCGGCCCGCTCCAGCGTGAGGAGCCAGGGCACGAAGGCGACGAGACACGCGAGGTACGACGAGCCCGCCGTGCGACTGCAAATGCCGAGCAGATAGGCCGTGGCGAATGCGCCGAGCGCGAGGACGAGGAGCCGATCCCGGAGGCGCTTCGAGGTCCAGAATCGGCGCAGGCGCTTCGGGAGGGGGCGGGCGCTCATGGCTCTTCGTCCGCGTTTTTTTCTTCCTCGACGCCGGTTTGTCCGGGATCGGCATTCGAGGCCGGGCCATGTTCGTCGCGGTCCGCATAGGCGTCGGCCGGGACCTCCAGCGTGGCGAGGGGCAAACCCTCCGGGGCCATGTCCGGCGGGACGACACGATCGGGCGGGATCGGGATCACCTTTCCATTCGCGTCGACGAGCTCGTAATCGGGGTGGTAGAGCAGAATGGGCTCGAGCATCCGGCCCTTGTCGGTCGCCTGGTAATGCCGCACGTATCCGGGCGGCAAAGGGAAATCGTCGGGGACGACGAGGCCTGGCTTGATACGTTTCGTCCCGGGCGCGGGGAATGCGTGAATGCCCGTCTTCTCTTTCCCCGCGCCCGCGGCAGGACCGGCGCCTTCGTCTGCGGCCCCGGCAGGGTCGTCGGGAGCGGAAGGTTCGTCCGGACCCTCCTCGCCTGCCGGCTCCGAATCCTCGGCGCGGACCGCGCGTTCCTTCGGCGCGACGTCCGCCGCGGGGGCGGATCGCGTGGCCAAGCGGAGCGTCGGCGCGCCTTTCGGACGTGCCGGTGCGCGGGCCTCCGTGGTTTGTCCTGGTTTTGCCGTCGCCCCCGCGGCCGCCTCCGCGGGCGACTCCGCTCGCCATTGCCACGACAGAAATGCGAGGATCCCCGTCGCGACGAGGCCGATCGCGACCGGACCCATGGGAAAACCGCCCCGCCGGAGCTCGACATGGACGACGCCGTCCCGGTCGACGGACCGCCTTTCGGCACCACGCGAGCGCTCGGCAGGGCGTCGTTTCGTCATGGATCGCTCAGGGTGCGAGCGGATTGAAGAGCGAGTGCGCCCATCCCGCGCGCTCGTGACCGTACCGGTTCCAGATCGGGTTCTTGCCGCCCACGATCTGCGCGCCCGAATACTCCGGCGCGCCCGAGCCCGAGCCCGTGCCGCCGAGGAGGCCGACGTAAATGGTGCCGCCCGAGTACGAGGGGTGCGTGTTGTCCGAGAGGATGTAGTCGAAGCTCGTGCCCGAGCTCTCGAAATGGCTGTTCGCGTCCCGGATCGTGCCGCGCAGCGTGCTCGTGATACGCGTCACGTAGGCGTCCTCGGTTTCGCCCGGGATGTAGCGGAGCCCGTCCGCGTCGATTTTCCCATCACCGTTGGAATCGTAGTCGGCGCCCATGTACTCCGCGAACGCGTCGACGCAGTCGAAGCCGTACTGCGCCGCGAACTTGCATGCGCGGTAATTGCTGCGCGCCAGGCGCGGGAACATGGCGTTTTGCTTGTTGACCTTCTGCCCCGTCGACGCATCCGTACAGCTCGACATGCCGTTGTCGGCGTCGTAGCCCGGATAGTAGAGGTTCATGATCATCTTCTTCTTCGTCGCGGCGTTCGCGTTCGCGTTGATGAACTGCATCGCGAGCTCCTGGTACTTGGTACAGTTCGCGAGCGCCGTGTCGAGCACGCCGTAGTTGCACGTGCCGGACTGATCGGCGAAGCTGTCGCGCGCCTGCAAGAAGTCGTTGCCGCACATCTCGAAGGTCACGACGCGCGTATTGGCCGCCTGCATGTGCGACTTCTCGGAGACGATCTTGTTGTTGTAGATGTCGTCGGCCTTCGCGCCCGACTTCGTGCGCCTGATGACCTCGATGTCGCTGTTCCAGCTATTCGAGAGATATTCACCCTGGACCCAGGTGGCGGCGCGCTTGTCGACGTTCGACAGGCTTCCATTGTAGCCCGCGAAGATGGAGTCGCCGTATGCAACGACGCGATATTTTGCCGTCGTGCCCGCCCGGTCGATCGTCCATGAGCTGTTCTGCGTCAATGTATTGGCCAGCGCTTCGCGGCCTCCCAGCAGGATGCCGAGCGAAAGAACGGCCTGACCGAGGCGGCGGGCCGCGGAATTTCCCATGGTGCGCATGACATTCCTCTCCTTTTCGTTCGCCGGCGTCACGCCGACGAGCCTTCCCGGTGCGCCACAGGCGGAAGTTGCCGCCAGGGGCGAGGCGCCCCTCGAAGAGGAGGCGATCCCCCACGCAAATACACGCGCAGGCGTCGCCCGAGACGATTCGATCGTAATCGAACAAGAAAGCCGAGGAGCGCCGGCGCGTGGACACGGGAAACCACGGGCCGGCCGTCATTGAAGAACGAAAAGCGGGGATTGTCAACGCTCGAATTTCAATCGATTACGTGAGGTTCCCATGGAATGTGGCGCGACCACACCCCGAGGTCCGCGACGCATTGCGAAATGGAGGCGCGCGCCTTCGCTGCTACACTGCGCGTCGTGCCCGACCCCCCGTCCGAGCGCCCCTCCCCGCTGACCCGGCTCGTCGCGTCGCTGCACGGCGCATGGCGGCTCGGGATCACGATCCTCGTGGCCGCGACGTTCGGCGGCGCGCTCGCCGTGATCGCGCCGAAGCTCCTGTCCCCGCCGGATCACGTGATCACGGAGCGGCCGACGCCGTCGTTGCTCACGGCGATCCGCGAGGTGTCCCGGCTGGAGACGGCCGAGGTGCACGTGGAGAAGGTCGTCGACCTGACGGACCGGCAAAGCGCATTCTTCGGGCTCGTCGAGGCGAAGGATGCGCTGCTCCTCGTGGCCGTCGGGCGCGCCGTCGTCGGCGTGGATCTCGGCAAGATGCGCGAGCAGGACGTGTCGTTCGATCCGAAGACCGGTGCCGCGCGGATCGATCTGCCCGAGCCCGAGGTGCTCTCCGCGACGCTCGACGAGGACGGGACGTACGTGTTCTCGCGCTCGACGGATCTGCTCGCGAAGCGGAACGAGCACCTCGAAGCGAGCGCGCGCAGGCAAGCGCAACGCGCGATCGAGGCCGCCGCGCGCACGCCCGACGTGATGCGCCGCGCGCGGACGCAAGCCGAGAAGCAGCTCTCGGCGCTGGCGAGGGCGCTCGGCGCGAAGCAGGTGGAAGTTCGCTTCAGCACGCGCTAGCAGCCCGGGCGCCGGCCGACGTAGGCTCGCGCGCGGACGACGCCGCGCTCGTAGAGCGGTACGATCGAAGGGGAAAAGCCCGCCTTGCGTAGCTCCGCGAGGAAGGCGTCGGCCGGATACCCGCTCCACACCGCGTAGGCGCCGCCGGGACGCAACGCGCCTGCGGCGAGGCGCAAGCCCGCCTGCGTGTAGAGGCGCGCGTTCGTCCGGAACGACGCCCAGCCCGGGCCGTTGTCGACGTCGAGCAGGATGGCGTCGAGGTTCGAACGACGGCCGATCTCCTCGGCGACGTCGGCGTGCACGAGCTCGACACGTGGATCGTCGAGCACGCCCGGGGCCACGTGCGAGAGCTCGCCACGCACGATCTCCGCCACGGCGCGGAGTTTTTCCACGACGATCACGCGCGTCTCGGGCCCCACGGCCGCGAGCGCCGCGGCGAGCGTCGCGCCGAACCCGAGGCCGCCGATCAGAATCGCCTCGGGCGAACGGTCGTCCCGGGCGGCTCCGGCGAGGGCGCCGAACGCCCGCTCGGTTTCCAGGGCAAGGCTAGAAAGGATGGGAGTTTGGCCGAGCAGGAGCTCATGGTGCGTGCCGAGATCACGGAGCACGAGCGTCTGACCAGCCTCTTCGAGGACACGAACGACGGCAACCACCCCCGGAGTTTACCCCGCGCGGACGATTTCTCGTACACTGCGCGCCGCAATGGTCGAAGAAGTGAAGGCGGGTGCGAACGCCGTGCTTGCCGCGGAGCCGGCGAGCGGGGCACAGAAGCCAGGGGGTTCGGCGAAAGAGGCCGGAGGCGAGGCGCAAGTCTCCATCGGCGTCCTGAAGGAGATCGAGCCACGCGAGCGGCGCGTGGCCGCGACACCGGCGTCCGTCGGGCGACTCGTGAAGATGGGCCTCGCGGTGATCCTCGAGAGCGGGGCCGGCGCGTCCGCGGGGTTCGAGGACGCGGCGTACGCCGAGGCAGGCGCGCGTATCGTGCCGAAGGCGGCCGACGTGTTCCGCGAGGCCGACGTGATCACGAAGGTTCGCCCGCCGGGGGCGCACCCGGAGACGGGCGAGCACGAGGCGGATCAGGTTCGCGCGGGGCAAAAGCTCATCTCGTTCCTCTGGCCCGCGCAGAACAAAGAGCTCGTCGAGCGGCTCGCCAAACGCAAGGCGACGGTGCTCGCGATGGACGCCGTCCCGCGCATCACGCGCGCGCAGAAGCTCGACGCGCTCAGCGCGATGGCGAACGTGAACGGCTACCGGGCCGTGATCGAGGCAGCGTCGCACTACGGGCGCCTGCTCGGCGGGCAGGTGACGGCCGCGGGGCGCATCAAGCCGGCGCAGGTCTTCATCATCGGCGCGGGCGTCGCGGGGCTCGCGGCGATCGGCGCCGCGCGCGCCTTGGGCGCGATGGTGAAGGCCTTCGACACGCGCCCCGTCGTGCGCGAGCAGGTCACGAGCATGGGCGCGGAGTTCGTCCCGTTCGAGTTCCAGGGCGAGACGGGCGAGGGCCAGGGCGGCTACGCGAAGGAAGTGAGCGAGGCGTACCTCGCGGCCGAACAGCAGCTCATCGCGGAGCACTGCCGGACGAGCGACATCGTCATCTCGACCGCGCTGATCCCCGGGAAAAAGGCGCCCGAGCTCATCACGTCCGGCGCGGTCGTGGGCATGCACCGCGGCTCGGTGATCGTGGACCTCGCGGCCGAGCAAGGCGGCAACTGCGCGCTCACCGAGCGTGATCGCACGGTGGAGCGGTACGGCGTGACGATCGTGGGTCACACCGATCTCACGAGCCGGATGGCCCGCCAGGCGAGCGAGCTCTACGCCATGACGATCGTCAACCTGCTCGACGAGATCATGGGCAAGAAGAAGACGTGGGAGCTCTCGCTCGACGACGAGATCCAGCGCGGAATGCTGGTCCTGCTCGACGGTGAGCTCAAGTGGCCGCCGCCGCGCCCGGAGATCCGGGGCGGCGCGCCCGCGCCCGCGCCCAAGCCGCCCGCGCACGCGCATCAGAAGCCGGAGGTCCCGGAGAGCCCGTGGCCCGGACGGATCGGCACGGCGCTCGCGCTCGCGTTCCTCGCGCCCGTCGGCCTGTTCGGAAGCCAGGAGCTCGTGCAACACCTGACGGTCTTCCTGCTCGCGTGTGTCGTCGGCTGGCACCTCGTCTGGAACGTCACGCCCGCGCTCCACACGCCGCTGATGAGCGTCACCAACGCGATCAGCGGCATCATCCTGATCGGCGGCATGCTGCTCGCGGCGAACGGCGGCGGAGGGGGCGCGCCCGTGGCGGCCCTGCTCGGCGCCGTCGCGGTCTTGCTCGCGTCGATCAACGTGGCCGGTGGTTTCCTCGTGACGCAGCGGATGCTGCGCATGTTCCGCAAGTGAGAGGCCGATGCGCATCACCCTCGTGAACGTCGCTTACCTCGTCGCGAGCCTCCTGTTCGTGCTGTCCCTCCGCGGGCTCAGCGCGCAGCAGACGGCTCGTCGCGGCAACCTCCTCGGCACGCTCGGCATGCTGCTCGCGGTCGCCGTCACGCTCGGCGCCCTCGTGGCGCCCGAGAACAAGGCCCTCGCGGCCGGGCCCTCGGATCTCGGCCTGCTCGCCGCGGCGATCGGCGTGGGCGCCGTGATCGGCGCGGTGCTCGCGGCGCGCGTGGCCATGACGAGCATGCCCGAGCTCGTGGCGGTGCTGCACAGCTTCGTCGGCGCGGCCGCGGCGCTCGTGGGCATCGGCAGCGAGATGAACGGCGTGCGCGCCGGCGGGGCGCCCGAGGTCGCGCATCACGTGGAGATCCACGCGGGCGTGTTCATCGGCGCCATCACCTTCACCGGCTCGGTCATCGCGTTCCTCAAGCTGCGCGGCACGATCGGATCGAAGCCGCTCGTGCTGCCGGCCCGACACGCGCTGAACGCGTCGATGGTCTTCGCGTGTATCTTCCTCGCCGTCGCGGCGTTCCGCGGCGGCGAGGCCGTGCGCGTGCCGTACCTGCTCGTGTCCACCGGCGTCGCCGGCGTGCTCGGCGCGCACCTCGTGCTCGCGATCGGCGGCGGCGACATGCCCGTCGTCGTCTCGCTCCTGAACAGCTACTCGGGCTGGGCCGCGTCCGCGGCGGGCTTCATGCTCGGCAACGATCTGCTCATCGTGACCGGCGCGCTCGTCGGCAGCTCGGGCGCGATCCTGAGCTACATCATGTGCAAGGCGATGAACCGCTCCATCTGGAACGTGGTCTTCGCGGGCTTCGGCGAGCAGGGCGGCGCGGTGCCGGCGGCGAAGAAGGGCGAGCCGGCGAAGAAGGTGAACGAGACGAACATCGACGGCGCGGCCGATCTCCTGCTCGGCGCGAAGAACGTCATCGTGGTGCCCGGCTACGGCATGGCCGTCGCGCAGGCGCAGCACGCGGTCAAGGAGATCACGACGCTGCTCGAACGTCGCGGCACGAAGGCGCGTTACGCGATCCACCCCGTCGCGGGCCGCCTGCCCGGGCACATGAACGTGCTGCTCGCCGAGGCGAACGTCTCGTACGAGGCCGTGAAGGAGATGGAGGAGATCAACGAGGACTTCGAGGAGACCGACGTCGTGATCGTCATCGGCGCGAACGACATCGTGAACCCGAGCGCGCTCGACGATCCCGAGAGCCCGATCTACGGCATGCCCGTGCTCGAGGTGTGGAAGGCCGGCCGCGTGATCATGCTGAAGCGCGGCATGGCCGCCGGCTACGCGGGCGTCGACAATCCGCTCTGCTACCTCGACAACACGCTCATGCTCTTCGGCGACGCCAAGGCGAGCGTGCAGAAGCTCCTCAACGCCATCTCCGCGCGCGCCGAGCAACAAGCGGCCTGACGCGCGCCGCGCGATGGCCGACTCCCCCGCCCCGTTCGTCCCATGAGCGAGATCGATCTCCAGCAAGCAGCCGCCACGGCGCGGGCCGCGGTCGAGGCCGCGTCCGCGGCGAGCCTCGTGCACTTCCGACGCGGCGTCCGAATCGAGACGAAGCCCGATCGGACGCCCGTCACCGCCGCGGATCGTGACGCCGAGGCGGCCATCTTCGCCGTCATCCGCGCCCGCTTCCCCGAGCACGGCCTGCTCGGCGAGGAGACGGGCGCGCACGAGGGCGCGGACGAAGAAGCGCGCTGGATCGTCGATCCGCTCGACGGCACGCGCGGGTTCTCGCGCGGCGGCTCGTTCTGGGGGCCGCTCGTGGCCCTCGAACACCGGGGCGTCATCGTCGCCGGCGCGATGGCCCTCCCTGCGCTCGGCGAGACGTACTGGGCGGCCCGCGGCCTCGGCGCGTTTCGTCGGGTCGGACAGGAGCCGCCCGAGCGCCTCGCCGTCTCGGGCATCGCGGACATCGCGGACGCGACGCTCTCCCTCGGCGAGCCCCGTTGCCTGCTCGCCCCGCCCCTCGGCGAACGCGTGTCGCGCCTCGTGGTCTCCGCGGCGCAGGCTCGCTGCTACGGGGATCTCGCCGGCTGCGCGCTCGTGCTCACGGGCCGCGCCGAGACGTGGATCGAGGCGGGCGTGAAGATATGGGACATCGCCGCGCTCGCCGTCCTCGTCGAGGAAGCGGGCGGGCGGTTCACCGATTTCGACGGCCGGCCGAGCGTCGCCTCGGGCCATTGCGTGGCCTCGAATGGCAAGCTTCACGATCACGTCCTCGCCGCGCTCGCCTGATCTTCCAGAGTCCGCGCCATCCGGCTACGATCCCGCGCATGTCGGATGACGACGCTGGCTGGATCTTCGATCACGTGAAAACCCTCGTGCGCGCGGGGACCACGAAGAAGGATCTCTTCGATTCGGTGAAGGCGATGCTCCGCGATCCGAAGTACGACGCGGTCGCCCCGAAGGTGCGCGGCTACGCGGCCAAGTTATGGAGCCGGGCCGAGGCCGAGGAGCGCGGGTGGAAAGACGTGAGCACGAACGACCGCATCGACGCGGCCTTCGAGGACCTCACGAAGCGCGGGATCTTCTCCGCGCAGAACTTCACCTGCTGCAGCTCCTGCGGGCACTCCGAGGCCTGGGGGGCGATGTCCGAGACCGGCGCGCGGGGATACGTGTTTTACCACCAGCAGGACACCGAGCGCGGCGTCGAGAACGGCGGGCTCATGCTCGCTTATGGAGCGCGCGAGGACGGGCCCGGCGCGGTCGAGGGCGTGGGCCGCGAGATCTGCGACGCGCTCGATCGGTTCGGCGTTCCTTGGACGTGGAACGGAAAATCCGACACGCGGATCGAGATCGAGCCGTTCGAATGGCGAAAGCGGTGCGTCTCGGCCCGGCCCCCGATTCCGCTCGGCACGCGCGGCGTGGTCCTCCCCCGCCCCGAACGCGGCCCCGCCTGGACCGAGGATCTCGACGGCGAAGCAGCGGCGCCCACCGAACCTGTTGAGCCCGCCGAACCTCTACCCGCGGTCACGTTGCGTCACGCGGACGGCCGCGAATGGTCGGCCTGGACCGAATTCAACGCGCTCCGCATCCGCATCAAAGACACGGACGGCGACGTCATCGAGCGCAAGCGCGCCTGCCGCGACCCCCGCGCGGAGCTCGACGGGATCGTCGCCGAGCTCCGCGCCGACGGTTTTTCCTGAACGATCATTGCGCCGGCTTGGGCTTTTGGATCTCGCAACTCGAAAGCGACGACGGCGGCGTCCCTCCGCCCGTGAAGAGCACCGATCCATCGTCGAGCAGCGCCGCCGCCATCAGGCTGCGCGGGCTGTCGAGTGCGGGCGCGAGCAGCCACGTGTTCGCCGCCGGATCGTAGATCTCGACCGAGGCGAGCGTGCGGCCGTCTTCGTCCTCGCCGCCGGCCACGAGCACGCGGCCGTCCGGGAGCCCGAGCGCCGTGTTCCAAAAGCGCGTCCCGTGCATCGGCGCCGCGCTCGTCCACGAATTCGTGACCGGGCTCCACCGCTCCGCCGTCGCCACCGCGTGAATGCCGACGATCCCGCCGGCGACGAGCACCCCGCCGTCGTCGAGCAGCACCGCGACGTGCCCGCCGCGCCGCGCCTGCAGGGGCCCGGTTTGTCGCCACCGATCACGCCTCGCCTCGTAGATCTCCGCCGTCGCGAGCCGCACCGTTCCGCCCAGCCCCGCCGCGACGAGGACACTTCCGTCCGGCAACGCGGTGGCCGTGAACTCGGAGCGCGGCGCGGCCATCGGCGCGGCGGGACGGAAGACGGAAGTGGCCGGGTCGAACACGTCGACGAGCGCGAGCGTGCGCGCGCCGTCGTATCCCCCGGCGACGAGGACGCGCCCATCCGCGAGCAAGGCCGCGGCATGGTCGATCCGCGGCGCCCGCATCGAGCCGACACGCGTCCAGGTATTCGACGCCGGATCGAAGACCTCCGCGCTGTCCGTCGGATCACCCGGCGCCCGCTCGCCGCCGGCGACGAGCACGCGGCCGTCGGCGAGGCGGACCGCAATATGATGTGCACGTGCTTCCGATAAGGTTCCAGCCGGAACGAATTGCGCTGCGACGGGATCGTACACCTCCGTGGTGGCGAGGTACGAATCGCCGTCGAGGCCCCCGACGACGAGGACGCGGCCGTCGGAGAGCGTGGTGGCCGTATGCGCGCGCCGCGGCGCCATCATCGACGCCACGCTCCACATGCGCCCCGCGTTATCGAACGGGGAACGAATACGAGGCCGGACCAGACGTGCGGGCAAGGGCAATCGAGCGGGCTCGGCCCTCACGGGACTTGGCGCAAAATCGGCAGGCAGAGCAGGATGGAGGAGCACGAATCCGAGCGCGAGGCTCAGGGAGCGAGCTTGTGGGTGTCGCATTTCTCTCGCCCGCACGCTCTGGCAAGAGCCGCGCCGCTGCCGGCGGCGCAAGAAAGGAAGCGCGCGAGAACGGGGAGAGCGGTGATGCATGGAGCTACGAGAACCGTGCCTCTGGCTTGACCCGAACCCGCGCGAGGGCGCATTGTCATTCGGCGGGGGAAGGGAAAAAGAGAGGAGAGCGACGACATGCCGGCACGGGGATTGAAGGTGCTCGTCACGGGCTCGACGGACGGTATCGGGCGGGCCACGGCGAAGCTGCTCCTCGAGCGGGGCCACGAGGTGATTCTCCACGGGCGATCGTCCGAGAAGGTGCGCGAGCTGGCACAGGAATTCGAGCTCGTCACCGGCACCCGTCCGCGCCACGTCGTGGCGGATCTGAGCTCGCTCGCCTCGGTCGCATCCATGGTCCGCGCGCTCGCCGCGGAGCTGCCCGCGCTCGACGTCATCGTGAACAACGCGGGCGTCGGGGCCGGCAAGAAGCAAGACGCGCGAGAAGAGACCGAAGACGGCTACGAGAAGCGCTTCGCCGTGAACTATCTGGCGCCCGTGGCGCTCACCGAGCTCTGGCTCTCGCTCTGCCAGCGTCCGCCGAAGGCCATCCTCAACGTCGCCTCCTCGGGGCAAGAGCCCCTCGATTTCGAGGACCTCATGAGCACGCGCGGGTACGACGGGATCCGCGCTTATCGCCGGAGCAAGCTCGCGCTCATCCTGTGGACCTTCGATCTCGCGCAGAAATACCCCGATATCGTGATCAACGCGGTGCACCCCGGGGCGATGCTCGACACGAAGATGGTACGCGAGACGTTCGGCCAGTCCTGGGGCAAGCCGGAGGACGGCGCCCGCGCGATCCGGGTCGTCCTCGAGCGTTCGCTCGACGAGCAGCTCACCGGCGAATACTTCGACGTCGAACGACCCGCACGCGCCAACGCCCAGGCCTACGACGATCGCGCCCGGGCGGCCCTCCGCCGCGCCACCGAGCCCCTGCTCGCGCCGATCCTCGCGGCGCGCTGACCCCCGACCCGAGCCCTGGCCTTTTTCGTCCCCCCGGCCGCGCCCGGGCGTGGGCGTCCGTGCGCGCGGGGCGGCCTTCCGGACGCCCCTGCCGATCGATCGTGCGCCTTCGGGAACCTTGGGTCCGAACGGCTGTCGATCGAGGCGAGCAGGGAGGAAGCGCCGATCGGATGTGGGGCTCGGCCCCGTTCATCGGCCCCCCTCAACGCAGAAAACAGGCTCCGAGCACGAAAACGCTAACCCCCCGAGCCTCTCGCGGGGGCATTTGCCCGCCTCGGCGGGACGGCACGGCAGGAAAGGCTGGCTCACCATGGAAGGCAAGCAGAAGGTCGCGCTCACGTTCGCGCTGTACCAGAATGACGCGCTCGTCCGTCGAGAGACGGTGACGCAAGACATCGTCAAGGTCGGAAAGGATCCGAAGAGCCACCTCCGGGTGGACGACGAATTGGCCTCGCGTATGCACGCGGTCATCGAGGTCGCGTCGCCCGAGGACATCACGCTCATCGATCTCGGCAATGAGCCGGGGACGCTCGTCAATGGCGCGCGCGTCAACAAGGTGAAGGTCAAGGCGGGTGATCAGCTCCAGATCGGCGGCACGAAGATCCTGCTGGAGAAGGCCGAGCCCGTGGCCGTCGCGATCGGCGCCTCGAAGCCCGGGGCAAACCCGTTCGCAGCCCCCTCGGCGAACCCGTTCGGCGCGCCCGCGGCGCCCGCCGCGTTTGGCGGAGCGAACCCGTTCGGCGCGGCGCCCGCGGCGAGCCCGTTCGGCGGCGGCGATCCGTTTGGCATGCAGAACCCGTTCGCGCAGCCGAAGCCGCCCTCGCACGATGAAGTGCCGCACGACGCGCCCGAGGGTTCGTACACGTACCAGCTCGTCAAGAGCGGCCCGGACGTCCCGTCGGACGAGGTCGAGACGCCGTCCGCGTCGGTCGAGGTCATGGTTCTTTGGGATCAAATGATCCTGAACGTCGCGCACCTGACGCCGCCGCGCTCGTATTACGTGGGCGAGGAGGAGACGAAGAACTTCAAGTGCGATTACTTCGTCCCGCAGGAAAAACTCGGCACGACGCGCGCGCCCGTGGTGCTCGCGGACAAGGGCGGGAGCGTCGCGGTCGTGCTCCTGCCGCGGGCAAAGGGCACGATCGAAATCGCCGGCCAGCCGAAGATGACGGTGCAGCAGGCGATCGACAGCGGGAAAACCCAGCCGTGCGCGGAGCTCTCGGGCGCGTTCCAGATGACGCTGCCTCCGGGCTCGAAGGCGCGAATCGAGGTGGACGGGCTGATCTTCCAGGTGTCGACGGTGAACGCGGGCCGCGTGGTCGCGGGCCACGTGCAGCTCGACACGACGAACTACCTCTATCACGGCCTGTCGACGGCCGTGCACGTGGGTCTGCTCGCCGCGATGGCGTTTTTCATGCCGCCGATGGGCTCGACCGACGAGGACGGGGTCTCGGACGATCAGAAGTTCATGATCCAGCAGTTCCTCAATGCCGCGGCGGAGAAGGAGCAGGAAGAGAAGCCGACCGAGATGACGGCGGAGAACAGCGCCGACAACAAGGAAGGCGGCACCGGCACGAAGGCGAAGGGCGAAGAGGGTTCCATGGGGAACCCGACCACGAAGGCGTCGGGCAACCGTTATGGCGTGCAGGGCCCGCAGGACAACGCCGATCCGCACATCGCGCGGCAGGCTGCATTGCGCGACGCGGCCGAGTTCGGCATGATCGGCCTGCTCAACGCGGGCGCCGGCGGCGATCCGAATGCGCCGACGGCTCCGTGGGGCCGCGACGATTCGCTCGGCAATGACGCGATGTCGGCGCGCGGCAACATGTGGGGCGACAACATCGGCGATTCGTTCGGCGCGGGCGGCCTCGGTTTGTCCGGTATCGGCGAGGGCGGCGGCGGCCGCGGCGAGGGCATCGGCCTCGGCTCGATCGGCACGATCGGGCACGGCGCGGGCACGGGCACGGGCCAGGGCTTCGGCTCGGGTCACGGACGACTCTCCGGTGCGCACCGCACGAAGCCGCCGCAGGTGCGCATGGGCGCCACGAGCGTGAGCGGTCGTCTCCCGCCCGAGGTCATCCAGCGTATCGTGCGCCAGAACTTCGGCCGGTTCCGCCTTTGCTACGAGAATGGCCTGCGGAACAACCCGAACCTGCAGGGCCGCGTGGCGGTTCGATTCGTCATCGGCCGCGACGGCGCGGTGTCGAACGTGGGCAATGGTGGATCGGACATGCCGGACGGCGGCGTGGTGTCGTGCGTGGTCCGCGCCTTCTATGGTCTGTCCTTCCCGCAGCCGGAAGGCGGCATCGTGACGGTCGTGTATCCCATCATGTTCAGCCCCGGCGGCTGATCCCCGTCAAACCGTGTGGGGGGCCCTCTCGCGGAGGGCCTCCCAGCACCGGCCCTCGAACCATTTGCTCAAAAAATCGAGCAGCGCGCGCGTGCGCCGGGGCAGCCCTTTGCCCTGGGCCGTGACCGCGTGCATGCCGATCTCCCCCCGCCGATGCTCCTCGAGCACGAGGACGAGCCGGCCCGCGGCGACCTCGGAGGCCACCATGAACATCGGGACGACCGCGAGGCCGAGGCCGGCGATCGCCGCCTGAACGAGGGTCGAACCGTCGTTCGCGTGGAAGTTTCCGTGCACGGGGATGGCCTCGCCGCGGAACCGCCATTCACCGCTCGCCGGGACGAGCGTGTAACGCATGCAGTTGTGGTTCACGAGGTCCTCGGGCGTCTGCGGAATGCCCGCGCGTTCGAGGTACGAAGGCGAGGCGACGACGACGATCCGATCGGTGGCGATGCGGCGGGCGACGAAGCTCGCGTCCTTCAGCCGGCCGATGCGCAGGATCAGATCGAAGCCGCCCTCGATGACGTCGACGAATCGATCGTCGAGCACGAGATCGATCTCGACCTCGGGGTGCTCGCGCAGGAACGCGGCGAGCGCCTGGACGAGGTACATCCGCGAGAACGTCACCGGCGCGCTGATGCGGATGCGGCCGCGGATCACCTCGCTCGCGGCGGAGACGGCGTCCTCGGCGGCGCTCGCGGCTTCGAGGATCTTCTTGCAATGCTCGTAGAAGCGCAGGCCCTCGTCCGTGAGGGCGAGCTTGCGCGTGGAGCGGCGCAAGAGCTCGACGCCGAGGCGCTGTTCGAGGCCCGCGATCCGGCGGCTCACGGCCGACTTCGCGATGCCGGACTGCGCCGCGGCGGCCGTGAAGGAGCGCGCCTGCACGACACGCGCGAAGAGGGCCATGGAAGCGAGGGACTCGAGATCGAACGACATCCCGGCACGATAGCAGGAAGGCTCCTCGCGGGGGGCGGGATTGTTGCCCGGAGGAGAACAGTGCTTGCTCCGGGCCCTGCCTAATCGAGCGGAGGCGGGCGAGTTAAACAAGAGGGGCAAAGGAGATCGTCATGAAGCGACTTCTCGAGACCCAGGAGCAGAACCTCGCCCTCTTCGTGCAGCGCCTCGTCCTCGCGCTCGTCGTGTTCCCCCACGGCGCGCAGAAGCTCTTCGGCTGGTTCGGCGGATATGGATTCTCCGGCACGATGGGGTTTTTCACGAACACCATGCACCTGCCCGCGCCGCTCGCCTTCCTCGTCATCCTGGGCGAATCGGCGGGCGCGGTCCTGCTCGCGTTCGGCGCATTCTCGCGCGTCGCCGCGTTCGGGATGACCTCGATCATGCTCGGCGCGATCGTGACGTCGCACGCGCAGCACGGGTTCTTCATGAACTGGTTCGGCGCGCAGCAAGGCGAGGGCTTCGAGTATCACCTGCTCGCGCTCGCGCTGAGCGTGCCCGTGATGGTGTTCGGCGGCGGCAAGTACGCGCTCGATACGTGGCTCGTGGAAAAGCTTGCGCCCGCGCCGCGGTTGTCCAAGGCTCTCGCCCACGGTTGACCGGCCACGACGAAAGAGCACGCCCATGACCCACCTCACCCTGATCAGCCACGAGCTTTGCCCCTACGTGCAGCGCGCCGCGATCGTGCTCGCTGAAAAAGGGGTCGCATTCGAGCGGGTCGACATCGATCTCTCGAAAAAACCCGACTGGTTCCTGGCAATCTCGCCGCTCGGCAGGGTGCCCCTGCTCCGCGTGCGCGACGAGAGCGGAAAAGAGGCCGTGCTCTTCGAGAGCCTCGCGATCTGCGAGTATCTGGAGGAGACACAGCCGGGGCCGAAGTTGCACCCGGAGGACGCAATCGAACGAGCACGGGACCGCGCGTGGTTCGATCTCGCCTCGGGCCTGCTCGGAGACATCTGGACGCTCGAAACGACGAAGGACGCCGAGGTGTTCGAGGCCAAGCGCAAGGCGATCGCGTCGAAGCTGGAGACCCTCGAAGGCGCGGTCTCGGACGGGCCGTATTTCCACGGGCGCGCCTTCAGCATGATCGACGCCGTCATCGCGTCGGCGTTCCGGTACTTCGAGGTCATCGACGCGATCCGAGATACGCGCGTCTTCGAGAAGACGCCCCGCGTGCGCGCCTGGAGAGCCGCGCTCGCGGAGCGGCCGAGCGTGAAGAACGCGGTGCCGAAGGATTACCCGGACAAACTGCGCGCGTTCCTCGCCGCGCACGATGCCTACCTGCTTCGTCAGGCGCCCGCGGGCGCCTGAGCCGCGCCGCCCGTCACCCCATCGGGGTACAAAGCTCGACGAGGAAACCGTCGAGATCCCGCACATAAGCAACGGTTTGTCCCCACGGCTTGGTCTTGGGCGCGCTCACCGCCGCGGCGCCCGCGGCGACGGCGACCTCGAAGGCCGCGGGGACATCGGGCGTCGTGAGCGCGATCTCGACCGCGGCCGCGGGCTCGCTCGGTCGGCTCGCGCGGAACGAAAAGCCGTGCGAGCCCGCGAGCGATTCACTCACGAACGCGAGCGCGGTCGCGCCCGTCTCCATCTCTGCATATTGATTCGATTCGTGGACGAACCGGCGCGCGAGGCCGAAGGCCCGCTCGTAAAATGCGACGGCCCGCTCGACGTCCTGCACGTAAAGAATGACATATCCGAGCTTCATGCCAGCGGCCTGTATCACGGGACCGACGCGGGGGTCAAGGGCAGGCCGCTGCTCGCGTCTTCAATAGGTGAACGTGGTCCACGTACCGAAAAAGTCGACGTCCGCGCCGCCCGCCTCGACGTACGCCGGTCCCGCGAACACGTGCGAGTATTCCATATTGAAGGACAGGTGCCGCGCCGCGCGGTAGCCGAACGAGAGGGACATCTGCGCGGCGGTGAACGGGGCCCGCGTGTCGGTCGCGCGGATGAACGGAGCCCCGGGCGGCTGGTAGACGGCGTCCTCGACGGCCTGACGCCAGAAAAACGTGCAGCCGGCCTCGGCGCTCACGACGCCCTTCTCGAATTGCAAGAGCGGGTGGACCTCGTAAAGGTTCGTCGGGTAAATCGCTGGCAGCGCGCTGAAAAACGTCTGGTTCGGGAAGAGCGGGTGGAAGGTGGAGACGGCGCCGTCGCCGGCGCGCGAATCGCCGCTCAGGGCGTCCCATCGGACGCCGATGCGGAGCGGGGAAAACGCGCCGGGGAGGCGCTGCCAGAGGCCGCCTGCGAATCCCCAGGCGAGGATCGACGCGTCGCCGACGGTGCCGCCCTGCAAGAGCCCGTGCACGATGTACTCGAACCCCGAAGCCAATTCACCGAACGCGCGTACACCGAGCGTGTGGCGGACCTCGCGGCCGCTGATCTCGCGATAGGTGACGTCAGGCCGGTCGCGGCCGAGGTAAAACGCGTCGAGGCTCGCGGCTTTCCCGGGAGCCAGGGCGAGCGTGAAATAGGTGCCCCAGAATCGGTTCTCGAAATTGGGCGCGTCATCGAAGACGCCGCGTTCGAGGATCGGGACGGCGCCGAAGAAGGTGTCGTTTTTCCACGTGCGTCCCGAGAGGGAGATACGCGCGAGGTCGAACGATTGCCGGACGTTCGTCCCGTCCCTCGCGCTCACCCAGCGCGTGGAACCGAGCGACATCTCTTGCCGTCCCACGCGCGCGACGATGCCGACGCCGAATGCCTTGCCGCGAACCTCCAGGAAGAGCTGTGGCGTATCGAGGAGGTCCGCGCCCGGCGGCTCGTCGCGCGCGGGAGCGCCGAGCGCCTCGAAGGAGCCGATCTGCGCGAAGAGCCGGATCTGCGGGTGAAACACGAGATCGGCGTGCAGGAGGTTGCGCACGAAGAGGACGCTCTCCCGCGGCTCGGCGGAAGCCGGCGCGAGATCGACGGGCGCGAGATATTCGTACCGCAATCGATGCTGGCCGCCGAGGGAGAGGTGGCCGCCGGGCCAGAGCGGCACGTATTTGAGGGCATCGAAGGGGTCGTCGCCACGCGCGTGCGCGAGGTAGCTGTAATCCTCGAGGTATCGCAAGGACTGGTAGCGGGGCGCCGGCGCCGCCGTTCGCTCGCCGCCGTGGACGTCCTGCGCGCGCGCGGAGGTCGGCGTGGTTGCGAGCCCGAAAAACACGCCCGTCGCGAGGACGAGCGCCGAGGTCCGAAGAGGTCGCATCAGAGGACGCTGCGGGAGCGATCGAGGAGGTGTTCGAGGTTCGTCACGGCTCTTCCTTGTGCGCACGATCCGCGATTTCGAGCCCCCGCGCGCGGGCGGCGGCCGCCGAGCGCGCGTCGACGAGGTGCACGACGCCTGCGTCTTCGGAGAGCGCGCGAATGCGATCGAGGAGCGCCTTGTCCGCCGCGACGGCGCGGCGGTGCTGGCGGAGGTGCTCGGCCCACGAGGCGACGAGGAAGGTCTCGACGAGCCCGTCCTTGCCGCCGAGGTCTTCATAAAGCGCCCAATCGATGGCCCCGTCGCGGCGCCGGAGAGATTCGAGGTCCGGGGCGAGCGAGAGGAATTCGGCGCGCTGCTCGGGCCGCACGACATAACGCCGCTCGACGAGCACAGGGCCGGCGTCGATGTCGATCGGGACCTCGATCACGGGCTCGGGCCAGGCGTCGAAGCTCGCGACGTCATCCTTCCGCGCGGCGCCGAGCTTCCATCGGAGCGCCGAGAGCAAACCGACGAGCACGCAGGCCGCGGCCGCCGAGAGCGTCGCGGCGCTGCCGATACGCCCCGCGAGCGTGCCCCACCCGAAGCTGCCGAGCCCGAGGCCGCCCTGGAAGACCAAGAGATAAAGGCCGAGCGCGCGAGATTGCACCCAGCCAGGCGCCGCCGAGCTCGCCGCGACGTTGAAGCTCGACATGATGCTGATCCACGCGACGCCCGTGGCGAGCATGGACGCATAAAGCGCCGCCTCGACCCGGACGTGCGCGAGGATGGCCATCGAGCCGGCATACACGACCGTGGCAAAGGCGACGAGCTTGTCGGAGCCGAGCTTTTGCCGCACGCGGGGCATGACGGCGGCCCCTGCGAGCGCGCCCGCGCCGATACAACCCAGCAAAATGCCGAAGCGGAGCGGGGTCATGTGGAGCTCGCGCCGCGCGACGACGGGGAGGAGCGCCCACAATGCGCTGCCGGCCAGGATGAACGCGGCCGCGCGCACGAGCACGGCCCGAAGCGCGGGCGCCCGGCGCGCGAAACGAAGCCCCGCCACGATGGCGCCCACGACACGCTCGGGCGGCAAGGTCGCCTTCGTGACGGGAGGTTTCCAGCGGAGGACCTGGATGACGACCACGAAAAACGCGATCGCATTGAACGTATAAACGGGCCCGCTGCCCGCGAGCGCGAGGCCAATGCCGCCGATGGCAGGGCCGAGCGCACGCGCGACATTGACGGCGACGCCGCTCAAGGTGACGGCCGACGCGAGCTCGGCCTTGTCGACGAGCGACGGAAGAACGGCCTGCCAGAGCGGCGCCGAGAGCGCCGCGCCGAGGCCGAGGGCGAACGTGAGCGCGAGCAGGCTCGTCGGACCGAGGAGCCCAGCAAAGGAGAGCGCGGCGAGCACGGCCGAAACCAGCGCCATCCACGTGGCGAAGGAGGCGAGGAGCTTTCGGCGATCGAAGATGTCGCCAAAGGCCGCCGCGGGCAAACCAATCAAAAAGACCGGCAAGCTCGAAGCCGTCTGGAGCAGCGCCACGTACACCGGCGCCGTCCCGAACGACGTCATGTCCCAGCTCCCCGCCGCATTCTGGACCCAGAGCCCGACATTCGACGCGAGCGCGCCGAGCCACAAGGATCGAAAGACCTCGCGGCGCAGCGGCGCCCATGCGTCGGGCGCGGCGGTCTCGGTTGTCCCTGCCACCATACGCAGTTTTTCTTTCTAGAACGCCCAGCAGGAGCAGCCGAGGACGCCCCAGAATGCGGTTTCATCGGAGGCTGGGATGCGGGAAAGGAGCGCGCGGGCCCGATCGTGGCCGTGCACGGCGCAAGGATCCGCGGCGAAACAGGCGGTGCCGAGGGCCTGGCCGCGGCCCTGCGAGGGCGCCACGCGGCGCTGGTAGCCGCCGAACGTGCGCACGGGCGACCAATCGGGCATGGCCGGCGGCAAGGGCGGCGCGAGCGACGCGTGCTCTTCGGCGCCGTGGACGATCTTGCCGCCGAGGATCGTCAGGACAGACTCGATGTCCTGGATCTCGTCCTCGGGCACGGCGAAGTAATCGGCAGAGAGCACGGCGAGGTCCGCGAGCTGCCCGACCTTGATTTGCCCTTTCTTGCCCTCCTCCGAGGAGAACCAGGTATTCCGCTCGGTCCAGAGCCGGAGCGCCGTCTCCCGATCCAATCGGTTGTCCTCGGGATAAAGCGACAGACCACCGATCGTCTTGCCCGTGACGAGCCACGCGAGCGAGACCCACGGGTTGTAGGAGGCGACACGCGTGGCATCCGTGCCAGCGCCGACGGGCAACCCAGCCGCGAGCATCTTTCGCACGGGCGGCGTGTGTTCGGCCGCGCGCGCGCCATACCGCTCGACGAAATATTCGCCCTGGTAGACCATCCGGTGCTGCACCGCAATGCCGCCGCCGAGGGCCGCGACACGATCGATGTTGCGATCCGAGATCGTCTCGGCATGGTCGAAGAACCAGTGCAAGCCGCCAAACGGGATGTCGCGGTTCACCTTCTCGAAGACGTCGAGCGCGCGGGAGATCGTCTCGTCATAGGTTGCGTGCAGGCGGAACGGCCAGCGGCCCTCGACGAGCACACGCACGACGCCCTCGAGCTCGGTCTCCATCGACGCAGGTAGGTCGGGCCGCGGTTCGCGAAAGTCCTCGAAATCGGCCGCGGAGAAGACGAGCATCTCGCCGGCGCCGTTGTGCCGGAACGAGTCGTCCCCCTGCCCCGGGCTCACCATGCCGATCCATTTGCGGAAATCAGCGACCTCGCCGCCCTTGTTCTGCGTGAAGAGGTTGTACGCGATCCGCAACGTGAGCTCGCCGTCGTCCGCGAGCTTGCGGATGATCTCGTAATCCTCCGGATAATTCTGAAATCCGCCGCCCGCGTCGATGACGCCCGTGACGCCGAGCCGGTTCATCTCGCGCATGAAATGGCGGGTCGAATTGAGCTGGTATTCGGGGGGCAACTTCGGCCCCTTCGCCAGCGTGGCATAGAGGATGAGCGCATTGGGCTTCGCGAGGAGGAGGCCCGTGGGCTCGCCATTCGAATCACGCTGGATCTCGCCGCCCGGCGGGTTCGGCGTATCCTTCGTGTACCCGCAGACGCGGAGCGCCGCCCGGTTGAGCAAGGCGCGATCGTAGAGGTGCAGGATGAAGACGGGCGTGTCGGGCGCGACGCGGTTCAGCTCGTCGAGCGTGGGGAGGCGTTTCTCCACGAATTGAAGCTCGGTGAAACCACCAACGACACGCACCCATTGCGGCGCAGGCGTCACCGCGACCTGCCGCTCGAGCATGTGCATCGCATCGGCAAGCGAACGCACGCCATCCCAGCGGAGCTCCATGTTGTAATTGAGCCCGCCGCGAATGACGTGCATGTGGCTGTCGATCAGCCCAGGAACGACGCGGCGGCCCCGGAGGTCGACCACGCGGGTGCGCTCATCCGCGAGCGCAAGGATCTCTTTCGCACTGCCGACGGCGGAGAACTTGCCGCCCTCGATCGCCACCGCCTCGGGCACAGCCGCGCCCGCGTCGAGCGTGGTGAATCGTCCATTCGTGAGAATCAAGTCCGCTGCCATGTCGACCTCCTCAAGGTATACGCGGGGCGTTGCCCCGCACCCCAGAAGGGGGCTGTCCGCCCCCTTCACCCCGGACCAGGCACGGCCTGGACCGAAGGCGGAAAAGCCGCGCGATGCGCGGTTTTTCCGACGGGCCCGTGGCAAGACCAGGGACAGCGATGCCGGTTGAAGCCGTCTTGGCTGGCAACGTCGCTCGCCGGTCTTGACTCGGCCTGTTCGATGAACTGCGCATCGTGCAGTTCATCGACCCCGGGTCCAGCGCTTGCGCTGGTCCGGGTGCAGGGGCGGACAGCCCCTGCTCGGGTCCGGGGTGAAACCCCGGCGCTACGCGGTCAGTGGCCGCCTTCGCCGCCGCCGAACATGGTCTTGGCATACGTGATGCCGAGACCATACGCGCCGCCGAGCTCCCTGGCGAGGCCTGTGACGGCGTCGTACGTCGCGGTGCGCGCCCAGTCGCGCTGTAGCTCGAGGAGGTACTGGAGCGACGTCATCGGGCGAGCGCCGGCTTGCACCATTCGATCCATGGCCCGGTCGTGCGCCTCGGTCGAGATGTCGCCGCAGGCGTCCGCGATGACGTACACCTCGAAGCCCTGATCGATTGCCGAGAGGGCGGGGCCGACGATGCACACGGAGGTCCAGAGGCCGCCGAGCACGATACGGCCCTTCCCAATCTGGTTGACGCGGTCGGCGATGCGCGGATCCTCCCATGTATTCATCGAGGTCCGATCGATGACGTCGGCGTCCGGGAATGCCCGCTTGATTTCGGAGAACATGGGCCCGGAGAACGATTTTTCTGCGACCGTGGTCAGGATCGTGGAGACCCCGAAGATCTTCGCGGCGTGCGCCACGAGCCCCGCGTTGTTGCGCAGGAGCGTGGTGTCGATCGACTTCGTCGCGAACGCCATCTGCGATTGATGATCGATCAGGATGAGGGTGTGATCCTGCGGGTTCAGAAGGGTCCGGCCGGGGGCTGCGATCGCTTTCGTCATGATGGTCTCCTCTGCTCGATGTCGGCCGGGATGTGCCCGGCCGAGGCGCGCGGGGAATCTATCGGCCTGGCGGAGGCGCCCGCAATCCCCATTCGAATGATGGGACCTATCACCTCGGCCGATGGTTGCGGCGTCGTTTTTTTGCTTCGCGCGGCCGATGCGGAAGGCCCGCGTCGCGCGGGCACAGGTGCTGGAGCTCCGTGAGTATCCAGCGATGAACGGGGCCGAACGCCGCGTCCGGTCGGTAAATGGCAGAGAGATGCAATACATGCTCGCCTGCCCCCCAGGGCTCGGGTTGGATTCGTGCGAGGCGCTTCGCCCGTAAGTCAGCCTGCACGACGTGCTCGGGCAGATTGCCCCAGCCGAGCCCGGCCCGCACGAATGCGTGCTTCGTGGCGAGATCGGCGACGCAGAACGTGCGAAAGGACAGTACGGAATGATCGCCCTGCTCCGGCGCTGCGAGGACCACCTGCACGTGATCGGCGAAACGCGACACCGGAATGCGGCCTTCGTACCGCGCGAGCGGGTGCTCGACGGAGACGACCGGGATCATGCGAATGGGCGACAGCACCTGGCGCTCGAGGCCCGGGGGGATGCCCATCGCGCCCACGACGCCGAGCGTGGCCGCGCCCGAGAGGACACGCTCGGCGACGAGGGAGGTTGGTTGCGTATCGACGCGGAGATCCACGGAGGGAAAGGCAGACGCGAGGCCGCGGCAGAGATCGACGAGCGCGCAGACCGGGAAAAGGGCGTCGACGCAAAGAGAGACGGAGGCCTCGAGCCCCGTGACCATGCCGGCCGCGAGCTTGCGCAGCGAATCGGCCTCGCCCACGACGCGGCGGGCGGCGATGAGCATGGAGCGGCCCTCGGCGGTCAAGGTGGGCAGCTTCGTCGAGCGATCCCAGAGGGCCACGCCGAGCTGCGCTTCGAGGTTCGCGATCGCCTGGCTGACCGCCGATTGCACGCGGCGCAGCTTGCGCGCCGCAGCCGAGAAGCTCCCCTCGTCCGCCGCGGTGATGAACACGCGGAGCTGATCCAGGGTTACCGTGTCGAGCATCGTAAATCCTATCTCTTTCTTGCGCAGACACCCTCACCTGGGTGGTGCAAAACTCCCGTTCAAACCGTACGTGCGCATTTCCCGCAGCGCCGTGCGGCCTCAGGGTACGGGATGTTTCCGCGCAGGCGACAAAGGCCGTGAGCGTCCGCTCCCGACGCGCGGAGCCGGCCCAGGCTTGACGCGAGATCCGGCGATCCGACATTGACGCGGAGGGGGATGTCGTGAGGGCGGTCGTCTACAAAGGTCGGCTCGAGGTCGCGGTCGAGGAGGTCCCCGATGCGCGTATCGAGGAGACGACCGACGTTATCGTGAGGATCACCTCGGCCGCCATTTGCGGCAGTGATCTGCACATGTACGAAGGCCGCACCGCCGCGCAGCCGGGAACCGTACTCGGCCACGAGCCGCTCGGCGTCGTGGAGGAGGTCGGCTCCGCGGTCGAGCGGGTGAAGAAGGGTGACCGGGTGGTGATGCCCTTCAATATCTCCTGCGGGACGTGTTTCAACTGCAAACGCGGATACACGGCGGCTTGCCTCAACGTCAACCCGAGCGCGCACGGCGGCGCGTACGGGTACGTGGGAATGGGCCCCTTCCGTGGAGGGCAGGCCGAGCACCTCCGGGTGCCCTTCGCCGACACCAACTGCCTCTCGTTGCCCGGCGAGCCGGGGGACATCTTCGAGACAGACTTCGTGCTCCTCGCCGACGTGTTCCCGACAGGCTGGTTTGCCGCGGATCTGGCCGCCGTGGAGCCGGGGATGAGCGTGGCCGTCTTCGGCGCCGGGCCCGTCGGGCTCCTCTCGGCGTACTCCGCGTCGCTGCGCGGAGCGGACGAGATCTACGTCGTCGATTACGTGCCGGACCGGCTCGCCCGGGCCGAGGCGATGGGCGCGACGGCCATCGACTTCATGCGCGGCGATCCGGTGGAGCAGATCATCGCGCTCCGAAAAGCCCGGGGGACCGCCGCGGCCAAGATGGATGGCGTGATGTCCGGCATCGAGGCCGTCGGATTCCAGGCCGTCGATTGGTCGGATCCGTCCCACGAGGCGCCAAATCGGATCATCGAGGATTTGATCCGGCTGGTCAACCCGACCGGCCACATCGGCATCGTCGGCCTCTACGTCCCCGAGGACCCGGGCGGGAAGAACCCGCACGCGAAGAAGGGAGAGATCCAGATCTCGTTCGGCAAGCTCTGGGAAAAAGGAATCTCCTTTGGAACGGGCCAGACTCCGGTGATGCGCTATGGTAGTCGCCTGCGCGATCTCGTCACTTCCGGCCGGGCCCGCCCGAGCCAGGTCGTGACCCACCGGATGCCGCTCGACGCCGCGCCCGAGGCGTATGCCAAGCTCAGCCGCCGCGAGGACGGGTTCGCGAAGGTGATCCTCGACCCGAACATGTAATGCAAGGGGGATGGGGAAGTGACGACCGATCTCATCGCGAGATCCGGCGCGACGGGGGCACTCATATCGCGACTCGAGTGGGGAAAGACGCCGCTCGGCCCCCTCTCGGGCTGGCCTCCGCGGGTGAGGGCGCTCCTCGAAACGGCGCTCCCGAGCGGCATCCCGCTCTGCGTGCTCCTCGGGGCCGATCCGGCCCGCGCGCAGGTCGTCTACAACGACGCGTTCTCCGCGCTCCTCGGCCACAAGCACCCCGCTGCGATGGGGCGGCCCGCGCGTGAGGTGTGGCCGGAGAGCTGGGATTTTTTCGAATGGGCGCTGCGCCAGGTCTGGCACGCCGGGCAGCCGGTGACGGGCAAGGATCTCATGCTCCACCTCGATCGCGGCAACGACATCGAGGAAGTGTACGTGTCGATCTCGTTCAGCCCCATCCGAGACGACCAGGGCTCCGTGTATGGAGCGCTGATGTGCGGCATCGAGACGACGGGCGCCGTGCTCGCCGCGCGGCGCGAGCGCGCGCTCCGCCTGCTCACCGAGGCGCTCCGCCCGGCGAAAACGGAGGACGATTTCTACCGGATCCTGCCGAAGGCCCTCTCTTACACGCTGCGGGACGTCTTCTTCGCATTCCTCTACGAACTCGATCCGGCCGGCACGAGGGCCACGCTGCGCGCCTCCGCGGGGCTCGCGGCCGAGGTGCCCGAGGCGCTCCGCGAGATCGCGCTCGCGCCCGGGTGTCCCTGGGAGATGGCGTGCGTGGCGCGCGAGAACGAGATGCGGCTCGTCTCGACGTCGGGCCTCGGGCTCTGCGTGATGAATGCGCTCGCGGGCACGCCGAAGCGCGCGGCGGTCATTCCGGTGGCGGGCGGCTCGCCGTCGGGCCGCGCGGCCATGCTGGTCGTGGGCCTCCGCTCGGCGCGCGCCCTCGACGACGATTACGGCGCCTTCGTTCTCCGCGTCGCGCGCGAGCTCTCCGTCGCGCTCGCCGACATCCAGAGCCGGCGAGCGGCGGAGCTCCACGCGGCGGCCGTGGCCGAGTCGAGGCTCAAGGATATGTTCCTCGGGATCGCCTCCCACGAGCTGCGCACACCGCTCACCTGCATGAAGCTCAACGTGCAGCTCGTCCACCGCGAGCTCCTTTCGCTCGAACCACGCCTCGCCGAGCGGCTCGAGCGGCTCTCCCGCTCGATCGATCGCATGACGCGGCTCGTGAACGAGATGCTGAGCGTGTCGGCGATCGCCGCGGGCAAGCTCGCGCTCAAGGAGACGTACTGCGATCTACGCGCCATCTGCACGAGCGCCGGGGCCGAGCAGTCGCTGGTGGCGCGGCGCCCGCTCTCGCTCCACCTGCCTGAACAGCCCGTCCACATCCTCGCGGACGAGGACAGGACGGGCGAGGTGATCGCCAACCTGCTCGCCAACGCGTACAAATACTCTGCGCCGGAGGAGCCCGTGGAGCTCTCGCTCGAGGAATCTGGCGCGGAGGCGATCGTCACGGTGAGGGACCGGGGGCCGGGCATCCCGAGAGAATCGCTCCCGCACGTCTTCGATAGGTTCTATCGCGTCCCCGGCGTGAGCGTGCGCGCGGGCTCCTACCTCGGCCTGGGGCTCGGCCTCTACCTGTCCAAGGCGATCGTCGAGCAGCACCACGGCCGCATCTGGGTGGAGAGTGAGGTCGGTCGGGGGAGCGCGTTCTCGTTTTCGATGCCGCTCGCGGCGTGACCGGGCTCGCCTCCTCGTAGGTGAGCGAACGGTATCGCCTCGTTTCCGCTGGAAATGCCGGGAAGACGGCGAGCCGCGTACGATGCACTTTGCCGTGGACCTGGGACGAGCGCTCGGACAAACTGCGCCGGGCGTCAGGACGACGCACGAGGAGAGTCGAGCACATGACCGAGGCGAAGACGTACACGGGCGGGTGTCACTGCGGCAAGGTTCGTTACGAGGTGAAGGCCGGCATCCAGGACGTGGTGTCGTGCAATTGCTCCATTTGCATGAAGACGGGCTCGTATCTGGCCTTCGTGCCGGCCGCGGCGGTCACGGTCCTCTCGGGCGGGGACGTGGTCACGGATTATCAGTTCGGCAAGAAACACATCCATCACCTGTTCTGCCCGATCTGTGGGGTGCGCTCGTTCGCCCGCGGCTCGATGCCCGACGGCACCGAGATGTACGCGATCAACGTGCGCACGCTCGACGACGTGGATCTCGGCGCGTTCAAGGTGAAGGAGTTCGACGGCAAGAGCCTCTGACGAGGCTCGGCGGGCAAAACGCCATTACGCCTCCAGATTGCCGACCACGCGCTGCAAGAGGGTGCTACTCTTCGGCGACGGCTCGCTCGGCCCCCTTTTTTGCGAGAATCTCGAGCACTTTGGTGGGGCCGAGGCGGAGCCGGTCGTAGCCCGAGGGGTAAGTCGGGTAGTAGCGGTAGATATCGCTGTCCTCGAATTTACGGTGCTCGTAGAGCGAGACGTGGCGCGCGGCGCGGCGATAGACGGCGAGGAACGCGCGAAGAGCGCGAGCGAGGCCAGGATCGGGCTCGCGAAGACCAAGAGCGGCGCGGAACCCGGCGTCCGCCGTGAGAAGGACGACCGCGGGCTCGATGTACGGGGCGAGAGCGGGCGGCAGCAGGCCCTGAACGGCGACGAGCAGGCCCCGAGCGACGGCCTCGTTTTCGCTCGTGTAGCGTTGCGCGCGGCGCTCGTAGTCCTGCCGCCACGCGAAAAACGCCGCGCGACTCCCCGGGATGTCGCGGATGTGCATGAGCTCGCCGAGCCGGCGGTAGAGGAAATAGAAGGCGTCCTTTTCCTTCTCCGTCATGGCGCGGTGGCCCCATCTGTCGATGAAGAGGATGGGATCGAAGACGAAGGTGCTCAGCGTGTAGAGGAAATCGTCGTTCGAGATCCGGTACAGCCCGTGAATGCGGTTCAGGTGCTCGACCATCTCGCGGCTCGCGCGTGATTCGAGGCCCGGCCGGTGGATCTCGCTCAGGATGGCCTTCGTGTCGTCGAGCCGCTTCGGCCCCTCGCGCTCGTACTGCCCGGTCGCGTGGAGCAGCTTGCTGATGGTCGGGATCGTGAAGGTCCGAAGCTGCGCGATCTCCATCGCGAGGAGGATCTCGAACGGGAAGACGTGGTTCGAGAGCGCGAAGACGATGGCCTCGTAATCGCGTTCGGGATCGAGCCGGGCGATCTCGTCGTCCCAGCGGCGCGTGCGCAGGGGGATGGGCAGCTTCATCGGATGACCTTTCTGGGTTCGAGCATGGCGACGACGGACGCGACGACGACCCCGCGCCGATGCTCGACGGAGCCGGGCAGCCCGAGCTCGACCGCGTGCACCGCGTGGCTCGTCACGAGGCTCGCGACGACGACGGCCGCGTCGATGGGATCCGTGGGCAAGGCGAGTTTTCCCTCGTCCGACCTCTGGCCGAGGTAGCGCTCCACGGCGCGCGTCAAATACCCGCGGACGTTCTCGTCCCAGATGCGCCCGAGCTCGGGTGATTCGAGCGCGCTCGCGTTCATGATGCGCGCCCCCGCCCGATACCTCGTCGCCAGGTCGAACAGCTCGCCGACGACGCCCGCGAGCTCCGTTCGTGCTTCCTCCGTGGTGCGGGGAGCGGGCCCGAGGAGCGCGCGTTCGAGGGCTGCCACGCGGCGGCTCTCCTCGAAGAAGGCGCGCAGGAAGGACTCGATCTGGCCGGGCTCGGGGTTCGGCACCGGGAGGTTCTGGGGGGGCTCGTAAGGACCAGGCGAGGCGGCGGCGCGCCGCAGCACCTGCTCGAACAACGCGTCCTTGCCGCGGAAGTAGCGGTAGAGCGCCGGTTCGCTGACCCCGACGGCCGCGGCGACCTCCGAGAGCCGCGTACGCCGATAACCGCGCGTCGCGAACAGCGCCTCGGCTTCGTCGAGGATGCGGGTGAACGTCGCTTCGGACTCTGCGGAGAGCGGCACGGTCCAAGATACTTAGTTAGTCGCTCACTAACCGCAAGAAAATTCGACAGCCCCGCGCGACATCTCCTCACCGCGCCCGGCGCCTCGGCGGCACGGCGACACGGAATCGGCTTCGGTATTCGCTCGGCGAGAGCCCGACGGCGCGCTGGAACACGCGTCGGAACGCGCCTGCGTCCGCATAACCGAGCTTCCACGCGATCTCGTCGAAGCTCTGCGCGGACTGTTCCAGCCATTCCCTCGCGCGCTCCACCCGCAATAGCTGGAGATACTCGACCGGCGTGTGTCCCGTCGCGCGCGTGAAGCGGCGGAGGAACGTGCGCTCGGTGAGCCGCGCCGCCTTCGCCATTGCGGCGACCTCGACCTTCTGATCCCGCCTCGCGTGGAGGAAGCGCTGGGACCGGAGCACGGCGTCGTCGCCGTGCGTGAACATCGGGGTGAAGCTGCCGTAATGGCGTTGTTCGCGGCCGCCGGGATCGACCAACCAAAAACGCGCGACCGCCGATACCACGGACGGCCCGAGGTGGCGCGCCACGATCATGAGCCCAACGTCGATCCACGCCATCACCCCGCCCGCCGTGATGATGTCGCCGTCCTCGATGACGAGCCGCGAGGTGTCGAGGTGTACGTCCGGGAAAAGCTCGCTGAAGCGTGGGCCGAGCGCCCAATGCGTCGTCGCGGGCCGCCCCGCGAGCAGACCCGTCGAGCCCAGGAGGAAGGCGCCGGCGCACACCGACACGAGGATCGTTCCGTCACGGTGACGGTCGGCGAGCCACGACGCGAGAGGATCGAGCCGGGTCAGCGCCGCGGCGTCTCCGAGGCTCGGCGGCAGGATCAGCGCGGAGAAAGGCACGCTCGGCGTCGGCGGCCTCCCACGCTTCGGATCGACGCGCACGAGCTGCGGCGAGAGGCTCTTCGCCCGCGCTCCGCTCTCGGCGGCGAGCCGCGACGCGGACGCGAGCAGATCGAGCAGCCCGAGCGCCGCGGCGGCCTGCACGCCGGGGTACTCGAGGATGCCAATTTCGATGGACGGGGCCGAAGGCTGCACGTGGCAAATGTAGCCTGTAGATTGTCGGTTTCGCCACTGCCCGAAGAGCACCCGCGACCGTAAGGTGTGGAGCGCGGGCGGAGAGACCGCCGCGGCAGGAGGCGAATCCATGGGCAAGGTGCTGATCGTGATCGACGTGCAGAACGACTATTTCTCGGACGGGGCATTTCCGCTCTGGCATGCCGAGGCGACGCTGGAGGTCATCGAGCGCGCCGTCGCCGTCGCGCGCGCGAAGGACGTGCCCGTCGTCCTCGTGCAGCACTTCGCGGATACTTCGCGGGGCCCTGCCCCCTTTTTCAACCGCGGGACCACGGGCGCCGAGATCCACACGCGGATCACGACGGCGGCCCCGGGCGCGCCGGTCGTCGTGAAGGCGCATGCAGACAGCTTCGTGAACACGACGCTCGAGGCCACGCTCGCCTCGCTTGGCGCGACGGAGCTCCTCCTTTGCGGGATGATGACCCATAACTGCGTCACCCACACGGCGCTCTCGAAGTCGGCCGAGAAATACGATGTCACGGTCGTCGCCGACGGTTGCACGACGGTCAGCGAGATTCTCCATCTGCTCGCCCTCCACGCGCTCTCCACGCGCGTGCGACTCGCCCCTCTCGCGGAGGCGCTTTAGGCGAAGCCCAGCGCGGGCCCCATCGGAGCCACAGGCGCCGATTTTCACGTGGGCGACGGGCCACCGCGACGCCGAAGGAAGCGGTGGCCCAATCACCCGCAGCGGCCTCGTTCAGCCCGAAGGCCCCCGCTCTGAACGATTCTCAGCTTCTTTCTCCCCGGCGGGCGCGAGCGCGAGGCGGATGGCCCGCTCGACCGCCGAGTCATTGCCGTCCGTGCGTGTGGGCTCGAAGGGCACACGCGGCAACAAGGGGGGCTGGGCGAGGAAACGTGGAACGCGGCCGCGATGGGGCTGCCCCGCGTGCACCAGGAACGGGTGGCAGAGGTAAACCGTCCCCGCGGGGCCCGTGGCGAGCGCCTCGGGTAGGTGCGCGGATTCGCGAAAACCCGTGCTCGCGAGCTCGCCGAGCGTGAGGCCACGCTCTCCATGCGGCGCGAGGCGGCGCGCGATCTCGACGTGCGAGCCGATGCGAAGGCGCGTCGGTGCATCGTCCTCGCCGACGTCGGAGAAGAGAAAGAGCATCAAGAGCGCGCGGCCTTTGGATGCGACATTGGCGCGCCACGCGAGGAAGTTCGGCTCGTTCTCCCAGCCGAAGCTGGGATCGATGTGCCATCCGCAATCCCCTGGATCATCGGGCGATGGGAAGCGGATGGGGAACGTCCCGAGGCTCGCGCGCGGGAGCCAGCGATCGACGCCGACCAGCGAATCGAAGGCGGCGACGAGCTTCGGGGTGTTCGCCGCCGCTCGAAAGGACGGATGGGCCAGCTCGCCGATGCGAACGACCGGCTTCGTCCAGGTGGACGGATCATCGGGCGTATAGCCGGTTGCGAGCCACAAGATGGCGCGACACGCGTCGGCGAGGTCGCGCGGGAAGGCGTCGTCGATACGGACGTAGCCTTCGTGAACGAATTGATCGATCTGCGCTTCGGAAAGCGCGTCCTGGTGATGGGGCATGACGATTCTCCTGCAAACGGACCGAGACGTGGCGCACGCCTGCCCACACGCGGGCAAGCGCGCACAGCGATTCGTGCGGGCCTGGGGCCACGCTCAGCCGAGCAAGAAAACTGCGAAACGCATCGTCATCCGGGGCGGAGGATGCCACTCCGCTCGGTTCGCCGCAAGCGCGATGTCACGACGCGCGCGTCAGGGCAGGCGGCGGTGATAACGCTCGCCCCAGTCGCGCAGGGCGACGAGGATGGGCTCGAGGCTCTTGCCGAAGGGCGTGAGCTCGTACTCGACGCGCGGCGGGACTTCGGCGAACACCGTGCGCTTGACCAGGCCGTCCTGCTCGAGCTCGCGCAGTTGAAGCGTCAGCATGCGCTGCGTGCAATTGGGGAGCAGCCGCCGCAGCTCGCCGAACCGCAGCGTCCCCTTCGACAGCCAATACAAGACGACGCCCTTCCAGCGTCCGCCAATCACCGCCAGCGCCGATTCCACGGCGCATCCACTCTTCCCTTGGCTCCGCTGCCTCGCCAACGAACTCGTCGCCATGACTCCCTGCTCCGCGTCGGGCCGCGATCGCGGCCGTGCGTTCCTTTGGTTCTCTTTCTGATACTACATACCAAACTTGTGCGTACTTGCGAGATCGACACCGAACGTCGATGTTCACCTCCGGCCTGACTCCACGAGGGCCGGAGAACAGAACCATGAACGTGCTCATCGTCTACGCGCACCCCGAACCGCGATCCCTCAACGGCTCGCTCAAGACCTTCACCGTCGACCGGCTCACGCAGCGCGGGCACGACGTCCGTGTCGCCGATCTCTACGCCATGCGCTGGAAGCCCACGATCGACGCGGACGATTTCCCGGCGCGCGCGCCCGACGGTCCGCTCGACCTCGAAGCCGACTCGCAACAGGCCTACGCCACGGGCACGCAGCCGCCCGATGTCGCCGCGCAGCAGGCCGACCTTCGCTGGGCCGACGCCGTGATCTTCCAGTTTCCCCTGTGGTGGTACTCGATGCCCGCGATCCTGAAGGGATGGGTGGAGCGCGTCTACGCTTACGGCTTCGCGTACGGCGTCGGCGAGCATTCCGATCGGCACTGGGGGGATCGCTTCGGCGAAGGCATCTTCCAGGGCAAACGCGCCCTGCTCGTCGTGACCGCCGGTGGCTGGGATTCGCACTACGGCGAGCGCGGCGTGAACGGGCCGATGGAGGATCTGCTCTTCCCCATCACACGCGGCATCCTGCACTATCCAGGGTTCGAAGTGCTGCCGTCATTCGTCGTCTACAGGGCGAAGAAGATGGATGAAGCGCGCTTCGCACGTATCCGGGAGGAGCTCGGCAAGCGGCTCGATGGCCTGTGGACCGAGGAGCCAATCGCCTACCGCAAGCAAAACGGCGGAGATTACGAGATCCCCGCGCTCACGCTGAAGCCAGGCCTCGAAGAGGTCGGCGGAAGCGGGTTCAGGCTCCACGTGCGGCAGCGCGTCTGACGCCGCGACGACGCGCGGCGCATGTATCATTCGGCCCGCACGGCCGGGACGAGCACCTCACGCGCCCAGATAGGTCGAGGCGAGCGAACTTTCAATCAACACGAAGTTCTACCCCCGCACGCGCATATCGACTCGGAGGCTGGCCCACGTGCCTGCTGAACGCCGTGCTGAAGGTGCTCGCCGAGCCATAACCGACGCGCTCGGCGACCTCGGCGATTCCGAGATCGTGGCGGCGCAGCAGATCCCTCGCGACGGCCATTCGCCAGGCGAGCAGGTATTCCATCGGCGACAGGCCCACGGTGCGGGTAAAACGATCAAAAAACGCCGAGCGTGAGAGCGCCGCAGTCTTCGCGAGCTGAGTCACCGTCCACGAACGCGCGAGCTGACCGTGCATTTGCCGTATCGCCGGCGCGAGCCGCGCATCCGCCAATCCGCGCAGGAGCCCCGGCGGCGCGTCGTCGCCCGACGTCGACCGCAACGCTTCGATGAGCAGCACCTCCACGAGCCGCGTGAGCACGAGGTCGCGACCCGCTCTCTGCTCGTTCGATTCCTCGCCGACGAGCCGCACCAGGACCGAGAGCCGTTCGACGCCGCGCACGTGCAAAACCGCCGGCAGCAGCGACACGAAGAGAGCCGCGTCCGGCGAGTCGAAGACGAAATACCCGCCGAGGAGCCGTACGTCGGGGCGTCCCCCACGCGTGCCATGACGGACTTCATCCGTCGGCGCAGGCGTGACCTTGGGGTCGATGCGCTCCGGCGTCACCGGCTCGAAGCCCGACATGGTGAAACCCGGCGTCGCCGGCAGGAGTACGAAGTCCCCTGCCTCGAGCGTGAGGGCACGCTGGCCGTCCACCGCGAGGCGGCAGCTGCCCTCGAGCACGGCACAGAAGCTCGGCTGGCCAAAGTCCGAGTAGCGAACACCCCAGCGGCCGGCGCCGCTGATGCGCTTCGAAAACACGGCGCGCGGCTGAAGCAGCGCGATGACTTCCGAGAGAGGGTCGTTCATGTCCGGACTCTAGCAAATGTAATTCGGACTCTCCATGGTAGATCGTCCGGCTCGATGCCATTACATTCACACCCATGAACGCCGCGCGCATCGCGGCAAAGGAGCCGACATGAAAACGGTGCTCATCACGGGTTGCTCTTCCGGTTATGGCCTCGAGACCGCGCGTCACTTCCACGCACAGGGGTGGAACGTAATCGCCACCATGCGAACGCCGCGCGAGGACGTTTTACCGCGATCGGACCGGCTGCGCGTGATTGCGCTCGATGTGACGAAGCCCGAGCGTATCGCGGCTGCGCTGGAGGAGAGTGGGCCCATCGACGTGCTCGTCAACAACGCGGGCATCGGGCTCCTGGGCGCCTTCGAGGTCACGCCGATGGCCACGGTGCGTGACGTGTTCGAGACCAACACCTTCGGCGTAATGGCGATGACGCAGGCCGTGTTGCCCCAGTTCCGCGCGCGCAAGTCGGGCGTGATCGTGAACGTGACGTCGAGCGTGACGCTGGCGCCGATGCCGCTGGTGGCCGTTTACACGGCAAGCAAGACGGCCATCGAGGGGTTCACCGCGTCGCTCGCGTTCGAGCTCGAGGCATTCAATGTGCGCGTGAAACTGGTCGAGCCCGGCTATGGCCCGAGCACGAGCTTCGCGAGCAACGGGGGGGCCCGCATGGAAGGGCTGGTCCCCGAGGCGTACGCGCCTTTTGCAGAGCGCATCTTCGCTTCTTTCAGGAAGACGACGGTCGTCACGCGCGAGTCCGACGTGGCCGAGGTGGTATGGCGCGCCGCGAACGACACGACGGGGAAGCTCCATTTCCCCGCGGGTCCCGACGCGGTGGCGCTCGCGCAGTCGAGGTGAAACGAGCGGACGATGTGACGACCGGTCAGCCGACGTACGCCGCGAGGTGTTTGCCGGTCAGCGTCGACCGCGCCGCGACCAGGTCGGCCGGGGTGCCTTCGAACACGATCCGGCCGCCGTCGTGGCCCGCGCCCGGGCCGAGGTCGATGATCCAGTCGGCGTGCGCCATCACCGCCTGGTGGTGCTCGATCACGATGACCGACTTGCCGGCGTCGACCAATCGGTCCAGGAGCCCGAGCAATTGCTTGAGGTCGGCGAGGTGCAATCCGGTGGTCGGCTCGTCGAGCACGTAGACGCCGCCGTCTTCCCCCATGTGCGTCGCGAGCTTGAGCCGCTGTCGCTCACCACCCGACAGCGTGGGGAGCGGTTGGCCGAGCCGCAGGTAGCCGAGCCCCACGTCGGCCATGCGCTGCAGGATCGCGTGCGCGGCCGGCGTGCGCGCCTCGCCTTTGCCGAAGAAGCGGACCGCCTCTTCGACCGACAGGTCGAGCACCTCGGCGATGTGGAGCCCGCCGAGCCGGTACTCGAGCACCGACGCCTGGAACCTCCGGCCCTCGCAGTCC
Source organism: Polyangium sp. y55x31 (assembly GCF_029946505.1). Lineage (GTDB taxonomy): Bacteria > Myxococcota_A > Polyangia > Polyangiales > Polyangiaceae > Polyangium. Next base: position 101,334 of record NZ_JARZHG010000037.1, read on the forward strand.
TCGCAGACCGTGCTGACACCGGCCATCATCCCGAGGTCGGTGTAGATCACCCCGGCGCCATTGCAGGTCGGACACGCGCCCTCGGAATTGGCGCTGAACAGGGCGGGCTTGACGCCGTTGGCCTTCGCGAACGCCTTGCGGATCGGCTCCAGCAGATCGGTGTACGTCGCCGGGTTGCTCCGCCGCGAGCCGTGGATCGCGCTCTGGTCGATCGATACCACCCCTTCTCGGCCGCTCACCGAGCCGTGGATCAGGGAGCTCTTGCCCGACCCCGCCACGCCGGTCACCACCACCAGCACGCCGAGCGGGATGTCGACGTCGACGTTCTTCAGGTTGTGCGCGCTGGCGCCGCGCACCTTCATCACACCGGACCGCTTGCGCACCGACGGCTTGAGGGAAGCCCGGTCGCTCAGGTGACGCCCGGTGAGCGTGCCGCTCGCCCGCAACCCGTCGACGGTGCCTTTGAAGACCACCTCGCCGCCCGCCGTGCCGGCGCGGGGGCCGAGGTCGACGACGTGGTCGGCAATCGCGATCATCTCCGGCTTGTGCTCGACGACGAGGACGGTGTTGCCCTTGTCGCGAAGCCGCAACAAGAGGTCGTTCATTCGCTGGATGTCGTGCGGATGCAGCCCGATCGACGGCTCGTCGAAGACATAGGTGACGTCGGTGAGGGATGAGCCGAGGTGGCGGATCATCTTGGTGCGCTGCGCCTCGCCGCCCGAGAGCGTGCCTGACGGCCGGTCGAGCGAGAGGTAGCCGAGCCCGATCTGCACGAACGAATCGAGCGTGTGCCGCAGCGCCGCCAAGAGCGGCGCGACGGACGGCTGCTCCAGATCGCGCACCCACGCGGCCAGGTCGCTGATCTGCATCGCGCACACGTCGGCGATGTTCTTGCCCTTGATCTTGGACGACCGAGCCGCCTCGCTGAGCCGGGTGCCATTGCACTCGGGACACGTGGTGAACGTGACCGCGCGCTCCACGAAGGCGCGGATGTGCGGCTGCATCGAATCGACGTCCTTCGAGAGGAACGACTTCTGGATCTGCGGGATCAGCCCCGCGTACGTCAGGTTGATCCCGTCGACCTTGATCTTGGTCGGCTCCTTGTGGAGCAGGTCGTGCAGCTCTTTCTTGGTGAACTTGCGAATCGGTTTGTCGGGGTCGAAGAAGCCGCAGCCGCGGAAGATGCGGCCGTACCAGCCATCCATGCTGTAGCCGGGTATCGTGAGCGCACCATCGTTCAGCGACTTGCTGTCGTCGTAGAGCTGAGTCAGGTCGATGTCGTTGACCGAGCCCCGGCCCTCGCAGCGCGGACACATGCCGCCGACGCGGGTGAAGGTCACCTTCTCGGCCTTGGTGGCGCCGCGCTCGACCGTGATCGCACCACTCGCGCGGACCGAGGGGACGTTGAAGGCGAACGCGCTCGGCGGGCCGACGTGCGGCTTTCCGAGGCGGCTGAAGAGGATGCGCAGCATGGCATTGACGTCGGTCGCCGTACCGACCGTCGAGCGGGGGTCGGCGCCCATCCGCTCCTGATCGACGATGATCGCGGTCGTCAGCCCGTCGAGCACGTCGACCTCGGGCCGGTCGAGCGTCGGCATGAATCCCTGGACGAACGCGCTGTAGGTCTCGTTGATCAGCCGCTGCGATTCCGCCGCGATGGTACCGAACACGAGCGACGATTTGCCCGATCCCGAGACGCCGGTGAACACGGTCAGCCGCCGCTTCGGGATCTCGACGCTCACGTCCTTCAAGTTGTTTTCGCGGGCACCCCGGACGCGGATCAGATCGTGGCTGTCCGCGGGATGCGGATTCGAGGAGGCAATGTTCGCGCTCATGTCGCCAACACCAACGGTTTGTGAAGAGAACCCGGCAGCTTGCGCGAGTCCGGCCGCAGCGCCCACGACGTCAACGTCAATACGAGGCCCGCGAGCGGCGCGATGATGTGACCAGCGTTGCTGACGGAATCGCTGGCGCCTACGACGGCCCAGGCGAAGGCGGCGCCGGTCAGGTCGATGACGATGCCCGCGTAGGCCCACTCCTTCAAGCGTGGGAATTTCGGCGCCAAGAGCGCGAGCGCGCCGAGGATCTTCCAGATGCCGAGGAGCGTGACGAAGTGCAGCGGGTAGCCGAGGCGCACGAAGCCGTCGACGCTCGCTGGCACGTGGAGGACGTGGGCCACGCCGCCCGAGACCATGCCCAGCGCGACCCAGCAGGTCGTCACCCAGTAGGCCACGAGTCTCGACCGGCTCATGGAAGCCTCGCGAGCAGGTCGACGAGCTTGCCGCCCATCATCTTCCAGCCATAACGCGCGCCGCCGAAGTTCTGCTTCTGCGCCGGCTTGAAGCCCGATTGCACGAGCGAGAGGCGAGTGCCCGACGCCGTGGGCGTGAGCGTGAAGGTCACGACGGTGTCGATCTCCATGTCGCCGACGACCCACGTGTAGCTGAGCTTTTTGTGCGTTTCGATTTCGAGGATCCGGCAATTCACGGTGCCGTCCCACCCGGGGTACGGCTGCGTCTTCAACGTGAACGCGGTCCCCGGCGCGGGCGCGAATCCGGTGACGGGCAAGAGCCACTCGGTGAGCAGCACGGGGTCGGTGAGCGCGCGCCACACCTTCTCCGGCAAATGATTCAACTCGAACTCGAATGAAATGGAATCGGTTTGCGACGGGGCGGTCTTGTCGATGAGATTCATTCGTCCATTTTCTCCAGCAGTCGTTCGAGGCGATCGACGTGCTCCGTCCAGAAGGCGCGGTAGTGCGCGATCCAGTCGACGAGCGGCTTCAGCCCGCGCGGCTCCACCCGGTAGTAGACGCAGCGCCCCTCGCGCCGGCCGTTCACGAGGCCGGCGTCTTTCAAAGCGGCGAGGTGCTGCGAGACCGCCGGCTGCGAGATGTCGAAGCGCGCCGTGAGGTCCTTCACGGCCGCTTCGCCGCGCGTGAGCGACTCGAAGATCGCCCGGCGGCTGGGGTCCGCCAGCGCCTGGAAGATCTTGTTCTCGGCCGCGGCTGCGCTCTGCATGGACAACACATAAGCCTAGACTTATCGGTTTGTCAAGCGCGTGGCTCGGGTCGCCGGTTCGGGTCGACGAACGAGCATCACCTCGGCCTCGGGGCGGCGCGCTTCGAGGCGCCCGATACAGCACGACCGCATGGGGGCTCCTCGCGGAGATCGTCGCGCAAAACGCCGCGCTTCCGTGTCGACGGGGAGCGCTGGCTAGCCGTGCAACGGTCGGCGCTGGAGGTGTTCGCAGCGGTGGCGGAAGAACCCGACGCGCACGGGAAGACCGGTCGCCGCGTACGACCGGGCGATCACGTCGTGCTTCACAGCCGCGCCCTGGGAAAACAGCCCGCGAAAAGGCAAAGCCCCCAGGGCATACGCCGTGGGGGCTTCGTTACTTGCGACCTGCGCCTCGCTGCGGAGTTCGCAAAGAGGGGAATTGGCTCCAGCTGCTGGACTCGAACCAGCGACCCGGCGGTTAACAGCCGCCTGCTCTACCGACTGAGCTAAGCTGGAATGGCGTCGTCGAAACGGACCGCGAGGATACCCGCGGAGCTTCGCCCGTCAAGAACTTTTTTCGAGCACACGCGAAGATCGCCTTCCGGCCCGGTAACGAGCGGTTGCTCTCCCCCGCGCGTTCTGCGAAGAAGCGGCCGTGCAAGACGCCGCGCCCGCCCCCGCGACGAACGCCTCCGCGCCTGCCGGAAGCGGCGCCGCCCCCGCCCCCGTCCCCGCGGCACCGAGCGCCGCCCGCACGGCCGGCCGCGGCGGGCTCGCCATCGCCTTCGCGAAGGTCTCGTTCATCGTCTTCGGCTTCGCCCAGCAGCTCCTCCTCGAACGGCTGCTCGGGCAGGCCGGCTACGGGCAGATCTCCCGCGTGCTGGCGATCGTCGGCGTGCTGAACAACGTCGTGGTCGCGACCGCGATCCAGGGCGTGTCCCGCGTGGTCTCGACGGCCACGGAAGAGCACGTGGACGCGGCCTTCGCGCGCACGCTGCGCGTCCACGTGGTGCTCGCGGTCGTGCTCTCGCTCGGCTTCGCGCTCGCCGCGGGCACGATCGCCGCCGAGGTCGGCGCCCCGCACGTGGCGACGCCGCTGCGCATCGTCGCCGCCGTGGTGCTGCTCTACGGCGTTTACGCGCCGCTCGTCGGCTCGCTCAACGGACGCAGGCGCTTCCTCGATCAGGCCGGGCTCGACGTGGGTTACGGGCTGCTTCGCACGATCGGCATGGGCGTCGGGGCCTTCGCGCTGCTCCGTCTCGGCGGGAGCGGGACGCTCGGCGCGACGCTGGGGTTCGTCTCCGCGGCCGCGCTCATCGTGCCCATCGCGATCACGCGTTCGGGCGTGGGCAAGAGCGGCGCCGCGGGGCCGAGCGCGCGCGAGTACCTCGGCTTCCTCGGCCCGCTCGCGCTCGGCCAGCTCGCGCTGAACCTCCTGCTCCAGACCGATCTTCTCCTGCTCAGCCGCTTCGTCGGGCGCGAGGCTGTCCGGCTCGGGCTCGCCGCGACCGCGTCCGACGATCTCATCGGGATCTACCGCGGCGTGCAGCTCTTCTCGTTTTTGCCCTACCAGCTCCTCATGTCCGTGAGCTTCGTGCTCTTCCCGATGCTCGCGAAGGCCCGCGCCGAGAAGAGCGAGCCGCTCGTCGCCGAGTACACGCGCGCGGGCGTGCGCATCGCGCTCGTGGTGACGGGCGCGGTCTCGGGGACGATCGCGGCGCTCGCGCCACACGTGCTGCGTTTTGCCTACAAATCCAATGCGATCTGGGAGCACGGCGGGCCGGTGCTCCGGGTGCTCGCGCTCGGGATGGGGTCGTTCGCGATCCTCGGGATCAGCTCGGCCGCGCTGACGGGGCTCGGGCGTGAGCGGATGAGCGCGACCTTCAACGCGCTCGCGGTTTGCCTCGTGGCGCTCGGGTGCGTGGTGGTGACGCCGCGCTTCCCGTTTGGCCCGCCGATGCTGCTCGGGACCGCGATCTCGACGTCGATCGCGCTTGGCCTCGTGGCCGTCGTCGCGGCCACCGCGCTGCGGCGCGAGGCGGGGGCGTTCGTCGCGCCGCTCTCGCTCGTGCGGGTGCTCGTGGCCGCGGCGGTGACGGTGGCCGTGGGCATGCGGCTGCCTTGGCTCGGCAAACCGGCCGTGCTCGTGGAGGGCCTCGTGACGGGCGCGCTGTATCTCTCGGTGCTCGTCGTGACGGGCGAGCTCGGAAAGAAGGATCTGGCGCTCGTCCGGAAGGTCCTCGGGAAGGCCTGAACGTTCGGGAGACCCCGCACGTCGGGCGTGACGAATCGTTGGCTTTCAGTATCCTTCGCCGCCCCCAGTTCGACGCTCGGGGGCTCCGCTCGGACGAGCCGAGCTGCGCCCCCGAACCCCCGTCCTCACTTCACCCATCCATCAACTCGCGAGAGCGGTAAGACAAACGTGGCGCATCAGTTCATTTTCACGATGCAGGACGTCCGGAAGGTGCACCCCCCGAACAAGGAGGTGCTGAAGGGCCTTTGGCTCTCGTTCTTCCCGGGCGCGAAGATCGGCGTCCTCGGGCACAACGGCGCAGGCAAGAGCACGCTGCTCCGGATCATGGCGGGCGTCGACAAGGAGTTCCTCGGCGAAGCGAAGCCCGCCGACGGCACGCGCGTGGGCTTCCTCCAGCAGGAGCCGAAGCTCGACGCGGGCCGCACGGTGCTCGAAAACGTCGAAGCAGCCGTAGCCGACACGCGCAAGCTGATGAAGCGCTTCGAGGAGATCGGCGTGCTGTTCGGCGAGTCGCCGGACAACATGGAGGAGCTGCTCGAAGAGTACGGGGTCCTGCAGGACAAGATCGACGCGTCGGGCGGCTGGGAGCTCGATCGCGTGCTCGAACGCGCCATGGACGCGCTGCGCCTGCCGCCCCCGGACGCCGAGGTCGCGAACCTCTCGGGCGGCGAGCGTCGCCGCGTGGCGCTCTGCCGACTGCTCCTCGAAAAGCCGGATCTCTTGCTCCTCGACGAGCCGACGAACCACCTCGACGCCGAGAGCGTGGCGTGGCTCGAGCGGTTCCTCGCGGAGTACACGGGCACCGTCGTGGCCGTCACGCACGATCGGTACTTCCTCGACAACGTGGCGGGCTGGATCCTCGAGCTCGATCGCGGCATGGGCTACCCGTACGAGGGCAACTACTCGGGCTGGCTCGAGCAGAAGAAGAAGCGCCTCGAGCTCGAGCAGAAGCAGGAGTCGTCGCGGCAGAAGACCCTGGAGCGCGAGCTCGAATGGGTGCGGATGAACCCGCGCGCGCGGCAAGCCAAGAGCAAGGCGCGCCTCGCGGCGTACGAGACGCTGCTCGCCGAGGATCAGAAGGCGAAGGAGTACTCGCCGAGCCAGATCCACATCCCGGCCGGCGCGCGCCTCGGGAGCGTGGTCGTGGAGGCCGATCACCTGTCGAAGGCGTTCGGCGACAAGCTGCTCATCGACGATCTCTCGTTCTCGCTGCCGCGCGGCGGCATCGTCGGCGTGATCGGGCCGAACGGCGCGGGCAAGACGACGCTGTTCAAGATGATCATGGGCCTCGAGAAGCCCGACAAGGGCGCGATGCGGATCGGCGAGAGCGTGGAGCTCGCGTACGTGGATCAGTCGCGCGACGCGCTCGATCCGAACAAGAGCGTCTGGCAGGAGATCTCGGGCGGCGAGCCGACGCTGCTCGTGGGCAAGCGCGAGGTGAACTCGCGCGCGTACGTGGCGTCGTTCAACTTCCAGGGCGCCGATCAGCAGAAGAAGGTCGGTGATCTCTCGGGCGGCGAGCGCAACCGCGTGCACCTGGCCAAACTGCTCCGCCGCGGGGGCAACGTGCTCCTGCTCGACGAGCCGACGAACGACCTCGACGTCGACACGCTCCGCTCGCTGGAGGAGGCGCTGCTCGATTTCGCCGGCTGCGCGGTGATCATCAGCCACGATCGCTGGTTCCTCGACCGCATCGCGACGCACATCCTCGCCTTCGAGGGCGACAGCAAGGTCGTGTGGTTCGAGGGGAACTACGAGGATTACGAGGCGGATCTGAAGCGGCGGAAGGGCGCCGACGCGAACGAGCCGCACCGGATCCGGTACCGGCGCATGACGGACGTGGGCTGACGCTTCGTTCGTTCGAACGCCAAAGAAAAACCCCCGCTGGATCTGCCCGATCCGCGGGGGTTTTTCCTTCAGGGCGTCTCGTCGGTCTGTCCGTCGCAATGCACGCGACCATGACGCCTTGCATTCGCCGAGGCCCGGTGTCGTGGCGGCGACCCGCGTGACGCGTCGTGGAAGCCCGGAACGACGCGGGGCTTGCCCCGCCGGAATGGCGACGGGACACTGAGCGCATGTTGCATGCTTCTTCTCGGTCCCAGGGCTCTCTTTTTGGTGGATGGTCAGGCCTCGCCCGCGCGGCGAGGCTCACGGCGAGCGGCGCGCTCGCCGCCGCGCTGCTCGTGCTTTCGAGCGGCGGATGCGGGCAGGATGGCCGCGTCCGCGAGAATTCGAGCGGCGACGCCGGCGGGGGCGGCGGGAGCGGTGGAGGCGGCGGAGCGGGCGGGAGCGGCGGAGGGGCGCCGAAAGACCCGATGCCACTGCGCGTGGCCAACTGGAACGTGCGCAATTACCTGAACGACAAGAACGACAGCGCGGCGGTGGACGAGGTGGTGAGGACCACGGCGCAATACGTGACCCATCGGAAAGCGATCGGCGTGGTGCTGTCTGCGATCGACGCGGACGTGGTGGTGCTCCAGGAGGTGGAGAACGAGGCGTCGCTGTCGGACCTCGTGCAGAGCGAGCTCGGGGGGAAATACACGAGCATCGGGCTCGTGGACGGCAACGATCCGCGCGGCATCGACATCGCGATCGTGTCGAAGTTGCCGATCGACAAGGTCGTCTCGCACAAGGACGAGCAATTCCCGCTGAACGGGACGGTGGGGCCGACGTATCGATTCTCGCGCGATTGCCCCGAATATCACCTGACCTACAACGGGCGGAAGCTCGTGCTCCTCGGCGTGCATTTCAAGGCGAAGGAGGACGACAATCCGAACAAGCGCCTCGCGGAGGCGCAACGCACGCGCGCGATCGCGAATGCGCTCGTGAAGGAGGACCCGTCGCGGGCGGTGCTCGTGCTCGGCGATTTCAATGACACGCCCGGCTCGCCGCCGTATCTCGCCGTCATGGGCGAAGGGGACGGGCTGTACACGAATGCGCCGGACTTCGTCCCGGCGAACGTTCGGTGGACGTACGATTATCAGGGCGCGCTGGAGCTCGTGGATCACCAAATGTCGAATCCGCTGCTCTCCGCGATGCTCGACCAGGCGTCCGTGACCATTCGCCACGGCAATGACGTGGACGCGGCGACGGACCACGCGCCCGTCGTGGCGACCTATGGCGTGAAGTAGCGGGAATCCGAGAGGAGGGGCCCCGGTGATTCTCCGCGGCGGCGCGGAGAATCGCCCGGGCTCGACAGGGGAGACGAATCTCAGGGACAGAGCGTGGACGCGACGACGACGTCGTCGATGTTCCACGAGGCATACGGGTAGATCCCCGAGGAGGCGATGTTGAAGCCCCAGCGGATACGCATGTTGGCGTTCTTGTACGCGGAAAGGTCGTAGGAGACCTTCGTCCACGAGGACGCCGTCGAGGCGGTGCTGCCGCTCTGCCAGACCTGGACCCACGCCGTGCCGTTGAACACCTCGATGACGTTGTTCATGTACGGCGACACGTCGCTGTTCAGCCAGCGCTGGAACTGGAGGATGACGCCGGGCGCCTCCGACGTGTTGAAGGCCGGGCTCGTCAGGTAGTAATAGCCGTGCGTCGTCGCGCTCTGCGAGCTCGTCGAGCAGCCGCCGATGACGACGCCCGCGATCTTGTTGTCGGACGAGCTCGAGGTGTCGTTCGTGGGATCGTTGTGGGTGCCGCTCAAGTTCGTGCAGCTCCCGCCGATGGCCGTATTGATTTCCCACTCGGGCCCGAGGGTCCAGCCCGGGGCGTTGGCGAAATCCTCGTAGAGGTATATCGGCGTGGCGGACGTGCAGATGAGCTGGCCGCCCGAACAGGCCGTCGTGCCGGCGCAGGCGCACGCGACGCCCCCGCCCGGGTTGCCCTCGTCGACGACGCCATTGCAGTTGTCGTCGATTCCGTTGCATTGCTCGGGGGTCGACGACGCGTTCGGCTCGCAGACGATCGCGCCGTTCGTGCACTTGCGCGTGCCCGCGGAGCAGCCGGCCGATTGACCCGTCTGGCAGGCGGTGCCGCCCTCCGGGTTGTTCTCGTCGATCACGCCGTCGCAGTCGTCGTCGAGCCCATTGCACTTCTCGGGCGATTGCGGGGTGACCGGGAAGCAGTCGATGGAGGTGCCATTGCACGAGATCGCGCCGTTCGCGCAGACGCCGAGCAGGCCCGTGCCGCACTCGCCGCCCGTGCCCGGAATGCTGTCGTCCACCGTGCCGTCGCAATCGTCGTCGATGCCGTTGCAAGTCTCGGGGATGGGCGTGACGTCGGGCACGCAGACGAGCGCGCCGTTCGTGCAGGAGTATTTGCCCTTGGCGCAGGCGCCGAGCTTGTCCGAGGTGCAGGCCTTGCCTTTCTCGGGGAAGGAGTCGTCGGGGATCTGATCGCAGTCGTTGTCGAGGCCGTCGCAAACCTCGAGCGAGGGCGGGAGCGGGGTGCACTGGTTGAGCTGGCCGTTCTCGCAGGTGACGACCGTGACCTGGCAGGCGCCGAAGCCGCAGGTCGTCGGCGCCATGTCGTCGACGGACCCGTTGCAGTCGTCGTCGATACCGTTGCAGCTCTCCTGCGTCTTCGGCACGACTTCGCCGACGCACTTGCTCCACTTGCCATTCAGATCACACTTTTGCTGGCCCGCGGTGCAAGCGCCAATCCCCTGCGTGCCGGCGACACCCGAGTAGCAGGACTGCGTTTGTCCCTCGACGCAAGGGCAGTCCTCGTCGACGTCCTGGTCGCAGTCATTGTCCAAGCCGTCGCACACCTCGTCGGTCGGCATGCACGTCGCGCCGCCGGCGCCACCTTGGCCGCCGGTGCCTCCCATACCGCCTGTGCCGCCGGTGCCCGCCCCGGCGGTGCCCCCCCCCGTCGTTTCGTCCGTGCCGCCCGCGCAGCCGAACGCATGAATTGCCAAGCAGCCAAGCGCCACCAGCGTGGCGGGGATCGTCGATCGCATCGGCCCTCCGAACAACACGAGGCCGAGCACACGCGCACCCGGACCTCGCACGCAAGACAGCCGGATGTTTCCAGGATTCTCGCGCGGCGTAAAGCGCCGAACGGCTTCGCGAAAGGTGATCCCGGCACGTGGGACAGGCCTGAGGTAAGCTCGGCGTCATGGCTTCCGGCAGCACCCCGACGAACAAACGCACGCGAAAACGCGGGCGTAGAGACGTCGGCCGCGCCTTCGCCATCGCGCTCTGCGCGCTGTTTGCCCTGGTGGGGGCGATCCCACTCGTCCTCGGCGCGCTCGTGCGAACGGGCCCCGTGCGCGCGTGGGCCGCGCGCGAGACGGCGACGCTCATCGAACGGGAGCTCGGCGTCGTCGCGCGTTACCGCGTCGCCGTGCAAGCCTGGCCGATGGCGATCGATCTCGAAGAGCTCGTCGTCGACGCGACCGACGGCGGCGCGCCCGTGCTCTCGGTGGAGCGGATCAGCGTTCGTCCGCGGGTGTTTTCGCTGCTCGACGGGGAGCTCGACGTGGGCGAGGTCGAGGTGCTCGGGCCGCGGATCCGCGCCGTCGTCGAAGGCGGCGCGCTCAAGAACCTGACGTACAAGCTGCCCGCCTCGCAGCCGTCGACCGAGAAGACGCGGGCTCCGTTCTCGTCGCTCGCCGTGACGGACGCGCGCATCGACGCGCTCGTCGAGGGCGTGCACGTCGTGACGAACGAGGTCGACGTGGACGTGTCCGCGGAGGACGACGGAGCCTTCGAGATCGCGCTCCGCGCCGGGAAAAGCACGATCGTCCGGACGCACCCCATGCCCGGTCGGCCCGACGAGGACATGGTCGACGAGGACGTGATCTGCCGGCTCGACACGCGGGTTCGCGTCGACGGAGAGGGGCTGCTCGTCCGGCGGCTGCGGCTGCTCGGCGCGGCGGATCTCGATCCGGACGAGGGGACGAGCCCGGGGTGCGAGCTGCCGCGTGAGGATTGGCGCTCGCTGGAGCTCGCGCTCGGCGCGCTGCGCGTGGAGCTCCCGAAGGGAGGCGCGCCGCTCGTGATGCCCGCGTTTCGTGGCCGCGTGCGGACGCGGCTGCCGATCCCGATCGCGCATCGCTTCGTGGACACGCCGTGGCTCACGGGCGCGGTGGAGCTCGACGTGGAGGTCGAGCACGACGGCAAGTCCACGCTGCCGCGCGTGGCTGGGCGCATCGAGGCGGATCGGCCGGGGCTGTCCGGCAAGGTCTTCGCGACGACGTTCGAGGGCGAGCTGTCGATCGCCGAGGACGTGGTGCGCGTGTCGAAGATCGAGGTCGGGTGGGCCGACGGCACGGCGACGATCGCGGACGTGAAGATCGAGCCGTTCGCGCAGGGCGCGCCGCTCACCGCGGGTCCGATCGAGCTGCGCGACATCCAGTTCCCGGGTCTGCTCCGGGATCTCGGTGTGCACCCGCAGGCGCACGTGGCGTGGAACCTCGAGCGAGGCCACTTCGAGCGGTTCAGCGGTACGCTCTCCCCGCTCTCGCTCGATGGGCCCATGGAGTTCTCGACGCGGAACTTCGAGGTCTTCGACAAACCCACGACGGATCCCGCGCGCGGGCACATGATGGGCGTGGCCGAGGGCACGCTGCGCGGCACGTTCCGGGTGCGGCCGACGGGGATCGTGCTCGACGACGTGGCGATCGAGACGCCGAAGTCGGAGCTCCACACCACCGTAAAACTGTTCTTCAAGAGCTTCCTCGACATCGAGATCGCGAAGGGTTCGCACGTCGATCTCTCGGAGCTCTCGCCGCTCCGCAACATCCCGATCGCGGGGATCGCGGAGATCACGGCCGCGGCGCGCGGGCCGTTCACGCGGCCGAAGGTCGAGGCCGACGTGTCGATCAAGGGCTTCGAGTTCGCGGCGTTCTCGTTCGGCGACGTGGAGAGCGCGCGCGTGTTCTTCGAGCCGTTCGATCTACGCCTCGCCGACGTGCACCTGCGCAAAGGCGACAGCAAGATCCGCGCGCCCGAGGTGCACGTGGACTTCGACGCGGGGCCGAACGTGGTGGTCGACGCGGAGATCGACACGCAGGGCGCGCCGCACCTCTGGATCCACGACTTCTACCGGATCGTGCACCTCGACGACGATCCGCGCTTCGCCGAGATCGACGGCAACGCGAGCGGGACGGCGCGGGTGCACTTCGTGATCGGCGGGCCCGAGGATCGCTGCGGCGCGGGCCGCCTGCGCGTGAAGACGAAGATGCACCTCGAAGAGGTGTCGCTCTTCGGCGAGAAGTACTCCGACGGCGACGTCGACGTCGATCTCGACTGGGAAGATCGCGACGCGGGCGCCGCGGGGATGAACCTCGACGTGCACGCGGCGAGCCTGCGCAAGGGCTCGGGCTCGCTGCTCGCGACCGTGTCGGTTCGCCCGGGCGGTCGCATCTCGGGGCAGGCGATCGCCACGGGGATCCCGATCGATCACCTCGACGCGCTCGGCCGCATGGGCAAGCCGCTCGACGGCTCGGTCTCGGCCATCGCGAACATCTCGGGCACGGTGAGCCAGCTCGAAGCGCAGGCCGACGTGCAGATCTCGCCGATCCGGATCGGGCCCTCGTCGCTGCCCTCGTCGCAGCTCCGCGTGCTCATGGGATCCGAGAACACGCAGGTGAAGACGATCGGCTGGACGCGCTGCGGCAACCCGCGCTCGGCGCCCTTCGATCGGGCCGAGTTCGACAGGGACGCGTCCGCGGGCACGTTCCGCGTCGACGGTCTCGTCGCGGGCGGGCAGCTCTCGCTCGAGGACGTGCGCATCACGCGGCAGAAGCACAAGGTCGTGACGGGGAAGCTCACGACGCGCGGGCTCGATCTCGGCACACTCGCGAACCTGATCCCCGGCGTCGCGTTCAGCGCCACGCCCCCGCACGGGAGCCTCGACGCGGCGCTCGAAATCCGGCGTCTGCCGCTCGACGATCTCGCGAAGAGCGACGTGGTCGTCGCGCTGACGGGGCTCGATCTCGAACGCGGCGGGCGGCGCGTGTCACTGCGCGGGACGCCCGGTCCGATCGTCGTGCAGAACAACACGCTCGCGCTGCCCGACCTCGAGCTGGTCGTGCAGAGCGGCTCGGGACTGTCCGCGCCGATCGCGCTCGGAGGCCGCGTGCAGCGGCTCGTGACCGCGCCGGAGTTCGACGTGGGGCTGCGCGTGGGTCCTCTCGATCTCGGGCGTCTGTCCACGGACATGCCGCAGGTCTCGCGGGCCAAAGGGTCGCTCGAAGCGAACCTGCGCGTGCAGGGGACGACGAACGCGCTGCGCTACGGAGGTTCGGCGCGGCTGCGCGGCGGCGAGCTCGCGCTACGAGGTTTCCCCGTGTCGATCGACGACGTCGAGGTGGACGTCGCGGTCACGAACAGCGAGGTGCGCATCCTGCGCGGCGCAGCGAAGGTCGGCGGCGGCGAGGTGAGCCTGACGGGGCGCATGCCGATCCGCGGCTTCGAGCTCGGCACGGCCGAGGCCTCGATCCTCGCACGCGGCGTGAAGATGCCACTCGGCGAGGGCATCAACCTGACCACCGACGCCGATCTCTCCGCGACATTCCGCCCGAGCACGTCCGACGAGGAGCGCGCAGAGAAGAACCTGCCCGAGGTGAAGGGGACGGTGTCGCTCACGTCGTTCACGTACTCGCGGCCAATCGCACTGAGCCTCGATCTGAACCAGCTCGCAGGCGGGCCAAAGCGCACCGCCGTCGAGACCTACGACCCGAAGAACGACGCGCTTCGCTTCGACGTGAACGTGGTCTCGCCGCGGCCGATGCGCTTCTCGAACGGGCTCGTCGACATGCTGCTCGAAGTGACGCCACCCGGGCTCGCACTCTCCGGGACGAACCAGCGCTACGGCGCACGCGGCAACCTGCGCATCCTGCCAGACTCGAAGCTCCGGCTGCGAAACAGCGAGTTCACGGTGCGCGAGGGCTCGGTCCGGTTCGACGATCCACTCCGGCTCGCGCCGCGGATCGATCTGCGCGCACAGACCGAGTACCGGCGCTACGCGGCAACGAGCGCCGCAGGCACGGCGCCCGCAGACACGAGCACGAGCGCAGCAGCGACAGCGACACTCGGGCAGCAATGGCGCATCAACCTCTACGCCCACGGCGATCAGGAAAACGTGAAGCTCGACCTCACGAGCGATCCGCCGCTCGGCCAGGAGGACATCGTCCTCCTGCTGACGCTCGGCCTCACGCGAGCCGAGATGGATCGTGGTCTCGCCTCGTCGCTCGGCGAAACCGTGGGCCTCGAAGCACTCGCCGCACTCACCGGCGCAGACAAAGCCGTAAAGACGATCGTGCCACTCATCGACGAGTTCCGATTCGGCACGTCCTACTCGTCACGCACAGGCCGCACCGAGCCAACCGTCACACTCGGCAAGCGCATCACGGAAGACGTGCGCGCCACCGTGACGACAGGCATCACCGAAAACCGCGAAGTCCGCTCGAGCATCGAGTGGCGTCTCGGCAAACGCGTCATCGTGCAAGGCGCATACGACAACACGAACGACGTCTCGAGCTCGCCCCTCGGCAACCTCGGCGCCGACTTGCGCTGGCGCTTGGAGTTCGAATAGCAGGCGTAGCCGCCGGGGTTTCACCCCGGACCCCGACCAGGGGTTGTCCACCCCTGGACCCGGACCAGCGCAAGCGCTGGACTCGTGGTCGATGAACTGCGCTCCGCGCAGTTCATCGAACAGGCCGGCTAAGGAAGGCAGCTCCGCCGTCTCGCTTGGCAACGCCGCTCGTGGTCTTGCCACGGGCCGTCCGAGAAACCGCGCATCGCGCGGTTTCTCGGCCTTCGGTCCAGGCCGTGCCTGGTCCGGGGTGCAGGGGGCGGACAGCCCCCTGCTGGGGTGCGGGGCAAC
>NZ_JARZHG010000038.1 GCF_029946505.1 Polyangium sp. y55x31
GCCACCCGCGCCTGCGCCGCCTGCGCCGCCGGCACCACCCGCGCCGCCGGCACCACCTGCGCCGCCGGCGCCGCCCGCGCCGCCCTCGCCCGTCTCGCAGGCGCCTGCCTGGCAGGTGCCGTCGGTGCAAGCCGTGCCGTCCGGCACCGTGCCGTCGGCCGGGCAATCCACGATCGCGCCGTCGCAAAGCTCCGCCAGGTCGCACTCACCCGCCGCTGCGCGGCATTCCGTGCCTGCCACGGCGAGCGCGTCGGCTGGGCAATCCACCGTTGCGCCGTCGCAGCTCTCTGCCACGTCGCAGAGGCCGATCGCCATGCGGCACACGGTGCCGGCGCTCGACAAGACGTCCGCTGGGCAATCGTCCGACGCGCCGTCGCACGTCTCCGCTGCGTCGCACGCGCCTGCCATGCCGCGGCACTCGGTGCCTGCGGCGACCTTCGCGTCCGCCGGGCAAGCGCCGTTCACGCCGTCGCAGCTCTCCGCCACGTCGCAAGCGCCCGCCGCGGCCCGGCATGCGGTGCCTGCCGGGACGAGGTTGTCGCCGGGGCAGAGTGGCGTGAACCCGTCGCAGATCTCGTCGACGTCGCACGCGCCCACGGCTGCGCGGCAAACGCTGCCGCCTGCGGCCACTGCGTCCGCCGGGCAAGCGTTGCTCGCGCCGTCGCACGTCTCCGCCGGATCGCAGCCGCCGATCGAGGCGCGGCACTCGGTGCCGGCCGCGACCTTTGCGTCCGCGGGGCAAGCAGTGCTCGTCCCGTCGCACATCTCGGCCACGTCGCACGCGCCGCCGGTCATGCGGCACTCGGTGCCGGCCGCAGAAGGCGTGCAGGTGCCCACCGCGCCCGCGAGGTTGCAGACCTGGCAATCGCTCGCCACGCCGCCGCCGCAGGCCGTGTTGCAGCAGACGCCGTCGGCGCAGAAGCCGCTCGCGCAGTCCTTTCCGATCTGGCACGCCTGCCCGTTGTCGAGCTTGTTCTGCGGCGTGAACATGTACGCGGCGCCGCTGCCTGCGGCCGCGCCGGTGTGCGCCTCGGCGCCGACGATCGCCCACGAGCCGCTCACGCCGACGGCGTAACCGAACTGATCGCCGAGTCCGGCGTCCGAGCCCGTGAGCTTCTTCTCCTGGGCCCACACGCCCGCGGTCCGCAGGAACACGTAGGCCGAGCCGGTCGACTGCGGATCGTCGTAACGCGCGCCCATGACTGCCGTGTCCCCGACGAGCGATACGGAGTAGCCGAACTGATCCCCGCCGTCGCCGTCCGCCGCGAGGATCTGCGCCTGCTGCGCCCAGACGCCCCCCGTGCGCGTGTATGCGTACACCTTGCCTTGCGAGGCCATGGCGAGCGGCGCGGCGATGAGCGCGGTGTCGCCAGCGATCGCGACGGAGTAGCCGAACCAATCGTTCGCCTTGCCGTCGGGCGGGGCGAGCTTCGCTTGTTGCGCCCAGACGCCGGCGGTCCGGAAAAACACGAACGCCGAGCCCGACGCCGTGCCATTGTCGTCATCGGCGTACGCGCCGACGACGATGGTATCGGCCGAGACCGCGACGGACGTGCCGAACTCGTCCTGCCCGGCGGCCGCTGCGCCTGCCGTGAGCTTCGCGCCCTGCTGCGCGAACGTGGTCGCGCCCTTCAGG
Source organism: Polyangium sp. y55x31 (assembly GCF_029946505.1). Taxonomy (GTDB): domain Bacteria; phylum Myxococcota_A; class Polyangia; order Polyangiales; family Polyangiaceae; genus Polyangium. The sequence goes on from NZ_JARZHG010000038.1 coordinate 1,637, forward strand.
TACACGTAGGCCGAGCCTGCGTCCACGTTGGCCCCGTTGTCGTCGAACGGCGCGCCGACCACGAGCGTCGTGCCCGAGATCGCGACGGACGAGCCGAACCTGTCGCCCGCGGCATTATCGGCCGCGACGATCTTCTGGAGCTGCGTGAAATTCGAGCCGAAGGCCGTCCGCTGGAAGACGAAGACCGCGCCGCGGCTGGCGTTGTCGATCGGGGCGCCGATCGCGATGATGTTGCCGGAGATCGCCACCGCGCGGCCGAACCGGTCGCCGGCCGTGAGCGAGGCATCGCCCGAAAGGAGCCTCTGCGCCTGCGTCCACGTGTTGTTCCCGGCGTTCCGGAGGAACACGTACACCGAGCCTGCGTCCGCGCCCTTGGCGGCGTCGTCGTCGTCCGGCGCGCCCACGACGGCCGTGTCCCCGTCGATCGCCACCGCATAACCGAACGCATCGTCCGCCGCGCCGTCGTTCGCCAGGAGCTTCTGCGACTCGGCCCATACGATGGGATCGACCACGATCGGATAGATCGCGCCCGTGTCGTCCACGTGAATGGCGAGCCGGCCCTCTTCGGCCGAGAGGAACGACGGGAGCACGCGGCCGTTCGCGTCCGTGACGTAGAGGTCGGTGTAGCGGAGGATCACCTCGCCCGCCTCGTCGCGCAGGAGCGCCGCGTCCGCCTCGGCCGTGAGCTCGGGCAGGAGCCCCTCGGCGCGCATCGAAAGCGTGACCATGCCGCCGCCCGCCTCGCGGCACGCGGGCCGCTTCGCGAGATCGAAGCCCTGCTCCAGGCCGAGCGGGCCATTCAAATACCACTCCACGACATCGCCGCGGCGATATTCGGCGCGATTGCCGCGCGCCTCGGGTGAAGCCTCGGCCGCAGGCTCGAGATCGCCGTCGCAACCCACGGCGTCGAGCGAAAACTCGAACGGGCGATCGGCCCGCGCGTCGACGGCGACCCGCACCCCCGCCGGAGAGAGCTCCGCGGAGAGGCCCTGCGCCGGATTCCGGGCGGAAATCGTGCCCTTGTCGCCACGCTCCAGCCGATACGCGGGCGAGGCGTCCTTTTGCACCGCCGCCACGTAGGCGGCGCGCAGCCCCGCGTGATCCACCGCTTCCCCTGCCGGGGGCGCCTTCGCCTGCGCCGAAAGGGAAGCGTCCCCCGATTGCGGACCTCTGTCGTCCGCCCCGCACGCTGCCGCCAGCGAGACCGGAAGAGCAAACCACCATCGCTTCGCTGCCAACATTCTTCACCCCGTATCGTGAAGGGAAAAAGCTACACTCTGGACGAGCGGCCATGTTACCAAAGCCGCCCTTGCAGAGCGACGCCTTACGGCGGGACCACGTCCGCTTCGCCTCCACGCGCGTGTCGGGGCCGCGTTGGGAAGGCCACCAAAAAGCGAACGTGCGACCTGCCTGCCCCGTTGATGTAGCGGCGTGAGCGACTATGCTGCGCCGCCATGTCGGAATTTTTGGTGGACAAGAAGCGCACGCACTCCTGCAACGCGCTGCGTACGAGCGACGTCGGCAAGGACGTCGTGCTGATGGGCTGGGTGGCGCATCGCCGGGACCACGGCGGCCGAGTGTTCATCGATCTGCGGGATCGCGAGGGCCTGACGCAGGTGGTCTTCGGCCCGGAGATCGGGAAGGAAGCGCACGAGCTCGCCAGCGAGCTGCGCTCGGAGTACTGCATCGGCATCGCCGGCAAGGTGGTGACGCGCGTCTCGTCGGGCGGGCAGCCCAATCCGAAGCTCGCGACCGGCGAGGTCGAGGTGAATGCCGAGCAGCTCCACATCTTCTCGCGCTCGGAGACGCCGCCGTTCCTCATCGAGGACGAGATCGACACGCGCGAAGAAATCCGGCTGAAGCACCGCTACCTGGACCTGCGCCGTCCCGCGCTGCAGCGAAACTTCCTGGTGCGCTCGAAGCTCTACCGCGCCGCGCGTGATTACTTCCACGGCGAAGGCTTCACCGAGCTCGAGACGCCTTTCATGGTGAAGTACACCCCCGGCGGCGCGCGAAACTTCCTCGTCCCCTCGCGCCTGAACCCGGGGAACTTCTATGCGCTCGCCGAGTCGCCGCAGATCTTCAAGCAGCTCTTCATGGTCGCGGGCTTCGAGCGATATTTCCAGATCGTGCGTTGCTTCCGCGACGAGGACCTCCGGCTCGATCGACAGCCGGAGTTCACGCAGGTCGACGTGGAGATGTCCTTCATCACGGAGGAGGACATTTACGCGACGATGGAGGGCCTCATCGCCCGCGCCTGGAAGGACGTGCTCGACGTGGAGCTGCCGCGGCCGTTCCTCCGCATGAGCTACCGCGAGGCGATGCTCAAATACGGCTCCGACAAGCCCGACCTGCGCTTCGGGCTCGAGCTCGCCGACCTGACCGACGTGCTCCGCCCGCTCGAAGGCGGCGGCGTGCCGCTCTTCAAGACCGCCCTCGAGCAGAAGGGAATCATCAAAGCGCTCCGGATCCCCGCAAAGGAGGCCGCGTCGCTGTCGCGCACGGAGGCCGACAAACTCGAAGAGTTCGTGAAGGGATTCGGCGCACGCGGCCTCGCGCGAGCGCGCGTGGGCGAAGGCGGCGAGTGGACGCAGTCGCCGCTCAGCAAGACGGTGACGCCCGAAGCGCGGGCCGCAGTGAACTCCGCGCTCGGCGCCGGCCCCGGCGATCTCCTGTTCTTCCAGTTCGGCTCGTTCAAGCTCGTGAACGCAGTGCTCGGCGGCCTGCGCCTGCACCTCGGGCACAAGCTCGGGCTCATCCCCGAAGGACAATGGCGTTTCCTCTGGGTCACCGATTTCCCGATGTTCGAGCAAGCCGAGAGCGGGCAATGGGTCGCCGCACATCACCCGTTCACGTCTCCGAAGCCGGAGCACGTGCAACACCTCGGCACCGACAACGGACGCGTGGAGGCGCGCGCCTACGACCTCGTGCTGAACGGCAACGAAATCGCAGGCGGCTCGATCCGTATCCACCAGCGCGAGGTACAAGCCAAGGTCTTCGCCGCACTCGGCCTCTCCGAGGACGATTTCCGCGCAAAGTTCGGCTTCCTCCTCGACGCATTCCGCTACGGCCCGCCCCCGCACGGCGGCATCGCCTTCGGCCTCGACCGCCTGACGATGCTCCTCTGCAACGCAGGCAGCCTGCGCGACGTCATCGCCTTCCCGAAGACGCAAAAAGGCACAGACCTCATGACGGACGCGCCCACCGGCGTCGCCCCCGAACAACTCGACGAGCTCGGCGTACAGCTCAAGAAGGTCTGAGCCCCTGGAGCCGGGGCTCTGCCCCGGACCCCGCGGGGGCTGTTCGCCCCTCGACCCGAACCAGGCACGGCCTGGACCGAGGGCGGAAAAACTGCGCGGTGCGCAGTTTTTCCGACGGGCCGGTGGCAAGACCGTGAGGGTCCGTTTCAAGCTTGAAGCGTCAGCGCTGCGGTCTTGACGGGCAGGGTCGTCGCCGGTCTTGACCTGGCCCGTTCGATGAACTGCGCATTGCGCAGTTCATCGACCCCGAGTCCAGCGCTTGCGCTGGTCCGGGTGCAGGGGCGGACAGCCCCTGCTGGGGCCTGGGGCAAAGCCCCAGCGACAGGGCGCACAGGTATCCTATGCGCTCATGCCGGACATGACCGTGCCTGCGGCATATCCATCGACGAACTCTTGCAGCTTCCGCAACTGGTATGTCCGCACGAGCCCTCGGAGCTCTTCGAGCCATGGGCCGAGTCGCGGATCGTTTTGCTCCATCCGTGCCGCTTCTGCGATCACGTTCCGGACCCGCCCCGACATCACCAGCTTCGACAAAACGGCGAGCTCCTCGCCGGACGGCGGCACCAGCGGACCTCTCTCCCGCGCCTCCGTGACCGGGACCTTCTTCTCGGCATGAATCCATTCTATGCCGAGGAAGCGCTGGAGCTTTTCGAAGAGCGCGCTTGCTTGTACGGGCTTGTGCAAGGAATCGTTCCAACCGGCGCGGGCGCTGTCTTGCCGTTCGACTCCGGATACGTTCGCCGAGTAGACCAGGATTGCGATTTCGCCGAGCTCGGGCATCTGCCGCAGGCGGCGCGTGGCTTCGTATCCGTCCATGCCTGGCATGGCCAGGTCCATCAAGACGAGCCCTGGCCTCCGCTCCAGGGCCAGCCGGAGCGCCGTTTCACCGTCTTCGGCATGAATGACCTCGAAGCCGATCGGGACCAGCAGATCGCTCACCAGGGCTCGGTTTTGCGGGTTGTCGTCCACGACGAGGATCGTGCGACGCTCGCCGCGATATCCGGTGATGGTATCCCACACGAGCGCCATGTCGGCGCTCGTGGAACCGGGCGCTTCTGCGAGCGCGAGCGTCACCGTGAATGCGCTCCCTTTGCCGAGCTCGCTCTCGACCTCGATCGTACCGCCCATATGGTCGACGATCCTCTTCGTGATGGCGAGGCCGAGCCCTGTGCCGGCGCCTTTTGCCTTGTGATCGCCGACCTGCTCGAAGGGATCGAAGATACGCGAGAGGTGCTCCGAGGCGATCCCGGGGCCCGTATCGTCGACCCGGAACCGAAACGTGATCCCTTTCGCGGGGTCGCGTGAAAGCTCGTCGATGACGAGGCTCACGCTTCCTCGCTCGGTGAATTTGATGGCGTTGCTCACGAGGTTCAAGAGCACCTGCGTCAGGCGTTTTTCGTCGCCGTAGACCGCGGACCTCGTGCCCGCGCGTATCGATTGCGTGAAGGTGATGCCCTTCTGGACCGCGCGCACGCGACATAGATCCACCACGGTGCGCACCGTGGCGTCGAGGTCGAACCTCTTTGGAACGAGCTCCATCTTGCCGGCCTCGATTTTCGCGAGATCGAGCAGGTCTTCCAGCAAGGAAAGGAGGTGCTCGCCCGATTTGTGGATGGTTTGCACCCCATCACGGCTCTTCGGGGAGAGCTCGGGCGCGCGCGCGAGGACCTGGGCGTAGCCGAGAATGCCGTTGAGCGGCGTGCGCAGCTCGTGGCTCATGCTCGAGAGGAAATCGCTCTTTGCCCGGTTCGCTCGATCGGCCGCCTCCTTGGCGATCCGAAGCTCGGCCGTGCGCTCCTTGATCTTGGCCTCCAGGTCCCGGTACAGCATCGCGTTTTCGACGGCAATGGCCGCCTGCGAGGCCAGCACCGACAAGAACTCCACGCGCGCGGGAGGGAACGCCGACGCCACGTCGCGGTGCTCGAGGTACAGCACGCCCACGAGATGGCCTCTGTGTGTCAATGGCAGAGCCAAGAGCGCGAGCACCGCATGTGATGCGAGATAGGGGTCGCCGGCGAAACGCGCCTCGTTCCTGGCATCACCCGCCACCACGGGTTCGCCCGTGCGGGCCGCATACTGCACCACGGTCGTCGGTACGTCGTTGCTTTGCCCGAGCAGCTCCGATAGCCCCGTCTCGATGCGAGCCCCCTCCACCGATAGCCGCGCCACGACGGAGAGCGCTTCCCCTTGACTGAGCACGAGGGCGCCGCGTTGCGCTCCGGCATTCTCGAGGAGGAGCCCCATCAGCCGGCCCACCACGCGCTCCGGGTCGAGCTCGCTCGAAAGGGCCTGCGCCGCGCGCACCGCCGTGTTCACGTCGAAATTCGCGCCCGCGGAGGCGCCCGTGGTCGTCGTGATCGCCGTCGTCAGGGTCGCGCGCTCGGCGGCCGACGCTTGCACGGTCGCCTTGAGCAATGCGGGGTATTTCGCGCCCAGATGAGCGACCACGTTGTTTGCGCCCCAACGCGCGTAGGCATCACGCGCCTCGCGCAGGTACAGGGCGCCGATATGGCTCTTGCCTGTTTGCAGGCGGAACTCGGCGGCGAGCTGGGTCGAAAGAGCCTCGATGTGCAGGAAGCGGTGCTCGCGCGAGAGCTCGATGGCCTCGTCGTATCTGGCCGCCGCCTCCTCGGTCTTGCCGAGGACGCGGGCGTATTCGGCCTCGACGAGGCGCAGCTTGTGGAGGAAGTTCGACGGGCAGCCCTCCGCGAAATATCGCAGTCGCTCGAGGCCGTGCTCGAGATGCTCCCGCAGCCGCGCCTGCTCCTCGGCGCCGGCGGTGTCGTGCAAGCGCTTCGCCGCCGAAAGCGCGAGGAAGAGCGGGATGTCCGTCACCGGCGGCATGCCGAGGATGTCGGCTCGGAATTGATCTGCCTCCCGCGCCCGCGACAGCGCGCGCTCCCACCTGCCCGTGACGCAGAACAGATAGGCTTCCAAGGTACGAGCGAGCCCTCCCGTGAAACCGTCCCCGTCCGCCAAGAGGGAGCGCGAACCTCGCGACAAAGGCTCGTCCTCGAGGAGCTTCGGGGCGCCCTCGGGCGTCATCAGCACCTCGCAATAAGATGCGACCGCCTCGTAGTGGTGCCTTCCCACGGCGTCGCCTGAGCGCTGCACGAGATCCCAGCGAGCCTTGACCTGCGCGTGGACCTCTGCGAGCGGCAGGCCACGCCAGGCGCGGTAATAAAACAGCTCGGCCAGGAGGCCCCAGCTCGTGCCCTGGAACGAGCCGATCTTCAAGCCGGTCGTGATGGCCTGTTCGTAGAGGGCAGCCGTCTCGTCGACAGGTCTGGAATAGACCATGTAAATGCCATGCAGCACCAGGCACTCGGGGAGCATTGCGGACCCCACGCGCGTTGCGGCGCGTACCCCGGGCTCGACCCAGCGCAAGACGCGGCGATACATGCCCGTCGCCACCGACCACACATTGGCGAAGCTGCAAAGCATGAGGGTCGCAGCCGGCGTGAGGGCCCCCCGTCGCACCGCCTCGGAGACCAGGCGAACGATGATGAGCGTGTAAAGCATCGGCCGGCCGCCGTAGATCGAACAGAGCTGCGCCTGCGTCATCAGCGCGTCGATGAGCCGGTACTCCTGGGACCGCTCGGGCGGCATTCGATCGAATGCACCGAGATCCTGCTCCAGCCATCGATCCAGCGCGGCGGACTCCTCGACGAGCGCCGGCTGACACGCCTCGTCCGTGGCGGGGAAGGTAAAACCCCGCTCCGCGAGCGCCGCGATGCCGAGCTCGATTCCCCGCGCATACCGGCCCGTCGCCAGGCAGCAGCGGACGCGGATCTCCTGCGCCGAAAGCCAAGGCACCACCGAAAGAGGCCTCGCGAGCAAATCGAGGGCCCGTGCTTCGACGTCGTCGAATTCGCGCAAGAGATAAGCGGCTTCCAGGCGCTCCAGCGCAATCTCCACCGACAGCGCTTGCTCTTCCTCGAAGGCTCGCTCGCCGAGGAGCGCCTTTGCGCTGTCCAGCAGGCTGGCCATCAATCGGTACGAGCTCGCCGCCTTTGCGACGCGAGCGGCCTCCAGGTTCACCCGCGCGACGTCATTGCGCTCCGCAACGGACGAGATCCGCGCCGAGCCCTGGTTCATGTGCCGCACGAGCTCCAGCAGTTGTTGTGCCGTGCCGCCTTCGGCTCGATATCGCGCCCAGAGCCGCCGGCCGATCTCGAGGTGCGCGAGGACGCGCTGCTCCGGCGAGATCCGCTCGTAGCTCGCCTGTTGCACGCGGTCGTGCAAGAACCGGTACGAAGCGTCCAGCGCTCCCTCGCCGACCGCTCCGAGCGCCTGCGCGGGGCGATACGCCCCATCGACCGGCACGACCAGCTCCTCTTGCAGCGCCGGCCACAATGCCCCCGTCACCCGGGCGCGCTCCCATCCGCTCAATCGCTCCAGATCCTGGAGATGGAACGTATGCCCTGCGCACGCCGCGAGCCCCAGGAGCTGCTGCGTGGCGTCCGGCATGTCTCGCACCTTGTCCGTCAGGAGCGCCACCACGTTATCGGTGACCTGCGCCCGCTCCAGATCGGCTTGATTCCAGCGCCATTCTCCGCTCTCCGGGTCCCTCACCACGTGCTTCTGCCGGTGCAGGGAGAGCAGCAATTGCTCCAGGAAAAACGGATTTCCGCGCGTCTTTTGCCATTGCACACGTGAAAGCGGCGCCACGCGGCTCGGCTCGCTCTCGAGCGTCCGTGAAAGCCATTTTTGCACCTGCTCTTCCGACAGGGGGCCCACCGTCAGCCGCGAAACCTTGGCTTCGCTCGCCTCCGTGGCCTCCACGAGCTTCCACAACGGATGCTCGGGCGGCGTCTCGTTGTCACGGTAGGCTGCGATCACCAGGAGCGATTTGCGCTCCACGTCCGTCAGCAGCGTCTGCAGGATGATCAACGTGGCGCTGTCGGCCCACTGCATGTCGTCCAGGAACATCACCAGCGGCGGGTTTGGCGCCGTGACGGCTCGAACGAAATTCAGCCACGTCAGCTTCTGCCGATTGAGCACCTGCTCGCCTTCCACCGGCGGCACGGGCGGCAGTTTGCCCATGACGAGGTCGAGCTCCGGCACCACGTCCGCAATCAGCCGCGCGTTGTCTCCGACCTCGTCCCGGATCCGAGTTCGCCAGCTCTCGAGGACCGCCTTCGGGCTCGAGAGCCATTGACGCATCAGCCCCCCGAATGCTTGGGCCATCGCTGCGTACGGCGTCGACCGCGCGAGCTGGTCGTGTTTGCCTGCAATCAAGAGGCCGCGCCCGGCCTTCGCGATGTCGTGATAGACCGTGCGCACCAGCGCCGTTTTCCCAATGCCCGAGGGCCCGCCGACGAGCAGAAGCTCCGCCGCGCCCCGCGCAGCGCGGGCAAACGACTCCCCTACCCGCTCGACGTCTTGCTCCCGCCCCACGAGCACCTGCGGCAACCTGAGCTTCCGTGAGAAGTCCTTCTTTCCAAGCGGGAAGGGCTCCACCGTGCCGCGCTCGTCCCATTGCCGGAGCGCCTCCTCCAGGTCCTCCGCCACGCCTTTGGCTGTCTGGTACCGCCGGTCGGGATCCTTCGTCAGGAGCTTCGATACGATCGCCGCCACGGCGCTCGGCACCTCCGGCGCGACCGTATCGAGCGCAGGCGGGGCCTTGGCCAGGTGCGCGTGCACCAAGGAAAGCGGATCCCGCTCCGTGAAGGGCCGCCGCCCCGATAACACCTCGAAGAGCGTCACGCCCAGTGAATAAAGATCCGTGCGTGTATCGAGCGCACGCGCCGTGCGCCCCGTCTGCTCCGGCGAGATGTATGCCAGGGTCCCGTCGAGCGCTTCGGGAATGCTCGCCTCCGTCGCCTCCTGGGACAGGAGCGAGGCGATGCCGAAATCGAGCAGGGTGATCTGCTCGCACGTATCATCCACGAGCACGTTTTGCGGCTTGACGTCCTTGTGCATCACACCGGCGGCATGCACGCCTTCGAGCACCCGAGCGAGGCGCCGCCCGAACCGCAGCCCGGCCGCCACCGGCAAACGACCCTGCTTGGCGAGCACCTTATCGACCGAGCGATATCCAGGGTCTTCGAGCACCAGCGCCACGGTGCCGTCCCGCTGCTCGAACGCATGCACGCGCGCCACGCCGGGCACGGCCGCGAGCTGCCGAAGCACTTGATGCTCATGGACGAGTCGCCCCATGACGCGGGGGCTCGGCATCTCGGCCAGCGGAACCTTGATCGCCACCTTCGCGCCCGAGGCGAGGTGCGATGCGCGATAGACGCGGGTCTCGCTTCCCTCGTAAGCGACGTCCCCCAAGCCATACTCCGTCAAATCCATCCGCGAACCCCTCCCGTGCGTCTCGTAGAGATGCACGATCCCGATCTGCACCCAACTAACCTCGGCGAGGCGGCGCACGTCAATGCAATTTTGAACGACGCGAGAATTGGTCGTGTCGAGCCAAACCGCGCGAGCACACAATCGAAGCTCACCGCCCCTGCATCGTGTACAAGCGAAATCACATCCACGCCGGAAAGGCCCACTTTTGCAGACTCGCCGCCATGCGTTTCCAGGAGCGTCGTCACATGTTTGACGCTTTACTGTCGTGGCGCTTCTTGATACGGTCCGCCGGAAACTCTTCGGGGGCTGGGATGGACGCTCTGACGCAATACAATGGACTCGTGGTCGCGGTCGACGACAATCCCGTCAACCTCGACACGCTGCTCGAAGCATTGTCGGGCGAGCGTCTGGACCTCGCCGTCGCCACCGATGGCAACATGGCGATGCGCCTGATCGAGCGCGAGCAGCCTGATCTCGTTCTCCTCGACGTCATGTTGCCGGACATCGACGGCTTCGAGGTGTGCAGGCGGCTGAAGGCCAATCCGCAAACCGCCGACACCCAGATCGTCTTCATGACCTCCTTGAGCAATCGGGAGCATCGATTGCAGGGGCTGCATGCGGGCGCCGTGGATTACATAAGCAAGCCCTTCGATTCCGAGGAGCTCTTGGCGCGCATACGCCCGCACATCGCCGTCCGGCGCATGACGCGGGCGCTGCAGGAAAAAAATACGAGCCTGGAGGCGGAAATCCGGCAGCGCGCCGCCGCCGAGGCCGCGCGCGAGGCGCTGCTCCTCGAGCTCATGGCCCGCACCGACGAGCTGCGTGACGCCAAGGATCGGCTCGAGCGCGAGCTCGTCGAGAAAGGCCGCGTGAATGCGGAGAGGACCGCGCTGCACGAGCAGATCATCGCCGCGCAGCGCACCCGGCTCCTCGAGCTCTCCACGCCGCTCATTCCGATCACGGATCGCATCCTGGTCATGCCGCTCATCGGTACGATGGACGCCGACCGGGCCGAGCAGGCCATCGAGGCGATGCTCCAGGGCGCCAGCAGCCGATCCGCCGATTTCGTCATTCTCGACATCACGGGCCTCAAGCGCGTGGACGAGAACGTCGCCAGCATGCTCCTCGCCGCTGCCAGCGGCCTCAGGCTCCTCGGGACGCGCACGGTGATCACCGGGATACGCGCGGAGGTGGCCCGGACGCTCGTCCATGGCAACGCATCCCTGCAAGGTATCGTCACGAAGGCGACGCTCCAGGATGGCATTGCGGTCGCAATGCGGGCCGCCCGCCATCGCGAATGAGGCATCTTCCCGCGTCCGTCCCCGGAGCACGTCGGCGGCGGCGCGTGCAGCCCCCGGTCGCCGGGAAGCGTAGGGACGACCACGGCTTCGTCGCGCCAAGGTTGCCCTGAAGATCAAAATTCCCCAGAGACCGATGGTCGCATTTCGCCCCGCTCGATCTAGGATCGATGTGCTCGGACGGCGCGCCCCCGGAAAGGACGCGAGGGAAAACGATGGACCTGCGGGAGTACACGCTGGGAGAGGTCGTCTACGACGGCAGCGAAACACGGGTATGGCGCGCGGTCCATGTCCCCTCGGGAGCGCACGTGGCAATCAAGAGCCCGGTGGCCGGGGTGCCCAGTCCGCGCGTGATGGGGCGGCTGATCCACGAGCACCAGGCGCTCATCCAGCTCGCGGACGTGCCCGGGGTGGCGCGCGCACGGACGCTTTTGCAGCAGGGCGGCACGACGGCGCTGGTGCTGGAGGATCCTGGGCTCGACTCGCTCGATCGCCTGCTCGCCAAGCAGGGGCGCTTGCCGATCGGGTCCGCGCTGCGGCTCGGCCGGCGCCTGTCGCGGGTGCTCGAGGGCGTGCATGCCGCCGGCGTGATGCACAAGGACATCAAGCCGCAAAACGTGCTGGTCGACGAGGCGTGTGAGAGGGTCACGCTGCTCGATTTCGGCATCGCCTCGCTCCTGTCCCAGGAGGCGACCGAGGCGAGCATTCCCGAGGCGCTGGAGGGGACGCTGGTTTATATTTCCCCGGAGCAGACGGGGCGCACGGCACGCGCGCTCGATACGCGCACGGATCTTTATTCACTGGGCGTGACGCTCTTCGAGGTGATGTCAGGGCGGCTGCCCTTCACGGAGCGCGATCCGCTTTCGCTGGTGCACGCGCACCTGGCCAAGGACCCGCCTCCGCTCGATTCCGTCGCCCCGGACGTGCCCAGGGCCGTGGCGGCCATCGTGGCGAAGCTCCTGGCCAAGGATCCCGAGCGCCGCTACCAGACGGCCCGCGGCGTGGCGGAGGACCTGGAGGAGGCGCTCCGGCAATGGGACGAGCGGGGCACGGTGGAGCCCTTCCCGCTGGGAAAGAAGGACTTTTCGCGCAAGCTGCGATTGCCGCAGGCGCTCGTGGGGCGGGAGCGCGACGTCGAGCGGGTGGGCGAGTCCTTTGCGCGCGCCGCGCAGGGCATGACGGAGCTTTTGCTCGTCGGCGGTCCCTCGGGCATCGGCAAAACGGCGCTGGTGCGAACGGTTTACAGGGACATCGCGCAGGCGGGGCGTGGGCTCTTGATCGCGGGCAAGCACGATCAGCTCGCACGGTCGACGCCCTACGCGGCGCTTTCGCAAGCGTTCGGGGCGCTGATGCGTCAATGGCTCTCGAGCCCGGAGGCGGTGCTCGAGGCCTGGCGGGAGCGAATTCGGCGCGAGGTCGGGGACAACGCGCGTCTGATTGCGGACGTGGTGCCGGAGCTCGACCTCGTCATGGGCAAACTGCCGCCCGTGCCGCCGGTGGAAGGCGAGCAGGTGCTCAATCGGCAGAAGCTGACGTGGCTGAACTTCGTTCGAGCCGTCACGGCGCCAAACCCGCCGCTCGTGATGTTCCTGGACGACATGCAATGGGCCGACAGCGCCACGTTGATCATCCTGCAGACGCTGCTGACGGACGTGGAGCGCAAATCGCTGCTCGTGATCGCGGCGTACCGCGACAACGAGACGCCGCCCGAGCACCCGCTGTGGAAGCTCGTGGAGGCGGTGGAAAAGAGCGAGGCCAAGGTTTCTCGAATGACGGTGGGCCCCCTGTCGGGAGAGCAGGTGCAAAAGTGGCTCTCGCGAACGCTGGAGAGCGAGCCCGCGCGGGTTTTGCCGCTCTCGCGCGTGCTTTCGCACAAGACCCGCGGAAACCCGTTTTTCCTGGAACAGCTCCTGCTCTCCCTGCACCGGCAGAAGCAGGTGGTGAGGGACCCGGAGAGCGGGGCGTGGCGCTGGGAGCAATCGTCGCTGGAGAGGGCGGGCGTCACCGATAACGTGGTGGCGCTCCTGACGGACAAGGTGCGCGAGATGCCCGAGCCGACGCAAAAGCTTCTGGGGCTCGCGGCCTGCGCAGGGCATACGTTCCATCTCCAGGATCTGGAGCGATTGAGCGGATGGGAGCGCGCCCGGGTGACGGGGGCATTGTGGCCGGCGCTGGATGCGGAGCTGGTGGTGCCGGTCGACGGCGCTTACCGCCCCGCGCAGGCGCTCGGCGGCATTGGCGATGTGGCTCTGGACGCGGCATACCGGTTCCTGCACGACCGCGTGCAGCAGGCGAGCTACGAGCGGATCTCGCCGGAGCAGCGCATCCTCGCGCACCTCGAGATCGGCCGGCGGCTCCGGGCGCGTCATCGTGCCGAGGGGGGTACGGCCCAGCAATTCCTGGAGCTCGTGCGGCACCTGAATCTGGGCTCGGCGCGGCTCGAATCGGCGGAGGAGCGCAAGGAGCTCGCGCGGCTGAACCTCGAGGCCGCGCGCACCGCGAAGGCCGCGAGCTCGCACCGATTGATGGCCAACCTGCTGGACAACGCGCAGGCGCTCCTCGGCGAGCGGGCCTGGGAGGAGGAGCGCGAGTTATCGGCGGAGATCGGGCTGGAGCGGCTGGAGGCCGCTTATCTCTTGCGGGAGTTCGACGACGTCGAGGCGCGGGCGCTCGCGTTGCTGGACAGGTCTCTGCCGGAGGTGGCGTGGCTCTCGGCGCAGGAAATCCGCACGCGCTGCTGCGTCGCCACGGGTCAGTACGCGCGGGGGATCGGCCTCGGGATAGCCGCGCTCGCGAAGCAGGGCATCACGTTCCCCGACACGGACGACGCGTGTCAGGCCGCGCTCCTGCAAGAGTCCACCGAGCTGGATCAATGGCTCGAACACCACCCGGACGGGTTCGATCGAATGCAGATCGATCCGTCTCTGGAGCACCGGCTCATCGATGCCCTGATGACGCAGGCGCAGCTCTGCACGATCTACGGCGGCCGGCCGATGTTGTATTCGCTCATCATCGCCCGCATCGTGTCCGAGGCGATACGGCGGGACGCGCTCACGCCGGCGGCCACCTTCATGATCTGCAGCTTTGCCAACGTGTGGTCGGTGGCGACGGGCATGTATCGCCGTGTCATGCGCTGGCTCACGCCCGGGGTGCGCGCCGCGGAGCGCGTGGGTTCCCCGATGCTCCCCGAGTGCATCGCACTCAAGGGAATTTACCTGGTCCACTCGAGGCCCATCGATGAAGCGTCCCCGGTTTACGAGCAAGGCATCGCAGCCGGCTTGAAGATCGGGTCGTTTCAAGGCACGAGCTGGGGGCTCCTGGCCGAGCTGTTTTATTACCGCGTTTGGCGCGGCCTACCGCTCACGGAGGTCCACGCGCAGCTCAAGGCTCGCTGGGATCTCGTGCAGCGCGCGGGAGACGCCGTGGGAAGGCACCATTTCGAGGCGGTCGCGTCCTATTGCGAGGTGTTGATGACGCCCGAGGGCGCCCCGAAACTCCTCGAGGACGAGCCCTTGTCGCGCGGTTCGCGCTCCCTCCTCGGGGACGGGGACGGTTTCACGGGAGGGCTCGCTCGTACCTTGGAAGCCTATCTGTTCTGCGTCACCGGCAGGTGGGAGCGCGCGCTCTCGCGGGCGCGGGAGGCAGATCAATTCCGCGCCGACATCCTCGGTATGCCGCCGGTGACGGACATCCCGCTCTTTCTCGCGCTCGCATCTGCAAAATGCTGGCATGTCGCCGCCGGCACCGAGGAGCGGGCGCGGCTGCGGGAGCACATCGAGGACAGCCTCGCGCGATTGCGCTACTTCACCGAAGGCTGCGAAGAAAACTTCCTCCACAAGCTGCGCCTCGTCGAGGCCGAATACGCCCGCGTCCTCGGCAAGACCGAGGAGGCAGCGGCCAAATACGACGAGGCCATCGAGCTCGCCCGCGAGCACCGCTTCCTGCACATCGAGGCTTTGGCAGCCCAGCTCGCCGCCGAGTTTCGCCTGGCCATGGGCAAGAGCCACATCGGGGCGATGTACCTGCGCGAGGCGCGTGATGCCTACGCGCGCTGGGGCGCTTATGCCGTGGTCGCCCACCTGGGCGCGAGATATCCCGCCGTGCTCAAGGTCTCCATGCACGAGCCTTCCCCCGAGCGAACGACCGTGACGGCGACGACCACGACCACGGGTGGATCCACGGACGCGAATTTCGACGTGAAAACCGCGGTGCGCGCGGCGCAGGCCCTTTCGAGCGAGCTCGACCCGGAGCGTGTGGTGGGCCGGCTGATGGAGCTCACGCTGGAGAACGCGGGGGCGCAGCGCGGCGCCCTGGTGCTCAGCGACGGGGAAGCGCTCTCCGTCGTCGCGCGGCTCTCGGTGAAGGGTCCCCGCATCGAGACGGGTCTGTCCGAGCCTCTCAGGCAGAGTCAGGACGTGCCGATGGCGGTGGTGAAATATGCGGCCCGCACGGGCGAGCCGGTGGTGACGGGCGACGCGAGGTCCGAGGCGCGCTTCGCCGCCGACCCGTACCTCGCATCACACGCGGTCCTCTCGCTGCTCGCGCTGCCCTTGACGCATCGGGGCCACGTGGTGGGCGTGCTCTACCTCGAGCACCGCGACGTGCCGTCGGCATTCCCTCCGGCGCGCGTGGAGCTCTTGTCGGTGCTCGCCTCGCAGGCGGCGATCGCCGTCGAGAATGCCATGTTGTACCGGGACCTCGAGGTCAAGATCCAGGAGCGCACGGCTCAGCTCCAGATCGCCAAGGAGGCGGCCGACCGCGCCAATCGGGCGAAGAGCGATTTCCTCTCGAGCATGAGCCACGAGCTACGCACGCCGCTCAATGGCATCCTGGGGTATGCGCAGTTCCTCATGCGAGCGCCCGAGCTCTCGCCGAAGAGCCGCGAAGGGGTGCGTATCGTGAAGAAATCGGGCGAGCACCTGCTTTCGCTGCTCAATGACCTCCTCGACCTGGCGAAAATCGAGGCCGGCAAGATGGAGCTCGTCCCGCTGAGGTTCGACTTTTCCTCCTTCGTGCATACCATCGTGGACCTCTGCCGTGTGCGCGCCGAACAGAGGGGCATCACCTTCACCCACGAGGTGCGCGGCCCGGCGCTCGCCGCCGTGAACGCCGACGAAAAGCGATTGACGCAGGTGCTCCTGAACCTGCTCGGCAACGCCATCAAGTTCACCGAGCGCGGCGCGGTCACCTTGCTCGTCGACGTGCTCGGCGACGGCGGAGGTGGTCGGCGCGAGGTTCGCTTCCGGATCGAGGACACGGGCCCCGGCATCGCCCCGGAGCACCTCGCGCGTATCTTCGAGCCCTTCGAGCAGGTGGGAGACCAGAGGGTGAAGAGCGAGGGGACCGGGCTCGGCCTCGCCATCACGAAGAGGCTCATCGAGCAGATGGGCGGAACCATCCATGTCGAGAGCGAGCTCGGCAAAGGGAGCGCATTCACGGTGACGCTCACGCTCGCCGAGGCGCTCCCATTCGCGGCCGCCGACGAATCCCCGGGGTGGGAAACGATCACCGGGTATCGCGGCGAGCGCCGCAAGATCCTCGTCGTGGACGACAACCCCAGAAACCGCGCGTTGTTCTGCGATTTGCTGGTCCCCATCGGCTTCGATGTCGTCCAGGCCGACGGCGGCGAATCCGCGCTGCGGCTGGCCCTCGAGCACAGGCCGGCGCTGATCCTGATGGACCTCACCATGCCAGGCCTGGACGGTTATGAGACCACGCGCCGTTTGCGGCAGATGCGCGAGCTCGACGGGGTGGTGATCCTGGCATCGTCTGCGAACGTCGCCGCCGCCGAACAGCCGAAAGGAGTTCAGGCAGGCTGGGACGATTTCTTGCCCAAACCCGTGCAGGCCAGTGTGCTCTTCGAAAAGATCGCGCGTTACCTGGGCGTGGAATGGACGCATGAGCCGGTGAAATCCGCGGCCTCCGTGGCGGTGGAGGCGGACGGCGCGCTGGCGCCGCCCTCGGCCGAGCAGCTATCGCTGCTATCGCGGCTGGTGGCGTCGGGCCGTATCCGGAACGTGCTGGCGGAGGCGGAGCGAATGCAGCAAAACGAGCCGCGACTCGGCCCCTGGCTCAAGCAATTCCAGTCGCTGGCGCTGACCTACCAGATACGAAAGCTACAGGAGTTCGTCGAGGCGTATGCCGCGGCGGGCCAGCCGGTGGCCAACGAGAACACCTGATCCGCTACACGGACCGGATGCGGCCATCCGGGCTCGTCTCGGCCGCGGCATGGTATCGCCCGGCCAAACTCGCCACGTGCGCCACCAGCTCCGACGGCTTCACTGGCTTGGCCAGGTGCATCTGATATCCGGCCAAGAGCGCCCGCGCGCGGTCCTCGGCGCGCGCGAATGCGGTCAACGCCAGCGCCGGCACGCTCCCCCCACGCTCCTGCGGCAACTGCCGTACCTTCTGGATCAGCTCATACCCGCCCTCTTGCGGCATGCCGATGTCGCTCACGAGGACCGTCGGCTGGACGCGATCGAGCTCCGCCAGAGCCTCCACGACCGAACCCGCCGTCCGCACCTCCGCATGGCACTCCACCAGGATCCGCAGGAGCAACTCTCGCGTATCCGGCTCGTCGTCCACCACGAGCACCCGCACCCCCGTCAAACTCAAAAGCTCCCCGCCGCGGTGCCACAAGGGCCGGCGCTGCGGCATCGAGGGCGGCCTTTCTCCGGCCAAACCCTTGGCATGCTTGGCATCCAGCGGCAGCTTCACCGTGAAGCACGCCCCCTGGCCCTTTCCACGGCTCGCCGCCTCCACCGTCCCCCCGTGCAGCTCCACCAGGTGCTGCACGATCGAAAGACCCAAACCGAGCCCGCCGTGCTCGCGCGTGGTCGAAGCGTCTGCTTGCCGGAACTGCTCGAATACGTGCGGCAAAAACGCCGAATCGATGCCGATGCCCGTATCGCTCACCGCGAGACGCGCGTACGAGCCCTCGCGACGCAGCGATACCTCGACCTGCCCGCCCTGCGGCGTGAACTTGATCGAATTGCTGAGCAGGTTCCACACGATCTGCTGGAGGCGATTCGGGTCCCCGAGGACCGGTTCCCCGGCCGACGCGACGCTGAGCTCGAGGCGAATCCCCTTCGTCTTCGCCGCCGGCTCCGCCGATTCCAGCAACGTTTCGAGCATCTCGGCCAGATCGACCGACTCCGTCTCGAGGCTCAGTCGCCCGCTGATGATACGCGACATGTCCAGGAGGTCGTCGATGAGCTTGGCTTGTGTCCGCGCGTTCCGCTCGATCGTCCCGAGCCCCCGGCGCAGGATCTCGTCCGAGGGACCACGGGTGAGGAGCAATTGCGACCAGCCGAGGATCGCGGTGAGCGGCGTCCGTAGCTCGTGGCTCAAGAGCGCCAGGAACTCATCCTTCAGCCGCCCGGTACGCTCGAGCTCGGCCCGCGCCGCTTGTTCGCGCGAGAGCAGCCTCTCCCGCTCCGCCGCCGTCCGCGTCCGCTCGCTGATGTCCGTGGAAATCCCGCAAATCGCATACGCCCTACCCGACTCGTCGAACAGCGGGCATTTGATCGAGATATACGTGTGGATCCCGTCGTCCTGAGGCACCCACTCTTCCTTTTCCAGCGGCCTCCCGGCCTCCGCCACCTGCCGGTCGAATGCGCGCAATGCGTCGGCGCACTCCACGGGGAACAAGTCATAGTCGGTCTTGCCGACGAGCGACCGCGCGGACACATGAAATAATTCTTCGAAGCGGCGGTTGACCATCAAATAGCGGCCATCGATGTCCTTGACGAAGAGGACCGCCGTGGAATTGTCGGCGATGGCCCGAAGCAGATGCTGGCTCTCGCGCAGAGCCTCTTCCGCGCGCCGGCGCTCGGCGTTCTCCGCTTTGAGAGCCGCGTTCGAGCTCGCAAGCTCCGCCGTGCGCTCTCGCACCCGTTGTTCCAGCTCCTGATGGGCGCGCTGCAACTGCGCGTTCTTCGCTTCCAGCTCCTTCTGTGCCTCGCGCAAGCTGAGGTGCGTCTTGATCCGCGCGAGCACCTCATCAATCTCGAATGGTTTGGTGATGTAATCGACGCCCCCCGCCTCGAACCCCACGAGCTTGTTCGCCGCTTCGCCGAGGCAGGTCATGAAGATCACGGGGATGTCGCGGGTGCTCTCCGCCGCTTTCAGGCGCCGGCACGTCTCGAAGCCGTCGATCCCAGGCATCACGACGTCCAGCAGGATCAGGTCGGGCTTCATGAGGCTCGCCCGCTTCAACGCATCCTCCGCGTCCTGAGCGACGAGCGCCTGGTGGCCCGCGGATTCCAGATGATCCACGAGCACGGCCAGGTTGATGGGCATGTCATCCACGATGAGGATCGTGCCCTCGCGAGCACCGGGCGCGGAGGATCGGCTCATGGTCGTCGACCGCCCCAGGCGCGCCGCGCGCCGCCCCCCGGCATCACCTTCCACGCGAACCGCTGGGCCAGCCGGCCCGAAAAAGGCCAACCCCGCCCGTTCGCCTCACCAAGGCGCCCCCCGGCCGGTATCCCGCCTGTCGAAAAGCGAGGCTCGCTCGTACGCAACACCCGCTGTTTCTGCTGCGCCCGGGAGCCCATTAGGAACCTCGCTATCCAACTGCTCGATCCTGGGCTCTTCGCGAGGCGGCGTCAATCCAAACCGTGGTCCCTCGCAGTCAGGAGCGCTCGTCTGGCCGGGCGCGTGTTGTTTGTCCGACCTGCGGCCGTGCTTCCACGCCTGTTCCGCGCTTGTCAAGCCGAACGAGGACGGCTGCGCCCGGCATGGACGAGGGCCCGAAGCAGCCCTCGAACCTCGACGGCTTCGAGGACGCGATAGGCGCCGCCGCAGAACGGATGGACCGAGCGTCATGTCGTCGACGCTGCCGACACCTCCCCGCGTTTCTCCACCATGTCGATCACGACGTCCAGGGTATCGGCGACGACGCGATTGACGAGCCGGACCATGGCGTGGATGTTCTGCAATCGCTCACGCCCCTCGAACGATCGTCGCGACGGCCGTAAAATGCATTGCGGCGGCGACGACGGTGCAGGCGTGAAAGACCTCGTGGTAGCCGAAGACGCCGACGACGGGGTTCGGGCGCTTCGCTGCGTACGCCAGGGCGCCGAGCGTGTAGAAGACGCCTCCGCCGAACACCAGGAAGAGCTGCGTCATGTCGAGCGCGCGCCCCACGGCGCCCAGAAATGGCACGATGCACCAGCCGGCGGTGACGGCCACGGCAGCGGTCACCCATTTCGGCGAACCCGACCAGAAGACCGACTTGACGATGCCGACGGCTGCGCACGCCCATGCCAGCGCGCAAAGGCGCGTCCCGTCTCCCTGGCCCAGGGCGATCAGGGCGATGGGCGTATACGTGCCAGCAATCAGCACGAAAATGGCCGCGTGGTCGAGGCGACGCATGCGCAGGCGCGCCTTCGGGCCCCAGTTGATCCGGTGGTACGTCGCGCTGACCGAGAAGAGGGTGAGCAGGCTGAGGCTGTAGATCGCGGCGGCCACCGAACGGCGGAGCCCGGCGGAGATGCAAACGAGCGCCACGCCCGCAACGAATGCGACCACCGCCGCCCACTGGTGAATGACGCCCCGGAGCCGGGGCTTCTCGGAGTGTGGTTCGAAGCCGTTCGCGGGCGATGCAAGCGAGTCGTCGTTCATGGCAGGCCTCCTCGAGGTCAGCGACGGCGCGCTTACCTACGGTAACGTAGATACGATCGAGTAGGCTAGCAGGTCAAACGGTCCTTCGTGTCGTTCGTGGTCCTGACCGAAACGTGACCAAACTTGCAGGGTCAGCCGTCTGCGGGCAGGCGCGCGAGACCGGCCGTTGGGATCCTGAAACCTACTCGTCCGTAGGTAGAAGGGCCATGGTGTCGGCGAACGGCCATCACGGCGACCAGCGTGACGGCTCCCGCGGGGCTAAACTCGCCGCGATGCCGCCCCGAGCGCCCCGCCTCTCTGCTTCCGCACGCCGCGCCTCGATCATCGACGCGGGCCGGTTCGTCTTTGCGCGACGCGGTTACGAAGCCACTTCGGTCGAAGAAATCGCCGAACGCGCCAAGGTCTCCAAGCCCGTCATCTACGAGCACTTCGGTGGGAAGGAAGGGCTCTATGCGGTCGTGGTCGATCGAGAGATGGACTACGTGGTCCGAAGGATTTCGGAGGCCATCGCTCAAGGCGGGCCGCGCGAGCGACTCGAGCAGGGGGCCCTCGCCTTCCTCACCTACGTCAAAGACCACCCCGATGGTTTCGCGATCCTCGCCCACGACGCCCCCGCCGCGGGCGGAGGGATGTTGTCGTTGCTCAGCGACCTCGGCGTGCGGGTCAGCGAGGTCTTCACCGCTTCTTTCAAAGCCGCCGGTTACGACGCTCGGGCGGCGCCCATCTACGGTCATGCCCTCGTCGGGATGGTGACGTTCGTCGGCCAGTGGTGGACGACGGCCCGCAAGCCCCCGATCGAGGAGGTTGCCACCCACATCGCGGCTCTCGCGTGGATGGGCCTCCGTCGCCTTCCCAAGCGCCCCACGAGCATCGGAAAACGGGCGGGTTGATTGGCTTCACCAGGTTTTGCCGGGGGTGAAAACGCCCGCGATCGTTCCCACGCCCACTCCCGTTCCCACGCCCACTCCCGTTCTCGCTTCCACGCGCGCTCCCGCCACCGTCCCCGCTTTTGCTCCCGCCAGTGCCACGGTCTCCGCGCCCGACAGCGCATTGCCGGCGTCCGTTTTTACCATTTGAATGAGCACGCCGTGGACGACTCGACAATCGACCAAGTGGCTCGAAGGAGATGGCACTGGGCACTCCTGGGCCGAGGCCGAGCATCGTGGCTCGGCCTCGCAGGAGGCGTCCCAGAATGCGAAGAAAATTGGGAGGCTGCGACATGAATTCCATCTCGAAGCTCGGAACGCTCCTGCTCGCGCTGTCTGGCTCGATCGCCATGTTGTGCACGGGCTGCGCCACAGAGGCTTCCGAAGCCAACCTCGAGGCCGATATCGCCAGCGCCGAGGACGCATCCGTCGCGGACGCCAGCGCCGAGGCCACGAACGACAGCCTAGCCGCGGTGGACGAAAACGCCGACGTCGCGGATGCAGACGAAGGGTCCACGGCGGAAGAGACCTTGGCGCTCTCGGTGGGGTGGGGGCGCGGCGGCTCGTGCGGCAGGCCGTGCGGCGGCGGCGCGTACGGGTACGGGTACGGGGGCTCCTGCAACCGCGGCTTCGATGACGACTTCGACGTGTACCGCGGCCCCCGCGGCGGGTTCGGCTTCGTCGGCCCCGGCGGCAACTTCGGCTTCGTCGGCCCCCGCGGCGGAATCGGCGCTGTCGGCCCCGGCGGCGCGATCGGCATCGGCCCCGGCGGCGGAATCGGTGCCGTCGGCCCCGGCGGCAACTTCGGCTTCGTCGGCCCCCGCGGCGGAGTCGGCATCTACTAGCCGCGCCGGCGCCATCACGCGTCCTGCCACGGGAGCGACGATTGCCGAGCCATTCATCGCTCCTCGGCGGCGGCTGCCATCTTCCGCGATGGCAGCCGCCAACCGGGCAATGCTCACGAGGCGCCATCCGCGCACGACGCGTCCCTCCCTCCTCGAACGTGCACCACGAGGAGCGCGGATCCCGACGCCCCACCTTTCCAGATGCGGCGAGCCCCACGCCTCGGGTAGGATCTTCCTCCTCTACCCCGAGACTGGAGCTTGCCGCATGCGTCGTCCTCTCACCCTCGCTGCCATCGCGATCCCCCTCGCCGCCGCCTCCTTCGCCGCCTGCGGCGGATCGGGCAGCGAAACCACCCAGGGTGCCGGCGCCGCGAGCAGCAGCGGCGTGGGCGGCACGGGCGGCGCCGGCAACGGCGGCGAAGGCCTCGGCGGCGACATCTTCGGCGACGGCGGCCTGGGCCAGCTCGTGTCGATCGACGTCACGCCGAAGGATCTCGTGATCGAGGTCGTCAATGGCCAGATCCCGCCGCCCATCACCTACAAGGCGGTCGGCACGACGAGCACGGGCAGCATCGTCGACGTGGTCGGTTCATGGACGTACGATCGCGGCGACATCGGGAGCATCGTCCCGGCGAGCGGCGCGTTCACCGCGAGCGGCCTGCTCGGCGGCACGGGCAACGTGACGTTCGAGGCCGAGGGCGTGAAAGGCTCGACCACGGCCACCGTAAAACTCCGCTACCTCGACGATTCGCAGATGATCGATCCGAACGTCAAGGCCCAATTCCCCACGGCCGTCGAGGCGGATCCGGCCCTCACGCTCCTCTATCCGTACGACAAGACCGTGTTCCCGCGCGGCCTGCTCGGGCCCACGATCCAGTGGAATGGCGGAAACGCGGGCGACGTCTATCACATTCACATCAAGAGCCCCGCCTTCGAATACGAGACCTGGCGCACGGTGCCGCCGCCCTCGCGCTTCGATTTCCCCAAGCTGCCCGACGACATCTGGCGCAAGCTCACCGATTCCACGAACGGCGACGTGCAGGTCGACATCGCGCGCTTCGACGGGACGAAGGCGTACCTCGCGAAGACGCAGACGTGGAAGATCGCCCCGGCGAACCTCGCCGGCACCATTTATTACTGGGAGGTCAACACGGGCAGCGTCGTGCGCATCAAGCCGGGTGACGTCGCGCCCGAGGCGTTCCTCACGCCGCCCCCGGGCGTCGGCTGCGTGGCCTGCCACAGCGTCTCGAAGGACGGCACGCGGCTCGTGGCCTCGTTCCACGGCGGCTACAGCCCCTGGGGTACGTTCGATACGGCCACGGGCACGTCGCTCTTCAACACGAATGCCTCGTCCGGCTTCCAGGCCATTTCGCCGAACGGCTCGCACGTGCTCTGGCGGCACTGGAACGACGGCGCCTTCAATTCGACGGGCTTCCTCTCGCTCAGCACGTACGACAGCGACGTCGAGCTCGCCCAGCTCAATCCGGGCGGCGGCGCCCCCGCGCACCCGGCCTGGTCGGGCGACGGGCAGAAGATCGCGTTCAGCGTGCGCACGGACGGCAATGGGCTCGATTTCACCCAGTCGACGCTCTGGGTGACGGACGTGAACCTGGCCGTACCTTCCTTCTCGAATACGAAGATGATCGTGCCGAACGACGCCGGCAGGCCCACGGTCACGTTCCCGACCTTCAGCCCCGACTCGAAATGGATCGCGTTCGAGCGCTCGACGATGGCGCGTTCGCGCGGCGCGCTGGCCGAGATCTGGCTGACGAACCCGGACGGCTCGGTGGTCATCCCGCTCGACAACACGAACGGCATGGGCCACATCGAGGCCGAGCAGACGACGGCGAACTACGAGCCGACGTTCAATCCATTCTCGCTCGGCGGCTATTTCTGGCTCGTCATCGTGTCCGAGCGCAAGTACGGGAACACCCTCACCGATACGAACCCGAACACGCGGCGCAAGCAGCTCTGGGTGACGGCGATCGACGCGAACCCGGTGGCCGGCCAGGATCCGAGCCACCCGGCGTTCTGGCTGCCCGGCCAGGGCCTCGACAACCAGAACATGCGCGGTGAATGGGCGAAATCGCCCTGCAAGCAGCTCGGCGAGGGTTGCAACGCCGGATTCGATTGCTGCGACGGCTTCTGCAAGCCCGACGCGCAGAGCGGCGCGCTCGTCTGCTCCGACCAGGCCGAGGGCTGCTCGAAGCTCGGCGAGGCCTGCATGACGGCCGCGAATTGCTGCGACCCGGACGCGAAATGCATCGGCGGCTTCTGCGCGTCCGACGGGCCGAAGTGATTCGCCGTTCGAGCGAGCCCCCGTGGACCTGCTCCACGCGGGCTTCGCTCGAACGAGGTACGCCACGGGTTCGCGTCCCGTGCTCATGACGGCCCTCGTCGCGTCGCTCGGGTTCGTCACGACGGCGATCTCGACGGCGCCCGACGGTGGTGATCGGCAGGCTCATGACGGCGACGCGGCTCACGCTCCTCGTGGTGCAAGCGAAGCGCTTTGCCCGCGCGGAACCCGCGGAAATTCACCACGAACATGCTACGGTCGGGTCCCATGGCGCAACCCTTCGACGCGGAGCTCGAAGAGCTCGTCAGCAAGTTCTCCCGCGATTTGGCAGACCAGATTCGCGCGCTCATCCTCCGTCGGCTGGGGATCGAGCGCGCGCCGGCCACGCGCCCCGCCCCCCGGGCGACGCCGGTGAGGTCCGCGCCCATCTCGGCGCCCGCCGCGCCCCCGTCCTCCCGCACGAAGCGCGCGCCGAGCCGCGCCCCCGCCACGGTCCGCGCCCCCGTCTCCGAGCGAAGGCACGCCTCCCGCCCGACGAACGAGGAGCGGGCCGCGGCCCTCGAGCGCATCGCCCGCATCGTGGGCAACGGCAGCGGCCTCAGCGTCGGCGAGATCGAGCGGCAATCCGGCTTCACCCGCGGCGCCGTCGGCTCCGCGCTGAAGACGCTGAAGGACCAAGGGCGCATCTTCATGGGCGGCACGAAGCGCTTCGCCCGCTACGCGACCACCCAGGCCGCGGCCGATCAGGCCAGCCTCGAAGCCCGACGCGGCGCCGCGGCTTGACCCCCGGATGACCTGGCTCGACGCCCTGCTCCTCGGCGCGCTCGAGGGCCTCACCGAGTTTTTGCCCGTCTCGTCGACCGGGCACCTCATCCTGCTCGGCGCCTTTCTCGGCAAGCACGACGAGGTCGCGAAGACGCTCGACGTGGTGATCCAGCTCGGCGCCGTGGTCGCGGTCGTCGTGTACTACCGCGCCCGCCTCGCCGCGCTCGCCCGCGGCTGCCTGCGCAAAGACCCCGCGAGCCTACGCCTGCTCGCGGCGCTCGCCGTGGCCTTCTTCCCGGCGGCGTTCGTGGGCTTTCTGCTGCACGGCTTCATCAAGGAGCGCCTCTTCGGCCCCTGGCCCGTGGGGATCGCGCTCATCGTCGGCGGCGTCGTGATGACCGGCGTCGACGCCTTCCGGCGCAAAAACGGCGCGGACGCGGCCGGCGACGACGACACGGAGCTCGGCTCCATCACGGTCGGCCGCGCCGCGGTGATCGGCCTCTTTCAGTGCTTCGCGCTCTGGCCGGGGGCGTCGCGCTCCATGACCACGATCGTCGGCGGCCAAATCGCCGGGCTCCGCACCAAGGCCGCGGCCGATTTCTCCTTCCTCCTCGCCATCCCCACGCTCGGCGCCGCGACCGTCTACGACCTCGCCAAAGGCGGCGCGGCGCTCCTCGCCTCCCCCTCCGGTCCGCTCTCGCTCGCCGTGGGCCTTTCCGCCTCGTTCGTCGTCGCGTGGCTCGTGATCGCTGCATTCCTGCGGTACCTCACGCGCTTCGGCCTCGCGCCGTTCGGCCTCTATCGTATCGCCCTCGGGGCGCTCGTCCTCTGGATCGCGCGCTCCTGAGCCAAACGAAAGAGCGCTTCATTTCGAGATCACGAGTCGATAGAGTGCGCGCCTCATGAAGAGGTCCCTGCTCCGCCGGACGAGCGCCGGTTCCTCGCTCGTCGCGCTCGCCGCGCTCGCGTCCGCCGCGGCCACCGCCTGCTCGTCCACGCCGCCGCCCACGCCCAAGCCCATCGCCAAGCCCACGCCGCCGCCCCTGACGGTGGCCGCGCCCCCGCCCCTGCCGCCGTCGCACTGGTCGACCGCGGGCGGCGCGACCGAGGTGGGCCCGAAGCTCGACGCGGGCACGCTGGTCCTCGTCGGCGGGCGCCGCGCGATCGTGGGCAAGGACGGCTCCGTGAAGGCCGAGGCCGCGCCCTCGCCCGAGCCGCTCGAAGAGGTGGTCGAGGTCCCGATGCCGAACGGCGGTCGCCGCCTCGTGGCGCGGGGTCATCGCGGGATCTACAGGCTCGACGATCCGCTCGGCGCCCCGAAGCCCCTCGCCCAGGCCGAGCAGGACATCCGCGGAATGGGCGCATACGCGGGCCTCGTCGCGGTGTGGACCTTCGGCGGCGACATGCCGCGCTTCGTCGACGTGGAGACGGGGCGCCTCAAGCCCGTGACCACGCTTCCGCCGCTGCCGCTGCGCGCGGTCGCATTCCGCGACGCCAAGGAAGGCGCGGGCGTCTTCGACGGCGTGGGGCTCGCGGTCACGGCCGACGGGGGCGCGACGTGGAAGCGCGTGACCGAGGACGTGAAGGGCGACGCGCTCCGTGTGCTCGAGCTCGCGGTGCGGGACGGCATGATCCGCGCGTTCGTGTACGAAGAGGGCCGCGACGCGCCGGTGGACGTGGCGCAGGCGCGCCTCGGTCGGCTCGCGGATCACACGCCCAAGGACGACGATCCGGCGCTCGTGAAGTGGATCCGCGCGACGCATCGGGACCCCTTGGCCGCCGCGGCCGCGTCGGGCGTGCTCTTGCCCGACGGCGGCGCGATCGTGGCGAGCCACGGCATGGTCGCGCGGGTCGACACGAAGACCGGCATGGTCACGGCCGCCGCCGAGTTCGCGCGCGGCGACGGGCTCGGCACGTGTGGCATGAGCCGCGCCGGCAAGCACGCGTGGATGGCCTGCTCGCTCAGCGAGGACATGGGCGGCGACAGGTACGATCCGTTCGGCGTGATGCGCGTCTCGCTCGAAGGCGGCACCTTGAAGCCGGAGCGCCCGGCGCTCATCCGCAGCGGCGAGGCCGAGCTCCGCACCTCGCCGAGCGGCGGCGTCCTTCTGCTCGCCGCCTGCAGCGCGGACGACGACGACGGTGTCTGCACGCGCCAGCCCGACGGCCGCTGGCTCACGCTGCGCGGCGAGGTCGACCTCTTCCCGCGCGGCGCGGGCCCGCTCGCGGACGGCCGCATCGCATTCGTGCGCAACATCTGGGAGGGCGACGTGCCCGAATCCGAGCGCCGCGACGACGAGGAAGCAGCGCGCGAGGAGGACGAAGAGAGCGAGGGGTCGCGCGAGGGCGAGGACGAGCGCGAGGACAAACCCGTCCCCGAGCACAAGCGCGTCTACGTCGCCGCGCTCGGCGAGGGCGGCAAGGAAGAGCGCATCGCCACGCTCGATTTCCAGCCGATCGGTGAGCTCCGCGTGATCAGCGCGATCGAGGAGGACGACGAGCACACGCTCTCCTTCGTGATGGCCGACGACGAAGGCGTCTACGCGGTCTCGCAGCCCGCGGGCTCGGGCAAGGAAGCGCGCAAGCCGCACCGGCTGCAGGGCGCCTCGAGCGCGCGGATCCGCGGCGGGCGTGGCATCGCGATCGGCGACGACGGGATCAGCGCGTCGAGCGACGGCGGCAGGACGTGGCAGAGCGTGCCGCTGCCGGAGAGCGTGCGCTCGTCGCTCTCCGACGTGACGGGCCTGCTCGATGATCCCACGGTGTTCAACACGTCCGAGGTCGGCATGATGCTCGACCGGCACGTGCGGATCGGCTGGGGCGCCGAGGAGCCGCGCGACGACCGCGCCGAGCCTCCGTTCGACGTGACGATCCCGCGTGCCGAGACGAACTACGGCGCGGGCGCCGAGCGCGTGCTCGCATGCACGGGCGAGGGCGCGATCCAGGCCACGGCGCCGCTCACGAGCTCGAGCTTCATCGCGCAGCTCCTCGGCAAGAAGGGCGCGGCGCCGAAGGGCACGAAGAGGACGCAGCGGACAGCGCCCACGGGGCGCAACGGGCTCATGGACGTGGTCGCGCTCCTCGAAGAAGAGGGACCGGACAAACCCGGCTCGGAGCCGGCGAAGTGGACGCTCTCGTGGCACGACGCGGCCGAGGTCGGCGGCAAGGTGCGCTCATGGAGCGGCCCACCGCCGAAGGGCACGGGGTGGGGCACGGAGCTCCGCGCGGCAGCGGGTTCGGGCGCGCGCGCTCTCTTCACGCTACGCGTGGGCAGCGCGAAGAACGTGCTCGTCCGCACGAAGGCCGGCGGCGGCGTGGAGACGGCCGAGGTCGGCTTCGACCTTTTGCCGTCGAACGAAGTCGTATTCGGCGCAGACAAGGGCGAGCCGATCGCGTGGATGCGCGACACGGCGCTCGTCGTGTGGGTCTCGGGCGAGGCGCCGCGGATCGTCGGGCACGTGGCGGCGCGGAGCACGCGCACGCTCGGCGAGCCTACGAAGGATGGGATCCCGGTCCTTTTGAGCTCGTACGACTGGAGCGCGATGCGCGTCTTCCCGATCCCGCCGGCCGAGAAGAAGGGCGCGCCGGCGCCGCTGCCGCTCACACCGACGCTCGAGGGCTGGGTGACCGTGCCGCACATCCGCAACCAGATCGGCAAGTTCGCGCCGTGCGCGGCCAAGCCCAAAGCAGGCGCGCGGTTCTTCGTGACGCGCGGATATGCCCGGGCCCTGGTGGACGGAGCAAACGGCTCGCTCGCCTCGGCGCTCTACGACGTACGCCTCTCGGGCAACGACGCTTGCATCGCGCAGGTGTCCACGCTCTACACGCCGGACCGGGGCTCGGTGCGGCCGCCGCCGCCGCCGACCGGCAAGGGCGCAGCGCCCGCGAAGAAGGGCCCGATCACGTTCGTGCGGGCAGACTTCCTGGGCAAGAAGGCGGAGGGCGGCGATCGAGGTCTGCCCGCGAAGGACCAGGTCTTCAAGCTGTCCTGCACGCTCGAAGACCGGAAGTAAGGAAAGGCCGGCCGGTTCACGGGTCTCCGTGGTACGGAAGCCCGGTCCTCCAACGAAGGTGTTCGTCATGTCCGATCGACATCCCCACCATCACCACGAGCCGCCGCGCGCCGTCCGGGACCTGAGCGACGGCGTCGAAGACCAGCTCGTGCCGCTCACGGCGCTGGATCCCCTGCAGATCAAGAGCTTCGACGATCTCGTCACGGCCATGGGCCGCACGGCCTTCAGCGGCCGCTCGCTCGGCGAGGCGTGCGACGTGCTGACGGAGATGACGCTCGATCCGGAGTGCCTGATCGTCGCGACGTTCTCCGGCGCGATGACGGTCGCAAAGATGGGCCTCGTCATCGTCCGCATGATCGAGGCAGGGATGATCCACGCCATCATCTCGACGGGCGCGCTCATGGCGCACGGACTCAGCGAGGCCGTGGGGCTCACGCACTACAAGGCGAACCCGAACGTGCCAGACGAGGTGCTCTTCCAGAAGGGCTACAACCGCGTCTACGACACGCTCGAGATGGAGAAGAACCTCAACACGATCGACGAGTTCGTCCGAGCCCAGCTCGACAAGCTCGACCCGAACGTGCCGTGGTCGAGCGAGATGATCTGCCGCCAGCTCGGCAAGGCGCTCGCAGAGATGGGCGACTCGCCGGGCATCCTGCGCAGCGCCTACCTGCACAACGTGCCCGTCTACGTCCCAGCCTTCACGGACAGCGAGATGGGCCTCGACGTGGCCGTATGGAAGCTCCGGCAGATCCACGCCCAGCACGGCAACGACCCAAACTTCGATCCGTTCAAGCACGCAGCCGCGCCGACGTACAACCCGTTCCTCGATCTGCTGAGCTACGCAAAGCTCATCGGGACGAAGAAGAAGCTCGGCATCTTCACGATCGGCGGCGGCGTGCCGCGCAACTGGGCGCAGCAAGTCGGGCCGTTCTACGACATCGTAGGTCACCGGCTCGGTGTGGAAGTGGAGCACCCGCGCTTCCAGTACGGCGTGCGCATCTGCCCCGAGCCCGTGCACTGGGGCGGGCTCTCAGGCTGCACCTATTCCGAAGGCGTGAGCTGGGGCAAGTTCGTCCCGCCGAACGAAGGCGGCCGCTACGCCGAGGTCTACGCAGACGCGACAGTCGCGTGGCCACTCATCGTGCGCGCAGTGCTCGAGCGGCTGGAGAAGCGCCGCGGCAAGGCCGTCGAGGCGAAGTAGGACGACGGAAGCCGTTGCGCTGGGGCGTTGCCCCAGGCCCCAGCAGGGGCTGTCCGCCCCTGCACCCGGACCAGCGCAAGCGCTGGACCCGGGGTCGATGAACTGCGCGATGCGCAGTTCATCGAACAGGCCACGACCCCGCCCACCAAGACCGCAGCGCTGACGTCTCAACCGGCAACGTGCCGCTGCGTGCGACGACCTTCATGGTCTTGCCACCGGCCCGTGGAAGAACTGCGCACCGCGCAGTTCTTCCATCACGAGTCCAGGGCTTGCCCTGGTTCGGGTCGAGGGGCGAACAGCCCCCGCGGGGTCCGGGGCAGCGCCCCGGCGCGGCGCGCCCCAAGCACCTCGCTCACTACGGTGACAGTTTTCCCCGCGGATCTTTCCGCCGCGCCCACTCGCACATCACCATGCCTGCGGCGATCGCCACCGGGTACGAGTGGTTGATCCCGTACATCGGAATCGCGAGGATCTGGCTGCACGCGCCGAGCAACGTGTCGGAGAGCCCGTCGTTTTCGCTGCCGAACAGGAACACGAGGCCGTCTGGCATCTCTGCTTCCCACAGCGTCGTGCGCGCGTGATCCCGCTCCACGCCGATCAGCGGGCGGCCGCGCACGGCTTCGAGGAAGGCCTCTTCGTCGGGGCACTCGACGATCGTCTCGTACTTTGCCATCCCCATCGCGGCGCGCTCGTACCAGGGCTCCGTCCCCACGAGGAAGATCTCGCTGACCAGGAACGAGTGTGCCGTGCGGATGATTGCCCCGATGTTGAAGGGGTTTTTCGCGCGGCAGACGGCGATCGAGAATGGGTGGCGGATCGGCGCGAGCTCCTCGCGGATCTCTTCGGTCGACAGGTGGAATGCGGGGACCTTCACGGCTCAGTCGACTTGCCCGAACTCTGCGAACGTCGGGTAGATGGGCCCCTCGCGCAAGGTCACGCTCGCCGTCGTCCCGTCTGCGTGCCGCAGCACGACGGGCAGGCCGTCCGAGGGGATCGAGTTGAACGCGCTCCGCACCGCGTTGCTGCTCATCTTCGTCACCTCCTTACCGTTGATCTGCACGACCTCGTCGCCTGGCTGCGCGCCTGCGCGCTCGGCGGGGCTGCCGCCGATCATGCGCGTGAGGAAGCACGTGTCCGTGCGCAGCTCGAACCACAGCCCGAGCCCGAACATTGCGTGCGCGCGCTCGTAGGCGAGGACGACCTCGCCGGCGCCTGGCACGTCGAGCCGGATGCGATCGCCGAGCACGAGATCCTCGGTCGGGCGGAACTCCTTCACGCCGATGGGCTTGTCCGTGACGGTGTTCGCGTCCCAGATCTCCACGCGCATCTTGTCTGCGGACGAGACCTGGAAGTTGCCGCGTGGCGCGTCGTCCCAGCTCGGCTCGAGCGTCTCGCTCTTCGGGTTCGTCCGCAGCACCTCCTGGTCGTTGATGTAGAGCTTGGCGTAGGGATCCGGCAGCTTGCCGATGGCTTGCTTCCAGCTCCTGCCGTCGCGCATCGTGTCCTTGATCGTCCCGGAGACGACGCGGATCCAGCGCAGATCGTCGGGCGGCGGCGGATCGAGCGCCTGCTCGGCGGTGATCTTGCGGATGTTGGTCCCGATCTCGGGATAAAGCGCGACGCATCCGACCTGGAACGCCGCGGCGGCGAGGAGGGTCGCGAGCACGAGCGCGGGGGCGAGTCTTTTCGTGTTCATCGCGGAGGGGAAGTTCGGGGCGGAGTCACCGAAGCGTCCGGGGCACCCTGGCCAAGGACGAAGCTCCTGTCTATCAGAGATCGAGGGGCGCTGCGGGAGCCCCCGATGGCGTCGCCCTGCGCCTCCCCACGTCGTTCGGGCCCATGGTCCGAATGCCAGCCGGCAAGCGAAGCTGTGACTTGCCCGGACGCCTCCGTTTCATCACAAAAAGGGGAGCAGGCTCCGTCCATCCCCACGTTCTCACCGCGCCGCGGAGAGGGAAGGCAACACCATGGCTCGTCTCGTCGGCTTCGTCGGCAACCGTCCGGACCTCGGGGCACGAGTCCTCGAGCTCGAAGCGCGCCACCTCCTGGTGCACAAGCAGCCCGATCGCATCCCGGGCTGGGGTGTCGGCTTCTACCAGGGTGGCGAGATCCTCTTGAAACGCCGCCCCATCGACGATCGCCCCCAGATCAACGTCGCCGAGATGACCCACGGCCTGCGCGCCGACACCCTCATCGCGCACGTGCGGCTCGGGACCGTCGGCGGCTCGCGCACGGAGAACACGCATCCGTTCCGGTACCGGCAGTGGCTCTTCGCGCACACGGGCACGATCGAGGCGTTCTCCACGCTGCGCGGCCGCCTGTCGGACTCGCTGCCGCAGTTCCTCCAGCGCGACGTTCGCGGCGAAACGGACAGCGAGCTGCTCTTCCACCTGTTCCTCTCGTTCCTCCACGACGCCGGTGTCCTCGAGCGTCAGGACGTACCGCCGGAGGCGGCGCGCAGCGCGCTTCGTTCGAGCATCTCGCTCGTCGACGGGCTCTCGGCCGAGGAGGGCAAGGGCCCGAGCCGCATGAACCTGCTCGTCGCGGCCCCCGATTACGTGATCGCCATGCACGGGGGTGGTCGCATGGTTTCCCGCGTTTTCCAGGGCGCCGCGGATCTCGAGCGTATCCTCGGCGACGGCGGCCTCGGGCGCATGCGCCTGCCCGACTTCGCCTCCTGCCGCCTCTCGATCCTCGCCTCCGACTTCGACGACGACCGGACGCCGCCCGGATGGACGGCCGTCCAGGACCGTGCGATCGTCACGCTCACCCGCACGGATGAGCCTCTCGTCGAGTCGATCTGACCTGCCCCAAAGCACACGCGCTGCCGCGGCTGCGTGCGCGCTCCTGCTCGTGAGCCTCCTCGGCTGCGGGGGCGCGGGGGCGCCCCTGTTCGCCACGACCTCGGAGCTGCCGGAGGGATCACGCAGGCCGGACGGCGTCGCGGTGGATCCGGCGAGCGCGCCGCCGCGCGCGAAGGACGTGGCAAACGCGGAGGCCGGGCTCGTCACGCTGCGCACGCCGCTCGGGACGGAGGCCGTCCTCACGACGGTGAACGGTTTTTTCCGGGCGATCGTGAACGAGGACATGGAGGCGCTCGAAGCGCTCTTCACGCGCGACGCGCTGTCGATCAGCACGACCTACGGCCCGAACAACAACGCGCCTTCGGCGCCGCTCTTCTGGACGCAGCGCATGCGCCGGCTCGACTACACGAAGCTCGCAGGTGAGGTCGTCTTCCGCGAGGCCGAGGTCGAGGTGTACCGCGCCGAGGATGCGCTCACGTCCTCGCCACACCCGGCGATCCGCGTCGAGGCGCTCTCGGCGGGGGATGTCGTCGTGCGCGTGCCGATCGCAGCGTCGCGCGTGGGATCGGATCGGCTCCTCGGAGACGAGGTCGTGCTCTGGCTGCGCCGCGAGGGCGAGCGCTACCGGATCTATCGAATCGTCGAAGATTTCCAGATGCCTTGAGAATCGGGAGCCTGGTTTGCCCGACCTCGCTCGGGTGACCACAATGCTGACCATGAGTCGCCTCAAGGTCGCGTTCGTGGCGTCGGGCGGGGCCGTACGAGGTCTCGCCCACCTCGGGGTCCTCAAGGCCTGCGAGGAGCTCGGGGTCCTGCCGGAGATCTTCGTGGGCACGAGCTCCGGCGCGCTGGTCTCCGCGACGTATGGCCAGGACATCCCCCTCGACGTCCTGCTCGACGCGTACCGCCTCCCATGGCGCCGCCGTCACCGCGGCCCTCGGCTCTTCCCCTCCACGTTCATCGGCCTGCCGAGGCCCAAGGAGTTCCTCGATCCGGGCCACCTCACCTCGGGGATCTTCTCGGCCGATCGGCTGGAGAACTACCTCGCGAGCTTTTTGCCCATCAACGATTTCCGCAAGCTCCCGAACCCCGTGTTCGTGACCGCCGTGGACATCGACACAGGCGAGCGCGTGGTGTTCGGCCCAGGCCACGACGAGACGACACCCATCAGCCGAGCCGTCGCGGCGAGCTGCTGCGTGCCCGGGATCTTCCGCCCATTCCGCATCGGCGATCGATACTTCGTGAACGGCGAGGTCGCACGCACGCTCTCCGCAGACCTCGCGATCGCAGCGGGAGCAGACGTGGTGATCATCTCGAACGTGTACAAGCCGGAGCGCGTGCGCGAAGGGCGGCGCAGCCTGGCGCGGCGCGGCCCCTTCCCGGTCCTGCGGCAGTCGCTCAGCGTGCTGCTCACGGAGAAGGAGCGGCAAGGCGTGGAGCTTTACGGAAAACTCCACCCGCACGTGACGTTCCTCGACATCGCGCCAGATCTCGGGCCGTTCAGCTACCTGAACCGCTTCGCAGTGCGATCACTCGTGCTGCGAGGATATCGGCAAGCACTCCGGGTGCTGGCCGAGGCGAAAGAGAAGGGCTTGTTCGACCGGACGAACAAGCTCGTGCGTCCGCTGAATTGAGGCTCGCGTGAGGCGCCGCGCCGGGGCGCTGCCCCGGACCCCGCGGGGGCTGTTCGCCCCTCGACCCGAACCAGGGCAAGCCCTGGACTCGGGGGGAAGAACTGCGCGGTGCGCAGTTCTTCCACGGGCCGGTGGCAAGACCTTGGAGGTCGTCGCGCGCAGCGGCACGTGGCCGGTTGAGACGTCAGCGCTGCGGTCTTGGTGGGCGGGGTCGTAGCCTGTTCGATGAACTGCGCATCGCGCAGTTCATCGACCCCGGGTCCAGCGCTTGCGCTGGTCCGGGTGCAGGGGCGGACAGCCCCTGCTGGGGTCTGGGGCAACGCCCCAGCGCAACGGCCTCGAGCGAGCCGCTCACATCCCTGCGACGATGCGGAACTCGCCGTTGTAGGGCACGAGCTCCAGGCGGTTGTCCTCGACCTTGCGGCGCCACTCCTCGCTCTTCGTGCCGGGGATGCGGTAGCTCGCGCTGTATGTGTAGTCGACGAAGATCATGTCGTCTTCGTGGATGATGCGGCGGTAGCGGATCTCGTAGCGGATCGCGCGTGCGTCCTGGAATGCGCCGGTCAGGTACGCTTTCAGGCCGGCGTAATCGATGTCGTCGCCTGGGTCGACGTTGCCGCCGTCCTCGTAGTAGTCGGGTGACGCGAAGCCGTAGAGGACGGAGACGTCCTTGTCCTCGACGGCGTGCCGGTACTTCTCGCAAAATGCGATGATCTTGCGGTTTTCGTCGGTGTCCTCCACGTCGGTGTTGGGGATGTAGCGCGTGGCGCATCCCGTGAGCGTGGAGAGGGCGAGCGCGAAGGCGGCAAGGGTTCGGGTCGAGGGCATCGCTTGGATTCCGGGGAATCGAGGGTCGACGACGAGGCGCGCGAGCGCGCCATCGTGGTCTACGCGCAACTTGCCAGACGACCCCTACCCCCGGCAAGCCGACCGCCAATTTGTCACGAAATCGAGCACTTTTGCCTGCAAGGCAAGGTGCCCGATCGGGCCTTCGTGGTGGTCGCTCGTGATGTCAGGGTCGATCGAAGCAAGCGCGTTTTCGGCGGAAACGCCGAGCAAAACGGCCACCGCGCCCTCGGCGTAGGGGCGATGTGATGCGGACGTGAATGACAGAAGATCACGCGCCGCAGGGCCGGCGTCGTCGACTGCGAGCACGATGAGGCGATCTGCGTCGCCCATCGCGACGAGCTCGGCGCCGACGGAGAGCGCCTCGGTGCCGCCGTCGAGGCCTGCGTTCACCGCGAAGCTCGGGCCGCGGAGCTGAAAGACGATCGCGCACTCGCCGGCGACGGCGTTCGGCGAGGTGGCTGGGAAGAGGCGCGGATCGACGGCGGCGGGGCCGCGCGCGCGGCGACGTGCGTCGAAGCGATCGTTCGTGTCGAGCGTGGCGAGCGCATGTCCCGCGACGATGCCGGCGCCCGCGAGGACCTCGCGACCCACGTTGCGGGCGAGCTCCGCGACGGCGCGCATCCCGAGGCGACAGAGCGGATCGAGCCGCGCGAGGCGATCCCGCGGGACACCCGTCAGCGCGGAGAGCTCGACCAGATCGACACTCGTGACCGCGGCGTGCGCGTGCAGATACACGGGGCGCGCCTGCCTGCGCGCGCGGCCGCTCGGCGCGCGCGTGAGGACGAGCGCGGCGTTTGCGCCGCCAAACGCGGCCGAGAGCTTGAGCGCGGCATCGAGCGGTCGTGCTTCGGCGCGGTCGAGCACGGAGGCCGCGGCGTCCGGATCGAGCTCCCCTTCCCCTGCCGCGGCCGGCGCGATCTCGCGTCGCAAAGCATCCGCCGCGGCGAGCGATTCGAGCACGCCGGCTGCGCCGAGCGTGTGTCCGATCTGCGCCTTGAAGGGGTGCACGATCGGCGCGGGAGCTCCTTCGAAGAGCCGGGCGATCGCGCGGGATTCCATCGCGTCGTTGAAGGGCGTCGCGGTCGCGTGGGCGCTGACGAGGCCGATCGTCGCGGGAGTGATCCCGCTGTCTGCGATCGCGGCAGCGCCTGCGCGCGCGAGCCCGTCGCCGGTGCGATCGGGCGCCGTGATGTGCACGGCGTCCGTGGAGGCGCCGAAGCCCGCGACGCGGACGAACACCGAGGCGCCGCGCGTGTCCTCCTCGCGGACGAGCGCGACGAGGCCGGCACCTTCGCCGAGGCTCATGCCGTCGCGGCCGACACGGAAAGGCCGCGGGCGTGAAGCCGTGGTCGCGCGGAGGGCCTCGAAGCCGGTGGCGACGAAGCCCGAGACCGCGTCGTAGCCGCCCGCGATCACGAGGTCACACGCGCCCCGGTCGAGCCAGCGCAGGCCGAGGCCGATCGCCAGGGTCGAAGCGGCGCACGCGGCGACGAGGTGCACGCGGCGGGAAACGTTCGAGCTCGAAAGATTTGCGGCGGCGAAGGCCTCGTCGAACGGCGCGAAGTAGGTGGCGCGCCCGGCGAGCGCGGCGCGTTCGTCCTCACGAGCGGACTCGCCGCGGGCCCAGGCCTCGCGGGCCGCGAAAAACCGCGTCGCCCCGAGCATGCCGCCGCTCGACGTGCCGACGGCGATCCCGAGGCGTTCGCCACGCCAAGCGGGGCGCGCCTCGTCGAGGGAACACACGAGCTGCCCGAGCGCGCAGGCGAGCAGATTTGCCGCGTGATCCTCGAAGGGCGAACCTTCATGGGGCAACGCCGCGCGCGCCGCGAAGGGCCGGTTCAGGCCGGCGCGCGCGAGCTCCTCGTCGTGCGCGAGGACCACGCGTGCAGGTTCGCCGACGTCGCCCGCGTGGTAGGCGCTCGGCCCCACGCCGAGCCCCGAGACCGCGCCCACCGCGATCACGCACGCATCCGTCACGACGCGCCTCCTCCCGAGGAGACGTCCTCCGCGGGCGCATCCGGATCCTCGAAGGCACGCGGGTTCGGCGCGCGCCCCGTCTCCTCGCCCTCACACGTCACGGTCACCGTGAGCCCCGTCGAAGCCTGGTGATACCGCACCGTGCCGCACCCGATCCGATCGGCCTCTACGACCTCCTCGTCGAGCATTTTTGCGCGCGCGCCCTCGCCCGACCACGTCGTCCGCCGCGCCGAGAGCGCCCCCGAGCTCGCCGCGAAGAGGTCGATCACTGCTGCCCCGTCGCGCAACGTGAACCGATCCCCCGCGGGCTCGACCTCGTGCCAGAGCAGCTTCCCCGACGCCGGTCGGAGCAGCCACCAGCGGAGGAAATCCACGGGCAGGCCGCGCATCGCGGCGCGGGGCGTCGAGGCGTCGCCACGCTTGAGGAGTTCGATCGCCGGGACCGCGAAACGAAAGCGCTCGCCGCGCACCCAGAGGTCGAGCGCCGTGGTGCCGCCGGGCCCGAGCAGGATCATGCGCAGCGAATCCGGCGGCGCGATCGCCACGGCGCCACGCGCCTCCAGCGTGCGGCCCGTCAAAGGCTCCCGCAGCGCGAGCGCGAGCCGGAGCGTCCGCGCGCCCTGCCCTTCCGCCTGCTTCGAGAGCGCCGCGAGCTTCCGCCGCGCTTCACGCCAGCTCCCGAGCGTTGGCGCCGCGGCCGAGCGCGGGGCGGGCGCGTTCGGCGCCGCGCACGAGGTCGCGCCGAGGCACGACACGAACGCCCCGAGCAAGGCCGCGCGGCGCATCACGACGAACCGGGTTCGTCCGGAGATCGCTCGGCCGTGAGCAGCAGCGCGTACCCCCGCTCGGGCGCATGCCCCACGACGAGCGCCGCATCGAGCTCGCCCCGCGCGATCGCGGCGAGCGCCGCCGCCATGGCGAACCCGCCCGCGCCCTCGTGCACGCCCGATCGCGGCGCGACCGCACGATGCGGGACAGCCGCCCAGACCTCGGGCAAGCGCAGGCCGGGCGGGAGATCTTCCTGTCCGGTGAGGATCGCAGCTCGTTTCGGCGGCATCGGCGCGCCGTCGAGCGCGCCCTCGCCCTCGCCGCGCCACGACGTCCACCAGGGCAGATGCGCGATCGGCCGGATCCCGCGCGCCTTCGCGTGCTCCTCGGCTTCGAGCAGGATCGCGCTCGCGCCCTCGCTGCGGACGCCGCGCGCTTCACCCGAGCAAACAGGCCCGAGGCACCGCTCGATCATCGGGCTCGCCTCCTCCACGCTGCCAGCCGCGAGCACCTCTCCCTCGCCCACCGCGATCAGATCCGCCGCCGTCACGACCGCGCACTCGGCCGTCACGCCGAGATCGGCCACGGCGAACACCGGACCACGCAGCCCGAGGTAGATCGACGCGTGCCCCACGGGCGACGAGGGCACGAGGTTCGGGAAATCCGCCGGGCTCGCGAACTTCACGCCCTTCTCGTAGATGCGCCGCATGAACGCGGTCGAGCCGTCCACGCTGCCGAACGCCGCGCCGAGGATCGCGCCCACCTCCACGCCGATCGAGGGATCGAGCGGATCGAGGTTCGCATCCCGGAGCGCCCGCTGGATCGCCACCGCCGACAGCCGGCCCGCACGATCGAGCCTTCGCGCGCGGCCCACGTCGAGGTGCTCGGCCGCCTGGAAGTGGATCGGCCCCGGCGCGGGCGCGGGACCCGGCGTGAGGTACGCATCGTTCTCCCGCGCGCCGAGCACGCCGAGCGGGCCGATGGTCGCCGCGGAGACCACCACCACCGATCGTCGCGCCGGCGCCTCGGGCGCGGGAAACACGTCCGGCGCGGCGAACACGAGCGCCGTGTCCGTTCCTCCGAAGCCGAACGAATTCGACATCACGGCACGAACGTCCGCCTTCGTCGCGCGTGTCGCGTGCGCGAGCGGGCAGGCAGGATCGACCTCTTCGAGCCCGATCGTCGGCGGAACCTCGCCCCGCGCGATCGTCATCACCGACACGGCCGCCTCGATCGCGCCCGCCGCGCCGAGCGTGTGCCCGATCTGGCCCTTCACGGACGAGACCAGGACGCGCTCGGCTTCCGGACCGAAACACGCGCGGATCGCGGCCGCCTCCATCGAGTCGTTCAGCGGCGTCGCCGTCCCGTGCGCGTTCACGTGGTCGATGTCCGCGGGCGTGAGGCGCGCCTTCGCGAGCGCCGCCTGCATCACGCGCGCCGCCGTGCGCCCCTCGCGCTCGGGGTTCGTGATGTGGTGCGCCTCGGCGCCCACGCCCCAGCCGACGAGCTCCGCGATCGGCCGCGTCACGCCCCGCGCGCGGCTCGCCTCCTCCGGTTCGAGCACCAGAAACGCCGCGCCCTCGCCGAGGTTCAGGCCCGCGCGACGCTTGTCGAAGGGGCGACACGGATTCGGGTCGACGGCCGAGAGCGCGCCGAACCCCGTGTACGTGAGCCGGCAGAGCCCATCGGCCCCGCCCGCGACCACGCACCGCGAGACGCCCGCGCGGATCCAGGCCGCGCCGAGCAGGAGCGCGTTCGCCCCGCTCGAACACGCGCTGCACACGCTGCGCACGCGGCGAAACGGCCCCACCGCGGCGCGCACGTGATCGGCCGTCGACGAGAGCGGGTGCGTGAGCATCGCCCGCAGCGGCTTGATCGCGTCCGCGTCGCGCGACAGCTCCGCGAGCAAATCTTCGGTCTCGTACATTCCGGCCGTCGTGCCGCCGACGATCAGATCGATCGGCCACAACGAAGGCGCGACGCCGGCCTGCGCGAGCGCCTCGCGCACCGCGAGCACGCTCATCGCGTCCGTGCGTGACCACGCCTCGGCGTCGCCCTCGGGCGCGACCTCGGCCGCCGAGAGCCCCCGGACCTCCGCGGCGAGCCGCGTGCGCAGGTCGGGCAGGTCGAAAAGCGAGAGCTCGCCGAAGGCGCGATCGCCCGCGAGCAGCCTGTCCATCGTGACGCCGGCTCCGCGCCCGAGCGGCGAAACGACGCCAATGCCGGTCACCCAGATGCGCATGCGCCCCTCGGCCTCGTCACGGAGTCTCCCGGCGCGTTCGGCCGGGCGGGAAAGATCCTCGGTCAGGCCGCGGCCTTCGCGCGCACGATGTGCTCGGCGAGCGCGTTGACCGAAGCGAAGATGCTCTTGGCCTCGTCTCCCTCGGGGACACGCACGCCGAACTTCTCTTCCACGGACATGGCGAGCTGCAGCGCGTCGAGCGAATCGAGCCCGAGCCCCGCGCCGAAGAGCGGCGCCGCGTCGTCGATGTCCGCCGGCTCCTTCCCCTCGAGGTTGAGCTCGGTGACCATGAGTTCCTTGAGCCTCTGCCGCACGTCCGCAGGATCCATGGGTATCAACGCGTCCCAGGTAGCACGAAACCGTGCCCCGTTAGAAGGTGGTTCGCGCCGCCGCGCCTCGTGGCCGGCGTCGCGGAAGCAAGGAGAACACGCGCGCATCGCGAGCGAGCCCGCCGTGGCGCAGGCGGTGGATCCCGTCGCGCCGTCACGGTAAATGGGGCGCGCCATGGCCCTTGTCGAGTGCGAAACAAAATCCCGCGTCGCGGTCCTCACGCTGAACGACCCGCCCGTGAACGGCTACACGCACGAGATGATGAAGGAGCTCGACGCGGCGATCCTCGCGGCGCGCTTCGATGACGCGGTGCAGGCCCTCGTCGTGACCGGTCACGGCGAGAAGTTTTTCTGCGCCGGCGCCAACATCAACATGCTCAAGGCCGCGTCGCCGAGCTTCAAGTACCAGTTCTGCTTGCACGCGAACGAGACGCTCCTGCGCCTCGAGCACACGCCGAAGCTCGTCATCGCCGCGCTGAACGGCCACACCGTCGGCGGAGGCCTGGAGATCGCGCTCGCCTGCGACCTCCGCGTCGCGCGTCGCGGCGCCGGGAAGGTCGGCCTGCCCGAGGTCGCGCTCGGCGTGCTCCCGGGCACGGGCGGCACGCAACGCCTCGCGCGCCTCGTCGGCAAGCCCCGCGCCATCAAGCTCATGTGCGAGGGCACGACCTTCGACTTCGACACGGCCCTCGCCTACGGCCTCGTGGACGAGGTCTGGGAGACGGAGACCCACGCCGCGTTCCTCGACCGGGCGATCGCGTATGCCCAGAGCTTCACGACCCCGGGCCGCGCGGCGATGGCCATCGGACGGATCAAGCGCGCGGTGCAGACGGGCCTGGAGATGGGCCTCGAGCAGGGCCTGGCCTACGAGCGCGAGCTCCAGGCCGAGCTCTTCGCCTCGGAGGACGCCCGGGAGGGCATCGCCGCCTACGTGGAGAAACGCAAGGCGTCGTTCCAGGGCAAGTGAACTCCGTCGCGGCGTGGTAACCTTCACGCATGTCGACGAAGGACATCCAGAGCTTCGAAGAATTCTGGCCGTTTTACGTGCGCGAGCACAGCAAGAAGGCGACGCGCACCTTCCACTTCGTGGGGACGACCGCGGCGGGGCTCACGGCCCTCGCGGCGATCGCGCTCCGCCGCCCGGCCCTCATCCCGGTCGCGCTCGTGGCCGGCTACGGGCCCGCGTGGGTCTCGCACTTCTTCATCGAGAAGAACAAACCCGCGAGCTTCAAGTACCCGCTCTGGTCCTTCGCGGCCGACTGGGTGATGTGGAGCAAGATCCTCACGGGCACGATGGACGCCGAGGTCGAGCGCGTGATGGCGGCGAACACGAACGGCCAGGGTCACGCCGATGAAGAGACCACGGCCGGGTACACGCACTATCAGGCGGGTACGAACGGGGTGAACTAGCCCCCCCAGAGCGTATCCGGAAGCCGGTTCGCTGGGGCGTTGCCCCAGGCCCCAGCAGGGGCTCTCCGCCCCTGCACCCGGACCAGCGCAAGCGCTGGACCCGGGGTCGATGAACTGCGCATCGCGCAGTTCATCGAACAGGCCGAGGTAAGAGCAGCGACGACCTGTTCACCAAGAACGCGCTGGCACGCAAGAAGCAACCACAGAACTGGCCGGAGGACCCGCATCGAGCCTCGACGGGAGATTTGAACCGGCCGGAGGACCCACGTCGAGCTCGACGGGAGATTTTGCACGGCTTGCGGGCCGCGGCGCGCGACGCGGGATGGATCCGGGCGGCCGGTAGGCTCTCGTCGAGGAGTGACCGGGGGCGTTGGGGAGCCGGACTGGCTGCCGTCGAGGGTCGGCAGGCGGCAACGGGAGCCGGACTGGCTGCCGTCGAGGGTCGGCAGGCGGCAACGGGGGCCGGACTGGCTTGCGTCGAGGGGTGATGGAGGGGCTTGCGGCCGCGACTTCGTTTCGGCGAGGTCGCGCGGCGGGGGATCGGGCGGGCGATGGGGGATGG
The DNA here is from genome assembly GCF_029946505.1 of Polyangium sp. y55x31. Lineage (GTDB taxonomy): Bacteria > Myxococcota_A > Polyangia > Polyangiales > Polyangiaceae > Polyangium. The sequence goes on from NZ_JARZHG010000038.1 coordinate 44,746, forward strand.
TGGCGGTTTACGGGCGGGTGAGGGGCGGTCGAAAACGGGCGGCGAACGTCGACGGGGCGCGGGAGGCGGGCCGCAAGGGGAGCGTGGACGTCGCACGACGCACGGCTAGGGTATCCGTCGATGTCGCCTCGACCTCGCCCTTCCTTTTCCGAGCTCGTGGCGGCGCTGGGCGACCCTGAACACGCCCCCAAAGCCGCGCGCGCCCTCGGCCGAACACGCGATCTCGCCGCGATTCCGATCCTGATCGCCCGATACGACCTCGCCGTCCGCTCCTTCGATTCGTGGGAATGGTGCGGCACGATCGACGGGTGGATGCCCGAGATGAGGTCGGCGTACCTTCGCGCCCAGGCGCTTCGTCGAGCGATCGTGACGGCGCTCGGCGATCTCGGGCGGCCCGCGCTCGAGGCGGCCCTCGCGCTCCCCCTCGGAGACCGTCCCCGTCCGTCCGACCTCGTCGAGATCGCGCGACGATCGGGCCCCACGTCCGTCGAGGTGATCAGCCGAGCGCTCGGCGGCCGCACGGCGTACGAGATCAAATGCAACGTCCGGCTGCTCCGCGATCTCGGCGATCCCCGCGCCATCCCTCATCTCGTCCCCTTGCTCCACCACCCCGCGAGCAGCGTCGGGGGCATCGTCTGGGAGACCCTCGTGAGGCTCGGACGGCGGGATCTCGATGGCCTCGCTGCCCTCCCGGAAAATGTATTGGATCCCCTGTGGAAACTCGCCCTGCGCGCGAGGGCGGGTGATCGGCGGATTTTACCGGAGCTCCTCCGCACGTGCGAGGCGGGTGAAAACGGGCGCGCTCGGAATGCCGCGCTGGGCGCGCTCGGCAATCTACGCGCCGCCGAAGGCGTGCCGTGGCTCCTGCGTGTCCTCGACGAGGGCTCGCCGGACGCGACCGTCGAAATCGCCGTGGAGGCGCTCGGTAAGATCCGCAATCCTGCGGCCATTGGGCCACTCCTCCGGATGCTCTCGCAGGATCAGCGCTGCTTCGGGATCACCTGGGAGGTCCAGCGTGTCTTGCGCCGGCTCCTCCGCTCGCCGCGCCCGCTGCTCGATGCCGTGGCGAATGGACTCGCGCCCAGTCGAGCCGCCGGCGTGCTCTCCTTGCTCTCGCCCATCGAGGATGGAGATGCGCTCGCCGAGGCGCTCGCGCACCCGGCGGTCCAGATACGCGAGGCCGCCGCGATGGCGGCCCACCATGTCGAAGGGCGAGCGCGACGGCATGTATTGCTCCCGCGGCTCGAAGCCCTGGCGCTCGAAGACGGCGAGCCGTGCGTCCGACGTCAGGCCGCGTATGCCCTGGGCCGCCTGCACGTCTCGTCAGCGGTGACCCCCCTGCGGCAGGTCCAAGGTGATCCGGACGAACGGGTGCGCGAAGCGGCTACGCGAGCCCTCGAATGGCTGGCGTGGCGGCATTAGACGGCGCCCGCCTACGCCTTGCTCCGCCAAGCATCGAGCGTGCGTATCCCCTCCCCCGTCCACCCTTCGATGAGGTCTGCCCATGCTTTGGCGGAATGCGGGCCGAGCTTTGCTTCGTATCGGTTGCCCGCTTCTCCTGCTCGGTAGGCCCATGTTTGAACGGCCTCCATCAACCCCACGACGACGAGGTTCCGTGCTTCATCGTCCCCGTGGACGAGCACGTGCTCCATCGCATCGAACACGTCTTGCACCCACGGCGCCTTGCATCCGCTCGTGAATGCGTACATGTGCCTTCGTCCCATGTCGGCGATGCCCGTGTAATCGAGCCACGATTCGTGCCTGCGCTCCGATTCGAGCCTCTCGCGAAAGCGTGGCCAGACGGCCGCAAAGCAGGCGATCGCGCCTCGGGCGCCCTGGGGATGGGGATCGAGCGCGGGCTTTTTCGGCGCGCGCGGCGGAGCCATGTCCACACGCTCCGCGAGAGGAGCCGACAGGAGCGCGCGATCCACATGGCCATGCTTCGTTGCCCAGCGGAAGATGGCGAAACTCTTGCGCCGCGAGCGCCATCCTCGGCTCGGGGCCTTCGCTCCCATCGTCGCCTCGACGAGCTCCGCGCGCACGGTCGGGGCCAAGCCGGGATGGACGAGCGCACACGCAAATGCGTCATGCGCATCGTAAACACGTTCCGCTCGTGGAGCCCGAGGCGCATCCGTCGGATATGCGTTTTGCGCGGCAGCGAGCACCGCGGCCGCCGGGAAATACCCGCGAGACGATAACAAGAGCCGAGCGAGCTTTGCGGGAGGTCTCGGGAAAAGCCCAGGCCAGACAGGCTCGCCGGGCGCCCCCTGCGCCGTACGCACGAGGAGCGGTAGGTCCGCGTCGCCGTGAGGCGGAAGAGGCCCGGGCGGGGGGAAGGTCGTCGTCGACAGGAATGACGCGAGCGTCATCAAGTATACCGATGCCCCGCTGGCAATGCCTCCTCCACGAACGCATGCCCATTTGCCGCGAGGAGCAAGAGCCCGAGCGCGTGCTTGCAGGGACGCTTGCGGCTCGGGCAGCTACATTGCGCGTCTTCCGCCGAGCGCGCGAAGACCGCATAAGCGTCGCCCTTCGAGCCGAGCGCCACGCCCCACACGGCATCTCCCTCACGCCCCAGCCTGCGCCAGGCCGAAGCCTTTGCGAGCTTCTTGCCATCCGAAAACGCACGGGCATCCGGCGCCAGCGCTTGCACGTGATCGACCTTCAGCGAGCCGAGCCAGGTCATGGCGATCCCCTCTATCCTTGAAAAATCGTGAAAAGCCCATGGCCCGACGAGGAGCCCTCTTCGAGCGCGTCCTTCGCCTCGCGGAGCGTCGCTTCGGGGCTGTACCGCTCGTTGAAACGCCGCGACGAGAGCGCATGCGCGATCGAGCCCGAGAGGCTCCGGCACGTCTCGGGGCTACGCCAAGCGATCGCCGGAATGCCGGATTCGGACGCGGGCAAGTCCAGCCATTCCCCGTCGCATCTCCGATACGAAAGCTCCCAGAGCGGATACTCGCTCTCGTCGGGATAATATTCGAGGCACCACTTCCGGCGCGCGAGCGTGGAGAGAAGAACCTCCACGGCGCGCCCGTACATCGCCCCCTCGGGATGCTCCACGCCCTTCGGCAAAAACACGAACGTGCCCCGCGCCATCACCTCGAACGCAGGCCGCAAGCGCTCGTCGGGCGCGTCGGCCGCGCGGTAGATGGCATCGGCGAGATCCGGGATGTCGCCACGAATACGCGCCTGCAAAAGCGCGGGGTCCACGAGCAGGAGGTCGAGGAATTGGCTTCCCATGCGAGAGGGAGTGTCGTCTGGTCGGGTATTTCTGTCAACAACTTCGATTGACGCGACTTCGACGATCAGGCACGGTTGTCCCCCGACTCGAAGGACGAGGTAAAGCCATGATTCAGCTCATTCGCGAGAGAAGGTCTTGCACGATGTTCGTCGCCGTCGCGCTCACGATGCTCGGGTGCGCCGCCTCCGGCACCGGAGGCGCGGGGGGGAATGGCGGAGACGGCGGGGATGGCGGCGATGGATGGGGGAATGGCGGCAACGGCGCGGGCGGTGGGGGCGGCAGCGGCGCGTCCGGCGGCGAGGGCGGGTCTCCGGCAGAACCCAAGCGCATTTTCATCACGAAGACGATGTACAACGGAAACCTCGCCAAAGCGGGCAATGCAGCGACCGGAATCGAGGGCGGCGACAACCTCTGCAAGCTCGCCGCAGACGCCGCGAACCTCGGAGGTGCGTGGAAGGCGTGGCTCTCGGACGCGAAGACCAATGCGATCGATCGCCTCACCGAAGTGGGCCCGTGGTATACCGTCGACCGGTCGGAGATCATCTTCAACAACAAGTCCAACATCCTCACGGGGCCCCTCACGTCGGTCGGGTACAACGAGAACGGGGAGCTTGTGGGATCGGAGGATGGCATCTGGACGGGGACGAAAAAAAACGGCCAGATGGATCCCGAGTACGTGACCGATTGCGACAACTGGACCAACGGCACCAACACAGGGGATGGGTGGACCGGCCTCGGCTACAGCGACGACCCGAACAACTGGACGGCGTATTACCTCAAGCCGTGCCAATCCCCCTACCATCTCTACTGCTTCGAGCAGTGATCTGAACTCGGCGGCACCGAGATCAACCGCCAAACGGCCGTTCAGACTGCGGTGAACGCGAAGAGATCAAGCGGTCTGGACGATCGCCCGGCTTGTCCTTCGGTCTCAGGCAGCTCAATTTTGGCAGCCAATGCGCTCGTTATGCAGCGCGATATCGTCGATCCACGCCGTGAAACCGGGCGGGGCTTGCTGATAGTTCGTCCAGCCGATGCGCACCTCGCTGAAGGCGTTCGGGATCTGCGAGCCCTCGTAGTTACCGGGCCCGTTCGCGATGCTGATCTGATCGACGTGCACGTCGTCGATGTAGAAGTCGTAGCTCTGCGTCGGCCCGTCGATGTGCCATTCCGCGCAATGCCACTGGTCGTCGAACATCCAGGTGTAATCGCTTCCCTTGCCGAACTCGGCCCCGTTCGGCTGGACGTTGTAGAGGTACTGGACGTGGGAGCCGTTGCCGTCGTTGTTCCAGCCGTCTTTGTCCTCCTTCACGGTATCCACCACGCGGACCTCCTCCGGCCCTGCGGTGGGGCCTTCGCCGTAAAGCGCGACGATGGTCGAGTGGACGAAGGCGTCGGGGACGGGGAGCGCCACCTTGTACCGAATGCGGCCCCAGTGCCCGCTGCCGAGCTTCGAGCCGTCGTGATAGATGCGGCGCTCTCCGTTGACGATCGGGCCCAATTTCAACGAGTGGGTGCCGCTCACCGCTTCATCGTCGGCGACCGCGGCGGGGTCGCCGTGCTTGGTCCACTCTTGCGGGATCGCGCCGACCTCGGTGGCCTCGAAATCCTCGCAGATGATGTATTTGCCGGAGGAGCATGAACCTTGATTCTGGCCGGAGCCGCCGGAGCCGCCGCTCCCGCTGCTGGCCGCCCCGCCGCCGCCGGCGCTGCTGCTGCTCGTGCCGGTGCTGCCACCGCCATTTCCGCCGTCGCCCGAGCTCGAATTCGAGGCGTCTGAGCTGCAGCCTGCGTGGAATGCGGTCAAGAGGAGCGCGAGGCCGCAAGCGTGAACACGATGCATGGTTGACCTTCGACTTTCTGCGCGAATGGTCGAGCGCTCGCCCACTCGCCCGTAAGGCGCATGACCCTAGCCCAGTCCGGCGCCTCGAATCAACGATCAACGAAGCGTGTCGGGGAGGTGGTGCTCCCGGCTCGAACCCCCTGGGCGCCCGCGCTTGCCATGGTAAAGCTCGCGCTGATGACGCACCCGTATCGCCGAGACAGCACTCCCCCCGAGGCACCGATGCGACGCTCGGCGGAGGACCGGCTCGGCAGGCTTCGCTCGGTCCACCGCGCCACCAGGGAAAGCTTCGTTTTACCCCTCGTGTTCGCCTCGATCCTGCTCGTTTTGACCAGCACCTTGGGCGCCACGGCGGACGGCCTGCGCGGGCTCCTCCTCTCGTTGCCGTTCGGCCTCGCTTGCTTCGCCTTGCTGGCCATCCCTGCAATACGCCGCCGGGGCCTCTGCATCGAGGTCCACGACTGCGGCCTCGTCGTCCATCAGCGGCGTGCTCGCGCCGTCATCGTCTTCGAGGACGTCGACGAGCTCTGGTTCGAGCTCGACCGGCGCTCGTTGCCATTCGGGGACCTGGCGCTCATCCGCGCGGTGCGGCTCGTCGAGCACGGCGGCGGCCCAGCGCATACGATTCCGCTCCACGTCGAGCTCGGGCACGAGATCACTCGGCAGATCGTCCGTCACTGCTCCCTGCCGCTCGCGGCCGACGCAGAGAAGGCGCTGCGCGCGGGAGAGACGCTCACCTTCGGAAAGGTGCGTATCGACGCCCAGGGAATCATCCTGGGAAAGAGCCGCGCGGCGTGGAAAGACCTGAGGCTCGTCCGCATGCAGCCCGGCAGGATTGTGTTCTTCCGAGGACAAACCGTGATTCCGTGGCGCACGGTTTCCCTCGACAAGGTCCCGCATCCCACGGTCTTCATGAACCTCGTGCGCGCCTGCGCGCCACGGATCGAGGTCGACGATCGCCTCGGCGCGCAGATGGGATGACGGAAGACGAGGCCCCGCGGGCACGCACTTGCATGCAAGTTCGACCCCCCCGCGGGCCTGCTGCCGCGCCGGGTGCAGCGTGATCACATGTGCGTTCCTCCCTCAGAGTCCCGTCATTCGCTCCAGATGTTCGGGATAACGAGCCCCTTGCACGGTGATTTTCGCGGCGGCGCCATCGATTTCGCGCAGATCGTCAGGCGTCAGCTCGACATGAGCTGCTCCAAGGTTCTCCTCCAGGCGGTTCCGCTTCGTCGTACCCGGGATGGGAACGATCCACGGCTTTTGCGCGAGGAGCCACGCGAGCGCGATCTGGGCAGGGGTCGCCTTCTTTCGTTCTGCGACCTTGCCGAGCAGATCGACGAGCGCCTGATTCGCTTTGAGAGCCTCCGGCGTGAAGCGTGGAATGATGTTGCGGATGTCGCTCCCGCCGAACGTGGTGCGCTCGTTCATCTTGCCCGTCAGAAAGCCCTTGCCGAGAGGGCTGAACGGGACGAACCCGATGCCGAGCTCCTCGAGCGCCGGCAGCACGTCCCTCTCGGGTCCTCTCGTCCACAGCGAGTATTCGCTCTGGACTGCCGTGACCGGCTGGACTGCGTGGGCGCGGCGTATCGTCTTTGCGGAAGCCTCGGAGAGGCCGAAGTGCTTGACCTTGCCTTCCTGAATGAGCGCCTTCACCGCGCCTGCCACGTCTTCGATTGGCACGTTCGGGTCGACACGGTGCTGGTAAAAGAGGTCGATGGCCTCGACCTGGAGCCGCTGGAGCGAGGCTTCGGCGACCTGCTTGATGTGCTCGGGCCGGCTGTCCAGGCCCGCTTGCTTCCCGTTGGAATCGATCTTGAACCCGAACTTCGTGGCAATCACCACTTGCCCGCGGAAGGGAGCGAGGGCTTCCCCGACGAGCACTTCGTTCGTGAACGGGCCGTAGACCTCGGCGGTGTCGAAAAAGGTGACGCCACGTTCGACGGCCGTTCGAATCAGCGAGATCGCCTCCTGCTTGTCCGTGGGGGGGCCGTAGCCGAAGCTCAGTCCCATGCAGCCGAGGCCGATCGCCGAGACCTCCAGATTGCCATTTCCGAGCTTGCGCTTCTGCATTGCTTCTCCTCCTTCTTGGCTGTCGCTGCACGTGCGGTACGGCATCCTCGACGTGAAAGGAAGATGCTCCCGGTCCATGCCGAGGACTAGACGCCTTTCAGCGAATGGGCTGTAGAGCCCGGCTTGACAATCCGGCGCGTTTGAACGCCACGGTGCCGCGGACGGCCGTGCCGTTCGTCCTCGCCCCGGGTCGCACCCCGGAGGGCGCACGACGAGTTGCTCTGCCGCGGACAGAGAAGGGATTCTGCGTGCGAGGCGTGCTCAGCGCGGCTCTGCGGCGGGCACGGGCGGCGGGAGACGGCCAGGGAGGAGTGCGGCGCAGCCGAGGGTCACGACCAGCGAGGCGCAGAAAATCACGATCGATGTCGCGTGCTCGCGCCTGGCGATCTCGGGGGCCGGGCTCTCCGTGAGGACCAGGCCGAGCACGGTCAACCCGGCAATGCCGCCGAGGTAACGCATGGTGGAGGTGAGGCCCGCCGCCATTCCGCTTTTTTCCCGCGGGACGTCGCCGATCGACGAGGCTTGCGCGGGCGCCGATGTCAGGCCGAGGCCCAGGCCGAGCAAGCCGAGCGCGGGCACCGCGTCCGTCACGGCATGGAAGGGCAAGATCACGAGCAGCACCATTGCAGCGAGCGCGAGCGAAGTGCCGACGAGCGCGACGGCGCGCGCCCCGAAACGCTCGGACGCGCGCCCCGCGAAGGGGGAAGCGACGATCATCATGGCCATCATCGTCACCAGCGTATTGCCGACGTCGCGCGGCCCCGCGCCGAAGAGGCGCCCCGCGACCTGCGGCAGCTCGAACAGCATCGAGTACATGGCGAAGTTCTGGATGGCGATGAGCACGCTCCCCGCGACGAAGCTGCGGCGCCTGAACAATGAAAAATCGATGACGGGATCCGCGGCGCGTCGCTCCCACCAAGCAAAGGGAACGAGCCCCAGAACGCCGAGCGCGGCGGCCCATCGGAGCTCCTTGTTTTCGAGGCCGATCACGAGCCCGAGGAGTGAGGCCCCGAGCAGCACGGAGCCAAGCACGTCGAAGCGAGGTCGCGCCGCAGCCTCTCGCGGCGGCGAGGCCGCGCGGTCGCCGAGATGCACGAGCGCGGCGGAGAGGAGCAGGACCGGGACGTTCGCGAGGAAAATGGACGTCCAGCCGAAATGCGTCACGAGCAGCGCCCCGACCTTCGGGCCGAGGCCCGCCGAGAGCCCCATCATGGCGCCCATCGCGCCGAATGCGCGCCCGCGCACCTCCGGTGGGAGCTCCGTGCGAAGCATGGCAAACGCGCTCGGGGCGAGAATCGCGCCGCCCGCGGCCATGAGAATGCGCGCCGCCGTGAGCCCCGGGAGCACGGGCCATAAAGAGGCGAGCGCGGCGCCGAGCGCGAAGAGGATCTGCCCCAGCGCGAGCGCCCGCCGATATCCGAGCCGATCGCCGAGCTTGCCGCCCGGGCTTTGCAGGACGATGTTCGTGAGCAGATAACTCGATACGAGCGCCTGCCGGAGCACGCCTGAGTCGGCGCCGAGCGTGCGCGACATCTCGGGCAACGCGACCGCCACCATCGTCGAATTGAGCGGCGCGAGCGACGCCGAAAGCGCGATAGCGACGAGCAGGCGCACAGGGACACGGGGCCCTTGCTCAGCCACGCGTGATCGCCCTTCGCTGGAGCAGATACAGGCGACCCGCGGCGAATGCCCATTCCAGATCCTGCGTGCCGCCGAAGGCCGCTTCACACGCCGAGGCCAGCGCGTCGAGCGCGGCGAGGCGCGCGTCGTCCAGGCAAAGCGCGGAGATCTGGTGCGCCGGGACGGCGACCTCGACCGTCCCGCCTTCCTCGCTCCACGAGATCGCGCAGTCCTTCTCGCCCGCCCTCTTTTCGAGCACGCGCCCCCCGCGCGCCACGCGATAATGGTCCGGCGTGACGATCCCCGCGACGACCGCCTCGCCGAGGCCCCACGTCGCCTCGATGACACGCTCGTCCGCGCCCGTCGTCGGGTGGCGCGTGAAGAGCACGCCCGCGCAATCGGCCTGGACCAACCTCTGGATGACGATTCCCATCCGGGGCTCCGGCGGAAGCCCCAGCTTGCGCCGATAGGCGAGCGCCGACGGCGTCCGCGCCGAGCCGTGCACGGCCTTCAGCGCGTCGAGCAATCCGGACCGGCTGCGCACGTTCAAGATCGTCGCGTGTTGCCCGGCGAAGCTCGCCGAGCCGGAGTCCTCGCCGACGCCGGAGGACCGCACGGCCACGGGCCCGGCGAGCGTCGCGAATGCATCGAAGAGCGCCCCGTGCAGCGCCTCTTCCCCCGCGACCACGCGATCCACGAGAGCGGACGAGAGCGCGAAGGCCGGCGGCACGGGCAGGCCACTTCGATGCGCTTGCCCGAGCTGCGCGGCTTTTCCGCCGAACTCGGCCTCCGGCAGGTGCTGATCGAGCGTCGCGATCACGTCGCCACCTCCAGCGAGACCGCGGGCGCCGCGGCGAGGACCGTCACTTCGCCTTTTTCGCCGTCCACGCGCACGAGCGCCCCGTCGGGGATCGTCGTCGTCGCCTCCTTCGTGCCGACGATCCCGGGGATGCCGTATTCGCGTGCCACGATCGCCGCGTGCGAGAGCTGCCCTCCCCGATCGGTCACGATCGCGCCGAGCAGCGGGAGCACGACGTTGAAATAAGCCGACGTCGATCGTGTCACGAGCACGTCCCCTTTTTGAATGCGCCCGAAATCCGCGGGATCGAGGACGACCCGCGCCGTCCCTTCGTACGCGCCTGCATTGATGGACAGGCCCGCGACGCGCACGACCGTGTCCTTCTCCTCGGGCTTTGGGCCCGCGTGCTCCTGGAACACGTCGGCCATGAGCACGTTCATCGCCTTCATCGCGCGGCGCGCCGGGGCCGGGAAAACGTCGAGGGGCGGCGGCTCGCCGGGCGGCGCGTTCAGCCAGGCAGGCGCGTGATCGAGCGTCATCGTCGCGCGATACAGCGCGCGCTTCGCGAGCTCCTCCGCGGAGGGGCCCTCTCGATCGTCGAGCAGCGCGAACATCTCGTCCATCGTGAGATCCACGGCGAGCTCGGGATCCCCGATCTTCCCGGCCGCGGCGAGGCGCCGCCCCACTTCGAGCACGGCCCTCCGCGCGAGCCCCGTCCCCCAACTGTCCGCGTAAATGCCTCGCTCGTCGCGCAGCCGGTTGACGAGCCGCGCCTCGCCGAGCAGCTCGTCGAATTGCGCCCGGTGCGCGGCCGGCACCCGCGCGCGGAGCTCCCGCTCCTTCGCGTCGCGCGCGGCGAGCGCCTCTTTTTCCTTGAGGTCTCTATCGATCACCGCGCGAATGGCCCGGACGAGCATGTCGGGCAGCTCCCCCGCGGTCTTGTCCGCGATGTCATACCCGATCGACCGATATCGCACGAGATCGAGGTACCCACGCGCCGCCGCCCCGACCTCCCCCGGCACGGCCACGAGCGCATCGAGCACGCCCTGCGGATCTCCCTTCCCGGCGAGCACCGCGCGGCCCTCCTCGCTCGCGCGCAGCGCCTTGCCCAGCGCCTCCAGCTCGTCGATGGCGATCCCGCGGGCGAGCGGCGACGTCCCCTGCAAAAGCGCGAGCACCTCCCCCGTGCTCGCGCCCGTCCATTCGCAGGTATGCGCGGTGTAATCGCCCGTCGGTAGGATGGCCGCGATGTTGTATTCGTGGTGCAGGGTCGCCATGTCCTCCATGTGCCACCGCACGCGCCGCACGAGATCCCGGAGCTTGCCGAGGTCGAGCGAGGCCGGATCGATCGCCTGCAAGGCCCGGTTCTGCGCGATCGCCCGCGGCTTGTCGCTCCGATCCCAACGCTCGAGATCCGCGCGCCACAATTTCGTCTCGAAGGCGCGCTGGCATTTCTGGATCCGCGCCCGGATCCCGGGGTGAAGCCGGAAGAGCAGCCACAACACGGCCTTCGGCGGCGGTTGCCCGCCGCCTCCTCCCTCGGGGACGCCGTACGGCACCATTTGCGCGTACCCGAAGCCGTTCACCGGGACCATGTTCATCCGGGCCATGAGGAGCCCATATCGCTCCATTCCCTTGGTGAAACCTCGCGGCACGCCGCGCGCCATGACCTCGGCGCCGAACCGCGTGCTCGGGCGGATGAAATGGGACTTCTCGAGCTCCCAGGGGCCCGGCCCGGGTGGTTCGAACTTGAGGTCGGGGAACATCGGATGGGTCTTCATGGCCTTCACCTCGACCACGCTCCTCGGTGACGATTTCGTTACGGTTGCGTGTCGAACCCGAGGCTACGAGATTCCCGTCCGCACGTCCAGTACCCGATGACCATCTGAGCAAGTTGGTCATCGAGTACCACCCGGTGTTGGTCATCGGTCGACGGCCGCTGTAGAGTAGGGCGCGATGGCGGCGTACGAAGACGAGCAGCACCGAGCGCGCGCGGAGCGGATCCTCGCGGTGGCCCAGGAGCTGCTCCTCAGTTGGGGCTACAAGCGGGTCACGATCGACGACATCGCGCGTCGTGCTCGTGTAGGGAAGGGCACCATCTACCTCCACTGGAAATCGAAGGAGGCGCTCTTCATGGATCTGCTGCGCCGGGAGGTAGCTGCCATCCTCGACGCGCAGCTCCACGAAATTCGAGCGGAGCCGATGATGGTGCTGCCGCACCGGATGTTTCGCTCGATGTTCCTGCTCCACACGGGGCGCCCGCTCGCCAGGGCCATTCTCGGAGAGGAAGCCGATATCCTGGGCGCGCTGGCGCCGGACCGATTGGCGCCGTCCTTGGCCCGCGTCCTCGGGCTCACGACGCTCCTCACCGGCATCTTGCAGGCCTTGCGGGATCACGGGCTGATGCGTGTGGATCGCCCGCTCGCCGATCAGGCACATGCCATCGAGGCAATCCTGTCGGGTTCCTTTCTGCTCACCAAGCTGCCGTCGCACGAGGTGCCCACGCTGGAGCAACAGGCGGACATCCTGGCCGTCACGGTGCGAGACGCATTCGAGAGGCCCGAGCCGCCGGATCGCGCAACCGTCGAAGCAGCGGCGGAGCGACTCGGCGCGATGCTCGACGACATGCGCACGCAGCTCCTCGGCAAACTATCCTAGGTTTGCCGATCGGATACGTGAAGGAAAACCCTGGGCAAGCCGTGACCTTCTGCTGCAGGCCGCCGGATACGTGAAGCCATGAGCGGCCCCGTACGGATCGAGGCAAACGACTGGATTGCGGAGCGGCCCCTGGACTTTCACCCGACAGGGGAAGAAGTCATTCGCTGCCGCAATCCTTGCCGAGTCTCACTTGCCGCCGGTCCCTGCCGGCGGTGTCTGCTTCAATGGCTCCAGCGGGAGCCTGAAGCCTGGCGCCTGGAAGACGCAGTTTTTCTGCTCGATGAGCACCGTCTTGCTTCGCGGCGCATAACCAGGGTGCGACGCGCGCAAGGTGTAGTTGCCCGCAGAATCGACGACCCAGGAGGACTTGCAGTCCCCAGGCCGTCGAGGTTGCCTGAGAATCTCTTTCCCCTGCGGGCTCGTCAACGTCACCATTGCGTCGCAGAGCGACCTCTCCGTCGACGCGTCCTGCACCTCGACGACCAGCGACTCGACCAGCACGAGGGATCGGTGCGTACAAGGCGGGGCGTTCGCGGCCGCTTTCTCTTCCTCGGTCGGAGGCGCCGGCGGCTCCTTTGCGGGCGGCGCCTGGGACGCGGCTGCCCCCGACTCCGGGGCAGCGCCGCCGTCCGTCACGGGCGCCGCGGCGGTCGGCGAAACGGGAGGAGGTGCAGCCGGACCCGAGGAGGTCGAGCCCGGCGCAGGCCCCTGCGCGGCCGCAGGGCCCTGCGCCGGGCCAGGCGATGCCACGCGCGCGCCGCAGGCGGCGGCGCCCAGCAAGAGGAGAATCGAGCCGATTGCGGAGCGAGCTTTCATGAGAACCCTACGGTTTCTGTCACCGGCAGCCTGTACGATACGTCGTTCATGGATAGCACGGCGCGTTTGGGGCAGGAACTCGAGAGCGGAGCGGCCGTCTCCACCGCCGCGAGCGCACCGGCAGGCGCTGCTGCAGCAGCTTGCATTGCCGCCGGCGCCGCCGTTACGGCCCGACAGTGGTCATGGTGGTCTGTACCCAGGTCCTGAATCGGTCGGCCGGGACGACATACCCGGCGTTGACGGGAGACCCGGAGACTGCGGTCACGACCCCAGATACGCCCGCCCCTCCGAAGACGTCGATGCAGGAAGTGCCGGAGTCTCCCTGCAGTGGGATCTGGCTGAGCGCATTCGGGATGAGCGTCACGTAATTCGTGTTGGTCGCGGAAACGGGCATGGCCCCGCAGTGCAGAATCCCGTGGGATCCGGCCACCTCCGCCGTCCACCCGTAACCGCAGCAACTCAAGGTCGTGCCCGCGAGCGTCGACGTCGCCGCCGTGCTGATCGAGCGTGTCACAGCGCCGCTGAACGCAGTCGAGAGGTGAATCAGCGCCACGTCCACGTCGGCCGGCTGCGTGGGCGACGTAGCACCCCCGGTCGTGTGGCTCGGGTGAATGTAGACGTTTTGCCAGATGCGCGTGGGCGCGCTCGGATCCGTCACGTGGCCCCACGTCACTGAAATTTGAGTCGGAGCGCCACCAATATCGCTGGCATCAACAACATGCCCGGCAGTCAAGACCCATCTCGGGCCCAGCAGCATTCCCGTGCCTCTCTTGCGGTAGAGCAGGCCGCCGACGTTTCTCTCTACCGTGATGTCCACATTCCCATCCGCGCTGGGGAGAGGCGCCCACAGGCCGTTCCGGATCTCCTGCTCCGAGATGCCGACGTCCTCGGTCTCGGTCTGGGTCTCTTCCGAGTCGGCGGCCTCGATCGTGCAACCGCCCAGGAGGGCGAGCAGCGCGACGGATCCAAGCAATTTAGGCAAATTCGACATATTCGTTCTCCACACAAAACATCGCTGCCCACGCACGATCGTTCGATGGGCGCGATATGGAAATTTTCCCAGGGAAACAGCTCCTGGGGCGGCGCCCAAGGCGCAGGTCGCCAGCCAGAACCACACCATGCGCCTACCCAGCATCGACGACCCCACCTCGCAGAGGGTCGCCTCATGGTCCCAATGCAAATGACGACTACTCTACGTAGGTGTATGGCTGAAGAGTGGGCACGGACGGTGCGATGGGATTCATAAGCTGGCATCACCCCGAAATGAAAGTAGATTTGGCGTCGTAAAATTGCTCACGCATCTTGCGCGGGTCCGCCCCCCGCCGCCAGGCCGCGGCGGGGGTCTTCGAGCACTCTTTGCCCCAACGGGGCCCAGAGGCAGCGGGCGCCACGTCTCCCCCTATCACCGGACGAAGAGCTCGCCCTCGACGACGACCCGAAGTGAGGTCCGGGCACTCCGGATGGTCATGGGGAGGCCCCAAAGCCAGGTCCCCGCGGTCGGCAGCGTCTTTGGGGAGGCCCCAAAGCCAGGTCCCGGCGGCCGGCAGCGTCTTTGGGGAGGTCCCAAAGCCAGGTCCCGGCGGCCGGCAGCGTCTTTGGGGAAGCCCCAAAGCCAGGTCCCGGCGGCCGGCAGCGTCTTTGGGGACGCCCCAAAGCCAGGTCCCGGCGGTCCGCAGCGTCTTTGGGGAAGCCCCAAAGCCAGGTCCCGGCGGCCGGCAGCGTCTTCGGGGAGCCCCCAAAGACGGGGCCCCGCGGCCGGCATCGTCTTCGGGGAGCCCCCAAAGGGAACGGGGGGCCGTCCGCAGGGTGTTTGGGCATCTCGCGTGCCACTCCCGCCCCCTGCGGAGGCATCACGCCCTGTCAGGGCTGCGCGGGCCAGGCGCGGACGAACGTCGAGAAAAACGGTAACGCGTGCGCGGAGGGGTGAGGATCCACCTGGGTATCGACGCCGCTCCGCGTGCTGGAGAATTCTCCCTCCCACACGACGGCCCCCGTCGTCGTATCCACGAGCGAAACCTTCCCCGAGAGCGTGGATTCGACGGTATTGCCCCCCATGCTCCCCGCGCCGTGCACCGCCTGCTCGTAATGCAGACGCGACAGGACGAAGTATCGCGCGTCGAGGGCGCTCTTGAGCTCGGCGAGCCGGCTCGGGTCGGTGCCCCCCTCCTCGTAGACACGCAGGAACTTGGCCTCCTCCGCGAGCGCCCCCTGGAGAGCCCGATCATGCTCGGCGTTGCTCGCGATCGGGATGTCCTGGCGATTCTGCCGGGTCGCGCGAATGAATTGCGCGGCCATCAGGGAGCGCTCCCTTGGGCCCACCTTCTCGGTGTCGAACTTCACGGGCATGATCGTGATCCTGCCCGTGACGAGGTCCTTGGAGGTCAACGCGGGATCCGCGCGGAGGATCGTGGGTTTCCAGGCGCAACCCGCAATGGCCCCGAGCCCGAGCACGGGCATCGCGGCGATGAAGAGCATCGAAGCCGCGCGCTTGAGGCGACCCAGGTATGTCGACGACGGAGCCGAGCTCGCGGAGCACATTTCGTTCAAGGAAAACTCCCCATCTCTCGGGTCGAGGGATCGAATGATGTGTACCCTGTCAAACGACGCTACCGGGCAAGGCGGGAGGGCGTCAAGCAGACGCCGGTTCCGCCCGCCACCACCCGCAGACCCGAACAAATCGCTTGACATTCGCCACCTGAATCCTTCGCTCTCTCCGAGAGGTCCCGCTGATGCCGATGAACCCCGTCCCTTCCGAAGAGCTCTGGCAACGTTTGGCCCAAGGAAAACACACGGCCCTCGTCGGGGCCGCGCCCCCCGAGCCGCCCGCGTCGCTCGGCGCCTGCGTCGTGCGCGTCCGTTGCGACGTCCCGCAAACGACGCTCGGTCCGCTCGCCGACGCGCGCGCCAAGCTCGAGCGCCTTCTCGGCGCATCGCAGCCGCTCTTCGCAGAGGCCCGTGATCGCGTCGTCTCGGGCCTCAGGCGCCGGCTCCTCGGCGAGATGCCCGGCCAGGCCGAAGGCGCCGAGCTCGTCGAGCTCGCGAACCGCTTCGCCGTGGAGAGCGGTCGCCCCGCGGTGCTCGTCTTCGAGGCCGTCGACGCCGCCGACGCACCCACGCTCGAAGCGCTGCGCCTGCTCGTCATGCGGAGCGGCTGGCTGAAACTCCCGCTCCTGCTCTGTTTCCGCGCCGAGCCCACGGGCACGGCCGCCTCGCTGCTCGATGCGCTCGCCACGGCCGAGGGGCGCGAGGCAATCGTGCGTCCCGCCGCCGAAGCCGTCGAAGCCGCCGAAGCCACGTCGCCCGAGCCGCCCCCCGCCGCGTTCACGCTGCGCGATCTGCCCGCGGACGTGCTGCGCGTCCTGCGCGCCGGGGCGACGGTGGGCTCGGGCTTCGAGGTGGGGCTCGTGTCGGCGCTCGTCGGAAAGAGCCCGCTCGACGTGCTCGACGTGCTGCAACGCGCAGCCGATCTCGGTGTGCCGCTGGAAGACCGCGGCGAAGGTCGCTTCCACCTGCCCGAGCCAGTGCTCGCGGCGCTGACGAGCTCGACGCTGCCGTCGCTCTCGAACGCATGGCACCGGATGCTCGCCTCGATGCTGAAAACGGAGGAGGAGATCGTCCCGGAAGCGCCGATCGCCGAAGCACCCGCAGAGCCGGTGATCGCGGCCGCGTCCGCTGCCGATGCCGCTGCCGCGCCCGCTGCCGCGCCCGCTGCCGACGCCGCTGCCGCGACCGCTGCCGACGGCGCTCCCGCACCTGCGCCGGAACGGCCCGCGCGCACTCCGGGCGCTCCGCCGTACGCGGACCTCTTCGACAAAGCCGAGGCCCGCGAGCCCGAGCCCGAAGCCCCAACCGCGGCCGACGACGAACCCGCCCCGACCGGAGCCCCCACGGACACCGCCGCCGCCGACACCGCCGACGGCCCCGCGTTCGCCTGGATCGGCAGCCCCGCACCCGCACCCGCCACGCCCGCGATCCGCCCCGAGCCCGTACGCGCCGCCCCGCCGGATCCTCCGCAGCCCCCGCCCGATCCCCCCCGCGCCCCCGCGCCCCCTCCACGCGGCGACGACGCGCGCGCCGCCGGACACCTCGCCGCCGCCGGCGAGATCGAAGCCAGCATCGAGCGATATCGCGCCGCCGCCGAGAAGGCCGCCGCAAGAGGCGCCTTCACCCAGGCCCTCGCCCACGGCAGCCGCGCCCTCGCCCTCCTCGAAAACCTCCCGCCCACGCGCGAGCGTCGCGTCCTCCGCGTCCGCCTCCTCGTCGATCTCGGCCGCCTCCAGTGGCAAGCCGCAGGCCCCGATCCCGCCTTCACCCTGCGCCGCGCCCTCGCCGCGCTCGACGCCGCACGCGCCGCCCTCGGCGACGCCGGCCCCGCCGAGCTGCGCACCGAGATCGCCGTCCTCATCGCGAGCGTCTGCTACGACCTCGGCGACATGCGCTCCCTCGAGCGCGCCGAGGCCGAGCTCTCCCGCGAGAGCCGCGCCCTGCTCGACGCCGGCGACGCCCTCGGCGCCGCGCGTCTCCTCAACGACCAGGCCGCCGTCTACGTCCGCATGGGCGACCCCGTGCGCGCCGTCCACCTCCTCACGGAGTCGCGCAACGTCTTCGAGCAACGCGCGCCGAACGATCCCGTCGCCATCCTCGAGCTCGCCGAGACGGATCACCTGCTCGCGCGCATCCCGCTGACCGTCCCGCCGCGCCCCGGCCGCGAAGTCGACGCCCTCAACATGGGCATCGATCACGCGCTCGCCGCCGAGCGCACCTACAAGCGTCTCGGCGCCGCCCGCGAGCTCGCACGCGTATGGGAGACGCTCGGCCGCCTCGAGCACAAGAAGGGTCGCCTCGACCGCGCCGCCGAGCGTCTGTCCGCCTCCCTCGAGCTCGGCCAGAAGCTCGGCGACATCGTGGGTCTCGCACGCTCAGCCGCCGCGATGAGCGAGGTCCTCGCCGCAAGCGGCCGCTTCCGCGACGCCTTCGGTCTGCTCGGCGACTCGATCGCGCTGAACCTCGAAAAAGGCTCGCTCATCGGCATCGCCGAGTCACGCCGCGCCTTCACGGAGCTCCTGCGCAAAGCCCCGCGTGATCCAGGCGTCGAGGAAGCCGCACGCGCCGTCGCCAAACGTCTCGCCGAAGCCGACGCAGTCTTGCCGCGGATCGAGCTACCAGGTTCGAGGTGACGGCGGAGAGGTGTTCCATGGCGTAGCGCCGGGGTTTCACCCCGGACCCGACGAGGGGCTGTCCGCCCCTCGACCCGGACCAGCGCAAGCGCTGGACCTTTGATGCATCGACCGCGATGCGGTCGATGCACAGGCGCATGGGGTTTCACTCGCGACGCCTGTGGAACACCTTCCAAGGGGACTAGCAGCCTGTGGAATCATCGTCGCGAGCGCCCCGAAGCTAGGGCGACGGAGCGAGGAATCCTGAAGGATTTCGAGCGATGTCGACCGACGATTCGGGGCGCGCAGCAGATAAGTCCACAGGCTGCTAGCGGAGTGTCACCCAGACCTTCACGGTCTTGCCCGTACGCACGTCGACGATGCCCAGCTTCACCTTCGTGCCGCTGGACAGGCCTTGCAACCTGCGGGCAAGCCCGTACTGGTCCAAGACCGGCCGATCATTGACGGACGTGATGATGTCACCCACCTCGGCGATGTAGGTCCCGCCTCCCACGATGCTCGTTCGCAAGAGCGGGCTGAGGAAATGAAGGCTGCGAATTTCAGCGCCCGCCAGGCCAGGCCTGGCACTGGAAGCGAAGTCAGCGCCGAGGGCATAGTTGCTGGAGGGCGGGATGATGATATCAGCCCGCGCCGTCGCCGACGGCATCACGAAAACACCGCTAGTCGCCAGCGCGAACGCAAACGTCATGGGCCTGATGAATCGCATGATTCCCCCCTTTCCGGCGCGATCGCGGCTGCGCCCCCTACGCGGCGCGCATTCCACATCGCGCGATCACACGTATTCAATGCGTCCACGATGTATGCGCGTCAACGCAGGAGCCGGGGAAATTGGCTTGACAAATGCGCGTCGACGGCGCCGAGGCCGACGCGGATTCGCTGGGGCTTTGCCCCAGACCCCACCGGGGCTATCCGCCCCTGGACCCGGACCAGCGCAAGCGCTGGACTCGGGGTCGATGAACTGCGCGATGCGCAGTTCATCGAACGCGCCAGGTCAAGACAGGCGACGACGTTGCCAGCCGAGACCGCAGCGCTGACGGTTCCAGCTTGAAACCGACCTCCGCGGTCTTGCCACCGGCCCGCTGGAAAAACTGCGCATCGCGCAGTTTTTCCACCTGAGGTCCAGGGCTTGCCCTGGTCCGGGTCGAGGGGCGGATAGCCCCCGCGGGGCCCGGGGCAGCGCCCCGGCGAAGCGCTCCAGCTCAGCCTGCTAGAACGACCCGCCCGCCACGATGCCGCCGCCGCCTGGCAAGAACCACGGTGCGACGGCGGTCTTCTTCTCTTCCGCGCCCTTTTTCCCGCCGCTCTGCGTCACCACGAGCACCACGCCTACCGCTGCCGCTACGCCTCCGCCGATCAGCATGATGTCGCCGACCGTGGCGAACGTGTTCGACGACTCGATGTCGTCCTGCGCTGACGAACGACAGAGCTGCCGACCATCCGCCGTCTTTCCACACACGACCGACTCGTCGGGCCTTTTCGCTGCGGCCAGGATGTCGAGCACGCCGCCGCCGATCGCCACGGCCCCGCCTACGGCCGCGAGGATCACGCCTGGCATGAAGATCTTGCCGCCTTCGCGCTTCGCTCGCTCGTCGGCGTCGCGTTTGTCCTTCTCGGCCTTCTCGGACTTCTCCTTCGCGTCCTTGTCTGCCTTCTCCTTCGCGATGCGCTCGTCGAGCTTCGCGAGCCGCGCGTCGAGATCTGCGTGCTCCTCTGGCGGCGCGGCTTCACGCCAGCGGCCGAGGTATTCGCGCGCCTTCTCGGCCTTCCCGAGCCGCTCGTAGGCGTTCGCGATGCTCTCGAGGATCAGCTCTCGCTGCGAGAGCTCGTAGGACATTTCCCACACCTCGATCGCCTTCTCGTAGTCGCCCTTCGTGTAGAGATCCTCGCCCTGCTGGAACAGGCGCTTGGCCTCGACGAGCTTCGGATCGTTCTTGTTCGGCGGCTTCTTCTTCGCCGCTGGCGCGGACGGCGCTGGCTTCTTCGCCTGGGCCGAGGCCTCGGGGCTCGCGACGAGGAAGGACAAACCGAGGAGCGACGCCGCGACGAGCGGCATGGAGCGACGGATCATTCGAAGGGACTCCGGATCTCCGACCTGCGGCCCGTTTTGCTGGTGGTCGTGGGCGGCGGCGCTGCCGTACGAGCGGGCCCCGGTGATGTCGTGCGCGCCTGCGTCTGTGTGGCCGCGGGCGTCGTCGTGGGCGTCGACGTCGGTGCAGACGCGGCGGAGGTCGCGGGCGGCGTCGTCGGCTCGGTCGTCGCCGTCGTGGCGAGCGCTTGCGGCGGCGACGCCGGGATCACGCTCGCGCTCGGGGCGGGCGCCTCGGCGCTCGACGCGCTCGCGCTCTCTTGCGAGCTTCGGCCTCCGCGCATCACGGCGAACGCGAGCACCGCGCCGATCCCGCTCATCGCGAGCGCTGCGACCACGAGGGACACGAGCACGGCTGCGTTGCGCTTCGGCGGCGCCTTCGTCATCCCCGTGGCGGACGTGACGAACCCGCGCTGCGTCGCGCCGCTCTCCCCCATCGGCGGCGGCGCCTGGCTCGGCGTCGCTGCGGGCATCGGCATGGGCACGTTGCCCGTCGAGATCCGCGCGTAGTTCCCGGTCGCGTAGGACGCCTGCGCCTGACCTTGGGGGTTCGGGACGGGCCAGCCTTGGCCTGACGACTTCATCGCGAGCGCGCGCAGCTCCCGCGACACCTCGGCCATGCGTTGCGGCCGCTCCTCGGGCCGCTTCGCCATGCAGCGCAGGATCACGGCTTCGAGCAGCCCGTCCATCGCGCAGAACCGGCTCGGCGGCTCCGGCGCTTCCATCGCGTGCCGCGTGATCACGCCGATCGTCGACTCCGCGGTGAACGGCAGCCTCCCTGTGAAGGCGCGGTACATCATCACGCCGAGCGAGTACACGTCGGCGCGGTGATCCACGCTCTCGCTGCGCGCCTGCTCGGGCGCCATGTAGTGCGGCGTGCCGAGGATCATCCCCTCCTCGGTCAGCTCCGACGAACCGCTGTGCAGCACCTTCGCGATCCCGAAGTCGAGGAGCTTCACGAACAGCGGATCGCCGTTCTCCTGCACGAGGAACACGTTGTCCGGCTTCAGATCGCGGTGGACGATCCCGTGCGCGTGCACGAGCTCGAGCGTGTCGGCGATCTGGATGAACACGTGCAGGAGCTGCGCTGGACCGAGCCTCGACTCGCGCATCGCGCGCGCGAGATCGAAGCCTTCGAGCAGCTCCATCACCACGTAGAACGGGCCGTCGGCGAGCTGGCCGAAGTCCGTCGTCTCGATGATGTGCCGGCTCTTCAGCGCGTTCGCCGTCTGCGCCTCGCGGATGAAGCGCGCGAGCACGCCCTCGTTTTGCCCGCTGCGCGGCGGACGCAGCACCTTCATCGCGAACGCTTTGCCGACGACCACGTGCCGGCAGGCGTAGATCGTGCCCATGCCGCCGTGGCCGAGGACGCGCTCGATGCGGTAGCGCCCGTCGACGAGCTGCCCGACGAGCTGCTCGGCCCGCAGCGCCGCCGTCTTGTCCAGGCTGACGAGCTTGATCCCGTCATCCTGACAATGCGAGCGCGCATCGGGGTACTCGCGCGAGCACGCGGGGCAGATCCTCACGGGGAGGATGATGCCACCGGGGCGGACGGGAGCGGAAGGGGAAAGGAAGGAAGGGCGGGCGCGGGTGGAGAGGGCGGCGGACGCGGACCGGGGACGGAAGCGGTCGCAAAGGGGATGGACGAAAGGAACCGGGCCCGATCGGCCTCCGAGGAGACCGACCGGGCCCGTACGTTCACGTCACGAAGTCAATGCGTCAGAGCCACCTGGCCGCTCACCAGTAACGGCGGTGATGACGGTAGTACGGGTAGCGGCCGTAGTAGCCGCCGTAGTACGGGTAACGGCCGTAGTAGCCGCCGTAGTACGGGTAGCGGCCATAGTACCCGCCGTAGTACGGGTAGCGGCCGTAGTAGCCGCCGTAGTACGGGTAGCGGCCGTAGTAGCCGCCGTAGTACGGGTAACGGCCGTAGTAGCCGCCGTAGTACCGGTGACGGCCGTACCACTGGTTCGAGAGCGCTTCCTGCGACTCGCCGGTCGATTCCTCGGCCAGGCTGAGCTCTCCCTCACCGGCGGCCGTCTGGCCCGCGATCTCCTCGTGGCCCGGCACCTGGCTCTCTTCGATGCTCTCCGCACCCGCGACCTGCCCGCTCTCCTCTGCCTGCCCGAGCGCCGGCTGCTCCGCGGCCTTCTCCTGCGCCGGGATCGGGGCGGCCTTGCTGAAGCCCTTGCCGAGGCCCTGCGCGAGGCCCTTGCCGAGCCCCTTACCGAGGTTCTGCTCGAAGCCCTTGCCGAGGTTCTGCTCGAAGCCCTTGCCGAGCCCCTTCTCCAGGCCCTTGCCGAGCATGCCGCGCAGGACCTGGCCGCCCATGGGCAGGTTCTCGCCGAGCTGGGTGCCCTGGCCCGTCGAGATCTCCGACGTTCCGCTGATGTGCCCCTTGGTGATCCCCGCGCCCTTCTCCACGTTCGCGAGCGCGCTCTCCGTCTCGTCGAGATCCCCGATCTCGGCCGCGCAACCCGTCATCCAGACGCCCGCGGACACCGAGAGAATCAGCGCCGCGATCTTCGACACGTTCTTCATACGAACCTCCCCCTGTTTCCACTTCGCAGCGGCCTTCCTCCCTCGCCGCGAACAGCAATCCGTTCGCATTCGGCGAGAGGCTCCGACCACAAGCGAATTCCTTTGGCCGGGGCGGTCCGACGTCGAGCGGTCTCGGCACTGGAACGTGCGGGACGCGTGTCGCCCCGCGGGCTCGAAAAAGACGAGGTACGGAGCAGGCTCATTTGCTTGGAAATGGTGGAGCGTGAAAATGAAACAGGCCCGATCGAACTCCGAGAAGTCCAACCGGGCCCGTAAGGTCACGTCATGCGCTCGGTTCGGCGAGATCCCGAGCTCTCACCAGCAAAGGCTGCCGTAGCCGCCCCAGTAGCCGCCGCAACCGCCCCAGCCGCCCCAGCCGCCCCAGCCGCCCCAGGGCCGACGCCAGCCGCCCCAGCCCCAGCCACCACGCCACCCGGGGCCGTACCAGCCACCACGCCACCCGGGGCCGTACCAGCCCCACCACTGCGTCGAGAGCGCCTCTTGCGACGACGCCGTATCGCCCTCTTCCGCGGCCTGACCCGCGCTCTCCTCGTGGCGGAGGCCCAGATCCGCGCCCTGCCCCTCGCTGTCGAGCGCCTGGTTTTCCTCGAACCTCTCCTGGCCGCCGATCTGGCCGCCGACCTGCCCGCCGACCTGCCCGCCGAGCTGACCGCCGGCCTGGCCGCCGACCTGCCCGCCAATCCGGCCGCCAACCTGACCGCCGGCCTGACCGCCGGCCTGACCGCCGGCCTGACCGCCGGCCTGGCCGCCGGCCTGACCGCCGACCTGACCGCCGCCGATCTGACCGCCGAGCCCGCGCTCTTCCGTCTGCGTGCCGCCCGAGACCCGCGCGCCCTTGCCGAGCATGCCGCCCTCGAATTGGCCGCCGCCCAGACCCCGCTCCTTCGAGATGCCCGAGATCCCCGCCTGGCCGCCGCCGAGATGCCCCTTGGTGATGCCCTTGCCCTCGTGCACGTTGGCGAGCGCGGAATCGGTATCCTCGTTCGCATCACCGAGCTCGGCCGCGCAACCGGTCAGCCAAACGCCGGCCGACGCGGACAGGATCAGCGCAACGATCCTCGACACGTTCTTCATACGATCCTCCCCCTGTTTCCTGTTCGATGAGGTCGTACCTACGCGAAAAAGAACACACATCGATGTGTCCGCTCGCGCAAAGGTCCGACCCCAAGCGAATTCATTCGGCGCGGGCGCTCGGACGTCGAGCGGTCCGTCGATGGAACACACGCCGTGGGCGTTCGCCCGACACAGGGAAAAGCCTCATGGGAGGGCCCCTACGGGCCGTGCCGATGCCCCTCCCGCGCCGCGCGGGCCACGTTTTCAGGGCCGCGCGGCGCGGGCGCGGAGACAGTCTCAAAATATCTGGTTCGAGAATCGGAAGAGCAGCATTTTCGGCGCTGCGCCCTCCGGATCGAGCACGATGACTCCATCCTGGGCCGCGGTGTTCCGATGCACCTTGTGCGCGCTCGCCCCGCCCGAGCTGTGGGCGTACACGCTGACCTTCTCGCCGAGCGGGATCACGTCGGCGATCATGTCCGAAAGCGTGGGCATGTCGTACGCCGTGAATTCTTCCGCCTGCACCCCGAGGTCGTTTACATAATCGAGGGAAACTCCGGTATGCCAGCCTTCCTCCCACGCCGGGCCGGGCATCACGTGCGTGGTTTCGAGGTATCCCACGTTCGGATCCCCGAAGCTCGACAGCACGTTCACCACCATCCGATACGCCTGGCCGTCCATCATGACCTGCACGACCACGTGGTCGTCGTTCGGCATGGCGCATTGCGTATCGGTCGGCTTGACGATGGCGAGCACCGTTCCATCGACGCGCCCGAACGCGCTCGTGAGCGCGTCGCCGAACGTGTCGGCGCAATCTTTCGCCTTGTCCACGGGCGCGCCGCCGGCGCCGCCTTCGCCGCCCATCCCGCCGCCGCCGTCGCCCCCGCTGCCGCCGGCGCCGCCCGTGCCCGTGCTCGACGCACCCGCGCCGGCCGTGCCTCCCGTCCCGCTGCCTTCTCCACACCCAACGAGCGCGACGCAAAGAAGCGCCACGCTCACCCCGTACATCATCGTCCGCGTTCCCATGTCCTGTCCTTTTTTCTTGACAGGGCCGCGGCTTTATGCCGTATCGCGCCGCGCTACAGCGCCATCACCTTGCTGTAGTGCTCGGCGATCGCCGTGGCCCCGAGCCGTGAGAAGAAGGACGAGTAACACATCCAGATCGCGAGCCCGTTCATGTCGTCGAAGAGCGGCGGCAGGTACGGCGGCGGCTTCACGATTCCGTCGGTGACGTGGGCGTAGAGCACCGGCACGTCCTCGTGCGCCACCTTTCCCACGAACAAGAACGGGATCAGCGCGGCCTTGTCCTGCTGGATCGCGGCCCGCATGAACGCGTAGTTGAGCACGATCCCCTTGCAGTAACAGGCGTCCTTCGTGAACGGCCCGCCGCCTTCGAGCAGCCCGCCGCGGAAGACGCGGCGCGCGTTCTGGAAGCACTCGTCTTCCTCGTACCCCTCGGTCCGGTACCACTCGAACACGTCGAGGAAGCTCGCGCCGTCCTCGGCCTTGTCGACGGCGAGGATCCGATCGTTCAGCTTCTTCGCGCGCCGCGGCGACGACCGGAACGTGAAGATCTCGACCAGCGCCGCGAGCCCCTCCTGCACCGCCGTCGTCCGCGGCGGACCCTTACCGAGCCAGCGCGCCACGGGCTGCGCCTGCCCGTTCAGGTTCGTCGCCACGTGCACCCAGCCCTCGTGCGCCTCGAGGATGTCGATGTCCCGCGTCGAGAACGTCGCGCCGCTCCGGATCTTCACGTAGTCGCTGCCGGCCGCCGCGTCCGCGAGGATCGAGTCGTCCACCTGCACGCGGATCGCCGCGCTCCCGAAGAACCGATCGAAGCGCGCGTTCAGCTCCATCGCCGCCATCTCGGCCGTGATCTCGCGCCGCTCCGGGGGCCCGAGCTTCTCGCCTCCGATCGCCGTGAGCACGTCGTAGAGCACGATCCCCATGTCGCGCACGCTCGTTTGACCGTCGGGCAGCTTGTCCTTCGGCGACCCGTAGAGCACCCGCGACAGCTTGTAAAAATCCCGCTTCCCGCGCGACTTCAGCATCCGCACGACGTCGCGGTACTCCGCCGCGGTTTGCCGCAGGATCTGCCCGAGCCTGTCGTTCTTCCCGAGCTCGCGCTCCGCGTCGCGCAGGATCTCCTCGAGCTCGGCGATCTTCGCGTCCGCGTCGAAGCCGAGGTCCGAGGCGTACGTCACCTTCGGCAGATCACGCTGCTTGCCCCGGAGAAACTGCTCCTCCACCGCCGACTCCCAGCGCAGCGCCTGCAGGATCCGGATCGGCCGCTGCGCCTCCAGCACGCGCTGCGAGAGCTTCGCCAGGATCTCCTTGTACGAGCGCCAGGGCCCGGCCGCGGGCGGCGGCGGCACCGACGGGATCGGATCGTCACGAAGGCTCAGCGACTCGAGCGGCGCCGTCGCGGCGTGCTCCGCGACCTGCCCTTTCGCCGAACCGTTCCCGTTCCCGTTCCCGTTTCGTTTTCCCGGGCTCGACGGCCGTTCCGGCGGACGCTCCCGCTCTTTCGAGGGCTCCTCGGCAAAGTCCTTGGCTTCCCGGCCCTCTTCCGCCTCGGCGGGGACGAGGGGCGGCGGCGGCACGGCGAACGCGGCGACCTCCCGCGGCTCTTTTTCGCGAGGCTCCTGCTTCGGGGGCATCACGATGATTGTCACACAGTTGGGCCCGGACGGATCATGGGAAGTTCCGGAAGCCTTGCTCGGGCACGACGCTCGCGGTACGAGGCCAGCCCCGCATGTCTACCGACGCGACGACCGACACCGGCGAGGCCGAACTCTCCGACGCCGAGCTGCTCGAAAAGACCGAGGCCGCTGCCAAGCGCCTCCGCACCGCCGTGGCCCAGGCCGTCGTCGGCCAGGACGCGGTCGTCGAATCCATGCTCGTCACCCTGGCGGCGCGGGGCCACGCCCTGCTCGTCGGCGTCCCGGGCCTCGCCAAGACCCTGCTCGTGGCCTCCCTGGCTCGTGCCCTCGACCTCTCGTTCGGCCGCGTCCAGTTCACGCCCGACCTCTTGCCGGCGGACATCACCGGCACCGACGTCCTCCACGAGCAGCACGGAAGCCGCACGCTGCGCTTCATGCCCGGCCCGATCTTCCACAACCTGATCCTGGCCGACGAGATCAACCGCACGCCGCCGAAGACCCAGGCCGCGCTCCTCGAAGCGATGCAGGAGCGCAAGGTCACGGTCGGCGCCGCGACGCACCCGCTCCCGGATCCCTTCCAGGTGTTCGCGACCCGCAATCCGATCGAGCAGGAGGGCACCTACCCCCTGCCCGAGGCCCAGCTCGACCGCTTCCTCCTGGAGATCCACGTCGATTACCCGAGCGAAGAAGAGGAGCGCGAGGTCGCGCGCCGCACCACGAGCGGCAAGGCTCCGCAGATCGAGCCCGTCCTCCACGCCGCCGACGTGCGCGCGATCGGCAAGCTCGTCCCGCGCATTCCGGTCACGGACGAGGCCGTCTCCCTGGCCGTCTCGCTCTGCCGGGCCACGCGCCCCACGGCGGGCAAGGTCGCGCGCGAGGTCAAGGAGTACGTGCGTTACGGCGCCGGCCCGCGCGGCAGCCAGGCCCTCGTCCTCGCCGCCAAGGCGCGCGCCGCCCTGCGCGGCGAGGCCGCCGCGGACGTCGATGACGTGCGCGCCATGCTCGTGCCCGCGCTCCGCCACCGCATCGTCCTCTCCTACCGCGCCGAGGCCGACGGCGTACGCGACGTCGACGTCCTCGAAGCGGCGGCGAAGAGCGTGCGCTAAGCCGCGGGCTGCTGCGGGGCCGTCTCTTCGAGCGAGATCACGTCGAGCGAGCGCACGACCTCGAGCCCCTTCGGCTGGAGCAGGAACCGGAAGCTCGCCTCGCGCCGCCCGTCCTGGCCCTCGGCTGGCGTGAACCGGATCGCTGCGACCCCGCTCTTCTTGATCCCGGGCCAGGTCACGTCGCCGAGCAGGTTCCGCGCGAGCATCGACAAACCTGGCTCGTGGCCCACGAGCGCGAGCGGCCCGCGGCCTCGGTGGGCCTCGATGAGCCGCACCAGATCCGAGAGATCCCCGCTCGGCGCGAGCTCGGGCCGCACGAGGATTTCCTCCTCCAGCCCGATCTCTGCCGCGAGGATCTCCGCCGTCTGCACCGAGCGCACCAGGCTCGAGGTCCAGATCGCGGTCGGCCTGCGCGACGATCGATCATCGAGCCAGCGCGCGACTTTTCGCGTCACCCTGCGGCCTTTTGCCGTCAGCCATCTGCCTGCGTCACCGAGTCCGGGAGCGTTCTCCACGGCCTCGCCGTGTCGGAATAGAAGGAGATCCATGGCGTGTGATCTGTACCCCGGCTCGCGGAACCCTGCACCTCACGTTTCACCGAAGGGGTTTCGGGAAATGCCGTCAGGACCTCCGGCGGCACGCGCGGGATCATGTCCAGGGTGACGGCCCTCCGAGGAACGCGCGAAATGCACGTGCTTTCCGGGAAAACGCGCTATTCTCCCCCCTGCGGCCGGCCGCCGCGGGTCATCACGAAGGCACTCGAGCCGGGGAGGAGACGATGTTCTTGAGCTCGTCCGAGCAAAGGGTCGCGAAGTCGTTCGGTGCCGCCTGGGGGGCGCTCCTCGTCGGGGCCTTGTCCGCCCTCGGATGCGGGGGCGGACCGCACTACGTCCGCGCCTCGGCGCCGCTGCCTCCCGATCCGGCGGAGGTCGCCGTGCCCGCCGAGCCCACGGCCATTTACATCATCGTCAACCAGCCCGAGGGCGCCCCCGCGCCCGAGATCGTCACCCAGGAAGACGACGGCTGGGTCCCGCGCGAGTTCCCCGGGGAAAACCCCTTCCAGCGCTCGCGCACCTGGGTCGGCGATTACGACTGCGTGCAGGGAAATACCGGCCTCGCGCTCCGCATCGTCGACGTCCGCGGCCGTGTCGTGCGGGCGGTCTTCGACTTCCACCACGCCCCTTCGGGCGCGGCCGGCTCCTACCTCATCTCCGGCACCTACGAGCCGGAGACCCGCCGCGTGCGCTTCGATCCGAGCCGCTGGATCGTGCAGCCCGAGGACTACGTCATGGTCAGCATGGAGGGCGAAATCGCGACCGACGGCTCACTCTTCGCCGGCAAGATCACGTTTCCGGGCTGCGGCGCGTTCCACCTCAAGCCCACGCGATAGCGAAGCGAAGAAAAGCGAGCGCGTCGGGCCCACCCTGCCCAAAGCGAGCCCGACGCGCTCCGTTGGTCCTTACCGCAGGAACGCGACGAACGCGTCCGGCCCCTTGCCGCTCGTGAGATCACCGGCGCCGAGGTTCATCGTCCCCTCGAACATACCGGTCAGCACCACGTGCCCGTCGGGCGTCACGGCGAGGTCGCCGAGACGCTCGTGCTCCTTGCCGCCGAGCCGCTCGCGACGCTCGATGCGCCCTTGCGGGTTCATCCAGGCCACGAACAGATCCTCTTCCCCGGCGCTCGTGAGCTTCTGCCCGCCGAGATCGATCGAGCCCTGGAAATGGCCACCCAGGACGAGACCGCCGCCCTTCACCGGCGTCGCGTAGACCTGCCCGAGCCGCTCCACCGGGAACACGTCCGCGCGCAGCACCTTGCCCGTGCTGTCGATCTGCACCACCCCGAGCCCCTCGCCCGAGCCGCCTTGCCCGGTGAGCGTCTTGCCGAGGAAATCGATCGACCCTGCCACGGTGCCGACGAGGAACGTCCCATTCTCACCGGCCTGCATTCCGAACCCGAAGAAGCCGGTCTTGTTCGGCGCGCCCTTCGACCACAGCACCTTGCCCGTGGAATCGAGCGCGACGAGCATTTCGCCGTCGGTTTGGCCGGTGTCCGGCAACGCGCCCGCGCCCAGGTTCGGCGCGCCGTCGTAATAACCGGACACGAGGATCTGGCCCTGCGCGTCGATCACGAGCGAGCCATCGGCCTCGGTCCCTGCCCCGCCGAGCGACTTCGCCCAGGTGACCTTGCCCGCTTTATCGATTCGCGCGACGAACACATCCGAATTTCCGGCGCTCGTCAGGGTTTGTCCGCCAATATCGATGGTCCCGTCGAACGAACCGGACCAGTACACGCTCCCGTCGGAGGCGAGCACGACCTCGCCGCCATTTTGCATCATCGCGTCGCCCACGCGCAGCGCATACCGGAATTCGCCGTTCGGCCCGATC
Organism: Polyangium sp. y55x31; assembly: GCF_029946505.1. GTDB lineage: Bacteria > Myxococcota_A > Polyangia > Polyangiales > Polyangiaceae > Polyangium. Next base: position 74,827 of record NZ_JARZHG010000038.1, read on the forward strand.
GACGCCAGGAAGGCGTCGCCGCCGCCGAGATCCGCGAGCGGCCCGCCGCCGAAATCGATGTTCCCGTCGGCGAGGCCCGAGATCACCACGCCGCCTTGCGCGTCGACGGCGACGCCCACGGGCACGTGGCGGCCCGAATCGCCGAAGCGCCGCGCGCGCTTGATCTTTCCGTCCGGCCCGAGCCACGCCACGAAGATGTCGCTCTTCGTCTTCGCTTGCAGCGCCCCTGCGTCGCCGAATTTCACCGCGCCTTCCATCGTCCCGACCAGGACGAGCTCGCCCGTCTTGGTCGCGCCGATGAACCATCCTGCTTGCCTGCCGTCGGCGCCGAGCGCGTTCGACCACATCGCAGGACCCGAGGCCGCCGGCCCCGTCGAAGTCTCGGTCTTGGTTTCATCGTTCTTGCTACAAGCCCCGAGACCGAGCAGAAGCCCCACGCCGAGCGCCACGCCCGCCATCCGTCGTCGTTGCATGCATCCTCCCTATTTCATTCGCCGAAGCCGCATGCTTCACGCCTTCGGCACCACGTCAAAGTAACCCAGCCTACAATGCTCCGGCGGGAGGAGCACGCGGGAACGGCGCACGAAACACACGAATGCCTGGGGCGCAAAACCCGTCGTGTCGGGGGCGTCTCGATTCCGTCGATCTATTCGCCGCGCGCGGCGCGCTCGTAGAGCTGCGCCGCAGCGCGGAGATCGCCGATTCGCTCGTAGAGCTGCGCCGCGCGGGCGAGGCTCCCTCCGGCGAGGGCGCGCGCGGCTTGCTCGCGGATCTTCTGCGCGTCGATCTCTCCGTCCTGCACGTCGAATTCGACGGGAAGCTTCCGAGCCGCGCGCTCGCCGTCCGCGCGCGCCTGCCGCTCGATCTCCACGAGCTTTCTGGACGCATGACCGAACGGCTCGGCGTGCATCGGCGGCGGCTCCGCGATCCAGGCCGACCAGGCCGGCGAAAGCGAATCGATCCGAAAAACGAACGACCCGCCGCGCGTGACGACCACGAGCTCGCCCTCTTTGGGGCCGAAGGCCCGGCGCCGCGCCTCGGGAGGCATGGCCGGGAAAAACCCGAGCCCCTGCTCGATGTAAATCCCTCCCGGGCCGATCCGCGACAGCGCGATGCCGAACGGCACACGCGAAGCGGTCTCGTCCGCCGCGAGCAAGAGGTGCCGCTCTTCTCCGAACGCGAGATACACCGCATCCCCTGCCGGCAGCCGCACGAGCCATTGCCGCGCCCATGCGAGCTCGTCCGCGTCGAGCAAGACGCCATCGATCCGCGCCGCGCGCCCGTCGTGCACGAGCTCGACTCGGATCGGCTCCGGCAAACGCGCCTCCGCGCTCCCCATTTCGATCGGCGCCGCCGCTCGATCCGACAGCGTCACGAGTGATCCGCCGGAGACCATTTCGCCGAGCAGACGCAGGCGCGCATGCCCCACGTCCACCGCGCCGAGCACCCACACCTCGTCTCGACCGAGGAACGACGCAAAAAACGGCGCCCACGCCGGCGCGTCGCACCGCGCATCCACGAAAAGCCGCGCGTCCCCGCCCGCGGCATATGCGACCACCACGCCCGGCAGATCCGCGAGCCGCGAAATCCACGACACCGGCACAACGCCTTTGGGCGCGTGCACGCGCATCCACACGACGCCTGCGCCCTCCCCTTCCTCGGCGATCTCGCGCCGCGCGGCCGGGGCGAGCTCCACCACGAGCCCGAGCGCGAGACAGCGCCCCACGACCCAGCGCGCGAGCTCCGGCGGCACCACGGCCACGATTTCACTCCGCGCCCGCGCGCGCTCGGCGCGCAGCGACGTCGATTCGAGCAAGACGGGCAGCGGCAGCGCGCTCCAGAGCGTCCACTCGAGCCGCTCCACCTCGCGCCCCGTGACCAGCACCGTACGCGATTGCCCTTGTGGCAATAAAACGCGCGGCGGCATCGGTCTTCCATCCGGCTGCATGGCGACCCATGCCCGCGGCTCGCCGAGGGTCGGCTCCTCCCCGGCGCCTGCGACGAGCCCCGTGAATGCGCGCCCGCCGGCCAGACGCGCGAGCATCGCCGCTTTCTCGGGCGGCGCGGCCGCCTCGACCCAGACCTTTCCTTGTGGACCTCTCCGACAAACCGCCCGCGCCGCGAGCCGCGCCCCGCCGAGCGCCCCGAGAAATGCGAGCGCCTCGCCCGCGCCGGGAAACATCGCTCCGCAGAGATTCGCCTCCAGAAGCGCCATCGCTTGCCCGGCCGGCGCCTGGGAAAACTCCGCCACGGCCGGAGGCTCGGCTGGCGCAACCGCGGCGGGAGGCGCAATGGCAGACCGCGGCGATGGCGCCGATTCGACCACCGGCGGCGTCGCCGGCGCCACCACCCGCGTGACATTCGCGGGCGCCTTCTTTCGCCGGGAAGGCGGGGGCGGCGGCGGCGGCGGTGGGGGCGGCGGCGGCGGTGGGGGCGGCGGCGGGCTTTCCCTCGCCGGCGCCTCGTCCGATCGCGCCACGTCTCCTGCGCGCCCGAAGAGCCGTTGCCAGAACGTCGGGGGTTTGCCCTCGCTCATCCGGCGTTTGCCTCCTCGTCCTCCCGCGCGTGCAGCGAGAAGGGCGGCGGCACCACCTCCCCGAACACCCGCGAAGACCAGCGCTCCCACAATTCATCCGCCTCGACCCCGCGCGGCCCCGCGGCAAGCGCCAGCGCCGACAGATCCGGCCGCCGCATCGATTCCCCGATCAGCACCGCCCATTCCGTCACGCACCGATATCCCGACGCCGGCGACACCCGCGCCAGATCCGGAAACACCTCCCGGAGCTTCTTCGCCGCCGCCGCGTGATCTCCGCGCGAAACATCACACCGCGCGCGCACGAGCGTCATCGAAACCGTCTCCGCCACGTCACGCATCGGCGCCGCGTCGATCACCTTCTCCGCCTCGGCCACGAGCCCCATCTCGTGCACCAGCGTCCAGGCACGACGCATGGGAAGCTCCGCCCGCGCGAGGCACCGCCCGGCCGGCTCCCATTTGCCCGCCGCGTGAAAACACCGCGCCGCGTCCACCCATTGCTGGGAGCGCTCGTAAGCTAGCGCCGCTTCGAGAAAACGCCCTTTTCTCTCGTGCAGCACCCCGAGGCTCCCCCACGCCGCGGCCGCCTCGAAGCACCGCAGCGCCTCGTCCTCGTCCCCGATCGACAGCCAGCACCGCCCGGCCGACGCCCATAACTCCCGCGGCGACGTCATTCGACCTCCGGCACGAGCGGCCCGCCTTCCGCCTCCTCGGCGGGCTCCTCGCGCGCGCCCCCGGCCTCGCGCAAGGGCGAGCCCTCCGGCCCCACCTCCACGAGCCGCGGAAAGGCCGCGACGAACCGCCCCACCTCGGCGGCGATGCGGTCGTGCTCGGCCTCGGGCAGGTTCCGATCCTGATCGTCGACCAGGAACTCCTCGACCTCCCCCGTCACCTTGTTGAATCGAAATCGCACGAGCGTCGGCATGGCGCGCCTCCTACCTCGGCAGCTCGAACTCGATTTCGAGGACATCCCCGTCCTCGCGCACCGAAATCCCCTCCGCCCCCCGGTGCCGCGCCATGGCGAGCAGCGCGTCCCGATACGCCCGCGCGAGCAGCGCGTGAAACGCCCGCCGCGCCTCGGCAAACACCCGATCCGCGCGCGCCTCCACTTGCCGCTGGAGCTCCGCTTGCCGCGCCGCCGCGCGCGCCTCGAAATCGGCATTCGCCGCGCGCGCCGCCTCCGCGTCGACCTCCGCGCGCACGGCCGCCTCCGCATCACTCGCCGCCTGCGCGACGCGCGCCCTTGCCGCCGCATCGAGCGCGACCTGCGCCGCGGCCTGCGCCTCCACGTCCGCCGCCTCCTGCGTCCGGCCGTTGTATCCGTCGTCGTAATAGGCCCCCATCCCGCGCGCCGAGATCCGCTCCTCCACGCGCCCCGACAAACGCCTCTCCGCCTCGCCCCGACCGACCACCTCTTCGCTTTGCGTGGCCACGATCGTCAAGCTCCGATCGTCCGGCGAATAAAGCGCAAATCCCCCGTCGATGTCGTATCGATATCCCTCCGGGACCTCCCGCCACGCGATATCCACCGCGTCGAGCGCGCGCTCGAGCGCGGCCAGCGCCGGCGCGCCGAGTGATGCGGCCAGCGATTGCCGGATCCTCACCTCGCCGCGCACCGTCCCCGTCCGTGACGCCGCGCGCCGGACCTCACGGTCCCACGCCTCCACGATTGCGCGTGTCGCCGTCACCTCCACTCGACGCGGATTGCACATCACGCCTCCTCGAGCCGCGCGAGCACGCGGCGCACGACGACCTCGATTCGCTCCCGGAGCTCCCGCCCGTCCGGATGATCCAGAATGACCTCGCGCCGCAGCCGATTGAGCGCCATCAAATGCGCGGAGATCGCCGTCTCCCCGCGCAAGCTCCCCTCGCGCTCCTCCAGTGTCTCGAGATCCGCGAGAATGTGCCTCTGCCCGCGCGCCCGCGGCGCCTTCGCGCCTCCGGCCTCGGCCATCCGCGTCTCCACCACGCGCCGCAGGATCGGCGCGTCCGACGGTCGCGACCACACGTGCTTGATCGGCCACAGATCCTCGACCGCCGCCTGCTCCCGCCCTGCGAGGAGCGCCGCGCCCGCCACGAGCTTCAGCCCCTTCACGATCCGCCGATCCGAAAGCTCCAGCCCCTCCGCCCGTGTATCCCGCAGCATCTGCTCGTACAGCGGCCGCACCTCGGAGAGCTTCACCCCGGCGAGGTGATGTTGCAGCGCCCGCACCGCCGATTCCTTCAGCATCGGCAAAACGGCCGTCCCCTCCCCGCGCTCGCTCCGTTTCGCGGCGTCGAGCCGCTCGACTTCCAGATCCCAGCCTCGATCGAGCAATTCGCCGAGCCCCTCGTCCGGCGCCGGCGGCGCCAGCACCCGGAGCGCGAATCGATCGGCGAACGCCTTCAGCGTCGGATCGTCTGGCAGCTCGTTCGACGCGCCGACGAGCGACATGAGCGGCACCCGCTCCCGGACGGGACCATTGTGGAACACGCGCTCGTTCACCAGCGTGAGCAACGTGTTCAGGATCGCGCTCCCGCCCTGGAACACCTCGTCGAGGAACGCGATCGTCGCCGAAGGCAACATCCCCTCCGTGCGCACGTGGTATCGCCCCTCCTGAAAGGCTGGCAGATCCATCGGTCCGAAGATCTCGGCCGGCTCCGTGAACCGCGTGAGCTGGTAATGGAACCGCGGCGCGTCGATCTGCTCGGCGAAACGCGTCAAAAGGTCACTCTTCGCCGTGCCCGGCGGCCCGAGCAAGAGCACGTGCTCGTGACAAACCGCGCCGAGCACGAGGATGTCGACCGCCTCGTCGCGCAGGAAAAACTGCCGCTTCAGCTCCTTCGCGAGCCGCGAGAGCCGATCCACCGTCCGAAGGGTCGCCTCCGGATAACTCACGTCGATCCTCCTCCGGACGTACCATTTCCGCCGGGGCCATTCCCCGACGAAAGCGTGAACAAGGCCCCCGACGGCCGCCGCGGCCCCGGACCCGACGGCGCGCGCGCGGCCACCGCCACGATGGGCGCGGCCCCTTCGAGCCTTTGCTCGTCGGCCGCCGCGCGAATCCTCCCGACCAGAAACCCGAGCCGCTCCGGCGTCGGCGGGACGGGCGGCGTCTCGCAAAACAGGCCGACGCACGCGTCCCGAAAGATCGACCGGATCTGATCCCCGTTCATCCCGTGCGTCGCCTCCGCGATCACGTCGAGCAGCGCGGGGCTCGCCTCGATCCGAAAATGCTTTGCGTGCACCTCGGCGATGCGCCTCCTCGCCGCCTCGTCGGGCAACCCGATCGCGATCGGCTGAAACCGGCTCGGCCGGAGCAATGCCTCGTCGATCAAATTCAACCGGTTCGTCGTGCCAATCACCAGCATCGGCACGTCGGGCCGGAACCCATCCATCTCCGTCAGGATCTGCGCGACGAGCGCGTTCCCGGCGCGGCTCCCGCCGTCGTCCCGCCCGCTGCGCTTCGCCGCGATCGAATCGAACTCGTCGAACACCACCACGCTCGGCGCATTTCGCCGCGCCTCGGCGAAGATCGCGCGGAGCTTCCGCTCGCTCTCGCCCACGTACATGTCCGTGACCTCCGGCCCGGACACGACGCGGATCGTCGCGTTCATCTGGTTCGCGATGGCCTTCGCGAACAACGTCTTGCCCGTCCCCGGCGGCCCGTGGAACAAAAAACCCCGCGGAATGAGCTCGCGCCGGAGCTTGTCGTCCGGGAGCTGAAACACCCCGGCGAGCAGCTTGATCGCCCGCGCGAGCAGCCCTTTCACGTCTTCATACCCCCCGATGTCATCCATCGTGACATCGGGAATCACGAAATCCTCGGACGTCTGCGCCTTGAACACGCGGATCGACTCGTAAAGGCGCGCGACCCGCGAGGGGTTGTCCGGGCCATGCCCGCGCTGCGCCTCGATCTGCACCGCGTACGCCATCGCGTCCCGCAGGCGGATCGCATTGAGCCCCGCCACCTGCTTGAACAGCTCGGCCGGCTTGTAATCGGCGAACATCGCCCTTTCTCGCTGGGTCACGAGCGCCACGCCCACGGGCGCCCGCCGCCCGTCCACCGGCACCTCCCGCGGCAACCCCGAGAGCGAGATCCGCACGGAAAAACGCGCCGCCACGACCTCCGGCACCACGAGCGACCGATCCACGAACGCGAGCAGCGGCCGATCCGGCGCCTCGTACAGAAGCTCCGTGATCTCCCGCGCCTCGCTCGACATCCCGCGCTCGGTCGCCGCCACGAGCAGATCGAGGTGCGGCAGCACCAGCACCTGCCCCTCCTTCAGCCCGAAGATCAGCTCCCGCAGCCGCGCGATCTGCATCTGCCGGAGCCCCCGCGGCACGATCCCCGCTTCCGCCTCCTCGGGCGGCAGCTCCAGCACCACCCGATCGAGCCGCGCGGCCGCCACGATCCGCGGCCACAGGTGTCGCACGACGAGTTTGTCACAAATGACCATTGCCGATAGGCCGGCCCGCAGGAACGACGCGACCTGCTCGATCTCGTCGCCGTACGCGATCTCCACGGCCTGCGCCTCCGAGATCGCCTGCGGATGCCCCTCGGTCGCGGGCGCGGCGGGCGCTCGCGCAGGCGCGGGTGAAGGCCTCTGCGCTGCGGCCGCGGGCGCGACGACCGGCACAGGCGCGGGCGGCTCCGGGCGCGCGGGAGCCGTCGGCAATCGAAGCCCCGGCGGCCAGAAAACCGGCGTGCGCTCGGAGATCGCCACCACCTTGATCCGCAGGTCCGACACGCGCCGATCGAGCACCTCGACGAGCGGCTCCAGGGAGAGCGCGGGCCACGCTTCGAGCAAAACCCGCAGCGTCTGATCCTGCGCATTGAACAGCGCATCCTGAAACGCCTCGGCATCCCCGAGCGGCACGAGCGAAACGAGCGGCCGACTCATGCGTCCTCTCCGGAGAGATTCGCGCCGAGCTGATACAGGCGCGTTCCTTCGAGCATCCCTTCGAGATCGAGCCCGTGGCGCTTCCGCAGAAGCTCGCCGTGCGCCCGCCGGATCCGCCAGAGCGGGCCGTAAAACGAAGCCACCGCGAGCGCGTCCTCGATCTTCGCCTCCGCATCCCCGCGCCCGGTGATCACACCACGCGCCGCCGTGATCTCCTCGATCACGCGCTCCCGATGAAACACGAGCGCCGCCTCGTACACCTCGATCACCAGGTCGAGCAAGCCCGCGTCCCCCGTGCGAAGCCGCTCCATCGCCGCCGCGCGAAACCGCCGCACCTCCCGCGAAACGCCCGGCCGCGCGAACGTTTGGACCACCAACCTTCTCCCGTCCGGATGCCGAACGAGCGCCGCGATCGTCGCGATCGTCTCGTCGTCCCCGCCGGGCGCGGGCCTGCCGAGCGCGGCCGAGAGCGGTGAACGCGCGCGCAGCATGTCCGCGAGATCCGCGTCGATCGACGTCGCCAGCGCGCGCGAGGTGATCGCGTCCCGCAGCACGAGATCCCACGCCCCCGAGAGCTCCGGACAAGCCTCCGCGAGCGCCTCCGCCACGCTGGGCGACTCCGCGAGCCCCACGGCCGCCGCGAGCACGACGCCCCCGGGCCCGAGGGACCGCGCATCCCCGAGCGGCGGCGCGCGCAGGCCGAGCTTCGCCGCGTGGATCGAGGCGAGCGCAGCCGCCGCGGATCGCACGGCCTCGGGCGGCGTGAGCAGCGACAGAAACCCCATCGCACCGAGCGGCGCCTTCCCGCGCGGCCGTGCTCCGCCGGGCGCGCTCGCCCACGTGATCACCTCCGCCGCGATCGCCATGGCCGGCGACATCCGCACCGTGGTTTGTCCCGACGCCCCCGGTTCGAGCTCGGTCACGCGAGCACCTCCACGGCGCAGGGCACGAGGAAATCGCCCTGCCGCGCGAACACCGAGACCTCGCGCCCCTCGGGATCCCGCGCCGGATCCACGCAAACGAGCGCCGCCACCTGCCAGGGCCGCCGGAACGTGGAGAAGTGCAGATCACGGTCCACGACGGAGAGCCCCCGATCCTCCGGCCCCGTAACGATGTGCGTATGAAACCACCCGAGGATCGAGGCCCCGTCGCGCGCCGCCTCCGCGTGACGCCGCATCGAGGCGAACGACTCCGGCGAAAATACGAGCGCGTCCGGCGCCTCCTCTGCGTGCTCGGCGCGGATCACCTCCGTCACCACGACGAGCCACCGCGACGGCTGCTCCGCGTCGCGATGCACCTGCCCGAACAAGAACCCGCCCTCCTCCACCTCGCGCGAAAATCCCCACGATCCCCCGAGCGCCTCGCGCACGTTTTCCCGGACGAACACGTCCACGGGCCCCTCCGCGCGCGCCTCTCCGGGCCACGCGCGGGCGCGCGGACCGAGCGCGCTTTTCTTCAGGAGGGGCGGCGGCGGCTCCTCGATCGGGGACACGCCGAACGCCTTCTTCGCCCGGATCATGCCGAGAGCCGCTCGATCCTCACGCTGCGCGCGCGCCGCACCGCGCCGCCTTCGAGCTCGATCCGCGAGCGCCCGCCGATCGCCACGATCGCGGCCTGCCCCTCGGGCGAAGACGCCCAAGCGTGGGCCTCGGCGTTGTAGAACTCGCGCAGCTCGTAGTTCCGGTACGACGCCATGTCGACGAGCATCTGACAAACCGTACCGAAATGCAGCCCCGGCCGGTAGCTCTCCGCGAGCACGCCCAGACAAACGAGCCCCGTCTTCGCGTCGACGTTCGGGTGGAACACCTCGCGCTGGAAATACGCCTCCGGCGCCTTCACCGGGAAATCAGGCGGCATCACGAGCAAGACCTCGTGCTCCTCGATCCGCCGCGGCGGCGCTCCCGGGGCGAACCCCGGCGCGCGAAACCGCACGAGGTACTCCGTCGGCACGTCGAGCGCGTTCGCCTGCACCTCGAAGCCTGGGTGCGTCGCGGCAAACTCCAGGATCTGGTTCTTCACCATCGCGAGGCTTTCGGTCAGCAGAAACGGATTCACGCTGCCCGCGCGCCGCTCCGGGTGCACTTCGAGCAGATCGAAGGGCAATACGCCCGCGTCGTGCAACGTCTGCTGCGAGAAGAGCCGCCGCGCGCCGCGCTCGCCGGGCCGGCGCAGATCGACGACGGGCAGCGCCTTCTCGCCCTTGCCCATGGGCCAGAACGCCTCCTCGTACGCTTCGAGGATCGCTTGCGCCACGTCCACGAGCCGCGTCGAAGCGCGCACGTGATCGAGCACGAACCGCTGTCCATCCGGCCCCTCGGCCTCGAGCGGATCGAGGAAATAATCACGGAACGCGTGGCTCTCGCGCGCGACCGAAACGCGCATCGAGGGCTCGATCGAGGCCCGGAGCGACTGCACGATCGTCTCCGCCTCCGCCTCGCTCGCGCCTTCGAAGGACACGCACAGGCCGCCTTCCTCGCGGCTCACGAGATCGAGCGCCGCCCTTCGCCCGAGCGAGGCCGCGACGCCGCGCGACGCCTTCACGATCGCGAGGATTTGTTCGTCGCCGAGATCCTCCTCCAGCGCGATCGAAATGGGGAGCGCGTGGGGCGCGGAATCACGCGCCGCGGCGGCCTCGCGACCCTTGCCGCTCTTGCCGGGGAAAAGCCGCGACGCCTCGGAGAGCAGCGCCGCGACCCCGGCGCGCCCGCCGCCTTGCTCCACGATCTCGGCGACCTTCCCGAAATACTCGCGCGGCTGCCCTTCGAACCTCGGCAAGCGCGCGCCTTCGAGGCCGGGAACGCCTGCGAGGATCGCGCCTCCGAGCAGCGTGAGGGCGTCTTCGCGTGTCTCCGCCACGCGCCCGAGCTCGCCTACGGCCTCCGCCCTGTCCAGAAGAAGTCCCGCGTTCGACATCAGGAAAGCTCCACGTACGTGATTCCGAATCGACCGAGCACCGCGAGGATCTCGCGCGGCGCCACCCCCAGATCCGACAAGACCACCCCCGCGGGCGCGCTTTCGAGGAGGAGCGTCGTCCGCGCGCGCATCAAGGTACCACAGCGCGGGCAGTCCCGGGTCCCTCGCGTGCCCCACGCCTCCTCGACGTGATCCCCGCGTGGACATTCGAGCCGCTGCAGAAGCGGGCTCCACGCGAGCGGCCGCGCCTCGGGCCCGAGCGCCGCGCGAAGCTCCCCCACCGTCGCCTCGCACCCGAGCGGAATCCTCGTCGCTTCCCCGATCGGCGCGTGCAGCGGGCAATCGGGCGCGCGCTGGATCGTGAGCGGCTCGGCCGCGCCGCGCAGCACGTCGATCACCACCGCGTGCGTCGCCGCGGGCTCGCCCATGATCACCCGCGCCGCGAGCGCGCTCGCCCACGCGCCCACGAGGCCCGCCACAGGCGCGCTCGCCCCTTGTTCCGCGGGCCGCCGCGGATCCATGCAGCTCCACGGAACGTCGCTCTTCGCGCGCTCCTCGGGCGAAAGCGCGCACGCGTAACACGGCCCGTCCGGGTCCAGAAACGGCCGCACCTCTCCGCCCCACGCCGACGTCGCCGCGTCGATCCACCGCGCCCGCACGAGCCCCGCACGCCCCGCGAGCGACATCCGCGCCGCGCGGCTGTCGAGACAACCCACGACGAGCGACGCATCCCGCATCTCCGCGAGCCCCACGCCCGAAACGAGCGCCGCGCGCCGCGCCTCCACGACCGTCTCCGGCGCGAGCGCGGCGAGCATCTCCTTCGCCGCGAGCACCTTCGGCCGCCCCACGTCCGCCGGGCGAAACAGCGGCGCGCGGCTCAAATTCGAGGCCGCGACCACGTCCGGATCACAAAGCACGAGCTTGCCCACGCCCGCGAGCGCGAGCGCTTGCGCGACCACGTTCCCGAGCGCGCCCACGCCCGCGATCACCACGGTCGCCGCGGCGAGCCGATCTTGCCGGAATCCCGGCACGAGCGCGTGCCGCGCGAACCGCTCGGGCAAACCGCTCACGTGAGCTTCCGCGAGGTCACGGGGCAATGCTGCCCGATCTTGCTCTTCTGCCACTCGTCGAAGCAATACATCGTCCGGATCGCGTCGCGATGCACGGCTCCGCGGCAGAGCGGCGCCTCGGGGCTGCACGGACAAACCACGACCTCGTCGAACGGCCTGAGCGTGTGCCCGCAGATCACGCACGAAGGCCGCCGCCCCGCGGGCCCCGGCGCCACGAGCCGCGGATCCCCCGGCAAGAGCCGCACGAGCGAGAGCCCCGGCGGCGGCGGATGCGCGGACGCGACCCCCGCGTAAAACGCCTCGCGCTCCCGCGACGACGTAAGCGTGGACGACGTCTCCTCGTCCGGACAAACCCCGCCGTGACGAACCTCGTCCGTCATCGCCGTTGCTTGCTCCACGACATCCCCGCGCCGGAACGTGTGCCTGCAGCGCGCGCAGGGTTTTCCGAGCCACGGCGAGCGGATCGTGGTCCGGCTGCTCCCGTCCGACCCGGGCTCCAGGCGCGTCGGATCCCGCCCCTTCCCGAGGCCTCGGTCGAACGCCTCTCGGAGGGCCGCTTCCCCGGTGTCCCGCTTCGCCATCTGCAAAGAACCTTAGCAAATCCCCTCGGATTCGGATACACCCGGGGTCGGGAGCTCCGGGGCATGAGCGAGGCGCAGCACGCACGCAAAGCCGCGCTCGACGCGTACGTGGCGCGCCAGGCCGCCACGGTGGGGCGCGCGCCCGCGGCCGAGGACGTCACGACGATCGGCCCCGTCGGCCCTTTCAAAGGCGCCACGGGCGCGGCCTCGCTCGGCATCATCGACGATTTCGCGGAGAGCTACCTCGGCAAGGGCCCGGGCGCCGTCACCTTCGCCCCCGACGGCCGCGCGCTCTATTTCGGCCGCGACGACGGCAAGCTCCGGCGCCTCGCGCTGCCCACGGGCACGCTCGTCTGGGAGCAGAGCGAATCCGAATACGGACGCGGCATTTTATGCGTCGCCATGTCCCGCGACGGAAAGCAGATCGCCTACGCGCGCAAGACCGGCTCCATTTTCGTCGCCGACGCCGAGACCGGCAGGACGCTCCGCCAGATCAAGGGCAGCAATGCCATGTTCGAGCTCTCGTTCTCGAAGGATGGCCCGTACCTCGCCATGGGCGGCCAGGGCGGGGCGCGGGTCGTGCACCTCGACACGATGGCCCAGACCGAGTTCGGCCCGAGCCATTGGTCGATGACCTATTCCGTCGCGTTCGCCCCCGAGGCGCCGCTCCTCGCCGAGGGCGCCTCCGGCGGCAAACTCCGCCTCTGGAACGTGCCGGGCGGCCTCTTCGCCACCCACGAACATCATCGGGGCGACATTCACGGCGTCGCCTGGTCGCCCGGCGGAAATCGCCTCGTCACCGGCTCCGAGGACAAGGACGTCGTCATCTGCGGGCTCGATCCCAAGGCTCCCATTCTCCGCCTCACGGGTCACACGAGCCTCGTCTTTTGCGTCGCCTGGTCCCCCGACGGTCGCCGCGTCGCCTCCGGCTCTGCCGATCGCACCATTCGAATCTGGGACGCGAACACCGGCCTCCCGCTCGCCCGTTATGAGTTCCCCGAGGAATTCGCTTATCGCCTCGCCTTTTCGCCCGATGGCGCCCTGCTCGCGTCGACGCACCCTTGCACGGCGCGCCTCTGGGACACGCGCTCCACCGTGAAAGCCGTGGCGCCCGCGCCGCGCCTCCTCAGCGCGGGCCCGCTCGCCGCCGATCTCGATCCGCTCCCGGGCGCGCTCGTCGCCCTGCTCCGCGTGAATCGATCGGCCCCGCTCTCGCTCCTCCGCGATTTGCTCGCCCTCACCGCGGGACAGGCCTCCTCCCCCGACACGCAGCGCCTCTCGCGGCACCCCGGCGCGAGCGCCCTCGCCGCGCTCCGCTGGCCGCCGCGGGCCCGCATCGCGCTCGTTTTGCTCCTGCTCCGCGACTCCGAGGACACCTCGTTCGCCCCGCCAAACGACATCTCCGCCGCCGAGATCCGTTTCGCCCTCATCGACGCGCTCGCCGGCGACGCCTCCGAGCCCGACGCGCCGCCCTTGCCGCTCGCCTACCTCGAACGTGCCCTCGACGCCGTCGACGATCGCCTGCTCGCTTTGCTCGGCTCCCTCGGCCCCGAGGCGTGCGCCGACGATCCCACGTTGCCGCTTGTGATGCTCGGGCGGTTGTCTCAGCTCGCGCCTCGGATTGCCCTCGATCGCCGGCTCCTCGCCTTGCGTGTCCCCGCGCAGAGCCTCGGCGCCGCGGAGGCCCGGGGCCCGTGGCTCGAACCTTCGGGTTTTTCCTCGGCGGGAAACCTCCTCCAGCTCGTCCCCTCGCAATGGGCGTTGCCCGACGATCTCCGGCATTACCGCGCCCTCACCGGCGGCCTGCTCTACCGCGCCCGCTTCGGCCGCGAGCCGCCGCGCCTCCGCCCGCTCGTCCTCGTCCTCGACGTCTCGCCCACCTCCTTCGGCCCCGTCGAGGCCATGCTCCGGCAAGCCGCGCACGCCCTCGCCGCGTCCCTGCTCGACGTCGGCCTGCCCGCCTATTTCATCGCGGCCGGCGGCCCAAACGAGGCGAGGGCGATCGTGCACCGCGCCGACCTCTTCGAATTGCTCACGGCCCGCGCGCACGAGCCCGTGCATACCGGAAAAACCCTGGCCCTCGCCGCCGAGCTCTGCGCTTCCTTGCCCATGCACGGGCCGCTCGAGCCCACGATCATCGTCCTCTCGCATCCCTCCTTCGGCGAGGAAGACCTCGACGTACCCGCGCCGAAGGATCTCGCGGGCTTTTTCGTCCATTACCCGGGCCACCCGCGGGAGCCCGCGTGGCAGCGGCGTTGCAAACGCGCCGTCTGCCTCGGCCCCGACGATGAAGGCCTGCTCGCGGCCGCCCTCGGGCAGGTGCTCGCGTGACGTCTCCTCCGGAATGGCGCCCCGCGCGGTTTTACCGGACGGATGACGCGCGCCTCACCTGCACCCTCTGCCCCTTCGCTTGCGCGCTGGCGGACGGCGATCGCGGCCGCTGCCACGTGCGGCAGAGGCGCGGCGACACGATGGAAACGGCGACCTACGCGACGAGCGTCCTCCACGCCCAGCCCATCGAGCGAAAGCCGCTGTATCACGTTCATCCCGGAAAAACCGTCCTCACCGTGGCCGCGCCGGGCTGCACGTTCGCCTGCACGTATTGCCAGAATTTTTCCCTCTCGCAGTATGGTCGGACAAACGATGCGCCGTGGACCGCGCGGCCCGTCACGGCGCGGGAGCTCGTCACGGAATGCGCGGACAAACACGCGCTCCTCGCCTTCTCGTACACCGAGCCCGTCCTCGCCGCCGAGCTGACGCTCGACGTCGCGGCGCTCCGGGGTGATGCTCGCCCCTCCATCCTTTGGAAGACCAACGGTTTCGTCACGACGAACGCCGCCCGCCTCGTCGCCCCGGCCCTGCTCGCCGCCAACGTCGATCTCAAGACGCCCGCCGAAACCTCGCACCGCAAGCTCACGGCCGCGCCCCTCGCGCCCGTCCTCGAGGCCCTCTCGATCTGGAAAGAATGCGGCGTCTGGCTCGAGATCTCGACCCCGCTCATCCCGGGCCTGAACACGGACGACGCCTCCCTCCGCGCCCTCGCCGCGCTCGTTTTTTCCTTCGGTGCCGAGACCCCGTGGCACCTCGTTCGATTCCACCCCGATTACCGCCTCCAGGAATCACCCCCGACGCACCCCGACCTCCTCCGCCGCGCCGTCCGTATCGCGAAAGACGTCGGCCTCGCGCACGTGTACGTCGAACGCGCGCTCGGCGACGAGGGACGCAATACATCTTGCGCGGGCTGTGGCCAGGCCGTGATTCGAAGGGACGTGTGGGCGCTCGCGGAGAACGCGCTCATCCATGGGAAATGCCCCCATTGCTCACGAGCGATCCCTGGGCGATGGGACGAGGTGCCGTCATGACGAAACGCGAATTCGTCGAATCCCTCCCGGATCTCATCACGCCCGAGGAGTACGCGGCCGATCCCGAAGGCCGGAAGGTGAAGCTACGCATCCGCCCCACGGCCGACGGCGTGGAGGTGATCGGCGACGCCGTCCGGCCGAAGGAACTCGAAGAGCTGCTCCTCGCCCTCGACCCGGCCGTCCTGCAGCAAATGCTCTGCGGCTAGCCTGCACTTCCGGGCGTTCATGGTACGTTGGTGGTCAAACCATGCTGTACCCGGGATCGCTCCTCGTCCGCGGTTTCGTCACCGGCGCGGCGGCCCTCGCCCTCGGCCTCGTGACGGTCCCATCCCACGCACAGCCCGCGAGCGAGCCGCCGCCCGAGACGACGATGCCCTCGCCGCGCGGGCCGACGATCCCGCCCTATCCCGAGGGCGCGACGGGCGACGCCGACGTCATGCTCGCCATTCTGGTGCGCTCCGACGGCAAGGTCACCGAGGCCCGCGTGATCGAAGGCCCCGAGCCCTTCGCCAGCGCCGCGGCCGCCGCTGCCTCGACGTGGGAGTTCGAGCCCGCGCGCCGCAATGGAAAACCCGTCAGCGCTCGCATCCGCTTCCTCGTCACGTTCCGCGCGCCCGCCCCCGCGCCCGAAAAACCCGCGCCGCCCGCCGAACCGTCCCCCGCGCCCGCGCCCGCCGTGCTTCCTGCCAAACCCCCCGCGCCCGAGGCCATCGAGGTCCGCGTCCAGGGCGAACACCAGGCCCCCACGACGCGCACGATGTCCCGCGTCGAGGTGCGCCAGCTCCCGGGCGCATTCGGTGATCCTTTCCGCGCGATCGAGGCCATGCCGGGCGTCACGCCCATCGCCTCGGGCGTCCCTTATTTTTTCGTGCGCGGCGCGCCTCCCGGGAACGTGGGGTATTTCATCGACGGCATCCGCGTCCCGCTCCTCTTCCACGTGGCCGCGGGGCCGAGCGTCATTCACCCCGGGCTCGTCGATCGCGTGGACCTCTATCCCGGCGGCTTCCCTTCGCGTTATGGCCGGTTCACGGGCGGCATCGTCACCGGCACCATCCGCGAGCCCGAAAATCGCCTGCACGGCGAGGGAAACATCCGCCTGTTCGACGCCGGCGCCATGGTCGAGGCGCCTTTCGCGAATGGCCGCGGCGCCGCGCTCGTCGCCGGCCGGTATGCGTATCCCGAGCTCGTCCTCAAGCTCGCCTCCCCGGGCGTCGAGCTCGGCTACTGGGATTACCAGGCGCGGCTTCATTACGACCTCACGCCCTCCGACCGCATCGGCGTCTTCGCCTTCGGCTCGCACGACTACCTCGCACAGATCGACGACGACGACGGCGAGAAGGAGACCGTCGTGGCGGGGCAGTTCCACCGCGTCGATTTCCGTTACGATCGGAAGCTCGGCGAGCACGGCAAACTGCGCCACGCGATCACGCTCGGCTACGACGAGAGCCAGGCCCGCGGCGGCGAGAACGCCGGCAAAACGTGGCTGCTCGGCTCGCGCACCGAGCTCACCTTGCACCCCTCGGAAATGGTCACCGTGCGCGCGGGCGCCGACGCGTACTTCGAGCGCTTCGAGATCGACATCGAGGAAAACGACGACGACGCGCCGAGCCCGAACGACCTCGCGCTCATGCGCCAGCTCACGAGCCGCGACGATTTCACCGCCGCCGTCTGGGCCGACGCCGTGATCCGCCCCCACCCCGCGCTCGAGCTCATCCCCGGCGTGCGCTCCGACATCTTCACGTCCGACGGCGTCGCCAAGGCGACCTTCGATCCGCGGCTGTCGAGCCGCCTCGAGCTCGGAAAACGCTTCACGGTCGTCAGCGCGTTTGGCGTGACGCACCAGCCCCCGAGCTTCCTCGGCGCGGCCCCGGGCCTCCAGATCGGAGGATTGCAGGGCGGCGTGCAGACGGGGCTCCTTTCGAGCGCGGGCGTCGAGATGGCCCTGCCTTTCGACATCAGCGCGACCGTGACGGGCTTTCGTGGCGCGTTCTTCAACCTGAGTGATCCGATCGGCAATCGCCCGCCCGGGACCGAGCTCGGGTATGCCCGGCAAGCGGAGCTCCGGGGGATCGGCAGCACGTACGGCATGGAGCTTTATCTACGCCGCAGCCTGTCGAAGCGCCTCGGGGGGTTCCTCTCGTATACGCTCTCGCGCTCGCTCCGCCACATCGGCAATGAGACGTTCGAGTCGGCCTACGATCGGAGGCACGTCTTGAACTTCGCGGCCTCCTACGATCTCGGCCGGAACTGGAAGCTCGGCGGCCGCATCGTTTTTTACACGGGCTCGCCGATGATCCTCGATTACCGGGTCCGCCGCCGCGATCTCGGCCTGCCGGAGGACCCCGAGGACGGCCCGGATCTCCCGGACACCCCCGAGGAGCACGCGCAGCGCGAGGAGCTCCGGAAATTGCTCGCGAATTACGTGGCCAGCCTGAATTTGCCCGACCGCCTGCCCGCGTTTTTCCGCCTCGACGTGCGTCTGGAAAAACGATGGTCCTTTTCGAATGGCCGCTGGCTCTCGTTCACCGTCGAGGTGCTGAACGCGACCGCCGGCAAGGAGGTGACGCAATACGAATGCACATTCCAGGACGGATGCGAGCCGGAGGAGATCGGGCCGCTCATGATCCCGAGCATCGGAGTCGAGGGCGGGTTCTAGCGCCTGCGGGCGATTGCGTTCGGCACGCGAGCACCAACGCCAGCACGGCGGCCCGCGCCCAGCGAAGCGAGTGGCGCCCGAGGCCAGTCGAGGGTGGCGCTCGGTGTCAATACAGGCCTGCCCGTTCGGCGTAAGGTCCGCGCACACGGTCGATGAAACGACCACCAGGGAGGAAGAGATGAAACGAAACGCGTGTGCCCTTGCCCTTGCGCTCACCCTCGCGAGCCTGCCCGGCTGCTCCTCCGACGAGGGCACGCAGCCCGATCCCGCCCCCGAGCCCGGACCGACTGTAACCGACGTCCGTGGAGATCGTTATTGCGAGATCCTCGTCGGCGACATCGAGGGCAGCAACATCCTCTTCGACGTATACAATACTTACCAGCTCAACGATTGCCCGGAGGCGGCGTGGCAGTCGGTCGACGCGGCCGCGATCAAGGCCGAAAAGCAGGCCGTCGCCGTGGTCCTGAACGGTCCCCGCTACTGGATCATGGACGAATTCTCCAACTCCAAGGTCGTGGACACCACGGTCGAGACGTTCGGCAGCCTCGAGATGCGTGTCGCGGGCGTGCTCGAAATGCCTCTGGCCGACGCCATGAGCGAGAGCGCGTATGTCCCGCGGAAGGTCGCGCGCACGACGACCTGGGTCTACAAAGCGGGCAAATTGGTGTACGAGCTCGTCGATCCGCAGGGCCAGATTTTCGATATGCAGTCCTACAGCGTGCAGAAGGTGGCCCAGACCGAGAGCAGCCTCGCCGAGCTCGGCGCCACGCTCACCCTTCCCGCAGGGTGGAAGTTTCAGGCGCGGGTCCTCGAATCCGATCTCGAGGTCACGGCGGTCGACGGCGTCGCCACGGTCGTCCAGGACGACCACGGGAACACCTACCAGCTCTCGCAGTAGTAATGCCTCGACTTCACCGGTGAGGGCCCTGGGGCGGGCGCCGCTGGCGCCGCCACACCGCGGGCGTCGTCGATTGCCACCGTCGAAAGGCGCGCTGAAAGGCGCTCTGCTCGGCGAAGCCCAGCAGAAAGGCGACCTCGGCCAATCCGAGGTCCGGCTGATCGAGGTACCGCAGGGCCATCTCGTGGCGTAACTCGTCGAGGAGGCCCTGGAACGATACACCCTCGGATTGCAGGCGGCGCTGGAGGCTACGCGGCGTCATTTTGAGCCGTGTGGCCACGCGCTCCAGCGTCGGGCCGCCGCCGAGCTCCGCCGCGAGTGCTGCCCGCACCCGATCGGCGAGATCACCGCGGCGCGGGAGCGACAAGACCATTTCTTCCAGCAGCCGGTCGAGGTGCCGCGAGATGCGCTCGCTCCTGGTGGGCAGGGCCGTGTCGAGCAGCCCCTTGTCGAAGACGAGCGCGTCGTACGGCTGGCCGAACTCCACCGCCGCCTCGAAGAAACGCGCATGCTCGTCCGCATTGCCCGGTGGTGCTCTGCGAAAACACACCCGCTGGACCTGGAACGCGGGGCCGATCGCTTGCCGCCCGAACAGGAACAACATCGCGAGCGAGCACTCCACGCCGTGCCGGCTCGCCGCGTCGGGAAGGAGCTGGTGATGGCGCAATCGGCACGCCGCCCCCTCGATCTCGACACGGATCTCGAGCGTGTCGTTGACGAGCCGCATATAGCGCGAGGCGCGACGGTACGCCTCGCCAAGCGTCAGGTCGCTTTGCATGGCCAGGGCGAGGACGTTGTCCGGCCTGCCGCGCGCGATCTCCGCCACGCGAAGCCCGAAGGCGGGTTCGCCGGTGATGCGTGCGGCCTCCTCGAACAGCACGAGGACTGTGGCGAGCGGTACCCGGCCCTCCGGATCGTGGAGGACATCCGGCGCGAGCCCCACGGTCGAAAGGAGGCTCTCCAAGTCTGCGCCCAGCAGCGCCGCCGCGCCCGCGACCTTGAGGGCCAGTTGACTGTGCACCATGCTCGGAGGATTCATCGGATAGCGAACATGATATCCGAGTACCGCGGGCATCCTCCAGATACACCTCCTTCTTTTCGCTTCACCCGTTCCGGCTCGGCACCATCCGCCAGCGCCAGCACCCCGAACAGCAGCGGCCCGGCCGACTCGATGCGGCTCAAGGGCCGAGCACGAGATACCGGATCCCGACGTCGCTCGTGATTCCGAGCTCGTACAGCGCGACGTGGAGCTTGCCGGTCCCGTCGCGATCGAACGTGGCGCCGAACGCGGAAAAACCCTCGGTCACGACGGCCTGCGAAATGCCGCCGGGATACGGCGCGGCGACGAGGAGCTGCCCCGTGGTCGGTGAGCCGATCTCGAACCGCGAATAAAAGAGGCGCACGGCGCCCGCCTCGTCCGTCACGATTCCCAGCGGATACACCGTGACCCCTTGCGGCACTTCTTCGATGGGCGTGAGGGTCCACGCATTCGTCCCCTCGCGCGTCGCATACACGAGCTCGAACGCGAAATCCGAGAGCTGGCGTAACGCGAGGACGTGGGGTTTGCCCTGGGGATTCGTCTCGTCCGCCCCGGTGGCGCCGAGCACGAGGCGATACGAATCCGCTTGCAGGGTGCCCGAGCCGAGCGGCATGACGACCTCATGCGCGAGCGGCGGCGCATGCCAGTGAAGCTCCCACGCGCCGTTCACTGCTTCCCACGCGACCAGATGCGGCGCGCCCTCGGGCGAGACCGCGACCGGAAATGGAAACGGAGTCCCGCCCAGCATTTCGACGGACCAGGACGAACCATATCTGCCGAAAAGGAGCTCGTCGCCAGGCCCGCGGAACCCCGCGAACATCTCGCCGGTTCGTCCAATGGCAAACCCCCGCGCCAGGTTTGTGCCCTCCTCCGGGACGTCCGCGACGAGGCTCCACCCCTCCGCGGTGAACGACCACAACGATGCCCCGAAGGCCCCGTCATTCACGAGCGCGACCGGCACGTCGGGCGCGATCGACACGAGCCCGGCCGTGGCCGAATCGAACGGCGTCGGATTGACCTCCCAGTCGCCCGCTGCCTTGCGCACGGCGTAAAACCCTTTGTATTCGCCGACGGCCGACGAAAAGAGCATCCGGGGCCGGCAAGACGCGTCGAGCGAGAGGGCCGGGGCATCGTTCCGGAATGCGGGCGGAACCACGACCAGCTCCTCTTCGACGATCTGGCAAGGCGTATCTCCCGAACCGCAAAGCGGCAGCATGGAAACCGAAGGCTTCGTGAGCGGCACGCACCGCGCGGACGGACCCGGGCCAAAACCGCCCACGCCGGACGAGCCACCGGAGCCGCCGCTCCCGGACGTCGAGGTGTCGCTCGTATCCACCACGGGCCCACAACCCACGAGCCAAGCCGAGAATACAAGAAAGGGAAGAGGGTACTTCATGGGCTCATGGTACCAGGAGCCCGGCCGGTCCGCGAGGCGCGGACGTACCCGTCAAGGGCTCGACAGGATGGAGCTGACGAACTTGGTCGAGGAGAACGACACCAGGAGATCGGGCAACGTGTCGCCGTTCAGACGCCCGACGGCGAGGGAATACCCGTAGATGTTCGAGAACTCGACGTCCGCGACGAATTGCCCGGCCGCATTCTGGAAGTACAGCAGGACCTTCCCGTCGTATGAATCCACGCTGGCGATGTCGAGCTTGCCGTCGAGGTTCAGGTCGTCGAGGATCAGCTTGCGGATCTGCGGGCCCGCAGGCACGATCGTCGGCCCCGAGAAGTCGCCGCCAGGCATTCCCTTGTAGAAGCGGAGGTCGTTCACGAGCTGCCCGTAGATGTTCGGCGCAACCACGAGATCGGCCTGCCCATCCATGTCCACGTCGCCGGCCGCGAGCACACCCAGCACGAAATCGAGCTGCTTCGTGGCGAGCTGCGTGAAGGCCCCGTTGCCCTTGTTTTCGAACGTATCGACCCGGGAGCTGATCCCGACGATGAGCTCGGGCAAACCATCCCCCGTGCGATCCGCGAGCGCGGCGGAATCGACGTCGAACCCGACGGCGACCGTGAACGAGGTCTTCGGCGACAAGCCCCCCATTCCGTCATTGATGATTGCCTGGGCGCCATAAGAACCGACGCTGAGGATGTCCTCGTCGCCGTCGACGTCGAGATCCGCGACGAAAAGCTCGACCGTCGCGTCGAGGACGTTCGATACGGGCACGGGCGCGCCGAAATTGCCTGCGCCGTCATTGGAAAGAACGTGCACCGCCTTCGTGCCGACCGAGGTCCAGAAGACGAGGTCGAGCGCGCCGTCGCCGTTGATGTCCCCGAGCGCGAATCGCGAAGCCGACTGGGTATTCGGCACCTGCACGGGCGCAAGGAGATGCCCCGTTCCATCGTTTCGCGCGACGAAGATGCCCCCTGACTGGAGCACGGCGTCACTGTGGCCGTCTCCGTCCACGTCCCGCATCAGAATCGAGCTCGCCGTACCCTTCGCCAGCACGACCTGGCGCGGGAAGAACCCTTGCGACGGGTTGTACACGAGCGCATTCAGGCCGTACGACGTGTTGATGACGACGTCCTCGTCGCCGTCCTGCTCCAGATCGAGCGCGACCATGGGCCCGAGCCATACGCCCTCGGGGACCCAGAGATCCAAGCCGACCGAGAACGTGCCCGTGCCGTCGTTCGTGAGCACGCTGATCCCCTTCGGATCTGCGGCTTGCACGTCCGCCGAAAGGAAAATGTCCTTGTCGCCGTCACCATCGGCGTCGAAGACGAGGGCCGGGGAGGCACCATCGCCGATCGGCAGTTGTTGCAGCGCAAATGAAAACCCGCCCTGGTTCCGCGCGATCACGATCTCCTTCTGCAGTCCATCCCTCGTGAGGGCGTCGAGCAGGCCATCACCGTCGACGTCGTCGAGAAGCACGCTCGCGGTGAACGAGCCATTCCCCGTCGGAATCGGGACCTCGACGAGCGCACCGAACGTGAAATTGCCCTGGTTCGGGTAGAATCGCAGCGAGTTCGTCGCCGGGGAAAACGAGGCGAGGTCGAGGTCGAGATCCCCGTCGAGATCGCCGGCCACGATGCTATACCCCTCCGGGTCCATGGAAAGTGTCTTCGGTGCGCCGAACACGCCGCCTCCCATGTTCTCGCGCACCGCGAGGCCGTTGAGGCCGTCGAGCACGACGGCGAGATCCGCGTCCCCATCGCCGTCGAAATCGGCGAGCGTGAGGCCGCCGATCGGCTGGTCGGGTGTCGAGCTCTTGGTGAACGTGCCGGCGCCGTCGTTCGTCAGGACAATCAGCTCACGCGAAAGGTCCTGACCGTATGCCATCACGATGTCCGTGTCTCCGTCGGCGTCCACGTCCCCGAGCGCCGTCCCACGGATCGGGGCTCCCGTGAAGAGCGTCGTCGGCGTGAGGCTCCCGTCGCCGCGGTTCCGCATCCACACGAGTTTCTCGCTGCTGTCCACGACGATGTCGACCCGCCCATCGCCGTCGAGATCCCCCTTGCCCACGATCGTCATGCCGTCCGACCCCGAGAACGCGGTGAAACTCGTGTAGCAGCGCTCCTCGGGGGTCGTCACGCCGTCGTGGCAGCCATCCGTCTTGCAATCACTCCCGCAGCCATCGTCGTCGACCGCATTGCCGTCGTCGCACGCCTCGTCGGGGTCCAGGATGCCGTCGCCGCAGACCTCCGGGGTGCAGTTCGACCGGCATCCATCACCGCCGTCGGTATTGCCGTCGTCGCAGACCTCGCCGAGCCCGGGTTGCAAGGTTCCGTCGCCGCACCCCTCGTACACGCAGAGGGCGCTGCATCCGTCACCGTCGGTCTGGTTGCCGTCGTCGCACTGCTCCTGGTTATTGTTGTTGTTGAAGCCGTCGCCGCAGAACTCGAGCTGGCAGCCCATGCAGCCGTCGCCGCCGAAGAAATTGCCGTCGTCGCACTGCTCGTCGCCTTCGACCTCGCCGTCGCCGCAGAACGGGAGCCCCTGACACTGGCTGTCGCAGACGGCCGTGTTCGGCGGATCGCAGGTCTCGTACGGCGCCTCGATCACGCCGTTGCCGCATTTCGCCTTCGTGCAGTCGTTCGGGCACGCGTCGAGGTTGATGTCGTTCCCGTCGTCGCAATCCTCGCCCGGATCGACGACACCATTGCCACAACTTTCCAGGTCGCAGGTCGCGCTGCACCCGTCGCCGTTCGCCGTATTGCCGTCATCGCAATTTTCGAGCGGATCCACGACGCCGTTGCCGCATGTTTCGGACACCTGCTCGGGCACGCATTCGGCGCTGCATCCGTCGCCGTCCTCGGTGTTGCCATCGTCGCAGATCTCGTCCTCGCTCACCTCGCCGTCGCCGCAGCCCGGGGGCTTCGGGGAGACGTCGTCTCCACAGGCGATCGCGAGCAACAAAAGTGGGGCGATGAGCAACGTCCTTCGCATCGGCTCCTCCCGGAAAGCTCGAAAAGAAAGTCAGCGCGGACGACGATTCCACAAGCGCGGAGCGCCGTCACGCCCATCCCGCGTCGAGCACGAATCGTGCGGCCGCTCGTCCGCCTCGCCGCCCCTCGTTTACGTCGCGCGCCGCTCCAGGATCGCGAGCCGCTCCCACTCGAAAATGCCTTCGTAATCGGTCGACCAGTATCGCCGGGCCCACGCGTCCGCGCCCTCGTCGCGGAGGACCTCGAGCCCCGCATCCCGGCCGAGCGCCGCGATCTCCTCGGGCGGGACGAACCCACGAATGGGCTCGCCGAGCGCGCGCGCGAGCACGTGCCCGCCCACGAGCAGCACCCGCTCGATCCGGGGCCTGCGCGGAGGCACGTACGTGAGCGCGACCCGGCTTCCCGGCGCGCTCGCCGCGCCGATCGAGCGGAGCGTGCCCGCAATCGCCGCGCGCGTCAGATAAATGGTGACGCCCTCCCATATCCAGAACGAGGGCTCGTCCGCGGAAAAACCTTCCCGCGCGAGCGAGGTGCCGAGGTCATCACGCTCGAAATCGACGGGCACGAGCCGCGCCTCGCGCGCCTTGGGCTCGATCCGCGCCGCCCGCAGGCGCTCCCGTTTGTCGCGCTGCGTGCTCGGGTGATCCACCTCGAAGACGGTCGCATCCGCGAGCTCGTCCATGCGATACGCCCGCCCGTCGAGCCCGGCGCCGAGCACGACGAGCTGCCGCACGCCGCGCGCGAGGCTCTCGCGAAGCGCGTCGTCGATCGCCCGCGTGCGCAGCGCGACGTGGTACGTCATGCCGAGCGAGGCGAGCCCGAGCCCGCGATGAACGAGCCCGGTCGCGCGATCCGAGACCGCCGCGCGCGCAGCGAGGCGCGCCGCGAGCGAGAGGGGAGCCGGGACGAGCGCGGCCGCGATGGGATCGTGAGCGCCGGCGAAAGGCGCCGGAAGATCGGTGTAAAGCGCCCGGATCGTGGCCACGGCCATGGATGTGAAGCTCGGACGACCGTCGTGCACGAACCCTTGATACCACGAACGTGAGGCTTGCGCGTGGCCTCCGCGCGGGTGCATGATGAGCCCGATCGAAGGGCGAGCGTAGAGGCACTGCGATGGACGTCGTCCTGTCGAAATCGAGGCTCCGGCCGCTTCTTTTCGTGCCCATGGGCCTGGTCGTGCTCGCCGGCGTGCTCGTGGAGGTGCTGAAGCCCCTCTACGACCTGCCGAGCCGCAGCGGGATCGTGCCTTTCCTGTCGATGAGTTACGAGGGCAACGTGCCGACGTTCTACACGGCGGCGCTGCTCGGGTTCACGTCGCTCCTGCTCGCGCTCGCCGCCGCGGCCACGAAACGTGCGGGCGAGCGGTTCGCCGCGCACTGGTGGGGGCTTTCCGCGGGCTTCGCGTACATCGCCGTGGACGAGGTTTTTTCCTTCCACGAAATGGCCGGTACGTTCGTCCAGCTCTCGGGCGTCCTCTACTTCAGTTGGGTCATCCCGGCCGCGGTCGTGGTGCTGCTCGTCGGCCTCGCGTACATCCCGTTCCTGCGGGCGCTCCCGCTGAAAACGCGGATCCGGTTCCTCGTCGCGGGCGCCATTTACGTGGGCGGCGCCGTGGGCATGGAGCTGCCGCTCGGATACTGGACCGAGCAGAATGGCATGCACAACCTCGGATACGGGCTGATCGACGCGGTCGAAGAGTCGCTCGAAATGCTCGGGATCAATCTGTTCGTGCTCTGGCTCGTCGATCACCTCGCGGCGAAGGGTGTCACGCTGCGGTTCGACAGCCCCGCGCCCGAGCCCACGCCCGAGGCCGAGGCCGCGGACGCGCCATGACCACCCTCGACGCGACGAGGCCGGCCGAGAGCGCGACGAAGGCCCGCTCCCCCTACATCGCGGGCCCCGTCTACGATTGGGTGTTTTTCCTGCTGCCGCCGATCGCCTCGGTGATCGTCGGCGCGCTCGTCTCGGGCACGTGGCTCGCCACGGACCGATTCTGGCTCGCCGGCAAGCGGGTCACCTGGAGCACGCTGCTGCTCGGGATCGTGGTGAATGCCCACCTCGTCGCGGTGTTCGTCCGCAGCCACCTCAACCCGGACGTGTTCCCGCGCCACAAGTTCCGCTTCCTCGTCGTCCCGATCGCCGCGTTCGCCGCGATGATGACCTCGATGTGGGCCGTGGTGATCGCCACGGTGCTCGTCACGTTCTGGGACGTCTACCATTCGGCGCTGCAAACCTTCGGCCTCGGGCGCATTTACGAGCGCAACCAGGGCAACGATCCCACCGCGCTCCGTGGGCTCGATCTCGGCCTGAACCTCTTGCTCTACGCCGGCCCCATCGTCTCGGGCGCGACGATGCTCGCGCATTTCCAGAAGTTCGAGCTCTTCGAGGACGTCGGCGCCCTCTTCCTCGCCGAGATCCCGACCGCGATGTCGTCCCACCAGCGCCCCATCGCCTGGGCCGTCCTCGTCGGGGGCCTCCTCTTCCTCGTGCATTACGTGCAGAGCTACGTCCGCCTCGCGCGGCGCGGCCACGCCGTGAGCTTCCCCAAGGTGTTTTTGCTCGCTACGACAGGCCTCTGCTCGATCTGGGCGTGGGGCTGGAACCCCTTCGGGCAAGCCTTTCTCATCATGAACCTCTTTCACGCGGTGCAATATTTCGGCCTCGTCTGGTGGTCGGAGCGTCGCGTGCTCCTCCAAAGGTTGCGGCTCCAACAGTTCCGGTTCGGCGCGCCCATCGCCGCCGCCGTGTTCGCCTGCGTGACCCTCGGCTACGGCGCCCTCGCTGAAATCGAGGCCGACGAGAGCCGCGCGCTCTGGAGCCTCGTGCAGACCGTGGCCCTGATGCATTTCTTCTACGACGGCTTCGTTTGGTCCGTCCGCAAACGACAAATATGACGTGTCCGCACCTCGAAAGGCCGCTGCTCATTCGAGTGACCAGGGTGTATTGCCACCCGAAGCGCGCTCGCGAGGCCTGAAAAGGCACAGAATCGTCGCGATGGATATC
Source organism: Polyangium sp. y55x31 (assembly GCF_029946505.1). Taxonomy (GTDB): domain Bacteria; phylum Myxococcota_A; class Polyangia; order Polyangiales; family Polyangiaceae; genus Polyangium. The sequence continues at coordinate 102,155 of NZ_JARZHG010000038.1, forward strand.
GCGCAGCAACACGATTCTGGGTAGGATGACCGGGATGCGACTCGAAAAGCTCCTGCACTCCACGCTCGTCGCGCTGTCGCTCGCCGCAGTCGCGGCGCTGCCCGCGTGCTCGAAGACAGAGGCCAAGGCCGAGGCCGAGGTGACGGCCGAGAACATCGCGGCAGAAGACGCGATCACGGAGCAGCACGAAGCTGCGACCGTGACGTGGGCCATCGCGCCGGAAGGCAAGGTGAAGGCCCGCTTCAAGTCGCCCGACGGGGCGCCGCTCGACAACGACGTGACCGGCAACGTGATCGTGAAGCCCGCGCGCAAGGGCGCCGAGCCCGTGACCGCGAAGCTCGTCTTCGACGCGAAAGCCGGCGTCCACACGGCCGACATCCCCAAGCTCGAAGACGACCTCACCGAGGTGACGTACGACGTCCAGGTGAAGGGCAAACCGCTGAAGAGCACGCTCTACGTGCCCAAGGGCGGCACGCACGAGCTCGTCGCGACCGCGAAGGTCTCCGCCGAAGCGAAGATCCCCGAGGGCAAGAAGGGCCCGAACGGCGGCGTCTTGCAGGTCGCCGGCGATGATCTCATCGAGATCGTGGCCGACTCGAAGACGGGCGAGTCGCGCGTCTACGTGCTCGACGACGATCTCAAGCCGATCCCCGTCGGCAAACGGAAGGTGAAGATCGCGGTCGTCGCGAACGCGCCCGAGTACGTCGAGCTCGATCCGGAGCCGAAGGGCCTCTACTTCACCGGCAAGCTCGTCGTGAAGACGAACCCCCACAAGCTGACGGTCGTGCTCTACCCGGAGGACACGCCGACGCCGGTCGTCGTGCTCTGCGGCTGGCACCCCGGCGCGGTCGTCGTCGTCGGCCCGAGCGCGCCCGTGGTGGGCCTGTTCGTCGTGGCAAACTGGGCGCCGATCGTCGTCGTCCCGACCCCGGGCGTGGTGGTCGTCGGCAAGGGCAAGGGCAAGGGCAAGTGGCACTGGAAGGGCCACGGCCCGAAGGTCCACATCAAGATCCACTGAGGATCGGCGCGCGGGCGGGGAAACCCCTCCCCCCGCCCGCGTCTTCGCGCTCGCCCGAGCGCATCAACGAACCATCAAGGGAACACTTCGCGCAGGAGCGCGTCGGCCGCGACGGGCTTGACGTAATGCCGGGCAAACCCCGCCTCGAAGGCGCGGCGTTTGTCGTGCTCCTGGCCGTAACCGGTCACCGCGACGAGCGTGATGCGGTCGCCGTACGCCGCGCGTAGCTCGAGCGCGAGCTCGTAGCCGTCCATGACCGGCAAGCCGATGTCGAGGATGCCGACCTCGGGCCGGAACGACGCGGCGACGACGAGCGCCTGCGGGCCGTCGTGCGCGAGCTCGACCTCGTGGCCGTGGCTCGTGAGCACCTCGGCGAGCATCTGCGCCGCGTCGCGGTTGTCGTCGACGACGAGGACGCGCCGCACCTTGCCGAGCCGCGGCGAGACGGGCTCCGGGAGGTCCGGCGAGGACGCGCGGCGCGGCGAGAGCGCAGGCAAGCGCACCTCGAACTCGCTACCCTTGCCCAGGCCGTCGCTGCGCGCGCTCACCGTGCCCCCGTGCAGCTTGACCAGGCTGCGCACGAGCCCGAGCCCGAGCCCGAGCCCGCCGCCCGCGCGATCGACGCCCCGCGCGCCCTGCACGAAGAGGTCGAAGATCACGGGCAACATCTCGGCCGGGATGCCGCTGCCGTCGTCCCGCACCGAGAGGACGACCTCGCCCCCCTCGCGCCGCGCCGCGACGGCGATGTGTCCGCCCGCGTCCGTGTACCGCGCCGCGTTCGTGAGCAGGTTCGCGAGGACCTGCGCCATGCGGGTCTCGTCCACGTCGACGAGGAGCCCCTCGGCCGGCACGTCCACGCGGAGCTCGTGCCGCTTCTGCTCGAAGAGCGGGCTCGCGATCTCGATGGCCTGCGAGAAGACGCGCGCGATCTCCATGGGCCGCGTGCTGAGCTGGATCTTGCCGCGCATGATGCGCGAGACGTCGAGCAGGTCGTCGACGAGCGAGACGAGGTGCTGGACCTGTCGCTCGATGACCTCGCGCTCACGCTCGATGCCCGTGGTGCGCCCCTTGAGGCGCATCAGGTAGAGCGCCGTGAGGATCGGGGAGAGCGGGTTGCGAAGCTCGTGGCCGAGGAGCGCGAGGAACTCGTCCTTGCGCCGATCGGCGTCGCGGGCGATCTCGTAGGCGCGGCGCAGCTCGGCCTCGGCCTGCTTGCGCTCCCGGATGTCCATGCAGATGGACAGGCACTGGACGGTGCCGTCCCCGTGCACGACGGGCGCCGAATAGATGGACATGTCGAGGATGTGGCCGAGCTTGTGCCTGCGCTCGACCTGCACGCCCGCGAGGACCTCGCCGGCCGCGACCCGCGCGAGCAGCGCGGCGCTCTCGGGACGTTTGTCGGGGCTCACGAACGGCAAGGACCTGCCCACGGCCTCGGCCGCGGACCAGCCGAACATACGCTCGGCCGCCGGGTTCCAGGCGCGCACGGTGCCGTCGGGATCGAGGATCATGGCGGCCACGGGGCAGGCCCCGATGAACGCGGTGAGCGTGCGGTTCTCGTTCTCGTACGCGGCGTGGAGCATCGCCCGATCGAGCGCGACCGCGCTCCGGTGCACGATCTCCTCGGCGATGGAAGCGCCGTCCGCGTCCGGCGCGCCCTCGGCGCTCCAGCCGAAGAGGAGCACGCCGATCGTGCGGCCGCGAGCGACGAGCGGGTGACAAAGAAGCGAGCCTGGCGTGGCCGTGCCGCCCCAGATCGCAGGCGTGAAGCGAGCTTCGATCGCGGCCTTCGACGCGAGCCACAGGCGCTCGCCCGTGCGGAAGGTGACCGCGGGGGGGATGTCCGCGTCGAGGGGGAACGACGGGCTCTGTAACCCCCACGGCGCCACGCCCTCGTGCTCCAGCACCACGAGCCTCTGCCCGTCCGGCGTGGGGATCGCGAGGATGGCGCGATCGGCCGCGAGGGCCGCACGTGCATCGCCCACCACGGCGCGCGCGACCTCGAGCGGCGTCGTGGCCGCGGCGAGCGCGGCCGTCGTGTGCTGGAGGCGATCGAGCCGCCGAGCGAAGAGCGAGAGCTCGGCGCGCGCCTTGCGCTCGGCGTCGAAGAGGCGCGCCCGATCGAGGGCGAGCGCGCACTGGCGCCCGAGCGTCACCGCGAGCGCTCGGTCGTCTTCGGTGAACCGCACGCTCGATGGGAAGCTGAAGCCCATGCCGCCGAGGACCCGATCCCCCACGATCAAGGGGAGCGCGATGCGAGGCCCTCGCGGCCCGATCGTGGCCCGCACGGCGTCTGGAAACGCGGCTGACCACTCCGCTTCGGTCTCGATGAACACGGGCGCGCGCGTCCGCACGGCCATCGCAATCGGGGTCGAGGCGTCGAGCGGGTGCCGCCGCCACTGCGCGAGCGTCGCCTCGGGCATCCCCCTCACATCGAGGATCACGAACTCCTCGCCCTCGATCATCGCGACGAGCGCCGCGCTCGCGCCGAGTGCGGCCGCACCGAGCTCGAGGATCACCTTCGCGACGGCGTCTTCACCCGTCGCGGTGAGGAGCGCGATCGTGATCTCTTCGAGGCAAGCGAGGCGCCGGCGAGCGCCGCACACGTGGGTCTCGTCGAGCTGTACGGGAGCGCTGCTCTCCTCCCGGAGAACCGAGGATCGAGCGTCCGAGGTGAAGAAGAGATCGCTCCCAGAATCCCCCTCCCAATGTCCAGCACGATCCATGATTTGTCGAAAATCTTCCCCGCTCGGGCCGAGCCGCGAAACCCGTGAAGATCCTGATACTCCGTCGGGGAATTCCGGAGCGAGATGGGCTCGTTCCTGCGCGAAATCACCGGGGAAATGCGGCCTCGGGCGCCCCGATGGCCGCCGACAGATCCCGCACGCAGCGCGGCAACCCGGCCGGATCCGGGCTCGCGGCGAGGGTCCGCGCGGCCTCTGGGGAAACGCCGACGAGCAGGCACTCGGCGCCGATCAAGCGGAGCGCGCGTGACAGGCGCAGGACGAGCGCGAGCGCTTCCTCGTCGATCATGCGCGCGCCGGTCACGTCGATGATCACGCGGCGCGCCGATCGTTCCCAGGCCGCGCGCAGCGCGCGCTCCTCGATGTCGGCCGCGCGCTCGCGATCGATGCGGCCCACGAGCGGCAGGAGCAAGACGCCCGGGAGCACGGGCGCGAGGGGCGCGGCGAGCTCGCGGATGAGCGCGCGTTGCGCCTCGATCCGCGCGTCCTGCCGCGCGTGCGCCTCTTCGAGCTCCATGTGCTCGACGAGCGCCTCCTCGGCGAACGCGCGGGCCCGGATGGACTCGTCGAGCGCGCGTTCGAGCTCGCCGAGCTCGTCGTCCTCGAAGGTCGAGAGCCCGAGATCGGGAGCGCCCCACGCCATGTCGGCGAGCCTGTCGAGGATGCGGTGGATGCGCTCGCGGGCAGGCTCGGCGAGGGTGCACCGCGGCGGCGGCGGCGCGCGCTCGGGCTGGTGGACGCAAAAGGGCGCCGCGCGCACGGCGCCGAGCGGATCGTCGAAGGAGAAGCCGCGCACGCCGTCGAGGTGCGGGGAGACGTCGTCCATGCCGAAGCGCGTCGCGAGCGCGCGCGCCGGCTCGACCTCGAAGATCTCCCGCGCGGCCAGGGCGTGCTCGACGTCCCCCGCGAGCTGCCCCCAGCGCTGCATCTGCGCGAGGATCCACACGCCGTACTCCACGAACGGCGTGGGCGCGAAGCCGAGGCGATCGGGCCCGAGGTCGTCGCTCGGGGTCATGGGATCGCCGGCGAGGGCTTTTTCGAGGGCGCCGCGGGCCTCGACGGGCAGGTAGCCGCGGGCGACGACGAGGCCGGCGGCGGCGCGGCGGCCTTCGGGCTCCATGTGATCGAGCTCGGCCTGGGCCTCGACGACGGCTTCGAGCAGCGCGGCCGCACGCTCGGGCCTCTCTCGCCAGAACCGCGCCGCGAACGAGAGCGTGCAGCAGGGATGGCCCCGCCAAACCTCGCGGCTCTGCATGCAGGCCACGCCGCCGCCGCGATCCACGACGAGCTGACCGAACGGCTCGGGGAACATCGCGCCGTCGATGCGCCCGAGCGCGAGCCAGCGTGGCATGCGCGGGGGCGGGACCTCGCGGATCGTGAGGTCGATCAAGGGATTGACGCCTCCGCGCGCGAGCCAGTCGCAGAGCAGGTAATACTGCATCGAGAACCGGTGCGGCACGCCGAGGACCTTGCCCACGAGCTCGTGCGGCGTGGTGATCCGGCCGTGGCTTTTGCTCACGATGAGCGTGCTGCCGTTCTGGTTCTGGAGGGCGCGGACGCGGATCGGGGCCGCGCGCCCGTCGATCCCGAGGCCCGTGGCGAGGGCGAGGGGCGCGAGGGCGTGCGCGGCGTCGACCTTGTCGTGGGTGAGCAGCCGCCGCACGGCGTCCCAGCTCGGGGCCCTGCGGAGCTCGACGGAGAGCCCCTTCTGTTCGAAAAACCCGCGCGACGCCGCATAAAGGAGCGGCATGCTGCAGGCGATCGGCACATAGACGATACGAAGGGTCATCCGCCCCCGGTCTCCTCGTTCCCCCCGGATCCTCCGCCGGTGAAGGTATCACGAGCGCCCCCCGCCGGGCAGCGACACGCACGGAACTCGCAGGTGATCGAGATCACGCGGATGCGGGGCGCGCCGCGTGCGCCCGGGCGGGCCGGCTCAGAACTCGCATTGGTTCGTCGCGGGATTACAATACGATCCTGCGGCGACGAAGGGGCAGACGTCGCCGAAGTATTGCGTGCAGGGGATGCCGCAGGCGAACGCGGTGTGCGTGTAGCAGATCTGCCCGCCCGAGCAGTCGGCGTCCGAGGCGCAGCGACAGTTGAAGTCGTCGGGGATCTGGTTGCCGTTCTCGTCCTGGCCGTCGCAGCACTCGGTGACGTAATAATCGCTCGCGCTGCAATCCTCGTCGGCGCAGTCGGAGGCGCCGTCGCAGTCGTCGTCGAGCCCGTTCTTGCAGGCCGAGACGCCGAACTCGGGCTTGGCGGGGCCGCCATTGAGGCAGGTCGCGCAGATGCCGACGCTCGCGCAATCGGGATCGGCGCAGTCGACGTAGACGTCGCCGTCGTTGTCCTTGCCGTCGTCGCATTTCTCCTTGGGGTTCGCCTCGATCTCCACGTTGAGCACGAAGGGCCCCTCGTTCGCGCCGAGCTCCGGGTCGACGGTGTATCCGTCGAGGAACACGTAATACGTGCCCGGATAGAGCAGCGTGAAGTCGAGCTTCGCCGACCAGGAGACGCCCGCGCTGTCGTCGTCGCAGCCGATCTCCTTGCCGGAGTTGCATTTGCCGGTGCGCACGTAGAGCGTGGAGTCGAAGCTCGTCCCGATGGAGTCGAGGTGGACGCGCGAGGGCTGGTTCAGCACGAAATAAAAGACCGCCTCGCCAGCGTCGCCGCCGCAGACACCCTTCGTCTCGCTCACGTTGCCCGTGGTGTCGCCCGTGTACTGGCCCGTGCCGGGGATGAGCTTCGGCGAGAGGCAGTTCGCCTGCTGGAGGATGCAGATCGGGTTGTTCGCGCAGTCGGGATCCTGGCAGTCGACGAGCGTGTCGTTGTCGTCGTCGAGCCCGTTGTTGCAGACCTCGGGCTTGGGCATGCAGTTCGGCGAGAAGAAGCAAGCCGGGTCGGCGCAGTCGATCTTGTTGTCGCAGTTGTTGTCCTTGCCGTCGGTGCAGATCTCGGCCGTGCAGTTCTGGCAAGCCGGCGAGACGAGGCAGCTCGGATCGGCGCAATCGACGAGCTTGTCGCAATCCTCGTCGAGCCCGCCCGTGCAGACCTCGGGGCTGCCCGGCGGCTGGCAGGCGCACGGGAAGATGCCGAAGCAATCGGGATCGGCGCAGTCGACCAGGAGATCGCAGTCCTCATCGGCCCCGCTGCTGCAGAGCTCGGTCTGCGCCTGGCAGGAGCAGGCCGTGCTGCCGAAGCAGTCCGGATCGTCGCAGTCGATGCTGCCGTCGCAATCGTCGTCGAACCCGTTGTCGCAATCGGCCGCCTCGCTCGGCTTGCAGCCGCAGGCCGGCGTGCCCACGCAATCGCTGTCGAAGCAGTCGACGATGGTGTCGCAGTCGTCGTCCTCGCCGTTCGCGCACGTCTCGCCGCCCGGCTTCGGCACGCAGCCGCAGGTCGGCGCGAGCTTACAGGCGGGATCCGAGCAGTCGGCGACGCCGTTGCAGTCGTTGTCCGCCGCGTCGGTGCAGATCTCGGGGCTGCCCGGGAAGACCTTGGGGTTCAAATCATTGCAGTCCGCGCCGCCGCAAGCGAGCGGGGGAAACCCATCCGCGTCGTCGTCGCGCGGGCCGTTTTGACAGACGCCGCCGACGCACGTGTCGGTCGTGCACGGGTCCGCGTCGACGCAATCCTGGGCCACGACGCACGGCTCTCCGCCGCCCACGCCGCCCTGCCCGCCGCCGCCGGTGCTCGTGGAGGTCGAGGTCGCGCCGCCGACGCCGCCTTGCCCGCCCGCGCCGCCCGGGCCCGAGGTCTCCTCCTCCGGCGGCGTGCCGATGCCGGTGCGGCTGCACGCCGCGAAGGAGAGGCCCGCGAACGCGAGCGCCGAGAGGAACGACAGCGCCCGCGCGTGGCCGCGGAACCGAGACGAGCGGGGAGCAGAGTGGAAGGTCGACATCGAGGTGCTCGCGTGAAGGCTCGCCCCGGCGTCCCCGCGGCGGCCGCGCCGATGCTATCAAGCCGAGACGCCATCGGGTGAAGTTCATGGCCGAGCTCGCCCGCAAACGTCCCCATCCAAGTGCCCGAGCAGGCCCCGACCTCCCCGCGAACCTCCCTCGCCCCCGCGCGCGTGCTGCTCCGCGGGGCTCTGCCGAGCCTCGTGGTCGTCGCGTCCGCGGCGTGCGCGCAGCGCGTCGCCCTGCCCCTCGCGGCCCTCTGGCTCGGCGATCGCGGGCCCCGCGACGCGCTCGTCCTGCTCGCGGTCGCGGCCGCCCTGAGCTTCGTCCGCGCGCGGGCCGCGGATGCCCTCGCGCGTGAGGTGCGCCTCCGCCTCGTCGACTTGTTCGTCGCCCCGCTCGAGCGTGGCGCGGTCGTGGCGCTGCCACCGCCGGAGGTGACGTCCGCGCGGCTCTCGACGGCGCTGCCCGTGCTCGTGAGCTGGGCCGTGGAGGGCGTGGCGATCCTCTTTGCCGGCGCGATCGCGGTGCCCGCGGTGACGGCGCTGCTCGTCTCGGCGCTCGGCGCCTCCGCGCTCGCGCCGCTCGTGGCTGCGGGCCTCGTGGGCGGGCTCGTCACGATGCTCGGCGCGTCGCGCGTGGAGGCGGCGTGGGACGTGGTGTTCGAGCGGTCGCGCGTGCTCTTGGCGCGGGCGTCGGCGGGGTTTGCCGGTGCTGCGGAGCTCGTGGCCCACGGGCGCGCGCGGGCGTTCGCCGATGAGCTCCGAGCGGAGGTGTCGGCGTGGTCCTCGGCGGAGCTTCGTGCCCGCGCGACGAGCGCGATCACGGGCTGGGGCGCGCTGCTCGCGACGATCGCCGCGGCGCTCGGCGCGGCGGAGCTCTTCGGCGTGAAGGCGTTCGAGGCTGGCGAGGGGCGCGACGTGCACCGGTCGCTCTTGCTCGTGCTCGCCGCGATCCCGACGTTGCAGATGACGATCGCGGGGCTCGGGAACTTCGTGCACGCGCGGGGCGAGCTCGCGTCGCTCGGGGACATGCGGGCGTCGGGCGAGGCGGAGGTTCGTGCGAGGAAGGTGGACACGTCTGCCCGTGCGCTCGATCCTCGCGCGGAGATCCGGCTCGACGGCGTGGGGTATGCGTACCCGTCGCGGGGAGGTGCGGGCGCGTCGAAGACGCGCGCGCTGCGTGATGTTTCGCTCGTGCTCCCGGCCGGCGAGAGCCTCGCCGTGCTCGGCCCGAACGGGGCGGGGAAAACGACGCTGCTCTACCTCGTGCTCGGGCTGGTTCGTCCAGACGAGGGGCGTGTCCTCGTGAACGGCGAGGAGCCGCCGGGGCCGGGGGATGCGCGGTTCGGGGATCGCGTCGCGTTCGTGTCGCAAGCGCCGTTCGAGCCGCCGGACGCGACGATCGCCGCGTCGCTGCGCGCGTTCGATGCAGATGCGCCCGATACGCGCCTCGTCGCCGCCCTCGACGAGGTGGGGCTCTGGGACACGCTGCGGGCCCGCGCCGGCTCGGATGCGGCAGCGCTCGCGCTTCGCCTCGGCTCACTCTCGCGCGGGCAGGCGCGGCGCGTGATGCTTGCGCGCGCCCTCGTGCGCGAGGCGGATCTCGTGGTGCTCGACGAGCCCGAGGCGCACCTCGATGCAGCGAGCGTCGCCGAGCTCGCTGGGTTGCTACGGCGGCTCGCCGAGCGTCGCCGTGTCATCGCTGCGATCCATGATCCCGCCGTGCTCGGTTTTGCCAAGCACGTGCTCCGGCTGTCCGCATGACGACGCATCCGATGCCGCTGTTTGATCTGCTGCGTGACCCGCGCGCCGGGATCCCCGCGCCAACGCCGCAAGCGCATGCCGAGGCGATGCTGCGGGCCCATGTGCTCGGGCAGATCTCGCGCGCGCTCGTGGCGCGAGGGGAACGCGTGATGCTCGTGAAAGGCGCGGCGCTCGCGCTGACGGTGTATCCCTCGCCGGCCGCGCGTCCGATGTGCGACGTGGATCTGCTGGTGCCTCCGCAGCGTGAGCGTGCGGTGATCGATGCGCTCGTGGCGGCGGGGCTCGAGCTGCACGAGAATCGTTGGCGTCCCAAGAGTCGGGGCATGCTCGGCGAGACGCAGCTCGTGGCGCGCGCCGGGGAGATGCGGCTGCTCGTGGAGGTGCACGGGACGCTCGACAAGATCGTGCCGCGGCCGATCGACATTGCAGCGGTGGAAGGGCGCGCGAGGAGTGCACCAGGGCTTCCGGGGTTGCTTGTGCCGTCGGCGGAGGATCATGTGCTGCTCGTGGCGCTGCATGCCGCGGGGCACGAGTTTCGGCATGAGATTGCGTGGATCGATTTGGAGCTTTTGCTGCGAGGTGGGATCGATAAGGGGATCCTCGTGGAGAGAGCGAGGGAGTTCCAGCTCGGGACGGTGATGTTCGTGGTGCTGTCGACGTTGCAAGCGCTCGGGGCCGCGAGTGTCGAGGCGGAGTTCGTAGAGGCGTTCGAGCCGGGGCGTTTTCGGCGCGCGGCGCTGGTGCCGTTTTACGATGTGGGGGGGTTTCCGGTGGCACGCACGGAGGCGGCGCTGGGGGTGCGGTGGGTCGTGGGACAGATGCCGCTGCGGGATGATCTCGGCGGGTGGGTGCGGGGGCTCGCGCGGTATGCGGTGGCGCGGGTGGGGGATCGGATAGCGAGGCGGTAGGCGGAGGCGCTGCCGCTGCTGCTGCGGCGGCTGCGGCTGCGGCGGCTGCGGCGGCTGCTGCGGCTGCTGCTGCTGCTGCTGCCGCTGCCGCTGCTGCTGCCGCTGCTGCTGCTGCGAACGCTCAGCGCCCGTTGTGTGCGACGAGCAAGGCAGCGAGGTCTGCCGGCGAGAGATCGAGGGCCATGTCCGTGAGACGGGTGGCGCCCTCCTTGCGGAGCTGCACGGCGAGGGTCTCACGCTCGTCGCTGGTCAACGGCCGGGCGAGCCGTCGCTCGAACAGGCGTGCAACAGGTTCGAGGCTCCCCTCCTCGCGCCCCTCCTCGCGCCCCTCCTGCACGTACTTGCGGGCGAACTCGCTTTGGTACTCGTAGTTCGGGATGCTCATGAGCTGCTCCAGGGCCATGCGGGCGGCTTCGCCCAGGGAAAATAGCACGAGATCCGCGTAAAGCTTCGCACGC
>NZ_JARZHG010000039.1 GCF_029946505.1 Polyangium sp. y55x31
GATGCGCCTGCCGTCGGAGCTCCACGCCGCCGAAGAGACGCGATCCTGGTGCCCCTCGAGCCGCAGGGGCTTGCCCGTCCCATCGGCGTTCCACACCCGGGCGGTCTTGTCCAAGGAAGCGGTGACGATGCGCCTGCCGTCGGGGCCAAATGCCGCCGAAGAGACGCCATCCTGGTGCCCCTCGAGCCGCAGGGGCTTGCTCGTGTCATCGGCGCTCCACACCCGGGCGGTCTTGTCCCCGGAAGCGGTGACGATGCGCCTGCCGTCAGGGCCAAACGCCGCCGAATAGACGCGCTCCTGGTGCCCCTCGAGCCGCAAGGGCTTGCCCGTCCCATCGGCGTTCCACACCCGGGCGGTCTTGTCCCCGGAAGCGGTGACGATGCGCCTGCCGTCGGGGCTCCACGCCGCCGAATAGACGCGAGCCTGGTGCCCCTCGAACTGCAAGGGCTTGCCCGTGCCATCGGCGTTCCACACCCGGGCGGTCTTGTCCCAGGAAGCGGTGACGATACGCGTGCCGTCGGGGCTGAACACCGCGGAATAGACACGATCCTGGTGCCCCTCGAGCCGCAGGGGCTTGCCCGTGCCATCGGCGTTCCACACCCGGGCGGTCTTGTCCCAGGAAGCGGTGACGATGCGCCTGCCGTCCGGGCCAAACGCCGCCGCATGGACGCTGGCCTGGTGCCCCTCGAGCCGCAGGGGCTCGCCCGTCCCATCGGCGTTCCACACCCGGGCGGTCTTGTCCCCGGAAGCGGTGACGATGCGCCTGCCGTCGGGGCTAAACGCCGCCGAATAGACGCGATCCTGGTGCCCCTCGAGCCGCAGGGGCTTGCCCGTGCCATCGGCGTTCCACACCCGGGCGGTCTTGTCCAAGGAAGCGGTGACGATGCGCCTGCCGTCGGGGCTCCATGCCGCCGAATAGACGACATCCTGGTGCCCCTCGAGCCGCAGGGGCTTGCCCGTGCCATCGGCGTTCCAGACCCAGGCGGTCTTGTCCCCTGAAACGGTGACGATGCGCGTGCCGTCGGGGCTCCACGCCGCCGAATAGACGACATCCTGGTGGGAGAGAACCACGCTCGCGATTCCCTGGTGCTTGGCCCAGAGGGCCAGCTCGCGCCACCGCGGCGGAAGCTCGCCCGCAGGCTCCATCTCGCGTAGGAGGGCGAGGACCAGGGTCGGGTCGGACTGATGCTCGCGGGCGCTCGCCATACGGCTGGCATTCCGCGCCTCGGCCGCCCGCTTGTCCGCCTGGGCGGCGCTCTTCCGGGCGTCGTCGGCGCTCTTCTGCGCCTCCGCGGCGCTCTCTTGGGCCTCTACGGCCTTGTCATCGGCCCGCCTCGCCTGGCTTTTGGCCTGCACGCCGAGGAGCGAGACCACGAATGCAAAGAACGCGAGAAACGCAATGACCCCGCCGGTCACCTGGCGGCGGCGCCGCCGCGACAGCGACGCGAGCCGAACGACAGCTTCGAGATACCCCCGATCCCGCTTCCCGAGCCCGAGCGTCCCCTCCGCGTCGCCTTCGGCCTTCTTCCGCGCGAGCCATTGCTCCGCCTTGCTCGCCGCCTCGTCGCGCCACAAAAACCCCTCCGCCTTGCCGTTCTTCTCCCATTGCGAAGCCGCGCTCCGCAGCTCGACCAGGAACTCCGCGTCCTTCTCGTTCTCGTCGAGCCATTGCTCGAGCTTCGCCCACCGCTCGATGAGCGATTCATGCGTCAGCTCGACGGTCTTGCCCTCGCGCTCGCCGCCCGCCTCGATGGAGAGCAGCCGCGCATCCGCCAGATGGTGCACCACCTGCTCGGCCATGGACGCCTCCTCCGAGAGCGCGCAGAGCTCCTCCAAGCGCACCACCGCGCGCGTCCGCTCCGGCGTCACCAGGCGCAAGAAGATGGCCCGCGCGAGTTGCTGCTCGGACACGCTCATCCCCGAGAGGACCGCGTCCGCGTGCGCCGAGAGCGCGCCCGAGGCGCCGCCGAGCGCGCGATACGCCTTCCGGGTCAAGAGCCGCTCTTGCCGGTCGCGCGCCTCCCATAACTTCGTCGCCGTGAACTGCAAGAGCGGCAGCGGGCTCTTCATCCCTCCGAGATCGCCGAGCATCTCGTCGCAGAGCCCCTCGTCCTCGAACCGATAACGCGCCGCCTCGAGCGGCGTTTGGAGCGCGCTCCGCATCCCATCGGCCGTCATGGGCGGCAAGAACATGAGCCCCCGGGTCATCGCCGAGAGAAACCGCCGGTCCTCCGACACGCGATCGAGAAAATCCGCGCGGATCGTCACGATCACCCGCAGCGGCGACGACGCGTCGTCGGCCACGCCCTCGAGGCACGCGCAAAACGCGGCCCGCTCCGACGCTTCGCTCCCCAGCGTATACAGCTCCTCGAGCTGATCCACGAAGAGCAGAATACGGTGCTCGCCCCCGCGCCTTCTGCACCGCGCGCGCAGCCTTTCGCCGAGCGCTCCCGGCTGGGTCCGCAAGAGCTCGGCGAGCGCCGCCGGATCGGCTACACCTTCCGCCGCCGCGTCGCCCGAGCTATCCGCGAAAAACGCGAGCACGTCGGCGAGCGCGGCGAGAGGACGCCGCCCCGGGCGAAGGACGAACGCCTCCAGCTCGCGGCCCGCGCGCCGGAGCGCCGGGATGACGCCCGCTCGCACGAACGAGGATTTCCCCGCGCCCGAAGCGCCCGCGATGGCGACGAGCTGCTGATGGCGGAGCTTACCGAGCACCGCGGCGATCTCGTCGTCACGCCCGAAGAACCGCGCGGCGTCCGATTCTTGAAATGCCGAGAGGCCCGCGAAGGGGCTCTCGTCCTCGGCGAGCGCCGCGGGCTTCTTCGTCTCTGCGCCGAGCCGCTCGAGCAGCCCCACGAGCTCCTTGGCCGATCCGATTCGCTCGCTCTTGCGCTTCTTCAAGCACCGATCGATCACCTCCGCGAGCGCATGGCCCGCGCCGAGCTTGTCACGGGCGCTCGGCATGGGCGTATCGAGATTGGAAACCCCCATGAGATCCGGCAGGTCGAGCGGCGCGAGCGGATGCGCGCCGGTCGCGAGCTCGAACAGGATGAGCCCCGCGGCCCAGACATCGCTGCGCCCGTCGAGTGGCTCGCCGAGCCATTGCTCCGGCGACATGTACGGCATCGTGCCCACGAGCGCGCCATCCTGCGTCAGAGTGGACCATTGGGGTTTGGAGCCGACCGCGGCGGGCCATGTTTGCATGAGATCGAGGGAGACCTGCTTGGCGATGCCGAAATCGACCACCTTCACCTGGCCGTCGTCGGCCAGCAGGATATTTTCGGGCTTCAGATCCCGGTGGACGATGCCCATGGCGTGCGCGCAGGCGAGGGCGCGCGCGACGGGGAGCATCCGCTCCACGACCACGGCTGTGGTGTCATGCCCCCTCTCCGTCATGGCCTCGCGCAGCGTGCGCCCCTCGATATACTCGAGGACCATGTACGGAGACCCGTGCGCGTCGTCGACATCGTAGATGACGACGATATTCTCGTGCTTGCATTGCGCCGTCGCGCGCGCCTCGGCGAGGAAACGCGTTGCCGCTTGCCCCGTATGCTCGAGCAGAAACTTGATGGCGACGAGCCGGCCGAGGCGAACGTCACGGGCCAGAAAGACCATCCCCATCCCGCCCGCGCCGAGCTTACGAATGAGCTCGTAATGTTTGAGGACCGTGCCTGGCTGCAAATGGAGATGGGCGCCGGAGGCTCCCGCGGGCATCGCCCGATCGTGTGGAGTGACGGCAGGCACGGCGCTCGAAGGCGCGGCGAGCGTGTCCATCAGCGCATCCGCGGGCGCATGCGGTGTGGAGGCGCCTTTTCGAGCCGCGGAGGATGAATCGTCGGAGGAGGCCATGACGGTGCGACTTTAGAGACGTGGGGAGTGATGCTCGGCCATGTTCTTCCGACAGCGCTTCCCTGTCAAAGGACAACCCTCGCGCAGCTCTGGACCCGCGGACCTACGCATCGGACGGCGCCTTTGGCCATCGAGATCAAGACGCGGGCCGCATCGCGCAGCCGCTCGGGCCCTTCCCCTCGGGACAAGCGCAAGGGCCGGCGTCGACCTGCGGGTCGGATCCCGGGTCGGAGTCGAAATTTCCGCCAGCGTCCGGAGGCAAAGGGGCGAGCGGGTCGTCGGGCGCGGAGACGCAGCCGGTAAATGCGGACGCGATTGACGAGCACAGCGCAAGCTGCCAAGGAGAATTCATGCAGAATCGAATCGCTGTCTTCCTTTGCGCCATCGCCGGTATCGCGGGCGGCGCCGCTTGTCGTCCCGACACGTCCACGCCGAGCGAGAGCATCAGCCATGATACGGGCGGGCGCGGTGGGAGAGCCGGCGCCGGCGCGATGGAGCTCCGCGCGCGTTTTCCTCAGAAAGCGCCGGCGATCCTCGACGTAGGAGAGAGCTTCCTCCCTGTGGAGAACGGCTTCGCCTCTCCGTCCCCGCTCTCGCGCACCTCCGGCCGCAGGGGGCTCATGATGAGCCTGCCCGCGGCGGCGCCCCGCGCAGTCGTTTTGCATACGCCCGACGGATTCGAGATCCGCGTGCGAGAGCGAGGCCTCGTCGGCCCGGGCGCGCCCGAAAACCTCGCGGTCGTGTATCCTCGCGAGGGGGGTTCGTCCTTCTGGACCGCCGTCGAGGCAGGATATGAGGAGTGGCTCCTGCTCGACGAGCACGCGACGGCGGGGGACGGGCCCGTCGCAGCGTGGGACGTCGAAGGCGCCGCGCTCCGGCAGGACGGGGACGCGGTGGAGGTGCTCGACGCGGCGGGCGGGACGCGTGTGCGCGTCACGGCGCCGGCAGCCTGGGCCGAGGACGGGCGTCCTGTGGACGTGAAGCTCGTCGCGCGGGAGGCCACGATCGAGCTCTTCGCCGACATCGAGGGCGAGTCGCTCCTCGTCGACCCGTTGTGGACCTCGCCGCCGGCCATGACCACGCCGCGCTGGAACCACGCGGCGGCGCTCCTGCAAGACGGCAGAGTCCTCATCACGGGCGGCGCGACCACGGGCAACTGGGATTTACCGACGGCCGCCGTCGATATCTACGACGTCGCGACGAACACCATCACCGCCGCCGCGCCGATGCTCGTCCCCCGCAATTACCACACGGCGACGGTCCTTTCGGACGGCCGCGTCCTCGTGGCCGGCGGCTTGACCACGAACGGTGTCTCGCTGCAGAGCTGCGAGATCTACGACCCGACCATGAACACCTGGTCGTCCGCCGCGGCCATGAATGTCCGGCATCGCCGGCACGCCGCGGATATCCTCTCGAATGGTCAGGTCGTCGTTGTCGGCGGCTACGCCGACACCTACGCCACTTCGGCGGTCGAGCGGTACGATCCCGCGACGGACACGTGGGCGTCCGCGGGGAGTCTCTCGCTGGCTCGCGCGGATTTGCGCGTGACGGCGCTCCCGGACGACCGCGTGCTCGTGACGGGCGGCTTTTCGACGGTGCCGGGGGGCGCGGCCTACGTCTACAACGCCGACATTTGCAGCCCGATGCAGGGCACGTGTACGACGCTCGCGCCGATGAACGCCTTCCGCGGGATGCACACGGCGACGCTGCTCCAGAATGGCCTGGTCCTCGTCGCCGGCGGCCTGACGAACGGCTCGACGGCGACGTCGGCGGTGCAGCTCTTCGATCCCGCGACGAACGCGTGGCTGCCGGCCGCTTCGCTTGGCGTGGAGCGTGGCCACCACGTCGCCGCGCGCTTGCTGAACGGCAAGGTCCTCGTCGCGGGCGGCGGGTACGGCGGCACCTACCTGGCGAGCGCGGAGGTCTACGACCCGCAGACGAACACCTGGACGAACACCGCGTCGATGTCGGGGACGCGCATCCGGGCCACGGGCACGACGCTGCCGAATGGCAAGGTCCTCGTCACGGGCGGCTTCAACGGCACCCCCACCGCGAGCACGCGGCTCTACGATCCGGCCGAGGCCAACGGCGTGAGCTGCGCGGTCGCGAGCGACTGCGAGAGTGGCTTCTGCGTCGACGGCGTCTGCTGCAACACGGCCTGCGACGCAGGCGACTGCGACGCGTGCTCGATGGCGGCCGGCGCGGAGGCGGACGGCACCTGCGCGCTGCTCACGGGCCCGGTGTGCAACGATGGCGACGCCTGCACGCAGGTCGACACGTGTACCCATGGCGTATGCGAGGGGAGCAACCCCGTCACCTGCGCCGCGCAGGACCCATGCCACGAGCCCGGTACGTGTGATCCTGCCACGGGCGCCTGCTCGAACCCCGAAAAGCCCAACGGCTCTGTCTGCAACGACGGCAATGCCTGCACCCAGGCCGACACCTGCAATGCAGGCACCTGCACCGGCGCCGAACCCGTCACCTGCGCCGCGCAGGACGCATGCCACGAGCCCGGCACGTGTGATCCTGCCACGGGCGCCTGCCCGAACCCCGAAAAGCCCAACGGCGCGCCATGCCCCGGTGGTGCGTGCATGACCGGAACCTGCGTCCCGGATGGCGCTGGCGGCGGCGGTGGTAGCGGCGGCGCTGGCGGTAGCGGCAACGGTGGCTCCGGCGGCAACGGTGGCTCCGGCGGCAACGGTGGCTCCGGCGGCAACGGTGGCTCCGGCGGCAACGGTGGCTCCGGCGGCGCTGGCGGTAGCGGCAGCGGTGGCTCCGGCGGTGGTGGCGGCTCCGGCGGTGATTCCACGGGCACCGGCACCGGCGGCTCTACCTCCTCCGGCGGCAGCGCTCCCCCCCAGGACGGCGGTTGCGCTTGCCGCACCACTCCAACGCCCTCCGAGAGCCCCGCCCGCTGGGCCGCCCTCGTCCTCGTCGCCGCCGCTGCTGCGCACCGCCGCAGGCGGCCCCCGGCGCTACGCTAGAACATCGATCCGTTCGTTGAGCTGCGAACTTCGGGCTCGCATGAAACGTGAGGCCAAAGCCGAGCCGCGCGGTGCCGCCCACCAGCGTCAGCGCCGGCGTGCCGGGCGGCGATGAGGGTCTGCGCTATGGATGATTCGATTCCGCTTCGGTGACGCTCAGGACGGCCTGCGCGGAGCGGTCTTGCCAGCGGGTGCCGACCCAGATATCGTATCGGCCTTCCGGAGCGTTCGAGAAATCGATCGTCGGATTCCGCGTGCCGTACGAGTCGTCGGAGCAGTACCATTGGCCAGACGGGTCGGAGATGAGCAGCGTGGTATCTTCGCCCGACGTCACGTAGAAGCGCAGCAAGGTCGTGACGCCCTCGCGACGGACGCGGTAGTCTGGCGCATCCGCAACGAAGCCTTCGCAGCCGGAGCGGACCGAGCTCGCGTTGTTGTACCCACCCGCCGTGACAATCACGAAAAATGGGTCACTCGAGAAACCAGCCCGAAGCGTGGTCTCGCCCTCGCGTGGGTTCAAGGAAAAGTCGATCCTCGCGAACGCGCTGGTCGCCACCAATAGCGCGGTGAGGCCTGCGAAATAAGCCACGGATGACTTTTTCATGGAGTTCTCTCCTCCCGGTCGCTCTCGAGAGCGTCCTCTGGATCATGTTGTGATGTGGACGTCAGGCGGCAAGCGAGCCACGACCCGACGATGCGCGGCGAATGAATCCGTAACGGAAGCGGCTATGGAAGCGGAGGCGCACCTCATCGGCCCCCTGCACAGGCTCACGCGGCGATGAGGGTCCGGGCGTGCCGTCCGTCGCAGGACGGCACGCCTTCTGCCAGCTTGGATCACCCATGAGACACAAAAAAGGCGACGCCAGCCGGCGCTGACACACCGACCGGCGTCTGACCCGAAACCCGCAAGCACGGAGTTCCAGGCTATGGCCAAGGTAGACGTCCCCCCCGAATCCGCCAAGAAACCTACACGCATTCCCTCCCCGGAGGCGTCTTTCGAGCGGTTTTACCGCGAATGCCGCCCCTTCGTCCGCTCCACCCTTCTCCGGCGCGGCGTCCCGGAGCGGGAGGCAGACGACCTCGTGCAGGAGGTCTTCGTCATTGCCTGGCGCCGCCGGGACAACCTCGTGACGCCCGAGGGCGCGCGGTCGTGGGTCTCCATGATTGCGCTGTATGTCGCCTCGAATCATCGAAGGCTCGTGCGATATCGCGTGGAGCATCTGGCCGACGGCGATCTGCCGGAGCCGGCGTTCGAGCCGCGGGTCGTGGAGGCGATGGATGCTGCGCGACGGATGGAGCGGGCCATTCGGAGGCTCAGCCGGAAGGTGTGGGCGGTGGTCCGCGCGTATTTGATCGACGGCCGATCGATGCCGGAGATCGCTCGGACGTTGCGGATTCCGCTCGACACCGCGTATGCCCGGCTCGGGCTGGCACGTCGGCGGCTTTTGCTCTGACCTCACCCACCCCAACCCTCCCTTTCCACGGCAATCGAGCTAAGAGTTTCGCGCACTTAGCAGCCTGTGGAATTATCGTCGCGAGCGCCCCGAAGCTAGGGCGACGGAGCGAGGAATCCTGAAGGATTTCGAGCGATGTCGACCGCCGATTCGGGGCGCGCAGCAGATAAGTCCACAGGCTGTTAGCGAGATGAGATCCCTGGTCAGCCCACCACCCGCTTCCTCTTCCGCGCCCCCGCCCCCAGCGCCTCGAAGCTCGCGCGGTTCGCCTCATCCTTGGCGAACTCCATCCGCCCCGCGCCTTCGATCCGCGCGACAGCCGCCAGAATCCGATTCCCCATCCGATTCCGCTCCTGCGTCGTCAGCGGCGCGCTTGCGCGCTTTTGCTCCTGCACCGCATCTGCATTCGTGATCGCCACGAGCGCCGCCGCGAGCCCATCGAGGTCCTTCTGCACGATCCCGAGGGACGCGGCCTCGGCCGGGTTCTCCTTGGCGCGGTCGAGGATCTGCTGAATCGCGGCCTTCACGTCGCGCACGCTCGTCTCGTACACCTTCTGACCGATACCGTAGGCGTGTTTCACGTCGGTGGGGGCTTGGGCGCGCCGAATGGCAGCGCGCATCTGCCGCACCTGCGCGTACCCCTGCGCGAGCGCGACGTTTTGCGCGCTCGTGGCGGCGACCGCCTCGCTTCGGGCTTGTTTTGCTCCGGGGACGACGTCGCCGAGCTTCTCGATGTCGTCCGAGAGGGCCTCGATCATCCCCTGTGGAAGCCGCGGGCCGAGGGCGGCGGCGTGGGTGACGGCGAGGTTCAACGCTTTGAGGCCGAGTTGCGTGATCGCGTTGAAGTCTTTGCTCGGATATGTGCTCTTCACAATCGAAGTCGTATTCATGACGGTTCCTCCCTCGACGCGTCGTGGAGGTACGGCGTCGTGTGTCGGCCGCGGGCCGTCGCCCAGCCATGCTAAACACGACCCGGGACAAGCGCAACGGTACCCCGGAAAAGCGCAACACCATCCCGGATGAGCGCGACGACACCACGGAGGAGCGCAACGACGCTCCGGACGAGCGCGACGACATCACGGGTGAGGGCAACGACACTCCGGAGAAGCGCAGCAACACTCCGGAAGAGCGCAACACCATCCCGGAAGTGCACAACACCATCCCGGAAGTGCACAACACCATCCCGGAATGGCGCAACACCACACGGGAAAGACGCGATGACACTGCGGAAGAACGCGACGACGTTCGGGAACAGCCCAACGGCGTCATGGAGTGACAGAACCCACATCCGGAGGGCGGTGAGCCATCCGGAGCACGCTAGAACGAACCAGTGGACCGCTCCAAAACAGAGCAGCCCTGGAAACGACGAACCCCCCGCCCCCTTACCCTCCGAGCCTCCCCATCCCCGCCCCCGCCGCCCTCCCCGCGCGACCATGGAACCCTCGGATCCCGCGCCCTGAACATCACCGCGCCTCGTGCAACCAAGCCTCCCACGAGCCCGGCGCCCGTCTTGGCGCCCCACCCCCCCGATGCTAGGTTCCGACCCCCCAGGCACGGTTGCCGGACGCTCCTCAGAACCGCATGAAACGCGCGCTCATCACCGGCATCACGGGCCAGGACGGCTCCTACCTCGCGGAGCTCCTCCTCTCGAAGGGCTACGAGGTCCACGGCATCATTCGCCGGTCCTCCTCCTTCAACACCGAGCGCATCGACCACCTCTACCGTGACCCGCACGAGCGTGGCGTCCGCCTCTTCTTGCATCACGGCGACCTCAACGACGCCTCCTCGCTCCAGTCTGTCATCGCCGAGGTCCAGCCCGACGAGATCTACAACCTCGGCGCGCAGAGCCACGTCCGTGTCTCCTTCGACATCCCCGAGTACACCGGCGAGGTCACGGCTCTCGGCGCCATTCGCCTCCTCGAGGCCATGCGCAAGATGCGCGTCTCGGCGCGCTTCTACCAGGCGAGTTCGAGCGAGCTTTACGGCAAGGTCGCCGAGATCCCCCAACGCGAGACCACGCCCTTCCACCCCCGCAGCCCTTACGCCGCGGCCAAGGCGTATGCCTTCTACGTCGCGCAGAACTACCGCGAGGCGTACGGCATGCACATCTCGAACGGCATCCTCTTCAACCACGAGAGCGAACGCCGCGGCGAGACCTTCGTCACCCGCAAGATCACGCGCGCCGTCGGCCGCATCAAACATGGCCTCCAGCGCGACCTCTGGCTCGGCAACCTCGATGCCCGCCGCGACTGGGGCCACGCCGAGGACTACGTCGAGGCCATGTGGCTCATGCTCCAGCAGGACCAGGCCGACGATTTCGTCGTCGGCACCGGCGAGACCCACTCCGTGCGTGAGTTCCTGGAGCTCGCGTTCCGGCATGCGGGCCTCGACTGGCAGGAGTACGTGCGCATCGATCCCAAGTATTTCCGGCCGGCCGAGGTCGACGTCCTCCTCGCCGACCCCACGAAGGCGCGGGAAAAGCTCGGGTGGACGCCCAAGGTCACGTTCCCGGAGCTCGTGCGGCGCATGGTGGATTCGGACCTCGAGCTCGCGGCGCGGGAAAAGCGGGCCCGGGGATGAAGGGCGCGTTCGGGTACGTCAGCGGCAGGCCCGGCTCCCCGATCGACGAGGTCCGGTTCGCCCCGAACGCCGTGACGTCCCCCGACGGCCGCTTCACGCTCGTTTTCGACGGGGACGTCGCGTCCCCGGAAAGCGTCCTCGCCGCGTACGCCGCTCACGGAAAACGCGCGATCGAATCCCTCCGCGGCGCCTTCGCGCTCGGCCTTTGGGACGCAACCGAGCGGACCCTCCTCCTCGCCCGGGACCCGCTCGGCGTCCGGCCCCTTTATTTCGCCACTGCGCCCGGAAAACTCGCCTTCGCCTCCGAGGTCTGGCCGCTCGCCACCCAGGGTTTTGTCGAAAAACGTTTGTCCCGCCGCGCCGTCGCGAGTTTCCTCGCCACGGGCGCCGTCGCCGAGCCCGACACCATCCTCGAAGGCGTCTCGCCCCTCCCGCCCGCCACGATTCTCACGTACCGCGAGGGCCACGCGCGCAGCGCCACGTACTGGGAGATGCCGATCGAGCCGCGCAGGCCCCATGCCGGAGCGCCCTTCGAAGCCGTGCTCGCCGAGGCCCTTTCGACGCCGACGACCCCACCCCGCGCCCTCGACGAACGCGACATCGCGGAGGCCATCGAGGCGCTCGATCAACCGTCCACCTCGTTCCCGGGCGCCTTCCACGCCGCGAAATCCGCGGGCGGGGCGGCCTTTTCGGGCCTCGGCAAGAGCGCGCTTTTCCCCGCCGTGGGCCGCGTCCTGCGCTTCAGCGCGCTCCTCGCCGCGGGCCGATCCGTCGAGCGCGCGTACACGGAGCTTCGCAGCACGACCCCCCCCAACGAGCTTGCCTCCCTCGTTTCTCCGGATATCGCCGACGCCACGCTCCTCCCGGTCATGATCCCCGAGAAGCTCGAACCCGCCCTCGCGCGCCGCGCCCTCCTGCCGGATCGCGCCCTCGCCGCGCTCGACCTCGCGAACGACCTCCGGGACATGGCCCTGCGCGACGCCGACGTCGCGAGCCGCCGCCTTGGCATTCCGCTCCGCGCCCCGCTCCTCGATCGCGCCCTCGTCGAGCACGCCCTTTCCCTTCCTCCGCCGAGGTACCGGCTCACCCTCGCGCGCCCGGCGACCGCGCCGTTCGCCGCGTGGCTCAAAGGCCCGCTCCGCTCCTTTGCCGAACGCCTCCTCCTCGACGAGGCCCGGACACGCGCCCCTTTCCTCGACGTCCCCGCCATCACCCGGCAGTGGCGCCATTTCCTCGCGGACGAACGTGACCTCGGGGCGCCGTGTCTCTTTGCTTTGACCACGCTCGTCGCCTATCTGAAGAGCCATGACGCAACGATCTGACGGAGGACTCTGCTGACATGGGACTCGGCGCAGCACGCAAGACCGCGCTCGTCACGGGCGCCGCGGGTTTCCTCGGCTCGCACCTCGTCGATCGATTGCTCGACGAGGGCTACGAGGTCGTCGGCATCGACAACCTCATGACCGGCGACCTCGGCAACCTCGAGCGCGCCGGCCGCGACCCGCATTTCCACTTCCAGATGGGCGACGTCCGCGAGCCCATTCACGTCTACGCCGAGCTCGTCTTCAACTTCGCCTGCCCCGCCTCGCCCATCCATTACCAGAGCGACCCCTACGCCACGCTCACCACGAGCGTCATGGGCGCCCTCCGCCTCGTCGAAATGGCCCGCGGGCGCCGCTGCACCATCGTCCACGCCTCCACCTCCGAGGTCTACGGCGACCCCACCGTCCACCCCCAGCCCGAGAGCTACTGGGGCAACGTCAATCCCATCGGCGAGCGCTCCTGCTACGACGAAGGAAAACGTTGCGCGGAGACGCTCCTCAACGACGCCCGCCGCGCCTGGGGCGTCGACGTCCGCATCGCGCGTATCTTCAACACCTATGGCCCGCGCATGGCCTTCGACGACGGCCGCGTCGTCTCCAATTTCATCGTCCAGGCGCTCCGCGGCAAACCGCTCACCCTCTTCGGCGACGGCAAACAAACCCGCTCCTTCTGCTTCGTGAAGGACCTCGTCGAGGGCATCCTCGCCCTCGCCCGCCCCGAGCCCATCGAGGGCCCCGTGAACCTCGGCAACCCCGAGGAATTCACCATTCGTGAGCTCGCCGAAGAGGTCCTCCGGCTCCTCAACTCCGACCTCGACATCATCCACGCGCCTTTGCCTGCCGACGACCCGCGCCAGCGCAAACCCGACATCACCCGCGCCCGCGAGCTGCTCAACTTTGCCCCGCGTATCGGCCTCCGCGACGGCCTCCGCGCCACCGTCGCCGATTTCCAGGCCCGGCTCGCCGAGCGCAGCGCGAAAGGACGATAGGCCCACCCATGGTCCGGATCGCGATCCTCGCGACGCACCCGATCCAGTACCAGGCGCCGCTCTACCGCGCCCTCGCCGCGCGCGACGACGTCGCGATCAAGCTCTTTTTCTGCTGGGATTTCGGCGTCAAGGAGACCCGCGACCCCGGCTTCGGCAAGACCATCCGCTGGGACGTCCCCCTCCTCGAAGGGTACGACCACGAATTCGTGCCGAACGTCTCGAAGCGCCCCGGCACGGACCATTTCTTCGGCCTCGTCAACCCCGGCGCCTTCGCGCGCATGTCCACGTTCCGGCCCGACGTCATCATCGTCCACGGCTACGCCCACGCCACCGAGCACGACGTCATGGTGCGGGCCCACCGCAAGGGCATCCCCGTCCTCCTCCGCGGCGAATCGAACCTCCTCGCCGAGCGCCCCGCGCACATCGCGCTCGCCAAGCGCCTCGCCTTGCCCCCGATCTTCCGCCGCCTCGGCGGCGCCCTCGCGATCGGCACCCTCTCCGCGCAATACTTCGAGCATTACGGCGTCCCGAAAGAGCGCGTCTTCCTCGCGCCCTACAGCGTCGACAACTCGTTCTTCCAGTCCCAGGCCGACACCGTCCGCGAAGAGGCCCGCGCCTTCCGCAAGGAGCTCGGCATTCCCGAGAACGACCTCGTCGTCAATTACGCTGCCAAGCTCATCCCCGTGAAGGGCTGCGCCGATCTGATCCGCGCCTTCGCCGCGCGCCCGCGCCCGAATGCCCACCTCGTCCTCGTCGGCGACGGCCCGCTGCGCGGCGAGCTCGAATCCCTCGCGAAATCGCTCTCCGCCCGCGTCCATTTCGTCGGCTTCGTCAACCAGAAGCGCATGCCGGCCGCGTATGCCCTCGGCGACGTCTTCGCCTTGCCCTCGCGCTTCGAGCCCTGGGGCCTCGCCGTGAACGAGGCCATGAACCTCGGCCTCCCCATCATCGCCTCCGATCAGGTCGGCGCCGTCCCCGACCTCGTCGGCCCCGACAATGGCTGGGTCTTCCCCGCGGGCAGCGTCGCGGCGCTCACGCGTGTCCTCGACGAGGCCCTCGCGCACCACGACGCCCGCGTCTCTCGCGGCAAGGCCTCCCTGCGCCGCATCGCCGCCTGGGACATCCCGCAGACCGCCGAAGGCTTCGTCCGCGCGGCTCGCGCCGCCTCGTCGCGCTCATGAAGCTCGCGTTCCTCTGCCCCGACCTCGTCGACGCGCCCCACGGCGGCATCCCCACCGTGAGCCGCCAGCTCCTCCGCCAGCTCGAACGGATCGCCCGGGAACGCCGCGTCCCCCTCGATTACGACGTCTGGGCCCTGCACGACGCGCCCCACGATGCCCGCGACGTCGCCCGCGAGGTCGGCCTACAAACCCCGCCGAAACGCTTCCGCTCCTTCGGCGGCTCTCGCCTCGGCATGCTCGCGGCCGCCGCGCGCGAGCGCTCGGACGCCGACCTCGTCTTCACGACCCACATCGGCCTCGGCCCCGTCGCGCGCCTCCTCCGCCCTCGACGGGTCCCCGTCGTGCAGTTCCTCCACGGCGTCGAGTGCTGGCGCCCCTTGCCCGCTCACCAGCGCGTCGGTATTTGGGGCACCAATCTTTTGATCAGCAACAGTGCCTTCACGCTCGGCCGCTTCCACGACTGGAACCCGGAACACCGGTCCACGCCGAGCAAGGTTTGCTGGCTCGGGCTTTCCAATGACCGCGCAGTTGACGCTCGGGGGCTACGCTCGGACGAGCCGAGCTACGCACCCGAAGACACCGGCCTCTCCGCCCTGATCGTCGGCCGCATCCACCCCGAGGAGCGTTACAAGGGCCACGCCGAGCTCCTCGCCGTCTGGAACCACGTCCGTCGCCAGTGCCCCGGCGCGCGCCTCGACATCGTCGGCGACGGCGCCGCGCGCCCTGCCTACGAAGCGCAGGCCAAACGCCTCGGCCTCCTCGAAAGCGGCGCCGTCCGCTTCTGGGGCCGCATCCCCGACGACGAGCTCCGCGCCCTCTACCAGCGCACCACCGTCTTCGCCATGCCGAGCCGTGGCGAGGGCTTTGGCCTCGTCTACCTCGAAGCCATGGCCGCGGGCGTCCCGTGCATCGGCTCGCTCGACGACGCCGCGCGCGAGGTCATCGTCGACGGCGAGACCGGCCTCTCCGTGCGCTACGGCGACCACGAGGGCCTCGCGCGTGCCCTCGTCGAGCTCTTCAGCGACCCCGCCTTCCGCGCCCACCTCGGCCACGCCGCCCGCGCGCGTGTCCTCGCCTCCTTCACCGAAGACCATTTCGGCGCGCGCATCTGGGACGCCCTCGCCGCGCTCCACCCCCGAGCTTTCGCGGCAGGCACCGCATGAGCGCCGCCGGGGCCGAGCAAACCGAACGCCTCGGCGCGCCCGGCATGGCCGAGCGTGTCCTTCGTGGCGTCGCGGCGATGAGCGTCGTCGCGCTCGTCGGTTACGTCGGCCAGTTCGTCGTCGTCCCCATCGGCATGCACGCCTGGGGCCCCGCGCGCTACGGCGAATGGACCTCGCTCTCGGCCCTCGTCGCGTTCCTGACGATGACCGACCTCGGCGTCCAGTCGCATGTCGTCAACCGCATGTGCGCGCATCACGCGCGCGGCGATCACGACCTCTTCCTCGCCGACCTCCACAGCGCCCTCCGCCTGCAAACCCCGCTCGCGATCGGCATCTGGATCGTCGCCGCGCTCGTCACCGCGGTCTTGCCGCTCGAAACGTGGCTCGGCATCACCACCGCGACGCACCTCGAGACCTACCTCACGCTCGCGCTCCTCGGCATCGAGCTGCTCATCGGCGTCCCGCTCGGCGCCGTCCGCGGCACCTACCGCGCCACCGGCCAGCTCGTCCGCGCCGCGTATCTCACGGCCATCAAGCGCGCCGTCGAGATGGCCTTGCCCGCCGCGCTCATGCTCGCCGGCGCGCGTTTTCCCGTCGTCGCGCTCGCCCGTGTCGTCTGGGCCCTCGCGCTCGACGTGTACGTCCTGCGCGACTTGCACCGGCAAAACCCCTGGTTCCGCCTCACGCCCCTCGGCGGCGATCGCGCGACGGGCCTGCGCATGCTCGCGCCCGGCGCGCTCTTCTTGCTCGCGGGCCTCGGCGAGTTCCTCGCCAACCAGGGCAACCTCCTCGTCGTGCAGTCCGTCATCGGCGGCGAGGAGGTCTCTCGCTTCGCGACCCACAGGAACATCGCGAACATGGGCCGCATGCTCTCGATCCAGTTCACGACCGTCGTCTGGCCCGAGCTCACCGCGCTCGACGCCCTCGGTGATCCCTCGCGCCTCGTCCGCGCGCATCGCACCACGGCCAAGCTCTCGGGCTTCGTCATCGGACTCGCGCTCCTCGGCTTCTTGCCCCTCGCCGAGCCCGTTTACTCCGCGTGGACGCTGAAAAAACTCTCGCTCGATCTGCCCACGCTCGGGATGCTCGTCGCGCAGGCCATCCTCTGGGGGTTCTGGGGTGTCGGCTCCACCGCGCTCCTCGCGACGAACCGCCAGGGCCGCGTCGCGGTCCTGCTCACGGCGAACGCGGCGCTCGTGTTCGTCCTGTCCGTCCTGCTCGTCCCGCGTTTCGGCATCCGGGGCGTCGCGGCTGCCGCGCTCCTCGCGGATCTCGCCCTCGCGGCCTGGATCGTCCCGCGCGCCGCGTGCCAGGCGCTCGGCGACCGGTTCAGCGGGTATGCCCGGGAAATCCTGGGCGCGCTGGGCCTCGGCTTGCTCGTCCCGGCCGCGGTCTCGGCCGTATTTTGGTTTTTCCTCCCCGAGGGCCTCGTCCGGGCTGTCGTCGTGCCGCCCGTGTTCGGGGCCCTCGCGCTCACGCTCTTCTGGATCGCGCTCGCCCCCGAGGAGCGCGAGACTGCCCGGGGGATCGCCGGGAAAATCCGTCGAAAGCTCGGCGGCACGCGGGGAGATGCCGCATGATCCGTACCTGCGACACGAAGGAAAGCGCCTCATGAAAGACAAACACATCCTCGTGACGGGAGGCTTCGGCTTCCTGGGCAGCCACCTCGTCGAGCGCCTGCTCGCCGACGAAGACGCCCGCGTCCACGTCGTCGACAACCTCAGCACGAGCCCCCTCGACCACGAGGCCTACGTGCGCCGCGTGAACGACCCGCGCCTCACGTACGACATCCTCTCCGTCGAGGACTACTACACGCGCGGCTCCTTCGCGCCTTTCGCCGAGATCTATCACCTCGCCTCGGTCGTCGGCCCCGTCGGCGTCCTCGCTCATTCCGGCAAGATCACGAAGAGCATCACGGACGACACCTACCGCGTGATCGACATCGCGAACCGCACGGGCGCGCGCCTCTGCGACGTCTCCACGAGCGAGATCTACGGCGGCGGCCGCGACGGCTACTGCTCGGAGAACGACAACAAGATCATCACGCCCAAGGTCTCGGTCCGCCTCGAGTACGCCGTGGCCAAGCTCGCGTGCGAGATCGCGCTCGTCAACACGTGCAAGGTCTCGGACCTCTTCGCCGTGATCATCCGCCCCTTCAACATCGCGGGCCCGCGCCAGTCGGGCAAGGGCGGGTTCGTCTTGCCGCGCTTCATCAAGCAATGCCTCGCGGGCGAGCCGCTCACGGTCTACGGCGACGGCAGCATGATCCGCGCCTTCACGCACGTCGTCGACGTCGCCGAGGGCATCGTCCGGGCCTTGCGCCTCGGCCGCCGCGGCGAGGCCTACAACATCGGCAACCCGCAGAACAAGATCAGCATCCGCGACCTCGCCGAGCGCACCGTGCGCCTCACCGCCTCCGAGAGCCGCATCGATTACGTCGACCCGAAGGCCCTCTTCGGCCCGCTCTTCGAGGAGGCGAACGACAAGTACCCGGACGCCGACAAGGCCATGGGCGAGCTCGGCTGGCGTCCTCGCGCAGACCTCGACACCGTCATTCGCGACAGCGTGGAGTACATTCGTGCGGGGCGCCTCGACTGATCCTTTGCCTCCCAAGCTTTCCCCTCGGCCGCCGCCACGCGACGGAGAAGCGCCCCCGCGTGTCTCCGTCGTCATGCCGACGTACAAGCGCGCGCGCCTGCTCGGCGCCACGCTGCGCTCGATCCTCGCCCAGACATTCGGCGATTTCGAGCTGCTCGTCCGCGACGACGGCCCGGGCGGCGACGGCACCGAGGAGGCCGTGCGCGAGGCCGCGGCCGGCGATCCGCGCGTCAAATACCACCGCAACCCGAAGAACCTGCGCATGCCGGCGAACCTCAACGCCGGCATCGAGGACGCCGCCGGCGAGCTCATCGCGGTTTGCCACGACCACGACCTCTACCACCCCGACTTCCTCGCCGAGCTCGTGCGCCTGCTCGACCGCCACCCGCGCGCGCTCTTCGCGCACACGGGCCTCGAAATGGTCGACCAGGACGACGCGCCCCTCGGCGCGGTGCACGTCGGCCCCTGGCCCGAGCTCACGCGCGGCCGGGCTTGGCTCGACTTCATGCTCCGGAGCTTCAGCTCCCCGGTCTGCGCGCTGACGCTCGTCCGGCGCGAGGCCCACGAGCGGTATGGCCTCTACGATCCGACGTATGGCTTCATCGCCGACGTCGAGATGTGGATGCGCCTTTGCGAACACGGCGACGTCGCGTATGCGGCCCGCCCTCTCGTCCGCGTGCGCAATCGCGAGGACGGCCACGACGTCGACGTCAATCCCTGGCCGATCCACGCCTTCTCCTTCGCCATTCACCGCAAGTACGTCCCGCGCCACTTCCAGGGCCCTTTGCGCCTCGCGAAAGAAGCCGCGCTCGCGCTGCGCGCGGACAAACAGGTCCTCCACGAGGTCGCCTCGCGCCTCCGTCACGGAAAACCCATCGGCCTCGGCGCCTCGCTCGGCCCGCTCCGCGAAAGCGCCGGCCCGCTCTCCCGCGCCCTCTTGCCCCTCGTGGGCCCGCTCGAATCCCTTCTTTCGGAGAAACGATCGTGAAGACCTCGCTCCTCGTCGGCCAGAGCCCCCTCGGCATGATCCCGCGTGTCCTCGACGAGATCGAGGGCACGCGGATCCTCGACGTCGGCTGCGGCGTCGGCGTGTACGGCTTCATGCTCCGGCACCGCTGGCAGGACACGCCGCTCGGCTTCCGCCAGGTCCGCGAATACGACCGCCGCGACCCGCGCCTCGACGAGCCCGAGCTCCTCAGCGGCTGCGACCTCACGGTCCACAACCTCCGCCGCACCGCCCATCACCGGAGCTACGACGAGCTCGTCCTCGCCAGCGCCGATGCCCTCCCTTACCCCGACGATTACGTCGACACCCTCCTCTGCATCGAGGTCCTCGAGCACCTCGACAAACCCGCGGCCCTGCGCGCCCTCCGCGACTTCGAGCGCATCGCCCGCAAACGTATCGTCATCACCGTCCCGCGCGAATCGCTCGACCCGCACACCGGCCACGACGAGCGCGCCTTCTTGCGCCTCGACACCCCCGATCCCGACGTCCAGGCCTGGACCTTCGCCGAGACGCACCGCTCCGCCTTCACGCCGGCCGAACTCCGCTCGCTCGGCTTTCGTTGTGGCCGCAAGGTCGAGCCGGGCCCGCGCGCCCCGCTCCAGCTCGCGATGGCGCTCTGGCAGACCTACGGCCCGCCCGGCGGCCAGCTCCTCGCCGTGAAGGACCTCGACAAACCCGAGCGCGCGGGCCGCGGCGCCCTCCCGAAGGCGCCCACGACGACCGAAGGATTCCCCGATTACCGGCCTGCGGAGCGCCGCCCGGCGCATACCCCTGCCGTCGAGGTCGGCTGAACCGCATTCCGCATGGACGCGACGCTTGCCAGGCCCTTCACGCCCGCCGCGGGAGCCCGCGCGGGAGGCCTCCTCGACCGTCGGTACGGCCCGCTCGTCCCCCATGCGCTGCTCCTGTTCATCGGCTTCGTCACGCTCTGGCTCTCCAACGAGCCCTCGACCACGCTCTACGTCACCGGCGCCGCCGTCATCGTCGTCTTTCCGTGGATCATTCTCCTCGAGGTCCGACGCGCGCCGCTCGGCCTCAGCCCGATCTCGTTTTATTTCGGCTGGAACACGGTGTCCCTCGGCTTCGCGGCCATCCACCACGCGAACAAGCTCGCGGACGGCATTCCGATCCGCTTCAGCGTCCAGCACATCTACCCGGACGAGCTCGCCGCGGGGTATCTCATGTACCTCGTCGGCTCGTTCGGGCTCCACGCGGGGCTGCAGTTCATGCGCCCCATCCCGGAGCCCGGCGATCGTTCGCCGCCCGTGGGCTCGGGCTTCTTGCTCCTCTGGGCGCTCGGCATCGCCATGCGTTTCGCCGGCCCCATCCTCGGAAGCCTCGGCGCCTTGCGCGGCATCGTGCAATGGGGTTCGCTCGCGGCGCTCACCGGGTATGCGATCCACCAGGGCGGAAACCACAGGCGCGCCTCGTTCTGGATTCTCTTCACCATTGGCACGGCCGCCGAGTTCGCCGTCAACCTGCGCGCCGGGTCGAAGGCGTTCCTCATGTTCAGCTTCCTCCCGGCGGCCCTGCTCTTCGCGCGCCAGCGCCCCTTGCGCCGCTGGCTCCCGGTCCTCGGCATCGCGCTCAGCGTGTTTTACCTCGGCGTCATCGCGCCCGTCGTCTCCGCTGCGCGACAGGCGTCCGAGGTCGCCGGGGAAAACCAGAGCGACCGCATCGTCCGCACCTACACGCAAGGCGATTACGGGGACGGCGACAGCATCACCGATCAGGCCACCGCCTTCTTCGAGCGCTCCTTCGAGCCCATCCCCGCCTCCTTCCTGTACGGCGAGGTCGAGCGGCACGGCTACCGCTATGGCGACACCCTCGATTACCTCGCGTACGCCTTCGTCCCCCGCCTCTTCTGGCCCGACAAACCCGCCGTCTCCCGCGGCGCCTGGTTCTACTATTACATCGGCGCCGCCCGCTCCGAGGACGAGGCCACGACCTCCATCGCCCAGACCGCCTCCGGCGAGCTTTACTGGAACTTCGGCTTCCCGGGGGTCGTCTTCGGCATGGGCGCGCTCGGCGCGCTTTTTGGTGTCCTCTGGCGGCTCACGACGCCGTTCCCCGAGCAGGATCCGATCCGGCTCGTCCTCTATATCGCCCTCGTCTTCAACATGATCGACATGTCCGAGGCGGGCGGCACCCTCGTCAACATCGTGTTCCGCGCCCTCATCCTCGTCCCCTCGATCCTCCTCCTCGACCGCACCGCGCGAAAAGGCGCGGAGGCCCCTCCCGGGGCGCGAGCCCTCTCATGATCCCCGCCGCCCTCACCCGCCTCGCCCACGCATTGCCGCCGGTTTGTCACGCCCGATTGCCGCGCACCGGCCTCGGCAACATGCTCCTCGTCTGGGCCCGCGCCGCGGCGTTCGCCGAGCTCAACGGATTGCCCCTCGTCACCACGGGCTTCGGGGCCGTGCGCGTCGGCCCGTGGCTCCGCGGCGAGCGCCAGAAGCGCATTTACGTCGCCGATTTCCTCCCGCCCTCCCCGGCGCGCCTCGCGCACGCGACCACGCTCGCGCTCGCCGGCCGCGTCGTCCGCGAGCCCCCCGTGGCGCGCCTCCCCGAGGGCGCGGACAAAAACGGCACGGTCTACGTCTACGACACTCTCCCCGACTTCTTCATGAGCTTCGCCGAGCACCGCGATTTCTTGCGCCGGAGCCTCCTCGCGATGCTCGCGCCCACGCGCCGCCGGGCCCTCGACGCGGCCGCGGCTCCGTTCATCGGCGTCCACGTCCGCGGCGGAGATTTTGGCCCTCTCGCGCCGGGCCACGACCTCTCCCGCTCCCTCGGCCCCACGCCGCTCTCCCATTTCATCCGCCTGATCGAAGGCATTCGCGCGATCGCCTCCGAACCCGTCCCCGTCACGGTCTTCTCCGATTCGAGCGACCACGAGCTCGCGCCCTTGCTCGCCCTCCCGCGGACCACGCGCGCCCCCGAGCGCCCGGCCATCGTCGACCTCCTCTTGCTCGCGCGGAGCCGCGTCGTCATTCCCTCCGCGTGGAGCACCTTCAGCATGTGGTCCGCTTTCCTCTCCGACGCCCCTGTCCTGCTCCACCCCATGGAACACGAGCACCTCCGCTCGATCCGCCCCGCCTCCCTCAATCGCCGCTTCTACGAGGGCACGGTCCCCCAGAACATCGCCGACTGGCCCCCGCTCCTCCGGGAAAACCTCGCCGCCTTGAAAACGAGGACACCATGAGCGGCCTGCGAACACGCCTCCTGCAAGCCGCTCGCCTCGTGGGCCTCGATCCCGCGGCGCTCCGCGACATCACCCGCGGCCTCCCGCGGTTTGCCCGCGACGCCCGCGCTTATCGTTCGGCGCACGGCGGCCGCGGCCCTTTCCCGCTCGAACCCTCCTCGCTCTATCCGATCGTCACCGACTGGCAGGAGAGCGCGGGCCTCGCGAGCGGCCATTACTTCCACCAGGACCTCTGGGCCGCGCGGAAGATTCATGCCCGCCGCCCCGCGCGCCATGTCGACGTCGGCTCGCGCATCGACGGCTTCGTCGCGCACCTGCTCGCCTTCATGCCCGTCGAGGTCGTCGACATCCGCCCTCTCGAAAGCAAGCTCGAAGGCCTCACCTTCGTGCAGAGCGACGCCACCACGCTCGACCAGTTCCCCTCCGGCAGCGTCGAATCCCTCTCGAGCCTCCACGCCGTCGAGCATTTTGGCCTCGGCCGTTATAGTGATCCCATCGATCCGGACGGCTGGCAAAAAGCGATGCGCTCGCTCGCGCGTATCCTCGCTCCGGGCGGCCGCCTCTATTTCTCGGTCCCCATGGGCCGAGAGCGCCTCGTCTTCAACGCGCATCGCATCTTCTCGCCGCGCACCGTCCTCGATACGTTCAACTCCGCGGGCCTCTCGCTCATCTCGTTCGCGGCCGTGGATGACGCCGGCGACCTCGTCGAGAATGCCGACCCTGCCCATTTCGAGGCCGCGCGCCACGCGTGTGGCCTCTTCGAGCTCGGCCGATGAGCGAGGGACGAGGCACGACCGAACCGGCCCGTATTGCTGGCCTCGATACGCTCCGCTTCATCGCGGCGGCGATGGTCGTCCTCTCCCACCTCGGCCCGCCGCCCTTGCTCGCGGGCCTCGAACGCACGAACCGCGTGGCCTTTCTCCTCTCCGCCTCGTATGGCGTCGCGTGGAACGGCCCGGCCGCGGTCATCGTCTTTTTCGTCATCTCGGGCCTCTGCATCCACTGGCCCACGCTCACGCGGCGCCCGTACTGGCCCGAGTATTTCGCCCGCCGCTACGTCCGGATCGGCATTCCCCTCCTCGCCTCGATCGCCCTCTCCACCGCGGTCGGCATTCCCTACGTCGGCCTCTCCGAGTCGATCCTGTGGAGCCTCCAGTGCGAGCTCATTTATTACACGCTGTATCCGATCCTCCTCGCGCTTCGTGACCGTTTCGGCTGGCGCCCGCTCATTGCCGCCTCGTTTGCCCTCGCGACCGCGGTCATCGTGCTCGTCGATCCCCGCGCGCTCCCTTATCCGGCGTACGGCTGGGCGCTTCAATGGATCATCGGCTTGCCCTGCTGGCTGCTCGGTTGCTTGCTCGCCGAACGGATCCACGAACGCCCGGCCCGGACGAACCCCCGCATCTGGGCATGGCGCCTCGCCGTCTGGCTCGCGAGCGCGGTGGCCCTCGCGCTCCGGTTTCATTCTCCGATCGGTTATCCCTGGACGCTGAACGCCTTCTCGCTCCTCGTGTACGCGTGGCTCCTCGTGGAGATCCCGCACCTCGCGACCGTACGCGTGCCCCGCTTCTCCGAGCGCCTCGGCCTCTTCAGTTATTCGCTCTACCTCGTCCACCTCGCCGCGTGGGAGGTCTTCAAGAAATACTATCACTGGAAGCTCGGCTACCTCGTCGACTGGTCGCTGCTCATGGCCCTCTCGCTCGGCGTCGCGTACCTCTTTTTCCGCGTCTGCGAGGATCCCTCGCAAAAACTCGCGCGGCGCCTCGCGAAATCGCTCCGCCCGAAACCCGCGGCGCCCCTCCCGGCCGCCTGACGCGCGCCATGCGCTCGAACCTTCGCGCCGCCGCGCTCCTCGCCTTCACCTTCGCCGCCGGTGCGCTCGCCGGCGCGCTCGTGATGCGCCGTGCGGACAAACCCGCCCCGTCTCCACGCCCCGAAGCCACGATCCCCGCGCGCGTCGCCCTCCCGCCCGAGCACCTCGGCGCGCTCTCGCTCTTCGTCCTCGCCGGCCAATCCAACATGTCGGGCCGTGCGCCCCTGCCAAACCCCCTCCCATCGGCCATTCCCGGCGTCTACGTCTTCGGCAATGACGGCCGCTGGCACGAGGGCCGCGAGCCCGTCGATTTCGCCGAGGGCCAGATTGACGACGTCTCCGCCGACCCCGGCGCGGGCGCCGGCCCCGCCGCGGCGTTCGCGGCCGCGCTCCGCGACAAACGCAAAGACCGCCCGATCGGCCTGATTCCGTGCGCGAAAGGTGGCTCATCCCTCGCGGAATGGCGCCGCCACCTCGGCGACCACACGCTGTACGGCTCGTGCCTGAAGCGCGCCCGCGCAGCGTCCACCGCGGGTACGATGGCTGGCGTCCTCTTCTTTCAGGGGGAAACGGACGCGATGGATCCCGCCCTCACGGCTGCGGACGCCCACCCCGACCCTACGAACTGGGCTGCTGCATTCGAATCGTTCGTGCGCGACCTCCGCCGCGACCTCGGCGCCCCCGATCTCCCCGTCGTCTTCGCCGAGCTCGGCCCGCAGCCCAAGGACGGCCGATTCCCCGCATGGGAGCGCGTCAAGGAGCAACAACGCGCCGTCACGATTCCCGGCGTCACGCGTATCCACACGGACGACCTGCCGCTCGGGGATGCCGTGCATTTCGGGATGGAAGGGTATGAGGCGATCGGGAAGCGGTTTGCCGAGGCGATGGATGGGCTCTTGCAGCGGTAGCGGGACAGGGGCTCGGTCCCAGAAATCGCATGTGGGGGACGGGACGTTGGCTGGAGCGCCAAAAACTAGCCCCCTCCCCGCGCCCCCGGCTACGCTCACCTGGCCCCTCCCTGGGCACGGGTGACCCATGGCCATTCAAATCGCTTCCGGCGCCACCGCGATGTGCAGCTTCGGCATGGCGCCCTCCTCGATCATGGTCCTGCCTGCGAACATGGTCAATGCGACCGCCTCCGCCGCGAACATCGCCGACATGGTGGCCGCGACCAATGTCCTGCCTTTCGGCGCTTGCACGTCGATGTCGAATCCCACGGTCGCCTCGGCCACGGCCGCCGCCCTGGGCGTCCTCACCCCCATGCCCTGCGTCCCCGTCCCCGCCGGCACGTGGATCCCCGGCAGCACCAAGGTCATGCTGAAGAGCCTGCCCACCCTCCACAACTCCTGCCAGCTCATGTGCTCGTATGGCGGCGTGATCCAGATCCTGAGCCCGGGCCAGTTCAAGGTCATGGCCGGCGGATGAGCTCCCCGTCCCCCGCGCCCCCGCCCGGGAACCTGCTCCTCGAATTCACCCGCACCGCGCAGGCCGACGAATCGTTTGTCTTGCCAGACGGCGAGGTCACGTACGTCCTGCGCACCGAGGGCGGCGGCGCCGAGACCGTCACGATCGACTGGACACCCGCGCTCTTCGCCGACCTCGACGCCGTCCGCCGCCCCGGCTGCGATCCGGCCATCGTCCAGCGCCTCGGCCGCGCCCTCCGGCGATTCCTCGCGCCCGCGGGCTGGGCACGCCACGAGGAGAGCATCCTCGACGCGTCCTCGCGCGGCGATCCGGTGCGGATCACCCTCCGCTCGAATGCCGCGGAGCTTTATGCTTTGCCCTGGGAGCTCTTGACGCTCAAATCGAGCGGCCAGCACCTCGGCGAGCTGCCCAATGTCCTCGTTCGTTATGCCTGGCCCGAGAGCACCACGCGCCCCGAGGATCCCTCGCCCATGCCCGAGGGCGGGCGAATCCTCTTCGGCTGGTCCGCCGCGGCCGGCGCCGTGCCCCTCGCCGAACAATCGAATGCCCTCCGCGCCGCCGCCGAGCGAGGACATCAGTCCTTCGATCCCTCCCGCGACGTGATCGACCACCTCTCGCTCGGCCGCCTCTCCCGCGCCCTCGAAAAGGCCGCCGCGTCGGGCGAAATCATCAATGTCCTGCACCTCCTCTGCCACGGCACCCAGGTCGGACAAACCCACGGCCTCGCCTGGGACGCCGACGACGGCAGCGGCGAGCGCGCCCTGCTCGACGCGGGCAAGCTCCGGCAGCTCCTCGCGCCCCACGCGGGCCGCATTCGCCTCGTCGTGCTCTCGGCCTGCGACAGCGGCAATCCCGGTCAGATCGGCAATCACCTCGGCAGCGTCGCCCAGAACCTCCACCAGGCGGGCATCCAGGCCGTCGTCGCCTCCCGCTTCCCCCTCTCCGTCGCCGGCTCCATTACCTTCACGGAAGTATTTTACGACAAACTCCTCGTCGAGCCCACGTCCGTCGAAGGCGCGCTCCTCGCGGCCCGGCAGCGCCTCCTCCGCGAGGGCGCAGGAAGGCTCGACTGGGCGAGCCTCACCCTGCACGCTCGCCCCGAGGACGAGGGCGATACCCGCCCGATCGCGTTTCGCCCTTATCGCGGCCTCCTCGCCTTCCACGCCGCCCATCGCCGCTTCTTTTTCGGCCGCGAAGCCGAAATCGAGGAGGCGCTCGCCGACCTCGCGGCCCTCGCCGCCTCGGGCAAACCTCGCTTTCTCGTGGTCGCGGGCGCCTCCGGCACCGGCAAATCCTCCATGGTCCTCGCCGGCGTCGTCCCGCGCCTGCTCGATCGCGGCGCCACGCGCGTCGACACAGCGGACGCCGACGACGTCAGGCGCACCATCGAGCGACTCGCGCAGCTCCTCGGCCGCAGGAGCCCGGGCGCCGCGGCGCAGCAGGCGCTCTCCGTGCTCCACCGCGAAATCACGGCGCTCGCCACGGCCGCGGGCGGCGCGTGGGAAGCCGTCGTCATGCGCCCCGGCGGCTCTCCGCTCGCCGCCCTCGAATCCGCGCTCGCGGCGCGCCGCGACAAGGACATTCCATTCCTCCTCGTCGTCGATCAATTCGAGGAGATCTTCACCCACGTGCAGGATCCGGCC
Source organism: Polyangium sp. y55x31 (assembly GCF_029946505.1). Lineage (GTDB taxonomy): Bacteria > Myxococcota_A > Polyangia > Polyangiales > Polyangiaceae > Polyangium. The sequence continues at coordinate 27,213 of NZ_JARZHG010000039.1, forward strand.
GAGCGGCAGGCGTTCGTCGCCGAGCTCTGGAAGCGCTGCTCCGGCGAAGACAACATCCATTGCATCACCAGCATGCGCGTCGATTTCGTCGGCGAATGCGGGCAGATCGTGCTCGACGCGAGCACGGGCCTCAGGCTCGATCGCGTGGCCTACGACGAGGCGCACCGCGTCTTCGTCGCGCAGATGGGCCCGGCGCAGCTCCGCACCGTGATCGAGGAGCCCGCGCGCAAGGTCGGCCTCGCCCTCTCGCAGGGGCTCGCGGGCCGCATCATCGCCGAGGTCGGCGCCGAGCCCACGGCCTTGCCGCTCGTCGAATACGTCCTCGACCTCCTCTGGCAGAACCGACGAGGAAAGACCCTCGACGCGGCCCGGTACGAGGAGCTCGGCGGCGTGTTCGGCGCGCTCGAACGAATGGCGGATGCCGTCGTCGACGAGCTCGACGAGCCCTCGCAAAAGCTCGCCCGCCGCCTCTTCTCGCGCCTCACCCATTTCGGCGAGGGCGGCGCCTCGAACACGCGCCGCCGCGTCCCTTTGGCGCGCATCCTCCCCACGGATCCGGAGCGGCGCGCGCGCTTCGAGGCCTTGCTCGAGCGATTCGTCGCCGCGCGCCTCGTCTCGCGGCAGGACGAGGGCGGACGCATCGTGGTCGAGGTCGCGCACGAGGCCCTGCTCCGGCGGTGGAACCGCCTCGCGACCTGGCTCGCCGAGGATCGGGCGCGCGTCATCGAAATGGGCAAACTCGAACGCTGGGCCGCCGATTACAAGGCCCACGGCGCCCTCCTGCGCGGCGCCCAGCTCGGGTATGCCAAGCAAATTCGCGCGCAGGCCGAGGACGAGCTCGACGAAGACACGCGCGCCATGATCGAGGCGAGCGAGCATGCGGAGGAAACCGAGGCCGAAAAGGCCCGCGAAAAGCAGCGCGTGGAGCGGCGCAAGCTCGTCCTCGGCGCCGCGGGGGCGATTGCCGTGGCCGTCGCCATGACGCTCCTCGCGCTCCGCACGACCCGGGCCAAGGCCGAGGCCGACGCCTCGTGGAAGCAGGCGGTCGAGGATCGCGCCAAGGCCGAAGAAGCGCACAAGCAGGCCGACGCGGAGCGCGCCATCGCCGAGAAGCAATTGCGCATCGGCGGCGCCTTGAACCTCGTCGCGCGCCACCAGTACGCCGCGGCCGCATCCGTCATGTCGGACCGGAGCGGCCCGTTCCCCGAGCTCCGCACGGACTTCCGGCACCTCTCGCTCGCGCAGACCCTCCTCGCCCTGCCCATTCCGAAGGTCACGCTCTCCGGGCATTACGAAAAGTTGTGGCACGCCACCTGGTCCCCCGACGGCCGCCGCTTCGTCACGGCCTCCGAGGACGGAGCGGCCCACCTCTGGGACGGCAATGGCCGGGGCAAACCCATCGACCTGCCCCACGGCGCGCCCCTCTCGTCGGCGGTCTTCGACCGCGAGGGCCGCCGCGTGCTCACCGCCGCGTTGAATGGCATCGCGAAGATCTGGGACGTCTCCGGCCCGGAGCCGCTCGTCGTGGCCGAGCTCCGCGGCACCTCCCAATCCCTTTGCGCGGCCGTCTTCTCCCCCGACGGGACGCGCGTGGCCACGGCGACGAGCGAAGGCGCCATCGAGATGTGGGACCTCTCCCCGGTCACCGGCCCCGTCCTCGAAAAACGTTTTACCGGGCACGAGGACGTCGTCGCGGCCCTGGATTTTGATCCCGAGGGCAAACGCATCGTCAGCGCCTCGTGGGACCGCACGGCATGCCTCTGGGATGCCCGAAAAGGCACCCGCGCCTGCCTCGAAGGGCATACGGGCCCCCTCTCGTCGGCCGCGTTTTCCCCGGACGGCGAGGCGATCGTCACGGCCTCCTACGACGGCACCGCGCGCATCTGGGACGTCGAGACCCGCAAGACGACGGCCGTGCTGCGGGGCCACATGGGCCCGATCAACCTGGCGGTCTTTCATCCGAAGAGCGGCCGCGCCGTGGCCACGGCCGGCGACGACAACACCGTCCGCATCTGGGCGAAAAATGGCGAACAGCCCGGCACGTGCGAAGCCGAGTCGGCCTCGTACGTGGAAGTCGCGGTCCTGAATGGCCACGAGGCCGACGTCACCACGGTCGCCTTTTCGCCAGACGGCCATCGCCTCGTCACCGGGTCCTGGGACGAGACCGCGCGCATCTGGGACCTCGGACGCCTCCCGCGTCCCGTCCTCCCGCGGATCCTCGAGCATTACGTCACGTATGCGCTCGAAAGCCCCGCCCAGGACCGCGTGCTCCAGAACGCGCCCACGGGCGAGCTCGCCGTGTACGACGTGCACCCGAATGCCGAGTTTTACGACGGCATTCACCCGTTCGGCCTCCTCTCCCATGGAAAGCGGCGTATCCTGACGGCTGCGTGGCGCCCGGATGGCAAAAGCATCCTCACGGGCGACGAGGCGGGCAACATCGCCATCACGACCATCGGAGAGCGCCCCGCCTCCCGCGAGCGGCTCCCCCCGCTCCCCTCGCGGCTGCTCCCTCCACAACACCACGCGTCGATCCTCGCGCTCGCGTGGAACCAGAGCGGCGACCGATTCGTCAGCGTCGCGGGACAGGGTGCGCCGCTCGTATGGGACGCGGACAAACCCGAGCGCCCCCCGGTCCCGCTCCAGGTCTCCGCCGAGAAATGCGACAATCCCGGCGCCTCCACGTCGGGCAAGCACGTCTCCGCGAATGCGGGCGGCTTCACCTCCGTCGCGTGGAGCTTGCGCCCGGGCGCGCGGGAAATCGTCCTCGGCCGTGACGACGGCTGCGCCTGGTGGGTCGACCTCGACGGCCGGGACAAACCCAAGGTGCTCGGCCGCCATCACAGCACCATCACCGCCGTCGCCTTCTCCCCCGATGGCGAGCGTGTCGCGACGGCCTCGCAGGACCGGACCGTGCGCGTCTGGAAGCGCGACGGCACCTACGTCGAGCTCGTGCATCCCGCCCCGCTCCTCTCCGTCCTGTTCGACGCGCGCGGCGAGCGTGTCATCACGCGCGCCCGGGACAACACCGTCGACGTGTGGAAAGTGGACGGCTCCGGCCAGGTATTCGCCCTCGCGGGCTCCGCGTCCACCTTTCCCATTGCCGCATTCGACGTGAAGGGCAAAGGCATCCTCACCGTGGACGCGCGGGGCTTTCTCCAGCGCTGGGATGCGGAGCCCGACGCCATCATCGCGAGCCTCGACCGCGCCAATGACGACTGCGCCACCGCTGCGCTCCGCGAGCGCTACCTGGCCGAGGACAAGGCGGAGGCGGAAAAAGGCTGCCGCGCCTGCGCCGAGAAGCAGGGCCTCGATCCCGACAATTGCACGCGCGACGAGAAGACCGGCTCGCTCAGCTCCAAGAAATGATACCGTCCGTGTGAATCGAGGACGCCATGCCTGCGAATGCCCTCCACCTCCTCCTCAGCCATGACGACGACGGCAGCGCCTTTCTCGAAGGCGGCTTGCCGACGGACGCGGCCGCGGAGCACGAAGAGCGCCCCGAGGCGCGCCCCGGCCCGACGCACCTCTGGGACGAAGGCGACGACCCGGATGACCTCACGGCCCAGCGCTGGGGCGTGATCGCACCGGAAGGACAAACGGGCGATCGATTGCTGGAGCTCGTACGCCCCCTCCTCGAAGCGCGCCGCGCGGCCCAGGGAGGGCACGCGATCAAGATCTTCCGCGCGCCCGCGCGCCTCGACATGGCGGCCGCCGCGCGCTGGCGCAAGGACATCTTCGATCGGGGCGCCGACCTCGCCGTCGATTTGCCGCGTTATCAGCTCATCCTCGGCGATCTCGATCAGGTCCCCTTCGCGCTCCAGCAGGTCCAGCAATCGGACGGGTTCGTCGGACGGCTCGCTTTCCCGGACGAACGCGGCTACGAGGCCTATGTCCACAAAATCCTCGCCGCCGAGCGCGCGGCCGCGCTCGCTTCGCCCCCGCACGCCACGTTTTACACGGTGCACGACGGGACGGCGGCGACGGCGGCCACGTACCGCGCGCTCGTGCGTCCGGGCCTCGATCTCGTGCGCCAGCGCCTCGATGCCGGGCAATTCCCCGCGAGCACCCTCGAAGAGCGTGGGCGCATGGACGCGCCTTCCCCCGACGAGCTCCTCGAGGTCGCCTCGCGCCCCGATCCGGGCGTGCTTTTCAGCGTCAGCCACGGCGCGGGCGCCCCGCGCGAGGGCTGGAAGAGCTTCGCCGAACAACGCGCGCGCCAGGGGGCCATGCGATTCGGCCGCGAGGGCACGTTCGCCGCGAGCGACCTCGGCGAGCGCCCCTTCGCGCCGGGCGGCATCTGGTTCATGGTCGCCTGTTATGGCGGCGGCACGCCGGATCGGAGCGCTTATCGCCACTGGCTCGAACGATTGCAAAGGCTCGGCCATTACGGTGGCGAGGCCGAAGAGGTGCTCAAGGCTCTCCCTCGCAATGCGCCGCCCTTCGTCGCCTCGCTGCCCCGCGCCGCGCTGGCGAACCCGAATGGCCCCCTCGCATTCCTCGGGCACGTCGATCTCGCCTGGACCTACAGCTTCGAGGAGCGCGACGCGGGCACGCCGATCGCCCGCCCGGCGCGCTTCATGTCGGTCGTGCGTTCCCTCGTGCGCGGCGACCGCGTCGGCGTCGCGTTCCGCGAGCTCGTGCGATTCTTCGAACAGGCGAACACCGAGCTCACGAGCCTCTACGATCAGGAGGCGAGCGGCGGCCGGCGCGACGAGGTGCGGCTCGGGCACCTCTGGATGCTCCGGCAGGACCTCTCCGGCTACATCCTCCTCGGCGATCCCGCGGTGCGCCTGCGTGTCCCGAAGGCGCAGAAGAACCTTCCCGTCGAGGCGCCGGCCCCGACGGCGGCGACTCTTTTCGGGTTTGGCCAGGCACAAGCGCCCGCGCCTGCGCCTGCGCCTGCGCCCACGCAAACCCCCGCCCCTGCACCGTTGCCGATCGCGCAGGTCGAACCCGTGGCGCTCCCCATGGAGCTCGAGCGCCTCGAAGAGGCCTTCGGCCACATGCTCGTGGGCGAGCGCGGGCACAAGGAGATCGCCAAGGAATACGGCATCGAGCTCGGCGAGCTGCGCAAGCTCTTCGACCGGTACAAGAAGGGCGGGCGCGGATCGCTCGGGCACGGCTGAGCCGAGCAGTTGGCCGTGATTCGCGACATGCCATAGGCTCGGAGCGTCGCCTCACGCCTCGAGATCCACATGCCCGACGATCGTTCGCGCGCCCCTCGCCCCCCGCACCCCGCGACCGCGCACCGCCCCGGCGCAGCGCAGCCGAAGCCGATGGCCACGCCGCGCCCGCCGCATGCGGCGACCTTGCCCGGCGATCGAGCCGCGCAACCCAAGACGGCGAGCCCGCCGCGCGCGCCCCATCCGGCGACGGTCCCGAAGCCCAGCGCGGCGCAGCCGAAATCGGCCACGTCGAAGCCCGCGACGTCCCCCCGTCAGCCCCATCCGGCGACGTTGTCGAAACACGCCGCGCAGCCGAAAATGGCGTCCCCGCGACGCCTGCCGCACCCGGCCACGACCCTTCAGGCGAAGGCTGCGAGCGGACCGACGAGAACGGTGCAACGAATTGCGGAGTTCCGCGGGCGGCTGCAGATCACGCGTCTCGGCGACGGCGACATGGAAGACGTGAAGGAGCTCGTCCTCCGCGCGCTCGACGACGAGCTCAGCGAGATCGACGAGATCGACGGACAGGACCGAAAGATCGCCTTCCTGTCGAACTACGCCGAGAGGCACGGCTACGACGTCCGCGAAGACTTGCTCGCAGATGCGCTCGAAGAGCTCCTGATCGAAGCGGAGAACGAGGACCAATCCGCGGGCGTCGTCAGCTTCAGGGACACGGACGGCGAGACGGTCTGGTTCGAGCAACACCAGGGCAAGCACGTCGGCGGTGGCTTTTATGGCTACAAGGGGAGGAAGGGCACGGTCTTCAAGGGAGTGAAGGCGTCGGACCTCAGCGCCCTGGAGGACATCTGGAACGCGGCGAAGGATTTCGGACTCCAGAAAGAAGAGAATCCCGACGACGCCATCGTCACGACGAGCTCGAAGACGGACACGAACGACGCGTGCGATTATGTCCGCATCCAGTACTCGTGGAATGGAGCCTCGTGGTCGATGCACATGTATCCCACGACGACCGACGACAACGAGCTGAACATCGGTTACGTTCGAATCTAGTGCGCCCATCCCCGCGAAGCCTCGCCGTCTCCATGGCCGCGCTCCTCGCGCTCGCCGCCCCCGCGCGCGCGGACGACATCGCCCTGCCCCGGTTCCAGCCCGCCTTCGCCGGTGATCGCATGCTCGGCGTGCAGTCCCCCTATGCCGCCGGGGACTTCACCTTCCACGGCATGCTGCTCGTCGATTACGCTCGCAATCCGTACGTCCTCAAGACGACGGACGGCGTCACGGCGTCGGAGATCGTGGGCCGGCAGCTCTTCCTCCACGCGAACGCCACCTATTCGATGTGGAATCGCCTCTCGGTGAACCTCGACGTGCCCGCCGCGCTCTTGCAGACGGGCGACGCCGACACGTCGCCGACCACCGCCGATTTCGGCGACATCCGCCTCGGCGCCCGCGTGAGCATCTACGGCGGGTACGAGGATCCCTTGCAGATCGGCATCGGCGGCTATTTCTGGATCCCCACCGGCACGGGCGCGTACGTCACCGATAGTTATGTGCGTGGCCTGCCGCAGCTCCTCCTCGGTGGACAGCTCGGGGACCGCTGGGTCTGGTCCTTCGCCGTGGGCCCCGAGATCCGCGACAAACGCGCGACGGAGGACGGCGTCGTGATGGGCACGGCCATCACCGGCGGGGCCGGCATCGCGATCCTCCTCGGGGAGGACCGCGCCCTGCAAATCGGCTCGGAGCTCGACATCTCGCAAGTGCTCCTCGACGCGAGCAGCCAGAATCGGAACATCGAGCTCGCGCTCCAGGGCCGATACCGGTTCCTCGACGACTTCGAGGCGGGCATGGGCATCGGCGCCGGCCTGAGCGAGGGCATCGGCACGCCTCTGTTCCGCGTGGTCGCGATGGTCGCCTACTCCCCCTTCCTCTCGGAGCGCCTGCGGGACAGCGACGGAGACGGGATCTTGAACGATCGGGACGCCTGCCCCGAGGTCCGCGGCGATCGCAGCGTGTACGCCGTCGAGAATGGGTGCCCGTCCGTGTACCGCAAGCGCGCGAACGACGCCGACGGCGACGACGTCATCGACGATCAGGACGCCTGCCCGCGGGTCTACGGCATTCCCCAGAGCGACGAGACCCGCAATGGTTGCCCGCTCGACGACGAGGAGGAGGCGGCGCTGCTCGAACAGTACCGGGACAATCGGCCCGATTCGAAGGGCGACACCGACGGCGACGGCCTCGGCGACGACGTGGACGCTTGCCCCGAGGAGAAAGGCGCGCCGAGCGACACGGCCGCGAAAAACGGCTGCCCCGAGGCCGTGCGGGTCACGGACGGCGAGATCGTCCTCTTGCGTGATCTCCTCTTCGACACGGGCCGGGCCACCCTGCGCGCCTCGTCCCGGCAGATGCTCGAAGAGGTCGCCGAGGTGCTGCTCCAGCACCCCGAGATCACGAAAATCGAGGTGCAGGGCCACACCGACAATCGAGGCACTCTACCTCGAAACGACGCGCTCGCCCTGCAGCGGGCCCAGGCCGTGCGGGACCTGCTCGTGCGCCGCAGCATCGACCCGAAGCGCATCGTCATCAAGGCGTTCGGCCCGAACGCCCCGGTCGCGACGAACACGACGCCGGAGGGGAGGCAACGCAACCGACGCGCGACGTTCGTCATCCTGGAGAGAAAGCCGTCGCCCGCGCCTCCTTCTCCTTCCCCTTCCGGCGTCACGCCGGCGCCGTAGGAAGCCACTGCGCTGGGGCGCTGCCCCAGCAAAGCGGCTTCGAGATGAAACCAATGCTCAGCCCCAGGGTGGATCCGGCCGAGGCCGATGGGCGTACCCTCGGAATGAGTACGCCCATTTTCAGCCGCTTTCACTTCACCCACCTCCTCTTGCTCGCGGCCACCTGCGCGGGCGCGACCGCGTGCCTCTCCGCCGGGGACGAAGGCGACGTGCGAATCGGCGACGCCCCTGCGGGCGACATCCAGGGCATCACGATCGTGCCCACGAACCCCACGTCGCCGCCCCCTCCACCTCCACCTCCGCCGCCCCCGTGCGTCACGAACGTGAATTCGAATCCGGCCTTCGCCTGCCTCACCGCGGCCTGGATCTACGGCCCGGGTGTGGGGCTCGAATCCATGCTGAGCTCGGCCACCGGATGCGGCTGCGAGGCCGAGGTCGTCACGACCGGCGTGGTGCCCGCCGCGTGCAACGTGCAACGCGTCGCCGTGAGCTGCAGCAGCGGCACGCCTCCGTTCAATGCCGTCTCGCCCATTCCTCCGGGCGAATATCCGTGTGAAGGCCTCACGAACGACGACGGAACCCCGAAGGTCGTCGAAGTCAACACGAACGAGCTCCCATTCATGGGCATCCACATCGATCCGGACAACAACGGCCAGCTCTGCGACGTCACCCTCGATCCCTTCGTGGGGCCCATCGACCGCGAGATCAAGGAAAAGTGCTCCAGTTGCCACACGGACAACGAGCCCAATTGGTGGCCCGAGGTGGCCGACACGGTGGAAATCGAGCTCCACGAATAAATGAGGCGCTCGCCTCCTTCAGGCGACGCGCCGACGCCGCCGGCGCACGCACGCCCCGGCAAGGACCAGCCCGAGGAACCAGCCGCCCTCGCCCGCCTCCGAGGCTGGGCCGCCCGCGCTGCGGCACGCGCATCCGCCGCCGCTCGAAATCGACCCCTGATCGGGACACACCGTGCCGCTCAGCGGGTAATCGCAGATGCCCGTCAGCGGGTTGCAGACGCCGTCGCCGTGGCAATCGTCGGGCGGCGGCAGGCATTCCACGAGCTCGGAGCCCGTGCACGCGCCTGCCTGGCACGTATCCATCCTCGTGCATGCATTCTCGTCGTCGCAAGCCGTGCCGTCCTCGGCCGCGGTGAACGAGCATTCTCCCGTCGCCGGATCACACGTCCCTTCGCCGGTCTGGCAGGCGCCCGGGGCCGGACAGACCACCGGCGATCCGCCCGTGCACACGCCGTCCTTGCAGAGATCGAGCGTGGTGCACGCGTCGCCGTCGTCGCAGACGAGCCCATTCGGCTGATTCGGATGGACGCACGCGCCGGTCGCCGGATCACAGGCGCCGTCCTCGTGGCACGCGTCGGGCGCCGGGCACGCTTTCGTGGTGCCGCCCGTGCAGACACCCGCCTTGCAGGCGTCCGCGTCGGTGCACGGATTGCCGTCGTCGCAGGCGATGCCGTCGGGCAACGTGCCGTTGCATTCGCCCGTCGCGGGGTCGCAGATGCCCGCGACGTGGCATGCGTCGGCCGCCGGACAGGACTTCTGCGCCCCCGCGCAGGTCCCCGCCTGGCAGGCGTCGTTCTCCGTGCAAGGATCGCCGTCGTCGCACGTGTAGCCGTCCGGCAGCGTCCCCGTGCATGCGCCCGTGAGCGGATCACACACGCCCGCGATGTGGCATTGGTCCGGCGCCGGGCAGCTCTTTTGCGTGCCGGCGCAGGTGCCTTGCGCGCAAGCGTCGTTCTGCGTGCAGGGATTGCCGTCGTCGCAGGGGACGCCGTCGTCCTTGTCGACGTACGTGCAGAGGCCCGTCTGCGCGTTGCACGAGACCGACTTCTGGCAGGCGTTCGGCGGCGGGCACATGACCGGGTTCGCCCCGACGCACGTTCCCCCCTGGCAAGCGTCCGCCTGGGTGCAGGCATTGCCATCGCTGCACGGCGTGCCGTTCGGCAGCGCGGGCGTCGAGCACGCGCCGGTCTGCGGATTGCAGGCGCCCGCGGCGTGGCAATCGTCGATCGGCTGGCACGTGAGGAATGGGCCCGCCGTGCAGATGCCGCCCTGGCAGGCGTCGTTCTGCGTGCAGAGGTTTCCGTCATTGCACGGCGCCCCGTTCGGCTTCACGGGATTTGAACACACGCCCGTCAGCGGATTGCATACCCCCACGTCGTGGCATGCATCCTGCGCCTGGCAGGTCATGGGGTTGCCCAAACAAGCCCCGGCCTGGCAAGAATCGGCCAGCGTGCAGGCGTCGTTGTCGTTGCAGGGCGTCCCGTTCGCCTTGATCGGCGTGGAGCACTGGCCCGTCTGCGGGTTGCACGTCCCGGCATCGTGACAGGCATCGAGGGGCACACAAACCACCGGCGCGCTGCCGGTACACACGCCGCCCTGGCACGAATCCGCCTGCGTGCAGGCATTGTTGTCGCTGCAGGCGGCGCCGTTTGGCTTCGGCGGGTTCGTGCACATCCCCGTGGCGGGATTGCACACGCCGGGATCGCTGCACGGCCCTTGCGCCTGGCAGGCGAGCGGCTGGCCGCCGACGCAGATCCCATTCTGGCACGAATCGTTCATCGTGCAGAGGTTGCTATCGTTGCAGGGCGCGCCGCTCGGCTTGATCGGGTTCGAGCACTGGCCCGTCTGCGGGTTGCAGACGCCGGGGTCGTGGCATGCATCGCTCGGCGGACACGGTACGGGCGGGCCGCCCATGCACGCGCCGTTCAAGCAGATGTCGTTCTGCGTGCAGACGTTGTTGTCGTTGCAGGGCGTGCCGTTGAACTTGGGCGGGTTCGAGCACTGGCCCGTCTGCGGATCGCAGACCCCTGCGTTGTGGCATTGATCGAGCGGCATGCAGGTGACCGCTGGCATCCCTTGACAAACGCCGTTCTTGCAGGCGTCGTTCGCCGTGCACGCATTGCCGTCGTCACAGGTCGAGTCGTCCGGATCATTTTGCGCGGCGCAAGCGCCGGAGGCGTCACACACGCCCGACTTGCAGACGCCTGGGTCCGGACAGTCCACGGTACCGACGCAGATCCCCTCCACGCACGTATCCGCGGTGGTGCAACTCGCGCCGTCGTCACACGGGGCGTCCGACACGGGTACATTGAAGCACCCAAAGTCCCCGAAGCAAAGGTCCTGGGTGCACGGGTCATCGTCATTGCAATCGAACGGGTTACATACCTCCGGCGAGGAGGGTTCCCCCGGACGATCGCCTGCCGGCACATCTCCCTTCGAGGCCCCGGCCCGCGGCGCCTCTTTGGCCCAGCGAATCCCCGCGAGCGCCGCCTCGCCCCCCGCATCCACGCCGAGCGCCACACGCGCCTCGTCCACCCAAAGCCGCGCCGTCACCTCGCGCCCATTCGCCGCGTGGGCCTCGGGTGTCGTCACCCGCACGCGCACCACGCCGCGCTCGTCCACGAGCACGACCGCTCCCCCGTCCTGCCGCGGCGTCGCCCCCTCCACGTCCCACGTCGCCACGACGCGCTCCTCCGCGACCCCGGGCCCGAGGAGCAGCCACGCCTCGATTCCTCCGGTCGCGGCCGTCCAGAACGACGAACCCCCCTCGCGCCCGTACACGACCGCGCCCTCGGCTTTCGCCCCCGCGCCGCGCATCCCGGGCGAGCGCACGCGGATCTCCGCGCCGTCCGGCAAGACGAGCACGACCGCCCCGTCGCCCTCGCGTGGCAGGCGCGCCCCGAGCCCCTCCGATTGTGATTGGAAGACAAACGATTCGTCTCCCACGACGAACGCCTCTTCGCCCGCAAGCACGCGCGGCGCCTCCCCGGGGAAGCGGGTCCGAAGCTCCACGATCGCCGCCGGCTCGGCCTCGCCGCAGCCAAGGCACCCCTGCGCCACGGCGCCGAGGAGGACGAGAGGAACGAGGATCGCGAGATGCCTACCGAGAGGACGAATCTGCATACGAGCTCCGAGCGTCGAGGCCGTCGGCCGGCTCGGAAGAATCTCAAAGAATCGCGACCACGTCCATCGATTCGCGGGGTCGTGCTGCGTGCGTCAGGGCGCGCCCGGCACGCACGTCTCGCCGGACTTGCTGACGCGGCACAACCTGCTCCGCTCGATGCGCACCTCGATCTTCTCCGGCGGCGGTGACGACAGGAGCACCCGCCACGCGTCGCGGTCCGGCCGTTCGAGGAGCGCGTAAATCGCGAGCGTCCCCTTCTCCGGCACCGGCAGCTTGATCACCTTCGTCTGCCCGGGCAGCACCACCACCGATTTCTGCACCGACTCGTCGGGCGTGGTCACCCGTGCCGCGACGGACTCGTACGACTCCGCGCCGAACGTCTTTTCGTCGATGGCGCGGGCGAGCACGTACACCGAGCGCGCGCCATTCGCGTCGGCCGCCGGGCGGAGCACGAGCTCCACCTGGGAAGCATTCGACGACGCGCAGCCGGCCCCGAGCGCCGAGGCGAGAAGCGCGGTCAGGCCGCAGAGGGAGGCGTGACCTCGCACGAGCGCAGTATCAACGAGGCGTCGAGGCTTGTCCACTTAGCGTCGTGGAGGGCGGCGGCCGCGACGGGCAACGATACCCGCGGTTCGGCGGCGGGAGCAGCACGTCCCACGGATCCGAGCCGAGATCGAAGGCCACACGCGCGCCGAGCATCCACGACACCGTCGACCCTCGCCACGCCGGCGCCTCGCAAACGAGCCGGAGCGTCTGCCACGCGTCGCCCGTCCCCTCCTCGGACCGCGACGTCTTGCCGCCGCTCGAAAGGTCGGTGAGCTCCGCGCTCACGATCGCCGGCGTCGACGTCGACCAGGGCACGGGCAGCGATTTCCACGCCGGCGCCTGATTGAACCCCGCGACCGTCGTCTCCCCCGCGCTGAGCGAGGACATCGTCACGGCCACGCGATCATCGCGCTCCACCTTCGGCAGCGCATGCGGCCGCACCGAAAGCGCGATCGCCTTGGGTTTGCCCGCCTCGTCCCAGAGCAGGCTCGAAAGATCATCGAACCAGCCGCCGACCTCGAGCGCCTCTTTCGGGAGCACGACGGCGCGATAATCGAGCGGCCGCTTCGCCACCCACGCCCCGCCGTCGCTCCGCCGCGCGGCCGGCGCCACGCCGTCGTTGAAGGCGAGGCGCATCGTGCCCTTCACGCCGAAGACCGAATCGACCTCGCTCGGCGGCGCCTCGACCTTCGCCGTCGGCATGAATGGAAACCGCGCCCAGAGCGGCTCGCCGAGCGGACGAATCTCGCTCTTGTAGATCTTCTCGACGGCCTTCTCGACGTTCGTCAGGGCGTACTCGTAGACCTGGTTCACCGGCAGAAGGAAAGGCCTCCGCATGTCCCCGCCGGGAATCCGCGCCGCGTCGAGCCACGCTTTGACCTGCGGCATCGGGTGCTTCGGGTCGGGGTCGAGCAGGGACAAACCGAGCTTCCCCACGAGCGGCAAACGATCCCCGAGCGGCGCGCCCGCCGCCTGGAGCGGCCCGTCCTCCAGCGAGGCGATGAGCGGGGTCAGGATCGCGTAATACTTGTCGAGATTGACGGGTTTGCCCTTCTCGGGCTGGAGCGCCACGATCGGATCGAACGAGCGGAGCGCATTGCGCAAGATGGCGAGGTTCGGATCACTCCCCGGATCGACCGCCGCATTCTCCGCCACCGTGGTCCAGAACTGACCGAACCACGAGCTCGGCGTGGCCATGTCCTGCAGATCGGTCCGGAGCGACGCGAGCGAGCCCGCCGAGAAGCCGAAGCCCTGCACGTAGGAAAACAGCGCGTTCTGGTAGGCCGTCGCGTACTGGTCCATCCCGTCGCGCACGAGCCGCGCGAGCTCGTCGCGCTCCGTCTGCTGCACGCACGCCCCCGTGAGCGCGGTGTCGAGCTTCGTGAACGCGGGCACGAGCTCGTCATTGACGGCCCGCACCGTGTAGAGCCCGGGCAAGGGCCGGCTCGGGCCGCGCCCCGGCATGTCGCTCGCGCCCACCGCGGGGAACGTCTGGTTTGGCCCGAAGAACGGCGAGCGCTGCTTGGCGCGGACATCGTCCACGAACGCCTTCACGTACGCCGACGACTTGCTCGACGCGACGAGCCGATCCCAGTCCTCCGCGCGATAGACGCGGTTCTTGTCGATCGGATACGTCTCCTTCGAGGCCGCATCCCCCGCGGGGCATTTCATCCCCTCGAGATCACCCACGATCTGCCGCAGCGTCCGGTTCTCCGCGCTCGGCACCTCGACCTTCGAGCCGTCGACCTCGCCGAGCAGCCCTTCGAGCTCCTTGCTCTTCTGCTGTGCCCAGTCCGGGATTTGATGGCTCCCTCCGGGGCCGAGCAGTTTGTCCGCATCCTCCGGGCTCTCCGTGCGGAGCAGGGATTCGAGCTCCTTCTGCGAGGGAGCGTCATCCACGCCGCGCAGCGCATCCGAGAGCCTGCGCGCGCTCTCCGAGAGCGCGCCGATCTCGCCCGGCGGGACCGCGCCCTTCTTCAACGACTCGTCGAGCGAACCCAGAAACCCTTCCCAGTCGCCCCGCGGAATGCCCTGGTCGAGCCCCTCGATCGCCCCTCGCCACGGCGAATACGAGAACGTCACGTAATCGCCGACCACGCTCTCCGGCACCTCGAGCACCCGCGCGAACGTCTCCTTGTCGCGCAGCGCGAGCTCGCCGAGATCGTTCTCCTCCGAGGCCCGGAGCAGCGCCACCGCATAAAGCCGCACCGGCAGCGAGGACGCCCTCGCCGCCGGCAGGAGATACACGTCGCGGATCTGCCGCAGGAACTGCTCGCGTTCGCCGCCTCCGTCGCGTTCGGTCCGCGGCCGGTCGATCTCCTCTTTTGCGTTCGGATACGCGAATCGCAAAGGCCACCAGCGTGGCCGGAGCGCCGCTCGCAGCGCCTTCGCGGCTTTCCCTTCGGCCCGATCGATCTCCACGTTGCGCGGCGGGCGCAGCGTGGAAAACCCCGCGACCTGCGCGGACACGGCCTTCACGTCCTGCCAGTGCCACAGATACAGCCCGCCGATGAGCCCCGCAATGGCGGCCCCGACGACCAGCGCTCCCAGCGTCCGCCGCTGCTCGTGCGCATTGAAATCGGATTGCACCGCCTGCGCGTCGAGGCCGAGCGGCTCGCCCACCATCCCCGCGTCCGCGCCCTCGGGCAAACCCGAAACCACGATCCCGTCGAGCGCGGGCGTCGCGACCTGCGTCGCATTCCCCACGAATGCATCGAGGAACGGCTCGAGCGCCGCGAACACGCTGCCCCCGCCGCCCGCGAGCAGCTTCGTCACCGCCGCCGTCTGCGCGGCCGGCAGTGTTTTGATCGCCGAGGACAAACAAGGGTCGAGCGGCGCGAGCAGCCCTTCGAGGTCCGCCGCGCGCCGGCCCGCGGGCTTCAAGGTCTGCGTCGCGTGGCCCTCGTCCTCGGCCACGCGCGCGAGCGGGACGAACCCTTCGAGGCGCTCGTCGAGGTGTGAAAGGACGACGCGCACCCGCGGCGCGCGCCCGCGCCGGAGCGACGTGAGACGATCGACCACGTCCCGCCCGAGCGCGCCGAGGCGCCGGAGGCCCGCGGGCGTGAACGAAGGCGCGCGCGCGTCGATCACGAACAGCACGACCGGCACCCGGAGCGCGATGGGCTTCCAGAGATCGGCGAGCGAAGAGCGCGCCTCGGGCCGCGTGTCTTCGAGCAGCTCGCCGCTGATCTCCTGCACGAGCGCGTGCTGGCCCGCGAACATCGAGAGCCGCGCATCCGACGTATCACTCGGCGCGACCTGCGAGGCCGAACCCGAGCGCGCGAGCCCCGTCTGGATCACGCTCGTCTTCCCGGCCCGACGCTCCCCGAGCACGACGACGATCGGCGCGCCCTGCACGCTCTCCGGCAGGCGGCGCACGAATTCGTCCCACGTCCGGCCGAGCGAACGCGGCGAGGGCGCCTTGGGCGCCTCCTCGCCGGACTTCTTACGAGACCGTACGAACAAATAAATGCCGAGGACGAGCAGCAAGACCCCCACGAGGGCGATCGCGGCGATCACCCAGGGGTTCAAGGACGCGACTTGCGTTGCGGCCTGCTGCATCGCGCGCGCCTCCTCGCCGCCCTACCCCCCCGCCGCGGGCGCACGTCGCCCGGCGAAGAGAAAGGCCTCGAGTAGCTCCTCCACCCGATCGAAAGCGAGCGCGAGCGCCTTCGGATCCCGCGCCTCGGGCGGCAACGCGAG
Source organism: Polyangium sp. y55x31 (assembly GCF_029946505.1). Taxonomy (GTDB): domain Bacteria; phylum Myxococcota_A; class Polyangia; order Polyangiales; family Polyangiaceae; genus Polyangium. Next base: position 43,243 of record NZ_JARZHG010000039.1, read on the forward strand.
AGCCTCGCGGATGGGCTTCACGAACGGCGCGAGCACGTGCGGAGGCACGACGCCCGCGGCGCCCGCCTCGACGGCCGCGAGCAGGGCCGCCGCGTCCGGCGGAGGCGGCGAGCGGGGCGCGGCGTCGACCTCGATCCGGGGAGGCGGTGGGGGCGCGGACGGACGCCGCCCACTCGCTCGCCATCGTGCGAGCAGCGAGGACTGCGTATCGCTCTCCTTGCCTCCGGCCGCCATTCCCTCGGCACTTCACCACAGAAGGCTGACGAGGGCAAAAACCGCGTGAAAACCTGCCGCGACGCCCAGGGCGAGGAGGGCGTACCGCAGCGCAGGCCGGGCCCGAACCGTGGGGGCCGCCGTCGTCTTCTGCGCGGCCTCGCTCCGCGGCAGGCACCGCGCGAGCTTCTCCTTCCAGGCGCGGATCTCCTGGGGCTCGTCGAAATGACGGCCCACGAAACCACACTCCAGGCAATGCAGGTACGTCGCGACCACGAGCGGCTCGGGCTTGCTCTCGGGCGTGAGGAGCGCCGCGCGTTCGTAAAACTCGTCGCCGCCGTCGGTCTCGCCGAGCAGGTCCCATTGAAGGAGCGGCCACGGCGGGCTCTCGGGATCACCCTCGCGCGCGAGCCGCGTCTGCACGCGTTCGTCGAGGAAAACGACGAGCGGGACGAGGACGCCCTCCATGGTGCTTGGCGAGACCATCTTGTCGAGCTTCGTGTCGAGGTCGTCGAGCCTCTTCCGGAGCTTCGCCCGGAGCGCCTCGACGTCACGTGTCCTGTTGTTTCGCACGGCCGTGTCGAGGATCCGCCCGGTATCCTCGATGCAGGCGACGATCTCCGCGAATGCGCGGGTATCGAGCGTGCCCGTCGCGCTCATGGCTTCGTCCCTCCGGACAGCGCGCGCTGGCCCGCCATCGGGCGCGTCGTGATCTCCACGTCCACGGGCTCCTCCGTCCACGCGTCGAGCAGCGCGGCGATCTGCGCCGAGAGCCGACGCACGAGCGGCGCCTCCTCGGGGCTCCTTTGCCGCACCGCGAGCCGATACACGCGACGAATGCCTCCCGCGCGCCGTGCCGGATCCGGCGCCTCGCGAGAATCGAGCTCGTCGACGAGCGTGGCAAACCCTCGATACGCCCCGTCCCCGCTCGCGCCGAGGATCTCCAGCATCCCCACGAGGTCCCGCCGCCCGAGCGCCGGCCGCATGCGGAGTGAAAGCACGTCGAGGCACCGCGCCGCATCCCGCGCGAGCGGGCTCTCCGCGGGCGCGCGCATGCTGCCGACGAGCCGGAACGAGACGCCCGGCAAATGCCGCGTCTGCAAGCCGAGCGCGAGCTTGCCCGGCGACGCCGACCAGAGCACCGGCTGCGAAAAACGGGCCTCGGCGAGCACCTTGCAGGGCTGCTCGAAGGCGCCGTCGATCGAGAGCTTGAGCTCCGTCACCCCGTCGCCTTCTTCGATCTCGTACGTATCGCCGTCCTGCGCGAGCGCCGCCGGCAAAATCGGTACGAGGCCACGATCCGTGGCCTTGTAGACCCCGCGCACCCCCGCGGGCTCGACGCCTTCGAGCAGCGGCGAGGGCGAACGCACGGGCGCCGTCGTGCGCGTGCCGTCCCAGAGGATCGGCTCGGCGAAATCGACCCACGCGTTCTCCACGGGCACGACGTGCAAGCGGAACGTATCGTTCGAGACCGACAAAGTCGTGGGGAACTCCTCGTCGAGCTCCAGGAAGAGGTCGAGCGTGTCCCACGGGGCGCGGGTCTGCGGCACCTCGACCTGCACGAAAAGCTCCTGCTCGGGCAGGTGGAAAAACGAGCGAATGCGGGCCAGCGAGCCGCGGTCGTCGCCGTCTTCGAGGGCGCTCGCGCGCGGGGCGCCGAAGGAGACGCGGCAGGTGATCTCGGGCCCGTCCGAGCCGGCGACGGCAAAGGCGCGCGTGAGGTGGCGGGAGAGCGCATCGTGCAGCGCGAGGGAGGCGCGATAATCGTCGAGGCGCCGCACGTAAAACGAGAGCGTGGCCGCGTTTTTCCAGGAGCGCCGGGCGCGGAGGCGGATCCGCACGAACAGCCGCCGGTTCTGCTCGACGAGCCGCGCGCCCGCGACGTCGATCGGCAGGATCGCGAGCGGTCGCATCATCGCAAAAAGCCCGACCTTGCCCTCGGTCGACATCGCGCGGAAAAGCGTGCCTCGCGGCAGGACCGCGGGCTCGACGCGCTCCTCGCCGACCACGCATTCGACCATCATTGACGCGGGCGCCGGCACGAGCAGCTCGTCGAGCGTGCCGGCGGCGATTCGACGGACGGCCGCGGCCGTCGCGCGCTGGGCGGCGGCGCGTGTCCTCGCCGAAAAAAACGCCTGTGCTTCGAGGATCCGGCGCACGTCGGGATCTTCGGCCCCGAGCGAGAGCGCGCCCTCGGCCTCGCGGCGCGCGGCGAACGCGTCGAGCGCGGAGAGCTCCTCCAGGAAGAGCGAATTCAAGGTCTCGACCTCTGCCATCGTCCCCTCCTATCCGAGATTCACCAGGTTTCCCTGCACGTTCGTCATGGCGCCCTTGAGGGTCGCGATTCCGGACGATTCGAGGTTCATCGTGCCATCGGCCTTGGCCTCGATCATCGCGCCCTTGGCCGAGATCTGGCTCGTCCCTTCGAGCGTGAGCGTCGCCGACGTGGACAACGTCGCGCCCGCGCTCTCGAGCGTCAACGTATTCGAGCTCGCGCCCGTGAGCCCCACCTTCGACGTCCCCTCGACGGTGACGTTCTGCGCCCCCGAGATCGACACATTCGCGTCCGAGGCGATCGTCGCGTCCTTCGTGCTTTGCACGGAAAACGTGTCCTGGCTCGTCCAGCTCGACGCCTTCGTGGAGGTCATGGTGATCGTCTCGTCGGCCGTGACCTCGAATTGCTTGCAGGCGATCGCGATCTTCTCCGACGTCTGCGTGATCGTGCTCGTCGCCGAATCGCCGGCGACCTTGATCTCGATCTTCGTCCCGTCCATCACGATGGTCTGCGTGATGCTGGCGTCGGCGTTGACCACGGTCACGGTGATCCCCGCGGTCTTGTCCATCTCGATGGTGCAGACCAGCGGCATGACCGATTACCCTCCCGTCTCCTCGACCTTGAGGGTCATCTTGCCCTCCTCCAGCCGGAGAAGCACGGTGTCCTTGTCGTTCGTGCGCAAGACACGCAGGACCGGCTTTTCGTCCTGGTAATCGTGGAGCACGGAGGTGTTGTTCGTCGAGGTTTTCCCGAGGAAGAGGTGCTGCCCCTGCCCGTCCTTGGCCACGCGCGCCTCGGCGCGCCAATCGAGCATCCGGATGACCGTGGCCTTGCTGAAATCGAGGGCCACGAGCACGCGCTGATTCTTGTAGAGCGGCAGATACAGGTTCCCCGCCCCGCTCTCCGGCTCGTACGGCGCGGTGATCTCCTTGTTCTCGAAGAGCGGGATCTTGACCGTGTATTGATCGATCGACGTATCCTCGTCCGTCGCGAAATCGTACGTGATGTCCGTATCTTCCCCGACGGCGCTCACCACCTTGCCTTCGAGGTGACCGGGGAAGCGCGGATCGACGGTGGACGGCAGGCGAACACGCGCCTCGCTCTTCTCTTCGAGGCGAGCCGTGCATTCGACGGAAAAACTCGCCGCGGTGTCGCCGTAGGTCGGCTCGGACCCGTCATCGAGGGCGCGCGCTTCGAGCGAAAGAAAGAACACGCGGAACGATTCGGTCGCCGCGATCAGGTTCGAGCTGTGTCCGCCCTTCGTGGAGATGTCGAGCAAGCTGCCCGGCGAGACGGCCACCGTGGGAAAACGTCGAAACGAAAGCTCGACTTCGCGCTTGGGCAGGAGGGGCCGCGCGGTCTCCAGGGTGACGCGATCGTCGACGTCTTGCGCGATCGGCGTGCGAAGGAGCGTGTCGCGATACATGCCCGTGGCGGCATTCGTGTTGTCGACGAGCTCGGTCGCCGTGCTCTCCGTGTACGAGTTCAGGACGCGCGGCTTGTAACGCGGGACCTCGGGGAAAAACGAGGTCATGGAGGAGAGATCGTCGAGCAAAAGCTCCGAAGCCTCCCCGCTCGTATCCTTTGCTCCCTTGATCGAATACGTGCCCTCGGCGTGGTCGTACGTGAAGACGCCGTTCCGGTGGCGCACGTACCAGATCACGAGATCGTAAAAGCTCGATCGCGCGGCCGGATCGAGGTGGAAAAAGATCTGCGACGCCGTCGTGGTGATGACGTCCCAATCGTAGGTCAGGCTGATCTTGTCGCCCTTGTGGGCCTCGATCACGTCCTTGAACGTCGTCTCGGTATAAAGCGCGCAGGGAAAATGCTGCCGCCAGAGCGCCTGCGCCGGGTCCACGAACGTCACGCGGTAGCGCCGGACGAGCACCGCCGGCTCGTCCATCACCCGCTGCATCGTCTCCTCGCGCACCGACTTTTCGAGCACGAGGCCACTCGTCGTGATCTCCGCGTCGTCCGCCTCGGTGTCCGTTTCGAGGTGCCCCGGCTTGATCGAAAGCGAGACCTCGCCGAGATCGGCCTTCACGAAATCCGCGAGCAGGTCGTCGGTGTATTTCCCGCCCCACGACGAGTCGTCCTGCATGACGAACTCGACGGAGCCCGAGACGCCCCACGCTTCCATGCGCAAGGAAAAACCCCGCACGTTGCCGCCCGGGATCGTGTGCTCCGTCCCCCCGACCGTGAGCGCCAGCGTGATTTCGAGTTTTTCCTTCAAGGCCCGCCTCCGCAGGACGAGCCTACCCGCGGCGCACGGAGACGTTCCGGAAGACGCTGTGCATGAACACGTGATACGTCACCGGCTGTCCGCCCACGAGCCCCGTGAGCGTGAATCGCACCCAGAGGCCCTGGTCGCGGCCGATCAGGGTGAGCTTCGGTTCGCGCAGCCGCGGCTCGTAGGCCCGCACGACCCCGAGCATCTCGGCGCAGAGCTCGTCGAGCAAGGGCTTCGTCGCGAAATGGCCGTCGTACCGGCCGAGCCCGTACACCTCGACGGCCGAGGCATAACCGCCCTTCGCGTTGAGCGACACCTCGAGGTTGCGCGCGATGCTCTCCAGACGGGGTTCGTGATCGCCCCTGAGCTTGCCGAAGAACGACAACGACGGCCTCCTCCGCGGTCCCTTCTATCACGACCGCCTCCAGGAGAGCAGCACCTGCAAGCCCTCGAGCTCTTTGGGCATCAAGAAACAGATCGCCCGCTCCCGGAGCACGGCCCCCCACTCGCGCGCGTCGTCGCCCGCCGACGAGCCCGCCCCCACGATCCGATAAAAATCCACCGGCCCGCCGAACCGATGCCGGAATGGCGGGTTCGGCGAATACACGAGGCGCATGCCGCGGAGCGCGTGCTCGCGCACGAGGCGGAGCCGCCCCGGGCTCGAGAGCACCGTCCCTTCGAGCGGCAGTTTGTCCGCGGTCCGATTCTTGAGGACCACCACGTAAAGCTCGGTCGCGCCGAGGGCCTCGGGCGGGAGATCCCCCGCGACGAGGCGCCCATTCTCGGAGACGAACGAAATCGCAGGCTCCTCGGGCGTGGGCACGCGGGCGCGCGACGAGATCTCGTCGAGCACGACGCCGAAAATGCGGGCGAGATCGTGGTGGTCGTAAGGAGGCGCCGAGAAGGGCGCGGCCCGCTCGTCGAGCAGGCCGAGCTCGAGCGCGAAATTACGCAGCGCCGAATAGACCGGATACGGGTGCAGGTGGACGCCGCGGTCCATGTCGTCGAGCAGCCCGCTGAGCTTGCGGGCCTCGACGCGCACGCGAAAGAGCGGCGCCGCCGAATCCCCGCGCGCCACGGCCTCCAGCGCGAGATCGTCGAGCGCGCCTTCGATCTCGGCGAGCTCGCCGCGCAGGCGCGTGAGGCGCGGCGCGAGGTACGGCGTGGGGCCGATCCGCACGAGCGGCGGGATGAAATCGGTCGAGAGGCGGAATTGCCCCCCGGTCGTGACCTCGAATTGGCCGAGCTCCGCCCGGCCGATGCTGCCTTCGATGCTCGCCTCGGCCGAGAGCACGACGCGGAGCAAGACGCGCGGGATTTCCTTGGGCGAGGGCGGTTCGAGCGCCCCCTCCGCGTTCGCCTCGTCGTCCGGAGGCAATACGTGGGCGAACACCTCGACGCGGCGCCGCCCGGCGGCCTTGAGATCGAGCGGCGCGCTGAGGCGGGCATTGCCGGGCACATCCACGAGCGCCCCGTCCGGCAGGACGGCCGTGAGGCCCGACACCCAGAGCACGCCATTCTTGGGATCGTCGCCGTTCCATTCGAGCCGCGCGATCCCGGTGAGGGGCAAACCGATGTGGCTCGCCCTGAGCGCGGCTTCGGCCGAAAGCGCTTCCTCGAGGCCGAGGAAATGCTCGGGGAGCAGGACCTGCCCGATCCGCCATTTCGGCCGTGCCAGCGCCGTCACGGTTCGTCCCGGCTAGCTTTGCGCCAAGCCCCAGAGCTTGGCGAAGTTTTTCCCCTTGCCGACGGCGACCTGCAGCGATTGCGCCGAGGGCTGGGGCTTGATGCCGGTGTTGAACGTGAAGTTGATGGGCGACTGCACCTCGGTCGACGCGTCGTCCGCCACCGAGAGGTTCAGCTCATCGCCCCGCTTCTCCAGGATTCCATTCATGTCGGTCGAGTTCGAGTGGAAGCAGAGGTAATACTCCTTCTGCACCGGATCGTACTCGTAGACCGAGAACTGGAACGTGACCAGCACGTTCGTCATGGAGGTGTAAATCAGGAGGGCGATGTTTTGCTTGTTCGACGCGGAGACCTGCCCGGTCAGATACACCGCGTCGGTGACGCCCGTCTCCCAGAGGATGTCGCGCAGGACCGCGACGACCGCCAGATCCTCGGTCGGGTTCGTGGGGTTCTTGCACGTCAGATCGGCGGTCAGCGTCGTATCTCCGACTTTGATCGACGTGATGAAACCGACCGCTGTCTGCTTGTCCTTCTTGTAGTTGAAGCCCTGATAAACGTCGAGGACTTTACGAAACTCCGGCATGGCCGTTCATCCTTTCCTGAATGCTCGATCCCGTATCAGGGCCCGCCCAGGGCCGCTTCGAGCCGGAGCTCGACGTCCATTCCTTCGAATTGCGCGTGCGGCAGAACCGAGATGACCGACTTGTACCAGCCGAACGGACCCGGCTTCGGCTCCACGCTCACGCTCACGGCCTTGAACGGATAGAACCGCAAGGTCAGATCGTCGGGATTGACGACCGTCGTGACGTACCCGCCGAGCCAGTTCGCCAGCACCTGCTGGATGTACGGCCCGTCGGCCGTGCTGCCGATGTACTCGCGCATCATGCGCTTGACGAAATGCGCGATGCGCGTGATCGAGAACGAGTACGCGAGGTTCGTGACGAGGTGCGCGTTCTTCGTGTTGAGATCCTCGACGAACGTGCGCGGCTTCTTGAGCGACTGCGCGCTGAAGAACGTGGCCACGGCCTCGTTTTTCTTGTGCACGAGCGGGATGAAGCCGTTCGAGGCGAACTGCAGCTCGCGGTAATCGGGGATCGCGATCTCCACGGGCGGCTGCTGGTGCTCGTAGCCGTTCTTCTCGTACGTGTAGACCGTGAGCCCCTCGACGATGCCGCCGCCGCGCGGCCCGCGAATGTGCTGGGCCCAGCCCGAGCCCTCGAAGGAACGGACCATGTTCTTCGCGAAGAGAATGGCCGCGTTGCCCCAGAGGAAATTGCTCGCGTCGTCCGTGCGGCCCGGCTGGACCGTCTCCTTGTAACCGACGAGGTTGCCCGCTTCGAGCTTGTACGAGTGGCCGAACGGGCGGCGCAGGAGGTAGCGCGGCAGCACGAGCCCGAGGTACGCGGCGTAATCGGTGTCGCGCAGCTCGTTGTACTTGCCGAAATGCGGGTGCGTGAGCACCGCGTCGAGGTCGCCGATCTCCGCGACCTCCTGCATCGTCTTGCAGGGCGAGAAGAAGTCCGGCGCGACCGACGAGACGAACGGGCAATGCGAGGCGTTCGCCACGCGGCCCATGGCGCGCAGCCAGTCGATGTCCTCGTCCGACGAGTCGAACTCGTAGAGGCCGATCATCGTGGCAAAGGGCTTGCCGCCGTACCGATCGTACTCCTGGATGTAGACCTTGTTGAAGAGGCTACCGCCGAAGATGTCGGTGTCGTGATCGATGACGTCGGCGCCGATCTCGGCCTTGCTCCCGTCGAGGAAATCGATGATGACGTCCTCGCTCTCGACGCCCGACGCGAGGTGGTGCAGCCCCCGCCAGACCGCCTCGAGGGCCTGGAAATCGTCGTCGTGGAAGACGTCGTCGAGGTGCTTGCCGAGCTTCTCGTCGACCTTCTGCGCGACGAGCGCGATCGCCTCGACGACGTTCGAATAACTCGCGAAGACGTGCAGCGGTCCGAGCTCCTCGTCGCGCGAGAGCGTGAGGTCGTCGCTGCAATTGACGAGCAGCGCCGCGAGGTCGTTCATGAACCGCGCGCCGTCGTTGATGTTGACGTTGCGGTCATCGAATTTGAGCGGGGCCGTCGCGCCGGAATCGTCGGCGAGGGAGAGCGCGCCGTCCGTGGAGCCCGTCGGCTGCGCCGCCGGCTTGACCTCGCTGATGAGGAGCTTGAGCGAGTCACCTTCCTTGAGGTCGCCCGCGGTCTCGCCGAACGCCCCGAGAAGATCCGCTTTGAGTTCGTCGGCGGTTTTGGGAGTTGTATTCGTGACAGGCATGATCGCTCCTCGACCTCAGATGGCGAGCACCTTGTAATTGTCTTTCGCCCACTTCTGGAGCTCCTTGAGCCCGTCGGGCGAGGCGAGCGCGCGCTTCATCTGGGCGCGCAGCTCGGGGCGGTTGCGCAGCATGGATTGGAGCTCGAGCATCATCAGCTTGATGACGCGGAGCCGCTGGAGCTCGGGAATGCTGCTGGCCACCGCGTCCGGCGTGAAATCCTTCATCGACGCGAAGGCCACCGTGCGCTCCGCGCTGACCTTGAGCGGCGTGGTGATGGGCAGGACGTACACCCGACCCTTCGAGACGTCGTCGTCGTCGCTGTCCTCGGCCTCGGGCTTGGGCACATTCGCCGCGTCCAGCGCGACCACGCGATTGCGCAAAAGGCCCGTCACGAGGCCGACCTTCTTGCGGGTCGACGGGTCGATCGTATCACCGGCGACCTCGCCGGAGAACGTGATCGTCGCGCCCTGGACCTCGAGGTTGCCCCCGTCGTCGATCGATTTCACGTCGAGCGTGCCGCCCACGATGATCTCCCCGTCGACGCGGCTCAGGCCGTTCTCCTCCGGCGTGCTCTCGAAACGCGCCTTGCCGGAGAGCGGATATTTGCCGGCCTCTTTGCGGGCGATGGCGCCGCTCGGGACCGTGCAGACGATCCGGTCGAGGGTCACGGTGCCGGGCAGGCTCGATTTGAGGTGCGAGAGCGCCTTCGGCAAATGCCAGGTCGGGACGATCTCGCTCAGGTGATCGTCCACGGTGGTCCCGCGCTTGATCGAGCGGACGTTCCGCTCGGCGAGGGCGGGCAGGAGGCCCGCGGCGCGCTTGGAGCGGCCCTCGAACTCACCCAGGACCAGGACCCGGTAGGGCAGCTTCTCTTGCTGCGGCGTGCCGGTGATGTTGGTCCGATAGGTGATGGTGAGCCTGGACTTGAAAATCTGGTCCTGGATATACTTGCTCAAGATCGGTTCTCCTTCCCCACCACCTCGTCCAAACGAGGCAAGACGCGCGTTTGCCAGCGATGCGACGCTCGCCTTTGCCCCCCTCGTGCAGAAAACCCGAGGACCGAACCGTGGGGGCTCGGGGCTTTACGGTTCCAATCGCGCATAGCGTTCCACGGGCGCGCTCCCGGGGACAAATTTGCCGTCAAGCCGGGCGTTCGGGCGGGCGCCCCTCGAAGAGCGTGTGGATCTCGGAAGGCCGCGATTTGGCGAGCGGATCCCAGCCGAGCTCGCCCGGCCCGCGGACGATGAGCTTGCCCGACGCCTCGTGATCGACGAGCAGCACGCGCAGGTGCACGGCCGCGCCGGCGAGCGCGGGCAAGACATGATCAAAAAGACGAGCGCGCGCCTCGCGTGTCCACGGTTCATTCGTCCAGGTCCGCGACGCGTCGGTCACCAGAATGGCATCGATCCCGGGCACCGAGACCTCGGCCTCGCCCCCGAGCGCGGAAATGCCGAGCGTCGCCTGTCCAATCCGCGCGTCGGGCGCGGGCAAGCGACGCTCGTGCCCAGCGCGGCGCACCGAGACTTCGAGCTCGGGATACACCTTGCGAAAGAGCCAGCCGAGCGTGATCGGCGACGAGGGGCGGGCGAGCGCGAATGCCGAGCCGCGCAGGGAACGAGGGCGCGGGACGAGGCGCTCGCGCTGCACGGGCGCACGCGAATCGGCGTGATCGGCGAGGAGCCGATGGTCGGCGAGCGCGACGATGCCTTCGAGCGCGGGACCCGCTTGCGGATGCGCGAAGAGCTCCTGGAAATACGAGGGCAGCGGGGTCGTGACCGCGCGCAGGCCGAGGTTCAGGGTGACGATGATATGGTCGCCGAAAAACTCGACTGCGCGCACGAGCGTGGGTTCGAGCGCGAGCGAGGGGTGGCTGCGAAATCGCAAGAGGCGGTCGGGAAAACGCGCACGGAGCAAGCCCAAGAGGGCCGGGAGCTCGAAGGCGGGGGCCGCGCGCGAAATGGCCTCCTCCAGCGCGACGCGACCTGCGCCGGGCGGGGCGGGGGGCATTTCGGAGGACAGCGGCGCCGGCCCGTCCATGCGTCAGGTCCCGACGAACGCGTCGAGGTCGACCTGATAGAGCTGCTCGAGCGCCTGCCACGCCGGGCCGCCCTCGGCCTCCCAGTGGGGCGCGATGTCGCCGATGTGCGACGAGAGAAGGCGAAAATGAGGGGCGAGCAGGGCGGGCAGGTACACGCGCGGATCGAATCGATCGACGACGCGGCGCACGTCCTGGGCCACGATCGCGGCCTTGCCCATCTCGCCGCGGCTCACGAGGAGCTCGAAGGCTTCGAGCTTGCGGATGAACTGCTCGAGCGCGGCCGAGACCTCGATCGTGCGGGCGGGCGGCGCGCTGGGATGGGGTTTTTCCGACTCGAACACAGGCTCGGGATCGGAGGGCGCATTCTCCTCGGGCTCGTCCAGGGCTTGCTCCTCGATCGGCTCCGGCTCCGCGGGCGTGACCTCCGCCGGGGGCGGCGGCGGGGGAGGCGGAGGCGGCGGCACGCGCTGGAAGACGCTCTCGCTGCGGGCGCGCAGCGCGGAGAGCTCACGCACGGATTGTGGAGATTCGATCGCGGCCGTGATGGCCTTGGCGAGCGCCTCGGCCTCGGCGGCGGTCTTCGTCAGCAAATCGCGCGGGATCGTCGTGGCCCAGGTCTTCCACGTCGCGTCGCGCTTGGTTTCGTGGAAGTCGATGGACGCTCGAATCCCGCGGAACAAAAGCGTCCAGGCCGAGTCGGCCACGCGCGCCTTGCGCTGGAAGGGCCGGAGCGCGCGGAAGCCTCCTTCGAGGGCGAAACGTGTGGTCGCGAGGATCTCGGGCAATGCCATCGGGCCTCGCTCGGCGAAGACGCCGAGCAAAAAGGCCGCGACGAGCCGGGCGTCGGTCGCGCCGGCTTCGATCGAGAGCGAGGCACGCTCGGCGGCGGCGCGCAGCTCGCCGCCCTGGGCGAGGCGCAACGTATCGTCCACAGCCGCGGTGGTCGCATCCATTCCGGGGCCGGAGAGGGCGTGCGTGACGAGGTTCGGATCGAGCATGACGAAGACCTCGGACCGAGGTGTATGTCGGGACAGACCCGTCAGGTCCCGAGCATCTGCGCCCGGAGGCCGGTCAGATCGCGGAAGACGGGGCTTTCCGCCTTCCGCAGGAGGATGCCCGAGGAGTATTGCCGATGGCACCAGTCGAGGTCCAATTCCTTGCCGACGCGCCGGGGGAAGAGGGGGAAGATCTCGACGCGCTGCGGGAGGAAGTCCTCGCCGAGATCATCGCGGATCGTGCGGGAAACGAGGGCGGAGACATCCTTTGCGGGGACGTCGCTCGCGCCCGTGAAGACGAGCAGGAGGAAGGCCCAGCGGGCGCCCGGTTCTCCGGTCGGCACGGGCACGACGGCGGCGCCCACGACGCCGGGCAGCGTGGAGACGCGGGCCGTGACCTCGCTCGCGGGATACACGCGCGCGGCGCGGCGCGGGAGCAGGGTCGAGCCATACAGGAACTCGGCGCCGAGGCTCGCGAGAATGAAAAACCCTTCTTTGCCGGGCAGGGGGACGAAGACGCCGGTCGCGCCGACGGCAGGTTCACCGCTGCCGCCGGAATCGAGCACGAGGTACGGACGGCCGGGCGCGGGCAAGGCGCGGGCATTGCTGCTGCCGGGCCGGCGGGTGGAGAAAAGCAGGCAGCCGCCGCTGGCCGCGTCGACGAGGACGTTGCTCACCGGAGCACGCGCGAGGTCGTTTTTTTTGATGAACTCGTTGTGACCGATCCAGTCGAGAGGCTCGTCGACGCTCCGGAAGACGTGACGGAGGCGCGCGAGGCGCGCGGGTTTGCGGCGAAGGTGGGCCGCGACCGTCGGGGCCGCGCCGAGCACGGTGATCGGCGATTTTTCGAGGAGGGTCGGGTCTTCTTCGAGGTCGGCCTTTCGAACGTCAACGAACGTCGCGCCCGCGAGAAGGGTCGAGAGGAGCAGGGCCGGCATGTGCTGCTGCATCGGGAAATCCGGCGCCGCGAGGGCGTCGCCGGGGCCGATGCGATAAGCGAACACGGCGTCGCGCAAGGCGTCTTCGAGGGCACGCGCGGCGGGAAGATCGACGGGGACGAGCAGCGGCGCGCGCAGCGGGGAGAAGAGACGGCCGCAGGGCTCGTCGGGCGCATACGCATACGGGGGCGCGCGCAGGGCGGGGCCATTCTCGACGAGGGGTAATGCGAGCGCGGCGAAATCACCGAGCGGCGGAGGATCGTCGGGATCGAAGATGACGTGCGCGGGCCCGAGCGCTTCGAGGCGCGCGGCGAGCGCGCTGGCGCCCGCGGGTTCGAGGATGGCAACGCAAAGGCCGAGGCGCAGGGCCGCGGCGAGGGCCACGACGAACGCGGGTCCGAGGGGAAGGACAATGGCGATCGGCGCGCCGGCCTTGGCGCCGCGTTGCGCCCAGGCGGCTGCACACGCGGAGGCGCGGGCGTCGAGCGCGGAAAACGAGAGCGAGCGCGCCGTGGAACGTTCATACCAGACAAACGCCGGCCGGTTCGCGGCGACGTGACGCAGGACGGCGTCGTGATAGAGATCCTGCGATTTTCCCGGGCGACTGCGGAGCGGCGGGCCTTTTTCGCGGACGAATTCGAAGAGGGCAGACCAGAAAGAATCAGGGGCCTCGCAGCTCGCGGCGAGCCAGTCGAGCGAGGGGACATCATCCTCGCGAGAGAGGTCGAGGCTCTGGACGAGGGCGGGGATCTCCATGAGGCGCCCGGGCAGACGAGCAGGGCGCGCGCAGCGGGGCAAGTTTTCCGCAACGCCGGGGCTCGCCCGGGCCGTGCCCCCTCAATTGCAGGTGGCCCCGTCCTCGAAGCATTTCTGGAAGTTGCAGCGACATACCACGCTCCGGCCGCCCGGCATGTCCGTGGTCCAGCCGTCCTTGGAGCAATCGGAGAACGAGCACCGCGTGCGGGCCGACTCACCGCCGGGCAAGTCCGTCTCCCAGCCGTTCTTCATGCAATCGGAGAACGAGCATCGCGTCCGCGCCGTCGTGCCATCCGGGAAGCTCGTCTCCCAGCCGTCCTTCATGCAATTGGAGAACGAGCACCGCGTCCGCGCCGTCGTGCCATCCGGGTAACGGGCCTCCCAGCCGTCTTTCATGCAATCGCCGAAGGAGCAACGCACGTCGATGTCGCCCTCGGGCGTCGAGGTCGTCCACCCATCCTTCAAGCAATTGCTGAACTTGCAGCGGCCCGCGGCGAGGACCGCGGCCGCCACGTAACGCGCAGTTTTCGCCTGCGCTTTTCGTTCGGTTTCCTGGGCCGCGGCCTCGGCGGCGACACGCTCGGCTTCGATCTTGCGGAACCTGGCGACGTCGCTGCTCGCGTTCGCCCATTTCAATTGCTTCGCGTCGTCGTGCGCCCAAGAGAGGCACGCGCCGGTGAAGGAAGGGACATCGTCTGCGGGGACCTTGGGCCTCACGCGATGGCAGGCCCGGAGAACGATGGCGTCGGCGTCGGCGTGCGGCGCGACTTCGGTGAGCAGGTCGAACGATTCGAGCGAGGGAGCTTTTTCGATCGACTTTTCGAGGTACCCGGCGGCCTCGAGCTCCAGCTTCGCGACCTCGATTTCGCCGTTTCTGACGGCTTTGGTGCGCCTCAGCTCCATCACACGCTCGGCGAAGGCTCCGGCGTCGTCGACGAGGTCCTTGCCTGCCGTGATCTTCACACGCAGCGACGCGAGCTCGGCCTGGATCTCCTCGACGCGCGTGGCCTCCGCGTCCTCTTCCTTTTCGACCTCCGCGACCCGCGCGGCGGCACGATTCTCCGGGGGGACCTCGACAGGCTCGGGCTCTCCGAAGCCACTCGTCTGCGCTTGCGTCTGCACTTGCAGCGGGATGAGCGAGCACCCCATGCCGAGCACGACGGGGAGCGCGAGGGCGAGGGTCCGGGCCTTGGGAGTACGCCACATATCGCGTCGATCGTACGCGGATCCGCGGCGACGCTCAACCACGCGTGCTGCGCCTTCGCCATCTATTTGGCCCTATCCTCGTGACGCCTGGTACCCTCGTCCCGCCGGAGGGGGAAACTCGCCCGGAAGGCCCGATGCTGGTCACCATTCGGATTCGAACCACGCGCGACGAGGGACGGACCGCGCTCTGCGAGCTCACGCTGGACCGCCGGCAGAGCTTCTCGGCGCTCGCCGAATCCCTCTTCACGCAATGGGAGATCGAGACCGCCGGGCCGCGGCTCGATCCGGAAGATCGCGCGGGCCTTTTGCGCAAGCTCGAAAGCTGGCTCGTCACGCACCGGCACGACCTGCGCTTCGGGCAGGCGCCGATCTTCGAGTACACGTGCCTGCGCCCGCCCGCGCCCCCGAAGCGGCCGCGCCCCCTGCCCCGCCCCGCCGAAGCGCCCCCTTCCCCGCCCGTCGACGACAGCGGCGAGGACGGGGCCCTGAAGCGCATCGAGGCCCAGATCGATTGGCAAGGGGGTTAGGCATGAGCGGGGTGAAATCGCTGCGCATTCGGCCGAGCAAGCGGGACGAGGAGGCCCTGCGGCGAGCTGCGGCCGAACGAGCGAAGCTGGCGCGTGAGGAGGCCTCGAAGGCGGAGGCCTCGAAGCCTTTGCCATCGGCCATAGTGCCGAGGACGGCGCCCGTGGAGGCGTGCCTCCGGCGCGTCGAGCGGATCCTCGGTCTCTTGTCGGCATGCGCGACGCTCGGCATCACGCTCGATCGCGAGGCCGAGCAGGCCCGCGCCGCGCTCGTCGAATTCACGCGCCAGCCGGACGCGGCGAGGCTCGGGGCCGTGGACGCTCTCCTTGCGCGGGTCTCGCCACGCACGCTGGAAGAGGCCATCGCGGCCAGGCAAGAGGCGCTCACGCGTGCGCTCGCCGTGCTGGAGGCGCCCGCGTGGCAGCGGCAGCTCGAAGCTTTTCGCGCGGGGCTCACGGCCGATCTCCGAGGTTTGGCCGGACGAAGGGTGCAAGACGGCCCGGCGAACGTCGGGGCCCTGCTCGGCGAGCTCGATGCGCTGCTCGCGGCGCGGGCGCGGGCGCGGGTCGTGTCGCTCTGCGAGGGTGGCGTCGCGGCGGGGCTCCGGGCCTCGGAGGTTCGATTCGAGCCGCGCGAAGGCGCGTTCGTCGCCGAGCTCTCCGACGATCACGGCGTCTTCGCGCGGATCGCGGAGCACCTCGTGTCGTGGGCCGCGCTCCCGGAGATCGACGCGATCGAAATGCGCGGGCCCGCAGAGTGGGACGGTCCAGCGTGCGTGCACGGCGGTTATGCGGACGTGCTCGGGGCGCTGCGGGCGCAAGGCGTCGAGGCGGAACTCTACGGCGAGGACGGGCGCGCGCTCTGGCCCGCGGGCGGCGATGACGCGGGCGGCGCGGAGGTTGTCCTGCAAAACGTAACGGCGACGGGGAGGCAAGGTTCGTCGTGACGGACCTCCTGCTCAACCTCGCGGATGCCGTCGCGCCGTCACGCGCGAACGGCCCCGGCGCGCGCGCGGTCCTCTGGGCGCAGGGCTGCTCGCTCCGATGCCGGGGCTGTCACAACCCGCAAACTTGGGCCACGGCGCCGCGGCGCGTTTGCACGGTGAATGCAGCCGCGTCCTGGGTGCGCTCCTTCCGAGGCTTGCGCGGGGTGACGTTGAGCGGCGGAGAACCCTTCGAGCAAGCGCTCGGCTTCGCGGCGCTCTGCCGCGCGCTTCGGGCCGAGGGCGCGGACGTCGTGGCATTTTCGGGTTTTGCCCGGGACGAGATCGAAGGAGACGTGCGACCTCATTCCCGGGCGCTGCTCGCCGAGGTCGATCTGCTGATCGACGGCCGATACGAGGCCGACCTCGCAGCGCGGCTACCCTTGCGGGGCTCGTCGAACCAGCGTCTGCATTTCCTGACGAACCGGATTCGCCCCGAGGAAATCGAAGGTTTGCCCGCGGTGGAGTGGCTCGGCAAGGGGGAGCGGGCGCGCGTGACGGGGTTCGTCCTCCGCGCCCTCGGGCCACGAACCGCCGAGGGGCGCGCATGAGCGGGAGCCCCGCGCCGGATCGGGAGCGCGAACCTGCGATCCTGCTGCTCGGCTGGCGTCGGTCCGGAAAAACCCGGACGCGGATGCGGTGGAGCCAATACGCCCGCATGGCGCCCGTGACGCCCGAGGGAATCGGTCCTCCGCGGGTGGAGACGGGGGCAAACCCGGCGCCGACGGCGGCGGTGACGGAGCATCGGATCGAAATCGGCGAGCGCGCAGTGCGGGTGATCGACGTGCCGGGGGCGATCGTGGACGCGGCGCGGGACGAGGCCGGGGCGCTGCGCGATGCGCTGGAGCCGCGGATCGGTCGAATCGGAGGCATCGTCCTTTGCGTGGCCCCGCCCGTGCCGCCGCGGCGAAAAGGGTTGGTCCCGGGACACGTGCATCCCTCGCTCGTACCTGCTTATGGCGACCTTTTCCCGGCCGGCGAAGCGACGGCCGAGCCCGCGGCCGCGCAGGTCGAGGAGGTGCGCGCGCGGATCGACGCCGTGATGGCGTTCGTGGAGCAATTCGCGGGGCGCATGGGCAAGGACGCGCGCGACGTGCCCATTGCCGTGCAGGTCAATTTCGCGGATCTCGTCGCGCTCGGGAGCACGGACGACGAGGACGCGGCGGCGCGGGATCGGCTCTTCGCGCGGTATGGTCGTATGCTGCCGGCCGATCGGGCGGCGTTCACGAACCCCGCGCAGATCGAGGCGCGGCGCGCCGAGGCGGCGGCGGTGGACGCCGACGTATCCGCCCTCGCGACGGACATCGCGGACTTCATGCGAACGCGATGGCCCGGACACGATTTCTGGTTTTCGGTGGCCGCGAACGTGGAGGATCCGCTCGGGCACCGGAGCGCGGCGGCGGGACTCGTGTATCTCGTCGACCGGACGCTCGGGGAAGAGGCACTCGCGGCGGCGCGCGCAGAGCGCGAGGAAGCGCGGCGCGTCGAAATGGCGCGGCGCGTGGAAGCGCGGCGGGCCCTCTTGCGGCGTTTCCGACCCGCGCTCGTCGGGGTGCCCGCGTTGCTTCTCCTCTTGCTGGCCGCGAGCACGGTGACCTGGGAGAGCCGCACGGAACATGCCGCACCTTTGCTGGTTCGCCGCGTGCGGTGGTACGCTCAAACCTATCTAGCCCCGGAGGGTCCTGGGCATGGCCCCGGCCCCCGCGCAGCTCGGACGCGATCGCCATGAGCCCGAAACAACGCGTCATCCAGGCGTGTTATCCCGCCAATCGTATCCCGGCGTCGATGCTGGCGCAGGCGTTTTTCCGGCCGTACGCGACGAGACCGCCGCACGCGGCCAAAACCATCCAGCGCAGCACGACCTCCCTGCCCCCGCACCCGGCCACGGTGGCGCAACGAAAAAGCGCGGCGCCGCGGCCCACCGAACGTCCGCCGCACGCCGCGATGCGCGGCGCCCCGCTGCAAAGGCGCGCCGCGGACGAACCGACTGCATTCGGCGCGGCGCAGCCCTCGGGCGTGCACGCCTTTCAGCCGCCCCAGGGTTTCCTCGAAGGCAAGCCGGCGCGCGAGGGGCAGCCGCTCCCGCCGTCGGTGCTACGCAAAATGGAGAGTTTCTTCGAGGCGGATTTCTCCGACGTGCGGGTCCACGTGGGCGGCGAGGCGGCGTCGATCGGGGCGATCGCGTTCACGCTGGGCACCGACATTCATTTCGCGCCCGGGTTTTACGAGCCACACACCTCGCGAGGGCAGGAGCTGCTCGGGCACGAGCTCACGCACGTGGTGCAGCAGCGCGAGGGGCGGGTGGCGAACCCGCTGGGCGACGGGATCGCCGTGGTGCAGGATTTCGAGCTGGAAGCGGAGGCGGATCGTATGGGGCGGGCGGTGGCCACGGGGCAACCGAAGATGGCCGCGAATACGCGCCCCTTCCCCGCCTTCGGGCCGCCGGCGCAAAACGTCGGGCCGCTGCAAATGCGGGCGGCGCAGGCGAAAGGCGCGGGATAC
Organism: Polyangium sp. y55x31; assembly: GCF_029946505.1. Taxonomy (GTDB): domain Bacteria; phylum Myxococcota_A; class Polyangia; order Polyangiales; family Polyangiaceae; genus Polyangium. Next base: position 61,867 of record NZ_JARZHG010000039.1, read on the forward strand.
CGGCTCATCTTCGGGACGTACATGCACGAGAACGAGAGCCTCCCGGAGCCGCTCGCCGGCCATAGCTTCGTCGCGCTCGAGGAGCCGACCGGGGAGCGGCACGCCTGGGGTTTTTCACCCCAGAATTACAGCTCTTACGATCCGCACCGGGACCTCGGCAAGCTCATGTCGGGCGTCCCCGGCATGGTGCACGACGACAAAACGGCCTTCGAGAAGCCCGGGGTGCGGCTCAAGGAATATCCCATCGACGCGGCGCAGGCGCAGGCGGCGATGGCGAAGGTGGCCGAGTATCAGTCGGGGCGACACCGGTTCAACCTGCAGTCGAAGCAATGCTCGGCGTTCGCGCTCGACGTGCTCCGCGCGGCCGACGTGAAGACGCCGGTGAGCGGATCGGTGCGCGGGCCGCGCGACGTGTACGAGAAGCTGCGGTAAGGTTTTCCCAGGGAACGACGCGGAGGAGGCGGCGATGGCGAACGGCGAGGGCGAGGGGAAAAAGCAGCGGGCGCCGCATCCGGCGACGGTGCAGCGGAAAACGACGACGGCGCAGCCCGGAAAACGGCCGAGCAGGCCGCCGCACCCGGCCACGGTGCAAAAGAAATCGGCCGCGACGACGGGCGCGCGGAAAGAACGGCCGCCGCATCCGGCCACGGTGCAACGAAAAGCCTCCGCGCCCGGCGGCGCGCGCAAGGAGCGGCCGCCGCATCCGGCCACGGTGGCCCGGACAAACGGATCCGGCGCCGCGCAACGGCTCGCGGCGCCCGGGAAAACCGGCGCCGTCACGCTGGCGTCCGGCTCGGCGCTTTATCATGCGACGAGTTATGCCGGGCTCAACGTCCTTCTGCGGTCGGGGATCGGGGCCGGCGTGAACGGGCGGACGGGCTCGGTGTTCCCCACGTCGACCGCGCTCGACGCCGGGCGTGCGGGCTCGGGCGGGCCGGCGGCGGTGCTGGAGCTGCGGACGACGCGCGCCTTGCAAGGCGATCGTGACGCGCCGGCGCAGCGAAAGACCGCGGCCCCGGTCGAGCCCGCGGAGGGAGACACGCCGCCCGATTTCGCCGTCGATCGCCGCGGCTCTCGCGGGGTGCAGTGCAAACTGCACCCTCGCGCGCTCGATGCGCTCGAACCCGTGGCCGTGCACCTGCGCGACGCGCGTGGCGCCTGGGCGCGCTTCACGGTCGCGCAGTACCGCGAGATGTCGGGCGCGGGCTGAACCGCTGCCGCGCCCTTGCCTCGGCGCTCCGGCTTCTTCACCATGCGCTCCCGCACATGGCGTCGCTCGAAGACATCACCAGGCGCTACTACGAGACGACGGCCTCGCGTGGCCACCGCCCGACTGCCGAGCACTACAAAACGAGCTCCGCGGGCCTCTTGCGCCGCCTCGGCCCTTGGCTCCCCGAAGATCGCACGACGGCGTGCCTCGACCTCGCCTGCGGCTGCGGCGAGCTCATCTACGCGCTCGAACAGCGCGGGTTCGTCCGTACACACGGCGTCGACCTCTGCGTCGAGGAGCTCGACGAGGCGCGGAAGTTCGTGCGCGGCGAGCTCGTGGTGGGCGACGTGATCGACCACCTCGCCGCGGCGCGCGAGGGCGCCTACGGCTTCGTGACGGCCTTCAACATCGTCGAGCACCTGCCCAAGGATCGGCTCATCGACTTCTTCCGCGAGGCGCATCGCGTGCTGCGTCCGGGCGGCGCGCTCGTGGGCATGGTGCCGAACGCCGTGTCGCCGTTCGGCGCGGCGGCGCGATACTGGGACATCACGCACCAGATCGCGTTCACGCCGAACAGCATCACGCAGCTCGCGGCGATGACTGGCTTTGGCGAGCGCGTGGAGTTCCGCGAGTGCGGCCCGGTGCCGTACGGCGTGAAGAGCGCGATCCGGTACGTCGCCTGGCGAGCGTTGCGCGGCGCGATCGAGGCGTGGTTTCTCGTGGAAAACGGGGCGACGCGCGGCGGGATCTATTCGTCGGACATGCTCTTCCGGCTGCGGAAGGAGGGCTAGGCGCCGCCATGCGTATCCTCGTCCTCGGCCCCCGATTCGCGGACGGCTTTGCCGACAACGTCGCCGAAACGCTCGTCGAGATGGGCCACGAGGTCCTCGGGGCGGAGGAGGTCGATCACGCCGCATACTGGTCGGTCCCTCGGCGCGCGCTGCGTTTGGTGGAGGAGCGGGTCTTCGGGGACGCGCCTTTGCCGCAGGATCGCAAGCTCCTGCGCCTCGTGAAGGATCGGCGCCCGGATGTCTTGCTCGCGCTCACGTGGGACGTGCACCCGGAGATCCTCGACGCGCTCGGCCGCTTCGTGCCGGGGCGGCGTATTCTCTGGTGGGGCGACGCGCCCGCGAACAGCCGCAGGTTCGGGCTCGTGAATCCCTTCTGGGACAAGGTGTACGTCAAGGATCCGGACGCCGTGAAAAAGCTCCGGCTCGCGGGTCAGGCGTGCGCGCTCCTGCACGAGGCGATGAATCCGCGCTGGCATCGGCCGCTCGCGAAACAAACGAGTGATGCCGTGGTCGTCGCCGGAAATTATTATGCGTTCCGACAAGCCGTCCTCCTGCGGCTGCTTCGCGACGGCGCGCGGCTCGAGCTCTACGGCACCGAGCCGCCGCCCTGGTCGGCGAAGGAGATCCGCGAGAGTTTTTCCGGGAAATACGTGGTCCGCGAGGAGAAGAGCCGCGTGTTCGGGGCGGGGATGGCTTGCCTCAACACGTTCGCGCTTGCGGAGGGCAATTCGCTGAATTGTCGCGCGTTCGAGATCGCGGGCGCGGGCGGGCTTCAGCTCGTGGAGTTTCGGCCGACGCTGCTCCAGTGCTTCGAGCCGGGCAAGGAGGTGCTCACCTTCGAGACGTACGAGGAGCTCCGCGACCACCTCGAACACGCGCGCCGCTTCCCCGCCGACATGCTCACCATTCGCGAGGCCGGCGCGCGCCGCGCCCTCGCCGAACACACGTATCGGCATCGGCTCGAAACCATCCTCGCAGATTTCGCCTGACGTTTTTCATGCCCCTCCGCGTCCTCCACGTCATTCCGAGCTTCTGGCCCGCGACGCGGTACGGCGGACCGATCGAAGGCGTACTCCGCCTTTGCCAGCGCCTCCTCGGCCTCGGCGTGAACGTCGAGGTCGTCACGACGGACGCCGACGGCGCGGGGGATCTGGCCGTGCCCCACGCGGAAAAGACGCTCGCCGAGGGCGTGCCCGTTCGTTATTTTCCGCGCAGGCCTCGCACGCGGTTCGCCGTGTCCGCGCCTCTCGCGCTTCATCTCGCCCGGGAAATCCCGCGGTGGGACCTGGTCCACGTCACGGCCTTGTTCTCGTTTTCCTCGGCCGCGGCCATGGCCCTCGCGCGACGCACGGGTGTGCCCGCCGTCCTCTCGCCCCAGGGCACGCTCATGCCGTGGGCCATCGGCTCGAAGCGCTGGAAGAAGGCGCCGTATTTCGAGCTCGTCGAGCGGAGGAACGTCCTCTCCGCCGCGGGCGTGCATGCGACGAGCGACGAGGAAGCACGCGAGATTCGCCGCCACGTCCCCGGCGCGCGCACGTTCGTCGTGCCAAACGGTGTCGATTTGCCCGACGTGCTCCCCGACGTGCCTCGCGAGAAGGCGCGGATCGTCTTTCTGGGCCGCATCCATCCGGTCAAGGGGTTCGATGTGCTCGTGCCTGCGCTCGCTCGCGTCGCGGCCGTGATGCCCGAGGTGGAGACGCTCGTCGCCGGCCCAGACGAGGATGGCGAGCAGGCGCGCGTCGAGGCGCTCCTCGCTCGCGCCACGCCCCGCCCCCGCGTGCGGTTCCTCGGGCCTGTGTACGGGAAAGACAAACTTGAGCTCCTCGCGTCGGCCACGGCCCTCGTGTTGCCCTCGCACGGCGAGAATTTCGGGATCGTGGTGGCCGAGGCCCTCGCCGTGGGCACGCCCGTCGTCGTGAGCAAGGCTTGCCCCTGGAAAGTCCTCGAAGAACGTGGTGCGGGCGCCTGGGTCGAGAATACGCCCGAGCGGGTTGCCGAGGCGCTGCTCGCGATCCTCGAAGACCCCGCCCGCGCACGGCGCATGGGGGAAGCGGGGCGCGCCGTGGCCGCTGGGTTTGGCTGGGATGCCATTGCAAAGCAGATGCTCGGGCATTACGAGGCGATCGTCGGCGGCGGGAGGCGGGCGTGAAGATCCTCGTCGTCTCCTCGGTCGGCGGTCACCTGACCGAGATCATGCAGCTCGCGCCGGTCCTCGCCGGCCACGAGGTCGTCCTCGTCCTGAACGACGATGCCGCATTGCCCGATTTTCCGTTCGCCCGGGTCTATCGCATCGCGCACGCCGAGCGAGACGTTCGTGTGCTCTTGAACCTGCTCGAAGCCGCGCGGATCCTACGCCACGAGGATCCCGACATCGTGCTCTCGGCCGGCGCGGGACCGGCGGTCCCGGTCGCGGTCGTGGCGCGGATGGGCACGCGGGCGCGGGTCGTGTTCGTCGAGACGGCCGCGGCGATCGTCCGGCCCACGCTCACGGGGCGGCTGATGGCGCCGCTCGCGCATCGTTTCTTTTATCAATGGGACACGCTCGCGCGGTTCTTCCCGCGGGCCGAGAAGGCGAGCATTCACTTCGGATGAGGATCTTCGTCACCGTCGGCAATGCGCTCGTCCCCTTCGACCGGCTCCTCCGCTGGGTCGACGAGGCCACGTCCGCGCTCCCCGTGCCCGTGGAAGGCCTCTGCCAGCACGGCCCGAGTGAGGTTCGTCCGCGCGCGCTCACGCCACGCGAGCACCTCTCCCGCGCTGAATTCGAGCGCGAAATGGATCACGCCGACGTGGTCGTCTGCCATGCGGGTGTCGGCACGCTCTCCGACGCGCTTCGCCGTGGCCATCGCCCGACCGTCGCCGCGCGGCGCGCTGGGTTCGGCGAGATCGTCAACGATCACCAGCTCGAAATCGTCGCGGCGCTCGGGGGAGAAGGGCGGATCGAGGTCGTCGAGGACGCGGAATCGCTCCGCGCAGCGCTCTTGCGGTATGCGCGAGGAGAGGCGCGGCGTGGTCCTCCGCGGGACGAGGATCCTGCGCGGCTCTTGCCCGTGGCGCGCGCGCTCGCCGAAGGCCCGGCCCGCGCGCGTGCGCCGCGGCTCGGAAAACTCGCCTTGGACGCGCTCGCCGCGCTGGGCCCGCGGCTCGATCGGCTGCGCGTCCGATGAAACCGCGCGCTTGCCCCCGCGCCGCGCTCCCGCTACGTTCGGCGGCGCGATGAGCATGACCCGCGAACACACGCGTTCCGCGTGCCGAATCTGCGGGGCGCGTGGAGCGCCGGAAGAGATATTCGAAGAGATCGCTTGTTTCCGCTGCGCCACCTGCGGCACCGTGCAATCGAACGTTCTGCCCACGGTGGAGGAGCTGGCCAAGCATTACGCAGGTTTTTCCGAGAGCTACACGGCCGGTATGGGCGCCGAGCGGTTCGCCCGCGAGATGCCGAAGCGCCACGCCGCGAAGCTCGCGCTCGTGCGTCGCCATCAGCCTGGAGGCCGCCTGCTCGACGTCGGCTGCGGGGAAGGCGGATTCCTCTCGCAGGCCCTCGAAGCCGGGTTCGACGCCGTCGGGTGTGATTATTCGGTGCGAAGGGAATATTCGCCCGGCGTCAAGGTTTTTCCGGGCAACCTCGACGCCGAGGGAGGCTTGCCGTTCGAGGACGGAAGCTTCGACGCCGTGACGTCCTGGGCCGTGATCGAGCACGTCCGCGACCCGCACGCCGCGATGCGCGAGGTGCGACGCGTCCTCAAACCGGGCGGTTTTTTCTTTTGCGATACGCCCCTCTGCGGCGACGCCTCGGAGCGCGACGTCGCGGCGCGCTCGCACTGGTTCTGCCCGCCCGAGCACATTCACGTCTTCTCGTACGGCTCGCTCTCGCGCCTCGTCTGGGCCGCGGGCCTCGACGTCGTGTATTCGACGCCCTCGTTCGAGCGCTCGGCGCCGAGGTACGTGGCGCGGCGCCTGCGAAACGTGCTCGTCGGCGTCGTCCTCGGGCGCACGCTCCGCCATTTCGACCCGGGCGCGTGGGAGCGCCGGAGGCAGAGCGTGGTCACGCAGATCGGGGACATCCAGCTCCTCGTCGCGCAGAAGCCCCGGGCCTGACCGTGCCGCCCGCTTGCCCTGCGGCCGCGAGGCCGCTAGTTTGATTGGAGGTGCCGGCATGAGCCCCGATCCTCGAGCGAAATTCCGCGCGCTGACCCGGGTCTTCGACCCAATTTACCGGCCGTACCTCGACGCCGACGACGGCCCCGGCTCGTCGTACGTCCCGGAAGCGCACGAGCACTATCGCGCCGAGCTCGAAGCCGCGCTCGACCTGAACGACAACGCCAAGCTCCTGCTCGCAGGCCAGCCCGGCTGCGGCAAGACCACGCTGCTGCTCAGCATCGCCCACCGGCTGCGGCGCGAGGGGCGGCTCGTCGCGTTCGTGGACCTCGAAGCGCAAACGGCCGTGCAGGATCTCGGCTCGCTGGAGATGTACCTCGCCGCCAAGGCCGAGCTCGTGGCCGAGGTGAAACAAGCGGGCATCAGCCTCTCCGAGAAGACGGCCGAGATGCTGCGCAGCGCCCTCGAACGCCTGCTCGGCTCGCCCGTCGCGCCCGACCTCGACGCCCTCGGCGCCGCGCTCCGCCGGCTGCTCTCCACGGTGCGCGAGAGCAAGCTCCTGCGCGACGAGCTGCGCCGGCAAATCAAGGAATCGGGCTTCGAGCCGATCGACATGCTCGCAAGCTTGCTCGACGACCTCGAAGAGCACAGGCCCGTCGTGCTGCTCGATGGCCTCGACAAACTCCCGCCCGTGCAGGCGCGTGACGCGTTCCTCGGCGACGAAAAGAAGCCGATGGTCGAGGCGCCGGGCGCGGCGATCCTGACGATCCCGATTTCGTTGATCTACGAGCCCACGTTCAACGTGCTCTCGGAGAGGTACAACAACGCGGGAAGCGCGGTCCTGCCGGCGGTTCGTCTCTGGGATCTCAACCCGCACACGAACACGCGCAGGCGCTCCGAGCAGGGCGTGAGCATCATGCGCCGCATCGTGGAGGCGCGCGTCGAGCCGATCGACGCGCGGATCGTGATGCCCGAGGCCGTCGAGCGCGCGATCGTGGGCTCGGGCGGCAACATCCGCGAGCTCGCGCGGCTCCTCCAATCGAGCGTGGTCAAGGCGCACGTCCGCCGCGGCACGTTCATCGAGGAGCAGGACGTCGCCGCCGCGATCGCCGATCAGCGAGAATCCTTCCGCCGCGCGTACGATCCTCGCTTTTTGCCGGTGCTCGAAAAGGTGCGGCGCGAGTTCCGCCTCGAAGGTCAGGGGGACGTGACGAAGCAGCTCCTCTACGGGCTCTGGGTGATCGAATATCGCAATGGCATCGCCTGGTATTCGCTCCCCGATCCCGTCGAGCAGCTCCTCCGGCAAATGGAGAACTGGGCCGGATGACGCCGGAAGCGCGCATCGAGGAGCTCTCCGCGAGGATCTCGCTGGCGCAGGGCTCGCCGTCCCTGCTCGTCGTGGTGGCCGAGTCCGACGCGACGCTCGACGAGGCGCGCAGGCTGCTCGTGGGCATTCTGCAAAGGGCGCCGATGCGCGTGGAGGACCTCGGCGCGTGTGACGTCGACATGGGCCCCGCGCGCTGGGTGGAGCTCACGCACGAGCGCGCGGCCGACGCCTACGTGCTCTCCGCGGCGCCGTGGGGCCCGTTCAGCGGCGGCGCGTTCGCGGGCCTCTTGAATGCCGAGCGCGAGTTTTTGCGCCGGCTCGCCGGGCCCGTGCTGCTCGTCGTCTCCCGGGAGACGGAGCGAATCCTTCGGCAAAAAGCGCCCGATTTCTTCACGTGGGCCGCGCGTACGTACGAGCTGCCCGCGCCCGCGGAGCTCGTCGCGATCGCGCGGAAGCTCGGCGCCTTGCCGGAGCGCGCGCCAGGCGTGCCCTCGGAGGAGCCGCCCATTCGATTCCTCCACCTCTCGGACCTCCATTTGAGGCCCCAGCGGGTGAAGCGATACGATCAGGACCGCGTGCTCCGCGGCCTCGTCGATTTCCTGGAGCAGGACCGCGACCGGTTTCCGCTCGATCTGATTTTCGTGACGGGCGACCTCGCCCACAGCGGCAAACCCGAAGAGTTCGAGCTCGTGGTCGACCTCTTCCGGCGTATCCTCGAGGTGACGGGCGTCGAGCCGACCCATTTCTTCGTCGTCCCCGGCAACCACGACGTCGACCGTGACGTGGGCCGATGGCTCCGGCGCACGCTCGACAAGGACGAAGAGGCGATCGCGTTCTTCGAGGACGAGCACGCGCGGCGATTCCATGCGCAGAAGCTCGAAGCGTATCGCGCGGTGCTCGCGCCGCTGCTCGGAGAGGACCGCGCGCTCGGCCTCGGCGTGGGCGCGAATGCGGTGGAGGTCGTGACGGTGCGCGGCGTCCGGATCGCGGTGGCGTCGTTCAATTCCGCGTTTTTCGCGCAGGGCGACGACGACCACGGAAAACTCTGGCTCGGCGAGCCGAACGTGGATCGCGCCGGCGATCGCATCTCGGACGAGGGCGCGCAGGCCGCCATTGCGCTCATGCACCACCCGTTCGAGGAGCTGCACGAGCTCGAGCGCGACATCATCGAGCAACGCTTCGAGCGCCTCTTCGACCTCGTGCTGCGCGGCCACATGCACCAGCCGAAGAGCCGCGGCATCGCCTCGCAGCGCGGCGGTTTCGTCGAGCTCGCGGCGCCGTCGGCCTACCAGGGGAGCCCGTGGCCCAATGGCTGCCTGCTCGGCGAGCTGCGTCCGCGCTCGGGCAAGGTGCGCATCACCCCGTACACGTACACCTCGGGCGCGGATCCGTGGGTGCTCGATACCAAGGTTTTTCCGGACGACGCGAGGGACGGATACACGCACACGTTCAGTGTGCCCGAGAAGAAGCGGACGCCGAGCGTATTGCGGAGGCATCTGGCCCAGGCGACGGAGGAGGCCGTGGAAGCCGCGCCGGAGGCCGTGCAAAGGCAGGTCGCGAAGGTGCTCGGCATCGAGGCGCCGAGCAGCCGGATGTCAAAAGAGGTCGCGAAAAAGGTGGCGCGCGCGGCGGCGGCGAAGGTGGACGATCCGGCATTGCTCGCGAACGTGGTGGACGAGCGGCGCATGAGCACGGCGCTGAGCAAGACGGCCGCGGACGAGCTCGAAGCGGGAGGACCGACGCGTATTCCGAGGTCGGATCCGCAATTCTTGGAGAAAGCGCTCGGGCGGGTGGCGGAGTTCATCCACCGGAAGGTCCGCGGCAAGGTGGCGAAGGACGCATTCCGCGAGGGTATGCTCTCGCCGCTCATCGCCGCGGCGCTGAGTCATGTCGTCGATGGCATCGTTTTCGTTCCATCCTTACACGACCCCGCTCTGCGGCCCTACATCCTCATCGGCAATGCTAACGAGGAACCGGCGGTCCGTTCGGTGATCGATGTGCAATTGCTGAGGCGCGCTGGAGACGTCGCGCCACGAAAACTGGATGAAGTTGAACGCCATTTGCAGACCGGCGAGGTCGCGCACGGCGCGCTCGTGGTCGTTCACACGGGCGAGGGCAACGAGGAGCCTCGCATCGAGCACGAGAAGACCCCGGCCGGGCGGGACATCCTCGTATTGCATCTGTTCTGGTAGGGGCGCCGTTCTCAGAACGAAAGGGCAAACCCGTCCGGCGTGGGCATGAACCGGACTTTGCTCTCGTCCTTCCGCGTCTCGGCCGAAAGTTTGTCCGGGTTCGACGGGCGCGTCGCCACGAAGACGATGCCGACGATCGTGAGCGGCAAACCCACGAGCATGGCCGTTCCGCCCGTCGAGATGAGCACGATGCCGAGCGGGTCGTTTCCTTTGTCCCGCACCCGATCGATGCCCCAGGCGAGGCTCGCCGTGCCCATTCCGAGCGTGACGGCGCCGCCGATCAGGAGCCCCACGCCGGACGAGCGCGTCTTCTTCTTTTTCTTGGGCCGCCGCAGCCGCTCCACGTCGACCTCCACGGGGGCCGCGGAGACCACGGGCAACTGCGGGACGTCGATCGTCACCGAAGCGCACGCGCAAAGCGAGAAGATGCCCCGCGAATCGCAGGTCTGCGTGCCCGGCCGCCCATCCTGGCAGGCGCAACGAGCCTGCGCGCCGGGCCTGCACATTCGCGGCCCCGCCGCGAGGAGCGTGGGATCGTAGGTGAACGGCGCAGCCGGCGCCGAGGGCAACGTCTCCTCCGCCCGGACGAGCGACGCCGTCGTGAGCAGCGCGGCGACCATCAAGCAAATACCAAGCAATCTCGCCATGATGCCATTCCTCGGCGTTGATGCGATATCGCAAGGTACCATGAAGCGAGCGGGCGGCGCAATCTCGCGCCGCGTCACGCGGGGAGGAGCGCAGCAAACCCCCGGGCCGGATCTTGCGGGTCGAAGACGAGCGTGATCGTCCCTTTTCCTGCAAACGCGCGCCACTGCTGCCGCAGGCGAGGGAGCACGCGCCGCACTTCGCGCACCCGATCGAGCGTGAGCGCGGCGCCGGCTTCGACACCGATGCGGGCGCAATTCGTCGCGATGACCTCCCGAATCGCGGCGTCGGAGACCTCCTCGTTCGACCAGGGAGCGCCCGCGAGCCCTTCGGCGAGCAGAAGCTCCTCGAGGTCGTCGCCAAAACCCACGTACTTGTTTCCTCCGCCCTTGCGATTGGCTTCCTCGTTGATGCGCGCCGGATCGACGCCCGCATCGACTCGCCCCCAGAATCCCTTTTTCAATCCAAACGCCGATTCGACGACGAGGTGCACGAGGTCGTGCGGCAGTTCGTCGCCGTACGTCGGAAAAACCCAGGAGACCTCGGTGCCGTCGCTCCGGTGGACGTAGATGCGATCGCGCTGGCCAGGGACGCGGACGAAGGCGGCGCGGAGGACGGAGGGCATGAGCTTCGAGTCAGGAGGCGATTTCGGGTTCTTCGAAGGCTCCCAGGTATACCTCGTCCACCGAGAGCACGCAGCCGATCGACATGAGGTCGATCGAACCGCACTCCGCCTCGTGCAGCATCCAGCCGCCGCCATCGGCTCGCCGGTAGACCTCGATACGCTTGGTCTGGTGCGAGATCAGTACGTATTCGCGGAGCGAGGGGATTCGCCGGTAATGGGCGAACTTCTTGCCACGATCGTACGCCTCGGTGCGCTGCGAAAGAACTTCCACGAGCACGATGGGGTTTACTATCGCGTCCTTGTCTTCGGCATCGAGCTGAAGCTTGCCGCAAACAACGGTTACGTCGGGATACATCGACGCGCCCGTCGCTTGGACGCGGATACGGACATCTGGGCTGAAAACGCGACAATGCCGATCGCGCAGTTGGCTGCCCAGCTCAGCCGACACATTCGCCGTTACGAGCCCATGGTCCGGCGTGTCTCCGAACCTATCCAGGATCTGCCCGTCCACGTATTCGTGCTTCGTCTCGTTCGCCAGCTCGAAGACCAAATAATCGGCGAACGTAACGCCGTGCTTCCCTGCCGGCTCCGCCATGACCGCCCCCGCACCTCAACCCATAACGTAGCACGCCCGCCGCGACGCCGTCAGCCCTCCCCGCCCGGTTTTTCCAGCCAGAACGACCCGATCCCCAGCGCATCCATCTTCGTGCGCCGATAACAATCGATCGACTCGTCGGGCGTGTGCACGATCGGCTCGTTTTCGTTGAACGACGTGTTGAGCAGCACCGGGATCCCCGTCTTCTCCTCGAAGACCCCGAGCAGGTCGTAATACAATTCATTCTCGGCCCGACGCACCGTCTGCACGCGCCCCGTGCCGTCCTCGTGCGTGATCGCCGAGAGTTTGTCCTTCCATTCCGGGCGGACCTTGTAGACGATGATCATGAACGGCACCTCGTGATCGCCGCGGAAGCAGGTGCTCAACTTTTCGAGCCGCACGACGGGCGCGAAGGGACGGAATGGTTCGCGGTTCTTGATGCGCGCATTCAGCGTCGCCTTCATCCCCGGCCAGCCGGGGTGGCAGAGGATGCTGCGGTTGCCGAGCGCCCGCGGGCCCCATTCCTCGCGGCCCTGGAACCAGCCGACGATCTTGCCCTCGGAGAGCGCCTGCGCCGCCGCCCCGAGCAATTCGTCCCGGCCGAGCTTGCGGAACGGGAGGCCCGATTGCACGAGCGCCGCCTCGATTTCGTCGTCGCGGAAGCTCGTCCCCCAGTACGCATGCCGCACCTCGGGCGTCCGCGCCTCGCCGTGCACGCCATGCTTCACCCAGAGCGCCGCGCCCACGGCCGTGCCGTCGTCCGAGGCCGCAGGCTGGAAATAAGCCCGATCGACCCAGCCCTCCGTGATCATTCGACCATTGCCGACCGAATTCAGCACCGAGCCGCCCGCCATCGCCACGCTGCGCACGCCCGTGCGCTCGACCGCGTCCGCCACCAGCGCGAGATACACCTCCTCGAACCGCGTCTGCAGCGACGCCGCGACGTCCCGCTCCCGATCCGTGATCGGATCCCCGCGCCGCCGCGCCGGGCCGAAGAGCGATGCCATCGCGTCCGACCAGAGCCGCGGGACCTGGATCTCCTCGCCCTCCACGGTCTCCATTCCCTCGCTCGTCTTGTGGTGCCGAAACCACGTCAAATCGAGCCGGATGCCCTGCTCCGGATCCCAGCGCACGACGCGGCGCATCTCCCGGGCGAATCGATTCACGCCGTACGCCGACAGACCCATCACCTTGTATTCCTCGCCGAACCTGTCGAAGCCGAGGAACTGGCAGATGGCCGTGTAAAACACGCCGAGCGAGTGCGGCCAGAGGTTCTTGCGCAGGATCTCGATACGATTGCCCTGGCAGAGGCCGACGAGGCTCGTCGCGAAATCGCCGGCGCCGTCGCACGTGATCGCCGTCGCCCGCTCGAACGGCGACCAGTAAAACGCGCTCGCCGCGTGCGCGAGGTGATGCTCGACCCGGTGGAATTTCGCCCGGATCGAGGCCTCGGAGACGCCGAGCGCCTCGGCCACGAGCCCGCCGCTCGTCGCGACCTCGCGATGCACCGCGAGCCGCTTCACCGCGCTCGGGACGCCCGTGAACGGCCTCGACGCGATGAACGCGACCTTCGCCGCGACGTTTGCCCGCGGATCACGCGCCACCGCGATGTCCGTGACGTCCCCCGGGCTCGCCCCGGCGAGGCGCAGGACCTCGGCCACGGCGAGGCGCGGAAAACCTGCGCAGTGTTTTTTCCGGTTGATCCGCTCCTCGGCGATCGCCGCGAGGATGCCCCCCTCACCGATGAGCGCCGCCGACGCATCCCCGTGGGCCGAATTGATGCCCAAGACCAGACGAGACATTCATTTCTCCGTTGCGCTCGCGTCGCGCGGAGGCGAAAGGTAGCGATCGAAAGCGGGCAGCGTCAAGCCGGCTCGGCCCGGGCCCGCGGGATCCCCTTCGCATGCGCGTCGTCGCCGTCAACCAATTTTATGCCCCCGACCACGCCGCCACCTCGCAGCTCCTCACGGAGCTCTGCGAGGACCTCGCCGCCGCGGGCGACGACGTGACGGTCATTGCGAGCCGCGGCGGATACCTCGGCGGCGACGCGCTTCCCGCCCGCGAACGGCTCGGCGGCGTCGACGTCGTCCGCCCCTTCGCCACGCGCTTCGGCAAGGCCACGATGGCCGGCCGCCTCGCCGATTATCTGTCGTTCTGGGCGACGAGCGTGCTCGCCGCCGCCCGCGAAGCAAAACCCGACGTGCTCGTCGTGCTCACGACCCCGCCGATGATCGCAGCGGGCGGCGCGCTCGTCTCCCTCGCCCGCCGCCTGCCGCTCGTGACGTGGGTGCAAGACGTCTACCCGGAGGCGGCGATCCAGCTCGGTTACCTCGCGCCGCGCGGCCCCGCGTCGCTCGCGCTGCTCGGCCTCGGCAAGGCCACGCACCACGCCGCCGCGCGCATCGTCGCGCTCTCCGAGGGCATGGCCGATCGCCTCGTCGCGCAGGGCGCGCCCCGCGAGCGCATCCGCGTCCTTCCGAACTGGTCCGACGGCCGCCTCGTGTCGCCACGCGGACGCGAGAACCATCCTTTCCGAAAAACCCACGGTTTGGACGGACGATTCGTGGCGATGTACAGCGGCAACCTCGGCATCGGGCACGATGTCGGAACGTTCGTCGAAGCCGCGCGACGCCTGAAAGACAAGCTGCCCGAGCTCGTCGTGCTGTTCATCGGCGACGGCGTGCGGCGCGCCGAGGCCGAGGGGCTCGCGAAAGGCCTCGAAAACGTGCGTTTCCTGCCGTATCAGCCGCACGACGCGATCGGCGAGAGCCTCTCGGCCGCGGACGTCCACCTCGTATCGCTGCGCGAGGATCTCGAAGGTTTGCTCGTCCCGAGCAAGCTCTACGGCGCGCTCGCCGCGGGAAGGCCGGTGATCTACCTCGGACCGCCGCGCTGCGAGGTCGCCCGCGTGGTGCGCGAGGACGATCTCGGCTGGACGGGCCGCCCCGGCGACGTCGAGGGCCTGTGCCGCGCGCTCGAAGACGCGGTCACGCGGAAAGCCGCCTGGGACGAGAAGGGCGCGCGGGCCCGCAGGATCTTCGACGAGCGGTACGATCGTCCCGTATCCTCCGCCCGCTTCCGCGCCCTCTTGGAGGAGGCGTCGAAAGAACGCGCGACGCTCGCGCATCGCGCGTGAATGTGGAAGGACCACCGAACAACCAAGATCCAGCGATGATGGGAGGCATCGGCTCATGAGGACCTACCTGGCGGCGTTCGCGCTCTCGGCGCTCGTCAGTGGGATTTTCACGCCGCTCGTGCGCCTCCTCGCCTTTCGGCTCGGCGCGGTCTCACGTCCCGGCGGCAGACACGTGCACCGTCACGAGACGCCGAGGCTCGGCGGTCTCGCGATTGTCGCGGGGTTCTTCGCGCCGCTCGTGGGCCTGTTTTTCGTGCAATCGGTGGTGGCGCAGGCCTTCACGCAGGACGTGCGCAAGGTCATCGGCCTCTTCGCGGGCGGCGCGATCCTCTGCGCCGTGGGCGCGATCGACGACACGCGTGGCCTCCGGGCGCTGCACAAGCTGTATGCGCAGGTCGCGGTCGCCGTGCTCGCGTTCGCCTGCGGATTCCGGATCGAGGCGATTTCCTTGCCCTTCGTGGGCGAGCTCTCGATGGGCATCTTCGCCCTGCCCATCACGGTGCTCTGGATCGTGGGCATCGTGAATGCGGTGAACCTCATCGACGGGCTCGACGGCCTCGCCGCGGGCGTGGTGTTTTTCGCGGCCCTGACGAATTTCGTCGTCGCCTATCTCTCGTTCGGCACGTTGCCCGCGCTCTTCATGGCGACGATGATGGGCGCGATCATCGGGTTTCTTTTTTACAATTTCAACCCGGCGCGCATCTTCATGGGCGACTCGGGGAGTTATTTCCTCGGCTACGTCATCGCCGCGACGTCGCTCATCGGCGCGACGCAGAAGGCGTCGACCACGGTGTCGCTGCTCGTGCCGGTGGTGGCGCTCGGCGTGCCGATCTTCGATACGCTGTTCGCGATGGTGCGGCGCTGGCTCGAACGCCGGCCGCTGTTCTCGCCGGATCGCGGGCACATCCATCACCGCCTGCTCGACATGGGCATCACGCATCGCCGCGCGGTGCTCATCATTTACGGCGTGAGCGTGCTTCTCACGGTGGCGGCGATCGGGATCTCGCTCGGCCGGAGCTGGCAGGTGGGGCTCGCGCTCGTGGCGAGCAGCGTGGTGTTCATCGGGCTCGTGCGCGCCGTGGGTTATTTCGAGCAGGTGCACGGTCGGCGGCGGCAAAAAGAACGGCTGCGCTCGCGCGACAGCGAGATCCTGCGCCGCCTCCTGCCACGGCTCCCCGCGCGCTTCGAGGCGGCGCGCTCCGAGGCCGACGTGCTCTCGGCGATCGGGATCTTCGCGCAGGAAGGACAACTTGCGTACGTCGAGATCCTCCCCGTGACCGAGGGCGAACCGACGGCGTTTCGCTGGACGAACCCGACGGACGAGGATCCCTACGGCCGCGACGTGGTGTCGGCGCGGTATCCGATCGGCCGGGACGACGCGGCGCGCGCGGAGCTGAAATTCGGCCTGCGCAGCGATTTCGGCGACGTCTCGCCGCAGACCGAGGTGCTGCTCCAGGTCGTGACGGACATGGTGGAGGCGAGCCTCGCGCGCGTGAAGAGCCGCCTCGCGCCACGCGTGCTCCCGGAGGCGGCGGCGGCCGAAGCGCCGGCGCTCGAGGCCGCGTCGGGGACCTGAGCGTTTCGAGGAGGCTTGACGGCCGCTTTCGGATGGCCAAGGCTCTCGCGCGGTGATTCTGCTTTATCATCACGTCCTGCCCGAGGGCGACGCCGCGGGCCTGTCCGCCGAGGATGGGCTCTTTTTCCGGCACAGCCCCGCGGCGTTCCGATTTCACCTGGAGGAACTGCAGCGGCGGGGATATCGGTTCGGCTCGGTCGAGGACCTCGTGCGAAAGATCGGCGACGGAATCGCGGAGGACGATCGCTCGGCATTCGTGACGTTCGACGACGGCTGGCGGAACCAGCACGAGCACGCCTTGCCGATCCTGCGGGCGCTCGGGATCCCGGCGACGTTTTTCGTCACGACGGACCACCTGCGCAAGGGTGTCACGTGCGCAAAACGAATGGGCCCCGCGGAGCTCCAGGCGCTCGTGGATGCGGGGATGACGATCGGCTCGCATACGCGGACGCACCCGGATCTCGTGCAGCTCGACGATACACGCCTCGAAGACGAGCTGCGCGGGAGCCGGCAGGATCTCGAGGATCTGCTCGGCAGGCCCGTGACCCTTTTCGCCTATCCGGGCGGCTCGCTCTCCGCGCGCGTGGTGCGCGCCGTTCGCCGCGCCGGGTACGAGGCCGCATGTTCGAGCTTCGGCCCGGCGCGGAACGATGCCACCTCGATCTTCTGGCTTTACCGCGACGTGCTCAGCGAGTCGATGCAGAGCCCCCGGGATCGTTATCGTCTCTCGCCCGTCGCGCGGCGGCTCCTCACGTTCCGCGTGGAGCGCCGCTTGCGCGCGAGCCTGCATCGCCGCGCCTGAGGAGGGCCATGACGGAGCTTTCGGTTCGTGCATTCGCGCGCAGCGAGGTTCAGGAGCACATCACGTCCTTCGCGCTGCTCCACGGCGTGCGGCCGGAGGAATTCGACGCCGATTTCATGGACTGGTGGTTCTTCCAGAACCCCACGCACGAGGGATTGCTCGCGGGCGTGTTCGACGGCGACAAGCTGGTCGGCTACGTGGGTTTCGCCGCGCAACACGTGCGGCTGAACGGGCGACGCGTCTCGGTCGCAATCCTGAGCAGCGCGTTCACGCATCCCGACTACCGCGGCAAGGGGCTTTTCCAGCGGCTCATCCGGTACCTCGTCGAGGTCGCGGGCGCACGCGGCTACGAGGCCGTGTTCGGCTGGCCCAATGAAACCGCGCTGCGGATCTATCTGGGCCGCCTCAATTTCTCGGCGATGTTCCACGTGGATCGATGCGCGCGTCCGGTGTCCTTTGGCCCGCTCGGTGCGCGGTTCGGCGGGCCCGGCGTCTTCGCGGCGGAATGCACAGGCGCCGTGTTCGATCGCATGCTGCCGCTACGCCTCGGGCGCCATCGGTACGAGATCGGGGCTGTGGGCGAGCACGAATGGCAAGGCTTCATGGCGAAGGTGCTCGCCGAATCCGATTGCATGCTCGAACGCCCGCATGCGTACGTCCGCTGGCGCCTGTCCCGTCCGGGGCGCGAATACATCGAGGTGTTACTCCGCGACGAGCGTGGCGTGCTCCGCGGCTGGGCCGCGGCCCGCCTCCCGATCCCTGGCGAGCCGCCGCGCCTGCACGTCGGCGATTACCTCGTCGCCCCGCGGAGCCGCGGCGCGCTCCGGGCGCTGTTTGCGGCCTGCGCCCTGGAGGCCCGTGGCCGTTCCCTCGAACAGGTCTATACGATCGCGCGTTCGCCGCGAATCGGGCGCACGCTCGCCACACTGGGTTTTCTTTCGAGGCGCTCCTCGACGCCCATCGTGGCGATCGCGACGTCGAACGCGGACCTCGCGCCTTACCAGGCGTGGGAGTACCGCGACGCCGACATGGACATGTTCTGAGCCGCGCCCGGGCGTTTCAGGAGGGTGGCGCGCTCGCGGCGCCGTCCCCATCGGAAGCGCCCGCCCGCGATCGACGAGGCGCCGGGTCGGCCTCGTACCCTTCGCGGCGATAGTAATAATATCGATACTTGTATTCGTGGCGGCTGAAGTTCACGGCGTTGAGCACCGCGCCCGCCTTCGTCGCGCCGATGTCCTGCAATGCGCGCACCGCGTGCCGCGCGAGGTCCTTCGTCGTCTTGAATGCGCGCACGACGAGGACCGTGCCGTCGACCAGCGTGGAGAGCACGGCCGCGTCCGTGACCGGCACGATCGGCGGGCTGTCGATGATCACCCGGTCGAAGCGCTTCTTCACGTCGTCGAGGAACTTCTTGAATTTTTCGCTATGGAGCAGCTCCGCCGGATTCGGCGGAATCGGGCCGGCGGGAATCACCCACAGGTTCGGCACGTCGGTTTCGAGCACGGCCTCGTCGAGCGAATCGTCGAGCATCGCCGTCGTCACGCCGACGTCGGAGCTCTTGCGGAAGACGCGGTGCACGCGCGGCCGGCGCAGATCACAATCGATGAGCGCGACCTTCTGCCCCGCCTGGGCCATGACGATCGCGATGCACGTGGCCACCGTGGTCTTGCCCTCCGAAGGCCCCGCGCTCGTGACGAGCAGGGTGCGGTAGGGTTTGTCCGGGGCCATGAAGAGCAGGTTCGTCCGGATGGTGCGCGCCGCCTCGGCGATGCCGCTCGTCGGCTGCTCGTGCACGATGAGCTCGGAGTTCGTCAGGCGCACCGGCTTGCCCCGCTGCCGCCTGGGCGCATACGAGCCGGGCTTCCCCCCGTCGTCGATCTCGGGCAAAAGGCCGAGGAACGGGAGGCCGAGGTCCTTTTCGACCTCGTCGGGCGTCTTCAAGCTGCGATCGAGCAAGCCGCGGGCGAGCGCCGTCGCAATGCCGAGGAGGACCCCCAGAAACACCCCGATCGCAATGCTGCGCGTGACCTGCGGCCGCACGGGCGCGCGCGGGACGAGCGGCCGATCGAGGACGCGGATGTTGTTCACGCGGAGGACGCGCGCGAGATCACTCTCCTTCGTGCGTTCGAGGACGAGCGAATAAAGCTTTTCGTTGTTCTCCTTCGAGCGGCGGAGGCGGTTGTACTCGATTTCGAGCAGGTTCAAATCGAGCGCCTGCTTCTTCGCGCGCTCGAAGAGCCCCGAGAGTCCCGCCTCCTGGCGCTTCAGGACGGCCAGATCCTTGTCGAGGGCGCGCTGGATGTTCTTCACCTCGGCGAGCAACGCCTTCTTCGCCGCCTCGGCCCGCGCGTCGGCCTCCTTCACGTCGGGGTAATTGCGCCCCTTGCCCTCGCCGAGCAGGCCGTCGCGCATGCGGATCGCCTCCTCGTACGAGGTCCGGAGGCCCATCAAGACGTGGCTCTCCAGAAGCTCGCTCGCCGGCAAATCCGTGGGGTTTTCCCCCTTCACCTTCGCCAGCTCGTCCCGCCGCGCCTGGACCTCTTCTTTTCGCGTCCGGACCGTCGTCAGCGTGTCGTTGAGCTGCTTCATCTCCTCGCGCAGCATGTTCGACTGATCGTCGATCGCGACGGAGAGGATGTTCTTCGTCTCCTTGTATTCGTGCAGCGCCATTTCGCTCGACTCGAGGTCGACCTTGAGCTTGTCGAGCTGGCTGCGCAGCCAATCCGCCGCCGTCGCGGTCGAGGTGACCGCGTCGTCGAGGTTTTGCTGGACGTACGTATCGACGAGGACGCTCAAAATGCGCTGGGCGCGCTGTGGATCGGCGTCTTCGAGCTTGACCACCGCGAGCCGGCTCTCCTTGACCGGCTCGACCTTGATGCGGCCCCGCAGCACCTCCGCCGCGATTTCCTCGGACACATTCGCGTCCGGCGCGGGCGTGCCCGGCGGGAGATTGCCGAGAAAGCCGCCGTCGTGCTGGAGCCCGAGCTCGCTCACCACGGCCGTCGCGACCTTCATCGATTGGATGATCTTGTATTGCGTCTCGTAATACTCGCGGTTGTCCCAGAAGCTGCCCGCGCCGAGGTCCACGATGTTCTCGACCTTCTGGCCGAGGGGACGCGGCGGGTTCGGGTCGAAGAGGATCGTCGACTGCGCCTGGTAGATTTTGACCTGGCCGAGCGTGTTGAACGTCGCCGCGAGCGAGACCACGAGCGCCGCCCCGAGCGCCGTGGACCAGTACTTGCGGACCATCTGCCAGACGATGGCAGGGCTCAGGGCCCCCTCGGGCGCGCGCTCCACGGCCGCGGCGGGCTTGGGCGTCAGGGTCGAGGTCTGAGGTGCGTCCGTCACGGTGGCAAGTCGAGGGGCGGCCGAGCTGGCCGGCCCTGCCTAAGGTGCGCCCACGCCCCCCGATGTTCAAGCGGGCCGCGATCGCAGGAAGAGCTTACTCCCTGGCGAGGATCGCGGCCGAAAATTGGGGGGATCGGGGCTCGGCGGGCTACGGTCGGCCCCACGTGCTCGGAGATCTCGTCAAGCGCCTGGTGAACGGCGTGGTGCTCCTGCTCGGGAGCCTCGCGTTTTTCCTCGTCCCCGTCGGGGGCAAGACGTCGGCGCAACACGTCGTGGCGATCTTCTCCACGAAGCCGGCGCGCGAGGCGGCGCAAGCCTTCGCGCACGCAGCGCGCGACCTCGCCCACGAGGTGGCCGCGAACGTCGAACGAGCCAAGCGCGCCCCGGCCCTGCCCGACGCGAAGCCGAAGCCCGCGGACAAGAACGAGCGCTAAGCCTTCTTCTTGCGCGGGTCCGTGTACTGCGGGTGCTCGTTGTAGAAGGCGTCGAGGCTCTCGCGCGTGATCTCGGCCTCGATGTCGCCCTCGCGCACGATCTTCGCCTGGCAGCCGAGCCGCGAGTTCAGCCGCACGTCGAAGGCCTTGTCGAGGATGTCCTCCTCTTCCTCCTCCGCCTCGGTGAGCAGCTCCTTGCCGCGCAAAACGTAGACGTGACACGTCGAGCACGCGCACACGCCGCCACACGCCGAGCCCTCGGGCGCCTCGACCTTGCGCGCCGCTTCGAGGAGCGAACTCCCGATCGGTACCTCGACGTCGTACGTCGACCCGTGCGCCAAAAACCGTACCTTTGCCATCAGCTCCCCGTCCCGGAGGCGTCGCCTTCCGGTGCGCTCTGCCCCGCGTGCTCGGCGAGGTGGGCCTCGACGCCCCTCGCCTGCGCCACGGTGCTCTCGATCGCCGCCACGTCCTTGCCCGCGATCGCCTTGGCGATCGCGCGATCCATGCGCCTGCCGGCCCAGCCGTGCGTGACGTCGTCGAGGACCTCGGTGCGGCCGCGGATGATCGCCGCACGGCTGCCCCGGATCGCCTCTTCGAGCCCGGCGAGGGCTTCGTCGATGCGCGTGCGCTCCTCGTCGCCTTCGAGCAGATCGGCGTCGGCGACGAGGGCCTTTTTCGTGGCGAGCACGACCCGCTCGGCCTCGACACGCGCCTCGATGAGCTGACGTTTTTCGAGGTCCTCTTCGCCGTGATCGAGCGCGGCCATGAGCATCGCCTCGACCTCTTCGTCCGTGAGGCCGTAACTCGGTTTGACCTCCACCTTTTGCTCGACGCCCGTCGTGAGCTCCTTCGCGGTCACGTTGAGCAGGCCGTCCGCGTCCACACGGAACGTGACTTCGAGCCGCGCGAGGCCCGCGGGCATGGGCGGGATTCCTTTGAGGACAAAGCGAGCGAGGGAGCGGCAGTCGACCGCGAGCTCGCGCTCACCCTGGACGATGTGCAGGTCGAAGCCGGTCTGGTTGTCCGCGTACGTGGTGAAGGTTTGTCGCGCGCCGGCCGGGATCGTGGTGTTGCGCGGGAGGATCTTCTCGACGACGCCGCCCATGGTCTCGAGGCCGAGCGAGAGCGGCAGGACGTCGAGCAGGAGGACCTCGTCGGCGCGTTCTTTGGAGCCGGCGAGGATGTCGGCCTGGATCGCAGCGCCGAGCGCGACGACCTCTTCGGGATCGAGGTCGCAGAGCGGCGGCTTGCCGAAGAGTTTTTCCACGTACTGCCGCACGTACGGCACGCGGGTCGAACCGCCGACGAGGATGACGCCGTCGAGCTCGTCGGCAGCGATGCCCGCGTCGCGGAGCGCGCGCCGGCAAGCGACGCCCGTGCGCTCGACGATCGGCTTGATCAGGGCCTCGAACTCGTCACGCGTGACGGCGAGCTTTCGCGTGCCGCCCGGGACCTCGATCTCGGCCTCGACACGATCGTTCTCGGTGAGCCCATGCTTGATCTTGCGAGCCGTATCGAGCGCGAGCCGCACGAGCTCACGCGGGCGGTTTTCCGCAGGGACGCCGAGCTCCTGGAGCAGACGCTCGGCGAGCGCGCGATCCATGTCGTCGCCGCCGAGCGCGCTGTCGCCGCCGGTCGAGCGCACCTGGAAGACGCCGTCGTCGAGCAGGAGGATCGTCACGTCGAACGTGCCGCCGCCAAGGTCGTACACCGCGAAGAGGCCGTTCTTCTGCTTTTCGAGCCCGTACGCGAGCGCCGCAGCCGTCGGCTCGTTGAGGAGCCGGAGCACGTCGAGGCCCGCGAGCTTGCCCGCGTCCTTCGTCGCCTGCCGTTGCGCGTCGTCGAAGTACGCAGGCACGGTGATCACGGCGCCGCCGACGGAGCGCAGCTCGTCCTCGGCGAGCGAACGCAGCACCCGGAGGATCTCGGCCGAGACCTCGACGGGCGTGACCGCGCGATCGCGGACCTTGAAGCGCACGCTCTTCGCTTCCTCGGGCGTCTTCGGCTCGACGAACTCGTACGGGCCGAGCCTGCGCGTCTCCGGATCGTCCGCCCCGCGCCCCATGAAGCGCTTCACGCTGACGATGGTCTCGCGCGGAAAGTCGACCGCGAGGCGCTGCGCGTCGACCCCGACGATCACGCGGCCGCGCGGATCGTAGTGCACGACCGAAGGGACGAGCGCCACCGCGTTGCAGTCGTTGATGACGACGGGCTTGCCGTCACGGACACGCGCGACGAGCGAGTTCGTGGTGCCGAGGTCGATGCCGATCGGCCTCGGAGCCGCCTTGGGGTCGAAGATTTCGAGCAGAGCCATGAGGATCTTTCAGGATCAGGAAGAGAGCTCTTCCTCGATCGCGCTCGCCTCGTCGAGGAAGCGCCGAAGATAACGGAGCTCGCCGAGCTCGGGCAGGACGGCCGCGAGCTTCGTCGTGTCCGGATCGGAAGCTGCAAACTGGCGGCCCATCGATGCGAGCACCTCGCGCTCACGCAGGCGGATCGCATCCGCGAGCGCATGGACGGCCGCGAGGTCCTTGCGCCGCCGCGCATCGCCGAGCTCCTCGCGCCGCTCCATCATCTCCATCAGGAGATCGGGCGACGGCTTGGGCTCGGCGGTTTCTCCAACGGGCACGCCGGCACGTCGAAGGAGCGCCTCGGCGCGGCGGATCGGATCCTTCAGCACGCGGAAGGCGTCGTTCACCTCGATCGCGCGCGACAGGGACAAACGCCGCTCCGCCGCGGGCGCGCCCGCGTAACGATCGGGGTGGAGCGCGCGCGAGAGGTCACGATGCCGGCGCGCGAGGTCGTCCGGATCGAGGTCGAAGCGGGCCTCGACGCCCAGCGTCTGGAAGGGATCGATCATCGTGAGAGGAGCGGTTGGAAGCAGCGTCCGCGCCGCGACACGCGGAGCTTGCTCAGCCGACGGTGAAGGAGTGTCCGCAGCCGCAGCGGCTCGCTTCCTTGGGGTTCTTGAACTTGAAGCCCTGGAACATCAGGGTCTTCTCCCAGTCGAGCACCGAGCCGCCGAGGTAAAGAATGCTCTTCTTGTCGCAGTAGACGCGGACCGTGCTCTTGCCGTCCTCGGGGAACTCGAGGACGAGGTCGCCCTTGCGCGGAGCGTCGTCGTCGAACTCGATGACGTACGAAAAACCCGAGCAGCCGCCGCCCCGGATCCCGACGCGGATCGCGGCGTCGGGCGTGCCCCGCTTGGCGAGGTTCGTCCGCATCGCCTCGACCGCCGCCGTGGTCACGCCGATCGTCTTCTTCGCGTCGGTCGGCGCAGGCGCCCGCTGCTCCGTCTGGTTGCCCTGCGAAACTTCCTGGCTCGCGTTCATCGTACGTTCTCCGTCCGCCGCCCCGAATGCGCCGTCACTGCCCCGAGAGGGCCTTCTTCGCCGCCTGCTTCGACCGGAAGTCGGCGATCGCGCTCTTGATCGCGTCCTCGGCGAGCACCGAGCAGTGGATCTTCACCGGCGGCAGGTGGAGCTCCTCCGCGATCATGCTGTTCTTGATCTGCTCGGCCTCGTCGATCGTCTTGCCCTTGAGCCACTCGGTCGCGAGCGACGAGGAGGCGATCGCCGAGCCGCAGCCGAACGTCTTGAACTTCGCGTCCTCGATGACGCCGGAGTCGCTCACCTTGATCTGCAGGCGCATCACGTCGCCGCAAGCAGGCGCGCCGACGAGCCCCGTGCCGACGTGTTCGTCATTCTTGTCGAGCGTGCCCACGTTGCGCGGGTTCTCGTAGTGCTCGATCACTTTCTCGCTGTATGCCATGGCTCGAACCTCTCCTACCTCAAATCAATGCGCGGCCCACTGCACGGAAGCGAGATCGATGCCTTCCTTGTGCATCTCGTAGAGCGGGGACATCTCGCGGAGCTTGTTTACCTTGCGGATCACGAGGTCGGCCACGTAGTCGACCTCCTCCTCGGTGGTGAACCGACCGAGGCCAAAACGAATCGACGAGTGGGCGAGGTCGTCGCCGATGCCCATCGCGTGCAGCACGTACGAGGGCTCGAGGCTCGCGCTCGTGCAAGCCGAGCCGCTCGAGACCGCCACGTCCTTGATCGCCATGATGAGGGCCTCGCCCTCGACGAACGCGAACGAGACGTTGAGGTTGCCCGGGAGCCTGTGCTCGAGCGAGCCGTTCACGATGACCTCGTCGAGCTCGGTCGTGATGCGCCGGCGGAGCTTTTCCCGAAGCGCGAGGATGCGCTCGTTCTCCGCGCGCCCCTCCTCCATGAGGATCTCCGCAGCTCTGGCGAAGCCCACGATGCCCGGCACGTTGAGCGTGCCCGAGCGGAGGCCGAACTCGTGCCCGCCGCCGTCCACCTGCGCGACGAGGCGCACGCGCGGCTTCGACCGGCGCACGTAGAGCGCGCCGACTCCTTTGGGCCCGTACATCTTGTGCGCGGTGATCGAGGCGAGATCGACATTCATCGCCTCGACGTCGAACGGCACCTTGCCCACGCCCTGCACCGCGTCCGAGTGCAGAAGGACACCACGTGACCGCGTGATCTTGCCGATCTCCGCGATCGGCTGCACCGTGCCGACCTCGTTGTTCGCGAGCATCACGGAGACGAGGATCGTCTTGTCCGTGATCGCCTTGGCGACGTCGTCCGGGCTCACGAGCCCGTCCTTGCCGACGGGCAGGTACGTCACCTCGTAGCCCTGCTTCTCCAGGCGCTTGCACGTGTCGAGCACGGCCTTGTGCTCGATCACCGTGGTGATGATGTGGTTGCCCTTCTCCTTGTAGAGCTCGGCGACGCCCTTGATCGCGAGGTTGTCGCTCTCGGTCGCGCCCGACGTGAAGACGATCTCCTTCGGGTTCGACGCGCCAATGAGCTTCGCCAGGATCTCCCGCGAGCGCGAAACCGCTTCCTCCGCCGTCCACCCGAAGACGTGGCTCCGGCTGGCCGCGTTGCCGAACCGGGCGTTGAAATACGGGAGCATCGCCTCCACGACGCGCGGATCGACCGGCGTCGTGGCGTGGTAGTCCATGTAAATCGGGATCTGGATCGACATCGGTTTCGTCTCTCTTCGAAGCACCCTCTAGCGGTCCGCGCCACCTCGGGAGTGCCCGTTTCCACCGTGAATTCCGGCCACCAGCTCGGGCTCGGCTTGCGTCCGATCGTGCACGTTGCAGTCCGTGCAAGCCGCCACGATCTCGTCGGGCGCACACGTGTCGCACGTGTCGAGGTAATCGATGCTCGCCACGAGCTCACGCTCGAGCGAGGAGAGCCGCGTGATCTGCGCGCGCGTCTCTTCCAGCTTCTGCAGGTAGATCGCTCGCACCCGCGCCATCGCCTCGGGCGCCGAGGGCGCGTTCTCCCAGAACGCGACGATCTCCTGGATCTGCGAGAGGCTGAGCCCGAGATCGTGCAACTTGCCGATCCAGCGGACCCGCGTGACCGCCGCCCGATCGTAGAGCCGATACCGGCCCTTCGAACGCGCGTGCGGCCGGAGCAAA
The DNA here is from genome assembly GCF_029946505.1 of Polyangium sp. y55x31. Taxonomy (GTDB): domain Bacteria; phylum Myxococcota_A; class Polyangia; order Polyangiales; family Polyangiaceae; genus Polyangium. The sequence continues at coordinate 88,113 of NZ_JARZHG010000039.1, forward strand.
CCGACTTCCTCGTAATGGTGAATCGCCCGGACCGTCTTGCCGACGGCACGCGCGATGTCCCCGACCTGAAGGAGACGTTCGCCCCCGTGCCCGTCCCGATCGTCGTCGAGATCCGGCGGCACGAGCCCCGCCTCGGCCCGCTGCACACCATGCGCACGAACGCCATTCGGGAGAGGAAGGACACCTCTCTCGAAGCCCTGCGCTAAAGGTAGATGGCGGACCGGTCGCATTGGAAACTCCAACCCTCACGCACGCGTTAGGGTTACCTAACGGAAGGTTTAGGCGGGCCTCGGGAGGCTGTCAACCGGAGCAGGACGAAAATGCACGCGATCGAGCTGAAGAAGCGCGCGATCCCCGAAGCGCTCGCGCTCGGCCCCGCGCTTCTCGAGCGGGCCGCAGAGGCGCAGGCGGCGCACGTGGCGCTGAGCCTGGTCGATGGATCGGCCGTGGTGCTCGGCGCGGCGCAGCGCGCAGGCCGCGTCGTGGACCTCGCGGCGTGCGCGCAGAGAGGCATCCCGATCTTGCGACGCGCGACGACGGGGACGGCTGCCTGGCTCGGCGGACGGGGCCTCGTAGTGACGCTCGTGCTGCCACACGTCGCGGCGCTCGTGGCGGACGCGACGCCGCGGACGCTGCTGAACCGGAACGTGCGACCGCTGCTCGGAGGTTTTACCCGGGCAGGGATGCTCGCGCATTACTTCGGGCGCGAATGGATCACGCTGCGTCGTCGACCGGCGGTGCTGCTCGGGTTCGACGTCGCGGAATCGGGCGCGGTGCTCGTGGAAGCGTTCGTCGGGTACGACGCGGCGATCGCTCTGCCGGAGGAGATCACGACCGAGAGCGAACGCGCGATCGATCGGTTCCTCGGCAAGAAGCCCGCCTCGCTCGCCGAGCTCTCGACGGATGCGCCGATCGACCTCGACCGTTTTGCGCACGCGCTCCTCGAAGGCTTGCGTGCGCGCATCGAGATGACGCGCACGGCGATGATCGTGCCTTCGAACGAACTCGACACACGCCCCTTCGCTCCGATCGATCACGCGCTCGATCCTGTCCCCGACGGCCTGATCCTTCGCCCGGCCGTGCGTGTGCCGATCGGCTGGATCGAGGCCGCGTTCGACGGGGCGCAGCGCGCCTGGCTCGGTGGAGACGTGCTCGCGCCGCGCTGGGCGCTCGCTCGCATCGCTACGCAAGGAGACGCGGGCTTGCCGGAGATCCCGCTCGAAGGCGCGACGATCGCCGATCTGCTCGCCTGCGGAGATCGATCGTAGGACCTCAAAAGAAAAACGCCCCGCGTGGGCAGGGCGTTTCTCCGCGCGGCGAGCCGCTCAGCTCACTTCGGGTCTTCGATCGGATCCGTCCCGACGACGACCGTGCCGCCGTTGGCGACCCACTCGAACCCGTCGACGAGCACCGTCGAGTCCCACGCGGTGTCGCCCGTGTCCCAGATGGCCCAGCGGATCGTCACCTCGTCGCCGCCCTTGATCGGGGCCTGCGTCTGCAGCCACGACGTGCCGCCCGCCTCGTCCCACGTGCCGAAGCCCGTGCCCTCCATCTCGCTGGGCCCCGACGGGCAGGTGAACTGCGGATAGAGCGAGTCGTACGCGCAGACGTCGAAGTACGCGATGTTGACGCTGACGGGGTTCGTGTTCTTGTCGAAGGAGATGTTGCCGTTGATCGAGCCCATCGGCGCCGGCGATACGAGCGCGATGAACTGATCGTTGAACGCCGTGCAGACGTACTCGGGGAACTCCATCGAGTAGAACTTGAACTTGAACTTGTAGCCCGTCGCGTTCTTCGGCGACCGGATCTTCAGCTCGAGACCGACGTCGTCGTTGATCTCCGTGTCGCCCTCGCAGCCGGGCACGTCCTGCGGGAAGCCCGTGGGCGCGGTGCCTATCCCGATCTGGCTGCAGCTCAGGCCGCCGCAAGCGCCGGTCTGGCTCGGCAGGCGCGCGTAGCCCGAGGAGAGCGTGAGCATGCGCGTGCCCTTTTGCACGTTCACGTTCGGACCGAAGTTGCTCTGGATGCCGATGTGCCGCGTGTACGTCGCGGGGCTGCCGTTCGCGCGCACGTACTGGGCGCTGAGCACGCCCCACTTCTTCTCGTCCGGCGTGATGAACTGGCAGAGGTCGAGCGCGCGCGCGCCGTTCTGCGCATTCGAATCGTCGAGCGCGATGTTGTCGTCGCACGACGCAGCCGCGACGTTGTCGACGACCATGTCGCAGTCCTCGTCCGCGGCCTTCGCCATCGGATCGTTCGGATCCGTGGCGACCTCGATCGAGCCCGGCGAGACGTTGGCGTCGCAGTCGTTGCAGTCGCCCTGCGCCTCCGAGAACCCGTCGCCGTCGTTGTCGACGTTCGTATCGTTGCTGCATTGCGCCCCGCCGCCGCCGGAGCCCCCGGAGCCGACGAACGTGCCGCCCACGCCGTCCGCCGACGTGCCGCCGTTGCCACCTTGCCCGGGGCCCGAGGGGCCGTCGCCGCCGCTCGAGTCCTCGCCTCCGGACCCGCCGTCGTTGAACACGTTGCGACCGCCGGTCGCCTGGCAACCGGCGGAGCCTGCCGCGGCGACGCCCAGAACCGCGGCGAGACCGAACAGAACCAGATGGCTACGCTTCATGATCTTCTCCATCCCCGCTCGTACGGAGGACAAGCCAAGCCGGACACGAACGCAGAGCCGCACACCCTGCACGCGCGAGCCCGCATTCGAAAGTGTACCCAATGCACTCTCGGGCTTGAACAGAGAACGCGTCCGGAGCGACACAGGCGAAGGCCGCTCCGGACATGCCGAGGCGCGTCACTTCGGGATGATGACCTCGGTCACGGTCGTGCCGGGCTTTCCCGACCAGCGCCAGTTGTCGATCAACGTCGACGAGTCGACCTTCCCGTCCGTCGAGTCGTAGGTGACGAGGCGCAGGCGGATCGGGCTGCCGGGCGCCACGGCCGTCGTCGTCCGCAGCCACCCCGTCGATCCATGCGTCCAGCCCGCGTTCGCTTCGTCCTTCTCGAACGTGGTGCCGAGAAGCTGCTTCGTCTCGAGGGAGCACTTGAACGAGAACCCGCTCGCCGTGCACTCACCCGTGGGCCCCACGGGGTTACCCGGACAACCGCACGCCTCGAAGAACTTGTTGTTCACGCTGATCGGCGCGCCGAACATGTCGAACGCGATGTTCCCGTCGCTCTGCCCCATCGGGAACGGGATCATGTAGGCGATGAAGAAGTCGTTGTACTCGCGGCACAAGAAGTCCGGCCACTCGTAGCTGAAGAACTGGAAGTCGAACGAGACGCTGAGCGCGTTCGTGGGGACCTCGACCTCGATCTCGAGGCCCGTCGCGTCGTGCGGGAGGCCCGTGATCACGTTGGGGCACGAAGGGCTCGGCTTCGGGAAGCCGAAGGGCGCGTTGCTCGTGTAGCCCTTGTCGAACGTGCGGTACGTGGCTTCCGCGTTGCCCTTGTCCCGAGCCTTGCCCGACGACAGGAAGAGCATCGAGCTGCCCTCCTGCGGGTTGTTGTTCGTCCCGAGCTTCGAGACGATGCCGTGCCCGAGGTGGAAGTTCGCCTTCTGCGTCTCGTCCACCGGCGGCGGGCTGCCGTCCGAGAGCACCCACTTCGCGCTCTTCAAGAACTTGCAGACGCCCATCGCCTTGGCCGCGTCGACCGGATCGAGGCTCGCGAGCGCGAGGCCGCTGTCGCAGGCCGGCGGCAGGACGTCGATCGTGCCGTCGCAGTCCTCGTCCGCAGGCTCGGGGAGGTTGCCGTTCTCGTCCTCCTCGGCGATGACCTCGACCGCGCTCGGATTGACGAACTTGTCGCAGTCGTTGCAGTCGCCTTCGAGCTCGGTGTAGCCGTCGCCGTCGTTGTCCGCGTCGGGCAGGCCCTCATCGCAGACGCCGCCGCCCGCGCCGCCGCTGCCGCTCGACGAGTTGCTCGTCGTGATGAGGATGTTGCCGTCGCCGCCCTGGCCGTTGTTGCCAACGCCGCCCGTGCCGCCGGCGCCGCCAGAGCCCGCTTCCCCCCCATTGCCCCCCGAGTTGCCGCTGCCGCCGCCCGCGGCGCATGCGCCCGCCGTCGCTGCGACGACGACGCACAACCCGACGAGCCCAAACCATGTGGAGTTTCTCGACCGCTTCATGACGACGCCCTCGTGATGAAAAAGGATTCCTTGCGGACTCACGGTCGCCGTCGTCGACCCATGGCCCGCCGGATCGGCCACGTCGAGCGAGCGGTACCTCGGGGAAAGGAAGACGCGCGTATCGATGGACACGGCGAGCGCAAGCATGCCTAGCGTAGCCGAACGGCCGGCAGGCTGTCACGCGCTCGGGGCGCTACCGTGGTGCTGGAGAGAAGAGCGCAGGCTGGACGAGCCGCGCTTCAAAGAGGCGGGATGGGACGCGGTTCGCGCGTGAGCTCAGGCTTCGGGCGAGGCCGCAGAAGCCTTCTTGCGCTTCTTCTGGTCCTTCTTGCCGCCGCCGTTCGTGTGCGTGGAGCCATTCGTGGCCGACACGGTCGGGCGGAGCAGGTCGTCGGCCATCTTCGCGGCGCGATCCGTCTTCTCCCAGCTGAACTCGTCCCGGCCGAAATGGCCGTACGCCGCGGTCTTGCGGTAGATCGGCTTGAGCAGGTCGAGCTGCTCGATGATCGCCTTCGGCCGCATGTCGAAGTTCTCGAGGATGTACTTCTCGAGCACCTCGTCGGCGACGCGGCCCGTGCCGAAGGTGTTCACGTGCACGCCGACCGGCTGCGCGACGCCGATCGCGTAGGCGATCTGCACCTCGCAACGCGCCGCGAGCTTCGCCGCGACGACGTTCTTCGCGACGAACCGAGCGTAGTAGCAAGCCGAGCGATCGACCTTCGTGGGATCCTTGCCGCTGAAGGCGCCGCCGCCGTGCCGGCCCATGCCGCCGTACGTGTCGACGATGATCTTGCGGCCCGTGAGGCCCGCGTCGCCGTAGGGGCCGCCGATGACGAACCGGCCCGTCGGGTTGATGAAGAACTTCGTGTTCTTGTCGATGAGCTTCTGCGGCAGGACCTTGTCGATGACGAGCGTGCGCATCGCCTCGACGATCTCCTTGTGCTTGACGTCCGGCCCGTGCTGCGTCGAGAGCACGACCGCGGCGATGCGCGCGGGGACGTCGTTCTCGTACTCGACCGTCACCTGCGTCTTGCCGTCCGGCCGGAGCCAGTTGACCTTCTTCGACTTGCGGACCTCGGCGAGCTTGCGCGCCATGCGGTGCGAGAACGAGATCGGCGCGGGCATGAGCTCGGGCGTCTCGTCCGTCGCGTACCCGAACATCAGGCCTTGGTCCCCGGCCCCCTGCTCCTTGAACAGGCCCTCGCCCTCCGTCACGCCGCGCGAGATGTCCGGGCTCTGCTTCTCGATCGCCGTGAGCACGGCGCACGTCTCGTAGTCGAAGCCCATCGACGAGTCCGTGTACCCGATGTCCTTGATCGTGCTGCGAACGACCACGGGCATGTCGACCCACGCAGAGGTCGTGATCTCGCCGGCCACGATCGCCATGCCGGTCTTGACCATCGTCTCGCAGGCGACACGCGCCGTCGGATCCTGCGCGAGGATGCCGTCGAGGATGGCGTCGGAGATCTGATCGCAAATCTTGTCGGGATGGCCTTCCGTGACGGACTCGGACGTGAACTGGTAGCGGCGCATGGATGCTCCTTGGGACGGACGGGGCGTACGCATACGCCGTGGACGATGCACCGTCAACGCGCGGAACACGACAAAAGCGAAGCGCCGGGCCACTGCGAGGCGACCCGGCGCACGCGACGATGTCTCTGGAAATCCGTCAGCCGCCGAGGCCTTCGAGCTTCGTGACGACCTCGGCCGGGAAGGTGCCTTGCGCAAGGCGCCCGCGCACCTGCTTGAAGAGGCCTTGCCACTTGGCCTTCTGATCGGCCGTCAGCTCGATGACCGTCATCTTGCCCTTCAGGCGACCGAACGCGGCGTCGTCCTCGCTGCGGATGCGCTTCGTGAGCGCCGCGGAGGCGACCTTGCCCGTGTCCTGGAGGATGGCCTTGAGGTCGGCCGGCAGCGAGTCGATCTTCTTGCTCGTCAGGACGAGCGCGCCGACCGCGAAGCCGGACGCGTCCGCGACGATGTGATCGAGCTTCGACGCCCACTGGAGCTGCTCGGCCACGACCGCGGGCGCGACGATCGCGTTGATCGCGCCCGTGTTGAGGTTCGGCAGGACCTCCGGGATGTTGGCCTGGAACGGCGTGGTGCCGCCGACGACCTGGAAGAACACCGGCATCATCGCGTCGTCGCGCCACACGTAGGGCTTCGTGCCCTTGAAGTCTTCGGGCGCTCGGATCGCGACGCCCTTCGTCATGAGATGCGCCTGTCCGACGTCGCCCCAGCCGACGATGCTGAAGCCGGCGTCCGCCGCGCCCTTCTCGAACTCGGGTCGCATGGCCTCGCGCGCGGCGTCGAGCTTCGCCCACGAGGAGAAGAGGCCCGGCATCTGGAGCGCAAGGATCGGTTTGTGAATCTTGCCGAGACCAACCGCCGTGACTGCGGCGCCGTCGAGCTGGCCGGCCTTCATCTTGCCGACCATCGCGCCTTCGTCGCCCTGCTGGCCGTTGTAGAAGAACTGCAGCTCCAGCCGGCCGCCGCTCTTCTCCTTGACGGCCTTCTCCCAAACACTGAACACCTGCCCCCAGGGGCTCGCCTTCGGCGCAAGCGTGCCGATCCTGATCACTTCAGCGGCACTTGCATCCTGCGACGCGCCGATCCCCGCGAGGACCGTCAGGGCGCCGAGAAGTTTCACCATCGCTCTTCGCAGCATCATCAGAAGCCTCCGTCTCGGTTCTTCCGACCCTCGCACGCGACGTGTCTCGAGGGTTGCTCCTGGCCTTCGCGTGTTCGTATACCGGAGCTCGTCGTTCTCGAACAGTCAGGCTTGCCCCGCACGCACGCACGATGCACCGCAGCATCGAGCATCGCGTTCCTGGACGAGGGCAGCACGGGACAGTGGACGACGAGGTGACGACGTTATTCACGTTGCCGCATCGCGAAAAACCCTGATGATAGCGACCCGATGACCCTGGATGAGATCCGCGCCGTCCTCGAGGCGCAAGGATGGCCGGTCGAGCGGCTCTCCGAGGCCACGCTGCGCAGCCGCTTCCGCAGCAAGGACCGGATTTTTCCGCTGTTCGTACATCTCGAACCACTCTTCGTGACGTTCGCGGTGATCCCCTACGCGCGTTTGCCCGAGGACCCGGACACGGCCGAGGCGCTCATGACGCGCCTGCTCAAGCTCAACCGGGAGATCAACCTCGCCAAGTACTCCGTCGACGACGACGGCGACATCATCCTGAGCGTCGAGTACCGGATCGAGCACCTCGACCCGAGCGAGATCCGCGACGCCGTGGACGTGCTCTCGTTCTACGCCGACAAACATCACGAGGACGTGAACAAACTCGCAGGCTCGTGACGCGAAATCTGCGGAGCGCTCGGGGCAAACCCCTCACTCGGTGATCGTCTCGGTGCGCGGGCGCTCTTCCTTCTTCGCGTCGAGCAAGGCGCGGCGCTCGACGCGCACGCGACGCACTTCTTCACCGCGCACGATGGTGAGGCGCACGGACGTGCCGACGTCGCCGCGCAGGAGCGCGCGAATCTCCCTGGCGTCGAGGTCGCGCACGTAGCGGCCCTCGATCATGACGAGCTCGTCGCCCGGCAAGAGGCCCGCGCGCTCGGCGGCGAGGCCCGACGACAAGTCGCGCACATAGAGCGCGCCCGTGTCGTTGTCCCGCGAGAGCACCGCGCCGATGGAGCCCTTTTGCTCGGCCGCGCAAGCGAGCCCCACGAAGAAGAACGACGCGAGGAGCGACGCTCGGGCGACGCGCATGCCCCGCATCCTAGCGGACGTCATGACGAACGAGCCGGCGTGCAGCGCGGCGAGCGCTCGGGAGTACGACGATGGGCTCGTTTGCCAGGCCGGCGCGTGTTTCCGCTTCATCGGGGAAGGCGCGTCGGTGAGCGACGCGGGCGTGGATGCGAAGGACGGTGCGTAGAAGATTTCCGAGAGCGAGGCGACAGCGCATCCGGCTACGCGCCGAGGCCCTTCCCGCCCTACGTCGTTCCCGTGAATTCGACAAAACCTCGACGTTTCGCGCACCTTCGATGGGCGCCGATCTTGCTTGAGGCCGCCACACGTCCCATGGCGATGAAGCCTCGACCTGGTGAACCTTCCCCCCTAGACTCCGCCGCGTCATCTCCCGCGGCGTCGAGGTTCGTCGCTGGATCCCGGCAATGTGGAGAGGACAAGTGAGCACTTCCACGCACCACAACGGACTCTGGAGCCCGTCGGACATGCGTGCCTCCGAAGAGCACGTCGAGGGAGCCCCCGCACAGATCACCGCCATGCAAGGCGGGTGGCTCAAGTTCTTGCTCGGTAGCTTCACCGTGCAGGACGTCATCCTGCTCGTCTACCTCACGGTCGTACGGCTGCTGCTCGCGCAGCGGCATGCCACGGCCGATCAGGTGTCGTGCGCGCGGACGACGGAGCTCTGCATCGGCGTCATCTTCGGCGCCGTGCTGATCGGACGCGTGATCCCCGGCATCCCGCCGCTCGTCCGGAAGATCGTCTACCGCGTGAGCATCGTCGGCGTGCTGCTGCAGAACTACCTCGTCCTGCGCTGGCTCTTGCCCGTGGTGCGACCGGACTCGGTGGACGGGACGCTGCTCCGGATCGACGAGGCGATCTTCGGACGCGAGCCGGCGCTCGTGCTCGAGGCGTTCAACGTGCGGCCCGTCGTCGAGTGGTTCTCGTTCTTCTACTTCAGCTACTTCCTCATCGGCGCGACCTACATGATCGTGGGCGTGTGGCTGACGAAGCCGAGCCGCCGGACGACGGCGTTCGCGATCGGGACGCTGCTCGTCTTCGGCATCGGGCAACTCGGCTACATGGCGGTGCCCGGCTACGGCCCGCATCAGTACCTGGCCCAGCAGTTCAAGGGTCCGATCAACGGCGGGTTTTTCTGGGGATGCGTCTGGGACACGGTGCAGGCCGGCAGCGCGATGAAGGACATCTTCCCCTCGCTGCACACGGCCGTGCCGACGTGGTTCACGCTGCACGCGCTGCACAACGCGAAGACGGATCGACGCTGGCGCTGGCCCGCGCTCGTGACGGGCTTCTTCGCGGCGAACATCATCTTCTCGACGGTGTTCTTGCGCTGGCACTACGCCATCGACGTGCTCGTGGGTCTGACGCTCGCGTTCACGGCCGGGACGCTCGCGCCCATCATCGCGCGGCGCGAAGAAGAGTGGCGCCTCGCGCGAGGCCTGCGCGGCGCGTGGGTCTTCGACTGACGGAGACGCGAACGGCGCGCCGCACCGTCGATCATTCGTCACCACCCGCCCAGCGAAGCCGCACGAGCCCTTCCCCCCGAGCCACGAGCCGCGCCGAGCAAGCGAGCCGCTGCGAAGGCGGCGCGTCGAAGACGTCGAGCACGTCGGACTCGTCGCTCGACGGAGGTTCGAGGAGCGCGGCGCCTTCGAGGACCTCGACGAGGCACGTGCCGCAGCTTGCGGAGCGACACGAGAACGAGACGGGCGCGCGGCATGCGTCGCTCACGTCGACGAGCGCGTCGCCGGGCTCGGCGTCCGCGGCCGTGGCGGGGCCGAGCTCGTTCGCCAGGAACTCCACCCGGATCACGAGGCAGCTCTAACGGAAGGCGCGCGCGCCGTCGACCCGCTGCCTCGGCATTGGCGAGGCCGAGCGACCGCGATATCCAGGGGCGATGGCGAATCATGGGTGGGATGCGTTGATCCTCGGGGGCGGACCCGGTGGTTCCACGCTCGCTGCGAGCCTCGCGCGGCGCGGCCGACGGGCGCTCGTGCTCGAGCGCGAAAAGTTCCCGCGGTTTCACATCGGCGAGTCGCTCTTGCCTCGATCGCGCGAGGTCTTCGCCGCGCTCGGCGTGGACGAGGAGCTCGATCGCAGGTTCTTGCGCAAGTACGGCGCGCGGTTTCTCTGCTGCACGACGGGGCGTGAGAGCACGTATCGCTTCGAGGAGAGCTTCGATCCGAAGTTCACGTACGCCTATCAGGTGCCGCGCGCCGAGTTCGATCACGTGCTGCTCGAACACGCGCAGAAGCTCGGCGCCGAAGTGCGCGAGCAGTGGGAGGCGACGGACGTTCTCTTCGAGGGCAGCCGCGCCGTCGGGGTGCGCGCGAAAAACCTCCTGAACCCGTCCGAGGTGGTGGAGCTGTTCGCGCCGGTCGTCGTCGACGCGACGGGGCGCGACACGCTCCTCGCTTCACGCACGCGGCGGAAGGCGAACATCGCGCGGCTCGACAAAACCGCGCTGTTCTCGCACTACCGCGGCACGTTCCGGCCGAGCGGACAGGATGAAGGAAATATCCAGATCGTGATCTTCGAGCACGGCTGGTTCTGGTTCATCCCGTTCCGCGGCGATGTGACGAGCGTGGGCGTGGTCGTGTCGTCCGAGTGGATCCGGCAGAAGCAAAAAGGCGAGACGCTCGAATCGTTTTACGATCGTACATTCGCGCGATCGCCGATGGCGCGTGAGATCCTCGGAGGCGGGACGCGGCTCAGGCCCGTCGGCGCGCTGGCGGACTTTTCGTATCGGATCGATCAGCTCGCGGGGGACGGGTGGCTCTTCGTCGGCGACGCGGGTGGCTTCCTCGATCCGCTGTTCTCGACCGGCGCACACCTCGCCATCAAGGGCGCTTCGCTCGCGGCCGAGGCGATCGATCACGCGCTCGAGGCGGGCGACGTGTCGCGCGCGGCGTTCGCCTCGTACGAAGCGAACGTGCGGTACGCGGTCGATCTGTTCCTGGGGGTCGTGCAGAGCTTCTACGCGGGGCAGTTCCGCGAGACGTTGTTCGAGCCGAACCAGCGGACGACGATCCGCAGGCTCATCACGTCGATCCTCTCGGGCGACGTGTTCCACGTGGAGCGCCGTCCGCCGTGGGCCTCGTTCCTCCGCGAGCACTACCCCGCCGAGGTGCCCACGTTCGCCTGAACGCGCGCTACTTCGAGGGCACGCTCGCGAGGTTCTCCTTGCACGTCGCGGCGAGCCCTTCCTTGCCGCCGGGCGCCTGCGCGGCTTCACGCCACGCCTTCTGCATCGCCTTGAAGCCGGGTTCACGCGCCGCGCGCGCCTCCTCGGGCAAACCGTCGAGGAAGGCCTCCATCTTCTTCACGTACGCGTCGCACTCCGCGACGCCGATCGCGCCCTCGGATTCGGCAGCGGTCCCCTCGCCGTCGCTGCCCTTGCTGCAGCCGAACATCGAAAGAGAAACAAAAGCGACCACCGCGACCGTCAAACTCCGCATCTCGAACGTCTCCATGGGAAGCCCGCGGGCATCCTGCCACACGAAGGCGCAAAGAGGACAGTTCGTGGCGACGCGGCGCGGGCGCTACGAGCGGACGAGCAGGATCGCGTGCTCCTTGCGCGGACGCGAAGCGAACGCGCGGCGCGTGGGCGCGTGGAAGTGTGGGCGCGGCTGCGAGGCGACGGTGTCCACGCGGAGGCGCGCGCGCGGCGCGACGCGGCGGATCACATCGACGGAGTAGACGGGGCGGCCCGCGACGACGCTGTCGGCGAGGAGGAGGATCGCGGAGGCGTCGGGGCGCATGACGCGGCCGAGCGCGGCGAGGGTGTCGCCGATCTCGCGCTCCCAGCGGGTGATGCCCTCTTCGGGGCCCATGGGATCGAGGCGGCGACGCGCGCCGATCTCGGCACGCTCGAAGCGCTCGGGGCGAAGGCGCAGCCAGCGAAGGCGCGCCTCGTGGTGCGCGAGGTAGTCGTAGACGCCCGGGTACGGCGGCGAGGTGACGACGAGATCCACGGAGCGATCGTCGATGCCATCGAGACGGCGCGCGTCGCCTTCGAGGACACGCGCGGGCGGCGCGGCGGCGAGGCGCGCTTGCACCTCGGCGCGACGCAAAGCGAGCTCCTCGGCCTTGCGCACGAAGAGGCGCGCGGCGAAGCCGGAGGCGATACGTCGTTCGAACTCGCGCTCGGACGTGTCGGAGGTGCGGCGGCTCAGCTTCGTGAGGATCGACGAGAGCACGAGCTCGAGCTCGCCGCGCAGAGCGGGCTCTTCGATGCGATCGATCCCGGCGCGCACGCTGTCGAGCTCGAGGAGCACGTGACGATCGAAGAGGTCGAGATCCTCGGGGCCGTACCGCCGCGTGGGTCCGCTCTTCGCCTTGCGGCGTTCGTCCGCGAAGAGCGCGACCGCGCGCGCGGCCTCGACGAACGCCGTGCGATCGGCCTCCGTGGTGTCGCGCAGCTTGAGCGCGGCGAGGCGCACGGCGAGCGGGTTCGCGTCGACGCCGATCGCCTTGCGACCTGCGAGACGCGCCTCGACGAGCACCGTGCCGCTGCCGCAGAACGGATCGAGGACGGCGGCCCCGGGGCGCGAAAAGGACTCGACGAGCCGCTGCGCCGTCACCGGGTGCATGCGCGCCGGGTAGCTGTGGAAGCCGTGCACGTGCGCGCGCGCGGCCTCCTCGGCGACCTCGGACGGGGGCACGTCGAGCGCGCGGACGAGCGCCGTGCCTCGCGTGGAATCGCCCTCGACGGTGGTCTCTCCGCCGACGTGGGAGAGAGCGCGCCGCACGTTGGGCTTCGTGGGCTCGCTCGGTTTCGGCTTTGCTGCCTCGTCGGGCCTTCTTCGCTCGTCGGGCTTTCTTCGCACGAAGGGCCTCGTCGACTCGTCGGGCTTTCTTCGCACGAAGGGCTTCGTCGACTCGTCGGGCTTCGACCGTTCGCTTCGCTTCGTTCGCTCGCGCATCACACCTTCTCGCGCCTGACGCCGGGCGCGCGCGCCTCGGCCTCCGCCTCGGCTTCGGCCTCGGCTTCTTCGACCGCGGCGAGGTCGGGTTTGTCCGGGGAGGCGCCGATCCTCATCCGCGTGAGGCTCCCGTCGTTGCGGATGATCTCGTGCGCTTCGAGAAGCGCGAGCATCTCCTCGGCCTGCGGCTCCTCGATCGGGAGCGCCTCCACGAGCGCGCGCGCCGTGACGGGTCCCTTGATCTGCGCGGCCACGTCCGCCGCCACCGAGAGCCACGCCTCGTCGAGCGCAGGCTCGATCTCCTTGGCCTGCGCCCGCGAGCGCGCGAGGAACCACGCGATCAGCGCGGCGAGCGGGCCGGCGGTGAAGAGGCTCGCGAGGAGAAACCCGAGGCCCGGGTTCACCACGCCGATGACGCCGAGCAGCCCGTAGATCGCGAGGATGCCGATCGTGCCCGCGAGCGCGACGCCCGTGAACGCCGCGGCCGCGCGGTTCTTCGCGCGCCCCTTTCGCGCGAGCTCGGCGCGCTTCAGCGCCGTGACCTCCTTGCCGCTGCGCCGCATCTTCTTCGTGTCGAGCGGCACGCGCGGGCCGCCGCAGACGTCGCAGCGGAACCGGAGCTCCGCGTCGCGGCTCGCCCCCGCCGTGGCCCCGCAGTGCGGACACGCCTCCATGCGTTGCGAGGTCCCGCAGCGCGGACAAACCGCGGCGCCCGCGGGAACGCCCGCGCCGCAAGCGACGCACCGACCTTCGGTCGATCCGGCGGTCATGGCGAGACGCGAGCGATCCGTCCGCGCGTCGCTCTCGCGCCCTTCAGAGCCGGCATGATGAACACGGTCGCGTGCATCAGGGGCGCATCTAATCCGGGGCCGGTCCCACGGCCAGAGGAGAGCGCACCGATCGGCGCTGCGGGCGAGGCGGATGCGGACGGGCGCCCGACCGGGACGGCTCGGCTCGCTTCACGGCGAGGCGCGGACGTGCCAACATGGCCGCATGCGGGGACGGTGGACCCGGACGGGCCGGAACGCTGCAGCGTGGAGCGTGGCCGCCGGTTATGCGCTCCTCGCGTGCCTGGCGACCGCCCTCGCGCTCGCGCTCCGGGACGGCGCGCCCTGGATGTACCCGAACCCGTGGCTCGGCCTGACGTCGACCGTCGGGACGCTCGCGAGCGCTCTCTCCGGCATCATCCTCGCCACGATCCTCGTGGTCACGACGCGCCTCGCCGTCGGACGGTTCGGCTGGGCGCGCAGGCTGCACGGCGAACTTCGTCCGGTCGCGAAAGATCTGTCCGTCGGGCAGATCTTCATCCTCGCGGGCCTGTCGAGCCTCGGCGAGGAGGTGCTCTTCCGCGGGCTGCTCACGCCGGTGATCGGCGTCATCGGATCGGGCGTGCTCTTCGGGCTCTTGCATCAGATGCGCGGGCCGAGCCGCTGGGTCTGGACGGGGTGGGCGACGGCCGTGGGCCTGATCCTCGGGGCGATCTTCGCGGCCACGGGCTCGCTCGTCGGGCCGCTGCTCGCGCACGCGATCGTGAACGCGGTGAACCTCGGGTACCTGCGTGATCACGATCCGGGAAACGATCCCGAGCAGAACCTCGCCTGAAAAAACCCGCGGCGAGCGCGCTCAGCGCTTCTTGTCGTTGACCGGGCCCGTCTGCGGATGACGCGGCGGCAGCGGCGGCGGGGCCGGACGAACGCCGCTCTCGGTGAGATCCGGCCGCGTCTGCACCGCTTGTCGCGGCGGCGGCGTGGGCGAACGCGGCACCGGGCCCGTGCCCGGGTTCGGCAGCGGCGGCGGCGTGCTCTTCGAATGCGTGCCCGGCACCGGCGGACGCGCCGCGGGCGCGGGGCCGGGGAACGACGGACGCGTGTACTCGCCGCTCGCACGTGCAGGCGCGAGCGGTTGTTGTTGTTGTCGCGGCGGAGGCCCCGGCAGCCGGGTCGCCCCGCCGGGCGCGCGAGGCGGTGGTCCGGGCAAACCTCCCGCGGTCCGCGTGGGCACGGGCTGGCGCGGCGGCGGACCGGGCAAACCCGGGGAGACCGCAGGTCGCGCGGCGGGCGTGAGGCGCGGCGGAGGCTGGTTGGGCGAACGCGGCGCCATGACGCCCGGACGAACCGGCCCCGCTGCGTACGTCCCGGCCGGCCGCTGCGGACCCGCTGCGGGCGCAGGCCTTGCGCCGGGCTGCCTCTGCGCGGTGCCCCAGTTCGGGCGATAGGCCGGCGCGCCGTCGAGATCTTCCTCTTCGAGCTGGTACTCGGACGCGGGCGACACCTCGACCTCGTCGAGCGCTTCCGCGGAGAGCTCGGTGAGCTGCTCGGATTCCTCGACGAGCTGCGCTTCATCGCCGTAGGCCGACTCCGGCACGAGCTCCTGCGAGCCCGGCGCGGCTTCCGCGCGGCCTCCGCTCTGCGGCGGTGCCACGGGCTCGTCCATGCCGAAGTCGGCCCAGTCATAGTAGGCCTTCCGATCGGTCTCGTCGTCGTGGTGCGCGTGCGCGGCCGGCGCGGCTGCAGCGGGCGCGCGTTGCGGCGGCTTCGCGGGCTCGGCGAGCGCCTTCGATGATGGAGGACCGAGATCGGTGCGACGCGACGGAGGCCCGCCCATCGCGGGCGCGGAGAGGCGCGTGGAGGGCGCGGCCTTGCTCGAACGAGGTTGCTCTCCGTTGTGGATGCTCTCGTCTTCGAGGCGCACGGCTTCGAGGAGCAGATGTCCGATCGGTTGCGCGTTGCCCGTCGGCGGACGATCGGGCTGCGGGACGAACGAGAACCGACCGACCTTCCAGCCGAGGATGCTCCGCAGGATCGTAATCGCGTCGGTCGTCGTGCCGCCGATGGTGCCGGTCACGATGAAGCCGGAGGCGACCGCGAGCTGCGCCTTGCGCTTCTTGCTGATCACCTCGACGACGCCCGTGCGCCGCTCGAGCTCGAGCACCGTGAGCACGGTGGCGATCGACATCTGACTGAGATCGCCCTGGATCGCCGTCGTTTCGGTGCTGGACGAGGGCGGCACGGAGACGAGCGAGTTGCGACGCTGCCGGAGACGCCACGCCATCTGCACGAGCGCGCCGACCTGCGCGACGACCTCGTCGACGCGGAACGGCTTCGTCATGTACGCATCGGCGCCGACGTGAAACCCTTCGAGCCGCGCCTCTTGATCGTCGAGGGCGGAGAGGAAGAGGAACGGCGTCACGGACACGCGCGACGGCTGCGTGCGGACGTTCCGCGCGACCCAGTAGCCGTCGTTGTCCGGCAGATCGATGTCGCAGATGATGCAGTCCGGCTCGCGATCGCAGGCCGTATCGAGGCCTGCTTGCGCGGTGTTGCAGACGATGACGTCGTAGCCTGCGTCACGGATCGCGCCCGAGAGCAGGCTGCTGACCCACTCGTCGTCTTCGATCACGAGCACGAGCCCTCGGGGCATTGGCGAAACCGTATCACGTGCGCTCGCCGGGGGGCCAAGTGGCAAGGGGTCCGCCCGGTCGGTTTCGTTCCGGGGCGCCGGGGGGGCACCCCGCGTCTCGGCCCGGCCGCCCGGAGGGATTCGGCCGCGCACGCCGGGCTTTTCGGCGCTAAGCTGGCCCTCGTGACGAAGGGAACGCGGATCGTGGTCGCCATGAGCGGCGGGGTCGACTCCTCCGTGGCGGCCGCGCGCCTCTGCGACGCCGGCTATGACGTCATCGGGGTGACACTCCACCTCTGGGACTACCCCGACGACCGGAGCGAGCGGGGTCGTTGCTGCGCGCCCGAGGATCAACACGACGCCCGGCGCGCGGCGGATCACCTGGGCATCCCGCACTACACGTTCGATCGGCGAGAGCTTTTTCGCGCGCACGTGGTCGACCCGTTCGTCGACGCGTACCTCGAAGGCGAGACGCCGAGCCCCTGCGTCTCCTGCAACCGCTCGGTGAAGATGCGCGAGCTCTTCCCGCTGGCCGAGCGGCTCGGCGCGTCGTTCGTCGCGACGGGCCACTACGCGCGGACGGTGGTCGGCGCGGATGGACGCGCGCGGCTCTACCGAGGCAAGGATCGCGTCAAGGATCAGAGCTACTTCCTGCACATGCTGCGCGAGGACGAGCTCGCGAAGCTCGTCCTGCCGCTCGGGGACGCGACGAAGGAAGAGGTGCGCGCCGAGGCGCACGCGCGGCGGATCCCTCGCGCGGACAAGGGCGAGAGCCAGGAGCTTTGTTTCGTCCCGGCCGGCGGGTACGGCGCGTTCGTCGAGAACCGCGCGGGGCGCGAGCGAGTTCGTCCGGGCCCGATCGTCGACGAGCGTGGGCGCACGGTGGGGCAACACGAGGGCGTGCATCGGTTCACGATCGGCCAGCGCAAGGGCATCGGCGTGGCGCTCGGTCGGCCTGCGTTCGTCGTGGGGATCGACGCGGAGTCGGGCGCAGTGCGTCTCGGCGGCGAGGACGCGCTACTCGCGACGGGCGCGCTGCTCGAAGCGGGCGCGTGGAACGACGACGTGACGTTCCCGCTCGAAGCCGACCTGCGGGTGCGCGCGCGTCACGAGGGCGAACGCGCGACGATCGAGCGCGTGCAGGATCCGGAGCGAGGCGAGGTGCTCGTCGCGCGGTTCCACACGCCGGTGAAGGCCGTTTCTCCGGGCCAGGTGGCGGTCGCGTACGACGGTGATCGTGTCTGCGGCGGCGCCACGATCAAAGCCGCGCTCCATGCAAGTGCGGGAGGCGCGGCGTGAGCGCGCGTCTCTGCCTCGGGGTCGCGTCGCTCCTGGCGCTCGGCGCGATGGGCTGCTCGCTCGGGCAGGGCGAAGGCGAGGTCAAGAGCGACGCGCTCGTCGCGAAGGACTGCTGGTTCGACGCCTACGATCTGCGCCCGGACTTCTTCGCGGCGGTGCCGTACCGCTCGACGCTCCAGATGCGCGTGCAGCGCGGGACCGATCTGCAAGAGGTGTCGGACGGGCTCGCGGTGCTCGTCGAGGACGTAGGCAAGGTGCGGGAGGAGCTTCTCGGCAAGCCCCTCGACGTCACGCTCTCGCCGGGCGTCTTGCCGCCCGGCTCGGATTTCCCGGCGCCGCCGCCCGAGGATCAGCCGGCGATCCACGTCGCGCTCTACCTCCAGCGCTCTTGCCACAACCAGAACGTCATCCTTTATGCCGTGGATGGCTCGGTCACGTTTCATTCGCTGTTCAGCGGTGATCCGAACGAGGCCGAGGCCGCGGAGAAGTACACGGACGCCGAGTTCGACGTGTGGATGGGTGATCCACGCGACGCTCCCGTGGACGCGCCCGCGAACGAGATCCCGAAGGAACTGCAATCGCGTGTGACGGGTTTCTTCCGCTTCTACTTCGAGCGCGGCCAGCCCGGGCAGCCCTTTCCCTGAAGTTCGAGGCGCTTCGGTAGGGTCCTTACCCCCGCCGCAGAACGGCGTGGTCGCCCGCTGAACATCCGGAAGCGTTCATGCGCTCTCTCCGGCGCATGGAAAGTGGACTCGTTTTCGCGGTAGGATTCCATCAACGCGTCATGGCTCAACCTCCGCCTCGACCCGCTGCTTCGCGACCGGGCGGTCCGGCACCGGCGAACAACAGGAGCGCGCCCGCCTCCTCGTCCGGTCCCCGCCCGAAGGAACCGGAAAAGCAGCAAGCGCCTGGGACCTTCTTCCTCGGACGATACCGCGTCGTCGACGAGATCGGCGTCGGAGGCATGGCGAGCGTGCATCTGGCGCGCATGGACGGCCCCGGCGGCTTCCAGAAGTGGGTCGCGATCAAGCGCATCCACCCGCACCTCGTCGAGGACGATCAGTTCGTCGACATGTTCCTCGACGAAGCCCGCATCGCGGCCGGGATCAACCACGCGAACGTCGCGCAGGTCTTCGATCTCGGCAAAGACGACAACACGTACTGGATCGCGATGGAGTACCTCCACGGCGAACCGCTGCGCGAGGTCATGCGGCGGGCCGAGGAGAAGCGGATGAACATCAGCCCCGAGCTCGCGGCGCGCATCTGCGCCGACGCGGCCGAGGGCCTCCACGCGGCGCACGAGCTGCGCGGCAAGAACGGCCAGCTCCTCGGCCTCGTTCACCGCGACGTGACGCCGCACAACCTGTTCGTCACGTACGACGGCTACACGAAGGTCGTCGATTTCGGCATCGCGAAGGTCGCCGATCGACTCGCGTCGACGCGCGCGGGCACGCTCAAGGGCAAACTCGCGTACATGTCGCCCGAGCAGGTGCGCGGCGCGGACGTCGATCGCACGACGGACATCTTCGCGCTCGGCGTCGTGCTCTGGGAGCTGACCACGAACCAGCGCCTCTTCCGCATGGACACCGATCTCGACACGCTCGAGAAGGTGCAGGCCTGCGTGGTGCCGCTGCCCTCGACGATCGTGCGCGGCTATCCGCAAGGGCTCGAAGCGGTCGTCATGAAGGCGCTCGCGAAGAACAAGAAGGACCGCTACCAGACGGCCCGCGAGTTCTCCCGCGCCCTGCAGGTCTACCTGAACCAGAGCGGAGCGTTCGTCGGTCCCGAAGAGGTCGCGCAGTTCGTCCGACACGTGTTCACCGATCGCATCGCCAAGCGCGAGGCGCACCTCGCGTGGGCCGCGGAGGTGACGTCGACGGTCAACGTCGATCAACTCCGCGCGCAAGGCGGACTGAACGATGATTCGCTGCTCGACGACGACGACGACGATCGCCGCGGCCGCGCGAGCGGGACGGCGCCGTCGAAGTCGGCGGCGCAGCCGATCGCGAACCGCGCGCCCGCGGCGATGCCGCCGCCCGAGGATCGATCCGCGTCGCAGCAGATGGCCGCCACGTCGCTCATGGACGACGACGAGGACGTGCCGACCACGGTGGCGACGCGTGATCACCTGGAGAAGGCCGCAGGCGGGCCGCTGCCGAGCGCAGGTCGTCCGGCGATGCCGCAAGCTGGGCAGAGGCCGCAGCTCACGACGCCGCTCCCCGCCGCGGGCATGCCCGGGCCGGGGCAAAACGAGCGCACCGCGGCGCTGCCGAACGGCGGGTATCCGGGTGACGCGGACGATCTGAACGCGACGATCGCGCTCCCGATGAACGCGAAGATCCCGGATCCCGGGCCGCCCCGGCCGGGGTTTGGCGCGCCGCAACAGCCTGGATTCGGCGGGTATCCCCCGCCGCAGCAGCCGGGCTTCAACGGCGCGATGGCGCCGCAGCAGCCGGGCTTCGGCTTCGGGCAGGCGCCGCAACCGCAGTACGGGCAGCCGCAGCCGGGATACCAGCCCCCGATCAGCAACCCGAACGTGCAGGTGCCGCAGCAATACGGCCAGCGCGTGGCGCAGTCGCAGATCGAGACCGCGATGTCGCTGCCGCGCCCCGATCCCGCCGCGCTCTGGATGGCGCAACAAGAAGCGGCTCGTCAGCAAGGCGGGCCGAAGCGCAACACGGGCGTGTTCGTCCTCGTCGTCGCGCTCGTCGCGCTCAGCGTGATCGGCATCGGCGTGCTCGTGTATTTCAAGCTGAAGCAGCCGCAAGAAGCGGCGACGCAGCCGTCGGTCACGGCCGTGCCCGAAGCGCCGCCGATCCCGAGCACGGTCGCCGTGCCCGCGCCTGCACCTGCGCCGGCGCCTGCACCCGCGCCGACCGAAACGGCCGCGGCCGCGCCGACGGAAACGGCCGCGCCCGCGCCCGCACCGGGCCCCGGGGGCGGCAACGCGCCGGCCACCGCGAAGACGGCCGCGACCGCGCCCACGGCCGC
>NZ_JARZHG010000003.1 GCF_029946505.1 Polyangium sp. y55x31
TCCAGAGCTTCCGCCGCATCGCGGTACGGTACGAGCGCCACGTCGAAAACTTCCTCGGCTTCGTCCACCTCGGATGCATCGTCGTGTACCTCAGGAGACTCCTGGACGATTTATGAGATGACTTCTAGCCAAAGAGCCGCCGCCAAGGCTCCCCTGGCCATCCCGGGATCAATTGCTGTCCGGGCACGTGCCGGTGATCTTCTGGGCGTCGAGGCAGTCGACCATGTAATCGCACGTGCCGTCCTTGATCTCGCAGCGGCCGTAGGTCCCGAAATCGCTCGAGCAATAGTCCAGGTTGCAGAGGACGCCTTGGGGCTCCTCTGAAGCCGGTGGGTTGTCCGTGCATTCGAGCTCGCAGCCGGCGCAGGTGCAGCTCCGCGTGCACCAGCCGTTGCTCCGCGAGCAGGGCCCGCCGTTCCCGGCTCCTCCGCCGCCTTCATTGCAGGCAGTCTCCATGTCGCAGGCGCTGGAAGGCGGCGCGCCCCCGCCGGACCAGGGGTCGCAAAAGTAGTGCCCCGAGGGATCACATGTACATCGAATACCGCTCTCGATCGCCGAATACCCGCAGGTCGCTCCCGCCGAGCAAGGGACGCCCATGCCGCAGCGTCGCGCAGCGACGGACCCGCCCCCTGAGCCGCTCGTCTCGGCGGCGCCATCGCATGCTCCTAGAGCCAGCGCGACTGCACAGGCCGCCCATGCCGCGCGTAATCCCGATGGTATCTGAGGCCATTGCATGGCTCATGCACCGAGCAACACTCGGGCCAGGTGCAGTCCGCGGAAATTTCCGCTGCGAAACCGCGGTCGGCGCCCTACCGGCCTTCCAAGGGTGGCGCACGATGGCTCATGGCTGGACCGGGTGGCACAGGTGCACGCCGGTGCTACCGGGGCAATCGCTCGAGGAGCCAGATGCCGAGCTCTTCGGTCATCAGCGTGTGCTTCTCGTTCTTGCTGGCGCACACCCAATCGTCGAGGGCGAACCCGTCGGGGGGGCCGGCCCTATGCCAGACTCCGAGCGCGACCGGGAATGGGAGGATACGTTCCGGGAACGGGGGTGTCTGTGGGACCATGGTCCTATAGCCACGCTTCCCCCCCGACCGGTAACGAGCACCAAAACGTCACCGCGTCACGCGGTCGGCGCGGCCTTTTTTGCCGGCTTCGCCGTGGGGCGGTCGGGGATGATCGCGTGGATCTCCGCCTCGCTGAATCCCTCGATCTTGTAGAGCCGCTTCAGATTCGAGAGCTCCGCGTGCACGACCCGGGCGAGCGAGGTGCGTACGCGCCCGAAAACCTTGAGCTGCGCCGCGGGCTTGCGGGCTGCCTCCACGGCGGTGCGCAGAGCCTCGCTCGTCGCCATGATCTCGGCGGCGGCGCTCGTGGCGGTCGCGTGGGAGAGCTTCGGGTGAATGCCCGATTGCAGGAGCTGCACGAGGACATCCATACGCTCGGGCTGCTCGTTGGTGTCGCCCTCGGCGTAGGATCCGATGCCGTCGGGAAAGATCACGGCGAGGGCCGCGTCCTGGGCGGGGCGGCCGATCTCGTTCCAGACCATGTCGTAGACCTTGCCGATGGTCTTGTCGGCCTTGTCATTACGAGCGTCGATCAGGGCGCGCAGCGGGGCGAGCGTGGTTTCGGCGGCCTTGCGCTGGGCCTCGACGCCCGCGTGCAGGGCGAGCGCGGAGCCGAGGCGGCCCTCGGCGAGCTCGTGCCAGCGGCCCCCGCGGGCCTTGGCCTGGGTGAGGGTCGTCTGGGCGTCCGCGATGATGTCGTCGGCCGCCGCGTTCTTGCGAATGATCTCTCCCATGGGAATACCTCTCGAAAGGGTTGTCGGGGATGGTTACCGCGGCGTGAGACGGAGCGGAGAAGGGACCGATGAGGGCAGAGGGCGGCCGAATCGTGCTCGCGCGAGCGCGGAGGGGACCCTGCGGCGCCGCAGGATGGGGGGCGCAGTGCGTGGAGGGGGCCCTCGGGCGCCGCAGAATGGGAGACGGCCTCGCGGAGGGGAACCTGCGGCGCCCGAGGTCGGCGTTCCCAAAGCGGGACGGGCGAGCGCCGGCGGTGTGGATCGGGCGCGGGGGAGCCCGGAGGGCGGCCTCTGGCGCCGCAGGGGAGAGGACGCGCCCGAGGATCGGCGGTCGACAGCGCCCGAGGTCGGCGGGCGCGCA
Organism: Polyangium sp. y55x31; assembly: GCF_029946505.1. Lineage (GTDB taxonomy): Bacteria > Myxococcota_A > Polyangia > Polyangiales > Polyangiaceae > Polyangium. Next base: position 2,163 of record NZ_JARZHG010000003.1, read on the forward strand.
GGCCGGGGCCGGGTTCAGGCGGGGCAGGAGGCGATTCGCGGGGAGCGATTGTGATCTTCGTTCTCGGCAATCTCGCCGCGAGCGCCGGCGCGCGAGAGGGCGTCCCGCGGGACCACGTCTCTCACGCTCCACCCTCCTCCGAAGCGGGCAACTGGCACCGAAACGTCACCCCCTCGCCCGGATTGTTCTCCGCCGACAACCTCCCCCCGTGCGCCTCCACGATGGAACGGCTGATCGCGAGCCCCACGCCGAGCCCCTCCGCCTTCGTCGTATAAAAGGCCTCGAACACCCGCTCCATGTCCGCCGGGGCGATTCCCTTGCCCGAGTCCTCCACCGACAGCATCACCCGCGCTTTGCCGTCGCCGCGCGTCCGTACGACGACGAGGCGCCTTTCGGGCGGGCGGTCCGCGACGGCGTCGAGCGCATTGACCACCAGATTCAGGAGCACCTGCTGGAGCTGAATGCCGTCGCCGCGCACCCGGGGCAAACCCGGCGCGAGGTCCATTCGCAACGTCACGCCCCGGAGGAGCGCGTCATTGCCCACGAGCCGCGCCACCTCGCGCGCGAGCGCGTTCAGGTCCTGCTCGTCCGTGCGCGGCGGGCCCTTTTTCAGCATGGCGCGCATTCGCTGGATGATCGTCGCGGCGCGCCGGTCGTCGTCCACGATGTCGCCGAGCGCCGCGAGCGCTTCCGCGACGTCCGGCGGCGCCTTCTGGAGCAGCCGCCGCGCGGCCTGGGCGTTGCTCAGGATCGCGGCGAGCGGCTGGTTCAGCTCGTGCGCGATCGACGCCGCGAGCTCGCTCATCGCGGCCACGCGGTTCATGTGCGTGAGGCGCTGGTTCGTGGCCATGAGCTCGTCGGTCCGGCGCACCACCTCGGCTTCGAGTGTATCCCGGGCGCGCGCGAGCTCCGCGGCCGTCCGTTCGAGCTCCGCGTTTTTCTCCGCGAGCGCCCGCGCCCCGGCGCGGACGGCGATCTGCGCGCGCACGCGGGCCGCGAGCTCCGCGCGCACGAAGGGTTTGGTCACGTAATCGACGGCGCCGAGCTCGAGCCCACGCACCCGGCTCGCCGTGTCCGCGAGCGAGGTCATGAAGATGATCGGAATGTCGCGCGTGGCCGGGTCCGCCTGCAGGCGCCGGCAGACCTCGAATCCATCCATGCCGGGCATCACCGCGTCGAGCAGGACGAGGTCGGGCTCCTCGCGCCGGATTTGCCGCAGGGCCATCTCGCCGTCGAGCGCGACGGCGAGGGCGAAGGGCTGACCCGCGAGCGCGTCGGAGAGGAGCTTGAGGCTCTGGGGGTCGTCGTCGACGAGCAAAACCAGGGAGGACGCGCGCATCGTTGACATGGTCAGGGATCCGGGCCAGGAATGCCAAGCATGCAGGTTCATGTTCGCGCGGTCGGGAAGCGATGACACAGAAGGAGCGCACCGTATTCGTGGTGGACGACGACCCCTCCGTGCTGCGCGGCCTGGAGCGGCTGCTGCGCTCGGCGGGGTATGTGGTCGAGGCGCACGCCTCTCCCCGCGCGTTTCTGGAGCGCGCGCCCGCGGATCGGCCGGGGTGTGTGGTCGTGGACCTGCGTATGCCCGAAATCGGCGGCCTCGACCTGCAGGAGGAGTTCGCGCGGCGAGGCTTCCCGCTCCCCTTGATCTTCTTGACCGGTCACGGCGACGTGCCGAGCTCCGTGCGCGCCATGAAGGGCGGCGCGATCGATTTTCTCTCCAAGCCCTGCGACGACACCGATCTGCTCGCGGCGGTGGAGCGGGCGCTCGCGCGAGACGCGGAGGCGCGCGCCGCGCGGGCCGAGAAGGAGGCCGTGCGGGCGCGCTTCGCGGCGCTCACCCCGCGAGAGCGCGAGGTGGCTTTGCTCGTCGCGCAGGGCCTGTTGAACAAGCAGATCGCGGCGGAGCTCGGCGCGGCGGAGAAGACGATCAAAGTGCATCGGGGTCGGGTGATGGAGAAGCTCGGGGCGGAGTCGCTGGCCGATCTCGTCCGTCTCGTGGATCGAATCCGGGACGCTTGAGTCTTGCCCGATCCGGAAAAGTCCCGCCATGGGACCAACGTCCCATGGACCTCGCGTAAACGGCCCGAGGACAGCCGACCTCGCATTGCCGGACCTGCCCGGCGACGAGGTGGCGCGGCGTTCGAGTCCGACCCCGGGGACGCGTGATCAGGGCACGCAGGGATCGACCACCGGCGGATCCGGCGGGGCGACGGCGCCGAGCTCGACCGCCTTCATCGTGAATCCGATTCCGATCGAGATCCCGTCACACGTCTTCGTCGGGTCCTGCGTCCCGTCCTTCATGATGTCGGACGCCTGGCGGATCTGGTTGAGGATCGATTGCATCGTCGGCGAGTTCGGATCACAGAAGGATGTGTCGAACTTCGCGGCCGACTTCGCGATCTCCGCGGCGAACGCCTCGGTATCGATGATGCCGCCGAGCTGCCCCTCGATGGCCCCGTCGTGGGAAGGAGAGAGCTTCATTTCGAGGCGCGCGTGGCGGATGGGGATCGCCGAGAGGATCGCGCCGCTTCCATCACCGAGCACGAGGTCGAAGTTTGCCTCGAGGCCGGATTGGTATTCATCCTGATCGATCACGCTGTTCAGGAACACGTTCTTCGCCGAGGCCGGGTTCATCGGGTCGAGCAGGAAATCCGGGCCGAGGGGCCAGGCGTCGGTGCCGTCCCATTGCGGCAGCGTCCCTAGGTTGTCGCCGCGATAGAGCTTGCTCGTCGCCGTGCACGACGTCGACGCGCCCAGCCCCTCGATGGCCAGCATGTAGGTGAATTTGCCGTCCTGCACGTCCTGGTTCACCACGCTCGGGTACGTGCTGTGGAGCGCCAGGAGGATGGGCAGGATGTTCCTGCCGAAGGAGTTGTCTTTGCCATCGTAGCCGTCGGGGTACGCCGCGGCGGGGGCGCCGCCGGCCGCCGGCTGGCACAAACCGACGGAGTCCTTCGTCGATGTCACGCCGTCGAGGTTGAACCCATAATTCTTCCAGCCCGCGCTGGCGTTCGGCGTGCCGTCGGGATTCGTATCGCCCAGCAGGAACTCGTCGATGGCGAGGACCGTCGTCGTCCCGTCATTGCAGGCCGGCAAGCTTCCGCCGGCGCCGCCCTGGCCACCGGCGCCGCCCTGGCCGCCGCTGCCTGCTTGACCGCCGCCATCACCGCCGCTGGTGCCTTCGCCGAGCTGGTTTTCGCTGTCTGCCTGCTTTCCGCTGCCATCCGTGCCATCGGCACCGTCGCCGATCGTCACGACGGCATTGCAGCCGGCCGCGAATGCGAAGGCCGCCGCCAGAACGATTCCACCCGCTCGAAACAACAAGGAATGCCTCATGCCTCTCTCCTCTCCTTTGGATTTGCCGCCAGCATCACGACAATTGCGGCCTGGAGCATGGCAACGTGTATGCCGCGAAAACTACGGCGGTTTTTTCGGTCTGCGCTCTCGCGCCTTGGCAACCCTGGTTGGCGCCTGCCGGTCATGCTGCCAACGCGGCAAGAATCCGACGTCTCTGTAGCGCCGGCGAAACGTCGCTGGCGAAATGGCTCGGAGGGCACCATGAGGGGCGTAGGGGGCAGCCGAGGGCAGGGGGCCCGCGCGGGCTGGTGGATCATGGTCGCCAAGAAAACGACGAATGTCACGTTGGTCGCATTGTCCGCGATCGTCGCGGCATCGATGATCGGCGGCATTGCCGAGGTGCGTGAGGTCCGATCGGAGCCCAGGCGCGTGGCGGCTGCCGCCGACGCCAGCAGCGAGCCGTGCCGAGGGCCCGAATTCGCTGGTTGTGATGAATGCTGTGCGCCAGTCGAGGGCGGCCACTGCATCAAACGTGGCTGGGGCAGATGGTCGGATCCGGCCATCATCCCCTGGTACAACGAGGCGTCTTATCTGGACACCCGTTGTCCATCGACCTGCCGCGCATGCGCGTCGTGCTTGACGAGGGACGAGCGAGAATATGCCGCGCTGGGGAATCGCCCCGATTGCGACTGTGACAGGGTGGTGATCGGCATCGATCCGTGCTTCGCCCCGAGCAGTTGCGGCTGTTATTGCAGCCAAAGATTGAGGATCCTCGCGGCGTGTCCGCACCTCGCCGGAGGCGCCGAGAGCGGCAGATGACTCCAGCATCGGGCGCCCGGCACGATCTCGGCCCTGTCGGTTTTTATGGACTTCCGGCCCCGTCCCAGGTCAAAGTTTGTCTTCAGGAGGGCGCGCGTAACCCCCCGCCTTTCCAGCGCTCGGGCCGAGGACCTCAGAAAGACGCTGCATGACAGAACGGAAGCGTAGCGACGAGCACGTCATCGCGCGGAACCGCGCAGCGACGTTCCATTACGAGCTGTCGGACCAGTACGAGGCGGGCATCGTGCTGCGCGGGAGCGAGGTGAAGTCGCTGCGTGAGGGGCGCGTGCACCTGATCGATGCGTTCGCGGTCGTCGAGCGTGGCGAGGTATGGCTGAAGAACCTGCACATCGCATCCTTCTTCCACGCGCGCGCGTTTCCGCACGACGAGCGCAGCGCACGCAAGCTGCTCCTCCACGCACGCGAGATTCAGCAAATCGAGCGCGTCATCATGCGCGAGGGGTACACGCTCGTGCCGCTCGACCTGCATTTCCGTAATGGCCACGTGAAGGTGGCCCTCGGCGTCGGTCGCGGGAAGAAGGTCCACGACAAGCGCGCCGCCATCGCCGAGCGCACGGAGGAACGCGAAGCGCTGCAAGAGCTGCGTGCCCGCCAGCGTCGTGGCGGCTGACGCCGCGACCCCCCTGGAGGGACGAATGCCATGCGAATGCCGAAGCATCTGCGCCACCTTGCGCCAAGATGACCCAGGCAGCTGGCTCATGTCCCATCAAAGCCGGCTCATTTCGTTCGGCACAACTCGTGCCTGGGGCCCGGCGCCATGAGACTCGATACCTTCTCGCCCCGCTCCTTCCTTCTTGGCGGACTCTCCTTGGTCCTGGCGCTTGCCTCGACCGCTTGCGGCAATGCAGTTCAGGATGAGCTACCGGAGAACACGCCTGCACACGTGGATCTCTTCGCCTGCGGCGTGCAGCTCAGTTGCCCTGCATATTGCACGCACCTCTCCTATGGCGACTGCGGCGGAATGGAAGCGCTGTCGTGCCCGGGTGACCTCTGGCTCGAAGGCGTGAGCGGGGCGATCGAGATGAACGATCGGCCGGGACCCGGCAATTGGATGGGCGACAAACTCACGTTGCTCCTGGGTGACGGCAGGGCGCTCGTCCAGAGCCGATCCCGCAGTTGCGACGACGGCGGAAGCTGCGCGTTGGGGAGTCTTCCCTGGGAGCTCGGCGCGCACGAGCTGTGTGATGTGGCGGCCCCGCCTGCGACGTGCCAGCCCGGCAATTGCTCCGAATTTCCCAAACTCGAGAACTGCGTGCCGCTCGAGACCGACTGGACCTGCGGAGAGGTCTCGGCGGCGATGTCTCCCACGCCGTGAGCGGGGCCGGGCCTCCCGCGCGTCCTCTCCCCGCTGACTGCGCTGATCCGGAGGGTCACGGGTGGGACACGAGGTTCACGCGGAGGCCCGCTCGATGAAATCGGCGGCGACGGCCGTGCCATTCACCGCAACGGTGCCGGCGATTGCGGCCGCGCGAACCGCGACTCCGTGATCGAGGGCGTCCTTCAACGCGGGCAGGAGGGACTCCGCGCTCAAGGCTCCACGAGCCACGGACGTCCCGATCCCGAGCGCCCGCACGCGTGAGGCCCAATAAGGCTGATCGGCGAACATCGGCACGATCACCTGCGGGACGCCCGCGCGCGCCGCGGTCGTGGTCGTACCCGCCCCGCCGTGATGCACCACCGCGGCGACCCTCGGGAAGAGCGCCTGCTGGTTGACGTCGCCGATTGCGATGCAATCGGAGGTGTCGCCGACCAGACCGAGCTCGGCCCACCCCTGCGATAGAACGACACGGCGCCCCGCAGCCCGCACGGCCTCGATGACGAGGCGGCCGCTCTGCTGGTCGAAAGGCATGCTCCCGAAGCCGATGTAAATGGGCGGCTCGCCCGCGGCGAGGAACGCCTCCAGCGCGGGTTCGAGCGGCGTATGGTCGGGAAGGATCCAGGCTCCTGTTTGCGTGACCCGCAAGCCGGGCGTCGCCGGCTGCGGCCCGAGGACCGGGTCCACGGCGAGCCACGGATCGTCGCCCAGGACGTGGCTGTGGACATCGCTCAGCGGGCCCAGGCCGAAGCGCTGCCGATTGTCGTTGAGCCGCGCGAGAAGGCGGTCGTTCCAGCTTCGTGATTCGTCCTGCCAGCGCTTGCGGTTTCCTTCCGGGTCGCCCCCGGGCTCCCCGCCCGGCGTGTGATCCGGCGACGGCAGGGCCACCGGCGCGTACAGGGCGACCACGGACGGGATGCCCCGCCGCTCCGCGATGGACCGCGCGGCATACTGGTGCGCTCCGCCGGCCACGATCACATCGCATCCTTCGGCGGCCGACGCGGTCGCGTCGAACTGGTCTCTCGCGAGGTGCTCGAGCAGCGCGCGGAGCTGCTCGGGCGTCGGTGTGGCCTGCGCGGCGGCGGCCCCGCTCGGTTGCCGCATCGCGATGCCGATCGGGGTCGCCGTGAAGCCCAAGCCGGCCGCCCAGTCGGTGAAATTCGGCGGAATGCACAGCTTGACATCGTGCCCCCGACGCCGCACCTCGACTGCCAAGGCCACGACGGGTTGCACGTCTCCGCGCGTCCCCACTGCCGTCAGCAATACCCGCATCGTCCCTCTCCCCTTTCACCACGCGGGTCGCGTGGATGACGGACGACGATGACACCGCCGACGCGATTTGGCCATCCAATCAACGCCGTTTTTGCTCGACGGCGGTCGTGCGTGCCCGCGCCGCGGGCCGCTTCGTCACGTGGGCGAACTCTTCCGCGAGGATGCGAGCTTGCCGATCACGAGCGCGAGAATCTCCCGGACCTGCGCGTCGGACAGGGTCGACAACGCTTCCCCGACATACCACTCGATCGAGCTCTGATCGGGCAACGCGGCATGTTTCGCGCCGCCGAACAGCCAGATGCCGTGCTCCGCCGCCAGCTCGTTGCGTATTTCCGTCAGGCGCTCGCGGCCGACCGGGAAATACACGTGCAGCATGTTGACGTGCGGCCGCGCCGGATTGACTTGCAGTTGGGGAAAATCGCGCAGCACGTCATACAGCCTTTGGGTGCGCTCGAGGTAGGCAGGCATCTTCGCCAGCCGCTCGTCGAAGCGCATCGCCGCCGACACGACATAAGGCGAGCGGCGATAGACGTTCCCGCCCATGCGTTTCATCCAGGTGTCGGCCTTCGCGATGAAGTCCGCGCGGCCGAGCAGCATCGCGCCCGCATGCGCGCCGATGCCCTTGTAGAACGAAACGTAGACCGAATCGAAGCCTTGCGCGATCTCCTTCAGCGAGCGCTTGTAGCCGGCCGAGGCTTCCCATAACCTTGCGCCGTCCATGTGCAGATGAATGTTCCGCTCCCGGCAATACGCCTTGAGCGCTTCGAGGTCCGTCCAGTCCGGCAACTGTCCGCCGATTTCGCGCATCGGCAATTCATAGAGCGCCGCGCCGATCCGGTCGGGCCAGGCGGCGAGGTCGGAGGCGGTCCAGGTGCGGAAAGGATCGCCGACGTGCAGCGACTTGAAATGGTCGAGGAACTGGTGGTTACTGCGCTCGTGCAGCAGCACGTGCGCGGTCGGATGCAGCGCGACCGCCTTGCTGCCGGCAGCTTCGCAGGCGAGCCGCAAGGCAACGGATTGTACCATGGTGCCGGTGATGCAGAAGACGGCCTTTTCGAAGCCGAGCAGATCGGCAATTTTCTTCTCGAAGCCCTGCACCAGCGCGCCCTCGCCGTAGGCGTCGTGGGCGATGTCGTTCGCTTCGCAAAAGCGCGCCATCGCGGCGAAGTCCTCGGCGGCCGTGGTCGGCTTGTCTCCCGAAAAAAACGTGTGGCAACGTTGACGCAGTTCCATGGGGTCATTTTGAGTCTACGGTCGGCAGGCGTCAAATGCGAGCCTTCAGGAACGATCCCCCTGGAGGCATTCCCGTTGCGCGCCGACGCTGCCCGGATCAAGCTCGCATCGTCATGGATACACGCCTTCCGCCGAAGCTCCTCGAGGATTTCGCGCAAGCACGCGAGACGGGAACCTGGACCATCTCCGGGCCAAACAGCCGGATCGAGCTCGCCTGCGTCTTGGAAGAGAGCGACGAGGTTCCCGGCCTCCTATCCTTCGGGATGGATGGCGGTGGTGGCGTCTGGTACTGCGATGTCGAAGACCGCCTCGGCGGAGGCGTCGGATCGATCGTTCACCTCCACATGAGCGGCGTCTATGGCGACGCGCGGCGAGTGGCGCCGTCGTACGCCGAGCTTCGCGCGCGGCTCGCGCGCGGCCTCGACCCGTACGACCTGCCCACGCTCGACGAAGAGGCGTCGGCAAACCCTCCGCGCAACGTGCGCGTCCCCGGAATCGAGGGGCTCGTCGACGTGAGGCGCGTGCATGCGCGCACGCGCCGGCCCGCCGAAGTCGTCTCCGCGCACGACGTCCTCGCCGCTGGTCTTCCCGCGCGCGGCGGCGAGTCGATCTACCTCACCGACGAGGGGCGCGTGCAATTCGTGACGCTCGCGGCCCGCGCCGTCGTCGATGGAATCGCGTGCGCGGCGGGTACACCGCTGTCGCTTCATTCGGTGACCGGACGTCCGCTACGCTTCACGCCTGCGGAGCCGCTCGTGATCGACGGGCTCCCGCTCCGCGCGGACCACGAGGTCTACGTCTACGATCCGGTCGTCTCGGCCTGCTTCAGCGGCGTGCTCGATCGCGACCACGACGTCGACGGCGTTCCGCTCGCGGCCGGGACACGCGTCGTCCTCCGAGGCGAGGAGCAAGCGCTCGTGAGCGGAACGTTGCGCGCAGCCGCCACGATTGGCGGAAAACCCTTGGCGGCGGGGACGTGGTTCGAGTTGCTCGGCGACACGTTGTATCAGACGCGTCCGCCGGCGGGCGAATGAGGCGAACGCCTTCAACCCACGCTTGACAGCTCGCGACGGACGTCATTGAGATCGCACCCATGCGAGGACTCGTCGAAGGAAGATCCGTCATCGTCACCGGCGCGAGCAAGGGCATCGGCCGTGGCATCGCGAGGGTGTTCGCGCAAGGCGGCGCCAAGGTGCTGCTCGTCGCGCGGGATGGCCGCGCGGCGGCCGAGGTCGCCGCGGAGCTCGCGTATGCGGGCGCCGTCGCCTCGGCCTTCGCGGCCGACGTGAGCGACGAGGAGCAGGTCAGGGCCATGGTCGACGCCGCCGTCGAGCGCCATGGAGGCCTCGACGTGCTCTGCGCAAACGCAGGTGTTTTCCCCGCCGCCCGGCTCGAAACCATGTCGCTCGCCGAGTGGCGCGAGGTCATGCGCGTGAACCTCGAGGGCTGCTTCCTGTCGGTCCGTGCCTGCATCCCCGCGCTCGCGCGCGGTGGGGCCGGGCGCATCATCCTGACCTCGTCGATCACGGGGCCGATCACCGGATTCCCCGGCTGGTCGCACTACGGCGCCAGCAAGGCCGGGCAGCTCGGCTTCATGCGGACCGCGGCGCTCGAGCTTTCGCGCAAGGGGATCACCGTGAACGCGATCCTGCCGGGGAACATCGCGACCGAAGGCCTCGCCGATCTCGGCAAGGACTATGTCGATTCCATGATTGCTTCGATCCCCCTCGGGCGCCTGGGCACGGTCGAGGACATCGGGCATGCCGCGGCCTTCCTGGCCTCGAAGGAGGCCGGCTTCATCACCGGACAGACCCTCGTCGTCGACGGCGGTCAGACGCTGCCCGAATCGCTCGCGGCATTGAATGGATGACCGCGTTTTCGACGACCGACGCCCTATTCTCGTCATTGGATCCCAGGAGAACTCCCGATGAACACGTTCGCGCGAAGCTCGGCCATCATGGCCTTGTTCCTGACGTGCTGTATTTCCTCGCCCGACCCGGCCGAGAAGGCCAAAGGCGAGTCCCAGGCTCCGTCCCAGAACGAGGAGGAGAGCCTGCGCAAGCTCGTCGCCGAGCAGACCGAGGCCTGGAACCGCCACGACGCAGCGGCGTGGAGCAAGGCGTTCGCTCCGGACGCCGAGTTCATCAACATCGTGGGAACGGTCTTCAGCGGCCGTGACGAGATCCAGAAGCGGCACGCGCTCGTCTTCGCCAGCGTCTTCAAGGACAGCCGGACGGAGGTGACGGTGAGGAAGGTGCGCTTCATCGATACCAACGTGGCCGTGGTGGACACCGACCACGTGGTCACGGGGTACACGGGGCTGCCCCCGGGAGTGCAGGCCACCGAGCAGGGCGTGCTGCGCACCCGCATGCGTTACGTCATGAAACAATCGGGGGGCAACTGGTCGATTGCCGCCGGCCAGAACACGGACGTGAAGCCCGCGCCGGCGACGCCGTCACAACCGGCCTCCGCGCCCACGGGCGGCTGAGGCATCATCCAGCTCGCGCGTCCCATCCGAGCACGATTTTGAGGGCTTCTCCGGACGAACAACGGGTCGCCCTCGCCGCCGTTTCATGGCATGATGAGAGAATGCGAAACGCTTATCATACCTTCCTCCTTGGTATCCTCGCTGCGCTCCCTGCCTGTGCCAACACCGAAGGCACCGCCTGCATGGAGATCGATCCCAGCCAGCTCTCCTGCCCCGCGGCCTCCGAAGTGGATCCCGAAGATCTCACCATCAAGGATTGCGGGGTCGAGGTGGCCGAGGTGACCGGGCCGGGCGAGCGGGTGGATCAGGTGCCGTTCAACGGCGTGCCGTCCGAGCCCATGCCCGGTTGTTGTTATCCGGTCCTGGAAACCGAGCCGAGCTGCAACTATGGTCGCCCCTTGAAGGTCGAGGCGCAGGCTTTGCGATCGAGCCTCGTGGAAGACCCGACCTGGGCGGCGAGCCTGCGCCTTCGCCCGCTGCCGACGGAGGCCCGGCATGCGCTGGCCGAACGGTGGTGCCGCTCGGCGCTGGACGAGCACGCATCCATCGCGGCTTTCAGTCGTGTGGCTCTGGATCTGCTCCGGCTCGGGGCGCCGCCCGAGTTGATCGAGCAAGCCCACGCCGCCGCCCTGGATGAGGTTCGCCACGCCAAACAGGGATTCGCCATTGCCTCGGCGTTGATGGGTGCGCCGGTGGGCCCGGGGGCTTTCCCGCTCGGCATGGAAGTGTCTCTCTCGGCGGGGCTCGCGGAGGTCGCGGCGGAGGCCGCGGAGGACGGCTGCATCGGCGAAGCGTTGGCCTCCCTGCTGGCCCGCGAGGCCGCGGCGATTTGCGAAGAACCCGAGATTCGCGCGGTGCTCCTGGGAATCGCGGAGGACGAGGAGCGGCATTCGCTGCTCGGATGGCGCACCGTGATCTGGGCATTACGTGTCGGAGGTCCCGACGTGAGGGCTGCCGTTGCGAACGTGTTCGATCGGGCTTCTCGAATGGGCGTGGCGGTCCCGCTCACGGGGGATTGTGATGACCCCGCGGTGCTGGCCCAGGTGGGGCTGCTCGATCGCGAAGCTTCTCGACGGACTGCACGACGGGCCTTGGCGGAGGTCATTCTCCCAGCGGCCCGCGCAATCCTCGGCCGTCCGGTGGACGTCCAGGATCAGCTCGCGGGCGCGTAGCAGCGTCCCAGGGTGAGAAGAGCACTTCAAGTGTTTTCCGCGGGGGCGGCCTCCCCGTTCTCGGTGGCTGCCCCGAGCTCGGCCACGATCTCGCGGAGCACGGCGCCGTTGTAGTTCTCGCGCGCGTGCAGGTAAATGCAGTTTTTCACGATCGTGGTCCGGTACCGCGACTTCTCGACGTCTGCATCCATTCCGAGATGCACGACATCTATGCCGCGTGTTTTCGCCTGCCGGATGACCTGAAAAATCATCTGCCGATACACACCGTGCTCGAGGACGTAATCGTAGTCGAGTCCCGCGACGAGCGCGCCGTAGTGCCCGCCGCAAAGATGGCCCGCGAACCAGGCGACCGGGCGCCCGTGGGCGGGCCCGCCTGCGGCGGGATCGAGCGTCAACGTCACGATCTCCCATGCGGTCGATTCCAGCATGGCACCGATGACGTTCGGCGGAAGCTCGAAAATATTGATCCGAAATTTTCGGCGGGCGAGGTTTTTGTACATCTCGTGCAGGACCCGCGCGTCGTCGGCCGACATGGCGCGCCGCTCGGGGCTGCCGGCGCCGTACCTGTCGACGCGGAAGTGCGCCGCGCGGCGAGCTTGCTTGCGGAGGTCCTGGCGTTTGCACTTGGAGAGCCGCGTGGCGAGCTCGTCCTCGTCGCGGAAATCGAGCGAGAGGACGTGGCTGTCGAGCATGGGCACGGCGACGTAACCGCTATCGAGCATGTACGCGTCCATCTCGTCGTCCTCTGCCGGCATGTCGCGGAGCATCACGGCGTCGGCATTCTCGCGCTCGTAGATTCGTGCCGCCACATCGAGCAGGAGCCGCAGCCCTTCGCGCCACGGGCCTCGTCGATCGACGTACACGTGCCTCCCTTCGGAGAGGGTGGTTCCACTCATCACGACGAGCGAAGTCAGGAAGTACGGATCCGCCTCCCGCCGCGCTTCCACCGCTCGCGACACCGCGTCGCGCATGATGAAATCGTCCTTCTGGAGCGCCGTCGTGAAGACGGTGGCGCAAACTGGATTTCCTCCTTCGTCCCTGACGATGACGTAATCGAAGACCCAGTTGTGTTCGCGCCGGGGCTGGCCGGTGAACACCTTCTCGGCCATCGCCATTGCGTCGGCGCTGATCATTGCGCCCTGCCCGAGCAATCGGTCCCATTCGCGTTTGTCGAGCGCGTGGATCGTGCGTGCATGCTCGATTTTCAGCTCGCGGCGCGCGGTCGTTTGCTCGGTCCACGATCGCCCGTTCGCCTCCGTCGTTGCAGGCTTCGGGAGTGCATGGGGGCGCGTGGGTCCGATCGGGCGCGCCACGCCCGGCTCTTCGACGTGAATCCGGCTCGCGACGGCCTTCGCGAAGAGGGTGTCGAGATCGGCGACGGACATGCGCTCCTCATCGAGCACGTCGGTCACGTGCCGCGCGAGCGATGTGATCAACCGGTCGATGTCGTCGAATTCGTGGTTCGCGTTGACCGAGATCCGAATTCCGGCACGCTTCATCGGTACGGTGGGGAACATCGACACGTTCACGTACAGGCCGTCGTCCGTCATTCGTTGCGCGACCTCGCTCGCGACGCGAGGCAGCCCGAGGCGCACGAACCGGATCGGGACGTCGTTTTCGACCAGGAGCGGCAGCCGTTCTTCCCTCATGCGGCGGTTCGTGTAGAGGACGCGCTCGCGAAGGCGTTCTTGCAGCGCCGGGAGCTCGGGCGTCAGGTGGAGGCGCGCCGACGCGAGGGCCGCGCCGAGCATGGGAGGCTGCATCGGACCCGAGAAGAGGAGCGTGCCGCCGCACATGCGCACGCGCTCGCGCTCCGCGGGGTCGCTGAATACCAGGAGGCCGCCGCCGCAGCCGAATGCCTTCGCGAGCGAGGTCGCGACCACCACACGATCGGAGAGGGGCATGTTGAACAGAAAGCACCCGCGGCCATGCTTGCCCTTCCAGCTCATCCCGTGCGCGTCGTCGACGTAGAGGCGCACGTTGGGCGCGATTGCGAGCAGGTGACGAAGGAGCGGGAACGAAGGCAGGTCGCCGTACATGCTGAGCACGCCGTCCGTGCAAAACCAGACCGTCTCGAACTTCCTGGCGAGCCGGGCCGTCACGTCGATCGCCTTCTCGAGCTCCTCGTGACGTACCATCTCCACGTGCGCGCCGCGCACGCGCGCGAGATTCGCCGCCTGATGGACGCTCTGGTGCACCTGATGATCGAGCACGATCGCGTCTTTTTCGCTCATGAGCGCGTCGAAAGCAGCCGTGTGCGCGAGCGTCGTCGTCGGGGCCACGAGCACGTTGGCCTCGAAGATCCGATCGAATGCGGCCTCGAGCTCGGCGTACGGAGGAGCCGACAGGTAGCCGCGTGAGCAAGAGAACTGCGTGCCGTACCGCATCGTCGCGTCGCACGCGCCCGCGATGAGATCGGGGTGGAACTCGAGCCCGAGATACGAGCATGATCCGAAGGAGAGCAGCTCCTTGCCGTTCACCGTGACCTTGCGGCCACGGAGCGCCGCATCGGTCGCTTGCTGGAAGAAAAGGCGCCGCTCGCGGGCGTCGCGGTGCAGAGTCTCGATCGTGTGCGTGATCTCGGACGTTTCCATGGGTACACCTTCCTGGGGGGGCGTGATAGCTCTTTGGGACGTCTCCGCGAGCCTGTGGCGGAGGCGCGGGAGCGCAAAACGATGACGAAACAAGAAGCATTGGCAATTGCAACTGCTTTCCAGGACCGCCAGGGATACAAAACAACGATCGATGCCGGAACCGATGTTCGACTGTACGATTCTTTTGAAGGTGTAACAGGCCCAGCTTGGGTGATCGAGGCTCCGCTTCCGCCCTCCACGTTCGAAGGAACCAATACGATCACCTATGTCGTATCGGTCGCTGAAAAAGCCGTGAAATTCATCATCAACTCATCCGGATTCATCAAGCATCCGGACAGGCCGGATGCGGATTTTTCGGATGACGAGCTCGACGAGCTCAGGGACATGGGGTTCGATGTGCTCGACTGAGCCCCAGGCTGATTTTCGTCGACCATGGGCGATGGCACACCACGGTCCTCTGCCGCGTCGTGTATCGTAGGCTCGCTACGGAGGAGGATAAGAGTGACGAATCTTCATGTTGCACGAAAGGTCGGAGCGTCGTTCGTCGCGGCGAGGTATACGGCGTTGTTCATGTTCGCTGCAGTGGTCGCATGCGGCGACACCGACGACACGACCAGCACGATGGGAAGCGCGGCCGGCGGGATGGGCGGGATGGGCGGGGCCGGCGGGATGGGCGGCGTGGGCGGTGCCGGCGGGATGGGCGGCGTGGGCGGGGTCGGCGGTGTCGGCGGAATGGGCGGTACCGGCGGTGCCGGCGGAATGGGCGGCGTGGGCGGTGCCGGCGGAATGGGCGGCATGGGCGGGGCCGGCGGCGCGATGGTCGATTTCTGCACCGACCCTCCGCCCGCGGAGAGCGTCACGTCGGACGCGATGTGCCAGTTCACCGCTCCGCCAGGCGAGCTCAATCCCGTCGTGAAATGGCGCAAGGACACGTTCGACGTCGCCCCCGCGTACAACCAGGTCATCGTGACGCCGGTCGTCGGCAATCTGAACGACGACAACGGAGACGGGATGGTCGACGCGAAGGACGTCCCCGATATCGTCTTCACCACGTACAGCGGCTCCACGGGGTGGTTCGGCGATGGGTACCTTCGCGCGATCTCGGGCAAGGACGGCGCGGAGCTCTGGAGCGTGCCCGGCCCGCGAGGCGCCGCGGGCGTGGCCATCGGGGACGCGGATCGAAACGGCTCGCCCGAGGTGTACACGATCGACAATGGGGGCAGTTTGCTCGCGTTCGATAACCTCGGGACGCCCCTCTGGAGCTGCCCCGCCGGCGTCGGAGCGTATGGGTATCCTGCCATCGCAGACGCCGACGGTACGGGGAACGCCGAGATCCTCGCGGGGAGCACCGTCTGCGCCAGCGACGGGCAGGTGAGGGTGAAGACGGCCCTCTTCCACGACTGGTATTTCGGGGCCCTCGATTTCCATAGCCCCACATCGTTTTTCGTCGATCTGGATCAGGACGGCACGATGGAAATCGTGAGCGGCGTGGGGGTGAGCCGGCTCGATGGGTCGACGCTGTGGACCGGGCCGGGCGGACATGCCGCCGTGGCCAACTTCGACATCGCAGGCGCGGATCCGATGATGCCCGAGATCGTCGTGGTTCATGCCGGCACAGTGTCCATCCTGCATCCGGGCGACGGAACCACGATATGGAGCCGCTCCGGGGTGCTCGGCGCCTACGGCGGCCCGCCGACCGTCGCCGATTTCGACGGTGATGGGAAGCCCGAGATCGGCGTCGCGGCGAGCGCGGTGTACGCGGTGCTGGATCCGGAGGACGCGGACGGGGTCCTGTGGACGGCGCCCATCCAGGACAACACCTCGTTCGTCACGGGATCGTCCGTCTTCGATTTCAATGGCGACGCCAAGGCGGAGGTGGTCTACGCGGACGAGCAGACCTTGTGGATCTTCGATGGATCGACGGGCAATGTCGTCGCGCAGATGTCCGAGCACGTGAGCGCGACGTATCACGAGTATCCCGTCATGGCGGACGTCGACGCCGACGGCCACGCGGACATCGTCCTCGCGTCGAACAACGGGTATTTCGCGGGGCCGTGGACGGGCATCACCGTGCTGTCGGGCGCCGACAACGATTGGGCCACGGGCCGGCCCGTGTGGAACCAGCACGCCTACCACATCACGAACGTGGACGACGACCTTCGTAGCCCTGCAAAGGAAATGCCTCACTGGCTCGGACGCAACTCGTTCCGCGAGGGCGGCTTCAGCGCGCTCGGCGCGCTCGTCGCGCCGGATCTCGTCCCCGTCGTATTCGCGAGCTGCAACGAGAGTTGCCCCGCGTCGGGCCGGCTCGTCTTCCGCGTGGAAAACCGAGGCGCCGGCACCGCGCCGGTGGGGCTCTCCTGGGCCATTCAAGGCGTGGCGCAAGATGGGACGAAGACGTTGCTCGCGTCCGGTAAGCTCGACGAGCCGCTCGCGCCGGGTTGGTCCTCGAAGCCCCTGGAATCGACGGTCGAGGCCAGCACGGCCGCGGGATTCGTGAGCCTCGTGCTCTCGGTCGACGAAGATGGCGCCGGCAACGCAATCGCAAGCGAATGCGTGGAGAACAACAACGAGATCACGCTCCCGGCGATCTGCCCGTGAACCGGTATCAAATCCGCCGGCGCGCGCGGCCCATGGCGTAGGCGATGCCGCTCTGGAGCGTTCCCTTGGTCACGATCGCGGCGAGGTCGAGGTCGAGGTCCACGATCGCGCGCGCGAAGTCCGGGCGCATGCCCGTCAGGACGACCTCGGCGCCGATCAGGCGGAGCGCGCTCGCCGATTGGAGCAATGCGCCGGCCGCGCGCGCGTCCACGCGCTTCATTCCCGTGACGTCGATGATGACCGTGCGCGCCCCGTGTCGCTGGGTTCCGTGGAGGACCGCGTCCATCATCGCCTCGGCGCGTTGCGTGTCCACCGTCCCGATGAGGGGGAGCACGAGGATCTCCTCGGTGATCGGGATGAGCGGCATCGAGAGCTCCTCGAGCCGCGCGCTTTGCATCTGGATCATCTCCTCCTGAAGCGCGGCGCGCGCGGTCTCCGCCTGCGCGCGCTCCTCGAGCTCTCGCTCCAGGCGTTCTTTGGCCGCGGAGAGCTCCTCGGTGCGGCGGGCGATTCCCTGCTCGAGGTGCTGGTTGAGCTCCCGGAGCTCGGCGCTCACCGATTGCAGTCGCTCATAAAGCATCGCATTCTCGATGGAGATGACCGCCTGCGCGCAGAGCATCTGCAAGAACTCCAGCCGCTCCTCGGCGAACGCGCCCGCGGTGCGGTTGTGCTCGAGGTACAGGACGCCGCGACAGCGGCCCTGGTGGATCAATGCGACGGCGAGCACGCTCTGAGGAGCGGCGCTCCTCACGTGGGCGTCCGCCGCGAAACGCGGGTCACGCGCGGCGCTCTCCAGCACGAGCGGCTCTTGCGTACGAGCGACGTAGCGGACGATGGATTGGGCCAGATCCGCGCGCGCTTCGAGGGGCGTGTCGAGCCGAGACTCCACGAGATCCGGGCTGACCTGGAACCGGGCCTCGACGACCCACGTTCCGCTCCGATCGAGGATCAAAAAGCCACGCTCCGCCCCGGCATTGGCGAGGATGATGCGCATCAGCCGCTCGATGAGGTGATCCAGGACGATCTCGCCGGAGAGCGCCTGCGCCGCGCGAACGGCCGTCGTCAGGTCGAGCAGCTTGCCGACCGTGGATCGGCTCGAGAGGGTCGCGCCCATCTCGATGGCAGGGGTGGGCGGGACGTCCGGCGCAGACAAAAGGGCCCTGTGTTTTCTCTCGAGCTGCGCGACCTTGACCGAGGCACCCCAGCGGAGGTAGCCGTAATGGGCCTCGATCAAATACGTGCGGGCATTTTTCGATTGTCCCCGCCCGAGGAAGAAGAGGCCATAAAGCTCGTTCGCGATCGCCTCGTCCTGCGCGAAGCCGTGCTTGCCGGCCAGCGCAATGGCCTGCTCGTAGGCATCGATGGCTTCGCTGGGGCGCCCTTCGAGCCTCGCGATCTCGGCCGCGACGAGGGCATGCCGGTGGGCGGTGTTCTCCGGGCAGGCGTCCGCGAGCGAGGAGAGTTTGTCCCGGTAACGGGTGAGCCGATCGAGCAGGCGCGGCTTCTCCTCGGGCAACGCGCCCGGGTGAACCGCGGCGAGCACGAGGCTCGCATAAAATGGCAGATCGGTCGGCCAGTGATGTCCCACGACCGCCCCCGCGCCCTCCTCGGCGCTCTCGATGAGCGGGAGCGCCGCTTCGGGACGGTCGTGCAGGAAAAGCGTGAGCGTCTTGTAGGTGAAATAAAGGACCCGGACAAACCCCATCATGACCGGATCGAGGCCCGCGACCCACGCCGACTCGTCGAATGTCCCGTCGCTGAAGGACGTGGGGCTCTCGGTGTCTCCACGCATGCAGGCGATCGCCTGCTGGACCGCGAGGAGCTGCGCGGTCGACATGGGGTTCTGGATCCGCTTCAGGATGGCGCTGCTGCGACGCGCCTCCGCGGTCACGACGTCGAGCGGCTCGCCCAGCCGAAAGAGCGTCACCGGGACGAAGACGCACGCGAACGAGCCATACACGAGCTCTCCCGACTGGAGGCTCAATTGCCGGGCCCGCGCGAAGTGCGGGACCACCCGCCGCAGCGGATGCGCATAACCGGCGAACGTCGCGAACGATTGGGTCACCTTGCAGAGGAGCGCCGGGTCGCCGTGCGCCTCGGCGAGCCTGAGCCCGACCTCGCCGAAGACGCGGCTCTCGGCATAACGTCCCAGCGCTCCGGCCAAATAGAAGCCGTACGACACGTAGGATTGAGCGGTCGCGCCGCAATGGCCACGCGTCATCCCGCGCAAGGTCTGCGTGGCAAGGACGAGCTTCCAGAACCGGATGTCGATGCAGTACGCAGGGACCAGCAGATCGGGCAGGATCCGGGCCGCCGCGAGCTCCTCGGGATCCGTGAGCTCAGGCGACGCGAGGAGCGCGCGGGCGCCTCCATCCGCGAGGAGCCGATCGATTCGCTCCACCTCGCGCGTCGCGGTCTCCTCGGCCTCCTCCGGCGTCAGGGGGAGGTCGACGCCGAGCAGCGCGAGGCCCGCGCGCCCCGCGTCCATCGCCTCGGAGAATCGCCCGAGCGAGGTGTACATGATGGCACGCACGCCGTATGCGTCTGCGCGCTGCCACGCGCGGCCGGCCCGCCCGAGGATGATGTCGATGAGCGCGTCGGCCTGCGCGGAGCGCCCCGCCATGGCCTCGCATTCCGCCTGATTTCGGACGAGCGCGAACGTCAGGTCGTCTTCGTCAATCCACCCCTCGTCGTGGACCAGGGCGATGCCCGCCGCAAAAAAGGACGCCGCCTCGCTGTATGCTCCTTGGCCCTTCGCGGCCCGGCCGGCCTGTAGATTGAGCCGCGCGACGGCACGCTTCTCCGCGCCTCCGTGGAGGCGAGCTGCCCCCGCATTGAGCTGGCGGGCCGCGTCGAAGAGCTCCTCGGGCCGCGCGCCCTCGCCGAGCGCACGATGGAGCCGCCGTCCGATTCGCAGGTGGACCCCGGCCCGGACCTCGGCCGGGGCCAGCGCGTACGCCGCCTGCTCGACGCGATCGTGCAGGAATCGATATCGCGCATTGAGCGCGGTATCGCCGTCGACGGCGGTCCCGCCCGTGGTATCGACGCCGGAAGCGACGCTCGGCACCTCGCCGTCCCCCGACGTCGGCAGGAGCAGGTAATCCTGATCCAGGGGCACGATGAACCCCTCCCGGAGCGCGGGCCAAAGCGAGGCGGCCACGCGGTCCGGGGATTCGTCGGCGATCGCATGCAGCGTCGCCAGGTCGAACTCGCGGCCGATGCATGCCGCGATGGATAGAATCCGTTGGGCCCGAAGATCGAGCTGCCCGAGGCGCGTGGCCATGAGATCGGCCACGTTGTCCGCGATTCGCGCCGCCGCGATCTCCGCGTCGTCCCACGTCCATTTCCCCTCGGCTCGATCCGCGCGAAAGAGGCCGTCGCGATGGAGCGCGAGGAGGAGCTGCGAGAGGAAAAACGGATTGCCCCCCGTCTTTGCCCCGAGCTGGCCGGCGAGCGTCCGGAGGCGCGCCGGATCGCTCCGCGGGAATGTGTCCCCGAGGAGCCGCACGATGCTCTCCTCGTCGAGCGGACGGATCACGAGCTCCGTCGGGATCACGCCCTGCTTCCGCATTTCGCTCAGCGTCATTCGAAGCGGGTGCGTGTCGTCCACCTCGTTGTCGCGATAGGCGCCCATGAGCACGACGGCGCTCCCGGCCGGATCCGTCGTGAGCAGGCGCATGAGCCAGAGCGATGCGGCGTCGGCCCATTGCAGATCGTCGATGAAGAAGACGAGCAGGCGCTGCGGGCCGGAGAGGGCGCGGACGAAGCTCTGCATCAGCATCCCGAGCCTGTTCTGCGCCTCGACGGGGCCCGCGGGGGGGGCAGGGGGCTGAGGGCCGATGACGCGCTCGAGCTCGGGAACGAGGTCGATGAGGAGCGAGCCGCCCTCGCCCAGCGCCGCGAGGAGCGCGATTCGGCGCTCCGCGAACCGATCCGGCGGCTCGCTGAGCACGCCCTTCACGAGCTCGCGGAAAATCTGAAGGAACGCGCTGAACGGCATGTCGCGGCGCAATGCGTCGAACTTACCGGAAACGAGCTGGCCGCCTCGAAGCGCGAGGGCGCGCTGCACCTCCTGGACGAGCACCGATTTGCCGACGCCCGCCGCGCCCGCGAGCAGGACGATCTCCGCCCCGCCGCGGCTCATTCTGTCGAACGTCGAAAGGAGGGACGCGACTTCGGCTTCGCGCCCGTAGAGCTTCTCCGGAATGGTCAGCGTATCGCGGATGTCCCTGCGCCCGAGCTCGAACGCCTCGACGGCGCCGCCGGCGTCGAGCGCCGCGACGCACCGCGAAAGGTCGGCCGCGAGCGCGGCGGCCTGCTGATAACGGTCCTCTGCGGCCTTGGCGAGGAGCTTCATGACGATCGCCGACACGACGTCAGGGATCCCGCTCCGCCGCTCGTGAGGGGGCGTGGGCACTCTCGCGGCGTGGCTGTGCACCAGATCGATGGGGTCCTGCTCGTCGAACGGCGGGGCGCCGGTCAGCATCTCGTAGATCGTGGCGCCGAGGGAATAGAGATCCGCGCGGGAGTCGACCGTGCGTCGGAGGAGGCCGGTCTGCTCGGGGGCGATATAGGCGAGCGTCCCTTCAATGAAGGCGTGACCTCCTGCCGGTGGGCTCTCGTGGGACAGGAGCGTGGCGATGCCGAAATCGATGAGCCGGACGTCGGAGGGGCGCTCCCCCACGAGGATATTGCTCGGGTTGACGTCTTTATGGATGACGCCGCGCGCGTGGACGCTGTCGAGGATCCGCGCGACCGCGAGCGCGATGTCGAGGCAGGCGCGGAGATCGAGCGGGCCGCGTCGCAGGCGGAGAGCGAGCGACTCGCCGCCGGTGTCTTCCAGGATGAGCGCGAGGCCGGCGCCGTACCGGACGAGCGCGTGGGCCTTGATGATGCCCGGGCCCTCCAGCATGCGCAGGATGGCATGCTCGTGGCGTAGCCTGGCCAGCTCGCGCGGGTGCGGGTGCTCCCCCCTCGTCACCTTGAGCACGACAGGCGTGCGGTCGCTGTCCCGGAGGCCACGGAAAAGGGCCACCGTAGGCCCCTCGTGAATCTTTTGGAATCCAGAATGGTTTGGGATGAAGAGCGTGGCATCCATGGTGTAGAGCGTTGCCCTTTTCGGCCCCGAAGGTTGTACGGGCCAAGGTTTCACAACGCGTAAAATTCGTCAACGCCGACTTGTTCCGAACTTTCGTGTTCGGGCGGCCCATGGAAGACAACGATTTCGGCGACGCAGAGAATGCCGCGGTGCGCCACTTCCGGTGAAACCGAATCTAGGTCAAACAATGTCCGGGCCACGGAATCAATGCCCTGCGTGCGCCACGGACGGTGCTATTCTATTGATATCTCGTGCGCGCCGACCCCGTTTTGGATGGCGCATGACCGCGCGGGTTGTCATGCGCGTCGGCGACGCGGGATTGATGTCAACATCGATGTCATGAGGTGATCCATGTCAGGAAACGGCCAGATCAAGCAAAGGCTCGAAATCCACGATCTCGTCGCCAGGTTCGCTGATCTCGTG
Source organism: Polyangium sp. y55x31 (assembly GCF_029946505.1). GTDB lineage: Bacteria > Myxococcota_A > Polyangia > Polyangiales > Polyangiaceae > Polyangium. The sequence continues at coordinate 24,502 of NZ_JARZHG010000003.1, forward strand.
AACCGCAAGGCGATGAATGAAATGCACCACCTCTTCACGCCGGACGCGGTGCTCGACATCACCGGGTTCCAGCACATCGTCGGTCGCGATAACATCATCACGTTCCTGACCGACATCCTGAGCCTCTGGAGCGGTATCGTTCAGGCGGTCCACTCCGGCACCGTCGAGCTCGTGTCGGACACGCACCCCCACCGGGCCACGGGGCGCTGGTACCTGAGCGAGTTCGGCGTGAAAGAGGGCGTCGACACCTATGTGGGCGGCGTCTACAGCGATGATTACGTGCGGACGGCGACCGGATTCCGGTTCACGCGGCGTCGGTTCGATCTCCTTTACATGCGCGCCGGGACGACCGTCACGGCCCAGCCGTTCCCCTCCGACCTGCCGTGACGAGCCTGCCCGGCGCCGACCTCGAGCCATTGCGCCGCGTATGTCGAGCGCGTTGAGCGCGGAACCACGAAGCCGAGCTTGACAGCGGGCATCCTTTCTGTGCTTCCTTTCCAGGTCATGCCTCCCACGCCCGATGTGCCTCGTGTTCCCGCCCCTTGGACACTCGGCGGAGACGCTTATGTGGTCATGCTCCGGCTCCCCCCGCGGCTGATCGAGGAGGGCAGCTTCGTGCCGGAGCCGCTCCGGGGGCGGGCCGAGGGTCGCACGGGCGTCTTGATGTTCGTCGATTATACGAGCTCGGACGTCGGGCCCTATCGCGAGCTGCTCTTCATCCCCAGCCGTTTCCGGGTCGGCGGGGGGCTTTTCTGGTCCATCACGAAGATCTACGTCAGCTCCTGGGACAGCGTGGTGAACGGCCGGCAGAACTGGGGAATCCCCAAGGACCGCGCCGATTTCGAGGTGACCCGTGAAGCGGGCGGCGATCGCGTGCGCCTCCATGACGGCGACCACGTCTTCGCCGACCTCGTGTTCGCGCCGCGTGGCCTGCGCCTGCCCGCCTCGAGTGTGCTCATGCCCGAGGCGCTCCGTACCCTCGTGCAAATCGACGACGACCGAGCCTTTTATTATGCGCCCGAGGCTTCCTGCAAGGTGGAGCTCGCCCGTCTCGTCGAGGCCCGCGTCGATTCGGCGCGATTTCCGGACGTATCGCAGGGCAAGGTCCTCTTCGCGGCGCGACTATCGGATTTCACGCTGCGTTTTCCGATCGCGCGGGTGGAGGCGGCGTAGGCGCCGCCACGCCTGCACGCGCCAGATATGCCTTCGCCGAGTCGGCCATCGTCACGAGCGCGGCTCCGAGCATGATGACGTCCTTGATCACGAGGCGCCCTCGTCCGCTCAGATAAGGAAAGCCGTGATGGGCGTCGCCGAGGTTCGGCACCCACGCCTCGGGCGTCGTGACGAGGAACGAGAGCGTCACGAAGGACATCCCCACGACGAGGAAGCTTCCGACGGCTCCGATCGCCGGCCGCCACCAGTGCGCGGCGACGAGCACGCCGAGCGCCACGATGACGATGCCCAGGCCGATCGCAAAGCCGTACGTGTGATTCGCCGCGTGCCAAGCGCGGTTTTCGGCAATGAGCTGGCCCTCCTGGTTCATGTGGCTCAGGTATTCGCGCGCCGGGTGACCGTAGAAGAAGCTCATGAACGGGCTGTTCGCGACGAACGGGACGATGCCGTCGGCCTCGTAGGCTGCGAACTTGAGCGCGCCGATCCACACCAGAACGATGACGAGCCCGGCACGGAGCGTGTTCATCGCGACGCGGTCCGCCTGCGCGGCCCAGCCAAAGAGCTTCGTGAGATCGATGCGCATGTCCCTTCTCCTGCGTGCGTGCCCGCTCCGCACGGTCGGCAGAGGGGCTTCACGGGCGAAGGTCGCGAGCGCGGGACGAATTACGCGCGCCGGTTCATTTTTCGGCGACGTCGTCGGGCTCGCTCAGGCACGCGCGGAGCTCGAGCTTCGCGCGGTGGAGCAGGACCGCGACATGGCCGGGGGTGATTCCGAGCAAAGCCGCGACATCCTCCCCCGGGCGGCCCTCGAGGAGGCGGAGCGTGACGACGCGCTGCTGGACTTCCGCGAGCTTCTCGATGCAACCGAACGCAGCGACGTGCGCCTCGGCCTCGAGGATGAGGTCCTCGACCGTCGGCGCGCTCTCGGCGAGCCCGGCCAGCTCTTCATCTCCGAGGTGGACGCGCGACAGGTGATGCTTGCGACGGCGATTTCGCGCCTCATTCCTGACGATCACGGCAAGGAGCCTGCGGCTCTCCTCGAAGTCGTCACTCAGCTTGCGCGCGTGCGTGACGCGCAAGAACGTGATGAACGCAGCTTGCGCGGCGTCGAGCGCATCGGTCCCCGTGAGGCCCTCCCTCCGCGCAATGCCGACGAGCTCACCCCGATGCTCACGCACCAACCGCGTGATCCAGCTGATGAACCCATACTCACGCGGCGCAGTTCGCTCGGTCACGACGCACTCGTGTAGCACGCCGCAGGCGAGGGGCACGGCGGAAGGCCGCGGCGTCGTTCCTCCGCGGGTAGACCGTCTCACCGTTGCGCGTTCGTGATTCTCTCAGCGGAGAAATAGGCTGTACGTGAGCACGCCGAGGACGAAGCCGGTGAATACCGTGTACTTCGGGTTGCGGTCGACGAAGGCGAAATACACCATCGACGCGAGCACGCGCGCGTAGGGGGTCAGGAGCATGATCGTGATCCCGAGGTCGATCATCAGGGAGGGCCGAAGCTCGCCCGCGGCGAGCGCCCGCACGCTCTCCAAGATGAACTGGTAGAGGTTGACCCCCGCGACGGTACGCTCGAACTCCCCGTGTTCGGGCGCGATCGCCTGCCACACCAGGCCGGCGATCGTCATTGCGAGGCTCGCGAGGACGCCGAGCAGCAAGACCTTCCCGAGCAGGGCTTCCATGTCGAAGGGCGCCCTGGGATCATGAGGCGCCCCATCGGCAGAACGCGTGGGCGTCGACTTCACGGCGAGAGGACTCCGCGCACGAGCATCTCGATCCCCAGCACCCCGAGAACGACGAGGAACAGGCGCCGCACCGCCTCGTTGGACAAGCGCACGAGGACGCGCGTCCCGAGGAAGGCGCCGAGGACGATGCCGAGGATGACGGGCGCCGTGAGGCCTGGATCGATCAGCCCGGCCGCCAGGTACACGCTCGTGCCGGCGAGCGCGGTGACGCCGATGATGAGGTTGCTCGTCGTGGTCGAGACCTTGGGCGGCAGGCCCATCACGAGATCGTGGATCAGGACCTTGAGCGCCCCGGCGCCGATGCCGAGCAGGCCGGCGATCAGGCCGGCGACGAACATCAGCGGTCCTCCCAACCACGCCCGCGTGGCGCGATAATGGATCTCCTCTCCGATCGCTGGATCGTGGTAGCTGCCCGAGAGCTCGAGCCAGCGGGAGAGCGCGTCCTGATGGGCGACGGGTCGCCACACCTCACGGTGCCGCACGAACATGCTCACCCAGGAAGCCAGGAGGACGACCCCGAACGCGATGAGGAGATACCGCTGGCCGGAGACCAGGGTGATTGCCGCTCCCGCCAGCGCGCCCAGGATGGTGAACATCTCCAGGAACATGCCGACCTTCAGGTTCGTGATGCGGTCGCGCACGTAGGCCGAGGCCGAGCCGCTCGAGGTGGCGATCACCGACACGATGCTGAGCGCGATGGCGTGCTTGATGTCCAGGCCGAGGAACGTCAGCGTCGGGACCAGGACGACGCCGCCGCCCATGCCGCTCATGGCCCCGACGAAGCCCGCGACCACCGAGACGGCGAAGAGCGTCGCAGGCGACGTCATGGGCGCCTCTCGATCAGCACGGGCCAGGAGGGCGCCGGCCGAGCCGGGCCGTGCCCGCGCGCCTGAGGACTGCGCGCAACGCTCACGCCCGCATGGCCGCGCACAGCACGTGCCAGCGACGAGGATCTGCCGGCGGGCCGTCTCGAGCGGTCCCGTCCGCGCAGGCACTTCGGGCGCAGGACAAACCCGCCCCGCGCCAGGAAAACCTCAGCGCTGGCGACGTCGGAATGACGCCAGGCGTACCATCACGAGGCCCCACACGGGCGCGCTCCCCGCCGAACCGCATCCGCCGCCGCTGTCCTCCTCGCCTTCACCCTCTGGAACGGGCGAACCCTTGCCCACCGTCACGGTCATTTTGGTGGCCGCAGCCTTGTCCCCCTCGGGGACGAGGTCCGCATTGGAGGAATTGCCGGCCCCGAAGAGCGTGAGCGTCACGTCGGCCGCGGGCGCGACGAGCGAGAAGTCGAAGCGCAGCTCCTCGGCGTCGAAGGGCTGCGGGGCCGAATGCGTCAATTCGGCCCCGACCTTCTTCATGCCGCTGCTGCCGGTTTCGAGGCTGGCTTCCGCGCCGTCCACGGCGATGTCGAGCCCTCCCGTCTTTGCGGCGCCCCCCCGGATGACGAAGCTGTATTGGCCCGTGGCCCCCGGCTCCAGGGTCGTGGGGCCCTCGAACTCCACGGTCGCAAGCGCTCCACCCTTGTGACACGTGACGCACGTCGCCCCATTCTTGCCGGACTGGCCAGCGATGCCCGTGCTGGTGGCGAGAGCAGGAGACGACCACAACGCAGAAACGGCGACCAAACCTGCGACACGGAACAGACGATGCATGGAACCTCCCAGGAGGAGTGAGGCACGGTGCGATGGCCGCCGCGCTAGCGAAGCTGGAGGAAGGAGAACGAGAGTCCCTGCGTGGTCACCGTGGGCTTGCCATTGTCCTCCAGCATTCGCAGGGTGGTGGAGGCGGCGCCCGCGCCGAATTCGGTGTAGAGGGTGTGGTTCTGCGACTCGAAGAGAAAGACGCTGCCCGAGGTCGCCGGGAAGCTGTCCTTCCGCGTCGCGGTCAGCGTGTCGAGCGACAGCTCCCACCACTGCCAGCCCGTCCCGCTCGCGATGGTGCGGGGATGGGTGCCTTCGAGGACCGGGGCGATGGTCTCGTCGAGCACGCGCACGTACGCCGTCCCCGGAGGGCCTGGAACGAGCGTGCCCGCGGTGCCACCACCCACGAGCTCCTCGAGCGTCCGGTGGAAGCCGGGATCAAAGGCGTGTGTCTGGGGATCGAACCTGAGCAGGCACGGCGCAGGCGCGTCCTCGCCGACCACGCGGCGCACCGCCGCGCCATACGCCTCCGTCGCGATGTACACCTTGCCGTCGGCGCCGACGGCGGCGTCATGCGTGTATCCGCACCGGTCGTCCGTCGCGATGGTGGCCACATCGGTCGCCGTATCGATGGCCACCACGCCCGCCTTGGGGGTGATGCCGACGCCCGAGACGGGACGCCAACCCACGGGCATGAGGACCTGATCTTCGAGGCGAATGGCCGCGCCCGAGAAGGCCAGGACCGTATCCGGGATGACCAGCTCGTCGAGCGGGATGTGGCCCGTGACCGTCATCTCCTCGGGGTTCCAGATGACGACCTGAGCGGTGGCCCCATCGAAGAAGTAGGCCTTGGTCTCGGAGACGAACTGGAAGTTGGCCTGGTACTCGCCGAGGGACGTCACCCCCAGGCCGTCGAAGCTCACGGTGCCCGTCGGCTCGAGCTTCCCCGAGCCGCTCAGCGTGTAGCGGGTCACCGTCGCGCTCACGTCGCTCACGACATGGAGCGAGCCGGACTTGGGGATGCCCACGCCGAGTGCTCGGCCGGACACCTGGATGGCGTTGTCGAGGGAGAGCGACGCCGTCTGCTCCGCCTGGTTTGTCACGATGACGTAGCTGTCCACCGGATCGCCGGCGAGGAGCTGCGTGGTGATGGCGTAGAGCGGCCCGTTGTCGTCGCCGTTTTGCTCGTCCGAGCCGGAACAGCCGGTGAACAGGGCCAGGGCGATGCCGGCGGCAAGTTGCAAGGAAGTTAGGGGGACCACGTTCTTCATCGGGGGGACCTCTCTGCCTAAATGAAAGCAATTTTCATTATCATTTTCAATACTAGAAGGTTCGTACGTCATGTCAAGCAGCTCGCCATCGGGGGAGGGGAGGCGCGCTTTTCGCCGTGGTGTTCGGGTATGCTACGGGAAGAACGTAATGCTCCGCTCCCGCGCCCTGATCGTCAGCACAGGCTTGCTGCTAGGGGCCTGCCACGCGCCCGATCGGCGCGCCGACACGCACACCACCGATTCCGCGGCGACCGCTCGACCAGCCGCGCAGGCCGATTCAGCGCCTCCCACGCCCGGCGCGGCCGACGCGGGAGCGCCGCCCGCTGTCGAGCGCGCCTGCAAGCGCGACGACGACTGCGCCGTGGCGCGGGTGGACGCGGCGGGCGCGTACGCGTGCTGCCCGGCTTGCGGGACGACGCCTGGCACGCGCGGCTGGCACGCGGATCTGCAGCGGTACTGCGCGGCCCACCCGCCTCCGACGTGCCCGCCGCTCGCGTGCCCGGAGGGGCCCACGCGCGCCGTCTGCCGCGACGGCCTCTGCGAGGCGACGGCGACGGGCCCGGACGGACAGCCCATACGTGTACCGGTCGAGCAGCAATGCCTACCCGCAATGCTCTGCGACGCGTGGGCCGGCTGCGCCCTCGTGACCGGGAACGCGCAGGACGGGTGGTTCGTCGCGGAGGGCGAGCAGGTTCCGCGCGGCGAGCTGGCCACGGTGAAAAACGTGTGCACCGTCGGTGATCGCTGCGAGGCGGCGCGGGTCCTGCCGCCGGGCGTCGTCTGCCCGCCCTGGAGCGTGCCGCCGCGCATCGAAGCGCCGCCCTACACGTGCGCCCTGGAAGGCGGGAGATGCCGTTCCCGCCCGTCGCCCCCTCGCCCCGGCGCCCACGCCCCCCAGTGACCTTCGCCCGAGCGCGCGGCCGCTCAATCCATCAACGCGCTCACGTCGTCGAGCGGGTCGATGCGAACGCCGCGCGCTTCGAGCGCGGCCCGCAGCTCTCCCGCGGTCTGCTGGTAGAACGCCTCGGTCGCCGCGTCGAGCCGGCCGGCCGCTTCGTACAGGTGGCGCACGCGATGGCCGTCGTACATCCGGTCGATTCGCACGGCGCGCACCAGCGGCGCGAGGCGCGCGGCGAGCCGCTCGGGGTCCATCGGCAGCACCGGCTGTACCACGGCGACCGTGACGCACCCCGCGCGATGGCACGCTTCCAGCGCCGCGAACCGTTCTTCGATGGGGTCCCCGCCAGGCTCGAAATGCTGCCGGACCGTGTCGTCGTCGGTCGGGATCGAGAGGCCCACGAGCACCCGACGAAAGCGCCCGAGCAGCGGGGCGTCTTCCTGGATGCGCGCGGCGCGCGTGAGCACCCCGGGCGTGAAGCCCGTATCGACCAGCGCCTCGAGACAGCGTCTCGTGATGCGGTACTTCTTCTCCAGCGGCTGGTAGGGATCCGTCACGATCGGGCTCATGCGAACCAGCCCCGGCGGCAGCATCGCGACCTCGCGCGCGAGCACCTCGGGCAGGTTGATCTTGACGTCGACATAACGCCCCCACGGCAGCCGCGCGCGGCCTTCGAGCTCGCGCGACAGGTCGGCGCGATCGGCGACGTAGCAGAACTCGCAGCCGATCATGCAGCCGACGTACGGGTTGAGGTAGTAATGGCCCGGCCCCTGCTGCACCAGCGCGCGCTCGACGCGCACCTCGCGCACCTCGCTCCCGCGCTCCGGCGCCGGACGTGGAAGGACGGGCAACGCGCCTTCACGCCGGCGCACCAGCTCGACGAGCTGCCCGACCGCGCGATGTGCCAACGCGCTCAGCGGCTTGTCGGGCTCGAACTGGTGCCGTGCGCATACGTTGAAGCGCGACGTCCGCGCGTAGCAGTCGCGCGTGTCGTCGCGGTTCTCGAACTCCACCAGCACCCACTCGTCGCCGCGGGCGAGCACGACGCAGACGCCCTGCTCGACGTCCCATCCAGCCAGGCGAAAGCCGCCGGGCACGGGGCGGGCATGTAGCAGCGGCGCGAGCAACTCGCCGACGATCTGGTCGAGCCTGCGAAGGGGAGGGCCATCGCTCACCCGCGGAATGCTAGCGGCGCCGGCCGCGGTTCTGCAATCGCGCCCCGCGGAAAAGCAGAGGGCGAGCGGTTCAGAAGAGCGTGTAGATGAGCGGCGAGAGCACCGTGCCCGAGAGCGCGAGCACGAGCCCGAGGATCAGGAGGATCACGAGCACGGGGGAAAGCCAGAGCTTGCGGGTCTCGCGCAGGTAGGCGAGGGCGTCTCGCAGCGTGGACTGGCGTGTCGTCCGCGCGGCCTCCTCGAACGAGGGCGGCGCGTGGACGGGTTCGTCCTTGTTTTCCGGCGGAGAGGTCTCGGGCATGATCAGTACAACCTCAGGTAACGCCGCAGATCGCGGTGCGTGCTCTTGTCGGAGAGGTACGACTCGGCGTTCCGGTCGAAGCGGAGGCCGAGCGGATCGCGGCCGAGGAGGGAGCGTACGAGGGAGATCGGCGCGAAGATCACGAGGTAGACGGCGCCGAGCACGATCGGACCGACCACGACGCCGAGCAGCGCGCCGAGCGCCATCCACGCGCGGTACATCGCGCGGCCGAGCCCGGGGACGAAGGCGCACGCGAAAAGCGCCGCGCCCGCGAGAGCGCCCGCCGCGAGGTCCTTGCGGTCGCCGGAGCCTCGCCAGGCCACACCGCCGGAGACCATCGCGAGGACGAGGAGCAAGAGCCCGAATTGCATCAACGTCCGTCGCGAAGGATGGGCGTCCTCGGGGCGGAGGATGTGATCGAGGATGGGCGAGGCCCGCTTCGCCGGGGGGCCCGACGCAGCGAGCGCCGCCATCGCGTCGGGGGGCTGCTCGTCGCGCAGCAGCAAGAAGTGCTCGATCACGAGGCCGTCGAGGTCTGTCCGCGCGAAGCAGCGCAGCGCGTCCTCCGGCGAACACACGATCGGCTCGCCGCGAACGTTGAACGAGGTGTTGAGCAGCACGGGGCAACCCGTGCGCGCGCGAAAGGCCTGGATCAGGCGGTAATAAAGGCCGTGGCGCGCCTCGTCCACGGTCTGGATGCGCGCTGAGCCGTCGACGTGGGTGACGGCCGGCAGGGCCGTCGCTGCCTGCTCTCGCACCGGCACCACGTGCGTCATGTACGGCAGCTCTTCCCCCGGCGCGACGTCGAAGAACTGGTGCGCGTCCTCGGAGAGCACCGAGGGCGCGAAAGGACGGAACCCCTCCCGGAACTTGATCTTCCGGTTGATCGTGTCCTTCATGCCAGCGACACGCGGGTCGGCCAGGATGGAGCGGCTGCCGAGCGCGCGGGGGCCGAACTCCATCCTCCCCTGGAAGAAGCCCATGACGCGCCCCTCGTCGAGCGCCTCGGCCACGCGCCTGCCGAGCGCCTCCTCGTCGAGCTCGTGCGCGCAGAGCCCACGCCCCGCGAGCGCTTTGCGGATCGAGGCCGTGTCGTGGGCCGGGCCGAGCAGCGAGGCGCGTTGCGCGTCCCCTGCGCGCGCCTCGCGAGGTTTGTCGAGGAGGTGGTGCCACACGAAGAGCGCGACGCCCGCGGCGCTCCCAGCGTCGCCCGCGGCGGGCTGCACCCAGACCCGCTCGAAGGGGCCTTCTCGCTGGATGCGCCCCACGGCCACCGAGTTCAGCGCGCAGCCGCCGCCCAGGCAGAGATGCTTCGCGCCTGTTTTCCCGGCGACCGTACGTGCGAGGCGCAAGAGGATGTCCTCGGTGACGCGCTGGATCGAGGCGGCGACGTCCTTGTGAACCTGCTCGATCGGCGCGCCGGGCGCGCGGGCCGGGGCCCCGAAGAGCCGCTCGAACGCGGACGAGATCATGGTCGATCCGCCGAGCCAGTCGAAATAATGCATTTCGAGGCGAAACGACCCGTCGGGCTTGAGATCGATCATTCGCTCGCGGATGAGCGCCTCGTAGCGGGGCTCGCCATAAGGGGCGAGCCCCATCAACATGTATTCGCCCGTGTTCACCTCGAAGCCCGCCCACTGGGTGAAGGCGGAGTAGAGCAGCCCGAGGGAATGAGGGAAGCGGAGCTCGTGGGAGAGCTCGATCCGGTTTTTTCGGCCAAACCCGAGGGTCGTCGTGGACCACTCGCCCACGCCATCCACCGTGAGGATCGCGGCCTCCTCGAAGGGAGAGGGGAAAAACGCCGCGGCCGCGTGGGCCTCGTGGTGGTCGGTGAACACGAAGGCGCGCCGGTAGCGGCCGTCGAGGCCGCTTGCAAGCGCGCGGGGCAAGAACAGCTTGCGCCCGAGCCAGGTGGGCAAGCCGCGCCGGAACTGGGGAAAGGTGAACGGGGCGCACGAGAGGTGCGTTTCGAGGATCCGATCGAGCTTGAGGAGCGGCTTCTCGTAGAACGCCACGTAATCGAGGTCCTCGATCCCGATCCCTGCCTCGGCAAGGCAGGCGGAGACGGCCCTTCGGGGGAATGCGTCGTCGTTTTTCAGGCGGGAAAACCGCTCTTCCTGGGCCGCGGCGACGAGCTCGCCGTCGATCACGAGGGCCGCCGAGGCGTCGTGATAGAAGGCCGAAATGCCCAGGATCCGCGTGCTCACGGCGTCGCCCGTCCGAGGACCAGCGGTGCGGCGAGCTCGGCGAGCCGGCGCGCCATTCGATCGTGCCCCTGGGCGTTCGGGTGGGTGATGTCGAGGGCGTCCTGGGGCTTGAGGAACGCCCGGTGATCTTCGCCCTGGAATGCGTCGACCACGCGCCCGGCCGAGAAGCCCTGCTCGCGCGCCGCCGCGATGACCTTGTCGTAGACGGAGAGGCAGCTCGGATCGTCGAAGGGCTCCACCAGCGGCAGGGGCGCGACGAGGACCTGGAAGTGGTGTTTGTCGGCGAGCAAGCGGAGGCGCGAGAGCGAGGAGCGCACGACGAGGTCGAACGTGTAGCCCGCGTGCATCTCCTCGAAGAGGGGGCATTTCCGGCGTACCGTGATGTTGGCGAAATGGAACGCGAAGAAGCTGTTCCCGATGCGCCGGTACCCGCCATTTTGCAAGAATGGGTCGTTCAGCACGTACGCGAGCACGACGAGGTCGGGCTCGTACCGCAGGCCGACGCTTTCGAGGAGACGCACCTCTTGCAGGGTATTGAACCCCTCGCAGGAGACGTTGAGGACCTCGACCTTTTGCCCTGCGGGCGCCTTCTCGGCGAGGAGCGCCTCGAGTTGCCGGGGGAAGCGACGCCGAAAAGGGATGCTGGGGTCATTGGGGACCGAGTCTCCGAGCACCACCACACGGAGCACGCCGGGAGGCTTGGGGATGACGTGTGGCACATCCCACAACCCATCCTCGGTGACCACGATTCGCTCGCCCTCGGATTCTTCGATCGGGAAGCCGGGCCGGTACGTATAACGCAGCAGGCCATCGCTCGACGGGGCGATGTGCCGGTTGTTCACGTCCACTGCCGAGAGCCGCCATTCCATGGCCAGGATCACGAGCGGCGCGGCGATCGCCAGCGTGACGAGCCCGCGGCGGACCTGGGGCCAGCGGACAAACCCGGCAAGGATGAAGAGGAGCGCCGCCCCCGCGACGAGGTAATGGAATGGGTCCGGAAAGAAGAAATCCGGATCCGCCGCGTGAATGGCCCAGGCCTCGACCACCGCGACGCTGCAGAGCAGCAGGATCACGGATATCGGAGAGGCCTGAAAGCGCTGGTCTTTGGCGTCGTCGTTTTTCGGGACCGTCCGAGCGGAGCCGCGCCGCCTTTGCCAGAGCGATCCCCCGACGAGCCCGAGCGCCGCGGCGGCAAGGGCGGTCACGAGCAGCGAGGGCCACGCGGCCACGGTGCGTCCCGCGAACCCCGAAGGCTGCACCTCCGAATGCGGCACCTCGGGAGGCGGCGCCGCCGCGGGAGGTTTCTCCGGGGCGGCGAGCGCGGGGGATTCGAGGAAGGTTGCGTTCCGCGCGAGGCACGCAGCAAGGGCGTCGAGGGCGCGCCGGCGCGGCTCCGGCTCCGCGCCCCAGTCGGGGAACTGGCCCAGCGGGGATAACCCGGCCTGGCCTACGCGCCGAAAGGAGCGGCTCCCGTCGCGCGCGATGTCGAACCGGAGCGCAGCGTCGCCTTTGGCCTCCACGATCACCCGGTCGGGGAAACACTCCAATGCCCCGAGATCGAGGTGCTCGGCGTCGGCGCAGGCGGTGACCCAGGCCTCCACGGGCGGTGCGCACGTCCCACGCGCCGCGCCCCCGGTCTCGACCGCGCCCGCCACGCGCGGCAGGAGCAGGACGACGATGCACGGGACCAGGAGCCTGAGCATGGGGCGCTTGGCGAGGCAGACTAGCACAGCGGGGCCGAGGCCCGATGAAAGTTCCCGTCTTCGTCGACCCGGTTTCCCCGGCCGCGGGTGCGGCGCCACCGCGCCGAGCAGCCGCTCGCGCGTCGACGTTCGCTCGAAGATCGAGTCAATCGGTCGACGCGAGCGGCTCCATCCCCCGCGCCCCGAGCGCCACGAGGTAACTGGAGGGTACGCCCGAGCAACGCCCACGCGCGGCGCACGTCCCGCAGGCCGCTCCGAACCTCGCTCCTTCGCGCCCCCTCATTCGATGGGCCGGGGCGATCTTCCGGCGGAGCGGCGCGGGCGCCGCGCACGGGGGGACGCCGACGAGCGAATGGACGGCGCCAAGGGCCTCGCGCGGGGCCCGCTCGAGGGCGCGGCGGAGTTCGTCGAGCGGGGCGAGCACGTCGAACGCGGGGCCCATGGCCTCGTCCGGGATGAACGCCTGGAGCGATACCGAATGCCCGCGCGCAGACAGGAACGACAAGGTCTCGGGCAGCGTGCGGAGCGCGCGCCGGCTGAGCACCACCGTGAGCAGGATGGGGACACGCGCGGCCTTCAGGTTGTCGAGCGCCGCGAGCAGCTCCGCGTGGGCGCCCGGGGCGCCGACCATGGCGTCGTGCTCCGCCGCATCACTCGATTGCAGGGTGGTCGCGATCCACTCGAGCCCAGGCAAGGCCGCGACGCGGCGCGTGAGCTCGGGCGAGGAGAAGCCGAGCGAGGGCCCCTGGAGCCGGAGGCGCGCGTCCGGGCGGCGTTCGAGCGCGGCGAGGATCTCCGGGCGGCGCGGGTGGCGCGTCCAGTCATGTCCGGTGATCGTGAGCGGCACCTTCGGGTCCAGGTCCACGAGCGCGTCGACGAGCGCCGCGAGCGCGCCGGAGCCGACGAGGTCGAGGCCGAGCTCCTGCGAGCGGAGGAGCAGCGACGCGAGGTGCCGGCTGGGAAACCGGACCCTGCGCCGAGGCTCCTCGCAGAACTCGCAAGCCTGGGCGCAGGGGTTCTCGAAGTAGAGCTGCACCTCGTCGAGGGAGCCCGAGCGCCGGATCTCCTCGGCGAGCACGGCCCGAACGGAGCCGGCCACGGTCTTGTGGAACGGCAATGCCGCGGCGATCCGGAGCGCGAGCTGCTTTTCGCGGAAGAACACGAAACCGCTCATGGCGCCGCCCTGGGCCTCCGCGGATCGAGCCGGAAGGTGAGGACCTCGAAGGAGGACCCCTGCGTGATCCCCTCGGGGGGAGGCGCGCCGAGGGGCTCTTCGACGGTGAACGAGCGCGCCCGATCGTCGCTCCCGCGGCGCACGGCCCCGCGGAAAAACAGGAATCGACCGTCGGACCAGAGCACGACGTGCGCGGTGTCGCCCTCGCGCAGGCGCGCCGCGAGCGAGGGCGCCGCCGCTCGGAAAGCCGCGGCGAACGCGCGGGCCATGGCAGCGTCGGCCCAGCGGGGCGCGAGCAGCCTGGGCAACGACGAGCGCAGGATCGAGGGGATGGCTTCCGCGCTCGTCTCCGGGGCGCGCGCCTCTTCTTCGACGCGGCGCGCGCCGCCGCGGCAGTGGCCCAGGAACGAGTAGATCTCGGCCTTCGTCGCAAAATGGCGGCGGAGCCCGAGCATGGCCGACGGGGAGAATCCGCCGAGCCCGTCGAGCGAAGCGCGTCCTTCGAGCCAGGCGCTCCGCAGCATGATCTCGCTCTCCTCGAGCATCGGCGCGCGCTCCTCCCAGGTCAGGCCGCCGATCTCGTCGTACATGAGCGAATCGGGCGACTTGCGGAAGCGCGCTTCCCCTTCGAGCGAGCGCGGACCCCGGACGCGGACGCCGTACCGCTCCGGCTTCCTGCCGATCGGCGAGTCGGCCGTGAGGTAGAAGGCAGAGGGCGCGAGATCGTCGATGGCGGAGGCGTTTTGCCGGACCCAGTCGCACGTCTCCTCGAGCTCCGCGCGCGTCTCGCCGGGGAAGCAGGAGAGCACGTTCACGCGGACCATGATCTCGTGGCGGTGCGCCTCTTGGACCAACTGCGTCGCCTGCTCGGGTCGGTGCCCTTTGACCATCGCCTTCAGCACCCGCGCCGAGGCCGACTCCACGCCGATCGTCAGGCCTGCGCAGCCCGCGCGCGCCATGAGCTCGAGATCCCCCGGCTCCGAGGGGCGCACGCGGTACGAGTCGGACCAGCGCAGATCGAGGCGCGCCGCGAGCAGGGCGCGCGAGAGATCCGGCGCGAGCAGGTTCACCTGTGCGTCGAAGAAGAGAAACTCGCGCGTCTGCCAGCGCTCCGAGAGCTCCGCGAGCTCCCGCACCACGAGGTCGATCGGCTTGTGCTCCTGCGTGCCGCCCGTCTGGCAGAATGCGCAGGAGAACTGGCATTCGAATGCGAAGAAATACGGCAGGACGAGCGACGCGCCGAGCTCGCCGCGATAAGCCGGGTAGGTGTCCCCTTCGGCGCGGACGACGTCGCGGCGATAAAGGTCGAGGTCGTAAATCGAGAAATCGGGCGCGGGCCAATCCGCGGCAGAGGGGGCCTTGCGCATGCCGCCTCGCACGAGTTCGACAATCTCCGCGTTCGGTTCGAGGGGACCTCCGCGCCGATGCTCCGGCAGGTCCAAGAGCGCGGCGAAGACGCGGCGGATCTGCGCGGGCGTGCTGGCATTCGTGACGATGTCGGGGCCGATCGCGCCGCTCTTTTCGAGGAGGGCGCGGAGGTGCTCGACGGCGACGCCGCCCACGATGATCCGCTTTCCCCAGCGGCGCTTCATCTCGCACGTGAGGACCGCGACGAAGGGCACCTGGCTGCCGCGGTCGATGGAGACCGCGACGAGGTCCGCAGCCCGGCCGGGTTCGTCGAGGCGCTCGAAGATCCGGTCCATCACGGCGTCGATGCGCGCGTCGCGTTCGCCCGCGAGGTGCCGCTCGACGAGCGCCGATGCCACGAGCGGCGCGACCTCGAGGTCGAGCGGCGCCTTGAAGAGATCGAGGGCGAGATCGACCGCGCGCCCCACGAGCCCGAGCGAGCTCATGCTCGCCGCGACGACCGCGGGACCGAGCGGCGGAAAACGAAAGGCGAGGTGCGCCTTCGGGGCCGAGAAATCCGGCGGAAGCACGAAGAGCACGTCGCGCGGGCGAGGTACGGTGGCGGTCAATCTGGTGTCCCGGATCGAGCTTACCACTTACGTCGCGCCCCGTTCGTCGAGCACATAATACAGATTGAGCTTGGGCGCTCCGCGGAGCGCGAGCGAGGCGCGGCGCGCGCGCAGCCGGAACGAGCCTCCGAGGTCCTCGAATGCCACGCGCGCCGCGGCGTGGGGCGCGAGCGCAGGCGAGCTCGCGAGGGCGTCCCAGGTCGAGCCGACGAGCGCGAAATCGATCTCGCCCGGCGTCTCGAAGGCGGGATCGTCCGGATGCCGCAGGCGATGAATCCAAAGCGCGTTGTGGACAGGACCAGAAAAACCCTCGATTGTGGCGGGGTCGCCCACGTGCGCGAAGTAGAGCTTCGCACCCGCGAGCCCCTCGGGGCCGACGTCCAGCCCGAGGAGGTGGAGCGGGAGGCGGTCCGATGTCGTCGGGCGCGGCGTCCCGAGGAGGGCGCGCGCGAGTTCGAGCGCGGACGGGCCCGCGCCGTCGCGAAACTGGAGGTAGAACTTGGCGCGCGCGGGACCGTCCCCCGTGCCCCGCGCATACCCGAGGAGGATCTGCTCGACCGTGGGGCTTCGCGCCGCGCGGAGCACGCTCCTCGCCGCCCTCGAAGCGCCTGCCCCGAGGCCGTCGGCCCACGCGAGCGCGGTGCGCGTCACGTCCTCCCGCGCACGGACGAACCCGGGGAACGCATACGAGAACCGCGCCATATCGACGCCGCGCTCGTCCTCGGAGAGGGACCATTCGAGGATGTCGGAGAAATGCAGGCGATCGTGAGCGAAGCGCGCGAGCACCGCGTCGAGCAAGCGCCGCTCGGGCGCGCTCGAGTGGTCGGGCGGGAAGAGCGCGTCGCGGAGCGCGCACGCACGCTCGAAGCGAACCGGGGGAGGAGCGCCCGATGCAGCCATCAGATGGCCATGAAGCCCTCGGGCGGCGGCTGGATCCAGGTATTCGAGGCGAGCCGCGAGGTCCCGCTCATCGCGTGGACGATGAGGGCCCGCCGCGGCCGGTCGGAGCGGTTCGGCCCGGAGGCGTGGAGCGTACGGCCATGGACGAACGCCACGGTCCCGCGCCGCATGGGGAGGAGCACCTTCGTGGAATCGCCCTCGGGCCGGGACCGCCCCGCGACGGGGTAAAACCCTTCGGGGCCCATGGCCAGCGCCACGTGCAGCGGCTCGTGGTGCGTCCCCGGCACCACGGAGAGCGCCCCGTTTTCCTCGTCCATGTCGTCGAGGGCCAGGAATGCGAGCACGAGCGATTCCGGCTCCGTCGTGAGATACGCCGCGTCCTGGTGCAATCCGAACTGGACGACTTCGGACCGAGGCTGCTTGTACACGACGGTCGATTGCAGGACCCAGGCAGGCGGCGGCAGGAGGGCCGCAAGGACACCACCGATCGCCGGCCCGCGCGCCGCCGAAGCGAAGAGGTCGTCGACGCAATGCAGCCCGTGCCCCACCCGCATCGCTCGTGGCTCCCAGTTCTCCGCGCGCGTCGGCATCTCCCCGCGCGACGTGTCCCAGCAGACGGACGCATCGTCGCGCGAGCCGCGCAGGATGTCCCAGAACGCGAGGCTCTTTCGCGTGCCGTCGAGGTGTTCCGCCGCGCAGCGTGTGATGAGCCGCGACAAACGTGCGTTCAGCGCGTCCGCCGTCGCCGCGTCGACCGCGCCCGGGCGAACGAAGTAGCCGTCGCGCGCGAAGGCCTCCTGTTCGGCGAGCGTGATGCTCACGTGGTCTCTCCTCGCGAGAGCCAGCGGAGGAGCACGCCGTGCATGTGGGCGATGGCGAGCTCGCCCTCGGTTAGGCGGAGGGCACGAAAGCCGCGCGAGCGCATCCCGGCCTGCAAGCGGTGGAGGATGTCGACGTCGGCGCCCATCACGGGCCCGAGATCCTGCTCTCCTTGGCGAAAACGCCGGCGCTGCGGGGCTTTGGCGGCGCCGGCGGGGCGCCGCTCGAACGTGAGCTCGTCGAACAAGGAGCGCGAGGGGTCGGTCGGGTGCGGGCGGTGCCGGTAGAGCTCGAGCGAGAAGGGGAGGAAGTTCATCTGCACGTTGGGGAAGACGTGGATCTGCTCCTTGCGCGCGAGCTCGTCATCGGACCTCGCGGAGAGGTCGAGCCCCTCGCGCGCCGCGCGCTCGCGGAAGGCGCGCGCGATGGCCGGACGCACGTCGGCCGCACGTCCGTCGCGCGGAAAACCCTCCACGCCGAGCCGAGACAGCAGCCCCCGCAAGGCCTCGGAGACGCGCTCGTCCGGCGCCACCTCGCGCGCGGGCTGGCCGATCGGCAGCGAGATGGTCGAGTGATCGCCGCGCAGGACGAACTCGGCTCCGCGGACGTCGACGACGTCCCTGAGCTCGGGGTGGAGCGTGGGCAGGTGATACGCTTCGTTGTTGACGTCGACCGAAGCCTTCCAGTTGGCTTCGAGCTCGACCACCGTCTCGTTCACGAGGCGGTATTCTTCGGGTCGATGACGGGCGAGATCGGCCGCGATGGGCGCGAGGTGGGCGTCGAGATCGGGGGGCGCCTCGGCCATCGAGATCCAGACGAAGCCGAAGCGCTCGGCGCAAAACACGGGCCGGAGGGAGATCGGGCGCCCCTCGTCCGTGAGGGCCGCGGCGCCGGCCCCAGGCGCGCGCAGGAGGCAACCGTCAGCGGCATACTCCCAGTGGTGGTAGGGGCATCGGAACGACGCTGCGCGCCCGCGCGGCTCGGCGCAGAGCGAGGCGCCCCGGTGCTGGCAGACGTTGTAGAACGCGCGCAGCGCGCCGTCGCCGCCTCGTGCGATGAGGATCGACTCTCCCGCGATGTCGAGCGTGAGGAACGCGCCCGCGCCCTCGAGCTCGGAGACGTGCGCGGCGAGGAGCCAAGCGACGCCGAACACCGACGTGAGCTCCTGCGCGAGCCAGCTCGGCGAGGTGTAGCGTTCGGCGGGAATCGTTCGGGCGAGCTCGCTCATCCCGGCAGGCTCCTGCCGCCTCGGTCCTGCGCGGCGATGGTGCGGGCGAGGGCCTCGGCGAGCCGCTGCGCCGTGCGTTCGAGCGCCGGGGCCACGCGCGCGTAGACCATGTCGTAGCTCGCCGTGCGCGTGAACACGGCGCGCCGCGGATCCCGGGGGTAGAGGCGCACCTCGATCCGCTCGCCGCCCTGCTCGAACTGGAGCGCGAGCATGGCGACGCCACGCCCGAGCGCCGCGCCTTGCAGCCGGAACCCCTCGATGTCCATGCCGGGGGCGAGCCCGAACTGCGCGAGCCACGCCGCCACGGCGGCCGCGTGCGTGCGTTTTTCCCCGGCGTCCTTCACGAGGGAGCGCGTCTCGACGCGCGCCTCGTTCGCGCGGCTCGCGCCGGCCGGAAGCTTGCGCGGCGAGAGTAGCGTCTCCTCCCACCCGTGCTGCTCGACGTAGCTGTGGCTGAGGCCCGAGCACGCGCCCCCGGCGTCGGCGCAGATCCCTTCATAGATGCACGAATACGCCGGCTCGCGCGTCCAGTATCCATCGTCGATCAAGGCCTTCGGCTGGGCGTCGTCGAGGTAACGCGCGAAGGGCCCGAGCAGGCAGCGCGGAAACCATTTCACCACCGGCGGGATGCCGTTCTCGAGGGCGAGGCGGAGCGCGCCGAGGAGGTGCGGCCGCACGTCGCCCACGCGCGCCGACATCTGGCGCTGCGCCTCCTCGTCCCCGCGCGGCCAGTAATTCCAGAACTCGACCGATTGAGGACGGAAGGGCAGGAGTCGCTCCACGATCGCCTCGAGGCGGTCGTGGTTCGCCGCGACGATGGCCGTGTTGGTGGAGAGCGAGCCCCCCTCCGCCACGATGCTTTCGAGGCCCGCGAGGATCGATTCGAAGCTGCCCTCGCGCTGCGCGAGCTGGTCGTACAGGGCCGCCTCCGGCGCGTGGAAGGACACGAAGAATTCGTCGATGCCCGCGTCCATCAGCGTCCGGAGGGCTCGCCGGTCGCCGAGGCGCGTCGCATTGGTCTGGATGCGCACGTGGCGAATGCCAGGCAGCGAGCGGGCGAACGCGGCATAGGCGGGCAGCTCCTTGGCCAGGGTGACCTCGCCGCCGCTGAAGATGATGCGCGAGACGCCCTGGAGCAGCGATCGATCCTCGACCGCGCGCTTGAACGCTTCGAGCGAGGTCCCGGGCAGCACGTTGAGCGCGTCCTCGACCATGCAGAAGGTGCAGGCGATGTTGCAGCGGAACGCGAAGGTGACCATCAGGCTCTCGCCCGGCCACGGAGGAGCGGGCGGGAGGAGGCGGACGTCGCCACCGCCCTGCGGCAAGGATTGCGACTCAGAAGCTGCCATACACCCCGCTCTTGACGGTCGTCGCGTGCCCCTCGATCGCCCGGAAATCGATCCCCACGTCCCAGAGCAGGTGGCCGAGCTGGTCCGTGCGTGTGCGCACGAAGTCCGCGAGCGCGGTAGGCCATTGCTGATCACGGAGGAAACGGGCGAGCGCGGGGGTCGGGATCCGCGAGAAATACATCGCGTCGGCGTGCCGCTTGTTCGCGACGCAGATCCGGTGGCAATTGAAGAGGTGCGGCGGCATCAGCCGGTGGAGCTGGTCCCGGCTCGGGTCGAAATGAACGCAAGAGCGGACGCGGTGCAGGACCTCCTCGATCTCGGTGCGCGCGTCATGAAACGTGTAGACGTTCTCGAAGGCCAGCCCAGCGCCGTCGCACTTGTACGAGCGCATGTCGATGTAGATATCGATCGCCGAGGGAGCCCCTTCGAGCAGCCCCGCCGGGCTGAGCTCGACGCTGAACATGTGCCAGGGCAGCGGGCGGGGCTCTCGTCCGCTCACCCGGAGGTGGGGGGCGAGGATCGCCGTGACGCTGTCGATCGAGAGGTCGGCGTGCGCGCGCTGGAAATCATAGAAATAAAGCTCCCAGCCGAGCTCGCCGCGCGCGTGGTGGCGTTTGATCCCCCAGATCGTGCGGAATGGCCCGAGCCCGCCGCGGACGGCCGAGAGGAGCGCGAGCCCCTCACGCTCGACGCCGGCGATCGCGAACGACTCCACGAGCAGGTTCAGCGAGCGGAGCTTGCCCAGGGCGGGCGCGATTGGCTCGTACTCCCCGAGGATGTAGTCGTGGAAGCGATCGTCGGGCCCGCAGGTCTCGAGCGGCGCGAGCGCCCGTCGCGGGGCAGGGTCGGCGGCGTTCGCCACCGGGAGCCGAGCGCGCTGGCGAGACCGTTCGGGAGGCACGGGGCGAAATCTTCCCGGGTTCCGCGGGGGTGTCAAGTCAAACCGAGATCGTGAAGAGCGCTCGCCCGAGCCAGCGCATCCCCCTCCCGCCGGCTTCCTGGGTGGAATCGCATTTCCCATCGGCCGAGGCTCCGCCGGGAGCCTCGGCCGACGGGACGCGATCAGTTCGTCCCCTGGCAGATCGAGGAGGTGAAGCGCCCGTTGATCGTGTTTTCGTCCGCTTCGGCGAGCAGGCCGATCGTGACTTTTTCTGCCGAGATGGACTCGACGTTCAAGATACCCTCGGAGGCAACCACGTTTTGTCCGGGTGCGGTGACGAATGTGATCGTCTGGCTGCCGTTGAGGTCGGTGAGCTCGAGCTTGAGAGGATATTCGCCGGCCTTCTTCGGCGCGCTGAACAGGATCTCCGTGTCGGACGAGGCGAAGGCGTCGCACGCGGTGACCTCGACCGGAAAGAGGCTGACCGAGAGCCGTTCGCCGTCGTCCGTCACGACAGCCGACTTCATCGTCCAGCTCGCGCCGGCGACCGTTCCCTGCGGCGCGTGGTCTTCGATGTCATCGACGCTGAATCCTCCTCCGCACGCGGCGAGGAGGGTGGTTCCCAAAGCAAAGATTCCAAGGCGGATCTTCATGTTCACGAGTCAGGTCCTTTCTCAGCTCGTCAAGCTGCGGCAGGCGCCTTAGCACCAGGCATGCCAGCTCGATTTCACCTCCATTTCGAGTTATCGAGCGACGAGACCGTGAATGCGTGTAACCGTTTGTTGACGGCGCATGTGGACCACACCTTATGTCCGTCGGATTCGTGCTTCCGGTGAATATCAGTGAAGGCCACGAGCCTTTGCACCGCCACGCCAAACGACGCGTACGATCGGGAGCCCGCTAGCGCTGCGCCTTCGGAACCTCGATCTCCGTGACGACCTCGCTCTCGATATCGAGCACCGTCGGAGCCCGCGCGCACTCCCAGGTCGTAACGTTCGCGAAGAGCGTGTCGGCCTCCTCCTCGCGAAACACACCTCCATCCTCGTGGATATGGCCGAAGATGTGGAGACGAGGCTTCACCCGACGAACACGCGCCATCAGATCGGCACAGCCATGCCGCTCCTCGGACCACGAGCGATCACCGACTCCGAACGGGGGCGAATGAGTGATCAGGACATCGATCCCCTCGGGAATGGCTGCCCATTTCTCCGCGAGCGCCTCGCCCCGCGGGAGATTGAATGCCCAGTCGTGGAACGTCGGCTGCCAGGGGCTGCCCCAGACGGTGATGCCATCGATACAGACCCCGGAATCCTCCAGGTAGTTGACACCCTTGCCGAGCAGCGCGCGTGCTTCGCGCGGATGGTGGACGAATGCCCAGTCGTGATTGCCCGCGACCACGATCTTGTACCGATGGGGCAAACTTCGGATCCACGCGGCGGCCTCCGCGAGCTCGTCGAGATCCCCGAACCGGCACAGATCTCCGGCGTGAACGAACACGTCGCCTCGTGGGACCACGAGCTGCGCGTGATAGAGGTGCGTGTCTGCGACGGCAACGATCCGCATGGCCCGAGGATAGCAGCATGGAGGGACGTACGCAGTCGTTCCGTCGGGCGGGTTCGTGAGTGTGCGGGAGGGGCGTCCGCTTCCCTCATCCACCAGCGCCAGCGACGTTCTTCTTGCTCGATGCGAACGAGGGCGTGCGAGGAGTGCCCCTCCGTCGGCGCGCGGCGCTCGCGACAAGGGCCGGGCCGCGACTTCGAGAAGCGCACGCCCATTCGCGCCACCGGCCTTATGCATTTCAATTTCGAAAAATGATGCGCGGACGTATTATGTCCCAGGAATCGAGGCGCCTGATACGTCCATGACAGCCTGACGGCGACGGAACGTCGTCGCCGAAGGAGGCTGCATGATGGCTGTTGTACGTGTCGCTGCGACGGGAAATGTGGATATTTCTTCCCCCCCTGCCACGGTCGACGGTGCCACCTTGAGCGTCGGGGATCGCATCTTGTTGCATGCGCAGACGGCGCCGGCACAAAATGGCATCTACGAAAAGGGCTCGTCGACCTGGGCGCGCCCCGCGGATTTCGATGCCGGCAGCGAGCTCCTGGGCGCGACCGTGTTCGTGTCGGAGGGGGGCACGTACGGGAATACGATGTGGCAATGCACCACGGACGGGCCGATCACCGTGGGAACCACCGCGCTCGCCTTCGCCCAGCTCCCCAATACGATCGACAAGACGCGCATCGACCAGCTTCACGGCAACCTGCTGGGCAGCGCCGTGACGCTCGATCTCTCGGCCGGCAACGCGACGATCGCCGTCGGCGACGGGAAGCGGCGGCGCATCGTGGACGGGAATCTCGTCGCCGACCGCACGGTCACCCTCTCCACGACCGGGGCCGTCGCCGGGGATACCATCTCAATTCTGCGCGAAGACAGGTCTCAGCGCGTCGTCCGCATCCACGCTGGCACCAACCTGTCCTACCACCTCGGCGGGCCCGGGAGCTTCGTCGCGCAATACGACGGAACCGCCTGGAAGCTCACCGACGCCACGCGGCGTAATGGCGAGCGGGTGGTGAACGTGAAGGATTTTGGTGCCAAGGGCGACGGCGTCACCAACGATACGGCCGCGATTCAGGCGGCGCTCAACGTATTCTCGCCGGCCCAATCCACGGAGCTCTCGGGCGTGGTCTTCTTCCCGAAGGGCGTATACCTCATCGACGACACGCTCACCTACCGCGGCGAGCCGGGATACGCCATTCATCTCCGGGGCGAGATCGGCTACTCGCGTGGGCTCGCCGGCACGATCATCCGGTGGCGCGATACAGATCCCCCGAGCCCCGTGGGCGAGGGGACGAAGGCCATGCTGCACATGATGGGCGCGAACATGAGCGTCCTCGAAGACCTCGAATTCGACGGGCTGGGGCTGGTGAAATACTGCGTCCACCTCGATTACGCCCTCGCGGCCGGCGGCGCCCTCGCCGTGGGCTCGTCCGGCACGCGCATCACCCGCTGCACCATGGCCCGCGCGGCCGGCCCGAATGCCGTTTGCCTCGCGATCGGGCCGGCAGGGGACACGGACCTCCAGACCTCCGAGGTCCTGATCGAGAGCTGCTATTTCCTCGGGCACGCCACCCATCCCCCGCTCGCGGCCATCAAGACGCTCAGCGACGGCAACACCAAGAACATCATCATCCGCGACACCTCGATCGGCGGCTATACGCAATACGGGGTCGACTGGCAGCTCGCGAGCGGGACGCTCCTGGTCTCGGGCGTCAACACCGCGGGCACCACGCTCGCCGATTATCGGATCGGCGGCGGCGAGGCCACGATCATCGAGCAGGCGAGCGAAAACGCGAACGCGGGCGCGATGTTCATCACCTCCAGCGGCGCGGTCACGGGCTCCGTGAAGGTCATCGGCGGATCCTGGGTCGGAACGGCCACGGAGAGCAGCGTCGTCATCAAATACTTCGGCACGGTCACGCTCATCGGCCTCCAGCTCAAGCTCGTCACGCCGATCCCCGAATCGTCCGCCGTCGGCCTGCGCCCGAGGATCCAGATCGGCGACGTCACGATGACGGGCCCGCAGCCGGGCGCGCTCTACTCCCTCGGCTGCCTGTACTGGAACCACGAGGATTACATCGACGTGATCGACGCGACCACGAACGTGGTCGTGGCGAATGATTATTCCAACAACAAGGGCCTCCGCGTCACCTCGATCAACGATTACGCGTACGACGCCTCCACGCTGAGCGTCAAGAAGCTCAAGGAATACCACGGCAATTACAGCACGCTCGGCCCGGGCGTCCTCTACGGGCATACGAGCAGCGCGGCGTACAATGGTGCCGGCTTCACGCGCAACATCCTCCACGAGCCGCGCTCGGGGTGGACGAAGCAGACGTACACGTATGAAGCGTTCCAGGACAGCGTCGCTGGCAAGACGCTCATCGTGGGCAGGCCCGCGCCGCGCGCGAAGCTGCTCGCCGCGTATCTCAACGTCACCACCCCGTTCACCGGCACGTACGGGGGGAATGCGCTGGACGTGCGGCTGAAGTTCGGGAAGACGGGCTATGGTCAGGAGTACATCCTCGAATTCGACGCGACGACCGCAGCGGTGACCAAGGGGCTCGCGGACGCGGACCTCGGCACGGCGCTCGCGCGGGCGTCGGCCGTGCAGGGCGGCGATCTGCAATCGTGGGGGAGCTACGGCCTTCTTTACATCAGCGCGCGGGACTTCAATAACAGGCTCCTGTCGGGCCTGACCGCCGGCGCGGTGGAGGTGATCATGAAGTGGGAGGTCCTCCCCTGAAGGCCCATTAAGCCCCATATCGTACGGAGAGCAGGGCGGCGCGGAGCACGCCATTCATCGTGGAGTGTCTCCGATCCTCTGGGATGATGGCCGCGCGAACATCCTCCCCACGCAGGGCGGAGAACTCCGGTGTTCCCTGCGTGGGGAGCAGTTCATCGATTTGTTCTACGCTGCAGCAGGCGGACCGAACCAAGTGGTGAGCGCGTCAGCGAGCCCCACCTGGGTCAGGTCTCCCACCCAGGCCACATATCCGTCAGGCCGAACCAAAACGGCGGTGGGAGCCGTGACCGCCCCGATTGCCGGAAGCTCCCACGTTCCCACGTATTGGGCGTCGATCAACTGAACGCGCTCCGCCCATGGAGTGATGTCGAAGCCGCCGGGCTCACCGAGGTTGAGGAGCACCGGCCGGGCATGGTGCAGCAGGGTGAAGACCCGCAGCGGGCCGTTGGCGGTGACCAGGTCGAGATCGGGCATGCGGCGTCCGAGCAGCGGGTGTCCTTTGCCGAGGTCGTAATGAACGTCCAGGCCAGACATCTCCGCGGCCAGTCGTTTGCGAGGCTCGTCCATGCTGAGGAGCGTTGAAACGTAATCGCCCAAGGCCTTCGTGCGATCGTCCGGACGGCGAATCGCGACCTGCGCCATCGTGTTGCGCAATGCGCGGGCAGCGACCGGGTGACGCTCGGCGTGATAGGTATCGAGGAGGCTTTCTGGTGATGTCCGTTTGACCACCTGAGCCAGCTTCCATCCCAGATTCACCGCGTCCTGCACACCGATGTTGAGGCCCTGTCCGCCCATCGGGGGATGCACGTGTGCAGCGTCGCCGGCCAGCAAGACCCGTCTGTCGCGGTAAGCCGCGGCCTGCCGCGTCATATCCGTGAACCGGGAGATCCAGGCGGGACTGTGGATTCCGTAGTCGGTCCCATAGACGGCGATCAGCGCTTCACTGACATCGCGCAGCGTCGGTTCGCTGGCGCGTCTTACCTGCGATTCGGTCAGCACGGCCCGCATCCGCCGCCCATCCTCCGATTTGCCGAGCGCATGGATACCAAGGGCGTCGTTTCGGAAGCCCCATGCTGGCTCCTCGGACACCTCGACCTCGGCAATCAACCAGCTCGTCGTCGGATCCCAGCCGGGGAACTCGATGCCTGCTGTTTTACGGATCAGGCTGCGTCCTCCGTCGCAGCCCACGAGATATTTGGCCCGCAGCCGTTGGCCGTCGGACAGCTCGACGTCGACGCCGGTGTCGTCCTGCGCGAAACCCGTCACTTCACGCCCGCGAAGGATCGGCACCGAGAGCTCGTCGACCCAGCCGGCCAGGATGCGCTCGATGTGGTTCTGCCACAGCCCGAGCACGTAGTTGTGTCGGGTGGGAAAGTCGCTGATGTCCAGAGGGATGTGGAAGTGCACCACCCGATGCCGTTGTCCCTGCGAGAGGAACCGGTCGGCGATTCCGCGTTGATCGAGGACCTCGATCGTGCGTGCGTGCAGACCGCCTGCGCGCGAGCCGACGAGGTCCTGGCTGGTGCGCCGCTCGACAATGGCAACGTCGACACCCGCCAGTGCCAGCTCGCCCGCCAACATCAGCCCTGTCGGACCTCCTCCGGCGATCACCACGGCATGCTCGTTCATCGCCACCCTCCGGTCGGCATCACGCCGGTCGCGACCGGCGCATCACACTCCTCGGCCGCCGGCGCGCACACCGCGCCGCGTGTCCCCAACTGCACCGCGCGTCCCACCATCGGTTCGATGTCCCTGCGCGACCCATACGTCGACAAAAACGCCCGCATGTCGCTCCTCCCATTCCTTGAGGTTCCGGCCTCGGCCAGAGGGTCTGACCGAGGCTCGGCCAGCGACTCTACGGTACGATCAGGGTCTTGCCGCAAGCCCACCAGTAGGCTATATGCTGGGCATGGCAAGGGGGGAACGCACCTTGCGTTTGTCTGTTTGGAAGGACAAACCCGGACAAACCCCTTGGTGAAGCGGCGGCGCGGCGCGCACGGCGGAACACGAGCACGCGACGATGCTCCTCGCGTGCTCGGCGAGCGCCTCGAAGGGCGCGCGGGTTCGGGCCGAGGTGTCGCGATGACGGCCTGTCGCGCGTCTACAAGAGCTCCGCGCATTCGATCCCGCTCACCGACAGCCCCCAGTCGTCGCCGATGTTCCAGCGGCGGAGCTGGGCGTCGATGATGCGGAGCGCCTCGTCGGCGTGGCGGAAGTCGTGGATGCGGCTCGACATGCTCCACTGGTCGAGCGGCGCGTTCGAGTCGGCGCAGGCCCCGAGCCCCAAGGTATCGGCGTTCCTCTTCCCGAGCGTCTTTGTCATCGCCCCGAGCACCGACATGCCGATGGCCATGAAGTGCACCTTCGGGCACGCGACGGGGTCAGCGTCGTGGGTGTCGCATTCATTCGGGTCGCGATGGCTGTAATCGATCCGGCGCGTCCCGTGGCCGTGCACGCGGATGTAATACTCCGGGGCGTCCGGATACGAGCCCCTACAGGTCTTCGGTGGCTCGAACGAGACCCCTTCGGCGCTCGAGACGAGCGTGATCTGCGAGGGCTGCCCCTTCACCATCGCGACCGGGCAGTCCTCCGCGGCCAAGGCCGGCGGAGGAGGCCCGCAGCCGACGAATGCGGCGCAAGCCACGAGGACGAGGACGTGAAACCGCATTGTCACGAGCGCTTCGCGCCCGAGGGCTCGTTGTCTGAGCATACCAAGTCATTCTCCGGCAAACGTTTCGGGAACCGTGCACGCGCCGTCCAAGCATCTATCGTGCCAGCCCGAAGCTCCCGATTCACCGCTTCCGCCCGGCTTCGACTCCGCCGCCGACACATGGCTGTCGACGGGGAGGCCACTGCCCGCTTCGGTTGTGGACTCCCCGTCGACGGCACTCGGGGCTGGCTCGCGACCGGCCACTCCTCCGGCGGCGGCCAGGACGGACGGCCTCGCCGAGCTCGCGGAGGCGGTGGTGGGAACGAAAAACTTCAATGCGCGAGCAGCCACTGCGCAAGCGGCGCCCACGCGAGCGCGGGCGCGTCATTGGCGTAGAGCAGATCCGCGTGGCCGAAGTCCTCGATCTCCCTCGAGGCCGGCAGGCGGCGAACCACATGCGTGGTCACGTCCGTGGAGGCCACCAGCGTGGTCGTGTAAAGCCCGTGATCGCCGAAGCCGCCCGCGGCGCCGAGGTAAAAGAGCGGCACCGAGATGTCGGCGAGGTGATCCGCGAGCGGCAGCGTCCCGGTCCCGCACCACATGGCATCCCGGTCGGCGGTCTCCACCAGCGACTCGTGCGGCGGCGAATGCGCGAGCCAGTCGGTGATGAGCGACTCCGACGCATAACGCAACTTGGTGGGAAACCCATTCGTGTACACGCCGGCCACCAGGTGATACTGGGGCTTGGGCTCATAAAGCAGGAACGTCGCCGACACGAACCCGAGCATCGCCTCCCGGTTGGTGTAGCCCTCGAAGATCGGCGAATCGCCCCCGGGATCGGAAGCCGCGAGCGCGCCCAGCGGCTGGGCGAACGTGCTGTTGTCGCTGTCCACGTACCCCTGCGCGACCCAATCATACTCGTCGGCCGCATTGGCGCAGGCGTAGAGCCTCAGCGACTCGTCCGCCGGGGAGAGCTTGCCATAGATGTCGATGGGCACGATGCCCTTCACCTGCCGCTGCGCCAGCGGCTTCTGGCTCTCCTCGGCCGCATACAGGTACGTGAGCTGTGCGCCGCTGCTGAACCCGCCCAGGAACAGGCGATCCTGGCCCGCGCCCGTCAGGGTGCGGAGCGTGCGCGCGAAGGACAGCGCGAGGCCCGTATCCGAGACGGCCTGCGCCACCCCCATGCCGGCGAAATCCGAGAAATCGGTCCCCTCCGCGGGCGCCGTCGTCCACCGCCGATCGACGCCCCACACGTCGATCCCGCGCTTGGCCAGGTACAAGGCCAGATTGCGATCGAGCTGCGCGCCATCACTGATCAGCGACGGCAGGAAGTTCGTGGTGAAGGTCGCGAAATCGCCGTGCAGGAGCATGATGGCCCGCGACGTCGGATGCGCGACATTTGGCGAATCCTCGCGCACGACCCGGTGCACGCGGATGCGCGCGTTGGGCGTGTCCCCCACCTTCAGCAGGAAGGTGTAATGATACACGTCGCCGGCGACCTGCTCGCGCTCCCACATGCCCTCCAGCGTTGCCGACAGGGCCGCGGAAGCTTCGGCGGTGGCCTGCATGATGTCTCTGTCGTCGGCCGAGCCCGTATCCATCGTGCATCCGCCGGCGGCGGCGGCCAGAAGGCCCAGCACGACCGGCATCATGGCGAGGCGCTTGGTTTTGGTTCGCGCGTGCGAGGGGGCGATGGGGGCGACACCGGACGGCACGACGAAAGCAATCTTCTTCATCATCGATCTCCTCGGCCGAGGCGCTCAGCACATTGCATGCCGCGCTCGTTCGGGGGCCAGGAGAGGGAATGGCGAGGCCATTGCGGGGGAGCGTATTGCGCAATGCTGCGCGAACTGCGCGCAAGCGTGCTCGACTTGTGCATCGCGTGTGGAGCGCCCGCGGGCACGCTTGCTCGACGCGCCCACTGCGTGATGTGGAACGGGACGCCTTGCGGCGAATCGAGCATTACGAAGCGAACGATCGCGGAAATTTTTGGCTCTCGGGCTTGTGGCTCATGTCATTCTCCACCCGGACCCGAGGTTATCGACGGCGGCCCCCGCCCGCTGGAGGAGCCGATCGCGCATCTTGAACACCTCGCTCGCCGCGATCATGTCGCCGCCCTCGCGGAACGCCTCGGCGGCGCGCTCGTAGAAGACCGCGGCCTCGCGCGGCAAGAAGACGCCGCGGGACGACGTCGCCGCATCCATCAGCTTTCGACCCACCATGCAAGGTTCGCCTGCGCCGCGCCATTGCTCGGCCACGAGGGCCGGGTCGGCGCCCAGCGCTTCGAGCGCCACCGCCAGCCGGCGGCGCAGGAGCACCTCGACCGGGCGCGGGAGCGTCGCGAGGACGGTTTCCCCGATGAGATCGTGGCTGAAGCCCATGCCATGCACGACGTGCGCGGCCGTGAGCTCCGCCCAGCAAGCGGTCGTGGCAGCGGCGCTCGCCTCGAGCGCGGCCGAAGCGCTCGCCAGCGTGAAATTCGAGCCGAGCAGCGCGAGCACGCGCGCCATCTGCAACGCCGGCTCCGACAAGCGCGAGAGCGTGCCTTCGAGGATCGCGCCGATACGGCCGGGGGGCATACGCGCGACTTCGGCGCGCGCGAGCGTGCCCGACGCGATCACGTGCTTCACGGTCTCGAGCACGAAGAGCGGATTGCCGCCCGCGTAGCTCGCGATCGCGTCGGCCATGTCGGCGATGCCGGGCACGTCGAGGCTCCCGAGCAGCTCCCGCACGCTGGCCGGGGGGAGCGGTTCGAGCTCGATGTGGATCCCCAGGCCAAACGCCACGCCCTCGCGGATGGCCGCCATGATCGCCTCGGGCAATTCGCCCGCGCGATAACAGAGGACGGCGCGAAGCTTCACCGTCGAGTCCTGGAACAACTGCTCCATCACGTACTGCCCGGCTTCCGCGGTCGCGGCGTCCACGAACTGGATGTCGTCGACGCCGAACGCGTCGTAACCTTCGCGCGCCGCGAGGCGATGCGCTTCGACCTCGGCCTGGAGCATGCGTATCTTGTCCGCCTCGCTCTCCATCGGCCCCGGCGCCTGCCCCAGCGCCGGCACGAGCCGCGCGAGCTCGGCGCGCGCCCAGGGAGCGAGCTTCGCCGCGTCGATCTTCGCCAGCATTTCGCTGTACACGCGCGCGTGCGTCCCGTAAGGCACGGCGCGATCGCCGGGGCGGCCCGAGAAGAAAAACGGCTTCGCCACTGCGTTGAGGAAATCGTGCATGAGGCGGCTCTTCCCGATGCCGGGCGGGCCGCCGATGATGATGGCTTGGCCGGCGGCCCAAGCCGCCTCCATCCGCGCCCACGCCTCCTCGCGGCCCACGAGCTCCGGAGGCCGGAGCAGGGAGAGCGGGATCGCGCTCGCCGACGGCGCGCACCTCGGCCCCCGTTGCTCGGCCGATCGCGCGATCTCGCGGGCGAGCTCGGTCGTGGCGCGCGAAGGCTCGATGCCGAGCTCGCGCCCGAGCATCGTGCGTAGGCGCTGGAAGGCCGCGAGTGCTTCGCCACGATCTCCCGCGGCATAAAGCAGGCGCATCCGCTGCCGGTGCGCGTCCTCCGAACGTGGTTCGAGCTCCACGGCGCGCGCCGCGAGCGCGAGCGCGTCGGCGAGACGACCGCTTCGCTCGTGTGCGTCGATCGCGGCGGCGATCGCCTGGCGCCGCGCGGCGTCCACGTTCGCTCGCGCGCTGTGCAGCCACTCGTCGAAGAGTGGTGCGTCGTCGAACTCGAGCTGACCGAGCAACCGGCCCAAAGGCAGCTCGGCGGCGCGCGCCGCGAGCTCCGTGCGGCGCGCGCCTCGAAGCGCGCTCACGTCCGCGTCCACGGAGGCCGCCAGAGCCAGCGGATCTGCGCCGCTCACGAGCACGTCGCCGGTCGCCATCTTCAGACGCCGGAGGAGCTGTCGCAGGTTGGCCCGCGCCGTCGCCTCGGCCGAGTCGGACCAGAGCAGCCCGGCGAGCCTCGACTTCGGCGTCTCCCCCTCGACCGCCAGGTAGGCAAGGAGCCCGAACGCCTTTTTTTCGAGCCGCACCGGGCCGTTGGGACCGACGAGTCGGACCTCTCCCAGCACGGAGAGACGAAAGGCGATGATCACTTTTGTGGAGCTGCCCTGAGAGTGCACGTGGCGCTGTCACCTGGGATGCCTCCAGCGCGTCGCGCGGCGGGAGGCGGGCAATTTTAAGGATGCGATGCCGAGGCCGAGTCTAGCCCCGCCTTTGGTCTGGCTGCCACCATCGAGCAGCAACCGGCCACACAAGTTGGTGTCGGGCAGCGGCTCGTGGTCACGCTGCGCGCTCCCGAGAGGGATCGAGCCATCGGCGCGGAAGCGCGACGAAAATCTGCTCGCCACGTCCTGTCACGCTCCTGTCACGCCCCCCGTCCCAGGCTCCCGTTCGACTTGGCCTGCCCAGACCTACGACGTCGCGGCGCATGGCCTATCGGGGAGCTTGCACGTATGAAACCGCACATCGATTCCAAGCGTTCCTTTTCGGTGCTCTCGGCCATCTTCGGGACGGCTGGCAGATCGGTCGCGCCTTCGGATGGCATCGTGGGCGGGGATCCGCAGCGCGCGGCGGGACCCCCCGGCTCGCGTTCTCCCGGTCCCCGGAGGGGCTCACACCGGGGCGTGCTCGGCGTCGCGGCGGCCTTGGTCGCGGGGGCGCTTGTCGCCGGCGCGTGCGGCGCTGCGCCCGAAGACGCTCCGCTGGAAGAAAACGTCGACTCGTTCAGCGCTGCCGCCACCTGCGAAACGTGCGAACCTCCCGACGACCCGCCCCCGGTGTGCACTCCCTCGTGTACGGGCAAGTCGTGCGGGGCATCCAACGGCTGCGGCGGCAAGTGTGCCAACGGCTCCTGTCCGGCAGGCACGACCTGCGGCGGCGGCGGCGTGTACGCCCAGTGTGGGTGTACGCCCCAGTGTTCGGGCAAGTCGTGCGGGGCGCCCGACGGCTGCGGCGGCATCTGCACCAGCGGCTCGTGCCCCTATGGGCAGGCGTGCGGCACGGCGGGCGTGCCGGGCCAGTGCTCGACGCTGCCGATTGGGCAGGGCGTCGAGTGCTTCGTGTTCAATGACGGCTACACCAACATGGCTGGGCCGTCGCAGGCTGTTTACCTCACGGACACGGGCCAGGCGTGTATTCCCGACGGCACCCCGGGCGGCACCTGCCGCAAGTGGTTCGGCCGCTGCCGTACCACCGACCCGAGCCACACGCCGGTGCTTTTTTCGGTCTTCAATGCGGGCAAGGTCGACATGGTGGGCCCGTCGGACGCGGTGTATTCGCGATCGACCCGTCAGGCGTGTATTCCCGACGGCACCTCGACCGGCGCCTGCCGCCAGTTGTTCGGCGTCGCGAAGCTGCCCGACGGGCGCCCGGTCGAGTGCAAGCTGTTCGACGACGGCGGCGCGCAGAAGACGAAGTTCACGGACGACGAGATTTACGTGAGCGGCTGGCCGAAGGCGTGCTTCCCCAATGGCATCGGGGATGGGTTCAACTACGGCATGTGCCGCAAATGGTTCGGCGAGTGCATGGTGGCCGGCTGCGGCGACGGCGCGTGCAACAACGGCGAGACGCCGTCGACCTGCCCGTCCGACTGCAAGTGCGGCGACGGGGTCTGCAACGGCAACGAGTGGTGTGGTAGCTGCTCGCAAGACTGCGGCTCGTGCTGCGGCAACCACGTCTGCGACAACAACGAGACGTGCAGCTCGTGCTCGCAAGACTGCGGCGCGTGCTGCGGCAATGGCGTCTGCGACAACAACGAGAACTGCGAAAGTTGCTCGAAAGATTGCGGTGTGTGCCCCCCGAAGACGTGCTCGGGGGAGTTCGCCGGGCCGCAGGCGCAGAACTTCCCTGTGGGCGTCGAAGAAGTCTACGTGGACGTCTACGGCCAGCCCGTCTACGGCTGCCTGATCGCGAGACCGGTGTATTTCGCCAACACGCTGGACGAGGCCGCGCTGTGCGGCGGGAACGCCTACCCATACCACCACATCGCCACGAGCGGCACGGTTGGGACGTACGTCTACCATACCGGCACGGCCAACGGCTGCGCCTCGAGCACGTTCGCCGCGCTGTCGTCGTCGGCCGCGGCCGCGTGCGGGTACATGCATGGCTACCCGTACGAAGGCCCGTGCCCCTGAAGCGCCGGTAGGACGCCCGCAGCGATTTCGGAAAGGCGGCTCCGCGCCGTGACCGGCCGATCGAACCTCCTCACACGAGCGAGGGCCCGACCGAGCGCGGGCGCGGAGCGCGAAAAAAATCGGATCGGGGCGTCCTGTCACGCTCCCGTCACGCCCCCGGTCCCATGCTCCTGTTCGACATCGGGAGCCGAGGCAACCGCGACCTCGGCCTTGCCCACTCCGTGCAGCAATCGACAGAATGAGGTGCCTCTCATGTGGAATGCAGCGTTTCGAACGTCTTTCTTGGCTTTCACCCTCCTTGCGACGGTCCATTGTGGCCCGGGAAATGAGAACACCACCGGTCCCGGCGGCACGGGCGGCACCGGCGGCACCGGCGGCACCGGCGGCACCGGTGGCACAGGCGGCACCGGCGGCACCGGCGGCACAGGCGGCTCGGGCGGCACCGGCGGCGGTGAATGCACGAGCAATGACAAGGCCATTCGGCTGGGCAAGCTCGTCAGTCCCGAGGACGGCTCCGTCATCGACAAGGCGATCGTCGTGATCCACGAAGATCGGGTCAGCTACGTCGGCACGGATGAAAAGCAGATCCCGTGCGGAGCCAGCGTCATCGACTGGTCGGCGTACACCGGGCTCCCCGGGCTCGTCGATGCACACGTCCACTTCACCTACCAGACGGACCAGGAGCCGGGCACGCTCCCCTGGACCCGTGTCAACTGGCTGATGAACAACAACGTCTACAAGCTCATGGACCTCGCCCGCAACGCCGCCCTGGCGACGCTCAAGACCGGCGTCACCACGGCGATCGACAAGGGAGGCCGCGACTTCATCCTGAACCCCCTGCGCGCCGAGATCATGTCCGGCAAGACGCTGGGACCGCGGATGTACAACTCCATCGGCGGGATCTCCAATTACAAGTACCCGTCGGCGGTGCCCCCCGAGGAATTGAAGAACTGGGTGCATCTCCAGGTGCTGCGCGGCGCCGATCTCGTGAAAGTATGGGCCGACAAGTGCACGGACCAGACGCTCGACTGCACGCCGACGTTCACGTTCGACGAGCTCAAGCTGCTGGTCGACACGTCCCATGAGGAGGGGTTGCCCATCGCGATCCACGCATACCACCAGGACACGGCCAAGCTCGCCATCATGGCCGGCCCGGACTCGATCGAGCACCCGGAAGGCCTCGATACGGTCGACTGCGGCAACATGATCGACAGGGGGACGATTTACGTGCCGACCATCGATCACAACCGGTATTACAAGGACAACCTCGCGTTTTTCGGCTACGCCCCCGATCTGGAGGCGAAGTTCGAGGCATACATCCAGGACAACCTCGCTAGCGCGGCCCAGGCGCACACGGTCGGTGTGAAGATCGCGATGGGCTCGGACGCGGTGTTCACCGGATTCGGTGAAAACACGAAGGAGCTCGCCTGGCTCGTGCAGGCGGGGATGACCCCGCTCGAGGCGCTCCGTGCCGCCACCATCCATGGGGCGGAGAGCATCGGCGCCCAGAACGAGATCGGAAAGGTCGCGGTGGGCTATTACGCCGACATCATCGCGGTCGAAGGCGACCCTCTGGCGGACGTCAACGTCGTCATCAACGGGGTCCGCAAGGTGATGATGGGCGGGCGGGTCGCGGAGTTTTGACGAGGCCCGCTCGCTGGCCCTGCATTCCCGGGGTGTGGGGAGAACTGCTCGCTCCGCAGCTACGGCTTCTGCGTCACCGCCTGGAGCGCTTGCAGCGACGATAGCAGCGGCTCCGACGCCGGAGCCTCCCATTTCATGTCCAGGATACCGTACGTCTCCTCCGCGCCGAAGACCCGGCCGGTGCCGCGCGCCTGCGTCCCGTTCACCGACCAATACGCCCAGTCGATGTCCGCCTCACTCAAGTACGTTCGGAACGCCGAGAACCAGAACCCTTGCCCCGTCGCGTCGCTCACGCACGTGGCCCCGCTGTGGCAGGTGCCGAACTCGCCGACGAGCACGGGCGCGGTGAAGGGCTGCCCCTGCGTGAGGATATAACCCCACTTGTTGCCGAGCTCCGTCTTGAGCTGCTGATAATCGCTGAGCCCCGTGTGGAACCAGGCATAGTCGTGCGCCGAGTAGACGACCCGACCCGGGACGTCGAGCGTGATGGGCAACGTATAAGGCCCCCCGACGTCGGACGCATAGTTGAGCCCCTCCACGACGATGAGCAGGCTCGGGTTCTCCTTCAGCACGGCATTTCCCCCGCGGGTGGCCGCCCCGTGCCAGTCGGTGGCGGGATCGCCCCCACCCCACACGGGCGTCTTGCAGCCGCAGCTCCCGCAGGGGCACTGCGTGCAGGCCTGGCAGCCGGCTTCGAGCACCGACCTCGGCTCATTACGAAGATCCGCCGCCACGACCGCCGGCTGCGCCGCGTAGCGCTTCGCGAGGGTCTCCCAGTGCTTCAGCCACGTGGCCTCCGGGTATTTCGAGGTGTACCAGAGACCATTCTGATCGGTATCGCTGCAGCACCAGTCGGCCTCGCTCACGTGGTTGTCGAGAATGACCACGAGCCCTTCGTACGCGAGCGCGTCGATCACCGCGTCGAACACCTCGAGCGCGGTCTTGCCCTCGAGCTTCGGGTTCGCGCTGACGACCTGGTCGGCGACGACCGGGTTCAGGTCGACCATTTCGTTCGACCACGGGAGTCGAACGGCGTTGAAGCCGAGAGCGCGGATGCGCGCGGCGATGGCGCCGATATCCGCGATCTCGAGGCCGGCGGGGACGTAGTCCATCTCCTCGGCGCCGTACCAGTTCACCGCGGCGAACTTGAATCGCTCCCCGGAGGCGTCGAGGATCCAGCGCCCCTCGGTGTGAAGCGGCAGCGGCGGAAGCGCGTGGCCCGGGGATCCTCCTCCTCCGCCGCCGCTGCCGCCGCCCCCGTGACCGCCGCCGCCGGCCCCGCCGGCCCCGCCGGCCCCGCCTACGTTGTCCGAGCCACCGCTCGACGGATCTTGGCCCGCCTGGCCGGCCGCGCACCCCGCGGCCGTGGCGAGCAGGAGACCTCCGAGAGCAGCACACAACCATTCGGATGACATTCGATCCGCCTCACTTGGCCGCGAGGGTCTCGCAGGGCTTGAGGTTTTTCTCCGCGACCTCGGCCGAGGGAACCCCGTCCATGCCAGTCGTCTTGCAGACGTACTTCTTGCCGCCGATTTCCTTCAGCATGAAGCCGATATACCCCGTCTTGCCCGCGTTCTCGAACTGGACGATGGCCATGTTCGGGCCCTCCTTCGCCCATTTCTTGAAGGGGAAGAGCACGGTGTCGCCCTCGAAGCCTTTCTTCAGGGCCGCGAAATCGTCCTTGGCCTCGCTGACGTTGAGCGATGCCCCGTCGCCGATGTCCACGGTGGCGCTCTTGTGCTGATCGTCGAGGCTCATGTCCATGGCGCCCATGCCGCCCGACCGAACCTTGATCTTGAGGGGCATCGGGGTGAGCTCCACGTCCACGAGCTCGCCCTTGGCCTCACCTTTCGGCGCCTCGGCCGCGCCCTTCGCCGCCGGCGCGCCCGAGCCGGCCGGCTTGGCGGCGGCCTCCTCGCCCTTGTTCGAATTGCAGCCGGCCACCGCCAGCAGCGCCATGACAACCACGAGCTTGCGCATCCCTGTTCTCCTCACGGTGTCGCCGGGACCGTCGGGCCGCCGGCGCTCGCCCTAGAGACGGGGAGGGAGGGGCGCTTTTGCGTTTTTTGTTCGGTGCGACGAACCACAAGCGCGAGCGCCCCAGCAGCCCGTGGGCGGGGAGCGCCAAGAGAGTTGACCGTTCCAGCTCAATGCAGCAACGCCATCCCCCACCGGCCTCGTTTGCACGGGGTGGGACCCATTCAATCCGAATGCGAACCCGGACCGTAGTGCATGTTTGCGCCGTCTCGCACAAAAAACTTCGACATGATTCTCCGTCGGCTGCGGCGGCGCGGCTCGAGGCGGGGACAAGAAGCCGCGTTGGCGGGCAGGGTCGGTTTGTCCACGGAAGCGGGCGGAATTCAGGCGTCTACTGGGTCGATCCCGCGCACCCGCGGCTGGGCGACGAGCGCTGAATCCCTCGCCGAAGGGAGGGCCGCGTCATCCCCTCGCGGGCGCGGGGACCGTGGGCACCTCGGGCGCCGTCGAGCGCTTGTAACGGCGGATCGCCGATTCCCCGATCGCCTGGGTGACGGCCGTCGCGGCGAGCGCTCCCGCGGGCACGGCGAAGGCCGGGTTCAACGTGATCGCGATGGCCACCGGCGCGGCGGCGCTGGCGGCGCAAGCTGCCACCACGGCCACGAGCTCCATCACACGCTCGGATTGGTCGATGTCCTTCCCGAAGAGCAGCGCTATCTCCAGAATGAGGTAAAGGTGCATTCTGGTGAGAATGGATGCGCCTGCGACGAACCCCAGGCCTTCGTACACGATGCCGAACCCAGGGACGGCGGCGGGCGCATGAACGAGGCCGCCCGCGGCGAACGAAATCGCCGAGGTCGATGCAATGAGACGGCGGGCCTGCTGCTCCGGCGGCTCGTCCGGATACATACGTCGCACGCGCTCCGCGACCGACCGGATACGGGACTTGCGGAGCCTCAGGATGAAGTAGAACAAATCATCGGTGAACAGGCTTTGCTGATCGGCTGCCTGCTGCGCGGTTGCCATGGTTGTCCCCCTCTGCCGGAACGCCTCCAACGGATTGTTTCCTGACCAAGAGATCGTCGGCGGAACGCCATTTCCACACGCGCCGGCGGCTACGGCCGTCGCAGGAAAGCGGCGAGGTTGCCCCTCTGCTCGAGCGTGATGGACAGCCGAGCTCCTCCTGGCTGCTTCTGTCGCACGCTCGGCCGCCTTGCGAGAGCCGTACCGGCTCTGGTCGGCCGCTCTCTACGCTTCCTGGGGCGGTGGCAAAACGCGAGAACTTGGAGGACCAACCGTCGCGGCGACGACGTCCCTTGCTCGCCGAGCCGACGCTGTAGCGTTCAGCCTTCGCTGTAGCCCGGTCACGAGCGTGACCGGTGCCGCTCGGGGGACGAGTGGGTCAGCGTACGTACCGTAATTAAGCGTACGTCCCAGTCCGAATCATGCTTTTCGGACGGAAGGCATGATATCTTCCTGGACGAGATGTCCTCCTCCCAGGTTCTTCCTCCTTCCGTTCGCGACGTTCTACCTACGATCGAGGTCTTCCTGAAGGGCGCGATCGCCGCCGCCGATGCGCTTGCCAAGCTGCACCAGGCGGGCATCCTTCACCTGAACATTCGCCCTCAGACGCTGCGGATCGACCCCCGGGGGGAGGTGATCGAGCTTGTCGGTGCCGAAGGGCTTCCGTCGATGCCCTCCGCGTTGCGGCTGCCCCTCGAGGCGCTGCCCTACGTCGCGCCGGAGCAGACGGGGCGCATCGACAACCCGATCGATCATCGAGCCGATCTCTATTCGTTGGGACTCGTGCTTTACGAGCTGCGAGCGGGGACCCTTCCATTTCATGCGAACGACGCGGTTGGATGGGTGCACTGTCACATTGCTCGCGCCCCGCGAGCACTCGTGGAGGCCGCGCCCGGCACCCCCACGGCTGTCTCCGACATCGTCATGAAGCTCCTGGCGAAGGCGCCTGACGAGCGCTACCAAAGCGCGCGTGGCCTCCAGCACGATCTGGAGCGGTGTCTCGCCGAATACACGGCCCGCGGGAAGATCGAACCGTTCCCGCTCGGTGCGAGGGACGTCTGGGACCAGCTCCGGGGCGCGAGCAAGCTGTACGGCAGGGACAAGGAGATCGCGCTGCTCCGTGCTTCCGTCGAGCGTATGGCCGCGACAGGGACGCCGGAGGTCGCGCTTCTCGGCGGTCCTTCGGGCATCGGTAAATCCGCGGTCGTCCGTGAGCTCCAGAAGAGCATCGGCAGCGACCGCGCTCTCTTCCTCTGGGGCAAATTCGAACAGCACAAGCGCGATATCCCCTACGCGCCGTTGGGCCAGGCGTTCGAAGGTCTGGTCCGGCAGCTCGTGGCCTCGACCGATGCCGAGCTCGAAGCGACACGGCAGCAGTTGCTGGAGGCGCTCGGCGGCAACGCGCAGCTCATCGTCGACCTCGTCCCGCAGCTCGAGCTCGTGATCGGGAAGCAGCCGCCGGTCCCGCCCCTTCCAGCCTCCGAGGCCCGGGATCGCTTCAACGTGACGTTCCGGAGCTTCCTCGACGTCTTCACGAGCGGCGAGCGCATCCTCGTCCTGTTCCTCGACGACTTGCAATGGGCCGATTTCGGGAGCCTCGACCTGTTGCAGCACGTCATGACCCGCTCCGAGCTTCGGAGAGTGCTGCTTCTCGGCGCTTATCGAGACGACGAGGTAGGCGCGTCCCATCCTCTCGAAGGCATGCTCGGCGCGATCAAGGGCGCCGAGGTGCCCGTGTCGAGGATCCTCGTCGGCCCCCTGTCCCAGGTTGATTTCGTCGACCTCGTCGTGGACCTCTTCCATTGCGAGCGAGGCGAGGCGCAGCCGCTGGCGGCCCTTCTCTGGACGAAGACGGGCGGCAATCCCTTCTTCGCGACGCAGTTGCTCGGCGCGCTGAGGCAGGACCATCTCATCCAATTCGACACGCGGCGGTGGACCTGGTGGTGGGATGTCGAGAAGATCGAGGCGAAGCAGATCACGCACGACCTCGTCGATCTCGTGCTCGGCAGGCTCCGGCGTTTGCCCAGTGAAACCCTGGACGTCTTGCGCCTCGCCGCGACCATTGGCAACGAGTTCACCGTCCAGCTCCTCGGCACGGTGTGCGACAAGACGCCCGAGGCAGTGCGGACCCTCCTCGAGCCGGCGCTGGTAGACGGGCTCCTCCTGCACCGGCCCCAAGGCTACAAGTTCCTGCACGATCGTGTCATGCAGGCGTCCTACTCCCTGATCCCGGAGGACGAGCGGGCCGGGCTGCATTTGCGGATCGGGTGGCACCTGCTCGAGGCCACGTCCGAAGAGGAGCTCCCGGGGCTGCTCTTCGACATCGTGAACCAGCTCAACCTGGGCACCTCTCGCATCCATGCGAGCGACATGCGGCGCCGGGTCGCCGAGCTGAATCTTCGCGCCGGACGCAAGGCAAAGGCCGCAGCGGCAGCGAAATCGGCTGCGAACTATCTCGCCAACGGCCTGGCCTTGCTTTCCGCGGATTGCTGGGATTCCGATTACACGCTGGCATACGCTCTCCATCTCGAGCTCGCGGAGAGCGAGTATCTGAGCGGACGTTTCGAGGAGGCGGAGCGCGTGGCGTCGCTCATCGTGTCGCGCGCCAGGAGCCACGTCGAGCAGGCGGCAGCCTACCGTCTCCAGATTCAGCTCGCGACGGCGAAGGTCGACAACCCCCGCGCCATGGAGGCCGGCCTCGCATGCCTCCGCCTGTTCGGGATCGAATTGCCGAACGACCCGAGTGACGGCGACGTGCTCGCCGAGCTGGAGGCGACGCGCCAGAGCCTCGGCGATCGCGCAATCGAGGCCCTGATCGATCTCCCGGAGATGAGCGATCCCGGCACCATCGCCGCGATGGATGTCCTCTCGGCTCTCTACCCGGCGGCCGTCTACCTCAATCCGAACGTCGCGCACAGCCTGATCATCCGCATGGTCCGCCTCAGCATCCTGTATGGCAATGCGCCTGCATCGATGCACGGTTACGTGACCCTGGGCGGCATCCTCTGCATGCGTTTTGGCCGGTTCGACGAGGGGTATCGGTTCGGCAAGCTGGCATGCAGCCTCGGCGAGAGGCCCGGATTCCACAGATACAACCCGGAGACCGCAGGCGTTTTTGCCGCGCTCATCCTGCCGTGGAGCCGCCACGCGCGCGAGTCGCTCGACTACTACCGGAAGGGATTCAAGTTCGCGCGTGAGTCAGGCAATATCATCTACGCCTGCTCGCTTTTGCTCCAGAACGTGATGACCTTGCTGTCCATGGGCGAGCCGCTGGGAGCCGTCTACGAGGCGAGCGTTTCGGCCCTGGAGTTCGTGAACGCCGCGAATTACTCCTTCCTCGCCGACGGCGTCGTCGGGATCCAGCGCTTCATCCACGCCATGTGCGGGGATACCGCGCGCCTCGATACCTTCACCGGGGACAACTTCGACGAGGCGGCGTTCGACACGCACATGCAGGAGCGGAACGTGCCTGTCATGCGCTTGTGGTATTACATCTACAAGCTCCAGGCGCGGTTTCTGGCTCATGATTACGTCGGCGCGCGCGAGGCCATGGAGGTGACGGCAGGCCTCATGTCGAGCGGGTTGTTCAACCTGCTCGAAGGAGAATTTTACTACTATGCGGCCCTCACCGGGACCGCCCTGTACGACGGCGCGACGGAGGACGAGCGCGCAAAACTTCGCGACCTCGTCTCGAAGCACGAATCGAAGCTGCGGCAGTTCGCGGAGAGCAGCCCGGACAATTTCGCGGCCAAGCACGCGCTCGTCGCCGCTGAAGTGGCGCGTATCGAGCGGCGAGCTCACGACGCGATGGACCTCTACGACCAGGCGGTCCGCAGGAGCCGCAGCAGCGGTTTCTTGCGGGACGAGGCGCTCGCTTGCGAGCTCGGCGGGCGCTTCTACCTGAGCCGCGACTTCGCTCTGCTCCCGGCTGCCTACCTGAGCGCGTCCCGCACATGTTACGAGCGCTGGGGTGCGACCGGCAAGGTGCGCCAGTTCGATACCCTCTATCACGGCCTCGTGTTCGAGGCGCCGGAGAAGAGCGCGCCCGCGACCTCGGCCGACGTCGAGCCGATTGACACGATCACGGCCACGAGGGCATCCGAGGCGATTTCCAGCGACCTGGGCCCCGAGAAGTTGCTCGCGACCCTGATGCGGATCCTCATCGAGCACGCGGGCGCGCAGCGGTGCTGCTTGCTCCTGCCGTCGCGGGATGGCCTCTCGGTATCCGCCGAGATCACCATGGATCACGAGGGTGCGCACGTCGAGATCCCGCTCTCGGGGCGCCCGCCCTCCGCTGCCACGTTGCCTCTGTCGGTCGCTCAATACGTGAGGCGTACGCGCGAGAAGCTCATCCTGGACGACATGACGGCCCATACGATGTTCGCGTCGGACGCCTACATCAGCCGCGCCAAACCGAGGTCGCTCCTGTGTGCGCCCATTCTGCGCAGAGGCGAGGTGGCCGGCATCCTGTACCTCGAGAACAGGCTCATCCGCGGCGCCTTTACCCCCCGGAGGCTGGCGCTGCTCGAGTTCCTCTCCGGCATCTCCCTCGAGAATGCGCTTCTCGCGGCCGATCTCGCCCGGGAGACGGCGGAGCGCACGCAGGCCGAAAAGACCCTGCGGGAGAGCGAGGAGCGCCTGAAGCGGCTCGTCGAGAGCGCCAACGTGGTGCCTTGGGAGATCGACCGCGTGACCGGGCAATTCACCTACGTCGGCCCGCAAGCCGTGAAGATGCTGGGGTATCCGCAAGATGCGTGGTATGGGGCCGGGTTCCTGGGCTCGCACGTGCATCCGGACGACCGCGAGAGCACGCTGCTCCATCTGGTCGACCCGTCCGGCGACGACGATTTCGATTTTCGGATGCGCGCGGCCGACGGCCGCATTCTGTGGCTGCACAACGTGGTCAGCGTGCGCAGCGCCGAGGCAACCGGCGAGGTCGGCGGCTTTCTCTTCGACGTGACCGACCGCAAGGAGGCCGAGGCCACGCTGAAGGAGAAGCTACGTATCATCGAGACGCAGCAGGCCGCCATCCGGAAGCTCTCCACGCCCATCATCGAGGTCTGGGAAGGCGTGCTGACGATGCCGGTCCTCGGGGTCGTCGATGAACAACGATCCGAACAGATGATGACCATGATGCTCGATGCCGTGATGCGCACGAGCTGCCAGTACACCATCATCGATCTCACCGGCGCCGACGCCGTCGACACGAAAACCGCCGATCACATCATGAAGATTGTCCGCGCCGTCCAGCTCCTCGGCGCGCAGGCCCTCGTGGTCGGTATCCGGCCGGACGTGGCGCAGACGATCGTGGCGATGGGCGTCGACCTCTCGTCCATCGTCACGCTCGCCAACCTCCGGGAGGCGCTCCTTTTGTGCATGAAGCATCAGCGAGGCCGGCGCTCCCGCGCTTGACCCTCGCCCGCCGGATCACTCCATCTCGTAAAGGGGCTCGCCCACCGGCAGCGAGCAATGGACGTGCACGGCTCGCCACGAGTCGCCGCTTCGCTCGAGGAACCAGCTCATCCGAACCTGTCGCAGGAAGATCCGTCGACCCGTCTTCGCATGCGTGAATTCGGAGTCGAACGTGGCCATTGCGCAAGCGGCTCGTCCGCCTGCGAACACCACCACGCGGTCGTCGTACATCCGCTTGCGGAGGTCCTGGAGCACGTGGAATTGGCGTTCGAGGTGCTCTCCATACACCTTGGCGCCCACGTAGGCGGGGTTGGACACGTCGAAGACCACCGTCGTGTCGCTCTGGGTGAGCATCTCGTCGACCACGATCTGGCCGCCGACATACGTGAGCGAGACGAACCGGCGCATGTATGCCCGGACGGAGTCCTCTGCTTCTTTCAGCGAAATCGCATCG
Source organism: Polyangium sp. y55x31 (assembly GCF_029946505.1). Lineage (GTDB taxonomy): Bacteria > Myxococcota_A > Polyangia > Polyangiales > Polyangiaceae > Polyangium. Next base: position 68,556 of record NZ_JARZHG010000003.1, read on the forward strand.
ACCGGCGAGCTCACGTCCTCCGCACCGCCGCCGGTTTTTTTGCGGCTCTCCGTGGCCTCCAGCAGCGCTTCGATCCGCCCGGCCAGGTTCTTCACGTTTTCGCCGGCCAGCATCGAGAAATGATCCCCAGGCACTTGCACCACGTCCATGCCCCGAATGGGCAGGTCCTTGCCGCTGGATGGACGCAGGACCGACAGGAGCCTCGATTTCTCGCTTGCCCTGAAGTGCGTCGCCGGCACGTCCTGCTCTGACGGCCGGTGGCGGCTCCATAGCGCGAGGTGGTGGTCGTAGACGCCGAGGTGGCGCGAGGCGATGCCGAGAGCCGCGGAAAGACGCTCGACGCCGTCGCGTTGCGCTCGCGCCTTGCCGCCGGCTCCCTCGGCCTCGGCGAAAATCGCGGGCAGCATCGAGAGCGCGGGCAGACGAGGATCCAGCCGGCGTAGGAGCCCCACGCCGTCGGACACGGACGCATACACGTCGATCAGGACGAGCTGGGCGACCGTCTCCCCACGGCTCCGGAGCACCCGCGCCATTTCCGCGGCGACGAGGCCGCCGAACGACCAGCCGCCGAGGAGGTAGGGGCCCCTCGGTTGAACCCGCTGGATGGCGTCGACATAGGTCACGGCCATATCCTCGACGCTGCCGGCCCGCGCCCCCTGGTCCTCGAGCATCGGGGATTGCAGGCCGTAGAAGGGCCTGTCGGACGCCATCGCCGCCGCGAGGGGCGCGTAGCAAAGCGCCCCGCCGCCAATGGGATGAACGAAAAAGATCGGCCGCTTCGCGCCCGTGGACCGAAGTGGCACGAGGCAATCTCCCTCGCGCTTGCTCTCGACCGCAGCGGCGACGCCAGCACGCGCGCTGCTTGCCGCCGGGGCGGGCGACGGCGCGGCGGCCACCACGGGCGACGGCGCAGCGGCCACCGCGGGCGTCCTGGCGGCAGCGGGGGCGTTTGTCACGGTCGTGCCTCGGCCATCCTGCGCGGGTGCGGTCCGACCAGCGGCGCGCACCAGGGCGACGAGCCCCCCGAGGGTGGGGTTCGTCGCGAATGCGGCATTCTTGATCCGCTGACCGGTCTTCATGTGGAGCTCGGCGAGGAGCTGCACGGCGAGCAGCGAGTCGCCGCCGAGATCGAAGAAGCTCTCGCCGGGCCGCGGATTTTCGACGCCGAGCATGCGCTTCCACATGTCGCGCACGATCTGCTCGGTGGCGTCCGACGCGAGTGCATTCGATGATTCGAACATCATCTCTCCCGGGGCAAACGCTGCCACCGCCCCGCCTTGGACGACGTTGCTCGTGGCCGCGCGTCGCGTGGTTTCGTGTGCTGGGCGCTCCACGCCCTGTTCGCGTTCTGCGATGAGGAGGCCATGGTCTTGCATGTTGCGCCTTTCCGCAATCGTCGGCACGGCCGTCATCTGCGCGAAGCCGGCCTGCCTGAGCATGTTCAGCCAGTGGTCGAGGTCCATCGAGAGCCCGTGCCCCCGCGCTTTGTCGATCTCCCAGAAGCCGGGTGCGAGGCCCCAGGTCAGGAAGTCCCACGTCTCGGTGCGGGTCGCCTCGACGAGGACCAGCGATCCACCGGGGTTCAGGCGATCACGTAGCCTTCCGAGCGCCGCCGGCAGGTCGAGGGCCACGTGGACCGAGTTGAAACCGAGGATCACGTCGTAGCGCTCGTGAATCCCCTGCTCTTCCGGCGACCGGTTCAGATCGAACCGTATCGCCTTCATCCAATCGATGCCGCGCCGTGCAGCCTCGGCCTCGGCGCGCTGCAGGAACGAGCGTCCGACGTCGCTGAAATGATATTCGACGTCCGCGCCGCGCAAGAGCTCCATGAGCGGCCAACTGAGCGATCCATGACCGGCGCCGACCTCGAGCATGCGGGTCTTCCGACCTCGGCGGCGGGCGACGATATCGACCACTGCCTCGCGCGCCAGCGAGAGGTAAACGTCCTCGTAAAGGTAGCGCTGCGTGTCCTGCATGCACGCGCGGTGAAAGGCGTCGGTGCCGTCGGGGTACAGGATTCCCACGGGCTCGACTGCGCCGGTCAATGCGTCGTCGTAATGGTTCACGCAGTGCTCGATGAACCGGAAGAGCCCCGCGAAGCCGGGGAAGTCTCTCCGCATTTCGGCGGAGCGCTCGGCGGCTCGTCCTGCCTGCGCCGCGGAGAGGACGAGGTCGCCCTCCGGCGTGCGTCGCGCGAGCCCTGCGCGTATGAGGATCTGCGTCAGGCGCGCGAGCATCGGCGCGAACTTCGGCAGGATGCCCGCGTCCTTCTGCAGCACCGAGAGCGAGCGTCCGCGCCCCAGCTCCGCGCCGAGGCGGCGACCGAAGAAATCCAGCACCAGGCTTGCGCAAAACGCTTCGAGGCGCGCCCGCAGGCCGGGTTGGCCGTCGATTCCTCGCACGCCGAATTCCTGGGCGAGTGCGTCGGCGCGGTCATCGAGGGACGCGCGCGTACGGACGGGCTCGGGCTTGGGCTCGGGCTTGGGCTTGGGCGAGAGAGAGTACACCCGGCCCTCGAATGGATACGTCGGAAGCGGGATACGTCGCCTGCGCTCGTGCGCGAAGAAAGCTCGCCAATCGATCTCCACCCCGAGCGCCCATGCCTTTCCGACCCCAGCGAGCAGGGCGGCGTGCGAGGAATCGTCTCGCTTGCGATACCCTGGCATGTTGCCCACGACGTCGCAGGACGCAGTCGCATGAAGCGATTGTGCCTTGAGGAACGACCCGAGCGTGTTCCCAGGCCCGAGCTCGAGACAAACCGGCGCCCCGAGCTCGAGAAGCGTTCCCAGCCCGTCCCCCAGGCGGACGGCGCTGCAGAGGTGGTCCGCCCAATACTCCGGATCCGTCGCCTGCTCCGGGGTCAGATACGCACCGGTCACGTTGGACACGATGGGTAGGGTGGGCGGGTGGAGCTCGATCTGCGCGACGCGCTGCCGGAACTCTTCACGAATGGCGAACATCAGCGGTGAATGGGACGCGCGGGAGACGCGCACGGTGCTCGTCTCGATCGCAGCCCCCGTGAGGCGCGCACGTACAACTTCGATTTCGTCGACGGGCCCCGAGAGGACCACGCACCCGGGCGCATGGGTCGCGATCACCACGTCGCCATGAAGGAAAGGCAAAGCCGTCCGCTCGTCGGCGAAAACCGAAAGCATGCCGCCCGGTGGCGTCGCGTCCATGAGGCGGCCTCGCAGGGCCACGAGCACGAGCGCATCCCGGAGGGAGAGCACGCCCGCGATGCATGCCGCGACGTACTCACCGAGGCTATGTCCCAGCATCGCAGCGGGCTTCACGCCCCAAGCGAGGTATTGCCGGGCAAGGGCATACTCCACGACGAACAGGAGCGGCTGAGCCCATTGCATTTCATCGAGCTTGCGCTCGCCATCCGGGAGGAGGCCGAATAGCAGCGGCGCGAGATCGAGCCCGGAGACCTCGCGCAGGAGAGCGACGCACCGGTCGACTTCTTCGCGGTAGACCGGCTCGGCGTCGTACACCTCGGCCCCCATCTTCAGGTACTGCACCCCGTGTCCAGGGAACAGGAACACCACGGGACGCGCGGTCGACGCGACGGCGGACGGCACCTCGCTCGCATCCAGCGCCCAGGGCAGGTCCCCCGCGTTCCGGCCGACGATCGCCATCCTGTGCCGACCTTGTGCTCGTCCAAGGGCGAGGGTGTACGCGGCGTCGGCGACGTCGACGGATGGATCGCTCGCGAGGTGAGCGCGTAGTCTGCGCACGCTCTCGGCGAGCGCCGAGGGGGTACGCGCGGCGAGGCAGAGGAGTTGGAATGGCCGCTGGCTGGGCGAAGTAGCCGCCTGCGGCGCCTCTTCGAGGACCACGTGCACGTTCGTGCCACCGATGCCCATGGCGCTCACCCCGGCTCTCCGCGGGGCCGTTTCACGCGGCCAAGGCAGAGGGGCGTCGTTCACGAAAAACGGCGTCGTCGGGAGCTCCAGCAGCGCGTTCGGGGTGCGGAAGCTCGGGTTCGGCGGGATGACTCCGTGACGGAGCGCGAGCGCTGCCTTGACGAGCCCGGCGGCCCCGGCCGCAGCGTCGAGGTGCCCCAGGTTCGCCTTCAGCGAGCCCAGCGCGCAGAAGCCTCGTTGCTCGGTCCATCGCCGGAACGCCCGCGAGAGCGCGCGGACCTCGGTCGGATCCCCGAGGCGCGTGCCGGTTCCGTGCGCCTCCACGAAGCGAATCGAGCCTGGATCCACGCCGGCGCGTTCGTACGCCTCCCCGATCGCCGCGGCGAGGCCGTCCTCGCTCGGCGCGGTGAAGCCCACCTTGCCGGCACCGTCGTTGTTCATCGCCGAGCCGAGCAGAACCGCGTGGATCGTATCGCCATCCGAGAGGGCATCCGAAAGCCGCTTGAGGACGACCAGCGCCGCGCCGCTCGACTTGACCGTGCCGCTCGCGTCTGCATCGAAGGGTCGGCAAACGCCGTCGGGCGCGTAGATGCCTCCCTCCGCGTGGAGATATCCACGCTCGGCCGCTCCGAGCGACGCGAGGGAGACACCGCCGGCGATGGCCATGTCGCATTCGCCTGCAATCAGGCTTTGGCGAGCCATGTGGACGGCCGAGAGCGACGTCGAGCACGCCGTCTGAACGGTGACCGCCGGGCCGCGAAGCCCGAGCTTGAAGGCCACCCGCGTCGCGAGGAAATCTTGGGCGTTCAGCGTGAGGGCTCGGTAACCCTCCAGATCACTCCCGCCGGCGCGAAGCTTATCCATCACCGGCCCGAGCCAGTGGCGCGGCACGCCCGTGCCGCCGAAGACCCCGATTTTGCCCGGGAAGCGCGCCGGATCGTACCCCGCATTCTCGAGCGCCTCGTATGCGCATTCCAGGAACACGCGTTGCTGCGGGTCCATGAGGGCCGCGTCGGCATCGCTGTAGCCGAAGAAGCCGGCGTCGAAACGCGCGGAGTCATCGAGCACCCCTTCCGCGGCGACGAACTCGGGGCGATGCACGCGCTGCGGATCCGCGCCCTCCAGGACCAACGCGTCGCGATCCAGAGCGCGGATCGTCACGCGGCCCGCCCGCACGACCTCCCACAACTCGTTTGCATTGCGGATGTCTGGAGCGCGAATTGCAATGCCCACGATCGCGAGCGCGTCCGGGCGAACTGCGAGGTGATCCCGCGCCTTCTCAGGACTTCGTTGCACGAGAGCCAGCGCGCCATCGCTGCTGGACATCTTCGCGAGGTGCGCTGCGAGCTGCCGGATGGTGGGCAATTTGAGGAGCGTCACGACGTCGACGTCCGTGCCGAGCTGCGCGGACAGCTTCGCCTGCACGCGCGAGAGCGCGAGCGAATGGCCGCCCACCTCGAAGAAAGGCTCGTCGACCCCGACGTCGCCTTCGAGGCCGAGGACCTCGCGCCAGATGGCCGCCACCGTTCGTTCGAGGGACGTGCTCGCCGATGCAGAAACTCGCTCGGGCGACGGCGGGGCAGGGAGCGCCGAGCGGTCGATCTTGCCATTCGGGCCGACCGGCATGCGGTCGATCCTCAGGATGGCGGACGGCACCATGTGCTCGGGCAGGCACTCGCGCAGCAGCCTCTTCAACACATGCGGGAGGTCTCCGGGCGCGTCCGAGCGGGGCACGACGTATGCGACGAGGCGTTTTTCCCCGCCGATCATCTCGACGAGCTTGGCTGCAGATACCTGCACGGCGGGGTGACGATCGAGCTCTGCCTCGATCTCCCCGGGCTCGATGCGGAATCCGCGCAGCTTGAGCTGCTCGTCCATACGGCCGAGGAACTCGAGATTGCCATCGTTCCGAAAACGCACTCGATCGCCCGTGCGATAAAGCCGACCGCTACCAAAGGGGTTCGGCACGAACCGCTCGGCCGAAATCTCGGGGCGATCGAGGTAGCCGCGCGTGACCCCCACGCCCCCGATGAAAAGCTCGCCGGGGACGCCGCGCGGGAGGAGCCGCATCTGCGCATCGAGCACGTAGCACCGCGCGTTCGGTACGGGGCGACCGATGGGCGGGCGCTCGCCGTCCGGCGTGCATCTGGCCAGGGTCGCGCAGATCGTCGCCTCCGTCGGCCCGTACGCATTGAAGAACCGGCGCCCCGGGGCCCAGCGTGCGACGAGCTGCGCCGTGCAAGGCTCGCCGCCGGCGATGAGCGTCTGCAGCGGCAGAGAGGCCTCCGCGCCGTCGCCTCCGGCATCGAGCGCCGCGATTGCCGAGGGGCAGAGGAGCGCCACCGTGACGCGCCGGTCCCGCAGGAGCTTGCGCAACGAGGGCCCTGGCAGGAGCGCGCTCGGCGGCGCGAGCACGAGCGCCGCCCCCGCCGGCAGCGCCATGATGATCTCCATGACCGACGCGTCGAAGCTTGGCGAGGCAAACTGGAGCACGCGGCTGGTCGGGCCGATTTCGAAGGACGTTATCAGGGCCGGCGCCAGGCTGCACAGGCCTCGATGGGGCACCAGGACGCCCTTGGGGCGGCCCGTGGACCCCGAGGTGTAGATGATGTACGCCAGATTGTCGGGACCAACATCCGTGACAGGGCGGTCCTTGGGCTCTGCTTCGATTGCCGCAATTTCCTCGTCGAGCAGGACGACGCGCATGCGCGGATCGGGCAACGTACCCAGCGAGCGACGATCCGTGAGGAGGACGGCGGCGCCCGCGTCTTCGAGAATGAAGGAGAGGCGCGCCCGCGGGTAAGCAGGATCGAGGGGGACGAACGCCCCCCCGGCCTTCAGGACGCCGAGGAGGCTGATGAGCGCCTCGAAAGATCGCTCGAGGCAAATGCCGACCCGGACCTCCGGACCGACGCCGAGAGAGCGCAGGTAATGCGCGAGCTGGTTCGCGCGGGAATCGAGTTCGAGGTAGGAGAGCGTCTCGCCTTCGAAGATGGCTGCAGGCGCTTCGGGGCGCGTTCGTACTTGAAGCTCGATGAGCTCGTGGAGGCAAGCGTCCTCGGGATAGGGGGCGTCAGAGCCGGCGAGATGCAGGATCTCATCGGCCTCCGCCGGCGTGAGGAGCGGCAGGGCGGAGAGTGGCAGTTCGAGATCACGCACGACCGCTTCGAGCAGGGAACGGAAATGCTCCGCCATGCGGGCGATCGTCGCGGCATCGAATAGATCGGCGGCGTACTCGATGAACCCAGCGATTTCCTCGCCGCGCTCTTCCAGATCGAACGTGAGATCGAACTTGGCGGTCCCCGTACCGATTTCCGAAACGCGCACGGATAGCTCCGGGAGATCCAGCGGCGCGTGCGGCGCAACGGGCGCGTCATTGTAGCTGAACACGACCTGGAACAGCGGCGTTTGATGCTGCGCGCGAGCGGGGCGGAGCTCCTGCACGAGCCGTTCGAACGGGACGTCCTGGTGACGATAAGCCTCCGAGGTCACCTCGCGGACGCGCTCGAGCAACGTTCGGAAGGTAGGATCGCCGGACAGATCGCCCCTCACCACGAGCGGGTTGATGAAGCACCCGAAGACCCCGTTGGTCTCGGCCCTCGATCGTCCTGCCGTGACGATGCCGACCGGCACGTCCTGCTGCCCGGTATAACGATGGAGCAGGGTGAGGAACGTCGACAGCAGGGTGGTGAACAACGTCACGCGCTCTCCACGGGCGAGCGCCCGGAGCCCATGCACGAGCTCGACGGGCAGCTCCACGGTGTGCCTCGCGCCCCGGCGCGTCTTCGCCGGGCCCGGACGATCCGTCGGCAAATCGAGCACCGGCAGCCCCGCGAGTTTGCCCTTCCAATACGTGATCGAGGGCCGCAGGACATTCTCGCTCAGCCAGCCGCGTTGCCAGATGGCGAAGTCCGCATACTGGACGGGCAGGTCCGGGAGGCGCGGCGCCTTCCCGGTGGAGAATGCCTCGTAGTGCCGCAGCAGGTCGGGCACCAGCGCCGTGACGAGCGACGTCCGGTCGTAGACGATATGGTGCACCACGAAAAAGAGGCGGTGCTCCGTGGGGCCGAGCTTCACGAGCAGCGCCCGCGCGACGGGCCCACGAGCGAGGTCGAACGGCTCACGGGCATGCTCTTGCCCGAGCATGTGGGCTGCGGCGTCCCTTTCCTCGGCTGCGCGCATGGTGAGATCGACCGTGAAGAGAGGGATCGAACCCGTCGAATGGACGATCTGCACGGGTTGACCGTCGCGCGTCCCGAAGGTGGTACGCAGGGCCTCGTGGCGCGCGGCGAACGCTCGTAGGCTCTGGTCGAGGGCCACGACGTCGAGCCGCCCCCGCAAGTCGAAAGCAGCGATCTCGTTGTAGATGGCGCTCGCGGGGTCGACCTGAGCGATGAACCAGAGTCGTTGCTGCGCAAACGACATCGGGACAGCGGGCAGGCGTGGAGCGCGCACGAGCGGCGGGGCCGGGGGCACCGCGGCCGTGTGGATGGAGGCATCGATCCGGTCGGCCAGCCGCGCGATCGTGGGCGCCTCGAAGACGGCGGAGAGCGGGAGATCGACGCCCAGTCGCGCATAGACGAGGGAAAGGAGCCGTGCCGCGAGCAGAGAATGCCCGCCCAGCGCGAAGAAGTCATCGTGGATCCCCACGCTGTCGAGCCCGAAGACGTTCCCCCAAAGCTCCGCGATCACCGCCTCGGTCGGGGTCCGCGGAAGCATGCGGGGCGCGTCGGAAAATGCGGGAGCTGGCAGCGCCTGCCGATCGATCTTTCCGCTCGGCGTGAGGGGAAGCGCGTCGAGAACAACGAATACCGAGGGGAGCATGTATGCGGGTAGCTTTTGGCGTAGCCACTCGGCGAGCTCACTTTGTGGTGGATGCTCTGCCCCGGCCGCGACGTACGCAATGAGGCCTTCCTCACCGTGCAGCTCACGCAGCACGACCGCCGCTTCACGGACGGCAGGGTGCTCCCGCAAGACCCCCTCGATTTCGCCAAGATCGACCCGCGCACCCCGAATTTTCACCTGATGGGCGAGCCGCCCGAGATACTCGAGGTTGCCATCATGCCGCCAGCGCGCGCGGTCCGAGGTGCGGTAAAGGAGGCTTCCGGGCGGCCCGAATGGGTTTTGCACGAAACGTTCTGCGGTGAGGTCGGGGCGATGCAGGTAGCCGCGGGAGAGCCCGGCCCCTCCAATGTAGAGCTCGCCCGCCATGCCGATCGCGACCGGTTGCATGGACGCATCCAGCACGTAGACTTGCGTGTTGGCGATGGGACGACCGATCGGTACCGGGCCGGAGTGCTTCTCCGGGACCTCGAAAAACGTCGAGTCCGCTGCGGCCTCGGACGAGCCGTAAAGGTTCACGAGCCTCCTTCCCGGCAACCGCTCGTGAAATCGGGCGACCAGGTCCGGCGTCAGCGCCTCTCCGCTGACGAACCACCGCTGGAGCCGGGGGAGGCGCGCAGCGAGATCCGGTTCGACATCGAGCAACGCCCGGAGCAGGGAGGGCACGAGCACGATACGCGTCACGCCCTCCGTAGCGAGCACTTCGAGCAGGCGGCGCGGATCCCTCGCGGACGCGTCGGGAACGATCACGCTGGGGACGCCCTGGAGCAGGGGTGCCAGGATTTCGCCAATGGAGTCCACGAAGCCGATGGAGGTCTTCTGGCAAGCGACCTCGCCAGGCGCGAACGGCCAGCTTGCCCATCCCCACGAGAGTCGATTGACGAATGCCCGGTGGGATCCGAGGACACCCTTGGGCTTTCCGGTCGAGCCAGACGTATAAATGACGTAAGCTGCGTCCTCCGGCCCCGTACGATCCGCCCTGACGAAGGTGGTAGGAGCGTCGAGATCGCTCGGCGTCTCGTGCTCGTCGAGGCGCAGCACGGTGGCCTGCCCCCGAATTTCCGGATACGGACCATGCACGATGATCACGGGCGCGCGCGAATCCGCGACCATGAAGGCGAGGCGCTCCTCCGGGTAGCTGGGATCCATGGGCATGTACGCCCCGCCAGCCTTGAGGATACCGAGCAACGCGACCGCCAGGCTGACGGAGCGCTGCATACATACGCCCACGGGGACATCCGGACCGACCCCGAGCGAAACGAGCCGCTGCGCCAGCCCATTGGCCCGGTGATTGAGCTCCTGGAACGTGAGCCGCTCGTGTTCATCGGATACCGCGAGCGCCCCTGGGGTCTTGTCCGCGCAGGCCTCGAACAATTCGTGGAGGCAGCGATCGTCGGGATAAGTCGCGGTCGTGTCGTTCCACGTGACCAACACTTTGTGACGTTCGGCGGCGCCGAAAGGTACGACCGAAGGAGGAACGGTTTCACCGACGTGCTCTCGCGCGTCCTGTCGAGCTTCGACGTGATGAGGCAAATGATTCGGCGCCATGCGCGGCATCTCAATCCCCCGATCATCAACAGCCATGGATTGAGGCGCACACCAGTGGAGCAACCGGTGTGGCCCTGCGACGGGGCCTCGGCGACAAATCGCGCTGCCCCTGGGAATAGACGCAAGAGGGAAGCGGGGCTTGGAGTCGAACGAGACGCGCCCGGGGATGGTAAATTGAACCCCAACATGACGGTGGCATGGTTTCTATCGTTTGCAAGGCGGATGAGCGCCTGCGTTCCGTCGGATACCTGCTTTTGACAGTCGACGCCGTGGGGCACCAGGTATCTCGGGGCTACCAATCCGATCAGACGCACGTGATCGCGTCTTCGGCGGCCGACAGGAGGACGTGGCCGCATGCTCAGGGTTCGGGATGGCGAGGGCCGCCGGAGGACGGGAAGGCGGAGGCGGGCGCCTCAGCGCGGGCGGCGCCGGGCCCTTCGGCCGAGGCCGAGGCCGAGGAGTGAAAACGCGAGCAGCAAGACCGGGCTCGCGCTGGACGGGCCGATACGGCAGCCGCAGCCGGCCGGATCCGACGAGGCGCCGCCCGACGAGCCGCTCCCGCCATTGCCGGAAGGTGCACACCCGTCGTTGGCGGGATCGAACGTGCCGCTCTTGCAATCGTCGCATTCATCCATATCGGAGTCGCCGCACGACGCGGGGTCGTTCGGCGAAGGATCGGTCTCGTCGGGCACGCCGTCGGCGTCGGTGTCGAGGAGGACGCGGATCGCGACGTTCATCGTGCTCGAGAGGGTCGACACGCCGACCCTGTAACGGATGTCCAGGTTGAGCACGTGTTCGCCGAACTGGGTGAACTTCAGCGTCGCGTCGCGTGAGCCCGACGCCGCGGGATCATTCGGCTGCGCGATCGTGCCGCTGATGGCGCCGAGCTCCCAGCTCCCGCCCTCGGCCGAGACGGTGCCCATCTTGGCGTCGACGACCTCGAGGCCGCTCGCGGCATTGAGCGCGCGGAGGACCGCGTCGAGCGCCGGCCCGCTCCCCTCGTTTTTGTAACCGACCACGTAGCCGCGCTCGACGGGCAGGCTCTGCGCCGCCACGACGAGCTCGCCGGTGAGCGAAAGTCCCATGCGCGGTTGCCCGCTGGCGCTCGTGCAATCCGCCTCGAAGAGGGCATTCAAGAAGAGGCGCTGCCCCGACTTCCCGGTATACGAATGGCCGCCCAGGTAGCTCACCTTGCCGCCGCACGACTCTTCCGGGTTGAAGTTCTTCGGCGGCGCCTTGTCGCCCGTGAACTTGGGAGGCGGCGGCGGCGGATCGACGTCACACGTCCCGTCCATGTACCCGGACATCCAGACGTCCTCCTTGCCGGGCCCGTCCGTGGCCGTGATGAACGTCACGTCGCGATCGTTCTTGTACGTGGTCCCGAGGTACGTGCTCAGGTTATAGGCCGGCTCGCTCCCGCCCTCCGGCGAGAAGAAGCCGTCGAATTGCATGTACGGCACGTCGGGGCGCAGCACCTTGAAGGGGCTCGGCGAGGGCGCGATGAGGAAGCCGGCGCCTCTCTCCTTGGCGTCGTTCGGCAGGCAGCAGTCCTTGCCGGGGCCGCAGCCGTCGACCACGCATTGGAAGTCGCCCTCGTCGGGGCCGGGGTTGCAAGGGCAGGGGGGCGGGGTTCCGGTCGTCGTGAGGAAATGGCCCATGCGCCCGGGATCGTCGAGATAGGGCCACGCGGGGTTCGGCACCGCATTCTCGTACGCGTTGACCGCCTGGCACTCGGCGAAGAAATGGGTCGGGTACTGGAGGAACGAGCGGACCTCGGCGACGACCTCGTGGCCGTGGTAGGTGATGGGCTTGCCGGCGCATTCCTCCGGTGTCGCCGGGCAGTTCCCGCCGCCGCATTCCACGAGCTCCCGGTCGGCCACGTTCCAGTGCATGCTCATGATCTGGCAGTAGGCCGGCAGGCCCTCGGGCGTGAAGAGGGCGCCATTCTTGTGGTTCTTGTTCGGCGCATCGCAGGTGCCCATGTTTCCCATGACGCTGGGCACGGTGAGCAGGTCCGGGTTCGCCGTGCCGGGGCCGCAGGTGCCCGCGCCGCACTTGGCGGCCGGAAACTCCGCTCCATTCGATTGCTTGATCCCCGCGGCCCGCAGATACGCCGTCGCGATGTCCTCGTTGCCGTCGGCGAAGACGGCGATGGTCGGCGCGGCGAGCAGCTCCTTTTTGGAGTCGGCGGTGAAGGGCGCGGTCGCCTCGTGGACCGTCACGACCTGGAACGTGGCGCGGTCCGCCCACGGATTTTGAGCCCACAGGTTTTGATCGTTCCAGGCGTTGACGATCTCGATCGCCTTGTCGCGATGGAGCGCGTCGACGACGAAGGGCCCGCCACGGTAGCCGTGGTTCTTGATCGTGGCGCCTTTCGCGGGGCTGCCCCAGACCACCTGGGCGCCCGCGAAGAAATCGGGGCTCGCCGTGGGGTACGGGCATTTCATCCCCGAGCCCTCCTCCGCGCAGTCCCACGCGCACAGGTCGCCGGCGGTGTTGCAGGCCGCGGCGTGCCAGACCTTGTCGGGCTCGATCACCCAATGAACGGGCACGCCCTCGCGGAGGAGGTGAAAGAGTAGCCCGTAGGCCTGGTACATCCCCTCGGTTTGGTAGGCCTGATCCATGGGGATGATCAGGCTCCCGGCGGGAAAGGTCCGCTCCTCGGCGTGAGCTTCGCGCGCGGCGACGGTGGAGAGCGCCAGCGCGGGGAAAAGTGCAACCCCCGAGAACAAGAGTCTGCTGAGCTTCATGCGTGCCTCCTCCAGCATGGGCCTATGCGTTCGAGGCCACGCGGCGCCCTTATGGGCACGAACGACCTCGTCCCGCGAAGGCGATTCTCATTTGTACGTCTTTGCAGATGAAATCCGTGGGACAATCGCGGTCGTCCGCACATTCATCGACGCAGCGTTTTCCGTCTCGGCCGATGCAAAAGAAATCGCTCGGACAATCCTGAATGTTGCACGTCGCACCGAACGGAGCACCGTTGACGTCGGTGATCGGGCGGTCGCCAGCCATGCCGTACGCTTCACCTTCAAGTGCTCCTGTTTCAGGCGTAACGTCACGCTATCAGAAGCCGCAGTCGGGATCGAGATGGTTAATTGATTTACCGGGGGGACGTTTGGCCCACATGTAGCGACACGCAGCCTGGTAAGAAAAGCGACCGCGCGTGTCCATATGCGCGCTCGCTGAAAAACATCGGCGAGCGACCATTCAATGGAACTCGGGCCTGCGCATCACGAGGGATGTGCTCGCGAGCCTGCGGCGATGGCCGAGGAGGCGACGCCCGGATGGCGCTCCCGCCGGCGTCGATATGATTCCGGGGGTTTCTCGCAGGTCACGGAGCCGCTGCGCTCGCCTCCGCCAGGACCGCGACGGGACCCCAGACCGTCGGGGCCCACAGTCCTCCCTCCGCGTCCACGGCGAGCTTCGCGTCGTTCATCGCGATGCCCACGACGGCCCGTGTGACAGGATCACGGAGCAGCGTGCCCTTCGGGATCGAGCGTCTGGGGAGGTCGCTCCGACCGTCGAGCGCGCTCACCTCCAATGCGAATGGACGTACCGGCCCTCCGAGCGGCAGCTCGGCCAGCTCGGAGCTCTGGATCCACGCGCTGACCGTGACGTTTCCCTCGACGAGCTTGCCCCCGTTCGACACCTCCACGCGCGACCACGCGCCGCCGCCGCGCAGCACGACGTCCGCGTGGCGAATGCGGACCAGCTCCGGGCCGTCCTTGCCGATGTGGAGCGTGCCCGAAGCCACGAATCGCCGCTTGCCCCTCGTTTCCGCGCGCGACGCGGCCGAAGCGCGCGCCGGATCGAACACGACATCCAGCGCTGCGAGGTCGACCCACCCCGAAATGGTCCCACCATGGAACGGCACGGCGATGAGCACCTCGTCGCCGCGCGTCTCGCGCTGCTCGCACGGGGTCCCCACGCGCACCGATATGGTCGCGTCCCAACCCTTCGGACGAGCCGAGCCGCGTGCGACGGGGCGCAGTTCCACGTCGCGCGCGAGCACCTTGCCGACGCTCGCTTCGTCCACCCAGAAGAGCAATCGGAAGGTGTGCAGGATCGGAATCAGATGCCCCACGCCCTTGACCGTGGGTTCCGGCCCTGCTTCGCCTTCTTCCTCGACGTCCACCACGACGCGGATGCGGCCTTCGCGACGTTCGGCGATCGCGAGGTCGAGAAACGGCGTCTGCTTCCAGGGTCCCGCGCCGCGTGATCCGAGCGCTGCCCCCTCGGGCGTGAACCGCCCGCTCGGCCGCGCGAACAGACGAACGCGAGGCCCCGCAGCGTCGGCGGCGCGGGCCAGCGCCTCGGCCTCGACCTTGCTCGGCGGAGGCGGAGCCTCGGCGCCGAAACGGTTGCTCGCCGCCGGCGAAGCCTCGGCGTCGAGACGGTTACCCGGCGGCGGCGCGGAACGCGCGCTTGGCGCCGCCGCGACGGGTGGGGCCGTGGAAGCAGCCGGGAGGTCCCGCGACTTCGCGTGCTTTTCTTGCGGTTGCGGGCCGGCGCAGCCGACGAAGAGCGCGGCAGCGATCACAGCGTGACGACGAGCCGTCGAGCGGTTCACGGAGTGCCACGCTACTCCACGCGCCCCGCCGCGCTCCAGCACGAAATGGAGCGGGCAGATGATCGGACGCATCAGGAGAGGAGACAGGGCCGGGAACGCCTTCCGGCTGTCACGGATCGGTCCCGAAGTACCGATCCCCGAAATCGCCAATGCCGGGCACCATGTACGCGTTCTCGTTCAGGCGCTCTTCGATCGACGACGTGACGATCTTCACGCCGGGGTGACGCTCGCCGACGACGGCAATGCCCTCGGGCGCCGTGATCAGGTTGATGAAGATGATCTTCTCTTCTGCGACGCCCCTCTCGAGCAGGACCTGGATGGCGGCGAGCGCGGTCCCACCCGTGGCCAGCATGGGATCCAGAAGCAGGACGTGGCGTCGCGCGATGTCTTCGGGGAGAGATGAATAATAAAGGTGCGGCAGCTTCGTCCTCTTGTCTCTCTGAATGAGGATCTTGCCGATACGAATCGAGCCGCAGACGGCGCGCAGCCCCGCCTCCATGCTCTCCCCCGCGCGCACGACGGAGACCCCGCAGATCTGGGAGGCGAAGCGCAGGCCGTCGTACGTCTTGCCCACGGGCGTCTCGACCTCGCACGGATCGAAGGGGAGGAGATTCAGGCCCGCCTCGATCAGCAGGCGGATGATCCTCCCCGAGTAGAAGACGAAATCCTCCCGGCGCACATTCCGGTCGCGGATGACCGTGTGCAGCGCGCGAAGCTGGTTCGTTTGGGGCAACAGGTGTACGTTCTTCGTCCCGACGTACTCTCGCGTCCGCATGACGGGCGCAATTGACATGTCAATCATCGTGAATCGCTTTCATTTCGGGTGAACGTGCTCGTCTGGTCATTTGCATGCCGAAGAGCACCATGACGACGCCGAGGAATCGTGCCGCCGTGGGGGGCACGTCCTGGTTGTGGTAGTCCATCAAGACGGCGGAGATCATCTGGCCGCTGATCACGAGCAGGGCGACCTTCATGCCTCCGAGCCTGGGTAACACGTAGCTGTACATGGCCACGTAAAACGCACCGAAAAAACCGCCGAGGTATGCGTAGAGCGGAGCGCCGGAGGCGCCGGACTTCCAGCCCCCCAGGACGAAAAGCATCAAGGTCAGGAACACGAATCCGACGATGTGGTTCCAGAACGACGCTTTGAATGGGCCGAGCACCGTGCTGAGCTGGCCGTTGATCGCGCGGGTCGTGCCGACCACGACGCCGTTGAGGAGGGCGAGGATGATGTAGAGCGCCATGGGTCACGCTCGGCCGAAGATGATGAGCACGCTGCCCGCCAGCACGAGCAGCGCCGCGAGGAAGTCGGCGGCGACGATGCGCCGCTTCGGGGTGCGAAACAGCCCGAAGTGATCCGACACGATTCCGAAGAGCACCTGCCCGACCAGCATGAGGGCAATGGTCCCGGACAACGCGAGGCTGCTGTTCACCGCGATCGCGGCCAGGATCACCGTGAACGCTCCGGGGACGCCGCCCAGATAATACCAGAGGGGCGCCTTCGGGGGCGGCTGAGCCTCTTTGCTTGGAGGACCCAGCAGCCGCGAGCACGACACGACGAGGACGAACGCCGCGAAGGCTCCCAGCCCATGCGCCGCCCAGGACGCGAAGATCGGCATGGTGTGTTTGGCCAGGAGGCCGTTGTAGTTGAGCATCAACGCGAGGAGGATCCCCGACGTGAATGCCAGGAGCCAATCTCTGGAGCGTCCGATCATGGGTATCGACCACCGTCAATTGGGCAAAAGGCCCGTCCGCAGGCATTTCAGCACGTCTTCGAACGTATCGACCACCCACGTCGGGCCCGACGACGAGAGCTCCTGCACGCCGTGCACGCCATAGGTGACCGCGACGGAGCGCATGCCGGCGGCCCGGGCCATCCATACGTCGTGCGTCGTGTCCCCGACCATGACCGCGCGTTCGGCCGGGACTCCCAGGGTACGCATGATTCGCTGCCCCATCTCGGGATCCGGCTTCGGCCGGGCGACCTGATCGGCGCCGACGACCACGTCGAAGTGGCTCCGCAGGCCCGCCGCTTTCAAGAGCGCATCGGCGCTCGCATGGAACTTACTCGTCGCCACGGCCAGGGTCAATCCCTGGTCACGCAACGCGGGCAGGCCTTCCGCGACCCCGGGGATGAGCAGAGCCTCCGCATGAGGCAGGACGATATCGCGAAACGCGATCTGGTATTGCGTGATGCCATGAGTGACGCGCATGTCGTCCAGCGGGACACGCATCAGCTCGCTGAAGGCCTGCTCCAGCGGCAGCCCGATGGTCGCTCGAATCGTCGAGGCGCTCGGAGGCCCGAAACCCATGGCCGCGAAGGCCGTCGAGAACGTCGCCACGATCGCGCGCGGCGTGTCGATGAGAGTCCCGTCCAGGTCGAAGATGGCTACACATTTCATCGAGGTTCCTTCGGATGTGGAGGTCACTTGCAGCGCGGCTGCCGGCGGTATTGCGCATGGGCGACCGCCAGACGACTGGCCACCTCGGCCGTGCTCACGAGGACGGCCATGTTTGCCTTGGCGGATCTGCCTTCCGTCGCCTCGTCGACGGCGCGCATGAGGTATTTGGTGAGCGCGTTCCCCCGGACGCCCTCGTTGTCCGCGGCGGCCATCGCTTTCATCATGATCGCGTCGACCACGCGGCCATCGATCGCGTCTTTTTCCCGGATGGGGCTGGTGATCAAGACAGAGCCGCGGTTGCCCAGCGCCCAATGGTGCTCGATGGCCCGGGCGATATCCTCTTCCTCGTCCAGCCTGTGTGGGCTGCGGATGCCGCTCGAAGCGCAATAGAATGCCGGAAAATCGTCGGATTGGAAGGCGATCACCGGAACGCAATGCGTCTCGAGGTACTCCAGGGTCGAGGCCAGATCGAGGATGCTCTTTGCCCCTGCGCAAACGACCGCGACCTTCGATCGGGTGAACTGGATCAGGTCCGAGGAAATGTCCATGGTCCGTGCTGCGCCCCGGTGCACGCCTCCGATGCCCGCCGAGGCGAAGAAGGGAATGCCCGCCAGCTCCGCGGCGACCAGGGAAGAGGCCACGGTCGTAGCGCCCATTCCCCCCTTCGCGAGGAGGACGCACATGTCCCGGCTGCTGACCTTGGGGATGCCCGGCGTCGAACCAAAACGTTCGATGTCCGCCGCCGTCATGCCAATCATGAGCCGTCCGCCTTCGATGCCGATGGTCGCCGGAACTGCGCCGCCGGCCCTGACAACCTCCTCCACCTTCCTGGCCGTGGCCACGTTCTCCGGATAGGGCAAACCGTGGGTGATGACATTCGACTCCAGCGCGACCACCGGCTCTCCGGCATGGATGGCCTCCGAAACCTCCTCGTTGAACACCAGCGGGACATTCACACGTCGATTGCGGCTCAGCTTCATTTCTCGTCTCGGCAGGGGGATCAATACTTGGGAATCTTGCACAGCAGAGCTTTGCGCTCTACGATCTGGGGCACGTAGACCTGCTCGTTCCAGTGGGCCTTCTCGATCGGCTCGAGGGCGATCGAGATCGCACCCTCGTCGCAACGGAATGCTTTCTGGACGGCGCTGGTGATCGTGACGATCAGCTCGGATTGCTGCTCCGGGCTGAGGGACACGGGGAAATGCTTGATGTTCACGTGCGGCATGCGGATCTCCTTTCTTGCGCGGGTATGGCTCTCGGGCGCGATTTCGCGGCGGATCATGTCCAGCAGCTCGTCGATGCCCGGCTCCTTCAGGAGGCCGTAATGGTCGGTTTCGAGCTCGATGATCGTCGGGGGGCCCGACGAATACCCTTCCGGGCTCTCCAGAAACGAGTCTTCGTCCCCCCGGGCCTTGAAGATGGTCACGGGGGCGCCGACCCGCCTCGCCGAAAACTCGCCCGAGGTGTACTCGAATCCGTACGTCCGACGGACGACCCGGAGGATCCTCTTCGCCAGCTCCCGATCGAGATTCATGTATCTCTCGCAGACGAACGACACGAAGCTCTCTTCGTCCCTGGCGACCTCCAGGCACTCGGCGAGCGCAGGGTCGGCAAGGCTGCCTGCGAATACCGAGAACAGAATGGTCACATAGGCCTCGTCGTCGTAGGCGGGCTCGCGGCCGTGGGTCGACGCGCCCTTCGCCTCGACCTTCGGCGAACCTGGAGCGATCAAAAACAGGTGCTCCACCCGCCCGCCAGCTCGCTCGAGCTGGTGGGCCGTTTCGAAGGCCACCCGTGCGCCGAAGGAATAGCCCCATAACGTATACGGCCCCACCGGCTGCAATCGCTTGATGGCCTCGATGTCCGCCGCCGCCATGTTCGCGAGGGTGGCGTACGGCGTCTCGCCCTCGTTGATCCCATGCGCCTGCATGCCGTAGAAGGGCTGGTCGACGCCCATCTTGCTGGCGAGCAACCGCAGGTTCATGGGGTAACCGCCGAGGCCCGGCCAGCAATAGATGGGGTTGTTCGCGCCTCTCGCCTGCAGCCGCACCAGTCGCGACGTGGCATTGACGTTCTGGCCGTCGACCTCGAGCGCGAGCTTCTCGATGGTCGGTGACCGGAACAGGACCTGCAGCGGCAGCGAGAGCCGAAATGCCTTGTTGATCTTGTGGACCAGCCCGACGGCCAGGATCGAATTGCCTCCGAGCTGGAAGAAGTCGTCGTGCACGGAGATGGTGTCTTGCTGCATCACCTCGACCCAGAGCGCCGCGAGTCGCGCCTCGGTCTTCGTTCGCGGCGCGACGAACGGTCGGCCGACGAGCTCCACCTCGGCGCCGTCGAGTGCCTTCACGTCGATCTTGCCATTCGGGGTGAGCGGCAGTTCGTCGAGCACGACGACCTTGTTCGGCACCATGAAGTCGGGCAGGAGGTTTTTCAGATCCTCCCGGATCATCTCCGCGGGCCCCTTCATGTGAACAGCGTCCTCCTTCATTCCTTCGCTGCGCCGTTGCTCCTCGCTGATGCGGCCTCCGACGAAAAAATAGGAAGGCCCCGGGGCCCTGCCACAGGCCTTCAGAATGCCATCCATGCGCTTGGCCGAGGGCAAATCGTTGCCGGTCTTGGAGCTGTACCCCGAGGACATGAACCCGAAGTTCATGTCGTTGGCCTGCAGGTGGTGGAGCGTCCGGCCGAGGTCGATGTACCGCAGCCAATCCTCGGTCGTCCTGCCGAGGACGGTGATCCCGAAGCTCGCCCTCTCGTAGACGCGCTGGTTGATGGCAATGACGTGCCGCTTCTCGATGAGATCGTCCGAGACCTTCTCGAGGGCGCCCTCTCTGTACTCGTATTGCCCTGCCGGCAGGTCCGCGACCTTGCCGGGGTGGGCCTGGACGTACAGCTCGATCGCGTCGCTCGGGCGCGTCGCGGAGCGCGGGACGAGCTCGAACGTGCCGAGGTATTCGTCTTCGTCCGCGCACTGCAGATGATCCTTCGTGGCGAGGGCATATTCGAGGGCCCGGATGTCGAGCCCATACCCGGGCAGGATCTCCTCGAACAGCCCGACCATGTGCCCGGCCTCGATTTCCAAGACCTCTCGAATGTTGTTCTTGTACGTGGGCTGGATGGCCCGCTTCTTTCCGATGAAATGGACCCTCGCCCGGGCCACCGAGGGGGTTTTTCCTCGTATCAACACCAGTTGATGGTGAACCGGGTGGTAATAGTAGTACCCGGCCTCCAGGCCACCGACGCCGTCGAGCTCGAAATACATCTGCGTCGCGTACAGGGCTCCGGGCGACGCATAACCGTACTTCGGCAGCAGCCGTTCCTCGCTGAGGTACTGGCCGAAGTATCGCAGCATCTCCCCGAGCTCGGCGAAGCTCAACGTCTCGGGGCTGCGGGGGCCGACGCCCGCGGCCTGCGGACGCATTTGCCGGCCGAGCAGGCGCAGGACATCGGCCTTCGTGACGTCGCCGCCCTCGAAGAACCGGTAGGTCTTGCGAGCAAACACCTGCCGCCTTTGCGCCGGTGAAGGCAGCCGGCCGGGCAGGTCGAAGGCCTGCTTGCCGTCGAGCTCCCAGGGGTCCCGGCACCCCATGTTCGAGAGCTGCGCCCGGACCTGGAGTTTGCTCTCCTTCGATTGGTGGTGAGCGCCGTGATTGCCCTGGTCCATCAAGGCCGCCTCTTTCGGGTTCAGCTCGACGAAGGCAATCAGGTTCTGAAATCCCGTGCGGGGACTCTCCTTGACGATGACCGACGCGTTCTTGACCCAATCATGGTTCTCGATGGTCAACCTGATCTCGTCGAGCTCGACCCGGAATCCACGAAGCTTGATCTGGTTGTCGACCCGGCCGGCGAACTGGACGGTGCCGTCCGCGTTCCAATACGCCAGGTCGCCTGTCTTGTAGAGCTTGCCACGCTGGTCATTCGACACGAACGGGTCGTCGATGAATCGTTCTGCGGTCAGGTCGGGCCGGTGCAGGTAACCTCGGGCGAGCTGAGCTCCGCCGATGTACAACTCGCCGACCTCGCCCACGGCCCTGGGGGAGAGAAGCTCGTCGAGGATATGGTACCGTGTATCGCGCACCGGGACGCCGATGGATATCGTGCCGGGGCCGTCGCGAAGGGTGCTGCAATCGACGGTGCAGGCGGACGAGTTGATGGTGCATTCGGTCGGGCCGTACAGGTTGATCAGCTCGCATGCGGGCAGCGCTTCGAAGAAGCGGAGCGCGAGGCCCTTCGAGAGGGCTTCTCCACCGCTGAAGACCTGCGTGAGCGAGTCGCAATGGCGGAACTCCTCGGTATCCAGGAGCGCCTGGAGCAACGTCGGGACGCATTGCAGGGTCGTCACGTGATGCCTTTGGATGGTTTCGATCAGCCTCTCGGGGTCCCGGTACACGCCGGGGCTGCCCACGACGACGGTGGCGCCGCAGGCGGGGGCCAGGATCTCCCATTGCGCGGCGTCGAAGCTCATGGGCGTCTTCTGCAGGACGACGCGCCTCCGATCCAGCCCGTAGATCGTCCGAAGCCAGCGCATCTGGTTGACGATGCTACGGTGCTCGATCATCACGCCCTTCGGCTTGCCCGTGCTCCCGGACGTGTAAATGACGTAGGCCAGGTCGTGCGGGCGCGGGCCCGGGTCGAGTGCACGTTCGCTCACCATTTCATTCGCCTGGAATGCTGCCGCCTCCTTCAGGGTGACGATCCGCGTTCCCCGCGGGGCGAGGTCCGTCAATCGCTCCACGAGCCCTTCCTGGGAGAAAATCACCTTCGCGCAACTGTCCTCGAGCATGAAGCGCAGCCGATCTTCAGGGTATTCCGGCGAGAGCGGCAGGTAGGCGCCGCCGGAGAGCACGATTCCCCAGGCCCCCACCATCAGGTCCATCGATGGCTCGACGAACAGGCCGATGCAGTCGTCGGGCGCCACGCCGAGGTGCCGCAGATACCTCGCCAGGTCCGCGCTCCTCGTCGCGAGCTCGTGGTAGGTCAGGCTTTCGTTCTCGTGGACCACGGCCGTGCAGCCCGGCTGCGCCCGGGTATGCTCCCGGAGCAGATTGGGGAGGCACATACCTGCGGAAAACTCGGTGTCGGCGGGCAGCACGGTTTGCCCCCACGCGACTTCATGAGCGCGGGGCGAACGGTTCATGATGTTGCTCATCGTCATCTCTTTCGGAAATGCCGCGGACCTGGCCGGCGCTCGTCGCGATCCCCGGTCGACGGCGCCTCACAGCAGGCCACGTGCCACGCCGCGCAATGGTCGCGTGTGCTCGCCACGAGGACGCAATTGCGGGCTGTTTTTCGCGCCCTCTCCGGCGCGACGTGCTGGTGATGCAGGCGCGCGGCGAGAGGCCGTCGCGCAAGACGTTGCGTGCCCACGCGACGCCGCCAAGCAAGACGTTGCTTTCCCAGGGCTGTTGCCGCCGGGCATGCCGAGCATTCGGCTGCGTGGGTCGAGGCCGCCAGGCGGATGGCAGCATGGAATGGCAGTATCAATCAGCCCGGTCACGGGAAGCTTGCCAGGCGCCGGGGAGGCCGAACCCCTGGTTTGTTTGCCTACGTGCCCGTCGTCGACGTACCCTCGGTGTCGCGTTCGCGCAGACCATGCATCCGATCGGACAGACTCCTCGAGAGCGCGGGGATTTCAGGCGCAGCAGCACGCGGAAGCGTCAGGACGACCGATCGCATGAGCGTGGGCTTGCGTATGACCCTCCGGTCACGAGGCACACGGCCTAAACGATGATCCTCCCCATCACCCACGAAAACATGGAGGCGCGGCGGTGGCCCGTCGTCACCCTCGTCATCGTCGCGCTCTGCTTCGTGGTCCATTCCATCGTCGCCGCCACGGAGCGCTCGCAGGCGCAGAACCTCAACGCGCTCGTCTCGCAAGCCCTCACCTACCACGCCGCGCACCCGTATCTGGAGACGCGCCCGCCGCTCGACGAAATCGTCGGATACGCGCAGCTCCCGCTGTTCGGCGAAAAACCGCGCCCCGAAAAGGCCCCGGACGACGAGGAAGCGTTGGCGCGGCAGCAGCAGTACTTCGATGCGCTCGGCCTCTCCGTGCAGAAGACGATCGACGCATTCCCCACGCGCCGTTTCGGCTACGTGCCCGCGCGCGGGGACGTGCTCGGGCTCGTGACGCACCAGTTCCTCCACGGCGGCTGGCTGCATCTCTTGTTCAATCTCTGGTTCCTCTGGCTCTGCGGCTGCAACATGGAGGACCGATGGGGCCGCGCCGTCTACGGCCCGTTTTATGTCGCGGCAGGCGTCGTCGCCGCGCTCGCGCATAAATTCTCGGGAGGCTCGCCAAACGCCCCCCTCATCGGCGCTTCGGGCGCCATCGCCGGCGCCATGGGCGCGTTTCTCGTTGCGTTTGCCAGGACGCGCATCGGCTTCGTCGCCTTCGTCCGCCTGCGCCCCATCTTCTTCACGGCGCCTGCGTTCATCATGCTCCCGCTCTGGCTCGCCTCGCAGGTCGCCTACTTGATGCTCGCGCCGGGCGACGGCGTCGCCTACGCGGCGCACGTAGGAGGCTTCGTATTCGGCGTCGTCGTCGCAGGGGCCCTGCGCTCGAGCGGCATCGAGAAGAAGCTCGACGAAGCCGTCGAACAGAGCGTGACGACGGTGCAGGATCCACGCATCGTCGAGGCCTCGGACCTCATCACGCAAGGCCGCGCCGCCGAGGCGCTCGCGCTCCTCGACGAGCTCCACGCTGAGATGCCTTCGAATATCGACGTGCAACTCGAGATCCTGCGGGCCACGAAAACGCTCGGCCAGAGCGCGCGCGAGATGGCGGCCTACGCTCGGCTCATGCAGCTCTACGTGCGCACGGGCCAGACCGATGGGGCGATCGCGCTCTTCCGCGAGGTGCGCACCGAGAAGCGGCTCCTCGATCTGCCTGCCACGGCGCTCATGCAGATGGGACAGACGCTCGATGGCGCCGGTTTTCCGCGCGACGCGACGGACGCGTACGAGGGAGTGCACCGGAAAAACGCAGAGACCCTCTTGGCCGTGAAGGCGATGATCGCGCACGCAAAAATCGCCGCGCGGCTCGGGGCGATCGAGGAGGCGCGCGCGCTCTTTACCGCGGCGCGCGAGTCGCCTTTTTCGACGAAGGAGCTCGATGACGCGGCCCTCGTCGAGCTCGAGGCGCTCGACAAACGCGAGCCCGCAAAGTCCGGGCGTGTTGCTTCATGACGCGGGGTTGTCGGGGGGTCAAGGATGCGCGGTACGTGTCGTCCTTTACCTCGCAGCCGCCGTAGCTTCAGTAATGCAACGAGTAATAGTCCAAGTTGCGTAGAGAGCCATTGTCATTCTCCGAAGCCGTCGTCGAGCGGGCAATCCCGTGGCTCAGGAGACCCCTCCGGGGGCCTTCGACAGCGTGACCGTGAGGCTCACGTGTCCCCCCTCGAGCGCGAACTTCGATTGCAGCGCGACGTCCCCGATTTTGACGGTCTGTCCCGCAGGTGGGTACATCCAAAGGGTCCCGAGCAGCGCGTGCAGGACCGGCGTTTCGGAGTCGTGGAGGCGGGCGTCGGGGTTCTGCGGCTCCGTGACGGTGGAGAAAAACGGCAGGTTGCGCGGGAGCTGGTCGAAGATCGCCAGGGCGAGCCCCGCGTAATGGAGCGCCTGGTCCTCGGTCATGTTCATCGTCTTCAAGATGCGCTTGAATCGCTCCAGGTTTTTCCGGGCCGCTTCGGGGATCGGAGCGCGGATGACGCACGTCTCGGTCTCGCTGTCCGACGCGAAGCCGCTGAGGTACCGCCGCTTGAGGGAGAACCACACGTCGAGCGAGTAATCACGCAATCGCTCGTACTGCTCCTGGAGCTGCTTCACGCTCCTCTTCAGCGCGCCCGGCGCCTCCTGGAGCTCACGATACCGGAAGAGCTGCTCCGGGTGCTGCATGAGCGCGAGCGCCAGGGAATAGACCGGGAACTGGGCGGCCTTCTTGATCGCCTTGTTCATCGCGTCCGGCGAGACGTTCAACTCCGCCAGACGTTGCTTCAGGGCGTTGTAGACGGTCTGGACAGGCGTCTCGATGTCCGGCAACGCCGCGCCGAGCGCGGTGGTCGCCCCCTGGAGGATGAGGTCTTTCACCTCCTGCGGGAGCACTTCGAGCTCCCAATCCATGTATTCGGGCTCCGCGCTCTTGTCCGTCCAGTACACGAGGCGCGCCTGGCCCGTCGTGTCGATCTCGATGGCCCAGACCACGCCCTCCATCCACCCGACCGTACCGCTGTTGAAATACGTCGTCTTGAACTGCGGCTCGACAATGTCGGGAGTGACGAGCTGGATCGTTTTGATCACCAGCCACAGGGGAGGCACCAGGGCCGCGATGTTGTCCAGCGTGAAATGCGGCTGGCTATGCGGGTTGTGCGTGTGACCGATGCAGATGTGATGGAGGTGATGGCGCTTCAGGTACTCCGCGATCCCGAAGGGCGAGAACAGGTTGAGCTCGGCCCGGCTCTGGGCCGGCGTGATCTCCTGGTCGCGCACCGGGTCCCAGTAGTTCAGCGCGATGCCGAAGGTGCCATACAGGGCCGCGACGCTCTCATAGAACATGATGTTGTCGAGGAGCACCCGCTGCTCGTTCGGCGTATGCTGCACCTGATGGGCGAAGCGCACCGCCGAGCTCCGCGCGGGCCAGGAGTCGAAGACCGGCCAGCGCGAGAAGAGGTCGTCGAATTCGAGGAGCGGGTTGCCGTTCCAGGCAAACCCACGCAAATCCAGGAACGGATCCATCTTCTTGTCGACGTAGGTCGCCACGGTATTGGAGATGAGCTGCCCCAGAATCTGGTTGTTCGCCGAGTTCCAGGGGTCGAACTGATGGCCGTGGCACACCAGCATGCGGCATTTCTCGGTGTAGGCGCCGGCATCGAGGCCGAGGCGCCCGATGAGCAGGTTGTCGCGTAGCTGCTCCTTGGTCTTCTGGCCGAGGAGGAGCTTCGCCGCGTCCGTGAGCACGTCGGCGATGCCTTGCTCCATCATCGTCTTGACGCCGTCGATGACGAAAGCGTCGTAGAGCTGGAAGGGGCCGGAGTTGTTTTTCTCCATCTCCGTCTTGAGCACTTGCCAGACGGAGTCGTCGGTGCCGGCTTTTCTCAGGTAAGAGTCGTGATTGCCGTACGTGCGGAAATAACGCCCCTGCTTGTGGAGCGTGCGCAGCCGTTCGAAGATGGTGGGGTGAGTGCTGACGATTTCACTGAGCTTCGCCGCGATGTCGAGCGAGCCGTCGCTCTTGCGGGGGTATTCCTGGATGCTGCGAATGAACCAGAGCTCCTCGCAGTCCCCTCCCTCGATGACCGTGTACCCGTTCGTGATGGCGTAGTCCAGGATGCGCTGGTAGAGCTGCGCATTGCGCTTGAAATGGTCGATGGATCCCGACTGGAAGAGCCCCTTGTCGTCGGTCGCGGCGTCGCGATGCACGTCACTGAAGATGAGATACTTCCTCGCCGTCCCCGGCCCCGACCCCGGCGACGGCGGCGGGAGCGTCTTGACCGTCCAATCGGCCGTCGTGCCGTCTTTGATCTTCCACACGATCGGGGTGCCGTCGCTGCCGCGCTCCGGGGAGCTTTGCTCCGCAAAATGGAGGTTCCACCACCGCTGCGCTTGCCGCTTCGCCGTGCCCGGCATGGACGCGAGGATGAGCGAGAGCCCGAGCAGCGGGTTCTCACAAGCCGTCTCGATCAGCTCGAGCTCCTGCGGACGATCCGGCGCGGCCATCAAATTCGTCAGCAGGGTGGACCAGGCCGATAGCTGCGCCGGGGTCACGGTGACGTTCGGCGCCGACTGGAAGTAGCTCTTCCACTGCTGGAGGAGCTTGGCCATGTCGTCGGTCTCGGACGCCGGCAACGCTGCCAGGACGCCGAGCGCTTCGAGCACTTGCGGGAAGTTCGGTGACATTCCGGTCTCCTCTCAGGGCAGCGCGTCGTAGCGGTTCATCACGCGCTGTACGTAGCTGTCCGCGGCGACGTTCGCGAGGTCGCCAGCCAGGGCGGCGGCGCTACCGCCATGATTGTGCATGTATGCCGTGATCTGGGCTCGGTCCCGCGCACCCAGCCCGAGGCCGGCGGTCGAGTTCCAGTTGCTCCGGATCGCGTAGCGCCCGATCTTGAATCCGGTGTCGTCGGTCAACGCATTGCGGAGGCGCTGGCCGTCCGGCGTCAAGAAAATGCAGCGCGTGACGAAGCCTTGTTTGTGCTCCTCGAAGTAGCCAGGGTTGCGCAAGTACGTACCAACGTCCGATTGCGCGAGGCGGAGACGGGCGAGGTTGTCCGCGGCGTGGGGGTGGGTCGTTCGATTGAAGAGCACCGCCTCGTTCCCGCCCGGTCCGAGCGCCGTGAGGTGCCGGCGTAGCTGCCCGGCCCGAAACATCCCTTCGATGTCGTCGGGCCCGAGGCCGGTCGTGGCGCGCACCGCCGCCGCGTGGTTCGTCACGTAGGTCGCGATCTGTGTCTTCAGCGCGGCGTCGGTCGTATTCACGGCGACCGCATCGGTGATCTCCTCGAATCTTGCCGCTGTCGCCACCGCCCTGTCACGCAGCGCATGCAGGCGGGCGGCGTCGAGGCCGTAATAAGTGGCGAAGTTCGGCGAGCCGAGGAGCGTATCGAGCGCCTTGCTGCCGACCACCTGCGCCGAGCCCCACGAAGCGGGCGTGCTGGACGCATTGCGCAGGATCGCCGGAATCTCCCCGGTCGAGACGCCTCCCTCCACCGCCTCGATCGCGCGAATGAGCCGCGTCAAGTCCGCGTCCGCGAAGGTGGGTCGCAGTGGCCCCGCGGAAACGAGCACGCAGTTCGGGTTCGGTGCGGTGGGCGTGGAGAATGCCGGATCCTCGAGGATGCGCCGGGCCCGGCCGCCCGCGCCTGGATTGATGAGGAAGTCGGGCGCCCGCGCCGCGAGGCCGGCGAGGGTCTGCTGAAGCCGCCCGATCGCCGCGATCGTCGTCGGGAGCGTGGCCACGGGCGCGGACCCACCCACAGACGGATCGACCCGCTCGACGAAGTAATCGACGCCGCCGAGCAGGCCGAGCTCGAACAGCCGGTCCTGCACGCGGCGCACGTCGGCGCGCGCGTTGACCCCGGTGGTGCCGACGTCCGCGCCGAGCGTGAGCTGCACGCTGCGCGGGATCACCGGCCAGATGAGCGAATGGAGCGTCTCCGAGAACGGCGCGACGCGTGGCTCCTGCGGCGCGCCGAGCATCAACGCCTGCCAATCTGCGATCGCCGCGATCGTGTGCGCGATCTGATGGTCGTGGAGACGCGTCTCCTCCGCGTCGGGCACGACCCTCGATTCGAAGTCGAAGTCCTCGTCGGCGAGGAAGCCGAGCCCATGCAGGCGCCGCTGGATTTGCCGAGCGTCTTCCGGAGCATTGTTTCCATCGTACCCCACGGAATCGACGAGCTCGATGGGCGTACGCAGGGCGCCCAAGCGATCCTCCAAAGCGACGAGCTCGGGGCTCCGCGCCTCCACCCGCTCGAGCACGGGCGCGGCCTCGCCGAGCAGCGACGCACGGAAGCGCTGAATCGCCTTGCGCGTCGCCACGAGCGCTGCATCGCTGATCCGGCCGGCACGCGCGGGATCCACGGCCTCGGCTTCGAAGTCCGCATCGGCAAGGAGCCGCATCACATGCAGCCGCTCCTGGAGCGCGCGCACGTCGGCCGGAAAGTTCCACCCGTATGTGCCGACGGATCCTTTGAGATGCAACGGATGCCGGCCAAAATGGAGCGGATCGACGAGGAGCTGATGCGTCTCGTCCCCGGGCTCGATGATCCGCTGCGCCGTCCAGGGGCTGAGGTCCGCGGCGGGCGGGAGCTCGAAGACGCGCCGCCGAAGTTGCTCGATCGCCGCGAACGTCGCCACGAGCGTGGTCACGTCCAATGGGCCCGCGCCTTCGAGGTCGACAACCTCGCTCTGATAATCCGCCTCGGCGAGAAAACGCAGACCACGCAACCGATCCTGCACGGCACGAACGTCGGCGCGCGCGTTCACGGCGCCGGCGCCGACCGAGCTGGTCAACACGAGCGGGCCCCGTTGCTCGGAGACGAGCGCCAGCGCGACGGCCGTGTGCACGACGTCCGCCTGGTCGATCCGCTCGGTCGCGTAGGGATCGGCTCGCTCCGCGTCGAAATCGGCCTGTGAAAGGAAGCCAAGAAGCAGAAGGCGCTCCTGCAGCCGGCGGACGTCGGGCGGTCGATTCGCAGCCGCCATGGATGGACCCCACCCGACCATGCCGGTGAGCTCGAGCCGCGGCGGGCGATTCAAGCGCCGCAGCGCAGAATCCACCGGGTCGACCAGCGATGGAGCGGGCGAGGGCTCGCCGAGCCGCGACTCGCGCAGGGCCGAAATGGCTGCGCGGGTCTGTGGGATGCTCGTGTCGGCGACGCGGCCGTTCTCGCCCGCGGCGGCGACCACCGCGCGCTCCGCCTGATGATCGGCGTCCGATAGAAACCCGAGCCGATGCAGCCCGTCCTGCACGCGGCGCACGTCGGCGGGGCGATTTTGGCCCTGGGTGCCCACGCTCGCGGTGAGCGGGAGCGGCTGCCGCCCGAAGACGAAGGGGTCATTCAGCAGATGTTCGTTCCGCGCGCCGGGGACGATGGCGCGCAAGGATCCGCCCGCCACGTCCCTTTCGAAGGCCACAATCGCGGCCGTCGTCTGCGGCTTGGTCGCGAGGGCCACCGGGCCCGCAGCGGTAATATCCGTGTACTCCGCGACATGCTGGACGCGGGAGAGCCGCCCGAGCTGCTGCAGCCGCTCCTGCACGGCGGCAAAGGACGCGGGCTCGTTGCGGGGGACGGAGGCGTCGGCATCGGGGAGGTCACCCACCGCCGAGCTCAGGCCGATATGGATGAGAGGAAACGGTGGATCCATTGCGAGGGCCGCGGCGGTCGGGCCTTTGGGCTCCACACGGATCGAAGGCAGTGGGCGCCCGAACGACGCGGTGAAATGCTCCGCGAGCGCGGCGAGCAGGCGCGGTCCTGGCTGCATGGGCGGTGAGGCCGCGAGGTTGATCGGCTCCGCCGCGACGTCGGCGTCGGTGAGGCGGCCGAGCCGATGGAGCCGATCCTGCACGCGGCGCACGTCATGGGCTCTGTTGTCACCACCGTCCCCGACCGAGGCCGTCAGGCGGAATGGCACGGGGAGCTGCACGTCGCCGAGCGAGAATGGAGGGCGGCGCATCTCGACGATGCGGCTCTCCCCCTCCCGCGCCTCTATAATGATGATGTACTCGGCCGGGGCGGCAGCTCCCTCGAGCTCGAAGCGCCCCTCGTCGTCGGTCTTCGTCACCGAAAGCTCACTGCCGCTGAAGGCGCCGGTCGCGAGCATTCGCACCGAAGCCCCCACGAGCGGCACGCCGATCGGATCGATCACACGCCCGGTGATGAGCTTCCTCGGATCTGCGACTCCGAAGATCCACGAGACGACGCTGAAGACCTCGTTGACGACGGTCACAGGGTGACTCCTCGTAACAGCGGTTTCGTGGAGGAGGCCACGAATGACGCTACGTTACGGACGATGGGTAAGTTATCGATACCGAGGCGATAAGAATATGCTGGCGTTCGATTTACGCGAGACCGGTGAGGTCGCATATTGAGCCCGCACATTGACGAATTTAGGATGGCACGTCAAGGTCTCGGCATTCGAAATTCAACAAACGACAAAAAGCTGTTTGGTGATTGCGTCGCACCACGATTCCGTGTAGCGTAGCCCCTCGCCGCCGCCCCCCGCGGATACTTATCGGCTTTCTTCAACATCAGGCCTCTGGGCGTCGATTTCAGGCGCCGCTGGCCCCAACATCTTGGACGGGTCCGTTGAGCGCTACTTCTCACGTCTCGCCCCAGCTCCTTTCTCTTGCCAGGGCCATTGGCCTCGTCGCAGCCGACGGCTACGTCGATGCCGGCTGGTTCGATGACCCACTCGAACGGCTGCGTACGATTGTATCCGATGCGCACCAACGAGCGGCGCTTCTTGGCCTGCTGGAGGAAATCCTACCCTCCATGCACGTCTCGGGCCTGGACGGGGATGCTCGCTGGTATCCTCTTCTTTCGCCCACCGGCCGCGGGAACGTCTATCTCACGATTCAGGGCGAATTGATCGGCGTGGCCGCCTCGCTCGAGACGCCGGCGGCCATGACGCCGGGGGCCCGCGCCTCTCTACGGCTGCCGCTCGTCGACGTATCGAACGGGACGGTGGTGGCGGTCGCCGGATCGGCAGAGGCGCCGTTCGAGCTCGTGCTGGAAGCACAATGGGCGGAAGGCTCGCATCCGTCGAGCATTGCAGCCGTGGCTTCGGTGAACATCGAGGCGGGCGGGGCGCTGCGCATCGTGCTCGAGGACCTCGATCCAGCGGCCGCGCCCGGGACGCGCACCTATCTGGATCCGACGAAGCTCGACGCGGACGCGACGCGGGTCCTCGCGAAGATCCTCACGCAAGGGCTCGCGCAATTCAGCGGGGATGACCCGCACGTCGCCCGCGTCTTGGCCAATTTACCAGGGCTCTTCGGGCTCGATGGCTCATTGCCGGCGCTCCGCGTGCACGATTTGCTACGCGACCCGGCGGCGTTGCGGAGCTGGCTCGCTGAAATCGCGGCCGATCCGGTGTCGCTTCACCTCTGGTTCACCCGGCTCGTCGGGCTGCTCGGCTCCGGGCTGCCGGCGGCGGAGCCGACCGTCAGCGGGGATGGATCGGCGGCGAGCCCCTTGCAGGCGCCCGTGATCGATCTCGGCTCCGGCTCCAGTCTTTGCCTGACGCTGGGCGTGGACGCGCCGGCCAGCGGACCGCCGGTGCTGCTTTTCGGGGTCGCCCTTTCGCTCGCGGCGGCCGCGGGCCGATTGGAGGGGGCGGCGACGTTGCTCGGGCTCCCGCTGGCGGAGGCTTCTCGGGCGACGGTCCTGCCCGCCGCGCACCTCACGCTCGTCACTCCGACGACGGGCTCGGTGGTCGACCAAGCGCCCGCCATCAAGCTCGGGACGGTCGTCGGTGGCATCGCCTGGGATGGGCAGCGGCTCGTCCCGCGGCTGGAGTTGCGCGACGTCATCCTCAACGGCGCGACGCATCCGCGGCTCGACCTCAGCAACGCGAACGCGCTCGTCACCTCGGGGACAGCGGCGGTTCAGGGCGCGATCGAGGCGGCGCTCGGGTCGTCCCGGCTCGGCGAGGCCGTTCTTTCGCTCGTGGGGCTCCGGGCCCCGGCGAGTGATCCGAGCTTTTCGCACGCGCTGGATGTCGCGGCGCTGCTCTCGGATCCGACGCGCGCCATCGCGAACGTGCACCGCAGCGCGCTCGGGGACACGCAGCACGGCTGGGAGCACCTGTTCGCGGAGCTGGCGGCGATCTTCGGGATCCTCACGCCCCACGCGGGCGACGGAACGCCGCAGCAGCCGTGGCGGGTGGTGATCGCGGAACAGGGCGTTGCCAAGATCGAGCTGGCCGCCTGGAACGCGCGTGACGCGGCGACGCCCGCCGGCACGCAGCTCCTTCGGCTCGGTCTGCGGCTCTCCTTCGCGACGGGACCGTGGGAGGGGGCTTGGGTCGCCGAGCTCGTCGCCTTCGACCTCCCGCCGAGTGGCCCCGCTGCGCTGCGTTTCCTCGATGCGCAGCACGTCTCCCTCACGCTCACGCCCATCCCGGAGCTCGTCACCGCCGCCGGGCTCGGGCTCACGGCGACGGCCGTCTCCGGGCACCTCGACTGGGCGCTCGGCAGGACGCCGACCTGGCGGATCCAGGTCGACGGATTGGTCGCGACGGGCAGCGGCGACCCGGTCGGGCCGACCACGCTCGCGCTCCCGATGTCCTCCTTCGATCCGGCCGCGCCGGACCTCGGCCTCGGGCTCGGGGCGGGGACCGCGACAGCGCTGCTGCGCCTGCTCCTCACCGAGGTCTTGCACAGCGCAGGTGGGCCGGCGGGCCTGACCATCGGAGCGCTGCTCGGGCTCCACCGCAAGCTCCGCGGCCTGCCCGCGGACTGGCCGCTCCTCGGGCCGACGGACCCCGCGGACCTCGGCAGCCTGTTCAAGGACCCGCTGGGCGCGGTCCGCGCGCACCTCGAGCAAGTTCTCCGGGGCAGCTCGGCCGATGGGACACCGTTCACGCTCGCCGCGCTTCCCTGGCTTCGCGCGCTCCTCGTGAGCGAGCTGCCGGCGCGCCCCGCCGACACGTACCCTCCGAGCCTCCCGCTCGCGGGGGCCGGCACGTACGAGCGGCCCTGGATCCTGCCGCTGGCCGAGGGAAGTGTGGAGCTCCTCGGCTGGCTCGATCCGGATGGGCCGCCCGAGGCGTGGTGGCAGGCGCGCGCCGAGCGCGTGCGATTGGCCGCGGACGGCGATGCGCTGGTTGGTTTTCTGGAGGACGCGTCCGCGCTCCTGCCCGACGTCGCCGGCGCGCTCGAGGGGCGCGATCCGGCCGAGACCGCGTCCGCGCTCACGGCGCTCGCCGGCTGGTTCGCGCTCGGCGATGGGCTCGTGCCGGCCGCCGCGCAGGCTCCCGCGGTCGCGAACTGGGGGAGGGGGACGCCGGTGCCGGCGGCGCACCACGAGCTGCCCGCCGCGCCCGCGGCCATCGCGCAGATCGGACAGGCCATCGACGCCTGGGCCGGCGGCAGCAAGGGCGTCGTGGCGAGGGCGGTCGTGCTGCTCTCCGCGCCGTTCGCGGACCACGAGAGCTTCGGCGCCTATCTCCAGGCGGCGGAGTCGGACCGACCCGAGGGCGCGCACTTCGACCTGCGCGCGGCGGGCATCGACCCGCTCACGGCGCCGCTCTCGCACGTGACGGCGGCCGCGACGCATTACACGGCCGACCTGGCCGACGGGGATCTCGGTTTCATGGCCGCGCAGCTCGCGCGGGTGGTAGCTCGGGTGCGAGAGATCACGGGCCAGACGCAGGTCTACCTGGTCGGCCACTCGACGGCCGGGCTGGTCGCGCGGGCTTATGGGGCGGTCGTCCCCGCAGAGGTGGCCGGGGTCGTGACCCTCGGCACTCCGCACGGCGGCAGCCATCTTCCCCCGCTGCTCGATTCGACGATGGCCGGCGCGGTGCGGCTCGTGAACGTGCTCTATCCGGCAGCGGACCGCACGCCTGCCGGGCGCGCCGTCGCGCACCTCGTCGCGATGCTCGACGACGCGCGCCCCGACCGCCTCGCGGCCTTCGCCGGCCTGGAAGGCGCCGAGAGCACCGGGCGAGGGCTCGCGATCCCGGGGTACCTCCCGACCGGCCTGATCGAGGATCTCGCGCAGGTCGTGGCGGACCGGGCGCTGGCCGCAGCCGGCAGCCTGGCAGCGCCGACGCGTTTTGGCTTCGGCGTGCGGGCTCGGCTCCATCTCTCGGACGGGAAGCCCGGCGACCTCGACGTCCGCGCTGCCGTGCGGGTGGACGTGCTTTCGGCCGCCCTCGTGGCTGCGCCTCCCGAGCCGATGCGCCCGACCCCCGCGGTGCACGTGCACGCGGAGGTGAGCCGGTCGGATGGTGCCTGGCTCGTGGGCGGCCCGGAAGCGATGCCGGGGGAACGGCTCCGCCGCGTGGAGCTCGGGGTGTCCGTGTGGCCCGAGGAGGGAGGAAGCGCCACGGCGATTCCGCTCCTGCGGCTGCACGACGCGGGCTCCGACGCCCTCCGCCCCTGGCTCGAGTTCTCCGACCTGGTGAATCGGCTCTCGTCGCTCCCGCGCTTCGCTTTCCTCGCAGGCCCCCGGCCGGCGGCGGGAACGCGGGAAGCCCTTCTGCTGGACGCGCTCATGGCGCTCGGGCTGGTGGTCGGGGACGGCACCGGCGCTCTGGCGTTCTCCCTGGAGGAGCTCGGGGCCATCGCCGCGCAGCCCACGGCGCAGCTCGGGCCGCGGCTGCCAGCGCTGCTCGATGTCGTGGCCGCCGCCGTGGGCGCCACGCGCGGCGCCGGCCCCTCCTGGGCGCTCCAGCTCGCGTCGCTCCCGATCGAGCTGACGGTGGCCGCGAATCCCTGGAAGCTCGGCCTGCGGACGTTCGATCCGGCGACGGAGGCGGACACGCTCGAGCTCGCCCCGGCGCTCGGCGTGGCGGTCGCGGCAGCGCTGACCCTCCCGGACTTCACGAGCGCGGTGGACGCGCGCCTTTCGCTCGCCGCCACCGAACTCCGCTGGTCGAGCGGCACGGTGACGCTGGCGGCGCCGCCGTGGCTCGAACCCATCCAGCTCGTGCCGCCGCCGCCCGTCGAGGTCCTGCGCGACGCGCTCGCCCGCCATGTCCCGATGCTCGCGGCCTCCGCGGTCGTCTCCGGGATCCTCGGCGCGCTGGTCGGTGGGGACGTGCGGGTGCGCGGGATCGAGCGGCTGCTCACGTCCCCGGCCAGCTTCCTCCTCTCCCCGCTCGCCCTGGGCGCGGACGACGGCAGTGGTCTCGACCCGGCCAAGGTCAGCGCGCTGCTCCAGGCGGTGGCGAACGCGCTCGGTCTGTCGAACGCCGGTGGGATCGAGCTGCCGGGGGGCCTCGTCCTCGCGGCGAGTGGCTCGGACCCGCTCACCCTCGCGCTCTCCGGCGTCCTCCCGCTGGGAGCCGCCGGGGACGAGCTCGAGCTCGCGCTCGGCCTGAAGCTCGATCACGCGCTCGCCGTCACCCCGACCGGCCAGGGGATGCTCCGCGTGGGGCTGCCCGGCAGCGGGTGGGCGGGCATCGAGATCGAGGTCGGCGCCGACCCGAGCGGCCTCTCCCTGTCCGTGAAACCGAACAACGCCGCGCGCATCCAGCTCTTGCCGAGCTTCAGCGGCTTCGACGATCTCGCGAGCGGCGTCGTGAGCCTCTTGCCGGCCGTCTTGCAGGCGGTGGTCGACGAGCTCGCCCCGCAACCGACGGAGGCCTCGGGGCTCGTGCGGATCGCGCTGTCGATCGCGAAGGCGCTCGGCGTGTACGACTTCGACGCGCAGGGCTTCGAGGAGCCGACACGCGCCGCCGAGCTCGGGAAGATCCTGCAGCCGGGCTGGCTCGAATCGAAGGCCACCTCCGGCGCGGTCATCGCGGATGCGATCACGCAGATCTTCACGGGCCCGACGCCGCTCGTCGCGCTGCCCGGGAGCGTGACCGGCGTGGGCTCGACGGTGCGATGGACTTATCCACTCGCCGCGGGCGGCGCCGTGTCCGCGATGCTCGGCTGGACAGGCGCGGGCGCCGCCGCCGCGCCGGCGCTCACGCTCGGCGTGCAGGGCGTCCGCCTCGGTCCCGTCGTCGCCGACGAGCTTTCGGCGGGCTACGACCAGGGCCTCGTCTGCCACCTCGTGCTCCGCCTCGACGCCGAGGGCGAGCTCGCGTTCCTGCAGCCGTCGATCGATTTCGCCGTCGACGACGGCCGTCCCGCCTTCGAGATCCATCCGCTCGGCGCCGCAGCCAAGGACGACTTCGCCGTACGTGTGGCCCCCGAGCCGGAGCTCGTCCTGGGCGATGGCGCGGCCATGACGCTGCTCGAACGCTGGGGCGTGCCGCTCGTCGCGCAGCTCCTCCTGCGCACGTTCGAGGCCGAGCTTCCGCGGCCTCTCTGGACGGGCGGGCCGACCGTCCGCTCGGTGCTCGACGCGTCCGGGCTCGTGGAGCCGAACACGACACCGCCGGCGCTCGCGGCGGCGCGGCCGGAGCTCCCGGAGCTCGCGTTGCGGGCGCTCAAGGCGCTCGTGACGAACGTCACGATCCATGTTTCCGACACGCTGAGCCTCACGCCCGTCGCCGAGCAGGGGCGGCGGGGGCTGCGGCTCAAGGGGCGGCAGGACCTGAGCGGCGGCGACGTCGACGTCAGCGTGCGCTTCGGGGAGGCCAAGTGGCTCGACGATGCGGACGCGGGCGTGACGCTCTGGCTGCTCGAGGACACGGAGGGCATGCCGCCGGTGCGCGTCACGCCTGCGCTCGACGTGACCGGCCTCGGGGTCGTGCTCTCGGGCGCCGGCGACGAGGCGCTGGTGAAGGGTCCGTTCGAGATCGGCGCGGCGGGCGGGTTCCTGTTCTTCCGCATGACCTTCCTCGACGCCGCGCGCGCCTTCGCCGTCGACGTCTCGAAGCTCGGCGCCAGCGCGGAGCTCGACGCTGCGCGGATCAGCGTCTCGTCCGAGGACGGCGACTCCTTCCTGAAGAAAGTGCTGCCGCCGGAGCTCGCGGCGCCCTTCGCGCTCGGGGTCGCGTGGCGGGAAGGGAAGGGGCTCAGCCTGCACGGCGGTTCCCCGGGCGGTGGGCTCGAGCTGACCTTCCCGCTGGATCTCGACCTGACGGTCCTGCGGCTCCAGGAGCTTTACCTCGCGCTCAAGGCGCGCGAAGGCCTCGTGTCCCTCGAAGCGGCGCTGAGCGGCAACGCCTCGCTGGGCCCGTTCCAGGCGTCGGTGCAGCGCGTCGGCCTCAAGGCGTCCTTCGGCGCGTCGGGCAATAAGCTCGGCTTCCGCGCGCCGGACGGGGTCGGCCTCTCCATGGACGCCGGCATCGTCGGGGGCGGCGGCTTCCTCTTCGTGGACGAGTCGAAGGGGCAATACGCCGGCGTCGTGCAGCTCGAATTCAAGGGCATCGCGCTCAAGGCGATCGGGATCATCACGACCCGCATGCCCGACGGTCGCGATGGCTATTCGCTGCTGCTCATCATCTCCGCCGAGTTCACGCCGATCCAGCTCGGATTCGGGTTCACGCTGTCCGGCGTCGGTGGGCTCATCGGCGTCAACCGGACCGCCGTGGTCGATGTCCTCCGCGCGGGCATCAAGGCGCGCACGCTCGACTCGATCATGTTCCCGCGCGACCCGGTGGCCAACGCGCCGCAGCTCATCTCGAACCTGAACGCGGTGTTCCCGCCGGCCGAGGGCCGCTTCGTGATCGGGCCGATGGCGCGCCTCGGGTGGGGGACGCCCACGCTGGTGACGCTGGATCTCGGGCTCATCCTGGAGCTGCCGGCGCCGGTGCGGCTCATCGTCCTCGGCCGCCTGCGCATGGCGCTGCCCCACGAAGAGGTGCCGATCGTCGCCATCAACATGGACGTGCTCGGCGTCGTCGACTTCGAGCGCAGCCAGGCGTCGGTCGATGCGACGCTCTACGACTCGACCATCGCGGGGTTCGCCCTCACCGGCGACATGGCGATGCGCATGAGCTGGGGCGATCGGCCCGGGTTCGCGCTCGCCGCCGGCGGCTTCCATCCACGCTTCCAGCCGCCGCCCGGGTTCCCGTCGCTCGATCGCCTCGCGCTCTCGCTTTGCACGGGTAACAACCCGCGCCTGCGCCTGGAGTCCTACCTGGCCCTGACCTCGAACACCGCGCAGTTCGGGGCGCGGCTCGAGCTCTACGCGTCGAAGGCCAGCTTCAGCATCGAGGGCGTCCTCGCGTTCGACGCGCTCTTCCAGTTCGAGCCCTTCTCGGTGCTCGTCGAGATGAGCGGCTCGGTCGCGCTCAAGCAGGGGTCACGCAAGCTCATGGGCGTCTCCGTCTACGTGACGCTCACGGGCCCGTCGCCCTGGCACGCGCGTGGGTACGCCCGCTTCAAGTTGCTGTTCATCAGCGCGGACGTCTCCTTCGACGTACGCCTCGGCTCTGCCGCTCCGCAGCCGGCTCCGGCGCTCGTGGAGCTCGAACCGCTCGTCGAGGCGGCGCTCGTGGACCCGCGGAGCTGGAGCACGCAGCTCCCGCCGGAAGGAGAGTCGCTGGTGTCCGTGCGGGAGATCCCGCGCGCCGAGGGCGAGCTCTTGATCCATCCGCTCGCCAGCCTCTCGGTCACGCAGCGGGTCGCGCCCCTCGGACGGGAGCTCCAGCGCTTCGGCAGCTCCCGCATCGCCGGAGCTACCCGCCTGGACATCACCCAGCTCCGGGTCGGGGGCACGGACCTCGTCGGCGAGCCCATCGACGAGTACTTCGCGCCGGCCCAGTTCCTCGATCTCTCCGACCACGAGAAGCTCTCGCGGCCGAGCTTCGAGCGCTGGGAAGGTGGCCGCCGCGTCGGCGGGAGGGGCGTCTCGCGGGATAGCGCCCCCCCGCTCGAAGCGACGCTCGAGCCAGAGACCATCATCATCGACAAGCCCGACGGACCCGCCCGCCTGGCATCCGAGGCTCCGCCCATGTTCGCGAGGTCCAAGGTTGTGCCGACATCGGCAACATCCCGAGCCGCCCCGGCGGCGATGACGACGCTCCAGCGCTTCGCGGCCGCGGGGGCCGCGGCGCAGGCCAAGGCGCGGAGCACCGGCCCGGCCCGCTTCCGTGGTCCGGCACTCGGGCTGGGGGTGGCAGGATGAGCGGGCTGACCTTCCTCTCCTGGGCGCGCGTCGGCCCTCAGCTCGACGCGAGCGTGACGGACCCGCTCACCGGACCGCTGCCCGCGCACGGCGCGTTGCGCATCGGCGTACGGCTCAACGAGCGGACCGAGGTGCAGTTGCCCGCCCGGTTGTATGGGCCCGGCGACGTCACCGGCCTCGACCCGCGCCAGGTCATCCGCACGGATCCCGCGCCCGGCGTCGACTCCGCGGAGCCGAGCTTTTTCCCGCTGATCGAGTTCGATGCTCCCCACCTGCCCTGGCTCCTGACCCCGGCGCAGGCCCAGGACGGCGAGCGGCTCCGCCCGTGGCTCGTGCTGGTGGTCGTGGAGGCCGGGATCGGCCGGGTAGGGCCCGAGCCCGCGGCGCCGCTGCCCGTGCTGCGCTGCCCGCGCCGGGAGCTGCCGAACCTCGACGAGTCATGGGCCTGGGCGCACGTGCAGCTCGCCACCGACGGCGACCTCGAAGCCGGAACGCTCGACGGGCTGCTGAGCGGTCCGCCGGAGCGCTCGCTGTCGCGCCTGCTCTGCCCGCGGCGTCTGCGCGCCGGCACCCGCTACATCGCCTGTGTGGTCCCGGCGTTCGAAGCCGGGCGCAAGCGCGGGCTCGGGATCCCGCTCAGCGCCGCCGACGAAGCGGCGCTCGCGCCCGCGTGGACGGCGGGCGCGAACGACGACGAGATCGCGCTCCCGGTCTACCATCACTGGACGTTCGGGACCGGCCTGGAGGGCGACTTCGAGGCGCTGGTGCGGCGCCTGCGCGTGCGACCGGCGCCCGCCAATCTGGGCCAGCGGCCCCTCGACGTGAGCCATCCAGGGCCCGGATTCCCGGCGATCGACCCCGCCGACCCGGCCGCCGTGGTCAAGCTCGTGGGGGCCCTGCGCGGCGCGAAGACGCCGCCGTCGCCCTGGGACCCCGACGCGGCCGAGGCGTTCGCGGACGCGCTGACGCCGCTGCTCACCCAGCGCCCCGGCCGCCTCGGCCCGCCTCTCTACGGCGGCGGCCATGCCGGCGTCGGCAACGTGGCCGACGGCCCCGAGTGGCTGCGCGAGCTCAACCTCGACCCGCGGCACCGCGTGGCCGCCGCGTACGGCGCCGAGATCATCCGGCGTCACCAGGAGGCGCTCATGGCCTCGGCGTGGTCGCAGGCCGCGGCGGTCGCGCGCGTCAACGATGCGCTCCGGCAGGGCCAGCTCGCGCGGACGGCGGGCACGTCGGCCTACGAGCGCCGTCTCGGCGGCGCCGCCCTGGATCAGCAGCGGCTCCTGCAGGTGAGCGCCCCCGCGCACGCCGCGTTGACCGAGACCACGCCGCTCGGTGGCAACCGCGAGGTCCAGGCGGCGGTCTCGCCCGCGTTCCGGCGGCTGACGCGACCGGGCGGCCCGCTCGCCCGGCGGATTTCGACCGACGGCCCGCTCGCGCCGCCGGTGCAAGCGCTGGCGACCCGGAACCTGACCGTCAATCCGCTCCTGAAACCCGCGCCGGGCATGGTCGCGCTGGAGCATCTCACCGGGAACGATAGTGTGAAAGATCTCACCGCATCGCGGGTAAAGCCGCGCTGGTGGGAGGACACGAATCCGCTCCCGAGCGAGACACGGACGAAAGCGACGCCGCGGGTCCAGTCCATCGGCGCGGCCATGCCGAACCGCGTATTCATGGTCGCCGAGGACGGCCGGGTGCTGTCGCGCGTGGACAATCCCGCCGCGTGGCATGATCACGGCTTTCCGCCGGGCAGTATCGCCACGTCGCAGCCGGTGGCCCTGCGTGATCTTTACGCATTCGTGCGCACCGCGGATGGCCGCCTCTGCGCCCTCCATTGGGACGGCGACCGCTGGTTATGGGAGGACTGCGGCAAGCCGAATGGTGCGTCCATCACGGGTCAACCGGTGGTGATCGAGCGGAACACCCAGTCCAGCACGAATGACAGCGTGTACGCCATCGCCGCCGACGGCAACCTGTGGGAGCTCGGCGCGACCTGGCACCGCATCGGCGCGCCACCCAACACCCTTGCCTGCGGTGTGCCGAGCGCCGCGAATGGCGACAACCTCTTCGTCCACGGCCTCAATGGGCACCTCTACTGCTGTTACAAAGATGGTAACACCTGGTTGTGGGAGGATTGGGGCTGCCCCGCGGACAAGGGCTTCCCCGACGTCGTGATCGATCCCATGGTCCCGCCGCTGGTTCAGGGCACTCCCCCCTTGGTCCCCGCATTCGTGCGGACCACGAGCGGCCAGATCTTCGTGCGTTACCCGTTCTTCCAGGGCCTCTGGGGCCCGTTTTCACCGACGGGCGAGAATATCTCCTGGATCATCGGGTGGGACAACGGAATGTGGGTCACCTCCGAGTCCAGCGGGCGCGTGTGGCGATTCTGGACGCCGCCGGGCGCGACCGATTCGGTCTGGGAGCCCATTGGCCCGGTGGGGGGCCT
Organism: Polyangium sp. y55x31; assembly: GCF_029946505.1. Taxonomy (GTDB): domain Bacteria; phylum Myxococcota_A; class Polyangia; order Polyangiales; family Polyangiaceae; genus Polyangium. The sequence goes on from NZ_JARZHG010000003.1 coordinate 110,432, forward strand.
GCGTGCTTGGGGCACGGTTCGTAATGGCGAACCGTGGCTCGCGGCGGATGGCAAGCTCCTGGTGCTGCGGGTCGGGGCGAGCTACACATGGGACGATTTCGGGCTCCCGACGTCGCCCGGGGCCGGCGACGACTACGCATTGCCGCCCATGCGGCCGATCTGGCGGGGGACGCTCGGCTTCATGTCGAATTTGCTCGTGGCCCACATCGATATGCCGGGAGGCCCGAACGTCGCTCATCTGCGCATCGGGCGCGACCTCGGGTTCGAGGGCGAGGTGCGCGGCGGGTGGGAGCAAAAACCCGGCATCACCGGCATTGGCGACCACCCCGAGGGCGCGGGCCAGGAGGCCCAAGGCGCGGGGATCGCGCTCTGGGACCTCGATGGTTCGGGCCGCCAGGACATCGTCCTGTTCTGGATCGAGGACAACTATCTGGGGTATTTCGGCTCCTGGCGCATCGGTCGGAACGTGGGGCCGGATGGCGCCGCCGATTGGTCCGGGCCGGTCAAGCGGATGCCGACGCCGATGAGCACGCAATTCGGATCGAGCGGCAACGCGCTCACCGCGGCCTTCCCCGTGCTGGCGGCCGACATGACGCTCGGCGACCTCGACGGCGACGACCGGCCCGAGATGATCGCCGCGTACGTCTCCGGCATCCCGAACCAAAAGAGGGTTTTCTACCGCATTGGCTGGCGCGTGGACGCGGCCGGCGACGTCACCGGCGGCTGGACGGAGTCGATCGAGGTGCCCTGGCCGGGTCGCCCCGTCGACGCGTTGCCCGTGCGCGGCTTGGGCGTCGCCGTCGCCGACATCAACAACGATCTGCGACCGGAGCTCGTGGTGCTGCTGGTCGAGTGGACCCCGTCGGGCCTGCGCGCGAGTTACATGATCGGCCGGGACATCAACGCCCGCGGCCACGTCGTGGGCGGATGGACCGGCCCGTACGAGGTGGGCGGCGGGCCGCTCGGGGAAGACGTGCAGGGCGCTTCCATTGCGCTGGCCGACTTCTCGGGGAGCCAGTCACCGGATCTCGTCTTTTTCTACATCGAGAACCTGCCCGGCCAGAACCGCGCCTTTTACCGGGTAGGATTCGACCTCCAGGCTTCGGGGCTCCCGCGCCGCTGGAGCGAGTCGCGCGAGGTCCACGCCGGCGGGTATTGGGGCGCGGAGGGCCTGGGCGCGGGCATTGCGATTGGTGATCTCGATAATGCGCTCTTCGATCGCAAGCGCCAGTTCGGGGTGGATTTCCGGACGGCGGCGATGCTCCACCAGCAGCTCATCGAGCGCGGCCAAGCGCTCGCCCGCGCGGACGACCAGGCGCATCTCGAGCTGTCGCCCATCGCCGAGGGCGTGCGCGCAGCGCTTTCGCCGGAGCGGAACGTCACGAAGCGGGTGACCGATCGCATCGAAGGCGTCGACTTCGACCAGTTGCCGGAGGGAGCGGACCGATTGAACCCGCTCGCCGTCGCGCCGACCTTCCCGCAACCGATGTCGCAGCCGCTGGTCGAGCTCTCCCAGGATCTCGTGCTCAGCGGTCGCGGGGAGGTGCCTCCCGACACGATCACGCTCGTGCGCGCCAATTCGGCGTTCATCGAGGCCTACATGATCGGCCTCAACCACGAGTTTGCCCGCGAGCTCTTGTGGCGCGAGTTCCCCGGCGATCGACGGGCGACGTTTTTCCGGCAGTTCTGGGACGCGCGCGGCGGTGACCCGGACGCCGGGCCCCTCACGGACATCCCGCCCATTGATGAATGGGCGGCCGACAAGGAGCTCGGCGGCAATGCGACGGCCGTGGGCGGTCCGGAGATGGTCGTCCTGGTCGTGCGGGGCGAGCTTTTGCACCGCTACCCGAATGCGAGCGTCTTCGCGCGCAGCGCCGCGTGGGCAGACGACGACCCGAGCGCGCCCCGCGTCCTCGGCGCCGAGGTCATGCTGCCGCAGTTCCAGGCGCACCTGCCGCCGGATCAGGTGCTCTTCGGATTCCCGATGACCGTCGAGCAGGCGCGCGGCGTGAATGGGGATCCCGGCTGGTTCTTCGTGCTGGCCGAGAATCCGACGGCGCCGCGGTTCGGCGTCGACGATCCGCCCGCGGACGCCGCGTACGGCGCGGCGCCGGCGAGCTGGGAGGAGCTCGACTGGGCGGCGCTCGCGCAGAATGAAGCAGGCCTCGAGCGGCTCCAGCACGCGCCGGTCCGGGCGGCGCCGTGGGGTGGCATCACGCGCCCCACGCGCCGCGACGGCGGGGACCCCCAGGCCACCTGGGCCCGGAGCAGCGCGCACCTCGCGCACATCACCCTCCAGCGCAGCGTGCAGGTCGCCGTGCACGCGACGGACATGCTGCCGGATCTCGATAACGACGGCGACCCGCCGATCAACCCCTCTTCCTTCGCCGTGGTGCGTGATGCCTGAGTGGAACTTGCCTGCCGACGTACCGATCGCGCTGCTCCCGGTGCGGCTCGAAACCCGCTTTCGCGGGACGAACCTGCATATCCGCGTCTACCCGGACCAGATCCACGTGGACACCCACGAGCCGGAGCTGACCGCGGAGGAGGAGGCGGCCGGGAAGGCTTACTGGAACGCCATGTGGACGGCGACGAACGAGGCGTCCGAGGTCGCGGCCTGGGACACGCTCGCGGTGGCGTTCGGGCCCGAGCGCGGCGCCTGGATCGCCCGCGCGCTCGAACCGACGAACCTCGCCTCCCGGCCCGACGGCGCCCCCGCGTTCCCGGCGGTCGTGTCGCGCGACGCGGTCTGGACGCGCGCACCGCTGGCGCAGGCCATGCCCACGCGGTGGCACGCCGTCGGCATTCCCATCGGGCGGGCGGACCTGCGATCACGCACCACCGGCAGCGAGATCACCCCGCCGCTCGCGGTCGGGCCGTCGCCGGGGTTCGACCCGTCCGGTTTGCCCGATCATGTGGCGCCCGTCGACGAAGCCACGAAATGGCTGATCGATTTCGATACCGCGTTCAACCGTGGCATGGGCCTCGTCCTCTCCCCGCCGCCCGAAATCCCTGTCGGCGAGTTCGAAGGCTGGGCGCAGATCTTCGTGTACGGGGTCCAGGAGTCCACGAGCGGCGCGGAGGGCGCGAGCACGCTTTCCGCCCTGCTCGATGCGCATTACTACACCGACGGGTTTGGCTACCTGCCCCAGGGGACGCCGACCAACAACACGCCGGGCGCGGCCGCCCCGCCCGGCCGCGAGGATCCCGCCTATCGCGCGGCGTACCGCCCCCGCATCGGGACCGGGCTTTCCCCCGATCCCGACGCCAATGCCCGCGTGCTGGCCACGGCGCTCGGGCTGCCTCTCGAGGGGGCCGTCGCCCACGCCGCGGGCGCCGAGGATCCGGAGCAGGCCGTCGCGCGCTCGATGCACACCGCGCTCTGGCAGGTGACGTGGGGCTATTTCCTGACGCAGATGCTGGGGCCGGACGTCGGCGACGAGCAGGCGAGCCGCGTCCGCCGGCATGTCCTCGACTGGGTCCGGCCCGGAGGCCCGCTGCCGGCGCTACGCGTGGCGAACCAGCCTTATGGGCTGCTCCCGATCCTGCACACCGCGGCCTATACGGAGCGCGAGGACGGGGCAGGCCCGGTCGCGCTCGGCGCCGGGACCGTCGCCTTCCTCCAGCGGTTGCGAACGCAGCTCTGGGAGCCGTCGATCGCCTCGGTTCCGCGCGCTGCCGATCGCCTCGGCCCGGAGACGGCGGTGCGGATCTTGGGCATGGGCGCGCATGCCCACGCCTACTACGCGCGCAGCCTGCTCGGGATGGAGTACATCGCCTACCTGTGGCGGTTCTCCGAGCCGGAGATCGGGCTCGGCCCGGGCTGGGAGACGGCGCTCATGCAGGCCGCCGGGCGGCTCGGCCAGGACCTCGGCCTCGGCGCATGGGATCCGCGCGTGGGCCGCGCGGTCTTCTCGACGCAGTCGTTCCCCGTCGCCTTTCCGCCGGTCGAGTCGCCTCTCGGCGAGACGGCGCAGAGCTACCTCACGCTGCTCGCCGGCGCAGGCTTGAGCGCGACCGCCGCGCGCGACCGGCTGGACGCAGGTCCCCCCGAGCACACGCCGCTGCTCTATCGCCTGCTCCGTCACGGGCTGCTGCTCGAGCACGCTCAGGCCGCCACGCGCGTCCAGCGGCGGGCCGGCCTGAACCCGGCGTACCGAGAGCCCGAGCTCGTCGACATCATCCCGGGCCCCAGCACGCCGACGATCTGGCGCCAGCTCGCGCTCCAGCATGCGTGGTCCCCGGAGGTCCCCAACGAGCGGCTCGACGACTACATCGCCCGCGCCGCGGCGACCGACCCGGTCCTCGCCGACCTCACCGCGTTCCGCTTGGCGCTTCAGAGCCTCGCGGGGCAGCCCGTCGCCACGCTCGAGCGGCTGATGGCGCAGGCGCTGGATCTGGCATCGCACAGGCTCGATGCGTGGCTCACGTCCTTCGCGACCCGGCGGCTCTCCTGGCTCCGGCAGCCTGCAAGCGCGCCGAGGGCGGCCGGGGTGCACATCGGTGGGTATGCGTGGCTCGAGGATCTGCGGCCCCGCGGCCCCGTGCCCGTGGCGGATCCGGTGACCGACGAGGCGGGAACGCTCTACATGGACCCGGCAGGCGCCGGCTTTGTCCACGCCCCGTCGATCCCCCACGCCACCACGGCCGCCGTGCTGCGCGGTGGCTACCGAGCCTACGGGGCGGACGGCCAGAGCCCGTTCGCGATCGACCTCCGCTCCCACCGCGTGCAGCTCGCGACCTGGCTGCTGGAGGGCGCGCGGCAGGGGCAACCGATCGGCGCTCTGCTCGGCTACCGCTTCGAGCGCGCGCTCCACGAGCACCCGCGGATCGGCCTGCCCGCGCACCTGCCCGCGTTCCGTACGCGGTTTCCGCGCCGCGCGACGGGTATCTCCGTGGAGGGCGGCACGCAGGAGACCGTGCGATCGTTCGGCGTCGTCGACGGCCTTGCGCTGCACCGGGCCTGGTCGGCGGGGGAGCTCGACCTCGAGCAGCACCTCGGCGTGACCGACGCCGGCGAGCGCGCCGCCCTCGCCGACGTCCTTTCCGGCCTGGCCGAGGCGGTCGATACGGTGAGCGACGCGCTCCTGGCCGAGGCGGTTCATCATGTCGTGCAGGGCAACCCGCTGCGGGCAGGCGCCACGCTCGACGCCGCCGACCGCGGGGAAGCGCCGCCGCCCGAGCTCGAGGTCGCACGCACCCCCCGGACGGGCATCGCGGTCACGCACCGCCTGATGGTCCTCCTCGGCGACGGGGACGCGGAGCCTTCGGGTTGGCCGATCCGACCGGACGTGCAGGCGCGGGCGATGGCCGAGCCGCGGCTGAATCAGTGGCTCTCGCGCTTGTTGCCGGCGCCGGGCCGCGTGCGTTTCCGCGCGGAGGTGGCCTTTGCCGGGGCGACGGTCCCCTTGGCGATCGAGATGAACCTCGAAGCGCTGTACCTGTCGCCCCTCGACCTCTTGTACCTGCCGGAGCGCGGCGACGCGGCCGAAGCCGGGGAGCTCGACCTGCGGATCGAGGCCGTCGTGCGCGCGAGGCCCGAGGTGGGACCTTCGGCGACGGTGCGGCTCGATTTCACGCGCGCCGACGATTGGGGGCCCGACGTGGTCAGCGTCGCCGAGCTGCTCGAGGTGCTGCGGGCGCTGCGGGGGCTGCTCGACACGGCGCGGCCGCTCGGGCCCGGCGACCTGGCGCTGCCCGAGGCCGGGGTTTCGGCCCCGGCGGAGGATGCCGACCTCGCGCAGCGCGCGTCGGACGCCGTGCTTTCGCTCGGCCGGGCCGCGGCGGACCTGGTGACGGGCGTGGACGACGAGATGCTGCGGCGCGGCCTGCTCCGCGCGGCGCACCTCGGCGTGGCCGGCGCGCTTCCGGGCGGCGTACCGCTGCGCGTGCACGCCGAGGTCATCGCGACCGAGCTTGGCCGCCGGCAGGAGGCCCTGGCCGCGCTCGCGGCGCGCAGGGCCCGGGGCGAGCTCACGCAGGTCGCCTACGATCGCGGCCGGCTGGAGGTGGTGTTCGGCGCGGGCTTCCGCGTGCTGCCCGGCAGCGCCGCCCCGGATCCGGGCACGCTCTCGGCGGCCCTCGCGGCTTCCACCGAGACGCAGGGCGGCGACCCGCAGGCCGCGGCCGGCTGGCTACAGCGGGTGGCTCGCGTGCGTCGCGGCGTCGACCGCTTCGTCGCGGCGCTCGCGTATGCCGAGGCGCTGGAGACCGGCGACACGCTCACCGCGCAGGTCGTGCAGCTCCCGTACACCCCGCACGAGCGCTGGCTCGGCCTGCCGCAGACTGGCAGCGCCCCGGGCAGCCGCTTGTCGCTCCTGCTGCACGCGCCGGAGCCGATTGGGCCCACCGTGGCCGGCCTCGTGATCGACGAATGGGTCGAGGTCATCCCGTCGAGGACCGAGACGACCGGGGTCGCCTTCCACTTCGACGCGCCGGGCGCTTGTGCCCCGCAGGCCATCCTGCTCGCGGTCAGCCCGGATGATCGGCCGCACTGGAGCACGGAGCTCCTGGAGAACACGCTCGCCGAAGCGCTCTCCCTGGCCCGCCTGCGCACCGTCGACCTCGAGGCGCTGCACCCCACCGACCCCGACGCCATGACCGACATCGGGCAACTCCTGCCTGCCGCGCACTTCGGCACCAACGTCCAGCCTGGCGACGCGATCGCCACGGACTTCACCCGTGGGAGCACCTGACCATGCCTTCGATCACCACCTGGACCCGTCTCGAGCCGCGCGCTCGCAGCGGCGACATGCGCCCTGGCCTGGAGGCCCGCGTCTACGACCCCCTGTGGCTGCTCGGTCGGCAGTGGCAGGTGGGCGAGTTTCAGGGAGAGGACGCCGGATCGCCCGTCTGGGCGCGCCTGCGCGCGGAGGCGGCGCCGCTCGGCGCGGTGCGAGCGCCGCGCGGGAAAGCTCGCGCGTACAACGCCGCGATGCCGCTCGAGGTGGAGGTCGAGCACGACGCGGTGGGCGCCGTGGACCGCCGGACCGCCGCCGAGGCCGGGCTCCACTTCCTGCGCCAGCTCGACATCGAGGGAGCCGGCGCCTACCGGGATGCGTTCCGGCAAGCGTTTCCCCTCGCGATGCCCGCCGGGGAGATCGACGCCGCGAGCCGGCGCTACCTCGCCGTCATGGGCCGCCGCGCCCCGGATGGTTTGGCGCTCGCGGCCGCGCTGCGGACCGGCCTTCCGGCGGGGGTCGAGATCGCGCCGGCGGACGTGGCGCGTGTCCAGGCCGCTGCCAACCGCTATCTGGCCTGGTTCGACGACCTGGTGCGGGTCGCGCCCGCCGGCGAGACGGCGTTGCATCGCGAGCAGTTCGAGTACCACTTCGAGGTCGCGGCCCAGTCCGCGGGCGCGACGGTCGTGCTCAAGGCGGCGAACCACCAGGGCGGCGCACTCGACTGGCATTCCTTCATCCACGACACCGAAGCGGCGCTGCCTGTCACCGGGACCCCGTCCAGCGTCGTCGCCACGACCCTGCCTGTCCGCGCGAGTTACCCGGGCATGCCGGCGGCTCGGTTCTGGGAGCTGGAGGACAGCCGCGTGGACCTGGGCAGCATCGACGCGGCCCCCTCGGACCTCGCGCGCATGCTCGTGCTGGATTTCGCCACGATCTACGGCAACGACTGGTATGTCATCCCGCTCGAACTAGACGTCGGGACGCTGACCCATGTCCGCTCGCTGGTGGTCGGTGACACGTTCGGCGACACGTGGCTCATCGGACGAGCGACCACGCCCGACTGGGCGATGTACGAGCTCACGGCCGTCGGCCTGGGCGCGGCCGCGGCGGGCGACCGCTTGAACCGCCTGTTCCTTCCGCCGGCCCTGACGACGAGCCTGGAGAGCGAACCGCTGGAGGAGGTCGTGCTCCTGCGGGACGAGGACGCCAACGTGGCGTGGGCCATCGAGCGCACCGTCGAGGGCGCCGCGGGCACGCGCGTCAACCGCGTCGAGGCATGGCACGAGCAGCGCCGGCTGCAGGGGGACGCGGCGTCTCATGCGGGCTCGCCCGTGCAGATCGCGCCGCTCGTCTATCGGCTGGCCTCCGAGGTGCCGGAGCACTGGATCCCGCTCGTCCCCGAGGAGGCCGCGCCGGGCACGACCGTCCTGCGTGTCGCGGCGCTCGAGCGCACCACCGAGGCGGGGCCGCCCGTGCCGCTCCTGCCGCGTGGCCGTTTGCTCGATCCGGGACGTGAGCTCCTCGTGCCCGAGGAGGAAGTCCCCGCCGAGGGCGTGCGCCTGACCCGAACCTGGCAGTACGCGCGCTGGATCGACGGGTCGACGCACCTGTGGTCCGCCGTGCGCAAGCGCGCCGGCCGGGGCATGGCCTCGAGCGGCCTCGTGTTCGATTCTGCCGAGCCCTGGCAGGCGCCGTCGCACCCGCTCGCTTACAATGTCGTCGACCTTCGCGTGACGAGCGGCGCGAGCAGCGCCGAGCCGGTGAACCTCGGCCTCCTGCTCCCCGGCCAGACAGCGGTCGTGCGCTGGCGCATCCACAACATCGGCCTCGAGGGCTTCCAGCAAGCGGAGCCCGGCGCGCTCCGCCTCGCCACGGCCGATCCTCCGGATCACCCGGGCCGCCTCGCCGCGCCGAGCTGGCTCAGCACCTCGCGTCCGTGCGGCCCTGCCGAATCGACCGTTGGCCCCGGGCAGGTCGGCACGCTCCAGTTCGAGATCCGCGTCCCCGCCGAGCCGGGGCCGTTCGAGGAGAGCTACGACCTCATCGTGGAGGGCCGTGGCCGTGTCACCGGTCCGGGCCTCAGGCTCCGCGGTCACGTCATGGGCTGGGTCCAGACCGCGCGCCTCTTGTTCGACCGGCTCCAGCACGCGGCGATTCGGCTGCGCAATGGCCAGGTCCTGGTCGTCGGGGGCTACAATCCCCCGGCCGAGCTGTACAATCCGGCCACGAATACCTGGAGCAAAACCGCGGATGCTCCGAGCAGCTATCGCGGGGCCACGATGGTGCTCCTCCCTTCGGGCAAGGTGCTTCTCGCCGGCGCAGGCGGCACTGGCAAATCGGCTGTGCTTTATGATCCGGACACCGGCACCTGGTCGGTGACGGGCCCTCTGGCCACGCCACGTTTTCATCACACGGCCACCCTGCTGCAGGACGGCCGCGTGCTGGTGACGGGTGGAACAACCCAAGAGTACGGAGGTACGTCGCTGACCTCGGCCGAGATCTACAATCCGATCACGGGCACGTGGACAGCCGCCAGCTCCTTGGGCACGGCGCGCCAGCGCCACACGGCCACTCTCCTTGCTTCTGGCAAGGTGCTGGTCACCGGCGGGGAGGCGAATTCGACCCGGCTTGCCTCGGCCGAGCTTTACGATCCGGCCACGGGCGCGTGGACGACCGTGAACGCCATGTCCACGGCTCGCACGGCCCATACGGCCACGCAGCTCCGTTCGGGCAAGGTGCTGGTGACCGGCGGGGGTGTCGACGGCGTTCCCGCGACGAAGGCCGAGCTTTACGATCCTGCGACAGGGCTCTGGTCTCCGGTCGCGGCCATGAATCAGCCCCGCGGTCGCCACACGGCGACGCTCTTGCCCTCGGGCAAGGTGCTGGTGTCCGGCGGCTACGATAATTACACGGGCATCCAGCGCGGCGCCGAAGTCTACGACCCGGCCCACAATACGTGGAGCGTCCTGCCCTCCATGGTCGTGGCGCGCTACTGGCACACGACCACCTTGCTCGAAGACGACCGGCTGCTCGTCGTCGGCGGATTCGGCCAGGTCCAGTGGTCTGCCGAGTTGTTTTCTCCTCTGCCCTGACGCGCCCCCTATGCGGGCTCATCCCATTGCTCGTGCCACTCGAGCCACGGCTTCTGGATCGCATTCGATCCGCGCCTCGACGAACCGAGCATCGGACAACCGCACCCCGGCCACGAAACCTGCTATCCTTCGTCGGGCACTGTAGCCTAACGCATCGAGCTCCATGCCCCTCCTCCAGCACACCCCCCCGACCCTCCATCCCTCCGGCTGGGCCCTCCTCGCCGTCCTGCCCCCGTGGGCCGACCGCCTCCCTGCCGCGTCTCAGGACATCCTGCGATTTTGCCTCGCCCGCACCTTTCCGCTCGTCGAGAAGACCCGCGATGGCCAATGGGTGCTGGATGTCAGCTCCGAGGTCGATTCCCGCTTTGGCGGCACCGGCAATGATCTGCGTATCGAGCCGGAGTACCTCCTGCCCGTCCCTGGCTTTTGCCCCACCTTCGAGGTCGCCGTGGCCTCCGATCTCGACGTGTCGCCTACGCCGCTCTGGGAGCGGGTCGCCACCTTCGAGGGCGTCAATGACGAACTCGGCCCGTGGTTGAAGATGAGTACCACTCCCGGTGCCTCGAACCGGCTCGACGAAGGTGTACCGCTTGGAAAACCACTCTTCCGGAGCTGGCTCCTCCTCGGCGGCGTCCTGCCCGTCGAGTATGACGATTTATGCCTGTCGCGCCTCGAATCCGGCCGCTGCTTTCTCGAGACGTCCTCCATGTGGACGCAGCTCGCCTGGGTGCACGAGCGCACCCTCGACCCCGTAGGCCCCGGAGCCGCCCGAACCCGACTGATCGACCGCCTGCGCTTCACACCCCGCTGGAGCCATCTCGGGCTGCCATCTCGGCTGCTCGTCGGGCGGGTATTTGCCCACCGCCATGCACGACTGCGCGCTCGCTTCGGTGGTGAACCGGCGAGCATTCCGACCTGAACAGCGGCACACCTGGGTCCCGGGGGTCTATCACCCGCGGAAGCCGCGCCCCGTATGCGGCACGTGCACGAGCCGGCCCTCGCGCCCAGCAATGTGCATCTCATGGGGCGGCGCGGTGGGCGTGACCTCCTGCGCCGGGAACGCGCCGGGCGCCGCGAGGTCGTCGATGAATGCGTCGATTCGCTCGCGCGTGACGTGCTCCATCATGTACACGTGATGATATTGTCGTTTTTCCCCCTCCACGTAGAGCGTCTCGCCCGCCAGCGTGTACTTGAAGGCCAGCGCGGGGTTCACGGCCCGGAAGCGGATGGTGAGCGAGAGCGGGGCTCGCTCTACCCACAGGTCGCGCCCGAGCCGATGGCCGAGCTCACGCAACCTTCGCTCGGCGTACGCCGAAAGCTCCTCCGTGTAGAGCGCCTTCTCGATCTGATCCTGGTAGGAGCGCATGGCAAGGTGTTCCCAGAGGACGAGGGCGGACAGCCCATTGCGAGATCCGGCGAACGTGGTGTCGGGGGAGCCGATGTACTCGGGCCGGGTGGGCGGCCGGAGCAAGAGCTTCGTCCGCGTCATGTACACACCACAAGGAAAAGGAGCGCCGATCCATTTGTGTCCGCTCATCACCAGGGAGCTCACGAACGGGAGGCGGAAATCGAAGTTTGGCCCACGCCTCGCGAGCCGCCCCGCTGCGTGGGCCATCTCCAGGAAGGGCATGTACGCGGCGCCCAGCGCGCCATCGACGTGGAACCAGTAACCCATACGGACGTCGTGCTTCCGCGGGTCTCCCGGATCATAATGGACCTTCCGCTCGTCGAGGCCGTAGCGGCGCAGGATGGGCAGGAGCGCGGCCCCGGCCGCCTCCACGTCGTCGTAGGCCCCCTTGAATGTCGTGCCGTAGTTGAAATTGACGAGGATCGGGTGGCCCTTCGAGGCGAAGAACTCCACGAGCGTGGCCAGCGCATCGATGTCGATCACCCCGATTCCGTTTGTCCCGCCGATCGAGGGCACCTCGTGCGGCCATGCATTGCCAGGCGAAAGCGGGTTGTCGCGTGGATAGCGCTCGGTGCCGATCTCGTAGAACGTGCGGATGTCGAGCACCCGCATCGCCTTGATGATGGAGTAATGCGTGTCTTGCGAATAGAACGCGACGGGGACACGGGCGTTCGGCTGGCTCTCGGGTGCAGGCGCCTGCTGATAGACGAGGCGCGGCGGCACGACGCGCTTGCCCCTGCTCGAGGCCGCTTCCCTCGCCTCCTCCGCCGACTCGGGATCGATGAGGAGGAACCTCCCGGCCAGGTAGTCCCTTGCATTCCATAACCCGTAGAGGTTCCCTTCGGTCGAGCCCATGGTGAGCACGTAGCCCCAGTACGATTCGCAATCGTCGGGATCGTGCGGGAGTTTTGCGTGCCAGAGCGAGGCGAAGTAGTCGAGCACGGCGCGCTCGACCCATTTGGTGTTGAAGGTGGCGGATCCGCTCTGGAACGGATCGCCGACGTTGTTGACGTGCCGATCGAGATATCGGGCCAGGTTCTCCGAGTATTCGAGTCGCTGGTTGCACTGGTATCCGAGCAAGAAGTCCGTCTGCTGGGACTCGTAATGCCATAGCGCGTCCATCGCCGCCGCGCGCTGCTCGGGTGAGAGGGCCTCCGTGCGCAAGCGAAAGAGCTCGCAATCGAGGCCGGCCACGGGCGTGTATTCGGTGCACGGCTTCCCGTCGCCTGCACGCGTTCGTGTCGCCCCTTGTTCTTTGGTATTCACGTCCTGTCCCTCCTCCACCGCGGCGTGTGAGCTACCTCTTGGGTCCTCTGCCCCCAGGTCAAGCGCCGCTGTATTCGAGGTCGAGCGACGGATCGAGCACCCGAGAGGACGTCCGCGGGCGTGACCTCGGGACATCGGGGGCCACCGCTTCCCTTCACGAAGTCCGGCTCTACGTGGCCTCTTGGGCGCGCAGGGTGCATACCGAGCCAGCGGGGGCGGGCCTGATGGGCATCCCGGACACACAGGTTTTCCTCGACGATCTCGTCGCCCTCCGGCGCGGCCTGCACCGCATTCCCGAGCTTGCCTTCTTGGAGGAGAAGACGGCTGATTTCATCCGGCGGGAGCTCGTCCGCCACGGAATCGCCGCGAGCTACGGGGGGCGCGGCATGGGCGTGGTCGGCCGGATCGAGGGACGAGACCCGGCGGCCCCCGTCATTGCGCTCCGCGCGGAGATGGATGGATTGCCGGGCGAGGAATCCACGGGGCTGCCTTTCGCCTCGCAGCACCCGGGGCGCGTGCACGCTTGCGGCCACGACGCGCACATGGCCATGGTGCTCGGGGCGGCGCGGTTGCTCTCGCGAGGCGAGAGGCCCGCGGGAGACGTGGTGCTCGTCTTTCAACCCGCCGAGGAGCACGGCGGCGGGGCGCGCGTCATGATGCAGGCTGGCGTGCTCGCCGGGGTCTCCGCCATTTTCGGCGGCCACGTCACCCACCATTACCTCACCGGGCAGATCATGGTCACCGAGGGCGTCGTCACGGCGCAGTCGGACCGGTTCGTCCTACGGGTGCGCGGCAAGGGCGGGCACGGCGCGCGCCCGCACGAGGCCGTGGATGCGATCATCGTCGCGGGATTCTTGATCTCGGCGCTGCAAACCCTGGTCTCGCGCGAATCCGATCCGATTCACCCCACGGTGGTCACCATCGGCCGCGTGCAGGCGGGGACAGCGGCGAACGTCATTGCCGAGGAGGCGGTGCTCGAAGGGAGCATCCGCACGACCGTCGAGGCGGCTCGAGATCGCGTTCTCCGCGGCATTCGCCGCATGGCCGACGCCGCCGGCGCATTGCACGGCGCCGCCGTCGTCGTCGAGCTCGTCGAGGGATACCCTCCCGTGGTGAACACGGCGCGCGAGGCTTCGATCTGCCGCCGTGCCGCCGAGCGCGTCTTCGGCGTGCGCGACGTGTTGCCCCAGGAGCACCCCAGCATGGGCTCGGAGGATTTTGCCTATTACCTGCACGAGACGCCCGGCTGTTTCGTCCGCCTGGGCGCTCGCAGGGAGGGCTGGGACTATGTCCCCTTGCACAGCCCCGCCTTCACCGTGGACGAAGACGTCTTGCCGCTCGGCGCGTCCTACTTCGCCGAGGTCGTGCGGGAGGCGCAACGCGCCTTGCCAAGGCGCTCATGATGACCCGCGATTTCCACCCGAGCCCTCCCACCGTCGGCATCGAGCTCGAATGGCAGCTCGTCCATCGAGAGACGCTCGATCTGCACGATGGTATCCTCCCGCTGCTCGGGCTCCTCCCTCCCGATCCCCTCGTCAAACCCGAAGCCATCGAGCCCTGCGTGGAGGTCGTCACGGACCCGATGGCGTCCACGGCGCTCCTTCGCGGCGCCTTGGTCGATAGAGTTTCCCGTGTTTCGAATGCCGCGTCGCAGCTCGGCATGGCCCTCGTCGGCGCGGGGACGCACCCCTTCTGCGAGCGGCTCGCCCCCCTCACGCCGCTGCCGCGGTATCTCGCCATGCAGCGCACGAACGGGTATCTGGCGAATACGCAGATCGTCTATGCGCTGCATGTCCACGTGGGCATGCCCTCGGGGGAGGTCGCGATACGCGTGATGGCTCGGATCCGCCCCGTCTTGCCCGTCCTGCTCGCGCTCTCGGCCTCGTCGCCCGCGTATCGCGGCAGGGAGACCTCGTTCGCCGCGTTCCGGCGCTGCCTGCTCGCGCCCACGCGGAGCGCCGGGATTGCCCCCGCATTCGACGACTGGGCGACGTTCTTGCATTTCGTGGACGTCGCCGAGCGGGCCGCGATGTTCGAATCGTACCGGGACATGCACTGGGACCTGCGCCTGCGGCCCGATCTCGGCACGCTCGAGGTGCGTATCATGGATGCGCAGCCCACCGTCGCGGACGCGCTCTCGCTCGGCGCGCTCGTGCATTCGTTGGTCGTGGCCCTGATGGCCGACGGCCCGCCGGATCCGCGGCTGCCGCGGGCCGTCCCCTGGTGGATCGAAAAGGAGAATTGCCATCGCGCCTGCCGGGACGGGCTCGAGGCCGAGCTCATCGTGGACGTGGAGGGCCATTCGCGACCCCTCCGCGGGGTCGCCGAGGATCTGTTCGCGATCGTCTCGCACCAGGCGCGTGCCCTGGGCGAGGCGGCGCATCTCGCGCACGCCGAGGGCTTCCTCTCCCGGGGCAATTCGAGCGCGCGGCAGCTCGAACTACTTCGGCGGACCGGATCGATGAAGGCCGTCACGCGAGCGCTCGCGGACGAGCTCATCGTGGACCTCGCGTGTCACGCGGGGGGGTAAATCCTCGGCTCCGCACCGCCCGCATTCGTGGAAGTTCCGAGCGAGCCCGAGAAGCGATCTCTGGAAGGGTCGCCCGGCTCTTGCAAGAAGTGGAGGCATCGAGGTGCCGACGAATGGCGAGATTTTCACACGTGATATCGGCGATCGATTCGCACACGGGAGGAGAGCCCACCCGGATCGTCCTGAGTGGCCTGCCGCATCTCCCCGGGGGCACGATGGCCGCGAGGAAGCGGCACATGAACGAGCACCTGGACCACTTCCGCACGCTGCTCATGCGTGAACCCAGGGGGCATCGCGACATGTTCGGGGCCATCCTCACGCCGCCGATTGGCGAGCACAGCCATTACGGCCTCTTGTTCATGGACCACGCGGGCTACCTCGACATGTGTGGCCACGGCGTGATCGGCGTTGCTACGGTCCTCATCGAGCTGGGCATGATCGCGGCCACGGAGCCGGAGACCGTGGTGATTTTCGACACGCCTGCTGGCGTGGTCGCAGGTCACGCCAGGGTCGAGGCGGGGCGCGTGGTCGAGGTCGCCGTCGCCAATGTCGCATCGTTCGTCTACGAAAGGCAGGTGGAGCTCACCTTGCCCGGCGTGGGCGTCATCGATGTCGACGTCTCCTTCGGGGGGAACTTTTTTGCCATGGTCGACGCGAGCAAGCTCGGCATGTCGATCCTCCGCGACGACATACCTCGGCTCATCGAGCTCGGGGTGATGGTGAAGGACGCGATCAACCAGAAATTGAAGGTCCAGCACCCAGCGAAGCCGGACATCGACCGCGTCGAGCTGACCGAAATCTACGAACGACCCGGGCCGACCACTCCATTCTCCAGGAGTATGGTCGTCTTCGGACGAGGTCAACTGGATCGTTGTCCGTGCGGCACCGGGCTCTCGGCGCTCATGGCCACCCTCCATGATCGCGGGGAGTTGCCGCTGGGGGTCGAGCTCGTCGACGAAGGCATCATCGGCACTCGCTTCAAGGGAAGGCTTTCCGGAGAGGTCCAGGTGGGCGGCTTCCGCGCGGTCCGGCCGATCCTCGTCGGAAAGGCTTACGTGACTGGCATCCAGCAGTTCGTGGTCGATCCGGAGGATCCTCTCAAATACGGGTTCGTCGTCGTGCGATGAACGTCACAATGGTGGCGAATGGCCTAAGCGAGCGCACGGGCTCACACGTCGTGCCGGTACTCGTACGGCAGCACCTTCATTTGCCCGAATTGGGTCATCTCCTCGAGGGCGCGCAGTGTATCTTTGAGAATGGCCGTTTGCATCTCCACGTTGCGAGGCTCGCCGGCGTTCGAGCCGATGGGGACATGAGGCGCGGTGATGCGGGGTGCGCCCTGCTGCCTGGCAATCGGAGGCAGCGCGGCGATGAGAATCGTGGACATGCCAGCGGCCTCCACGGCGCGCTGTACGATGACCGCCGAGCGGTGGCAGGTGCCGCAGCCGCCGGTGAAGACCGCGACGTCCACGCCCTCGTCCTTCAGGATCTTTGCGATGGCGGGTCCGCCCTCGTCACGGAATCGGTCCACGTCACCGCCGCCCCCCATGAACCCGATCAGCATCGGGGCGACCTTGCCGATGAAGCCCTCGGCCTCGAGCTCGCGCAGGCGGTCGATCGGGAACATTGCGTTGATGTCCCGGTTGACGTCGCTGTTGTCGAATCCGCCATGGCTGACCATCAGCTCGGATGACGGTGTCGTTCTCGGGATTTCACGAAACGTGGGATCGCCGGACAGGACGAACGGCTTCTGGGATTTCAGATGGACGCCGCCCGCCGTGCAGAGCGCCACGACGCACGCGGAAAGCGGCTTCGCCAGAGGAGTCCAGACCGCAGGCGGCGTGATGGGAACGTAAATTTCGCTCCTCAGTCCTGTCGCTATCGTGGGCTTCATGGCTTCTCGTCGGTCGACGAGCCTCTGGTTTGCGTCGATGACCGCCTGGGTCCACCTGGGGTTGGCAGGCTCGATCGGGATACCCGCCATCTTCGTCTCGAGCATGAGCAGGGCCCGCTGCGCGTCCTCGGGGCACAAGGTGCATTCGCCGAGGATTTCGCTCTCGCGGCCCTCCGGGTTCTTGTTGAGCTCGATCATCGCGTCCATGTATCGATTGCCGACGACGAGCTGGCCCTGATGGGCAGAGAACGATGCACCGACCACGCTGATTCCGCGCGTGCCGATTTGCCCGATGCTTTCGGCGAAATCGATATGGTTGTTGCCGAAGCCCTCGGTCGTGATGATCGCGCCGTCCACGTCGAGCGCCTCCACGAGGGCGCCGAGCCGCGCCGAAACGAACGTCTTTTCATCGTCGACCTGCGGGCTGCCAATGAAAATGACACCCACGAGGTCGATGCCGTCATCCTCCGCCATCAGGCGCAGCAGCGGCTCGCGAAAATAGTGGCGCGTGGTTTCTTTGGTCGCGGGGCCGACGCAGGTCAGCGCGTGGATGCCGCCGTCGCGCACCTCGTTGGGGGAGAGCACGACCGGCACGTTGCCGAGATCGACATCCCGGCGGCCCCCCCGGGCGCCCGCGGGCTCGGCGGGCAACAGCAATTTCTCGTGCATTGCGCCCTGGCCCATGATTTCCTTGACGAGGACGACGCGCGGCCTGCCGGACTTCTTCCGGTCGTGATGCGTCTTCACGCCCATGCAGCCGCTCGCGGAGGCCTTTTTGAGTGATTCGCGGATCTCTTGCATGATGACGTCGCACGCCTCGTGCGCTGCCCGAGGGCCGCGGCGCTCCATACCGGTGCCGGCCTGGAGGACGACGTTGACGCGCACCATGAGATCGCCGATGTCCGGGCACCCCGGGCGGCCAAAGCAAACCCTTTCGTCCAGATACCCTTCGCAGGAGCCGAACTCGTGTAGCTGCATGCCATTTTCGTCCACGCCCGTGAGAATGAACACCAGGCCTTCCATCACGTTCGTCACGCCCTCGCCAAGCTTGCCCTCCACCTTCGTGGCGACCGGAATGACATCCATGATGGTATTGGTGAAGATGTGACGCCTGTCGGGCAGGATGACATCGATCTCCACCTTCTTGACGAGGGGATCGGCCATCGACGACTCCTCGCGGAGCGATTCGCGGATCGTCAGCTTGCCGTCCTCGAAGGAGGTCTTGTCCGCAATCTCTACCTGGCGGACGTCGTATATCCTGTGCCTGAGCGTGCGCAGGACCTGCTCCGGCTGCGCGGCGGGCTCGAGGGGCTCCGCGTGACACACGGCGGAGGCGGGGGCGTCTTCGAGGAGGGCCGGGGTCAGCGGCGTGAGGGCGTCCGTGGTCTCCTTGAGGGTCGCGCCGAGGACCTGGCCGATCGTCAGCGCGCCCGCGGGAATCGAAAGGAGGCCCGAGCCTGCGAGCTCGGGGAACATGGCGGGATCCTCCAGGTGCACGGCGCCGATGACCGCTCCCTTCGGCGTCCGGCAGCAGAGGACGGCAGGGGCGTTCCTGTGGAGGTTCGCGGTTTTCATGGAAATGGACATCCGCCATTCTCTTCTTTTTCGGGTATCATTGGCCGAACACGCGCCGACAGCCATGCTGGGCTCCCCGCCGTGTGCGTGTCGAACGCCCAGGCCATGTGTGTAAGGCCGCACCGTGGCTCGTCACCACTCATGCCGCGGCGGAGGCCGCCCGCCCTTCTTCTTTGGCGCCTCCAATCTTCAGTCCACCGGATGGATATCGACCTTGCCGCGGATGATGCGCTGTACGGCGTAGACGATGAGCGCGACGAACCCGAGCGTGGCCGCGGCGTGCAGTGCGGTCGCTTCCTGTCTCATGAGCAGGCCTGCGCAAGACAAGAATCCGAGTACGGGAATGGCCAGCGGCACGGGAAAGGCAGCGGGCGCAGCGGCAGGATTGCGTTTGATGCGAATCAACGCGAGGTGCAACAGAATGAACACCACGAGCAGAAACGTCGACGTGCCGGAAGCCAGGGTCTTGATGTCGCGGAAACACAGTAGCAAGACGATGACGACCGTGACCGCGACCCCCACGCCGACGATGGGCGTGCGCCATGTGGGATGTACGTACGAAAAGAGCGCCGGCAGGAATCTCGCCCCTTTCCGTGACATGCCATAGAGGAGGCGCGACGTCATCAGCAGATTGAGCAGCGCAGTGTTGAATGCGGCGAACACCGGAACCACGGTGTAAATCCACAGCGGGAATCCGGGGGCGGCTTTGCGCACGACGTCGATCAGGGGTGACTGGGATTCGGCGAGGGCTGCCGGTGCCATCACGGACACGGCCACCAGCGCGACGAGACAGTAAATCAGGGTCGTGCCGACGACGGCCAGACCGATGCCGAGGGGGACGTTGCGCTCGGGATGGATGACTTCCTCGCTGAGGTTGGCGAGATCCTCGAATCCGATGAAGGCGTAGAACGCCAAGGATGCCCCCGACACGGCGAGCAATTCGGCGGGCTTGTCCTGGTATGGCGCTGCGGCCGCGGCGAAATCGAGGTAGCTCACGGACCCGAGGAACCGCGCGCCGACGATGATGATGAAGAGAAGCCCAGAGAATTCGATGATGGTGCAGATGGTATTGGCGGCGGATGACAGCACGATCCCGCGCATGGCGATGGCGCCGAGCAGGAACACGAATACGAACGGAACAAGATAATCTCGCGCCATGGGCGGGGCGCCGGGGAGCAATGCCAGCGCATAATTACCGATGATACGAGCGCCGGTCGCCGCCGAAAAGACTCCCGAGAGCCCCACGAAGAAGATCACGAGAAATGTCACGAACGTGTTGCGGTGTATCATGTGACAAAAATGGGCGGCGCCGCCGGCCTTGGGATAACGCGAGGTGAGCTCGGCGTAGGTGAGACCGGTGAGGCCCGCGGTGATTCCAGCAATGACGCACGACACCCAGGCTGCGGTGCCGGTCATACCGGCGATGCGGCCGACGAGCCCGTAAACGCCGGTGCCCAGGATGTCACCGATACCGAAGATGGTGATGGAGGTGAGCCCGAGCGCGCGCCTGAGCCCCTGCGGTTCTTGGTCGGGTGACGTGGTCAGAGCAGCTCCTTCGGATGTCCGGGCCGGTGAGCGTCACGCGGGTTTTCCCCTCCGTACGTCCACGCAGTGGCACGAACAGAACGCAGCCCGGTCCAGATGCAGGGATAGCATGTCGAACGAGACGTGGCGCGCATCTGCACACCGCAATGGGGAGCCCATGCGTCCTGGGCGCAGCACTTTCAGGGCCAGAATGCGGCAGAGCTCGGGAAGTTCGCCTCGCAGGTTGCGCATCCATGGCCCTGATGGAGCCCCCATCGCACATGGGGCACCTCGGCCGGTATGTCATCGCTGAGGAAGCTCTGGATGATCATGTTGGCCTTCTCCTGGCCAAGTCTCCGGCGCTCGACGCTTCTGCTCGTGCGCCCGCGGTGGGCCGTGGGAGCCCGGCGGAAGAATCTTCCCGACCTCGCGGGTATGGGGCGCCGTCCGGACGAGCTCCGGATCCTCCAGGGCCTCGCGCGCGACACAAAGAAATTTCTCGATCATCCGATCCAAAGACTCCCGCGTCTCCGTCTCCGTCGGCTCGATCAGCATCGCGTCGCGCAGATGGCCGGGAAAGTACACGCAGCCGGCTCCCACCAGCGTCGGGGGATGCATCCCGTGGTCGATGAGCCGCTTGGCGAAGTCGAACGCGCTCACTCGAAGTTGCGCAGTGCTCAGCAGGCATTCGTGCATGCACCGGCTGCCGAAGACCGGGGGCAGGTAGGGTGACAAGCGGGCCTGGACGTAGTTCGCATTGAGTACGGCGTTCTCCGACGCCGTGCGCAGTCCCTGGGGACCACAGGTCAGGATGTAACAATAGGCCCGGATCAAGACGCTGACGTGGCCGTGGAACGACTTCATCCGGCCGATCGATTGCGGCCGGTCTTCATCCGGAAAGTATCCGCGCGCATCCCGGCGGATCACTGGAATCGGCAGGAAGGGTTCCAGAAACGCCTTGACGCCGCACGGCCCCGAGCCCGCTCCTCCAGACAGGTGCGGGGTCGAAAACGTCTTGTGGGTGTTGAGCTGGAGGACGTCGAATCCCATGTCGCCGGGCCGGACGATCCCCATCAGCGAGTTCATGTTGGCGCCATCGTAGAAGAGGAGCGAGCCATTTTCGTGGACGCGCTCCGCGATCTCCCGAGTGTTCTTCTCGAAGAGGCCGAAGGTCGAGGGGTTGGTCAGCATCACCGCTGCGACCGAGTCGTCGAGCGCGGCCTCGAGCGCGTCGAGGTCGGTCCATCCCTCCGGGGTGGTCCGGATCATCTTGCAGCGATAACCCGCCATGGATGCGGACGCGGGATTGGTGCCATGGGCCGAGTCCTGAATGAGGACCACGTCCCGCTTCATGCCCCGGGATTCGAACCAGGCGCGGACGATCATGAGCCCCGTGAGCTCGCCGTGGGCTCCGGCCGCGGGCTGCAGAGTGAAGCAGTCCATCCCCGAAAGCTCTGCAAAGTATTCGGCGAGGTGGAAGAGCAGCTCCCACAGGCCGGACAGCGTGCTCTCGGGTTGCCTCGGGTGAGCATGGGCGAAACCATCCAGTTTCGCCAGGGGCTCGTGGCGCTTGGGATTGTACTTCATCGTGCAGCTCCCGAGCGGATAGCTGCCATCGTCTACGCCATAGGCGCGGTGGCCGAGCGCGGTGTAATGGCGGACGAGCTCGATCTCGCTCACCTCGGGCAGCCCGATGGGCTCGGTCCGGAGCGACGCCGCGTCGAACCACTGTGAGGGATCGAGCTCCCCGAAGTCGGGATCCCGCAGGCCCGCCCCGCTCACTCCAGGGCGCGAGATGTCGAAGATCGTCTGCTTCATTGCTTCAGCACTCCGATCGTTTCCGCGAACAGGTCAGCGGCCTCGTCCAGCTCGGCGCGTGCTCTCACCTCGGTGACCGCGACGAGGAGGTTACCATCCACCTCCAATCCGGCGAAAACGCGCCGCTCCAGCATCCGCTCCAGGAACACCGGCACGGGGCAGGGGAGCCGGAGCGCGAATTCGTTGAAGAACGGGCCGGTCGCCGCAGGCTCGACGCCGGCAATGGTGAGCAGCTTCTCGCGAAAGTA
The DNA here is from genome assembly GCF_029946505.1 of Polyangium sp. y55x31. Taxonomy (GTDB): domain Bacteria; phylum Myxococcota_A; class Polyangia; order Polyangiales; family Polyangiaceae; genus Polyangium. The sequence continues at coordinate 132,470 of NZ_JARZHG010000003.1, forward strand.
ACGGGCCTTGGCGGCGCATTGCGCGGCGAGCTCCCGGAAGCCCCGCTCGCCGAGGGCCGCCAGGTAGATGGCGGCGCGCATCGCCTGGTGCGCCTGGTTCGAGCAGATGTTGCTCGTCGCCTTCTCACGGCTCACCTGCTGCTCGCGCTGCTGCATGATGAGCGCGAGGGCTGGCTTGCCATGAATGTCCCGCACCTCCCCGACGAGGCGCCCCGGCATGAATTCGCGCAGGCGCTTCGTGCAGGCGAGCACCCCGAGCGAGGGACCTCCGGCCGACAGCGGCAGGCCGAGAGGCTGGCCCTCGCACGTCACGATATCCGCTCCGAGCTCGCCCGGTGGCTTCAGGAGCGCCAGCATCATCGGGTAACACGAGACATTGAGGAGGGCCTCGTGCTGCCGGCAGAGGGCCGCCGCGGCCGGGATGTCCTCCAGAATGCCGAGGGAATTGGGGGTCTGCAGGATGAAGGTGGCTGCGGGACGGGCGAACGACTCCTGGAGCGAGCGCAGATCGAGCCGGCCCGAGACGGGATCCGCGGCGACGTAGGCTGCCTCGACTCCGCGCCCGCGCATGTAGAGCTCGAGGACCGCCTTCCATTCGGACCAGATACGCGAGGAGGCGAGCACCCGCCGCCGGCCCGTGGCTGCGCAGGCCATCCAGGCTGCCTCGGCCATTGCCGTGGCGCCATCGTAGAGCGAGGAATTGACGACCCGCAGACCCGTGAGCAGCGAGAGCATGCGCTGGTATTCGAAGAGGATCTGGAGCAGGCCCTGGCTCAGCTCCGGCTGGTACGGGGTATAGGCCGTGAGCAGCTCCTCGCTGGAGGTGAGGCTGTCGACGACCGCGGGGATATGGTGCTCGTACACCCCGCCGCCAAGGAAGCTCAGGTGGCTCCGGGTCGATGCGTTCCTTCCCGCAAGCTCCCGCAAATGCCTGCCGAGTGCCCATTCACTGTGGGGAGCAGGCAGGCGAAGCTCCCTGCCGAGTCGCACGTCCTGGGGAATGGGGGAGAAGAGCTCCGCGATGCTCGTGAGCCCGAGGGCCTCCAGCATGGCCTTTCGGTCGGCCTGCCGGTGGACGTTGTAGCCACAGATGAGCGGCTCGGGGTGATTCTCCATCGTGACGAACTCCAGAGAATGACGCCTTGAGGCTCGAAGGAAGCTGGGGCGAGCCTCCGCGGACCGCAAGATCACGACCTGGGCCTCGGCGATGCGGCGCGCCGCGGCTCGACCGCTCAGGGGTCGAGGGCCCTTGAAGCTCACTCCGGTCGAACGCCCCGAGGGGGAAACGGATGGGTCCGGCGTCTGGTCCGGTTCGTGCCCGGTTCGTGTGGAGAGAGGACAAGGATGCAGAAGCGATTCGCCTGGACGCCGGCATTACTCGCCGCGACGGTGTTGGCCGCTGCAGCGTGCGACAAGCGGGCTCCGCCCTCGCCCCCCACCCATCCGATCACGAGCGTGAGCGACCTCATGCCTGGGGCGAGGGTTGGCGTGCAGCGGGGCACGACCGGCGCTTTTTATGCGGAGAACACGCTCGCGCCGAGGGGCGTCCAGATCGTGACCTTCATCAAGGCCCCCGACATGTACAACGCGCTCGAAGCGGGGCAAATCCAGGCCATCGTCAACGACCTTCCAATCTCCGAAGACGTGGTCGAGAGGAAGCCCGATCTGAAGATCGTCCAGCGGATCGACAATGGCGATAAGTACGCATTCGCCGTCAACAAGGAAAACACCGCGCTCCTCCAGGGCATCGACCAGGCGCTCGACAACCTCTTTGCCGACGGCACCTACAAGGCGATCTTCACCAAGTATTTCCCCAGCCAGCCGCTCCCGCCTCATGTGGAGGAGGCGACGGCCGTGCCCTTCTCCGCCTGCCCCGCGCTGTCGACGGTAGAGCCGAGGACGCTGACGATCGGATCGGACATCCCCTATCCACCCTTCGAGTTCCTCACCGAGAGCGGCGAAACGACGGGATTCGATGTCGAAATCATGGAAGCCATCGCAAAGGAGCTCTGTCTTACCCCGAAGTGGATCAACTCGAACTTCGACACCATTTTCACGAGCCTCTCGGCGGGCAGGTTCGACGCGGTCGCTGCGGCCGTGACCGCGTACGCCCCGGAGGGCTCTCCCTCGTACGCCACGGTGAAGGCCCGGCAGAAGATCGTATCGTTCACGAAGCCCTATTATTCGGCCCTGCAGTCGTTGACGGTGAAGGCGGGCGGTTGAGTGCGCATGAACCGGATACCTGCGCCGCATCCGATTCGAGAGATCGCCGCGCTCCGCGAGAAGAGCCGGCCCCTCGGGGTGGTGAGCGCCGCCGTCGGGGGGCTCGCGCTCGCGGTTGTGCTCGGGGGCATCACGTTCGTGTTCGCCAAATACGGGATCCGCCGCGAGGACCGGATCGCGGCGGCGCTGCAATCGCGCGAGCTCTTCACGATTCTCGTGTCCGGGGGCCTGCTCGGCGCGGGCGCTGCGGCGCTCGGCTTCGGGACCTACCGGCGCATGCCGACCAGGGTATCACGCGAGGAGGCGATCGCCGGGGCGGTGCTGGGCCTTCAGGCCGCCATTTGCGGCCTTGCCCTGCTCTGGTTCATCCAGGGCGACATGGAGAGGTTTGCCAGGAACTTCCTGAGCTTCGAGCAGATCGTACCGCAATACGGGGCCTTCCTGAACGGAGCCAGAAACACGCTCGTCCTGGCCGGCGCGGGCGAGTTCTTCGGGGTGATCCTCGGCCTTGTCCTCTCGGTGTTCACGATTTCAAAACGAGCGGCCGTACGGGCCCCGGTGCGCGTGTACATCAACCTCTTTCGAGGAACGCCGCTCCTGCTCCAGCTTTCTCTGATCTATTTCGGCCTGGCCCTCGGGCTCGGCGTGAACATGTCGGCTTACACCGCCGCCATTCTGGCCTTCTCCCTCAACACCGGCGCATACTCCGCGGAGGTGTTCCGGGCTGGTATCCAGTCGATCGAGCGCAGCCAGATGGAGGCGGCCCGAGGGCTGGGACTCGGCTACATGCAGTCGATGCGGTACGTCATCGTGCCCCAGGCCGTGCGGCGGGTCATCCCGCCCCTCATGAACGAGTTCGTCATCTTGATCAAAGACACCTCGCTCATTGCTTTTCTGGGACTCTCGTACGCGCAGCGCGACCTGTTCACCGTCGGCTCGCAAGGCTACTCGCAGTTCTTCAACGCGACATTTTATGTGGCCTCCGGGCTCGGCTATCTCGTTGTCACGCTGCCCCTGATCAGGCTGGTGACCTGGGTCGAGAAGCGGCTGCGGAGCGATCTCGTGGGGGCCGGGGTATGAGCCGCGCGGCGAATGCCCTTGTCTGGCCGGCGGGGCCGGTCCCGGCGGGCGTGCCGCTCATCCGGCTCACGGCGATCCACAAATGGTTTGGCAATCTGCACGTGCTCAAGGGAATCGACCTCGACCTTTCGCCCGGCCATGTCTTGGTGGTGATTGGCACCTCTGGCTCGGGCAAATCCACGCTGCTGCGCTGCATCGACATGCTCGAAGAGCCGACGTCCGGGCACGTCTGGTTCAAGGGCCGTGACATCACCGACGTTCGCGTGAACCTAAATGATGTGCGAACGCACATGGGAATCGTATTCCAGGCATTCAACCTCTTTCCTCACAAGACCGCGTTGGGGAACATCACCCTTGCCCTGGAAAAGGTGCTGCACATGCCCAGGGACCAGGCGAGGGAGCGGGCCATGGCGGAGCTCGAGCACGTGGGGCTCGGCCAGAAGGCCCATAGCCATCCAGGGCAGCTCTCCGGGGGCCAGCAGCAGCGGGTGGCGATCGCACGAGCCCTGGCCATGCGCCCGGACCTGATTCTGTTCGACGAGGTCACCTCGGCGCTCGATCCCAAGCTGGTGGCCGAGGTGCTCGCCGTGATGCAGCGGCTCGCATCGGAGGGGACGACCATGGTCGTGGTGACCCACGAAATGGGGTTCGCGCGGGAGGTCGGGACCCACCTCGTGTTCATGGACGAGGGCGTCATCGTGGAGCAGGGTGAGCCGAAAGCCGTCTTCGACAATCCCCAGGACGAGCGGACGCGGCGGTTTCTCTCTTCGGTGCTCTGACGCCGTGACGGCTGTCGATCGGCGGAAGGCAGCCCCATTCGAGCCCCGTGACTCCCGAGACGCGCCGCCTCACGACCAACGTCGATGTCGTCTGCGGCGTCCTCAGCCATGTGACGCAGCCAATCCCTGCGGCGGACGAGCTCCTCGTGGTCCCCGTTCACTACTGGTACGCGGCCTCCTTTACGCGGAAACGTGGGCTTCGCCTTTGGAAGGCGCCGTGGGGACGGCTCTCGGGGCTCATCTGGGGCGGTGCGGGCGCACGCCTCGTGGCGAATCTGCTCCTTGGCTTCGTCCCGGGTGTTGGCGTTTTTTCCAATGCGATCACCGCCGTGGTCTTGACCGAAGCACTGGGCCGTTATCTCGACAGGAAGCTCGACGCCGCGCAGGCCAAGGTCGAGCGCCCGTGAAACGAGCGAAAGCGATGAACACCTGATCCCATGCGTTGGTACGGGGTTTGCTGAATGCGGACATCACTCGGCGGGCGAACCGGCGAAGCGACAAAGGGAGCGGAGCGATGATGTGGTGGCATGTCCTCGGGGCAGCATTCGTTCTGGCCCAGCTCGGGTGCGGCGCGAGCGCAGCCTCTCCGAGCACGCAGGCGGCCTCGCACGAAGGGGGAGGCTGCGCTTGCATGCAATGCGGCGGCAAACACGGCGAAAGCGGTATGCAGGGTGGCAGTATGCAGGGTGGCTGCATGCAATGCGGCGGCGAACACGACGGCCGCGGGCGCGGCGGCCTGGCGGGTCACGAGGGGCACGGCTCGCCCGCGGGGGCGGCCCTTTCGGACGACCGAGCTGTATTCCACTTCCTGCTCGCGAACCGTGAAGTCATTCAGCGGCAAGTGACCCGGCTGCCCGACGGCGTCGCCACGGTCACGGAGTCCGACGATCCTGCCGTGGCACAGGGGATTCGCGAGCACGTGGAAGCGATGCACCTGCGCCTGCAGGAGAAGCGGCCGCTCCACGTGCGCGATCCGCTCTTCGCGGCAACATTTGCGAATGCCGAAAAGGTGAAGCTGACGATCGAGCCCACGCCGAAGGGCGTGCGTGTGGTGGAGACGTCGACGGACCCGCAGGTCGTCGCGTTGATCCAGGCGCACGCGGACGTCGTGACCGCGTTCCTGGAGCGCGGGCACGTGGAGGTCCGGAAAAACCACCCGGTCCCGGCGCCCTGATCCCGCCGCGCCGGGCCGGCGTCCTTCACGGTCGTCGCGCCGCCTCGAGCAGCAGGCGCCGCTCGGCCGCGGCAATCGCCCGGCGTGCAGCCGGCTCTGCATCGGGGTTGACCGAGATCGATGTGATGCCGAGCCGCACCAGGTGCTCGGCGAACTCGGGCCGATTCGACGGCGCCTGGCCGCAAAGCGAGGAGGTGATGCCGGCCTTCTGGCACGCGCGGACGATCCGCTTTATCGCGTCGAGCACGGCCGCGTCCGATTCGTCGAAGAGCTCGGCGCACAACCCCGAATCGCGATCCACGCCCAGCATGAGCTGGGTCAGGTCATTCGAACCGATGGAGACACCGTCGATGCCCATGCGCGCATACGTAGGGATCCAGTATGCCGCCGAGGGGACCTCGGCCATGACCCATCGCCAAAGACCGCGCTGGCGGCCGAGTGCGCTTCGATCGACCATCTCGAGGCACGCTTCGAGCTCCCAGCGCGTCCGCACGAACGGGATCATCAGGTGCAAATTCGGCGTCTCCTCACGAACCCGGGCGAGCACCTCGAGCTCGAGGGTGAACAGCTCGGGCTCTCGCACATAGCGATAGCAGCCGCGATATCCGATCATCGGATTCTCCTCGATGGGCTCGAACCGCTCGCCCCCTTTCAGCCCGCGGAACTCGTTGGTCCTGAAATCGTACGTCCGATAAACGACCGGTCGGGGGTGAAAGGCGCGGGTGATGCGGAGCAGGGACGCCGACATGCGCTGGATGAAGTCGTCGCGGCCGCCGGACGCGACGAGCTCCTTCGGGTGCACCCCGGCGAGCGCATCGAGCAGCATGAATTCGGCCCGGAGCAGCCCCACGCCGTCCACCGGCAGCGCGGCGACCTCTTCGGCGCGGTCCGCAATCGCCAGGTTGACGTAAAGGCGCGTGCCGAGAACAGCGGGCGAAGGCGTGCCCGATTGCCCCGCGGAAGGGGCCGTCCCGGGCCCTGGGGGGGCCGTCCTGGGCTTTTCGACCGCGGGGGCGGCGCCCGCGAGCACCTGGCCGCGCGCCCCGTCGACGGTGACGAGCTCGCCGTCCCGGAGCAGGCGGGTCGCCGAGCGTGCGCCGACCACGCATGGGATACGCAGCTCGCGGCTGACGATTGCGGCATGGCAGGTCATTCCGCCGCTGTCCGTCACGAGCGCCGCCGCGCGTCGAATCGTAGGCACCCAATCGGGCGACGTCATCGGCGCCACGAGCACCTCGCCCGCCTCGAGCCTCTGCCCCTCGCCCGGCGAGCGCAGTACGCGCACCCGACCCGACGCAATGCCCGGCGAGGCGCCGAGGCCGGAGACGAGGACCGCTCCTCGCTCCGGCGGTGCACCGAGCGTCGTGATGGGCCGGCTCTGGACCAGATAGAAAGCGCCGCCTTCCTCGGCCCATTCGATGTCCTGCGGGGAGCCGTAATGCTCCTCGACGTGGACGGCCAGGCGCACGAGCGCGAGGATTTCCTCGTCGCGGAGCACTCTGCGCCCGCCCTCCTCCTCCGACAGCTCCACGCGTCGCTCCGCACCGTCGGGGCCACGGATCACCTTGAACGCCTTGTGTCCCACGCGGGTCTCGAGCAGCCGGGGACCGCGCTTCGAGACGGTGTACGTGTCCGGCTCGACCTGACCACCGACCACGACTTCTCCGAGCCCAAATGCCGCCTCGATGACGATGCGCGAGGTATCCGCCGTCGCCGGGTCCGCGGTGAAGATCACGCCCGAGCGATCGGAGCTCACCATTCGCTGCACGACGACCGCCAAGGCGGGCTCGTCGCGGAGTTGCTCGCTCTTCCGATATGCGACCACGCGCTCGCCGTACGCGGATGCCCAGCAATCGCGCACGCGTTCGAGCAGCGCCTGCGGCCCGACGACGTGCGTGTACGTCTCGTGCATTCCGGCAAACGAGGTCGTGGCTGTGTCCTCCGCGGTGGCGGACGAGCGCACCGCAACAGCGGGGGAGGGACCGAGCTTTTGGTAGGCCTCGACGATCTCCGCCTCGATATCGGTCGGGATCGGTGCTGCGCGGACGAGGCGCCTCATCTCGGCGCTCTTCGCGCGCAGGTCGACCACGTCGTCCGGGTCGAGCGCTGCCATATGCTCGGCGAGCTCGTGCCGTACACCAGCGGCCTCCATCGAGGAGAGGAACGCGTCCGCGGTAATGACGAACCCGGGGGGCACAGGCAGACCCGCGCGCGTGAGCTCACCCAGGTTTGCCCCTTTTCCACCCGCCGACGCGATATCCGCGCGCGACAGTTTTTCGAACCAGATCACGTGCGCGACCATGGTCACCTCCCCCTCGGCTCGCGGCGCTTGCCAGCGTACCGGCAAAATTCACGCCTCGCCTATCCAGCGACGCGAGGCATCCCCCTTGCCGCTGTCGGTCTTGCGCCTTTTGAAACGACTGCCGTATGCCAACGCCCCATGCCGCCCCTGCACCCCTTGCGCCTGACCCCGCAAGATCGGCTGCACGCTTGCCCGTCGTCCTCGCAGCAGCCGATCTGGACGCCCTGGTCCAGGCGCTTGCTGGGCGCGGCTACCGCGTGCTCGGGCCCGTAGCGCGTGACGGCGCAATCGTGATCGACGATGTGCGGCGCGCCGCGGACCTGCCGATCGGCCTCGAAGACGTCCAGGGACCAGGCCGCTATCGCCTCGAGCGCCGCGAGCATGACGCTTTTTTCGCGTTCACCGTCGGTCCGCATTCCTGGAAGCAGACCTTCCATGTACCGGTCGAGCGCTTGTTCCAGATTCGGCGTCAACAGGACGGTTTTTCCGTCATCCCGGACGCCGCGCCGCGCCAGCGCGTCGCCCTGCTCGGCGCCCGCGCGTGCGAGATCCATGCGATCGCAATCCAGGATCGGATCCTCATCCACGGCGAGCACCCCGATCCCCGTTATGCCGCACGCAGAAGCGACGTTTTTGTCGTCGCTGTGAACTGCAGGCGCGCGGGAAACACATGCTTCTGCGCCTCCATGGGGACCGGCCCGCGCGCCGAGCGGGGGTTTGATCTCGCTCTCACCGAGCTCATCGAGCCGGGCGAACACCGGTTTCTCGTCGAGATTGGAAGCGACGACGGGGCCGCCGTCGCCGCGGAGTTGCCCGTTCGTCCGGCCAATCCAGAAGAGATCGGTGCAGCGGCCTCCGTCTCCGAGCGTACTGCCGCGGCCATGGGTCGCCGTCTCGACACGAGCGGGCTCAAGGAGCGTCTCCAGAAAAACCTGGAGCACCCGCGCTGGGACGACGTCGCGACGCGCTGCCTGGCCTGCGGCAATTGCACGATGGTCTGCCCCACATGCTTCTGTACCGAATTCGAGGACACGACCGATCTCGCGGGCGAGACCGCCGAGCGCACGAAGCGCTGGGAGTCGTGCTTCACGCTCGGGTTCTCCCATGTGCACGGCGGATCCGTGCGCAGCTCGATCAAAGCGCGATATCGTCAATGGCTGACCCACAAGCTCGCCGGTTGGCACGACCAGTTCGGAACCTCCGGCTGCGTAGGCTGCGGGCGCTGTATCACGTGGTGTCCCGTGGGGATCGACATTACGGAAGAGGCTGCCGCCGTCGGGCTGCCGAAAAAGGACGGCTGAACGAGGAGCATGGAGACGGAATCCCTCGCCCGATCGATCGCGCAGCATCCCCTCGTCGCCGGCATGTCGGATGAGCACGTCGACTTCCTGAGCGGCTGCGTCAGGAACGTCCGCCTCGAAGAAGGCCAGTTCCTTTTCCGCGAGGGCCAGCGCGCCGATGAGCTTTACCTCATTCGCTCCGGAAAAATCGCCCTCGAGATCCAGGATGGCGCCCGTGGAACCATCGTGATCGAGACCGTTGGCGGGGGTGACGCGCTCGGCTGGTCGACGCTCTTTCCGCCCTATCGGTGGGGGCTCGATGCGCGCGGAATCCATCTGGCGCACCTCTTCGCAATCGATGGCACCTGCCTGCACGCCAAGCTCGAGGCCGACCACAGCTTCGGGTACGCCTTCACCCGACGGCTTTTGAACGAGGTCCATAGCCGCCTGCAGCGGGCGCGGCTGCAGGCGCTCGACGTCTATCGGGCCCGGCCATGAGCGTCTCACCCGCCCCCGACCCGATGCTCCCCGAGCCGCTCCGCATCGCGCGAGCGAAGCGGGAGACGCACGGTGTTTTCACGTTCGAGCTCGACGTCTCTGCCCGCGGCGGTTTTCCGTTCCTGCCGGGCCAATTCAACATGCTGTACCCGTTCGGCGCCGGTGAATCGGCCATTTCGATCAGCGGCGATCCCCACCGGCCCGATCGGCTCGAACACACGATCCGCGCCGTGGGCACAGTGACGCGCGCCCTCGAGCGCCTCGGTCGTGGTGACGTCGTGGGCGTGCGCGGACCGTTCGGTAGCGCCTGGCCGGTCCGTGAGGCGGAGGGAAGCGATTTCGTGGTGATCGCCGGTGGCATCGGCCTCGCCCCACTGCGCCCCGTCGTCTACCACGCGCTCCGCCATCGCGAAGCGTTTGGCAGGGTCGCTTTGCTCTACGGCACCCGCACCCCCGACGACATCCTTTACCGCAAGGAGATCGAGCGCTGGCGAAGCAGGCTCGACGTCGAGGTCGAGGTCACGGTCGATACGGCCGGGAGCGATTGGAGAGGAAATACGGGCGTCGTCACCAAGCTCATCAGCCGGGCGGCATTCGATCCCGGAAGAGCGTTCGCCATGATTTGCGGCCCCGAGATCATGATGCGCTTCTGCGCCCGCGAGCTCGAGCGGCTCGGCGTCTCGCTGGACAGGATATGGATCACCATGGAGCGCAACATGCGCTGCGGCACCGGCCTCTGCGGTCATTGCCAGTTTGGCCCCTCCTTCGTGTGCAAAGACGGCCCCGTGTACCGCTACGACCGGGTGCTGGACCTGCTCCTGGTGAGGGAGGTGTAGCGTGCCTACACGGAAGAAGAAAAAGCCCAAGCTGGCCGTCTTCAAATTCGCCTCCTGCGATGGGTGCCAGCTCAGCCTCCTCGATTGCGAGGACGAGCTGCTCCTCCTGGCCGACGCCGTTCGGATCGCGAGCTTCGCCGAGGCGTCGAGCGGGGTCCTCCGGGGCCCGTACGACATCAGCCTGGTCGAGGGGTCGATCACCACACTGCACGACGTCGAGCGCATCCGCGAGGTCCGCGCCCAGTCGCGTGTCCTCGTCACCATCGGCGCGTGCGCCACGGCTGGCGGCGTCCAGGCGCTCCGCAACTTCCGTGACGTGAAGGAATTCGCGCGCATCGTCTATGCGCGACCGGAGTACATCGACACGCTCGCGACCTCGACGCCCATCGCGGACCACGTGAAGGTCGATTACGAGCTCCGCGGTTGCCCCATCGACAAGCGCCAGCTCCTCGCGGTGCTCTCGGCGCTCCTCTCCGATCGAAAGCCGTCGATCGCGAGCCACTCGGTGTGCGTGCAATGCAAGCTGCGCGGGAACGTCTGTGTCATGGTCGCGCACGGGACGCCTTGCCTCGGCCCGGTCACGCACGCGGGCTGTGGGGCCCTCTGCCCGACGTACCACCGCGGTTGTTATGGCTGCTTCGGCCCGGCCGAGACGACCCATACGGGCGGGCTCGAGTGGGCGCTCGTCGCCGCGGGCGCGAGCCACGAGGACATCGCGCGCACGTACGCCACGTTCAACGCGGCCGCGCCGCCGTTCCGGAGGGCGCAGGAAGAGCAGCTCGTGCAGATCCGGCCGAAGGAGGGGGGCCGTGGCTAGGACGATCAAGGTCGATTCCCTCGCTCGCGTCGAGGGCGAGGGGGCGCTCATCATCCGGTTCAAGGGGGACAAACCCACGGCGGTCGAGCTGCGTATCTTCGAGCCGCCTCGTTTCTTCGAGGCGTTCCTGCGCGGCAGGGCGTACCTCGAAGTCCCCGATATCGTCGCACGTATCTGCGGCATCTGTCCCGTCGCTTATCAGATGAGCGCCTGCCACGCCATCGAGGATGCGCTCGGCATACGGGCGGACGGCATGCTCCGCGCGCTTCGGCGTCTGCTCTACTGCGGCGAGTGGATCGAGAGCCACGGGCTGCACGTGTTCATGCTGCACGCGCCCGATTTCCTGGGCTACGAGGACGCGATCGCGATGGCGAAGGACCACCGCGAATGGGTCACGCGCGGCCTCGGCATCAAGAAGGCTGGGAATGCGATCGTGGCCGCCCTCGGCGGACGGGAGATCCATCCGATCAACGTCAAGGTCGGCGGGTTCTACCGCGTGCCGACCCGCGCTGAGCTATCGGCGCTCTTGCCCGTGCTGGAAACCGCGCTCGGAGATGCGGAGCTGTGCCTCGACTGGGCGGCGCGGTTCGATTTCCCGGCGTTCGAGCGCGATTACGAGTTCGTCGCGCTGCGCCACGCGGAGGAGTACCCGTTCTGCGAGGGTCGCATCGTCTCGAACAAGGGCCTCGACATCGACCTGCACGCGTACGAGGAGCACTTTGCCGAGCAGCAAGTGCCGCACTCGACCGCGCTGCACTCGGTCGTTCGCGGCCGAGGCGACTATCAGTGCGGGCCGCTCGCTCGATTCAACCTGAACTTCGATCGGCTCGGCGGACGGGCCCGTGACGCCGCACAGCGCGTGGAGTTCGTCCCGCCTTGCCACAATGTATACAAGAGCCTGCTCGCGCGTATGGTCGAGATCATCCAGGCGCTCGACGAGGCGATCCGCATCATCCACGGGTACGCGCCGCCCGACGCGCCCGCGATCGCGGTGGCCCCGCGCAGGGCCACGGGACATGGCTGCACGGAGGCGCCGCGCGGCATGCTCTGGCACAAATACACGCTGGACGAGGCCGGGCTCGTCGAGGACGCCCGCATCGTTCCGCCCACCTCCCAGAACCAGAAATGCATCGAGCAGGATCTCTGGCAGCTTGCCCCGACGCTCGCCGCGATGCCCCACGCGGCGGCCACGCGGCGGGCCGAGCAGGCCGTGCGTAATTTCGATCCCTGCATCTCCTGCTCGACCCACTTTTTGCGCCTCGCAATCGAGCGGGAGGATTGATGTGATCGTTCGCGTGATTGGTATGGGTCAGCGTGCGGCAGGCGATGATGGAGTGGGTCCGGCCGTGCTCGACGCATTGCGCGCCCAGGGCGCAGGCGAAGGCGTCGATCTCTGCGAGGTGGACGAGCCCTCGGCGCTTCTGCCCCTTCTAGAAGGCGCGCGTCGCGTCATCCTCGTGGACGCGGTTCTGGGGGGCGGCGGCACGGGCACGGTGCACGTGCTCGCGGAGGAGGCGCTCGACGCACGCGATATCGCACCCCTTTCGACGCACGGGCTGACCGTGGGGCAGGTCCTCGGGCTCGCCCGCGCGATCGGCCCCGAAAAGGTCTGTCGCGACATCTCGATCGTGGCGATCTCCGTCGAGCGCCCGGCCTGCCTCGCGTATGGCCTGTCGCCCGAGGCGCTCGCCGCCGTCCCGCGCGCGGTCGAGGCCGTGCGAAACCTCGTCGCGGGAGCGAGCTGAAGCTGAAGAGGAGCCGACGAGATATGCACGAGTCCTCGCTGGGCAAAGAGGTTCTTCGTTTGGCGCTCGCGCGAGCCGACGACGAGGGCGCGGCACGCGTACGCGCGGTGCAAGGCTGGGTTGCCGAAACGGAGCAACTCGATCCGGAGGCGATTGCGTTTCATTTCGCCGCGCACGCCCGCGGAACCAAGGCCGAGGGGGCGCGGCTCGATCTCGTGCTCCTCCGGGTCGAGGCCGAGTGCCACGCCTGCCGGAAGACGTACCGGCCCGAGCGGCACCTGCTCCTTTGCCCTCGATGTGGCTCGACCGAGGCCACGCTGCTGGGGCCGACGGGTCTCGGCATCGATTGCATGGAAGTTGATTGAGGGGGCGGTATGGCGCGCGTGTCCTTGCAAGTGGAGGGGGTCGTTCAGGGCGTGGGCTTCCGGCCGTTCGTCTATTGCAAGGCCACGGCGCTCGGTTTGTCGGGCTGGGTCAGGAACGGCTGTTGCGCCGTGGAAATCGAGGCCGAGGGTTCTCCCGAGGAGATCGAGGAGTTCGTCCGCGCGCTCGCGTTCGACTTGCCCAAGCCAGGCGCCGTCACGCGAATCGAGCGCCGCGAGCTACCCGCGCGCACGGGCGCGGCGCAACCTTCCGGTTTCTCGATCCTGCCGAGCGAGGAGGGCACGCGGCCGGCGCCGCTGCTACCCGCCGATCTCGCAACCTGTGCCGATTGCATGGCAGAGACCCTCGCCCAGGAGGGCCGGCGCCGCGGTTATCCCTTCACCACGTGCGCCCGCTGCGGACCGCGCTATTCCATCATCGCATCGCTGCCCTACGATCGCGACCGCACTTCGATGCGGACCTTCGCGCTCTGCGACGAATGCAGGCACGAATACGAGGACCCGAGCAACCGTCGCTTCCACGCCGAGACGATCGCCTGCCCGCGCTGCGGCCCCCGTCTTTCCCTGCTGTCGCCTGCGGGGGAGGAGATCGCCGAGGCGGATCGCGCGCTCCGAGCCGCCGCATCGGCGCTGCGTGCGGGCCGCGTCGTCGCGCTGCGGGGCGTGGGGGGATTCCAGCTCCTCGTGGACGCGACGGATGGCGATGCGGTGAGGGTGCTCCGCCGCCGGAAGCGGCGCGATGAGAAGCCTTTTGCAGTGCTCTTCGCCGACGCGCGCGCCGCAGGTTCGGCGGCCGTGCTCTCTGCCGAGGAGATGCGCGCGCTCGCGGGCCCGGAGGCGCCCATCGTGCTCGCGCGCTGCCGAGTGCCCTCCGTCCTCGCCCCCGAGGTGGCGCCGCGAAGCCCGCTCGTGGGCGCCATGCTGCCCGCCTCACCGCTGCACCGATTGATTGCCGAGGCCGCCGGCCGCCCGCTCGTTTGCACGAGCGGCAATCTCTCGGGGGAGCCGCTCGCCGTGGAGGTGCCCGAGGCCCTCACGCGCCTCGCGGGCATCGCCGATCTGTTTCTCGTTCATGACCGGCCCATTGTGCGGGCCGTGGACGACGCCGTGGTGCGTGCGGGCCCGGACGGCATTTCCGTGATCCGGCGCGCCCGAGGGTTCGCGCCCCTCTCCGTCGCGCGATGGGCCGCCGATGTACCCGTTCTCGCCGTGGGCGCGCACCTGAAAAGCACGATCACACTCGCCGCGGCTGGCGAGCTTTTGATGAGCCAGCATCTCGGCGATCTGGATGGCCCCGCCGCCGTGGATCTGCTCGAGCGCACGGCAAGGGACATGACCCGCTTCTTCGACCTGCGCCCATCGGTCATTGCATGCGATCTGCACCCGGATTACGCGTCGAGCCGCCTTGCCGAGCGACTTGCACGCGAATGGGGAGCAGAGCTCGTGCGCGTGCAGCACCACCACGCCCACGTGATGTCCGTGGTGGCCGAGCACGGCCTGGACGAAGGTGAAGTGCTCGGGCTCGCGTGGGATGGTGTGGGGCTCGGGGCAGACGGCAGCGCGTGGGGTGGCGAGGCGCTCGTCGCGAGCGCCTCCGGCTTCTGCCGCGTCGCGCACCTTCGGCCATTCCACCTACCGGGCGGCGATCGGGCCGCCCGCGAGCCGCGTCGGAGCGCGCTCGGCCTGCTTCACGCGACCCTCGGCCCGGACACTCTCACGGCGGCGCGCGGGCTATGGGATGAATCCGCCGCGTCCAGTCTGCTCGCGGCGATGGACCGCGGGTTTGCGGTATCGCTCTCGACCAGCGTGGGGCGTCTCTTCGACGCGGTCGCGGCGCTTCTCGGCCTGCGGAATACATGCTCGTTCGAAGGGCAGGCGGCCATGGAACTGGAATGGTTCGCCGCGACGCACCCCGATCCGCGCCCGGAGCCTTATGCATTGCCACTTCTGGACGGGGCCCCCGCGGTCGCCGACACGGGGCCACTCGTGCGGGCCGTATTGACGGATCGGGCCGCCGGTCGGCCGCTCGCCGAGATTGCGGCTCGATTCCACGCGAGCCTGGTCGAGCTCGGCGCCCGTGTTGCGGAGCGAGTGAATCTGCCCCGCGTGGTGCTCGCGGGCGGCTGCTTCCAGAATGATCTGCTCACGCGCGCGCTCGCCTCGCGGCTGCGCGCCGACGGATTCGACGTGCGCCTGCCGGTACGCGTCCCGACGAACGACGGTGGGATCTCCGTGGGCCAGGCGGCGATTGCCGCGTATCGAACGGGAGGACGGTGATGTGTCTCGGAGTGCCGGACCAGATCCTGGATGTGCGGGAGGGCGATCTCCGGTATGGGCACGTCGCATTCGGCGGCGTCGTGCGGGACGTGTGCCTCGAATACGTGCCCGAGGCGTGCGAGGGAGACTGGGTGATCGTACACGTGGGATTCGCGATCACCCGCATCGACGAGGCCGAGGCCGCCCGCGTCTTCTCCTACCTGGAGGAGATCGGCGACCTTGGCGAGCTCGGGCGCCGGCCGCACGGGAGGATCGAATGAGGTACGTGGATGAGTACCGGGACGCCGATGTCTGCCGCCGCTACGCCGCGGCCATCACCGCGAGGGTCACGCGCGCGTGGCGCATCATGGAGGTCTGCGGCGGCCAGACGCACTCCATCGTACGCTTCGGCATCGACGCGTTGCTCCCGCCTGGGCTCGAGCTCTTGCACGGCCCCGGCTGTCCCGTATGCGTGACGCCCCTGGAGATGATCGACCGTGCCGTCGCCATTGCGGCCAAGCCCGGGGTGATCTTTTGCTCGTTCGGCGACATGCTGCGCGTGCCGGGAACGCGCTCGGACCTCCTCTGTGCGAAGAGCGAGGGTGCCGACGTGCGCATCGTCTATTCGCCGCTCGACGCGCTGGAGATTGCCCGCCAGAACCCGGGCAGAGAGGTCGTGTTTTTCGGGGTCGGCTTCGAGACCACGGCGCCAGCGAATGCCATGGCCATACGCGAGGCGCGGCGGCGCGGCATATGCAACTTCTCGATGCTCGTCTCACACGTGCTCGTGCCCCCGGCGCTCTCCGCGATCCTCTTTTCGCCGGATTGCCGGGTCGACGCCTTCCTCGCAGCGGGCCATGTGTGCACGGTGATGGGCACGGACGAGTACCGGCCCATCGCCGCGCGCCATCGCACGCCCATCGTTGTCACGGGCTTCGAGCCGGCGGACCTTCTGCAGGGCATTCACATGTGCGTCGTGCAGCTCGAGGAGGGGCGCGCGGAGGTCGAGAACCAGTACGCGCGATCGGCGCGCCCGGAGGGCAACCGCGAGGCGATGCGCGTCGTCGCGGAGGTGTTCAGGGTCGTACCGCGGAAGTGGCGTGGAATCGGCGATATCCCGGAGAGTGGGCTCGGGCTCCGCCCCGAGTACGCGCAGCACGACGCGGAGGCGCGTTTCAATGTGGGGACCATCTCGACCGAGGAGCCGTCGGTCTGCATCAGCGGCCTGGTGCTGCAAGGGCTCGAAAAACCCTCGGCCTGCCTGGCATTTGGCACGCGCTGCACGCCCGAGACACCGCTCGGAGCGACGATGGTGTCCTCCGAGGGCGCCTGCGCGGCCTACTATCGTTACCGGAGGGCTGGGTCGTGACCGCGCGCGATTTCGATCTCGCATGCCCGGCGCCGCTCCGGCACTGGACCGTGCAGCTCGCGCACGGCGGCGGAGGTCGTCTGTCACGCGAGCTCGTCGAGCAGATTTTCATGCCCGCGTTCGGAGGCGCCGCGCTATCCGCGCGGCACGATAGCGCGGTCGTGGAGGCTCCCAAGGGCCGCATCGCGATGACCACCGATGGCTACGTGGTGCGGCCGCTGTTCTTCCCGGGCGGAGACATTGGCAAGCTCGCCGTTTGCGGCACGATCAACGACCTCGCCATGACCGGTGCTGCGCCCCGCTGGCTCGCGGTTGCCTTCGTGCTGGAGGAGGGCCTTCCCATGGCCGACCTCATCCGTGTGGTCGCCTCGATGCGCGACGTCGCCCGCGCGTCGGGGATGGAGATCGTCACGGGTGACACGAAAGTCGTGGATCGCGGCAAGGGAGACGGCATGTTTGTCACGACGACCGGTGTGGGCATCGTGCCGGAGGGGATCACGATCGAGCCTCGCGAGGTTCGGCCGGGCGACGAGGTGCTCGTGAGCGGCGACCTCGGGCGGCATGGAATCGCGGTGCTCTCGATGCGCGAGGGGCTGACGATCACGGGGGCGCTCGAGAGCGATTGCGCGCCGCTCGACGGGCTCGTCGCCGCGCTGCTCTCGGCAGGTGTCGTGCCGCATTGCCTTCGCGATCCGACGCGCGGCGGGCTCGCCTCGGCGCTCAATGAGATCGCCGTGGATGCGGGCGTCGACATCGAGATCGACGAGCGCGCAGTTCCCGTGAACGAGACGGTGGCCGGCGCGTGCGAGCTCTTCGGACTCGATCCGCTTTATGTCGCGTGCGAGGGCCGGTTTGTCGCGTTCGTGCCGGAGGAGCACGCGGCGGCGGCCATCGAGGTGATGCGCGCCCATCCGGCGGCTCCGGAGCCAGCGCGGATCGGGAAAGTCCTCGACAACGCGGCGCCTGGTCGGGCCGGCCGGGTCACGCTCCGAAGTCGTCTTGGCACGAGCCGGTTGCTCGACATCCCTGCGGGCGAGCAGCTCCCGAGGATTTGCTGAGCCTGACGGAGGTTTCTCGTGGATCCCACATCCTGGCAACAGCGCTTCTCCCACAAGATCACGACTCCTGAAGGCGCAGCGCGCTCCATCCCGCGCGGTCGCCGCATCCTCATTGGCTCGGGTGCGGCCGAGCCTGCGCGGCTCGTCGAGGCCATGGTCGAGCATGGCCATCACCTCGAAGGCAATGATATCGTCCACCTGCTCACCCTGGGACCCGCCCCCTACGTCAAAGCCGGGCTCGAATGCCGCTTCCGTCATACGGCGTTCTTCATCGGGCCGAACGTGCGCGACGCGGTGGCCGAGGGGCGTGCCGACTTCATGCCGGTCTTCCTTTCGGACATTCCCGAGCTCATCCGCTCGCGACGCGTGCGCATCGACGTCGCGCTCATCCAGGTGTCGCCGCCCGACACGCACGGCTATGTGAGCCTCGGCGTTTCCGTGGACATCGTGCGGGCCGCGATCGACGCCGCCGATCTCATTCTAGCCGAGGTCAATCCACGCATGCCCCGCACGCATGGCGATTCGTTCTTGAACGTCGATCGCATCCAGCACCTCGTGCCCGTCGACACGCCCTTGCCGACGCGTGTTGCCGAGCCGCTCGACGAGGTCGATCGCACCATTGGCCGCCATATCGCCAGCCTCGTCCCGAACGGTGCCACATTGCAGACCGGCATTGGCAGGATCCCCGATGCTGCCCTCGCCGCGCTCGAAGAGCACCACGACCTCGGCGTGCATACCGAGATGTTTTCCGACGGCGTGATGCGCCTTGTGCTTCGCGGCGTGATCAACGGTCGCAGAAAAACGCTCCTGCCAGGCAAGCTCGTCACGTCGTTCGTGATGGGCAGCCAGGCGCTCTACGACTGGGTGCACGACAATCCCGCCGTGGAGATGCGCCCCTCGGGCTTCACGAATGACCCGTTCATCATCGCCCAGAACGACATGATGATTGCGATCAACGCGGCCCTCGCCGTCGATCTGACCGGCCAGGTCGCAGCGGACACGCTGATGGGGCGCTTCTTCTCGGGCATCGGGGGCCAGGTCGACTTCATCCGAGGTTCGGCGCGCAGCCGTGGCGGCAAGCCCATCATCGCATTGCGTTCGACGGCCAAGGAGGGCCAAGTGAGCCGCATCGTGCCGGGGCTCGAGCAAGGCGCGGGCGTCGTCACGAGCCGGGGCGATGTGCACTACGTGGTCACCGAGCACGGCACCGCCGATCTCTGGGGCAAGAACATCCGCCAGCGCGCGCTCGCGCTCATCGATATCGCTCACCCCGATCACCGCGCTGACCTGCTCGCGGCGGCCAAGCAGCGTCGCTACGTCTTCGGCGACCAGACCTGCGCGCGCTCGGCGTACCCGTGGGAGGAGGCGCGGCGCGAGACGCTACCAGGCGGGCAGGAGGTGCTCGTGCGCCCCTTGCGCATATCGGACGAGGACGCGCTGAAGGACCTTTTGTACCGCCTTTCCGACGAGAGCACCTACCAGCGGTTCATGACGTTCAAACGCTCTCACCCGCACGAGGAGCTGCTGCAACTCGTGCGCCTCGATTACGAGCAAAACATGGGCCTCGTGGTGATTCACAGCGACAACGGTTGCGAGGAGATCATCGGCCTCGCCCGCTACGACGTGGTCCCGGCGACGCGGAGGGCGGACATCGCTTTCGTGGTGCGCGACGAATGGCAGGGGCGCGGGGTTGGCACGCTGCTCATGCGGCGCATGGCCGAGGTGGCGCGTGCACGCGGGGTCACGGGCTTCTCTGCGAACGTGCTGGTGAGCAACAAGTCGATGATGGCTATTTTTTACAAAAGCGAGCTCCCCGTGAAAGCCACGCTTCGAGATGGCGCTTACCATGTCGAGATCGACTTTCCATGATCGTGCTTTCGATCGCTCTGCGTCGAAAATGGCGAGCGCATGCCCATCTTCGCTCAGGCCATGGCAGGGGTTTGTTTGACGTCGCGGGCGGGAACGGCTGGGAATCGGACGCTGACCATGCTGGGCGCTCGCACTTGTTTCGAGGGAACGACGGCTGGCCGCTCCTATGCGGCGCGCAGTGGTCC
Organism: Polyangium sp. y55x31; assembly: GCF_029946505.1. Classification (GTDB taxonomy): domain Bacteria; phylum Myxococcota_A; class Polyangia; order Polyangiales; family Polyangiaceae; genus Polyangium. The sequence goes on from NZ_JARZHG010000003.1 coordinate 152,324, forward strand.
TGCCGTTGGAAGCGGACCGCAGATGATTGCGGGCGCGAACGAACCCTGTGGTTGGCACCTGCATCAACCGTACTTCTGACGAGGAAAGCAGCTTCGATAGACCGCAAGATCACCGGAGATCGACACGGGCGCGAGCCATGAGCGCGAGGGCAAGGGTAAATCGACGCTGCATACCCGGATCTCACGCGTCTGAGCGATCGACTCGAGGTCGTTCATGACTTGGTTGAGCCGATCACCGCTGAAGGGGCAATACAGAAAGAAGACCGAGCCGATCGTGATGTAACGAATGATCTTCGCCGCATCGCCTTCGATCACCGACACCCGCTGTGCATTCAATCGTGCGGCGAGGCCACGTGCCTTGCGAACGAGCGCCGACTGGATCTCGACCCCAATCGCGCTCGCTCCCGTCAAAAAGTGCGTCAGCGCCGTGGCCCGCCCGAGGCCGGAGCCGACGTCCACGAACACATCGTCGGCTTGGACCTCGGCAAGCTCGATCATGCGCAGCAGCGTATCGACCGAGCACGGCAGATATGGAACGCAGCCGCGTGGCAGTTCAGGGTCGTCGTGCGGTAGCTCGCCGAGCCCAAAGACCCGATCGAGCCACCCATCGCGTTCGCCCACAGGAACGCCCGTCAGCGCCGCTCGGAATGCCAGCGGGCTCGCCCGACGCGTCGATAGCCGCCAGCGCATGATCTCAGGGTCCAACACGGCTCCTCCCTGCGAGCCTACCTCACGAGCGCCTGGTCGTCACCTGTGTTGCGGTAGCATCGAAGTCGCGGACAGTCGTGCCAACCACGGTGCTGCACCGGACGGCATCTCGCACGGATGTTCGGGAGCTCGGCGGAAACTTCTTGTGTGCCGCCGGTGAGCACCTGGCCGTTCGGCGGATAGCATCCGCTACACTCGGGCCGGCTGCACGGTGCGCGAGCTGCAGATTCCCTCTTGTAGGCCGGCGAAGGTCATGAGATTTATACCCTTGTGCGTCGGGGTGCTGTTCACGGATTCTGGACAGCGAACCACAGCCACGTAGGACTTCCCCATGGCAGACAAGACACAACATCCGCCGACGATTGACCTCGATGGAGTGCGCCTGCGCCCGCTTCGGGTATCCGACGCTGCCGCGTTCTACGCCTACCTGCGAGATCCCGCCGTTACAGAATTGACCAGCTATCCTGTTGTATCGGTGCCGTTGGTCGAAGCAATCATCGAGCGGTCTCTGCGCCGTTGGGCGGAGGGCGAGCTGTCCAAATGGGGGATCGCCCTCCAGCACGATGATCAGCTTGTCGGCACCTGCGGTTTCAACGAGTGGTCCAAGGTACACCGTTGGGCCGAGCTGGCGTACGACCTGGCGCATGCTCACTGGGGCAAGGGGCTGATGCGCCAAGCTGTGGATGCCGTACTTCAGTGGGCTTATCGGCAGGACCAGGTCGATCGCGTACACGCCTTCGTCAGGGTCGACAACAGGCGGTCGGAGCGCTTGCTCGAGCGCCGTGGGTTTGTGCGTGAGGGCTGCCTGAGGAGTTATCGTATTTGTCGTGGACAACCGCACGACTTCAACATTTACGGTTTGCTGCGCTCGGATTGGGCGGCCGCCCAACAGGGTTGAAGGCAGTCCCCAGCAGGGGGCGGTGCGGCCGCGATTACGCGGGCGATGGGCATACGAGGAGGCTGTCGCGCGTGCGCTGTGCGTGCCCAAGAGACGCGATCACCACGGGAGCCGTCCGAGTGTTGCGTGCGAGAACGTACCCGTCGGGCCGTCCGGGCCGAGCAGCGCAAGGCGCACCGCCTCGCGGGCGCCCTCCTCGACAGTCTCCGTGCCCGCATAGTTGTTGAGGTTCGTCTTGGTGAAGCCCGGGGAGGCGGCGTTGACCTTGATCCCGGTCGACTCCAGCTCGATCGCCATGGCGAGCGTCATAGCGTTGAGAGCCGTTTTGGACGCAGGGTAGACGGGGCCGAAGATCGAGCGCCAGGGGAAAGTCGGGTCCGCGTTCATCGTCAGCGAGCCAGCGCCGCTCGATACGTTGACGATGCGGGCCGCCGGCGCCTCGCGCAGGAGCGGCAGCATCGCCTGGTAAACGGCGAGGACACCGAATACGTTGGTCTCCCACACCGCGCGTAGTTCATCGAAGGACACGTTGCTCGCGAGGGTCGACTTGGCGTACTCCTCGACGGTCACGCCCGGTCGCCGTCCCGCATGCGAGATGGCCGCGTTGTTGACGAGCACGTCGAGGCGGCCAAGCTCCTCGCGGATGCGCTTCGCCGCAGCGGCGATCGATGCCCGATCCGTCACGTCGAGCTGGAGCGCGCGGGCGTCGCCGTCGATCGTCTTGGCCGCCGCCTCTCCACGCGCGAAGTCGCGTGAACCGACGAGGACAATAAAATTTTTCGCAGCGAGCTCCTTTGCGATCTGAAGGCCGATCCCCTGATTGGCCCCCGTGACCAAGGCGACGCGCTTGTCTTGCATGTTTTCGCTCCTGAAGGTGGTTGGCTGGATACAGCGTACGTCCACCGCCTTCGTGCCTCTTTCCGCCGCTCTCCGATTGGAAGGACCGGACATCTTGATCGGGTCGCCCCGCGCCGCACCCCCCCACCCAGTCGACGTCCGCGGTGCATTGAAATGTCCGGTTTTTCCAATCGGAGCAGTGGGGCGCGTGGCATGAACTCCACATGACCCACCTCGACGCCACGATGAGCCGCTCCCCGCTCCGATCGACTCCGCTGGGCAAGACCGGGCCCAGCGTCTTTCCCGTCGGCCTCGGCTGCATGGCGATGTCCGGCGCCTACGGCCCGGCCGAAGACGCCGAGAGCGTGGCGACGATCCGCCACGCCATCGAGCGAGGAATCACCCTGATCGACACCGGAGACTTCTACGGCAACGGGCACAACGAGCTCCTCCTCCGACGCGCGATCGAGGGGGTGCGCGACAAGGTCCAGCTCTCGGTGAAGTTCGGCGCGATGCGCGGACCGGACGGCGCCGCGCTGGGCATCGACACCCGCCCTGCGGCCGTGAAGAACTTCGCGGCTTACAGCCTGCAACGGCTGGGCGTGGAGGTCATCGATGTATACCGCCCCGCGCGTCTCGATCCGCAGGTGCCCATCGAGGACACCGTCGGGGCCATCGCCGACCTCATCAAGGCCGGCTTCGTCCGGCATATCGGTCTGTCCGAAATGGGGGTCGAGACGATTCGACGTGCGAGCAAAGTGCACCCGATCGTGGACCTGCAAATCGAGTATGCGATCGCGACGCGCGGGCCCGAGGCGTCCATCTTTCCTGCCCTCGCAGAGCTCGGGATCAGCGCGACGCTTTACGGGGTCTTTTCGCGGGGGCTGCTCACCGGAAGCAAGCCTTCGGGAAAGGGGGACTTCCGACAGTACATGCCACGCTTCGCAGGCGAGCAAGGGGCAAAAAACGCGAGCGTCGTCGAGCAGCTTCACGCCTTTGCCGGCGAGCGAGGGATGACGCCGGCGCAGGTCGCGCTCGCGTGGGTGCTGGCGAAGCAGCCCACGCTGGTGCCGATCGTCGGGGCCCGCACGCGAGCCCAGCTCGACGATGCCCTCGTGGCCCTCGACAAGCCGCTGTCGGCGAGCGACGTCGCGGCGCTCGAGAGTATCGTGCCAGCGGACGCGATCAGCGGCACACGCTACCCCGCCCAGCACATGAAAGCTCTCGACAGCGAGCGGTAGAGAAACGATCATGGCCGCAGCGATGGACCTCCCCAATCTCGCGCTCCCGCGCTTCGTCGAGGACATCCGTGCGGTCGCGCCTCCTCCCGGTCAGGCCGTCGACGTCGAATGGCTTCCCGACGGCAGAACGAGCTTCGTTTTTCGAGCGTTCGAGGGCGGGCGCGAGGGGGACGTGTGGGTCGCGGGTCCCCGAACGCGCGCGATATTCAAGAGCAAGACCGGCCTCGCGCGGACCGTCACTCTTCGGTTCAAGCCAGGCTGGTCGGTTCCGCTGCTCGGCGTGGCCGCCAGCGAGTTCACGGACCGTATCGTTCCGCTGGAGGACGTGTGGGGCCACGCGGGGCGCGAGTTCTGCGAGGAGCTACTCGCCGCGAGGAGCCGCGCGGACGTGATGGACCGCGTCGCCCGGGCGCTCGCCGTTCGTGCCGGCCAACCATTCGAGACGGCATCGGGGCCGCTCGCTCGTCGCGCGGTTTGCTTGCTCGAAGGGGGCGAGGTCCGGGTGGAGAGTGTCGCCGACCGGCTCGGCGTCACGGCGCGGCACCTTCGCCGCGCTTTCACCGAAAACATCGGCATTGGCCCGAAGGAGTTCGCGCGGGCCGTTCGCCTGCAACGCGCCGTGCGAATGGCAGCGACCTCGTGCGATTGGGCACGCATCGCCGCAGAGGCGGGCTATTATGACCAAGCCCACCTCATCGCCGATTTCCGTCAGCTCGTCGGGCTCACACCCGGCGCGTTCTTCAAACGCGCGGGCGGCCCAACCTGCGAAGCTTTGCCGTTATGAAGAACCGAGCCACGACGGGCAAGCCGGCCGCGGCCGAGCTTCGACCGAAGGGGCGACGCCGGCGGCTCGTGCGGACGCTGCTGCTCGTCCTCATCGCGTGCGGCATCGCTCTTGGCTCCTGGGCCTATGCCGAGTTTCGCGCGAGCCGAAGGCCCCCGACGTCCCGGCTTGCGCTGGGCGCGCACTACGACGAGATGCCCCCGGACGATCGTCACTCGTACATCGACCTCCCGCTCGACCATGCGAATCCGGGCCTCGGGTCCTTTCGAGACTTTTACCTATTGAGCCCCGGGTTCGAGCGGGGCGGTCCCGTCGTGTTCTTTTTCACCGACGGCCAGATGGAGCTCGTGGGCATCAACCCCGACATGTCCTTTTTTGAAGGGCAGCTCCCGGGCTTGTCGTATGTCCTCGTGGGGCACCGGGGCCACGCGCCCACGCTTTTTCCCGAGGTCTATCCGGACGGGCATGTCGACCTGCGCCGCGCGATGAATTTTTATGGGTCCTGGCAGCGCGTCGAGGATCTGGAGCGCGTCCGGCAGCACATGGCCGAACGTGGCCTGCTCCCCGAAGACGGGCGGATCATGATTTACGGCGGGTCGGGTGCTGGCGTGCTCGCGCAGCAGTATCTCCATCGCTACGGTCGGCACGTCTCGAGGGTGCTCTTGTCTTCGACCGGGGCGCCCGACCTCGCGAGACAGAGGGGCGTCGACTACGCCCGCGACTTCGGCGAGCTCGACCCGGAGGCCGCGCAGGCGCTCGAAGCCGTCGTCGCCTCGGGGGACGTCGAGCGCGCGGAGCTCGCGTATCTACTCTATCAGCTCGGCCGCGAGGGCTCGAGCGGGCGCGCGACGCAGCGCGAGGTCATTCAATCGCTCCAGCACGGGGAGAAGGGCTTGTATCGGCGGCTTTGGCTCGAGCCGAGCTTGAACTGGACGCTGGCCCGCACCGCGCTCGGCGGCACAGCGGCCGATGCGGTCAAGGTGCGCATGTTCGAGCTGGCCGGCCATGATCTTCGTCGATATGGTGAGGCGCCGCGGGCCCGGCCTCACCTGCTTTATGAATGGGCGTCCGAGGTGCTGGCCGATTACCTGAGCTCGGGCATGGCGCCGCCCGACCTGGAGCTCGATCGTCAGAGCTTCGCGGGCGAGGTCCTGGTGGTGTCCGGCCTCGACGATGTGGTCTTTTCGCCCGACACGGGCAAAACCATCGCTCAGGCCTACCGCAACGCGCGATTTCTGGCCGTCCGAGGGGGCCATCGTCTCCACGAAGATCCCACCTACCACGCGAATGTGCGGCGGGCGTTTTTCCTGCATGGGCTCGATTCACCCGAGCTGAAAGCGCTCCTGGATGCCCCACCTGGAGGGCCTGCGCCGGCTGAGAAGTGATCTTCCCGTTGCCCGAGAGGCGACGCTTCTTCAGCAAGAGATGCGCGGGCAAACCCTGTGGGGGGCAGACCCTCCTGCACGCAAGTGCGGCGCGAGCGCAGCGCCCATGGCCTCGACGGACGCTCGAAGCCTCGCAGACTTGAACGCGGCGAAACCGAGGAGGAGCCCGCCGCGCTGGAGCGGGCGTATCGCGAGCAACGAGAGCGGCGTGGCGACCACCGAATGGGCGGCGAGCGCGGAGGCCGCGGCGCGGTCGTCCACGCCGGGAGGTAGCCACACGCAGAGATCGAGGCCGGCATTCGAGCCAATCACCTCGACGGCCCCCCCGAGCTCGGACGCGATCGCCTCGAGCAGCGCAGCGCGCCGTTCGGCATACAGCTCTCGCATTCGCCGAAGGTGCGATACGAAGTGTCCCTCGCCCATGAACTCGGCGAGCGCCGCCTGCGCGAGCGGCGGTGTGAAGCGATCGAGCACGCTCTTCGCCGTGACGAAGCGGTCGAGCAGCGCGTCCGGCACGACGACATAAGCGAGGCGCAGCGCGGGGGACATCGTTTTGCTGAAGCTCCCCGCGTGAATGACGACCCCCGCGCCATCGAGCCCCTGGAGCGCCGCGAGCGGACGGCCCTCGTAACGGAATTCGCTGTCGTAGTCGTCCTCGAAGATCCACGCGCCGTGCGCCGCAGCCCAATCGAGCAGCGCGAGGCGGCGCTCGATGGAAAGCGTGACGCCGAGCGGCGCCTGGTGCGCCGGCGTGACGTAAGCGAAACGCGCGTCCGGCGCACGCTCGATGCCAGCGGCGACGTCGAGCCCACCCCCGTCGATGGGCAGCGGGACGAGCTCCGCGCCCAGGCATTCGAGCAGAGGGCGCACGCCCACGTAGCCGGGATCTTCCATCCAGGCGCGATCGCCTGGATCGAGGACGAGCCGCGCGGTGATGTCGAGCGCCTGCTGCACGCTGGGCATGACGATCACCTGCTCGGCCGAGCACGAGACGCCCCGCGCGACGCGCAGGTGCTCCGCGATGGCCTCGCGCAGCGCGCGCACGCCACGGATGTCGATGTCGGCGAGACGCGTGCCCACGGCGCGCCGAGCGGCGCGCGACACCATCCGGCTCCACACCTCGTGGGGGAAGACGTCGAGGGCCGGTAGGTGCGCGGCGAACGGCCGAAGCGCGCCGGACCGGCCGAACGGGTTGCTCGATCCGTCGAGCCCTGCCGCCCAGCGCGACAGGTGCGGCGCGCGTGGCCGAGCGCGTCTCTCGGCGCCCGGGGGTTTCACCTTGAGCCATGCGTCCGGCAAATCGCGGCTGACGAAGGTGCCGGAGCCCCGCCGGCCCACGATGTAGCCCTCGGCGGCGAGCTGCTCGAACGCCGCGACGACCGTGCCGCGCGCGACCCCGAGCTGCTGCGCGAGGTCACGCGTCGAGGGCAGGCGGCCGCCCGGCTTGAGACGTCCTTCGAGAATCGCGGCGCGAAGCGCGTCGTAGGCTGCGCGGTGCATGGGGACACCGTGCTCGCGAGGGGGCATCGGTAGCTCGGGTACGCGTGTGTGGCGGCTCATGGCGGGCGAAGTGGTCCAGTCCGTGGAGGGCAAAGTGGAGCTTACACGTGGACCGCTCCGGCGCTACACCCTCGTCCAAGGAGAAACGTCATGACTGCACGCATCGCCTACAATGAAGTCGCCCCGAAGGCCTTTCGCGCGCTCCTCGGCCTCGCGCAGCACGTGCGCAGCGCTGGCCTCGAGCCCACGCTGATCGAGCTCGTCAATCTGCGCGTCTCGCAGATCAACGGATGCGCATTTTGCATCGACATGCATTCGAAGGATCTCCGCGCCGCCGGGGAGACGGAGCAGCGGCTTTATCTCCTGTCGGCATACCGGGAAGCGCCCTTCTATTCCGATCGCGAGCGCGCCGCGCTTGCGTGGGCCGAGGCCGTGACCGAGCTCGGCAAGGACGGCGTGCCGGACGTGGTCTACGAGGAGGCGCGCCGGCATTTCGGGGAGGCGGAGCTCGTCGAGCTGACGCTGGCCGTGATCCACATCAACGCGTGGAATCGCATGAACGTCGCCTTCCGGATGCCCGCGGGCACCTACACGCCGGGGGCCAAATGACGGCCGCAGGCCGCGCCGAGCGATTTCGTGCGCTCCACGCCGAGGGCCATCTCCTCGTCCTGACGAACGTCTGGGATGCGGCCTCGGCGCGCGTCGTGGAGGCCGCCGGCGCCGAGGCGATCGCGACGAGCAGCGCCGCGCTGGCCTGGGCGCACGGTTATGCGGACGGCGAGCACCTGCCGCTCGACGTGCTCGTCACGGCCGTGCGTGAGATCGCCGCGGTCGTGTCGATTCCGATCACCGTCGATTTCGAGCGTGGCTACGCGGACGAACCCTCCGCCGTCGTCGAGGCGGTCGCGCGGGTGGCGGATGCGGGGGCTGTCGGCGTGAACCTCGAAGATCGGTCCGGGCCGCCCGACGTCCTCGCGCACAAGATCCGCGCCTGCAAGCGCGAGGCGAGGCTCGCGGACGTGTTCATCAACGCGCGCATCGACGTGTTCATCCACGGCGCGGCGCCGGAGAGCGCGCTTGGCGAGGCGCTCGCGCGTGGTCGTGCCTATGCGGACGCGGGGGCGGACGGTCTGTTCGTCCCGAAGGTCACGGCGCCGGCGGCGATCGAGGCCCTGGTGCGCTCCACGCCGCTGCCGCTCAACGTCATGGCCGTGCCTGGATTGCCGAGCGTCCCCGAGCTCAAGGCTCACGGGGTCCGGCGTCTCAGCGCCGGGCCCGGGCTCGCCCTCGCGGCGCTCAGCGCGGCACGCCGGGCCTGTGTCGATCTTCTCGAGCACGGCTCGTACGAAAGGCTCTTCGATACCGACCTCTCCTACCGGGCGTTGAACGAGCTGTTCGCGAGGTGACGCTCCTCAGAGGACAGGATCTCATGATGCGTTGAACACCAATCACGCGGGCACGACGTCTGCACGACTCGATTCGATGGTACGCTCGTATTCCTTGTCGAGCAGGCGCGACTTGCAGAGCCAACCGTTCGTGCGTTCCACGACCCACCGTTTTGGGTTGGATGGCGCGGCACTGTGTTCCACAACGTCAAGGGGTTCGTCGCTTCGTCCTCGAGTTTGCCGAGGATAACCGCCATGCAATCATTCCCCTTGACCAAGCCTGACATTGGGAGTACTCGCACCCCCGAACACAGGAAAGAGGATCTCATGGTCAGCATTCGAACGTCCCTTACCCTTGTCGCCATTGTGTTTTCCGGACTGTTTGGTGCGGGTTGCGATAACAAGCCCGCGGCGGAGGGCGCCAAGCCCGGAGAGGCCAAGCCGGAGAGCAAGGCCGAGCAGAAGGCCGAAAAGAAGGCAGCGCCCGCGAGCGCCAAGGTCGCCTCCTGCAACGTCATCAAGGCCGAAAGCATTTGCCGGCAGTTCGGCGACGAGAACATCTCGGCGGCAGGCGAGGACTTCCTCAAGAACATGTGTACCGGCGAATTCAAAATGGAGGCGTGCCCGGCAGACAAGCGCGTCGGATCTTGTGCGACCCCGGAGGGAACGAAGATCTACTACAACGACGGCCCGCTCCCCATGGCGGCGGATGCGGCGGCCAAGGCGTGCAAAGAAGGGGTGCCCGCCGGGGAATGGAAAGCGGGTCAGTGAGCAGGGCAAACACCGCCGAGCCGCTCCCGCCTCTCAACTAGCCTTCCCCAACGCCTGCCACGCGCGCGAGCTCCGCCGCCGGACTCGTCGAGGACTGCGCCCGGCTGCACGAGCTCTGCGCTGGAAACGGGACCGCGAAAACCCATCATCAACAGAAGGGCCTATCGCGGCCGTCTTCACGGATTTGGCTTCGTGAAGGGCAGCAAGCGGCGGGGGTTGTCGATGAGCAGCTTGCGCAGCTCGGCGTCGTTCAAGCCCACCTTGCGGAAGCGCGGCACGACCCGCTTGAGGATGTGACCATAACCCCAGCCGCCGCGGCCCACGAGCATCATCTTCATGCAGATGTCCTGGGCGACCAGCACGTGGTCGCCGTGGCCCGCGTCGAAGAGGTGCTTGACCGCCCGGATCCGCGTGTCGTCCTGCGGCATTTGCATGTCGATGCGCGCCCAGTAGGACTCCATGCCGAACACGTCGTATTCAATGGTGACGCCGCGCCGGATCAGGCTGGTCTGGTATTCGAGATCCTCCTCGCTCCCGTCCATGTGACTGAAGACCGTGCGGCTCAGGTCGCCTCCCGCGGCCTCGATGGCATCCGCGATGGCGTGCCCCTGGCGCTTGAGGACCATGTAGATCTGGTGGATGTTCAGCATGGCGCCCGTGGCGCGCTGGGCGCGGGCGGCGGCGCGCACCACCTTCATTTCGTTGGGGGTCATCGCGTCGACGCCGATTTCGCCGATGTGACCACACTTGATGCCCGTGCCGTCGACCCCCTCGTTTACCTCGCGCACGATTTGCTCGTAGATCTCGTCCTCGCTCAACGCATCCATGTCGGCCGGGTGGGAGACCGCGGCGTAATAACCTGCGCCCATCGTGACATGTAGCCCCGTGGTCTCGGCGATGCGCGCGAGCGCCCGCGGATCGCGGCCGATCCCGAGGGTGGTTGTGTCGACGACCGTTCCTCCGCCAGCCTTTTTGAACTCGAGGATCTCCGCGATGGCCTCCTGCTCGTCGAGCAGCATGACGTTGTCGCGGTTGCCCGCGGGATCCGAGAGGATATCCATGCGCCGCTCGATTGCATAAGGCAGCTCGCCGAGCGAGGGATCGCCCTCGGGCGGCAAGTAACGGCAGCGCATGTCGATGAGCAAGTGCTCGTGCATCAGGGTCGTCCCCATCTGCTCCGGCTCGATCAACCCCAGAACCGTCTGCACCTTGCCCACGCGTTCGTTCTGCATCGACACCTCCTTCGAGCGGCCAGTATAGCCTGGGTTGCCTTCGGTACGCTCGCCGGGCGCCTGCCGACGCGGGGTAGCGCGGTAGGAAGCGCTAACCCCGCGGAACCATTGGCATCCCCCCCCCGGCGTGGCATGCCCGGCCTCTCCCGCTCAAACCAGCGCCCGGAGGCGGACGCCCGGCGCCTGGCGATCGGTCAGAAGCACCCGAGCGCGTTGAGCTTCTGCCGCCATTTGCCCGCCATCCAGGCATAACCATTGGCGTCCGGGTGGATGCCGTCGGCGGCGAGCGTCGCCGTCGGGAAGCCGGTGTTCATGTCGACCACGTCGACCTTCACATAACCTTGCGACTTCAGCGTCGCGACGATCCCGTCGACGTAGACATTGTACGCATTCGCCTCGGCGTTGAGCGGGGCGTACACCCCCGCGAGCGGGATGATCTTCGCCACGAGGATCCGCGCCGTCGGATTGAACGCGATGAGCCAGCGGACCATGATGTCGAGATCGTACGCCGCATTGAGGTGACCTTGCCCCTGCAGGAGGTCGTTCGTTCCGGCGTGCACGAGGATGGCGTTCGCGCCGACGTAATTGGTCTGGATCCACGGCGTGAGCTGATCGACGCGGAAGCCCGGGTACCCGGAGTGCAGGTGCTGGCCGGCCGCCCAGAGGTTGTACGACGAATAATCGCCCGAGAGGCCCGCCATCCGGATCGGGGCCCCCACGGCCGGAGGAAACAACACGAGCTGGCCGCGGTATCCGTCGATCCCGCCGATGCCTGCCGTGAGCGAGTCGCCGAAGGGCTGGATCTTGCACTCGACGCCGAGCTCGGATTCGGCCTCGGCGACGTCCTCGTCGTCGGTCGCGAATGCGGCGTCATCGTCGGTCATCTCGGGATCCATCGAATCGACGGCGCAGCCCATCGAAGCACAGGAGAGGAAAGCGAGGGTCAGGCCGAAGAAAGAATTCGAGAGCGTCATGGGAGCCTCCGCTTGGGTTTGGAGTTCTGGGTGCGGCGCGCCGGACTCTCCGTCGCGCGCCTCGGGAGGACGCTATCGCAACGCTCATGCCACGACGCGAACCCCCGATATTGCTTGGAAATCGGCGACGCGGGCGTGGCGCTTGGCCCCGCGTGTCCGGACATCGCGGCGAGGTGTCCGGACACGCGGCGAGGCCACACTTGCAGCGCGCCGGGAGCCTCGCCTAGGATCCTGCCTTGCGCATGGCTCGGCCCCTGCTCACGACCCAAACGGAACAGGAACATTCGGTCCAGCAGAAGACCGTCGGCCTGCTCGTCTTCGTGCTGCGTTACGACGATCTCCTCGCGGCCGATTCGATGTTGTTGCCCCCGATCACCCGCGAGGGCGCGAAATACGAGGTGGGGCGTGCCCCGGAGGTCCAGCCCGCGGCGCTCGCGGGGAGCACGCTGCTCCTGCCCGATCCCTTCGTGTCACGCGCCCACGCGCGCCTCGTCCGCCGCCGCGGCGTCGACGTGATCGAGGACCTCGGCAGCAAGCTCGGGACGTTCGTGAACGGCGAGCGCATCGAGGGGCCGCGGGCCCTCGTCGATGGGGACCTCCTCGAGATCGGCCACACGCTCCTCGTGTATCGCCTGGTCGAGCCACGCGTGGCGGTGCGCATGGCCTCGCTCCCCCATGGGATCCAGCACGGCCCGACGCGCACCTTGTGCCCCGAGCTCGCGAGCATGTCGACGGATCTCGAGCGCATCGCGCGGACCGACCAGCCGGTCCTTTTGCTCGCGGAGACGGGCGCGGGCAAGGAGATCGCCGCGCGATTCGTGCACGAAAAGAGCGGTCGTGCAGGGCCGTTCGTGGCGGTCGACTGCGGCGCGATCCCGGATCACCTCGTCGAGGGAGAGCTCTTCGGCCACCGCCGCGGGGCATTCAGCGGCGCGGTCGAGGAGCGAAGAGGCCGCATCCGCAGCGCCGAAGGGGGCACGGTTTTTCTGGACGAACTCGGCAATCTCCCGGAGAGCGCCCAGGCGAGCCTGCTACGCGTGATCCAGGAGCGCGAGGTGACGCCGGTGGGCGGCGAGCGCGCGCAGAAGGTGGACGTACGCTGGATCGCCGCGACAAACGAGGCCCTCTTCTCCGAGGACAGCCGGTTCCGGGCGGATCTCCGGTCGCGGCTCGCGGGGTACGTCGCGCTCCTGCCGCCGCTGCGAAGACGGCGTGAGGATCTCGGGTTTCTGGTCGCCGACATCCTCGGCAAGACGGGGCTGCCGAGCGTATCGATCACGAAGCGGGCGGCGCGCGCGCTCTTCTTCGGCGAATTGCCCGGGAACATCCGCGAGCTCGAGCGAGCCCTGTCGAGCGCGGCCGTGCTGATGGGCGACGGTCCGATCGACGTGCAGCACCTGAGCGTCGTGGCCGCGCGCGCGGCGAGCCGGGCCTCTGCGCGGGCCGAGGGCTTCGTCGCGGACGCGCCGCCCGCGGATCCGCCGTCGGACGAGCCGCAGCGGAGCTCTTCGAAGCGCCCGACGCGGGAGGCCATCGAGGCTGCGCTGGTGAAAACCAACCGCGTGCAGGGCGAGGCGGCGCGGCTGCTCGGTGTCCACGAGCGCCAGCTCGCCCGGTGGATGGATGCATACGGGATCCCCCGCGCCAAAAAGAGCTCTTCGGAGGCGTGACGGCTACGCGCGGGACGTTCGAGCCTCAGAAGAGGCCCTCGTGTGATTTGCCGGTCGGCTTCGTCGTGGGCGCGGAGGGCGGCGGCGACACGGTCGCCGATGGCGCGCTCGTCGCCTTCGGCCTGGTGCTGGATGTCGAGGTCGTCGTCGCGCGGGGAGCGCTCGTGGGCTCGGGCGGCGGGGCGGCCGGCGGCGTCGCCACGGACGCGGTTGGCACCGCTCTCGCGCTGGGCGAGGGGTCCGCTGGCGGCGCGGGCGGGGGCATGCTCGATGCGGCGAGGGGGAGGCTCGTCGTGCCCGACTCGGGTTCGACGCCGGCGCCGCTCGGGGCCGGGATGTGGGGTTTGTCTTGAAACACGTAAAGCCCGACTCCGATGAGGGCTGCGCAGCCGACCGCGACTGCGACCCACGGGGGAGACGCGCGCCGTGGAGGCGCAGGTGCGACCTCCGGCATGGTCCTGCTCAGGGGCGATTGCGTGGAAGCGGATCCCTCGGGCGTCCGCGCGGGTGCGACCTCCGCGGGCGCCACGCGCACCTTCGAGCGAGGCGCGACGCTCGTGGTCCCGATCGCCGGCACGAGCTCCACGAGCTTCTCCGGCAACTCGGAGAGCGTCTCGACCGAGGTCGCGGGTGGCGCCCCGTCAGGAGGGGCTTGCTGGGTGGATTCCTCGAACGCCGGGGCGGTGGGGGCCGCGGCGAGCTCCGCCGACACGTCCCGCTCGCCGAGCAGATCGGCGAGCGGCGAGAGCATGCTGTTCACGCGAAGGAGTGAGCGCAAGGCGGCGGCGAACTCGCCCATGGTCGCATATCGCTCCTCGGGGTTCTTGCACAGGCAACGGCCGACGATCACGTCGAGCTCGGCGGGCAGCTCGGGCCGGATCTGGCTCGGGAGCGTGGGCTCCTGCAGCATGATCGCATGCACGACCTGCCCGATCCATTCGCCCTCGAATGGGACCCGCCCGGTCGTGAGCTGGTAGAGGACGACGCCCATGGCCCAGATATCGCTTCGAGGTCCAACGGCTTTCGCATCCGAGACCTGCTCGGGGGACATGTAGAGCGGCGAGCCGAGCAGGGCGCCGCTCGCCGTGAGCGATTGCGACTCCGCGGTCATACGCTTGGAGATGCCGAAATCGAGGAGCTTGAGGCAAGGTTTTCCGTTCGGCCTCCGGATCAGGAACATGTTCGAGGGCTTGAGATCGCGGTGGACGATGCCGAGCCCGTGCGCCTCCATGAGGGCATCGCAGGCCTGGAGCACGAGGCCGGCCGCCTCCGTGACGGAGAGCGGGCCGCGCCGCTCGATCACCTCGGCGAGGTCTCGACCTTCGAGGTACTCCATGACCATGTACGGCCTGCCATCGTCGAGCTGACCGACGTCGTAGACCTTCGCGACGTGCTCGCTCTTGAGGCGCGCCGCATTACGTGCCTCGCGGAGGAATCTGTCCCTGGCCTGCTGCGCGCGGTTTTCGCCTTCGGGCCCGAGCATGAGCTTGATGGCGAGGAGCTCCCCGAGGCCCTCGTGTCGCGCCGCCACGACCATACCCATCCCCCCCTGGCCGAGGATCCGTTCGACGCGGTACTTGCCCAGCAAGGTGTCGCCCGGCGTGACGATGGGATGCATGGGCGTACCATAGCCGCTGGATCCCTTGACAGGAAGCATGTTGTCGTGTGTCCTCTCGCCCGTGAAGATACGTCGGCACGCCCCCGACGCACGGTTTCTCGCGGTCCTCTGCGGGGCGCTGCTCGTCGCGCCGGCCGCGCGCGCGGAGCCGAGCGACGCCGAGAAGATCGCCGCCGCGCAGGCGCTTTACGACGAGGCCGTCGCCGCGATGGACGCCAAGGATTACGCGACGGCGTGCCCCAAGCTCGCGGAGGCCGTGAGGCTCGTACCCGAGGGTATCGGCGCCAAACTCACGCTCGCCGAGTGTTACGAGGAGAGCGGCAAGCTGGCGAGCGCCTGGTCGCACTATGCGGTGGCGCGATCCCTCGCGGAGCGCGCGGGGCAAAAGGACCGCGCCACGCGAGCGGCGGCGAAGGCGGATGCGCTCAAGGGGCGGCTCGCGAGGCTGACGATCGAAGTGCCGGACGCGGTCCGCAAGATCCCGCAAGTCACGATCACGCGCGGCGGCGTCGGGCTGGGGGAAGCGCAATGGGGGACGGCGTTGCCCGTGGACGTGGGTCGGCACGAAATCGTGGTCACGGCGCCCGGGTACGAGAGGTGGACGCGGGCGATCGAGGTCGCGAAGGACGGTGAGGCCATCTCGGTGCGCGTCGAGGCTCCTGCGATCGATCTGCGTGCGAGCGCGGCCGAGGAGCGGAGGCGCGCGGCGTCGACGGTGGTGATCCAGAACTTCGCAGCCGAGAGGCCATGGCAACGTCCGCTCGGCATTGCCGCGATGGGCGTGGGGGCCGCGGGGATGGTCGTGGGCGGGGTGCTGGGCGGGCTCGCGATCCAGAAGAACGACGAGAGCAACGCGGGCCTCTGCGATGCGGGCGATTATTGCAAACGCGCCGGGCTCGCGCTTCGAAGCGAGGCGGTGGGGCTGGGCAATGGCTCGACGGCTGCGCTCGCGGTCGGCGGGGCCGTGCTCCTCGGCGGGGTCGTGCTCTTCGCGACGGCGCCGGCGTCGAAATGGAAGGGGAGCGCGGAGAAGAGCCCACGGGCCGGGCTGGACGCGACGCTCGAGCTCCTTCCGACCGGGCTGCGGGTGCGAGGCGCATTCTGACCCAGCAAGCGCGTGGCCGCGCGACCCCTTGACAGGGCGCGTGTTCTCATGTGTCACTCGCACGGGTGAAGCTACGTCGTTTCGAGGCACGGAAGCTCCGCGGCGGCGCCTCTATCGTCACCCTCGCGCTCCTCCTGGGCGGGTGGGTTGCCTGCAATCAGGTCGCCGGGATCCGTGAAGGAAAACCGTATCCGGACGCGTGCGTCACCGTGGACGACTGCTCCGTGCCGGAGCCCGAATGTCGGGCGGCGGCGTGCATCGACGAGCGTTGCGTCTATGACGACAAACCCGCGGGCACGCCGCTCGCGGCGCAGGTCGCGGGCGACTGCCTGGAGGCGCAGTGCGACGGGGAGGGCCGGAAGCGGCTCGTGCCCGTCGCAGCGGACGCCCCGGACGACGGCAATCGATGCACGTTCGACCATTGCGTCGGGAGCACGCCCACGCACGCGCGGCTCTCGTTCGCGCCCTGTTTCACGGGACCAGACACGGCGCGCGGCGTCGGGGTATGCGTCGACGGGAAGCAGGCCTGTGACGAGGACGCGAAGCCGACCGGGCCTTGCCTGGGGGAGGTCTTGCCGAAGGAGGAGACGTGCCTGTCGATCTTCGACGAAGATTGTGACGGGGCCGTGAATGAATCCGGGCTTGGCTGCGTGTGTGTCCCCGGCACGATCGGCGAGTGCTTCGGCGGGCCGGAGGCGGCGCTGGGGAACACGCCCTGCAAGCGCGGAAAGCAGCTCTGCATCCCGGAAGGGACGGGGTACGGAGAATGCCTGGGGCAAACCTTGCCTGCACCCGAGGTTTGCAGCTCGAGCGGTGTGGACGACGATTGCGACGGTCGCGTCGACGAGGAGGGCCTCGACTGCGTCTGCGGCGACGGCGTCATGTCGAACGCGGAGGTCTGCGACGACGGGAACACGGACGAAAGCGACACGTGCACGACGACATGCGTGGTGCCGGGCTGCGGCGACGGCATCGTGCAGGGCGGCGAGGCGTGCGACGACGGGAATCTGCTCGACAGCGACGCGTGCACCGCCCAATGCCAGGTGGCGACCTGCGGTGACGGGCTGCTTCAGGTCGGCGTGGAGGCGTGCGACGACGGAAACACGATCGACACCGATACGTGCACGTCGTCCTGCCAGCATGCCGTGTGCGGGGATGGGTTCGTCCGACAAGGGGTCGAGGAGTGCGACGACGGCAGCCCTACGGCGACGGAGACGTGCCAGCCCGATTGCCTCGCGGCGCCGGTCGAGCTCTTCGCGGGCGGCGTCTCCATGTGCGTGCTCTTCGCGAATGGCCGAGCGAAGTGCTGGGGCGCGAACGAGAATGGTCAACTCGGCCTGGGGGACAACCAGAGGCGAGGCGACAATCCGAACGAGATGGGGAACAACCTCCCGTTTCTCGGGCTCGGCGACGGTCGCACCATCCTCTCGATGGCCCCCGGCACCGCGCACACCTGCGCGCTGCTCGACGACCAGACCGTCAAATGCTGGGGCGGGGGCGGGGCGGGTCAGGTGGGTCTAGGCGATATGTTGGCCCGTGGGGACGAGCCGGGCGAGATGGGGGACATTCTACCCCCCCTGGACCTCGGCGCGGGTCGGACGGCGAAGGCGATCGGCAGCGGCTTTGCCCAAACCTGCGCGATCCTGGACGACGACACCCTCAAGTGCTGGGGGTACAACGCGAGCGGTGAGCTCGGCCTGGGGGATACGATGATCCGGGGCGACCAGCCCGGCGAAATGGGCGACGCCCTCCCCGCGGTCGCGCTCGGGACGGGCCGATTCGCCCGGCAAATCGCGGGTGGACACAGCTTCCAGTGCGCAGTCCTGGACGATGATACCGTGAAGTGCTGGGGGAAGAACATCTGGGGACAGCTCGGCCAAGGCGATACGACGCAGCGGGGAGACGAGATGGGTGAAATGGGGGACGCTTTGCCCCCGGCGACCTTCGGCAACGCGGGCGCAATCCTTTCGATTTCGACGGCGTTTGGTCATTCCTGCGTGCTCCTGACCGGCGGAAAGGTGAAATGCTGGGGGCTGAACGTCGTCGGTGCGCTCGGGCTGGGCGACATGGCATTCCGGGGGGACGGGCCGGGGGAGATGGGGGACAACCTGCCGTTCGTCGATCTCGGCAGCGGCAAGACGGCCACGCGAATTGCGACGGGCGGCCCTTGTTCGTGCGCGATCTTGAATGACGGATCGGTCAAATGCTGGGGGGAAAACGATCGGGGTCAGCTCGGCCAGGGCGACAAACTGAACCGCGGCAAGGCGCCGGGCGAGATGGGCGACGCGCTCCCCGCGATCGATCTCGGCGCCGGGCGGAAAGCCAGGAAGATCGCGGTGGGCGGCAGGTTCGCCTGCGTGATCCTCGACGACGCGACGGTCAAATGCTGGGGACAGAATGATTTTGGTCAGCTCGGCCTCGAGGATACGCTCGATCGCGGCGACGACCCCGGCGAGATGGGGGACGCCCTTCCGGCCGTGAAGCTCCGTTGAGCCTGGAGGAGGCCGCCCGCCGGCTGAGCCGGGCCTCCCTCCCACCGCGTCCAAGTTGACAGCATGCTGTCAAAATGACAGCATGCTGTCAATGACGGCGTTGACTCCGGGCGCAACAACACTCAGCGAGCTCATCATCGAGGTGTTCCGCGTGAACGGCCTCGCGCTCGCCGCGGGCGATCACCTCAGCGGCCCGGCCGGGCTCACCAGCTCGCGCTGGCAGGTGCTCGGTGTCATCGACCACGGCCCCGAATCGGTCGCCACCGTGGCGCGCACCATGGGGCTCACGCGGCAGACTGTACGGATCATCGCCGCGGCCCTGGAGCGCGAGGGGTTCGTCGTCTACGAGGAAAACCCGCATCACCGCACGGCCAAGCTCCTCGTGATCACGGAGGCCGGCCGGAGGGCGCTGCGTCAGGTGGAGGCGAGCCACGCAGCGTGGGCGAATCGGCTGGCGAGGGGCATCGATCGCGAGCGTTTGCGAGGGGCGCTGGAAGGCCTCCGCCTGGTCCGCGATGTGCTCGAACGGGACGCATCACGAGCGTCCAGAAAGGCGTGATCCATGGTTGCACTCACGATCCCGGTCCTTCCGTGCATTTCCTTGCCCGAGACCTTGACGTTTTACCGGACGCTCGGATTCGAGGTGACGCACGAGCAGACAAAACCGAACCTCTATGCGGCCACGTCGCGCGGCGACATCCATCTGCACTTCATGGGCGTGAAGGGCCTGAACCCCGCCGAGGCCTACAGCGCGTGCCTGGTGCTCGTTCCCGAGATCGATGGGCTCTACCAGAGCTTTGCCGACGCCCTGCGCCGGCTTTACGGCAAGCTCCCGACCGCAGGCCAGCCACGGATCACGCGTCTGCGGAAGGGGCAGAGCCGCTTCACCGTCGTCGATGTCGCGGGTAACTCCATCATTTTCATCAAACAGGGGGCGGCCGACGATGATGACGAGAGGGCCGCGCCGCAGAGCAATTCGCGTCTTGGCAAGGCATTGCGTACGGCGGCGCGCCTGCGCGACTTCCGCAACGACGACGCTGCAGCGGCCAAGGTCCTCGACCTGGCACTCGCACAGGAAGGGCCGTCCGACCGGATCGAGCGGGCCCGCGTCCTCGCCGCCCGTCTCGAGCTGGCGATCGCCATGGATGACGAGGCGCGTGCCAGCACGCTGCGCGAGGCGCTCGCCACCCTTGCGCTCAGCGCCGAGGAGAGCGCGCAAGTGCCGGAGCTCCGCGCGGCGGAGGAGCTGGAACGGTCATTACGATCGAGCGAACCGGATCCGCACGGCCCGGCCACGGATGCCTCGGCGTGAATGAGAGCGGTGTACCAATGAGTCTGGAACCCGACCGGAGGAGTCCCGAAGCGCCGGAAGGTTCGTGCGTCCCCGATCGAAAAGTGGATTGATCACTGGGCGGGAGTGGACCGACGACGCGGCGAAACAAGGGGCGCGTTCCGGACTGAGTCCGGGGGCGCTGCGATGGCAGCAAGGGCCGATTCCGCCGGGACGCGAAGGTCCAGACGATGGCGGCGGCGCGCGCGGAGGAGAAGCGATACCTCCTGAACATTGCGCAGCATGGCGAGCCGTGTGCGCCGGGGTGAGGCGGAGGCGGGCGCGGTGGCGCGGTCGGGGAAGACGTTTCGGGACGTCGTGGAGGCGTATCGGGCGACGTTCATGGTGACGGAGCGCAAGGTGTCGTCGCGGTGGGGGTATGCGGCGCTGCTCGACCTGGAGCTGTCGGAGCGGGGGCTCGCGCGGGCGACGCGGAACAATGTGCAGGTGGTGATTCGGTCGGTGCTGCGATTCGCGTGGCGCGGAAGTACCTGCGCGCGATACCCGAGGGGATGCAGCGGCTCGAGGCGGTGGGGGAGAGCATTCTGGAGATTCCGTCGGACGAGGAGGTCGAGCGGATCCTTGCGGCCGCGAGCGAGCGGCATCGGGTGAGCTTCGTGTTGATGGCGTACGCGGGGCTAAGGCCGAACGAGGTGCGGGCGCTGCGGTGGCGGGATGTGCGGCTGCGGCGGGAGGGGGAGGTTGTGGGCGGGTTCGTGAGCGTGCGGGAGAGGCGGTCGCAGGGGGAGACGCATACGCCGAAGACGGGGCAGCGGGAGGTGCCGGTGGCGCCGGAGCTGGGGAGGTTGTTGGCGGGGATCGAGGGGGTGGGTGGGGCCGGGCGGGAGGGTTTGTGGCGCTGAATGAGCGGGGAGAGCGTGGGGGCAGTACGGGATTGTGCAGGCGTTTGAGAGGGTGCGGCGGAAGGTGGGGGTTGGGGGGTGGTCGGTGTATTGTATGCGGCACTATGCGATCACGATGTGGTTGAGGGTGGGGGGCCGGTGCACGTCGTGCAGAGGATGGCGGGGCATAAGCATCTCGTGACGACGCAGCGGTATGTGCATCATCTGAAGGAGGATCTCGAAGAGGCGGGGAGGAGGCTCGCGATGCGTGGCTCCGGCTCCCAAAGCCCGTGCGTGTAGCACTTTAGACTACATCCCCCGCAACAGAGGTAGATGTTGTGGTCTCCAACCCTCTTGACAGTCGGTCCTGCCACATGTCCCATGCTTGAGGAGAATTCGATTGGCCATCACGACAAAGAAGATCACCTCGGATGAGGCGCGGGAGATTATTGGCCGCCCCGAGCAGCACTTCTGGGACTTCAAGTCCCATCAGGTTGCACCGGCGAAGGTGCAGAAGACCGTTGTGGCATTCCTGAATGCTGACGGCGGTGAAGTCGCGATTGGCATCGAGGACCCAAAGGTTGGTACAAGCCTCAAGGATCGATGGCGTGGTTTCGCGACGCAAGAACTCGCGAACTCGCACATTCAGTCATTGTTACAGGATATCCAGCCCACGCCTCCGCTTGAGTTTACGTTTCTCGAACTCGCGAAGAGTGAAGTTGGCGGATTTGTACTACTCGTCAAGGTACACAAGAGCGAGAACGTCCATAAGACGAGCGCAGCCGAGTGCTACGTCCGACGCAGCGCCCAGAACCTACCCTTAAAGAACGAAACAGACATTCAGAACCTGCGCCTTTCGAAGGGCCTCATCTCGTTTGAGGATCAGTCCGTTGGCGGCTATTCGGTTGCTGAACTAGAACAAGAGAAGGAATTGGTGACGTTCCTTCAACACTACTCGCCGCAAACTGGCCCAATGGACTTCCTACGCCGCGAACGCCTCGTCCGTAGCCTCGATGGACAAGCCCTGCCGACGTACGCTGCCGTCCTACTCTTCAGTGAAGTGCCGGCAACCATCCTCCCCAAGAAATGCTCGATTAAGATTACTCGCTACGCAACCAGAGCATCCGAGCCGACGCGCGAGCACCTTGGATCACAGAAAACAATCGAAGGCCCGCTGTTCATCCTAATCAACACAGCCGTCGAAGAGATCAAACGGCTTGTCGAGTCCGTGTCGGTGCTCACGCCCGACGGTATGACGAAGGCCAAATATCCTGACGAAGCGATCAAGGAAGTTCTGGTGAATGCCGTCATCCATCGGGACTACAACATCTCCGATGACACACACGTTTTCATTTTCGACAATCGCATCGAGATAAAGAGCCCCGGTCGGCTCCCGGGGCACATCACCGTGGAGTCAATGACCAAGGAGCGCTTCGCCCGCAATCCGAAAATCGTGCGCCTTCTTAACCGATACCCGAATCCGCCAAATAAGGACATCGGCGAGGGGCTGAGGACCGCTTTTCAAAAGATGCAGGACGTGAGGCTCAAGCCTCCCATCATTCGGGTGGACGAAAGCTCTGTGACAGTAACGCTGCCCCACGAAGCGCTCGCCGCGCCAGAGGATGCTGTCATCGAGTACATGAAGACAAATCCGCATATCGACAATCGGATCGGGCGCGAATTGACTGGTATCAAGAGCGAGAATCAAATGAAAGACGTGTTCTATCGCCTACGCGATCGTGGGCTCATCACGCTGGTGCCCGCCGGCGGGTCTTCTTATTGGCGACACTCCACTCCTGAGGAAAGCAGGAGACAGGTCGCAGCAACAAAATCGAAGAGAAAACGAAGGACCTAGCGATAAGTTGCGCGCTCTGAACGAATAGCTGGCGGAGAATTGCATGGACGTTACGATTCAGACGACTTCTCCCTTTCGTGGCTGGCCGGCTGTTGCGGAAGCTCTCGCTGCCCTCGACCCAAGGCGCGCCCTTGGCGCAATCGAGCTGATTGTTCATACTTTGGCGACGCGTCAGGACGGGGTATTCGATGGCCAGGGCGCTGCCCCGCTTGGTCCCACCAACGTCCACGTGATCGCGAGGGAGTTGGTGGGCCTCTTGCCCGACGAGGCGCTTCCCGATCTGGACCCGTCCGCAGAACGCGTCGTCCTGCCCGTCGTGGTTGACCTCGCCCGCGAGGTGAACGGTCTTCGGAGCACCGCGCTCACCGCTCCCCAAGAAACGGAGGCCGACGCATTGCGGCTTCTGTGGCTTCACCATCTCGAGCAAAACGGTCTCGCTTGGAGCCCGAAGATCGAACTTGGGCGCGGTTGGCGAATGTTTGCCGAGATCTGGCCTCAACTGGTCGAGAGCGGTCGTGTGACTACCCCGAGCTACGCTACGGCACCATTTCTCAACTCCGCACATATGCTGCTTCTCGCGGTAGCACTGTGGCACGCACGTGGTTGCCTGCCTGACGTAAGGGAGGCATTGGGCCGGCTCGGCCTTTCCGCCAGCCATGTTTCTGCAATCCTGGAAGTCTTCACGTGCCCACTCCGCGAAGCCAGGATGCAACTCGCGCAGGCTCCGAAGTACCCGATTTCGCTCCAGAACTTCTTCCGCAGACATTCCGTTATTCGGTCGACGGAGTGGGGGGTCTTTGCGCCGCTCCCCGACCTGCTCCTCCAGTGCTGGGACTTGCAGCGGCTCTTCGAAACTCTTGAGTGCACGCTGGTGAATGTTCCTCAGCGAGCGGCCCAGCGATACTATGGGAGCCTCGGCGTCGTTTACGAACAATACGTGCGAGATCTCTTGCATGAGATTGCAGCCGCATCGGGTGGGCTGGCTGTCGACCCCTTCCCGGTGTCGGACGACGCGGAATCGCCGGACGGGTTCCTGGTGTACGGCCCCGATGTTCTCGCTTTTGAGGCTAAAAGCTATCGGGTTCCCGGGCGGGCGTATGAAGACGTAAGCCTTGATAGCTTTTCCTTGTGGTTCTCAAAAATCCTCGGCTCCGACGACTCTGGTAGGAAGCCGCTGGTGCAAGGACAAGACTTCTACGAAAAGTGGAAGCAGGGAGATGCCAATATCACGGCCCGGCTTGGGACGTCCGTCGCGCAGAGCATCTACGTGGTTGTTACCTATGAAGATCCGCCCGTCTTCACGAACTGGCTCATGTTCCGCCACTGGTATCTTGCGAACCACCTGGAGCCAGCTACGCAGCGCGAAATGTGGGCGCAGACCATCGTTGTGTCTGTTCGGGCACTTGAAGCGCTCGCGGGAGCCTGTCGCCTTGCACCGACCCCTCCGGGTGCTCAAGGGCTTCCAGTAAGAATGTTTCGTGACTACCTGAACTATCGCGACACGGAGCCTGATATCGTGACGTTTCCTAGCCAGATGAAGAGCAGCTTTGCAAGCTGGTTGCTTGAGACGCACCCGTGGATTCGACGATCTGAGCCGGCAATCGTGAGTGATGCCCGCAGAAGACTGTTTGAAGCGGCGCAGGCTGTTGGTGTCGGCGGTGACATCGGTGCCGCGACCGAGAGCGGCGTCTAACAAGGGTCTGGGGCACGACGGGGCAAACCCAAGCCGTTCGGCGGGCCGGCATGCGATGGTGTACAGTTGACACTAACCGAGGTCAAGCGTGAACATGGAGGGCAGCACCCGAGCATGACTGCCTGCAAACATGGTGGTCTCGTGCTACAGGCCCGGCCATCGCACCTCTGGCCTGAGATGACCTGGGAAAGGCTCCCAAGTCATGGCAGTCCGACGAACGACCCGACGGGGCATCCCCGTTCTGTTCATTAACATCCGCTACCGCCTCCCCGATGGCACCCGCCATCGATTCCGGAAAGACGCGCTATCCCCGACAGTCCCCGGCTGTCGCGCCGAGGAGAAGCGCTACCTCCTGAACATCGCCCGCTTCGGCACCCCGTACGCGCCGACGGACGACCCGCCGTCGGCAGCATCCGCCGCCGCCGCCGGCACCTCCCCACCCGGATCCCCCACCGATCCCGCATCCCCACCCGGACCCCCGACGAAAACCTTTGCCGAAGTCGTCACCGAATTCCGCAGCACGTACATGCTGACGGACCTGAAAGTCACGACCCGCCGCGGGTACACGTCGGTCCTCGAGACACGCTGCTCCCGCGCTTCGCCAATCGATCCCTCGACAAGGTCGACGGCAACGCGGCCGCGGAGCTCGACCTCGAGCTGTCGAAGCAAGTTCGCGCAAACGACCCGCAACAACATCCATGTCGCTCTCCGCTCCGTTCTTCGCTTCGCCGTCGAGCGCGGTTACCTCGCCGATCCGCCCAACGGCCTGCCGCGCCTCGAGCAAATCGGCCAGGGTATCCTGGAGATCCCCACCGACGACGAGGTCCACGCAATCCCCGCCGCCGCGCGCGACAGCCACCGCTCGCGCTTCGCCCTCATGGCCTACGCCGGCCTTCGCCCCAACGAAGTCCGCGCGCTTCGCCGCCGCGACATGCTCCTCCGCTGGTCCGGCAAGCAGCCACACGGAGGGCGTGCTGGGCGGACAGGCGAAAGGTGATCGCGATCAGCCAACAGGCACCGCCGCCTTGATCGCGACAGCCACCGGCGATGCACGGCCAGCGAAAATCTCGCGATTCTTGCACGAGCCGCGTCGGCACGCCTCTCGCTTTCCGGACGCGCATGCCCCGCCCCATGCCCCCTTCCGTCAACTTCCATCTGTGGAAGCCATGCAACATGCGCTGCCACCATTGTTTTGCGACCTTCGATGACGTGGCGGAGACCGTGCTCCCCAGGGGCCATCTGCCGCGCGTCGAGTGCATTCGCGTCGTGGAGCTCCTCGCGCAATGTTTCCGCAAGATCACCTTCGCTGGAGGCGAGCCGACCCTCTGCCCCTGGCTGCCGGAACTGATCTGCGCCGCGAAGGCGCGCGGAGCCGTCACCATGCTCGTCACGAATGGTACCCGCCTCGGCGCCGACGACCTCGCGCGTTTCGAGGGTCAGCTCGATTGGATCACGCTCAGCATCGACAGCGCCGCCGAGAGCACACATGTCGCGCTCGGGCGCGCGGTGCGCGGCAAGGCCATTCCTGCTGCCCGGTACATCGACGCGGCCGACCGCGCTCGTGCCATGGGAATGCGGATCAAGGTGAACACCGTGGTCACCTCGATCAACGCCGGTGAGGACATGTTCGAGATGATCCTCGCCCTCCGCCCCGAGCGATGGAAGATCCTGCGTGTCCTGCCGATCGAGGGGCAGAACTCAGGCCGCGTCGAGCCGCTCCTCTGCGCCTCGGACGCCTTTCGTGCCTTCATCGACAAGCATCGTCGACTCGAGGCGCACGGTATCACCATCGTACCCGAGGACCACGAGGACATCCTCGGCAGCTACGCGATGGTCGATCCGGCTGGCCGCTTCTTCGATGACGTGGACAGCGTTCATCATTACGGCCGACCTATCCTGGAGGTCGGCGTGGAGGCCGCATGGGAGAGTGTTCGTTTTTCGCTCGCCCGGTTTCACGGGCGCGGGGGAGACTACGCCTTCTGAAGGACAGCCTCCGCCGGGCTCATGGGTCGTCGAGGTAGACGAATACCGGGATCCGGTCCTCGCCTACCTTGAAATCGACGCCGACGCAGAGCGTCGAGGTGAGCAGTCCCTTCGGCTCGATGAGGCGTCCCTGGGCGATCTGGCCTCCGAGGGGATGCGTGATCGTCAACGGGATACCTGGGCTGTCCATCAGCGCGGAGACCGTCGTTTCGAGGCATTTGGCCCCTGGAGATGTACAGTCCCATCGCGACGCGGATCTGTCGACCCCTTCCCCATTCAGCAAGCAAACATGATTGGTTGGCTCCCCGAAGCAAACCGTTGCATCCGCAGCAACGCGATCCACCCGCGCGAGCCGGAGCTTCACGCGTCGGTCCCTCGCGAGCTTTTCCGCGCATCGTCCGGCGACATACGTCCGACCCGAGGCGCATTGCGCGCAACGGTCATCCTTCTTTTCGCACCACGAGCCCTGCACGACTCTTTTCGACGGATCGCACTCGGGGCCACCACAGCAAACGTCCGACCGCACGGGTTGATGCGTGGGAGCTGGCAGAAGCGCCGTGGCGGTGGTCGGGGCGCTCGGGAGCAGAATCGGAGATGGCGATACCTCCCCCTCGGAAATCGATTTCGGTGGTTTCACGTAAATCGCCCCCGCTAGCAATGCAATGGCTCCCGCCAGCGCGTACAGCGGTCCCCGCGCCGATCGGCTCGCAGGTTTGTCGTGCCGAACGACCTGCGGGATCCTGGGCGCTTCCGTGGGAGCTGTCCGCGCGACCGGCACCATTGGCTCCGTCGGCCCGAGCGGCGCACCCATGGCTGATGTGTGCGTCTCCGTGCGTGAGGGCAGCGACACCGCCGCGGCTCGCCGGCTCGGCGGCGGCAATCTGCCCGTACGCAGGACCGTCACGAGCGCGGCCCCGTTTTCGGGGCGATCCTCCTGCCGCAGCGAGAGGCAGGTCGTGATCGCCGCAGCCCACGCCCCTGACAAACGCGGGCTCGGCCAGGCCCTCCTGCCTGCCTTGATCTCCGCATACCTTTGCGCCATCGCCTCGAACGACGCCGAATGTCCGAGTCCCGCGGGGTGTGAGCCGAAGAGCAACTCCCAGGCGATTACCCCGAACGCGAACATGTCCCGCGCGCAGCTCTCTTCTGCCGCCGCGCCGTGCTTGGGCTCGAACAGCTCCGGCGCGAGATACCGCACCGTCCCGATGACCCCACCCACGGACGTCAATCGTTGCGGATTGCCAATCGGCACCGCGATTCCAAAATCGATCAGCTTCACAGCCCCAGGCTGATCGGGTCGTTCCCAGAACGCATCCGTCACGAGCACGTTCGCCGGCTTCAGATCCCGATGCGCGAGCCCGCCGGCATGCACATGGGCGAGCACCTCGGCCACCTGTACGAGCGCGGCGAACTTGTGCCCTTTCGACATGCGTCTGTCTTGCATCGCCTCGTCGAGCGGCGCGCCCTGCACGAGGTCGAGCACCACGCCCACGAGCCCCTTGTCGAGGTCCTCGAACAGCGCGTGGCATGCGCAGAGCCCTGGGTGCGCGAGCGCCGCCAGGATCTTCGCCTCGCGCCGCGCCCGCGCGAATGCAGCCTGCCCCGCCTCCGCGAGGCGCACGAGCTTCAGCGCACGCGTGGCGCCGCGATCCAGCGGATCGACGACCTGCCAAACCGCGCCCTGGCCGCCCTCTCCGAGGGGCCGGATGAGCGTGTACCGGTCGATGCGGTCACCCGGGCGAAGCTCCACGTTGTAGTGGTTACACGATTCCAGCGCGGGAGGGAAGGGGCGCGGGGCGCCCCCGACGTGAGGGACGCCCCGCGCGATTCACGCTACTTCTTCGGCTCCTGCTTGGGGGCCGGCGGCTGGCCCTGCGGCGGCGGGGGCACGTTGGGGTGCCCCTGTTCGATGCGGTTGTTGCGGTCGTCCCGGTACGCGGGGTTGTTGGGGTTTTTCACGTCGGACCGCTGATCGTTGGGCTTCGGTTGATGCTTCGACATCGTCGAATCTCCTTCGTTCGTCGTGCACGCACCGTGCTCGGTGCGTGTATATCGGTCATTGCATGGGTCGTTCCATTCGTCTTTTGGCCTCCTACGGCTCGTTCTGCGGAGCTTTTGCCGCTCGCGATCACCTTTCTGGGCAGCGGCCGTGATCGCGAGCGGTCCCGTTACGGCGTCGTGAATCGACCATCCTTCCCCCGGTATCGTCGAACGCTCGCGTCCCACTCCGGACGCCCCTCGGCGAGCGCGGCGAGGGCCGTGAACGCCGCGATCGTCAGGAGCAAGCCGCCGCCGATCATGACGGGCGCCGACAGCCCCGAAGCGGACGGGTTTGCCACGGGCGCCCGTTGCTGCCGGGGAACCTGCACGGGCGGCGGATGGAGCAGGGACAGGAGCACCGCCGCGATCCGACGAGCATCCGGGCGGTTCTCGGGTTTGTCGCTCGTCATATCGAGGACGAGGTCCCGGAACGCCGGGGGCACATCCGCATTCTGGAGCGCCGACGGATCCCTTGCGCCGGTCAAGAGCTCCGTGACCACGACGCCGAGCGAATAAATGTCCGCTGCGGCGCTGAATGTATCGCCCTCGAGAATCTCTCGGGCGATGTACCCTCGTGTACCTCCGGGGCCTCGTGTCATCGTGGTGCCGACGCCCGGAACCCGCGCCAGGCCGAAATCGGCAATTTTCACGACGAAGGTGCGGGGCTCCTCGGTCTTCACGAGCAAATTGTCGGGCTTGAGGTCACGATGAAACCCCTTCTTGTCGTGGATGGCGCGCAACCCCTCGATCACCTGGACCAGGATCCCGGCCACCGACCGCCAGGGCAATTTGCCGATGAGGGCGCGAAGCGAGCCCTGATCGCAGAACTCGAGGACGATGTACGGCTCTTTGGCCTCGAGGTCATGGTCGAGCAGATCCACGATGAATGGGTTATCGAGCTCCTTGTAGAGCATCAGCGCCTCGCGCTGGAAACGGGCCTTCCCGTCGGGGCTTCGATCCTTCAGGATCTTGATGGCCACGACCCGCCCGGTCTCCTTGTCGACGGCCCGATGGACGATACCGAAGCCACCCTCGCCAAGGGTTTCCTGTAGTTCGTATCGATTCTTCACGACGTTCCTCCTCAGCTCGTCGCGTCCAGGTGCGACGAACACGCTGCGGATCGCATCCTTCGTGCCCGTCTTCGTTTCCAGGGGGGCCTGCGCAAGTCTTTGAAATGACTGCGGTTGCCCTCCTGCGTCCGACGCACGTCGCTGCCAGCGATCAGGGTCGTCCTCCGACGCACCTGATCGCGATCAGCCTCCCTTGCATCTTTCTTCCATTCGGCCCCTTCCTGTTGTATGACGTACACTCGTGGAGATCAAACCCGGGGCCCGCGTCAACCGCTACGAACTGAAGAGACGTCTTGGAAAAGGCGGGCAGGGGTCTGTCTGGGAAGCATCCGATGTCCTCGATGGCGGCGCTTCTCGCGCGCTCAAGCTGATCGCCCTCCGCGAGCTCGAGAAGGGCGCGGCAGAACGGGCATGGCGCGAGGCGCAGGCCCTCCAGGGCGTGACACACCCCGGGCTCGTCCCGTGTCGCGAGCTGTTCAGGGACTCGGTCGAGGATCTCATCGGGCTCGTCTTCGACCTCGTGCAGGGACAATCCCTGGCTGCGGCGGCTCGGGATCCTCGTATGAGGTCCGAGTATCGGATCGCCGTGCTCGACCAGCTCGCAGCGGTGCTCGCGCACGTGCATGCGCTCGGTATCGTTCATCGGGATCTCAAGCCCGACAACATCCTCGTGACCGATGCGTTTTGGTCTGCCCCGTTCACGTCGGGCGGCGTGAAGCTCGTGGATTTCGGCATATCGGCGCCCGCGGGCAATCCCTCGCCGATCACGACGTTCGGGGCCGTCGTCGGTACCACCCCCTACCTCCCGCCCGAGCTCATTTCCTCCGGACCATCGGCGCCGGATCGGGAGGGCTTTGCCCGTGATGTATTCGCCTTCGGCGTGCTCGGCTGGGAGCTTCTTTTCGGCGCACATCCCACGGGTTTGCCCCCGGATGCTCTGCAGCCGGCCTATCACGACGCATACCGCGCGGCCTGGGAGCAGCGTCTTCCATGGCCGCCGCCTGCGCCCGAAAGCCCCTGGGTAGCGACCCTACGCGCATGTCTTGCGCTCGATCCTCGCCGCCGCCCTGCCAATGGCGCCGCATTGCGCGACATCCTGCGCACGGGGAGCGCTTCGCTTTCCGGGGCCACGCAAACGCATGCGGCGCCGACGGCCGCGCACGTCCCGCCAACATCGGCGCAGACGCCCGTATTCATCACCGAGGGGATGTCTACGCCGCCCGTCATGCCTCCTCCCAGGGCTCCGACCGCGAGTTCACCAAGCGGGCATTATCCTCCGGCACCGCAGTCCATTCCGCCTCCTCCGACCCGTTCTGGCTCGAAGAGCGGACCGAACTTGCCGCTCCTCTTGCTCGCACTTGCAGGGGCCGCCGTGTTCGGCGCGTTCATGCTTTGGTTGTTCATGGGCGGGAGGTCCGAGGCCGATTCGAGCGAAGGCGTCCCCATCGCCTTCAACCCGAAGAACGTACCCACGGCGACGGTGCGGCCGACCGTCGTCGAGCCGCCCCCCGCGGATCCTTCCTTGCCTTGCTGTGACAGTCGAGGAGGATGTCAGTCGGGGCGTGCGTGCAATCCAGATCGTTGCGAGGACAAGTCCCTCGTCGAGCGAACCTGGAGCCTCCGCGTGACAGGGGCCGTGGCGATTGATGGTGACAGGGATCTGACGGGTGCCCATCCGCGCGCGATGGTATGCATGCGCAACGAGAGGACCGGAGACCGCGCATGCGCCCCGATGTCGAACATCGCGCGCGACGGCGGAGACCGCGTCAACGTCCTGCCTGCGAGCACGAAGGATCTGGCGTACGGCCGCATCTTCGTTCGTATCGTCGAGGGGACCAGGGACCTCTATCCCGAACAGCGGATCGCCGATAATCGAGAAGGTTTCAAGAGCTCGGTTCTCTGCCGGGGGCTCAGGCTCCGCGTCGGGCCCCGCGAGACCGCCCCCGTCCACGTATTCGTTTATCTGGACTGAGAAGCCATGACCCGACCCGTTTTGCCACCGACCACCGAAGAGCATCGACCGCCCACCACCGAGCAAGCAGATCGGGGGCGCCCCGTTTTGCTCGCGGCATTCCCTGAATCCGCCGTCCTCCCGATGCCCCTGTCAGGCAAGCCGGTCGGGCGTGTTTGGCTCGCAGACGCCGGCATCGTCGACGCGAAGGTCTCGGGCCAGCATCTTGCCTTCACATTCGAGGGAGGGCGCTGGAAGGTCGAGGACCTCGGTTCGCGTAACTTCACGTACAGGAATGGGCACCGCCTCGAGGTCGGGACGAAGGTGCCGATCGAGGATGGAATGGTCCTCCGTATCGGCGGCACGCTGCTCGTCTTCCGGGAGGCGTATCGAGGCCCGCTTCGAGCCGTGGAGCCGCTGGGAAGCCTCGTCGGGCCCTTCGGGCTCACGGACGTTCGCGCGGCCGTGGCGGCCATCGGCGCGCGTCGAATGCATCCGGTGCTGATCGAAGGTCCGACGGGAACCGGAAAGGAGGCGCTGGCGCAGGAGGTGGCACGGGCGCTCGGTCGATTGCACAAATACACGGCCGTCAACGTCGCCGGTATCCCGGAGACGCTCTTCGAGGGGCAGCTCTTCGGCTGGGAACGAGGAGCGTTCTCCGGCAGCGTGGAGGCCAGGCCGGGAGTGCTGCGATCACACAACGGCGGTGCCGTTTTTCTGGACGAGCTCGGAGAGTTGCCGACCTCTTCGCAGCCGAAGCTCTTGCGCGTACTCGATGGGCACGGCGTGATGTCCCTGGGCGGTGCACGTGAGCTGCCGGTCGACGTCGCCATCGTCGCGGCGACGAACCGGGACCTCGCCGAATGTGTCGAGCGAGGCACGTTCCGGCGGGATTTGCTGGCGCGTTTCACCAGTCGTATTCGCTTGCCGCCGCTCGCAAAACGCCCCGAGGACCTGTTTGCCGTGATGAGGGTGCTCTGGGAACGTAGGTATGGGCAACTCGATCTCGGGCGGGTGCGCGTCGACGTCGAGGCCGTCGAGCTCTTGATGCTCCAGGGGTGGCCGGGGAACGTTCGGGATCTGGACCGCGTGGTCGCGTCGATGGATCCAGGGGGCGGCATCAAACTATCGGCGGTCGAGCAAGTGCTCGGGGTGCGCGCGTCTTCGGCAGCGCCGCCGCCCACGGTCGAGGCAATCGAGAAAGCGATTGCTGATGCTGGCAACAAGTCGGAGGCTGCCAGGCGGCTCGGAATTTCGCGGGGATACTTGCAGCGGCGGCTCGACGAGAAAAAAGGGAAGTGACCGCCTTCCCTGCACCAAGCGCGTTGGGACCCTCCACCCGTGCCAGGCGGGTCACGTTCTATGGATGGGGCGCCGCTTCGAGGCCCGCGACAATGAGCTGGATCCCGTAGCGGAACCGCGCATCGAGGTCGGCATCGAGCAAGTGCGTCGAGGCCTCCCCGAGGTGCGGGTACACGCCGCGGGCGAGCGCCGCCCGGAGGTGCTCCGGATCGACTTTGCCGCCCTCCGTACCGGGGAGCGGCGCCAGGGCTTGCTCCTCGAGGGTGAAGCCGATCGTGTAGTAGACCATCGTCCAGGTCCCCCACGCGGCGGCGCGCGGCGAGAGCCCTGCCTCACGCAGCGCGCCGACCCACGTGTCCGCGAAGCGGAGCGTGTTCTCCTGCGTCACGTAGGTCCCCGCGAAGACCCGCGCTCCGTCGCGGTGCGCGAGCAACGCCCGGCGCAGCCGCTCGGCCATGTTGGCCGCCCGGTCCATCCACGTGAGCCCTTCCGGGGCGCGGGCCACGCAGTCCGCCAGCATCGCTTCCGCCATGGCGTCGAGCAGCTCCTGCTTGTTCTTCACGTGCCAGTAGAGCGTGGGCGCCTGCACGTTCAGCTCCTGCCCGAGCCGGCGCATCGTCAGCGCGTCGAGCCCGACCTCGCCGAGGAGGCGCAGCGCCGTCGAAATCACCTGCTCGCGTCGTAGTCGCATCACAGCTCCTCGTTCCTTCGTGCCGCCTTGACTCTAACACTGTTCGGGTTACTCTAACGGTGTTAGAGTTTGGTGACCTGGAGGGTACCATGGTGGATACGGACGTGGTGATCGTGGGCGCAGGTCCGGTCGGGTTGATGCTGGCGTGCGAGCTCGCGCTCGCGAGGGTCCGGGTACGCGTGCTGGAGCAGCGGGCGGCGCGGATGGAGCAGTCGCGCGCGCTCACGTTGCACCCGCGCAGCCTCGAGATTCTCGACCAGCGCGGGATCGTGGGCCGTTTCCTGGAACGCGGGATCCCGATCCCCACGGGGCATTTCGCGATGCTCGACACCCGGCTCGACTTCTCGCGCCTCGACACGGGGCACCCCTACACGCTGTTCCTGCCCCAGGCCCGCAGCGAGGAGTTCCTGGAGGCGCGGGCGCGGGAGCTCGGCGCCGAGATTCTGCGCGGCCACGCGGTCGTCGAGATCACGGAGCGGGAAGGGAGCGTCGCGCTGCGGGTCCAGGGCCCCGAGGGCCTGCGCGACGAACGCGCGAGTTATGCCGTGGGCTGCGACGGGGCGGCGAGCGTGGTGCGCCGCTCGATCGGCATCGCCTTCCCGGGGAGCGAGACGACGCTGACGGCTTTCCTCGGCGACGTCGAGGTCACGGAGCCTCCTGCCCGGCCGGGCTCCCGCGTGGGCCCGCACGGCGGCGTGATGGTGGTTCCTCTCGGCGACGGAGGCTACCGCTTCGTCGTCTTCGATCCGCGGAGGATGCACGCGGACAGGTCCGAGCCGGTCACGCTGGACGAGCTGCGGAGCTCCGTGCAGCGGATCCT
Source organism: Polyangium sp. y55x31 (assembly GCF_029946505.1). Lineage (GTDB taxonomy): Bacteria > Myxococcota_A > Polyangia > Polyangiales > Polyangiaceae > Polyangium. The sequence continues at coordinate 186,501 of NZ_JARZHG010000003.1, forward strand.
CGGCACGGACTTCGGAATGCGTAACCCTCGCTGGCTGTCGCGCTTCGGCAATGCGACGCGGCTTTCGGAGCGATATCGCGAGGGGCGCGTCTTTCTCGCGGGCGACGCCGCGCACATCCATTTCCCGGCCGGCGGCCAGGGGCTCAACGTCGGTCTGCAGGACGCGATGAATCTCGGCTGGAAGCTCGCTGCCGCCGTGAAAGGCTGGGCGCCGCCCCACCTGCTCGACAGCTACCACGAAGAGCGACACCCCGTCGGCCGCGCGCTGGTGCGCAATACGGAGGCCCAGATCAGGCTGATGGACGTCTCGGATCCCGGCCTGGCCCTCCGCGAGATGATGAGCGACCTGCTCGGCATCGAAGCCGTGAACCGGCGCCTCGCCGGGCAGATCAGCGCGCTCGACATCGCTTATCCTCCTGCCGAGGGCGCGGCGGCGCACGCATGGGTCGGCAAGAGGGCGCCGAACCGCGCGCTCGAGACAAAGCGCGGCGTGGCGCGCCTCCACGAGCTTTTGCACGCGGGTCGGTACGTGCTGCTCGACCTCGTCGGCGACGCAGAGCTCCACGCCGTGAGCGAGGCGTGGAGGGATCGCGTCGACGTCATCCAGGCGAAGGTCGCGGCAACGCAGACCGATTTATCTGTTATCGATGCGCTCCTGGTGAGGCCGGACGGGCACGTCGCCTGGGCGAGCGACGGCGAAAGGCGCGCGACGCGCCTCGACGATCTCCGGGCTGCGCTCGCGCACTGGTGCGGGCCCGCTCGATGAGCGATCTGGTTGATCTTGGAGGAACTCGGTACCCCCGCTGTCCCCTCCGTCAACACCGCCGCCGCCAGCGCCGCGCCACGCAGGCTCGAGATCCGCGACGAGGGTGTGGTGGATGCCTGTGGCATGCTACACTCCGCCCGTGCGCCAAGCGGCCCCCCTCCTCGCTCCGCTCCTCGCGCTCGCGTGCGCGAGCGCCCATCCGCCCTCCAGCGCGAAGTCTACGAAAAACCCCCCCACGCCCGCCCGGGCCGACAAACCCGCGCCCGCGCCCAGGCCCCCCGCTTTCACGATGACGAAGGCGATGGTCCCCATGCGTGACGGGGTGAAGCTCGAGACGGTGATCTTCTCGCCCGTCGACGCGAAGAAGCCATTGCCCGTGCTCTTCCTGCGCTCGCCTTATGGCATCCCCGAGGACACCTCTGTCCTGGAAAACCCCGGGACAGACGCGCTCCGCGCGGACGGCTACATCTATGCGGTCCAGAACTGCCGCGGGCGCTTCGGCTCCGAGGGGACGTTCGTCATCGACCCGCCGCCGCACGACCCGGCCGACCCGCGCGGCGTGGACGACGCCACCGACGCGCACGACTCCATCGAATGGTTCGTGAAGAACGTGCCGGGCAACAATGGCCGCGTGGGGATGATGGGCACCTCGTACGGCGCCTGGACGGCCACCATGGCCCTGCTCGAGCCGCACCCCGCATTGCGGGTGATCGTCGAGGAGGCCTCTCCCGCAGACGAGTTCACCGGCGACGACTTCCGCCACAACGGCGCATTCCGGCTGGCCTACGGCTTCGAGTACGTCGCCAGGATGGAGACGAGCAAGGACGCGAACACGGTCTTCTCGTACGGCCGCTCCGATCTCTACGATTTTTTTCTCGACCTCGGGCCGCTCGCCAACGTCGACACGCGCCATTTTCACGGCAAGATGCCGACCTGGAACGATTTCGTCGCGCACCCGAACCTGGACGCGTTCCTCGAGCGGCGCGCGATCGTGTCGCACCTGCGCAAGGCGACGATCCCCATCCTCAACGTCGCGGGCTGGTGGGATCAGGAGGATTTTTACGGGCCCTTCGGCATCTACGCGACGCTGGAGAAGAGCGACGCCGCGCGCAAGAACCACCTCGTCGTGGGCCCCTGGAACCACGGCGGATGGGGCAGCCCCGGGCGCAAGCTCGGAGCCGTGGATTTCGGCAGCGACACCGGCGTGCATTACCGGGACAAAATCGTGGTCCCCTGGCTCGCCCACTGGCTCCACGACAAACCCACCGAGGACCAGCCCGAGGCGACGATCTTCGAGACCGGCACGAACCGCTGGCGCACCTTCGATCGCTGGCCGCCCGAGGCCGGCGTCACCAAGAAAAAGCTCTACCTGCGCGCGGACCGGGCCTTGTCGTTCGAGCCGCCCACGGAGACGGGCCGGGGCGCCGCCGACAGCTACGTCTCCGATCCGCAGAACCCGGTGCCCTTTGTCCCTCGCCCGATCCAGCCGCTTCACACGGGCAGCCAGTGGGGGACGTGGATGGTGCAGGACCAGCGCTTCGTCGATCACCGGCCCGATGTGCTGAGCTTCTCGACGGGCCCGCTCGACGCAGATCTCACGGTGGCCGGCGATATCGTCGCCGAGCTCTTCGCGTCGACGTCGGGCACGGACAGCGATTGGATCGTGAAGCTCATCGACGTCTACCCGGAGGGCGATCCGCCCCCGCCCGAGGCGCAGGGGGACGGTGAAAAACCCGCCGAGCCGGCCGCCGACATGCGCGGCTATCAGCTCATGGTCGCGAGCAGGGTTTTGCGCGGGCGCTTCCGCGACAGCTTCGCCAAGCCCGCGCCCATCCCGTCCGGCAAGGTGCTGCGTTATGCCATCGACCTCGAGACCCGCGCCCACACGTTCCGCAAAGGGCACCGGATCATGGTGCAGGTGCAGAGCACCTGGTTCCCGGTCATCGATCGCAATCCGCAGCGTTACGTGGAAAGCATCTTCGCGGCGAAGGAGTCCGATTACGTGGCCGCCACCCAGACGATCGCGCGCTCGCGCGAGGCGCCCTCGGCGATCGTCCTGCCGGTCCTGTCGCCGTGACGCTTTCCGTGCCGGCGCGCTGCGGCTCTTACGTAGGAAACGCGCTGAAGCCGATTACGTCAACTCGAAGGGGACCGGGTCACAAAAGGCTTGACAGCTGCGGAACCGTTCGGGTGTCCTATCCCCCGATTCTACCCTACCGTTTCGCTGGCGACTTTGGAAGGGACGCGCCCCATGACCACTTTGCCCAAAGGCCCCACCAACAACATCCTGGTGAACATACAGGGGATCATGGACCCGATCGGCTACACGCTGCGCTTGCGGGAGCGCTACGGCGATCCGATGTCGTGCCCGAAGATGAACGGCAAACCGGTGCTGGCCACCGGCAGCGTGGAGGGTCTGCGCTCCGTATTCGCAGTGCCGCCGGAGGCCCTCGACCAGATGCTGGCCGAGAGCTTCACCGCGGCGATGGGAGAGTCGTCGCTGTTCGTGCTCTCGGGCGCGCGGCACACGGCCATGCGCAAGCTGCTCATGCCACCATTTCACGGGCAGCGCATGCGCCTGTATGGGAAGCAGATCTGCGACCTGGCCTTGCAGCACTCCCGCGACTTGAAGCCGGGCCAAGAGCTGGTGGCGCAGGACCTCATGCACGCGATCTCGCTGCAGACGATCATCCACCTCGTCTTCGGAGTCACTGCACCGGCGGAGGTGGCGCGCCTGGAGAAGCTGCTCGAGGAGCTGCGCAAGAGCTTCTCACTCGGCTTCAACATCACCCTCATAATTCCCTGGCTGCGCCGCGAATTCGGGGGCTTCGGCCCGTGGGCGCGCAGGCAACGCGCGGCCCAGGACCTGCGCAACTTCCTCGATCCGGAGCTCGCCCGCCGCCGCGCCGAGCCCGCCGAGCGCACCGATATCCTGAGTCTGCTCCTGGAAGCCCGTCAGGAAGACGGGACGGCGCTCAACGACCAGCAGATCTTCGAGCAGCTACACACCCTGCTCTTCGCGGGGCACACCACGACCGCGGCCGCGCTCACCTGGGTGCTCTATTTTCTCGGACACGCGCCAGCCGTGTTGCGCCGGCTGCAGGACGAACTGACGGCGCTGGGCGCGGATCCGGAGCCCGAGGCGCTGGCCAAGGCGCCGTATCTGGAAGCGGTGTGCAACGAGACGCTGCGCCTGCGCCCGCCCAGCCCGGGGGTGGGACGCAAGCTGAATACGCCGATGCAGATCGCGGGCTACGATTTGCCAGCCGGCTCAGGTGTGTTCGCGCAAATCATCTGGGCCCACCACAATCCCGCGGTATTTCCGGAGTCGGAGGTGTTTCGTCCCGAGCGATTCCTGGAGCGAACCTATTCCCCCTTCGAATTCCTGCCGTTTGGCGGCGGGAATCGGCGCTGCATCGGGGCCGCCTTTGCGCTGTACGAGATGAAGCTCGTCCTGGGCACGCTGCTCGGGCGCTACAGCTTCGAACTCGTGTCCAAGAAGCCGGTGCGGATGGGGCTGCAGGGTCTGCCCGGCTCTCCGGTGCGCGTGATCGTCCGTTGATTCCTGCCGCAGCGAATTCTACGTATCATCTCGGTATACGTCGTCAGCCCCCGCACCGCAGCGCCCCATTCCCGCTGGGCGCGGCGATTCCGATCCGAGCGTGACGTCCTCAAAATTGCCCGACCAGCGAGAGCCCGAATCGATTCTGGTCCACTGCGGGTATGATCGCTAGCGACGTGGGCAACGGAAGGCTCGATTTCGTCACGCTCGGCTTGGCCTCGACCTCCACCCTGGAGAACACCGCTGCATCGATGGCGGTGGCGCCGAGGTATCCGAGCCCTGTGCCGATGGCGAGGCTGTAGGCGAAGGTTGGGGGAAACATGGTTGCGACCTGGTTTTCGCCTACTCCGAGCTGCACCAGGAGCGGATTCACGGCGAAAATTCCAAAGATGGCACCTCCGATGAACATTCCGACGTCGAGGCCCATCGAGCGGAAGCCTTTGCCCACGTATCCGTGGGCCCAATGAATGATCGGGGCGCCGAGCGCCATACCCGCCAGACCGATGGGGGCCATCAAAACGCCGGGGGTGCCGTCCAGGGCCAGCCCGCCCCAGAAAAAGGCCGTCGAAGCGCCGCCGACGATCAGCGTTTGCCATCCGTACCACTTGCCCTCTTTCGGGGCCGCTGGCAATGCACTGGGCGGGGGCTTCGTGGCGGATGGCGCATCTCCTGCACTCGCGTGCGCAGAACCTGCGACCAGGGCGGCCGTGACGAACGCGGCAGGCATCGGAAAGCGTCGCCTCATGGCGGAGGGGCTGGCAATGCCCGTGCCAGGGAAGTGCTGGGTCGCGCAGGGATTCAGTTTGGCGTGAAGCCCTCCGCAAGCTGCTCGTTGGTCAGCGCAGCCACGTCGGTCGCGATGTCCTTCGACGCCGTCTGACGCTCGAGGATGTCGCCGTCTACGTCTCTCATCCGGACGCAGACGTGGTTGTTCAATCCCGCGACCGACCACACGCGCCCGTCGGGATGCACGAATGTCCGCCACGGCACGGGAGTCTGCCTCGCCGGAGCCTTCGTCCATCTCCGCTTTTTCCACGCGAACGGCGCGATGCGAATGCGCGCGTCGATTTCACCGCTCCACTCGCAGGCCACCCCCTCGGCGCGCAGGGCGTCGAGGACGGCGTTCGCGACGGCGGAGGCGCTCTCGTCCGTCCCGTCCAGCGCGCCGAACGTCAGAAGGAGGCCCTCGCCTTCGACGCCGCGCTCGACATCCTGGGCGTGGTAAAAGACCGCGCCGAGCACCTTTTTCTTCTTCGACCCGAGCGAGGCGATGCGCGCGTTGACCTCGGCCCATCCCATCGCCTGGGTTCCGCCGGCGTTCTGCATCGCCACGATACCGCTGCGATCGAGCCTCGTGAATGCCTCGTCGATGGCGTCGTTGGTGGTGCGGTCGGCCCACCGCTTTTCAAGCGCAAAGTCTTCGGTCCAGAGCGCCCGGCAGTAGGCGCGAAACGTGTTCGTGGCCGACGCCGCCACGACGTCCGGCGCGGCCTCGCTCGCGCACGCGAGGATGTAGTTGGTGCTGCCGTCCAGCGTCTTGAAGCGCTCCGCGGTGCCTCTCACCAAGATGCGCGCGCGGCGGAGGGCGGCCGCGTCGAGCTGGTGAGCATATTCTGCGGCGATACTCGCTGCCGTGTCCATCAGGCCGCGGAGTGTACCGAATTGATGCTATCGGGGGCAAGCGGCATCTTGCTCGCGCTCGATGACGCTCGCTTCGTGCGCCTCTACCATTTCACCGAGCTGCGCGCGCACGGTGATGCACTGGGCGTGGAGGCATTGGTTCATCATCGCTGCGGCACTCGCTGGTCTCTCGGAGCTCATGTTTCCATCTCCGAGCACTCAGGCGACGCTGACATCCGTGTTTTTCTTCGACACCATCGACCACGGGTGGCAAGTGAAACATCGTGTCGACCGCCTGCCTCCTGTGGGCACTCGGGGGCTCGCGCAGCGGGCGACCTGATCCGCCTGGGCCAGGGCGGGCGCACAAAAGTACTTGACATTCGCGAAATCCCTTGCGTTTCCTGGTCCTCGATACCGCTCCACGCATCCAGCGTTGGACCGGCAGCAGGGCACGCAGCAGGAAATCAACGGTTGCTAGAACGAGCAGACGGTTCCGGCTATTGTTAGGGTATCCCCCAGGCGGCGAGCCGTGGCGGAACGTGCATGAGCGCTCTCACAGAAGGCAGCATCATCGCCGGCCGATACCGGCTCGGTCGCCCGCTCGCGAAGGGCGGCATGGGCTCTGTCTTCTTCGCGGAGCATCTCCAGCTCCGCACCGGCGTGGCCATCAAGCTCATGGCGCCCGCGCTCGCCGCCTCCGCCGACGCGCGCGCGCGCTTCGAGCGTGAGGCGCAGGCGTCCGCGGTCATCAAGAGCCCGAACGTCGTGCAGGTGTACGACTACGGCGTGGAGGGCGACTGCCCGTACATCGTGATGGAGCTGCTCGACGGCGAGGACCTCGAGCACCGGCTCGTCCGCGTCGGGCGTCCCTCGCTCGCGGCCACGCTGGACATCGTGGAGCAGGTCTGCAAGGCCCTTCGCCGCGCGCACGAGCTCGGGCTCGTGCACCGCGATCTGAAGCCCGCGAACCTCTTCTTGTCGCGCCACGGCGACGAGGAGGAGCTCGTGAAGATCCTCGACTTCGGCATCGCGAAGGCGAACGGTCCGGTGCTCGCTGGAAACGCAACCAGGACGGGCACGCTGATCGGGTCGCCGCAATACATGAGCCCGGAGCAGGTGCGGCGCGGGAAAGAGGTCGATCCCCGCAGCGATCTGTGGTCGCTCGGCGTGATCGCCTACCGCTGCGTGACGGGCCGGTTGCCGTTCACCGGCGAAGAGATCGGCGATCTGCTCGTCGAGATCTGCACGGACCCGATCCCTGCCCCGTCGAGCATCGACGGCGCTCTCGGCCCCGAGGTGGACCGGTTCTTCGAGCGCGCGCTGACACGCGACGTCGGCAAGCGATTCCAGAGCGCGGGCGAGTTCGCCGAAGCGTTCGCGGCGGTGGTGAGGGGCGACGTGCCCGCACCGATGAGCACCTCGTCGCCGAATCACGCGCCCGGCCCGCCGCCGGAGCCCATCGCAGCCGTCGTCAGCCCGCCGGCGTCTGCTTCGGGGGCGGGCGGAACGCTCTCGCCCTCGGGGCTCAGCGTCGCGCAATCGCCGGCGAGCAAGCCGCGCACGATCGCGGTGGCGGTCGGCATCGCTCTCGCTGCCAGCCTCGCCGTCGGCCTCGGCGCGCTCGCGTGGTCGCGCTCCTCGGCCCCGAGCGCACCTGTTTCCAGTTCGGAAAGTGAAGGAAAACGTCCGGCGTCTTCCGAGCCCAGCCCCGCCGGAACCACGAGCGGCACGGCGTCCGCGAGCGGCACGGCGTCCGCGAGCGGCACGGCGTCCGCGAGCGCAACGGCGTCCGCGAGCGCCACGGCGGGGGGCGAAACGGCGCCGCCCGGAAGGCCCCTCAAGGGCGCGGTCCAGCCGAAAAAAGGGACCAAGACAGGCCATGATCCGCTCGACCATCAGTGAAGCCGTGCGCCGCGGGGCACGCTTCCGGCCAGCCGTGGCATGGGTGACCTGGGCGATCCTCACGGGTGCGGCCCCAGCGCGCGCCGAGCCCGTGAAATCGGATCCAGCGGCCGCAGAGGCGCTGTTCCGCGCGGGCCGCGACCTCGTCAAGAAGGGGGACTATGCAGCGGGCTGCCCCAAGTTCGAGGCCGCGCTCGAGCTGAACCCATCCGCCGGGACGATGCTCAACATCGCCAAATGCCACGAGCACGACGGCAAGCTCGCCACTGCGTGGGAGGACTACCACCGCGCGCGGACATTAAATCGCGAGACGGTGGGCAACGCGCGCAAGCGGGAGCTCGACGACATCGCAAACCAGGGAATCAAGGACCTGGAGCCGCGCCTGCCCAGGCTGCGGGTCGTCGTCGCCGCGCCTCCCGCCGGAATCGAAGTCTCGCGGGACGGCAAGGAATTGCCGAGCGCCGCGTGGGGGGAGGCGCTCCCCGTCGATCCGGGCAAACACGAGGTCCGCGCGCGGGCCCCGGGCCACAAGCCTCGGACGGCCTCTGTGACACTCGAAGAAGGCAAGACGAGTACTGTCGAGATCACGCTCGAGGTCGACACGACGCCGCCGCCCAAAAGCGGTGTCCCCATCTGGGCGTGGATCGCCGGCGGCGCCGGGCTCGCGCTCGTGGGCGTCAGCGCCTATTTCGTCTACGACGACCTGGCCGCGATCGACGCCCTGCATGAAAACTGCGACGTGAGCTACAATGGCACGTATTGCGCCTCGGGTTACGATTACCAGGCCGACAACAGGCGCAAGAACCTCGATTTTGGCCTCGCCGTGGGGCTCGGCGGCGCAGGCCTCCTGGCGGTTGGCGCCGCCGTTTATGGGATCGCGACAGCGCCTCGCTCAGGACCGGCCGAGCGGCAGGGCGTCGCGGTGATGCCCTGGGTCGCTCCCGGCTCCGCCGGAGCGTCGATTTCCGGGAGATTCTGATGGCTGCTTCGAATGGGTCTCTCCTGTGCGCCCTCGCCCTGGCCATGGGGCCGGCCGGTTGCATCGCCGACGTCGTGCCGAGCTCCTCGCTCGCGAGCTGCGCGGATCTGGCGGCCACGTGCGGGCCCAAGGGCGACGAGATATGCTGCGCGAACTCGCTCGTCACGGGCGGCGCGTACGAGCGCCTCGACCCGGAGCAGAACAAGTCGTATCAGGCCTCCGTGAGCGACTTTCGGCTGGATCGCTTCGAGGTGACGGTCGGGCGGTTTCGAAGGTTCGTGAGCGAGTATCCCGAGAATCTTCCTGCCGCGGGCGCGGGGGCTCATCCGATCATCGAGGGAAGCGGGTGGGACGCTTCATGGCCGTTACCGCCGAACCAGGCCGAGCTCATCGCTTCTTTGAAGTGCAACGAATACTACCAGACCTGGACGGACGAGCCCGGCGCCGGCGAACACAGGCCCATCAATTGCGTCAACTGGTATGTCGCGTTCGCCTTTTGCGCGTGGGACGGCGGTCGATTGCCGACCGAGGCCGAGTGGAACTACGCGGCGGCCCGCGGCAGCGAAGAGACGAATTACCCGTGGGGGAGCGCCGCGCCCGACGATGACCACGCGGTGTATTGCCCGAATTACTCGGAGATGGATCAGGGCTGTCCGACCGCGACGCTCGCCGACATCTCGGATGTCGGCTCCAGGTCTCCCGCGGGTGATGGGAAATGGGGACAATCCGACCTGGCCGGCAGCATGCGCGAGTGGACCCTGGACTACCACGACGTGTACCCGGACCAGTGCGACGATTGCGCGAACCTGACGAATACGATCGGGGGCCGCGAGGCGCGCGGCGGCGACTGGAACAACGACGCGGCGAGCCTGAGCTCGTTTCTTCGCATCGCCTACGACCCTGCGGGTCCGAAGAGCTGGGTCGGGTTTCGCTGCGCTCGCCGGCCGCGCTGAGGATCAGGGCGCGTTGCACATGATGATGTGCTCGACGGCGTCGATGAGGATCTGCTCCACCCGTGGTGCCCCGATGGCCGCGGCGTCGGTGAAGCGTTCGAGATCGAAGGGCGGCGGGTTGACCTCCAGATAGGCGAGGATCTGGAGCGGATACCCTTTCCAGCGGATCACGCAGAAGCCGACCACGTTGCGGCTCCCCGTGGCCCCGCGCAGGCCCAGGGCGAGCTCGATGCTCGGGGTGTCGTGTCCTTGATCGAGGAGGATCCGGGCGTCGTGCCCGGCCTGCCGGAGCTCGGCCGCGAACTCCTCCATCATCGGTCGGAGCAGATCGTCGCGGAGGGTCGCGAAGCTGCGGAGGAAATCGGCCTCGTCCGGCGTCCGCCCCTCGGCGATGCGCCGCGCGTAGCGCGCGGTGAGGCGTTCGAGGCGGAGGCGGTTGTGCTCTTTCATGCGGGCGTCGTCAGGGCGCGAGGATCAGCACCTTGGTCTGGCTCGGAGCGATGGTCATGCCCCGGGCGTTGGTGCGGTTTTGCATGGTGGGGCTCGTCAATCGCGTCACCGGCGCGCCCTTGATGAGCACCTTGCGGGCTCCCATCACGTGCCGCGAGGTGCTCATCACCGAGCGCGAGAGCACGCCCCCGTTGATGCCCGGGTTGTCCCCGTTGGTCATGGGCACCTTGGTGCGCATGTTGTGCGCCGGCGCGCACACGAACAGGACCTTGTAGACCGCCGAGACCGCCATGGGGTTGGCGGCGAAGTTGGGATAGGGGATCGGCGTGGGCCCCGGGGGCGTGAGGCATACGTCGGGAATCGCGAAGGCCATGCCCCCGCGCTGGGTGTTGGCAAACATGGGCTCCTCCTCAACCGATGTGGACCTGACCGCCGTCGATCTTGGTCAACTCTCCGCTCGTCACCAGGGTGGTTTGCGACTTGATGTTCACCGCAGCCTTGGCCGAGACCTCGTAATACCGGGCCCGGACCTGCTCCGACTCGGCGATGAAGCGATAGGCCCGCGCCACGCGCGACACCCACCGATCGGCCACCGACTCCACCGATCGGGCCACGGTCTTGACGTGATCGATCTTCGCGACCAACCGATCGCCGAGGTAGCTCATGGCCTCCACGGCCAGGGCCCCTTCCCGGGCGTGGACCCGCACCTTGCCCGAGGCCAGCGTGGTCTCGCCGGGCGTGGCCATGCACACGCCGCTCTGGGCGTGGATCGTCACCTTGCCCGCGGGCGCGCTCATTTCCAGGTCCCCCTCGGCCACGAGCCGCGTCGCCCCTCCGCCCTCGCGCTCCAGCACCGCGAGCACGTGGCAGCCCTCGTCGTGGAGGGCGAGGAGCACGAGGTCCCCGAGCACGGGCTCGACCAGGCAGCTCACCGCCCTCCGGGCCTCGTACTCGCCCGAGCCCACGCGCACCATGAGGCGTTTGCCCAGGATCGCGGTCACCGTGCCCACCTCCTGGGTGGCCAGGGTCTCGGTCCGCTGTCTCGCCAAGTTGTCTCGCATCGCTCGTCTCCGTATCTCGCAAGAGGCCTCTCAAGGAGACCAACGCTCTGCTTCCAAGAGCTCCTCGTCGTCGCCGAGGATCCCGGCCCGGCTCGTGAACACCGCTCCTTTGTCGCGCGTCTGGTGAAAGCGGGCGCGGAAGAGCTTGGCCTGCGACAGATCCGCTTCTTCCACGCCGGCGTGGGAGAAATCGGCGTAGCTGAGATCGGCGCCGCGGAGGCTCGCGAGCTTGCACGCGGCGCGCTGGAAATTGGCCTGGTAGAGGCAGGCGTCGGCGAAATTCGCGGCCTCGAGGCTCGCCTTCTGAAAGACCGCCTGCCGGGCGAAGAGGCCCTTGGCCGAGGCGCCGTCGAGCCGCGCCTCGGCGAACATCGCCCGCTCGGCGTTGGCGCCGTCGAGCTTCGCGCAGGCGAGCTTTGCGCCCTTGAAGTTGGTCTGCACGAGCTCGGCTCCACGCAGATCGCAGCCGCTGAGGTCGGCCTCGTCGAGCATGGTGAAGGACAGGTGCATCCCGGAGAGATCCTGCCCCCGGAGCTTGGCTCCGCTGAGCACCGAGAGATGCATCCTGGCCCCGCGCAAGCTGGCGCTGGAGAGGTCGGCCTCCATCAGGCAGCAGCGCTCGAGCTCGGCCTCGTCGAGGGCGACCTTTTCGAGCGTGGTGTCGACCACCGCGAAGCGATCGAGCTTGGCCTTGCGGAAGCTCGACTCGGCGGCGCGGCTCTTGACCACGGTGGCGATGCTCAGATCCGCGCCCTCGAAGGAGGCCCGGGTGAGATCGCAGTCGACGAACTTGGCGTCCACGAGATCGCTGCCCGGGAGCGCCGCGGCCTGCATGGCGCACTTGTAGAACGAGGTGTGGCGGGCCTTGACCCCGGTGAGATCGGCGCCGCCGAGATCGCAGGCGTTGAAGATCGACTCGCTGATCTTCGCGCCCGAAAGCTTCGCCCCCCGGAAGTTCACGCCCTCGAAGACCACACCCGAGAGATCGAGGCCGGCGAGATCGAGGCCGGCGAGATCGGCTCCGGCGATCATCTCGCCCTCGGCGATGGCCGCGATGAGCTCGTCGCGGATCATCCTTCTTTCCTCGTGAACACGACCTGATTCACCAGGGCTCCGGCGAAGCTCGTGCGGTCATCGCCGATCGTGTGAAGGAGGCTCGCGCCGAAGAGGTTGGCCTTCTCGAAGATCGCGCCCGGCACCTTGGCCTTGTCGAGGATGGCCTCCATGAGGTTGGCCTCGCGGAGATCGGCGTCGCTGAGATCGGCCTCGGCGAAGCGCGCCTCACGGGCAGCGACCTGCGTGAGGCGCGCGCCGCGGAGCATGGCCTCGCTGAAGTCCGCTCCCTCGGCCCGGGCTCTCTCGAAGTTGGCGCCGTCGAGGTTCACGCCGCTGAGGTTGGCCTCTTCGAGATCGGCCTCCGAGAAATCCGCGCCCGGCAGCGCCGAGGTGGCGATGATGCACACGCCGCGGGCCCGCGCTTCGCGGAACGAGGCTTTTTCTCCGGCGAAATCGAGGAAGCTCGTCCCTTCGAGGTGGGCGCCGTCGAAGTTCGCGAGGGCTCCCTTGCATTGCAGGAAGGTCGCCCCGCCGAGCTGGGCGCCGATGAAACGGGCCTCGGTGAGATCGAGCTCGAAAAACTGCACCTCGCGGGCGTCGGCGTCGGTGAAGTCGGCGCCGAACACCTGCGTCTCGAAGAACTCGGCGCCGGTGAGATCGGCCCCGGCGAGCTGGGCTCCATCGAGGCGCGCCTTGTAGAGGACCGCATCGCGGAGATTGGCGCCGGCGAAGCGCACGCCCGAGGCCTCGGTGAGGCCGAGGTTCGCACCCACCAGCTTGGTGTCCTCGAAGCGCGCGCCCTTCACGTTGGCGCGGGTGAGGACCGCGCCCGAGAGATCCGCGCCGGTGAAGTCGCAGTCCGAGAGATCCGCGCCTTCGAGCAGGGCTTCGCGGAGATCCGCCTCGGCGAAGCTGAGGCCTTTGAGATCGGCGCCGGTGAGATCACGCCGGGCGAGCGACTCGCCCGCGGCGAGCGCCGCCTCGACCTCGGCCCGCAGCGCGATCTTCTCGGCCTCCGAGAGCTGTGCGGCGGGCGGACACTGGTGGGCGTGGGCGCGGTAGGCTTCGAGCGACGAGGCCTCCATCTGCCGCAGCTCGTCGGCGAAGGCGGGATCGGCGATCTTGGCTTCGAGATCCGGCATCGGCGCCCCGCCTTTGCGCGCCGCCCCGGCGACCTCGCGCATCTGGGCGAGCTCGGCCTCGGCGCGGAACTTGGGCGGGCCTCCGCCCTCCTTTTCCGATCGCTTGACCAGGGCGTCGAAGTCGATGCCCTGCGCGGCGCAATCGCGGCGCGCCTTGGCCTCGGCCTCCTTGGCGCGGGCTTCGCCCTCGCTCTCCATGGCTCGGGCCTCGGCGTCGGCGCGGTCGATGTAGTCCGGCAGATCATCGAGCGAGGTGGGCGGCCGAGCGGCCGCGACGGGCCGTTTGGGAAGCGCCACCTCGGGGTCGATCCCGGCGGCGCGCAGCTCGTCGCGGGCTCGTTCGAGATCACGCTCCGCCCGCAGCTCGGCGCGTTTTTCGAGGATCTCCTCGTCATCGAGGAGATCGTCCATGTCGGTGCCGAGCTCTTCCTCGAAGAGCGGCGCGCTCGGATCCGGCGGGGGCAAGAGCTCGCGATCGCGGAGCGCGTTGACCGCGCCCTTCTCCTCGTCGAGGCGCGCGGCCAGGGCCTCGCGGTAATGCTCGATGGGCTTCGGCGTATCCGCTTTCTCCAAAGCGCCGAGGAGCACCGCCACGTCGCCGGCGTTGTTCTCGCCGACCTCGATGACCCCACGAAAGACGGCGATTCCGCGCTCCAGGTTGGGCAGGAGGATCAGGGTTTCGAGGCGCGTCGCCACCTCGCGCAGGGCCCCTTCGGCGATCACCGTCTCGGCCGTCTCGGCGCTGGAGACGAAGCAACGAGCGCGAAGCAAGGGGACCCGGCTCTCCATGCGGGTCTTCCTTCCGTGGAGGTTTTCGAGCGCAATGGCCTCGCCTCCCTGGAAGTACTCGCGGAGGCGCTGATCCGCGGGCGCCACCTGAAAGGCCTCGACATCGATGTCGCTGGCAAAGCCGGGGAACTCTTTCTCCAGCCAGGCCGTACCGTAGGTGCCGAGCTTTTCGATGCGGGCTTCGAGCGCCGGATCGAGGGCCCCGAAGCAGGCCGGCGGAGGCCGATCCCGGGGCGAGGTCATCAAGTGCCGGGGATCCTCGAGGTGAGGAAGCCGGTGCATCGAGCGGCCATTCTCCTCCACCGGGGAGAGGCCCATCCCGCGAGGATTCTGCGGATATGCGGCTCCGCCAAAGGCATTCTCCCAGGAGAGGGCCATCTCCACGAACGGCTCGGGATCGGTGGGCACGCCATTCCGCCACTGCCGGGCCCCGACCACGTAAATGGTCTTGTCCACCAGGGGTTTTTCCGCGGGGCCCAGCACGAGGCGCGCGGCGACGGCCGGGCCTGGCTTCCCCCCGGGAGCAAAGGCGCTTCCATAAAGAAGAACCTCGCCGCGGGGCTTGGGCATCCCCTCGTCGAGGATGGGCGGGGCGCTCGCGCCCTTGCCCATCTCCTCCGTCGCCTTTTGCCACAGGGCCACCTCCGGCAGGGGCAGCTCCGGGGCCTCCAGGGGGAAATACGCGAGCAGGCCGACGCTCAAATAGTGCTTCCCACGAAGGGTGAACACGCGCTGCAGGACCGAGAGGCGGCTGGGCTTGACGACACGCATGGCTCGAGAACCTCGAAGGACATCAAAGGACGACGAAGCGCCCGGTCCGGAGCAGGGTATTGGCCTCGTTCTGGATATCGGTCCTCATCTTGGAGAGGCGCACGTTGGCCTCGTGGCGCTCCAGGGCCTTGATCTTCACCTCGGCAAAGGGGCCGTTGAAGATCTCCAGGACCTGCCCATTGATCTTCGAGACCACCGCGCCGTTGTGGGTCTCGCGCACGAAGCCGGTGCTGGTCGCCGTGAGGTTGCCGCGGTGGGTCTCGGTGAGGTTGCCGATGTGGGTATCCTTGGCGTTGCCGTAGTGCGAGGTGGTGGCGTTCCCGCGGTGCGTCTCCTGCAAATTGCCGTGGAGGACCGACTTGGCGTTGCCCTGCTGGAACTCGTCGAGGTTGCCGATGTGCCGCGAGTTGGCGTTGCCGGTGTGAAGCGAGGTTTCCTTGCCGGTATGCGTCGACTTGGTGTCGCCGATGTGGGTCTCGGTCTTGGGGCCTTTGAGCGTCTCGATCTTCTTGCCTTTGATGAATTCGATCTTCGCCCCCAGGAAGACCTCGTGCACCAGGGCGAAGTGCGTGGCCTGCTTGACGCCGATGAGCTGCTCGGTCTTGGCCCCGAGGAGCAGCTCCTGCTTCCAGCCGCCAAAGAACTCGGACGTGATCCCGCCCTTGATGTCCATGGTGGCGCCGCCGGTGATCGAAAGCTTGTTGCTGTGCTCGATTTCGACCTTGTTCTCCGACTCGCACTTGGCGTCGCCCACGGCCGTCATCTCGATGTCGCCCTCGACCTTGGCCTCCATGTTCTCGGCGACCGTGATGTTCCAGTTCTGGCCCACGTTGGTGTCGAAGTTCTTGCCGATGCCGAGGAGGCCGTTGTCGTCGGTCTTGGCGATGAACTCGTGGCCGTCATTGGGTGAGCCCATGCGGATGTAGCTGTTGGAATAAGGCGTGGAGAGCGTGACCCGCTGCGATCCTGCCAGATCCTCGAGCTCCAGGCGGTTTCTACCGCCGGTCTGGATGATGTTTTTGGTGTGGTTGCCGCTGCTCACGGGGCTCGGGTTGAGCACGTTGGGGACCACGCCGGAGATCACCGGTCGATCGGGATCTCCGCCGAGGAAGCTCAGGACGACCTCGGTGCCCTTGCGGAGGGGAAAATGAAATCCCTCGATGCTCCCGCCGTGGGGCTGCATCATCCGCACGTAGGTGGATCCGGAGCCGCTCGGGGAGTCGTTCTCGTCGAAGTTGAACTTCACGAGGTAACGCCCGTACTCGTCGATCTGGGCGTATTCGCTCTCCCCGCCGCCGTCGACGACGCCGTTCTCGAAACCGTAGATCCGCGGCCAGGACGTCCGGGATTCGGGCCGGAACTGGGTGCTGGCCGGGATGGCCGCCACTTCGACGTAATAGGTGTCGTCGTGCTCGAGGCCGATGATCTCCTTGAGGTGCACATCCCCGGCGGCCTGGTTGCCCTGGTGGTGGACCTCGATGGCCAGATACTTGGTGTTGAAGCGGGGACGGGGGTGCTCCTCGAGATCGAAGGTGTAGCCGGCGCGGAGGTGCATCCGCGTACCCGTGGCCCGGGCGATCGATTTCCGGGTGAGGAACTCCTCGGATCGAATCTTGGCCAAGCGGGCCCCGGTGTCGGGAGAGAAGAAGCGCTCGCCATAGAGGCTGACCTTCCCGGCCCCCTTGGCCGAGACCGCCGCAGACCCCGAGATGTCGAGCTTCGGCCGCGCATAATCGTAGTCGCGGAGCTTGACCTCGGCGGGCATGGATCCGTGATTCAGGGAGAAAGAGCGGAACGAGGCGCCGGCGCTGCGATCTTCGCCGGTCTGGGGGAAATAACGGACCGGCTTGCCGATGCCCTCGGCGGGGTAGGACTTGTCGTCACAGAAGACGATCTTCTCGCCCCCCTCGTTGTGCTCGAAGAAATAATAAATACCCTCGCGCTCCAGCCAGCGGGAGACGAAATCGAAATCGCTCTCGCGATATTGACCGATGTGCTCCTCCACCTCGTAGCCCTGGGTGAGGCGGAATTCGTAGCTGCCGGCGAGGCCGTTGTCGTCGAGGACCGCCCGGATGGCGTCGGGCGCGCTCTTCTTGGTGAAGATCCGGCTGTGCCGCGAGAGCGCGAGGCGTGCGAAGCGGGGCACGAGCACGACGCGCACCAAGGCCCGGCCCCCATGCTCGTGCACGAGATCGACGTCGCCGAGCACGCCGGCGAGCACGTAGGGCGGGATGTCGTCGCTCTCGCGATCAATCACCAGGCTGGCCGGGTCACCCACGGCTTCGGCGAAATCGATGTCGCCGTCGTCGCTGTGAAATTGCAGGTAGACCTCGAATCGATAGGGACGCGACACGGCTTCGGTGCCACGGAAGCCGACGACACGCGAAGGGCGAGGAAGTCCGCTCGACGAAAAGGTGATGAGGTCGCGCATGGGTGTATCTTTCTCATCGCGGCGCCGAGGCCCCGGCGCTTCGGGCGCGGAGTATAGCGATCCGGCTCCCGAGATAAAAGACGTGATGACCAGCGTCTCGCCGCCCTAATCCTGCTCGAAGAAGGAGGCTCTGCCGAGCGGTGCGCGCCGAGCCGCCGAAGCGAGACCGTCGAGGCGCCGTTTCACTCGGACCGGACCCGGGCGATCTCTTCTTTGACCTGCGCGGCGAGCTCCGGATCGACCATCCGCTTTTCCCACCGTCGTTTCACGCGTGTCCACACGGTGCGCCGGATCCGGAGCGCATCGAGCGCCGTGGAAAGGCCGCCGCGCTCGTCGGCGACGACGAGTGTCGCGTAGGTTTTTACGTCGAGCGGGCCACGGATGGCCTCCCACGCAGCGACGTACGCCGCGTCGAAGCGATCGCGCAGCGCCTTCACCCCACGCTTGACTTCCTGATCCACTGCGTCGTTCCAGCGTTGCTCCGCGGCGCGCCAGCTCTCTTCCGTGAGCCCGTGCCCGGCGAGGACCTCGGTGCGCGACGCAGCACGCTCGGCGAGCTCCGCCGCAATCGCGGCACAACGCTCGAGGTCGATCCGATCGTGTGATGAAGGCGTGGTCGCTCGTGCCGTGGCCGCGGGAGGCGCCGGTGGGGCAGGGGGCTCCGCCGCAGGCGAAACGAGGGGTGCCATCACAGCCGGAGGCGTCGGCGTGGCCGGAGGTGCGGGAGCGGCGACTGGCGCCGGCGCGGGCGGGACCCTCGGCGCGACCTCTTCGGGCTCCGGGGCGAGCATCATCGTCCCTGCGTCGAAGGCGGGCGCCACGATGCGCGGCGCGCTCTGACCGGACCAGGGAGCGCCCGCGATCGGCGCAGCGGGCCCTCTGCTCGGCGCGCCCTGCGTGCCCGGATCCGCGAAGGGGAGCGGCGACGCCGTGACGACGCCGTCCTCGGGCGGCAGCACGAACGTCGAGGCCACCGTGCCGGTCTGCGCGGGGGGCGCGTCGCGACCCGAAGCACGCGAAAATGGCAGGATCGGCCGCGTCGCCGACGCTCCTTCGTCGCCCGCGAGCACCACGGTCTCCGCGCCCTTGCCGAGGACCACCGTCACGGCGTCGTCGCCACCTTCGCCGGGTGATGTCACGCGTGATGCGGGAGCCGCGGCCTGCTCCATCCATCGCGGATCGGGCCACACGAGCGCCTCGCCCGCGACCTCGATGCCGGAGACGATACGCGCGGCCGCGAGCGCCGCCTCGCCCGCGACGGGGAAGCTGCGCCGGCACACGAGCGTGCATCGCTGCTCGTCACCGTCGATGCGGAGCGTGTCGGCCACGAGATCGAGCGGATGTCCCTCGGGCACGCCGAACGGGGAGAGCCCAAAAATCCTCGAGACGCCGCGCGCCCCCGGCAAGCGCGTGGCGATGTGCGGCCGCGCGGGCGAGAGCCCTTCGAGCACGATCCACTCATCGCCGCGCAGGAACATCGTGCGCTGATCCGGGGGCGCCGCCTGGAAATACGACCAGTCGAAGCCATCGGGGATCTCCGCGATCGCGCCCTCCAGCGCCTTGCGCGGCGTGGCTCCGAGGAGCCGCTTGCGCGCAGGCCAGGCACGCGCGATCGGGCCGAAGCCGGCAGGGTGAAGCGGTGCGCCCGGATAGGTGATGCTTGCCTCGCCGGCGCCCTGCGCGATCCCGAGCGGATTTTCCTCCCCCAGCGCGCCGCTCCACGCACGCTCATAGACGACGGGCATGCGCTGAAAGCCCGCCTTTTCATGGGCCACGAGCCGCTTGTCGAGCACGGGCCTCGTGCCGTCGAAGACCGCGAGGCGTAATGGCAAAGGCTGCGCGGCGCGCTCCGGGGGCGCATGGGCGTGGCCCGTGAAGAGTACATCGGCGCGGCCCAGATACGGCGCCACGTCCGTGGTGAAACGGACGCTGCGGCTCGGGTTGTTGCCGTGATGGACTTCGGTTCGCAGGATCGGCTGCGGCTCGGCCCGCTGCATATCAGCGTCGGGCACGAAGGCGAACGTGGCCTTGGCGATGACGGTGAGATGAAGCTGCCCTGCGACGCGCCACGCAATGGCAGCGGCGGCCGACGCCGGCAGGGCGATCACATCGGCGACAGGCGCGTTCTCACGCACGGCCCGAAGCCCTATCACGGCGGCCTCGACC
The DNA here is from genome assembly GCF_029946505.1 of Polyangium sp. y55x31. Classification (GTDB taxonomy): domain Bacteria; phylum Myxococcota_A; class Polyangia; order Polyangiales; family Polyangiaceae; genus Polyangium. The sequence goes on from NZ_JARZHG010000003.1 coordinate 206,149, forward strand.
CTACAACGGATCTTTTCGGACGACAGCATGAAGTGAGTTTTCGCCCACCCTCGTCGTGACACCGACGGCGTGCATTTTCAACGCGGGTGCCCCGAAGGGAACACGGGATGCGGAGCCATCAGCGACGGACCCGTGGTAGCCGTTCGCCGAGTCAGGCCCCGTCGAGCGCGCTCCTCATGCGGAATCAGCTCCTATCACTGCTCTCAGAGCGTATTTGCGCGCAGCCGTCCTATCGATGAGGAATACTGGCACCAGCGTTTCAACGCAGCTATCGACCAGCTGACGCGGTTTTCGCACAAGTGAGGCGGCGCCTCATTCTGCGAAGCGGCGCTCCCACAGCGGCTGCAGCCGCGGGTCGCTGTCGACCTGCGCCATCACGTGCGCCATCTTTGGCGCCTCCTGCTCGAACCGAGGCCGCCAGGGGCCGAAGCGCGACACGACGTTCACGTACAAGTCCAGCACCGTCAGCGTGTCGCCGAGCAGGTAGCGGCCGGGTGTCAACTGCGAATCCATATGCTGCCAGCAGAACGCGATGCGCTCGTGCACCGCATGCACCACCGCGTCGCGCTGTGTTGGCTCGGCGCCGATGCGCGTGACGTCCGGCTTGATCCAGTGCAGCGAGTAGATGGCTGACGACACGAAGACCATCCAGCGCAGAAACTGTCGGCGCGACGGGTCGTCGATCGTCGGCGCGAGGCGCCACCCCGGATGCCGGTCCGCCAGGTCGATCAAGATCGCTGCGCTTTCGGTCATCACCTCGCCGTTCGGGAACACCAGCGTGGGCAGCTGGCGCATTGCGTTGACCGGCGCGACGCGCTCGCGCGCCTGCGGTTCCACCCAGGTGGCGCCTTCGACCAGACGGTACGGAAGACCGAGCAAAGTGAGCGCAGCCTCGACCGCGACCGCGCCGGACCCGGGGGCCCCGTAGAGCGTGAGCATGTCTGTCATGAAGTCGGCTCCCTTTTGAGCGGCGCGGCCTTCGCAGCCGGGGGTATTTCTCGGCGTTTCGCTAGCTTGCGCACGACCGCCGCTTCGATGCAACCTCGAAGCGTTCACGAAAGCTGCGTCAGGGGCCCAGGATCTTCGTGACGAAGCCGTTCCCGGGGAAGTAGAGGGTCGGCTGCGCGGCGTTGTGGATGGGGAAGTTCGCGGAGTCCGTCCAACCCGTCACGACGACGCTTCCATAACCATCGCTGGCGATGCCGTACACATAATCGGTGGCGCTTCCGCCCAGATACGTCACGTACGGCGCCGCCGAGCCCGAAACGTTCAGCTCCATCAAGAATCCGTCGATCCAGCCGCCGCGGTAAGACTTCTGGAGCGCATTCGCCGTCACCGGGAGGCTGGTCGAGACCGTCATCCCCGTGACGTACGCCTTTCCGCTTTTGCTCACGGCGATGTAGGGCGCGTGGCCCCCCGGATTCATGCCGCTCCCCACCCAGGTGGAGTACGAAAGGGCGCTGCCCGGCTCGTTGACCTTCGTCACGAATACGTCCCATTCATCGGCAGGTCCGCTCTTGGCGCTGCGGAACGCGCCCGGCGTCGTGGGGAAGTTGGTGGATTGCGAGAACCCAACCACGTAGGCATTGTAAGCGCTGTCCACCGCGATTCCGTACCCGGCGTCGCTCGAGTTCCCTCCGATCAGGGTGGAATAATAAGGCGCCGACCCGCTCGGGATCAGCTCGGTGACGAAAACATCCGAACCATACGCGGGGTGACCGTAGGTCGTCTGATATGCGCCCGGCGTCGTCGGGAAGGGGACCCCGACGCCGTTCGGCGGAGGCTCCGCTCTCCCGACGACGTATGCATAACCGGCCGCATCGACGGCGATGTCCGTGGCGCCGTCGGAGCCACTCCCTCCGAGGTACGTCGAGTACACGAGGCTCGAGCCCGACGCATTCAGCTTCGTGACGAATGCATCCGTGTCCCCGCGGCGGGTTTTCTGCATGGCCCCGGGCGTCACAGGAAAATCGCTCGAAGGCGTCTCGCCCGTCACGTAAGCATTTCCAGCGGGATCCACGGCGATTCCGTACGGCTCATCATCACCGCTACCGCCAAACCGGCTGTAGTAGGCGAGCGCATTGCCCGCGGCATTGAGCTTCGCGACGAGGATCCGCTGCGTCGGGCCGTACGAAAAGGTCTTCGAGAGCACGTACACGCATCCCGCGTTGTCCACCACCATATCCTGAACAAACTCCGTGCCGGGGCCGCCGAATGCCGCCGTCCACAAGAGCGCGCCGCTGGCGCTGTATTTGGCGACGAAGATATCCCCGTTCGATTCGCCCGCCATGTACACGTTCCCCGCCGGGTCCACCGCCGGCCTGCCGTACCCGACGCCTTCCGTTTCTCCGACGAACGTCGAGAAACCCAGCGAGGTGAGCGCCTCCGTCGCCTCGGCGACGTTCTCCTCTTCGTTCACCACGTCGGAGCCGCCGCTCACCTCGACCTCCTCCGACGCCTCGACGACCATCTCGTCCACGGGCGCGCAACCCAGCATCGCCGGCGCGAGGCAGGCCAAACAGAGCCCCGCAGCCGTCCATCGGCCCGTCGTCATCATCGCTTTGCCCAAGGTATGCGCGGTATTCATCGTGTGCCTCCGGTGTCGGAGGCCGCATTAGCAGGACCCGGGCCAACGCTCGGAAAGTGGAGATGGCGGGTAAAAGCCCGAGCGGGTCCGGCCGCGGAGGGTGGGTGACGCGTCAATCGAGCGCGGGGGACCGCTGACGTGTCAGCTCTGACGTGGTGGCGGCCTGAGGGAGCTCGGTCACGCCTGGAGGGATGGGCTCGCGGTGCGCCCGGGGGGCGGTTTAGAAGATAGAGCCGCGCGGTCCGAGGCTTCCGCTCCCGCTTCCGCCCCCGCGAAGGCGTGACAACCCTCCTCCTTCCGATTACCGTCGCCGCGTGCGTTTCTCCCGCCCCCGCCTGACCCTGCTCCTCCTCGCGCTCGCCGCGTGCAGCCGCCCTGCTGCATCCGGAAAAACCCCGTCGACCGCGCTTACCGCAAAACGTTTCGCGCCGACCGCCATGGCCGCTGCCCCATCGGCCGCCCCCTCCCCGGCCGGCTCCTTCGTACCCGGCAAGCTCGATCTGGTCCGCCGCGTGGTCACGGGAGGCAGCTTCACCTGCGTGCTCGGCTCGGGGGGCGTCGCCCGTTGCGCCGGCCATAACGACCAGCAGCAGCTCGCCCCGGGGTCGGTCCGGAACACCCGCGTCGCCGACGTCGCGCTCGGAGCGCGTATCGTCGACCTCGCGGCTGGATCCTCATTCACGTGCGCGCTCACCGAGGCGGGCGCCGTCTCCTGCTGGGGCTGGGTGTACACCGATCCCACCACGAACCGCGAGCGGCCCATCGCCGGCGTCACGGACGCGACGGCGATCGTCGTCCAGGGAGACGTGGGCTGCGCCCTCTTGCGTGACGGGGACGCGGCCTGCTGGGGCAGGCCGAAATGGCTCGGCGAGGAAGGAAAGACCTCCGAGACCACCGCGATTCGCCTCGGGCTCCACGACATCACGTCGATCGCTCCGGAAGAGGATTACGTATGCATCACGCGGAAGGGCGGCGCGGCGCAATGCAAAGGAAACCTCCCGTGGCAGGAGGACGCGGCGGCGACGTGGGTGCCCGTCACCGCGAAAAAGGGCTCGGACGCTGCGCCATTTCGGCGGGTGTCGGCCGCGCGGGGCACCGCCTGCTTCGAGACGAACGGCGCGCCGCTCTGCCTGGGCACCGATTTCCATGGAAGGCGCCTCTCCGAGCTCGACATGCCTGCGTTCGCGCGCGGCGCGCGGCGGGTCCAGGCGGGGAGCGGGCGCGTCTGCGCCATCGACGCGAGCGGGCGCGTGGCCTGCTGGGGACATGCTTATTACGGGGAGACCGGCATCGATCCGGACGCGCCGCTCGTGGGCGGCGCCGTGCCCGTCGTGGGCGTGAGCGACGCCGTCGATCTCGCGGTCTCCGAGTATCATACCTGCGCGCTCGAATCGGACGGCGACGTGTTTTGCTGGGGCCACAATCGAGAGGGCGAGCTCGGCGACGGCAAACCTCTCGGTCGGGACACGCCCGTGGACGCGGGGCTCTTCAAGGGCGCGACGGACATCCAGGGTGGATCGGGCGAGACGTGTATTCTCGCCGACGGCGACATTTCCTGCTGGGGCGGCGACCACGACCCAGGACCGTGGCCGCAAAACGCGACCTTTCCGGACCGGGTCTTGGGCATGGACCTCGGACAAATCACCGTATGCGGGCTCCTCGTGGACGGCGACGTACATTGCGGGTTTTTCAACAAGGTCGACCGTTGCAAGGACCGGGAAAACTTTCGCCATTGCACCATCGTGTCGAAGTGGGACAGCGACGCGGTCCCGAGGTTGCGTGGCAAAGCGACGGACTTCGCCACCGATCGCATCGGCAACGTGTGCGCGCTCGTCGGCGGCGCCGCGTGGTGCCTGTTTCACCTCGGCGAGGCCGGCGGCTACGAGGGCGACACCTGGCGAAAGGTGCAGGGCATTTCGGGTGCGATATCCATCGAGGCCTCGGCCGATTCGATGTGCGTGATCCAGGGTGCCGACCGCCACGTCGCCTGTTTCCACGATCATCGCTTCGACGCCGACGAGGATTTCGCCCAGCAAGCGCCGGCGCCGAAGGTCACGAAGATCGCGGGCCTCACGGGCGTGACCGCCCTGGCCGGCGGCGGTTCGACCTTCTGCGCGCTGGCCGGCGGCGCGCCGCGCTGCTTCATGCCGAACATCGAGCGGGGCACGCCGACGATCCGACCGACCTCGACCGTCGCGGTCGACGGGCTCCCCCAGGCGGACGCGATTGCAGGCGCCGACGAGATGTTTTGCGCGATCCACGCGGGAAAGGTCCATTGCTGGGACATGGACGACCCGGGACCCGCGAAGACGGTACCTTTGCCGCGGGCGGCGACACGAATCGGCGTCGGATACGAGCACGCGTGCGCGCTCACGGACGACGAGCATCTGTGGTGCTGGGGGCGTGACGAAGGCGGGCAGCTCGGCGCCGGACGTCTGGCGATGTCGTATCGGCCCATTCGAGCGGAGGTGCTCCGGTGAGCGCAGAGACGGCGTTCGTCAGCGCTCGTCGTTCGGGGAAACGGGCAGCTTGATCCGCACCCTCTTCACGTGCCTCGGCGTGGCCTCGACGACCTCGATCGTCGTCCCATCCGGCGCCGTGAGCTGCGTCCCCACCGCCGGGATGCTGCGCGCGAGATCCAGGACGAGACCCGCGAGCGTCGAATAAGCGTCGCCGACCGGCAAATCGAGCCCGAGCTCGCGATTCCAAATAACGACACGTTCTAATCGTCACTTGTCCTTCGGACGACAGCAGATCGTCGAGGGGCGGAGCGCCTCCACTGCGATTGTTGCGGGATGCTGCCGGCCCCCTCAGGTCCGACGTCGCTGCTCGATTCCCTATCCGTGCTCGCCGCTCACGCCGTGGGCACCGTGCCGCCGTCGATGACGTATTCCGTGCCGGTGATGGATCCCGCGCGTGGTGACGCGACGAAGGCGATGAGGTCCGCCACCTCGCGCGGCTTCGCAGGTCGCCCCAGCGGGATGCCGCCGAGCGAGTCCATGATGATCTTCTTGCCCCCCTCGTAATCCGTGCCTGCCTGGGCAGCGAGGCGCTCGGCGAGGTGCACGGACGCCTCCGTCTCCACCCAGCCCGGTGACACGCGCACGACGCGAATGCCCTTCGGACTCACTTCCTTCGAAAGCGCCTTGCTGTAGGTCGAGAGCGCTGCTTTCGCGGCCGCGTAGGCGGTGGTCGACTCGGGCAATGGCAGTTCGTGCTGAATCGACGTGACGTGCACGATGACGCCCGACCCTTGCGCCAGCATTGACGGCAAGAGCGCGCGGTCGAGTCGCACGGCAGGCATCAGGTTGAGGTCGATCTCCTTTTTCCACTCGTCCTCCCCCAGCGCAGCGAAGCCGCCCGCAGGCGCGCTCGAGCCTCCGAGGACGTGCACCAGGATGTCGACGCCGCCGAGGTACGCGAGCGCCTCACGCGCGACGAGCGCGCAGCCTTCTGCGGTGGTGGCGTCAGCCGCGACGTAGTGCACACCGTCCGCGTCGCTCGGCACCGAGCGAGCGATAGCGACGACGCGGGCCCCTGCATCGCGAAGCGCGGTCACGACCGCCGCGCCGACGCCCTTGGTGCCGCCCGTGACGAGCGCGCGGCGATTCTGAAGTTCGAGGTCGAAGCTCATGGCGTGATCTCCAGCCGGGCGATCAGGTCGCCCGCGAGGGTGAAGTGGAAGCGAAGCTCGATGGGGCTCCCCGGAAAGTTGCCGGTCACCTTCGCGCGGACCGTGGCGCGCGTGCCGTCTGTCTCGGCCGCGAGCAACTCGGTGGTGAACGAGAACTTTGCTGTGGCGTCGGCGTTCCAGTCCGCGATGGCAGCACGACCGCGATGCTCTTGTCGCTCGTCCACGACGAGGGCGTCCTCGGTGAAACACCGGGCTACGGCCTGTGAGTCGGTCGTCTCGTTGGCGAAGTAGCTCGCTATCGGCGCAGGCAGATCGAGAGAGCTCGTGGAGTTCGTTTGCATGGCCCATTCTTTAAGGAGTAGGCTTCCGTTGCGCAAGAACGCACAAAATAGTGGGGTACATACCTTTGGGTAAGCATGACCATCACACGCCTGCGTCAGCGGCCAGCGGCATCGAGGACGCCATTCAGATGCTCGAGGGCCGTTGGAAGCTGGTCATTCTCTTCCACCTGTTTGGCGGAAAGAAGCAGCGGTTCTCCGACCTGGAGCGTGCCATCCCGGGCATCTCGCAGAAAATGCTGACCCAGCAGCTCCGGCAGCTCGAGCAGGACGGCATCGTCGCGCGCATCGTCCACGCGCAGGTGCCGCCCAAGGTCGAGTACCACCTGACCGACTGGGGCCAGTCGCTGTGCCCCGCGCTCGACGAGCTGCTCACGTGGGCCGAGAATCGCCCGACGCCGAAGCGCCAGCGCCGCTCGCCGAGGAACCAGTAACCGTGGCACGCGAGCGATTACGAGTTTCGAGCTATTGATCCATGCCGCGACCGGCGACGCAGCGCTCATGCCCGTGACGTGGGGGCCAACGCTCCCCCGGCCACGCCGCCGGGATCGTGCGTGCCGTCCGTGACCCGTGGTGAACCGGCGAGCATTCGGGCCTGAACAGCAGCGGCCCCCGGGGCGGCGCGTGATGGAGGTGTCGGAGCACGAGGCGCATGTCGCGCGTCCCACGCCTCGTCTGGTATTGTCGCGGTCACGATGTCCCGTCCCGTCCCGCCGATCGAAGCGCGCGCCGCGGCCCGGGTCGGCACGACCCTCGACGGCAAGTACCGGATCGCGCGCGTCCTCGGCGTGGGCGGGATGGCCGCGGTGTACCTCGGCGTGCACCGCAACGGCCACCGGGTCGCCATCAAGGTGCTGCACCCCGAGCTCTCCGTGCACGAGGACGTGCGCGCCCGCTTCGTGCGCGAGGGCTACGTCGCCAACGCGGTCGGGCACCCGGGCGCGGTGCAGGTGCTCGACGACGACGTCGCGGAGGATGGGGCCGCCTTCCTCGTGATGGAGATGCTCGAAGGCGAGTCGCTCGGCGCGCGGCTGCGACGCCTCGGCCCGCGGCCGTGCCGCGAGGTGCTCGTGATGGGCCACAAGCTCCTCGACGTGCTCGCGGCGGCCCACGACCAGGGCATCGTCCACCGCGACATCAAGCCGGAGAACCTCTTCCTCACGACGGCGGGCGCGCTCAAGGTCCTCGACTTCGGCATCGCGCGTTTCCGCCACGAGCCGGGGAGCATGGCCACGCAGGCCGGCGTGCGCCTGGGGACGCCCGCGTTCATGCCGCCGGAGCAGGCGCTCGGCCGCTGGGAGCAGGTCGACGGGCGCGCCGATGTATGGGCCTCGGGCGCGACGATGTTCACGCTCCTCACCGGGCGCGTCGTGCACGAAGCCGAGACCGCGGAGGAGAGCATCGTCCGCGTGGCCACGCAGCCCGCCCGCTCCCTCGCCGACGTCGCGAAGGACGTGCCCGCGGAGATCGTGGCGGTGGTCGATCGCGCGCTCCGCTTCTCGCGCGAGGATCGCTGGCCAAACGCGCGTGGGATGCAGGAGGCGATCGAGCAGGCCCACGCCGCCGTGTACGGCGAGCCCATCTCCTCGGCCGCGATCGAGCCCGCGCTCGCGCCGCCTGCGGAGGTGGAACCGCCCGCCTCGGACAGACCAGCTCGGGACGGGGAGGGGGCTTCGAGCGTGGCCACCCTGGATCAGCCGAGCGCGGCCACCCTGGATCAGCCGAGCCTCGCGCCCACGCCGCTGGACACGATACCGCCCGATTCCCCGGCGATGTCCATCGAGCCGGCCACACCCACCATCCACCCGACCGCAGGGGATGCGCCTGCACCGGACGAGCTTCCGCCTGCACGTCCGGACCACACGCGCCGACGGCTCGCCGTGGGCCTCCTGGCGATGGCGACGCTCGCGACGCTCGTCGGCGCGTGGATCTCGAGGCCGGCACCCGTCGTGCAGCCGAGCGCTCCCAGCGCGTCCGTGGCCGCGGCCCCACGGCCAGGCTGCGCCGACCACCGCGCGTGCGTCGTAGCGAACGGCGGCAAGCCCGCGCTGTGCCGCAAGGACGACGGCGTGTGCGTCGCGCTCGAGACGGAGGACTGCCGCGTGCTCGCCTCGCCGGGCGACGTGGAGAACGAGTCGACGATCTGGTTTGGCGCGATGTACCCCTACCGCTTGCCCGATCCGACGGAGTTTGGTCCTCTCGCGGCGAACGCCGTGGACCTCGCCCGCCGCGATTTCGCCGAGACCACCGGCGGCCTGCCCCCGGCGCGCCCCGGCGGGCCGCGGCGTCCGCTCGCGGTGGTGCTCTGCGACGACGCGACGAACGCGACCCGCGCCGCCGAGCATCTCGTGAACGAGGTGCGCGTCCCGGCCATCCTGGGCTTCGCGCGCAGCAAGGAGGTGCTCGACCTCGCGAGCGAGCTTTTCCTCCCGAAGGGCGTGCTGGCGCTCGCCGCGAACACGGCCGCGACGTTGCGCGACATCCCGCACGCGCCCGGCGAGCCGCGCCTCGTGTGGCGGGTGACCATCAGCAGCGACATGGTAGCCCCGCCGATACGCGACGTGCTCGCCGAGGTGGTGGAGCCCGAGCTACGCCGCGCGCCTGGCCTGCTCGGGCCCGGCGCGCCGATCCGCGTGGCCCTCCCCAGGTTCGGCAATCCCTCGGGGCAGAGCTTGGTCGATCGACTCGTCGCGACGCTCCGCTGGAACGGGCGGAGCGTGACCGAGAATGGCGGCGACTTTCGAATGTTCGCGTTCCCCGACGTCGGCGACTCCGGGGACGCGGCCGTCCTCGGGCGCGCCGCGGCCGAGATCGCCGCCTACCAGCCGCACGTGGTCGTCTCGGGGGGCGCGAAGACCGAATTGATCCCGGCCATCGAGCGGGCCTGGCCCGCCGGCGCGCGCCACCGCCCGCGCTACGTCTGGGGGAGCGCGATGGGGCCCGCGGACCTGCCCGACTTCCTGCAGGCGCACCCCGAGCTGCGCAGGCGGATGCTGTTCGTCGATACCGCCGACGACAACGCCGCGGCCACGAAATACCTCGTGCACTACAGAGAGGTCTTCTCTTCGGAGAGCTGGACGAGCGCCCCCTACGACGCTTTCTACCTGCTCGCGTACGCGACCGCGGCGCTCGGCGACGCGAAGGTCACCGGCCCGGCCCTGGCGCGTGTGATCCCGCGCCTCCTCCCGCCGGGGGAGCACCTCGACGTCGGGCCGGGCGGGATCTACACGGCGCTCTACGCCCTTGGGAGCGGCCGCAACGTGGACCTCGACGGCGCCCAGACCTCCCTCGATTTCGACCTCGAGACGGGGGATGCCACCGCGGACTTCGCGGTCATGTGCTTCACGCCCGGAGGCCGAGGGGAAAAGCCGCGCCCGATCCCATCGGGGATGACGTTCCGCGCGCGGTCGCGCAAGCTCGAAGGAACGCTGACGTGCCCATAGGCTCCGACGATCCGACCAGGCAGACCTACGACGGCTCGACCACGCGCGACGTCGCCTCCGGCCCGGTCACGGCCGTGATGCTCAGCATCCTCTGTCACCCCGACGTCGAGCGCATCGGCGAGCGCGCCGTGCTGGCCAAGCTGAACGTCGGGCGGGAGGTCGTCCTTTCGCGCGAGGAGCCGCCGTTCACGCCCCCGACCCGCCCCACCGCGCGCCCGCTCGCGGACGCGTGCGTGAGCCGCACTCCGATCCGGCTCGCGCCGCTCCCGGGCGGCGGCGTGCGCGTGAGCGTCGTCGAGAGCCGCACCAGCGTGGTCCATCGGGGGAGCACCGTGGAGGGCGCGCTCGACCTCTCTGCCGAGGATCTGCGGCGGGGCGCCGTCCTTTTGCTCGGCGGCCGGATCGTGCTCCTGATCCACCGCGTCGAGGTATGCGATACGCCCGAAAAGGAGACGCTCGGGCTCATCGGGGACAGCCCCGGCATCCACCTCGTGCGGCGGGAGATCCGGGCCGTGGCCGATCAGGATCGGCCGGTGCTCCTCCGCGGCGAGACGGGCACGGGCAAGGATCTCGCGGCCCGCGCGATCCATCAGGCCGGCCCGCGGCGCGATGGGCCCTTCGTGGTGGTGAACCTCGCCGCCGTCCCGCCCACGCTCGCGAGCGCGGAGCTCTTCGGCGTCGAGCGCGGCGCCTTCACGGGCGCCGTGCGGGAGCGGCAGGGGTACTTCAATGCGGCCCGCGGCGGCACGCTCTTCCTCGACGAGATCGGCGAAACGCCGCCCGACGTGCAGGTGATGCTCCTGCGCGCCATCGAGAGCGGCGAGGCGCAGGTGGTCGGCGCCGGGCGCGTGCACAAGGTCGACGTGCGGATCCTCGCCGCCACCGACGCGGACCTGGAGGCGAAGGTCCGGGACGGCAGCTTCCGCGCCCCGCTGCTCCACCGCCTCGCGACGCTCGAGATCCGGATGCCCCCGCTCCGCGAGCGCCGCGACGACATCGGCCGCCTGCTCCTCGGCTTCCTCCGCGAGGAGCTCGAAGCGATCGGCGAAGGGCACCGCCTCACCTCCCGCGCCCCCGACGGTCGGCCCTGGCTCTCCGCATCGCTCGTGGCCCGCCTCGTCGATGGCGACTGGCCCGGCAATGTGCGCCAGTTACGTAATGTGGTGCACCAGATCGTGCTCGGCTCCCGCGGGCAGGATCGCATGACGGTCGGGCCCGCCGTCGAGCGCCTCCTCAACGAGCCCGCATCCGCGCACGTGTCCGAGCGCGCGGCGTCCGCGCCTGGGAGCGTGCTTGCGGCTGCGAGCGAGCCGCTCTCGTCGCGGCGCAAGCCGTCGGAGATCACCGAGGCCGAGCTCGAGGCTGCGCTCCGCGCGAGTCGCTGGGATCTGGTGGCCGCGGCGAACCAGCTCCAGATCACCCGCGCGTCGATCTACGTGCTCATCGATCGCAGCAAGCGCTTCCGGACGGCGGGTGATCTGACGGTGGAGGAGATCACGAGCTGCCACCGCGCTTGCGGCGGCGACGTCGCGCGGATGGTCGAGCGGCTGGAGGTGTCCGAGAAGGCGCTCCGGCGGAGGCTACGGGAGCTCGGGCTCGACCCGAGGCTTTGACATGCGACGGGCATGTCAACGGCGCCGCTTTGACATGTCAAAACCTCGGGGCTCGAGGGCGGCACGCGGTTTCGACCGCGGCGCGCGCTCCGGCACGGTCGCTGCTGAGGGCGGCGCGCATGAGTCACGCGCGCACCCTTTTCCTCCTCTCCGCGCTGCTGCCTGCGCTCCTCGCGCCGGGCTGCGGCGGCTACGACGCCGACGTCGAGATCGACGAGGGCGACGTCGTCGACGAGGCTGCCGATGCGGTCACGGCCACGGCGTCGGTCACCACGACGGCGACCACGGTCCCCATTGGCTCGACGCCCGGCACCTTCTCCGTCGATTCCCGCGGCGGCGCCTCGTACACCATCCCCATCGTGGTGCCGCCCGGCGCGGCCGGCGTCGAGCCCAAGCTCTCGATCGATTACAGTAGCTGGGGCGATAGCGGCCCTCTCGGCATGCACTTCGCGCTCTCCGGCCTCGGCTCCGTCACCCGCTGCGCCCAGACCCTCGCGCAGGACGGGCGTACGGGGGGCGTGAACGGGAACTCTGACGATCGCTTCTGCCTCGACGGCCAGCGCCTCATCGCCGTGAGCGGCGACGACGGCGGCGACGGGACCACGTACAAGACCGAAGTCGACAGCTACCAACGCGTCCGCTCCTTCGGCGTGTGCGGGACGGGGCCGTGTCGATTCGAGGTCACCGACAATCACGGCAACCAGCGAATCTTCGGCGGCACGGCGGACGCTCGGCTCATGCTCGCCGGCGGCACGGTCGGCTCCTGGGGCCTCTCGCGGATGACGAGCCCGAACGGCGCCTACTACACGGTCAGCTACCTCGCGGACAGCGGCCAGATCTATCCGCAGCAGATCCTTTATACGCTCCACGACGCGCTCCCTTCGCTCCACCAGCGCCGGGTCCACTTCACGTATGAGGCCCGCAGCGACTGGAACACGCGTTACCTCGCCGGCACGCGTATCGACACGAAGCTCCGGCTCTCGACCATCACCACCTCCGTCGGCGTCCCGTACAGCGCCTCGACGGCGCGGCAATATCGACTTTCCTACGCGGTCTCGCCTGCCACGAGCCGCAGCCTGCTTCAGGGTCTGAGCGAGTGCGACGCCGCCGGGGTTTGCCTCCCGGCCACCACGTTCCAGTGGCAGGCCGAGGCGGCGGGGGACTTCGCCGTCGTCATGCCGACGAACGACCCGTGGTATCAAGCCGAGCTCCGCCACGACCCGGGCGCGGTGCTCATCCCCGGCGATTACAACGGCGACGGGAGGATGGATTTCATTCGCCAGGAGCACAACGGCTGGGGCAACGACGAGAGCAACAACTTCAATGTCTATTTCTCCCGGGGAGACGGCACGTTCCAGGTCGTCACCCCGCCGGGGCACATCTACCAGACGTGGCTGACCGCCAACTACGGCGCGCGCATCATCCCGGGCGACTACAATGGCGACGGGAAGACCGATTTCATTCGCCAGGAGCAAAACGGCTGGGCCAACGACGAGAGCAACAACTTCAATGTGTATCTCTCCAACGGCGACGGCACCTTCCAGTTCATCACCCCGCCGGGGGTCGTCTACCAGACGTGGCTGAGCGCCAACTACGGCGCGCGCATCATCCCCGGGGATTACGACGGCGACGGCAAGACCGATTTCATCCGCCAGGAGATCAACGGCTGGGCCAACGACACCGCCAACAACTTCGAGGTCTACTTCTCGAACGGTGACGGCACCTTCGAGGTCGTGCGGCCGTTCAGGAACGGCTACGAGATCCTCCGCCCCGACGGCGTCCCGCAGCAATGGGTGCCGTTCCAGGGGGTGACGCCGGACCCGAACGCCGAGATCTACCAGGCGTGGCTGAGCGGCACCTTCGGCGCCAACATCATCCCCGGCGACTACAATGGCGACGGCAAGACCGATTTCATTCGCCAGGAGATCAACGGCTGGAGCAACGACGCCGCCAACAACTTCAACGTCTACCTCTCGAACGGCGACGGCACGTTCAACGTCACCACGCCCACGGGCTGGGGATACCAGTTCGAGCTCCGGTCCGGCGACGGCGCCCACATCATCCCCGGCGACTACAACGGCGACGGCAAGACCGACTTCCTCCGCCAGGAGCACGGCGCCTGGGAGAACGACGGGAACAACACCTTCAACGTGTACTTCTCGCGGGGCGACGGCAATTTCGACATCGTCACGCCCCAGGGTTGGGCCTACCAGAACGACCTGAAGCACAACGCCGGCGCCTTCCTCATCCCGCTCGATTACAACGGGGATGGCAAGATGGACTTCCTCCGCCAGGAGCACGGCGGCTGGGACGACGACGACAACAACACCTTCAACGTCTACATCTCGCTCGGCGACGGCACGTTCCGGATCATCACGCCGCTCACGCCGCTCGACGTCGATTATAAAATCGCGCTCAAGAACGATCCCGGCGCATTCATCATCCCGGGCGACTTCGACGGGGACGGCAAGTCGGACTTCCTCCGCCAGGAGCACGGCGACTGGGACGAGGACTGGGGGAACAACAGCAACTCGTTCGACGTGTATTTCGGCCGCGGCAGCGCGGCGCCCGCCGAGCCTCGGCCCGTCGACCAGATGACGCTCGTCACCACCGGCCTCGGCGCCACGGTCGCCATCCATTACGCGCCCATCCTCTCCGGCGCGCCGACGAGCGGCCCGGGCAAACGCGCCGAGCTCTCCGGCATTTTCGTCGTCGACCAGTACACCCAGGGCGACGGCCGCGGCGGCTCTGCCGTGCGCAACGTGACCTACGGCGTCCCGAGCATGGATGTGAACGGGCGCGGGTTTTTGGGCTTCGACACGATCACGGAGACGTTGCTCTCGACGCAGGCGAAGACGACGAGGACCTACAACCCCGCCTTCCCCTACACCGGCCTCCTCACCTCGCAGAAGGTCGCGAGCGCCTCGGGCGGGGCCTACGAAAAGCAGACCTACACCTACGCGCACGGGACCACGTATTCCTGGGAGCTCCCCGTGTACAACGTCAGGAAGACGAGCGAGAGGAGCGAAATCGCCGCTCCCGGCGGGGTCGTCACCACCGGGAAGGACTACCTCCAGTACGACGCCTACGGCAATGCCATCCTCGTCCGCGACCTCGGCCACGTGAGCAGCCAGTACGACGAATTCGACGTTTGCATCCAGTTCGTCCAGGATACGTCCAGCATCACGAATTGGCGCCTGGACTATCCGGCCGAGCGTACGGTTGGATCGTGGTGCCAGTGGACGGGTTACGACTGCATCTGCGACGGCAAGGTCGAACACACCAAGTTCCAATACGGCAACGGGGCCCGCATGAGCCTCCTGTCCGTATCCCGCTGGGAGAGCGGCAATTCCTGGCAGACGACGAGCTTCACGTACGACGCGCTCGGCAATCCCGTCACCCGGACCGAGCCCAACGGGACCGTGCTCACGCTCGGGTACGACAGCGCCTATCAAACGTATCCCGTCACGGAGACACGCAGCGGCGGCGGCCTCTCGCTCGGCAGCTCCTTCGCCTTCGATCCGCGCTTCGGCACACGCGTCGGCGCCACCGATCCCGCCGGCGGCACGCGCACCGTGACGGTCGATGGCCTCGGCCGCGAGGTCGCCGTCCGCAGCACCTCGCCGACCGGCGCGCTCGCGCTCCTGCTCGACGTCACATGGGCCAAGGACGCGGCCGGCAAGGCCTATCAACGAAAACGGAAATACAATGACTGGCAGGGCACCTCGTACCAGGTGACCGACGAATACATCGACGGCCTCGGCCGCGTTTACAAGGAGGTCACGAGCGACACCCAGGGGAGCCCGACCCCCGTCGTCGATCGAACCTTCGACATGGAGGGCCGCGTCACGTACGAGTCGCTGCCCGGCTACCCCAGCTACACCAAGGCCGGCACCGTCACGACCTACGACGATTTTGGGCACGCGAAGAGCGTCGACGGCCCCGGCGGCAAGCGCACCTACGCGCGGTCCGTGGACTTCGGTGCCATTCTCATCTCCACCACCGACGGGCTCGGCGCGACGTCTTTCCAGTGGCTCGACGCACGCGGCCGCGTCAAGAAGCAGCGCGACGCCGACGGGCGGGAGACCTGGTTCCACTATGACGCCCTCGGCCGGCGGACGCACGTCGCGGACCTCTTGGCGACCCAGACAATCACGTACGACGGCGTGGGAAGGACCGTCTCGACGACCTCACCCGACCGCGGCAACCTTACCGCGACGTACACCCCGGGGACGGGCCAGCTCGCCCAGACCGTGGATTCGGACGGGAGCATCATTTCGTATACCTACGACGGCCTCGGCCGCGTGATGCAGAAGAGGGTCCATTCGAAGCAGACCGTCGATTACACCTACGACCAGACGGCGTACGCCTACGGCCCCGGGCGGCTCACGAGCGTCACCATCACGCCCTCGGGGCAGACCGCACCCTCGCAGCGGTACGCTTTCTCCTACACGGCCGACGGCCGCATGGCGAGCCGAGCCATCACCCTCGACGGCGCGACGTACACGGTCAGCCGCACCTATGATCCGGCCGGGCGCGTCACGAGCCAAACCTATCCGGATGGCAAGGTGCTGAACGAGGTCTACGACGGCCTCGGACGCCTGAGCACGCTCACGATGGATGGAGTCCGGCACCTCTTGCAAGCCGACTACCTCGCGACCGGCCAGCCCAGGACCCAGGTCTACGGCAATCAAAGGACGACCCGCTACTGGTACGACGAGCGCCAGCGGCTGCTGGCCATGGACTCCGTGTACTTGTTCTCCTACGGATACACGTGGGACGACGATAACCGCATCCAGCGGATCAACGACGTCCGCGCGCCGGCCCATAGCCAGACGTTCTCCTATTCCGCGGCCGGGTACCTCGTGAGGGCCGAGTCGGCGGGGCTCTATGGAGTCGCCGAATACCAATACGATGCGGCCAGCAACCTCGTCTACAAGGAGGGCTCCTTCCTGAGCTACATGGGCCACCGCGTCGTTTCCCACGACGGTCAACCGATCGGATACAGCAGCACGGGGGACCGCACGAGCCAGGTGAAGAACGGCGGCACCACGTCGTATGGCTACGACGGCGAGCACCACCTCACCTCGGTGACCACGAACGGCGTGGTCGTGAATCGATTCGAGTACGACTTCGAGGGCCTGCGCGTCGTCAAGATCGACGCCGACGGGACGAAGACCCATTACGTGACCCCAGACTTCGAGGTGATGTTCCGCCCCGACGGCTCGCGCCACGAGACCAAATACATCACCGCGCCTGCCGGCCGGGTGGCATCCATCACGAACTCCGTGCCCCCCGGGCAAACGGCGCTCTTCGAGATGCGCGGGCAGGGCAGCATGGGCTCGCTCTACGACAAGGGCTCGGCGGCCGGGCTCCTCGGGTATGCCCAGAACCGTGTCTCCCTTTGGGCGATGGATCCAAACGCGCGCACCGCCGCCGCGCTGACCCTCACGCTCGCCCTCGTTTTTGCGCTGGCGCGCCTCGCGCGTCGGCCCCTCGCGCAAAAGCACCTCGGACGCCCGCTCGCGCGGCTCCGCAGGATCCTCCTCCCGGAGGCGACCCCGTGGGCGCGTCGGCACCCGATCTTCGCCCTCGCCGTGCCGGTGGTGCTCGCGTCCATGCTCGGCGCCTGCGGAGGCCAGCCGGCGGAGCCGACCGAGTCCACCGATTCCACCGAGGATGCCCTCACCGCGGGCTCGAACGGCGCCGGCAATCCGGTGAGCGGCACGTATTACTTCCACCACAATCACCTCGGCTCGTCGAGCCTGGTCACGAACGCCGCCGGCCAGGAGGTCGCCCGCGCCCATTACAAGCCCTACGGCGAGCTCATCGACGCGGCGAGCCCGGGCACGGACATGTTCCGCGCCAAATTCACCGGCAAGGAGTGGGACAAGGACAGCGGCCTCTACTACTCCAACGCGCGTTATTACGACCCGACGCTGGGCCGCTTCCTCACGGCCGACACGTACCTCTTCGGCGGGCCCGAGACCCACGCGGCCTCGCTGAACCCGTACGCGTACGCCGGCAACAACCCGGTCATTTACGTCGATCCTTCGGGGCACAGCTTCCTCGATTTCCTCGAGGACATCGGCGACGCCATCGTCGGCGCGATCACGGGCGGGATGGCCGTGAATGGGACGTGGGACATCACGAAGTGGAACTGGAAGAGCTGGAAGACGTGGGTCGGCATCGTCGCGGGAGCGGCGAGCGGGCTCCTGGGCGCGGCGATGCCGAAGAATTTCGGCGGCATGTTGGCGGGATCCATCATCAAAAACTCGACGAACGAGGGGCTGAAGTTCCTCTCGGACGAGGGGAGCAGCGGAGAGGAATTCGGCATCAACGTGGGCCTCGGCGTGGGGCTCGACGTCGCCTTCGGTATGACCGGCGAGAATGCGGGTGGAGGGGGCATCCCCAGCCCAGGCCCCGGGTTCGCGCGTGCCGCCTGGAGCCACTTGAACGGCGGCTCCGACGGCGGCGGGTCAGACCCGAAAGCGGGGCAGGCCCCGCAGCATTCGGCAGCCGGAGCGGCGACGTTCGAGCTTTCGTGGAGCCGAGGAAGCGGCATCGGGGCCGCGCCCTACGATCCCGTCGCCCAGCTTCGTGACACGATGAGGTCCGGCTTCCTCTACACCGGCCTGCGCGGCGCAGGCGGCATTGCGGAGTCCTGGAGATCGAGCGCGACGTCATTCCTCGTCGAGCCCGGGAGCAGCGTGATGCTCCAGCTCCCGAAGGCGCGGTAATCCCCGAAGCGCCGGGCGGCTTCCTGTCGCCGCCCGGCGCCCTTCCTCGGAAAGATCATTCGTGACGAACACGCATTGGCGGGTCCACGAAGGTTTTACCCTCCAGTACGGCTTGTCAAGAGAAAACCGGCTCGTCACGATCCCGGGGCAAACGGTGTGCGGTCCGCCACGCTCGTGGACAAACGCTCAGGTCCTCGAAGCCCTGGTGTTCGGGCTTCGGGTGAGGTAAGACGGTTGTCGAGAGACATGACCCAAAGGAAGCGCAAGGCGTCTACCCACGGCGTTGTCATTCCTGACCGAAAGATTTCCGAGACCATCCTCGACTTCGGCGAACCGCTGCTCTCGCAGCTCGGCCCCGCTCCGCCAATCGAAGTAGCAGAGAACGCCTTGCGAATCGTGATCACGGTTTGGAACGCGCACGTCATGGCCATGTCGGTCTGGGGCATCCCGGAGCACCTCGCGCATGTGCAGGATCTCCTCCGTGATCCCATCGCGCCGCAGGGCATGAAGGATGCATTCGCGGCGCTCAGTGTGCGACGTCGCGAGAAGTTCAGCGAGGATCCCCGTGCCGTCGGCGAGTGGAGCATCGTACCGGATGGCCACGGCGGGCACCAATTCAGATGCGACGCACGGGTGCCGCCGAGTCTCCTACCGGAGCCATGACGAGGCCTCGATTGGAATCGCAGCCACCGCCCTCGCAAACGGCCCTACCTCCCGCGCCGTAGAATGCCTCTCCGTCTCATCCCGCACGGCATGCCCCATCAGCCGCTTCCTCACGCCCTCCGCCACCCCCGCCTCCTCCAACCACGTCGCAAAGCTCGCCCTCGTCGTCCTGAGCTCCACCGGCTGCCCCCGGATCTCCCCCGGCAATGCGACCCGCTGTGAGCCAAGTTCATGCGTTTCAGCGGCCGGTTGACCGGTCTCGCTGCATGAAAGACACTCGTCCCCGAGACGACAATGCGCATTCGTGACGGCTACCTCGTGATCGGCCACTTCGGCCGGGCGCCCATCCGCATCCACTGGAGCATGCCGCTCGGCGCCTTCGTGCTCTGCGGGTTCAAGTTCGCGCCGGGCGCATGGCTCGGATTCCTGATCCTCGTCCTCGTACACGAACTCGGTCATGCGCTACTCGCCCGTGCAGTCGGGGGCTATGTCGTCTCCGTCGACGTCCACGCGCTCGGCGGGGTCTGCGATTGGCACGGCGACGTGACCATGAAGCAACGCGCGCTCGTCGCGTGGGGCGGCGTGCTCGCGCAACTGGCCGTGCTGCTCACGGCGCCCCTCTGGTCGAGCTTCCTGCCCTCGTGGGGCTTCGCCGGGCAGCTCACGACGGCGCTCACGACGACGAACATGGTGTTGATCGCGCTGAACCTGATCCCCGTGCGGCCGTTCGATGGGGCCGAAGCTTGGCGGCTGTTTCGGTGATCGGTGCCTGCGTGACAAGGAGGCGATCCGCGACCCTCACTTGAACTTCACCGCGGCCGTCTTCGTCTCCCCCGCCTTCACAGTGACGCTCACGGTCTGCTTCCCCTTTTCAGGATGGATGAACGTCACCGTGTGTGTCCCTGCCGGCACGGACAAGCCAACCTTTGGCGTGCTGCCCAGCGGCCGCCCGTCCAGCACCGCCTTGGATACCGGAATCGAGTTGATGTTGAGCGTCCCGGTCCCCTGCGTTGCCTGGGCGTTGGCCACGCCGGTCGTAGGCGCCGCGGTGGGCATGGGGCCCGGAGCTCGCGCGGGCTCTGCAGGCTCCGACGCCGGGATCGTACCGACGACCTCCGGCACCGGCCGCTCGACGGGCGGCGTAGGGGTCGGGGGCTCCGGCGCGACCGCCTCCAATGAAATGAGAACGGGCTTTTCTTCCCCTCGCAACACGCTAGCGGAGACGACCTTTTCAGCTTTCCCGGGAGCGGATACTTTGACGATACGGTCTCCCGGCGCGAGGTCGCCGACGACACAGGGCGTCGTCCCGCACCGCTCCACGCCATCCACGTAAATGGCGGCCTTGCTGAGGTCGCTGCCGGTAACCTCGATCCGGAGCCCTCCTGTCTTGGGGAGGAGCATAAATGCCCCGAGGCCAAGGGCCCCGAAGAGCGCCAGGGCGCCGAGCACGACGCCCACCTTTTTCGAAGCGCTCCGCGTGGTCGGCGGGTTCGTCGCCGAAAGTCCGTGGGTCGTGGCGGCTGATTGAGGGATTGACGTCAGGGAGGGTTGCGATGCAGATGCGTCCGGCGCCGGGGTCGAGGGCGCGAGGTGCTCGGGGCCGACGCGCGCGGGGGTCGAGGGCAGCGGCGCACGGGGGGCGGCAAGCTGCAGCGGAGCCTCGCTGGGCGAAGGCGGCGGCACGCGGAGCTCGGAGGGTGCAGCCTGCAAAGGCAAGGTCTGCAAAACAGCGGCGCGAGGATTCTGGGGAGGCGGGAGGGGCGCCGTCTGCTCGGGCACGCTGTAGAGCCCCGGAGCAAGTACGGCCGTCTGCACGGGCGGCGGCGGCACGGACGGCGGTTTCGGCAGGAGGGGCATCGTGCGCACCGCTTGTTTCTTCGTGATACCGAGCAACGCTTGCGGACGAATCTGCTGCGTCTCTCCGTCGTCGTAACCGCTATCGAGCAGCTCGGCGAGCTCCCGCACGGCGTCTTCCACGCTCGGCCAGCGCTCGACGGCGTTTTTCCGGAGGCACCGTCCCAGCCATTCGTCGAAGCCACGCGGGAAGAGATGCGCCTTGGCGCCCGCACGAGCGACCGCGGACGGCGTCGGCTGCAGGGCCACGCCCATCATGATGTCCGCGAGGCTGCCGCGCTCCCCGCCCGTCCACAGATGCCCGGGCGGCGCGCCGAGCAGGAGCTCGTACGCGATGACGCCGAGGGCCCAGACATCGGTCTGTGGTGTGATGCCGTGCGCGATCGTGATCCCCATCTTCGCGGCCATGGGCCTCATCCCGGCGCCGAGCTGCTCGGGGGCGGCGTACGCGGGTGATCCGACCTGCGTGGCGGTTCCTTGAATGCCCTCCTCGAGGACCTTGGCGATGCCGAAATCGACGACCTTGAGCAGCGGGCTCCTTCTGCGGTCGTACGTGAGAAACAGATTTCCGGGCTTGAGATCCCGGTGAACGACGCCCGCCGCGTGGGCTTGTCCGAGCGCATCTGCGAGCTGGACGAAGAGGATCCGCATGAGGCCCGGCGGAACGGGCCCGCGCTGCTTGACGTACCTGTCGAGCGTGTCGCCTTCGAGCAGTTCCATGGCGAGGAACGGCACGCCGCGCTGCGGATCGATCCCGGCATCGAACACGTCGACGATGTGGGGGTTTTTCCCGACCCGGGCGCCGACGCGCGCCTCCTGGACGAACAGGTCGCGAATCTCGTCGCGGTCGATGAGCTGCGGGAGCACGAGCTTGAGCGCGCACGTTTGGCCGGTGCCGAGGTGCGTCGCGCGATACACCGCGGCCATGTTGCCCTGCCCGAGCCACGACTCGACGCGGTACCGGCCTGCGACGACGTCGCCAGGGGCTGCGGGGGCTCCCGTGGATGCCATGAGGCGGGAGTGTACAGCGGGTGGTTTGGTGGGGGAAACAGGTACGCGTACTACGTAGGTGGGATTGACATGGGAGCGGGATTGAGGGGTGGCTTGGTCATGAGGGATGTGTGGGGAGTGTGGTTACATGTTGACATTTGGCGTGGTTGGTTGGTGGGGATGGTGGATTCAGGGTTGGCGTTGGGTGGGAGCGTACTAACCAGCGGAAGTTACTAAGGTTTGTTCCGGGGCACACGAGAGTGTTTACGGGCAAACCCTGAGGTTGGTAGGGTGAACACGAGGTGTCGCGCGCATGCCGGTCTTGGAGTTGACGTTTGCCTGCGGAGAGAGCTCGCTGTCGGTGCGGCGCTTCTCGGTGCACGAGTCGGTGTCGGGGCTGTTCACGGTCTCCGTATGGGCGCGGTCCGAGAGCCCGAGCATCGACCTCGAGGCGATCATCGGGCAGCCGGCGTCCTTGCGGGTCGTGAGCGGATGGCTCTTCGCGCGGCTCGGCGGCGCGCGACTCTGGACGGGCATCGTGAGCTCTATCGAGCAGGTGCAGGCGGTGCAGCCTGCGTCGGGCGCGAAGGAGCTGTCGACCTATTCGCTGCGCATCGTGCCCGACCTCTGGATGCTCACGCAGCGGCGGAACTACCGCATCTTTCAGCACCTCTCGATCCCGGACATCGTCGACGAACTCCTCGATGACTGGGGTATCGAAAAGGTCTGGGAGATCGATCGCGGCAAGTACCCGAAGCTCGAGTACAAGGCGCAGTACGGCGAGAGTGATTTCGCGTTCTTCAGCCGTTTGCTCGAAGAAGCAGGAATCGGCTTCACGTTCCCGGACGACGACGCGAAAGGCTCGAAGCTGACGCTCTCCGACAAGCTCGAATCGAACACGCCGCGGCCCGGCGGGGCTCTGCCGTACGTGGACAACCCGAACCAGGAGGCCGAGAAGGAGTTCGTGTCGGGGATCCGTTTGTCCTACGGGGTACGCCCCGGGGCGCACACGATTCGCGACTACGACTTTCGCAACCCGTCGTTCGAGCTTTTCGGCGAGGCGCCGAAGGCCAAGGGGCAGGAGGCGAAGTACGAGCAGTACCATTACGAGCCCGGGGCATTCCTGGTCGAAGGTGGCAAGGGCGGCGGGACGCCGGCCGCGGACGACAAGGGGGTCGCGCGGTACGATCAAGGGTTCGGCAAGGGGCGCGCAACGCGGATGCTCGGCGGGACCCGGGTGGATAGGCGCGTCGTGTCGTTTGATACGAATACGATCGATCTCTGGCCGGGGCAGGTCTTCTCGATCGACCGGCATCCGCACGCGGACATCACGGAGTCGACGAAGCTCCTCGTGACGGAGTTTTCGGTGGAGGGGACGCCGGAGGGCGAGTGGAGCATGTCCGGACAAGCGGTCTTCACGGACGCGCCCTACAGGCCGCCGCAGCGGACGCCGAAGCCGCGCGTCGAGGGCGTGCAGAGCGCGCGGGTCGTGGGGCCGAAGGGCCAGGAGATCCACACGGACGAGTTTGGCCGGGTACGCGTGCAATTCCCCTGGGATCGCGAGGGGAAGAATGACGACAACAGCTCCTGCTGGATTCGCGTGAGCCAGGGATGGGCCGGGACGGGTTATGGAATGATCGTGATCCCGCGGATTGGGCAGGAGGTGATGGTGGGTTTCCTGGAGGGTGACCCGGACCAACCGATCATCGTGGGCCGCGTCTACAATGCGAAGCAGGCGGTGCCGTACAAGCTGCCGGAGCACAAGACGCGCAGCACGTGGAAGAGCGATTCGTCGCTCGGCTCGGACGGATTCAACGAGATCATGTTCGAGGATCTCAAGGGCCAGGAACTCGTGTACGAGCAGGCGCAGAAGAATCGGCGCAGGCTGGTGAAGAACGACGAGACGATCACGATCGGGCGCGACCGGCAGAAGCTCGTGAAGAACGACGAGTATGAAAAGACGCTCGGGTTCCTGAAGGTGTACGTCGGCAAGGATCAGGACATCGTCGTCAAGCAGAACAAGCGAGAGCGAATCGAGGGGGATTCGCATCTGCGGGTGTACGGGAAGCGCAATCAGCGGATCGAGGGGAAACAATCGCTGACGGTGAAGGGCGACCGGCACGAGCTCGTCGGGAAGAACTATGCGATCGGGGTCAACGAGGAGATCCACGTCGCGGCGGGAACGGCCATTGTCATCGAGGCGGGGAAGGACCTGACGATCAAGGGGCCGGGCGGGTTCGTGCGGATTGATCAGAGCGGGGTGACGATTCGCGGAAGGCAGGTGCGAATCAACAGCGGTGGGTCGCCGGGGAGTGGGAAGGGGTCGAGCCCGGATGAGCCGGAAGAGGCGATCGAGGCCGAGGTGGATGACGTCAGCGTGACGCTGATCGGGCAGTAGGAGGAGGAGCGATGCCGCCGGCTGCGAGGATTCTAGATCGACATACGTGCCCGCTGCACCCACCGAACGTGATCGTGACGGGAGAGGAGACGGTTGTCGTCGGGTACCAGTGGCAGGCGCGCGTCGGGGACCTGGAGGCTTGCGGCGCGTTCATCGTGATGGGCGAACCGACGGTGATCATCGGGTACAAGGACGCGGCGCGGCGGGGGGATCCGACGAGTCACGGCGGACGGATCGTTTCGGGTTGTCCGACGGTGCTGATCGGGTCGAATCCGCAGATGGAGACCCTGCGCACGGACAAACCGTTCTGCGAGGAATGCGAGCGGAAAAAGAAGGAACGCGAGGAGCGGCGGAAGAGGGGGCGGAAATCGTGACGGGGCCGCGGCTCATCGTGGAGGTTCAGTGGGGGAAACTCGCGGGCACGAAGATCGTGCTGAAGGCGGGGCAAGCGGTGCGCGTGGGGCGGATGGCGGGCGCCGATTTCGTGGTCGAGCACGATGGGGAGATGTCGCGGCTCCATTTCGAGATCGAATGGGACGGGGCGCGCGCGGTCGTGAGGGATCTCGGGAGCATCAAGGGGACGAGGCTCGGGGGAAAGGTAATCGAGGGGGAAGAGGAGATCCCGCACGGGGGGTGGATTCAGGCAGGAGAGACGGATTTCATGGTGTACGTCGAGGGGAGGACGCCGGCGCCAGAGGAGGATTTCGACGAGGAGGATCGGGAGGCGGCGCGGGCGGAGCGGAAGCGGCGGGAGGCGGCCGAGAAGGCGCTCGAGGAGCTGCGGGGGGTGGCGGGGCGGGAGAGGCTTTATGCGGTGGTGGATGCGGCGCGGGACGATCGGATTCTCGAATTGCTGAGAGAGCACGTGGAGCCGCATCGGTCGCTGTACGACGGGATCGAGGGGGAGACGCTGGAGGAGGTCGCGCCGTATCTGGTGGGGCCGATGCGGGAGGATTCGGAGCTGCTCGACAAGCTCGTCCTCGAGGGGTGGGGGAAGCGGTGGGGGATCTGGTGTACGAGTGAGGAGCGGTTTGTCGAGGTAAGGCGGCATTGGAGACGGTTTCTGATGGTGGAGCTGGAGGAATCGGGGGAGCGGGTCTATTTCAGGTTTTATGATCCGGGTGTGATGAGGGTGTTCTGGGATTCGTGCGAGGAAGGGCAGCGGGCGGAGCTGTTCGGGCGGGCGCGCTCGTGGTACCTCGAGCAAGAAGACGGGGACATCGAGCATGTGAGGAGCGGCGTCGATGGCCATTCTTGAGCTGTCCCTGGCCTCCGGCGAGCTCTCGGTGCGACGTTTCGTCGTGCGGGAGGCCGTTTCGTCGTTGTTCTCCATCTCGATCTGGGGGCGATCGCCGGATCCCAGCTTCGACCTCGGTGCGATTCTGGACCAGCCAGCGACCCTTCGGTCGGTACCGGGGTACGTGCACGTCGCGGGCTTGGGGGGGCGCACGTGGAAAGGCATTGTCGTCGATGCCGAGCAGGTCCACGCGCTTCAACCCGCAGCCGGCCAGAAGGGGTTGTCCACGTATCACGTGCGGATCGTGCCCGAGCTGTTCCGGCTTGGGCAGCGGCGGGGGAATCGTATCTTCCAGCACGTCTCCATCCCCGACATCATCGACGAACTCCTCGGCGAATGGTCGATCGAGAAGGTGTGGAAGATCGATCGGGCGAAGTACCCGAAGCTCGAATACAAGGTCCAGTACGGGGAGACCGATTATCACTTCTTCAGTCGGCTCCTGGAGGAAGCGGGGATTGCATTCACGTTCCCGGAGGATCAGGGCGGCAAGCTGACGTTCAGCGATCGGCTGGAGGCGAATCCCGTCCGGTCGGGTCAGCCGATCCGGTACGTGGATCATCCGGGGCAGTCCTCCGAGCAGGAGTACGTGACGGCCGTTCGATTCGCGCGTGGCGTGCGATCCGGCGCGTACACGATGCGCGACCATGAGTTCCGGAACCCGGATTTTGCGCTGTTCGGCGAGGCACCGCGGGCGGGTGGGTTCGAGGATCGGAACGAGCAGTACCATTTTGATCAGGGCGGGTTCCTCGTCGAAACGGGCAAGGGCGGGGGAACGCCGGTGGCCGACGACAAGGGGGTTGCGCGGCACGACGAGAAGTATGGCAAAGAGCTCGCGGAGCGGTCGCTGCATGGTGAGCGCGTGGGGGTGCGGGGGGCGTCGTTCGAGGCGAATACGTTCGACCTCGCGCCGGGCGTCATTTTCTCGATGGACCGGCATCCTCACGCGGAGCTTTCGGTGGGTCGAAAGCTGCTCGTGCTGGAGACGACGTTCGAGGGCACGGCGGAAGGCGAGTGGACGCTGTCGGGGCATGCGGTGTTCGCCGAGGTGCCGTATCGCCCGCCGCGCAGGACACCGAAGCCGGTGGTGCATGGTTTGCAGAGCGCGACGGTGGTGGGGCCGAAGGGGCAAGAGATCCACACGGACGAGTTTGGCCGGGTGCGGGTGCAATTTCCCTGGGACCGGGAGGGTAAGAAGGACGACGATAGCTCATGCTGGATCCGCGTGAATCAGGGCTGGGGTGGCATGGGGTACGGGATGATCGTGCTGCCGCGAATCGGGCAGGAGGTCCTGGTCGGGTTTGCCGAGGGGGATCCGGATCTGCCGTTCGTGATGGGGCGCGTGTACAATGCGGTGCAGCAGGTGCCGTATCGGCTGCCGGAGCACAAGACGCGTAGCACGTGGAAAAGTGATTCGTCGCTCGGGTCGGGTGGGTTCAACGAGATCATGTTCGAGGATCTCGCGAAGAAGGAGCTCGTCTGGCAGCAGGCCGAGAAGGACCGGACGCGGCTGGTCAAGAATGACGAGTTTGCGACGGTGGTGCATGACCGGCAGAAACTCGTGAAGAGGAACGAGCAGGAGCATACGGACGGGTTTCGGAAGCGGTGGGTGGGGAAGGATGCGGATGGGGTCACGAAGAAGAAGAAGCGGGAGCGGATCGATGTCGATGTGAGCCTCGATGTGAAGGGGGACCGGGGCGAGCAGATCGACGGGAAGCAATCGCTGACGGTGGTGGACGAGCGGCAGGAGGTCGTCGAGGGGGCGTATGCGCTGCGGGTGGGGAAGGAGGCGCATTACCTCGCGGGGGAGGAGTACGTGGGCGAGGCGGGGGAGGCGTTCACGCTGAAAGGGCCCGGGGGGTTTTTGCAGTTCGATGGGAGCGGGGTGACGATTCAGGGGACGGTGGTGAGGATCAATGTCTCCGGGAGGCCGGGGAAGGGGAAGGGGAGTAAGCCGGAGAAACCCGAGCAACCGGACATTAACACGGAATCCTATGACGGCTGTTTTGTGATCACAGACTTGAACTCGGATGAGCCAATCGCAGCCCAGCGTTATCGAATCACTCGTGAGGACGGGAACGTGATCGAGGGACGGACGGACGCCGAAGGCCATACCTCACTCGTGGCGACGAATGGTCCCGAAAAGTTGGAGCTCGAATTGTTGCCCGATGAGGAGGAACAGTTCTTCCTCCGGGCCAAGGACGGTCCCTGAAACTTCATCATCCTGTACGAATGCGCCATGTCAGGCAAACGAACAGCAAAGAAAGCAGCGGCGGCGAAGACCACACCCACAACACAGAAGGAGCCCATTTTCAGGGTGCGCGCAAATGGGGCAAGTATCGCAATCAATCTACAAGCACCGTGGCGCGCACCGTTCATCCGGTACCACATCACAATTCCGTCGACGACCATTTGTGCCCGATTTTACTTCGAGCCTCCCACGAAACCAATCACGAAACAAAGGACGTTTAATCGCACTAGCAAACCAACGCAGATCAAAATTACGCTTTCCCCTCGGGGGGCTGTCAAGCTTCTAAAAATTGAGATCTGGGCAGAACCATATGGCTATGCAGCGCTCCTGGACGGGCGCAATGGTACATCAGCACTTGGCAGGCTGACTTTCGAGCAGCCAGCACTCGCATACAACAAGCCAACCCACCTGGTTTGCGATGTGCATGTTTTGGCGAGTGTGGTGGCCTTCATCGTCGACGAAATGAACCGGAACAAAAAGCATCCAGACGTCACCGCCTGCAGAAGAGATCTCCAGGAGGCCGCGCGGATCGAGAAGGAATTCGAAGTAACCCGGCGCCAGATGGACAAACTCGTCGCCGAGGGGCACCCGTGGGCTGCCAAGGCGGTGGCAATGGGCGCGGTGCAACCCCTAACAAATGCGGCCGCTCTACGAGATGACGCCAAGCGCCGCTTCGGAAAGAAGGTGCATACAAACGCTGGATTCACTGGGTTCCTGATGGATGTTTACTTTATTGGCGGCGGCGAATGGGACCACAAGCCGATTATTGAACCGACTTGGGGAGCTAAAAATCGTCTTGGCAATTCCGAGCAGTACTACTTCTACGACCTGTGGTCGAACATTCATTACGGATACGTGGGCCGCGCAGCGGGTTTCTCTGCTAACGTGCTACATGAAGGGGCAAATTGGCAACAAATGGCAGACAGTGGAACCAAGGACGAGAACGTCGACTACGCCTCCGTGCAGGCCGGCTTCGACCTCTATGTTGAGGGGAAGGATGTGACTGTCGAAGAGGTGCTAGCGATACTGAGATTGCATCCGGAGTGGACATACGTGAACCGGTGGCCCAAATGAAGTTGCGTGCAACATTCCATTGGCTTGGTGTGTTCTGCATCGGACTGCTGAAGCTTTAAAGGAGAAACTGGTGCGACTGGCTCAACGGCAACTGGAGTGGCTACTCCGTACGCGCGATGTAGCCGGATGCGCAGTCATTGGCTTCCTGCGCACACATCAGTCCCATTTAATCAAAGGGATCCCGCCGACGAGTTTGCAAATCATGGTGCGCGCTTGCGTTTCTAGCGCGTGCGAACGACATGACCTCTACATGCCGGATGACCTCTTGGCGTACGCGGCGCTGACCTTCGAATTCTTTCCAGGGTTTGATGACCACCCATCTATCCGTGAATGGCTTCTGATGCGCGATAGAAGGCTCGACCCTTGCTTCGAGCAACTCATCTCCGAATTGCAGGAGGAGGTATGGGCAGAGTTCGACATGCCCGAAGGTGGATGGTCCAACATCGCTTCGCGTGCGGCCAGTGAGCAGATGGAGGCCAACAAGTTGCTTTACGCGGCGGCGAGTTGCTCGCAACCTGCAGCAAGGGCGAAGCGTAGGGTGTACCAGACCAAGAAGGCGGCTAGAAGGGCGCTGCTCCAGGAGTGCCAGTTGGGGGAGGAGACGTTCTTCGAGTTAGCGCTGCCTGTGATCCAAGCTGATGGTTTCGGCAGCATCGGTTATCCTCCGCCAGACGGATTACTGACGTTGTCTTCTCGCGGAGGCTACGAGAGTTGCATCGACGTCTCCTCTGGGGTCACAACAAGTGACCAGTATTGCTCGTTTCGGTTCTACGACATCGAGGAGTCACATCAGTCAGACTTGTTCACGGCCACACTCACGTGGCTTGGCGGAACGCAGATCCTCTTCGAGGAAAAGCGAGTCTTCAGTTATGTCGAGGAGGCGCGACATGCGGACAACCACATCGCATTGTATGGCGAGCCGCCTCGAGATGATGAGGACTCAGACGAATGCGTGATCACCTGATCACCCAGTGAGGGAGGCTGCCGTGACCATTCGTGAAGCACTAATGCGCGTCCTAGTCAAGGATGGTGATCAGCCGCGCTTGCTCGCCGGAGACGAACTCATCTTGGAAGACCTAAATGCCGGTGCGATCACTCCGGAGCAACCTTACGCAGTAGGCACAGGCGCGGTCTACCGACTGAAGACCACCGATCTCAAGCTGTCCATACGTATTAAAAAACGAGCGGAGCTCGTTCAGTGGTTCGAGGCGGAAGCCCCCGCCGAGCGCCCAAAGCTGACGCCTTACTGGCCTGGAACGGATTCGGAACCTAATGCAAACAAGAAACGCAAAGGTTATCTGCTCGAATGCATGGACATCCTGCGGGGTGCAGGAGGACAGGATGATTTGCGTTCTCCGAGCGTGTTCAACGTCACTGTGAACGTGGAACCCACGAGGGAGTTGGTGGCAGCCATCGGAACCGATTACTGGGAGGGTGCTACGGGTTCTCATCCACACCGATCCAACCTAGATTTCTTTCGGCATTCGAGAACATTCGCAAGCCACTTGTACGCGAACAAGACCGTGCCCGCCAGCTCTCCCTTCACAATGCTCGATTGCCAGCATGGAATCGTAGACGTATGGATGCTCGCTCGGTCGAAAGGGTGGAAGGCTCAGTTGCGTACAGCGCAGAAAGCCCCTGCCCCCTCCTGGCCAAGCGCTGCTGAGTATGTCCAATGGCGGGATGGTATCAAATCCCACTCGGATGCATCAGCGTACGTCGGGGCCGCAGATATCTACTCGTACCTGTCAAAGGTAGGCGTCGAACGCCCTGGGACTGTTGCAAATTTTAGCGTTTTTAGTCATGCCTGGGCTGGTGGTCCCATTTTATTCAACACCTTCAACCGCAACAATGGTAGTCTTATGCGTGATCCAGCGGACCTCGATATGAGGCTCATAGATTTTCGAGCGCCCAACACCAGCGATTGGTCGTCAATGCCGCAAGCGTTTGCGTCAAATGCTACCGCAAACATATGGGGATGCTTTGCGACGAAAACCTGGGGCGAAATGGTGGTTTACCTGGCTCGGACGAAACCAACGACATCGGAGCCATTTCGATGGCATAATCAACAGACTGGTTCTGAGGAGCTGCTCACGCGGGCTGAAGTCGTCGACAAGCTGAAGAACTGGGGCATCAATAATTCGTACATGAAGTTGCTTGCACAGTACATCAACCGCGTGGTCTACGGCGGGCCGCCAGGTTACGGGTCCGAGAATATGGAATACGATATGGTTCCTGCATTGGCTCCGAGGCTGAAGCAACTCGTCCACGGCACCATTTTGGTCGTGCCCCCGGGGCGAAGTTTGCGGCGCGTTTACGAGAGTTCTGAACTGGGCTCTCAGGTGTTCAACGAATTTGGCTACATGCGGTATGACCCATGAATTGCTCTCACGCCAGAGTTGTTTGGGTACTCGACGGTGCTCTGAGAGCAATTGCCGCAGGCGCATCGGCCAGCGTTATCAGACATCATGGGATCCACCGCGGCCCTCTCGGCCTATTCCCACCCCCACCCCACCTTCCTCAACCTCGCCACCAGCTCCCCCGTCAACCTCCCCCTCACCACCCCGCGATACGCCTCCCCCTTCACCGGATCCCGCCACCGCCGCCCGCCCCCGTCCTCCATCGTCGCGCTCACCCCTGCAAATTGCGTCAACCACAGCATGGTGGTCCCCGTCTCGTGTGCCCACGTCTCTCGCGACTTCCTTCCCCCTTTCATCCCCACCTTCCCCGGCTGATACGTCCCGCCCTTCGACATCGGGTGCATCTCGTTTTGGATCACTGCTCCGAACCCCCCGGGCACCGCATTCCCTCGCAGTAGGTCCAGCAGCATCAGATTGATCCCCCACGTCCGATGGTTCCTTGCGGCCTCCGATACACACATCGCAACCGCGAGCCTTGCCATCTCCGGCGGCGTCCCGAGCAGCGGCTCGCCCTGCAAGAACCCGATGAGCACCCCCGTCTTGTCCTTGCAGCCAGACGAACTTTCGTACATGGCCTTGTACGTATCCCCACCAGCGCGATACTTCCCGGCGTCCGACTCATCCGTCGAAGCCACGATGTGCGCGTAATAATCCGGCGGCCCGACCCGCACGATCCACGAACCCACCTGGAAAAACTTCTCCCGCCCCGTCTCCCCGAGCGCGATCAGCTCTTGGATCCATTCCCCCGCGCAGGCCGGCTTCTGCACCAAGATCTCCACCGGCCTCGACCCATCATGCCCGCGGCTCAGGGAGAACCCGCGCACATACGTCGTCCGTCCCCCCGTGCCCGGCGACGAAAACACAGCCTCCGTCGCGCTCTCCAGCATCGTATGCACATCCCAGCGCGACAGCAGCACCTCGTGGTGCTCGCCATGCCGAACCCGGATGAACCGCTCCACCCCAGCATCGGCCCATGCCTGCCACCGCTCGAGACTCTCGATCCTTTCCAGGTGCGTTTCCATCGCAGCTCAGCCCCTTCCCGGCGTCTGCATTCCGCCAACCCTGGCCACCCCCACCACCTTCACCGCCCGCGCCCCCGCCTCATACTGATCCTGCGCCGGCCAAACCTCCCCGATCACCCTCCCCCGCCACCGCCTCCACATCGGCACCTTCTTCCCCACCTCCTCCGGCAAATACCCCACGATCGCCCCCTTCTCCCCCGGCAACCAAATCAAACACCGCAAGAACCTCCCACCGAACACCTCTCTCTTCTGGTAATGCCTCCCCCCGAGCAGCACCCTCTCCATCTGCTGCTCCAAATAATCCGCCGGCAACCCCTTCTTCTCCCGCGAAAACGCATCCCGTATCCGCGTCGTCAACCCCTCGCACACCGCCGGTGCCGCCGATAACCCCGGCATCTGCACGAAATCCTTCGCCACCCCTACCGCCGCCTTCAGCCCCTCGTCCGCCGCCGTCACCAGCGGCGCCGCCGTCGACATCGCGGCCTTGAGCGCCTCCAGCTCGTCGAACGGCATTTCAATCTCCCCCGCGAGCAGCACCATCGGCGGGACAAACTTCCCGTCCTCCCCGATCGCGCTCTCCAGCGCCTCCTCCACACCCTTGACGTCGACCCGCGGCGCCTTGGCGAGGACATGAAAAACCTCTTGCCGATCCTCGATCTCCCACGGCTCGCGCGCGGCATCCACGATTTCGACCTCGCGCGATCGCGGGCTCCGCTCGATCTCCTCGAATACCTTCTTCCACGCCGGCACCCGCCGCATCCGCGCGATGCTCTCCGGGTCGTACCAGAGGAGCTGCAACATCTCTCGCGCCGGTTCGACCCCGAGCGCCTCGCTCTCCGTGATCGCCGGCCGCAAATCCCGCTTCGGTACGCTCCACGGCGCCGCGCCGGCCGCCGCATTCGACGCGGCCAGCGCGCCCTCCTGGCTCGCGCGATCCACACTCGGCGTCGCAATCGCCGCCACAGCCGCCGCTGCAGCTGCCGCGGCCGATCCAATCGTCTCCCGCGACGGCGCCGCCGTACCCGGCGCGCCCGAGGCCCACGCGCTCTCCGCCGTCGCGCGCGGAGCCGCCACCGGCGGGGGCGGCGGAACATACGCCGGAGGCGCAATCGCCGGCGCGCTCGGGGCCGGCGTCGCTGCCTTCCTCGCCATGGGCGGAAGCATCGTTTGGTCCCCGGCCACCGGCACCGCCGCGACCTCCACCGCCCGAAGCGCGGCCATGCCTCCCAGCTGACCGAACGGCAATGCCGCATCCCCCGGCTTCGGAGCAGGCGACCCCGTCCCGCGCTGCCGTTCGCCTCCCAAAAACGGCATTACCGGCCCCGCTGCCTTCGCCCCGAACGCCGGCACCAGCGTCATCGCCGCGAGATCCTCCCCCTCGTCCCCGTCGCCTGCCGTCAGCGCCGTCGGCGGAATCGTCTCCAGCAAATCCTCCTCGATCTCCGCCGCGCCTGCCGCCCCCTGGGCTCCCGCTTCCTCCATCCGCACCGCAATCCGCCCCGCCTCGTCCGCGCTGCGCAGCCCGATCCTTCCCCGCCAAACCACGCAGCACATCCCGCGGTCCGTGTCAATCCACAATGTATCCGCGACGAGCTGCACTTCCTCCCGCTCCCCCGTCGCTCGAACCACCACCACGCTCGGCCGCACCCCCGGCAAACTCGTCACCACCCGCGCATGCTCCGGGTGCAACCCTTCCAGCACGATCCGCTCGTTCGGCCGGATCTCCGTCACCTGTTGATCCGGCGGCGCTGCCTGGAAATACCCCGGATCCATTCCCTCCGGCAGCGGCCGCGTCTCCCACCCCGCCGGCGAAAATGTCCCCGCCAAACGCCCCAGCCGCTGCTTCCGCGCCGGCCACGCCGCGCCCACCGGCCCGTATCCCACCGGGGAAAACGTATCCGATCGTTTGGATACAAACATCCCCGGCGGCTGCAAGTTTGGAATCGGCACCATGCCATACGCATCCGGCGCCGCGTCGAACCTCATCCCCGCCGGATTGTTCGTCTCCGGCCCGCCCGCCGCTCGCTCCCATCGGAGCGGCATCTTCGAAAACCGCGGCCCTTCCAGCAATTGACCGTCCTGCACGCGGAACCCTCGATCGCACCATACCTCGATCGATTTATCGAGTGCCCCCACGACGAGCCGCGTCAT
The DNA here is from genome assembly GCF_029946505.1 of Polyangium sp. y55x31. GTDB lineage: Bacteria > Myxococcota_A > Polyangia > Polyangiales > Polyangiaceae > Polyangium. The sequence goes on from NZ_JARZHG010000003.1 coordinate 240,621, forward strand.
CATCGACCGCACCGGCTGTTTCCCCGGCGCATACGCGTGCCCCACGAGCATCACGTCGGCGCGTGGCTTGTACGGCACCTTGTCGCTCGGTGTGACCACGCTCCGCGCCGGATCGCCGTTCCAGAATTCGTCCTCCTCGTGCACTGGCTCCTGCTCCGGCGCGAGCTTGCATTCGCCCGGCTCTACCACGAAAGTAGCCTTGACAATCACCGTCAGCGCATGCGCTCCGGTATGTGCCTGCCAGGCGAACGTCGACGCGCGAAGGGGACAGAGACAAACGAGGTCCATGGCTCTTCTCCGATCCTACTTCTTCTTTGCGACCTGCGCCTTCGGTGCTTCGTGTCGTTCGTCCGCGCGCGTCGCCTCCTCGAAACACCGCGGCCGCTGCGTCGCCGCGAGCTCCGCCGTGACGCTCGCGATGCCCCGCTCGGCCGTGGCTCGTTCGGGGGCCGGTCTCTGCATCCGATCGCCCACCATCACCGCCACCAGGATCAGCGACGTGATCCCTCCCAGCATGCCGAGCGTTTGCGAACCCATTCGCATCGTCGCCGCGGCCGTTGTCGTCGATGCCGCCTGCGAGCGCACCATCGCCGCCGCCGTCGAACCCTCGGGACGCGACGGCACGGTCTCGGGGATCCACGACGCGCCGTCGCTCCCGTACCATGGCTGCGTGATTCGTGGCTCCGGCGCGGGCCAGGCACGGCGCGCGCGCATCGATTCCACCCGCGGCCACGGCGGCATCCCGCGCCGCGTCTTGCATGCTTGGAGCGCGAGATGAAGATCGAGCCGGTCGGAGACGCCCGTGGCCTTCGCGATCCGTTGCTCGCGATCATGCTCCAGGCAATAGGCGACCAGGTCGTCGAGCTCGGGGTCGACGTGCATCACGTAATCCGAGACGCGTGGCGTCGGACGTGGCCGCAGTCCATGGTTTTCCTTCAGCTCGAGCGGATAGGCCGGACGCACGCCCGTCAGCGTCTCGAAGAGCACGACGCCGAGCGACCACACGTCCGTGCGCGCATCCACGTCGTGCGGCGACGCGAGCTGCTCGGGACTCATGTACGCCGGGGTCCCGACGACGCCATTGCGCTCCGTCACCAGGGTGTCGTCGGCGTCGAGCTCCTTGGCGACGCCGAAATCGAGGAGCTTGACGACGAACCCCTCGGTCCCGGGCTCTTGGTGCAAGAAGACGTTCGACGGCTTGAGGTCGCGGTGAATGATGTTCCTCGCATGCGCGGCCGCGAGCGCGCGCGCGATGTCGCGACCGATCCGCGCGGCCTCCGGCCCGTCGAGGCGCCTCGTCCTGCGCAGCCGATCGGCGAGCGTCTCGCCGTGCAGGAGCTGCATCACGATGTACGGCTCGCCCACCTCGGTCTCGCCCGCGTCGTACACCTCCACGACGTTGCGATGCGCGATGACACCACAAAAGCGCGCCTCTCGACGAAGTCGATGCCGGTGGCTCTCGGAGGGCACGCGGAGGACCTTCACCGCGACGCGACGGGAAGTCGCGATGTGCTCGGCCTCCCACACGATGCCCATGGCGCCCTCTCCGAGCGGGCGTAACAAGCGATATCGGCCTCCGAGGCGGCTCCCGGCAATCATGCACAGGGCGCTAGCAGTGTTTTCTTGAAAAGGACAAGTTCGTAGCAAGGCTGAACACGGAGCGGGCTCGCATCCATATGCAGACGATCGGCGGGCTCGCTCAGAGTCCCGACGGCGAGAACTTGCGCGGGTTCGACGTTCCCACCGGCTTCGACACGTTCCTGCACTTCACCCTGAGCGTCAGCGTGCATGGCGGGAGCGGCGTGTAGGTCGGCGTCGGCGCGGGCTTCGCGGACGCGACCGCGGGCGTCGAAGCGGACGGCGGAGGCGCGACCGTGAGCGCAGGCATCGCCATCGCGAGAGGTTCCTGCGTCGCTGGGGGCGCGGGCGGAGGCGGCGGCGGTTGCGCGGGGGGCGTGGGCTCGAGCCGCCCCGCTTGTTTCGCGCTTGCCGCTTCGGGGGCGGCCGCGACGGAAGGCTCTGCCGTGGGCGCGGCAGGCTCGCTCCCGGGCAATCCAATCACGGTGGCGAGCACGACCAGCGCGAGCATCGCCGCCGCGCCGAGCCCAAACGAGAGCAAGAGGATCGCGCGTCCCTGCCTGCGTCGATGGAGCGTCGTGCTGCTTGTCGCCGGCTCTTCGCGCACCGTCGGCGGAGCCGTGGCCTCCGCGACGGGCAAGGGGATGCCGGCCGTCAGGGTCGAGCTTCGCCGGTGCGCCGAGAGCGACTCCTGCATCTCGCGTCGCCACGGCGGCAGCGGGTCGGGCGCAGGCGCGTCCTTCTGCAAGAACGCGGTCCCGTCGGGCGTCGCGTCGGACGCCGTGACGAGCGGCGAGGATGGTTGCGGGGGCCGCTCGACGGAGAGGCTCGCGCTCGACGGGGCCCTCCAGATTCGGCTCGACTCCACGAGCGGAGTGAGGAGCGCGACGAGCTCGGCGGCGCTCCCGATACGTTTGTCGCGGTCTCGTTCGAGGCACCGCATCACGACGTCCTCGAGCTCCTCGGGCACGTCGCGCACGCGCGCGGAGATCGGGGGAATGGGCGCGATGAGGACCTGCCGCACCACGTCCTGCACGGACCCCGTGAACGGACGAACGCCCGCGAGCAGCTCGTAAAGCAAGATCCCGAGCGACCAGAGGTCCGTCCGATGATCGACGTCCGCGCGCAGCGCGACCTGCTCGGGGCTCATGTACCCGGGCGAGCCGACCACCATCCCGGTCAAAGTCGCCTGCGTCTCCTCGCCGGGGCCGAGGTTTTTCGCGATGCCGAAATCGAGGACCTTCACGACGAACGCGCCTTCGGCCGCGCCGGCCTCGTGGTGGAGGAAGACGTTCGCGGGCTTGAGATCCCGGTGCATGATCTTCGCCTGATGCGCCGCTTCGAGCGCGTTCGCGATGTCGCGGGCGATTCGCGCGGCGACCTGCGGCTCGATGCGCCGCTTGTGCCTCAGCATGTCGGCGAGCGAGTCGCCGTGGAGGAGCTCGAGCGCGAGGAACGGCTCGCCGTCGTCGGTCTCGCCCGCGTCGAGCAGGCGCACGATGTTCGGGTGCGACAAGCGCGACGAGAGCCGTACCTCGCGCAAGAAGCGCTGCCGGAGCTCGGGCGTCGACTTCGAGAGCAACTTGAGGGCGACCTGGCGGTGCGCACCGATCTCCTCCGCGGCCCAGACCATGCCCATCGAGCCCGCGCCGATGGCCCGGACGAGGCGATACTTCTTCCCGATCGTGCTTCCAGCTTTCATCGTTGGCCCGGACAGATGCGCCGGCAATGTCGCCGATGCCGAGCATGGTAGCGTACCAGTCGATCCGTGTAACGATAAGCGCTAAGATTTCTTGCCCGCTACCATGTCTGCGTGATCTGATGCCACGAGCCAAACCATGTCGACGACGAGGGGCGAATGACGACGGTCTTCATCATCATCGGGATCATCATCACGGCGCTGGTCGTCGTCCTGATCGTCCTCGGCATGCGTGCGTCGAAGCTCACGGAGGAGCTCGAAGCGGCCGAGATGAAGCATCAATCGCTCGCCGCGGCGAACCGCGAGCTCCAGGCGCAGGTCACGACGCTCGGCGCCGAGAACCAGAAGAAGATCGGCTGGCTCGACCACATGGAGGAGGAGCTCAACTGGCACAAGGGCGAGCTCGAGAAGCGGCCGAAGCTCGAGCGCAAGATCTATCGGATCCTGACGCTCGGCATGAAGGCAACGGGCAAGAGCTCGCTCACGCTGAAGTGGTCGAACCCGCTCGTGGATCTCGGCACGATCGAGGGGACGAAGATCGAGCGGTACGAGCGCACCGTGAGCCACGTGCGGAACAAGGACACGCTCGTCGAGCACGTGTTCGAGGTGCACGACTGGGGCGGCGAGCACATCGTGGACGCGCAGCAGGAGCTCATCATCGAGGAGATCCACGGGCTCTTGATGGTCGTCGACCTCGGCGGCAAGGACGCGCAGCAGGTCGACACGCACCGCATCGGCGAGCAGCTCAACGAGTTCAACCCGCAGGCGCTGAAGTACTTCTTCAGCCCGAAGACGGTGGCGTCGTGCAAGAGCGTGGTGCTCTTCATCAACAAGAGTGATCTCATCCCGGGCTCACCCGCGCAGGCGGAGGCGCAGGCGAAGGCGCTCTACGCGCCGCTCATCGACAGCCTGCGGCAATACGCGACGCAGATCGACGTGAAGGTGCTCGTCGGCTCCGCGAGCTACGGGCACTCGACGCACGTCTTGTTCTCGCACTTCGTCGAGCAGATCCTGCCGAAGTCCGCTTATGACAACCAGCTCCTGCAGCGCATGAAGTCGGAGTTCCGGTCGCGGGCGTCGACGATCACGCCGGGGATGAACGGGCCGACGTCGCAATCGCAGCCGGGGTTCCCCCCGCCGCAGATCCCGCACGCGCAGCCGCCGTCGAATGGGCACCAGCAAATGCCGACGCCGCAGCATTACGGGCAGGCTGCGCAGCACGCGCCCGCGCCGCAGGCGCCGGTCCCCCCGAGCTTCGGGCCGCGGCCGGGGTTCGCGCCGCCGAACAAGGTAACGATGAGGATGCCGGACGCGTCGAACCCGATGGAAGCCACGGCGCCGCTCCTGAATCGACAGCCGCCGCCCATGCCGCGGAAGGGTTGAGCGGAGGGGGACATGGACGAGACGCACGTCGTTTCAGCGGGATACGAGGTCCCGACCTACAAGGTACCCTACGGGACGGCCTGGTTCCATTTCCTTCACGGGAACGTGCCGGGGCATCAGATCGACTTCATCTACCGGCCCGAGGTGCCGCAGGAGCCGCTGACGCGGCAGCATTTCAGTCACCTCTCGCGGCTGGTGAAGTACATCGAGCCGCGGCACGGGAGTGCGTACGCATTCGCGATCGGGAACCTGTCACGCGACGACACGCAATACGAGCCGGGGCACGGGGGGCTCGCGCTGATCTTCGGGCTTCGTATCAAGGGGGCGAAGGATCACGCGGGGAGGCAGGACCCGCCGTTTTGCCATTCCGCGGCGATCATCGACCGGCACCTGGACGGGGAGGCGATTTACGGGACGGCAGTGCAGTTTTACCAGAAGCTCCTGCCGGACGAGGAGTCGCAGGCGGAGGGGAGCGGCTGGTATCACACGTACGTGCAGCACGCGCAGAATCCGGATGCGTTGCTGCCGCTGCTCAAGGGGTATCTGGCGGATTTCGAGGATTTGCATACGCCGGGGCCAAGCGGTTTGTCGTTCCGGTGGACGGTGGAGAACTCGACGCCGCCGAAGCGGGTGGTGATCGTGTATCCGGACCGCGTGGATTTCGCGACGCTGGCGTATTGCATGGCGCGGATCGCGAACGTGCTCGTGGAGTCGGACATCAAGTGGACGGCGATCTCGAACGGGCGCGAGCAGGATGTGGTGGGAGGTCTGACGGTGCGGTTCGTGCCGCGCCGGGAGGCGACGGCGGAGCCCGCGGACGTGGTCTTGATGTACCTGGAGCAGGTGCCGGAGGATCCGGCGGAGATCGCGGCGCAGCTTTTCAATGCGCACGTGGTGCGCCCATCGCAGATACTGGACCTGCGGCGGATGGACTGGCGGGACATCCACGCGCAGCAGGCGAAGGGGAATGGGGCCGGGGCGGCGGGTACGGCGACGGCGACGGGGAGCAATGGGGTCGGTTCGGTGAGACCGGGGCCCACGTCGGAGAGGGCGCGGCCGTGGGCACAGTCGGCGGAGGTGCCGGGGGCGGCGGAGGACCCGGCGGGGAAGACGGCGGGGCTCGGCGGGTTGGTTCAGGTGGTGGAGAGGGCGGAGGCGGCGCCGGGGTTGGGGTTACCGCAGGTGGATCTGGCGGCGGAGCTGAAGAAGAAGCAGCGGCGGCAGCAGTTTACGACGTTGATTGGGGTGGGGGTGTTGATTGCGGTGATGGGGGTGATTGCGGCGGTGTGGATTGGGTCGGCGCCGGAGGTGCCGGTGGAGGAGCCGGGGAGCGCGGGGAGTGCGGCGCCGATGGTAGCGACGGGGAAGCCGGTGGGGACGACGGCACCGGCCGCGACGCCGAGCGTGCAGATGCAGGATGCCCCGCCGACCGTGGGTGTGCAGCCGGCAGGGGGCCCGGTGACGGCGAGTCCGACAATCACGCCGAAGGCGCCGGCGACGGGGGGGCCGGTGAAGAAGCCGGGAACGAAGAAGAATACGCCGTTCGGGGGGACGTTGTGAGTATGCCGAAGCTTATTTGCAAAGCTTGTCCGCTGCGCAGACCGTAATCTCGCAATCGGTGTTGTCTACACAGGGCTCGCCGCTGACGCTCACGTCGCATTTTCCCTGTTGGCAAGCACCGCTCATGCAATCGTCATTGGTCGTGCATGTGGTGCCAGCACGCGCCTTGCATCCTAAACCGAGCGTGCATACCTTGGGAGCCTCACAGGTGTCAGGCAGTCCCACCGCAACGTCAATGCACTTACCGGTGCCAGCCTCGCACGTCTTGCAGTCCGCGCTGCAAGGACTTCCGCAGCAAACCTGATCCACACACGGGAACCCGTCGCCGCAATTCGAGCTGCTGTCGCCGCAACTCTGGCCCAGCCCACACCCCTTGCACGGCCCCCCCGGCAAACACGTCGCACACGCCCCACCGCAATCGACATCCGTCTCGTCACCGTCCTTCGCCCCGTTGCTGCAGCTCGTACATGTCGGCGCGCCATCCGAATCGAAGCAAATCTCGCCAGAGGCGCACCCAGCGCTCGTTCCAACGACGCACGCAACACAACTTCCAGCTTGATCACACACGCCCTCCATCCCGCCCACCAACGTGCACGCGGACCCCACGTTGGCGGTCTCCACGCTCGGGGCGCCCATCGTGCACTTGCCGACCTTGCAAATGGAACCCGCAGGAGGAATGGGCACGTCGAGATAGTTTGGCTGGTTCGTCGTTGTACCAGCCGACACGCAGACCCGGTCCTGGCAGTCTCCCTGGGCCTGAAGCTCGGCGGGTAGCAGCTCACCGGGCTCGCAATCGATTGCGCACTGGCCGTTCGCGCAAATTCCCTCGTAGTTCGTCACCGCGCACGGGGTGCCATCGGGTACGACCGTGTGCATCACGACACCATCGTCACAAGTATCCACGGTGCAAGCGTTGCCATCATCGGCTTCGAGCTTGCACTCCCCTTCGCGCGCGATGACCTCGCCGACATCCGCGCCACACCCGCCGGCCGGCAAGAGGAGGCTCGTGCCCAGCGCGATGAGGCCCATCGACGCCGCACCCAGGGAAGCTTGCTTCAACCACGCGACACGCGACATGGCTCGACCTTTTCGTGATTGGTTCAGTATGTCCCGGTGACGACGAGTCCGCCCAGCGACGGCAGGACCCTTATCGTGGCGGAGCGGTTCTCCTTGCCGAACAAGTCGGGCTTCAAGAACAGAACGAGTGTTCCTGCCGTCGCAAGGCCTCCGACGACATAACCAGCGATGGCCACGTTCCAGTAGGTATCACGGTCCTCCGCATGCTCCAGGAGGGTCGCGCAACGTGGATCCGAGAGGCCGGCGCAGATACGCTGGCCCTGGAGGGTCGCAGCCTGCAGACGCGCTGCTTCGTCCTCCATCTGCCCATTTTTCACTGCGGCGGCTGCCGAAAATCCGACCCCGAGCCCGACGCTCACGAGGGAGAGCCCCGCGCCGGCCCACATCGCCGTGGTCCGCCACGCGGGGCCTTCTGCCTTCGACGAGGCCCCGGTGCCCGGCTGGAGCTCGATCCGCAGCTCTACCGGCGTTGTTTGCCCTTCGATCAGCGTCACCGTTTGCTTCGATGTCGCGGCACCGGGGGCCGTGACGATGACCTCGTGCGAGCCGGGGTTCATCTTGCGCGGCTCCCCGAGCTCCGACCATGGAATCGTTTGGCTATCCACCGTCGCCTCGATGTCGCGCAGAGGCAGCCCCGAGACGCGAAGGATGAGCGATGGAATGCGCTCATCGAGCGCCTCGAGTGCCTCCTTCGCCTGGTTACGCGCGGTTGTGAACGCCGCGGGCTCGCCAGGCATGGCGGGCATTTGCGTGACCTCGAGGACGGCCGCGCGCGCCTCGACGAGCTGACCGAGTTCCGCGTGCGCCTTGGCGAGATCGAGCCCCGTGGTGGGGACGTGCATGATGGCGTGGGCCTTCTGGAAGAACTCGAGCGCGCCCTTGGCATCGCCGGCCTCGAGCTTCCTGCGGCCCTCGACGAGGAGTGTGCGGGCGGCGACGCGGTCGGCTTCGGAGGGAGCGGCTTGGGCGGGGGTGGTGGCGAAGAGGGTGGCGGCGAGGAGAAGGAGGGAGGCCCAGCGGCACCGCATCGCGGACCTGCCGGAAGCGTGGCGCGGCATGCGAGGATGCGGGGTCATTGGCAGAGGTGGTTTGCGTTGCAGGTCTTGCCTGCCACACAATCGTTGCTGTCGACACAAGGTTCGCCCGTGGCGCTCTTCTGGCAGGTCTTGGGCATTCCTGAGCATTCGCCGCTCATGCAATCGCCGCCGGTTCCGCAGGTCGCGCCTGCGCGTGCCTTGCAGCCCGAGCCCGTTGTGCACACCTTGGGCGCCTCGCAGACGTCGGGCAAACCAACGGCGACATCTACGCACTTCCCTGTGCCAGCCTCACACTGCTTGCAGTCTGCGCCGCAGGAGCTCTCACAACAGACTTGATCGACACAGGAAAAACCGGCACAGTTTTCGCTGCTATCTACACATGTCTGTCCCAACCCACACTTCTTGCACGGACCTGGCAAACAGTTCGCACAGGCCCCCCCGCAATCAACATCCGTCTCGTCCCCGTCTTTCGTCCCGTTGCCGCAACTCGTACACGTCGGCGTGCCATCCAAGCTGAAGCAGAACTCCCCCGCGGGGCACCCAGTGCCAGTTCCCTCCACGCAGACGACGCAATTTCCAGCCGCATCGCATACCCCCGGCATTCCACCTGCTTGCATGCAATCGGTTCCAATGGCAGTTCCCACGCTCGGAGAGCCCATCGTGCATTGCCCACTCTGACACACCGAACCCGCAGGAGGAATGGGAACATCCAGATCGTTGACCATCGTCCCCGTCGGTTCCCCCTCCTCTGTGCAAGTCAGATCCTGACAGTCGCCCTGCGTCTGCTTCTCGGGGGGCAAAGCCTTTCCTGTCTGGATGGCGCCCAGGCACTTCGAATTCGAACACGTGAACGTGACGCAGTCCGTATCCAGCGTGCAATCCATGCGACTCTGGCACGGGCATTCCCCCTTGAGCATATCGCACTCGAACTGACACTGCCCTGCTTGGCAAGTCCCCTTATTCATTCCCTGCGAGCAGTCTTGCCCATCGGGGACGTTCGGATGCTGGGACGCACCAGTTTCGCAATAGTCTTCCGTACAGGGATTGTCGTCACTCGGGCAATTGCCCTTTTCGCCGCTCGCGTCGTCGAGCGTGAGACTCACGCAACCATCGTCGGAGACCGCGCCTGCGAGGACGAATGCCATCGCGGCCATGCCCAGCGATACGAACGAACCAACCTTCCGATGCGATGACATGGTCCTCTCCTCCAGCGATGCCAATCTCAGAACGTTCCGGAGACGACGAGCCCACCGAGCGCGGGCGCAACCGTCACGGAGGGGACCGGCTTCTGGGCATCCGCCGTTTTCTTGGGCCCGGTGACGAGCAATGTGATCACACCAACCGTTGCGAGCCCACCCACGACGTACCCCGCGATCGATGCGCCGAAAAACGCATCACGCGTTTCCAGGATGCCTCGCAGGTCCGAGCAACGAGTGTCCGTCGGCCCCTCAGGACATATCGTTTGATCGCTGGCTGTCCTGTTCTTCAAGCGAGCCACCTCGGCCAGAGCCTCGTCATTCTTCGTGGCAACTCCGACCGAAAATCCAACGCCCGCGGCCAGCCCCACCACCGCCAGCCCAATCCCCCCATAAATCGCCGGCTTCCTCCACGCCGGCTCCGTCTCCGGGGTCGCCTTGCCCTTCTCCACCGGCCCCATCACCCCGACGGACCCTGTCCCCGCCTTCGGACCCTCGAACCGCAAATCCACGTCGAGCTTCGACCCCGCCCCAAGCCCCACCTTCTGGCTCACGGGCGTTTTTCCGGCCAACCTCGCCTCGACCGTGTAGTTCCCCGGCTCCACGAAAATCAACCCCTCGAGCGGCGACGTCCCCACGCTCCTGTCGCCGACGAACACCTCCGCCCCGACGACGTCCACGTTCACCCGTAGCATCCCGATCTTGGCGGTCGCCTCGTCGAGCACCTCCTGCACCGCCTCGCGTGCCTCCGCGTCGGCCTCCTTGTCTTCCCGCAGGAAGTACTCGAGGTGCTCCGCCGCCTCACGCGCCTTGCCCACCTTCAGCTCCGCGCGCCCGAGGTTCGCCGCGATCTTCGGCCTCGGATCCAGCTTGAACGCTTCCTCGAACAGCGATCGCGCCTTCTCCCATTGTTTCAGATCCGCCGCCTTCGACCCCTCCGCGTAAAGCCGCTTGACTTTGTCGGCATCCGGCGGCTGCGCCGCCCCCGCCGGAGGCGCAGCTGGTGCGCTCGGGGCCGGTGCCTTCGATGTCGTCAAACCTTGTCCAAACGCAGGCGTGGCCACCAGCAGGACCGTCGTAATCAGCGTCGTCCTCAGCATGATTCGCCGTTCGTCATGTGCTCCGCGTTGCGATTGTTCCGCAGTTGCGCAGGGTTCACAAGTGCCTTGCTGACCAAGCCCACGTGGACGACCGACAGCTACTTGCACTTCCTGAACAAGCCCACACCCGTACACGTTTTTGTTGTCGCCGCTGGCTTGGCGGCCGTCGCCGGCGGCTTGGGAGGAAGGGCCGTTGGCTTCTGCGTTACGACAGGAGGAGGCGGCGGCGCGGGCATCAGAGGAGGCTGGGTCACCGCGGGCGGCGCCTCCGCTGTCGCGCTCGTCGCTACCTTGGCGCTCGCTGCCACCACTGGCTCCGGCGGCACTTCCCCCGGGGGGCTCGCCTCCGCCGCCACGGGAGCCCTCGGTAGCTCCGGCGCCCTCGTCGGTTCCGCGTTGCTCCCCGCGGGCTTCGCCTCTGGCACGCTCGGTGGCTGCCCTGTCGCAGCGGGCTCCCTTGCGCTCATCACGAGCAACCCAACCACCCCGATCGCCGCAACCACCCCCGCTCCCATCACCCCGAACAGCACACCCTTCCCACGCTTGCGCCTCCCCGCCGCCGGCTCCATCACCGGCATCGGCGGCGCCGGGTATCCACCCGTCGCGTGCGCGAGCGCCCCCGCCGCCGACGTCGTCCCCGCATGATCCACGCGTCCCCCAAGCGTCGCCTGGATCTCTGGCGTAAGCATCTGCGTCTGCCCGTTCGCCGCCTGCTCCGGCACGACCCCTTCCAGCACCGCGTAGGATTGCCGATGCGCCGCGAGAGCTTGGTGCATCTCCTCCTTCCACGCGGGCGCGGGAGACGCGATGGGCTGGTTCGGCTGCAGTAGTTGCGTCCCCGTCGACGCGTCCTCCCCGCGCGCTGCCGGCGGCGCGCCCCGCCGCATGCCCATCAGCATCCGACCCTGCAATGGCAGCGTCGCCGCGAGATCGCTGTCGTCGTCCGCCTCCGTCGTCGAGCTCATCGCCGCGCGGGAAGCTGCGCCAGGCAGCGGCGCGGTCACGTCCATCGGCGTGAACGTCGGCGTACGCTGCGGGCCCGCGGACTGCGGAATCGGCTGATCCACACCCGTGAACGTCGGCTTTCGTTGCGGGCCCGTCTGCTGAGGGATGGGCTGGTCCACGCCCGTGAACGTCGCCTTGCGCGTCATCGGCCGCGGCATCCCCGCGATCGCGAGGAGCGTGCGCGAAAGCTCGTCCGTGCTCGGGAAGCGCGCGTCACGCTTCGCCGCCGTGCAGCGCGCGACGACCTCGTCGAGTTCCGTCGGCACGTCGCGTACCTTCGCTGAAGGCGGCGGCACGGGCGTGATGAGGATGTGCCGGATCACGTCCTGCACCGAGCCCGTGAAGGGACGGCTCCCCGTGAGCATCTCGTAGAGCACGATCCCGAGCGACCAGATGTCTGTGCGGTGGTCGAGATCCTTGCGCATGCCCACTTGCTCGGGACTCATGTACGCGGGCGACCCCACGGCCGTGCCTGTCTGCGTCGCGACGCTGTCGACCGAGTCGAGGTTCTTGCACACGCCGAAGTCGAGGATCTTCGAGACGAACGTGTCCTCCGGCATGCCCTGCTCACGGTGGAGGAAGATGTTCGCGGGCTTGAGATCACGATGGATGACGTGCGCGGCGTGCGCGATCGCGAGCCCACTCGCGACCTCTCCCGCGATGCGCGCCGCGATCGCAGGCTCGATGCGGCGCTTCTCCTTGAGCAGATCGGCGAGGGTTTGGCCCTGCAAGAGCTCGAGCACGAGGAACGGCTCGCCCTGCGGCGTCTCGCCCACGTCGAAGATCTGGACGATGTTGCGATGCTGCAGCTTCCCGCACGCCCGCGCCTCGCGCAGGAGGCGCTGGCGCAGGTCGTTCGTCAGGTGCTCCTTCTGCTGCGGCAAGATCAGCTTGAGCGCGACCTTGCGGTTCGTGGCGCGATCGAACGCCGCCCACACGGCGCCCATCGCGCCCTTGCCGATCTCCTGTTCGAGCCGGTACTTGCCGCCGAGGAGGTCGCCCGATTTCATGGTCCCGCAAGCATTCCATGGAAGCGAGCAGCGCCACAAGAATTTTGTTTGCCGCCGTGCTCCGCTCACGAACTATCGTGAGTCGTCTGGTACTTCCGACACGATGCTGCATTGGTCTGGTCGCCTGTTCAGCGGCAACACATGTTGCCGGACCGGGAGACGCGTGGCGCTACGAAGGATCTACCGAGCCAAACCGAGGATCACGGCCACACCGACGCCAAAGGCCACGAGGGCGCTCACGGCGAGGCCCACGATGGGCGGGCGCCTCCGCTTTTTCGACGTCGGCGCGATGCTCGAGCGTGCGGCGGGCCTCTCCACGTTTTGCGTGGACGGCGGCGGCGGTGGGCTCGGTGGGGGGGCGGGGCGCTGTGCCTGTGCGAGCACCGCGCGCGAATCGATCAGGAGCGCAGTTCCGCGGGGACCCGTGATCGGTTTCACGGGTTCCTGCCCGAGGATCGCCGTTCCTCCTTTGCTGACCGGCCGTGTCTGTGCCGACGAGGACGGCAAGGGCATCGTGGTATCCACCGCCGGCGCTGCCGTCCATGGCAGCATCGGTAGAATGGGCGCCGAGGCATTCCGGGCCAATGGTTCCGTCGTTTCGAGCTTCGCCGGCACCTCCGGGAGCGTCGCGGCGGGCGAGGGAAGCGCCATGGCGCGCTCCGCGAGGCCCACGTGTACCCGTGACCCTTCCTCGGGTCCCACGTAGGGCTGAAGCAGGCGCTCGACCACCGCGGCGGACGCAATCCGTTTGGCCCGGTCACGCTCGAGGCACATCGCCACGACGTCGTCGAACGCCGGCTCCACATGGCGCAGGATCTCCGAAACGCGGGGAATCTTCCCGGTCGCGATCCGAATGAGCAGCTCTTGCCCCCCACCTTGAAATGGCCTCGTGCCCGCGAGCATCTCGAAAAGCACGACGCCGAGCGACCAGATGTCTGTGCGGGTGTCCAGATCCCGCACGGCACGAATGGCCTCCGGGCTCATGTACGCCGGGGACCCGACGGCGCCACCGACGGCCGTCACGAGGGATTCGTTTGCTGCGAGGTTCTTCGCGACACCGAAATCGAGGACCTTCACGACGAGCCCGTCGACCCCAGCCTCCTGATGAAGAAACACATTGGCGGGCTTGAGGTCCCGGTGAATGACGTTCACGCCGTGGGCAGCGGTAAGAGCGCGGGCGATATCACGCCCGATCTGAGCGGCGAGAGGCTGCGGAAGTCGACGCTTCCGACGAAGCAACTCGGCGAGCGTTTCGCCGGAAAGGAGCTGCATCACGAGGTACGGCTCTCCCTCGGGGGTCTCCCCTGTGTCGTGAATTTCGATGACGTTCCGATGCGTGATCGAGCCGCAAATGCGGGCTTCACGGAGCAGTCGGTGCCGGAGATCGCCGGATGGCCTGGTGAGCAGCTTGATGGCCACGTGCCGCTGGGTGGTCTCGTGCAAGGCCTCCCAGACGACGCCCATGGCACCCGCGCCAAGCTGGCGCACTAAGCGATACTTGTCTCCGAGTCGATCCCCGGCCTTCATCCGGGGCGTCCTAACATCGTTGGCTCTGGCTCGACAAGTTTTGTGCAGGGGCCAACAGGTGTGCAGCGGTCGGTTGTCCAGCAGCGAGCTACCGTCCCGCCCGTAATTCGCCAACCCTTCGGTACAACCAACGCATCCGTGCCAGGCGTGCGATTTGCACCCGAGTGCACCGAGGTGAGTGAATGGCCGAAAGGCTGATTGGCCTGAGCGCGTGCGGGCCCGGCGCCGAAGAAGCCGCGGCGCTCGAAAGCGGGGAAGAAGCGAGACAGCGCGGAGCCGAGGACGAACGTGTTCAAGGTGGGTCAGCCCATTGAACATGACTTTCGACCCGCGGTCCGGGACTACCTCGCGGGGGAGCGGCGCGAGCTCGGCGTGCAGACGCTCGTCGCGGGGCACTGGAAGAGGCAGTCGCATGGGCCGGGGTTCTCGCTGCGGAGGCCGGTCTACGTGATGCCGCACTGGCGCGGGGAGGCGGGGGCGCCGATCTTGGCGAGGCCCATCCGTCTCGGGTAGCGCGTGCCGCACGGTTTGTAGTGTGGAACCCCGGAACGAGAAAAGTTGACATGGCCTGCATGAAAACGCCTCTGAGCTGTCCGGTATAGGTGTGACCACCGAACTCGTCCCCTCGCCGTCGTTCCTCGACCTTTACCGGAGGTACGCGGAGCTCCTCCCGAGGTGGTTCCGATATCTTCGGCTCTGCGATTGGGACGCGGCGGATGCCGCGCAAGAGGTATGGGCCGAGGTCGGGAAAAATCCCGAGCAGATCCCTGCGACCCCCGCGAGGCGCAGCTCGCGCTGTTCAAGTTCGCGGCGCGTATTGCCGACCGCCTGCGGCAGCGCGCGCGGCGGGAAGCAGCCCGGCTGGACGACACGCGCGCACCGGACGAGCTCGCGCCGAGGGGGACATCGAAGACAAGCAGCCGAGGCTCTCGCCCTGATGGAAGCCCTCGACGCGCTCGATCCGCAAACGAGGCGCTTGTCGTGGCGAGCAGGGGGTATGACCGCACCGACCGAGAGAGCGCCGAGGAGGAGGGGTTCACCCCGTCAGCGTGCAGTCGCGGGTTTGGCGGACCTGTGCGGAGCTCTGGCGTCAGGTTCGCGGCCACCGCGACGAGGAAAAGGACCGTCGGCGCGGCGCGCTCCCGCTCCCGGGCATGCTCGTCATCAAGCCCGAGTTCAAGGCCGCGATGTGCGCCATCTGGGAGGCCGAGGGCCGTTTGCCCCTCGTTCGGCGGACCTGGCGGTCCTGGCGGGCCTCCGCGTCCCCCGCCGCCGACACCGCCATTCTCACCGATGGTGCCAGCCGCGCCCTCCGTGCCTTGGGTTGCAGTCCGGTCGGGGTTCTTCTGGCCCTGCTCATCTTGGTGGTGGTCGTCGTGGTCGCTCCTGCCGGCCTCGTGATGGTCACCCTGCAAGTGGTCGACGGCGACGAACCCCTACGGGCCCGCGCAGGCCTCGACGTGCCGCCTCCTCTTCCTGGCGTTCATCGACGGACACGACATCCCGCCCAGCGAGCGGCGGCAGATCGTCGCTGCCTTCGAACGAGCGCTCCTCGTGTTTGCCGTCGATGTGCCGCATGCCCGACGAGTTCCGAACGTGCGTCAAGCGGACGGGTGAGCACGCGTGCCCCACGGGCTGGGACAAGGGCGAGCGGTTCATCGTGTACGAGGTGACGAGCTCGCGCCAAGGCTGGATCGAAGGACGCGCGTGCACGGCATGCGCATGCGGCGCGCCCGTCGGCGGGGGATGCCTCGCGCGCATCCGCACGTTCGAGGATGGCGCGTGTTCGAAGCTCCTCTCGGACGACCCGATCGCGTCCTTCGGCGAGCAGTGCACGAACGTCCGAGCAGGCGGTGAACTTTCTGCTGTCGACCGCCGGAGGTGTGAAGCCTACACATCCGGTCCTGACGGACTCGATCATGCAGGTGTTCCAGGGGGAGGCTCGCGTTTGTCACCGTTCTGGTGGTACGGGCCGAGCCTCACCTCGACACGGCGTCCCGCAGCCACACTCGCAACCGTTTGGCTGCCGGACGGCTCGGTAGGTGACTCGGCACGACGGGATGCGTGGTCACAAAAGATTGGGGATTTGCCTTGCGGTTTGGAACCGTGTCATGAGATTTATACGTCCGTGGGGCCTGAGTGCTGTTCGGGAGCTTCTGGTCAACGAGCCACATTCGCGCTGCGGGGTGTGTGGCGGTCCGGCAACTGGACCGTACTCGAGGCTTCCGCTGGTCGGGTCGACGCCCGGCTGGTCGACGCCTGGCATGAGCAACCATCAGAACCTCGCCAACGAGAAGGATTCGGTACATGATCGCAAAGCCGCCGACCGTTTTCGTCTCCTATGCATGGGAGGACGATGTAAAGGTTTGGGTGCGCAATTTTGCTACGCGTCTTCGGAGAGAGGGGGGAATCGACGTACATATCGATCAGTGGCATCTCGCTCCGGGCGACCCACTGCCAGCATTCATGGAAAACGCCGTCCGCACAAACGACTTCGTTCTTCTTGTCTGCACCCCAAAGTACAAAGCGAAGTCGGACACGAGGCAGGGCGGCGTTGGCTATGAGGGGGACATCATCACTGGGGAAGTCTTCGCCAAAGCGAATCATCGCAAATTCATCCCTATTCTGCGTAAGGGCGATTGGTTGTCGGCAGCTCCAAGTTTCCTTCTGGCAAAGGTATACATCGATCTTCGCGGCGACCCCTACAATGAATCTGCGTATCAGGACCTTCTCAATGCACTACACGGACGCCTGGAACGACCGCCCACTCTCGGGCTTGCACCCGCTTTCAGCGGTGAAAATCCCGACGCAAGCGGCAATTTGTCAAAATTAATCGCCCACAGTGTGGTAGCACAACCGGCAATCGTGCGCAACTGGCCCCAGCCAATAAAGGCGCCTCGATCTTCGGTGTCAAGCGTACTGTAATCGGCGCTCTGATTGTTTGTTTGCTAGTACTCGCTGCAGCATTCATTGGTCTATCGAAGCTCGTGTCTCCAAGCACGCAGGCGGACTCGAAGCCTATGTTTCCATCTCCGAGCACTCAGGCGGAGCAGCTGGGACAGCCGGAGCGGGGATGGATCGAAGCATACGGAGCGGCGATCGACTCAGGCGACGTGGACCGCATCATTGCGTTGCATGTGCTGCCTACTCGGCGCTTCTTCACAGCGCGAAATCAAGACGCGACGCAGCTCCGCAAGCTATACCAAGGCTGGTTCGACGGGGATGGTCGCACGAAACGAACGGGATTCGACAATTGCTCGCTCGCGACCTTGGCTAGCGATGGAGCACGCGCCCTGCGCTGCGAAACTTATGTTGAACCGCCGTTCTTGAAGAACCCGTCCAGGGTGCCTACTTGTCTCGTATTCAGGAGCGATGGGAAGCTACTATCGCGAACGGAGATATCAAAAGGAAACGATTGTCCGCCCCAGTGAGCCTGGAAGCATGCATCGCGCCGAAGCGTCGCGTCTGCATGCGGTAGCAACGTCGCCGGGGACCGCTACGGGACAACCGGACCTTCACATCGGATCGTCGATGTGCAGGGTGACCCTGTAGGCCCGTCTCTCCTCGCTGAACGAATTCGACACGACATCGCGGAAAACGAGGCCCAGGCACAGCGCCGTGACGCGTACCTTGTCTTCATGGCGTGCGTTCAACCTCTCTGCGATGATATCGTTGCCGTCACGAATCCTGATGTCGATGCCATCCTCATGAATGTCCGAGGTTGTCGCTCGCATGCGCGTCAGCTGCGTATTGTGTTCGGTCGCAGCGACGGAAGTGCAGGTCCAGCCCTCCCCACGCCTTGCGCTGGGGCGTAGACATACCTCGGCGGTGGGATTGGAGACGCGGACGTTGCGCTCCTCTGTTTTTCCAAGCTTCTCGAGCGCGACGGCGAACCGGAGCAGCCACCTACCGTCAGGATCCAGGTCGTCCGTACAATCCGCTGAAACGCACGCCCTTTTGGATGGGCAGTCGGAGCAGCGTTCTTTGGCCGGGTCGCAGAGGCTCTTCTTTTCGGCCGTATTCTGAGGGTTTGTTGCACAGTTTTTTCCGCCGCAACACACCGCGGGGCATTCCTGCGACGAGGGTGGAAGTAGCGGCGGATCGGGTGGTTCCGGCTCGAGCTTTCCGACTGTGGTCGCTACTGGGCTCGTCGAGACGGGCAACACGGGCGAGGGGGGATCGGGGGTGACTCTTGCAGGCGTGGACGGGAGGGAAGGGAGCATCGAAGCCACGGGATTGGCGTCGCGCTCGCTCTCGTCGCCACCTCGCAATGCGAAGACCGCCACGATCACGGCGAGCACGGCACCAACAGCCAGACCGGCGAGGATGGGCGTCTGTGGCGTCATGGGAATGGCTGACGGCGGCGGAGGTGGTATTTCTACGGGAGGCCTGTGTAATGCGTGGAGCAACGGGCTGCTCGGTTCCGTGACGCGCGGTGGTGCGGGCGTGGGCGCAGTCATGGGAGCTGTCGTGCCCTGTTCCGTGCGCACGGCCATGGAGAGCTCCGTCCGCGGCAATACGACCTGTCCTCCGCGAGATAGGCGGAGCAAGTCGACCCCCGACCGGGGCCTTCCGGAAGGATCTAGGCTCAGGCATGCGGCAATGGCTCTCGCCCACGGGCCCGGGAGAGCTGGCGGGGGCCAAGCGAGGCTTCCATGGGCAGCGGAGCGATACGCCCGTCCAAAGGCTTCGAGGGGCGCATCCACCGGCAATCCCGTGGGATGTCGTCCCAGCAAGAGTTCCGCACCGAGGACGCCAAAGGCGAACATGTCCCGACCGAAGCCACGATCGTCCCGCGGCGCGGACATGCGGGCGGCGAGGTCGGGCGCGACGAGCTCCGGCGCGAGGTAAGGCACGGTTCCGAGCACGGTGCCCGTCGCGGTGAGCGGTCGGGGATTGCCGAGCTCCACGGCGATGCCGAAATCAACGAGCTTGACCGTACCGGGGCTCGTCGGTGCCGTCCAGAATCGTTCGGTGACGAGGATGTTGTCCGGCTTGAGGTCGCGGTGGACGATGTTGCGCTCGTGCACGAACGCGAGCGCCTCGGCGATCTGCTCGAGGAGCGCGGCCCGGTGCGCAGCCGTCATGCGCGGATCCTGGATGAGATCGGAGAGCGGCTCCCCGTCGACCAGCTCGAGGACCAGGCCGGACACCCCGGCGGCGATGTCCTCGAAGAGGCCGTGACAAACGATCAGCGCGGGGTGCGGAGCCTTGGCGAGCGCATGGGCCTCCCGCCGAGCGCGCTCGAATGCCTCGGGCGTGGCGCGCTCGCGTGGGACGAGCTTGACGGCGCGCAGGGCACGGTTCTCGAGGAGATCAGCCGCCTTCCAGACGGTTCCCTGTCCTCCCTCGCCCAGCGGTTCGAGAAGTTCGTACCGATCGATGCGTTGGCCTGCACGAACGCGCATTCTTGTGCTTCTACACAAACAGGCG
Source organism: Polyangium sp. y55x31 (assembly GCF_029946505.1). Taxonomy (GTDB): domain Bacteria; phylum Myxococcota_A; class Polyangia; order Polyangiales; family Polyangiaceae; genus Polyangium. Next base: position 260,226 of record NZ_JARZHG010000003.1, read on the forward strand.
GAGGATGTTAAGTGGCTTTCGTCGATCGTGGGTTGGCTTCTCGGTCTTCGACTTCGCGTCTCAGAAGTCGCATCCTCGACCTCATCGCTGTGCACGGCGTGACGACCCCGCCCCCGGTACGGGGGGCCCCGACGCACACAGAGGAACGGATCAGGATGTTGGTCTTCCCAACACCGTTGCCTTCGGATACGATGCTCGCGGGGTTCTGTGCCCCCATGCGCTCCCTGGCGGATCCGACATGGGTTTCAAGAAGAGTTTCAAGCTGCCGGGGGGCACCCGGGTCAACCTGAGCAAGCGCGGTGTCGGCGTGTCCGTCGGTGTTCGCGGCTTGCGCGTCAGCACGGGTCCTGCCGGAACCAGGTTACACACGAGTATTCCTGGCACAGGTATTCGATCCTCTACTTCGCTAGGGGGACGGTCCTCCCATGCCGCGGCACAGAGCGGGGTGCAGAGCGGCCCAGGCAGTTCGAGTTGTGCCTCATCGATGGGAATCGGGTGCCTCGCGCTCGTGGCGATCGGCATCCTCTTGAAGCTGTTGCAGCTCCTGGCGGACGCCGCGCTGGCGGTGTTCTCCACGGTATGGCCCTGGCTCATCATGGCTTCGTTGGGGCTCTGGTATGTCGCGAAGCGCCTCCTCGCGACCTGGCGGCGACAACGGTTCGAGAAACGGTTTTTCGATGCCTTAATTGCGATCTCTACACCTGGTGGAGACGCAGGGCCCCTCTTGTCGAGGCTTTCCCTCGAGGCGCCCGGCGAGGCCGACATCCCGCTCCTTCTTGCCTTGCATTCCGCAAGCGCCGGCGACACGTCGGGCGCGCTCGCCGCGGTGGACATGGCGCTTGCATGTGCGGGAACACTCGGACGCCTGTCAGGGGGCTTGACGCTGCGCTTTCCTGGAAGCTTGGCGTCGCTATCGTTCGCTCTCCATGAAGGCGGCTGGGAAGCGCTGCAGGTGTTGCGTAACGATCTACTCATTCGCCTGGGGCGAGCCGCCGAAGTCGTGGCGCCGCAATCGCTGAGCATGCATGGGCCCATGCGAGTCATGCAGCTCGCGACCGCCGCAGACGCCAGCATCGCAGTGGGCAATGTTGAGCAGGCCATTGGGGCTCTGGAGCAGGCCACGGCAGCAGGTGCATTGCCTCGCGTGAAGAGCGCGCTTCAATACAAGAAGGCCAGGGCGTTGGAGGTGGCAGGGAACCGAGACCGGGCCATCGCCGAGTATTCGAACCTGTTGCAGGACGGCGGATACGAGGATGCTCAGGAGCGCATGGATGCGCTCGTCGCCGCAAGGGACGAAGAATCGTTGGCGCAAGCGGTTCAGCGGATGAAGAGCGCGCGCACCGTGCCCGAACTACGTGCGGTGCTCGATGCCGCGCTGCGTGAGGTCACCCTGGACCCGACGCGCCAGAGGTTGCGCAGGGCGGCGCATCCGATCGAAGCGGACGTCAGATCACGATTGCAGGCAGAAGCCAGCGCACTGGAGGAGCGGGTCTCGCAATCCGCGATCGAGCAGCTCGTTCAGGCCAAGACCACGGCAGCTCGTCAGAGCGTGCTCGATCGCGCGTTGGCGAACATCTCTGATGCAAAGCGAGCCGAGCGATTGCGAGCGGAGGCAACACGCATCGAGGCGGAAGCGCAGGCGCTGATTCGTGCCCAAGCTGAGGAGGAGCAGGCGAGGCGGCACGCGGAGACAGAACAGCGCGAAGAGTACGCCTTCGAAAGGGCGCTTAGGGAGATGCGCGTTGCTTCGAGCCCCGCTCTCCTCGAAGTCGCGCGCGAGAGGGGCCTGAGTACCCTATCGGATCCCACTCGGCGGGAGCGATTTCAAGCAGCAGCAACCAAGGTTTCTGAAGAAGTTCATGCCCGATGGACGGCCGAGCTCGAGGCGGAAGAAGAAAATGCGTTCCGACGGACCGTCATCAAGATGGAGGCCGCACGCGGCCCTGCCGGGCGACGGTCAGCCCTGGAGGCGGGGCTTCGTGAGATCACGAGTCCGCAGAAACGGGAGCGGCTGCTGGTCGAGGCGTCGCGAATCGAGGTCGAAGCGGTGCTCGACAAAGTTGACGGCCTGAAGACCGCGGCCGCGAAGAAGCGTAATCTGCAGACAGCGCTTGAGGCGCTCCGCAATGACGACGTTCCGGACGAGCTGCAGGCGAAGCAGATCCAATGGCTCGAGGATGCCCTCGCTGAACTGGACGGGAGGGGGAAGTAGTGGATCATCGCAAGCCGGAGGAGGGGGGTTTGGAGGTCACCGCGGAGGTACCTGTTGCAAACCTCGACCAGATCTTCCCACGTCCTCACCCGTCAGCAGAGTTTGTTTTTCGCCTAGGTGGTGCATCGCTTCTGCTGGGCGCCATTACAGGGATTCCTGCAATCTTGCTGGCAAGGCTGGTCCAGCGGGAGATCGCCGAGTCGGCAGGGCGATACGCGGGGGAGAGCCACGCGCGGCGAGGGGAATTTCTCGGTGCGGTGGGAACCTACGGGAGCGGGTTCCTGGTCCTGTTTGCGCTGGCGTACTCGTGGCCCGCAGTGGCGGCAGCTGGTGCAGTGACCGCGGCGATGGGCGGGCTCGTCGCGTTCGTGACGCGTGGCCAGGAGCCTACCCAGCCGCTATCTGCTCTTGGGGTTTGGTTGCGCCGGACGCCTGGATGGATCGCCATCGGCGGCGTGCTGGTCTCCGCTGTTGGAGGGTTCTTCGTCGGGCAGAAAGCAGAAGAGAGCGCACGCATCGAGGCAATGGCTCGATGTGACGAGCGCATGCGCGAGGCCGAGGAGGCGAAGGCCACGAATGCATTCGAGCTAGCGAGGAGCAGCCTCCGGGAGGCGCGCACATCGTGCCTGGGAACGCAGGTCGAAAAGCTCGCTGCGGCCGAGGTCGACCTCGGCGCGAAGGAGACCGCGTACAAGGAGCGGCGTCAGAAGGAGGAGGCTGAGCGGCGTGTCCAGGCCGAGCGGGAAGCCGCAGAGCAGCGGAAGCGCATGTTCGAGTTTGGCGTGGATGCTGCGGCTACGGCTCTGAAGCATGCAACAGACGAGGCTGTGCGCGGCAAGTGGACCGAGGCGAAGGAGGACATCGACAAGGCGGAAAAGTCGCTGAGGGATGTTGCCTGGGCGGAGTTCACGACGGAAAAGCGGTGGCGGGATCTGAGTGCGCAGATCGAGCCGCTGCGGAAGCGGATTGCTCCTGGGCTCGAGCAGCAGCGGAAGGCCGAGGAGGCGGCGCTCGCGCGGAAGATTGCGGCCGATGAGGCGGCGATCCAGAGGCAGGAAGCGGAGCGGAAGCGCCAGGAGGCGGCGGAGGCGGCGCGCGAGGCGAATAGGCACGTGCTTTGCCGCGACGGGACGGTGTCGCCGACGTGCCTGTGCAGTAGGGCCAGCAAGCGAGGGTGTTGCTCGCATCATGGTGGGGTTGCAGGGTGTGAGTGAATCGTAAGAAGGGCAGGCAGCAGACGTGGAAGACTTGAGCCAGAAGTCGCTCATCGCGCAGTGCCGCCACAAGGCGTCCGCTCTGATCGAGGCACGACGTTTCGCCGACGGGTTGGCGGTTCTCGAGCACGCCCTTTGTCGCGCTCCGGACGATCTCAATCTCCTGGAGTATTACGTAGATGCCGCTCGTAAAGCCGCCGAGTCGGCGTCCACGGAAGACGAGATTCTCGAACGGCTGGCGGCATTGGAAGCGTTCATGCGCGGAAGGATCGCGCTCGTCCCGTTCGAGGCGCTCGATCGCGTCCTGGCGTGGGTCGCGGAGATTGGCCGGGCGCGAGAGCAGAAAAGCGTCGCGAGCAACGTGTCGCCCGAGGCGAGTGCGCTACCTCCCGAAGTCGCAGCCGTTGCAGAGGGGCGCTTTGATCGAGCGCCGCCGAGCGATACCCGTGATTTGCGAGCCCGGATCGCCGCTCTCGAATCTGCCCGCGTGCTCCCGTCGAGCGCGGCCATCGTCGAGGATATCGAAACGGCGCTGGAGTCTGCTCAGATGGCGCTCGCGTGGGACGAGATCGCGCCGACGTTGAGCAACGAGCTTGCCCGCCTATCCTCTCGCCCGCCGGTGGTTAGGGCTTACCTGCTTCAGAGCATCGAAAATTCGCTGCGACCGTTCGCATCAAAGTCGGACCGCCTTGGCCCGGAGCGCTCTGAGGGCGTATGCGTGCTGCTTCAGTCCCTGCGCGAGGCTAGCGAGGCGCTAGCCACCGAGACGCGCGAGGCGGAGGCGCGCGCTCGTTGGAAGGGCTTCCGCGAGAAGTACGCGGCCCCCATCGACACCATCGAAAAGTGGGCGGAGCCGTGGGGCCATTATCCCGACGGCGCCTGCCAGAAAATCCTCGAGCAGATCCGGCAGGTCGCTGCAGCTCTGCAGCCGCTCATCCCAGCACTCGGTGATACAGCCGCGGCACGAGACGCAAACGACCTCGCGCAGCGGCTCCAGCAGCAGGCCTCGCGCGCCGTCACCGCGCAACAAAACCGCTTTGATCAATTTGCTCTTGACTGCATGCGGGCGGGATACGATGCCTGCGCAAGCTACATCGGAATCATCGATAAAGAGAAAGACCTCGGTGACGCGATGATCACACATTTCGGTCCGCTCGATCCGCGCCAGCTCGGGCCCGAGGCGCAGCGGGCATTCAGCGAGATCTTCGAGGTCCTCTTCCAGCGGCTTGACAAAGTCAGCGCCGGGTCGGACGCAGAGAAGCGAGGAACGAAGCTCTACGTCCTCAAGCGGATCATGGAGACGAAACGACGCACGGTGTCCGAATTCTAGGAGTACAGTATGGATGACCTCGCGTTGAACGCGCACGTCCCGCTCATCGCCGGCTCGCCGATGCCGCTAGGCGCGGTTTCGGTCACTCTGCACCGCGGGGCGATCGAAGCGTGGCGCATGAACGCGCCGAAGGGGGTCGTAGGTGAGCGTCTCATGTCGGACATCTTCACGCGTGGGGTGGCCGAACGCGGGGGCGCCCCGTGGTGTGCGCTGTCGCCAGATCGGCCAGGTGGAACGGGCATCGACGGCCTGTTCGTTCGAGTGGGCCGAAACGGTCAACTCCACTCGCTGATGGTCACAGAGGCGAAGTTCGGGAGTTCGCGCCTGGGCAAGACGCTCAGCGGGTTGCAGATGAGCGATGCGTGGACGCGTCCGCGCCTCGCTACGACGGCGCGGCTGTACGAGGACGCGGCGTGCGCCATGGAGCGAGGGCGCGTCCTGGTGGGAGCGCCGGAAGGGTCGAACTCGCTGCTCGTTCCCCTGGGTGGCGGCCACTCGGCGAACGTCCAGTCCACGGCGCATGGTGTGCTCGTCGATGCACCCAGGGGTGTCAGCCGGCACGCGATCCTCAAGCAACTTCAAGCCACGAGCTCCATCCTGCAACGAGCAGCCCGCGGCAAACTCGCCTATCGAACGCGCCTCTTCCGGATCGAGGCCACCGGGGACGAGTTCAACGTCTGTATCGAGCGTTTGGACCCGAAGACAGGGGCCCCCTTGAAGATCACGGCCCAGTTCCGCGGAAGCTATGCGCGCCTGCCCCGCGAGATTCGACCGTTGCTCAAAGGAGCCATTCGGCAGGCCCTCGTTGATCACGGTACCGACCCCGGTCGGGCGGAAGGTCTCACACGTGAGGTATTGCGGAATCCTCGGGTCTTGAATCAACTGGACCTGACGCGCGCGCGTTGGTGGCGTGTTGGCTTTGATCGAGGTCTCGTCCTGTCGGTATTGGGGGCCACCGCCTCCGCTGGAGGGCGCGCGCTTATGCGCGAGGTTGGGGCGGGCGGTAAGATCGACTGGAAGCCAGTGTTGCGCGACGTCGGAATCGCCGCGCTTGGTGCCGGCGTCGGATACGTGACCGCTCGCCAGGTTCAGGTCCTTTTGGTTGCAACACCCGCCGGACGCAACATTGCTTCGGCGCTCGCGGTGCGCGGGGCGAGCACAACTGCGGTTGGCGCTCTGGGCAGCGCCGCAGCGGGCCTCGCCTCGAGCGCCGTTGTCGCTCTTGGGCTGTACCTCTCGGGAGCAATCGATGGTCGCGGCGCGCGCGTGATGGCGACCGCAGGCGCTGCCGGCGCTGTTGCCTCCGTGGCGCTCTCGGCGGGCGCTTTTGCGACCGCCGCTGCCGTGGGAACAGCCGGGACAGGCACCGCCATTGGTACGCTAAGTGGCGCGGCGTTCAAGAGCGCGGCTCTCGCCTGGTTTGGATGCGGCGGTGGCATGGCCGTCGGCGGAGCGGTGCTCACCGGCGGAGCGGCCCTCGTTGGAATCGCCGCCTCCTATGGCGTCGGGGCGCTCTCCCGCCATCTTGACGAACGAGCGCAAGCCCGCTTGGCCCGCCTTTCGCTGGATGTGGTGGCTGCACACCTCGGTAGACATCCTCCCCGGTTCAGTCCTCGATGAAGAGCCCAGCAGTGCACTCGACGCATGCAACGCTCCTGCTAACCTGTTCTTCGAGTCCTCCTCGTAAAACAATGCATCACACGCCGTCTTGAGCAAGCTCGCCTTTCGCGCAAGGCTCAAATCTGGCGCTTGTGCAGCTACGCTGGTGGCGTCTTCGCCTTGTAGACCGCATCAACGAGCGCAATCATCTTGGAAACCGCCTCTGCAGCGAGATTCGAAAATGCTCGACCCTCGACCAACTGCATGGGCGGAGTCCAAATTTCGTAACCACTCGCGCTCAACCTTTGCCTTGGTCAACTCGGCTTGGATGTACTGCGAATACTTCTTTTTTACTACCGCGGTTGCCCAAAGACCGACTGGCTGCTTTGTGCCTGCGTCGCCCCATAATGAAAACTCGAGCCGATACAGCTTGGGGCTCGTGCCATCGGGCGGATTGAGTTCGATTTTACGATTCTTGGCAGTTGCCCCGGAGAGAAAAGACTTCTTTTGCGCACGCTTCTCCCCGAGGGTCTGGAGGAACGTGGATGCACACAGCTTCAGAAGCGTGACGACCGCCAAGTCGATGTGCTCGCGTGCTGCGGTCAAACCCTCTCGTTCTTTGGCCGAGAGCTCCTTAGGGAGCTTGAGGTCTGCCAGTAGGTCGGTCCAGTAATCTGGCTGCGTCGCGACGAAAGCCAGAATATCGCTAACGGAGTTCATCGGCAGACATCTCCTCGATGAGGTTCAGGGCGGCGTTTTGTAAACCGAATGACTAGTCGTTGAAGGTGCCAGGTCCAGCTACTCCAGAAGAAGAGCGAGTGACTTCAAAAATCGAGCCAGGTATTGGGATGCATAGTCGGACCCGTCGGATAGTGGTATCCATGCTTCGAGGATCTGGTCGAACGTGATGTGCTCGTAGGGCACCGGGCTTGTTGGAGCCTCATGACCAGGTAGAGTGAGATAAACCAAGATACCATCTCGCCCACTACGCTCATGTTCGAGCGCGGCGTAATAATCTTCTAACTGCTTCTTTCCTTCGCTGGCGTCGACCTTGACTTCAATAAACACCAGAAGAGACGGCATAGAGACTCGTACATCGACACGACGACCATTCGAAAGAGTATATTCGGGCGTGACTTCGGCCTTCTGGAGGTCCGCCCTTCCCGGCACCAGCTTGTTCATTGGCATGGTTCCCACAACCACGCCTGCCCCGTGAGCACGCTCTTCGCTTCGCCGAGGCCCCCGATCTTGTCGATTTCAGCCGCATCGTACCGCACCCGGAGCCCGGCCTCCTGCATCGTGATCGACTGGATCAGGAACTCCTGGTCGCTGTACGTGTTCTTCGAGGGGCGCTGGAGGTTCGTCCAGTTCGTCGTCACGGTCGCGTTGTTGCTGAGGAACGTCATCGACTCGCCGACCGCCACGTTGAAGAGCGTGTATTCGCCCTTCGCGATGTGCAGCCATGCGAGCTTCTCGGTTCCGTGGCACTTGCACGGGATCTCGACGACGGAGTAGTAGTGACCGTCCTGGCGCATGACGAACTTGGCGTCGCGTGACGTCCACTTGTTGAAGAGCTCGCGCGCGCCGGTGTTCGGCGGGATGTAGTTGGGGGGCAACTTCGGGCGCGGCTTCACCTTCTGCGGCTGCGTCTTTTGCACCTTTTTCATGCCGGCGCGCTGCCCGCGCCCGCGAGCGCCGCAGGAGCGTGGGCAGTTCCTCGAGCTGTCGAAGCGCGAGCTGTCGCAGTCGACGCGGAACAATACGCAGATCGTGCTCCGGTCGGTGCTGCGATTCGCGAAGGCGCGCGGGTACATCGCGCGGGTGCCAGAGGGGTTGCCGCGGCTCAAGCCGATCGGGCAGTGCATTCTGGAGATTCCGACCGACGAGGAGGTCGACCGGATCCCGCGGCGGCGAGCGCGTCGCAGCAGTTGGCGTTCGGGTTGATGGCGTATGCCGAGCTGCGGCCGAATGAGGTGCGGGGGCTACGGCGGCGGGATGTGCGGCTCCGGTGGGAGGGAGAGGCGGTCGCCGGCGGGTTCGTGAGTGTGCGGGAGGGGCGGTCGTTCGGGGAGACGCATACGCCAAAGACGGGGCAGCGGGAGGTGCCGGTGGCGCCGGAGCTCGGGAGGTTGCTCGCGCCGGTGGAGGCGGGGGCGCGGGAGGAGCTCGTGGCGATGACGGCGCGGGGGAAGCCGTGGGGGCAGTCCGGGAGGGCTGGAGTGCCCGTGCATGTGGTGCAGCGGATGGCGTACGAAGTTCCGAGACCGATGAACGTTTTCCCGCGACCGGGAACAGATGGCGAGCGTCCTCTCGGACAACGATTCTTCGCGATCCGGGAGACCACCGGTCACGAACACGGACAGCCATGAATCTTCGTAACTTCTTCTTCAAAACCGCCATCCCGTCCCTCACCCTCGCCCTGCCGGCCCTCGTGGGCTGTGGCGGCTCGGAGCCCGCGGAACCCGGGCAGCCTGGGCAGGAGCTGCTCGCGCCCCCGGAAGCGGGCAAAGGCGTGCAGTTCAAAATGACCACAAAGCTCGACCCCGGCACCGAGGGCGAGCATTGCATGTTCGTGAAGGCGCCCGCGGAGGGGCTCTTCGTCAACCGTGACGAGGTGCGCTACTCGAAGGGGAGCCACCACTTCCTGCTCTTCCAGACGAGCTACGACGACATCCCGACCCAGAAAGAGGACGGGACGGTCGTCGACACGAGCGGCGTGTTCGACTGCTCCGACGGTGCGACCGATGGCTGGGAGGTGGAGAAGCTCGTCGCCGGCTCGCAAAACGCCGACGGCGACTCCATGCTGCGCTTCCCCGAGGGCGTGGCCATGAAGGTGCGCCCGGGCGCCGTGCTCCTCATGAATGCGCATTACATCAACGCCTCGATGAACGTCATCGAGCCCGAGGTCCGGGTGAACCTCTACACGATCCCCGAGGCCGAGGTGAAGACGGAGGGCGACATCCTCTTCCTCTACAACCCCTTCATCTACGTCGGGGCGCAGGCCGAGGGCCGGGCACGCATGCGGTGTCCGGTGCACACGGACATCACGATCGCGAACGTGCAATCGCACATGCATGCGCGCGGCGTTGGTTATGCCGCGTCGATCGTCGGGCAGGCGGATCCGTTCTATACGAGCACCAAATGGGAGAACGTGACCGTCAAGGATTTTGGCGAGGGCCTCCAGGTCAAGGCAGGCGAGTGGTTCGATTACTGGTGTGACTACTCGAACGCGGAGGCGAGGGACGTCTTCGAGGGGCCGCGCTCGACGGATGAGATGTGCATGCTCATCGGCTCGTATTACCCGGCCGATTGGGCGACGACGCACTGCCGCGCCGAGCCCACCGGCCCCGACCAGCCGAACTTCATCGGTGCCGAGTGGGTGGGCAATGGCAAGGCGACGTGCGCCGAGTCGTTCGCCTGCGTGCAGCAGGCCATCAGCGCGGGCCAGGAGATCACGGCCTGCGTGACGAACTCTGACGCCGCGGTCTCGCGGGAGTTCTCCGACGCCTTGCGTTGCTTCCTCAAGAAAGCCGGCCCGAGCCAGGATCCGGCGATCGTCTGCAAGACCGAGCTCGACGCCTGCCTCGCGAAATGAACCCGCCCCCGCCGGATCACGCTCGCCCGAGCGTGATCCGGCCCCACCTCCCGGTCGGTGCTGCGATTCGCGAAGGCGCGGGGGTACATCGCGCGGGTGCCGGTGCAGCGACATGTGCATCATCTGAAGGAGGATTTGGAGGAGGCAGGGAGGAGGATGGCAAAGAGGTAGAAGAACGCTGTAAAGCTTCAGGCTTGCGCCATCGGAACGTTTATCCTTTGTCAGGTATTTGCATCGAGGGCAGCGTGGCCCGCTCGGGAGCGGGCGCACGCCGGCGGCCCCAGGCCTTCACGAGCACCGTCGCGATCTCCACGCAGCGCGGATCGAAGCGGTCGATGTACTCCCGGAACGGCGCGAGCGCCGGATCTTCGCGGGCGCGGGCGGAGAGCTCGGCGGCGTCGAGCCCCTGCTCGAGCAGCTCGAGCAACGCAGCCTGATACGCGGCGAGCTCGGGATCATCCATGGGCGTCCTCCACCGCGCGCCGGACGGCGCGGAAGTCGTCGCGATAGCGCGTGAAATCGTCCTTCGAGGCGAAGGTGTCCCCGCGGCGCTCGAAGAAGACGACCTCCACGTTCGGACAGCGCGCGAGCGCGCGCGGAAGCAGCGCGAGGACCTCGGGCGGCAGCGGCCCGTCGTGGCTGTCGAGGCGGAACGGGCCTTTCTCGGGCGCCGCGCGCGTGCGGTAAAACGAGCCGCCGGAGACGTGGATCTCGCGCACCCGCTCGAGCGGATAGGTCGAGAGCAGATCCGCCGGGTCGCGGCCCATGTTCACGCCGAGCGTGTAGAGGTTGTGCAGATCGAGCAGGAGGAAGCCGCCCGCCTCGGCGAGGATCGCGTCGAGGAAGCCGCCTTGAGCGTCGGCGTCATCCGGCCCGAGCGCGGCGGCGAGGTTCTCCAGCCCGGCCGCGCCGCCTGCCGCGTCGGCGAGGCGCGCGAGGCGATCGGCGCCGATCCGGATGCTCGCCTCGGTCTTCGGCACCGGCAAGAGCGTGCCCTCGGCGAAGGCGCCCGCGGTGAGGAAGCCGAAGTGCTCGGAGATATGCCGGTAGCGCCGCCGCCGGCACTCCCGCGCGAGGTTCGATAGCCAGCGATCCTGCCGCGGCTCCCAGCGCGCCGAGAGCACCGAAAACCAGACCCCGTGCCCGTAGAGGCAATCCGCCGAGGCATAGAGGTCGAGGAGCCGATCGATCCAGCGCGGGAGCTTGCGAGCGCTGTCGCCGTAGAGCCAGCGCTGGTCGACGTTCCACTCGACGGCGTCCACGAGGCCTTCGGCGAAGAGCGGCGCGGCGGCCGCGCGGTAGGCGTCGTCCACCATGATGTTGAGCCCGACACGGGGGGGTCGCTGGTTCATGGTATCCCTCCAACGGAGGCAAATCCCGCGCGAGGAGGGGCCCGGCGGCGTGCGCATGGTGGTGGGGGCGCACGCGTGCTGCCGGATCCCCAGCCTCTCGACGGGAGAGTTGGGCCGCGTGCTAGACGCCAATCGCGGGATTGGCCACGGCGCCGAGGCCCAGGGCGGGGTTCACGGTCCCACCCGCAGCCGGGGATGGGCCACCAGCCCGCAGGCCGCGCAGTATTCGGGACCGATGGCCGGCTTCTTCGCCTTGTAGCCCCTGAGGATTCGCGCGGCCTCCGCGCCGTCGGGCCGCTGGCGTTTCTCGGCCGCACGCACCTCCGTGCCGGCCTTGCTCTCGTTCTTGCCCGTCATTCGGCTCTCCTCCTTCCCCACCGGAGCTCGTCGGGAGCGACGATCTATCGTCCGGCGGCGATGAGCCGCTCAGCATCACGCGTGCCGTGGTCGTTGATCGCGCTGCGTCGCTGCGCGCTCCCTGCCGAGGGGCGGAAGGCGCCGCGCGCTCGGCTGATGGATCCGCGTTCTTGCGCGCCGCCGGTTACGCGATCACGCAAGCCCGCTGGTCGCGCCGGCCGGCTCGACGGGGGACCTCAGCGAGAGGACGACCCATGCTCAAGTACATCAAGTTTGCCCCGTACCTACCAGGACCGCGCCCTGGCTTTCTACACGAACAAGCTCGGCTTCGAGGTGCACACTGACCAGCCTTACGGCGGCGGGTGGAGCTGGATCGAGCTCACCATCCCGGGCGCGCAGACGCGCCTCGTGCTCACGCAGCCCTCGGGGGACAGCGAGCCGAGCAAGCCCCGGCTGGTCCTCGTCGCGGACGACGTCGAGGCGACGTACGAGGAGCTGAAGAGCAAGGGGGTCGAGTTCGCCCAGCCGCCGAAGCAGGCGCCGTGGGGGATGAACGCCCTCTTCAAGGACAGCGAGGGCAATCTGCTCTTGCTCGGGACGGCGTAGATGGAGGCGGCCGCTTCCGCTTCCGTCACCGCTCGCGCTCGCGCTCGCGCTTCCGCTTCCGCAACCTCTGACCCGGCGTTTCCCGTCGGATTTTCCCAGCCGCAGACGACGGCTCGGATGTGCTGTCAGCACCGTCGACAAGTGGAGCGCGCGCTGGCGGCAGCGACCGTGCCTCGAATCGCTCCTGGACGCGCCGCGTTCGGGGCGTCCGCAGAGCATTGACCTGGAGACTCGCTGCGAAATCGTGAAGGTCGCGTGCAGTCGTCCTGATGGCTGCAAAACGCCGGTGCGGGAGGCGTGGACGCTCGACGCGATTGCCACGGAGCTGCATGCACGCGCAGGCATTCTCGTCAGCCGTTCTTCGGTCCATCGTGTGCTCCAGGCCCGAGGGCTGCGGCCGCACCGGGTTCGTCCGTGGCTGCACAGCCCCGGTCCCGACTTTCGACCGAAGGTCCGGCGCATCTGCGAGCTTTACCAAAATCCGCCGAAGGACGCGGTCGTCCTTTGCGTCGACGAGAAGCCCATGCAGGTGCTTCGCCGAAAGTATCCGACGCGGCGCGCGCGGGATGCCAGCCTGCGGCGCGAGTTCGAGTACGTTCGTCACGGCACGCGAGCGCTGCTCGGAGCCTTCGAGGTACGCACCGGTCGGGTGGTCCGCGAGGTCGTGAAGCACCGTGACGCGGCCACGATGCTGAAGTTCATGGAGAGGCTCGCACGCCGCTATCCAAGATGTCACGGACCGGCCGATCGGATCCGGCTCGGGTCGGCAGACCGGATCCGTAGAGATGTGGTCGCACCTCCGCCCATGCCTCCTGCGCGCGGCGCCAGAGGGGCGGTTACGAGGTTCGGATGTGATGTGCTCTACACCCGAAGCTCGGATCCGCTTGGCCGACCCGCTTGGGATCCGATTGGGCGGTCTTTGACACTCTACGCGAGCGGCTCCCCCTCCACGAGCCTCGTCAACGTTTCAAGGGCTCTCTTCGCGCCCTCTGCGTCCCCGGCAGCGATGGCCGCGATCAACGCGTCGGCCAGGACTCGAGCGGTCTGGACGCGGTGTTCCTTCGCGCGTACGGTCCCCGGCTCGGCGGCAGCCTGCCCTCTGGTGGGTTTTGTCACATGGGCACAAGCCGTCGCCCCGCGTCCAGTCTCAAACCCCGCCCCCGTCCGTCCGCCATGCTCCTCACCCCCTTGACCGTCTGGGATTCCCTTCTCCCGGGGTGGCACAAGGCCACGGCTGATGACCGGCGGCACAAGAACGTGAGCTAAGTCTTCGGAACTACTGGCACCCCCGGCAGGAATCGGACCTGCGACCTTCGGTTTAGGAAATGCGTTCGATGCTCTGAACGCCTCCCTCGCAACTCACTGAGAAGAGACACAAAACAGGCTCATCTCAGCCAGATCTGCGATCGCGAGGGGGTGGGCAGAGCGCGACAGGATGCGACGCGAGAGGGCGAGAAGAGAGGGGGGTAGGGGCAACAGTAGGGCAACAGAACGGAGCAGGTTGAGCCGCTCCATCGACCCGGTCGGCCGCCCGCTCGTCCCTTTGACGTCATCCGACCAAACGGAAGAGGGCGAACTCCGGCCACGGAATCCCGTGCCTGGCGGAGGACATCGAGCGCGCGCTCAGGCTCTCCGATGGCGTGGAGCGCAGCAGAGTGTGTATTATATTACATTCGTGCAGGGCCCCGACTTTTTTGTCAGCCAAACATCTTCCATGTAAGAGTGGTGACTTCGGACCCTTCGCACATGAACAAGCCCGTCGCTCCTGGAGATGTTCTTCTCGGTAAGTATCGCGTCGAGCGCGTGCTCGGAAAGGGCGGGATGGGTATCGTCGTTGCCGCGCGCCACGTCGAGCTCGACCACCTATACGCGATCAAGCTACTGCTGCCGGCGATACACGGACAACAGGAGTGGCTCGAGCGCTTTCTACGGGAGGCCCGCGCCGCGGCGCGGCTCCAGAGTGAGCATGTCGCGCGGGTCCACGATGTCGGGAACATGGAAAACGGTGCTCCATACATGGTGATGGAGTACCTCGATGGATGCGATCTGAAAGCGCTGCTCGCGAAGCAGGGACCGCTCAGCGTCGAGGATTCAGTGGAGTACGTGCTTCAGGCCTGCGACGCGATTGGGGAGGCGCACGAGCTGGGCATTGTGCACCGAGATCTCAAGCCGGCGAATCTTTTTTTGGTCCATCGGCGGAACGGGAGCCCGTGCGTGAAGGTGATCGATTTCGGAATCTCGAAGCTTACAGGGCCGGGAGCGGCGAAGTTAACGGGGTCGAACGCGATGTACGGGTCGCCCAAGTACATGTCCCCGGAGCAGATAGCGCGGACGAATGCGGTTGACATGCGCACTGACATCTGGGCAATGGGGGTGATTCTTTACGAGTTGCTAACGGCTCGTTCTCCGTTTCACGCCTCGAACATGGCGGAGGTTATGGCACGAGCCTTGACGGATGAGCCGACGCCACTGCGCGAACTACGACCGGATGTACCGCCGGAGATCGAGGCGGTGGTCACTCGGTGCTTGCGCAAGCGACGGGAGGACCGGTTTGATAGCGTCCAAGAACTCGTGGGGGCGCTCTGCCAGGCTATGCGTTCTCCGACCGTCGTGCGCCCTACGATGGCATCGGGGACGTTAGTATTATCCGCAGCCAAGGTCAGCTCGACGTTGCCAGCACCGGCGGTAAAGCCGGAGAGCCCGGTCACGACGTTGCCATTGCCAGTACCGACTAGGCCGTGGAGCCCGCTTTCGACCTTGCCCTTGCCAATGCCAGCGAAGCCCGAGAACCCGCGCCCGATGTCCCCCTTGGCAGTGCCAGCGAAGCTGGAAAGCCCGCACTCAACGCCCTTGCCAGCACCGAAGTCCGAGAACTTGCGCCCGACGTCGCCCTTGGTCGCACCAAGGCAGCGCAAAGCGTTGCAAATGACGTTGCCCTTTCCAAGACCGGCAAAGCCCAAGCCGCTGCATTTGGCGTTACCCTCACCCGCACGAGCCAAGAATGTGCCAGGGAAGAAGTCGCGCACAACGAGGAAGTTGGCACTCGCTTGGCTCGCTGTGGGGGGGGGCATTGCAGGGGCCCTAGGACTATGGTTGTGTCTCCGCGGTTCGCTTGCGCTGACACCGGCATCCGTGCTGTTGCAAGAGCACGAAAATACGAAAAGCATGATCGTTCTGCCGGATCCGGCCCCAGTGTCTTCGTTGGTTCTTGAGGAGCCCAAGGCCGCGAATACAGCAAGCGTAATCGTCCTGCCGGATCCGGCCCCAGTGTCTTCGTTGGTTGAGGAGCCCAAGGCCGTGCACGTACCGATTTCCACGAAAGAGAATACGGAACGTCCGTCCAAGGCACAAACGACTGCTGCCAAGCTTGAACCCGCGATCGCAAAGCCACAACTTCCGCGGCCGTCGACAGTGACCGACACGACCCCGACCGCACCGTCTGCTCCAGCGGCGGATGGCTCGCCTGATCGCATGTTCCGCTAGGCTCTGGAAACGTGTAACGTACCACCAATTCGGATCCGGCTCGGGTCGGCAAATCGAATTCGTAAAAACGCCTACACGAGTCCGGGGCGCGCCCTCCCCTTTCGCCCGCCGGCCCCCGGTCCTCGCCCGGTCCCGTGCCCCTCCTCCGGCTCCGGCAACAGCTCCCCCGCACTGACCCCCAGCGCCGCCGCGATCTTCAGGCACGTCTCGACCGTGATGTTGACCCGCCCGTGCTCGGCGCTCGACAGGTTCCCCTTCGCAACGCCGCTCCTCTTGGCGAGCTGGTCGAGCGACATCCCTTGCTCGAGGCGGATGTTCCGGATGCGCGCGCCGATCTCGATGAGCAAGGGAGACGTAACTTGCCGACGCGGCATGGCCCGGCCCCCACCGCTCAAACCAGCGCCCGGAGGCGGATGCGCGTCGGAGGGGCCCGGAGCTCGGAGGGGGTGTTGCGGTCGACCTCCCCGTGGGCCGGCAGGAGGTCGATCGTGCCCTCCTCGTCCAGGCGACGCAGCGCGGGCATGAGGGTGCCCGAGAAGGACATGTCGCAAAGGATGTCCCGGAGACGCCCAATGCCGATGGTGCCGTCCGCGTCCTCTCGCTGTCGTGACAGTACGACGTGCACGAGGCCGTCGACGTAGGCCTCGTCCCCGAGCTGCCGGAGGCCAACGGCATACTTGATGACCTCTCGTGCCGCCCGCTGGTAACGCGGGGGCGCGCGCAGGAGCTCGATCAACAGGAATTCCCACCGCTCGTCCCCGAGCATGGTCCCCGCGGACACACGCGTCTCACGAGGGGATCGATATGGAGGGACGGGCGGAAGAAGCGTTGACAGAGGTGGCTCGCGGAGCGCGTTCAGGAAGCTGTCCGCCTTCCGACCTACGAACGACCAGAATCGATCCCATCGCGACGGCCCGCACTTGGCGTCCACAATCGTGTCGCGCGGCGGCTCGGAATGCGCCACGCTCATCCGCGCCCCGCTTTGCGGCGGAAGCGCCGAGCGGTCCATCACGGTCGTTGCTGCGTCGTCGTCGACGTCCTGAAGAGCATGCATCGATCCTCCGAAGGCATCGCCGACCCGAGGCGACGGCGGATCGAGGGTGTACGCGAGCAGTGCGGCCCCCCGATTCGCCGTCGTCTGAGATCGGCGACGTGTCGTGCTCGGACGTGTGCGAGGCCTTCATCGACCCCAGTGGATCCGGGTGCGCGCAGCGCTATGTTTTGCCCAGACGAGGGCTACGGCACGCGGATCCACTGCGAACGGTGAAACGTCGCGGAATAGGCGGCTGGCTACTACTTCGCTTGTGCTTCCGCGT
Organism: Polyangium sp. y55x31; assembly: GCF_029946505.1. GTDB lineage: Bacteria > Myxococcota_A > Polyangia > Polyangiales > Polyangiaceae > Polyangium. Next base: position 277,290 of record NZ_JARZHG010000003.1, read on the forward strand.
CGCGAATCGCATTCGCGATCATCCACACGGACGTCGAGCGTTGCTCGTAGCGACGTGGCGGGGAAGCCTTGGTATTGCGCGGAACCGTGGGTTTCGGAGCCTCCTGCAGGCTTGCCAGCGTTGACCTCACGAGGTCAGCGCAGCGCGCCGCATCCTCATAGCCCGTGCTCTGGATGTTCTTGCCGCCAGTCGCGAAGCCGTCCGCTGCATGCAACCCCGAATCCGGAGTCGCAGCCAGAATCACTGCCGCCGTCGCCCCGAAGCCAATCAACCGCGCAGGGCCCCGGCGAAGCGCGCCGAAGAATCGCACCCAGAGCGAGCCCACGTGTGCACGCGCCTCTCGCGCTGCGAAGCCAAGCAGCGCGAGCGGGATGGCCCAGGCCCGACGGCGCCGGCCCGAGCGCGGTGCCACGTCGCGCACGGCGATGCGGGCTCGGTCGAGCACGCAATCTACCCGCGAGCGCATTGTGCTCCACGGGATGCCATGCTCGTCGGCGAGGTCCTTGATGTCCTTGTCCTCGTAGAAGTGCTCGTGGAGCAACGCTCCGTCATCCCGGCTGAGGCGCTCGAATACGGTAGATGCGATCACCCTGTCCTCGAAGGGCCCGAGATACGCGTCCTTCTCCTCCGCAACGAGCTCGATGTCCTCAGCGGGTGCGGACATTTCGCGTGAGCGAGATGCATTCCGACGGTTCGTCTTGGCCGCATATTTCGCGAGCGTGCAGAGCCACGCACCAAACGCGACATCATCTTTTGGATCCGGTCGCTCGATTTCGGGCTTGCCACACGCGAGCACGAATGCATCATGGACGACGTCATCGACATGCGCCGCGTCCACTCCAATCGACCGAACGACCGCGGCCATGGCGACCCGGTGCCGGAGCAGAGCCTCCTTGGAGACCCGGAGCTCGTTCGCGCAGTCGTCGATGCCGCGTGTCATTCCGGATACCTCCCGGCCGAGGTCCGGCGCAGTGCGCCGCCCCTGCTCGCGTTCACTGGTCCCACGAAGGTAAAGGGCACGAGAAGCCTCCCATCACGAAAAAATCGACAGGCCCCCCGAAGATTTCTGGTCGAGGGTCTCGGAACGTGAAGCCGCACACCGCCAGAGTCCACGGCAGGCGCCTCGGCGTCGGGGGCTGTACCGTCGTCCTCGCGTTGACCTGGCCGTTGTCGTCGTTCGCCGCGGACGAGGTGCCGCGTCATCGCGTCGAGCTCACGGCGGATCGCTCGCTCCCCGGATGCTCCAACCCGTTCGACTTCAGCGCCATCCTCACGAACTGGTTGCCCGTGAGCACCCTGGATCCGACCGCCACGCGCGCGCTCGTCGTGCGGATCCGGCGGCTACCGGACGGCGGGAGGTCGGTCGACACGACGATCACGGACGAGGCCGGAGCCGCGGTGCACACCGAGCACCACGACTACCCGCCGACGGACGATTGCTTCAAGGTGCTTTACTGGACGGCGTTCGACGCGGCGAAACGGATCCGTGAGCTCGCGCCGCCACATGAGGAGGAGGTGGCTGTGGCACCACCTCCGTCCGAGCCAGCGCCAGCGCCTGTGCCAGCAAAGCCTGCCCCGTGCCCGGCGTGTCCGCCGCCGTCAAAGCCGCCCGCTGCTCCGACACCCATGCGCCGGTTCGTGGGTCTGGGAGCGACGATCTCCCGTGGAGCCGCGCCGGAGTGGGGGCCGGGGCTCCGTCTCGCGGGGGGCGTGCAGCTCGCGGCATTCACGCTCGAGCTCGATGCCCGGTGGATGCCGCTCCTGAACACGCGCCGCGCGGGGCTGAGTGATGTCGACATCCACACGTTCGCCCTGACGGGAGCCGGCTGTTTCAAGCGCGCACCGCTCCTCGGCTGCCTGTTGGTCACCGGTGGGACCGTGGGTACGGTGGTGTCGAGCAGGGACTATGCGTGGCGGGGCGCTGGTGGTTTCTTCGGCGCGGGAGCGCGCACCGCGGTGGAATTTCCGCTCTCGTCACACCTGATGGCACGCGTGGACGTCGAGGTCGCGCTATCGTTCATCGGCGCCCGCTTGGATTTCTTCGGGCCCTCGCCTTGGGAGCTCCTGATTCCCGTCGCCACCGGCGGCGGCTCGCTCTTGTACGCGTTCTGAGGGGCGTATTGCTTTGTCGCACGCAGCCGCAGCGTCCTCGGCGTATCATTCGGGGCACCCGAGCCCGTGGGGAGACCAAATGCCCTTGTCCAAGAAAGAAGAATCGTGGACCCGCGAACTCCGCGCGCATCTGGTCGCTTTATCGCGCGAACCGGAGAGGCCGGCTCTGGACATCGAGTGGCTCATCGCGCGATGCGATGATACGCTGGTTCGCTATGAAGGCGATTGGCAAAAAGCATCATATCGGCAGCTAACGAAGGACGTTGCCAACTTCGCCGATAGGTTCCCCAGCATGCTCCCGCAGGAACTCGTGTGCGCTCCAGAGTGACGCCCGGGGACATTCAGAATCAGCTCGTGGGCGCGTAGCAGCACACTGTGACAGGGTCCGTCAGCACGACCTCGCCTTCCACGTCACCGCCGCTCGGCGTGCATGCTCCCTTCATGTAGTCGAGGACCTCGGCGGACTTGCCGAGGAGCTGCGTGCCCGCCATGAGGTCGTGGCACGGCGAGCTCATGCCGGAGGAGACGTTGAACGCCGCCTCCTCAATCGTGCAACCCGCGCCGCTGAACAACCGGAATTTCGTGTTGCAGAACCCGCCGCTCGGCTCGCTGCACGTGCACTCCGCGCAGGTCCGTTTGTCCTCCACGTGCTGGTAGAGGAGCTGCCTCTCGCCCCAGCCTTCCGGACAGGGGTGGTCCCCCTCGCGATACACGCAGGAGGAGAAGCTCGGGGGAGTCGGTACACATACCTTCCCTGCGGCTTCCACGCAGCTGGGCGCCGGAGTCGCACTCGTGCACGCTTTCCCGAGCGGCGTCTGCGGTCCGCCTTCCCACGCATGCGGGATCGAGGGCTCGGGGTCTCCCACGAGGTGCGGCTTGCACGGCAGTTCCTCGATCGTCGGCGGCGAGATCATGATCGACCGCACGCAGGGCACCCCGCCGCATAGCTTCCCGCTCTGGATCGATTTGTCCTCGTTGCAGGTCCCGTCCCAGTTTGTCGGCGGATCGAGGTTTGTCTTGACGCCGAGGTTCGGATCAGGGGTGCACGCTGCCGAGCTCACCGTCCACGTCTCCGGCAACTTGCACGTCCCCTCGGGCGGATCGCACTCGCACGTGCCGCAGGAGAGTGGGGGCGGCTCGGCCCACGCTTCGAAAGCGAGGATCGGCGCGTCCTCAGGGCACGTCGGCGCCTCCATATCCCAGCCCTGCCAGAAGCTGACCGGGCCCTTCCAGTCGCCGGCCGCGGGCGGCGTGCACGTTCCGCCTGTGCAAAGGGAAGACATCGAGCCGTCACTGCCGCCATCGAGCGAGGAGCACCACGGCGCGAGCGTTCGAGGGCTCTTCCCCTCGGGGCACCACTCGGGCGTCGGGCACGGGCAGCACTCGAAGGGGACGTCGGGAGCGCAGCCGGTGCGGCAGTGCTCGGGGGGTTGTGGCGGAGGATCCGCGTCCCAGCACTCCTCACGGAAGATGCATGGGCAACATTCCTCCGGGATGGCCAGCAACCCGTTGTCCTGGAGCGGACAGTCGGCAGCGACGTAACCGCCGGGAGCGAGGCATGCGGGCACGGCGATCGCGGCGCCTCCAAGGCAAGCCGCGATGACGATGCCGGCGCGTACCAGACGAAGCATGGTCCCCATGTTACACCACTCCTCCGTCAGCGAGCTTCGGCGCGGAGCGTCGTCGGCGCCGCGGGCAGGTGGGCCGCAGGTTTCGGCTTCAAGGACCGCGCGGTCGTGGCAGGCGCGGGGGCGGAAGGAGCTGCACTTGCGCTCTCGCTCGCGGCCGCGCTCGAAACGGGGATCGGTGGGATCGTGTTGAGGGCCTCGCAGCCCCAGGAGCCTGCGACGTACTCACGCTTGCACTGCACGAAGATCGTGCCGCCCGTCGTCGAGACCTGCAACGAGTGCGACCAGGGCACCCGCTCCCACTTCGTGGGCATCGCTTCGCAGCCGGCGGGTTGGCCCTGACAAGCGGTTTGGCCGGCCAGGTGGTCCACCTCGACGGAGGAGGCGAAGACGTTGACGAGGCACATGACAGCGAAGCCGAGGAACAAGGCCGTGAAGAGCAGGTTTGCGAGGTGTCGGAAGACGGCCGACGTGGTAGAGGGCTCGCGCGTCGGCGCCGGACGGGGCGGTTCTGCCATGAGGGCGCAGGGTACACGGACAAACCCGGGAGGGGAAGAGACAAACTTCATCTGCTATGGAATATCGAGAGGCAAAAGAGTCGTCACTGCACACACTCCAAGAGCGTCTACGGGCAGACCTCGTACGCGCTGTTGACACCTGGAGGAGTCCGCACGGTACCGGATCGAGTAGAGGGCGATCCGGGCCGAGTGTCGATGTGGTAGAGTAGAAAGGAAGAGAGACGACGATGGCCCGCGCGGTGACGAGGTCCGAGAGATGAACGAGCGAGAAGGAGATACGGAAGTGGTCTGCGGATGCTACTTCGAAGGGCTCCCCGGCCACTGCCAGACGAGGCTGCACTCCCAGGGAGCATATATGTGCCCGTATTGCGACGATGCACCGTTCCACCGCCATTGCATGGGGTGTGGGACGAACGCAGTGCCAGGCACGTTCGAACCGATTGAGCTGTATTGTTCCGCGTGCCGGGCTGGCGACGCGCCACGACGCGAAGCGAAGTGACCCCCCTCGGCTCCTCCGTGACCACGCGATAACCCACGTCCACCTTTTCGCGGGCGGCTGGGCGTGGAGCGCTGTTCCTTCCTCGCGTGGGCGACGAGGTGGGGAGGAATGCCGCGAACTTCGGCCATCTGGCCTTTCGGGTCATGGCTGGTCGTCGCCTACAGCTTGAACAGCGCCATGGCGATCTCGCCATTCTTGACAGTTACGGTCCGCGTGCGCGGCCCGCACTTGACCACATGTACGCCTGGGGGAAGCGGCAGACGGAGCGTCGTGGATGAAGTGATCGACACATCATCCACCGAAAACTCGCAGGGACCGCCCACGGCCACCGCAACGAGGGTTCCCACCTCCTCCGGAGGGGGCGCGCTGGGCGCCGGTTGAGGCGATGGGGGCGGCTGCGTCGCAGCGATGCGCGAGGACGCCGGCAGGGGCTTGCGAGGCGGCGCCACGGGCGCGACCTCGGCTGCCAAGGGGCGAGGGGCTTCCGAGGCCAAGACGTCCACGACGAGCAGCTCGTCGCGGGCGGCCGGTTCGTCCCTGGCGGGAGGTATTTCGGGCGGCGCGGAGGTTAACTGCCGCGTCGTGGTGATTCCGTGAACCCCCACGCCCGTGGTCAGCATGCCGAACATCAACAACAGCGCAATGTGCCAGCGGTTCATGACCGGCGAGGTCTACCACTGGCATGAAGCCTCGTTCGTAAGGGAACGAGGCCTCGTTTGTCAGGGAACGGCGGACGGTCCTACCTGCGTTCGGGACGCTGGAATATCAACTTGGCCACAATGCTCAGCAACCCGAGTCCCAAGGTGCCATGGCCTGGCGATGCGGGCGGAGGCGGCTCGACGTTGATCCACGGTCCGACATGCCTCGCGCACATCTCCGGCAGCACGCGCGAGCATTGGGCAGCGTGTGCTGCAGCGTCCGCCTTTGCGCTCGCATAAGAGTAAACCCACAGCGCCCCCTGCTGCGTGACCGCAGGCCTTTGCAACGGCCCGGCGCGGTCCAGCGGCAGTCCGGTGGCCATGCGCAATACACGCACCGTGGACGCGAATGCGCGGCCCTTCGGCAGCTCCTCGGTGTACGTCTGGAGGGTATGGGTTGCGACGAGCAAGATCCGCCCACGTCGAGCCTCATCCGCGAGCTCGCGCAGCCAGGCGATCTGCCACGCGGCCGGAGGCCACGACGCGTGCGTCCCGTCCACGAGCAAATAGGCATTTGCTCGAACTCCCGACATCCAGAGCGCACGCACGCGTTGGCACCCTGCCGAGTATCCGATCAACGCGACCCGCGACACCTCATGCACCCCGGCGCGCTGATGGGCGAACTCCAGCAGCTCCTCCATCATCGGCCCCTTTGCGAGGCCATCGGCGATGATGCAGGGCCGCGGTCCGAAGGCGGTCCGCAACTTCGGATCGAGGTCCCCACCCACGAGAAACGCCAAGACCAGCGGCCTCGGATGCCCCTCTCCGGCTTGGACCAATCGAAGCGTCACCACTACCTCCGCATGGTGATGCCGATGATTGCGAGCGCCAGGACGCCCCACAGCGCTCGACCGACGAGCCCCGTGCGCTCCCTGCTGGCCAGCTCGTGGAGCTCGACGTCGTCCCCGTAGAAGAAGCGCAAAATGGTCCGGTGATCGTATCCCTGCGCAGCCAGCCAGTTCGCGCAGTGCTGGCCAAGGCAGCCGCGGTTCCCAGGATGCGATCGAAGCGAAAGCCCGGTAGGGATGACGTCTCCCCCTCGTCTGCCGAGGTTGTAGGTCACCCAGCGTTCCGTGTTCGTGGGATCGGACCCGAGCGACCCGTCCGGCTTCCAGTAGGCGCCGGCGACGTGGTTCGCGAGGATCATCCGCCCCTGGTATCGCAGCACGATTCCCTGCGTTACCGAGGCGGCAATCACGCATTCTTCGCTCGCCCCTCGTGCGAACACCTGAAACCCTTCTCCGCTCGGGATCGGCGTCGTTCGCCCGAGCGTCGGCCGATCCCGCATCGCCCGCAGCACGAACGTCCGCGCCGCGATGGCAAGCGCCGCTTTCGCCTCGGGGTGCGCGTGCAAATGCTCGCCCGCCACCACGCGCGGCACGTATTCGTGTTCGAGCGACAGCCATCCCGCGGTTGTGAGAACCCGCTCCGGCGCTTGGGCAGGCTCCGCTCCGAGGACCATGCTCACACCTGCAATCCGTGCTGCACCACGAAGAGCCCGCACTCCGTCACGGGAGATGTCCCTGGATGGAGCCAAACCCGCGCCGTCGCCCGGCCCGCGTCGCTCTCGAACCGGAACGACCATCGGTCGACCGGCGCGGGATACTTCGCGACCGCCACCACCTGCCGCTTGTGAATCAGCGGCCCTACGATGACCGTGGGCAAATCAGCCAGCACCGGGTTCTTTCCGAGCAGGCGGCGGGGGCGCGAGGCGGACGTCGCAACGGGGAGCGGCTTGGCGTGGACCGGGGCCTGGTCCTTCCGCTGGAAAATCCCAGTGGCGACCAGTGGCAGTCCACGTCCAGGGCCAGTGGACCCGGGGTGGCCCCCTCGGCGAACGTGGGCGAGCTCCTGCTCGAGCACGAGCTGCCCGGGAAAGACTCCGTCGAGCGCCGGGCACGCAGTGCGGAGACTCACGTTTGTGCCCGAGGATTGCGGGGCGGCGCGCTCGGTTCCACTCAAACCCCTGGGATTTCCCCCATCACCGCTCGGAGACCCTTGGTTTCCAGGGGTCGGATCCCAGGTAGGTCCACTTTTCGATCCACTTTTTGCGTTCCCGCCGGGGGCGGGCGCGCGATTCCCCCGCGGTTCGCGTGAACGGCCCGAGAAGCCGGTCGAAAAGTGGATCGATGACTGGACGGGCGCGGATCGACGACGCGGCGAAACAAGGGGGCACGTTCCGGATCTCCCATTGAACGCGATAATTCACGCACGCCGCTGCAACCCGCTGATTTATCTCGCAAATAGTGCTTGCAATCGGTTTCCGATTTCCTCAGAGTCCGGCGTCAGGAACGTTGGGAGAGGGGTCGCTCGCCAGGAGCTCGAGCCCCTTCTTCCTCTTGCTTTCACTCCACCCCACGGCGGCCGTCGCGGATGCGCGGCGCGGGGGCGGGGAGAGGAGGTCCGGCATGTCGGCGAATCGGGGAGAGGCCGAGCGGGGTCCCGTGCCGTGGGTGTCGATCGAGCGCGCGGCGGCGTTTCTCGGGTTGAGCCCGGGGGCGCTCCGCAAGTCATTGGAGCGCCGGGCCGTGCGCGTCGGCGATGGGGGGACGGAGGCGCTGCTCGACGGGGTGCGGGCGCGGAAGTTCGGGCGGCTCTGGCGGGTGAAGTTCTCGGAGGCGTGGGGCGCGCCGTGAGCGCCCGGAAAGGAGTGGGGTCATGGCGGTCCGGAAGATGACGCGGCGCGGGAAGACGTTCTTGTTCATCGATCTTCGATATCGACGGAAAGATGGCAGCAAGAACCGATTCCGCCGGGACGCGAGGGTGCAGACGATGGCGGCGGCGCGCGCGGAGGAGAAGCGATACCTCCTGAACATCGCACAGCACGGCGAGCCGTATGCGCCGGGCGAGGCGGAGGCGGGCGCGGTGCCGCGGTCGGGGAAGACGTTTCGGGACGTCGTGGAGGAGTATCGGGCGACGTTCATGGTGACGGAGCTCAAGGTGTCGTCGCGGCGGGGGTATGCGGCGCTGCTCGAGGGGACGCTGTTGCCGAGGTTCGGCGAGCTCGCGGTCGGGAAGGTGGACGGCGCGGCGGCGGCGCAGCTCGACCTGGAGCTGTCGGAGCGGGGGCTCGCGCGGGCGACGCGGAACAATGTGCAGGTGGTGATCCGGTCGGTGCTGCGATTCGCGGTGGCGCGGAAGTATCTGCGCGCGATGCCGGAGGGGATGCCACGGCTCAAGGCGGTGGGGCAGAGCATTCTGGAGATTCCGTCGGACGAGGAGGTGGAGCGGATCCTCGCGGCCGCAAGCGAGCGGCATCGGGTGAGCTTCGCGTTGATGGCATACGCGGGGCTGCGGCCGAACGAGGTGCGGGCGCTACGGTGGCGGGATGTGCGGCTGCGGCGGGAGGGGGAGGTCGTGGGCGGGTTCGTGAGCGTGAGGGAGGGGCGGTCGCACGGGGAGACGCACACGCCGAAGACGGGGCAGCGGGAGGTGCCGGTGGCGCCGGAGCTGGGGAGGTTGCTGGCGGGGATCGAGGGGGTCGGGGGTGCGGGGCGGGAGGAGTTTGTGGCGCTGAATGAGCGGGGGAGGGCGTGGGGGCAGTACGGGATCGTGCAGGCGTTCGAGAGGGTGCGGCGGAAGATCGGGGTTGGGGGGTGGTCGGTGTACTGTTTGCGGCACTACGCGATCACGATGTGGTTGCGGGTGGGGGTGCCGGTGCATGTCGTGCAGAGGATGGCAGGGCACAAGCATCTCGCGACGACGCAGCGGTATGTGCATCATCTGAAGGAGGATTTGGAGGAGGCGGGGAGGAGGTTGGCGAGGGGGAAGGAAAGAAGGGAGCGCGGAGCGAGGGGACCCGCGGAGGCGTGAGCACGTAGACGCCGACTGCCTGAACGTGCACCAGATTGTCAGCGGTCCACCTGACAAACCGTTACGTTTTGGGCGTCGTCTTCATTGGTCCACGATCACGGGTAGGCCCAGGCGCGCCGCGTCCTGGAGCGCTGCGCGGAGCGTCTCGACAGCGCTCGCCGCCCTTGCCGACCACGGCCTGCTCGACAGCTCCTGAAGCGCCCGCGGGGTCGAACCCACGCGCCGCTCGAAGGGCGAGCTCATCTCAATCGGCGTGGCGAGGTCGCACGGAACCAGGAGCGTTATGCCAAGGTGCACCACCGCCGAGGGCGCGGTGCCGAAGAGGCCGAAGGGGCCGCGTTTCCGAGGTCGCGCCGCCTCCTCCAGCAGGGCCTCGCGCAGCGGTATGTGCATCATCTTTAAGGAGGACTTGGAGGAGGCGGGGAGACGGTTGGCAAGGGAGAGGGATGCGAGGGAGCCGGGCTCAGTGCGTAAAGGGCCCGCTCTGGAGGATGCAACGTAGACTGGCCCCGACCACAGGGCATCGCTGCCAGGGCGCGTGCGGGAATGGGAGTCGAGGGTGGTCGGACCGCGCAGACAGTTGTGAGCCACATCGCACCAGTCTTTGGCATGCCGAGGTGCTTGACAGGAGTGTAGGTCATGTCCTCTCATGTGCGGATCCATGGCTAGAGCGCCCCGTAAAGTCACCTCATCGGTGTTTCTCCACAGCGCATTTGATTCGAGAATCAAGTGTCGATATCTATTCTTCACGCTGGCGATTCCGGAGTTTCTGCGGTTGGTCAAGACCGCTTACGAGGCGAACGGGGGGATCGACGGCCAGCGAGAGGCTGTGCGGACTGCTACGGGTGTGCGTATTCGGCGTCGTATGGTTGAGGATCTGCGTGCTGGAGCGATCCTTCCGCCTATCGTGCTGGGTATGATTGCATCGAAGCAACAGGTGGCTCGCGAAGATTGGGACGATGCGTCTCTTCAAGAACTGTTGGGGAAAGTGAGCCCCCAGCTATCGATTATTGACGGCATTCAACGAACCACTGCTCTCCGCGAATCGAGCGATGGCTTTATTAGTGCGCCGATTCGCGTTGAGCTTTGGCTTGCGCCGAGTACCGAAAACCTGATCTACAGGATGCTGGTGCTCAACACAGGTCAAATACCATGGAATTTGCGCCGGCAGTTGGAGGTTGTGCACCGAGCACTCATTGCCGAGATTCAGAATAACCTGGGCGACAGCGCCAAGATCTACAAGACCGATGACGACAAGCGGCGCACAGAGGCGGCCGAGTTCCAAGCTAATGATGTTATCGAGATGTACCTGGCGTACAAGCTACGTAAGCCGCATGTCGACAAGGAATCAGTGTTGTCGGATCAATTTAGCAAACTCGACCTAGTTGAAGCCGTATCTCATCAGAGTAGTCTGGCGGGCTTTATAGAGGCACTAAAGCTCCTCGCTAGTCTTGATAAGGTGTTTTCGCGTGCCGCTGCAAGCGTCGCCGCAAAGAATAAATTCTCGAACGGTCGCCACATCTTTGACAAAGTGTCTGCCTGCACGGGATTCATGGCCGCATATGCGCAGCTTGTAATGGGCAAAGTTGGAATGGATCGGGATGAGGCTCAGCAGAAGCGGCGTGCTGCGCAAGCTAAGGCGAATTGTGCGGCAATAATCGCTTCGTTGAAGAAAGAGTCTGCGGCGGCAGTGTACGCGTTCTTGGCACTGGACACTTTGGCTGAGGTTTCCGAGAAAAAGGCAGGAGCGTTGTCAATTGGGGAGCAGGAGCGAGAGCTGTTTTTGTCGGCGTTTCGGCTTCTATTCGAAGAGGGGGAGAACCTCCATAGTATGGAGCCGGCGTGGCGCAGTCAGTGATACATGTCGCGCAATATGATACAGATTCAGGCGGACATCTTTGAAAAGCTCAGGGCGAGCATTGAGCAGGCGGGAGAGCATGGCCGGGCAATCGACATAGACAAGCCCCGTTGGATCAAGGGCAACGCGTTGGATGTGGATGCCCTGAAAAAGGCATCATTGGTCGCATCGGCGCGCGTCTCAACGCACGGCGTGATCACGGTTTGTCGGTACGCAAATTGCGCATTTGTGGTACTTCCCGGCGAAATCGCGGGGCGAACTGGGATCCCCGATTTGCTTGAGCAGACCGAACAAAATGCTGGGCTTCTCGCCCTTGCACTCTCGGACCCGCAGGTCATCCCCGCAGTGGAAGCACTCGCCATAGTCGACGCCGTTTTTGGTCATGCCGGAGAGTTCGAGATCGGCGAGCTTTTACCTCTGTTCAGTAATCCAGTGCTCTTCCAGTTTGCGACTCAACATGAACAGAGGAAGCCCCCAGAGTTGCTTTCCCTCGCTCAGGCGGCATGTGCGCATCAGATCCTTGAGAAGTACCCCTCGGGTTGGTTCTCTACATCCAAGACCTTATTCCAAGACATATGTCGTGGCGAAGTTGCGCGCTTCGCCGGTGATGCGCTTCTCTCTGCCACAATGGCACGCGAGAGCCATCACGCATTTCTGCAACTGTATCGTGCCTTCGAAGGCCTATTTCGCATCATGCTAGTCCAATCATTCGCTGCAAAGGTGCGCCAAAAGCTGGATGAGCATATGATGACCATTTCGCATGCGCTGGTCGATGAATTGACGTGGCGAATGCGTGACGATGTTGCGTTTCAGAAGTTGGTGGGCCTGATAGATGAGGTTGAGGCGAAAAGAATTGCCGATCGTCTCGGCGTGGCCCCAGACAAGATAGTGAAGACCGTGTACGAGACGCGAAACCGGATTGCTCACGGTAGTATCCTGTATCGACCGCCGTCCCTTACGGCAGCCTTTATCGAGGGCTGCTTGTTGCTATTGCAGCAAGCGTTTGTTGTTGTTCGCGTTGCCGAATCATGGATTCCGGAAACGATATAGATGCGTGTCGTTGACGGGTGATGAAGCTCAGGTCGCCGGACTGTCGGGTGCCACATCAATCACCTGGGACCGTGCTCGCCGTATGCTACACTAAATGCCGCAGCTCTGGCCTGAGATGACCTGGGAAAGGCTCCCAAGTCATGGCAGTCCGACGAACGACCCGACGGGGCATCCCCGTTCTGTTCATTGACATCCGCTACCGCCTTCCCGATGGCACCCGCCATCGATTCCGGAAAGACGCGCTATCCCCGACAGTCCCCGGCGCTCGCGCCGAGGAGAAGCGCTACCTCCTGAACATCGCCCGCTTCGGCACCCCGTACGCGCCGACAGACGACGCACCCCCGGCAGCAGCAGCCGCCGGCTCCTCCCCGCCCGGATCCCCCACGGATCCCGCGTCCCCACCCGGACCCCCGACGAAAACCTTCGCCGAAGTCGTCACCGAATTCCGCAGCACGTACATGCTGACGGACCTGAAAGTCACGACCCGCCGCGGGTATACGTCGGTCCTCGAGCACACCCTGCTCCCGCGCTTCGCCGATCGACCCCTCGACAAGGTCGACGGCCACGCGGCCGCGGAGCTCGACCTCGAACTGTCGAAGAGCAAGTTCGCGCAAACGACCCGCAACAACATCCAGGTCGTTCTCCGCTCCGTTCTCCGCTTCGCTGTCGAGCGCGGTTACCTCGCCGATCCGCCCAAGGGCCTGCCGCGCCTCAAGCAAATCGGCCAGCGTATCCTGGAGATCCCCACCGACGACGAGGTCCACGCGATCCTCGCCGCCGCGCGCGACACGCACCGCTTGAGCTTCGCCCTCATGGCGTACGCCGGCCTTCGCCCCAACGAAGTCCGCGCGCTTCGCCGCCGCGACATGCTCCTCCGCTGGGACGACGATCGCCCCGCGGGCGGCTTCCTTTCCGTCCGCGAAGGTCGCTCCCACGGCGAGCTTCACACGCCGAAGACAGGCCAACGCGAGATCCCCATCGCGCCCGAGCTCGCGCGGCTCCTCGCGCCGATCGAGCGCGGCTCACGCGACGGTCACCTCGCGCTGAACGAGCGAAGCAGACCGTGGGGGCAGTACGGCCTCACGCAAGCCTTCGAGCGCGTGCGCGACCGCGCCGGGCTCGGCGGCTGGTCGATCTACGCGCTCCGGCACTACGCGATCACGTCCTGGCTCCGCGCCGGGGTGCCCGTACACGTCGTCCAGCGGATGGCAGGTCACAAGCACCTGGCCACCACGCAACGTTACGTGCATCACCTCAAGGAGGACCTGGAGGAGGCGGCCCGCCGGCTCACCCTGGCCTCCGAGGGCAAACGGGGTGGGGGCAACAGTGGGGCAACGGGTTCCGAGGGTTCGGCGGGGCAGCGCGGTAGGAAGCGCTAACCCCGCGGAATCATTGGCACCCCCGGCAGGAATCGGACCTGCGACCTTCGGTTTAGGAAACGGCTTAGGTAGCTTCTAGCAGCACCCTCGAACCACACGGAGATCAGCAGCAAAACAGCGGTGATCCCGGCCGTTCTGCGAGATCGAGGGGGCGAGGTGAAGCTGACCGAGACGAGACGCTCCAAGACCCTCCGGTGCGCACGTTGGGGCAACAGTGGGGCAACAGATGCGTGGAAACGGCAGCGGTCTTTTCAACACACCTACCGCTTCCCACGTTTCTTGCGAGGTAGCCCTCGATCTCGCGCTCCAAGTGCAGCTAAGACATCTCGCTTGCTAAGCACGTGCTGGGCCAGCGACACTGCCGCTTTCGCGGCGAACGGCTGGGCTCGATCATTCTTGTGTCCGTCTGCCCAGTCACAAATAGCCTTGAGGAGGATGACCTCTGTCTTGGTCCGACTTCCCGATGCGTAGGCTCCTGCCCCCTCCATCTCACCGCCAAGAGCGTCCCGAAACTCCTCGACGAGACGGTCTCGAAACAAACTATTGTCAATCAATTTCTCCCCGGAAAGGAGAAGCCCCTGATGCACCTTTACTTGTCCCGTCGGACGCTCTAGGACCCAATGAGCGCTCCCAACGCGGAAACGCTCAGAGAGAACGCTGCCGCAGGGGATTTCTCGCCCGCGCCGGACCGATACTGTCTCGCCAACCCGTTGAAGCTCGTACGGGAAAACTGACTCCGCAACAATAACGTCTCCTAGACGCTGCTTTTTGCGGTTTACCCCGAAGGCGATACCCAGTACTAGTACTGCCTTGGGTTGCAATTCCCGTATGGCGTCGTTAACAGTTAACGTAGCACCGTCCCGGCCCGATGTCCCCATAGTTGATTCGACATGGGCGGCGTAGTACCTTCCGAATCGACCCACCCTATATGTAGCGTGTTCAAGCGGTGCCTCCAGAAGAGACTTCTGCTTAGGTAGTGGCAACATCGCAGAAAGTACAGCATCCCTTTCCACGGGCGTTGTTGTCACCAACAGCAGGTCGAGTTCGGAGACGAGAGTCTTTACCTTCGCAGGCGAGACATCCTTGATCGAAGGACTATTGAACTGCACGGCCGGGATATCATCGAACACTACCTCTCCACCTGAGCGTATCTCGCGCACAGCTTTCGCGCCGGCCTTGTTCGCCAATCCAAACAAAAGACCATTCTCCGCGAGACGTAGCAACTCCGGGGTATTGATACCGACACAGTCGAATGCCACCGTACCCGCGCCTGTTACCTGTCGCGCAATAGAGCCACCGAAATGTTCAGTGAGGAGTTCATGGAGCGCAGTAAAGTCGTCGTCACTACGATCGACTGCAAACACAACCGATGCCTCGGAGGGGGTCGGCGGTTGAAGATGAGTGGTCTCGCCCATGGATACGGAAGGGTTGCGGTGCACGGACCAAAAAACACGTGCATCATCCACGGCCCTGGACGTGCACGGCGTCCAAATCAAATTTCGTTCGTGTCCCGCGTGCGCTGCCATGGCTAGCCTGACATCGTCCGCGACCCAAACTGCATGTTCGGAAATCTGATCTTCAATCTTTGCCGTGCGGGCAATGGTGCTACTAACCCTTTCACGCTCGCTAGCACTTACATTGCCGTCGATTGCAACCCGAACCTTGTTCGACGAAACGGTTGCAGTGCTCAGCAGATCGAGCGCGAAGCTGACTGCTTGGTTTGGTGCGCGAAATGCCACCATGAGGGTGTCGCCAAGGGACTTGATTTCATAGCCACCATTTTCCCGTAGCGCACGACGTGCGCGCTCCACGAAGCTGTTCTGTACCGCCAGATCCTCCTCCGAGCTAGGATCGCTGAACAGATGCGGAGATGTGCTTATTGCGCTAGTAAAGGCAAAGGTGAGTGGGGCGGTACCAGCCCATTGAGCAAAATCTGCGGTAGACATCGCTGCGAGAGCTGACAGCAATCCCGCCTCCCGATCACGAGCCTTGTCCGCCGCACGATCCATTGCCTCCATATCTGCTGCTGTGTGCTGTGTGGCTACGGGCGGCGTATCCGGGTGCAGGCGGACACGTACATCGCAAACGGGGCAATTGAGATAATCGTGCCCACGCTGCAGTCGGCGTTGCACCATGGTGTCGGAGACTTCCGTGTTGCACTTGCGGCAGAAAACAACGGGTCGACTAGTCACGCTTTGGGGTATTGCTCGAGCCTGCACGTGCGATTCGACGTAATCATTAAAAAGCAGCCGCGTCTCGCTGCCCGTGGTTGCACCGTAAAAAAGAATCAGATCGCCGCGTCCTTCACCATATTCCCGGAGAGCAATGCCGCACGTGCCTCCAGCAATAGCGCTAAAGACGACGGCGTTGCGCCACATCTCCTTCTTGGTGAACAGTCGACTATGGGACATTCTTACGGCAAGGGTGGCGTATATATTCTGGGTCGGCCCCTCAAACGAGAGTACTAACGCCTTCCCCTCAGGGTCGGGGAGATCTGGATTCTCCCGCGTCAGCTGAGAGGGGAACACCAAGTGAGGGCCGTCTTGCTCATGCTCCCGAAGAGCAATCTCCCGACGCAACATATCCTCCACGGTTGCTACGAGAAGCAGGCGCTCCTTATTGGCATCGTTGATGCGTTCGTCCTTAGACATGCGGAAGGCTACTGAGAGTACCTTTTCTTCCGCAATTGCGCCAAGGCCGTCGGGTTCTGCCTTGGCTTCATTGACTATAGCGGAGGCGTATGCGTCCAGGTATTCGGGCTGAAGCAGGATCAAGCTGCCAAAGCTAAGGCGTCGCACCAAATCTCGGGACTCAAGGCGCCCTAGGCAGATATGAAATTGTTCGCGGCTCGTACCCGCCTCGCCGGCTTGCCGGATGAACGTGAAGTAAAGATCGTCTGCTGTGGTCAACAGTCTACCGGATTTTTTTTCATGGATAAGAAAGTCACGAATGCGCTGGAACAGCGCGGTAGACGAAACTTGAGGCAACTGATTCCACGCGATGGCACCTCGTACCGCTTCCTTTAGCTCTGCGATGCCCCACCCTTCTTTTGCGCTGGTCTCGAAGTAACCATCGAAACCTAAGTCATCAACCTTCGCGCGGATACGCTCCGCTGAAGCGGCAACGCCGCCTCGGTCGGTGCGCGCTGCAACAAGAAATTTGCGCAGTGGGGGTGCGCCCGTTCCTTGAATCCTAACCGCAGTACGCAGTGCCCTGTCCCAATGACCAACGCCAGCGAATGGGTCGGTCTCGCTCTTGGCGTCCAATACCACGAGAGCAACGGCCACCTCATCTAGGTGCAGTTGATGGATAAGCCGATAGCCGGGCTGACCTGCCATGTCCCAAAGGTAAGTCTCCCGAGTCTCATGCCGAGCCTCGCCGAGGTCGGCCTCGAATGTCTCAAAAGTCCATACGCGGCGCGCATGTGTGGATTCGGTCGGCGTGAAGGGCTTGCCCGAAAGAACAAGCCCAAGCCCCGACTTGCCCACGCTACTGTCGCCCACTAAAACGACCTTTGCGTTGCGATAATAAACTGCTTGGGTCGAAGACGGCCTCGCGGTGAGTCGACCGTAGTCAAGTCGCCAAATTCGTAGGAGACGCGCATCATTGCTAGGCTCAAGTATTGCCAGCAATGGTTCTCGTGGGTGAAAGCTCAGCGTATCAAGCGAAGTCGCGTGCACCGGGAGTTGGGCTAACTGTTCCCAGCGATCGCATCGCCAGATCCGTACCGTGGAGTCCTTACTGCCCGATGCTAGGAGACGCCCATCTCCCGATATCGCCATCGGGCCAACTTGGTCTGAGTGTGCCTCTAGAACTTGAACTTGGCGAGTTGTGTTCGAATCTAGCACTCGGATCGTACCGTTGGATGACGAGGCGACAATAAATTTACCATCTGGGGTCCACAGGATACGGTATGTCCTGGGAGCGTCGAAACGAGCTAACGGCACTCCACTGCTGCTCACTACAACGAATCCGTCTGGCGTGGTCACTGACAGGCGTTTTCCGTCGGGGGACCAGGAGACGTGCCCTTCGTGCACAAACAGCTGCAGAGAGTGAGAAGCGATCAGGCCGCCAGTAGTGGCATCGACGATGGAAAGACGATCCCGAGTTCCAATTGCTATAAGATTGCCATTGGGGCTCCAGGCAAGGACGTGGTGCACTCCTCCTGTCTCATAGAGAGTACGTGTGGTGCGGTCATTGATATCCAAAATCTTAACGTACTTTTTTTCTGCAAAAGCGACTGTCGTACCGGTGGCTGCCCATGTTAAGTGTGGCGCCCCGCGTTCTAGCGAGAACAAGTCTTTGGGTCTGCCACGGGTGTCGTAGATGCCGATTTCGCCAGTACTATCAGTAGTAGCAAGAATCTGCCCATCGGGTGACCAACTCACTTGTGTCACCGTTCTTGATACAGGAAGCTCCCATACCAGATCCAAGCCATCTGGTGGGGGCGAGAGCGGGGTAAATGGAAGCCCTAGTTGCCTGGCCCGGAGGCGGCCGGCGCTGCGCGGGCGTGATTGTATCGTTTTCCTTATTAGTTCGATTAGATCTCTGGTTTTGGCGACGCGCTGGTCTGCTTGTGTGAAGTCTGCATACGTTAAGGTGTTGATCGGTGCTGGGAGCTCACACTTTTCCAACACAATTAGGATGACGCGGCGAAGGATGGCGGCAGAGTCCGGGGCGCGCTCCAGGAGTGATGCCAGAGTCGACCACTCTTGCGCCAACCACCTGGGTGATACAATGAGGGCAATCCACTGGCTTTTTTCGATGCACTTGGTCAGGTTTTCTGCGGTAGAAAGGCCGACCTCGAAGTCTCGTACATCGATCGCCGCGTCTAGCCCAGCTTCATCAAGTTGAGGTAGCAGCCACTCGCGGACCCACTTGCTCTCCGAGTCACTGTAGCTGACAAATACATCAAATTGGAAAAGTGCCATCGCGCCGTCCTTGGGGGTCTAGCCTAGGAGAGTGACGCTACCAGAATTCGGGCCTGGTCGTAACAACGAAAGATTGGTGGGTGCCCGACACCTCGGGGCATCGTCCGCCCTGCCGTTCAGGGTTCGGGGAACCAAGCCGCCCTCGGGGACCCTAGCGCGGCGCGCGCCCCCCCCCGGGAGACCCCGGCCTGGAGCGCGCCCTCTCCGCGTGTGTGTTGGTCGGTCAGGTCTTGGGCGGCCCCTCCGCCCCCTCGGGGGCACCTTCCGTCGCCGCCCCCACCCCGGGCTGCGCTGGCCCACCCACGAGCGCGTTGATATCCGTCCCCAGCACACGGGCCACCTGCCCCGCGAAGTGGACGGTCACGTGCAGCTTGCCGTCGAGGACCGCGGCCACGTACCCCCGCGGATACCCGAGCGCTTCCGCCAGGGCATGCTGGGTCTTCCCCTGCGCGTACGCGACGAGCGCGCTGCGCACGCGCTCCTGCATCTCGTTCGAGAGGACAGCGGGAACGCTGTCCGGATCTTGATCGTGCGTGTCCTCGACGGACGAATCGGACGGATCTGTGCCTTCTTGCCCTGCGATGGCAGGACGACCGATGATGGGCATGGGTTGCGACTCCGCGTGTAACGGGGTTGCGGCCAAGTCGCCCCGGGGGATTTCCAGGTCCCTCGGGGCGGCGCTTCTTGCAGACAATAGTCTGTAGACGCCCAGTCTCTACTCGCAGACCGTCGACCGTCAAGGTGGCTGGCAACGGGCTAGAGCAGCTTTTCGGGCAAGTGGTCCGCGAAGTCCGGATCGAGGTGGGGATCTCCCAGGAAGAGCTGGCAGATCGGGCCAATCTGCATCGCACGTACATAAGCCTGCTCGAGCGAGGGAAGCGCAATCCGTCGCTGAACGTCGTCCAGGCCCTCGCGACGGCGCTTGGGACCACGATGACGCGTCTTGTGTCCGAGGTTGAAGCGAGGCAGGGGCGGAAGTGAGTGGCGGGCGGCCATCGCCAATCGAGGCGCACATCACGCTCTCGCACCCGCCGCACGCCGAGCGAGCCTTGCGTGAGTGGCTTTGGCCGCGTGCGCTCCGTCTGACGCATATCGAGCTCTCGCAAGGCGCGTTCCCTCGCCAGACCATGATCACGGCGCGGCTCGCAGGGCGAGTGGACGATGCCGTTCATCGTGCCCACACCATCCGCGCCGAGCTCGCGCCGCTCGGCATTGAGGTCACAAGGATCAAGATCGAAGTCGAGCACGTGCCCGAGGCCACGTCCCTCCCGGCGGTCTACATCGAGCACCACGTGAAGGTGCGAATCACGCCAGATCGGATCACGGAGCTTGGGCCCCTCGGCTTGCCGCATGGCGCTCACCTCTCGCGGAATGCCTTTCGCGTACTCGACGGAATCGAGGAGCGCTTCTTGACCCAGCGCTTCCCCCCCCACGCCACGCGGGCCGCAGCGGAAGGGCTCGAGGCGTGGTTCCCTGAACACGCACGGCGCGCCCACGATATCGATTTCGTCGTTCGCGACGCGTCGACGGCTCCCGATTCTACGGCCGCGCAGAAACTTCTCGACGGAATTCGCCAGGTGGTCCGCGACGCACTCGTGGAGGGCGACGTGCGCATCATCGAGGACGAGATTGTGCTCGATAGCATATGGACCTACGAGCGTGCGGAGGGCAGGCGCCTGTCCGTGCCGTGGCTCTTCGCCGGGGCGATGCGCGATGCGATCCAGATCGACATCGTCTTCCGCGAGCCTCTCCAGGATGCACCCACCATCGAGGTCCTGCACAATACCGCGGTGGCGCACGGATATCGCCACATCCCAACCGGACTCTCGTTGTGGTTCGCGTCGCGCGCCGAATCGCTCGCATGGAAGCTTCTGTGGCTTGAGACCGACGCGCACCCGCAGGCGAAGGATCTTTACGACGCGGTGCTCCTTGCCGAACACGTTGCGCTCCCGGTCGATCTGGTGCGCCGCGTCTTCACGGTGAAGGGTGAGACATGGCAGCACGGAGGGGACACGCAGTTCGTCCGCGCATGGCACATCGAGTGGGAGGGCTTCGCGCTCGAGTATCCTGAGCTTGCAACTGGGAATGGGGACGCGTGGCTCGATCGCCTTGCGAGCATGTTACAGCTCGTGCCCTGACGCGGACGCGCCCACCTCGGGCCGCATGAGCCGGACGAGCACCAGGATCACGTCTGCGACCGCTACCATGCGTTCGGGTTTGGTCTTCTTGTGCGCCTCACCCGCCAGAGCGAGCACCCCGAGGGCCCACCATTCGAGCACGCCGAGGATCCTCGACAGAACGACGTCGGGAGGCTCTGGCGGAGCTCCCGGCCCCGTCGACTTCAGCTCGGGCCGCACGAGAGGAATCAGAACCGAAAGCACGTCCGCCACGATCAAGACACGCGCGAGCCGCTCGCCCGTCTTGGTGCTTCCGAGGGTAGCGCCCTCCAGTACCCCCTGGGACCACCCGTCGAGCACGTGGAGCATTCGCTGGACAAGGTAACCGTTCATGAATTCCTCTCGGCAGCACGTCGGATCACGGGGAGCACGAGTTCGCGCTCCGTACCGTCGAGCTTTCGGATGAACACCCTGTCTCCGCTCTGCCGTGAGGCAGTGACCAATGCGTCATAGACCGCCAACGCGTTCCGGACCACCTCGGTCAAGCTATCTGCGCTTGTCTCGTGCCTAAGGCCTTCGAGCCGTTCGCGAACGCATTGGTGCAATTCCAGGTTCAACCTGGACCGGTCCTCGGTTTTTGCAGGTCGGGGCATTGCCTCACCCAGTTGTCGCGCACCAGGTCCGCCAGATCATCCGGCGCGTTCTTGGACATGGCTCCTCGGCCCGCTCTCTTGACCGCCGCTCGACACCAGTTGCTCCAATCCGCCAGGAATCATGTCCTCGACGCGGACCCCGAGCCCTGCCGCGAGCTTGGCGCAGGTCTCGATTGTGATGTTGACGAGCCCATTCTCGATGCTGGACAAGGAGCCCTTGCTGACGCCGCTTGCATTGGCGAGGTCGACCAGGGACATCTTCCGGCCAAGCCGCAGGTCCCGAATGTGTCCACCAAGCGCCGTAAGAAGTGGATGGATCGTTTGTCGACGTGGCATGGCCGTCCCTCCATCGTGAGCTGGTGCTCGTCGACCTTGGGCGACTACGGTGCAGCCAGCGAGCACCTGTGCGCGAGCAGGGAGCGGGCCACACCAAAGCCGCCCAAGGCCGGCGAGTCGTGTTTCGCGAAAGTGAAAACCAAACGCGAAAAACGCTACTTCGTCGCCTCGGCGTCTCGAAGCGCGTTCGCGATGATCCAGGGCGCCGGCGAGCGGTCCTCGTAGCGACGCCCCGGCGGAGGCCGGGGACTTGTGACGTTCCCGTCTTCCGCTATGGTAGGAGGCTTCGGTCTCGACCTTACGAGGTCAGCATGCCGCGCGAGATCGTCCGAGATTCGGCCTTCCACGCTGTGCGCGCGAGCTGCGAATACGCTCTCGTCGCCCGCGCACGACCCGAGGTGCGGCGTGCCTGTGAAGATTGCGGCTGCCGTGCCGAGGCTTCCGATGAAACGGGCAGGGGTGCGGTGTAGAGACCTGCGCAAGGTCGTCCAGAACGCGCCCACCTGCGCCCGCGCCTCGCGGGCGACCAAGCCAAAAAGAGCCAGCGGAATGGCACCGATCCGGCGCCGACGGCGGCGGATCGATCGCGCCGCGGACTCGTCCACCGCAATGCGTGCCCGATGGATCACGCCATCCACTCGCTCCCGCATCGTGGCCCACGCGACGCCGCGCTCCGCGGCGAGCTCCTTGATCGTCGTCCCCTCGTAAAAATGCTCGTGGAGCAGTGAGCCATCGTCAAGGCTCAGACGCCCGAATACCCTCGACGCGTCGACCTTCGCCTCGTAGTTTTCGACGTGCGCGCCACCGGCATCGATTGCGTGCACGAGCTCCTCGGTAGGCGTCGCGACTTCCCGCGAGCGGGATGCTTCCTTGCGGTTCGTCAGGGCCGCATATTTCGCGACCGTGTTCAACCATGCGCCGAACGCTGCTTCGTCTTTTGGATCTGGGCGCTCTGCTTTGGGCTTGCGACAGGCGAGCAGGAATGCATGATGGACGATATCCATCACATGCGCCGAATCGACTCCGACCGAACGAACCACCGCGGCCATAGCATCCAGATACCGGAGCGTGGCCTCCCTGGAGATACCGAGTTCGTTCGAGCAGTCGTCGAGGACGCGTGTCATGCCCCAGACCTCTCGGTCGACGCCCGGCATCGGGGGCCGCCTCTGCTCGCGTTCACGAGTCCCATGGATACAAAGGGCAGAAGTCGCCCTCCATCACGGGAAAAATCGACCGACCCCTCCACATTTTTCGTCGAGGAGGCCACGGAGTGAGGTCGCGCACTGATTTCGGGCGCTTCTGGAGTGCGGTTGGCGCGGCGGCCCTGGGCGTGGCCTGGTCGTCGTCGGCCCTCGCGGCGGACGAGCTGCCGCACCATCGCGTCGAGCTTACGACGGATCGGACGCTCCCCGGTTGCTCGGATGCGTTCGAGTTCACGGCGATCCTGACGAACTGGGTGCCCGTGAGCACGATCGATCCGACGGCGGCACGCGCGCTCGTCGTGCGGATCCGGCGGCTCCCCGATGGCGGCAAGTCGGTCGATACGACGATCACGGACGAGAACGGCGTCGCCGTATCCACCGATCATCGCGACTACTCGCCCCAGACCGACTGTTTCAAGGTGCTTTATTGGACAGCCTTCGACGCGGGGACGCGTATTCGAGCTGCGGCGCCAAAGAAGGAGGAGCTGGCCCCAACGTCTCCTCCTGCAGAGCCTCCGCCCTCTCCCAAACCGGCACCATGCCCGCAGTGTCCGACGTGCCCACCGTCCTCGAAGCCGCCCATGGCAGCCCCGGTTCCGAAGAAACGAGGCTTCGTGGCGCTAGGAGGGTTCGTGTCTTCTGGTCTCATGCCGGATTGGGCTCCCGGGCTCCGGGTTGCGGGGGGCGTGCAGCTCCCGCAGCTCTCATTCGAACTCGACGCGCGGTGGATGCCGCTTTGGAATACCCGTCCTGTGGGCTCAACTGAGGTCGAGGCGCACACGTTCATTACGACGGGCGCGGGATGCCTGAAGCGCGCGCCGTTCGTCGGTTGCTTGTTCGTCATGGGCGGGGCCGTTGGAGCGACGGCCCTGAACAGGTGGTATGTCGGCCACGGCGTGCAAGGCCTTCTTGGTGTTGGGGCGCGCAGCGCAGTCGAGCTCCCATTCGCGGAACACTTCGCGGTGCGCCTGGATGTCGAGGTCGCGATCCCGCTCTTCGGTACGGGGCTCGACACGATCGTGCCCTCTCTGTGGGAGACACTGCGCCCCTTCACGACTGGCGGTGGGTCGCTCGTGTACGCGTTCTAACAGCCCGTGGACCTATCCCGAAGGACGATCGACAGGGACGGGAGGGGATGGTAGGTTTGTCCGCGTCATGTCGATGGGTCGAAGACGGGAGAAGCAGGCGCCGCTTTGGGTGGCGGCGCCTTCGTTGCCGCGGTCGCCGGGGCACCGGTTCTACGAGAAGCTGAACGAGCTTCTGCGCGAGAACGGGTTTGACCGGGCCATGGAGGCGGCGTGCGTGAAGTATTTCGAGGCCGACGGGACGGCGGGCAGGCCGTCGATCCCGCCGGGGCTTTACTTCCGGATGCTGCTGGTCGGTTTTTTCGAGGGGATCGAGTCCGAGCGCGGGCTCGAATGGCGGTGCTCGGACTCGCTATCCCTGCGGGAGTTTCTCGGACTGTTGCCTGGCGAAACGGTGCCCGATCATTCGACGCTGTCCAAGATGCGCAAGCGCCTCGGCAGTGAGGTCTTCGAGGCGATGTTCGCCTTCGTGCTCGGGGTCGTCCATCGCTCCGGGCTTCTCCAGGGCAAAGTCATGGGCGTGGACTCGACGTATCTCCGCGCGGACGCATCGATGAAGGCGATCGTGCGGCGCGAGACGGGTGAGGTGTACGCGGACTTCATCAAGCGGCTGGCGAAGGAGGAAGGCATCGAGAATCCGACCGTGGAGGATGCCCGGCGGCTCGACCGCAAGCGCAAGGGAAAGAAGACGTCGAATACCGACTGGAAAAGCCCCACGGACGAAGATGCCCGCATCACGAAGCTCAAGGATGGCCGCACGCGATTGGCCTACAAGACCGAACATGTCGTCGACATGAGCAGCGGCGTCGTGGTCGCCGCAGAGGTCTATTCAGCGGACCAGGCCGACCCAGCGACGATGGCGCAAAGCCTGGAGCAGGCGCGCACGAATGTCGAGCAGGCGAAAAGCGACAATGACCGCGATTCGGATGACGAGCCGCCCCCGGAGGGCGGCAGCAGCGACGCGCAGCCCGAGCGCACCGTGATCGAGGTCGTGGCGGACAAGGGATATCACAAGGCCGAGCTGCTCCTATCGTTGAAGGAGGCGGGCTACCGCACCTATGTCCCGGAGAGGAGCCAGCCCGTCCGCAAGTGGGAGGACAAGGGCTGGGACATGCAGCAAGCGTTTTACGGAAATCGATACCGCGTACGTCGTCCGAAGGGGCGCGCTCTCCAACGCAAACGCGGAGAGTTCATCGAGCGAACATTCGCCCATGCATGCGAGACGGGCGGAATGAGAAGGGTCCGAGTCAGGGGCCGAGAGAACGTGCGAAAACGCTACCTGGCCCATGTCGCTGCGCTCAACTTGGGGCTCGTGCTACGCCAAATTCTCGGCTCTGGGACTCCGCGGGGCCTGGCCGCGGCCCGGAAGGGCTTTGCCCTTGCGATCTTGGTGATATGGGCCGCCATGGTGGCTCTGGTACGGCGCATGCCGAGGCAATTGGCACGATTTTCCCGGGCTGCGTGGGACGGGATGCCGCCGGGCCATGGGCGGGATGTTGGGATCGCGATTGGGGTGGCGTAGATCCACGGGCTGTTAGCGCGCGTCCAGCGGGCCGTATTGTGAAAATGCGACACGCCGTGCGAGCCTGCGATGGAGCTACGGGCGATACCGGTGGACGATCCGCGTGTCCGCGCGCACGACCTGCCGGTTCCGGTGCGCGCCCTTCTCGCCGGGGAGGCGATCCGTCAGGGTCTTGAAGTCGCGGATCAGGTGCGGCTGGTCCGCGTAGCCGCACGCCTGGGCCAGCTCGGCGAGCGTCGCGAAGGCGCCCGTGTGCAGCGCGCCGAGGACATTGCGCAGGCGGACGAGCCGGGCCATTCGCTTCGGCGTCATTGCGAACTGGTCGAGGAAGAGGCGCTCCAGGCTGCGCCTGTGCAGACCGAGCTCCTCCGCGAGCTCGTCGACCCGGATCCGACCTCCGTGCGCTTCGAGCAGGAGCGTGGCCCTTCGGCAGCGCGCATCCGTGACGAGCGGCGGTGCGGCGTCCCTGACGAGATTCACAAACGCGCGTTGTCGGGAGCCGAGGTCCGGCAGCGCGCGCAATCGCTCGGCCAGCGATTCGATCGGGATCCCTCGGATCTTCGTCACCTCGACGCATCCGTCGGTGAGCTCGGAGGAGCGGACGTCCGCGAACCGCGGCGCCTGGCCGGCCCGGAAGCGGATGCCGAGGTACTCCGCGCCGGCGTCGCGCTCGATGGTGGCGCGCTCGGTGGCGGGCCCGATCAGCACCATGCGGCAGCCCGCGGGAGAATGACGGAATACGAGGTGCGCGCCGGCGTCGGGGAAAAACTCGTGGAACGTCGTGCCCGAGCCGCCGCGGCCGTTCGTCGCCCAGCAAAGGTCGATCTGGGTCGAGAGATCGGGGGGCGCAGGAGTGAGGATGCTCGTCGTTGCATCCGCAGTCGGCGTGGGCATGGGGCAGGGCTCCGCGAACGTGATACCCCAGCGCGGCGCCGAGCGGAAGAGCGTGTTTCAGCGGCCGTCCCGAGCGTCACCGCGGCGCGCGTCGCCGCCTCACGAGGGCCACGGCGAGCAGCAATCCGAGGGCGCCTCCGAGGTACGAGCCGATGTGGATGCGCCAGACCCGCACGAACGCTGCGGCGCGCGCCGGGCCGGCGAGCATCTCGGCGACAGCGTGTTGATCCCACGGATCGAAGCTCACCGGGGATGCTCCGAGCATCAGCGCGGCGAGCGCGGCGGTCGCCATCGGAATGGCGATGAAGCCGAGCAATCGTCGAATGGGGAGCCGCTGCGGAAGCCGCGGCGACGGCTCGTTCGCGATCCGAAGCGCCATGCCGGCGAGCAGACCCAGCGGCCAGGATGCCTTTGCCGCGAGCACGGTCACGGCCCACCGGAACGGGCGCGGATCGCTCGCGAGGTCCTTGCCGAAAAGGAAGTATTCCGGCGAGAGCGCCGCGGTCAGGTGGTCGTGAATGATGCCGTAGACGAGCGCGAGGATCGTCGTCACGACGAACACCCCAGCATCCTCGCGACCGAACCGCGGCAGAACGAGCCTCACGTCGTGGTCATGTATCACGCGGACTCGGCGTCGGCCATGCTGCGTCGCTGGGCTGGCGATATACACCGTGATGGCATCACGTCGCCGTGAAAGCCATCGAGCGCGCAACGGGAGCCCATGTTTCGAGCTCTTCGGTCTTGCGGGCCAGGCTCGCCCGCAAGGCCTGGACGGCATCGGCGCCGAGGGGAAGCCGCAACGGGGCATCTGCGCGATCGAGGGTATCGAGAATGGCGGCGGCGGCCTTCGCCGGATCACCTTCCTGCGTGCCATCCATGCCGGCGGCGAAGGCGCGGGTGGGGCCGACGGTCGTGGCATAATCGTCGATCGGCGGCATTCGACGAAGCGCGCTGCCGCCGAAGCGGGTGCGGAACGCGCCGGGCTCCACGATGAGCACGCGAATGCCGAGCGGGGCGACCTCGGCGGCGAGGGCCTCGGACATCCCTTCCAGCGCGAATTTCGTGGCCGAATACGCGCCGAAGCCCGCGACCGAGAGCTGCCCGCCGAAGCTCGAAATCTGCACGATGGCGCCCGCGCGCCGCGCCCGCATGCTCGGAAGCGCGGCACGCGTGAGCGCGACGGCGCCGAAGAAGTTCACCTCGAACAGAGCGCGCAGCTCGGCGTCCGAGGTCTCCTCGACGGCGCCGACCACGCCATAACCGGCATTGTTCACGAGCACGTCGATCGCGCCGAAACGCGCGAGCGCAGCCTCGATCGCGGGCCCGATGTCCTCGGGGCGGCCTACATCGAGCGTCCTCGCGAGCACGCGGTCCGGGGCCTTCTGGACGAGGTCTGCGAGGGCCTCCGGGTTTCGGGCGGTCGCGACCACCCGCTCGCCGCGGCGCAGCGCCTCCTCGGCGAGGTTCCGGCCGAAACCGGAGGACGCCCCCGTGATGAACCAGACCCGGCCCTTGCTCGCAGTATCGTCCTTCGGGATGTCGATCGTCGCGCTCATGATGGTCTCCTCGTGCCTGCGGGCCCGCTCGGCGCCGCCTTCGAGGAGGAACGTACGACCTTGCATTCAATGGGGAAACATGAGATATCTGCAAGCACTTTTAAGGAGCGCTAACGAGTGCGAGACGATCACCTCACCGGGCTTCTCGCCTTCCTCGCGGTGGCCGAAAAGCGGAGCTTCACCGCAGCGGGCGCGGAGCTCGGCGTGACGCCGTCCGCGGTGAGCCAACAGCTCAGGCAGCTCGAAGAACGTCTCGGCGTGCGTCTCCTCCAGCGCACGACGAGGAGCGTCGGCCTCACGGAGGCGGGGCAACGTTTCTTCGAGCGGGTGCGGCCGGCGATCGACGACGTGGGCGCGGCGATCGAGGGCTTGAACGAGTTTCGCGACCGCCCCGCCGGGACGCTCCGCCTCAACGTGCCCCGGATCGCCGTCGAAATGGTCATCGAGCCCGTGCTCGCGCCGTTCCTCGCAGCCTATCCTGAAATGCGTATCGAGGTGGGGATCGACGACGCGCTCGCGAACCTCGTGGAGAGTGGTTTCGACGCAGGCATTCGCCTCGGTGAGACGCTCGACAAGGAAATGGTCGCGGTGCGGATCGGCCCCGACCTGCGCATGGCCATCGTCGGCGCGCCGGCGTATTTCGCGACGCGTGGGGTCCCGAAGCATCCACGAGAGCTCCATCGCCACGATTGCATTCGCTACCGGCAGCCCACGAGCGGCGCGATCTACAAGTGGGAGTTCGACGAAGATGGCAAGGAGTTCGAGATGGCGGTGGAGGGTCGGGTGACGGCGAACGAAGCCGCGCTGATGGTCCGCGCAGCGCTCGATGGGCTCGGCCTCGCGTACGTGATGGACGATTACGTGCGGGACGAGCTCCGGGCGGGGAGGCTCGTACGGGTGCTGGAACCGTTCTGCGCACCGTTTCCTGGGTTTCATCTGTATTACCCGAGCCGCTCGCAGATGCCGCTCAAGCTCAAGGTATTCGTGAACTTTCTGCGGGCGCGAGGGGCGACGCCGAAGCGCAGGCGATGAATTTTTCTCATGTCCGTCGAACGCCGCTTTCGTGCTTGACACTTGGTAGGGAAATCGGTTCTCCTCGGGCTCCCGGGCCGGCAGGCGCCGCCCGTCGACCGTCAAGCGTCAAGCGTCAAGGAGTCGCCGATGCGTAGACTGCCGCTCGCTTTGTTGGCATCGCTATCCATCCTCGCGGGCAACGCGGGCGCGGCCTCGGCGGCCGCCCCGAAGACGACCTACCCCGTCGTGTTCGCGCATGGCATGGGCGGCTTCGACGATCTGCTCGGGTACGACTACTGGGGCGACGACTACGGCACCTTCGTCGGCGACGCCTGCAATGAATTTCTCGAAGTCTACTGCAATGGCGACATCGACGCGGGGCAGAAGGCCTACGCGGCGCAGGTGCCTGCGTTTCAGACCTCGGAGGTGCGCGGGCTCGACCTCGCCGACGACATCGAGGGCTTCCTCGCGACCTCGGGCGCCTCGAAGGTGAACCTCGTCGGCCACTCGCAGGGCGGCATCGACATTCGCAAGGCAGCGCGCGTGCTCTACGAGCGATACGGCACCGCCAAGGTGCGCGTGCTCATCAGCATCTCCTCGCCGCACCGCGGCTCGCCGGTGGCCAAGTACATCCTCGATTTGCGCCCGGGCGTGACGAGCGTCATCTCCGCGCTGGCGAGTTATTACGGCGACGCGATCTACGAGCCCGGCAATGATGGGTATGCGGGCGCCAAGCAGCTCGTCTACAACGACTACTCCGCCGGTGATGGAGTCACCACGGGCATGAAGGCGTTCAACGCCCTCTATCCGGTCGACTCGAAATACGCGTTTCGATACGGATCGCTCATGACGGCGCAGAACGGGATCAACGTGAACCCGGCGCTCTTCCTCCTGAGCGAGCTCGTCTACGACATCGACGGCGACGGCTATTGCTCGGGCGATTGCGACAACGACGGCGCGAGCGGCATGGGTGATGGCACGTGTAACGAGCGGGACGACGACGGCCTCGTCGGCGTCAACTCGCAGCAGATGGGCCACCGGCTCAAGTACTCCGAGACGCTCCTCGCCCTCGACTCGATCTCGAACGACGCGGGCCCGGGATACGTGGGAGATCTGAATGCGCCGACCTCCACGCAGATGACCTCGATGTCGAGCGTCATCGACCAGGATCACCTCGACGTCGTCGGCGTCGGCCCCGACACGTTCGACGAGATGGAGTTCTACGCGGCGATCTTCGAGTACATGGCGTATTACGACTGAGAAGCGGCGCCCATGAAGAAGCGGAAGACGCTCCTCGCGATCGGCGCGCCGCTGCTCGTCCTTTCGCTCTATTTCGCGCTGCGTCCGGAGAGGATCCAGGAGCCCGTGACCATGGCTGCGGCGAGGCCCGACGAGGCCGCGGGCGCCGACCTCCCAGCGCCGCCTCGGGCCGCGAGGCCGAGCGCGCCCGCTCTGCCGACGGCGGACGCGGAGCTCATTGCGCATCTGCGCTCGCGCTACGGGGCGAACATCCGCAATCCGTACGTCCAGATCAAGCTCATCGAGGCGCTCATGCGCCATTTCCAGAAGCAGGACCCGCAGCATTGGCGGGAGGCGCTGCTCGCGGCGGTGCGCGCGGCCTTCCCCGATCGATACGACGAGATCGCGAAGAACCTCGACAATCGCCTCGCCTACGAGCGCTGGATCAACGAAAACCGCGCCCGCCTCGACGGGCTCGATCCCGAAGAGCGCCGGGAGGCGATCCGGGAGGAGCGCAATCGCCTGTTCGGCGAGGAGGCTGCCGACGAGATCTGGGCCTCCGAGCAGAAGAACCAGGCCGTCACGGACACGCTGAAGGAAATCGACGGCCTGCAGGGGAAGAGCCTCGGCGACAAGCTCACGACGTACACGGAGCGCCTGGAAGAGATCTACGAGGAGAAATACGACGCGTACCTCGAGAACCACCGGCACGAGGTGATGAACCGCTTCCTCTCGCTCGAATCGGTGCAGTCCGAGCTCGGCGCGATGTCCGCCGAGGCGCGGGCCGAGAGCCTGCGCGAGATTCGCAAGGGAATGGGCCTCGACGACGCGGCCCTCGCGCGCTGGGATACGCTCGACCACGATCGCGACGCGCGCTGGGAGAACGGCAAGAAATACATGGCCGAGCGAAAGGCGCTGACCGAGGCCTACAGCGGCAAGGAGCTCGAGCAGAAGCTCGCGGAGCTTCGGCGGCGTTACTTCGGCGACGAGGCCGAGGTCATCGCCGCCGAGGAGGAGAGCGGCTTTTTCCGCTTCGACCGCCCGCGTCGCTGGGGCCAGAACTGAGCAGCCGCGCGGGCGCAAGATATCGCCGCGCATCAGGCTCTCACGAGCTTGACAGGGCTCCGTCACTCTGGTGACGTCCATTGCATGAGAAATTCTTTCACCATCCTTTCAACGTCGCTGCATTTGGTTGCGTTGGCCCTCTCGGGGTGTATCGCGGCGTGTGCGCCTTCGGACGGGGCCGCGAGTGGGGCGGGGCTCATGCTTGCCTCGACAAACCCGAACGCGCCCGTCGAGGCGACGTTCACGGCGTCCGGCGCCGCGGTCGAGGCGCGTGGAGTGACGGAAAGGGCCGTGTTCGAGGCGAGCCGGCTCGGGTGTGCAGTCGATCGCCGGCCGCTCTCGAAGCCTGCGCCGGTCGCGGAGGCGGGCCGCGTCGAGTACAGGCGAGCGCAGGAGGGCGGGGGGCCGGGGCTCGTTGAATGGTACGTGAGTGATGCCCGCGGCATCGAGCAGGGGTTTACGATCGATTCGGCGCCCGATTGCGCACGGGAGGGGGCCCGGGACGTCGTGATCGACGTCGAGCTGCGCGGCGGGCTCGATGCGCGTGTCTGGGCCTCGGGCCGCGGCGCGACGTTGCACGATGCCGAGGGGAAGGCGCGGCTCGCGTATCGGGATCTTTACGCGTTCGATGCGCGCGGCCGCGATCTGCCGATCCGGCTCTCGAAGATCGAGGGGGAGGAGCGGCTCTCGATACACGTGGATGTGTCGGGCGCGGTGTATCCCGTCATCGTCGATCCGACGATCACCAACAACATCGCGAAGCTCGTCCCAGCCACGGGCGCCGAGTACGATTATTTCGGCGCGGCGGTCGACGTTTCCGGTGATACGATCGTCGTGGGCGCCTCCGGCGATGGCCCGCAAAACTCGCCGCTCGGGGCGACGTACGTGTTCACGGGCGGAGGTGGGGTCTGGACGCAGCAGGCGAAGCTCGTGATGGCCGACGCGGTGGCGGGGGATTGGTTCGGCTCGTCCGTCGCGGTTTCGGGGGACGTCCTCGTCGTGGGCTCGAACCTCGATGACGAAAAGGGGATGGATTCGGGATCGGCGCTCGTGTTCGTCCGGAATGGCGGGACGTGGACACAGGAAGCCAAGCTCTCGCCGGCCGACGGCGCAGCGGGCGACAACTTCGGCCGTTCGGTCGATCTCTCGGGAAATACTGCGATCCTCGGGGCGTATTGGGACGACAGCAAGGGCTCGGCGTACGTGTTCGTCCGGAATGGCGGGACGTGGACGCAGGAGGCGAAGCTCCTCGCCAGCGACGGCGCGACGAGTGATCAATTTGGCCTGGCGAGCGCGATCGACGGAGACGTCGCCGTGGTGGGCGCGCCTTACGACAATGCCATTGCCACGAATCCGCCCTCGGGCTCGGCCTACATCTTCACGCGGAGTGGCGGCGTCTGGACGCAGGAGGCGAAGGTCCTCGCGAGTGATGCGGGGGCGGGCGACGAATTCGGTTATACCGTGGCCGTCTCCGGCGACACGGTCGCCGTCGGTGCGCTCCGGAACGACGACAAGGGGGCCGACTCCGGATCCGCCTACGTCTTCCGCAAGGTGGGCGGCATGTGGCAGCAGGAAGCGAAGCTCCTCGCGAGTGATGGCAAGACGGACGATCATTTCGGCGATGCTGTCGCCATGCAGGGCGACACCATCGTCATCGGGGCGAGTTCCAGCGACGCCGGCGCAAGTTCGTCCGGATCGGCCTACGTCTTCAAGCGAAGCGGGACCGTGTGGACCGAGCAGGCGAAGCTCGTCGCCAAGGACGCCGGTCAAAACGACGATCTCGGGTCTGCCGTGGCCATCGATGGAAACACGGTCGTGGCCGGCGCGTACGGCGACAAGATCTTCGGCACGTCGTCCGGCTCCGCGTACGTCTTCGCGCTCGCGCTCCTGCCGAACGGCACACCTTGCTCCGCGGCCGGGCAATGCCAGAGCGGGTTCTGCGCCGATTCCGTCTGCTGCGACGCGGCGTGCGGCGACGAGCTCGGCGATTGTCGCGCCTGCAGCGTCGCGGCCGGCTCCACGGCCGACGGCGTATGTGCGCCCCGCGCCGCCGGCGCCGAATGCCGCGCGTCAGCCGGGGCGTGCGACGTCGCGGAGGCCTGCGACGGCGTGAGCACGGCGTGCCCGGCGGACGTGCTCGTCGCGGTCGGCTCGATTTGCCGCCCCGCGGCGGCGGGCTGCGACGTGGAGGAGACGTGCAGTGGGCAATCGGCGAATTGTCCCGCGGACGCCGTCGCACCCACCGGCGCGACCTGCCGCGCCGCCGCAGGACCTTGTGACGTGGAAGAGACGTGCAATGGGACGACCATCATTTGCCCCGACGATGCTTTCGCGGGCGTCGGCGCCGTGTGCCGTCCGCCCTTCGGCCCCTGCGACGCCGAGGAGGTTTGCCCGGGGGACGCGACCGATTGCCCGGCGGATGTCGTCGCGCCCGATGGTTCGATCTGCCCCGGTGGGTCGTGCCAGGCCGGCGCGTGCGTCGACGGAAGCGGGGGCGGAGGCGGTAACGGAGGCGCCGGTGGAAGCGGAGGCGCTGGCGGAAGCGGAGGCGCTGGCGGAAGCGGAGGCGCTGGCGGCAATGGCGGCGCCGGCGGCGCGGCCGGCGCCGGCGGCAGCGAGCCTGGCGCCGACGGTGGCTGCGGTTGTAGAATGATCAGCTCCGAAGAAACGTCCTCCTTTGGCTTCACCGTGCTCGGCCTCGCCGCGCTCGTCGTCGCGCGGCGGCGCCGCCGCGCCTGAAGCGAAATTCATTGGATCCAACCAGCTCACCCCGCAGGAGCGGAGGCAACATGCTCGACGTCGTATGGGACATGGAGACCGGCGATCCGGATGATTTCATCACGCTGCTCTTCCTGCTCGGCCACCCCGAGGTGAACCTCAAAGCCGTGACCATCACCCCGGGCACACCCGACCAGGTCGGCGTGGTGCGAAAGGCCCTCCAGTGGTTTGGCAGGGACATCCCGGTGGGCGCGTTCAACCTCGACCATCAACCCAAATCGATCCGGGAAGGCACGGGCCCGGGGGAGGGGCGGCACGGGCCACGAGGCGTGTGTGTCTCCTCCTGGCATTACAAGGCCTACGGCGAGATTCCTCCTTCGCGCGACGCCGCGCCGGGCCCCGAGGTCTTGCGCGCCGTATGCGACGAAAAGACCACCCTGATCACGGGCGCTCCGCTCAAGAACCTGGGCGGCGCCATGAAGCTCCCCGGCTTCCAGGTGGGCCGCCTCGTCGTGCAGGGAGGCTTCGCCGGCGAGGGCGTCGTCCCACCCGAGCGCCAGCTCCCCAAATTTCGCGGGATGATCACCTGTCCGACCTACAACCTCAACGGAGATCCGAAGTCGGCGCTGGAGGCGCTTCGATACCCCGGGATCGGGAGCCGCCGGTTCGTCTCGAAGAACGTTTGTCATGGCGTGATCTACGACCA
This sequence comes from Polyangium sp. y55x31, assembly GCF_029946505.1. GTDB lineage: Bacteria > Myxococcota_A > Polyangia > Polyangiales > Polyangiaceae > Polyangium. The sequence continues at coordinate 311,883 of NZ_JARZHG010000003.1, forward strand.
CGAGATGCACGATCGGATCGGGGCCCTGAAGGACAAGAGCTCGTCTCTTCGCCTGATCTGGGAGGGCATGGACGTCTATCTGGAGAAGAAGCGGGAGAGGCAGCCCATCCGCTCGTCGCCCGAGGTCGAAGAGTCGGCGCCGGAGGCCATGGGCGGCAAGGCGTTTCACGATCCATTGGCGGCGTGCTGCGCGATCGATCCCTCGATCGGAGCGTGGGCCGAGGTCGAGCTTTATCGCGAGAAAGGCGCCTGGGGCTCGCGACTGTCGCCGGGTTCGGGCGTGTGGATTATCACCGGTTACGATCGGGAGAAATTCCTCCGGACGCTGACCGCCCTGCCGCCTGGTTGAGCCCGTACTGCGGCCCACGTCCGCCGGCTACGTTCCTCCCCCATCGTCTCCATGGCTGCGGCAAACGTCCGGAACACGTGCTAGGTCGGGCGCCGCGATGATCACGCTCGACAAGCTCGCCAAGCGCTTCGGCCCGAAAATTCTCTTCGAAAACGTCTCGATGCGGTTCGATCCGGGCAAGCGGTACGCGCTCGTCGGGGCGAACGGCGCGGGAAAATCCACGCTGCTCAAGGTGATCTCGGGGGAGCAAGAGTCGGATCAAGGCTCGGTCGAGATCCCGGGCAAGCTCAAGGTCGGCGTGCTCTCGCAGGACCACTTCGCGTACGAGTCCGTCCGCATCCTCGACGCCGTGCTCATGGGCAACCGCGTCCTCTGGGACGCCACGCAAGAGAAGGAGCGGCTGCTCGCAGGCGAGATGGACGACGAGGTCGGCATGCGCCTCGCTGAGCTCGAAGGGACGATCGGCGAAGAGGACGGCTACACCGCCGAGGCCCGCGCCGCGGAGATCCTGGAAGGCCTCGGAATCCCGTCGCACCGGCATCTCGATACCGTCAGCACGCTGGCGGGCGGGTACAAGCTGCGCGTGCTCATCGCGCAGACGTTGTTCGCGGGCGCCGACGTCCTGCTCCTCGACGAGCCGACGAACCACCTCGACCTCGACTCCATCCGCTGGCTCGAATCCTACCTGACGCACGACTTCCGCGGGACGCTGCTCGTCGTCAGCCACGATCGGCATTTCATGAACGCGATCGCCACGCACGTCGCCGACGTCGATTACCAGACGGTGACCGTGTACACGGGCGATTATGACGATTTCATCGAGCAGAAGACGACCGGGAAGCGCCAGTCGGAGGCGGACGCGGCCCAGAAGAAGAAGAAGATCGCGGAGCTCAAGGACTTCGTGGCCCGCTTCGGCGCGAGCGCCAGCCGGTCGAGCCAGGCGCAGTCGCGCGTGAAGGAGATGGAGAAGCTCGAAAACAGCATCCAGGTGCGTCGATCGAGCGTGGTGCGGCCGTACATCAAGTTCGAGATCGAAAAACCGTCCGGCCGCGACGTGCTCCGCGTGGAGGGGCTGTCGAAGAGCTTCGGTGATCTGCGGGTGATCGAGGGGCTCGGTCTGAACCTCAATCGCGGGGACAAACTCGCCGTGATCGGGCCGAGCGGCATCGGCAAGTCGACGCTGCTCAAGCTGCTCGTGGCGGAGCACGCGCCGGACGCGGGGACCATCGTGTGGGGCCACGATACGAACGTGGGGTATTTCGCGCAGGATCATCACGAGGCGCTCGAACCCGGGTACTCCGCGTACGAATGGCTGCACCGCTTCGATCCGGAGGCGCAGCTCGAAGACGTGCGTTCGGTGCTGGGGAAGCTGCTCTTCAGCGGCGAAGCAGGGCTCAAGAAGACGGAGAGCCTGTCGGGCGGGGAGGCAGCGCGGCTGGTCCTGGCGAAGCTCATCCTGCTGAAGAACAACGTGGTGGTCCTGGACGAGCCGACGAACCACCTCGACGTGGAGAGCATCGACGCGCTGTTGCAGGCGCTCATCGCGTTCAAAGGGACCGTCGTGGTGACGAGCCACGATCGGCATTTCATCGGCAAGCTCGGGACGCGCGTGCTCCAGCTGTCCCGCAAAGGGCCGCGGCTCTTCAATGGGACGTACGACGAGTTCCTGGAGCGGTTCGGGGACGAGCAGCGGGAGCGCTGAAACAGGGCGGGCACGACGACCGTCACGGCGTTGGCGCCGCATGCGGTTGGCGCCTTCGAGTGGAGTTCAGGCACGGCGGGCTGCTGGAATCGGGCAGACGCACGCCATGGCATCTGCACACGCGCAAGCGCTGCACGGCGGTGCACTGTTTGCAGTCGTGCAGACGCGCGGATCGAGGGCAAAACCGCAGGGCAAACGTCGGCATGGCGCATGCTGCGAGCGGGCGGAGCATCGACTGCTCGAGAGGAAAAGCCATGCGCGTGACGAATCGCCGCCGAAGGCCCTGGTTCTTGGCCCTCGTCCCCCTGACGCTGCTCGCCCTGCCCGTGGGCGGGTGCATCATCCTGGCCGAGGAGGTGTGCTTCGAGGGAAATGACCTCTGCAGCGAGGACTTCGTCGTGCAGTGTCTCAACGACGAGTGGGTCATCCTCGAGGACTGTGACGACACGTGCGCGGGGACCTGCGCCTACGTGAACTCCGATCCCGTCTGCGTCTGTCCGCCGTCCCAGCCGTGAACGCGGGGCTCGGGATGAATGCCCCGAACCGAAAGTTCCATCGTCTGCGTCGCCCTACGAAATGGTTCTGCCGTTTGGCAATCGAAGAGACGCTGGTCCGGCGATTGCTTGAGCGTCTCGCCCATGTCGATCCAGCACTCGCCCAGGCACCTCGTCGGAATGAAGAGGTTCGATTCGAATGACGGGATGCCCGTCCCCTCCAGCGGCGGCAGCGTCCGTCGTTTCGCCACCCCGAGCCCTGCCTCCCAGCCGAGTAGCCCGCTCGCCGCGGCGCTTTCCTTCCTGGAGGGCGTCGCCTCGCACCGCATGTGCAAAGAGGAGCTCCGCGCCTGGATCGACCGCAACCTCGTGCACACGGGCACCATGCCCCACCCGTGGCACCTTCATGAGCCGCTCTTCGGCGCATTGCCCTCCGACAAGCATTGCAGCATCTTCCTGCCCGAAGTCCCGCCGTCGGACGAGACGGACGCCATCCTGGTCCGCGCCCGCGCCCGCGTGGTCGGTCATCTGCGTGGGCTCATCCAGACGCCGAGCGACGACCGGTTTCTCTCGGCCGCCATCTTCACCGGCCGCGTCCGGCGGGCCCTCGTGGGCGATACGATGCAGTGGGTGGCGCGCCCGCGCAGCTACGATGGCTTGAGCGACATCGTGACGTGCCTCTTCGTCACGGATATCCTCGGTCGGCGTGATTTTTACGAATCGAACCTGTGCGTCTGCGACACCTGCGGTCGCGTTCGCTTCGATCCGGAGCCGGCCCAGCGGAACAAGTGCTTCTTCTGCTGAGGCGCCGGCGGCTCGATCCGCGCTCGGGGGCCGAGGGTGTGTGTTTCTCTTGACGCCGATCGCGGGCAGCGGCCAGAGTAGGAGCTCCATCATGGACGCGGTGGAGCGCAGCCCGAGAATTTTGGCCGTCGACGACAACGAGCAAAATCGGGCGCTCGTGGCGGCCACCGTCGACGCCGAAGGGTACGAGGTCATCCTGGCGTCGAACGGGGAAGAAGGATTACGAGCCTTCGAGCAGGCGGCTCCCGATTGCGTGCTGCTCGACGTGCGCATGCCAGGGCTCGACGGCTTCGCGGTATGCGAGCGAATCCGCGCCCTTCCAGGCGGCGCGGACGTTCCGATCATCTTCCTCACGGCCCTGCGCGACGTCGATACGTTCGATCGGGCGCTGCTCGTGGGCGCCGACGACTTCCTCACGAAGCCCGTCCGGCCGACGGAGCTCGTCGTCCGCATCCAGGCCGCGCTCCGGTTGCGACGCCTGAGCGCCGAGCTCCGCGATCATTACGATCTCATCCGACGGCAGCGCGACGACCTGATGCGGCTGCAGCTCCAGAAAGAAATGCTCATGTCCTTCGTCATTCACGACCTGAAGAATCCGGTCGGAGCGATGGACCTGCTCGCCCAGGCGCTCGTGCGTGATCGCGCGCTGCCCGAGGACGCCCGCGATACGGCCGCGCAGATCCGCGGTTCGGCGCGGCGCCTCATGCGGCTCATTCACAACCTGCTCGACCTCAGCAAGGGCGAGGAGGGCAAGCTCGTGCCAAAGCGCACGAATGTCAATCTACGCGCGCTCGTGGACGTGGTGCGCGAGACGTTCGAGGCGCACGCGCGGGCCATGCGGGTGACGCTGGAGGCGGACGTCGAGGCGCTGGACCTCGTGGTCGACCAGGATCTCTTCCAGCGCGTGCTGGAGAACCTGACCGAGAACGCCATTCGTCACGCGCCCGGACGCAGCGCCGTGCGGCTCAGCGCCGCGCAACTGGAGCGTGAGGTCGAGGTGCGGGTGACGGATCGTGGTCCGGGCATCCCCGTCGAGATGCGCGAGCGGATCTTCGACCGCTTCGTGCAACTCGACGCCTCGTCCGATGTCGCCAGCCGCTCGGGCCGCGGGCTCGGCCTCTCCTTCTGCAAGATCGCGGTCGAGGCGCACGGGGGCCGGATCTGGGTCGAGGACGCGGCGCCCGGGACCATGGTATGCGTGAGGGTACCTCATGAGTCATGACGCTGGCCCGGACGAACCGGCCGAGACGTGGTTCCGTCAGCTCTTCGAGACGGCGCCCGATGCGATGGTCATCGTGGACGAACGCGGGCTCATCGAGTTCGTCAACGCGCAGACCGAGGCTCTCTTCGGCTACGCGCGCTCCGAGCTCCTCGGTCAGCCCGTCGAGATCCTCATTCCGGAGCGGTTCCGACCCAAGCACACGGGATACCGTACAGAGTTCATCGCCGCGCCGAAGCTCCGGCCGATGGGGTCCGGGATGGCGCTCTCCGGCCGCCACAAGAACGGCGCGGAGGTGGCGATCGAGGTGAGCCTGAGCCCGCTGCACACGCCGCGGGGCATCGTGGTCTCCGCCGCGATCCGCGACAGCCGCGACCGCAGGCGGATGGAGGCCGCGGCGAAGCTCGCGTCGGAGCGGCTGCTCAGCGCCGTCGAGAGCTTTCTGGATCCGTTTGCCCTGTTCGACGCGGATGATCGGCTCGTGCTCTGCAACAGCGCCTATCGCAGGACGCTCGCCGACGTCGCCGGCCCGGTGTTCGGCGAGACCTTCGAGGCGCTGACGGACGCGCTCCTCGCCCGCGGCGTGTTCGACCTCGGCGCGGAGTCGGCGGACACGTTCCGCGCGCGGCGCCTCGCGTATCGGCGTGATCCGAAGGGCACGTTCGAGGTGCGGACGAAGGATCATCGCTCCTTGCGCATCACCGATCGGAAGACGGCCGAGGGGGGCATCGTCACGACGATCTGGGACGTGACCGACGACGCGCATCGCGAGGACGAGCTGCGCCAGGCGCGCGCCACGGCCGAGGCCGCGAGCGCCGCGAAGAGCGAGTTCTTGTCCTCGATGAGCCACGAGCTCCGCACGCCGCTGAACGCCATCCTCGGCTTCGGTCAGCTCCTGCAGCGCGACCGGAAGACGCCGCTCAACGCGCGGCAAAAGGGCATGGTGGACCAGGTGCTCAAGGCGGGCGAGCACCTCTTGCGCCTCATCGACGACGTGCTCGATCTGTCCCGGATCGAGACGGGCAACGTGCCGATGTCGATGGAGCCGGTGCGCGTGACGGAGGTGCTCCTCGAGGCGAAGACCGCGCTCGATCCGATGGCCGAGCGCGCCGGCATCGAGCTCGTCGTCGCGCCGTTGCCCGACGATCTGCCGATGGTCTCGGCGGACCGGACGCGCTTCGCGCAGATCCTGATGAACTTCGGATCGAACGCGATCAAGTACGGCAGGCAGGGCGGGCGCGCCGTGTTCGAGACGAAGGTCGTCCCCGGCGAGCGCGTGCGGATCGTCGTCGTCGACAACGGGATGGGGATCCCCGAGGACAAACAGGGAAAGATCTTCCAGCCGTTTCAGCGTGCCGGCCAGGAGACAGGCCCGATCGAAGGGACGGGCATCGGGCTCACGATCACGAAGCGCCTCGCCGAGATGATGGGCGGGAGCGTGGGCTTTCGCAGCATCGCGGGCGAGGGCTCCGAGTTTTGGGTGGAGCTGCCGGCGATGAAGCCGGAGCAGGTGTTCGGCAACGCCACGAGCCACCTGCCCCCGGAAAGCTCGCCGCTGCGGGACGGCGAGGGGCCGCGGTACACGGTGCTGTACGTGGAGGACAACCCCTCGAATATCGCGTTCATGGAGGCGCTGATCGAGGATCTCGAGCGCGTCGAACTGTTCACCGCGCCGAACGCCGAAATCGGGATCGAGCTCGCGCGGGCCCGCAAGCCCGAGGTCATCCTGATGGATATCAACCTGCCCGGGATGAGCGGGTTCGACGCTTTGCGGAAGCTCCGCGAATGGCCGGAGACCCGAGCGATCCCGGTCATCGCGTTGAGCGCGGCGGCGATGGATCGGGACAAGAAGCGGGCCGAGCAAGCCGGGTTCTTCCGGTACCTGACGAAGCCCGTCCGCGTGGACGAGCTGACGGACGTGCTCGAGACGTTGCTGATGTCGGATCCGCCTGCGGCCGGCTAGACTCCCCGCGTATGTGCGTGTTGTTCCTGGGCTTCGGGGTGCATCCCGATTTCGACGTGGTGCTGGCGGCCAATCGCGACGAGGTGTTCGCCCGTCCGACGCGGGAGACGCATTTCTGGGAGGATCATCCCGAGATCCTGGCGGGGCGCGACCTGCAGAGCGGCGGGACGTGGCTCGGCGTGACGAGGTCCGGGCGCTTCGCGGCCATCACGAACTTCCGGGACCCCGCGGCGCACCGCGCGGACGCGCAATCGCGCGGCGCGCTCGTGGTGGAGTATCTCCTGGGTGAGGGCTCGCCGCATGAATACACGGAGAGCCTGCGGCCGCGCGCGCGTGAGTACAACGGATTCAACCTGATCGTGGGCACGCGGGGCGAGGCGGCCTATTTCGCGAGCCAGACGGGCGAGTCGCGCCGCCTCGCGCCCGGCGTCTACGGGCTCAGCAATCACCTCCTCGACACGCCCTGGCCGAAGCTCGTGCAGGGCAAGGGCGCCTTCACGAAGCTCGTCGGAGAACATCCGCTCCCGGGGCCCGAGGCGTTTTTCCAGATGCTACATTCGGAGCAGGGGGCCCCGGACGCGGAGCTGCCGGACACCGGCGTGGGGTTGGAGATGGAGCGCATGCTCGCGCCGCTGTTCATCGACGATGCGCGGAGGCCTCCCTTTTATGGGACGCGGTCGAGCTCGGTGGTCACGTTCGCGAAAACGGGTGAGGTCAGGTTCCTCGAGAGGAGTTTTTCCCCGGGGACAGAGCCGCGCCTGGTGGAGAGGGGGTTCCGATTGTCCCAGGAGGGGTCCTGACGCTAGACGCGACCGCAGACTCTATCGAGGCACTCATGCGCAGGCGACAAGCTCTCCAGATCGTAGCAGCCGCAGCGTCGCTCCCATGGACGGGGTGCGGTGGCCCATCTCCGAACACCGCGGCAGGGCAAACGGCCTCCCGGACACCGGCTTCCGGCCCGAGCACCGCCCCCATCTCTGGGCCGACCGCGCAGCCGAGCGCGAGCGCGACGTCCGCCGTCGAAGCCCATCCGGAGCCCGCCACGAATACGACCCCGGATCCCGCCACGAATGCGGCGCCGGAGCCCGCAGCAAAGCCGCCCGAGCCATCGTATGCGAGGGTGATCTGCAGGGTCGGGAAAAACCACGGTCACGTTTTCGTGGTGACGCTGGCCGACGTCCTGGCCGGGGCGGAAAAGACGTATCAGATCGCGGGGACCGCGAAACATCCGCACGAGGTGACGCTCACGGCGGACGATATGAAGACCCTGTTGCGGGGGGAGCTCCTGCGCGCCAAGAGCACCCAGGGCCTCACGCATACGCACCGGGTGCACGTGCGTTGCGCGCCCGCGGAGGATCCGCCGGAATGGGTGACCGTCTGCGCGGCGGAGTTCAGCGGGAAAGACGAGCACGAGGTGGTGATCACGGCGTCCGACATGGATGCCGGGACGGACAAGACCTACGACGTTCAAGGTCTCGCCGGGCATGCGCACAAGCTGACGCTGACCGCGGCGGATTTTCAGAAGCTGAAAAAGGAAGGTGCCATCTCGATTCAAACCTCCAGGTTGGAGGAGGATTCCCACATGCACGTGGTGATCATCCGGTATCCGCGCCCGAAGCGGGGATAGAAAAACGCCTCAGCGAGGTGCTTCCCGCGAATATGCCTGCGAGAGCGTGTTGAGGTCCGGGTTTTCCAGCACGCGCCCGTCCGCGCCGTGCCGGGCCACCTGGAGCATCGCTCGCCCCACGTCTTCGGTCGTGATCACGTACTTCGGGGCCATGCGGCGCAAGAGGGGGAAAAGCGGCCCCATGACGGCATACCCGGCGCGATAGAGCCTCGTCTTCGAGACGATGCCGTGCCGCGGCTGGATGTACCCCGGCCGGAACATGTAGCTCGCCTTGAAAGGCAGCCGCATCAGCGCATTCTCGGTCTTGCCCTTCACGCGGGCCCACATCCAGCGTCCGCGTTCGGTGCTGTCGGTGCCCGCACCGGAGACATAGATGAACGTCATCCCGGGGCTCTGGCGGACGAGCGTCTCCGCTGCCGCCATCGTGAAATCGTAGGTGATGTGGTGGTAGTCGGCCTCCTTCATCCCGGACGCGGAGACGCCCAGGCAAAAGAAGCACGCGTCGTATCCGGCGAGCTGGCTCTCGATGGCGGAGAAATTCGTGAAATCGTCGTGGATGAGCTCGCGCAGCTTTTCATGCTGCTGTCCCGTCGCGCTGCGCACCACGGCGAGCACGCTCTCCACCCCGGGGTCGAGCAGACACTCACGCAGCACACCCAGCCCGACCATCCCCGTCGCACCGAAGAGAAGGACTTTCATACCTCTTGCCCTCGAGCTATCGCGTCTTGTCGCGTGGTTTGCGTGGCCGGTTGCCGGCCTCCTGCAGCGGCATGCACATCACGCGCACCGCGACGTGCATGCTCTCGATGAACGCCTCGCGCGTCGCAGAGCCGTGTTTCAGCCCGCGCGCCGTGGCATACAATGTCTCCGCGAGTTTTGGCGCAGTGACCCCCACGGGCTTGTAGACGGCCAAAAGCCCGGCGGCGCGCAGGGCCTTGGCCACGGCCTCGACGAACTGCGCTTCATGCTCGCCGACCATCGGCCCGACGATTTCCTTCGCGGCCGCTGCGAGGTCCGCCGCGTCGGGCCCGAGCGCGCCGACGAACCGGCCGACCCACAAGTCGAACGCCGTCACGAGCCGCTTCTCCAGCGGCAGTTCGGCGTCGGCGAGGACCTCCGTCGCGCCCGCGAGCGCGGTGACGAGGAGGTACTCCACCGACGCGCGGAACAGATCTTCCTTGGTGGCGAAATGCAGGTAAAGACCCTGCCGCGAGATGCCCGCGGCGCGCGCCACCTCGTCCATCGACGCCTTCCGGAAACCGAAGCGCGTGAACACCGTGAGCGCCGCGTCCATCAGCTTGCGGCGGCGCGGGTCCTCCTCGTACCTGTCGCTGGGGCTCGTCTCGCGCACGGTCTTACAATGTTGACAATCCTTGCTTACTTTGTCAACCAGACTTGACAGATGCGACGCGGGCTGTAAACCTGGTCGCGTGCGCCCGCCCGATCCCCCGCCGGACCCCGCGGCGAGCCGCTCGCTCCGCAACATGAAGATCGCCGCCGTGGCCGCGGTGGCGGTCGGGCTTTTCGTGGCGCAGCGCCTGGGCTTGTTCGAGGTCTTCAGCGAGCCCGCGCGCATCAAGCAGGCGCTCGTGGAACTCGGACCGTGGGGGTATGCGGCGTTCGTGGCGGCGTACGCCGCACTCCAGCCGTTCGGCGTGCCGGGCACGATCTTCATCCTGGCGGCGCCGCTCATATGGCCGTGGCCGGTGGCGTTCGCGCTCTCCATGACCGGCACCATGGCGGCGAGCGTGGTGGGCTTTTCGTTCGCGCGGTTCGTCGCTCGCGATTGGGTCTCGAAGCTCGTACCGGCGCGCTTCCGCGCCTATGAAGAGGCCCTCGAGAAGCGGGCGTTCTCCACCGTGTTCCTGCTCCGCTTGATCTTCTGGATGCCGCCCATGCTCCACGTGTTTTTCGGCATCTCCCGGGTTCGCTTCCAGACGCATTTCTGGGGCTCGCTGGCCGGGTACTTCCTGCCCCTCCTGGCGACCGCCTATTTCGGCGAAAAGGTCTTCGACGCCATCCGCGAGGCGCCTCCCTCGGCGTGGGTCGGAGCAGGCGTCCTGTCGCTCACCATCATCGTCGTCTTCTGGCTCGTCACCCGTCGCTCGATGAAAAAAGTCATTCCCTCCTGAGGTCGCGGCGGCTCGGTCTCGGCATCGTCACCGCGGCGCGGCGCAGCGTCGGGATGGCGTGGTGCGACTTGTGCTTACAATCCCATGCAGGCCTCATCCGCGCCCGGCGCCGCCGCCCGCCTGCTCGCCGCACCACATTTCATGGAGATGCAGAGTCCCTCCCCGTACACGATCATCGAGACCCTGTTCGAGGGTCGGGGGACGCTCGTGCTCCGCGCGACCCGAGAAAGTGATGGCCGCCGGGTGATCCTCAAAGCGCTCGATCCGAAGCGCAGCCGGCCGCAGGACATCGAACGATTGAAGCACGAGCAAGCGCTCTCCGAGTCGCTGAACCTCTCGACCGTCATCAGGCCGCTCGCCCTCGACACGTATCACGGGCAGCCGGCGCTCGTTCTGGAGGATATGGCCGGCACGCCCCTCGACCGCTTGCTCGGGGCGCCGATGGAGACGGAGCGCTTTTTGCGGCTCGCGATTCGTATCACGACCGCGGTCGCGGACATCCACCGGCATGGCATCGTCCACAAGGACATCAAGCCCCAGAACGTCATCGTCCAGCCCACGACGGGCGAGGCGAAGCTCACCGATTTCGGAATCGCATCTCGACTTCCCCGCGAGCACGCGTCGCCGCAGAGCCCGGAGCAAATCGAGGGCTCGCTGCCGTACATGTCGCCGGAGCAAACTGGGCGAATGAACCGGGCGGTCGACTCCCGCACCGACCTCTATTCGCTCGGCATCACGTTCTACGAGATGCTCACGGGCAGGGTCCCCTTCGAGGCGCAAGATCCGCTCGAGTGGATTCATTTCCACCTGGCGCGTGTCCCTCCATCTCCCTCCGAGATCGTCCCCGAGGTGCCCGAGGCCATTGCGCGGGTCGTGATGCACCTCTTGGCCAAGATGCCCTGCGACCGCTACCAGAGCGCGCGGGGCGTGCTGCACGATCTGGAGAGGTGCCTCGCGCAATGGATCGAGGGCAGGCATATCGAGCCGTTCCCCCCGGGCGCGCTGGACGTGCCGGACCGCCTCCAGTTATCGCAGAAGCTTCATGGCAGGGAGGCGGAGATCACCCTCGTGTGCGACGCCTTCGACCGCGTCGTGACCACGGGGAGGCCGGAGCTCGTGCTCGTCTCCGGGGAGCCGGGGGCCGGGAAGTCCGCGCTCGTCCACGAGCTCCACGAGCCCGTCGTCCGGGAGCGAGCGTTTTTCGTTTCGGGCAAGTTCGATCTGATCAAGAGCGATATCCCCTATTCGACGATCGTCCAGGCCTTCCAGGAGCTCGTGCTCGAGATTCTGGCCGAAAGCGAGGAGCGTATCGCGGCCTGGAAGCAGCGGCTCGCGGCCGCCCTCGGGGTCAATGGGAGGCTCATCGTGGACGTGATCCCGCCGGTCGAGCTCGTCCTCGGCGCGCAACCCTCGGTCCCTGCGCTTCCGCCCGGCGAGGCGCGGAATCGGTTCCACCTCGTGTTCCGCGAATTCATCGGCGTCTTCGCGCAGCGGGAGCACCCGCTCGTGGTCTTCGTCGACGACATGCAATGGGTCGATTCGGCGAGTCTCGCGCTCCTCCTGGACCTCTTGACCGATCCCGAGATGCATAGCCTCCTCGTCGTCGGCGCATACCGCAATAGCGAGGTGCCCCCCACCCATCCGCTGATCCTGGCCACGAACGAGGTGCGGAAGTCGGCCGTGCGCGTCACCGACATCGTGCTCGGTCCGCTTCAAAAGAGTCAGCTCGCGGCGTTCCTCAGCGACACCCTCCGCTGCTCCGTGGAGGAGGCCGAGCCGCTCGCGGAGCTCGTTCACGAGAAGACGGCCGGCAATCCATTCTTCGTCATCCAGTTCCTCACCGCGCTCTACGAGGAGCGCCTGATCGAATTCGACGAGGATGCGGTGGCCTTTCGGTGGGACGTGGCAAGGATCCGCGAAAAGAGCTTCACCGACAACGTGATCGACCTGATGGTCGACAAGCTGAAGCGGCTCCCTGCGAAGACCCAGGACGTGCTGACCCACGTCTCGTGCCTCGGCAACCGCGCGGACGCCGACACGATCGCGATGATTCGCGGCGACGTGGAGGACGATGTGCACGCGGCGCTCTGGGACGCCGTCCGTGCAGGGCTCATCGTCCGCGTGGGCGATTCCTACCGTTTCCTTCACGACCGCATCCAGGAGGCGGCCTATTCGCTCGTCTCGGCGGAGCTCCGCGTGGAGATGCATTTGCGGATCGGTCGGCTCTTCCTGGCCAACATGCCCGCGGCGGCCATCGAGGAGCACGTCTTCGATGTCGTGAGCCAGCTCAATCGCGGGGGGGAGCTCATCACCGACGCGCGCGAAAAGGCGTCGCTCCGGCGGCTCAACTTCCTGGCGGGAATGAAGGCGAAGGCCACGGTCGCCCATGTGTCGGCCCGCAATTACCTGGCCCAGGCGACGGCGCTCTTGCCCAAGGACGCCTGGAGCGCGCTCTACGACGAGACGCTCGAACTTTATCTGGAGCGGTCCGAGTGCGAGTACCTCGTCGGCAACTTCGAATCGGCGGACGAGCTGTTCAATCTGATCCTCGCGCATGCCCGCTCCCATCTCGACAGCGCCGCGGTGTATGGCCTGCGGATGCGCCTCTATCAGGTCTCCGGGAGGTACGACGAGGGGGTCACCGTCGCGCTCGAAGCGCTGCGCCTCTTCGACGTGACGCTCCCCGATTCGGACGAATCGCTGCGGGCCGCGACGGAGGCCGAGGTCGAGGTGATCCGGACGCACCTCAGGGGTCGTCGCGTCGCCGATATTCTCGACGCGCCCATGGCCACCGATCCGGATGGGCGGACGATCATTGGCCTGCTCGTCGAGGCGGCGCCTTGCGCGTACATCGGGCGGCCGAACCTGTTTCCCCTGTTCGCCCTCAAGGCGGTGAGCTCGTCCCTGAAGTATGGCAATACCCAGCAGTCCTGCTTCGCGTACAGCATCTATGGCCTGATGCTGGTGTCGGCGTTCGGCGACATCCCGCTCGGCTATGCGTTCTCCGAGATGTCGCTGCGGTTGAACGAGAAGTTTCACGATCCCCGGCTGAAGGGGACGCTCCTTCACCTGCACGGCGACCACATCAACTTCTGGCGGAGGCCCTTCGCCACCGGCATCCCCATTCTCGAGCGAGCCTTCCAGGCGTGCCTGGAGGTCGGCGACCTCGTTTATGCCGGCTTCCTCGCCTTCGAGACCGTCTGGCAGGTCGTGGAGAAGGGCGACCCGCTCGACGAGGTGCTCGAGGTATCGAGAAAATATGCCGCGTTCGCCAGGCAGAGCCATAACGTCCCGGTCTACGAGACCATCCGGCTCGAGCGACAATTCGTGGCTTGCCTGAAGGGCGCGACGCAGGGGCCGACGAGCTTCGACGACGCCACGTTCCACGAAGACGCGTGCCTCGCGGCGATCACCCGGGCGACGTTCGGCTGCGGCATCGTCTTTCACGACATCATGAAGCAGATCACGGCGTTCCTTTACGGGCGCCACGCGGAGGCGCTCTCGTTCGCGGAAAGAGCGGCGACGAACCTCGGCGCCGCCATGGCCATGCCGATCGAGGCCACGCACCATTTCTTCCACGCGCTCACGATGGTGCAGCTCCTCCCGGCTGCTCCGGCCGACGAGCGGGGGGAGCTCGATCGGCGCATCGGGGGCGTGCTGCGGAAGCTCGCGCTCTGGGCGGAGAATTGCCCCGAAAATTATCTCCATCGACATGCTCTGGTCTCGGCCGAGGTCGCTCGCGTCGAGGGGCGCGACCTCGACGCCATGCGCCTTTACGAGCAGGCCATCCGGTCCGCGCGTGAACATGGCTTCATCCATGAAGAGGGGCTCGCCTACGAGCTCTCGTCGAGGTTTTACCGGGCACGGGGGTTCGAGCAGGTGGCCGATACGTATCTCGACGAGGCCCGCGCCTGCTACGAGCGCTGGGGGGCCGATGGAAAGGTGAGGCAGATCGACGAGCAGAATCCGCGCCTCCGGGAGCACAGGCCGCTCACGGCGACCGCCACGTTCGCGCTGCGCACCGAGCAGCTCGATCTGCTCTCCGTCGTCAAGGCCTCCCAGACCATTTCGGGGGAAATCCTCCTCGACGAGCTGGCCCGCACCCTCCTCCGGGTCGTCCTCGAAGAGGGCGGCGCCCAGAAGGCCTATCTGCTCCTTTTGCGAAATGGCGATCTCACGATCGACGCCGAGGCGCGCCTCGAAGAGAGAGGGGCGGTGACGAGGCTCCTCCCGTCGCTGCCGATTTCGTCCTCCTCCCTCGTGCCGGCCATGATCGTGCGATATGCGCAGCGGACGAAGGAGCGGGTGCTCCTCGACGACGCGACGGCGAGCAAGTTTGCCGCGGACCCGTACGTCACCCGCGAGCGGCCCAAGTCGGTCCTTTGCCTGCCCATTTTGAGGCAGGCCAACGTGGTCGGGCTGCTTTATCTCGAGAACAACCTGCTCATCGGCGCGTTCACGCCGAATCGGCTCGTCGCGCTTTCTCTCCTCGCGGTCCAGGCGGCCATTTCCTTGCAGAATGCGCGGCTCCTTTCCGACGAGCAGGCGGCGCGGGCCGCGGCCGAGGAGGCGGAGCGGCGCTCGGCGCTCCTGGCCGAGGCCGGGGAGCTCCTCTCGAAGTCGCTCGATTACGAGGATACACTCGCGCGCCTCGGGCACCTCTGCGTGCGATCCATGGCCGATTGGTGTGTGATCGATACCATGGAGGGAGACGAGATCCGGCGCATCGCCGGGGTGCACAAGGACCCCGCGAAGACGCCATTGCTCGAGGAGCTCCAGCGGCGATATCCGCCCCGCGAGGGCTCGTCCCATCCGGCCGCGAGAGCCCTTGCCACGGGGGAGCCGGTCCTGCTCCCCGATCTCTCGGGCGCTTGCCTCCATACCCATACAGAGGACGAAGGGCATGGGAGGATCCTCCGTGCGCTCGGAACCACATCGATGCTCGCCGTGCCTCTCGTTTCGCGTGGACAAACCCTGGGGGTGCTGTCTCTCGTCTTTGGCGCGTCGGGCCGCACCTACGGGAGCGCCGACCTCGAGCTGGCAAAGGAAGTGGCGCGCCGGGCCGCGACCGCGATCGACAATGCGCGGCTCCATCGGGCGACCCAGGAGGCCATCCACGCGCGCGACGAGTTTTTGTCGATGGCGTCGCACGAGCTCAACACGCCGCTCACGTCGCTCATGCTCTCGTTGCAATCGATGGCACGCGCCAGCCAATCGGGCCCCTCCAGCGACCCGCAGAGCATGACGAAGCTCGCCGAGCGTGCCTTGCGGCAAGGCGCACGCCTGCGCCGGCTCAACGACGATCTCCTGAGCATCGCGCAGGTCCACACGGGGCAGCTCCCGCTCGAGCTCGCCGCCGTCGACCTCAGGGCCCTCGTCGGGGACGTGGTCGAGCAATTCAAGCTGCAGCTCTCGCAGGCCCGGTGCTCGGCTTCGATCCGGGACCATTCTCCGGTCGTGGGCCACTGGGATCCCGCCCGGATCGAACAGATCGTCGTCAATCTGCTCTCGAACGCCGTCAAATTCGGGGCCGGCAAACCCATCGAGATCTTCATCGACCAGGAGGACGGCATCGCGCGGCTCGCGATCAAGGATCACGGAATCGGCATCGATCCGGCGCAGCAGAGCCGCATCTTCGAACGTTTCGTCCGCGCCGTGCCCAGCAAGTATTACGGCGGCCTCGGGCTTGGTCTTTACCTGAGCCGCAAGCTCGCCGAGGCGCACGGCGGTTCGATCCGCGTCCAGAGCGCGCCTTCCGCCGGAGCGACGTTCATCGTCGAGTTACCCCTCGCCGGGCCACCCATCGCCACCGGAAGAGGCGAGGGGTAGCGCAAGCGGGAAGCGAAGGCATGCCGGTTGCAGCGGTCCGCGTCGGGATGGGCTTGCATCTCGCCCACGCATGAAAGCGTGCGCGCCCCACCCATGAGGAACATCATGCTTGCAAAGACGAACCTTATTCTTCTCTGCGCCCTTGCCACGGCGGGCGCGCTCTTTGTCGGCTGCGGGACCGATGACCCCCCTGGAATCGACGGCACGGGTGGCAACGGCGCAGGCGGCGCGGGTGGCGCGGGTGGCGCGGGTGGCACAGGTGGCACAGGGGGAACGGGCGGCTCCACGCCTGGCTGGGCGCTGCCTGCATGCGAATCGGTGAGCGGGACCTCCGCCGTGACGTTCACGCTCGATGAAGGCCTCACCCTCGCACAAACCCCGGGGCAACTCCAGGGAATCGGATACACCTACGGGCTCGCGGCGCTCGACATACCGAATACGCTGCTCGCCGAGCACAAGGGGAAGCTTTTGCGCTCCGAGGACGCCGGCTGCACCTGGAACGAGGTGGGTACGCTTTCGGGGAGCAATTTCAGGATCACGGCCGCGCAGGGAGGGCTCGCGTACGCGTGGAACGAAAACGGTCCCGGGTTTTATCGAATCGATGAAACGGGCCCCCACGCCTTTTCGACGCCCGCACCGAACATCGTCGGCCTGGGCGTCGATCCCGGCGACGCCAAACACCTGCGCGTGGGCGACGCGAGCGGCAGCCTGCACGAATCGCACGACGGCGGCGAGACGTGGTCGAAGCAGGGCACGCCTCCCGCGTCGGGCAACATCATCGGGTATCGTTTTGCCTTCGACCCCAAAAATCTCGACCATGTGCTCTGGGGCCAATCCGTGGACGGCGCTTCCGTCTCGTTCGACGGCGGCGCGACGTGGTTCAAGAGCGAGGGCCTCGGCGCGAACGGAGTGAACGCGTTTTCCCTCGTCGTGTCTCCCGTGGACGGGGACGTCGTCTGGGCCGAGGCGCTGGAGATGGGCCCGGACATCCGCCACATCTATCGATCGAGCGACGGCGGCAAGACCTTCGATGCGGTCGTCACCGAATCGGCGGACGTCGACCTCATCAATGGCACGCTGCTCGTGCCGCACGCGGCCGACGTGAACGTGCTCTACTTCGTGTTCGGCATGGAGTACAACGACTACGGGACCGACCTTTTCCGTTACGATCACGGTACCGGCAAGGTCACGAAGACGCACAACGCGAACGATGATGTATCGGCCATCGTCGCCTCGCCGGCGGACCCCAAGCTGCTTTATCTGGGGCTCACGGTCGAGAACGGCGGCGGCTGAGGCCCCGCGGGAATCCCTCCGCGTCCGTTGCGCGGAGGGACTCCATCTTCAAAATCCCGCCACCGTTGTACTGCATCGTGTCGTCGGGTTGCTGCGGGGAATTGATGAACCGATGCGAGCCGTGATACATCGCTCGGCGCGATCCGATCGGAGGTATTTCATGCGAGCCCCGCCTCCCGCGCTGCATGCTCGGCGCTGGACCATTCACGAGATCATCGACGCGGCGGTCCTCGTCGCCCTGACGGCCGCTGGGCTTCTTCACGGGAGCCCGGGGACCTGGTTCTCGAGCCTCGGTGTTTCCTTTGCCGTCCTCGTGGTGCCGGTGCTTTCGGGCGCGGCGATCGTGACATGGCTCTCGCGCCGCCTCGGGGCGCGAATTCAAGGGCCGCGGATCAAGCCGGCGCCCATGGCGCGGGAAGCCTTCGAGACGGCGCGCGCCATGTACGTCGCCGCCTGCCTCATGGCCTGGCCCCTCACGGCGTGGCGATTGGGGCACCCGACGGGGCTCGTCTGGGACCTCGACGCGCACGGCGTGAGCCTGGCGCGGGTCCTCGTGCAGACCTTCCTCGGCGTGATGGTGATCGACGCGTGGCTCTACTGGAAACATCGGCTGCTGCACACGCGGCTCTTGTTCGGATTCCACAAATCCCACCACGTCTTCCGTGATCCCACCGCCTTCGCCGGGTTCGCCGTGGCCCCGGTCGAGGCGCTGCTCACCTTCTGGCCGATTCTTTTTCTGTGCATGCCCGAGGCGGTGCACTGGGCGCCGCTCTATTTCGCGCTGGTCGTGGGATTCGTGAACCTGAACTTCTATCTCCACTGCGGCGTGACCCTGTCGTGGGTCGAGAAGACGTTGCCTCGAATCTTCCTCAACACCTCGGCCTTCCACAACGTGCACCACGCCCGGGCGAACACGCATTTCGGCGAGGCGCTCTACCTGTGGGACGTCCTCTGCGGCACGCGTCTGTCTGGACAAACCGCCGAGGAGACGGCCGCGGAAACCGCGCCGGGCTGACGGCTCATCCCTCCGCAGGTCGAAACGGGAACTCCAGCGTGAACGTCGCCCCGCGGCCTGGGCCCTCGCTCTCCACGGCGAGGCTCCCGCCCATGGCGCGGGCCACGAGCGCCGAGGAATGCAGCCCGAAGCCGTGGCCGCCTTTCCGCGTCGTGAACCCGTGCTGGAAGATCTTCGTGAGCAGCGCGGCGTCGATCCCCACGCCATTGTCGATGACCTGGATGCGCACCCGGTCCTCCGCCGGTCGCGCGAGCCGCACCGAGAGGCGCTTGTCCTCTCCCTCGCGCTCGTCGAGCGCCCATTTCGCGTTGGCGAGGAGGTTCAGGACGATCTGCAGCACCTTGTGCTTGTCGCAGAGCGCCCGCGGCAGCGGCGAAAGCGCGCGCTCGACGACCACCCCGCCCCGGCCGCGGCTCGCCATGGTGATGCGCAGCGCGTCCTCCAGGACCGCCTTCAGATCCACCGGCTCGTCGAGGTTCGTCACCGTCGCATAACTCTGCTGGAAATCGACGACCGCGCGGATGTGCGCGACGTGCTCTTCGAGCCCGCCCACGAGGGAGACGAGCTCCGTTCGCTCGGCGGCGAGGCTCTGGCCGAGCTTGCCGAAATACTCCGGCAGCCTGCGTCCACGCTCGTCTGTCGAGAAAAACCCGGCCAGGTTTGCCTTCTGCGCCTCCAGCATCTCGGCCGCCTTGAGGATGGGCTCGACCCGGAGCGCCCGCAGCCGCTCCGCGAGCATCGCGCTTCCGGTATTCACGTGGTTCAGCACGTTGCCCACGTTGTGCAGCACGTTGGAGGCGATCTCCGTCATGCCCGCCTGCCGCGCGAGCTCGAGCGAGCGTTGCTGCGCCTCCCGGAGCTCCGCCGTGCGTTCCTCCACCCGCCGTTCGAGCTCCTCGTTGGAGCGCCGGAGCGCCTCTTCCTGCCGTTCGAGCTCGTGGTTCGCACGCGCGAGCTTTTCGCGCTCCGCCACGAGCTCGGCATTCGCCGCCGAGAGCTCCGCCGTACGCTCCTCCACCCGATGTTCGAGCTCGTCACGCGCCACGCGTAATTCGCCCTCGCTCCGCGCGAGGTCCTTCATGGATGCGTCGAAGGGCAGGAGGATGCGGCGGAAAACGAAGACGCCGAGCATGAGCATCAGGGCCACGGTCCCGACCGGCAGCGCCCGTTGCGCCCGCCCGAGCCAGAGCAGATCGGGCCCGGCGCGCCGGCCCATGTCCGCGTCGAGTTCGTCGAGCGCCTCTTCGAGTCGCTGCGACGCCGCCTGGAATCGCTCGATGTCGGGGTTGTTCCGGAGCGATTGGTTGTCCGAGCGGAGCACGCGTACGGCGCTCGTCCGCACCTCGGCCCAGAGGGGCTCCGCGGCTGCGAGTCGCTCCTTCATCGCAGGATCATCGTCGGCGAGGAGCGCGACCTCGGCGCCGCCGATGTGCGCCTTTCCCCCGAGCCGCAGCGCCGCGAGGTTTTGCGTGACCTGCGCTTCGAGGACCTTTGCCAGCTTTCGCTGCCGGAGCAAGAGATCCCAATCGGACGTCGAGAGCCCCACGACGGCGAGGTACATGTTGCTCTCGTACCGATCCAGAAGCTCACGCGTGGCATCGGAGGCCGAGAGCAAGAGGCGGCGTTGCTCGGTGCGGAGGCTGATCTCGCGCCCAGCCATCAGTGAGGCGAGCTGCAAGGCCACGCTCGCGGCGACGAGCACCACGAAGGACCGGACGAGGCCGCGCATGTCCGCGCGAGGCGGCGGCGCGCTCATCGGATCGCGACGATCCCCGCCTTTTCGGCGGCGGTCTTCATGGAGCGGTGCTCGTCGTATTGGTCGTCCTCGACCGGCGCGAACCGCTCGATGAGCGCGTCGTCGAGCAGCCGCTTGCCGTCCGGATCTTCGTGCATGCCGAGGAGCGTTCGCCGGAGCGCGGCGCGGAGCTCTGCCGGCAGATCGGGCGAGGCAATGACCGGGCTCACGGTCATGGGACCGATGCTCTCGAGGACCCGCACCTCGCCCGCGCGGCCGCGGCGTTTTTCGCGATCGTAATCGAGCACCAGGCTGTCCACCCAGCTCGCGTCCGCCTCGCCCGCGGCCACCATGCGAATCGACTCCTCATGCGAGCCGGAGCGCACGACCTTGCCGAAGAAGCCGCTCGTGAAGCCGCGCTCCATCAGGCGGTGACGGGGCGCGTTGTACCCGGTGTGCGACCGCTCGTCATTGTACACGAAGGTGCGACCCCGGAGATCCTCCAGGGAATGATACGTGCTGTCGCTCCGCACCACGAGATCCGCGAAGTACACGGGCCGCCCCCCATAACGAGGGTACTTCATGACGGGCGCGCCGAGGAGCTCGGCGCGCGGGGTCGGCTCGTCGCGGAGCGCGGTGTAGGGCAATCCGCAGATGAAGCCGAGCTCCACGGCGCCCGTCTGCAGCATGCTGTTGATCGTGCTGTAGGCGAGGCCCGTCGTGACCTCGATCGTGATCCCGTTTTTCCGTGCCAGATGATGCGCGATGTTCTCGTAGAGATCGATGCCGGACTCCGACACGAACGCCGCGCTCATGACCATGCGCACGGGCCGCGTGGCCATCGCGGGCGTCTCTTTGGCCCCGAGCGCGTGAGGCTCGGATGTGCGCCCGTCCGTGGGCCCCGACAACACGACGGAGAGCGCCGTGGCCGGGACGATGCCGCCCAAAAAGCTCCAGATTCCCAGTGATGTCAGCCCCCCACGCATACCCCCGCTCCTCCCGCGTTAGCGGCGTCCCATCGCGAATGCGATGCCGCTTTGCAGCGTCCGCTGGGTCGATAACCCGGAAAAACCCTGGCCCAGGTTCACCAGGGTCTGCGCCACTTCGGGCCGGATCCCCGTGAGCATGATCTCCGCGCCGAGCAGGCGCGCGCTCTGCGCGATCCGCACGATCTCGTCGGCGATCTCGGGCGTCACGCGGGGCACGCCGGTCAGGTCGAGGATGGCCGTACGCGCCCCGCGCGCCACGATGCCCTGAAGCAGCGTCTCCTGCGCGTGCAGCATTCGCGAGGGTTCGAGCTCGCCGACGAGGGGCATCACCACGATGTCGTCGGTGATCGGGATGAGCGGCGTGGAGATCGAGAGCAACGTCTCGGCCTGCGCGCGCAAGGCGTTTTCTCGCGCGCGGTGCTCTTTCATTGCCGCGTCGCGTTGCCGGTCCTCCGTGATGTCGCGGAGGAGCACGAGCGCGTCCTCGGCGTCGATGCCGGCGATGCGCGCCTCGAAATGGCGCGCGCCGCCCTCCTTCTCGCGCCGGAGCTCGAAGATCTGGGCGTTTCCCGTGTCGATGGCGAGCCCCACGCGTTCGGCCATCTGCGCGCCGAGCTCCTCCCCGAGCACCGCGGAAATGGGCTCGCCCGGACGGAACACGAGCGCGGTCGCGGCGGCTCCGCGCGCGGGCTTGAAATCGCGGCACGTTCCGTCCCGCGTGACGACGAGCAACGCGTCGGGAAGTGCGGTGAGGATCCCGCGGTTTTTGGCCTCGCTTCGCCGGAGATCGGCTTCGGCGTGGGCAGAGCGCTCGGCCTGGTTCCATTTCTCGGTGAGCGCGCAGGCGATCTGGCGGACCTCCACCGGATCGAAGGGCTTCTTCAAGATCAAGAAGCGATCGGTCACCCCGAGCTTCGCGGTGATCTCGGCCCACGAATGGTCCGAATAAGCCGAACAAATGACGGCTTGCAAGGTCGGATCCTCGGCCCAGAGGTGCGTCAGCGTCTCCAGCCCGTCCCACCCCGGAGGCATACGCATATCGACGAAGGCGAGCGCATAGGGGGCGGCGACGTCGCGGGCCTGCCGCACCTTCTCCAGCGCCTCGGCGCCCTGCGAGGCGAAGCTGAGCTCGAACCCCAGCACGGGCGGCGCGGCCGTACGCGCCCCGAAGATCGACGCCTCCATCGCATCGAGGTCGTATGTGTCCATACGACATTTCAGTATCTCTTGAAAGTCTCGGTGAATGGAGTCGCTGTCGTCCACGACCAGGATGCGTCGGTTCTTTGACAGGGTCGCGTCCATACGTATTTGGCCAACGTCTCATGGAAACGAACGTGCGTCCATCGGGACGAATGCTGGAAACCTGCGCTGTCGACACGCCCGCTGCGCACGGCGTGATTCAATGAGGACGTTCCTGCGTTCGCCTGCCTCCGGCCCACATTCTGCCGACGTCCGCAATCACGATAGCGGGATTCGATCCGTCGCGAGCCGGTGGCGCACGACGATGCCGAATTCCGGCGGTCGCTGTTACGTGCATGATGGAAGTCGAGGCGCCCGCGCGTATCGTCTCACCCGTGGACCCGACAGCGTACGAGCCGATCGTCCTCGCGCCCGAGCAAGGCCCACGCGGCGACGCCTGGGGCAGCTCCCTGAACGCGACGCGACCGATGCCCGACGCCATGCGCGCGGCGCTCCTCGCGACCGACGTGCCCGCCGCGCTCGCCGCGCTCCGTCGCACGCTCCCCTCGCCGAACACACGCGACGTGTTGTGGAACGGCGCCGACGGTTTGCTCGACGAGGGTTTTGCGATGAGCCCCGAGGCCGCCGTCGCGCTCGCGTTCGATCCGCAGGCCTGGCACCACGACCAGGAGCCGAAGCGCGCGCTCCGCTACCTGCTGCCGATCGCGAAGGAGGCGCTCCCACTCGTGATCACGCGCGCGGAGGAGATCCCGCCGAACCGGCCCGACGTGACGCTCGCGTGCGCGGTCCTCCTGCCGCGCCTCCTCGAGGCCACGGGCGCTCCGCTCGACGCGCGCTGGGACGCGCTTCTGACCCAGGCGATGACGAGCGCGCACGGCCAAACGATCGTCGCGATCCTCGGCGAGACGCTGCGCACGCTGGTGCCCGAGCGGCGCGAGGCGATCTTCCTCGCGATGCCCTGGATCGACTGGCAGTTTGCGCGTTTCGTGCCGACGCCCAAGATCCTCGGGCTCGCGCTCGACAATCTCGCAAAGCGTTTGCCTGACGATCGCGGTCGAGATCACTGGAACGAACGCGTGATGCAGGAGGCGTTGATCGCCTCGGGCCCCTCTGCGATCGTGCCGCTCGTCGCGTGGATCGAAGGACCGGGCAAACAGGCGGCATGGCGCGGCGTGGCGCTGCGTGCGCTCGGCGTGATCGGCGATTCGAGCGTGGTGAAGGTGCTCCTCGCGCATGCCGACGACCGCCACGAGATCACGCGCGACGCCGCGCGTGATGCGCTCCGGATGCTCGGGGAGGCATCACGGACAGCGCTGATCGAGGCGTCGAAAGGCGAGGGGTCGCTTGCACGCTGGGCGCGTGACGAGCTGCGCGCGGTCACGGGGCAGCCCTCTTCGGCCGATGTCGCGTTGCGCGAGCTCCAGGCGTCGCTCACGCGCGAGGAGCGCGCGCGGTACGCGGAGATGGTGGCCCATGGCCGCAGTTATGCCGGTGTCTGGCCTGAGCCCACGCTCGTGGAGGTGCGCGCGGCGATCCGGGCCGATCCGGTGCGCGCGCTCGCGGCGTTCGCCGAGCTCGACGTGGTGCACGGCTTCTTCGGGTTCGTCGTGGCCGAGGCCGGCAAGCACCTCGGCCTCGCCGCGATCGTTGCGGACCTCCTGGTCGCGGACCGCGGCATGCACGGGCTCGACGAGACGCTGCTCGACCGCGTGCCATCCGCGCTCGAACCTCTCGGCTTTCGGCTCGAGCAGCGCCTTCCGGGCAACACCGCGAAGATCGCGGCGCACGTCGCCGACCGCTACCCATGGGAAGGGCGACGCGCGCTGATCGCGTGCGCGCGCAGCGAGGATGCGCCGGTGCGCGAGCTCGCGGTGCGCGGCCTCGTGCGTGCAGGCAAACGCGTGGTGCCGGAGGTGCTTGCCTTGCTTGCGCGGGACGACGACGAGAGCGTCGTCTCGGCGGCGCGCGTGCTCTGCGCGCTACCGTCGCCGGAGGCGGCACCCGCGCTCGAAAAAGCGCTCGCGGGTGCGACAGGCGAGCGGCTCGCAGCGCTGACGCTCGCGATCGATTCTTGCCGCACGAGCGAGCTCGCATCCGATCACGCGGCGCTCGACATGTACCTCGCCGAACGTGCGAGGGCGCGCGGCGCGAACGTCCCGCGGCTCCCCGGCATGCCGGCGATTCGCTTCCGCGACGGCGTGGAGCTCTCCGAAGACGCGCGCCGTGGGCTCCTCGCGGCGCTCGCCGCAGACGATGCGAACGCGCCCTACGGTGGTCTCGCCGCGATCCGCCGCGAGATCGACGACGGCGATGCGGCCGAGCTCCTCGCGGCGATGCAGCGCGAGATGCTCGGGTACAAGCCGTGGCGGCTGCTCGCGATCGGCACGCTCGGTAGCGACGCGCAGCTCGACGCGCTCGGCGCCGAGGCCCGGACGCCGCTCGAGATCGAGGCGCTGCGCCGGAGCGGCAACGGCGTCGCCTTCGCGTGGCTCGATCACCTCGCGGAGCACGGCGATCCGGAGCTCGCGCGGGCCGCGAGGGAAGCGCTTGGCCGCGCGTGCGAGGAGCGGGGCGTCGATCGGGATCGACTCCTCGACCTCACGACCCCGCGCGCGCCGCACGATCTCGAAAAGACGCACGCGACGCTGCGGCGAAGGCTCGAAGCGGCGATGATCGTGGCTCGAAGCTTCGACGCCGAGCATTTCCGCGCGTTCGTGCTCGAACACCCAATCGTGCGCGCGTTCGCGACCGGGCTCGTGTGGAAGGACGCGAAGGGCCGGCTCGTGATCCTCACGGCGGAGGGCATGGTCGACGCCACGGGCGCGGCCGTGGAGATCGAGGCGCCGGTGACGATCCCGCATCCGATCGAGATCGACGAGGCGCCGCTCGTGGCGCTGCGCAGGCAGCTCGCGGCGCTCGCGCTCGTGCAGCCTTTTGCGCAGCTCGAACGCAGCTTCACCCGCGACGCCCAGGCTCGGCTTTCCGTGCTGATTGCCCAGGCCGAGCCGCGGCCGGTCGTGGTGTTCGAGGGCCTGCTGCGGCAGCGCGGCTACCATCGAGGGGAGGTCGAGCAGGGCGTCGTGACCGATTCGAGGCGTCCTCTCGCGGACGGCTGGTTCATGATGGCGCGGCACGACGCGATCTGGGTCCGGGGGCGCGGCCAGAAGAAGTGCGGCCTCCAGGACATCGAGCCGATCCGGCTGCCGATCTGGGAGGCGCCGACGCCCGCGCTCTTCAGCGAGGCGTTCGAGGACGCGCGCGCCGTGCTCGAAGCCGAGGCGGGGACGAAGAAAGCGAGGGCACCCAAGAAGCCGAAGGACGCCGCGGTCGCCGGCGAGCCCAAGGAGCGCAAACCGCGCAAGCCGCGGACCCCTCCGGCGACGTGATCGGCGGACGATGAATCGACGGGCCGCGCCTCGTCACCGAGGCGAAAGGCCCGCTTGCACCATTTCAGTTCAGGCACTCGGCCTTCAACGTCCCGATCTCCGCGGCCGTGAGCGCGCGGTTGTACAGGTAGACGTGGTCGATGTTGCCATTGAACGCGCTCCAGGACGGGTGATTGCCGATCACCACGGGGCGCGCCGATTGCTGCAGCGTCCCGCTCGCCGGCGTGGACGCCACGAGGGCGCCATTCCGGTAAAGGAGCAGGTTCGCCCCGTCGTAGACGCCGGCCACGTGTTGCCACACGCCCGTCGCCGCCGGAGCCGTCACGTCTTTCGTGACGCCCCACTGTCCGCCCGGGAATGCCACCGAGAAAAGGATGTTCCCCGAGGACACGCCGAGCTGATAGGAATCGAGGGCGTACCACTTGCTCAGAATGGTGCCCGACGCGAGGGACTGCGGACGCACGCAAGCCGAGACGGTCATGGCGGTCGTGAAATCGAGCGCCGCCTGGTCCGGGATCTCGACCTTGCCGTTCGTCCCGTTGAACTCGAGGCTCTTGCCGCCCTTCGCGCCCGCCGCGCAGCTCACGCCGCCCGACCGGGCGCCGTGCAGATCGTTGCCCGACGAATCGAACGCGGTGGCGCCATTGCAATTGACATCGAAATGCCACGCCGCGACGGGCCACGCGATCTGCAGCGCCTCCTCGGCCTCGCCGACGCGCCCCTCCTCGACGCCGTCGTTTTCGACGTCGTCCGCGGCGCCGGGGTCCGCAATACAAGCCGTCGCGACGAGGCCGGTGCCGATGAGCAATGCCGTGAAAATCGAGTTCGTCTTCATGTGTGTCTCTCTTTCTCTGTTTTCGAATGGTCTTCGTCTGGTGCCCCCGCGGGGGCGATGGCTCTCGGGGCGGACGACGGCCGGGGCATTCGTGGGCCCGGGCTTCGCCTCCCCTCGCGAATTCTCTCGGGCAGCGCGCTCTTTCGTCGCCTCGCGCTCGCCTCGATGGTTCTTACGACGAGGGCTCCCGATTCCTGACGGCCCTCCTATTTTTATTTTCGGCGGCCGGCTACCGCTTCGGCATTGCGCGGCTTTGCCCGGTCTTCCGAGGAAACTCGATGCGGCGCGACCTCGCGGGACGGATCCTCTCCGGGGCCGTGTTCGTCCTCCGCGCGGGGCGCAGGCGCGGCGCATGGTTTGCCTCGGCGGGGGCCGATGCGCTCGCGGCCTTCGCCTTCGAGGGCGCGGGGGACATCGCCTCGCGCCCGTGCCGCTCCCGTGGCGCGTCCGCATCGAAACGCGCGCGTTTATTCCCGGTCTCGAGAGGGTATTTGCCCCCCTCCGACGGCCAGCCGGCGAAGCTCGCCTGCACCATGACGCTCTCCGATTGGATTCCCTTGTCCGGGTCCTTCCAGGTGAGCACCCCATAACCGACGTCCATCGCGGGGCCGCCCGCGACGGGGTAGACCGCCGTGCCCGCGTCGAGCATGCGGGGCTCGAGCCCCTCATGATTGCTGATGCGATCCCCGGCCGCCGTATAAAGGACGAGGTCCACCGCGGGCATCGACGCGCCTTTGTCGACCCGCGCGTACAGCTCCCGCGTGGACGTCACGTACACCCGAGAGCAGGCTCCACACTGCGGATCCGTCGGCGCCGGCTCGAGGGTCCCGCCGATGGTCACGTGTGCGGCGACCTGGGGTCCGCGGACGCACCCGCCGAGAAAAACGCTCATTGCAATCATCGCAGCAGCGATTCGGTAGCTCATCGTGTCCTCTGGGCGGAGGCACCACGCCCGGCGGGCAGACCACTCCGTTCGGCAAACACCCTTCGGTGTCGCGCCGCGAGCCCCGCCGACAGCTCGAGCCGGCCCGAGGAAGGCTCGGGCATCTCGGCTCGGGTGTCGCTCTCCGACCTCGTCTTTCTCTACGACGAGGGGCGCGTCGGTCTGACAGCCTCAACAGTATTATTCTCTGTCATCGGATCCTCGCCGCGGACGCAGGGGTGCATCACGCGGGGTGATGCGTGGCGCGGCGGCAGAGGGGATACGGGTGAGCAGGGGCCGGGTGGGCGGGAGGGGAGGCGGGCGGCGCGCAGGAGAAGCGCGCGGATCATTTCGTGGGGAGGCCTATCTCCGCGGACTCCGCCGGAATCTTTTGCGTGTGGTAGCCCGACAAGCCCTGCCAACCGAGCACGCCATAAACGACGTTCCTCGTTGCGCCCTCCGAAACCCAATACGTCGCCTTGCCCGGAGCGTACGTCCGGGGCGCGAGCCCGTAATACTTGCCGAGGACCTGCCCCGTGGACGTGTAGAGGACGAGGTCCATCTTGGGCATCTGGTCGATGCCGTCCAGCGACGCGTACACCAGCGTTTCGTTGATCACGTACCTGCACGCGCCACACTGCGGATCGGTAGGTCGCGGCAGCCCAGCGCGGTTCGCGACGAGGGCCGCTTTGCTCTCCCCTACCTCGGGCGCGCTGCTCGAAGCACAGCCCATGACCAGAATGCACAATCCGAACGCAATTCGATTTCGCATCGTATCCCTCCGCGCCTGTCCCTTACGACGCCGCCTCGTCGAGTCTGACAACCTCACCACTTTTTTCTGACAGCGCGCGATCAGGGCACGAGCACGCGCAGGCTGGTCCAGTCGGACGCGGCATCCTCGCCCCGGACCACGAGCGCCGCGTCGCGCAGGGCAGCGGCCGCGTCGATCGGGCCACGCGCGGAGGGCGATCCATAAAGCGCCGCCATCATCCGCTGGGCCATGCGATCGTCGATCGGGCGCGTCGCCGCGATGACCGACCGCGCTCCGGCGACGACGAACGCCTGGGCGAGCCCGAGCCCCTCGGCCCGCGCCTCGGCCGCCGTCCGCGCCGTGTCGCACCCGGACAAGACGACGTGCGCCGGCACGCGCGGCAAGGAGAGGACGTCCCGCACGCTCAGGAAACCGCCCTCCGCGAGCGGTAAGCCGCTCTCCCAGCCGTCACGCCCGCCGAAGAAGCCATGCCCCGCATAATGGAAGAGCATGGCCCCGGGCGTTTCGAGCCCCTCGCGCACCGCGCCCAGCGTGGCCTCCCGGGTCCACAATCGCCGCACCCGGACGTCCCCTCGCTCTTCGAGCGCCCCCGCGACGATCTCGGCCTCACGCCGCGCCGCCGGCAAGTCGCGCCGCGGATCGGCGACCACCACGGCCCACGCGGCTCCCTCTCCGGCCAGCGCCTCGACGCTCTCTCCACGCCCGGGGAGATCCACCGCATAAGCCACGGGCGCGCGCGTGAGCAGCGGCGCGCCACGAAAAGGTAGGGCGTGAAAATCGATCCGATCGAGCTCACCATAAGGCGCGAGCCGGATTCGCCGGGCGGTCGTGATCACGTCCCCGAAAGGCTCGAGCAGCACGCGCGAGAGCTCCTCCGGTGTCGCCGTCGCGCTCAGCGCGGGCAGCCTGCGCGCCGTGACACCCTCGTGGGTGAGGGCAAACCCCGCCCAGCCTGTGCGGATCGGGTGATACACGAGGAGCAATTCGCCCGGATGCACGGGGGGCAGCGCCGCGTTTTCGTCGACCTCGGCGCGCCCGAGCACCGCGAGCGCCTGATCGAGCGCGGCCACGAGCTTCGCCTCGCGGGCGATTCTCCCCGCGCGCACCCGCGCGAGCGCGTCGGCCGCGAGCTTCCAATCTCCGCGGGCCTCGTGATCGAGCGCATCCCGCTCGCGCCGATAGTCCAGAATGGCGCCCTCCCAGCGAGCTCGCTCCTCGGGGCCGAGCGCCGCGATGCGGCCCTGCCACCGGAGGGCCGCGAGCGAGCGCGCGCGTGAGCGACGCGCGGCCACGGCGGCCTCGGCCGGATCGTGGCGCAGGAGAAAATCGACCCGCCGGCGGGCGCCCTCGTCGAACCGTCCGAGGAACGTCTCGCGCCCCTGCCCGAGCGGGACGAGCAGGCTGTGGTCGTCGAGCAGCGCCTCCGCCTCGGCATAAGCCTCCTTCGCGGCCGTCACGCGTCCGAGGGCCTCGAATGCCTCCGCGCGCCCGAGCGCCGCGCGAAAGCGGCTCGCCGGGAGCACGCCTGCCGCCGCGATCTCCGCCATTCTTTCGTACATGGGGAGCGCGCGCGCCGGCTCGCCGCGCCCGAGGGTGATGCGACCTTCGATGTCGAGCAGCCACACCGCGAGGCGCGCGTCCGGATCGGGCCGCTCGCGGCGCGCGAGGGTGAGGTACTCCGCTGCCCGCGCGGCGTCTCCGCCGAACAACTCGGAGAGCGCGAGGTTGGTGAGCGCATTTGCGAGTTTTTCGGGGTCCGGGCACGCCCCGCGATGCATCGAGAGCGCTTGCGAGAATGCGGCGATCGCGTCTTCGATGCCGAGCTCCGATCGATCCCCTCGCGCGATCGCTTGCAACGCGAACCAGCCGACGTTCGTGTGCATCGCGGCCTTTCGGCACGGGCTCGCGTCTTCGGGCAACGACGCGCGCGCTTCGGCGAGGAGCGCCTCGCCCTCGGCGCCTCGCCCAAGGATCTGCAGCATGTCGGCCTCGAGCTGAAGCACGTCGAGGCGGTGCTGGGCGAGCCCGAGCCGCTCGGCGCCCTCCGCCGAGGCGCGCAAGAGCCGCAGCGTGGTGCGCAGATCGCCGGTCTCGGAGGAGAGCAGCCCGGCGTAATAGGACAGGAGCACGCGCCCCTCCGGGTTCCGATCCGCGAGCGGCTCGAGGCGTTCGAGCACGCGCCGCGCCTCCGAGAGCCTCCGTCCGTGGTACGTCAATGTGTAATAGAGGGCGAAACCATCGAGGAACTCGTCGGAGATCCGGCCGAGCGCGCGGTGGGCTCGCATGCTCTCCTCGAAGCGACCGATCGCCTCCTCGATCCGGCCCTGGGCCCTGTCGATCCGGGCGAGCTTGCCGAGCACGCGCGCCCTTCGCGCCGGATCGGGGTCGGAGATCATCGGCGAGAGTTGTTTCGCCGCCTCGTCGAGTTTGCCCGTTTGGCGGAGGGTCTCGGCCTCCTTCAAAGCGGGATCGGGGTTCGGCGGGCGGAGCGGCAGCCGGAAGGCCGCGCGCCGATCGCCGAGCGTGGCCGTGACGGAGAGCTCGCGCGTGTGCGCGGGGACCTCGATCCGCCCGAGCGTGCCGCCCTGGATCGAGGCGCCTTCGAGCGCGGCCGCGGGTGCGTCGAAGGTCGCTTCGATCCGCGCTCCCGGCGGCGCCTTCACCCAGACGCGCAGGGTTCGATCTTCGGGCAGCTCGCAGGCGGGGTCGGCGAGCACGGCGCCGCAGCCCGCGACCTCGACTTCGAGCGGCAGGGGCGGCGGAGGAGCTGCGGCGGGTGCTTCGAGGCGTGTATCGCCGCGCGTGACGAGCGCGAGCGCGAAGAGCAGGGCGGGGACGAGCGACGACGGTCGCGCTGGCGCTGGCGTCATGGGGCCACGAGCACGATCGACTGGCGAAACAGCCGCACGCGCGCGTCCGGCTCCGCCGCGGCGCTGCGGACCACCGCGCCTGCGTCGGGCAGCGCTCCGGGGCGACCGACCGCGATCACGATCTCGTACGAGCCCGCGGGCAGGTCGGGGAACAGGGTTTCCCGCTCCCCTGCCACCCGGACGGCTCCATCGGGAGAAATGTCCGGGTGGATCGGCCAAACGCGTGCACGTCCGTCCTGGATCAGGAAGCCGCCCGCGGCGATCGGCTTCCGGTCCGGGGAAGCCGGGCGGAGCACGATCTCCAGGGACGAACCCGGGCCGAGGCGGAGCGGGGGGCGCGGATCGGTCGGGGCGGGCTCCGCGCGGGTGCTGTGCTCGCCGCCGAGAAGGCTGAGCTCGTAGGCAGGGAGCGGGTCCCCGTTCGAGGGCCCGCGGCCGGGCAGCCCGACGAGCAGGGCGACGGCCGCGGCGGCGGCCAGCGCGGCGATCGCGGGCACCCACGTGCGTCTCTTCGGGAGCGGGACGACCTGGGCGCCTTCGCGCGGCGGCGGAGCCGGGGCGGGGATCTTCTCGGCGGGCTTCTCGGCTTCCATCTGCGCGAGGATCGCGTCCGTGAACCGCGCGCGGGCCGCCTCGTCGAGTGGCCTCTGCCTGATCTCCTCGTCGATCTCGTCCTCGGCTTCGCGCGCAGCCTGCGCCACGGCTTTCAGCAGCTCATCCGTGGTCATCAGGGGGGCCTCCGGACAGGGCTACGATCCGAAGCCTCGTTTTCTGACACGAGCTCGGCGGCGATCTGCCGGACGAGCTTCCCGATCCGGCTGCGCCACGCGTACACCGCGTCCGGCGTGAGGCCCGTGTCCGCGCAGACCTCCTCGGTGGACCGCTCCTCGACGAAGAGCAGGAAAAACAGTTCGAGGCCGCGGTCGCTCAGGCGCTCGCGCAGGCGGTCGACGATCGTCCGCAGGGCCTCGCGCGTGAGGGTTTCGAGCTCGGGCCCGACGTCGCCCGGGGGCGCGTCTTCGGCGAGGTCCTCGTCCGTGGTCGGATCCTCGGTCCAGGGGCTGCGCCGGCGGCTGCGCAGGATGGAGGCGATCTCGTGGTCGGCGAGCAGCCCGACGAAGCCTTCGAGCGAGGAGCCGCGGGCAGGGTCCCACTTGCGCAGGGCCTGCCCGCCGTTCGCGAAGATGGCCAGGAACACGGACTGCGTGAGGTCCTCGACCTCCTGCCGGACATCACGCCCGAGCGCCGCCCCTCGCCGCCGCCGGAGCGCCCGCGCGACACGCATCTGGACGACGGGCGTGAGCCTGTCGACGAGCGCGCGCACGGCCTGCCGCTCCCCCACGAGGGCTTTCGCTACCAGCGCGACGGTCAGCTCGGGGGCGAGCACGCCGAGAACCTACCGTCCTGCCCGGGGAGGGGGCAAACAGACGGCGGAAGTGGAGACGCGCCGTACCACCTACGTCAGGCGCGAGCGACCAGGACTTACGCGCGTGGGATCTCGTATCGCAGCTCGACGAACCCGCGGTCGAACCGCTTGATCCCCTGGAGCACGAGCGGGCCTGGAATCGACGCCGGCAGGAGCGGCGCCCCGCTGCCGAGCACCACGGGCGCGACGCCGAGCAGAATCTCGTCGAGCAGTCCTCGCCGCGCGAACTGCGCGACGAGGTTGCCGCCGCCGACCAGCCAGACGTGTTTCCCCTCGGCCGCGCGCACCATCTGCTCGTGCACGACGCCCACGTCCTCGGCGGTGAACCGGATGTCCGCGTCCGGGAAGGCCGGCAGCGCGCGATGGGTGAACACCCAGGTCGGCAGACCGGCGTACGGCCACGTCTTCAGGCCTTCGGCGAGGAGGAACTCGTAGGTCGCGGCGCCCATGGCCAGCGCGCCGACCCCGGCGAGGAAGGCCTTGTAATGCGCGTCCACGCCGTCGACGTCGTTGAATTGAAAAAGCCAGCCGAGGCGACCCTCGGCGTCCGCGATGTACCCGTCGATGCTGGCCGCTACGTAGTATTGGGTTCGTGTCATGGCCGGAAGATACCCGGGCATCCCTGACACCTTCTGTCAGCGTTTTTCTGGCATGATGCGGGCGTGCGATCCAGCCGGCTTCTCGCGCTCCTCCTCATCCTCCAGCGGCGCAGGCACGCCACGGCGACCGAGCTTGCCGATGAGCTCTCGGTCTCGGTTCGCACGCTCTACCGGGACATCGCGTCGCTCCTCGCGGCGGGGGTTCCGCTCTGGACCGAGTCGGGCCCGGGCGGCGGAATCCGCCTGGCTCCGGGCTGGCGTACGCACCTCGATGGCCTGACCGCCGACGAGGCGAGCGCCCTGTTCTTGTCCGGCGCGCCGCAGGCGGTCGCCGACCTCGGATTGGCCACGGTCGCCGCGACGGCGCGCGCCAAGGTCGACGCGACCCTGCCGGCGGAGCTGCGCGGCCGCGCCGGTCGGATCCGGGAGCGATTCCTGCTCGATGCGCCGGGGTGGTTTGCGCGACGGGAAAACCTCGATGCGTTGCCGGCCGTCGCCGAGGCCGTCTGGGAAGGTCGTCGGCTCGACCTGCGCCACGGGGAGAGGGCGGCCCGGCGTCGCGTGGACCCGCTCGGGCTCGTCCTCAAAGGGGGGACGTGGTATTTGATCGCGCGGCATCGGCGGGCGATCAAGACCTACCGGATCAGCCGGATCCAGCGGGCCGAGGCGAGGACGGAGACGTTCGCCCGCCCGGATGATTTCGATCTCGCCGCCTGGTGGGCCGAATCGTCGGCGGCGTTCGACCGTTCGCTCTTGACGTACCCGTGCCGTGTTCGCCTCTCGTCCCGTGCGCAGAAGCTGCTTCCCCACGTGATCCCGCACGACGCCGTGCGCCGGATGCTGGAGGACGCGGGGCCGCCGGACGCGGAGGGCTTTCGGACGGTGGATTTGCTGCTGGAGAGCGAGGACGTGGCCACGGACCAGCTCATGGGCCTGGGGGATGGGGTCGAGGTGCTGGCGCCGGCCGCATTGCGGCATCGTCTCCATCGCGTCGGGATGCAAATGGCGCTGCGGAATGGTCCGGATTCGTGTATGGCGAAAGGCGACGTGTAGATCCACGAAACCCGCGTGACCCCTCGACCACGCGACGCGTAATGCGCTACCCTGCGTCCGCGTGTACCTCCCCAAAACGTTTCAAGCGACCGACCCGGCAGAGATCCACGGCTTCATCGAGGCCTACTCGTTCGGCGCCCTCATCGTCACCCATGACGATGGCTCCCTGGAGATCGCGCACCTGCCCTTCCTCCTCGATCGCAACGCGGGTCCAAGCGGCACCCTGCGCGCCCATGTCGCCCGTGCGAACCCCATCTGGAAACTCGCGGGCCGCCCTGCGACCGTGGTCTTCTCGGGCCCGCACGGTTACGTCTCGGCCCACTGGTACGAGCATCCGCGCAAGCAGGTCCCGACCTGGAACTACATGGTCGTGCATGCCCACGGACGCCTCGAAGCCCCGATGGATCGAGCGAGCCTCGCGGCCCTGCTGGGCGATCTCTCCGCCTTCCACGAGCGAGGCGCGAGCGAGCCGTGGCGCTTCGAAACCCTCGATAGCAACGTCCGCGAAGAGTTGCTCGACGCGATCGTGGGCCTCACGCTCCCGATCGATCGCCTGGAGGCCAAGTTCAAGTTGAGCCAGAATCGGTCTCCGGAGGACAGGGCGCGCGTGATTCATGCGCTCCGGGAGCGCGGCGGGCCCGACGATCTCGCGATGCTCGAATGGATGGAACGATGATGTCGTGGCACGGCGAGCTCGCGCGGCGCATGTCGGGGCCGCAGCGGCACCGGCTTTTGCAGGGATATCCCATGCTGCCGCTGATGCGTCCTGCATCGCCTGGGACGTGGGGGCCGTCCCGTCTCGCCTGAAAGCCATTCGACGCAGACGGGATAGGGCCTGTTCGTCTCGCACAGAGTCCACGAATTTCGCGCGTGACCGCCGCTCGACCTCGATCTCTGGGCGCGCGGCGTTAGACTCTCTCCCATAACTTCGTGAGCGCCTCCCATCTCGTCGATTATTTGCACGAATGTCGCGAGCTTACGCTGATCGAGCTCGAGGCCATGATCGCGCGGGAGACGGCGTGCCGCGGCGTCCTGTACGAGCGCATGCTCGAATACCCCATGCGCAGCGCAAAGGCGCTCCGGCCAGCGATCTGCATCGCGACCTGCCGCGCGCTCGGAGGGCGGCTCGAGGCGGCATTGCCGTCCGCGGCGGTGCTCGAGCTCTACCATAACGCGTTCCTCATCCACGACGACGTCGAGGACGGCTCCGAACGGCGGCGCGACCAGCCGACCCTCCACGGAATCTACGGCGTCCCCATCGCGGTGAACATCGGAGACGCCATGCTCGCGCTCGCGCTCGGGCCGCTCCTCGACAACACCCGGACGCTCGGCGTGGGCAAGGCGCTCCGCATCCTCGAGGTCATCCACCGCATGGCCAAGGAGTCCGCCGAGGGCCAGGCCATCGAGCTCGAGTGGATCCGCGACGGCGCCTTCGACCTCGACGACGCCGATTACGTACACATGGTCGAAAAAAAGACCGGCTATTACAGCTTCATCGCGCCCGTGCAGATCGGCGGGATCATTGCCGGCGGACAAACCTGCCGCGTGGACCCGCTGACGCGGTTTGCCGCGGCGCTCGGCGCTGCGTTCCAGATCCAGGACGACGTCCTGAACCTGACCGCGGACGAGGGGCGTTACGGAAAGGAAATCGGCGGCGATCTCTGGGAGGGCAAGCACACGCTGATCCTCATGCACGCGATGCGCTCGGCGGCTGCCGAAGAGCGCGCCCGCGCCCGGGATATCCTGCGCAAGAAGAGGCCGCCGTACGCGGGAGCCTCGGCATGGCCGTCCGAGGCATGGAAGTGCGAGGAGGATGTCGCGTTCCTCCTCGCGCTGATCCGCCGCCACGGCAGCATCGCGCACGCCCAGGGCGAGGCGCGGCGGAGAGCACGGGAGGCGGCCGCGGCCCTCGGCGCAGCTCGCAGCGGGCTCGGGCCTTCGGTGCATCTCGATTTCTTGTCCGGCCTCGTCGATTACGTGATCGATCGGGATCGGTAGGGGAGGGAAGGAACATGAGCCATGGACCGCGGACCGACGAATTCGAGGGAGCCAATCCAGGACGGGAGCAATCCGAGCGCCTCAAGGAGGCGCGGACCGCGGTGCTCGAAGGGCTCGCGGAGGCGCTCGGGAACCTGCACCGGCTGAGGGAGATCACGGGCGAGCGTCGCGGCCCCGAGCTGCCGCGTGTCCCCATCGGGGAGAGCGCGACCGACGGTGATCTCCTGATCGACCTCATGCGATTGCACCTCGATATCCTGAACCGCGTGCTCGCGTTCGGTCGGGACCACGCCGATCTCTTCATGAGCCGGCTGGAGAGGACGCGCGCGCCGCGCGCGGGCGCCTCGCTGCGGGCGCTGCGCATCACCGGCCACCCGGGCGGCGAGGCCGTGGGCCAGTTCGTCCTGGAAAACGCGAGCCGGAGCGAGGCGGCCATCTCGGTGCGCGCCTCGGCGCTCACCAGCATCGATTGCAGCGAGCCTTTCGAGGGCTCTGTTCGTGTCACACCAGCGACGGCGCGCCTCGGGCCGGGGCAGGAGATCCTCGTGGACGTGCGCGTCGCGCTCGAACAGCAGCGTTTTTATCCCCGACAGCGTTATCGCGGGACGATCGAGGTGAGCTCGCCCGAATCCCCTCGGCGCGACATCCCGCTCTGGATCGAGGTGCTCGAGCGGCCCGAGCCCGCCGAGCCCGCCGAGCCGCCGGCGCCCGCGGACGAAACGGGCAGGACGGTGCCATGACAAACGGCGAGAATCCCCTGCGTGTGGTCCTCGGCCACCCCGAGGATGAGCTGGCCGCGATCCTCGACGAGCTGCGGGCCGCCATGAGGGCGCACCCGCTCGCCGCGGAGGCGTTCGTCCGCGCGCTCGTCGCGGAGGGGCGCCGGTTTGCCCTGACGCCGGAGGGGCGGCGTTATCGCACGGAGCTTGCGGACTCGGCGCTGATCCGCCGCGGGCGCATTCTCTGGGATACCTGCGCCGTCAGCCTCGACGACGGCGACGCGGCCGAGCCCTCCGCGCTTTTCGACGCGCTGGTCCTCGCGACGCGCGTCGAGGCCTTGGAGCCCATGCTCTCCAGATTCTTCGCGCTGGGAGGCGACGATGCCGAGCCGGATCCTCGATCGCAGGGCTGACGCGCTGAACGACAACGAGCCGGTGCTCGACTTCGCCTTGGGCCTCCTCGCCGTATGCAAGAAGCTCGACGTCGCGCTCGCGTATTGCGGCGAGCGCGCGCAGGGAGGTGGGCGCGAAGAGGACGAGGTGACGCTCCATTTCGTCCTCGGCTTGATCTCGTTCCGAACGAACGTGCTTTCGGTCCTCGAAGCGGCGCGCGTGCCCTCGCCGACGGAGCGCCGGGAGGGGGCCGGGAGACGCCCGCCGATCCGGGGGCTTTTGCGGTGAACACGCTGCCCGCCTCCGTGCTCGCGCGCCTCGATGCGTTCCGTTTTCCACATGCCACGCGCGCGGAGCGCGCGGCGCACAAGGAATGGTTGCATTTCTGCATCCACGGCCCGGGCATCGATACGATCGTGAACTTCAGCGTCACGGGCGGCCCCGAAGGCGAGGCGCGCGCGCAGGTGACGGCGCTCGTGCGCGAGGAACAATGGGATGGCGACGTGGAGGTCCATGGCGAGGACGAGGTCGTGCTCCGCCGCGATCGGCTCGGGGCCACCTTCGGGAAGAATCGCCTCGAGATCTCCGGCGAGCGGTACGAGCTGGCGGTGACGCTCGCAGATCGTCCCATTTCGATGGCCCTCTCCCTGCGGCCGACGACGTTGCCATTGTCCAAGCGTCAATTCGCGCTGGGCAGCGCCGGATCGCTGCATTGGCTCCTCGTCCCGCGGCTCGTCGCTTCGGGGACGGTCGTCGTCTCCGGCCGCACGCACCGCTTCGAGGGCGCGCCCGCGTACCACGATCACAACTGGGGCCGGTTCGCCTGGGGCGGCGATTTCGCCTGGGAATGGGGCTACGGCCTGTCCGCCTCGGCCACCTCGCCGTGGAGCGTGGTCTTTTCGCGCCTCGCCGACCGCGGCCACCACGAGGTGCGCACGCAGGCGCTCCTCCTCTGGAAGGGCGCAAAGCTCGACCGCGTGCTGGCGAGCCGCGATATCGTGGTCCAAGAGGAGGGATACCTCCGGCCACGGCGCGTCTTCAAGGTGCCCCGGGTGATGGCCCTCCTCGCGCCCGAGACCGCGACGGACGTGCCGCGGCGCCTCGATATCCGCGCGGCAGCCGAGGGCGACGAGCTCCACCTCGGCTTCGAGGCCGAAGAGGTCGCGCAGATCATCGTGCCAAACGATCACGACCTCGGGATCACCATCATCAATGAGATCCGTGGTTTTTTGCGATTGAGCGGAGTCGTCCGCGGTGAGCGGGTCTTCATGGAGGGCCATGCGATCTTCGAGCGCGTCACCGCCTGAGGCCTCCTTCGCCGCGTTCCTCGCGGAATCGTTCGCGGCGCTGCGGCGTGATCTGCCCTGGATCTTCGAGCGCCTGTGCGAGCGGCTCGCGCACCGCGAGATCCGGATCGAGGTGGACGGCGAGGCGCTCGGCCTGCGCTGTGAACCTCACGATATCCATTTCGTCGAGGCCCCGCCCTCGCCCGACGTCCTCCTGCGCACGGATCGGCGGACGATCCTCGATCTGGTCGACGCGCAGCGCACCTTGCTGGAGGCGCTGCTCGAGGAACGGCTCGTGGTGCTCGCGCGCGTGGAGGACGTGATCGCCCTGCACGACGCGGTCCAGACATACCTGCACGGAGCGGTCCGCGATCGGGCATTTCCGGCCCTGCTGCGGCGGTTTCGGCAATCGACGGCGAGGGCGGCTGGCCTCGCCTGATACGGAGGGAGGGGGAGATGGCAGCGCCGAAGGAACCCAAGATCGTCACCATTTTCGGGGGAGGGATTGCCGGCCTCACCGCCGCGCACGAGCTCTCGGAGCGCGGGTTCCAGGTGTTCGTCTGGGAAAAGGATGGCGGCGAGCCGACCATCCCCGGGCGGTCCGAGGTCGGCGGCATGGCGCGGACCCAGTGGACGCGCGTCAACTGGCCCGCTTGGCTCGAGGAGCCCGAGAAGCGAATGCGGAGCACCGAGCCGATCATTCGCCTCGACGAAGAGATCTACTTCGCGCCGGGCGAAGCGGTGCCGGCCGATCCGGCGGAGGCCGCGCGTATCCTCGCTGCGGTGGCCGAGAAGCTCAATCGATATCCATTCCTGCGCGAGGTCGACATCGAGGGTTTCGCGGATGTGCCGGACGAGGCGCTCACCCTTGCGCGGGCAAACTATGTCAAAGAGCAGCTCGTCACGGTGTTCGGCGTCCAGGATCCGCCGAGCATGAGCCCGCATCCCTCGTTGCCCCGGACGTCGCGCCTGGATACCTGGGGGCTCGGGGACGCCCACGATCCGGAGAGGCCGGCCGACAAACGCAATTACGTGGGATTCTTCGTGCGGGAGGCCATCCTGCCAGGGGAGCATGGATTCCGCTTCTTTCCGGCATTCTACTGGCATCTCTTCGACACGATGCGGCGCACGCCCATCCTCGAGGACGTGCCCGTCTCCCCGGTACGAGCGGCGCGCACGCGTGCGGCCATCAAGAGATTCGGGACCTTGCGCGATCTGCGCATGTGGATCGACACCTACCCCATGGAGACGACGCGCACGGTCTACGATAACCTCGTCTCGACGAGCACCCAGGCCGTCATGACCGAGCGCGAGGGCGCCCCCGCGCTCGTCCCGCGCCGCGTGGCGCGGTCGTTCGAGGTGATCTGGAGGAATCTCCACGCCTTGCTGGTGACCATGCGGTTCACGCTCGAGGACATGCAGCAGTTCGAGCGCAAGCTCTTCAAATACCTCACCTCGTCGAGCGCGCGCCGCGAAAAGGAATACGAGCAGATCTCATGGTGGGATTTCCTGGAGGGCGACCGCCTGAACCCGGAGCTCCAGGAATCGATGGACGCCTGGCCGCAGGCGCTCGTGGCCATGTCGGCGCGGGAGGGGGACGCGCGGACGCAGGGCAATGTCACGATGCAGCTCATGCTCGACCAGCTCGCCGACACGCAATACCTGGACGGGACCCTGAATGGTCCCACGAGCGAGGCCTGGTTCGCGCATTGGCGCCGTTACCTCGAAGCGCAGGGCGTCCGGTTCATCCACGGAGAGCTGCGGGGCATTCGGCTCCGGGACGGCGAGATCCGGCTCGATGTCCACCGCTTCGACGGCAGATCCGCGCTTTATGCCATGGGGTACTTCCTGATTGCGCTCCCCGCCAAGGAGGTGAAGCGCCTCGTCACCGAGGAGCTCGTGGAGGCGTACGAGCGCGCGCACCCGGCGGGGTCCGATGAGGGACCGCGGGACGATACGCTCCGCCGGATTCGCGAGCTCCCCACCGGCGGGCTGGAGAGAGCGCACCCCGAGGGCGCTCTGCAGCACCTCAGCGGTATTCAGTATTATTTCGCGGAGGACATTCAGTGGGTCAACGGCCACACCTATTTCCCGGACTCGGACTGGGGGCTCTCGTCGATCTCGCAGGCGATCTTCTGGAGGCAAAAGCCCCGCGTGAACAGCGGATACCGGGGCACCCTGTCCGTATGCATCGCGAACTGGTACAAGAGGAGCCGGAACACCGGAAAGTGCGCGTGGGAATCGTCACGCGAAGAGATTGCGCGCGAGGTCTGGCGGCAGATCGTGCAGGGCCTCGAGAAGCGCAGCCGCGGGCGCGCGGCGGCGCGCGACGGCGAGCCGGGGCTGCTCTTCTGGCCGCCCCCCGAGCCGCTTTTTTATCATATCGACGACGCGATCCGGTTCAAGGAGGACGGCAGCGGCGTCCTCGCCAACGACGCGCCGCTCCTCATCAACCGTCCCGGCGAATGGGCGTCGCGGCCCGGGGAGCCGGGCAAGTACGGGATCTATTTTGATACCCTCGCGTTTGCCGGGACGTACATGAAGACGTATACCCGGCTGACCACGATGGAGGCGGCGAACGAGTCGGCACGGCATGCGGTGAACGCGATCTTGGCGCACGCCGAGCTCCACAATCCCACCGGGCGTCTCGGCAATCTCTGCGCGATCTGGCCGCCCGAGGAGCGTGAGCTCGAGGACCTTCGCTTCCTCCGGGATCTCGACGAAAAGCTCGTGGAGCGAGGTCTGCCGCATTTCCTGGACATCGTCGGCGCCGAGGGCATGGTGTCCGCGCTCTCGACCGGCGCAAATCCATGAAATACAGGACGAAGCGCGGCGGATTTCGTTGGCCCGTCCTGGTCGAGGAGATTTCCGGGATGTCGTGACGCTCGGGACCGGATGCTGGTACGCCCGATTGCGATGGCGGTTCCTCTGCCCGATATTGCCGCCCGAGCCGGCCGAGCAGGCCGGCAGACGCTGCGAGACGGAGAAGGCTTCATCCATGGTCGCGTGGCTCAATCCTGGCGTCCCCGATCATCCATTCCAGGGGACCGACCGTTTTCGTCCCATCGAACTCATCGGGCGGGGGGGGATGGGCTCGGTCTACCGCGTCCACGACGTGGAGATGGGGCGCGACGTCGCCCTGAAGACGCTGGAATACCTCGATTCCAATCTGCTCTACTACCTCAAGGAAGAGTTCCGCTCGCTCGCCGGCATCACCCACCCGAACCTCGTCGAGCTCTACGAGCTGGTCGCCCAGGGCGAAGACTGCTTCTTCACGATGGAGCTGCTCGACGGCGTCCATTTCATCGAGCACGTGCGCGGTCCCCAGGGATGCGCCCCGCTCCTCACCGAGCCGAGGAGCCGGATGCGCCTCGCGCTCGTCGATGGCTCCGAGGTCCCCTGCCGGGAGGAAGACACCTCGGAGGGCCTCCCTCCCGCCGCGCTCGAGCGCCTCTCGCGGACGCTGCCGCAGCTCGTCCACGGCCTCGCGGCGCTCCACGCCGGCGGCAAGATCCACCGCGACATCAAGCCCTCGAACGTCGTGGTGACCCGCGAGGGCCGCCTGGTCATCCTCGATTTCGGACTCACCATCCCCTACCGCCAGGGCAGCCAATGGCCGCCCGACAGGGAGGTTGTCGGGACACTCCCCTACATGGCGCCGGAGCAGATGCGCGGCGGACGGCTCTCGCCGGCGGCCGATTGGTACAGCGTCGGCGTGATGCTCTACGAGGCGCTGACCGGGTCGTTGCCCTTCACCGGCTCGGTGCCCGACGTGCTCCGGCACAAACAGCAGGCGTACGTGCGGCCGCCGCGGGAGTTCGCGCCTGCGACGCCGCCTGCGCTCGATGCCTTGGTCATGGCCCTGCTCCATCCCGACCCCGCGCGTCGCGCCGGGGGCGACACGATTCTCAAGG
This sequence comes from Polyangium sp. y55x31, assembly GCF_029946505.1. Classification (GTDB taxonomy): domain Bacteria; phylum Myxococcota_A; class Polyangia; order Polyangiales; family Polyangiaceae; genus Polyangium. Next base: position 354,407 of record NZ_JARZHG010000003.1, read on the forward strand.
CCCTCGGCAGCAGCCCGAGCGAGCTCTCCGAGGCCGTGCCCCCAGCAAAAGAGGCCCCTTTCGTCGGTCGCGCGGAGGAGCTCGCGGCGCTGCGCGCTGCCTTCGAGGACGTCAAGAGCGGACATGCCGTGCTCGTGCGCGTGGAGGGAGCCTCGGGAATGGGAAAAACCGAGCTCGTGCAGCGATTCCTCTCCTCGCTCATCGAGACCGAGCTCGACCTCGTCGCATTTCGGGGCCGCTGCCACCCGCAGGAATCCGTTCCGTACAAGGCGTTCGATTCGCTCGTCGACGAGCTGAGCCGTTATCTGGTCAGCCTCCATCCCTACCACCTCGACGCGATTGCACCGGCGCACGGGGCCGCGCTGACGCGGCTCTTCCCCGTGCTGGGGAGGGTCCCGGCGCTCGCCACCTCTCGCGGGCACGCGGCGAGCGCTCAGGATCCCCAGGAGCTCCGGCAGCGCGGATTCGAAGCGATGCGCGAGCTCGCCGCCAACATCGCGCTGTTCCGGCTCCTCGTGTTCTGGATCGACGACCTGCAATGGGGCGACGCCGACAGCGGCCTGCTCCTGCGCGAGCTCTTGCGCCCCGAGGACGCCCCGCCGATGCTCGTGATCCTTTCGTATCGCAGCGAGGACGTCGATCGCAGCCCGATCCTGGAGGCGGTCGCCTCCATGGCCCGCGAGCTGCCCGAGGGCGCCGCGCGAAGGATTGTCCTCTCGCCGCTCGACGAGGGGTGTTCGCGCGCGCTTTTCTCGATGGTGCTCGCCTCGGAAGGGTCCGCATTCGAACCGCTCGCCGCGCGCATGGCGGTGGAGTCGGCCGGCTCCCCCTTCTTCATCGGCGAGCTCGCCCGTCATCTCCGCGCCGCGCCCGGCGCGGCGCTCGATCTGCACCTCTCCCGGGTCATCCAGGCTCGGGTCGAGCAGCTCACCCGGCGTGAGCGCTGCCTGCTCGAAATCGTCTCGGTGGCCGGCGGGCCCATCGATCGCGGGGTCGCATTGCGTGCATCGGGGCTCGGCGAGACGGGACGCCCGGACGCCGCCCGCCTCGGCCAGCTCTCGCTTTTGCGATTCACCGAGCTCAATGGCAAGCTGGCGGTCGAGACGTACCATGATCGGATCCGCGAGGCGCTCGTCGCCGATCTCCCCGCCGAGGAGCTTCGCACCTGCCACCGCCGACTCGCGGAGGCGCTCCTTTCCCTCCCCTCGCCCGACCCGGAGGCGCTCGTCGAGCATTACCTCGGCGCCGGCGACGCTCGCGCGGCGAGCCATTATGCGCTGCTGGCGGCCGATCGCGCGGCCGCCTCGCTGGCCTTCGATCGCGCGGCGGCGTTGTACCGCAAGGCGCTCACGCTGGACACCCACGGCGAGGAGCGCTGGAAGGTCGAGCGAAAGCTCGGCGAGACGCTGACCAACGCGGGGCGTGGTGGGGAGGCGGCAGAGGCCTTCATGGCCGCAGCTGCCACACGCGCGGCGCAGGCGCACGACGACATGCAGATCCTCACCCTGGAGCGCTGTGCGGCGGAGCAATACCTGCACAGCGGGCGCATTCACGAGGGAATGAGCCTCCTTCGCTCGGTGCTCGTGCGCGTCGGCGTGCGCCTGCCCGACTCCTCGCGACGAGCGTTCTGGTCGGCGCTCTTCGTGCGCCAGCGGCTCCTCGCGCAGGGCGTCCGCGTCAAGCGTCGCAGCCCTGATCAGGTCTCCGCGCAGGCGCTCGCGCGCCTCGATACCCTCTGGGGGGTATCGACGAGCCTGGCGCTGATCAATTTCACGACCGCCGACGCGCTCGGCGTCAAGCAGCTCAGCGCCGCGCTGAAGCTCGGCGAGCGCTCCCGGATGGCGCGGGCGCTCGGCTACGAGGCCTCGGTGGAAGCGTGCTTCCGGTGGCCGCTGCTTCGCTGGCACAGCGAGCGGCTGCTTTGCCTCGCCGAGGACCTGGCCCGCGAGACCGGGGACCCTTACGACCGAGCCTGGGCGCTCGCGTCTCGCGCCGCGTGCTCGTGGTTTGCTGCGTCCTGGGCGGCGTCGGTGCGCTTTTGCGACGAGTCCGCGGCCCTTTTACGAGAGCGCTGCCAGGGCATCGCCTGGGAGCTCGCGATGCTCGACGCGTTCGCGCTCTCCGCGCTCGCGCAGCTCGGCCGGGTGCGGGAGCTCGGCGAGCGGCTCGCCCGCTCGATGCGGGACGCCGAGCGGCGGGGTGATCTCTTCGCGATGAGTAGCTGCCGGCTCGGCCAGCCGAGTTTGTCGTGGCTCGCCGCGGATCGCGCCGAGGAGTACGACGCCTCGCTTCGGACGGAGGACGTCGAGCTCGAGTGGCGGCTCAACCCGACACAGCAATACCATCGGGTGATCAGCGTCGTGCAGACGTGCCTTTACATGGGCGAAGCCGAGCGCGCATGGGCGTACATCGAGGATGCGTGGCCGCACCTTCGCGGATCGAAGCTGCTCTGGGTGGAGTGCATTCGCGTCGAGCTTTGCCACCTCCGGGCGCGCGCTGCGCTCGCGGCGGCTGCGTGTGGACCGGTCCACGCGCTCCGCTCGCGCGAGGCGCGGCTCGTCCGCACGGCCCTCACCGAGGCCCGCCGCATCGAGCGCACCGCGCTGCCGCACGCGGCGCCGCTCGCGGCGTTGATCCGGGCCGCTGCGGCGCGGCTCGGGGGGGATCGAGACCGGGCCGCGCGTGCGCTCTCCGCGGCCGTGGAGGGCTTCGCTCGGACGGAAATGGCGCTTTATCGGGAAGCCGCGCGCGCCCGCTTGGGCGCGCTCCGGGGCGGCGCCGAGGGCCTCGCGCTCATCGAGGAGAGCCGGCGCTTCATGGCCGCGGAGGGCATCCGCGAACCCGCGGCCATGATTGCGATGCTCGCCCCGGGTTGAACCTCCTCGTTACGGCAGCACTCCGCAATCGCAGCATACTGGGTCATCGCTCTGGCCCCCGAACATGGGGGTGCACTCGCCGGCGCTGATCTGCGCGGTGGACGCGTGCCCTTTCTGGCCCATCGGCGTGAGCTTCAGCTTGAACTGCAGGCGGATCTCATCGCATTCCGGCACGGTCTGGCAGACGTCGCTCTTCCGCCTTTTTTGCTCGATGATCTCCACCTGCTTCACCGTTTCGCCCTTCCGTTCCAGGTCGGCCCCCTGCTCCTCGACGAAGACGAACTCGTGATCCTCGCTCGTTTCCACGACACAACCTGCCGCCACGAAAGACAAGACGAGGCAGAAGGCTCCCCCGCCGCGCACGTACCGTCCGATATTTTGCTGCTTCATTGCGATATCCCCCATTTGGCTCGCTCTCGACGGGTGCGGATCCGTCCGAGGCGTCGCCGTTTCGCGCAGTTGCAAGCGCCATTCCTCATGGGGTCGCCTGGCCGCGCGCAGCGAATCGAGGAATGGTCGAGAACCGGAAGGTCGGCGGGTCGGGTCGTGAGGCTGGATGTCCAGGAAAACCGGTCGGGTCGGGCGTGAAAAACGTTTTCCCATGCGCGCAGAAACAACCCACCCACGCACCTGTATCCAGCTCGCGCAGCGCCCATTACGGGAGGCGTTCGAAGGCGGCTTCGAGCTCGGGCGTGTCGGGTACGGCGAGCAAAAAGTCGCGCTCCAGGGTCCGCCTCAGGTCCTGGGCGTTCTCCAGGGCACGACGTTCGGTGGGGCCGCCGAGGTGGTGAACGGCAAATTGCCGGTTTCGAAGCGTGTAGCGACGACCGGGGATGGACCGGGCCACCATCAATCCGGTGCGGAAATGCGAGCGTGGATGGGTCGACAGGTAGTAGTTGTAGATCTCGAAGTCGACCGGATATTGTGGTTTGAGGTCAAAGCGGTAGGTCGTCTTCCAGTCGTCGCCGATCTTCGACTGCATCAAGACATCGTCCTCCCTCGGGAGCAGCCGGAAAGGTTCGTGGGGGGTCGGCTGTTCCGTGCCGAGCTCGAGGCGCAACGGACCGGTGAGGACTTGTCCACCGAAACCGACATCGACGATGTACGGCTCGTCGCCCAGGTCGATGCGCAGGAGCATGTGGGTGCGCGGCGTGATCGCGTCCTCGGCGGCGTTCCAGAGCACGCGCGCGGCGAGCGCCGTGACACGAAAGCCGAGGGCCTCGAGCGCTGCCTGAAAGAGGCGGTTTTGCTCGAAACAATAGCCGCCTCGTTGCCTCTCGACGAGCTTTTGCTCGAGCGCCGGAAGCTCGAGCGGCACCGGCCACCCGAGCAGCGGGTTCAGGTTCTCGAACGGGATGGCTTCGGTGTGGCGGAGGATGAGCTCGCGCAGGGAATCGAGCGTTGCCGCCCGCGGCCCGTTGTAACCGATACGTCGAAGGTACGCGTCGAGGTCGATGGTCATCTCGTCTCCTCCGGTGAATGTGAGGGGCCTCGAAGCTTCGGGCCAGTCGTATCGACTGCGCCCCTACCTCGACCTCATCTGCCTTCGGCGGTAGCATCGCCCTCGATGTTCTCCACGTCTCATCAAGTCTTCATCGACGAGCTCGTGCGCACCCGAGAGCTCACGCGCGAGGCGGTCGTCGCAGAGGTCGTCGCCCTCGCCCGCGACGCCGCGATCCGCATCCTCGGCACGGGGACGCCCCTCGTGGTCGACCTCCTCGAACCGTCGGACCGGCTGCAGGTATTGCAGAGGCTCACGGTCGTCGACACCGTGCGCGACGCGGCGCGGGAGCTCGCGCTGGCCGACGCGCGCGTGATCGTGCCCGAGGCGGAGGTTTCCGACGAGCTCGGGATCTCGATCGACTATACGCACGATCCACGCGAGGCCGTGCGCCGGGAGCAGCTCGGCGCGGTCGCGGACAAGCTGCCGCTCCCGCTGTGGGCCGAGGGCCTGTGGCACGCGCTCGGCGAGGCGCTCAATGGCTACTGGCTGCGCCATTTCCCCGCGCCCGTGGCTTCAGAGGGCACACTGTGGACGCTCTTGCGCGACGGCGGCGGCTGGCTCGTGGGACACGCGGCGCGCGAGGGCGGCACCACGCTCCGGGTCGAAGGCGCGTGGTTCAGGTTCATTCGCTTGACCCCGCACCATGGGTGGGTCGACGCCGGGCTCGAGGTCGTGGTCGAGCGCGACGGTGGCATCCATCGGTGGCGCTTGCCGTGCTCTGGCAACGACTCGCTCGCGCTGCGGTATCTCGACGTGCCGACGGGACCGGATGCCAGGGACAACTTCACCCGCGCGCTTGCGACGCTTTGCGCCGAGGTCGACGCGGCAGGTATCGAGGGTTTGTCGGAATATACGGCCTGCGAGATCCTGATCACCGCGGCGATCCTTCCGCCGCGGCCGGGCTCGCTCTGGGCGTGGTGCGAGGAGCACCTTCCCGCGCTGCTCGGCGGGCATCGCCACGCGTTCACGCTCGCCGGCCGCGAGCTCGAGCTCGCGATCACCTCCGTCTTCGCGGCGGACCGCAGCCTGCGCGGCTTTGGCAGCAGCAGCGTCGGGCTCACGCTCACCGATCGCGGCACCGGCGAGACGGCGCATGCAGGTCTCCCGCTCGGTGGCCTCACATGCGCGGCGCTGACGCGACCGGGACCGGATGCGACGACCGAGCGGGAGCTCGCGGCGATGGCGGCGACGTTTCGCGCTTGGCTCGACGTGCATGTCGTCGATCACCTGCGGCGTGAGCCCTTCGAGCTCGTGGACGATTTTTTGTATGCAATGGCGGGCCACTTCCCGCTGGTCGACGTGCTCGCCGCGCGTGTGGAGCACGGGGCGCCGCCGCCTTTGCCCGTGCCGCCCTTCGATTCCGATGCGCTCGATCGAGCCGCGTCGCTCGTGCGCGCGCCCGCCCCTGCGACGCTCGCGCGTGCCCGCGATGTGGTGGGCGATGAGCGTCTGCTCGCCGTGTTCGAGGCCGGTCCTTACGCAATCGTGCTGGCGGACGATCTCCGGCGCGCGTTCCCCTTTGCCGGCGCGTTCGTCGGCCTGCTCGCGCCCGACGTGGACGGGATCTGCGAGGTCCTGCGGGTCGATGTCTGGAACCCGCCGAGTCGGGCCATCGTCGACGGCGACGCCTTCGCGTTCCGGCGGCTGTGCGAGTGGCTACGCGAAGCGATCGTCCGCGGCGGGCTCGACGCCCGGATCACGTATCATGGCGAGGACGACGACGCGGAGGAGGATGAGGATGAGGACGATGAAAACGGGGATGACGACGCGGTGGAGCCCGAGGAGCCGGCGAGCCTCATGCTATCGGAATGGCTGCGCTTCGGCTTGCCCGACGTGGGTGATCGCTTCCTCGTCGATTGGCGATACCAGTGGCACATCGCGTTCGCGGGTTCCAGCATCGTCGAGTGCTTCGGCAGCATCTACGGCATGAACGGCGAGCAACGCGCGCGGATTGGCGAGCGCGATCGCCGGGTGTGGCGGGCCTTCCTGCACGACGTGATCGATCCGCGATTCAGCACCTGATCGGGCCGCGGCTGCGGCGATGAGCCTACGCCGGCGCCGCGGCATTTTTCGCAATCGAAATCGCCGGGAAATAAAGCCCGAGCCTCTCCCGCTCCCACCACTCACCCGTGCGGCGTCGCGTCTCCGTGTCCGTCATCCGGTACTCGTAAAGAACGGCGCGCACGTAGCGTGGTGGATGATCACGGAATGGGCAGCGCTGGAGCAGCGCGAGCACCTCGGGCGAGCCCTCCAGCAAACGGACCAGGAACCCGACGAACCAAGAGGGCGGCGGCCCGAGCGCGGCGAACCACATCTGCCAATCGAGGCGTGGTTGATGCGGCGCGACCCAGGGCAAAGGCCTGCGAGGATCGGTGGGCTTGTACCGGAACTCGTATTCGAGCCAGCGGCCTCCGTCGTCGGACCCCTCGATCACGATCTCGGGTCGACGCACCGTCATGACGCTGAAGAGGCCGTACGTGTTGACCGAACGCAGCGGCACGAGCGAGCCCAGCAAACGCGAGAGAAACCGCGGTGGGCTGCGAGGGCCATAACGTTCGAGGTGCGCGCCGAGGGTGAGCGCGAAGAGGAGGCTCGCGGCCGCTCCGATCACGAAGCGCCGTACGCCTCGCATCGGCCGCGCGGGCCCCGTGGCGCGAAAGAGGGTTTTTCCGAGCAGCGGCTCGTCGTCCAGGACCCATGAAGCGAGCACGGCCGTGAGCAAATTGAAAAATCCATAATTCCCCGTGGCGGCGATGCCCGCCTGCAGTCCAGCAAGAGGCCAGAAGGAAAGCCGCCGGAGGCGCCGGGGAGCGAACGCAAGAAACGGCACGACGCACTCGGAAAATAACGCGAGCCGGGTCGACATCCGGTGGACGGGGTAGGGGAGCTGATGCGCGTACCAGCCGAGCGGCGTCGGGAGCGGCTGCGTCTCGTAATGGTAGCCGAGCGCGGTGCGGTTTTTCCACGTGGCATCGCCGGATTGGAGCTTCGCCAGGCCCGATTCGTAATAGAGCCGGAAGGCGTGCCATCGCAAGAGCAGCACCGCTTGCCATGGTGGGTCTTCCCGGCCGAAGCCCGGACGCAGGCCACGCGGCGCGACCAGGAGCGCGTGCAGGCTGCTCTCGAGGAGGAGCGCGTCCCATTGAAAGGAGAGGAACGCGCCGCCGGCCGAGACGAACGAGAGGTAAAGCGCCCAGAGCAGCAAAAGCACGGGCCGAGGAGCGACGTTCAGCACGAGCAGCGCCGCGAGGAGCTGGCCTGCGCGGCAAGCTCGGACGAGCGTGGCGTCGGACGCATCCAGCCAGAAGAGCGACGGCACGGCCTGGTAGCCCTTGGGTCCCAGGACGTATCGGGCGCGCTCGAGCCGGTCTCGAATGGGGAGGATCCCGCGGCGTCCATGAAGACCGAGCACCTGCGAACCGAGCGAGGTGAACGCGAGGTAATGGATCACGCCGAGCAAGCGCAGAAACAGCCATCGAACGGCGCGGCTCCGGGCAGGGCCGGGCGCTCGACCGAGACCCTCGTGGATGAGCACGGGCCTTCGCGACATGCCGAAACCCCGCAGCGGAACCTACGGCCCGCCGTTGCAGCCCGCGAGTGCCGCAAAGCCGCCCGCGTGAGGCTCGTCGTCCAGCCGGACACGTCCGGCGATCGGAGGCTCGCGCTGTTTCCGCTCGTCCTATTCTCGTTTCAGGATCGCGTCGACGGTCTCGACGTCGATCTGGGGGTTGAAGCTCGCTCGTTTCACTTCGTTTGGCCGCAATACCACGAAGTCGGGGTGATCCCAGCGCGAGTTTTCCGTCCACACACCCCCGCGCACGACGAAGCGGCGCCCTTCCCATGCGCCATTCAGGTCGTAGGTGTATTCGCGGGTCGTCACGTTCGCTCCCACGTAATCGTACGTCTTCACGTCCGGGGTGGCCACGAACAGGACCGTGCGGACGTGCACGACGTCGCGCGCCCTCGTGTCACGCGTGATCTTCGTGATGGCCTTGTAGACCGGCAGGTTCCAGACCTCGTGCCCGGGGTCCCTGTCGATGATGAACGGGCGCCGATTCTTGAAAAGCTCGACGACGAGGACACGATGGAACGTGTGCGGCAAGATGTCCGCGTAAACATCGTTCCACTCGCCGTCATTGCGATCGCCGACGGTGGGTGTATCGGTCACCGCCTCGTACGTCTTGAGAAGCAGCGCCTTGAGGTCGCCCACTTTGAAGCGTAGCGATCCGTGGACGATCGGCTTGTTCGGCTCGGGCTCCATGATCGACGCGAGCGCCCACGCGAAGCATAGACCCGACCATGAATCGGCCCGCGCATCGTACAGCTTCTCGCGCTCGTACGCCGCCGCGGTCGTCGTCTTGTGCTGGAACGTGCTGCTGTAGAGGTCGTACTTCTGGAGGGGCGAGAGCTCTCCATTCTTCGCCGCGAAGAGGAAATCGTCCACGGTGGGGAACCACCACGAGGACCACGGCTTGATCGTCGCTTCCGCGGAGAACTCCCCCTCCGGTAACAAGAGGTTTTTCCGGGTGGTGGTCCCACGTCCCTCGGTTACTTCCTCCACGGAAATCTCCACATCGCTGTCGTCTTCCGGTGCGACATCGCCGCACCCAGCGAGCGTACCGAACAACATCAGCAAGAGGGCAGCATGATGGACACGAGACGCCATGGTGGAACTCCTCCGTGCAAATGAGCAATTGGCCCGCGTTCTGGACTCCGACGGCTACAGACGGGAAGAGCCGGAGAGGCTGACCGCTCGGCGGTCCGCCTCCCCGGCGCGAGACGTCTCCTTCTACTGTTGCGGCTGCTGCGGCGCCTGCAAATTGCCGGCGCAGGTATTGACGATATTGCCGGTCTCCCTCGCATCCACGAAGGCCCACGATCCCCGGGCGTCCTTCAGCTTGGCATCACACAGATCGGCGACGCTGCTGAACGACAAGAGCTCCTTGCAGTCGTTGACGGTCACATCGCGCTTGAACGTGGTTTCCACTTCGGTGAACTCGCGACAAGGCGCCTGGACCACGACGCTCTTCACGTGGCCTTTGTTGCCCATGTCGCTGACGCAGGCCTTTTCGCAGCTCAGCTCGGCATGGGTCGAGCTACTCACCTCGAGCTCGATCGGGACGAGGGTCTCCTTCTGCTTCCAGGTGACATCCGTGCGTGTGCACGAGATGCTGAACCACTTGGCATCCCTCTGCCAGCCCATGGACCGCGGGTCGCCGCACCTGCTCTGGATTTCCTCGAACGTGAACTGCCTGGCGCAGGTGGCCTCGGACTCGATGGGCCGATACCCCTGCTCCCCGGCGGCGAGGGCCTCCGAGGTGGTCGCGTCCATGAATGCGACGGAACCGAACGCGATGGCAGTCAGACCGATGGCGAAAATGCGCTTCAACATGGCTTCCTCCGGTTTGCGTGGAGAGAGCGCCCGCACCTCGAGAGCCCCTCACGCACTGCGCCCGCAATGCAATCGTTCGGCCGCGGGCAAACCCGGACGGACGTCTCGCTGGAGCCCGCGCTCCTCCGGACAGGCCAGGATTCTCGTGCCCCGAGCGCGAGCGCGGGTGCGCCGATGCCCCCATGAGCAGACTGCGCGCAGGTGCGGTTGGCGCATTCGGAGCACGACGCGGCGTCAACCCGAAGAAGGTCGCAAACCAAAGCCCGGCGGGAGCGGTACGAGAGCCGAATGCGGCGACATGAGCGGGTGTGGGAAGACCGAAGAGGCGCCGCCATCGGGCTTGACCGTACCCGGGGCACTCTGGCATGGCCGCCCCATCCTCCACGTGCCCCTCGACGCCTGATGAGCTAACGCCTCACGAGCCCATTCTCCCCGGAACAGCACGTCGTATTCGTGGTTCGTCGCCCGATTCGCCGAAGGCGGCAAGCACGTCAGCGGTGCCGTCCCCCGGACTCCGTCTGGTCGGCATGTACGCGGCCGATGGGCTCGACGTGCTCGCCTCCCGGTGGCTGCGGAGGGGGCGGGGTGGGCTCGGCTTCCAGCTCCGCCTCGCGCAAGGAGGGGCCCTCGGCCGGCGAGCCGATCGTTGCCCATCCTTGCTCGCGCACCTCGGTCTCGTCGGCCGAGAGCTCGTGGTAATGCTGCTGGCTGAAGACGGTCGAGCCGGGCGGTTTTTGTGGTTTTTGCGGGTCCATGTCGGAGAGCCCCCTGGAGCCTCGAAGGTCTCGCGTCGAGCCCCCGCCACGAGCGCGGCTGGTGTGGCCGAGCGGAGGGAGCTGGTTCAGGCTACGTTCCCCGTATGTCTCGCGCTTCCCGCCTGCTCGATCTCCTGGAACTGCTGCGCCGCCGCCGCGCGCCGATCACAGGCCAGGCGCTGGCCGAGGAGCTCGGCATTTCCATTCGCACGCTGTATCGCGACATCGCGACGCTGCAGGCGCAGGGCGCCGATATCCAGGGCGAACCGGGCCTCGGGTACGTGCTTCGCCCCGGCTTCACCCTCCCGCCGCTGATGTTCTCGGCCGACGAGATCGAGGCCCTCGTGCTCGGCTCGCGCTGGGTCGCGGTGCGGGGCGATACGCGCCTCGCGGCGGCGGCGGGCAATGCCGTGGCGAAGATTCGCGCCGTGCTGCCCGACGATCTCCGCGAGAGCGTCGACGCGGCCACGCTGACCGTGCCGATGTTCCGCGGCGAGCCGGTCGCCGTCGATGTCTCGGTGATCCGCGCCGCGATCCGCAAGGAGCAGCGGCTCGTCATCACGTACCAGGACCAGAACGGCGAAGCTACGACCCGCACGATCTGGCCCCTGCTGATCGGCTTCTTCGACAAGGTGCAGGTGCTCGCCGCGTGGTGCGAGCTCAGGCAGGATTATCGCGCTTTCCGCGTCGACCGCATCCGCTCGGTCGAACCGAAGGACGAGCGTTATCCACGCCGGCGCGCCGTGCTCGTCCAGGAATGGCGGGCCAGACAGGGCATTGCCGCTCCTGCCGGAAACTGACAGTCGCGAGGTGCATACCCTCTGCGTCCACCTGATGGAGATGGGAAATGCGTACCCTGAACTACCTGCTGCTGGCCGTCCGTGATCCGCTCCGAAGCGCCGAGCTGTATTCGAAGCTCCTCGCGCGCGAGCCGGTCGAGAGGTCGAAGACCTTCGTTCTCTACGTGCTGCCGAGCGGCCTGAAAATCGGCCTCTGGCTCGCCGATGAGGTCGCGCCGGCTCCGAAGCCCGCCGGCGGCGTCGAGATCTCGTTCAGCGAAACGAGCAGAGACGCCGTCCTCGCGACGTATGCCGAGTGGACCAAGCTCGGGCTCACGGTGGTGCAGGAGCCGACCGACATGGATTTTGGCTTTACCTTCGTGGTCGAGGATCCGGACGGGCACCGCCTCCGTCCCTTCGTCCTCGCGGCCAATCCGCGCTAGGCCCCTCGTCCTCGGTTCGTATGACGTGTTCGCGCGCCGCGGCGGTGGTATCATCCACCAATGCGCGCCACGATCCTTTCTCTCTTCGGCCTCGTGTTCGTCCTTGGTTGTTCGTCCGGTCAGGGCTCCGGATCCCCGACGGGTGCAACGACTTCATCTTCCGGCTCGGGTTCGGGGGGTGGGGGAAGCGGCGGCGCGGGCACCGGCGGCGCGGGCGGCGAAGGCGGGCTCAACCTCACGACCTCCTCCAGCGGCAGCGGCGGCGACACCGGCGAGGAGTGCTTGAACACGCTGACCATGCGGGTGCGCGACTTCTCCGAGAGCCACCCCGACTTCCAGTGGGGCGACCATCCCAATTTTCCCCAGATCGTGGGTGTTCGTCCGGGCATCCTGGCCGCCGAGCTCGCCAAGCAACCCGACGGCAGCTTCAAGCCGGTGTACGCCGCCGGGAACGACGTCAGCCCCAATGGCCCGAGCTACGCGCCCTTCACCGGCGCCGCCAATTTCGACGCGTGGTATCGGGACACCCCCGGCGTCAATTTTGCCACGAACGTGCAGATCCCGCTCACGGGCAATGGCACCACGCTCGTCTACGACGACGCCAATTTCCATCCGATCGATGCGACCTTCGGTTTCGGCGACGAAGGTTTCGTGCTGAATGGCATGCCGAACAACTGGCACTTCACCACCGAGGCCCTCGTCTCCTTCCGTTACAAGGGCGGGGAAGTGTTCACGTTCCGCGGCGACGACGACATCTGGGTGTTCATCAATCACCGCCTCGCCATCGACCTCGGCGGCATCCACGGTCCCGAGCAGGGCGTCGTCGATCTCGACCAGAGCGCCGCGGCGCTCGGCCTGGTGCCCGGCGGTGTGTACGACCTGCAAGTCTTCCACGCGGAGCGAAATTACTCGGGCTCGAATTACCGGTTCGAGACGAGCAACTTCTGCTTCTTGCCGGTGGACCCGCCGAAATAGCGCTCTGCTCCGTCGGGGGGCGACGGCGAAGTCGCTGTAAGAACCGCGTCATGGTGCTCGTCGGGCGGGCCGCTTAAAACCGCGGTGCAGGTCATCGAAACCCCGCACCAAGAAGGACGACGCCATGAACACCAAGACCACCCTCCTCGCGTTTTCGTGCCTCTGCGCCCTCGGCTCGCTGAGCGGCTTCGCCCGCGCCGAACGTTTCATCGACACCTTCGCGGCCCCGCTCCCGCAGCAGACCCTTCCCGGCACGACGAGCCCTTCGCCGACGCTTTGGGTCGGCACGCTCGGCGGTAGCTCCCAGCCGGACGACGTGGCCTCGCAATCCGGGCTCGCGGGTGTCCTCGGCGGCGCCCGGGACACCACGCTGATGGCCTCGACCATGTCCAATTCGGTCACCTTGTCCTCCACGACGAACGGCGGCCGATACGCGCTCGGCTACGCCGCGGGCACGGGATCCTCGGGCCATTTGCTCCTCGAATACGGCGCGGCGGCGGACCTCAACGCGAACCTGAGCGGGGACGGCTCGGTCGCCTTCGAGCTGGAGATCGTGGGCGACATGGATAACAGCATCCCCACCCGCCCCGTGCAGCTCACCGTGACCGTCGCGAGCGGCGCGGTCCAGGCGTTCTCCACGATCACGGTCGTCAATGACGGCGTCTACCAGATTCCTTTCTCGAATTTTCCCGGCGTGAACTTCGCCGACGTCGATTACGTCAGCTTCGACTTCGACGGGGCGCCGGTGTCGGCGATCGATTACGATCTCATCGGCGGGATCCGCACCACGGCGTGCCTCCAGCCGAGCGGGAGCGCGGTCGCGGACATCATGCTCGACACGTTCGGCGCGCCCTTCCCGTCGCGCGCCTGGCCCGGCGTGGGCACGTATCCGATCCTGTGGGCCGGCAAGCTCAACGGCACGCTGAAGCCCACCGACACGGCCTCGCAGGCGGGCCTCTTCGGCGTGATCGCCGGGCAGCGCGACGCGGTGCTCTCGACGTCGAGCCAGACGACCTTCATCAACGCGGGCATGTCCTCGCTGGATGCCACGCCCACCCTCTCGTATGCGACGCCCTCGTCGACGTCGGGCATCCTGAAGCTCATCTACGGCAACCAGAGCAACCTCAACGCGAACCTCAGCCGCGCAAAGGCCTTCGAGCTGGAGATCCAGGGCGACATGAACGACAGCGTGCCGTACCGCCCCGTGCCTTTGACGGTGACGGTTCTGAGCGGCGCCGTCACCCGGTCGGCCACCGTGACGCTCCTCAATGACGGAATGGTCTACATCCCCTTCACGAGCTTCCCCCAGGTGAACTGGAACGACGTCGATCGCGTCACCTTCTCCTTCGACAGCAGCCAGGTCCAGGCCGTCGATTACACGCTGATCGGCGGCCTGCGCGCCTCGGCCTGCATTCCCTGAGCCGCGACGAACCTCAGGAGGGACGCTCGATCGCGACGCGGGCCGTCCCCAGGCGGAGCTGCCGCACGCCCTTGCGCCGCTCGACGATGGCCGTCGCGTTTTGCACCGCGAGCGATCCGAAGTCCTGGCGAACCCGATAGATTTCGACGTTCAGCTTGTTTTCGTCGATCGCGAGCATCCGGCAAAGCTCGTCCACCGCGATCCAGCCCCGCGACGGCTCGGGCAGCTTCGCCTCCTCCTCGTCGCGGAGGCGCGCACGGGCCAGCGTGAGCAGCGTGTAATGGTGGGCGCGCGGCGCGAGGACGTGGGGTGTACGGCCGAGCTCGATCCCCACCTCGACGCGCTCCTCGTCGAGGCTCACGCGGAATCGGAGGCCCACGCTGCGGATATCGGGCGGCTCGTCCCGCGCGTCCACCGTGGGCGCGATCGGCGCGGGCAGGTGCAGCGCGAACGGCTCGCTGCCGACCTTCAGCACCTCGCCGTCCAGCGCGACGCGCGCCTCGCCTCCCGCCTCGACGATCCAGCGCCCATCCGCGTCTTGCATGACGGTCACCTCCGGTTCGTCCTCCGAAGGGAGCGGAAGGAGCCCGCCCCGCGCGAGCAGGATCGTGCCCGTGACGAGCTGCCGCGCCTGCGCCAGCGGCGGGGACGCATCGAGCAGGGAGAACGCGACGGCGACGTCCCCGAGCGCGATTCGATCCGCCGCGGCGAGCACCACGGAGGCGCTCGGCTCGATGCGCTTGTCATTCAGGAACGTCCCGTTCCGGCTTCCGAAATCCCGCACCTCCCAGCGATCGCCTTGCCACGAGATACGCGCGTGCTCGCCCGAGACGCGCGGGTCCTCGACGCGCAGCGTGCACGCCGAGGAGCGACCGAGCACGCACCGCGCCGGCAGCGTGAACGCCTGCCCGGACCGCGTATCGACGAGGATCGCCATCCGCCGAGGGTATCGCTCCACGCCGGGAAGCTCAAGGGAAACCGGGCGCGCGCCGTAATATCCGCGTCATTGTGCTTTGCGCGGGCGCCTGTATCCTCCTCGAAGAAAACGAGGCCGTACGAGGGGCCCGGGGACGGAAAACAATCATGACGAAGCCGAACGACTACGCGTTGATCATCGGAGTTCACGACTACAGCGCCGCCGATCCGAGCGGGAGGAGCGACGTCGCGGGCGCGCTCTCCGACGCGCGCGCCTGGGTCCGCCAATGCCTCGCCATGGGGTTTTCGCCGGACAGGATCCACGTGCTGACGTCGCCGAAGCTCTCTCCCGAGGATTTCGGGCCGGTGGGCGCGTCGCTCGCCCTCGGCGAGGCGAGCCGTGAAGGCATGCTCGCGGGGATCCGGTGGCTCCTCTCCGAAATCGCGGGCGAGGTCCCGGCCGCCGGGCTTCTGACCTTTTCGGGGCACGGCGAGGCGTCCGGGGGCCACCTGCTCCTTTGCCCCTCCGACGTGACGGCCTCGCTCGACGGGGTGATCGACGTGGCCGAGCTGCGACAAACGCTCGGCCGTGGAAAGGCGGCGACGAACCTCACCGCGCTGATCGACGGCTGCCATGGCCAGGTGGGGCTCGATCGCGCGCAGAGCCTGCGTGGAAAGCTCCGCGCGAGGGCCGAGGCGTCGCCGGTCCCGGAGGGAGCCGGGGTCGCGGAGCGGGTCATCTCCGCGTGCCGGAGGGATCAAGAGTCCCAATCGAGCCATTTCGGGGGCGAACGGATGGGCGCATTCACCTGGGCGATGACGTCGGCCCTGGGGCAATGGCGGATCCGGCGGGAGAATGGCGTGAATCGGTCGACGGTATCGCACGGCGAGCTCCTTTCGCGGGCGCGCGCGCTGCTCGCCGCGCTCTCGTTCGAGCAAGAGCCCGTGCTCTCGGGGCCGCCGGGCGTCGCGGCGCTGCCCTTCCTGCACCCCGGCGACGAGGTGCACCCCGGCGAGACGAGCGAGGCGCCGGACGGCCGAAGGCCTGGGCGTCAGCTCGACGGGGGACAAATCAACGTCGGCCAGTACCTGCCCTACCAGGTGGTATGCGACCACGGACAAGGACAGTTCGAGGTCCTGGCCCAGATCTACGTCACCGCCGCTTCGGGCATGGGCGACAATCCACCGACGATCGGAAAGGTCTTCATGCAATCGGGCATGGAATACTGGGTTTTTCCGGACGATGTCATCAGCAAATTGAAGCAATCTTACGAGGGAATCCAGTACCTCCAGATCGTCGCCGGGTCTCCCACCTCGGCATCCATCCGCAGCAGCGACAATGCGTCGTACTTCACGGCCGTCGAGAAGACCCAGTGGAAGGGCGTGGACGGCGAGGTCGCGCCGGTCGACTCGTTCGTGTTCTCCGGCGGCAGCGGGACACTCGGAGGATTCGCGCTGCAATACGAGGGCGAGACCCCGACGAACGTGTGGTGGGTCCAGACCGGGCAGGACAACCTCGAGCCCAAGGACATGAATACGATGTTGTATGCGACGAGGCGTACGCCACCCAGCACCGACTTCTACGCCGCCTCCGTCTTCGAGCGGTTCAATCCGAACTGATAGACCACGCCCTCACGCGAACGTCCTTCCCACCCGCAGCCCGATTGCGCTTCGGCGCTGATCCGGGCGCAGGGCGAACCGCGCCGCTGCCCGGCAATGGTTCTCCACGCTGCTCCACGCCCCGCCCCGCACCGATCGGTATCCCGGATCCTCCGACGTCGCGACCTCGGCGATCAGGCGCCCCTCCTCGATTCTCGGCCCCTCGAACGTCCAGACGTTCGCGCAGAAATCGCGGCTGTTCCCGGCTCCGCCGCGCATCCCGTAAGGCCCCTCGTCGAGCGGATACGTGGATACCTCCACCCGACCCGGGTCTCCCGTGTGGCTGGAGAGCATGCACGCGAAGGTCGGATCGAAATGGTTTCCCCAGGGGAACGCGCGCCCGTCCACCCCACGCGTCGCTTTCTCCCGCTCGATCTCGTGCACGAGCCGGTACGGCTTCCTCGTACGGATCGAGAGCCACCGCGCATACTCCATGGCCCCGCGCCAGTCCATCAAGACCGCCGGGCCTCGCGGCTGCCACGTCTCCCCGGGATCGTCCTCTCTCAACACGAAAAGGCCATCGGCCCGCCGGGCATAGGAGAGCGCCTCGCCCGCCCCCGAGCGCGTGCCCGGGTTCGTCCGGGGACAGGCCCCGAGCGCCTCCGCCTCCCGACCCGCGCGGACGAGATCGTTCAAGAACGCGAGATACGCCTCGTTCGTGACGGGATACCGGCCGATCACGAAAGCATCGAGCCACAGGCGGCGCCGCGGGAAGCTGTCCGGCGCCTCCGGGTCCCCGCCCGTCCACGTATACCCCGCCGGCACGTACACCTCGTCGTCGAAAAGCTCCCCCACGCGTGGGAGCTTGATGGGATGTGGCTCCCTCCCTCCCGGCGGGCACCCATTCCAGGGCTCCCCTCGCTCGATGAGCACGGGATATTTCACCGTTTCATACCCCGGCGCATCGAGGACCAGCAGATGACTCCCCTTGTCGAGCGGGACCTCCACGAGCGGCGTCACGCCGAGATCCCCCACGAGCTCGGGCACGAGGCGCCTCTGGAACATCGTGTACCGATACAGCGTCACGCGCGCTCCCTCGGGATCGGTCACCAGCGAAAGCGCGCCCTTGCCGCTCAGGATGGCCACGTGCCGGCCCCGATCGTGGGCCCGCAAGAGCACCTCGAACCGCGCCACTTCGCCCTCGCGACGGCCTCGCTCCGCGTCGAGCAGTTTTTCCGTGTAATGGTCCGCGAGCAGCGCGTGCGCCTCCGGCAGATCCGGATCGATCGTCAGCGCGCCATGCATCCCCTGAATCCAGTTCGTTTCGAGCAGGCTCGCCTCGCGCTCGAGGCGCTCCGCTTCGTCTTCGTATTGCCAGCCGGGCAGCTTCTTCTCGACCGGATCCGACGGCCGCACCGAGGAGAGCAGCGACCTCGCCTCCGCCCGACGGGATTCGGCCCGCGCGCGCAGCGCCACGATCTCGGGTCGCGTCGCGTTCGCCTTTTCGAGCTCCGAGAGCGCCCGCTCCCGCCGCCTCGCTCCGTCGAGGAATGCCGTGATTTCCACCGCGAGCTTAGCGGCGTCCGCATGGCGATCCTCGGGCTCGCGCGCCATTGCGCGTTCGCAGATGGCCACGAGATCGCCGGGAACGTCGCCCGCTGCCGCCTCGGAGAGCCTGGGAGGATCGCCGGAGACGAGCCGCCGGTACGCCAGCGGGCCGAGATCCGCAAAAGGCGGTTTTCCGGCGAGCAGGTGAAAAAGAATGGCGCCCAGCGAATAAACGTCCGCAGCCGGGCCGTGGCGATGCACCTCGCCCCGCGCCTGCTCGGGCGGCATGTACGCGGGGGTTCCGAGCACGTCGCCGAGACGCGTCAGCGAGACGTCCTCGGATTCCGGCAGCGCCTCGGGCCTCGCGGGGCGCGTCGGGTCCTCGGCTGCGCCGTGCACGCGCCTGGCGAGGCCCCAATCCATGACCATCACCTGGCCGAACTCGCCGATCATGATGTTTTCGGGCTTGAGATCGCGGTGGATCACACCTCGGCTATGCGCATACCCCATGGTCTCGCAGATACGCGCGAATGCGTCGAGGAGCCGGCGGCGGCTCCAGCGAGCGCCGCCTTCGGTGACGTTGAATGCCTCGTCGAGGATCGCGCGCAGCGTGCGCCCGCGGACCTCGAGCATCGTGTACCAGAGCCGCCCGTCCGCGAGCTCGCCGAAATCGTGGATGGCCACGATGCCCGGGTGCTGGAGATCGGCCGTGAGCTTGATCTCGGCGAGGAACCGCGCCCGGATCGCTCCGCTGGGATCGGCGCCGGGCAGGAGGATCTTCATGGCCACGACGCGGTCGAGCATTCTGTCGCGCACGCGGCGCACCTCGCCGAAGCCGCCGCTGCCGAGGAGGCGCAGGTCCTCGTACCGGTCGGGGAGCGTCGTGGAGCCGGATCGCTCTTGTTCGACAGGGCCCGCGGGCGCGGTGAGCGCCGTCCGCCGCGCCTCCACGACGCCGCTCTCACCGTCGGAGGAGGACGTGTCGGGGATCGAGATGCGGGGCATGTCGCCCCAGGTTACCGATGATTACGTCGGCTCGGCAAGGCGGTGTCCGGTTCGAGACGGTCGGCCTCGGGAGAGGAGCCTTTCGATGCGCTCCTCGAGGGGCGGGTGGCTCGCGAAGAGGGCCATCATGCGGCCGCCGCGGATGCCGAACGCCTGCAGGCTGGTGGGCAAGAGGCTCGGCTCGCCTTGCTCCATGCGGAGCCTGTTCAAGGCGCGGGCCATGGCCTCCTTGCCGACGAGCTCGGCGCCGCCGTCGTCGGCGCGGAACTCGCGGCGCCGGCTGAACCAGGCGACGATCAAGCTCGCGAGGATGCCGAAGAGGATCTGCAGGACCATGCTGCTCACGAAGTAGGCGATGCCCGGACCTCGCTCCTGGCCGTCCTCGGAGCGGCTCAAGAATCGGTCGATGACGAAGCCCACGACGCGGCTCAGGAAGATGACGAACGTGTTCAGCACGCCCTGCAAGAGGGTGAGCGTGACCATGTCGCCATTGGCCACGTGCGCGATCTCGTGGCCGAGCACGGCCTCGACCTCTTCTCGCCGCATGTTCTGCAAGAGGCCCGCGGAGACGGCCACGAGGGCCTTGTCACGCCGCGCGCCCGTGGCGAAGGCGTTCATCTCCGGGCTGTCGTAAATGGCGACCTCGGGCATGCCGATGCCGACGTCGCGCGCGTGCTTCTCGACGGTCTGCAAAAGCCAGGCTTCCTCGGCGGTCCGGGGGACGTCGATGACGCGCGCGCCGGTGCTCCATTTGGCCATGGACTTGGACAGGAAGAGCGAGATCAGCGCGCCGCCGAAGCCGATCACCGCGGCCATGACGAGGAGCCCTGGCAGATCGAGCCGCACGCCCTGCTGCACGAGGAAGCGCTCGAGGCCGAAAACCTTGGCGAGAATGGCGAGCATGGCCACGACGGCCAGGTTGGTCAATACGAACAGGGCGATCCGGCTGATGAATTTCCCTTTCATTCGTCGTCTCCACGGTCCGAAAGGACTCGGGCAGGGAAAACCTGCGACGCCTCCGTCCCGGTGCAAGAGGCAAACCGGCGAAGCGCGCCGAAGCTTCCGCGAGCGACCGCCGCTCATCGTGTCGAGCCGCGGCGGACCGTCGAGCGTCTGGCGGGAAAAACGGGACCGAATCGAACGTGGAGAGGGCGAAGTGGATCCGTGCGGACCCTTGGCGTCGATCTCAGGGGATCTCGACGCCGAGCCTCTCCTCGAGGAAGGCGGAGAGCGCGGCCCGATCGGGCTCCGAGAGCGACGAGAACGTCGCGAGGTGGTTGCCGTTCGTGACGTTGAAGCGGATGTTGCCGCTCATCGCCGCCGGGGTGACGGCGCCGGCCGACCACGGGTCCTGGTCGGAGTAGACGAAGGCGACGCCGTCCCCGAGGCGGGCGAACTCCGCGAGCGCGCTGTTCTCGGCGGCGTCGAACACCGGCGCGGTCACGCCCTCGGGCACGAGCCCGCGCTCCATGTCGACGAGGTCCGCGGGAATGAGGCCCTCCGCGACGAGCTCGGCGCGCGGCAGGGCGGGCCAGCCGCTGCTCTGCTGCACCTCGTAGAAATAGGCGCCGAAGAACGACAGGTATGCGTCGGACATCGGATAGGTGCCGAAGATGCTGGTGACGCCGAAAAACGCCGACGTCAGATCCTCCGCCGTCGCGGTCGCCGGATCGGGCAGACCGGCGCAGTCGTCGGGGGTGCCGAAGTACTGCCAGAACAGCCACGGGTAGGAGAGCGCGGCGGCCTCGAAGGCGCGCGCGGGCTCGACGCGGGTAAAGGTGTCGCCGAGCTCGTCGGCGGAGCGCGCCTGCACCGCGGGCTCGACGGCCATGCGTTGTGCGCCGAGCACGGCGCGCTGGATGGCCTCGAGGCGGTCCTGGCAGGCGGCGTCGACGGTGTCGAAGAACGAAAGGAAGCGCGCGTCCTCGGGCACCATGAACGGGGCGCCGAAGGCGACGGTGGCGTCGACGTCGTCGGGGTAGTGCTGGCGGAAGCTCACCATGTCGACGCCGCCGTTGCTGAAGCCCGAGCCGATCCACGCGCTCGT
This sequence comes from Polyangium sp. y55x31, assembly GCF_029946505.1. Taxonomy (GTDB): domain Bacteria; phylum Myxococcota_A; class Polyangia; order Polyangiales; family Polyangiaceae; genus Polyangium. The sequence goes on from NZ_JARZHG010000003.1 coordinate 375,665, forward strand.
GTACAGGTCGTGCAGGCGCACCACGACGTCGTGGGCGTCGTCGGCGACCTGCTTGCGCGTGAAGTGGGAGAAGTCGTCGCCGTTGCCGTTGTGGAAGCGCTTGTCCAAAACGAGCTGGTTTCCTTCGAGAAGAGTCGTGAGCTCATCCTGATCGAACCCGAGATAATTGCTGTAGCCCGTGGAGATCAGGTTCATGGGCCGGTCGAAGCCCCGGTGGATGAGCGTGAGGTACTGCTCGTGGGTGCCCGATTGCGCGTCCTGGTGATCGTTCACCTGCAGGAGCGTGAGGTCGTAGAGCTCGGCGCCGTCGTCGCTTTTGCCGGCCGGGCTGACGATGAAGCCGGCCGCCTCGAGCGCCGCGGTCACGCTGATGCACGATTGCGCTTTGCCGTCGACATTGAAGCAGGCGTCGCAGGCGGGGTTGTCGACGCCGGTGCCCGGGTCGGCCGAGCCTGTGCCCTCGCAGTCCGGATCGGGCACGCCGCAGCCGCAGTCGCAGCCGTCGGAGCCATTGAAGCGCTGGGCGTCGCAGGTCCACTCCGGCGGCACGGGGGTCTCGCCCTCTCCTCCGACGCCGCCGTCGGGACAGCCGGAGGCGAAGGGGAGAAGAAGCAGCGGTACCAGCCGTACAATCGATTTCATGTGGATGTGTCCTTCGGTGGGGGATTCAGGAAACGAGCATCTCCACCCCGCGCGCACGCGGCGCGAACGGCGCGCACCGTACCCAAGCCCAATTCATGCGCGAGGAGCGTTTCCGCTACCGGGACTCGCAAATCTGCGAAAGCTCCGTGCGCCGCGCGGATCTTTCTCCCCACGCTGCAAGGACCATCTTCCCGCAATGGCAATGAGCGACGCGTGTCGCTCCACGCAGCGTTACGGACGGGTCGTTGCTAGCCCTGGATTGCGCGGTGATGGGTCGGGCTCATGCCCTGCCAGCGCTTGAAGGCCTTGCTGAAGGACGGGAGGCTCTCGTAGCCGACGCGTTCGGCGATCTGGGCGATGGTGTCGTCGGTCTCGCGCAAAAGCTCGGCGGCGCGGGCCATCCGCCAGCGGGCGAGGTACTGGAGCGGCGGGTCGCCGACGGCCTGGGTGAAGCGCTGGGCGAAGCCGGAGCGGGAGAGGCCGACGAGCGCGGCGAGCTTGGCGACGGTCCAGGGCTCGTTCACGCGGGTGTGCATGAGGTTCAAGGCGTGGTGCACGGGGGGGTCGGAGAGGGCCTCGACCAGGCCGCAGCCCTCGTGGGTGGGGAGGTTGCGGAGCACCTGGACGAAGAGGACGTCGGCGAGGCGCTGGAGGACGAGGGTGCTGGCGGGGCCGGGGGAGGCGATCTCGGCGAGCATGAGGTCGATGGTGGCTGCGCTCCACGGCGGCGGAGCGCCGCCGGAGGTGGACACGACCACGGCCTGGGGGACGCGCGAGAGCAGGATGGGCCGCACGCCGCCCGTGTAGGCGAAGAATCCCGCGAGCAGGGTGGTGAGGGCTCCGTCGCCGCCGAGGCGGGCAGGGCCGGTGGCGGCGCAGGCCGGGCCGTCGTGAGCCGTGAACAGGTGGCGCGCCGTTTCGTCGCGGAGGGTGTGCGCCGTGCCGTGAGGGATGAAGACGACGTCGCCGGTGGCGAGGTGACGCGGAGGCTCGCCGTCGACCTCCAGGAGGGCGTGGCCACGCGCGATCAGATAGAAAACGGCGCGGTCGCGGGTCGGGACGCGCAGGCCCCAGGGGGAGCGGGCTTCGACGCACTTGAAGAGGGCGTTCGGGAGCAGGGACACGCTGAGCACGTCGGCGAGGACGTCGCCGCGGGGGTCCTGAAGGTCCAGCCGTTTTGGCGTTCTGGATAAGACGTTTGGACGACGAGGCATTGATCGTCCATACCGCGCGGCGTATGACTTTGCCATGAGGAATGCAACGACATCCGATTCGATTCTCGCAATGGGTGTGACGGCGTCCGCTCCGGTCCTCGTGACGGGCGCGACGGGCAGGCAGGGGGGCGCGGTCGCGCGGGCGCTGCTCGCGCGCGGGGCGCCGGTGCGCGCGCTCGTGCGCGACCCGGAGGCGGCAGGGGCGCGGGCGCTACGCAAGCTCGGCGCGACGCTGGTGCGCGGCGACCTGGACGAGCCCGCATCGCTCGAGGCCGCCTGCGCCGGGGCCCGCGGGGTGTTCTCGGTGCAGACGCCGAACCTGAAGAACCCCGAAGGCGACGACGAGCGGCGGCACGGCAAGAACCTCGTGGAGGCGGCGCGGGCGGCGGGCGTGCCGCAGTTCGTGCATACGTCGGTCTCGGGCTCGGGGGAGTATCAGCGCCGGCAGCCGGGGTGGGGCTCGCCGGCGTCGGGCGTCCACTACTTCGAGAGCAAGGAGTACACCGAGAAGCTCGTGCGGAGCGCGGGGTTCCGCTCGTTCACCTTGCTGAAGCCGGCGTTTTTCATGGAGAACTTCGTACGGCCGTCGTTTCTGTTCGCGAACTGGGTGGAGCCCCGGCTCCTCACATTGCTCGCGCCGGACACGGTGCTCTCGTTGATCGCAATGCAGGACGTCGGGGCGGCGGCGGCGGCGGCCTTCACGGACCCGGTGGCCTGGAATGGGGTCGAGCTGGAGCTTGCGGGAGACAGGCTGTCGTTGCGGGAGATCGCGGCGGTCCTCTCGGAGGCGCTCGGCACGCCGATCGAGGCGCCCTCGCTCACCGCGGAGGAGGCGCTCGCCCAGGGGCTCGCGCCGGTCTTCGTGGTCTCGCAGCAGCGGATGAACGTCGTCGACAGTCCCGCCCGACCGGAGCACGCGCACGCACGCGGACTTGCGACCACGGACTTCAGGACCTGGGCGAAGGCACACCTCGGGCGCCCCGAAGCCGCGAAATGAGCGCGCAAGAATCGGTGAGCGTGCGTCCTCGCGTATCCGTCAGTTTTCGTCGAGCTTGTAGACGCCGTCTTCCTGCTTGACTTCGATCTTCTTGAACTTCTCCGGCGGCCCATTGTCGGCGGCCGTTTTCCACGCCGCGTACCACGTGTCGAACTGGGCGGCTTGCCTCTCCAGAATGCGCTTGGAGACGCATTTTTTGAACGCTTCCTTGTCGCCTCGGCGCAGCACGTCGTAGATCGTCGCGCGCGCCTTTTCGGGCGTGCCGAGATCGAGGACCGGCGCGCCGCTCGATCCATCTTGCTCGGCGGCGCTCGGCGTCTCTTGCGCGGCGGCGCTCGGTGCGTCTTGCGCGGCGGCGCTCGGCGCGTTTTGGGCGGGGGCCGCCGTCGGCGGCAGCTCGGGCTCCGGGGTGCTGGTGGCGCAGGAGGAGGCCAGAACCAAAATGGCAAAGGCCGCGATCGTGGACGTCGACATGGGTCCGGCTTTACGCTCGGTGTCGGAGGATTGTCAAGTTGCAGTTGGCGAGCTCGGCGTCTTGCCGGGTGGCGTCGTAGGAAGGCATCACCTTCGATCGCCTATTTCATGGCCCGCCACTTCCGCCCGCGCCGCCGGACCCGCTGTTTTGCTGCGCGCCGCCGGCCCCGCCACTTCCGCCCGCGCCGCCGGCTCCGCCACTTCCGCCCGCGCCACCGGCCCCGCCACTTCCGCCCGCGCCGCCGGCCCCGCCACTTCCACCTGCGCCACCGGCCCCGCCACTTCCGCCCGCGCCGCCGGCCCCGCCGCTTCCACCCGCGCCGCCGGCTCCGCCACTTCCGCCCGCGCCGCCGGCCCCCGCGCCGGGCGAACAGACGATGGGGCCGCCGGGGAGGCAATTGACGCCCGACGTCGCGAAATACACCCCGATCGGCTTGTACACGATACCGGAGCCGAAGGTGAGTCCGTGGCGCCCGCACACGATGTTCCACACAATCGGCTGATAGAGGGGATACGCCTCCAGCCGAGCATACCCGAAAGCCGGGACGAGGATGGTCGAGTTCGCCTCGAGCGTGAACTGCTCGCTCACGTTGAACCCGACCGCCTTGGAGATATCCGAGTCCGCTGGCGTTTTGGCGATCGTCACCGATACCTCCGCCGTGACGCTCGACGCGATGGACAGGGAGAGGTTTCGGGGCCCCGCTCCTTCCGACGCGCTGAGCAGGTGCGCGGGATCCTCCCAATGAATCGTCTCCGGAAGGAAGGTGACGTCCTCGATGAGGATCCGACCGCGGCAAATCTCGCCCATGGCCTCCGCGACATCCGCATCGCCTTCGGCCTCATTCAGGGAAGCCGACTGGTCGCCCACACATCCGAATGCGTGGAGTGTCATCACCATTGGAATCCAATTTCGAATTAGGTTGAATGCCGGCATCGTATTGCGCTCCGTAGAACACGAGGACAAGCGTTCCACAGGCGACACCTAAGGCTCGTCACCCCGTGACGGGAGCCTTGGCGTGATGCTCGGAATTGCACTACGCAGCGAGCGCGAAGGCGCGTCTCACGCGTGCGCGGCGCGCTCGTTTCGCCGCCTCCATGGGCTTCCTTCCGTGGGAGACGGCGCGGAGACGGGCGCTCGTGAAGGAGGAGCCATGAAATCGTCGGCGGCATCGATGATGGTCCTGGGCGCGATGATGGCGTTCGGCGGGGTGGCCCCGGACGGCGGCGATGACAGGTGGCAGATCGTGATGGCGGCCGACTTCGATTCCGACGGGATGATGGACGTGCTCTGGAACGATCCGCACGACAACCTCGTCACCGTCTGGTTGATGGCGGGGGCGGTCCTGCGAGCGCCCGGGCCGATCATCACCGGCCCGCCGGGCGATGAATGGTCCGTGACCACCGCGGATTTCAATCGAGACGGCATGTCGGACGTGGTCTGGAGCAATGCGGACAGCAATCGATTCGCCGTGTGGTTCATGAACGGAGCGTCGGTGCTCGCGCCCGGCCCCGAAATCCCGGGGCCCACAGGGGACGATTGGGCGCTCGCGTCGGGCGAGTCCGACTTCAACGCCGACGGGTATACCGACGTGCTCTTCCGCCAAGCGAAGACGAACCTGTTTACCGTGTGGCTCATGAACGGCGGGACCGTGCTCGCGCGTGGACCGGCGCTGCAGGGGCCGACCGGAGACGAATGGAGCGTGTCCACGACGGCAGACTTCAACGGCGACGGCATGGGCGACATCATCTGGGTCGATGCGACGAACGTGCGGGCGGCGATCTGGCTGATGAACGGCACGGAGCTGCTCGCGCGAGGGCCCTCGGTATCGGGGCCACGCGGCAGCGGTTGGACCTTGGTCGCGAGCGCGGGCGACGTCGATTTTGATGGGATGGCCGATCTCGTCTGGACCAACGACCAACGAAGCCTGAGCGCGGTTTGGCGGATGCGTGGGACGTCGCTTCTCGCGAAGGGACCGCTCGTCGCGGGGCCGGAGGACGAGGGGTGGAGCGTCGTGACCACCGGGGACATGAATGGCGACGGGACCATGGATTTATTATGGCAGGCTGAAAAACCGACGCGCATGGCCACCTGGTTGATGCGCGGGACGAGCGTCGCTCAAGCTGGGCCCGTGATCGAGGGGCCGAAGGCTCCGTGACGGCCTGACACGGGACGCAGGGCAGCGATCCGCGGGCACGGCGCGTTACCACATCTCCTTCCAGATGGGCTCGGTATCGCCGGGAGGAAGCCCCGTACCCGAAACGGGGCCTGCGCCGACGAGCGTGCCATTCACGTCGATGTTGTCCAGCACGGCGAGGCCGAGGTTGTCGTGGCCGGCGTCCTGCCCCTCGTCGAAGACAATCGAAAGACTCTCGACTTTGATCGCGGGGATGATCCACCTGAGCCTGAGCCAGCCATCGCCGGAAGCCAAGACGACCGGCGCCGGCGACTTGCAGCCGATGGACGTGGCCGCGCCGCCCCCGAAAGGGGTGATGTCGAACCGCGGCGCCCCATGGCTACAGTGGGACCCGGCCGGCTCGCTCAGCGAACCCGGCTTCCAGATGTCGTAGCCGACCTCCGTCACGATCTCGCCTCTCGCGCCCTTGATCTCCATGCCCGCGGCCGCGAAATTGTCGGTCGGTCCCCTCTTGACGAGCAGGAGCCCCTCATTGCGACGATCTCTCGGGTCCCCCGTCTCACAGGCCGGATCGGAGAACGACCCCGTCGTGATGCTGCCGTCGTTCGAGATGCTTGCGTCCGTGGGGCAACCAATACCCGTGAGCCATTCCGCCTGGACGAGGAACGTGTTCGCGGGATCGAACTCGAACGGAGACGCCTCGAGCCTGTCGATCCAAGCATAGGCTACGCCCGTGCCAAGAACGAGAATCGCCACCGACGCAAGGTGCGCGCGAAGCTTCATGGAACCCCCTTGCAAGGCCGCGCCAGACGGTCTCCCGCCTCCTCGCGGCTCGCCTGCGCAACGTAATACACCCCATAGGCGAATTGTCAAAGAAGGAGCATCTCTCCCGCAATGCCTTCGTCCGTGTCGAGCGAAAAACTCCGCCTATGCCCGTGGTCCTCCGCGAGGAACGTCGCCGCCTCGACCGCCAGCGCCTCCAGCGCTCGTCGGTTCGCTGCGGCGAGCGGCCCGATCACCAGGAGCCGCGCGCCTTGCACGCGTGCAAATCGCTTCGATAGAGGTCGCTCGGTGGGTGTACCACGCGTGCAAGGCGGTCCAAACGATCTGCGCGGCGTGCAAGGTCACGCAGGATCTCTTCTTCGACGAGGTTCGCACGAGGTCCGCCCTCGCGACCGCGGACACGGACGAAGGCGACAGCGAGACGACGGAAGATTTGAAGCCGGTCGCCGGCTAGGCCTTCCGGCCGACGAGCGCCGCGAGGACGTCGACGTAGCTGATGATCCCGACGATTCGCTCGGACGCATCGAGGACGCAGATCGCCGCCTGACGCTCGTCGAGGATCTTGTCGGCGATTTCGAGCACCGAAGCATCCTGAGGGACGGTCACGACGCCGGTCCGCATGACGGAGCCGACGGTTTTTCCTTCCAGATCGCCTGCGTCGTCTCGATTCAGCATGGTCGCCGCGTCGCCCACCGAGGCGCGTAGCTCTCGACTGCTGAACATCCCGACGGCGCGCCCGGATGCATTGACGACAGGCAGATACCGCAGCTCCGATCGTACGAGGATCTGGATGGCCTCCCGCAGCGCGAGGTCCGTGCGTATCGTCATCACGCGGCGATGCATGATGTCGCGCGCGAGCGGGATGCTGCTCGGGCCTGCCGTGCCCTTGTGCGTCAGGCGCCCGCGCTCGGCGAGGATGTCCATGCTCGTCAGGATACCGACGAGATGTTCGCCCTCGTCGAGGACGGGCAGGCAATCGATCTGGCGAGCGACCATGCGGGCGCTCGCCTCTTCCACGCTCGCCTCCGGGCGCGTCGTCTCGACCGGGGAGCTCATCACGTCGCGCACGACCATGTCGAGCAAGGGTCCGCCCTTCAATCCGAGGATGTCTCGATCGCTCAGGATGCCCACGAGCGTCGCGCCATGCAGCACGGGCAGGTGGCGAACGCGCCCCTGGTACATGAGCTGTGCTGCGACGGCCACGCTTTCGGTATCCTGGACGGTCAAGAGCGTGCGGGTCATGAGCTCCTGCACGGGTTTGCCATCGAATCGCCTCGCTCTTGGCTGCATCGTCACGTCGCTCATGGTTTTGCGGGAATGCAAGGTTTACACCCGGCGCGATCTCTCGACGGGATCGCGCCGGACCACGGTCACCGGTGCACGAAATGCGTCGTTCGTGCAGAGCTTGCGCCTCGGCTCATCCATTCCCTCCCCGCAGCGTGATCGGCGGCGGCAGGGAGGCGGGCTTGCCGGACGGCTCTTCGGGGCTCTCCGGAGGGGGCGGCAAGGTCGTGGGATTCGGGTTCTCTTGGGTTGACAGCGACCAGCCGGTCCGGAGGCCGAGCAAGAAGTATCCGAGGGCGACGATCCCCGCGGCGAAGATCGTGTCCCCGAGGACGCGCGACCAGCGGAACGTGTCCATGAGGGACGTCTGGAGAAATTCGGCCGATCGCGCGTACCACATGCCCCGCTCCACGCTGGCGATGGCCTGCATGATACCCACGGGCAAGAGGCTCACGAACGCCATTGCGGCGAGCCCGATGTTGATGGCCCAGAAAGCGAAGGAGAGGGCGCCCGTCCTCCATGCGAACCGCGCCGAGACGCCGCGCAGGCAGAAGAGCATGAGCCCGAATCCCAGCATGCCGTAGACCCCGAAGAGCGCGGTATGCCCGTGCACCGGCGTCGTATTCAGGCCCTGCATGTAATACAGCGCGATCGGCGGGTTGATCAGGAAGCCGAAGAGGCCCGCGCCGACGAGGTTCCAGAACGCCACGGCCACGAAGAAGTAGATGGGCCATTTGTAGCTCGAAACCCAGGGACGAAGCCCGACCAGGCGGAGGTTGCCGTACGCCTCGAATCCAATGAGCGAGAGCGGCACGACTTCGAGCGCGCTGAACACGGCGCCGAGCGCGAGGACGGGCATGGGCGTGCCCGTGAAATAGAGGTGGTGGAAGGTCCCGATCACGCCGCCGCTGAGGAAGACGATGGTCGAGAAGAGCACCGCGCGGCTCGCGGAGCGCGGCCGGAGCAGGCCGAGGCGGACGAGGAGGAAGGCGATGATGACGGTCGCGAAGACCTCGAAGAAGCCCTCGACCCAGAGGTGCACCACCCACCAGCGCCAGTATTCGACCATCGCGAGGTGGGTGTGGCGCCCCCACATGAGCCCCGCGGCATAAAACATCGCAATGCCGAGGGACGAGAGCAGGAAGAGCCCGACCAGCGTCCGCTGGTCGTCACGCCGCGCGAGCGCCGGGCGCAGGGCGCGGACCATGAGCACGAGCCAAAGGACGAGCCCGATGAAGAGGAAGATCTGCCAGAATCGGCCGATGTCCGTGTATTCGAGGCCCTGGTGTCCGAACCAGAAGCTCGCCTCGAGGCCCATGCGCTGCCGGGTCGAATACCACGTGCCAAAGAGCGAGCCGAGGACGATGATGAGGAGGCAGGTGAAGAGGAAATTCACGCCTGCACGCTGCAGCCGCGGCTCCACGCCGCCCACGGCCGGCGCCATGAAGAGCCCGGTCGCGAGCCACGTCGTGGCGATCCAGAAAATGGCGAGTTGGACGTGCCACGTCCGCGTGACGGAGTAAGGCAGGATCTCGGCCAGCGGGATGCCATAGAAGCCGGAGCCCTCCACACCGTAATGCGCGCTCACCGCGCCGAGCCCGACCTGCGCCATGCACAGCGCCGCAGCGACCCAGAAGAACTTGACCGTGGCCCGCATGGAAGGCGTCGGTTCGAGCTGGAGGAGAGGATCTTTGCGGGGGAGGATCGACGGCGGCGCTTCATCCTCGTGCCCCTTCGCGGCAAAGTACCAAGACAAACCGCCGATGCCGGCGAGGAGCAGGACGAAGCTCACGATCGACCAGACCACGATCGGCGCGGTCACGCGATTGCCCACGAGGTCGTCCGGCGGCCAGTTGTTCGTGTAGGAGACGTGCTCGTCGGCGCGCTCGGTCACGCAGGACCAGGAGGCCCAGAAGAAGAAGGCGTTCATCATGCGCCGGCGCTCGGGATCGGGCACGCTGCGAGGCGGGATCGCGTAGGCCTCGCGCAGGGAGGCGAGCTTCGGGTCGTCGCCGAACAGGCCATCGTAATGGGTGGCCGTGTCCCGAATGGCGGCGGCGCGGCGGGATGAAACGCGTAAATCGCCGGTCTGCGGGTCGTACGTGTTCTTTCGGATCTCGGCCTGTACGAGAGCCTCGGCGGCGGCCCGCTTCGGGACGTCGAGCGCCTCGAAGGCCTGGCCATACTCCGCGCGGGCGATGGCATCGGCCAGGAAGGTGCCCTCGCGATGAAGCCAATCCGCGGACCAATCGGGCGCCACGTAACCCCCGTGCCCCCAGATCGAGCCCACTTCCTGGCCACCCATCGACTGCCAGACATTCCTCCCGTCTTGGATGTCGTCTTGCGTGAAGAGCACGACGCCATCATCCGTGATGACGCGTCGTGGCAACGGGGGCGCCTTTTGATGAATCTGCCAGCCGAAGAATCCGAGAACTGCGAACGACGCCACGATGACGACCGTGAGCGAGATCCACAACCCTCGTAGGGTGCCTTTCGTGCTTTTTCCTGTGCCCATGCGCAATCGTTTTCCTCTCCCCTCCCCAGCCGGATGGAATGACGCTGCTCGCCGAGCAAGGACCATGCTCACGCGTCGGGCCTCGCTGCGCTGCGCAAACCATGCGTCAGTCCGCAGGAGCCGAGATGTCCTATCCCCTCGAAGTGCCGCGATGCCGGAGCGCGTCGCGCACCGTTTGCACCTGTGACGTGCAGAACTTGCGGCGCCCGTGCGCGAGGCGGGGGAGGGGGCGTTTTACGTGACTGCGCGACCGTTCATCCTTCGCGGCGTTGCGTCATTGCCGATTCTGGGCGGGCGAGCAGCCCGTCGGCGACCACGCGGTCGCGTCCCTTGTGCGCGCGGTAGTCAGGGTCGACGAGGCGGAGCGGGTGCATGCCGTCGACCTGGCCGATGAACGGCGGATGAATGCTGTAGCCGAGCATCGCGCGCATCCGGTCGGAGCAGCCGCGCGCCGCCTCGGGGGGTACGATCAAGAGCTGCGATTCCTGGGGGCGCAGGTAGGGCTGGCAGTACTGGGGGCTCAACGCGAGGCGCGTGCCGGCCGAGCGATTGGCGCCGCCGCGGTGCCAGAGCGCGCCGTCGAACACGAGCGCGGAGCCCGCGGGCATCACCGCCGTCGCAATCTCGTGGGGTCGCTCGTCCGGGTGCTCCGTGCCCCAGCGATGGCTGCCCGGAATGACCTCGGTCGCGCCGTTTTCGGCCGTGAAGTCCTCGATCGCCCAGATCACCGTGACGGCGAGCGTATGGCTGCGCGGGCGCGGTACGAGGTAGAACGCGTCGTCCGTGTGCCAAGGCTGCGCCGTCTCGCCCGGGTGCAGCCGGATCGACTGCAGCGTGGAGAGCAGGAAATTCGGCAGCAAGAGCTCGTCGCAGAGCGCGAGAATGCGCGGGTGCTCGGCGAGGCGCTGGAAGACCGGGCCCTTGCCGGCGAGGCTGTAGACACGCTGGCTGCACTTGCCCTCGAAGTCGTTGCGGCCCATGGGGCGATGAGCCTCGTAGGGGCCGAGCGCGGCGAGGATCTCGTCGAGCGCGGCGCGATCGAGGGCGCGCTCGAGGATCACGTAGCCATCGGAGTGGAACCGCTCGAAGAGCTCGGAGTCGCCGGCCATACGCCGAAGATACCACGTGTCGGCGCGGGCTACCGCGCAGGGGAGGGATACGCCGATCGTTGCAATCCATTCCCGGTTGCAGTAACCTCCGAATTTCGTCGTCGACGTTTCTTCCTTCTTCGACCATTCGCTCATGAGCGCCGAAAAAAAGCTGGTCCGAGCCCGGTTCCGCGACGCGGTCTTCGCGAGAGCGAAATACCGATGTGAGGGGCCGGGGTGCTCCTTCCGATCTTCGCCCGAGCGGGCCGTCGAGGAGCTCGACGCCCACCACATCACCGACCGAAATGAGCTGCCGAACGGCGGCTACGTGCCCGAGAATGGGATCTCGCTTTGCGCGGGCTGCCACGTGAAGGCGGAGCATTTCCACAGCACCGGGACGGCGCTGCCCGGGTTCAGTCCGAATGAGCTTTACCGAGTCATCGGCTCCTCCCGAGAGAAGGCCGAGCGGGCCAGCCGACGCCTCGGATAGGTCGGGTTGTCTCTGCGGAGACCCGGGCTCGACGCCGGCCGCTCGTCTACGGTCGAGCAGGTGATGGGGCGGCGGGCGCGGATGTTTGCGCAGTGGGCGGCGGAACTCGCGGCAGCGTTTTCTGCGCAGGGGAGCCGCCGAAGAGCGCGTGAATGGCCTCCTCGGCCGCATCCGAGAGGAGGTCCCGATCGAGGCGCAAGGGGTCGTCGAAGAAGGCCGCGGCGGCGGCTCGATCGACGAGGTGTGTCCCGACGAGCGCCATCGAGCGGTCCGCGTCGAAGATGTTCTCGGCCACGATGATACGCGTCCCTTCGGCGATGCGCTCGTCGGCAGCGCGACCGGCAGAGGGCTCACCGAGCCAGGCCGCGAAATATTGGAGCGAAATATTGCCGGGGCGCGCCATGTGCGGCGTGCCGATCACCACCCGCAGCCGCGCGCGCTCTTCGGGCGTCAAACGCGCCGCCCACGCCGTCACCTGCGCGTGCAAGGTCATTACATTCTGGTGAGCGGCTTCCCTGATGTTCTCCAGGACGTCGGCGCGTTGCGAGCGAATGAACGCGCCGAGCGTGCTCGACGCCAGGCGTCGTTCGCGGGTGGCCTGGTCGAGCAGCGCGAGCGAGCGGGTCAGGATGCGCTGCTGGCGCTCGCGCTGGGCCGCGTCGGGAAACCTCCCGTCGATCGTGGAGAGCGCCGCCCTGACGAGCGCTTCGTACGAAATGAGCTTGCCGAGCCGCGCCTCGTCGATCGGGCCGTCCACTCCAGAAAGCAGCAAATAGAGGGCAAAGGGCACGTGCGCCACGCTCTTGAGCTCGTGATAACGTTCATTCGTGGCCGGCCCCTCGAGCCGCTCGCCACGACGCAGCAGCACGAGCGTATCGCCGTACTGCACGAGCACCGGTCCGGAGGCCGCGAGCATGGCGGCGCGCCGTTCGGCGTAAGCGTCGCGGAACGCGCTGTTCAGTGGGCAGAGCGGATCACTGGACGGGAGCGGGCAGGGCCGCTCCGCGGAGGCCGCGGGCCGCGTGTTACGGCCCTGTTCCGTGGGCGGCGGCGTCTGCGCGTCCTTCGCGGGGGAGACCCGCCCAGTCTGGCACGCGGACGAGACTACCAGCGGAAACATGGCCACGAGCACGCGGGCCGCCCTCCCTGCACGCATCGCTTCCCCTCCCTCGGCCGCATGGTGGGCCTAAATGGCAAGGGTATGCCATGCGTCGCCTCGCACGAGAGTCGGGCGAATTTGGAATGGTCCGTCAGGCCGACGCGGAGCCCGTCGTCAACGAAGTGGCGGGGGCGATGAACACGCGGACGACCGCGGCGGAAGCGACCGCCATGGAGCGCCTCACGAGGATCGCGAGCGGGTCTGCCACTGCGTCATGATTTCCACCAGCCGCTCGAGATTGTACGGCTTCTGCAGCACGGGCCGGCCGCGATCGGACTCGCGCAGCCCAGCTTTCCCGTATCCGGTCATGAAGACGAACGGAAGACCCCGCTCGGCGAGGATGTCGGCCACGGCATAGACCTTTTCACCGGCGATGTTGATGTCGAGGCCCGCCCCATCGATCACCGCCTCGCGGGCCAGCCGAAGGGCGTCCTGCATGTTCAAGGCCGGGCCAATCACCTCGCAGCCGAGATCGGTCAGGGCGTCTTCGAGGAACGAGGCGATCATGGCTTCATCTTCGACGATGAGGACACGTAGTCCCTCCAGCACACCCGCGTTCTTGGGATCCACGTTCGTCATACCGCTACGCGCTCCAGGGGCAGGTCCATCACGCAACGCACGCCCTCGGGCAGGAATTCGAGGTGCACTTCGCTGGCGAGCTGGCGCCCGAGGTCGCGTTCGATCAGGCGCGAACCGAATCCCTTTCGCCGCGGCACCGACACCGGCGGCCCGTGCATCTCCTGCCATTCCAGGTGGATCCGCCGTTCGGCCGAGCAGGTGGTCATATTCCACGTGACCTGGACGTGGCCGGACGGCAGCGATAACGCTCCGTACTTGGCCGCATTGGTCGACAGCTCGTGGAAGACCATGCCGAGCGTCACCGCTGCCTCCGGGCGGAGGCGTACGTCCTGGCCGGTCAGGCTGAAACGGCCGGCATCGCCATTGGCGTGCGGCGCCAGCTCGGCGCATACGATGTCGTGGAGGTTGGCGCCCTGCCAGGAGGTCTCGTTCAAGAGGTTGTGCGTCTGGGACAGGGCCAGGAGCCGGGCCATGAAGGCTTCCGTGAAGGCCTTGGGCGAGTCCGACATGCGCAGCGTCTGCGCGGCGATCGCCTGCACGATGACCAGCGTGTTCTTCACCCGATGGTTCAGCTCGTTCAGCAAGAGCTTCTGGCGCTCTTCCGCCTGCTTGCGCTCGGTCAAGTCGAGGGAAAACGCCACCCCCTCGCTCTCCGACCCCTCGAATCGTGCACCGCCGAGCAGCACCGGGACGCGGCTGCCGTCCTTCCGGAAAAACTCTTTCTCGAAAGGCTGGAACTGGCCCGTCGAGCGCACCTCCGCGAGCGCCCGCTCGGTGGCCGCTCGAGATTCCGGAGGCGTCATCGTCGTCCAGTCGAGCTTTCCGGAGACCAGATCCTCCCGGCTATAGCCGACGAATCTCAGAAATGCATCGTTCGCGTCCGTGATCCTGCCATCCAGATCCCAGAACGCGATCCCGATGATGTTGGCGTCCACCAGGCGCCGGATCCGCGCTTCCCTTTCCCGCAGCAAAAGCTCCGCCCGCTTGCGCTCGCTGTTCTCTTGCTGGAGCTGGGTATAGAGGCGGGCATTTTCCAGAGAAATGGCGGACTGGGAGGCCAGAAGCTCCAGCATCGCGATCCGGTCGGCGGTGAAGACGCGCGGAGTCAGGTTGTTCTCCAGATAAAGCACGCCCACCAGCGTTCCTTGCTTCACGAGGGCGAGGCAAAGCACGGAGCGGGGGCGCCGCTCGCGCACGTAGGCGTCCTCCGAGAACAGATTGGGCGCGGCAGCGTCGTCGAGGATCACGGTCTCCCGCGTGCGGATCACGTAATGCAGAATGGCTGTGGGGAGATCGGCCGGGGAGACGGGCGTCTGGCGCAGGGTGACCTCGACCCGATCGCGCACGGTGACGACCTCGGCCTCGATGTCGCATTCGGCGCCACGGGGGCGGATCAAGAGGCCCCGCTCGGCGCCCGCGTGTTCGACCGCGATCGACAGCAGCGTTTCGAGGAGCCGGTCGAGGACGAGCTCGCCGGAGACGGCCTGCGAAGCCTTGAGCACGGTGGCGAAGTCGATCTCCGAGCACGAGGCGTCGAACCAGGCGGAAGGCCCCGGCGCGCCCCGGTCCTGCTTTGGCAAGTGGCGCATGTCGCGCCGGCCCGGCGGCTCGACCGGCCCGGCCGTCCCCCGGCGCTCGGCGGATGGGCGGGTGGGCTGCCGGCGCGTCCCCTCGCGCTGGAGGAGGTGCGGGAAGTCTCTCTCCAGGCGCTCCGTGACCCGAAAAGCGCCCCAGCGAGCGTACAGGCGATACGCCTCGGTCATGTAAGCGCACGCCAGGAATTCCCTGCCGAGGTCGAGATAATGGCGGGCGCAGAGCTCGCTGGCCAGCGCCGCATCATGAAGGAATCGCCCCTCCCGCGCGGCGGCGATCCCGCTATCGTAAAGGGCGCCCGCGCCGTCGCGCCGCTCGGCCCGGGCGAGCTCCGCCTGCAGGATCAGGCTGCGGTGGTGGAAGCTCGCCGGGCCGAACCGCGCAAAGGACTCCACCTTGCGCGCGCATTCCCCGAGCCTCGCGAGGTAGGTTTCCCTGAGCGCCGGGGCGGCGGTCTCGGCGGCCCGCGACAACGAAAGCCCGCCATAAAAATAATAGCAGGGGCTCGCATGCCATGCCGCGAGCATTCCCAGGCTCCCCGGATCGGTCGAGCCCCAGATCTCCGCCGCCTCCTCGTACGCGCCCTGGAAGGCGCCGGCGACGACGGCGAAGACGTTCAAGAAGTAGAGGGACGCCTGGTTGTTGATCCTGCGGGCCTCCTCGGCGACGGCGTCGATGTCCGCCCAGGCCGCGTGCGTGTGCTCGCCCTCGATCGGCGCGCCGAGCTCTTCGGCGAGCTTTCCGACGGCACTGATGAGCCACATGATCGCATTGAATTTGTCGAGCTTGCAGAGCGGCTGGTATTGCTTCGCTTCCTCGACGATGTCGCGCAGGTGCGCCCCGCGGAGCAGGCTGTTCTGGACGATGTTGCACGTGTTGTAGAAGGCCCAGATGTATTGCCCCGTTTCGAGGCCGGAGTGGATGCCCTTGCGCAGGGAAGCCTTCGAGTCCTCGTAGGTGGCCTTCCAGTGCTGGACCCACGCACCCCACATGTTGCACAACATCGACTCGGACTTCTTGTCCGGATGGATCTCGCTCAGGCGGACCGCCGCCCGCCCGAACTCGTAACCCTTCTCGATATCGAGCCTGGCGCACAGGATCGTCCCGAAATTCACGTACGCATAGATCGAGTTCTTCGAGATGCCATGCTCGATCGAATTCTGCAGGATCCGCATCACCGTGATCCCGAAATTGTTCGTGCCGAGCTGATAGGTGGGCGAGAACATCTCCTGCAGGACATCCTGCAGGACGGCGATCTCGGGATCGTTCAGCGCGGGCAGGTCGACGAGCGATGCAATGGGGCGGTCGCCGATCATGGCGATCGTGCGATCGAACTCGGCGGTGAGCATGCCGTCATCGGGGTAGGGGGGCAAATGGATGTCGAATGCCCGCAGGGCCGCGAGCCCCTCTTCCAGGGCTGCGGGCAGATCGTTCTTGAGGATCTGCACGTTCATTTTCAGGCGCCGCACCTCCGTCTTGTTGATGCGTCCCCTCGCATGCTCGAAGCAACCCGCGAGGGTGGCGAGCGCGTCGTCGTGCCGCCCGCAGAGCGACTCCATCAATCCCTTCTTCGTGTGATAGACGAACGTCAGCTCGTAATCGGAGGTCCACGTGTCCTTGGGCAACATGGCCATGCCATGCTCCAGGTACTTCAAGGCCGCGGTGAAGGCAGCCGACTCCTCGGCACGCCCGGCGGCCTCGAGGTTCAGCCTGGCCGATAACATGCGTTCTTGCGGGGCCTCTATCAGGTCGCCCGCGCTGTTCAAGTGGTTGACGATGTCGAACAGATTGCGCCCCTCGCCGGGATCCAGCTTGCCGAGCAAAAGCTTCGCGATCCGGTAGTGAAATGCCGGTCGGTCTCCGACCGGAATGAGCGAGTACGCAGCCTCCTGGATCTTGTCGTGCGCGAAGCGGTACCGCTCGTCGGCGCTCACGATCAAGCCTTCGCCGAGCGCTCTGTCGAGGCTCCCGTACGTCTCCTCGGGAGGTCGCTCGCTGACGGTGTTCAGGACGTCGAGCTCGAACATGTTGCCGATCGCCGAGGCCAGCCGCAGCACCTCCTGCGTCGCCTGCGACAGGCGCCGAATGGTCTCCGCCATGAGGCTGAGGACGTTGTCGGTGTACTCGAGCCGCGCGATTTGCGAGAGGTCCCAGCGCCAGCCCGCCTTTGGATCGAAGACGAGCACCTTCGCCTCGTGGAGGTGCCTCATGAACTGCTTCGCGAAAAACGGGTTGCCCCCGGTCTTCTTCAGAACCGCGTTCGCGAGCGTGGCTCCGTCGGTGGTCTGCAGGCTGTCGTTGACGAGCTCGATCAGGTGGACCAGCCGGAGGGGCTCGAGGACGATGTTCACCACCTCGACGCCGCCCTTTTGAAGCTCTTCCAGCGTGACGATGAAGGGGTGCGTCGGGCTCACCTCGTTGTCGCGATAAGCACCGCAAAAGAAGAGCGATTCCATGCCCTCGTTCGCGAGAATGGATGTGATCAGGCTGAGGCTCGCCGAGTCCACCCATTGCAGGTCGTCGAGGAACATCGCAAGCGGGTGGGCGTGCCTGGCGAATACCGAAACGAATTTCTGGAAGTACAGGTTGAATCGATTCTGGGCCTCGACGGGGCCGAGCGCGGGGACGGGCGGCTGCTCGCCGATGATGTGCTTCAAGCACGGGAGGACGTCGCAGATGACCTGCCCGTTGCTCCCGAGGGCGTTCAGGATGGCGTCCCGCCACTTCGTGATTCGATCCTCGCTCTCGGAGAGGAGCTGCTTGATGAGCGAGTCGAACGCCTGAACGATGGCGCTGTAGGGCGTGTCGCGGTTGTGCTGGTCGTATTTCCCGCTGATGTAGTAGCCCTTCTCGCGCGCCAGCGGCTTCAGGATCTCCTGGACGAGAGACGATTTGCCGATGCCCGAGTAACCCGAGACGAGGACGATCGCGCGTTTGCCCTGGAGCACGTCGTCGAATGACGCGATGAGCTTTCGGATGTCCTCTTCGCGGCCGTAGAGCTTCTGGTGGATCTGGAAGAGATCTCTCCTGTCGTACTGGCCGAGGCTGAACGAGCCGATCCGTTCGCTGCGCTCCCATTGCCACCGGCACTCTTCCAGATCGGCCTTCAGCCCCTCGGCGCTGTGGTAGCGGTCTTCCGCGTTTTTGCTGAGGAGCTTCATCGTGATGGCCGAGAGCGCGTCGGGCACCTCCGGGTCGATGTCCGAAGGGGGAACCGGCTTCACGGCGATGTGCGCGTGCATCAACTCGAGCGGGTCCATCGCCTCGAACGGCCTTCGCCCGGCGAGCATCTCGTAAAATACGACCCCGAGTGAATACATGTCGGTGCGGTAGTCCACGCTGCGGTTCATGCGGCCGGTCTGCTCGGGCGAGGTGTAGGGGAGCACCTCCGAGAGGACGCGGGGGCTATAGATCTCGTCTTTCTCACGCGTCACGATGGAATCGACACCGAACCCCGTGAGCTTCACCTGACCCCCCTCGCCGAGCAAGATGTTCGGAGGCCTCACGTCGCCGTGGATGAGGCCGCGCCGGTGGATGTCGGCCAGGGCTTCGGCCATCGAAATGGCGGCGGAGAGGAATGCGCGGACGTCCATCTTGCCGGGGGTCTTCGCGGACAGCGCAATGCCCGGGAAATACTCGGTGATGAGCATCAGCCCATCGCCGTGCTCCTCGACATCGTGCACCTTGACGACCCTCTCCGAATCGAGGCGCTTGATGATGCCGTAGGTGTGCTTGAAGCGCGTGATGTCGGCGATTCGCGTGTAATCGGTGTGCAGCACCTTCATCGCCACCTCGAGCCCGTCGGTCTCGCGGTAGGCTCGATACGTGGCAGAGCCTGCGCTCTCGCCGGTCTTCGCGGTGACGTGATACCCTTTGAGCTGGACCGTTCCCCGTTCCGTCGGAAGATGTGTCATGGGTATGTCCTCCGCAGGCGTGACGTCGAGCAGGCGCAACCGCCTTCGCGTCGCGGATCGGGCAGGCTCTGGAGAGCGTCGCCACGATTCTCGGAGGCAACCATCCGAGCAGAAGCTGCGCGTCGACGAGGGAGCGGAGCGGCCAACCGCGGCGCGAGCGCTGTGGTTCGTAAATACGACGGTCGGGGCAGTGCGGCCGCGACCTCGTATCTCCGAAGTCCCCCCATGGCGCATGCCTACGAGCGTCCCTCCGCCCTGTCAACGCGAGGCAGCGGATAGGGAAAATCGAGCGCGGTCGTGATGGAGGACGAGGAAGACGAGGAGGACGACGAGGACGACGAGGGGCGAGCGCCCCCTATTTCGCGATCACGCGGCCGGTCGCGAACTTGAAGAAGGACGAGTATGCCGCGGCGCCGAGGCAAGTATTGAGGTCGACGGTCTGGTTGTTCATGTCACGGCAGCCGTTGACCGCTTTCGTCATGGCGTTCGTCGTGAGCGTGTAGGGGCCGCCCGCGCCCGCGACCGGCGCATTCGGATCGGCCTGATCGGGCTGGATGGTGCTGATGACGTTGACGAAGCCGAAGACGGTGCATCCGCTGACCAGGACGTCGAGCAGGGAGTTCTGCGCCGTATATCCCTGATCGCACGCGATGGTGCCGCCCGCGGCGAGCTCGGCGGGGACCGGGACCTGGTCGAGCGAGATCGCGCTGACGTTGCCGCAGAGCTTGCCGGCGCCGCCGCCGTTCGGTTGCCCCGTGCTCGCATACGTCTGGAGCGCCGGGTCGAGGTGCTCCGAGGCGAGGTGGCCCGGCGTATTGCCGCTCGACGTGAGGGGCGTGCTCACGGCGCCGATGGATGCCGTGAGTCGCGCATTGCTCATCTTGAGCGCCGCAGGCGTGCCCGCGAAGTTGATGCCGATCGAGAGTTTGCCCGGGCCCGCGGTGAGCGTATTGGCCGAGATGAAGCCTGGGAGCTTGTCGATCGGGTTGCGGTTCGCGTCGATGGAGAGCGGGGCGATCGTGTACCACCAATCGAGATCGGCCGTGCCGTCGTACATGGCGCCCATCGGGAGGACGGGCCCGCCCGTGATGACGCCGATCTCGACCGTCGGATCGGCGGTGCCGCTGAGGTCGCTCAAGCCGAGGGTCTTGAACAGGATGCTGATCGAGCCGTTCTTGACGCCGTCGTCGAGCGAGGTTTGAAGCTGGCCCTGCGCCGCGGCGGAGATGGCGCTGCCGAGGCGGTTCGCGGTGCAGAAAGGAGCCTCGGTGCCGAACTGCATTTGGAGCCAGGTCGCGCGCTGGACCTGCTCGAACTTGCACGCGGAATCGCAGCCGTCGAGGTTCTTCGTGTTGCTGTCGTCGCAATGCTCGCCCGCGTCGCGGACGCCATTGCCGCAGACCGACCCCGCGGGGGGGAGCGTGCAATCGGATTCGCAGCCGTCGCCGCCGATCTGGTTGCCGTCGTCGCAGTCTTCACCGGGATGGACGACGCCGTCGCCGCACACGATGGCGCTGCAGGCGCCATTCACGCAGGCGGAGGCCAGCCCGCAGACGCCGCCGTCGGCGATGGGGTTGCCGCAGGTATGCGTGGCGTCGTCGCAGGTGTTGCCGAGGCACGGGTCGAGGCCCGAGCAGTCGCGCGCAGGGTCATCCGAGGCGCAACTGAACTTGCAGGAATCACAGCCGTCGCCGTCCGCCATGTTGGCGTCGTCGCACTCCTCGGCTGAACTGACGAAGCCGTCGCCGCAGATGTCGTCGTGGCAGGCGCCCGAAATGCAGATCTTGCCCGAACCACACGAGGAGCCGTCGTCCGCGTTCATTCCGGGCGTGCAAACGTGACCGTCGCTGCAGGTCTCGGCGCCGTTGCAGGGGTCACCGTCATCGCATTTCGCGTCGCCGGTGTCGGGGTTCTTGTTGTCGCAGCTGTAAGAGCAGTCGGCCTCGCAACCGTCGCCGCTCACGTCATTGCCGTCGTCGCACGCCTCGTCGCCCTCGACGACCGCGTTGCCGCACCGCTCGCCACCGCCGCCGCCCGCGCCCCCCGTGCCGCCCGGGCCCGTGGACGTGTTCGCGCCATCGTCCCCACATCCGGCAACGGGTGCCATCACGGCGAGCCCAGCGACCGCCATGATGGCGGCAAGCCCAAGCGAATTTGAATGCATCCGCACGTCGTACCTCCTAAGCGCCGCGGCCCGCGCCAAGCGAAGCCGCGCCCGCCATCCTAGCCGGATCCGTCCACGAATGGTTGGATTCTCGCGGCGGGCCTGGTAGCTTCGGTGATTTTGTCAAGCTCTTTGGTAGGGGGCCAAGAGAGCAGGCAGACCGGGAGGTTGTCTCCGTATTCGGCTCTTGACAAGCGTCGAAGGATGTGCGGGCGCGATCCGAAATCGATGCAGCCCCGGCCGACGCTCGCGGGTATCGGGCTCGAAGGCTCGTTTGCCAGGGTTTGGAGGGACAACGGTTTGGCCTGGCCGACTGCTCCAAGGTCTGGCCGGGCACACGGAAGGTTTGCCCTCGGGACGCTGGAGGCCAAGATCCGCTTGACAGGGGGTACGTACGGGTGAAACCTGCCTCTCGCGGCGACGTTCTGGGGAGGAGTCCGCCGTCGCCTTCACGGCGCATGACCCACGAAATCAGGAATTCGGAACGTGCCTCGGAAACCCCACCTCTTCCAACCATTGAACACGCAAATCGTCGACGATGTGGAGCGTTCGGTACGGGACGCGAATGCCGTTCCCCTCACGCGTCTGACGAAGGTCAAGCTCGCCCCCGAAGCAAGCAGCGAATTGGTAAGGCAGCTCGTCGCTCGTGGTCTGGAGCGTGGACCCAAAACGATCCGCGTTCCCCTCGCGGCGCAGATCGAGAACCTCCTCCAGGGAGGCACGCGCGTTCCACTCAAGGACGCCGGAAAGCGCGTCAAGGGCGGCACCAAGGCCGAGATCAACACCGCCCTTGCCAAGCTCGTCCGAGAAGGACGTGCGCGCGTCGTGGTGCGAACCCAGACGGAGGTGCTGGTCGGGCCCGCCGAGCGTGCGCTCGATCCAACCGAGATCGCACAACTCTCGAAGACGGTCGCGCAGGTCGGCAAGACGCTCAAGAAGGTCCAGGCCAAGGGCCTACCCCGATCGATCTTGCAGGAAGATCTCGCGGCTCTCTTCGCGCCTCTCCTGCCATCGCTTCGTTTCATCACTGCCGCGCCCGACGACGCGCCATCCACGCTCGTCGACGAGGCCCTGCGCCGCCTCGAAGATCCGGCGCTCAAGCTCGTGCGCATCCCGGATCTCGTGCGCTCCTTGTCCAGCCGTCTCCCGCTCGACGCCATCCACCGCGCGCTCGCCGAGGGCGCGAAGGACGGGACGCTCGAGCTGCGGCCGGAGGCCGGCGCCGAGTTCCTGAAGCCCGAGGACGTCCCCCTCTGCCCACCTGGTCCCCGCGGCACCGTCCTCTCCTACGCGAGGCGTGTTTCTCCCTGATGGATAATCCGTTTCAGGCCATCCACGCGGATGCATGGGACCCCTCTCCCATCGATGTCCCCTCGATCAACGAGCGCGCGAGCGCCGTCGTTCGCGCGCACATCGAACAGCTCCGAGATGCCGGGACCCGCGAGGAGACGGCCGCCCGCTCGACGGCCATCTTGCTGCTCGGCCCTGCCGGCATCGGCAAGACGCACCTGTTCACGCGGCTGCGAAAGCAGGTGGGTCCACGCGCCGTCTTCGTGCACACGCGCCCCGAGGTCGGCGTCGATCCGTCGCCCCGCCACGTACTCTCTGCGACGCTGCGCTCGCTCAGGCAGCCGGTGATCCAGCAGCAACACCGGCAGATCGACGTCATCGTGGGGGCCATGCTGGCGACGCTCGAAGGCGGTCGTCCCCGCTTCCCCTTGTCCTTCATCGACGACTGCCAGAGGCAGCCGCCCGATACGCAGCGCGAGATCCTCTCGCGCGCCGTCGCGCAAGTCGAGGATCGTTTTCCCGACACGTCGGCGCGGTATCTCGAACACCTCCTGGCCCTGCCTTTCGCGGACCGCATGCGCCAGCGTGCTCTTTTTGCGTGGCTCTCGGGTGAGGAGCCGAGCCAGGCGCAGCTCGACATGATCGGCGAGCGTGCTGCCTTGCGCGAGGACGATCTCATCCTCGCGCTGCGCACGCTCGGCGTGGTGGCGACGTTCGGCGCGCCCATCGTGCTCGTGTTCGATCAGCTCGAAAACCTCGCGGAAGAGGAGGGAAAGACGAGCCGCATCATCCGGCATGCTCGCCTCGTGAGCGAGCTGCGCGACACCGTGCGCGGGCTCGTGATCGTGCAGATGGCGCTCGATGCCGTCTGGATGCAACGCATCCATCCGGTGCTCCACGCCAGCATGCGGGATCGGCTCGAGGAGAAGATCGAGCACCTGGCGCTCCCGACCCCCGAGCAGCGGCGGGAGCTCATCGAGCGCTGGAGGAGCGCGCTGCCCGAGGAGGAGAAGAGCAAGCCATTTCCGTATCCATTCTCGACGAGGCAAGTCGATGCATGGCTCACGGTGCCGGGAATGACGCCGCGCATGTTGATGCAAAGTTGCGGGGAGGCGTATCTGCGTCGAGCGCTGCCCGAAGCAGAGGAGACGGAGCCCGTCCCCACCTCGCCGGACGAGCGCCTCGCGGTCGCCTGGCAGGAGTTCATCGTGCGAGCGCGGAGGCACATCGACGAGGCCGCGGCGCAGGCCCAGGGCGTGGCAGCCGAGAGCATCCGCGCAGGGTCGACGCCGTGCTCGACGCGTCCGACGGGGGGCCGGTGCGCGTTTCGGGACGGATCGATGCCCTGTATTGCAGGGCGAGAGGCGCCGTCGATGTCGTGGAATACAAGCTCACGGACGAGGCCAACCAAGAGCTCGACCAGGCGCAAGTGGCGCTTTATCGTTACCTCCTGCGCTCCGCGCTCGAGCTCGACGCGGATCCGCTCATTCTGCGCTTCAAACCAGGGCTCATCGAGACGAAGCTCTCGCCGGTGGCGGCCGATGGCATCGTGGAGCGGACCGTCTTGCCCCTGCTAGGCAGAATGGTGAGCTGGTCGGAGCGCCCCGAAACGGCGCCAGCGACCTCGCGCCGGGATCTCTGCCCGGCGTGCCCTGTACGATTGGCGTGTGTCGAGACATACCGCGGCGCGCTCGAATCTCGTGATCAGCCGCCTGCCGGTGCAGCTCGCCCCATACCCGATCCGGCTGGACGTCTCACGTTGTCCCCTCCGCGCGAGCCCATGGGGGCTTTGCTGGATGACGACACCGAGGGAATGGCGGAGGTCGAGGCCCTCGCCGCGCAGATCGTGGCGCAGCTCAAACGACAAGGCGTGATCGCGAGCCTTGGTCGAAGGACGGTTGGGCCACGGCTCCTGCGCATCGAGGTGACGAGCCCGCGACAACGCGTCGCTCAGCTCGACCGCGCAGCAGAGGACGTGGAGCACCACCTCGCTGGGTACAACGTGCGGTTCGAGCGGGACGAGGCGCGGCGATACTGCACGGCGCCGCGGAAGGTACCGCGCAAGGTCGACCTCGAAACGCTGCTCGCGCGTAAAGCGGCGTTCTTGCGGGAGCGGCCGGGGCGCTTCGTGCTCGGGGAAGGGCTCGATGGCGAGGTGATCGCCGGGGATCTCGCCGACGGGAGCTCATGCCATCTGCTCGTAGCCGGTCAGACGGGCAGCGGCAAATCGGTTCTCTTGCGTGCCCTCGTCGTCGGGCTTTGCCATTTCCATCCCCCCGCGGCCATACGGTTCACGCTGGTGGATCCCAAGCGCGTGACGTTCGGAGGGCTCGCCGCGGGGATCGGCGCGCACCTGGCAGGGCCGATCGTATATGATGTGGAGGCGATCCTCGCGGAGCTCGAAGCGCTCGTGGCCGAGATGGAGGAGCGGTACACGCTCTTCGAGCACCGGAAGGTGCAAAGCATCGACGACTACAATGACATCGCGCCTGCGCCGCTGCCGCGGCGGGTGGTCGTGGTGGACGAATTTCAGGATCTGATTGCGTCGAAGTCGACGCGGCAGCCATTCCTGGATGCAGTGAAGCGACTCGGGTCGATGGCTCGCGCGGCCGGGTTCCACCTCATCCTGGCGACGCAGCGGCCCGACCGCACGACGGTGCCCGGAGAGATCAAAGCGAACCTGGGCGGGCGGGTCGCGCTGCGCGTGCAGGAGGTCGTCAATTCGAGGATCATCCTGGACCAGGGAGGAGCGGAGGGGCTTCTGGGGAAGGGTGACTTCTACGCCGACCTCGGGCACGGGCTCGTACGGGGGCAAGCGCCATTGGCGTGAGGCGCTTGGCCTCACCTGCTCGGCTGGCAAC
Organism: Polyangium sp. y55x31; assembly: GCF_029946505.1. Lineage (GTDB taxonomy): Bacteria > Myxococcota_A > Polyangia > Polyangiales > Polyangiaceae > Polyangium. The sequence continues at coordinate 400,847 of NZ_JARZHG010000003.1, forward strand.
GCGTGAAGCACTCCGTCCTGTGCTGGCGCACGCAGCGGCACGTTTCGCACAAAAGATGACAAAGGCATCGGCGTGCTGGTAACGGCCTGTCATCGTGACCACCGATCAACGTCCTTGGCCTGTGCACCTCGTTGGCGCTGGGAAGGTACCGGTCTCCACGGGGGCGGTGCTCTGGCGCTCGCAGGGAGCGACCGACGCGCGTCTCACGGTCGTCGTCAAGGCTACCTTCGCCTTGGTTCGCGAAGGCGTCGTCACGGCTCGAGCGCCCGACGCGCTCGTCCTCCACGACGTACATCACGCGGGCGATCCGCGCTTCAGCCTCGCCGCCGCGAGTGACCTCGCACCTTATCGCGCAGGGGCCGAGGTGCTCGTCGTCGGTCACGCCTACGCACCGCCTGGAAAGCCCGCCACCTCTGCGGGAGCGCGCGTCGTGCTCCACCGCGACGGCCAGGTCCTCGTCCAGAAGACGATCGACATTCACGGCGACCGCCGCGTCGATCGCTCCGGCCGCATGGAAGAGCCCGTGCCCTTCCAGCGAATGCCGCTCGTTTACGAGCGTGCCCTCCTGGATCCCGAGGCCAACCCCGTCGGTCTCCATCCCGCGCACGGCCACGCCCCCAATCTCGTCGATCCACGCGACCCGGCGCGCGTTGCGTGCTTTGGCCCCATCGCGCCAACGTGGCCTTGCCGCTCGAAATTGCTGCGTGGCCTCGCCCCCCGCAATGCCTCGGGTGTTCGCCTCGAGCTTCCTCCTCATTTCGGTTTCGAATACTTTTACACGGCCCCTCCGGATCAGCGCACCTCCTTTTTGCGCGGTGACGAGACCATTCAGCTCGGCGGCATGCACCCGGCATTGCCCGTCCTCCGGACGTGTCTCCCTGGTATCCGAGCTCGCGCCTGCATCTATCGAGGCGCATCCACCGGGCAACCTCTCGATCTCTTTGCGGACACGCTGATCATCGACACGGATCGGCAAGTCTGCTCCCTCGTCTTCCGGTCGAACGTCGCCGTCACGGACGCCGAACTCCCGACCATCGTCGTGGCGGCAGGGCTCGAGCCGTACGGCGAGCCCCTCGAGTTTCCCGAGCGGCTCCCCACGGTGACCACGACGCACGACGTCGACGACGCGGATTTCGCGGAGACCCGCACCCTCGTTCGCAGCGCGCCCAGCACGAAATCACCACCCGAGGCAGCGCCGGGACCGCTCCCAGAGGACGACGAAGAACGCTTCGCCGGTACCATCATGCTCGGTCAGGGCGGCAGCGCCAAGGGCCCCGCGTTGCCCTTCCATTCGAATCCACGTGTCGCTCCGACGAGCCCACCCCAAAAGCCGCCACCTCCCGCGCCGCCGCAGCGCTCCGCATCCACGGACGAGGAATTCGCTGAAACGAAGGACCTCACTGCGCTGGCAAACGTCGCGAAGGGCGCGAGTTTGCCCTTCAAAGGCGTAGCAGCTTTGCCAAACCCTGTCGTGGAGACGCCGGCCAAGCCGCCGCTCGTCCCGCGGCCGTCTGCGGCACCGCTGCCGCGGCAGGCGGAGCCGGGAGACGAAGAACGTTTCGCGGGCACGTACATACTGCCTCGAGGCGGCCCTCCCGCACCGAAAGAGCCAGCGCTGCCTTTCGTCCCTGGGAGCGGCGCTGCGGCGCTTCCTCCTGCGCTCCCGCGCGCGCCACGCATCGTGATCGAAGATGACGAGGAGCGATGGAGCGGCACCCTCGACCTCACGGAGGAGGCACAACAATCACGCGGTCCTGTATTGCCGTTCATCACTGCGCCTCCGCCGCCGCCGCCGCCGGACGCGCCTCCACCGCCGCCGGAAATCCCGCGCCGATCCGGGGACACGATTCCCACGTTTGGCGAGGCTCGTCTCGCCGTCGCCACGTCTCCCTGGCAGGTGCGTCCACCGCGCGACTCGATCACGGTGATGGTCAAAGCGACCTGCGCCATCGTGCCGGGGAGCGCAGCGGTGCTCCTCTCCGAACCGGACTTCCCCACGGGAGACCTCCATCAGGACGACGATCCGCAGAAGGGCTTGCTCTACGCGTCCGATATCTCGATTTTCAAGCCCAAGGCCGACGTCACGCTCGCTGGCCGCGCGTACGCTCCTTCCGGTAAGGGGACCGCGTGCGAAGTCTCGTTCCGCTTCGGGCGAGGGAAAAACGCATTCGCGCGCCGCCTCGCAGTGTTCGGTGACCGATACTGGGAGAAAAGCGTCGTCACGCTGGCCCCTACGGCGCCGCGCAGCTTCGACTCCATTCCCCTCGGTTGGGAGCGCGCTTATGGAGGCCCTGGAATGGAGGACAATCCGCTCGGCGTGGGACATGGCGCAGCGGAAGGGCCGGACGGGATCGCTCGGCTCCCCAATTTCGAGGACCCCGAGCGCTTGATCAAGGGCCCTTCGGATAGACCTCGACCTGCCGGTCTGGGGCCGATCCCGGCGCTCTGGAAGCAACGCTGGTCGAAGCTCGGCACCTACGACGCACGCTGGCTCGAACGGCGATGGCCCTACTTCCCGGAAGACTTCGACTGGACGTACTTCCAGGCAGCTCCCGCGGGCCAGCAACTCGACCACCTCGCCGGGGACGAGCCATTCGACATTCGCGGGATGCGCAAAGATCACCCGCGCCTCGAGGGCACCCTGCCCGCGATGCGCGCGCGTTGCTTTTATCAACGCACCGAGGAGGCGGGTGGTCAGTTCGGCGAGGTGAGGCTCGTGCTCGATACCGTCCACTTCGACGTCGAAGCAATGAAGATCCAGCTCGTGTGGCGGGGACTGCTCGAGGTCGAGGACGACGACGCGCCCGAGATCGCCGCGCTCTTCGCCTTCGCCGAGCCGCTCGCCGAACCGAGCATTTCGCTGGGCGACGCACGGGAGGCTTTTTTGCGAGCGCTGCGGGCCGAGGACGAAGATGGCGCAGAGGAGCAGCCCGAGGGCGAGCCCGAGGTCATCGAGTTCCCGTCCGCGCCCGAGCACGATCCGGAAGAGGCTGCCGCGCAAGCCAAGCTCGCGGCCCTGCTCGCCGAGGCCGAGCAACGCACGGCCAAGATCACGCAGGAGATGCGAGCCGCAGGTATTGGCGAGGTCGAGCCTCCACGGGCTCCCCCACCCGATCCTGCGCGTGTCCTGGAGACATTGCGGCAGGCAGGCGTAGCCGAGGAGCAGATCGCCGAGATGGCCGCGCTCCTCGCCCCCGAGCCCGCGAATGACCAGGCTACACCTGAGACCACGCTCCGCGCCCGCGTGATCGCCATGCTCGACACGGATGAGCTCCTCGATGGAATGGAGCTCGGAGGCGCGGATCTCTCCGGCCTCGATTTCTCGAATCGATCCTTGATCGGCGCCGACCTGCGCGGCGCGATTCTTCGCGGCTGCCGGTTCGTCGCGGCCGATCTCACCGAGGCCTTGCTCTCCGGCTCGGATCTCGCGGGCGCCTGTCTCGACGGCGCCGAGCTTCAGGCTGCCGACCTGACGGAGGCGTGCCTCGAGGACGCGACCCTGAAAGGGGCGAAGGTCGAGGGCGCCGACCTGTCGAATGCCCGCGGCGCGCGGGCTCGTCTCGACGGCATTCGCGGAGAAGGAGCCATCTTCGCAGGGGGAACCTGGGAAGGAGCAAGGTTCGATGGGGCCCTGCTCCCCAAGGCCGACTTCACCGGGGCGTCGATATCGAACGCCGTGTTCAATGGCGCCGATCTCTCCGACGTGACGCTCTACGACGCGCGCGGCGCCTCGGTCCTGTTCGAGGAGGCGCGCATGAACGACGCGCGCGGCGATGGCGCCGAGCTATCGCGCGCGAAATTCCGCAAGGCGATGGCCGCGGGCTCGTCGTGGGAGAACGCGAAGCTCGACGAGTCGTCCTTCATCGGCGCGAGCCTCGTGTCTTCGAATTTCCTCCGTGCGTCGTGTCGGCGCGGGAGTTTTTCGGGCGCCGACATGAAGGAGGCGAACTTGCGCCGCGCCAAGCTGGAAAAGACGACGTTCCTCGGTGCGAACCTCATGGAAGCGAGCCTCGAACGCGCGGATCTCTCCGGCGCCGATCTCCGCAAATGCAACCTCCACGGCGCCGAGACGTGGAAGGCAAAGCTCGACGGGGCCGATCTCGACTTTGCCATCGTGACGCAGACCAAGCTCGGGAGGCGCGCATGATCCGAACACGCGAAGCATTCGAGGCGCGTGCCGCTTCCGGCGGCTCGTTCGCGGGCGAGGTGATCGAAGGCGTTTGCCTCGATGGGTTCTCCGGAGAGAACCTCGATTTCAGCCGCGCCGAGTTTCGCGCCGCGAGCGCGCGTGGTGCCAGATTCGAGCGGTGCATTTTCACGGGCGCGAGGCTCGTTCACGTGGACTTCTCGGGTGCTCTGCTGCGCGGAGCGAATGCATCGGGGCTCGTGGCGACGACGCCGGAAGGCGGAATTCCCAATGTGCTCGAGGGTATCAACCTCTCCGGTGCGGTGCTCTCGCAAGCGAGCTTTGCCGCGGCAAACTGCGAAGGGGCGGACTTCTCCGGCGCCGTCTTGACCGGCGCGACCTTCGAGGGCGCGAGTGCGGCGGGAGCGAACCTATCGGGCGCGCTGCTCAATGGCGCGAAGCTCGCGGGCATGAACCTCGGAGGGGCGAACCTCGACGGCGCAGTGCTTGCGGGGGTCGATCTGAGCCACGCTGACCTTCGGAATGCGTCCCTCTCGGACGTGGACCTGAGCGAGACAATCCTGGGCGGCGCGAGCTTCCTTGGCGCGCGTTTGCCCAGGGCGACGATTCCCACGCTCGACTTCCGCGCCCACGGGCCGCCCGCGGATCTCACGGGGACAAACGCTCCGGGCGTGCGGCTCGATGGCCTCGATCTGCGGAGCACCGTGCTCGTGGGCACGAACCTCGAAGGCGCGTGTCTGGAGAATGCGTGGCTCGAAGGGGCAAACCTCGAAGGCGCTCGGCTCTCGGGTGCTTCAATGGCAAACATCCGGCTGGGAAAAGCCAACCTGACTCGGGCTTGCCTCGACCGCGCCGATCTCTCGCGAGGCGATCTGCGTGGAGCCATTCTCTCGGGCGCAGACCTCGCGGACGCCAGGCTCGCAGGCGCGAACCTCGACGGGGCCCGTCTCGACGGCGTGTCGTGGCAGGGAACGGATCTGTCAGGCGCCTCGTTCGGATCGACGCCGCTCGCCGGTGGCCATTTCGCAGGGGCGCGGTTCGGCTCGGCCAAACTCGACGGACTCGACATGTCGAGATGTGATCTGCGCGGCGCCTCGCTGGCCGGAGCTTCTCTCGTTGGGGCGAACCTCGAGGGGTCGGACCTCGGAGAAGCCGATCTGGGCGGGTGTGACTTGCGGCGGGCCAAGCTCGCCGAGGCCTTGCTCGAGCGGACGCGGCTCGACGGCGCGGTCCTCGCGTCCGTCGATTTGACGCAGGCCGTGGTGGACGGGTGCTCGCTCGACGGCGCCGACCTCACGGGAGCGCGCATCGAGGGCGCGGTGCTCACAGGCGTCGATCTCACGCGCGCGCGGGTCCAAGGGGCGCATATCGTGCGCACGTTGCTTGACGCGTCGCGGTGTGACGGCGTCGATTTTCGCGGATGCGTCCTCTCGGATTCCACGTTCGAGGGAGCTTCCCTGGAGGGAGCCAATCTCACGTCGGTCGTCATGACGAATGCTGGGTTCGCCGGGGCGAATTTACGTCGCGCGAAGATGATACGAATCGACGCGAAGGGAGCCAACCTGCGCGGCGCGACCCTCGACGAGGCGGACCTGCGCGAGGCGATGCTGGAGGACGCGTGTATCGAGGAGGCGACGATGCGCAAAGCAAAGCTCGACGGCGCCCGGCTCGCGGAAGCGCGGTTCGTCCGGGCGGATCTGCGCGGCGCGACGTTTCGGGGCGCAAAGATGAGGTTCTGTGATCTGTCGCATGCGCGAGCCGAGCTTTGCGATTTCTCGGACGCGGATCTGGAGAGTTCGAAGATGCACCGAACGGCGCGAGACGGGGCGATCCTGCGAGGTGCGAGCACGGCGCGGAGCGAAGGAACGGACGCGGAGCGGGCGCGGGCCGAGGATTTCAAGGCAGGTGCGTGAGGAGCCATGAGCACGACGAACGAGAGCACGGCAGAGGTTTGGCGCGACAGTGACGACGAGGCGGAGGCCGTGCCTTCGGGCGTGGTCACGCGAAAGTTATTGCGATCATCGGACGGCGCATTCGTGGAGCAACGCGGCGACGCGCTCGAGCTGCGCGATGTCGAGGGGCGGCTCCTCGTGCGGTACGAGAATGGAACGGCCGAGATCGCGGCGCCCGCGGGGGATCTTGTTTTCTCGGCGCCTGCCGGGCGCGTGGTGATGCGCGCGGGGACGGACGTGACCATCGAGGCGGCGCGGGATCTCACGCAACGAGCGACGCGCCTCGTGGAGACGTCTTCCGGGGGCACGATGTGGTCTGTCACGCCAAACGGCGCGAGGCTACGCGCGGATCGGGCGGAGCTCGAGGCGAAGACCAGCCATTTCGTGACGGGCGCGGCGACGGTGGTGGCGCAACACCTCGTGACGACGGCGCAGCGGATCGCGACGAGCGCAGAGAAGTACGAGCTCTCGGCGACGAAGCTCGTGGAGACGACGCGGGACGCATTCCGCGAGGTCGCGGATCTGGCGGAGACGAAGATTGGGAGGGCGCGCACGCTCGTGCGCGGCGCATTTTTGCTGCGGGCGAAGCGGACGCAGCTCGTCTCGAAGGAAGAGACGAAGGTGGACGGCAAGAAGGTGCTGCTCGGCTGAGCGAGGAGAGCGAACGATGCACATCCCCGGATCCAGCAAAAAAGGGGGACAAACCTTTGCGTTCCCCGACGCCTGCAAGACGCCGCCGGCGCCCGGCGTGCCCGTCCCGTATCCGAATTTCGGCAGCGTGTCGAGCACGGACAAGACGATCAACGTCGTCCTCATCGAAAACAAGGAAACGGTGGTCCTCTCGTCGAAGATCCCGAACTCGAGCGGCGACGAGTCGGGCGTGCTCAAGGGGCTCGTATCGAATACGCAGAAGAGCTCGGTCAAGTTCAAGACGGGGAGCCCCAAGGTGTATGCGAAAGGGAAGAAGGTGGTGCACCACCTGTCGACCACCTCGCAGAATGGATCGAACTCGAACGCGCCGGTGGGCAGCCAGGTGAAGCCTTCGCAGACGAAGGTGCTCGTGGCGATGTGACCTCGAGGAAGGATGACTCCAGATGACGGAAGACAAACGACTCGAAGGCGTCGAGCTTTCGTTCGTATCCGGGGGGCTCGACGATCGTACGGTCGAGCTGCACGGTGTATGGGGAAAGGAACGGCTCTCACGGCTTTTCGAGTTCGAGCTGCTGCTCGCGAGCCCCGAGGGGCCTCTCACGGACGACGAGCTGGACTCTCTTTTGCGCACGCCTTGTGCCATCTCGATGGGGCCCAAGGACGGAGACGTGGTGCACGGGATCCTCGAGCGAATCGAGATGCTCGACGCTGCGCGTGGCGTCGCGGCACGTTACATCGCCAGGATGGTGCCGTCCGTGTGGCTCTTGACGCTGGGGGCCAGCAACCGGGTCTTCCAGGACGTGAATGTGCCGGAGCTCGTCGAGGCGGTGCTCGTCGAGTATGGCCTGACGAAGGGCGAGGACTTCGACATCCTCGTGAGCGGCAAGAGCCCGAAGCGGGAGTACATCGTTCAGTACGAGGAGAGTGACTGGGACTTCGTGCAGCGATGGCTCGAGCACGAAGGGTTCTTCTACTGGTTCGAGCACGGCGAGGAGGGGGAGAAGCTCATCATCGCCGATGCGAACGAAGACGCGACGCCCATCGAGGATCCCAGGAAGCTGAGCTACCGCGAGCGGAACAACCTGTCGACGGGTGGGCTTCCAACGATATGGGATTGGGGGCTCGTGCAGCGCCGGATCCCGGCGCGTATGGCCGTGGTAGATTACAATTACCGCACGCCGGCGGTCACGCTCGCCGCCAAGGTGGACATCGACACGAACCGGGGCTTCGGGAGCGTGTTCTCGTACGGCGAGCATTTCAAGACCGTGGCTGAGGGGAAGGCAATCGCGAAGCTACGCGCGGAGCGGATCCTGGCGGAGCGGCGGACGTATTCTGCGCGCACGGATTGTGCACGGTTTCGCGTGGGGCACACCTTCGAGCTTCTCGATCATCATGACGACGCGAACGACGGAAAGTACCTCGTGACGTCGATCGAGCATCGCGTCGGCTATCCCGTGCGCGCGAACGAGGAGGAACAGCCGAAGGCGAAGACGCGCTACGTGGCGCATTTCGAGGCGATTCCGCTCGACGTGCCATTCCGGCCGGAACGGGTGACGCCCTGGCCCAGCATTCACGGGGTGCTGCACGCGCACATCGCCGCGGATACGGAGGGCGAGACGGCCCAGATCGATGATCAGGGGCGCTACAGGGTGCGGCTCCCGTTCGATGCGAGCGGGCGCCGGGGAACCAAGGCGTCTCGATGGATCCGGATGGCGCAGCCGTACAGCGGATCCGGATACGGGACGCATTTCCCGCTGCACAAGGGGGCGGAGGTGTTGATCGCACACGTGGATGGAGATCCGGATCGGCCGATCATCATGGGCTCGGTGCCGAACCCGCACACGTTGAGCCCGTCCACGTCGAGCAACGCCACGCAATCGGTGATCCAAACCCATTCGGGGATCCGGGTCGAGATGGAAGATCGACAGGGGTGATTCCAGATGCCGCCTCGAATCAAGAACAAGATCATCAAGCTGACGGATCCGGAGCTGACCGGGAACATCGAGACGGATCTGTCGGGGGATGCCCCTGCGACGCCGACGAGCGGGCCGAATCGGTACACGATTTACGTGCCGAGCGACAATGCGACGTTGAGCCTGGGGGAGGCGTGCGACGCTGATAAGCGGATCAACGAGAAGGGGATCACGGGTCGTACGGATACGCATGTCCATTTCCACGTGACGCAGACGTCGCCGACGATCGTGTCGCTGGGCGGGCCGGTGACGGCGATGACGAAGAACGAATGCGTCATCGCGAGCCTCGATCCGAAGGTGCCCAAGGAATCGCAAGGGTATTCGATGGTGACGGACGCGAATGCGTGGCACGACGCGTACGGCCAGCATTACCTCACCTCGCGGACCGCAGACATCATCATGCGAGCGGCAGGGCACGAGTCACAGTATGCACTCGTACAGTCCGATTGCGGTCACGTGGAGATCGGCGCTGGTCAGGACGTCATCATGGGCGCCGGGCGCGACGTCTTCATCCGGGCGCACAGTTCCATGGAAGGCCACATTGAAACGATGGGGTATGATGCTCCTGTCGCCGGAACGATCAAACAGGAATCCGAGGAATCGTTCCTGGCAAACTGTGTGGAAGCGTTCGACTGGATGCAGACGGCGTACGGGGCTCTCCTGTCCGGTTACAAGAACGTGTACAAGGAGCCCATCTGGCACACACCGGGATGGAAGATCAACGCAGCCAAGGAGGCGGGCACCTTGATCGCGGATCTCGGGAAGCTTGCCCTCGACAAGCTCCGCGCGCAACCGGATGCAAGCGTAGGCAAGGTCGGCGTCTCTGCCGAGACGTACGTGACCGTATCGGCCGGGGTTGCCGCGTCGATATACGGCGGTCAAGGCGTGACGATGAAGTCGCCGATTACTGTCGATCTCGTCGGTGGGACGACGGGCATGAAGGCACTCGCGTATGCAACGGTCTGGGGCGGACTTCAGAGCGCAGTGAAATCGGCGATCGAAGTCGTTGTCGAGTCCGAGTGGGGCCCGGCCCGTCTCAGCGGGATGCGTGACGTCACGATTTCATCCGAGTCCAAGGGGGTCAAGGTCGGAGCGAAGACGAACATCCAGCTCGCCGGTGAAGAGCAAGCCACGCTTCACGGCGGAAAGCGACTCTACTGTGGCAGCGGAGGCAGCACGGGATACGGGCTCCATGCCAACGCGGACAAACTTCACCTCGGCCGATTTACCCAGAGCGCCAACTTCAGCAGTCCCGGGCCCGACGACAACAAGAAGCTATTTTTCGACTCCAGCAGGGTGGGGATCCTTCACGGCAAGAGCTCCATTCAGCTCTACACCACCATCATAAAGATCGACGCCAAGGCGCAGCTCGTGTTGCGCTCGAACAACCATGATGTTCAGGTGAAAGGCAAGAAGATCCGGCTTGGCTGACGATCCGTCACGCACCTCGACGACGCAGTGACCCCTCCCAGCAGGAGCATCAAGCCAAGCTCCGGCTCGATGCTCCTGCCCCCCCAGCTCACAGCGCCATCACCTCCGCCGCCGTGAGCGCTCGATTGAAGAGCTTTACCACATCGAGCGCGCCCTGGAAGTTACCGGGCCACCCCGGAGCATCCGAGCGCTGCCCGAACGTCAATGGGATGTTGTTCGAGATGTCCCCCGGCCGGACGAGCGGGTTGTGCGTGCTCATCAGGACCTTGTCCCGATAAACCTTGATGCCGTCCGGTTGATCGCGATCGACCGTCACGACCACGTGATGCCACTGGTTGTCGGCGACGTTCACGCCCGTGTAGTAATTCGTCCATCCCCCGTCCGAGAGCTGGAAGATCAAGTTGTTGCTGAGCGAGCTGATCACGAATCCACGCACCGGCCCGGAGGTCTCGACACGCTTGTCCAGGATCACGCCGCCCGCCGTGGTGCGGATGTAAAAGCTCAGCGAGAAATCGCCGGTTCCAAAGTTCAGTCCCGCGGCGCTGGGGACGCTCACCCAGTCGTTGATCCCGTCGAAGGAGAGCGCCGTGCCGAAGACGCCCGGCACGGGCGTGGGACCGTTCATCCAGGCTCCATTGAAGCCGCCAAGCTCGTCCACGCTCGCAGGGCCCGTGCTCTCGTCGAAGGGCCAGCACGCGACCTTCCCGGGTACACCGTCCGCGCACGCGCAGCTCGGGGTGCCGTCGCAGTTTTCGTCGACAGCGGCGGTCGAGCAATCCTCCGTCGTCGGCACGATCTGCCCCACGCACGGCCCATACCCGAGCCCATCCGCGGCGCAGGTGCGCGTGCCGCCCTGACAAACACCTACGCCAAGCGTCCCCGCGGGGCCCGTGTAGCAGAAGATCGTCTGTCCCGGCGTGCAGGGGCAATCATCGCCTTCCTCGTTGACGAGGCCATCACAATCGTCATCGATGGGCGTCCCGCATCGCTCGGGCATGGGTGTCACCTCACCCGCGCAATTCATCCAGCCGGTGCCCGTCCAATCGCATGTCCTCGTTCCCGCGCTGCAAGCGCCGACGCCCTCGGTGCCGAGAGGGCCGGTGTACGCGCATGCCGTCGATTGAACGTCGCCGAGGCAGATGTTCGAGAAGGGCACGAACGTCGTGTCGAGGACGACGCAGCCGGCGCCGTTCCCAGCGCAATCGCTGGGCGGCCCGGATCCCGTCACCGTGACGGTCGTGAAGGGGCTCGCCGGGTTGCCGACGTAGATGTTCGCCGTGCCGCCGAGCATGATGTCGACGCACGCGTAGCCGCTGCCGTCCGTGACCTGCGGGGTCGACGCACCCGAGTAGCTCACGCCGTAGGCCTGCACGGGAACACCTTCGATTCCCATGCCGCTGTCGTCTTGCACCGGCACGATGAAGCAGTTCTTTTCGGTCCACGGCCTGTCCGCATTCCACCACGTGAAATGCTCCACCTCCGCCTTCCAGGCCGTTTTTCCCACCTCTGTGAGCGATGATTGGAACACCCCCACGCCGTCCTCGCGCCAGATCCCGTCGTCGAGGTCGAGCCACCATGCGGGCATGGTATCTCCGAGCGTCACCCTCGATGCGAGCGCGGGGGAGAGCACGATTTCCAGCATCGCCTTCTTGTCCGGGGCAAGCTGCAAGGGCAAACCATTCTGCCAGATCGTCACCTCCGCCATCCCGAAGCTCTCGAGCGAGACCAGGTCGCCCGATCCGGTCAACGCCTCGAGCGGCCCCGGCAGGGTCGAGAGGCCAGCGGAGGGGTCGAGGGGCACGATCGTCGCGGTCACGGTACCCGAAACGGGCTCGCCATTTCGATCCACGAGCGCGTTCGAGGGGATGGTGACGTGCACGTTGCCCACGTCGAGCGCCGCGCCGATCGCAGCGTCGAAGGGAATCGGCGGGGGGAGCGGGTGCAGACGCACCTCGATACCACCATGCGTCCCCTGGGGGACATCCACGGCCACGGCGGCAGGCGCATACCCCAGACGCTCGACGCGCGCCGAGAATCGCCCGGCCGCGAGGTTGTCGAGGAGGAGGTACCCGACGCCGTTCGTGGGAATGGGCGAGGACGCGCCGGCGGGCTTCACGGTCGCCGAAGGAATCGGCGTGCCGCTGACATCCATGACCCGCAGGAACACGCTCGTCCCCTGGGGTACGCTGGGGTCCGTGTCCGGCGTCGTGTAGCAGACTTCGAGCCTGGGACGGAACGCGTGATTGCCGTGCTCGCTCGCGCGGAGCTGGGTCGTGCCCGGGGCATCCTGGTCGATCAGGAGCCCGTCATTGGGGAGCTGATGGCTGATCCACTTCTGCGCAATCGCTCCGACGTCGAAGGAGATGGGGCCGTCGTATTTGACGCCGCCGTTCGGCGTCGAAGCCAAGATGGTCGGATCGAAGGCACCTGCAAAGTTGTTCCATGTCACCTTGGCCTCATCCCAGGCGGCATTCGCGCGGTGGAGGCGCAACGTGGCGCCGCCGTCGTTGGCTTGCCACAACGTGAGGGTAGCGGATTCGACCGTGGCATAGGGCGGAATGGCGCTCGTATCTGCACGTAGCAACGTGTACCGCCGCGTGGCCCCCGTGGTGCCGGTGCGGTTGTTCTTGTCCGAGCCCGCGTTTTTGTTTGGCTGGTTCGACGAGATCGAGGCATCGACGAGGTCGCCCGAGGCACCTCGCTGGAGGAGGACGCAGGTGGAGAGGGCGCTCGTCGTGGCGGCGATGCGCTCTTCGGGCTCCTCGGTCGACCCCGAGCTGCATGCTGCGAGGCCGAGCAAAGGCGTGACAAGGGTGGCGCGGCGGAGGACGGTGCTCATGAGAAAACTCCTTCGTGAAGCGGTACGGCGCGGAGGTACCATCAACGCCGAGCTCCCTGTGTCAACTTTCTGGGAATCGACGTCGTCGTGGGGAGAAATGCGCAGAGTTTTGTAGCGCGGGGGCAACGCAAGTATCCTGACTTCTGCCTGCTGGCTGAACCGAACGAATTTTTCGCCTGCCGCCCGACGCGCGCAGCCATCCACAGGAAGGGTCTCGACATGCTACGGACCGGACGATTTCCCTGCGTCCATATCATAGATTCACGCACCCGCCTCGCCGCTGCTCTGCTCGCGGCCACGGTCGTATTGCTCGGCGCCTCGCCCGCACGAGCAGGCGCCATGATTAGCGATCCAAACTGCGCGACGCACGTGCTCCCTCGGACCGATGACGGGTGGGCTGCCGACGTGCCCTTGGGGTTCCCCGTCGTCATCAATGGGGGCACGTATACGAGTGTTCATGTCGTCAACAATGGGTATGTCGCGTTTGGCGCCTCTCCGCCAACGTATTTCAACTACTGGGATCTGCAGCTCGATACGACGTGGCGTACGATCATCGCGCCGTTCATGAGCGATCTGGACACTCGAAACCCGGCGTCCGACGAGGTGACCTACGGCCAGACGACGTACGGGGGACGGCCCGCGTTCTGCGTGAACTGGGGAGGGACCAATGGTGTCGGGTATTTTGACATGGGGGCCGCTGAGCTCAATCGATTCCAGCTCATCCTCGTGGACCGCTCCGACATCGGCTTCGGCGATTTCGACGTCGTGATGAACTACGATCACATCGGCTGGGACGGCACGTACCTCTCGCAGGTCGCGGACGGATACGAGTTTCCGGTGTGGGTCGGCGCTTCCCAGGGATTATGGGGGGGCTTCCCTGGATCGGGGACCTATCCAGGCGAGCTTCGAGACGGCCGGACGAACGCGCTCGTTAGCGGGAGCTTGAATACTCCGGTTCCCGGCCGATACATCCAGCAGCCTCGGGGCGGCCTTCCTCCCGAGAGGGCGGCAGTCTCGGGGACCCTCTATGATCCCTCGGGCGCGCCGCTCGCCGGAGCGACGGTACAGTTCTGCGACGCGGGCGGCACATGCTTCTTCGCTGTCACCAATGCTCAGGGGGTCTATACGGTCCCGATCGATGTCAATGCCACGGATGGAGGGCCGTTGACGATGTCGGCCTATCCTCCGGCCGGGTCCACCTGGGTCCCGCCCTCGACGACGATTTCCGTGACGCCCGTCATCGGGCAGGCCTATACGGGTCTGGATTTACTTTTCCTCGGGAGCAGTGGGCCATCCCAGGCCGTCATCACGCCTTCGCGACCGAGCTCCGTGCCCGATTCTCCCGCGGTCTTCTGGCAGGACCCGCTGACGCTCATGGTCAACGGGTGCGCAGGCGGGAGCGTGTGCTACGACGTGTTTCCCGGTTTTGGTTCGACCTCGGGCGCGGCCATCGCGTCCGGTTGTTTGACCGAGTCTTTTCCGGGGTCCGGCCTGTTCCAGGGAGACGTGGGCCCATTCTATCCCGATCACGGCTGGGTGAGCATCCAGTTCACCTCCTCCGCGCTCGACGGCAACCCCTGTTCGATCCCAGCGCCGCCGCTCAACGTATACATCGATCCCAGCGGCCACGTGAACAACGTGAACGGCAATCGTATCGCGGGCGCGCTCGTGACGCTGTTCCGCTCCGATGGTCCGGACGGGCCATTCGACGTCGTGCCCGACGGCAGCGCCATCATGTCCCCCGCGAACCGTCAGAACCCCATGTACTCGAACGAGCGTGGACATTTCGGCTGGGATACGGTCGCAGGTTATTACGTCGTACGTGCCGAGAAGCCGGGTTGCACCTCGGCGGAAGATCCGGCGATCCCGTTCGTCGAGACAGACGTCCTGCCCGTCCCGCCGCCGGTGACCGACCTCGACCTTCGCCTCGATTGCAGCGCCGTGCCTCCGCCGGTGATCAACGCTCCGGTGTCACTGATGGTCGAGGCCACGAGCAGCGCTGGGGCCGTGGTCGTGTACGATGTCAGCGCTCTCGACGCCGCGGACGGCGCAGTGCCCGTGAACTGCGCGCCCGCGTCGGGCTCGCTGTTCTCGGCGGGGACGTCGACGGTGACGTGCGAAGCGATGAATTGGTACGGGAATGTGGCGACGGTCGTCTTTCCCGTGACGGTCGCGGATTCCACGCCGCCCGCGCTCTCGCTCCCGGCGACCCTCGAAGCGTACGCGACGAGCGCCTCCGGCGCGAGCGTATCGTACGAGGTGACGGCCGGAGACTCCGTCGATGGGGCGCTCGCGGTGTCCTGTGTGCCTCCCAGCGGAACGGCATTCCCGCCGGGCGAAACGACGGTATCGTGTCAGGCCACGGACGCGAGCGGGAACGTCGCGAATGGATCGTTCGACGTGCGCGTGACGTTCGCGTGGGGAGGTGTCCTGCCGCCGCTCTCGGAGTGCGGTACGAACACGTTCAAGAAGAATCAAACTGTCCCGGTGCGATTCGAGCTCACCGGACCGAGCGCGGACATCTCGACGCTCGCAGCGCAGCTCTTCGTGGCGCGCGTCGTGGGTGGTGTCGTGGGGCCCGAGTCGCCTGCGAAGAGCGTGAACGGCCCCGGGAACGTTTTCCAGCCCGTCGGACCGTCGGGTACCTATCGATTCATGCTTTCCACGAAGGGCCTCACGCCGGGGACGTACCGATTGCGGTTCGATCTCGGGGATGAAGTGCTGCATACCATATCGATGACGATCAAGCCCTGATCTCACGCCACACGTAGCTCCGCGAATACGCCGGTCCGCCGGGAGGCGCGATTCTTGGCCGTGATCCTGCCCCGATGTACAGTGATGATCGGAGGAGGGTCACATGCGTTGTCGTGATTCGTTCTGGTCCCTCGGCCCCGGCCGCCTTCTGTCGCTCCTCGTGTTGCATCTCGCCGCCTGTGGCGACGATCCTGCCCCGGGCGAGAACGGGGGCACGATTCACGAGCCCCGGGGGACGAGCCTGCTCGTTCAGGTCCTCGATACGAGCAACACTCCCATCCCCTCAGCGCTGGTCACCGCGCTCGGCGACACGACACGCCCGACGGATGGCGCCGGATACATTCTTTACGAAAACCTGACCCCCGGCCGATTCTCGGCGCGTGTCGAGCGCTGGGGGTATGCGTCCGCGAGCGCGGTCGTGGAGCTGCCGGAGGGCGCGCACGGCGGGACGGTGGCGCGTCTGATTCCGCTACCATCTCGCATACCATTCGATGCATCGGCGGGGGCGGCGCTCGATCAGGGGCCGGTGCACGTGACCATCCCGTCGAATGCGATCGTGGACGCGAACGGGGAGCCGTTCACGGGGATGGCCGAGGCGACGATCGTGCCGCTGGATCCGACGACGGATCTCGTCCATGTGCCAGGGCCACTCCAGGGGATCGTGCAGGCGGATGGATCCGTGGTGGGGCTCGAGAGCTTTTTCATGGCGGAGGTGACGTTGTGGAATGGGGCGCAGCGGTTGCAGCTCGCGCCCGGGAAGAAGGCGACGCTGGAGTTCGTGTTGCCGGATTCGATCGCGATGAACGTGCAGGAAGGGCTATCGATCCCGGCGTGGTGGTTCGATCTGGATGCGGGGATCTGGCGGGAGGAAGGCGCAGGCACGGTGCAGGCCTCGGTGGCGGAGCCCGGAAAAACGGCATGGGCGGCGCATGTGGGGCATTTCACGTGGTGGAATGCGGATGCGCGATGGGACGACAAGCATTGTGTTCGGGTTCATCTCCTGGACGCGGACGGGAACGCAGTGCCGAACGTCAGTCTCGGGGCCGTGGCTGTCGACTATGCCGGGAACACCAGTCCCAAGATCAGCGACTCCGATGGATACGCGTGCCTTGATTTCAAGAAAGGAGGCACGGTCCTCGTCACGGCTGGGAATCCTGCAATGCCCATCGTCTCCGATCCCGTAACGGGGGCCGGCCCAGCCGCGGCTTGCAATCAACCCGGCACGGCTTGTATCGACCTGCCGCTGGTCGCTCCGACCAACTCGGTTTGCGCCTCGGGAGCGTGGGAGGCATGCCCCTACGGAGGTACGCCGGTGGGGATATGCATGGCTGGAAGCCACTGGTGCAATGCCACGGGGACGGCCTGGTCGGACTGCGTGGGGGAGGTGCTGCCACAGGTGGAGGATTGCACCATGGCCGGCGATGAGGACTGCGATGGTCTGGAGAATGAAGAGGGGATGAACTGTGCGTGCGTCCCAGGAGAGGTGGCGCAATGTTATACGGGTCCCACCGGCACGAATGGAGTCGGGGCATGCAAGCCGGGGCAGCGAACGTGTCAAAACGGGTTCTTCGGTTCGTGCGTGGGGCAGGTCGTACCTTCGCAGGAGACGTGCGCGACGGTCAATGTGGACGATGATTGTGATGGGTCGAGTGAGTGTCTGGGAGCCGGCTTGTGGAGCAAGGCGTACGGGAATTCCGCATATCAGGGGGCCTATGCCACGGCGATCGACGGCGCGAACAACATCGTCATCGCCGGTGGTATCCAAGGCACCGTCGACTTCGAGAGCGGGCCGCTCACGAGCGCGGACTCGTCCACCGATGTCTTCGTGGCCAAGCTCGGTACGAACGGCACGACTCTGTGGGCCCGCCGCTTTGGCGGCGTGGAGAAGGACGACGCGCAAGCCGCGGCGGTCGACGGAGCCGGAAATGTGGTGATCGTCGGCGACGCGCAGAGCACCCTCGATTTCGGCGGTGGCCCCCTCCCGAGCGCGGGCTCGTCCGATATTTTCATCGCCAAGCTCGACACGAGCGGCAACCACCTATGGAGCCGTCGTCTCGGCGATGCGGCGGAGCAGCGCGCGAGTGCGGTGGCGGTCGACGGCGCGGGCAATGTCGTGATGACGGGTTACTTCCTGGGAACGGTGGATCCCGGCGGCGGTCCTCATACGAGCGCAGGCACTCGTGCGATACTCGTGGCGAAGTTCGGTACGAGCGGCGCTCCTCTCTGGAGTCGAAGCTTCGAGGATCCGAACACCGGTCAGTTCACGACCGCCGTCGCCGTTGACGCCCAGGGAAACGTTTTCGTCACGGGGTCCTTGAAGGGGGCCGTGGATTTCGGCGGTGGTGTGCTCACCAGCGCAGGTGACGCGGATGTCTTCGTGATGAAGCTGGATCCGAATGGCGGCCACGTCTGGAGCCGCCGCTTCGGGGATGCGGTCTTTCAGGAGGCGAAAGGCGTCGCAATCGACAACACGGGCAATGTGGTGATCACTGGGTGGTTCGATGGCTCGCTGGACTTCGGCGGGGCCCCTCTCACGAGCGTGGGTGGTTATGATGGTTTCGTGGCCAAGCTCGACACGAACGGCAACCACGTTTTCAGTCGCCGTTTTGGAGGGCCAGGGAACCAGGTCCCTCGCGCCGCGGCGACCGACGGCACGGGCAATGTGGTGATCACCGGGGGGTTCGATGGCAGCGTGGACCTGGGCGGCGGACCTCTGACGAGCGCCGGGGGGGATGATGTCTTCGTGGCGAAGCTCGATTCGAGCGGCAATCACGTCTGGAGCAGGCGCTACGGGGATGCGGACGGGCAGAATGGTTATGACACGGCCATCGACAACGCGGGCAATGTCGTGATCACCGGTGCATTCAGCGGCGCGATGCTCGTCGGCGGCGTGGCGCTCACGAGCGCCGGCAGTTCCGACATCTTCCTCGCGAAGCTCACGCCCTGACCATCCGCGCGCGTCCATCGAACCCTCTGGCACGAACAGGAAGCCAATGCCATCGCGACCGACAGCACGGGGAATGTCGTGATCACTGGGAGGTTTTACAACGCCGCGGACTTCGGCGGTGGCCCACTGGTGAGCGCTGGCGAATGGGACGCTTTCGTGGCCAAGCTCGATCCAAACGGGAATCACCTCTGGAGCAGGCGCTCGGGGGATGCGTCCAGCCAGGCTGCTACCAGCACCGTGATTGACAACGTTTTCATTGCGGGATGGTTTCTCGGGTCCCTGGACTTCGGGACCGGCCCCCTCGTCGCCAACTTCTACGCCAACATCTTTCTCACCAAGCTCACCCCCTGACCTCCTCGAAACTTGCCCCCCACCTCGCCCGCCCTGTACAATCGCTGCACCACCCCGCTGCCCTCCGATTCCCCCGCCATGCGCCGACGCCCCCTCCTCCCCGCTGCCCTCCTCCTCCCGACGCTCCTCGCCCTCGGCTGCGCCGATCCCGCATCCGTGTCCGCATCCGCCTCGGCCGCCGCACCTGCCTCCGCAGTCCGTCTCCACTTCCCTGACCAAGCGTCTCTCGCCCTTGACCGCGGCCCGGGGTTCGTCCGCGCTTCCTCCGGCTTCATCACGGCACCCGAGAACCACCGTCCGGACATCGACCTCACCCTCCCCGATCGCGGCGACGCCCCCCTCCGTTTCCGCGCCCCTTCCGGCATCGAAATCGACGTCCGCGAGCTCGACACCTCCGGCCCCGCCGCCGTCGAATCCCGCGCCGTCGCCTACGCCCGCGCCGGCGGCACCTCCTTCTGGACCGTCGCGCCCGACGGATTCGAGGAATGGATTCACCTCGAAGCCGGCGTCGCTCGAAGGAATACCCCCGTCCTCACCTGGGACATCTCCGGCGCTCCGATCGCGCAGGATGGTCCCTCCGTCGTCGTCCTCGATGCCAAAGGCATTCCCGCCCTCCGTGTCACCGCGCCCTTCGCGTTCGCCAGGGATGGCCGGGAGGTTCCCGCGAGAATGGTTGCGCGCGACCAGCGGATCGAGCTCTTCCTCGAGACGGACGGCGAGGAGGTGCTCGTCGATCCGGGCTGGGTCGCCGGCACCGCCATGGGTACGGCGCGCCGCGATCACACGGCGACGAAACTCGCCAATGGCGACATCCTCGCCGTCGGCGGCACGGGCACGTCGCCCACGGCATCCGTCGAGCAATGGAGCGTGGCCACCGCGACGTGGACCGCCAAGGCCAGCATGAGCGTCGCGCGCACCGGACACACGGCGACACGCCTCCCCGACGGCAGGGTGCTCGCCGTCGGCGGCACGAGCGGCACCTACCAGAACAGCACCGCGATCTTCGACGCGACGAGCAATACCTGGACCGCTGGCCCCTCCCTCGTGACGGCTCGCGCATATCATACCATGACGCTCCTCGCGGACAACAGGATCCTCGTGGTTGGCGGGACGAACGCCGCGGTCCTCAGCTCTGTCGAGCTGCTCGACGCCGCGGCAGCGGGCGCCTTCGCGACCAAGGCCTCCATGAGCACGATCCGCCAGCGCCATGTCGCGACGCTGCTCCAGGACGGTCGCGTGCTCGTCACGGGTGGCAGGAACACCGCGACCCTGCAAACGTACGAGATTTACGACCCAGTCGCGGATACCTGGAGCACGCCGAAGAACATGACCGTCGCGCGTGAGCAGCATACAGCCGTGCGGCTCGCGGATGGCAAGGTGCTCGTCGTCGGGGGCCGGACGAATGGCACCTCGCAGGCGACGACGGAGATCTACGACCCGGCCACGGATACCTGGACGGCAATGGGGAGCCTCGCGACGTCGCGGTATGCGCATACCATGACCCTCATGCCGAACGGGAGCGCCCTCGCGGTGGGCGGTTTCTCGACGACCTTCACGGCGTCGACCGAGTTCACGGGGGCGGGTACTCCCTTGGGCACGTGGACCGCCGGGCCCTCGCTCACGATTGCGCGCAATCTCCACACGGCCACGTTGCTCGACGACGGGCGGCTCGCCGTGGTCGGCGGATTCAATGCGGCGAGCCTCTCCAGCATCGAGATCCTCTCGCCCGGCCTGGACGGCATCGCGTGCGGGAGCGACGTGGAATGCCTGAGTGGCTTCTGCGTCGACGGCGTCTGCTGCAAATCGGCCTGCAATGCAGGTCCTTGTGACGCCTGCTCCAAGGCCGCCGGCGCCGCCAACGACGGGACCTGCTCTCTGTTCACGGGCCCTGCCTGCGACGATGGCAGCGCCTGCACAAAGGTCGATACCTGCCAGGCCGGCGTATGCGTCGGCGCGAGCCCCATCGTTTGCACGGCGGTCGATCAATGCCACGATGCGGGGACGTGCAATCCGGCGACCGGGGTCTGCTCGATCCCGAGCAAGCCCGACGGCACCGATTGCGTCGACGGCAATGCGTGCACGCAGACGGATACCTGCCAGTCCGGCAAGTGCGTCGGAACGAATCCAGTGCAGTGCACGGCGCTCGACCAATGCCACGATGCCGGGACGTGCGACACCCTCACGGGTCTCTGCTCCAATCCGAGCAAGCCCGAAGGATTCGAGTGCTTCGACGGCAATCTCTGCACGCAGATCGATACGTGTCAGGCCGGCAAGTGTGTCGGCTCGAATCCGGTTACGTGTACGGCGCTCGACCAGTGCCACGATCCTGGGATGTGCGACCCCGTGACCGGGACCTGCTCGAACCCGAGCAAGGTGGATGGCTCGGGTTGTGACGATAAGAATGCGTGCACGCAGATGGATGTCTGCATGGCCGGGACATGCAGCGGGACCAACCCGGTCGTCTGTACGGCGCTCGATCAATGCCACGAGGTTGGCAAGTGCAACCCCGTGACCGGTATGTGCTCGGACCCCATCAAGCCCGACGGCACACCCTGCCAGGATGCGGATCTCTGCGTGACGGGCGACGCATGCAAGGCGGGGTTCTGCGCGTCCGGCGCAAGTCCCGTGGTGTGCGGCGAGCCCGAGCCCTGTCAGGGCCCTGGGACGTGCGAGCCCGCCACCGGGGCGTGCCAAGGGCCGCCGCTGCCTGCGGGGACCAAGTGCGCCGCGCCGACCTGCCAGGGCTCGGTGGCCTACGCGGAGTCGCAATGCGATGGAGCCGGCACCTGTACGATCCCGAGCGGGATCGATTGCGCGCCTTATGCCTGCCTCGGCGGCGCGTGCATCGAGAAATGCGCCGCGGATCAGGATTGTGCCGCCGGGGCGCTCTGCGTCGAGGGCGTGAGCAAGTGCTCGAATGACGCCGATGGGGACGGCAAGCCGAACGTGGAGGACAACTGTCCCAAGGTGCCGAACCTGGACCAGACGAACAGCGACGTCGATCCGCTCGGAGATTCTTGCGATCCCGACGACGACGACGACGGCATCCCGGACTTCGACCCTGCGGGTAACCCATTGGATCTTTGCCCGACCATTCCGAACGGCGGCCAGAACGGCGACGGAGACGGCGACGGGGCCGGCGACGGGTGTGATTGCAAGACGAATGCGTCGACGCTCGGCGACGGCACTCCGTGCGACGACGGCAACCTGTGCACGGTGGCGGGCACGTGCCAGGATGGCGCCTGCGTGGAGGTCCAACCGAAGAATTGCCCTGCGCCGGGGCCCTGCATGGTGGGCCTGTGCGAGCCGAGCACCGGCAATTGCCTCGGCGCGCCGGTGGCGGACAATACGCCGTGCAATGTCGGCGGCTCGCTCGGGGTTTGCCTCGCGGGAAGCTGCTTCATCGAAAGCGGAAGCGGAAGCGGCAGCGGCGGCGGTGCCGGTGGCAGTGGTGGCAATGGCAGCGGCGGCGGCAGCGGAGGTAGCGGCGGTAGCGGCGGCGGTAGCGGAAGCGGAGGCACCGGCGGAAGCGGGGGCGGCGGCGGTATCGGAACCGGCAATGAAAGCACTCGAGGCACCCCGACGCTCCGCGGCGACGGCTTTTCCTGCGCGGCCAGCGATGGCGGCGCCTCGAACGCATGGCTCTCTGCCTTCGGCCTGTTGCTCCTCGCCCGCCTCGCACGCGGGTCCGCGGCGCGTTCGGAGAGGAAACTGGGCACGCCGCGGAAAAGCATGTAACATGCGACGCGGCACATCATGAGCGTGACCGAGCCCCCGCAGCCTAGCCTGGCGAACCCTTGCGAAGGGGACGTGCTCGCGGGCAAGTACCGCGTCGAATCCGTTCTCGGGAAGGGGGGCATGGGTGTGGTCGTCGCGGCCATGCACCTGCAGCTCGGGCAACGCGTCGCCATCAAGTACCTGCTCCAGCCGGACAACACGGAAATCGTCGCGCGCTTCCTGCGCGAGGCTCGCGCCGCGGTGCGCCTGAAGAGCGAACACGTGGCGCGCGTGCTCGACGTGGGTGAGCTCGGGAGCGGCGCGCCGTACATGGTCATGGAGTACCTCGAGGGAGGGGACCTCCTGCGCCACCTCAAGACGCAGGGCCCGCTGCCCATCCCCGAGGCGGTCGACTACATCCTGCAGACCTGCGAGGCCATCGCCGAGGCGCACGCCGTGGGCATCGTCCATCGTGACCTCAAGCCGGCCAACCTCTTCCTGACCACGACGCCGGACGGCTCGAGGAGCGTCAAAGTCCTCGACTTCGGCATCTCGAAGGTCAGCGAAAACGAGTCCGAGGGCGGCGACGGGATGCAGCTCACGAAGACCGAGATGGTCCTCGGCTCGCCGCTTTACATGTCGCCCGAGCAGCTCAAGTCGAGCAAGGACGTGGATCCCCGGAGCGACATCTGGGCGCTCGGGGTCATCCTTTACCAGCTCCTGGCAGGCAAAGTGCCTTTTAATGGGACGGCATTCTCCGAGCTCGTGCTCAAGGTCAATCTCGAGCCTCCGCCTCCCCTCTCGCAATACCGCAGCGACGTCCCGGCCGAGCTCGAGGCGTTGATTCTCCGATGCCTCGAAAAGAAGCGGGAACACCGCTTCAACAACATCGCCGAGTTCGCCCTGGGGATCGCCGAGTTCGGCCCGCCGACCGCGCGTATCTCGGCCGAGAAAGCCAAGCGTGTCCTCGAAGCCACGGGCGTCTCCGTGCAGGCGCCCGCTCCGCCGATTCGTAGCTCCACGTCGAGCTCGGGCTCGATGCCCGCCGTGACCGCCGCGACGAGCGCCGCGAGGACCACGCATCCGGAGGCGAGCTCGCCGCCGCCCCCGACTGCGTCGGGAGACGGAAACACCGGTTCGAGTTTGCCGACGGTCGCGGTCTCGAAATCGGGGTCCGACGTCGCAGGCGAGACGCGCTCGTCGGGGAAACGTATGGGGCTCGTCGTGGGCGCGGTCGCGCTGCTCGGGCTCGTCTCGGTAGGTGGCATTTTTCTGTTTCGAGGTTCCTCGGAGAATCGCGTCGAATCCACGGTGACGCCGGACAACGCGAGGGCGACGCCGACCCTGGAACCGTCCGCCCGCTCCGAGCCCGAGGTGAAACCTGCCGCGGCGCTCGTGAATCCCGAAGCTCCGGCGCCCACTGCTTCTGCGCCGGCGAGCGCGGCCTCCGCCGCGGCGTCGTCCCAGCCCGCCGCGACGCGCACGCTGCCCCCGGTCCCGGGGACGAAGAGCAGCACGCCCGAAAAATCCTCGCCTCCGCCTCCGCCGACGACCAAGAGTACGTCGAAGAATCCTCTCACGATCGGAATCGAGTAGGAGCACACCGCCGATGGCGCGTATGGTTCAGAAAACCCTGGCGCGAAGCCTGCTGGTCGCCGCGGCGACCGTGCTGGTCGCCGGAGCAGCATCGGCACAACCTGCCGCGAAAGCACCGGCCGCGGCGGCCAAGAAGCCGGCCGCCAAGAAGACGGCCGAGGCGGAGCCGCCGCCCAAGCCCCCCCTTCCGCCGCTCGCAGACGTGCTCACGGGCGCCGCGAAGGACGAATACGTGGGCGGAAAAATGCTTTACGAAACGAAAGACTTCGCCAACGCGCTGGTCAAGTTTCGCAAGGCTTACTCGCTGACCCCCGAGCCGCGGCTGCTCAAGAACATCGCCGTCTGCGAGAAGGATCTCCGCCATTACAGCCGCGCTCTCGCGCTGCTCGAGGAGTACCGCGGCAAGGCGGGAGACGCGATCACGCCGGAGGAGGAGGAGTCCTTGAAGGCGCTCGAGGCCGCGCTCCGGACGCTGACGAGCGAGGTGACCCTCGTCGTGAGCGAGGCGGACGCCAAGGTCTCGGTCGACGGCGAGCCCGTCGGGACCGCGCCCATCGCGAAGCCGGTTCGCATGGATGTGGGCGACCGGAAGATCACGGTCGAAAAGCCGGGCTACAAGCCGCTCGAAATCAAGAAGACGATTGACGGCGGCACCACGCTCACGGTGGTGGCGAAGCTCGAACGCGATTGGCGTCGCGGTCGGATCGTGATCGAGGCGGGGTCGAAGGATCTCATCGCGATCGACGGCAAGGTGATGGGGCTCGGGCGCTACGAGGGGTATGTGGCGAGCGGAGGTCATACCGTGCGCGTGAGCGCGCCGGGAATGGCGGTGTATCAGAACGAGGTCGTCGTGCAGGACGGCGAGACGCGCCGCGTTCCGATCACGCTGAACCCGCTCCCCGCGCCGTCGGATACGTCGAAATGGCTCTGGATCGGAGGCGGGATCGTGCTCGCCGCGGGCGCCGCGATTGGAGGGGCCGTCCTCTTCAGGCCCACCGAGGTGCCGCCGATCGACGGGACGATCGGGACGGTGCCGCTCACGTTCGGAGGTCGTCGGTGAAGAAGGTTCGCACGACGGGCGCTGCGATTGCGCTGGCTCTTTCCTCGCTCCTTTCGTGTTCGGCGGAGCCGCGGGGGCAGGTCATTCTCGCCCTGCAGACGGACATGTCGTTGCCGAAGGACATCGATCGGATCCGGATCGTCGTGAGTTACGAGGATACCGGCGGGATCGTGTTCCAGGAGAACTACGATCGTATCGTCGATCCCGACAACGCAAGGCCCATCCGGCTGCCCGCCACGCTCAGCATCGTCGCAAACGAAACCGAGACGCGGCCGATCCGGGTGAAGGTCCTCGCATTCCGAGGCCTCCTGACGCAAGGAAACTTCGTCGATCCGCTCATCCGCGTCGTGCGTGACGCGGTCACGACGGTGCCCAGGGATCGCGTGGTGACACTTCCGGTGCCGATCGAGTTCCTTTGCGACGGCGCGGCCAGGCCGAAGACCGATCCCTCGGGCAAACCACTTCGTGACGACGAAGGCAAGCTCATCTACGAGAGTACGTGCGGCGATGGGCTCACTTGCAGGGCGGGCAAGTGCGTGACGGAGGTGGTCCCCGAAAAGGATCTCGACGCGTACGATCCCGAGGGCGTCTTCGGGGGAGGGACGGGGAACGGGGACGGCACGTGTTTCGATACGGGCACGTGTTTCGAGGGAGCCACGGGGCTCGACCTGGATCTCGCGGCGTTCGATGCGGATGGCACGACGTGCCGCGCGGCGGTCCCGAGCGGGATGTTCACGGCCGGTATCTTCAACGTCGGGCTCGAGACGCAGGGCAGCGGCATGTGTACCGCTCAGGGTTGTTTCGTGGCGCTCGATGCAGAGAGCGACGGCGGGTGGAAGGCGGAGGGAGCGAATGCAGTCTCGCTTCCGCCAGCCGTTTGCGAGAAGTTCAGGAAAGCGGAGATTGCCCGGGTCGTCGGCACGCCTGCGGGGCCCGCGCCCTGCGAGCAGAAGCGTACGTCCATTCCGACGTGCGGGCCGTGGTCCTCGACGGGGAATGCTCTGTACTCGCCGCCGGATCCGAACGAGCCGACGATCGTGGTGGGGGGCCAGGTGAATCCCAATGCGCTCGCCGTCGACGGCACGGGGATCTACTGGACGACGCAAGGGGATCTCGCGACGAAGGAGGTCCCCGGCGCCGTGAAGATGGTGCCGAGGACCGGCGGAACGCCTGCCGTCGTGGCCATCGCGAAAGGGGTGCCGCAGGGGCTCATCATCGATCCGCGCGGATTCGTTCTCTGGACGGATGCCACGGACAACGCGAACGGGCGTCTCGGCTGGGCGCCGTTCGGAGAGCCCAGCGCGCCGTCGGAGAATGTATTGGTGGAGGGCCTGCTCCAGCCCGCGGGCGTCGCCGTGAATGGCAAGCGCGTCTTCGTCACGGAGCTCGGCGGGGATCGCGTGAGCGGCATGGAGACGGTCGTCGATGCTTCCGGGGCGCTGACCAGGGGCGTCGATGTGCCCATCACGAACGTGAACCCGGCGGGCGTCGCGCCGTTCAGCGTCGTCGCGGCGGTGGACAGCACCATGAAGACGCTGGTGTGCTTCGGATACCAGGGGACGACGGGCAATGCCGACGGCGTGGTGGCCTGCAATGACGGTGCGTCGAGTTTCGTCGTGGCGACCGGGCAAAAGACGCCGCGCTCGCTCACGTTCGAGCTCGACGACCAGCAGAATGCCGTGGCCCTCGCCTGGGCGGAGCTCGATCCCCAGGGTTCGATCGTCCGCGCAGTCTACACGCCGGGGGTGGGCTTCTCGCAGGGGCAGCCGATTCTCACGGCCATTTCGCGCCCCACGGGGATCGCGCTCGATACGAGCGGTCCAGGCACGATCCTGTATTATACGAGCGCCGGAGACGGGAGCGTGATGGGGTACGATGTCGCGCAGCAGGCGACGTTCGAGGTCGCCTCGAAGCGCAACAACCCGAGCGCCGTCGCGGTCGATGACGCCTTCGTTTACTGGGTCGAAGGCGGAACGCCGAACACGAAGGAAGGCGCCATCTTCAAGGCGCCCAAGCCGGCCATGCAATGAACCGCGGGAGGACGCCCCCGCGGTGTCCCCGGCGCGCCGGTTGACCTCAACTGCCCGGGGGCACGGTCGGACAACCGTTTTTCTCGGCCTCCCCCTTTGCATCGGGGCAGACGTCGATCGCATCCGGCACGCTGTCGCCGTCGCGATCCGGCGGGCATCCAAGCCTCTTCGGATCGCCGGTCGTGGCGCCAGGATTTTCGGGGCAAACGTCGTCGGGATCATCGACACCGTCCCCGTCGCCGTCGACCTTCGGGCAGCCGTTTCGGCCCTTGATGTCGCTCTTCTCGCCGAATGCGTAGGGACAATCGTCAGCCGTATCGATCAGGCCATCCTCGTCGGTATCGGTAACCTTCGGGGCGATGACCTTTGGCTTCGTCGTTTCGGGGGACCACGCCACGAGGCCCATGGTGCGGAAGGTGGGCGTGCCGATCGCCTCGCTGAGCCCGGGCCCACCCGCAGCGCCGACCCAGAGGCCACCAATCACGTTGCCGCGGATGCCGAGCCAGAGCTCCGCGTTCGTCGCGAGGCTCCGCGGAATGGTCCTGGTTTCGTCGAGCCGAACGAGCCCTTCCTGGAGCGGCGTGGAGGCCGAGATCTCCGGCCCGATGCGCAGGCGGTCGCCGAGGAGCAGAAATGCGATACCGGCACCGTAGGAAAGCGTCGAAGGGTTGTCCGAGGTGCGAAAGACGGGACGAATCGCGGCGCTCCAGGCGACGTGCCAGAATCGGCCGCCGAAGAGCAATTCGGGCGAGAGGCGAACGCCATTGTCGCCGGTGAACGCCCCTTCGGGCCCGGTGGGCGCGTGGAGAGTGGCGCCGGCGGCCATTTGAATGGCATCGTCACTCTCGCCGAAGAGCCGGACGCGAGCGCCGAGGCGCAGATCGCCGGCCTGCACGCCCGCGGGGGACCGGAAAACGGTGCCGTCGATGGTAGGGCTGTCGCCTTGCTGGAGGACCGCGAGGGGGAACGAGGCGGAGACGAGGAGGCGATTCCACAGGGCGAGTGAGGCGCCGACGTGAAGGAAGGCCTGGGCGCCGACGATGGCGCCTTGCGAGGTCTCGGTGCCGCCGTCCTCGAGGGCGGCGACAAGGGGACGATGGGCGTAGTCGAAGATGACGAGACCCCGGGGGACGAGGTGGCCGTTCGTCTGGGGGGAAGGGACGCCGAAGAAGGTGTCTCCGGCGGGGGCAGGATCGAACTGGCCAAGAGCGATGCCGCCGGCGGGGGTTTGGGCCTGGGCGAGGTGTGGGGCGAACGTCAGGAGGCCGAGCGCGGCGGCGGTGAGGACGCGGGGGGACATCGTGGGGGCGGAGTGTAATCGGGAGCGGGAAAAATTGAGGAATTTCTCAGGTCGAGATCGGTTCGAGAAACCCAAGGTCGAGGGTGTCAGTTCGTTGCCCTACGGTCGCCAGGTCTGGCGGGACCTGGGGACTTGGCGTCGCAGGCGAGCCCGTCGCACGTCGATCCGGGAAGGGAAACTCGGGCGATTCCCTGGGTTTGTCTACGGACGCCGAGGAGGATGAAAGCGTCCGTTCGAGAAGACGTGTCGCCCCACGTTCCTGCAAGCCTTCTCCAGGAAGCGCCGGTGAGCCGCGTTGCGCTTGTCTGCAGGGCCGTCGTCCTCGCGCTTCGCGAGCGCTCGGGCGCAATTCGCGTCAGGACGCTCCTCCACCGCGACCGCGCCGTCGTCTTCCACGCGCACGTCGAACAGGAGATAGTACGAGTTGCGGGTCACCGCGTCGAACGGCTGAATCGAATCGACTACATCGAACTTTTTTTAAGATTTTTGCCGGAAACTTCGAACACGACGGTGTGCCCGACGAAGTAATAATAATCCGCCGGATCGGGTCCTGCGGCCGCCTGCTCGACCATTTCACACAGGAGCATGTCTGGCCGGCCTGGCGCGCTGGGAAACGGCTTGGTGCATCGATGGCCCTCGGGAATGGACGCGGTGACGCCCCGCTCCGCGAGCCATGCCGCTGGATCGAAGCGCGGCGGAGGAGGCTCCAGGTCGACCGCATGGGGAATACCATCGACGTCCTCCTCTGGTGGAGGCGGAGTCGACGCAACGGGTGGAGGCGCAGGAGGCGGAGCAGGCGCAGACGGAGGGGGCGGGGGAATATCCTGGGCGGCATGCGGCCCGCAACCAAGGAAACACAGAATCACAAGACCTGCACAGATTCGGTTCCCTACGTGGATGGCTTTCACGACGAACGCCCCTTCAAAATCTGCTGCGCCGAAGCGCATCCGTGAGCATTGACGCACAGATGAGTTGATGCATACCGTCTTTGACGGTATCGCTACAGAACCGGTGGGACACATTGCTATATCGGCTCAAGAACCGCGGGATGTGGTTGTTCCCGGAACTGAACGCACCAAGCGCCACACGCCCGATATAGGAACTAGGCGCTCGGAAGAGTCCAGCCTGCTTGAAAAAGAAGGACTGGATCTCCAGGAGAAATGTTTCCATCATGCCGGCGTCGAGTCCGTCGCCGAGCTCCGCATCACCTTGCATCGCGTTCGGCACTGGGATCACCAGCACGAGATTCTTCCCGGAGGCAGCGGTCTGCGGTAGCAGCCCGCGGGTGAACGGGCCGTCGCTCGCAGCGTCGAGTGGGTTCCCCATGAAATTGAGGTATCGATACAAGGATATATAAAAGTAATCCCAGCCGTCCGGATACTGCTTGAGGTACTGCAGTGCATCGCGGTTCTGGGCGAGCTGGTGGGTGAAGAACACCAGGAACGGCGTGGGAGCAGCCCCCTCGTCACGCGGCAGCGCACGGGGCCACGCAGCGGCGAAGTACTTCGGCACGACCTGATCCCCCTTTCGCTCCAGAATGCGGACATGGAACCCCGGGGCATACGAACGCTCCGCGAACGCCACGTTATCGCTCGGCCGTGATTCTCCGGACGAACTGGTAATCCGTCTCCTCGTACTGCGTGCAATACTCGCGCACCGGGTGCTCCCCGCGGAGCAGGAAGCGGGCATCGATGTTCACTTCGCCGAGCACCTGCGCGAGGATCCGATCGATGCGCTGGTTCTGAAAAATCCGCGATCGGCGCCGGTGCTTGAGTAGCCATAGCCTGGACACGAGGCGCATTCGAAACTGTGAAGCTCCGTGCGCCCCGCGCAGCCCCTCGTGCCGCACCGAGGCTACGATCCCGTGAAAGACGCGCGGCGCCTTCCCGGCCCGCAGCACGAGGAGCGCGCGTTGCCCGAGCGAAAGCCGCTCCACCGTGCCCTCACCGATATCAGGCCCCGTGACCACGATATCGAAGGAGTAGATGCCGGACAGCTCCTCCCGGCCTCGGAACGAGCGCACGGTGAAATGGTTGAAGGGCAAAGGAAAAACGAGGAGCTGGAAGGGCGCCTCGCTCGGGCGCGAGGCGCCGCCTTCGAAGCCGAAGGTTGCCGACAGGCTCATGGTGCTTGTTCGGATGATAACAGAGGTATGGGTGTCGATGCCAGGTTCGTGAAGGAGAGCGAGTGAAGTTCGCGTTCATCGCCGCTCTCGCGGCGGGTCGTGGGCTTCGCGATGCCCTACGCCAGCGAGGACTACCGGAACGCGCTGCGCGACCACGGCATCGTGGGGAGCATGAGCCGCACGGGCGACGGCTGGGGCAACGCGGTCGCCGAGAGCTTTTCGCGACCCTCAAGGTTAAGCTGGTCGACGCGATGCGCTTCCCGACACGGGATGCTGCGATGGCGTCGATCGGTGACTACCTCGAGCTCGACGCCATACTCGAAACGAACGGTCGACGAGGCATCGATACGATACTTGCGGGGAGGCTCCCTGGGCCGAAGGCCCGGTGATGGTCCGATTCGTGCCCGCAGCGCTGGCAGCGCCGTCGGGTGCGCGTTGAACGCAGGAATGGCGGCCCGGATTCACGAGGAGCAGTAACGTTACGCTAGGTCGTCCGGCGGGAGGTCGAGATGGCGAGGCGCGCTCCCCGAGGCGAGGGGCAGGCGTGGCGTCGACGGGGAGCGTGCTCCGCGGGGTGCCGGCGCAGCGACACCCGTCCGCCGGTTCATAACCGGAAGGAATGCCTGCAGCGGACATGAGGACGATGAGGTGCGTAGAGGAGCGCGCGGCGCGCAAGACGAATTTCAGGAACAGGGCGTGCCCGCCGAGGCTTACAAGAGGAGACAGCGGTTCGGGCGAATGGCAGCCACGTCAATGGCAAAAAGGGTGCCGCCCGCCCGCGCCGCGCCGCGCCGCGCCGCGCCGCGCCGTTCGGGAGACGCGTCATCCAGCAGGGCGTCCTTTTCGGTTCGCATTGGAAGACATGCGAAGCAGCCACCCATGGCGCGCGCCCATATAAGGAGAAGTGCTGGCGTACTCGTGTTCGCACTTTCGACATCCGACATCCGAAAGATAAGTGTTGACATCGAATCCAAAATCCATGATAAGGTGGCGGAGCGTCCGGGGACTCCTTAGGTATTCTTAGAACGTCCGATTCCCGGCGTTGACGCCGGGATACGTCTGCGCGCCCCGTGAGCGCGACGTCGAGCATGACAGGCAGTCGGGAAGCGCCGCGAGCGCCCTGGATCCAGGGAGGCGGACGCAGGAATACTCGTGTATTCCGCGGACGACGACGGACGATCCAGGGCGCGCAGCACGTTCATCGACTGCCTACTGGTGCAATCGAAGTACCCGTGCCGGAGGAATGCGGTTCGTGGCGAGTTTTTATGCCATTCATTCTGTCGCTGATTCGCTGGCGTCGTACCTGAGGTACGCGTATCAGGCGGATCAGGCGAAGCCCGAGCACTCGTCGCTCCTGCCGAGCTGCGATTTCGCCGTCCTGTCGAGCGGTGAAATGGGCGATGTGAGCGAAGGCGAAGACGCGCCCGTCAAGCCGCGGGTGTCGCTCTACATGTACCGAGCGACGGTCAACGAGCACCTCAGAAATCAGCCGCTCGGAGCGAGGCCCTCCGACGCGCCGCCCCCGCTCGCGCTCGATCTGCATTTCCTGCTCACGGTGTGGTCCGACAAGGTCGAGGACGAGCTCAGGATCATGGGGTGGACGATGCTGAAACTGCACACCCACCAGATCCTCGGCGCCTCCGATCTCACGGAGGAAGGCAAATTCGGGCCTGATGAGGTCATCCACGTGATCCCCGCCGAGCTCTCGAACGAAGATCTGATGCGCATCTGGGACGCGATCCGGCGCCCCTACTGCCTCAGCGCCTCGTACATCGCGCGCGTCGTGCGCCTCGAGGATCTCGGAACGTACGATCCGGCCAAACCCGTCCTCGCGCGGCGCTTCGAGGTCCAGGACAAGGGAGGTGGCTCGTGATCGTCGAGCTCGTCGACGACCGCGTGCTCGGCGCGGTCCGCTTCCTCGATGCGGAGACGGGATTGCCGATCCTGAGTCCTCTCTCCGTCGCCGGGGAGGGAATACGCTTCGTCGCGAATCGCTCGGGCATGTTCGTGATCACCCGCGCGCGCACGGGCGCCGCGAGCGTCGATGCCGAGCTCGCGGCGTTCACGGGCTCTTTTCAAGCGCCGCCCGGCGCGCCGGCGCATGGATCCGTCGCGCTCGAGTTCACGGTCGCCGACCCCGGCGGGCGGTACCTCTCGCGTGTCGGCACCGTGCACCTGCCGCGCAGCCAATCGAATGCCGCGTTTTCGCCCGTCGAGTACCTCCTCTATCCATCCCCCATCGCGCGCCCCGTCGCGGTGACGACGAGCGTGCGGCTGTCGATCTCGTACGACGACGGGGAGAAGGTCGCGGGCGCGATCGTGGAGGTCTCCGTGCCCGTCGACGAAAACGTCACGCGTGTCGGCCGCGGCTTGTCCGACGCGCGCGGCGAGGCTATCGTCTTCGTGCCGCGTATCCCCGTCGTCCGATGGGGAGAGGACACGAGTGGGGCCGTCGCGACGGCTCCTTTCGAGGGAGAGGCGCGCGTCTACCTCGCGAAGGCGGGCTACGCGCCGCTTTATCCCGACGAGCGCGACGAAAACAACGCGACGCTCGCTTGGCAAGGGGCCATCGAGCTCGTCTCGGGTCGAGAGCACCGGCTCGATCCCATTACCATTTCGACGAACCCACCTACACCTTGATCCATCCTCGAAGGAGGGGCCCTCGTGCCTGAATACCTCGCGCCTGCAGTATACGTGGAAGAGACGAGCTTCCGCTCCAAATCCATCGAAGGGGTGAGCACCAGCACCACTGGCTTCGCTGGGCCCGCGCGCAAGGGCCCGGTCGGCGAGCCCGAGCTCGTCACGAGCTTCGCCGATTTCGCGCGGCTCTTCGGCGGGCTCGCCGATCTCGATCTCGGCCAGGGCGTCGATCCCCTGAATTACCTCGCGCACGCCGTGCGCGCCTATTTCAACGAGGGAGGCGGCAGGCTCTACGTCGCCCGCGTCTTCGGCGGTGATCCGGAGACGGACGGGATCGCGAGCCTCACCTTCGCGGTGGGGGGTCACAACGTGACGCTCGCGGCCCGCTTCCCCGGCAGCACGGGCAATGGCAAGTTCGTCTTCCGCGGCGTGAGGACGCCGGCCGCCGATGCGGCGCTCGCCGGCGCCTCCGAGGGGACGATCGCGGTCGTCACCGCGAACGCGTCGCCCGCGCTCGCGAAGGCCGCCACGCCGCTCGGACCGACGTTCGACTTGAAGAACCTCACCACCCTCAAGCTCATCGCCGAGGCGAACAACGTCGCCACGCCGAAGACCATCACGTTCAAGGGCAAATCGGCCGAGGTGACATCGGATGCGGTGGCCACGCCCGGGAACGTGACGATCGCCAATGGTGAGGAGCTCGTCGTCGAGATCGGCGATCTCGAGCAAAGGCTCGCCCTCACGACCGGCACTTCGCTCGAGGCGATCGCCATCGAGATCAACAAGAGCCTGCGCGGCGGGTATGCATTCGTGTCCGGCTCGACGCTCGTCCTCGGCACGGACGCGGCGGGCACGGGCGCTCGGATCGAGGTGAAATCGTCTCCCGCGGCGATCGCGTTCACCACGCCGCTCAAGGGCAATGCGAACGACACGGCGAACAACAACGTCCCCGACCTCCACGCGGTCGGGGTGAACGACATCCAGGCCCTCATCACTGCGGAAAACCTCGCCGTCAAGGTGTTCATCGACAAGGACGGCAATCTCACGTTCGCCACGACGGCGACAGGCTCGAAGGCAAAGATTACGGTGGAGGGGACGGGGACCGCGAACGCCGCGCTCGGCTTCGGCTCCCCGGCCGACACGTGGGGCGAGGGCGCCGGCAGCGCGACCGATCTGTTCTTCAAGAAGCTCGCGAATGGAAACTGGGCGGACGCGGACGGCAATACGAGCACGGCCGCGCAGCTGCTCGCGCAGGGTGATGTGTCCCTCTTGTCGCTCACGCTCACGACGATCGACGCCGACGGCGACGAGACGACGTACGAAAACCTCGCGGTCGACAAGGCGCACCCGCGCTTCATCGGCAACGTGCTCCCACCGGACGCGATGAGCCGCGCGGATCACCTCGGGCGCCTCTTCTCGGTGACGGTCTCGACCAATGTCGATACGTTCGATCTCTTGACGGCGCTGCTCGCGAATAGCGGCGTGCGGCAGCTCGCGGGCGGAGACGACGGCGGCGAGCCCGTCACGGCGAGCTACGCGAAGGGCTTCGCGGCGCTCGGCGGCGTCGAGGACATCTCGATCATCGCGGCCCCTGGCTCGTCGGCGTACACGGACGCGCATGGCATTCGGACCGAGCTCATCGCCGCGGCGGAGACGAGGCGCGCCTACCGGATCGCGGTCGTCGATCCGCCGAAGGGCCTCACGATTTCGGAGGTCCAGACGCTCCGCGCGAAGCACGACTCGACGCGCGCTGCGCTTTATTACCCCTGGGTCGTCGTGCCAAACCCGCTCGCGAGGCCCGGCAGCACGGACCCGCGCGAGCTCGTGCTCCCCCCGTCCGGCTTCGTTTGCGGCATCTATGCCCGCAGCGACGTCGAGCGAGGCGTGTGGAAGGCGCCCGCGAACGAGGTCGTCCGGAGCGCGCTCCGCTTCGATACCGATGTGAACTTCGCGGAGCAGGAGGTCTTGAACCCGATCGGGATCAATTGCCTGCGTTACCTCTCCGGCCGCGGATACCGCGTCTGGGGCGCGCGCACGATGAGCTCGGATCCCGAGTGGAAATACGTCAACGTGCGCCGCTACTTCAACTACATCGAGCGCTCGATCGACGTCGGGACGCAATGGGCCGTCTTCGAGCCGAACGGCGAGCGGCTCTGGGCGAACGTACGCGAGACGATCGGCAGCTTCCTCTACAACGAGTGGCGCTCGGGCGCGCTGCTCGGCGCGGACGCGAAGCAGGCCTATTTCGTCCGCTGCGATCGCAGCACGATGACGCAGAACGACCTCGACAATGGCAGGCTCATCTGCCTCGTCGGCGTGGCCGTCGTCAAGCCCGCCGAGTTCGTCATCTTCCGGATCGGCCAGAAGACCGCCGACGCGGGCAACTGACGAGGAGAACGTAGATCGCCATGAGCACGAGCAAGCGACCGCCCTACGGGGCATTCAATTTCACGGTCTCAATCGACGGGAGCGACGCGTTCGGCGGGTTCTCGGACGTCTCCGGGCTCAACACCGAGTTCACGATGGCCGAGTACCGCGAGGGCAGCGACCCGGACAACCACGTCCGCAAGGTGCCCGGCATCTACAAGACGGGCGACGTCACGCTCAAGCGCGGCATCGTCGATTCCAGGGCGTTCTGGGACTGGATCGCCGACATCCGCAAGCGTGGGCCGCTCGGCCGCAAGGAGGTGCTCATCACGCTGCTCGACGAGGCGCGCAAGCCCGTCCAGGCGTGGAAGCTCCTCAACGTGACCCCCATGAAATACACGGGGCCGACGCTCGCGGCGAAGGGCGGCGGCGACGTGGCCATGGAGGAAATCGTCCTCTCGGCCGAGGACATTCAAATGGGCTTCCCTGACGTCACCTGATCGATAGGGCTACGCGCGTGATGAACCGGCTCGTCTTCGATAGCGCCCCTCGGGCTCCCGCGAGGGGCAGCGCGCGAATGGATGTGGCCCTCTTCGTGGGGTTCGCCGAGCGCCGTGCTGATGTGCCCGTCGCGGCCTCGATCAAGCGCTGGCTCGAGGAGGCCGGATGGACGCGCGGGCCTTACAAGCGAGACGACGAGGAGAATCCCACGCTCGTCGACGTGCCGGTGCCGATCGATCGATGGGAGACCTTCGATCGGCATTTCGCGTGGGATCGTGGCGACGGACTCTCGGCGCCGCATGCCGGGACGTACCTCGGCGCCGCCGTCCGCTCGTTCTTCGCGCAAGGGGGGCGGGCGTGTTACGTCGTCGCGCTCGCCCCACCGAAATCGTCCGAGGGGAGCCAGAGTGACCGTTTGATGTACCTCGCGAAGCTGCTCCCCGGCGTGGGCGTGTCATTCGACGCGTCTCCCGTCGATCGGGCGCTCTGGAGGGGCGCGGCGCACGTGCTCGGTTTGCCCGACGTCTCGCTGCTCTGCTTGCCCGACCTCGCGGCGCTCTGCGCGGCCGACGTCGCTCCCCCGGCGCCGCCGGTGGTGCCTTCGGGCGCGCCCGAGGTCTTCGTGGAATGCTCGGCGTCGTCGACGTCTTCGACCTTCACCATGTCGCCGCTCGCCGCGGGCGTGCCTCGCTGCAATGCATTGGGGTACGACGCGTGGGCCACGTTCGTCGCGCGCGCGGGGGCGATGCTGGCGCGCCACGCGCGCGAGGTCGAGCTCGTCGCGGCGCTGCCCATTCCGCTCCGCGACGAGGATACCGCGCTCGCCGAGGAGGACCTGCACGCGTTTTTGCTCACGTCCGGCGGCGAGGGCGGCGCGTGGGCGCTCCTTCCTCGGATCGAGAGCTCGTTCGTTCAAATCGTGTATCCGTGGGTGAAGACGCCGGCGTCGGCGATCTTGCCCGGCGGCGTCGAGAGCCCCGACGCCGTGCTCGCGGGCGTGCTCGCGCGGAATGCCCTCGCGCGCGGCACGTTCCGCAGCGCGATGGGCGCGGAGCTCGCCGACGTATTCGAAGTTTTCCCATTGCTCGAGCGCAGCGCGATCGCGTCGCGGCCGCGGGCTTCGATGCTCGGGCCGGTGACGAAGGGCGGGCACACGAAGCGCGCGCTCGACGTGCCGCTCGTCGACCGCATTTCGCTCCTCGGCACGACGCCTTCGGGCCTGCGGCTGCTCTCGGACGTCACGACCTCGCCGGACGAGGCATATCGTCAGGGCGGGCTGCAGAGGCTCGTCTCGGTGCTCACGCGCGCCTTGCGCGACGTCGGCGCCGCCATTGTGTTCGAGCCGGCCAATACGCAGACACGCGCGCGCATCGTGCGGCGCATCGAGGGGATCGTCACGCGGCTCTGGGAGCTCGGCGCGCTCCGCGGCGCGGAGCCGGAGGAGGCGTTTTCCGTGCGCTGCGACGATACCACGACGACGCAGGCCGACGTCGACGCGGGGCGCCTCGTCGCCGAGATCGAGTTTTCCCCGGCGCACGCGATCGAGCGCATTCGCGTGACATTGACGCTGCGCGAGGACGGCGCCGCGTCGCTCGGGAGGAGGGAGGCGCCGTGACGACGAATGCGCCGTTCTTGCGACCGCCGATGTACGCGTTCCGGTTCGAGCTCGCCTTCGATCCGGAGCCGTTCAAGCGGCCGAAAGGCGAGACCGTCGGCTCGTTCGCCGAGTGCACCGGGCTCGAGGCCACGATGGAGCCGAAGGTGATCAAGGCGGGCGGGAACAATTATGGCGGAAAGCAGCTCGCTGGCCCCGTCACGTTCGCCACGGTGGTGCTCCGGCGCGGCATCTCGCGCGGCGGGCAGCTCTTCAAATGGTTTCACCGCGTGGCGAGCGGCGATTATGGTCATCGGTGCGGCGTGACGATCACCGTCTTCCCGCCCGACGGGGACAGCGAGCCGCTCCTCTGGAAGCTCTCGCGCGCCATGCCGGTGAAATTCAAGGCCGCCGATCTGAATGCGAGGGCCACCGAGGTGGGCATCGAGGAGCTACACCTCGTCCACGAGGGGCTCACGCTCGAGCTCGGCAAGGGAGGCGGCAAGTGAGCGACCCGAAGCGAGCCCAGTTCGTGGTCAAGCGAGCTGGCGGCAAGAAGCAGACGATCGACGTCGATTTCAATCCGGCGTCGCTCCAGCTCACGATGGAGACCAAGCTCGCCCAGAGCAAGGACAAGAGGCTCGGCAAGCAGCAGGTCGTCAACGAGAGCACCTCGAAGCTCTCGATGGAGCTCGTGTTCGACACGACGGCCACGGGGGCGAACGTCTGCGACAAGACCGAGCAGGTCGCGCGCATGCTCGGCGACACGAAGGGCAGCCCCCCGCCCGAGGTCCTGTTTTCCTGGGGCGCATTCGCGTTCACGGGCCTCGTGGATTCGTACAAGGAGACGATCGAGTTTTTTTCGGCCGATGGCGTCCCGCTCCGCTCGACGGTCGCGCTCGGGATGACGAGCAAGAAGGACGTCTTCAATCGCGGCCCGGACGGCCTCAAGGCGGGCAAATGGGCCGGATCCTCGTCGATGGAGAAGGGCGCGACGGAGACGCCGCGCGCGCCGGGGCAATCGACGACGGACG
This sequence comes from Polyangium sp. y55x31, assembly GCF_029946505.1. Lineage (GTDB taxonomy): Bacteria > Myxococcota_A > Polyangia > Polyangiales > Polyangiaceae > Polyangium. Next base: position 439,856 of record NZ_JARZHG010000003.1, read on the forward strand.
CGGGCACGGAGGGCGGCGATCCGAACGCCGGCCGGGCGATCGCGGAGCAAAATAGCGAGGAAAACATGCGTTTTCCCGAGTCGGACACGCTCACCGTGGACGACGCGGTCCCGCTCGCGCCGCCCGTCCCGTTCGCCGAGGGGGGATCCGGCGCGGGGTTCGGTGCGTCGGCGGAGTTCGGATTCGGGATATCGGCCGAGTTCGGGTTCTCGGCCGAGTTTGGTATGGGTGTCTCGGCCGATTTTGGCGTGTCGGCCGAGTTCGGCCTCGGCGTCTCGGCCGATTTTGGGATCTCTGCCGATTTTGGTGGAGGAGGAGGTTCGTCCGGGATCGGGGGCTCCTCGGGCGGCGGCGTATCCGGAGGTCTTGGTTCGCCTACGGGGGGCACGAGCCGCCCCGGCGGTGCGTCTGCGGGCCCCTCGCGTTCGTCCGGGGGCAGGACGCTCGGCGCCGTCGGGGCCGCGGGGACGCGCGCGCGGCTCTCCGGCGGCGCTGCCGCCGGCGCGACGCGGGGGACGCGAAGTGGACTGCCCGGCCAAACCTCCGCCGCCGCAGGCGGTCCGGCCCGCGGGAGCCGCGCGTCGGCGGGCGTCCCGGCGACCCAGGGCGCTTTTGATGGCATTCACACGCCTTCCCCCGGGCAGGGGGCCGCGCGGAGGCCGCGGATCGACCCTTCGCGGCTGCTCCCGTCGTCCGAGCCGGGAACGGAGCGTGTCGACGAGGACGCGGTGTTCGAGATCGGGGGCAAGCTCGTGGCCGGCGCGCCGCGGCTCGGCGGCGCGAAGAGGCGCGTTCGATTCGACGAGGAATGAGCATGCGCATATCGATCGACAAGGTGGTGGGCAGCGTCGCCCAGGGCCCCGGCGAGGGCTCCGGCGGCGAGCCATCGAGCCCGCGCGACGCCGCGCCCGAGGAGGGCGCGCTGGTCGAGGAGCGCATCGACGAGATCGAGCGCGAGCTCCGCATCCGCGCCGCGCGGCGAGCGCGTCGCTGTGCCGATTGAAAGGTCCCCGGGCGAGCACGAACGACCATGGCCGAGACAAACCTCACCGAAGAAGACATCAACCGCGTGCGGCCGACCGTGCGGGTCTCCGGCAAGGCCTCCGACGGGGTGACGAGGCTCTTGTCGAGCATGCGCATGGAGGAATCCGAGGGCGGGATGTCGTCGCTCGAGCTGCGCCTGCTCAATGCCGCGCGCTTCGAGGACGCCGAGGTCGAGCTCGCCTTCGAGGACGAGGCCACGATCAGGCACGGCGTCGAGATCGCGGTTTATGCGGGTGACGAGCTGGGCCCGCAAGAGATCTTCCGCGGCCTCGTCACGGGGCTCGAGGGGACGTTCGAGGTTGGTGTGGCGCCGGAGCTCTTCGTGCTCGCGGAGGACGCGCTCCAGCGGGCGCGTTTGTCGAGGCGAACCCGCGTGATCGAGGACGCGCGCATCGATTCGATCGCGAAGGAGCTCGCCTCGCGCATCGGCCTCGATCCCGTCGTGAAAGGTTTCACGGAATCGCTCGGCACGCAGGTGCAGCTCGACGAGACGGACCTCGCATTCCTGCGGCGCATGCTCGCCGCGCGTGACGGCGACGTGCAGGTCGTGGGCAAAGAGCTGCACGTCTCGCCGCGCAAGGACGTCCGCCGCGGCGTGCTCGAGCTCATGCTCGGCAGCACGCTGCGCCGCGCGCGCGTCACGGCCGATCTGGCGCATCAGGTCACCGAGGTGACCGTGGGCGGCTGGGACGCGATCGCGGGCCGGAGGGTCGAGGGCAGCGGCACAGGGACGAACCTCGGGCCCGGCGCGGGGCGGCGCGGATCGGCGCTGCTCGAGGCCGCCGTGGGCGCGCGAATCGAGCACCTGCGCGACGTGCCTGCGACGACCGACGACGAGGCGCGCGCGATTGCGGAGGCGAGCTTCGATCGCCGGGCGCGCCGGTTCGTCTGCGTCGACGCGACGGCCGAGGGCAACCCTGCGCTGCGCGTGGGCACGCACGTCCGCCTCATCGGCCTCGGCCCGCGGTTCGACAATACGTACGTCGTCGTGCGGGCCCAGCACCGCTTCGACGTCGAGCGCGGGTACGAGATCGATTTCGAGGCCGAATGCGCCTTCCTGGGAGGACCGTGATGCAAGCCCCCGAAGCCCCTCGAACCCCGAGCCTCGGCGCGCTCCACGGGACCTATCTCGGCCGCGTCGTCGATGTCGCCGACCCGGAAAACCTCGCGCGGGTAAAGGTTCGGCTCACGACGACGTCGCCGGGCGTCGGTGATATCGACGCCGCGGTGTGGGCCCGCGTCGCGGTCCCGTTCGCCGGGGGCGGTCGGGGCGCGTTTTTCCTGCCAGACGTCGACGACGAGGTCGCGGTCGTGTTCGTCAATGGGGATCCGCGCCAGCCGCTCGTCGTCGGTGGGCTCTGGAGCGGCTCGGCGAAGGCGCCGGACGAGCTCGGCGGCGATCGCGTCGATCGGTGGACGATCACCGGAAAGCGGGGCAGCCGCGTCGCGATCGTCGAGGCGGCGGACGGGCAGGCGACGGTGACGATCAGCACGCCCGGCGGCGAATCGATCACCGTCGAGCAGACGAGCGGCGGCCGTATCGTCGTCGAGGCGGCGAACAACAAGATCACCCTCGACACGAAGGGCGTGACGGTCGACGCGGCCCAGAAGGTGACGGTCAACGGCGCCCAGGTCGAGGTCAATGCGGCCGACGTCAAGGTCAACGCCATGATGTCGACGTTCTCGGGCATCGTGAAATGCGACGTCCTCCAGGCGGTGACCGTCGTCGCCAATACCTACACGCCGGGAGCTGGGAACGTATGGTAGCGCATCCGGTTTCATTGCGAGGGCTCGGGTTCGACGGGCGGACGGGGGATCCGCTCCCCGCCGAAGGGGGCCGCCCGGTGCTCGTCGAGCGAACGGACGACGATTTCGTCGTGGCTCTCCTCGCGGAGCTCGCGACCGCCGAGGGGCGCAAGGCGATCGCGAAGGCGACGCGGAGCGCGGGCGAGCCCGTCACGTCCCTCTCGCTGCTTCAGCCCGTTCACCGCTCGTTTTACCTCGCGATGTTCGAGGTCGTCTGTGAGGTGTTCGGCGAACCTCGCCTCGATCCGAAGCAGATCGACAGCGCGGGCCTCGTGCTGCGGCGCGTGAGTAAATCGGGCGCGCGCGAGGGGTGGATGCGCAAGAATGGGCAGGCGGTCGGCTGGGTGGAGCTCGGCCCGGAGGAGCTCGATCGGGATCCGGATCCCGCGCGCCGGAAATCGCCCCACGCGGCCGGCAATGCCGAGATCGAGGCTCGGCTCGCCTCGACCCTCGGCGCGCCCGATTCGCTCGAGGAGGCGACGACCCTGCTCTTCGTCGCGCCGCCGAACGTCTGCGCCGCGGTGGGGAAAACCATTCTTTATGGGCTCGTGCCCCTCGCCAGCAGCGAGTTCGCGAGGACGAACCTGGCCCCGCCGAAATACGACGAGGGCGAGATTCGCGACATGCTCTCGCCTTATTTCGTCGTCTCGCCCTCCGCGCCGAGCTTGCGCGGGCTCGCGGGTAAAACATTCACGCGCAAATGGCGCGAGGAGCTCGCGGAGGACAAGACGTTCCTCGCCGAGGCGGGGGGCGACAAGGCGCTCGCCGAGACGCTCAGGAACACCGCCGTCGCGACGCTCGAGCGATTCGTGATCATGCTGCGCGGCCTCTCCGCCGTGTTCGACGCGTTCGAGAATCCGAGCATGAAAAAAGCGCTCGACGGCGTGCTCCTGCCGTACAAGGGCGAGGCCAAAGGGCGCCCCGCGGGCAAGACGCTCGCGGACGCCGCGGAAGTGTTCGTTCATGACAAGCGCAACCAATCGTTCGTGATGCCCGCGTCGTGGCCGGCGATCACGCAGGCGCAGGCGGCGACGATCGCGGCTGCTGCGTCGCTCGCGTCGCAGAAGCGCGTGGCCGCGATCGCGCCGCGGCGGGGGCGCTTCGACGACATCGACGCGACGTACGAGATCCAGGCGTTCGTCCGGGTGAAGCGCGACGACGGGTGCCCGCCGAAGCTTTCGTTTTGCGCAGCGCCGAGCCGCGCCTTCCGCGTGGCGCCCTGGTACGAGAATGGCAACCTGCCGCCGATCCAGGTCGCGCTGCCGCCCATCGACAAGGACAACATCAAGAAGTTTTTGCCGAACGTGGCCTTCCGCGTCCCGAAGAACATCTTCGACATGCTCGCGAAGAACAAGCCCGAGGATTTCCTCGACGGGAAGGCGAAGGAGGGCGGCGGCGGGATCGACTGGATCTGCGGGTTCAACATCCCGATCATCACGCTCTGCGCGTTCCTCGTGCTGAACATCTTCATCGGGCTCTTCAACATCGTCTTCTTCTGGATTGCATTCATCAAGATATGCATCCCGGTGCCGAAGAGCCTCACCCAGGGCCTGCCGAAAGGGATGACGTCATGACCAGCCGCGCCTCGCCCCCGCGCCCGCCGGTGGGTTTTCCCTTGCTCGCCGTGCCCGACGACGCGGGCGAACTGCATTTCCCCACGCTCGAGGAGAGCGTGCGCCAGGCGATTCAGATCATCCTGCGCACGCGCCCGGGCGAGCAGCTCATGCGCCCGGCGTTCGGCGCGGGGCTCGAGAGCTTCGTGGGCGAGCCGAGCACGCTCGCCACGCGGCGCCGCATCCGCGACACCATCGCCGATGCGCTCGCCCGCTGGGAAGACCGCATCGACGTCGAGCGCATCGACGTCGTCGACGTGGACAGCGCGCCCGCGGAGGTCCGCGTGGAGATCGTCTACCGCCTGCGCCGCACGGGTCTCGTGCAATCGCTCGGGCTGACCATGGATCTCGGAGGATAGGATGCCGATCGTCCCTCCCCGCCTCGATGACCGCAGTTTTGAGGATCTCGTCGACGAGCTCGTCGCGCGCATCCCGGGGCATACCCCGGAATGGACGCACCCGCGGGTCGGAGATCCCGGGCGGACGCTGCTCGAGCTCTTCGCCTGGCTCGCGGATACGATTCTTTATCGCGCGAACCTGATCCCGGAGCGGCAGCGGCTCGCCTTCTTGCGCCTGCTCGGCATCCGGATGCGGCCCGCCGCCGCCGCGACGGGGCTCGTCGCCGTGCGATACCCGGAGAGCGAGCGAAAGCTCCTGCCGACCGTGGTCCTGCGCCCGCGCGCGACGGTGAAGGGGCCGGCCACGTTCGAGACGCGCGCCGAGCTCACCGTGCCCCACGTCTTCGGCGAGGTGTATTGCAAACGCCCGCTCACCGACGACGAGCGCACCGCAATGACGAAGCTCCTGCCGGGGCTCAGGCGCGTGTATGGCCTCGACGCGAACGAGACGGCGTCGTTTTACAAGACGACCCCGGTTTTTCCGGGCGGCGCCGCCGAGCCGGCGGGGTTCGATCTCGCCACGCGCGCGGTGGATCGATGCCTCTGGATCGCGCTCCTCGCGCCGAAGGTGGATCCGGTGCCGCCCCAGACGTCGGCCGCAGCCGCGGCGGCCGCGGTGACAGCGCTGCGCGAGGATCTCGAGGGCAAGACGACCGGAGCGCCGCGCGTCCTCTCCGTGGGCATTGCTCCGGCGATCGTGGTCCCGGAGCTCTTCGAAGACATCGGCCCCCGCGCCCGCGTCCCGCACACGTGGGAAATCATCGTGCAATCGCCGGCTGGAGCCGAGCCGACGTATCAGAGGCTCGCCGTCGCGCGCGACACGACGATGGGTTTGACCCGCACGGGCGTCGTAGACCTCGTCATGCCCGGGGGCGGGATCGATGTGCCTGCCGACGACGTGCGAAAGGATCTACATGCGGGCGTCGGCGACAGGCCGCCGCGGCTCGACGATCCGGACAGGGCCTCGAGGCTCGTCGCGTGGATTCGGCTCCGGCCGACCGCGCGCGTCGAATCACTCGCGCTCGCGTGGGCCTCCGTGCACGCCGTCGAAATCGAGCACCGCACGACCGCGACGGGCGTCGTGATCGGAGAGAGCAACAGCACGGCCGACCAAGAAATGCGTCTACCTGCGCGGTCCGTCGAGGAAGACTCGCTCGAGATCGAGGTCGAAGAGCCCGGGCTCGGGTACCGGGCTTGGCAGAGGATCGACGATCTCGTCTTCGCGGGCCGCGACGAAGCCGTCTTCGAGCTCGACGCCGAGGCGGGCACCATTCGATTCGGCGACGGCGCGCGCGGCCGTATTCCGGGCTCCGGGATGCGCGTGCGCGTCGCGCGGGCGAGGGCCGGCGGCGGGAGCGCGGGCAACCTGCCGCCCGGCACGTTGAAGGAGCTCGACGCATTCACGGTGACGGGCGTGCGTCCAGGCAAACTCGATGTATTGCAGCGGCTGGCGACGACGGGCGGGAAAAACGCCGAGACCCTGGCCGAGGCCGAGCGGCGCATCCCCGCGACGTTGCGCCACGGCGAGCGCGCGGTGACGGCCGACGATTATCGCAGGCTCGCGGCGGAGACCCCGGGCGTGACGCTCGGCCGCGTCGAGGTGCTGCCGCGATTCAAGCCTCACCAGCGCCGCGAGGACGTGCCGGGCGTCGTCTCCGTGATGGCGTTGCCCTTCTCGGGCTCGTTACGCGCGCCGAACCCGCGGGCCGATCGGCCCATGCTCGAGGCCGTGCACGCGCACCTCGACGCGCGCCGCCCGCTTGCGGGCGAGCTTTACGTGATCGGGTGCGAATACGTCCCCGTGGGGGTCGGCGTCGGCATCACGATACGCGAGGGGTTCGGTCGCGAGGCGGTCATCAATGCGGTGCGCGAGATCCTCGGTCGTTTCTTGTGGCCGCTCCCGCCGGGAGGGCCCAATGGCGCGGGCTGGCCCATTGCGCGGTCGGTGCGGGATCGTGAAATCGAGGTCGTCGTCGCGCAGGTCCCGGGCGTCGAGACGATCCTCGGCGTGCGCCTCTTCAGCGCCGGGGCGCTCGTGAAGCTCCCGCCGCGCGGCGACGGATCGATGGGCGCTGCTCGTTACGAGCGCGTATTGACGCCGAGAGGCAGCGCCGCGCAGAGTTCCGCGTCCGCCGAGGCGCAGCGCTTCGTCGCGCTCGAGGGCGGGGGCGCGCCGGTCGAGTTCGTCCTCCGGCCCTGGCAGTTGCCCGAATTGCTCGGCGTCGTCGTCGACGCGGACGGCGCGGTGCCGACGGATCTGCATGCGAGCCCCGATCCTTTCGCGGGCGAGCGTGGGATCGCGGTGCCGGTCGTGCCGGAGGTGTGCTGACATGGATGCGAACAAGCAGCGCTTCTGGATGCTCGCGGAGCGCGCTCGCTTTTCGCCCGCGACCGAGCAAGACGAGCATCGGATCCGTTTCGAGGACGAGCGTCGCGCCTTGCGCCTGCAAAGCGTGCTCGCGGATCCGCCGTGGCGGGATGCCGATCAAATCGTCGATCCGAGCATCATCCTTCCGTACCTGACGAACGTGCCGGCTTCGATCGATCGATTCGGCACGTGGGCGTATTTCGACGGCATAAGCGTCGTCGCGGCCGGCGCGGGGCCCGAGCCGCACGTGCTCCTGGATTCGGCGGCGCTCCTTCCGTACGGCAACGTCACCGACGTGGCGATCGGCTACGACGACATCCTTTATGTCGCGGCCGGCGGAAACGTCGTATTGCTGGACCTACGCCGCCGGTTCGCCCCGGTGCTGCTCTCGACCCCGGGTTTTTCGGCGTGGCGGCTCGCGGCGCACCCGGCGGGCGGCTGCGTCGCCCTCTCGGGCCCGATCGCGCCGGGGCAGCTTCAACCGACGCCGATTCCCTCGCCGATGAGCGCCCGCTTCGCGCGGGTCGTGGGGCGCCCCCTGCCTTTCGTGCCCCCGGAGGCTCCGCCGGGGGTCTTCGAGCCGAGCGAGAGAAACCCGAATCCGCCCGAGATTTCGATGCAATCGCTGGGGCTCTTCAAGGGGATACACCCGGCCGCGGTCGCCGTGAGCCCGGGCGGGCGAGTCGCTGTCGTCTGCTGGCGACAGCCGGCGCAGGATGGGACGATCGCTCCCGCGGAGCTGCGGTTCGTCGGGGAAAACGGTCTCGGCGACGCGATCCCGCTCCAGGGGCTCTCCCGTCCGACGAGCTTCACGTGGCTCGCGGAGGATACAATCGCCGTGATCTTCCGCGTCTCCGAGGGCACGATGCTCGGCGGCAAGGCCGTCGCGCTCGCCTATTCGATCGGAAAAGATGGCGAGCCCGCGGTGCCGCTCGGCGATTATTATCCACTGCCGCCGAAGACGACTCATTTTTTGCACTCGGTGTCCTCTCCGCCTCATTACGATCCCGGTGCAGGCGAGCCTCCGGCGCCCTTCCACCAGGTCTCGTTTCCCTCCTATGCGACGAGCGGCGAGATGGAGAACGCCATGGGCGACGGCGTCCCGCCGATCGACGCGGGGCAGCCGGGCGCGACGTGGCACCGCATCTACCTCGAGGCCTGCTTGCCCGTGCGCACCGGCGTCCGCGTCTTTCTAGCCGCGACGAATACGCTCGAGCGCCCGTCTCGGGAGGACGCGGGCGCGTGGTACGAGCACCTCTTTGGCGACGTCGAGCCTCGATCGAATGCGCCCGACGTGCCGCGGGGCGCGTGGGTGCCCGCGGCCTCCGAGCTGCCCTTCCACGAGGGCCTCTTGTCGGGCGACATCGAGCCGGAGCGGAGGGGGCTCTTCACCGCGCTCGTCCAGCGCAGCAACAGGCGCGTGCGCTCGCTCCGGGGCCGTTATCTCTGGGTGCGCATCGAGCTTGTCGGCGACGGCCGCGCGACGCCCGAGGTCGCCGCGCTGAGGATGTATGGCCCCCGTTTTTCCTACTTGAACCAATACCTGCCCGAGCTCTATCGGGAGGAGATCTTCGGTGAGGAGGCCGACGCGTCTCCGGCGCGCGCAACGCCCGCGGATTTTTTGGAGCGTTTCCTCGGGATCGTCGAGGGCGTGCTCACCCCGATCGAGGATCGCGTGGCGAGCGCTTTCATGCTCACCGATCCACGCAAAGCGCCGGACGAATCGCTCGAATGGCTCGCGAGCTTCATCGGCCTGAGCTTCGATCCGCTCGTCCCGGAGGAGCGGCGCCGGCGCCTGCTGGCCGCGGCGCCTCGCATTCGGCCCTGGCGCGGGACGCTCCGGGGGTTGTCGCTCGCGCTCGATGCGGTCACGGACGGCGCCGTCTCCCGGGGAGCGCTCGTCATCGTCGAGGATTTCAGGCTCCGGCGTACGTTCTCGACGATCCTCGGGGCGAACCTCGACACGGAGGACGACCCGCTCCTGCCGGGGCTCGTCGAGAGCGGTAATTCCTATGTGGGGGATACGCTGTTTCTGGGCGCCGAGGGGCAGAAGGAGTTCCTCGCGCTCTTCGGCGAGGGAATCGAGCAGACGGCCGCGGAGCACGAGGCCGTGGAGGCCTTTTTCGAGAAGCTCGCGCATCGCGTGACGATCCTCGTCCACGAGGCGCTCCCCCCGGCCGACATCGCGCTCGTGCGGCGCTTGGCCGAGCTCGAGGCGCCTGCGCACGTGCGTGTCTCCGTCGCGCGGGCGAGCCACCCGTTCATGGTCGGCATTGCCTCGCTCGTGGGCGTCGACAGCTTCCTCGGCGCGCCGGTTTTGCCGGGCTCGGTGCGCGTCGGTCGGAGCGCGCTCGGGGTGCGCGACGTCCTCGCCCGTTTGCCCAGCCTGGATCCGAGATTGGAAGGAGGAGATTCGCAATGAGCACGCCGAAGGATCCCCTGCTCGAGGCGGAGGCGCCCGATCGCGTCCATTACGCGACGGGCGTGTTGCTCGATGCCGAGGATTTCGTGGCCGAGCAATCGTACCATCGCGGCCGGCTCGCGCGGGCGCTCGCGTATCTGCACGGATTCGGGACGGTGGCGGGCCTCTTGGTGCACCACAAGCCGCCCGTGAACGGCAGCGCGGAGGAGCTCGAGGTGAAGCCCGGGATCGCACTGGATCCCCTCGGGCGGCTCGTCGAGGTGCCCCGAGCCGCGTGCGTGCGCGTGAAGCGCTGGTACGAGGGGCACGACGAGGATGTCTTCAATGGATCGGTCGTGCGTACAGACGGCAATTACGGCATCGGGCCGGCGACGGGAGATCCGAACCTCGCGCGCGGCGTCGTGGCCGACGTCTTCCTACGCTTCTCGAGTCAGCCGCGCGGGAAAACCCCGGCGCTCGCGGCGGGCCCGTTCGACGCGACAGACGCCGTCCAGCCGGCGCGAATGAGGGACGGATACGAGCTCCGATGGGTGCTGCGCACCGAAAACACCGTGCCGCCCGTCCCCGTAGCGCCGTGGCCTCTGCCCGAGGGCGGCGTGCCATTCACCAATCCCGCAGATCCGAGCGATCTCGTGCAGCGCCGCAGGAACGTGCGAGACACGATCCTCTCGTCCTGGCATGACAACCGCGAGGCGCAGCTCGAGGCGATCCGGAAGGACACCTTCCTGCCCGAATCGATGCGCAAGGATCCGGATACGGTGGACGGAGATCCCGACCCGGCGTGGATCCTGCTCGCTCGGGTCGTCATCGGTATCACGGCAGGGCAAACCGAGACGGCCGACGACGGTACGTCGCGGCCGCTCCGGAATGGCACGGTCTTCGTGGACAAAGAGCACAGGCCTTTCTCGTTGTCCGCGGCGGCACTCTCTTGGTGGTTGGGATTCTGAGGAGCGACCGAGGAGATGGCGATGTCCTTCGATCCGACGAATGTCCCCGCACGGGGCACCCTTTCGAGCGAGGATGCGGGAGCGCTGCTCGCGAAGGGCGCGCTCGTTGCCGACGACAGGCGCGTGCGCTCGACCTATTTCGACGGCCGGTTCCTGACCGCCAAGGATCTCACGCGCGACCAGGTCCATTTCCTCACGCGCCAGGCCGATCTCGGGCGCGCCATCGGCGGCGGCGTCGTGAGCGGCCTCGTCGTCGACATGGGCACGGTCCGCGGCCGCTCGGATGGAACGATCAAGATTTCGCGCGGGCACGGGCTCACGCTGGGAGGCGAGATCGTCGTGCTCGGCAAGGACGTGACCCTGCGCGTCGACGGAATCCCCGAAATGCAGCAGATCGACGCGGCGCTCGGGCTCGCGCGCATCCCGAATGCGCCGACGCGCACGCGCACGGGCCTCTACGTCCTCGCGCTCCGGCCGGTCGAATACACGACGAACCCCGTCGCGTCCTATCCGACGGCGCTCGACGGCGGGCGGTCGACGCACGACGCGGACATCGTGGAGGCCGTCGCGATCACGCTCTTGCCTTATCCTGAGCGCATCGCGACGGGCACGCTCGACGAGCGCCGGAGCCGCGCGGCCCACGCGATCTTCGTGGAGCGCGCGCGCCCGGGCACGCGCGAGGATGCGCTCGCGCTCGCGCTCGTCGCGCTCGATCACGGGACCCTGCAATGGGTCGATTCGTTCCTCGTCCGCCGCGAGGTCGCCCAGGAGCAAGGCAACATCCTCGGCATCAGCGGCCCGTCGCGACCGCTGCGAGAGGCGCACCTGCTCCAATACGACGCGCACCTCTCCGACGTCCTCGAGGCGCGCGCGCTCATGGGTCGCGGGCAGTCTTTCCCGGCGATCGACCATTTCCTCGCGTTGCCCCCGGCGGGGCGCTTGCCGCTCGCGGCGGTCGACGTCACTGCCGGTAAGCAGTGGTTTTTCCCGCCCGAGGTCGAGGTGTCGCTCTCGGTCGTGCCGGACGACGAGCTCGGCGCGGTGCTCGACGAGGCCGCGCACTTGCCGCCCATCGATTTGAGGCTGCAGGGCGTGGCGCTCGAGGGCGCGAGCGTGATCGTGCTCATCCCGGTGCCGCGCGCGCAGATGGACGAAATGATCGCGACGCTCGGGCCCGCGGATCTCGCCACGACGCCGCAGAACCAGGCCGCGTGGGCGGCCGCGATCGCGCAGACGTCCGGCGGATCGTTGTGGTTCGTCCGTCGAAAGAATTTCACGCCCACGGGGGCGCTGAACTTCCCCGAAATGTGAACCGAACGCGCGAGCCCCGTTTCGAGCTTCAGGAGCCCAGGAAATGGCGATGTCCTCCAATCCGACGACGGTCCCGGCGCGATACAACATCCCGAGCACGCTCGCGCGCACCCTCGCGAAAGACGGCGCGCTCGTCGCGGACGATCGGCGCGTGCGCTCGTCCTATTTCGACGGACGTTTCCTCACTGCGAAAGATCTCACCCGCGATCAGGCGCATTTTGCGACCCGGCAGGCCGATCTCGCGCGGGGCGTCGGAGGCGGCGTCGTCCAGGGGCTGCGCGTCTACCCAGGGATCACCTCGCACGTACCCGATGGGACGATCAAGATCGACCGCGGGCACGGCATCACGCCGGGCGGCGAAATCGTGGTCCTCGGCGAGGACCTCACGCTCCGGCTCGACGCCGTGCCCGATATCGAGAGGCTCGACGCAGCGTTCGGGATCTCGCGCATCCCGAGCGCGCCGGCCCGTCACCGCACCGGGCTTTATGTCCTCGCGCTCCGCCCGGTCGAATACACGGCGAACCCCGTGGCGCAATACCCCGCGTCGCTCGAGGAGGGGCGCGTCGCGCACGACGCCGATGTCGTCGAGGCGGTCGCGATCACGCTCATCCCGTTCCCGGAGCGCGCCGCGAGCGGATCGCTCGAGGAGCGCAGGCACCGCGCCGTGCACGCGATCTTCGTGAGGGGAGCCTCGCCCGGGGCCCGTGAGGACGTCCTGCCCATCGCGATGGTGGCGCTCGATCACGGCGTTTTGCAATGGATCGATCCCTACCTCGTGCGCCGCGAGGTGGTCGTCGAACGGACGCACGTGCTCGGGGCCGGGAGGCCTTCGCGGGCGCAGCGCGAGGCGCACCTGCTGCAATACGATGCGCACATCTCCGAAGTCTTGGGCGCCAGCGTCGATCAGGCCCAGAGCGGGCCGATAGCTGCGACCGAGCGATTCCTGGCATTGCCGCCGGTCGGGCGCATCCCGAAGGCGTCGATCGACATCACGGGAGGCAAGCAACACTTCTTTCCGCCGGAAATCGAGGTGTCGATCGGCGGCGTACCGGAGGACGAGCTCCCGGCGGTGCTCGACGAATGCATGCTGATGCCGCCGATCGATCTGACACAAGGGAGCGAGTCGCTCGAGGGGACGAGCGTGATCATCCTCGTGCCGGTGCCCCGCGAGGCGATGCTCTTCACCGGCGCGTATTCGCTCAGGGACCTGGCGTCTGCGAGCGGCGACGCGGCGTTCTGGCTCTCGGCGATCCAGTCTGCCCCCTCCGAGACGGTTTGGTACGTGCGGCGGAAGAATTTCCTCTCGGCCTCGGCGCTCGGTGCGCTCGAATTCCCGGGGTACAACCCCGATGCCATCCCGCCACCACCGCCGGACCCGGTCGGGCCCGCGTGGGCGTTCATATCGACCTACCTCGCCGATCTGCAGCTCCTGGTGAATTACGAGATGAAAATCGTGGACCTCCAGAACGGCGAGGTCGACGAGGAACTCGTGCTCGCCGTTGCCGCCTTGCTCCAGTTCCACGCGAACGACACGCGCGTCTTGCGCTGGGGGCTTGTGGGCGAGCTGTTCGCCCCTGCAGGGACATTCGCAGACCCGGCGGTGGTCGGGCCGAGGTTCGCCACGCTCGACGCGGGGGCGCTGTCCGATATCAAAAACGCCGTCGAGGGGTCGACGCTCGGGGTCACGGAAGCATCGGCCAAGGGCTTTGCCGAGTGTCTGTGCGTCCCCGAAATCGTGCGCTACGTGGAGGGCGATGGCCAGGGGGACGGTCTCGCGAGGATCGGGCAGTTCCTCGACGGCAGCTCGACCGGAGACCAGATCGCGGTCCTCCTGCAAACCTACTTCCATCCGAACACACTCCGGATCACCGGGCCGTCGGGGACCACCCGGCGCTGAGACCTGAAGGGTAAACCTGCACCATGCGCGTCCGACCCATCGCAATGCCGTTCGACGGCGAGCACGCCGTCGCAGTGGAACCCCAAATGGCGCCCGCCGTGGAAGCAGGGTGGCGCGCGCGCTCGAATCTATATACCGGACGAACCCTGACCCACACCACGCTCGCGGGCGATCAAGCCGCGCGCGAGGGGCGGCTCGCCATCGCCGGTCAATGGGTCACGCCCGGCGTCGTCGCGGGGCTCGACGTGCGTTTTTCGCTCGTCGCCGAGAAGAAAGTGGTCAACGGCACCGAGACCACCGTCATGGTCTCGTACGTCGAGGTGAGCCCGGGCCGAGGCCTCACCGCGAGGGGCGAGGACGTCGTCGTGCCCCGCAGGATGCGCGTGAAGTCGATCGACGTGATCCAGCGCAGCCAGGCGTTCTTCCAGCCGCCCACGTCCGATGGATGGCCCGCCGGGAGCTTTCATGCAGGGGTGCTCGTATTGCGGCCGGTCGTCTGGGAGCGCAAGGATCCGGTCCCCTTCGATCTGGACCCGGAGGATTACGCATTCGAGGATCTACGCATCGTCGAGGGCTGCGAGCTGCTCCTGCACCCGTGGCCGTGGGTGCCCGCCGCGTCGACGCGCAACAAGATCGCCTGGCAGGTCTTCGAGAAGGAGCGCGCGCTCGCGCCGGGCGAGGTTTTGCCGTGGGAGATCGAAGGCGTGCCCATCGGGCTCGTCTCCTTGCTCCCAGAATCGGAGACCGGCCATCCTCTCTTTTTCGATCGGCACTCGGTGGTTCGTCGCGGCGGCGTCCCGCGGGCGCGCACCCGGCTCTTCGGCGGAGGAAGCGCGCGGCTCTGGCAGGCGCGCGTCGAGCAGTTCGGCGACGAGATCACGTCACTCGATCCCTCGAGATTCGATGACAAAACGGCCATTCACGATTTCCGGTGGCTGCCCCCCGTCGGTGTGTTGCCCAGGGCCGCGATAGACTTCATTCAGTTGAATAGCGAGTTCGCCCCGTGGTCCCTGCAATGGCAAAAGCGGTTCTTTCCTGGCAACTTCTGGGTCGAGGTCTCTCCGGTGCCCATCGAGCAGCTCGACGGGATCCTCGCCGCGTGCGCGTCGCTGGCGCCTCTCGATACGGAGAAGCCCACTCGCGTCCGCTTGCTCGTACCCGTGACCGAGCGTGATTACGAGCCAGGGCTGCTCCAGCCCGAGTTCGTGTCGCCGGCGTTCGGAGAGGCCATCGGAAATGGGCTCACCCGCCTCTCGGAGTGGCTGTGGCGCAGGGACTACGTGCGCGAGCGGCAGACGCTCCTGCTCGACTCGCTCGAGGGTAAAAAGACCGATCGGTTCCCGTCGGTCGACGCGGGCGCCATCGCGAACGAGCCGGAGCCCTCGTATCCCGAAGCGACTCCCGAGAAGGAATACGGCACCGACGGCGACCTGATCCCCGCCATCGAAGAGGCGCTCGCAGCGCGGTGGCTCGACGGCACGTGGGAAGATCCTCGGACCCTCAAGGACAAGATCAACGAAGTCGCCGACATCTCGCTCGCGCGCGCCGCGGACGGGGCGCTCGAGGGGCTCGTCGCCAGCGAGATCGGCGCACATTGGATTCGCCGCGACTCCGTAGGCTATCGGGTGACGACCTTGCCCTTCGGATCGAACGAATCGATGTCGAGCGCGGCCGCCGTGAATACGGGGGGCCCGCACGTGGACCTGTTCGGTATAGTGGTTTTTAATGGGCAGCAAGGCCAGCTCCGCCGCTGGCGCTGGTCGAGCACGCTCGGGCGATATGAGATGAGCACGGCCTACACCGGGTTCAATCCCACGGCCTCGCTCGCGGCCGTATCCCTCGGCAATGGGTACGCTGCCGTCTTCGTCGTGAGCGGCAACGTTCTCCATTGTATCGTCCAGAGCCTGTCCAGCAATCTGAACGTGGTCTACTCGTCGCGGCAGCTACCCAGCTCGCAGGTGTTCAACGGCTCCGTCTCGGCGATCTTCCACGAGGGAAAGGCCTACGTCTTCGCAGGCGTCTACGATGGCACCACGAAGCTCACCTGGTATTCGGCGACCATCAACCCCTCCACTCCATCCGTCGCGTGGTCGGCGCAGGCCGTGAACGACGCCGTCAAGCCGGCGACGACGAAGAGCATCGGCCTCGTCGCCACGAATTCGTCGAGGATCGACGTCGTCGTGAACCAGGACGACGAGCCCATGATACGCGGATGGCTCGAAAACAATGTTTTCCAGGGGATCGAGCAGGTGACCGGGGAGGACCCCATCGGCTCGTTCGCGGTCACGCAGCGGCGCGAGGGGCTCCTCGATCTCGTTTATCACGATAAATCGCACAACAGGGTCGTTCATCGGTTGCTTGGCGGGGCGAATTCGCGCGTGATCGCCGCGGGGGACTACTATGGTACGATCATCCTCGACGCGGTGCGCACGCCCGAAGGCGGGTTCGAGGTGATCGACGCCCTCCAGCCGCCGGCCGGCGGTGGGTACACCCTCCATCATTACGTGAAGAAAGCGGACGATGCGCGCCAGATGATCGCGCAGAAGGGCCTCCAGGGGCTCGTCGCGGAGATCGATCAGAAGAGGCAAAAGGTCGAGGATTTCATCGAGAGCGGGTTCCTCCGCGTCCAGAGCGAGGTGCAGCGCGCGAGGCAGCTCATGATCACGGGGACGACCGAGGCGAGCCGGCTCGCAGTGTCGCCGGTCCTCGGCGTCGCCATGGGGCAGAGCCCGGCCGCCACGCGATACGATCTCGAAGGTCTCTTCCGCCGCACGCGATCGCGCAACGAGCGCCGAAAGCTCAGCCTGCCCGACGCGGTGGAGGCGCTCTCGGACGCGGCCAACACCAAGGCCGACATCCTCGGCAGCGTCGCGTGGCTCGTCCGCGAATACGATCTCGACACGACGAAGCTCGTCATCCGAGGCCTCGCGTACCTCGAGGGGGAGCTCGTGGTGTTGGCCCAGAAAAACGGCGAACGGACGAAGGTCGTCCTGCGCGAGGACATACCCCTCGAGCTCGTGTATTGGTCGAACAGCGCAGTCCAGGCGGTGATGACCCGGATCAAGGCCGAGGTGGAGCGCATCCCCGCCACGCTCGTCCACAGCGGGCTCTCGTGGGCCGAAGGCGATTACTTCCGGGCTGCGGTGGAGCTCCACGAGCATTCGCTCGCGCTCCTGCGCGATCTCGAGCGGGTGGCGGGGGGGCTCGTCGACGTGGCCGAGTATTACGAGAAGGTCAAAGCCAAGATCGAGGAGTTCGTGAAGGAGGCCGGCGTGCGCCTCCAGGAAATCGAAGGCGAGGTGGCCGAGGCGCGGGTCGACATCACCGCCGCGCGCGCGCTGCTCGCCGAGGAAACGATCCGCGTCGACGGGGTCAATGCGCGGCGCCTGGACGTCTTGCAGAATCGAGTGCCGTATTTCGTGTACCACCGGCCCCGCGGCATCGACCCCGCGGCAGAGATGCCCGCGGTCGATCTCATCCCGGGATCACTCGGGGCCATCCTGCCCGCGGCCTTCGCGACGACGGTCGAGCCGCCGGACGATCTGCGCGAGCTTCTCGATCTCTTGCGCGACGCGCCGAGCGGCTGGTTCACGCAGGGTCCGGTGATCCTGCGGGATTTGGACAAACTCGACATTCTCCGGCGCGCGCTGCTCATGGCGCGGGCGCGCGCGGGCGTGGCGCCCGAGCGGGTGTTCGTCGCGGTGAGCCCCGCCGCCGTGAAGCTCACGGGGATGTGGAACGCGTGGTCGGGGGCGGTCAAAAACAAACGCGTCGCGTCGGCGGGTTACGTCATTCGCGCGAAAGAGGAGCAGAGCCTGAGGGATCTGCGGCGCGCCGCGGAGGAGATCGTTTCGCTCGGCGATCTGGCCTCGGGAGAGCACGGCGGGCCTCGCGTGGCCCGGCGCGCGGCCGAGGAGCTCGAGCACATCGCACGCGTCGCGACGAGCGTTTATCTGCGCTTCGGCAAGGTGCCGGCGACCTTGCGGCTCGCGTGGTCGGAGGTCATGGGGCCCTACGATCCGGCCGTGGGCCTGCGGAGCCTCGCTGCATTGCCGCGATGGGACGAGGTCGACGTCGTCCTGCGGCTCCACTTGCAGGCGCTCGTCGATTGGCTCTTCTCGCGCGTGAATGCGGCCGAGCCCGAGGCGATGGGCCTGATGAACGACATCGTGCGCGCGGCGCTCCTGCTCGCGAGCCACGTGCCCGTGGATCGGCTCGTGTCGGGCCCGGTGGCGAAGGACGTGCTCGCGAAAGTCGGCGGGCTCTTCGAGGTGACCGTGGACGCGGAGCGGCTGCGCGCGGGGATGCACGCCATCGTCGCGGTCGAGTCGAATACGGTGCAAGGGGTCGTGGAGGATCTCGGCCCGAATGCGGCATTCGTGCGCGTCATTCGCGCGACCGCTTCGGCCGTGCAGATCCCGAAGGGCGCGACGGTCACGTTCTCCGAGCCGTCCTCGGGGGGGAATACGTGACGGTGGAGGCGCTGCGGCGTGTGGGGACCTTGCGCCTCCAGGCGAGGCGCGAGGAGCTCGTGCGCCGCGGCGCGCTTTTGTTCGAGGACGCGCTCCGGACGGCTTCATTACCGGGGGCAGGGCCGGGGCGGGTGCTCCTCTTGCGTTGGCTCGATATCGGCGTGATACGCGCCGACATGCCGCCCGCGAGCGTGGCGCTCGCGCTCGAGCAGCGGGTGTGCGCACTCGTGTCGTCCGCGGTGCACGGCGAAGATCCCGGTGCCGAGCGCGCGGAGGTGGTGTTTTTCCGCGACGAAATCGAGCCCTTCGTGGCGCTCGCGCGGCGCTTGGGTCGGGGCGCGCGCGCGGACGCGTGGTTTTGGCCGCACGCGGCGCCGGGGTTCGTCCCGGGGATGGGTCGCGAAGAAGCGCTGCGATTTGCGCTGCGGGGCGTGATGGAGACCGGCGCGGGGCCACTCGCGGCGGCGGCGCTCGTCGAGGCACTTTTTTCGACGCGCGGGGCGCTCGAGCCGCTGCTCTTCGTTTTGCGATGGCAGGAGGGAGCGGCGCTCGTACGGTCACTCGGAGGGATGACGGCCGAGGCGCATCCGATCGTCCAGACAGACTCGGCGAATGCGGCCGCGCTTTCGATACGCCCGAGAGCGTTTCGCGAGACGATCGCTCGGTTCGCCGCGAGCTGGGGGCCGAGCGACGCGCGATCGGTATGGCTCACGGCGATGTTTATGTTGATCGAGGAGCCCGGTCGAATCGCGGATCCGCGCCTCGCAGAGCGCGCGGCGGCGGTCGCGGCGGCGCTCGTCGCGACGAACGGAGACCCGCAGGAGCGAGGGCAAACCACGACGAAGGACGAGGCCGTGGCAGAGCCGCCACTCGCAGCGCCGGCGCCCGCGGGCGAGGTTGTCGAAACGAACTCGGCGGGCGGGCGTGTCGCATTCGAAGGAAAGCCAGCGCGAGACGGTGAGGAGACGGACGGAGCGAGCGTGGGCGTCGCGGGCGAACCCCGCCCGGAAAAACCCCGCCCGGAAAAACCCCGCCCGGGCGGACCTCGTGAAGGGGGTGGGTTGTCCGAAGCTTCGCCGAGGGGCGTTTCCGACGAACCCGCCGTGGCCGCGCGGATCGCGGGCCTTTCGGGGCTTGCAAAGGAAGCGCGTGTCGGGAAAGTTTTACCCGACGCGGTGGACGAAGAGCCCTGGACGCCGGGGGGCTGGGGCGACGGAATTCTGCGGCCCACGGTGGTCGGCGGCTTGTTTTTCTTGATTCCGGTGCTCGAGCAAATCGGGATTTCGGCGCGACTCGAGGCCGATCCGCGCCTCTTCGACGTCGGGCTCGCGGCGCGCTTCTTCGCCAGCGTCGCTCGTCGTTTCGGCGCGCCTGCCGAAGATGCCGCGCTCCTCGCGCTCGGCGGCGATCGCGTGGACGCGAGCTTCGAAGACCCGGCGCTCGGGGAGGAGGTCGAGAGGCTCGTGCGCGAGCTCCTGCTCGAGGCGCGGAGGTTTTGCCGGAGAAACCTCCGGCTCGGGCTACGCGACGTGGTCTGCCGCCCGGGCCGCATCGGGTCGACGCGCACGCACATCGACGTTGTCTTCGATTTGGAAGCGGCCGACATCCGCGTGAGGCGAACTGGGCTCGATCTGGACCCGGGATGGGTGCCTTGGCTCGGCCGGGTGGTGAGGTATCATTATCTGCACGGCGCAGACGCGTGAAGGGGAGCCCGGGAAGACATGCCGCCCCAATTCGCACAGAGCCCGACGACGACCGAAAAAAGCGCCGCGGCTTCCACGCGCAGCAAGTCCGCCGAGCCCTCCGGCAAGGCCGGCCTGCCGGCGTATTTGAACAAGCACGTCGAGGACCCCGCGAAGCAAAAGGAGCGCGAGCGGTTCGAGGAGCTCGACGCCGCCGTCACCTCGGCGGAGTGGAGGGCGTGCGCGGGTGATTTGATGGTCTGGGACGCGGATCCGCTGCCGCCCGGGCTGAGCCCGAAGGATTTTCGGAGCGCCGCGTATGATCTGAAATGGAAGGGCGTGACCGGCGACGCCCCGCTCGCCGCCTTCCTCGAGGCATTGCCGCCGGAGCGTGCGTCCCACAAGGAGGCGCTCGCCGCGGCGACGAAGGATCACGCGGCCGACATCAAATACGTGATGACGCTCGATCAAGCCATCGTGCAGTTCACGTCCGGCGGCTCCGCGGCGAATGCGTCGTCCGCCTTCCTCGGCACCTATCTGCCGATCAGCCCCGACGGCAAGCGGAACATGCAGGCCGACCCCTCGCGGCTCAACGCGCTCCGCAGCTTCACGCCCAAAGCGACGCGGAGCGAGACGGCGGAGCTCCGCGAGGCGGCGCGCGTCGCGATGCTGCAAAAGCTCGAGGCACCCGCCGCCCCGGCGATCGGAGCGCCGGAGAGCGACAGAAAGGAGCGCGAGGAGATCGAGGCGGCATACAAGGAGCTGCACAAGAAGATAGACGCCGCGCTCGGGAAGGCGCCGCCGTCGAAGAAATACGCGGAGCGGAAGCTCGAGGAGAAGCAGCTCGCCACGATCAAAGAGCTCATCCAGGCCGCGAAGCCGAAGGTGCGTGATCGCCTCTATGCCGACACGTCGCTGATGACGAAGCTCAGGCAATACACGAGCGTCACGCAGATGGATGACCTCGACGCGGAGCTCGATCAGACGAGCGCCGTCATCGCTCGGATGATGCAGGCCCGGATGGCCACGGCGGGATCGCCCGACAAGGCCGTGATCGACGCGCTCGCGTCGTATTGCACCGAGCATTCGGGGGAGACGGGCCGGGCCGCGCGCGATCGGCTGATGCGCGATCAGCGCTTTCACGCGGCCTTGCGCCCGCCGATTTCGACGCCAGCCCGCCGGAGGGCGCTGCGCCTCGTCGAGAGCGGAATCGACGAGCCCACGCCGCTCGACGGCGTGCATGCGGCGGTCGCCGCGAGCAACTCCGTCGATCTCGGCGCGGCGCTCGCGAAGCTCCTTTCGGATCGCGAGACGCTCCTCGAGCTCCGGTTCGATCTCAAATTCCACCATGCGATGCTCTCGTTTGAGGGAACGGTCACGGTGGATGGCCTCACGGCTCGCCCGTACGACCTCTGCCTGCAGGCCTGGGGTTTGTCCGGGGCATTCAAGTTGCCCGGTTCGCCCGACGCGCAGGTGCAGGAGAACGTCAGCGACAACGTGGACCCGCCTTCGCAGAAGGAGCTCGACGAGCTCTACGAGAAGGTGTTTTACCCGAAGATCGACGAGCTCTACGCCCAGCTCGATACGTGGACGTACGTATCCGACAGCAACGTGCTCGGCATCCTGCACGGGTTTCAGGCCGATGTCGCGAAGGAGCCTCACGTCACGATCGTACGACGCGGAAAGATCGCGCCGGGGCCGAAGTTCCTGGAGCTCTACGAGCAGAAGCACGGCGCGGGGCTGCGCGCGAAGATCAACGCGGGGATCGACGCGGGGGCGAACCTCGCCGAATGCGAGCGCGTGCTCGGGATCCGGTCCGATTCGGCGGCGACCGACGCCGCGCAATCCAAGGACGATCTCCCAGGGCCACGAAAGACCGCCGGCCTCGAGCAGGCGCTGCGCGAGGTGCTCGCGGACGACAAGCCGGTCACGTTCTGGATCCACAAGTGTGCGCAGAAGATCTACGACGAGGTCAACGAGTTCTCGTACGCCGACCTCAGCGATATCCAGGCCGCATTCGACGAGCTGAAATCCCACGTCACGGAGGCGAAGCTCAAAGAGGTCGGTGACCTGACGGGCAAGGGGCCGCCCAATTTGTACGTGCTCCACGAGGCGGCCTATCAGGAGCTCGGCGGGTCGCTGACCGTCGATCTCACGAAGAGGACCACGCTTGAGGAGAGGGCCGGCGCGCTCGCCGCCGTCGGCATGAACCAGGAGGCCATCGACCAACGCAAATACGGCGACGACACGACCGCGCAGCGCCGCGCGATGCTCGAGGCGGCACGGAAGAAGGCCGCGGGCGAGCTCTTCTCGTTGCTCGAGCGGGCGAACGGTTACAACTCGCCGGCCATCGGGCAGAAATACGCCGAGGCGAGGGCGCCGAAGCCCGAAAACCTGCCCCCGAACAAGGAGGGGGACGCGGACCCCGACGCTGCGGCGGAGCTCGAGACGTTTTACCGCGCGGAGTATGGAATCACGGTCGCGCACCACTTCGTGATGACCGCCGAGCGCGTCGCGAACGATCCTTACCTGTCGCAAGGCAAGAAAAAGGAGCAGATCCTCACCGAAATGGGCGGGCCCGTCGAGGCCGCGCCGATCGTGGTCGCCGTCGACGAACTCGCGATCAAGGACAGGTTCTCGGTCTCCCCGGAGTTCAGCGAGAAGACGGCGGAGCAGATCGCTTCGGAGATCCAGGCCGAGCTCAAGCAACCCTTCCCGCGAGCCCAGATCATCGGCGACAAACTCGCGGGGTACCTGCCCGAGGAGCAGCGCCTCATCCAGGCCCATTTCCGCAAGGCGAGCGGAGGGCTGGATATACGGTTCTTCGTGCAATCCCACCAGGCAAAGCGGGTGCCGCAGGGCCAGGGAGGGCTGCAAGGCAGCCGCGCCGAGGTGGAGCGATTGCTCGATCTGACCGAGAAGGGCAAGAGCTCGTTCGCCGTCAAGCTACGTATCTTCGCCGAGGCGGGCGACGTGGACGCGATTTTCCGCGCGATCGAGAGCGCCAAGCCGGAAGACAGGAGCGCCGCGCTCGCCGACGGGCGGACGATGGCGGCGCTGCGGGGCGCCGGCCGTGACGTCGAGTGGAATCGAATCTACAAGGGCTTGAAGAATCAGGCCGACATCGTCGACATCATGGAATCGCGCGCCCACGGCACGGGCGGCGTCTCGGGGCTCTTCAGCTTCACGCACGAAGAGGGGATGCGCAACGACATCCGCGCCTACATGCGCCGGCGAAAAGCCGCGCTCGTGAAGGAGGTCGACGCGGACGAGGCGTTCCAGAAGAGGTCGAAGGAGGAAAAAGGCGCGGAGATCATGCGGCGCATGCGCGAGGAGTGCGTGCGCACGTTCGCGGATCCGAACCTGCGAGCGATCATCGACGGGGAGCTCTCGGGCGCCGAGATGTCCGAGATCCAATCGATGGTCCTGCACGGCGGCGAGGCGGCGCCCGAAGATCAGGTGCTCACGGGGAGCGATTGGAGCGACGCGGACGGGGCCATTCTGCCGAAGCTCCGCACGCTGTCCGACGCGGATCGGGCACGACTGCGCAAGGACCCCGAGTTTTTGATGAAGCTCGGGGACATGCTCGACGACCCGAGCGAGATGCGGCAGGCGATGAACATCCTCCATGGCACGACCGCCGAAAACCCGGCGGAGGGCGGGGAGGATCACCTGTCGGCGCTCGAGGCGAAATCGCGCCCCTATCCGACGTATTACGCCGGCGGGGGAGGCCAATCCGCAGGAAAAACCTCGCCGGGCGCCCGAGGAGCGCCCCGGCACGCGGACGCGCAGGAGATTCTAGATCACCTGGTGCAGTTGTCTCCGGAGCAACTCCGGGCCTTGCTCGCCGACGCGTCGCTCGTCGAGCAGGTGCGCAGGGCTTGCAGCCACGACCCAGCTCGGTTCGAGATGATCGAGCGGATCCTCGATTTCGACATTGAATCGACCGGCGCACCGGACCCGATCGCGGGCGCGAACGACGCGATGGCGAAGGCCAAGGCGCGGCTGCGCGTGATCGAGCACCAAGCGAAAACGGGGCTCGTCGCGGCGTCGATGATGTCCTGGAATGCGACGCTCCGGCAAGCACAGGCGGTTTACCGGACGGAATGCAAGATCGAGCAAAAGGATGGGAAGAAACCGGCGGGCGAGCCGAAGACGGAGGAAACAAAACCCGCCGCGCCCCCGGCGAAGACGGACGGCAAGAAAAAGGAGAAGACGTACGGGGACGACGATCTCTTCGCGAAGGTAGGCACGACGTCCAAAGAGGAGAATACCGCGGCGCGCAAGCGGGTATGGCAGGACGCCGAGGTCGAGGTGAGGGCAAACCTCGCGAAATCGGGCAGCGGTACGCCGTCCGACGTGAACGCGGGCGACGTGATTGGCAGGGCGGTGCTCGGAGAGCAGGATCCCACCGACGCGTATTTCAAAGAGCAACTGGGGATCGACGACGACGAGGAGGGAATGCTGGCCGCGGTGCGCGGGGCCTCGAACGAGCACCTGATCCACGAATGGACCTCGGTCACCCGCGCGAAGCCGCCGCCCGGCGGGAGCGCGGAAGATACGCTCCAGGCAAAATACGACGCGTGGGTCGCGGCGCGCAAAGAGGAGGAGGCGGCCGAGAAAAAGGAGGCTGAGAAAAACAATCCCAAAGGGCCCGAGGCGAGCACGCCGCCGACGAGCGACGAGGTTCGACAGCCGAACGATACGAGCGCGGCCGCCAAGGCGGCCGAAGGGCCCAAAGGCCCCGACGGGAATGCCGCGCCGCCGCCCGCACCGGTCGAAAGTGTGTCCGGGGTCAACGAAAAGGCCGCGCCCGAGCCGGAGCCGAAAAAGCCGCCGGAGCCCTACCACACGCGCACCCTGGTGGCGCGCGCGGTCTTCGCGGGTCACGTCATCGACGTCTCGAAGAGCTTCGACGATCTCGTCCTGAAACATACCGGCGGCGCCTTCGCGGACGACGCCGACTACACGGCCGAGGACAGGAAAAAGCGGCGCGCGCGAGACAACAAAGAATACACCGACCTACGCAAGCTCGTGCGGGACCGCATCCCGGGGCTGCCGGCCGCGATCATCGCGTCGGCGATCGGCGCGCCGCAGGGCGCGAACGATGCAGAGCAAAGCGCGGAGCTCGCGCTCATCCAGGGACCGACGCGCGCCGCGACGACGCAGTTCGAGTTTTTCCAGGACGATTACAAGCTCCAGCGGACCCGCGACGGCACGAGCGACGCGGGCTTCGATTTCCAGGCGTCTTTCGGCGTGAGTGGCGGCTCGCTCGACATCGCGAACGAGGAGTACCGGGCCGCGCTGCGCAAGGCGCGCGTCACGCAAAAAGAAAAAGGCGAGCTCTACGGCGACGTCACCGAGACGGAGGCCGAGGAGGAGATCGCGCCGGCCGCGGAGCGCGCCAAAGAGGCGCTGCAGGAGTTCCGGCAAGCGAAGGCGAAGGTCGCGAACATCGCCGCGACCGTGGTGAGCACGCTCGTGGCCGCGGTCGTGACGGTATTGACCGCGGGCGCGGCAGGCCCGCTCATGGTGGCGCTCGCGGGCGCGCTCATCGGCGCGAGCTCGGCGGCGGCGGGCGCGCTCGTGCACGAGGCAATCGAGGGCAGCGATTACGAGCTCGGAAACGAGGGGCTCAAATCGATCGCGACGGACGCGGTGATGGGCGCGGTGACGGCGCTCGGCGGATACTGGGCCCGGAGCGCGCTCGCGAGGATCGCCGAGACGCGCAAGATGGCAGGGGCCCTCTCGGCAATCCAGAAATCCATCAAGGAGATGCCGCCAGCGACGCAGTTCTTGATCGAAGCTGCGGAGCAGGGCATTTACGGGGCCGCCGATACAGCGTTCAATGGTCTCACAGGGAGCGCGGCGGCGCTCTTGAACCCGTTTGATCTGGTCAAACACGGGCTCAACGAGGGATGGCAGCGGAACCTGAAGGCGGCGAAGGAGCGTTTGGCCTCGGTGCCCGGCGAGGCCTGGCACGCGTTCGTCACGGGTGCGCTCCAGCATTCGCTTTCGCAAGGCGCAGGTAAGCTCGGGGAGAAGGCGCGGAAGAAGCTCAATCTGCCGGAGAAGGCTCACCCGCCGCCGGCGCCCGTGCCCGCGGGCAAACCTGGCGACGTGAATCGGTTCGTCGCCGCAGCGTCGCCGAAAGGAAAGGCCGCGCGCGCGCAGGCGATCGCGATGATGCGCGGCAACGTGGAGCAGGCGCCGCTCCAGGCGCTCGTCGAGCTGATGACGAGCGAGGAGACCTACAGGAGCAGCGGGAACATCGGCGACAGGTACCTCGAGCACCTCGGCGGTGGTTTGTCGCAAGGGATCAAAGACACATGGATGTTCCACCACCGCGAGCGGCTCATGGCGACGCGGAGGGTGAAGCGCGCGGACGAATTGCTCACGAAGCGCGGCCTGAAGCCCGAAGAGGGCAAGGGCGATACGGGCAGCCCATATCGCACGAACCCGAAAGAAGATTCGGGCGGCCCGAGGATGACCCCGGCCGAGCACGAGTCGTACATGATGCACGCGCTGCGCGGCCAGCGCAACGCGGAGGCATTGCCAGGTCGCGCCGAGGACCTTGCGGTCGCAGATCCGGAGATCTGGCTGCGTCAGCACCGGGCCGACGTCGCCGAGCGCCACGAGAGCGTGATCGCGAGGGCGAGGGATTCGTACAAGGAAGCGCGCAAGGAGGGCCGGAAGGAGACGGTCGAGGAGCACCTCGACGCGCTCGCCGTCCAAGAATACCAGGCGCTCGTCCAGGCGAGGCACGGCGAGCCTGGCGTCTCGTTCGAGGATTTCGCCGACGCGATTCACGACTCCTACCGGCGGCAGAAGCAGGACCGCGGGGAAGAGCGGGTGCGCGACGCGGAGAAGAGGCTCGAAAATCATCCAAACCTGCTGACGGACGCCGAGCGAGCAGCCTATCTCGAGCACGTCCGGCGTGATGAAGACCTCGACTTTGCGCATTGGAGCGGAAACGCCGCGGTGCCCAAGCCGGAGGCCTGGCTGCGCAAGCACCAGAAGGAGGTCATCGATCACGTCGACAAGGCGATCGCCGAGGCGGAGGCGCGCGCGAAGAAGGCCCGCGACGAGGGCCAAATCGAGCAGATGTCGCTCGAGGGAATGGCGCTCGATGTTTACAGAGCGCTGGCCCGCGCAAATCACGGCGTGGCCGGGGTCGATCCAGCTTCGCTTCTGGCCTACATGAAGGCACGCGGGGTGCGGCACGCGGGGCGCAACGAGCACGAGCGGAGGCTCGCGCACGGGCTCGCGCCGGGCTCCGTCGAGACGCTCACGAAAAAGGGCGCGCAAGCCCTCGCGGCGGCAGGAATCAAGGGGACCGTCGAGATTTACGTGACGGGCGGCGGCACGGTTCGTCCGAGCAAACCACCGGCCACGGCGGAGCTCACATTCGCGGACGGAGACGCGCTCGACGTCGTGATCGTGGTCAAACCGGACCCATCGGCGCCGAAACCCACGCCGGCGCAGATGGAGCGCGTCGCGAAAGCGATGAGCGAGGACCCCGTCGAGGGGCGAAAGCACGTCGAAAAACCCAGCGACATTCGACCCGGCGACAGGTTCGCCAAGATCGCGGTGAAGGCGAGGGCGGTCGGGGAGCACGAGTTTTACGCGGAGACGACGAAAAAGAGCGCAAAAGAGCCGCTCGCGCGCGGAGACACGCAGACGCCGCACGCGCCCTTCCGGATCGAGGGCGTTTCGGCGGCTCATCGGCCCCCGTCCGCAACTGCGGAGGGACACGGAAAACGCAAGCCGCGCGAGATTTACGACCAGCACGGGCCGGTGCGTTCACCCGAGCACGCGCTCGAGGCGCTCAAGGACGTCAAGGGCTGGGCGGACATCAAGGCGGCTTACAAGAACGATCCAGCGAGCGCGCAGGCCATCGTCGACGCGCGAGAGATGTGGGTCGACAGGACCCTGAAGGAGCTCGGCGACAAATACGGCATCGAGCTGCGCGCGGTTGGGAGCACGTCTCTCAGCTCCGATTACGATTTGCAGCTCATCGCGAAGCACCTCGTGAAAAAGGGCGAGGCGGGCGAGAAGCAGCACAACATCGCCAAGGTGGTGGCGGAGTTCAACGAGGCGGCGCGCAAGTTGTTCGGTGCCGAGTCGGCCACGGCGCTCGACACGAACGTCTACGATTACGGCGAGGCGATGCACCGCGCGTACGGGTACGCGCCCGATTTCATTAGCGACGACGTGCAGGTCCGCCACGACAACGACCGGCTGCAGGACATCATGTCCCTCGCGAAGGTCCGCCGGTACATCGGTCCGGACGCGCAGGAGAAGGGGCTCTCTCGGAAGGAGGCGCAAAAACGAGCCGAGGAGGCGTGGAACGAATACACCAAAAAAGAGCTCGAGCTCGCGCCACCGGAGATGCGGAGCGAGATCGCAGCCCGGATGCAGGAGGCACAGAAGCGGTTCCTGGACGCCGAAGCCAAAATCGACGCGCGCGCGGCGAAGATCGAGGCGGATGCGAAGGCGGACGGGCCGGAACACGCGGGGGCGGCGGACGTCCGGCTGCGCGCGGCGAACGAGCTCTACGCCGAGGCGCTGGGCAAAGTCGACGCGTGGCGAAGGGAGCGCGACGCCGCGCTCGAAGCGCTGGCGAAGGACCCGAACAACGACGAGCTGCGCAGTTCCGTCGACGAGTTGACCCTTCGAATCCGCACGCAAATGGCCGTGGCGGCGCTCTACGCCAACGAGGTCTACAACAGCGAAGGCGCGGTTTTGCACGTCGTCGGGGGGCAGGCCGGAGAGGGCAAGACGCTCAGCGATGCGCACATGATTCAATCGATGCGCGAGCAGTTCGGCGACGCGCTGAAGGACCTCTCGCCCGACCATTACGGATCGGAGCCCGACCGCGCAGCGGTGCAGACATCGAAATACCTCGGCCGCTACCTCGAAAGCCTCCGCCACCTCGAGATCCCCAAGCTGCTCGACGGCGCGGCGGGCACGCTCGGGCCGGAGCGCGTCGCGGAGCTCAAGGCGATCATCGCTGCATTGGAGGCCATCCACGGACTCAAGTCGATGCGCTCCGATCCCACGACGTTCGACGAGGCCGCGATCGAGGCGGCGCTCCGCAAGCAGCCCATGAAAGAGCTCGTCGGTCCCGACGGGAAGCTCGACATCGCGGCGCTGCGCCGCGTTTTGATCGACCTCACGCAGGCGGCGACGGCATTGGCGCGAGGAAAAGCCGCAGAGAAGGCTCCGCCGCCAGGCACGGAAAACGAGGGCGCGGGCGGCACGTACGGGAAGGACGTCTACGAGGGCAAGGGGAGCGTCAACAACGACAAGCTCACGGATTGGGCCAAGAAGGCCGCGCAATCGGGGCGCGAGCTCGTGCACAAGAGCCAGATCGTCGATGCGCCGGACGGACTGAAGCTCGCCGTGCCCCACCCGGACGACCCCTCGAAGACCATTCTCGTCGAGGTGACGCTCGAGGCGGTCGCCGTGCTGCCGCCCGGGCCTCACGAAGAGAATGGCGTCGACGAATCGGGCCCCGGACGCGTCATCGTGAAATACGAAGGCGGAAAGTGGACCGCGCAGGTCCTCGTGCGACGTCGCCTCCACCCCAACCAGGAAGTCCCGCACGTGCTCGTGCACGAGCTGTCCGAGGTCGCCGACATCGTGTACAAGCACCCGGAGGCGTCCAAGGAGACCATTCGGAAGGAACAGCAAGCGAAGGTGTGGAAGAAAGGCAGCACGGAGACCGATATGACCGCGCACGATCGCGCGGCCGTCGAGGAGCTCGTGTCGCTGCACGATGGGATACCGAAGAAGGAGCGGAACATCGAGACGATCCGCGGCAGCCTGGATGCGAACGAGCAGCTCCTCGCCGCCGACCGCGTCGAGCTCGACAAGTTGAAAAAGACAGCAGGAGCCGACCCCGCCAAGATCCAGGAGCTCGAAAATGAGATAAATAAGAGAGAGAAGGGCATCGTCTCGCAGAAAAATACTCTCAAAGAGAAAGAGGACGAGCTTCGTCCCCTGGTCGCTCGGCGTGGCCGGATGCTCGAGGCCATGGGGCTACGCGACCCGGCCGACCTGCCGAAGAAGCTCGAGCTCTTGCGAAAGGCGGGGGTGCCCGATGAACTCGTGGAGCGAATCCACGACGACCTGGCGCTGCCCGTCCAGCAGAGGGAGGCGGAGGCCGCATACCGGCGTTACGAGGCGGGGCCGCGGCCGCAGGCAGGGACGGTCTTCTTGGATGCGCACGTCATGCAGCACCTGATGTACCCCAGGGACCTCCACAAGACCGAGGAATTGTGGACGGAGCGCGGGCTCTCGGGAGGACACGACGACAAACGGGTCAAAGAATGGCTCGCGCACCGGCCCGAGATCGAACTGGTCCATATCAAGAGCAAAACACTCCCGGACGGCACCGGCGTGCATCTGTACGAGCAATATCGCTGGAAGGGCCCGGGCGAGGTGCCGACGAAACCGGACGAGCGGCCGGGCGGCTCGATGTGCGACATGTCCAAATGGATGAAGGCCGACCAACCCAAGACGACCGCAGACGATCCGGCCGCCGTCCTGCGCCTCGGCGAGGATGCGCTGGTGGCATGGCATGCGAGCGTGAAGCCCAGAGACGACAACGATCGATTCGGGCGCGACAAGGACGGCAAAGGCACGGCTGCGACGAAAGACGGCGTCGAGCTCGGCGGGTACTACGAGGCGGTGCCCCCGAATGCGCCGGCGACGGCCTACCAGTTCGTCCTGATCACCGTATACTTGGACGCACGATGGTTCTGAAAGACGACTTGACGCTGGACGTGGATGGCTTGCGGCTCCGCTTGAAGCAGACCGAGGCAGGGCCGCTGCTCGCCACGGACCATCCACGCGACGACCCGCGCTCGACGCTGGCGTACGTCGTGAACACGGCGCTCACGGGAGGCTGGTCCGACCTCGAAGAATCGATCATGCAGCGCCGGGGCACGAACGTCCCCCAGGCGATGGGCGCCACGCCCGTGCGCCCCGAGGACGTCGCGTACGCGGACCGGTTGAACTGGCGCAACCTCGGCGGGAGGACGCTCGACGATACGGATGCATTCATCATCGGGACGACGTTCACCAGCGCCGACATGATCCTGCCGGGCAAGACCCTTCTCCGGATCCTGCGCAAGCTCGGTGAGCTCCGAGGACAGCGGCCGCCGTCGGGAGAAGCCGAGCCCGAGGCGCCCCACACCCCCACGGAGCCGCCGTTTTCCCTGCTCACGGGCAGCACGGCGATCGAGCTCGACGAGCGGGCCGCGGAGCTCGACATGGTGGCGCGCAAGACCCCGAAG
This sequence comes from Polyangium sp. y55x31, assembly GCF_029946505.1. Taxonomy (GTDB): domain Bacteria; phylum Myxococcota_A; class Polyangia; order Polyangiales; family Polyangiaceae; genus Polyangium. The sequence goes on from NZ_JARZHG010000003.1 coordinate 471,119, forward strand.
ACGCCCCGGGACGAGGGGACGGAGCTGGGCGGGCGGACGTGCTTGCTCATCGAAATGGATGCCGCGGGCCTGTTCGAGGAGGGCGGCGAAGAGGAAAAACGTCAATGGCTCGTCGAGGCTCGATTGACGGCGCTCCTCGGGTATTACGACGCCGGGGTGGCGCTCCTTCGCTACCTGCGGGATCCGGCGCGCAAGAGGTACATTCCGGACGCGCCCGAAGGCGAGGGGGTGCTCGACGCGTGGGTGTCGATCGATTGGTTTCGCCTGGGCATACCGACGCCGCCCTCGATGAAACCCGTGAATTGGCTCGGCTTCTGCGAGCGCACGTTGCGGGAGGCCGAACCCGATCCGAGCGAGGACGAGGGGGAGGTCTACACGACGATCGGGAGCGAGAGATACCATATCGAATGGCGCAGGGACGTCCGCAGGCCTGCCGTCCTCCGCGCTTCCGTGATGGTGCGATCTTGACCGCGCCGGCGCGCGGCCGATCCTCGTCGTCACCTCCCGGTGACGTCCTCGAAGACGGGCGGCTCGCCGCCGAGGGCGTCGAGGTGGGCGCCTTCGAGCTTCGCGCGCCGGAACGTGACGGCGCGCATCGTGGCGTTCGTGAATCGAGCGCCGCGGAGGTTGGTCTCGAGGAACTCGACGCTCTCGAGCGTGGCGCCCGTGAAATCGGCTTCCGGGAGCGCGGCGAGAATGGGGTCGATCTGGCTCCACGAAGAGCCGCGGAACGAGGCGCCTCGACCGGCGATGCGCTGGAGCCCCGAGCCCACGATCTTCGTCCGCTCGAACGTCGCGGCGTCGACGAGCGCGTCGTCCATGTCGATGCGGAGGAGCTCGGAGCCCGTGAAATCGGCGCCCGTGAGGCGAGCCTTCGTGAAATTGGCGTAGCGGATGACGGTGCCCGTGCAGCGTACCCTTTCGAGGTTCGCGCCCGAGAGCCCTACATCATCGAGGTTCGCTCCCGAGAGATCGGCGTCCGAGAGCCTGGCCTTGCCGAGCTCCATCTCGTGCAGGTCGGCCCCGACGAGGTTCGCGCCCGAGAGATCGACGAGGACGAAGTGCAGAATCTCGGGGCGGCGGCGATTGAATGCATCGATGTCGTCCCAGAGGAGGCGGAGGAGCTCGACGCGCTCGAGCTGGCCCGGATCGTCGTCGGCCGCCCGGAGGCCCGTGAGATCGGCGCCCTCGAGCCTCGACATCGTGAGCAACATGGCGCGCACGCGCGCGCCGGCGAGCCGCGCTCCTGTCAGATCCACCCCGGAAAGGCGAGCGGTCGCGAGATCGCGCCCCGCGAGATCCGCGCCCCGAAGATTGATGCGTACTCCGGGCGCGAGCTTTTCCCTCTGCGCGTTGAATTCGGCCACATCACGCAACAAGAGCTCGAGCCACGCGTCGCGATCGTCCGGAGAGAGCATGTATGTTCCTCTATCACCGCGGAGGGCGATCGCCCAGACGTGGAATGAACGACCTGGAGACTCTGCCCATGTCCGCGTCGAAAGAAGCCGCCGTCGAGCGCGCCGCCGAACGAGCCGCCCGCTTCTCCCTCGCCGCCACGAGCCTCGGCCTCGATGTGCGGCCGATCGTGCCCGCGCTCGTAGCGCTCGCGCCCGAGCTCGAGCGCTGCTTCGTCGTACGCGTCGCGTCCGGGCTCGCGTCGATCGCGCTCGTCACGCGCGGCGATCCGGCGGACGGGAGCGGGCTCGGCGAGCGGCTCGGCGATCTCTTCGCGGCGATCGGGGCCGGCGGTGATGTTTCGCCGCCCGCGACGAGCGGGCTCGAAGAGCACGGCGGACCCGTCGCGGTCACGATCGGGCTCGGCGACGAGGGGGTTTCGCTCGCGATCGAAAAGAGGAGCGCGCCGGGGGGATTCAGCCTGGCGACCGCGCTTGGCATGCTGCTCGGCGGTAGTTGCGCGGGTTTGTCCACGGGGGCGGCCTCCTCGCTGCTCGATCTCGGCGCCCATTTGAAGGCGAGCGCAGACGCCGTGTCCGATGAAATGGATCCCCGGGGTCGCCATGGCCGGATGGCGTTCGTCCTGCGCGCCGATCAGCCGCTCGACGACGGCGCGAGGCGCGTCGAGGGCGTGATGCGCGCCCTCGGCGTCACCGAGCCGCAGCGGAGGTGGTTCGTCAAGACGTACGGCGCGCTCGCGGCGCCCGGGAGGGCCATTTCCGCGCGGCTCGTGGCGAGCCCGGAGGGGCTCTCGCGCGAGGTCGGCGTCGAGTACCACGCGGTCGCGATCGAGGACGTGGTCAAGGTGTGGACGACGTTCGACCCTCTGCCCGCGCTCGGCACGCGCCTCGGCGCGATCGCCGGAGCGCTGAACGTCGAGCGCGCGGCCGCCTTCGAGGTTCATTTTCGTTCGACGGAGCCGCCCGGCCTGTCGGTCACGTTCGACATCGGCGCCGAGCCCTCGAGCCTCGCAAGCATCACGCCCTGACGAACCCCGCGAGACCTGCGATGAGCAAACCCACCACCTCGGACCCACTCCTCGTTTCCCAGCCGACGGCGACGACGAGCGCTTCCCAGCCGACGACCTCGACAACCTCGGGTTTGTCGCTCCGAACCTTCGCGCTCGCGGCCGTGGCGCGGACGACGCTCTCGGGCAACGTGAACGCGGGAGCCGAGGCCACGATCTTGCGGAATCACCTCACGGCGGCCGTCGCGCCGACGGGCTCGTGGAGGACTTCGCTCGCCGCGTATCTCGAAGCACCGGCGCCGGCCGAGCGACCGCTGCTCGATCTCTCGCGAGCGCTCGGTTCGTCGCTGGTCGAGGCGCTCACGATCGCGCTCGCTGCCGCGGTCGACGAGGATCCGCTGGTGGGGCGGCTCGTCGCGCACGCGCTCGGGCGCGCGGACACGGCGAGGCCGACGCTCGGGCTCGTCGCAGAGGCGTTCGCCGAGGCGACGAGCGAGGGCGCGCGCGCGATGGACATCGTCCTCACGGGCGCGGCGCTCTCGAGTGGGCTGCTCGAGCTGCGCGACGAGGCCGCGCCGCTGCCGGAGCGGGCGCTCGTGGTGCCTCTGCCGCTTGTCCTCGCGCTCGCGGGGCGAGACCAAGTTTTTCCGGGAACGACGATCGGCCTCGGCCGTTTGTCCGCCGTCCCGCTGCACCCGTCGCTGCACGAGGAGGCGCGGTCACACGCGCGGGCGCTCGCGGCGGCAGGGCCGGCGCGGCGCGCGCTCGTCCTTCGCGCGTCGCCGGGCGCAGAGGGGCGCACGATCGCGACCGTGATCGCCGCGGAGCTCGGGGGCCGCGCGGCGTTCGTCGAGACAGACCGGACCGCGGGGCTCGGGCCGTGGCTCTTTTCGAGGCGGCTCTTGCCCGTGTTCTGCTTCGATCTTGCGCCCGGCGAGCGCAAGCAGATACCGGCGATCGCCCATTACGGAGGCCCGGTCCTCGTCCTCTGCGGGTCCGACGGCCATATCGACGGGCGCGAGCTCTCGCCGCTCGAATTCACGCCAGCGCGGCCCTCGCGGGCCGAGCGCGAGCCGCTCTGGAGGGATGCGATCGGCGGGGAAGAGCTCGCGCAGAAGCTCGCGATCACGCACCGCCACCGGGCCGGGCGCATCGCCGAGATCGGCCGCATCGCCCGCCACCACGCGACGCTGTGCGGTCGGGAAAAACCACTCGAAGAGGACGTGCTCGCGGCGAGCCGGACGAGCGAAGGCGGCGGGCTCGGCGCGCTGGCGCAGCCGATCGCGGACTCCATCGGCGACGACGCGCTCGTGCTCGGGGAGGCATTACGCACGGAGCTGCGCGTCCTCTTGCTTCGATGCCGCAGCCGCGACGAGCTCGCCGAGGGGCTCGGTCCTTCGGCGCGCGCGCGTTACCACGCGGGCCTGCGGGCGCTCTTCGTCGGGCCGTCCGGCACGGGAAAGACGCTGGCGGCGGCCTGGATCGCCACGCAACTCGCGTTGCCGCTGTTCCGCGTCGATCTCGCGTCCGTGACGAGCAAATACATCGGCGAGACCGAGAAGAACCTCGCGCAGCTCTTCGCGCGCGCGGAGGAGACGGAGGTGGTTTTGCTGTTCGACGAGGCCGACGCGCTCTTCGGCAAACGCACCGACGTCCGCGACGCAAACGACAAGTTCGCCAATGCGCAGACGAATTACCTCCTGCAGCGCATCGAGTCGTTCGACGGGATCGCCATCCTCACGAGCAATGCGAAGAGCCGGCTCGACGCGGCGTTCGCGCGCCGGCTCGACGCGATCATCGAGTTCCCGCTGCCGGGGCCGGAGGAGCGGCGCGCGCTCTGGCTCGCGCACCTCGGCGGGGCGCACCGGATCGCGCCGCGGGACCTGAATCGCCTGGCGGCCGCGGTGGATCTATCGGGCGGGCACATCCGCAACGTGGTGCTGACGGCGGCCGTGCTGGCGCGCGAGGAGAAAAGGCCCATCGAGATGGCGGACGTCGTTTGCGGCCTCGCGGGCGAATATCGCAAGCTCGGCCGCTCCGTGCCGGCGGAGTTCCGGTAAATCACGGCGGGCGCGGCCCGGCGCGCCTCCCGCGACGAACGACCGAGGGCGTCACCGGCACACCTTCAACAGGTGATCGGCGAACTTCCCGCACATTGATTCATTCCTGGTCGGAGCCACAACCCACGTCCCGGCATATCCGTTTCACCGAGGTGCACGGCGTGTAGCAGCGGTTGCCGGGGAACGGGTCAGGGCTCGGCGCGCACACCGGCGTGACTTCGTATTGGTCGGTGCATTCTTGCGACGTGTTGCATCCATGTATTGCGGCACGATTTCAACAGCGTGTTGTTGGCGCCGCCCGAGCCGCCGCTGATGTTGCCGCCGCTCGGGCCGGATCCATCGGCGCCGGTCGAGCCCCCCTTTCGCGCGACGGCTATGACGGCCGATTGATATTCGCGTCCCGCTAAGTCAATGCGCAGAGCGAGCCTGCGGCGTCATCCCCGCGCCTGCCTCCTGGCGGCCACCCATGCGCGGGCCTACCGTTCCTCGCATTGGCTTTCTCTTTACGGCGGAGCCGGAATTCGATTTTCGACGTGCCGCTCTCCGACGAGGCGCGCACGGCGCTCCGGGCGCTTCCTTCACGTTTCGCCGGAGGGCTCGTCTTTCCTGGGAAGGGCGGGCGCCACCTGACCAAGGGGGAGTGCAAGCACCCCCTCTGGCGGGCCTGCAGGCGCGCAGGGCTCCGGCTGATTGGCTGGCACGTGCTAAGGCACACGTTCGCCAGCCACTAGGTCATGCGGGGCGTGCCGCTCAAGGCCATCCAGGAGCTGCTCGGTCACACGACGATGGACATGACCATGCGCTACGCCCACCTCTCGCCGGAGGTGGGGCGGGACGCCGTGCTCCTGCTCGACGGCCCGGTCCGAGGTGATCGGTCTGGGCACGATTTGGGCACGATCCGGTCAAGAAACATGAAGTAACGCGGCAAATTTGAGTGGAGGCGCCGGGAATCGAACCCGGGTCCGCAAGGCCTACAGTTCACCTTCGTTCACGTGCGTAGTCGCCGTATCCCCTGCGACTGGGTCCGCGGATTCGGCCGCGACCTATCCCTCGCTAATCTCGACTGCGCTATCGAGGGCGCCCTCGCGTAGTCCAGCCCTCGTGGTTGACACCCTTCGGATACCAGGACGATCTCTCCGTCGGGCGGCTATCGTCGGTTCTTAGGCCGCGAGAGCGTATGCGTTGTCGTTCGCACGTATAACGTCCCGCTTGGTAGGCGGTGCAGGAGCCGCCAGCACGCAGATGAACCTTCGGTCCCCACGTCGAAGCCGATCGCCCCCTCGTGGTGACCTCGGACCTTCGAGGGGTCCGAGCCACGAAAGCATAGGACACCGCACTTTGACGTCAACCCCTCCGTCGGGCGCCTCGGGTTTTTGTGCTCGGGCGAGCTCGGCGCGTGTGACCCGGCCCGGCTTCCTTCGTGCATGGGACTCGTGATCGGGGCCGTCAACGTCGTCGTCGGTTCGGCGCGCCCCTCGACGACCTTTCGGGGCTCGACTAGACGGAGAGCAGCCCCAGGGTGGCGCCGGAAGGGCGCCCTCGGCCGGGTGAAGGCTCTTCCCAGCGAGGTCGACATGGCGAGGATGGTGCAGTGCGTGAAGCTCGGTCAGGAGGCGGAAGGGCTGGAGAAGCCGCCCTTCAAGGGGCCCCTTGGCCAGCGTGTGTTCGATGGCGTCTCCAAGCAGGCGTGGAAGATGTGGCTCGAGCACTCGAAGATGCTCATCAACGAGTTCCGCCTCGACCTCATGAGCGAGCACGGTCAGCGCATCTGGATGACCGAGTGCGAGAAGTACTTCTTCGGCGAGGGCGCTGCGCTCCCGCCCGACTTCAAGCCCGAAGAGAACAAGTAGCCGGCGAGCGCGCGGCGCGGATCACTGGAGCTTCCAGACCGCGCCGTTCGCGACCGTTGCCGTCTCCACGAAGTAGAGCGTCTTCGTCGCTCGATCGAACGTCATCGCATAATCCGTCGTGTCGCCGAGCGTCGAGATGCTCGGGATGTGCGTGAACGCAGGGCCCGCAGGATCCACGACCGCGTGGATGAATCCGCCGTTCGCGCGCACGTAGAGGTGTTGCGGCGAAACGAGGTCGTCGATCTCCACGTTCGTGCAGCTCGTGCTCGTGTCGATCGTCGCGAGCTTCGTCGCCGTGCTCGTGATGGACGCGCGTGGGATGCGGTAGACGCCTTCGCTCGACGTGCCCACGGTCCTGCCTGCCACGTAGAGGAACTGCGTGTCGGCCGCGAGGCCCACGACGTAGTCGACGCTCGTGTTCGTCCCGAGGAGCACGGGCGCGCTCGGCGCCGTCGGCGAGAACGCGTAAAAGTCGGTCTTTCCCGCGGTGTTTCGCGTCGCGAGCAGCACGTTCGTTCCATCGAACGTCACCGCATACGAGGGCGAGTTCGTGGGGTACGAGGGCGTCAGATCCCAGGTCGTGGGGCCCCAGGTGGTGCCGTTCAGGATGCGGAAGAGACGGCTCGCGCTCGTCGAGGTCGTGCTGTCGACGCTGAAGAGCTGGCCGCCGGCGAACGTGAGGTCGTAGCCGAGGTGCGTCGTCGTGACGCCGTCGGCCGTGCCTCGCTCGACGGCTTGCGCGCCGCCCGCGATCGGGAACTGGAAGACCTTGCTCACGCCGCCGACGAAGACCTCCGTGTCGCTCACGGCCATCCCGTAGGCCGACGACGCCGTCGAGGGGAACGTGACGCCGAGCGGGACAGGCGTCTTCACGCCGTTGTAGACGATGTCCGTGATCGCGAGCGACGTGATGGCGCCGCCCACGGGCACCGCGACGTAGAACTTCGTGCCCGGCGGGTAGGCGCCGCCGAGGCTCGCGAGGGGGCTCGAGGGGCCGCAGAAGAGCTGCTGGTTGTCTGCGTCGAAGAGCGCGAGCGTGCCGAGGGGGTCCCCTGTCAGCGCGAGGCCGCCGTTCTGCACCGTGTAGACGTACCAGTGCACGTTCACGCCGGCGGGGAAGCAGCTCGGCGGGTCGAGCCGCATCGTCGACGTCGGGTTGATCGGGACCGTGCCTGCCGGGAGGGGCTCCGCCGTCTGCCAGCTCTCGCCGAGGCCGGGGTCGAGCTCGCGGATCTTCACGGTCGCGCCGTTGAAATCCTGGCCCGTCGCCTCGGTGCTCACCCAGACGTAGAGCGGGCCCTGGGGCGCGTTCACCGTGAGGTTGTGCGTGTCGGCGTTCGCGCGGCAGTTGTACGAGACCTTCGTCGGTGACTCGGGATCACACTCGTTCAGGACCTCGACGTTGAGCGCGCTCTGCGTGAGGACCGGGTCGAGGTTCTGGACCTCGACCTGCAGGATGCTCGTCGGCGAGGACTTGTCGTACTCGATGACCGCATCGACGCCGTGGATGTCGCCGTAGGTCGCGTGGTCGTCGCAGGAGATCGAGCCAGGCTCGCCCCAGGTCGCGGCCATGTCGAAGGCGTTGATCGTGTCCGGGAGCGTCCAGAGGTGCGGGTCTTCGGGCTCTGCGGGCGGCGTGTAGTTCGCGCTCGACGTCGTGTACGGAGCGAAGCAACCCTCGCCCTCGGCGGCCGCGGGATCGATCTCCTCGATCGTCACCACGACGGGCGGGAAGGGGGTGCCGGGGGCATTCCTTGCAACCCAAACGAAATAGGTGCCGGGCGGACCGTCGACGTTCGCGCCCCACGTCTGCTTGTACCAGAGGCATTTCTCCGACACGGCGAGCGTGGGGTCGCACGTGCCGCTCATGACCTCGACGTCGAGCAGACCGGTCGTGGCGGTCTCGGGCGTGCGCGCCTCGACGTGCAGGAGCTTGCCGCCGTTCGCGAGGTCCGGGGACGTCTTTTCGTACTTGATGACCGCGTCCGGGCCGATGCCGTTCGGGTCGCAGGCGAACGCGCCGTCGGTCGTCGCGACGCTGCCTTGGGTGAGGGTCCATCGGTGCACGTTGCCGATGAGGAGCGCGTTCTTCTGCGTGAGAGGCTCGGCGCAGGAGTCGCCCGAGGGCACCTGGCAGGAGGGCAGGCAGCCGTCGTCGGTCGCGAGGTTGCCGTCGTCGCAGGCCTCGCTCCCCGCGAGGATGCCGTCGCCGCAGCTCGTCGCGCACGCGCTCGGCGCGCCCGTGCAGGTCCAGCCGGGCTCGACGGCGCAGGCGCCGCTGCAGCCGTCGTTCGCCGTGGTGTTGCCGTCATCGCAGCCCTCCGCGACGACCTTCTGCCCGTCGCCGCAGATGCCCGCGCATGCGCTCGGCGCGTCGCCCGTGCAGGTCCAGCCGGTCTCGACGGCGCAGGCGCCGCTGCAGCCGTCGTTCGCCGTGGTGTTGCCGTCGTCGCAGGCCTCGTTGCCGACAGTGATGCCGTCGCCGCAGCTCGTCGCGCACGCGCTCGGCGCGCCCGTGCAGGTCCAGCCGGGCACGACCGCGCACGCTTCGCAGCCGTCATTCGCCGCGGGGTTCGCGTCGTCGCAGGCCTCGGCGCCCGCGGGGATGCCGTCGCCGCAGCTCGTCGCGCACGCGCTCGGCATGCCGTTGCAGCTCCAACCAACTTCGACCGCGCACGTACTGTCGCAGCCGTCGTTCGGGGCCATGTTGCCGTCGTCGCAGGCTTCGATTCCCGCGAGGACGCCGTCGCCGCAGAGCGTGCTGCACGTGCTCGGCGCGCCGTCGCAGAAAAATCCGGGCTCGACGGCACACTGAGCGTCGCACCCGTCGGAGGTCGTGGTGTTCCCGTCGTCGCATGCCTCCGCGCCCTCGACGGCTCCGTCTCCGCAGACCACGCTCGCGCCGCCCCCGCCCCCTGCGCCGCCTTCGCCGCCCGAACCACCACTGCCGCCGGCTCCCCCTGCGCCGCCGACGCCGCCGACGCCGCCTGCGCCGCCGCTTCCCCCCGTGCCGCCTTCGCCGCCCGAACCTCCGATCCCGCCCGAACCTCCGATCCCGCCCGATCCACCGGTCCCGCCCACGCCGCCGGCCCCGCCCGATCCCGCGCCGCTGCTGCTCGAACTGCTCGTCGTGCCCGAGCCTTCGGGCTCCTCGTCTCCGCACGCGACGAGCAAGGCCGCCGTCGCGAGCGTCACCACCGACATCCAGCGTGATCGTTTCATGGGACAAACCCCCGCACCTGTGGCCGGTCCGTCCGGCGTCCCACTATCGGACAAACCGTTACGTGTTCAGAACAAATTCGTGCGGCGGGCCGCGGGTCACGGCGGGAAGTCGAACGCGCGCACCATGTCCGCGCCGACGGCGTGGCAATCGGTGCAGATCGACGGCGTGCCCGAGTAGAGCGACTCCCCCTCGGGGCTCCACTCCACGAAGAACCACGCGCCTCCGCGCTTCTCCATCGCGGCCACGATGTGCGGGCTGCCGTCGTCGTCGAAGCCGTCTTTCACGAGGAGCGATCCGTCGGGCCAGGCCGTGATCTGCGGGCCAACGAGCGCATCCGCGACCACGTCGTTCATGAAGATCTCGACCGCCGATCCGTGCCGTGCGCTCGAACTTTTCCGCGTCTCGTAGCCCGGTGCGCGCTCCCAGGTGCGGTACTTCGCGTCCTGGATCCGCGTCCAGAGCTCGCTTGCGCCGTCCGGATCGTCGTCCTGCCGGCAGCCGCTCGACAGCGCGGCGACGAGCGTCATCGCCGCGATCCCCAAACATGCCACGAGCCTCGACATGCTGGCCTCCCCGTCCCCCTTCACGGCAATGTCGGCGGCGGCGGGAGCGCGCCCCCGCGTCGCACGAACGCCACGATCGCCTTCCCCAACGCCTTCTGCGCCTTCTCGCACTTCGGGTTCGTCTGGCCCGCAGAGACGCCTTTGCACTCCTTCTTGTGCTCGGCGGCGCGGGTCGCGATCTTCTCGTCCTCGAGCAGCGCTTTTTGCACGTCGTCGTCGAGCTTGCGCCACGGGATCTCGGCGTGGAGCGGCTCGGGCGGCACGCGCATTCGGATCTCCTCGGCCTGGAGCGAGGCGCAGCTCCCGTTCCAGCGCAGCACGTCGTAGCTGCCGCCGCTCGCGCCGCTCACGACCATCCCGCCCGTGTTCGGCGTTCGCTTCACGAGGATGATCACCTCCTCGTCGAACTCGAGCTTGCTGCTCGAAGACGGCCCTCCGGAGGCGTCCCACGCCTCGGTCGCGCGGGCCAGATATCCACGCACCCACGGCGTCCCCTTCGCGAACAGGGCGAGCGCCATCTCCGGCATCGCCGCGGCGCAGAGGCGCGTGACGAAGGCGCTCGGGGGCACGCAGAGGTCCGAGCCCTCGTTCGCGCATGCCGTGGGAAACGCGACGGGCTCTTCCTTCGGCGCGTCGAGGCCGTCGCCGACGTCGACCTTCGGTGCGGGCTTCTTCTCTTGCGACGCGTCTTTTGCAGGCTCGGCAGATCCGCCGCAGCCGGAGAGGGCCATCGCGAGCGCGGCGGCGCCGAGGACGTAACACCACGCGCCACGGCGCGAGGGGTCGGGAAAGGCCACGTGCATGCGCTCCAAGCTATCCGAACGTCCCGCGCGTCGGGGCGTAAAGTCGGCGCTTCGGCGGGTGGAAGCTCGTCTTCCCAGGGCCGGCCATTCTTGACGCGACGAGGGCGTCGTTCGACGCTCGTCAGGCTGCCTTCGCACGCCTCTGGAGGGATGGATATGCGCTTGCTCGATCGGAAGCTCGCCGCGCGCGCGTGGCCAACGTGCGCGCTCGTTTTGATGGGCCTCGCCGCCGCTTGTGGTTCGAGCGGAGAAACCACGTCGAGCGGGCTACCGTCCGGCGGCAACGGGGGCAGCGGGGGCGTGCTCACGGGCGTGGGCGGAGGGGGCGCGGGCGGCGCGTCGTCCGTGTCGTCGTCGAGCTCGAGCGGCGAAGGCGGCTCGGGCGGAGGCGAGGTGAAGCTCGGGCCGCCGTATCCGATCGTGCTCTCGCACGGATTCTTTGGGTTCGAAGATTTCGCCGGGGTCGGGTTCGTGACCTACTTCTACGAGGTCAAAGACCACCTCGCGTCGCAGGGCGAGGTCCTCGTGTTCACGCCGGCGGTCGATCCGTTCAACACCTCGGACTACCGCGGCGCGCAGCTCGTCGAGCACATCGAGCAGATCCTCGCGATCACCGGGCACGCGAAGGTCAACATCATCGGCCACTCGCAGGGCGGGCTCGACGCGCGCGTCGCGGCGAACCTCCGGCCCGACCTCGTGGCCAGCGTGGTCACGGTCGCGACGCCGCACGGCGGATCCCGCGTCGCGGACATCGCGCTCGATCTCGTGAGTGATCCGGACGCGCAGGCCGTCGTGAGTGATCTGCTCGAGCTCATCGGCGCGCCGCTCTACGACGAGTTCGGCGAGCAGACGAACGTGTGGAAGCCCCTCGAGTTATTCAGCCAGCCCGGCATTGCCGCTTTCAACAAGGCGCATCCGGACGAGCCCACCGTGTTTTACGCCTCGATCGCGGGCCGCACGGATCTCCACTACGGCGACAACGTCTGCCATGCCGACGTCTCCCTGCCGTTCATCGACGAGTGGCAAGGCAAGCTCGACACGGTGGATCCGCTGCTCTCGCTCTTCGAGACCATCCTCGACGGTGGCTTCGGCGATCCGTATCCGAACGACGGGCTCGTGCGCGTCGTCGATTCGAAGCGCGGCGAGTTCTGGGGCTGCTTGCCCGTCGATCACCTCGACGAGATCGGCCAGCTCTTCGGCGACGCGCCCGGCATCGGCAACGGTTGGAAGCACAAAGCCTTCTACGCCGACGTGGTGGCCGAACTGCGCAAGCGCGGATTTTAGCCGCAACGCGCAGAGCACGATCGGAACAAGGTAGCAGTTTTCCGGCGGCCCGCGCGCGTCCCGCACGCGCTATCGACGAGAACGACGTGGACGAAGCGGCGATGGCTTGACGCTTCTTCGTCTTCTCCCGCGGCTCGTTTCCCTTATTCGTTCCCTTGTTTGGGGCGAACTTGTGCTCGGGTGCGGTTTCCCACAGCTCGCCGCCATGGCGAAGATCCTTTTCGCGTGCCGGTGCCGGCAGCAGTCGTCTTCCGATTGCGGTTCGTGTATATCCTGAGCGTCTGCGCGTGCGTCGTCGGCTCCGTCGGAGGCGAGTTTGGAAGAGGGTAACCAAGGTTCGGAGATCGAGCGGCTGAAGGCCGAATTGGCGGCCCTTCAGCAGAAGCTCGAGGAGCGTGAGCGCTCCGAAGCCTCGCTGCGCGCAGAGAACGAGTCGCTGCGCGCGTTCTTCCGGCAGCTCCCGATCGCGGTGTGGGCGACGGACCTTTCGGGCAACGTGATCATGGGCAACCCCGAGTCCGATCGGCTCCTCGGGGTCCCCGAGACGAAGCCCACGGCCCTGCCCGTGGAGGACTGGGGCGACGGGGCCATCTACCTGCACGCCGACAGGAGCACGCCTTATCCGGTGGAGGACCTGCCGCACGCGCGCGCGCTCCGCGGCGAGACCGTCCGGACGGCCGAGCTCTACTTCCGCAACGAAAACGTCCCCGACGGCGTATGGCTCGAGGTGCACTCGGCGCCGCTGCGTGACGCGTCCGGCAAGCAGACGGGCGCGGTTTCGGTGTTCATCAACAGCGAGGCGCGCAAGAACTTCGAGGAAGAGGTCGCGCTGCGCAACAAGGAGCTCGTCGCCAGCGAGTCGGAGAAGTCGGAGCTCATCGCGCGGCTCAGGATGGCCGTGCAGGAGCTCTCGACCCCGATCCTGACCCTCTGGGAGGACGTGCTCGCGCTGCCCGTGATCGGCGTCGTCGATTCACGGCGGAGCGCGGAGATGATGGAGCGACTGCTCGACGAGATCGTGCGTAGTCAGTCGCGGTTCGTCATCATCGATCTCACGGGCGTCGAGGTGATCGACACCTCGACCGCCGATCACTTCATGAAGCTGGTCAAGGCCGTCGGGCTGATCGGCGCGCGTTGCGTGCTGACCGGTATCCGGCCCGCGGTCGCGCAAACGTTGGTCGATCTCGACGTCAACTTTGGCCAGCTCGAGACGTTGCGAAACTTGAAGCACGGACTTCGCTACTGTCTGCGGTGGCTCGATGCCGAGGATACCGGGCAAAACACGGTGAGCGAGGGCGAGGCCAGGAGGGCCCGATGGTCATGATGATGGAAACGCAGCGGATCCCGATCGTACGCCTGTCTGGAAAGTTGATCGTATCGATCCAGACCGCGCTTTCGGACACCGTGGTGGATCGGCTGCAGCAGGACGTCGCGGCCGCTTGCGAGCGTGGTGACGCGCGCGGGCTCGTCGTGGACGTCTCCGGCGTCGACGTGCTCGACAGCTACATCACGCGCAGCCTGCGCGACCTCGCGGTCATGGCGAGGCTGATGGGCGTGGAAACCGTGGTCTGCGGCCTCCGGCCGGCCGTCGCGATGACGCTCGTCGAGATGGGCATGGAGCTGCCCGGCGTGCGCACCGCGCTGAACCTCGACCGCGCCCTCGCGCTGCTCGATTCACTCCAGCCCGAGGGGCTGCCGAACGACCTCGCCGGCGAAGGGGACGAGTGGGAGGGCGAGGCGTGACCCACGTCTTCCGGACGACGCGGTGGTGGAGGAGGAGGCGCGATCGATGAACGAGATCGCGGGGGAAATCCTCGCCATCTTGCGGCGGTACCTCTCGGAGCCGACGAGCCGCTCGTTGCTCACGTCCGCCGCAAGACGAGCGAACGTGAGGCTCGAGATGCTCGCGCGCTCCGAGATCCCGCAGCTCGTCCAGCAGCTCGGTCCGGGCTTGAACATCTTCTTGCAGGAGCCCGAGAAGCTCCAGAACTGCAAGAGCCTGCTCGCGCTCGTGGCCGTGGAGAACGCTCCATCGATCCCCATGGAGCCCCCGCAGCAGCAGGCCGAGTCGCGCCCCGATGGCATCAGCGTGCCGATCCGCGCCGAGCACGACGTCGTTCGTGCCCGCACGCTCGGCAAGGACATGGCCAAGCAGCTCGGCTTCTCCGAGGTCGTCCAGACGAAGGTCGCGACGGCCGTCTCCGAGCTCGCGCGTAACATCTTCCAGTACGCAGGGACCGGCGAAATCCGGATCCGGCGGATCGAAGGCAAGAAGCGCGGCATCGAGGTCGTGGCCCGCGATCAGGGTCCCGGCATCTCCGATCCGGCGTTGATCCTGAGCGGCGCCTACCGCTCGAAATGGGGCATGGGCGCAGGCCTCCGCGGCACCAAGCGGCTCGTCGACGAGTTCGAGCTCGACACGCACCCCGGCCTCGGCACCACGGTCCGCATCCGAAAGTACGCCGAGTAGCCCGTGGATATAGGCACGGCAGAGCGCCCCGCAGATGGGGAAACCGTCTGCGGCGACGCACACCTCATTCTTGAGCGCAAGCCCCGCACGCTCATCCTCGTCGCCGACGGCCTCGGCCACGGCCCCCACGCGGCGCTCGCCGCCTCGACGTTGTGCAAGTACATCGAAGAGCACGCCGAAGAGCCGCTCGAGATGCTCCTGCGCGGCGCCGACAGGGCCGTGGCGAGCACGCGCGGCGCCGCCGTGATGCTCGCGCGCGTCGACATGCAGACCGCGACACTCGACGTCGCAGGCGTCGGCAACGTCGCGCTCCGCTCGTGGAGCAAAGAAAAGATCCAGCCGCTGCCCGCGCGCGGCGTGCTCGGCCGCGGCATCCGCCACGTGCGGATCTTCCGCTACGGCCTCGTGCACGGCGACATGTTCGCGCTCTATACGGACGGCATCTCCGGCAGCTTCGACATCGATCAGGTCAAGCATCAGAGCGCCACGGCGATCGCCCGCTCGGTCCTCGAGGGCTATCGCAAGTCTCACGACGACGCGACGTGCGTGGTCGTGCGATACCTGGATCGCTGATGCCGAAGCTTGCTCCGATCGTGCCCGAGCCGCTCTCGTTCGACATCGGCAACGAGCACGATCGCTTCTGGTGCGCCGCGGAGGGCCGCCGGTACGCCGCCGTGATCGGCTTCGACGCCAAGGCCCAGGGCGAGGTCGCGATCTGCATCGCCGAGCTCGTCTCGAACGTCGCCAAGTTCGCGGGGCAAGGCACGCTCGCGCTCTCGACCGTGACCGAACCGCGCCTCGGCATCCGCATCGTCGTCGAGGACGCGGGCCCCGGCATCGACAACCCCGCGAGCGTGTTCGAGGACGGTTTTTCCGAGGGGCGCAGGCTCGAACCGGGCACGCAGAGGCGCATCGGGCAGGGGCTCGGCGTCGGGCTCGGCGCCGTGGCGCGCATGATGAGCCACGTCGAGATGGAGAACGTGCCGAGCCGCGGCCTGCGCGTCGTCTGCATCAAGTGGCTCGATCCGCCGCGCGGCGGCTCCGGCCCGTACCCGGCGTCGGGGCCGAGCAGCGCGCGCTAACAGCCTGTGGACTTATCTGCTGCGCGCCCCGAATCGTCGGTCGACATCGCTCGAAATCCTTCAGGATTCCTCGCTCCGTCGCCCTAGCTTCGGGGCGCTCGCGACGATAATTCCACAGGCTGCTAACTCGCTCAGCGAGGCGCGGCGCGTCCGCCCCGCGCGAGGAAGGCCTCGTAGCCCTCCATCAACGCGAGGTAGATCCAGCCGCCGAGCACCTCGGCGCCGGCGCTCGACGGATGCGCGAGATCGGCCCCGCCGAGGCCACGCTGCACCCACACGCCCATCGAGCCGAGACCGCCCATCGCGCTCAGCGTGTCCCAGTATCCGCAACCGACCTCGGCCGCGACCTTGCGCTGGATCGCCGCGAGCTTCGGCACGACGGGGCGGCTCGAATAGCCCGTGCCCTTCTTGTCGGCGCGATCCATCGGCCCGACGAGCAAGCACGAGCCCTGCGGCAACGCCGCGCGCACCTGCACGAGCACGGCCTTCATCGTGGACTCGTACTGATCGAGCGGAAAGAGCTCGCCGTCTTCGCTCTCGTTCATGCCGTACTGGAAGACGGTGAGCGCAGGATCGCGCGTCTTCAATTGCTCGGCGAAATGCGCGTCGTCGCTCTTGTCGAGGAAGCGGATGCGGCAGCCCTGGATGCCGATCGCGTCGAGCACGACGCCGGGGACGTCGCGCTCCATCGTCACGCCGAACGCGCGCACGCCCGGCCCCTCGGCGCGCACTTCGAGCTCGTGCGGGCCGTCGGGGACCTCGTAGACACGATGCCGCGACGCCGACGTCTCCGCGCGCGTCTCGATGGTCTCGCGCGGCGCGCCGTCGATGCTCACGGTCATCGGCGCGCCGCCTTCATGCTCGAGATAGCTCACGGCGAAGCGCGAGACGGCGCGGCCGAAGGTGCCGGTCTTCGTGGTCGAGAAGCGCGAGAAAGCGCCTTTGCCTTGCGCGCGGAACGAGACGCCGCCGAGGCCGTAGAAGCCGTCTTTCGCGTAGGGGCCGACGACGCGGCTGACCTGCCAGCCCGGCGCCGCGAAGCGCACGACGTCGTTGTGGAAGTAGCCGGGCCAGGCGTTCGCCATGAGCATGAAGCCATGGCCCGCGTCGCCGAAGCGGCGCTGGAGCTTGCGGCGCAACGTCGCCGTGACGAAGTCGCTCGCCACGATCGAGTCGCCGAAGTAGGTGACGCGCGCGATCGCCTTCGGCTCCTTGCGCTCGACGGCGGCGAGGCGGCCGTAAAACGCGTCGAGCGCGTGGCCCGAGGGATCCTCGATCGATCGCGGGGGTTTTCCCGTCTCGGTGGTGCTCGCCGCGGGCACGATCTCGGCTGCGGCGGGCGGGAGCGCGACGTCTTCGGGCTGGCGCAGCTCGGCCTGCTCCGTCGTCTCCATCGCGAGCGCCGTTTCGCCGACGGAGGCCGTGGGCTCGGGCGTGGACGACACCGCGACGAGGCCTTCGCCCTCGGGCAGCGGCGTGAGCAAGCGCAAGCGCGCGAGCGACGGGAAGAAGTAGGGGAGCGCGACGAGCGCGGCGAGCGTGACGAGCGCGATCGCGGACGGCGAGTAGAGCCCGTTGATCCGCGGCGCCTCGGGTTCGTCCGTCGCCGCGGCGGGCCGCGCCGCCGCCTCCGTGGCCGAAGGCGCGACGCTGGGCGTTTCCTTGGCCTCGGACGCGTCCTTGGCCAGCGGCGCGTTCTGCGGCGCTTCCTGCGGCGCAGGGGCCGCCTTCGGCGTCGCCTCGGGCGCTCGGGCGTTCGGGAGAGACTTCTTGGCTTGCGCGCGCGGGGCGGGTTTTTCCGCGCGGCGCCGACGACGACCGGTCATCGGCGCGCGCTCAGCCGCCCTGCTTTTGCTTGAGCATCGCGACTGCGCGGTCCTTGCAGGCCGTGTCGCGCTGGTGCCTGCAGATCGCGATGAGCATCTTGATGTCCGCTTCGCTCGCCTTGCCGGACCAGACCTTCGGCTCGAGGCCCTTGCGGATCGCGGCCTCGTCGAACTGTCCTGGCGGGGGCGGCGCGGTCTGCGTCGGCGCCGCCGGCTCCGACGACTTCACCGGCGCGGCGCCGCCCGTGGTGCTGCCCGGGGTGCCGCCGCCGTTGAAGCTGCCTCCGCCCGGGTTTGGCGGGACGTACACGCCGCCGCCGTTGTTCGGCGGCGTCGCCGTCGGCTCCGGCCCGGCGAGGGCGTGGAGCTGATCGGCGGCCTTCTTGCGCTGATCTGCGCTCACGCTCGGCGTGGAGGCGATCTGCTGCAGGATGCGCTTCTTCTCGGCGACGTCCTCGAGCTGATCGGCCTTGCTGAACATCCAGTCGGCCCACTTCGACTCGATGTCCTTGAAGGGCTGGCTCTCGCGGACGGGGGAGTTGTCGTTGATGGCCTGGAGCTTCGTGTGCGCGCGATCGAAGTCCTTCGCGTCGACGAGCTCCTTGGCTTCCTTCAGGACCTGCGCCTCGAAGGCGCTCATCTCCGGCGTCTCGACGGTGTTCGTCGTGGTCGTGGTCGTGTTGCGGGTCATCCCGACGATCACGCCGATCACCACGAGGCCCACCACCGCGCCGATGCCGATGAGCTTGCCGAGGCTCGGGCCACGCGGCGGCGGCGCGGGCGTGCCCACGCTCGTCGCGACGTTGTCGAACGAGCCCATCGGCCGCATGGCCTGGCCGTCGACGCCGAGGCCCATGCCCGCGCGGAAGATCTTGCCCGCGCCGACGAAGCGCAGGCGCACGTCGCCGAGCTCGAGCGCGTCACCCGCTTCGAGGATGCCGCGCTTCAGCTCCACGCCGTTGATGCGGATGCCGTTCGCGCTGCCCTTGTCGATGATCTCGTAGCGACCGTTGCCGAGCGCGATGAGCTCGGCGTGCAGGCGGCTGACGGAGCTGTGGTTGATCGAGATCGTCGCCTCTTCGGCGCGGCCGATCGTGAAGTGCTCGCGATCGAGCGGGTACTCCGCGCCGGGGTTTGGCCCGACGACCACGACCAGGCGGTTCGGCCTCTGATGGACCGGCACCTGCGCGAGCGCGCCTTGTTGCGCGGTCGGGTCTTGCGTGGGGACGACCTTCGACTCGTCGACCAGCTCGATTCGGTAGTCCCCGAGCTGGATGACGTCGCCGCCGTTGATCGCCTGTTCCCCGACGACACGGACGCCGTTGACGAAGGTCCCGTTGTAGCTCGACTGATCGGAGATCGACCATCCCTGGCCGTTCCGCTTGAGCTGCGCGTGTTTACGCGAGACGTTGCGGTCGGTCAGGCGAATCGAGTTACCTTCGCCGCGTCCGAGCCCGTACTCGTCGTGGGCGAGAGGGAGTACGGTCTGTTTCCCCTCGTCGTCCTCGATCGTTAGCTTCCACATAGACGGGTTGCCGCGAGGCGTGGCTCGACGGATAGAGGTACTTTACCGATGGATCCCCGCCGAACGCAATGCTCGTTTGTGGACGGGGGCGAGGGGTTCTCAGGCGAGGTGCGCGACGAGACCGTCGTGTTCTCGGGCCTCGTCGCGCGCACGGTCAGCCCGAAGATTTCGCTTTGACCGGGCGGAACGGGTGCAGGAACGATGCGAGCGAGCTCGGGTTGCGCGTCTGCAGCCAGAGGCGGCCCTGACCCTGGAAGTTGCACACGAGGCCTTCACCACCGAGGAAGAGGCTCTTCAGGCCGCCGACCTTGCTGATGTTGTACTGGAGGCCCTGCGTGAACGCGACCATGTGCGTGTTGTCGCAGATGTACCCGTAATACTGCTGGCCGATGTCGAGCACGTGTGCGCCGCCGTAGCAGTTGAACCAGAGGTAGCCCTGGCCGTACGCGCGGATGAGGAAGAGGCCGCCCGAGAAGAAGCCCTTCGCGCCCTGCCACTTCGTGTCGAGCGTGACGCCCGGCGTGGAGGCGAGGTAGGCGCCGGATTGCAGGAAGAGCTCCATGCCCGGCTGCATCGTGATGCACACGATCGCGCCCTCGGGCGCGGGCGCGAACCACATGCTCTGCCCCGGCGCCGTCGCCGTGAACGTGTTCTGGAAGAGGCTCTCACCGCCGAGGAGCTTGCGCTTGAGGGCACCGCCGATGCCGCCCTGCAAGCTCGTCTTCATCTCGATGCCCGTGTCGCGCGCGACCATCGCGCCGCTCTCGGTGATGATCTGCTCGCCGGGTTGGTCGAAATGGACCTGCACCAGGCCGAAGTCGGGGTTGTGACGGATCTCGTGTCGCACGGTTAGGACCTCTTCACTGCTCGCGCGGTGGCAAGAGAGCGCCGATCGTCGAGCCGTACTCGGCGGCGTTGCGGGACTGCAGGTACACGGTGCCCTGTCCCTCGAAGTGGCAAACGAGGCCCTCGCCCGAGAGGAACGAGGCGATCCAGCCGGATCCGCTCTTGCCGACCTTGTAGGTGAGCGTCGACTCCCACGCGGCGAGGTGCCCCGTGTCGATCACCATGCTGCCATCGACCTGCACCTGTTCGAGCGCGCCGAACGTGCCGATGATGACCTGGCCCATGCCCGACGTTTCGAGCAGGAAGAGGCCCGCACCCGAGAACATGCCCTTGAAGCCGCCGCTGCGCGTCTTCACGTCGACCGAGGGGCTCGATGCGACGTAGGCGCTGTTCTGGATGCACCACTGCTTGTGGCCGGCTTCGAGCACCGCCATGTCGCCGCAGAGCGGCGTGGCGAAGAGGACCTCGCCCTGGCCGCCTTGCGCGGTGAAGGTGTTGCGGAAGAACGACTCGCCGCCGAAGAGCCGCTTGAGGCCCTTCATGAAGCCGCCGGACTGCGTCTGCATCTGGACGTTGGTCGACATGCCGACCATCGCCCCGCTCTCGGCGACCACGGACTCGCCGTTCTGCAGCCAGCACTGCGCGAGCGACTGGGACGGGCGGTAAAGAAGGTTCACTTGCATCGCTGTTCGTCCTTGTCTCCGTTTGCCCCTCGCCTCACGGCGGCAACATCGGCGTGAGCCAGTCGACGAGCGCGCTCGTGTTGCGCGACTGGATGAGGATTTTGCCCTGGCCTTGGAACTCGCAAACGATGCCCTCGCCCGAGGCCATGAAGCCGAGGAGGCCGCCGCCGCCGCTCTTGATCTTGAAGTTGAGCGA
Source organism: Polyangium sp. y55x31 (assembly GCF_029946505.1). Taxonomy (GTDB): domain Bacteria; phylum Myxococcota_A; class Polyangia; order Polyangiales; family Polyangiaceae; genus Polyangium. The sequence goes on from NZ_JARZHG010000003.1 coordinate 491,952, forward strand.
CGAGTCGAAGCCCACGATGTGGCCGTTGTCGACGATGTAGCTGCCGTTGCAGTAGATCTCGTCGATCGCGCCGTAGCTCGTCACGAAGACCTTGCCGTTCCCGGAGGCCTCGATGAAGAACGCGCCCTCCTTCGCGAGCAGTGCGCGCAGGCCGCCCCAGCGCATCTTCAGGTCGATGTCGCCCGAGCTCGCGAGGAACGCGCCGGCGCTGAAGATCATGGAGTTGCCGGCGAGCTCGATGGCCTTGATCCCGCCCGAGAGCGCGGGCGCGAGCCACACCCAGCCGCCTTGCGGGCCGGAGAAGTGGTTCACGAAGAAGGTTTCACCACCAACGATCTTGCGGATGATCGCGATGAAGAAGGCCTTCATCTTGCCGAAGAAACCGGCGTTTTTCCCCGCGTTGAGCTTGACCTCCATCGTGAGGCTGCTCGAGCGGGCCACCATGGACCCTGCCTCCGCGATGATCGTCTCGCCCGGAGCGAGGCTCACCTGGAGCATCGAGAACGTCGGCTCGTACTTGACGATGTGTTGCATCCGAATCCTTCCCCTTCGTTCGGGAGGAGTTCTTTCGGCCGGGACGGCGTGCGTTTCGACGCGCTCCCCCCACGGGCGGCCGAGAAGCGGCCAGGGTATAACGGAGACATGTCGGGAGCGGAAGCGGGAAGTGGGCAAGGTGCGTCCGGTACGGGTTTCGGGCACAGCCCGAAGCGCTTGGTGGCCGAGCTAGGGATCTTGCTCCTCGCCATCGTCGGCCTGATCTTCGCCGCACGTGGATGCGCAGGATGCGCGTCCACGGCCATCGTCGCGGCGATCCCGCCCGACGCCGACGCGGCCATCGGAAAGACCGCAGGCGAAGCGATGCGCGCGCAGCACGGGCTCTCCGGCACGCCGACCGAGGAGCAGAAGGCGCGCGTCGATCGGATCTTCGAGGAGCTGCGATCGAGCCTCACGGACGAGGAAAGGCGGATCCTCGTGGCGCCGCGGATCACGGTGCTGAAGGACGATCAGGTGAACGCATTCGCGCTCCCCGGCGGCGAGGTCTTCGTGCTGACGGGGCTCCTCGATCGGTCGAAGGACGACGACGAGGAGCTACGCGGCGTGCTCGCGCACGAGATCGGGCACGCCGTGAAGCGACACGGGGTGCGATCCCTCGTGCGAAACGCGCTGTTCGGGCTGACGATCGCGTTCGTCGTGGGCGACCTGAACGACATCACGGCCACGGTGATCGCAGGCGCCTCGGAGCTCGACACGCTGAGCTACAGCCGCTCGATGGAGGAAGAGGCCGACGCGTTCGGGGTCGATCTGCTCGCCCGCGCGAAGAAGAGCCCCGAGGGGCTCGCGCGGTTCCTCGAGAGCCTCGAATCCGCGCCCGTGCCGGAGTTCCTTTCGACGCACCCGGACAGCGCCGAGCGCGCGAAGGCGATTCGCGAGCGGATGCGCGCCGGAAAGTGAACGTCAAACGCGGCCGTTGCGCGAGGCGCTGCTGACCGCGGGGACGAGCGTGTCGCCTTCGACGCGGCCGAAGACGTCGAGCACCGTGCGGCCTTCGGCGTCGCGGCCGGGGCGCTCGCGGGTGTAACGCGAAGGCGCGGCCGCGAGGATCACGCCGAGCTCGGCGGCGACGTCGTGGAGCGGCCCCGCGAGCTCGTCGTCGATCGCGCGGCCGCGCGCCTCGTGCGAGGTGCCCGGCGGGACGCGGACGGCGACCGAGCCGACGACGCGCGTGCCCTCCGCGACGATCGCGTGCTCCTTGCCGGTTTTTTCGAACAAGCGGAGCGCGGCGTCGGCGTCCTTCAAAGCCTCGCGCGCGTCGACGACCATGGCCTTGCGGCGCCGGAGCTCGGATTTGCGATCCGGCGAATCGTCGCCGAGCCGCGCGATCTTCTCGGCGAGTTTGTCGTGTTCTGCCTTCAGCCGCTCGACCTCGGCTTCCGCTGCCTTCCGGGCGGCCTCGAGCCTGTCCCGCACCTCGCTGCTCATGAGCGAACGTTGACGTTCGTCCTGGGCCACCGTCAACGGGGGAAAGCGAAATCTCCCTACTTCGCCCGCGCGAACAGGATGCTGCCGAGGAGGAGGACGCCCGCGCCCGCGGCGCCGTAGAGGCAATAGCGGGCGAGGTGCGCCTGGCCGGCGAGGTGGAGCTGCAAGGCGGCGAAGCCCGAGGCGATGCCGATCGCCGTGTAGATGAGCTGCCGGATCCCGGTGTAGACGAGCCGCGCCGCGCTCGGCAGGCCTTTGACGCGGAGCTCGAACTCGCCGCGGTTCGCGCGGCTCAGGTACTTGCGGAGGTCCTCGGGGATCGTGATGGCCTTGAGGGCCATGTCCTTCGCCGCCTCGACCGCGATCTGCGCCCAGTCGCGGTTGCCGAGCACGAAGTCCTGCAAGTACGGCCGGATGACCTCCATCGGCGAGAGCTCGGGATCGAGCTGCGTGCAGAGCCCCGTGAGCAGGAGGATCGTGCGCTCGAGCAGGACCCAGTCGCGCGGGATGTGGAAGGCGCCCGAGAGCTCCTTCAGCCCGATGTTCATCTTGCGCAGATCGACGAGGCTCTCGATGCCCTTCTGCGGGTCGAGCTTGATGTCCTTGAGGTTGAAGGTGTCGATCTTCACCTCGTCCTGGAAGCGCTGGTGGAAGAACTCGATGACCTTCTCGCTCACGTCGGGCGAGTCCGTGCGCGAGAGGAAGCCCATCTTGCGCATGGCCTTGATGAGCTGATCGGTGTCGCGGCGGATCACGCCCTCCAAGAACTCGGGGATGCCCTCGCGCATCTGCGGCGAGAGCTCCGCGACGGCGCCGAAATCGAGGAGGATGAGCGCGCCGTCGTCGGCGACGAGCATGTTCCCGGGGTGCGGATCGGCGTGATAGACGCCGTCGATGAAGATCTGCTGGCAGAAGACCTGGACGACCTTGCGGGCGAGGGCCTTGCGGTCGATGCCGCGCGCGTCGAGCGCGGCGATGTCGCCGATCTTCACGCCGGGCACGAAGTCCGTGGTCATCACGCGGCTCGTGCAGTAGCCCTCGACCGGGCGCGGGAAGCGCACCGTGGGATCGCGGAGGAAGTTGTCGGCGATGCGCGTGATGTTCCGCGCCTCGCTCTGGAAATCGAGCTCCTCCAGGATCATCGAGCGGACCTGGTGGTAGTAGGCGTCCAGGCCCTGCACGGGGACGAAGATGCTGACGATCTGCATGATGCGGCGGATCGTGGTGAGATCGAGCCGCACGATCTCGTCGATGTCGCGGTGCTGCACCTTCACCGCGACATGCGTGCCGTTCTTGAGCCACGCCTCGTGCACCTGGCCGAGCGATGCGCTCGCGAGCGGCTCCTCGCAGAAGCGTTCGAAGAGCTCGCCCATGGGCTTGCCGAGCTCGCGCTCGATGCGCTCTTCGATCTCGCGGTACGGCCGCGGCGGGACCTGATCCTGCAGCGCTTCCAGGCCCGAGCGGAACTGCGCGGGCAGGAAGTTCGCCATGATGCTGAGGAGCTGCCCGACCTTGATGAACAGGCCCTGGAGCTCGACGATCGTGGAGAGCACGCGGCGCGCGTTGCGCCCGTGCACGTCGGCCATGCGCGCGTCGAGCCACGCCTGGCCGAACCAGCGCCCGAGGAAGAAAAACCAGAGGTAGCTGCCGAGGACGACGAAGGTCGCGTAGTACGCGCGGATGAAGCGGTAGCTTTGCCGTCCCTTCGGCCGGATGCCACGCGGCCCGGCGCCACGCTTCGTGGGCTTCGAAGGCGCCTTCGCCGCGGGCGCGACGATGCTCGCGCGCGGCTGTTCCTGGAGGGACGGGGCACCTTGCGACACGCGGCGAGCTTATCCCGCGGCTTGCGAGGCCTCCACCATCGCGTCGAACATGGCGTCGTAGGCGGCCGGCCGGGCGCGCCGGATGGCGAGCGCGGTGCGCGTCGGGTGGACCCGGTTCGTGAGCAAAACGCCGACGAAACCCGCGTCCGGATCGATCCAGAGGCTCGTGCCCGTGAAGCCGAGGTGGCCGAAGGTCCGCGGCCCGAGCCGCGCGCCGGAGCTCGGATCGTCGCCGCTGCGCTGATCGAAGCCCGCGAGGAGCGAGCCGCCCGGGCGAGGACGGATGAGCGGCGCGAGATCGTCGGGATCGAGGAAGTCGCGGCGATCGCCGGAGAGCGTTTCGAGCAAGGCGATCCCGAGCCGCGCGACCGAGCGCGCATCCCCGAAGAGCCCGGCGTGCCCTGCGGACGCATGCCCCACGAGCGCCCAAGCGTTCTCGTCGTGCACGACGCCCCGCACGAGGCCGTCGCGAAACGGGACGATTTCCGTCGGCGCGACACGCGCATCGAACGAAGGATTTTTTCCGCGCAGGACGCGCGCAGATCCGATTTCGAGATCCAGCGCTCCCGTGACTTCGCGCGTCACGAGCGCGTCGAGATCGAGCCCGCTCCGCTGCGCGAGTGCCACGCCGAGCAGCACGTATCCGAGGTCACTGTAAACCGGCGGAAATCCTTCGGGCGGCGGATCACCCGTGCAGTCTTCGCGGCGCGCTTCAGCGGCCATGACGAGCGCGGCTTCGACGTCGATGGGCTCGCCGCGCACGAGCGGCCCGTAGAGCGATCCGTGCGCGTCGAGGCCCGCGCGATGGGCCGAGAGGAGGTCGAGCGAGACGCGCGCGGAGCGCGTCTTTGCGAGCGCAGGCACGAGATCCGCGAGCGACTCCGCGCGAGCAAGCAAACCCTGGCGAGCGAGCCGGGCCATCACGAGCGCGGTGAGCGGCTTCGTGACCGAGGCCAGATCGAAGGGCGTATCGAGATCGGCGCGCTCTGCGCCTTCCTCGAAGGAGAGCACGCCTGCTGCGCCTGCGCCGTAGCTCCAGCCCGCGCTCGTTCGCTTCGCGGCTGCGACCACGGCGCACGGCGCGGCGTGGTGATCTTCGACGACGAGGCGCGCGGCGGCCGTGAGGTCGATGGCGGGGGTCTTCACGCCGGTGAGGATCGGGCCCGAGGGGTGGGGGGTGTCAACGATCCCGCGGTTCGATCAAACGTGCCGCGTCTTTGACCCCGAGCGCGCTCGCCCCTTATCCTGGTAAGCCGGGGAGTCGAGCAAGAAACCATGGCCGAGTTTGCATGGGAGGCCCGTGCCAGGACCGGAGAGGTCCGCAAGGGCGTGATGGATGCGGAGAACGAGGCCGCCGTGCAGACGCGCCTGCGCGGGTTGCAGCTCAACCCGACGAAGATCACGCAGAAGCGAAAAGGGCTCGATCTCAAGAACGTCTCGATCGGCTCCGGCGTCAGCTCGCAGGACCTCGTCAAGTTCACGCGCCAGTTCGCGACGATGATCGACGCGGGCCTGCCGCTCGTGCAGTGCCTCGACATCCTCTCGAACCAGGAGCCGAATCCGCGCTTTCAGGTCGCGCTGCGCGACATCAAGAACAGCGTCGAGCAGGGCGCGACGTTCAGCGACTCGTTGCGCCGGCACCCGAAGATCTTCGACGAGCTCTTCGTGAACCTCGTTCAAGCCGGCGAGGTGGGCGGCATCCTCGACACGATCATGAACCGCCTCGCGGGTTACATCGAGAAGCGCGCGAAGCTCGCGCGGCAAGTGCGCGGCGCGATGGCGTACCCGACGGCCGTCATCATCATCATGATCGTGGTCATCGTCGTGCTGATGACCTTCGTGATCCCGGCCTTCGAGGGCATGTTCGCCGAGTTCGGCGCGAAGGACGCGCTGCCGGGCCTCACGAAGGCGGTCATCGCGACCTCGCGCGCGTTCGTCAGCGCCTTGCCCTTCACGATCGTCGGCTCCATCGGCCTCGTGTTCGGCGCGCTCCGGTTCTACAAGAACCCGAAGGGCAAACGCTTCGTCCACCGGCTCATGTTGAAGGTGCCGATCTTCGGGCCCGTGATGCAGAAGATCGCGGTCGCGCGGTTCACGCGGACGCTCGGCACCTTGCTCGGCTCGGGCGTGCCGATCCTCGACGCGCTCGACATCGTGGCGAAGACCGCGGGCAACGTGATCATCGAGGAGGGCCTCGTCTACGCGCGGGCCAAGATCTCCGAGGGCAGGAACATGGCCGAGCCACTCGAGGAGATCAAAGTCTTCCCCGGCATGGTCGTGCAGATGGTGGCCGTCGGCGAGCAGACCGGCGCGCTCGATACGATGCTGAACAAGATCGCCGACTTCTACGAGGAAGAGGTCGACGTCGCGGTCTCGGCGTTGACCTCGCTGCTCGAGCCTCTGCTCATGGTCGTCGTCGGCGCGGTCGTCGGGGTGGTGCTCATCTCGATGTACCTCCCGATCTTCAGCCTCGCAGGCAACATCAAGGGCGAGTGATGCGGCTCGGCCTCCGCGACGGCGCCGAGAGCTCGTTCGCGGTCCGCTTCGCGTGGCTGACGGGGCTGCGCCTGATCGTCCTCACGATCGTGCTCGTCGTGATGACCACGATCTACCTCGGCGGCATCGGCACGCGCGCGGATTCGAGCCGGATCGCGATGCTCACGTTCGCGGTCGCGTTCGCCCTGACGGGCGTCTACGCCGCGGTGCTGCGGCTCGGAAAAGGTTTGCCGCTGCTCGCGTACGGGCAGATGCTCGTCGATCAGGTCGCGTGGTCGATGATCGTCTACGTCTCCGGCGGCGCGACGAGCGGCGCGACCTCGCTCTACGGCTTCACGTGTCTTTGCGGCGCGATCCTGCTCGGCCTGCGCGGCGCGCTCATCGGCCTCATCGCAGGGGCCTCGTCGTACGCGCTCATCTGCATGCTGCTCGTGCAGGGCTACCTGAAGCCGCCGCCGGATCAGCCGCTCGAAGCGTATGCGACGGACTGGTCGGAGGTCGCGTTCCCGCTCGTCTTGAACCTGCTCGCCATGAGCGTGGTCGCGCTGCTCGGCAGTTACCTGGCCGAGCGCCTGCGCGTCACGGGCGGGCGGCTCGAGGTGGCGACGGCGCGCGCCGAGCAAGCCGAGCGGCTCGCGGCGCTCGGCCGACTCGCGGCGGGGCTCGCGCACGAGATCCGCAATCCGCTCGGATCGATCGTGGCCTCGATCGAGCTCTTGCGGACGGGTGGAACGCTCGGCCCGGAGGATGAAGCGCTCTGCGCGATCATCGAGCGGGAGACGACGCGCCTGAACGAGCTCGTGACCGACATGCTCGATGTCTCGCGCCCGCGCGCGCCCTCGAAGGCGCCGATGGATCTCGCCGCGACCGCGCGCGACGTCGTGGTGCTGGCCGGCAAATCGGGCCGCGGACGCGACGTCCCCTTGCGCTTCGTGGGGCCGAATTCGCTCGAGATCGAGGCCGACATGGCGCAGATGCGGCAGGTCGTGTGGAACCTCCTGCGTAACGCCATCCAGGCGAGCTCCGCGGGCACGGAGGTGGTCGTGCGTATCGAGGCGGGTGCAGGCGGCGCGGTCGCGCTCGCGGTGGAGGACCGGGGCGTGGGGATCCCGCCGGAGGCGCGCGAGCGGCTCTTCGACGCGTTCTTCACGACGCGATCGCAGGGCATGGGCATCGGTCTCGCCGTGGTGAAGCGGATCCTCGACGACCACGGTTTTTCGATCGAGGTCGAGAGCGAGCCGGGGAAGGGCACGACGTTTCGCGTGCGGATTCCGGCGTCGAAGGAGCTCGCGCTCGCGACGAGCTGAGCGATCAAGGCGACTCGAAGGGCGCGACCGGCGGATCGATCTTCAGCGAGGCGTCCGGGAGCAGCACGATGGACGCGGCGTCGAGGAGCAGGAGCGGCTCGTGCGGGCCGGCGTCGGCCGGCTCGGCGGCTCCATGGGCGCGGGGCGCGGGCGGCGCCTCCGGAGGCCCGAACCCGCGCGACGCGAGCCAGCCGAGGCCGAAGAAGCCGATCGCGCCGGCGAGGGCCGCTGCGAAGAGGATCGGGCGGCGCTTCATGGCCCGATGGTGCCCCGCGAGCGACAGGGGCGCCACGCGTGTCGTGGCCGGCTGTTCACAGGTGCCTGCGCAGAGGTTTGGAATCGGCTAGATCCGGCTTGTGGCACGGAAGGTGAATAAACGGGGGGCATGGACGTCTGCCTGCAGTTCCGCGGCGCCCGGGCGGCGAGAGGCGGTGGAGGCAGGAGGAGCTGGAACGTGAAACGAACGAACTTTGTCGGCGCGTTGGTCTTGTCGTTCGCCGTGACGCTCGCGGGCGCCGCGGGCCTCGCGCATGCGGGAGCGGCGACGGACGTGGTGAAGGCCAAGCAGACGGCCTTGTTCGATCTCCTCAAGAAGCCCTCGAACGACGCGAAGGTCAGCGCGATGTTCGACGAGCTGCTCGACTATCAGGCGCTCGCCGAGGCCTCGCTCGGCTCGGAGTGGGCGGCCCGGACGGACGCCGAAAAGGCCGAGTTCAGCGGGCTCTTGAAGCAGCTCGTCCGCAAGTCGTACGAGCGAAACCTCAAGAAGACGCTCGATTTCAACATCGAGTACACGGCCGAAGAGAAGAAGGGCGACGCGATCGTGGTGAAGACGCGCGCCGTGTCCAGGAAGGACGCGCGCAGCGAGCCGGTCGAGATCGCTTACGTGATGTCCGAGAAAAACGGCACCTGGCGGGTGAAGGACATCATCACGGACGACGTGAGCCTGGTGTCGAGCTACCGCTCCCAGTTCACCAAGATCGTCAAGAAAGACGGCTTCCCGGCGCTCATCAAGAAGATGAAGGACAAGATCGCGAAGGGCGACGTCTGAAGCAGGTTTCGACCCCATGAACGCGCGGCCCTCGGGCGAACGAGCCCGGGGGCCGTTTGCCTTTCGAAGGTCGAAGGTCCTTTCCATTCGGAAATTCGCGGCGCGGCGCGGCTCTTTGGTAGGCTAGGGCGCGTGGCTTTTGGTGTCGGGCCGGGAGGGCGTGTGCGCCCCTTCGGACGCGCTGAGCCGCTCCGCGTCCCCACGACGACGGGGAGCAGCGGCGCGGAGGCGAAGCCTCGCCCGACGGATCGGCCGATCCTGCTGCTCTCGGTGCAGCGCGGGACGCTATCGATCGAGCTCGATGCGCCGTTCGTTGTAGGGCCGCTCGTCGTGGACGAGCTCGCGATCGCGCTGCCGAGCGTGCGTTTCCCGGTGGATCTCACGGGCGGCGTGACGCGGTTCCGGCATCGACGCGGCGTGCTCGGGCGGCTCGCCGTGTCGGCGAGGACCGAGGATCTCGCGGCGTTCGTGGCTCCGCGCGCGAGAGGCGTGCTCGGGGAAGGGACGCCCGAGATCGGGATCGTCGCGACGGAGCTGGGGCTCCGCGTGGGGATGCGGCTCGGGCGCGCGGCACTCGCGTTCGACGTGGTGATCGCGCCGAACGAGCGAGACGTGCGTCTCGTGCCCGAGCGCGCGCGCGGCGTGGGCCTCGGCGCGCCGCCGCATGTGCTCGCGTTGCGTGCGCTCGCCGAGGTTTGTCGGCCGTTCGGGCGCCTCGCAGGCAGCGCGGTGATCCTGCCCGACGCCGTGGCTTCGCTCGTGCGGCACGTGATGCCGGCGGCCGGCGCGCGCGCGCCGTCGGTGCACGGCGCGCGGTGGGAAGCGCCGGCGGCGGAGGAGGGGAGTTTGTCCCTGCGCGCGGATGCCACCGCGTCGCCGCCTGCGCTCGCGGCCGCGGCGATCCGCGCGATCGAGCAAGCCGAGCTGACGGCGGAGGCGGATGCGATCGCGGCCGCGGGCGATCTCGAAGAGGCGCGCCGGCGGTATCTGCTCGCGCTGGAGCGCGCGCCGCGGCACCCCGAGATCTCCTCGCGGATCGCCTGGATCGACGTCGCCGAGGGTGAGCGAGCCGAGGCCGCGCTCTCGACGCTGGTCGACGCGATCCCAGCGATCGACGCGGGCCTGCTCGGCGGCGCTCTGCTCGCGGCGATCGGCGACGAAGGCGGGGCGATCGCAGCCTACGCGCGCGCCGCGCACGCCGAGGCGTTCGGGCCGCTCGCGGCGCTCGTGTGGCTCGAGGTCGCGCGGATCTCGTCGGAGCTCGCTACGCGGCTCGATGCACTGGATCAAGCCGTCGTGCGCTCGCCGAGCCTGGAGGATGCACGCTGGGCGCGGATCGAAGCGCGGCTCGATGTCGGAGACGCGCAGGGCGCGCGGGCCGACGCCGAGCACCTCGAAGCTGCGGCCCGCGGGCCCGAGGCGCGGCATCGCATCTGGAGCCGCGCGGCCGATGCGTTCCTGTCGCGCAGCTACGTGGCCGAGGCGCGTGTGCTGTTCGAGCGGGCGCTTCGGTATGCGCCCGACAGCCCGGAAGCAGCGCTCGGGCTCGCGCTGTCGCTCCGCGCCGCGGGGGAGGGCCGGCGCGCTCTCGATCTGCTCGCGCGCGCCGCGTCGCTCGCCGCGCGTGCGGGGCGCACGTTGCCTTCGGTCGAGATCGAGCTCGCGCGTGCGCTCGTCGAGTACGCCTCCGATCGTCCCGCTGCGATCGCGCGGGTCCGTGCGATCCCGCCGGGGCTCTTGCAGACCGCGGAGGCGCGCGCGCTCGAAGGTCGATGGCGCGCCGAGCTCGGGGATCTCGCGGGCGCCTCGCTCGCGCTCGCGCGGCTGCGCGAAGCGGCAGAAGCGGTTTCTCCGGACGATCCCGATCGCGCCGCGGCCGTGGCGGCGATGCTCGTCGAAGCTGCCGACATCGAGGAGAACGCGCGTGGTGATCTGCGCGCCGCGCAGCGCCACCTGAGCGTCGCGATCCGGCTGCGCCCGCGCGATCGCCAGATCGGCGCCGCCTTCCGTCGCATCGCGACCGAGCTCGGCCGTGTCGCGCCCGCGCCTCCGCTCCAGGCCGCACCCCCGCCTGCTCCGATCGAGGAGATCACGCCGTCGGATCGTGCGCCTTCCTTCACGCCTCCCGCGCCCACGGTGGAGTCCGTTCGTCCGCTCGACGAAGGGCCCATGGTCGACGAGGACGACGGCGAGAACGACGAGATCCTCGTCGAGCGCCTCACCGACAAGCTCCGCGCGAACCCACACGATCACGAGGTCGCGCTCCATCTCGCCGACGCGCTCGCGCGTCTCGGCCGCGATCTCGAGCTCTTCGCGCTTCTCTCGGCGCGTATCGAGGAGGGCGGCGAGGACGTCCGGCGCGAGCTCTGGCCGCGCAGGCGCGCGGTGCTCGAGCGGCTCGCAGAGACGGCGCGGGCCGAGGGCCGGCCCTCCGAGGCGGAGCTTTACGAAATGATGGCGGCGAGCGAGGAGGACTAGCCTCGCCGCGTGTTTGCCCCTTCCACGGCGGTCGTGCTAGCGGTCGACGAAGGCGCGCTCGCGCGCCCTCTTCTCCCCGAGGTACCTCGTGCAAGGCAGTGAGTCGAACGGAAGGCGGCGTCCGATCATCGTCCAGAAGTACGGCGGCTCCTCGGTGGCCGACGTCGAGAAGCTCGGGCGGGTGGCCGATCGTGTGGTCGCCGCAAAGCGCGCGGGCAACGACGTCGTCGTCGTCGTGAGCGCGATGGGCAAGACGACCGACGGCCTGCTCTCGCTCGCGCGGCAGGTCGCGAGCCAGGCCGGAGGCGCCGCCGATCCGCCGCGCCGCGAGCTCGACATGCTCCTCTCCACCGGCGAGCGCGTCTCCATGGCGCTGCTCTCGATCGCGATCCAGGCGCGTGGCGAGGCCGCGATCTCGTTCACCGGCTCGCAGTCCGGCATCCTCACGAACGACCGACACTTCGACGCGCGCATCATCGAGGTCCGGCCGCACCGCATCGAGGACGAGCTCGCGCGCGGGCAGATCGTGATCATCGCCGGCTACCAGGGCATGAGCTATCGGCGCGAGATCACGACGCTCGGCCGCGGCGGCTCCGACACCACGGCCGTCGCGCTCGCCGCCGCGCTCGAAGCCGAGCGATGCGAGATCTACAGCGACGTCGACGGGGTCTACTCGGCCGATCCGCGTGTCGTGCCCGACGCGCAGCACCTGCCCGAGCTCGATCACGCCATGCTGCAGGAGATGGCCGAGTGCGGCGCGAAGGTCGTCTGCGCGCAGGCCGTCGAGTGGGCACGCCGCGCGAACATCGCGATCTACGCGCGCTCGACGTTCGACGCGGAGGAAGAGGGCAGCCGCCAGACCGTGGTGCGCAAGTTCGGCCCGCGTGAGGATCTCCGCGCCCGCGCCGTCGTCGGCGAAGGCAACGTCGCGCTCGGGAGCCTGCCCGACGTGGCGAGGCTCGACGATCTGCTCCGCGTCGCCGGCGAGGCCAAGGTGCCCTTGAAGGACCTCGCGGTGAACGAGCGCGGCGCGAGCTTCGTGGTCTCGCTGCTCAACGTGCCCGACTGGCGCGGCGCGAAGCAGCGGCTCACGGGGGCCTTGCCGTCGCTCGCGCTCGTGGAGGACGTCGCCGTCGTCAGCGTCGTCGGTGATGGCCTGGCCGCGACGACCGAGCCTCTCGCGCGTTTCCTCGCCGCGCTCCGCGCTGTCTCCGCGACCCCGAGCGCCCTCACCGCGACGCCGCTCCGGCTCAGCGCCGTCGTCCCGGCGAGCGCCCTCGCCGAGGCGCAGCGCGCCCTGCACCGCGCCTTCGTCGAAAGCTGATCCCCGCTGTCAGTGCGGCCGCGCCAGGCCGAGCGCGACGAGCCCGAGGCGGCTCGCGATCCAGACGAGCTCGCGCGAGCCGTCCCACGCGATCGACGCCTCGCCGAGGCCCGTCCCGTCCTGCCCGCGTAGCTCCGCGACGCGCGACACGTCGCCGTCTTCGCCCACGCGCACCACGTACGACGTCGCGTCGCCCGGGGGCGCCATCAGCGCGTAGAGCGGCGCATCCTCCTCGTCGCCCGCGAAGCACGCCCCGATCACGTCGTGCAGATCGACCGACTCGAACGAATGCGCGCCGTCGTTCGACAGGAGCAGCCCGCGTGGCGACACGATCGCCACGCGCTTCCCCGCCGCCGCGACCGCGAGGCCCGGCCTCGGAGCCCCCACGGCGAGCTCGGCCGCCGCGCCTTCGAGTGGCGCCCTCTGCCAGGCCTCGTCGTCGCCGCGCAGCCTCTCGATCGCCGCGCCTTCGGGCCGCGTCGCCAGCACCACGAGCGTCCCGCCCGCCGCTTTGATCGCCCGCACTCCGCCTTCCCGCGCGAGCACCGGTTTCCCTTCGCGGCCCGTCATCGACCAGAGCGAGCCCTCGTGCAGGATCCAGATCCGCCCCGGCGTCGCCGCGAGCTCCACGGGGCCCTTCTCCGATCGGAACCCTGCGACCGGCGCCGCAGACGCGCATCCATCGCGGCTCACGAGCAGCCCGCCGCGCGACAGCGCCACCACCGTCACCTCGTCCGTCGCGACGACCGCCGTGCTCGGCGTATCGAGTCCCGTCTGCCGCGCCGCGTGCGCGCCCTCGTCCACCGCGAGCACCACGTCCCCCGCGGCGAGCACGCGCCCTCCGCACACCGTCACCGCGGTGCATGGCACGGGTGCGCCGGCGCCTTCGAGCACCACGAACCGGCTCGGCGCCCACGGCGGCACTTTTCCGCGCGCCGCCTCTTCGAGCAGCTCGTCCGCGAGCGCCTCGTCGTCCACCTCGTCGTTCGCGCTCTCGTCGAGCTCGGGCAGCGCCGACTCGTCGACGTCGTCCTCCGCGTTCTCGCCCGTCCCTTCCGCGCCGCCGTCGTCCTGGGTCGCGTCGAGCTCCAGATCCGCCGCGTCGTCGTCGCCGAACGCGCCCTCCTCCCGATCCTCGCCGAGCGCGCTCTCCTCGCTATCGAGCGTGGCCAGATCCTCGTCGAGCGATCCCACGTCGACGCCATCCTCGGCGTCGTCCCCGGAGCCCGCATCCGCGTCGTCCTCGACGTCGAGCCCCACATCGAGATCCTGAGCGTTCGCGTCGTCGAGCGGATCTCCGCCGTCATCGCGCAGATCCGGCAGAGCATCGTCAAACCTGTCGTCCTCCGCGTCGTCGTCTCCGGCGTCCGGGTCCGTGTCGAGCGGCGGCAGGTCCATGTCGTCGTCCTCTTCCTCGGTTTTCCGCGGTGCGCGGGCCGGGGCCCCGAACGCGAGCGCGCGCCCGGGTTCGTCCTCCCTCCCGGGCTCCCGATCCCGGCTCTGCGGAGCGCAAGCAACTTCGGCGACCCGATCGTCTTTCCCGTACGACATGGCGGCACGAATCTAGCGCCTTTGCCCCGACGAGCACGGCGCGAGCGCTCCTTCCTCGGCTGGAAAGGCCGTCCGGACATGGCACGCGTGGAGGGTCGTACCCGTGCTGGATCCCGGCGTCGGGCAGTGCTTACCTGTTCCGTCCCATGCCCCCGTCCGACACGGCGCATCACTCCGATCGCGCCTGCACGCCTCACGCCGACCAAGCGCCTTCCGCCGCGCGAAGCCCTGGCCACGGAGGTCCTGCACGGAGGCGACGCGCGCTCCCGATCCCCGAAGCCTCGGCGGGCATGCTCGTGCGTCGCGTCGACGTTCGTCCCGCGGATGTCGTTTTTCTCAAGGGCATCCTCGAAGCGAGCGAGGGCCTCGGCACGATCTTCGCCGAGCGAGGCGGCGAGCTCTTCGTCGCCGCGCCGCCCGATCGCGAAAAAGAGCTCGTCGAGCTGCTCGACGACCTCGCGCGGGAGATCGACGCCCGCGTCCATCCCGCGGCCTCTGCCGGGAGTGATCGATGAACGAGCCCCAGGAGCCCGGAAACCCCGAGCCGCGTATCCTCGCCGCCTGGCGCGAGTGGCTCGGCGCGCTCGCCAACGACGCCGACGCCGCCCTCGCCGCGGCCGACGTCTACGCCGGTCTCGCGCCCGAAGCCCGCGACGCCTGGCTCGACGCGCTCGCCGAGGACGCGCCTGGTTTGTCCGTTCCCCTCGTCGCCCTCTACGCCCCGCTCCTCGCCGTCGAGGCCGATCCCGAGCGCCGCGCGCGCATGGAGGCGGCCATCATCCTCGGCGACACCGCGGCGTGGCGCGGCCGGCCCATCCGCGCCCTCTCGGGCATGGCGCGCGGCGGCGCGCGTGTCGTCGCGCTCGTCCAGCCCGTCTACCTCCGCTTCGTCCGTGTCCTCTGGTGCCGCTACCTGCCCGATGAAGGCTTCTTCTGGGCCCGACACGACTGCCTTCTCAGCGAGGGCGACGCCCCGCGCAGCGGCGCCGTCGTCGACGGCGTCTTGCTCGAGACCACGCCGCTCACCCCGGTCGTCGAGGAGCTCGCGCATGCGATCCTCGCCCATCGCCGTCGCGGCCGCGAGCTGCCCGCGTCGCTGCGCGAGTTCGCCGACCTCTTCGACGCCGACTTCGAGGCGATCGATGATCCGCGTTAGACGCGCCTTGCTCCTCGCCTTCCTCGCGGCCCCGGTCGCGTGCTCGTCCACGCCTCCGCCCGACGCGCCCACGCAGCCGCTCGTGCGTGGCCCGCGGATCGTCTTCTCGTACGAGACGCTCGACGGCGGCGCCTTGTCGACGGAGACCGTCGCGGGACGCTACACCGTGATCGGGTTCGTCGCGACGTACGACGACTCGTCCCACGCGCAGGCCCGCTTCCTCTCGACCCTCGTCAGGCGACACGTCCCGCGCATCAACGCCGGCCTCGTCGTCCTCGAACCGCCGCACCACAAGCTGCTCGTCGAGGCCTTCGCGAAGGTCGTCGATCCGCCGTATCCGGTCGCCATGGCCGACGACGCCACGATCGCGGGCGCCGGGCCTTTCCAGGGCCTCCACCACGTCCCGAGCGTCGTCATCCTCGATCCCCAGGGCCGTGAGGTCTTCCGCAACTTCGGCCTCGCGAATGCCGACGCCCTCGACGCGGCCCTGCGCGCCCTCGAACAAGGCAAGACGCCGCAGACGCAGACGATCGCGCGTTAGCCCTCGGACTCCTGCTTGGCGATGAGCTTCGCCAGCGGATCCAGGTGCTCGCTCAGCGCCACGACGAACCCCTCCGCGCCGAAGAGCGCCTGCGCGGCCCGACCGAGCTCGCTGTCTCCGCTGCCCACGAGCGCCCGCTGCACCTTGCGCATCGTCGCCACCGGCACGCGCACGCTCGCGGCCATCACGTCCGACGGGATCGGTCCCGCGCACGTGATCACGTGCACGTCCGCCTTGCCCCATCCGGCCCGCACGATGCGCTCGCCGCGCGGATGGCTCGGGTCCGGCTCCACGTGCACGAACGTCGCGCCCACGTCCGCGTCGCCCCGCAGCACCGCGCGCGCCACCTCGCCGTGCGAGCCGAAGAAGAGGTTCTCGCGGAAGGCGCGATCGAGGTCCACGCCGATCGAGCGCAGGTGCGCCCGGAGCACGATGTACCCGGCGGCGCTCTGCCGATCGACCCACGCCGCGCGTAGCCCCTGGAGATCGCCGATCTCGCGCAGCGTCGAGTTCGTCGGCGCGTAGAGCGCCGTCATGTATGACGACGCCCCGTTCCGCACGGGCAGCACGATCGGCATGACGCGCGCGCGGCTCGTCGCGCGCATCGCCACGAGCGGCGGTAACCAGCCGAGATCGACCTCGCCGGTCTCCAGGGCTTCGAGCAGTGTGTTGTAGTTCCAGCCTCCGAGGCCGTGCACCTCGAAGCCCGTCGCCTCCGACAGCGCTTTGCAGAACGCGGCGAGCGACGCGCGTGACCCCTCCGGATCCGACGTGAGCACGACGCCCACGGCGAGGGTCGTCTTCTCTTCTCCCGGAACCATGCCCCACGGTCGCAGGGGGTCACGCGGTGGTCAAGACGGGATCATTCTGCGGCGATCGGCTCGTAGGTCGTCGTCCGGATCTCGGGGTTGTTCTCGAACACGGCCTTGCCCAAGAGCTGCTGCAGGAGCGGACGGAAGCGCTCCATGGCCTTGCCGCGCACGATGTCGCGGAGGACGAGCGCGTCCTCGCGCGCCTTCGCGATCGTCTCGGGATCCGTCGCCTTCCGATACACCTCGGCGATCGTCCCGGGCGCGTTCACGGCCACGTCGCGCAGCGCCTCGGCCGCGTGTTTGGCCTTGTCGATCACGCGCTCCGCGGCCGACTTCTTGATGAGCGGCGCCACCGCGTAGACCAGGTTCGCCGCCGTCCCCGCGACGCGGTGGGGCGGGTAGTAAAGCGCGCTCTTGTACTTCGGGTTCGCGTCGAGGAACGCGCGCACCTGCTCGATCGTCAGGCCCTCTTCGGCGAGCACGCGCTCGAGCTCCTGCTCGGCCGCGATCCGCGCCTTGAACATGTACATCTGGATGCGCGAGTAGAAGTTCGCCGCGCCGTCGCCGCTCGTCTCGACCGCGCAGAAGATCGTGCCCGGGTACTTCCCGGTGATCAGCGACTGCACGCCGTCCGAGACCCCGGACGAGGGCATGCATCCGAACGGCTTCACGCTCACCGTGATGTGCGCCTTCGCGCGCACCGTGTTCACGATCAGCTTGCCGACCTCCATGTGCCCTTCGCCGCCGCGCAGATCGTTCGAGTAGTAGTCCTCGGCCACCTGCGCGACGAGGTCCATGTCCGGCAGGTGATAGTCGTGCAGGCCGATCGGCTGCGCGAACGCCTGGAAGCCGAGCTTCAGCGCGCCCTCCGCGAGCCGCATCGTGGCGATCCGCTTCGCCACGTCGAACTCGCCCTGGTGGTCCTTGAGGCCCATCGTCCCCTCGTCCACGCCGCGCAGCACCTCGCGATCCTGCGTGTCGTGACGGACCTCCCACACGTTGTAGAGCAGCCACGCCGTCGTGAGCTGAATGTCGTTCTCGGCGCCTTCGCTCTCGAGGAACTTCTGGAGCTGGTAGTTGCCGTCGCCCTCCGTCGTCATCGCCCAGAACTCGCCGATGATCGACGCCTTCGCGCGCACGCGCAGCCGGTCGACCTCGATCGCCTCGAAGAGCTTGCGGCACTTGTAGAGCGCGACGAACACGTTCGTCTGGTCGTGCAGCGCCTTGTAGATGATGCGCTTGGCCTCTTCGAGCGCCTTGTTCGTCGCGCCGGGCACGACCTCGTAGGGCCGGATGCGGTAGCCGAGCGCGTTCAGCACGTCGCCACACACGATGCCCTTCACGATCCCCACGAAGAACGCGGGGTTCATGTCGATGCCCACGTCGTCGCCCGTCGCCTGCGAGAGGCCCCCGGTCTGCTGGAACAGCATCACCCGGAAGCCGTCGAAGCCCGCGTCGCGCAGCGCTTTGCGGTACTCCGTCACGTACATCCCGAAGCGGCAGGGCCCGCACGCGCCGGCCGTCAGGAACACGTAGTTCTTGACGACCTCCTCGCTGGTCAAACCCTTCTCGTCGCGGAGCTTGATCAGGTAGTTCACCAGGTTGCCGACGGTGAAGTACGTCGGGTTGCACTGGCCGCGGTTGCCGAACTCCTTGCCGACCTGCAGGCCTTCCTGGTCCGGACAGCCGATGTTCTTGATCTTGTAGCCGAGTCCGCCGAGCGCGCCTTCCACGAGGAAGTCCTGCGCCGCCGTGAGGCCCGAGATCAGGAGCGTCACGTTCTCGCGCTCGCTCCGCTTCACCTGCGGGTTGAGCATCGAGTCGACCCACTGCTTGCGCTCGGCCTTGATGCCGAGGCGCTCACGCTCCGCCTCCTCGAAGGCGCGGAGCTCGGCCTCGAGGGCCTCGTCGACCACGGACTGCTTCGCGCCGCCGTTCATGATTGGCAGCCGCGTCCTCTGCACTGCAGTTTCCATCGATTCCTCCCTGAACTCCTTCGACGTCAAACCGATACGACGCTGCCGTCGGCGCGCTTCTTCTTGAGTTGAACGAGGCCCTTCGGCGGCTCGGGCGGGGCCGGCGGGGGCGCCTCGTAGGCCCGCACCTTCGCCGAGAGCTCCATGATCTGCTTCTCCAGCTCCGGATCCGACATCCGCCGCTCCGCCTGCTGCTTTTGTTTGAGCTGCAAGAGCTCGAGCCGCTTCTTGTCGATGTTGTGCGAAAGCTCAGCCTTCTTCTTCGCGAGGTCTTCCAGCGACTCCTGGTAGAGCTTCAGGCTGTGCGCGTACGTCTTCACGCGGATCTTGATCGAGCCGCCGGGCTTGTTCGCGTCGATGTCGTGCAGCGCCGCGTAGGGCGTCGCGCTCGACGACACGATCCCGTCCACGATGCCGTACGTCGGCGCGTCGTGGCCGCACTTGAAGCTCGACAGATCGAGCAGCACGACGTTCGGGTGCCGCGCGGCGAACTTCACGGCCCACACCTTCTGGGCGCTGTTCGCCGAGTAGTTCTCCGGCCACACGTCGTTGATGTCGAGCGGGTGTTGTCCGCGCGCGTACTCCTCTTTGAAGTAACGGCGCAGGTACTCGTCGTCGCGCGGGATCGAGCGCACGCTGAGGATCGGGTAGCCGAGCACCTGGAACTCCTCCGGGATGCCGTGGTTCAGCCCCGGATCCGAGTGGTACGGCCGGCCGACCATCAGGATGGCCACGCGGTTCTCCGCCTCGACCGTCTCCAGGATCGCGCGCCCCTTCTCCTGCAGCTCGCGCTCGAACGCCGCGAGCGCCGCCATCGCCTCGCGATGCGCGTGATCACTCTCGTCCTCGGTGATCCCGAGTCGCGGACCCCAGCACTCGTACATGCGCCGCGCCGTGAGCAGCGGCTCGGCGAACGTGAGCGGCGGATCCAGGTACTCGATCCCGCGCGTCGCGAAGAAGTCGACCTCCTTCGTGAACGCCGCCTTCATCACGTCGGGCACGCCCGCGACGATCGGGCAGCTCGCGTTGTCCATCACGTTCTTCCCGAAGCTCGGCACGTGCGTGAGGATCGGGAAGAAGACGTACTTGAGCGGTTTCTCCGGCGTGTGGTGGTGGAACAGCAGGTTGTGGATGTGCGCCTGCGTCACCTTCGACGGGAAGCACGGATCGACCGAGCCGTACTTGCCGCCCTCGACCCACATCTCCTCGGTCGTCTCGTCGCTGAAGATCACGTTCTGCTTCGGGATCCCGAGCGCCTCGAAGTAGGCCCGGAAATACGGACCCGTCGAGTAGAGGTTCAGCACGCGTGGGATGCCGATGCGCGTCCGGCGCAGCCGCTCCTGCACCTCGGTGCCGCTGCGACGGAAGGGCCGCGTCGTCTCCACGCGACGCACGCTGAAGAGGCCCTTCTTCACGACGTGGTCCTTGATCGGCGTCCCGTCGGCGGGCATCGGGTTGCCCTTGTGGAAGCTCCTGAACGCGAGCTTCGACTCGTAGTCGACGCAGTTCGGGAACTGCTTCGCGATCTTCTTCCGCTCGGCCACGAGCGCGAGCATCGCGTCCTCGCTCTCGACCGTGCCCTTCTCGCAGGAGAAGCCCGAGATGTACCGCGCCGTCGAACCATCGGGCCGCTCGGCGTCGATGAACGTCCGCTTGCACTCGTTCGGGCAGAAGTGGCAGACGGTCTCCTCGTCGTTTTTCGTGTGGTACTTGAGGTCGATCGCGGCTTCGAGCCCGATGAACGTGCTCGTCCCGCGCCGCTTGATCACGCGCAGCGTCTCGAACGCCGCGCCGATCGCGCCGGCCTCGCCCGTGTGCGGGTGGACGAACACCTCCGCCTCCGGCACGCGCTCCTTGATGTAGTCGACCTGCGCCTTGACCGCGGCGAGGTTGTACTGCGTGCCGCCCTGCAGGACGAACCTGCGCCCGAGCGACGCGAGCCGCGGGATCTGCACGACGTACTGCCAGACGTTCTTCGGAAGGACCTGCGCGAGCCCCGCGAGCAGCTCCTCCTTCGAGAACCCTTCCTTCTGGAAGTTCACGCGATCCGTGTCGAGGAAGACGGCGCAGCCGTAGCTGAACTTCGGCGCGAGCTCGGCCTGGAACGCCGTGTCCGCGTACTCCGTCACTTTGAGGCCAAACTGATCGGCCATCGCCTGGAGCAGCATCCCGTTGCCGGCCGAGCACGAGTTCGAGAGGCGGAAGTTCGCGATGTCGCCGTTCTTCATGAACAGGACCTTGATGTCCTGCCCGCCGATGTCGCAGATGACGTCGACGTCGCCGAAGTACCGCACCGCGCTCATCATGTGCGCCACGGTCTCGACGATGTTCACGTCCGCGCGCATCGTCTCCTGCAAGACGTCCGCCGCGTAGCCCGTGGCCCCGAAGCCGAGCACGTCGAGCGTCGCGCCCTGGCCCTGCACGTAGTCGCGGAGCTGCGCGAGCAGCTCCTTCGTGTCCTGGATCGGGTTGCCCTTCGAGAGCTGGTAGGCCTTGCAGACGATCTCGCCGTCCTCGTCGACGAGCACCGCCTTCGACGACGTCGACCCGCCGTCCACGCCGATCACGCCGCGCACGACCTTCCCGGCTTCGAGCTGCATCGGCTTGAATCGCGGGATCGCGTACAGCTTGCGGAACTCGTCGACCTCGTCGTTCGTCCGGACGAGCGGCGGCCCCGCGCTCTCGCCGAGCCGCGCCTTGCGCCCGTTCTTCATGTAGTCGACGAGCCCATCCGTCCCCGCGTACAGGCCCACCTCGGCCGCCTCGCGCAGGCCGTACACGCACGAGCCGTACGCCGCGTAGTACTGCGCGTTCTCCGGGACGAAGATCGTCTCCTCGATCGGCCGATCCTTCGGCCACGCGTAGCCGCGCTCGTCCCACGTCTCGGGGATGCGCTTGCGCCAGCACTCCTGCAAGAACGGCAGGTACGTGTTCGGCCCGCCGAGCAGGATCACCCGGTGTTTCAAGGTTGACCCGCGCGTCAGTACGGACAGGTTCTGCAAGACGATCGCGTCCGCGAGCGAGCACAGGATCTCCGTCGACGGGATCCCGCTCTTCACGAGGTTCACGATGTCCGTCTCGGCGAACACGCCGCATTTCGCCGCGACGTGGTGCAGCTTCGAGTCGTCGAAGTGGATCTCGCGCACGACCTCGGGGGGCAAACCCACCTTGATCATGCACTTGTCGATCGTCGCGCCCGTGCCCGAGGCGCACTTGTCGTTCATCGACGGCGCCGCGGTCTTGTCGCCGGTCTTCTCGTCCTTCTTGAAGATGATGATCTTCGCGTCCTGCCCGCCGAGCTCGATCACGCTCCCCACGTCCGGATGGAGCTTCTCCACCGCGAGCGTCACGGCGTTGACTTCCTGGACGAACTTCGCGCCGAGCGAGGGGCAGAGCGGCGCCGCGCCCGAGCCCGTCATGAACACGCGCCACTCGGCGCGCGGCGAGTGCGGGAACGCCGCCTCGATCTGCTGGAGCATCTCCAGCACCTTCTCGGGCTGCTTGGTCTGGTGGCGCTGGTAGTCGCTCCAGAGGATTTCGAGCGTCCCTGGATCGAGCACGACGGCCTTCACCGTCGTCGAGCCCACGTCGATCCCGACCACCACCGGGTCACGTCTCTCCATGCGGTCCCTCTCCCGTGCCGTTTGCCGCCGACTGACTGTCCAGTCAGTCAGAATGGGGTAACATGGTGACCCGATCCCCGCAAGGCTGAGCCCGCTCGTCGGGCGCTCATCCGTTGTGCGCGTCACGCGGGCGAGGTGGTACAAGGCCCTTCATGGACAAGGGCGAGCGCCGCATGGACAAGGCCGAGCGTCGTCTCGAGCTCCTCCGTGCGGCTCGCGACGTCTTCGCGACGAAGGGCTATCACGCGGCGAAGGTCGACGACATCGTGGCCCGGGCGAGCGTCGCCAAGGGCACGTTTTATCTCTACTTCCCCGACAAGCGTTCGGTCTTCGTGGAGCTCGTCGACGGGCTCTTCTCGCGCCTCGGCGGCGCGATCCTCACCGTCGACACGCAGGGCGACATCGAGGCGCAGATCAAGCATAACATCCGCGGCATCGTGGCCGTCCTGCTCGACGACCCGGCGCTCACGCAGCTCTTGCTCTCCTTCGCGCCGGGCCTCGATCCCGCCTTCGCCGCGAAGATCCGCTCCTTCTACGACGGCGTGAAGACGTTGCTCCGCATGAGCCTCGACGAAGGCCAGCGCCTCGGCATCGTGGCCGAAGGCGACACCACGATGTACGCGACGTTCACGATCGGCGCCCTCAAGGAAATCTTCACCGAGAGCACCGACCGAGGCCAGGCCTGGCCCCGCGAGCAGCTCGTCGACCAGCTCTTCCGCTACCTGCAGCGCGGCTTCCTGCGCATCGACCGCGCCCCCGAGGCCCCCGTCTCCGTGCCCCCGAAGCCGCGCAAAGCCCGCAAAAAGAGCGCTTAGCGCCGGCAGACCGGCCGGTCATTCAACACCCCACGCGGGGTTCGTCCCGACCTGACCCGCGAGTCAGTTTTTACGGTGATGACGTAACGTCAGCGCGCGTGGCGCGCACGTCAGCGGGCGCGGCGCGGCAGGATGTGGCGGATGAAGTTGAGGAGCGTGCGCCGCCCGAACTCGCCCTCCTCGATCTCGGCGTGCAGCGACTCGACGGCAAAGCCCTCGCCCGCGAGGATCTCCCAGCGGTGCTCGATGTAGCCGCGCATCACGTCGGCATCGAGCTCGGGGTGGAATTGCACGCCGTAGCAGGTCTCGGTGAAGCGGATCGCGTGGTGGTCTTCGAGGTCGTTCTTCGCGAGCGCGGTTGCCCCGTGCGGCAGCCGCACGACCGTATCCACGTGCGTCACGTTCGCCCGGAAGACCTCGGGCAAGCCGTCGAAGATCGGGTCGTCCGCGAGCCTGTGGATCGCCCGCGTGCCGATCTCGCGGCCGCGCGGGTTTCGTTGCACCTCGCCCCCGAGCGCCTGGGCGAGAATTTGGTGGCCAAAGCAAATCCCGAACGTGGGCACGCCGAGGCCCACGACCTCGCGCAAGAAGCCCTCCGTGGCGAGCATCCACGGCTCGCGGTCGGGCACGTTCGCCGCCGAGCCGGTGATCACGAGGGCGGCGGCGTCGCGCATGTCCGGCGGTCCGCCCTCGCGGGCGTCGAACGTGTCGTAGCCGCCGCTCCAGGCGTCTCCGATGACGCCCGTGATGAGATCAGCGAACTCGCCGCGGCGCTCGCGCACCTTGGGCACGGGCTCGCCCGTCTTCATGATGTAAATCTTCCGGTTCGAAAGGTCCGAGCGCTCGGCTGCCATCCCTCCGATCATAATCACGTCGCCGGAAAACGTCCCCTCCCGGCGCCGCGCACGTGATAGGGCCTCGGCATGTCCGCGCCGCTCGTGGAGCGCCCCGTCTGGCGCAGGTTCCCGCCGCGCAGGCTCCTACGCGCGGCCGCCCACGTACGCGCGGGCGGGCTCGCCGCGATCGTGGACGACCGGGATTCGGTGCAGATCCTCCTCGGGCTGACCGAAGCGGGAAAGCTCACCGAACTCGGCCTCTCTGCCCTGCTCACCCTGGAGCAGCGGCGATTTCGGCGCGTGAAGACCGGCCCGGCGTCGGGGCTCGCCCTCGTGCGGGTCCGGCCGCGCTTCCGGCCCGTCGTGCTCGACTGGTGCGCGCGCGACACGCTCTTCGAGGGGCCGACGCGGGTGATGCCACTCGATTGCACGGCCTGCGCGGCCTGCTGCCACGACGCCGACGTGCGCCTCGACGCGCACGACCTCGCGCGCTTCCGTGCCGCGGGCCGGAGAGACCTCACGGGGCGGGCGTACGTGAAACGGTCGCGGGACGGGCGGGTCACGCTTCGTCTGGCCGACGATGGCCGGTGCCAATTGCTCGGCCCGGACAACCGGTGCACGATTTACGAGATTCGCCCCGGGGACTGCCGTGCATTCGTGGCCGGCAGCGAGGCGTGTCTTTCGGCGAGGCGGGAGACGCTCGGGCTCCGGGACGGAGCCGCGTGGGACGAGATCCTCGAGGCGTTCGATCGGGGCCCTCTCGATTGAGGGCCCTCGCATCAACGCTCGGGGAGGTCCTTGTTGAGCATCGCGTTCGCGGTGGTGTCGTCCACGCAGGTGAGCGTGTTGTCGGGGTTCAGCGTGCAGCGCTTGAGCTTCGAGTTCGTGTCGGAGCAGCCCTTGCCGAAGCCGGCGAAGCCGCTCGAGCACGTGCCCTCGAGGTAGGTCTGGTAAAGGACGGGCTTGCCGTCCGGGGTCGACATCCAGTGACCCGCGGTGCGGTAACGAACCTGGTTCGAGCAGCCGACGCCGGTCAGCAGGCAGAGCGCCGCGCAGGCCCAAAGAAGTTTCTTCATGGCGATCGCTCCTCCTGTCAGTAAATGCTCTCGGGAAGGACGTTGTCGAGCACCTTGGTCTCCTTGCAATTCGCGGAGCCGGTGTCGGTGACGTCACACACGGTGACGGAGAAGTTGAAGAGCTGCTTCTTCGTCGAGGGATCGACCTGGCCCGTGTTCTGGATGCGCTCCTGGTACACCTTCTCGGGACCGAGGAACGTCTGCGAGGTCAGGATCTTCGGCGGAGGCCCACACGCGACGCCGGCGAGCGCGAGCAGCGCGACGAGCGCGATACGAATCGATTTCATCGTGCTTCTCCTTTCTCAGCGGACGTTCGTCGTAGCGCCAGAATACGTGCCGCCCGCCTGCGGGCAGACGACATCGTTCGCGCCGTCACACGACAGCTTGCAGATCAGTTTGTCCCCCGTGTCCTGGCACAGGTAGAACTGGTGCGTCTTCTTCGCGAAGAAGAGGTAGTTCTCGAACTTGCTGACCTCGAGCGCGGTCACGGGGCTCTTCTGGTTGTCCTCGAAGCGGGTGATCGTGCGCGTGACACAACCCGTCGCGAGGGCCGCGAGGGCAAGAGAGGCGAGCGCCATCGGGATGCGGGACATGGTGACTCCTCTCAATCCTCGTCCTGCAGGACGAGCTGCATCGGTTTGCATCCGGAGAGCGCGCCGTCGGCGCCGACCTGGCACTTGACGACCTGCTGCGAGTTGCCCTGAACGACCAGGAATTTCATCTGGTCACGAGCGCTCGTGATCTGCGTGACGACCTTCGGAGGCGTACATCCGAAGGCGCCCGACAGCACCACGAAGGCGCCCGCGCTGAGTAGCCATTTGCTCATCTGCACAAGCTCCTGTGATCGCGCGGAGCCTGCGTGAGGCCCCCCGCCGCGTGTAGACCCTCGCCAACTTTTACGTCCATGTCAACGTTTTACCCCGTGCGCGTGGTGCCATGGAGCACGAGGACGTACCCAGGCGAACGCGCTTCAGGCAGGACGAAACGGGCGGATCAGGGCGTGGGCGTGGGTTCGGCCGGCGCGTCGAGCGCGCAGCGGAAGCCGATGGTGACGTGCGCCGCGCTCGGGACGACGCCGAGGCGGAAGCTCGCGCGGATGCGGCTCGCCGGGTCGAGGAAGCTGCCGCCGCGGACGACGCGCATGGGCACGCTGGTCGGGCCCTTGGGATCGGTGCCCGCGGGCGGCGGCGAGGCGTAGCCGTCGGCGACCCACTCGGCCACGTTGCCGCCGAGGTCGTAGAGCGCGTCGGGCGTGCGATCGAGGGGCCTGCCGCCCGCGGGGCACGTCGCCACGCCCTCGCTGCCCTCGACGCACTTGCCGTTGCGATCGAAGCAGGCGCGGTTGCACGTGGGCGCATTGTCGCCCCAGGGGAAGGCGCGGGCCGTGGTGCCACGCGCGGCGAGCTCCCACTCGGCCTCCGTGGGCAAACGGCGGCCGCGGAACGCGCAGTAGGCCTCGGCGGCCGCGTGCGTGACGCAGTTGATCGGGTGATCCGTGGCGTCACGCGAGTCGTTGCACTTCGGCGTCCACGCCTGGGCGAACTCCTCGGGCGAGGCCTTCGCCTCGGGATCTTCCTCGGCGTCGGCCGACGCCATGAGCTGCGCCGCGCTCTCGGCCGGCAGGACGACCTGCTTGGCCGAAGGACATTTCCCGGCCGCGACGCAGGCGCGGTACTGCCCCGTCGTGACCTCCATCGCGTCGAGGTAAAACCCCTTCGTGAGCGTCACCTGCCGCTGATCCGGGCCCTCGCCGAGCTTGGCCGAGGCCGGCGCGACGAGGACCATGTCCCGCGGCGGCACGAACGGCGCGGCCGCGGACGCCGAGGGCATCGCCGACGCGCTCGTGCTGGCGCTCGCGCTCGCGAGGGCCGTCGGCAGCGTGGTGTTGGGGCCGCCGGAGGGCGAGCCCTTCACGGTCGCCGTCGCGCTCGCGACGGGCTTTTGCGTGGGTTTGCCCTTGGGCGAGCCCATCGTGAGCAGCGTGTAGCCGAGCGCCCCGCCGCCCACGAGCAGCGCGCCGAGCAGCCACGGCCAGACCGGCTTGCCTTTCCCCTCGGCCGTCGACGTCGATTCGAGCCCCGTTTTTTCGGTGCTGTCCTTCGCGGGCGGCAGCGGCGTCGCGCCCGCGGGCGGCTGCTTCGGGCCCGTCTGCGAGGGCTGCGGCAGGCGCTCGCCGAGCGGCGTCTCCGCCATCGGATCACGATCCCGCGTGGTCACGGGGCCCGCCGGCTTCGCGCCCGGCTTCCCCACCGTGGGCGCGGCCTCGGTGGCGCCGAACGCGTCGCTGTTCCGGATGTTGCCCGTCGCGCGGTTCTGCTCCGTCGCCACGCCGAGCTGCTTCTTCTCGGCGAACTCGGCCGTCGAGAGCAAGCTGTCCGCGGCAGACTCCTGGATCGTCGGCGGGATGGAGCCCGCCAGTTTGTCCGGGGACGAGGCCCGGGCCGCGCCCTCGGCCGCCGCGGCCGCGACGAGCGCGTCCCAGAACGCGCCCGCGTCGGGGAAGCGGTGCTTCGGCTCTACGCTGAGCGCACGCTCGATCACGCGCTCGACGGCCTCGCTCACGTTCGCGCCTCGCGCGCGTGGCGTCGGCCGCATGCTCGGATCCGCCGCGATGATGTAGAGCTCCGTCGGATCGTCGCCTTCGAGCGCTTTGCGCGCGCTCACGAGCTCCACGAAGATCAGCGCGAGCGCGAACACGTCGGTCCACGGGCCCGTGGCGCCGCGTTGCTTGTTGAACTGCTCGGGCGCGCCGTAGCGCGGCGTGAACGCGGTCGGGCCCTGCCTCGTCGCGGCGAGCGCCTCGGTGAAGCTCGCGTGCTCGGTGAGCACCTTCGCGATGCCGAAGTCGAGCACCTTCACGGTGCGCTTGCCGCCGACGTCCGTGACGAAGAGGTTCGCGGGCTTGACGTCGCGGTGCGCGATCTTCTGCGCGTGCGCCACGGCGAGCGCGCGCGCCGCCGGTTCGAGCAGCGCGATCGCCTCGGCCGTGCTCATGCCGCCGCGGCTGCTCTGGTGCTTGATGAGCTCGCCGAGCGTCTCGCCTTCGAGCCACTCGAGCACGAGGTACGGAACCCACGTGCCGTTTTGCGTGACGAACGCGCCGACGTCGAGCGCCTGCACGATCCCGGACGTCACGCGCGAGAGCCGATGGAGCAGCCGCCCTTCTTCGCGGAGCTGCTCGAGGAACTGCGCGCGTTGCTTCTCGCCGAGCTCCGCGGGCAGCTTCAAGCACTTGATCGCGATGCTCTCGCCGAAACCGATGTGCTCGCCGCGGTACACCACGCCGAAGCCGCCGTCGCCGATCACCTGGGTGACGCGGTACTTGCCCTCGATGGTGGTGCCGCAGAGCTGGAAGGGATCGCGGTTCTTTTCGGGCTCCGACATGGGCGGCTAGCTCTTACCGCTTCCGGCGCCGCGCGTCATCGCTTCGCGCTGACGATGTCGGAGATCGCTTGGTAGTCGGACTCCTCGACGGCCCCCTGGATGAGGCAGGCGAGCTGCCCGCTCGGCGCGATGAGGGCGTGGACGGGGAGGTTGCCCGCGTCCTTGACCCCGAGGGCCGAGATCCAGGTGTCACGACCGCCGCCCTCGGGCAGCCAGTAGGACGCGCGCACGCCGGCCTCGGGCTGGGCTTCGAGGAAACGCGAGAGCTGCCGTTCGTCGTCGTCGAGCGAGACGAACGCGAGGTCGATCATCACCCCGGCGTTGCGCAGGCGGCTCTGGAAGTTCTGGAGCCTGGGCATTTCTTCTTTGCACGGCCCACACCAGGCCGCCCAGAGGTTCACCCAGACCCATTTGCCGACGCCGAACGAAATGCTTCCGGGCAGCGCCGTCGCGCCCGGGGCCGCGGCGGTCTTGAGCGAACCCTTCGGCGCCGGGCGCGCCGTCGTATCGGCGCAGAGCTTGCGAGGCGCGGCGGGCGCGGCGCTCGGCTTCGCGGAGGGCGTGGCCGAGGCCGGGTTCGTCGCGGCCGCCCCGTTCGGGGCCGTGACCGCATTGCTGCGGCCCGTCACCGGCGGCTCCGGTTTTGCCGTTCCTCCGTTTTCGCACGCCGCGACGGCCAGCGAGAACATGCACGCAGTGAGCAAGGCGCGGGGGTTTGGGGGCAGAGGCCGGCCCGCAGGGCTGGCCGGAGCCCCCATCACAATTGACAATCGACCCATGACACGAACGCGCTCCGGTTGATCGCCTCCGCGGCGCAGGGCTTGCCTTTCCGCGAGACATTCCATTCGCAGTATTCCTTGCCGAGCTGGGCGAACTCGTTGCCGAGCCAGAGCAGGCCCACCTGCTTGTCGAGATCGGGCTCCTTGAACTTGTCGCCGATGTGGAAAAACGCGCTGTTCGCGCGCTTGTGCGAGAGCGACCGGTTGAAGTCCGGCGTGCCCGTCTTCGAGGCGCGCGCCACGATGAAGAAATACCGGGCGCCCTTGCGCTCGACCCAGAGCTCCTCGAGCATCTTCTTGCCGTCGTCGTCGAGCTTCTCCGAGCCGTCGTCGTACATCACGACGCCCCCGCGCTCCTTCAGCGGCGTGAAGAGCGCGTTGAAATCGTCGTCGCTGATCGAGGCGAGCGTCTTCACGTCGGCCGGCTGGCAGCCGCGCCGCGCCGCCCCGCCTTCGAGACCACACGCGTGAATCACGCGCGCCAGCACTTCCTTGAACTTCGGCGTGCAATACGGCGCCTCCGCGTCGTTCGCGATCGCCACCGCGGGCTTCACCGACTCCGCGATCCCCGTCTTCAGCCGCTCCGCCGAAGATTTTACCTCTGCGTGCACCGCGAAGGCGGACCCCGCGAGCAGCGTGCACCCGGCCACGATTCCGATGATTCCAGCGTATTTCATGGAAGCCTCAGGTCCGGCGCGAGCTTGCGGATGCTGTAGGCGAGGCCGATGTCGCTGTCCTCGTCACAGAGCCGCGTGTCGCCGAGGAAGAGCTGCGGCGTCGAGACCTGCAGCTTGTTGTCCACGATGTAGCGGAGCATTTTATCGAGCCGAAGCTTCGTGTCCTTCGAATCGATGCACGCGTCGAGGTTCGCCCATTTCTCCCGGATCGCCGCGCGCACGGTCGGCAGCCCCGCCGGCGACTTCGCGCCTTCGAGGAGCCGATCCTGGTTCTCGTAGGCCCATTCGAGCACGTCGACCGCGCGGTTCTCCCCGCAGAGCACGGCTTTCGAGACCAGGCAGGCGCCCGGGTGCAGCGGGCGGTCGAGCATCCAGTTGCACTCGTTGTCGAGCGGGAAGAGCACGAGCGTCGTGTCGAGGCGCTCGAAGATCCCGTCGGCCTCGAGGCGCTTGTGGAAGGCCTTGCACGTCGGGCAGAGCGGATCGACGAAGAGCGTCGCTTGTTGTTTGGCCCCGGCCGGCGTGTGCTTGAGGAGCGCGTTGTTCGGCTCGGTTGGCTTCGCGAGCTTGCCGCAGCCCGTGATGTACGAGGCGTAGCTCGGCAGCGCGCTCAGGTAGAGCAGGGTCGGCGTGATCGTGAAGATCCCGAGCGCCGCGAGCCAGGCGGGCACGAACCAGAGCGAGCCCACGGGCCGCCCGCCGCCCCCGCCTTCCGCGCCGCCCTCGGGCTTGTCCGCCGCCGGCGCCGCGCCGCCCTTGCGGGCATCGAGCAGGATCACGACACCCGCGATCGCGAGCAGGACGGACGAGATGTAGATCCCGACGCAGGTCTTGCAGTACTGCCCGAGCTTGAGCGCCGAGATCGCGAACATCAGCGCCGAGACGAGGAGGGGCGTGAGGCTCACGGCGCCGAAGAACTGGGCGGCGCGGCGCGGGGCCCGGGGCCCGGCGAGCAGGAGGTAGAGCGCGTAGGCCGCGAAGAACGCGAAGGCGCCGACCGCGAAGAGCGAGATCGGGATGCCGCCCCAGTACCGGTCGCGGAAGAGCGCGGAGTACGGGCTGTACATGGCCGCGCGGCAAGCGCTCTCACCCGCCCCGCCGGAGGAGAGCCCGGGGACGAACGAGCAGTGGATGTCGTGGACCTGGCGGTCGAGGTGCTTCGAGTAATCGAGCGTCGAGAGGCCGCCGAAGACGAGCCCGATCAGCGATGCGACGAGCGCGAGGGCCGAGGGCCAGCGACGAGGTGCGCCGGACATGTCGAGGGCTTACGCCGGAGACCCCGGCCCGTCAAACGGTCTCTGGAGTGAGCAGGGACCGGCGTGGGCTTGCGGCCGAGCGTTCCGGGTCTGCGCAGACGGGCATGCTGGAAAAGGAGCGAGCGTCCGCGATCCGTCTCGGTTCTGGACGGCACCACCGTTGCGAGGCGGGGAGGGCGGAGGCCCACCGGGACCTCGGGGGGGGAACCAGGCTCGTCATGGCCCGGCTTCCCGAGCGTCGAATGGGTCGGAGGAGACGGAAAGCCATGAAGAAACTCTTTGGTCTGATGGCCGCGGCCGCTCTCGCCACCACGGCGGGGCTCGCGATGGCCGAGGAAGGCGCGCAGCAGCAGCAGCAGCCGCAGCAGGGGGCCGCGCAGCAGCAGCAGCAAGGCGCCGGGCAGCAGCAGGGCATGCAGCAGCACAAGCAGCAGCAGCAGCGCGGCCAGAAGATGGCGCAGGCCGGGATCGGGCGCCACGAGGTGACGGGCCGCATCGTCGACATCGACAAGCAAAAGGGCGACGTCAAGGTGCAGACGGATCGAGGGCAGCTCGATTTCTATTTCCCGCCCGCTTCCCTCCAGAACTACAACCAGGGGGATGAGGTGCGGCTCGACGTGGTGCTCCGCCCGGCCCAGCCGCAGCAGCAGCAACAACGGCAGCAGGGCCAGCAGCCGAAACAGCAGCAGCAAAAGTAGGAGGACGGCGGCCAGTAGCTCCCGTTTCTCCGGGCGAACACAGGGGAGCGGCGCGTCTCGCGTCGGCTCCCCGTTTCGTTTGTCCTGGATGGTCATTGCCCAAAAAAGAGGGACCGGCGATCACGCGCCGATCCCTCGCGTCCGCCGCCTGCGCTCGCTCAGCGGCTGCTCTTCCGGCCGCTGCTTTGCTCCCGTTGCTCCTGCTCGCCGCCGCGGCCCTCCTCGGCCTCGTGCCCTTTTTGCACGAGCTCGCGCTCGCGTTGCCCACCCTTCTCGCCCCCGAGCCGACCGGCCTCTTGTACCGTCATCGAGCCCTTCTCCTGGTCCTTCTTCTGCTCGGCCATGACAACCTCCTTCCGACCGCGCTGCAAGGTCGGGGCCGCGATCCCGAGCCTGCCGCGCCTGCGCGAGCGCGCCCGCGTGAAGCCCGCCCCGGGCACCACAATTGCCGCGGCATGTCGCGCGCGGCGCGCGCCCACGAAGGGCGTGTGCCGCGACGAACCGACCAGAGAGAGGGAGCCATGGCAGCACGGAGGTTCACGCAAGGGATCGTCGCGCTCGGGGTGATCGCGGCGGCGAGCGTGGCAGGAGCCCAGGAGCAGCGTGGGGAAGGAGGAGACATCCTCGACCGCGCCTTCGTCGGGCTCGACGCGAACCAGGACGGGAGGATCGAGCGGTCGGAGGCGGAGTCGCAGCTCAACATGCTCGTCGGCGCCGTGTTTTTCCAGGCCGACACGGACGGCGACGGCGTGGTGTCGGCCGACGAGGCGCGAGAAGCGTCGGCGTCGATGCCAGCCTTGTCGCGGGTGCTCGGCGCGGTGACGGGACAGATGACCGGCGAGTCGATCGACGCGCTGGAGGCCCGGATCGGCGTCACCTGGGGCGAGTCGATCTCGGCCGCGCAGGCGCGCGAGGCGAGCGAGCGCGCGGTCGACGCGCTCTTCGGCGCGGTGGACAAGGACGGCGACGGGACGATCTCGCGCCGTGAGCTGCACGAGGGCGCCGCCGCGTTCGCCGCGCGGATGGCGACGAGCGCGTTCGAGAAGGCCGACACGAACGAGAGCGGCACGCTCGACGAGAGCGAGTTCGAGGCGGCCATGCTGGTGCCGGCGCGCGCGGCGTTCGCGGCGGCGGACGAGAACGAGGACGGCGAGCTCACGCCGGAGGAGGCTCAGGCCGCGACGGCGCTCCTCGGGAGCTGGGTCTCGCTCGTGCCGGCGGCGGCGGGGCAGACGCAGGGCACGAGCCCGGAGCTCGAGCGGCGGATGCGGGAGCGGATGCGGCCGGAGGGCAGGGGACGAGAGCCGCGTTGACGCGCGGGGAGGGGCCTTGCTACCACGCGGGGCCATGTCCCTTCAGCCGTTCGACGAAGCGTTTCTCGCCGACCTGCCTTACGACCCGGAGGTCCTGCTCTTCGACGCGATCGTCGAGCTCGATCCCGCCGGCAAACGCGTCGTCTGCCGGATGCCCACGGACAAACCGTTGCCGTTCACGACCTCGCAACGAGCGCACCCGGTGCGCCACCCGCGGCACGTGGCCGGCGCGACGATGGTGCACGCGTCGGGGATGCTGGGGTTCATTCATTCGTATTACCTGCACGGAATGCGGCACGCGGCGGGCTGGATCGGATACGGGACGCACCTCTACCAGGTGGTCTTCCGCAAGCTCGTGCCGCCGGGCGAGCCGATCATCGCGACCTGCCGCGAGGTGCGCGCGCGGCGGGGCGCGACGAAACAATTCGTGCGTTATGCCTTCGAGTTCCGGCACGAAGGTGACCTCTGTTACGAGGGGGAGCAGAGTGCGGTGTGGATGAAGGTGGGGGAGGGGGACCCGATCGTGATGGATGCCCCGGAATGAGGGCCCCGCGCTGGGTCCCCTGCTCCCGGAACCCGATCCCCGCCTCCCGGGACGTGGATCCCCCCCTCCGAGACCCAGATCCCCGCCTCCCGGCACCGATCCCCCGTATCCGATCGTACAATCCCCCGGTCCGGAGACCTGATCCCCCGGTCCGGATGTGAGATCCCCCGGTCCGGACGGGTGATCCCCCGGGGGGAATCGGGGGCCGGAGCAGGGGAGGGGGCTTCAGGGATGGCCGCAGGGGCCGCGAAGCACGGGGCGAGCCCGCGCGTGACTCACGGCGAGAGCTTCATCAAGAAGATATCGTCGTACCCGGTGCTCTTGAGCTCCGTGGAGCCGAACGTGATCTTCCCGTCGAACGATCCCACGAAAATCGTGTTCCCCTTCGAATCGACCGCCATTCCCTCGGTCACCTGCCTGGGCCCGTCCCCGAACCGTTTGGCCCAGATGTACTTTCCGTTCGGATCGAGCTTCAGCGCGAAGAGATCGTAATCCCCTGTGCCGATCCCGCTGTTCACGAGCGCGTCGTCGCCGGTGAACTGAAGGACGCCGGTATAACTGCCCGTGACGATCACGTTGTCGTCGGCGTCGACCCCGATGGCCTTCCCTTCCTGCGGGCCGATGCTTCCGGCGCGGAAGCTCCAGAGGTGCGCCCCGTCGGGAGCGAATTTCGCGACGAACAGGTCCGGATCGCCGTTCGCCGGGGTCGAGAGCTGCTCTCCACCGAAGCTGATGGTGCCTGCCATCTCGCCGGTCAGAAGAATGTTGTTTTGCGAATCGATCGCGAGGGCGCGGCTGCGTTGCTCGGTATTCGCGGCGCCGAAGACCTTTTGCCAGAGCGGCGCCCCGTTCGTGTCGAATTTCGCGAGCAGCATGGCGCGGCTGCCCGGGCTCGCCTCGTCGGACAGCGGCGCGCCGAGGCTCATGTTGCCCGAGAAGGCCGTCTCCAGGACGATGTTGTCCTGGTGATCGAGCACGACGCGGCAGAGCAGATGGTTCGGAGAGCCGCCCGGGTTCCCATTGCCGAGGCGCTTGCTCCAGAGCGGGTTGCCGTCCTTGTCGAGCTTCGCGAGGAAGACGTCTCGACCGCCCATCGCGTTGATCAACTGGCCCGGGGCGAACTCCAGCGATCCCTCGAAATACCCGGCGATGATCGTATCACCCTTCGAATCGACGGCGATCGTCGTCGCGAGCTTCGGCTGCTGCACGCCGTCCCCGAATCCCTTCGCCCACACGGGCGCGCCCTCCGGGTTGAGCCGCACGACGAACACGTCGGACTGGCCGCCGGTGCTCGGGAGCTTGACGCCGTTTGGCAGCTCGAGCTCCCCCTCGAACGAGCCGGCGAGGAAGATGTTTCGATCGGGGCCGACGGCGACGGCGTTGACGAACTGGGGCTGGAAGTCGCCGGACCGGACGGACCATTGAAATCCGCCCATCGCGTCGAATTTGGCCAGGTAGATGTCGCCGTTCCCCGCATGCGGCAGCTCGTCCGTTCCATTGAACGAGAAACCACCCTCGTAGTTCCCCACGAGGAGGATGGTGTCGTCCGTGGGATCGAGAGCGACGCCCGAGGCGCGCTGGTGGTTGAACTGGGCGCCGAACGACTTTCCCCATTGGACGTCGCCCGTCGCCGCGCCGCCCGCTCCGCCGGCCCCGCCGCCGCCCGCGCTCGACGAGCTGCCTTGTCCGCCCGCGCCCGCGCCCGCGTCGCGCTCGGGCGACGGGACCGCGTCGGGCGTGAGGCAAGCCGCGAGGAAGATGGCCGACGAGCCCAGAACGACGATGGATTTCATTGAAATCGACCCCCGATGGCTGCACCTGCGACGTTTGGTCCGATCCACGGGACGACCACGGGCCCCGCCGACGTCCCCCGGGACGGCGACCGGGACCCGAGGACGAACCCCGTCACCGCCGCGCCGAGCGCCACCACGCTCCCGGCGCCGAGGCCCACGAAGAGCGCGAAATCCCGCTTTTTGCGGGCGTTGTCGTCCGTGGGATCGTATTCCGAGAGCGGCGGGCACCCGCCCTCGAGGTCGCCCTTGCAGCGCCCCTCCTGCCGCCCCTCGACGCGGGCCTGGTCGATGCGGAAGGCCGCGGCCGCGACGCCGAGCGCGACGCCCCCGCCCGCGGCGGCCCACGCCCAAGCCGGGATACGCCCGCCGCCCGGCGTGGCCGCGTCGCCGCTCTCGGGTTCGAGCTTGATCGCAATCTCCTCCGTCTTGCCCTCGGCCGCGGTGAACGATTTCCGGATCGCGCGGAACCCCGGCGCTTGCACGGCGATCGTCTGCGGGCCCGGGTCCACGGGAATGACGCTCCCGAGCATGGCCGCGGGCACCTCCTGGCCATTACGCGTGATGTAAAGGCCGGCGGGCGCGTTCACGATCGTGAGCTTCACGCGCGGCAGCTTCGGCTCGATCTGGGTGATGCCTTCCTTCGCGATCGTCTCGAGCGCGCTTTTCCGCTCCGCGCCGGGCGTCTCCTGATTGAGCACGAGCGCCTTCTTGTAAGCGGACCACGCTTTGGCGAGCTTGCCCTCGTGCTCGTAACATTTCGCGAGGTTGAGCATCGTGCTCGGCGCCGAGTACACCATCAAGCTCGCCTCGAATTTCGCGCAGCCGGCGGCCCAGTCGCCCTTTTCCACGAGCTCCCGCGCGCTCTCGAAGAGCGCGAGCGCCGCGGGATCCGGCACGCTGGGCTCCGCGGCGGCCGCGGGACGGGCCCACGCGGCCGCCGCGAGAAGGCCGAGCCAAGCGGCGCGCCGGGAGTGCCTAGAGAGTCTTGAGCTGATCATAAACGGATGGCTTGCGGGCTGGCTTGGACAGAGGTTTGCCGCGAGGCGAAGCCGAAGCGCCGGCGGCCGGCGCGGTCGGGGCTGCCGTGGCCGTCACCGCGACCGGGACCATCTCGACGGTCACGGGCGGCGCCTGCGGGGATGGCAGAGGCTCGGGCGGCGCCGCGTTCGGGCTCGCGGCCGGGGCCGCATTCGTGGTGTGGGTTTCCTCCTGCGCGGGCCGCCGCGCGAAAAGGAAGACGAGCGACGCGCCGAGGAGCAAGGCGAGGAGCGCGACGACGGCCGCCACGCCGGCCTTCGACGAGGGTTTGTCCGAGGCGATTGCGGCCGCCGGGGCGAGGGCCTGTGGCCGGTGCCCCTCGGCCTCCAGAGGCGACGGATGCGAAAGGCCGAGCGCCGCCGCGAGCGCGGCGATCTCCTCGGAAGCGCGCTCGAACCGCACGGAAGGCACGATGTCGGTTGCCTGGGCAAACCACGCGTCGAACGCCTCGGGGAGCGTCACGCCATATCGCTTCGCCCGTTGCGTCGGCGGCTCCTTCGCGCCCTGCATCATCGTCATCAGGAACGCATAAACCGTCTCGCTCGTCTTCGACTCGTCCATCCAATACGGATGCCCGACGAGGAGCGCATACGCGATGTGCCCGAGCGCATACAGATCGGAGCGCGGCCCGATCGTCCCGTCGCCCGTGATCTGCTCGGGCGACATGTACGGGGGCGTGCCGAGATTGCGGGTTTGTCGGTCCGCAGCCTCGCTTTGCGCCACGATTTTGGCGATGCCGAAATCGAGCACCTTCACGCGCGGCGAGCCGTCGTCGCGGCGCGTGACGAAGAGGTTCTCGGGCTTGAGATCGCGGTGCACGATGCCCGCGGCGTGGGTCTTGTCGAGGGCACGCGCGACCTGCCAGAGCAGCGCCACGACCTCGGCCGGCGCGAACCGGCCGCGATCGTGGAGGAGCGTCGCGAGGTCGTCGCCCTGGAGGAGCTCCATCGTGAGGAACGGCGCGCCCGTCTCGGGATCGACGCCGGCGTCGAAGGTCTCGACGAGGTGCTCGCTCACGATGTCCGCGGTGATCGTGGCTTCGAGCTTGAAGCGCTCGCGCATCTCCTCGTTCTGGATGATGCTCGGCAGCATCACCTTGAGCGCGCGCCGCCGCCGCGTCTTGAGGTCGACGACCTCGTAGACCACGCCCATCGCCCCGGCGTTGACGGAACGCACGATCTGGTAGTGACCGTGGAACGTCGAGCCTGCCGGTAGCTCCGATCGCGAGAGAGCGTTCACGCGAGGCCATCGTACTCCGGCCTCGCGCGGCGGTTCAAGAAGGAGGAGGCGCCGGGGGAGTGCTCATGGCGATTGCCGGCGCCCTCGGGACGCGTTTCACTTGGGCGATTCCATCACGCATTTCTGATCGCAGCCGTCGCCCGGCGTCTTGTTTCCATCGTCGCACGACTCGAAGCCCGTCTGCACGATGCCGTCGCCGCAGCGGGGCCCGAGCGTGCAGCCGGCGGCGCATTCGCCGTAGCCGCCGTCGTTCGTCCCGTCGTCGCAGAGCTCGCCGAAGAGGCTGTCGATCTGGCCGTCGCCGCAGGACGCGGCCGTCTTGCAGCCCGGCGCGCATCCATTGCCGTACGGGGTCAAGTTCACGCCGTCGTCGCACTCCTCGTTGCCCTCGGCCTGCACGATTCCATCGCCGCAATACGGGCCCTTCTTGCAATCGGGCGTGCACGAGCCGTAGCTGCCGTCGTTCGTCCCGTCGTCGCAGGCCTCGTTCGGCGTGACGGTGCCGTCGCCGCAGACGCTCTGGCAGGTCGATTTCGTGTTCACGAAATTCGAGAGCGTGAGCCGATAGTTCGATTGCGACGTGTGCCGCTCGGCCTGGAGCACGACGGTCTCGTAGATCTTGCCGACCTCGAGCCCGAGCTCCAGCGCCTTCGCCGCGTTGAGCAAGACGCTCCCGGAGAGCGCCCCGTGCACGCCGCCGAGGTTCACCGCGAGCCGCTTGTTCACGAAGACCCACACGTCGTCGTCGCCCGTGAAATCGAGCTGCTCGTTGCCCTTGTACTCGAACCAGTACCGGACCTCGCTCGTGAAATGGAAGTTGTTCGCGTTCCCCTCGTTGCCGAAGGCGATGCCGTTCAGCGGGAAAAACGTCGAGTCGTCGAACCGGTACGCGCCCGAGGGCAACTGGGTGAGCGTGAGCTTCTGCAGGACCGTGAAATTCACCCCCGCGACGTCGCGGTACCATTGATCGAAGTTCGCCTTGCCCGAGGTGGTCGGCGTCGTCGGGTTGCCCGCGTAGACGGGCTTGCCGTCCGGGCCGAGCATGGTCTGCACGATCCCGAGGTCGCTGCCGCTGAAGTTCTCGAAATCGGGGTGCGCGATCTTGAAGTCGCGCAGGACGATCGGGATCTCCAGCGTATTGCCCGCGTTCTGCGCGACGTCCTGGCAGGAAAAACCCGGCTCGATCTGGCAGGTCGAGGAGCAGCCGTCGCCGTCCGCGCTATTGCCGTCCTCGCATTGCTCGTTGTCGCCCGGCAGCTTGAGGCCGTCGCCGCAGGTCGATTTGCACGCGCCCATCGTGCAGTCGGGCTCGCGCTGGCAGAACGGCGTGCAGCCGTCGCCCATGTCGTTGTTGCCGTCGTCGCAAGGCTCCTTGCCCTCGACCACGGCGTCGCCGCAGACGGTGGGCTTGCAAGGCATGCCGGGCGGACAAACCCACCCGACCTCGAGCTGGCAATTCGCGTCGCAGCCGTCGCCGGCCGCCACATTGCCGTCCTCGCACTCCTCCTTGCCCGCGAGGATGCTGTCGCCGCACGCGGCCGCCTGGCAGGCCGCGCCGATGACGGGGCATTGCCAGCCGAGCTCGACCTGGCAAAGCGCGTCGCAGCCGTCCCCCGGCGCCGCGTTCGTGTCGTCGCACGTCTCCGCGCCCGTGACCTTGCCGTCGCCGCAGACGACCGTGCTCACGCAGGCCATGCCCGGCATCGGGCACGCGTAATCCTTCTCGATCGCGCTGCAATCGTTGGAGCAGCCGTCCCCCGCGTCCACGTTGCCGTCGTCGCAGACCTCCCCCGGCTCGATGATCCCATTGCCGCACACCGGCCCGCAGGGCCCGCCGTCGCAATCGCCGCCGCTGCTCCCCGCGCCGCCGGCGCCCCCCACGCCGCCGGAGCCGCCGGAGCCAACGAAGAAGCCCCCGTCCCCGCCCTCACCGCCGCCGCCGGAATCGCCGCCGTCAGGCGCGCCGCCGCTCCCCGTTCCGCCCGGCGTGCCGGGGTTTTCCCCGCCTCCGCAGCCGGCGGCGATGGCGCCGGCGAGAGAAACGGCCGCGAGGGGGAGGAAAATCAAGGCGTGTTTGCGTCGCATGGGCAAGCTCCTTTGCTGGGGGGTGGGTGTCCTTTGGGGACAATCATGGAATATAGCGCGAACGGGCGAGCTTGCTCGCGCGTGGCAAGGGCTTGACGGTTCTCCGGGCTCGCTCTAGCCCGAAGAACCCCGAGGGCTTGCCCCGCTCCCCTTCGAACCCCCATGAAATTCCGAACGCCATGAGCGAACACGACATCGCCACGCTTCGCCGCGCCCTCACCGAAGGCGCGCTCCTCCTCCCTGCGCCCGAGCTCGGGACGTTGTCGGTGCGCGGCAAGGACCGACAAACCTGGCTGAACGGGATGATCACCTGCGACCTCGCGCCGCTGAAAGCAGGGCAGGGCGCGTATGGATTCGCCGTCGCCAAGACCGGCAAGATCCTCGCGGAGCTGCGCATCCTGATCGACGACGACCGGATCCTCGTGGGCGCGCCGCGGGATCGGATCGCGGTGCTCATCGAGCACTTCGATCACTACGTGATCATGGAGGACGTCGAGCTCGAAGACGCGAGCGAGGAGGTCGCCTGGATCGTCGCGCACGGCCCGGGATCGAAGGACCTGCCAGCGCTCGCGCGCGCGCATGGCGCGCTCGCCGCCGCCTCGGTGGACATGTCGGGCAAGGGCGGGGCGCTCTTCGCGTTCGAGCCCAAAGACGTCGACGCCGCGCTCGGACGCTTGGAGCGCAAAGGATCCCCGCCGGTGCTCGTCGCGGACGAGGCCTCGTGGGAAGCCTTGCGCGTGGAGATCGGCCTCGGCCGCTGGGGCAAGGATTTTTCGGGGGAGAACTATCCGCAGGAGGCCTCGCTCGAGGCTTTTGCGGTCTCGTTCCAGAAGGGCTGCTACCTCGGGCAGGAGGCGGTCTTCATGCTGCAGAACCGCGGGCACGTGAAGAAGAAGCTCGTCCCGATCTCGATCGAGGGCGACGCGGAGGTGCCCGCTTCCGCGGAGATCACCGATCCCACGGGCAAGGTGATCGGAAACGTGACGAGCACGGCGAAGGGGGAAGACGGCCGCGTGCTCGCGCTCGGGTACGTGAAGTACAAGCAAGCGCAGAAAGGCACGGCGATCTCCGTTGCAGGGAGGCCGGCCGTCGTTTCCTGAGGGATCGCCGAAAAAAAGCGGCGCGCGGATCCGAGATCACGCGCGCCGCAAAGGCCTTTATCGAGATTGGATCAGGGGAAGATGTCGCGCTCGCCGTAGGCCGCGGCGATACGCTGGAGTGCGACGGCGTAGGCAGCGACGCGCATCGAGCACTTCTTCTGCCGCGCAAGCTCGACGACCTCGCGGTAGGCGCGCTGCATTGCCTTCTCCAGGCGCTCGTCGACCTCTTCGAGCGTCCAGTGCTCGGAGCGCTTGTTCTGCACCCACTCGTAGTAGCTGACGGTCACGCCGCCGGCGTTCGCGAGCACGTCGGGCAGGATGTCGATGCCACGATCGATCAGGATGCGCTCGCCCTCGGGCGAGCAGGGGCCGTTCGCGCCCTCGGCCACGAGCTTGACCTGGAGCGACTTCGCCTCCTCGATGCCGATCTGGTTCTCCAGCGCGGCGGGGATGAAGATGTCCGCCTTGATCTTGAAGAACTCCTCGCGGCTGATGGTCTTGCCGCCCGGGTAGCCCGCGATCGAGCGGTTCTTCTTGACGTAATCCTGGAGCTTGTGCGGGTTGAAGCCCTCGGGGTTGTAGAGGTAACCCGTGTGATCACCGACCGCGATCGTCGAGGCGCCGAGCCGCGACAGGATGAGCGAGGTGAATGAACCGACGTTGCCGAAGCCCTGCACGATGAGCGTCGCGCCGCCGAGCTGGAAGTCGCGCTCCTCGGCCCACTCCTGGATCGTATAAACGAGGCCCTGGCCCGTCGCCTTCTCGCGCCCGAGCGTGCCGCCGACGGCGACGGGCTTGCCCGTCACGACGCCCTTGACCGACTGGCGGAACAGGCTGCCGACGGTGTTCATGTACGTATCCATGGCCCACGCCATGGCCTTCGCGTCCGTGCCGACGTCCGGCGCCGGGATATCCGTATCCGGGCCGATGTTCGAGCCGAGCGCGTGGAAGAACCGACGCGTGATCCGCTGCAGCTCGTCGCGCGAGACCTTGTTCGGATCGAACTTGACGCCACCCTTGCCGCCGCCGAGCGGCAGGTTCATCAGCGCGCACTTCCAGGTCATCATCGCCGCGAGCGCCTTGACGTCGTCGAGCGTGACACCCTCGTGATAACGAATGCCGCCCTTGTACGGGCCGAGCAAGTTATTGTGCTGGACCCGGTAGCCCTTGAAGAGCCGGATCGAGCCATCATCCATCTTCACGGGGAAGTTGATGATGATCTCGTTCTTCGGCTGGCTGAGGATCGTCTTGATGTACTCGGGCAAATCGATGACGCGGGCGGCCTCGTCCAGATAGCCCTGTACGACCTTGAAGAACTCGTACTTGTGGTGCTTCTCGACAGAGGCGGGCGGCACGCTCACGGACCCGGCAGTGCTCACCGTCTGTTGGTTATCCATGGGTGGCCGTTCTAGTCCGTGCCAAAGCCCAAATCCATTTTTTGTTTCGCGGTCCTGCGCGCGCGCCGCGCGTCATTCGCCGATGACGCGCGTCATCGACCCTTTTGCGAAAAAATTGCCATTTGTGCGCTGCAACATCGCGCCCGCGCGACGACACGCGTCATTGGGTGGTCACTCGATCGATCAAGGTCGAGGCCAGAAGAAGAGGACGTAGATGTATGTGAACGTCCCGGTCACCATGAGCGCATCGACTCGATCGAGGATGCCGCCGTGCCCAGGCACGATGCCGCCCGAGTCCTTGACCCCGGCCGATCGCTTGATCATCGACTCCGCGAGATCTCCAGCCTGCCCGGCCGCGCCCGCGACGAGGCCGAGCACGATCGCGTGGTTCAAGGGCAAACTCTTCAAGTAGAGATAGTGCCCGACGACAGCGCCGATGACGGCCGCCGCGAGCCCGCCGAGCGCGCCCTCGATCGTCTTCTTGGGGCTGACCGCCTCGTAAAGCTTGTGTTTGCCCAGGAACCGGCCCGCGAAGTATGCGCCGGTGTCGCTGAACCACGAGAGCACGAGCGCGAGCAGCACGAAGCCCGGGCCCCCGTCGCGCCGCAAGAGCGCGACCGAGCCGAGGCCGCCGCCGAGGTAGAGCGGGCCGAACCCCATCGCCATCGCGCGGAGCGCCGCCGTCTCGATCGACCCGAGCCGCGCGAGGGTGATGAAGAGCGCGGCCGTCGGCAGGAGGAAGAGCATGGCGACGAGCGCAGCCGCGTTCGTCGTGAAGAACCAGAGCGTCGCCATCACGCCGAGCGAGAGCAGGACGCCGAGGATCCGCGAGGCGCGATCCAGTGGATGCGTCATGCCGAACAGCTCGAGCGCGCCCACGGCGAGCGCGAGCGCGAGGAAGAGCGCCCAGCCCCAGGGAGGGCCGAAGTAGAGCAGCGCGAGGAGGACGGGGATGGCGACGACTGCCGAGAGCAGTCGCATCGCGAGATTACTACGGGCCAAGTTCAAACCCCAATGGCCCCGCCACCGAGGGGCGAAGCCGTGCGCGGAGACGTAGCATGCGAAAGGACACGACCGAAGCGCCTCTCGCGGCGCTGGTAGCTCGCGAGCGCCTCGAAGAGGTCCTGCTCGGTGAAGTCGGGCCAGAGGACGTCCGTGAAGGCGAGCTCGGCGTACGCCGCGCCGAAGAGGAGGAAGTTCGAGATCCGATGCTCGCCACCCGTACGAATGATGAGGTCGGGCTCGCCGACGCCGAGGCTCGGC
This sequence comes from Polyangium sp. y55x31, assembly GCF_029946505.1. Lineage (GTDB taxonomy): Bacteria > Myxococcota_A > Polyangia > Polyangiales > Polyangiaceae > Polyangium. Next base: position 535,363 of record NZ_JARZHG010000003.1, read on the forward strand.
AGGCGCGAGGCGATCGCCCGGGTGTCGATCGACTGCGGATCGAGCCTGCCCTCGCGCGCCTCGATCGCGAGGTCCCGCGCCGCCCGCGCGATCTCCTCCTGGCCGCCGTACGAGAGCGCGAGCGCGAGCGTCATCTTGCGGTTGTCCCCCGAGGCCGCGCGCAGCGGATCGAGCGCCTCCCGCACGAACGGCGGCAACCTTTCGAGGTCGCCGATCGCCACGAGCCGGATCTCGTTGTCGAGGATCTCGCCCCGCTCCGAGACCAGAAACTCGCGCAAGAGCCCCATCAGCGCGTCCACTTCACCGATCGGCCGCGCCCAGTTCTGCTCGCTGAACGCGTACAACGTCAGGGCCGTCAGCCCGAGCCGCCGCGCCGCTCGGACCACCCGCCGGACCGCCGCACTGCCAGCCTTGTGACCAGCCTCACGAGGTTCGCCGCGCAATTCGGCCCAGCGGCCGTTGCCGTCCATGATGATCCCGACGTGATGTGGGAGGTTGCTCGCGTCTACGTACGTCATCACAGTCTCGAACGCCCGAAAGGCGCGGCGCAGTTTCCCCTGTTGACTACCGACTGTCGACTGTTGAGTCTCCCGCCATGAGCATCGGCCTAGGTTTGACCGTCACGCTTCGCGTCCGTATCGGAGCCCACGACGCCCACTACGCGGGCGAGCTCGTCGATGGAGCCCGGATCCTCGGGCTTTTCGGCGATGTCGCCACGGAGCTGCTCATCCGCCTCGACGGCGACGAGGGGCTGTTCCGCGCCTACGAGGCCGTCGAGTTCCTCGCGCCCGTCCGTGCCGGCGACTACATCGAGGCGACCGGCGTCATCACGAAGGTCGGCAACACCTCGCGCACGATGGCCTTCGAGGCCCGCAAGGTCATCGCGAACGTGCGTGATCCCGCGATCTCGCCCTCCGCGGCGGACGCGTTCGCCGAGCCGGTCGTGGTCTGCCGGGCGATCGGCACGTGCGTGGTGCCGAAGGAGCTGCAGCGCCGGCCGCGCCTCGTGCTCCCCGCGCTCTCGTCGCCCGGCCCCGAGCTCGTGGCCAAGCTGCCCGAGCCGCGCCCGATCATCACGCCGCCTCCGCACGTGATCGTCACGCCGCCCGAGTCGCCGCTCGTGCTCACGGCCGCGATCGTGGGCGCCGAGGTGACGCGCGCGCAGACGCCCTACCTGCCGATCACGGCGCAGGAGCTCGCGGACGAGGCCGCTCGTTGTCGCGACGCCGGCGCCTCCGTGATCCACCTGCACGTGCGCAACGCCGACGGCACGCCATCGCAGTCGACCGAGCTCTTCGGCGAGGCGATTGCTCGCATCCGCGAGAAGACGGACGTCATCATCCAGACCTCGACCGGCGGCGCCGTCGGCATGAGCGTCGAGGAGCGGCTCGGCCCGCTCGCGTGCAAGCCCGAGATGGCCACGCTGAACTGCGGCACGATCAACTTCGGCGACGACATCTTCGTGAACACGCGCCCCGACATCCGCGCGATCGCGCGCCGCATCCGCGAGGCCGGCAGCATCGCGGAGCTCGAGTGTTACGAGGTCGGCCACATCCACGAGGCGCTCGCGCTTCTCAAGGAAGGCCTCATCGGCGAGCCGCTGCACTTCCAGTTCGTGCTCGGCGTGCCCGGCGCGATCATGCCGAGCGAAGCGGTCGTCCAGTTCATGCGCTCGCAGATCCCGGCGGGCGCGACCTGGGGCGTCGCCGCGGTCGGTCGCCACCAGCGGCCCATGACCGAGCTCGCGATCAAGCTCGGCGGCCACGCGCGCGTCGGGCTCGAAGACAACATCTACCTGGAGAAGGGCGTCCTCGCGGAGGGCAGCGCGCCGCTCGTCGCGCGCGCCGCCGCCTACGCGAGGAGCCTCGGCCGCGAGATCGTGGATCCCGATCGCGCTCGCGTGCTCCTCGGTATCACCACGGCCGCTGCGTGATCGTGCGATCCCAGAACACCCCTGCCCAGCAAGCCTCGACGTCGCCGCGAGGCACCTTTGTCGAGACCCTCGCGGCGCACGCGCGCTCCCGTGGACCGTTCGTCCTCGGGATCGCGCTCGTCGCGCTCCTTTTCCGCGTCGCCACGAGCCCCGCGCCTCCCGCGCGTAGCGTCGAGGCGGTCGCGGCCATGCTCGGCGCCTCCGTGGGCGGCTCCGTCCGGCCCGAAGATTTCGTGTGGGAAGAGCGCGGCGGGCTGGTGCACGACGCCATGATCGGCCGTCGCGTGCTGTTCCTCGCGGCGCGGCCGAGCGGGCCGAATGCTACGCCGACGAACGATCTTTACCGCGCGGAGGTTCGCATCTCGCGCGGGGGTCGGCCGGTCGCCGTGCGCAGGGTCGTCAACCTGACGAACACGCCGCTCGGGCACGAGCACGACCTCGTCGCGCACGGCCGCTGGGCCGCGTATGCGACGAGCGCCGACGGCCTCGTCCAGGGGATCACGATCCTCGATCTCGCGGGTGATGCAGCCGCGCAAGCCGCGCGCAGCCGGAGCGAGCGCCTGCGCGCCTCCGTGGAGAACTGGCTCTCCGAGGGCGCGCTGCGTGGCATCGGGGAGACCGCGGTGCTCTTCGGCGTGCCGCCGAAGGAAGCGCGCTTCGAGCTCACGGAGGACATGCTCGTCATGGCCCTCGGCGAGGCCGCGCTGCCCGCCGCGGTGACGCTCGCCGATGCCTCCGTGAACCCCGGCACGCGCGACGAGCACGCGCTCGCGGCGCAGCGACTCCCGCATGACGTGACCCCGTGGTCGCGTTTCCTCGAAGAGACCTCGCGCGAGCTCATCGGCGAGGGCGCGGCCGGCCGCGTGAAGCGGATCGCCACGAGCGCCCGGACCACGGCGATCCGTCTGCGTGAGGCGACCGCATCCCCGCCGCCGGAGCTCCCGGCCGCGCCGGCGACCGAAACGCCCTCGGACGAAGGTTTCCCGCCGCCGCGCGTGGCCACGAAGCGCGACCGGACCTTGCCCGGCGAGGGCCTGTGGATCCCCGCGCCCGCGGCGCATCCCTTGCCGATGAGCAAGCCCGAGGCGCCGCCCGCGATCTTCACGACGCTCGTCCGCCCGGATCCCGATCGCCCGCACGCCGTCGTGCACCTCGTCGCGATGGATGGCCGGCGCCTCGAGCTCCGCCCGATGCCCGGAACGCTCGCGCCGCGCACGCCCACGGGCCTGCGCGGCGAGGGCCGCATCCCGGCCGCCGACGTGCCCGCCGCCGTCGCCGTGTTCGCGGGCGGCCCGCCGGCAAACGCGCCGCCGCTCGGCCTCGTCGTCGAGCGTCGCACCTTCCTCGCGCCGCGCCCGGACGCCTCCACGCTCGCCGTCGATCGCTTCGGTCGTCCCTCGATCGGCGCCTGGCCCTTCGGCGCGGACGTGCCGGCGGGGATCCGCTCCCTCCGGCAAACCGGCGCGCCGCTCGTCACGTCGGGCCACATCGGAAAACTCTCCGAAGCCGACGTGGTCCTCGCCGATCGCTCGGCGCTCTGCGTGACCGAGGCGGGCCACCTGATCTACGGCTGGGGCGAGGCGCTACCCGCCGAGCTCCTCGCGCGCGCGCTCGTGCTCGCCGGCTGCCGCGAGGCCCTGCCGCTCGCCACGAGCCCGGATCCCACCGGCATCGGCTTCTTCCAGCGAACGGGCGACGAGATCGGCGCGAGCACGCACGCGGCCGGCATGTCCCTCGACCCCGCGCGCGCGCTCAGCGGCTCGCCCACCGAGCTCGTCTACGTCGTCGTGCGCAAGGCGAACCCGGACGCGCCGCTGCCCGAGGGCGTCGCGTGGGAGCCGGATCCGGGCACGCAACCCGCGCCGCTCTGGCAACCGGGCATCTACACCGCGACCGTCTCCAAGCTCGGCGCGCAGGTGCGCCTCGCGTGGTTTGCCCCCGAGCGCTTCACCTTCCACATCCGCGCCGGCGAGAAGGAGCTCTCGCACCGCTTCGGCGGCACCTTCCCCGGCACACTCTCCGACGCCGAGCGGCCCCACGTCCTCGCCGCCGTCGGCCTCGGCACGGCCCGCCGCAAGGGCCCGCGAGGGCTCGCGATCGACGGCTCCATCGGCCTCAAGTTCGGCCCCGGCGCCGGCGTGCTCGTCGTCGGCGATGGCCCCGTGCGCATCGACAAAAGCGAAGCCTTCACGCCCACGCCTGACGCCGACGCAACCGAGCTCCCTCTCACCGCGGACGAGGGAAGGCCTCTCCCCGAGGCGCGTGTCGTCGGCTCGATGCGCCCGCGCACGGCCCTCTGCGCGCTCGGCGACGGCGCGGTCCTCCTCGCGTCGACGACCTTCGACACGGACGAGGCCACGACCGAGGCCCTCGTGGACGCGGGCTGCAGCCGCGTCGTGGCGCTCGATCGCGGCGCGCACCTCAACGCCTTCGTCCACCGCGCCGGCGGCGAAACGCCTCCCGAGGCGCGTTACGAGCAGACGACGCTCTACGCCCTCTCGAGCCCGATGCGGGGCCGCGCGTCCACGTTGCTCGATTCTACGAAAGCGAACTAGTCATCTTCGCCCCTCTTCCGCGCGGGAGAGGGGAGGGGGGTGCGGCTAGGCCGCGGCCCGCTGGATGAGGATCTTCAGCCGCCCGAGGGCGCGCGCGTGGAGCTGCGACACGCGTGGCTCGCTCACGCCGAGGTGCAGGCCGATGTCCTTCAGCTTCACGCCGTCGAAGTAGTGCATCCCGACGATCTGCCGCTCGCGCTCGGGGAGTTGCTCCATCGCCCGGAAGAGCGCGCGGTACGACTCGCGCGCCTCGTACGCCGCCGCCGGATCCTCGTCCTCGGCGATCAGGTGCACCTGCTCTTCCATCGGCGTGAGGTCATGCAGGCTCACGAGACACGTCGGCCGTGCGGAGCTCGACTCGCTCTCCCGCGCGGCCGTCACGGCGGCGCGCCGTCGCCGGCTCAGCCAGTCCTGGGCCCGCAGCTCGTCCACCACCGCGCCGCGGATGCGCATGCGCGCGTACCACTCGAACGTCTCGCCCCCGTTGCCACCGTTTCTGCGGAGCGAGTCGAGCAGCCCGAACACGCCGGCGGCGAGCAGGTCGTCCCGCAGCACGTTGGCCGGCAGGCGCCGCGCGATCTGCGCGACGATCTGGTTCACGAGGGGCAGGTAGCTCTTGAGGGTTTGCGCACACACCGGCGCCAGGCTCCCCTCCTGGACTGCGCGGGCGCGTCGAGGCCTCACGTCGGACAGCGGGGCTTCGGGGAGCGAGCGGCGACCGACCATGCTGGCGGGCTCTTGCGGGGCGCAGGGCGACACCATGGCCGTGCACCCGCTCAGATCCGCCTGGGCGATGACGGTCGCGTCTCGTTCCTGAACATCCTGTCGGTGGAAGTAGGACTGCTGCATCTGTTCAGGGACCTCGTGATGTAAGCAACGTTCGTGGCACATCCTTGTGAGGTGGCAAGGAGCGGCTCGTCCCAAACGTACACTGGTCCCGTCCTCCAGAGAAGGACCGCAGACGAATCTACACCACGCATTCTGCACCAGGAAATTCCCTCAGACTCTCAGGAAAATCCTTACGGTTGCCTCGCCGAGACTGGGTCAGTTCTGACCCGCCTTCGGCGTATTTCGAGGCGTCGGATCCTGGGTACTGGAGTTTCCAGTTGAAGGATCAACGACTTGCGAAGGGGGGGGATGGGTATCCCCGGACCCACCTCCCTGCGAGGGGGGTGTAGGCTGCGTTTCTTTTCCTGCCCCAGCGGGGGCAGGGGTCGCGCCCGAAGGCGCTTGATCCACGTCCGCGGTCGACTCGTCCGCCGAAGCCTGGGCCACGGGGGAATCATACCGAGGGGCTTCGCCGGGTCTGGAGTAGTCGATCCAGAAGGCCTTCGTGGTCCGGACGTCGAGGTGAACGAATGTGCTGTTTGGGTAGTAACCTACCCCAGCATTGCGGAAGGTCCGACAGAAATCGCGCAGCATCGTGTTCGGCACGCCCTCGATGCTGAAATCGATCGCCCTGCCCAGGTTGTGGTTCGAGTGCTTGGTGTACTGGGTGGGGGAGTAGGGACGGAACCCACTCGTGATGTGGATCGGGCGCCCGCCGAAGTGATCGCTGACCATGCCGATCAGCGTGGCGAGGCGCGGATCGATGGCTGTCTTCGAGCCCGAGGGCCCGTGCCGCATCATCTTGCTGAGCCCCGTGAGCGCTGACGGCACGAGCCGCCCGTGCTTCGTGAGGAGCTGCGTCTCGAGCCGATCGCTCCCGCGCACGAGCTTCACGAACCCCGGGCGCTTCGGCTTCATCACGAGCGGCTCGGGCTTCGCCGGTTTCGCGTCGCCCTTCTTTTTTCCCTTGCCAGTGGCGGCGTTCTCCTTCGCGTCCGCCTTCTTGGCGTCCTTCGCCGCTCGTCCGGCCGCTGCTTTCTTCGCGGCCTCCGCTTCTTTCCCCTTTTCGGGGATCACGAGCTCCTGGCCCGGCTTGAGGAGCTGCCCGGGCCGCAGCCCATTTGCCGCTCGGATCGCCTCCACCGTCGTACGATACCGCTTGGCGATCTGGACGAGCACCTGCCCCTTGGCAACGACGTGAACGACGTCCCCCGCCTCCGCGTATACTGAGAGGAGCGCGACCGCCGCCCCGGCCATCAAGGCCACGCAGCGGAGCCCGAACGAAGATCGAGCTGGTTTCGAGGCGAAAGCGTCCATGTGATGAATTCAACATTGCCCCGGGGCTCGCTACGACCACGCACCCAAGGCTGTCTTACCTTCGGTACGCGGAACCGTTCGATGCGTAAAGCACTATTTTGGCCGTGGATTGGCGGCGGTGCGATGCTGGCTCGGACCCCCTCCCGGGGTCGGGCCGGCGGAGCCCCCGCGCGCCGCAGCTACGAGGACCAGGACTGATCGATGGCGGACGGAAACAACCTGGTGGGCGTCGACATCGGCTCGAGCGCCATCAAGGTGTGCCAGCTCAAGGAAGGGCGCAAAGGCCTGTCGTTGGTCCGGGCCGGCTACTGCCCGCTGCCGCCGCAGAGCATCGTCGACGGCCACGTGATGAACGCGTCGGCCATCGTCGCTGCCGTGGGCCGCGCGCTCGCCGACGCGAAGATCAAGCAGCGCGAGGTCGCGCTCAGCATCAGCGGCCAGGCCGTGATCATCCGCAAGATCACGGTGCCGCTGATGACCCAGAGCGAGCTCGACGAGCAGATCCAGTGGGAGGCGGAGCAGCACATCCCCTTCGACATCAAGGACGTGCACGTCGACTACGAGGTCCTCCGTCGCCGGCCCGAGGCAGGGCAGATGGATCTTTTGCTCGTCGCCGCAAAACGCGAAGAGGTGAGCGACTACCTCGAGGTCGCGCGCCAAGCGAAGCTCAAGCCTCTCGTCCTCGACATCGACGCCTTCACCGTCCAGAACCTCTTCGAGTACGGCCGCGGCATCCCTGCCGAGCAGACGTTCGCGATCATCAACGTCGGCGCCTCGCTCACCTCGATCAACATCGTCTCGCGCGGCGCGAGCTCCTTCACGCGCGACATCCCGAACGCGGGCAACTACGTCACCGAGCAGATCCAGAAGCAGCTCGGCGTGACGTTCGAACAGGCCGAGGAGCTCAAGTGCCAGAGCGTGGCGCAGCCCTTCGGCCCGACGGCCCAGGTGCCGCCGATCGTCGACGCCGTTTGCGACACGATCGCCGGCGAGATCCAGCGCTCGCTCGACTTCTTCCTCGCCACGAGCGGCGAGCCCGAGATGCACCGGATCTACCTCACGGGCGGCACCTCGAACTTGCCCGCGCTTCCGGCGGCGATCTCGCGACGCTCGCGCGTGCAGGTGGAGCTGCTCCAGCCGCTCGAGCGCGTGACCGTCGAGGGCAAGGATGTCAACGCCGACATGCTCCGCACCCGCGGCTCGCAGCTCTGCGTGGCCCTGGGTCTCGCCATGCGCAAAGACAAGGAGAAGCGCGCGTGATCCGGATCAACCTCCTGCCGCACAAGCGCGGCGCGGCGACGGGGGCCCCGAGCCAGCGCTGGCTGCTCGTCGTGCTCGCCGTGGTGCTGCTCGAGATCGTGGGGCTCTTCCTCTTCTATCAGTCGAAGCGCGAGGAGCTCGACGCGCAGAACCGCACGAACGCGCAGCTCAAGAGCCAGATCGACGACATCAAGCGCCTCGTCGCCGATCACGACGAGATCAAGAAGGCCCTCGCCGTGCTCCGCGCGCGTGAAGAGGCGATCGCCAAGCTCCAGGCGGGCCGCACCGGGCCGACCGCGGTCTTGCTCGAGCTCGCGCAGATCTTGACGACCGGCAAGGGGCCCTCGGCCGATCCGGACAAACTCGCGAAGCTGCGCAAGGACAACCCCCTCGCGGTGTTCAATCCGTCCTGGGACTCGCGCAGGCTCTGGATCACGGCGTACCTCGAAGGGCAACGCACGGTGCGCATCGAGGGCCTCGCGCGCGACGGCAACGACGTCTACGAGCTCGCGCAGCGGCTCAAGCTCTCGCCCTATTTCTACGAGGTCACGCTTTTGCCTGGAAAGAAGGACGAGGACCGCACCGCGAAGATCGATCTCGTGAGCTTCGCGCTCCAGCTCAAGGTGAGGTACTGATGGCCGCCAAAGCCCCCGCGGCGGGCAGCTCGTCGCTCGATCGCCTGCCCCTCGCCGGAAAGATCGGCGTCGGCCTCTTGTTCCTGACGCTCGTCGGCGCGCTCTTCTTCGTCTTCGTCTACGAGGACCTCTCGAACGAGCTCGCCGCGGCCAAGCAACGCGAAGGCACGCTCCGCGGCGAGCTGCGCGCGGCCGAGGCCGTGAGGGAGGCCTACCAGAAGGATCGCGACGAGAAGATCCGCAGCGAAGCGCGCGCCGAGCAGACGAAGAAGATCCTGCCCGACGAGCCCGAGACGCCCGCGTTCCTCGCCTCGCTCCAGCAGACGGCCACCATCGCCGGCGTGAACCTCACGAGCTGGACGCCCATCGACGAGATCCCGCAGGAGTTCTTCGCGAAGGTGCCGATGAAGCTCACGCTCACCGGCCGCTACCACCAGATCGCAAAGTTCTTCCACGGCGTGGGGCAGATCGACCGCATCATCAACATGGAAGACATCCAGATGAAGCTGTCGACGAAGGCCAGCACGGCGAAGCCCGATCAGCCCGTCGAGCCGGAGGTCACGGTCGAGTGCCTAGGGACCGCGTTCCGCGCGCTCAGGCTCGACGGCAAGGACGGCGCGAAGCGAAGGGGGACCGGGAAATGAAGAGCCCGCGTTCGCTCCTCTGGGTCCTCTTCGCCGCGCTTGCGCTCTTCGTGTTCGCCGCCGGCTGCGAGGACGACGAGATGTGGGTGCCGCCCCCGAGCGCGAGCCCTTCGCCCGGCGCCGGGCCCGACGCGGGCGCGGGCACGGATGGCGGGGCCGCCGCGGCCGCGAAGAAAGACCAGCCGGAGCTGCCGCAACGGGAGTTCGTCGAGGCCGACTTCACCGAGACCGAAAAGAACCGCGATCCGTTCCGCGGCTTCGCGAGCGTCTTCGCGCAGCAGGCCAAGGGCCGCGCCGTGGTGCAGCGGACGGTCGTGATCGAGCGGTACGCGCTCGACGAGCTCAAGCTCTCCGGCCTCGTCACGCGCTCGCAGCCGCGCGCGCTCTTCATCGACCCCGCCAACGTGGGGTGGGTCGTCAAGGTCGGTGATTACGTGGGCAAGCCCGAGATCGTGCGCACTGGCGGGCCTGCGGGGGTCGACGTGGCCATCAACTGGCGTGTCGATCGGATTCGCGAGGGGGACGTCGTCTTTGTTCGCGAGGACCCGGCACACCCGGAAATCGCCCCCGTGACGCGAGTGATCGCCCTCTTCCCCGAGGAAAACGCGGGCAACGAGGCCCGGCGGTAGCGACGAACTAGGCCCACTTCGCGCGGTTTGGGTAGCATCGGGGGCATGCTGACGAAACCGCGCTCCGCGATGCTTCTTGCGGCGCTCCTTTCCCTCGTCCCCGCAAGGGCATTCGCCGACGGGAACACGCGGCTCGAAGTACGGGACGTCAAGCTCGCATCGACTGGCAAAGGCGAGGCTCGTGTCTCGGTCACGACGAGCGCCGAGCCGCGCTTCTTCGCGCGTGTCGACAGCGGCGGAAAGCGCCTCGTGATCGACGTCTCGGGCGCCGAGATCAAGGGCGCGCCCGCGGCCATCACGCAAGGCAACGCCCTCGTCGGCGGCGTCCTCACGCAGACGTTCGATCAAGACGGCAAGAAGATCACGCGTGTCCTCGTGCAGCTCGCGCGCACGGCGGAGTACCGCATCAGCGCCACGCCGACGGGCCTCGTCGTCGACCTCGCGGCCGCGGACGCGACGGCGCCGATGCGCGCGGCCGCGCCGGTGGTGACGTCGTCGCCTGCGACGCCGAAGGCCGAGGAGCGCAAGGCCGATCATGCCTCCGGCGCGGCCGTCACGAACGTCCGTTACGACCACCAGGCGGGCAAGGATCGCGTCACGATCGAGCTCAACGAGAGCGTGAAGTTCTCGCACGTGACCTCGGCGAGCGGCCGCTCGATCCTCGAGCTCGAAGGCGTGCGCCTGCCCGACGCGCTCGAACGCAAGCTCGACGTGAGCGCCTTCGGCGGCACCATCACGGCGATCTCCACGTATCGGCGCAAGAGCGACGCCTCGCGTGTCGTCGTCGAGGTGGAGCCCCGGGGGTCTGGGGGCGCAGACCGCGAAGGCGGTCGGAGCCCTCAGTCGTCGAACAACGACGCGGTCGGCGTCGTCTCGCGTGAAGGCAACACGCTCGTCCTCACGTTCGCCGACAGCGCGGCGCACCCGATGCTCAGCGGCGTCGGCGCCGACGGCGGGGCTGCGCGACGCGTGCGCACGGTGGCGCGGGAAGAGGACGTCTCCGCGACGCCGAGCACGTCGCGCGCCGCGGAGACGACGGTGGACGGCGAAGAGGCCGCGGGCTTCTTGCCGACCACGCTCGCGCAGCAGCGCCGCTTCACGGGCCGGCGCATCGACCTCGACCTCAAGGACGCCGACATCCACAACGTCCTTCGCCTCGTCTCCGACGTCGGCCGCGTCAACATCGTCACGTCCGACGACGTGAAGGGCAACGTCACCATCCGGATGCGCAACGTCCCTTGGGATCAGGCCCTCGAGACGGTCCTCCAGGCCAAGGGCCTCGGCATGGTCCGCCAGGGCAACATGATCCGCGTCGCGCCTCAGGCCGAGCTCAACAAGGAGCGCGAGCTCGACCTCGCGCGCCGGAAGAGCGAGCTTGCGCTGGCGCCGCTCGAAACGCGCCTCATCCCGGTCAACTACGCCGTCGCGAAGGAGCTCCAGGCGCGTGGCAAAGATCTCCTCTCGCCGCGCGGCTCGCTCGCCGTCGACGAGCGCACGAACGTCCTCGTCGCGCGTGACGTCGCGGGCAACCTCGACCAGCTCGAAGAGCTCGTGCGTGCGCTCGACACGCAGACGCCGCAGGTCCTCATCGAGGCGCGTATCGTCGAGGCCACGAGCCGCTACCTGCGCGACGTCGGCATCCAGTGGGGCGGCGACGGCACCATCAGCCCTGCGACTGGCAATCCCACGGGCCTCGTCTTCCCCTCGCAGATCGGCATCACCGGCGGCGCGAGTGATCAGGCCACGCCCACCGGTGGCCTCTCGCCGTTCCAGAACACCGTCCAGAATCCGAACTTCGCGGTCAACCTGCCGGCCGTCACGGGCACGGGCCTCGGCGGCGCGATCGGTATGACGCTCGGCTCGATCGACAACACGGTCAACCTCGCCGTGCGCCTCTCGGCGGCGGAGGCGAGTGGCCTTTTGCGGATCGTCTCGAGCCCGCGCATCCTCACGCTCGACAACCGCGAGGCGCGCATCAGCCAGGGCACGCTCATCCCGTTCTCGCAGATCAGCGCGCAGGGCGTGCAGACGACGTTCCAGGAGGCGAAGCTCCAGCTCCTCGTCAAGCCGCACGTCACGAGCGACGGCAGCGTCTCGATGCACGTCAAGATCAACCGCGACGAGCCCGACTTCAACCAGACCTCGGCGCGCGGCGATCCCACCATCTTGAAGCGCGAGGCCGAGACCGATCTGCTCATCATGGACGGCCACACCGCGGTCATCGGCGGCATCTTCACGCGCAACACCGGCCGAAACCTCGATCAGGTCCCCGTCCTCGGCGACATCCCGATCCTCGGCGTCCTCTTCCAGCGCCGCAGGTCGAGCGACAGCCGCAGCGAGCTCGTGATCTTCATCACCCCGCGCATCGTCAACCGCGCAGAAGCGCTCGGGAAGTAAGGCCGTTGACGGGTCGCTGGGAAGCCAGAAAACTGGCGACCAGGATGACCACGAACGCCCTCCGAACCAGACGCTCGTCCTTTTCCCTTCCTCGCGTCTTCCTCGGCATCTGGGGCACGGCTGCGATCGTCGCGATCGCCGGCTGTGACGACGGCACCGGCACGTGGGCCGCTTCGGGCACGTCCTCCGAGGGCCCGAGCGGCGGCGCGGGCGGCTCGATGCCGACCGGTGGCATCGGCGGGACCGGCGGCGTCGGCGGGCAGAACTGCGTCCCCGAGACGTGCAACAGCGTCGACGACGATTGTGATGGTGACATCGACGAGGAGGGCACCGACGTCGGCGACGGTTGCAGCCCCGGCTATCTGGGCGTCTGCGCGGAAGGCGCCACGACCTGCCACCACGGTGTCATCATCTGCCAATCGCTCGTCCTCCCGAGCCCCGAAATCGCGGATGGGCTCGACAACGACTGCAATGGCCTCGTCGACGACGGCCTCGCGCTCGGCAACGGGCTCTGGGCCAAGGGGTACGGGAGTGACGCGGCCTCGCAGAGCGGGTTCCGCATCGCCACGGATTCGGCGGGGAACATCGGCGTCATCGGCACGATGACGGGCGGCAACATCCATTTCGGCGGCGACACCATGACCGTCACGGGCTCGGCCGACGCGTTCCTCGTCAAGCTCGACCCGAACGGCGGCTTCTTGTGGCAACAGCAATTCAGCGCGACGAACGAGCTCGGCCACGTCAATGCCCTCGCCTTCGATCCGGCCGGCCATGTCTTCACCGCCGGCTACTTCGTCAGTGGCATGACCGTCGGAGGCGCGTCCCTCACCCCCATCGGCGGCGGCGGGGACATCTTCCTCCTCAAGCACGACGGCGCCACGGGCGTGGTGCTCTGGAGCAAGGTCCTCGGCGAATCCACCAATTCGCAAAATGCGGTTGACATCGCCGCCACGAAGGCGGGCGGCGTCGTGGTCACCGGGACCGTCAACGGCGGCGCCGTCGATTTCGGCGGCGGCGGCTTGAACGGCTCGCACGCCGACGCCTTCCTTGCCATGTACGACGCGACCGGCGCCCACGTGTTCAGCAAGCGATTCGTGGACAGCGCGTTCCAGTACGGCCGCGGCGTCGCCGTGAATGCGGCGGGCGAGATCGTCCTCGCCGCCGAGGTCCAGAACACGATCGATTTCGGCGGCGGCGTGCTCGTGTCGACGGGTCTGACCGACGTCGCGCTCGCGAAGTTCGCCGCGGATGGGACGCACATCTGGAGCAATGTCTACGGCTCCTCGTACGCGCAGGAGGTCAGCCGGGTGGCCTTCGATCCGCAGGGCAACATCCTGGTCGCGGGCACGCACCAGAATGCCCTCGAATTCGGCTGCGGGCCCGTGTTTCCGCCGAACGACGCCGGGTTCTTCGTGGCGAAGTTCGATCCGAACGGCGCGTGCCTCTGGACGAAGACCTACGGCACGACGCCCGCCAAGGCGTTTTACGCGCCAACCCTCGCCGTGGATCCTGCCGGCAACGTCATCGTGGCGGGTACGTTCCTGGGCAGCATGGACCTCGGCGGCGGCGTGATGAACGCCGTCGCCTCGTCGCCCGACATCTTCGTGCTCAAGCTGAGCCCCGCGGGCGACTACCTGTGGAGCAAGCACTACGGCGACCCGCTCGTGTACGAGACCGACGTATGCAACGGCGTGGCGACGGACCCGATGGGGAACATCGTGCTCACGGGCGAGTACGGCGGCACGATCGACTTCGGCCTCGGGACGCTCTCGTCCGGCGACCTGAACACGCAGGACGTGTTCGTGGCGAAGCTCTCGCCGTGAGGGGTTGACGCGCATCGGCAACCAAGCGGAAGCGCTCGGAAAATCGCAGTTTGCGTGGACCAGGGGGCGCTTGCAACGCGTGCAAGCGCCGATCGACACGTCCGGGAGCCGCCTGCACCGCGTGCAAGCGGCACTTTGTATGGTCATGGAGCCGTTTGCACCGCGTGCAAGCGGCACTTGGTACGGTCATGGAGCCGTTTGCACCGCGTGCAAGCGGCACTTTGTATGGTCATGGAGCCGTTTGCATCGCGTGCAGGCGGCACTTTGTATGGTCATGGAGCCGTTTGCACCGCGTGCAGGCGGCATCCGGTACACGCAAAGAGCGGTTTGCACGCGTTGCAAGCGGGGGAGCGCGTCTCGATCCGACGAGTCCACCGCCGGGAAGCGCTGGGCAGGTAACCGCCTTGGCAAATCTCCCGAAAGCTCGATACCGTGAGGCTCATGCCCTTGCATGATCACCGTCCCAAGCGCTCGTCCTTTTCTCTCCAGCACCTATTCCTCGGCCTGTGCGGCACGGCTGCGATCGTCGCGATCGGCTGCGGCGACGGCGGGAGCACGGCGTCCACGTCAAGCAGCGGGCAGGCCGGCGGCACGGGCGGGGCCGGCGGGCAGGGTTGCGTCCCCGAGATCTGCAACGGCCTCGACGACGACTGCGACGGCAGCGTCGACGAGGACGTCCCCGACGCCGGCATGGTGTGCGACACCGCGCTCCCCGGCGTTTGCGCGGCCGGCACCTCGACCTGCACGAACGCCGTGATGACCTGCGAGCCGAACGTGAAGCCGAGCCCCGAGGCGCCGGATGGGCTCGACAACGACTGCAATGGTCAGGTCGACGACGGCCTTTCCCTCGGGAACGGGCTCTGGGCCAAGGGATACGGGAGCGACGCGGATTGGCAGTCCGCACGAGGCATCGCCACGGATTCGGCAGGGAACATCGCCGTCATCGGCCAGCTCGAGGGCGGCGACATCGATTTCGGCGGCGGCCCGATGACGGTGACGGGCACGGCCGATTCGTTCCTCGTCAAGCTCGACCCGAGCGGCGGCTTTTTATGGCAGCAGCAATTCAGCTACGGCGATCCGTACGGCAGTCTCACTTCCGTCGCCTTCGATCCGGCCGGCAACGTGTTCACGGCCGGATACTTCTCCAGCAACATGACCGTGGGGGGCACATCCCTCGTCCCCAGCGGCACCAGCAAAGACATCTTCATCCTCGAGCACGACGCTTCCACGGGCGTGGTGCTCTGGAGGAAGGTCCTCGGCGAATCCACCGAGCCGGAGAACCTGCAAGACATCGCCCCGACCCCGGCGGGCGGCCTCGTGATCACCGGGACCGTGTTTGGAGACACGGTGAATCTCGGCGGCGGCGCTTTGAAGGGTTCGTACGCCGATGCCTACCTCGCCGTCTACGACGCCGCGGGCGCCCACGTCTTCAGCAAACGATTCGGGGACGACCTGGCCCAGATCGGCCGGACCGTCGCCGTCAATGCGGCGGGCGAGGTCGTGCTCGGCGTCGACCTCCACGGCGCGGTTGATTTCGGCGGCGGCGTGCTCACGTCGGCGGGCGACATCGACGTCGCGCTCGCGAAGTTCTCCGCGGACGGGACCCACCTCTGGAGCAAGGCGTACGGCACCGCGGCGATGCAGAACATCAACGAGGTGGCCTTTGATGCGCAAGGGAACATCCTGATCTCCGGCAGCCACGTAAATCCCATCGATTTCGGGTGCGGGCCCGTGTCGCCGCCGAACTACGTCGGCTTCTACGTGGCGAAGCTCGATCCGAGCGGCGCGTGCGTCTGGACCAGGACCTACGGCACGACGACCCCCGCCAAGATGGGCTTCTCGCCGAGCCTCGCGCTGGATCCGGCTGGCAACGTCCTCGTGGCCGGCGCTTTTTTGGGCACCATGGACCTCGGCGGCGGCGCGATGGCGAGCGGGACCTCGACGACCGACGTCTTCGTGCTGAAGCTGAGCCCCACGGGCGCCCACCTGTGGAGCAAGCAATACGGCGACCCGGGGACCGAGAGCGACGGATGTGCCGGGGTGGCGACGGATCCCATGGGCAACGTCGTGCTCACCGGCGATTTCGAGGCGAACATCGACTTCGGCACCGGGACGATCTCGTCGGGGGACCAGGGCGAGCACGACGTTTTCGTCGCCAAGCTCTCGCCTTGAGGCGTCATTCCTCTCCTTCCGCCGGCGCCTCGTGAGGCCCGCCCCCCGCGTCTACGCGCGCCGGGCCAAGAATCCGCCTCCGATTTCTTTGCCTCCCGCCCATCGGCGGCTAGGTTCCCCCCGATGAGTCCGCACTCGAACTGGTTTCGCGCGGCCACGGCGGCCCTCCTCGGCCTCGCTTCGGCGGGCGCGTGCGGCGCGGCCATGCCGGAGGCCGAACCGGTGGGACGGAGCCACGCCTCGACCGACACGGAGGCGGATGCGCTCGGCCGCAAGGCGGAAGACGATCCGTCGAAATGCCCCCACGGCGCCCTCGAAGATCCGCACCGCGGGTTCGTCCGTTGCTTGCGCCCCGACGAGCGTGACGCCGGCTGGCTCCCGCCGTCCCCGCAACCGGAGCCGCCTTCCCCGGACGCCGGCGCGGACGCGGCCCCGCCGCCCGAAACGACGCCGCCTCCGCCTCCACCGCCTCCGCCTCCGCCGCCGCCGCCGGAGAAGCCCGCGGAAAAACCCAAGCCCGGGCCTCCGCCGGTCGTCACGATCTCCACGCCCAAATTCGAGGGCGGCGACGTGCCGCGCGCCGAGAAGTTCATCACGTCGAACCTCGAAGGCATTGCCAAGTGCATCGCCGACAATGGTGGCCTGGAGGCGGCGAAGGGCTCGCTCAAGGTGAGCTTCCTCGTCCGCGCGCGCGGCCGCGCCGAGGGCGTCGAGATCGAGAGCAAGAAGGGCATCACCGAGGAGGCGGCGTCCTGCATCCGCTTGCTCCTCAAGAACCGCGCCGTCGGCGCCCCGAGCTCGGATCCCGTCGGCGTCACGGTGACCTTCTCGCTCGAACGACCTCGCTGACGATCGTATCCTGCCGGCATGGCACGGCAGCGCTTCCTCTCCTTGTCCTGCGGCACGGGCGCCCTCCTGCTCGCCTTTTTCGGCGCGGGCGCGCGCCTCCCCGACGTCGGCCCGAGCGCGGCCCGCGTCGTCTCGCCCGGGATCCCGCTCGACGCGCCGGTGTATGGTCCTTCCAAGGGAAAACAGGCGACCCCCGCGGTCGCCTATGACGGAACGAACTGGCTCGTCGTGTGGGAAGACCACGCGGCGGACGCCGCTGCGTCGGGCCTGCGCGGCGTCCTCGTGGGCCCCTCGGGCGCGCCGCTCGACCCGCAGGGCTTCGAGATCGAGCCCTCCGTCGGGTACAACTTCGCGCCCGTCGCCGCGTGGGACGGCGCGAACTGGGTCGTCGCGTGGGAAAACGGCGTCCCGGGCGACGATACGAGCTGGGACATTCGCGCGCGGCGCTTCGGACCGACCGGCACTCCGCTCGGCGACTCGTTCGTCGTCGGCGGCGCTGCGAATGCGCAACGCGCCCCGGCCATGGCCGCGGCAAACAGTCGTGTCCTCGTCGTCTGGGAGGATCTCCGCAATGGCACCTCGAACGACGTCTTCGGCGCGCGTATCCTTTCGAATGGCGTCCTGCTCGACCCGCTCGGCCTTCCCATCGGCTCCGCCACGAACGAGCAGAGCCGCCCCGCGGTCGCCTGGGACGGCACGAGCTTCGTCGTCGCCTGGCAGGACTATCGCAGCGGCACGAACCAGGATGTGTACGCGGCGCGCGTGACGCCCGCGGGCGTCGTCCTCGATCCTGCGGGCATCGCCGTCTCCGCGGTCAATGGGAGCCAGATGTACCCGGCCGTCGCCAGCAATGGCATGAGCTCGCTCCTCGTCTGGCGTGATTACCGCAGCGGAAGCTCGTACGACATCTACGGCGCGCGTGTCGATCCGAACGGCGCCGTCCTCGACGCGGCGGGCGTGCTCGTCTCGGCCGCGGCGGGCGCCCAGCGATATCCGTCGGTCGCGTGGGACGGCGTGAACTTCGTCGCCGTCTGGGAAGACCTGCGCAATGGCGGCGGCGTATACGATCTTTATGGCGCTCGCGTCGATTCACAGGGCACGGTCCTCGATCCGGCCGGGTTCGCCGTGATGAAAGGCGGCGCGGACGACCTCTCCGTCGCGCTCGCCCCCGGCGCGAACCATACCCTCGCGGTCTGGGATGCCGACCGGGATGGTCGCGACATCGTCGGCGCGCGTATCATCCAGGGCGGCACGGCCGTCGACACGCCCCCGGCGCTCCTCTCCACGGCGCCGAACGAGGAGCGCATCGGCGACGCGGCGTTCGACGGGACGAACTGGTTCGTCGTCTGGGCGGACGCGCGAAATGGAGGCACCACCATTGCCGGCGCCCGCGTGAGCCCTGCGGGCCAGGTCCTCGATGCCTCGGCGATCCTCGTCGCTTCGGGGCAGGGCCCCGTCTCGAATCCGCGCGTCGCGTTCGACGGGAAAAACCACCTCGTCGTCTGGACCGACCGGCGCACGACCCAGAACCAGTCCGACGTCTACGCGGCGCGCGTGACCCCTGCCGGCGGCGTCCTCGATCCCGGCGGTTTTCCCGTCGCCACGGGCACCTCGTCGCAGGAGTCGCCGTCCGTCGCGTCCACGGGCAGCGCCTGGCTCGTCGCCTGGCTCGACGATCGCAATGGCGCCACGGCCTGGGACATCTACGGCGCGCGCGTCTCGTCCTTCGGCGCGGTGCAGGATCCCCAGGGCTTTCCGATCACGACCGCGCCGGGCTCCCAGTTCCTCTCGGACCTCGCCTCGAATGGCTCGCTCTACCTCGCCGTGGCCTCCGATCTTCGCTCTGACACGAAAGGCGACATCTACGCCTTCCGGATCGACCCGAACGGCGCGGTCCTCGACGGCGCGGGCATTGCCGTATCGGTCGCGCCGAATGCACAGACGAACCCCACGGTCAGCTTCGACGGCAACGATTTCCTGGTCGTCTGGTCCGACGACCGAGCCGCCACGGCGCCCGACATCCACGCCGCGCGGGTCACGGCCGCGGGCGTCGTCCTCGATCCGAACGGCCTCGTGCTCGCGGCGACGCCCGGCGCCGAGCGTGCGCCTTCGGTAGCCTTCGACGGCGCGGGGCACGTCGTCACGTATTCGATTCCCTCGGACGGCGCGAACGACATCGTGGGGCTTCGGCTGCACGCCGACGGCACGCCCGTGGATGCAATGCCTTTCGTGATCAGCGCGCAGCCGGAGGAGGAAAATCCATCGATCGCTTGTGCGGGGCCGCCTGGAAGTGTGCTCGTCGCATACGGGGCGCAGGACGACGCGACGGATCGAATTCGCGTCCGGGCGAGGATCGTGACCGACGATGGAAGCGGGGCCGGCGGTGCGGGAGGCGCAGGCGGAAGCGGAGGCGCGGGCGGAGCCGGAGGCGGAAGCGGAGGCGCAGGCGGAAGCGGAGGCGGAAGCGGAAGCGGAGGCGGAAGCGGCGGCGCAGGCGGAAGCGGCGGCGGAAGCGGGGGCGTAGGCGGAAGCGGGGGCGCAGGCGGAAGCGGAGGCGCAGGCGGAGCCGGTGGCGCAGGCGGAAGCGGAGGCGCGGGCGGTATCGCTGGAAACGGCGGTGCTGGCGGCAGCGCCGGTGCGGGCGGCCTTGGCGGAATGGGCGGCGGCGCCTCGTCGGGCGGTGGTGCTCGACCCTCGGGCCCGATCCTCGACGATGGAGGCTGTGGATGCCGGATGACCGACGACGCTCCGGGGACCTCGCCGGCCCTCCTCTCGCTTGCCGCGCTTTTTCTCCTGCGGAGACGCCGGATCGAGCGTAAACTCCGGTCCGCGTGACGACGGCGGGGGATCCATCGGTGGGCACGGAGCTACGTTTCGGCGCGCACAGGCTCGTGTTCGAGGCGCCGGACACGGTTCATGTCGAGCTTCGCGGCGAGCTCGGCGAGGAGCTCCAGCCGATGGTCGAGGCGCTCGAGGCCTGGTGCGTGGGCCGCCCCTACATGCTCACGCTCGCCTCGGTCTCGGGCGTCACGACCTGGACCGCCGGTGCGCGGAAGGTCGCATTGTCGTCGCACCGCATTCGCCTCCCGCCTCGCGCCCTCGCTCTTTATGGGGGAGGTTTTGCATTACGCATGTCCGTCGAAATGCTCATGCGCGCGACGGCCGCGCTCGGGGCCCGCGACCGGTACTTCTTCCACGGCCACGACGAGGCCGCAGCACGCGCGTGGCTCACGGACATGCGCCCGAAGCTCGCAGGCGAGGCGAAGGCGTAACCCTTCCACGCAACGACGCGTGCTCACCCCTCGTTCCGCGGCGCGAGCCAGCGTGCGAGCTCCTCCGGCGACCGATCGAGCACGACGTCGCCGACGCGAACGGCGCCGAGCTTGGCGAGTCGGTCGGCCAGGGTTTGTCGTTCCGGCGTGGTCAAGGGGCGCCCGAGGCGCCGTTCGAACTGGTGGGCGAGGGTTTCGAGGCGTCCCTGCAGGCGCCCCTCCTTGCGTCCCTCTTTGCGTCCTTCCCTGAAGATCCAGTTTTGCATGACCAACCTCCCGGACCCCACAGAAGCTACCACATCCTTGAGCCCTTTCACACGATGGTTTGTCTCCGCGAGGACGCTCATGGCCGCGCAGAGCTCCTCGAACTCCGTGGCTGAGCACTGCGCGCGCAAAATCCCCAAGACCTCCGCCAGTTTGTCCGCGTCCACGTCCCGGGTCAGCGGCGCGAAGATCAACCAGAACGGACTTCCTGGGCCCCTCGCAATCGAGCAGCGCCCGCGCGACCGCGTGGGGCAGCTTTCGCGAGACATGACGGAGGATCAGATCGATGTCGTCCCCCGCCGCGGCTCGCCCCGCTCTTCGCTCGGTCGCTTGCACGCGTGGTCGCCAGAGCGAGCCTCGTGCCAGGCAAAACCCCTGCAATTCCCCGCGAACCGTGGCCTTCCGGGGTGGCGACGCCGTTTTTCGCCAGGCGCCCGCCAGGCTCGCGCCCAAGCGACCCCTCGGCCCCGACCGCGGGCCCTCGCGAGCGTAGCCCTGGGCGGAACCGGTGCTAAGGTGCGCGCGCCGCCGTGTCCGACCCTCAACTCCTCCAGCGCGAGATCGCTCGCCGCAAGACCTTCGCCATCATCTCCCACCCCGACGCGGGCAAGACCACGCTCACCGAGAAGCTCCTGCTCTACGGCGGGGCCATCCAGCTCGCGGGCGCGGTCAAGGCCAAGCGCGCGCGCGCGCACGCCGTCAGCGACTACCTCGAGATGGAGCGCGAGCGTGGCATCTCCATCCAGTCGAGCGTCCTGCAGTTCCCGTACAAGGGCCGCCTGCTCTCGCTCGTCGACACCCCGGGCCACGCCGACTTCAGCGAGGACACCTACCGCGCGCTCATGGCCACCGACGCGGCCATCATGCTCCTCGACTCGGCCAAGGGCGTCGAGGCGCAGACGAAGAAGCTCTTCCGCGTCTGCAAGCTCCGCTCGATGCCCATCTTCAGCTTCGTCAACAAGATGGACCGGCCCGGCCGTGATCCGTTCGAGCTCATCGGCGAGGTCGAGGAGGTCCTCGGCATCGGCGTCTACCCGATCACCTGGCCCATCACCGTCCGCGGCCAGTTCAAGGGCGTCTACCACCGCGTCCTCCGGCAGGTCTTTCTTTTTCAGCAGGTCGCCCACGGCGCCGAGATCGCGCCCATGCAGGCCCACGATCTCTACGCGCCCGAGCTCGAACAGGCTGTGGAAGAGGAAGGTGTCAAGCAGCTCCGCGAGGACGTCGAGCTCCTCGACGCGGCGGGCGACGCCCTCGACATGGGCAAGCTCGCGCGTGGCGAGGTCACGCCGATGTTCTTCGGCAGCGCATTGACGAATTTCGGCCTCCCGCAGCTCCTCGATTCCTTCGTGGAGATGATGCCCCAGCCGGCCCCGCGCGCGAGCGACAAGGGCGCGATCACCCCCGACGACGAGCGATTCACCGCGTTCGTCTTCAAGATCCAGGCGAACATGGATCGCGCTCACCGCGACCGCATTGCGTTCGTCCGCGTCTGCTCCGGCCGGTACGAGCGCGGCATGAAGGTCCGCCATGTCCGGCTCGATCGCGACATTCGCCTCACGAACCCCGTGCAATTCCTCGCCCAGGAGCGCACGGTCGTCGACGATGGATTCGCGGGCGACATCATCGGCGTCTTCGATCCGGGCATCTTCCTCATCGGCGACACCCTCACGGACGGCGCGAACGTCAAGTATGCGCCGCTCCCGCAGTTCCCGCCCGAGCATTTCGGCCGCGTGGTGATGGTCGATCCAATGAAACGCAAGCAGCTCAAGAAGGGCCTCGAGCAGCTCGCGCAGGAGGGCAGCGTGCAGCTCTTCCGGCCGCCGGAGGGCCGCGAGGGCGAGTCCATCCTCGGCGCCGTCGGCGAGCTCCAGTTCGACGTCGTCAAGCACCGCCTCCTCAACGAATACGGCGCGGACGTTCGGATCGAGCGCCTCTCGTGGAACATCGCGCGCTGGGTCGAGGGCGAGCCCGTGCCGCTCGCGGAGCTCGAATCGCAGCTTTATGGTTATGGCGCGCTCGACGTCCACGGCCAGCCCGTCGTCCTTTTCAAGGGCGACTGGCAGCTCGAGACCTGCGCGAAGGCCTTCCCGAAGACCCGCTTCGTCGAGCTCGGCGCGGGCGCGCTCAAATTGCCCACGGCGGACTGAAGGCGCGCCTCATGACGCCCTTCGGGGCGCGGCCGGCGCATGATACAAGGGATCATGCGCCTTCGATCTCCCTCTTTCCTTCTCCTCGCGGCACTCTCGCTCCTTGCGGCGCCGGCCTGCGGCCCGGACGCGGAGACGCCCCCGCCCGTCGCCTCCGTCCGACCGAATCCGCCGGCGCAAAACGACCCTGCATTCACCGTGACCGGCGTCCCGCGCTACGTCCTCGCCGGTGATGGCCTCACCGAGCCCACGAAGGGCTTCGAGGTCCGCGTCACGGCCCCCAAGGACGTCGTCTTCGTCGACGCCTGGATCGACGGCGCTGCGGAGCCCGTCCCGCTCGTCTTCGACGCCGACACCAACCAGTCGTTCGGCGAGATTCCGACGCTCGACCTCCCGATCGGCACCCATGGCCTCATGCTCTCCGTGCACGGCTCGAAGGAGGCCTTTTTTCGCGCCGAGTTCATCAAAGGCCACGCCCTTTACATGATCATCTCGACCGACTGGGACTTTTCCGACGTCGACGACCGCGTCCTCGACCACCACACCGAGCTCCACGCGGCGCACCCCGAGCTCAAGATCACGCACCTCATCGGCCCGTACACGTTCACGGATCCGGCCGTCCCCCAGGCGCGCCGTGATTACCTCGTGAGCTGGGCCCAGAGCATGGTCTACGACTACCGCGACGAGATCGGCCTCCACATCCACCCGTATTGCAACTTCGTCGAGGCGGCGGGGGTGGCTTGTAAAACCTCGCCCTCGGTCGCCGATCCCGCCGGTGATCCCACCGGCTACACCGTGCGCCTCGGGGCCTATACCCGCGACGAATGGAAAACGCTCTTCGGCAAGGCCAACGAGATCTGGGAGCAGGTCGGCTTCGGCAAGCCTACCTCCTTCCGCGCCGGCGCCTGGACGCTGGAGACACACGTGGCGCAGGCCCTCGTCGACACGGGCTTTTTGGTCGACTCCTCCGCGAACAACTGGAAGCTCATGGACGAGTGGATCGGCTACGACATCTACGAGTTCAACAAAACGCAATGGGCGCCCATCGGCGACACGAGCCAGCCATATTTTCCGACGGAGGACAGCATCGTCGCCGGAGGCAAGGGCCCCGCGCTCGGATTGCTCGAAGTCCCGGACAACGGCTGCATGGTCGATTACTGGGCCGTGGAGGAGATACAAAACATCTTCGATGCGAACTGGAGCGGCGATGCGCTCACCACGCCCACGCAGGTCTCGACGGGCTTCCACCCCGCGACCACGCAGTTTTACTCTCCGTACGAATTCGAGCGCCTCGACGCGTTCTTCACGTACGTCGACCAGTTCCTCGCCTCGAAGGGCGAGGGCCCGGTCGTCTACATCAACATGACCGACGCCACGCGGGTTTGGTGAATCAATCGGGATCGCGCCGCGTCCTCCGCGCCCGGATCGCCGTCTCCGGCGGCAGGACCGGCGTGACGCCCGTCCACGCTTCCAGCGCATCGAGCGCTTGCGCGCGGTCCCCCTCCGTCAGATCGACGATCGTCGCGGAATGGTTCTGCGCAGGCGCGAGGAACCGGTAGCTGTCCTTCGCATTCCCGAGCTCGAAGGCTGCCGCCGTGTAGGGATCATTTTCTCCGTACACGAAAAGGAGCCGCTCTCCCTCCGCCGAGATCCAGGTGGAAATGTCCTGCATCGCCGACGCATCGAAGACCGGCGTCTTGCCGGGCGTGATGTACGTCTCCGGCACGTCGATCCCGGGGAACTGCAAGAGATCGGCGACGTTCGACTCCTCGACCGCCGGGTACCCGAGCTCCGTGGCGGCTTGCCAGTAATAAGGCTCGTACGTGAGGAACTCCTCGTCGGACCACAGGCTCGGCGAAGCGATCTCGTCGAGGAACGTCCACACGTCATCGTCCGTCGGCACGAGTCCCATCTCGGGACAAACGCTCTCGTCGTAATACTGCCAGAACGTGAAGATGAGCTGCAACGTGGCCACTTCGAGCGCCTTCTCCCGCCCGAGCAGCTCGTAACTGAGCCCGTTCATCGCGGCCTGCTCATCGATCCGCGCGAGCATCGCCTCGCGCCGCGCGAGCACCTCCCGCTGGAAATATCGCAACGTGTCCTTGCAGGTCGGACTCCCGAGCGCCCCCACGAAATCGATGTACCGTGAATCCGCCGTGCCGAAGCTGTGCGGCGCCACGTACGCGACCGTCCCGTCCACGTCGTCCGGGAAAAACCGCCGGTGATACACCGACGTCATCCCGCCTTTGCTCGCGCCGGACGAGATCCATTTCCCCGTGTAGATCGGCTTCAGCGCCTCCACGATGCGATGGTGATCCGCCGCGGCTTGCTCGATCGTCAGGAGCGACCAGTCGGCCGGCTCCGGCCGCGAGGGCGTGAAGAACCGCTGTTCCACGAAGAGCTGATTCGCGCCGAGGAAACTGGCCGGCTCCCTGATCCTCTGCCGCGTGGGATTGACGTTGTACCCCGACGTGCCGAGCACGAAAGGCGCGGCCTCGTCCCTGTGATGAAGCAGCAACCGCTGCCGGAAGACCGGCCCACCCGCCGCGCCGTGATCCGCCGGCTGCTCGTACTCCATCACGAAGTAACGATATCCTTCGACGCCCGAGTTCTCCTCCGTCACCACCATCCCCGGAATGGCCTGGAGCCGGTCGAAGACATCGACCTCCGGCGGCGGGCTCGTGGGCTCGTCCGAGCAGGCGGGGAGAAAAACGAGCGTGAGCGGGGCGACGAGGCAAAACGCGCCCCGCATCGTTCGAGACATCATCGTTCCCTCAAAGCGGCGCGACCTTCACCCAGAATCGCGGCTCGTACGTGAAGAGCGTGTTCACGCTGCCCGACCCCATGACCCCGAAGCCGAGCGGCGTGAATCCGATCGCGAAATGCGAGGTGAGCGGGAAGCCGAAGCCGAGCTGGAATCGCGAGCCGAACCCGTTCGCGGGCTCGAAATAGGCCGAGTCGAACACCACGCGCGAATAAAACGGGAGGGCCGTGAACTCGATCTCCGAGTACCTGCCGAGCCCCGTGACGAACCGGATCGGCACCCCGATTCCCCACTGCGTCGCGTCGCTCGTCCCCACGAAGCGCCCTTCGAGGCCGATCTCGAAGCGCTGCCGGGGCCCTGTCGAGATGCGGTACGTCGCTTCGAGATCCACGAGCGCCCCGTCCTTCACCGCGAACCTGCCCGGCGCGAAATACCCTCCGCCCGCGAGGCCGAAGCCCAAGCGCAGCTTGTTGTAATCCTTCTGCGGATCCGCGGGCTTCTCCTCCGGCGGAAGCTCGTCGGCCGGCACCGACTTCACGCCCGTGTTCGGCGTGGCGCCCTGCGGAGGCGGCGGATACGGGTACGGATACGGATAAGGGTACGGATACGGCGCGGCGCCCTGCGGAGGCGGCGGATAGGGGTACGGATAGGGCGCAGCGCCCTGCGGCGGCGGCGGATACGGATGAGGATACGCCGAGCCCTGCGGCGGCGGATACGGCTGCGCCTGCTGCACGGGCGGCGGCGGCGGGACATTCGAAGGCGTCGCCGCGCCGGCTTTTTGCCCTGCCCCGGGCGTGGTTTGTCCCGCCGGCTGCTTGGGCGACTGCACGGAGGGCGCCTGCGTGGTCTTCATCGGCTGTGCCGCGGCTTCCTCCGGCACGACGAGCGCCGCTGCCGCCAGCATCGCCGAGGCCAGAGACAACCGCGGACCCTTCCGCGCGAGCAGGACCGCCGCGCCCACCGCGAGGAGCAGCACGATCGACACGACCTGCGCCGAGCTCAACGGCCCGTACGTCCCGCGCGACGCATCGCCGCGCAGCATTTCCAGGAAAAACCGCCCGATTGCATACAGCGCGATCCACGTCCCGAACGCCCGCCCGTCGCGTCGGGGCCCGAGAAGCCACAGCGACGCGATGGCGGCCGCCACGAGCCCCACCGCGGCCTCGTAGAGCTGCGTCGGGTGCACGGGCAGGCTCGGCGCGCCGCGCGGAATCCAGCCGAGCGACGCGTGATCGAGCGCCGCCGGGCTCGAGGCCGGGAAACGCACCCCGAACAGCCCCGCCGTGGGTTTGCCGTAATCACACCCCGCGAGGAAACAGCCCGTCCGTACGAACCCGTACGAGATCCCGCAAAGCGGGACCGCCCGATCCAGGAACGGAAGCGCCTTCGCGCCCCCGCGGCGCAGCACCCAGGCCGCCCCGAGCGCCCCCATCAAGAGCCCGCCATACGCCGCGCGCCCCGCGTGCACCAGTGGATTCAGCGATCCCGCGACGATCGCCTCCGGCACGGCCCGCAGCCATTCGAAGACGTATCCCCCCATGAGCGCCCCGGCATAGGCCGCGAGGAGCGCCCGCCCTTCGAGCCCCGCGTCGGCCCCATCGCGCCGCGACAGCTTTTGCGTCACGACTGCGCCGAGCAGCGCGGCGAGCCCGACCATCACCATGTAATCGGGCGCGAGCCACCCGGGGAGCCCGTGGCGCTCGAGCCAAGCCACGATGAGGCTCCTCATGGCCGCCTCCGCCGCGACAGGAGATACAGATACGCGACGGGCAACGCGAGCCAGAATGCCGTCCCGACCGGCGCGGGCAGGGGAGACCGCCCGGGCCGCCGCGCGACGGCGCACTGGCTGTTCTTGCAGTTGTTGTTGCAGTCCTGCGAGTTCTGGTTGCAGTCCGCGCAGTTCTGGTTGCAATCAGCGCAGTTGTCATTGCATTTCGAGCAATTGTCGTTGCACGCCGAGCAATCGTCGTTGCAACCGCCGCACGAGCCGCCCGAGCAACCCCCGCAGCTCGACGAGCTGCCGCTGCCCGACGAATCGCCCGAGAGCCTCCCGTCCGAGAGGCATTGCTGGAGCAAGCCCATGCAGCTCTCGCTCGCCAGGAACGCGAGCGCGTCGTCCCGCGTCGTCACCGGCAGCGCCGCGCAGAGCGACCCGCCCGACTCCACGCACGCCCGCACTCCATCGATGTTCATGAGCGCGAGCACGCAGAGCGCCGCCGCGTTCGCCGCGGCCTGGTTCACCCACGTGCACTCCGCATTCGCGTCGGCGAACGTCGGATCCGTCACGTCGTGATCACACGTCCCGCTCGCCGCGCAGCCGCACGTCGTCTGTACCTCGAGCGAGCACTCCTCCACGCTGTCGGGCAGCTTGTACGGATTGAAATCGACCGACAAAGGCTTCGATCCCGGCAGCTCCGGCATCGGCACGACCGCTGGGACGGGAACGATCTGCGCGCCCTCCTCCTCCAGCGCCGCGAGCGCGACGAGCCACGACGCATTCACGTAGACCTTGTCCTCGAAGGCCCAGGCGCCCATCGGCAGGCCCGTGGTCCGCACGATCTCCTTCGCCTCGGCGCGTTTCGCGAGGTCCCGCACCCAGCGCCCAGCGCGCCCTTCGAGCGCCGCCTCTTCGAGCGCCGCCGTCGTGTTCCCCGGCCGCCCCCGCATCTTCGGCGGCCCCTCGTTCGTGTCGCCGGTCTCCTTCGCTTCACGCGTCGCGAGCAGCAGCTCCGCGCCCTCTCGCTCGATCGCGCCGAGCACGAGCGCGTCCTTTCCTTGCTCCTCGCGCTCCTCGTCCGCGGCGCTCGCGAGCGCGTCGATCGTCGTGACGTCGCGCGGCGGGATCACGAGCCGCTCCTCTGCGGGAGCGATCCCGGCCTCTTCCAGCCGCTGCGCCACTTCGCGTCGCGTCTCCTTGGGCAACGACGCCATCACTTCGGGTGCTGCGCGGAGCGCGTCTCGCAGCGGAAGCGCGTCATAAGGCGGCGCCTCCTCTCCGCACCCCGCAGCGAGCAACGCGGCTGCGGCCAGCGCCCCGCACCTCCCCCAGAACCTCCCCAACCGCACCATCACCGCCCCCTTCCTCATTCCCGGGCGATCCACGAATATCAGACCCTTTTCCACGCGCCAAGCCCCTCGCGAAATCGTGATTCCTCCTACCTGCTGCCCCGCGTCAAGTCAGAGTGATGGCGGCAGCCGGACCACGCACGTTTTTGCGAGGCTACGCAATCCGTATCGACCCCCGCTTGCCCGCACCTCGGAAATGGCGGGCCATTCGAGCGGCATGCCCATTGCAGTCGCCTTTCGAGGAGGACCGATGCGCTCGCTTCCTTCTTTTCTGGGCCCTTCGGGCCTCGCGCTCGCTTTTTGTCTCGTGGCCGGCGGCGCACGCGCGCAGATCGACGTGAACCCGCCCTTGCCCAATGTCCTTTTGCTCATCGACACCTCCGGCTCGATGGAGAACATGGCCGACGGCCGGACGCCCGAGGAGGCGGGCGCCGCGTGTCTTCCCGGCACGAAAACGCCCATGAATCGCTGGGCCACGCTAGCTTCCGTCCTGACGGGCACGATCCAGGAGTTTTCGTGCTCCTCGCAGGATCGGAGCTCCGCCGCGTTCCTCGACGAGTATTCGATCGGCGGCACCCCACCCGCCGACGCGAAATATCATCTCCCGTTCCACCGCATTCTCTCGAACGGCTGCACCCACGGCCCCGGCGTCTTGCCTTCGCCCTGGTACACGGTCTCCGACGATGCGATCCGCACGCACGCATGGAACCATCGACAAAAGCCCTGCGACGCGCCCGGATTCCGGCAAGACGCGGACGGCTTGCTCGATACCTACCGGGATCGTGTGCGGTTCGGGCTCATGACCTTCGATTCGCTCCCGCACCCCGGCGCGGATGCGGAGGGCGGATACAGCTATTTCCTCGGCTGGAACGACGGCGGCGCGCCCGCCCATGGCCATCCTGCGGGCTGCGCGGATCAGCCGTTCGAGGTCGGCGCGAAAAACCCTGCCGCTCCGCCGTGGGAGGGTGCACTCCTCGGGTTTGGCGGGTACGACGCGCCGATCGCCGAGGTCCGGGCTCAGAATGCGCGAATCCAGAGCACGCTCCTCGCGCTCCGCCCCTTCGGCGCGACCCCGCTCGCCGGCATGCTGGCCGACGCCCGGGACTTCTTGCTTCATGACACCACGAAAAACCCCGCGACCGGCGTCCCTCTCGGCCCGGCCGACGATCCTTATTCGAAAGGAGGCTGTCGACTGCAGTTCGTCCTCGTCCTCTCCGACGGCGAGCCGAACCTCGACCTGCGTGACGCCTGCGCTGCGGGTGACGGAAAATGCCCCTATCTCAAACCCTGGGAGATCGCCCACGAGCTCGCCACCGCGGCGAACCCCATTCCGACCTTCGCCATTGGATTCGGCCTCTCCGGCGCTGGTGGCGTCGATTGCGCGTCCCTCTCGCCCGCGGCTCTGCTCGATCCGAGCGGCCCTTGCGCGGATGCGGACGGGAGCCTCGCGGCCTGCTGCACCCTCGCGCGCATCGCGCACGAGGGCGGCACCGAGCGCGCGTATTTCGCCTCGGATCTGCCCTCCCTCCGCAATGCCCTCGACGCCGTCCTCGCGTTCGTCTCGTCGAGCTCCACGAGCCGCACGATCCCCGTCTTCGCGTCCGCCGGCGCCGCCACGGCCCAGGGGGACGCGCTCGCCGCGGGGTATCAATTCGTCACGTCGTTCGATGCTCCGCCCGGCGAGCCCTGGAGCGGCAACCTCGAACGAAAACGATACGTCTGCGAAAAACAAGGCGGCATCGAGGTGCCCGTCCTCGCCTCCGTCGACCCGCAAAAAGGCGACGACTTCGCGGCCAACCTCGCCACGGGTTTGCCCGCCCGGCGCTTCTTCACGGTCCTCGCCGATCCTGCCGGACAAACCATTCCGTCGCGCGGCAGCATCCGACCCCACCTCCAGAAAACCGACGGCCTCGGCTCCACGGGCGGCATTTCCACGGGGCTGCTCGAAGGCACGAGCTTCGCCGTGGCCCTCGCCCTCTCGCCCGCCGCGCTCGGAATCGATCCGGGATCGCTCCCGGAGACGTGCAAGGCCCTCGCGCTCCCGTCCCCCATGGCAAACGCCTGCGCCGAGGCCGTGATGCGCTGGGAAATCGGCGATCCCCTCGTCCCGCATGCACGCGGCGGCCACGAGCTCGGCAGCATTTATCACGCGATCCCCGCCGTCATGACCCCGCCGCGCTCGTTCCTCCGCGACGAAGCGTATGCCGCATTCGCCTCCGACCCCGCCTCGCAAAAACGACCGCCCGTCCTCTTCGTCGCCACCACCGACGGGCAGCTCCACGCCTTCAAGATCGCCGCGAACGACCCCGCCGATCCCTTGCGCGTCGATTCGCTCGCGAACAACGAGCTGTGGGCGTTTTTCCCGCCGCACGTCCTCCCCGGCATCCTCCCGACGTACCGGCAGCAGGCCTTCCTCCTCGACGGAAGCCCCGTCGTCCGCGACGTCGTTTTCTCCCGCACGCGCGCAGACGCCCAAGGAGGCGCGGCGGCCACGGAATGGCGCACCGTGCTCCTCGCGGGCGGGGGCATGGGCGGCGGGTTTTATTATGCGCTCGACGTGACCGACCCGGAAACCCCGCACTTCCTCTGGCAACTCTCGACGGACGCCGCGGGCGCGCCGCTCTTCGGCGCCGAGACGCCACGCCCGGCCATTGCCACGGTCGCGATCGACGACGGCAAAGGCGACATCGAGGAGGTCGCGGTCGCGCTGCTCCCGGGCGGACACGCCGGCCCGCCGAGCGGAAAGGCCTGCCCGCGCCTCGTGCAGGGCTCACTCGTCGCGCCGGACGAACCCGCGCAGCCCCCGCTCGACCCGCTCGCCGTGCGATGCCACGGCGCTGCCAGCAACGAAGCCCTGCCCGCGCGCTCCTTGACCATCGCGCGGCTCGACACCGGCGAGATCCTCGCCACCTTCCGCGGTTTGCCCACGGATGGCCCCGCCATTGCACCGGAAAAGGTTCGTCCCTTCTCCTTCGATGCACCCGTCACCGGCATCCCGACCCCGTTCCCATCGATGCCCGGCCAAATCGCGGATCGCGTTTACGTCGGGGATGCCGATGGAAACCTCTATCGGATCGACCTCGCGAGCCCCGACCCGTCGAAATGGACCACGCGCCTCGCCTGGGACGCGTATTCGCTCCCCGGCGACACGGCCTCGGCGCGCCAGCCCATCGATACCCCGCCCGTCGTCAGCGTCGATCCGCTCGGCCGCCCCGTCGTGCTTTTCTCCACCGGTGATCAAGAGACGTTCACGAAAAGCGCAGGTGTCCGGGCGCGCGTCACCTCGATCCTGGAGGACGCCTCGCAGGCAGGCCTCGTGACCCGGCACAACTGGACGATCCCCTTCGAGAATGGCGTGCGCGTCACGGGTCCGATCTCCCTCTTCGACGGCGTCGCCTATTTCGCGACCTTCACGCCCGAAGGAAACCCCGGCGCCGCCTGCTCCGACGGACACGGCACCGTCTGGGGCGTCGATTACCTCCGCAAAACCGCTTGCAGCCCAAACGGCCCGACCCCGCCGCCCGGATGGCCTTGCCCCCGGTACGTGAAAGACCCCGCCCTCGCGCCCGGCCAAACCAGCTATTTCGAGGATCGGCCGCCGGGCACCGTCGTCTTCGGCGTCGCCGTCGAGCGGACCCCGAGCTGTCATGCCCCCGTGACCGTGCCCGATCCGTGGCTCGGATCCACCACGGCGATCGGCCCCTCCACGGGCGGTGATTTCCAGCTCGTTTTCCAGACCGGGCGCGGCGGCGAGGCGAGCGAGGGCTCGAAGACCCGCACGACCACGAAACCATTGCCGCGCCCGCGCGGGGCCGTGAAGGTCGATTCGTGGGGCGTCGTGCTCGATTAACGCCGCCGCTCGGCCCGCGCGTGCGCCTCTTCCTCGCCCACCTCCGCCTCGGCGAGCGCCTCCTCCTCGGCCGCATGCGAAGGCACCTGCGCCGCCATCCCCACACGAACCCGCGGCGCGCCGATACGCGGGCCCGCGATGTCCTTCACGTAATACCGGAGCGTCCCGTCGTCGTCGACCTCCAGCGTCACCCGCGCGTCCGGGCGTTTCGCCATTTCCGTGAGCAACGCGTCGGCCTCCGCCTCGGTGACGTTCACCGCGCGCGCGAGCTCGGCCGGCGTGACCGATCCAGCATTACGCCGCGCCACCGCGAAGACCGCTTGCTCCTGCGCCCCGCGCTCGCGCTCCTTGCCCGTCTTCCAGAGCAGCCGCCCGCCCAGGATGAACACGAGGCCGAACAGCACGCTCATGGCGCCCAGAAACCCGCCGACGATCCACGCGACCGCCGGACTCAGGAGCCCGATCAGCGCGCCGAGCGTGAGCGCCAGGAGGACACCCGTGATCAGGATGATCCATCCGGCCACGCTCGCCACGCCGCCGCCGATCTTCGACGGCTGGCCCGCGACGTTGACGGGCGTGTCCTCCAGAAGCGAGCGAGGCGCGCCGCAGGCCGTGCAATACGCGCGCGCTCCTCGCACGATGGTGGGCGCATCCTGGCGGCAGTTCGGGCATCTCATCGTTCGGGCTCCGGCTCCTGGCGGCCGAACATAAGGCTCGTCTTTCCCGTTGTCGCGGGGAAAGCAGCCAGGCGACGGTCGAGCCGTTCCGGGCGCTCAGGGCGCAGGCGGGTGCACGAGGATCCGCTGGGTCTGCTTCCACGACACGAGGTCGGACGTACGCACGGTCGCTGAGACCTCCCAGCAGAGCTCGTTGTTCGGCGCGCCAAACGAGGGCGGCGCGCGCAGCGGAATCTGAAAGCTCTCCTGCACCACGGTCACGTGGTCCGGCGGCAGCCGCAGCCGCGCCCGATCGACCACCGGCCGCCGCTCCCCGTGGAGCGAATGACGATAATGGCGCGGCTCGTCGGGCTCGCTCGACGGGCGCACCACGACCTCCTGCGCCGAGAGCGAAAAAATGAGCTCCTTCAGCACCTCCGGCCGGCTCGGCTTGAACGAGACCGAGACCGTGATCGTCTCGCCCGCTCGCACGATCTCCGGATGCACCGCGAGCTCGGGCGGGCCGAGCCGCTCGCGCAGCGTGCGCCGCCGGAGGTGCGCGAACAGCGCCGAGAGCCCACCGACGAGCAGGAGGAGCGCGAGGATCCGCGCGAAGGCCCCCGCGCGCAGGACGAGCAGCGCCGCGCTCGCCGCCGCGAGCGCCACGCCCACGATGGGATGCTCGATGGTCTTCGGCTCTTCACGCTTGCCGAGCGTGGCCTCCGGCAAGGGCCCGGGGTTGTACACGAGCGCATGACGCGACGGCGCCGTTCGATAACTCTTCGCCGTGAGCGCGCGCGCCTCCTCGGTCCACGGCAGGAGCAGAATACGCGCCTCGACGCGCTCGCGTGACGCCCAGCCGAGCTTCGCCTCGATCCGCAAGGTCCAGCTCACCGTGAGAATGTGCCCGTGATACGTAAGCGGGCCGGACGGCGCGGGGATCTCGAAGGGCACGGCCTTCGGCTCGCCGGCCGCGAGCGCGAGGCCCGCGGCGAGGGCGATCGGCGCGCCTTTCACGGCATACGGCTCGCCGCGGCTCTCGACGTCCCAATCGAGCGAGGCCACGAGCTCGTCGCAACGACGGCTCTCCGGACAAACGATCTCCACGCGCCCGGTGATGAGCTCCCCGGGCCTGTGGACGGCGTCGCGACGGTCGAGGTGGAGGGACAGCCGGGGCGACACGGCGTGGCCCTCGTTTGCCTCAGAAGCGCGCCGAGACGCTGGCGCCGAAGCCGAGGAAGTTCGGGCTGATGAAGGTGCGGAGCGCCAGCGTGCCTTCGCTCGGGTCGCGCTCGACGAACGTGCCGTTGTTGTCGCGCACGTACTGGAGCCAGACGAGCGCCGACATGATCGACGAGAGGTCCCATTTCAGGCTCGCGCGCGCCTGGAAGATCGGCACCGCGCCCTGGTTCACGGGCAGAATGGCGATGTTGCCCTGCTCGCGGATGACGACGGTGCGCTCGATCGGGGCGTTGGAGCTGTCCACCGTCGACGTGGAGAACGTCGCCGGGAACTGGAGGCCCGCGCCGAAACCCACCGTGAGCCGCGGCGCCGGGAGGTAATAATCGGAGGCGAGCGCCAGGAAGAACTCGTTCGAGGTCGCGGCGTCGCGCGGGAGCGTCTGGAAGGGAATGAAGCTCGGCTGGTTGCGCAGGACGTACGGCAAATCGCGATAGATCGCCGTGAAGCTGCCGCGCAAGAAGCCCGATTTCACGTTTGCCTGGAGCGCCGCGGCGCGCGCCTGCTGGATCGCGGTCCCGCCGGCCACGTCGAAGTCCTTGAGGCGCTGCCAGAGGTTCGTCCCTTCGAGCGCGAGCGACCACGACGTCTTGCCGGGGCTGTACGTCTCCGGCTTGAAGATGATCATCGGCTTGTTCGGGTCGTTCCGATAGAGCGCGAAATCGATCGACTGCGGCACCGGCGTGCTCTTGTCGTGGAGCAGGATGCGCATCGAGGCGCCGGCCGTGTAGACGCTCTGGCCCGCGACGTCGGGCAGATCGAACTTGCCCTGCTGGAAATAACCGCCGCCGACGTCGATGTGGATGTAATCGTTCGCGTCGACGCTGCCGCCGCCGAGCACGCCGTAGTTCGTCTGGCCGATGCGGATCTCCTCGACCTCGCTCGTGCCCGGCGTCAGCGTCTGCTCGACCTGCACGATCGTCGCGGTCTTCAGGCCGAAGAACACGCTCCACTTCTCGCCCGTGTACTCGACCTTTCCGCCGGGCGCGCCGCCCTGCACGCGCGGGAAGATCGATTGATTGATGAACGGGTTCGTGCCGCCCCAGGAGATGTCGTAGAGGTAGCCGAGGCGGAACCGGTCGGTGTCGAGCGGCCAGAGCGTGACCGAAAGGCCGCGCTTCCCATTCTTGTCGCCGTCCGTGTGATAGAAGGCGCGGATGTACGAACCGGCGTCGTAGAGCGATTGATTCAGGTTGTTCGTCGCGCGCGCGAGCGACGCGAGGTCGAAGCGCAGGACCATCGACGCCTCGGTGTCGAGGCCCTTGATGAACCCCGGCAGCTTCTTGTAGAGCGCGAGGTGCGTCAGGTTCTCGCGGCCGGCGAAGCGCGAGTTCAGGTTGTCGAAGAAGAGGCGGTACGCCTTTCGATCGCCGATCGCGGTATCGGGCGAGAGCGGCAGCGCCTGCCCCGTCTGGTGCAGCACGTCGTCGTCGCCCATGACCCACGTCAGGCGCGTATCCATGAAATCGCCGATACGCACCGCCGGCGGGTCGTTGTCGACCGTCTTCACCGGCGGAGGCGTCGCCACGATGGGCGCGACGGACGGTACGATGGGCTCCTGCGCGGGAGGCGCAGCGGGGGGCGGCGGAGGCGCCTCGGTCGTCGGCGGAGGCGTCGGAGGCGTCGTCCCGTCAGGGTTCGTCTCCGCGGACGGGGGGTTCGTCCCGCCAGGCTGTGCCGCCGGATCCGTCGGCGGGACCGGCTGGGCAGATGCGCCGGCGGCCGCGAGGAGGAGGGCAGGGATCAGGGCCAGGGGAGCGCCGGCGGCGGCCTTGCGGAGTCGCATGCGGGAATGCATGAGCAATCGAGGGTCCTTCAGTTCGAGCCTTGATCGTTGTCGTCGATGGTCCGGAGGCGTACGCAGGCTTTCGTGGACGGCACGGTCGCTTTCACGCACCCCTGCGTCTGGCATACGAGATCGTCCGAGCAGCGCGTCTCGACGGTCCAGTTGAGCGAACCCCCGGAGAAATTGCGGAGCGTGCCGGTGACCGCGTCGAGCACCTCGCCCTTGTGCCCCGTCGGATCAAAGCCCGCCGCGGTGCCCGTCTGGATCTGGATCTGCGTGTTGCCTTTGAAGACCTTGTAATTGCCGCGCGCCGAGTACGAGGTCCACTCCGTACATTCGGGATCCGCGGCGCAGGCGTCCGAACACGCGCCCTCGGCCTGGCTCTCGAAATCGACCTGCCCGTCGCCGTTGAGGTCGCAATTCGAGTGATCCGCGTCCGGAATGTTGTCGACCACGGGCTTCGGGCCGAACTTCGTGGCCACGCGGAACCCCTCGATCCGCACGAGGCCGGATTCGAGCTTTTCCATCGCGTCCGAGTTCCCGATCGTGGCGTCTTCGAGCACGGCCGGCTCGGGCACCTCACACGTGTCTTCCCCCTCGAGCGGGTAACTCACCACGTACGAGGGGAACGAGAGCTCCGTGAAGCCGAAGAACTCGACGACGGTGCCCGTCAGGAACGTCACGCGGTCGCAGACGCGCATCCCGGGCGGCGTGGAGAAATTGAACGCGAAGATGTGGTTGTACCCCGTCGCCTGCTCCGACAGGTCCGTCACGTAAAACCCGTCGCTCGCGATACGCGTCACGACGAGCGGCTTCGGCCGGTGCGTGTTGATCTCGATGGCCTCGTACGGGAACGGCGTCGTCGCGCCGAGGCCCTGGATGTCGCTGATCCGCGGGAGCTCGTAATGCACGGGCGGCGAGATGCCGGCCGCGAACGTGCCCACGTCCTCGTTGTCGTCGTCGGCGAACGCGCAGCCGGGATCGGCGGGGAAATCGATGAGCACGTCGCCGTCGTCGTCCTTGCCGTTCGAGCAGGCCGGTTTTTCGGAGAGCGGCACGGGCGAATACCCGAGATCCTCGACCCAGAGCCGCGCCGGGCCATACACGGCCGAGACCGTGGCAATGCCCTTCGCCTTGCCGCCGACGACCTTGATGTTACGCCCCGCCGCGCCTTCGCCCGTGACGCCGAGGACCGTGCCCGGCTCGACGCTGAGCCGCACCGTGCCATCGAAATCGACGGGCTCCCCATAAGGCGAGCGCGTCTCGATCTCGAACGCCCACGTGTCCTCGCGATCCCCGCGGTTCGCAGGCAGCGGCGCGTCCTCGGAGGGCGCGTCCGCGCCGTTCACCTGCGTGATCACCACGCGAAACGTCGACGCGCCGCCCGGCAGCGGGACCTGATCGGTGCACGCGGCGAGCGCGAGGAGCGAGGCGAGCCCGAGAGTTGCCGTCCTTTTCATTGCCCGACCATCCGGATGCGACCATCGGAGAAGTTTCCGATGTAACGATCCACGCATGCGAGGTACTTGCAGGTCTCGCCCGCGGTCCTGCAGGGCGCGAGCTCCTGCTCGCATTCGCGCTCGATCGCGGCGGACGGCGCATTCTCGCAGACCGTCCGCTGGAACGCCGCGATGTCGTCACGGCACGTCCGGAGCACGCACGTCCCGGCCGCGCAGGGGCGGGTCGCGTCGGAGGCGCAGACGTCGCCCTCGATGACGGACTCGGGGCAGGCGCAGACGAAGTCCTTGTCGAGCTTCTGGCAATCGGCGTCGACCTTGCAGCCGATGGGCTCGTCGTGGTTGCACACGCCGTCGTTCGTGCACGTGGCGGCCATGCCGAGGAGCGCGGAGCACTCGTCGGATTGGCTCCCGCTCCCATTCTGATCGGCGGGGCAGGGGGGACGGATGGTACACGGCGTGCCGGCGCGGATGTAATCGATGAGCGCGTCGCGCTGCTGGATCTGCGTGTCGAACTGGGTCGTGTTGCGCTGCAGGACGCGGAAGCCGCTGCCGCCGGCCGCGAGGTAGTTCGACGTGGCGAGCTCGTAGCTCGCGAGCGGATCGAACGGCTGCCAGCAGACGCCGCCCTCGACGTCGCAGCTCCCGAGGCCCTGGTCGGGGCATTGCGCGTCGCTCGTGCAAGCGACCTTGGGGTTTCGCGCGCCGATGTAGATGTTCGTCGCGACGCCGGGCGGGCTGTCGGGCGTCTTCTGCTGCGTGCAATCGATCACGATGCGGGCGCCCGCGATCTGCACCTGCGAGACGCAGCCGCGGCCGGCCGACCTGCGCGCCACGAAATCGAAGAGGTCCTGCACCTCGACGCCCGAGAGCTGCATCTTCGAGATCGAGTTGTCGAACGGGAAGATGTTGTACATCTGCTCGACGGTCACCGGCCCGGGCACGAGATCGGCGCGGATGCCCGTGGTGTTCGTCATCGAGAAATCGGTCTGCACGCCGAGGCGCAGCCACATCGCGGTGGAGATCATGTTGCCGAGCGGAGAATCGCCGCCGCTCGTGGAGAAGCGCCGCGACCCGTCGCGCGCATACCCCACCAGCAAATCGAGGTTCGCCAGCGCGTCGAGGCTCTGCGCATACGGCTCGAGCGTCGCGAGCACGATCGGATCCTCCGGGACGTCCTCCGTCACCGGGAAGAGGCGATAATCGCTGGAGATGACCTCGAATCCGTTCGCCGGATCGTAGTCCGAGACGCCGTTCGTCTCGCCCGGGAAATCCGCCGGCTCGTTCGACAGGACGAGGTCGAGGCGGCCCACGTACTTCGCGAACGCGCCGGAATGGGCGAGGACGACGTCGCGCGGCCGGCAGTACCTGCGGACCTTGCCGCCGCCCGCGTTCGGATCGTTCAGCTCGATGTAGTAGCTGTTCACCTCGGCGTCGAAATTCGCCGAGCAATCACGCACGCGCTTCGGCGGCTGGAGCACGATGTGGTTGTGCCCGCCGAGCACGACGTCGATGCCCGTCGTATTCTGGATCATGCGCTCGTCGACCTCGAGGCCGAGGTGCGTGACGAAGACGACGACGTCGACGATGGGCCGGAGGAGATCGGTGTAGAACTGCGCGACCTCGACGGTGTTGAGCGGCGTGATCCCGAGGCGGTTCGGCGCGTCGAAGATCGAGGTCATGCTCGACAGGTTGCCCATGCCGATGAGGCCGACGCGCAGCCCGTCGAGGTTGAATACGGTGTAGGGCTGGAGCTGCGCGCCGAGCGGCGAGGCGCCGGGCATCGAGGGATCCTCGAGCATGTAATTGGCCGCGAGGACCGGGAAGCTCGCCCAGTTCTGGAGCTGGAGGCCGAGGTTCAAGGCGCCACGATCGAACTCGTGGTTGGCCACGAGCATCGCGTCGGTGCCCATGGCGCTGAGCGCGCGAATCTCGGCCTCGCCGGAGAAGAAGTTGAAGATGGGAGCGCCCTGGAAGCAGTCGCCGCCGTCGACGTGCAGGACGCGCGAGGCGCGGGCCCGCTCTCTGCCGACGATATGCGAGATCCGAGCGGCACCGCCGACGTTGGCGATGCTCAGCGCCTCCCCGAGCCCGAGGCCGGAGTCGACCTGGCCGAGCTGGAGGTTGTACGGATACAGGCGCGAGTGGATGTCGGAGGTGTGGATCAGGGTCAGGTGGGTCTGACCCTTGAGGCGCGGCGTGGGCGCGGACGTCTCACAGCCCGAGCCCAGGGCCAAAGTCGCGACCAGAGGCGCGGCCAAGAGGGGAGCCAAGAAACGTCGGAAGCGCATCGAGCGGGCGTAACCTAGGCAGGATGCCCCGCGTGGCTCAAGGGAAAAACGTGGTAGGAGAACACACCACAGGCGCAAAGGATCCAGGGTTCGCCCGAACGCCCGCGAAAAACGGCGCGCTTCGAGGTGCCAGGACGGAGCCACGCCGCTGTGCGTCGTGAGGAGGAGGGGACGTCACGGAACCGTCACCCGGGAGTGCTTGACAAACGGGGCGGTTTGGATCTCGCGGACGGGGGGAGGGGAGGCGGGGGGAGGGCTCAGGTGCGGCTCGGCGTGGTCTCCGTGCCTGGCTCGGCGGGCGGCTCGTCCCGCGCCTGCTTGTTCTTGCGGCGCTGGTCGGCGGCCTTCCTGGCGTACTGCGAGCGATACGCCAGCGTCTTGTGGAACGCCGCCTCCACGGACGGGTCGCCGTGCCGGATGGTCGTGTCGACGAATCCGCCGACGCGGCTGATGTCGGCCTCGCGCGCGTCCTCGTAGTAGACCTCGCTCTCCTCGAGGACCTCCGCGAGCTTGAGGACGACCTTCTTGAGGGCGCGTATCTCGTCGAGCGTGGCGGTCTTGTCGACGATCTTCGGCCAGATGCCCGGGTGAATGCCGAGCGTCTCGCCGTACTGCGGGAGGGCCTTCGAAAGCTCGTCGAAGACGTCCGAAAAGCCGGGCTTCTCGCGCTGCGCGCCGGCGAGCGTGCCATTGATCAGATCCACGAGCCGCGGGCGGATCTTGGAGAGGTCGATGATGTCGGGGCCTGTATAGGGAGCGATGATGTCGTTCACGAAAACCTCCATGCCCGCACCTCGATGGCAAGGAGCGAGACGTACTGGGGTGAGGGCGGTGCTGAGACGCCCGAGGGCGCGCTGCGATTCGACGGAAAATTGCTGTGTTGGTGTCGCGTCAGGGTCGTGGACGCGATGGGGGGAAGGCGCGGACGCGCGTTGCGAGGGCGAGGGAGGGAGGAGGGGAGGGCGTGGGCGCGGTGGGGGAACCGCTCGGGCGTGGTTGCCGAGGGCCAGGACGGGATTGGGGGAGGGCTCGGACGCGGTTGCCGAGGGCTCATGCGCCGTCGGGGTCCCGTTCGGATGCGGTCGGTGAAACTCTCGGGCGCGGTGGTGGGAAGGCGCGGACGCGCGTTGCGAGGGTGACGGAGGGAGGAGGGGAGGGCGTGGGCGCGGTGGGGGAACCGCTCGGGTGTGGTTGCAGATGGTTCGGACGCGGTGGGGGGAAGGCGCGGACGCGCGTTGCGAGGGTGAGGGCGGGAGGAGGGGAGGGCGTGGGCGCGGTGGGGGGAAGGCGCTCACCATCACTTCGCCCGTTCGCCCGTCGGACAAACAATGCTGGCGCGCCAAGCGAGGTAACGCGGGCGGCAACCCGGTACACGCGCCCGACGCCTCGCACTCGCACGGCTCGCACTCCGCATTTGTGCTCCCCGAGGGGGCTGGATCTGTGTTGTCAACCAGGATCGCCCATGCGATATAGCGCGAGCGCCGGCAGTCACCCCCAAAGAATGGTGCGGACGACGCAGGCCGGTGATCGGGTGTGCCACACCCCGACGCCTACAAAAAGGCGGACTCTTCGAGCGCTCTACAACCAGGTGCAGATGGACGCCATCCGAAAGGCGCTCTCGTGACGCAGCGATCGAGCCGAGCAGCTGCCCAACAAGGGCTTGGTGCGGCGAGTTGCGGCTGTGTGCACCTTTGTTGTAGCCTAACCCAGTCCGGGGGATGCGCCGATGTTCGCTCGAGCTAATAAGAACGATGCAAGTGAACCTCGATCCCCGGCTTCCAATGGGAAGCCGCCGCCGAGCGACACCGGCGGAGACTCACTGCCTTTCAGCCACCTTGACGCCGAGCGGTTCGAGAACCTCGTTCATCAACTGAAGAGCGCTGAGTTCGTTGCGAACGGTCATAAGGTCAGGCGCACGCAAGGTGGTGGAGATCGCGGCATGGATGTCGTTGTCTATTCCGCCTCTGGCAAGGTGGTGCAAGTCGTCCAGTGTAAGAACTACAAAGAGCGGTTCGACGCAACCGCGCTTCGCAAGGAGCTCCTCAAGCTGGCGCTGAACAGCTATTGCGACGCCTCGATCCTCGATATGGATCCCGTCGTCCGTACAATCTCTTATGAACTCTGGTGCCCGGGTGGACTCACAGATCCAGCCGCAAGTTTCATCAACACGTGGCCCAAAGATTGGACGGCCGCCGGACTGGCAAAAGACGCAGCGAACGTCATCAAGTCCTACTCGAGATTCAAGGATATTGATTGGAACACTGCCGGCGAGAAGGTCGTCTCAGAGTTCAAGGCACGCGTGCGACCGTCGTACTTTGAAGGCGCAGAAATTTCTCGACGAGTACGGGGGAACCTGCCGGTCTACGAAAATTTCTTTCAGGGTAAGGTCGTCGTGCCGCGGGACGACCTCATTACTGTCGCAAAGTATGCTGTAGGCGCATTCCTACTGCTGATGACAGGGGTGGTCGCCGTCGTGGTGCGCAGCAACCGCCCCGATCCCGCACCTCTGCGAGAGGCGCCAAGCTTCCAAAGCTCTCGCTCCGGGCTGTCGCAGTGCAAGGATGCTCATGTCGTCGTCGGGACTGCGAGACGAGATTGGTCGTGGGCGTGGATGCGCCAAGTCCTGT
This sequence comes from Polyangium sp. y55x31, assembly GCF_029946505.1. Lineage (GTDB taxonomy): Bacteria > Myxococcota_A > Polyangia > Polyangiales > Polyangiaceae > Polyangium. Next base: position 577,827 of record NZ_JARZHG010000003.1, read on the forward strand.
TGGCGAGCCCCGAGTTTCGTGTCCTGCCCAAGACATCGAGAGCACCCGGGGAGCTGTTCTTCAAGGTCTACGACTACGACTCTGGGCACGATGTGTTGGTCGCTCAGTGCGACGGAGATACGTGCGCGGAACTGGCGGCGACATACAAGAAGCTCGTGCCCTCCGCCACCCCCCAATCTGGCTGCGGACCGAATCCCACTTATCAAGGCAACGGTCGAGGCTTCAGTTTCTTTGACCCCAGCGATCCAGAATCCAATCTACCAGATCCCCACGATAGGATAGAAAGCTGCGCGCGCCTGAGTGTCTGTCTACTCAAGGTGGATCCATCGACGCAGGGGGATCCCGGCATAGAGTGCCAGAGTGGGAAGCGGAAGTTTGACTTGTCGTGCGCCCAACGGAAAACGTGCTCTGAAGTGGTCGATTGTCTCAGGGAGCGTCCGTAGGTGGCGACATGTTTCTCGCAGACCCAGCGCGAGGACCTGCCGTCGAACTCCCGCTGCTGCCGACGTCGCACCGCGCCATGCGACAGTTCGAAGGAGACGGAACAATGTGTCGATTCACCCGTCCGGTGCGGTCCGTGTCGAAGACCAAGATATTTGCGCGAGACGCGGGTGACGAGAAGCAGGTCCTGGTCTACGCCATGACGCTCTCGACCGACGAGGAGCTGGCCATGGTGCTCGCTCTTCCTGTCCGCCCGCGGAGCGACGAGACGGCGGTCCGCTTCATCGACCTTTCACACGACCCGGGGTTCTTCGTCGCACTCGATCAGGGCTTCGGCCCGCGGACAAGGGGCGCCGCGCGTGGTCTCGCGGCCAAGGCGCGCGCGCCCCTCGCCGTGGTCGATGTGGGTAGCTTCGAAGCGTCCTATGTGCCCACGATCGCGGACTTCGATCGCCTCGATCCTCGCTTTCGCTTGCCGGAGGGCGTGTGGGATCAGCAGGCAGGTCAGGAAGATTTCGGCTTTGCCGTGTTCAAGCTCAAGCCTGGGAAGAAGACCATCCATCCGATGGCATTCGCATTCCCGCGCGCCGATCCAGCGCGGCTCTTCTTCCCCACGATCCATGTTCACGATGGACAAGCACACCCGACCGCGTTCTTTGACCACACGCTCTATTACCAACGGCGCGAAGAGGAGCGTCCAGGCGTTTCGAGCGAATGGCAGGCGTCGGCACAGCCGGCACGTTCGTTCATGAATCCTTCGCGATGCGCGGGCGTCGTGGATCCAGAACGACGGGTGTACCGCAGAGTCCTTCGGGGCGTACGCAAGAACCAGGACATCTACGTGTGAACACGTCGCTCAATGCCGCCGAACCCGCGGCTGGTGCTCACGGTGCACCTGGGCCGCGCTGCGCGCGACCCGGGTCACGGCTGCACCCGACGGTAGAGGTCGACGCATGACGGAAGCTGCCAAGAAACCGCGTCATCCCGTCCCTCTCATTGCAGCGGCGGCTCTGTTGGTTCCTGTCTTCGGTGCTGGCATTTTCGCTGGCAGGTCGATTCCGGAACGAACCCCATCGGCTGACGGGGAGAAGCCAGCGGAACGGCCTGCGGATCGCGCGACACAGGCAGAGCTTTCGGCGTGTCAGAAAAAACTGGCGGCACGTTCGCAAGGAGGAGCGATCCCCTCGGACGCCGCGGCTCCTCCCGAGGAAGCGAGCCGTGACGCGGCCGAGAGGCCAGCCACCGTCGCGACGCTGGAGGGGGAGCTCTCGCAATGCAAGAGGCGCGAGCTCTTGACCAGCGCGGAGGTCTGCGTCGCCGCGGCTCGTCAGTTCCACGCGCTCCTGGCCTTGCCCAAGGATGGCTTGATGTGCGGGCCCAAGTCGCGGGCCGCGGATCTCGTCGAGGAGAATTTCGAGCGCTGCGCCGCGTTCGCAGATGTTCCACCCGACCATCGCGCGGACGAGCTCACGAAGGAGCAATCGAGCCTCGTCGCGGAGGCGGTCCGGATCCATCGGACGCTCACGGAGGACGAGCTACTCCGCCGCCTGAAAGAGTTCGTCTTCACGTGCACCGAGACGCCCCCGAAGTACCCGCCGGGGGTGGATCGGTCGAAGCAGCGCAAGCGCGAGGAGGCGCCCCTATGAGCGAGCGGCCCGAGCGTGCTGGCCTCGTCGTTCGTCTCCTCGTCGCGCTGACCGTGGTCGGCCTCGTCTTCGGCGGCGGCGTGCTGGTCGGCTGGGCGACCCGGGAGCGAAGGCCGCCGGCCAGGTCGCAGAGCAAGGAGCGCGTCACTGGCGAGGAGGTGAAGCGAGAGATCGCGGCCTGTCGAAAGGAATTGCGACAGCTCGCGAAGGAGCAGATCGCCCCGCCCGTCGTCATGACGCAAGACGCCGCGCCGGAGGAGGTCGCAAAGGTCGAGGCTCTACGGCGAGAGGTCCAGGAATGCAGGGGGCGAGAGACCTTGCAGAACGCCTACGTATGCGAGACCATCGATGGCCATATCAACATGTATTCTACCTTGGCCCACGGCATGTCGTGCGCAGCCCCTCCATGGCTTGCGGCATACATGCTCAACAGCGTCGAGAAGTGCGCCGAGTTCTATGAATTTCCCGCCCATCTGGACGAGGACGGGTTGACGCAAAGTGAAAAGAATCGTGTTTGGATGTCAAAATTCAGCTACGAAAGTTGGACAAAGGAAAATGTGACCGGATGGATGGATGGAATACGCCGCGATTGCCGTCGAGTCTGGGCGATGCCCCCTGAATGAGCGGACGCGATCACAACGTCGTCTCCCAGGCCGTTTGGGCAGGCGGGGCGGCCTCCGGGGATGAACGAGCCAGGTCGATGGGGGAGCGCGTTTGCGCGTCGTGCGCGCGGTCGCTCCTGCCTTCGTCGACCTTGTCGAGCGCGAAGGTCAAGGCGCCCCAGAGCCGCCATCGAAAGGGTACCGGACCATCCGAGAGCTCGATGGGGGAGCGAACCTCGAAGCCGATGGCCATCCTGTAACCCCATAACGCCAGATCGCTGCATCGGAACGCGAGCGAGGGCACGACGTTGACGAAGGCATTGCTGCCGCCGATCGTGACCCCCAAGTTCGCTTGCGCGTGCTTCGTGTAAAGAGCGTAGACGCGTACACCGCCGAGATACGCGATCGACAGGGGAACGTCCGGGAGTTGCGGCAGGATGGCCGCGGACGCCGCCCCCGTGAACTGGATCAACGGCAACGGTGTCTCCCAGAGATTGAGATGGCCGGCCATGGCAGGCGCGCCGGTGACGAAACCGCTCACGGGCTCGCTCGCCCTCTGCGAGCCCTGGCCCTGGGTAGCCACCTGCAGGAGCCAGCCGCCGCGCCGATTATCGAAGAGAGGCACACCCACGCTGATGCTCGCTTCGCCGATCCCGGGGGGGAGCACGGGCACGCCGCCGGCGCAAAGTGAATATCGCATCTGCCTGTACGAAAAGCGTGTCGTGGCGACAACCGGAACCCCCGCCACCCGTTCTCTCACCTGGACCTGCCCGCCACCCCAGAACCCATGGAAGGGCACCGGTGCCGCGCAGCGGCCTTCCTCGGCAAAGACCTCCGACGCGAAAACGGACGCGGAGCCGATGAGAGCCATCGCGACAAGGCGCGCGTCCATCTTCACTCCGGGTAGACGAACCCCACATCCTCCAGAGGGTGCGCCGCAGGTTGCCCCCTCGGCGGGCAGACCAAGAAGCTCAACCCCGCGTATATGGGCTGGCCATCAGAGCTGAACTCTTTGACGACGTCTGGAGGCTGGACGACATGGCAATACCCAGATTCTAAAGTTGCGAAGTCACTGGGGCACAAATTTAGCTCCGACTTCATCAGAGCAACATACTCCGCGTAGGCAGAGTTTTTCTGTTTGACCGTGTCGCACTCGGGCCCAGAAACAGCTCCTCCACGGAGTAGCGGTTTCTGAGAGTAGTTCCACCCGTCGCAGCATTCGAACAAGCACTCCACGGGGACGCAGTCGTCATCGAACCAGGGCCCGACGCTGGGCAGTGCTCCCTCCGGCACGTCTCCGAACGTGCAGCCCACGAGAGCACAAGCCGCGACGACCATGGTCGATCTTCGAACCGCTGCCCGAACGATCCGGGCAACCATCCAGTTCGGGCCAGTCACGTGAGAAACCTATCAGAGGCGGTTTCTCACGTGCAAGGCCACCACAGGGCGCCCTCGAATTCGGCACGGATGGCTGCTGCTTGCTGAGAATGCCGCATTGGGTGCTCCCCACCCGGGCGGCGTGAAATCGAGCGAAGGAGCTTTCCCGCCCCTCAGCACCCCTGCATGCACTTCTCGAACGTGCCGCCCGGCGTCGGGCTCGCAATCTCCGTGCACGTCGCGTTCACGATGCACGCCGATTCACACGCGTATTGCCCCGTGCATTTGTCCGGGTCCGGATCCGAGCAGACGAAGTTGCATTCGTCGCAGAGCTTCTTCGCCGCGGCCGTGCACTGGTTGCCGCCGCCGCACTCCGCGAGCGCGTCCTCTTCGATGTCGCAGCCGTCGAACGTGAACGTATCGCCGTCCCGGCACTCGGCCTCGGTCTCGACGCAACCGAGCCACGCCTCGTATTGCGACGAACAGCCCTTGCTCTCCGCCAGCGTCATCGTGCTCTCGATGTCGCCGAGGCAATCGTCACGCTCGGCCTCGGTGCAACCCTCGCACGCGCATTTGATGTCGCAGATGTCCGAGGCCCCGGGGCTGCAGCCGCCCGCCGATCCGGCGAACGACGCGAACCCCATGCCGATGGCGAGCCACGCGCCGAACCTCGCGAGCCCCCGTCGATTCTTCGTTTCCATCGGTGTCCTCCTCCCCCTCACGCCCCACCGCCGGAGCTCGAACCACCGCCGGGAGTCGAACCACCACCGGAGCTCGAACCACCGCCGGAGCTCGATCCCGAGCTCGAGCAAGCGATCACGCAATTGACGTAGGGTGTATCCGGCTGGGGGTTCGAGAGATCGTCGCAGCTCGCCGAGAGCGCGCAGTACGCCGCGCACTCGTCGCCGCCCGCGCACGGCGAGGCGCCGCCCCCGCTGAGCCCGCAGGACTCGCGCTTCGCGCGTTCCTCCTGGCAGGCCGTCTTGATGAATGCCGAAGACCGGATCGAGCAAGCCCGGAGCGCGTCCGCCGCGGCCGCGCAGCTCGACGTGATGAAGGCGCCATTGTCGCACGTTCCTTCATCCACGTAACAGGTGATGTAATTCGAATACTCGGCCGCGCAGCCGTCGTGCTCCGCGAGGCGCTCGGCGTCCTCCACGTCGTCCGTGCAGTCCTCGGTTTCGCGCTGGCTGCAACCCTGACAATCGCAGCGCGACTCGCAATACGACGCCGTGTCGCTCTGGCAGCCCCCGCCAATCGAGGCGAGCGTCATGCCGAGCCCCGCGAGCGCCGCGGTGAAGAACCACCGTGTTTTACGCACGATCTCCCCTCCTTCGTTGCCCTGGTTCACGGCGCCGTGGGCTTGTTCATGTCCTCGCAGGACATCGGCCAGTACCCGGTCACCTTCGGCTCGACGCAGGCCATGCACGCGTTCGAGAACGTGCGCGGCGTGGTCGAGGGGCAGGGCGCCTTGATGCAGCGGATGCCGTTATCCACCTCGCCGCAGACGGGCCGCAGGTCCTTGGTACACCCCGCCGCCTTGCGCGACTCCTCCGAGCACGACTGGAACGCGAGCCGGCCCGCGGGTTTTTCCGCGGGCGGGGGCGCCTCCGTGTCCGTGGGCTTGTCCGCGGGAGGCGGGGCCTCGGCCGCGGACGCCGTGGGCGCCGGCTCGACGGGGACCGTGGCCGTGGGGGCCGCGCCGTCGGTGGGGGGCTGCGTCGAGGCGCAGCCGAGGGCGAGGGCCGAAGCGAAGAGGGCGAGGGAAGCCAGGAATTTCATGATGGCGGCGCGTGTCTAGCCGTTTTCCCCGGCCGCTTCAAGGCGGGGTTATACTCGGATCCATGCTCTCGCCGCGTACCCCATCCTCGGTCTTCGTCGCCCGTCGCCGCGCCCTCGCCGAGCGCTCGCCGAACCCCGTGCTCCTCGCCGCCGGCCTGCCTCCGGCGCGCCAGTACCGCGCGAACACCTACCCGTTCCGCGCCAAGAGCCACTTCCTGTACCTCGTCGGCGAGCACATCCCCGGCGCGGCCCTGCTCGTCACGCGGGAGCGGCAGATCCTGTTCGCCGAGCCCGAGGCCGACGGCGATGCGCTCTGGCACGGGCCACGGCCGTCGTTCGAGGAGCTTCGCGCGGCGCACGCCGTCGACGAGGTCCGCGCGCTCGCCGACCTGGACGCGGTCCTGCGGGATCTCGGCGCGCCCGTGGCCACGCTGCCGACCGAGGACGCGCGGAGCGCCGCTTGGCTCTCGGCCATGCTCGGCCGCGGGATCACGGCTTCGGGCGGAGACAAACTCGACGAGGGCAGCCCCGACGCCGCGCTCGCCGAGGCGATGATCGGACTGCGCCTGCGCCACGACGAGGCCGCCGTCGCGCAGCTCCGCGCCGCGGGGCAAGCGAGCGCGCGCGCGCACCTCGCGGGCATGCGCGCGACGCGCCCCGGCGGCACCGAGGCCGAGGTCTGCGGCGTGATGATCGGCTCCCTGCGCCGCGAGGGTTTCGAGGACGCCTACGGCCCGATCGTCACGGTCCACGGCGAGGTCCTGCACAACGAACACCACCACGGCGCGCTCGCCGCGGGCGACCTCCTGCTCGCCGACGTCGGCGGCGAGACGCCCGAGGGCTTCGCCGGCGACATCACCCGCACCTGGCCCGTCTCGGGCACGTTTTCCCCCACGCAGCGCGCGATCTACGACGTCGTGCTCGCCGCCCAGCGCGCCGCCGTGGCCAAGGTTCGTCCGGGCGTGCGCTACCGCGAGGTCCACGAGACCGCGAAGCGCATCATCGTGGAAGGCCTCTGCCACCTCGGCATCTTCCGCGGCGATCCGAGCGGCCTGCTCGAGCGCGGCGCGGCCGCGATCTTCTTCCCGCACGGCATCGGCCACCTCATCGGGCTCGACGTGCACGACATGGAAGACCTCGGCGATCGCGCCGGCTACGCGCCCGGCCGTACGCGCTCGAAGAACTTCGGCGACTGCTACCTGCGGCTCGATCGCGACCTCGAGCCCGGCATGGCCGTGACCATCGAGCCCGGGTTTTACCAGGTCCCGGCGATCCTCCGCGACGCGCGGTACGTCGGCGCGGTCGGCGACGATCTCCGCCGCGACGTGCTCGCGCGTTACGCCGACGTCCGCGGCATCCGCATCGAGGACGACGTTCTCTGCACGAACGGCGAGCCCGAAGTGCTCACCTCGCTCGTCCCGAAGGACGCGTCCGAGGTCGAAGCCGCGATGCGCGGCTGAGCTCGAATCCCCTCACTCCCGGTACGGATTCGCCGCTTCCACGTACTTCCGCTGCGCGCGGGCCTTGTCGATCCCCGTGGGCTTCGCCGCGACGTCCTTCTTCGCGCCGGAGATCGTGCTCGCCTGCGCCTCCAGATCCAGGGCGAGCGCCTCGCCTTTGGTCCCTCCCCCTGCGCTCCTCGCCCGCGCGGTCACCTCGCGCAGCGCCTTCTCCTGCGCCGCGAGCTTCGCCTCCGCCTCCTCGGTGCGACCTTGCTCGAGGAGCTCGTTCACCGCGTCGAGCGTGTCGGCCGTCCGGGTCCGCTCGATCCGCGTCGCGATGATCGGATCGAGCTCCGATCCCGCCTCCCCGTCCGCGCCGATGCGCACGTCGAGCTTGCCGCTGCACGAGCCTTCCCCGCCCGCTCTCCGATCGTCGAACCGGAGCCGCACGTCGGCCACGGGCGTGATCCCTTCGGCGTCGGCCGGCACGCGTAGCTCGAGCAAGAGCGTCTTCGTGTCGCCCGCGGAGAAGTTTCCGAACGGGACCGTGAGGCGCTGCCCATTCCGCGAAAACGAGCGATCGAACACGCGCGAAAGCGTGACGCCCTCGGCGAGATCGACCGTGACGGCGGCCGAGACCGCGACGGTCTTGCGCAGCTTGTCGGCCTCGGCGAGGAAGACACGCTCGAGCGAGGCGGCGTCCTCGATGAAATGGTGGCGACCGCCCGAGTGCAGCGCGATCGCGCCCATGATCTTCTGGTTGTAAGACGTGCCCACGCCGATCGTGCTCACCCCGATCCCCGCGTCCCGCGCCGACCGAGCGATCGACTCGAAGCCCGGCACGTCGCGCACGCCGGTCGTCGCGTCGCCGTCGCTGAGCACGATCATCCGATCGGCGGCGCTTTCGCTCTTGCGAAGCTCGTCCACGCCGGCCTGGATCCCGCACGAGATGCACGTGTCGCCGCCGAGCGAGATGTTCTGGATCCTGGACCGGATCACCTGGCGGGTCGACGTGTCGACCGTGGTCATCGCGACGTCGGTCGTGGGGCGCGTGTCGAACGAGATCACGCTGACCCGGTCGCCGTCTTCCAGGTGATCCACGGCGGCATTCGCGGCGGCGAGCGCCCGCGGGAGCCTATCGCCCTTCATCGAGCCCGAGCGGTCGATCACGATCGCCAGGTGATTCTCGGCGACACGTTTCCCGTCCTCGGCGCCGTCGGCGTTCACCTCGACCATCACGTACGTCGTCCGCGTCCCGCCTTTTTCGAGCCGCCCGTGCCCGAGCCGGCCCTCCATCCGGAGCGTCGTGCCCGTGCTGAACGTCGCGGCGGCCTCCGGCGCCGTCACCTTTGACGCGACATCGCCGCTCTGCGCCTCCGGGGCTGCGCCGAGCGTCGTGGCGCCCGAGGACGCGGGGGCGAGGAGGTACACGGACGAACCGGACACCAGCATGCCGAGGGCGCTCAGGAGGGCGACGCTTTGGACCTTCATCGGGTGACCTCGCTCCGGCGCGGCGCGGGGAGGAGGGGGCGCGCGCGGGACCTCTACAGACGTACCACGACGCGGGAAGATCCGTCGCAGGGGCGCGGCCCGCGGGCCTGCCGTCAGCGCCCTTCGTTCGAGGCGCGCAGGATGCCGAAGCGGTCTTCGGGCGTGCTCACGGCGTGCAGCTTGCCGTGGCGGACGTCGAGCACCGCGAATACGTGCCCCGGGCAGATGCGGCCGAGGCGGCCTGCGAGCAGGCTCAGCATCACGCTCGTGCGGCGCGGCGTCAGCGGCTCGCCGCGGAAGTACATCTTGATCACGTGGGGCGTCTCGTCGATCGCGAGCCCGAGCTCCGGGTTCACGTCGACCTCGTGGGCGCCCATGCGATAGCTGGTCCGCGGCGGATCGAACCATTTCATCGTCCCCGTATCGAGGAAGCGCCGGTACCCCTCGACGACGCGCGCGAACACGCGGCGCTTCTTCTCGCTCGACTCGCGCGCGACCACGGCGTCGAGCGTCACGGGCAGGAGATCCTCGCGGTGCATCGTCACGATCGCGTCGCGAAGCGGATGATAATAATCGGGGGCCGAATCTCCCTTGCGCTCCTTCAGCGGATCCGCGTCCCCTCCCGCGCCAGCTTCGAGCACGAAGTCGACGAATCCCGTCAACGAGATTCTATCCATGATCCCTCCGCCACATTCTTAACGCCAAGCTGCCGTGCGTAACGGCACACGCATCCATACCACGGATCCCCCCGCGCCGACGGGCCATGGCAGATTTCCCCTGACGAAAAATGTCCGTGCGGACCCCTACAGCGAGGCAGATTCGTCCAGGTCAACACGATCCAGCGAGGAAATCGACGTTCTCCGGAAAGTCGAGCGACCACCCCCGCGAAAGGTCGTTCGCGTCAAAGTGCTTCGTAAATCGTGGAGAACGCGGCTGCTTCGCCGCGCAGGAGCACTTCGAGGCGCGGATTCGGAAGGTCCTTCGCGGTGTGGAGCTTCGCGCGCGGCACGTCGAGCATCGTGATCACGTGATTCGGATAGAGGCGCGAGAGGCCACTCGTGAGCAGCGCGAGGGCCACGGCGCTGCGCTTCGCGACGAGCGGCTCCTGGCGGAAATACAGCTTGACGAGGTGGGGCTTTCTGTCGATCACGAAGCCGACCTCGGGGTTCAGGTTGATCTCGAGGTCGCCGAGCTTCATTGCGCCGTGCGGGGGCTCGAACCAGCGCTTGTCGCCCGAGGCCAGGAACTTCCGGTATCCGGCGACGACGTGGGGATAGATACGGCGCCTCTTTTCGTCGGTCTGCGCCGCGATGACCGTGTCGAGGACGGATTCGCACTCGCCCCGCCGGTGCATGGCCACGATGCCTTCGCGGATCGGACGATAAAAATCCGTGCTCAGCTCGTCCTTGCGTTCCTTGTATTCGCGGACGCCAGTCAGCTTGGGTGTCCCGGATCTCAGCACGAAGTCGACGAAGTACGTCAGCGAGACCTTCTCCATGGGGATCCTCCCGTGCGGCACCGCTTCGGACGTCGACCCCCCCGAGGCCGACATCACGATTTTGTATTTATCACGAACGTGATTCGAATGCTGCCCCTCGATGGGGGTCGATGCGACGAAGAATGTCCCACGTGAACACGAGAAGTCCGCGATCATGTGTCCAGCTTCCGCATCCAAGACGGCTTCTGCGAAACATGCGCGGACGCAATATGTCCCATGCGTCGGAAGCGCTGCGGCATTGATATGTCGCAAAATGTCCGATCGGTCCCCTCGGGGCCGTGCGATCGGTCGTTTTCGATCCGAGGGTTGACGCCGCCCCGAGACCATGGGAACGGCGGGCGCAGGAGGTTTTCGTGAAGGCAATCGTCATTCAGGGATCGTTCGGGCTCGGCTCGCTCGCCGAGGTCACGCTGCCCGATCCCACCCCCGGCCCCGCCGAGGTCGTGATTCGCATGCGCGCGGCGTCGCTCAACTATCGCGACCTCATGACCGTCCGGGGCCAATACAACCCCCGCCAGCCGCTCCCGCTCGTGCCGCTCTCGGACGGCGTCGGCGAGGTCGTCGAGGTGGGCCCCTCCGTGACGCGGCTGAAAAAAGGCGACCGCGTCTGCCCCATCTTCACGCAAGCCTGGCAGGACGGCGAGCTCGACGCCGAGAAGCTCAAGACCACGCTCGGCGGCCCCCTGCCCGGCGTCCTCTCCGAGCTCTTCGTGACCGGCGAGTCCGGCGTCGTGAAGGTGCCCGCCCACCTCTCGGACGAGGAAGCGGCGACCCTCCCTTGCGCGGGCGTGACGGCGTACAATGCGCTTTTCTTTTCCGGCAGGGTTTCTCCGGGCGATACGGTGCTCGTGCAAGGCACGGGCGGCGTTTCGATGTTCGCGCTGCAATTCGCCCGCCTCGCCGGCGCACGCGTGATCGTGACGTCGAGCAGCGACGCGAAGCTCGAGCGCGCCAAATCGCTCGGCGCGTGGGCGACCATCAACTACAAGACCACGCCCGACTGGGACAAGAAGGCCCTCGAGCTCACGGGCGGCGTGGGCGTCGACCACGTGATCGAGGTCGGCGGCGCCGGCACGCTCGCGCGCTCGATGCGCGCCACGCGGATCTCGGGCACGGTGAGCGTGATCGGCGTGCTCTCCGGCGGGGCGCAGGAGATGAGCGTGCTGCCGATCCTGATGAAGCACCTCCGGCTCCAGGGCATCATGGTCGGCTCGCGCGCGATGTTCGAGGCGATGAACCGCGCGATCGAGGCGGGCGGGCTCCGGCCGGCGATCGACGAGAAGACGTTCTCCTTCGGCGAGGCGCGCGAGGCGCTCACCTACATGGAGAGCGGCGGGCATTTCGGAAAGATCGTGCTGCGATTCTGAAGCGGCCGTCCGGCGCGCGCGTCACGCCCGTTCGAGGTGCACGCGCGTGCAAACGACCCGGAAGCCCACCCGCTGCACGTTCCGCTCGGTGGGCTCGCCGGGCATCGAGCCAATCGTCGCCACCGTCGCGCCACGCGCCCGCGCCTCCGCGAGCCGCGCGCGGATGAGCGCCTGCTGAATGCCGCGCCGCCGCCACGCCGGCAGCACGCTCGTCCCGAACAGCGCCGCCACCTCGCCGCGCACCTCCGCGCTCCCCGCGCCCACGGCCTCGTCGCCGGCCCACGCCATCACGCAGATCGAGCGCGGGTTTTTCATCATGCGCAGGCTCACCTCCCGATCCGCGTCCGACATGGGCTCGCCCTCGGGCCGGAAGCCGCTGCTCGACACCTCGATGAACCGCTCTTCCTCGTCCGGGAGCACCTTCCGCACCACGATTCCTTGAGGCAGCGCCGCGCCGGCCAGGGGATCCTCGTCCGCGGCGAGCTCCCGCGCGAGGAGATTCTCGAATCGTGTGAGCACGAACTTCCGCGCGGCGAGCATGGGCAGGAGCCCCGCATCGACGTACGGCGAGAGCTCCATCCGGATCGGCACGCCGCGGCCCGCGTAAAACGCCTCGATCTGGTCGAGCTCCTCGGCCTTGACCGGCCCCGCGAGGCCGATTCCCATGACCACATTGCACCAGGATCCCGGCCCGGCGAAGCAAGCAATACCGCCCGCGACGCGGATGGATTCGGGCGCGATGGATGCGAAGCCCTGCACCTGGCGGGCTTCTTCGAGTCGGGCAATCTCCTCGGCGGTTCGCATGGCGCCTCTTTATCACCGTATCGAATACGAGAACAACCGGCACTCGATCGGGCCATTCCAGACCGTGATCTCCTTGTCCGGCCGGATCCGCATCGCCCGCGAGATCTCCGGCGTCCCCGCGAGCAGCACCACCGTGTGCCCGGACAAGCGCCGAAACGCCTCCGCCATCCCGCGGTAGAGCTCCTCTCCTCCGGACAGACGCTCCCCGTACGGCGGGTTCGTCACGATGAACCCCGGCGGCTCCAGCGGCTCCACGTCCCGCACGTCCGCGCGCGAGAAATGCAGCCGCACGCCCGCGGCTTTCGCGTTTTGCTTCGCCGTCTCGATCGCCTGCGGCGACACGTCGCTCCCCGCGACGAACGGCCCCTCGCTCTTCACCCGCGCCCGCGCGGCCTCGCGCATCTGCGCGATTTGCCTCTTCCGTGTCTCGTCGTGGCTCGGCCACCGCTCGAAGCCGTGCCGCTCGCGCAGGAGCCCCGGCGCCACGTCGCGCGCCCAGAGCACAGCCTCGATCGGGATCGTCCCCGAGCCGCACATCGGGTCCACGAGCGGGCTTTGCAGGTCCCAGCCCGAAAGTCGCAGGATCGCCGCGGCCAGCGTCTCCTTGAGCGGCGCCTCCTCGATGCGCTTGCGGTAGCCCCGCCGGTGCAGCGATTCGCCCGAAAGATCCACGTACAGGCTCGCCCGATCCCGCACCACGTGCACGAACACGCCGAGGTCCGGGTCGTCGAGGTCCACGCTCGATCGCGCGCCGAGCTGCTTGCGCTCCTGATCGACGATCGCGTCCTTCGTCTTCTGCGCGATGAACTGCGTGTGCGTGAGGCGGCTGTCCTTGCACGCCGCGCGCACCGCGAGCGTGCGCTTGGGGTCCACGTACGGGCTGAAATCCACGCGTGAAACGCCCTCGTAGAGCGCCTCGCCCGTCGCCGCCTCGAACTCGGCGAGCAGCGCGAGCACGCGCACCGCGATGCGCAGCTCCAGGCACGCGCGCATGCCCTCCTCGATGGGGCCCTCGAAGTGCACGCCGCCTCGATCCGCGCGCACCTCGCGGAAGCGCGCCTCGCGCAGCTCGTCGCGCAGCGCGCCCTCCGTGCCCTTCGCCGCCGTCGCGAAGAAGCGCATCACCTCGCCCCGGCTCTTCCGCTCGGTTCGCATGTCGTCGGTCCGGGGCGTACGCTCGTGCAGCCCTTCGCGCAAGGGGGTTTGGTGGCGACGCTCGGCTTGTCCGAGCGTGACCCCCGAGCGTCGAAGGTTGTTTCCCGTGCCCCTTGCCGAGCTCGCCCCGGAGGGCCTACGCTCCGCGCCCATGGCAAATCCGACTGCGCTCCTCGAGACCTCTCTCGGCAACATCAAGGTCGAGCTCTTCGTCGACAAGATGCCGATCACGGCCAATAACTTCATCAAGCTCGCGAAGAGCGGCTTTTACGACGGCCTGCATTTCCATCGGGTCATCAACAACTTCATGATCCAGTTCGGCTGTCCGCACAGCCGCGACCCGAAGAGCCCGCGCGCGGGCACGGGCGACGGGCCGGACGGGACGATCAAGGACGAGCATCCGGCGAACGCCAAGATCTCGAACGAGCCCGGCACGCTCTCGATGGCGAACACCGGCGACCCCAACAGCGGCTCGTGCCAGTTCTTCATCAACACCGTGCACAACGATTTCCTCGACTTCTTCACGCCCGGCCCCTCGAAGCACCCCGTCTTCGGCCGCGTCATCGAGGGTATGGACGTCGTGCGCCAGATCGAGAAGACCCGCACCGATCGCGACGACCGGCCCATCACCCCCGTCCGGATGAACCGCGTCGTCGTCGAAGGCGCCTGATGTCCTCGTCGGCTCGCCCGTTCGCCTTCCTCGCGGCGTCGATCGTGCTGGCCTCGGGTTGCGGCGGAAATCGCCCGGCCGCGGCGCCTGCCGTCGATCTCGCCGCGGGGCCTCGCGCCGCGCCTCCCGAGGCGGAATCCGACGGCGAGGTCCTCGTCTGGGGCAGGAAAGCCGACGAGCGGCCGATGACGTATCGCGTGGTGGACGACGGGCGCGTGCTCGGCGAGGAGCCGGGGGTCGTGATTGCGACGAGCCGCGGCGAGCTCGTCTGGCGCGAGCGCGAGGCGGAGATCAAGCTCGGTGGCTGCGAGGGCGATACGCCCACGGAAAACTCCCTGCTCGGGACCGTGATGCATGCGTGGCTCGCGCCGCGCGACGATCAGGCGCGGCAAGTCGTCGTGGATCCGGGCGACGACGAAGAGGCCGACGGCGCCGCCGAGCTCTCGCATCGTGTCGAGCTCCTCGGCAGCGTCGGGCCGTACCTCTTCGTGCACGAGACCGTGTACGTCTTCGCGTGCGGCGCGCATGGGAACACCTCGGCGAGCTTCAAGCTGTGGGACGCGGAGGCGGGCAAGGAGATCGATCTCATGCACCACATGCCGAACAAGGAGGCGCTCGCGCGGCGCGCCGAGCCCTTGCTCGACGAGGGCGACATGGATCCGGAGGAGGCACGAAAAGAAGAGGATCCACCCGAGCTCGTGCAAATCTTCCCCGTGTATGGCGAGCGCGGCGGGCTCCGCGTCGACGCGCAGTTCGCGCGCGCCGATTGTTATGCGTGCAGCGACGGCCTCTGGAGCGGGTACACGCGCAGCGTCGTCGTGCCGAGCGAATGGATGCCCGAGCGATTCGCGGCCTGGTCGACCCCGCCCGTCGCCGTCGTGAAGTTTTTGCAGTCGCGCCCCGGATTCACGCTCGGGGGTTGGTCTCGGCGGTAGGGTTTTCTGCTATCCTCGGCGCGCCATGCACGGCTCCCCCGAAGCGCGCGCGCTCCACGACCTTTACCCCGCGATCGATTTGCATGCCGACAGCTTGATGTGGTCGCGCTGGGTGGGCTACGACCTGCACGCCCGCCACGATCCGCCGCTCCCGCTCGCTGCGCTCGGCGGGCACGTCGACGTGCCGCGCATGAAAGAGGGCGGCATGGGGGCGCAGTTCTTCGGGCTCGTCTCGCTGCCCATCGGCCAGCGGCACGGGCTCGCGCGGGTCATCGACGAGCAGATCGACGCGCTCGAAGGGCAGATCTCGCGCGCGCCGCACCGCCTCGCCAAGGTGCGCACGGCGGCCGAGATCGAGGCGGCGCGGGCCCGCGGGCAAGTCGGCGCGCTGCTCGGCATCGAGGGCGGGCACGCGCTCGAAGGTTCCCTCGACAAACTCGCGCATTTCGCGCGGCGCGGCGTGCGGTACCTCGGCCTCTGCCATTTCAGTCGGAATGAGCTCTGTTATCCGGCGTATGGCCGCGGGCGCAAGGACGACGCGGGCCTCACGCCGTTTGGCCGCGAGGTCGTCGCGGCGTGCGAGGCGCTCGGCGTCGTCGTGGACCTCGCGCACATCAATCGCACGGGCTTCCTCGAAGCGTGCGAGATGGCCAAACGCCCGCCGATCGTCAGCCACACCGGGGTCGTCGGCGCGTTCCAGCACTGGCGCAACGTGGACGACGACCAGCTCCGCGCCATTGCCGACAAGGGCGGCGTCGTGGGCGTCATCTTTTGCCCGCAGTTTCTCGGCGGGGACGGGCTCGCGCCCGTGGTGAAGCACCTGAAACACATCATCGACGTCTGCGGCGAGGACACGCCCGCGCTCGGATCGGACTGGGACGGCTTCATCGTGCCGACGCGTGATCTCTGCGACGCCGCGCGATTGCCGCTGCTCACGGACGCGCTCCTCGAAGCGGGGATGCGGCCCGAGGCGATCGGGAAGATTCTTCGAGGCAATGCGATGCGGGTGCTCGCAGAAGTGCCCTGAAGCGAGCGAAGCGCGGGCGACGGGGGAATCGTCGCCCGCGCGGCACGAATCAGAGGTTCGAAAGGGGGCCCGTGCCGTTGTCGCCGAACGTGGTGACGGGGACGCCCGCGCCCTGCAGCATCGAAAGGAACAGGTTCGCGAGCGGCGTCTCGTCCGGATACACCACGTGCCTTCCGGGCTTGAAGACCCCGCCGAGGCTGCCGCCGACGAGGACCGGCAGGTTCGTGTGCCTGTGGGCGTTGCCGTCCTCGATCTCGCTGGAGAAGAACACGGCCGAGGAGTCGAGCGCGCTCACGCCGTTGCCCTCGTCGATCGCCTGGAGCTTGCCGAGCAGGTAGGCGAATTGCTCCACCTCCCACCGGTCGATGATCGTGAGCTTCTCGTAGTTCGCATCCAGGTTCTGGTGGTGCGAGATCTCGTGATGCCCCTCGTTCACGAGCAGGAACGGATAACTCCGGCCGCTGCCCGCGTTGCCCAGCATGAAGCTCACGACCCGCGTCGCGTCGCATTGCACGGAGAGCGCGATGAGGTCGAGCATCATCCTCACGTGCTCGGGATAGGGCAGGTCGCCGGGCGGACGGTTCATCGGCGTGCATTGCGGGCCGCTGTCCGTCTTCTGGATCTTCTTTTCGAGCTCGTTGATCCCCGTCATGTACTCGTCGAGCTTGCGCCGATCGGTGGTGCCGAGCTTGCCGTTCAGCGAGTTCGCCTCTTCGAGCACGTAATCGAGGACGCTCGTGCGATAGATCTTCTGCCGCGCCTGCTCCTCGGCCGTGGCCTTGGGGTCGAAGCCGCCGAACAGGATGTCCCACACGACCTGGGGATTCACCGCCTTCGGCAGCGGCTGCGTCTCCGAGGCCCAGGAGATGTTCCGCGCATAGGCGCAGCTATACCCCGAGTCGCAATCGCCCGCGCTCGAGCCGCCGTCGATGCCGAGCTGGAGCGAGGGGATCCGCGTGAACTGGCCGAGGTGCGCCGCGGCGACCTGGTCCATGGAGATGCCGTTCTTGATGTTCGCCCCCTCGGTCTTCACGACGTGGCGGCACGTCAAGAAGCCCGCCGTGCCCGCGGCGTGATCCCCGGGCCCGTCGGGCCGCGCGGGTGTGTTCGCGAGGCCGGAAAGGACGAGGACTTTTTCACGGAGCGCGCCGAGCGGCTCGAGGATCGTGGGGAGCGCGTATTGGTCGCCCTCGGTCGTCGGCGTCCAGGCCGGCATGTGGATGCCGTTCGGCACGTAAAACGCGAGGATGCGCTTGAGGTCGTTCGGCTCGGCCTTCGCGTTTTTCGGGGAGAACATCTCCAGGGCCGGCAGGGCGAGGATCGCGCCCGCTCCGCCGAGGAACGCGCGTCGCGACAGCTTGAAACGTTTCATTTTGCACCTCCCGGCGCCTCTCCGCGCCGCATCCGGAACGGCTCGCTCGTCGCGACGAGCTTGATCAGATCGACGAACCTCTGCCCGCGCTCATTGAGCTCCTTCGTCAGGTGCTCGAGGTCGTCCGCGTCGGCCGGCTCGTGGCCGCGACCGAGCGCGTAGGTGAGCATCTTTTCGGAGACGCAATGCATGAAGCGCGGATCCTCGGCGAGGATGGCGCTGAGCTCCGTCAGGCCGCTGAACGTCTTGCCGCCCGGCAGGACGCCGCTCGAATCGACGGCGAAGCCGAGGTCCTCCGTGCGGAACGAGCCGATACCGTCGAAGTTCTCGAAGCCGAAGCCGAGATTGTCCATTTCCTCGTGGCAGCCGGCGCAGATCGGATTCGCGCGGTGCATTTCGAGCCGCTGCCGGATCGAGCCCGTGGGCACCTCCTCGGTGACGAGCCCCTCGACCCCCGGGGGCGGCGCATCCGGCTCGGTGCAGAGCATCTGTGTCATCACCCATTTGCCGCGCTTCACCGGCGAGGTGCGCGTCGGATAGGACGTGACCGTGAGGATCGAACCCTGCGCGAGCAGACCCTTTCGATTGGGATCCTCGATCGTGACCTTGACGAACCCTTCCGCACCGGGCGAGGGCATCTCGTAATGCGTCGCGAGCCGCTCGTCGATGTACGTGAAATCGGCCGTGAGCATCTCGGGGATCGGCAGATCGTTCTGCAGGAACTCGCGGAAGAAGAGGCGGGTCTCCTCTCGCATCGATTCGCGTAGCGTCTCGTCCCAGGTCGGGAACGCGTAATAATCGGGCTGGTGATCGTCGAGGGCTCGGGTGAAGAGCCACTGCCCGGCGAAGTTGTCGGTGAGCGCCGCGGCCCTCGGATCGGCGAGCATGCGCTCGACCTGCGCCTCGATCTCGGCCGGATCCTGCAATTTGCCCTCGCGCGCGGCCGCGAAGAGCTCCTCGTCCGGCATGCTGCTCCAGAGGAAATACGAGAGCCGCGAGGCGAGCTCGAAATCATTGAGCGGGTGCGCCGGCGTATCCGCGTTCGGGTTCGGATCGAGCTCCGGGCGGAACAGGAAATGCGGCGACGTGAGGATGGCGCGGAGCGCGATCTCGATACCCACGTCGACGGTTTGTCCTTGCTGCTCCGCGAGCGCGACCACGCCCGCGAGCCGATCGAGCTCGGCCGCCGTGACCGGCCTGCGGAACGCGCGCTCGGCGAATTTTTGCAGGATCTCCCGGACGCACGTGGCGCCGCCCGTCGGATCGCAGACGACGATGCGCTCGCGGATCGGGTTTTCCCCGACGACCCCGAGCGGGCCCTCGATCTCGATCCAGTCGACGTGCAAGTTCCGGTCGGCGCCCGCGGCCTCGTCGTAATAGTCGTTCGTGAATTCGACGGAGACGACCTGCGTGCCCGCGTTCGCGTCGGCCTCGGCCTCGACGACCACGGGATCCGCGCTCGTCTGGCTGACGTCGAAGCTGCCCGCGATGGCGCCGCCGACGAGCAGGTTCATTTTCACGGGGTCCGCGCCCGCCTGATCGCCCCAGACCCGCGCCGCGATGCGATATTTTCCGGTCGAGGGGAATTCGTGCGTGACCGGCAGCTCGCCGCCGCTCCACAGGTTCCAATCCTCGCCGCCGGCCGCGCCGACCTGGCCCGTGAGCGTCTCCGCCTCGACGCGCAGCGTCGTGGAAGGTGATGGGAGATTCATTGCCTCGCGGGCGAGATCCTCGGCCGCGCGGGCATAAAGTTCGGCCTGGAGCGGCGAGATCGATAAGACGTCCGCGATGTTGTCGAAGCCATAGCCGCGATCGTCGGCGGGGAAATCGTCCGCGGGGCTCCGCGCCGTGCCGAGCAGGTCGCGGACCGTATTGTTGTACTCGACCCGATTGAGCCGGTGCATGGTGACGCGCCCGGGATCCGTCGCGGACGTTCCGGCGTCCCCGGAGCAGCCAATCGCCGCCGGTGCGAGCACCGCGGCGAGCACGAGCGGGGCAAGGGGCCATCCGCGCC
The DNA here is from genome assembly GCF_029946505.1 of Polyangium sp. y55x31. Classification (GTDB taxonomy): domain Bacteria; phylum Myxococcota_A; class Polyangia; order Polyangiales; family Polyangiaceae; genus Polyangium. Next base: position 597,450 of record NZ_JARZHG010000003.1, read on the forward strand.
TCCTCGGGCGCGGCCGATGAGAGGTTATCGAACGAGGCATCATTGTTCCTCCTCGGTCGGCGAGGGTACACCGATGCCCCGAACGGCACGTGGACGAAATGGGCGATGGGCGGCGAAATGGCCCTCGAATTCGTGGAATGTTTCGTCGAGGGCCGACGTGATGCCCTGCGGGTGGGCATCATTGGGGATGATGGATACAGGCTACGCCGAGGTGATTTTTATCACCCGTGCGTCACTGCGGGTTCAGGATCAGCGAGCAGTAATAATAGGTCCCCGTGACGGCCGGATCCTGCGAATCGGCCTTTACCTGCATCTTGACATTGGTCGCGCCCGTCGGGATCAACGCGCCGTCGATCCAGAGGGCGTGGTCCGAGCCCTCGGCGCCCGAGCCGTTCTTGAGGAACTGATCATTGCCGTCGAGCAGCGAGACCTGCAGGCCCCGGAGGCCCGAGCCGCTCCGCTCCGCCGTGCAGTAGGCGCTCGCGAGGCCCATGCCCGCGGGGACCGGGACCGTGAAGACGTCGCTGTCGCCCGCCGTCAGGTTGCCCGTGACGGCCGTGACGCGGCCCGTCCCGTCCTCCGTCGGCGCGAGCTCGAGGCCCTGGGCCGTATTGTCGTTCGGCTCCTTCTCCACGGGGTTCGAGCCCGCCTGGACGTGCGAGAAGAAATAGAAGTCGTTCGAGCCCGCGGTGATGCCGTCGGGCCGCGACAGGAACACGAGGTAATCCTTCCCCTTGTCGCAGGGCACCGTGAGGCTCGGGAGCTCGGGATAACCGAACGTCAGGTCGAGGACGCTCATGTCGGTCTGGGCGAGCGTCACGTCGGGCGCGCTCGCCGCGGCCACGCGCACGAGGACGCCGTTCGTCGCCGTGGAGCCGCTGCCCTCGGGGCCGGCGGGGGCCCAGAAATCGAAGATGCAGAGCGCGCGGCTGTTCATGTCGACCGCGACGTCGGCTTCCACCTTGAATGTGTAGACGTCCTTGTCCGTGACCGCGGAGAACGCGCCCCAGCCAATCGATTGATACCCCTCGACGGGGCCGCCCTCGGGGAACGAGACCTTCTTGACGAGCGTCGCATTCGCGGGCGTCTCGTTCGGCTCCTTGTCGACCGTGATGAGCGAGCCCGTCGGGTTGAGCTCGAACGAGCTCACGTTGTAATCGACGTTCGTGATGCCCTCGGCCGGCGCGCAGAAATCGGGGCCGAAGACGACGCCGCACTCGGAGACCTCCAGGCAATACGTGCCGTCCTCGGGCACGAGGTAGAGAAGCTCGCTGTTGTTGCTGCCCGACATATCGTCGTTTTGCGCGATCTGTGTCTTGCCGTCGGCGGACCAGAGCGTGACGACCGTGTCCGGATACGAATCACCGTACGGATCGTTGTCGGGCTTGCTCGTCGCGCCGAGATAGATCGCCTGGCCTTTCTTGAGATCGACCTTGTAATAATCCCTGTCGGACGCGACCGGGTCGAGCTTCGACGGGACGTCCATCCCCGACAGGTCGATGATCTCCGCGGTGTCGCAGCCGCTATTTCCGTCGGTGTCCGGCCCGCCGCCGCCCTGCGCGCCGGTGCCGCCGGCGCCGCCCTGCGCGCCGGTGCCGCCGTTTCCGCCCGCGCCGCTGCCCGCCGTGCCCCCGGGGTCGTCGCTGCACCCCGTTCCCATCGAGCCGACGGCCACGAGCGACAAGCTCGAAAGCAAGAGTCCGAAGAGATGACTGGATCGCATGGTGCCTCCGCGAATCGCGAACCTTGGAATGCGCGGGCCGGACGATCGGCCGCGCGCGGCCACACGAACATTTCTACAACCACGCCGCTCGCCCATCAACCCTCGCGACGGGCGGAAAAACCGAAAGGACGTGGCATGTTTCGGTGGTCAGGACAGCGACCAGAAAGCAATCGTACGAATGCAGTGCATTATGGAGAACCGGGCGAGCATGCCGATGCACATCGGTATGCTCGTGCGTCATGCCCGCCGTGCGAGCCATTCGTCGATGAGCTTGCGCGCAATGCTCATCGGCGACGGGAGCTTGGGCAAGGAGCCCCGGTCGAACCACGCGGCGTCTTCGAGCTCGTTGTGATCGACGACGAGCTCGCCGCCCGAGCGGCGCGCGAAAAAACCGATCATGATCTGGTGCGGGAAAGGCCAGGGCTGGCTGTCGAAATAGCGGATGTCGTCGATCTCGATGCCGGTCTCCTCGCGCGTCTCGCGCCGGACGCAGGCCTCGAGCGACTCGCCCGGCTCGACGAACCCCGCGACGAGGCCATACATGCCCGGAGGAAAACGCGGCTGCCGCGTCATCAAGATGCGCGGTCCGTCCTCGATGAGCACGATGATCGCCGGGGTGACGTGCGGAAAATGCTGGTGCGCGCATCCGGTGCAGCGCTTCGAGCGGTGCCCGATTTCGAGGTCGAGCCGCGCGCCGCATATCCCGCAGAACTGGTGCGTCCGGTCCCAGTGCTGCACCTGGTACGCCGTTCCCGCGGCGACTTCGAGGTCCGGATCGATGCGGCCGTGCAAGCGGCGGAGCGAGACATAAGCGAATCCGGGCGGGACGGGCGCATCGGGCGAAAGCTCGGCCGATCGACACGGGACGGCGTCGAGCCAGCCGAGCGGCTGGACGCGGACGGGCTCGAGGCCGAGCGCGCCGAGGCTTTCGAGGAGCGGGATGTCGTGGGGGAACGGCGCGGTCGGGTCGCCGTCGACGAGGCGAACGAGGAGATCGTCGCCGCGGTAGGCGAACCATAGGCCGAGCGAAGGCGCGCTCGCGAGCGCGGGATCGGCGCGGAAACGGGAGATTTCGTTCATGGGGCGGGAGACCTACTGCCATCGTAGCAAGGCCGCGCTTTACCGCCGATCGATCCTCCGGTATTTTTCGTTGGAGGGGAGACGCGATTTTCATGGGGGCGCCCGAGCGCGTGATCGGCGGACGGTTCGAGATCCTCGAGCGCGTCGGCAAAGGCTCGTTCGGGGAGGTGCTCCGCGCCCGTGATCACGCGACCGGCGGCCTCGTGGCCATCAAGCGGCTGTTCGACGAGGACGCGAGCGCCGATCTGCGCGAGCGTTTTCACCGCGAGGCGCGTTATCTGTCGTGCATCCAGAGCCCGCACGTCGTCCGTTTCGTGGCCGAGGGGATGGACAGGCAGGGCAAACCGTGCATTGCCCTCGAATGGCTGGAGGGCACGGACCTCGCGCACGTGCAGAGGCGCGGGCCACTTCCGGTCGAGGTCGCCGTCGAGGTCGCGCGGCGCGCAGCGCTCGGCCTTTACGCGTTGCACGAGCAGGGCATCGTGCATCGTGACGTCAAACCGGCGAATTTTTTCATCGCTTGTGATGCCGGGCGGCTCGCGGAGGTCGCGTCGCCGCCGGTGAAGCTCATCGATCTCGGCATCGCGCGCGCCTCGGGCGAACGGGCCCTGACGGAGCGGGGGAGCCGGCTCGGGACGCCGGTCTACATGTCGCCCGAGCAGGCGCGCGGCGAGGAGGACGTGACCGCGGCCTCGGATCTGTTTTCGCTGGGGATCGTGCTGTACGAGCTCGCCACGGGAAAACGGCCGTTTCCCGGGGACCGGACGCTCATCGTGCTGGCGAAGATCGTGCTCCACGAGCCGCCGCCGCTCGACGTGGTGCGTCCCGACGTACCTGCGGAGCTCTCGGCCCTCGTGGCGCGGGCGCTCGCGAAACACCCCGCCGAGCGGTTCGGCTCGGCGCTGGAAATGGCCCGCGCGCTCGAACGTGTATCGATCGAGATGGCCCGGCGCGCGCGTGGATCGGTGCCGCCGCCGTCGTGGGCCACGGTGCGGGCCGATCCGTCGCGGCCCGCCTCCGGAATCGAGCCCGTGCCCCTGGCGAGCCTTCCTGCGAGGCCGGCGAGCGAGCTTCTCTCGGGGCGCGGCGAGCAACGCGTGATCACCGCGGTCTTCGCGGATCTCTCGGCCGCCGCGGACAGGACCGCGGGGCGGCTCGCTCTGGAGCTGTCCGCGTCGGAGCTCGGCGGGGTTTGTCACGGTACGCTCGGCCATCAGGTGATCGTCGTCTTCGGCAGCGCCGCGTCGGCCGGGGACGAGGCGCTGCGGGGCGCGCGGCTCGCGCTCTCGGTGCGGGCGCGCGTGCCGGGCGTGCGGATCGTCGTGGCGACGTCGCGCGCGCGCGTGGGCGAGATGGGGCTTTCGGCGGACGTGATCGAGCGCGGATCGGGGCTGCGGCCGTCCGGGGCCGGGGAGGCGATCGTGCTCGATGCGCCGACGGCGCGGCTCGTGGGCGCGCAGCTCGCCGTCGACGAAATAGACAGCGGATTCCTTTTGCGTGGCGAGATCGGCGCGGACGTGCCCGCTCATCCGCGCTTGCTCGGTCGCACGACGCCGACGGTGGGGCGCGATCGGGAGCTCGCCCTGCTCGAAGCGATGTACACGTCGTGCGTCGCGGAGCGGGCCGCGCGGCTCGCGCTCGTGACGGGGCCCGCGGGCGTGGGGAAATCGCGATTGCGATGGGAGATGTCGACGCGGCTCGCGAGGCGCGCCGAGGCGCCGACGATCCTGCTCGGTCGGGGCGAGTCGCTGCGCGCGGGTTCGCCGCACGCGATGATGGCCGACCTCGTGCGCCGCGCCGCGGGGATCGTCGAAGGCGAGCCGCCAGAGGCGCAACGTCGCAAGATCGAGGCGCGGATCACGCCGCTCGTGAGCCCGGTCGACGTGGGTCGGCTGGTCGATTTCCTGGGCGAGCTCGCGCAAGTGCCGGCCGCGCCGGGCGCCGCGAGCGCCGCGCTGCGGGCCGCGCGCTCGGATCCGGCGCTGATGGGCGACGCGACACGAATGGCCTTCGAGGACTGGATCACGGCCGAATGCGCGCGCGCGCCGGTGATCATTCTGCTCGAAGATCTGCACTGGGGGGATCTGCCGACGGTCAAGCTCGTGACCTCCGTCGTCGCGGTCGCGCGTGACATGCCGCTTTGCGTGCTCGCGCTCGCGCGGCCCGAGGTGCACGTGCTTTTCCCGTCGCTCGCGAAGGAGGAGCGCGCGACGGTGATGCGTCTCGAAGCGCTGCGGCCGGAGGCCTGCGAAAGGCTCGCGCGCGCGGTGCTCGGCGCGGGCGCGGATCCGGCCGTGGTGCGGCTCGTTTCGGCGCGCGCGGGCGGCAACGCGTTTTACCTGGAGGAGATGATCCGGGCCGCAGCCGAGGGCAAAGAGGGGCTGCCCGATTCGGTGCTGGGGCTCGTGCAGGCGCGCCTCGACGCGCTCGGGGGCGCGTCGAAGCGGGTCCTTCGAGCTGCAAGTATCTTCGGCGAGCGGTTCTCCCCGGCGGGCGTGTGCGCGCTTTGCGGGGGCGACGAGGCGCTCGTCTCGGATGCGCTCGACGAGCTCGTCGAGCGGGAGGTGCTGATTCGCCGGCCGGATCCGGTGCGGGCGTCACGCGACGACCTCGCGTTCAGGCACGCGCTCGTACGCGAGGCGGCATATGCGATGCTGTCGCCGGAGGATCTCACGCGCGGGCACAAGCTCGCGGCCGAGTATCTGGGCACGTCGGGAGAGACGGACGCGGCGCTCGTGGCGACGCATTTCGAGCGAGGCAACGAGCCGGAGCTCGCGATCCGCTGGTGGGTGCGCGCGGCCGAGCAGGCGCTCGTGGGCAACGATTTCGACGCGGCGATCGAACGGGCGGAGCTCGGGGCGCGGCGCGCGGAGGGCGAGGTGCTCGGGGCCTTGCGGCTCGTGCAGGCCGAGGCGAGCCGGTGGAGCGGGGACGCGCAGCGGGGTTCGTCGTGGGCAAGGGAGGCGGTCTCGCTCTTGCCGCGTGGTTCGTCCGCGTATTTCCGCGCGATCGGGGAGATCGTGTCCTCGGCGGGCCGGCGCGGGGCGTGGGACGAGGTGGAGCGCTGGCTCGACGAGGCGCTCGCCATGGAAGCCTCACGCGAGGCGCGGAGCGCGCAGATCGCGTGCGTTTGTCCAGGCGCGACATTGCTCTTGCAGGCAGGCCGGACCGAGCGGGCGGCGCGGGTGGCCGAGCGGGCGCAGGCGCTCGCGAGCGGGGTCCGGGACCTCGAACCTTATGCCGTGGGGCGTATCGGGCAGCTCCGCGCGTTCCGCGCGCTGCACGAGGGAGACCTCTCGGGGGCGCGGCGCGGCTACGTGCGCTCGATGGCGCTGTTCGAGAGCGCCGGGCACGTGCGGCAAGCGTGCGTCGAGCGGATCAACCTGGGGCACGTCTGCGCCGAGCTCGGGGATCTCGACCGAGCCGAGGAGGTGCTTTCGACGTGCCTCTCGGCGGCGCAACGGATGCGGCTCGGGACCGTGCAGGCTGCGTGCCATTTGAATCTGGCGCGCGTGCTCTCGGAGCGGGGGCGGCTCGCGGAGGCTTCGCTCGCGGCCGCGCGCGCGGAGGAGCAGGGACGCGCGCACGGCGGGCATCGTATTGCGGGCGCGGCGGAGGTGCATCGATCGGGCATAGCGTATCGCAGGGGCGATTACGTGGAGGCCGAGGTGCTCGCGCGCAAGGCGGAGGCGACGCTCTCGAACGTGCCGCCGCTCTGCGCGGGGGCGATGGCCTCGCGGGCGCGCGCGCTCGTGGCGCTCGGGCGCGTGGAGGAGGCGCTCGTGGAGGCGCGGCGCGCGAATGCGATCGTGGAGAGCGGCAAGCGCGAGACGCTCGACAAGCTCGTGCGATTGGTCCACGCCGAGGTCCTGTGGGCGGCGGGGGCGAAAGAGGAAGCGCGGGCGGCGATTGAAAAGGCCCGGGCGGAGATCTTGCGGAGCGCGGAGCGAATCGCGGAGCCCGAGCTGCGGCGGAGCTTTCTCGAGAATGTCGAGGTCCATGTGAGGACGATTGGGCTTGCCGCCGCGTGGGGGGGGCTGACGAGTAGAGCGGGCAGCAATGCCGACCGGGCCGGCGCGGCCAATGAGAACGAAAATGCCGTAGGCCGGGCGCTTCGTTTGACGTAGAAGGGCAGGATGAGCCCTCCTCGCGAGTGGATGTGCGGGCAGCAACGATTGTGGATGGAGGCGTCGGACCTCCTGTGCATGGAGCTACACGGCACCTTCGATGTCGCGGCGGTCGAGGCGTACCTGCGCCTCGTCTTCGATCTCGCTGATCGTCACGGCACGTTCTCGCTCCTCGCAGACATGCGCGACCTTCGAGGCATTGCGCCCCAGGCGCGGTCGAGGCTCTCCCGGGTCGATCGCCCGTATCCATATCGCGCAGTCGCCCTTCATGGCGCGAGCTTCACGTTCGCGATCATGGCGATGATGGTGGTCAAGGCGGGACGCACGCTCGCCCCCGCCGCCTTCCCATTCGAGCTCGCTTTTTTTCAGACGGAGGCCCAGGCGCGCACGTACCTCGCCCCTTTCCTTCATCCGCCGCAGGGGCGAGGGTAGCGCGTTTCCCTCGATGTCTTTATGCGGGCATGCCCATCGCCGGATCGGTGATCGACGGCTCTCCGTTTTCAATGCGCCCCGCGACACGACGGCTGAAGCCCGTCTCTCCCTCCACGGTCACGGCGAAGTCGTACCAGCGCCCGCTCTCCGATACGTCGAACCACGCGTCCGCTGTTTTCCCGGGGTCGACGTCGAGCGTCGCGCCCTTCTCCGTGTACGCGCGTGGCGTCACGAGGAAACGCTGCACGGATCCGCCCGCATTCTTGCAGCGAATCCCGAGCCGTGACCCTTCCACGTCGTACATCGTCTCGATTTCGATCCCGCCTTGCGATCCGGCATCCACGAAATCGCGATGGAAGCCATTCGGCCCGAGCACGAAGAGCGAATACTGGTTTCCCGCCGCCGACCACCGCCCTTCGAGGGATTTGCCTGCCTCCACGGCGTAACGTCGCGGGATCTCCGTGAGCGCGAGCCGGTCGTACACGTGGAAGACCGCGCCTGCTTTGCCGGTGTTCACGAACGAAAGCACGGCCTCGTCCCCCTCGACCACGCACCGGACCTCGAGCTCGTACGGCAATGCGCGTGACGGCCGGGTTCCCGTCTCCTGCTGCGGCAGAGCGCCATTCTCCCCCGTCGGCACCGTCACCTGCGCGAGCTGCTCCTGCTCCGCGCGAATGGCGTCGGCCTCGTCCTGCGAGAGGCTCGGGAGCGTGGGCAGGTCTTCGTCGTTCGGTGTCACGAAATCGAACGCCGAGAGGAGATCACCGCACATGGCACGCCGATAGGGGCTGATGTTCGTCTCCTTCACGCCGAATCGCGCTTCGAGAAAGCGCAGGATCGACGTGTGATCGAAGCTCTCGGAGCAGACGAATCCCCCGCGGCTCCACGGCGAGACGACCCACATGGGGACCCGCACGCCGGGGCCGTGCGGGTGGCCTCCGAGCGGCTCGGTGAGCGTCTCGTCATAACGTTCTCCCGTATCGTCCACCGTGCTCGCGCCCATGAGGACGCCGTCGTCCCGCCGCGAGGGAGCGCAGGGCGGCGGTACGTGGTCGAAGAATCCGTCGTTTTCGTCGAACGTCACGAAAAGGACGGTCCTCGCGAAGACCTCGGGATTCTCGGTGAGCGCCTCCAGCACCTGCTGCACGTACCAGGCGCCCTGCACCGGGCTCGACGGGCCCGGGTGCTCGGAGTAATCGGCCGGCCCGATGATCCAGGAGACCTGGGGCAGCCGTCCCGCGAGCACGTCCTCCCGAAATCCGTCGAGGGTTTTGTTCGAGAGCCTCGACTCGATGCCCTTCTTGAAGAGCGGCGACTCCTGGTCCTCGAAGAACGCCTTCCGGAACGATCGGAAACCGATGAGCGGGTTGTCGGAGAAGTTGTCGGTATAATCCTGGTACACGAGCCACGAGATCCCCGCTTCTTCGAGCCGCTCGGCGTACGTCTTCCAGGTGTACCCCGACTCGATGGCGCCGAGGAAGTCGTGCGAATTGTCGATGGCAGGGCCGCCGTTCTGACCGAGGCTGTCGATGGTGCCGGTGAACGCGTAGAGGCGGTTCGGGTTCGTGCTCGTGTGGCCGCTGCAGAAGTACGCGTCACAGAGCGTGAAGGCCTCGGCGAGCGCGAACTGGAACTCGAGCTCGGCGCGCTTGTAATACCCCATCGACTGCGGCTCTTTCCATTCGGGCCACCTGCCATACCGGCCGTGATCCCAGGCCTCGTGTGCGTCGACGAAGCTGTGCGGCGTCCCGGCGACGCGCTGGGCGTTGCCGGCCGTCGAATCGAGGTGATAGGGCAGGATCACCTCGGCGCCGCTGCGCTGCCGAAAGACGCTGGTCTCCTCCGCGAGGGGAACCGTGAACCGGTCGCCGAAGCCACGCACGCCGCGCATCGTGCCGAAATAATGGTCGAACGAGCGGTTCTCCTGGATGAGGATGACCACGTGCTCGACGTCCATGATCGAACGTGTCGCCGTGTGGGCCGGAATCTCGACCGCCTTCTCGATGCAGCCCGGAAAAACCCAACCACCCGCGGCAATGCCGCTCATGTGAAGAAAGGAACGCCTGCTCAGCTTCGACACGGGAGACCTCCGTCGTAATCCCAAGACGTCCCGCGAGACTATCCTGGGAGGCGGAGCGCTGTCCATGCGCTTCCAATGGCGGGCTCGCCGGACGAGCTCGGCGCGCTGCTCGACGTGATCGAGGGCAACGACGAAGGCCGGCGCGGCGGAGCCGGGCCGGCTGCGGGATTGCCTTTCAGCTTCGCCATTCTCGGGTCATGTTTGGCGTATGGATCGAGCGCCTAATACACGATGGCATTGGGGACGCCCGCTGCGGCTGAGCCGGCTCCTCTCTCTGGCGATCGCCGCGCTTTCGTTCCTGGTCATCCTCTCGGCGATGTCGCTGTTTCTCGCGACCGCGGTCCTCCATCGCAATACCGAGCGGCTCGACATGGCCATGACGGGGGCCGGCCTCGCGCGGGACGTGGAGCTCGAGCTCCTGCATTACGGGCGTCTCGTCGAGCACGCCGTCGCGCGAGACGGGGTGGAGGCGGACGACCAGCGAAGGGCCGTCCACCAAGTCGTCCGGGCCCGGCTGGTCGAGACCGAGGCGCACGTCGGCAGCGACATGGAAAGGCAGGTCCTCGGCGAGCTTTCGAAGCGAACGGAGACCTATTTCACGGCGCGGGATCGAATGGAAAAGGCCGGCGTGCCGCTCGGCCAGGCGCTGCAGCAGACGCAGATCGATTTCGACGACGCGCTGGCGAAGGCAGGCGAGCTCGTGACGATCAACCTGGCGGACGCGGCGCAAGCGCGGAAGAGCGCGGCCTTCTGGGACGACGCGCTGGATACGCTCAGCGTGGTCGTGATCAGCGGGCTGCTCCTGCTCGTCCTCGCGCTCGTGCAAGGCGCGCGCTCCCAGATCTACGTCCCGCTATCGTCGCTCCGGGGCGCCATCGAGCGTTTCGCGCGCGGGGACGACCATACACGCGCGCCCGATGTCGGGCCCATCGAGATCCGGGAGCTCGCGGCGGTGTTCAACGAGATGGCCGCGTCGATCGCGCGAAAACGCGAGGAGCAGATCGCCGTGCTCGCGGCCGTCGCGCACGACATCCGCAATCCGCTCGCGGCGATCAAGTTGTCCACCACCGTCCTCGCGCGCGGCGCTCTTCCCACGGAGCCGCGCGTGCTCCGGACGCTGACGATCGTGGATCGGCAAATCGATCGCCTCGCCCGGATGACGGACGACCTCCTGCAAGCCGCGCGCATCCAGGCCGGTCAGCTCGAGCTCTCGAAGAGGCCCTTGGATCTTTGCCGCATTCTGAACGACTCCGTCGAGCTTTATGCCTCGACGTCGCCGAACCACCGCATCTCGCTCGCGATCCCCGAGGGAACGCTGGTATGCGAGATCGACGAGGCGCGGGTCGAGCAGGTCCTCGACAACCTGATCGGCAATGCGATCAAGTATTCACCCACGGGCGGCGAGATCCGGATCGTGGCGATTCGCGACGGCGAGGAGGCGATCGTGGCCGTCTCCGACCAGGGGGTCGGGATCGAGCCGGAGGAGATCGAGCGGATCTTCGAGCCTTTTCATCGCGCGGCCTCCACGCGAAAGGTGGCGCACGGGGTCGGGCTCGGGCTCTCGGTCGCGCGAAAGATCGTCGAGGCCCACGGCGGCCGCGTCGATGTGGAGAGCCGGCGCGGCGAGGGCACGACGTTCCGCGTGCACCTCCCTTTGCTGCGCCACGAGCTGGCTCGTGTCTCCGCTTGACGGCGAATCAGATCCCGCCGTTCGCGCTGATGACTTTGCCGTTCGCGTAGGTGTTGTGGAGCGCGAACCAGGTGATCGTTTTCGCCGCCTCCTCGGGGGTCCCGAGACGCCGGAGCGCGCTGAAGCTCCGGTATTCCTCGGCGAGCTTCGGATCGAGCTCTTTTCCGATTCCGGCGTCGAGCAGGCCGAGGGCCACGACGTTCGCGCGCACCCCGCGCGGCCCGAGATCCTTCGCGGCCGCCATCACGAGCGCGGACGTCGTCCCCTGCGACGCGGCGAAGAGCGCGGGCACGGGCAAGGATTGCGTGCGGTCGAGCGCAGAGACGAAGACGAGGTCGCCGCCGCGGCCTTCGAGCCGCCGACCGAATTCGCGACAAACCTGAAAGACCGAGCGGGCATTGATGGCCATCGTGGCCTCCCAGTCGTCGTCCGTCGCCTCGAAGACCCGCGCTGCGCGGACGACGGCGGCGCAATGAATCACGACGTCGGGGAGCGCGCCCTCCGCTTCGAGCGAGGCCGCGAGGCGGCCGATCGCCGCGGGATCGGCGAGGTCGAGCCGAAGAGCGCGCGCGGAGAGCTCACCTTCGAGCGCGCGAGCGCGGGCCTCCGCGTGATGGTACGTGAATGCGGACGGGACGCCGGCGCGCGCGAGCTCCGCGAGGACCGCGCTCCCGACCGCGCCCGTGCCGCCGAGCACGAGCGCTCTTCGTTTCGATTCGTTCATCCGAGCCCCTCGATGTATTCGAGCTCCTCGCCCACGGCCACGACGAACGCGTCGAGTTTTTCCTCGGGGATGTCGAAGCGCGGCTGGAGCCGGAAGAGGCTCCAGTCGTGGCCGCAAGTGAAGCAGAAAAAACCGCGGCGGTAGAGCCTGTGGCAGACGAGCGGGGAGATGATCGATCTCTGGCCGAGGTCCTCGAAGCCGAAATGCTCGAACGAGAGCCAGGGGTGATCGGGGCTGTTCAATGCGACGCCCTGCATGAACCCCGCGCCCCGCGCCTCGCGGAAGAGCGGCGAACGCGCGAGCGTATCGGACAAACCTTTCTTGAGTTTCGCGCCGAGCCGTCCGACGCGCTCGATGCGCTCGTCGGTGAGCAGGTCCAGCGCGGCGAGGGCGGCGACGCAGGAGAGGGCGTTGAAGCCCATCGTCGTGTTGTGGCTCTCGCCCGAGGCGAAATGGTCGCCGTACGCGCGGAGGAAGGTTTCCCGTCTCGTGAGCATCGCCGAGATCGGCGTGATGCCGCCGCCGAGGTGTTTGGCGAGGAGAACCACGTCCGGGCGGCGTGGCCAGCTCGCGGTGGCGAGAAAACCCCGGCCCGTGCGGCCGAGCGCGGTCTGGACCTCGTCGGCGACGAGCAGGGTGCCGTGTTTTTCCGTGAGCTCGCAGAGCGCCTCTACGAACGGGGCCGGCAATTCGCGCACGCCGCCTTCGCCCTGGATGGGCTCGACGACGATGGCCGCGACGTCGCCGGGCGCGAGGGCCTTGGCGAGCGCGTCCACGTCGCCGAAGGGCACGTGCTCGGCGCCCTCGACGAACGGGGCGAACGGGTCGCGGAGGTACCCCTTCGTCATGAGCGAGACGCTGCCGAAGGTGCAGCCGTGATAAGCGCCTTCGAGGCCGAGGAGGCGCGGGCGCTTCGTGAGCGCGCGGGCGAGCTTCAAGGCGGCCTCGACCGCGTCGCTGCCGGTGCAGGCGAAGAAGGCATTGTCGTAATGGCCGGCGCGCTCGCAGAGCCTTTTCGCGAGGCGGCCGGCGAACGGATTGACGCGGGCCGGGTACCAGGAGGGCGCGTCGGAGTCGAGATACCGGCGGATCGCGTCGGCGATGTACGGATTGCGATGGCCGAAGGCCTGCGTGCCGTGGAAATCCTCGACGGCGTGGCCCTCTTCGTCGTACAGGATGCCGCCCTCGGCGCGGACGAGCTTGATGGGCTCGCCGGCGAGCGCGGCGCGCTGCGCGATGAGGGGATTCACGAATTCGCGGTACTCGTCGAATCCGCGCCGCAGGATGTCGTCGTACGAATCCACTAGAGCCCTCCGTCGAGCACCACCTTGGCGCCCGTCATGAAGGAGTTCGAATCGGAGACGAGGAACGCGGCCATTTCGGCGATCTCGTCCGGCCGCGCGAGGCGGCCGAGGGGACATTTGTCGAGGTACTCTTTTTGCCGGTGCTGCGGCAAACCCTGCGCCATGCCGACCTCGGCGAGCCCGGGCGCGAGCAGGTTCACCCGGATCGAATACCGGCCGACCTCGCGCGCGAGCGCCTCCGTGAGCCCGCGCAGCGCCGATTTCGAGGCGGCGTAATGGATCGGCGACTCGATGATGCGCTCGGAGGAGAAATTGCCGATGTTGAGGATGCTGCCCCGCTTCGCGCGGATCATGTGGCGCAGGACCGCGCGGCTGTAGAGGTAGACGCCCTTCACGTTGACGTCCATCAATTCGTCCCAGTCCGACTCTTCGAGGAGCGAGATGGGCAGGACCTGCGTGATCGCCGCATTGTTCACGAGCACGTCGACGCCGCCGAACGCCGAGACGACGGCCGCGACCGTGGATTTGACGTGCGCGCCGTCCGCGACCGATCCCTTGAAGACGAGCGGCTCGTCCCCCGCGGCGGCGGCGATGGCGCGTTTGGCGTCCTCCGCGCTCGCGTCGTCCTTGTGATAGGTGAGCGCCACGCGGGCGCCGTGGCGCGCAAACGCGACGCACATCGCGAGCCCGAGGCCGCGTGTGCCGCCCGTGACGATGCAACGTTTTCCTTCGAGGAGGCGCGTCATGTCACCTTCCCCCTTGCACGAGCGGGAGCGAGCGCCTCCCCGCGCGCTCGCCCCAGACGCGCGGCTTCTCCATGAAGCGCGCCTCCTTCTCGCGGTAGAGGATGTTGTAATTGCAGACGGGGATCGTCGAGCCGTCCGCATAACAGTTCGAATCGCAGCATTGATACGTGCGCTCCACGTCGAACGTCTCCTCGTCCATGTGCGAGTGCACGTAGACGGCCTTGGCCGCGCGCTCCGAGATGCGCAGCGCCTCGGCCGGCGAGAGGCGTTTGTCCTTCGGGAAGAGCTTGCGGACGAGCTGGTCGAGGAGCTTCAAACCCCGTTCGTCACCCTCGTCGCCGCGCGCCCAGAGCATGTCGATCGCGTCTTGCAGCGCGCGTTCGAGGCGCGTGCCCGGCTCGAGGTAGAGGTGATCGGCGAGGCAATCGTACATCGTGTCGCGATCGAGGAAACGCAGGAAGGGGAGCGCGGGGCCGCCCTCGTCGTCGAGCAGGAGATAGGCGATCTGGTAGCAGAGCGGGTGCGCGCTCGGCGAGGGCACGAAATCGGAGACACGGAGCAGGCCGTCGGTCGTCTCCTCGATGGATTCGAGGACCTCCAGCATCGAAATGCGGCCCGAGCGATCGAAGGAGACGCCGCCCTGGCCGGTGTACGTGATCGTGTGGATTTCGAGGTGGCGCACGCACGAGAGCTCGAGGCCCATGCGGATGATCCGGCCGACCTCCTTGTCGTTGTAGCCACGCGTCATCACGGGGATGAGCGTGGTGTCGACCTGGTGTTTGTCGAGGAGCTCAAGGACGCGGGCTTTGAGATCGACGAGCGTCGCGCCTTGCAAGGCGCGATCGACGTGTTTGTCGAAGGTGTCGAACGAGAGCGCGATACGCGCCCCGTGATCGGCGAGGCGCTTGACGAAATCCTCGTCGCGCGCGAGGCGCACGCCGTTCGAGCACACGCTGACGCGGTGGATGCCGCGCGCGCGGGCCATCGAGACGAATTCGAGCAGGTGCGGGTGCAGGAGCGGCTCGCCGCCGGTGAGGTTGACGATGTCGAGGTCGCCTCCGTGATCCTCGACGAGGTGGTCGAGGACCCGGGCGAACTCCTCCCGGCTCATGTGGAATGCGTCGTCGTTCTTGTTGTGGACGTAGCAGATCGGGCAGTCGAGGTCGCACGCGCTCGTGATCGTGACGACGGGCAAGCGGACCTTCTGCGTGTGGCTCTCGCACGGGCCGCAGTCGAAGGGACAGCCATGCTCGATCGGGCGCCGGATCTTCGCGGGGCGCGCTTCTTTCGGCACGATCGCGCGCGTGCGCTCGTACCAGGCTGCGCTCGTCGAGAGCCGCACCTCCTGCTCGCCGTGCGTCGGACAGCGCTTCTGCATCCACGCCTCGCCGTTCGTCGTGGCCACGACGCGGGCTGGGAGGGCGTCCTTGCACACCTTGCAGAGGCTCGTGGTTTCGTGGAGAAGTCGCCCTTCGGCCTGCATGATGGTTCGAGGATACTCGAAGTGCCGGGCGAATCGGATAGGCTTCGCGGCGGCATGAACGAGGAGATCGTCCGAGCCGCGGGGCTCACGAAGCGCTTCGGCGACACCGTGGCGCTCGACGACGTGAGCTTCGTGGTGGAAGGGCCGGGGCTCTGCGCCGTGCTCGGCCCGAACGGCGCGGGCAAGACGACGCTGCTCGACATCCTGGAGGGGCTCGCGGAGCCGACACGAGGCGCGTACCGGCTCTTCGGCAAGGAGCCGCGGCCGTATCCGCGAAAGCGCGTGGGCGTGGTGATGCAGAAGGAGGCGCAGATCGAGCGGGTGACGGCGCGCGAGTACGCGGAGCTGTTCTCGTCGATCTACGGCGTGCGCGGCGGGTCTTCGCAGATCCTCGCGCGCGCGCGGCTCGACCACCGCGCGGGGACGGCCGTGACGCGGCTCTCGGGCGGCGAGGCGGCGCGGCTCTTCATCGCGACGGCCGTGGTGCACGATCCGATGCTCGTGTTCCTGGACGAACCCACGGCGCACCTCGATCCCGAGAACAAACGGATCGTGGGGGAGATGCTGCGCGAGCTCGCCCGTGAGCGGACGCTCCTGATGACGACGCACGATCTGCGGGAAGCGGACGCGCTCGCGGATCGGCTGCTGTTCCTCGTGGGCGGGCGCGTGCGCGCGAGCGGGACGAAGGACGAGCTCGTGCAAGCGGTGCCCGAGGCCGCGCGGCGCGGGCTCGGGGTCGAGGACGCGTTCTTCCATTTCTGCGCGATCGAGATCCGCGAGGGCCGCGCGATGCAGCGGGAGGCGACGTGAGCGCATTCTTGGTGCTCCTACGAATGCGGCTCCTCGACACGCTCCGGAACCGGAGCTCGGTCGGGTTCACCTTGATCTTCCCGGTCGTGCTGCTCGCGGTGCTCGGGCTCGTGTTCATGAACGGGCACCCGTTCGAGCGGCGTTACGTGGCCGTCGTTTCTGCGGACGCGAACGCGGCGATCGAGCGGTGCGTGGCGGAGCTCGGGGCGTTCGAGGAGGTGCGCGTGGGGCGCGAGCGGACCGAGGCCGAGGCGCTCGGCAAGCTGCGCGCGCGCATGGCGAGCGCCGTGCTCTCGGCCGCGCCGGACGGCGAAGGCGTGATTCTGCGCGTGGGGACGCGTGATCGGATCTTCGGCGGCGGGCTCGTGGCGGCGCTGCCGGCGCAGGCGCGCCTCGACGTCGTCGAGGGGCCGGCGTGGGGGTACGTGCATTACCTCTTCCCGGGCATCCTCGCGTTCTCGGTGCTCGCGTCGGGCCTGTTCGGGATGGGGTATCCGATGGCCCTGTTCCGGCAGAACCTGTTCTTGAAGAAGCTCGCCACGACGCCCTTGCCGAAGGGCACGTTCATCGCGGCGAACGTGGCGGCGCGGTCGTCGATCGTGCTCGTGCAGGTCGTCTTGCTGGTCGGGGCGGCGCGGCTCTTCTTCGACTTGCCCCTGACGCTCGTCTCGTTCGGCTGGCTGCTCGTGATCTCGATGCTCGGCGTGATCGCGTTCCTCGGCGCGGGCTTCGCGCTCGCGGCGGCGATCGACAACGCGGAGCTACTCGTCGACGTGATCAGCGCGATCAACATGCCGATCGTCTTCCTGTCGGAGATGTTTTTCCCGCTGGAATCGCTGCCGCGGTTCCTGTCCACGGTCGGCGCGTGGCTGCCGTCGACGGAGATGGTGCGGCTCTCGCGCGCGGTGCTGCTCTACGGCGTCACGGACCTCTCGAGCCTCGCGGGAGGGCTCGGGATGCTGGCGATGTGGGCGGCGGCGACGTTCACGATCAGCGTGTTGACGTTCAAGTGGCACGCATGACGGAGGCCGCGCCGCGCCCGCATCGTCGAGCGCCGCGCCGCGCCCGCGACGTGTGGAGGGGACACGCTGCGGGCGCGGCGACAGGCGCGAGGGAGAGCATGGCAGACGGAAAGGGTCAGGAAAAGGGGGCGATCGGACAGAATACGTCCGATGGACGGGATATGTCCGGGATTCTTCGGGCGGCAGGAAGCCTCGCGCCCTGAATCACGGCCGCGGGCGAGGGCGGCGCGCCGCGAGGAGGGAGGCGGCGGCGAGGGCGAAGAGCCAGGCCGCGCGGGAAGGCGCGGGCGCGCCGGGGGCCGCCATGGTGCAGGTCCCGGACGTCGAGGCGGATTGCGCGTCCTCGAAGGCCGTCCATTTCATGCAGTTCGAGGTCTTCTCGTCGCAGATGACCTCGGCGCCGGAGCAATCGTCCACGGACGCGCACGTCGCGAGGCAGGCGCCGTTGCGGCACGCGTACGGGGCGCAGCTCTGCGTGTTGCCGTCCGGGAGCTGCAGGATCTCGCTGTCGAGGCACTTCGTCGGCAACGTGACGCAGGTCTTCGCCTCGGTGTTGCAGGTCGAGCCGACGGCACACGAGGTGTTGCTCGTGCACTCCGTCTCGCAGGAGAGATTGACGGCATTGCAATTGTAGGGCGCGCAGTTGTTGCTCGTCGACTCCGCGCAATTGCCGCTCCCGTCGCAGGCGAACACCGTGAGGGTGGACGCCTTGCATTCCTTGCCGCAGCTATTTCCCGAGGGGTAGGAACATTCGAAGGGGTTCACGCCATCACACGTGGCGCACGCCTCGCTCGTGCCATTGCACGCCGGGCGCGCCCCGTGCGGTTTGCCCGCGACCGGCTCGCAGATGCCGACGCGCGCGCCGTCGCAGGCCTCGCACTGGCCGTCGCAGGGCGTATTGCAGCAGACGCCGTCGACGCAGAACGAATCGTCACACGGGGTCTTGAGGTCGCACGGCGCGCCGAGCGGCGTGTAGATCTCCGCGTCGACGAGGACCCCCGCCGGTCCCGTCCCACCCGCGACGAGGACGCGGCCATTGTGGAGCGTCGTGGAGGTGTGGAGCGAGCGGGGTTTTCCCATGGATCCGGCCTCGGTCCAGCTCTGCGTGGCCGGGTCGAAGATCTCGGTGGTGTACGGAATCTCCTCGAATCCGCCGCCCGTGACGAGGATTCGACCGCCGGCCATCACGCTCGCCGCGTGGTCCTTGCGCGGGCGCGTCATGTTGAGCCCCGGCTGCCATTCCTCCGACGCGGGATCGAAGAGCTCGATGGATTGCGCCGCGATCGTGCTGCCGCCGGCGACGAGCACGCGCCCCGAGGGGAGTCGCGTGGCCGTGTGGCCCGAGCGCACGCGGCTCATGGCGTTCGTCTGCGTCCAGGTCTTGGTCGCGGGATCCCAGAGCTCCGCGGATTGCGAGGGGCCGGCGATCTCGCCGCCCGCGACGAGGATACGATCCGCGTCGAGCAACGTCGCCGTGTGATTGTAACGCCCCAGCTTCAGGTCTCCGCCGGGCTCCCACGTATTGGTCTCGGGATCGTAAATCTCGGTGGTGTTGACCAGCACGGCGGTTTTTCCGCCCGTGACGAGGACACGCCCATCACTCAAGAGCGTCGCGGTGTGCAGCGCGCGCGGGAAGGTCATGGGTTTCGCGGGCGACCACGTTCCCGGCGCGTTGGGCTGGTCGTTTCCGGGCGTGAAGATCTCGGCGGAGTTCGTCACGCTGAGGGTCCCCTGCAAAACGGCCTTGCCGCCGAGGACGAGCACGCGGCCGTCCTCGAGCGTCGTGGCCGTGTGCCCGAGCCGGTTTTGCATCATCGACGGCGCTTGAATCCACATTTTGAGGGCCGGGTCGTACACCTCGGCGAACTCCAGCGGGACCTCGCCGCCCTTGTCGCCGCCCGCGACGAGGACGCGGCCGTCGGGCAAGAGGCTCGCCGTGTGGCGGAAGCGCTTGAGGGCCATGGCGTCCGTCGTGGTCCACGCGGGATCCACGAGCAGCGGCGCGCGCACGGACGTGCCCTCCCAGGAGAGTTTTACCTCGCATTGCCGCGCGCCCGGATCGACGACCGGGCGGCCCATCGGCAAGCGTGCATCCGTGCTGATCTTGCAGCCCTCGACGGCGACGTTCATCCAGACGGTTTTGCCGTCGCCGTCCTTGGCCCAGGGCGGCGCCATGCGGAGGCGCGGCACGCCGTCCGCGTCGAGCAGCTCCAGCGTTTGGCCCACGAGGCGGAGCCCGGCCACGTTTTCGCCGAGCGTGATCGTGTACCTCAGCTCCGGGACGTCCGGGAGGGCGTTCCGGAAAAACACGTAATCCTCGGCGCCGCTCTCGGTCGGGTGGTGCACGATGTCGGCGACGCCGCGATACCCTGCGGGATACGCGACGATCCCCGCCCCCGCCTCGCCCGCGACCTCACGCGCTCCCGTAAGCGCGACCTCCACCGCGAGCGCGCTTCTCGTGTCCGCGACCCGAAAAGCGCCGCTCGCGCGCAGGGGCAAACGCACGTCCGCGCGCGGGGCCTCTCTCCGAGGCGAGGCCATTTCATCGATGGGTGCGAGGTCGTGGCCGAGGTGGAGACGGATCGCCTCCGCGGTCTCCACCGCGACTCGCGCGTCCGAGGGCGAGGTGGCCGCTTTCGCGGCGAGTGATTCTCCCGCGCCCGGGGCATCATCGCCCGCCGAGCAAGCTCCACACAAACCCGCTGCGAGACCGAATGTCCACGCCGTGCGCCATCTCGTCCCCATGGTGGGCCTCCCTCGTAAGGTATGGAAGTCAGAATCGGTACGTCGCCACGAGACCGGGCGATACCGCGAAAATCGAGGTGCCGGTCAGCGTGTCGGAGTCATATTTGCCCTGACCGTCCGTGCTCGCCTGGACATACCCTTGCTCGGGCACCCAGGCAGGAGGCTCCGGGACGAAAAGCACGAGGCCCGAGACCGAGAGGGCGACGTCGAGCTTCTCCGAGACGCGCATGCCGGCGCGGATTTCGGGCGCGAGGTAGACACCCAGCGCAGCCTGGGTTTCGGTGACCCGATCGACAGCGTACGGCACGCTCTCCTTGCGACGTAGGCCGGTGGCGCTGGTCGGGTCGGGGACGTCGCGCGCGGTCGTATTGTAATTGCCGGAGCGATCGTCCTGGGCCGAGCCGAAAAAGCCGCCGACGCCGAGGCGGAACGTGATCGGGAATCGTTCGCCCACGGTGCGCGCGACCGAGGCGCCGACCTGCGCGCCGCGGAGGGAGATGACGTCGTCGGTGAGGCCTTTGTTGGGCGCGATGTTGCCGAAGACGTGCACGTCCTCGTCGGGGCGATCCGTGAAGGTGCGGCGCGCGAAGGTGCCGCCGAGCTCGACGCCCACGGCCCATTTGCGCTGGATTTCGAGGCCGAAGCGGAGCATGCCGCCGCCGCCGAGCCCGAGCGAGGCCGCACACGAGCCCGTGCAGCTCGCGTCGAGGCTGCCGCCGAACGTGGGCGCGATGGCGAACGTGGCGCCGAGCTCGCCGAAGAGGCGTTTGTCCGCCCAGAACCCCGAGGGCGGAGGGACGGGCTCGAGGGCGACGGCGACGGCCTCGCGTTTGCCGGCTTCGAGCTCGACACGTCGCTCTTCCCGGACAAACCCATTCGCGGTGATTTCGATGCGATGGGAGCCGGCCCTTACGGGGCCTTCCCACGCGCCGCGGCCGACGCGGACGCCGTCGACGGAGATGTCGGCGTCCTTCGTTTTGGCCTCGACGCGCAGGACCGAGGGCAGCTCCTCGGCGATGAGCAGGATCGGGGTGATGAGGCTCGGGCGGACCTCGACGCGCGCCGGCTGCGTGCCGAGGCGTTTTTCGCCGCGCAAGCTGACGAGGTGGTCGCCGGACGCGACGAGGCCACGCCAGGGCGTTTTGCCCACGGCCGCGCCGTCGATGAGGACCTCCATCGAATACCCGGAGGCCTCGTCGACCTGGAGCCAGCCGGCGAGCTCGAGTCGCGCGAGGACGGCCGGGAGCTTGGCCGTTTTGCCTCCGACGACCTGCAATCGCGCTTCGAGCGTCTCGAAGCCGGCCTTGAAGATGCGGACCGTGCGCTCGCCGACGGGGACGTGAATGGCGCCCGCGAGCGGCGCCGTTCCGCGGGGTTTTCCGTCGATCGAAATGGTCGCACCGTCGGGGACGCCTTCGATGACGAGGTCGCCGACGAGGGGCCGGAGTTCGGCGATCTCGCGGAGCGCGACCTGTTTTTCCTCCTCGGTCACGCCGGGGAACGCGAGGAGCTCTTCGTTCATGTCGAACGCTTCGTCGAAGCGGTTCAACCGGCGAAGGCAGAGGGCGGCGTTTTTCTTGGCGGCGCGGGTCGGGTAAATGGAGAGCGAGGTGAGGAACTCGGGAAGCGCGGCCTCCATGGAGCCGGCGTCGAAGAGCGCGAGGCCCTGCTCGAAATGCTTGCGCGCGTCGGCCTTGGCCTTGGCCTCGGCCTCGGCGGCGGGATCGGGAGGCGGGGGCGGCGGCGGAGGCGGCGGGGGGAGCGGGCCGCCTTTTTTCATCCACGAGGGCTGCGCGCCGGCGGCCGGCTTGGAAGTGGTTTGTCCGCCCGGCGCATTCTGAGCGATCGCGGCCGTGACGAAGGTCGAGGCGAGCAGGGCGGCGAGGGCCTTGCACAGCGGGGAGGGGAGGGCCGCAGAGCGTTTCATTCGAAGGTTCGCACGGGCTGGGGATCCTTGGAGGGCGTCGTCGACGTGGGCTTCGGGATCGGGTGGGCCGCCGTCGTGACCGGCGCGGTCGTGGTCGCAGGGCCCGCCGCGGGGGCGGCGGACGCGGGCGGAGCCCCGGCCTTGGGTTTGGCGCTCGTCTGCGCGAGCTTCGAATCGTCGCCTTCGAGCGTGAGTTTGTCCGGTAAAGCGCCGTTTGCGGTGATCGCGACCTCGACGCGGGTCTCGCGGCCGTCCTTGTGGATCCGCAAGGCGTGGGTGCTGCCGAGCGCGCCGGAGATGGTGACGTATCCGTCGCGATCCACGGGGGCGCCGCGGCCATTGACCTCGACCTGGGCGTCGGGCGGGTTCACGAGGAGGCGCGCCGAGCGGAGGGCCTCGACGGGAGCGACGGCGGGGCCTGTCTGCGAGGCGTTTCCCGCGGGAGGCGCGGAGGCGCCGCGCGCCTCGGGGGAGAGGTTTGCGTCGGTCTTCGAGCCGGCGCGCGTGAGAATGAGGCCCGCGCCGACGGCGAGCGCGACGGCCGCGCCGAGCACGACGGGGACGAACCTGCGCGACGAGGAGGCGCGCGCGCCGCTCTCCGCAGGCGAGAGCGTGCTCCGCGGGTCGGGCGTGGAGGCGCGGGGCAACGAGGGGCGATCGGCGCCGTCGAGCGTCAGCGGGGCGGCGACGGTGACATCCGTGCCGAGCTTGTTCGTGCGCGCGTCGACGGGCCTGCCGCTCGACGGGACGATCTCGATGCTCGGCCGCGATCGCAGGGGCGCGCGGATGCCGGCGAGCAGGCCGAAGGCCTCGACGAGCTCGGCCATGCTCTGGAAACGCGCGGCCTTGTCGCGCGCGAGCGCTCGCTCGAAGAATCGATCGACGGCCGGGTCGAGCGAAGGGACGAGCGATGAGGGCGGCGGGGCATTGTCGGTGCAGATGGTGACGAGGAGCTTGCCGATGTTCTCGGCCTCGTCGAAGGGGAGGCGGCCCGTGATCGCCTCGTAGAGGATGACGCCGATCGACCAGAGATCGCTGCGATGATCGACCTGCTTGGTTTCGCGGATCTGCTCGGGGCTCATGTACGAGGGGGAGCCGAGCATCATGCCGGAGCTCGTGGAGGTCGCAGGGCCCGTGATCGTGACGTCCTTGGCGATGCCGAAATCGAGGACCTTGACGATCTCGTCGTCGCCGCTCCGCGCGAGGAAGATGTTTCCGGGCTTGAGGTCGCGGTGGACGATGCCGAGGTCGTGGGCGCGGCGGAGCGCCTTTCCGAGAGGTTCGAGGATGCGGTAGGCCTCGGTGAGTTCGAGGCGGCCGCCGCGTTCGAGGCGCGCGCCGAGGTCCTCGCCTTCGAGCAGCTCCATCACGATGTACGGCGTGCCGTCCTCGACGCCGTAGTCGAGGACCTGCACGACGTGCGGGCTCTTGATGAGGGCCGCGGCCTTGGCCTCACGCTCGAATCGCTGCCGGAGCGACTCGTTCGAGGCGATGCTGCCCTCCATGAACTTCACGGCGACGTCGGTGTCGAGGAGCTGATGGCGAGCGACCCACACCGCGCCCATGCCGCCTTTGGCGAGAGGTCGTTCGAGCCGAAGCTTGCCGCCGATGATGGCGCCTTCTGCGATGGACACGCCCCGACACCCCTCTCGTGAGCCCGACCGTGATCGGGCAAAATGAAGCCACCTGCGAGCATATCACGATCTTTCCGCAGGGCTCCATGGCAAGCTTCGGCGTGATGCGCGCCGCACATCGTCGTACCGCCGGAGTTCCTCGCGTTCTCGCGCTCGGGGCGCTGCTCGTCTGGACCGCGGTGTCAGGCGGCTGTCGGTCGAAGGAGTGCGTGCCGGGTCAGCAGGTCGCGTGCGCATGCCCAGCGGGCGCGCAAGGGACGCAGGTCTGCGACGACGAGGGGGCGCGGTATCTGCCGTGCGACTGCGTCGCGCCCGCCGCCGCGCAGACGGCCACGCGAGGAGGGGAGCCGCCGCGGCCGCGGCCGGTGCTCGCGAAGAAGCAGATTCGTTGCGGGACAAACCTTTGTGATACGGCGTGTTGCGCGACGTTCGAGCCGCCGTCGTGCACGCAGGACGGGAGATCGTGCCCGCGGACGGCGAACGGGGAGGGCGTGATCTTCGAGTGCGACGGGCCCGAGGACTGCGGCGCGGAGGCGTGTTGTCTGATCCCGGGCGACCGGACGATCGCGGCGGTATGCGTGCCGAAAGGCGAGTGTGCAGGGACGTTCACGCACCCGCGGCTCGGGACGACGGTGGCGCCGCGGGTGGTTTGTCACGTGAATCAGGATTGCGCGCTGTCGGAGGTCTGCTCGTCGGCGGGCGCCGTGGCGGGCATTTCGGTGTGCAAGTAAGGCGCGCTAACGCGGGCGTCGTTCGAGGAGGGAGCGGTCGAGCGACGTGAGCGAGGGGCAACCGGCGAGCGCCATGGCCGTCGCGAGCTCGTCGCGCAGGATGTCGAGCACCCTCTGGACGCCCGCCTCGCCCGCCGTCGCGAGGCCCCAGAGGACCGGCCGGCCGAGCATGACCGCGTTCGCCCCGAGCGCGAGGGCCTTGAGCACGTCCGTCCCCCAGCGCACGCCGCCGTCGACGAGCACGGGGACGCGGCCAGCCGCGGCATCGACGACGCGCGGCAAGACCTCGAGCGTGGCCGGTGCGGAGTCGAGCTGGCGCCCGCCGTGGTTCGAGACGATGATGCCGGCGGCCCCGGCGTCGATCGCGTGCAATGTATCGTCCGGACGAACGATTCCTTTGAGGATCAAGGGCAAACGGGTGACGCCGCGCAGCCACTCGACGTCGCGCCAGGAGAGCGAGGCGTCGTGCCGTGACGCGATGTACCGCTGGAGAGCCGAGCCGGAGGCGCCGGCGCCGACCTTCGCGTCGACGAGGTTCGCCATGACGAGGCCGTTCGGCAGGCCGAACCCGTTGCGCACGTCGCGGAGGCGGCGGCCGAGGACGGGGGTGTCGACGGTGAGGACGATGGCGCGATACCCGGCGGCCTCGGCGCGCTCGACGAGCGAGCGGGTGAGCTCGCGGTCCTTGTGCACGTAGAGCTGGAACCAGAGCGGGCCGTTCGAGGCGCGCGCGATGTCCTCGAGGGAGGTCGTGGCGAGGGTGGAGACGGTGTAGATCGTGCCGGCGGCAGCGGCGGCGCGGGCGGTCGCGAGCTCGCCCTCGGGGTGCGCGAGCTTGTGATAGGCCGTCGGCGCGATGAGGATCGGCATCGAGACGGGCGCGCCGAGGATCTCGGTTTCGAGGGTGAGGCGCGAGACGTCGACGAGGACGCGGGAATGGATCTGCCAGCGGCGATAAGCGCGCAGGTTCTCCCGGAGCGTGCGCTCGGCGTCGGCGCCGGAGCGATAATAATCGTACGCCATGGCCGAGAGCGCGGCGCGCGCGGCCTTCTCGAAGTCACGGACCGTGAGGAGGCCGGAGGAGGCGTCCCGCTGCGGGGCGTGGAGCGGGGTTTTTCCGGAGGGGTCGCTCGAATGCATGTCGCGTGGTCTTTACCACTGAACGGTGATGATCGACGAGAAGCCCGCAGAGGGGCGCGAGGAGGGGCTCGATTGCGAGAGGGTGTCGGGGACGTCG
The DNA here is from genome assembly GCF_029946505.1 of Polyangium sp. y55x31. Lineage (GTDB taxonomy): Bacteria > Myxococcota_A > Polyangia > Polyangiales > Polyangiaceae > Polyangium. The sequence continues at coordinate 622,945 of NZ_JARZHG010000003.1, forward strand.
ATCGTGGAGAGGGCTTCGAGCACGCAATGGCGCATCTTGTCGTCGGCCGTGGAGCCTGGATCGACGGCGAAGGAGGCGGAGGTGTGGTTGCCCGTGACGCGGATGCGGACGGTGCCGCCGCCGCTGTTCGCGCGGCATTCGGCCATCGATGATTTCGAGGCCGAGACGATGGCGTCGGCGAGCGGCTGGTGGCCCTCGGTCACGCCCTCGACGGAGGCGCGCGGCGCGAGCGCTTCTTGTCGGGCGCCCTCCGCAGGGGCCGCGGGCTTCGCCGGGGTGGACTCGGCAGCCGCGACGGTGGCGTCGGGCGAGGCGCTCCCGCGAGGATGCAGGGGCGGAGGCGCAGCCTCGATCTCCGCGCAGGCGGCGAGCCCGAGGAGGGAGAATGCGAGGAGACCGGAGCGGAACGAGGGGGACATCGGCCCCAGCATACCGCCGCAGGACGGCCCTGGAGGAGGGGTCGGGCGTTTTCGGGGGTCTCTAAGGGGGGAGCGGGCGCACGAGCACGAGGGCGTCGGCCTTGCCCGCGAGGAGGCGGAGCTCGGCGTTGCCCTTGGCGCCGGCGTCGCCCGCGCAGAGGCGGTCGGTCAGGACGAACCGGCCGCGGGTGACGGTGTTCTCGCCGGTGGAGGCGTCGGCGAGGCGGAGATCGACGCCGGTGCCGCCGCGATCGAGCGCCGCTGTGACCTCGACGCAGCCGCGCGCAGGGACGTCGAAGGGCAAGCTGGTGCGCGCGCCGGCGTCGAGGGCGACGACCTGGGCCGAGGAGGCGGACGCGGCCGAGATGCGCGCGCCGCCGGCGTCGAGGACGGCGAGCAGGCGCGCGGCGGCGAGGGGATGCGCGACGAGCGCAGCGGGCGCGGCGTCGTCCTTGCGGAGCTCGACGGCGAAGGGGCCGGGCCGCGCGAGGGCCTCGACGTCGAGGCGCGCCGGGCCGCTCGGGCCACAAGCGAAGAGCGTGACGCCCGCGCCGCCGCGGCCCTCGGCGAGGAGGGCGCCACGATCGTTCCAGAGCGAGGCCGCAGCGTCGGCGAGGGGCTTGCCAGCGATGACGTCGATACGCGCGCAGCCGGCAGGCAAATCGAGCGAGGCGGCGGCGCGGCTGCCGAGCTTGGCCGAGCCGACGAGCACGGTCTTCGGGGCGCCGAGGCCCTTGCCGGTGAGGTCCTTCGCGAGGGCCGCGCGGGCGGCGTCGAGCTCGCGGGTCTCGGTGACGTGCTCCGCGCGGGCAGACACGTCGAGGGCCGCGCCCGCGCCCGGCGCGGAGCGGCTCGCGACGACGGCGACGAGGCCGGTGGAGGCGCGCGGGCGGATCGCGACCGTGACCTCGTTCGTGGTGGCGGAGCAGAGGACGATCGCGCGGTCGCGTCCGCGTTCCTTGCCACGCGCGAGGATGCGGCCCGAGGGGTCCTCCGCGACGGCTTCGAGCGAGCCGATCTCGTCGCTCGGGGAGACGAAGACGTCGAGGCAACGGCCCGCCTCGACGGCGACCGTGAGGCGCGTGGCGGCGCGAGGCGCGACGGGCACGGCGGCGCGGCGCACGTCCTCCCAGCGGCCGCCGAGCCAGGCGCGATGCGCGATGAGCTTCGCTTCGAGCCCGGGCCACGCTTCGAGCCGGCCGGTCTCGCCGCCGGATCGGCCACGCGCGCCGGCAGCTTGTTCGACCGCGGCGACGGCGGACGTCGGCACGCTCTGCACGCCGAGGCCCACGAGGCCCGAGCCCGAGACGACGCGCGCCGCAAGCCAGAGCCGCTTCGGGTGCGGCGGGCAGACGAGGATCGCCGGGCGCGCGTCGGTCGACTCGTCGACGGCGAAGCTCGCGCCGTCGTCCTCGTACGCGAAGAGGTCGACGTCGACGACCGAGGGGGATCCGCGCGCCATGACGAGCGCGCACGCGTCGAGCGGGATCTCGACGAAGGCGCCGACTTTGTCGCCCTCGGACAGATACTCGGAGGAGACGACCTCGAGCGCGCCCGCGCCCGCGTCCTTCACACGCGCGGCGTCCGCGGCGAGGAGCGCGTATCCATCCGCCTTCCCCGGGAGCACGCGCGGAGGCGCAGGGCGCGTCGCCGCGGGTTTTTCCGGTTTCACGGGCGCGCTGCCGCATCCCGCGGCGAGCGCGGTGAGCGCGAGCGAGGCGATACGAACAGCCAGGCGCGTCAAGGTTCGCCCCCTCCGAGCGCGAAGAGCGCGAACGTCCACCAGACGCCCGATCCACGCGCCTCGATGTCGATCCGCGCCGACTCCTCGCTCTCGGCGCAGAACGCGAGCACGGCGCCCTCGGGACGATCGACCACCTCGTCGCGCACGTACCTGTCGCCGACGGTCGCCGCGAGCCTTAGGCCCCGCGATTCGCCCCGCGCGACGGCGAGGGCCGCGAGGTAACACCGCCCCGGCTCCAGCGTGATCGGCACGAGGGTCGGTCCGGCGACGCCGAGCGATTCGAAGACGGGCGCCGTCGTGGGCTCGGGCGCGTTCCGCCTGCGGAGCGCGTACGCGAAGCCGGCGCGCGTGCGCGCGCCCCAGTGGTTCGGGACGGCGCGTGGGATGGGCCAGACCGCGTCGGTCGCCATCATCGGCACCATGCCCGCCGCGCCTGCGTACGGGACGGTGACGCGTGTCGCTTCGCCGAGGCAGAAGTCGAGCCGGGCGTCCGCGGTCTCGCTGCGATCGCGGGCGAGGACGCGGCCCGCGTCGTCGCGCGCTTCGGCGTCGACGTCGGTCGCGCGGTGCGGGAACGTCGGAGGCACGGCGGCCATGATCTGGACGCGGTGGCAGCCTTCGCCGAGGCGGAGCTGGTACTCGCCCGCGCCCTCGGTCGAGGCGACCATGGGCACACGCGTGAACCGCTCCGCGCCCTCGGCGTGCGCTCGCTCCTCGGCGCGGACCGTGCGCTCGGCGAGCGGCCCCGGCTCGATGGGTCTTCCTGGGTTGCCGCGCGGCGCGACGAGGCCGAAGGCGCGCTCCGGCAGGGCCTCGCGATGATCCCCGAGCGGCGCGGGCGAGCGCGCCACGAGGATCTCGATCGCGCCGCGGGGCGAGCGCATCGAGACGACGAGCCGATCGAGATCGGCGCGGCGCGGACCACATCGAACGAGCGACACGGCGCCGAGCGAGCTCTTCGTGCCGCGATCCTCGGCGTCGATCGTGGGATGGCCCTGCGGGAGCAGGCCCGGCGGGAACGTGGGGCCGTCGGCCTCGGAGGCCGTGAGAACGGCGAAGTCCGCACTCGGCGCGCCGAGGAGGACGACCGTCGTGCAGCCGGGGACCTCGTCCTCGGGGCGCTCTTGCGAGATCGCGACGCGTTTGTCCCGGCCGTGTTCGAGGAAGATCGGGGGAAGGCGCGTGAGCTCGGTGCCGCGTGATTTCCAGGTCTGCGCGAGGCGATCGGCGTCTTCGGCGAGGTCGGCCTTGGCGTCGGGTGCGGCGAAGACGACGCCCGTGATCAGGGCCGCGAGCGCGGCTCCGCGGCGAGCACCTCTGCGACTTCGCGCCGCAGGACCTCGGGCGGCGGCGCTTGTCCGCGCGTGATCATCGCGAGGATCTCCGCCTCCGTGGCCGTGATCCACGTGGACGCGTCCCCGGGGGCGCTCCGCGAGGTCGCCATCGAGTTCGTCCGGGTGGAGTGAAACGCGTCCTCGAAGCAAAGTGGCACGACCCCGAGCTCTCCGGGAGCATAGACGCGGAACGCCCGCTCTGCACCGCTCACGCCGCCTGCGTATGTCGATCCGACCAGGATGGCGTGGGAACAGCCGTGGTTCTGGCACACGATCGCGTCGAGCACCGCCTGCCGTCCCCCGCCGAAACGTGCCGGCAGGCCCGCTGACAGGACCACCCGCTCCACCGGGAAATACCGCTCGACGAGGACCTCGTGGCAACGCAGGCGCGTGGACAGGCTCGCCGCCTCCGGGCCACGTTCGCCTTCGAGCGCCTCGATCGCCTGGATCCACAGCCCACCCGTGACCTCCAGCGCGACCTTGGCGAGGTGCTCCTCGGCCCGCCGCGGCAGCGTCCGTGTGCGTATGCCCGCGACGGTCACGAAGCCACGCGTCGCCAGCATGGCCCGCGTCGTGGCCGGGTCGTGGACCGAAGGCTCGGCGCGTCGTACGGGCTCGATCACGTGCACCTCGCCGCCCACGAGCACGGGCCCGCGCGCCTCGTGCCGCGCGAGATCCGGATCCACGTCGCCGAGCGGACCTGCGAGCGTGCGCCCGGCGAGCGCGACCTTCGGGCGGTAGAGGTCGTTCACCTCGATCACCGCCACGATGCGCCCGTCGCGCGCCCGCAGCGCCGCCTCGGCGCCGATCTGCAGCAAAAGCGCCGCCTCCTCGCTCACGGCGAGCGTGATCGGCACGGGCCAGGGCAGGCCGTTTTCGAGGCGCATTTCCCTTGCGACACGGAGGAAATCTTTCTCGCCGAGGAAACCCTTCAGCGGCGAGAGCGCGCCCGTCGCGAGGAGATCGATGTCGACCTCGGCCTCGGCGTCGAGGTCGATCACCGTCCGCGAGCGCGCGCGCTCGGCGAGCATCTCCCGCAGGCCCGGGGCCGCGGCGCGGAGCACGAGCTCGCCGCCGTGCGGCCGCGCGAGCAGCGTCGAGGTTTGCTTCGCGCGAACGGCCGTAGTGTTGCCTTTCGCCGCGGGCACGTACCCGAGCTCCTCGAGCTTGCCGACGATCTTTGCGAGGCTCTCTTCCTTGCTCTCGCGATCCGTGTACACGGTGACCTCGGGCGACGCGGGAGGCTCGTACGGGTCGTCGATGCCCGTAAAACCCTTGATCTCGCCCGCCAGCGCCTTGCGGTAGAGGCCCTTCGGATCACGATCGGCGAGCGCGTCGATCGAGGCGCAGCAGTACACCTCGACGAACCTCCCGATGGCCGCGCGTTGCTCGTCGCGGATCGCTCGGAACGGGCTGATCGCGCCGGTGATCGCGCACGCCCCGCTCCGCGCGACGAGCTTCGCCACGAAGCCGATGCGGCGCACGTTGGTGTCGCGATCCTCCCGGGAAAACCCGAGCCCCTTCGAGAGGTGCGTGCGCACCTCGTCGCCGTCGAGGACCTCGACGTGCACGCCGCGCGTGCGGAGCTCCGCCGCGAGCATCGCGCCGAGCGTGCTCTTGCCGGCGCCGGAGAGGCCCGTGAACCAGACGACGAAGCCGCTCACGAGGCGTTACCCATCGACGATCGTGATTGCTTGGGCCACGAAGACCCGCGCCTCCGCGTCCCACACGAAGAGCCGGTGCTCGTCGATGGCGCCGCCGCGCACGCTCGTCACGAGGAACGCGAGCGGCCAGGCCGGGCCCGGGCCCATCGTGATCTCGCCGCCCTCGTGCGCGGGCGGCTCGCCCATGCTCATCACGGCCGCGTCCGTGGGGCTGAAGTACGCGCCCGCGTCGAGGTGCGAGTGATAGAGGATCTTCACGGGCCGGCCTTCCTGGGCCGCGGCGCGGACCGCGTCGTCGAACTTCTTCTCGTTGAACGAGAAGTACGTGCGCGCCGTGCGGAAATACCGCTCCGGATCGATCGCATGCAGCTTGTTCGCGACGTTCTGCATGGGCACGGCCTCGTCGCAAAAGAGCGCGATCGAAGCGGGACCCCGCAGATACCCGCACGCCTCCTCGTCGGCCGCGTAGCCCCGAAGAGCGTCCTTCTCCACGACGGCGAGCGCGGCGCGCGTGATCGTGAGGTGGCCGCGCGTCCACGGATGATCCGTCACCATAGATAACGCTTCTCCCATTTCATCGGCGCGAAGTACCGATCACCGCGGTCACACACGATCGCGACCACGCACCCGCCGCCTACCGTCGCGTGCAGCTTCTTGGCGATCTCCACGGCCGCGAACACGTTCGCCCCGCTCGAATGCCCGACGTGCAAAGCCTCCTCGCGCGCGAGCCGGTCGGCCATGTCCCAGCCGTCTTCCGTGGTGACGCGGAGCGTCTCGTCGTAGGCGCTTCCGTCGTGGATCGCCGGCACGAGCGAGCTCGGCAGGTGCTTGAGCCCTTCGAGACCGTGCAAGGGCTCGGTGGGCTCGACGGCGACGCAGCGGATCGGGCGCGTGTGCTCTTTCAAGCGGCGCGACGTGCCCACGATCGTCCCGCTCGTGCCGATGCCCGCGACGAAGTGCGTGAGGCGATCGCCGAGGGCGTCGAGGATCTCGACAGCCGTGCCGTGGTAGTGCGCGAGCGGGTTGTTCGGGTTCGAGTACTGGTCCGGGTAGAAGTAGGCTTCCGGATCCTTCGCCACGAGCTCGCGCACGTATCGGATCGCGCCGTCGGAGCCCTCCATCGGATCGCTGAAGATGATCTCCGTGCCGAAGGCGCGCGCGATGTCCTTGCGCGCCTTGCTCACGTTCGAGGGCATGACGAGGCGCACGGGCACGCCGAGCGCGGCGCCGAAGATCGAGTACGCGACGCCCGTGTTGCCGCTCGTCGAGTCGATGAGGATCTTGCCCGAGCCGAGCTTCCCCTCCTCGATCGCCTTCGTCATCATCCGCAGCGCGGCCCGGTCTTTCACCGAGCCGCCGGGGTTCGCGAACTCGAGCTTCGCGTACACCTCGACGCTCGGCGCGTCGCGGGCCACGCGATCGAGGCGGACGAGCGGCGTGTTCCCGACGGCCTCGGTCACCGAGCCGAGGCGGCGCGACCGCACGAGCGTGGAGCGCATCCTAGGCGCCGCTGCCGCCCGCGATGGCGGGCACGATCGAGATATGATCCGTCGCCTTGAGCTCGGTCGAGAGGCCGTCGAGGAAGCGGATGTCCTCGTCGCCGACGAAGATGTTCACGAAGCGGCGGACGCCCTTCTCGTCGAGCAGACGATCGCGGATGCCGGGGTGGCGCTTCTCGAGGTCCTCGATGAGCTCGCCGACGGTCGCGCCCGTCGCCTCGACCTCGTCTTTGCTTCCGGTCAGCGTGCGCAGGGGAGTGGGGATTCGAACGACAGGCATGTGGATCTCTCCGTGGGTGCTTGGGGTCTCGCTGCTATTTGAAGTACTCGTCGAGGCTGAAATACCGCTCGCCCGTGTCACAGAGCACCGTGACCACGTTGGCGCCGGGGCCGAGCTCGCGCGCGACGTCGAGCGCGACCCGAACGGCCGCGCCCGCGCTGATCCCCACGAGCAGCCCCTCCTTGCGGGCGAGCGCGACCTTCGTCTCGTACGCCGCCCGATCACTCACCGTGCGAACCTCGTCGACGTGCTCGGGGAGGTAGTTCTTCGGGACGAACCCCGGGGCGAGGCCCTGAATTTTCGTCGGTCCACGCTCGCCGCGCGAGATCGTGGCGCAGGCCTCGGGCTCGACGGCGATGATGCGGGGGCGCGGGCTCCTCCGGCGCAGCACCTCGCCGACGCCGCTCACGGTACCGCCGGTGCCGACGCCGGCGACGAACGCGTGGATCGGCTCGTTCGCCATCGCCTGCAGGATCTCGCGGGCCGTCATCTCGCCGTGGACGCGCGGGTTCTCGGGGTTGTCGAACTGTCCCGGCATGAACGCGCCCGGTGTCGTCTGGACGATCTCGCGCGCCTTCACGATGGCGCCTTCCATCTGCGCTTCGGCCTCGGTCAGGATCACCTCGGCGCCGTACGCTTCGAGGAGCTGCCTGCGCTCGAGGCTCATGCTCGCGGGCATCGTGAGCACGCAGCGGTAGCCCTTCGCCGCGCAGACGAGCGCGAGCCCGATCCCCGTGTTTCCGCTCGTCGGCTCCACGACGACGCCGCCCGGACCGAGCGCGCCGCTCGCCTCGGCGGCCTCGATCATCGCGAGGCAGATGCGGTCCTTCACCGAGCCGCCCGGGTTCTGCTGCTCGGCTTTCGCGAAGACGCGACCCCGCGGTTCTTCCGGATCGAGCCGCCGGATCTCGAAGAGCGGCGTGTCGCCGACGAGGTCGAGCACCGAGCCGACCACGCGCGGATGCGAGGGCAATGCAGGCTTTTGTCCGGGCTCGTGCATCACGCTCCTAGATGACGTAGTCCACCCGGTCGGTGCCGCCGCGGCGGAGCCCGAGGGCCTCGCCGCGCTCGACGACGTCGGCGATGGAGATGTCGTCGAAGGCCTTTTCGATGGCGGATGCGAGGTCCTTGAAGGCGGCGGCGGTCGCGTCCGGGCCGCACGGCTCGGCGCCGCGCGGGCCTTCGTCCTCGGCGGGGCAGACGACGATCGGGCCTTCGAGGGCGCGGAAGACGTCGCCGATCGTGATCTCGGAGGCGGGCCTCGCGAGGTGGTAGCCGCCGCGGGGCCCACGCTTGGCGCCGAGGATGCCGGCCTTCTTCAGGTCCTGAAAGATCTGCTCCAGGAAGCGCGCGGGGATCATCTCGCGGCCGGCGATCTCGCGGATCTGCGTGGGGCGGCCATCGTTGTGGAAGGCGATGTCGAACAACGCCCGCACCCCGTAGCGGCCCTTGTTGGACAGCTTCACGAGCAACGGGTGTAGGTTGTTGCATCGGAAAAGTCAAGAACACCCGAGGCCACCGGCGGGAGGCGCACCCCGGGGACGGGGCGGCGGTGGGTCGAGCTCGGCGAGCGCGGGGATGGGCGTTCGGCGACCGCTCGTATTGCGGCGGCTCGCGCGAATTGGGGCAATGGTTCGGGATGTTTGTCCTTAAATCACAATTCGTGTCGACACGGCGCGCGCGTGTTCGGGACGGCCGGTCCCCGGATCGCGAGCGACGTTCGGTTGTCGTCCCAACCATCAGGCCGGGTGTTTGGCCTTCCAAATCGAAGCCTTCCCCTCCCGGCGAGCGCCGGCTATCCTGTACGGGTGTCCCGCAGGCCCATCCCTACCTGGTTCTTCGCGATGGTCGTCGTGCGGCGTGGTGACGAGTACCTGCTCGTGCACGAGCGCGGGCATGGGCAAACGTGGTACCTGCCCGGCGGGCGCGTCGAGCCGGGCGAGCGGATCGTCGACGCTGCGGTGCGCGAGACGCTCGAGGAGGCCGGCGTGCGCGCGGCGATTCAGGGCGTCCTGCGCGTCGAGCACTCGCCACACCCGAGCGGGACGGCGCGCTGCCGTGTGTTTTTCCTGGCGAGGCCCGAGGGTGACCCGACCCCGAAGAGCGAGCCCGACGAGCACTCGCTCGGCGCGCGGTGGGTGAAGCTCGACGAGCTTGCCGGTTTGCCCCTGCGCGGCGAGGAGGCCCGGGAGATCTTGAATGCGGTCGCCGCCGGCGCGCCCTCTTACCCGCTCTCGGTGCTCACGTACGAGGGCGCCGCGTGGGCGCCCCGACGTTAGCAGGCTGTCGATAAGCTCGCTACGCGCTCGCGGCGCTTCTCGACAGCCTGCTAGAGGCGATTGCTCATTTGGGCGTGGTGAGCGCGGCCGCCTGACCGGCGATGGTCTTGTCCTTGTCGTTCTTGTACTTCGCGACGTAGGCCGGGCCGTCCTTGGGATCGCAGCCAATGATGGCCTGCATCGTGTACGTCCGCGTGTTCGCGTTGACGGCGGGCGCGTCCGTGATGCGACGGGCGGCCTTGCTCCCCTTGCTGCGCTGGGCGGGCGTGAGGTCCGTCCGCTTGCAGACCTTTTGCAGCGCGATTCCCATCTCGAAGTTGATGGTTTTCTTCACGTCGATCTTGGAGAGGTCGTCGAGGAGCTTGTCCGTGAAGGACGCGCACTTGTCGATCGAGGCGAGCCTCTCCGCCGCGCGGCTCTTGACGAAATCGTCCTTGTCGGCGCGAAGGGCGTTGATGACCTTGCAGGCGTCGTCGGGAAAGTACGGGGCGAGGTCGCCGAGGGCATGCAGCGCGAGGCTGCGCCGCGAGGAGGACGCCGCTTTGCTGGACTCGATCGCGTAGGCCACGACCTTGGCGTCACGATTCGTGGAGCCAAAGCCCACCGTGCGCAGGAACGCGTCCGTGTATTCCGTGACCGGGTGCGCCTTGGCGATCGCGATCGCCCGATCGATTTTGCCCACCTTGACGAGGGGGAGGCCGGCGACGAACCTCCCGAACAGATCGCCGAGGGTCTCCTCGCGTTCCTTCTCGGCCAGGTCGAGCACGGCGTCCACGTTCGCGGCGCTGGCGGTCTCTTCGTGCAGCGTCTGGCCGAGCTTCTCGGCCGCGATGCGTCGCTCCTTGGGATCCTGGCTTCCGAGCATCTTCAGGAGCTCGGGGTTCGCCTTGCCATTCTCGAACGCTTGCTCCGCGTCGAGCCATTGCCGGAAGGCTTCGCAGTCGTCGATCACGCCGTTGTCGTCGGGGGTGCAGGCCATCACGGCCTTGCGCAGCTCCGCGAAGCTCGGCTCCGGGGGCTTGGCGTCGCCTTCGCCCTCCTCGGAGGGAGGCGCCTCGGCCGCTGCTTCGCCCTCGGGCGCGGGCGTTTCGGATTTCGGGGTCGCCTTCGTGGTGTCGGGAGCGTCGGGCGGGGGCGTGGAAGCGCCGCAACCCGCGGCGAGCGCTGCGATCGAGAAGACGAGTGCGAGGGAGAACCGGCCTTGGTGCATGGCCGGCGTCCCTAGTCGATTCCGCGCCACGCAGGAAGCTGATTTTGCGTATACTCCCCGCGCGATGGCCTTCTACCAAGCTCCCCCCGAGATCGGCAACCAGTACGACGACGACCGTGTTCTCCGCTCGTACTTGAAGCGCGTGTTCCCGTCCGACGTCCTCCGCGAGGCCGAGCCGAGCCTCCGCGAGATGGGCGAGCTCGCCGGCGGCGAGCTCTACCGGCTCCAGCTCGAAGACCGCCTGAACGAGCCCAAGCTGACGCAGTGGGACGCGTGGGGCCATCGGGTCGATCAGATCGAGGTGACGCAGCTCTGGAAACGCGCCGCGCGGATCGCCGCCGAAAAAGGCGTGGTCGCGACGGCGTACGAAAAGCGGAGCGGGGAGGTTTCGCGCGTGCACCAGTTTGCCCTGGTGTACCTCTTCGATTCCTCGACCGACGTGTACACCTGTCCGCTCGCGATGACCGACGGCGCCGCCAAGACGCTGCTCACGCACCGCGACGTGCGTGACGCGAACGATTTCGCGGCGAAAGCGTTCGCGCGCCTGACGAGCCGTGATCCGGCGCAGGCCTGGACGAGCGGGCAATGGATGACCGAGCGGACCGGCGGCAGCGACGTGGGGCTCTCCGAGACGGAGGCGCGGAAGGACGCGGAGGGGAATTTCCGGCTGTATGGGACGAAATGGTTCACCTCGGCGACGACGTCGCAGATGGCGCTGACGCTCGGCCGCCCGGAGGGAAACCCGCCCGGCGGCCGCGGGCTCGCGCTGTTTTACGTGGAGGTGTTCGGGCCGGACGGGCGCATGAATGGGATCCAGGTCAATCGGCTGAAGGACAAGCTCGGGACCCGGAAGGTGCCGACGGCCGAGCTGACGCTGGCGGGCGCGCTCGCCGTGCCGGTAAAGGGGCTCGGGGACGGGATTCGCAACATCTCGCCGATGCTGAACGTGACGCGCACGTGGAATGCGGTGTGCGCGGCGGCGGGCATTCGGCGGGGCCTCGCGCTCGCCCGCGATTATGCGCGGCGTCGCGTGCAGTTCGGCGCGCCGCTCTCGGACAAACCTTTGCACGTCGACACGCTCGCCGATCTCTCGGCCGAGGCCGAGGGCGCTTTCCACCTCGCGTTCCGCGCCGTCGAGCTGCTCGGGCGCGAGGAGGCGGGCGTGATCACGGAGTCGGAGGCGCGCCTTCTGCGCCTCGTGACGCCGCTCGCGAAGCTCACGACGGGCAAGCAGGCGGTCACGGTGCTGAGCGAGGTGCTCGAATGCTTCGGCGGCGCCGGATACGTGGAGGACACGGGGATCCCGCGTATCTATCGTGACGCGCAGGTCTTGCCGATCTGGGAGGGCACGACGAACGTGCTCTCGCTCGACACGCTGCGCGCCATGCAAAAAGAGAATCCGCTCGAGGATCTGCTCGCGGACATTCGATCGCTCGTGTCGACGGCGCCGGACGACGCGCTCCGGCGGGCGGGCGAGGGGGCGGTGGCTGCGGCGACGCACGCGGCGCGGTGGCTCGCCGAGACGTTCCAGAAGGATCCGCTCGGGGTCGAGGCGGGCGCGCGGCGCTTCGCGTTGACGCTGGGACGCGCTTACGAGCTCGCGCTGCTCGTGCGGCACGCGTCGCACGCGCTCGCGCACGAGAACGACGGTCGCCCGCGGGCGGCGGCGCTACGGTTTTATACGCGCGGGGTGGATCTCGTGCGGGACGAGGAAGATCGCGCGCTCGCCGCCGCGCTCGCCAACGACATCGCGTTCTGACGGGGGGTTGTCATGACGACCGCTGCACGCCTCGAATTCGCGCCGCCGGAGGTCGTCGTGACGAACCTCCCAGGCGGAGGCATGATCCTGCGCTCGCCGAGCCCGCTCCCGGCATATCCGCGGCACCTCGGCGAGCTGCTGTATGCCTGGGCGGATCGGGCGCCGGATCGGGTGTTTCTCGCCGAACGGGAGGCGTCCGGGGGCGTGCGTCGGGTGACGTACGGCGAGGCGGCGGCGGTCGCGGCATCGATCGGCGAGGCGCTCGCGCGGCGGGAGCTCTCGGCCGCGCGGCCAGTCGTGATTCTGAGCGAGAATGGCATCGATCACGCGCTGCTCGCGCTCGGGGCGATGCTCGTCGGGGTCCCTGTTTGCCCGGTGTCGCCGGCGTATGCGCTGCTCTCGCGTGACTTCGAAAAACTGCGGTACATCCTCGGCCTCGTGAAGCCGGGGCTCGTGTATGCGCGGGACGAGGGCCGGTTTGGCCGGGCGCTCGGGGCGCTCGACCTCGGAGGCGCGGAGGTCGTGGTGACCGAGGGGGAATCGCCCGGGACACGTTTCGACGACCTTTGCCGCGAGCTGCCGGGCGAGCGCGCGGGCCGCGCGATGGAGGCGGTCGGGCCCGATACGATCGCGAAGATCCTGTTCACCTCGGGATCGACGGGCGAGCCAAAGGGCGTGCTCAACACGCAGCGCATGCTCTGCTCGAATCAGCAGGCGATCGTGGAGGTCTGGCCATTTTTGCGCAAGAGGCCGCCGGTCGTCGTGGATTGGCTCCCCTGGAGCCATACGTTCGGCGGCAATCACAACTTCAACATGGTGCTGTTCCACGGCGGCACGCTCTTCATCGACGAGGGCCGCCCGATGCCCGATCTCGTCGAGAAGACGGTGCGCAACCTGCGTGAGGTGGCGCCGACGTTGTATTTCAACGTGCCGCGTGGATTCGATGCGATCCTGCCGTACCTCGAAAACGACGCCGGCCTGCGGGACCATTTCTTCCGGGAGCTCGACCTTCTCTTTTATGCGGCCGCCGCGCTGCCGCAGAGCACGTGGAAGCGGCTCGAAGAGGTGAGCCAAAAGGCGCGGGGCGAGCGTGTCACGATGGTTTCGGCCTGGGGATCGACGGAGACGTCGCCAATGGTGACCACGGTGCATTTCCCGATCGATCGCGCGGGCGTGATCGGCCTTCCCGCGCCCGGCTGCGAGCTCAAGATGGTGCCGAACGGCAGCAAGCTGGAGATGCGCGTGCGCGGGCCGAACGTGACGCCCGGCTATTTCGGACGTGAGGACCTCACGCGCGCGGCCTTCGACGAGGAGGGGTTTTACAAGATCGGCGACGCGGGCAGGCTCGCGGATCCGGCGGATCCTTCGAAAGGCATCGTCTTCGATGGACGCGTGGCCGAGGATTTCAAGCTGACGAGCGCGACGTGGGTGCACGTGGGCCAGGTGCGGATCACGGCCATCGCCGCGGCGGCGCCCGTGATCCAGGATGCGGTGGTGGCGGGGCACGATCGGGACGAGATTGGCCTGCTCGTCTTTCCGAGCCTCATCGGGTGTCGTTCGCTTTGCCCGGACGCGAAGGAGCTGCCGCTCGAATCCCTCGTGCAGCGGCCGGAGGTCCTTTCGCACCTCGCGGCGGGCCTCCACGCATACAACGAGGCGCACCCCGGCAGCAGCACACGAATCGCGCGGGTGATGTTCCTGGTCGAGCCACCGAGCATCGACGCCAGCGAGATCACCGACAAGGGGTACATCAACCAGCGCGCGGTCCTCACGCGCCGCGCGGGCCTGGTCGAGGCACTCTACCGCGACGGCGAGCCGGGCGTGATCGTGATTCCGTGACGATTCGTGACGTCATGTCTCGACGCGGGTCGAGGCCGGACGTGACGCAAAGTGTCACGTTTTGCGCGAACGTTTTTGGATCCCGTCGTTCGCGGTGGGGATTATGATGTCGGGCTCACGAAGAAGGGAGCCCGGATCATGTACGTTGCGCGTTGGCAGTTCACGGCCCGGTTCGGTCGCAGGGACGAGTGTCTCAAGGTGCTGCGGAAGTGGTACGTCGACGTGGCACAACGCATCGGCTGGCGGTCGTTGCGTGTCCTCTCCGGCAGCATCGGCGGGCCCGAGTCGCTGGTCGAGCTCGAAGTGCCGATCGATAACGTGGACGACCTCGAAGCGGCCTTCCGCGATATGGCCGCCGTGCCGTATCACGCCGAGTACCAGAAGCAGCTCGCCGGCGTGATCGTGGACGGCTCCGAGCGCTGGACGATCCACCGCGTGGCCGACCTGACGCCGACGGAGAGCTGAGCCGAGCTACGCGACGACTTCCTCCGGCGTCTTCGCCGCGAGGACCCGCGCCGTCCACTGATCGAGGGCGGCGGAATCCGCTGCCTCGATACGAGCAACGACGGCCTGAGGCAGCTCGCCGAACCGAAGGCGCAGGAGCTGGAGCATGGTGCGACGTTGACCGCGGAGGAGCCCTTCTTGGGCCCCTTCCTGGCGTCCTTCCTGGCGTCCTTGCTCCTTGGCCTGGCGCTCCCACATGTCCATGATTTCTTGCGTGTTCATCAGCAACTCCTCGTCCGTGGGGGTGACAGGGGCCGTCGCGGCTTCGATACGGTAGCGTATCAGGATCGGCAGCGCGATGCATCGCTCGAAGTCGTCCGCCCCGAGCGTTTTGAGCTCCCCGATGGCGCGTCGAAGGGTTCGTCCGCGTCCCATGAGCCGGAGAAGCAAGGTCGAGCGGTCCTCGGGGAGCTCGCTCGCGACGACGACCGAGGTGTGGAGGCCGGGCGCAAAGGCATACACGCCACGCGGCCAGGCGCGCTTGCTACGCGCCGCGAGCGCACGGAGGCCCTTCGTGGGGCGCCCGGAGGAGAGGACCCATAGATGAGGCAAGGGCGGGGGCGATTCACGTCCGAGGAGCACATGCCTCAAATTGAGCTGCTTGCGGACGCACGAGACGATCTCGGTGTCGTCGGGGGTGTCGGAGAAGACCTCGAACGTGCACGCCGAGCGGCTCATCCGGCCGAGGAGGCTCGCGCCCACCGAGGAGGAGCGCGCCGGATCGGGGACGAACCAGCCGTCGACACGTTGAGGATCGGGGCTCACCTCGACTTCCGGCGTGAAGACCCCGAGGGGCGCGAGCGCCGCGCGGAGGAGCTGCTTGAAAGCCTGGTCGTAACGTGTGTGCACCCCGGCGAACGTTCCACGCGAGGGGGATTTCGTCAAAGGGGGTGTGTCGAGGCCCGAGTTTGTCTCGGAAAATTTGCGTTTGGCGGGGCGAAAGTTTCTACGCGCGCAGCACCCGCGCGGCCCGTCCCTTCGCCGTCGACGTCTGCTTGAGCTTCACGCGTCCTCCGGCGGCCCGCTTGCCCCGGCGATCGAACACGATCACCGTGCCGCTCACGAGTTTTTCCGCGTCGAGCACGTCCTCCAAGAACCCGACCGCGCGCGCTTTCGCGCCCGGCTCTCCTTTGCGCCGCGAGACCAGGACGAACGCCTCGTGTTGCTCGTCCCCGTTCGGGAGCGGCACGCGCAGCATGACGTCGATCCGGCCGTGCGAGCCGCCCCAGCGGACATCGACCCAGCCGCGCGGCTCGACCATTCGGTAGAGGTAGCCCAGGAAGACGAGCTCGGGCGCGACCGCCTCGTATGCCGCGTCCGCGACGAGATGGCGAGCGTGCGTCGTGTAAAACACCGCGAATGCGTGAAGGAGCGCCTCGACGTCGAGGGCGCCGTCTGTCGTGTAAAACCGCGCCGGGTCGTCCGTGATGGCGCGCCCGACGCCCGAGGCGAGCAGGCGCGGGACGAGGGCGCGGTGGATGCCGCTTTCGATACGCGCAGGGTCGTCCTCGGCGAGCAGGCCGAGGTCGCGCGTGTGGCGGATGTCGTCCTCGCGGGCCCGCGCGACGCGCGCCGTGCCCGCAAGGAGGGGCTCGACGACGCGGCGGACGCGCGGCTCGGCGAGGCGCGCGGCGAGGGCGTCGATCGGGGTCGTGCGGTGATCGACGAGGTGATGGATGGCCGTTCGGACGTGCGTCTCGCGGATGGGTTCGGCGCGCGGGACGGTCGTCACGAGCTCGCGGCCGAGCGCCTGCACGAGGAAGGGATGCCCCGCGGTCGCCTCCCGCGCGGCCCGGATCGCGGCCTCGTCGAAGGTTTGCCCTGTTTCGTGGGTGTGCTGGGCATACAGCGCGCGAATCTCGTCCCCGGTGAAGCTTCGAAGCGATTCGGGCGAGAGCGCCGTCTCGAAGGGTCCCGTGAGGCCCGGACGAACGGGCGCGTCATCTGCCGCCGCGAAAGGTTCGAGGCGTAGGTCGAGCGTTCCCGAGAGAACGACGGACCAGGGAAATGCCGCGGGGCGGCGCGGGAAGCCGATCTCGAGCTGCCGCAGGACCGTCCGGAGCGCGGCGCCGTGCAGCGTGTCCGTGCCGTCGAAAAAAAGGACGATCGGGCGAGGACAAACCCGCGCCCAGGCCGAGAGCGGCGCCCAGATCCGCGTGCCGTCCGCCGAGGCGGGCAGCGGCGGCGGGCGCAGCTCGGGCGGCAGATCGTGCTCCGCAGAGAGGCGAAGCGAGGCGAGCAAGGCTTCCTCGGCGCACGCGACGTCGTCCCCAAGGGGCTCGCCGACCTCGGCGGAGACCACGAGCGCGGCATACCGACCCGACCGGAGGAGCTCGGCCGCGAGGGCGCGCAAGCTCGTGGTCTTGCCCGTGCGCCGCGGCGCGCGCACCAGCAGATACGCGCCTTCGTCGACGAGGCCGAGGACCTCCGCGAGCCGCGGCGCCGCGGGCAGGTGATGGTGGCGCGCGGGATCACAAGGACCCTCGGTGCTGAAGGTGCGCATGGGCGAGGCGCAGGATATCGAAGGGGGGCCTGGCCGAGAAGCCTCGGGCCTTCGCGGAAGGTCAGCTGAAGATCGCGCGGAAGAGCAGGAAGAACAGCGCGGCGAGCGTCATCGAGGCGGGCAGCGTGAGCACCCAGGCGAGGCCGATGTTGCGCACCGTCGAGCCCTGCAGGCCCGAGCGCTGCGCCACCATCGTGCCCGCGATGCCCGAGGAGAGCACGTGCGTCGTGCTCACCGGCAGGCCGAGCCACGCCGAGACGCCGATCGTGCTCGCCGCGACGATCTCGGCCGAGGCGCCTTGCGCGTACGTGAGGTGGCTCTTGCCGATCTTCTCGCCGACGGTGACGACGATGCGCTTCCAGCCGAACATCGTGCCGATGCCGAGCGAGAGCGCGATCGCCACGAGGACCCAGTTCGGCGCGTACTCCGTGAGCGCGCGCAGGGCCTTGCGCTCCTCCCCGAGCTTCTTCGCCTCCTCGGGCGTGAGGCCGAGGTGGCCGCCCTTCTGCATGTTGTCGATGGACTTGTCCGCGAGCAGGAGATCCTGCCGGAACTTGAAGCGATCCATCGGCGGGATCTCCTTCGCCGACTTGCGGCCGTCGAGGAAGTGGTGGAGCTCGCCGAGGCGCACGAGCGTCTTCTCGGCCTCCGCCTTGGAGTGCTGATCGTAGTGGTCGCGGACGAGCGCCGCGACGTTGTCCGTGGCGCGCAGCGTGCGCTCGAGCTCCGCAGGGCTCGCGTCCATGTTGATCGCGAAGCCGGCCGGGACGAGTCCGATCAGGATGAGCATCACGAGGCCGACGCCCTTCTGGCCGTCGTTCGAGCCGTGGGCGAAGCTCACGGCCGCGCAGGTCGAGACGAGCAGGGCGCGGGTGCCGCGCGGCGGCGGCGCGTCCTTCGGCGGCGCCTCGAGCAGCTTCTTGTTCGTCGTGTAACGCTTGATCAGCACGACGAGCAGCGCCGCGAGGCTGAAGCCGAAGAGCGGCGAGACGAGCAGCGCGATGCCGATGTCCGCGGCCTTGCTCCAGCTCACGCCGTCGCCGAACTTGTGTCCGGGCAGGAGCGAGTTGGCGATGCCGACACCCAGGATCGCGCCGATGAGGGTGTGGGAGCTCGACGCGGGTAGGCCGAGGTACCAGGTGCCTAGATTCCAGGAGATCGCCGCGAGCAGGAGGGCGAGCACCATCGCGAGCCCCGCGCCCACGCCGCTCGAGACGAGCAGCTCCACGGGCAAGAGCTTCATGATGCCCATCGCGACCGCGATGCCGCCCGCGAAGACGCCGACGAAGTTGCAGAGGCCGGAGAGGACGACCGCGACGTGGGGCTTGAGGGAGTTCGTGTAGATGACCGTCGCGACCGCGTTGGCGGTGTCGTGAAAGCCGTTCACGAACTCGAAGCCGAGGGCGATCAAAAGGCAGAGGGCGAGGAGCGCGCGCACCCCATTGCCGAGCGACGGATCGAGAAGAGCCTCCATGAACACGAGAGCCTTTCGGCGCCCCGTGGGCTGCTCATCCGCGCCATGACCCGAGGGGTCTCGCGCGTTGGAGACGCGGGGCGCCGTCTCCTTACTGGAACGAGCGCCTGCATGCTAGGGACAGGTCCGTCACAAGGGCGTGACAGACCGATGTCCGACGGGTGGATATTTCGTTAACGAATGCAATCCCGTGTCCTGGGCTGCTTTCCCCGGGGCGAGTTCGGTGGGGGCGGGAAGAGCAGCGCGAGCAGCAAAATCCGACGTCAACGGGTCGGGTTTCTCTTCAGGGCGGCCTCACGGAAGGCGCGAATCCCGAGCGTCACGGCGTGATCCAGGCCGAGCTCGGACTCCGCGAGGGCGAGCGCGCGGTCATAAAGCGAGATCGCTTCGTCCACGCGGCCTTTGCGTTCGAGGAGGTTTCCGAGGCGGACCAGGGTGGGGCGGATCTCGGCCGGATCGCCGCGTGTCGCTCCGGCGTGGGCGGCGAGCGCGCGGCGGTAGAGGTCCTCGGCCTCGTCGGCGCGGCCCTCGGCCTCGACGAGGGTCGCGAGGTTGTGCTGCGCGAGCGCGAGGAGACCTCCGCCGGTCCGCGCGTCGGTCTCCGTGAGGATGTCGATCGCGCGGCGCAAGGAGCGCGCTGCGTCGTCACGACGGCCCGACGCCGCGAGCACCGTGCCGAGGTTGTAGAGGGCCTCGGCCGCGGGACGTGATCGCGCGCCGAAGACATGTTCGGTCGTGGTGAGGGCGCGGGCGAGGAGGAGCTCGGCCTCCGCGGTTTGCTTCTGCTTGCCGAGGAGCAGGCCGAGGCGGCCGGCGACGTCGGCGATCGCGGCCTCGTCGGGGCTGCGCATGCGCTCGTAGCCCGCGAGGAGCCGACGGTAGAGGCGGATCGTCTGGTCGAGGCGGCCTTCGCGTTCGTGGATCGCGGCCGCGAGCTCGTAGAGCTTCGGCAGGCGGGGCTCGGTGGGCGCGCCGGCGAGCGCCTCGGCGATGCGAATGGCCCGCGTGCAGGCGGCGAGCGCGTCCTCCGTGTGGTTCGTCGAGAGCCGCGCCGCGGCGATCACGTAGAGCGGCGTCGTGAGCTCGGCCGCCTCCGCGCCGAAGACCTCTTCCCCGATCGCGAGCGCCTCCGACGCGACGGCCTCGGCCTCGGCCTCCTGCTTGCGTTCGAGCAGCGCGGGCAAGGCCGCGAGCTTGCGCTCGAACGCTCGCTTTCGCAGGGCGCGGCGGAGGCGACGCAGCATGCGCACGCTCTTTCTACGGCCGAACGAGATCGCGCAGGTGGCGCATCGACGGCGAGCCGAAGCTCAGCACCTTGTCGTGGAAGGTTCGCTCCGTGAAACCCGGAGCGCCCTCGTTCGCCGCGCGGAGCTTCATCATCTCGGTGAAGCCGTAATAGTAGGTCGTGAGCTGGGCGCTCGTGAGCAGCGCGCGTTTCCACTTGCCCACGGCTTCGCCCTCCTCCTGGAACGCCTCGTTCGTCATGAGCGCGAGCCCCTCGGCTTCGGTCATCGAGCCGGCGTGCACGCCGTGATCGAGCAGCGCGTTCACCGCGAGCCGGAGCACCATCTTCTCGCGCTGGATGCGCACCTTCGGGCCGCCGAAGCCGTGCTTGGCCATGACCCACTCGCTGTAGACGGCCCAGCCCTCGACGAACGGGCCGCTCGAAAAGACGGCGCGCAGCTTCGAGGGGAAGCGGTTGTTGTGCATGAGCTGCAGGAAATGCCCGGGCATCGCCTCGTGCACGGTGAGGTCGGCGAGCATGCTGCGGTTGTACTCGCGGTAAAACGAGAGACGGCGCTTGTCGTCCCAGTCGTTCGGCGTGGGCGCGATGGCGTAGAAGGTCTCGGCGCGCTCCTCCAGCGGGCCCGAGGCGTCGCAATACGCGATGGACACGCCACGCCGGTACTCGGGCATCTCGATGACCTGACAGACCTCGTCGGGCACCCGCACGATGTCGCGCTCGCGGACGAACGCCGTCGCCTTCTGCACGAGATCCCGCGCCTCCGTGACGATCGTCTCGTTCGTCGGGTGATCGTCGCCGAGCGCGGCGAGGACCTCGCGCACGAGCTGCTTGCGATCGACGAGCGTCGTCGTCGTGGGGAGCTTGCGCTTCGGGAAGAGCGTGGGCCAGAGCTCCTTCGAGGTCTCGACCATCTCGGCCTGCGTGCGTTCGAGCAGCGCACGGGCGCCCTTTTCGATCGCGTCGACGTCGACGTCGTCGTCGAGGTAGTAGCGGAGCTTCTTCTCGAAGCGCGCGCGGCCGAGGCGGATCTCGCCGTCGCTGCGGGGGAGGAGGTCCTTCTCGAGGAAGCTCTGGAAGTCTTCGAGCGCCTTCGCCGCTCGCTCGCTCGCCGCGGCGAGCTCGGAGACGAGCGTGGCGTCGGGGAGCTTCGTGTAAGGGGCGAGGACGTCGCCGCGGCAGAGCGAGACGAGGCCGCGGTTCTGCACGATGGCCGTCTCGGTGTGCAGGCGAGGAGGACGGCCGAGCCGCTTCTTCGCGGCCGCGACGATCGCAGGGATGCCTTCGAGCCGACCCACGAGGCTCCGCGCGCGGGACGCCGGCGTGCCGAAGCTCCGCGTGACGAGCGGATCGAGGCCGTCGCCGACGAGGCGCGTGTAGTAGAGCGGGCTCGCGGAGGCCTCACGTAGTTCGTCGATCGCGAAGATCGCGTACCGAAGCTGGTTTCCGAGCATCGCGTGATCGACGCGTCCCTGCGCGTCGAGGGCCGAGGCGGGGATGTGGTCGAGCTCGTCGAGGAGGCCGACGTAGAAGCGGCGGGCCTCGGCCTCGCCTTCCTCGCTGCGATCGGGCCAGCGCGCGTCGTGCGCATGCTCGCCCGCTTCGGTGGCCGCGACGGGCTCACGCGCGAGGTAGCCCTTGAGGAAGCGCTCGGCGAGCGCGGCGAACGCACGATCGGGCGCGTCGGGCGGAGCCGGAGGATCGGCGGGGCCGGGCGCGGATGTGCTGCTCGCCGAGGCGGAAGCTTCGGGCTGGGCGGGCGGCGCGCTCCCGGCGGGAGAACATGACAGCGAGGAAACGGTGGAGGCGGTGGACATGGCGGCGATCGCAACGAGACGTCGGGCGGACGCGGGGAGCACGATCGACGGTCTAGCCGTTCGCGAGCGCGAGGGGAACGGAAACGGCCTGTCGCGGCGCTAGACGCCGGACGCGTCCCTCGCGAACGTCGCGGCGATGGCCATGTCCTCCTCGACCGACGTGACGAGCGGGGCGAGCGCGGCCGAGAGCTGCGTCGCGTCGCCGTGGCCGACGATCTCGACGAGGTGCTGGCAGAGCGCAGGCACGAAGCTCTCCGCAGGGACCGAGACGTACCGCGACATCTCGAGGACCGTGCCGCGCTCGCCGCCGAACGCGGAAGGCGCGGCTTCCTGGAGGATGGGCAAGCCGATGCTCGGAGGGACGCCGAGCCGGCCGAGCGCCATGTGCGCGAGGTAGATGGACGCGACCTGGCTCTCGCGGCGCACGCGCTGGAAGACGGCTTCACCGAAGGCCGCCTGCCAGCGCGCGAGCTCGGCCGTGCGGCTCGCCTCGTAGCCGCCGAGGGGCGCGTCCGAGACCGGGACGAGCGCGGCGAGCATCTCGGCCGAGCCTTCTTCGAGCGCGAGGCCACGCATCGCGACGAGGTCGTAGCCGCGGAGGAAGCCGACGAGGATGCGGCCGGCGCAGTCCCGCACGAAGGGCGCGAGCGCCTGGCCGATCGCCTCGGGCGGCGCGCCCGGCGCGAGCATCATGCCCGGCATGATCGCGCGCATCCGGCCGAGCGTGCCCCGCCGCGTCGGCGGCGACGACGAGCGAGGTCCCGTCGTCGAGATGGGGCCGCTCGCCGGCCCGGAGCTCGAGATCGGCGCGCGGAAGGAGCCCGAGGGCGAGCCCGCGAGCTGCGCGACGCGGAAGCTCGCCGAGGGAGAATCGCCGCTCGGGGGCATCGACGAGGGCGAGGCGTTGCCGCGCATCGTGTTCGGCGCGGGCGTGGAGACGGGCCCGCTCACGGCGCGCATCGTGGTCGTCGACGCGCGGCGGAGGGCGGCCGACGTGCTCGGATCACCGACGACGTGCAGCGCCGCGAGATCGAGGGAGCGGATCGCGGGGAAGCGCGGCGGAAGGCGCAGCCGCAGCGCGGCGGCGAGCTCGGCCTCGGCGCCGATGAGCTGCTCGTGGTCGTCGGCCTCGCCGAAGAGCTCCTCGGCGAGCGTGGCGCATCGATCGGCGGCGTCGTCGGCGTTGCCCTGCGTCTGCGCCTCTGCGAAGTGCAAGGTCAGCTTGCCCCGCACGCGGCGATCGTTCTTCGTCTTCGCCGTGACGACGCGCGAAACGAGCTCCACATCGGCCGTGCTCCAGAAAGCCATCGCCTCTCGTCGTCCTCTTCGCGGCGCCGGGCGGCGCTCCGGAAATACCGGGAAACCACGGGATCATCGCGCACGCATAGCGGATCCGTCAACTTTTCGGAGGCGCGTCGGGACGAGGTGTCTCCGCGCATTCGACCGCGACGCGGGCGATCCGTTCGCCACGAACTACACGTCGATCCCGAGCCGCTTCAGCCGGTAGTAAAGCGTCGTCCGCTGCACGCCGAGCAGGCGAGCCATCTCGGCCTTGTTGCCGCCGCAGCGCTCGAGCGCTGCCAGCATCTCGCGGCGCTCGATCTCTTCGAGCTGCGAGTCGAGGTTCTGCCTTCGCGCGCCCGTCTCGGACTCGACCGGCGCAGTCGGCTGCGACGGCGGCGACGTCGGCGTCTTCTCCCACGCGGGCACGGGCGGGACGAAGGCGAGGTGCTCGGGCTGGATCACGTCACCGCGCGCGAGGATGGCCGCGCGCTCGACGACGTTCTCGAGCTCGCGCACGTTGCCCGGGAAGGAGTAGGCCTCGAGCTTCGCGAACGCCCCGCTCGACAGGGCGCGCGCGGCGCGCGTGTTGCGGCGCGTGTACTTGCGGAGGAAGTGCTCGGCGAGCGGGCGGATGTCCTCGCGGCGCTCGCTGAGCGGCGGCAGGCGGATCGGGAAGACGGAGAGGCGCGAGGCGAGCTCGGGCAACACGTCGCGGCCCCACGCCTCGTCGAGGTCGGGCGTGACGGAGACGACGAGGCGCACGTCGAGCCGGCGCGACTCGGCGTCGTCCACGCGCTCGGCCTCGCCCGTCGCGAGCAAGCGAGCGAGCCGCGCCTGCAAGGACGCGGTCGGCGGGCCGGGGTCTTCGAGGTAGAGCGTGCCGCCGTGCGCGAGCTCGACACGGCCGGCGCGATCGGCGGTCGCGCCTTCGAACGCGCCGCGCCGGTAGCCGAAGATCTCGCGTTCGAGCGCCTCGCCGCGGAACGCCGCGCACGTGACCTTCACGAAGGGCCGCTCCTCGCGCGGCGATCCGATGTGGATCGCGCGCGCCACGATCTCCTTCTCCGCGCCGACCCGGCCTTCGACGAGCACGTGTGTCGAGGTCGGAGCGACCTCGCCGATGCGCGCGGAGACCTCCTTCATCGCGGCGGAGTTGCAGATGAGCTCGCCGAAATCGATCGGGTCGCGCTGCTCGCGCTCGAGGTAGCCCGCGTAGTGCGCGAGCTGATCGCGGAGGCGCTTGTTCTCGCGCATCGTGGCGAACACGCTGATCCCCTGGCGCAGGATGGCGGCGAGCTCGCTGCCGTCCCAGGGCTTCTGCACGTAGCGGTAGACCGTGCCCGAGTTCAGCGCGTCGACGAGCACGGGTAGATCCGCGTACGCCGTCAGCAGGATCCCGAGCGCGTCGGGCCGCATCTGCTTGGCGCGGCGCAAAAGCTCGAGCCCGCTCATGCCCGGCATGCGCTGGTCGGTCACGATGAGGGCTGCGTCGAGCCGCGCGAGCTCCGAGAGCGCCTGCGTCCCGCCGAGGGCGTAGTGGAGCGTGAACGTCTTTCGGAAGGCGAAGCGGAAGGCGTCGAGGTTGTCCTGCTCGTCGTCCACGACCAGGACGTCGAAGCTCTTCCAGTCGAGGTCACGCATTGCGCCTCCCCTACACCTACTACGGAGGGCCGCCCCGGGGCAGCGGGCAGGGGCGGTCCGCCGGCGGAACCTCGGGATGCGGCCTGCCTGCCTGGCCTCGGCCGCCGCGGCCCGTCGGGGCCGCCCTGCTTCCGCGGTTCCGTGCGCGGAGCCCCTCCGCAACTGCCCCCTCCTGCACAAAAGAGAGCTAAGCTCGCCCCCGCCGCACGAGACCGAGGAGAGACGGCATGCTGGAAGACGTGTTGAATGATTTGCGGACAGGCATCGAGAAATCCATCGAGGCGCTTCGCCGCGATCTCACGCGCGTGCGCACCGGCCGCGCCCACGCCGGGATGCTCGACGGCGTCCGCGTGGACTACTACGGCGTGCCCACGCCCATCCAACAGATGGCCACGGTGAGCGTGCCCGAGCCTCGCCTCATCACGATCAAGCCCTGGGAGAAGAACCAGGTGAAGGCCGTGGACAAGGCGATCCGCGAGAGCGACCTGAACCTGAACCCGCAGGTGGACGGCGACCTCATCCGCATCCCGATCCCGGCGCTCACCGAGGACCGCCGCAAGGAGATGGTCAAGCTGACCAAGAAGTACGGCGAGGAGGCGCGCGTCGCGATCCGCAAGCACCGCAGGGACGCGAACGAGCTCGTCGACACGCTCGACAAGGACGGCGAGGTCAGCGGCGACGACGCCGATCGGACGAAGAAGAAGATCGAGGACGTGACCGCCGAGGGCATCAAGCAGGTCGACGCCGTCATCGCCCACAAGGAAAAGGACATCCTGGAGGTGTAGGCGTCTCCGGACGAAGCGAGGGGAGGGGGAACGCATGGCCCAAGGCAGCCGAGATCCAGGGCGCTTGCCGCGCTTGCCGCTCCGCGGCGGACCCGCGAAGCGCGCCTTCCTTGCCCCGAGCGAGGAAGACGGCTTGACAGCGGAAACGCTGCGTGAAACCGTGAAAATCGTCGGTTTTGACCCGGTCCCAGGTTGCCGAGGTTTATGCGCGCATTTGCTTCCGGGATGACCGATGTCGGTCTCCAGCGCGATCACAACGAGGACAGCTACGCTGTCCTCCAGGAGTTCGATCTATTCATCGTCGCCGATGGCATGGGGGGCCATCGCGCCGGCGATGTGGCGAGCCGCCTCGCGACCGACTCCATCACCGAGTTCTTTCGCTCCACGGCGAACGACGACGCGACCTGGCCGATCCACTTCGACGCGAACCTGACCGAAGACGAAAACCGTCTGCTCAGCGGCATCATGGTCGCGAACCGGCGGATCTTCGAGCGGAGCATCCGTTCGCGCGAGTGTGCTGGGATGGGCACGACCGTGGTCAGCGCCGTCTTCTCGCGCAGGCGCAACCGCCTCTACGTGGGCCACGTCGGCGACAGCCGCGCCTACCGCGTCCGCGGCGGCACGATCCAGCAGCTCACGCGGGATCACTCGCTGATCAACGACTACCTCATGGCGATGCCCGAGCTCACCGAGGAGCAACGGGCGGAGCTGCCGCGCAACGTGATCACGCGCGCGCTCGGCATGCAGGACAGCGTCGCGGTCGACCTGATGAGCGACGAGCCGCACCTCGGCGACGTCTACATCCTCTGCTCCGACGGCCTCTCCGGCATGGTCACCGATGAGCAGATCCGCGACATCGTCGCGACGTCGCAGGACACGTCCGAGATGTGCAGGCGCCTCATCGCCAAGGCGAACGAGCTCGGCGGCGAGGACAACATCACCGTGCTGGCGATCCGGTTCCTCCAGGACGACGTGGAGTACGGCGACGAGCCGACGCTCCAGGTCCCCGCGCATCGCATCGCGGTCACGGTCGGCGACGACAACGATCGCTAGGGACGACGCCCCGACCCCCATCCCCTCTCCCTCGCGGGAGAGGGGTGAAGAGGCGCGTCGCGAGCGTCTGCTTTACAGATCGCAGTTCTCGAGGATCAGGTGGCTCTCGGAGATGCCGCACTTGTTCGTCGACTCGATGACCTCGGGGCACACGAACGAGACCCAGAGCTTGCCCCCCGCGACGCCCTCGCCCGTGCCTTCCTTGAAGTAGAAGTTGCACTTCGACGAGCTGAACGCGTCGCCGGCCGTCCGGTCCGAGAAGAACGAGAGCGAGCCCGCCGCGGGGCTCATCTCCGTCGCGCCCGCGTTGATCGCGGGGATCGACAGGGTGATCCCGTCGCTGCCGAGGACGATCTTCGCGCTCACGTTGAAGGGCCCCGCGCCCGAGACCGAGCAGCTCACCGTCGCGCTTTCCACGCCGTCGATGACGACGGCCGTCTTCTTCGATTCGCTGATCGTGCCCACCTCGGACCGGTGCGACGCGATCGGGCAGTCGACGCCCGTGTCCGTGAACTGGATGTTGAACGCGCCTTGTGGCGTGGGGGGAACGGGGTCGCTGCAACCGCCGAGCAAGGCGAACGCGACGAGCGGGAAAGCAAGACAGGCAACGCGCAGCATGGAAGTCTCCCTGGGTTTCCGCGGCGCGCCGATGCGCCGGCGCCCCAGGTTCTACCGCATTTCGGGCCCGGGGGCGTAGCTCCGGCTACGCCCCGCAGGTCGCCCCCTCAGCCGAGCGCGTGTTCGAGATCTTTCCAGAGATCGTCGATCGCCTCGAGCCCCACCGAGAGCCGCACGAGGCCGTCGGAGATGCCGAGCACCTTGCGCGTGTCCTCGGGGACCGACGCGTGCGTCATGATCGCCGGGTGCTCGGCGAGCGACTCCACGCCGCCGAGGCTCTCCGCGCACGAGAACACGTGGAGGCGCTCCAGCATCGTCCGCGCCGCCGAGAGACCACCCGCGACCTCGATCGAGATCATGCCCCCGAAGCCGCCGCGCATCTGCCGCGCCGCCACGGTGTGATCCGGATGCGACGCGAGGCCGGGGTAGTGGACACGCTCGACGCGCGGATGACGCACGAGCCGCTCCGCGAGCGCGAGCGCCGCCATGCTCTGGTGACGCACACGCACGGGCAGCGTCTTCAAGCCGCGCAGCACGAGGTAGCAGTCGAACGGGCTCGGCACGCCGCCCATCGCGTTCTGCAAGAAGCCGATGCGCTCCGCGAGCTTCGGGTTCGACGTCACGACGGCGCCGCCGACGACGTCCGAGTGCCCGTTCAGGTACTTCGTCACCGAGTGCACGACCACGTCCGCGCCGAGATCGAGCGGACGCTGGAGCATGGGCGTGGCGAAGGTGTTGTCGACGACGAAGGTGATGTTCGCCTCGCGCGCGACCTTCGCGAGCGCCGCGATGTCGAAGACCTTGAGCATCGGGTTCGTCGGCGTCTCGATCCAGAGCAGGCGCGTCGAGGGCCGGATCGCCGCGCGCACCGCCGCGGGATCACGCATGTCGACGAAGCTCGACGAGATGCCCATCGGGCCCATGACCTTGTCCATTAGGCGGAACGTGCCGCCGTAGACGTCGTCGCCGCAGAGGATGTGCGCGCCGGGCGAGAGCGTGTGCAGGAGCGTGGTCGTCGCCGCGAGCCCGCTCGAGAAGCTGTAGCCGTGCGTGCCGCCTTCGAGGGCCGCGAGGCACGCTTCGAGCGCGCGTCGGGTGGGATTACCGCTGCGCGAGTACTCGTAGCCCTTGTGCACCCCCGGGCTCTCCTGCGCGAACGTGCTGGCGAGCACGATCGGCATCATCACCGCTCCGCTGATCGGATCGGGCTCCTGACCGGCGTGGATGGCGAGGGTGTCGAGGGAAACGGGAAAAGGCGCGTCCTTGTTCTTCATGTGGCTGCGCGACTCTAGCGCAGGTCCGGCGCACGTGGCACCGGCGCGAGCACGTCGCAGAGATCCCGCGCCGACACGCGTCGCCGCGACGGATCCGGATCGAGCGCATCGAAGAGCGCCTCGCGCTCCTTCGCCTCGAACGCCTCCGCATGCAAGGCGAGCTCGCGCCGGACGCCACGCGTCGCGACCTCGGCCAGCATCGCGGCCTCCGTGTCGGCCTCGCAGAGCCGCTCGCCTGTCGCGAGGAAGAGCAACGTCGCGGCCATCGCGTACACGTCGGTCGCTTGTGACGGCTTCACCTCGCCTGATGCGAGCTCCGGCGCCGCGTACGGCAGCGTGCCGCGATCGTCCGTCTCGAGCTCGGCTTCGAGCCCACGAAACCGCGCCGCGCCGAGGTCCACGAGCCGCACCTCGCCGAGCGGACCGAGGAGCACGTGCGCGGGGCCGAGATCGCCGTGCACCACATCGAGTGGACCTTCCGCGTCGGCGAGCGCGTGCATCTCCGCGAGCGCTCCGAGCGCCTCGATCGCCACGTGCCGCACGAGCGTCCGCGGCACCCGCGCGCCTCGCTCCTTCCACCCGTGCACGAGCGCCGCGACCGACGTCCCCGCCGCGAACGTCTCCAGAAAGAACGGCCCGCGCGCGTCGTTCCCCACGCGCACGAGCGACGGCAGCGCGGGGTGCTCGATCATCGACAGGAGCCGCGCCTCGCGCACCATGGCCACGCGACCTTCCCGCGCGGCGAGCGCGCGTGGCACGAGCCGCTTGCACACGAGCTCGCGATCGCCCTCGCGCACGAGGGCCACCTCGAACACGCTCCCACCGCCCAGGAGGCGTACGAACTCCGTCCCTTTCGGCGCGAGGAACGACATGTCGGTGATCCCTAGCGCGGCACGTCGAGCCGGACCCGATAGATGAGCGTCGGCCCGCCTTGCCCGTCGATCCACCGCGGCTCGTCGTCGCCGTCGAGCGGGCTCGTGTAGTTGTAGACGTCGTAGCTGCCTTCGCCCGCGGGCACGATCGACGCGAAGCACGTGTCCCCGCGCGAGGGCAGGTCGAGCTCGAACGTGACCAAAAGCGTCTCGGGATCGACACGCCAGAGCGAGCAGCGCTTCGGCTGGAACGAGTACTCGACCGCGTAGACGCCCGCCTGATCCGAGAGCGAAAGATCGTCGCGATCGAGATCGAAATTCCCGGTCTCCGTCAGGTTCCGCCGACCGATGAGCCAGACGTCGTCGCCGCTCCGGAAGAGCAGCGGCGAGTCGTACTTCTTCTTGTCGGGCTTGCAGTCCCAGGCGCCGAGATCGGCGGCCTTCGCGCGGCAGATCTTCGAGCCGAAGCCGAGCGCGTCGCCGGCCTCGTTGCGCTCCACCGCGACGAGATCGCCGTTGGCGAGGAAGACGAAGTCCGTCTCGGATCCGCCGCCCTCTTGCACCACGGGCCGTCCGGGCACGAGCGGCTCGAACGTGAGCCCGTCCTCGGTCCGGAGCAGGTGGATCCGGATCGGCTCGCCGTCGAAGTCGTAGATGTTCTCGCCGCCGACGTAGCCGACGAGGTACGCCGCGCCGCCCTGGACCTTCGCGCGCCACGGGATGAAGCCCGGCTCGTAGAGCGGCGCGGGCTCGCTCCACGCGCCGCCCTCGTAGGTCATGGCCATCATGCCCTGCGGCTCGAAGTCGAGCGGGTTCGAGCCGAGCACGGCGAAGTAGAGGACGAGCTTCCCTTCGAGCGAGAGAAAGCGCATCTCGCGAAGGTCCGTGCCCATCGCCACGTGTGTCTCGTAGCGCCAGGTCTCCTGGTCCTCGCTCGACACCACGTAGAGGACCGTCTCCGCGCTCGCGAAGTGACTCGGCGCCGTACGGAACGCGAGGTAGACGCGCCCCTCGTGCCGCACGACGTCGAGGTTGTTGTTGGCGTTTTGCGTCTCGACCCCCGCGGGCGGCGCCGCGAACGGGACCACCTGCTGGTAGCCCTCGATCCGCGCGCCCGCGGGGTTGACGATCTCCTCGGGGCTGCAGCTCGCGAGGAGGAGCGCGGTCAGGACGAAGGACGACGCGCGGCGCATGGCGGACGCGTCACTCGAACGTGAGGCTGAGCTCGTATCCCGCGATCGGGTCGTTGTCGCTGTACTCGTGGACGGCCACGTAATACGTGCCGGCCGGCAGGCTGCTGACCGACGGGTAGAGGGTCTTGTTGATCAACGAGCAGGTCCCCTGACCCTCGTCGTCGTCCTCCTCGATCTGCACGCCGTTCGCGTCGTAGAGCTGGATCAGCGTGTCGAACCCGCAGGTCGTCGCGTCGCCGATCGCGTGCGTCGTGAGCACGGGGCTCATGCCCGCCGGCAGCTCGAAGCTGAAGTAGTCGACGTCGCCGACCGGATCGATCTTGCCGTACCAGCCCGTCGTCATGGGCCAGGCCGGCGTCGCGGTGGCCACGTCTCCGTTCGGCTCGATCTCCCACGGCGCCTCGGCCATGCACGTCGGGCTGCAGCCATCACCGGCGGTCGTGTTCCCGTCATCGCACTGCTCGGACGGGCTCACGAGCAGGCCGTCGCCGCAGCCCGGCGCCGCCACCTTTACTTTGAGCACGTACGAGGCCTGCGTGCCGTCGTTCAGGTACTCCTCCACCATCACCACGTACGTGCCGACGGACAGGTTCTTCGCGCCGTTGTCGAGCAGGGGGCTGATGAGCGAGCACGAATCCACGCCGTCCTGATCGTCCGACACGAGGAGCTGGTTCGAGGGCGAGTAGAGGTAGATCTTCGAGTCGAACGCGCCCGGGCAGCCGCCGTACCCGTCCGTCACCTCGATCGTCACGCTCGAGCCCGGCACCGTGACGTCGAAGCTGAAGTAGTCCTGATCCCCGGCGGGCACGATCGACGCGACGACGCCGTCGAAGCCGACGACCGAGTTCGCCTGGTTGTTCGGCGCGTTCGGCTCCGACTCGGTCAGGTAGTTTCCTTCGAGCTGGCACGTCTCCGAGCAGCCGTCGCCCGCGGTCGTGTTCCCGTCGTCGCACTGCTCGCCGCTCTGCACGAACGTGTCGCCGCAGGCGGGCGGGAAGAGCTGGTACTGGAGCACGTACCCGGGCTGCGCCTCGTCGTTGCTGTACTCCTCGACCTTCACCGTGTACTTGCCGGCGGCGAGGTTCGTGACCGCGGCGTCCAGCGTCGGATCGAGCAGCGAGCACGTGCTCATGCCGTCGTCGTCGTCGCTCGCGATCTCCGTCCCGCTCTTGTCGTAGAGGTAGATCTTCGAGTCGAAGCCGGTCGGGCAGTTGCCTTGCCCGTCGGTGATCTCGATCTTCGCGCGGGTGCCGGGCACGGTCACCTCGAACGAGAAGAAGTCCTGATCGCCGACGGGCTGGATCGCCGCGACCACGCCGTCGGTGCCGGCGAGCGAGTTCGCCTGGCTCATCGGCTGGTTCGGCTCCATCTCGCTCGGGTAGTTGCCTTCGAGCTTGCAGTCGGGCGCGCAGCCGTCGCCCGCGGTCGTGTTCCCGTCGTCGCACTGCTCGCTGCCGTTCACGAGCCCGTCGCCGCAGCCGGGCGCCACGACCTGGATGTCGACCACGTAGAAGGGCAGCGGCGTGAACGTCGCGCTCTCGACCTGCACGGAGTACGTGCCCACGGCGAGGTTGCCCATCGCGGGGTTCTGGGCGGGCAGGATCTGCGAGCAGGCGTCGGGCCCGCTGTCGGTGTCGGAGCCGATGAAGCCGCTCGGCCCGAAGACACGCACGAGCGTCGCCGCGCCGGGCGGGCAGCCGCCCATGCCGTCGCCCGTCGACACCTTGAGCACCGAGCCGGCCTCGGTGATCTCGACCGAGAACACGTCGACGTCTCCGGTCGGATAGATCGACGCGGTGAACCCCTTCGTGCCCGCGGCGAGCGGATCCGCGGTCGCGGGCAGGTTGTTCTGCTCCGTCTCCGCCGGGTAATCCGCCGTGCCCACGGGCGGCATGAACCCGCCACCCGAGCCGCCCGACCCGCTCGACGACGAGGACGACGACGACGACGACGACGACGACGACGACGAGGAAGACGACGACGACGCGCCGCCCATGCCTCCCATGCCGCCGGCGCCGCCGATGCCGCCGTGGCCGCCGACGCCGCCCATGCCGCCGTCGCCGCCGTAGCCGCCGTCGCCGCCCATGCCGCCGCCGCCGTCGCCGCCGACGCCTCCCGTACCTCCCGCGCCTCCCGCGTTTCCGCCGTTGCCGCCGGCGCCGCCGTCTACGCTCGTGGCGCAGCCTTGGAGCATGGCGGCGGCGAGGAGCAGGCCTGTCGTCATTGAAGCGATCGAGGTCGGGAAAAAGAGGCGGCGGCGTTGATTCATCGGTCGTTCCTCGTGGACTGCGGAGGAGAACAAAGGACACTTCGACGCGTCGGTTCGGCGCGCCAAGCAGACTCACGCTTACGGTAGCCGACGGGCCGACGCAACGGCCGCGCACGAGCGAAGCTCTCTCGGCATCGGGTGCGGAGGGCGCGCGGACGTGCCAAGACCGTCTCGTGCGCCCCGTGATCCAGAGCATCATCGACGAGCTGTACGCACGTCATCATCCGTCGGGACGAGTCGACCTCAATGACATCGCGGAGATCATCGGCCCGCGTGGTGTCTCCTACGAGGAGGTCGATCACATCGTCGATCGCCTGGAGGCCCTCGGCCTCGTGGTCGGCGAGCCGATCGACGCGAACGAGGTGAGCGTGATGAAGCGCGTGCTCGGCGCTGCGCGATCTCTCCGCACGTCGCTCGGACGGAACCCGACCATCGCGGAGATCGCCGTGTCTTCGGGGCACCCTGCGCACGTCGTGCGACGCGCGCTCGAGCGTGGGCTCTCGCCGCGCGTGGTCCGGAGCTACTAGCCTGGTAAGGTGAGGCCGTGCCGCTTGGCCCGCGCCTCTCCTTGGCTCTCCTGCTGATCGCGACGACGATCGCGCCTCGATCGCTCGCCGAGCCCCCGAAAGCCGCGCCGCCGCCGAAGGAGGCGGTGGAGCTCTCCGCCGACAAGCTCGACATCGACATCGCGGGCAAGCGCGCCTTGCTCGAAGGCCACGTGCGCCTGACGAAGGGTGGCCTCGTGGTGCGCGCGCCGCGCGTGGAGGTGCGGTACGACGAGGTGCCGAACGTGACCTGGGCGAAAGGCACGGGCGGCGTCGTCGCCGAGGTGAAAGGCGTTCGCGCGGAGGCGCCCGAGGTGGAGATCGACCTCGGCAAGCAGACGTTGTCGCTCCACGGAGGCGTACGTCTTCAGCGAGGGGCGGGGTGGATCAGCGCGGAGAAGGCGACGATCGATCTCGTGAGCCTGAAGGTGTCGCTCTCCGAGGTGAAAGGGGCGCTGCCGGTGCCCGAGGGGGCGGAGAAGAAGTAGGGGAGCCACGCGGGGAGGAGCAGGAAGGCGACGTCGGCGTGGTCCGAGGTGGTTGATGGGCGTCGGGGGACGCTCCTCATCTTGGGCAGCGACGGTTGATGGGCGTCGGGGGCCGTGGATCACGATGAGCGGCGGGTGTTGACGCTCGTCAGGGGGCGCGGATCACGATGAGCCGAGGGGGTAGACGCTCGTCAGGGGGCGCTTCCCACGATGAGCGGCGGGTGTTGACGCTCGTCAGGGGGCGCGGATCACGACGAGCGGCGGGTGTTGACGCTCGTCAGGGGGCGCGGATCACGATGAGCGGCGGGTGTTGACGCTCGTCGAGGGTGGCTCAGTCGCGTTTGCAGTCCTGGAAGACGACCTGGGCCCGGACGGGCGTGGTCGGATCTTCGGGCGGCTCGTCGAGCTTCGCGGTGCGCACGCAATTGACGCCGTAAAAGTTCGTCACGTACCGATCGATGCCCTGCTGCGCGGCGGCGTGGGAAGCGAACGAAAGCGTGGCCACGCAGGAGTTCGTCCGGCAATCGAGGTCCTCGACTGCGGTCCCGTCCGCGTTTTCCTGGACGAGCCTGTCGAGCGCCGGTCGCAGCGCGGCGTTCGTCGTCCTGGACCACGCGGGATCGACGGGCGCTTGCTCGTGGCGATCGAGCATCGAATCGACGATGGCCTCGAAGCGGCGGCGCTGCTCCTCGCGCTCCGCGGGATCGGCGGGCGCCTTCGTGGGGGCGAGGGAATCGACGCGCTCCTCCAGGGCCGAGAGCCGCGCCGTGACCGGGCCGAGGGGAGCTTGGGGGGCCGCGGGCGCAGGCCCCTCGGGGCGTTTCGCGGGGAGCTCGGCCTGGGGCGCGGGCGCATCCTTGCTCGCAGCCGGCGCGGCCGGTCGCGCGAGCAGCAGGGAGGAACAAACACCGGCGACGATGCCCACGAGGGCGGGGAGGAGCGTGCGGACGAGGGCGCCGCCGCGCGTTTGTTCGGAGTTCTTCGAGATCATTTCGCCACCTCGACGAGGGCATGGGGGAGCCGGCCGCGGCTGTGTGGGCAGCGGCCGACCCCACGAGAACGAGAATGAGAGCGAGGACGCGGCGGCTCAGAACGTGCTGAACCCGGACAGGCTGCTCCAGCCGTAAACGCCGTTCTTGGGCAGGTTGACCACGAGGACGGAGTAATGGTCCGGGTAGGCCTTCACGAAGGGCACGGGATCATTGGTGCCGGTAAAGGCGGCGATGTTGGTGTCGAACGCCCCCGTGTACGTGCCGGAGGTGAGCTCGACCCAATTCGAGCAGAGCGCGGGCGCGCCGCTGTACGAGCGGACGCAGGTCTGGGCGAGGGCCCGGCTGTCCTGCTCGAGGTTGGTGTAGTTCGGCACGGCGTTGTTGTTGTCGATGCCGGACACGTACAACACGTCGATCTTCGAATCGGTTTGATTGATCGAGTTGCCCGTCTCGTCGGGAATGGGGCAATACACCCTGCGGCCGCGGCCGCCGGGGTCGACGCTCGCGTTCGCGATGCCGCTCGCCGAGAACTTGTAGTCGCCGATGTAATCGGTCTCGATCGAGCACGCGGAGGCGTGGACGATCGCGCGTGACGCCTGCGCGGGCGTCGCGTGCGCGACGATGAAGCTCCCCGCGCAGGCCGCGGTGAAGAGCGCGATCGGCCCGAGGACGCGTGTCGTATACGAATTCATGGTGGCTGGCTCCTTGAAATGGCGTTGGCTGCACCGGCGCTGCGGACGCCGGCGCCGGTCGGGCCTGGCAAGGCCGGTGCCAGTCGCGAGGAGCGCAAAAACCGCGTCGTATTCGAAGAAGAGCGAGGGCGCGCGAGCGTCCGCCCGGTGTTGCGCTGTTGCGCTGCGGGTTGCGCCGCGGCGCCCGCGGCTATCGGCGGAACCGCTCCGCGTCGATGCCGTAGCGCTTCAGCCAGCGCTGGACTTGCATTCGCGCTTTGCCCATCGCCTTCGCGACCGCGGTGATGTTGCCGCCGTGTTCGTCGAGGCGCGCGACCAGCTCGTCTCGGCGCGCGGCATCCTCGGCCGAGAGCCCTTCGAGCGCGCGCTGCACGGCCGCGGGGAGGTGCTCGAGCTCCACCTGCCCATCCTCCCCCGCGAGCACGACCGCCGTCCCGAGGCACTTCTCCAGCTCCCGCACGTTTCCCGGCCAATCATGGCGGAGCATGGCCCTCGCCGCGCGCGGGTGGATCCGGATGCGCGCGGCGTGCTCCGGCGGGAGGCGGGCGAGGATCACGCCGGCGAGCAGGCCGAGGTCCTCGCGGCGCGCGCGCAGCGGGGGAAGCTCGACCTTGTGGCCGGCCAGGCGGTTCCAGAGATCGGCGCGAAAGGAGCCGGCGGCGACCATTCGTTCGAGGGAGCGGTGGGTCGCGGCGATCACGCGGAGATCGACGGCGAGCGAGCGCGTGCCGCCGATCGGACGGACCTCGCGCTCCTGGAGGGTCCGTAACAAGGCCGCTTGTGCCGGCGCCGGCAGGTCGCCGATTTCGTCGAGGAACAACGTGCCCCGGTCGGCGCTGCGGACGAGGCCGAGGCGATCCTCCGTGGCCCCCGAAAAAGCTCCCTTCTTGTGGCCGAAGAGCTCGGCCTCCACGAGGTCCTTCGGGAGCGCTCCGCAATTGACGGCGACGAAATCGCCGGGACGTCCGGAGAGCGCGTGGAGGGCGCGCGCCATGACCTCTTTGCCGGTGCCGGTCTCGCCTTCGAGGATCACCGAGACCGTCGAGCGCGCGATGGGGACGAGCCTCTCGAATACACGATGGAGCTGGGGGAGCACGGTCGCGAGCCCCGGGGCCGCCGGATGTGAGGCCGTCCGGTCGAGCACGGGAGGATCGTTCGGGTCACAAGGAAGCGCTTCCCGGTAGAGGAAAAAAGTCTGGCCGAGCTCGATCAGGTCGCCATCTTCGAGCTCGTCCCGGGTCGTTCGAATGCCGTTGACGAGCGTGCCATTCTTGGATCCGGCGTCGTCGAGGACCCAGCGCTGGAGCAGCTTGCCGAGGCGCGCGTGGGTCGACGACATGCGGCGATCGTCGGTGCGGATCGTGAGGCGGCGGGTACCCTGGGCGGTCGTCGCCTCGAGCTGTCGCGTCGCTCCGCGGCCGATGTCGAGCTCGTCGAACTTCGCGAGTGATACACGCGCGGGAGGGGCGAGGGGGCGGTGCGCTTCGAGGACGAGGAACAGGTGGGGGCGGTGGTGGGCGTCGCCGACCTCCTTGGGCTCTTCGGTGGAGGAGAGCGTCCTCGTGTCCGGGTCGTCGATCATCGCGTTTGCTGCATACACCATCCGATCCTGGGCGTCGTCGAGGCGCGGAGAGAGCCTGGTGCAACAAGGGGCGCAACACCGCAACGAGCCCTTGGGGGTCGCGGGCGCGGAGAGGAGCGCCAGACGGGCGGGTACGGGTCTTGCGAAGGCGCGGGGCATGAACGTTCGATGCTTCCTCGCCACGCTTGCCCTCGTGCCCGCCGCTCTCGCCGCGGGGTGCGGAGCCGAAGATACGCCGCCCGAACAGATGCTCGAAGGGGTCACGGATTCGACGCAGCAACCTCTGCCCTCGCCCGATTTCGAGATGCCGCAGAATGGGCTCCACCCCGGCTCGGTGCAGGCGAATTACCAGCTCCTTTGGCGGGTCTGGCAGCATCCGCTCACGACGTCCGGGTTTCAGGCCACCCTGTCGGCCACGCCGAACGTGCAAAGTCTCTTCCATACCGGACTGCCCACGAGCGCCGAGAAGCTCATGGAGGATATCGTCTCGTGCGCGCTCGATGCGGGGGATACGGTGACGTGGAAGCTCGACGCGAGTGATCCGGAATCGACGTGGAGGGGTCAGTTTGGCCTTTGCGGCGTGGGTTCTCCGTTTGGTGACTGGTCGGCGAATCCGGCCAGTTTGCAGTGTCGCGAGGTCGTATCTTCCTGCGTGCTCGCGCGGATGAACGCTCGTGGCAAGCATGTCCCCATCTCGATCCGCATCCCGAACGGCAGCGGGAATCATCCCGTGGATACCAGCCGATTCCAGCCCGTGGACAAGGTCCGGGTCCAGACGATCCTCCGGGATGGGACACGGGTGGCAAGGGATTGGCGGCCGGAGTTCGTGGGGATCTGCGAGCGCGGCGAAGGGGTGACGTTGCAGCGCAACGGAGTGACCAAGGTGCGCGTGTGCAAAGGCATCCACGGATGCGAGCTCGACCAGCAGATCTCGAGCGTCCCTGGAACCCCACACGTCTATGCGGGCTTCGTACGAGACTTCGTCGAGGGGAGCGGCCCCATCACGTTCGAATGCCCCGAGGACGTGAGCACGGCTCCGAACGGTAAACCCGGGGAGACCTACTTCAGCATTCTGGTTTCACCCGGGGCTGCGCCGAATCCCATCGTGCAGCCCATTTCGGGTGCCATTTATCCCGCGACGGAGCGGCAGGTGTTCACCTATCCCGAGGGCGCGTTTTTCGGCAACATCTTACCGAACCCAGGCGTCGGAGCGACGATGAGCACGTGTTACAGCGACGTCTGGCGAGCAGGCACGGCCTATTTCGCCGATCGGGTCTGTCTGGATCCAGCCGCGCAGCAGGGGTGCTACATGGAGACCTGGGCGTGCAACGCGGGCTGGTCCGGGGGCTGCCAGGGGAGGAGCTCGGCTCCGGAAGAGGCCTACTTCGATTGCATGTCGGATGTCGACGAGCCTTTGTGGCCGTACGTGGCCACCGTCTTCCTCAATGAACCCACGGCCATCTCCCAGGACCCGAATGCGTCGGCGCTCGGGCCCTCCCACGACGCGTGCACGCCGGGCACGCCGCTCGCCGACGGGAGCAGCCCCGTCGTGACGACCGTCTGCGCCGTGGATCCCTATTGCTGCAGCGCGGCCTGGGACAGCCGATGCGTCAGCGAGGTAAAGACCGTCGCGAAAAGTGATGTGTGCGCCTGCGGCCACTCCGTTTGCGCCACGGGCGCCGCGCTCGTCGATGGGTGCAACGCGGCCGTGACGAGCATTTGCGACGTGGATCCCTATTGCTGCAACACGGCCTGGGACGACGCCTGCGTCGATCAGGTCCAGAGCGTGGCGAACAGCTTGGAATGCGCGTGCAGTCACCCCGTCTGCACCACGGGCAAGCCCCTCGACACGATGTGCGGCTCCGTCGAGAAGCTCATCTGCGGCGTGGATCCCTACTGCTGCAACACGGCCTGGGACAGCGCCTGCGTCAACGAGGTCCAGAGCGTGGCGAACAACCTGCAATGCGTCGGCGGGACGTGCAATCACACGCTCTGCGCCACGGGCGCCCCTCTCACCGCGGGCTGCGACGTCCCGCCGCTCGTTTCCCCGGGCTGCGCGGCGAGCATCTGCGCCGCAGATCCTTATTGCTGCAACACGGCC
Organism: Polyangium sp. y55x31; assembly: GCF_029946505.1. GTDB lineage: Bacteria > Myxococcota_A > Polyangia > Polyangiales > Polyangiaceae > Polyangium. Next base: position 661,902 of record NZ_JARZHG010000003.1, read on the forward strand.
TGGGACAACCTTTGCGTCGACGAAGTCTCGACCGTCTGCGGCAAGAGCTGCAACTGAGCCGCGCCCCCCCAAAACCCCGCTCACCGTGCCGCGCGGCGCCCCTCCTGAACCAGCCTTCGCATCTCCGCCACCGCGGGGACCGTCTCGTCCGCCACCGACCACGCCTCCAGGACTCGATTCGCGAGCTCCCGGGCCCGATCGTTCTCCCCGCGCTTCGCGGCCCGACGCGCGGCGCGCACCCATGCGAGGCTCGCGCCGTTGAGCTCGGCGGAGCGATCGGCAATGGCCGCCTCCAGCCTGGCGACGAGCTCGCTCTCTCCCGTCTGCTCGAACGTCTCGACCATCGGCTCGGCGAGGACCTCGACGAACGGGCCCGGCGTCCGGAGCAGGGGCCGGAATGCGCGCGCCGCACCCGCGAAGTCCCCCTTTGCATAACGCTCGGCCCCGTCCGTGAAGGCGTCCGCGTCCGGGAGGGCGCTGTACGAGAGGCGCGGCCGGAGCTCACGAATGCGCGTGAAACAGCGCCGGGAGACGGCCGGCGAGGCGTGCGCGCAGACCGCGGGGAGCCGGAGCGGGACGTCGACGTACGCGCCGTCGAGCGGAGGAGGCTCGGGGTCGAGGAAACGCTGCACGACGAGATCGGCGAGCTCCTGCGCGCGGCCGAGGACGAGCGCGATCTGCAGGGCGCGCCAGGCGATCTCGAAACGTTGCACGCGCAGCCAGCCGGCGTCGTCGGGGGAGGCGATCATGGCCTGCTTCGCGCGTGCCAGCGCGGCGCCGAAGCGCGCCTCGCTCGCCTCGATGCGCACGAGGAGCAGATCGCTGGCCACGCGGTGGACGGCATAACCACCGGTCGAAAGCGCGAGCGCGATGCCCCGCGCCTCCTCGCGCGCGCCCGACGCGAGGAGCGTGTCCGCGAGCGTGCCTGCGACGAGCGTGTCGAGCGGCGAGAGCGTATGGGCGCGCCGGGCATACACGAGCGCCTTTTCCTTGTCGCCGAGGAGCTTCGCCTGGAACAGCCACCCATAGCTGTTCCAGGGCACCCATGCCTGCATGGCGCGTAAGGTCGCCTCTCCGCTCGACGTCCCATACGTCACCGCGAGGCGCTGGAGCCAGGGCGCGCAGCCCTCGCCGAGCGGGTTCCTCGGCTCCGCGGCGACCGCGAGCAGCGACATCTCCGCGGCCCGCTTCGGGTCGCCCGACTGGAGGAGGCACGAGAGGGTCGTCGCGAGCGTCGAGCGGCCGCGGGGCGTCGCCTCCCGCGCGAAGAGCCGCTCGAGCTCGGCAATCGAGGCCGGATCATCCACCCGTCGGATCACGTGGTCCACACGGGCGCGCGCGGCGAGCTCGCCCGGTGATGCTACCTCGCCACGGGGAGACGGACCTATTGCTGGCAGCGGGAGGCCGAGCGTATAGGTGCAATGGCGGGCCTCGGCGGGCCCCATTTCCGCGAGGTCGGCGCTCCTCGCCGCGACGCGGGAGCATTCGGAGGGGAGCCCGCCCGCGTTGTTGCTCATGGCCGAGGCGAGATCGAAGAGCACGAGGGCGCCACTGACGTCTCGGGCGCGCGAAAAGTCCGCCATCGTGGCGTCGAGCGTGGTCGCGACCGGGAGCGAGCCCCGCGCGGCGAGAGGGTTCATGGCGTCCCGCGCGGCTTCGTAGAGAGAACGCCCGGCGCCCACGGCGTGATCGATGTCGGCCCCGTCGGGACGGCGGAGGGTGACCGTGATGCGGAAGCCGGAGCTCTCCCGAATGACTTCGCCGTCGACATGGGCCGCCGCCCGGCGACGGGCGGCTTCAATGGATTTCGCGCGGGCTTCGGGGGCGGCGTAGGGATCCTCGGGGAAGCGGTCCACGGGCTGTGATGGGAGCGCGAGGAGCTCGGCAGGGGCGAGCGTCCGCGTGGCGGAGCCGCCCATCACGATGCTCGCTCGGTCGCAGAAGAGGGACGCCGCCGCGGCGCCGAGCCAGCCCGAGGGCTCGTCGATGCCCGAGGCCTCGAAAATGGGGCATGCCAGCACCGAAGATGTCGATTGCAATGGGGAGACGACCGGAGGCGCGAGCACGGGCGGAGACGGCGCCTCGCGCTCGACGAACCACGCGCCCCCCATCGCGAGGACGAGGCCGCCGGCGAGGGCCAGGCCGCGGACGCCCCACGCGCGCGGGCGGCCGGGAGCGGGCGGCGTGGACGCCGGGAGCGCCCGCTCGACGGGGATCGCGCTCCCGCCCTCCCGGGGGGGCGGTTGCGACCCGAGCTGCGACATCGAATCCCCGGCCGTCGAGCCCTCCTGGGACGCAGGCTCGGTCTCTCCCAAAGCGAGCTCTTCCGAGCGGAATCGTGCCCCGCCCTCGATCCCGCCGGGCTCTTCTGTCGCGACCCCCGTCTCCACCGGTGATGGCTCGCGGCCGACGGTCGGATGGGGCAGGGCGAGCGTCGCGAGGTCGGTCATTCCGAGGGCGTCGCCGAGCGCGCGTACCGCGGCGGTCGCCGAGGTGAAACGTCGGTCCGGGTCGACGGCGGTCGTCTTTGCAAACCAGCCATCGAAGCCGGCGGGCAGAAGGACGCCCTTCCTCCGCGCGCGCTCCATCGCCGGCTCCACCGGGCCATAAGCCGCGTGGAGCGCAAAGGCGACGAGGTTGTCGTCTTCGATTCTCTCGTCGGCCCAGTACGCCTCACCGACGAGGAAGGTATAGGCCATCATCCCGAGCGCGTAGATGTCCGTCGCCGCCGAGACGCGATGGCCGCGGAACTGCTCGGGCGCCATGTACAGCGGCGTCCCCACGGTCTGGGTCGCGCCCGCGCCGGCGGTGCCGTCGGCGACGATCTTCGCCACGCCGAAGTCGAGGATCTTGATGCGCCGCTCGCCATCCTCGCGCAGGCTCAGAAAAAGGTTCGCAGGCTTGAGATCACGATGAACGATCCCGGCCCGATGCGTCTTGTCGAGCGCGAGCGCCGCCTGATGGAGGCACGCGAGCGTCTCCTCGGGCGAGAACCGCCCCACGCGCCGGAGACATCGGCCGAGCTCCTCACCACGAAGCAGCTCCATGACGAGGAACGGCACGCCCGTCGCGTCGTCGACCCCCGCGTCGAAGACCTCGACGAGGAATGGGCTTTCGATGTGCGCAGTCACCCGCGCCTCGAGCTCGAACCGCCGTCGGAGCTCGGGGCGCTCGATGATGTGGGAGAGCATCACCTTGAGCGCCCACCGGCGGTCCGTCCCGAGGTGACGCGCTTCGTACACCGCGCCCATGGCGCCGGCAGCGAGGCGGCGGATCAGCCGGTAACGCCCGGCAAAGATCGCCCCCTCCACCACCTCGACGGACATCGCGCGAAGACCTCGGGGGGAGGATACCTTGGCGCTGCTGGAAGGGTCTACGTTTTGCGCGGGCGTGCGCGGGATTCGTCAGAACTCCGCGACCCGCCCGCCCATCATCACCTTGCGGACGCCATTGATGACGACGTTGACGTCCGCCAGAGGGTCGCCCTCGACCGCGATGATGTCGGCGTAATAGCCCACGGCGACCTTTCCGACCTCGTTCTGGACGCCGATGCTCTCGGCGCCATGAATGGTGGCGGCGCGGAGCGCCTCGAGCGGGGTCATCCCGGCCTGCACGAACCAGGCGAGCTCTTTCGTATTTTCGCCGAATCCGGTGAACACGGCGTCCGAGCCCATGGCGATCTTCACGCCGGCCAGATGCGCCTGGGCCGCGCTCGCGAGGTTGTCCTGGATATACGCTTCGAACTTCGCCTCCAGATCGGGGGCGTAGCCGAAAAACGCGAGGTTGTCCTTGTAATACCGGTTGTGATCGATGGTCGGTACGTAGATCGTCCCCCTATCGATCATGTTGCCGCAATCCACCATGTCGAGGCCCTCCGGGTGCTCGATCGAGTCCGGGCCGGCCATGATGGCGAGCTTGGCCGTGTCCTGGTGGTAGGCGTGGATCGCGATGGGCAAACCCTCCTCGTGGGACGTGTCGACCAGCAGCTTGAGCTCGTCGAACGTGAACGTCGGCACGCAGTCGAGCGTCTGGTCGCTGCACCTGTCGGCCCATACTTTCACGAGGTCGGCGCCGCGCAGCACCTGGAGCTGCACCCAGCCCTTCAATTCATCGGTGGAGACGGAGTCCGGGTACTTGTAATTGGAGATTCCGCCGATGGAGTTGTACATCCGCGGCCCCGGCGTCTTGCCGGACATGATCTCGGCGCGCAGGGGGTTCAGGATGAAGTCGCGGCCTCCCTTGTCGATCGCCGTGGTGACGCCGGTCTTGAGCGTGGCCAGAGCGGCGCCGCGGGCCAGGTCGAGGAGCTTGTAGGCGTTGTTGTTCATCAACCAGCCGACACGGGTCCAGGGGAGCATGCCCGGCTCCTGGTCCGTCTGGTAGGAGAAGTGGACATGGGCATCGACGAGCCCGGGGAGCCCGGTCTACGCCGTCCAATCGATGACGCTCGCTCCGCACGGGATTTGCTTTTCATCCGTGCCGACGTAGCTGATGCGATCTTCGTGGATGACGACGATCGCATTGTCGATGACCGTGCCATCCTCGGGATGGACGAGTTTGCCCAGCCGAATGGCCTTATTCACCGCCGCCGGTTCCGCCGGTGCCGCCACCGACGCCGCCGGTTCCGCCGACGCCGATGGGGCCCTCATTTCCCGGGCCGCAGTGGACCGTCGCAAGAATGGTGAAGGCCAAGAAAGACATTCGAAAAGCCGTTCTACGCATGTGAGGCTCCTGCTTCTGTGAATGGGGGGCTGTCGGCGAAGGAGGGGGCGGGGAAGAAATGCTCACGCGCGTCGAGGGGACCTGGTGTCGCCCCTTGGTGTCACTGCGGCGGCCCGCTGATGACGGTCTCGCAGCAGAGGGTGCCCGCCGTGGTGTTGCCGCTGCAGCCGCCGAAGTAGCGGTTCGTGGTGCTCCCGCCATAGCCGCAGTTGATCCAGTTGCAGTAGTTCCCCTGCGTGTCCCTGTAGGCGGACTCGAGCAGGTCATACGTGGCGGTCGGCGAGCAGACGCGCATGGGCTCGTTCGTATCGCAGGCATACGCGCCCGCAGCGGTCGTCGCGGAGCAGTTGCCGCTCGAGCTGCCCGTGTACTTCAAGTTGGTCGAGGTCCAGTAGTGGTCCATGGGAGCCTCGGCGTTCTCCACGCTGGCCGTGCCGTACTGGTTGTAGGTCGCGTATTCGGCGGCCGTGCACACATGATAGCCGGTCTTGCACAGCGAGCTCGCCTGGGTATAGGTGACCGAGCCGGCGCAGCCGAACATCCTCTGGTTGTAGAACCGCTGCACGTGCTTGACGTCGTCGGTATCGGCGCACCCGCCCGTATCCACGGGGACGATCCCGTCCATCATGACATCCTGGACGTCCTCGTTGGCAGAGCCGGGGGCTGCGCCTCCATTCGCGAACGAGATGTAGGCGAGATCTAGCTCCGGAGAGAACCAGATCTTCGCGTAGGAGCCCGCGGAGATCGCGCCGTTGTGGTGGTATCCCCGGGCGACGAGCAGCGGGCTGCTCGAGATCACCGACGACTCCCACCCGAAGTTGTAGACGCTGTAGTCCCGCTCGCGCACCTGCTGGACGGCTGCAGATCGGTCGCGAAGGAGGAGCGTCGCATACCGCGCGAAATCGTAGACCGTGAAGGCGAACCCACCCGCACCCGTCGCGATGCTGTCGACCGCGTTGTTGTACAGAGACGCGCCGTTCCCGTATGCGGGCGCGTTGATCGGCGTGACCGTCCAGGAGGAGTTGTAATACCTGGGGTAGTGGTGCCCGGAGGCCCAGACGGGGTCGGGGAAGAAGTGGGCGTTCCAGTAATTGTCGGTGCTGGGGCTGCTGGACGAGTAATCGAGCCCCGTCGCCGCCATCAGATCGCTCCTGCCCCACGCCCAGCCGACGTCCATCCCGTGCGGCTCGACAACATATTCCTTCACGTACTCCGTGTAATCGTGGACGCCGGCGGGCAGCCACTTGTTGATGACGGCCTGCAGGATGAAGAAGTTCAGGTTCTCGTATTCGTAGGTGCCGATGGCCCCATAGCAATCGCCGAGAGCGCCGTTCGGGTACTGGCCAGCGCCGATGTTGGCCGCGACGGTGCCCACGAGGTAATCCCGCGCGAGCTGCGGGCGCGTCTTGGTCTGCCAGTTGTTCGGAAAATCGTGCGAGTAGATCCTCGTCGCGCAATCGTACCCGGAGCGGTGGGCAGCCACTTGCCTGAGCGTGACGTTCGCGCGGTCGGTGTCGTCCGAGAAGAAGCGGTGGAAATAGTCCGGCGCGAGGCCCAGCGCGTCCGAGAGCTTGGTGTCCCAGGACAGATACACGGTGGGGCTGGTCGAGATGACGACGCCGGAGTCGATCAGCTTGGCCAGCGCGAGCGCCGTGATGCTCTTGCTGATGGAGCCGATGTTGAAGACCGCGTCGTGCGTCATCGCGACCGGATTGACCGCGCCGAGCCTCGCCCAGCCTGCATGGCCCTTCGCGATGATGTGGTTGCCCGCGACCACCGCGGCGATCATCCCCGGGGTGTCTGCAGCACCGGGGGTGCCCGGCGAGACGACCGTGTGATCATCGAGGATGGACGCGAGATTGATTGCGTCGGGGTGCACCTGAGGCGGCGCGGCCGGGCTATTGGAGGCGACGAGCAGCGCGAGGCTACCCAGACCCGAAGCGACGAGGGCGGACGGGAGCTTTCTCATCTCATTTTACCTCGGAAGCAAATGGCTGAGCGCGATGAAACGCAGCGCAGCAGAGATTGCAGGCGTCGTGCCAGCCCGAGCCCGCGGCGGAGCCCCCTACGATTCGCCGGGCATCCCTCGACCGGAGCCGCGCGCCCGCGGTCTCATCACGCGGATGGGGTGGTGTCACGCGGATGAGACGGTGTCACGCGGCCGTGACATCCGCTGTCACGCGCACGTGACGCCTCGCCCCGTCGCCGCCAAACGCGTTTACGACGGCGTCCGCATCCGAATCGGACAATGCCAGGCATGAGCTGCGCCTCTCGAGCTATCGCTCGAAATGCTGGGAGAGGGCCAAGAAGAAGTAGGGCCGATGAGCTCCACCGGGCGTCGACGAGCTCGCCGAGGAGCTCCGTCCATTCGGCTCGGAGCGCAGCTCCGGATTCGGATCGAGCACGTGCCGCATTGCGGTTCGAATGATGCCCGACTTGATGGGGGATGGGGAGTCTCGCCGGGGCCCGGCGGAGGGAGGCGGGGCGGCCCTCGTGCGTGGGCCGCCCCGGTCTTGTTCAGGCCGCGCGCCGAGGACGCCGACGCAGAGCGATCAGCGCTGCGCCGAGGACGAGCACGAAGCCCGTGCGCGTGTCGCCGGTCGAGCCGACGGTGCGGCAGCCGCAGTTGCCGCCGTCCTCGCCCACCGTGCCACCGCTGCCGTCGCCGCCGGCGCCGCCAGCGCCGCCAGCGCCGCCAGCGCCACCCGCGCCGCCGTCGCCGCCCGCGCCGCCC
>NZ_JARZHG010000040.1 GCF_029946505.1 Polyangium sp. y55x31
GAAGGGGGCTGTCCGCCCCCTTCACCCCGGACCAGGCACGGCCTGGACCGAGGGCCGAGAAACCGCGCGATGCGCGGTTTCTCGGACGGCCCGTGGCAAGATCACGAGCGGCGTTGCCCATCGAGACAGCAGCGCTGCCGTCTCGGCGGGCCAGGCCTCGCCAGTCTTGCCGCGGCCTGTTCGATGAACTGCGCGTTGCGCAGTTCATCGACCCCGGGTCCAGCGCTTGCGCTGGTCCGGGTGCAGGGGCGGATAGCCCCTGCTCGGGTCCGGGGTGAAACCCCGGCGCTACGGCCTCCCTCAGGGGTGGAGCGGGCTGTTCTTGAACCGCTCGATCAGTGCGTCGAGCGCGGCTTGATCTCCTGGGCGAGCGCTGCGCTTCGCGGCTTCCACGAGTGCTGGCGTCGACGGGTGATCCACCATCAGTACGGCCTTCGTGATGACCGTGCGCGCCTCGCCTTCGTACCGCAGGTAGGACTCCACGAGCGCTTGGGCTGCGGTCCTGCGCACGGACTCTTCCTCGCCGCTCGCCGCGATGATTGGCGTCTTCCAGGCCCATGCGGAGCCCACGTCGCCGAGGGATCGCGCCACGAGGATCGCCGTCTCTGCGTTTGGGTGCGCGGAGAGCGCGGATGCGAGTGCCTCGGCTGCCACGAGCCTTCGGCAATCGCCCATCCCTGCGAGCACGCCCTTCTGCTTCGGGCCTTCCTTTTTCGCCAGCGCCACGAGCTTCTGCGCGGCTGCGTCCGTGCCGAGCTTGCCGAGTGCGGAGGCTGCGGCGCGCACGAGATCCGTGTCCATCTCCGTCACGTCGATGAGTGCGAAGAGCACGGGGGCTGCGCGACCGTCTCGCAGTGAGCCCACGGCTTCCACGAGGCCCACGCGCCATGCGTGCCACGCGTCGTCGTTCATGTCTCCGCGTGGCTTTGCGTCCACCGCGAGCTCGTTCAGCATCGGCAGCAGTGCGTCCTTGCCGAGCCCCTTCAGGATGGCTGCGACGGGCACGTACCGGCCTCGCTTCTGCGCGTCGAGCGCGGGCATGTCCTCGCGCAGCCGCGCGAGCGTGTCGAATGCCGCGGGGTTCTCCTTGCGTGCGACGCCGATCGCCTGGACGAGCGCCGCTCGATCCTGCGCGGTGATCCGATCCGGCCCGATCCACACGCCTTCGGCCGCGTTTGCTGCGCCTGTGAGCGCCGAGAGCAAGAGCCCCGCTGCGACGATGCCGATCCCCAAGACACGCTTCGCCTTCATAGAGCACCTTCCCACCAGGGGTTCGTTTCCGGCACGACCCGCGTCGTGTTCGACCCGCAATGCACCTCTCCGTCGTTGCGGTGGTAGAGGTTCCAGTTCTCGATGAAGCTCACGGTGATGCCGTAGGGCTTGAATGCCTCGACGAGCTGCGCCTCGAAGATGTCCTCTCCGTTGATGTTTGGACCGTGCGGCTTCGGCGCGCCGAAGACCGTGTCCGAGAGGTAGATCCCGTTCACCGTGCCTGGCTGGTAGGCGACCGAGTAGCCCTCCGCCGGCTGGTGCAGGAACGGGATGCGGATGATCTCGGCGTCCGTGATGCCCGTCTCCTGCTTCAGCACCTCGAGCTGCCCGGCGACCTCGACTGCCGCCGACGCGCTCTCGTTCATCACGTCGGGATCGTTCAGCACCTCGTCGATCGTGACCTCGGCGGGCGCGTTGCCCCACCAGTATTTGCCGACGAACATCGACACGTTGCCGTGCCCGGCCGCTTTTGCGTCCTCGAGCATCTGCTTTGCGAGCGCGGCGTCGTTCAGGCCGAGCGCCCAGCCGCGTGGCGTGTTTGCTTTGACGAACGTCGTCGTCTCGTCGACGTGACCGACCAGCAGCCACTCCGTGTCGATGTAGATGATGGGCTGCGCGCCTTGCGCGCTCACCATGCGATCGAAGCTCTTGTCCGGGTAGAACGAAGGCGTCGAGCCGCGCAGCACCCGTCCGTTCGGGTAGCTCTTGCCGTTGTGGGTGTAGGGCGGAACGGTCTCCAGGTTGCCGAACGAGTTCAGCGAATCCATCTCGTTCGAGTGCATCGGATCGAACTGCGCGAGACCTCCGACGTCCTTGCCGCGAAGCGCGAACACGATCCTTCCTGCGCTGCGCAGGCTGCCCGTGTGGTTCGCCGAGCGGAAGTTCACGTGCATCACGTGTTGCTTGCCGCCCGGGCCGGGCATCGACGTGTACGCGGTCTCGAAGTAGTCCTGCGTCCACTGATCCGAGCTCGCGTGCTCGTAGAGCGGCTCGGAGAGGCCCGCGGTCTGCATGGCCGCCTTCAGATCGTTGCGGAACGCCGTCGACGAGGACTCCCCCTGGACGTTCGCCGCGTAGATCGTGCGCGCCGGGTGCAGGTGGTGTCGGAAGAGCACCGGCGCCACGCGCAGCCGCACTGTGTCCTTCGCCTCCGGCATCGGCGCGCCCGAGGGATCGGTGCCCGTCACCGTCAGCGAGACGTCGACGAACCCGTCCCAGACCGCCGCGTCACGCACGATGTCGCGCGCCTCGATCGCGAGCTCCACGCCGGCCGCGAGATCCGCCTGGCCGAGCTTCGTCGCGGGATCGAAGCGCTCGAACGAGCCCGACGTCGTCTTCCGGAAGAGCTGCACTTGCTCCGGCGCGCTCACGGTGATCGTGCCCGAGGCGTCTGCGTACGCCTCCGGCCACGGCGCGGCCACGATCCGCGCGAGATCCGCGAGATCTTCCTCGCCGTTCACCACCGTGTCCGCGGCGTCGTTGCAGGCGACGAGCTGCGAATCGGGCTGACCGCTCCCGGGGCACTGGTCCTGATCGTCGTCGATGTTGGCGAGGAAAATCGCGCCGTGTGCGGCGTCCCAGGTGTCCTCGCCCTGATCTTCGCTGGGATCGTCGAGATCGATCGTGCCGTTGCGGTTCACGTCGGCGCGCAGATCGGCGGGGCCCTTTGGCCCTCCGCCGCCTTGCCCGGCCCCGCCCTGGCCCGCGCCGCCTTGTCCTGATCCGCCTTGTCCTGCGCCGCCCCCGACGCCTGGACCCGAACTGAGCCCGAGATCTTCGTCGGCCCCGCCGCATCCTGCCGCGAGCGCGGCTCCCGAGAGCGTCGCGGCCCACAGCCACGTCCATCGTCTACGCATTCGTTTCACCTCGAACGATTGTCGTCCCGCGTGAGGCCATCGATGTAGGCTGATCGAAAGCCTCGCCGCAACGGCCGAATCGTTGCGAAATGTGTGCGTTCACGTCAGGGGAGAATTGTTCGCCGCGTGTGCTCTCCGCGGGAAAAGGCAGGCTGCGGAGCTCACACCTCCGTTGCAGTCTGCGCGTCTTTTTCGTCGCTTCGGAAGTGCGCCTCGGCCTTCTTCGGATCGCAGATGAGGAGGAGCGGGATCGCGGCGACCTGGACGACAGCGGCGATGAGGATCGCGCGCCCGTAGCCGAGATGATCTGCCATCCATCCGCCGTACCGCGCGGTGAACGAGTAGCAGAGGTTCGTCATGGCCATGTAGGCCGTGAACTGCGTCGCTCCGACGGCGGGGTTCGTGAGCCTCATGAAAAACTTCAGCGCCGCCGCGCTGTAGAAGCAGATCCCGATCTGCAAGAGCGCCTGGTAGGCGACGAGAAACCCGTAGTTGGGCCAGTAGCCGGAGAGCGTCGCGAAGAGCGCCATCACGCCGCCGATCCAGGCCATGCCCGCGGCGATCGCCTTGTGCATGCCGAAGCGGTCCGCGAGCGCGCCGCCGACGAGCGAGCCCACGACGCCCGCGGGCGCATCGACGACGCTCAGCAGGAAGAGCGCCTCCTCGGAGAGCCCGAGGTCCTTGCGGTAGAGGCGCGTCGTGAACGTACCGACGAGCGCGAAGCCGGCCGGCGCGAGGAACGCGATGAGGAAGCCCGCGAGCGTCGGGGGGAACTTGAGCGTGCGGACGAGCTCCGGCACGTCGAGGCGCCTGCCCTCGCGCCCGAGGCGCGTGTCCTCGCTCGGCGGCCGCTCCCGCACGAGCAGCGGCACGACCATGATCAGCCACACCGGCAAGGTCATCGCGACGAACGTCGCCTGCCATCCGATGTGCTTCGCGATCACCGCGCCGCTCGATCCGAGCGTGACGCCGATCGTCTTGCCGGCCCACATGATGCTGTTGGCGCGGCCGGTCTCGTTCGCCGGCAGGATGTCCACCGCGAGCCCGTCCACGGCCAGATCCTGCAGCGCGGCGAACGTGTTGTGCGCGAACAGGAGCACGTTGATCAGGCCGAGCCGACCCGGATCCACCGCGGCGAGCGCGAGCAGCGGCAGGCCCATCATGATCTCGGCGAGGATGATGAACGGGCGCCGCCGGCCGAACCGGCCGCCGCGATACCGATCGAGCAGCGGCCCGTAGAAGACCTTGAAGCTCCAGGGCAGGTAGGCGATCCCCATGACCGTGCCGAGGTCCTCGTTGCTGAGGCCGCGATCGATCAGGAAGACGCGATAGCCGCCCGCGAGGAAGCCCCACGGGATGCCCTGCGCGAGGTAGAGCAGGCCGAAGAAGACGAAGCGGAGGATGCGGCTGTCCGCGAGCGTCGTGCCGCGTGGCTTCGGGGGATCACCTGCCGCGGGAGCCAGGTAGGGGTTCTCGGCCGGCTCGCTCATCGCGCCGAGGGTATCACGCCTCGTCGTCGCCCGAGATCTCCGGGCGGCGATCACGGAGCCTCGGGAAGAGCGTTGCGCGGATCGATGAAGCCGGCTCGCCGAAGAGGGCTTCGAGGCGCGTGTAGACGACACCCACGAGCCGGCCTTTGGGCGGGCGGAGCGTGGCGTGTACGAACGCGACGTCGACCTCGATGCCCGCGTGCGACGAGGCGTCCGCCGCGAGCTCGCTCGCCCGTTCGGCGCCGCGAGTGCGATCCTTCGTCGTGCGGATCCGGATGTGCAGGCCCGCGCGGAGCAGCGCGTGGTAGCTCGCCATCCACGCCATCCACGGCTCGATCTCGCCGCCCGCGACGACCGCTCGGATCGCGGCGAGGCGCGCGTCGACGACGTCGAGGGGCAAGGTGTCGAGCTCGTGCAGCGCGCCGGGGAAGCGCTCGGCGAGGGCCTTGAACACGGCGCGCTCGGGGATCGGCTCGCCGCGATCCCGCGCGCGCCGGAGCTCCGCGATCGCGGCGTATTTGCTCTCGAGCGCGAGGAGCGCCTCGTGGCTCGGCGCGGGCGGCTTCACAACCACGCGTACGGGAACGCCGTCACGTCGCCGATCGCGCGCGCCCCGAGGCCGAGCGTGACGAGCCGATCGATGCCGAGCGCATTGCCGGCCGCGGGCGGCATGCCCTCCGCGAGCGCCGCGAGGAAGCGCTCGTCGATCGGATAGACGGGTTTGCCCTCGGCGCGCCGCTGCGCCTGATCTCGCTCGAAGCGCGCGCGTTGCTCGATCGGATCCGTCAGCTCGCCGAAGCCGTTGCATACCTCCAGGCTGCCCACGTAGAGCTCGAAGCGCTCGGCGACACGTGGATCGCTCGGGCAGAGGCGCGCGAGCGAGGCGAACGGGGCAGGGTATTCGACGAGGAAAACAGGCCGGCCGAGGCGCGCGAGCTTCGGCTCGACCTCTTCGACGAGCAGCCGGAAGAAGCGGTCCTCGTCCGCGCTCGCCATCGTGATCGCCTCGTCCGCGCTCGTGCCCGCGTACCGCGCGAACGCCTCGCCGACCGAGACCCGCTCGAACGGCGCCGCGAGATCCACGCGCGTCCCTTCGACCTCGATCACGCTCGTCCCCGCGAGCTTCGAGACGACCGACCGCACGAGCTCCTCCGTGTCCGCGACGACCGCGTCCATCGGCGCGAAGGCGCGGTACCACTCGAGCATCGTGAACTCGGGGTTGTGGCGGCTGCCGATCTCACCGCGGCGATAACACCGCGCGAGCTGGAAACAACGCGGCACGCCGCCCGCGAGCAGGCGCTTCATTTGGTACTCGGGCGACGTGATGAGCCAGAGCGGGTGACCCTCGGGCGCACCCTCCACACCAAACGCATCGAGGTGCAGATCGAGGCCGGGGCAGGGGACCATCGAGGGTGTTTCGACCTCCAAGAAACCCCGGCGAACGAAGAACGATCGCACCTCGGCGAGCGCCTCCGCCCGCGCCCGGAGCGCGCCGCCCACGCCCCGAAACACGAGCCGCTCCGTCTCGGTCTTCGGTATCTCGCTCGCCGCGCCCGGCGAGACGTTCGGCGTGTTCGGCGCGCGCCGCTCGATCACGCGGCCCCGCGCGAGCTTGCCCGCGACGAACGAGGCCTCGACGACCGCGAGATCCGCGGGCACGAGTGATCCTTCGGCGAGCGTGATCGTCACGCGCGCGAACGCGTCCGCGAGGACGACCTCGTCGTCCACGACCTCGAGCACCCGACCTGCCATGCGGATCGGCCCGGGCGCGCCCGCCAGCGTGTCGAGATCACTCGGCGCGAACGGGAGCGAGAGAGGATCGGTCGACGTCGGCACGTGCTGGGCCTCAGCCCCCGCTGCCCCCGGTGCCGCCCATCCCACCGACCCCGCCCGTGCCTCCGGTGCCGGCTTCGCCTCCGGTGCCGCCCGTGCCCCCGGTGCCGCCCGTGCCTCCGGTGCCGCCCGTACCGCCTGCGCCGCCGACGCCGCCCGTGAGCGCCCCGGGCGTGCACGCGGGTTCGTCACTGCCCGTTGGTGGGCAGCAGATGTCCGAGACGCCGAGCAGCTCGGTCTTCGACACGCACACGAGGCCTTCCTCGCAGTCCGTGTTGTTGTTGTCGATGCTGCAGGCCTGACCCACGCCCTGGTTCGAACACGCGGCCAAGGCGAGGCCCGCGGCGAGCGCAACCAGGACGAACCCCGGGAAGATACGGCGTGAAATCACGCCGGCTCTCTTATCATTTTTCCCGCGCCTGCTCCGGTCCCTCGTACGCCGCCTTGTTCTTCGCGTCGATGGCGTCCACGAAGAGGCTCATGTACCGGCCCGCGCTCCACAACGAGAACACGAGCGACGTGTAGATGAGCAGCCGCCCCACGTGCACGAGGTCGACGACGCCGAAGTCGATGATGCCGATCGTGAACCAGTACGGGTAGCCGAGGATCAGGCACACGATCCCGATCATCTGCAGCGCGGTCTTCGTCTTCCCGCCCTCGCCCGCGGCGATGATGATGCCCTCGGACGAGGCGATCGAGCGCAGCGCCGTGATCGTGATCTCGCGCGAGATCAGGAGCACGACCGCCCACGCCGAGATCCGCCCCATCGGCACGAGCCACACGAGCGTGCCCGTGACGATGAGTTTGTCCGCGAGCGGATCGAGGAACTTGCCGAGCACGCTCACGAGGCCCTGCCGTCGCGCGAGCCAGCCGTCGAGCATGTCGGTGATCGCGGCGAGCGCGTAGACGGCCGCGGCCCAGAAGCAGTCGTGGGGGCTGCCGCGCCCGAGCAGGATCAGCACGATCGGGATCATGACGATCCGGGCGAACGTCAGGAGGTTCGGGACGTTCCGCGCGTCCTCCCAGAGCGTCTTCCGTCGCGCGGCCTTGATCTGCCGCAGCGACGCCTTGTCCACCTTCGAGCCGCTAGCGACCATGGAGCAGCACCGTGCCCTCGCCACTGAAGACGACAAAACTCTTGGCGCCGGCGGGCGCCTCGCTCGGGGGGAGCGCGCGCGGGATCACGCGGCCCATCCAGCCGAGGACGCTCGGCGCGTGCAGCGCGGAGCTCTTGCCCTCACGGACGTCGAGCGCGAGCATCGGCGCCTTGAGGCGCGCCACGAGCGTGCCCGGGCCACGGAGCTGCACCATCCCGACCGCCTCGCCATCGCCCACGGGCATACGGCCGTTCTCGTAGCTCATCGCCCCTTCGAAGCCACCGAGCAGATCCTCGCGCAGGTAGAGCGGCTCTTCTTCCAAGCTGATCGACACGAGCTCGTGCTCCGGCGGCGGCGCGAGGACGAGATCGCCCCGGCCTTCGAGCTCGACGATCACGTCGCCCTCGCCGCCGAGCGGCTCTTCGAGCGATTTTCCGCGCATCCTGCGCATCAGCGGCTTGTGACGGAGGCCGTTCGCGTACGCCATCGAGCGGACGAGCGAGGGCCGCACCGCAAACCCGTTCGTCGCCGCCACGAGCAGCACGCCGCCCGGGTGCGCCGCGATCTTCCCCTCCGCCGGGAACGTGAGCGTGTGGCGCCGGCCGAGATCGGTCGGCGAGAGCGGCCCACGCGGCGGCGAGTCGGACTTCGTCACGCCGTTCGTCGTCGTCGTCGTCGCGTTCGCGGTCGGCGTCGCGGCGCGTGCAGGCGGAGCGTCCGCCGCGGCGAGCAGCGCGTCCCAGCCCGCCGAGAGCGACTGCGGCAGCGCGCTCGAAGGGTTGAGATCCATCGTGCGATCGAGCTCCTGGAACGACCCCGGCGGCATCGAGGGCTTGCGCTGCCCGTTCAGCGTCACGCCGGTCGCGTCCATGATCCTCCGCGCCATCGCCTCGTGACCGCCGCGCGTGAACGCGTGGAGCGCGCGATCCGGATCGCCGAGCGCCTGGTGCGCGAGGCCGAGGTAGCCCCACGCGCGCTGGTGGTTCGCCTGCTGCGCGACCACCTTCTCGAGCTCCTGCCGCGCCCGCATGGGTTGCCCCGTCTTCAGCAAGCAGAGCGCGAGGTTCACGCGTGGCTCGAGGGACTCCGGGTACGCCTGGACGAGCTTGTCGTAGATCGCGACGGCGCGCGGGTAGAGGCCGAGCCGGAAGTAGGCGACGCCGAGCAGGTCCTGGCCCTTCGGATCCGCGGGCGAGAGCTCGAGCGCTCGTTCGAGCTCGACCCGCGCCTCCACGACGCGGTTGTCCTGCAGGAGCTCGCCGCCGCGGTAGAGGTGGAAGAGAAAGTCCTCCCCGGGATCACCCGGGGGAGGGCGCGGCGGGGATGCTCGATCGGCCACGGCGCGAAGGGTACACGATGATCGCCGCGGGAAAAGGGCAGGCGGGGCGTTTCGCGTACCGAACCGGGTGCGTCAGGGAACGGAAGCCGCCGCGGCGATCGCCTCTTCCAGCGTGAAAACGCGTTCATAGAGCGCGCGCCCCACGATCGCGGCGGCCACGCCCGGGACACGCGCGAGCGCGCGGAGGTGCTCGAGGGTGCCCACGCCGCCCGACGCGATCACGGAAAACCCTCCCTTCTCGGCGAGCGCCGCAGTCGCCGTGACGTTCGGCCCGGCCTGCGTGCCGTCCCGCGAAACGTCCGTGTAGAGGAGCGCCGCCACCGGCGCACCCGCGAGATCCCGCGCCACATCGAGCGCCGTCCGTGTGGACGTCTGCACCCACCCTTCCACCGCGACGAACCCGTCCTTCGCATCGAGCGCAACGACGACGCGCCCCGGGTGCGCCGTCGCCAGCGCGCGCACCATCGCGAGATCACGAATCGCCGCCGTGCCGAGCACGACCTTGTCGGCCCCGAGCGCGAGGTACGCCTCCGCAGTCTCGGCCGACCGCACCCCACCGCCGACCTCCACGCCCGGCCCGAACGCCTGCACGACCGTGCGGACGAGCTCCTTCTGCACAGGACGACCTTCCCGCGCGCCCTCCAGATCAACCACGTGCAGCGCCTCGACCTTGCCCCTGAGCGTCGCCGCGAGGCCCACAGGATCCGCGTCGTAGACGGTGACGGCATCGTACCGCCCCTGATGCAGGCGGACGGCCTTGCCTTCGAAGAGATCGATCGCGGGCAGGATCAGCATGACGAACCGTGGCCTACGATGGAACCGAGCCGAGGAAAAGCTAGGCTCTCGCCATCATGCGCGAACGTATCGCCGAGACCCTCGGGGACGTCCACTGGAGCGACCTCCGCGCGCACCTCGCGCGCGACGCCGTCATCATCGTCGACGACGCACTCGACCTGCTCGACGTCGGCGTAGCCCTCGCAAAGAACGACGTGCCCGTCGTCGACGCGTGGATCCGCGAAGGCAAACTCCTGAAGCCCACAGCCGAGGAGCTCACGCGCTGGTCGCTCGACGCAACGGCGCGCTTCCAAGCAGCCATCGTGCAGCCATTCGTGTTGATCCGACGGCCCGCCGCGAAGGTGTTGTCGTAGGGGAGCAGGGGAGCGTGGCGCCGGGGTTTCACCCCGGACCCGAGCAGGGGCTGTCCGCCCCTGCACCCGGACCAGGGCAAGCCCTGGACCGTTGGTGCATCGACCGCGATGCGGTCGATGCAAGGGGTCGCGCAGCAGTCCGTAGGCACGGCGCGGGTGGGTGAGGACCACCTTCGCCGGCAGTCGACCCCGAGCGAAGGTGGTCCAGCCTTACCTTCGCCGGTGGTCGACCCCGAGCGAAGGTGGTGCTCCCTTACCTTCGCCGGCGGTCAACCCCGAGCGAAGGTGGTCCTCACCCACCGGCGCCGCCCATGCCTCCGCCCATCCCGCCAGCGCCGCCCATGCCGCCCATGCCGCCCATGCCACCGGCGCCGCCCGAGCCCGGGCCCGCGTTCGGATCGAGGCTCTCGATCCAGAGCTTCACGCAGTTGATCTCGAGGTCGCTGAGCGATCCGCCGAGCGGCATCCTCAGCCCGCACGGCGGCGGATCCACGAGCTTCGCGTAGATCAGGCTGCCCGTCGGATCGATCGGGTTCGCGAGGATCACGCTCCCGCACGACTCGGTCCCAGCCACGCTCACGAGCCGCGACTCCAGGTTCGGCGACGCGAGGTCCACCGTCGTCGAGCCCGACGCATGGCAGTTCGCCGTGCCGCATTTCGCCGCGAGCATCGCAGGCACGTCCGGGCAGGCCCCGCCGCCCTGGAAGATCGCCTTCTCCTCCTCGGTCAACGTGCCCGGACAACCAGCCGCGAGCGCGACGACGAGAGGCGCGCCGAGCGCCGCGACGCAGATACGAAGGAAGCGCGCGTTCATCATCGTCTCCTCAATCCATGTAAGCCAGGCCGAGCCGGACGCCGAAGAACTGGTCGAGCGCGCCGCCCGCCACATACGCATCGCCGAGCACGGGATCGAAGTCCGAGAAGAACCGATCGTAGTGGCCCGTGAGCCGGATCTGGAGCCCCGACTCGAAGCGCACGGCAAGCCCCGCCGCCGCCGTGATCCCATGCACCTTCGCGCCCGAGAACCGCTCGTACACCGCGCCCGTCGTGAGCGGCTCGAGCCACTCGAACCCGAGGAGCACCGCAACCGGCCCGACAGGGATCCACCCGTCGACGCCCGCGCGGATCGCCAGGTAGTCCACGTTCGCCACCTGCGCGCCGAGGTCGCCGGGCGCGTCGATCTGGAACTGCTGCCAACGGACCCCGCCGAGCACGCCGATCACAGGCCCCATCGGCCGCGAGATCGGGATCCGGTACTTCAGCGCGGCCGTGATCCGCTGGTAGACCGTGTCCACCGGATCGCCGCCCTCCGTCGCGGATGCGAGCCCGAACGCGCGCGCATACCCCGCCGAGATCCCGAGGTCGCGCAGCACCGGGATCGTCGTCATCGCCGCCGGGAACACCTCGACCTGCACGGCCCCGACGGGCGCGCCGTACACGTCGTACCGCCGCAGGTTCCCCGAGATCCCGTCCGAGTACGTGAACACGCGCCCGCCGAGCTCGAAGCCGACCTCCGCCGACACGATCGACGAGCCCGCTTGATGCCGCACGCGGGCCGAAGACTCCTCCTCCTCCTTCGGCTTCGCCTCGCTCGGCGGAGGCGGCGTGTTCTCCTTCGGCTCGGGCGGCGGCGCCGGCGCGTACGCCTCCACCGCGCTCCCGATCGCCGTCGCGATCGCCTTCCTCCGCTCTTCCTCGGAGCCCTTCAACGACACCGCCTCGTCCACGGGCGTCGCGTCGTCCTCCGCGTTCACCCACACGAGGTGCACGCGTTTTTCTCCGCGCACCTTCTGCACGATGCCCACGAGCACCGCGCCCGCGCCGATGATCGACGCCGCTTGTTGCACGCGTGGCACGAGCCTGTCGCGTTGCTTCGCGTTCGTCATGCCGGCGCCGAGCGGCTTCGCCTGGCCCGCCTTCTTCAGCGCTGCGGAAAACTCCTTCGTCGTGGCCACGACGATCCGATCGGGCAGCGCGGCCTCGATGTCCCCGCGCACCACGTCTGCGTCCTGGCCCTCCACGTGCACGGCCAGCACCTTCTTCGCCGCTGGCTCCGCGGCCGCGGCCGAAGCCGGCGCGCTCGCCCAAACGAAGCCCAGGATCGGCGCCGCGAGGCGCGTCGAAAGCGTGAAGGCCCACGCCGCCGCGCGCGTGGCTCGCGAGCGATTCGCCGCTCTTCGCGGCACCGCGTTCATCGGAAGCACGGCGTGAGCCTACAGGGGCCCGTGCCCGGGGGTAAAGCCCCCGAGAGCACCGTCCTCGGCAGCAAAATCCCATGCGATTGCGAAATTCGTGTGTGCTCCAAGAGAATCGGCAGAACCTTGGATCGGAAGCCGTGATTGCGCGTTGACGCGCGTGGAGCACCGGCATACCACCGTGGTTGCCAAAGCCCTGGAGGTGGCCGGCATGGAGACTTTGAGCGCCCCTTCCTCCGTCATGCGCCGCATTCCGACGCTCCTACGCGCCGGAGCGATCGTCCTCGCTTGTCTCGTGCCCGCGTGCGTCGGGACGATCGGCGGCTCGTCGGATGATCAAGCAGCCGTTCAATCGATACCCGAGCGCAGCGCCTTCCCGCGCTTGACCCATGCGCAATGGGAAAACTCGGTGCGTGATGTATTGCGCCTCGAAGAGCGTCCCGGATTTTCGGCGTCGTTCACCGGAGACCCGCTCGGCGGCGTCTTCGACAACAACGAGGCCGTTCTTTCCGTCACGCCCAACCTGTGGGCCGATTATCAGCGCGCCGCCGAGGAGCTCGCGGCCCTGATCGTCGCGGATCCCGCGAAGGTCGCGGCGCTCGTGCCGGCCGACGAGGGACAAGGGAATGAGGCCCGCGCCCGCGCTTTCATCGAGAGCGTCGGCAAACGCGCGTACCGTCGGCCCCTCACGGCGCAAGAGATCGACACACACGTCGCGCTCTTCAACGAGGCCCCGTCTTTGATCGACGGCGATCCCTTCCTCGCCGGCGTCGAGCACGTCCTCTCGGCCTTCTTCCAGTCGCCGCATTTCATCTATCGCGTCGAGGGCACGCGCAAGCCGCGCACCGATGGCCTCATCCCGCTCGGCCCGTACGAGCTTGCGTCGAGGCTCTCGTACCTCCTCTGGAACACGATGCCGGACGACGTCCTCTTCGAGGCCGCCGCGACGGGCGAGCTCGACACGAAGGAGGGCCTGCGCGCCCACGCCGAGCGTATGCTCGCCGATCCGCAGGCGCGCGAGGTCATCCTCTCGTTCCACAGCCAGCTCTTCGACTGGAGGAAGTTCGGCGATCTCTACAAGGATCCGGCCGTCTTCCCCGAGTTCGTCCCCGAGGTGGGCCAGGACCTCATTCGCGAGGCCGAGCTCTTCGTCGAGGACGTGGTCTTCGAGCAAGAAGGCGGCTTCCACGAGCTGCTCACGTCGCGCACCGCGTTCTTGAACGACAGGCTCGCGCCCATCTACGACGTCGCCGCGCCGAACGGCGCCGAGTTCGGCAAGGTCGAGCTCGACGCGGAGAAACGCAGCGGCATCCTCACGCGCGCCGGCTTCCTCGCGGCGAACGGCACGGCCCGCGCCTCCGATCCGATCCACCGCGGCGTCTTCGTGAACCTGCGTGTCCTCTGCGCGCGTTTGCCGCCGCCGCCGAACAACGTCCCGCCGCTCCCGCCCGTGGAGGGCAAGACGACGCGCGAGATCGTCGCCGGCCACACCGGCAAGGGCACGTGCGGCGCCTCGTGCCACGGCACGCTCATCAACCCGGCCGGCTTCGCGTTCGAGAACTACGACGCGATCGGCCGCTACCGGGCCGAGGACAACGGCTTCCCGGTCAACGCCGCGGACGCGTATCCGCTCGGCGGCGGAATGGCGACGTTCAACGACGCCATCGAGTGGAGCCAGATGCTCGCGGAGAGCCGCGAGGCGAACGAGTGCTTCGCGAAGAACTGGCTCGAGTTCGCTTACGGCAGGGACGCCGAGGTCGAGGACAACGTGCTCATCACGAAGCTCGGCGAGGCCTCGCGCACCGGCATGTCCGTCAAGGATCTCCTGCTCGAGCTCATCTCCTCCGACGCCTTCTCGACCCGCCGCCCCGTGGAGGTCGCGCCATGAATCGCCGTCATTTTCTTCGAGGTCTCTTCGGCGTCTCCCTCGCGCTCCCGTTCCTGGAGAGCTTCTCGCCGCGCAAGGCCGAGGCCGGCCCAGGCGACGTGCCTCCGTTCGCGATCTTCATGCGCCAGGCGAACGGCGTCGTGCAGAAGACGGACGACGAGCCGGAGATGTTCTGGCCGAGCCAGACCGGCGCGCTCACGACCGACTCGATGAACGCCGAGAGTGATCGCGCGGTCAGCGAGCTCAGCGCGTACGCCTCGCGCCTCCTCCTGGTGAAGGGCATCAACTTCGCGTTCCCGGGCAACGGCTGCGGCCACTCCGGCGGCGGCAACCAGTGCCTCACGGCGCAGAAGGTCTCCACGGATCCGGTCGGCAACGAGTCGCTGGCGATGGGCGAGTCGATCGACAACCGCATCGCGCGCGAGCTCAATGCCGCCGGCGTCGAGCCTCTCACGCTTTATGCGGGCAAGAAGGCCGGCTACATCAACGAGGTGCTCTCGTACCGCGACGCGAAGGTCATCCGCGCGGCCGAGCACAACCCGATCAACGCCTACAAGGCGCTGTTCGGCCTCTCGAACCTCGACCCCGAGGTCCTGAAGAGGCTCGCCGCGCAACGCAAGAGCGTGAACGATCTCGTGCGCGAGCAGATGCAATCGCTGATGACGCGCAGCGATCTCGGCAAGGCCGACCGCGATCGATTGGAGCTTCATTTCCAGTCGATCCGGGACCTCGAGGTCGGGCTCCAGTGCGCGCTCACGACGGAAGAGGTCGCGGCGATGGAGGCGATGAGCCCGGACGCGCGCGCGAACGACAACCTGGAGAAGGTCGCGCGGATGCAGATGGATATCATCGCGCTCGCGATGGCGTGCGGCACGACGCGCGCCGCGACGATCCAGATCGGCGACGGCAACGACAGCACCGAGTACTACATCAACGGCGTCCGTCAGAAGAGCTTCCACAAGATCTCGCACCGCATCGACAGCGACGGCTCCGAGGGCCCGCCGATCGAGGGCGCGTACCTGCTCCACCACGAGATCGACCGCATCCACGCGCGGCTCTTCCGGTACCTGCTCGACAAACTCGCGGCCTACGATTTCGGCTCCGGATCGCTCCTCGATTTCGGCGTCGCGGTCTGGCTGAACGATCTTGCGAACAAGTACCACTCGTACAACGACGTCCCGTACGTCCTCGTGGGCGGCGCGAACGGCTACCTGAAGACGGGCCAGTACGTCGACGTGAACGGCGTGCACAACGGCCGCCTCCTCAGCACGATCGGCGCGGCCCTCGGCTGCAAGAACGCCGCGGGAGGCCCGCTCGACGATTTCGGCGACCCCGAGCTGCCCAAGGGCTTGCTCACCGAAATCATCGCATGAGTGCTAAAACGGGCAGCATGCCCACGCTGCCCGAGCGCATCCTCACGCTCTTCGCCACCTACCACATCCGCCGCGAGAAGGTCCTCGTGGACCTCGACGCGATCTACGCGCCCGACGTCCGCTTCGTCGACCCCTTCAACGACGTCACGGGCAAGGACCGCTTCCTCCGCATCAACGAGAACCTCTTCAAGCGCCTCCGGGAAATGCGCTTCGACGACCTCGCGCTCGTCGGTGACGAGCCCCATTTCATGCTCTCGTGGACCGCGACGATCGAGAGCCGCCTCGGCCTCACGATCACGGCCCCGGGCGTGAGCGAGTTCCGCTCGGAGAGCGGCGTCGTCGTCTACCACCGCGATCACTGGGACGTGCTCTCGGCCATGGCCGCGAGCATTCCCGGCGTCCGGAGGCTCTATCCGCGCCTCACGGCAATGCTCTTCGAGGGGTAATCGTTACGCCGCGACGAACGCCCCGAGCAGCGCGAGCCCTGCGCCCTGGCTCTTTTCGGGGTGGAATTGCACGGCCGTCACGTTGTCCCGCGCGACCGCCGCCGTGACCACGTTTGGCCCGTGCGTCACGGTCGCCACCACGATCGACGGATCCTCCGGCACCGCGTGATAGCTGTGCACGAAGTACACGTGCGGCGCCTCCGATCCCCAGGCGGCGAGCGCGCCTTCGGGCGCGCGCTTCATGTCCAGCCGATTCCACCCGATGTGCGGGATCTTCACCACGTCCGCGCCCGCGCCCGGATCGAGCCTCCGCACCGCGCCGCGAAACACGGCGAGCCCCGCGGCCCCCGGCGCCTCCTCGCTCGTCTCGAACAGCGCTTGTAGCCCCAGGCAAATGCCGAGATAAGGTGTTCCCCGACGAACCGCCTCCCGCAGCGCCTCTCCGAGCTCGCCCGCGAGCGCCGCCGCGCAATCGCGGAATGCGCCTTGCCCGGGCACCACGATCTTGTCCGCGCCGAGCACGTCCTCGGGCCGCCCGCTGCGCACGACCTCGCTCGCCAGCCCGCGATCTTCCGCCGCGCGCGTGATCGCCCGCTCCACGCTGCGCAGGTTCCCCATCCCGAGATCCACGACCACGACGCACGCCATGGCTAGAGGCTCCCCTTCGTCGACGGGACCCCGGCCACGCGTGGATCGATCCGCGTCGCGCGCATCAGCGCCTTGGCGAAGGCCTTGAAGCTGATCTCGATGATGTGATGCAGGTTCTCGCCCTCGTGCATTTTGAGGTGCAAGTTGCACTGCGCCGACCGGGCGAACGCCTCGAAAAACACCGGCACGAGCTCCACGTCGAACGTCCCGACCTTCGCCTTCGGGAGCGGCACGCGAAACACGAAATACGCTCGACCCGAGAGATCGAGCGCGCACGTCACGAGCGCCTCGTCCATCGGCAGCGTCGCCTCGCCGTACCGAGTGATCCCGGCCTTGTCCCCGAGCGCCTGCGCGACGGCCGAGCCGAGCACGATCCCGAGATCCTCGGTCGTGTGATGCCCATCGATCTCCACGTCGCCCTGCGCCTCGACGGTCAGGTCGAAGAGCCCGTGCCGGGCGATCTGATCGAGCATGTGCGAGAGGAACGGCAGCGGCGTCGAGATGCGGCTTTTTCCGGTCCCGTCCAGATCGATCTCGACGGCGATGCGGGTCTCGTGGGTGACTCGTTCGGCACGAGCAACACGCGGCATGGCGGGCATCCTAGCTCCTTTCGTCCGCAGATGTGTTATGCCCGCCTCGTGAAGCTCTCCGCCTGGCTCGTCGCCTTCGCGCTCCTCGGCGCCGCCTGCAGCCCGAGCACCCTCGTCCAGCAAGGGCCCAGCGACACGCTCCGCGCCTACGCACGCGCGCTCGAAGAAGGCCGCGTCGACGACGCCTATCGCCTCCTCTCCGACGACGCCAAGCGCTCGATGTCCCTCGAAGCGTTCCGCCGCGCGGTGAAGGAGAGCCCGGACGAGGTCATCGAGATCGCCCGCGCCGTCTCGCGCCCCGCGAGTGATCCGCTCGTCACGGCCACCGTGAGCCTGCCGAACGGCGACGAGCTTCTCCTCGTGTACGAGGATGGCAAATGGCGCATCGACGCCGCCGCGATCGACCTCTACAGCCAGGCCACGCCGCGCCAGGCGCTCGCGGGCTTTTTGCGAGCCTTCGAGCGCAAGCGGTACGACGTCATCCTCCGCTACGTCCCCGACGCGGAGAAAGAAGGCATCACGCTCGGCGAGGAACCCGCGCCCGCGGCGCCCGCCGAGAACGCGCCGGCCGGAAAGCCCGACGCCGCGGCGGCGAAGACGACCGGCACGGAGCTCACAGCGGAAAAGCTCCGCGCGGCCTGGGAAGGCCCGCAGAAGGACCAGATCAACCGGATTGTCCAGGCCATCCGCACGGCGCTGCCGACGGCCGTCATCGAGGAGACCGGGGACAGCGCTTCGATGTCCTACGGCGCCGGCGGCACGGTCGCTCTGATCCGTGAGCACGGGCTCTGGAAAATTCGCGACTTCTGACGCGACCCGCATCGGACCTGCGCGTTACGAGCAGGTCCGCAAAAAATGTACTAGGGTGTCGCGCGTATGGCCTCGAACGGCGCGCCCCCCTCTCGACCGCCCTCTTCCTCGGGTGAGGATAGCGTCCCGATCCTCCCGCTGCGGAACTCCGTTTTGTTTCCGATGTCGGTGGTCCCGATCAACGTCGGACGTCCTCGCAGCGTCCGGCTCGTCGAGGACCTCCTCGGCCGCGAGCGGGCCCTGGTCGGCGTGATCAGCCAGCGTTCGCCCGAGATCGACGAGCCCACGTTCAAGGAGCTCTACACGGTCGGAACCATCGCGCGTGTCGTGAAGGTGATCCGCCTCGGACCGAGCAACTACTCGGTCGTCCTGAACGGGCTCGGCCGGTTCCGCGTGAAGAACATCGTCGCGCTCGAGCCGTACATGCGCGCGAAGATCGAGCGCATCCCCGAGTCGCTCGTCCGTGATGTCGAGCTCGACGCGCTCGGCACGGGCCTGCGCGAGGCGACGCGCGAGGTCCTGCAGCTCATGCCGAACCTGCCGCGCGACACGGCGGGCATCCTCGACAACGTCCGCGAGCCCGGCGCGCTCGCCGACCTCATCGCCTCGAACTTCCCGCAGGCGCAGGCCTCCGTCGCCGACAAGCAGGAGATCCTCGAAGCCTTCGACGTGAAGGCCCGCGTGCGGCTCGTGCTCGCGATGGTCGGCCGTCAGCTCGAGGTGCTGCGCGTGAAGAAGGAGATCTCCTCCATGGTCCAGGAGGAGATGGGCAAGAGCCAGCGCGAGTACATCCTGCGCCAGCAGATGAAGAGCATCCGCGAGGAGCTCGGCGAGGCGGGCGAGGACGACGAGATCGAGGAGCTGCGCGAGCGCGTCCGCCGCGCGAAGGTGCCGCCCGAGGTCGAGAAGGTCGTGAAAAAGCAGCTCGGCCGCATGCGCTCGATGGCGCAGCAGTCGGCCGAGTACAACGTCACGCGGACGTACGTCGAGTGGATCGCGGATCTGCCGTGGTCGAAGACGACGGTCGATCGCATCAGCGTGCAGGAGGTGCGCCGTTGCCTCGACGAGGACCACATGGGCCTCGAGAAGGTGAAGAAGCGCATCGTCGAGTACGCCGCGATCCGGCAGCTCCGGGCCGACAAGAAGGGCCCGATCCTGCTCTTCATCGGTCCGCCCGGCGTCGGCAAGACCTCGCTCGGCCGCTCGATCGCCCGCGCGATGGGCCGCCAGTACGAGCGCATCGCGCTCGGCGGCGTGCGCGACGAGGCCGAGATCCGCGGCCATCGCCGCACGTACGTCGGCGCCTTGCCGGGCCGCATCCTGCAGGCCTTGAAGAAGGCCGGCACGAAGAACCCGGTGCTCGTGCTCGACGAGGTCGACAAGATGGGCGTCGATCTGCGCGGTGATCCGGCGGCGGCGCTGCTCGAGGTGCTCGATCCGGAGCAGAACTCGACGTTCCAGGACCATTACCTCGACATGCCGTTCGACCTGTCGCAGGTGATGTTCCTGGCCACGGCGAACAACCGCGACACGATCCCGCCTGCGCTCTTCGACCGCATGGAGGTCATCGAGGTCCCGGGCTACACGCGCACGGACAAACTCGGCATCGCGCGCGAGTTCCTCGTGCCGAAGCAGCTCTCGGCGCACGGCCTCACGGACGAGCGGCTCGAGTTCACCGAGCCCGGCATCGCGACGCTCATCGACCACTACACGCGCGAGGCCGGCGTGCGCGGACTCGAACGAGAGATCGCGGCGGTTTGTCGGGCCACGGCGGTCAAGCTCGCCGAGGGCAACGCGGTGCTCGAGGTCGTCTCGCCCGAGCACGTGGAGAAGGTCCTCGGCCCGCACAAGCACCGCCCCGAGATCGCGGAGCGCAACCTCGAACCGGGTGTCGCCACGGGCCTCGCGTGGACGCCGACGGGTGGCGAGATCCTCTTCATCGAGGCCACGAAGATGCCCGGCAAGGGCAACGTCGTGCTGACCGGCAACATGAAGAACGTGATGCAGGAGTCCGCCACCACGGCCGTCTCCTTCGTCCGCAGCAAGGCCGGCGAGCTGCACCTCGATCCCGAGTGGCTGAAGAACATCGACCTGCACGTGCACATCCCGAAGCACGGCACGCCGAAGGACGGTCCGAGCGCGGGCGTGACGATGTTCACCGCGGTCTGCTCGCTCCTGCTCGGCTGCCCGGTGCGCTCGGACGTCGCGATGACGGGCGAGATCTCGCTGCGCGGCCGCATCATGAGCGTGGGCGGCGTGAAGGAGAAGCTGCTCGCCGCGCACCGCGCCGGCATCAAGCACGTCATCATCCCGGCGAAGAACCGCAAGGACCTCGAAGACGTGCCGCAGGACATCCTCGACGAGGTCAAGGTGACGCTCGTCCACGCGATGGATGAGATCCTCCCGCTCGTGCTCGAACCCCCGCGACAAACGTCCCTGAGCACGCCGCCGCCGCCGCAGGCGTGAAACGCCACATCAAAGAATTGCTGAGCGCACGGCCGTCCTCGATCGGGATCGGGGCGGTCGTGCTGCTCGTGGGCGCGATCGGCTTCTTGCCGCTGTTCGACGGGCCCGGCTACGAGAGCGCGCTCGCCGCGGGCCTCGTCGTGCCGAGCGTCGCGGCGATCACGACGGCGCTCGAGACGAGCAAGGCACGGACGGCGCCGTTCGACGCGTTCGCCTCGGGGCTCGCGCGGGGCGCGCTCCTCGCGGGCGTCGCGTGGCTCGTCACGATCGTCCACGGCCTGCGCGCGGGGTTTTGTGATCCGCTCTCCGGCTCGGTCCTGTTCGCCCTCGGCCCCGGCGTCGGCGCGCTGCTCGCGGGCGCGTGGGGCGCGGCGGCGGGCGAGATCGCGGGGCGCGTGAAGCGAAGGCGTCTCGCGGCGGTGCTGCTCGCGCTCGCGGCGCCGCTCGGGTCCGTGGTCGTCTCGCTCGTCCGCTTCTACACGAGCCCGATGGTGTTCGCGTACGACCCGTTCGTCGGCTACTTCAGCGGCAGCCTCTACGACACGGTCATCGATGCGTCGGGCCTCCACGCATACCGCGTCGGATCGGCCGCGACGCTGCTCGCGGGCGCCGTGCTCGCGTCGCACCTCGTGCGCACGGACGACGGCAAGCTCGCGCGCCGCTCGATCAGCCGGCCGAGCGCGATCGTGCTCGGCGTGTTCGCGGCCGCGGCGAGCCTCGGGATGACGTTTTTCGGTCACCGCCTCGGGCACTGGCACACGCCCGCGAGCATCGCCGAGACGCTCGGCGGCAGGGTCGAGAGCGAGCGTTGCGATGTCGTCTACCCGCGCGGCATGCCCCGCGAGGACGCGCTCCGCTTCGCGCGCGATTGCACGGCGCACGTCGTCGCGCAGGAGGCGTGGCTGGAGACGAAGGGGCCCGCGAAGATCACCGCGTACCTCTTCGCCGATCCCACGCAAAAAGGCGCGCTCATGGGCGCGGCCGACACGTACATCGCCAAGCCCTGGCGAAACGAGGTCTACGTCCAGCAGAACGGCTACCCGCACCCCGTGCTCGGCCACGAGATCGCGCACGTGATGGCTGGATCCTTCGGCCGCGGGCCTTTCCGCATCGCCGGCAGCTTCGGCGGCCTCTTGCCGAACCCCGGCCTCATCGAGGGCATCGCCGTCGCGACCTCGCCGCACGAGGGCGCGCTCTCGGCCCGCGAGTGGGCCAAGGCCATGAAGGACCTCGGCAAGCTGCCCAAGCTCTCGCGCCTCTTCGCGCTCGGGTTTCTCGGGGAAAACTCCAGCGTCGCGTACACGGCGAGCGGCGCGTTCGTGGGGTTCGTCAAGGAACGTTACGGCGCGGCGGCGGTGCGCGCGTGGTACGGCGGCGGGTCGCTGCCGGAGATCACGGGCGCGAGCTGGGACGATCTCGAACGGGCGTTCCACGAAGATCTCGATCGCGTGGTGCTCCCCGAGGCCGCCGCGGCCCAGGCGCGCGCGCGCTTCGAGCGGCCCGGGATCTTCGGCCGGCGATGCCCGCATGTGGTCGACGCCTGCCGCAAGCGCGCCGAGGAAGAGAAGGCCCGCGGCGACGACGAGGGCGTGATCGAGGCGCTCCGCGAGGCCCTCGCGCTCGATCCCGGCGAGAGCGGCGCGCGCGTCTCCATCGCCCGCGCCCTCGTTCGCCTGGGCAAACCCGACGCCGGCAAGGCCGAGCTCCAGGCGATCGCCGACGACGCGCGCTTTCCGCGTCACGTCCGGGACCGCGCGCTGGAGGAGCTCGGCGACCTCGCGCTCGCGGAGGGCGATCACGAGCGCGCGATGGTGCATTATCGCGAGGTCATGTCCCGCACCGTCGAAGAGGATCAGCTCCGCACCCTCGACGTGAAGCTCGAAGCCACCCAGAACCCGCGCAGCAAGGACGCGATCGTCGCGCTGCTCGTGGGCACGAAGGGCCGCGGGCCCGACAAGGTGCGCGCCGCGGAGGAGCTCGGCGCCTGGGCCGCGAGCTCGCCGGACGACGGTTTGCCCGACTACCTCCTCGCGCGCGGGTACGTGGGCAGCGGCGACTTTGCGGAGGCCGCGTGGCGGCTCGATCGTGCGCTCGGGCGCCGCCTCGCGATTGGCCGGGTCGCGGCCGAGACCGAGCGCCTGCGCCTGGTCACGGCCTGCGCGCTCGAGGACCGTCCCACCGCCGAGCGGATGACGCTCGCGTACGTCGCGCGGAAAGACGTTCCACGCGCGCGCCGCGAGGCCGCGGCGAGCCTGTATGCTCGTTGCACGGGCGCAGCCGCGCCGGCCGTCCCCGAGGCCACGAAGGCCGGGGGCGCGCTTCCATGAGGGAGGGATCGGTGCCCGATCTGGACAAACTCGTCGTCCTCAACGCCGTGCTGCGCGTGGCGGCTCGTCACCCGAGCTTGCTCGCGCCGGCGGCGTTCGAGGACCTTTCGCGCGCGCTCGCGGCGCACATCGAGTTCGCCTCCGTCGCCGTGCTCATGCCGGACGACGAGGGCTACCAGCGCTTCTACACCGACAACGCCGATCCGAACCTGCCCGGCACCGTCCGCTTCGGCGCCCGCATCCCCTTCGATCCGAGCTTCTACCAGCGCATCTACGTCGAGGTTCGTCCGTACATCTGCGACGACACGCGCCTCGGCAACGAGATCGAGCGTTCGGTCGGCGAGGTCGGCTACCGGTCCTACGTGGCCGTGCCCGTGCGCTCGCCGGACGGCAAGCGCGTGCTCGCCTCATTCTCCGTGACCTTCGCGGAGCCGGGCGCCGCGCGCCATGCGCCCGTCGACATCATCGAGGAGATCGGGGACATCATCGGCGCGAGCATCGAGCGTTCGCTCCGATCCGCGCGGGAGCGAAGGCTCGCGATGATCCTCGACACCTCCGGGGACGCGATGATCGCCTGGGATCGGAGCGGCCGCGTGACCGACGCGAACGGCGCCGCGCTCGCGCTCACGGGCCATACGCGCGACGAGCTCATCGGCCGGAAGATCGGATCCCTCCTCGATCCCGAGCCCGATCCGGCCGTGGGTTTGCCGCAGCCCGACGCGCGCCTCGTGCTCGTCGCGCGCACGCCCGAAGGGCAAGCCCGACGTTTGCCCGTGGCCGCGACGATCACGGCCGTGGAGGACGATCCGCTCGTCGCATGCCACGCGCTTTTGCGTGATCTCTCGGCGTGGGAGGCGAGCGAGCGCGAGGTGGTCGCGCACCTCGCGCGTATCCGCGAGCTCGAAGAGCAGCATCGCACGCTGCTCGACAACGCCCCGCTCGTGATCTTCCGGCTCGATCCGAGGACGCTCGAGCTCGTGTACCTGAACCACTGCGCCGAGCGTCTTCTCGGCGTCCCGCTCGACGAGGCGCTCGCGACGCCGGGATTTTTGTGCGGGGTGCACGTCGATCAGGAGGGCGCGGCCGCGTACGACGAGGCCGTCCTCCGGGCCCGCGCGGGCATGCGCTCCTCGCCGTACGAGGCTCGCCTCGCGCGTCGCGGCGCGCATGCGATCACGGCGCGCGGCACGATCTACCCGCTCGTCGGCAAGGGCGGCGAAGTCGTCGCGATCGAGGGCCTCTTCATGGACGTGAGCGTCGAGCACGCCGCGCGCACGCGCCTCATCCAGGCCGATCGCCTCTCCACGCTGGGCACGCTCGCCGCCGGCGTCGCGCACGAGATCAACAACCCCGCCGCGTTCATCCTGCTCGGCCTCGACATGATGGCCCGCATGCTCGACGGCCCCGGCGTCGATCTCGGCCCCACCGTCTCCGAGCAGGTGCGCCACATGCTCGGCGAGCTGCGCGACTCCACGCGCCGCATCGTCGACATCGTCCGCGACCTCCGCATGTTCGCCCGCGCGCCGGCCGGCACGCGCCGCATCGCGGTCGACGTGAACCGCACGGTCGAGAGCGCCCTCTCGCTCACGCGCGGCCAGATCATCGAGCGCGCGCGGATCGTCCGCGATCTCGGCGACGTGCCGCCCGTCATCATCGACGAAGGCCGGCTCGGGCAGGTGCTCGTGAACCTGCTCGTCAACGCGGCGCAGGCGATCCCGCGCAACGCGCCCGGCGAGCCTGCGGTCACGGTCACGACGCGCAGCGAGGATCCACGCACGGTGGAGATCGACGTGCGGGATACGGGCGTGGGGATCTCGCCGGAGATCCTCGATCGCATCTGGGATCCGTTCTTCACCACGAAGGAGCCCGGCGCGGGCACGGGGCTCGGGCTCTCGATCAGCCGCGAGATCATCGAGCGCAGCGGCGGCCGCATCTACGTCGAGAGCCCGATCGAAGGCGAAGATCCGCCGCGCGGCGCGCGTTTCGTGATCGTTTTACCTGCCGCGGGGAGGGGCGACTCGTCGATCCCGCCGATGCCCTCGACGCCGCCGCGCTCGATCAAGAGCGGCGTGCGTGTGCTCGTGGTGGAGGACGAGGCGCCGCTCGCGCGCGCGCTCGCGGAGGAGATCGGCCGGGTGCACGAGGTCTCCGTGGCGGGCGGGGCGCAGGGCGCGCTGGAGGCGATTTCGGGGCAGCGGTTCGACGTGATCCTCTGCGATCTCCGGATGCCCGGCATGAGCGGCGAGGCGTTTTACGAGAAGGTCGCCGCAGACAAACCCGAGGTCGCGAAGCGTTTCGTATTCATGACGGGCGTCGGCTTCGGCGCCGACGTGGAGCGATTCCTCGCGGAGTCGGGGCGGCCGGTGCTGGAAAAGCCGTTCTCCGCGGAGGATGCGCTCGCGGTGATCCAGAAGGTGGTCACGCGGCACGGGCGGGCGCTTTTGCCGGGGCGGTGACGTCAGCCGTCGGAGATGGCTCCAGGCGTCGGGGCCTTTCCGGTCGGCTGCATCGCCTCGAGCGTGTCGATGTATCCGAACACCTTTGCTTCGAGGTCCCGGGGCAGCGCCGGGTTTTTCTTGATCTCGCGGACCAGATCGTCTCGCAGGCGCCCGAGCAATCCGACGGCTGACGAGCGGAGCTGAGCGGCCTGTTTTCGGGCTGCTTTGGGCACGTCGGCGCGATCGCTGAGCGTGAGATGGATCTGCTCGCCGGCTTCGAGGAAACCTTTGGCTGCTTCGAGCAACGTGCCGCCGTCCGCGAGGGGGAAACGTTCGAGGTCGGCTTTCATCGAGGCGAGCAGGGGTTTTCGTTCGAGGGCGCGCTCGGCCTGGACGGCATAGGACGCGCCGAGCTCGGCCATCTGGGGGATGAATGCGGCGCGGATCCGCTCGGCGGCGGCGACGGTCTGGGGGCTCGCGCCGGGCAATCGCAGATACACCTCGGTCGTGAAATAAATGGCGGCGCCGAATCCGTCGTGTGTGTCGTTGAGCGCATCCAGCGTCGCCGCGTGGGGCGCGCCGCCGGTGAGCGCGGGCGGGAGCGCTTCGATTGCGGCGATCTGCTCTTCGATTTGAGGCTCGTAATAAGCGCCGGCCTTCGACTGGATGAGGTCCGGTCGGCGCTTGTCGAGCAGGTCCCGGAGGCCGAGCTTGACGGAAGTGAGGGTCAACATGGGGCGGGAGTGTAAGCGAAGTGTGTGGGACGGACACCGGAAGATGAGGTCGACGGCGTGCTTGGTCGACCGGGGGTGATGTTGGGGTGCGGTCGACGGGATGGGGAGCGCGTTGGGGCAGGGGGCAGGCGCCGTCGACCGCGTGAGCGAGCGGGGCGGGGCAGGGGGAGGGGGCGGTCGACCGCGTAAGTGAGCGAGTCGGGGCAGGGGGCGGGGACGAGCGACGGCGCGGGGGAGCGGATCGGGGGTTGTCGTCAGGGGCGGCGTGGGGCGCAGGCGAGCGAGTCGAGGTGGCCTCGGAAGGTGGACGTCCTTGGATCGACCCGCTAGCGTTCGCGCACGGATCATGGAACAGCCCGACCTTCGTTCCGTGCAGAAAGCGCTCTTCCAGGCGCTGCGCGATCGCCCGCTCGATCTGCTCGACGAGGCGGACCGCAAGCTCTACGAGCCGCTGCACGACGACGATCACGATCCGGTCAAGCGCCTGTTCGATAACATCGAGTTCAGCGAGAACGAGAGTGTCCAGCTCGTCGCGGGTTTTCGCGGGACGGGCAAAACGACCGAGTTTTCGCGCCTGGAAAGGGACCTGTGGGAGCACGGGTATCTCGTGATCCGGGTCGACCTCGACGAGTACCTCGACATGCACTCGGCGATCGATATCCGTGACTTCCTGCTGATCATGGCGGGCGCGATCAGCGATAGGCTCACGGACGAGAGGTTGCTCGGCGTGAACGAGGGCCTGGAAAAAGGTTTTTGGGAGCGAGCACGTGATCTCATTCCCGGTGGGGTCGAGGCCCGGGAGTCCACGGTCAAGACGCCGGTGGGGGACTTGAAGCTCGCGTTCCGGAGCGATCCCTCCTTTCGCGAACGGGTCCGCAAGGCATTCGCCGGCCGCCTCGCCGAACTCGTCGAGCAGGTACGGGTACACCACGCCAACGTGCTGAAAGCCCTCGCGACGCGTGCGCGCAAAGCGGTGAAGCTCGTCGTCATCCTCGACTCCCTCGAACACCTTCGCGGGACCTTCGAGAAAGCCGAGGACGTCCGCCGCAGCGTGGAGGAGCTTTTCCTCACGCACGCGACCCATATCGGTTTGCCGAACACGCACATGGTGATGAGCGTGCCCGCGTTCCTGGTGCTCCAGGGGGACAACCTCGCGGCGCAATTCGTCAATGGCGCCGTCCAGGCCTGGCCGGCGTATCGTGTCGCGAACCGCGCCGGGGAACGTACGGCGGTGGTGGATCGGATGGTCTCGCTGGTAAGCAAGCGCGGTGATTGGCGCCGGCTCCTCCCGGACCAGCCGGCGCTCGAAAAACTCATCCTCGCCTCGGGCGGACACCTGCGCGATCTCCTCAATATGCTCATCGAGGCGATCCACCTCGCGGGGAAGGGCGTGAGCCCCGAAGCGGCCGAGAAGATCGTGAACATCGCGCGGCGCGCCTACATGCCGCTCTACAAGGACGAGATCGGCGTTCTGCGTCGTATCGCCGAGTCGCGGGACGTCCGGGAGATCAATACCGACGAGCAGGAGTATCTCCTGCGGTTCCTCGATTCGGGACTCGTGCTCTGTTACATGAACGACGACTTCTGGTACGACGTTCACCCGCTCGTGCGGGACGTCGTGCGTGCCCCATGAGCCCGGAAGAGGAGGAGGCGCGCGAGCGTCTCCTTTTCCACCTGGAGAACCAGACCGGGTTCTGGTTCGGATTGGTCGTGGGGGACGATCCGCGCCCGCGTGCGCGGATTCGGGCGGCGGCGGAGGCGTGGTGCAAGGAGCATGGCCGGGCGTTCGTGCTTCATGAGCCGGAGCCGGAGGGGCTCGTCAAGCTTGCGGTGGACCTGGCCCGTGGCGACAGCCCGGGGGTGCATTGGATCCTCGCGGACGGGGTGCAGGGGCTCGTGGACGCCTGGAATGCCGGCGCCACGCAAATGCTCATGGCGATGAACGAGCGCCGGGAAGCTTATCGCAAGCGTCTCGACGGGGGGATCGTCGTGGAGGGGCGATCGTCTCTCAAGCGTCTTCTGCGGGAGATGGCCCCGGATATGTTCTCGATCAGGGCGTTCATCGTCGAGCCGGGAGAGGATCCGAAGGCAGCCTCCAGCGAGCTTCCGGAATGGCAGTCCCCCTTTTCGTTGGCGTCGATGGTCTCCGCGGACGAGGTGGATCCCGAGCTTGCGCTCGCGAGGCTCGCTCGGCTCACGAGGCACCAAGGGCTGGCAACCAAGGAGGACTGGATCAATGCGGAGATCAGCGCGATGATCAGCCTCTTCAATACGGAGCGTTACGACGAAGCAGAGCGGCACGCGCGTGATCTCTTGTCGAGGCTCGAAGTCAATGCCGAAGTCGAATCGGATGCGTACGTGTTCCCGCGTGCGCAGGCGTGCGATGTTCTGGCGCATATTCGGATCACCCATGCCCACGATGCGAACGGGGCGCTCGCTCTCTGGTCAGAGGCCCTTGGGCATCTCGAGTCCGAGACTGCACTCGAACCGGATGACGAGTTCAAGTTCGCGATCCTGAACACGCAAATCGCCAAGGCAAGGGCCGGGCTGCTCATTCACATGGGTGAGCCTGACGCAGCCATCGAGGCGTTGGAGTCCTATGTCGAAGCATTTTCGACGGAGTCCGTGGTCGACATGCTGCCGGAACTGCAGACCGATCTGATGGACGCCTACATCAGGCTGGCCGCGCTGTTCGCGAAACAGAAGAATCTCGATTTGGCGGAGAGTACGCTCCGGAAGGCGGCGGTGATCATCGAGGCGTGTTCGTCCCGCCATCGGGAAGACCCACGATGGCAGTTCGAGCACCTGCGAAACGCCGCGATGTTGGGCGAGGTGCAACTCCGCAAAAAGGAGAGGAAAGCCGCAACCCAAACGCTGGTCGCCCTCGCAGGTCTTGCCGGGAAGCTGGAGTCCTATGGCGAGATGCGTGCCCCTTGGCGAAACGTACTCGACCGCTATTACTTCGATCTCGGCTTGGCGCTCTCGTTTCAGGCGAAGTATTCGGGGCCGGTGGACCGCGTTCGCCGATACGCTCTCTCCAGGCTGACGAGTCAGTTCGAGCGAACGCCGACCAACCTCAAGCTTGGCTGGCGGCTGGCCCAGTTGCACCTGAAGCGCGCCCTGCTCCTGGAGAAGGACGACGTGGAGGGGGCGAAGGACTCTGCCCAGCAAGCCATGGATCTCGTCGCGAGGCTGCCTGTGAAATCCGACGCGGAAGCGAATCTCAAAGGAAAGATCGAAGCCCTCCGCGCCTTCGTGCGGAAGCCCGGGGAGTAACGTTTCCCCAAGAAGCGCTGACTACCGAGCCTGAAGCTCCTCGAGCAGCGCCGCATCCCCCAGCTCCGCCCCTCGCTCCGCGTCCGCTCTCGCCTCGTCCGCGCGCCCCATCCGCAAAAGCGCCCGCCCTCGCCACACGAACCCCGTCGCGTATTCGGGATCCAGCGCAATCGATCGCTCCGCATCCGCAAGGCATTCCGCGTCGTTGCCCTGATCGAAATGGGCCTCCGCTCGATTCGACAGCACCCGCGCCGCCTCGGGCGCGAGCTCCAGCGACGCCGTGTAATCGGCG
Source organism: Polyangium sp. y55x31 (assembly GCF_029946505.1). Taxonomy (GTDB): domain Bacteria; phylum Myxococcota_A; class Polyangia; order Polyangiales; family Polyangiaceae; genus Polyangium. The sequence goes on from NZ_JARZHG010000040.1 coordinate 29,519, forward strand.
ATCGCCCCCTCCACGTCCCCCGCGAGGTGCCGCGCGATCCCGCGCGTATCGAACGCGTCCGCGTCCGCCTCCAGGTAAATCGCCCACGACGCGTCCGTGATCGCGCGATCCAGCGCGCCCGCTTCGAGCCACGCCGTCGCGCTCGCTCGGTATGCCGCCGCGATTGCCGCCGCGTCCCGGACGCCCCACGTCCACGACCGCGCTTGCCGCGCGTCCGCGAGCGCGTCCGCGACCCGCTCCTCTTCCAGCGCTTGCAGCGCTGAATCTGCATACACGGTGATCTGCTCGATCCGCGTCGTTTCCGGCGCCGCGAGCACCGTCGATTCGAGACGGTTCATGAACCGCCGCGCCTCGCCGCCCTCGTCGAACTCGTAAAACACCGGCTCGTCCTCGACCGTGAACGCCGGCATGTCGTGCGCGACCGCGAACGCCAGCGCCGCGAGCCCGAAGCCGTGTGTCTCCGAAAGCGCGGCCCCGAGCTGCCCGAGACGCGTGTCCCGATCGAAGATCCGATCCAGAAGCTCGTCCGTCTCCTCTGCCTGCAAAAATTCGAGCGAGAGCGATGTCCCCTCGGGCAGCGCCGCCTGGATCGTCGCGAGCAGCGCGCCCCACTCTTCTTTGCGCAGCTCCCAGACGAAGGGGAGGGACCAACGCACGCGCGCGCCTGCGAGGCCTCCGCGGAGCGCGCGGATGTGTTCGTCCGCTTGGCGCAGCCGCGCGAGCAAGTGGCCGAGGACGAGGTCGAGGTCCGCGGTGGAGGGCAGGGTGACGAGGTCCTCGCCGTACGGCAAAAAGAGCTCCGGCGCGGATTCGCCGAGCTCCGCGAGGAACGCGTCCTCGTCGTCGAGAGGTTCGCCCTCCTCGTCGACGAGCTCGAAGCGCGGCGCGCAGAACATCCGCCCGACCCCGAGGACGTGCTCGAGGAGCGGGAACGTCGCGAAGCTCCGGTACTCGAAATCCTCGTCACCGATGAGATAATGGCCCATGCGCGCACGCACTATGCGCCGCCGGAAGGTGCGCGAGCAAGGGGGGCAGGCGCGCCGTCGCGGGCCTTTTGTCAAGGTGTCGGCCCTGACCAAGAGCCGCCCGGGTCGATCCAGAGGCGGCGCGAAGGGCCGCGAAATGACTTGGATGATCGCGCATCCGCCCGGATAGAATTCCGGGGCGATGTTGAAGCCAGGGATGCGGGTTGCCGCGCGCTTCGAGCTCGAAGATCACACGATTTCGGGCGGGATGGCCACGATCTACCGCGCGCGCGATCTGGAGACGGGCGCCGTGGTCGCGGTCAAGGTCCTCGGCGGACGCAACGTTCGCGAGATGGAGCGCTTCTCGGCCGAAGCCGTGCTCCTCGCCGAGCTCCGGCATCCAGGCATCGTCCGGTACGTGTCGCACGGATCGCTGCCCGAAGGAGAGCTGTTCCTCGTCATGGAGTGGCTCGAAGGCGAGGACCTCTCCGATCGCCTCGCGCGCGGCCGCCTGCCTCTCGACGAGGCGATCCGGCTCGCGCGGCGCGTGGCCGACGCGCTCGGCGCCGCGCACGCGCGCGGGATCGTTCATCGCGACGTGAAGCCGAGCAACGTGTTCCTGCCGCGCGGCGACGTCGACGAGGCGAAGCTCCTCGACTTCGGCATCGCGCGCCTCGGATACGGCCGGACGCTCGCGACACGCACGGGGACGCTGCTCGGGACACCCGGGTACATGGCGCCCGAGCAAGCACAAGGGCGCAAGGACGTCGACGCGCGCGCGGACGTGTTCTCCCTCGGCGCGATGCTCTTCGAGTGTTTGACCGGCAGGGCCGCGTTCGCCTCGGAGCAGCTCATGGCCACGCTCTCGCGCATCCTGTTCGAGGAGCCGCCGCGCGTGCGCACGATCCGCAGCGAGACGCCGGCCGCGCTCGATCTCCTGGTCTCGTCGATGCTCTGCAAGGATCCCTTGGGCAGACCGCGCGACGGATCGATGGTCGTCGCCGCACTCGACGCGCTCGGCCCTCTGCCCGGCGGGCCGCCGTCGAGCGAGCTCGTGCACTCGTCCGTGATGAGCCGGCCGGCGATCACGGTGCGCGAGCAGCAGCTCCTCTGCGTCGTGCTCGCGACGAGCACGTTCTCGAAGACGATCGCGGACGGAGACTCCACCGAGACGGACGTGACGCTGACGCCGGGGATGATGGCCGAGGCCATCATGCGGCGCAGCCTGCCGAGCTTGAACGGCGACGGGGTCAGCGCGACCGCGGGCACGCTCGACGATCTGAACGGCGCCGCAGCGGCGTACGGCGGCAAGCTCGAGCGGCTCGTCGATGGATCGCTGCTCGCGGTGTTCACGGGCGCCGCGGCCGCGATCGATCTCGCGGCGCGGGCCGCGCGCGCCGCGATGGCGATGCGCGAGCTTCTGCCGGGTGTTCCGATCGCGGTGGCGACGGGGCGTGGCCTCGTGGCGCAGCAGCTCCCGGTCGGCGAGGCCGCGGAGTCGGCCGCGCGTACGCTCTCGGCGGCGCGCCGTGACGGCGTGCGCATGGAGGGGCGGGTGTTCGTCGACGAGGTGACGGCGGGCCTGCTCGACGCGCGCTTCGACGTGCGGGAAGAGGATGGCGCGCGTGTGCTCGAAGCCGTGCGGGATCGCGCCGACGCGGCGCGCACGCTGCTCGGCAAGCCGAGCCCGTGCGTGGGGCGCGAGCGCGAGATCAGCACGCTCGTCGCGATCATGGAGGAGAGCATCGCGGAGCCGATCGCGCGCGTCTCGCTCGTGACGGGGCCCGCGGGCGTGGGCAAGTCGCGCGTCGCGACGGAGGTGCTGCGCAGGCTCGACGCGGCCGGGCACGATCTCGAAGTGTGGGTCGCGCGCGGCGATCCCATGGCCGCGGGCTCGACGTTCGGCATGCTCGCGCAGATCGTCCGCGCCGCCGCGGGCATCGAGGTCGGCGCGCTCGCGGCCGTGCAGGAGGAAAAACTCCTCGCGCGGGTCTCGTCGTGTGTCCCCGCCGAGGACGTCGTGCGCGTGACCGTCTTCCTCGGCGAGATCCTCGGCCTGCGTTTGCCCGCGGAGAGGAGCCACCTGCTCGCCGCGGCACGCGCGGACGCGATGCTGATGGGCGATCAGATGCGCCGCGCGTTCGAGGACTGGCTCTTCGCCGAGTGCACGACGAAGCCCGTGCTGCTTCTGCTCGACGATCTGCATTTCGGCGATCTGCCGACGGTGCGGCTCATCGACGCGGCGCTGCGGCACGCGCGGGAGAAGCCGCTCTGCGTGCTCGCGCTCGCGCGCACGGAGATCTCGCGGGTCTTCCCGCGCCTCTGGGAGGAGCGCGGCATGCAGGAGGTGCGCCTCGGCGAGCTCGGCCGGCGCGCGAGCGAGCAGCTCTGCAAGGTCTGGCTCGGCAGCAGCGTGACGTCCGAGCTCACGGCGCGCATCATCGAGCGCGCGGCGGGCAATCCGTTTTACCTCGAAGAGATCGTGCGCGCGGTGGCCTCGGGCCGCGGCGACGCGCTGCCCGGCACGGTGCTCGCGATGGTGCAAGCGCGCCTCGAAGAGCTCGAGCCCGTCGAGCGCCGCATCCTCCGCGCCGCCAGCGTGTTCGGCGACGTGTTCTGGCCGGCCGGCGTGGCCGCGCTCATCGGCGGCGAGAGAAAAGAGGCGTCGGTGCGTGATGCCCTCGGCACGCTCGTCGAGCGCGAGCTCGTCCTGCGCCGGACCTCGCGCAGGTTCCTCGATCAGGAGGATCACGCGTTCCGCAACGCGCTCGTGCGCGAGGCGGCGTACGCGACGCTCACGGACGCCGATCGCATGCTCGGCCATCGCCTCGCGGCCGCGTGGCTCGAATCGGTGGGCGAGACCGAGGCGATGGTGCTCGCGCAGCACCACGAGCGCGGCGGTGATCTGATCCGCGCGGCCTCGTGGTACGGGCGCGCGGCGGAGACGGCGCTCGAAGGCAGCGACTTCGAGGCCGTGATCGAGCGGAGCGAGCGGGCGATCACCTGCGGCGCGCAAGGCGAGGAGCTCGGTCGTCTGCGGCTGCGCCAGGCCGAGGCGTACCGCTGGCAAGGCAAGTTCACGGAGGCCGAGGAGCGAGGCCTCGAGGCGATCCACATCCTGCCCGCGGGCAGCGATCCGTGGCTCTTCGCGGTCGGCGAGATGGCGAGCGTGTTCGGCAAGCTCGGCAGCGTCGAGCGCGTCGAGGTCCTCGGCGACGCGCTGCTCACGGTCGCGTGCATGCAGGAGGCGCCGGCGAGCGACGGCCACATCGCGGCGCTCTCGCGCACCTCGACGTCGGCGCTCCTGCTCGGCAAGAACGAGCTCGCGGAGTCGCTGTTCAAGGAGCTCGAGCGGCTCGGGGGCGACTCGCAGAAGCCGCTCGCCCGCGGCTGGCTCGAGCGCGCGCGGGCGTTCCGCGCGCCGTTCGTCGGCGAGACGGGCGCCTCCGCGCGGTACTTCGCGCTCTCGGCCGAGGGGTTCGAGAAGGCCGGCGACGTGCGGAACGCGTGCCTGCAGCGCGCCAACTACGGCGCCTCGTGCCTCGAAGTCGGCGACTGGGTCGGCGCGGAGAAGGCGCTCGTGCCGGCGATCGTGGACGCCGAGCGCATGGGCGCGAAGCACATCGTCTCCTCGGCGCAACGTGACCTCGGGTATGCGCTCGCGCGGATGGGCCGGCTCGAAGAGGCGAAGACGCTCGAAGAGCAGGCCGTCGCGGAGTTCGCGGCGCACGGCGATCGCCGGCTCGAAGGCGTGGGGCGCGACGAGCTCGCGACGATCCACCTGATGATGGGCGACCTCGCGGAGGCGGAGGCCGAGGCGCGGCGCGCGGTGGATCGGCTCGCGGTCGCGCCGCCGTACCTCTGCCACGGACACGCGACGCTCGCGCGGGTGCTGCTCGCCGTGGGCAACGTGGAGGAGGCGCTCACGAACGCGCGCGCCTCGCGCAAGCTGCTCGCGGAGGTGGGCGCGCTCGAAGAAGGCGAGGGGCTCGTGCGGCTCATCCTGGCGCGCGCGCTCGATGCCGCGGGTCAGGTGGACGAGGCGCGCATGGTGCTCGCGGAGGCGCTGCAGGAGATCGATCGTCGCACCGCGACGATCGCGGATCCGGACGCGCGACGGACGTTCATCGTGATCCCCGAGCACGTGGAGACGCGCGAGATCGCGCAGGCCTGGGGGATCACGAGCTGAGCGCCTAGGGGGGCGAGATCGAAGTGGCGTTCCTTCTTCCGAACATCGAGCGCGACGACTGGAAGACGTTCCTGCTCCTCCAGCTCGTCCTCGATACGATCCCCGATCCCATCTTCGTCAAGGACCGCGCTCACCGCGTGATCGCCTGCAACCAGGGGTTTTGCCGCCTGATCGGTCAGCCGTACGAGGTGCTGATCGGCGCGAGTGATCCCGACTTCATGCCGAAGGAACAGGCCGAGGTCTTCTGGCACTTCGACGACGTCGTGTTCCGCAGCGGTCAGTCGAACGAGAACGAGGAGCTCGCCACGAGCTCGGACGGCATCACGCGCACCATCTGGACACGCAAGTTCCCGCTGCGGAACATCAGCGGCGACGTGGTCGGGCTCTGCGGGGTCGTGACGGACATCACGACCATGAAGGAGCGCCTGCAGCGGGCGGAGCGGCTCGAAGCGGAGAACCGCGAGCAACGCGCGGTCATCGAGGCGCAGACGGCGATGCTCGATCAGATGAGCATGCCGGTGCTCCACGTCGGGCAGGGCGTGCTCCTCTTGCCGCTGATCGGCGAGATCAGCGATCGGCGGGCGGAGCGCGCGCTGCAAACGTTGCTCGGCGTCATTCACGAGCGCGGCGCGGAGATCGTCATCTTCGACGTGACGGGCGTCCCGCGGTTCGATACGGCCGTCGCGGGGCACCTCGTGCGCGCCGTGCAAGCGACGGAGCTCCTCGGCTGCCAGAGCGTGCTCGTGGGCATCGGCCCGGAGATCGCGCGGACGCTGGTGGAGCTCCAGGTCGATTTCGGGCGCGTCGCGATCCGGGCCACGCTGCAGGACGGCATAACGTTTGCGATGAAGGCGCGCGACCGGCGCCTTCGTCTGCCGACCGGCCGCGCGTGAAGCTCGTCAGCGGCTTTTCGTCCAGAAGGGCGGGTGCTGCGTGTTGCCCTCGTTCTTCGCGAGCGTCGCTTGAGCGGGGGTTCCTGTGCGGAGGATCTTTTCGACCTCGCCGGTGACGCCGTCTGCCCATTTCGTGGCGGCCTCGATGCCGGCCGGGAAAAAGCCGTAATGCCAGCCGTCGCCGCCGTCGGGGTAGGACGAGAGCTTGCGGCTGTCGACGAGGTGGCAGGCGGGCGGAGCCTTCGGATCGTCCTCGGCGGCCTTGATGCCGGCGCGTAACATCGCGTAGACCTTGTCGCCGAAGGCCGGCGACCATTTTCGCATCGAGGGCGGCCCGATCCAGACGCAGACGGTATTCGGATGCGACTTGATTCGCCGGATCGTCTGCTCGACGTTCCCGGCTTGCAGCGACGGCTCCCCGGGCATGTTGCTGCCGAGCCCGACGAGCACGACTTGCTTTTCGTACGTGCCGGGCGGCGCGAGCAATTCATCGATCGCCGGCGCGCGCAGCTTGCGCTCGGGCAGCCGGGCCCGCGCGAGGATCGGCGCCTTGTCGCAGCTATGGTAATGGTAGCCGCGCAGCGATACCTTCGCGGTGATGAGCCACTCCGTGGACGCGCCGCCGAGCGTGTAGCTCTCGACCTCGGCCTCTTTTTGCGCGAGGAGCCAGCCGTCGAGCCGGTCGCCGAAGGCCGTGAGCCCGTGCGAATCGTAGACCGCGACGAATCGGACTCGCCCGCACGGCGCCGCCTGCGCCTCTTCCCGGGTCACGAGGAGCGAGGCGAGCGCAATCCCCAGGGTGAGCACGCGACGAAAAGCAAGCACACGCCTACGTTACCACGCCATTCGCCGCGCGGAAAGGCCCCGCGTGGCCGAGCTATTTGCTGAGCGTGATCGGGATGTAAGCGAGGCGCATCTTGGACATCGTCCCCTCGCGCGTATACCCCGCCAAACCGTAGAGGACGTTCCACCAGTGGCCGACGGGCGATTGCCCGTACGAAAAGAACGGGAAGAAGTGGAACTCCCATTCGGATCCGCCCGGGACCTTCTTCTCGCGATAGAACGTGTTCAAAGCGAGCTGCGAGACGCCGTCCTGGTCGGCGAATCGGAAGAAGCCCGGCAGCACGACGGTCGCGCGTGACGTCGGCGAGGCGAAATCCCACACGAACGGCGCGAGCACGAGGTGCGACGATTGATTCGTGCGCCCCATGTGGAAGATGGGGAAGAAATTCGCGGCCCAGCCCGTGGTGTCGGCGCGATAGCGGAAGAGCGGCGTGATCCAGGTCTCGTCGCTGAGGCCGTATCGCTGGAACCGGCCATAGAACGGGAAGATCGCGAGCTCCTTGCCGCGCGGCGACTCGCCCTTGTAGAAGAACGGCAAGAAGAGCTTCCGATCGAGGCCGATGTCGGGATCACGATAATGCCAGTAGAGCGGCGTGATCATCTCGAGCTCGGTGCGGCCCTGGTAATGGGCATAGCCCCAGGTCGCGAACGTCTTCTCGCCCTTCTCGCCGCGCTCCCACCAGAAGAGCGGCGTCACGAGCCGCGAGGCATTGCCCTCGTAGCCATAATGAAACAGCGGGAAGACCGTGAGGTGTTCCTTGTTCTTGCCCCAGGTATGCCAGTAGAACGGCACGACGTGGCGGCTGTCGCCGTCGCTGTCGTGGCGGCGGATGTACGGGCCCCAGACGTTGAGCCAGCTCTCGCCGATCTCGTTGTAACGATAATAATGGAGCAGCGGCGGGATGACCTCGTATTCGGTCGTCTCGTTCCGGCCGTAGAAATAGAGCGGCGCGACGCCGAGGTCGATGTCGTCGGCGGTGCGCGTGTCACACGCAGGGCCGCCCTTCCATTTGCAGAACATCGGGCCGACGATGTCGAGGCCGTCGTGATCCGTGTGCTGCGTGAACGTGAGCAGCGGCGGGATGTGCAGGTAACTCTTCGTGCCCGTCTTCCCCTCGAAGAAGAGCGGGGGCAGGAGGTTCATGTGGCTCGCCGGCTGCTTCGCCGTGGCCTCACGCTCCTGATGCACGTACGGGCCTACGACCGTCGTGCGGGTCTGGCCGTCACGGAGCCGCCAGAACAGCGGGAAAAGGACGTCGGCGTCGGCCTTGGGGCTCCGGCGATTGTAATAAAAGAGGCCGAAGAGGCTGGCGCGATCCTTCTCCTCGGGTTTCTTCCACTCGGCCCACAGGGGAAAAAGCGTGCGAAATTCGTATTTCGGGCTCTTCTCCGAATACCAGAGCCCATAAAAGCGGCGCTCGGTGGGCGAGAGGGGCGGCGTCGCTTCCAGGTCGGCGCTCGTTCCTAGGCGCTTCGCCACGGCCGGCGGGACCGAAAGCGGCTCCTGCGGCAGCGAAGGCTCCTGCGTCTGGAGCTGCGAGGTTTCGTCCGCGCCGGAGGCGGCGTGCGTCTGCGGCTGGTCCGACGGCGGCTGCTTCGGGCGCCCCTGAGACGGAGGAGGACCACCCCCAGGGCCACCCGGGCCCATGCCTCCCTGCGCGAGCGCAACCCCAGGGACCGCGACGAGCGCCGCGATCACGAGGGAGGCCAGCGAGGCGCCGCGCCTTCGGAGGACGCTCACCGCGCCTCGCCCGGCGGAGGAGACACCTCGGCCCGCGCCCGCGCCGCAAGGACGTCCGCCGCATCCGCGAGCGGTACCTCGTCCTGCTTGTGACCCGCGAGATCCTTGACCGACACGATGCCCCGTTCGAGCTCGCCGTCGCCGAGGATCACGCAGAGCTTCGCGCCGAGCGAGTCGGCGCGGCGGAGCATCGCCTTGAGGCGCCCGCCACGTCCGTCGACCTCGACACGCACGCCGCGCGCGCGGAGGTCACGGCCGAGGACGAGCGCGCGGCTCGTGCACGCCTCCGAGAGCGGCGCGACGTAGACCGCGGGGCGCTCACGCGAGGCCTCGCCGGGCATCAACGTGAGCAGCCGCTCGATGCCCATCGCGAAGCCGATCGCCGACACGCTCGGGCCGCCGAGACCTTCGATCATGTTGTCGTAACGGCCTCCGCCGACGACCGTGCTCTGCGCGCCGAGATCACCGCTGGTCGTGACGAACTCGAAGAGCGTGCGCGTGTAGTAGTCGAGTCCGCGCACGAGCGTCGGGTCGACGACGTACCGCACGTCGAGCGCATCGAGGTGGCGGCGCACGCCCGCGAAGTGCGCAGCGTCGGCCTCGTCGAGCAGCTCGAGGATCGAGGGCGCGCCCTTCGAGGCTTCGCGATCACGCGGGTCCTTCGAGTCGAGGATGCGCAGCGGGTTTTTCTCCAGCCGGCGCTGCGAGTCCTCGGAGAGTTTGTCCTTCATCGGCGTGAAGTACGAGACGAGCGCGTCGCGGTAGCGCGCACGCGTGCCCGACGCGCCGAGCGAGTTCAGCCGCACCTCGATGTTGCCGATGCCGAGCCCCGTGTTGAGCAGCGAGAGGATCATCTCGATCATCTCGGCGTCGGCGAGCGGTCCTGCATCACCGTAGAGCTCGCAGCCCGCCTGATAAAACTGGCGGTAGCGGCCCTTCGCCGGGCGTTCGCCGCGGAACATCGGGCCGAGGTAGTACCAGCGCGAGACGGGCTCCTTCGTGTGGATCTTGTGCTCGACGTACGCGCGCGCCGCGCCGGCCGTGCCCTCGGGGCGCACGGTGAGCTCGTCGCCGTGACGCGCGAACGAGTACATCTCCTTCTCCACGACGTCGGTCGTCTCGCCGATCTGCCGCGAGAAGAGCGCGGTGTGTTCGAGGATCGGCGTGCGCACCTCGTCGTAGCCGTACCGAGCGACGTGCTCGCGGAACGCCTGCTCGAGGCGCTGCCAGCGCGCCGCCTCGTCCGGCAGGATGTCGTTCATCCCCTTGACCGCGCGAAGTTCCATGTCCGCCGCGGCTTATGGTCGGAGAGCCGAGAAGGGTCAAGCTCTGCCGACCTCTTGACGTACGACGGGGTCTGTCCTCCCTTGTCCCGGGTATGGCAGAGCGTCCTGAGCGTCCCCGAACCTGTGCGCTCGACCTGGGCAAGGCCCGGGTCGGCGTGGCCATCGCCGACGAGCTCGGCTTGCTCGCGCACCCCCGGCCCCCGCTCGACGGGCGCGACAAAAAGGCGTTGATTCGCGCCCTTGGCGAGCTCGCCCGCGAGGAAGGGGTGGGGCTCTTCCTGGTCGGCCTGCCGCTCGACATGTCCGGCGCACACGGCCCGATGGCCACACGCGCCGCCGACCTCGCCCAGGAAATCAGCCAGGCCACGGGCGTGCCCGTGGAGATGTTCGACGAACGCTGGACGACCGTGGAGGCGGCCCGGAAGCTCCGGGAGGGCGGCACCTCGGCCAAGCGGCAAAAAGGCGTCATCGACGGGATGGCCGCCGCCGTGATGCTCCAGGCCTACCTCGACCGCACCCAGGGCCTCGGCAGCGTCGACACGCTGGCCATGCCGCCGCCGCCTCCGCGTGGCCGGGGCGGGAGACGCTAGAGCGCCTTCTTGTTCTCGCCGTCGAGCATCAGGTGCGCGATCAGCGCCGCGACGAGGGCGATGACGAGCAGGAGCACGTCCCACACGGGCCACGCCACGCCGACCGCGCGCCGGAGCAGCACGGACTCGATGAGCCGCACGAGCATCGAGCCAAACCCGTAGGCGCACAGGCCCACGACGACCGGGCGACGCAGCCGCCCGAGCAGCTCGATCGCCTTCACCGTGTTGCCCCAGACCGCCTTCCGCATGTGGCGGATGAACAGGATGATCGGCGTCGCGAGCGCGACCGGGATGAGCAAGAGGAGCAGGACGGACTCCGAGACGGTCAGGTTCGCCGTCGCACCGCCGCCGCGCGTGATGCGGAAGATGGAGGCCGCGGTCGTGATGAGGCCGCCGAGCGTGAAGAAGACGCCGAGCGCCGTCATGAGCACGAGCATCGGCCGCGCCATCGTGGCCTCTTGCTGCTGCTTGATGAAGAGCGCAGACGGGCGCGCCGCGGTCCCGGTCGCGGTCGCGTCGCCGATGGGGACCATCGCGGCGCTGGCAGGTTCTTCCGTGTCCCAGGGCGCGAGATCGGCGTCGAGTTCGGCCATGCTCTGGTGACGATCGTTCGGCTCCTTGGCCATCGCGCGCTGGATGACCATCTCCAGCGTCTCGGGGATGCTCGGCTCGAGCGCGCGTGGCCTTTGCGGATCCTCGGAGAGCACGGCCATGAGCGTCGCCGCAGGGTCGCCGTGATCGAAGGGGCGCTTGCCCGTGAGCGCGCAGTAGAGCATCGCGCCGACGGCGTAGATGTCGGCGCGGTGGTCGACGCGGTGACCACGAGCCTGCTCGGGCGCCATGTACGAGGGCGTGCCCATGATCATGCCCGTGCGCGTGAGCGCCTTGCCCGTCGCGTTGTCCTCGACCTTCGAGATGCCGAAGTCGATCACCTTCGCCGTCGGTCGGTTCAGGTCGCCGATGAGGAAGACGTTCTCCGGCTTCATGTCGCGATGCACGACGCCCTTCGCGTGCGCGGCGGCGAGCGCCTTGCAGACTTGCCGGACGATCCGCACGGCCTGCGGCACGGACATCTTGCCCATCTGCGTGAGCAGGTCGGCGAACTCCTTGCCGTCGAGCAGCTCGCTGATGATGAAGGGGCGACCGTCGGCGGTGCGATCGATGTCGTAGACATCGATGACGTGGGGGCTCTTGATCTGCGCCGCGGCCTCGGCTTCGCGCTGGAAGCGGGAGAGCACGTCGGGCTGACGCGCGTACTCCGGGTGCAGCATCTTGATGGCGAAGCGCTTCGAGCCGATGCGCGTGTGGCGCGCCTCGTAGACGCGGCCCATGCCGCCTTCGCCGATCACGCGGACGATGGTGTACGACTCGCGCAGGGTCTGGCCGACGAGCTCGTCCTGCGTCTCGTCTTGGAGCTCGGCGCCGTCCTTCGGGCAGACCTTGTACTCGCCCGGATAACGGCTGTTGCACGTCGGGCAGAGGCGCTGGGCGGCGGCGACGCCTGCGACGAACGAGTCGGCCGATCCGTACCCGGTGGCCGCGGAGCCAATCCCGGTCAGATTCGTCGTCGCGGGGCCCACGACGATCGACGGCTGCGGCGACGAGGACGCTGCCATGTGCGGAGAAGCCCCCGAATCGGGGGGCCGAACATTACCGGCCATCGCGACGCAGACTAGCGGAAGTCGGCTTCCCGGGGGTGACAATCCCGCGGCTCACCTCGTCTGTCCGGCCCCGAGGCGAGCCGTCCGTTGACCGAACGGACGAGATGCGTATACTGCGCGTCCGTTTTTCGTTCGGCCCGATCACGTGGGCACGCGCCGCTCCGGGCGCGCGCTCGCCGTCGGGCGTCACTTGGACGACCCGGCGCTCGGCAGCGCATGGGTACGCCGAGGAGTGTCAGAGCGATGCTTCATCCGATCCACAAGACCTCGATCATCGACAAGTTCCGCACGCACGAGGGCGACACCGGCTCTCCCGAGGTGCAGATCGCGCTCCTCAGCGAGCGGATCACGCAGCTCACGGAGCACTTCAAGACGCACAAGAAGGACCACCACTCGCGCCGTGGTCTCCTCAAGCTCGTCAGCCAGCGCCGCCGCCAGCTCGACTACTTGAAGCGGATCGACATCGAGCGCTACCGGTCGCTCATCAGCCGCCTCAACATCCGCAAGTAAGCGCACAGGCGCGAGCGACGAGAGGGTTCGTTCCCCGGAAAGGGAGCGAGCCCTCTTCGTTTTTGTGCGTTTTGTCCGGGCAACTTATCGAAGTGTTTCCGGAAGAACGGCTCGTTGGTCCGCCGAAAAAAGTGGCGGGTTCGGGCGGGAGGCTCTACACAGAGAGCCGAAATACGTCGGTTTGGACAATAGAACGGGGCGCGGGGGCGTTCCCCGAGGCCGTGAGCGCTACGGAGCGTCTTCGTCTTCGCTTCGTGCCCAGCAGCGCTGCTGCTCCTGGGCAGGAATCGAGGAAGAAGATCCGCCTTGCGCTCGGATGTCAGGGTCTTCGGGAGCGCGATCGCGCGCCGCGAGAGAGAGCGCAAGACACATGTACGTTCGTGAATCCGTCATGGTCGGCGGCCGAGCCCTCACGCTCGAGACCGGCCGTCTGGCCAAGCAAGCCCATGGATCCGTGCTCGTCACCTACGGCGAGACGATGGTCCTCGTGACCGCCGTGTCGCAGGACGAGCGGCCCGGGCTCGATTTCTTCCCCCTCACCTGCGAGTTCGTCGAGAAGACGTACGCCGCCGGCAAGATCCCGGGCGGCTTCTTCAAGCGCGAGGCGCGCCAGCGCGACGAGGAGATCCTCGCCTGCCGCATCATGGACCGCCCGCTTCGCCCGCTCTTCCCCGAGGGCTTCAAGAAGGACACGCAGATCATCGCGACCGTCCTTTCGAGCGACAAGCAGAACAAGGCCGACGTCCTCGCCCTCACGGGCGCGAGCGCGGCGCTGCACATCTCGGACATCCCGTGGAACGGGCCCGTCGTCGGCGTGCGCGTCGGCCGCAAGGCCGGCGAGTTCGTGGCGTACCCGACCGCGAGCGAGATCGAGGAGTGCGACATCGACCTCGTCGTCGCCTGCTCGCGCGACGCGATCGTGATGGTCGAGGGCGGCGCCGCCGAGGCGACCGAGAGCGACATCATCGACGCGCTCATGTTCGCGCACGAGACGGCCCAGCCCGTGATCGATCTCATCGAGCGCATCCGCCAGGCGGTGGGCAAGCCGAAGAAGGCGTTCCAGGCCCCGCAGCTCGAGGACACGATCAAGACGCGCGTCGCCGAGATCGTGGACAACGACCTCAAGTCGGCGACCCGCGTGACCGACAAGAAGGCGCGTTACGAGGGGTACTCGGCGCTCAAGAAGAAGCTCGGCGAGACGCTGCTCGCGGAGCTCGGCGCGGAGAAGTACCTCGCGAACGAGAAGCTCATCAAGGCGGAGTTCGAGGAGCGCAAGGCGCACGTCGTGCGGACCTACGTCCTCGACGAGGGCAAGCGCATCGACGGCCGCGACACGCGCACCATCCGGCCGATCATGTGCGAAGCGGGGCTGCTCCCGCGCGTGCACGGCAGTTCGCTCTTCCAGCGCGGCGAGACGCAGGCGATCGTGACGACGACGCTCGGCACCTCGACGGACGAGCAGAAGATCGACGGCTTGATGGGGGAGAGCTGGAAGCGCTTCTACCTCCACTACAACTTCCCGCCCTTCTCGACGGGCGAGACGAAGCCGATGCGCGGCCCGGGCCGTCGCGAGATCGGGCACGGCGCCCTCGCCGAGCGCGCTCTCTCCCGCATGATCCCCGCGCAGGAGCAGTTCCCCTACACGATCCGCATCGTGAGCGAGACGCTCGAGTCGAACGGCTCGTCGTCGATGGCGGCCGTCTGCGGCGGTTGCCTCTCGCTGATGGACGCGGGCGTGCCGATCAAGTCGCCCGTCGCCGGCATCGCGATGGGCCTCATCGCCGAGGGCAACAAGTACGCGATCCTGAGCGACATCCTCGGCGACGAGGACCACCTCGGCGACATGGACTTCAAGGTCTGCGGCACGGCGCGCGGCGTGACGGCGATCCAGATGGACATCAAGATCGCGGGCCTGTCGCGGGCGATCCTGGCGCAGGCGCTCGATCAGGCGCGCGAGGGTCGGCTGCACATCCTCGGCAAGATGCTGGAGGCGCTGCCCGCGCCGCGGCCGGAGCTCAGCCAGTACGCGCCGCGCATCACGACGATCAAGGTCAAGCCCGACCAGATCCGCCTGATCATCGGCCCCGGCGGCAAGACCATCAAGGGCATCGTCGATCAGACGGGCGTCGCGATCGACGTGGAGGACGACGGCACGGTAAACGTGGCGTCGCCGGACGCGGACGCCGTGAAGAAGGCGCTCGACATCATCAAGGGCCTCACGGCGGAGCCCGAGGTCGGCGCGGTCTACAAGGGCACGGTCAAGCGCATCACGGACTTCGGCGCGTTCGTCGAGATCCTCCCGGGCACCGACGGCCTCGTGCACATCTCGGAGCTCGCGCACACGCGGGTCGAGCGCGTCGAGGACGTGGTGAAGGAAGGCGACACGGTCGAGGTGAAGGTCGTGAGCGTCGACCGCGAGGGCAAGATCCGCCTGAGCCGTCGCGAAGTGCTGCCGCTGCCCGAGGGGCAAGCCGGCGTCGAGGCGAAGGCGCGTCTCGATCAGGCGCGCGAGCGCGACGCGGCCGGTGGTCCGCCGCCGCGCCGGAGCGAGCCGGGTCGTGACGGCCCCCGCGGCGATCGTCCGCCGCGCGGGGATCGTGGTGACCGCGGGGATCGTCCCCCGCGCGATCGCGGCGACCGTCCGCCGCGCGAGCGTCGCTGAACGAGGTGGATCGACATGATCAACGTCGTCGACGTTGATCATGTCGACATCGCCCAAACAAAGGGGGCGGCCCTCACGGGCTTGCCCCCTTCGTTTTTTTGTCAGCCGAAGAGGCGAGACACGGCCCAAGCCGCGGCGTCGCGCGAGTGATGGATCGTCGCCACGCGGCCGCCCACAAGGAAGATCTCCGTCGGCAGCCCGCGCCCGTTGTACTCGCTCGCCATCACGAAGCCGTACGCGCCGGCGTCGCGGAGGATCACGGCGCGCGGCAGCGGATCCGCGAAGGGATGCTCGCCGAAGTCGTCGGAGCTCTCGCAGACGGGACCCACGACGCGGTAGCCGGGCGCCGTGCCTGCGGCGGGCGGAGGCGCGTCGATCGGCTCGATGCGGTGCTTGGCGCCGTAAAGCGCGGGGCGGATGAGATCGTTCATGCCCGCGTCGATCATGAGCCACCGCCGCGCGGGCTCGCCACGCGAGCGCTTCGCCATCACCACGCTCGCGCAGAGCACGCCGTACGGCGCCACGAGCGCGCGCCCCGGCTCGACGACGATCCGCGTGCCGGCGAAGCCTCGCTCCGCGACGAGGCGTGTCGCCGCCCGCGCGAAATCCGCGGGCGAAACAGGGCACCCCGCGCCGTAGTCGATGCCGTAGCCGCCGCCGAGATCGAGGTACGCGAGGGGCCTGCCCGCGGCGCGGCGCTCGGCCGCGAGATCGAGCACCACGCGCGCGCCTTCGAGGTACTCGTCCGTGCGCGTGAGCTGCGAGCCGATGTGACAGCCGATACCCACGAGCTCGAGCGCGCCGTCCGCCGCGTCGACCGCTTCGTACGCCGCCGTAAGATCGGCGAGCGCGATGCCGAACTTCGCTTCGTCGTGGCCCGTCGCCACGTGCGCGTGCGTGTCGGCCTCGATGCTCGGGTTCACGCGGAACGCCACACGCGCCTTGCGCCCGAGCGCGCGGGCGCGGGCCGCGGCGCGCCCGATCTCCTCGACGCTCTCCATCTGCAGCGCGAGGATCCCGCGATCGCCGGCGCCGATCGCCTGATCGATCTCGCGCGCCGTCTTCGCGACGCCGCTGAACAGGATCGACTCCGCGGGGATGCCTGCGCCGAGCGCCACGGCGAGCTCGCCGCCGGAGACCACCTCGGCCCCGCAGCCGGCGGCCCCGAGCGCGCGCACGATGGGCCCCGCCGTGTTCGCTTTGACCGCGTAGGCGATCAAGTGCGGCGCGCCTTCGAACCCAGCGGAAAGATCCCGCGCTGCCTGCACGATCGCGTCTACGTCGTACACGTAGGCGGGGGTGCGCGGTCGTTCTGTGCTTTCTCCGGGCTCCGTCCCGAGGTCGAGGAGGTCCTCGAGGCGCAGACCGCCCATCGTGGCGGCCCCGCGCGCGTCGCGTTTCAGCATGGGCCTCGGGTAGCGCGGCGCGGGCAGGGGGTAAAGCCGGCATGGCGCGGGGCGTCGAGCGGGCTCGTCCCGTGCGACCCGGGAGGCCCCCCGTTCCACGTCGGACGGCTCACGGAGCTTCCTAGCGGAAGGCCCCTGTTAGCGGCGCGGACGTCATGCCATGCTGCGCCCGTGGTCGTACGTCGCGCGAAAATCGTCTGCACGATTGGCCCTGCATCCGAGCCTCAGCTCGAACAACTCATCCGTGCCGGAATGGATGTGGCGCGGCTAAATTTTTCCCACGGCACACACGACGAGCACGCACGCCGTTTCCACGCCGTTCGTGCCGCCGCTGAAGCCTGCGACAAACCCGTGGCGATCCTGCAGGACCTTTGTGGTCCCAAGATCCGCGCGGGCAAGTTCGAGGGCGGCACGATGGATGTGCCCACGGACGGTCAGGTCGTGCTCATCGAGGCCACGAAGGAGCAGCAGCACGGCGGGCCCGGCGAGATGCCGATCCTGTACGAAGGCCTCGCCGAGGATCTGCAGCCGGGCGACATCGTGCTCGTCGACGACGGACGCATGGTCCTCACGGTGACCAAGGTCGACGGCCGGCGTGTGCATGCCGTGGCCACGCAAGGCGGGCAGCTCCGCGATCGCGTGGGCGTGAGCTTGCCGGCGCGGCGCGTGCGCCTTGCGGCGCTCACCGAGAAGGACAAGGCCGACCTCTCGTTTGGCCTCTCGCTCGGCATCGACTACGTCGCGCTCTCCTTCGTGCGCAACTCGGACGACATCCGGCTCGTGCGCGACATCTGCGAGGCGTGGGGTCGGCCGACGCCCATCGTCGCGAAGATCGAGACGCCCGCGGCCGTGGAGAACCTCGAGTCGATCATCCAGGCGACCGACGCGGTCATGGTCGCGCGTGGTGATCTCGGCGTGGAGTTCAACCCGGAGCGCGTGCCCGTGATCCAGCGCGAGATCCTCGGCCTTGCGCGCGTGCATCAGAAGCCGGTCATCGTCGCGACCGAGATGCTGCAGTCGATGGTCACGAACTCGCGCCCGACGCGCGCGGAGGCGAGCGACGTGGCGACGGCGGTCTTCGAAGGGACGGACGCGGTGATGCTCTCGCAGGAGACGGCGACGGGCGCGCACCCGCCGCTCGTCGCGCGCGTGATGAGCCGCATCGTCATGGAGGCCGAGCAAAGCAAGTTCTTCCGGCCTCTCTCGAGCGAGACGCCCGGCGCGCGCGCGAACGTGCCCGAGGCCGTGGCGCGCAACGGCTGCGACATCGCGCGCGACATCGGCGCGCGGGTCATCGTCGCCTTCACGGAGAGCGGCTCCACGGCGCTCTACGCTTCGAAGCATCGGCCCGTCGTACCGATCATCGCGTTCTCGCCGAACGCGGCGACGCGCCGCAGGCTCGCGCTCCTCTGGGGCGTCGTGCCGTGGCCGATCGACAAGGTCACGAGCGCGGACGAGATGGTCGATCGCGCGAGCATGATCCTGCTCGCGAACGGCTTCGTCTCGCCGGGGGACAAGTTCGTCGCGATCTTCGGCGCGCCGATCGGCGTGCGCGGCTCGACGAACTCGATCCGCGTGAAGGTCGTGGAATGACGGAACCCTCCGCCCTGCCGGGGCTCCCCAGGCTCGCGAAGTACGAGCTCATCGAGGAGATCGGGCACGGTGGGATGGCGACGGTGTATCGCGCCCGGGACGTTCGTCTCGGCCGCGAGGTCGCCATCAAGCTCATCCACAAGCACCTGCGCGAGAACACCGAGGTCGCCGCGCGGTTCGTCGCCGAGGCGCGCGCGGCCGCGAAGCTCCGGCACCCGGGCATCGTCGAGGTGTACGACGTCTCCAGCGAGGAAGACGCCGAACGTTATCTCGTCGTCGAGCTCTGCCGCGGCACCACGCTGCGAAAGATCCTCCAGCGCCACCGCGACATGCCCGCCGAGATCGGCGCGTCGATCGTCTTCGTGCTCTGCGAAGCGCTCGAGCACGCGCATGCGTGCGGCATCGTGCATCGCGACGTGAAGCCGGAGAACGTGCTCGTCGAGCTGCCCGCCGATCGCACGAGCGAGTCTCGCGCGCGCGTCGACAAGGTCGACCTGACGCCCGTCCCCGACGGGCCGCGATCGACGCCGCGGCCCGTCCCCAGCCGCGCCGGTGATCTCGGCGTGCTCATCAAGCTCACGGACTTCGGCATCGCGAAGCTCCTCGACGCGCAGGGCGTGACGTCGACGGGGCAGGTGCTCGGATCGCCGGCGCACATGGCGCCCGAGCAGATCGAGGCGGGCGAGGTCGACGGGCGCACGGACGTGTTTGCCCTCGGCGTGCTCATGTACGAGTGCCTCGTGGGGCACCTGCCGTTCGAAGGGAAAAACCCGGCGCAGGTCCTGCGTCGCGTGCTCGAAGGCGACTATCAGCCCGCGGATCACGAGCGCCCCACGGTCGGCGGTCGCTTCGCGCGTATCATCGACGGCGCCCTCGCGCACGCCGCGGCCGATCGCATCGCCGGCCCCGGCAAGCTCGGCGAGCTCATCCGCGCCGAGCTCGAAGCTCTCGGCATCACCGACCCGCGTCGCGAGATCGAGGCTTATTTCGAGGACCCGGTCGGTTACGCCGAGGCCCTCACGGCGCGGCTCGTGCCGTGCCTCGTCGCTCGCGGCGAGACGGCGCGCAAGGCGGGGGATCGCACCGGCGCTGCCGCCGACTTCAACCGCGCCCACGCGCTCGCGCCGAACGACCTCGCAATCCTCAAGCGCGTGACGAGCCTCTCCGCGAGTGCCGAGCGACAGAGGCTCGTGCGCAGGGTGGCCGGCCTCGTCGCGGGCGCGCTCGTGCTCGGCGTCGGGGCCTTCGTCGTCGCGCGCATGCGCAAGCCCGCGCTCGCGATCGAGACCGATGCGGGCCCGAAGACCGAAGGCACGACGGCCTCCACGGAGCACCCGAAGAACCCGTCTGCGCCCGATGCATCTGCGGATCCGCGAGTTCCGAGCACGGCCCCGCCGTCCATCAACCTCGCCGATCCGCCGCGCAGCATCCGCATCAAGCTCCCGCTCAGCGCTCCGACGACCTCTGCCGCGACGGCTCCGCCTGCGCCTCCGGATCTGCGCAGGGTCGTCTTCCTCGTGAGCCCGCAGGGCGCGACGCTCGTCCTCGATGGCAAGGAAGAGAAGCATTTTTCGCGCGTCTTCACGCTCAAGCCCGGCGCCCATTCCGTCTCGGCTCGCGTGAAGGACTCGAAGTGTTGCGGCACGTTCGATGGCACTCTCCTCGTCGAGGCCCCGCCCGAGAACGATCCCGACGACGTCCAGCGCTTCCGTGTCCGGCTCACGCCGCTCCCGTCCACGGTTTCCCTCGGCCCTGCGCCTGCGAACGCGCAGGTGGTGTGCTCGGACATCAAGCTGACGCTTTTTCCAGGTGCTACCAAGAAGGTGCAGCTCGAGGAAATCACCTACGACAACAAGTGCCAGTTCACGACGCAGGGGGAGGAGCCGTTCCGGAGCAACGTGAGTTTGCGCGCCGGCGAGCACAACGTGGTGCCCTGGCCGGCACGGTGATGCAGGGGGCCTCGCTTCGCGGATAGCGGTCCCCACGATGCCCAAATTCCGGTAGAAGGGTCCCTCGGTTACTCGGTTACGGGGAATGACGGCGCGACCTTGTCTGCAGCGGGCTCTGCCCGGCGGGCTCCGGTTCGGGCGGGACCGCCGCGGCCCCAGGGCCAAAGGGTGCGTTTCGTTCGGGCCCTCGGTGCTCGCGGCGGCGACGGGCCTCGCGCTCGCCCTCGTGCCGCGCGCGGCGCACGCGGACGATTCGCAGCAGTTCGAGCTCGGCAAGACGCGCTTCGACGCGGCCGAGTACGACGAGGCGGCCTCGCGCTTCACGGCGATGCTCGATCCCGCGCAGAAGCCCTGCGAGTCTGTCCCGACGAGCGGCACCGCGCCGTGTCGACTGACGGACCCGGATCTCATCCAGCGGGCGCGCACGCTTCGCGCGGCCTCGCTCATCGCGCTCAAGCGTTACGACGAGGCCGACGCCGAGATCGCCACGATCCTTCGGCAAAACCCGAGGTATTCGCCCGACCCTGCCGTGTTCCCGCAGGAGGTCGTCGATCGTTTCACCGTCGTGCGCGGGCGTTTGCGCGAGGAGCTCGACGCGGCGGAGCAGAAGCGCGCCGAGGAGGAGCGGCAGCGGCGCATCGCCGAGCAGAAGGCGAAGGAAGAGGAAAAACGCTGGATCGAATCGCTCGTGAAGGCGGCGTCCGAGCGGCAGATCATCGTGCAGAACTCGCGCCTCGTCGCGGCGATGCCGTTTGGCATCGGCCAGTTCCAGAACGGCAGCAGGAAGCTCGGCTGGACCTTCGCCATCACGCAGGCGTTCACGGGGGCGACGACGATCGTCGCGTCGCAGGTCTTCAACTACTACGCGAGCTTCGATCAGACGCTCGCGATCAAGGCTGAGCGCGAGGAGCTCGTGCGTCGCCAGCAGATCACGCTGATCATCAATCAGGTCGCGTTTGGCCTCTGGGCTGGGCTCACGGTGGCGGGCATCGTGCAGGCGCAGATCGCGTACGTGCCGCAGAAGGTCACGATCGAAAAACGCCCCTTGCCGCCGCGCCCCGCGCTGCGCGTCGTGCCCACGGTGGCGGTCACGCCGGACGGGTTTGGCGTGGGCGTCATCGGCGCTTTCTGATGCGCCTTTGCATCGACCGCATCGCGGTCGATGCACCAAAGGTCCAGCGCTTGCGCTGGTCCGGGTGCAGGGGCGGACAGCCCCTGCTCGGGTCCGGGGTGAAACCCCGGCGCTACGCCACCCTCAGGTGCTGCGACTGCTCGTGGGCTTCACGCCTGGCGGGCCGTCGTTGTGCTCGCGGCAGCCGGTGCGCGACATCATCTTTGCGCGGAACGAGACGCGGCCGCACGTGTCGCAGACGCAGAGGTTCTGGTCGTACAGGTTGCGGTTCGAAAGGATGTCTGCGGCGAAGAGGCTGAGCACGATGTCGCTCAGCGAGTCTTCTTTTTGCGGCCGTGCGATCCACGAGACCTTCGAGCCGATGCCGAGCGGCTGCACGCGGCTCGACTTCGTGGCGATCTCCAGGAAGCCGTCTTCGGGCGGATCGGTGATGAGTCCGCGGAGGGTGAAGACCACGCGCGATCGTGCGCGGCCGAGGATCCGATCGAGGAGCGCCTTTGTTGCGGAGGGCGGCGCGCCCACGGTGTTCAGCGTGTCGAGCAGCAGCGTGCCTGCCATTGGCTCGGCGACTTGGACGGGGCGCTGCATGCGTCCGGCGCGCACGAGGTACTCCTCGATCCACGTCTTGAGTTCCCGCGCGCCCATGGCCCCGATGCCGACACCCTCGACGAACGCGAGTGCCCCGATGAGCGCGCCGCGGTCGTTGTCCGCGCCGGTGAGGAGGGTCGGGATCGAGCTCGTGGACGAAGGAGGCATCGCGGGTCCTTTCAGCGACGACGGGCGCTCGGAGGGGGCCCTGCAACGTGCAGTATCGCTCTGCTTCGCGGCGGGGCCAACATCGCCGCCGGGGGGCGGGCTTCCGCGATCGGGGCGAGCGGAACCTCGAAGGCCACGAGAAGCAAAAATATCAGTGATTTCCGACCGGAACAACAGGGACGAGGGCTGGCCGGTCAAAGCTTCTCGAGCGCGACGATCCAGAAACCGCCCAGGTGGCGGAGCGGGGAGTCGCAGAGCGCGTGCTCGGCGCGGATCAGCGCGTCGCGGACGAGCGGCACGCGCATCACGGCGGCTGCGGGCGTCACGATACGCACGCCGCGCGACGCGCGGACGCGCACGCCGGGTGGAAAAAGACGGGCGGCGCCCCACGGGCTCACGAAGCGCGTGTAGACGGCGTCCTCCTTGGTGCGCGCGCTGATGGCGCCGGCTGGCAGGAAGCGTTTCACGAAACCACGCAGGCTCACGGGGTTGTAGAGCTCGGCGAGGATGGTTCCGCCTGGACGAACCACGCGCACCATCTCGGCGATTGCGCGTTCGAGCTCGCGCACGTGCGGGAGCACCTTGAAGGCGCAGGCGACGTCGAAGCTTGCGTCGGGGAAGGGGAGTTCGGTCGCGCTGCCGACGGTCACGTCGAGGCCCCGCGCGCGGGCTTTTTCCAGCATGCCGGGCGAGAGATCGACGCCGCGGGCCGTGCGCGCGAAGTCAGCGATGCGCCGGAGCAAGAGGCCTGTGCCGCAGCCGACTTCGAGCACGTCGCGGCCCTCGCCGAAGCGGCGGAGGAAGTCGATTTCGAGGTCGTCGACGAGATCGTGGTAGCCCGAAGAGTCACGTCCGTCGCGGCGGTCTTCGTAGCGCTCGGCGAACTCGTCGTAGTACGCGCGCGTCGCCTGGAGGTGGTCGTCGTGCGGGAGCGATTCGCGAGGCGCTTCGTTCATCGGGGCCGGTTGTAGCCCAACGCGGGTGCGATCGCAGCACCGCTGCGCGTGTCGGGGCGTGACGCCGCGCGCTGCCGGCCCTATGGATCATTTGCTGCCCGAACGGGCGGCCGGACAGGAGGCGACCATGAAGCCCGGCGATCACCCTGACTTCTACAGACTCGCGCCCCCGCCGGGCACGTCGCGCGAGAGCACGATCGTGCTCGATCGCGAGGGTCGTTTCTGGCACGACGGCGCGCGCGTGGACCACCCCGCGCTCGAAGAGGCGCTGCATCGTTGGATTGCGCGGCACCCCGAGGACGGGCGGCTCATCCTCACGAATGGCTACGACTGGTGTTACTTCCGCGCCGAGGAGACGCCGTTCGTCGTGCGCTCCGTTCGTGTCGAGGACGAGGGACACCGTGCGTCGCTCGTCCTCTCGGACGGCACGGAGGAGCCGCTCGATCCACGCGTGCTCTCGGTGTCGCGTGACGGCGTCGTGTTCGCGCGGGTGAAGGCGGGCGCGGAGGACGCGCGTTTTTCGCGGCATGCGCAGGCTGGGCTCGCGCCGCTGCTCGTGTCGGCCGAGCCTCCGATCGTGCGCGTGGGCGACGTGTCGGCGGAGCTCGCGACGCGCGCCGCCTAGTAGCGGTACTGCCAGAACAGATCGAGGCCCGAGCTCGGCTGCTGGTTGATTCCTCCGAACCCGAACGATCCGCGCAGCGCCCAGTTGCGCTTGAAGCGCCAGTCGAGGTTCAGCTCCGTGCGGTTCTCCGAGCCCTGCGTCGTGCCCGTGGGGCTCTGGATGCCTTCGAGGCGGCTCGACGCGGGCGAACCTTCGTAACTCGCCTGCGCGGTCACGGTGTCGCCGAGCTCGTAGATCACGGTGGTGCGGAGCCGGCCGGCCTCGGTCGTCCCGACGCGCGTGGACAGACCTCGGAGCGGCGCGATCTGCGACAGGATCGCGTTGATCTGCGCGGATGCGATCTCGCCGCCCACCACGCCCGCCGCCACGTCCGTCGCGCGCGGCGACGCCTGCGCCGTCGCTTGTGATTGCGTGTCCTTGGACTCGGGCGATTCGCCGATCAGGATCATCGACAGGATCGCTTGCTGCGACATCGGCGGGCTCGAACGGAACTTGAGCTTTTGCTCGGTGATCGGCTTCAGATCTCCGACGTAGTCCACGAACACGCGTGTGCCGTCGGGCGCGTCCCAGCGCGCCGTCACGTTCACGTATGGGTTGCCCGCTTCTTCCGGCCGCAGGCGCACGAGGCCCCGCTCGATCTCAAACTTTTTTCCTACGATTTCGAACGATCCGCGGCTGATCTCCACGTCGCCCGAGAGCCGCGTCTCGTCCGTGAGCGCGACGCGCGGCGGCGTGCTGCCGCCCGTGAGCTCGAGATCCGCGCCCATGCCTTCGATCCGGATGTCGCCGAGCTCGAACGTGAACAGGTACGCGAGCGCGTCCTTCGGGCGCTCCTCCTTCGGCGGGCCGAGCGCGTGCGAGACCGCGACGTCGGGGTTCGGATCGAGCGACTGCACGCCACGCGTGCTCGACGCGGGCAGCGCGAGATGAAGCGCGGGCACGCTCACCGTGAGTGACACCTCGCGCCCCTCCTTCTCCGCCGCGAGCACGATCTTTCCGTGCGCGTGCCCGAGCGGTACGCCCTCGAACGTCACGGGCAGCTCCTCGTCGCGATCGATGCGCAGCTCGCCGTGCGCCTGCTGGAAGGCGAGGCCCTTCATCTGCACGACGGCAAACCCCTCGACGGCGCCGCTGATGCCCTCGGCGCGCAGATCGTCGAAGCGCAGCTCGCCCTTGTCGGTCGTGCGGATCGAGACGCGCGTGTTCTTGAACTCCTGGCCGATCTGCGGGACGTGGAAGACGCCGCCCCGCACCTCCATGTTCGCCTCGATGCGCCCGTCGTCCTCGCCGAAGCGATGCAGACCCACGCGCAGGTCACCGTCGAGCGAGCCGTCGAGCCGCGAGAGCGTCCCGGAGACGAGCGGCGTGAGGGCCGCGAGGCGGAACCGGTTCGCCTTGAGGAGCAGGTCCGCGGGCCGCGTCGCGTCGATGTGCGGGACGATGCCTTCCCAGTCGACGCCCGCGTAGCCCGTGGCGTCGATGCGCCCGCCGCCGCGGCCGACGAGCTCGAGCTGCGCCACGCCGCGCGCCGGGTTCTTCGCGCCGCCGGGGTTGCCGATCGAGAGCTCGAGCGTGGCGCGATCGAACGACGACTGGCTGCCGAGCTCGAGGCCCGACACCTCGATACGCGCCGCGGCCTCCGGATCCACGCCGCGCTGATCGAAGCGGAGCACGCCGCTCACGCGGCCCGCGATGTCGCGATCCGCGAAGAACGGGATGAGCTCCAGGGGCAAGTCTCGCAACGTGGCGCGCGCGCCGCCGCGGGGCTCGATGGCGCGACCTGCGCGCAGCGCGGCGAGGTCGACGTCGGCGTTCGCCTCGACCAGGGCGAGCTCGCGCGCCTCCTTGCGCACGGACGCGCGCAACGTCGCCTTGCTCGCGTCGTAGGTGGCGGTCGCGTCCACGTCGACGGGGAATGCCCACGGGCTCGGGCCGAGCGTACGCGCGTCGTGCGCGAGGCCGAACCCGCGCGCGTTCACGCGGATCGCCGGCTTTTCGAGCGTCCCGCTCGCCGAGGCCGAGAGCGCGATCGCGCCCCGGATCGGCGGGAGTGCGTCCCGAAGAACCGAGGGCAGCGTCTGGAGCGATCGCACCGTTCGCCGCGGGATCGTGAGCTCGGCCGTCCCGCGCGACGCGAGCAAGGACGCGCGCCGCTTCTTCGGATCGTCGACGAGCGTCGGCAGATCCAGATCCACGTGGGTCGCGAGCTCCACCATCGTCGCCGTGTCGAGCAAGGAGAGCGTGACGTCCGTCGCGCCCGTCGCTCCGTTCAGCGAACCCGTGACCGCGACGTCCATCGTGCGCGACTCCCACGCGGGTTTGTCCTCGCCGAACCCCACCGGCCCCGCGACCACGAGGCCGCGCGTGCGCACGTCGAGATCACGCACCGACACGAACCGCTGCCCTGCGGGCCGCTCGATCGCGAAGCTCGTGCCGAGGCGACCCGAGACCTCGCTGAGCACGAGCGCGACCGGCAGGCGCCGCGCGATGCATCGCAGATCCCAGTCGGGCGCATCCACGCGCGCCGAGCCCGTGAGCCGCGACCACGTCGCGGGATCGAGGAGCGGCCCTCGCAAATTTCCTTCGGCGCCGGAGATCCGCACCTCCGCGATCGAACCGTTGCACGCGTCCTCCGCGCCGGTCTTGTCGCGATCGATCAGGCGGAACGAGCCGTCCATCGTCGCGCGCGCGTCGTCGAACGTCGCCACGAGCGAGCCGCTCGCCCCCGTGATCGGAAGCCCTCCCGCGGAGAACGTCCCGTCCTCGACCTGCAGGTGCACGTGCCCCTTGCGCCCGTCCTTCGTGCGCGTCAGCGCGACGTCCACGTCCGCGAGGCCCCGCAGGTTCCGATCGAGATCGAGCAACCGACCGAGCCGCCCGAGGTCCACGCCCTCGCCCTTCAGCTTGCCCGTGAGCTCGCGCCCGTCCACCGCGAGCGTCCCTTCGACCGAGCCCACGCCCGGCCCCTCCGCCGTGAGCCCCTCGATCGCGAGCGCTCCGCCCTGCAGCGCGACGCGTCTTGCTTTGCCTTCGATCCGCTCGCCTTCACGCGAGAGCCGTAGCGCCACCTCGCGCGCGCTTTTCTCTTTCGTCTCGATGCGCGCCGACGCTTCGAGCTCGCCCACGTCGCCGCCTTCGAGCTTCGCTTCCACCTTCGGCGCCGTGACGGGCCCGCGCACGTGCGCCGTCACCTTGTCCGCGCTGCGCCCGCCCGCGATGAGTCCTTCGCCTTCGATCGCTGCCTCGACGTCGAGTTTTTCGAACGGCCCGCGGATGCGACCTTCCACGCGGCCTCGTTCGAGCGACACGCCGCCCTTCGCGTGGAGCTCGTGCACCGAGCCGACGGCACGCGCGTCGATCTTCCCCGCCTGGATCGCGCCCTGCACGTGAACGCGCGCGCTGCCCGTCGCGGGACCTCTGAGCCGCGGCGCCGCTTCGAGCGACGCGACGAACGTCTCCGCTTCGAACCGCACGGCGCCGCCCGGGCTCACGACGAACGATCCGGACGTCGGCGCGCCCTGTTCGTGCAACGTCACGCGGCCTTCGAGCTCGTCGTGATCGTAGACCAGGTGCACGTCAGCCGCGGGCACAGCCTGCTCTTGCACGACCATCGGCTCGGTCCTCGCCTCGGCCACGAGCCGCAGCGCGGGGTTCGTGTCGAGGACGAGCCGCGCGCTCATGTCCACGTTCGCCCCGGGCAAACCCTCCACGAACATGCGCGGATCCACGTCGTCCGCGGTGACGTCGAGCGCGAGCCGCGCCCCGCGCGACACGTCGAGCTTGCCCCGCAGCGCGACCGAGCCCGGCGATCGTTCCGTGGGTGAAACATCGAGCCGCCCCTCGACCTCGAACGAGGGCGCGTCTCCTTCGAGCGTGATCCTCGCGGAGACGCGCTCGCGCACGGGCAAACCCGGCGCGAGCAGCCGCAGATCCGCGGGCTCGGCGCGCGGCAGCTCGACCGCGGCTGTGACGTGCGCGCCTTCGAGCTTCGCGCGCGCCAGCACCTCGACCGGCCCTGCGCGCCCGGCGAAGCTGCTCCACATCCGCATCACCGCCGCCGGGCTCTCGGGGTCGGGCGCCGCGTTCGTCGTCGTCGCCTCGGGCGGCGTGTCGATGTGCAGGTGGTAATCGACCGTGCCCGTGAGCGGCACGTGCGCGAGCGTGCGCTCGCGGATGCCCGTCTGCTCCACGTCCACGGCTACCCCGCGCGGGCCCACGTGCACCGCCGCGAGCAGGCGCGTCACGTCCGCGTCGAGGGCGCGCGGCGGCGCCACCTGCCCGCGCACGTGCGCATGTCCGATCTCGATCCGCTCGAGCGCCACCGTCGTCGGCTGCTCGGCCGCTCGCTCCGCTTCGCCGGGCTTCTTGGGCTTCTTCGGTTTCTTCGGCGTCGGCCGCAGCTTGAACGCCGTCTCGATCCCGAGCCGTTGATCGGGCCCGCGATCGAGCACCACCTCGGCCTCCTCGATGCGCACGTGCGGGAAGGCGAGCTTGCGTTCACCCGTACCGAAGAGCGACGCGCGGGCAAACCCGACGAGATCGAAGCTGCCGTGGATGTCGTGGGCCCGAATGATCTCCGTTCCGTGCGGATCGAGCGTGACCGCCGATCGGACGGTCACCTCGTCGAGCGCGAGGTGGTCGATCTCCGAGATGACGATCTTCCCTTCGAAGAGGGAGCCGAGCGCCTGGTTCGCCACATCGCGCGCGAGGCGTCGGAACGGGCCGACGTCGAGGTGCAGCACCACGGCGAGGGCGGCGGATCCGGTGAACACCCCGCAAAGCCCGAGCGTGGCCGCGCCCGTGGCGAGCGCGCGGCGCACCCTTCCTGGCCGCCGCGGCGGCGCGGCTTTCGGTGGGGAATCGCGATCGGCCGGCGCGCTCGGGGCCACGGCGGTTAGCATAACGAATCGGCGCCCGGATTCACGGCCGGCGCGCCCCGCAGTTTCATGCTTTCGCGGACGGGCTGAAGTTCGCGGAGAATCACGTTCCGCCCGCGGCGATCATGGGCAGAGGCTCGGCAGCGCTTCGGCCTCGTCGAGCAGCTCCGTGTAACTCTCGATCCGGCGCCCGCCGTGCACCGTATCGTCGAACTCGATGAACACGCGCCGCTCGTCGGGCTGCACCATCGCGTTGAAATAGGCCTCGGCGTCCGTGTCCGTATTGCCGAAGGCGTAGGTGGGGATCATGCCTTTTTGCGCGAGCATCAAAAGCTCGCCGGTCTTGTAGCTCGAAGCCTCGCTCCCGAGCGCGCCCGACTTCGTCAGCGTCGTGTGCACGATCCCGTGCGGAAAACCGTTTTGATCGAGGAACGCCCGCGTCCGCGCGCCGAGCCATTCGGGCCGGGCGGTCATGTAAAACGGGTGATAGCCCTTCGAAACGAGCACGTCGAAGAGCTTCGCGGCGTCTTTTCGCACCTCGGGGAGCGCTCCCTGCGCGAGCGCGACGAACTCCTCCGTCTCGTAGGTCGTCAGCGTCCCGTCGATGTCGCTTACGAAGACCGGTGTCCCTTTTGGCACGACCTCGACGAAGAGGTCCGTCGTCGAGAGGTCACCCTTGACAACGAGATGAACCCTGTGTCTGCCGAGCCCGAGGGCCTTCTCGGGCGGGATCTGGAAGTAGACGCGCCCTCCCGTGTCCTCCACGCCCTCGACCGTCGCGTGCTCGCCGTCCTCGGTCGTCGTCGCGGTCCCGAGGTGCTCCCACGTGTCTCCGCAGTCGCGCAGCACGTACACGTCGACGTACTCGCCCTTGATGTCGTCGTCGAAGGTGCCGTACGAGAACTTCGCGAGGATCCACTGCGGATCGCCGGGGTTCAGGAAGAGATCCCGCCCGCGGTGGTTCGGGTCGCCGAACGGCGGGATGATCGAGTTCCAGTCGATGGGCTCTCCCGGCGGCGGAGGAGGCGCATCACACGCCGGGATCGGCGCGCACCACGCCCCCGGCACGCCGCCCGATCCGCCGCCGCCCGTCGCGTCGCCGCCCGCGCCCCCGGAGCCGCCAGAGCCGCCCGCGGCCCCGGAGGCGCCCGCGCCCGTCGTGGCGCCGCTCGTCACGACATCGACGCCGCCGCCGGTTCCGCATGCGGCCATGCCCACGATCCCCGCCAAGAAGAAAGCGAACGTTCCACGCATGCCTCCATTGTGACCCCAATCGATCCGCAGAAGAAGCGCGTCGACGCGCTGCATCCTTCGCCGTCGCGACCCTTTCGTTCGCGCCCCTTGCGCGGACGCGCGCACCTCTGCGAAGGTTCTAACCCCTCGTATGCCCAAGCCTGATCCCCGCGTCCTCGCCCGCACCGCTGGCAACTATCTGAAAGAGCACCCCGAGGAGATCGTCCGCGCCTTGCGCAGCGCCCTCGGCCTGCGCGCTTCCATCCCCATGGATGCCCTGCGTTACCTCGCGCGCGAGTTCGTCCCGGACAACAAGAAAGCCCCGAAGGACATCGTCATCGAGGCCGCGCCGCCCGGCATCCGCGTCGCCGCGACCGTCGACGCCATGGGCACGCCGCTGCGCGCTTCGCTGATCCTTCACATCGAGGAGATCGCCATCTCGCTGACGGAGATGCGCATCGGCGTCCGCGTCGAGGGCCTCACCCTCACCGTGCTTGGCGATTCGGCCTCGCCCCTCGCCGGCCTCTTGAAGTCCGGCGCGCTCGATCTCTCGAAGCCCGGAAACCTGGTCGCTTTCATGCCCAAGCGTCCGCCCATGCTGGTCGAGGCCAAGGACGATCGCCTCACGCTCGACCTCATGAAGGTGCCCAAGATCGCGGAAAACCCCAAGGTTCGTCGTTATCTCTCGATCGTCCTGCCCGTCGCCTCGGTTCGGGCGATCCGTACCAAGGACGATCACCTCGACGTGCACCTCAAGGCAAACCTCGGCGGTATCTCGCAAGCGATCGCTGCGGCGCGGCAAACGGTTTGATACACTGACCCGCGAATGCCGCCGCCTCCTGGGCAAGACCCGTCCGCGCTCTCCTTCATGGTGCTCGCGGAGATCGCGGCCGGGGAGTCGGCGAAGGTCGATCTCTGCCGCGTGACCCACGGCCCCGCCGAGGGTCGCCTCGTCGCCGTCAAGCGTCTCCACCCACACCTCGTCAGCGATCCCGCCTTCGTCGCGCAGTTCCGCGACGAGATGTGGATGACCGCGGCGCTGCGGCATCCGAACGTGGTCGAGGTCGTGGGCTGGGGCAGCGACGATCAGGGCCTCTACCTCGCCGTCGAGCTCGTGCAGGGCGTCTCGCTCGCGCGGCTCATGAAGACGATCTTCGACACCGGCGAGGCCTTCACCGAGCGGATGGTCGTCTTCCTCGCGCGGCAGATCTGCCGCGGCCTCGGCACCGCGCACGCCCTGCGCGCGCCGAGCGGCGAGCACCTGAACCTGGTCCACCGCGATCTCACGCCCGGCAACGTGCTCTGCTCGTTCCAGGGCGACGTGAAGATCACCGACTTCGGCCTGGCCAAGGCGAAGCAACGGCTCACGAGAACGCTCACGGGCATGGTGAAAGGCCAGCTCGAGTACATCTCCCCCGAGCAGGCCACGGGCAACAACATCGACGCGCGCGCCGACATCTTCTCGCTCGGCGTCATGCTCTTCGAGCTCTTCGCGGCGCGAAGGCCCTGGGTCGCGCCGAACGACATGGAGCTCGCGCGCCTCCTCATGACCGCGCCTCCGGCCGATCTCTTCAAGCTCCGGCCGAAGATCGATCGCGAGCTCGTCAGCATCGTGAGCAAGTGCCTCGAAAAGGATCCGAAGGCGCGCTTCCAGTCCGTCTCCGAGATCCTCGCGCGGCTCGACGAGTGGCTCAGCGCGCACGGATACATGGAGGACAACGAGGAGGCCCTCGGCCGCTTCGTTCGACGGAACGCGATGCGCCAGATGGCCTGGTTCGAGCGCGTGATCGCGAGCCAGACGCCCGAGGTCAAAAAGGAAAAACCCCGCCCGCCCACGTTCACCGGCAACTCGGTCGTGGCGCCGCTCCCGAGAGATCCGCCGAAGCGGAGCGATTCGCCCCCGCCCACCGAGCGCCCGGGCACGAAACGATCGGCCGGGCTCAATGGCCCGCTGAACACCGACGCGAACGAGATCACCGAGGACACGACCGCCGAGGCCAAGGTCACGCCGCGGCGGATCGGGACGTTGCGGAACGCGCCGCGGATCGTCGATGGGCGCGGCACGGGCGAAGGCGAGGTCGACTGGGGCGAGGAGGTCCCGACCCTCGTCAAAGGCACGCCCGAGCAGCTCGCCATGCTGCGGCAGCAGTTCAAGGGGGGCAAACCCTTCGATCCGAAGCTCGTCGCCGCCGACGTCGCCGCCGCGCGCCCCGCGCCCCCGCCCGAGGCCCCGGAAGGCAAACGCGCCCCGCAGCCGAGCTTCGCGACCGTCCTCGATGGCAAACCCCCCGCTGGACCAGGCCGTCGCGACGATCCTCCCGACAGCGAGGAGCTCGACGATCCCACCGCGCCCATCGGCGACATGCTCCGCAAGGTGCGCGCCGCGACGGCCGCGCGCGCCATGCCTCCGGCGCCGCCCGGTCAGATCGTCCCCGCCGATCCGTCCGTACCCCTGCCGCCCGTCACGGCCCGCAGCGCCGGCTCGGCGCCTCCGCCCCCGCCCACCGGCGATCCGAGCGGCGAGGATCGGCTGCGCAGCGAGGCCGAGCGGCTCTCGATCGAGGCCATGCGCCTCGCGGAGGAGGCGAAAGCCGCGTACGCCCGCGCCGAGCGGAAAGCAGCGCTCGCCAAGGCCACGAGTGACGCGGCTGCGATCGCCGCGGAGGCGCTGCGAATCGGAAAGGCGCAGAGCATCACGGACGGCCTGCGCCGGCTCGAAGTCGCGCTCGCGATGGAGCGAACCGCGCGCGCGACCGAGGGCGCCGCTGCGCAAACCGTGAGCGCGCCGCCCCCGGGGCTCGTGGCCATGGCGCCGCCGCCGATCCCGCCGGCCGCGCAGCTCCCGGCGCTCGCCGCGCCGATGCCGTCCCCGTCGGCGCCTCCGATCGCGGGCCCTTCCATTCCGGCGCCGCCTCCGATTCCGCCCGCGCCACCCGTGCCGGGTCGCTCGGTGCCGCCGGGCGCGACGCGCCTGCCGGATCGGCACGCTTTGCCCGCGCCCGAGCTCGACGCCGATGCGTTCACCACGCGCCTCAGGCCGCGTGTGCTCGGTTTGCAGACCCCGGTGCTCGTCGCCATCGGCGTCGGTGTCGTCGTGATCCTGATCGTCGTGATCGTGATCAGCTTCTCCTGACGCGCCGTGGCGCGCGCCTTCGGCGCTTGATCTCGGAAGCGGCCTTTCGCTACCGTGATCCGCGATGAGCAAAGACGAAGAATGGGTCATGATTGCCCTGGACCCGAAGATGTCTCGCCGCCAGGGGATGCCGCCGCAGCTCCCCATTCCCAAGAGCGAGTTCGAGGGTCTGGCCGACAAGGGCCTGTCCATCGACAACGCCCGCAAGTGGATCAAGTCGTTCCTCAACGACTCGCCCGCGGGCAAGGATGGCAACTGGCGCAAGAAGAACAGCCAGCTCGTCTCGGCGCTGGAGGTCTTCCTCGACAAGGCGCCCTTGCTCGATCGCGCCCAGAAGGGCTTCGCCGAGAACGACTTCGAAAAGGCGCTCTCGGCGCTCAAGCGCATCGCCTCGATGGATCCCGACGATCACGCCGCGCGCCTGAACCTCGCCGCGGCGCAGACGGCCCTGCGTGATTACCCGGCCGCGCTGAAGACCTATCAGTCGCTCCGCAAGACGTTCGAGGGCGACGCGGATTATCACGTCGGCCTCGGCCAGGTCCACGCGACCATGAGCAACAAGGACGCGGCGATCGACGAGTTCGTCCTCGCGCTCGAGGCGCAGCCCGACTGCCAGCCCGCGCTCGACGCGCTCGCCAAGCTTGGCGTCCTCGTGCCCGTCTACGAGAACCCGCGCGACGCCGCCTCGCTCACGTACGTGCGCAGCGACAAGGTCGACGAGTACCTCGCCTCCGTGTGGGACGCCGAGGCGCGCGACGCCGCGTATTTCCTCGAGCAGCTCGCGTATCACGAGCGCGAGGCCCGCCCGATCGTGGTGCTCGCGATCGCCGACCGCATCATCAAGCTCGGCGATACGGCCTCCGCCGAGCGCGGCGAGCTCGCGAAGATCGCGGCCCTGCGTGATCTCGGCCGGCGCGACGAGGCCCTCGCGGCGGCGAAAGCGTACGTCGAGAAGGCGCAGTCGGCGGGCGCATACGTCGAGCTCGGGCGTTCGCTCGCGGCCGTTGGCAATGTCGACGAGGCGCGCGCGGCGCTCGACAAGGCGCTCGAGGCGGATCCGGGCGATCTCCTGGCGCTCCAGTATCGGTTCTGGCCTGCGGATGCGGCCACGAACATCCAGGGCGTCGCGAATGCGATCCCGGCGCTCGCGTCGTTCGCCGAGGCGCACCCGAACGCGGTGGGCGCGTGGCGCTCGCTCGCGCGGGCGAAGATCGCCACGGGCGCGAAGGACGAGGGCATCGACCTCCTCAAGAAGGCGGTCGCGCTCCGCCCCGAGGACGACGACCTCCGCGCCGAGCTCTGGACGCACCTCGGCAACGAGAAGCGGTACCAGGAGATCGTCGAGGACGCGGGCAAGCTCGAGAACCTGGCCAAGCGCGACTGGAAGCTCCGCTGGAACGAGGCGGAGGCCTACCTCGGCCTCGAAAAGAAGATCGAGGCGCGCGGCGCGTTCTCGGCCATCAATTTCGACGAGTCGCTGCACGTCGACATCCGCAAGCGCGCCAAGCGCGCGGTGAAATCGATTGACGAGGGCCTGACCCTCGGCGGCGTGATGTCCAATCCGGAGACGCCGCCCGCGGCGACCTGATTCTCGGCGCGAATAAGTAAAAGGCGCGAGCCCCGCGAAAAGGGCCCGCGCCTTTTTCTTTTTGTTTCCGCTTCGACGCGAATCACTTGAGCGGCGTCGTCTCTTCGGTCGTCACCGACCCGTAGAGCCCCCCCACGATCGCGCCGAACGCGAGGTGCGCGGCCACGAACGCGAGGATCCCGAGCCCGCCGTACTTCGACATGAAGAAGCCCGGCGCGGGCACGATCTCCGGCACGAGCGGGTGCATCACGCCGAGCAGGCCCACGAAGATGCCCGCGAGCGCGAGGTGCACGAGCGAGACCTGGAGGCCCGTCGCGATGCCTGCGCGCCGCGTGATGGTCTCGAACACGGCGCCGTAGGCGATGCCGATGAGACCGGATATCAGGATGGTCACGAGGAATCCGACGAGCCACGCCATGCTGCTCGGCGCATTGCCGGGGAGCGTGCCGAGCATCTGCGCGATGTCCGCCGACGCGCCGGCCGCGCGCGCGGCCGTCATGATCAGCGTCATTGCGGCGCCGCCGACGATCCCTGCGAAAAACGCTTTTCCGACCTTCATGGCCTCCCTCCTTTTCCCGTTCGGGGGCGCGGATCGGGTGAGCCGAGAGGCGGCCGAACGGGCGTCCCCGAGCATCCCAGGGCAAACCGAATGCCAGGCGGCCTCGTCCGCGCGCGGGAAGGCCATTCCCGATATCAATCGGGAAGAGCGGAGGAGGACGAAGGAAATGGGAGAGGAGGCGGGAATCGCCGGGATGTCACGAGGATTGTCCGTGCGTGGTGGACGCACGTGGGCAGGACGAGCGCACCGCGCCCTGGCGGGGCGGGCGCGCCTCGCTCAATCGGCGTGGCAAGCGGTGTGCGCGCTCGCGCAGAACTCGGCGATGCAATCGTCGCAGGTGGCTTCGACCGAGAAGCCGGAGCACAGGGTCACCTGGCAGACGTCGGCGCACGTGCCGCTACACCCGCACTCGTAGTAAGCCGAGAAGAGGGAGAGCGACGCGTCGCAGACCGGGCCCGAGGTCGGGCTCAGCGCGTAGTCGTAGCAGGCCTGGCAGGTTTGAGCGGGGCAATCGAGCGGATCGGAGCCCTCCGCGCAGAGCCCGGAGCCCTCGGGTTCGTCGCAGAACCCGTCGCCGGCCGAGGGACAGGTCGGGATCGCGCAATCCGCCGTGTCGGATCCCGAGGCGCAGAGGCCGTCGCCCTTCGGCGCGGGCTCATTGCAGACGCCGTTGTTCACGAGGTTGCAGGTCGGCGCCGGGTTCAGGCACGAGCCGAGATCGCTCTCCTCGGCGAAACACACCGACTCGTCGTAATCGCCGTCGGAGCAGGCGGCGTCGTTCGTCAGGCAGGTGAGGTAGGTCGAGTATTCGTCCTTGCAATCGGCGTCCGCGG
This sequence comes from Polyangium sp. y55x31, assembly GCF_029946505.1. Lineage (GTDB taxonomy): Bacteria > Myxococcota_A > Polyangia > Polyangiales > Polyangiaceae > Polyangium. Next base: position 65,499 of record NZ_JARZHG010000040.1, read on the forward strand.
CCTCGTCCTTCTCGTTGACCTTGTCGTCGAGGCACGACGCCCGCTCCTCGTCCGTGCACTTGTTGCAATCGCAGCGCTGATTGCAGTATTTTTCCTCGGGGGTCTGGGGATCCTCCCCGCTGCAGGCGGCGAACAGCGACGCGGCCGCCAAAAAAAGCAGGGTCATGCCTCTGGCCATGCGCTCGTGGGTCATTGATGCTCCGGCGAATGGGTTGGGGGCGCCGCGCGCCGGCGCCGCGAAAGAAAGGTGCGGCCTTCGCGTGCTGGCGGAGACCTTTGTGAACGCTATCACGGCCCCCGCCGCGCGTCCAGGGCGGCAGGGTCCTTCCTCGTTCGTTCGGAGAATCGCGCGCCCTTCAGCGCCTCGACGCCGGCTCGGGCAGGGCCGCCTTCGGGCTGGTTTCCGTGATGAGCCGCGCGCCGCGCTCGTACGTCAGGTAGGAAAAGGCCCAATCGAAGAGCACGAGGAACCGATTCCGGAACCCGATCAGGAAAAATACGTGAATCAGGAGCCACGCGAGCCACGCGACGAAACCCGAGAGCTCGAGGCGCCCGAAGTCCGCGACCGCCGCGTTCCGCCCGATCGTCGCGAGCGTACCCTTGTCGAGGTACCGGAACGGCTGCCGCTCCTGGCCCTGGATCGACCGTACGATGTTCTTCGCGGTATGGCGCGCCTCCTGGATCGCCGCGGGCGCGAGGCCCGGCACGGGCGATCCGTCCTGCTCCAGCGCGGCGAGGTCGCCGATCACGAAGACCTCCGGGTGCCCGGGCACCGACAGATCCGGCGCGACCTTCACCCGCCCGGCGCGATCGAGCGGTGCGCCGAGGACCTGCCCGAGCGGCGAGGCTTTCACGCCCGCGGCCCAGAGCACGGTCTTCGCGGCGATACGCTCCTCGCCAACCAGCACCCCTTCCGGGTCGATCTCCGTCACCTTCGCGTTCGTGCGCACCTCCACCCCGAGCCGCTGGAGCTGCCGCCCCGCGCGCGCCGAGAGCAGCGCCGAATACGTCGGCAGCACGCGATCGAGCCCCTCGACGAGCACGATGCGCGCGGCCGTCGGATCGATCACCCGGAAGTCGTTTGCCACGGTATGGTGAGCGACCTCGGCCAGCGTCCCGGCGAGCTCCACGCCCGTCGGCCCTCCGCCCACGATCACGAACGTCAGCCATGCGGCGCGCTCCTCCTGGGTAGGCGCGCAGCACTCGGCCCTCTCGAATGCGAGCAGCACGCGGCGCCGGATTTCCAGCGCGTCCTCGAGGCTCTTCAGCCCCGGGGCCAGGGGCGCCCATTCTTCGTGTCCGAAATAGGAGTGGCTCGCGCCGGTCGCGAGGATCAGGTAATCGTATCCGAACGTCCCGGCCGACGAGGTCACCGTTCGTTCTTTGGGATCGATCCCCGTGACCTCGGCGAGGAGCACCCGCGTGTTTCGTTGATCGCGCAGCACGCGCCGGATCGGCGCGGCGATCTCGGCGGGATTCAGCCCTGCGGTCGCGACCTGATAAAGAAGCGGCTGGAAGAGGTGGTGGTTCTTGCGGTCGAGCAGGGTGATGCGCACGGGCGCGTGGCGGAGCGCCTTGGCGGCGTAGAGCCCGCCGAAGCCGCCGCCCACGATGACCACGTGGGGCAGGTGCAGCGGCTCCTTGCGTGATTTCGGGGTGCGGCCCGGCTCGCCGAACGTGATGGGGCTCCCGCGTTCGTCCGCGCGGCGCTGTGCGATTCGCGCGCTGCGCGGCGTTTGCTCCGGCCTCCTCGCTCGCCCCATCGGACCTTTCATGCCCGGGCCGATGCAATCGTCGGTCCAGGCGCGGAGGCCTTGTGGCGCGAGCGAGCGTCCGGAGCTGCGTCGCCTCAGAAATGCGTCTTGATCCAGTCGTTCATGAAGACGGCGCTGTCGTCCCAGCCTTCGCGGAGCTGCTTTTCGGCCGAGCTCTCGATGAGGCCTCCGATGCCGAAGACCTTGGCCTCGATGACGAGCTCGGCGACGCGGCGGACCTTGTTCTCGCCGACGCGCTCGATGCGCATCGTGCCTTCGTTTCGCAGCTTGTCGGCCATGCTGCCGGGGGTCATCTTCCACGACCAGACCTTGGTCTTCTTGTCGAGCCGGCCTTCCTCCGTGTAGCTGAAGTTCGAGCCGAGCACCTTGGCCACGGGGCCGGGCACGCTCATCTTCGGCGTCCCGGCGACCTTGCGGGTGGTTTCGGTCTCGCTGTCGCGCTGGTCGAGGATGCGGAAGTCGGGGAAGCCGAGGCGGCCCTTGTAGAGCTTCTCGTTGAATTCCTTGTCGAAGAAGACCTTCCAGAACGTCTCTTCGTTGCCGTTGATCTCGTGCGTGATGGTGAACTTGCCCATGACGTCTCCTGGTATCCGCCCGGGGCCGGGCTCGGAAGGGCGGCGACTCTACCAGCGAGGCCCGTCGATCCATAGCCTTCCGGTGACGGCAGTTTGCTGCGCTGTCCGGGGCGGTCTCCGCCCGTGGCATCCGCGATGCAGAGCGTCATGGGGCCTCGGCTCGGGTGCGCATCACGTGCTCGGTGCGTGTCCGGGGCGGGGGCTCGAAAGAAAATGAGATAAGCGGGAACTTTTTTGTTGCAAAGTCGATCCCAGACGAGTATTTCTCGCCCGAGAGTTTCCACATGTTGATCCGCCCTGCGACCGAACGGAACCACGAACGAGCCAAGCTGATGGCAGCGGGCGTCGTGTGCGTGGCCTTCGATCGGCTGCAGAGTGCGGGACAATTCGCGCCCAAGTCCGGCAAAACCGAGTGGTTCCGCGCGTATACGCTTCGTGATTCGCGGCAGCTCGGCAACCCGGAGGAGGGCACCTAGGCGGTAGAGCAAGCGTCATTCTGACGACTGCGAAGGCCGCCTCGGGAGATCCCAGGCGGCCTTCGGCGTTTTAGGCCTCCTCCTCGGCGATTTTTGCGTCGTGGGGGTGGTGGAAGGGGAGCGTTTGTCCTCGAATGGGCCCTCTTTTTGGGGGCCTTTGCGGGGAGAGGTGTATCGAGCGGAGCTTTCTTGGGTCCTTTGTGTCTCGCGGGGCGGGGCGTGGGGCCTTCCTGGGCTTCGTGTTGAAGATCGATCGTGAGGGCGCGTGACGCGCTCCGGGGCAGGCGTGTATCGATTGCATTCGCGTCGATTGCGCGCGCGTGTCGGGGCCGTGGTGTGTCCTCGGTGGGGGATTGCATCGACGTGGATGCGATGACGCCCGAGGTGTATTCGCAGTACGCGGATCCGTAGTCTCAATGGTAGAGCAGCCGCCTTTTAAGCGGAAGTGTGGAGGTTCGAGTCCTCCCGGATCCACCTCCTTATATAGAGAGAAAGTTCGGTGGTTCATTTCGAGGCGAACGGGGTTGGAAAGATGCGAAAATAAAATCGACGAGCCATCAAAACATTTCCTTGCCTCGAACGTCGAAATGGATGTACAACGAAACGCGAGGGGACGGGGAAGGGGCAGGCGGCAGGGGGAGTGCGCTCCGCGTGAGCGCGCGGGATGAGCTCTCTCGCAGGCTGCCGAGCGGATCCGTAGCTCAATGGGCAGAGCGCCCGCCTTTGAAGCGGAAGCGTGGAGGTTCGAGACCTCCCGGATCCTCCATGGCTGCGTGAATGCGTGGCTGATGAAGTGACGAAAATATAATCGACGGGTCGACGAATAAAATGGTTGACCGAACGTCGAAATGAATGTAGAGAAGCCGGGCGAGGGAATGACGATGGGCAAGCATCTGTATCTCGAGAGCACGAAGGGCGACGCCGGCGAGCTGCCGGGCGCAGGCCTTTCCGGGTTCTCGGGCCTGCAGAGCCCTTCGCGCGATCAGGCGGCGAGCGAATCGTGCTCGACGGCGAATCGTGGTCTCGAGCCTCTCGATACGGGTGGATCTTAGGATCGTCACGGTGTGACGTGTCCGAGGAGGCCGCCCGGGAAACCTGGCGGCCTTCGTCGTTTTTGCGCATCGAGCGCGACGGCGTGGACGCGGGGGCGTGGTTTTGGATCCGTAGCTCAATGGGCAGAGCGTCCGCTTCTGAAGCGGAAGCGTGGAGGTTCGAGGCCTCCCGGATCCTCCATCTGCCGAATGCGATCGTGATGGCGGCAGACGATGAAATAAAATCGACGGGACGGCGAATAAAATGGTTGGCCCGAACGTCGAAATGAAGTAAATATAGGCGGGGCGAGGGAATGGCGATGGGCAAGCATCTGAACAACGAGGACGTGAAGGGGAACGCCGGCGAGCTGCCGGGCGCGGACCCGAGCGACCTCCTGCGGAGCCCTTCGCGGTATCATGCGGCCAAGGAATCGAGCTTGGTGCGTGGTCTCGAGCCTCTCGATACGGGTGGATCTTAGGATCGTCACGACGTGACGCGTCCGAGGAGGCCGCCCGGGAAACCCCTGGCGGCCTTCTTCGTTTTGGATCACCGGGGGGAACGAAAAGAAAGTTCGTGGACGCTGGGCATCGGCGAGCCCAAATGGCTGTAAACCATCCGCGTTTGCTTGGAGGTTCGACTCCTCCCGTCCACACCGGCGCGTGAAACCACGCGCATGAGGAGACGTGCGCGCGAAGAGCGCCGTCTGCTTCGGATTCGTAGCTCAAGGGTAGAGCAGCCGCCTCTTAAGCGGCAGGCGAGGGTTCGATCCCCTCCGGATCCACGACGCATCCCACCTCTCCGGAGGCGGGACTCGTTCTATGACAATCGATTCCGATGAAACAACGCGATGCCGCAGGGGCACGTCGCCCCTGCGCGTTTCAACGTAGCTCAACCGGAAGAGCACTCGCCTGTTAAGCGAGGAGATGGGGGTTCGAAGCCCTCCGTTGGAGCCATCGGTTGCCCTCGTTGCTCGATGGTCGAGCGCCCTGCTTCGTATCCAGGGTCTGCCCGGTTCGATTCCGGGCGAGGGCTCCGCTTCTCGCGGTGGTGGGGTCGCCGTGCTCCTTGAAACGGGCCCGGCGGCCCCACCACCCATCCCCCCGTGTTCATTGTGTGGGCGTTACTCATCTGGCTGAAGAGGGCAGGTCGTGACCCTGCGCAGGCGGGTTCGATTCCCGTACGCCCAACCGAGGGACGGGTCGGACGATCTCGGTTATCCAACTCCAAATTGGTGCAAAAGCACCGAGATCCAAACGCTCATCCGTCGCTCCATCTCTTGCTTCGTCTTTTCTTTCACTCGCCCGCAGCGCGGGCCGGAGGTTCCCATGGCCAACTACATCCAGCACTTCGCCGCGCTGTTCACCCGGCAAAAGGAAAAGGCGCGGCCCGACCAGGTCGAAAACTTCGCAGGCGGCTTCGTCTTCGAGCTCGACGACTGGGCCCGCCTCGACCGGTGGCTCGTCCTCGGCTGCGAGGGCGGCACCTACTACGCGACCGAGCGCGCCTTGACGCAGGACAATGCGCGCGCCGTGAGCCGTTGCCTCGACGCGGACGGCGAGCGGACGGTGCGGCGGATCGTCGAGATCAGCCGCTCGGGCCGCGCGCCCAAGAACGAGCCCGCGATCTTCGCCCTCGCAATGGCCGCGGGGCACGCCCGCCCCGAGGTCCGCAAGTCCGCGCTCGCGGCCTTGCCCGAGGTTTGTCGCACTGGAACGGATCTCTTCCACTTCGCGCGAGCGGTGGAGGGCTTCCGGCGCTGGGGCCGCGGCCTCCGGAGCGCGATCGGCGCATGGTACCAGGGCAAGCGCCCCGATGAATTGGCCTACCAGGCCGTGAAATACCGGCAGCGGGATGGTTGGAGCCACAAGGACCTCTTGCGGCTCTCGCACCCGACGCCCGTCACGGCCGAGCACGGCGCGATGTATCGCTGGATCGTCGGCGGTATGGATGCCGTGAAAAACGAGGGAGCCAAGGGCGGCGCGCTCGACCCCGAGAAGCTGCCGGCCCTCGTGCGGGCCTTCGAGGAGGCCAAGGACGCGCCGCGCGAGCGGCTCGTCACGCTCGTGCGCGAGCAGCGGCTCACGCACGAAATGGTGCCCACGGAGTGGAAGAACGACCCTGCCGTGTGGGAAGCGCTGCTCCCCCACATGCCGCAGACGGCGATGCTCCGGAACCTCGGCAAGATGACCGCCGTCGGATTGCTCGCGCCCATGAGCGCGGCCGCGAGGCTCGTGGCCAGCCGTCTCACGGACGTCGAGCGGCTCCGGCGGGCCCGGATTCACCCGGTGAGCGTTCTCTCCGCGCTGCGCGTTTATGCGCAAGGGCGGGGCGAGCGTGCCCAGAAGCGCGAAAACGCGCTCACCTGGGAGCCGGTGCGCGAGATCGTGGACGCCTTGGACGAGGCGTTTTACCTCGCATTCCGGTCGATCGAGCCGACGGGAAAGAAGCACCTGCTCGCCCTCGACGTATCGGGCTCGATGGATTCGGGCACGATCGCGGGGATCCCGGGCCTCACGCCCCGGGTCGCGAGCGCGGCCATGGCGATGGCGACGGCGCGTATCGAGCCGTCGTTCGGCACCCTGGCCTTCGCCTCCGCGGGCGGCGCATTCGCCTCTCGTGGTGTCTCGGGCGTCATGTCCTTGCCGCTGTCGCCGAAGCAACGCCTCGACGACGTGGTCGGCATGGTGAGTGGATTGCCCTTCGGCGGCACGGACTGCGCGCTGCCGATGATCTGGGCTCAGAAGAACAAGGTCGAGGTCGACACGTTCGTCGTCTACACGGACAGCGAGACCTGGGCGGGTGAGATTCATCCATTCCAGGCGCTCCGCGATTACCGTCAGGCGATGGGCCGTCCCGCAAAGCTCGTCGTGGTCGGCATGACCTCCACGGGCTTCACGATTGCCGATCCGCAGGACCCCGGCATGCTGGACGTCGTGGGCTTCGACGCGGCCGCACCACAGGTGATGGCCGATTTCTCGAGGGCCTGAAATTGCAGTCGAAGGGACGAAGGGGCGCGTGCCTCCACACGCGCCTCCTCGCCCGGTTTGCTCCCGAATGCACTCTGGTGATGCAGCCTGATTGTCGATCAGGTGAGGGCGGGTTCGATTCCCCCCGGGGGCGCTGGGACAATCGTCGTGTACACCCGTCATCAAACCCTCGCCCGGGGGCCGGGCCGAACGATGATGGTTATCGCAATTGTCCCACGTTTTTGCCGTCGTAGCTCAGTGGTAAGAGCACCTTGCGTCCTTTCTCGACAAACTCGCCCGGGTCGGGCCGGCAGAGAAAGGTTAACGATCTCCTCGAGGCGGTTGCGGGTTCGAGTCCCGTCGGCGGCGCAGATTTCACGGTTCGGGGTGATGGTTCAACGGAAGAACACTGCCCTTGCACGGCAGGGATCGGGGTTCGAGTCCCCGTCATTCCACTCGTTCGCAGGAGCCGTTCGGAGACACCATGGCCATGAGCGGGAGGGCCAGGCGGTATCTCTGGGCGGCTCCCCTCTGGGGTCGTAGCTCAATTGGGCAGAGCACCTGGCTGGCAGTCAGGGGGTTGCCGGTTCGAATCCGGCCTTCTCCACTCTCGTTTGCCCTCGTATGCATCTGGTGAGGCAGCCCGATTGTCGATCGGGCGAGGGGAGTTCGATCCTCCTCGGGGGCGCCTTCGAATGGGGTGATGGTTCAACCTGGGTAGAACACTGCCCTCGCACGGCAGAGATCGGGGTTCGAATCCCCGTCATTCCACGAATTGCGGTGGTGGTTCAAAGGTAGAATCCGAGTGTGCCATACTCGGGATGGGAGTTCGATTCTCCCTCACCGCGCTCATGCACCCGTATTGCTAGTGGGTCAGGCGGCTGGACTTTCACTCCAGTGACGCGGGTTCGATTCCCGCCGGGTGCGCCAGTGACGAAAATGCGGTGGTGGTTCAAAGGTAGAATCCGAGTGTCCCATACTCGGGGTGGGAGTTCGACTCTCCCTCACCGCGCTCATGCACCTGTATTGCTAGTGGGTCAGGCAGCCAGACTCTCAATCTGGTGACGCGGGTTCGATTCCCGCCGGGTGCGCAAATACGCCGAGGGGGTGAGCTGCTGACTCGCCCCCTCTTTCTTCTCCCTGTCCTGGCGGCCAGGCGTCGGTCTACGAAGCCGACTGGCGAGGTTCGACTCCTCGCAGGGAGACCATGCCCTCGTCCTGCCGGCATTGCAGGCGCGAGCCTCCGAAGCTCGACGTTCCAGGTTCGACTCCTGGCGAGGGTATGTCCGAATTCATCTGGGTGTGGCTCAACCTGGTAGAGCGCCGGCTCGGGGTGCCGGAGACCGGGGGTTCGAATCCCCCCACCCAGACCATGTCCACGTGGCGTAACGGGCAAACGCAGCGGTCTTAGAAACCGTTTCTTGGGGGTTCGAATCCCTCCGTGGATACTCATGTCATCGTGGCGGAATGGCATACGTAGCAGGCTGAGATCCTGTGCTCGCAAGGGCGTGTGGGTTCGACTCCCACCGATGACACCATCTGGGTGTGGCTCAATCTGGTAGAGCGCCGGCTTTGGGAGCCGGAGACTGAGGGTTCGAATCCCTCCACCCAGACTTGCACGCGAATCATCTGGGTGTGGCTCAATCTGGCTAGAGCACCGGCGTCGGGAGCCGGGGATTGGGGGTTCGAATCCCTCCACCCAGACCATCCTGGTTCATGGCGCTGTCCCTCCAGGAGAGACAGCAGCCATACACCGGGGTAGTCCCGAACGAAACGAAGTGGAGTGAGGGGCGTAGGGGGAGCCCCATCGAGGGCTCCCCCTCCACAAAAATGTCCATGTGGCGAAACTGGCAAACGCAGCGGTCTCAGATACCGTGCCGAGAGGCATTGAGGGTTCGATTCCCTCCGTGGACACTCATGTCGTCGTGACGGAATGGCATACGTGACAGGCTGAGGTCCTGTGCCCGCAAGGGCGTGTGGGTTCGAGTCCCACCGACGACACCAGCATCCCGCTGCTCGGGTGACGAAATGGCAAACGTGGCCAGCTCAAACCTGGTCGATTGGGGGTTCGAATCCCCCTCCGAGCACCGGACATCTGCAGTTGGAGAAAGCGATGAAGAAGAAGAGGTAGACGGAGAGGTGGATCATGACCGCGCAAACATTGCTGCTCACGCCCTGGATGGTGCCACATCAGGTCATCTCCTGGCAGACCGCCGTGACCCTGAGCTTTCTGGGTAAGGTGGAGGTGCTCGAGACGTACGACGACGAAATTCGTTCGCCCACGATGACCATTCGCGCGCCGGCCGTCGTCCGGCTCAAGCGCCATGGGAATTCGCACAAGCGTGGCGTCAAGTTCTCCCGCACGAACGTGTTCGTGCGTGACGACTTTCGCTGCCAGTACTGCGGCGTCCAGAAGGACGCGGGCGAGCTCACGTACGACCACGTCCTGCCGCGCGTGCAGGGTGGCCGGACGGTCTGGGAGAACATCGTCGCGTCTTGCCAGAGCTGCAATGCGAAGAAGCGCGGTCGCACCCCGGAGCAGGCGGGCATGAAGCTTCTGAAGAAGCCCGAGAAGCCCCGGTGGTTGCCCGCGGCCCCCGTCATCCGGCTCGGCGCTCGCAGGATCCCCGACATCTGGGTGCATTACTGCGCTGCAAGCTGAGGTTCTTCCCGCGTTTCGCGGCTGAGCCCGGGTCTCATCTGGAGCCGCTTCCCCGGGGCGCTGCCCCGGGCGAAGCGCGCCCGCGGGACCTTTTTTGACCAACCCTCACGGAGGAGATACTCGTGACGCTCGATACGAATCAATTCGAGGGCGTTCGGATTCGTTTGCCCATGGAGTCTGCAGCCGTCGCTGCAGTCGTGCTCGTTGGTGTCCTGTTGCTCGCGATCGCCTCGCGGATCGTCGAGGCGAACGGGGCTTCGTCGCCGGCAGGCGCGCGCTCGATGAGCGCGGCGCCGGCTTCCAATGAGCCCGACTCGGCGCGGTTGCTCGCGGATCGAGGACGCCCTGGGCGCCGGTTCTGAGCATGACCATCCAACCCTCTAACATCACCCCCCCGCGGCGCTGCGGCGCCGAGAGGGGGATCTGGAAGAAGATCTGGTCAGGGACCAGGCCTGTTTGGAAAACAGTGCGCGCCTTTTGCGGGCGTGAGGTTCGAGTCCTCCTTCTTCCGCCGTGGAGAGCATTCCGGGTGTGGACCCGGCGCCGTTTTGAACACGGAGGGCAGCCTCGCTGCGGGGTTCGACTCCTCTGCTCTCTACCATTCTGGAAGACGAACTGATCAGGGATCAGACCTGTTTCGAAAACAGTGGGCACCTACGGGTGTGGGGTTCGAGTCCTCCGTCTTCCGCCGATTGTATCTGGAAGCGAGAATCGGCCGTGGGGCCGAGCCCGTTTGCTACTCGGTGCGTGCCATTGGCATGGTGTTCGACTCACCCCGCTTCCGCCGAGATCACTTCGATGGCTCGAGATCCTCGAGCCCCGAGAATACGAGCACCTTCATGCCTTCCTCCCCGAACGGCTCCTCTCGGCGTTCGGCCGCGAGGCTCCACAATGCGGAGAGGCGTGGCCCCGTGCCGCCCCGCGCGTCGCGCAGGCTGGCTGCCTTCGTGATCCAACCGCCGCCGCCCGGGTTTTTCCGGACGACCTCCACGAGCGCGGGGTTGAGCGCGGAGAGGAACAGCCTGGTCGCGTCCAGCATCGGCGTCGACTCGCCGTCGTCGTCGTCCTTGTGCGCGTAGGGTTTTTCGAGATCGGAGTTCGCGAGGAGCTGGTCGACCGCCTCGATCGCCATTTGGCGCTCGTTTTCCACGATGACGGCCGGCGCGTCGAGCTCCTTCAATCGACGGAGACGGTTTCTCCGGTTCACGATACGCCGGTATGCGTCGTTGAGCGTGCGGCCGAAGCTCGCGAGGACCAGGGACTCCTTCACGGTCGCCGCGCGCAAGGGGGCGGCGATCACGGGGATCGACCACCAGACGAGCTCGTTTGGGGACCAACCATTGACCCGCCGCCCCGCGGCCTCGGCCTCGCCGACGCGCGCGAGCAGCGCGGCGGGGTCCTTGGAGCAAAGCTCGAAGAGCTCCTGCTCGGTCATATCGAGGAGCGGCGCCAGCAATCGCCGCGCGGGCCAGGGGACCACGGGATCGACCATCGCGATGTGCGCGTATCGGCGGAGATCTGGCGGGTCCCCGAAGAGCTTCGGACACAGGAGCCCGCCCACTTCGAGCTTCCGTGTGCGGAAGTTCAGCGTCTCCGGACGCTCGACGTCACCGGCCGACCACGACGGCGTGCGCTCGGAGGCCCAGGTCTCGAGGGAGAGATCGAGCGTCCGGCCGCCGAGCGTGATGCGCAGCCCGAGGACGCGTCCGAGCGCGCGGAGGCGCTGGAAGATCAGCGAAGAGGGCAGGTCCATCGACACGGTCACGGTGGCGGGTTCGTCGCGCATGAAGCTCGCTGTTTGCGTCATTCGACATCGTGCGTCAATGGCCGACGTCCGCCCGAGGCTTCCGTCGGGGGCGCTTTCCATGGTAAGAACGGCTCGTGATACGCAGCCTTCTCAGCACGGCGGCCTCGCGTTTCGATACCGCCGTGGGCGGGGCCTTGCTCCTCCGGCGCAGCCGGCCCAAGGGGCAGCCGGATCCCGAGGCGCTCGGCCACGCAGCGCGCATGGAAGCGCTCGCCGAGCTCCGGCGCATCTACGACCGGCCCGAGCATTACGATCGGGGGTTTTTCCCGACACCCGCGCCGATCACGCCGTCCATCACGCGCGTGCGACCGATGGGCGGGACCGAGCCCGGCACGGTGCTGGATCTGACGTGGCCGAGCGGGTTCACGCCGCTCGCCGCGGACGTCCGCGAACGGTATCTCTCGCACGAGGCGAATGCCACGGCGGCGGCGCGCCTCTTTCTGCATGCGGGGCCTGCGCGGCCGGCGGCCATTCTGATTCACGGATACCGTTGCGGCCAGTATCGCCTCGAAGAGCGGATCTGGCCCGTGCAATGGCTCTACGATCGCGGCCTCGACGTCGCGCTTTTCGTGCTGCCATTCCACGCCGTTCGCTCGCACGAAGCGTCGCCGCGTTTTCCCGGCAGTGATCCGCGCGTCACGAACGAAGGCTTCCGTCAGACCGTGCTCGATCTGCGCGCGCTCGTCTCGTTCCTGCGGGATCGCGGCTCCGAGGCCGTGGGCGTCATGGGCATGAGCCTCGGCGGATATTCGACGAGCTTGCTTTCGACCGTCGATGATCACGTCGCCTTCGCGGTCCCGATCATTCCGCTCGCTTCGATTGCCGACGTCGCGCGGTCGGCGGGGCGGTTCGTGGGCAGCCCCGAGGAGCAGCGCCGCCAGTACGAGGAGCTCGACGCCGTGCACCACGTCGTGAGCCCGTTCGCGCGGCCCTCGCGGGTCTCTTCGGATCGGGTGCTCGTCCTCGCGGCGAGCGAGGACAAGATCACCCCCGTGGATCACGCGCGCCGGCTCGCCGCGCATTTCAATGCGCCGCTCGAGACGTTCCATGGCGGCCACCTGCTCCAGTTTGGCCGGGCAGACGCCTTCCGCGCCGTGGGGCGCATGCTCGGGCGTCTGGGGCTCCTTTCGCGGCGGTAGGAGGGCGAAAGGCGATGAGCGATGCGCGCCCGCCCGTGGTCTTCAAGGGCGTCACCGTGTACGAGCGCAGGTTGCAGCTCGCGCGATGGTTCGGCTGGGCGGCTTTCGTATCGGCGTTCGCGCCGCCCATCGTCGCCCTGACGCTCCAGGCGTTGTTCGACGTCCTTCCCATCGTGTGGTTCCTGGAGGTCGCGCGCGTCCTCGCTTCCTCGTGGATCTACTTTCTTTTGCTCTGCCCCGCCCTGGTCGTCGTCAGTGGTACGATCGCGCGGCCCACGAGGTTCGGCTGGCGTGAACTCACCCGGATGGAGCTCGGTCCGAGCGGAATCTCGTTCCGCAACAAGGAATACGAGCGGCGCATCGCGCGCAGCGAGATCACGGACGCCTTGGTCCAATGCGACCCGAGCGACGGCATCGAAGTGCACCTCGTGGGAGGCAATGTCCTCACGATCCACCTGCTGGACGAGGAGCATGCGCGCGCCGCGGTGGATGCGCTCGGCTTCGCCGCGGGCGAGCGCCGCGTCACGATCCGGCTGGCCTCGTCGCAACGAATGGTGACGGCTGGATGCGTGGGGCTTGCCGTCAGCTTTTTCGTGGTCGGCCTGTTCATCTTCATGCTCGATATCGCCCACCTGGAGGGCCGCGTGCTCGGCTTTGCGCTCGTGATGGGCACGGCGGCGTCGACCCTGCTCACCGTGCGCGCGGGGAAGCCCCCCGAGATCGTCGTGGGCACGGACGGCGTGCTCGTGCGACGCCCGTTCTCGAAGACATACTTTCCGTATTCGTCCCTCGATCACCTGGAGGTGGACGGGGATCGATTGCGGTTGTTCCCGAAAAAACCGGATGACGCCACGCTGCAGCTGAAAGGGGAGCCCGAGCTCGTCACCGCGGCGGCAAGCCGGATCGAGGAGGCGCGCGCGGCAGGAGGGGCCAGCGCCTTGCAAACGCGCGTCCGCGAGCTTTTGGATCGAAAAGGCAGGAGCCTCGCCGAATGGCGGAACGCCCTGACCGGGCTGATCCAGGGCGGCGATTATCGAAACGCGATGATCACGGAGGACGCGCTGCTCGCCGTGCTCGAAGATCCTGCCGAGGATCGGGACCGCAGGCTCGGAGCCGCGATGCTCCTGCGTGTGGCCGCGCCCGAGGCGGCGCCGCGCATTCGTATCGCCGCCGAGACGAGCGCCGACGACGAGCTCCGCGCCGCGCTCGAGCGTGCCGCCGAGGAGGAGCTCGACGACGCCACACTCGAACGGGCGCTCCGCGTCACGCGTGGCTCTTGATCATCTTTTCGAGCCGGCCGAGCGCGCGCGTCAGCGACTCCTCGCCGGGGCCGAACGAGAATCGCACGTGGTGCCGGAACCGCGAGGCCCGATGCGCCCTTCGTTTGCCCGGGTTCACGTCGAAGAACTCGCCCGGCACCACGATCACGCGATGCTCGAGGGCGGCCCGGAAAAACGAGTGCCCGTCGTTCAGGCCCGGCGGCAGATCCGCGACCGAGCCGAAGCAATAAAACGTCCCCTCGGGCGCCACGTCGACCTGGATCCCGAGCTTCCGGAGGCCCTCCAGCATGAGGTCGCGCTTCTTCGAGAACGTCCGCTGAATGGCCGCCGTCTCGGCCCGCACGTGCTCCATGTCGAGCAGGGGCACGGCCGCGCGTTGCATCGGCTTCGAGCCGCCGCCGTCGAGGAAGCTGCCCGCGCTCGCCACCGCGTCGATCACCTCGCGCGGGCCCACGGTCCAGGTCACGCGCCAGCCCGGGTATCGCCAGTTCTTGGTCAATCCATCGAAAATGACGACCGGATCCTGATCGACGTCCTCCACGTACCGCGCCGCGCTCTCCATCGGCGCCGGCCCGCCGAGGCCGTAGACGTAATGCGAGTAGAACTCGTCGAAGAGCATCGTGCAATCGAGGTCGCGCGCGGTGCCGACCCACGCGGCGAGCTCCTCGCCCCGGACGTGCTTGCCCGTCGGATTGCACGGGTTCGACGTGAGGATCGCGCCGAGGCCGCGGCCCTGGATCTCCCGCCGGAGATCGCCGACCGAGAACGCATACCCGCGCTCGCTCTCGAGGAGGATCGGAATGGGCGAGAAGAGGCGGAAGACGTCGAGCAGCTCCTCGTACGCCGTGTAATCGGGGAGGAAATGGCCGAGGTTGATCTGGCCGAGGGCCGCGGCCGCGCGCGTGAGCGAGGCGCGCCCGCCGCCCGAGACGCTCACGTTCTCGGCGCTGTACCGCGAGGGCATGCCCCGCCGGTAGGCGCGATTGTAGAAATCGGCGATGGCCTCGCGCAATTCCCACAGGCCGGCGACGGGCGCGTATTCTTGATCGTCGCCGGCGATCGTCACGGCCTCGCAGCGCGGCGGCGCGCCCGGCAGCGGGCCGGTCTCGGGCTGGCCCTGGCCGAGGTTGCACCAGGCGTCTTCGCCCGCGTCCACGCCCGGGCGATAGCCGTGCTTCGTGGCCTCGCCCATCACGTAGATCACGCCCGTCCGCGGCACCTTGCGAAATGCGCCGAGGGATTTCTCTTCGTTCGGCCCCCGCAGAATGGGCTCGCTGCGCATCTTCGGCGCCGGAGCGGCCTCGGTTTCGGCGGGCGGGGGCGTGTCGATCGTGTCGTTCGTGCTCATGGCGATGAATCCGTCAGGCCTTGGCAGGGGGCGTCGCGTCGGGCTCGTCTTGGAGGGGGACGATCTTCGGCTCCAGCGTCTTCGGCATGAGCGCGAGGAAGAGGCCGAGGCAGAAGGCGAGCGAGATCAGGGTGAGCGCGGTGTATTTGTCGTCGTTCCAGTAAGAGCTGATCCACACGAACTGGCTCAGCGCCGCGAGGCCGAAGAGCGGGGCCTCGAAATCCCTCCGCACCTTCGTGAGCGGCGCGGTGAGGATCATGAACGAGTAGTAATAGCAGGTGAGCTGGGACAGGAGGATCATCCAGATCTGCCCGAGGCACTGCGCGACCCAGAGGTTCTTGATCCGGCGCTGCACGTAGATGCTCAGCGCGAGCGTGAGGCCGATGATCAGGTACGCGACGATCTTGTACTTCTTGTACCGCTCGTTGCGCATGTTCTTCCAGGTCTCGAAGGGGTCGATGAGCTTGACGTCCTTCGTGAACTTCATGCGCCCGGAGGCCTTGCTCGCGGCCTCCTTGTAATGGAACACGTCGCTGATCTTCTGGACCGTGTCCGGGCTCATGAGGCCCCGGGCCTTGAGCCGCTCCGAAATGGGCGTGAGCGCCTCGCCGATCTGCGAGATCGCCTGCGCCTTCATGTCGTGCGCGATGATGACGCGCAGGCCCATGTGGTTCGTGAGCGGGGTCTGGTCGTGCACCTCGAGCGTGTGCTTGTAGAAATCGTGATACGAGCGCGGGCCGGAGACCGCGAGGCTGAGCGGAATGAGCACCGCCGCCGCGGCCGTGCCGCCGAGGAGCATTTGCACCTGCTCGCCGGTCATCTTGCGCTTGCGCACGATCGTCCAGCCCACGGTCACGAGCAGGCCGACCACGCAGAGGCCGGGGAAGATACGCAGGAGCCCGGCATACACGAGCGAGGCGCCCGCGAGCTTCGGGTATTTCTTCCGGAGGAGGCAGACCGAGAGGACGAGGAAGAAGAGCCAGTCCTGCCGCAAGAACGCGCCGCCGGTCCAATAGAACGGCGCGGACGACTGGCAGCCCCAGAAGATCGCTCCCACCGCGAAGACGCGCCATCCGAACGCCCACCACAGAGCGACGAACATGGCCAGCGTGTATACGATGTCGAGGGCCGAGAGGAGCTGGCAGTACCACACGCTGGCCGGCTGCAATTCCGCGAAGAACCGGCCCATGATGGTCCACACGGGCGGCGGGTTGTACCCGTGGTCCTTCTGCATGTCCTCCCAGTAACCCTTGCCCGAGACGGCCCGGAAGAACTTCACGTCTTCCTTGAACTTCTCCCAGCGCTCCGGCGGGAAATGGTTCTTGCACGTCTCGCCGGGGTTCTCGAGGAACTGCGCGGCGGGCACGAGGAGGTTGTCGCCGCCGAGGTTCCGGATCTTCTTGTCCGGGTGGCGCACCTCCTTCGTCATGTCGATGCGCTCGACCCGGCCGTCCGTGTGCTTGTAATTGACGACGCCGAGCTCGTCCTGCGCGATGAGCGAACACTTGTAGAGGCCGTCGTACCCCATTTCTTTGAAGTACTTGGCCCCCATGTAATAATGGAATTGGTCCCATCGGTGGTAATACTGCGGGTATCCGAAGCGGAACCCGTTGAAGTAAGCCACGATGGCCGCGACGGCGAGCGTCACGCCGATGTACTTCTTCCAGCGCTCGGAGACCGGGCGCTTCATCGCAGCGCGGTGCTGCTCGTAGAAGACGCAGCCCGCCGCCCCGATGGCGAGCGCCGCCTTCATGATGTCGACGGTGCGGGCGTGGTCGTCGGTGAGCTTCGTGATCCCGAACGCGGCGAGCGCGGTCGTGCCGATCACCGCCAGGTACCGGAACCAGACGCGCACGCGCTCGTCGATGGACCGGTCCACGAACCACAGAAGGAAGAAGTAGAGGGCACTGACGAGGACGAGCAGAAATATCTGCGGGATGCTGAGCTGCTTCATTCGACGCTTCGTGCGAAAGGAGGTCCGCGCGCGCCGCCAAGGACGGCAGACGGCGAGAGCGGGCCGGACGTTCGGCGACACCTTAGGCGGACCTTGGCCGATTGCCTAGTGCGATGAGCCACGTCGTTTCACGCAGCGCGTCAGCCGCCCACGATCGCCCGCCGCAAACGGCGTTTCGCAGCGTCGTCGGGAGGCGCCCGAGGGGAGGAGCGGACAGGGCCGGAGCGCTCGCCGGAGGCCCCCGAGGAGAACCTGGAAGGGCCCGCCTTCCCGCCTCGGGCGGAGGCGAAAGAGGCGTGGAACACGCACGAAATCCCGCGCGCTCCGGTGTCTGGCTCGTGTATCGTCGGACCGTGGTCACGAAAGTGATTTCGCCATTCTTCGCGGTGGTGCCTGGGGGCAGCGGCAAGCCGTCGACGCGCGGTGATCAGAGCCCGCCGTCGCGGGTCGAGCGATCGGGTCGCGGCGAACGCGAGGAAGGGGAGATGGGCTTCGTGCTCTTGTCGGGCGACGCCGAGGGGCCGCTGCCCTGCAGGCTCGTGCTCGGCTTTCGCGAGGCGCTCTCGGCCGCCGAAGATCCGGCCGTGGCGATGCCCGCGCGGCTCGTGATCGTCGAGCCCGACGCGATGACCGACGACTGGCTCGCGCGCTGGTCCGAGGACGACGTGCAAGTGCGGCGCACGGTGACGATCTGCCGCACGCACGACGCGACGAAGGTGACGGCGGTCGTCACGCTCGCCTCGTACGGGCGTGGCACGGCGACGTCGCTCGCGGTCGAGTCGGTCACGCTCCCGCAGCGCCGTCGCATCGTGCGCAGCGGCGTGCATCCGAAGTCGTTCCTCGACGCGGTGCTGTCGCGTGTGCGGCAAGGTCAGGGCAGCGCGGGCGTCGCGAGCTTCGAGCCGACCGACCCGTCGCCCGGTGCGTAGAGCGTCGACACGAGAGAGCATCAAAGCAGCGCTCGAACGCCTGGTTTTCTCGCCATTCGCGGTTTGCGCCGCGGACGCTGAGATGGTAGGGTCGAAGCAGTACCGGAGGGATTCACGTCCGGGATTGGTCCTGCTGGGGAGCACCCTGGCGTCGGTACGAAACCACATCGTCGCGCCTCGAGCACGTCGATGCATCGAACGAACACCCACGCCTGCCGAGCGCGCGAGCGCAGGCTCGGCAACGGGGTGCCGGCAAGCCGGAGGAGGGATGGTCACCATGCAGAATACCCGTGGCTCTAACCCGGAGGCTTCGGGCTACTGACCATCACGAGGTGCTCGTAGCGGCGTAACACGTCGCGCGGCATCAGGTCCTCCGGCATGGAGGCGCCCTAGGTTGCGCCTCTTCACCGGCGGGCCGGGTCAGAGTTGGCCTCCGCCTGGATCTCGACATCGACGGGAGTCGACGCGGTATCCAGGCCAGGGATGTGGGGCCTGAGCGGGCCTGGGGTAAGACCCCTGGCCCGCTCTTTTTTTGTTCGCCGCGCGCGCGGCGCGCCACGCTCACGGCGATGTCTCTCTCCGTTGGAAAAACTCTCCTCGCCGGCCTCGCCGGGGCGCTCCTCGCCGGCTGCGGCGACGGCAAGGTCGATCCCCATCATCCCGGCGAGCTGCTCGGCACGTACGAGGTCTCGGCCACGCGCGAGACGACGACGTGCGGCGAGGGCGCGCTCGGCTCGCCCGCGACGTGGGAGTTCGAGGTGCGCCTCTCGCGCGGCGACGGCGTTCTTTACTGGGACAGCGGCGCCGAGGTCACCCCGGGGACGCTCGGCTCCGACGAACGACGTTTTTCCTTCGATACGAGCCTCGTCGTCGACATGCGCGCGGGCCAGATGCCGAGCAACTTGCCGCCCTGCACGATCGTGCGCGGCGATCGCGCCGAGGGGCTGCTCGACGAGGACGCGGGGGGTTTTTCGGGCGAGCTCGCGTATACGTTCACGCCGTCGCAAGGCTCGGACTGCGGGGATCTCGTGACGGGCCCGGCGCCGACCTTCGCCGCGCTGCCGTGCACGATGACGTACGTGCTCTTGGCCGAGCGAACCTCCGCGCCGCCCTGATGATCTCGGCCTACGACAGGAACCTCGCGCGCCGCGCGCTCGGGATCGCCGCGCTCGTCGGGTGCGTCGTGCTGCTCGTGGTGACGGCGACGGACGAGGGCGGCGGTTTTTCCAAAAGGGCGGCGCTCTGCGCGGCGCTCGCGCCGGCGGCGGGCGGGATCGGCGCGCTCGCGGCGGCGAGGATCGCACGCGCGCGGGGGGAGTCGCGCGCGCTCGAAGCGCTCGGCGCGGACCCGTTCCGCGTGATGCGCGGGGCCGTGCTCGGCGGGGCGATCGTCGCGGCGATCGGGCCCGCGCTCGTGCTCGCCGAGGTCGCCGATCTCGAACCACTCTTCCCGAGACCTGCGGCGCCGAGCGCCTGGATCGCCGAACCGGACGGGGGCATGCGCGACGCGATCCGCGGCACGAGGCTCGGGCCCGGCGGCGTGCTCGAGGTCGCTGCAAGATCTCCGGAGGCCTTTGCAGGAGCGCCGATCGGAGAGCGCCGCGCGGCCGTCGGCATTGCGCTCGTGATCCTCGCGGTCGCCGCGCCGCTCGTCGCCACGCGGGAAGGGGGTTCGTCCGGCCGCGCCGCGTTCGCCGCGCTCCTCGTCGTCGCCATGATCGCCGCGTTTCAGCTCGTCGCTGCGGGCCGCGCGCGTGCGTTCGTCGTGTGCATGCCGCCGCTCGTCCTGCTCGCGCATGCGCTCGTCTCGCGCTACCGTGCCGCCCCTCCCCGATGAGCGAACCGATCGTATCGCAGGGCGGATTCCTGGGCCGGTTCGGCGTGGTCGTGCACGGCGGCGCCGGCAACGTCAAACCCGAGCGGCGCGCGAAACACGCCGAAGGCTGCCTCCGCGCCGCGCGCGCGGGCCTCGAGGTGCTGCGGCAAGGCGGCAGCGCGCTCGACGCCGTGGAGCGCGCGGCGCGCGTGCTCGAGGACGACACGCTCTTCAACGCGGGCACGGGCGCATGCCTCGACGAGGAGGGGCGCGTCGCGCACGACGCTTCGATCATGGAGGGGCGCGGCCTCGCCGCCGGCGCGGTGTGCGATCTGCGCGGCTTTCCGAACCCGATCTCGATCGCGCGGGCCGCGCTCGACGATGGTCGCCACGTGCTTTATGCGTCCGAGGGCGCCGCGCGGTTCGCCCGCGCGCGTGGGTTCGTCCCGGTCGGGGACGAGGCGCTCGTCACGGAGGCGGCGCGCGAGGCGCTCGCGACGGCGCGAGAGGGCGCGACGCCGATGGGTTGGGCGGGCAATACGATCGGCGCGGTGGCGCTCGACGGCCATGGCCTGCTCGCGGCGGCGACGAGCACGGGCGGCATGGTGAACAAGCGCGTCGGGCGCGTCGGCGACTCGCCGATCATCGGCGCGGGCACGTATGCCGACGACGAGGCCGGCGCGGTGTCCACGACGGGCCACGGGGAGGGCATGATCCGCCTCTGCATCGCGCGCACGGCCGTCGAGCACATGCGCGGGGGCCTCGCCGCGGAGGAGGCGGTCCGCCGCTCGATCGAGCATTTGCGGACCCGGATCGGATCCACGGGCGGCGCGATCGCGATCGATCCGCGTGGAAACTACGGCCTCTCGCGCTCGACAGCGTCGATGTCGTGGGCCGCGACGTGGGCCGAAGGGGAAGCCTCGGGCTTCTAGATCCTGCGGTTCGGCGGGGCGATCGGCCCCGATGCACAACCGGCCCACGCCCGTCAATTCTTTTGCAACGAACGCCGGTCCGTCCCCTGCGTTTTCCCTGGATCCTTTGTAAATCCGAGGAGATCGACGCGGGGGCGTGGCCGGCTTTCGTTTTGTCGTCCTGGAAATATTACGCCTGTCATGCACGCGCGCCGGACGGGGGGAGAGCCGGGCAAAAAGAGGAGAGGGGGCGATTGAAGAAATGCTTGACGGCCGGGCAGAAAGACCGAACATACGGACCCACCACACGGTGACCTTCTCGGCTCCCGTGAGGTCGCGGGTTCGGCAACGGTCGAATCCGGTGAACCATCGTTCCCGAGGGGTGAGATATCTGCCAGCGCGCAATGGGGCGTAGACTGAGTCCAGGTAGATTGCCGACGAAGGAACAGGTCAGGTCAACATGGCTCTCAATGCGTATCTCCGTCTGAAGGGGCAGAAGCAGGGCGAGATCAAGGGCTCCGTGACCCAGAAGGGTCGCGAGAACAGCATCATGGTCATCGCGGTCTCGCACGAGATCATGAGCCCCCGCGACCCGGCGAGCGGCCTGCCGACCGGCAAGCGCATGCACAAGCCCTTCATCGTGACGAAGGAGCTCGATAAGTCGTCGCCGCTGCTCTACAGCGCGCTCGTGAACAACGAGAACATCTCGGAGTGGGAGCTCAAGCACTACACGCCGCAGGTGAAGGCGCAGCAGGGCGTGGGCACCGAGGTGAACCACTACACGGTGCGCCTGATCAACGCGAACATCGCGTCGGTCAACTTCCGCATGCCGAACAACCGGAACCCCGATCTCATGAAGTACGCCGAGTACGAGGAGATCGCGTTCACGTACCAGAAGATCATCTGGACGTGGACCGAGGGTGGCATCACGGCCGAGGACGACTGGGAGACGCCCCTCATGTGATGTTGGGCTAACGCCCAGCGAAATCAGCCGGGCGGCCAACGTGCCGCCCGGTTTTCGTTTGTCCGTAGGACGGGGGCAGAGTAAGCTCTTCGGGAATTGGTGCCCAGGCTGGATGGAACCCCCATGGCCCTGAACGCGCACTTGAGAATCGTCGCGGAAAAACAGGGCACAATCCTGGGCTCGGTGACGCAAAAGGGACGCGAAGGATCGATTCAGGTCATCGCGGCCATGCACGAGATCGTGAGCCCACGCGACCCGGCCAGCGGCCGTCCGACGGGCAAACGCGTGCACAAGCCGTTCGTCGTGACCAAGGTCCTCGATCGATCGTCGCCGCTGCTCTACGGCGTTCTCGCGAACAACGAGAACATCAAAAGCTTCGAGCTTCAGTTCTACACGCCGGACAAAACCGGCGTCGAGAAGCAGCACTTCACGGTGCGCCTCGAGAACGCGAACATCAGCTCGATCATCTACCGGATGCCGAACACGCGCGGCAAGGTCACGTCGCAGCTCCCCGAGCGGGAAGAGGTCGCGTTCACGTACCAGAAGATCGTTTGGACGTGGAATGAAGGCGGGATCTCAGCGGACGATGATTGGGAGACGCCTCGTTGACGATGGAGGCTCCGCTCCGCAAGCGGAGCTGTGCGCCTCATACCCCCCACGCAACGATTAGCTGACCGTGCCGCCGTGACGGCCGGCGCCCTGCGTGAAGCGGGTGGCGCCTTCGAAAGATTCTCCGCTCAATGCGTTGAGGCCGTGGCGGAGCTCGTTGCGTAATGCCTCCGCGAGGGGGAGATCGAACTGCTCATAGGCGCTCAGGCGGTCGCCGCGCATGCAGAGCTGCGGGAATGCGGCCAGCTCGTGCGCGAGCTTCTCGGCCGCCTCGCGCGCGCGGCCCTTGGGGACGACGCGGTTCGCGAGGCCGATGCGCAAAGCCTCCTCCGCGTCGATCGGCCGGCCCGTGAGGATGAGATCGAGCGCGCGGCCGAGCCCGATGAGGCGCGGCAAGCGGACCGTGCCGCCGTCGATGAGCGGTACGCCGAAGCGACGGCAAAACACGCCGAGGACTGCGTCCTCTTCGACGATCCGCAAATCACACCAGAGCGCGAGCTCGAGCCCGCCGGCGACGGCATGACCCGCGACGGAGGCGATCACCGGCTTTGGCAAAAGCATTCGCGTGGGGCCCATCGGCCCGTCGCCCTCCGCGTCGACGCGGTTCGGCGCGCCCGCGGCGATCGCCTTGAGATCCGCGCCGGCGCAGAACGTGCCGTGCTCGCCGTGCAGCACGCCGACGGACGCGTGCGGATCACGCTCGAAGGCGCGGAAGGCGTCGGCGAGCGCCTCGGCGGTGGCGCGGTCGACGGCGTTGCGGCTCAGCGGCCGGTCGAGGATGACGGTGGTGACGGGGCCCGATCGTTCGACGCGTACGCTCATGGAGCATGGTATGAAGCGAGCGGCGCGCGCCGCAAGGCCGCGGGCGAAACGCGACACGAACGGAGAAGGCGAGCATGAATTTCGATTTGGAGCCGGAAATCGCCGAGCTTCGGCAGAAGGTGCGGGCGTTCGTCGAGGCGCGCGTCGTCCCGAACGAGGCGAAGATCGTGGCCGAAGACCGCGCAGGAGCGCGCGAGACGTTGTCGCGTCTGCAAGCGGAGGCGAAGGCCGAGGGCCTGTGGGTGCCGCATTTGCCGCCGGCGTACGGCGGCCGCGGGCTCGGCATCATGGGCATGTGCGCGCTCTTCCGCGAGATGGGCCGCTCGCCCGTGGGCGCGAAGGTGTTCAACTGCGACGCGCCGAACCAGGGGAACATGGATCTCCTGCTCGGCGTGGGCACCGAGGCGATGAAGGAGCGGTACCTGCGCCCGCTCGCGGACGGCGTGATCACGAGCGCGTTTTGCATGACCGAACCCGCGCCCGGCGCCGGCGCGGATCCCTCGAATCTGCGCACGCGCGCGGAGCGCGACGGGAGCGGCTGGGTGATCACGGGACGCAAGTGGTATTCGACGGGCGGCCGGGACGCGTCGTTCCTCATCGTGATGGCGCGGACGAGCGACGATCCGAAGGGCGGGGCCACGATGTTCCTCGTGGATCGTAATGCCCCGGGTGTGGAGTACGTGCGCGACATCCCGACGATGTCCGAGCCGCTGCTCGATCACCGCGAGGGCGAGATCGCGTTCCACGGCGTGCGCGTGAGCGACGACGCGGTGCTCAAAGGCGTGGGTGACGGCTTCCGTCTCGCGCAGCAGAGGCTCGTGCCGGCGCGCCTCACCCATTGCATGCGCTGGCTCGGCCTCGCCGATCGCACGCTCTCGATGTGCAAGCAGTACCTCGTGACGCGCGAGAGCTTCGGCAAGAAGCTCGCGCAGCACCAGCTCATCCAGCAGAAGATCGCGCACCATGCGCTCGGGATCCACGCGGGCAACCTGATGACCTACCATTGCGCGTCGATGCTGGAGAAGGGGCTCGACAAGGAGTCGCGGCCGTACTCGTCGATGGCGAAGCTCCATGTGGCGCGGCTTCTCTGCGACGTGCTCGACGACGCGATCCAGATGCACGGCGGGCTCGGCTACAGCGAAGACGTGCCGTTCTCGGCCTGGTACCGGTATGCGCGGAGCGCGCGCATCGCGGACGGGCCGGACGAGGTGCACGAGGTCGTGATCGCCCGCGATTTCTTCACGCGCGGGCTCGAGCTCCTCGTGTAGGCAGGCATGACCGGCAAGAAAAAGCCTCTTTCGCCACGGGCGGCGCGCCGGGAAGCCGAGCGCGCCGCGGTCAAGCTCGCGCGGGATCGCGAGCGCCTCGCCTCGCTCGAGCCCGGCGGCTCGCCCGAGCGGCCGATCGAAATCACGAGCGCCTCCGAGGTCGAGGTCGCGGCGCGGGGGAAGCCTTGCGCGCGTTGTGGCGGCGAGGTGCGCGTCGACGAGCATCTCGCGGAGACGGTCGGGACGTCGCGGCTCCGTATCGCACGTGTCTTCTGCCCGGCGTGCGGCGCGCGGCGGTCGATTTACTTCCGTCTCGGCGCGGGTTTGCCCAATTGAGGCGCTCGGCCTGGCCTACACTCCACCGCTCGGAGGTGGGCTGATGAAAAACCGATCCTTCTCATCACTCTTGCTGGGCCTCGCGCCGCTTTTCCTCGCCGCGTGCGGGGGAGGGGAGACGGGCCCGGCGAATCCGGGCGGCGGGCCGAGCGCGGCTTGTGTCGCGCTCGGTTGCGCGGCGGATCAAAAGATCTGCGTCGAGGACGGGTCCGGCGCGCGTTGTGAGGGGTGCCCGAGCGGCGCGTATGCCGCGTCTTCCGGGAGCTGCGAAAAACTCTCCGGGACGCCGCTCGCGCATACCTTCGCCGAGTTCACGGTGGAGGCGGGCCAGGAGATCAAAGGGCTCTGCCAGAGCGTCACGCTCGGCAACGAGACCGAGATCTGGGTCAACGCGGTCGAGCTCCTGCAGAACGAGTCCTCGCACCATTCCAACTGGACGTTCGTCCCGGCGGACAAATTCGAGGGCCCGGACGGTGTCTGGAATTGCTCGACCCGGAATTACGATCAGGTCTCGGCCGCGCTCGCGGGCGGCGTCATTTACGCGCAATCGACGCAGACCGAGCGCGAGGTGCAGAAATTCCCGGACGGCGTGGCGGTCCGCATCCCGCCGTATTCACGCATCATCGGCGACGTGCACCTGCTCAACACGTCCCAGGCGCCCATCACGGGCACGCTCACGCTCACGCTGTATGGCATCCCGAAGGAGCAGGTAAAACACAAGCTCACCCCGTTCCACCTCGACTACCACGGCCTCGCGATCCCGCCGCACGCGAAATCACGCTTCTTCGGGGAATGCGCGATGGAAGGCCCGTTCGCGGCCTCGGGCAATACGTTCGACCAGAAGATCTATTACATCCTGCCGCACACCCACACGATGGCGAAGCGGTTTTTCCTGGAGATCATGGGCGGCCCGCGCGACGGCGAGACCATCCTGGAGCTTTCGGCCTACAACGGCGAGGCGCACGGCCGGGTCTACGAGAAGCCGATCGACATGACGGGCGCCGAGGGCTACCGCTTCGGCTGCGAGTACGACAATCCCCGCGACGAGACCGTGAACTGGGGTTTTGGTGATCAGGAAATGTGCGAGCTGCTCGGGTTCGCCGAATCGACCGTGGGCTTCGAGGCCGTGGTTTCATCGGCGCAGGAGGTCGGCACCGACGGTGATCTCCGGCTGTTTTCGGCCCCGTGCGTGACGTACGCCTTCCCGTGGGACCACGACAAACCGGGCGGCCCGCCGCCGCCCTGAGTCATTTCGCCGATTGCAGCATCGTCCGGAACGCGTCGCGCGCGGACTGCACGGTGTCGCTCGGGCCGGACATCTTGAAGAACCAGGTGCCACGATCCGGCGTCTTCACGGCCGCGCCGACGAGCCGGAAGTTCTCCTTCACCATCTGCATCGGCGGGCGCTTTTTCGGGCCCACCGGCGGGCCGAGCGCGATCTTGTAGGTCCCCGCGACCTCGACCGTCTCGACCTTGAGCGCGCCCACGTCGAAGCTCTCCCGTTTGGCCTCGGCCCCGACGTTCCCGTCGAACTGCTCGAACCACTCCTTGAACCGCTTCTCCGGATCCCCCGCGGCGCCCGTGCCGTAGAAGAAGACCTCGATGTCGGCCTCCTCCTTGTCGTCGCCGGTCTTCGTCACCTTGTAAGCGGCCTTTTTCGGCCCGCTCTTGGGCGGATCCTGCACCGTCCAGGCCGCGGGCGCGGTCCACGTGAGCGGGGCGATGGTGGTCGTCGCGGGACCCGCGGACGGGGGCGGGTCGGGCTCCGCGGGGCTCTTGGAGCAGGCGGCGAGCGAGAGGACGAGGAGGGTAGCGTACCGGGAAACCATGATAGACGTCGAAGGGGGCGCCTGGCCCATGGCTACACCATCCCGGGGAGATGCGCACGTCCTGTAAGTCCTCCGGGGGGGTCATCCGTAGGTAAGTCCGGCGGATCGGAGACGCGTGATGGAGCAGCTCGGTGATTACCTCGTCCGGCGCCTGGTCGGCGAGGGGGGGATGGGCAAGGTCTACGAGGGCGAGGAGCGCCTGTCGAAGCGGCGCGTGGCCCTCAAGGTCCTGCACCCCGAGCTCGCGAGGAGTGAGACGGGCCGCAAGCTCTTCGTGAACGAGATGCAGATCCTCGCGCACCTCGAACACCCGAACGTGGTGCGCAGCCTCGCCAGCATCGAGGCGAACGGCCAGCTCGCGATGGTGCTCGAGTACCTCGACGGACGCACGCTGCGCACGGTGCTCGGCGAGGAGGGGCGGCTCCCGTGGACCGAGGCGATCCGCATCATCGCGGCCGTGGCCTCGGCGCTCTCCGCGGCGCACGGGCAGGAGCCGCCGATCATCCACCGCGATCTCAAGCCGGAGAACATCATGATCCTGACCGACGGCACGGTGAAGGTCATGGACTTCGGCATCGCCAAGATGCTGCAGGCGATGAACCAGACCAACACGCAGAGCGTGGGCACGCTGCAGTACATGAGCCCCGAGCAGATCGACGCGCGCACCATCGATCACCGCGCCGACCTTTACGCGCTCGGGCTCGTGTTCTACGAGCTGCTCGCGGGCAAACCGCCGTTCTCCTCGGCCTCGCCGCGGCAGCTCCTGAACCTCCAGTGCACGGCGGAGCCGCCGCCGCTCGAAGCGGAGGTGCGGGCCGGTTTGCCGAAGGGCGTCGAGCAGCTCCTCTTCCAGCTCCTCGAAAAAGCGCCGGAGGATCGGCCCTACTTCGCGCAGGACGTGGTCGAGCGGCTCGAACCCTTCCAGGTCGCCGCGCCCGCGCCCGCGCGCACGAGCCCCGGCCGCATGAGCTCGCACGGCGCGACCACGCCGCACCAGAAATCCCCCACGCCCCGCACGATCCCCGAAGCGCCCGAGCCTTCCGACGAGGGCAGGCCCGCGACGCGATCGAGTGACCCGCGATCGGACAGGTCCAGCGACGACGCGAAGGCCACGCGGCGCGAGAGCGGCGGCGCGGGCGCGCGCAAGGACACGATCGCGCTCGTCGATCAGGTGGATCAAGGGCGCGAGGTGCCGATGAAGGTCGCGGTCGGGATCATCGTGGGGCTGTCGCTGCTCGCGGGGCTCGGCGCGTATCTCGTGCGATCGACGCAATCTCCGGAGGACTCGTCCACGGGCGCGCCGACGGCGACGGCGACAGTGACGGCGAAGAGCACGGCGACGGGGAAGGTGAGGGGACGATGATGAAACGCGCGCGCCCCGAGGCGAGCGGGATCGAGGCTGGCGCGCCGTTGCCGCCGCTCGGGCGCGCGACGCGTTTCGCCTGCGAGGGCGGGCGCGAGCTGTTTCGTCTCCCTGCCTCGGACGAGGCCGCGGCGCGGCGGCTGCTCGGGTTTGGCGAGGCTTCGATCGGCGGGTTCACGCTCGGCGGCGCCGACGACGAGGGCGTGTGGATCGTGCGCCGGAAGCTCGGGACGAACCTCGCGGAGCTCGTGCGCGAGCGGAAGGGGCCGTGGCCGTGGCGCGAGGCGCTCGGCATCACGCTCGCGGTCGCCGAGGGGCTCGCCGCGTGCGAGAAGGCGAGCCTCTTTCCGGGGCCGCTCTCGCTCGAAGGCGTGTACGTCGACGAGGAGGGCGCCGTGGTGGTCGCGGCGCCGCGGCTCGTGGGCGCGATCCTGGGCGCGCCGGAGGGCGGATCTCGCGGCGGATCGGCGGAGATCTCGCCGCGCTGGACGCCGCCCGAGCAGGCCGCGGGGGCCGTGTGGGACAGCGCCGCGAATCGGTACGTGCTCGGACTTTTGCTGTACCGACTTCTCGCGGGGGAGCACCCGTTCGCGGGCGCGGGCCTGCGTCATGCGCTCGACGAGGCGGCGCAACGCGAGGCGCCGCCGTTCGTGGACGCCGTGGCGCGCGCGCTTCCGACGGGTTTGCAGAGCCTTTCCTTGCGGCTGCTCGATCCGGATCCGGCGCGGCGGCCGGATCGCGCCGTGACGATCACGCAGGAGCTCGGGCGTTTTCTGCGTGGTGAAAGCGTCGAAGCCGCGGCCCCGCGGCCTGCGCGAGATCGCAAGCCCGCTGAAATCCGCGCGCGAAAGGCGGATGAACCCGCGGGCGTATCGGCCGAACGACCCGCGCCAGCGCAACGTGCGTCCGCGGGAAAACCGGCCTCTGCAAAGAATGCCTGGATCTCCGCGGGTTTGCCCATCGGGGCGGGCCTGCTCGTCGCGGCGCTCGCTTTCTCGCGCCTCGCGCCTGCGCCGGCGGAGGCGCCCAAGCAGGACATCTCGCCCCTCACGCCGATCTCCGTCGTCGGCACCACGAGCGAGGCCTGCGCCTCGTGCCATCCGCGCCAGGCCGCGGAGTGGCGCCGCTCGGTGATGGCGCATTCGGTGAAGAGCCCGCTCTTCAATGGCCTCGAGAGCCTCATCGAGGAGCAGGTCGGCCGCGACGAGGATTGTCCGAACGGCGCCGGCATCCTCCGCCGCGTCAATGCTTCCACGGCCTGCCGCAATCGCCAGAGTGGTTTGCCCGTGACCGGCTCGGGCGGCGAGCACTGGTGCGTCAATTGCCACAGCCCCGCCGAGAAGATCGAGCGCCCCTTGCCGGCCTGGGACGGCCGCGCCGGCGGCGATCCGACGACGCGCAAGCCCGTGCGCGACTTGCTCGGCGCGCAGGGCATCGAGGGCATTTCCTGCGTTTTTTGCCACACCGTGCACGGCCCCGTGGGGGCGCGCGGCGGCGGTCGCGGCGGCTACGAGGGCAACCCCACCTGGACCTCGTTCGTCACGGGCGCCGTTTTTCCGGCCAGACCCGAGGACAACCGCGGATTGTTCGGCATCGCGAACAGCGGCTACGAACTGCGTAGCGATGAGCTCTTCTTCGAGAGCTCTCGCGCGCCGCGCCCCATTGCTTCGGCGTCGACGGCCGCGCCCGACAGCGTCGAGCCGCTCGTGCACCGCCGCCCGAGCGAGCGCGCGAACGCTTATCTCCGCACGAGCGAGTTCTGCGGGAGCTGCCACGATGTGCGCCTCTTCGGCTCCGACGTCCTCGGCGTGCAGAAGGGCGAGCATTTCAAGCGATTGCGCAACGCCTACTCAGAGTGGGCCGCCTGGGCCCGCGACGAGGAGCGACGCGGACGAACGCCCGCGACCTGCCAGGACTGCCACATGAGCACGTATCCCGGCGTTTGCGAGCCGGGGCCATCCGCGAACGGCCAAGCCGAGCCCGAATGCCCGCCCGGCTCCCATTTCGTCGCCCGCGCGCCCGGCGTGTTCCCGACGGGGCGCTCCGCCGACAACTCGCCCAAGGCGACGAACGTCAGCACGCATTACTTCTCCGGCGTCGATCTCCCGCTCTCCGACGAGTTCCCCAATTCGCTCGTCGACGAGACGACCCTCGACGTGCACGGCATCCCGCTCGGCGCGCGCCGCCGCCGCGACCTGCTCCTGCGCCACACCTTCCGCTTCGAGATCGACGGCGCCCGCCGCGGCGGCGCGGGGCTCGAGATCCCGATCGTCGTGGAGAACGTGGGCGCCGGGCACCGCGTCCCCGCCGGATTCAGCCAGGAGCGCGAGTTCTGGGTGCACCTCGTCGTGCGGGATCGCGACGGCGGCGTCGTCTACGAGGTCGGCCGTGTGGGCCGGCCCGACGAGGATCTGCACGACAAAACGTTCGTCCGCGTGAACACGAACCCCTCGTCGCTCGACGAGCGCGGCCGCCCGATCGGCCTCTTCGGCGCCGACGTGCGCGACGGCCCCGATGTCCCGCGCTGGTCACCTCCGCCCGAGCGCGGCGGCACCTCGTTCCGCGGCAAGGGCCTCGTCAACTTCCAGAACGGCTTTCTCCGTTGCGTCCGCTGCATCGGCGTGATCGGCCCCGACGGCCGCTGCGAGCCCGGTCCGGGGCAAGGGTTTTTCCGGGCCGATCGCTTCGACGACGGCGATTACGACATCGACACGGGCGAGTGCCGCTCGAACCTCTCGCTCGATCACGCGCTCTTCGAGACGTACTTCCCCGTCGGCGCGCTCGACGCGTCGCGGGGCCAGGTGCGCGGGCCCGACGCGATCGTCGACACGCGATCACTCCCGCCGAACGTGCCGATCCGCTTCACGTACGACCTCGACGCCGGCACGCGCCGCGGGCCCTTCCGTGTCGAGGCGCGCCTGCTCTTTCGCGCGTTCCCGCCCTTCTTGATCCGGGCCTTCGCCGGGTACGAGCGTGAGCAGGCGCGGCGCGGCCTCCGCCCGAACGGGCCGAACGTGACCGAGGACATGTTGCGCCGGCTGGAGATCGTCGAGCTCGCGCGCGTCGACGTGGAGGTGCCGTGACCTCGGGTTCGCCCGCGGCCTCGGGAGAGCGCGCGGCGTGGCCTTCGGCGGTGTGGGAGACGCCGGTGTTTCGTGGCCTCGACGCGCGCGCGCGCCGCGAGATCGAGGACGCGGGGCGCATGGTATCCGTGGCCGAGGGCGAGGTCGTGTACCGCGCGGGCGAGGCGGCGGGCGCGTTTTACGTGGTCGCCGAGGGGATCGTCGCGCTCTCGGCCGTGCGTCGCGGCGAGGATCGGGAGAGCGAGCTTCGCGTGGCGGGCAAAGCCGCGTCGTTCGGCGAGGAGGCGACGGCGTTCGGGGCGCGCAGCGCGACGGCCACGGCGCGCGCCTCGTCGCGGCTCTGCGAGGTGCCGGCGCACGTCTTTCAGCGCGCGGCGGCGCGCAGCGGCAAGGCCGAGGTCGCCGAGCGGCTCGAGCGGATCCTGCGCCGCGCCGCCACGCGCGACCTGCTCCACACGATGGCCTTCGCCCGCGCCCTCGATCCCGAGGACGTCGACGTCCTGCTCGACGCGGCCCGTTACCAGCGCTTCGAGCGCGGTCAGCCCGTCTACCGCGAGGGTGATCCCTCGACGGACCTCTTCCTCGTCGCGGACGGGATGATCCAGATCCAGACCGACGACGGCGAGCGCCTGCGCGTCCGCGCCTACCTCGGCCGCGGCGATTTCTTCGGCGACGCGGAGATCGAGGCCGGATCGCCGCGCCTCACGAGCGCCGTCGCGAGCGGCCCGTCGCTGCTCATCGTCATCGACGCGCGCACGTTCCGCGGCATCACGGCGCGCCATCCGGATCTGTTTGCCGCGCTCCGCCGCATCGCGCTCGATCAGCAGGCGTCGCAGCGATCGGTGATCGGCCGCGCCGCGGAGAACGCCACGCAGCACGCGTTTCGGGACCTCTACCGGCTCAAGGTCGCGCGCTCGCTGCTCGTCATCGACCTCGAGACCTGCGTGCGTTGCGGGCATTGCGCGTGGGGCTGCGCGGAGCTCCACGGCGAGGCGCGGATCGTGCGGCGCGGCGACAAGATGGTGGCGCGGGTCGAGGCACGATCCGAAGCGCCGCGCAGCTTGCTCTTGCCGAACTCGTGCCAGCACTGCGCGAACCCGAGCTGCATGATCGACTGCCCCACGGGCGCGATCGGCCGCGAGCCGGACGGCGAGGTCTTCATCCGCGAGGCGCTCTGCACGGGCTGCGGCGCCTGCGCCAAGGCCTGCCCCTGGGACAACATCCAGATGGCGGCCCGCCCCGCCGATTCGCCGCGCCCAGCGGGCGGCGCCTACCCCGACGTCGCCGTGAAATGCGACCTTTGCCGCGGCTACGAAGGCCCCGCGTGCGTGCAGGTCTGTCCCACCGGCTCGATCTTCCGCATGAACCCGAGCGAGGAGCTCGCCGACGTGCGCGACCTCGTCCTCGGCGGATCCACGGCCCGCGCCGAGGTCCAGAAGCAAGGCGCGAGCGCGACCGGCCTCGTCGCGGGCGGCGCGATCGCGGGTGCGGCGATCGCGGTCGTCGGCGCGATCATGCACGCGCGAGGCCTCTGGCGCGCGGACGCGGGGCTCGGCGGCGCGGCGGGCATCCTCGCGGCCGTGGGGTTCGTCCTGCTCGTCCTGTACGCCGTGCCGAAACGCCTCGTGCGCCTGTGGATGCGAAAGCGCGCGGGCGAGGAGAACGCCGAGCCACGCACGCCGGTCGCATCCCGCGTTCGTCCGCAGCTCGCGATTCACCTCGCGCTCGGCCTCGTCACGACGGGCCTCGTCTTCGCGCACGCGCCGATGCACCCGATCGCCCCGTCCACGGCCGGCGGCGCGCTCCGGCTCGTCTTCCTCGTGAGCGCGCTCGTGGGAGGCCTCTCGGCGCTCGCGTACGCCTTCGTCCCGCGCCGCATGGCCCGCATCGAGCGCTCGGCCGCGCTGCCCGAAGACTTCGCCGCCGCGCGCCGGGACCTCGTCGACAGGCTCTATCGCGAGGTGAGCGGCAAGAGTGATCTCGTGAAAAAGATCTTCGAGAAGATCCTCGTGCCGTTCGCGATGAGCTCCGCGGGACCGCTTCTCTTGCTCGCCTCGGGCAGGACGCTGCGTCAGGAGGAAGAGGTCTTGCGCGCGCGGATCGAGCGGGTCCTCGAAGGCCGCGGCAAAGAGCGGCTCGCGGGGCTCGACGGGCTCGTGCGGATCGTCGTGGAGCTCCGCGCGCTGCCGGCACAGAGGCTCCTTTTGCGGCTGCTCCGCGTGGGGCTGCCCCTTCACATCCTGACGTTCGGCATGGCGATGGCGCTGCTCGTGGTCCACGTGGCGGCCGTGATGAAGCGGTGAGGGGAGGCGATCGTTCCATGGCAGATCGCGATCGTCGGGACGAACCATCCGCGGGCAAACCTCCGGCGGCGTTGCCCACGCTTTACGCCTCGCCCCTCGGCGACGCGCGCGATCGTGCCGCCGTCCCGCGCGAGCTCCCTCGCGGCCGCGCGGCCAAGCGAGCCGAAAAGACCTCCGACGTCACCCGCTTCCGCGGCGTCCTCACCGCGACGGTCGTCGCGGCCGCCGCAGCGGGCCTCTCCGCGTTCCTCTTCCCACCCCCTGGCGGACACGCCTCGCCCGGCCCCCTCTCGCGCCCGCACGCGCGCGCCGCGAGCGTCACCTGCGCGAGTTGCCACGGCACCGCAGGAGCCGAAAAACGCCCCGACGAAGCCTGCGCCTCCTGCCACGGTGCCCACGCGCCGCGACGCCGTCCGCACGAGCGCCTCTTCAAATCCGGCGCCCTCCGCTGCTCGACCTGCCATCCCATCCACCAGGCCGATCAGGGCGTCGCCTTCGTCCCTGGCGAGCCGCCGATCCGCTTCGCTCCCGGCGTCGAGCGCGCCCTCGACGACGCGACGCCCGCGCGCCTCCAAGCCACGGTCCCCATCGTCACCGCCGCGAGCTGCAAGGGATGCCACGACCCGCGCTCGCCGCGGGATCCCATCTCCCGCTGCTTCGCCCCCGGCACCGAGAAGCTCGGCCCCGACAAACCGTCCCTCTGCTTCGACGAACATCAGACCGCACTGCCGCCGGACGCGCCCGATCGCCCCGGCGCGCAGGCCCGCGGCCGCGTCTGCGCCGCGCAGCACGGCGACGATCGCCCCGTCGCCTGGGACGCCGCGCGCGACGTCGCCCTCGCCGTCCCGAAGCTCGATCGACCCGCGACGAGCGCCCTCTCGTGGCTCTGGCTCGGCACGGGCACGCTCGCGTTTGCGCTCACGCTCGGCCTCGTCCGCGGCTCGGGCGCCCTCCGCGCGCGCCGCCGCAGATCCCAGGACAAACCCCAGACCACCGAAGCGCGGCTCAAGCCCCAGACCCGCATTCGCCTCCCGCAGATCGACACCCAGACCTGCCTCGGCTGTTACGCCTGCGTCGACGCTTGCCCCTACGACGTGCTCGAAGTGCAGAAGTACGTCGCCGTCGTCGTGCGCCCCGAGGCCTGCTGCGGCCTCACGCTCTGCGAGCAACGTTGCCCGAACGGCTCGCTCCGCATCACCGACGGCGACACCATCGGCGACAGGCCACGCATCGACGACGCCCTCCAGAGCGAGGACACCCCCGGCCTTTTCCTCGCCGGCGACGTGACGGGCCTGCCGCTCATCAAAAACGCGATCCTCCAGGGCGCACACGCCGTCGAGAAGATCGCCGCGAGCCTCGAAGCGGAAGGGCCGCTTCCGGGCTCCGGCGAACGGCCGAAGGACCTCGTCATCGTGGGTGCGGGCCCCGCGGGCATCAGCGCGGCGCTCCGCGCGAAGGAGCTCGGC
Source organism: Polyangium sp. y55x31 (assembly GCF_029946505.1). Classification (GTDB taxonomy): domain Bacteria; phylum Myxococcota_A; class Polyangia; order Polyangiales; family Polyangiaceae; genus Polyangium. The sequence continues at coordinate 100,212 of NZ_JARZHG010000040.1, forward strand.
CTCTCGTTCGAGGTCATCGAGCAAGGCTCGGTCGCCCAGAGCATCCGCAGCTTCCCCCGCGGCAAGCTCGTCTTCGATCAACCCCTCGACCTGCCCCTCACGGGCAAGCTCTGGCTGAAAGAATCCACGAAGGAAGAGCTCCTCTCGCACTGGATGCGCATCATCCGCAAGGAAGAGCTCCCCATCCGGCAAGACACGCGCATGACGGCCGTCTCGCGCGAGGCCGAGGGCAAGCTCTTCCGCATCGCGATGGAGCCGCGTGAGGGTGGCCCGCCGCGCGACGTCCTCGCCCGCCGCGTGCTGCTCGCGATCGGCCAGCGCGGCACGCCTCGCCGCCTCCCCATCGAGCTCTCGCCCGACGTCGAGGCCCGCGTCCATTACCACCTCGCCGACGCCCGAAGTTTTGAGGGCAAACGGGTCGTCGTGGTCGGGCTCGGCGACGTGGCCATGGAGATCGCCGTCGCCCTCGCCCGGCAGCCCGGCACCACCGTCACCGTCGTCCACCGCGGCCCGACCTTCACGCGTGGCAAGTCGCGCAACATCGACGAGGTCAAGCGCATGCACGCCGCCGGCCGCCTGAGCCTGCGCTTCGAGACCGAAATCGCCGCCCTCGCCCCGGACGCCGCCACCCTCCGCACCCGCGGCCGCGACGAGCGTGTCCCTTACGACGCCGTCTTCGTCCTCATCGGATCCATCCCCCCCTGGGACACCTTGAAAGCCTGCGGGGTCCGTGTGGCCGCGGAAGCGCACATGGGAGCAGATCGTTCCGCCTCGATCTTCGTCCAAGGACCCACCGGCGCACCGTAAGCTCGTGCTCGCGAGCACCGTTGTTGCAGGCGCCGATGCTCGAGACCCGGAGAGAGCCATGAAATCGTCCCGTGTCGCCGTCCTCGCCTTCGCAGGCATGCTGCTCACGAGCCTTTCCGTCTATTCGTTCACCCCTCCCGGCGGCCTGCCGTCCTCGCCCGAGCCCACCATCGGCGCCGAAGCGATCGAAGACGACGGGACGACCGAGAAGACGACGGACCCGACGAACCAAGTCGAGCTCGCCCACTTCACCGCGGGCTCGACCGTGATGATCGACGGGCGCATGGGTCACCCGAAGATCCTCAAGAACCAGCGCGGCGAGACGTTCCTCATGCTCGAAGCCCGCGCGAACGGAGGCGATCGCGCGAAAGCCGCGCCCCAGGTGAACCTCTCCATCGTCATCGACCGCTCCGGCTCGATGAAGGGCACCCGCCTCCGCAACGCGATCAACGCTGCGATCGGCGCCGTCGAGCGCCTCCACGACGGCGACATGGTCTCGGTCGTCACGTTCGACACGCGCACCGAGGTCGTCGTTCCAGCCGTCGTCATCGGGCCCTCGACCCGCAGCTCGGTCGTCTCGTCGATCTCCGGCATCACGCTCGGCGGCGACACCTGCATCTCCTGCGGCATCGAGACCGCCATGGCCGAGATGAACCGCGCAAGCGACGGCCGCATCAGCCGCATGATCGTCCTCAGCGACGGCGACGCAAACCATGGCTTGAAGGACGTCCCCGGCTTCCGCAGCCTCGCACAGCGCGCCCGGGACCGCGCCATCGGCATCTCCACCGTGGGCGTCGACGTCGATTACAACGAAAAAATCCTCTCGGCGATCGCCGTCGAATCGAACGGCCGGCATTACTTCGTGGAGAACGACGCCGCGCTCGCCCGCGTCTTCGAGGGCGAAGCCGAGGCCCTCACGCAAGCCGTCGCGAGCGGCGCCGAGGTCGACATCGATCTCGCCCCCGGCGTCGAGCTCGATCGCGTCTTCGATCGCTCCTTCCGCCGCAGCGGGAGTCGCATCACCGTCCCACTCGGCACGTTCAGCGGCGGCGACGTGAAGACCGTGCTCGTCAAGCTGCGCGTCCCCGCAGGTTCGAACGGCGAGCTCCCCGTCGCGACCGTCGACATGCGTTACAAAGACCTCGTCAAGAACGAGGACGGCCGCTGCAGCGGCAAGCTCGGCGTCGAGGTCGTGGACGAGAACGCGAGTGATCTCGACGCCGTCGTCGCCGGCCGCATGAACCGGAGCGAGACCGCCTCCGCCCTCGAAGAGGCGAACCGTCTGTTCGAGCAAGGCAAGGTCGCCGAGGCCCGTCGCCGCATCGAGAGCCGCGAGCAAGCCCTGCGCGACTCGGCCGCGAAGGCAAAGACCAGCGCCCCCGCAGCCCGCGCCGCCGACGTCGCCTCGGACTTCGACCGTCAGCTCGCCGTCGTGCAGCAAGCGCAATCCGGCTTCGCCGAGCCGCCCATCGCCGCCGCGCCGCAGCCCGCCGCAGGCCCGTTCGCCACGCCGCCGCCCACAGCCGCGCCCCAGCCCACAGAGACCCGTCAAGGGCGCAAGGCCGTTCGGTCGAACCAGGAAGCGGCGACGAACATGGGATTCTGACGAGGGGGAGTTACTTGCAGCGTTGCGCCGGGGTTTCACCCCGGGCCCGACCAGGGGCTGTTCGCCCCTGGACCCGAACCAGGGCGCAGCCCTGGACCTCGGGTGCATCGACCGCGATGCGGTCGATGCAAGAGAGAGTTTCAGCCGTCCGCGCCCGTTTCCGCCCTCGTCGCCGCCAGTTCGAACTCGTTCGTCTCGCCCGGTTGTCGCTGCGAAGGCTTGAGCTTCCCCGCCAGCTCCTCCAGGCCCGCCAGCGCGAACGCCGACGACAGGACCGCCGCCCCACGGCTGAACGCGCGATCGTTCGCCTCCATCGCCGCCCGCTTCTGCCGGAGCGTCGCCTCGGCCTCACGCGCCTCGCGCGCCACCGCCGCGAGCGCCTTTTCCAGCGGCGGAAGCTCGAGCTCGAGCTCCTCGGCAAACGCCTCCCGATCGAGCGACAACCCCCGTCGCCGCGGCGCCGGCAGCCGCACCGACTCGTCGCGCAGCGCATCGAGCACCGAGCGCCCGATCGTCGCGAGCACCGAAGGATCCGTCGGCACCGCTTCGAGCAGGTGCAGCCGCGGCAAACCCGCCATCCCGCACGTCGTCTCCACCGCCGCGCGCAGATCCACCAGGATCCGCCGCACCTTCTCCACCGCCTCGTCCCGCGCCTTGCGCGGCGCCGCGTCGTCCGCGAGCTCCCGCTCGTGGGCCGCGTCGGCGCGCACGAGCGCCTCGTTCTCCGTCGCGATGAGGCGTCCCACGAGGCGCAAGAAGAGCGACACGTCCGGCATCTCCTCGTCGGGGCGGAGGTGCGGCGAGAGCAGCTCGGCGACGCGCATCGCGACTTCGTTGGCATGCGTGTGCGCTGCCGCGGCCACGGCGCGCGCGGACTTCTGCCGATCGGTGACGGCCTTGGATGCCATGCAGGGAAAGGACCTCCTCGACCGAGGCATCATCACCCTCGGACCCGCCCCGTGGCAACGTTCGGCTTGACGCCCTTCGGCGTTTGATGCTTTGCACCCTACCTGCCGTGCCCACGAGAGCCCCGTCTTCCCCCGGGCGTCGCCGCCGCCGCGCGTCGCCCCAAGCGCCCTCCGAGGCCGGCGCGCTCCCCTCGTCGTCGCCGCCGCCGCCTTCGCCGAGGAAGCCCCGCCCACGCCTCTCGCGGCGCGCCCGCGCGGCCCTCTTCGCGCTCGCGGGCGCGGCCGCCGCCGTGGGCCTTTCGCTGCTCGCCCTCGTTCTCGGCTACGGCCACCTTCACGCGCCCGACGCGGGCACCACGGTCGAGATCGACTGGCCGGCCGGACTCGACAGCGATGAGGCCGCAGCGCTGCTCGCCCGGCACGACCTCGTCCGCAGCGAGGGCGCGATGGCCATGTTCCTGCGCACGACCGGCGGCACGAGCGCGTTCGTCCCGGGCCCGCACCTGCTCGCGCAGGGCCTCGATCCCTGGGATCTCCGCCACCTCCTCGAACGTTCGCCCAAGCGACCCACCACGCGCGTCACCATCCCCGAGGGCTTTCATCGGTTCGACATCGCGACGCGCCTCGAAAAACTCCGCGTCGCTGGCAAGAACGCCTTCCTCCGCGCGAGCGCCGATCCGCTCCTGCTCGACGAGCTCGGCATCGAGCGCAAGGGCGCGCTCGGGATCGAGAGCGCCGAGGGATACCTCTTTCCCGCGACGTACGATTTCCCGCTCGACACCGATCCCCGAGAGATCGTCCGCCGCCTCGTCACGGAGGCCGATCGCCGCTGGGCTGCGCTCGCGGTGCAGCATGCCGCAGGCTTCGCGTCGCTCCGCAATACGCTCGGGTTTGGCCGCCGCGAGGTCCTGATCCTCGCCTCGATCGTCGAGAAAGAGGCGGTCCAGCCCGACGAACGACCGCTCATCGCGAGCGTCTTTCTGAACCGGCTGCTCGATCCCACGTTCAAGCCGAAGCGTCTGCAATCGGATCCCACCGCGGCTTACGCTTGTTTTTCCGAGCCCGACGTCGTCCCGGCCTGCGCCGGCTTCGCGGGCAAGATCACCCCGGCCATCAACCGCGATTCGAAGAATCGATACAGCACGTACGTGAACGACGGATTGCCGCCCGGTCCCATCGCGAACCCCGGCGCTCCGTCCATCGAGGCCGTGCTCGCGCCGGCGGCGACGAAATACCTCTATTTCGTGGCCAAGGGAGGCGGCCGGCACACCTTCAGCGAGGCGCTCGACCAGCACAACGAGGCCGTCCGCAAGCTGCGCGCGACCACGACGAGCGCCGAGAGACCCGAATGAACCCCCCCGATCGAAAGCGACAAACGTTCGTCTCGAAAAACACCCTGCGGCTCGCCGGCCTCTTGGCCGCGCCGCTCCTCGTGGCCTGCTCGGGCGCCACCGCGCCC
>NZ_JARZHG010000041.1 GCF_029946505.1 Polyangium sp. y55x31
AGGCAATCCGAGCCTCCGTGAACGGAGGAAGCGGGACGTGCAGGGCCTCGTGGATCAGCTCCGCCGCGAGGAGCGGCCGGTTGCGGAAGAGCTCGATAATCGCCTCGTGCAAGAGGGAAGGCACGAGCGCGCCTTACTGCGGGCGCGCGGCGAGCACAAGGGAAAGGTTCGTCGGGGAACGAATCGGTTTTACGGGAACGATGGTGCTGCTGCTGCTGCTGCTGCTGCTGCCGCTGCTGCCGCTGCTGCCGCTGCTGCTGCTGCTGCTGCTGCTGCTGCTGCTGCTGCTGCTGCTGCTGCTGCATTCTTTGTTCTCGTCCGGGGAGGGCGAGTGTGCCCGCGTGCTCGGAAGGCGAAAGGCCGAGCCGTGCTCGCCGTCCTCGCCGTGCTCGCTTCGCTGCGCGCGGCTCCGGGCGGCTGCGCGCGGTGCGAGGCTTCGCCTCGCAGCCTTTCGCCTTCCTCCGCGCGCGGGCCGGGGACGAGGGTCCCCGGTCGGGGATACGGAGGAAACGATGGTGCTCAGGATTTATGGCGTGGCGATCGAAATGCTCAGGCTGTTGCGGCCCGTGATCGATCGAATCGGGGCGAAGGATGCGAATCTGGGGGACCAATTGCGGCGGGCTGCAACGAGCGTTCCTTTGAATTTGAGCGAGGGTGCTTATTCGCAAGGAAGGAAGGAACGAACGGGCTCGGTGGCATACGGCCATGGGTTCGGCGGCAGAGGTCCGTGCTTGTCTGGATGTGGCCGAAGCGCTCGGGTACGTGGATAACGTGGACGAGGAACTACGCCTGAAGCTGGACCACATCATCGGCACCCTGTCCCGCCTGACCCGACGCTGAGACGCACGGCGGGCCGTCCTCCCCGGGCGGCCCGCCCGTTCGCCCTGGATCACAGCCCCCATTGCAAGGCCCCTCGCCCATTCCCTTTGGATCGTAGGCTCTCCCCGGACGAACCAATCTCCGCCTTTGGGGATTTCCTTCCGGCCCGACCTGTGAGATAAAACAAGCGACGCCAGCCGGCGCTTGCAACACCGACCGGCGTCTGACCCGCAAACCCCACGGTAACTGGAGTTCACGAGCTGTGATCAAGGTAGACGTCTGTCCTGAATCCGCCAAGAAACCTGCAACCCATCGCTCCCCGGAGGCCACCTTCGCGTGGTTTTACCGGGAATACCGGGGCTTCGTCCGTTCCGTCCTCTTGAAGCATGGCCGCGTGGAGGAGCGCGAGGTCGACGACCTCGTACAGGAGGTCTTCCTCATCGCCTGGCGCCGCCGGGACGGCCTCGTGTGGGGCGAGCAAGCGCGGCCCTGGCTCTACACGGTCGCGCTTTACATCGCGGCAAACCATCGCAAGCTTGCGCGAAATCGCGTCGAGGATCTCGCAGGCGAGGTACCGGAGCCAGTAGCGTTTCCACGGGTGACCGAGGCGATCGACGCGGCCCGCCTCCTCGCGAGAGCCCTGCGAAAGCTCGGCCGGAAGGTCGCGGCCGTGCTGATCGCCTACGAGATCGAGGGGCAATCCATGATGGAGATTGCCCGCAGACTGCGGATACGGTTGAAGACCGCCTACGCCCGCCTGCGGCTGGCGCGGGAGAGACTTGTCACGCTTGCGCCAGCCATCACTGAGTGTCGACCTCGCATGCACCTTGAGAGCTGGGGTCAAAGGCTATGGGCCATCGAGTACGTTGACTGTAAACGGCGCCTTTAAGGTTCACTCCGCTGAGGTCCGCGTTCGTAAAGTCCGCATCTATGAGCTTTGCGCCGCTGAGGTCCGCTCCGCTGAGGTCCGCTCCGCTGAGGTCCGCCTCGCTGAGGTCCGCCTCGCTGAGGTCCGCATCTCGGAGGTCCGCACCACTGAAAATTGTCCAACGGAGTTTCGCCCCGCGGAGGTCTGCCTCTATCAGGTTTGCATAACTGAGGTCAGCCTCGCTCAGGTCCGCCTCGCTAAGAATTGCGTCTCCCAGGTCCGCTTCATCGAGCTCCGCTCCGCTGAGGTCTGCTCTGCTGAGATCCGCCATGCTGAGATTTGCATGGGCCAGGATCGCGCCGCAGAGATTCGCCCCGCTGAGATTCGCTTCAAGCAAGTCTGTATGGCTGAGTCTCGCGTGCTTGAGGTTCGCGCTGCGGAGATCCGCTCCGGCGAGGTCAGCACGCGGTAGGGACATGCCTTCTGCACTTATTCCTGGAGCATACAATCGCACCCATGTGCCATGGCTCCAGAACCAACCCAGCATCGAACGCATCGGCGACGTCTTGGCCTTCAGTGGTTTCAGCCCATTTAGCGAACACCGAATCGCCAGCGCGGCATGCCGAAGCCGAACGCGTTGATCATCGCGCCAGAGCCGTGCTTCCTCATCTTTGTCGAATCCAGGCCGCTCATCAAGGAATGCGCGCTCCGCCCAACCCCCGATTTTCTTTCGCTCTTTCTCCTTCCACTGGACACCGTTCAGAATGGCCATCAAGAACTCGAAGCTACGATCGTCCTCTTGGAGCAATATCGCACCATAGAGATCGCGCTCCAGAGTCTTTTGCCTCGATTCTTCACGCTCCTGGATGATCGCTCCCAGTCGATCCGCCCACCAGCGAGCCGTCAAGAACTCTCTGAAGCTCTTGTGGCCGAACAAGATCGTGTGGTTCTGATCCCGTAGATCCGCCTGCAACACGAGCAGGGCGCCCATACGGATCATCTCTTGTGCCTGTGGATCTCCACGGAGGTCGAGCGCATCCCGGAGAAGATTGTTGACGTCCTGCAAATCGAGGTACTCGTCCCGCGCTTCACGCCTCCGGTGCTCCCACGCAATGCGCGACATGAGCAACAACATCGCCTCCTCCAGCGAGGCGTTTCTCCCGATATAGCCACGTTCGCGCAGCTTCTCCCGTAGTTTCTCTGACGCTTCCGCCACGCGAGGGTGCCGATCCCGATCGTGCTTGCACTTCCCAGCGGCAATCTGCTGGAAGAAGTGCTCGTAGATCGCCACCTGGCTCGTTTCGCCCAACTCGATCCGCGTGGAATTCCACGTTATGGCAATCATGAAGAGCAGGATGGGCGTCGTCGCCAGCTCCAGGAGCTTGGCCTTCTTCAGCTCTTCGACCGCGATGGGCTCGCGTCCACTGATCCGGTTCCAGCGATCGAGCCAAGCCCCGATCTGATCGTTCTCGCGGAAGGGCTGCACGTCGATGACAGGGATACCCTTGAGCTTTTCTTCCGCAGGCAAGGCGCCCTTTCGCGAGAACACCACCACCCGATGCCTCGTCGCCCCCTTCAGCTCCCGAAAGAGCTGCTCCACCTCCATATGCGACAAGGCAACCTCGTCCAGCCCATCCACGAGATATACGACCCGCATCGTGTCCGGCGGCATCGCCAGAGCCTCATCACTCCGACGCAGAGAGATCCCGATCCCCTCGGCCTGGTTGCGGAGCGCCTCCCGGACCGTCGCTTCGAAGGATTGGCGCTGGAAATCACGCGCGCATTTGATGAAGACCGGAAGCACGAGCTCGGTCGACGTCTTGTCCACGGCCCGCATGTACTGCTCAGCCCATCCCTTCGCGAGCATCCGCGCAGTGAGGGACTTCCCCATGCCGAAATCACCACGTACGAGAACGATGCGATGCGTCCCAAGCAAGTCGCCGATGAGCCCGCGGAGCGGCTTGCGCATCTGTCCCCAAAGGCCATCCGGCTCCACATACATGAACCCGAGCGGCATCATCGGCACGCCGGGCGTGGTCGTCCCGAAGACGTGCCGCCTGTCCGAGATCGACCAATCCTCCATCAATCGTCGCCGGAGCTGCCGCGGCCGATCCTCGTCGACCGCCAGCAAAAACCGCCCCAGCTCCTGCCCGGCCGTCGTCACCAGCAGCTCGGCATACGCCATCTGAAACGCGCCCTCGAACTGGAGCCGCGCCCCCTCCCGCCGCATGTCGAGCAGCGCCGTGCCCTCGCTCCCCTCGAATCGCTCATCCGCGAACGCCGTGTACAGCGCCTGATAGATCGGCGTGGCCATCGGATCGGGATGCAGCGCATGCATCGCCGAGAGCCGCTCCGCCGCGGCATGCTTCTCGAACTCCGGCAGAAGCCACCCCAGGGCGACCTTGAGCCGCGTCTGGATCTCCTTTTCCCGCGCGGCTTGGTCACCCGATCGGAGGACCCGATGCACCCAGGACTTCTCCTTGAGTCCCGGGGCCATCCGCTCGTCCCCTGCCCAGTGCTCGGCAAATGCCATGCCGAACGCCTGGAGCACGAGCGCCGTATGCACCGCCGTCATCCGCGTCGGCTTCTTCGCGGTCGTGAGCCCGTGCACGCTGCCGAGCGCCTCGAGCACGGCGCTGATCGCGCTGACGTCCGTCTCATCGAAGCCCTGCTTGGCTTCGCCGAGGTAGCTGAGCGCCCCAGCGGCGAAGACCTTCCCGAGCGTGGCGAGTACCGTTACCGTGGGTTCCATGGAAGTGTTGGGTGCACGACTCTATCGAAGCCGCCCACGCGTGGCCAGGCCCCACGACGCCCATCAACCCCCGCTCCCCATCCTCTTCCGCGCCCCCTGACGAGCGTCAACCCCCGCTCCTCATCGTGCGTAATGCCCCCTGACGAGCGTCAACCCCCGCTCCTCATCATGCGCAATACCCCCTGACGAGCGTCAACCCCCGCTCCCCATCTCAAGGAGCGCTCCCCGACGCCCATCAACCCCCGCGCCTCATCTTGCTCCGCGCCCCCCGACGCCCATCAACCCCCGCTCCCCACATTGATCCGCTCCACCTGACGCCCATCACCCCCCTCTGCCCACGCGGATCGTCGGACTCCTGCTCGCCTCGAATGGAATCTTCCGCTCTCCGTTCAACGGGCACCCCCGCGCGCCCCTCGCCGCGTGGGTCTGTCGAGAACCAACCACACCGGGCCATGGGCCCAGGGAAACGATCATGCGCAAGTATTCGCACAAGGCCGCCTCGACCGTTCGTTTCGAGTATGGCGTCGAGCTCGGCGCCGGCCTCTCGCAATTTCCGGAGACCGCTTCCGCCGCGAGTCACATCAAGGCGGTGAACGAAGCGCTCGGCGCCCAGTACGACAAGCGCTGCGCGCTCCGCATCCCCGTCCTCGAAACCCGCGCCGCGCTCCGATTCGCCGAGATGGGCGCCGAACGTGTCATCCGCTCCGCCCTCCGCGCCGCGGAGATCGAGGACGGCGGACGGCGCGGTCGGCTCTGCGCATGCCTGTTTCCCAAAGGCCTCCGGCCCGTGGTCATTCCCATGGGGAAACGCCAGGTCAAACCCCTGAAGGATCTCGTCGAGCGGCTCCAGAACGCCAAGCTCGCCGGAATCGACGCCTATCGGAATGCCTGGTCGCCAAAGCTCGAAGCAGCCCTCGCGACGCTGGAAGGCGCGGTCGCCGCCCACCTCGACGCGCTCGCCGCGCACGACGAGGCCTTCAAGGTCGAGCTCGCCTTGCGCGACGCGCATCACGACGCGGTGGACAAGGTCATCGGCATCGTCCGGGCCACCTTCCCCCGCGATCGCGAACTTCAGGACGTGATCTTCCCGGTCGTCGAAGGGAGCCGGAAAGGCGCGAACGAATCGGCCGAAGAGCTCGCAGCCGAACCGACGAGCCCCGCCCCCGCTGAAGCTTGACCATTCCCGCTCCCGCTCCCGCTCCGGACTCCGCCCCCCCTGGGCGTCGACCCCGAAAGCGTCAGGCCTTCGGAGGGCTCGCGAGCGCGGCTCGATTCGCCACGAGGAACTCACGAATCGACTGCGGGGCGCGGCCCGCGAGGCGCTGCACCGTATCCGTCACCGTTGCAAGCTCACCTCTCGCGATGCCCGCGTCGAACGACGCAAACGTCTTCGCCATGGGCTCGGGCATTCCGTGATCGACCATGCCCTGCACGAGCGCCTCGATCGAAACCGAGACGTGCTCGATCGGCCGGCCGAAGACATCACTCGTGATGGCCGCGAGCTCTTTGCTCGTCAGCGCCGCGGGACCGGTGACGTCGAGCGTGCGTCGCCCCTTCACGCCGTCCACGAGCGCCGCTGCCGCCGCGCGCGCGCAATCGTCGCGCGTGACCCATGCGGTCGCGCCGTCTCCACGCGCGTCGACCAGCTTGCCCGATGCAAGCGCCGGCGGAAGCCACACGAACAACATGTCGGCGTAGAGGTTGTTGCGCAGGATCGTGAAATCGAGGCGGCTCGCGGCGAGCGCGGCCTCCGTCCCGGCGTGGTCGTCCGCAATGAGGATGAGCGACCCGACCGGGTTGGGCAGCGACGTGTAGACGACGTGCTCGACGCCCGCGGCCTCGAACGCGCGCAACGCTGCCTGGTGCTGCGCGAGCCGCCGGCCTGGACGATCGAGGGCATCGGTGCTGATCAAAAGCGCGCGGCCGACGCCGCGGAATGCCTCCACGAGGCTTTTTTCGTCGTCGAAATCGGCGCGGCGAACCTCGACGCCTTTCGCGGCGAATTCTTTCAGCGAATCGGGCGTGCGCGTGGTCGCGATGATCGGTCCGACCTTTTGCTCCAGCAAGAGTTCGAGGACGCGGCGACCGAGGTGCCCCGAGGCACCCGTGACGAGAACGGCGGAGTTGGACATGCTGGCCTCCTGGGAATGGAGGTTGAGCTCGTCCGTCCCCTAGAACAATGATTCGTTCCTGGAATCTTTGGTGCTCGTCTGCAACAATCAGCGCTCCCCGTCGTCAGGGACCGAGAGCGGGCGCTGCCGGAGCATCTCGGCCACGAGCTCGCGGAACGCGGTGACCTTCGGGGGCAGGTGCTTGCGGCCCGAGTGCACGAGATAAACCGTGCCGCTGTAGGCGGTCCAGCGCGGCAGGACGCGCACCAAGGTGCCCGCAGCCACGTCCGCGTCCGCCATGAAAGACGGCAGCGAGCCGATCCCCGCGCCTGCTTTGATGACCTCCCGGAGAAACCACATGTCGTCGCCCGCGATGCGCGGGGTTGCCGAAACGGTCGCTTTCGAGGCAGGCCCCGAGAGCAAAAGCGGGGGAACGCCTCGAAACGCAATCCAGTCGAGCCCATCGAGGTCGCCTGGCACGCGCGGCGCCCCCCTTCGCGCGAGGTACGACGGCGAGGCGTACAGGTGGATCGCGAGCGTCCCGACCTTCCGAGCGACGAGCGTCGAATCGCGGAGCGGGCTGTGCCAGACGCGGAGCGCGAGATCCATGCCCTCTTTCACGAGATCCACCACGGTGTTCGTGAGGTGCGCCTCCACGCGTACGTTCGGATAACGGACCGAAAACCGCGCGATTGCCTCGGCGAGCACCATCGCGCCGAGGTCGACGGTGGAGGTGATCCGCAACGTGCCCGACGGGGCCGCCTCGCGCTCAGGCAGATCGGCGAGCGACGCTTGGAGCGCCTGAAGCAGCGGCGCGACGCGATCGAACAACGCAGCGCCCGCCGTGCTGATCGATACCCGCCGCGTCGTGCGATGGAAGAGCGTCACGCCGAGCGATTCTTCGAGCACGGCGACCGCGCGGCTGACGGTGGAGCGCGGAACCCCGAGCCGCGCAGCGGCCGCAGAGAAGCTGCCCTCGACGTGGACAGCGACGAATGCGCGGACGAGGTTCAGATCGATTGTCGCTTCCATGCACCGAAGAGGGCTACACGTGCCCATGACTCGCCGCAACGCCGACGACCGCAAGGCGCGGCCATTCCCTCGCCCGAGATGGTCGCCAGGTTGCCCCAGCCAAAGGCGCTGAAAATCTGCGCGGGAGGGTGGGGCGGCATCGACAAGCAAAAGGTTTACCGAAGAGGGAAAGGCAGATTCATCGTCGCGCGCCTCCCTGCACGCCCCGCGTAAACAGCTAGGATGCGCGCCGTGACGTACAGGATCCCTCCCTGGGTCCGCGCCCTCCTCGCGGCCGACCGCCTCGCGCATCGCATCGCCACCGCACGCGAAGGCCTGCGCGACGAGCTGCTCCTCGCCTGGATCCCCGAGGCCGATCGCGCCGCCCTCACCGCCGCGCTCTACGCGCGCCAGAAGACCTACCTCCCCGGCGGTCATCGCTTCGAAAGCGGCCTCTTCACCTGGGAAAAACGTGTCCTCGACGCGCCCGCCTTCCCCCGCCGCGGACGTGTCCTCGTCGGCGCCGCCGGCGCCGGACGCGAGGTCGTCGCGCTGCTCGATCGCGGCTTCACCGTGACCGCCTTCGACCCCTGCGCGGACTTCGTCGAGGGCGCCCGCGCGCTCGTGCAGGGCCGCCAGGCAGACATCCTCCTCGGCTCCTACGACGACCTCGTCGCCGCCTCCGAGGGCCGCGGTGGCCCGCTCGCCTCGCTCGGCGATCCGCTCTCCTTCGACGCCGTCATCCTCGGCTGGGGCAGCCTCTCGCATGTCCTGCCCGCCTCGGCGCGCCTCGGCCTTCTTCGCGCCGTCCGCACGCTCGCGCCGCGCGCCGTCGTGCTCACGAGCTTCCAGCTTCGCCACGACACCGATGCGAAGACCGAGACCAAAGGCCGCCTGCGCGACGCGCTCCGCCGCGCCTTCACTGCGATGGGCGCGCCGGGCCGCAGCGAGCCGGGGGACCAGTTCTTCCCGGATGGCGGATTCTTCTCGTACCTCTCGCCCGACGAGATCCCGCGCGCCGCCTTCGAGGCCGGCTACGAGGTCGTGATCTTCGAGGAGGGCCCCTACCCGCACGCCCTGCTCACGCCGCTTCGGACCTGAATGGCGCGAAGCGCGGGCGCAACGAAGTCTAGGCGCTCGCATTGTGGTACGCTGGCACGAGGAGAACGACGCGCATGGCCGACATCGAAGACAGAAGCGCCGAGGTCGAAGGCGACCCTGCCCGCGCGGAGGGAGAACCGGCCGAGGACCCCCGCAAGCCCTACGAGCCGCCGCGCCTCACGAAGAAGCGCTCCGTGGCCCGCGCGACGCTCTTCACGCCCATGGGCCCGGCCATGACGGGCACCACGTTCATGGGCTAGGCATGGCCGTCACGTGGATCGCCCTGCACCTCACGGATCGCTGCCAGCTCGACTGCCAGCACTGCCTGCGTGATCCCGGACGGAAACCGAAGGATCTCCCGCTCGACATCATCCGCAAGGTCCTCGCCGACGCGAAGCGGCTCTACCACACGCATCAGATCGCGCTCACCGGCGGCGAGCCCACGCTCCACCCCGAGCTCGAAGGCGTGCTCGACGCGATCGTGGAGCACGACTTCACCTGGCACGTCGTCACGAACGGCCGCCGCTTCGAGCAGTTCCTCTCGCTCGTGCGCGACGATCCGGCCCGGCGCGAGCGCCTCACGGCCGTGAACCTGAGCCTCGACGGCGCCGACGAGGACATGCACGACGCGATCCGCGGCAAAGGCAGCTTCCGCGACGTCATGAAGGCCGTGACCCTCTGCACCGCGCACGGCATTCCGTTCGTGCTCCAGATGGTGCTCCACGCGCGCAACGTGCACCAGATCGAGCCTTTTGGCCTCATGGCCGCGCAGCTCGGCGCGACGCGCGCCTCGTTCTCGATCCTCCAGGCGACGGGCACGCACCACGATGAGCAGCTCTACCTGCCGCCGCGCGCCTGGAACAACGCGCAGCACCGCATCGAGCGCCTCGCCGCCGCGCTCACCGTGCCCGTCACGATGCCCGAGGGGTTCTACCGGGAACAACCCTTCCACGTCTGCGAGCCGATGAAGAGCGAGCTGCTCCACATCGACGTGGAAGGCCGGCTGAACCTCTGCTGCCAGCACGCCGGTGTCCCGAGCGCGGGCCCTGCCCGCGACATCGCCGGCGACCTCGCGACGACGAGCCTTCTCGAAGCCCACGGCCGCCTGCTCGGCATCATCCACGAGACCCAGATGGCGAAGCTCGCCGCCATGGCCCAGGGCTCGCTCGGCACGTGGGACCACTTCCCCTGCAACTGGTGCATGAAGCACTTCGAAAAACCCCACTGGACGGACGAGGGCGCAGACGGCCCTCCGGCGCAGCGGGAGCGATGGCGCGGCGCGTGGGCGAAGAAGGTCACCTTGCCCGTCGTGCGCTAGGCGGCTCGGGGGAGCGCGAAATGCCTTCGCTCTGGCCTCAGCGTCTCCGCCTCTCCGCGACCGCGCTGGCCTTGCGCCTGTCGCTCCCCTTGCGGGTCGCGCGATCGAGCCTGCCCGCGCTGCTCGACGCGCTCTCGCGAGGCACGATCGATCCCGCGCCGCTCGACGTGCTCGACGAGGCGCTCGCGCGCGCGGACGCGATCACCGTTCGCCTGCCCTTCGTGCCCGACACCTGCCTCTACCGCTCACTCGCGCGTTTCTCGATGTTCCGCCGCGCCGGGCATGCCGCGCGTTTCGTCATGGGCCTGTCTCGACCTGGAGAGATCGAGGGGCATGCGTGGATAGAGCTCGACGGCGCGCCGTACGGCGAAGAACTGGATCCCGATCTCGTCGTGACGTACGCCTACCCTTGTCCACGCTCGGGGCTACGCTCGGGCGAGCCGAGCTACGCCCCGAACCCCTGTCCACAGGAGCCCGCCGCGTGACCGAGCCGCGCCTGCCCAAACCGAACCCCCAGGTGCTTTTCACCGAGCTCGACGACGGCACGGGCGTCCTGCTCCACCTCGACACGAAGTTCTATTTCACGCTGAACGCAGCCGCCGTGATCGTGTGGAAATCCCTCGCCGAGCCGCTCGCCGAGCCTGGCGCGATCGCCGAGCGGATCACCTCGCTCTTCCGCATCGATCACGAGACGGCCGCGCGCGACGTCGACAGCGTGCTGCGCGAGATGCTCGAAGACGGCCTCGTGCTTCCGGCCTGAGCAGGATGCAAACCGCGGCGCTGCACGGCGTGACGCTCGCGTGGACGACCGAGGACGGCGCGCCCGATCTCGTCCGCGAGCTCGGCCTCGACGAAGGCATCGGCCGAGCGGATGGCCGTGGCCGCATCGAGATCTTTCTGCGCCGCGGGGGTGCTTCGCTCGACGCGGATCCTTCCGCCGAGGGATACCGCCCCTCGTTTTTCCACGGCATCGTGCAGGCCTACCGCGAGCCCACGGGCGCGCCGCCGGCCTTCCTGCTCTGGGATCACAAGAGCCGCATCCTCGTCCCCGCAGGAGCCTCGCGCATCGAGGCCTTCCTCTCCGGCGAAGAGCTCGTCGCCGGCTCGGCGCGCGCTTCGCTCGAGATCGCGCTCTCGCTCGCCCTCCGCGCGTGCGGCCTCTTTCACCTGCACGCCGCGGCCCTCGTGCACCCGAGGCACGGCGAGGCCGTCCTCGTCGTCGGCGGCGCGGGCGCGGGCAAGACGACCACCACGATCACGCTCGCGTCCGCCGGCTACGAATTCCTCGGCGACGACGCGCTCCTCCTCGAAGACGACCCCCGAGGCCCGCGCCTCTGCGCCTTCCCGCGCCCCTTTCACGTCGGCCCGGCCGCGCTCTCGGCCTTCCCGCGCCTTATGCCCTTCGCAGGCCCCACGAAGCGCCAAGGCGACAAACGCGACGTCGACCCGAAGCGCGCCTTCCCGGGCCAAGACCGGCCCACCTGCCTCGCGCCGACCCTCGTCCTTCACCCGCGCATCGAGCCGGATCAACCGACCACGCTCGCGCCCCTCGCGAAGGCCGAGGCCCTCGGCAACCTGATCGCGTCGAGCGGCGGCCTCGTGATCGACGACGTGCCCGGAAAGACCGAGCACCTCGCCCTTCTCGCCCGCGTCACGAACCGCGCGCGCCACTACGATCTGCGGATGGGCCGTGATCTGCTCGACGACCCCTCGATCCTCCCGTTGGGGATCGATAGCCTCGACTTCTAGAAGAAAAACTGGGCGCAGCAGCCCTCGGTGACCCCGCAGGCGAAGGAGCCGAGCGTGGCGTCGCACTTGCCGACCTGCATCCCGTTGATGGAGCAGACGCAGACCTGCGTCGTGCCGGGCTGCGGGAAACACTCCGTGGACACCTGGCTGCCGTTGCACTGGCCTTCGCACTTGCACGATCCGTCGGAGCCTTCGGAGCAAACGTTCGCGCCGCAGAGGCTGCCCGGGTTCTTGCAGTCTTCGATCGCCTGGATGAGCGGGGCGCAGACCGAGCCGAAGCACTCGCCGTTCATGCCCGCGTTCTCGGCGATGCACTGGACCGCGGCGGTGACCTCGTTCAGGCAATCACCGGCGTTCTGGAACTCGGCCAGGCAACCGTCGAGGCAGTTCGGATCCGCGCACTCCGGGACCATGCCGAGGCTCGCGCACGCCTGCTCGCAAAGGCTCTGCTGGCTGCCGCCTCCCGTCCCCGTCCCGTTCGTCGTGGTGTTCGTCCCGGCACTGCCGCTGCCGCCCGCGCCTGCGCCGCCCTCGCCGGCGCCGCCCGCGTCGATCACCACCTTGCCGCCACAAGCCCCGAGCCCCGCGAACGCGAGCGCCGCGATCCCCAGGAAGCCAAGCATCGTCCGCTTCATGGCGCGCATCCTAGCCCGGACGTACGAGACCCGCGAGCGGACGGAGGACATGTGGGCCGGGGTTCGTCGCGCCGTAGCGTTGCTCCGCGCCCGAGAGGGCCGTTTCTGCGCTAGGATGCCCCGCCTCGGTGCTCCTTCCGACGCTCCTCACCCAGCTCTTCGCCGCGCCGCAAGCCGCGCCCGTCGCGCCTCCGGCCACGCCTCCTGCCGCGGTCTGTCCTTCGGGCACGCGGCTCGTTTCGGGCGTCCATTACGAGAACGTGCAGCGGCTCTGCACGACGCGGCGCCAGGGGCATTGTTATTCGTTCCTCCCGGGGATGCTGGCGCTCGAACCGGTCGCGACGCCCGTGCACGTGTGCATGGACGAGCACGAGTGGCCGAACCGCGAGGGCAAGCGGCCGGATGTGATGATGCGGTTCGTCGAGGCCGAAAAGAAATGCGCCTCGGTGGGCAAGCGCCTCTGCACCGAATTCGAATGGGAGCTCGCGTGCGAGGGCCCGGAGACCACGCCCTGGCCCTACGGCCACACCTTCGACCCGAACGCCTGCAACGCGTCGAAGGAGTTCATCCCGTACGACGAGGGGAAGCTGAACGCGGACGAGCGGCGCGTGCGCGAGATCGAGACGTGGCGCCTCTACCAGGGCGAGCCGAGCGGCTCGCGCCCGCGCTGCGCGTCGAGCTTCGGCGTGAAGGATCTCGTGGGCAACGTGGAAGAGTGGGTGCGGACGTCACGCAAAGAGTGGCAATATCGGTCGTCGCTCAAGGGGGGATTCTGGGCCAAACCCTGGGCCCATTGCCGCGGGACGAACGACTCGCACGGGCCGATGTTTCGTTATTACGAGATCGGCTTCCGTTGCTGCAAGGATCCCGAGGTGCCCGTCACGGAGCCGGAGCCTGCACCGGCGCCTGCACCGGAAATGACGCCGTCGCCGTCCCCGTAGCGTCCTCGGAGAGGCGCCCTTCGACGCCCTTCGCGTGATCGGGCAAGGGCGGCAGATTCGCCTCGTCGTACCCGGGCGCGACCCAGTACACCTCGGGCGAAGGGCGATAACCGCTGAACCAGCGCCGCTCCTCGACGCGGCCGTCGGCATACGAAATGCGGAGCGTCGAGGTGACGTCGTACCCACGCACGCCCTTCTGCCGATGAATGCGCTTTCCAGGCGGCAAATGCGATTTCACCGTGATGCGACGGACGAAATCGTACGACTGCCCGACGCCATAACCATACTCGACCTTCGCGACGGGCTCGCCGCCGAGGATCTCCACGCGCACCTTGTTCGGCTGCGGGAAATACGCGTGGATCATGACCGGGAACGGATAAGGATTCTTGAGCTTGAGGTCGACGATCGGAAAACTCACGGTCGCGTCGAGGCCGAGCTTCGTGTAGCTCGACGCGCGCGAGTGCCCCTGCCGATGCAGGACCTCGATCCCGCCGTAGACGGCCGCGCCGTGCAGCGTCGAGGAGAGCTGGCAGGTGCCGCCGCCGATGCCGTCCGTGAGCTCGTCGCCCTGGATCTCGGGCGCCAAGGTGAAGCCGTTTTCCCGCGTGCGGGGTCCGACGCGATCGTTGAAGGAAAAACCCGCGCCCGGCGGCAGGACGACGCCGTCGATCTTGCGCGCGGCGTTGCGGATGTTGACCGCGCGCCCCGCGCCCGATCCGAAGAGCGAGAACGAGGTCTCGAACGAGGCGACGACCTTCGTCACGTCGACCTGCGCCAGCTCGAGCGCGGTCACCTTGGCCGGCACGCGGCGCGTGACGAGGCGGATCACGACGCCGTCCTCGAAGCTCGCCGCGCGCATCTCCGCGAGCGAGGCGTCGATGTCGAGCTCGCGGCCGGGGATGTCCTCGATCTTGCGCTTGTTCTCGAGGTCGAGCACCGCGTCGACGGGCGCGACGGAGAAACGCGGCGCGATCGACTCCAGAAACCGACGCGCCTTCGCCTCGTCGATCCAGAAGGAGAGCGGCACGAAGACCTGGCTCCGCCGCGCGAGGCGCGCCTCCCGCATGCGCCTTACGAGCGAGCCCGTATGCCCCACCTCGCCCGCGCGATCGAGCGAGGCCTGCACGTCGATCTCGACGCCCACCGCGCCGAGCGTGGTCTCCACGATCTCGCCGTCGTGATGGAAGCGCACCTCCCAGCCGAGCGCGTCGAGCTGACGACGCGCGAGCCACGAGGCGGGCGAGCCTTCGTCGGGCACGCGTTGATCGCCGAGGAACAAGCCTTCGACGACCGGAGAACGTGGCCCGTACCGATAGGCGCCGAGCCCGAGCCCCGCAGCGACGGTGGTGCCGATGCCGAGGACGAGGAGGAGAGAGGACTTTCGCACGGAAGATCGCCGCAATCGTAGCGGAGACCTTCCCGTCTTTGGAAGTTTATCGGCAAGCGATGGAGGAAGATCACGCATGGCGTGACCAAGAACGCCCGCGGGGAGGGCGTACGTTCCGTGGGCAGATCGCCCCCGCGAGGGGCGTTATTCGCGCTCCTCGCCCCCGAGGCTCGGCGTCTCCGCGCAGATCCCGCGGTACCGCTGCGCATTCACCACGTAATGGGAGGCGCCGGCGATGCCGAGCTTCGCCTCCTCGTCGGTCACCTCGCGGACGACCTTCGCGGGGCTGCCCTTCACCATGGATCGCGGCGGAATCACCATGCGCGGCGGCACGAGCGCGCCGGCCGCGATGACCGAGCCCGCGCCGATCACGGCGTTGTCGAGGATGATGCTGCCCATGCCGATGAGGCAGCCGTCTTCGACCGTGCAGCCGTGCAGGATCGCCCCGTGGCCGATCGTGACGTCCGCGCCGATCGTCGTCTTCGAGACGCCGTCCGTGAGGTGCAAACAAGCGAGGTCCTGCACGTTCGTGCGAGGGCCGATGCGGATCGGGCCGATGTCGCCGCGCAGGACGGCGCCGAACCACACGCTCGCCTCGTCGGCGAGCTCGACGTCGCCCACGAGCGTCGCGTTCGGCGCGAGGAAGACGCCCCGTCCGAGCCGCGGCGAATGATCGCCGTAAGGAAGCACGAGCGCCAAGCGCCTACCCTCCCCCCATGGCCACGATCGGAAGGGAACGCCGCTCGCCAGCAGCACGGGGCTTCGGCGCCTCCACGGTCGCCGCGGGGAGCGGCTTCGCCGACGCGCGCGCCTCGTCCGAGAGCTCGGCCTGGAGCGAGTGCTTGTTCGCGCGCGTGATCACGACCTCGACGATCGTCCCACGCAGATCGAGCGCCTCGGCCCCGGTGACGTGCACGATCTCGTTGCGCTCGGTGCGGCCCGACCAGGCCTCCGTGCCCTCCTTGCCCGCGCCCTCGACGAGCACGCGCTGCCGGCTGCCGACGAGCCGTTGCAAATGCGCCCCGAGGAGCTCTTCGCTCACCTCGAACAGCCGCGCGAGCCGCTCGCTCTTCTCGGCCTCGGGCACGTCGTCCGCGAGCTTGCGGGCCGGCGTGTACGGCCGCTGTGAATATTTGAACCCAAACAGTCCACGGAAGCCCACCTCCCGCACGAGCGAGAGCGTGGCGGCGAAGTCGTCCTCGGTCTCGCCCGGGAAGCCGACGATGATGTCGGTCGAGAGCGAGAGATCGGGCAGCCGCGCGACGAGCGAGCCCACCCGCGCGACGTACTCGGCCCGCGTGTAGCGCCGGATCATGCGCTTCAAGATGCGATCGCTCCCGGACTGAACGGGTAGGTGCACGTGCCGGGCGAGGACCGAGAGCTCCACGTGCGCCTCGATGAGCGAGGGCGTGAGGTGTCGCGGGTGCGGGCTCGTGTACCGGAGCCGCGCGAGGCCGGGGACCTCGGCCGCGATGCGCCGCAAGAGCGCGGCGAACTCGCTCTCGTCCGGATCGTCGGGCGAGGCGCCGGGCGCGCGCGGGAGCTCGCTGCTCGGATCCCGGTAGCTGTTCACGGTCTGCCCGAGCAGCGTGACCTCGCGGACCCCTGCCGAAACGAGCCCCGCGATCTCCGCGACGATCTCCGCGCTCGGCCGGTACCGCTCGGGCCCCCGCGTATACGGCACGATGCAGAAGGAGCAGCGCTCGTTGCAGCCCTTCATGATGGTCACGTATGCCGTGGGCGCACTCGCCGCGACGGAATGCGCTGTCAAGAAGCGCGGGGCTTCGAGGTCGAACACCGTCCGCACGAGCGGCGGGGCGCCGAGGCCGATGTCGTCGAGCAGGCGCGGCAATTCCGGGATGTTGTCGGGGCCGAGGACGAGGTCGATGCCTTGGCTCCGCGTGAGCAGGCGCTCGCCCTCCTGCTGGGCCACGCACCCGGCCACCACGAGGACCATCTCGGGATGCGTCCGTTTCCACTTCGCGAGGCGGCCGACCTCGCTGAGCAGCTTCTGTTCGGCCTTCTCCCGGACGCTGCAGGTGTTCAGCACGACCACGTCGGCGTCCCGCGGATCGTCCGATTCCGTATAACCGGCGCGCCGAAGGACCTCGTGCATCCGTTCGGAGTCGTGGACGTTCATCTGGCATCCGAACGTCGTGATGGCGTAGCGAGGCATGGCGCCGCTCATGTAACAAAACGGCGGAGGGGCGGCCAGCACGCGGACGCGCTTCTTGCCGCCGTGGCTGTTGCATGGGGCGAGAGGAGCCGCGATGATGGCGGCCGGCGCGGGAAAAAGGCGCTCATCGGTCGTCGTCCAAGCCGCGCGAGGACGCTTGCGAGCACGGCGGACGTGCACGACAACACGGCCATCAGGGACCGACCAAGGAGAGGACATGTCGTCGGCGAAATTCGAGACACTCGTGGACCTGTTCGAGCGCTCCGTCAAACAGTTCAAGAACAAGGATCTGTTCGGCGTGAAGAAGGACGGCCGGTGGGTGTGGACCACCTACGGCGAGGTGGGCAAGCTCGTCGACGACTTCCGCGCGGGCCTCGCATCGCTCGGCGTCAAGCGCGGCGACAACGTCGCCATCATCTCGAACAACCGCATCGAGTGGGCCGTCGCGGCCTACGCGTGTTACGGGCTCGGCGCGGCGCTCGTGCCGATGTACGAGGCGCAGCTCCCGAAGGAGTGGGCCTTCATCGTGAACGACTGCTCGGCCGTCGCGCTCATCACGGCGACCGAGGAGATCTACCAGAAGGCCCAGGAGATCCCGGAGAAGGCGCCCTCGCTCAAGCACATCATCGGCCTCACGCGGCCGAAGAGCGAGCCGACGTCCTACGCCGCGCTGCTCGAAGCCGGCGCGAAGAGCCCGGTCCCGGCCATCAAGCCGACGCCCGCCGACACGGCGTGTCTCATCTACACCTCGGGCACGACGGGCAACCCCAAGGGCGTGATCCTGTCGCACGGCAACGTCGCCTCGAACATCAACGCCGTGCACGAGATCCTGCCGCTCGTCACCGACGACCGGAGCCTCTCGTTCCTCCCCTGGGCGCACTCGTTCGGCCACACGTGCGAGCTACACGCGCTGCTCTCGCTCGGCGGCGCGATGGCCCTCGCCGAGGGCGTCGACAAGATCATCGCGAACCTGGCGGAGGTCGAGCCGACGATGCTCTGCAGCGTCCCGCGCATCTTCAACCGCATCTACGACGGCGTGAACAAGCAGATGGCCGGCAAGCCGAAGCCCATCCAGGCCCTCTTCAAGGCCGGCATCCGCGCGGCCACGAAGAAACGCAAGGAGGGCGCAGGCTCGCTCTCGATCGGCGAGAAGATCCAGCTCGCCCTCGCCGACAAGCTCGTCTTCTCGAAGATCCGCGCGAAGTTCGGCGGCCGCATGAAGTACGCCTTCAGCGGCGGCGCGGCGCTGTCTCGCGAGGTCGCCGAGTTCATCGACGCGCTCGGCATCACGGTCTACGAGGGCTACGGCCTGACGGAGACGAGCCCGATCGCCACGGCGAACCGCCCCGGCGCGCACCGCATCGGCAGCGTCGGCAAGGCGATCCCGCACGTGAAGATCGTCATCGACAAGGAAGCCTCGGGCGACCCGAAGCACGGCGAGATCGTGATCCACGGGCCGAACATCATGCAGGGCTACCACAACCGCGACGAGGAGAACAAAGCGGTCTTCACCGAGGATCGAGGCTTCCGCACAGGCGACCTCGGCTACCTCGACGACGAGGGCTACCTCTACATCACGGGCCGCATCAAGGAGCAGTACAAGCTCGAGAACGGCAAGTACGTCTCGCCCGCGCCGCTGGAAGAGCAGCTCAAGCTCTCGCCCTACATCCTCAACGCGATGGTCTACGGCGACAACCGCCTCTACAACGTCGCACTCGTGGCCATCGACGTCGAAGCCGTGAAGACGTGGGCGCAAGGCCAGGGCCTGTCGTTCGAGAGCGACGCCGCGATGTGCGAAAACGCGCGCGTGAAGGAGCTCGTGATGGACGAGATCCACAAGTACTCGGCCGAGTGGAAGGGCTTCGAGAAGATCCAGAAGGTCACGCTCACGAGCGAGGACTTCACCACGCAAAACGGCCTGCTCACGCCCTCGCTCAAGGTGAAGCGGCGCGTGGTGTGGCAGCGCTACGGCCAGCAGATCGAGGCCCTCTACGCCGAGGGCAAGTCCAAGGGGCAAGACGCGACGGCCGCGTGAAGCCTCCCTCGGGCGTCGCTCGTTGACGCCCAGCATCCCCCCTTCTACCCTCGCCTCATGCTCAACCAGGCTCGCGTGGCGGCACTCGCAACAGCGGCGTGGCTCGTGGGCGGCTGCGCGAGCAGCGCCGCGCGCTCCGCAGGCCCCGAGCCCGTCGTGGTGGTCGGCGACGGGGTCAAGGCCAAGGCCACGGACAAACCCATCACGAACGATCGGACCGCGACCCTCGTGAAGGATCCCGAGGACGCCGCCGAATTCGGAATGATCGGCGCGCTCCAAGGCCCGGGGGACAATCTCCCCCCAGCCTTCGGCTCGGAAGGCGGCATCGTCGGAGGCGTCATCGGAAGTGCCAGCGGGTTCGGTGGCCTCGGCCTGAGCGGGGTCGGAATCGGCGGCGGCGGGACGGGCGAGAGCATCGGCATCGGCACGCTCGGCGCCATCGGGCACGGCAGCGGCTACGGCTACGGCTCGAGCCGCCCCCACGAGCGCGTAAAAGCCCGCATCGAGGCCGCCACGATCACAGGTCCACTCACCGACGACGTCGTGCAGCGCATCCTCGCCGATCACCGCGACGACGTGCAGGACTGCTACCTGCTCGAGTCGAAGCGCGGCAGCCACGTCCGAGGCCGCATGACGCTCTCCTTCACGATCGACGCCACGGGCCGCGTAGACGAAGTGTGGGTCCCCGAGTCGACATTCTGGTCGCGCGAGCTCACGAGCTGCGTCGCGCAGGTCGCAGGCACCTTCCGCTTCCCCGCCCCGCCCGGGGGCGCGCAGGTGAAGGTACTCGTGCCCGTCGCGTTCTGAGGCGGGGCGTTGCCCCGCACCCCAGCAGGGGGCTGTCCGCCCCCTGCACCCCGGACCAGGCACGGCCTGGACCGAACGCGGAGAAACTGCGCGATGCGCAGTTTCTCCGACGGGCCCGTGGCAAGACCACGAGGGTTCGTCTCACACGGCGACGGGGGGTTGCCCATCGAGCCGTCAGCGCTGCTGTCTTGGCTGGCTAGCCCGTCGCTGGTCTTGCCACTGGCTGTTCGATGAACTGCGCATCGCGCAGTTCATCGACCTCGAGTCCAGCGCTTGCGCTGGTCCGGGTCCAGGGGTGGACAACCCCTGGTCGGGGTCCGGGGTGAAACCCCGGCGCTGCGCTGCGGGCTTGCTCTGACGCGCGCATCGCGGTAGTGGACCTCCCCGCGGCCCGCCTTCCCAGCGGGATGGGGTTCGTGTCGACGAACCCACGGGCGAATGGCTGCGATCACCTTCTCATGACTGAGCTCGCGCTCATCCTTGGCATCAGCCTGCTCGGCATCGGGTTCGCGGGGTATCTCGCGCGCTGGGTGCTTGGTTGCCCTACGGGTGAGGGGGACATGCCGCGTGTTGCTGCTCGGGTTCGGGCTGCTGCGGTGTTCTTCACGAAGCGCTTGCGCGGCACCATCCTTGCGGTCTCGGCTGTGCCTGGCGGCGGTATCTTCCTCGCTTATGGGCTTGCTCGGCAGAAGCCTGAGGCGCAGGCGTTTCCGCCGCTCGAGCTTGGGGCTTGGCTCACGCTCTCCTTCTCGCTTGGCGTTGGCTCGGCTGTTGCGGCGGCGCAGGTTGCTTCCTGGATCGCCTCGCGTGCGAACGTGCGTGCTGCGAGTGGTGCTCGGCGCTCGCTCGATCATGCGCTCCAGATTGCCATCCGGGGTGGGGCTGTCTCGGGGCTGTTTTCTGTCTCGCTCGGGCTTGTTGGGCTCGTTGGGCTCTTTGCTGCGGTCTTTGCGCAGAAGGGTGGGTTCTCGGCGGAGCCTGGCATGGCGCTGAAGCTTGCTCCTTCGATCCCGCTCGTCATTGCTGGTTATGCGCTTGGGGGCGCGTTTGCTGCGCTCATCGCCGAGCTTGGCGGTGGTGCGTTTGCGAAGAGCGCGGACATGGGCGCTGATCTTGCGGGCAAGGAGCTTGGCTTGCCCGAGGATGATGCTCGGAATCCGGCCACCATCGCGGATCTTGCGGGGGATTGCGCGGGGGAGGGGGCGGGCAAGGCTGCGGCTTCGTTTGCGTCCACCGTGGCGGAGAACCTTGGCGCGATGTTGCTCGCGGCTGCTGTCTTCCGCCAGAACGAGGGCATCCCGAGTGTCCTCTCGATCATGCTGTTCCCCGTCGTCACGCGCGCCTTTGGTGTGCTCGCTGCGATGTTCGGGGTGATGGTCGTGCGCACGGATGACCGCGAGGATCCGATGAATGCGCTCGCCCGGGGCCTCTTCGTGACGGCGCTCCTCGGGGCGGTGGGCACGGCGGGCGCGGCGAAGTGGCTGCTCGGCAAGCACTGGCTTCCGCTCTTCGGCGCGGCTGCCGTCGGCATGGCTGCCGGGATTCTCTTGCTCTTCGTGGCGCAGTACTACACGGAGAGCCGGTATCGTCCCGTTCGTGAGATCGCCGAGGCTGCGCGTGTCGGCCCGCCGCTCGCGCTCCTCCGCGGGGCTTCGGTGGGCCTCGAGGGCGCGCTTGCTCCGCTCGTGATCCTTGGCGCGGCTGTGGCGTCGGCGCATGTGCTCGGCGCGCGCACGGGCCTCGAAGGCGGCGGCGCGCTTGGCATCGCCGTGGCCACGATGGGGCTGCTCGGCACGGCTGCCTACACGCTCGCGATGGCTGGCTTCGCGCCGATCATCGACAGCGCCGGCGGGATCGTCGAGATGACGATCGGGCGCGAGCGCCCGGATGTTCGGGGGCGGACCTTGGTCCTCGATGCTGTCGGCAACACGGCGAAGGCCTTCACGCAGGCGCAGGCGGGCGCGGCGGCGCTGCTCGCGACTTCGATGCTCGTGTCGGTTTGGCTGGATGAGGCCAAGCGGCGGCTGCCCGCGGGCAAACCGGCTGCGGCGGCTGCGAATGCGCTCGCGGTGGGCCGGCCGGAGGTGTACCTCGGCGCGGCTGTCGGCATCGTCCTGGTCGTATGGTTCGCCTCGCGGTGCATCGGCGGCGTGTCGCGTGCGGCCAGGCGCATGCTCGAGGAGGCGCGCCGGCAGATCAACGCGCCCTCGTCGCTCGGGACGAGCACGGCGTGGACGCCGCCGCATCCGCGCGCTTCGCGGTCGAGCCAGTCTTCGGCTCCTGCGACGCGGGGCGGGCTTGGGGCGCCCGACCTGGACGCCTGCGTGGAGCTCGGCAGCCGCGCTGCGCTCGGCCATGCGATCACGCCGGCCCTGGTCGCCGCCTCGGTGCCGATCGCGGTGGGACTGGGCTTGCGCTTCGCCGGAACGGAAGATAATCCTCTAGCCGTTGCCGACGCGGTCGCCGCCTTGATCCTGGCCGCGACGATCGCAGGCGTCCTTGGCGCGCTCCTGCTCGGCAATGCGGGGGGCGCTTGGGACAACGCGAAGAAGTACATCGTGACCGGGGCGCACGGCGGGCGGTACCTCGTCGACGAGACCGGCGCGCGGGTCGACAACCCGACGTACATCGCGGCGGCCTTCGGTGACACGGTCGGCGATCCGCTGAAGGACGCCGCCGGGCCCGCGATCCACGTGCTCGTGAAAATGCTTCCCGTGGTCACGATCGTCTTTTTGCCGTTCTTCGTCTAGGCCGCGCCAGAAGGCGCGAACCACCACCCGATCGACGCGCCCGCTCGCCGCGGGACAAACCCCCCCATCCAACGTGCCGCCTCCGATCACCGACGCACTCTCCACCTTGAGCGACCGCGGGCTGCGCCGTTTGCTCGGCGCACGTACCTTCCTACGCGGACTCGAATACTTCCGAAGGCGCGTCGTCGAGGACATCGACGTCCAGGAGATGAGCGCGAGCGGCGTCGTCCGCGCGAGCGACTCCGAGCCGTACCCGGTGAAGGTCGAGCTCACGCCGGACGGCATCAAGTCGTACTGCTCGTGCCCGACGTTCTCGAAGGGGGGCCAGCACTGCAAGCACGTCGCCGCGCTGCTCATCACGCTGCGGGATCAGGCCCGCGGCTCGCAGCCGAGGCCGGGCCCGGTGCCCGCCCCGATGATGCCGCAGACCGCGCACGCAGGCGGTGATGCGCTCAAGCGCGTACGAAGGCGCGATCGCCAGCGCGGCTCGCAGCCGCCGCTCGGTAGCCCCGGCCCGGGCGCCCCGATGGGGCACATGGGCGCAAGCGAGAGGACCTCGATGGCCGCGATGGGACCGCCCGGCTCGTCCGTGATCACAGCGCCGCAGCAAGACGCGACGGCGAAACAAACCGGCATCGGCGCGTGGCTGCCGCCCGAGGGGCTCGGCGGCTCGCGGCGCGTGGAGTTCCGCCTGCACGTCCGTCAGGGCGCGCTCACGGTCACGGTGCTCGACGCCGACGCGCGCGTGCCGATCCTGCCCTCGACGGCGCTCGCCTGGCAGGCGCTCTATCCGACGCCGGATCGTGATGCTCTGCGCCTCCTCGCCCGCTTCGAGAGCGGCAATCCGCGGCACCCCGCGGTCGACGTGCGCGGCGAGGACGTCTCCGAGCTTTTGCCCTTGCTCGAAGGCCAGCGCGTGCTGCTCGAGCCCGCGCTCATGCAGCTCCGTTTCGCCGAGGAGCCGCTGCGCCCGCGCTTCGACCTCGAGACGGTCGGCGGCGACACGATCATCGTGAAGGCGAGCTTCGAGCGGCCGACGGACAAGCGCCGCTTCTCGCTGCTCCAGGGCGGCTGGTTCGAGGGCTGGCCCGGCTGGCACGTCGACACGCAGGAGGGCATCGCGCGGCGCCTCGACAAACGCGTCTCGCCGGCTGCGATGCGCAGGCTCTTGCGCTCGCCCACGATCGGCGAGCCGATGCGTGACCTCGTGCGCCTGATCATGCAGGGCTTGCCGAAGGTCGCGCTGGAGGTCGGCGCGGAGCTGCCGGATCTCGCGCAGATCGCGGATGTCGTGGATCTGCCGCCGACGTTCCGCATGCGCGCGGGCGGCTCGCTCGTCGAGGCGCACGTGCAGCTCTACGCCGCGTACGGCGAGGAGGAAGTGCAGGTCCGCGCCGACGGCATCTCGCCGCCCGTGCTCGTGCAGCCGCCCGAGGAGGGCATGAAGCGGGCGCGGTGCGTGCGCGTCGACATCGCGGCGCAGCAGGAGGCGGCGGCGCGGCTGCTCGGCCTCGGCCTCAAGCCCGACGAGACGGGCCAGGAGTTCGTGGCGAACGGCGATGCGGCCATCCGCTTCTGGAGCGACGGCCTCGCGGAGCTGCCGGAGGACTGGGATCTCTTCGTCCCCGAGGATCTCGTCGACACGCAGGTCCGGCACAAGCCGCTCGGCGTCTTCGCCAAGGTCACGAGCGGGATGGATTGGCTCAACGTCAGGCTCACGTTCGAGAGCGAGGGCATCTCCGTCGATCGCGACGAATTGCGCCGCTGTCTCGCCGAGGGCAAGCGCTACGTGCGCCTGGAAGACGGCTCGTTCGCGCCGCTCGATCCGGACACGATCCGCGCCATGCTCGACCGCGAGATCGAGCTCATGACCGCGGCCGGCCGCACCGGAAAGCTGCCGCTCGCGCACGCGGGCCGCATCCAGGAGCTGCTCTCGCAGGTGAGCGGATCGAGCGTGGCGCAGGGCGCGCGCGAGCTCTTCCACAAGCTCTCCAGCATCGAGGAGATCGAGAGCGCGAAGAAGCCGCGTGCGCTCAAGGCGACGCTGCGCCCCTACCAGGAGGCCGGCCTCTCGTGGCTCAAGTTCATCCACGACATCGGCTCCGGCGGCGTGCTCGCGGACGACATGGGCCTCGGCAAGACGGTGCAGACGATCGCGCTGCTCCTCAGCGTCAAGCAGGAGGAGAAGCACGTCAAAGCGCTGATCGTGGCCCCGACGAGCGTCGTGACGAACTGGGAGCGTGAGCTCGTCCGGTTCGCGCCGACGCTGCGGGTGGCGCTCTGGCACGGCGCGGATCGCAAGGACCAGATCGAGGAGGTCCAGGAGGCCGAGGTCATCATCACGAGCTACGCGCTGCTCCGCCGCGACGAGGAGTTCCTCGCGAAGCTCGACCTCACCTACGCGATCCTCGACGAGGCGCAGCACATCAAGAACCCGCTCTCCGCGACCGCGGCGGCCGCGAAGCGCCTCAAGGCGCGCCGGAGGCTCGCGCTCACGGGTACGCCGATCGAGAACCGGCTCTCCGAGATCTGGTCGATCTTCGACTTCGTCTCACCGGGCCTGCTCGGCACGCTCGACAAGTTCGAGGCGCGCCTGGCACGCCCGATCGAGGCCGGCGACTACAAGACCGCGCAGCGCCTGCGCTCGATCATCCACCCCTTCATCCTGCGTCGCACGAAGCAGGAGGTCGCCAAGGATCTGCCCGAGAAGATCGAGACCGATCAGATCTGCGATCTCACGGGCGATCAGCGGTCGATCTACATGCAGGTGGCGCGCGAGGTGCGGGCCCAGGTGCTCGGCGAGGTGGAGCGCGTCGGCATCGCCAAGAGCCAGCTCCAGATCCTCGCGGGCCTCACGCGGCTGCGCCAGGCGGCCTGCGATCCGCGGCTCCTCGGCCTCCCGCGCGAGTTCTCGGACGAGGACTCGGGCAAGCTCGTGGCCTTGCGCGAGCTCATCGCGAACGCGGTCGAGGGCGGCCACAAGGTGCTCGTCTTCAGCCAGTTCGTGATGATGCTGAAGATCATCGAGCGGGCGATGAAGGAGGACGGCGTGGCCTACGAGTACCTCGACGGCTCGACGAAGGATCGCGCGGAGCGCGTGGAGCGCTTCCAGAGCGATCCGACCGTGCCGGTCTTCCTGATCAGCCTGAAGGCTGGCGGAACGGGCCTCAACCTGACGGCGGCGGACACGGTCATCCACTTCGATCCGTGGTGGAACCCGGCCGTGGAGCAGCAGGCGACGGATCGCGCGCACCGCATCGGACAAACCCGCGTCGTGACGGCTTACCGCCTCGTCGCGGAGGGCACGATCGAGGAGAAGATCCTGCAGCTCAAGGCGAAGAAGCGCGAGCTCGTGGCCTCGGTCCTCAGCGAGGACCAGGGCGGCGCGAAGAAGCTCACGAAGGCCGACGTCGAAGAGCTGTTCGCGGTGGATTGAGCCCGGCCCTCGGGGGGGGGCAGGGAAGAGGGCCCGTGCGCCGCATCTTGCGGCTGCGGGCCCTACTTCTTTCCGCTCAGCGCGATCAGGTGGTACTTGCCGAATTCGCTCTGGCCGAGGGTGTAGAGCACCTCGATGAGCAGCCGGTAGGGCGTGGTCTTGTCGGCGGCGACACGCGCCTCGGATGTGGACGGGTCGAGGCCCTTGGCTGCGCGGACGGCTTTGTCGACCTCGCGCGCGTGCTGGAGCGCGTTTGCGAGGGGCACGATGTAGAGATCGTTCGGGCCGCTGCGCTTGTGTTTGGCTTCGATGCCCGACTGCGCGAGCTGCTCTCGGCTTGGCAAGGTCACGACGGGCATGGCCTCGTCGCCGACCAGGATTTGCGTCTTCGAGACGACGACGAGCACGCCCTCGTCGCTCGGCTCGCCGACCATCACGGTTTGGGGCAGGCGTAGATCGTCCGACTGCGGGATTGCGCCGGCCGACGAGGCGAGGCTCTTCAGCAAGAAGACCAGGATGATGGTCATCAGGTCGAGCATCGCCGTGATGTTGAGGAAGTCGATCTCGGGCTCGCGCGCGTTCTTGCGCTTCGCCTTTCGAAGGGCTGCCTTGTACTTGACGATGCTGCCCTTCTGGGCCTGCGGAGGCCGTGGGCGCTGGTTCGGGGCGGGGCGGGGCGCGTTCGGTCCGCTGTCTTGCCCGGCGTCCTGATCGAAGGTCTCTTCGTTGCTCATCGCGCCACCCCGAAGTGCACTTGCGGGAAGAGCTGCTCTTCGCCGTCTTTCCGGAGCGCATCCATCGTGTCGTAGATCGTCCCGTACTCGACGCCCGGGTTCGCGGTGATCGTCACCTGCGTCTCCTCCTTGAACTCGGGGGCTGCGTTCTTGAGCCTCTTGGCGCACGAGGTGACGGCTGCGAAGTCGTGCACCCCGCTCTCGCGCATCGGGATCGTGATGCCGGCGCCGATGCCCTGACAGCCTGGGGCGATGTTGCCGCTCGAGGTCTTGAGCGAGATGCCCTGCGTCGTGATGAACGCCGAGAGGTTCAGCGCCTTGCTCGCCACGTCGCTCCGACCCTTGCCGCCGATCGCGGGCGGGTTCGACTCGACCGAGACGAGGAAGGTGACCGAGACGCTGGCGAGCACGAACATCATCACGTTCGTGATGATGTCGAGGAAGGGCACGATGTTGAGCTCACCTGCCTCCTCGCCCGGCTCCGGGTCTTTCGGCTGGGAAAGCCGCCGGATGCGCGATTTCTGCGAGGCGCTGAGCGGAGCGTCGTGGGTCTCGGCCATGGGCGACGCTCTAGAAGTTCGGCTTGGCGATCGTCAGCAGGTTGAAGACGCGCTCCGTGGTCGACTCCAGATCGTGCTGGATGTTCTTCGACCGCGTGTGGAGCAGGACGTGCGCGATCATGCAGAGCACGGCGATGCCGAGGCCGAAGGCCGTGTTGTACATGGCCTCCGCGATGCCGTTCGAGAGCATCTGCTGCTTGACCGCGGCGGAGAGGCCGGGGGCCGAGATCGAGGCGAAGGTCTTGATGAGACCGCTGACGGTGCCGATGAGGCCGATCAGCGTGGCGATGTTCGCGAGGGACCAGAGGAGCGCGACGCGCTTCTCGACGGCGGGCTTGAGCTCGGAGAGCTTCTCGCTGAGGGCGGCGTCGATCTCGTCGGCGCCTTTGCTGGCCTGGGTGAGGCCGGCCTTGACGAGCTGCAGGATCGGGTAATCGCCGGCGTCGCAGAGCTTGATGGCGCGGTCGATGTTGCCTGCGACCACGAGCTTCTTGATCTGGGCGAAGAACTCCTTGGAGTTCACGCGGTAGCGATCGAGCTGGAAGTAGGCGCGCTCGATGATGACCGTCACCACGATCGCCGAGACGACGAGGTTCATCACGAGGAACGTGGGGTTCTCCTTGATGGCCCCCCACATCCCGACCTCTCCTCCTTCGGACGCCAACATGAACAGGTGACGCATCCTCGCAGTCCCTTTCTCCCTACCAAGTCACCAAGAGCGCCCCGCGCCGTGGTTATGCCCCACGCGCAAAAGTCGCGTTGGGGCGCGACTATAGCCGTCGCTTGATCTCCCAGGCAAGCGACAGACGGGGCGTGTGAGCGGAGCCGCGGCCGAACCGTGACGTGGGCTGCTTGGGCTTCGTCCGATGAGGCTGGATCCTTCCAAGTTCGTGGCGAACGTGCGGTGTTTACCGTGTAGCTCGCGCGATCTCGACCAAATGTTGCTTGACGAGAGAGGGTCTGAATCGCGAAGATGCCGGTCGCCTGGGCGATGAAGCTTCAACGTGGGCCGATTCGCGCTGGGTCGACGGAGACGACGATCCTCGGATACCGGCCATTTGCCCCGTTCGGATGCGGGCGGGTAGACTGGCCCCGGAACACGAGCTCGTGCGAGATCACGGGGTCTCGTGCTCCATCCGGGATCACCGCTTACGAAGAGACCCGAGACGGAACGAAGCCAAACACCCTACTTGCGTTGGGGCGCGCGGCTCGGCTAGCGTCCTGGTTCGTTTGGATGGCTTGGCCGAAGTCGTACCCTCCCCAGCGATGCAACGAAGCGGAAATCACGCGGAGAGCAACGAGCGGGGCGCGGGGCGCGAGGCCGCGACGGCCAGCGCGATCGCACGAAGACCGTCGCAGTAACTGCCGCATTCGATCCGGAATGGCTTTCATGTAGAGTGCGACACCTCGGCCCGAGCGGACGCGAGGCAAGCTGGAGGACCTGACAAATGCACGCAGCGTACGAGCACTTCAAAGAAGGTGGATGGGGCATGTGGCCCATCTTGTTCTGGTCGATCCTGACGATCGGCATCATCGTGGAGCGCTCCATCTATCTGTTCGGCGCGTCGATCAACAAGGACGTCTTCCTGGCCACGATGCAGAAGTGCATCCTCGCGGGTGACGTGGCCAAGGCCGTCAAGATGTGCTCCGCCGCCAACGCGCCGCTCGCCCGCATCGTGCAGGCTGGCCTCGTGAAGGTGAACCGCCCCGACGAAGAGGTTCAGGCTGCGATGGACGAGGCCGCGCTCCGCGAGCTTCCGCGCCTCAGCAAGAACACGCCGTACCTCGGCCTCCTCGCGAACCTCGCGATGCTCTCGGGCCTCCTCGGCACCGTGACGGGTCTCATCATGGCGTTCGGCTCCGTCTCCGGTGAGTCGATCGATCCGAGCCAGAAGGCGCGCGTTCTCGCGGCCGGCATCTCGGAGGCCATGAACTGCACGGCGTTCGGTCTCGCCGTCGCGATCATCGGCCTCATCGGCTTCGCCATTCTGAACGGCAAGACGCAGCAGCTCGAGGACGACATCAACGAGGCGAGCGTGATGGTGCTCAACCTCGTCGTGTCGAACCGCCAGAAGGTGAACGTCGCGGCCGTGGGCCAGGCGGCTGCCTGATTCCACGGGGTTCGGGGCTCAGGACGCCGAGGGCGATCCGGGCCCCGAGCTTCGGGGGTTCGGGGCTCAGGACGCCAAAGGCGATCCGGGCCCCGAGTGTCGTCAGAGGGCGGCGCTCGCGCCCGCGCCGCCCCCTCCGTGATCTCGGGAGGAACTTTCACCCAGATCCGTTGTCGTACGAAGGGCAAGGCCCTGCCCACGAGGGCGGGCACCAATAGCGTGTACGGGGACGCGTCATGTGTCCCCATCGCAGGAAGCTCGCGAGGGCGAGCATCGCAGGAGGCAGCCCATGGGTGGCGTAGACGTAGGCGGCGAGGGCGGCAAAAAGAGACCGACCAACACCGAAATCAACATGGTCCCCTTCATCGACCTGTTGATGTGCACGATCGCGTTCCTCTTGATCACCGCTGTGTGGGTCACGAACTCGCGCATGAATGCGGATGCGCAGGTGCCCGGGCCGCCGAACCCCGACAAGGAGCTCACGCCGCAGACGCCCGAGAAGGTGCTGAATCTGCACATCGGCGAGAGCGATTTCGCGCTCGTGTGGAAGCAGGGCGCGACCGTCGTGAGCGAGGTGCGTGTCCCCAAGCCGCCGCCGAGCGACAGCGCCGTGATCCGGTATTCGGACCTCGCGAAGAAGATCGAGGCCGAGTGGAATAGCAACGGCAGCCATCGCGATCCGAGCGACAAGAAGCTCGATCAGGCGATCATGCACACCGACAACCGCACTCCCTTCAAGGAGATCGTCGCGGTGCTCGACGCGCTTTACGCGACGAAGCGCAAGGTGAAGCTCCCCGATGGGGACAAGGACCTGCCGGTCTTCAACATGACGTTCTCCGTCCGCTGAGCAAGGGAGACCTGAGATGGGTGGCCACGCCAAACCTCCGTCCAAACATCACAACCCGCACGCCCACGTCATCCACCAGCCTGGCCGGCGGTTGATGCACCACGTCCCGCTGAAGTTCGTGTGGAACAAGGTGGCGGGGCACGGCAGGCGGAGCGGCAACGCTGCGCTGAACCTGGTCAGCTTCATCGACTTCTTGATCACCACCGTCATCTTCCTCCTGATGTCCTTCTCGGCGTCCGGTGAGATCACGGTCGACAAGAACGTCAAGCTGCCGAAGGCCGAAAACGTCGAGGACATCATCGATGCGCCGATGGTCGCCGTGAACGGCAACCAGATCCTCGTCGACGGCACGCTCGCCGGCTCGACGCGCGCGATCGAGGAGCTCGGCCGTATGCAGAAGATCGACGAGCTCTTCAACCTGTTGAAGAACAAGCGCGAGCTCTGGAAGCAGGTGCAGCCGAACAAGCCGTTCCCCGGCGTCTGCATCCTCCAGGTCGATCAGAACGTGCCCGCGATCGTCGTGAAGAGCGTCTTCCAGACCGCTGCGTTCGCCGGTTATCCGAACGTCAGCTTCATGGTCGCCAAGCTCCCCAAGAGCGGCTGAAAGCTACACCGATGCCGCCCAGCGCGGATGAACGACCCCGCGGCCTGCCCTCGCTGATCCAGTCCAAGCAGGACCGCGGGGCGGGCCGTATGCGGTGGCCCGCCCCCAAAGTTTGGGCCTGGATCGGCCTCGTGATGGCCGTCACGGTCATCATCCAGTGGAAGTGGTCCCAAGGCCGCCTCGAGAGCGAACGAAGCGGCATCCTCGCCAAACAACGCGCCGTCGTCGCCGAGCTCGGCCCGCGCTGGTTCCCCCTGCGTGACCGGATCGAGCGCTGGACGGTCGACCTCGCGAAGGAACCGGCCCCGGACGTCGTCGAGACGGAGATCCTCAAGGCCTGGAACTTCCGCGACAAACCCGGCATCTACCTCCGCCTCGACGCCGACCAGGCCACGAGCGCCGACGCCATCCGCAAAGCCGCGAACGATTCGTTGCGGGATGGTTTCACCGCCTGCCTGTTCACGGCGGAGAACAAGAACCAGCTCTCCGGCAAGGAATGCAAGCTCACCCGAGATTGCGCCTTCGGCGAGATCTGCAACGAGCTCGATCGCTGCGCGCCGCCCGCGCAACCCTACAACCTGCGCGTCGCGTACCGAGCGATGCGCATCCTCTCCGAGGACTGGGTGCGGGAGGCGCAGGAGACGTCGGGCGAGCTGCGCCTGCGCGCACTGACGAGCTTCTTCGAGGACGCGGTCCGCGACGACATTCCGATCGCGGTCGATCTGCTCACCCGCGCGCAGTACTTCGCCGTCGTCCTCGACGAAACGCCGCCGAACTTCCAGGTGCCCGCGGGCATGTCGAAGTCCGAGGCCTTGCGCGGCGTGCCCCACGCGTCGCGCGTCGGCATCTGGCGGCTCTCGGACAACAAGCTCGTCCTCCGCGTCCGCCGCACGCCCGATGTCGAGCTCAAGATGGCCGGCGCGCAGCTCGACGAGCGCGTCGTGAACGCTCAGCAGCGTCAGGCCTTGAGCTGCGCCCTCGCGAACGCCGTCCGTGACGCGATGGGCGATACCCAGGCGGGTGTCGTCCCTCCCGCGCCGTAAAACGCGCCGCCTCAGTTTTCCGGAAAAACCCGCGCCAGGATGTGCAGATCCGTGAGGTTCTGCCCCGTCGGTCCCGTGTCGATCGCCGTGCCGAGGGCGCGGTGGATCGCGGCGTCGTCGTAGCCAGCGAGCGCCGCGTCGATCCGCTCTGCATCGAAGTCACCCGCGGCGCCGAGGCTCACGACCGCGCCCGCGGCGGAGGAGCTTCCGTCGGTGCCGTCCGAGGCGCCGCAGAGGAGCGCGACACCCGGCGGGAGTTTTTTCATGGCGGCCAGCGCGACCCAGCCGGCGCGTCCGCCGCGTCCACGCACGGGTGGTAAGGCGAGCGTCGGCTCGCAGGCGACGACGAGGGCGCTTCCAGGGGCGAGCGCCGCGGCCTGCACGAGCCGTTTTTCCACGACGTCACGCGCGTCGCCGCCTTCGGGGGGCTCGATCCGGACGGAGAAACCCCGAGCGGAAAGGTTCGCGGCGGCGGCGCGGGCGAAGTCCTCGGGGCCGGCGAGCAGGCGGGCCTCGGTGCGCGTCGAAAAAGGTTGCTCCGTCGTGTCGTCGAGGGAAGGCGCGAGGCGCGCGGCGAGCTCCGCCGGGGCATATCGGGCGAGCGCTGCGCGGGCTTCGGCCGCGGTCGTGGGATCGGGGACCGTGGGGCCGGAGCCGATGTCGTGCAGCGCGCCGCCGACGACGTCGGAGAGGGCGAGCGTCTCGACGAGCGCGGGCGCGGCCGCGACGGCGAGGCGTCCGCCCTTGATGCGCGAGAGGTGGCGGCGGACGAGGTTCACGTCGTGGATGGGCGCGCCGGCTTCGAGGAGCGCGCGGACGACGCGGCGCTCGTCCTCGAGATCGAGCCCGGGCGGAGGCAACACGAGGAGCGCGGAGCTGCCGCCCGAGATCAACGCGAGGACGCGATCGTCGGGGCCGAGGCCGCGTACGTGCGCGAGGGCCGCGTGGGCGGCTGCAAGGCTGCGTTCGTCCGGGACCGGGTGTGCGGCGTGGAGGACGACGGGCGTGCTGCGGAGATCGAGCCCGGTCCAGTCGATGGGGGCGCCGTCGACGGTCACGACGAGCGTGGCTTCGATGGAATCGCCCCAGCGGGAGAGGGCGCCGCGTGCCATCGCGGCGGCCGCTTTGCCGGCGGCGAAGAGCCGCACGCGCGCGCCCTCGGGCGGCCGCGGGGGCAAGGCCTCTGCGACGAGGCGCGCTGGGTCGAGCGCGACCAGGCTTTCGAAAAAGACCTCGGCGAGGAGGCGCCGGAGAGCCGCTTCGGCGGCGCTCATCGCACGAGCCGATCGGCCGGGTCCACGAGGTGCACGGGCACGATGTGCCGCCAGGCGAGCGTGACCGAGAGCAGCGCGCCCTGATCGATCAGGCGGAACGGCGCCGAGTCGGCGAACGCGCCCGGCCGGACGCGGAGCGCGCCGCGCACGCCGAGGACCGGCCCCGTCGCGGTGGCGAAAAACGGAAAGCCGATCCCGACGGAGAACTCGAATCCCGGCTCGGCGCTGAACGCGCCTCCACGCGGGGCCTCCCAGAAGGCGCCCATGCCCAGAGCGAACGAGTCGAGGACGAGGTCGAGGCGCGCAGGACCACGCTCCAGGTTCGTCGCGAAGCGGCCGAGGAAGAGCGGCTCGAGCACCACGCCGGTCGCGATCGATCGCGTGACCGCCGGGCCGTCCGTGCCGAGGGCGTCCGTGTAGTGCACGTAAAAGCCCGCGGACGAGAGGTACAGGAGGGACGCGTGGGCGGCGAGCGCGGGGCCTCCGCGGGCGAAGGCGGCGCCGGCGCCGATGCGCACGTCGAGGTCGCCGTCGAGGCGCCCGTACACGCCGTCGGCCCCATCGTCCTCGGCGCGCGCGGCCGCGGCCGAGCTTGCGAGCGCGAGCAGCACGGCGAGGCCCGCGCCGCGCGCCAAGGAGACGCGCGCGCGGCTCAACGGACGAACGCCTCCCGCATCGCGTCGCGCAGCTCCGGGGCGAAGATCAGCCGGCAGCGGGTGAGCGTCTCGTTGCGCAGACGATCGAGCAAGAATGAAACCTCCGACGGGGGACGAGGCCTGCCCTTGGGGAAGACCACGTGCAGCGAGTCGTCCTCGGCATACGGCGTGTCCGTCGCGACGTCGAGGCCCACGTAGAGGTCCGGATCGAGCCCCCGCTCCGAGGCGATCGCGCGCGCGGCGGCGAGCACCTTCTCTCGCGCCCCGTCGTCGATCGCGCCGAACGCGTGGCTCGTGGATCCCTCGTCCTCTCCGTGCGCCTCGGGCGAGAGCTCGATCGTCTTGAAGAGCGAGCGCGCGCGGAGCCTCCGGCAGAGATCACTCAGCGTCGGGTCCTTCGCCTCCTCCCAGGCGTGGATGGCGCCGAGCAGGACCTGGTCGTCGAGCTCGAGGTACTGATCGAGCGTGGGCACGTCTCCCGCGGCGACGGCGGCGATCGCGGGTGGCAGGACGGGCAGGCGCGTGCCATCCACGACGAGCGCGAGGGCGCGGCGGAGGATCGCTCCGATCATCCACTCGGCCGCGCGCGTCGCTTTGTGGAAATAGACCTGCTGAAACATGAAGTAGCGAGCGAGGAGGAACGACTCGATCGCGACGATGCCCTTTTGCCCGTCGATGGCGAGCGAGGGCGCGTGGTGGCCGGGCGGTCCGCTCGGCTCGCTGAAGCGCAGGCTGCGCAGGAGCCACGGCAGGTCGTAGTCGCCGTAGCGCACGCCGGTCGCGTGTGCGTCGCGCAGGAGGTAGTCGCAGCGGTCGACGTCGAAGGTGCCGCTCACCGCGCGCGCGAGGTACGGCAGCTCGTGCTTGCCTGCGACGAGATCGGCCACGCGGCGCGGCAGGCTCGGATCGTCCTCGGCGAGGATCTGGTGCAGCTCGCATGCCGGGTCGAGCAGGATCCGGGCGGTCCAGGTCTCGTGCTCCACGGCGCCCGGCATCGCAGCTTCGAAGAGGTGCGAGAGTGGTCCGTGCCCGACGTCGTGGAGCAGCGCTGCTGCGATGGCGTCGCGCGCGCGCTCGCTCGTCACGCGTTGCCAGAACGGCAGCTCCCGATCGATCTGCCTGAGCCGCACGAGCAAGAGCTTCATCACGTGCGCGGCGCCGATCGCGTGCGAGAAGCGCGTGTGCTCGGCGCCCGGGTACGCGAGCGAGGTGAGCCCGAGCTGGCGGATGCGCCGGAGCCGTTGCATCTCTCGTGCGCCGAGAAGCCGCGGCACGATCGAGTCTTCTTCACTTTCGAACGCGACGAGCCCATGCACCGGGTCACGCAGAATCACGCATGTCCTCCAGGAATCCATCGTAGTCCCGCGTCACTTGTCCGGCATCTCCTGTGCGCGTCGGGAGTTCCCTGACGCCTTCGATCACGCTCGAAAAATTCCCGGAAAAACCCATGTCGAAATCCAGTCGTGGTAGCAGCGGAGCCCATGCAGGTGCGACCCGAGGCGCGCGAGATGCGCACGAAACTGGCGCGAAGACACGCAGAAATGAGCCGATTGGGGGGTGTCGGTGTTCACTTCGTCGTGTAGTGTCGTTCGTTGGACGTGAAGCGAGTCGATGCATCTGAAAACCCTCCTCCCATGTCGGTGATGTCATGACCTCCATCGGCGGACGACACGGCGAA
Organism: Polyangium sp. y55x31; assembly: GCF_029946505.1. Classification (GTDB taxonomy): domain Bacteria; phylum Myxococcota_A; class Polyangia; order Polyangiales; family Polyangiaceae; genus Polyangium. The sequence continues at coordinate 35,404 of NZ_JARZHG010000041.1, forward strand.
GCCGCTCTGGAACCTGCACACGGTGCCTCGAAGGGACAACGCGCCTCGCGCGCCTTGGACCCCGAGCCCGCGTCCGACGAGACCGGAAGCGGATCGCTCCGCCGGCTCGATCACATCCTCCGCGCGCTCCCCGACTCCGAGCTCGCGGCGCTCATACGCCGCCTCGGCATACGCATCGACACGCAGAAGCGCATCGATGCTCCCTCGCAGGTCGCCCGCGCGCTCGTCGGCATCCCCGACGTGCGGGATCCGTCGCGCCTGCAGGCGTCGAGCCGGGAGCTCTTGCATCGGATCGCCGAGGCCGGCGGCGCGCTCGTCGTGCCGACGCTGCCCGCGGGGCTCGAGCCGCTCGTCGCGCGTGGCGTGGTGTACGCGTGCAAGATCGACGAAGGCATCGAGCTCGTCCTTCCAACCGCGTTCCTCGTGCAGCTCAAGTCCTGGGAGAGCGAGGACCCGCGCGCCCTCCGCGCGCTCCTCTCGCAGGCGTCGTTCGAGACGGTCAGCGCCGTGGCCGCGCACTACCTCGGCCGCCCGGCGACGCCGCCGATCGCGCTCTCGCTCGAAGCCGCATGGGAGACGCTCTGCGACACGGCGCGCTTGCAGTCCGAGGTCGAGCGGCTCGCGCCGGTCGAGCGTCGCCTGCTCGAAGCGATCGAGGCCGTCGGCGGCGAGGTCGACACGCAGGAGCTGCTCGACCTCGAGCGTGAGCCCATGCGCCTGCGCGGCGCGACGGGCATCACGGCCAGCCGGCGCGGCGCGGGTTTCGCGCTCGAACGCCGGGCCTTCCTGATCCCGATCCACCCGAACCGCCACGTCATCCCGACCGAGATCGCGACCATCGTCGGCGCCGAGCGCCGCAAGGCCCGCGAGGCGCGCCGCGCGCAGATCCGCTCGTTCGTCCTCGAAGAAGATCACGCCCCGCGCCGCGCCCGCTTCGCGCCCGATCCGGGCATGATCGCGCTCGGGCTGGCGTACGCCGTGCGCGAGCCGGGCAGCGACGTTCGTCCCGGCGTGGGCACGCCTCGCTCGCTCCTCGTTCGTCTCGCCCAGCGGTTCGGCCGCGACGTGGAGATGATCGCGCTCTCGGCCGCGCTCTCGCGCGCCATCGGTTTGTGGGAGCCGTCCGCTGCCTCCGCGGCCACGCCGCCGGGATCCCTCGCCGTGCACGAGCTCGGCCGCGTCCTCTTCGACACGTGGCGCCGCGGCGGCGCGTGGGACGAAGCGCGCCCCGAGCGCGAGGTTTTACGCGCCGCCTCCGAGGGCCGCGAGTCGAGCCCGATCAGCGCGCTGCGCGAGATGGTCATCGACGCGTTGCAAGAGCTCGGCGAAGGCCGCTGGGTGCCGTGGGCCTCGCTCCGCGGCTACCTCGCCGCGGACGATCGGATCGGCGGCGTCGAGCGCTTGTTGCGCCGCTGGGCCGATCGCACCTCGAACGAGGCCCCCGAGGTCCTCGAGATCACCCGCCGCATCGCGCTCGAGTCCTTGCCGGCGCTCGGCATCCTCGACCTCGGCGGCGACGATCTCGACGACGGCCCCGCCTTGCGTCTCACGCCGCGCGGCCGCGCCCTGCTCGCGGGCACTTCGCCGAGCTTCGATCCGTCCCCGAGCCACTTCGTCGAGACGCAGATCCTCCAGATCGCCCCCTCGGCGCGCATCGCGCACGTGCTCGCGCTCGTCCCGTTCGCCGAGATCACGCGTGTCGGCGAGAAGGTCGACCTCCTCCTCGCGCCCTCGTCGATCGCGCGCGCCCTCTCCGCGGGGCTCGAGAGCGACGCGCTGCGCGCGCGGATCGAGGCCGTCGCGAAGCTCCCCGAGGGCATCTCGCAGATGCTCATCCAGGCGAGCGTGGTGATCGGCCGCGCGAGCTTCGTCCCCGCCGCGGGCTTCTTGTGGGTCGAGGACGCGGAGATCCGCGAGCTTTTGCGCACGCGGCGCCCGGCCTCCGAGCTCTTCATCGATCCGTCTCCGCCGTCCGGCTTGCTCCTCGCGCCCGACGTCGATCTCGAGCGCCTCGTTCGTCGCTGTCGCGCGCTCGGCGTCGAGGTCGAGTGCGACGGCAACCTCCTGCGTGCGCGCTCCGTCACGCCGATGCCTTCGAGCCAGGAGGCGCCCCAACGCGCGCCTTCGACGAGCCGCGGTCGTTCACGAACGCCGGCGCCGCGCACGACGCGCTCCTGACGGAGGATCACGCACGCCCGGAAATGCGTGCGTGGCCGTGAGGCGCGGCGCTCGGCTACGCGCGACGCGGGCTTGCTCGAGCGCGCTTTCCGCAGGCATGGCGGCCGATCTTGGCTGATACTCGACGTTGCCATGCACCCCGATCGGCTGCGAATCGTCATCGGCCTCGCGAGCGCGCTCGGGCTGGCCGTGCTCCTCGCGCAGCCGAAGGTGAAGGCGCTCGAGCAGCGCTTCGGCGTCACCGTCCTCATCTCCGCGGGCGTGCCGTTCCTCGTGATGGGCGCGGTCTTCTCGCTCGACAGCGTCGGCATCTTGACGCCGCAGGTCCTCGTCGACCTCAAGCCTGCGTTCGAGTTCGGCCTCGGCTGGGTCGGGTTCGTCGTGGGCCTGCACTTCGACGTGCGCAAGCTCGACGCGCTGCCTGCGTCGCTCGGGCCCGTCATCGTGCTCGAGTCCGTCGTCCCGATGCTCACGACCGCGGGCCTCTGCGCCATGGCGCTGCTCGGCATGGGCGTGCCGTGGGAGCGAAACGCCTTCGCGCGTGACGCCCTCGTGCTCGCGGCCTGCGCGGCGCCGAGCGCGCCGATCAGCATGGAGCTCTGGGAGCGCCGCGTCGGTCGCAAGGCCGCGCGCATGATCGACGAGGTCACGAGCATCGACGAGGTCGCGGGCCTCGCGCTCCTCGGCGTCGTCGCGATCCTCTTCCGTCCGGAGAACGTCGCGACGCGCTGGTCGTTGCCGCCGTCGGCGTGGCTCCTCGTGACGCTCGGCCTCGGCGGCGTGCTCGGCATCCTCACGTACGTCCTCTTGCGCGGCGCGCGCAACGCGGCCGAGGAGCTCACGCTCTTGCTCGGCGCGGTCGCGCTCTCGGCGGGCGTCGCGGGCTACCTCGCGCTCAGCGTCCCAGTCGTCTGCGCGATCGCGGGCGCCTTGCTCGCGAACCTCCCGATCCGCGACCTCGAAGGCTTGAAGAAGACGCTGCTCGACGTCGAGCGCCCGATTTACCTGATCTTCCTGCTCGTCGTCGGCGCGACGTGGCGGCCGCTCGAGTGGCAGGGTTGGCTCCTCGCGACGGCGTTCGTCCTCGCGCGCGTCGCGGGCAAGCGCCTCGGCGCGATCTGGTCGAAGCGCGTGGGCCCGAAGGAGCTGCCGAGCGCGCGCATGCTGGCGATCGCGCTCGCGCCGCAGAGCCCGAGCTCGATCGTCCTCATGGTCAGCGCGGCGACGCTGTATCACGGCTATGGCCCCGAGCGCGTGCGCTGGGCGATCAACGCGGTCCTCATCGGCGGCGTGCTCACGGAGGTCGTGGTGCGGATCCTCGAGTGGCGGCGCCGTCGCACCGGCGTGGATCTCACGCCGATCCCGCCGACGCGCGTGCACGCCCCGGAGCCGCCGAAGCCCGTGGCCAACGAGGCGCCAATCATCACGACGACCCCGGAGGGCAGCGCGTGATCCGCGCGGCGCTCGTCCTCGCGCTCGTCGCCGGCATCTCCTTTGCCGCGCGCTCCTTCTTGCCTGCGGACGCCACGATCACGGGCTCGGGCGCGGCGCTCGCGTTTGGCTTTTTGCTGATCGCGGCGATGCAGACGGGGCACATCTTCCACGATCTCCGCCTCCCGCACCTCACGGGCTTCATCCTCTGCGGCGCGCTCTTCGGCCCCGAGGTCCTCCGCCTCATCACGCCGTCGATGCTCGGCGACCTCACGCTCGTGAAGAAGGTCGCGGTCGGGCTCATCGCGCTGAACGCTGGATGCGAGCTCAACTTCGCGCGCCTCCGCCCGAAGATCCGCAGCATCGGCCTCGTCTCGATCTTCGCCCTCCTCACCGAGTTCGTCCTGCTCTTCGGCTTGTTCTCGTTCGTCCTCGGTCGCATCGAGTTCACCGCGGAGATGACCTCGGCGCAGCGCCTCGCGGTCGCGCTCATCTGCGCCACCGTCCTCTGCGCGCTCTCGCCGGCCGTCGTGATGGGCATCCTCAAGGAGACCCGCGCGGCCGGCCCGCTCAGCGAGATGTGCCTCTCGATCGTGGTGCTCGCGGATCTCGCGGTCGTCGTTGCCTTCTCCTTCACCGAGTCCGTCGCGCGCGCCGTGTTCCCGCCCGACGCTGCGGCGGGCGGCGCGGGCGGGCACTCGATCTTCGGCGCGCTCGCGGTGCACATCTTCGGCTCCATCGCGACCGGCATCGCCGTCGGCCTCGTCTCCGCGCTCTACATTCGCCGCGTGGGCCAGCGCATCGGCCTCTTCGTCTTCGCTGTCCTCTTCGTCGTCGCCGAGATCGGCGGCGCGCTCCACCTCGACCCGTTGCTCGTCGGCCTCTCGGCGGGCCTCTTCCTCGAGAACATCAGCCCCGTCAGCGGCCACGAGGTCATCCACGAGACCGAGGTCGCGGCGATGCCCACCTTCGCCGTCTTCTTCGCGGTCGTCGGCGCCGAGGTGCACCTGCACGCCTTCTTCTCGGTCGCGCCCTACGCGGCCATGGCCGCGCTCGCCCGCGCGGCGGGCATCTACGCCGGCGCTCGCTTCGGTGCTCGTGTCGCGAAGGTCGATCCCGAGGTCGCGGCCCGCGTCCCGTTCGGCATGTTCCCGCAGGCCGGCGTCGCGATCGGCCTCGCGAACCTCGTCGCGAGCTCGTTCAAGCCGTGGGGCGCGGGCGCAGCCACGCTCATCCTCGGCACGATCGTCATCAACGAGATGCTCGGCCCTGTCCTCTTCCGCATGGCCCTCTCGCGCGCCGGCGAGATCGGCAAGAAGCGCGAAGGCAGCCTCCTCGATCTCCCTTCGCACGCCCCCACGCCCGAGGCCGACGTCGAGGCCACGTGATGCGCGGTTCGCGCGCGTGGCCTTTGCGCCGCGCTTGCTTGTAACATCGCGGATCGGAGGACATAGGTGACGAGCGCATTCGATCCGGGCCCTTCGGGCGACACGTTCCCGTGCGGCCAGTGTGGCGCCAAGCTCGGCTACGACGCGGGCGCGCAGGCCATGAAGTGCCCTTATTGCGGCTTTCAGCAGGCCATCCCCCAGGCGCCCGGGGGCCTCGTCCGCGAGATCCCGATCGAAGAGGGCATGCGCCTCGCCGCGCGTGGCTACGGCACGCCTGTCTCGCAGGTGAGCTGCCGCGAGTGCGGCGCGACCGTCAACGTCCCGCCTGGCGAACAGACGGCGACGTGTACGTTCTGTCGATCGCACCAGGTCCTCACGCAGGAGTCCGCGGGCACGGCGATCCGCCCCGAGTCCGTCGTCCCCTTCAAGATCGACAAGAACAACGCGAACCATCGCTTCGAGGAGTGGATCGGCTCGCTCTGGTTCCGCCCGAACGACCTCAAGAAGATGGCCAAGGTCGAGGGGTTTGCCGGCGTGTACGTCCCTTACTGGACGTTCGACGCGCGCGTCGACTCGTCGTGGACCGCCGAGGCCGGCTATCATTATTACGAAACCGAAACGTACACGGACGAGCAGGGCAACCGGCAAACGCGGCAGGTGCAGAAGACGCGCTGGGAGTCCGCGCGTGGCCGTCGCACCGACGCCTTCGACGACGTCATCGTGTGCGCCTCGAAGGGCCTTCCCGAGAACCTCGGGGACAGCTTCCGCACCTTCAACACGGGCGAGCTCACGCCTTACCGCCCCGAGTTCCTCGCCGGCTGGCGCGCCGAGTCCTACGCGATCGATCTCATGCCCGCGTGGGACACGGGGCAAACCATCATGGCCTCCACCCAGTGGAGCCGCTGCAGGAGCGACGTCCCGGGGGACGAGCAGCGCAACCTGCACGTCGACAACCACTTCTCGCACGTGACCTTCAAGCACGTGCTCTTGCCCGTGTGGATCGCGGCCTATCGGTACCAGGACAAGCCCTACCAGTTCCTCGTGAACGGACAGACCGGCGAGGTGATCGGCAAGGCGCCGTATTCGTTCTGGAAGATCTTCTTCTTCGTCCTCTTCCTGATCGCCGTCGTCGTGGGCATCGCCGTCGTCGCCAACCGCCACGAGGCGAAGAGCTCCTCGTCGTCGGACGAGCGCACGCCGACGACCTCGCCTGCGAAGGCCCCCTCGCGAAGCCGTCGCTAGGTTCTTCTCTCCGCACCGAAGGTCGCGCTCGACGCTTGCAATCGTGGGCCGACGGGGCACGCTCTCCGGCCATGCGATCGATCCGTCCTCCCCTTCGAAGGCGCCGCGCGCGAGCCGCGGTGCTCCTCGCCTCTGCGCTCGCGTTCGCCGCCCCGCTCGCCGCGCCCTCGTTCGTCGCGACCGCTCACGCCGAGCAGAAGGCCGAGATCAAGGTCCCGTTCGAGAAGTACACGCTGCCGAACGGCCTCACCGTGATCCTGCACGAGGATCACGCGCTGCCGCTCGTCACGGTGAACACGATGGTGAAGGTGGGCTCGCGCTTCGAGGAGCCGAAGCGCACGGGCTTCGCGCACCTCTTCGAGCACCTCATGTTCATGGGCACGCGCCGCGCGCCGCCCAAGATGTTCGACACCTGGATGGAGTCCGAGGGCGGCTGGAACAACGCGTGGACCAGCGAGGACCGCACGGATTATTTCGACGTCGGCCCCGCGCACACGCTCAAGCTCTTGCTCTGGCTCGAGGCCGATCGCTTCTCCTCGCTCGCCGACGAGATGACGAAGGAAAAACTCGACGCCCAGCGCGAGGTCGTGCGCAACGAGCGACGCCAGCGCACGGAGAACGAGCCGTACGGCAAGGTCGATCTGCGCCTGCCCGAGCTGCTCTTCCCCGCGGATCATCCCTATCACCACCCGGTGATCGGCTCGCACGAGGACCTGCAGGCCGCGACCGTGGCCGACGTGAAGGGCTTCTTCAAGCGCTGGTACGTCCCGAACAACGCCGCGCTCGTGGTCGCGGGCGACTTCTCGCCGGCCGAGATCAAGCCGCTCATCGAGAAGTGGTTCGGCTCGATCCCGTCCTCGCCCGTGCCCGCGGCGCCGCCTGCGACGCCCGTGAAGCTCGACAAGGTCGTGCGCGACACGCTCACGGACAAGGTGGAGCTCGGCAAGGTCGTGATGGCCTGGCACAGCCCCGCGCGGTACGCGCCCGGCGACGCGGAGCTCGACCTGCTCAGCGTGATCCTCACCGACGGCAAGGCGAGCCGCCTCTACAAGGCGCTCGTCTACGACAAGGCGATCGCGCAAGAGGTCTCGGCCTACCAGGCGTCCGGAGATCTCGGCTCGTATTTCCTCGTCGAGGCCATCGCGCGCCCCGGCGTGACCCTCGCCCAGCTCGAAGCCGCGATCGACGAGGAGATGAAGAAGATCTCGAACGAGGCCGTGAGCGCGGCGGAGATCACGCGCGCGAAAAACCAGTTCGAGACGAGCTTCGTCTCGCGGCTGCAATCGGTCACCGCGCGCGCTTCCATGCTGGCCCAGTACGAGACGTACGTCGGGGATCCGGGCTTCGCCGAGAAGGATCTCGCTCGCTACCGCGGCGTCACGCCGGAGTCGCTCCAGCGGATCGCGAAGACCCACCTCGACCCGAACGCCCGCGTGATCATCCACGTGGAGCCCGAAAAGAAGACGAACGGCGCCGGAGGTGCCCCGTGAGGTTTGCCAAGAAGTCGGCCTTCCTTTCGCTCGCCGCGGTGGCGGCGCTCGCCGCGTGCGGCGCCGAGCCGCAGGTGCAGCCGGCCGATCCGACGAAGAAGGAAACGACCCCGCCCGTCGCCGAGGTCAAGCCCGCGGCGCCCGCGGCGGACCTGCTCGGCCCGAAGCCGGAGCTGCCGTCGAGCCGTCCGTTCACACCTCCCGCCGTCGAGACGTTCACGACCAAGAACGGCCTCTCGGTGTGGCTCGTGGAGAAGCACGGCTTGCCGCTCGTGTCGGCGGTGCTCGTCGTGCGCGGCGGGTCCTCGGCCGATCCGGCGAACCTGCCCGGCCTGACGCACATCACGACCGACATGCTCGACGAGGGCGCCGGCAAGCGCAGCGCCGTCGAGGTGTCGAGCGGCATCAACGACCTCGGCGCGACGCTCACGCTCGGCACGAGCGCCGACGCGAGCGTCCTCTCGCTCACCGTGCTGAAGAACAACTTCAACGCGGCGTTCGGCATCTTCTCCGACGTCGTCGCGCGACCGCACTTCGACGCGAAGGAGTGGAAGCGCGTCTCGGAGCTCTGGCAAAACAACCTGAAGAAGCGGTCCGACGAGCCGATGAGTGTCTCGCGCTTGATCAACGCCGCGGTGCTCTTCGGACCGGACACGCCCTACGGACACCCCGCCGACGGCTCGCTCGACGCGGCGGCGAAGCTCGATCTGCCCACCGTGAAGCGCTTCTACACGGAGAGCTTCCGCCCCGATCGCGCGGTGCTCGTCGTGGCCGGCGACATCTCCCGCAAGGAGGTGACCGACATCGTCGACGCACAACTCGGCACCTGGAAAGCGCCGCCCGCGAAGGCCGCGCCGAAGAAGGCGGACTTCCCGGGCCCGCGCGCGGCCTCGGCGCGTCCGAAGCTCGTGCTCGTCGATCGGCCCGGCGCGCCACAGTCCGTCATCGCGGTGGTGCGTGACGGCGTGGCCGCGAACGACCCCGTGCTCCCGCGGCTCGAGCTCATCAACACGGCGCTCGGCGGCTCGTTCACGTCGCGGCTCAACATGAACCTGCGCGAGGAGCATCACTGGGCGTACGGCGCGGGCTCGACGTTCCAGGAGAGCCGCAACAAGGGCGGGTTCTGGGCCATCGCCTCGGTCGAGACGCCCGCGACGGGCGTCGCGCTGAAGGAGATGCTGAGCGAGCTTTCGAAGATGTCGGCTTCAGGCCCGACCGCGGAGGAGCTGGAGAAGGCGAAGGCGCAGGATCGCGCCGACCTCATGCAGACCTACGAGACCGTGAGCGGCACGGCGCGCAGGCTCGCGGCGCTGGCGCGGCTCGGGCTCTCGCCGTCGCACGACAGCGAGGCGACGCGCGCGCGGCAGAGCGCGACGCTCGCGGAGGTCACCACGCTCGCGAAGACGCACGTCGATCCGGCGTCGGCGACGGTGATCGTGGTGGGCCCGCGTGATGCGGTCGGCCCGCAACTCGCGACGCTCGGCCTCGGCGAGCCCGAGCTCTGGGATCCGGAGGGCAAGCCGGCGAACGCGGCGGCGAAGCCCGCAGACAAACCGGCCGCGAAGGCTGCGGACAAGCCGGCGGCGAAAAAGGGCAAGTAGAAGAGGCGGGGGCGGGAAAGCAAAGGCCCGGTCGACGTGGTGTCGGCCGGGCCTTGTTCGTTCACGGCACGGTCGGGACGAAGTCGACCGGGCTCGTCGGGGCGCCGTTGTGCAGGACGCCGTTGCCGAACCAGTACACGAAGCGCGGCTGCGCCACGCCGTCGATGAGGACCTCGAGGCGGAGGATCGCGCCGGGCGTCGTGCTGATCTCGATCGCGTCGAAGTCCACGCCCGTATCGACGTGCATGTCGACCGTCCCCGCGGCCTCGTTGACGTTCACGTGGTCGGCGCCTTCGAGGTCATCCGTCGTGATCGCGTCGATCGTCGAGCTCGTGTCGACGGACATGAAGACGTCGATCGGGCAAACCACGCCGGAGAAGTTCGTGTCGCAGGTCGTCCAGACCCGGTACACGCCGTTCGAGTAGTACTCGACGAACACTCCCACGCCGTCGCCCGGGACTGCGTCGAGCTGGACATCGGTCTCGATGCTCATCTCCATCGGCTGCTCCGGGGGCCGCGGGCCGCCGTTGTCGATGATCACCGTATCGTCATCGTCGTCGTCGACGATGATGCATCCCGTCGTGGTGCTCCCCAGGCCGACGCAGGCGACGAGCCCGAGAACGGCCGGCCACACCGTAAGTGAACCAAGCTTCACGTTGCGTAGAAAAGAAGGCATCGGGCGTGCTCCTGTTCGGCGGTTTCGCAAGAGACGGGCCAAGATCCGCGGGCTACCGCCCTCGTCGCGGCGACGGCGAGAACGAGCGCGACGGCGACGACGAACGCGACGGCGACGACGACGAACGCGACGGCGAGATCGAGGGTCGCGACGGCGAGACCGAGGGGCGCGACGGCGAGACCGAAGGCCGCGAGGTCGAGGGGCGCGACTCCGTCGACGGGCGCGACTCGGTGGCGGGCCGCGAGGGCTTCGGCGAGGAGACGGCCGGCCTCGAGGGCGAGACCGCGGGGCGCGACGGCGACGCGCTCGGCGTGGAGACCTCGCCGCGACCACCACGCACCTCACGCGGGCTGACCTCGCCGCGCGGGCTGCGATCGACCTGCACGCCGCGGCCTTCCGCGTGCGCGCCCTGGGCCCTGGAAACGGACGGCGCGGCGACGAGCCCGCGCGACGGCGCCGGCATCGTCTTCGCTTGCGCCGTCGTGCTGCGGCGCGAATAAGCGACCGCGCGCGCGTCGGGCGCCGAGCGTTTTTCCGGGGCCGCACCGGAGGGGATCTTCGCCTCGGCGAGCGTGGGCGAAGCCGGGCGATACGACGAACGCGCATGCGCGCCGCCGCCGCCGCCCGCCGACGGTTGGGCCGGGCGATACGGACGCGAATGCGCGCCGATGCGGCGAACGACGTCGCGATCCCGCACGACGTACGTGTGCACGTGGCGGTGGAAGACGTAGCTCGACGGGCAGAACACGAACGCCGACGACGGCGTCACCCACACGTTCACTGCGGAGCCGCCGAACCAGTACCAGCTTGGCGCCATCGGAGCCCAGCCGATGTAGCCATAATCCGTCATGCGCCACGTGACCCACGCGGGCGCATACACGCGGCCCGGGATCCAGCCCCAGCCGCGGCCGCCGATCCAGGTCCAGCGACCGTAATGGAACGGGATGTAGCCCCAGTCGTAATCGCTGACCCACATCCAGTTGCCGTCGACGTCGAGCTCCCAGTGGCCCGCCGTCTGATACGGCGCAAAGTCTGCGCCGACGACGCTCGCGCTCGGCACCCAGACCGTGCCGTACGTCGAATCGTCGACCCACGTGCCGTAGGACGCCAGCGGCTCGCGGAAATCGTTGAGCGCCGCGGGATCCGTGTCGACGTATTCATCGGCCGACACCGACACGCTGACTTGCGCGTCCACGGCTTGCGTGGGCTGGAAGCCGTCGGCGTTCGGGGCGGCGGCCTCCTCGGGCGCGTCGCTCGTCCAGCCCTGGGGCAGGCCCGCGGGTGTATCCGCGTGGACTGCCATGGGTGTGAACGAAAGTGCAGCCGCGAGGAGCGACAGCGCGACGGAAGTGAAGCGACGCCCTGGCAAGGCGGGCCGGGGCGCGGGGCGATCGTTGCGGGGCGACGTCTCGGCAAAGCGCATGGCGTTCATGATGATGGGACCTCGTCGAAGCAGTTGCCAGAGCGGAAGCGCTCGTCGCTACGGTCTTGCAAGCGTCGTTCCGCGTCGTGATCCCTTGGACGGGCGAGGGGCGGGATCGTTTCTGCGCCTCGTGATCTCGGCCCGCGGTGCGCTCCCGAGGTCGGGGCGCGAACCTGCCTGCGCAGGATCTTCGTTCCGATGCAGGTCCCAGTTCCAACACGCCCGGCAGTGCATGTAAGGTGGCCCCGTGCGTGCACGGCAAGGATGGGCAGGGCTCTTCGCGTTCGCGATGGGCTTTTCCCTCGCGGGCGCTTCATCGGCCCAGGAAAACAAGGCCCGTCTCGACGAGGGCATCCGCATCGACCAGCTCCAGCCGGCCTCGCCGGAGAGCCCCTTCCTTCGTGCGCTCGGGCCTCACGAGAAGGGCGCGAACACCATCGAGTTCGCGTTCGGCCTGTCGTTCGACTACGGCATGGGGCTGCTCAAGGCCGTCACCATCGACGGACAAGGTGGCGAGACCGTCGCGGCGACGCCCGTCCAGAATGCGCTGCTCGCGCACGTCGGCGGCTCGATCACGCCGCTGCCCTGGCTCACGGTCGACCTCGCGCTCCCCGTCGGGCTCTTCATCAACGGCGACCTCGAGCAGCCGTTCGACCGGTACGGAGTGACAATCCGTCAGCCCGAGACGTTCGGCGTCGGAGACCTGCGCGCCGGTCTGCATTTCCGTCCGGTCGATACGAAGGCGTTCACGTTCGTTGCTGGCGCAAGGTTCTGGGCGCCGGTCGGATCGACGGCGTCGTTCCTGTCGGACAAGAGGCTTCGCGCGGAGGTGGATCTCGGCGTCGCGAGCGAGAAGGACCGGCTGCGGTGGGGTTGCACGGCGTTCGTGTCGCCGCTGTTCTTCATCGACGTGGCCGGCTCCGACGGTGAGCGGATCGCGCTCGCATGCGCCGCGCAGTTCCGGGCGGCGTCGTTCCTGTGGGTCGGGCTCGAGCCGAGCTTCGCGATGTTCAACCAGACCCACGCGTCCGTGGATGCGGGCAAGGAACCTCCGAGCTCGATCGATCTGCAGATCGAGCCGCTCGCGTCGGTGCGCATGGCGTTCGGCGGGATGCAGATCGGCTTGAGCGGCGGTCCCGGGTTCGGCGGCGCCGCGGGCGCGCCGGGCTTCCGCGGCGTCCTGAGCCTCGCGTACGTCGGCGGGGGACGACCCAAGCCCGTCGCGCCCAAGGGCCCGCCCGATCAAGACCTCGACAAGATCCCCGACGCCGAGGATGCCTGCCCGGCCGAGGCGGGGCCCGAGAACGCGGATCCGAAGAAGCGTGGCTGCCCGTCGAGCGACAAGGACGGCGACGGCATCAACGACGAAGAGGACGCTTGCCCGCAGAGCCCGGGCGTCAAGCACGCGAGCGCGGAGGCGAACGGTTGCCCGGACGTCGACAACGATCAGCTCCCGGAGCCCGTGGACAAGTGCCCCGTGGAGCCGGGTCCGGCGCCCGAGGGCTGCCCGAAGTACGCGCGGCTCAAGGGTGAATCGTTCGAGATCAAACCGCCGATCAAGTTCAGCACGGGCGATCAGCTCACGCCCGAGGGGCAGGCGGCGCTCGAGGAGATCGCGGCGACGATGCGCGCGAACCCGAAGATCGAGCAGGTCAGCGTCTCGCTCGGCACGAAGGGCGTGAGCGCGGATCTGAGCGATCGGCGGGCGCAGGCGATCATCTTCGTGTTGCGATCGGGCAGCCTCGACTCGAACCGCTACGAGCTCGTCCTGCGCGACGACCTCCGCGCGGGCACGGTCCAGGCGCGCATCATCAAGTAGGATCATGGCTCGAGCGAAGGCTGCTCTGTCCCGCGGCGCGCTCGCGCTCGTCGCGGCGGCAGCCCTCTTGGGGCATGCACGAGCGCTCTCGGCGGGGTTCGTCTTCGATGATCGCGGGGCGATCCTGGAGAACCGGGTCGTGCAGGGCGACCTCGATGTCGGTGCGCTCCTCGGCTCGGATTTCTGGGGGCGTCCGCCTGGCGAGGGGCCGGGGACGTGGCGGCCGCTCGTGGTGCTGTCGTTCTGGCTGAACAAGCACATCACGGGCGGGTTTCACGAGACGAACCTCGTGCTTCACGCGGCGACCTCGGTGGTGCTCGCGCTCGCGCTCGCTCGGCACACGGGGCGGACCCTGTTCGCCGTCGTCGCGGCCATGGTGTTCGGCGTGCTCGGCGTGAGCACGGAGGCCGTGGTGGGGCTCGTGGGGCGCGCGGACGTGATGGCGGCAGGGTTCGCGTGGCTCGCGTGGTTCGTCGCGGGGCCCGCGGACGAACCCGCGAAGCCTCGGAGCACCTTGTGGGCGGCGCTCGCATTCGCGGGGGCGCTCGCTTCCAAGGAGTCCGCGATCGTCTATCCGCTGTTCCTTTTCCTCGCCGATCGGCTGCTCTCGCCGCCGGGGCGCGCGCCGCGGATCCTTTCGACGCGGTACGGCTCCCTCGTCGCCGCGGCGGTTCTCGTGATCGCGTTGCGTACGGTGGCCTTCGCGCCGCCGCTCGACGCGGTTTCGCGCGATCTCCAGGCAAACCCGCTGCTCGCCGAGGGATGGGGGCCGCGGATCTGGACCTCGATGCGGCTGTTCGCCCTGGCGCTCGGCAAGATCGTCCTGCCCGTGGGTTTGTCAGCGGACTATTCGTACGCTGCGATCCTGCCCGAGCACAGCCCGTTCGCGTTGCCCGTGCTCCTCGGGGCGCTCGCGCTCGTGGGCCTCGTCGTTCTTTCGATCCGCCTGCGCCGGCGAGAGCCGTTGCTCGCGCTCGCGGCCGTGATGGTGCTCGTGCCGTGGATCGTCGCGAGCCAGCTCCCGTTCGTGCTCCCGACGATCTTCGCCGAGCGTTTGCTTTATCTGCCAGCCGCGGGGTTCGCGCTCGGGATCGCGCGGCTCGGCGAGTGGATGCTGGAGCGAACGCCGGGCACGCTCGCTTCGCCGGCAGCGTCCGCGGGGAAGGGGAAGAAGCGCGCGGCGCAGAAGCGGCCGAAGGCGGATCCGGCGCACGTGCGCTCGTTCGTGCTCGTTCTCGCGCCCGTGATGCTCGGCAATCTGGCGCTCGCGTGGAGCCGCGCCGCGGACTGGGCGAACGACAAGACGCTGTTCGCGTCGGCGATCGAGGTCGTGCCGAGGTCGGCGCGGGCGCATCACAATTACGGTTCGGCGCTGCTCAACGAGGGCAAGTCGGCCGCGTCGATCGCGTCGTTCGAGCGCGCCGCCGAGATCCTTCCGACATGGTCCGAGCCACACGCGCAGCTCGGGGTGGCGATGCTCGACACGGGGCGCGCACGCGAGGCCGAAGAGCACTTCCGCAAGGCCGTGGAGCTCGATCCGGACTCGACGAAGGCCGTCTTCAACCTCTCGGTTTTTCTCGCCCGGCAAGGCCGGCTCGAAGAGGCGCGGGCGAACCTCGCGCCCTTCGTCGAGCGTCATCCGAACCGCGCCCGCGAGGCCGCGTTGCTCCGTCAAATCGAGGGGGATCTGCGTTCTCCGCAGCGCCCCTGACGCCTCACTCGTCGTCGTCCCAGCTTCGACGCGCCGCCGCGTCGCCCTCGGGCGGCGGGTTGTCCCCCGTCGGGCTCGAGCTCCTGCGCAGTCGCGCGAGCTCGGCTTCCGCCATCGAGAGGCGCCGATCCGCCTCGCGCAGCCGGCCGCTCACCACACGCAAGACGCCCATCGCGATCTCGGCCGTGTCGTGCACCGCGGCGCTGAAGTCCTCGCCCGACACGCGCAGGAGCTCCACGGGTTCGAGGCTCACGGCCGTCGCCGCGCGGGGCTCGCGATCGATGATCGACGTCTCGCCGAAGACCTCGTTCGCCCCGAGCCGCACGACCTCCTTGCCCTCGACGCGTAGGCTCACCGAGCCCGAGATGATGAAGTAGAGCGCGGCGCCAGCGTCGCCTTGCCGGAAGATCACCTCGCCGCGCGGCAGGCCGAGCACCTCCGAGGTCCGCGCGAGGCCCACGAGCTCCTCGCCCGAGATCTTCGACAGGATCGGGACACGCTGCAAAAAGAGGACTTTTTCGATCGTCGTGTACATGCCGTCTCCCGCGTCGATCCCGCTCCGACCCGTCCTCGCCCAGTACGCAGCCCACCGCGCGACGACCCGATCCGGATCCGTCGCGAGGGCCCGGAGTTTTTCCTCCACACCCTCGGCCCGCGTCTCGACCACCGCGATCGCCGCGGCCTCGCGCACGAGCGGATCGGGCGCGTCGAGCGCGAGGATCGCGTCGTTCGCGCACGCCTCGATCCGGTGTATCGCGACCGCTTCGAGCACGAGCGCGGCGCGATACGGGTCGTTCGACTGGAGCTCGGAGCGCACGAAGGTCACGACGTCGTCCGTGCTCGGAGCCGCGCCGCCACGCGGCAAACCCTCGGCGAGCTCGAGGTAGCGCTCGAACAGCGCGACGAGCCGCGCCCCGCGCCTTCGATCGAGCAGCGATTCGAGTACCTCGAAGGCGTTTGCCCGGAGCGAGCGATCCTTGCCGAAGACGTGCGTCCGCACGCCGGCCACGACGTCGCGCGGATACACGAGCTCGCAGAGGCGCAAGATCCGGATGAGGCCCTTGCGCAGGCGGCGCTCCACGTGCGCGTCGAGCAGCGGGCACGCGAGGCGCGGGCGCACGAGGAGGTAGGCGTCCCGCTCGCGCTCGTGCGCTCGAGCTTCCCGCTCGATGCGCTCGCGGATGGGTTCGAGCGGCGCAGGCGGCGCGCCGAGCGCGAGGCGGAGACGCGAGGCCGACGCGAGCACCTTCTGCCGTACCCGATCGTCCGGCTCGTCCACCCGATCGAGCAGCGCGGCGAGCGCGGCGCTCGTGCCGATCCGCGACAGGAGGCGGGGGATCGCGAGCCGCACGGTCGCGTCCGCGCTCGGATCCGACAGCGTCGCCACGAGCCGCGGGATCGCGCGGTCCCCGAGCGCCACGATCGCGTTCGACGCGGCCTTTCCGAGCGTGGGATCGGCGAGCGCTTCGCAGAGGAGCGGCAGGAGCTTCGGCGCGGCCACCGTCACGGAGGCCGAGAGCGCGGCCTTTCGGACGTCCTGATCCGCGTCGGCGAGCAGCCGCGCGACCGCACGTTCGAGCTGCGGTTGTCCCACCAAACCGAGCACCCGCGCGGCCGTCACGCGTTCGGCCGGATCCTCGCTGTCGAGCAAATCTCGCAGCCGCGGCGCGCCTTCCAGCATGCCGCCGAGCCCGCCGTGCCGGAGCAGCGCCGCGATCGACGCGGCCCGCACGGCCTCGTCGTCTCCACGCGCCGCGAGCGCGCAGAGCTCTTCGTGCGCGTCCTCGCCGAGCGCGTTCGCGAGGAGCTCGACCGCGATGCCTCGGACCTCGGGATCGGGATCTTCGAGCCGCTCGCGGGCCAGCGTCGCGGCGTCGGGGTGGCCCACGACGCGGGAGGTGCGGAGCGCCGCGGCCCGCACGCGCGAAGAGGCGTGGCGCGTGAGCGCGGGCAGCGCCTCGCGGACGCGCACCGGATCGAGCTGCCGCAGCCGATCGAGGGCGAAGAGCACCTGCGGCGCGTCCAGGCTCGACAGCGCCCCGGCGAGCGCGGCCACGGCCCTGCCGCCGCGCTGGGGCATCTCCGGCGTGAGCTTGCCGCGGAGGAGCGTCCCCTGCATCGCCTCCACGTAGCCGCGACGCACGACGAGCAGGAGCGGCAGGATCGTGAGGCCCAGCGGCAGCGTCACGTAGCCGAGCTTCGCCGCGGCCGCGATGAGCGAAGCGCCCGGCTGCGCCTCGCTCGCCGAGGGGCTGAACGCGAGGAGCAGCGCCGCGCCGACGCCGCAGCCGAGGGGCTTCATGATCGCCGACGCGAGCGTCCGCACCCGATCCCGCAGCGCCGCGGGGAACGGGAAGAAAAGGATCTGCAGCGTCACGTCGAAGATCGAGAACTGCAGCGCGTTGTCGCTCGCCTTGAGCACCGCCGCGAGCGGCATCGAGGGGAAGGCGAGCAGCAGCACCGTGCTCGTGAGGAACGCGACCGGCATCGTCGCCGCGCCGCCGAGCACGCCCGCGCGATCGAGCATGCGCGGCGTGACCACGAGCTGGACGAAGAGCCCGACCATCCCGATCACGCCGTAAAACGTGCCCATGAACCGCGCGAGCGAGTCACGGTCCGGGTACGACGTGCGGGCGATCGCCTTGAACTGGTAATCGCCGACCGTGAGGATCGTGTAGACGACGAGGATCGTCACGGCGAGGGCGCCGACGTACCGCGAGTTGAGGAGCGGCGTCTGCTCCTGCTGCTGCGCGCTCGCGCGCTCGTCGGCGCGGGTGCGCGAGGTGGCGCCGTGCCTTTGCGCGACGATGCGGCAGAGCAGGGCCACGCCGAGCAGGGCCGCGACGAGCACGAAGATGAGGTTCTCCGCGCCGATGATGGGCGCGATCGCGCCCGCGCCGAGGCCCGAGACGACCGTGCCCGCGATGTGCCCCGCGCCGATCAGACCGAAGATGCGCCGGGCGCTGCGCGCGTCGTAGAGGTCCTGCGCGATGCTCCAGGCGAGCATGCCGGTCAGGTTCGCGATGACGTCGGCCCAGATCGCGAAGATCAGGTACGCGGGCCCGATGTCCTCGCCGATGAGCACGCGGAGCAGGACGTAACTCGCGGCCGCGCCGAGCGCGAACACCGCGCCGAAGCGCGCGCGCGGCAGCTTCCGGAGCCCGCGCTCGTAGCCGAACGCCACGACGGCCGAGACCACGCCGTACGCCATCCACATCGGCGCGATCCACGTGACGGGAAAACGCGTCAAAAAGAGCGCGTCGCGCGCGGTGCGGCCGACGACGAGCAGGAGGGCCGACAGGAAGAGCAACGTCGAGAGCAGCACGACGCGCTCGACCTCGGCCCGGCTGAGGGCGATGCCGAGCAGCGACGAGGCGGCGGCGTGGCGCGCTCCATCCCGGTTCGTCGCAGGAGACCCGAGGCTTGGGCCTTCGTGCGGCAAGGAGGGGGATGCGGTCGGGGCGGGGGGTTCGGCCACGTGGCGTGAAAGGGTAGTATACCGTAACGAGACGGTCGCCTTGGTGGGCCATGGTGGGCGCCCGGCTCCCGATGTCGGGAGACGCCCGAGCCGGCAGGGTACTGATAAACTTGCGGAGCGTCTCGAATCGTCGGTCGGGCTCCCCGGAATACTGGAGGTATTCCTGCGTCGCCCTTCCTAGCTTCGAGGCGCTCGCTGCGTTTCTCAGCACCCTGCCATCAGTAATGCCAGGGGAATTTCTTGTAGTCGGGTTTGCGCTTTTCCAGGAATGCGTCGCGGCCTTCCTCAGCCTCTTCGGTTCCGTAGGCGAGCCGCGTCGCCTCGCCGGCGAAGAGCTGCTGGCCCACGAGGCCCTCGTCCGGGAGGTTGAAGCCGTATTTCAGCATTCGCATCGCGGTCGGGCTCTTGCCGTTGATGAGCGCGCCCCATTCGAGGGCCACCTTTTCCAGGTCCTCGTGCGGCACGACGGCGTTCACCATCCCCATCGCCGCGGCCTGTTCCGCCGTGTAATCGAGGCCGAGGAAGAAGATCTCCCGCGCCTTCTTCTGCCCGACCTGCCGCGCGAGCAGCGCCGATCCGTACCCGCTGTCGAAGCTCGCCACGTCGGGATCCGTCTGCTTGAACCGCGCATGCTCCCGGCTCGCGAGCGTCATGTCACAAACGACGTGCAGGCTGTGCCCGCCGCCCACGGCCCAGCCCGGCACGACGGCGATCACGACCTTCGGCATGAAACGAATGAGCCGCTGCACCTCGAGGATGTGCAGCCGTCCGAGGCGCGCCGCGTCCACCTCGCCGGCTTCGCTGCCCTCGTATTTGTACCCGTCCTTGCCGCGAATTCGTTGATCGCCGCCCGAGCAGAAGGCCCAGCCGCCGTCCTTCGGCGAGGGGCCGTTGCCCGTGATGAGCACGCAGCCCACGTCGGACGTCGTCCGCGCGTGCTCGAGCGCCGTGTAGAGCTCGTCCACCGTCTTCGGTCGAAACGCGTTGCGCACCTCGGGCCGGTGGAAAGCGATACGCACGGTGCCCTGGTCCACGGCGCGGTGGTAGGTGATGTCCGTGAACGAAAAACCCGGCACCTCGCGCCAGCGCGCGGGATCGAAGATCGCTGAGACGGTCATGGATTCGAGCCTCCTCGCGGCCGCGACCCTACACGTCCCGAGCGGCATCCGCCACATGCGCTCGTGCGCGTTGCCAACTTGTCACGCGCGGCGTGGCCGTCCGGCCAACTCGTCACGCAGAGGGCTCCGTCCGGCTGGAATCGCCTTCGCGCGCCAGGGTTTGCTCCGTGGCACGAGCTGTGCTCAAACACGCAGGATGGATACAGGTTCGTCGGGTCTTTCGTACGGGAGGCGGCGCGCGTTTCGCTCGACGTGGGCGGCGCTTTTGGTCGCGGCGGGGTGGCTCACGAGCGGCGCGGCGGAGGCGCAGACGGTGGCGCTCCAGTCGCAGCAGCCCGCCATCCGGAGCCCTTCGTCGACGCGCACCGCGACGCCGTGGGACATCAACCGGGAGGAGTGCCTGAATCCCGAGGAGACGTTCACCTTCCGGCTCCAGTTCACGGGATTCACGAACTCGTATTCGTTCGAGGTCTGGGGCTCGACGGTGGCGGGGATCGATTGCACGGACCCGATGCAACGAACGGGCCCGACGGCGCAATGTTTTCAGCTCAATCCGCCGAAGCTCCCAGGGGCGAACCCGCAAAATGGATACGGTGAGGTCGTGCTGACGGCGCAGGAGATGGTGGCCGTCGATCAGGACCCCGACGTGCAGGCCTGCGCAGAGACGAGCGCCTCGGGCGCGGAGAAGGCGCTGACCTTGTTTTTCATGCTCTTCGGCAGCGGCTCCGTGGTCAGCAACGCGAAATGGACGAGCACGAAGATCGACCTCTGGGGGCCCGGCGCGCCGAAGGACGTCAAGGTCACGCAAGGGGACGCGGGCTTCGAGGTCAGCTACACGCGCCCCTCGGACACCGATTACGCGGGCATCGCGGTGTATTGCGCCAAGGGAAACACCCTCTATCCCGGCGGTGAGACCGTGAATGGCACGGGCGGGAGCGGTGGCGCGGGCGGCAGCGGCGGCGCGGGCGGGAGCGGTGGCGCGGGCGGGAGCGGCGGCGCGGGCGGCAGCGGCGGCTCGACGTGCGCGAGTCCTTTCGTGGCGGGTCAGCGCCCCGATCCCACGTGGGAGCCGTGTGGCATCACGAATACCGTCTCGGATCTGGAGAACGGCGTCGAATACGCGGTCGCCGTGGCGGCCACGGATACCCGCGGCAATGTCGGACCGCTGTCCGAGGTGAAATGCGTCGCGCCCGTCCCGGTCGACGATTTCTTCGAGGTTTATCGCGATCTCGGCGGCAAGGGCGGCGGCCTCTGCTCCGTCTCGGTGTTGCCCGCTTCCCGGGCCGCGGGGGTCTTCGGGGGCGCGATTGCGCTTTCCGCGGTCGCCTTCGGGTTGCGACGGCGCAGGCGAACACCGCGAGGCGGGCGCGGCGCCGGCAGCGAGGGGGCGTCGTGATGCGGACGAACATCATCGCGTCGGCGCTCGTCGCCGTCGCCGCGCTGCTCGTCGCCGAGGGGGCGGAGGCGCAAACGAGGCGGATCCGCAATTCGAACTGGCGGCAAAGCGAGCGCGGGAGCGTGCAGCAGGGCAGCCCCCAGCGGTTCGCGCTCGAGCTGCGCTTCGGCCCTTATTATCCGGCCGTCGATGACGAGTTCGGCGGGAGTGGCCCGTACAGCAAGTTCTTCGGCGACAAGGGCCGGTTCCATTTCGGCGCCGAGTTCGACTGGCAAGCGCTGCGCATTCCCTGGGTCGGATCACTCGGACCCGGCATCGGCCTGGGATACACGTCGGCCTCGGGCAAGGCCTTCCGCGAGGGGACCTACGACGACGCCACGAACACGCTTCCCTACAGTGAACGGCGTGTTGGCGAGACCTCGCTCACCATTCTCCCGATGCACGTCTCGGCCGTGCTCCGTTTCGACGAGATTTTCCGCCGCACGGGGATCCCGGTCATTCCTTATGGCAAGATCGGGTTCGGCGCGGGCCTCTGGTGGGTCAACGTCGGCGATAAAACGGCCAAGGTCGGGACCGGCGACGACGAGATCTCGGGCAACGGATTGAGCTACGGCGTGCACTGGGCGGTCGGCGGCATGCTCGCGCTCGACTGGCTCGGCCGCCGATCGATGGCCGCGCTCGATCAGGAGTCGGGCATCAACCACGTGCACCTGTTCGGCGAGTGGACGAACCAGAACCTCGGCCTCGGCGGGAATCAAATGAAGGTCGGCACCTCGACCTGGACCGTGGGCCTCACGTTCGAGATGTAAACACGCGTCAGGGGCCGTCGAAGACCCCGGGCGAATAGACGAACGGCTTTCCGTTCGCGGGATCGACGAGCCCCTCGGTGAACGCCTTCATTTTGGCGTCGCCGAGGAGCTCGGACCAGTGGCGGAACCTCGCCCGGGCGCGGACGAGCTCGGCGGTCTCGAGGCCCCACGCCCTCGCCCGGAGCAAGGCGTCGGCGTAATGGCGAACGAGGGCGGATTCGGCCGCCTGGAGCCAGGTTTCCCGCGCGGACTGGTACATCTCCTCGCGCCTGCGGCGGATCTCCTCCGATGTGGCGACGAGGTTCGGATTGCCGCTCGTCGCGGCCTTTTCGAGCAATGCGGCCTCCTTGTCGGTGTAGAGGATTACGCGGGGCGGCTCGGCGCCCGCGAGGCGCTGGCGCAGGACGTCGTGGAGGGCGGCTTGCTGGAGGCGCGCGCGGATCGAAAGGATGTGATGCTCGGGTCGAGCGGCGAGGGGCTCGAATTCGTTGCTGAGCGCGTGAATCACGGTGAAATCGTCGTCATACGCCTTCTTGACCTCGATGACGTTGCCGGCGTAAGGCTCGACGGCCCGCTCGATATCGAGCTGCCGCGGGATTCTCTTCACGATCGCGGCATACACGCAGGCGGGCTCGTCCTCGGCCTTGCCGGGCGGGCAGGCGGCGTCCGGCTCTCCGGCCGAAGGCGTGGCCTCGGGTTCGGGATCCGCGGGGGCGTTCGTGGTCGCGCCTGGCGCCGCGACGCGTGGCTCGGAGGGCGCGGGCGCGGCGCAGGCCGTGACGGCGGTCGTGAGGGCGGCGAGGAGGAAGGAGCGTCGCACGATGGGCCGAGTATACAGCTTGACGCCGCGCGCGTGCCGGGCGAACGGATTTTCGTGGGCAGCGATCTCTACGACGTGAGCATTCGATCGTACCGGGAGTGGACGCGCGACGAGGCCGAGCGGCGCGCCCTCGCGCTCGGGCCGAACATCGAGACGGCGGCGCGCTTCTTCGACGAGGCCGGGCCCTTCGTCGAGGCGCGATTTCACGTGAAGAGCATCCATCCGGATGCGCCGATCGCGTGGGATCACGGCTTCGTGCTCCGGCTCTTCGACGAGGCCGTCCTGCAATGTGATGCGCCTGCCGGCGATAGCTTCGGCTACGAGGACACGCCGATCACCCGCGAGAACAAGACCGTCTGGACGATGAAGTTCGAGCTCGACCAGAAAAAGAAGCTCCCCGTCCTCGTCGTGGACGTCCTTGCGAAGCAGCGCGGCGCCGGGCGCAATCACAACCCAATGGGGGACACGGCGGAGTTCGTCGCGTTCTTGCCGAAGCGGCTCGCGCCGAACATCGAGAAGCTCGGTTATTTCCAGTCGCGCGCGTGGTCCGGGCCCACCTGGAGGCAATGTGAGGACGATCCGAGGACGAAACGGCCGCGGTTCGCGGAGGTGCTTCCCGTGCGCCGGTCGTTTGTCCTGGATACGCGGCTCGAGTCCATCGTGGGGACCGCGCCCCGCGCCGAGGGAGGCGTGTACGTGCTGACCTCGCTCTTGCTCGCCGCGGTCTCGCGAAATGGCGAGGTAACGCCGATCTTCGAGGTCGGGGCGGTGAGCGGGGGCGCCGTCGGGAAATCGATTGCCGTGGATGGCGCGGGGAACGTGTGGATCGGCACGGCCAAGGGATTGGTCCTGCGCGAGCGCTCGGGTGAGGTGACGCGATTCGGGGCGAAGCACGGAATCAAGAGCGCGGTCGGTGTGGCGATTGGGCCGGAGGGTCGGGTGTTCGCCGGGGGAAAGGAAGGGCTCTTCGTCCGCGCGGAGGCGGGCGGATCGTGGTCGCCGGTGCATCCGGATCTCGACGGCGAGGACATTGCTGCCGTGTATGCCGGGGAGGACGGTACGATCTGGGCGACGAGCTCGAAAGGCGTGTGCAGGGTTCGTCCAGATGGAACCCTCGACAAGATCGGCAAGCGGCAAGGCGTCGGCGCTGCCATGCGCTTGATTCCGCTCCCGGATGGCACGGCCTGGGTCGTCCCGGCGTCCGGCCCCGTGGTCCGCATCGCCGCGACCGCTCCGAGCGCGACGCCGTGCCCGATCGCGCAAAATGTGGCCCCCGAGGGGATCTGGGACGGGTTTGTCGGAAAAGACGGCACGCGGCTGCTCGCCACGACCGCCGCGCACGTGGTCGAGATCGAGGAGGGCAGGGCGCCTCGCTGTTTCGCCTTCGAGAATACCTGCGACGCGTTTCGCGACGAGACGATGTGGTTCCCCCGCGTTTGCCTTTCGGACGAGGGGGATCTGTTCGTCACGACGGGCAGGGGGCTCTCGATCGTGCGGGCCGAGGATCTCGCGTCGGCGAGGCAAGGGGCGCCGATCAATGCGGATCTGCCGCACTTCGGGCATATCGAGCCGGTCGGCCTGCAGCCGGGGAGCGGCGAGGCGTCGGGCGGGGAAGTCGTCGACTTCAAGGGCAAGACCGTGGTGCTCACGGGCACGCTGGGGACGATGATGCGCGCCGAGGCGGAGAAGCTGCTCGTGGCGCATGGGGCGGTGCTGTCGGATTCAGTCGGGAAAAAGACCGATTACTTGATTGCGGGGGCCAAGGCCGGGAGCAAGCTGGCGAAGGCCGAGCAGCTCGGCGTGAAGGTGCTCGGGGAGGATGCGCTCACCGCCTTGAAACAAGGGAAAACGGCGCCGGCGGCCGCGAAGGCGGACGTGAAAGCGCCAAAGCCCGCGAAGGCGCCGCCGAAAAAGGAAGCTTCTGACCTCGCGCGGCTCTTCCCGCACTCCGACGAGCCCGGCGGTCCCACGGAAAACCTCGAGCGTGGCCTCATGCGCAGCCTCGCGGAGTCGAGCGCGCCGATGACGCCGGAGCAATGGAAGAAGATCGTCGCCAAGCACAAGAAGTTCCTGGACGCGGGCGGCGGGGGCGGGCGGTTTCATTCCCTCGAAGTCTCGGGCCTCGTCATGGCCGTGTATCAGGGCACGAAGAAGGGCAGGAAGGACGATCAGGCGAGCCTGCAACGTCATCGATTGCCCGCCGACTTCGACGCGAAAAACGCGCACTTGCCCTGGGCGAGCGGGGTCGCGATGATCGCGGAGAAGGTCGATTTCTCGGGCGCGGACCTCTCCTGGGGCGCGTATACCGACGCGTTCATGGCCGGCGCGCGTTTTGACGGCGCGAAGCTCGCCCATGCGGATTTTTCGCGCACGGATTTCACGGGCGCGAGCTTCCGCGACGCGGATCTGTCGGGCGCCGATTTCGAGCACTGCGATTTGCGAGGCGCGGATTTCACGGGCGCGAAGCTCGCGGGCGCGCGGTTCCCGGGCGCGAAGCTCGACGGCGTGATCGTCTGATTCAGGGTTCGACGAAGAACTTCGGCGCTTCGATTCGCTCGCCTTTGCAGCGCGGGAAGCGGCTCGGGCGGCCGAAGGCGCGGCGATCCTCGAAGACGTATCCACAGCCGAGGCAGGTCGCAGGGCTCACGCCGAGGGCGCTGCCCTGGCCGGCGAGCGAGCGGGCGACGTGTTCGAGGTGGGCGAGCACGTCCTTCTCGCGGAGCCCGAGCGTGATGGAGAGGGCGCGCGCGGTGGATCGACCGGACCGCAATGCTTCGAGCAGCGCTTGCCGCGTCGTCTCGGCGCGCTCCTTGGGTACGGGCGGTTCCTTTTCCTTCATGCGACGACAATTCTACAGGAGGAGCGTACGGAAAGCATGGCCCTTCGCGGGGCGGGCGCCGAGGAAATGCCGGGACGCCCTGATTTCCTGATAGAGTAGGGCCGATGAAGCGCTCGCTCTCCCTTCTCGTCCGGGCCGCGATCGGCGTGTGCCTCGGGCTCGGCTCGGCCGCATGTTCCTCGAACGCCGAGGAGCCGCTCGATTGTCCCGCCATCACGCCGCCCGCGGGCGCGCCGAAGCTGCTCGGGGCCGATTGTGATCCGCTCGTTCCGACGCAATGCGGCTATCCGTTCCCCTCGAACGTGTGGCTCGAGGACGACGCGAGCAAGCCGACGGGAAAACGTGTGGCGTTCGGGGCGACGACGCTCCCGGTCGCGGCGGGCCACGGGCCGCTGGATCCGCAATGGTGGGCGCCGAGCGACGGGTTTTCCCCGGGGCAGCCGGCGCTGACGCACCTGCCGGGCGCGACGATCACGGGATTGCCGACGCAGGATTCGATCGAGGTTTCGCTGTCGGATACGTCGCCGACGGTGATTCTGGATGCCGAGACGGGCGAGCGGGTGCCGCATTTCTCGGAGCTCGATCATAGCCTGGTGACGGAGGCGGACGAGGAGCGAGCGCTCATGGTGCGGCCGGTCGTGCGGCTCGCGGACGCGCGGCGGTACATCGTGGCGGTCCGGAATGTGGTGGATACGAGCGGCAAGCCCATTGCGCCGTCGCCGGCGTTCCAGGCGCTCCGGGATGGGACGGCGTCGTGTGATCCTTCGGTCGAGAGGCGGCGCGAGCTTTACGGCGATATCTTCGCGCGGCTGGAGAAGGCGGGGATCCCGCGAAAGGATCTGCAGATTGCGTGGGATTTCACCACGGCGAGCCGCGAGAACAACACGGCGGCGCTCGTGGCGATGCGGGACGACGCGCTCATGAAGGTGGGCGCGGAGGGGCCGGAGTATACGCTGACGAGCACGGAGGAGTTCACGGAGGCGGAAAACCCGCGGATCTGGAGGCGGCTCGTCGGGATGATGAAGGTGCCGCTGTACCTGGACGCGCCGGGGCCGGGGTCGTCGCTCGTGCTCGGGGACGATGGTTTGCCGAAGCAGAACGGATTTGCCGAATACGAGTTCGTGGTGCACGTGCCACACGCGGCGAAGCAGGGGCAAAAGCTCGCGCTCATCCAGAATGGTCACGGGCTGCTCGGATCGAAGTTCGAGGGCGGCGACGGATACCTCGGGGAGCTCGCGAATCGGCACGGATACGTGGCCTTCTCGGTGGATCTCGTGGGCATGGCCAGCGAGGACGTCCCAACCATCACAGACGCGCTGGTGACGGACGCGGGTGCGTTCCGGAAGAGCGTGGATCGGCAGCACCAGGGCATTCTGAACAGCCTGTTGGCGATGCGCATGATGTCGGGTCGCTTCGTGAACGAGCCGCTTTTGCAGGTGAACGGCGAGAGCGTGATCGACCCGACGCAGCGATTCTACCGGGGCGACAGCCAGGGCGGGATCTTTGGGACGACGTACATGGCGCTCTCGACGGACGTGACACGTGGGCTCGTGAGTGTGCCGGGAATGCCGTACACGATGCTCCTGGATCGGAGCACCGACTTCGCGCCGTTTTTCCTGCTCATGAAGGGCGCCTACGGGACGGGGCGGAGCATCCAGATCGTCGAGGGGCTGATGCAGATGTTGTGGGATCGAACGGAGCCGAATGGATACGCGCCGTACATCCGGGAGAACATGCTGCCGGGGACGCCGGCGCATGACCTTTTGATTCACGTGGCGATCGGGGACTACCAGGTGACGCCGCTCGGCGCGCACATCCTGGCGCGGACGGTGGGGGCGAAGAATCTGGCGCCGGTGAATCGGACGATCTGGGGCGTGGAGGAGGCGCAGGCGCCGCTGTCAGGGGCCGCGATCGTGGAGTACGATTTCGGGTTGCCCGAGGCGCCGAAGACGAATACGCCGTCGATGGGGAATGATGACCCGCACGGGAAGGTGAGGGCGCTCGATGCGGCTTATTCGCAGAGCCATGAGTTTTTCCGGACGGGGGTGATCAAGGCGTTCTGCGAGGGAGCGTGTGATCCGGAGTGATCAGGGGGCGCAGAGGCCGTTCTGACACTTCTTGTTGTAACACTCGATGAGCTGGGTGCAGGGGTCGCCCGGGCCCTTGACGCAGGTTTTCTGACCATCGCCATCCGGATCAGCGCATTGAATGCTTGCGCAGTCCCCATTGACGACGCAGGGTTGCCCCAGCACGCTTTCACAACCTCCCAATCCGGTGCATGCAAGATCGTCTGCATTTAGGCAAGACATCCCGTTGCCGTAAGATGGGTCCTCCTCATACTTCGGAATCGCGTCACACAAGCCCACGCTGCCGCTCACGTTGCATGCTTTGCAGGGCTCGGTGCAATCATTGTTGCAGCAGACACCATCCGCGCAGTAGCCGCTTAGGCAGTCGCTCGGACCGGCGCAGTCTTTGCCCTGTGCACACCTGGGGCAAAAACTACCGCCGCAGTCGACATCCGTCTCGTCACCGTTCTTCTTGGCGTCGTTGCAGCGAAAGCAGCTCTTTGAGTCGGGCTCGCAGAAGCTACCGCTCGGGCCGCAATCGGCATGCGTCAGGCATTGAACGCACGTCCCTGCCTCGTCGCAGAGCTTGCCGCCGTTCTCCGTGCACGGCGTGCCCACATCCTCGATGACGGAGACCTCTCCGCCCTTCCCATCACATTGCGCCTGCTTGCAGTCCCCTTCAGGCTGGGGGGTGACCGGCATTCCTGCCGCAGCGAGGGTTCGAGTGCATATCCTCGCGGCACACGTCCACTTCTCGCATGCCGTGGAGGTTCCGCAGTCGTCGGCGCTGATGCAACCTACACACTGGCCGTCGCCATCGCAGACGCCAATGGGACACACCGTGTGCCCGGCGGAGGGGCGCTGCGTGCAGACGTTCGCCTCACAGGTCCAGAATGAACAAAGCGGTGGCTCACCGCAGTCGGAAGGTACGACGCAAGCCCGGCAGTTCGCGTCTTCGCATACCTTCTCGTACTCGTCGAGTCCGAGGGCGAGGCCACATCCGACGATCGTGCCGGCGAGGAGAAGGGCCAGCGGAAGCCGGATGCGGCGCATGGGATGCTCCTCCAAGGGAGTCGTTATTTCACGGAGCGGCGCAGATTCCGTTCGCGCAATTGTTGCTCGCGCATTCCACGGGCTGATTGCATGCGTCGCCGAGCGCCTTTACGCACGTCTTCTGGCCGTTACCATCAGGATCCGCGCATTGGCCGCTCGCGCAATTGGTCGGTCCCGTGCACGACGTGCCTAGCGCGCCCTTGCATCCGCCACCACCCGTGCACGCCAGGCTGTTGGCGTTGAGGCAACTTTGCCCATTGCCGTAGCTCGGGTCATCGCCATACTTCTCGACGAAGTTACAGGTGCCGACGGAGTTCGGTAGGTTGCATGCCTCGCACGCGGAGTCGCACGCATTGTCGCAGCAAACGCCATCGGCGCAGACGAGGGCCCCGGTGCAATCTTTCAGCGTGTTACACGTTTGCCCTTGCTGGCAAGGAAGGCACCGTTCTCCACCGCAATCCAGGTCCGACTCGTCCCCGTTCTTGACCCCATCCGTACACGAGAAGCATGTATTCGATTTGGGGTCGCAGAAAATCCCGCCCTGCCCACAATCCGCATCCGTATTACACTCGACGCAATTCCCCTCGCCGTCGCAGCTCTTCCCATTCCCCACGCTGCACGGCGTCCCCTGCGCTGCCGGCGTGCTCATCGGCGTCCCGCCCACGCACGACGAGAGCTGACACGCCGTCGACGGCACGTCGCTGTCGTCGTTCGCCGTCGTCTCCTCGCCGTTGCCGTCGCACTGGATCTGCTTGCAGTCTCCCGGGACCTGCGCGGGCACCGGCGTGCCGGACGGCGCGAAGGTCAGGGTGCAGACGCCGCTGTTGCATGCGTACGGCGCGCAGTCCGACGGCTCCCCGCATTGCTCCGGGCTCGTGCAGCCGGTGCATTGCCCGTTCGCGTTGCATTTCAGCGCGTTGTTCACGCCGCACGGCAGGCCCGCCACCTTCACGTGCGCGTTTGGCTGGCCCTCGCAGCCTTCCACCGTGCACGGGTCGCCGTCGTCCGCCGCGAGCTTGCATTCGCCTTTCAGCGCCGTGCTCTCGCCGTTGCGATCGATGTCCTCTGCCTCGTTCGAGCAGCCAGGGCCCTGCAAAAGGCCGATCATCGCCATCGGCAAGAGCAAGATCCACGTCGCGCGATTCGTTCGCCGCATGTCCCGGTCCTCCAGTCCCTCAGAACGAGCCGACCACCATGCCGCCCGTCTGGCCTGCGCCGAAGACCGGGACGACGTTCACGCCCATCAGCTTCCGGCCGAACGGCGTGCGCGGCAGCATGAACAATCCCAGCGTGCCGATCGCCGCCACGCCGCCAATCACGTACCCCACCACCGCGCCATTCGCATATGCGTCCTGCGATGACAGCGTGTCCTTGAGCTTCGCGCACGCGGCCGCGTTCGGCGCGAACCCGCCCGCGCCGCACAGCCCCGACGTCGTCGGCGTCGTTCGCCGCAGGACGTCGAGCTGCTGATCCGCCTCGTCGCTCTTGCCGTTCGCCATCACCGTCAGGCCCACGCCGAGCCCGAGACCGAGCACCGTGAGCCCCGCGCCGCCGATCATCCCGTACGTGCGCCACTTCGGCGACGGCAGCGGCGGCGGCTTCGGCTCCTCTTTTTGCTTCTGCTCCGGCTCCGCCTTTTCCGGCTCCGTGGGCAACGGCGCGAGCGCGAACTCCATCTCGCTCTCGGTCGCCGGCGCCACCGCGAGCAGCTCCTTGCCCGGGTCGAAGCCGAACTTCTTCACCTCGATCTCGTGGCTGCCCGGATCGACGAAGACCGGCGCCGCGAGCGGCGAGCGACCCACGGCGCGCCCGTCGATGAGCACGTCCGCGCCCTCGACGTTCGCCTTGATGATCAAGGTCCCGAGCTTGAGCTTCGCCTCGTCGAGCAGCTTCTGCGCCGCTTGCTTCTCGATCGCCGTCGCCGACTTCGCCTCGCGCACGAAGAGCTCGAGGTGCTCGGCCGCGTCGCGCGGCTTGCCCGTCTGCAGCTCCGACTGGCCGAGGATCAGGCCGTAGGCCGGATCGGGCTTCAGCTTGAACGCGGCGAGCGCGGCGTCGCGTGCCTTGTCCCACTGGAAGGCCTTGTGTGCCTTCTTCGCATCCTCGAACAGGCGCGCCGACTCCTTGTCGGCGTCTGCCGGCGACGGAGCCGGCGCCGGGGGTGTGGCCGGCGTCGGGGTCGCGGGCGCCGCGGCGCCTTTGTCCGGCGTCGCCGGCTTGCCCGGAGCGCCCTGCGCCCACGCGGCCGGCGCGCTGGTCCAAACGCCCAACACGAGCAGGCCCGCCGCCCATCCTCGCCCTCGTCGCATCGTCATCGACCCTCGGCTCCTTGCTTCCGGCGCGCATTGGACCAAACAAGAGGCCTTTCCCTCAAGCGTAAAGTTTCGATCCGGACGCGTCGCCGCGTCGCCGAAGAGGGGGCCGGGCCCGCGCCCCTCGCAGAGGCCGCAGGTGGCTCGCCCCGGCGCGAAAAGTCGAGATGCCCCGGGGGCCGGCCGACATCATTGGTGCACCAATGAAAGTGATGCCCGTGCAGCGAGAGACGTCGACCGCTGGAGCGCGTGGTTCGCCGCGGCCCGCGCGCGGCTCCGGCGTGTCTTCGTGCTCGTCGACGCGGGCGCCGTGTGTTTCACCGTCTCGATGGCGAAACACGTCTCGAAACACGGACGCGCTCGTCGCCATCCATACCGATCCCGAGGACTTCAGGCGCGCCGCGCAGAGCCTCGTGCCCGGCTTCGTGCTTCCGCCGCCCTGACGGGAAACTAGCTCCCTCTGCGGGACCATGTTCCAATCAAGGGATGCGCCGCTCGCTCCCGCTCGCGCTCGCCGGCCTCTTGATCGGCTCGTTCGCCTCGGCCGAGGAGTCCTCGAAGACGCCGCCGCCCGCAGGCGCGTCCGCGCCCGCCGCGTCGAGGGCGCCCGTGAAGAAAGCGCGCAAGGCGAAAAAAGCGAAGAAGCGTGATCCGAACGCGCCCGTCGCGAGCTCGCCGAGCTTTCAGATCCTCGCGGGCGGCGTGAGCCGCGTGTGGGTCGAGATCAGCCAGAAGGTGGACGTCACCGAGCACAAGGCCGAAGGGCGGATCGCGTACCGCATGAAGGGCGTCGTGGTGCCCACGCGGACGAACCGCCTGCCGCTGGAGACGATGTTTTTCCAGACGCCCGTGGGGCGCGTGTTGCTCACCGAGCTCGACGACGGCGACGTGGATCTCGTGATCGAGCTCAAGCAGCCGAGCACGCCGAGTCACAAGCTCGTCGAGTCGGAAGGCGGCGTGACGCTGCAGGTCGATTTCCCGGCGCCCGCCTCGTCGAAACAAGCTTCTGCCGAAGGGGCGATGCGCTGAACCGACGCGTTGCCGTCGCGGCGATCGGACTCGCCGCGTGGATCTCCGGAGCGCCGGCGCGCGGGCAGGACAACCCCGGCGTTCAGGGCGAGGTCCAGTTTCGCGCCGACGAAGCACGCGCGGATCCCGAGCGCGGCGAGGTCGAGCTCGAAGGCGGCGTGGTCGTGACGTACGACCGCTTCCGGATCACGGGTCACAAACTCGCAATCACGCTCGGTCCGAACGCGGTCGAGATGCGCGGGACCGCGAAGCTCCTGCATTGCCCTTGCAAGGATCCACCCGTCGCCCTGGAGATCTCGGGAGCGCGGGCGACGGGGCAGGGGGAGATCGAGCTTCGATGGCCTCGGCTTTACGTGGGGGCCATCCCGGTGTTCATTCTGCCGTGGCTCCTCGTTCGGCCCGCGGATCGCGTGGGGCTCTTGCCGCCGCGGTTCGCGATGCGCGGCGACGACGGCGCGCTCCTCGGCGCGGGGGCGCGGCTGCCCTGGCGAGGCACGGACGGGCGGCTACGCGCGGTGGAGCTCTACGCATCGGGGTACGTGCAGGGAGGCGTGGAGCTCGGCGCGCGGATCGACGGGCCCACGATGACGGGGCGGTTCACGTGGGATCGGCTGCGGCAGGATCGGTTCGTCGCGGATTCGCACGGGTTCGTCCGGACGGACGCTCGGCCGGACGTGCGGATCGCCTGGGACCTCGACGCGATCCGGGGCGCGCGTGGGCTCGTGGCGACGCCGTCGCTCACGGCGGCGGCGCAGCCGTTCGACGTGGGCGCGGCCGGCGTGACGATGCAAGTCTCGTCGGGGCGCGGCGTGGGCGCGATCCTCGGGACCGGGCTTCAGGCGAGGGCGCAGCGCGGGGAAGGGCCGATCGTTTGGGGTCCAACGGCGTTCGCCGGGGCCTCGGGCGCGGTGGGGCGGCGCGGGAGCTGGGAGGCGAACGCGGCGCTGGCGATGCTTTCAGGCCAAACGAATACGCCGTACGCGCGCGCCGAGGCGGGGATCGAGGTCACGCCGCGGCTCGGGCCGCTCTTCACGCGGGCGCGGCTCGGGACGCGGGCGCGGTTCGCGGGGCCCGAGGGCGCGCCGATGTCCTGGGACGCCGTGGCCGAGGCGCGAGGCGAGGCGTTCGTCTCTTTCGAACGGTCGTTCGGCGGGGCGAAAGACGCAGCCCCGCTCGTGCACCGCATCACGCCGCGGCTCGAAGCGCGCGGCGCGGTCACCGAGGGCGCGGGGGCGTTTTTCCAGGCGATACGGCCGGATCTCGGGCCCGTGCTCGGGCTCGCGGCGCTCGGCGTGTCGAGCTCGCTCGGGCGCGCGTTCGGAAGCTCGCTCGAAGCCGAGATCAAGGGCGGGTTCGTCGCGACGAACACGGGCCTCCGCGCGGTCGGGTGGGCGAGCGCGGAGGGCACGAGCGGGATCGTGAGCGCGCGGGTGGAGGCGATCGCGAGCAAGGGGAGCGTGGAGAGCCCGGAGGAAGCGGGTGATGGGGTTTCTGCGCTCGCGGAGCTACGCTTGAACCTGGAGGACAAGACCACGGTCCTCGTCGACGTGTACGGGCGCGCCGCGGGGACGGGCGCGATCGCGCGTTCGCTCGGCGGCGGGCTCTTGCTCGGCGACACGATCGGAATCGTGGCGGAGCGTGGGCTGCTGCTCGGACTGGGTTATACGAGGCCGCTCTTCGCCAGCGTGACAGGGCGCATCCGTGCCGACACCGACTTCGGGACGAGGGCCCTCGTGGGCTTCGGCGGCGCGCTCGCGTATCGGCATCCGGACGGGTGCGTGGCGTTCGAGGTCGGCGGGAGCCGTCGCGCAGGGCGTCCGGGCACGGACGTCTGGGTTTTGGTCGACCTCGTCCCCCCGCTGCCGCCGCGCCCTTCGCCGCGCTGACTTGCACTCGGGGGATTCGGGCGCGACCATGGAAGCGACGTGCCGAGCGAGACGACGCAGGGGGCGACCAAGGCGCCGAAGGCCCACGTGATGGTGGTCGACGACGAGCCGGCGCTGCGTCGCAGCCTGGCGCGCGTGCTGCTCGCCGAGGGCTTCGACGTGATGACGGCCGAGGACGGCGCCGCCGCGCTCACGCTGCTCTCGACGGCACGCGCGGTCGACGTGGTGCTGCTCGACGTGATGATGCCCGGTCCGAGCGGCATGGAGGTGCTCGCGCGCATCAAGGAGCAGCACCCCGAGGTCGAGGTCGTGATGATGACGGCGTTCGGCGACATCGACACGGCCGTCGCGGCAGTCCGGCAAGGCGCCTACAACTTCCTGACGAAGCCGTTCGGCCCCACGGAGACCGTGGCGCTCGCGCTCATGCAGGCCGCGGAGCACAAGCGGCTCGTCGACAGGACGCGCGTGCTCGAGCAGCGCCTCGTGGAGCACGAGCGGTTCGGCGAGCTGATCGGACGTTCGTCGCGGATGCAGGACGTCTACCGGATCGCGCTCGGCGCGGCGCCGACGACGTCGACGGTGCTGATCCTCGGGGAGAACGGGACGGGCAAGGAGCTCGTCGCGCGCGCGATCCATCAGCACAGCCTGCGGAGCGACCGTCCGCTCCGCGCGATCAACTGCGGCGCGATCCCCGAGACGCTCGTGGAGACCGAGCTCTTCGGCAGCGTGCGCGGCGCGTTCACCGGCGCGCAGGATCGGCCGGGGCTCTTCGAGCTCGCCGACAAGGGGACCGTGTTCCTCGACGAGATCGGCGATCTGCCGCTGAGCGCGCAGGCGAAGCTGCTCCGCGCGCTCGCCGAGGGGGAGATCAAGCGCGTGGGCGCGACGCAGCCGAAGACCGTGGACGTGCGCGTGATCGCCGCGACGAACGTGGACCTGAAGGAACGGATCGCGTCGGGTCGTTTCCGGGAGGACCTGTATTATCGGCTCGCCGTGATCCCCGTGCATTTGCCGCCGCTGCGGCAGCGAAAAGAGGACATCCCGCTGCTCGCGTACCACTTCTTGCACAAGTACGCGCGGCGGAGCGGGCGTGACATCAAGCGGATCGGCGTCGAGGCGCTCCGGCTCCTGCGCGAGCAGCCCTGGCCGGGGAACGTGCGGCAGCTCGAGAACGCGATCGAGCACGCGGTGGTGATGGCGCGCGGGGACTCGATCCTGCCCACGGATCTGCCGTTCGGGCGGGACGAGGCGCACGTGGAGGAGGACGGCGCGGCGGGAGAAACGCGCGGGTTCTGGGGCGATACGCTCTCGGAGCTCCCGTTCACGCAGGCGAAAGAGAAGGCGGCGCTCGCGTTCGAGCGCGCCTACGTGGAGAGGCTGCTCAAGCGAACGAGCAACAACGTGAGCGAGGCGGCGCGGCAAGCCGGGATGGATCGCTCGAATTTCCGGCGCCTCATGAAAAAGGTCCGCGCGGCGTCGGATGACGGCGTCGGCGAGGAGGACGATGGCTGATGTCCGCGAACACGGTTGCAGCGAGCGGGCCCCTGTGAAAAAGAGCGCGGACATGGCGCAGCGGTCGATCCGGCGATGGCTCCTCGGGGCGGCCCTTTCCCTGGGCCTCGCCGCCTTGCCGGCGCCCGCGGAGGCCAAAGAGAAGGTCGTCTACGACCTGCGGCAGATCCTGGAGATCGCCGAGCGAAACCACCCGAACGTGCTCGCGGCCCGGGCGCGGCTCGCGCAGGTGCGGGCGCAGCTCGACGAGGCCCACCGCGCGCCGTTCAGTCAATTCCGCATGACCGGCGGCGTCGGCCTCGCGCCGACCGTGCTCGGCAACAACGTGTTCAGCCCGAACACGGACGTGTCGCTGACGGGCAGCATCGGGCTCGCCTGGAGGGCCAGCGTCGACGGGGTCGTTCCGCTCTGGACCTTCGGCAAGATCACGAACCTCTGGCAAGCGGCCGAGGCGAACGTCGAGGTGAACAAGGCGAACGTCGAGAAGGAGCGCGACGCCGTGCGCCTCGACGTGCGCCGGGCCTATTTCGGCCTGCAGCTCGCGCGGGACGGTGCGCTGCTCCTCAAGGACGTTCGCACCGCGATCGACAAGGCCGTCGGCAAGATGAAGGAATCGGTCGAGGAGGACGAGGGCGATCCGATCGAGCTCTTCAAGCTGCAGACGTACACGGCCGAGCTCGAGGTGCGCGAGGCCGAGTCCGCGCGGTACATGACGGTGGCGCTCGCGGGGCTGCGGTTCTTCACGGGGATCGCGGATCTCGACATCCCCGACGCGCCGCTCAAGCCGCCGAAGCACAAGCTCGGGCACGTGTCGCGGTACCTGACGGCGGCGCGTCTGCACCGGCCGGAGCTCGCGATGGCGCGGGCCGGCGTGCAGGCGCGGCGCGCGCAGGTCGAGGTCGCGCGGGCGCAGCTCTTCCCCGATATCGGGCTCGGCCTCAACGCGGGGTATGCGCGGGCGCCCGAGGTGGCGAACCAGATCAACCCGTTCGGCTCGGATACGGCGAACTTCTTCTGGTACGGCGCGGCCGTCGTGTTCAACTGGAAGCTCGATTTCCTGCCGCAATCGTCGCGCATCCAGTTCGCCGAGGCCCAGCTCGAAGAAATGCGCGCGACGGAGAAGTACGCGCTCGGCGGCGCAGGGGTCGAGGTGGAGACGGCCTACGCCGAGGTCGTCGACTGGCAGAAGCGCGTGGACGCGTATTCGAAGGCCGTGTCGTACGCCCGGAAGTGGCTGGTCACGGTGCAGCAGGGGATCGACGTGGGGACACGCGAGGAGAAAGACGTCCTCGACGCGGCGAAGGCGTACGCGACGAACCGCTTCAGCTTGATGAACGCGACGATGGAGCTCGATCTCGCGATGAGCCGGCTCGCGAAAGCCACCGGCTGGGACGCGATCGCGCCGGACGGGCTCTGACACCCCATCTCCCGAGAGGGAGAGGCGATGGCGGTGCGGGAGTCGTCCCTTACCGGACCACGATCCAGAGCAGGATGAGCAGGAGCGCGACGAGGCCGCTCGCGCTGCCGACCGCAATGGCGAGCTGCGTGCGCGGCGGAGCGTTTTGCCAGAAGTTCGCGAGCGCCGCGAGGCCGCCGCCCGCGGGCGGAGGCGCCTGCGTGGGCTGACCGGGCCGCGTCATCCACGCGGGCGGCGCGCCGGGGCCCATGGGCAAGGGTCCCGTCGTGCCGGGGATGTTCACGGCCGGAAGGTTGCTCTGCGACGTCATGAGCTGGCCCGGCATGGGCGGCGGGCGGAACATGCCCGGCGGCATTCCTGGCTGGCCCCCCGGGCCCATCATGCCGGGCGGCGGCGCCGCGTACACGCCGGATCCCGTCGGCGTGGGCGCGCCGAAGCCGGGGTTTGGAGGGCCAAACTGGCCCGGCGGCGGGAGGTTTTGGAGCTCGGGGAACTGGCTCGTGTCGAGCGGCGTCGTCTTCGTGTACTTGTTGCCCGGGCCGAACGCGCCCTTCGCGGCCGCGAGGTCTTCCGGTTTGACCGGCGCCGTCGGCGGGTCGTCGAGGTTCGCCGAGGGAATCGCGTACTGGCGTTGCCCGCGGCTCGGCTCGAGCATGCGCGTCTTCTCGCTGTCGGGCGCGCGTTCGGGCAGCTCCGGTTTGACGTAGAACGTCGTGGGGGTGTCGCGCCGCTCGGTGGGACCATCGTCGTCGTCGTGCGCGTGTCCCGGGCTCGACGGGAGCGACGGCGTGAGCTCGTCGATCGGCGGCAGAACGTGGCCTTCGGGCAGCGGGAACGCTTGCGTCGACTCGCTGTTCAGGATCGAGCGCACGCCCGAGGGCGTCGGCGCGCCGCCGTGGAAAGGACCGGCGTTCGAGGGGCGCGGCGGCTCGGGCGCAGCGGGGCGCGGCGGCTCGTTCATCCACGCGGAGAGGGAACGATCGCCGAAGGGCGCGAGCTCGCGGCAGAGCTCGAGCACGCCGCCTTGCCGATCCTCGCGGTTCGGCGCGAGCGCGCGCATGATCGCCTTGCACACGGGCTGCGGCAGGTCGGGGCGAAGGCGCGCGATGTCCGTCGGCGGGCCCGAGCAGAGCGCGAAGACGAGGTCGCCGATGGTGTCCGCGTCGTAAGGTTTGCGGCCGGTCAAGCACTCGTAGAGCACGACGCCGAGCGAGTAGAGATCGCTGCGTCCGTCGACGGCCGAGGGGTTCCGGAGCTGCTCCAGGCTCATGTAGTACGGCGTGCCGACCGTGGAGCCGGTGCGCGTGAGCGAGCCGCCGGGGACGGGCGCGTCGCTGGCGATCTTGACGATGCCGAAGTCGAGGAGCTTGACGTCGTAGACGCCGGGGCTCGGGCCCGGGCCGAGGTGGATGTTGTCGGGCTTGAGATCTCGGTGGACGATGCCGTGCGTGTGTGCCTCGGCGAGGCACTCGCCGACCTGCAGCGCGACGTTCACCGTGAGCTCGAGCGGGAGCTGCCCCGCCTCGTGCAAGAGCTCGCGCAGGCTCTGCCCGGCGAGCAGCTCCATCACGAGGTACGGGCCCTCGGTCGGGCTCATGCCCATGTCGACGATCTTCACGGCGCGCGGGCTCTTCAAGAGGCTCGTCGCGCGCGCCTCCTGCTCGAGGCGCTGATACGTCGTCGGATCGAGCAGCGACTTCAGGGCGAGGCGCTGGCCGGTGCGGA
Source organism: Polyangium sp. y55x31 (assembly GCF_029946505.1). GTDB lineage: Bacteria > Myxococcota_A > Polyangia > Polyangiales > Polyangiaceae > Polyangium. Next base: position 73,823 of record NZ_JARZHG010000041.1, read on the forward strand.
CGTGCTCGACCTCGTGGACGAGGCCGTTGCCGCCGCCTCCGATGAGCCGGAGGACGCGGTAGCGCCCATCGACGATGGTACCGGGACGGAACGCGGGGACATCGGCCTGTACATCTGCCGGAGCTTGCTCGGGGCGAATGGGGGCCATGGGGATCGCGGCTCGCGGGCGAGTCTAGATCAGCTCGTCGCCGAGGGATACTTTCCAGGAGGGGGAGGAGCGACGTGGCGGCTTGGGTCCTTGAACACCTGCGACCTTGCCACTACCGTGGCCGCTCACCATGGCGACGAGCGAGGCTCTGGCAGCCGGAACGAAAGTCGAGACGGCAAGCTCCCGCTCCCGAGGGGACGTTGCCTTCTACACGGTGCTCGCCCTCTGCGCCGCTGCGTTCCTGATCACGATCCACGTGATCTTCTTCAAGGCGCCCGTCGAGTCGACGATGGGCATCGTCCAGAAGATCTTCTACTTCCACGTGCCCATCGCGTACTCGATGTACGTCGGGGCCGCGGCGTGTTTCGTGGGTTCGGCGGGCTACCTCGCGCGCGGGACGCGCGGCTGGGACGCGTTCGCGCGCGCGGGCGCGGAGTGCGCCGTGGCGATGGGCGTGCTCGTGCTCGTGACCGGGGCGCTCTGGGGCGCGAAGGCGTGGGGCGTGTACTGGACCTGGGATCCGCGGCTCACGACGGCGCTGCTCTCGGTGCTGATTTACGTGGCGTACGTGGTCCTGCGCGCGTTCGCGGGCGACGGCGACTCGGAGCGGAAGTTCGCGGCGGCGCTCGGCGTGCTCGGCGCGGCAAACCTGCCGATCATCCACTACTCGGTGCAGAAGTGGGGCGGCAATCACCCGAAGGTGATCACGTCGGGCGGAGGCGGGCTCAAGCACCCGGACATGAAGCTCGCGCTCATGCTCGGGTTCTTGACGTTCACGTTGCTCGCGGTCGTGTTGATTTGGACCCGCGTGCGGATCGAGCTCGCGGCGGCGCGGCTCGGCGAGGCCGAGGAAGAGGCGCTCGAGCTCGGCGTGGGCGAGGAGTAGACGATGTCGGCGGATCAAGCAGCACGAGAGGCGCCCGGCGCGGCGGGGCAGGGGACGACGGCCGACGATCGCGGGGCGACGTTCCGCGCGGTCGAGGGCGGCAACCAGATGCAGAGCGGCGAGAAGCTGCTCGTCGAGGCGTACGCGTTCATCTGGATCGTGGTCCTCGTGTTCGTCGCGTCGATGTTCCGGCGGCAGCGTCGGCTCGACCGGCGGATCGAGACGCTGGAGACGGCGCTCCAGAAGGCGCGCGCGAAGAGCGGGGGCGACTGACGTGCCGGACTTCGGTCAGATCACGCCTCAGCACGTGATCTACATCCCGAGCGTTCTTCTCCTCGGGCTCGTCGTCGGATACACCCTGGGCGCGCGCGCCGTGCGCGCGGAGCTCGAGAAGCGCAAGCGCAGGATGAAGGAGTAGGAGCCTGTGGTGGATTTCTCGCTGTCCGAAGAGCACAAGGGTCTCATCGAGACCGCCCGCCGCTTCACGAAGGAGCGGATCATTCCGATCGCGGCCGCGTGTGATCACGAGTCCCGCTTCCCGATGGAGGTCTTCAAGGAGGCGTGGGAGATCGGCCTCGTCAATCCGACGGTGCCGGCCGAGTACGGCGGGTCGGGCATGGGCGAGCTCGAGAACGCGATCATCACGGAGGAGCTCGCGTACGGGTGCACGGGCATCCAGACGAGCCTGCTCGCGAACGGCCTGGCGCTCACGCCGATCAAGCTCGGCGGAAGCGAGGAGCAGAAGAAGAAGTACCTCGGCATGCTGACGAGCGAGCCGGTGATGGCGAGCTACGCGACGAGCGAGCCCGACGCGGGCAGCGACGTGGCCGGCATCAAGACGCGCTTCGCAAAGCACGGCGAGGACTACGTGCTGAACGGGCAGAAGTGCTGGATCACGAACGCGAGCTACGCGCGGTTCTACGTGATCTTCGCGACGAGCAACCCCGAACTCCGGCACAAGGGCATCGCGGCGTTCATCGTCGATCGCGACACGCCGGGCCTTCGCGTGGGCAAGAAGGAGGACAAACTCGGGCAACGCGCGAGCGACACGGCGCAGGTCTTCCTCGAGGACGTGGTGGTGCCGAAGGAGAACCTGCTCGCGCCCGAGGGCAAGGGCTTCAAGCTCGCGATGGAGACGTTCAACCAGACGCGCCCCGACATCGGCGCGGGCGCGACGGGCCTGATGCGCCGGTGCCTCGACGAGTGCGTGGCCTACGCGAAGGAGCGCAAGACCTTCGGCACGCCCATCGCGAACCACCAGCTCGTGCAGTGGATGATCGCGGAGATGGCCATCCGCGTGGAGGCGACGCGGCTGCTTTATCAGAAGGCCGCGTGGAACCTCGACCACGGCGTGCGTGATCCGATCGTGTCGAGCTTCGCCAAGGCCTACGGCGCCGACAGCGCGATGCAGACGGCCGTCGACGCGGTGCAGGTCTTCGGCGGCAACGGGTACGTGAAGGAGTACCCCGTCGAGAAGCTCATGCGTGACGCGAAGGTCCTGCAGATTTACGAGGGCACGAGCCAGATCCAGCGGCTCGTGATCGCCAAGCAGCTCTTCGGGGGCTAGCCCCACATCCCGCCATTTCCCTGAAGCCCCCTCTACACGCGCGCACCGACCGTTGATATCAACGGGGGCTGGCGAATTTCCTTTCGCGGGAGGAATGGCTTCATGCGGACACGTCGCGCGCACTCCAAGACCCTCGAGGCGTCCACGGGCGCCGGTAAGCTTCTCGGCACGGGCGCCGTGCTGGCCTCGTTCGTTTGCGCAGGCGCGCTCGTGGCGCTCGCTTCAGCGTGCGGCGGAGGGAACAGCGGCTCGGGGGGCTCCGGCGCCGGCACGGGCGGCGCAGGCGCGACGGGCGGCGGCCAGGGCGGCGATGGGCTCCAGGACTTCGTGACGAGCGCCTCGGGCAGCTCGTCGAGTTCCGGAGCCGGCGGGCAGACCGGCGACGCCGGGCCGACGTGCAACCCGCCGAACCCCGCGGGCGGCACGACCGTGTTCGCCGCGGCCTACGGCGATCCGCAGGTCCAGAGCGGCGTGTCCGTCTCGACCGACAAGACGGGCAACATCCTGCTCGCCGGCGCCTTCCAGGGCGCGATGAACCTCGGCGGGACGATGCTCACGAGCGGCGGCAAGGAGGACGCGTTCGTCGCGAAGCTCTCGCCGAACGGGCAGGTGCTCTGGGCGAAGCGCTTCGGCGACGGGCAGAACCAGAGCGCGACGGGTATCGGCGCCGATGCCGAGGGCAACGTCTACGTGACGGGCATCTTCATCGGCACCGTCAACTTCGGCGGCCAGAACCTCACGAGCGACACGAACTTCTTCCAGGACGTCTTCCTCGTGAAGTTCGCGCCGGACGGCACCCACCAGTGGAGCATGAAGTTCGGCGATTCGAACATCCAGTACGCGCGCGCGCTCGCGGTCGACCCGATCGGCAACGTCGTCATCTCGGGCTACTTCCAGCAGAAGGTCGACTTCGGCGGCGGCGTCCTCACCGCGGCGGGCACCGCCTTCGACGTGTTCGTCGCCAAGTTCAACTCGCTGGGCCAGCACCTCTGGAGCAAGAAGTACGGCAACGAGGCCGATCAGTCGGCGAAGAGCCTCGCGGTCGACGGCTCGGGCAACGTGTACGTGGCGGGCGAGGCGGCGGGGTCGATCGATTTCGGCGCCGGGGCGCTCATGGCCCAGGGCAACCCGAGCGCGTTCGTCGCGAAGCTCGACCCGCAAGGCGCGCAGATCTGGGCGAAGATCAGCTCGGGCACGGGCAAGGCTTCGGCGAACGCCGTCGCGGTGTCGCCCACGGGCACGGTGGCCGTGGCCGGGCAGTTCCAGGGCACGTTCGATCTCGGCGGCAAGCCCATGTCAAACCCCGACCTCGACGACGCGTTCGTCTCGGTTCTCACCTCGGGCGGCGCGCAGACGTACACGCTCAGGTACGGCGATACGACCTTCCAGCGCGCCGACGGCGTGGCGTTCGCGCCGAACGGCGACCTGCTCCTCGCGGGCGCGTTCACGGGCGCGATCGATCTCGGCGGCGGGGCCATCCCGAGCGCGGAAGGGTTCGACATGTTCCTCGGCCGCTTCGCCGCGAAGGACGGCTGCCTCGTCTGGGGCCGCGGCTACGGCGGGCCTCTCGCGCAGTCGCCGCAGTCGCTCGTCTTCGACCCGGTGAGCGGCAACGTGGTGCTCACGGGCAGCTTCGGGGGCACGGTCGATTTTGGTCTCGGCCCCGTGTCCGCGGCCGGCGACGACGCTTTCCTCTTCGCTGTCAAGCCCTGAAACGAGGGCCGCGCGCGCCCCGGGCTGAATTCCGGGGCGCGTTCGGGTGACACTTCGCGGTAGCGAAGGGACCGTCAACCGTCCGGCGCGTGCGACGCGCCGAGTCCATGACGGAACGGGCAGCTTGCGGGCGCGCCGGGGGCGTGTCCGGGGCTTGTGGCGCGACGAGCGCTCTGAGATCCTGAACGACGATGCTCGCCTCCGTCGAGTCCAAGGCGGGAAGGCGTGCGTGGAACGGGTGCACGTCCGTGTGCCCCTCGGAGCTACCCATGGCTTTGTTCCGGCAGCCCTCGAAAGGGATCCTTACTTCGTTCGCCGTGCTCGCAGGGGTCGCCGCGGCCGCCGCGTTCACCGCGCCGGCCGACGCGCAGGAGGCAGCCGCGTGCCTCTCGCAAAACCCCTCGGATTGGCCTGCGCCCTCGCGGCCTTACTTCATGATCATCGCCGACACGTCGGGCTCGATGACGACGTGTACGACGCCGCCCTCGGCCGTGACGGTCGAGTGCGACGATTCCCTTGATGGGTACAAGCTGAACTCCTGCGGCATGATTCCGAGCCGGTTGAACGACGCCAAGTGCGCGCTCCGGAAAACGGTGCAGGCGTTCGGCGGCGAGGTGAACTTCGGGCTCTCGACATACGCGGGCGTCATGAAGAACTGCACGTTCGGCCCAGGCGGCGTGTGCGTGAGCGATTGCGGCGTGCCGAACGGGATCACGTGCAACCCGGACAACTACGGCTGTACCATCGACCCGCTGCCGGATGGTGCCGGCTCGGGCCTGCTCGACAACTGCGGCAACAAGCCCGAATGCACCACCGGAAACGGGAACGGGCCCGCGGGGCCGAATCTGACGGAGGGCTCGTGGCGCAACGGCGGCAACATCGTCGTGCCCTTGCCGAAGGATCCCTGGTGGGGGCCGGCCGCGCCCGCCTCGAACGTGCCGGAGCTGCTCCAGTGGTTCGACGGCCTGTGCAACGACAACAAAGAGCTCTTCGCCGAGGGCGCCACGCCGATCGCCGGCTCGCTACGCACCGTCACCCAGTACCTGCGATCCGGCTGGAACGTGAACTGGAGCCAGTCGAACTACTGCCAGACCGGCTTCGCGTACGGCTCGAACCTCGCCACGCCGATCGACGTGATGGATCGGCTGTGCCGCAGCGTGAACGTCATCCTGGTGACCGACGGCGACGAGACGTGTGACACGCAGGCCGACGCGGTGGCCGCCGCCCAGGATCTCTGGCAGACCGGCGTCACGCTCGGGACCGCCCCCAACCAGAAGAACTGGAAGGTCCCGGTCTACGTCGTCAACTTCGCGGGCGGCGACACGGTCAAATCGGACGCGATCGCGGCCGCCGGCGGCACCGTGACGTCGTACTCGGCGAACGACGAGGTCTCGCTCGCCAAGGCGCTCGCGCAGATCATCGGCTCCGCGGCCAAACCCGAGGTCTGCAACAACGGCGACGACAACTGCAACGGCTGTACCGACGAGGGGTACAAGCACTACTGCAACAAGGGCGCGCCGGCGAAGGCGTGCTGTAGCTGGTCGACGACCGCGCAGCGCACCACGTGCCTCAACAACTACCTCGCGTCGATCACGTCGGCGGATCCCGACGGCAACGAGACGCTCCTGCCGTGTACGACCGACGCGCAGCAGGCCGCTCCCGCGACGTGGCTTTGCTACGACCCGAAGGAGATCTGCGACGAGGCCGACAACAACTGCGACGGCAACGGGGCGAACAAGACGAACCTCGTCGACGAGGGCTTCAACAAGTGCGGTAACCCGCTCAAGTGCCCCACGACCGAGACCTGCGACGGCCAGGACAACGACTGCGACGGCCTGACCGACGAGAACGTCTGCCCGAACTGCGTGCCCTCGCCCGAGGTCTGCGACGGCTGCGACAACGACTGCGACGGCATCGCGGACGACAACATCCCCGCGGTGGCCTGCGGCCAGTCCACCCCGGCGAACTGCCAGGGCACGCAGGCGTGCAAGCCCGCGCAGCCCGTGCCGCAGCCCGGCCAGTGCGTGGCCGGCGGTGGTCTCGCGGCCTGTCAGAACAACCCGCAGACCGAGACCTGCGACGGCATCGACAACGACTGCGACGGCATCGTGGACGACTCGGTCGCGCCGACGGCCTGCGTGCCGGCGGGGACGCCAGGCGGCCTCGTGTACGGCGGCACGAGCCAGTGCAAGCAGGGCCAGAAGCCGTGCGGCAGCAGCACGTGCACGGGCTTCGTCGGTCCGTCGGCCGAGGTCTGCGACGGCATCGACAACGACTGCGACGGCCAGGTGGACGAGCAAGCGGCGGGCGTGGGCACCTCGTGCGGCGTGGCGCTCGCGCCGTGCACGCCCGGCACGCTCGCCTGCGTGAACGGCGCGCTGGTTTGCCAGGGCGGGACGGGGCCGCAGCCCGAGGTCTGCGACAACGTCGACAACAACTGCAACGGCATCGTGGACGAGGCGCCGCTCGCCGACGCTCCGGCCGCCGGGATGAACGGCTGCTGGCAGAACGCCGGCAACTGCTGCGTCTTCAAGAACGTGGTGTGGTGCCCGCCCCCCGGCGCCACCTGCAACGGCAACGGCACGCTGGTGTCGCCGTGCAACAAGGGCACGCTCGTCTGCACGAACGGCGCCTGGGCCTGCCAGGGCCCCGTCGGCCCCTCGACCGAGCAGTGCGACAGCGCGGACAACGACTGCAACGGCATGATCGACGACGTGCCCGGCACGGGCGGGCCCTGCGGCTCGGACGTGGGCGAGTGCGTCGCGGGTATCCAGCAGTGCGGGCCGAACGGCGTGCAGTGCGTCGGCCAGGTCGGCCCCTCGACCGAGATCTGCGACGGCAAGGACAACGACTGCGACGGCCAGATCGACGACAACGTCGGCGGCCTCGGCAAACCCTGCGGCATCAACCAGCCGCCCTGCTCGCTCGGACAAACGGCGTGCGTGAACGGCGCGATCGTGTGTCAGGGCGGCATCCAGGCGCAGCCCGAGACCTGCGACGGCGTGGACAACGACTGCGACGGCAAGATCGACGACGCGCCGCTCTTCGACGCGCCCGTCGCCGGGCAGAACGGATGCTGGGATCTGTCGGGCAACTGCTGCCAGCACGGCAACCTCTCGTGGTGCCCGCCGCCCGGCGCGTCCTGCGCCGACAACGGCATGCTCGCGCCGCCCTGCAACAAGGGATCGCTGGCCTGTCAGGGCTCGCTCGGCTGGGTCTGCTTGAACGCGAAGGGCCCGCAGGCCGAGGCGTGCGACGGCCTCGACAACAACTGCGACGGCACGATCGACGACGGCACGTTCATGGGTGAAGGCGTGGCCTGCGGCAGCAGCACGGGCCAGTGCTCGCCGGGCGTCATCGACTGCGCGGGCGGCATCCTCGACTGCGTGGGCGACGTGCCCCCGGGCCCCGAGACTTGCAACGGCCTCGACGACGACTGCGACGGCACGGCCGACAACGGCATCGTCGTCGGCGGCTCGTGCACGCCGGCCTACAACACGACGGACTACCCGGGGCCGCGTGACAAGGGCGCCTGCCAGCCGGGCATCCTGCAGTGCGACGGCATGGGCGGCGAGACGTGCGAGGGCGGCGTCGGCCCGCAGCCCGAGATCTGCGACGGCGTGGACAACGACTGCGACGGTGCGATCGACGAGCCGGGCCCCGCGCCGGACGGCATCGACGGCACGGCGAACCCGCTCGACGCGATGCAGGTGATCGGCGGCGCTTGCGGCGTCGACACCGGCGCTTGCCAGCAGGGCCACTGGGCCTGCCTCAACGGCCTCTTCGCTTGCCTCGGCGGGCAGGGTCAGACGGACGAGGCGTGCGACTGCGAGGACAACGACTGCGACGGCACGACCGACGAGCAGGACCCGAACGCCCCCGCGATCTGCGCGCCCGGAAACTCGTGCGTGAAGAGCGGCAGCGCGTGCACGTGCGCGACGCCCTGCCAGGGCGGCGAGTTCCCGTGCCCGCCGGGCCAGATTTGCGAGGAGGTCATCTCCAGCCAGACCGGCCAGCCGCTCGGCAACTTCTGCATCGCGAACAACTGCGGCGACTGCGCGACGAAGACGGTGAAGGACGCGGCGGGCGTGGTGCTCTGCGCGCCTGCGGGCACGCCTGCGGACGCGAACTGCGTCGTGCCTCCGGTCTGCGTCTGCAAGGGCATCGCCGGCTGCAAGGAGCCTTGTGACGGCGTGACCTGCGGCGCGGGCGAGGTCTGCACGAACTACGGCCCGAACGCCGGCAAGTGCGTGCAGAACAACTGCTACAACGTGCCCTGCGTGGGCTGCGGCAAGGTCTGCAACGGCGGCTCGTGCGTGGACAACCCGTGCAAGCCCGATAGCTGCCCGACGGGCCAGGTCTGCAAGCCGAACGATACGTTCACCGACGTCACGTGCGTCGACTCCTGCGCCGACAAGAGCTGCGGCGCGGGTGAGGTGTGCAAGGACGGCCAGTGCGTCGCGGGCTGCGATCCGGCGTGCGTCGGGACGCAGGTCTGCGACCTGTCGCAGTCGCCTCCGGCGTGCGTCGACAGCAAGTGCGCCTCGCCGACGTGCCCCGACGGTTCGTACTGCGATCCGCTGACGGGCAACTGCGGCAACGATCCGTGCGAAGGCGTGCTCTGCCCGATGGGCCAGGTCTGCCAGAACGGCGACTGCTTGCAGGGTCAGGGCGGCAGCGGCGGCGCGGGCGGCGCGGGCGGCGCAGGCGGCGCAGGTGGCGCGGGCGGCGGCGGCAACCCGACGTCGACCACGGGCACGGGCGCGGGCGGCGCGCCTCCGGACGACAGCGTCTGGGGCCTCGCAACGGGCGGCGGCGGATGCGCATGCGACGTCGGCGCGCAGGATCGGAACAGTGGCTTCGCGCTGGCGCTCGCTGCGCTCGCGCTTGGCATCGCACGCAGGCGGTCTTCCGGGCGCCGCGGCGTTACGGAGGTGTCGCGATGAGCTCGCTCGGCAAACCCAAGCCCTTCGGGCTGGTCCTCTCGGCCCTCGTGGTCTCGGCGCTCGCGCTCGGGGCCGCGGGGTGCACGACGGACGCGTTCTGCTTCGACAAGTGCGCCGGCGACTCGCCGTCGGGCTCGGGCTCCGGCTCGGGCTCCGGCGGAACGGGCGGTCAGGGCGGGGAAGGTGGTGACAACTGCTTCCCGTTCTGCGGCACCGACGGCGGCCCGGGCTCGGGCGGCGCCGGCGGCGGCGGCCCGTGCGTCCCGACGAACGGCGGCATCGAGATCTGCGACAAGCTCGACAACGACTGCAACGGCGCGGTCGACGACGGCCCGAACATCAACCTCGAGAGCAAGACGACGTGCGGCACGTGTGACAACAACTGCTTCACGAAGCTGCTCAACAACGATCCCGCGAGCATCACCTGCGTGCCGAGCCAGAACCCGGGCACGGTGCCGGGCGAGTGCAAGGGCACGTGCGTGTCGGGCTTCTACGACCTCGATGGCGACGGTCCCTGCGAGTACTACTGCATCAAGAACACGCCGGACGACGCGTCGTGCAACAACAAGGACGACGACTGCGACGGCGTGAAGGACGAGGACGTCGACCTCTGCACGAGCACGACGGACTGCGGCAAGTGCGGGAACAACTGCGTCGTCATCAACGGCACGTCCGAGTGCGCGACGACCGCGGGCGCCGGCGAGGCGTGCACCTCGGCGAACACGCAGTGCAAGATCAAGCAGTGCGAGCCGGGCTTCTACGACCTCGACAACTCCGTCGCGACGGGCTGCGAGTACCAGTGCACCCCGTCGAACGGCGGCGTCGAGAAGTGCGGTGACAGCGTCGACAACGACTGCGACGGCAAGATCGACGAGGCCGACGACCTCTCGATGGATCCGCAGATCGGCAAGAACTGCTTCGGCGATCCGGACGGCATCTGCGGGCTGCTCTCCGCCGCCGGCAAGACGGCGTGCGTCGGGAACAAGGTCGTGTGCGCCGGGCCGAACGTCGTCGTCGAGGGGCAGATCCAGGAGATCTGCAACGGCCTCGACGACGACTGCGACGGCCAAGTCGACGACAACCCCACGGACGTCGGCAACTCCTGCGGCCAGAGCAACATCTTCCCCTGTCAGTTCGGCAAGCAGCAGTGCCAGAACGGCCAGCTCGTCTGCGTCGGCGCGGTGAACCCCACGGCCGAGCTCTGCAACGGCCAGGACGACAACTGCAACGGGACGATCGACGACATGCCCGTCGACGTGGGCGCGACGTGCGGCTTGACCGACGTCGGTCCCTGCCAGAAGGGCGTGGAGCAATGCCTGCCCGGCGGCCAGAAGACGTGCGTCGGTGAGATCGCGCCGAAGACCGAGACGTGCAACGGCCAGGACGACGACTGCAACGGCCTCGTCGACGACGTCGCGGGCACGGGCTCGGCGTGCGGGCAGAGCAGCACGTCGCCTTGCAAGCTCGGCACGCTGCAGTGCGTGGGGCAGTCGCTCGTGTGCGTCGGGAACATCGACCCGACGACCGAGACCTGCAACATGAAAGACGACGACTGCGACGGGCAGGTCGACGAGGGCATCCCGAGCCAGCAATGCGTGCCCGTCGGCGCGCCGCCGAACCTCGTGTACGGCGGCCTGAGCAAGTGCGTGAAGGGCACGCAGACGTGCGGCGGCGCGTGCACGGGTTACATCGGGCCGAGCACGGAGACGTGCAACAGCCTCGACGACGACTGCGACGGCATCGTCGACAACAACCTGAACCTCGGCGCTTGCAACGTGCCGCCTGCGCCCCCCGCGGGCGCGATGTCGCCTTGCAAGGCGGGCACGTACACCTGCGTGGGCGGCGTGCAGACGTGCCAGAACTCGGTCGGCCCGTCGAGCAGCGTCGATAGCTGCGGCGTGGACTCGAACTGCGACGGCGCGCTGACCGGCCAGCCGAACCTGCAGACCGACGTCGCGAACTGCGGCGCGTGCGGCAACAACTGCTACGCGAACGCGGTGCACGCGATCTGGTCGTGCACGTCGGGCATGTGCGCCTTCCAGGGCTGCGAGAACGGCTACTACGATCTCAACAACGACAAGAAGTGCGAGTACAGCTGCCAGTACAAGCAGGCGCAGGAGATCTGCAACGGCGAGGATGACGACTGCGACGGGCAGATCGACGAGGGCGTCGTGGCCCCGACGCCGGTGCAGGTCTGCGGCGTGAGCGTCACGGCCACGCGGCCGGAGTGCACGTCGCAGGTGACGGTCGCTTGCACGCAGGGTGCGTGGAAGTGCACGTTCCCGGCGGGCGTGTGCAACGGCGCAGCCCCGAACTACTGCTCGGGCGCCACCGAGGTCTGCGACACCCTCGACAACGACTGCGACGGCATCCTCAACGAGAACGTGCCGAACTACGGCAAGGCCTGCGCGAGCGACGACGGCCTGCCGGCGCCCGGACACGGCGCCTGCCGCAAGACCGGCACGTTCGTGTGCAACGGCGCGAACGCGACGACGTGCAACGCGGTCAAGGCCGATTGTTCGACCTTGGCCGGCGGCTGCACGGAGCTCTGCGACGGCGTGGACAACGACTGTGACGGGCTCGTCGACGAGACCTACGTCTCGAAGGGCTCGAACACGGCGAACTACGTCAAACCCGTGGTCACGCGCATCGCGTCGAGCCTCTGGATCTACAGCTACGAGGCGAGCCGACCGAACGCCGTCACCGACGTCGCCAACAACATCATCACGCCCGGCGTCGGCAACGGCTACCACACGACCGCGCCTCCGGGCACGACGCTCGACAAGACGCTCGCGTGCTCGGTGCCGAACAAGCTGCCGTGGTTCAACGTCACGCCGGCCGAGGTCGAGCAGACGTGCAACGCGATGGGCGGGTTCATCTGCTCGACGGCCGACTGGACGACGGCGTGCCAGGCAACCCTGAGCTGCAACTGGGGCTACAACCCGCGCGGCGGGCCGTGCACGTCGACGTACGACAGCACGAAGTTCTGCAACATCGGCCCCGCGTTCGACTTCAACACGTCCATCGCGGGAGATCAGGACGGCCTGCTCTTCACGGGCTCGAGCAGCTTGCAGAACTGCTGGGCGGACTGGTCGAACCTGAACAGCAACAACGCCGCGACCAACAGGATCTTCGACATCACGGGCAACCTCCGTGAGATCACGAGGAGCGCGGCGAGCACGTATCCGCTCATGGGCGGCGCGTTCAACACCGGCGACCTCGGCGGCGGGACGTGCTCGTTCCAGTTCTACACGGTCGATCAGAGCTTCAAGCTCTTCGACCTCGGCTTCCGCTGCTGCTTCACGCAGAACCCCGGCTGACGAAACGAATCGAGCGGGCGCCTCTCGCGGCGCCCGCTCGATGTCCCCCCGCCCCGCGCGAAGGCGCGCGTGGCTCGCGCGCCCCTCGCGGATCGCTCAATCCCTTCGATCGTGACTCGAGAGCGCGGCTCCGTCGGCCGCGGGCAGCGTGAAGTGGATCGTGCTCCCACGCCCCACCTCGCTCTGCGCGCCGATGTGCCCGCCGTGCGCCTCGACGATGCCCTTGGCGACGTAGACGCCGAGGCCCATGCCCTGACACGCGCGGCGCCCCTCCGGCGGCCTGCGTGAGAACAGCATCGGCCGATCGAGCTCGGCGATGCCGGGCCCCGTGTCGGTCACGGAGAAGCGCGCGCCGGAGGGCGCGGGCTCGGCGCGGATCGTGATCGACCCGCCCTTCTGCATGAAGCGCGCTGCGTTGCTGACGAGCCGCGAGAGGACCTGCAGCACGCGGGCGCGATCGACGTAGAGCGCCGGCAGATGCGGCGAGACCTCTTTCACGACCGCGATCGGCCGCTGCGCCGTGGCGAGCGCCGCGGCGAGCGCAGCCGCCTCCACGAGCGACGCCGCGTCGTGCACCTCCTGCCCGATCGGCAATCTCCCCGCGTCGATGTGCGCCGCGTCGACGAGGTCCTCGACGATCTGGTTCATCTCCAGCGCGGCGCGCTTGATCGTCTGGAGCTGACGATCGTGTGCAGGATCCCCGCCGAGCTCGCGCGCGAGCAGCGTCGTCGTCACCATCACCACGCCGAGCGGGTTGCGCAGATCGTGCGAGACGATCGTGAGCAGCTCCGCGCGCTGCGCTTCGGCGGCTTTCGCGCGCCGCTCGAGCTCTCGACATCGCCGCTCGAGCTCGGCCACGTAACGCGCGTCTTTCGTTTGCACCGCTGGCATGCGAGCGCGCTTCGTCGCGGGGCGCGACGTGCTTCGCGACGGCCCATTTGCCGGCTTGCTTGCTTGTTTGCGTTTCCTCGCTTCAGACACGATCGCCTCTTTGATTTGCAGGGTAACGCGACATCACGCGGCCCATGCAGTCGGAGATCGCCTCACTCGGCCATCCGTGCCGCGATGTCCGGAGTCGTCCGCGTCGGGTTTCTCCCGATATGCCGCTCAGGCGTGTCTCCACGGCCCAAGAAGGGCACGATTCCGTGCCTGAGGTTCCTCGCCTGCGGTTATCATCGACCCTCGCTCGTGACGCACGCTGCGCCACGGGTGCGGGGTAGGCGGCGACGCGCGCTCCATTGATGACCGGGGGTTTTACGTCGTGAAGACGACAGACGAAACTGGGCTCGGGCAACAACACGGCGGCCTCTCGCCGCTCGTCCTCGTGGTCGACGACTTCGACGACAACCGCGAGATGTTCACGGAGTTTCTTTCGTTCTCCGGGTTCCGCGTGGCGCAGGCTTCGACCGGGCGAGAGGCGCTGGACCAAGCGTTCTCCCTCTTGCCCGATCTGATCCTCATGGATCTGTCGCTGCCCGAGCTCGACGGGCTCGAAGCGACGCGGTGCCTGAAGAGCGACGAGCGAACCAAGCGCATCCCGATCGTGGCGCTGACGGGGCACGCGCTCGCGGGTCACTCGAAGGACGCGAAGGAGGCGGGCTGCGACTCGTTCTTGACGAAGCCGTGCCTGCCCGACGCGCTCGTGACCGAGATCAAGCGGGTCCTCGGCGCGCGAGCTCGATAGCGCCGCGGACCGACGACGACACTACGAAGGGGGGGAACATGAGAGCGTCCGAGGGCTCACGGGTGGGCGTGCGCGCGGATCGCGTCACGCAACAGGCGGGCGGCCTCGTCCCAATCGACGGGCTTGACCAGGACCGCGTCGAACGCGCTGTTCGCGAGCTTGGCGCGCGCGGAGAGATCGCGCCGTCCCGTGCATGCGAAGAGCGCCATCCGTTGTGTCGCGGGATCGGAGCGCAGCGCTTCGGCGACGACGAAGCCGTCGATGCCGGGCATGCGCAGATCACACAGGACGGCGTCCGGTACGTCCTGCGTGGCGAGGAAGACGCCGCGCAGGCCGCCTTTCGCGCGCTCGACCTGGAAGCCGTGCGCTTCGAGCGAGGCCTCGGCGATCGCGAGGAAGTCGGGATCGTCGTCGACGATGAGCACTCGCGGGCGGAACGCGCTCGTCTGCTCCATCTCGCCCGCCCCGCCCATCGTCTCCGCCATCCCGCCCCCTCCGACTGCGTGCAGATCGCCGTCCGCGCGAGAACGCGCGCGACGAGACGCGTCGCTTCCCCATGTCTTGGACCGGCGCGCGCGATGCGCAATGCGGCGGCGCGGTCTCTGCGAACTTCGTCCTCGCGAGACGGCGGATCCGTCCGTCGGCTCTCTTCGCGATCTCCTCGATCCTCGGCGTCTCCTGCGTGCTACGCAGTGTGCGTCGTGTGCTCGGTCAACGCTTACCGCGCCCCTTTTCGGGCTCTAGAGTGTGCCTCATGAGTGTCGACGAGGTTTTCTTCGACCGCGTGGCCCACGACCTGCGTGGCGAGCTCTCGACGATGCTCGCCGGCGTCCACTACTTGCTCCGGTTTGGCCGGGATCTCACGCCTCCGACGCGCGAGATGCTCGAGCGGGTGAGCGGCGCGGGCGAGCGGCTCACGCGTATGCTCGCGGAGCTCGACGACGCCGTCTGGCTGCTCGATACCGACAAGCCGCTCGTGCTCGGGCCCATCCGCTTCGGCGATCTGATCGACGAGGTGATGACGCGCATCGAGCCCACGGTGAAGACGCGCGGCGTGCGCCTCGTGCTCGAGCAGACCGACGCCGACGCTGCGACCGAGCTCGTCGGTGACGTGGATGTGCTCGCCACGGCCCTCACCTCGGTCGTCGATCTCGCCACCTTGCGCGCGCCTTCCGGCACGGTGCACGTCACGGCCGAGGCCCGGGACGGCGCGCCGATCGTGCGGGTGCGCGACGAGGGCGACGCCGTGCCCAAGGACGTGCTCGCGCGCCTCTTCGAGCCCTTCGTCGAGCGGGACATCGTGCCGCGCGAGACGCACGGCCGGCGCAAGCTCAGGCTCGGGATCGGCCTGCCGATCGCGCGGGCGATCCTCGAAGCGCACGGCGGCTCGCTCGTCGTGGAACCGGGCGACACGGGGCTCACGCTCCGTTGCGTGGTCTCCTTGCGCAAGGCCTCGGAGATCCCGGCCCAGCCCGAGAAGGCGCGCGCCGCGTCCGGCTAGCCGGCGCCTTGCGATGACCGGGCGGGCATGCTCCGCTCGGCTGCATGGCACGCGCGAACGTCGTCTTCCTGGGTGTTGCGATCACGCTCCTCGGGGGCTGCTCCGAGCCGGCCGGCACCGCGCGTACGTGCAGCGGCGTCGCGCTCGACGGCGCGCTTTTGATGCTCGCCACGAACCTGCAGGCGAGTGGCCTCGGGCGCATCGACGAGGCTGGCTGCTTGACCGAGATCCCGGACATCGCGCTCGGCGTCGATCCGCTGCTCTCCTCCGGCTTCGGCGGACCGTTCGTGTGCGTACGAGATCAAGGGATCGTGCGCGAGGTCGATCCGGATTCGCTCGCGCTCGGGCGCACGTGGGTCGCGTTCGGCGAGTCCGAGACGACGTTCGAGCTCGCGACGGGCGGCAAAGCGGGCGGACCGCACAACCCGCACGACGCGGATCTCGACGCGGAAGGGAGGCTCTGGGTCGCGCGGTACGAGCAGCCCGGCGTCGCGGTGATCGAGCCCGACGGGAGCTTCGGCGGCACCGTCGATCTCTCGATGTTCGCCGACGTCGACGGCCTGCCCGAGATCGAGGCGCTGCGTGTCGTCGGCGATCGCGTCTTCGCGTCCGTGCAGCGCCTCGATCGCCGCACGTGGAAGCCCGCGGAGAACGGCGCGCTCGTGGTGATCGACCTCGCCTCGCGCAGCGTCACGGGCTCCGTCGACCTCGGCGGGAAAAACCCGTTCGGCCGCATGAGGCCGGTGCCGTGGGATCCTTCGGGCAAGACCGTGGTGCTCGCGATGCCGGGCGACTTTTACGCGATCGACGAGGGCCACGCGGCCGCGATCGTGGATCTCGACACCCTCGCGGTGACGGGCATCGCCGAGGAGAGCACGTTCGATGGATCCCTCGCCGAAGTCGAGCTCGCGGCGCCGGACGAGGCGTATGCGATCGTCGCGGGCACCGGGCTCGAGAACGCGACACGCCTCGTGCGGTTCGATCCGTCCGGACAAACCGAGCCGATCGTCCTGGCCGATACGCGGGAAGGTGGCCAGGGCGGTAACTACGACTACTGGGGCCTCGCGGTGGTCGGTCGGCACGTGCTCCTCGGCGACAAGGCGTACGGCGCGCCTGCGATCCACATCATCGAGCGCGTGACGGGACGTGAGGTCGGCACCCTCGCGCCCGAGCGCCTTCCGCCCGTGTCGCTCTTGCCTTTGCCGTAGAGCGTCGGCCAGCGCTCAGAGCGACGCTTGGACGCGCCGCGCTGCGCTCCAAACCGACGCATTCGCCCTTGTGCCTCCTGGGCGAACTTCGTTTACCATCGATGGAAACCCCTTGGCTGATCGAGCCCCTTCATCGATGTTGAGCTCTGCGCTCGCCGAGCGTGGCGTGCCGATGCGTTCCCTCGAAGAGGCGATCGCGCGGCAGGTCGTGCACGGCGGTGACCTCGTGACGAACCTGCTCGAGGTCGGCGGCGCCCGCGAGGAGATGCTCGTGCCTCTGCTCGCCGAGGTGCTCGGCCTCGAAGAGGCGCCCTCGGGCAAACTCCCGCTGCCGCCCCCGCCTGTGCTGCGCCTCGTGCCCGGGGATCTCGCGATAAGGCACGGCATCTTTCCGCTCGCGCTCACGCGGCGCGTGCTCACGATCGCCACCGCCGAGCCTCTCTCGCCGGCCGTCGAAGGCGACCTCGCCTTCGCGCTCGCCGTCGAGATCCGGCAGAGCGTCGCGCCGCTCGTGCGCATCCGTCAGGCGATCGCCGAGGCCTACCAGATCCCGCTCGATCGTCGCTTCCTCCGGCTCGTCGCCAAGCTCGAGAGCCGCCCCGATCCGAGCCCGACGGTCATGCCGCCGCGAAGCACCGGCTCCTCGCGTCCGCCGCCGGAGCGCGCCCCGGAGCCTCCCATCGCGACGCCGCATCCGCCGACGCAGACGCCGCCGACGCAGACGCCGGACACGCTCGTCGCGGGAGCCGCGCCGCCGATCGTCCCGACACGCACGAAGCTCTCGGCCACGCCCATCGGCGCGCGCGCGGCTCGCTCGGAGCACCCCAAGCCCGCGCCGACCGTCGCAGTCATCGAGCCCGCGCCCGCGCCCGTCGCCCTTCCTCCGCCTCTGCCGCGCCCGCGCACCAGCGACGAGATGCCCGAGACCATCGCCGCGCCGCCGGAGCCGGCGCCGATCGCAGACGCGATCGACGAGGAAGAGGCGCCTGTCTCGCGAAGGCCCGAGCGCCTCGTGCGACGCGAGTCGAACCGCACCCGCACGAGCACCAGCGTGCTTCGCCGCGCGGTCACGGGCGATCGCAAGACACGCGTTGCGGAGGCTCCGGACCGCCGCGCCGCGCGGCCCCGTCGCAAGGGCCCGTTCACCACGGCGATGGCCGAAGAAGAGCTCGGCGAGGCGACCACGACCGACGAGGTCCTCGACATCTTCTTCGCGTTCGCCCACCAGTTCTTCGAGTACACGGCGCTCTTCGTCGTGCACGGCGACGTCGCGGATGGACGTGACGCCTCGGGCCCCGGCGCGGGCGCGGCGCGGCTCATGTCGCTCTCCGTGCCCCTCGGCCGCCCGAGCGTGCTCGCCCTCGCCCGCGAGCGCAGGGCGCCCGTGATCATGCCGCCTGCTGTCGGCGACCTCGACGTCGACATCGCCTCCGAGCTCGGTCGATCGGGTCGCACGGATGCGGGGACGCGCGCCGCCGCCGTGCTGGTCCTGCCGATCGTCGTGCGAAACCGGACCGTCGCGCTGCTCTACGGCGACGACGGCGCCGTCGACGTGGAGCTCTCCGCGCTCGGCGACGTCATCGCCATCGCGGGCCTCACCGCCGAGGCGCTCGAGCGCGCCATCCTGCGGAAGAAGCGCGGCGGCGCGGCGGGCGACGTTGCCCCGGCCAAGCGCCCTCCCAAGCCCGCACCTCCGCCGCAGGCCCCGGGCGCGGCCCGGCAGGTCGGGCTCGTCGCGCTCGCCCGCGCCTTCGAGTTGCCCGCGCGCTCGGCGGACGCCTCCGAGCCTCCGGCGCCGGCGGCCGAACCCAAATCCCCGCCGGCGGCCATCTCCACGATCGCCGTCACCTTGCCGTCCGCCTCCGCGATGGCGCCGGCCATGCTCCACGCGAGCCCGAAGCCGGCCGCGGACGAGACCTCCTTCGCGGGCCTCGCGTCGAGCCAGCCGAGCCCCGCGCCCCGGCCGGCCCCCGAGCCGCCACGCGTGGCCCCTTCGGCCCCCGCGCCCGCGGCCCCGGCCCCCGCGGCCCCTGCACTCGTGGAGACGCTCCAGAGCCCCACGCCCGCGCCGAGCTCCGCCGCCCCGCGCGCCGAGCCCCTCGCCCTGCGCCCCCCCGACTCCGACAGCGCCTGGGACCTCACCGGACGCCGCGGCGGCCCCGTGTCCCGTCGCCGCCGCACGCCCCTCGGCGTCGTCGCCACGGGCCGCGTGCGCCTCGGACCCACCACGCCCCCGCCTCCCCCCATCACGGCCGTCTCCCGGCCTCCAGAGGCCGGCCCAGCGCCCGCCCCAGCCCCGCCCCCGCGCGCCGCGCGCCGGGCCATCGCGCCGAGCTTCGGCGGTCGTAGCAAGGCCTCCCTGGGCCTCGGCGCGCAGCCCTTGCCCCCGGAGCCGCCGCCCAACGCCATCGCCGCGCCGCCGACGCCTCCCGTGCCCCCCGTGCGGCCCGTGGTGCCCACGGCGCCCGCGCCTCCGCCCGACGCCTTCGCGCCCCCGCCCCAGGTCCCCGCGGTGCCGCCTGCGCCCGCGCCCCCCGTGCGTGTCCCACCCCCAGGCGGCGAGACGAACTCGCCCCTGCCCCCGGAGACGCTCCCCGGCCCGCCTGTCGATGCTTGGGCCCTCCGCTCGCCCAAGGACGAACCCAGCGTCACCCCCGCCGCCGACTGGAACGTCGCGCCCGCGGGCAGCACGCTCCCGAGCCGCGCACGCACCGCGGGCCCCGATCCCATCGCCCTCGTGCAGCGCTTCCTCGAATCCGGCGCCGAGGACGGCGAGGCCCAGAAGGATCTCGTCCGCCTCGGCGAGGCCGCGATGCACGCCATCATGGCCCGCTTCCCCGGCCCACTTCGCCTCGACCCGCGTGTCCTCTCACGCGGCGCCGAGCTGCCGCTCGCCTCGCGCAGCGGCCCTCTGCTCGGCCTCATCGTCGCGATGGGCCGTCCCGCCGTGCCCTTCCTCGCCGTGCGCAGCACCGCCGGTGATCCCGACGTCCGGTTCTGGGCAACGCACCTGCTCGGCGAGCTCATGTACCCAGAGAGCGCGGAGGCCATCTCCAAGCGCCTCTTCGACGACGCCGCCCCAGTTCGTCGTGTCGCACGTCGCGCCGCCGCATCGCTCGTCGCCGCAGGCCCCACGACCGAGGCGCCCATCCTCCCGTCACTCGAGCGTCTCGCGCGGACCACGACCGAGCGCGTCGGCCGGCGTCTGTTCGCCATCGAAGCCCTCGGCGAGATCGCCGCCGCAAAGTCGGTCCCAGCGCTCATCGCAACACTCGGCGAGACGACCACGGAGCTCGTGGAAGCAGCACATCGCGCACTCGTGCTCGTCACACGGCACGACTTCGGCCGCGACGCACGCAAGTGGAACGCCTTCTGGACCACGGACGGCACACGCAGCCGCGTCGAGTGGCTCATCGACGCACTCCTCTCGGACTCAGCCACACTCCGCCGCGCCGCCGCAGAGGAGCTCGCTCCACTCGTCGGTCGAGATCTCGGCTACTACGACGATCTCCCCGAAGACGAACGCGAGGCCGCGCAGGTCCGCTACGTGCTCTGGTGGGAACAAGAAGGCCGCCACAAGAAGCGCGGTTGAGTGTTGTCGAAGGCGCCGCGCTGGGGCGTTGCCCCAGGCCCCAGCAGGGGCTGTCCGCCCCTGCACCCGGACCAGCGCAAGCGCTGGACTCGGGGTCGATGAACTGCGCTCCGCGCAGTTCATCGAACAGGCCAGGTCGAGACCAACGACGACCCTGCCAACCAAGACCGCAGCGCTGACGTTTCAACCGGCAACGTGCCGCTGCGTGCGACGACCTTCGCGGTCTTGCCACCGGCCCGTCGGAAGAACTGCGCATCGCGCAGTTCTTCCGCCCTCGGTCCAGGCCGTGCCTGGTCCGGGTCGAGGGGCGGACAGCCCCCGCGGGGTCCGGGGCAGCGCCCCGGCGCGACGCCTTGCGAGCACAAAAAGCCACGAGGGGGCTCGAGGCCCCCTCGTGGTGTGTTTCATCGATCGTCAGGAACGGTCACCGCTCACTTCTTCGCGGCGCCGGACTCCTTGATGACGAGATCGATCATCTTCTTGAACTTCGGGAACGGCTGGGCACCGCTGATGAAGTAGCCCTCCGCCTTGCCCGCGGCTGCGATGTGGAAGCCCGGCGTGCCGCTGATGCCCGCCTTGTCTGCCACGCCGCTCTCGCTCTCGATGAACTTCTTGTGCGCCTCGGTATCGAGGGCGGACTTGAACTTCCCGAGGTCGAGGCCCTGCTCCTCCGCGTACTTCTCGAGCGTCGTACGGGCGAACGCGTCGGGCGTACCGGCGCCCTTGAAGAGCGCGTCGTGCATCTTCCAGAAGCCCTCGTTGCCCTTCTGCTTCTTGGCCTCCTCGGCCGCGAGCGCTGCGGGCATCGCGTTCTTGTGGAACGGCAGCGGCTTGTGACGCCAGACGATCTTCACCTTGTCGCCGTAGGCCTTCTCGACCTGGGCGACCGTGTCCTCTGCGCGCTTGCAGAAGGGGCACTCGAAGTCGCTGAAGATCTGCATCACGACCTTCGCCTTGTCGTTGCCCTTCCAGGCAGCTTCGGCGGGGGCCGCGTCGACGGTCTTCTTCTCCGGCGGGGGCGGCGTCTTCCCGTCCTTGATGATCTCGTTGTAGAGATCCTTCGCGGCGACGCCCTTGCCGAGCAGCTCCTGCGCCTTCTTGATCTCCTCGTCGATGACGGCCTTGAACTTCTCGATCGGCTGGGCGCCGACGAGACGGCGGCCGTTGATGAAGAAGTGCGGCGTGCCGCTCGCCTGGAGCTCGTCGGCGAGGTCCTGATCGGCCGTGATCTCGGCGCCGTACTTCTTGTCGAGGATCGCGGTCTTCACCTTGTCGACGTTCAGGCCGAGCTCCTTGGCGTAGCCGAGCAGATCGTCGTCGGTGAGCTTCTGCTGGTTCTTCCAGAGCAGATCGTAGGCGGCCCAGAAGCCCGCCTCGCCCTTCTGGGCGCGGGCCTCACGCGCGAGCTCCGCGGCCGGCTCGGCGCGCGGGTGCATCGGCAGCGGGTTGTCCTTCCACACGATGCGGACCTTGTCGCCGTAGGTCTTCACGACCTCGTCGAGCGTGGGCACCACGCGGCTGCAGAAGGGGCACTGGAAATCGGACCACTCGATGATCGTGACGAGCGCCGTCTCGGGGCCCTTCGTGGGCGACGTGCCGACGGGCACCTTCCAGACGGTCTTGTCCTCTTGCTGCGCCTGGTCGCGGTTCGCCGGCGGGGGCGCCTTCGCCTTGTTCTCCTGCGAGAGCTTGGCGTAGACCTTCTCCGGCTTCGTCCCGGCCTTGATCGCGGCGTCGGCGGCCTTGAGCTGCTCGTCGATCACCTGCTTGAACTTGTCGATCGGCTGCGCGCCGCTGAGCAGGATGCCGTTGATGAACGACGCCGGCGTACCGGAGACGCCCGCGGCCTTACCGGCGGCGAGGTCGGCGTCCACCTTCGCGGCGAACTCCTGCTTGTCGTAGGCGGCCTTGAACTTGGCCTTGTCCACGCCCGCCTGCGCGGCCCACTGCTCGAAGTTCTCGGGCGTGAGGGCGCGCTGGTTCTGGAACGCGAGCTCGTGGAACTTCCAGAAGGCCTCGGGGCCCTTCATGCGGAACACGGTCTCGGCCGCGACGGACGCGGGACGCGCGTTCTTGTGGAAGGGCAGGGGGTTCGACTTCCAGATGATGCGGAGCTTCTGCGGGCCGTACTGCTCGCGGAGCTGCGTCAGGGTCGTCTCGACCTTGCTGCAGAAGGGGCACTCGAAGTCGCTGAAGAGCACCAGCGTGACGGGCGCGTTCGGGTTGCCCCACGTGGGATCCTTCGACGAGACGGGGACCGACGCGTCGCTGTGATCCCACGTCCCGCCGGCGACGTACTCCTGCGTCGCCTCGGCGCTGGCCGAGTGGCCGCCGCCGGCGCCGCGATCGATGCCCCACATCAGCGCCATCCCTGCCATGAAGCAGAGAAGGAAGCCGACGATGGCGGTTCCTTTGTTCATGTTTCTTCTCTTTCTTTCCGAGCACGGTGCTGCCCGCGCGGCGCTCCTCATCGCGCTGCGAGAGCTCGACACCTCGATCGCCCCGACGAATGTTCTTCGGGACGAAAATCCACGATCTCGCGCGTCGTCTTTCGATCGACGCTGCCGTGACACGTGCGGACCGGTGACGCCCCCCCGCCTTCAACCGGAAGGGGCGTGGAGCCGATTCGCGAGTTTTCCTCTTCGCGCTGGATCGCTTGCATTCGTCTGTCGCTCGCGCGCGCGAACGACCACGACAAGCGTCAGGCGCGAGGAGGCCGATCGATCTCTCGGCGAACACCCCGGAGTGGGGCGCCCTCCACCGGCGGGTACGCCGGGAGCTCGACGGCGAAGGCCGGTCGGAGATCGAAGGACGCCGAAAGCATGGCGTCCGGTACCGTTGCGACGAACGACGCGATGGGGTTCTGCTCGCCGTGCGAGGGACCGAGGGCCGGACCGAATTCCGTCCCGTCACACGAGACCCCCGCGTCGATGCGCGCGTCGGTCATCGGGTGGATCCGCCCTGGCGCGACTGCCGTGGCGCCGCGTTCGTCACACATCGCCGCGATCTGAGGATCGACCTCGTCGTTCGGCGCTGTGGGCGCGCTGCAGTCCACCACGTCCTCGCCCTCCGGCTGCGCCACACGCGGCGCAATGCCCAAGGAGGACGAAGCATCGTCTTCGCAAGCCGGTACGATCGCTGCGTATGCGCGGAGCGGCACGAGCCACGCCACGGCGAACACCGCCGCGACGGCCAGCGCACGAAGAACCGCGAACCGCAACATCCGACCTATCCATAGCCGACCGGAGGGCCCGCGGCAATTGTCTGTGGTCCTCCATGCGCGTCGCGACTTCCAGATGCCGAATTATTGGCCCACCTTGTCTTACATTTCTAGCGTGTGGGCATGGCGACTGCCCCCCTCGACATGGATCGCGCCGGCGTGGACGGCGCGGCGCAGGCGACGCGAGCTTCGGACCTCGCCGCTCCGCACGACGACGAGCGCGCCGGCGCGGGGCCCGGCGAGGAGCTTCCGCGCGTCCTCGGCCGATATCTCCTGCTTCGCCGCATCGCGCGCGGGGGCATGGGCGAGGTCTACCTCGCGTCGACCATGGGCATCGAGGGCGCCGAGCGGCCTGTCGTCGTGAAGGTCATTCGCCGCGATCACGCGAGTGATCCGAGCTTCATCGCGCGCTTCCTCGACGAGGCCCGCGTGCAGGCCCAGCTCCAGCACTCCGGCGTCGCGCAGGTCCTCGAGGCCTCGCTCGACGACGAGACCGGCGAGCCGTACGCGGTCGTCGAGCATGTCGAGGGCAAGAGCCTCGGCGACGTGCGCGGCCGCGCGCATGCGCTCGGATATCGCGTCGGCTGGGCCGAGGCCGTCGCCGTCGCCACGATGATCGCCGAGGCCCTCGCGCACGTCCACGAGCGCAAGGATCCCGCGGGCCGCGCGCTCGCGATCGTGCACCGCGATCTCTCCCCGCAGAACGTGATGGTCAGCTACGCGGGCGACGTGAAGATCATCGACTTCGGCACCGCGCGCGGCATGAACCGCCGTTGCCGCACGGTGAGCGGCGTCGTCTTCGCCAAACCCGGCTACGTCGCGCCCGAGGTCGCGAACGGCGACACCGGCGACGCGCGCGTCGACGTCTACGCGCTCGGCGTGATGCTCTGGGAGCTCTGCGCGGGCCGGCGCTTCTTGCAGGGCGACGCGGCCGTGCACATGGCCGCCGTCGCGCGGAACGCGCAGAACCTCCCGCCCATCGCCGCGCAGATCGGCGCGCCGCCCGAGCTCGACACGATCCTCGCGAAGCTCACGGCCTTCGATCGCGAGGCGCGCTACGGCCTCGCGCGTGTGGCCGCGCGTGACCTCGCAAAACTCCTCGGCGCCGCGCCTCCCTTGCCCGGCGGCGAGCGCGGCGTGCGCGCGCGGACGCAGTACCTCATGCAGTCGCTCTTCCCGAGCGAGCCCGCGAAGAGCCGCCGCGAGTTCGCGCGACTCGTCACGGCCGCGCGCGCCACCTTCGAGGCCACGATCGAGGAGAAGGCCCGCCCCGCGGCGCCGCAGGCTCTTCCTGCCGAGGAAGAGGGCCTCTTGCCCGGCACGCGCCTCCGGCTCGTGCGCGAGCTCGGCGGCGGCGCCACGAGCGTCGTGCACGAGGCCGAGCACGTGGATCTCGGCCGCCGCGTGGCCGTGAAGATCCTCGCCCCCGAGCACGGCGCCTCGCCCGAGTTCGCTGCGCGCTTCCGGCACGAGGCCCGCGCGATGTCGCGCCTCTCGCACGAAGGGCTCGTCGACCTCTACGACTTCGGCCGCGCCGCGGACGGCCGCCTCTTCTGCGTGATGGAGCTGCTCGAAGGCGAGACGCTCGAAGCCCTGATCTCGCGCGAGCGCGAGGTCGACTGGCAACGCGCGCTGCGCATCGTGATCCGCGCGCTCGGCGCCCTCGAGGTCGCGCACACCGCGGGCATCGTCCACCGCGACGTCAAACCCGCGAACGTCTTCTTGACCCAGAGCGGCTGCGTAAAAGTGCTCGACTTCGGCCTCGCGCACACGCCCGAGGACATCGGCGAGGCTGTCCTCGGCGCGCCGGGCGGCGACAACGCGGTCGCGGCCGGCTTCACGCTCTTCGGCACGCCCGAGTACATGGCGCCCGAGCAGGCGGCGGGCGGTCGCGTCGACGGACGCGCCGACCTCTACGCGCTCGGCTGCGTGCTCTACGAGATGCTCACCGGCTCGCTGCCCTTCACGGGCGCGAGCGCCGCCGCGATCGTCGACGCGAAGATGAAGGGCAGCCCCGAACGGCCGCGGGATCGCGCGCCTGGCAAGCGCTTGCCCGAGGCCGTCGACGAGCTCGTCATGCGCGCCCTCTCGCGCCACCCCGGCCTGCGTTTCCAGAGCGCCGCCGAGATGCGCGAGGCCGCGATGCTCGCCCTCGGCGCCCCGGTGCGCGCGCGCCGTCGCCGCAGGACCGCGGGGTTTGCCGCCCTCGCCGCCGCGATGGCGTTCGCGACCGTCCTGCTCGCCGGCAAGGCGAGGGACATCGGCGCGATGATCCCCGTCGCCTGGAAGTCCGCGCCCACGCCCGCCGTCGTGGCAGAGCCCGCGCCCGCCGCCGCGCCCGCGGCCGATCCGGCCCCCGCCGTCGCCGAGGCCGCCGCGCCCGCGGCCGACCCCGCATCC
>NZ_JARZHG010000042.1 GCF_029946505.1 Polyangium sp. y55x31
GTGGGAAGAACTGCGCGATGCGCAGTTCTTCCCACGGCCGGTGGCAAGACCAGAGACGGCGTTGCCAGTCGAAGCCGTTTTGACTGGCAGGGTCGCTCGCCGGTCTTGAATCGGCCTGTTCGATGAACTGCGCATCGCGCAGTTCATCGACCCCGGGTCCAGCGCTTGCGCTGGTCCGGGTCGAGGGGCGGACAGCCCCCGCGGGGTCCGGGGCGGCGCCCCGGCGCGGCGGCTTGCGCTCACGCCCTCCGCGCCTCGGCCAAGAGCGTGAGCCCGCTGTCTGGCCGCCGCGCATGATCCTCGGCGAAATCCGAGATGACCTTGCCCACCGTCCCCAGTGCCGCGTACCCGATACCATGCAGCGGCATGAGGAAGGGCGGCAGATCGTCGAGCTTCCATGAGAGCCGCGCCAGCGCGAGCGTGATTGGCGTCGTGAGGATGTAATGGTACCGCTCGAGTATGAGCCCGGCTCGCTCGAGTTTTTCCCGCAGGTGGTCCACGGTATAAAAATTGTTTACCGCGTACCTCCGCCGATGTGCTTCGCGCTCCGCGTCCGTGACCTCGGGGTTCGACAGGCTGTCTGCCGAGAGAAACAGCCGCCCGCCTGGACGGAGCACGCGGTGGACGTGCTCGAGCACGCGATCCTCGTTCCGGAAATGCTCGATGACGCAGAATGAGATCACCTTGTCGAACGAGCTGGGCGAGAAGCCGAGCTCCTCGGCGTCCATGTAATGATAATCCGTCCGCTCGCTCCGGTGCTTGCGTTGCGCCTTGGCGAGGCGTTTTTCGTGGATGTCGACGCCGACCACGTGCGCGCCCCGCTCTGCGATGCGCGCGTCGTAATACCCGTCGCCGCAGCCGATGTCGAGAACTCGCTCCCCGGGCCGCGGATCCAGCCACTGGAGCAGCGTCGAGCACTCCTCGATGCGGCGGAAATGCCAGTGGGCGAGCGTCTCCATCATCGATACCGGGTTTTTCGTGCCGTTCGTGTTCATCGGGAAGCTCCTTTCAAGACGGACCACCTCCTGAGCAAGGGCAATGCCGAACGACGAAACCCGCGCGGCGCCGCGAGATTGCAGGTCCCCACGTCCATGCACGCGGGTCGGGCCTTCCTTGGTGTCGCGCTCACGCCACGGCGCGTCTGTCGTGGTGTCGCCATATTTCTACAGGGGCGCTCGTGTCCGGGTGTCGTCGCCGCGCCACAACCGCCTTCGAAACGACGAAGGCCGCGCCCTTTCGAGCGCGGCCTCCTTCGTCCCGGGTGTCTCCGGCGGATCAGTCCTTGCGGTACATCGTCACGACGCAGGCCCCGCCGAGGCCGAGGTTGTGCTGGAGGGCGACCCTCGCCCCCTCGACCTGCCGCGCCTCGGCCGTGCCGCGGAGCTGCCAGACGAGCTCGGTGCACTGCGCGAGGCCGGTCGCCCCGAGCGGATGGCCCTTCGAGAGCAGGCCGCCCGACGGGTTCGTCACGTACTTGCCGCCGTACGTGTTGTTCCCTTCCTCGATGAACTTCTCGGCCTCGCCTTCCTTGCAGAGGCCGAGCGCCTCGTACGTCACGACCTCGTTCGCCGTGAAGCAGTCGTGGAGCTCGACCACCTGCACGTCCCCGGGCCCGAGCCCCGATTTCGCGTAGACCTGGTCCGCGGCCGCCTTCGCCATGTCGTAGCCGATCATCTTGATCATGCTGTCGCCGAAGCTCGACGCATAATCCGTGGTCATCGACTGCGCCGCGATGTAAACGGCGTTCGAGATCCCCTTCTTGCGGGCGAAATCATCCGAGCAGAGGATCGCCGCCGCCGCGCCGCACGTGGGCGGGCAGCACTGGAAACGCGTGAGCGGATCGAAGACCTCGGGCGAGGCCATGATCTGCTCGAGGGAAAGGACCTCGTTGAAGAGCGCGTACGGGTTTTTGCTCGCGTGCTTGCGCGCCTTCTCCGCGACCTTGCCGAACGTCTCGCGCTTCGCGCCGTACTTCCAGCGATACTCGCGCCCCGCGCCGCCGAACATCTGCGCCGTCGGCGGCGATTGGTTGAAGCCCTGCACGCGGTTCATCACGTCCGCGTGCTTGTCCATCGGGCTCGTCCTATCGCCCCACTTCGAGCCGAGCGCGCCCTTCTCCATCTGCTCGAAGCCGACCACGAGCACACACTCGGCGAGGCCTCCTTCGATGGCCTGGCGGCCGAGGTAGAGCGCCGTCGAGCCGGTCGAGCAGTTGTTGTTCACGTTGACGACGGGGATACCCGTCAGGCCGACCTCGTAGATCGCCCGCTGCCCGCACGTGCTGTCGCCGAAGACGTACCCCGCGTACGCCTGCTCGACCTCGTTGTAATCGACGCCGGCGTCCGCGAGGGCCGTGCGCGCCGCCTTCGCGGCCATCACGTTGTACTCTTCGCTGGCGCCGGGCTTCTGGAACTTCACCATTCCGACGCCGATGACGTTGACTCGCCTGCCCATTTGAGCCTCCTTCTGCGAACGTGCGCGATTAACCCAAGATCCCCTTCAAGAAATGCAGGCGGTTCGAGGCGATCCGCACGTCGCCGTCGACCCGCAGCCGGCCCGTCTGGAAGAGCCGCGCGTCCTGCTCCTTGCCCGACACGAGCGCGACGAGATCCTCCGTCGAGATCGTGAGCACCGCCGACGGATTCGTCGCCCGACCCGTCGCCACGGTCGTCTTTCCACCCGTGAAGTCGACGTGCCAATCACCCTCCGTCAGGCGGAACTCGATGATCGCGTCGACCTCCTTCGCGATTCCCGGCGACTTCGCGATGCGCTCCTTGAGTGCATCGAAGACCGCCGCCGCGCCCGGACCCTTGGGCGCCGCCGCCGCGGCCTGCGGAGCCGCCTCCGCCTTCACCTCGCCGCTCGCGGCCTTGGCCTTGTGCGCGGCGATGGCGGCCTTGGCCTGCTCGGGATCGATCTTCTTCATGAAGCCGAGCTTCTGCGAGGCCATGACGTTGCCCGAGATCTTGAGCTTGCCCTCGAAGTAGAGCTTTTGCGGATCGGCCTGGCCCGTGGCCATCGCGAGCCAATCCGACGACGCGATCTCGAGCACCGTGTCGGCCTTCTCCGCGCCCGCGCCCGGGAAGACTGCGCCCTTGCCGTTCTTCAGATCGATCGTCCAGGTCGCGTCCGGGCCCTTGAGCTCGAACTGGAAAATGGTCTTCACCTTCTCGACGACCGCCGGGTTTTTCTCGACGTAATCGCGGATTCCGATGAACACGTCGCCGGCCGGATCCTCGGCCGTCTTTGCGGGCGCCGCCGCGGCCGGAGCCGCTGCGCCGCCGGCCTTGGCCTTGTGCGCGGCGATGGCGGCCTTGGCCTGCTCGGGATCGATCTTCTTCATGAAGCCGAGCTTCTGCGAGGCCATGACGTTGCCCGAGATCTTGAGCTTGCCCTCGAAGTAGAGCTTTTGCGGATCGGCCTGGCCCGTGGCCATCGCGAGCCAATCCGACGACGCGATCTCGAGCACCGTGTCGGCCTTCTCCGCGCCCTTGCCCTCGAAGACCGCGCCCTTGCCGTTCTTCAGATCGATGGTCCAGGTCGCGTCCGGCCCCTTGAGATCGAACTGGAAGATGGTCTTCACCTTCTCGACGACCGCCGGGTTTTTCTCGACGTAATCGCGGATCCCGATGAACACGTCACCGGCCGGATCGTCGGCCGCCTTCGCGGGCGCCGCCGCGGGAGCAGCAGCCGCGGGCTTTGCCTTCGGCTGCGGGATCTCCTTCCAGAGCGTGATCGCCGCGTTCGAGATGACGACCTTGTCGCGTTCCTTGACCTTGCAGCGGAACACGATGCGCTCGTCGCTCTCCTTCCACATCTCGGTCACCACGGTCTCGCCCGGGAACACGCTGTCCGCGAAGCGCACCTTGATGCTCTTGAACTTGCGCGCGTCGCCGCCCGCGAACGCGTGGATCACGTGCCGCGCGGCATAACCGAACGTGCAGAGCCCGTGCAGGATCGGCTTCGAGAAGCCGAACGCGCTCGCGAAGCTCGGGTCGGCGTGCAGCGGGTTCCAGTCGCCGGAGAGGCGATACAGAAGCGCCTGGTTGTCGGGGATCTTCTGCTCGATCGTGGCGTCGGCCGCGCGCTCCGGCGGCACGTTGATGTCCGACGACGGCCCGCGATCGCCGCCCCAGCCGCCCGCGCCGCGGATGACGGCCGTGCTCTCGTTGCGCAGAAGCTCCTCGCCCGACTCGTCCGTCGAGCGGATCTCCGTGACGATCAGCGCGTTCTTGCCCTTGTCCCAGATCTCCTTGACCTTGGCCTTGTGCGTGAGCTTCGCCTTCGCCGGCAGCGGGCGCGAAAGCTCGAGGTACTGCTCGCCGTGCAGGAGCCGATCGAGCCCGTAATTCATGCCCGGCGCGGTCTTGCCCTGCTTGGCGAGATCCATCAGCGCCGAGAGCGCCGGCACCACGCCGTACGTCGGCAGCGGGACGAACCCCTGCCCGTGCATCTCGTAGACGTAACGCAGCTCCTTGTCGTCGAGCGGGTTCTCCGCGGCGCCGACGCCGAGCGCGTAAATCGAGAGATCCCGCTCGTCGTAGCTCGAATGCACCGGCGGATACTCGTAGCCGAGCGCCTGATCGACATCGATGAATTCGTTGCCGCCCTTGGCGGGGCCGGCCTGCACGTTCGCCATGACCGGGCCCATCGACTGGTTGATCTCGGCCGGGTGCGTGGTCTTGTCGAAGCCGGCGATCGCGCTCCAGCTCTTCTGGATGTCCTCGATCTTGATCTCGCGCCCGAGCCGCACCGTCTTGCCCTCGGCGCGCTCCCAGCGGAGCTTCGCGAAGAAGCCGCCGCCGACCTCGAAGAGCCCGCCGGTCTCGGTCGAGCTCTCGTGACACAGGTAGGCCACGAGCGGGCTCACGTACTCGGGCTTGAGCGCGTCGATGAGCTCCTTCGGCAGCACCGTCTCCGTCAGGCGCGAGCCCGCGAGCGGCGCGATCGTGTTGACGAGGACGTTCTTCTTCTTGCCTTCGAGCGCCAGCGTGTTCGAGAGGCCCACGAGGCCGAGCTTGGCCATCGAGTAGTTGCCCTGCCCGAAGTTGCCGTAAATGCCGGCCGCCGACGACGTGAAGATGATGCGGCCGTAGCCCTGGTCGCGCATGTGCGGCCACGCCGCGTGCGCCACGCGGAAGCTGCCGAGCACGTGCACGCGGTAGATGAGATCCCAGTCCTCCTCGGTCATCTTGTGGAACGTGACGTCCCGCAGGATGCCGGCGTTGTTGATCACGATGTCGATGCGGCCGAACGCGTCGAGCGCGCTCTGCACGATCTTTCCGCCGTTCTCGACCGAGTCGTAATTCGCGACGGCCTCGCCGCCGGCCGCCTTGATCTCGGCGACGACCTTGTCCGCCGCCTCGGAGCTCGTGCCCCCGCCATGCCGCCCGCCGCCGAGATCGTTGACCACGACCTTGGCCCCGCGGCTCGCGAGCAGGAGCGCGTGCGCACGCCCGAGCCCGTTACCCGCACCGGTGACGATCGCTACTTTTCCATCGAAACGAAGCTCGTTCGCCATGAGCTGGATCCCTCGCGCGAGAAAGTTTCGCGTACGAAGTATCCGAAGCTGCGTGCGGCGTCAATAGTTGTGTGGGCGGGAACGTGCGGAGGCCGTTTGCCACGGCCGGAGCGCTTGGTCAGCGCGCGGCGTCGGAGCTGTCGAGAGGCTGGAAGGCGGGGATGCCCCCGGCGGCCCACACGGAGACGATCTTGCCGGGTAGGTCCCACATCGGGCCGAGGTCGAGGCCGGCGTCGCCGGCGAAGCCCTTCTCCAGCGAATAAAGCAGGGCCGTATAGGTCTCGTTCAGCGCCTTCTGCGCGGCGGCGAGCCCGTCGCTCCCGCTCTCCGGGTACGTCTTCAGCGCCCCGCCGAGCTTGAGCATCACCTGCACCATGCGGAAGCGGCCGAAATGGCTGAAGCGGTCCTGGACGTCGGAGCCATCCTCGGGCCGCAGGTCCGGCTCGATGAAGGGGCCGACGCTCCCCTCGCCCTGGTCGACGATCGCCTTGATCGCCTTGTCCGCCTGGGCGCGCGCCGTCTGGCTGTCGCCGTTGATCGTCGCGGAGAAGCCCGTGTAATCGTCGCCCGGGTATTGCGGATCGGCGAACTCGCTCTTTTGCCGGTGATCGGCGTTCGGATCGTAAAGGCTCCCCCAGAGCTCGTCCACGCCCTGGTCGATGGCCTTGTAGAACTGGCCGATGGAGTCGTAGACGTCCTGCGGCCCGTTCGCGGGCCCGTCCGATTTCGGCTCCGGGGTCTCGATCGTGGTCATCAAAAGGAGCTGCGCGTCGTTTACCGGCCCGAGCTGCACCGGCACCTTCCCCGCGATCCAGGGCGGGAAGCCGCGATCGTAGCGCGGCGCCCACGGTCCCGTGAGTTTCGGCGAATACCCCTTTCCGGCGAACAGGGCATTGTAGAGGTTCGCGGCGATCTCGAGGTGCAGCATCTCCTGCACGACGACCGAATAGATGTTGTTGAACGCGAGCTGCTCGCGGCTCCGGTTCGGGTTCTTGGGGCTCCGCACGGGCGTGAGCTTCGGCGGGTTCGACGCGCTCGTCCCCGGCACCTGCAAGGAATAGGCGGCCGTGAGGTAGATCGGGATGGTCCAGAGCTCCAGGTATACGGCCTTCTGGAGGTGATCCCGGAGGGCGTCCGCGGTCCAGGTCCTGCTCGTCATGGAAGAAAGCTCCTTTCGGCGGTGAAGGTACCGGCCGAAAAGAGCGGACGTCAAGCGGCGCGGCGGCCCGCTGTCGAAAGGCAATAAATCAGGTGATGCATCTTCGTCCGCGCCTCGGCCGCGACCTCGCGCAGCGCCGCCTCCTCGTCGTCGGCGAGCGACTCGAGCGGGTCCATGATCACCACGATCGTCCGGGCGTCGTCATCCTCGTAGACGGCGAGATTGCAAGGCAAGAGAATACCGACGTCCGGATCGGCCGAGAGCGCCCGGTGCGCGAGCACGGGGTTGCAAGCCCCGAAGATCGTGTATCGCCGGAAAGGCACGCCGAGCCGGGCGCGCAGCGTCTCGTCGACGTCGATCCGCGTGAGGACGCCGAATCCGACGTCCTTCAGGAGCTGGGGGATCTTTGCCAGCGCCTCGTCGTACGGGAGCTCGAGCGAAGCGCGGAGATTCGTTCTGACCATGGTCCCCTCTCCCCGGAACGTGGCTCCCCGCGCCGTCGATCGAAAGGGGACGGATGGCCGATTCGAGGCTCGGGCCGTGTCAGGCGCCCCGCGCCCGCTCGATCGCCTGCCGCGCCGCCTGCACGAACCGCGGCGGGAACATGGCGCCGTCGAGGAAAAAGGTTTCGATGCTCGGCACCGCGTTCGGAATGCCCGCCCGCTCGTCGGCCACCGCCGCGACGAGAAGGTGCCCCGTCCCCCGCGCGAGCCACGTATTCGGTAGCCCCGCCGCCGCGGGAAACGCCTCCCCGATGGGCCTGCCCGCGCTCTCCGGCATGTGCGCGGTCCGCCGCGCGCGGAGCCCGTCCGATGCCACGAAAAGCGCCCGATAAAAATCACGCTTCTCCGGCACGGCCCGCGTGAGCTCGCGCGCGAGCACGCGCAGGTGTTGTTCGAGCAGGACGCTCGGCATCCCGCGGTTCGAGAGGACGCCGGCGAGCCACTCGACCTGCCGCTTGATCGTGGCCTCGCTGTGCTCGGGCAAAGTCGCGAGGAACGCGCTGTCGCTGCGCGTGAACCGGACGCCCCGCTCGCCGTACCGGAACCCGTAATAAGGCGTGAGCCGCAGGGAAATTTTCCCCGCGCGGAGCGCCGCCTCGACCTCGCGCGGATCGCTCGGCATCGGCGTCATCCCGGCCTCGGGGTTCAGCGGATGCGACCAGGTGGTCTCGGCCGCCTCCCGTTTGCCCCCGCGAACCCTGCCCCCGCGTGTCCCCATGCCTTCCGTGTTCACGTCCCCGATTCTCCCCCAAAGCCCCTCGGCAGCAGAAGCCCACGACCGGCGAAGCCCGCCATGCGGTCGATCGTCTTCCGGAAGGTCTCGTATAGCAGATCGTTGTCGCGGATCGCCCAGAGCACCTCGGCGTTTGCCCAGGCCGCGTCCCGCGCCCGCCGGACGCTCCACATCGCCATCACATTGTCAACCCGGCCGAGCGCCTCCTCGACGTCACGAAGAACCCCCGTCGCGAGTTTTTTCGTCGCGACCTTCTCCGCCTCTTCCAGGATGTCGTTGATGACGAGGTAATCGTCGAAAAACCCCGTCCCGCGCCGCGGCTCGATGCCCTTGCGCGAGCACGTCTCGACCACCGCGATCGCGAGGTCGTGGTTGATGTGCGCGTTCATGCCGCAGAGGGCGTGCTGGAGCCGCGAGATCGAGCGATCGCCCCGCGATTCGAAGAGCGGCTGCCAGGCGCGCGGCGACGAGCCGGGGGCGCGCAGCTCCGCGACGAGGGCGTCGAAGTAGAGGCCGGCGAAGACCACGTCGAGCTCCTCGAGCAGCACGGGCGCCGTGAACCGCCCCCGATCGATCTCGCCGCGGATCCGGTCCGTCACGAGGAAGTAGAGCTCGTTGAAGGCGTGCACGCCGTCGGAGGTGGGCAGGGCGCCGTCGATCATCTCCAGCACGGCGAGGACGTCGTGGATGGAGCGCTGCGGGCGCGACAGGATCCGATCGGCGAGGGACTCGAGGCTCGTCATGAGCCGCGAGGTTACCCCAGGGCAAGCGCGGGCATCAAAGATCGAGCTGCATGCCGAGCTCGACGACGCGCTCCGGGGGCAGGTTGAAGAAGTTGGTCGCCCCGGTCGCGTTGCGCGACAGGAAACCGAAGATGGTCTCGGACACCTTGTCCATCTTCCCCTTGCCCGTGGCGAGCAGGGTCTCGCGGCCGAGGTAGTACGTCGTCTCGTCGGGCCCGATCCTGAGGCCGAGCTTGGCCTTGGCCACGGCGAGCAGCACGGGCACGTTCGTGTCTTCCATGAAGCCCGAGCGGAAGATGATCCGGTAGAAATCGTCGGCGATGAGCGAGGCCTCGACCCGCTTCTCCGGCGCCACGCGCGGGATGCGCTCCGGGATCACGGTCACGAGCAGGACCACCTTCTGCAGGGCCTTGCTGCGGCTGACGTGGTGGAGCAGGACGGGCGGCGCCTCCTCGGCGCTCGACGTGAGGAAGACCGCGGCGCCGTCCACGCGGGCGGCCGTCTTTCCGGTCCGCAGCTCCTCCAGAACCTCGGAGAGCGGGCGCGTGCGCTTCTTGAACTCCTGCCCGAGCAGCGCGCGGCCCTTCCGCCAGATCGCCATGCACACGAAGATCATCGAGGCGATGAGGAACGGCACGTAACCGCCGTCGAAGAACTTGAGCAGGTTCGCGCCGAGGAACGCGAGGTCGAACGTCAGGAAGAGCAGGAGCAAGGGCAGCGCCTTCGCGAGCGACCAGTGCCAGCGCTCGCGCACGACGACGAAGAAGACGATCGACGTGATGGTCATGGAGCCCGTGACGGCGAGGCCGTACGCCGAGGCGAGCTTCGACGACTCGCGGAAGGAGAGCACGAGCACCATGCACGCGGCGAACAGGGCCCAGTTGACCTCGGGGATGTAGATCTGGCCCTCGGTCTCCGAGGAGGTGTGCTTGACCTGGACGCGCGGCAGGAAGCCGAGCTGCACGCCCTGCCGCGTGAGGGAGTAGGCGCCGGAGATCATGGCCTGCGAGGCGATGACGGCGGCCGCGGTGGCGAGCGCGACGAGCGCGTACGTGGCCGGGCCCTTGGGGACGAGGGAGAAGAAGGGGTTTTCCGCCGCCTCGGGATGCTGGAGCAGGAGCGCGCCCTGGCCGAAATAATTGAAGGCGAGCGACGGCATGACCATGCCGTACCAGGCATAGGTGATGGGCTTGCGGCCGAAATGCCCCATGTCCGCGTAGAGCGCCTCGCCGCCGGTCACGCAGAGGACGACGGAGCCGAGGATGACGAACGCGTGCCACTTGTTGGCGAGGAAAAACGTGACGGCGTACGCGGGATTGACGGCCGCGAGCACAGCGGGGTTCTTGGCGACGAAGTAAGCGCCGAGGCCGCCGAGCGTGAGGAACCAGAGGATCATGATCGGCCCGAAGACCTTGCCGATCCCGGCCGTCCCGCGCTTCTGGACCCAGAAGAGCCCGAGCAGGATGAGGACGGTGATCGGCAAGACCGCGGGCTTGAGCGAGCTCGCGCCGACCGCGAGGCCCTCGACGGCGCTGAGGACGCTGATGGCCGGGGTGATGACGCCGTCGCCGTAGAGGAGCGAGGCGCCGAAGAGGACGAGGGCAGCGATCCAGCCGATGTGCGTCTTGTTCTTCGGCCGTAGGTTCTCGGGCACGAGGGCGAGCAGCGCCATGGTGCCGCCTTCGCCTTCGTTGTCCGCTCGGAGGACGAAGGTGAGGTACTTGACCGCGACGACCATGGAGAGCGACCAGAACATGAGCGAGAGGAGCCCGAGCACGTTCTCGGGGCTGGCCTTGACCCCGTGCGGCGCGGTGACGCACTCCTTGACGGCGTAGAGCGGGCTCGTGCCGATGTCGCCGAAGACGACGCCGAGCGCCGCGAGGACGAGGCCCGGGAGGGCGCCGGGGGCGTGTCCGTGGCCGTGTCCGTGTCCGTGGTCGCCCTGGGCGTGGTCGCTCGCGTGACCGGCGCCGGGGGCTGCGCCGTGGGCGGCTGCGGCGTCGGCGGCGGCGTCGGCGGCGGCGGCTGCTGCGGCGGCCTCGTGGACCTGGAAGGCGCCCACGATGCTCGGTTCGTCGGCCATGGCATGGGTCGGCTCGGGAGAAGCGGGCGAGGCCGCTTCCGGGGCCGGGGTCGGATCGTCGTTCATCGCGGGGGGCGACGCTACACCCAAGCGGGCGGGGGCGGAAGCGGGGGCAGAGGCGGGGGCAGAAGCGGGGACGGCGACCGTACCGTCGTGGCCTAGAGATCCACGCGCTTGCGGTTGTCCGACGACACGCGGTCGATCAGCTTGTTGTTCGGATCAAAGCCGGCTTCATGGGGCTCCGCGTCGACCACGACGGTCACCTCCTGGTGCTGCTTGGTCACGTGGTGGCGGTCGAGGTACAGCACCTCTTCGTCCCCCTCCTTGCCCGACTTGCCACGCGCGAAGACGCCGACCTCGATCCAGTCGTCGAGCTCGCCCGCCGTCTCCTTGCCCTTGCCGTCGGCGTAACGCTTGTCCGCGTAGAGCTCGAGGGTCACCTCGTACTTGCCGTCGCTGCGCTTGCGTGCGGTCGCGGCCTGCACGCGGTTGTCGTAGAAGCAGATCTTCTCGAACAGGTCGGTGATCAGCGCCTGGTGCGCCGGACCGGCCTCGGCGCGGATGTACGTCAGAAGCTCGGCCGACGTCGTGAACGGCGGGTTCTGGTAACCTTTGTCCTGCAGGAACTTCTTCAGCGCGCGATTGAGCGCGGCCTCGCCGATCTCCTCGCGCAGGCGGTAGAAGACGAGCGATCCCTTCTGGTAGTGGATGTACTGCTGGTTCTCCACCCGGTAGAGCGGTAGCTCCTCGACCCGCTCGCCGCCGCGGCCGGCGAGGTACTTGTCGAGCTCCTCCTTGAGGAAACGTCGCATCTTGGCGCGGCCGTATTCCTGCTCCATCACCATCAACGCCGAATACTGCGAGAGCG
The DNA here is from genome assembly GCF_029946505.1 of Polyangium sp. y55x31. Classification (GTDB taxonomy): domain Bacteria; phylum Myxococcota_A; class Polyangia; order Polyangiales; family Polyangiaceae; genus Polyangium. Next base: position 11,611 of record NZ_JARZHG010000042.1, read on the forward strand.
ACTCCGACAGCACCGTCGCCCCCTGCACGTTGGCGCCGATCACCTGATGCGCCCACCACTGGTGCGCGATCTCGTGCGCGGTCACGTAATACACGTAATCGATGGCGCTGTCGTCGCGCAGGTCGGCGATGAAGCCGATCGACTCCGAATAAGGGATCGTATTGGCGAAGCTCTGGGCGAAGCTCGCGTACCCTGGAAACTCGATGATCCGCACCTGGCGGTGCTGGTACGGCGTGAAGTTGGCTTCGTAATACGAGAGCGACTTGCGCACCGCCTCGATCATGCGATCGACGTTGTACGGATGCTTGGGGTCGTAATAGATCTCGATCGGGATCTGCTCGGGCGTGCCTTCCTTGTAAAACCCCTTCTTCACCTGCCAGCGCGCCGAAAGGAAGGCGTAGAAGTTCAGCATCGGCCGGTCCATGGCGTAGCTGAAGCAGCGACGGCCATCGCGCTGGAACTCCTCCTTCAGGTAACCCGGCGCGAGCGCGGTCTGATCGGGCGCGGTGCAGATGGTGGTATTGAAGAGGATCCAATCGCCATCGTCGCCGATGTAGGTGCTCGCGCGCGCCGCCTGGTCTTCCAGCTTGGGCATGCGGGTGGGCTCACCCAGCCCGCGCTTGCGGCGGTCGTTCCGGTCTTCGAGCTGGGCGCGCTCGTCGTAGCCGAACTGCGGGAACATGCGGTTGTTGAAGAAGCTCCCGTTCTCGACGATCTGCGTCTGCAAGAGCTCGTTCGTGATGCCATTCGGGTGGTAGTCGAGCTTGAAGCGTACCTCCCGCTCCTCGCCCGGCAGCATCGGCTGCTGGAGACGATAGATGCGGTAGCCCAGCGGGGCGTCGTGTTTCACGAGCTCGGCGCCGCCGAGGTCGATCGCGACGAGCGCCTTGTCGTCGAGGGTGACGTGCACCTCTTGGATCGGCGAGGCGTGTGGGTTGTCCACGCGGTAGACCCCATCGACGCGCAGGACAAGCGTCTCGGGACGCAGATCGACCTGTATCGACGCGGCCATGATCTTCGGCTGCGGCAGATTCTTGTAGGCGCCGTATTCCTTTTCGTAACGCGCCGAAAGGTCGAGCTTCTGCTCCGACGAACGGTACTCGTTGCGGATGTTCGTGTTCCAGTACAGGAAGCCGCCCACGGCCGCGAACGAAAGCAGGCTCAATGCGAACGCCGCACCCAGCCGGCCGCGCAGCCGCTCCCGCGCCACCACGAAGCGCTCGCGCCGGCTGCCGATGCTGCCGCGCATCCAGAACGCCACCGACAAGAACAAGAGCGCAAGCAAGAGCAGGCCCCAGTACCCCTGGAACCAGAGCTGCGGCGCCAAGAAATGGCCATACCCGTTCATGTCCGAATACGGCGCGATCGGCCAGCTACCGAAGTTGTAGAGGTGATGGCTGAAGTCGATCAGGCCGAGCGCAGTCTGCAGGATGAGCAAGAGGATCAGCAGCGCATGACCGACGAACTTGTTGTTGCTGAACACCTGCAGGGTCAATGCCATGCCGCCCATCAGCACGTACACGCTGGAGTCGAGCGTCAGCGTCTTCAAGTACAAGAGCGGCTCGAGCTGGGTATACCCCTTGGCGAGCTGGATGAGCATCGCGGTGACCCCGCCGATGACCTGGAACGCGGCGATCACCGCGAGCAGGGCCCCGAACTTGGCGAGGAGTGGCACCCAGCTCGGCACGGGCATCGCATCGGTGACCTCGTGGATCTTCGCGCCGCGCTCCTTCCACACGAGCTCGCCGGCGTAGAACAGCACGATGATCACCAGCAGGAAGCTGTAACTGCCCTGCAGCGCAGACAGCATCTGCGAGGTCACCGGGTAAATCGGCGTGGCATACATGGTGCGGCGCAGCAGCGCGGTCGGGATGAAGTTGGCCATGCCGAACGCGAGCATCACGAGGAACGGCACGCTGCGGAGCACGCCCACGGTGTCGAAACGCAACTGGCGCAGGAGCTGCCGCCACACCGTGCGGGTCGTGAACACGGGCTCGGGCCTTTGCACCGCCGTCACGGCGACGGGCCGGGCCGCGAGATCCGCCGCCGCGAGCGCCTCCGCCTTCGCATTCCGGCCCCAGCGCCGGCGACCGGTGCCGCTGCGCTCGGTCTTGAACAGCGCGAACGTCGCCGCAAACAACGCCGCGGCAATGGCGGTCCACAACGCGCGGTTGGCGAGGAGATACCCCCCCATCGCCGGCAGGCCGGTATTACGCTCCTCCGCCGACCAGTAGCGGATCGTGCGCTCGAGCGCGCGCGTGCCGAGCGGATCCATCAACGTCGCTGCCCAGACGTTGTCGAGGTTGCGCAAGAGCGCGGAGCTCACGCCGTACAGCACGAAAAACGCGATCACGCCGATGTAGACCCACAGGATGCTGCGTGTCACCACCGCCATCAGCGAGAGTAACCCACCGGTGAAAAGCAGGTTCGGGATCACGAACACCACGAACGCCCACAGGTAGGGCCTGAGCGACACCGGCCCGAGGCGCGCGGGATCGATCCACGGCATGAATTGCGCCACGAACATGCCGAGGCCAATCACGAAGTACACGACCAGGCTCGCCGCGAGCGCCGCGCCGAGCCGGCCCAGCAAGTAATCACGTTTGCGGATCGGGCTGGCGAAAAAGAGCTCGGCCGTGCCCTGGTCGAAGTCGCGCAAAAGAGCGCCGGTGATGAAGATCGTGATGACCAGCATCCCGAGCAAGGTGAACAGCGCGAGCCAGGTGGAGATCACCGTCGGCGCATTGCGGAAGACGTTGCCGATGCTCCCGCCGAGCTGGACGGCCTCGCTGCCGGCCGCCCCGAACGCCAGCAATCCGAACAAGCCCGCGATGAGCCAGAGCAGCGGAGACCGGAGCTGCTCGCGCAGCTCGAAGCGAAAGAGTTCACGGATCATGGCAGCCCTACGTCAGGTGGCCTGCACACGCAGGAGCTGGAAGTAGACGTCCTCGAGGTTCGGCGCGACCTCTTCGAACCCATCCCCCGGGTCCTCGCCGCTGAACACATGGATCACCGGCCGGCCCGCCACGAGCCGCGTCGAAAGGACCGTATGGCGCGCCTCGTACTCGGGCAACGCCGCCTTCGTGACCTGCTTGCGCCAAACCTGATTGGCGAGCGCCGCAATCGCATCACTCGGCTTTCCCGTCCGCAGCACCTGGCCCTTGTTCAAGATGGCCATGGTCGGGCAAAGGTCGGTGACATCCTCGACGATGTGCGTGGACAGGATCACCGCCACATTCTCACCAATCTCAGCGAGCAAATTGAGGAAGCGATTGCGCTCCTCGGGATCGAGGCCAGCCGTGGGCTCGTCGACGATCACGAGGCGCGGACTCCCCAGGAGCGCCTGCGCGACGCCGAAGCGCTGCCGCATGCCGCCCGAGTACGTGCCGAGCTTGCGCTTGCGCACGTCCCACAGGTTCACTTGCTGGAGCAAGCCATCCACGACCTCACGGCGTTGCTTGCGCTGAGTGAGCCCCTTGAGCACGGCGAAATGCTCCAGCATGTCCTCCGCGCTGACCTTGGGATAAACCCCAAAATCCTGCGGCAAGTAGCCGAGCTGGCGCCTTACCGCATCCTTGTCACGCAGCACATCGATGCTCTTGCCGTCAGGACCTTCCAGGGTGGCCGTGCCGCTGTCGGCCTCCTGCAACGTCGCCAGCGTACGCATCAGAGACGATTTGCCAGCACCATTCGGGCCGAGCAGGCCGAACATGCCACGCGGAATGTCGAGGGTGACGTCGTTCAACGCATGGACGCCGTTTTGATAGGTCTTGCTGAGGTTGCGAATGGCGAGCATGGATCCCCGCACGAAAAGCCCAAGGCCAGCGCACTGTCCCGGGGCCAATGAAACTGAATTTTCCGCGTTCGCGTACCATGCCCCTCGCACGGCGGTCAACCGTGCTCGGTGCGCGAGTCGTGCTTCCGATGGCCGCCGGAGGGCGTCGCGCTGGGGCGTTGCCCCAGGCCCCAGCAGGGGCTGTCCGCCCCTGCACCCGGACCAGCGCAAGCGCTGGACTCGGGGTCGATGAACTGCGCGATGCGCAGTTCATCGAACAGGCCAGGTCAAGACCGGCGGTCGCCGTGATCCAGGCCGCGGTTTCGCGTCTGTTTTTTGGGCAGTGCGGTCCGATTTGTTTAGGGTGTATCTCAGGAAAGCTGGAGTACACGTATGCAAACGATGGGTCGCTTCTTGGGTTGGCTCGCGACGACGGTTTTTCTGTTGCCGCTCGCAGCGTGCAGCGATGAACCGGAACCAGGGACGAGCGGGGATGTCGCCTCATCGAGTAGCGGAAGCAGCGGCGGGAACGGCGACGCGGGCGGAAGCGGCGGCGGCGGCGGAAGCGGCGGCGGAAGTGGCGGCAGTGCCGGAAGCGGCGGCGGCGGAAGCGGCGGCGGTAGCGGGGGCGGCGGCGGAAGCGGGGGCGGAAGCGGAAGCGGCGGCGCGGGTGGCTTCGGCGGCTCCGGCGGAATGGCCGGCGCGGGCGGTAGCGGCGGAGCGGGTGGTTCCGGCGGAATGGCCGGCGCGGGCGGCGCGGGTGGCTCCGGCGGAGGCTCGATCCAGGAGCCCGTGGGCACGAGCCTACTCGTTCAGGTCCTCGATACGCAAAACCAGCCGGTTCCCTCCGCGGTCGTCACCGCGCAAAATGGCACCCCACGCCCGACCGACGGCGCAGGCTACATCCTCTTCGACGACCTCACCCCCGGTCGATTCTCCGCCCGCGTCGAGCGTTTCGGCTATGCGCCCGCGAGCGTCGTCGTCGAATTGCCCCCGGGCGCCCATGGCGGGGCGGAGGTCCACCTGTTTCCCCTTCCCCCGCCGATTCCCTTCGACGCGACCGCGGGCGCCGCGCTCGATCAGGGACCGGTGCACGTGACCATTCCCTCGGGGGCGATCGTCGATGACATCGGCGAGCCGGTGACGGGGACGGTCGAGGCGACCATCGTGCCGCTGGATCCGAGCCAGGGACTCGCGAATGCCCCCGGGCCGCTCGAAGGGATCGCCGCCGGCAATGGCGCGACGGTCGGCCTCGAAAGCCTGTTCATGGCGGAGGTGACGTTGTGGCAGGGCAGCCAGAAGGTGCATCTCGCACCGGGGAAGCGGGCGACGCTGGAGCTGGTGCTGCCGGATGCGGTGGCGGCGAACGTGCAGGAGTGGGAATGGATCCCGGCGTGGTGGTTCGATCTCGACGCGGGGATCTGGCGCGAGGAGGGCGAGGGGGTGATCCAGGCCTCGGTCGCCGAGCCCGGGAAGATGGCGTGGGTGGCCGAGGTGAGGCATTTCTCCTGGTGGAATTGCGACAGGCCATGGCAGGAGAAACATTGCTTCCTCGTGCCGGTGGTCTCGGTCGATGGGTCCGACGTGGCCTCCGGCATCTCCGTGAGCGCGTCGGGGGTGAGCTACGCGGGCTGGTCGTCCCCGGCGCTGACCGACGCGAACGGGCTCGCGTGCGTGGACGTCATGATGAACGGGACGGTAGAGCTCCAGGTCGGTCCGGCGAGCGCGCCGTTCGCGACGGTGACGGCCACCGGATCGGGGCCGGCCTCGAATTGTGGTGGCAATGGCGATGCGTGCACGATCCTGAGCCCGATCTCGCTGCCGCTCGACTCCGTTTGCACGCCGGGAACGTGGCAGGATTGCGGGTACAGCGGCCCCGCGGACACGGAAGGCGTCGGGATCTGCCAGGGAGGGAAAAAGTTCTGCAACGGCAGCGGGACGGGCTGGACCGCCTGCAGCGAGGTGCTGCCCCAGGCCGAGGGCTGCAGCTCGCCGCTGGATGACGACTGTGATGGGCTCGTGAACGAGGAAGGCAACGACTGCGCGTGCCTGCCGGGGGAGACGAAGGCCTGTTACACGGGGCCCAAAGGCACGCTGGGCATCGGGATATGCACGGCGGGGACACGAGCGTGCGTCAATGGGTTCTTCGGGCCTTGCCTCATGGAGGTAAAGCCCGAGCAGGAGAATTGCGCCACGCCGGAGGATGACAACTGCGACGGGACGACCCAATGCACGTTGTGGAGCATGGTGTTCTGGGGAGGAGGTTACGAATGGGTCGGCGGGTTCGCGCTCGACAGCGCGGGCAACATGCTGATGGCTGGTGCATTCGATCAATCCATCGATTTCGGCGGTGGGACACTCGTCAACGCGGGGAACTCTGGCTCGGATATCTTCGTGGCCAAGCTGGACACGAGCGGGAACCATCTCTGGAGCAAACGCTTTGGAGACACCAGTTACCAATACGCCAATGCGGCTGCGATCGACAGCGCGGACAACGTCCTGCTTGCCGGGGATTTCCAAGGCGCCGTGGACTTCGGCGGCGGTCCCCTCACCAGCGCGGGGAATTCGGACATCTACGTCGCAAAGCTGGACACGAACGGGAACCATCTCTGGAGCAAACGCTTTGGAGATTCCAGCTACCAGTCCGTCAGCGCGACGGCGACCGACAGCGCAGGCAACGTCTTCCTTGCCGGAGACTTCTATGGCACCGTGGACTTCGGCGGCGGACCCTTCATCGGCGGGGGTTGGAACACGTACGTCGCGAAGCTGGACGCTGACGGCAACCACCTCTGGAGCAAGCACTTCGCGAACATCATCCCCGCCGGAATGAGGATGGACAGCACAGGCAATGTCCTGGTCGCCGGAACCCTCTCGGGCACCGTGGACCTCGGCGGTGGGCCTCTCACGAGCCTGGGATCCGACGACATCGTGGTGGCCAAGCTGGACGCCGATGGCAACCACGTCTGGAGCAAGCGCTTCGGGGATGTCAGTGATGAGCGCGTCCGTGCGATGGCGATCGACAGCGCAGGCGACGTCTTGCTCCTGGGGTATTTCGCAGGCGACGTGGACTTCGGCGGCGGCCCTTTGACGAGCGCGGGGGGGATGGACATCTACCTGGCGAAGCTCGACGGGAACGGCGACCACGTCTGGAGCAAACGATTCGGAGATCCTTACTACCAGGACTCCACTGCGATGACCGTCGATGACGCCGGCAACGTCCTCCTCACAGGATACTTCCAGGGCACCGTGAACTTCGGCGGCATCACTTTCACCGCGGTAGGCACAGAGTACTTCCAGGAAGACACCTTCGTGGTCGAGCTGGATGCGAGCGGGAACCATCTCTGGAGCCGGCGCTTTGCAGGCAGACTGGAAGATATCACGCCCGCGCTCGACGATGGCGGCAACCTCCTGCTCACCGGCTCCTTCTTGGAGCCCGTGGACCTCGGCGCCGGCCAGCTCCTGAGCTCCGGCAACTACGATATTTTCCTCGCCAAGTTCCTTCCCTGATCCCGCTCCCTGGAGGCCCCTCGGGGGGCGAACCCCAGAGGGGCAGCCTCAGGCAATACCTTCCGCCGTGAGCGTCGCGCGGACGGCCGGGCGTTCGGAGAGCCGCTCCAGGTAGGAACCAAGCGCGCCCGGCAGATCAACCCGCAGCAGGTGTCGATACGTTCGCAGCGCGAAGTACGCGTACGCGTCGAGGACGGTGAACGCTTCGCCATGGAGGAACGGGCGATCGGCGAGCGCTTCGGCGAGCAGGCCGACGCGGCCCGCGAGGCGCTGCGCGGCCCAGCGCTTCGACTCCTCGCTCGTATTGGGCATCAGGGTGAACGGCGCGAAGCCCTTGTGCAGCTCGGTGGCGATGAATTGCAGCCCTTCGTCGAAGCGAACGCGCGCGAGATTGCCGCGCGGCGGGGCAAGCTTGGCCTCCGGCCAGGTGTCGGCGATGTAATTCAGCAAGACCGCCGTCTCGGTCAACAAGGTGCCGTCCGGAAGCAGCAGCGCGGGCACATAACTCTTGGGGTTCAAACGCGCGAAATCGTCGCCATCCGCGGTCTTCTTGCTCCTCAAGTCGACGCGGCGCGTCCGCCTGACCGAGGAGGGGCGTGTTTACCTCGAAAAGGTGCGCGCCGGGCTCGACGCGCTCGCCGAGGCGGAGCGCGGGGTGTCGTCACGCGACAGCGAGGTCCGCGGGCGCCTGCGGGTCGCCGCGCCGGTCGAGTTCGGGCAGACGGTGTTCGGGCGTGTCCTCGGGCGTTACGCGAAGGAGTACCCGGGTGTCGCTGTCGAGGTCGAGCTCGTCTCCGAGCGTGTCGATCCGGTGCGCGACGGCTTTGATGTCGTGCTGGAGGTCGAGCCGTGCGACAGCGCGTCGCTCGTGGCGCGCAAGCTCGGCGCGCCCTCGCGGCGCCGCCTCGTTGCCAGCGCGGACTACCTCGCGCGTCACGGCGTCCCCGCGCACCCGCGCGAGCTTCCGCAGCATACGTGCCTGGTGATGGGCACCCGGCGCGAGACGGCGACGTGGCGTTTCTCCCGCGGCGGCACGAAGCTATCGATCGTGCACCGCCACGCGACCGCGAATAGCTGGGCGCTCTTGCGTGACCTCACCGTCGCCGGCTGCGGGATCTGCTGCCTGCCGGACTACCTGGCCACACCCGTGATTTCCGAGGGGAAGGTCGAGGAGGTGCTCGCGGCGTACGTGATGCCCGCGGAGCAAATGTACGCGGTATATCCCCGCAGCCAGCACGTGCCCGCGCGCCTGAGCACGTTCGTCGCTGCGCTGCGCGACTTTCTCGAGGTGTGGCCTGGTTGCCTGCCCAAGCCACCTCCGCGGACGTCCCCGGGGGGCGCGTGAACGCCCCCCGCTGGACGCGCCCTGAGCATGGGTCTCATCTCGAAGGCGCTTCGCTGGGGCTTTGCCCCAGACCCCACCGGGGCTGTCCGCCCCTGGACCCGGACCAGCGCAAGCGCTGGACTCGGGGTAGTGGGGTACTTTCGGGCAAAGTGGGCCCATTTGATCACAAACCTTGCGTGACGTCGTAGGTTTGCCGGGCCTGGAAAAGGCGCCGCCCCTGGGGACCTGTGAACCCCCAAGGGCGACTTGACGCAACCACGCTCGCACGAGGTCACGCCCATGCACGATCTGTCATGGCCCGGTAGCTACGGCCAAGAGAACGATCCGCCCTGCCCGCCCGAACCCGAGACGCCGCGCCCCCGTCGCAAGTCGGGCGCGCTCATGCTCTCCGCGGAGGAGGCTCGCCACGTGCGCGTCGCCGTCCGCAAGCTCCGCCGCGCCTTCGGGAGCTTCCGCGCGCTCTCCGTCATGACCGGCATCCCGGCGAGCACGCTCCGCCGCGCCGCGAACCCGAACGGCTCGCCCACGGGCACGCTCGCGATCCGCATCGCCGCCGCGGCTGGCGTGGCGGTCGAGGTGCTTCTCGGCGGCAAGCTCGTCGTGACGACGCCCGTCATCGGGAGGGCGGCGTGAGCCGGTCGCGCGTTCGGGAACGGGAGCGCATCCGCGCCGCCGTCCAGACCACCGACCCGGCCGCGCTGGCGGCCTACGCGGGCCTGCTGCGCCCCGTCGTGACGAACCTCCGGACGCTCGTAGAGGATGCGACCGCTGCGCCGTCGCAGCGCGTCCACGCCCGCGCCTTCCTTCGTCGGGAGATCCTGCGCGGCATCCGCGAGTTGGAAGCCCGGATCGACGCCGCGTCGCCCGTCCACGCTCCCGCCTCTTGACGCCCATCCTGTAGCCTGTATTCCATGACCGTGCCGAACGGGCGGCCACGTGCCAACCGTTCAGCACGTCGAGTTCACCAAAGAGAAGGGCGAGCCACGCGGCTTGCGCCCCGTCATGCTCGCCCGTCATCCCCGCGAAGGGTGGCCCGACCATGCCAGGGCACCGGCCCCACGTCAAGGGGTCGGCTATGCGCGTGCTCGCATGTGAGGCCACATGTCCGACAATCCGTTCGATCGCGCAGCAAACGATATCATCGCTGGACTGCACAAGCAGCAAGCCGAGGCGGAGCGTGAAGCCTCCGCCACCCAAGAGCGCGAAGCACAGGCTAAGACCAAGGCTGCCCAGCGCGAAGCTGGGTACACCACCATTGCGAACTTGATAATAATCGCAATGGAGAACCTTCAGGACTCATTGCTTAAACAGCGCGCAAACAAGGCGTCCGTGTCGCGAGCGTCCCGAACGATACGTATTGGTAGGCACGAGGTTCCTAGTTTGGCTCACATGACCATGTCGATTGGTGATGAGCCCGATTTTGGCCGACCTGTCCCCGACAATGATGCCGTCATTGGGCTTGCGCGTGGAGATGTTGGTGGACCATCTCAAGACATGCTGCTCATATACTATAAGCGTGGCAAGTCTACCGTGGAATGGCACATTGAGCACGCGATCGATCCGACGTTCGATTCGCCTACGGTGGATGAACTTCGTGAATTTGTGCTGAGTGCGGCGCGCAAAGCCTCCGGGCACGGCTGAATACAACTACCACCCACCGTGGTAGTCGTGGCGCATCTCCTCGTGAGCACGTCGCGTTTTCAACGCGGTTAGAATGTCGTCCGCGGCGACACCGTAAACGCATGCTTCGAATTGGGTCAGTTGGAACGACGGGCGTCGTGCGGAAGCATACGCCGCGGCTATGACCAGACGCCCGATATGCGTGTCCGTCGCGTCTTCGCTCACGTCTCATCCCATAGCGTCAATTGACGCGGCTTAGGTTTCCAAGCAAAGAGGTCAAGCTGCCCGGTCTCGTCGGTGACGGGGCTGGATGACGCCGCGACGGGCGCCGCAATCGACGTAGGCTCGACCGGAGGGGGAGCCATCGGAGCGGGCGCGGCGGACGGCTTGCCGCCGTTCACGACGCGGAGGAAGCCGCGACCGTTCGGCAACTCCCGCGCCGTCGTCTCGGGGACGCGAGGGGCGAGCGCCTGCTTCTCCGGCGCCTCGCACGGGCCCGCGGTCATCAGCGCGGCGTCAAGCTCCGCCAGCGACCAGACGGAATCGGCGAGCCCCACGGCCATCGCAGGCGTGACGCGGAGCGTCTTTACCACGTGGCAGAAGTTGTAATGCACGTAGCCCAGGGCGACCGCAGCGCGGTGATTCTCGGCTTTCTTCGAGAAAGCCAGGCAAAGGCGCCGCATGCGGCCGATGTGGTGACGCATCGTCGCGTTGTTGCGCTCAACGTAGGCCGTGCTCGCCGCGTCCAAGTTCGGGGCCCCGAAGACCGCGCGCTTCGTGATAAAGGGGTCCCTCGCGGGTTCATAACGATGATCCGACGGTCCCTCTCGCCGCCCGCGCTTCGTGTAGTTCTTGACCGTCTGCGCGTAGTCGACGCCCGGCCCGAAGCTCGTGCCGATCGCCATGATGTACGGCGCGAACCCGTCCGAGGTCATCGCGGGCATGACGACCAGGCGCGCGCGGAGGTCTGCGATAAACGCGTCCGTCGATGCCTGGTCGCGCTTCCCCACGTACCACGCGATGACGAACCGGCTCGACGCGTCCAGGGCGACGAACGTGTACGCCTCCCCGACGTCGGGCCCGTCCTCCGCGGTCACGCGCGCCTGCTTCTTACCCACGTACCCCCAGATTTCATCGACGGTCACGAGGGAGCATTGCAGCCCCCGCGCGAGCCTGTTGTGCAGGTTCACCGCGCCCTGCCCCCACGCGAGCGCAAGGCGGCGAACCGTCTTCCGATCGACGTCGGTCATCCGCTCGACGGCACGCTCGGAGTTGCCATCGACCAAAGCAGCAAGCACGCGCAGACGCTTCTCCGGATCCAGGACGTTCGCCACGGTCCCCTCGCCAGCACGCCCCGGCATCGGGCTGCGTCTCGCGGCGCCCGACCCATCGGAGCGGTTCAAGTGATGGGACCAAACTACCACGAATTACTGCGTTTTCGCGGTTTTCCGTTTCCTGGTAGGACACGTATTGTCCTACCGCATTGGTTCGTCCGGGTACGCGGGAGAGATTCGAGCCGGTGTCAAGCGTGCCAAGCGAGGGGCGGACATCCGCCGTCCGCGCCGCGTGTTCAGGTAGGGCAACGGGGGTCGAGGTGCGGCCCGAACCGCCCGATCAGAGTGGGCCCTTTTGGCGCTCGCCCTGGTCCCATTCCCCCACTACCGGACTCGGGGTCGATGAACTGCGCGATGCGCAGTTCATCGAACGGGCCAGGTCAAGACCGGCCACGCACCCTGCCAACCAAGACAGCGGCGCTGACGGTTCAGCTTGAAACGCACCGCCATGATCTTGCCACCGGCCCGTGGGAAGAACTGCGCATCGCGCAGTTCTTCCCCCTGAGGTCCAGGGCTGTGCCCTGGTCCAGGTCGAGGGGCGGATAGCCCCCGCGGGGCCCGGGGCAGCGCCCCGGCGAAGCGGTCCCAGATGAGACCCATGCTCAGGCCTTGGCCTGGGTGAGGGTCGTATGGGCGTCGGCGATGATGTCGCGGCCCAAGTCGTGCTTTCGTGAGCGCGCGCGGGGGCCTGCGGCGCCAAAGGATGGGAGACGGCCTCGCGGAGCAGGACTTGCGGCGCCGCAGGTCGGCGTTCCCGCGGTGGGATCGGCGATTTGCGGCGTCGTGGATCGGGTGCGGGTGAGCGCGGAGCGAGACCTCGGGCGCCGCAGGCGGCAGGACGCGCCCGGGGCTCGGCGGCTCACGGCGCCCGAGATCCGTGGGCGCGCGGCCGCGGGCCGGGTCGTGGCGGCGCAGGAGGTGGTTCGCGGGGATCCGGCGCAATCTTGCGGGGGTGCAGGCCTTCGGTGGAGCCGTCGACGAGATCAGGAGATGTTCACGAGGAGAGCTGCGTTGCAGCGCGTGAAGCCTGCCGTCGCTGGGAGACCGTGCTCCGCGGATATGGGCGCAGAAGGCTGAGCGCTCCGTCCGGCTGCCGCTGAACAAGGGCTCGAGCTGACGGCGCGGAACCTTGGCGAGCCAGCGCGTCGCCACGCGCCTTGCAAGCGGTGGGAGGAGGGGGCGGTTCGCTGGACGGATCTGGCCGCGGTGCCGCGTCTGTTTCTTGGGCCGAGCCGTTCGACTTGCTTAGGGTGTCTCCGAGGAAGTCGGCCACTCTGGGAAGTGACGACCGCCGAGGGACGACGCTCGTTCGTGAGGGGACATGCGAATCCAGGGAGCTTGTCTGGCATCCATCCTGACGGCCCTCGCCGCCACGACGTTTGCTTCCGCCGCGGAATCGGCCCCGCCGTCGTACGTCGTGTTGCCCTCCGAGCAGCCGCGCAAGGTCTGGTACGGCTGGCAAACGATCACCATCGCCGGCGCCTCCCTCGGCGTGGGGACCTTTCCGGCGCCGCTCTTCAACGTGCACGTTTATCTCTGGCCGGTTGCGCTTACCGGCATGGTGGTCGGCGGGCCCATCGTGCACTGGAAACACGGGCGGGTCGGCCGGGGTTTTGCCGTGCTCGGGATGAACCTCGGGATCACGGGGACGGCCCTCGGCCTCTCCCTGCCCGTCGGGTGCATCTTCGAGAAGTGCGACGGGTTTTACTTTCAGTACATGATGGGCATGAGCTACGTGGGCGCGGCGATCGGCGTGGCCATCGATGCCGCCTTTCTCTCGACGTACGAGCCCCCCGAGCCGCAGATGGCCCGAAGGCCCCCGAGCACGCTCGATTCGCTCGTGCCCGTGCTCGACGTGCGCCCCGGTCACACGGTGTTCGGCGTGGCAGGAGCGTTCTGAGCCGGCGGAAGCGCAGGCGCGGACAGGAGCCTCATCGAACGGAGCTTTGGCCCTTCAGGCCATGCTCGGAGATGAGCTTGTGCAAGAACTGGCGCGATACGCCCATGGCCCGCGCCGCGGCGGATACATTTCCTTCGTGCGCGCGGAGGTGCTCGGCCGCGTAACGTCGCTCGAAGTCTTCGAGCACCACCTCGCGCGCCTCGTGGAAAGGCATGCGGAGCGGCACGGGAGCGGCGGTGACCGATTTCGCGTCGCCTTCCAGACCCGGCAGCGAGCCCCCCTCACCTCCTCGAAAGAGGATGAGCCGCGCCAGCGTGTTGCGTAGCTCGCGCACATTGCCCGGCCACGTGTGCCCCGCGAGCATTTCCAGGGTGTTCGGCGGCAGCTCCGCGAGCGTGCATGGGGGGGTCCGCTGGGCGAGCAGCCGTTCGACGAGGACCGGGATGTCGTCACGCCGTTCACGCAGCGGCGGCACGCGCACTTCCACGACGGCCAGCCGATAATACAGATCCTCGCGGAACTCGCCCGACGAGACGCGCGCCTTCAAATCGCGGTGGGTCGCCGCCACGACCCGGAGGTCCAAGGGCCGCATCCGGTTTCCGCCCACGGGCTTCACCTGGCGGCTCTCGAGCGCCCGCAGCAGCTTGGGCTGCAAATCGAGGGGCAGCTCGCCGAGCTCGTCGAGGAAGAGCGTCCCGCCGTTGGCGCTTTCGAGGAGCCCCACGCGCGCGCTCTGCGCCCCGCTGAACGCGCCCTTCTCATGGCCGAAGAGCTCCGACTCGACGAGCGAAGGCGCGACTGCGCCGCAGTCGAAGACCACGAAGGGGCCACCCCGCCGGGGGCTCGTCTGGTGAATGGCGCGCGCCAAGAGTTCTTTCCCCGTGCCCGACTCGCCCAGCATGAGCACCGGCTCGTCCGTCTCGGCGGCCCTCTGCAATCGGGCGAAGAGCGCACGCATGGCCATGCTCTTGCCCACGGCCTCGCCGAATTGCTCGCCCGCGGAGAGAGGCACCCGCACCGCGCCCTCCGCCTCCACCGTCAGCGAGAGTTTTCCCAGGCTCACGCCGGCCCCCGGCGGCAATACGGCCTCGACCACCCGTATCTTCTGCACCCATATGCCGTTGCGGCTGCCGAGGTCCCTCACGACCACGCCGCGCGTGGTCATTACGAGCTGGCAGTGCCGCCGCGAGACGTACGGATCGTCCACGACGAGATCACACTCGATGCCCGAGCCCACCACCACGGGGTCGAGCCCGAGCTCCACCACGGCGTCGTCGCGGCCAGGGCCACGCAAGAGCACGCGCGCTCTCGGCAGCTCGACACACGCCTGACCGTCTTCCTGAACCAACGTCAGGGTGAACCCCTTGCTCTCCGCGGACATCGCCGTGCTACTTAGCATGGTTACGCGCAGCACCGACCTCGGATGGTCCACGCGACGCTGATGGCCCTTCGCGACTCCCTGAAACGATCTTTATGGCTGTGGCTCGCCACCGCCGCCTGCGGCACGGCAGAACCCCCGGCGCCGCCGGCCACGAGCCCGCCGGAGCCCGCCGACGCGGAAGCCGCGCTCCCCGCGATCGGGGCGGCCACGCGGCTCCTTTCGGGCGCCGAGCACCGGGCCGTCGTGACGAGGGGCGCGTACGCCTACGTGGCAGACGTGGACGGGCTTTCGGTCTACGTCGTGGACACGAGCGGACGTATCGCGCTCGAGCATCACGTGCCGACCCCCGGAACGGCGCAGGACCTCACGTTCGCGGGGCCCTTGCTCTACCTCGCGGACGGGCTCCGCGGGGTGGCTTCATTCGACCTCGATTCGCCCGAGCGCCCGCGCCTGCTCGGCCATACCGCCGTGCCAGGGGCGGCGCGGCGGGTGATCGGCTCGGAGCTCGGCGTGGCCGTGCTGCACGAGCGAGCCGGCCTCACCGTGCTGCGCCCAGGCCACGCCCCCGAGCACCTCGCGCTTCCAGGCAATCCGAAGGACGCGGCGTGGGTGGGGTCGCATCTTTATGTGGCCGACGCCGGCGACGGGCTCTTGCGGGTCGACCTCGAACCAGGGCCGCCACACGTGGCCTTTCGCGAGCGAGCTTTTCGGCGGGCGACCTCGCTCGCCGCGCGCGGGAGCCTGCTCGTCGTGGGCTCGCAGGACAAACACGTCCGGGTGCTCGACACCTCCGCGTCGCCGCCGCGGGTGCTCGCGGAGGTGACGCTGGATCATGCGCCCGCGCGGCTCGACGTGCTGGGGTCGCAGGTGCTCGCCGCGGGGGGCGGAGCGACGCTGCTCGACCTGTCCGCGTCCGGCTCGATCGAGGTGCGCACGCCGTTGCCCTTCGCCGTGCTCGGGGCCGCGGCCCTCGGGCCTTCGCTCGTGCTCGCGGCGCGTGGGGCTGAGGGGCTGGAGCTGCTTCACACGAGCCCGGGTGTGGGCGCGCGCGCGCGTGTGCCCGGCTCGAGGCTCGACCGGGTGGCCGCCTCCGACGCGCAGGTGATGACCTTCGGCGAAGACGGCACGGGCGCCTGGATCTGGCCGCTCGATCCAGGCGCTCGCGCCACGGAGCTGCCCGGCGTGCGGATTCGCGACGCCGTGTTCTGCGGACGCGCGGTTTGCACGCTCGACCCGAAGGGGAACCTCTGCCAGACGCCCCTGCCCGTGCGGCCGGCTGCGTCTCCGGTCTGCAAGCACGTCCCCGAGGGCGGCCGCTCGATCGCATGGCAGCCGAGCGCTGGCACGCTCTGGTTGCTCGACGAGGCCGGCGGGCTCCAGGGGTTCCGCTCGACCGAAGGGTTTACGCGCGTGGCGGCGGTCTCCCGCCCTCCCACGACGACCCAGGAGAAGCTCACCCGGCTCGCCGTGGAGGGCGAGCGGGCCGTGGCCATCGACCCGGAGCTCGGCCTGCTACAGGTGTTCGACCTGGGCCCGACGCCACGTCGCCGGGGTTTTTACGTTCTGCAAGCTCCCCCGGCTGCGGTGGCGTTCGTGGAGGGGACGGCGCTGGTCGCCGAGCCTTCCGCGGGCGTGCAGGTGGTGGACGTGACCGATCCGGACCGGCCCCGCGAGCTTTCCTGGGTGCCGCTCGAACCTCGACCCCAGGGCATTTCGGTGTGGCATCCCGAGGGGCGCCGCGACAGGGCGCGCGTGGCCGTGGCGCACGGCGAAGGCGGGGTCTCGCTCTGGGCGTGGGATGGGCGCGGCGCGTTCGATCCGATGGGCCGCTCGGATACCTCGGGCCTGGCCTCGGACGTGGTTCACGCCGGCGGGAGCTTGTGGGTGGCGGATGGCGCGGGCGCGGCGCGTTTCGTCCTGCCGGCGGAGCGCCCATGATCCGCTGGCTCTCCGCGCTCTTGCTGGTGCTGCTCGCGCCGATCGCGGCGCGCGCGGCCGAGCCTTCGACCTGGTATCCGGTGGAGAGCCCGACGACGGAGAAGCTGTCGTCCATTCGATTCTCGCCCGATGGCACGGGGTGGGTCGTCGGCGCCAAAGGCACGGTGCTCCGTTACGATGGGCAGGCCTGGCATCGGATCCCCGGGCCGGACGAGGCGGTGTTTCTCAATCACGTGGCGCCGCTCGGACCCGAGGAGATCTGGGCCGCCGAGAACGGCGGCCACCGCCTCTACCATTACAAAGACGGGCGCTGGCAGATGGCGCTGCTGGATGCGGAGTTCGTCTGTCTCGACGTCGATTTCCTTCACCCCGGGCTCGGCTACGCCGTGGGCCTGTTCGGGATGCTTTATCGCTACGATGGCCGGAGCTGGGAGCGGGTGCACACGCCCTTTCTGGGGAGCGATTACCAGAGCCATTTGAACGGCGTGGCCATCGTCGCCGCGAACGACGTCTGGGTCGGAGGGAGCACGGGGTTCGTCCTCCATTTCGACGGCCAGGCGTGGCAGCGACACGAGGCGCCGCTGTCGACGTCCGGGCGCCTGCAGCGCTTCGAAGACACGATGGCCCTCGTCGGCGCGCCCGTGCACGTGAAGCGTGGTGAGGAATGGCAGCCTCTTTCCCCGGCGTGGCTGGTGGCGATCGCCGCGCGCCATGGCACGACCTGGGGGGTCACCATGGACTCGTCGCTGGTACGCGTGGAGAAAGGCGACGTCGAGCGTGTGCTCCCGGGGCGCCGGGTGGACGACATCGCCGAAGGCCCTTCCGGGCTCTGGGCGATTGGCAAGGGCGGGCTCATCCTGGCCCTCGAACCCAATCGACTCCCGACCTTCGTGGACCGGACGTTCGAGGCCGGCGTGGGGGTCCAGGCGGAGAGCGCTACGGCATGGCTCGCGGATCTGGATGGCAGCGGAGGGCCGGACCTCCTGCTCGCCACGCCTTTCGGCCGCAATAGCTTTCTGCGCGCCGAAGCTCCTGGGGCCTTTCGCTCCCAGCTACTCGCCACGCCGGACATGGCCGTGCTGTCCGATTCCAGGATCGCCGTGGCCGACGTGGATGGGGACGGCTGGGTGGATCTTTTGGCGCGGCCTCCGGGCCGGCCTGGCGAGCGTCCGCTGCACCTCTTGCGCAACCTCGGGGATCTTCGCTTCTGGGACGCGGGGCCGGCCGCGGCGCCGCTCGAGCCCGATGATGCTTCCGGCCCTGGGGAACTCGCGGTGGCCGATCTGGACGGCGATTCGGACCTCGACGTGTACGAAGTGCGCTTCCTTCGGGAGCCCGGTGGTTCCCCGGTCCCCAACGTGCTCTGGGTCAACGACGGGCTCGGGCACCTCGCGCCGCGACAGCTCGCGCACCACGACGGCGGCGCATCGCTGGCCTGGTCCCGCGGCGCGCTCACCGCGGACCTCGACGGGGATGGGCGTATGGACCTCCTGAGCCTCAATGCGTGGGGCGAGGGCAATACCTTCTACCGGCAGGCCGAAGACGGCAGGCTGGTGGACGCCACGGGAGGATCGGGCCTCGCGGGTGCCATTCAGGAGAGCCTGGCCGCCGCCGCGGGGGACGTGAATGGGGACGGGGCGCTCGACGTGCTGCTCGTGACCTCGGAGCGCTACGGTCCCTCGCGGCTCTTCCGCAACGACGGACGTGGACACTTCCACGACGTGACGAGCGAGGCCGGACTCGACAGGATATTCGCCTCGGCCGCGGGCGCCGAGTTTGGCGACATGGACCTCGATGGCGACCTGGATCTCGTGGTCGCACTCGCCTTGCCCCGCAATGCGGTGACCGAGACGCAGCAGGAATCACTCGTCCGGCTGCTCCTCAACGATGGGCGCGGAGCCTTCACCGACGTCAGCGTGAAGACGGGCGCCGGGCTCATGGCGTCGAACATCCTGGTGGAGGACTTCGACGAGGACGGCGATCTCGACATTTACCAGGTGCGTCAAGGGGTCGCCAATCGGCTCTTGCTCAATACGCCGCTGCGCGGCGGG
Organism: Polyangium sp. y55x31; assembly: GCF_029946505.1. Taxonomy (GTDB): domain Bacteria; phylum Myxococcota_A; class Polyangia; order Polyangiales; family Polyangiaceae; genus Polyangium. The sequence goes on from NZ_JARZHG010000042.1 coordinate 30,462, forward strand.
TGGCTGAAGGTGCGGCCACTCGCGCCGCCGCCCAATCGCGCGGCGCTCGGCGCGCGGGTATCGGTTTATGGGCCAGGCGGGGCGCTTCTGGGGGTTCGCGAGACGAACGTTCGGCACCCGGTGGCCCATCTCGGGCTCGGCGAGACGAATGTCGTGAGCGTGGAGGTGCGCTTCCCCTCGGGGCGCGTCGTGCGACGTGAAAACATCACGGCGGGGCAGGTCGTGGAGGTGGCCGAAGTCGCGCGACCGGAGCTGTGGATGCGTGAGGTGGTCTTTTTCGCGCGGCATCGCTGGGCGTGGGCGGACAAGAAGCGCGAGGGGGGGGCGCTGTTGCTCGTGGTGGCCTGGGTGCTCGGGCTCCGGCGGCTCGGGCCGAGGCTCGGGGCGCGGCGATGGGTGACACGCTGGGCGACGACAGTCGGGATGCTCGGGGTGTACGGGGGGCTGTCGCTCGCGAGCATGCCGCTCGCGCCGGTGTCCTCGCTGGCCAAGGTGCTGCCGCTCGTGGTCGTGGCCGGGCTCGGGCTCGTCGTGCTCGGGGCGGACAGGGTGTGGACGCGCCGGACCGAGGCGCGTTTCGTGGGACCGTACGAGCTCTTCGAGGAGATCGGCCGCGGGGGCATGGGCATCGTCTACCGGGCCAGGGACGGAACGCAGCCGGGTCAGCCGATCGTCGCGCTCAAGGTGCTGCGGCACGACCGTGTCGGAGACGCGAGCAGCCTGCGACGTTTCGTGCAGGAAGCCGAGCTCGGGGCGCGGCTCTGCCACCCGGGCATCGTGACGGTGCTGGCCAGCGGCGAGTGCCGGGTGCTCGAAGGGCGGGCCTGGCGCAAGACGGCGTACCTGGCCATGGAGTACGTGGAGGGCAGCGCGCTGTCGGCGCTCCTCGCCGGGAGAGAGCCGCTGCCGCTCGCGCGGGCGGTGGAGATCGTGCGGGACGCGGCGTCCGCGCTCTCGGCGGCGCACGCGGCGGGCGTGCTGCATCGGGACGTCAAGCCGGACAACCTGCTCCTGTCGCGCGCGGGCGTGGTGAAGCTCGTGGATTTCGGCATCGCGGCCGTGGCGCGGGCGCCCGCGTGGACCGAGGCGGGGTCTCTGGTCGGCACGCTCGCCTACCTGCCGCCCGAGCGCGCGGCGGGGCGCCCGGAGGATGCGCGAGGGGATCTCTACTCGCTCGGGGCCGTGCTCTACGAGGTCGTGTGCGGGGTTCGCCCCTTCGACGAGGCAACGGACATGGCGTCCTTGCTCGTGGCGGTGGCCTCGGACGACCCGGTTTCGCCCCGCGCGCGCAGGCCGGACGTGCCGCCGCGGCTGGAGGCGCTCCTTCTGTCGCTCCTGGCCAAGGACCCGGCAGACAGGCCGGCGTCGGCGCAGCAGACGGTCCAGGAGCTCGACGCGGTGCTGCGCGAGCTGGGAGGACAGGCGGCTTCGGCGCCGCCGGCGGCAGCACCGGCGGTGGCGCCGGATCGGGTCGCGACGGCGGTGGGGCCTCGGCAAGCACCGAGGTCGGTGTCGCCCGTTTCGGTCGATTCGTTCGAGCGCGAGACGCTGGACCTGCCTCCCTCGCATCGCATGAGCGGCGACGACTAGGGGGCGCGGGCGGACGCCGGGGTGTCCATGGCCGGCGACACCTGTCAGCGGCCATGGACAGGCAAGAAGCGGCGCTTCCGCGGTCGGGGTGTCGCCGCGCAACGACAGGGGCGCGATGGCAGGCGACGAATCGCCGTGGTGCGAGCTTGGCCCGACCCTTGCTGAGCGGGGCGGCGAACGGAGATGAGCGCGGCGGGTGATGCCGCGTGAGCCCCCGACGAGATCCGATCGTGACGCGCGAGATGCGCGGAGGGAGGAGTTTGTCATGAAGAAGCATATCGTCTCGATGGGTCGTGGAAAGACGGCGTGGAGCGCGGCGGCGGTATTGATGCTCGTGTCGGGCATCGGCGCCCTCGGGCCGGGCTGCGCGGACGTCGAGGAGGCGCCTTTGGCGGGTGAGGAGACGGCCGAGGCCGCCTCCGCGGTGATCAGCCCGCCGAGCCGCGTCGGTCCGTACAGGGTGGCGAAGCTTCCGGACGGGACGCCGGCGATCGTCGATGGCAATGGCAATCGCGTGGTCTTTCACGGCGTGACGCGGCCCGGGCTCGAGTCGCAGTGGCACGGCGAGGGCTCGACCGAGCCGAGCCTACGCATCCCGGTCCCGCACCCGAACTACCCGGGCAGCGCGCTCTGGACCGACGGCATCCACCCCGACGAGTACGGGCACATGAAGGGGTGGGGATTCGACACCGTGCGCCTGTCCGTGTCGTGGAATTACCGCTGCTATGGTTATCGCAAGCCCGACGCTTTGAGCTCCGATCCGAGCGCGGGTCTGCCCTGCAACAACAAGGACGTGTGGGAGATCTACTGGCAGATCGTCAAGGACAACGTGAAGAAGATCCAGGCGGCGGGGATGGACGTGATCATCGACGTCCGCTCCGACGCGAGTCATCGCGACGATGGGCTCGACGAGGGCGAAAGAAACCACATGCCCCACGTATGGGAGCCCGAGGACGGGACGGCCCAGAACGTCTACATCGGCAAGAACCTCCAGGGCCAGGACATGTACGGCAATGCGGGTCTCGGCAGCTTCCTGCGGCGGCTCGGGCACGAGCTCGGGTACAAGCCGGGGACGCAGCAGCCGAACGACGGTATCGATCGTTCGCGCGTGGTCTTCCAGATCTTCAACAACCCCTACGTGGCTTGCAAAAACACGGCGGATTGGTTCGATGACGAGGACGAGGACAAGGACGAGGTGTGGCGGATTTGGGCCGACGGGACGAGGAACCCCGACGGGACCTACGGGACCAAGCCTTGCACGCTGGAGAAGAAGATCGGCACGACCGTGACGACCGTGACGAAGAACTTCACGTACGCCGGCATGCGCGTGATGTACGAGCGTATCCGCGATTTCGGCGCGCAAAACGTCGTCCTCGTGACCGGAATCGACGGGGTCGACCTGCGGCGCGTGTCGGAGCCGCAGTTCCAGCTCACGGGGGCGACGAACCTCGCGTTCGCGGCGAACCCGTATTTCTGGTTCGCCAGGGACAACAGCGTCGCGGGCATCGTGGAGCAGGGCCCGCTCGAGGATCTCTTCACGACGTACTTCGGCTATCTGGCGACGCAGGCGAAGCTATACCCGGTGGTGCTCACGGAGTTCGCGTCGGGCGAGTCGACGTACGAGAACGACGACGACGTCGACTTTTTGCACCAGGTGCTCCTTTACGCGACGCGCCCGTGGAATCAGTTCGGGTGGGCGGCGTGGTCGTGGTTCGTCCCGGCGGACCAAACGAAGAAGCCATATTACAGCCCGCTCATCGAGGACTGGCGTGGTCCGTCCGGCGGGGCGCCCGTGCCGAGCGTCTTCGGGCGCGGGGTCGTGGAGTACCTGAAGGCGACGCAATACATCGGGCCCGTGGTGACGCAGACGTTCGATTCGTGCAATCCGAACGTGGAGGGCTCGTTGACCTGGGCGCGGACGCACGCGCTGCCCGGGCAGTGGCTGCGCTTCGATGTGCCGCGCGACGCGCAGGGGAACGCGTTCATCCAGACCACCTGCTCCGTGCCGCTGAAATGGGGCGTGCGCATGGTCGGCAACTGGCCGCCCGTGCAAGGCACTTGCACGGGCGGGCGGACGACGATCGACGGCAACTTCAGCCCTGGCTCCGGGCTCGTGCTCGAAGGAAACAACGATCTGACGAACATCACCGTGCAGCAGTTCCCCGGCCAGGAGATCGTCGAAGGGCCGCCGCCCAATTACAATCAGAGGTGGTGCGTGACGACGATTCCCTGAACGTCGAGCGCGCGGGCGGAGGCATCGAGCTCCACGCGAAACAGCTGCCGAGGCCTGTCCTCCATCGCCCAGATCCCTCATCCTCCACTCGATGCAGCTCTGGCTCGCCTTCACCTCCCCCTTCGCCCGCAAGGTCCGCGTCGCCGCCCACGAGCTGGGTCTCGCCAGCGAGATCGAGCTCGTGGAAACCGATCCATGGACCGACCCACGCCTGCGGGCGGTCAACCCCCTGGCCAAGGTCCCGACCCTGATCCTCGAAGACGGCGAGATCCTCTACGAGTCGTCCGCCATCTGCGATTACCTGGACGAGCGGGCCGGCGGTGGACGGCTCCTTCCTCGCGCCGGCCGCGAGCGTCGCCGCGTTTTGCGGGTGCAAGGCCTGACCGACGGCGCGGCCACGGCCGCTGGGCGGCTCTTCGCTGCAGAACGGCGCGCCGCGACGCAGCCGGACCCGATGACCCCACGGTTCGAGCAAGCCATCGCCGCGTCGCTCGACGCACTCGAGACCGAGCCGCTGTCGACGGAGGCATTCTCGATGGCCGAGGTCGGAGCTGCCTGTCTGCTCGGCTATCTCGATTTCCGCTGGCCCGAGCGCGATTGGCACGCCGGACGCCCGGTCCTTTCGGATTGGTGGGCCGCCGTGGAAAACCGCCCTTCGATCGCCCAGACGGCGCACCACCTGTCGACGACCGCGCCCCGCCCCTGACCGAAATCTTGCCACCGGCCTGTGGGAAGAACTGCGCATCGCGCAGTTCTTCCCCCAATGGTCCAGCGCTTGCGCTGGTTCGGGTCGAGGGGCGAACAGCCCCCGCGGGGTCCGGGGCGGCGCCCCGGCTCCACGCCCCCGGCGCCTGCTACTTCTTCGCTTTGCCCGCCGCCGGGAGCACCGTCGCGAGGGCTGCCTTGGCGTCCTTCTCGGTGCCCTTCTCCAGCGCGATCGCGAGGATCACGTCGGCCGGTTCGTCGGCGACGACGCCGATGGCGGCGCCCTTGAACTCGTCCATTCCGTGCTCCTTCGCGGCGTCGCCGTCGATGAGCGAGCGCGCCGTGAGGTTCGCGATGTTCGACTTTTCGGGCTTTTTCGTGGGACGCACGAGGCGCACGCGTGCCTTCTTGGCGCCGTTCTCGACGTCGAACGTGTGCGCCTCGTAGACGCCTTCGACGAAGTAGCTGTTTGTGCCGTCGACCGTCTTCCACGGGCTCGCTTTGAAGGCTTCGCGGAGATCCGGCTGCTCGATCTCGCTCAGGCTCTTGCCGGCGATCTGATACGTCGAGGCCGGCTTGGTGAGCGGTGCGACGACGTCGGCGGCGGGCTTCGGGGCTTCGGCGGCGGGCGCCTTTGCGGTCGGCGCGGCTTCGGGGGCCGGGGTCGACGGGGCGGCGGGCTCCGCGGCGGGCTCTGCGGCGGCAGCGGGCGCGTCCGCGGGCGTCTCGGGGGCGGGCGTCGCGGCTCCGCCGCAAGCGGCGCCGAGGACGACAGTGGCAAGCAGGAACGACGAGGAAATGGTCTTGGAGAGGTTCATCGCGGCGGGGCTCTACTACAGCGCGCTCGTGCCGTGCAAGCTCCCCATGTTCCCCGGGATTTCGCGCCTTCCTCCCGGGAACACTCGACGGCGCGTGCCCGTACCCCGATGCCGTCTCCTCGTGGCCCGTCCCGTCAAGGCTGATCCCGAGACCACCAAGAGGCGGAGCCTCGAAGCGGCGGGGCGGCGCTTCGCGCTCGCGCCGGTACCGTGCCGCCAAACGAGTTCCGTGTAGAATCGCCCCTCGATGTCCGACGCACGCCCCCACCTCGGCGACGCCCACAACTTCGGCCGACGCGTCACCCGCAAGGACGGCCGCATCTCGAAGCCCCGCACGGTCTTCTGGGAGTGGCTCCTCCTCGCGGCGGAGAGCCCCCTCCGGCGTTTCCTCGCCGAGACCGCCGAACGGGACGGGCTCGGCGCCGACACGTTCGGTTTTCTCCCCGATCTGAAGTTTTCCTCCCCACGAGCCCGCGACGGCGGCGAGGTGGAGGCCGTCTCGCTGGAGCCGCTGCCCCTGCCTTCGCCCGAGCAGCGGCGCGGGCTCGCGCGTATCGTGGGCCGCTCGCTCGCGCTCTGGAGTTTTCTCGGGGTCGCCGACTTGCACTGGGAAAACCTCGTGCTCGGCGTCGATACGCGCGGCCAGGTGGTGTTCGCGCCGCTCGACATCGAGATGATCCTCGCGGACCTCTCGCTCCCGACCGAGACGAAGCTCTTGCCCGACGCCGATCCCGAATACGCCGCGGTTTGCCGCCACGCCGCCGGGGTCCGGCGCGTGCTGCCGTATCTCGGCAAGCCGGTCGACCCGGCCGATCTGGTCGCGATGGCGAGCGCGTACCTCCGCACGCTCGCCTTTTTGGAGCGTCATGCCCGCAAGATCGCTGACGTCTTCGCGAGCCTGCCGGAGCTCGGGGACATGCCCATTCGGGTCTGTTTGCGCGGGACCGACGAATACGTCCGTGCGCGCTCCGATGCTGCATCGTTATGGCCGCCGCTGCTCGACGCGGAGACGGAGCAGCTCGCCCGCGGCGACATTCCCTATTTCTTCCAGCTCTACGGGCGGCGGGGCATTCACTGGTTCGGCAATCGAGAGCTCACCCGGCTCGAAAGGCTCCCGCTCGAAGGCGACGTCCCGCAGCTCGATCCGGTCCTCCAGGTCTCGCGCGGCTTCCGCTCGCCCTCCCGCGCGAAGCTCCGCGAGGATGGGCTCTTCACGCTGCTCGGCGCCTTCGACCACGGATCCTTCAACGGCAAGCACGAGGCCGATGGGCTCGCGGTCACCTTCCGGAAACGCGCGCTCGTCGTGCACCTGCCGGACGGCGACGAGCTCGAGTCCCGGCGCAACCTGAGCGCGTTCGTCGCGAGCGTCTATCTGCCTTGTCGTTGCGGGGAGGTGCTCTCGGTGTTCGTCCCCGAGGTCACAGTGTGCGAAGCCGCCGCGCGTTGATGGCGCTCCCCTGCCCCCGCGGCGTGGTAACGTGACGCCGTGCTCCCCGCCTGTGACACCTGCCGCCGCCCGACCGCTGCTTGCGTCTGTGATCGCATCGTCTCGTACCCGACGGACCGCCGCGTGCTGATCTTGCAGCACCCGCAGGAGCAGGACGCGCTGCTCGGCTCGGCGCAGATCCTCCTCGCCAGCCTGCCGAAGGCGCAGCTCGTCGTGGGCCTGAGCTGGCGCAATCTCGGGCACGCGCTCGGCGAGGAGGACGTCGACCCTCGCAAGTGGGCGGTCCTCTTCCCCGACAGCGAAGCGCAGAGCGACGTCACCACGAGGCGCGGCGCGCCCCTCGATCCCAAGGAGCTCGAGGGGATCATCGTGCTCGACGGGACGTGGTCGAAGGCGAAGACCCTCTGGTGGCGCAATCCCTGGCTCAACAAGATGAACCGCATGAACCTGCGGCCCACGAAGCCCTCGATCTACGGCCGGCTGCGCGCCGAGCCGCGGCGCGAGTACGTCTCGACGCTCGAATCCGTGGCCGCCGCGCTCACGCTTTGCGGGGAGAAGCCGGAGATCGCCGTGGGCCTCGAGCGTGTCTTCCGCACGCTGGTGCAGCGCGTCCGGGACGCGAATTTCGCGCCGGAAGAACGAAAGTTGCCGCGCCGCACACGTCCCCCGCGAAGGCCTCCGCCCGCGGGGCCGACGGGGCCGAACGCGCCGAAGGAGTGAAGGGCGGGCCGGCCCCGGCAGGTCTGGATGTCCTCGTGATGCGACCCTACGTGGCGCGGCATGAACGAAACGCAGAACGTTTCCTCCGCCGTCGACCTCGCGCGCGCCTTCGTGGAGACGGTCCAGGTCGGCGGGGACATCCGGGGGCTCGTCACCGACGACGTCGAGGAGGTGGAGCTACCGAACCGGATCTTCGCCTCGGGCGCGCGGCGAGACCTCGCGGCGATGCGGGCGGGGGTCGAGAAGGGCAAGACGATCTTCGCGGAGCAGCGGTACCGGGTGTTTCGCGCGTTCGGTGATACGACGCAGGCCGTGCTGGAGATCGAGTGGACCGGCGTCCTCGCGATTCCGCTCGGCTCGCTCGCGAAGGGCGCGACGATGCGCGCGGCGTGCGCGTTTTTCTTCGATGTGCGAGAGGGGAAGATCGCCCGCGTCCGCCATTACGACGCGTTTGATCCCTTCTGAAGAGCGAACTCGCTCAGGGCGTGAACATGCCCGTGTACGTCTGCGCGCGCCCGGTCGTTTTCCCCGTGGGCCGGAAGGGTGCTTCGAAAGGACCACCCACGTCCGCGGAGACGAGGATGTGGTAATACCGGCCCGTCTGGAGCACGCCCGTCGGGATCGTGAATGACGTCTCCGTCGTCCGGGCCACGAGCACGTTCGTCCGCGGCGTGAGTGTCCCGAGGGCCGTCGTGACGTCGTCGAGCAGGACGGCCACGACCCGGTAATACTCCGGGGTCCCGGTGGCCGGCGGATCCCACGTGACGGTGGGCGTCGTGCCGATCGCGGTCGTCGCCTGATCGACGGGCAAGGTCTTGCCGTCGACCTTCACGTTGCGGGGTAGGCCGAAGAGCGGCACGAACGGTTTTCCGATCGCGTCGTCGATCGGCATGTCGATGGCGAAGATGCCGTTCAGCCGCTCCGACGTGCCCGCGATCGGGTGCTGCATCCGCGACTGGAACGTGAGCGCCATGTTCGCGTGCGGCTTGCCGTGCGTGTACGGATTGCCATACGAGAACGTGCCCGCATAATCCCCCGGCGCGGCGAGCTTCGTCGCGGCGTTGCAGCCGGCCGCGCAGGCGACGGGGTCGCACGCGCCGTTCTCGTCGGGAAAGCAGGCCGGATCCACGGGGACGTCCACGCTCGCCACGTACATCGTGAAGAGCTGCGGGATGTTGCCATTGATGGCGATGTCCCCGCCGGGTTCCTGGAAGAGCCCCAGCGAGGCGGAGACGAGGCGCGGCGTCGCCGGGCCGTTTTGCTCGATCTCCGCGAGGAACGCGCTTCCCTTGTAATCGACGTCGAACGTAGATTGCGTGAGCGGCTGGAAGGTGCCCGTGACCGACGCGGACAGTCCGTCCTTCATGCTGACGGCGGTCGTCGAGAACGAGGCGCGGGCCGCGTCGTAATGGGCGTTCGACCAGGGGACGTCGAGATTCGCGGCATTGGGGACGCGGTCGTTCACCATGTGCGTGACCTGGAGGATGTCCCCCTTCGTACCGTCGACGAGCGGCAGCACGCTGCCATCCCGCGACGCCGGGTACAGGTTGATGAGCCACGGGAACGGGTAATTCGAAAATGCCGTCCCGCCCTCGCCCGGCATTCCCGGCACGGACGGGTCCGGGCTGAGCACCCCGTCGGCGTCGGCGTTGTACGAATAAAACTCGATTGAGTCCGAGAAGTTGTCCTGCTGCCAGTTCGTGAGCCCGTCCGCCGTGATCGAGACGTCGAAGTCCTGCGTGCCGCCGACGACATCGGGGCGCCCCGCGAAGACGCGGCCGATGTCGACGGTCCGGGCCGTGAGCCGGAAGAGCTCGAGCCGCGGCCAGCCGTTCATCGAGCCCGCGGGCGGCGGGACCGTGAACGCGAGCCAGTACGGGCCCTCGGGCACGCCGGGGATCTCGAATCGTTTTCCATCCGCCGAGAGCGCGCCGGAGAATTTTTGCGTCGCGCCGTCCCCGAGCAGGATCCGCGCCTCGATCGACGTGAACATCCCGAGGTCCCGGATCTTCGTGACCTCCCCACTTTCGGTCCGATAGGTATCCGTCAGCTCGAGGACCACGCCCTCGAACGCCCCGCCCTCGCCGCCGACACCGCCGACGCCGCCGCTCCCGCCGACGCCGCCGCTCCCGCCGACGCCGCCGCTCCCGCCGACGCCGGCGGTGCCGCCGCTCCCCCCGGCGCCGCCTCCGCCTCCGCCGCAGCCGGAAGCCCACAGAACACCCATTCCAACGAAGCAAATCCATCGAAGTGAAGTACGCATGAGCACATGGGAGCACCATGCATGGACGGGCGTCAAGCACTCGACACGTTTACGCCAGGCGCTCCTCGACGATCATCCGCACGCCGTGCCTCGGCCCCGCATTGGCGGCGCGCACGGCGCCGTTGTCGAGCTTTTCCGATGCGAGCCGCAACTTGTGACGCCGGAGCAGCGTCCCGAGCACGAGCTTCATCTCGTAGCTCGCCATGGCCGCGCCGAGGCAACGCCGCGCGCCGCCGCCGTACGGCAGGAATTCGAACGGCGAGTATTGGCGGTCGAGGAATCGCTCGGGCGAGAATCGCTGCGGGTCCGGATAGACGTCCTCACGGAAATGGGCGACCGAAATCGCCGCGACCACGCCCGTGCCCGCCGGCAGGCTGTAGCCCGCCACATCGAGGGGCCGGAGGAGCTTGCGGGGCGCCGGCGCGGGCGCGAGCGGGTAGCGGCGGAGCGTCTCGTTGCACACGGCCTCGAGGTACGGGTGCTTTCCGAGGTTTTCCGGTTCGGGATCGGGCCCGAGGGACAAAAGCTCGTCGCGGAGGCGCCCGAGCACGGCGGCATTTTCGGGCCGATGGAGCGCGTAAAGGGCCCAGGCGATGGCGATCGCCGTCGTCTCGTGCCCGGCGAACACGAGGAGGATGAGCTGATCGCGGATCTCGTCGTCGTCCATCGGCTGCCCGTCCTCGGTGCGCGCCGCGAGCAAGAGGCTCAGGATGTCGTCGCGGGGCCCTGCGGCGCGGCCTTTTGCAATGAGCTCGTCGAGCGCGGCGTGGAGGCGGCGGCGGCGCTCCATGAAGCGGGCGTAGGGGCCGATGCCCCCGAATTCGCGGCGCAGCGCGGGGAAGATCGCGAGCAGCGGCGAGATGCCATTCGTGATTTCGAGCAGGAGCTTGGCCAGCGCCTGCATGCCGGCGCGCTCGGTGACGCCGAAGACGACCTGCAGGATGACGTCGAGGGAGAGCTCCTGCAGGACGTCGGACATCGTGACGGTTTGTCCGATCTGGAAGCCCGCGCCGCGCTCCGCGGCGAGCCGCACCATCTGCTCGCCGTAGGCGCGCATGCGAGCTCCGTGAAACGGGGGCATCATGAGCTTGCGCGCCCGCTTGTGGCTTTCCCCGCTCGCGAGGATGAGCGAGCGGGGGCCGACGAAGACGCCGAGGTCTTGATTGAGGGGCTCGAACGTGTCCGGATCGGCCGTGTAGACGGCTTTGATGCCCGCGGGATCACCTGTCATGACGAGCGGGGGATCGCCCGGGAAGGTGAACGTGGGCCCGTACTTTTTCGTGAGCGGCTGCATGCAGCCGATGGGATCCCGCATGTATCGAACGAGGCTCGTGATGCTGGTGCGCGGCCCAGGCGGTAGGTTCCCCATCGCGTCATGATGCCAAGTTCGGTGCGGCACCACAACGCAAACTCACCTGCGGGGCGCGACTGCAGGGGCCTCCGCGAGGAGATGCCCCGCGGCCCCGAAAACCAGCTACCCTGCGGCGCATGTTCGCCTGCGTCGACGTCGCCTACGCGCCGGACGATTCTTTCGCCGTCGCCGCCGGCTTGCTCTTCCACCGCTGGGATGACGCCGTCGCCGCGAAGGAGCTCACCGCGCGCACCTCTGAGGTCGCCCCCTACGAGCCCGGCGCCTTTTATCGGCGCGAGCTGCCCCCGCTCCTCGGTTTGTTGCAAAAGGTCGACCCGCTGCCCGACGTCGTCGTCGTGGACGGCTACGTGTGGCTCTCGGCGGACGGGCGGCCGGGGCTCGGGGCGCGGCTCTTCGAGGCGCTCGGCGGGCGGGTCGTGGTCGTCGGCGTGGCGAAGACGGCGTTCCACGGCGACGCGCCCGCCGTCGCGGTGAAGCGGGGCAAGAGTGAAAAACCGCTCCACGTCACGGCCGCGGGCGCGACGCCGGAGGAAGCGGCGGCGTGGGTCCGATCGATGCACGGACCGCACCGGCTCCCCACGCTGCTCGCCCGCGTCGACAGGCTCTGCCGGGATGCGCTGACGCGATGAAAAAAGACGATCCCCGCATCCGCTGGGGCTTGCGCCTCCTCACGGCCGCCATGATCATCGCCCTCTTCTGGTTCGAGGGGAACATGCTGATCGGCCCCATCACCCGGGTTTTCCCGCGCGAATGCGCGGCCGTGACGCCATCGCCGCCCCAGGTGGACACCACGTCCTTGCCAGCGCACGTGATCGGCCAGGAAAACCTCTGCAACCGCGTGTCCGACGGCCATTGCGAGCGCCTCGCCGGTGGGGACCGGGTCTCTGGCACTTGCAAGAATGGCGGCATGATCGGGGACTGGACGGTGAAGGACGCGGCGACGGGGGCGCTGCGTTGGTCCGGGCAATACGAGGGCGGCTGGGCGAGCGGCGAATTCCGCGTCTGCAAGGATCCCGCGCATTGCGACAGTTTCCGCATCGATCACCTGCACCTCGACGGCCCGGCGGTTACGTGGGAGCGCGACGGCGATCGATGGATCGAGCTCTCCGGCCGGTACGAGCGTGGCCGGGGCGTCGGGCGGTGGGTGCGCCGCATCGACGGCAAAGGCGCCGTCCGCTCGGCGCTGGTCTTCGACGAGCAGGGCCTCGCGGCGAAAGAGTTTTTCTATTGCACGAACGGGAACCTGAAAGAGATCCGCGGGCGACGCACGATCCTTTACGACGCCGAAAATCGTCGAATCGCGGAGCGGGGCCCCGACGGGCCGCTCGGGATCCTCGATGCCGCGGGAAATGTGGTCCGGGACGCGCGTCCCGACGAAGAAACGGCGCTCTGTCCCCTGCCCTGAGCTGCGCATCCCCTCCCCGTTCTGATACAAGGGGCCGATGCGCTCGCGCGCCGCTCGACACACTCCGCTTCGCCGCCTCGGCCTCGTCATTTCCCTTGCGCTGCTCTCCGGCTGCGCCGGCCCCGAGGCCGGCAAACCCCCGGAGCCCGCGTCCTCGTCCACCGGCGGCGGTGCGCCGGTCGGGCCCTTGCGCCTCTCGTACGGCCCGGATCCCTCGCAGTTCGGGGATCTGCGCGTCCCGCAAGGCCGAGGCCCGCATCCCGTGATGGTGATCCTGCACGGAGGCTGCTGGCACAAAGCCTATGGCAAGGACCAAATGGACGGGATGAGCGAATCCCTCACGAAGGTGGGTTTCGCCACCTGGAACGTCGAATACCGCCGCCTCGGCGAACCCGGCGGCGGGTATCCGGCCACGCTCACCGACGTCGGCCTCGCCGTGGACAAACTCCGCGATCTCGCCCCGATGCACCACCTCGATACGACAAAAGTCTTCACGGTCGGCCATTCCGCCGGCGGACACCTCGCCGTCTGGGTCGCCGCGCGGCCCCGCCTCGCCGCCGACAATCCCCTTCGCGGCGCCAATCCCCTCCCCGTCGCCGGCGCCGTCTCCCTCGCCGGCGTCCTCGATCTCGCCGAATCCGTCGACCTCGGCGTCTGCGGCGGCGCGGCGGCAAAACTCCTCGGGGGCAGCTCGACCGAGGTCCCCGCGCGGTATGCCGAGGCTTCTCCGCGCGCGCTCTTGCCGATCGGCGTGCGACAGATCCTCGTCCACGGGGACGCGGACGGCATCGTCCCCCTCGTGATGAGCTCCCATTACCTCGACGCCGCGAAAGCGGCCGGCGAAAAGGACCTCACGCTGAGGGTCGTCGAGGGCGGCGATCATTTCGACGTGATCGAACCGTCATCGACGAAATGGGCAGAGGTCTCGCAGGCGATCGTCGGGATCGGGGCGCTTCCCTGATGGTCGCGGCAGGGTTTTTCCGTCAACCTCGTCTCTCCTCCTCGATTCCCCCGCAATGCTGACCCAATCCGCCATTTTCCTCGTCGCAGCCGTCGTCGCCGTCTCCGTCTTCCGGCGCATCGGCCTCGGCACCGTGCTCGGTTATCTCGCCGCCGGCGCGCTGATTGGCCCGTCGGGCCTTCGGCTCATCCAGGACGTCGACCAGATCCTTCACATCGCCGAGCTCGGCGTCGTGTTCCTCCTGTTCCTCATCGGGCTCGAGCTCCAGCCGAGCCGCTTGTGGAGCATGAGGGGCACCGTGTTCGGCCTCGGCGGCGCCCAGGTCGCGCTCACGACCGCGGTCGTCACGATGCTCGGCCTCGCCCTCGGCGCGCCCCTCCCCGCCGCCGTCGTCGCCGGCGTGGGCGTCTCGATGTCCTCGACGGCCTTCGCCACGCAGATCCTCGGCGAGAAAAACGAGCTCGGCGCGCCGCACGGCCGCACCGCGTTCGGGGTCCTGCTCTTCCAGGACGTCGCGGCGATCCCGGTCCTCGCGCTCGTCCCGCTGCTCGGCCCGGAGCCCAAGAACGCGCCCGGCAGCCCGCTCACGCACGGCCTCATCATCGTGGCCGTGATCGCGGGGCTCGTCATTTCCGGCCGCTACCTTTTGCGCCCCGCGTTCCGCTTCATCGCCGAGGCCCAGAGCCACGAGCTCTCCACGGCCACCGCGCTGCTCGTCGTCCTCGGCACCGCGCTCGTCATGGCGAGCGTCGGGCTCTCGATGGCGCTCGGCGCGTTCATCGCCGGCGTGCTCCTCGCCGATTCGGAGTACCGGCACGAGCTCGAAGCCGACATCGAGCCGTTCAAGGGCCTGCTCCTCGGCCTGTTTTTCATGGCCGTCGGCATGTCCGCGAACCTGCGCCTCATCAAAGATCGCCCGCTGCTCGTGATCGGCCTCGTCGTCGCGCTCGTCCTCGTGAAGATGGCCGTCCTCTATGGGCTCGGCGTCGCCGCGAAGCTCAGCCGGCGCTCGGCGGCGAGCCTCGGCGTGTCCATCTCGCAGGGCGGCGAGTTCGCGTTCGTCATCTTCGGCGTGGCCCGCGGCGCCACGGTCCTGAAGCCCGAAACCACGGAGCTGCTCGTCGTGGTCGTGACCCTCTCCATGGCCATGACGCCGCTCCTCTTCCTGGCCCGCGACCGCATCGCGAAGAGCCTCGCCGCCGCGGATCGCCGCTCCTTCGACGACATCCGCGACGACGGCAGCAGCGTCATCATCGCCGGGTTTGGCCGCTTCGGGCAGATCGTCGGCCGTATCCTGCGGGTCAAGCGCATCCCGTTCACCGCGCTCGACGCGAGCCCCACGCACGTCGATTTCGTCCGCCGGTATGGAAACGAAATCTATTACGGCGACGCCTCCCGCGTGGATCTCCTCCGCGCGGCGGGCGCGGAGCGGGCGCGCCTCATCGTGCTCGCGATCGACGACATGGACGCCTCGATGCGCACGCTGCACGTCGTTCAGTCGCATTTCCCGCACCTCAGGATCGTCGCGCGCGCCCGCAACCGGCAGCATGCCTACGCGCTGCTCGGCGCGGGCGTCACGAACATCATCCGGGAGACCTTCGCGGGGAGCCTCGAAGCCGCCATGATCACGCTCGAGGAGCTCGGCCTGCCCTCGGACGACGCGCGTGAGACCGTGCGTATGTTCGCCGAATACGACGAGGCGCAGGTCCGCAAGGTGTACGTCCACCGCCACGACGAGAAGGCGCTCGTCGAGTCGGCGAAGCAGTATGGCTCGGAGCTCGAGCGAATCTTCGAGGAGGACGCCGCGCACCGGAACTAGGCCGCGGGCCTACCGACGTGCGATATCTGCTTCCATGCGAAACTTTCTGTATCTCCTCCCGATCCTCGGCATCCTCGCGTGTGGGGACCTCCTCGATCAGGCGCCGCTCGGCACGAGGCAGGCCCGCTGCGACCTCCGGCCCGACCGGCCGCAGTGTACCGACGTCCGCAACTTCAAGGGCCCCTCGCTCCTCACGTTCGAGGGCGTCTGCGAGACGCTCAAGGCCGCGACGAAGAGCGGTTCGTACGAGGAAGGCGCGGTCTGCGACATGACCGACGCCTGGGGTGGCTGCCAGTCGACCAACATCGACGGCCACCTGCAGACGAACTGGTACTACAAGACCGACGACAAGTACCCGGACGAGGCCGCGGCGAAGGCGGAGTGCGAGAGCGGGGACGACTGGGTTCCGCCCGCGAACTGAAACGTTCTTTCCATTCCCGCGCGCAGCTCCTAGACTGCGCCGCGCATGCTACGCACCGTCAACGCCGTCCGGTACGTCACCCCGCTGCGCGAGGGAGGATCCGTGCCCGCGCTCGTCGAGGCCGACGACGATGGGCTCTACGTCGTCAAGCTTCGCGGCGCGGCCCAGGGGTCGAAGGCGCTCATCGCCGAGCTCGTCGCGGGCGAGCTCGCGCGCGCCGCGGGGCTCTCCGTCCCCGAGCTCGTGTTCATCACGCTCGACGCCGAGCTCGGCCGGGCCGAGCCGCACCGCGAGATCAGCGACCTGCTCGACGCGAGCGTCGGCCTGAACCTCGCCCTCGATTACCTGCCTGGCAGCGTCACCTTCGACCCCGTCGCGGGCCCCACGCCGGATCCGGCTTATGCCTCCCGCGTGGTGCTCTTCGATTCGTTCGTCACGAACGTCGACCGCACCCCGAAAAACCCGAACCTCTTGACCTGGCACCGCGCGATCTGGCTCATCGATCACGGCGCCTCCCTGTACTTCCACCACGGCTGGGGCCCCGCGGATGCGCTCACCGAGAGCCGGGATCCGTTCACGTTCGTACGAAAGCACGTCCTCTTGCCGTGGGCGACCGCGCTCGCCGAGGCCGCGGCGCACCTCCGGGCCGCGTGGTCCGAGGCGTTTCTCACGCGGGTCGCGCAGGCGATCCCCGACGAGTTCCTCACGGACGACATGGGATTCGTTTCCCCCGACGCCCACCGCGCCGCGTATGGCGCGTGGCTCACGGCGCGGCTCGCCGCGCTCCCCTTGATCCTCGCGGAGGCCGAGCGTGCGCGCGAAGAACTCGTTTGAGTACGCCATCGTGCGTGTCGTCCCCCGCGTCGATCGGGGCGAATGCCTGAATGCGGGTGTCATCCTTCATTGCTCCACGCACGATTACCTCGGCGCGCGGATCGAGCTCGACGAGGCGCGCCTGCTCACGCTCTGGCCGGACGTGGACCTCGAATCCGTGCGCCGCCACCTCGCGGCGATCCCGCGCATCTGCGAGGGCGGGCCCGACGCCGGGCCGATCGGGCTGCTCTCGCGGAAAGAGCGTTTCTCCTGGCTCGTCGCCACGCGCAGCACGATGATCCAGACCTCGGAGGTGCACGTGGGCCTGTGCGACACGCCGGACCTCGTGCTCGAACGATTGCTCGACAAGCTCGTGCGCGTGCCGCGTTCGCGGTGACGGATGGTCATCCGAGGGAGGAGCCAGGATGGGATGTAATATTTGGCTTTTGGTGGGCGTTGGCCTCGCCGCGGCCTTCGCGACCGGATGCGGGCCCGACATCGCGGCCCTGTGCGAGGCACGGGAGGCGTGTCACGATGGCAACGAGGCCGACATCGACGCTTGCATTGTGAACTACGAGGGAAACCGCGACGCGGCGCACGACGTCGGCTGCGGTGCGGAATTCGACGTCCTTGTAGCGTGCATGGCGCAAGAGAGCGTGTGCTCGAGCGCGGACACGAACATCACGTGCACGTCGAGGGCCGACTGCGCCAGCGACGCCCTGTGCAATGACGGGAAATGTATACACAAGTCGTTTGGTATCCCGCATTCGAATCTGAATGCCTGCGAGGCCGAGCAGAACGCGTATTGGGGTTGCTTCTGAGGAGGCAGGAACATGCATCGAAGGTTTCTTTGGAACACCCTCGTTCTCCTCTCCCTGGCTGGCGTGTCCGTCGGCTGCTCCCGCGCGCAGGTGGTCTGCGATCTCATCTGCGAGTGCCAGCACTGCAGCGACCAGGACGAAATCATGATTTGCGCACGGTACTCCACGCTGGAGGACGAGGCGGACGCGTACGGCTGCAGTGATGCCTGGACGGCGTACACGATCTGCATCGAGGAGAAAGGCACCTGTGACGAGACCACGCTCGAGTTCTCGATCAGGGACAACGGCGGGAACCGATGCAGCAAAGAGGGAAGGGGCCTCCTCGACTGCATCGACGCGGCCTCGGCGCACGGCGGCTTCGATTTCTGAGGGAGCACTTGCCGGAATGGTCATCCGATGTCCCAGACGCATGGGGGGTGGTCATTCGAGTTTCCATCGTTGGGACCGTGCCCACGACAGAAATTGCATGGTTCGGGCTTCGAAGCGTCTATACTCGGCAAAGGAGCCAAGAATGGGACAAACAAGCTTGCTTTTCGCGGGTCTTGGCCTCGTCGCGGTCCTGGCGACGGGGTGCGGCCCCGACATCGCGGGGATATGCGAGCGACAGGAGGCGTGTTACGGCGGCAACGACGCCGACATCGACGCCTGCATCGCGACCTACGAGGGGCAACGCGACACCGCTTACGACATCGGCTGCGGCGAAGAGTTCGACACGATCGTCGCCTGCACGGATCCCTTGATGGAATGCTCGAGCCAGTCCACGGGGCAGATGTGCATGTCGAACGCCGACTGCAACGGCGGCACTGTTTGCAGCAATGGGGAATGCACGGGGAAGTCCTTCGGCGTCCGCCCGAACGACGCGGACACGTGCGAAGCCGAGCAAAACGCATATTCACGCTGTGACTGAGGAGGTGGGAGCATGATTCGAACGATCCTCGTGAATGCCGCCCTCCTTCTGGGCCTCGCCGCCGCTTCGTCGGGGTGTTCCCGGGCGCAGGTGGTCTGTGACCTCATCTGCGAGTGCGAGCACTGCAGCGACGAGAACGAGGTCCAGACGTGCGGGCAGTTCGCGACGCAGGAAGACGTGGCGGACGCCTACGATTGCGGCGACGCCTGGACGACCTACACGCTCTGCATCGAGGAGCAGGGCACGTGCGACGAGAAGAAGGCCCAGTTCTCGACCGTGAAGGACAACAACGACCTTTGCGACGCCGATCGGGATGCCCTCCAGTCGTGCATCGACGCGGCCTCGGCGCACGGCGGCATCCGGTTCTGAGCGCTTAGCCTTCGCCGTCGTCCTCGCCGGCCATCCCGAACGCCCGCATCTTTCGTTTCAGCGTATTCCTATCGATCCCGAGGGCCCGCGCGGCGCGGCTCAAGTTGCCGCCCTCCGCCGCGAGCGCGGCCGCGAGCGCAGCACGCTCCGCGGCCTCGACCACGTCCCGCAGCGTCCGCACATCGCTGCTGCTCCCGCTTCCGCCGCCGCTTCCGCTCCCGCTCCCGCCGCCGCTCCCGCTTCCGCCTCCGCTCCGGATCTCCGGAGCCAGATCCGACACGTTCACCACGTCATCGCAGAACACGGCCCACCGCATCACCTCGGCCCGGAGCTCGCGCACGTTGCCCGGCCAGGCGTGGCTCGCGAGCGCCCGCATCGCTTCGCGCGTCACCCGCAGCCGCCGCCCTCCCTTCTTCGCCCGGATCTCCGCGAGGAACGACTCCACGAGCAGCTCCACGTCCCCCGGCCGCGCCCGCAGCGGCGGCACGGAAAGCGTCGCCCCGCGCAGCCGATAATAAAGATCCTCCCGGAACGCGCCCGCCTTCACCATCGCCCCGAGATCCCGGTGCGTCGCGGCCACGATCCGCACGTCGACGTCCACCCGACCCTCGCCGCCCACGCGCCGCAGCGTCCCCTCTTGCAGCACGCGCAAGAGCGCCGCTTGCACCCGCGGCTGCATCTCGCCGATCTCGTCGAGGAACAACGTCCCGCCGTGCGCCTGCTCGAACACGCCGCGGCGCCTCTTCCCTGCGCCCGTGAACGCGCCCGCCTCGTGCCCGAAGAGCTCGCTCGATAGCACGCCTTCCGCGAACACGGAGCAGTTCTCCGCCACGAACGGCCCGTCCTTCCGCGGCGAAAGCGCATGGATCTCCCGCGCGCAAAGCTCCTTGCCCGTGCCCGTCTCCCCGAGCACCAGGACCGGCGCGTCGCTCGCGCCCACCCGCTCGATCTTCGCCCGGAGCTCGACCATCGGCGCGCTCTCGCCGAGCAGCGACGACGTTCCCCGCTGCGCCGCCGCCCGCAGGCGAGCGATCTCGTCGCGCATCGCGCGGATCTCGGGGAACCCCTCGATGTCGAGCCGCACCTCGCGCACCGCCTTCGGGTGCGGCACGGGCACGAACGCGGGCGGGATCACCTGCAGCATCCGCGCGGGCAAGAGGCCCGCTTGCACCAGGATCACCCAGAGCGTCTGCGTCTGCGGCGTCCCCGCCGAGAGCAGGACGTCGAGCGCCACGTTCGAGGCCAAAAGCTCCGCCTTCGCCCGCTCCACGAGCGGACCGAGCAGGCGAAACAGGCGCGCGTAATCGGTCGGATCGTCGGCCTCGATCACGCAAAGCTCGACCTTGGGCACGCGCGCCTCGATCGAGCGGCAGAGCGAGCGCGCGGGCGCCTCGCCCTGCGGGATCGTGAGCACCCACGCGACGTCGTAGCGACTCTCGTTCTGGTCGAGCAGCCGCAGCACCGGCCCGCGATCACTCGCCGGCCGCGCCACCTGATGCGAGGGCTGTGGGCCCGTCACCCCCGCATCCGACCACGTGATGAGCGCTCGCTTCACCTGGTGCATCGTACACCACCTGTGGTGCGCCGTGCACCATCGTTCTGATGCACGATGCACCATCTCACCGGGCCCACCAACGAAATCCCCGCGAAATCGGCATGGCACGCTTTCCGCATTACGGGGCCGCGAACGCAATCAACCACCGTTCGAGTTACCTGCCATGGGCACTTCTTCCGTTCCCCAACCTTCTCTTCCCCCGCACGCCCGCATCTTCGCCCGCCCCGATGTCTGGATGGAGGGCGAGGCCATCACGCAGTTCACCCGCATCGCCGAGCTCCCCGGCTGCGTGCGCGCCGCGGGCATGCCCGATCTTCACTCCGGACGCGGGCCCATCGGCGCCGCGTTCGCCTTCGAGGAGCGCGTGCTACCGTACCTCGTCGGCGGCGACGCCGGCTGCGGCGTGCTCCTCTTCGCCACGACCGCCTCGCCGCGCGCCGTGGACAAACTCGAGCGCCGCGTCCGCGCCGCGATGGACGAGGACCCGCTCGCGGACTGCGACCCGATCGAGGTCTTCGACGCCTGCTGGCACGAGGGCGCGCAGGGCCTCGCCAAGGTCGCGAACGTGCCGGACGACATCGCCGCGATGGCCGAACGCGAGCGCGTGCTCGATCTCGGCCCGAGCGGTGATCCCGCGGCCTACCGCGATCCCTCGCACGGCCGCGCGCTCGGCAGCATCGGCAGCGGCAACCATTTCGCCGAGATCACACGCGTCACCGAGGTGCGCGACGAGGCCGCGGCGGACGTGATGGGCCTCGAAAAAGGCGGCCTCGTCGCCCTCGTGCACACGGGCTCGCGTGGGCTCGGCGCGCAGATCGGCCGGCGTTACGGCGACGCCACGCTCACGGGCGCGGCGATCGACGTCTACCTCGCGGATCTCGCGGGCGCGGTGCGGTTCGCCCAGGCAAACCGTTTCCTCGTCGCTTGCCGGCTGCTCCGCGCGCTCTCGGCTTTGCGAAGGGACAAGGTCCGCGGCGCGATCGACATCGTGCACAACACGATCCGGCGCGAGGACATCGCGGGCCGGGCCGTGTGGATCCATCGCAAGGGCGCCGCGCCCGCGAGCCGCGGCGAGGCCACGGTCGTGCTCGGCAGCCGCGGCGCGCCCTCCTGGGTGCTCGTCGGCAGCGGGCACGAGGGCGCGCTCGCGTCGGTCGCGCACGGCGCGGGCCGCCGCATGACCCGCACCGAGGCGCGGGCCAAGCTCGCCACGCGGTACAAGCGCGCCGAGCTCGGACGCACGGCGCACGGCGGCCGCATCGTGTGCGACGACGCGGACCTGCTCTACGAGGAGCATCCGGACGCGTACAAGCCGATCGAGCCGGTCGTCGCGAGCCTGGTCGACGAGGGCCTCGCCGCGCCGATCGCCTCGCTCGTGCCGCTCGTCACGGTGAAGCAATGAAAAAACGCGTCGTGCAGGTGACGGCCGGCTACGGGCCCGTGGAGGTGCGCAGGTTCGTCGCGCTGCTCGCGGCGCGGCTCGCGGACGCGTGCACCGAGCGTGGCCTCGTCGTCGAGGAGACGGTGATCCACGGCGACGAGGACGCGCCTCTTTCCGTGGAGCTCGTCGTTGCCGGCGATCCTGCGGGCCTCGAAGGCGAAGCAGGCACGCACGCGCTCGTCGCGCGGAGCCCCGATCGCGGAAAAGCCGCCCGCAAGCGCTGGTACGCGTCCGTCGTGCTCCACGAGGACGACGATGTCAGCGCGGACGACGGGGCCACCATCGACCCGCGCGACGTGGAGGTCACGACGATGCGCGCGAGTGGTCCCGGCGGGCAAAACGTCAACAAGACGGAGACGGCGGTCCGCGCGCGGCACGTGCCGACGGGGATCGTCGTGCGGGTCGCGGACGAACGATCGCAGCGGGCGAACGTGCGGCGCGCGCTCGCGCGGATCGCGGCGCTCCTCCGGAAGAGGGCCGCGCATGCGGCGGCCGCGAAGGAGGCCGCGCGCTGGACCTCCCACGCGCGGCTCGAACGAGGCGCGCCCGTGCGCACCTACGCGATCTCGCCGCGGGGCGTGCTCGTGGAGACGTGAACTTTCAGGGGTGAACTCATGCGAAAAGACATGTTCGAGCTCATCATCGAGCGACCGCGGTACGACTCGTGCCGCGGCGCGGGCAAGGGCCGCTACGCGTCGCGAACGAAGGCCGATCCCGAGGCCGCGCCGCTCAAGGAAGGCATGAAGTATCGGGGCCGGACGCGTGATCTCAACGAAAACCTCGCCCCGCTCCGGCGCTTCCTCGAGCGCCGCGTGGGACGCCCGTGGGACGCGGTCTGGTCGGAGATCCGCGCCTCCCTCTCGCCGAACAGCGCCGTGCAGAAGCACGTCTTCGATCACGTGCTCCAGTTCGTCGAGCGAAACCCGATCCTCATCGACGGCATTCCGCACATGCCCAACGGCAGTGGCTCGCGGCGTGACGACTTCCTCCCGCTCTGGGGCCACGGGCGCTGGCAATCGTTCTACGTTTGTCCGCGGACGGGCCTGCTCCGCTCTGCGGCCGAGGCCCACCGGCGGAGGCGGCGCGCGAAGCCCGCGGCAGGATCCTCGGGTGGATGAATCACGAGCCCTCTCGCCACTTCGCGAGCAGCTCCTTCACGTCGCGTGGGGCCATCCACGCGCCATATCCACGGACCTCGTACACCAGCGCCTCGAGTCGATCCAGCACCTGCTCGCGGCTTTCGTCCGGGGATGGTTCGAGCTTCTGGACTGCGCCCCAGTAAAGCTCTATCCAGCGCGCTTCGTCCCGATATTCCTCGCCGTCGCCGTCGCCGCATCGCGCCGCACTCCGAAATCCCACATGTTTGCACTCGAGCTCGATCATGAATTCGTCGAGCAGCGTCTCCGCAACGGGAACGTCGTCACCATCCAGCCCGCCTCGGGCCGGCGAATCGCCGAACCTCCCGGTGGGCACGCGCGTCTCGAGGTCCCAGGACACGATGGGCTCCTCCATCCCCGCCGTGAGCAGCGCTCGCTCGTCGGGATGCACGAGTATATGCTTGATTTCCGACATGTGACGCTGCGTCGACGGGAAAATCCTCCCCGTCTGGACGTCGACGCAACAAAAACCGAATCCATCGCCGTCGCGGACGAAGAGCGTGCGTTCGTCGGAGGAGCATAACGCGGCGACCAGCTCGCGCGTGCGTATCTCCGAAAGGGACGAAAGGCGCCAACCCTCGGAGAGCTCCCGGGCCTCGACGCTCCCGTTGTGGCCTATCATGATGCCGCCCCAGCCTCCTCCCGCCATATGGATCGTCGAAATGTCGGGCGATGGGCCTCCCTTGTGCCATCGATGCTTGCCCTGCTCCATGTCCCATAGATACGTGTCGGCCAGCGTCGTCGACAGGACCCAGCGCGCATTGGGGTGGACCTGGACGGCCAGCATGGGCAGGAAGCGATCACAATAGGTCGTTCGCGGCCAGGTGGCGAGCCGGGCGCCGGTCCGCGCGTCCCAGAAATACAAGACATCCTTGTCATCGATGCAGGCCACGCGGTCGCCGCTCGGCGAGAGCGCGGCGGCGCGCACGCTTTCCCCGTCGTGGGACACGACGAGGCACGGCTCGAAGGTCGCGAGATCCAGGATCGTGCACGTGCTCCCCGACGTCCTGAGCAAGCGGCCGGTGCCGTCGGGGAGAAACACGCACCGATGGACCGGCCAGGAGTGGTCCTGAAAGCTCCTCCTCGCGCCCGTGCCGAGGTGCCATCCTTTGATGCCTCGGCTGCGGATCGCGAGGAGCCAGCCATCGGGCGTGACCACGAGCTCGTCGTCCCGCCCGACTTCGTAGGGCAGCTCCGTGAGGAGCGTGTATGTTTCCCACTGAAAAACCTTGATGCTGCGCTCGGAGGCGCTGAGCACGAGCGACCCGTTCGGGTGGATCGCGAGCTTCTTGACGGGATCCGTTTCGCCAGCTTGCCTGCGAAGCCGGCGCTCCTT
This sequence comes from Polyangium sp. y55x31, assembly GCF_029946505.1. Lineage (GTDB taxonomy): Bacteria > Myxococcota_A > Polyangia > Polyangiales > Polyangiaceae > Polyangium. Next base: position 54,615 of record NZ_JARZHG010000042.1, read on the forward strand.
GGGTGGCATGCCTCACGGTATCACGGGGCATGACCTCGTTGTCAGGGAGGCGCCGCGATCGCCGCTCGCGTGATGCTTCGCGCTCGGATGTTTTTTTCGAACGACGCCGCGATGGCACCCTTCTTGCCGACCGCCGGCCATCGCGCGACGCGCTTGAAGGAGGACTTTCATGCTTCGACTTCCCTACCTTGCCCTTGTCTCGACGCTCGCTCTCACCGGCTGCACGGGCCTCTCGCTCGGAGAAAACAACCCGGGTCAGGATACGTGGCTCGGCAATGGCGCCATCGCCGTCGACGATCGCACCGAGACCTGTTTCGTCCTCGCCAGCGATACGGAAGACGCGGCCCAGCCCGAAAAAATCCTCGCGAGCACGCTCTTCGCGATCGATCCCGATACAGGCCTCGTGCGCGAGGCGGCCAATCTCACGGGCAGGGACGATCCACGCCTGCTCTTCCCCGCGTCGGGCCTGCTCGTGATGAGCGAGGAGAGCGAAAAGGATCGGCTCGATCTCTACGATCACGAGACGCTCGCGCTCAAGAAAAGCGTGGAGCTCGACATCCGGTACCACGGCACCCGCATGAGCCCGAGCCGCAAATTCATCGGCGTCGCCGACAACACCTCGGACAAAGCCCCGATCCACGTCATCGAAGCCGACACCCTCGATCGCCACGTGATCCCGCACGACGGCGAGTGGCTCGAGGCGATGTTCCTGAACAAGAGCGACACCCTCGTCGCGATCGTCTTCTACGATCAGGACAAACCCACGCCGCGGGCTCGTCTTCTCGGCTGGTCGATGCAGGAGCTCGCGACCGCCGGTTATCCGCTCGGTCCCACGGGCCTCTGGGCGGCGCCCGTGTTCGACCTCGAGGTGCCGGGCGTCGTGGGGGATTTCTCGTTCTCGTTCACGTGGGTCGGCACGAGCCCGGACGACAAGTACATCGTCTTCCCCGTCCGCAAGGCCGAGGTCCAGCCGAACGACGAGATCGCCTATACGAACGAGCTGCTCGTGCTCGATGCGGCCACGAAGGAGCTCCGCGAGGTCCCCGGCGCGCGCGGGCCCGTGGGCTTCACGCCCGACGGCTCGACCATCGTTTCCTACGGCGATCAGGACATGAACGGCAACCAGGAGCTCTGGCTCGTCGACGCCGCGACGCTCGACGTCGAACCCGAGCCCGTGACGATCGAGGGCGGCATCTCGTACTTCGTGAGCCGTGACGGAAACTTCATCGTCGTCGCTTCCTCGAACGGCGATCAGCAGCTCGTGCTCTACGACGTGGACCAGGACAAATCCACGCAGATGGCAGGGCCCGGCGTGGGCCTCCACGAGTTCGTGAGCCGCGCGGGCCGCAAGGAGATGTGGATCGTCGACGATCAATCGCTCTTCCGGCTCGATCTCGCGGCCGGCGAGATCGCAGAAGTGCGCACCGACTTCACGCCCGAGCACGTGAACATCCTGCCCACGCGTGATCGTCTCGTGCTCGACGACGCGGACTCGAACGACATCGTTTTCTTCGACCCGAACGACGAGAGCGTGAAGACCATCGTCGCGCTGCCCGTCGGCAAAACCTCGCGTTGAGCTCGTTCGCAGGTTAGCGTTGGGCCCATGCGAAAGGTCGTGATCCATGGGCCCGGCAGCTACGATCGGTTGAAGCTCGAAGAGCCGCCGGATCCGAGCCCCGGACCCGGCGAGATCCTCGTCGACGTCGAGGCCGCGGGCGTGAACTACGCCGATTGCATCGTGCGCATGGGCCTCTACGAGTCGGCGAAGAAGTACGTCGGCTGGCCCATCACGCCCGGCTTCGAGGTCGCCGGCAAAGTCGCGGCTCTCGGCGCCGACGTTGCCGGCCCCGCGCCGGGCACGCCGGTCTTCGCCGTCACCCGGTTCGGCGGCTACGCGAGCCGCGTCGCCATCCCCGCACATCAGGTCTTCGCGCTCCCGAAAGGTTTTTCCGTGGCCGAGGCCGCGGGCTTTCCTTCGGTGTTCCTGACCGCGTATTACGCGCTGTTCGAGCTCGCGAACGTTCGCCGCGGCATGAACGTGCTCGTCCACTCGGCCGCCGGCGGCGTGGGAAGCGCGCTCGTGCAGCTCGGCAAGATCGCGGGCTGCCGCGTCGTCGGCGTCGTCGGCGCGAGCCACAAGGTCGCCGTCGCGCGCAAGCTCGGGGCCGACGCGGTCATCGACAAGAGCGTCGAGCCGTTATGGCCTGTCGCCGAGCGCCTCGCGCCCGAGGGCTACGACGTCGTGCTCGACGCGAACGGCGTGGAGACGCTCGGCGAGAGCTACCGCCACCTCGGATCGGCCGGAAAGCTCGTCATTTACGGCTTCCACACGATGATGCCGCGCCAAGGAGGCCGACCGAACTGGCTCAAGCTCGCCCGCGACTGGCTGCGCACGCCCCGCTACAACCCGCTCGACCTGACGAACGACAACAAGAGCGTGCTCGCGTTCAACCTCTCCTACCTCTTCCACAAGAAGGACTTGCTCGAAGAGTACATGGGCAAGCTCGTCGGCTGGATCGAGGAGGGCCGCATCGCGGCGCCACCCGTGACGCCGTTCCCCGTGGAGCGTGTGGCCGACGCGCACCGCGCGATCGAGAGCGGCAGCACGGTCGGCAAGCTCGTGCTCACCTTCTGAGCGCTTCTTCGAGCAGCCGAGCGCTTTCGGCCTTGCCCGCCTCGCGCGCCCAGTCGAGCGCGGTTTTCCCCGTCCCGTCGTCCGCGTGTGGATCGGCGCCGAGCGCGAGCAGCGCGCGCACCGTCTTCGCGTCGCCGTTGTACGCCGCGAGGTGGAGCGGCATCCAGCCGTACTTCGTTTTCGTGTCGATCGGCACGCCGGCCTCGACGAGCGCGGCCACAGCGTCGGCCTTGCCCGCGTTCGCAGCTCCGAGTAGCGCCTCGGATCCGTGTTTTTCGAGGTCCACGCCTTGCGTGAGCAGCCACCGGATCACGTCCACGCGTCCCGCGGCCGCGGCCCCTTCGAGCGCCTGCGTCTTGTTCGGATCGAGCCCGCGCTCCACAAAGTATTCCGCGAGATCGAGCCTCCCGCGCCGCGTCGCCTCCTCGAACGCCCGCGGCTCGATCGGCGCGCCCGCCTCCACGAGCTGACGAGCGACCCCGGCGTGCCCGGCCTTGACCGCCGCGGTCACGGCGTTCTCGTTCGCCATCTCGTCCCGCGTGTCGAGGCTCGCGCCCGCATCGATCAGCGCCTCCACCACGCTGATCTCCCCGCGCGCGGCGGCCTCCACGAGCGGCGTGCGCCTCGTCAGCTCGTCCGCCTGATCCGGATCCGCGCCGCGGTCGATCAAGAGCTCGGCGACGCAGTCGTGCCCGTTCATGATCGCGAGCATCAACGCCGACGTTGTCCCTTCGAGCACCTCGCGATCGACGCTCGTCGTGTACACCCGCGTCGCGTCCACGTTCGCCCCGCGCGCGAGCGCGTCCGTCACGCGTGCTTCATCGCCGCGGCTGGCCGCATCGAGCAGCTCCTCGTCGAGCGTCATGTCCGGGAGTGTGTGGGATCGGAGCGAGGGTGGGAAGCCGTACCGGAGAGAGGGCTCAGCTTCCGAGCGCTTTTTCGATGGCCTGCACGAGCTTCTCGTCCTCGGGCTCGACGGACGAGGGGAACCGGCCGATCACTACGCCATCCTTGCCGACGAGGAATTTTTCGAAGTTCCACTTCACCTCGCCCGCCGGCGCAGCCTGCGTGAGGAACGCATAAAGCGGGTGCTTGCCGCTGCCCTTCACGGTGATCTTCGAGAACATGGGGAACTTCACGCCGTATTTGCTCGTGCAAAACGTGGCGATCTCGGCGTCGGTCCCGGGCTCCTGGGCGCCGTAGTCGTTCGAGGGGAAGCCGAGCACGGCAAACCCCTTCGCCTCGAAGCGCTCGTGCAGCCGCTCGAGGCCCGCGTATTGCGGCGTGTAGCCGCACTCCGAGGCCACGTTCACCACGAGCGCGACCTTGCCCCGGAAGTCACCGAGCGAGCGCTCCTCCCCGAAGATCGTCTTCATCTTGAAATCGTGCAGGCTCATCTTCGTCCCTTCCTGAACCGCGGCCCCCCCGGCCGGATCCGCCCCGGCTTTCGGCGACGCCGGGGGCTGCGAGCCACCCTCGCAACCGACGAGCGCCGCGCCCCCGACGACCGCAGCGAAGACGACCGATCCAACCCGAAGGCTCATCATGGCGCCTGCTTAGGGGGCCCGCGCTCGGCACGCAAGGGCATCCTGGACGACGGGCCGCGGGTCGAAGATGATGCCGTGTATGCCCTCCCTCCAAGCAGGATCGCTCACGATCCATTGGTCGACGCGCGGGGACGAACGCGGCGAGCCCGTCGTGTTCGTGCACGGCAACTGGACGACGAGCCTCTTCTGGCGCCCCGTCCTCGACCGTTTGCCCGCGCGCTACCGCGCCGTCGCGCCCGACCTTCGCGGCCGTGGGCAGAGCCGCACCGAGGAGCACGATTACAGCGTCCCGCGCCTCGCGGAGGACCTCGTCGTCTTGATGGACGCCTTGGGTTTGTCCTCGGCGCACCTCGTGGGGCATTCGCTCGGCACGGCCGTGGTCCTCGAGCTCGCGCTCTCCGCCCGCGCCCGCGCCCGCTCCCTCACGCTCGTCGCCCCCGCCTGGCCCGACGGCATGCCGCGCGCCTACCACCTGCCCGAGCGCCAGCGCCTCGCGCAGGAAAACATCGCCATCTTCGGCGCCGCCTTCCGCGCCATCGCGCCCACCGCCCCGGACGACGCGTTTTTCCAGGAACTGCTCACGGAAAGCCACGGCCAGCGCCCCGAGGCCACGATGGCCACGCTCGACGCGCTTTGCGATTGGGCGCCCGGGGACAAGCTCCGCGCGCTCGCGGGCGTGCCGGCCCTCGTCGTCGGCGGCGAGCGCGACATGCTGTCCACGCGCGAGGTGGGCGCGCGGACCGCGGATCTGCTCGGCGCGCGCCACGAGATCCTCCCCGGCGTGGGCCATTCGCCGAACCTCGAAGCTCCCGATACCCTCGTTGCGCTCCTCGATTCCTTCGTGAACGCTCCTCCCGGAGGCTGAGCCATGATCGATCGCGTCGTCCCCCCGCCCGATCCCGCCGTCCCGCTCGCGAACGAGGCCCGGTCCCTGGCCGACCTCTTCTTGCGCCGCGCCGCCGCCACGCCGACGGCGATCGCCTGGAAGGCCAAGAAAAATGGAGAATGGCGGTCCACGACCTGGGCCGAATTCAAGGCGCGCGCCATGGCCCTCGCGACCTTCCTCGCGAAGCGTGGCCTTTCGCCCGGCGACAAGATCGGCATCGTCGGCAGCACGCGCCCCGAGTGGTGCATCTGCGACGTCGGCGGGCAGCTCGCCGCGTTGGTCACGGTCGGCGCCTACCCCACGCTCGCGCCGGGGCAACTCGCGTACGTCCTCGATCACGCCGACGTGCGGATCGTGTTCGTCGAGGGCAAGGACGAGGTCGAGAAGATCCTCGCCATCAAGCACGAAATGCCGAAGCTCGAGCTCGTCGTCGTGTGGGACACGCAGGGCCTCGAAGAGGCGTTGCGCCAGCATGCGTGGCTCGTCGGCTGGGACGAGGCCCTCGAAGCGCCGGGCGACGCTTCGCTCGTCGCGTCCCGCATCGAGGCCATTTCCCCGGACGACACGGCGCTCTTCATTTACACGAGCGGCACGACGGGCCCGCCCAAGGGCGCGATGATCTCGCACCGCAACATCCTCGTGACGCTCGCGGGTGTCCATTTCAATGCCTTCTCCCGGACGGACATCTCGCTCTCGTTTTTGCCCATGGCGCACGCGGCCGAGCGCATCCTGGCGTTCTGGGGCCGCATCGATTTCGGCATCGCCACCGCGTATGCGACGAGCGTGCCCGCGGTCCTGGAGGAGCTCAAGGAGGTACGCCCGACGCTCTTCGGCAGCGTCCCGCGCATCTTCGAAAAGGCCTACGCCCGCATCCAGACCGAGGTCGACAAGGCCCCGCCCGTGCGAAAGCGCGTGTTCCGGTGGGCCGAATCGGCGGGCCTTTCGGTCGTGGAGGCCTGGCAACGCGGGGAGAATCCTTCGCTCCGGGCGATCCTTGCGCATCGCGTGGCCGACAAGCTCGTCTTTTCGCGGGTCCGCGAGGTGTTCGGCGGCCGCGTGAAACGTTTCATCACGGGGGCGGCGCCGATCCCGCGCCCGATCCTCGCTTTCTTCTGGGCGGCGGGCCTGCCCATTTACGAGATGTACGGCATGACCGAGGCCACGGTCGTCACGCACGGCAATCGCCCAGGCCAGGTCCGCCTCGGCTCCGTCGGCCGCGCGCTCCCGTTCGTCGAGGACAAGATTGCCGACGACGGCGAGATCCTCGTACGAGGCCCAAACGTGTTCAAGGGTTATTACAAGAACCCCGAGGCCACGCGGGAGATGATCGACGAGGAGGGATGGCTCCACACGGGCGACATCGGCAAGAAGGACGCGGACGGCTTCGTGTACATCGTCGACCGGAAGAAGCACCTGATCATCACGTCTGGCGGGAAAAACATCAGCCCGGCGAACGTGGAGAACGAGATCAAGGCAAGCGACACGCTGATCAGCCAGGTGCACGCGCACGGCGACCGGCGGCCATATTGCACGGCGCTCGTGACGATTCACCCGCTCGAAGCCGTGGAATGGGCAAAGGCGCGTGGTTACCTGGAGGATGCGCAGGCGGAAGAGCTACGCCGCGCGCTCCTCGCGAGCCCGCTCTCCCGTCCGCCGGGGCTCGCGCCGGTGATGGAGAAGGCCACGACCGATCCGGAGGTGCAACAACGGGTCGCGTCGGCGGTCCGCCGCGCGAACACGAAGCTCGCGCGCGTGGAGGGAATCAAGCGTGTGCACCTGCTCGAACGGGATTTTTCGCTCGAGGAGGACGAGGTCACACCAACGCTCAAGGTGAAGCGAAAGGTCATCGAAAAGAAATTCGTCGAGGTCTTCGACCGACTGTACGAGGATCCCGGCTTCGGAATTTCGATCGAAGGGGAATGAGCCTGAGCATTGGTCTCATCTAGAAGCGGTTCGCTGGGGCGTTGCCCCAGGCCCCAGCAGGGGCTGTCCGCCCCTGCACCCGGACCAGCGCAAGCGCTGGACTCGGGGTCGATGAACTGCGCGATGCGCAGTTCATCGAACAGGCTGAGTCAAGACCGGCGACGACGCTGCCAACCGAAACCGCTTCGACGGGCAACGCCGTCTTTGGTCTTGCCACCGGCCTGTGGGAAAAACTGCGCGGAGCGCAGTTTTCCCCCTGAGGTCCAGGGCTTGCCCTGGTTCGGGTCGAGGGGCGAACAGCCCCCGCGGGGCCCGGGGCAGCGCCCCGGCGCGGCGGCTTGCGATACCGGATCCCCGTCCCGCAGCGCCACCTCCCCGCATGTTGCGCCGCAACATGAAATCCCTTGACGCGTCTCCCCCTGCAGCCCTAAGCTCGCCTGCGACTGGCTGCTCGATCCTCTATCGATCAGCTCAGCCCCAGTTTTCGCCCTGCTGCGGGTTCGCGCCCGCGGCAGGGCCTCGTTTTGCGCGGTCCCTTGTGCACCGCAACATGACGGAGGACGAAAGCGATGCGAGGATTGTCCGGCAAGAGGGTGCTCATCACGGGGGCGGCGAGCGGCATTGGTCGCGCCACGGCGACGCGGTTCTACGAAGAGGGCTCGGAGCTCCTCCTGAACGACGTCGTGCCCGCGGAGCGCGCCGATCTCGCCTCGGCCTTCCCCGAGCGGATGACCTACGTCCAGGCCGACGTCTCGCGCCCCGAAGGCCTCGCTGCCCTGGAGCAGGCCGTGCGTGACAAGAAGGGCATCGACGTCCTCGTCAACAACGCCGGCATCACCCGCGACAAGAGCCTCGCCAAGCTCTCGCCCGAGGATTGGGACCAGGTCATCGCCGTCAACCTCACCGCCGTCTTCAGGCTGTGTCAGATGGCCGCTGCCTTCATGAAAGAGCAGAAGAGCGGCGTCATCCTGAATGCGGCCTCCGTCGTCGCCCATTACGGTAACTTCGGCCAGGCGAACTATGTCGCCACGAAGGCCGGCGTGATCGGTTTGACCAAGACCCTCGCCCGCGAGCTCGGTCGAGCCGGCATCCGCGTGAACGCTGTCGCCCCGGGCTTCATCCTCACCGACATGGTCCGCAAGGTCCCCAAGGAGAACCTCGACGCCATCGCGGGACAGACGCCCTTGAAGCGCCTCGGCGACCCCGCCGAGATCGCCTCGGTCTACGCGTTCCTCGCGAGCGACGACGCCTCGTACATGACCGGCGCCGTCATCGACGTGAACGGCGGCCTCGTCCTCGGTACGTGAGCGTCAGCGCGCGAAAAGCACGAGCACGTCGTTGAGCATGCCGACGAGCGACGGCGTCATTCCGCCACCCCCGAGCGCATCCGAGAACATGCAGAGGAGCTGACCCAGGCGCCCGCCCCCGGCGTTCGCGGTCAGGACGAGCACGACCCGGCTCAGATCGATCTGCAAGCCGAAGGCGGAGAGCGAGAGCGGCCCGAGCTCGAGCTCCAGGATCGTGCAGGTCGCGTGCGTGATCGTCGCGATCTGCGCGACCACGACGTTCGTCACCGTTCCCATCACGTTGCCTGCGAGGTCGGTGAGCCGCGCCGTCATCTTCCCGTTCGCGACGAGCTGACCGCTCTGCGCCGCGAAACTCTCGACCGTCACGGTGCCGGCGAGCTGACCTGTCACACTGCCGAACGCGTCCACGACCGACCCCGTGACCGGCGCGCTCATGCCGTACACGGCCGCGCTCTTCGCGGCCTGCGCATCTCCCCCCGCGAGCACGAGCGCGCCTGCGAGCCCCGCCACCACCCCGAGGGTCGTCCGCCGATCCATCCTTCGTCCTTTCCACGTGCTGTACCGGTGCACACACCGGGGAGCCGGCCGAGGACACGGGCAACCGGCGTACCGAGCATCCGGCGTCATCCGCGCCGTAAAGGGCGTTCCTAGAAACCCAGGACGTCCACGAGCGCCGCCCCCACCGCCGAGGCGAACGAAGCGAGCGTCGCCGGCTCGTCCCAGAGCCGCGCCTCGCGTGGATCGAGCGCGTGGTGCGTCTCCACCAGCACCGAGGGCACCTTCGGCCGCCGTAGCACGAAGATCCGGCGCTCCGGCGCGTGCCGGTCGACGAAGACGCCCGCTTGCGCGGGATCGACGGCGTACAGGTCGCCGTACTCGATGCCCCCGTACGCCCAGAACCCCGCCTCCCGCATCCGCCGCGCCACCGCCCGCGCGAGCGCGTGGCGCGCCTCCGCGAGCTTCGGCTCCCCCTCGTCCGACCAGAGCACCGAGAAGCCCGGCGCCGCGAGGTTCACGACGCACTCCCGCCCGGGCTCGGGGTTCCATCGCTCGCCCGTTTGGCCTCGAACGTCCGAGTGCAGGCTCAAGAACACGTCGGCCCCCCACGCCTCGGCGTCTTCCACCCGGGCCCGGTACTCGACGGGCCCGGGGCCCTCCCGGGCGAGGCGCACGTCGAACGCGCCCGTGGCCCGCAGCGCCGCGGCCAGCGCACGCCCCGCGGCCAGCGTAAAATCCTGCTCCTCTCGGCAAAAACACGAGAGGTTCCCCGGGTTTCCCGCCGCGCCGTGCCCCGGATCCACGAAGACGCGCCGCACCCCGAAGCCCGCGGGAAACCGCGGCGTCAGCACGGCGAGCGGCCCGAACGGATCGGGCAGCCGCGCGGCGCGCCCCCCGCGGTGCAGGGCGACGGCCGTCGTGGCCAGAGCCGCGCCCGCGCCGCCGAGGCCGAGGAGCAGGGATCGACGCGAGATCACGCCCCTCGTTCGTAGCCGAGCCGGCCCCTCCGCGCCAAGGTGGCCGGCCCTCCCGGAGCGCACTTTCCCTTGCTTTTCGCGGATCCATCGGGCTATCGCTTCGAGGGAGCCCCACGAACGAGCCTCGTCATGCCCTTCGCGCCTCCGCCCCCCCTGCCCGGCTTCCTCGCCGCCGACATGCCCCTGCGCCGCCGCGCCTACCGGCTCGAGCACGGCGAAGACGCCGGCAAGCTCGTGCATTTCGTCGACCACGGGCCGGAGCGGGCACGCCCGGCGCTCTTCGTCCACGGCAACCCCACCTGGTCGTTCCTCTGGCGCAAGGTCATCGCCGGCCTGCCCGAATTGCGCTGTATTGCGCCCGACTTGCTCGGGTTCGGCCTCTCCGACAGACTCGCCCGCCTCGAAGACCACTCCATCGAGCGCCACGCCGCCGCCGTGGCCGAGCTCGTCACCGCCCTCGACCTGCGCGACCTCGTCCTCGTCGGGCAGGACTGGGGCGGGCCGATCGGCGTCCTCGCCGGCTCGCTCGTGCCCGACCGTATCGCCGCCGTCGTCCTCGCCAACACCTCCGTCCTCGTCCCGGCGCGCCCGCGAGGCACCTTGTTCCACCGCTTCGCCCGCGTGCCCGTCCTGAGCGACGTCGTCTTCCGCGGCCTCGGCTTCCCCCAGAACCTGCTCGCCATCGCCCAGGGCGACCGCCGCTCCATCCGCGGCGCGACCGCCCGCGCCTACACCTATCCCTTGCGCAGCCTCGCCGACCGCATCGGCCCCTTGGCCCTCGCGCGGATGGTCCCGGACGGCCCCGATCACCCGAGCCTCCCTGCGCTCCACCGCGCCGAGGAATGGCTGCTCGGCTTCACCGGGCCCGTCGCGCTCGTCTGGGGCGAGCGCGACCCGATCCTCGGCAAGGCCCTCGCGCGGCATCAGCGGGCATTCCCCCGCGCGACCGTCACGGCCACCCAGGCGGGTCACTTCCTCCAGGAGGAGGTGCCCGAGGAGATTGCCGCGGCCGTGGAGGACGTCATCGAGCGGCTTCGGCGGCGCTAGCAGGAATGCGCCTCCTGGAGTAGGTTCCCGCGTCCGCGAGGCGGCGAAGAGTGCCGCTTTGCCCTGGAGAGCCCACCGTGACGACGACAAGGCGCCCGGAAGAGCGCGAAGAGAGCGCGGCCCAGAACTTCATCCGGGCCATCATCAGCGAGGATCTCGAGAAGGGGCGCCACACGAAGGTGGTGACCCGCTTCCCGCCCGAGCCGAACGGCTACCTCCACATCGGCCATGCGAAGGCCATCTGCACGAACTTCGGCCTCGCCCGCGAGTTCGGCGGCGTCTGCCACCTCCGCATGGACGACACGAACCCCACGACGGAGGACGTCGAGTACGTCGAGAACATCCAGCGTGACGTCCGCTGGCTCGGCTTCGACTGGGGCGACAAGCTCTTTTACGCGTCCGACTACTTCGAGCGCCTCTACCAGTTCGCGGTCGAGCTCATCAAGAAGGGCAAGGCGTACGTCGACAGCCTGAACGAGGCCGAGATCCGCGAGTACCGCGGCACGGTGAACGAGCCGGGCAAGCCGAGCCCCTACCGCGACCGCTCGATCGAGGAGAACCTCGACCTCTTCGAGCGCATGCGCAAGGGCGAGTTCCCCGAGGGCGCGCACGTGCTCCGCATGAAGGGCGACCTTGCCTCGCCCAACATGAAGATGCGCGACTGGCCGATGTACCGCATCAAGCGGGCGCACCACTACCGGACGGGCGACGCGTGGTGCATCTACCCGCTCTACGACTTCGCGCACAGCCTCTCGGACGCGATCGAGGGCATCACGCACTCGATCTGCACGCTCGAGTTCGACAACAACCGCGCGCTCTACGACTGGTTCGTGGAGAACGTCGACGTCCCCGCGCGGCCGCGGCAATACGAGTTCGCGCGGCTCAACATCACGTACACCGTGATGAGCAAGCGCAAGCTGCTCGAGCTCGTGAAGGGCGGCCTCGTGCGCGGCTGGGACGATCCACGCATGCCGACGCTCGCGGGCATGCGCCGCCGCGGCATCACGCCCGACTCCTTGCGCGCCTTCTGCGAGGAGATCGGCGTCGCCAAGACGAACAGCACCGTCGAGGTCGAGAAGTTCGAGTCGTGCATCCGCGCCGACCTCGATCGACGCGCCGGCCGTGTGATGGCCGTGCTCCGGCCGATCAAGGTCGTCATCGAGAACTACCCCGAGGGCAAGGTCGAGGAGTTCGAGGCGCCGCTCTTCCCCGACGAGCCCGGCAAGGGCGGCACGCGGAAGATCCCGTTCTCGCGCGAGGTCTTCATCGAGCGGGACGACTTTTCCCTCGATCCGCCGGACAAGTGGTTCCGCCTCGCGCCGGGCCGCGAGGTGCGGCTCCGGTATGCGTACATCGTGACGTGCAAGGACGTCGTGCGGGATCCCGCCACGGGCGAGGTGACCGAAATTCGCTGCACGTACGATCCGGAGACGCGCGAGGGCGCAGCGCAGGCCGGCAAGAAGGTGAAGGGCACGCTGCACTGGGTGAGCGTGGCGCACGCGCTCCGGGCCGAGGTGCGCCTCTACGACCGGCTCTTCCGTGACGAGCGGCCGGATCTCGTGGAGGAGGGCCAGGACTGGAAGTCGGGCCTGAACCCCGAGTCGCTCGTGGTCCTCCCCGACGCCGCCGTCGAGCCGAGCCTCGCCTCGGCCGAGGGCGGAAAGCATTTCCAGTTCGAGCGCCAAGGTTTTTTCTTTGTCGACCCGATCGACGCGAAGCCCGGCGCGCCCGTCTTCAATCGCACAGTCTCGCTCAAAGACTCCTGGGCGAAGATCGCCGAGCCGAAGCAAGAAGCGCCGCGGGCGAAAAAGGTCGAAGAGTCGAAGGCCGTCGTGAAGACGAGCCCGGAGGAGCGCCTCGGAAAGCTCTCGCCGGAGGCGCGGGTGATCGCCGAGGGGCTCGAGTCCCGGGGGCTCGGTCGCGAGGACGCGATCGTGCTCGCCGAGGACGCGGATCTCCGTGCCTTCTACGAGCAGGCGGTCGCGGCGCATCCGGGCCCGAAGACCGTGGCGAGCCTCGTCGTGAACGAGCTCGCGCGCAAGCTCGACGGCAAGAAGCCGAGCGCGCTCCCGTTCGGCGGAGCCGCGCTCGGCGAGCTCGCGTCGCTCGTCGACGACCGCACGATCACGCCCACGATCGCGAAGGAGGTCCTCGCCGAGATGTTCACGAGCGGCGAGGGCCCGCGCGCGATCGTCGAGCGCAAGGGCATGCGCCAGGTCTCGGACGCCTCCGCGCTCGAGCCCATCGTGGACAACGTCCTCGCTGACAGCCCGAACGAGGTGAAGCGTTACAAGGAGGGCAACACGAAGCTCCTTGGCTTCTTCGTCGGCAAGGTGATGAAGGCGTCCGGCGGCAAGGCGAACGCCGAGCGTGTGAACGAGCTTCTCCTCAAGAAGCTCGGCTGAGCCGCCGCGCCGGGGCGCTGCCCCGGGCCCCGCGGGGGCTGTTCGCCCCTCGACCCGAACCAGGGCAAGCCCTGGACCTTTTGTGGAAGAACTGCGCGATGCGCAGTTCTTCCAACAGGCTGCCGGTGGCAGGTCTTGACCTGTCTGTTCGATGAACTGCGCATCGCGCAGTTCATCGACCCCGAGTCCAGCGCTTGCGCTGGTCCGGGTCCAGGGGTGGACAACCCCGGGTCGGGGTCCGGGGTGAAACCCCGGCGCTACGCCTCTCAGGGCTTCACGAACTTCAGCACGAACCGGTCACTCGTCCCGCGCAGCTCGCCTGCCTTCATCGGGCTCGCGTTCCAGTCCCGCGTGTCCTTTTCGTTTCGCAGGAAGCTCGCTTCGCCGGCGAGCTTGAAGCCGGCCTTCTCGACCTCTTCGCGCAGCACCTTCTCCTCGATCCGGTGCGTCGTTTGCGCTTCGGACGTGCCGCTGCCTGCTTTCGCGCTGTGGTCGACGATCCCGTATACCCCGCCGGAGCGCAGTGCGTTGAAGATGGTCTTGTTCATCTTGTCGCGGTCCGTCTTCATCCAGACCGTGTCGTGATAGAAGAGGACCATCACCACGGCGTCGAGGTCCTTTGCCTCGGGCGGCAGCGGCTCGTCGAACTCGCGGTCCACGCGCACCACGTTCTTCATCACGGGCTTTTGCAGCCGCTCGGCCCAGGGCTTCTCTGCGAATCGCTCCAGGATGAACTTCGAGTTCTGCCCGTACACCTTGCCTGCCGGGCCGACGGCGCGCGCCAGGAGCTCTGCCGTGTAGCCACCGCCGGCTGCGATTTCGGCGACCTTCATTCCCGGGCGGATGTCGAGGAATGCGAGCAGCTCGGCTGGCTTGCGACCTGCGTCGAGTGCGCGGTCCGCCTCGGCTCGGTCGGGCGCGGCCACGATGGCCGCGATGGCCTCGGGCACCTTCGCCTCGGCGGCGGGCTTCTCGGCCTTGGTCGGGGTCGTGGTGTCCGTGGCGGGCGCTTGCGCGGGCTCCTCCGTCTTCGCCGTGTCGGCGGGCGGCTGCGAGCCGCCGCAGGCGACGGCGAGGGCGACGAGGGGGACGACGACCAGCGAAACAGGGAGGCTACGCATGCGGCGCACGCTAGCGCGAATGCCGCGCGGCGGTCTACGCTGGGGCACGTGTTCGCCTGGGATCCGCGGTTCTTCTGGAAAAGCTCTCTGTTCTGGCCGATCCGGGACATGGCCATGCGCTTCGAAGGGGCCCTCGCATGGCCGCCGGTCGAGGCCTTGGACGAGGCGCTCTCCGAGGCTGCGGGTGTCCACTTCCGCCTGCAGCCGCCGCGCCCCCGCCGTCGGGGCCGCCGCCGGCTGGTCGACCCGTCCTCACTTTACGACGCCCGTATTCACCTCGAGGGGTGGGTGCCGACGCGGGCTGCGAGCTGGCACGACTTCTTGAATGCGCTCGTCTGGGCCACGTTCCCGGCGAGCAAGCGTGCGCTGCATGCCCGGCAGCACCGGGCCATCTCGGCGCGGCTCGGCGATACGCCGCGGGTGCTGCCGGACAGGCGCACGCGTGAGCAGGATGGGCTTGCGCTGCTCGATGAGGGCAGCTTGCTCGTGCTCGCCGTCGAGTCGCGCGCTCCAGTCATCGCGGCGGCGCTCGAGGCGCGGGACGTATCGGCCGTGCAAAACGAGATTTCCGCGGGAGACGCCGTGGCCCTCGTCTTCGGCCATGCGCTCTACGAGAGCCTCTTGCCGGACGAGCGTCCGTCGATATGGGCGATGGTGGCCCTGCTCCCCTGCCCTGGGCCTTTGCCGACGGCGCGTGGGGCCTGCATCCGGCTCGCGGATACGCTCCTCGCGGAGCGCATCACGACCCCGGGGACGTTCGCGCAGCCGGAGACGTTCCGGAGCTTGCCGCTCGACGAGGCGGTGCTTTGTGGGACGTCAGTTCTTCGAGGAGAGCCAGGCGGCGAGCTCCTCGGGTGAGAGATCGAGCACGAGGTCCCCGACCTGCTCGGCGCCCATCTCGCGCACCCGATCGGCGAGCCGAGCGCGCTCCTCTGTACGCAGGCTCTGCGCGAGCCTTCGTTCGACCTGGCGCGCGAGCACCCGGAGCTCCCCTTCGAGGAGCCCTTCGGCGTGGCCTTCGGCAAGGCCCTCGGCGTGGCCTTCGGCAAGGCCCTCGGCGTGGCCTTCGGCAAAAAACTTACGACCGAACTCACTCTGGGGTCGGTAGTTCTTCAACATGAACGCCTCGATGGCCCTGCGTGCTGCCTCTCCCAGGGAGTATAGCACGATATCCATGTAAATCGCCTTGCGGTCCGGGTCCTCGATGCCCGCGCTGGCGGCGAGGACGGCCATCGCTACGTCGAGCCCCACGTCGGTTCGTCCGTGCGCCATGGCCGAGAGCACCGCCAGCTCCGGCCGCTCTTGCGCCTCCGTCGCCTCCGTGACGACCGGAATCCCCTGCGGTCCCAGCACGAACGGCGTCACGCGCGCCTCGCCCGGGCCGAGCACGATCGGCCGGGCCAGCCGAGCCGCGAGTGTCGCGTCGGGCGTTACGACCAGCAAGCACGCGGGGCAACGATACCGCGCCCGCGCGCCTACGACATACGCCGGCCACGCGAAGGATTTGTCCGGATCCGGCGAGAGCTGCGCCTCGACGACGATGACGAGCACGGCCTCGCCGTCGAGCAAGAGGACCAGCAAATCGGCGCGGAGCTCGCGCGGAATGACATCGGCGATGTCCGCGGACTCGATACGTGCCTCGGTGAAAGGAGGCAACGGCACCGAGAAGACCTCCGCGAGCAGCTCCGCCGCGAGCACGGGGCGGTTGCGGAAGAGCTCGATGATCGCCTCGTGCGGCAGAGATGGCACGGACCTTCGGATACGTTTGTCCACGGAGGCGGTCAAGAAAAACCTACATGGTCGAGGTCCGATCGATCGGGCATCGGTGGTTCGCTCCCGGCCCCGTCCACAAGACGAGCCGTATCCTCGCGGCCCCGCTGAAGGACGCCGTGGCTATGCTCCTCGCGAGCGACGACCCTCCGATCATCGCCGACTTCCTCGGCAAGGCCTTCAGCCCCCCTCGCGCTCCTCGCGGCGCGTCTTCGAGGCGGAGCTGGTCGACCCGCGGAGCTTCGTCCGTGCCCGCTGACAGGTCGCCGATCACCCCGGCGTGCTGTCGACAACAGGGCATCGGAGGCAACGGCATCACCCCGGCGCGCTGTCGACAGGGCATCGGAGGCATCGGCATCACCCTGGCGTGCTGTCGACAGGGCATCGGAGGCAACGGCATCACCCCGGCGCGCTGTCGACAGGGCAGCGGAGGCATCGGCATCACCCCGGCGCTCTGTCGACAAGGCATCGGGTGGCATCACGATGCTGCCGGCGTGCTGTCGACGGGACGTTCAGGTAGTCGCCTTCTACCTCGCGTCCTGTCGACAGGGCAGACGGGGCATCGTCATCATTCTGACGCCCTCTCGGCAAACCCTCGCGGGGTGCGTGTGCTTCTGCAGGAGCCTTGACCAGGTGTACACGCGCCCTTTAGCGTAGGGATTCCAGGAGGTTCAGATATGAAACAGAACAGCCGATCGGGTTCACGGGCGTCTTGGGGTCGCATGGGTGCCGCGGTGTGCGCGGGTGCAATTGCGGCGAGCGCGCTCGGGGCGTCGAAGCCCGCCGAGGGTGGACCTCCGGGCGGTGGGCTTCCCCCGGGCGGGGTCCCCGCCGCGCTGCAGCGCCTCGCCGACGAGGCGGAGATCGAGAAGCTGACCTACTGTTATGCCGAGGCCACCGACACCATCGGGCGAGGCAATCTCGAGGGCGGGCGGAACCTTTATCAGCAATGCTTCACGCAGAACGCGCTCGTTCAGGCGTATTACCCCGGCGACGATCCCAACGGCCCCCCCAGCCTGATCTCCGGCCCCTCCGAATGGGCGGACGTCGCGCAGCACGAGTTCGAGACGGCCGGCTACGTCTCGACGCAGCACCTGAATGGCAACGTCGTCATCAACGTGCAGGGAAACACGGCGACGATGAAGACCTACCTCCAGGCGACGCACGTCCTCGTCCCGAACAGCTCCGTCGAGATCGCGATCGGGTGGTACGACGATATCGTCGTCCGTACGCCGCACGGCTGGAAGATCGCCAAGCGCACGCTGCACCTGCAGAGCTTCATGCGCGTCGAATCGCCGTGACGAAGGAAGGACCCGGGGGGGCCGGGTCCTGCGGGATCGCGCGGATCACGGTGCGGATTGACGAGGTTTCCTTCCATGCCTCTTTCTCAAGACGAGCACGGCCTGCAGTACGAATGCTTCTTTCAGACGTCCCGGGATCTCCTTTGCGTGCTGCGCGCCGATGGGCGCCTGCTCCGCACGAACGAGGCATTTCGGACCACGCTCGGGTATACCGATGCGTCGCTCTCGGGGGAGGACTTCGCCCAGCTCGTGGTCCCCGAGGACGTCGCGCCGCTGCACGCGTTCTTGCGCTCGAACGCGGGCGACGACGCGGAGTTCAAGCTCAATGCGAGGTTCTTGAACCGGGACCTGAGCCACCGGAGGATCCTGTTTTCGCTGCGCCGTCTCGGCGGGAAGGTATACGGGACCGGGATCGAGGTCGATGCGCAGGAGCCCGTGGACGAATGGAAGCGGCGGCGGGAGCTGCTGCAGAAAATGCAAGCGACAGGAAGGGTCGGAGGCTGGGACGTCGATCTCGCGACATCGACCCAGTACTGGACCGACGAGACATACCGGATCCATGAGCTGCCCGTCGGATTCGATCCGAACGTCGATGCGTCGTTCTACACGCCCGAGCATCAGATGATCATCGCGGCGGCCTTCGAGGACTGCGTCCGCGAGGGCAAACCTTACGATCTGCAATTGCAGATCATCACGGCGAAGGGCCGTCGGATCTGGGTGCGCACCTCCGGCATGCCCATCATGGAGAACGGCAAGGTCACGCGGGTCATCGGCGCCTTCCAGGACATCGACGACTACAAACGCCGCGAGATCGAGCTCGAAGAGAAGCTCGCGATCATCGAGAGGCAACGGTCGGAGATTCACGCACTCTCGGTGCCAATCATCCAGGTATGGGACGACGTGCTCGCGCTGCCAGTCATGGGCGAGGTCGATCAAGCACGCGCCGACGACATGACGGCGCGGCTGCTCGACGCGGTCGTGGCGCACGGGGCGCAGTCCGTGATCCTCGACCTGACCGGGGTGGAGTGCGTGGACGAGGGGACGGCCGAGCGGCTGTCGAGCATCCTCCGGGCCATCCGGCTCCTCGGCGCCCAGGGCTTCGTCACGGGGATCCGGCCGGCTCTGGCGCAGGCGTTCATCCTGTCCCTCGGCAGCGGGTTCGAGGGCGTGAAGACGCTCCGGAACCTGCGCGAGGCCATCCGCGTATGCATGCGAGGCAGCGCGCGGGGCGTGGACGGTCGAGCGGCACGCGAAAGGTGACGCAGGCGGCGGCCGGGCATCGGGAGGCCGCAGCATCACATTGACAGCCGGACGTGGCCGAGCATCATGGCTCGGGTCCCCCCACCCGTCCGCGCCTCGCTTCGAGGCCGGGAACGAGGAATCCCATGTCGAACCGCCGCTCCCGCCTTTTCATCGGTGCCTCGCTCGAGGGGCTCTCCGTGGCCCGCGAGCTCAAGCTCGGCCTCGCCGAGGATGCGGAATGCACCCTCTGGACGCAGGGCGCCTTCCCCCTGGAGAAGCTCGTCCAGGCCGCATCCCAGTTCGATTACGCCGTTCTCGTGCTCGGGCCCGTCGACCTTTCGAGCGAGGCAGCCGCAGGGCGCAATCGTCCCCGCGACAACACCCTCTTCCAGATCGGCCTGTTCGCAGGGCTGCTCGGCCGCAGCCGCGTGCTGCTCGTGCATTCCCGCGATGTGCCGCTCGACCTGCCGCCGGACCTCGCGCACCTGCGGACGGCGACATTCGGCGCCGGCAAGCTGGAGTCGCCGCTG
Source organism: Polyangium sp. y55x31 (assembly GCF_029946505.1). Classification (GTDB taxonomy): domain Bacteria; phylum Myxococcota_A; class Polyangia; order Polyangiales; family Polyangiaceae; genus Polyangium. The sequence continues at coordinate 73,804 of NZ_JARZHG010000042.1, forward strand.
GCCGAGATCCTATCGCTGCTCCGAGGCGGTCTCGAAGGGCGCACGGCGCGCCTCGCGCGGCTCACCCGCCAGAAGAGCGCAGGCGCCGCAAGCCCGAAGAAGGACGACGCAGGGGCGCCGGTCCTCGACGCGCAGCTCCTCATCGAGCGGGCGCTCCAGGTCGAGGGGAAGCCGAGCGAGACGATCCAGGCCGACGTCATCGAGGGGCTCTGGCGGGACGAGGCGGAGGACACCACCGTCGTCGTGCGGATGATCGGCGGGGAGATACGCGCGCCGTACGCATTCCGCGGCGCGACCCGGCTCACCGGCGAGTTCTTCGGGTGGAAGCTGCGCGAGGGGGTGTTCTCCTGCCATTTCCGCTGGGCCCAGAGAGACATCGAGGGCCGGGTCGTCTTGCGGATGGTCGCATTGGACCGGCTGGAGGGCGTGTGGTTCCTCGGCTGGATGGACCGAGAGCTCCTGCCAGAGTCCGTCGCGCGGATCGCGCAGCCGATCCGGCTCGTCCGCAAGCACGCCCCGCGCGAGCTGCCCGCCTGGTCGGAGGAGTTCTTTCGCGCCGCCGAGGTGATCGCGAACGCCAAGCATTGAGGGGCTGAGCATGGTCGTTTCGTGGGGCCGCCGCGCCGGGGCGCTGCCCCGGGCAAGACCAGGCACGGCGTTGCCCGTCGAAGCGGTCTTGCCTGGCAGGGCCGTGCCGGTCTTGCCTCGACCTGTTCGATGAACTGCGCATCGCGCGGTTCATCGACCCCGAGTCCAGCGCTTGCGCTGGTCCGGGGTGCAGGGGGCGGACAGCCCCCTGCTGGGGTGCGGGGCAACGCCCCGCCTCTCCGCTCACCGGCGGTGCGCTGCCCGGAAGGCTGCGGGCGTCGTGCCGCGTGCTTTGCGGAACACGCGGATGAAATGGGTCGGGTCCGCATAACCGACCCGCTCGGCGATGATGTCGATCCGCTCGTCCGACGACGCGAGCAATCGCTCGGCCTCGGCGACGCGACCCGCCACGATCCACTCGCCCGCTGTTTTTCCGGTCGCGCGCCGGAGCGCCGTCGTCACGTGCGCGGGCGAGCGCCGCACGGCCGCGGCGACGTCGGCGAGCGAGATCGGCTGCATGCAATGCTTCTCGATGTAATCGAGCGCCTCCGCGACGAGCGGCGAGCCCGAGGACGTGGTCCCGGCTGCGGGAAACGGCTGCGCGCGTAACACCTCGGCCAGGATGAGCGCGACGAGGCTCTGCACGACGAGCTTTCCCGCGGGGCTCTGGGGCGCGCTCGTCTCTCGGCCGAGCTCGCGGAAGAGGCCGAGCAGGTGCTCGTGCCGGTCCGCGGGCACGGTCACGACGGCGGAGGCGCCGCTGCGCACGCGTTCGAATGGCGCGAGCAGCGGCCCGAGCTCGCGTGAAGGAAGGCACGGAACGCAGATGCCGAGGCCCCAGAGCTCCGCGCTCTCGGCGGTGAGCATGCGATGCGGCTCGCCCGCGGGCACGACGAGCACGTCCCCTGCGCCGAGCGTGTGGCGCCCGCGTTGCTCGACGATGGCCGATCCGCCCACGTAAAAGCAGAGGGCGGCGTACTCGTGCGTGGCGGGCCGCGATGGGGCCTTCTCGGGGCAGGCCACGGCCCGATGGGCGACGAACGCGGCGCCGTGACGGGTGACCTCCCAGCTCGTGCGGCTCATGCGGGCAGAGCCTAGCCGAACCTGCGTCCCTTTGCTGCACTCGCTTTCACGCCGAGCGTCGACCGCTGCCGTGGTATATCGGCCCGATGCGTTCCTTCCTCGTACTCTCCCTTCTGGGCTCTCTCCTTGCGCTCTTCCCTGCTTGCTCCTCGGACCCGGACAACTCCTCGGGCGCCGGCGCAGGAGGTGGCTCCGGCGGCTCCGGCGGCTCCGGCGGTGCCGGCGGCACGGGCGGTGATGGCGGCGGCGTCGCGGTTGGTTGCGACGAGCCGACTGCGGTTCCTTGTGAGGATCAGGTCATCCAGGGGATGAACCTCCAGAACGACATCGCCCCCGGCCTCATCACGAACGAGCCCGACGGCGAAGGCTTCCGCTCGGGGATCGACGCCACCGCGGGCGGCGCGTTCGTCTCGGATCCGGACTCGTACGTGTACGGAAAATTCACCGAGACCGGGCTCCAGAAGGTCGAGATCTCCGACGAGGACTCGGTTACGTCGATGGATTGGGACATCGCCTTCCGGCGTTATGTCGTCCGTATCAACAGCGGCAATTCGGGGCCCTCCTGCGTCGCGGCCACGCGCGTGCCCGGCGCCGACGTGAAATACGAGGACGTCATGGCCGCGCCCGAGAACGTCCCGTTCCGCAAGGATGAATACTTCTCCGAGGCCTGCGAGTTGATCCCCGACGGCTCGGGATTGCCGGGCTCGCCGGCGACCGCGCTCTCGGGATTCTGGACGTACACGTCGTGCGTGAAGATGACGGGGAACGTCTTCGCCGTCCGCCTCGCCGATGGTCGAACGGTGAAGCTCATCGTGGACACGTGGTACGAGCCGTCGGTGCAGGAGCAATGCAACACGACGGATTCGATCCCGATGATGAACACGGGGTCGGCGAACTTCCGCATTCGCTGGGCGTTCCTGCCGTGAGGGCGGCGCGCCTCGTCGCGGTGGCCGCGCTCTCCATGCTCGCCGCGTGCGGGCCGGAGGGCACGGCGCCCGGCGCGTTCGAATGGGACGCGCCTTCTTATGCGCCCCTCGATCGGCCGGATACGCCGGGCAATGGGCTGCAGTTCAACTTCGAGCCGGGCGACGTCGTGGAGACGTTCGGCTCTCCCGGCGGGAAGTTCCTCGTCCATTTCACGCTCGCGGGCCCGAATGCGGTGCCGACGGCGGACGCGGACGGCTCGGGCGCGCCGGATTTCGTGGAGCAGGTGGCGTCGGTCTACGACGAGGTCCTCGGCCATTACGAGTCGATGGGGTTCCGGCCACCGCGCAGCGACGAGGGGATGCCCGACAATGGAGGCGACGGCCGGTTCGACGTCTACCTCGTCGATTTCGCGGGCATCGGCGACGGCGTCTACCAGACCGACACCTGCGGGCCGGAGAAGCCGAGCCAATGCACCGGCTACATGGTCCAGGAGAACGATTACAAGGGCTACGGCTACCCGTCCACGCTCGTCGCGAACCGCATCCTCGGCAGCCACGAGCTCTTCCACGCCGTCCAGGCCGCCTACGATCACGACCAGGGGAGCATTTTCAACGAGGGGACGGCGGTCTGGGCCACGGAGTCGTTCGACGCCACGCTTCCCGATTTCGAGGCGTTCATCGACGGCTACCTCGACAACGTCGACCGCTCGCTCGACGTGCCCCTGCCCGGGCCCGTGGATCCGTTCAGCTACGGCAGCGCGATCTTCTTCCAGTTCCTGGAGGAGCGTCATGGCGACGGCACGGTACGCGCGCTCCTCGAAAAGACCGAAGATGGCGCGGACGGCGTGGCCGATCCGAACTGGTTCGACGAGCTCGATCCGACGCTCGCCGCGGCCGGCGCATCCTTTCCCGAGGCGTTCGTCGAGTTCGCCACGTGGAACCTCTTCACGGCCCAGAGCGCCGATCCGACGCGCGGATATGCGAGCGGCGCGAAGTATGCGCCCGTCGAGATGGCGAGCGTCGCCGCGCCGTACACCGACGTGCTGCGGGTGTTTTACGCATCTTCGCAATACTATCGGGTCGGCGCCGGCGGGCGGGCACAAATGACGGCTGCGCTCGTCACGCCGGAGGACGCGGCGGATCAGGTCGACGACCTCGCGCTCCTCGTCACGACCCGCACGGGCGCCACGGTCGGCCCCGTCGTCCGCGTGTCCGACGTGCGCGCGGGCGCCGATCCGGTCGATACATCGAGCGCCGATGATCTCGTGGTCGTCGTGGTGAACAGCGCCCAATCAGGCAATTCTCGCAAGCCCACCCTTTGCATCGGAGCCCCCGACGAGGTCGATGCCTGCAAAACCGCCGTCCAGAATCCCGGCAGCGGAAGCGGCGGCGGAGGCGGCAGCGGTGGTGAAGGCGGAAGCGGAAGCGGAAGCGGAAGCGGCGGCGGCAGCGAAACCGACCCCGGCGGCTGCGGATGCGCGTTCTCCCCCGCCCCCGCGGGCCCCGGCCTCGCGGCGCTTGGGGCCCTCGGGCTCCTCGGTCACCGCCGCGCGCGCCGTCGCAAAGCCAGGCCCGTGAGCACCACTCCGTAAAACGCCCCCGCCATCCACGGTTCCTCACCTGCCCGACCCGCCCGGCACGCGCAGCCCGCGTCCTGCTCGACGGGCGGATCCGGCGTATTCGCCGGCGGTTCCACGTTCCCCAGCGCCGCCGTCAGCGCCGCGACCGGGTCCACGATTCCATACCCGAAGACCGCATCGTGCCTCGCCGCATCCGGCGTGGCATACGGCGCAGGCCTCGCCGTCTCGACGAGCATTTTCACGATTTCGTCCGACGTCTTCTCCGGCGCGGCGCTCGCGAGGAGCGCGGCCACGCCCGCGGCCACCGGGCACGCGGAGGACGTCCCGCCGAAATTGAGCGTGTAATCGGTCGGATCGAGCCCGCCCGGCCCCACGATGTCGGTCGTGAGCGTGCCGATCGGCGCCACGAGGTCGAGCGAAGCGCCGTAGTTCGTGAAAAACGTCTTGTCGTCGAACTGGTTGATCGCCCCGATCGTCAGCACGCCGCGCACGGCGTTCAGCTCGTCGTCGCCGAGCTCGCGGTCGTCGTTGCCGGCCGCGAAGACCACGACCGCGCCCTTGCCGCCGCGGCCGTTGTCGAAGACGTTGTCGATCGCGTCGCGTAACGTCGCCGGGACGGGCATGGCCTCGACGTACCCCCAGCTATTCGAGACGACCGCGGCGCCTGTTTGCAGCGCGAAATCGAACGCCTTGATGGGTGCGGAGAGCGGCGTGGCCTCGCCTCCGAGCATGCGGACGCAGCGCAGGCGGCATTCGGGGCAGGCGCCCGCGATCCCGACGCCGTTGTTCGTGGCCGCGCCGATGATCCCGGCGCACGCCGTGCCGTGCTCGGCGCCGGAGAACGACGGGTCGTAACTCGCGTCGTCGTCGCCGTCGACCACGTCGACGCCCGGATCGAGCTTGCCCTGGAGATCGGGGTGCGTGAAATCGCAGCCGCTGTCGATGACGACGACCGTCGTGCTCGGATCGCCCTGCGTGATGCCCCAGGCCTCGGACATGCGCATGCGGTCGTCGTCGAAATACCATTGTCCGGAGAAACGTGGATCGTTGGGGGTGAAAGGTTCGCCGCGGCGCTCCATCCGGACGTAGAGGTTCGGCACGGCGTCACGCACGCCCTCGGAGCGCGCCTCGGTGCGCGCGAGCGCGGCGGCGATGGCGAGGCCGTCCTCGCCGGCCGTGTCCTCCACGAGCCAGAGGCCGATCGAGGGCATGAGCGGCTCGACGAGGCGATATCCGCGACGGGCGAGGGCCTCTTCGCCGCCCGGATCGAGGCGGACGACGGCAGAGTGATCGATCGAGGCCAAAAACGAGCGCGATCCGTAGCGGAGGCGGACGGGTGTGAGGCTCCTGCCGCGCGGATCGAGGGCCGCCGCGCCGAGGCGCTCGGCCGTGACGGCGCGGTCCCCGTCGAGGAAGGTCGTCGCCGCGGCGGGAGGCGCGGCCTGGGCGAGCGGCGCCGCGAGGAGCGTCGCGAGGAGCGGGAGCGTCGTGAAAGCGTGCGAAATTCGAGGAGACATGCGGGCCTCCGGGGCGAGGGGTGTTCACCGCAGTGTACGCCGAGCCTTGACGGGGCGCGCGGGCTGTTGTTTTTTTGGGCCCGCGATGCTCTCGATGCGCGCTTCGATTCCCCTCGCCGCCCTCGCCTCCCTCGTGGCTTGCCAGGACGGCGGCGTCACCCCGCCGCCCGCGTCTTCGGCTGCGCCCCTCGTCCCGGCGCCCACGGCCTCGGCCTCGGCTTCGGCGGCCCCGACCGGTTCGGCCCTCGGCGTGGGTTTGCCGCGGCCGAAGCGGCCGAAGACCCGCGAGGCGCCGAGCCCCGAGAAGATGCGCGAGTACCGCAAGCACCTCACGGAAGGCCGGCTCCTCGCGGGGAAGTCGCAATGGCCGGAGGCGATCAAGGAGTTCGAAGCGGCGCTCGCCGTGGTGCCGGGCGACGCGCCCGCGCTGACGGAGCTCGGCTGGGCGGCCTTCAAGGCCGGCGAGCTCGAACGGGCGAAGACATCGAACGAGGAGGCGCTCCGCCGCACGACGAGCCCGAAGCTCCAGGCGATGGCGCATTACAACCTCGGCCGCATCGCCGAGGAGCGCAAGGATCCGAAGACCGCGCTCGACCATTATCGCAAATCGGTCGCGCTCCGGCCGAACGAGACGGTGGAGAAGCGGATCGCGGAGCTCTCGAAGAAAGAAACGGCGCCCGCGCCCCCGGCGGCCGAGCCGCTGCCCTGCCAGACCGCGGCGGTCAAGATCGCCGACGTCTGCGCTTGCCTCACGAAGCCCGAGCCGGGCGATCCGGAGTCGCCGCGGTCCTGCGAGCCCGTGAAAGAGCCGAAGCTCCCCCGCCCCGAGCTCACGTTGCTGGAGGCGCAGACGGGCGTTTTTCAGACGGACTGGATCCTCGTCGCCAAGGGGGAAAAGGGCTTCTTGCCCGTCGGGAAGATTGGATCGACGCACAACCCGGGCGCGTTCGGCATTTACGAGGAGCTCACCATTCCCACCGTGGCCGAAAAAACGGCCGGCAAGACGACGGTCCTCTGGTTCGAGGCGCGGCATGATCGGCACGACTCGGACATGGGGATCGACGAATACGAGGAGGAGACGGTCCGGACCGTGACCCTGTGCGTGCCGCCCCAGGGAAAAACGACGGAATGGAAATGCCCGCTCACCGTGCCTGTCGAGCGCACGTACATCCGCGATCGCATGCAGCTCGAAGGCTTCACGCCCGACGCCGAGACGCGCAAGCTCATGACGAAGGGTTTGCCCATCAAGGAAGGATGGGCGCTCGAGGTGAAGCTCGGCGACGGTAAGGCCGAGGTGAGCGTGACCGGCGGCAAGCCGCCCGCCCACGTGGCGGCGCTCGTGGGCTCGCACCCGCTGTGATCGGGCTTATTTCCGGCGTCGCGGTCGCAAGGCCACGACGGCCCCTTTGCCACCGTGCGTCGGCGCGTCGTCCGGCGGCAAGGCCACGACGAGCCGCTCGATCGCCGGCAGCGCCCGCGTGACGGCGCGCTCGGCGCCGAGCTCGTCGAAGGGGCCCGGGTAAACGAGCAGGAGGACGTAGATCGTCGCGAACGACCGCGCGAGATAGCCGAGCCCCTCCTCGAGCACGGCCTCGTGCAGGTGCTCGCCTCGGTGCAGCTCCGCCATCGTCGGGTTTTTCCGGACGCGCGTGATGGCCGCGCGGGCGAGCTGGACCCGGCGCCCGATCGCCTCGCGATCCTCGGCCGAGAGCGGCGCCAGCTCGTCCACCGGCGGGACCACGCGAAAGCGGCGGGCGGACGGCTCCTCGGGCTCCTTGCGCTCGCCCGGCGGGGGAATCGTGACGCTGCCCGGGCGGCGCACGAGCTCGGCCCACGAGATGCCGGCCGCGTGGGCGCGGGCGAAGGTCTCGGCGACACGGGCCTCGGCCTCGGGATCGTCCGTGCCCGTGGGAGCGTCCGAGGCGCCCCAGACGACGGGCGAAGTGGCGTCGATGACCAGGGCCCCGAGCGCGCCTGCGCGCCCCGCGAGCGCGGAGAGCTCGATCCGCAGCGCCTCGGCGGGCTCGGGGCGCGGGCGTGGCACCTCGGCGGCGACCTCGCCGAAGAGGTCGGCGAAGGACTCGATGAGGGTCGCGAGGCGGGCTTCTTTCTCCGCGCGGTCCACGATCGGCGTGGAGAACGTGACGACGAGCTGGCGCCCGCGGCCGAGGTCCCATCGCAAGGTCCTCACATCTCCGTCCGGGCCGGGCTCGGCGTCGTTCGAGACGATCTGGACCGCGGCCGCGTCGAGCTCACGCTCGAGGATGGTCGCGAGGCGCTGTCGCGTGGCAGGGGTCATCCGCGACGCACTCTACCCGAGCGTTTCACGCCGTCCAATTCATCGCACCCCGAGCTCCATCCGGGCGGGGGCGGCCTTGAGCGGACGGAAATCCGCGCGGGCTCTACAGGAGCGCGCGAAACGCGGCGATCGTGAGGGTCTTGGGGTCGGCCACCTTGCCGGCGGCGATCTGCCGGCCGCTGCGATAACGAATGCCCACGCCGTCGTGCGCGAATTCGCTGAGCTCGATGAACGAGCGGTCCTTGCCTTTCTCGAACACCCGCGCGTGGAAGAGGACGTGCGAAAAACCGGCCTCGTCCGGGCCGTCGTGGTCGAGCACGTCGAGGCGCATGAACTTGAGCGTCGAGGTCGCGTCGCGGATCTCGCGGAGCACCTCGGCCTCGGGCCGCTTGCGATCCTCGTGATCGGGGTGGAGCGTGCGAAGGACGTACGCCGACTCCTTGCGCGCATACGCCGAAAAACGCGAGCGCATCAGCGCTTCGGCCGTGGGCGCCTCCCGCTCGCCGCGGTGATGGGGCGCGCAGCAGCGCGCGTAGGGCAAACCGGAGCAACAAGGACAATCTCGGACGGAGGCCATCGCAAGGGAGCACCGTAGCAGAAGCGAGGCCATGGGGGGCCAAACGCGTCACGGCGGAGGAGCGACGTCGAGCGGGTCCACGGGCAAGCGCCGGGCGCGCCGCGCGCGAGGAGGTCGGGGACGTGGATCTCGGTTCGGCGCCGAACAGCCCTCCGCCCAACGTGGTCACCGAGCAGCCCACCCCGGCGAACGCGGGGACGCACCTGGCGCGGGCGCGATGCGATAAAGTGGCGTGAGGGGGCGAATGCCGGCGATGTGCCCGGCGCGCGCTCCCGGAGGGCGCCTGCGCGGCGCCGAGGAGAGCGATCATGGACGCATTTCGGCTTGGAATGGTGGGAATGCTTGCGGGCCTGTTCGTCGCGGCCGTGTCCGGCTGCGAGTCGAAGATCGACGGCGGTGGGGGCGGCGAAGGTGGCCAGGCCGGAGGGGCCGGCGGCCAGGGCGGCGGCGCGGGCGGCCAGGGCGGCGGCGGATCGCTGCAATGGTACACGACCTGCGGCGATCCGGTCTGCGGGATCCCCGACGGGGGCGCGATGCCGCCGCAAGGCGTGCCCGTGTGCACGACGGAAAAAGAGGGGGATTCGTGCGCGCAATCGGGCGCGACTTGCTGGCCCCAGGGCAGCACGTGCGGCGAGCTTTTGACCTGCGCCGCGAGTGATCCCAAGGACAACCCGGGCGGCTGCCCCATCTCGCGCGTGAGCCACAAGAAGGACATCAGCTATCTGTCGGAGCGCGAGGTCGAGGCGCTCGCCGACGAGGCGATGGGGATGCGTCTCTCGACCTGGCGTTACAAGGGCGAGGACGCCGCCCTGCGCCCGCACGTGGGCTTCTTGATCGACGACATGCCCGAGAGCGCGGCCGTCGCGGCGAGCGGCGAGCGTGTCGATCTGTACGGCTACACGAGCATGGCCATTGCCGCGACGCAGGTGCAGGACAAACGGATCGACGCGCTCGAACGCGAGCTTGTCGCGCTGCGCGAGGAAATGGGCGTCCTTCGCGCGAAAGCGTCCCGCTGCGAGAGCGCTGAGGTCTTCTCCCGCTAACGCCGACAACGGAGGAGCACGCGCCCCTCGCCTCCGTCCCGCTCCGTCCAGGCGACGCAGACGGCCCCGCCGGACGCGGCGATCGCCGGATCCACCGACGCGGCGTCACTTCTGGACACCGAGTCGCCCGGCGACGCGCCGACTTCGTTGGTGCTCCAAGCACTCCCGACGAACCGCTTGACCAGGATCTCGCCTGAGGTGTTGTCGCTATACGCGAGGCGCAACCCGCCCGTGTCGTCGAACGTGATGGCCGGGTTCCCACCGGGCCCCGGCAGGTCCCCTGCCCCGGCCGTGCCCGGCGCTGCAATGGTGGTCCAGGACGAACCTTTGAAGAGGGCCACGTACGTACCCACGGCTGGGCTGCATCGAAATGCGAGGGCCACCTCGCCCGAGGCGCCGGCCGCGAGCTCGAACCCCTCGGCGGGACAATTCACAGGTCTGGGAGGGCTGGTCCACGGCGGCAAGTCCACGAATCGATCCCCTTCGAGGCGCCTCGTGTACCCGACGAACGGATCGCGATCCGTATGGTCGAGCATGCCGACGACGACCCGACCCGCGCCGTCCGTGGTCATCGACGGGGGAATGAAGATGGGGCCGCGATCCGAAGAAATCAGCCGGATGCCCGAGCTTTCGAGCCGCGCCAGGGCAAATGTGCCCTTCGTGCGATCCGTCCACGCGAACACCGGCGTGCCCGTGCCCTCCACCTCGACGCCGACAGCGAGCGCTTGCCGGACAGGATCTCCGCCCGGCGCAACTGTGCCGTTTGGCGCGGGCAGAAGCTCCCACGCGGCTCCCGCCCAGCGCGCCGCCACCATGGCCGCTGCATTCGCCGTCGAATAGGCCAGGAGGACACGCCCCTCGGCGTCGAGCGCAATGGCCGGGCGGTATCCTGCCCCTGGACGACCGGTTTCCGGCGGGAGAGCGGGCGCGGTTTCCCAAGCGCAGCCCGTCCACCGACGCACGACGATCGCGGGCGTCGCGCCGCTCCCGAGCCAGGCCACGGCAACCTTGCCCCTGCGCATGGCAATGGCAGGCGGGACGCCCTCGGCCACGCCTTGCCCGAGTCCCTCGTTCTCCGCAGCGGCCGCACCCGGCGCGTGGTATGACCCCGCCGACCAGACCCGCACCGCAATTTCGTTCCTGCCACGATACACGACCGCGGGCGGGGCCGATCCCTCGGGCAAGGCCGCCACAGGGAATCCATGCGTATTCGCGGGCATGAAATCCGCGCCGCCCGGGCCTCCGGTGAGCTCGACGGGCACTTCGTTGTCCCACGCCACGAATCGAAGCTCGGGGCGCGGGCCGCTCCTATCGAGCACGGCGATCCGCGGACGGTCTCCGCCGCCGAACGCGACGATCTGCCCGACGAGCGGTCGATCCGCCGGCTGCTTCAAGATCCGGGAGCCTTTCTCGTCGCTCCGCCAGACATGCACGCGCTCCCGCGAGACGCCGTTCTGCGTGATCTGCTCGTTCCACGCATGGAAGCGAACGTTTTTCGGGCCAAACGCGAGCCGGGGATCACTCATGTACGTCGCGTCGTGCTCGGGTACGAGCGTGGACTCGACGCGGAATGCGCTGCCGTTCCAGGCCGCGATGATGACGGCGCGGTCCTTCTGGAACGAGATGTAGGGATGGCCCTTCGGGTCCGCCGCCAATGTGATGCTCTTCCTGCTTGGCGCGCAGAAATCGACCGGCCCGATGTCGGGGAACGACCACGACACCCACGCGGCGCCGGTCCATCGGTGCACGACGGCCTTCATGGCCCCGAGACCCGCCTCGGCCCAGCCGACGATGGGCCGGCCGTCGCCGCCGACCACGAGCCGGCTCGGTGCGGAGGGCCAGGCGACGGCCGGACAGGCGATGGCCCGCGGCGGCCCCGGAATGCCGAACTCCCGGGCGGGCGGTGGCGTTTTCGGCGAGAGATCCTGCACGTTGGCCCCGTCGAGGCGGAACACGCGCACGCGCGCCTCCTCGAAGAAATACAGGAGCACGCGGCCTTGCGCGTCCCGGGTGAGCATGGGCTCGGGAAAACCGCCGTAATGCTTCGCGGGAATGGACGGCAAATCCCGGAATTGCGCGCCTTCGAGCCTTCGCCAACGAACACCGGGCGCCTCGGCCCAGGCGACGACGAGCCGCCCCTCGGCATCGTACATCGCGACCGGATCGATCGGGGTGCCCGCGGTCGGAGAGACGATGCCGGAATTCGGCGCGGGCGTCGCAGAGGACGAGGGCGCCGAGGCGCCGAGCGCAAACCAACCTCGATCCGGGGCGGTCTCGGCGAGGACGTCGGGACAAACGCTCGGCGCGGAGCCGGTTTGGGTCGTCGCGGCGACGTTCGCGGAGCGCGGCGCGGGCTGGGAGGGTTGCGCGGGCGAAGGTCCACAACCGGCCACGAGGCTCCCGAGGGCCAGGAAGAGCAAGCGACGGCGTGGGGCGGGGTCACGAGCCATGATCGGCCAAGCAGACCGCGTGAGCGCCCGTCCGTCAAGATTGCGCTTCGTTCTTGACCGCGCGGCCGAATTGATGCGCTGATCCAGCTCCCATGTTGCACCCCCAGGCCCGGGCCCTGATCGATTTCATCGAACGGAGCGGCATGCCGCCGGCATATACCCTCTCGCCCGTGGACGCGCGGCGCGTGTACCGCGAGCGCCGCGCGTTCACACAGCCCGACCCGCCCGCGGTCGCCGAGGTGCGCGATCTCCACGCGGACGCGTCGCACGGCCGGATCCCTCTTCGACTGTACCGTCCCGCGGGTACGACGACCGGTACAGTTTTGCCGGTGCTCGTGTATTACCACGGCGGCGGCTGGACGATCGGCGACCTCGACACGCACGACACGCTCTGTCGATCGCTCGCGAATGGCGCGGGCTGCGCGGTCGTGTCGGTCGATTACCGGCTCGGCCCGGAGCATCGGTTCCCTGCGGCCGTCGACGACAGCCTGGCCGCGACGTACTGGGTGCAGCGGAATGCCGAGGCGCTCGGGATCGACGGGACGCGTATCGCGGTCGGAGGCGACAGCGCGGGCGGCAACCTCGCCGCCGTGGTCGCGCTCGCCGCGCGTGACAAGGGGGATCTCGGAATCACGTTCCAGCTCTTGATTTACCCGGCGACCGACATGCGCCGCATCGCGCCCTCGCACACGACGAACGGCCAGGGGTATCTGCTCACGCGTGAATCGATCACGTATTACCACGACCATTACATCGACGACCCCGTGCACGACCTCGACTGGCGCGCCTCGCCGCTGCTCCACCCCAGCCACGAGAACCTGCCGCCCGCGCTCGTGCTGACGGCCGGCTTCGATCCGCTGCGCGACGAGGGGCTGCAATACGCCGAGCGCCTCACCGCGGCGGGCTCGAAGGCGAGTTACGTCTGCTTCGAGCGGCAGGTGCACGGCTTCGTGACGATGGGCAAGGTGTTCGACGAGGCGAACATGGCCGTCGCGCTTTGTGCGGCGTCGCTGCGCGCGGCCTTGTTTCGCTGAGGGGAACGCTCACCAGGTATCGACGAAGCGCCGCGCCTCCGGGCGCGTCGGCGTCGGGACCGATTTCAGTCCGCGAAGGATCCAGGCGCGCGTTTCGGCCGGATCGATGACGGCGTCGAGCTCCAGGAAGGAAGCCGTGTTGATGGCCTTTCCGCGCTCGTACACGTGCGCGACCATCGCTTGAAACGTCGCCTCGCGCTCCTCGGGGTTCTCGATGGCTTCGAGCTGTTTGCGCATCGCGAGGCGAACCGCGCCTTCGACGCCCATTCCGCCGAACTCGGCCGTCGGCCAGGCGATCGTGAAAAACGGAGCATGAAGATGCCCGCCGGCCATGGCCTGCGCGCCGAGGCCGTACGCTTTGCGGAGGACCACGGTGAAAAACGGGACGCGTAGGCTCGCCGCGGCCACGAACATTCGCGAGGTATGACGCACGAGCGCGGTCTTTTCGGCCTCGGGACCGACCATGAAGCCGGGCGTGTCGCAGAGGGAGACGATGGGCAGGCCAAACGCATCACAGAGCTGCATGAAACGCGCGGCCTTGTCGGAGGCGTCGGCGTCGATCGCGCCGGCGAGGCGATACGGGTCGTTCGCGAGGAGGCCGAACGGGCGGCCCTCGATACGCACGAGCGCCGTCACGAGGCTCGTGCCGAATTCGCGCCGGAGCTCGAGGACCGAGCCCGTGTCCGCGAGCGTCTCGATGATCGGCCGGATCTTGTAGGCTCGTCGCCGTCGCTCCGGCAGTGCGTCACGTAAAACGCGCTGATCGGCGCACGTGAAGTCGGCGATCGGTCCCTGGAAATAGCCGAGGTATTTCTTCGCGACAGCGACCGCCTCGGCCTCGTCCCGGACGCGCACGTCGACCACGCCGTTCTTGCTTTGCACGTCGATCGGCCCGACCTCCTCGGGCGTGTATTTCCCGAGCCCGCCGCCCTCGATCATCGCGGGGCCGCCCATGCCAATCGAGCTGTCTTCGGTCGCGAGGATCACGTCGCAGCAGCCGAGCAGCGCGGCGTTCCCGGCGAAGCAGCGCCCCGAGACGATCCCCACGCGCGGGACGAGGCCGGAGAGCGCGGCGAAGGACAAAAAGCTCGGCGTATCGAGGCCCGCGACGAGCGGCATGTCCGTGTCATTGGGCCGTCCCCCTCCCCCTTCGGCGAAAAGGACGACCGGCACGCGCCATTGCGCGGCGAGCGCGAGCATGCGATCGAGCTTCTTGTGGCCCATACCGCCCTGCGTGCCGGCGAAGACGGTGTAATCGTAGGCGAGCACGATCGTCCGCGCGCGCTCGTCGTCGAAGAGCGCGCGGTTCACGCTGCCGACGCCGCAGACGATTCCGTCGGCGGGGCTCGCCCGGACGAGCTCCTCGACCGAGAGCCGCTGCCGCTGCGCGGCCAATGCGAGCGCGCCGTACTCGACGAAGCTGCCCGGATCGACGAGATCTTCGATGTTCTCGCGCGCCGTGCGTTGCCCGGTCTTGCGGCGCCGCGCCACGGCGTCGGGCCGGCCTGCGTCGGTGGTCGCGTGGAGGCGCGCGCGGAGCTCGGCGAGCTCCGGCCGCATGGAAACCTCGTCGTCCGGGCCATTCGCGGGTTTTCTGGATTCACTCATCGGCGCCGGCAGGATCGCAGAGACGGTCCCCGCGTGTCCAGGGACTTGCGATCGGAGCGCCGATCGGCTCAATGAATGGTGGGGTGAGGCGCGTGGCGCTCTTGCTCGTGCGAGAGGAGCCACCGCTTGGCTGTGATGCCCCCCGCATAACCAGTGAGCGCCCCATCGCCCGCGATGACGCGGTGGCAGGGCACGATGATGCTGATCGGGTTTTTTGCATTGGCCGCGCCGACGGCCCGCGCCGCCTGCGGCCGGCCGAGCGCCCGCGCGAGGTCCGCGTAGGATTGCGTCTTGCCAAACGGAATTTCAAGGAGCGCGCGCCAGACCTCGCGCTGAAAATCACTTCCACGCGGTTCGAGCGGTAACATGAAAAATTTACGCTTCCCGGCAAAATATTCGGCGAGCTGGCGCGCGGCCTCCCCGAGGACGGGATGTTCCCGCCCATCGCGGGCCACGATGACCGGCGCGCCCTTGTGCCCGGGCAGATACACACCCACGATCGCCTCGTCCGAAGCGACGACGTGGAGCTCGCCGAGGGGGCTCGAAATACGGCGTTCATGCAGCAGACTCATTCGTTGAATGCTCCTTCTGAAAGGCCCTGCCAGAGATGAATGACCGCGTAGGCCCGCCACGGCCGGAAGGCCGCGGCGCGCTCCTCGGCTTCGCGCGTCGATTTCACGCGGAGCGCCTTCCGTACCCCGAGATCGGAGGCTGGAAATGCGTCCGGAAACCGATACACACGCATGCCGAGATACTGGGCCGTCCACGCGCCGATGCCCGGCAAGGCGACGAGCGCGGCCGCGGCGGCCTCGGGATCCTCGCCGCGCTCGAACCGGATCTCGCCCTGCGCGACGGCGCGCGCGAGCGCCTGGATCGAGCCCGCGCGCGAGGCGGGCAAACCAATCTGGATGATATCGGAGAGGGACGCCTCGGCGAGCACGGATGCCGGGGGGAAGAGGTGCGTCACGCCGGCGATCGGGGTGTCCAGGGCCGTTCCGAACCGCTTCGCGATGCGCCCGCCGAGCGTCGTCGCCGCGCGCACCGAGACCTGCTGGCCGAGAATGGCGCGCACCGCCGCCTCGAATCCGTCGAACGCACCCGGTACGCGGAGGCCCGGATGCCGTTCGACGATCGGCGCAAGCAGCGGATCCCGGCCAAGCGCCTCGGCAATGAGCTTCGGATGCGCGTCGAGATCAAAAAGCGCGCGCAGCCTGCCGAGCAGAAGCCCGAGCGCGCCCGCGAGCTCGGGCGCGACCTCCACCCGGAGCGCGTTTTTCTGCGGCACGGGCATCACCCGCAGCCACCCGGTACGCCCGCCGAGCCGCACGGAACGGGCATACACGCCGCCCTGCACAGCCTCGACCCCGGCAATCGCGCGGTCTTCGAGGAACGTGAGCAACGCATCCCAGTCGAGCGGCGGCCGATAATCGAGCCGCAACGTGATGGCGGCGCCGGCCTCCGCTTCCCCGAGCGTGCGCCGGAGCGCGGACGGCGGCCTGCCGAATCGCGCCGAAAACAGCGCATTGAACCGCCGAACACTCCCGAACCCGCTCGCGAACGCAATCTCGGTGAGCGGCAAGGACGAGTCCTGGAGGAGCTGCTTCGCGAGCGCGAGGCGACGCGATTGCGCGAGTTCGACGGGCGCGACGCCGAGCTCGGCTTCCATCGCGCGCCGGAGATGGCGCCCGGTCACGCCGAGTACGCGACCGAGATCGTCGACGGATCCCTCGTCGAGAAACCCGCCCTCGATTCGCGCGAGCGCGGCGCGGACGAGGCGCGGTACGGAGTCCTGCGGCGCGCCGCCCGGCGAGAGTTCCGGCCGGCAGCGAAAACACGCGCGAAACCCGTCCCGATCGGCCTCCGCAGCGTACCGGTAAAACACGCATCGATCACGCGCTGGTGTCCGGGCCCGGCAAACGGGCCGGCAGTAGATGCCGGTCGTCCGTACGGCCACGAAAAACAGCCCGTCGAAGCGCTCATCACGCGCGCAGAGGGCTCGGTAGCAGGTCTCCGCATCCATCATCGCCCTCCCCTCGTAGCGCGCCCGCGCTCCGATGTCTGGCCATTTTCGGACGCGACAGCGATCTCGATGCGCCGGCCCGTCGGCCGTCAGATCCCGCGGCTCTCGGCGAACACGATCCAGGCGGTCATGAGCGCGACGAGATAGACGAGCCCGGCGATGACCACGAGCCGCGACCGTCTCCTTTCCGGCCCAGCAAGGGCGACGGCGAGCACGATCCCGAGCTTCGACAGCGACCCGCCCTGCGCGTGTCGGTCCATGACGAGACGCATCAAATGCGGAAATACCCAGAAAAACGGAGCCAACAGCGCTATTTCGGCGAGCGCGACCACGAGCCCTGCGGGCAGCCCGAGCGGCGTCGGCCCGAACGCCGCGATTTGCACGGCCTGGACCTTTGGATCGAGGTTTGCGGCGAGCAAGCAACCGAGGAGCAAGGCCGCGACGATCCGTCCTGCGCCCTCGGGGGACATCCGAGGCTTGGTGGAAAGGGGCGCGCCGTCCTCGAGGCGGCGGACGTTGCGGTGACAGAACGCCGCGGCAGCGCCGAAGAGGACGAAGAGCCCGAGCGGAAAACCGCGTCGGAATGGCAGATTGAGCTCGTCGTCGAGCTCGATTTTCGAATAGGAGCCGGGACGGCTCAGGGACGGATCTTCGGGGAGATACGTGATGTCGAACGTTTCACCGGGCTCGATGGGGAGCGTTTTTCGGTCGACGTTCCACGTGTAAACGATGCCGCCGACCTCGTACCGATAATGGGCATACGCGGCCGAGCCTTGCCGGGTGACGGCGGTGAGCGTCGCGGTGCCGGCGTGGCCATGATCGGCGAGCGCGCGGAGCCTGAGCTCCTGGCGTCGAAATAGAAGCGCAAGCACGAGCGGGACGATGATGGCAATCGTCGCAAAAACGATCCTCGCCCGCGCATCGGTCGCGATGAGCTTTCGCCGTTTTTCCTGGTCCATTGGGTAGTTTGGGGGAGTTTACGTCCAGGCGGGCGGCGTCTACAAGGGGCGGCCCGGGCATGCGGGGCTGCGGGAGCGGACGAGCCGGCGAGGGATGTCGGGAGCGCAGTGGGCGCGTGGGGTCGTGGGGGAGCGCGGGGGCGCGTGGGTGGGGGGTGGTCGAGGGGGTGCAGGCGGGGAGTGGAGGCGGTTGGCTGGGTGGCATGCTGGGCGGGCATGCTGGTGCGGTCGGGCGGAGCGGGCAGGTGGGGTTGGATTGTGGTGTGAGTTGCAAAATTTTCGGCAAAGGGAGAGCGGAATGCTCTTGCGCTGGAGCCCGACGAACGCTAGGGTTCGCGCCCGCTTCACCGGAAGCACCCGTCCCCATCGTCTAGCCCGGCCCAGGACCCAGCCCTTTCAAGGCTGTTACGCGGGTTCGAATCCCGCTGGGGACGCTGATTTAAGACATCCTGCCGCGAACAGGGCCCACAGGTTCGCGGATCCCTCCACCCAGAACCGCTTCCCTTCGGGGGTCTCGATCGGCGTGAGCTTGATCGGCCCGTCGAAGAGCATGCTGATCACCTCGCGGGCCTGCTCGGGCTTGCGGGTCAAGGTGCCCTTCAGCTCATCGAGTCGTTGGCGGGCCTCCGCCTCCATCCGCCGGAGCTCGAGCTGGATCGCCTCGGGCGCTGCCTTGGCCCCGCGGAGGCGGGCTTCGAGCGCGGAGAGTTCCTCTTGCCGCTCGGCGATGGCGCGGATCACGGCCTCGGGCTTCTGGTCGATCGTCGCCAGGGCCGTGACGAGACGATCGATCTCGGTCCGGAGCCGCGTGGCCTCCTTCTCCATTCGGGGAAGCTCCGTCGTCGTCTTGGTCGTCCGCTCGGCGAGGAGGGTCCGCACGTGATGGATCACGTCGAGAAGGAGTTCCTCGGACAGAACGGTCTGTGAGATCCACCTGGCGACGGCGTCGTTGATGTCGTCCATGGGCCGACGCAGGGTGTTCGTACAGACGGCCTTGCCTCGATCGCGGCTGTAGGCGCAGCCGTAAACCTTCACGGTCTCGTAGCTGCGCTTGCCGTTCGTCACGGTCATCGGTCCGCCGCACTGACCGCAGCGGGCGAGGCCTGAAAGAAGGTGGCGCGCGGGCCGGCCGGCGCCGCGCCGGGTCTCGCGGTGCTCTTGCGTCTGCGCCCTGGCCTGGACGGCGAACCAGAGTTCATCGTCCACGATCCGAAGCTGGGGCACCTCGGTGCGGATCCACTCGGAAGGATCCCGCGCGATCCGGACCTTGGTTCCGCCCTTGTATGTCTTCTCCCTCGTGTTCCAGACGAGGATCCCGCGGTAGCGCTCGCGGCGCAGCATCGACCAGACGGCCGAGGTCGCCCACGATCCCGTCCCTCGCTTGCCTGCTCGCGGCGGCGGGACTCGGCGCGCGTTTAGGTCCTTCACGATCGAGCGGAGGCCCTCGCCTTCAGCGTACCTCTTGAAAAGCTCGCGAACGATCTGCGCCTGCTCCTCGTTGATCTTGTACTCGACGCGGACGCGCTGCTCGCCATCGAGGACCTCGGCGTTGTCGTACCCGTACACGCGGCCGCCGACGACGAACCCGCGCCGGGCCTTCGTCAGAAGGTGCTCGTGCGTGCGCTGGGACGTCTTCTCCCGTTCGAGCTCCGCGGCAAAGCTCCGCGCCGCGATCATGAACTTGTCGACTGCGCCGTCGAGCGTGACTTCCTCATTCTTATAGTAGTAGAAAAGCCGTGTTCCGGTCTCCAAAAGGTCCTGGATCACGAGGCCGGATCGAAAGGTATCCCCGCCAAGGCGCGAGTCGTCGCGGACGATGACGGCGTCGAATTGACCCGCATTCGCGGCGTTCAGGAGGGAGATCAGGCCGGGCCGCTTCTTGAACTCGGCGCGGCTCACGGCATCGTCGATGAAGACGTGTTGGGGCGCCACGGTCCCCCCGTTTGCGAGGACGTAGCGCTGCGCCTCCTGCAATTGGACCTCCACGGAGGCCATCTGATGTTCGTCGGTCGAGCGCCGTGCGTACAGCGCGATCCGCATGTTGAGCAATCGCATGGTCACGGTTTGGGAGGATAGTCCAAAAGGTCTGCCACGACAAGCGCGGCGAGTGCCCGGACGAACGCTTCGCGATCAAAGCGTTTTCCCGCGGAGGAAGGGCTCACGGTGATCCGCACCTCGTCTTGAGGCGCCGCGGTGCTCGGCTTCGTGGTCCCCTCCCCTGCTCCTCGCGTAGGCCGCGCGCGCGCCGAGCGGGAGTTGGGTCCCTCGGCGTCCTCCTCGCGGCGTTTGCTCGGCTCGTTCTTGGGACGGGTCGCTCGAGGTGCCATCGCGTATGAGGGCACTATCCGCTGTGGGGGTGGCGAACTGCCAGTATGAAATGGCATCCCTTCGGACATTCCGTGTCCTACGTTGAGATGGCGTAAATCATGGGCCGAGACGTGCATTCGTCATGGAAACGGCTTCGATCCTGCCGCGTTCGCGGTTGTCTCGGCCTACGCTCGGAGGGGCGCCCTGCACCGTTACCGTATCGGTGCGATCTGCCATTCTCTGTCTCATTGGGATCGGACGGATAATGTCCATCATTGCGGCTTGTTTCAGTTGAGACGTTCGATCGCGGGCTGATACCGTCCTCGCCATGGTGGCTCGCTCGAAGTCAGCGGCTCCCGATTCGCTCTTGCTCGGGCGCGAGGGCTCGACCGACGAGGTGATCGCAGGCTCGGCCGGGTGGCACGTCGCCACGGCTGACGCCCTCGATTTCGCCGAAACGCTCCCGGACGCGTGCGCGCACGCCGTGTGGACTGATCCCCCCTACTGCTCGGGCGGGTACACGGAGTCCGCCAAGCGCCAGGCCCGCGGGATGATCACGCACAAGAGCGTGAAGGCCATGGGCTGGTTCATCAATGACAACATGGGATCCGCGGGGATCGTGTGGCTCCTGCGCTGCGTCGCGGTTCAGGCGTTCCGGATCCTGGTCGAGGGCGGGAGCCTCGGCGTCTTCTGCGATTGGCGCATGGTTCCGCTCCTCGCTCCGGCGCTCGAATCGAGCGGACTGCGCTGGCAGGGGATGATCATCTGGGACAAGGGAGCGCCGGCCCTCGGGACGGGGTTCCGGCGTCAACACGAGGTCGTCCTCCACTTCGTCAAGGGGACCGGCGTCTTTCACGACGCGAGCACGGGGGACGTGTTGAACGTCTCGCGGCTGCATCACGAGGCCCGGAATCACCAAACCGCCAAGCCTCCCGAGGTGATCGAGCGGTGCCTCTCGGTCGTCGCTCCGCCCGGGGGCCTCGTCGTCGACTTCTTCACGGGGGGCGGCTCGACGGGGGTTGCCGCGCGGCGGCTCGGGATGCGGTTCCTCGGAAGCGAGATCGACAAGAGGATCGCGGCGCGAGCACGCGAGGCGATCCAGTCGCAAAGCACGGACGCGCGGCACATGCGGAAGGCGCACCAACTCGGGCTGTTCGGGGAATAGGATGCTGCTCGATCCCGGCGTACTCGGTGCGGGTCGGAGCGTCGGCGCGGTGGCGATCTGCGCGATCCGGGAGGCGACGCGGGCCGATCTGAAGCTCGCGGAAAAGGCGGTCCTTCTCGCGATTGCGCTGCGCGTGGATCACGACGGGATCGCGCGGACGAACCTCGGGACGATCGCCCGCGATCTTGGGACCTCGAAGTCGGTTGTCGCGGAGGTCGTGATGTTCCTCCGGACGCTCGGTGTCCTGGTGGTCGAGGGGCCGACCGCGCGGCGGCCCGTGTTGCCCTTCCGGATCGCGGTCGAGGCCCTCAGCGGGCCGCCTGGGGAGCCGCGGCGGCGGGAGCGGGCCTCGAAGCGGCTGGACCGCCCGGCGGTGCTACCAGAACCGCCCGGCGGTTCAGAAGACGCGCAAGCCTGGACCGCCCGGCAGTCCAGCGAGAACGCGGTCCTGGACCGCCCGGCGGTTCAGAACGGCGCCAAGGACGCCCAAGCCTGGACCGCCCGGCAGTCCAGTCTGGACCGCCCGGCGGTTCACCCTGGACCGCCCGGCGGTTCAGCGGGGCCCGCTTCTCTCCCTCTCTCTCTGGATCATGATCGGAAAGATCCAGGAAGAGATCCAGAGAAAGAGGCGACGATAGCGCGGAGCTCGAAGCGTCGGGCTCGAGGCGCGGCGCGGGGCGAGGCCGGGCCCTACCAGATGGGGCTCGTCGGCATCACCTCGGCGAGCGACGGGGGCGAGGCACCGAAGCGGCGAAAGCCGCTTGTCCCGATGCCGGATGGCTGGGCCCCTTCGCCAGGGAAGCGGCAATGGGCGCTGGCTCAAGCGAAAAATGCCGGGCTCGCGTGGACCGAAGCGGACGTGGATCACGAGATCGCCACGTTTTGCAGCAAGGCAAAGGCAAAGGATCAACGCTGGGCGGATTGGGAGGCAGCCTGGGAAAACTGGATCCGCATGGGGATCAAGTTCGCCTGGAAGCAGGTCATGACCGAGGACAGGCGGACGGGGGCGCCTGGTCCTCGTCGGGCCGTGGGATTGCAGCCGCTCGGGGATGCCAGCGAAAAGGAGGCCCCTCTCGAGTTCTTCGATTCGGGCGAGATGGTGGCTCCGTCCGGAGGTGGGTACTTATGAGGCGCGTTGGCTTTCAATCGGTGGCGGAGACCTTGACCAGTTTTGCAGGACCGCCCGTCGGGGTGTACGCGTGCGCGAATGACTGCGGGCGGACGACGCGCCTGCCCGGCGTGTGCGAAGGCTGCGTGGAAGACGAGGTCCGGGCGAAGTATCAGCGGGAGCTGCTTCCGGCCCTGCGCTCGATCCCGCCGCGTTTCCAATGGGCGATCCCCGGGGAGGATGAGGCGGCCGAGCGGCTGAAGCACAAGCGGATCCAGGACTGGCCACGCGTTCGGCGGGAGCTCACGGAGGCCGTCGAGGCGGGCCGGAATGTGGTCCTGCTCGGGCCCAAGCCGCAGGTCGGGAAGACCTCGGCGGCGTGCGTGATGCTTCGGCGCGTGATCGAGCTGGGCGCGCTCGACGGGTTGCCCGAGGACGCGCGAATGGCGGCGCTCGGGAGCGGGCCCGCGGCGAGGCCGGGGGAGCGGCCGCGGTTCGCGTCGGATCGGCTCGCGGAGCGGGTGAGGATCGCGCGAGGGGCGCGGTTCGTCGCGGTGCGGGACGTGCGTGGGGAGAGTCCCGAGGCGATCGAGGCGCGGCGCGAGGCGAAGCGGGCGACGGTGCTGGTATTCGATGACGTGGGCGACGAGCTCGATGGTGCGCCGGCTGCGTCAGGGTGGATTCCAGACAGGATCGCCGGGACGCGGGAGGTGATCGATTATCGGCACAAGCGGCCCGAGCTCAGGACGATCTTCACAACGTGGCTGCTAAAGCGAGAGATGGCGAAGTTTTACGGGGGCGGGACCGCGGAGCGGGTTTATGAGCACGCGGCGGTCGTGCGCGTCGGGCCGCAGGAGGGCGGTGCGTGAAGCTCGGCGAGGATGACGGGGACGAGGGGCCCGAGGGAGAGCCGGATCCGGTGATCGAGGCGGTCGAGCGGGCTCCGGTCGCTCCGGCGGCCGAGGAGGAGTTCGAATGCTTCGAGGACGAAGATGATGGGCCGGCTACTTGGAAGCTGCTTGTCGTCAGAGCAGCGCCAGGCTGAACCAATTCAACTTTTGGTTGCGCGAAATGCCGTCTTAATCTCCGTCTCAGTCATTGTCTTAGTACGGTCAAACTCGACGGCGATCGAGAAACTGCCCTTTAGAGTAGAGCCCTCGGAATCCGTAACCGAGTATTTACACACCATGGTCCATCCCTCACCGTTCAAGTGCTTTGAGTGCACCACGAACGGCACCAAGTCCTCGCCAATGCCAGGTGAGACGGACCGAATCCGTTGTCGTACGAAAGCACTGTCGCCATCCCGCCGACGCTGATCTATGTAGGCATGCTCGGCCGGATCGGTCTTCCATCGGGGCGGAATCGATACTGTAGCCATTATTGCCGACTGGGGCAACTCGGGTTCCATCAATGCGGCCTCGGTGCAGGGCATGAATTCAAAATCAACGACCACGTCCTTGGCTGCCTTATTTCCACTGTTCACGATTCGCAACTTGACCTCGAAGCTGCGATTGACGTCGTCCAAGAATTTCTCGTACTCTTCTGTCGGCACAGTGCCTATCATTACGCTGGCGATGGACGAAGGACTGTTTGCTCGGCCGAAAGAATTAAACGTGTATAGGCTTCGCTGAGCCTTGAACTCAGTGATTTTTAGGTTCCCTATATCCACCAAATCAAGTTGGGGCGCCCGGCTAGCATTGATCTCATCAAGCCGACGTCGCAGCGTATCATTTTCCGCGGACAGTCGCGCAAGTTCATCCGCTACATTGCCAGAGTATCCTAGGCTATCGCCACGATACCACCCTGGACGCGGGCTGTGTCCATCCTCGTCGTCACTGATATGGTTCCTCAGCGACTCGACTACTCTTGTAGTCAAGTCGTGGGCGTCCGTCCATGGCTGGACCATGTGCTTGCTTCGCAGCACGCCTTTGAGCGCCGCTAGATTCTTTCGCTTCGACGAGTCCTGCTCGACCTTGTCCTGGGTGATGTGGGCGTCGTCGCGAATAAATGCGAGCACCGGGATGCCCTGGGAAACGGCATATTCGTACTCTCGATGAGTCCAACTAATGCCAGTGGCGTCATCTACGGAACCGTACTTGCCAGCCAGGATGATGACGTAGTAGAAGTCATCTCATAAATCGTCCAGGAGTCTCCTGAGGTACACGACGATGCATCCGAGGTGGACGAAGCCGAGGAAGTTTTCGACGTGGCGCTCGTACCGTACCGCGATGCGGCGGAAGCTCTGGA
>NZ_JARZHG010000043.1 GCF_029946505.1 Polyangium sp. y55x31
GCCGCCGACGCCGCCGCTGCCGCCGACGCCGCCGCTTCCGCCCGCGCCGCCGCTGCCGCCCATGCCGCCGACGCCGCCGCTGCCGCCCGCGCCACCGCTTCCGCCCATGCCGCCCGTCCCGGAGCTGCTGCTCGCGGACGACGACGACGACGAGCTGCTCGCGGCGAGCGAGCCGCCTGCCCCGGACGTGAAATCGGGCAACTGGGTGCCTTGCGCGCAGCCGACGAGCGGGACGAATGCGGAGAGCGCGACGAAGCGGGGAAACATGCCCCAGTTGTCGCGTACTTCGTGATGGCGTCAAGCTTGGAGGAAAGAGCGAGGCGGGACGGATGGGGGCGGGTCGCCGCCCCCATCCCAGCGGATCACCGGATGGTGATCGCGAGCTTGTAATCGAACACGGCGAGGGCGTTGCCCGGCTCCGCCGAGAACGGCGCCGCCTGCACGAGCAGGTAATACGTGCCGCCCGCGAGGTTGTGCGCGAACGCGTGCGTGGGTGTCGCGCCGAGGCCGTCGATCGCCGAGCAATAGCCGCGACCGCCGTCGTCGTCCGCGCCGAGCTCCACGCCCGCCGCATCGTACAGCGTCAGGTAGCTATCGATGGGATCCGCCCCGTTCGAGCACGACTCCGCGGCCGTCCCCTCGATGATCTCGGCCCGCAACGACTTGCCCGCCGGGACCGTGATCTCGAAGTAATCGTCATCGTCGAAGGCCGGATGCGCGGCCGTGATGACCGTGTCCCAGCCCGTCGTCGCGTCGGCGTCGGCCGGCTGATTGTTCGGCTCGGTCTCCGGGCCGCTCTCCGTGAGCACCTTCGCCCGCAGCATGTACGAGGCGATGGTCCCGTTGTTGTTCGTCTCCTCGACGCTGACGTAATACGTGCCCGCGGCGAGGTTCATCGTCAGCGCCGAGCAGGAGCCCTCGCCGCTCACGTTGTCCGTCTCGAGGAGCTGGCCGCTCGCGTCGAGAAGGCGCAGCGTGGACGTGAAGCCGCAGCCGATGCCCGTGTCGTTCAGCGTCTCGAGCACGAGCGCCGCGTCCGACGCGAGGTCGATGCGGAAGACGTCGACGTCGCCGACCGCGGCGATCGAACCCGTCACGTTGGTGCTGCCCGTGAGAATCACGCCGGCGTCCGCCTCGACCGTCGTGTTGTTCGGCTCGATCTCGGCGCCCGCCTCCAGCGCGCACATGTCGCTGCAGCCGTCGCCCGCCGTCGTGTTGCCGTCGTCGCAGGCCTCCGTGCCGTCGAGGTAGCCGTCGCCGCAGACCGGGGTGCGATCGCAGGTCGCCTCGCAGCCCGCGCCGCCGTCGCACTCCTCGCTGCCCTCGACCACGCCGTTGCCGCAGACGGCCTCGACGGCGATCTCGAGCAGATAGCCGGGGATGGCGTTGTTGTTCTCGTAGTCCTCGACCTTGACGAAGTACGTGCCCGGGGCGAGGTGCCGCGCGCCCGCGTGCGTCTTGCCCGAGATGCGCGAGCAGATGTTGACGCCGCCGTCGTCCGCCTGCGCGAGCTCGGTCGTGCCGTCCGGGCCGTAGAGCGTGAGCACCGTGTCGAGCGGCAGCGCGCAGGTCCCGGGGCCGTTCGCGTCGTGCGTCTGGAGCCGCACGTCCGAGATCGCGCTCAGCGTGAAGCTGTAGAAGTCGACATCGCTGCCCGGGGTGATCGCGCCGCTCACGATCGTGTACGGCGTGTAGGGTCCGCTCGCCGTCGCGCTCGTGTCGTTCGGCTCCGTCTCCGGCGTCGACTCCTTCGTGCACGTGGCGTCGCAGCCGTCGCCCGCCGTCGTGTTGCCGTCGTCGCAGGTCTCGGGCGCGTCGATCTTGCCGTCGCCGCAGACCGCGATGCGATCGCAGGTCATCGAGCAACCCGCGCCGCCGTCGCACTCCTCGGCGCCCTCGACCTTGCCGTTGCCGCACGTCGCGTCGAGCGTGATCTGCAAGCGATAGCCGGGGATCTCCGTGTTGTTGAGGAAGTCCTCGACCGAGACGTAATACGTGCCCGCCGGCAGATGACGAGCCGCGCCGTCGCCCGGCTTCTTCGCGTCGATCTTGCCGCACGCGCCGAGGCCGCCGAGGTCGCGCTCGAGCAGGAGCGTGGTGCCGTCGGTGCCGTAGAGGCGGAGCAACGTGTCGATGCCGTTGCAAGAGCCGGGGCCGTTCACGTCGAACGACTCGACCGTGAGGTCGCTCGTCTGGTCGAGCTTGATCGCGTAGAAATCGACGTCCGTGGCCGGGCTGATCGCGCCTTGGTAAAGCGCCGGCGGAGCGAAGCCGCCCGACGCCTGCGCGCTCGTCTCGTTCGGCTCCGTCTCCATGAGGATCGACGTCTCGCAGGTCGCGCTGCACGTGTCGCCGTCCATGGTGTTGCCGTCGTCGCAGGTCTCGGGTGCGTCGATGTTGCCGTCGCCGCAGACCGGGACGCGATCGCAAGTCGGCGAGCAGCCTGCGCCGCCGTCGCACTCCTCGGAGCCGCTCACGGTGCCGTCGCCGCAGACCGCGTCGTACGTCACGACGAGCTTGTAGCCCGGGATCGCCTTGTCGTTGCCGGCCTCCTCGACCTTCACGTAGTACGTGCCCGGCGCGACGTGCCTGAGCGCCGCGTTCGTCGTGCCGTCGAGGCGCGAGCACGCGTTCGTGCCGTTGTCGTCGTCGGAGGCGATCACGGTCGTGCCGTCGGACGCGTAGAGCGTGACGAGCGTGTCGATGTTCAAGCAGCTCGACGGGCCGGCGCCGTCGTACGTCTCGATGTGCAGGTCGACCGTGCCGGGGACGGTGATCTGGTACCAGTCGGCGTCGCTCCCAGGGCTGATCGAGCCCGCGACCAGGACGGGCGCTGAGTACGGACCGTTCGCCGTGCCCGACGCGTTGTTCGGCTCGGTCTCCGTGAACGTGTCGACGACGCAGGCGGAGCTGCAGCCGTCGAGGTCCTTCGTGTTGCCGTCGTCGCACGCTTCGGTGCCGGCCTGGATGCCGTCGCCGCAGGTCGTCGCGCACACGCTCGGAGCGCCCGTGCATGAGTAGCCGACGTCCTCGACGCACGCGGTGCAGCCGTCTCCGTCGTTCGCGTTCGCGTCGTCGCACGCCTCCATGCCGGCGACGATGCCGTCGCCGCAGGTCGTCGTGCACACGCTCGGCTCGCCGGCGCACAGGAAGCCCGCTTCTTGCGTGCAGGCGGCGTTGCAGCCGTCGTTTGCCGTGGTGTTGCCGTCGTCGCAGGCCTCGCCGCCGACGATCACGCCGTCGCCGCAGTTCGGCGTGCACACGCTGGGTTCGTCGGCGCAGCTCCAGCCGGTCTCCTGCGCGCACGCGGCGTCGCAGCCGTCACCGGCCGTGGTGTTGCCGTCGTCGCAGGTCTCGGCGCCGCCGACCAGGCCGTCGCCGCACACGACCATCGAACCGCCCGTGCCGCCCTGGCCGCCCTGGCCGCCTTGGCCGCCTTGGCCGCCCTGGCCACCCTGACCGCCTTGGCCGCCTTGGCCGCCCTGGCCGCCCTGGCCGCCTTGGCCGCCCTGGCCCCCGATGCCGCCTTGGCCGGCTTCGCCCCCCATGCCGCCTTGGCCTCCGGTGCCCCCGGATCCGCCTTGTCCTTGCGGAATATCGCTCCGATCGACCGATGCGATCAGCTCGCAGCCCATGGATCCGAACGAACCCAGGCCGAGCACGAGCGCTACCCCAACGTGCCGCGTTAGCCTCGTCATGCGCGATTCTTCGCTCCCAACGTTAGCGATGTCTCGCCCGACGCCTGCGCCGAGACGCGTACCCGAGAGCCTCGGCAAGCGAAGAGCTGAGATACCTCAATGAATCGACGGGCCGGCGTCAAGGAATAGGTGCCGCGCGCCTTCGATGAGGGATCTCCAGGGTGAAGGTGGCTCCCTCCCCTGGGCGATTGTCCACGAGCACCCGGCCGCCGTGCGCCTCCGCCACGCTCTTCACGATCGCGAGCCCGAGGCCCGTACCATCACGATCCGCGTCGGTCGTGAAGAACCTGTCGAAGATGCGCGGCAGGATCGCGGGCGGCACGCCCGGGCCACGATCCGCAACGGAAACACGAATCACGGCCTCGGGCGGGCCTCCCTCGACGCGGATCCGCACCGGCTCTCCCGGCGGCGAGAATCGAACGGCGTTGTCGAGCAGGTTGCCGAGCGCCGTCTCGACGTCCACGGGTCGGCAAACCACGTCCTTCTCGCTCGCCACATAGTCGAGGATCACCGGCTGATCGGGCCCCGACGCGCGCTCCTTCGCCGCGAGCGCGAGCGCCGCAAGGTCACACGCGCGCATCGGCTCGGCCGAGGCCTCGATGCGCGAGAGCTGGAGCAGGCGCGAGACCAGTCGATCGAGGCGCTCGACGTCGAGCTCGATGTTCCCGAGGAAGCGAACGCGCGCCTCCGGATCGTCGTGCGCGCCTTCGCCGAGCAGCTCCGCCGCGCCGCGGATCGAGGTGAGCGGCGACTTGAACTCGTGCGCGACGTCGGCCGCGAACTCCGAGATGTACCGCATGCGCGCGTCGAGCCGCTCCTTCATCGCCGCGAACGACTCGCCGAGCTCGCGGATCTCGCCGCCGCCGCCGATCGGCACGACCACGTCCCGCTCGCCCGCCGCGATACGCTTGGCCGCGCGCGAGAGCCGCCCGAGCGGCCGCGAGATGCTCCACGCGAGCACGAGCGTCACGAGGCCCGTGCCGAGGAGCGCGACGAGGAGCACACGTCCGAGGCCCGAGCGGATGCGGTAGAGCTCGAACAGGACGGGCTGCGTCGATCGCGCCACGTACACCACACCCGTCACCGCGCCGTTCGTGCGGATCGGCTCTGCGAGAAAGAGGATCACGCCCGGGTCGCGGTCGCGGATGCGCGTGCGTGTCGCCTTCGAGCCCGCGAGCGCCGAGCGCACCTCGAAGCGATCTGCGATCTCCGGCCACTTCTCCCCGGGCGCCGCGCGCATGTCGAGCGCCCACCGCACGTCCCGCGAGCGCGGCAGCCGGAGCGGCGCCGGCGGCTCCGGCCCTTCGGGCGGCCCCTCCGCGTGCGAGTCGGACACCACCTCGCCGCCCTTGTCCACGAGCCGGATCCGCGTCCGCGTCCGCTGCGCCGCCGTCGCGAGGATCTTCTGGTGCTCCGGATCCCCGAGCGCGCGGCCCGCGCCGAGGTTTTGCTCGACGAACGATCGCACGAGGATCGCCTGGTTCGACATGTCGCGCTCGAGCGCGTCGAGCAGCTCCCGCTCGTGGATGCGCGCGAATTCGAGCCCGATCGCGGGCACGAACAGCGCGAGCAAGTTGATGGCGAGCAGCCGCATGCGGATGCGGCCGAGCAGGACGAGCAGCCTACGCACCGGCGACCTTGTACCCGACGCCGTGCACCGTCGCGATCGGGTCCTCGCCGCCCGCGGCGCGGAATTTCGCGCGGATCCTGCGCACGTGCGTGTCGATCGTGCGCTCGGTGATCAGGTTGTCGTACCGGTACGCGCGCGTCATGAGCTGGCTGCGCGAGAGCACGATGCCAGGTCGTTCGAGCAGCGCGCCGAGCAAGCCGAGCTCGGTCGCCGTGAGCGTCACGGGTGTGCCGTCGAGCCGCGCCTCGTGTCGCTCCACGTCGACCTCGATCCGCCCGTGCGTGAGCACCTTGCGCGTGGCCTCGCCCGGCGCTTCGAGCCTGCGGAACAAGGCCTTTACGCGCGCGACGAGCTCGCGCACCGAGAACGGCTTCGTGAGGTAGTCGTCGCCGCCGAGGTCGAGGCCGAGCACACGATCGATCTCGTCGCTGCGCGCGGACAGGAAGAGGATCGGCACGCGGCTCTCGATGCGGATGTGGCGACACGCGGAGAGGCCGTCGACCTCGGGGAGCATCACGTCGAGGATCACGAGGTCCACAGAGCCTTTCGCGACGGCCTCGATCGCCTCGCGGCCGTCGGTCACCACGGAGACCTCGTAGCCCTCTTTGCGAAGCGCGTACTGCAGGACCTCGCGGATACGCGCCTCGTCGTCGACGACCAGGATGTGTTTGCTCACGTCTCGATCGGCTCCTCGGCGCGGAGGCTCTCTTCGGCTTCGAGGGCAGCGCCGAGGCCCTCGACCCGCGCCTGCACCTCCGAGACGATACCACCGATGTCCGCCGCGGAGGATCCGCTGAAGCGCGCCACCGTGACCTGCGTGCGCAGCGCCTCGGCGAGCGCGCAGAGCTCCTCCAGCGCACGCGCGTCCCGGTCGCGCAGCGAAGACAGACGGCGGACGTTGTCGAGATCGAGCCGCGCCGTCGCGAGCGCGCGGCTCGATCCCGAGGCGCGCTCGAGCTCGCGCACGCGCGCCTCGGCCCGCCCGAGATCGAACGCCTCCTTGCGGAGGAGCGCTTCGAGCTCCGCGTGCCGCGCGACGCGCCGCTCGACCTCCGCCTCGATCCGCGCCGCGGCCTCCGCCGGCAGCACGCTCGCGAGCGGCGTCCCCCGCGACGCCGCGACAGCCTCCCCGAGCGCGGCCTTTACCCTCGCGAGCGCGCTGCCCGCCGCGCCCATCGGCGCCTCCACCGCGCGCTTCGCGGTCAGCGCGATCGGCGCCCAGAGCGGCCAGAGCGGCACGGCCAGCGCTGCCGACATGGCCGCGCGTGATCCTCCCGCGGGGGACGAACGGTAGATCGCCACTGCGCAGCAGAGCCCCGCGACGAGGTAGAGCAGCGACAGATCGCGCAAGCTCATTGCCCTCCCTCCTCCACGAAGTCTTCCTCGACCTCGCGCGACCGCGTGTCCTTGTTGCGCTCCCACGCGTCGGACTCCGCGGGCGCGTCGATGCGATACGGCCGGTCGCTGTACATCGCGGCCGACGTCACGCTCGTCAGCACGGCCTCGGCGAAGCTGCCCTCGCGGTCTCGCAGGAACGGCACGCTCGTCGCGCGCGGACGCACCAGGTACGGACGCAGGATCCACGCGGTTTGTCCGCCGACCGCGAAGAACACGCCGATGAACGCGATCGCCGTGGTGAGCCGCCCTTTCCCTTCGCCGAGCCCGCGCACGAGCAAGGACAGCGCCGCGAACCCGGCCACGGCATACGCGCCCGACGCGACGATCGCCGCCGTGTGATAACCCATGCCGAGATCGAGCATCAGCCAAAGCGCGGGCGCGAACGCGAGCAGGACGAGCGACGATCGACCCGCGGACGCGAGCGCGAGCGCCACGATCGATCGCATCGGCCAGGGCCTCCCGAGCACTGCGGCGAGCGCGTGGAACGCCGGCGCCGAGAGCGCGAGCGTCGCCAGCACGGCGAGCGGGACCTTCGCGGCGCCGTAGAGGATCTGCGCGCCGCCGCGGAAGCTCCCGAGCACGCCGCCGAATGCGGCCGCGCCGAGCGCGATCGAGGCGAGCGAGGTCGCGGCGATGGAGCGCACCTCCGGGTCGTCGTCGCGACAAGCGCGGGCGATCTCTCCAGGTGCGCGGAGCAGGCGGGCGAGGACGGTCGCGCTCACGGGGCACCTCCGAAGATCGGCAGCGTGCTCCACCAGACCCGCGCCGACAGCGCCGTCGCGAAGATCGCGAAGCCGGCGAGCGCGAACCCGCTCATCGTTCGCACGCCCGCGGAGGCGCGCCCGAGCGGCACCCCAATCGCGCCGAGGAACGCGCGCAACCCGAAGATCCCCGCGAGGATCAGGCCGAGCCCCGCGGAAAACGCCGCGCCGACGCGCGAGCTCGACGTCGTCACGAACAGCGCCATCGCGGGCGCGAGCCCGCCGAGCACGAGGCCCGTCGTCGCCGCCCCGCGCGCCGCGGCCTTCACCGCGGCCGGCGGATCGATCGGCGCGTCGAACAGCGTGAGCACGATGAACAGCGCGGGCACGCCGAGCCCTGCGACGGCGAGCGGCGCGAGCGGCACCGCGGCCGCGTGCTTCAAGATCGAAAGCCCTCCGTCCCGCGTCCCGATCGACAGCCCGTACATCGCCGACAGCGCGAGCGCCGCGGCGAACCTCCGCGCGTCGTCGCGCAGCGCGCCTGCGGCGCCTTCCGGCCCGTCGCCGAGCAGCGACTTCGCGAACGACGGCGCGCCCTCGTCGACAGGGCTCGCCGGGGCGACGTGCGGCGCTTCGGGGGGCGGCGGGGGCGTGGACCCTTGGGGTTCGGGCGGGGCGTCGCCCGCGAGGGCATCGACGTACGAGGCGTGGGCTTGCATCTTTCCTCCGGGGTGGCGGCCACGGGCCGCGCCAGACCTCCTTTTCGTATCGCCCCGGTTTGGCGCTCCTCTGCCTTCGCCGCGGAGGAGTCGTGGAATGAATTCGACGAAATTGTGGCAGGGTGGATCACCGATGATCCACCTCTCTGCCGCCGTTCCGTTGTATCGACTTCGGTTTCGCTGCTAGAAGGGGGGCCATGCACGTTCTCGTCATCGGTGGGACGCGGTTCGTCGGGCCGCTCCTCGTGCACCGGCTCCTCGCGGCGGGGCACCAGGTGACCTTGTTCAATCGCGGGACCCTGCCGGATCCCTTCGGCGCGCGGATCGAGCGGCTGAGGGGCGATCGGACGACGGCCGATTTGTCCCGGCTCATGCAAAACCGTCACTTCGACGCGGCCGTCGACTTCGCCGCCTATCGCTGGGAGGACACGCGCGGCGCGGTGGATGCGCTCGGCGGCCGCGTGGGGCATTACGTCTTCATCAGCACGGGCCAGGTCTACCTCGTGCGCGAGGGCGCCCCGCGGCCTTCGCGGGAGATCGATTATGTCGGCCCGGTCATGCCCCGCCCCACGGACGAGGACGAGCTCGCGAACTGGGAATACGGCACGGGCAAACGCGACTGCGAGGACGCGCTCGTCGAAGCGTTCCAGAAATCGCGCTTCCCCTCCACGCGTGTTCGTATCCCCATCGTGAACGGCGAGCGCGACCATTATCGCCGGCTCGACCGTTATCTCCTCCGCCTCGTCGACGGCGGCCCGGTCATCGTCCCGGACGGCGGCACGCACCCGGTTCGTCACGTCTATGCGGGCGAAGTCGCGCGGTTCCTCGTGGAAATCCTCGGCCGTGAGCAGACGTTCGGCGAGGCGTACAACGTCTGCCAGCGGGAGACGCCGTCCCTCGTGGAGCTGCTCGGCATTCTGCGAGGAATGCTCGGGTCCCGGGCCAAGCTCGCGCCCGTCGCGTCCGCGGACATCCTCGCGGCGGGGCTCGACCTCCGCGACGTCTCGCCGTTCAGCAGCAAATGGATGTCGATGCTGGATCCCTCGAAAGCCGAGGCCGAGCTCGGCTTCTGCCACGAGCCGCTCGCCACGTCCCTGGGCAAGATCGTGGCGAGCTTCCTCGCGTACGGTTATGCGACGCCGCCGGACGGCTACGAGCACCGCGCGACGGAAATCGCGCTCGCCGAGCGCTGGCTCAAGGAGCGCGAGACCGTGCGTCCCCCGCCCACGGGGCGCTTCGAGTAGCCCCCTCCTCGCATCGGACGCAGCATCTGCGCCGCCACGCAAGGCGCGCACGTCCTCGGCCGCATGCTCGGCCCCGAGGCCGCAAAACCAGGCATTCGTGGGGATGGCATGGCCCTTGCCGAGGGTCTCGCTCGAAAGCCACCTGCACCTGGAGAGCGATGATGCAACGTACGATGAGGGCCGCGGTCGTTCGGGCGTTTGGACAGCCTCTTTCCATCGAGGAGGTCCCCGTCCCTGTGCCCGGCGCGGGCGAGGTCCTCGTTCGCGTCGTGGCGAGCGGGGTTTGCCATACCGATCTCCACGCAGCGAACGGCGATTGGCCGGTCAAACCCGCCTTGCCCTTCATCCCCGGCCACGAGGGCGTCGGTCACGTCGCGGCGCTCGGCCCCGGCGTCACCACGCTGAAAGAGGGCGACCGCGTCGGCGTCCCCTGGCTCCACAATGCCTGCGGCGCCTGCGACCATTGCATCACCGGCTGGGAGACGCTCTGCCCGTCGCAGCAAAATACAGGCTATTCGGTCAACGGCGGCCACGCCGAATACGTCGTCGCGCCTGCGGCGTACGTGGGACGCATTCCGGACGCGCTCGGCTTCATCGACGCCGCGCCGATCCTTTGCGCGGGCCTGACCAGCTACAAGGGCCTCAAGGAGACGGAGGCGCGTCCGGGGCAATGGGTCGTCGTCTCGGGCATCGGCGGCCTCGGGCACCTCGCGATTCCGTATGCGAAAGCGATGGGCCTGCGTGTCGTGGCCGTGGACGTGGGCGCCGACAAACTCGACCTCGCCCGCGAGCTCGGCGCCGAGCTCGCCATCGACGCGCTGCACACCGACCCGGCGGCAGAGGTCCAAAAGCAGATCGGCGGCGCGCACGGGGCGCTCGTCACCGCGGTCTCGCCGGGCGCTTTCCGCCAGGCCCTCGGCACCCTCCGCTCCGGCGGAACGTGTGTCCTCGTCGGCCTCCCGCCCGGCGATTTCCCCACGCCGATCTTCGACGTCGTCCTCAAGCGCCTCACGCTCCGCGGATCGATCGTGGGCACCCGGATGGACCTCAAGGAAGCGCTGGAGATCGCCGCGCACGACGGGATCCGGCCCACGACCGAGGTCCAGCCGCTCGAGGCCATCAACAGCGTGTTCGCGCGCATGGCGGAAGGGACGATCCACGGCCGCGTGGTGCTCGCCCTTCGCGAGGAGGAAAAAGGTCAGGTCAACGCGGCGCGGTGATCGAAGGCCGCTCAGCGCGTCTTCGCGAACGATTTCGGAGGCGCGAGGGTGGCGCGACAGAAGACCACATTCTCGCCGTGCTTCGAGGGCGGGCAAAACCGCGTTTTGGGCGGCTCGCCCGCGGGGCTCGTGGCCGCCTCCTCGCCGCGCTCGTGAGGCTGGGCCTGCGGCGCCGGATCGAGACGATTGCCGCGATCGACCTTCGCGTCCCGTTTTCCTCCCGTGCCGACGCCGGGTCCGCCGAACCAGCTCGACGGGGTGTGGCCCAGACGGAGCGAGGCCGAATCGTGCATTCCGGCCGGCAGGTCGTCTCCGAACGGGTCCGTTTGCAGCGCCTCGGCGCGCTCCCCGGAGGTCGCCGTGGGCGTGTTGTCGGTCCGCACCGACTCCATCGTGCCCTCGTCGCAAGGCCCGCTCACCTTGCGCTCGCCGCCGCGCTCCTCCGTCACCGTCTCCCCCGGCTCCGCGGTCACGAGTAGCATGCGCGTCTGCGTGACGTGCTCTTCGATCCGCGTCTCGGCGTACGAATCCCTCGGCCCGAAGAGCGCCGCCCCGCTGAGCAGCAGCACGTGCGCGGCCAGGGAAAAGCCGTGGCAGAGCACGGGAACGAACGGCTTCACGGGGGGGAGGGGAGTGCTCATGTCCATGCGTGGGCCTCGGGCGAGCGGCTCGAGCGCGGACACCGCTGCGTGCCCTGGGTTCCCGCATTCTTGCGGCCCCCCCACGATCCAGGCATCCTGCCGATCCTTCCCCATGCGCGTGCCCTTGTTCGCCCTAGCCCTCGTCGTCCCCGCCCTGCTCCTCGCCTGCGGCGCTCGCAGCGATCCCACGGCATTTGATCTCGGGAGCGGCGGCGCGGGCGGCACGGGCGGCGGGCCTCCCGTCTGCACCGTCGAGCTCTGCAACGGCCTCGACGACGATTGCGATGGCCAGATCGACGAGGAGAGCCAGAACGCGGGCGCCGATTGCATCACGGACCTGCCCGGCATCTGCAAGGACGGCTCCGTCGTCTGCACGGCGGGCGCCCTCGCGTGCGCCCCGGACGTGGCCCCGAAGCCCGAGATTTGCGGCAATGGCATCGACGAGGATTGCAATGGCATCATCGACGACGCCTGCGCCAAGGGCAACGGTTGCAGCGACGGCACGCGCGAGGGGTTCGTCGACGAGCAGCAATTTCCCCAGATCGCTGGCTGCTCCGGCGGCTGGGACCGCCCAGGCCTGATCTATTCGTTCGACCCGGAATGCAACCGCGAAGCCGGCAACACGAGCGTGAACCCGTTCGGCAAGGGCTGCCGCGCGGAAGATCTCTGCGCGCCGGGCTTCCACGTCTGCAAGGGCGCGGACGACGTCGCTGCCCGCGCGCCGGGGGGCTGCGCCGGCGTGGGCCTCGAACCGAACCTTTTCTTCGCGACCCGGCAGGGCTCGACCGGCTGCGCGATATGCGCCCTCGGCACCCTGACCGATCCGAACCTCTGCACCGCCGGAAGTTGCTCCATGGACTGCGCGCAGAGCGACGTCACGGCGAACGACCTCTTCGGCTGCGGCACGCTCGGCTTTTCCAATGACGGCAACTGCGGGGTGCTCACCGTGACCTCGGGCAACATCTGCAGCTCGCTCGGCGCTCCGTGGTGGTGCGGCGGACCTGATGGCGGTTACGACGAGGCGCACGTCGTCATCAAGTCCGGCCCCGACGGCGGCGGCGTCCTCTGCTGCGCGGATTGAGCGGGGCGGGGGGCCTTGACGTCCGCCCGCCGCCCGCGTTTCATGGGTTCCATGCCGTCGGGTGGGCCGAGGCTCTGCGTGCTCCACATCTCGGACCTGCATTTCTGTGCGGCCGAGGCGCGCGGCCACTACTGGAACACCGAGGCCACCGAGCTCGCCGTCGCGCCCCACAACCGCCGCGGTCTCCTCGGCAGCCTGCTCTACGACCTGCGCAACGAGGGCCTCACGCCGAACCTCGTCGTCGTCTCCGGCGACCTCCTCGACCGCGGTAACGAGACCGGCGTCGAGCCCGTCGTCGTGTTCCTGAAGGCCCTCGCCGAGGGCCTCGGCCTCCCGGCCACGCGAATCGTCCTCGCCCCGGGAAACCACGACGTCCTGCGCGGAGGTGATCCCGCAGGCCGGTACGTCCTCTACGACCGCATCCGCGGCGCCCTCTACGGCGATACGCGCCCGTCCTTCGCGCCCGATACGCCGCCGCACAAGCGCGTCGATCACCACGTCTTCGAGGACCTCGGCGTCGAGGTCGTCGCGTTCAACTCCTGCGAGGAGCTCGAAGCGAGCGCGCAGAAAGAGCACGGGTCCGTGGGCATCGGCCAGCGCGACCACGCCGACGGGCTCCTCCGGCGCACCCGGAGCAAGAACCTCTTTCGGCTCGCGGTCGTCCACCACCACCTGGAGAGCCCCGCGGGCGTCGGCCGCACCGATTACAGCGTCATGACCGACGCGGGCGGCATGCGGCGCTGGCTCGCGCGTGAGCGATTCCAGCTCGCGCTCCACGGCCACCAGCACGTCGATTGGCACGACGTACGCGAGCTCGACGGCTGGTTCCTCGCCATCGCCGCCGCCGCGAGCGCGGGCGTCGCCGAATATGGCCGCAAGGAATGGGCGCTCCCCATTGCCTACCAGATCCTCGTCGTCGAGGGCCCGACCCGCGGCCGCCGCATTCGCCGCGAATACGACCCGCAAACCATGGAATGGGCCGACGCGGGCCGCGGCGAGGACACCCAGGCCCTCCGGTTCGGCCCCGCGGACGTGGCCGTCTCCTCCTCCTCGCGGCCCGCGCCCGAGCCCGCGGTCAAGACACCATCGCCCGAGGAGCCCTCGCCGCCGAGCCTCACCCGCAAGGGCCGCATCGCCGTCAAGATCCAGCACCTCGAACGCGCGATCGATTCACACCGCACCACGCTCCGCGTGCAGCTCGTGAGCGTCGGCGCCGCCGTCTTCCTTGGCATCGCGCTCGCGGCGTACCTCTACCGCATGTTGCCCCCGGTCCTCTCCGTATCGGGCGGCTTCGCGCTCCTCTTCGCGGGCTCGATCGGCCTCCCGATGCGGCTCGCGTCGTATCGCGAGGCAATCGACAGGCTCCATTTCCTCAAAGACGGCTATCAGCGTTGCGCGTCGCACCGCGACGACGAGCTCGTGCGCGTGCTCGACGAGCGATTCCAACGGCTCATTTGAAGGGCGAGCCATGACCATGGATGAGAAAGACAGGTTGGAGATGGAGCTCTCGGCGCTCGAGGCGCGCGCGCGCGCGCAGCGCCAGAGAAGCATGCTCGTCACGCTCGTCCCCGTCCTCCTGACGGCGCTCGTCGTCGTTTA
Organism: Polyangium sp. y55x31; assembly: GCF_029946505.1. Classification (GTDB taxonomy): domain Bacteria; phylum Myxococcota_A; class Polyangia; order Polyangiales; family Polyangiaceae; genus Polyangium. Next base: position 13,932 of record NZ_JARZHG010000043.1, read on the forward strand.
TTTCGCGATCGACATCGCCCGGAAAAACATGGAGCTCCAGGACACGCGGATGGCCAAGGACGAGCTCGACCAGAGGCTCAGCGAGGGGCAGGCCAAGCTCGACGAAGTCGAGAAATCGCGCAAGAAGCTCGAAGAGGAGACGCGCCGCCTCGAGGATCGCAAAAAGGACCTCGAAGCGTACCTGCGCAACCAGCGGGCGGAATTGCACCCCTCCGCCCCTGCGACAGCGGGGGTGGCGGCCCGCACCGCCGATGCCCCCGAGAGCGTCGTCCTGACCGAGGAGGGCAAGGTCCCCGAGGGATTGCGTCCGACGCCGCGCGTGAGGGTGGTGCAGCGCCCCGGCATTCGCGGCAGTGCCGTGTTCGACGTCATTCTCTCGCTCGACGTTCCGGAGGCGCAGAAGGACACGATCAAGCGCGTCGTGTACGAGCTGAACCCGGTCTTTTACATCTCGAAGAGCGAGCTCGTCGGCGGCAACGCGCCGTCGTTCGAGGCCGCGGCCTCGGTGAACGCCTGCAAATCGACCGTCGTCGTGAAGATCGAGCTCCGCGACGGCTCCCGCATGGAGCTCGATCTCGACTGGTGCCGAGCCGAGGGATGGCCGCAGAAAAGAGCGGAAAAACAGATCGTCGAGAAGGCGAGCCCGAAGGAAGTCGAGCGGTTGCTCAATACGCCCCCGCAGCTCACGCCCCCGCAGCTCACGGCCCCGCCGGCCACGCCCCGCCAGAATGACCCGTTCGTCGACGATCCGTACCGGTAGCACCCGCCCGGCACCTCTCCATCCTCTCCACATTTTCGATCTTCATCGGTTTTTCCCGCCAGACGATCGACGCGTCCACGTCGAAATCGTCCTGATGAGCGTGAATCGTCCGCGCTGCGTCGCGTCGAAGAGTCGCTGCCGACGTGATGGCTGCGTGGAGGTTCCGAAATGAAGAAGTACGCGACGCTCCTGGCTTTTTGCGCCCCTCTGCTCGGGCCTGTGATGGAGGCGCGGGCGGACGTCGGGATCGGCGCGTCGCTCGATGCATCGTTCCTCGGGAAGGTGCAGATGAGGACGCCTGCCCAGATGCAAGCGCAATGGCAAGCGCCCGTCCAGTTGCCGCCGCAGGTCCAGACGGCTCCTCCGGCGGAGCGGCCCTACGGCTATCGATCGGTCCCGCGTCCGCAATATGGCTCCGCCCCCACCCCGAGGCGTTACACGAACGCCTACCCCGGCTATACCGAGCTCCGCGTCGCGCCGGTGTACGGCGGGATCGCCTGGATCTACGACGGCGACACCCTCGTCGGCTCGATCGAGGGGCGCCCCGGCGTCATGTTCGTCCCCGAGGGGCGCGCCTATGGCGTCGTCATGACCCGCGGCGGTCGGATGGTTTGGCAAGGCCACGTCCAGGCCACGCCCGGCGTCGTGGCCCTCTCCCTCGACCGTTACGGCTCGCCGATCGTCGAGCGCGTCCCGCCGCCGCCCTCGCACGGCGCGTATCCGCCGCCCGCCTTCGAACTCGAGCGGCCCCTCTCGGCCATCCAGTTCCGCACCACGATCGCCGACATGGAGGCCTTGCAAGACGATCGCAGCCGCCTCGCGTTCGTCGTCGAGGTCTTCGGCAATCGCGCCGTCACCGTCGGCCAAGCGCATGATCTGATCGCGCGCCTCGCATTCGAAGAATCGCGCCTCCGGGCGCTCGAGATCCTCGCCCCCGGCCTCATCGGTCGTGGTGACGCCTCGCGCCTGCTCGACACCTTCGTCACCTATGAAGGCCGCGCCCGCGCCGCCGCCATTCTCCGCATTCCTTGATCATCCACAATGCCCGCTCGACGTCCCGTCCGGCGGCACGCACGAAAGCCCGAGGGTCGCGCAATCGAGCGTGACCCTCGACCCGGCCACGCAGACCGAGATCGACGATCCATTGCAGACGTCGATGTCGGGATCGAGCGGTGAGCACGCCTCCCCGGGCTGCGCGCACCGCGCGCCCCCGTCCTCCGCGACGCACGCGGCGCCCATCGCAGCGCAATCGAACTCCGAGGCGAGCGAGCCGTCGCAGACGCGCACCCGCGCATCTTTCGGCGCGCACGACGTCACGCCTGGCTCGTCGCACGGAAAGACGCCGTCCTCGGTCGCGCATTGCGCGGACGCGCCCTCCGCGCCCTCCGGGCAGGTGAGCCCCACCGTGTTGCAATCCTTCGCGACCTTCAGGTTCGTCGCCGGATCACACCGCACGTAGACCCCCGACGTGCAGCGCGGCGGCACCGCGGTCTCGGGGAGGCACCCGCTGAGCGCGCATCGACCCTCGCTCCCGAGCCCGAGCCTGCACTCGCTCCCGGCGCCCCAGTGCGGCGTCACGCAATGCTCGGCGTACCGGCTCGCGCAATCGACGAGCATCCCCGCGGACGTGCACGCGTCCCCCGCCGCGCCCACGCACCGCGCGTCCTCCTCGCCGAGCGGCTCGACGAAGGCGCACGCGAGCGCCTCCTCGCATCCCCCGGCCTCGCTCACGCAGGCGAGCAGGCTCGCCTGCGCTGAAAGACCAAACCGGCTCTGCGGCAGCGGGCCCGCGAGCCACCCGAGGCACGTCGAGAACCGCGTCGCGCTCGCCGGCACGCCGATCGACCGCGCGATCGCCTCGGAGAGCCGTGGACAACGAAAGACCAGGCTACACGCCCGCGCCGCCTCCTCGATCGGGAGGTACCCGGGCAGCGCGCTCGTGTCCGGGGGCAGGGGGACCCCGTCGAACACGGTGCAGCCGAGGAGCCCGAGGAGGAGCCAAGCAAGGAGTTTTCCACGCATCACCGGCCATTGTCGCCGATCTCCCTCGCGCGATACGGATTCGCGTGCAGATCCCAGCGCGACGCGGGCGCTTTCGGCCGCGCCGAACCGGTCGCCGCGCCCGAAGCCGGCTTCATTTCCTCCGGCGTCGCGCGCGCCGGCACGCGCTCGCCCATCGCCTCCCCGATCGCCCCGTTCGTCACGACGACCCCTGCCTGCCGCGCGGACGCCACGCTCGCCTCCACGCCCGCGTTCGCCCGCGCCGGGCTCGGCGCTGCTCGTCGTATCGCTGCGAGCGCCAAGAAGCCGCCTCCCGCGAGCGCCGCCGCCGAAGCCAGCACCACGATCGCCCGCGACGACGATCGCCGGCGCGGCGTGTTCTCCGGGGCCGCCTCGACCCTTGGTTGGTCCAGAAAAACTCGCACCGCCTCCCGCCGCCGCTCGATCTCCGCCGCTCCGTGCCGCGCGAGGATCGCCGCGACCTCGCGCGCGGGCGCGGGCGGGAGCGCGCGTTCGAGCGCCTCCGCGAACGCCGCGGCCGAGGCGAAGCGCTCCTCCGGATCGCGACAAAGCGCCGCGTCGAGCACCTCGTCGACCGCGGGCGGAAGGCCCGAAATGGCCTCCGACAGCCGCGGGATCTCGTCCGCGAGCACGCCGATCAAGACGTCCGCCTCGTCGTGCCCGTCGAAGAGCCGCTCCCCCGTGATCGCCTCGTGCAGCACCACGCCTGCGGCGAACACGTCCGCGCGCCGATCGAGCTCGCGACGCCGGAGCTGCTCCGGCGCCATGTACGCGATCGTCCCCTTCATGATCCCGCTCTTCGTCTGCGTGATCCGCCGCGCCGCCTTGGCCACGCCGAAATCGATGAGCCGCGCTCGCCCGTCCGTGCCGACGAGCACGTTCCGCGGGCTCACGTCGCGGTGCACGATCTCGAGCGGCTCGCCGCGCAGATCCTTCGCCTCGTGCGCCGCGTCGAGCCCGGCGAGCACGTCGAGCAGGATCCGGCTCGCCACCGCGGGCGGCAGCCGCTCGCCTGCGCGCCGCGTCGCATCGAGCAGCGCGCCGAGCGAGAGCGACTCGACGTACGGCATCACCAGGCAAAGCTCGCCGGACGCGTCCACCACGTCTTCCACCGGCACCACGTTCGGATGCCGCATCGACGCGGCCACGCGCGCCTCGTCGCCCAGCATGTCGCGGAGGTTCGGCTCCTTCAGCAGATGCGGATGCACGCGCTTCAGCACGACGAGCCGCTCGAAGCCGACCTCGCCCGTCTTTCGCGCGAGGTACGTCGTCGCCATGCCCCCGGAGGCGAGCTCGGCGATCACCTCGTATGCGCCGATCCGCTCGATTGCTCGCGCCATTCAGAAGCTCCCCGTGGCCCCGACGAACGCCGGGCCTCCGAGCACGGGCGGCGTGATCTTCAGTTCGACGCTCGGGGCTTCGGATCGCCTGACGGCGTCCTGCGCCCCAGACCCCACCTTCACGTCCTTGCCGCTCCGCCCCACGAGCCAGATCGATCCGAGCGCGCCCGTGATCGCGCCGAGGCCGAGCGACACGCCGATCAGCACGTTCGTGCGGAACTGTTTGTCCCGGCCATCGTAGTATTTGTCCCAGGTTCGCCCTGCATCGTAGTCCGACCGCGCGTTCAGCGTATCGACCCCCGACCATACCAAGAGCCCCGTGCTCACGAGCGTCGCCGCTCCGCTCGCGACGAGCGCCGGCACGAGCCACGGTTTGTCGGCGCGCGGCGCGGTCGGGATCGGGGCCGATGGTCGCTGTGGTTTCACGATCGGCCGCGGCGGCTCTCTTGGCGGCTCCTTGGGCACATCGTTCGGCGCTGAAACGATCTCCTCCACGACGAGCGCCACGCTGCGCACGCTGCCCGCTTCGAGCACCTCCGTCCGCTGCACCGAGATCCCACGCATGCGGCCTTTGATCACGTGTGTTCCGGGGTGCACGTACACGCTCGATCCTTCGAGCGGCTGATCGTCGACCCGCACGTCCTGGGCCTCGGGCGCGAACACCTCGATCCGTCCGAGCTTCGTCGCGAGCTCGGCGAGCGCCTTGCCGGCCTCGTCGCGATCCGGCGCGCCTTCGGGCGCCTCGCGCAGGTACCGCGCGTATCCGTTCGCCGCGCGCGCGATCTCGCCAGCCTTGTTCCACGATCGCGCCGCGTTCCAGAGCGGCGCCGGGTGCGGCGCTTTGCGGTAGGCCTCCTCGAACCGTTCGGCTGCTCTTGAAAAATCACCGGCTCGATACGCGCGTTCGCCCTCCTCGAATGCGCGCGTCGCGGCCTCGCGATCCTCCATCGCTCCACGCTCCTCGCTCCGCGCCGCCGTGATCCCGGTGCCTGCGGGCGCCGCGAGCAGCACGAGCGTGCACAGGACGAGCCGGGCTCTTTTTCGAGAAACGGAGCGGGCAAGAGGGAGCATTCCGCGATAAGATACCACGTCTTCCGAGCGCGCCGCGGCACGCCCCGGCGCGGGGAGCAGGGGTATGACACATTCTGTCCTTCCCTTTCGAGCGACTCGTGTGTCCATCGTCTCCCTCCTCCTCGCGGCGGCCGCCTGCGGCCCTGCCGAGAGCGAGGACGAGCGCGTCGACGTCGAGCAGGCCCTCGATGCGTTCGACGTCTCGCAAAACGAAGCGGCGCTCGTCGTCGGCGCGATCGCGCGTGTGGATCCGAAAAGCAAAAATCCCGAACTCGCCGCGGCAAAAGCGGCGGCGACGGCGGGCCTCGTCTTCCGCCCCGTGGACTGCGTCACGGCCACGCGGAAGGACAACACGGTGAAATACCTGCTCTCCGGTTGCGTCGGCCCGTTCAAGACGGCGAAACTCGACGGGACGCTCGACGTCGTGTACTCGGTCAGCGGCAATGGCCTGCACGCGCTCGCGTCCGTGCGGGATCTGCACGCCTCGCGGGCGATCCTCGACATCGACTCCGAGGGGTTTTACTCGCTCGACCCCGACGGCGAGACGCGGCGGCTCGTCGTCGAGGCGAGCGGCGAGGGCCAGGGCCCGCGCGGACATCGAATCGAGCGCGCAGGCTCTTACACGGTCACGTGGAATGCCACGGAGAAATGCGTCACGTTCGAAGGTGATTGGGAGACCATCGTGAGCACGCGGTCTTTTCATACCACGGTGAGCGGGCTCTCGCGTTGCGCGGGCGAATGCCCCGCGGCGGGCGGCGAGATCGTGCACGAGAAAGAAGAACTCGGCGTCCGCATCCGCGTCACGTTCGACGGCAGCGCGCAGGCGTCCTGGTCGAGCTCGCGTGGTCGAAGCGGGAAAATCCAGCTATTCTGCGGCGCGGGAGCATGAAGAAGAGGCGCGGAGGAGGACATCGATGAGCGATTCGGTAGAGGAGGGCGACGTTTCGCTCGTCGAGCGGGTCCTCGCGGGGGATCGGAGCGCGGCGGACGCGCTCGTGAAGGAGCATCAACCCGGGATCTTGCGCCTCGTCCGGAGGTACGTCCGGCGCCCGGAGGACGCCGAGGACGTCACGCAGCGGGCCTTCCTCAATGCGTTCGAAAAACTCGCCGATTTTCGCCGCGAATCGAGCTTCCGCACCTGGCTGTATCGGATCGCGGTCCACGTCGCGCTGAACCACGTCCGTGGATCCTCGCGGGAAGGCCCGCTCGCCGACATGGACGATCTGCCCGCATTCACGAACTCGCTCGAAACGAGCCGCCTCGTCGCCGCCGAGGTCTGGGGCCGCGTGGCGCAGCGGCTCGAAGAGCTCCCGCCGAAGCAGCGCCTCACCGTGGAGCTGCGCCTCTTCCACGAGCTCAGCTTCCGCGAAATCGCGGTCCTCGCCGATTGCAGCGAGGACAGCGCGAAGGTGAACTTTCACCACGGCATCAAGCGTCTGCGCGGGCTGATCCCGGATCCGAACGGCTGATCCCGCGCGCCTTGCGTCGCCCTTTCCATCCGGCGAGCCCCGCGCCGAGCGCGGCGAGCGTCGCGAAAAGGGCGAGGGCTCGCGGGACCCACAAGGACGAACGTCCCGGGTCTGTCGGGACCGACCGTTCGTCTTTCTTTACCAATGCGGGAGCGGCATACGACGCGCACATCCCCGCCACGTCATCCGGATCGAGCGCGCGCCTCGGCGCATGCCCTGGCTTGAGCCCCGCGCGCATCACGGCCGATGTTTGCGCGCTGTGCGCGAGCCCCGCCGCGTGCCCGAGCTCATGGAGCAGCACCGTCTCCAGATCGAGCGCGTCCGCCGGAACGTTCACCACGTCGCTCCACCGCCGCGTCGCGTCGAGCTCGATCACCACGCGCAGAATTGCACCGCTGAACTTGTCACTCTCGACATCCGTGTGCGCCGCAATCGCCTGGCCGTGACGCCACCCCTCGCGCACGGCCCGCACCTCGATCGGCGCATCTTCCCCCGTGTTTGCGTAGGCGAACGAAACCCTCGTCGCCCCGCAATTCACGCCGGACCACGTCGCCATGGCCCGGAGCATGGCCCCCCGGCCTCCATCGGAAAGACCCGGCACGGGTGTGGCAAGACGCACCCGCGCCGGAAAGGAAGTCAAATGCAGGCGCGCGCCGTACTCGGATCGCCCGTGCTCGTAGCCCCAGGCTGGAGGCGTGAGAGACAGGGCCACGAGCATCCCGAGGGATACCCGGACGAACCCGAATACGGCGCGCGCCGAGCTCATGCGTTCACTGGCCGATCGCGTCGGCCACGTCCGCCTCGGCCGCGTCGATGTCCATCGCGCCCGATTCCTCGAGCAGCGCGTCGAGCTCCGGATCGGCGTCCTGCCCGTCCGCGCTCACGTCGGATTGATCCGGCGGAGCTTCCTCCGCGAAGCCGGCGCACATCGTGACGTCGCCCTCGTCCGGGTTCATCGCGTCGTTCATGGGGTTATCGTCCTTGTACGCCGTGCGCAGGCCGTCCTTGTCCCAGCACTCGTGCGCCGTGCCGAGCAGCTTCGGATTCGGCCCGAGCGAGGCCACGGCCGCCGCGGCGCGCCCGCCTTCGCCGGCCTTCCACAGGATCCGGAGGCCGATTGCCTCCGGCCCCGGCAGATCCGGGATCACGTCGCCGATGCCCACGGCCCGGAACCGGCCGCCCACGCCCACGAGCCGCACGAGGTCCGCGCCGTAATTGACCTTCTGCATCTGCGGGTCGTCCCGACGAACCACGTTCACGTAGGCGATGCGCCGGCCGCGCTTGTCGCCCTTGTGATTGGCGAACCAGAAATGGACCGAGCCGTCCGCGCCCGGGGCATTGTAGAGATCACTCACGTTCGTCAGGTTGACGTGGAACCGACCGCCGCCCGTCTTCGGGCCCTTCTTCACGAAAATGCCCGTGAGCAGCGGCTTCTTCGCGCCGTCCGCGCCCTTGCCCTGCACCAGGTACCGCAGCCGATCCTGCGTCATGCGCACGACGGAGAACGTGATCTCCACGCTCTGGATCGTCTTCACCCATTGCGCGTACGCCCGACCGTCCGCCGTCACGCCCTTCTTGGCGGGCTCGCCCTGGGCGGCCTCCTTGATGAAGCTCATCACCGCGGCGACGTCGCTGCGCGCCTTGTCGCCCTGCTTTTTCCCCTCGGCCAAGAGCGTCGCGGGATCGCCGATCACCTCCGCGGCCGCGGCCGCGTCCTGGTCCTGCTGGATGAGATCGCCGAGATCGACGATCTCCTCGTCGGCGATCGGATCGGCCGAGGGCTCGGGCTCGGGCTCATTGCCGCCGCAGCCGGCGAGCGCGAGGGCCGAAGAAAGGACGAGGCTCGAAAGCGTGTAACGAAGCCATTTCATGCCGAAATCTCTCCCTTCGATCCCCCACGTGTGGTGGAGGACCGTCCTGCGATCGAAGGCGAGACGCGCGCCCCTCCGGCGCGTTCTCTCACCTCGTTCGCGCTTCTAGACACCCCGGCGGGCGAAAGGGAAAATCAGCGCTTCGCGTGGACCTTCACGGCGAAGAGGCCCGGGCCGTCGCCCTCGCGGTAGCCCTCGAAGCTCGCCTCGTACTGGAAATAACGCGCCCTCGGCACGACGAGCTGCATGTCCGTGGGCGGGCCCAGCGTGCCCGTCGGATCGACGAACCAACCGTCGCTCCCGTCCGCGCCCACGAACGGCGGATCCCCGTCCGCGCAGGCCGGGTCCTCGCACGCGCGCACCCGCAGCGCGAGCCGCGCCCCGCCGCGCCGATAAATGGCCATGACCTCGTGCGCATCGAGCGCGCGTTTCCAGACGGCGACCTCGTCGTACGTCCCCTCGGCCTGGTAGCCGCCTTGGAGCAGCGCGCCGAGGGTGAAGTCGTCGCCGGTCAGGAAGATGGGGACGTCGAACGTGGTCCCGAGCGTCGCCTCGGCGATCCCGTCGACGTAGAGCACGACTTGGCTCTGCGCGTGGCCTTTCTTGACGGCCGCGAGGTGGTGCCAGTTCCCGTCGTTGATCTGGCTCGTGCCGCAGAACGGCACGCCGTCGGCCGGGTCGTCGCTGTCGGACTTGAAGGTGCCTGCCGCGCGGCCCTCGGGCGAGCCCGGGCCACAGGCGCTGAATGCGTCCCCCTCCGCGCATCCGAGCCAGAGGTGCGGACCGCTGAACCCGGTGTCGACGCCGAGGAAGACCTTGTTGCCCGCGCAGCTCGAATCGGTCTTCACCCAGAGCGCCCAGGTGAAATCACCCTCGTTGAAATCGAAATTGCCCGAGAGCGTGTCGATCGCGAGGTGCGTCTCGAGTTTGTCCGCGATGCCCTGCCCGATCGGGCCTTCCTCGAACGAGAGCGTCGTACCGTTCGGCGCGCTCACGGTCGCATTGTTTTTCCCGCCGGACGTATCCGCCGCCTCGGCGCCCGCGGTCAACGCGCCCGCGCCGTCGAGGTGCAGCAGGAGGACGTTGCCGGACATGTCGATCGCCCCCTCTGTATACCCCGTCTCCTTCCCCTTGGAATCCGGCAATGCCTTGATGTACGGTCCGGCCGGGGTCCAGTTGAACGTGGTCCAGTCGACCGGCTCGCCGGCGTCGAAGACCCGCGAGCGGAACGTCCCGTCGATCGACTCCGACTTGAGCCGCAATCGCGCGCCGCCCCACTCCGTATCCGCGAACGATCCGAGCTCGAATTCGCCCTCGAACGCGTCGTCCACGAATTCGAACGTCCCGTCCGGCAGCTCGATCGGCCCGCTCCCGCTCCCGCCGCCCGACGAGAGCGCGTCGAGATCGACGAGCGCCGAGCAGCCCAGCGTGCAGGAGAGGGGGACGAGCGCTGCGAAGAGGTACGTCTTCATCAGAAGGTTCCTTGGAGGCTCAAGAACCCGCCGCCGATCGTCGGGGCAAACTGGAGGCGAGGCATACCGCTCTTCTTTTCGTCGGACGGGCCCGACGTGAAGTACACGATCGCCGCCGCCCCGAGGATCGCGACCGACGCGGCGGCCGTCACATCCGCCACCAGGAATTTCGTTCGAACCGCGTCGACGGACGCGGCCGTGCACCGCGGCGCGCACGATTCTTCGAGGTCGGATTTCTCCGAGAACGCGAGGAGCCCGATCACCCCGGCCGTGCCGAGCCCGATGAGCCCCACGCCTCCGATCACGATGGGCAAGATCGGCAGGCCGCGCCCGTTCTCGGCGGGCTTGTCCTCCGGGGCTTTCGGCTCCTTCTTGAACGACGCCTCGATCCGCACGAGTTTGTCCCCCTCGTGCACGATCACCTTGCGGGTCACGGGCTCCGCGCCGTCCCGCTCGAACCGGAGCACGTGCTCGCCGGGATCCATCGGCATGGCCTTGCCGTCGAGCCGATCTCGCACGAGTTTGTCCCCCTCGAACACGCGCACGTCGGCGGTCTCGTCGCCCTTTTCGTCGCGCGCCATGAGCACCACGGTCGGCAGGCTCTTCTCGATCTCGGCGAGCCATTCGGTGCAGTCCTTGCGCACCACGCGCGGGCAGTCGTCGTGCGAGCAGACGAGCGCCGCCTCCTGCGCCGCCGCGAGCTTGCCTTCCTTGCGCAGCGACTGCGTTTGCTCGTACGACGCCACGCACTCTTTTTTCGTCGTGGCGGAGGCGGGGGCCGCGAGCGGGATCGTCGCCGCGGCAAGGAAAACAAGGGCTCGAATCTTCACAAACACTCCGGCTTGATGCGGCGGATCCCCTTCGCGTCGATGGTGTACGGAGGGCTGCAGCCCTCCGCGCGGGGCGCCGTTTTACCGCTCGTCGTCGTCGCAGTCGTCGTGCCCTTCGCCGTCGGGCGCGGCGCGGCCGTCGTCGTCGTCGTCGCGACGGGCGTGCTCGTGCTCGTCGCCGTCGGCTCCGGCGGCGCGGGCGCGACCGTGGGCTCGGGCGGCTTTGCCGTCGCGGCCGCTGTCGTCGCCGTGACCGTGGGCGTGACAGGCTGGATCCCCGTCGCCTGCTCCTCGCGGCCTCGATCGAGCCAGAGCACGGCCGCGCCTCCGAGCGCGACGACGAGCACGGCGGACGCGATCACCACGACCGATCGCGGCAGCGCCACCGCTTGCGGCCGATGGGGCACGGCGATCCCCGAGACCTGCGACGATCGCATCGCCGACGCGATGCTCCCCGCTTCCACGCTCCCGTCGAGCGCCGACAGCGGCGGCACGTCCGCGTCTGCGAGCGATGCGTTTTCGATCGCTTGCACCTCGCGCGCGCGCCGCGTGATCCCCTCGGGCGCCACCTGCGCGAGCCACTCGCCGACCTCCCACGCGGGCGCGGGCGGCACCGCGGTCTCGAGCGCCATCGCCATCTCCCGCGCGGTCTGGAAGCGATCGGCGGGGCTACGCGACAGCCCTCGCATCACCACCGCTTCGAGCTCCGGCGGCACCTCCACGCCGATTTGCTTCAGCGGCGGGATCTCGTTCATCGTCACCTGCGCGATGATCGCGAGCTCGCTGTCGCCGTTGAACAGCCTGCGCACGGCGAGCATCTCCCAGAGCACGATGGCTGCGGCGAACACGTCGACGCGCCGATCCACGGTGCTCCCGGACCGGATCTGCTCCGGCGCCATGTACGCGTATTTCCCTTTGAGCTCGCCCTCGCGCGTCACCTGCGCGCGGCCCATCGCCTTCGCCACGCCGAAGTCGAGCACGCGTGTCGTCCCGTCGGCGCCGATGAGCACGTTCTGCGGCGACACGTCGCGGTGCACGATCCCGAGCGGCGCGCCGCGCTCGTCGGTGGCCTCGTGCGCGGCGTGGAGCCCGTGCAGCGCGCTCGCCATCACGCCGGACACGATCCGGAGCGGCAGCCTTGATCGTTCGCGCTCCAAGTTTTTGAGCACGCGCGCGAGGCTCTCGCCGTGCACGTAGTCCATCACGAGGAGCAGCTCGCCGCCTTCGAAGATCACGTCGAGGATCGGCACCACGTTCGGGTGCTTGATGCGCGCGGCGAGGCGTGCCTCGTCGAGGAACATCGTCGAGAACTCGGGATCCTTGGCGAACTGCGGATGCAGCCGCTTGATCGCGACGGTCCGGGCGAACCCTGACGGCCCGAGCAGGCGCCCGAAATGGACCGTGGCCATGCCTCCCGACGCGATCTCGCCGTAGAGGGCGTACCGACCGACCTTGCGCGCGCCCGCGTGCCCTCCTGTCATGAGGCTTTCGCCACTCTAACAGACCGCGCCCTTTCGCGGCCACATCTCTTACCCACCCTTCTTTTGCCGCGCCTTCCAGGCCCAGAACGCCTTCGAGCTCCCGCGGCTCTTCCCCTTCGCCTTCCCGCTGCCGCGCGCCTTCTTCTTCGGCGCCTCGTCGAGCGTGACGAACCGCGTGGGCGCCCCGCCGCCGTGCGTTTGTCCCTCCTCGGTCAGCGACACCCGCTGGAACTCGATCCACTCCCCGCCCTTCTGGAACGAGTCCGACCGCACCTCGCACATCCCCGCGCGCACGAGCCCGTTCACGAGGTGCTCGAACGACCGCCGATCGAGCGCGTCGCCGAACGTATCGCGATGCAGCCGCCCCATCGGCTGCCCGTCCTCCTCGCCGAGCGCGTCCAAAATCTTCTGGATCGCCGCTGACTCGGCGCGGCTCGGCTCGCGGAACTTCCGCCCGACGCACCCGTCGGGCGCGCACACGTCGCAGACGCCGCAGGGCCTCCCGTCGTCCTCTTGGTCGCCGAAATGCCTGACGAGATGCAGCATCCTGCACCCGTGCCCTTCGGCGTACCGGGCCATCTTGGCCAGGTCCTCCTGCTTGTGCTTGCGCTGCGCCACGTACTCGCCGAGGAAATCTTCGCTCCCCCGCCGGATCCCCCCGTCCGCGTCGATGATCGCGCCGCCGCTGATCCAGAGCTTCTCGAGCACCTTCTCGAACTTCTCCGGATCGGACTCCACCCGCGGCGCGAGCGCCTCCTTCGTCTGCGGCCGCATGCCGAGCGCCCCGAACAGCGCCGAGAGCAGGGCCGGATCGGGATAATCGCGCTCGAAGAAAAACTCGTGCGTCCGCCGATCCGTGAACGAATGCATCAAAATGGCCCGCGAGGGCAAACCATCCCGCCCGGCGCGCCCGATCTCCTGGTAGTACGCCTCCACGCTCCCGGGCAGCGCCATGTGAACGACGGTCCGCACGTTCGGTTTGTCCACCCCCATTCCGAACGCGATCGTCGCCACGACCACCTCGAGCTCCCCTGCCAGGAACGCCGACTGGATCCGGTCCCGCGTCCCCGTCTCCATCCCCGCGTGATACGCCGCCGCCCCGAGCTTCGAAAGCTCCTTTGCCGTCTCCTCCGCGTGCTTCCGCGTCGGCGCATACACGATCGCCGGCCGCCGCTCCTTCGGCGCCAGAAGCTTCTGTACCGTCTCCACCCGCGCCGAGGGCGAAAGCTCCACCACCTCGATCCCGATGTTGGTCCGCCGGAACCCGTGAATGAACCGCGCCGCCTCCGAGAGCCCGAGCTCCCGCGCGATATCGTCCTGCACCATCGGCGTCGCCGTCGCCGTCAACGCCACGACCGGCGCCGGCCTGAGCGATGGCAGCCGCTGCCCCAGCATCCGGTACTCTGGCCTGAAATCATGCCCCCAATGTGAAATACAATGCGCCTCGTCCACGGCGACCAGCGTCGGCTTCCGCTTCGCCAGCATCTCGGGAAACCCCGGCACCCGGAGCCGCTCCGGCGCAATAAATAAAAAGTCGAGCCGTCCCGCCAGATACTCCGCACAAGCCGCCCGCGACGCCAGCCGATCCCTTCCTGAATGAATCCGCTCCGCGGCAAACCCCTGCGCCCGGAGCTTCCCCACCTGATCTTCCATCAAAGCAATGAGGGGACTCACCACGAGCGTCGTCCCCCGCCGCGCGATCCCCGGCAACTGATAACAAAGCGACTTCCCGGCCCCCGTCGGCATCACCAAAAGAACATCCTGCCCCTCGGTCACGGCCCGACAAACCGCCTCCTGATAAGGCCGAAACCCGGGAAAACCAAATCGTTCCCGCAAAATCTCCCCGAGCGTCGCGCCCGCCCGCACCTCCCGCCGCTCCGCCAGCGGCAGCTCCGCCTGCCCTTTCAACACCCTTGCTTGTCCTGCCATACCATTCACCACCCCCGCCGAAGCGAACGCCGCTGCCCCCTTCGGCTCGACCGTCCCCTTCTTCCCCCCCACCTTCCCCGTGCTCTTGGCACGCGACGCACGCGATTCGAGGCCTGCGGGCGGTGTGGCTTTGGAGGGCCGGGGTGGTGGGTCCTGTTGTTTGAGGGCCCGCTTTGCGGGCCCGAGTTCGGGGGAACCGCCCCGGCCCTCCAAAGCCACGCCGCCCGCGGGCCGATCGTCCCCATCCTGCACCGCGCCCACCACATACTTCACATACGCTTCAATCCCCCGCATGAACGTCTTCAAATCCCCCTCGCCCCGCGACAACCGCGCCAAACGCGCCTCCCATTCCCCGGTCATCGCCGCGCTCTTCACATGCGGATGAACCGCCCCCACCAGCAAAATCCCCTTGTCCGTCGCCGCCAGACTCTTCCCCATCCGGACCACGTATTCCCGCTTGATCAGCGTCTCGATGATCGCCGCGCGCGTCGCCGGCGTCCCGAGCCCCGTGTCCTTCATCGCGTCCGACAGCTCTTTCTCCTCCACCGTCTTTCCGGCCGTCTCCATTGCGGTGAGGAGCGTCGCCTCCGTGAACCGGCTCGGCGGCTTCGTCGTCTTCTTCTCCGCTTTCGCGCTGAGCACCCGCGCCTTTTTCCCTTCGGAAAGCCCCCGCGGCAGCTTCTGCGCCTCCGCCTCCTCCTCCGCTTCGGCCCCCTCCGCCGCGCTCTTCTTTCGCTTCTTCGGCCCTTCTTTCGTCCCGGCCCCCCCGAGGTCCAGCACCTTCCAGCCCACTTGCTCGACCACCGTCCCCGCCGACCGGAATCGATCCACCGCCTCGGACGACGTCACCTCCGTGATCACCGTCGTCGTGCGCTCGATCAAATTGTCGTGCCACGCCGCGAGCAGCCTCCGGCAGACCAGGTCGTAGAGCTTTTGCTCCTCCGACGACAAGGATCCACCCGGGGCCGTCGTCGTCGGCACGATCGCGTGGTGGTCCGTCACCTTCGTATCGTCCACGAATCGCCGCCCGAGCGGCCTTTGCCCCGTCCCCGGCGCCAGGAGCCCCTGGTACTTCCCCTCGATCGCCTTCACCACCGACGGCAGCGTCTGCGCCACGTCCGTCGACAGATGCCGGCTGTCCGTGCGTGGATAACTGATCAGCTTGTGCCGCTCGTAAAGCGCCTGCGCCACGTCGAGCGTCCGCTGCGCGCTCCACCCGAACAGCCGGTTCGCGTGCCGCTGCAGCTCCGTCAGGTCATACAAAAGCGGCGGCGGGATCCGGCGCGTCTCCGCCGACACCTTCGTGATCACCGCTCTGCCCCCGAGCACCCGCCGCGTGATCCGCTCCGCTTCCTCCCCATCCGGCGGAAGCCGCCGCGGTTTTTCCGGACCACCTGGTTTTTCCGGAACATCCAGCAGGATCCCCTCATACCGCCCGTCCGGCCCGTCCGGCGCTCCTTCCGGCGCGAACGTCGCCCGCACCTCCAGGTAGTCCTCCGGCACGAACGCCCGGATCGCTTGCTCGCGCTCGACCACCATCGATAACGTCGGCGTCTGCACCCGCCCCACCGAAAAATCCTGCCCGAACGACAGCGAATAGGCCCGCGACAGGTTCATCCCGACGAGCCAGTCCGCCCGGCTCCGCCCCCGCGCCGCGTCCGCCAGCGCGTCGTAGTCCCGCGCGTCCCTGAGCTTCCGGAAGCCCATGCGGATCGCGTCCGGCGTCAGCGACGAAATCCACAGGCGCCGCACCGGCTTTTTGCAGCCCGCGGCGTCGTAGATGTAGCGGAAGATCAGCTCGCCCTCGCGCCCGGCGTCCGTCGCGCAGACCACCCACTCCACGTCCGCGCGGAGCAGGATCTTCTTCACCACCTCGAACTGCTTGCGCGTCTCTTCCAGCACCGAGAGCGGCCAGGTCGGCGGCAGCATCGGCAGCGTGCGCAGGTCCCAGCGCTTCCAGGCCGGGTCCATCTGGTGCGGCTGGGCGAGCGCCACGAGGTGACCGATCGCCCAGGTCACCACGTATCCGGCGCCTTCGAGCGCGCCTTCGCTCGCCTTCGTCGCGCCGAGCACGTGGGCGATGTCTCGGGCCACGGACGGCTTTTCGGCGACGACGGCGATGGTCATGGGGTGCGCCCCCCGGCTCGGGGGCGGCGCATCATGACAAAGGGGGCGGGGATGGGCAATCCATGCCGCGCCGGCCCGTGCGCTTCAGGGCGCGTCCGCTTCGCAGCCCGGCGCCCTCGGTTCGGCCGGGAACGACGCGTTCGTCTCCACGCACACGGATGCGGCCTCCATGGGCGGCGGCGGCAGCGCCCAGTCGCAGGGCGCGTTCGCTCGGTGGCTCGGGTGACGCGCCAGCATATCGCAGGCGAACCTCGTCGTGCGCCGGGCGTACACGAGCGCGTCCTCGACCACGTGCAGCGTGCGCGCTCCATACGCGAGGCGGCTTTGATCCTCGGGCGGCGAACGCTCCATCTCGCTGCAGACCCGAAACGCCTCGTACTCCATCGAGAATGCCGTCTCGGCCATCCGATCCACGATGCGGATCCAGTCTTTGTGCTCCTTCGGCGTCGCGCGAAGCAGGCGCGCCATCATGTCGAGCTCCTGCCGAAGCGGCAGCCCCCGGCACCCTCGCCGTGGCATCTCACCGAGTACCTGTGCCCCGCGTGACAGCGCTTTCGCACTCCCTGATCCCGGGGGATCCGGACATACAGCTCTGGCGGCCTGCAGGAAACGATCGATTTCGGGCGGTGTAGTTTTTGCGTTTCCTTTGTTCAGGGAGGCGAGCCATTCCGCGGCGGTGCCGAGCGGCGGACCTTCCGGCGGAGGCGTCGTGGTTCGTACCGGCGCGCATCCGACGAGCAGGCATGCGAGGACACATGCGATCCGTCGGACCTCCGTGGAATTCGTACGCAGCATGTCCTCGTTCGTACACCTCGTGCGGCGTGACCTTGGGCAGAAGTCAGCAATAGCCCGACGTTGTGGACGATGGACCGCCGTCCTCGACGGGTATATCGTGCGTCCTCGACGGGTCACGCTTTGGGGGCGCTGCTCGGCTCGTTCGGGCGCAGCCATCCAGCTTGGAAAGGGGCTTCGATGAGCAGCATTGGCATCGTGGGAGCCGGCATCGCGGGCTTGCAGCTCGGATTGTACCTCCGCAGGCATGGCATTTCCTGCACCCTTTACGCCGAACGATCGGGCGACGAGATCCGAGCTTCGCGCCTGCCGAGCACGGCGGCGCTCCTCGGCTCGACGCGCAGGCGCGATCGCGAGCTCGGCACCAATCATTGGGATGACGGATCGTTCGGTTGTTTTTACGTCGACGTACGCGTCAAAGGATTGCCGGAGCTCTCCTCGCGGGGCCGAATGGATCCGCCCGCGCTCTTCATCGACATGCGCCTCTACACCCCCCGCCTCCTCGAGGATTTCGAGGCGCGCGGCGGCCGCGTCGTCCGCTCCGGGGCCCTCGATCGATCGGACGTCGAGCGCCTCGGCGCAAAACACGACCTCGTCGTCGTGGCGAGCGGCCGGGGCGAGCTCGGCACCATGTTCCCGCGGGATTACGACCGTTCTCCCTGGCTCGAGCCGCAGCGCCGGCTCTTTGCGGGCCTCTTTCGGGGCATCGATTTCCCCGAGGAGCTCGGCCTTCATTTCCAGATCGTCCCGGGGCACGGCGAAATCTTCGAGAGCCAGCTCCTCACGGCGGAGGGGCCGGTCAGTTGCCTCCTGTTCGAGGCCATCCCCGGCGGCGCGCTCGACGCCGTCACGCGTGTCCCTTGCGACGACGATCCGCACGTGGTCGAGAGCCTCGTGCTCGATTTGCTGGAGGCGAACGCGCCGAGCGTATATGCCCGCGTCGATCGGCAGATCTTTCACCTCACGAGCCCGAGCGATTGCATGCAGGCCGCGATCGTCCCGACGGCGCGCCGCGCGTACGTCGAGCTCGGCGCGGGCCGTCATGCCGTCGCGGTCGGGGATGCCTTCGCGACGCACGATCCCGTGCTCTGGCAGGGCGCGAACGCGGCCTCGCGTGGGGCGTGGGCGCTCGGCGAGGCGATCGTCCAGGCGCTCACGCTCGGTCGTCCCTTCGATCGTCGGTTCTGCGAGGGCGTGGACGAGCGGCTCTGGTCCCTCGTCGGCCCCTCGATGCAGTGGACGAACGCCTTCCTCTCGCCGCCGCCGCCGCACACGATGGCCATCTTCTCGGCGGCATCGCGGGATCAAGGCATCGCGGACGCGTTCGCCTCGAACTTCGACGATCCGGCCTTGCAATGGCGGATCTTCCGCGGCCCCGAGGGCGCCTCTGCTTTCCTCGAAGGGTTCCGAGGCGCGCGGGCGCGGCGGGGCCTCGGCGCGACGATGGCGCCTGCCTCGGCCTAGCCGGAACGCCTCGGGGGTGTGGTAGGCTGCGCGCCCGATGCGGCGCCGCCTCGAACGAGTCCTCCTGCTCCTCGGGTTGCTCGCGCTTCCGCTCGTGCTTTTGCGCCTGCCGGTCGTGCGAAACGCGCTCGTCTCGCTCGTCGGGTTCATGCGCGAGGCGGGCGCGGCCGGCGCGCTCCTGTTCGTCGGGGTCGAGGTCTTTGCCCTCGCGATCACCACGCCGCTCTGGGTCATGTCGGGCCTCGCGGGCTACGCGTACGGCTTCGGCAAGGGAATCTTGATCGCGTGGCCGGCCGTGACGCTCGGCGTCTGCCTCTGCTTCCTCTTCGGCCGCGTCTCCATCGGCAAGCTCCTCTCGGCGCGCGCGGGCGAGGCCCATTTCTGGCGCGCCGTCGAGCGCGCCGTCCGCGCCGACGGCTTCAAGATCACCTTCCTCCTGCGTGTCACCTTCGCCTTCCCGCAGAACATCGGCACGTACATGCTCTCGGCCACGCCCCTCTCGTTTCGTGCTTTTGCGGCGGGCTCGTTTCTCGGCCTCTTGCCGGCCACGCTTTTTCACGTCTACGTCGGCGCGAGCGTGGAGAGCGCGGCCGCGCTGCTCTCGGGCGAGGCCAAGGCGCCGGGATCGCTCGGCTGGATCACGCTCGTGGCCGGGTTCGTCGTGACGCTCGGCGCGCTCGTCGTCACCTCGCGGATCGCGCGTCGCTCCCTGGACAAGGCGCTCGCGGCGCCCTCGCAGGCGGTGGAGCCCTGATGGCGGCCCGGAAAAACACCTTCGACGACAAACTCGCGCGTATTCGCGCGCTCGCCCGCACCGAGCCTCCGGCGGCCGCCGCGCCCGAGCTCGGCCGGTTCCTCGCCGATCCGAACGCCTTCCTCGTGGGCGAGGCGGCGAAGGTCGTGGCCGATCTCGAACTGCGCGCGCTCACGGCCGACCTCGTCGCGGCTTTCGAGCGGCTCCTCGGCATGCCTGCGATGGCCGATCGGGGCTGCCATGCGAAGCAGAAGGTCCTGGAGGCGCTCGTCACGCTCGAAGCGGACGTGTGGGACACGTATCGAAAAGGCCTCCGGTACGTGCAGATGGAGGCCACCGTGGGCCCGCCCGTGGATACGGCCGGGCTCGTCCGCGGCATCTCGGCGCATGCGCTCGTCCGGACGAACTTTCCGCGGGCCGCGCTCGAAGTGACCCCGCTCCTCTTCGACGAAACGCCCGAGGCCCGCGTCGCCGCGGCCGAAGCGCTGCGCGACACGTGCGAGGTCGTCTGCGCGGCCGTGCTGCATACGCGGGTGATCGTGGGCGACCCCGAGCCCGACGTGCTCGGCGCGTGTTATCGCGGAATGCTCGCGCTCGAACCGCGCCAGTATTTGCCCGTGGTCGCGGCTGCGCTCGATGCCGGGGTCGAGACGGCGGCGCTCGCGCTCGGCGAGTCACGCTTGCCGGAGGCGCTCTCGGTGCTGCAGGAGGCCGTCTCGCGCGCCGATCCGGAGATGGAAAAGACCATCCTCCTCGGCGTGGCCCTGCTCCGCACCGACGAGGCGCTCTCGTATTTGCTGAACCTCCTCGCCGAGGCGCCGGAGAGCCGCGCGGTCCACGTGATCCAGGCGCTCTCGCTCCACCGGCACGATACGCGGCTCACCTCGAAGGTCAGCGAGATCGTCTCCGCCCGCAAATCACGAAAGCTCGCGCGTGCGTTCGCGGAGCGGTTTGGCCCGAGCGAAGGTTGACGAGATCGTGACAGTGATCCGCACGCTGGATCACGGGACCGCGTATCGCGCTTCGCTCCATGCCATCGGGGTGCAAACCATGGTTTGCATCGCAACGATTTCGCGGCGAAAAAGTGACGAAATCGTGGACAGCCGGACGCGCGTGGCTTTATCTTTCGACTTCGCCCATGACGTCCGTCGCTTGCCGCAGCCATCGCCGTTCGTTTCGGGGGGGCAACGTGTTCTGGGAGGAGTGGGCTCCGCATGGAGGGCTCGCACACGAGCGCCAGAGGCCTGTCGTTCTCGTGCACGGCCTCACGGATACCTGCCGGACCTGGAACAAGATCGCCCCGATCCTCGCGCGGGATCGGCGGCTTTATGCCCTCGATCTGCCGGGACACGGGCAGTCGAGCCGATACGACGCCTCGTATGACGTCTCGTGGTACGCGAGCCTCGTCGTCGAATGGATTCGTTCGCTCGGGCTGTCGGATTTCGACCTCATTGGTCATTCCCTCGGCGGCGGGATCGCGATGCACGTGCTGCTCGAACAGCCGGGGCGCGTGCATCGCCTGGCGCTCGTCGCCGCCGGCGGGCTCGGCCTCGAGGTCGCAGCGCCCTTGCGCCTCGCCTCGTCGATGGGCGTGCTCGATCTCGCGGCGCCGGTGCTCATGGGCATCGGCACGAACGCGGGCGTGCGCGTGCTCGGCGGCAATTTCGACGAAACGGAGCGCAAGCACCTCGTCGAGATGAATGCCCGCCCGGGCTCGGCACGCGCCCTCTTCCGGACGCTGCGAAATGCCGTCGATCTGCGCGGGCAACGCGAGCACCTTCTCGATCATGCGCATCGGCTGCGCGAGATGCCGCCGCTCGCGGTGTACTGGGGTGATCGGGATCCGGTGATTCCGGTGAAGCACGCCGAGCAGGTGCACCATTACCTCGACGGCGCCATCGTGCGTCGTTTCCAGAACGTCGGCCATTACCCGCACCGCGAGGCCGTGCCGGAGATCCTGTCCGAGCTCTTCCGGTTCCTCGACCAACCCCAGCGCGCGCCGCGGGTGCGCCCGGGCGCTCGTCCGCCCCGCGCGCCCGAGGACGCGCGCCCCTCGCTCTGGCGCAGGCTCGCGGGGGCGCGGCTCGCCGAGGCCGAGTGACGGCGTTCGATCACGGATTCGTGGCGATCGCGTCGTATCCCTTCTCGGAAAACTGAATCAGGCAGAGGCCGTGCCCGAACGGATCGGCGAGCACGACGATCCGGCCCCAGGCGTGCGCGGCGACGTCGCTCTCCCGGACCGCCCCGGCGGCCTCGGCGCGCGCGAGGGCGCCATCGAGGTCCTCCACCACGAAATCGAGGTGGACCGGCGTCCAGTGGCGGCCATAGGACCGCGGCGAGGTCGAGCCGGGGAAGGGAACACTCGCAGCCTGCTTCACGAGCAGATAGATCGCGGCATTCGCGCCCAAAAGCTCCACGCCGGCGGCGCCGAAGCGGCGGCCGATGCGGAGGTCGAAGGCGCCCGTGTAGAAGTGGATCGCGCGGTCGAGGTCATCGACGTCGATGTTGACGAGCAAGATGGTCATGGGTTCGTCCGCGGTCATGGAAGCACGGTTTTGCGCTGGTTTCCAAGCCACGAGAGCCCCGCGTTGTAAATCACGTCGTGTCCGCCGAGAAAAACCACGACCGTCGCGCGCTCGCTCGTGCGTTCGAAGACCACCTTCGCCTTCGCGGCGTCGTAGAGCGGGCGCGCCTCCGGGGCGGCGAGCGTTTCGGGGATGCTGCGCGTCTTGGCGATTCGCCCGATGGCCTCGTCCGGGACCCGATCCGCCGGTGCCGCGAGGTCATTGAAGGCCCGGAGCGCGTGATCCGGCGGGACGAGCTGGTCCCAGATTCCCACGCCGAGATAGACGTTCACACGCCCGCGCGCGCCTTTGAGGTGGGAGCGTGGGCTCCGCCGCCGGCATTCCTCCTCGGCACGTGTACCCGGTCGGGGCGCGCCGCCGCAGGCAGCGGCGACCTCGTGCGCGTAATGGCGCTCGGGCATGTTCACGCGCAGCCATCCGTACCAGTCGACGAGGTCGTAAATGGGCACCCAGGACACGACGCCCGCCCAGATCTCCGGGTGCCGGCCCGCGAGCACGAGCGACGTCATCGCGCTGCCGGAATACCCGACGAGGTAGATGCGCGTCGGATCGACATTGGCGCGCCGCTGCGCGTACTCGACGGCGTCGAGCACGTCCCTTTGCGCGAGCTCGGAGGCCACCGACGAGGGCGACCGGTAGGGGCCGCGGTGATCGGGATGGATGAGCACCCATCCATTCCGCTCGGCGAAGATTCCGTATGGAATGCCGATGTTCTGCAGGTAATTCTCGCTCCAGCTATGGAGCGCTACGAGCAGCGGTCGCGGCTCGGGCCGGCCCGGATCATAAAAAAGCGCGCGTTGCTTGTTCCCGTCGAGGGACGAGGAAATCTCGACTTCCTCGATCCGCGGGACCCGCGCCCGCCATACCGAAAAGTCCTGCGCGCCGAACGGGAAGGGGCCGCCGGCCGCGCGTGGAAACTCCGGAATCAGCGAAAGTGGCTCTCGCGCGCGCTCGCCCGCCGCGGGCGCCTGCGAGGGGACCGTCGTGGGCCGAGGTGCGCGGGTCTCCGCATGGGCCGTGGGTATTTCCCGACACCCCGAGAGGAGGATCCCCGCGAGGAGCACCAGCATGGAAACGATGGGGCGTGGCATTGCACCTTCCCTGCGCGGCCTTCCGCGCCTGGATACGTTCGTCCCGCACCCCGCACGGGAACGCAATCGCCGTGCCTCATTTCGTCGCTCTTGGCGCACGGACGGGCAGGCCCGACGCTCGCAATTCGTTTCGGATGCATGGCCTCGGCTGGGTGGAGCCGCTATACCCGCGCTCCGAGAGACGAACGCATGAATTGCATCCAGAATCGTGTTCGGTTCCTTGCCGTGGTGGCGCTCATGGCGCTTTTTTCGGTCGCGGAGGGGCCCGCGCGCGCCGAAGGCGTGAAGCGCGTTGCACCAGCGTTCACGCTCGCCTCCCGATTTCCAGGCGGCGAGGGCGCCTCGGGCCTCGGCGCCTGGGAGGAGCGCGTGCCCGGAATCGAGTCCGTGACGCTCAAATCCTCGGCCGACGGCGCCGATCAGCGCGCCATGTTTTTCGACTCGGGCGCGTCTGGAAAGCGACCGCTCCTCGTGGTCTTGCATAGCTGGAGCACCGACTGGCGGCAAAACATCGGCATCCCGTATGCCATGTTCGCCGCGCAAAACGACTGGGTCTTCGTGCACCCCGATTTCCGCGGCCCGTACCTGCGCCCCGAGGCCGCGGCCTCGGACCTCGCGGCGCAGGACATCCTCGACGCCATCACCTACGCGAAGCAACGTGGCCACGTCGACGAGACGCGTATCTATCTCGCGGGCTTTTCCGGCGGCGGCATGACCGCGCTCGCGATGGCCGGGCGGCATCCGGAGCTCTGGGCCGGCGTCGTCGCGTGGGCGCCGGTGTACGACATCCCCGACTGGTACACGTACAACCGAAAAGGTTTTCCCCGGCGGCATTACGCTCGATTCATCGAGGGCGTGTGCGGCGGCGCGCCGCGTCCGGGCACGCGCGCGCACAGCGAGTGCTCCCGCCGCAGCCCGAGCGCGCTCCTTTCGCGGGCGAAGCAAGCAGGCGTGCCGATCTACGTGGCCACGGGCATCCGTGACGACATCGTGCCTCCGCGGCATTCGATCTCCGCGTTCAACGACCTCGCCGATCCGGCCGATCGCGTGGGCGACGACGTGCTCGCGAAGCTCCTCGCGCCCACGGCGACCCGGCGGGTATCGAAAACCTCCTCCGACGATATCTACGAGCGCGCCGGCGCCCCGTCGCACCTCACGCGCACCTCGGGGAGCGCCACACTGGTGCTCTTCGAGGGCGGGCACGATGTCGTCTTCGACGCGGGCCTCGCCTGGCTCCGCGACAAGCGCCGCGCGGCGAAGACCCCTTGAGCGGCTCCGCCGCGCGAGGATTGTCGTTGTGAAGCGGCGGGAAAATCTGTAGAGAAGGCGCATCCGGGCGACGCGGTGTTCGCGTATGCCTCACGGAGGAGCTTCTACATGATCCATTCCCGCCTCGGTTTTGCTTCGATCCTCGGATTGGTACTCGCCTGCGCGGCGGTCTCTGCGTGCGGCGACGAAAACAGCGGCAGCGGAGGTGCGGGGGGTGATGGCGGCGCGGGCGGCAGCGGCGGCAGCGGCGGCAGTGGAGGTACGGGCGGCGCAGGAGGCAGCGGCGGCAGCGGCGGCGCGGGCGGCTCGGATCTCGTCATGACCGAAGCCGATTTCGGTTGCATTCTCGAGTGGGAAAAGGTCCGCTCCTATCGCATCACGAACAAGCTCGGTAACCTCGACGCCACCCTCGCCGCGGCGAATGCGCCCGGCACGGTGGATTTCCCCGTGGGCACCGTGATTCAGCTCGTCCCGCATGAGGCGATGGTCAAGCGCGCGCCGGGTTTCTCCGAGGCGTCGAACGACTGGGAGTTTTTCTTCCTGGAAGTCTCGGACATGGGCACGAAGATCGTGCAGCGCGGCGTCACGGAACCCGCGAACCCGCTCGGCACTTGCTTGAGTTGCCACGCGAAGGCCACGCCCGAGTTCGATTTCGTTTGCGAGAAGAGCCACGGCTGCGATCCGCTGCCTCTCAGTGACGACGACATCCAGATGGTTCAAAATGGCGATCCGCGCTGCACGATGCCGTGATCGGCGACGGAAGTGATGGGCGACGAGCTCCGCATCGGTAGGCACGTGTTCCGTTTCGAGCACGAAGACCTGCTCTTGATGGAGATCCACGGCGACATCGAGCGCGGGGAGATGGCCGCGATGTATCGCGTCCACGACGAGCGGCTCCTCGCGCTCGGCCGGCTCTTCGTGCTCGCCGACGTGCGCCAGGCCGCGGGCATGTCGCGGATGACGAAAGGAGAAGGGCTCGGCCGGCCGAAATCGCTCCCGCCGCACGTGGTGGCGGTCGTCGGCGCGCCCTTCCCCGTGCAGGTCGTGATCGAGCTCTTCGCGCGCGCCACGAAGCTGCTCACGGGCGGCGCGACGACGCTGCGGTTTTTCGAGACAATCGCGGAGGCGCGGGCCTACCTCGAAGAATGCCGGCGGTCCTGGAAGCCGAGCGCGTGAGCCTTCCGCCCGTCCTCCATCCTCTCGGGGACGGCGTGTTTTTTTCGGATGCGCTAGGGCCTTCCGTCCGCTAAATAGGCGCCCCGCATGATCCGGCTCGACTCCATTGGCAAGCGCCACGGCAAGCAGATCCTCTTCGTCGAGGCCTCTGCCGCCGTCAACCGCGGCGAGAAGATCGGCCTCGTCGGCCCGAACGGTTCGGGCAAGACCACGCTCTTCCGCATGATCACCCGCGAGGAGGTGCCGGACGAGGGGCAGGTCGCCATCGATCGTGGCGTCACCGTGGGGTATTTCCGGCAAGACGTCGGCGAGATGAAGGGCAAGACCATCGTCGCCGAGACGATGGACGGCGTCGGCCCCGTCTCCGAGATCGCGGCCGAGCTCGCCGAGCTCGAAGCGGCGCTCGCGGATCCCGATCGCGCCGACGAGATGGAGGAGCTGCTCGAACGATACGGGCAGGCCCAGGCGAAATG
This sequence comes from Polyangium sp. y55x31, assembly GCF_029946505.1. Lineage (GTDB taxonomy): Bacteria > Myxococcota_A > Polyangia > Polyangiales > Polyangiaceae > Polyangium. Next base: position 39,908 of record NZ_JARZHG010000043.1, read on the forward strand.
GAGCGAGCTCGACGGGTATGCGCTCGACGCGCGGGCGCGGGAGATCCTCGCGGGCCTCGGCTTCTCGAACGAGCTCATGGATCGCGACGTCGGCACGCTCTCCGGCGGCTGGAAGATGCGCGTGGCGCTGGCCCGGATCCTCCTGCTCCGGCCCGACGTGCTCCTGCTCGACGAGCCGACGAACCACCTCGACATCGAGTCGATCATCTGGCTCGAAGGCTTCCTGAAGTCCTACGAGGGCGCGCTCGTCATCACCGCCCACGATCGCGCCTTCATGAACCGGATCTGCACGAAGATCCTGGAGATCGACGGCGGCGAGCTCACCACGTTCTCGGGCAATTACGATTTCTACGAGCGGCAACGAGCGATCGCCGCCGAGCAGGCCGAGGCGCAATACGAGCGGCAGCAGGCGATGCTCGCGAAGGAGATGCGCTTCATCGAGCGGTTCAAGACCCACGCCGCGAAGGCGGCGCAGGTCCAGAGCCGGGTGAAGAAGCTCGACAAGATCGACAAGCTCGAACCGCCGAAGAAGAGCAAGCGGCCGCAGATGTTCGATTTCCGAGCGCCGCCGCGCTCGGGCGAGGACGTCGCGAAGCTCGACGGCGTGGTGAAGCGTTATGGCAGCCGCACGGTCTACGAGGGGCTCGATTTCCTGGTCCGGCGGCGTGAGCGTTGGTGCGTGATGGGCGTGAACGGCGCGGGGAAATCCACGCTGCTCAAGATCATCGCGGGCGACCTCGCGCCGGACGCGGGGGGCGCGTCGCTCGGGGCGAGCGTGAAGCTCGGGTATTTCGCGCAGCACGCGATGGACGTGCTCGACCCGGAGCTCACGGTGGTCGGCACGCTCATCCATTCCTTCCCCGAGGCCTCGCTCGGCACGCTGCGCACGCTGGCGGGCTGCTTCGGTTTTTCGGGCGACGACGTGGACAAACCCGTCCGCGTGCTCTCCGGCGGGGAGAAGGCGCGGCTCGTGCTTGCGCGGATGCTCTACGATCCGCCGAATTTCCTGGTCCTCGACGAGCCGACCAACCACCTCGACATCGCCACGAAGGAGATGCTGGTGGAGGCGCTCTCGAATTTCGAGGGCACGATGCTGTTCGTCTCTCACGATCGGCATTTCCTCGCGGCGCTTTCGAACCGCGTGCTCGAATTGACCCCGGAAGGCGTGCACAAGTACGGCGGCGGGTACCTCGAATACGTGGCCACGAGCGGGCACGAGGCGCCGGGGCTCCGGCGGTAGCGCCTTCGCATGCCGACGCTCGAACTCGTCGAGAGTGACGAGGCCCTTCGGGATTGGGTCGACGTCGTCGACGCTGCGGATGTCTGGGGTGTCCCCTCATTCGAGGATGCGCGTCATCTGCGCGGCCTTCATCCGGGCCGCGTGGATGGGGTGTTACGGATCGATGGGCGCCCCGTGGGCGCGGCATTCGTTCGACCTGCCGGCGGCGAGAGCGCAGACCCGTGCGGTGTCGCGGGCCTGTGGGTGATTCCCGCGTTTCGGCGCCGGGGCCTGGGATCGGCCATGCATTGCGCGCTCTCGGAGCACGCGCGACGGCTTGGATTGCGGGAGCTCCTGATCGAGGCCCACGAAAGCCAGCGTGACGCGTGCGCCTACCTCGAACGGCGCGGCTACGAGGAAATCGGACGCGAGGTCGAGCTCGTGCTGGAGCTCGATTCGTTGCCCATGCCGGAGGTGAAGCCGCCGGCGGGCATCACGCTCGTGACACGGGCCGAGCGACCCGACCTTTTGCTCGGTATGTACCAGGTCGCGCGAGAGGCCATCCCCGACATTCCCGCGGAACAGGCGGACGAGGTGGGATCCTTCGAAGAATGGCTCGCGACGGACATGGACAGGCCCATCCATACCCACGACCTCACGTTCATCGCGATGGACGGCGCCGAGGTGGTCGGGTATGCGGTGCTCCAGCGTGGCCGGGGCGGCGTCGCATTCCACAGCCTCACCGGCGTGCGGCGGGCGTGGCGCGGGCGAGGCATTGCAAGCATGCTGAAACGGGCGCAGGTGGCGGGCGCGAAGCGAGCCGGCTTCCGGCGCCTGGTGACGGAGAACGCCGTGGAGAATGAGCCGATCCGCCGCCTCAACGAGGTCATGGGGTACAAACCCCTCATGAGCACGATTCTTTATCGCGGGCCGCTCCTCGGCGGCTGAGGCCTGGGCGGCGGCCGGAGCGCCAGGTAAACGGTGCTCCAGAGCTGGAGTGCGTTCGATTCATCCACGTGGCCACGCGCCTGGCCAAACGGGATGAGCACGGCCTTGCCGCCCACGGGTTCCCAGCTCCACAGCTCTTCGGCGCGCTGCGCGTGGGTAGCCTCGATGCCCTCCCATAGTGCGCGCTCGGCCAGAAGGAGCATTTCGCGCGTGACGGCCGGGAGATCTTTGCGCGAGAGCTGCCGCGAAAGACCCGCCGCCATTGCGGCCTGCTGCCACGACCAGACCACGGTCCCGTGGTAATCGGCGCGGGTGAACATCGCGGCGAGAGCAGGATCGCCCGCATACGCGGGATTCGCGACCAGCATGCCGACGTCCGTGCGAAGCCCGGCCGGGAACGGGCGCAGGAGCTCGGCGGCCACGAGGCTGAGAAGCTCGGGCGAGGGCTCGTCGAAGAGCAGGACGAACCCCGTGTCCGAATGCATGACCGGAATCGGTTTGCCCGCGGCGTCGAGTGCGATTGCGAAAAAGCGGATCGGGGCGTCGATCGAGGCGACCGCAGCCGCGCCGTCGAGACCGACCGCGGCCGCATATTCGCTCACGCGCGCGCGTGCCGTCGCGGCGGGGATCTCCACTCTGAAAAAGCGCTCGACACCCTTCCATGCATCGGAGAGGGTTTGCGCTTCGCTCGCCGCAGCGGCGTCCGGGCCGAGGAGGTTGCTCGCGAAGAGGCGCGCGGCGGCCCGCAGGGCGGCCGGGACGAGGGCCACGTTGACGTCGAAGGGGATGTTCCCACCGCCGAGCCCCTGATTCGAATCGCGCCAGTTGCCCACGGGAAGGCCTGGCTTCAGCGCGACGAGCGTCTCCGGGCCCGGATGGGCCGCGAAGGGGGCCGTGCGCGCGAGGACCAGCGTGAGGTTTTGCCGGAGCGCGTCGCGATAGAGCATGCCCGAAGGCGTCTTGCGAGCGAGGAAAGCCTCGGCACGTGCTCTCCCCGCGGGCATGTCGAGGAGATAGGCCGCGGCCATGGGGGCGAGGAGGAAGTCGTCGTCGATCATCTTGTAATCGAGGACGGGCGCGCGCAGATCCGCGGGTCGCGGGGTTGTCATTGCATTGAGCCAGACCGCGTACTCGCCGATGGCCTCCTCGTGCGCGACGTCGCCGTCCGGGGCGAGCCGATCGAGCACCGAACCGAGCCCCGCTTCGATCGCAGGAGGCTCGAGGGCGGGCAGGAGCATCTGCAGCGCGAGCAACGTATCGCGTCCGAAATAGGTCAAGAATCGCCAGGACCCGGCGAGGAGCTTTTCTCGGTAAGAGAGGAAAGACAGGGCCTGGCGCGCCCGCGTGTCGCTCGCTGCATTCGCATTGACAATCTCCTCGACCGGGAACGGCGCGAGCGGCAGCTCGTCCTGGAGCGCCGTGACGAGGAAGTGAACCTCGCCGCCCGGGCCGGCATGAAGGACGATATCGTTTTTTTCGAGCGTGAGCGTGGAATCCTCCCTGGGCTCGATGCGGAGCTCGATACGCCGGCCGTCGAGCATGGTGCGGCGCAGAGCAACGGGCGGGCCGGGATCGACTTCGTACGCGAGCGAGGGCGCCCCGGGGCCGAGGCCTCCGGCCATCTCGTCGCGCAGGAACCGAATTCCGGCCAGCATGGCGTGGTGGACGCGCAAGGCGGGCGCACGGGCGACGAGATGGGCCATGACGCCGCGCATTCCATCGGGCTGCTCGACGCCGTCGAGCGGGGCGAGAGGCGCGAGGTCGAAAGCAGCAGGCTGCGCGAGGGGCGCGAAGCCGAGGACGATACCCGCGTTCCCCGCGGGAAACGCGACGAGGAGGCGCGGGGCCATTCCGGAGGTCGCGAGGAGGTGCGCCGCGATCGGGCCACGGCGATAAAAGTGATTGGCAATGGATCCAGCCATGATGTCGAAGCGCAAAAGCTCGGGGGCAGGGGAGGGCGCGGCGTGCCGTGGCGGCGTGACGTCCGTGCGGTGATCTGCATAGCCGCTGCCCGCGCAAGCGGCGAGCGCCAAGAGCACGCCGGCCAAAATACGGAATCCGCGTGATCGTGGAAGGCTTGGCGTGGGCGGCGTGCGCATGGTCTTCCCCACGGCGGGGGAATGCAAGGAGGGCGCCGGAGCCGCTGCCGTTTCCGTTTCGGCCGCCTTTTCCGTTACACGAGATCCGCGATCGAATCGATCTCCTCCCGAAGCGCCGTCACGAACGCGTCGAGCTCGCTCTCCTCGATATCGAGCCGCGGCTGGAGCCGGAGCGTATTCCAGCGGTGCCCGCACACGAAGCAATAGTAGCCTCGCTTGTACATGCGGTGGCAGACGAGCAGGCCGATCGGCGAATGCCCATGAAGCTCGTCCATGCCGAAATGCTCGAACGAGAGCCACGGGTGATCCGTCGCCCGGAGCTCGACGCCCGCGATGAGCCCCGCGCCGCGCACCTCCACGACGAGCGGCGAGCCCGCGAGCGCGCGCCGGAGCCCCGCCTGGAAATGGTCGCCGCGCGCCTTGGCCACGGCGAAGACCTCGGGCGAGAGCAAGTCGAGCATCGCGAGCGCCGCGACGCAGGACATCGCATTGCCGCCGAACGTCACGTTGTGCGCCTCCGCCGTGGCCATGTCCTTGCCATAGGCGCGCAAAAAGGTGTCCTTGTACGTGAGCATGGCCGAGCACGGCAAGAGGCCGCCGCCGAGCGCCTTCGCCAGCACGATCACGTCCGGGCGTCGCGGCCAGGTCGCCGTGCCGAGGAAACGACCGAGCCGGCCGAGACCCGTCTGCACCTCGTCCGCCACGAGCAGCGTGCCGTGTTTTTCGGTGAGCTCGCAGAGGGACGCAATGTATCGCTCGGACAAAGGATTCACGCCGCCTTCGAGCTGGATCGGCTCCACGATGATCGCGGCCACGTCCTCCGGCGCGAGAGCGCGCGCGAGCGCGTCGACGTCCTCGGGCGGGACGGGTGAGACGCCGGGAACGTGCGGCGCGAAGGGATCGCGGAACATCCCCGGATGCATGAGCGCGCAGCTTCCCATTGTGGTGCCGTGGTACGCGCCGAGCAGCGAGAGCACGCGCGGGCGCCCGGTGGCGGCGCGCGCGAGCTTCATCGCCGCCTCCACCGCGTCGCTGCCCGACATCCCGAAAAATGCGTTGTCGTAGCCCGTCCGCTCATTGAGCGCCCGCCCGAGCCGCCCCGCATAAGGATTGACCCGCGACGGATACCAGGACGGCGCGTCGGTCGCGAGCCAATCCCGCACGGCGTCCGCCACGGCCGCCACGCGGTGCCCGAGCGATTGCGTGCCGTGCAGATCCTCGATGAGCCGCCCGCCCTCCTCGACGAGCTTTCCGTCCCGCGTTCCCGCAATTCGGTAAGGCTCGCCCGTCATCGCGACCCGCGCCGCGACGAGCGGATTGACGAACCGGCGAAAATCCTCGATGCCTTTGCGCAGGATCTCGGTGTGATCCATGGGGGTCATTTCGTCACCTCGCCAGATCGAAGGGCTCGATCCCGGCTTCGCGGAGGAGGCGGCAAAGCGAGAGCAAGGGCAGGCCCACGATGGCCGACTCGTCGCCGCCGCGCACGGATTCGAAGAGGCCGATGCCGCGTTTCTCGAAGAGATACCCGCCCGCGCTGCCCACCGGATCGTCGAGCGTGACGTAGCGATCGATGAGCGCCGGCGAGAGCGACCGCATCATGAGCTCCACCGTGACCGTCTCGCCGAGCATCCGGCCCTCGGACGGCGACCAGAGCACGACGGCCGTATGCAGCATGTGCGTGCGCCCGGAGAGCTCGGCGAGCTGCGAACGGCAATCGTCCTGGCTCTCGGTTTTTCGCAGGATGCGGCCGTCGTATTCGGGCACCTGATCGGCGCCGATGACCCACGTCCCCGGCGCGGCGTCGAGGCTCTTCGCCTTGCCCTCGGCGAACGCGCGGGCCACGTCGCGGGGCGACAAACCCTCGGGCGGGATCTCGTCGAAATGAGGCGCGCGGGCTTCGTAGGGGAGGCCGAGGCGGTCGAGCAGCGCGCGGCGGAAGCGAGACGTGGATGCGAGGATCAGCCGGTCCATCGCCGCGGAGCATACCCCTGGCTTCCGGCGCCGCGAAGCGCACGAGCGACCCCGTCCTGAAGCGTGCTGCACGTGACGAGGCCGCCGAAGTTCGCGTCGAGCGCGAGGAGCGTCTGCGCGACGGGTCCGCGGATGCCCGTCAGGAACACACGCGCGCCGAGGAGCGAAGCCGCGCGGGCGGCCCGCAGGATCCCGTGCGCCACGTGCGAGTCGACGTCGCTCACGCCCGTGATGTCGAGGATCGCCACGCGCGCGCCTCGCCGCGAGATGCCCTGGAGCATGGTGTCGAGCATCTGCTCGGCGCGTTGCTCGTTCAGGGCGCCCACGAGCGGCATCAAGATCACGCCCTCGGCGATCGGGAGCAGCGGCGTCGAGAGCGCGCGGATCGCCTCCGCCTGCGAGGCGATGATCTCCTCCTGGAGCCGCATCCGCGCTTCCTCCGCCTCGACGAGCGGGCCCTTGTCGCGCAGGAGCCAGAAGCGCGCGGGCTGCCGATCGTCGTGGCTCTGCGCGATGAACGAGAGGACGTCCGCCTTGAAGAGCTCGCCGTTCGCGCGGAACAGGTGAAGCTCACCGCGCACGCGTCCTTCGCGAAACGCCGTGGTCGCGAGGGCCGCGAGCACGTTTTTTTGCTCGTCGGGGACGAACGTTCCCATGAAGCGCCCCGGGATCCCTTCGCCGCCGAACGTCTCCTTGAAGGCCGCGTTCGCGTAGATGAGCATCGTCCCCTCGCCGCCCGCGAGCGCGACCGGGTCGGGCGAGGCATCGACGAAGTGACGGAACAACGTGGCGTCGGCCGCCTCGCGCGCCTCGGAGCCGTGGAAAAACGCGTCGACCTCCGTGAGCACCGCGGTGAACGCTTCCATGAGCCGGTGCACGCCGGCCCGGGCCTCCGGGACGCCCGCGACGACCGCGTCGATCGCGAACTCGAGGTAGTCCTGTCGGCACCCTTCGACGAGCTGGAGCACGAGGTGCACGCTGCCGCCGAGCGTGACCTGACTCTCGCACCAGGCCCGCGCGCGCCGCTCGAGGTCGGAGAAATCGGGGGCCGTGAGCGCGTAGGCATACGCGGCCACGTCCTCTTTGACCGGCTCGACGAGGAACTCGTCGGGGGCTTGTGCGAGCCAGGGCAGGATACGCCGCAGTCGCTCGACCGCACGTACGACCAGGACGTCATGGCGCCCGAGCAGCGCCGCGCGAAACGCGGCGAGGGGATGTTCGTCTCGCGGGGAGCGAACCTCGGAGTTCATGGCGAAAGGACAAGCGAAAATCGTGCACGGGCCGACGCCGCGAGATCCAGGGCTCCGGGCGGCGCGCGTCTTGCGGATCTGCGACGCGCGCCGGCCACGTCCTTTCATCCGTGAACGACTCTTCAGACGGGCGGTAGCTCGGAACCGGCCAGATCGAGCCTGCGCCACACGCCGCTCCGGAAGCGCAAGAGCAGGATGACGGCCATGAGCGCGATGTACCCCGTGAGCCAAAAGACGACCCACCCGATGCCGCCGCCGAGCACCCGCACGGAGATGAACGAGCCCGGCACGAAGACGCACCACGCCACGATCCCGCGGACCCAGGCCGTGAAGGCCGTGTCTCCCGCGGCGCGTAGCCCCTCGGCGAGTGTCATCACCGTCGCGTCGAACATCTGCCACGTGATCGAGAGCGTGAGGATCCGAGCCGTGATGTCGAGGAAGGCCTCGCGCTCGGCCCCGGGCGGCGCGAAGGGGAGCATGCAGTACCGCGCGAACGCGAGGTAGACGAGGCCCACGAAGCCCATCCAGCCGCACGCCACGAGGGCCGTGAGCTTCACCGTCTTCGGCACTTGATCGAGCTGCTTCGCGCCGATCGCTTGCCCCGCCAGGATCGCCCCCGCGCTCGTCAGGCCGAACGCGGGCATGGCCGCGACCTGATTCACCTCCATCGAGGCCATGAACCCGGCGAGCGTGGTCGTGCCGAGTCCCTTGATCACGATGTTGATGAACAAGGAGAACGCGCCGAACTCGACGAACCAGTTGAGCCCCGAGGGGATGCCGAATCGGAGCATGCGGCCGAGCTCGGAGAGGCGGAGCTGCGCCTTTCCTCGGCGGGCGCTCGGGTGCTCGCCGTAGCCGGCGAGGAAACACCCGAGGAGCACGAGGAAAGCGGTCAACGTGGCGAGCGCGCTCCCGAGCGCCGAGCCGACCACGCCGAGCGCGGGCGCGCCGAGGTGCCCCGAGATGAACACCCAGTTCAGCGCGACGTTGAGCACCATGCAGAGGACCTGCGTGGCCATGGGCAGGCGCGGGTTGCCGAGCCCGCCGTAATAGTTGCCGAGCGCCTCGAGCCCGATCGCCGCGCCGCCCGTGCAGAGGCGGACGGTGAGCCATTGCTGCATGAGCGTCGCGACGGCGGGCTCGTAGCCGATCGCCTCGACGGCGCGCGGCATGACGAGGGCGCCCCCGAAGTAGAGGACCTGCGCCATCGCAGCCACGGCGAGGCCATAAAAGCCGTACCGGCGGGCCCCAGCGTGATCGCCGCGGCCGTAGAGCTGCGAGGCGAAGCTCGACACGATGAAGACCACCCCCATCGGCAGGATGAAGAAGGCCATCAAGTTGAGCCCGCCCGTGGTCGTGGCGGCGAGGCTCTCCTGGCCGAGGTGCGAGACCATCGCCGCGTCGGACACGCTGACCACGACCTGCGCCGAGCGCGAGATGATGATCGGCCACGCGAGATTGAGGAGCCTCTGCAGCGAGGGACCGTGCGCGGCGTGCTCGATGTGCGCGGCGTCCAGCATGGGGGGTCCGAGGTTGACATTGGAACGGACCGCGCGCCCGCGCCGCTCGCTTCGCGCGCGAATTTCGGGCAAGAAAGCGACATGCAGAAAGCCCGCCTGGCCATCGCGACGTGCGCCCGTCTGCCCGCGCTCGACGTCGACGACGTGCTCTTCCGCGAGGCCCTCGACGCGCGAGGGATCGCACATCGTTGTCTCGTCTGGGACGATCCGGGAGCGCCCTGGAACGAAGCTGATCTCGCGCTGATCCGTACGCCTTGGGACTACTGGGACGGCCCGGGTCGCAGGGAGGCGTTCGTCGCGTGGGCCGAGCGGACGGCCGCGCGCGTGCCGCTCTGGAACGGCGCCGACGTCATCCGCGCGAACACGCACAAGTCCTACCTGCGCTCGCTCGAAGCGGCGGGCGTGTCCGTGATCCCGACGATCTGGCTCGCGCCGGGCGAACGCGCCGAGGGGCTCGCGCGGCGCATCGAGGCGCGGGGTTTTTCCGAGGTCGTGATCAAGCCGGCGGTCTCGGCGGGCTCGGTGGGCGCGATGCGCATCGACGCGCGGACGAACCCCGACGAGGCGGAGGCACACGCCGCGTCGCTCGTGACGTCGGGCGAGGTGATGGTGCAGCCGTACCTGCGCTCGATCGAATCGGAGGGCGAGCTCTCCATCGTGTTCTTCGGCGGCGAGCCGAGCCACGCGGTGCGGAAGGTGCCGCGCGCGGGGGATTTTCGTTCGCAGCCGGAGTTTCAGAGCCACGTCACGGCAGCGCCGATCGATGCGGAGGCGCTCGACGTGGCCCGCGCCGCGTTCGCGGCCGTGGGCAAGCCGTTGCTCTACGCCCGGGTCGATCTCGTGCGAGGTGAAGGCGGCGCGCTCCAGCTCATCGAGCTCGAGCTCACCGAGCCGAGCCTGTATTTCCGCTGGAGCGAGGGATCCGCGGAGCGGTTCGTCGACGTGATCGTCTCGCAGCTCGAAACGCTTCGCGTGTAACGCGAGCCTCTTCCCACCCCGCGCCACGCGCGTATCCTGCACGGAGCATCAAGAGCGCGGAGGATCGTCCCGTGCGTTCACCTCGCCGAAGAGCCCAGCGAACCACGCTCGTCGTCGCGGTCTCCACCGCGCTCGTGTTCTCGTTCTCGCCGTCGACGCTGCGCGCGGATCCGCAACCCCCTGCACCCGCGGACGAACCGAAGGCGCGCGCCGCAGATACCGCGCCGTCCGACGCGACCACGGGTGTGCTCACGGTGCGCGCGTCGGCGGCGGCAGCCGAGGTGCTCGTCGACGGCAAGCTGATGGGCGTCGCGCCCCTCGAGCTCGACGTGCCCACGGGTACGCATCGGATCACCGTGCGCCACCCGGATTTTCGTGTGTATGAGACCTCGGCCGTGGTCTCGGCCGACGGCTCCACGGCGGTGACGGCGACGCTCGCGCAGAGGTCGGTCGTGACGCGCTGGTGGTTCTGGGCGGGGGTCGGCACGGTCGTCGCGGTGGGCGCCGCGGTCACGATCGCGGCGTTCACGGAGCGCGCGCCGCATGCGGGCACGATCGCGCCCGGTCAGCTCACGACCGAGGCGATCGGCGGCGGGGGCGCGACGTTGTTCCGGTTCTGATCGTCTCGCGCGAATTCGTTCGACGAGCGCGCGCGCGGCGGCGCCATCCCCATCACGATCTGGGTTATCGTGAACGCCCATGGTCAAGCAATCGCGGCTCCTCTGCGCGGGGCTTTTCGCCCTGCTGTTCGCGGCTCCTCTCGGTTGCCTCGATCCAACCGAGGTGTTCGTGGAAATCTCGACGAATAGCTCCTGTGGTGACCTCGACAGCACGGGCATCACCGCGGGGCTCCTCGGCGAGATCGAGACCCGTCCGTACGGCACGACCACATCGCTTTGCGAAAACAACGGCGAGGTCGGATCCATCGTGCTCCTGCCGCCGGAGGGCGAGCGGAAGGCGCCTTTTGCTTTCAAGGTCGTCGGCAGCCTCGGCGCGCCGGTCGAGAGGGCCTGCGTCGCGCCCACCTACGGGCCGGGCTGCATCGTGGCGCGCCGGTCGATGAGATTCGTGCCCCACAATTCGTTTCGGGTCCCCGTGCGATTGAGCCAGGCGTGCGCGGGCGTGCTTTGCCCGGAGGACGAGACCTGCGTCGACGGTACGTGCCAGAGCGCGGCGGTCGATGCCATGGACTGCGAACACGACGCCGAATGCGGCCCCAGAGCGGGCATTACGCCCGCCTGGCAAAAGAGGCTCGGCGGCCCCGGCGCGCAGAGGGCGCGCCACCTCGCCCAGGGCGACGATGGCACGCTCGTCCTCACGGGGGATTTCGACGGCACGATCAACCTCGGCGGCAAGGACCTCACGTCCCGCGGCGGACACGACGTTTTCATCGCCTCCTACGCCCAGGGCGGCCACCACCGCTGGTCGGCCTCGTTCGGCGGGTCGCTCGACGAAGACGTGACCCGCGCCGCCATCGATGGAAAGGGCGCGATGTACGTCCTCGCCCAGTTCCAGCAGACCGTCGATTTCGGCCGCGGCCCGCTCGTCCATGCCGGTGGGCGGGACGTCGCCATGTTGAAGCTCACGAGCTGGGGCGAGGTGGAATGGTCTCTCCGATTCGGCGGCCCGCTCACGGATGTTCCGGGCGCGATTGCCGTGGGCGCGGACGGGATGATCTACGTGGTCGGTGAATTCAACGAAACCGCATCGATCGGGAGCAAGACGCTCACGGCCGCGGGCGCGTCCGATCTCTTTTTGCTGAGCCTCACGCCGTCCGGATCGGTCCGCTGGGCGAAATCGATCGGCGGGCCTGGCAAAGACGGCGGCACGGGCGTCGGCGTGGATGCGGCCGGAAACGTGTACGTGGCCGGGTATTTCGCGGGCACGGTGGATTTCGATCCAGCCATGCCGGGGATGATCCTCGAAGCCACGGGCTCGGACGCATTCGTGATGAGCTTCGACCCGGAGGGCCACGTACGCTGGATGAAGCCCATCAGCGGGACCGGCGACGATCGCGTGAACGATCTCGCGGTGCGCCGCGGTCGCGTGGTGTTCGGCGGCCGGATCACGGTGAACACCAAGATTGACGGTCGGGTGTTCGATGCTGCGGAAAAACAGGGGATCGTCGGGGCCTTCGACACGGGCGGCAAGCTCGTATGGGCCAACCTCTTCGGCGGGATGAACGACGGGGAGGCGGAGGCGGTGGCGATCGGTTCGAATGATTCCGTCGTGGTGGGCGGGGAGATCGGCTCCGATTCGGTGTTCGGCGCGCGTGCGCCCGGCAATACGGAAGGAACGCTCCATCCGTTCGTCACGATCGTCGAGCGCGACGGCAAACCCCGCTGGGCGAAGGTCTTTCCGAGTGATGACGTCGGTATCGCGACGGGCGTCGCGGCCCCCGCGCACGGCTTCGCGCTCGTCGCGGGCTGGTTCAAGGGCGAGCTCGACGTCGGCACGGAAACGCTGACATCCGAGGGGGCCGAGGAGGGCTTCCTCTTGCGTGTCGCCCCGCAATGATCCGATGCTGGCAACGAAGCCGGGCCGAAGTGCCGCGCGTAGGACGATCCATGCGACATCTGCAACCTCGTGTTTTCAGCCTCGTTGCCTGCACCACGATCCTCCACCTCGCCGCGAGCGCGCACGCCGCCGAGTTCTACGTCGATCCCGCGAACGGCTCGGCGAGCGGCGACGGCAGCGCAGCCAAACCCTGGCAATCGCTCGAGCAGCTCATCACCGACGGCGCCTTTGGCACCACCATCAAGGCCGGAGACACCGTCTGGCTCCGATCGGGCTACCACGGCGCCCCCGTCTTCAAGGGCGGCGACTACACGCCGGCCATCACGATCGCCGCCGCGCCCGGCGAAAAGCCGACCGCGGGCTCCGTCGCCTTCAAGGGCGCCAAGGGCTGGACCTTGCGCGGCCTCTCGATAAGCCCCTCGCACGCCCCCACGCCCACCGTGGGGGACATCGTCCTCATCGACCCTTCGAGCGCGCGTGTCACGGTCGAGGACAACGAGATCTTCAGCGTGACCGACAGCTCGGCGTGGGGCGCGGACGAATGGATCAACGCGGCCAGCAGCGGCATCTTCGTGCGCGGCGCCGAATGCGTCGCCCGCAACAACAGCCTCACGAACGTCCGGTTCGGCATCAGCGTCGACGGCAAAGGGGCGCTCGTCGAAAAGAACCGCATCGTCAATTTCTCCGCCGACGGCCTGCGCGGCCTCGGCGACGACGGCGTCTTCCAGTACAACCTGATCAAGAACGTATACGTCAGCCAGGACGACGGCGACAGCAACCACGATGACGGGTTCCAGAGCTGGTCCGTCGGCGCGGGCGGCGTCGGCACGGGCGCCGTCAAGAACGTCGTGCTCCGCGGTAACGTCTTCATCAATCGCGAAGATCCGAATCAGAAGCTGACCAATTCGATGCAGGGGATCGGCTGCTTCGATGGATTCTTCGAAGGCTGGGTCGTGGAAAACAACGTGGTGGTCACCGACCACTGGCACGGCATCAGCTTCTACGGAATGCGCAATTCGCGCATCGTGAACAATACGGTGATCGACGTGAACGACGTCACCCCCGGGCCGCCGTGGATCAAGGTCACGGCCCACAAGGACGGCACGGCGAGCCAGGATGTCGTCGTGCGCAACAACCTGGCCACGGACCTCCAGCTCGAGGGCACCAATGTGACCGACGATCACAACACCAAGCTGGAGCTCGCGGATCTGGCGACATTTTTCGTCGCACCCGCGAGTTTCGATCTCCACCTCTTGCCTGGCTCACCCGCGGTGGATACCGGGAGCCCAGAGATGGCGCCCGCGCTCGATATCGAGGGGATCCCGCGGCCGCAGGGAGCAGGCGTCGATCTCGGCGCCTACGAATGGCACGAGCCAGGCGTCGGCCCTGTCGACGGCGGGATCGGCGGCAATGGAGGAGCGGGCGGCGTGGATCCGGACGGGGCGGCGACGGGCACCGGCGGCGCGGGCGGGGCGGGCGGCGATGGGACGCCGGGCGCGAATGGGGGATGCGGGTGCGTGGTGGAGGATCGCAGCTCTCCGCACGCGGTATGGGGGCTCGTCGGGCTCGTCGTGGGTTCGGTTTTGCGTAGGCGCGGGCGCGGGAAAGGCCGCACCGGATCATAACGACGGACGACCGGGTGGCAGAAGGGGAGGTGCGCGAGATCCGCGTCGACGACGGCTGAGCCAGCCATCGCCGCGCCCTCAGCGTTGGTCGGCGGTGCTGCCTCCGCAGCGGAAGCCAACGGCGGAGCCGAAGGTGAACGGTCCGCCGCCGGCGACGACCGTGCCGGATCGGAAATCTCTTCATCGATCGTCAAGAAGCGAAAAACCGCGAGAGCGGGCGCGGCAGCGTTCGTCCTTGCACGACATGTGCTACCTGTGTCGAGGCGGAGGGGTTCGTGCCGACGATCAAGCACATCATCGAGACGCAAGGCGGCCGTATCCTCCAACGCTGGGCCGAGGAGGCGCAGAAAACGGCGTCGGCGCGTGGACTCTCGCGGCCCGAGTTGATGAACATCATGCCGCTGTACCTCGCGTCCCTCGTCGAGCCGGATGGGCATACGCCGAGCGGCCGCCAGCTCGAGCTCGTGGAGAGCCACGTCGCTTCCCGCCTCCGCCACGGCTTCGATCTCGCCGAGCTTCAGAGCGAATTTGCCCTTCTTGGCCGCTGCATCTTCCAGGCGTGGGCGGCCGTGCCGCCCGAGGAGCGGTGTGAGCCGCTCGAGGTCGACAGGATCCTCGAAGTCGTGCACGGGTCGGCGGTGCTGGTGTCCGACATGTTCGTCCGGCACCTCCTCGACGACGCGCAATCGGAGAAGCGGTTTTTCCGGTTGATACGGCAGGCATTCACGGGCGAGCCGCCCGACGCGCTCCGCAGGTCCCTGACCCTGGCCGACCGGCTCCACACCGCCATGCCGATCGTCATGGAGGCGCTCGGCGCCGCGACGGCGGCCATCCTGCTTCATGAGCCCACGACTGAAAAGCTCGTGATGACCGCGTCGGCGGGGCTCGCCGACGAGCGGCTCACGCATTACGCCCGCTCGCTCGCGCCCTCCTCGTTTGCCGGGAAGATCGCGTCGCGCGGCGAGACGACGACGATCCTCGACGCCGAGACGACCGAGCTCGACGTCACCGACAACCTCCGCCATAGCGGCATCCATGCACTCCTCGGGGTCCGTATCCCCCTCCAGCACAGGCTCCTCGGCGTGATGTACGTCGGCATGCGCGAGCAGCGGCCTTTCTCGGCGCGGGAGAAGCGGCGTATCGAGGCGATCGCCGAGCACCTCGCGCTCCTCATCGAGAACGCCGAGCTCTACAACATGCTGGAGGAGCAAATCGAGGCGCTGCACGAGGAGCAGCGGATGCGGGACGTCCTCTCGTCGATCCTCGTGCACGACCTCCGCGGCCCCCTCTCTGCGGCGCGCGTGGCCGCGCAACTGGTGGACCGCTCGACCTACGACCCCAAGTCCAAACGCTGGACGTCGACCGTCCTCCGGAGCCTGGACCGCACCGAGCGCATGGTGAGCGACCTGCTCGACGCGCAGCGCGTCAAGGCGGGTGACCGCCTCCCCATCTCATACGAGCGCTGCGATATCCTCGATATCGTGCGAGACGTCGTGGCCGAGCTCTCCCAGCAGCACGGCGATCGTTTCGTCGTCGTCGCGCCCGAAGGGCCCACGACGGGGAGCTTTGGTCGCGAGGAGCTCCGGCGAGCCTTCTGGAACCTCGCGTCGAACGCGCTCAAATACGGATCGGCGGACCCGGTGCGTTTCACCGTGCGGTCCCTGCCGGACCACGTCGAGGTGGAGGTCCACAACGAGGGCCGGCCCATCCCCGCGGACGAGCAGGCCACGCTGTTCGAGCCCTTCACCCGCGCGCGCCACGAGCGCGCGTCGCCGGGCGGCTGGGGGCTCGGGCTCGCCATCGTCCGCGGCGTCGCGGAGGCCCATGGCGGGAGCGTCGACGTCGTGAGCGCCCCCGGATGCGGGACGTCATTCACGATGCGGCTGCCGTTCGAGGGCGAAGGCGCGCGGCGCGCGGGATGAGGCAACCGCCACGGACGCGCTCGCGGGCGCAGCGAGGCGTGGGCCGAGCCCGAGCGCGTTGACGCTCCTGCCTCCCCGGTGCGACCATCGCGGCCATGCAGGAAACGATGAACCAAGTCGGCGCGGGCCTCACGAGCCTGAAGACCACGCTCGTCGAATTCGCCGTGCGGTACGGGCTTCAGATCCTCGGCGCGTCCGTCATCGTCCTCGTCGGGTTCAAGGCGGCGGGATACCTGACCCGCATGCTCGACACCTGGCTCGAGAAGAAGACCACGATCGACGTCGCGCTCCGGACCCTCATCGTCCGCTTGCTCCGGCTCGTCGTCGTCGGCGCCACGATCGTCATTGCCGCGGAGAAGATCGGCGTCCCGGTCGCCTCACTCATCGCCGGCCTCGGTGTTGCCGGCGTCGGCATCGGCCTCGCCATGCAGGGCGTGCTCTCGAACCTCATCGCGGGCATGACCATCTTTTTCCTCAAGCCCTTCAAGGTCGGCGAATACATCGACGTCCTCAAGGAGCACGGCGAGGTCGTCGACATCACGCTCTTCTCGACCACCCTCCGCCACACCGACCAATCCCTGATCGTCATCCCGAACCGCCAGATTTCCGGCGAAATCCTGCACAACTACGGGACGAAGCGCCAGCTCGACATCGAGATCGGCATTGCGTACGCCTCCGATATCGGAAAGGCGCTCGACGTCGCGACGGAGACCGTCCTCGCCGATTCGCGCGTGCTGAGAGAGCCGGCGCCGCTCATCGGCGTTCGCAAGGTCGGCGATGCCGTGCTCACGGTCTCCGTCCGTCCCTGGGTGCGCGTCCCCGACTACGAGCTGGCGCTCCTTGGTCTTTATCGCGCGCTCGTCGAGGCCTATCGCGATCGGGGCATCGACATCCCCCTCCCCCAGCGCGAGATCCGCGTCCACGCGGAGACCGGCGCGGCGCGGGCCGCCCTCGGCGCGCCGGTCGTCAAGGTCAACTGACGCCGGCGCGGCGCGGGAGTTTCATCGCACCCGCTGCACGGCCGGCGGCACCCAGGCGCCGTCGAGCACCGCCTGCGCGGGCCAGTACATGCGCAACATCAGGACGAACTTCCCTTGCGGGGCCGGCAGCCAGTTCGACGCCTTGTCCTCGTCGGGGGGCGTGTTCTGGATGTAGAGGTCCAGCGAGCCGTCCGCGTTCCGCTTCATCACGTCGTCCGAGTGGATGGCGTAGCGACGGATCGCATTCGGGTGGAAGAACATCTGATCGTTGTACAGGGTCAGCGACCAGAACCCGCTCACCGGCGGAGTTTGGCCCTTGGGAAAGTGCAGCCTGTAACGGTTTGCGCCGTCGAGCGGCTGCCCATCGCCGTCCACCTTCGTGAGGGGATAAACGGCGTCCTCGGGCAGGTTCGCGCCGAGGCCGACGAGGGCGATGAAGGCTCGCTGAAGGTAATCGGTGCCATAATCACCCGTTTTCAGCGTGATCGTCCAGCCATTCACGCTTTTCCCTGCATTCTTCTCGTGGGCTCGGATGCGCTCGAGCCCTGCTTTCGGCGCGCGCTCGAGTCCCCGGGCCACGGCTGGGTCGAGCTTGTGCAGATCGAAGTCCTGCCCAGGCACGATCCCGATCCTGGCGAGCTTCGTGATCATGGGCGCGTCCGCGGCCGCAGGCGGGTTTTCCTTCATGTGCGCCGCGAGGGCCTTGAAGAAAACAGCCGCTTCCATGGCGTTCACCTGGTCCACCGGCGGCGCCGTCATGTCGACGTTCGGATCGACCGCGCCGCGCGGCGGCGTATGGGTTTTGCCGTAGGCGCTGAGCGGCGTCAGGGAAAGCTGGTCCTGGAAAGCGTGCACCGCCGCGAGGTCGGCCGGTGTCCCGGTGGTATGGGTCCGACCGATGATCCATACCGTCTCGGTGGGCGATCGGATCTCCTTCATGCCTTGCGGGAGCGCGCCCTTGAAGCGCGGGCCGACGATTGCGAAATTTCCGGCCTGGGTCCCGGTCGTGCGCGTGCCCGGGGAGGCGAACACGTTGGTCCAGCCGGACAGCATCGGCATCAGGTAATAACGTCCTTTGGCCTCGGGGACGTGCAGGATCACGGGCTCTTTGGAGAGATCCAGCCATGCCTGCGAATACAGCGTATCGTTGTTGGGGGCCACCACGCTCGTGAATCCGGCGGTGAGGAGCTCCCGCGCGTGGCTGAACTGATTGATGGGCGCTCCGCGCTCCGTCGGCGACGCGACGTTGGTCAGCACGTCTTTGGTGATCGCCATGCTCACCAGCGGATACCCGTACACATAGGCCTCCACGCCGATCGCGAAGGCCTCCTCCTCGCTCATCGGGGCCTTCGGCTCGGCCGCGGCCGCCGGCAGGGCGCCCGCGCCGATCACCAGGCACAGCGAAATCAGCACGTTCTTCATGGATTCCCCTCGTCTCCTCTGGGCTCGGGCAGCGGGCATGGTTTGCCTGCCGCCCGAACCCGCGGAGCCGGCCCTTGCGAAAGCCTGGCCACGGGGGGTCGATGTCGCCGCGACGTCGCGGGAAAATCAGCGTGTCCGTACCTGCGTCGCGCGGCCTTCGGCGCGACGCGCGGCCGTCACTCGTCGTGCACCTTGAGCCCGGGGATCCCGAGCATCACGGCCTGACCACTCACGGCCGAGCCCGCGATGTGCAGGTTCTTCAGGCTCTTGAGTTCCTTCAGCGGCGAAAGATCGGTCACGCGCGTGCGCTTCATCTGCAACATTTCGAGCTTCTTCAGCTTCGAGAGCGGCGTCAGATCCGTCACCTCGGTCTCGTCGATCTGAAGCTCCGTCAGGCTCGAAAGCCCCGACAGCGGCGTGAGATCCTTGACCGGCGTCCGGCCGATGTCGAGCCGATCGAGCTTCGCCAGGCCTGCGAGCGGCGTGAGGTCTTTGACCTGCGTGGCCGCGATGCGCAGCGACTCGATCGTCGTGAGCGTCTTCAGCGGGCTCAGATCCTCGATCTTCCCGGGCGGCAGGTAGAGGCCCTTCACCGACGTGAACAGCGGGAAGATGCACGGGTCGAGCTCGTCGAGCTTCACCTCGGTCAAGTTCAGCGTCTTCGCTTTGCCGAGGTCCGCCCGCGTCAGCGCGCCCTCGGGCTTCTGCGCTTGCACGCGCACGATGTTCTCGAACTTCGAATCCGCGAACGTGATCGTCGCATCCTTCGAGCACACGACGTCCTTTTTCTTCGGCGGCGGCGCGGGCTCCGCGGCGCTCGGCGTCGGCGTCGGCGTGGGCGCAGGCGCCTGTGCAGCGGAAGCGACGGGCGCGGCGCTCGGCTTCGGCGGCGCGGCGTCGGGCTTCTTCTCGTCACATCCGACGAGCGAGGTGAGGGCGATCGAGAGGGCGATTCCCGCGAGGGGCGCGATCGTTCGGGGCAGCATCGGCGCCGATGGTACAAGGCCCGAGCGCGGTGGGGTAGATCTTGGCTACGGCGTGACGAACGCGTCGTTGCGCTGCGCTACGATCACTCGTACCATCCGGTCTCCCGCGAAACGGCGAGGGAGCACTTGACGGCCGCACGACTCGACTTCGGCAGCAAGCTGAGCGAATGGGCGCTCGCCCCGACCTACAGGGCGTTCGAGTGTTTCCGCGAGGTGCGCGTCCCGCAGGGCCTCGCCGAAGTCTCGCACGACAAGCTGCTCGGCGCGCTCACCTCGGCCGTCGAGATCACGGCGAAGCGGCTCGGTTTGAAGCCCCGCGACGTCGAGGCGATCCTGCCGTGGGCCGGGTACATGGGCCAGCTCCAGCAGCTCGAGCGCGCGCGTGTCGAGGCGCAGACCGTCTTCGAGCAGTACGCCGTGTCCGTCGGCGGCCTGCTCACGGGCCTCGCCGGCGCCACGATGGAGGTCGATCCGAAGCGCAAGAGCGCCGCGCAGACGCTCACGAACGTGGCGCGTCGCTTCTCGCGCGAGCGCGCGCTCGTGGGCCCCTTGAAGGTGCTCGCGGCCGAACTCGAAGCCTGGGAAGAGGCCATGGAGAAGGCCGGAGAGCTCATCGATCGGAGCCGGCTCGTCCATCGGCACCTGCAGCGGCGGCAGCTCTTCCGCGTCTCGCTCGTGTTCTTGATCTTCGCCATCTGCTCGGTCGCGGGCGCGTTCGTGATCCGCGAGCGCCGCATCACTGCAGCCCGCGCGCAGCTCGACGCGCGCATCACGGCCGCGACCGACCCGTGCTCGATCACCGACATCGACGAGGAGGAGAAGCGGCACGCGCTCCCCGAGCATTTCGCGCGCATCGACGAGAAGAAGAAGGTCTGCGAGGAGCGGCGGGCGCGCGAGCGGTACGAGGCCTCGTGCGACGCGCTCGCGAAGGCCGTCGAGTCGGGCAAGCTCTCCGCGGAGGACAAGGCGACCGCGAAGGGTGCTGCCGAGAAGCTCGAACGCGCGGCGGAGGCGAAGCTCGTGGCCGCGGACCTCATGGCCAAAGAGGCCGAGATGCCGTGCGGCGACACGAAGGCGAAGGGCCGCATCTGGCTCGCGTACGCGCGCGGCGCGGCGCGCTCCTCGGCGGCGTGGGCCGACGTGCCGGAGATCTCCGAGGACCTCAAGAAGGCCCTCGCGTCGAAGGAGCTCGAAAAGGAGACGGCCTACAAAGAGGGCATCGCGCCGGACGCCGAGGAGGTCGCGTCCCGCGCGATCAAGGGCGACGCCGTGGCCATGGAGCGCGCCGAGAAACTTTGCAACGGTCGTGCGGCCTACGGGCTCGAGGTCGGCAAGAAGTGCCAGCGGTTCCTTCAGATCCTCGAAGGGCTCGCGAAGCAAAAAAAGAAGTGAGCCGGCCGTCCGCGAAAACCCGGCGCTTACCTTGACAGCCCCGCGACGAGACGGTTCGATCAACACGATGGAGCGGGTGGCCGACGACGTCTTCCAGCGAGCCCGGGCCCGTGTGGGCCAGGTCTTGCGCGGCAAATGGCGGCTCGACCGCCTGCTCGGCGTCGGCGGCACCGCGTGCGTCTACGCGGCCACGCACAGGAACGGCAAGCGCGGCGCGGTGAAGCTCCTCCGCCCGGAGTTCGCGACCGACGAGGAAGCGCGCCATCGGTTCCTGCGCGAAGGGTACGTCGCGAACCGGATCGAGCATCCGGGCGCGGTCGCCGTGCTCGACGACGACACCGCGGAGGACGGCACGGTTTTCCTCGTGATGGAGCTGCTCGAAGGGCAGAACCTCGAGGAGCGCGGGCGCGCGTTTCCCGGCGGACGCCTGCATCCCTCCGAGGTCGCGTTCGTCGCGGAGCGCTTGCTCGACGTCCTCGCGGCCGCGCACGACAAGGGCATCGTGCATCGGGATCTGAAGCCCGAGAACGTGTTTTTGACGCGGACCGGCCAGGTGAAGATCCTCGACTTCGGCATCGCGCGCATGCGGGAGACCGCGGCGGTCGGGGGCGTCGGTCGCGCCACCGAGGTCGGCGCCGTCATGGGCACGCCGGCCTTCATGCCGCCCGAGCAGGCCCTCGGGCACACGGCCGAGATCGACGCGCGCACCGACCTCTGGGCGCTCGGCGCGGTCATGTTTTACGCGCTCTCCGGCAGGCTGGTCCACGAGGCCGAGACCGTGAACAAGGTCCTGCTCCTCGCGATGACGCGGCAAGCTCCGCCGATCGCCTCGCTCGTGCCGGGTTTGCCGCAGGCGTTCTGCGAGGTCGTCGATTACGCGCTCGCCTTCGATCGCCAGCGCCGCTGGCCCGACGCGCGCACGATGCAACGCGCCCTCCGCGCCGCCATGCAGCTCATGCCGCCGGCGCCGCCGATCACGATGGGTCCTGCCGAGAGCGGCGCCGTACAGGGGCCCGGCGCGGCGCGGCTCACGGGCTCGCCGTTCTCGCGCGACGCCGCGTCGCCGGCTGCTTCGCGCAAGGCCGTCCTCGTCGGCGCATCACTCGCGGCTGTCCTCGTGCTCGGCGGCGTCGGGTTCGTCCTCGTCCGCGTCCGCGGGACGACGCCCACCTCGGCGGCGACCGCTCCTGCGAGCACGCCCGCGCCGCCTCCGAGCCTCGCGCCGCCTGCATCCGCGGCGACCTCCGCCGCGCTCGCGCCCACGCCGCCGCCCTCGGCGAGCGCCGCGCCGAAGACGACGGCGGGGACACGCGTCCCGCCCGTCGTGACCACCGCTACGACCACCGTTCCGACCTCCCAGCCGAGCACGAAGCCGCCGCAACAAGGCGGCTCGAAGGACATCTTCAGCGAATGGTGACCTCGAAGAACGACCGCTCGACCTGGGATCTGCGCAGGCTGCGTGCCGTGGGGTTTTGCGCGGCCCTTCTTTCGCTTTTGCTCGCGCGTCCTGCCGCGGCCGACCAGATGGAAGACGACATCCGGCGCGCCGAGGAGCTCTTCAAGGAGGCGCGCGCCGCGGTCGAGCAGCAAGATTACGCGACGGCTTGCCCCAAGTTCGAGCAGAGCCTCGCGCTCGCGCGCCGGGCCGGCACGCTCTTCAACCTCGCGCAATGCGAGGAGCACGAGGGCCGGCTCGTCACGGCGCTTCGGTATTACAAGGAGGGCATCGTCGTCCTCGACCCGGGCGACCCGCGCCTCGCGCCCTCGAAGAAAAAGCTCGCGGAGATCGAGCCGCGCATTCCGTTCCTCACGATCAAGCCGAAGACCGCGCTGCCCAAGGACACCCGCGTCACGATCGACGGCAAGGAGGCCGAGGGGATCGGCGTCGCGGTGCCCGTCAATCCCGGCAAGCGCACCATCTCCGTGCTCGCGCCGAAGCGCGCCGAGGAAAAGTACGTCCTCGAAATTGCCGAGGGCGAGCAGGTCGAGATCCTCGTCAATGCCGGCAAGGTCATCATCGAGCCGCCTGCCTTCGGGCCGCGGCGTATCGCGGGCATCGCGGCGCTCGGCGTGGGCGGGCTCGGGTTCGTCGGGGCGATCATCACGGGCGGGATCATCGTCTCGGCGAATGGCCGCGTGGAGGGAGGTTGTCCCCGCGTGCAATGCGACACGGCGGAGGGGTACGAGGCGGCCGAGCTCGGCAAGAGTTTGCTCGTGGCGAATGCGATCGCGTGGGGCGTGGGGATCGCGGGGGCGGGGGCGGGGGCGGTGCTTTTGCTCCTCGACGCGAAGAAGGGCCGGGAAAAACCGAAGACCGGCCATTCCTTCGTGCTCGGGCCTGGCTTCGTGGGGGTCGAAGGGAAGTTCTGATGCGATTCGCCACGAAGACGCAGGTGCTCTCCCGGGTCCTCGCCCTGTCGTTCGTCCTCGGCGCGGGCGGGTGCGTGATCCTCGGGTACGATTTCGACAAACAGCCGCCGATCGGCTGCCAGAAAGCGGCGGATTGCCCGGGCGAGGACACCGGGTGCGGCAAGCGCGCCTGCGACCAGGGCGTGTGCACGTACGTGGACAAGCTGCCCAAGGGCGAAAAGCCCATCGGCCAGCCGGTCGACGATTGCCAGGACGTGACGTGTGACGGCGAGGGCCGCGCCATCTCGAAGCCGGCGCCGGATCAGCTCCCCGAGGACGGGAGCGAGTGCACCGAGGACAAGTGCGTCGACGGGACGCCGCTCTTCGTGCCCCTGGAGAAGACCACGCCTTGCGGCAAGGACAAGCTGCTCATGTGCGACGGCCTCGGGTCCTGCGCGGGCTGCACGATGCCGAGCGAATGCGGCGACGACGGCCCGTGCTTGAAATGGTCGTGCGAGAGCGGGGTGTGCATTCGCGCGTTCGAGCCTGCGGGCACGGTCGTCGCCGACACGGTGGTGGGTGATTGCAAGGCCGAGGCCTGTGACGGCGCGGGCAAGCTCGACCAGATCCCATATCCGGACGACGCGGCTGACGACGGGGATCCCTGCACCGACGACATCTGCACGGAGATGGGCACCGATCATGCCCCCGCGGCGAACGGCACGCCTTGCGAGACGGGGTGCCGGGCGTGCACGGACGGGATCTGCGGCGATTGCAGCCCGGGGTTCGTCTGCGAGAACATGGCCTGCACCCCGGTGGGCGAGCAGCCCGTGGGATCGGTCTGCGGGACGAACGCCGAGTGCATGACGGGATTCTGCGTCCAGGGGGTGTGCTGCGAGAGCGCGTGCGACGGTAAGTGCATGGGGTGCATCAATACGTCGACCGGAAAGCCGAACGGCGTATGCGCGCAGGCCCTCGACGGCAACAACCCGGGCGCTCGATGCATGGGCTCGGACATCTGCGTGGGCGGGACGTGCCGGTGCGAGAACGGCGTGCAGGACGGCACCGAGCTCAAGGTCGATTGCGGCGGGGTCTGCTCGCCGTGCATGGGCCAGTGGTTCTGCAATGGCCTGGAGGGGTGCGGCGCGCCCAAGCAGGAATGCTGCGGGGCGGAGTGCATCAACGATTGCCCCGACAAGACGACGTCGTGCTTCGAGATCCAGGCCACGCCGTGTTTTCTCGGTGAGCCGGCGAGGTCGTTCACGGGCGGCACGGTGCCGAAAGGCTCGTGCTTCTTTCAATATGCGTGCGAGCGCATGACGTGCATCTGTCAGTAATCAGCCATCACACTTGACCTTGCCGGGCCGCCGGCCGAAGCTTACCGCGTGCACCCGCGCTCTCCGCTCCGAGGCATCCTCCTCGCGCTGATGTGCCTGGCGCTGCCGATCGGCGCCCACGCCGCGCCCGATGCTTCGGCGCTGGCGCCGGGTGCCGAGTCCGCGTCCGCTGCCGCTTCCACGCCGGCCCCCGAGCCTGCCACCGCCCCCGCGTCCGCCGCCGCTCCCGCTCCCGTTGCCCCTTCCGCCTCCGCTTCCGCCGCCCCTCCCGTCGCCGAGGGCGTCCCCGTCCGGCTCCGCGACACGCGCCTCTTTTCGATTCGTGTCCCCCGCGCCGGTGAATCACCCGAGGAGCGCGCGCGCGCCGCCTCCATGGCCCTCCGCGCCGCCGCCGAGAGCGGCGAACATGCCGCCGTGCGCGTCGAGCGCCGGGGCGACGACGCTCTCGTCATCGTCTCCGATAAAACGATCGTCACCTTCGGCCCCGAGGACGCCGCGGCGTCCGGCGAGGCCAGCGTCGCCGCGCTCGCCGAAGACGTCGCCGGCCGCGTCCGGGTCGCGCTCGCCAAGGAGCAATCCCGCAGCGCCGCGCTGCTCACGCTCCTCTCCGTCGCGCTCGTCGTCCTCTCGGGCATGGTCGCCCTCTTTTTCGCCCGCAAGATCGGCCAGCTCGCCGATCGGGCCAGCGCCTTCCTGGAGCAGCACCCCGAGCGTATCCCCGCGATTCGCCTGCAATCGATCGAGGTCGTCCGGCCCGAGTCCTTCCGCGCCGCGATGCTCATCGCCACGAAGGCCGCGCGTGTCCTCTTTCGCCTCGGCATTGCGTATGGCTGGGTCCTCATCGGCCTCTCGCTCTTCGAGCCCACGCGCGGGTATGCCGAGCGCCTCAGCGGCTTCGTCTTCGGCCCGCTTTATTCGCTCCTCGCGCGCCTCATCGGCTCGCTCCCCTTGCTCGTCGTCGCGGTCATCGCCGCGATCGCCCTCATCGTCCTCGTCCGCTTCGTCGGCCTCTTTTTCGACGGCGTCGCGCGTGGGCAGACGACCCTCGATTGGCTCCCGGCCGATCTCGCCGCGCCGACGAGCATCCTCGTCCGGGCCGCCGTGGTCATCGCGTTTTTCCTGGTCGCCGCGCCGCTCGTCGGCGCCGACGACGGCGCCCTCGTGCGCGCCGGCACGGCCGTGATCGCGGCGCTCGCGCTCTCCGCGACGCCCGTCGTCGCCAGCGCGGCCGCGGGCATCGTGGTCGTGTACGGGCGGCGTTTGTCCGTCGGCGATCATGCCGAGATCGGCGGGCGCGCGGGGAGGGTGCGCGCCGTCTCGCTCCTCGAAGTCGAGCTCGAAGGGGAGGACGGGACGTTTCGTATCCCGCACCTTTATTCGCTCGTGCGTCCCACGCGCCTCCTCGGCCCGGAGCCGCCGGTCTCGGTCGAGGTCACGCTCGAAAAGACGACCCTCGACGAGGAGGTGCGTGATCTCTTGCGCGAGGCGGCGGGCGCCGTGGGCAGCCGGCCGCGTGTCGAGCTCGTGCGGCTCGACGCCGAGGGCGCTTGTTATCGGGTGACGGCGCATCGCGCGGGCGCGGGTGCTTCGAGCGAGCTCGTTGTGCTCCTCGTCGAGGCGCTCTCCGCCGCGGAAATCCCGCTCGCGAAGGCCGGCGTGCGCGTCGTGCCTACTTCTTCCCGAGCTGCGCGCGCATGAACGCGCGCCAGTCGTCGGGCTTCATTGTCGCTTTCGAGAGCAGCTTGAGCTTGTAGGTCACCCATTCCGGGTGGTTCGGCAGGCTGATCTCCATGTCGACGATATGGTGCTCCTTCTGATCGACCCACAGGAACCCGCCTCGGTTCTCGAGCCCCGGACCGTCGATCTTGTACTTGTGGCAAGGCGTATTCTCGCGCGTCTCGTCGCCCGCGTACGACACCAGGGCCGCGCCGCGATACACGAAGATCGGGCCCTTCTGGGCGTACGTCGGGTTCGCGATGCCGATCTTGAACGAGCCGAGCGGGTTTTTCAGGTGCCGGAACGCGAGGTTCAGGCTCCCGAAATCGAAGCTGTGCACGTGGAACGGCGACTGCGTGATCGAAATCGTATTCGGGGCAAACCCATGGATCTCGGCCCGCAGCGTCTGCGTCATCGGCGAGTATTCGATCACCGCGAAGTCGCGCTCGTTTCCGCCGCGCGTCATTTGACGCGCCTCGATGCGCGTCGCGAGAAACCGCGTCCAGTCCATGGTCGCGACGACGTGGCTCGCGCTCTGCGGCTTCGGCTCCCGAAATTTGAATGCCTCGATGGTCTCTCGATTGACCACGTAGAACGAGACACGCTCGGGCTTCGAGCCGTCCGTGTTCGACTTGACATAGTGGTAGACGACGCCCACGGGGACCTTCGCCTCGTCGAACTCGAATGCCTCGACGCCCGGCGGCTCGGCTTCCTGGCCGCCGAAAATCCCCGAAAGCGCGCCGCCGCACCCCGCCACGAAGAGCGACGCTGCCAAACAGCCTGCCCCCACCCCCGCTCGCATGGCCCGGCATGCTAGCAAGATTCTCAGGCCAAACGAAAGATCCTGACGGGCTCCTTTCGACCGCGCACGTTGAGCGGCGCCGTCGCCGTGGCCTCGGGGAGCGTGAGCCCGCACGACTCGAAGACGCGCGCCGTCACGAGGATCTGCGATCCGAGCTCCTTGTTGAGCCCCTCCACGCGGGATGCGACGTTCACGACGTCGCCGATCACGGTGTATTCTTTTCGCTCCGACGAACCCACGTTCCCGATGAGCGCTCTGCCCGACGCGATTCCAATGCCGACCCGTGTCGCCGGGATCGATCCGTCCGCGACCAGCGCGTCGAGCCTCGATACGATCTCGAGCGCCGCCTCGATCGCGTTCTTGCAATCGTTGTCGCCCCGGAGCGGCGCGCCGAACACGGCCATGAAGCCGTCGCCGAGGAACTTGTTCACGATGCCGTGGTGCGCGTTGACGCTCTCGATCATGAAATCGAAGAGCGCGTTCAGGTACCCGACGACCTCCTCCGGGCTCTTTCGCTCCGAGAACGCCGTGAAATTGCGGACGTCGAGGAACATCACGCACACCTCGCGCAGCTCGCTCCGGACGTCCGCCTTCTGCGCGAGGAGCTGCTCCACCACCGCGGGTGATACGTGTTGCCCGAACACGCTCAGGATCCGGCTGCGATCCTCGAGCGACTCCAGCGTGCGCCGAAAACCCTTCTCCAGGCGCCGCGCCACGAACCCCGCGGCCACGCCGCTCCCGAGCAGGATGAGCGCCTTGCCGAGGTGATGCGCGGCCGACGCGAGCGGGCTGCCGGCCTTCGCGGTCGCGCCCTGGAGCGTGAAAAACGCGAGCAGCGCGTACTCCGCCGCGGCCACGATCCCCGAGAACACGCAGAGCTTCGGATCGAGCCGCAGCGTCGAGAGCAGGATGAACACGAAATAGACGAACGCCGGCGGCAGGAGCAGCGCCTCGAACGGCTCGACGATCGACATGTAATAGACGATCGCCAACGTCGGCAGGCTCGTCTCGACGAGCGTGTCCACGTACCGCCGCGCCACGGCCGGCTTCTTGCGGCTCTGGATGAGCTTCTCGATGCCGCGCAGCGCGACGAGCTCGTAGGCGGCGAATCCGCCGAGCAAGAGGCCCACGCGGACGCGGTCGAGGCGGCTGTGGAAGAACTCGGCCATCGCGCCGGGGTACGACGCCGAGAGCGCGAGGAACGCGATGAGCGCGCCGCCGAAGGCCCCCGCGAGGAGCTGCGCGCGGAAGCGCTCGCTGATGAGGATCTCGCGCGCGAGGTTGTCGCTGATCGTCCTCCGGGCGAGGCCCTCGGCCGGGGGACCGGCGAGGACGCTTCGTCCGGAGGCGAGCGAACGTGGAGCCTCGGTCGGGGGCGCGAGATCCGTCATCCGGGGCTTTGGTTACGCGATCTTCTGGTCCGCGATGGAGAGCGCGGCGTCGAGCGCGGCGATGCCCTCGTCGAGCTCCTCCTCGGTCACGATGAGCGGCGGCGCGATCACGAGGTGGCTCACCCACGCGAGCACCGTGACCCCGCGCTTCGTCATCTCGGCGGCGACCGCGTCGATGACCAGGGGCTTGCGTTGCGCCTTGTCCTGCGGCGTGTTGAACGGCTCCTTCGTCGTGCGGTCCTTGACGAGCTCGACGGCCCAGAAGAGGCCGAGGCCACGCACGTCGCCGACCGACGGGTGCTTCTCGGCGAGCGCCTTGAGCTTCTGGCCGAGCAGCTCGCCCATCTTCGCCGAGCGCTCGATGAGATCGAGCCGCTTGTACTCGTCGATCGCCGCGATCGCGGGCGCGAGCGTGAGCGGGTGCGCCTCGTAGGTATGGCCGTGCGCGAAGTAGTTGTCCTCGAAGTAATCGGCGATCGCGCGGCTCGTCGCGACCACGCCGAGCGGCACCGCGGCGTTCGTCACGCCCTTCGCCGTCGTCAGGATGTCGGGCGTCACGCCCCAGTGCTCCACGGCGAACCACTTGCCCGTGCGGCCCCAGCCCGTCATCACCTCGTCGGCGATGAGCAGGACGCCGCGCTTCTTCGCGTGCTCGGCGAGCTTCGGCAGGTAGTCCGGGGGCGGCACGAGCACGCCGTTCGTCCCGACGATCGGCTCGACGAGGATGGCGGCCACGTTCTCGTCGTGGTCGATCATGTACGCGAGGTAATCGGCGCAGGCCGTGCGGCAGCTGTCCTGCTTTTGCTGGAGCGGGCAGCGATAACAATTCGCCTCGGGCCCGAAAATGACGCCGGGGATCTTCCCCGTCGGCTCCACGAACCAGCGGCGCAGGTCACCGGTCGCGGCGACCGAGCCCGCGGTCGAGCCGTGGTACGAGGTGTAGCGGGCGATGATCTTGTGTTTGCCCGTGTAGAGCCGGGCGATCTTGATGGCGGCCTCGTTCGCCTCGGTGCCGGAGGTGGCGAAGAACATCTTGTCGAGGCCCTTCGGCAGCACTTCGAGCAGCTTCAGCGCGGCCTTCGCGCGGACGTCGCACGTGTACGAGGGGCCGATGAACGCGAGCTCCTTGGCCTGCGCGCAAATGGCGTCGATGACCGCCTGATTCTGGTGGCCGAGGTTCGAGCAGACGAGCTGCGACGAGAAATCCAGGTATCGTTTGCCGGAGGCGTCCCAGAAATGGCAGCCCTCGGCCTTCGTGACGTGCAGAGGCTTCCACCCGCGCTGTGCGCGCCAGGTGCCGTAGGTATGCCTCGCCGTGAGCTCGGAGATGTCGTCGGTCATGACCGCGCATCCTAGGACATCAAGAAGCGCGACGGAACGACGGTTTTTGGTGAGGCCCGTTTCCGGCTCGTCAGGGCATCTTGACGACGTGGAAGGTCTGGACGAAGCCCGGCTTCGCGGGCGTGCCGAAGACGCCGATGAGCTTCGACTCGGGCACGATGTAGATCGCCTTCAGCGCCGAGATGTCGAGCTTGCCGCCGACGGCCGTGAACGCGACCGGCTTTTGCCCTTCCTTCACGCCCTCGATCTTGCCCTTCGACCACTTGAGCTTCATCGAGAGGCTCGACACGTCGAGATCGTCGCGGTTGTCCGGCCAGCCGATGCTGCGGATCGCCACGAACTGACCTTCTTCGAGCTTCTGCGCGAGCTTCGGCAGGATCTCCGCGACCTTCTCGTCGAGGTGCTCCTCGCACTCGCCCGGCTGACAGACGCGCATCGGATCGCGGCTCTGCCCGTCTTCTCCGTAGAAGTGGATGTCGAGGCTGCCGGTCGACTCCGTGCGCTTCTCCATCGGCACGACGAAGAGCTTCTTCGACGCGGACCAGCCGATGCGCCGGCCGCCGCCCTTGATGATCTCCTTCGCGAGCGACTCCGACTCGCTCAGCGCCTTCGCCTCGGCGGGCTTGCGCTCGGGCGCCTTCGCCTCGGCGGCGGGCGCCTCGCCTTCGGGCTTCGCCTCGGCGGCGGGCGCCTCTTCCGCGGGCTTCGACTCTTGCGCGGCGGGCTCCTTCGCAGCGCCTTCACCGCCTTCGGGCGTTTCGGGTTCCTTGGCCGGGCCGCAGGCCGGCAAGAGTGCGAGCGCGAAGGTGAGGGCGGCGAGGGAGCGAACCATGGGGGAAGACCTCCTGGGGTTTGGGGCGCAGCCCCAAGCGTTGACGGACGTGGTTCGAGGAAGCTACTCCAGCCCGAGCCCGCGCGGAAAACCTTTTCCGGGGCGCGGAGGCCGGTACACTCGCGCATCATGCAAAACCACTCACGTTCTTTCCCTTTGCCTCACATCACGACCGGGCTTGCCTTTCGGCTCTCGGCGCTCTTGCTCCTCGCCGCGCCGCTCGCCGCGTGCGGCGACGAACCTCCGGCGGGCCCCGGGCCGATCCCGCTCGACGCGCTGCGTGACGAGCTCGCGCAGGCGACGTGCGAGCAACACGTGCGTTGCGGCTACACGCCGGACAAGGCCACGTGCGACGCGACGCAGGGCGACGCGCAAGAGACACTCCAGCTCCTGACGGACGCGGTGCTCGGCCGCGTGACCTACGACCCGACCGCGGGCCGCGCGTGCGTCGAGGCGATCCGCGCGTACGCTTGCGACACGCGCGCGTCGGCGCAGAAGGGCGTCTCCGACGCGTGCGCGAACATGTTCGTCGGCACCGTGCCCGAAGGGGAAGCGTGCCTGCTCGCGGAGGAGTGCGCGGGCGACAGCTTCTGCGATACGTCGATGCCCACGGGCGGCGGCGTTTGCACGCTCGGCGTGTGCACGAAGCGGCCGGCGCTCGTGGCGGTGGGCGGCGATTGCACGGACAAGCCGTGCGTCGAATCGGCTTATTGCGATCAGGCGGCGATGCCATTCACCTGCAAGGCGCGCAAGGACAACGGCGAGGCGTGCGACGCGGTCGACCAATGCAAGGACGGGATGCGCTGCGACGTCGGCGGCAATCCGCAGACCTGTTACCTCCTGCAAAACCGCGGCGGGCAATGCAACCCCTCGCTGCAGCAGGGCGCGTGCTTCCGGTTCGACGATTATTGCCACCCGACGGATCGGAAATGCACGCAGCTCCCGGGCGATGGGATGCCCTGCACCGACGACAGCAAGTGCCTGGCGTACGCATTCTGCGACAACGGGACGTGCAAGCGGCGCGCGATCGAGGGCGAGGCGTGCATGGACGGCGACAACTGCCTCGGGACGCTTCGGTGCGACAACATGGTGTGCACGGTGCAAATCTCGGATGAGGTTTGTGCGTTCTGACGGGAGCGCGCCGGGGAGACCGGCGCGGGGTCGCTCGACGTATACCGTTTCCTGAAATCACGCAGCTCGCCGCGAGCCGCCCCGAGCCGCCTGCTCGACGATCGGGCGATGGGGAGCGTCGCGGGGCGGTGCCGTGGTCGCCGGACACGCCTCCGAGGTTTCGACGACGATCGGCGGCTCGATGAGCGCTGGGGGGGTGGCGCGCCGGTCCTTGGCGTCGGCCACCCATTCCGGTTCCTCGACGGACGTTGCCGGCCTCCATGCACGCGGCACCCGCCGGATCCCGATGGGGAAGATCCATAAGCGTCCATCCCGATCGATGTGGATGCGGAGGAAGTTCTTCCAGTCCGGAATCGACAACGACGAAAATGCCTCGTTCGGGTGGGCACCGAAGCCGTTGAGCGAGACGAGCAGATAAATGCCCATGATGGTCGGGCCCATCAGGAATCCGCCGAAGAAGAGCAGCGCGACGTCGAGCAGGTCTCGTTGGGGGCTCGGGAACGGAAGGCCGGGGACGGAGCGTGTGATCCGCGTGGTGCCCCAGGCGATGAGGATCGCCGCGGTTGAATGCGTGAGGCCGTGCAAGAGCCCCGCGGGTCCACGAAAGCGGCCGAAACGGCGATCGGCGAAGCCGACGAGGCACAACGTCAGCGCCGCCGTGACGAGCAAAAAGACCGGATCGAGGAGCGCCGCGCCCCGCATCGGCGA
This sequence comes from Polyangium sp. y55x31, assembly GCF_029946505.1. Classification (GTDB taxonomy): domain Bacteria; phylum Myxococcota_A; class Polyangia; order Polyangiales; family Polyangiaceae; genus Polyangium. Next base: position 72,347 of record NZ_JARZHG010000043.1, read on the forward strand.
AGGAGCCCCGGGCGCGCAGCCGGCGCCGGCGCCTTTCATGAGAGGCCATGCCAGGAGCACGTAGACGATACCCGTGAAGACCCCGAATCTGGGGTTTTTCCACAGAAACCCGAGGTTTCGCCAGCAAATCCGCCGTGACGCCGCGACGCTCGGGAAGCACGCGCGCGGGGTGAAGTCATCCGCCAGCGGCTGCTCCTTCCTGGGGATGTGCGTCGGATGCAAGAATGCCCCGCCGCCCCCGGCGATGATCTTCTGGCGCCCCTCGGGATTTTCATGCCGTCGGTAATGGTGCAGATCGCCGGCGAGAAAGACGCTCACCTTCTTGCCGAGCACCCTGCTCTGGAGGAACTCGACGTTGTTCTCGAGGTCGGTCCGGTCGCCCGGCGGCCTCACCTGCGGACAGAGCCAAGCGGGCTCCGCGTGGCACAGGATGATCCGGTCCTCCTCGCGCATCAGGGCCGCGATGGCCTGGAAGTAGCGAACTTGCGGCGCGTCGATGTCCGATTCGAGCTGCATGTCCGTGCCGAGGAGCCACCAGCCGTGCGGCAGCTTCACGGCGAAGTAGCTCCGGCGCTGCCGCGTCGGGAAGCCGGCCGGATGGCGGGTCTGGCAAAACAAACGGACGAACGAGGTCAGGCCGTCGTACCAGTCGTGATTGCCTGGAATGGCGAACAGGTGCGGCGGTGGCCGCTGCCCGCGCAGCGCGGCCGCGTAAGGCCGGAGGGTCCGCTGCTCGTAGCCGTTCACGCTCGCCACCGGATACACGGCGTCCCCACCGAAGACGAGAATTTCGCCGCCGCTCGTTTCGTACACTGAACCCGCCGCGTCCCGCAGCGTGAGGGTCTTTCGCGAGACTGCGAGGGCGACCGAATACGTGGAATTCCACCCGTCGCCCAGATCCGCGACGTAATCGAACCAGAGCTCCTCGCGGGGCCTGCCGGTCGCGTCGACGGAGAAGTCACTGGGCTCCACCATCGGAGCCTCGAGCGCGTCGAGCAGCCGCCGATCCGCCTGTCTTCCAATCAGCGCGGAGAAGGCGGCCCGCAAGGCCATCATGACGAGCATGATCGGGTCGAACCAGCTCACCATTCGCCGTCCCGGTGGACGCGCCGTGTTCTTCATGGATCGCCGACCTCGTGCATGGAGATCCCCCGTTCGCCGGTCATGGGTGGACGCTCGTCCGTGGGCTCTCTCGGTTGGGCGGCACGCGGCGATACCGTTCGAGGAGGCGGTCGGCGAAGCGGTCGGCCATGGCGGCAATGGTGAGGGAGGGATTGGCGCCCGTCGGCCCTGGCATCACCGATCCATCCGCCACGTACAACCCAGGTTGTCCGAAGGCCTCGCCCTCGGCGTTCACCACGCCCACGGTCTCGTCGTTCCCCATGGGGCAGCCTCCGAGCGGGTGCACGGTGATGACGCGGCTGAGGTAGCTGAGCGGGTTCTGCAAGAGCCGCCCCTCGAGCACGTGCGCCATTTCCGCCATGGTGTGCCGGACATCCTCGAAATAGCGGTACGAGTCCCGCATCGTCCAGGCGACGTCGAGCATCCCGTCCTTGGTCAGGGTCATTCGACCATTGGGCGTGTCACGGCCCATCGCGAGGAGCGGCATCGAGGTGGCCGAGCCGATGCAATCGCCGAGCACCTCGGCGATCTCTTCGCTCACGTCGCTGTCCGCGGTGAGCCCCAGCCAGCCCTTCACGAGCCGATGACCGAGCCGGCTGAAGCGGCGCAGCAACGCGAGCTGATTGCTGCCCTCGTAGAGCCAGTTGACGAACTCCGGATAGCCGGCGTCCTCGATGTAGTAATCGTGGCCGTCGCCTCCCTCCGGCGCGTCCCCGTCGTGGACGTGGAGGGCGCTGGTGATGACCGGGCCGTGGCCGCCGTCCAGGAAGCGCGGCGCGCGTTTTCCCGCGCTGCTATCGGTGCACTTGCGGAGGAAGCCGAGAAGGTCGCCGTTGCCGCAAAACCTCGTCCCGAGCTGCTTGCTCAGGCCTGGAAATGCATGCCGGTTGCGCAGCAAGAGATAGGTCGTCCCGAAGGTCCCGGCCGCGAGGACGAGCCGGTCAGCCGAGAGCGCCTCGCGGGGCATCTTCGAGGTGGGCACCTCGGGTCGCTCGTCTTCCTGCACGCCCGTGTAATCCACGCATTCGACGATGTACTCCCCATCCTCGTACCAGAATGACTTCACCTCGCGCCGCACGCGGATGTCCGCACCGAGGCGCTTCGCCGCCGACAGGTACGTGTAATCGAGGGTGTTCTTGCTCCCGAAGTTGCAACCAATGTCGCACTCTCCGCACAGCCGGCAGGTGGTGCGCGTGCGGCCGTGCAGGTTGGGGTAGGGCTCCTCGATGGGCTCGCCGGGCACGGGCAGCGTGGGCAGGTGCTTGCCGGGGTTGGCGAAGGTCACTGCCAGCGGGGGAAGCTGCCAATCCTTTGCGCGCCCCATCCGCTCGGCGGCGAGCTTCATCGCGATCGTCTTCGGCGTGTGCCGGTAGGGCTCGTGCTCGAACGGATAGCGGTGGGCGTCGAGCATCTTCTCCACGGCGTCGTAATGCGGTTCCAGGTCGGCGCGCGTGACGGGCCAATCTTCGTAGCCGCCGTCGTTCAGGTTCTCGTGAATGAATGTCTTTTCGTCTTTGCGCAGGAGGACGTTGGCGTAGATGAGCGAGCCGCCGCCGAGCCCGCTCGCCACGACGCCGCCGAGCCCCCGGAAGGACCATAGGTTGAAGAGCCCGTGGAGCCCCTCGCTCGGGTCCCAGAAGTTGTGGCGCATGGCGTGCGGGCTGCGGGGGAAGGAGCCCGGAGGGTAAGCCTTGCCGCGCTCGAGCACGCAGACGCGCAGGCCGGCCTCCGCCAGGCGGTAGGCCATCACCGAGCCGCCGAAGCCGGAGCCGACGATGATGACGTCGAAATGTTCACGTCGCGCATTCATGACGAGGCCCCTTTTCCTCCCGGAGCGCCCGAGGCATCCTGCTTCGGAGCCTCGCGCCCTTTTTCCTCGCGCTCCTTTTCCTCGCGCTCCTTGGCGAGCGGCGCATAGACGTCCCAGAGGGTGCCGAAGAAGAACTGGCCGAAGCGTGCCACCGCCTTCATCCCTTCACCTTCGCCACGGGACGAGCGCATGCTGGATACCAGGTCGAGCACGTCGCGCATGCCGAGCTCGAGGACACCGGCGCCCACCACCGGACCACGTTCGTCCGGGCCCTCGTGAAGGTGGCAATAGAGTCGGGTGGTGTCGCGCCACAGGTCGGGTCCCGCGTCGTCGCGAATGGTCTTGGTGCCGGCCAGGTAATAGGCGCGGCCCTGGTGGTCGAACGCCATGCCGTAGGTCATCAGCCGGGTATTCGGGGCGTCACCCGACCTGAATAGATTGAAGCTCCCACGCTTCACGGGGATGTCGTCCCCGAACGGGGGGTAGGAGACGTGCGCCACGAGCCGCGCCGCGTGTTGCGGATCCTGGATGAATGCAGCCATGTCGTCCACGCTGATGGTGGCGTGGAAGGTGAAAGGCTCGGCCCCTTTTTTATCGGCACCGGCGACGGGATCGGTCTCTCCGAGCGCCAGCGGGCCGGACATGGTCTCGCGGAAGGTGAGGTCGGGTCCGGATGGGTACATTTGCGTGATCTCCGGTGTGAGGGGTAGGCCCTGCTCGGCGCGCGTTTGCAGATATCGACAGGCGTCCGCATATCCCATGTCGATGAGCGAGCCTGCGGTGATGTGCCCGGCGTAAAACTCTGGATCGAGGGGCAGGGGTTGTTCGGGCTTGATGAGGTGGACCACGATGGGCCGGCGGTGGCCCCATACCTCTTCGCCGGCCCGGATGCGGTCGTTGATCTCCTGGAGGCGTTCGAGCTGCTCGAAAAGAGCGCCGTTGGCGCTCAGCTCGATCATGTGGACATACTGGTGGAACACGCCGCGCGCGTAGGTGGGCGTGTTGGCGATGCACCACAACACCCACAATTCGTCGGCCCCTCGCCGCACCGCTTCGAGCAGGTTGGCGTCCTGGATCCAGACGGAATCCATGTAGAGCCTCCCGCCCTCGCGGACGGGGGGCATGAAAATGGGCAGCGAAATGCCTGCCACCAGCAGATCTCGATCCACCCGGGTATGGGGGATGGCCTCGTTCGTCTTGCGTGCGAAGTCGCAGACATTGAACGTGCCCGTCAGCGTGGTGCTCGCCCGGATGGCGTCGACGTCGATCCCGAGGTGCGGGAAGACGCGCTCGACGATACCGTCGGCGTCGCCGAGCGCCTCCATGTTCCACGCCTCGAGGTATTTCTCCGGAGAGACGAAGGAGACGAAGTCCTTCACGTGCAGGGTTCGCCAGCGATTGCACATCTCCACGGGCGATTGACCGGACAGCAGCATGGCCAGGTTGATGATGCCGCCCGAGGTGCCGTCGGCGTGCGTGAAGGTGATTCCAGCATCGTCGAGCGCGCGGAGGACCCCCGCCTGCCAGGCGACTCGCATTCCGCCGCCGGCCAGGATGAGCGCTCGTTTTCGTCCATCCGCCGCGGGCGCCGCGGCGACGGGTAGCGCCGAGGGGCGTGGCTCCTCGGCGGAGGGCGCCACGGGCGGGCGCTTGTAGACCACCTCTTTTCGCGCGGGGCGGCGCAGCACGCCAAGGTAACCGAACACCAATGCCGCGGAGACGAGGTCGAAGCCAGCGACGCCGAGCGCCATCGGCGAAAAGAGCCCTCGGAGAACCCCCAGGCCCACCGCCGCGCATGCACATGCCTTCTGCAAACCGACCCACAAGAAGGCGGACGATCTCTCCTTCGGGCGCAAAAGCGCCTCGAGCAGCATGCCGCCGAAGAGGACCATGAACATGCCCACGATGCCGAAGAAATGGCGGCTCGTCGGGGTCGACGCGCCACCAATGACCCCGAGCACGAAGCCTGGGGCGACGAGCTGCACCGCGCCGCTCACCACCGTGGCCAAGCCGATGGCCCCGAGGAGCCAGCGCAGCCATGACTCGGCCCGCGCTTTCATGGCCGGACCTCCGCCTCCACCCAGCGATGGGGTTTGGGCCCGGCGGTCGTTGGCTTTTTCGCTTCCAGGCGCGTCGGCCGCTCCGCCCGCAGCACCTTGTGCGCGAAGTAGCACATCATCGCCAGCCACTGGACCGTCCACAGCCCCACGCGAATGCGATTGGTGGTCATCCACGCGGCGAGCACCTCGGCGAGGCGCCCGGGATCGACGATCCCCGCGGCCATTTCCGCATTGTATCGGAAGATGACGAACCGGGTGAGCAGCGTGGCCGCCACGACGCCCAGGAAAACGACGGCCGGATACCAGCGCAGCCGCGAGCGACGCTCCTCGATGAACAGCGCCCCCGAGGACAGCAGCATGACCAGGGTCATCCAGGTGAAGAAATGGGTGGCTGCCGTCACCTGCGGTACGAATTCGAGGTAATAGTTGTCCACGGTGAGCTGGGGCGCGATAGGGAACGTGAACAGCACCAGCGACCAGCCGGTCCCGAGGTACATCGAGGCGCACAGGAACAAGAGGCATGCATTGAGCGTGCGCAACACCACGCTCCTGAATGCGTGCGTTTCTGCGCCGACGGTCTTCCCGATGCGCCGGCGCGGCTCGGGCGCTTCGAGGGCCTGGGGTGCTTCGGGCATGGGGGGCGCCCCGAGCGCGGGCTCACGCGGAGGCGGCAGCCATTGCTGGCTCAGGCCGAGGCCCACCACGCTCTCCATCCCCTCCGGCTGCGCGGCGGGGAGGCTCGGGTAACTGAGGAACCAGCACTCGAAGTGGTCGTCCAGCACGCCGCTCGACGCCGGGAAGAAGCCCACGAAAAACGGCTTCGACGAGATTCCGAGCGTCCGGAGCGGCTGCACGCGCGGGTGGTCCCCGATGGTGAGCCGGGCCGAGGCGCGGCGCCCCAAGCGGAACCCGAATTTCCCGTGGAAATAGATGTAGGACTTCATCAGCATGCCGCGGAACTGGCAATAGTTGGCCGCGCTCGCGCGCAGGGAGAGCCGGGTCCGCGGGGGCCTTTCGATCTCGATGCGCACCGCGAACTGGCCATCCTTGTCGTACTGGCTGCTGACCGTGTGCTCGTCGATGCGGAAGTCCAGGTTGGCCTGGTGCTTGGGCATGCCCCAGATACCCTTGCCGCCCTTCACGGAGATCTCCGTGCTCACCGGCAGGTCCATCACGTATTGCCCCAGCCGGTAATGCTTCTGAAACAAGAGCGGCAGCAGCGGGGGCGCGGGCTCCGTCCCGTAGGTGCATGCGATGGCGAGGCTGAACTCGATGTAGGGGCCGATGTCGGTCTCGCGATAATCGACGACCGTGACGAACAGGACGCCCTTGTTGCCCCATAGCCGGAGCGGGTGGACCTCGTTGCCGGGCAGCAGCTCGGCGGCCTTCCGTGCGTCGATCGTGAACGCCGCCATCAGGGCCGGCGACGACTGGGAGTTGATGGGCAACTCATAGGGGATGCCATCGACCCGCGAATAACGCCCCGTCTGCTGCTTGATTCGTTCTGGCATGAGCCACATGGCTTTGCTCCTTCACACCGGCCTGTCCAATTCGGCGAGAATGAGGGGGAACACGTCTCGGGCAGCGTGCTTGCCCATGAAGACGTCGAGATGGCCATAACCTGGAAGCACGTGCAGCGCGTGATGGCCGGGCCTGCGGCGCGACATGTGCTCGTACGTGCGCCGCTGGCTCTCGGGCAGGAAACACACGTTGCGTTCCCCGGCGAAGAATACGAAGCGGGCGTCCGTCTCCGGCGGGCGCTCGGCCACGTCCTCGGGTAACTCCCGGTAGCCCTCGACCGGCACCAGGTGTCCTGCGCGCACGCACGCGTTCATTTGCTGAAAAAACGTGAGCGGCACCTTGGCGAACTCGTTCTTCAGCCATTCGTGCGTCTCGACGTTGAGGTTCTCGTGCCGCCAGAGCGTCGGGCGCCCCGTGCCATAGGTGAAGCTCGCCAGCTTGCACACGAGGTTGTCGCACTCGTGGTGGCTGGCCTTCACGAACATGGTGATGGCCCTGGGCGTGAAGCCGTGCACCGAGACGCCCCATTGCGGATCGATATAATCCGTCATGTGCGACACGACGGGGACGGTATATCTCAATTTCCATTGCGAGGCGCGCGGCACCACGGGGTGCAAGGACACGGCATTGGTGACGATGACCTTCACCTCCGGGACGAGCCCGGCCACCGCCGACAGCATGAAGCTCGTCGAGCCCTGGCAGTGAATGATCGCCTTCACCTCGTCGCGGCCCGTCTCCCGGACGATCGTTTGGATGGCGCTCGGGTGGTCGAAGACGGCGGCCTGATCGAGCGTCCACTCGGTGGGCTCGAGATCGATGCTCGCGCGCCAGTTTTCCAGCCACACATCGTAACCGTCGGCCACGAGCGCATCGACGATGCTCTGCTCGACGGGCGCGCGGAAGATGTTGGCGCGTACGCCCGCTCCATGGACGAGCACCACGGGACCCTTCCGAGGCTCCTCGTCACCCCGAACGTGAACCAGATTGAGCGGTCGCCCGTCCCTGGCCAGAAACGGTACCGTGCGCTCCCTGTAGCGGTGTGCAGGGGATGAGGCGGTTTGCATACGAGACCATGCTCCTTGCGCTCGGGCGCACGGCATTCAATGGAGCCCTCGCACGCTTGGGCGAATGGACCGAGGAGCAAACCCCTCCCGGGCCATCCGACCGGCACCTCTGCCAGTCAGCCAGCGCCTGGTGGGAGAATGCTCCCCTTGCTACACCTTCCTGCACCGACATGGCGTGACATCCCCACCGGGTCAATGGGGTGAGGGCGCCGTGGCGCGCACACGTTCAGGCACAGCGCGGTGGTCTCCTGGCCTGTGGCCCGGAGCGGGCGCGCGCCGCCATCCCGGCTCGCTTATGCGGCGCGCAAGGCAGCGCCGCTTTGGCCGCATTCCCGCGCGAAGAGGGCGATCCCATTCCAGAGCGTGCGGAACGACGCCTCGTCGAAGCACGAGCCGGATTGGAAGAGATCGTATGTGCGATCGTCCTCGCGCTCGTGCTTCCGTTCGTCTGCGGAGGGGCTGCGGAAATGCCCCATCACGTCTCCGTGATCTCCCTCCACGGCGAAGCTCGCTTCCTCGTACGGCCAGATCATGGAGATGCTGTTCACGATCCCGTCGTTGTCGGATGGCCGGAGCAGCATCGTCTCGTTCGGCTCGAAGAGCTTCGGGATGCGAACGGAGGCACGGCTCGCAATCCGGTTCGAGCCGTCGAGGGACGTCAAGGCATAACAAAGTTCGTACACGTTCCGCGGCAATGCCCCGCTCGGCGGGGGCGCGACGGTCACGATGGAGCGGACCCGGATCTCGTGCTTGGCGAAGAGGACCTGCTCGTCTTTTGCCTCCGACCGGCCCTCCCAATGCGCCGGGCTCGTGGACACGACCTTGCCGGGCTCGGGATCGAGATCTCCCATGACGGATTGGTCGCGCATCGCATTGCGTAGCCATTTGAGCAAATCGAAGTACGAGGCGCGCGCGCGGGCCCGCTTGAGCGGATCGTCGCAGGGGTAGCAGAGCGCCATGGTGTCGACGATGGCGTCGATCCAATCGGGCTCTTCGTCGCTCCGGAGGACGCGCCGGAGGAGCTGACCATAGCGGCCGAGCCCCTGTTCCCCGAGCGCGCGTGTCGTGCCATAGGAGGTGCCCAGGATGGCGTGGGCAAAGAGGAACCTCGTCAGCCAGCCGTTCGTCCAGAAGGCGAGGTTGGTCCCGCAATGGGGCGTCGACAAGAACTGCGCCGTCCGGACGGCGTCGAGCAGTCCACGGCGTGGCCCATCGTCGCGCGGATCCGCGGCAAGGTCGTGGAGCAGCATGCGGAGGTCCAGCCCTCCGGTCGAATGGCCGACGAGATGCAAATCGTCCCCGTCCTCGAAGATGCCCCGCCGCTGCAGCTCGATGAGCCATTCCCTGAGCGCCCTGGCTCGCGTGTCGACGCTGGCCAAGGGCAGGTTGGGAAAGTAGTGCACGACGAGCCCAGCCGCGCGGAGCACCTCGGTGACGCCGTGGTAATACCGCAGCGAGCCGAGCACGTCGAAGCCGCCGAACCCGGGCACGAGGACGATATGGCTTCTTTGGCTCTTCATGGCAGGGACCTCGAGACCGTCAGGTCGGCGCGGTTCACGAAAAACCAAATCAAAGGATACGTGGAGTGAGGTCGTCCGCAAGCCCCCAGCGCGGGGAACCACGCCCCTCGTGCGCGGCTTGGCGGACATTCGGCAGCGGACGAGCCGTCACTCGACCGCGACGGTGCGAGCTTGCGCCGCAATCGCTGGTCCCTCGACGCGCTCGCCCTGACGTCTCGGCTCGGGGTCTCTTCGATCTACACGCCCTCTCGATCCTCCGTGGCGCGTTCGAGCTTCGCATGGAGCTCGTCGAAGACGGGATCGGAGAGGGCCGCGGGGTCGACCGTCATGCCCCGCGCCTTCAGCAACGAGACGTAGAGGCAATCGTCGAGGAGCGCGGCGCGCGCGTCCTCGAGCGCATTGCGGTCCAGGGCGTCCGCGTCGATGAGCGCGTCGAGGAAGGCGAGGCGGCACGGCACATCGTCCAGGTGCTCGGCGGCCCCGAGGCCCAGGCGAAAGATCTGCGCTGCGCGTTCGTCGAGCCCGAGTCGCGAGGCGAGGCCGCCGAGGTAATGGAGGTATCGCAGCACGCATGGATCGTCGGGCTCGGCGAGACCGCGCATGCAGAGCACGCGGGCCGCGAGATCCTCCGTGAGGCGCTGGCACCGGGGCAGCTCACCCGACGCAGCATGCAGACCCACGCGGTAGGTGACCCGCAGGAGCTTGTGAAATCCGCTGATGTTCCAGGCATTGCTTTGGAGCAGAGCGGCTGCCTCCTCGAATTTCTTCAGCTTGGCGAGCGTGAGGAGCTCCATCTCTTCCAGCAGGGGAAATGGCTCTTCGCCGCAGAGCGAGCGCGCCCGGCGCAAGCAATCGAGGGCGCCTTCGAGATCTCGGGCGGCGAAATACGTCTTGACCGAGTCGACGACGTACACGTTTTTGAGTAGGTCGAATAACGATCGATGCCGGACGAGCGCTTGCCACGACGCGGCGTCGATCTCCACGTTGCCCAGCCGTACGGGCCTGCCCGAAAGGGTGTCAGCTACGAGCGCGAAATGGGCGAGCGCGGTCTCGTGATCTCCAGCGATGCGGCGTAGCCTGCCGACGTTGATCCAGGGCTGGATCAGGTGCTCCCCGGCAGCCATGATGCCGTGCCGCCCGACCAGGCGCCCGGCCCAATCCAGTTGCCGCGCGCAAACCCCTGCCGCCGCGTCCGGGCGACCCCGGTAGACCTCGATGAGCCCGGTGTTGTTGCTGCACTCCTCGATGCGCGGCCATCCCGCTTCGTCCGGCTCCAGCGTATTCATCTTGCCGATCAAATCGGACGCCCACGCGCGGAGCGGCGGGCGCCGTACTCTCCCCTGTTCTGCGATTGTATCGGGGGGGAGCCATGCGTCGCGGGCATCCATGCTGGAGAGCTCCTTCGGCAAAGGGTGAAATTGAAAGAAGCGGCTGGCGTGGTCCCACGCGCAACCGCTCCCGCGATCACCTACAAACTCCGTTGGCGCTGCAACTGCCGCCCCTGCAACCACAGTCGGTGGCGAGAACCGCCTCCGCCACATTCCCCTCGCTGCCGCCGGCCACCCCCGCGAGATCGAGATCGTCGAGCTCTGCGATCTCGATCTCGATCGCTTCCTCCGTCGGCACCTTCTCGTTCGGGCGCTTCTTTTCCTCGGACATACTCCCTCCCTCCCTCCCTTCCCATCACCTGCCCATGTGCAGGCCACTCTCGGCGTTTACCTCGGCCGCCTCACGACGATCGTGCAGCTACGATTGGCGCCACAACCGCGATTGCTGGTCGCCGGAAGCTCCGCCTCCCCGACGTTCTCGCCGTCTTCGCTGCCGCCTGTCACAGCGGCGAGATCGAGATCGTCGAGCTCCGTGATTTCGAGCTGGACCGCGTCCTCCGTCGACAGGTTCTCGTTCGTGCTTTTCTCTTTGTCGGACATGTATTTCCTCCTCTGCAGACCCGCGATGCGGGGCTCATCGAGTCCCCGGACGCCCATCGCCCGTGGGCTCGATTTGCTCTTTGTCGCGCGCCGGCGTCCCCGTCGTCTCCGCGACCCCGCGGACCCGCGCCTTGCGCGTCGGGTATTCGAGCAGCTCGAAGAGCTCGCTCTTCGAATGGGTCCGCGTGGGGACACACGGGCGCGCGTCGTCCGTGATGCGCGGCAAGGGGCACGAGATGCCCTGGCAGCTCGGCAGCACCGCACATTTCTGGCATTGCGAGTCGCGCTGGAATGCGGGCTCGGTCCACAACGCCATCCGATCGTCGTCGAGCTCCAGCCGGCCGTCCTCGTGGAGGCGGCCTACGACGTTGTTCTCGTCCTTGTCGAGCACGACGGTGCATTTCATGACCTTGCCGCTCGCGCCGATGATCAAGTTGAACGGGCGCGCGGCATAACAAACCTGCCCGCCGAGGAAGTTCACGTCCTTCAAGGTGGAGAACTTCAAGCCGTGTCGATGCGCCATCGCCTTCAGCGCGCGTTGCACCGTGTCGCGCTCGTCGTCGCCGCACACCTCGAGCTCGGGATCGTTCGGACCCCCCCAGCGCCCCACGGCATGGAAATCGAGGGTGAAACGAGGATCCCCGTGGAACGTCTTTTCCACGAGCTCGAACAGCTCCTCGAGGTGGGGATGGTTGTTCTTGTCGAAGTTGACCCGCAGCGTGACGGAGAACTCGTCACGCCGCTGCGAAAGCGCTTCGAGGTTCTGGAAGATCGTCGCGAAGCTCCCTTGCCCATCCCGCGTCGGCCGGCTGCAGTCGTGGGTCGCGGCGACGCCGTCGAGCGTGATTTGAAATGCGTTCACTCGCCAGGCGAGCAGCTTCTCCGCGACCTCGGGCGTGAGCAAATAAGCATTCGTCGTCATGTGGCTCCGGTACGCGACCCCGTGCTTCTCCGCGATGTCGGAGAGGAAAGGCCCGAGGTCCTCGACGGCCTCCCAGCCGTACAGCGGCTCGCCGCCAAACCACCGGATGTCCAGCGTCAGGAGCTCCTCGATCCGCTTCTCGACCAGCCGCTTGATGCCATTTCGCACCCCCGGGCGCATCGTCCCGCGCGCGAAATCCTCGTAGCAATACGTACACCGGAAGTTGCAGTCCTCGGACGAGAGCACGAAGAGTTCGAGTCTGTCCGTCCGATAATGCTGCTGGCCGAAGGCGAGGAGGAACTTGCGGTATTCGTCCATTCCCTTCCGGACCAGAAATCCGCGCTCCACGAGGTACCCCGCGAGCCCCTCGCGACGCGACTCGAACCCCGGAGCCTTGAGCAACGTGAGCACGTGCGGCACCTGCTCGGGCTTGAAGACGCTGATCGCCGTGCTCAGCGTATTCCACAGGATCAACCGCCCGTCCTCGGTCGTCGCGTGCACGTTGAAGCGCGAGGGCACCCAGGACTCGCTCCTCGACGCATTCGACATCTCCTCCGGCTCGGCCTCCGCCAGATCATGGGGAGATTGCTGCAATACGTTCAGCCGAACGACTCGCGTTGCGTTCATGACGCCTCTTTCGCTCGTACCTAGGTCGATTGCGACCGGAGCGGGAGCCGGGAGATCGTCTGGCCGGATCCGACGCGCCGCCTTACATGGTCCGACGCCATGAGCGTCGCGAGGAGGGAGCTCGGAGCCGCGATATTCGTCCTGCTACCGCTGCTCCACGCCGGGTGCCGCGACCCGGAATGCGCGAAAGCCGCGGCGCAGGTCGACACTCCGCCGTCGTCGAGCCCGGGCTCCGGGGCGACGAGCGAAAGCGTGGAAGGGCCCTCCGCGCGGTTCGTCGGGGTGATCCTTTCACGAAAGACCGTCGATATCGCGCCCAGGTTCGATGGCAAGATCGGCGAGATCTCCGTTCGTCTCGGTGATCGCGTCCCCGAGGGGGGCCTGATCGCCGTCCTCGACGCACCCTCGGTCGCCTTCGACGTACGCATGGCGGCGGCCGCCTTGAAGAGCGCGGAGTTGTCGCGTGAGCAGGCCAAGCAGGAGCTCGCCGAGGCCGAGGAGCGCCTGGCACGACGCGAAGGGCTCTCCGCCGAGGGGCTCTCGACCGGGGAGGACGTGGCGACCGCTCGATATCAGGTCGCGATCCGGCGCGCGAGCGTCGAGGCCCTCTCCGCGCAGATCGAGGAGCGGCGCGCCAAGCTCGCGCAGCTCCGCAGAAGCAAGACGGACCTGCAAATCACCGCGCCTTTCGAGGGATACATCGCCGCCCGCTTCGTTGATCCGGGCGCTAGCGTGACGGCGACGACGCCCGTCGTGCGGCTCGTCGGGGCGCGCTCCTCGTTCGTTCGATTTGCCGTGCAGGAGAGCGAAGTCGCGCTTCTTTCCACCGGTCGCGCGCTGCGCATCGCGACGGTCGACGGGGGGCCCGAGGTCGTGCTCGATGGAAAGGTGGACAGGATCGCCCCGGAGATCGACGCGGCTTCACGAATGGTCGTCGTCGAGGCGACGATCGAAGGAGGAGATCTCCAGAATGCCGTGCTCGCTGGCCGAGGCGCAGAGGTCTCTCTCCGGCCGGATCCGTGAGGTCCCACCATGGATCGAGGCGCGCGCGGGATTTTTCGACGCGAGGCTCTCCGGAGAAATGCGGGGCAGGTCGAGGGGGACATCCTCCGAATGCCTTCCGGCTGGACGACGTGGTCGTACCGGATCCTCGTCGCAGCGCTCGTTGCCAGCGTCGCATTCTGCGTCCTCGCCACGATTTCCGAGTATGCGTCCGGCCCCGCCGTCGTCTGGGTCCCCGGCAAGCTCGACCTCACGGCGACCGTCCAGGGAACGGTGCATTCCATAGCAGTTCGATCGGGGCAGCGTGTCGCGGCCGGGGAGCTCCTGATTCGCCTTCAATCATGGCAAGCCGAAGCCGAGCTCTCGCGCGCGGAGCGCGAATTCGATCTCCAGCTCATGAAGACCCTGCGTGATCCGTCCGACGCGCAGGCACGGCAGACGCTCACGGCGCTCCGGACCCAGAAGGACCTGGCAAAGGCGCGCATGGAGCAGCTCTTCATCCGCGCTCCCCGCGCCGGCGTCGTGGGGGATGTCAGGATTCGCCCGGGTCAAGCGGTCGCGACGGGCGACGTCGTGCTCCACCTGCTCGACCCCACCCGAGAGCCCTCGATTCTCGCCATCGTGCCCGCCCAGTACAGGCCTCAGCTCCGCCCCGGTATGTCCATGCGATTCGAGCTCAGGGGGTATCGTTTCGCGTACATCGAGGCGACCATCACCTCGGTCGGCAACCAGATCATCGGCCCCCAGGAGGTGCAGCGTTACCTGGGGCAGGAGCTCGGCGATACGGTCGAGATCAAGGGGCCCGTCGTGCTGATCGAATCGGTCCCCTCGTCCCCGACGTTCGAGATCGAAGGGCAGCGCTTCGGTTTTTACCACGGGATGAGCGGCATGGCGGAAGTGCGCGTACGGTCGGAGCGCGTGATCGTTGCGTTGATTCCAGGTCTCCGCGTGCTGCTCCGGAGGACACATGGATGAAGAAGTGCAATCGGGAGATCCGCGCCGCCGCTTTCCGGCGCTCGCGCGCCTGGGTCAAAAGGCAAAGCGCATCCCGTTCATCCAGCAGCTCGCGTCCACCGAATGCGGGGTTGCCTGCCTCGCCATGGTGCTCGGGTACCATGGCAAGAACGTCCCTTACGAGGAGCTGCGCAGCCTCGTCGCGCTCTGCCGGGGCGGCACGACGGCCCGGGAAATCCTCCGCGCGGCCCGGTACCATGGGCTCCGCGGCCGCGGCGTGCGGCTCGAGCCGAGGGCCCTCGGGCACCTGCCCACGGCGTCGATCCTCCACTGGGAATTCGACCATTTCGTCGTCCTCGAGAGAGTTTCGAAGAAAGGAATCGACATCATCGATCCGGGCGCGGGCAGGCTCCGGCTGCCCCTGTCCGAGGTCGACCGCAGCTTCACGGGAGTCGCGCTGGTTTTCGAGCCATCCGAGCATTTCCCTCCACCCGAGGGCGCGAGCAAGCGAACGCCTTCGTCCGGATACCATGGCATCCTGCGCGAATCGGGCGCGTGGGGGCGTATCGTCACGACCTCGTTTTTCTTGCAGGCCATGCTGCTCGCTTTGCCCCTGCTGACCGGCACCGTCGTGGACCGCGTCGTGCCGCGGAGCGATTTGCACATGTTGCTCGTGCTGGCCATCGGAATCGCGGGCATCGTGGTCTTTCACCTCCTGGCTTCGCTCGTACGGGCGCATCTCCTCCTCGACATGCGTACGAGCCTGGACGCGCGGATGACCTTGAGCTTCCTGGAGCACCTCATCGCGCTGCCCTACGCCTTTTTTCAGCGCCGCTCGACGGGGGACCTCCTGATGCGGCTGAACAGCAATACGCTCATCCGCCAGATCCTGACCTCCGGCATGCTGTCGGCGCTCCTCGATGGGACGATGGCCGTCGGCTACCTCGCCCTGCTGTTCCTGGTGAGCTGGAGAATCGGGCTGCTCGCCTTGGCGTTCGGGATCGCGCAGGTGGGCATCCTCGCGCTCACCAGCAAAAAGCGCAGAGAGCTCGACGCGCGTATGCTCGCCAGACAGGCGCGCGCCGAAGGGTATCAGGTCGAGATGTTCGCCAACGTGGAGACGCTCAAGTCCATGGGAGCCGAGGAGCGCGCGCTGGAGCAATGGTCGAATTTGTTCGTCGACGTGCTCAACGCGTCGCTCTCGGAAGGCAAGCTCGACGCGGCCGTGGAGGCGCTCGGCAGCACGCTCCGCATGAGCGCCCCGCTCGTGGTTTTATGGGTCGGGGCCATCCAGGTGCTCGACGGAAAGATCTCGCTCGGGGTGATGCTCGCGCTCAATGCGCTGGCCGCAGGCGTCTTCGCGCCGCTGTCGAGCCTCGCGTCGAATGCCAGCAAGCTCGAACTCCTCGGTTGTTATCTCGAGCGAGCCGAGGATGTCCGCCGGACGCCGCCCGAGCAAGCGCCCGGGAGCAAGGCCATGAAGCGCGTGCGCGGGCACATCGAGCTCGAGCGCGTGAGCTTTCGGTACAACCCGCTCGACCCGCTCGTGGTCGACGACGTCTCGCTTCGAATCGAGCCGGGGCAGTTCGTCGCCATCGTCGGCCGCTCGGGCTCCGGCAAGACGTCCCTGGCTTGCCTGCTCGCAGGTCTCTACCGCCCGGACTCTGGCAAGATCCTTTATGATGGGATCAACCTCGCGGACCTCGATATTCGTCATGTACGCAGCCAGCTCGGGATCGTCACGCAGAAGGTCTCGCTCTTCGGGACCACCATCCGTGACAATATCGCCCTGGGAAATCCAGATGCGACCGCGGACGAGGTCATGGCGGCGGCGCGCCAGGCGAATCTTCATGACGATATCGCGGCGATGCCCGCTGGCTACGACACCGTCCTCGCGGATGGCGGCAGCTCGCTATCCGGCGGCCAGCGTCAGCGCCTGGCGCTGGCCAGGGCGCTCGTGCGCAAGCCGTCCGTCCTGCTCCTCGACGAGGCCACGAGCGCCCTGGATGCCGTCACGGAGGCGCGGGTCAACGAGGAGCTGGCGAAGCTTCGTTGCACGCGCATCGTGATCGCGCACCGCCTCAGCACGATCCGGAACGCGGATGAAATCCTCGTAATGCATGAGGGCCGGCTGGTGGAGCGCGGGCGCCACGCGGAGCTCGTGGCCCGCGGCGGGTGGTATGCGTCCCTGGTTGCAACCCAGATGGAGAAGGACGAGTAAGCGCGGCGGGCCTATGGCCCCAACTTCCCTCGACGAGGCCCGCCCGCCTCGATACACATCCGTCAGCGTGTCGTCCCATTGCCAGAGGCGAGCCCGCGGCGATCCGCGGGCGCGGGGCCGGCGAGCGGCGCGTCGAAGAGGAGCACCATCCAGCGGAGCAAATCTTCCTCGGGCGCCGTGGGCATGACTTCCATGCTGACGTGCCAGAGATGCTCGCCGTCCTCGATGAATCGCTCGTAAAGCTCGGCGCGCTCGCAGCCTTTCTCGACGTACGCCCACTCCACGATACGGCGGCCCTTCTCGTCGCGAAGCTCGGCGACGCGGTCGAACCAGTTCTTGAAACTGTCGTCCTCCATCTCGTCGGTCACGTCCTCGCCGTTCGCGTCGAACGATATGACTGCATGACGAAACAGACTCTGCCCCTCGGGCCGCGCGGCCGGGTGGTCGAACACCTGAACGACGACCGAGAACCATTCGCCGCCCTCGTGCTGGTATTCGAATTTCGCCACGAGGTCGGCGGGCGTGATGTCCGTCTCGACCTCCTCGTCGTCCGCGGGGGCGGCGGCGCCTCTCGATACAGGGACGACGCGGAAGCCCGGCGGCGGCTGGAGCGCCCGGTAGCCTTTGCCCCAGTGGTCCGGCGCGCGCGCGGCCGCCATGGCGCGCGCTCGGGCGGCGTCGGCGGCCACGGGCGGGGCTGCGGACGACTGCGACCCACGACAACCAGGCGGGTGCACGGCAGCGCGTGGGCCGGCCTTCTGGGCCGAGGGATCGATCGGGGCCGCGGGCGGCGCGGCGCCGCAGGCGATGAGGAGGAGGGACAGGACTGGGAGCAGGAGTGGGCTTTGCACGCCCGTACATCACCCGGGCCTCCCGGAGTGTGACGACGCCGTGGCGCGCGGTGTGCGCTCATTCCTGTCGCCTCGCCGTACGTGTCATGCCGTCGTTACGCTTGCACCGTCATAGCAGCGTGACAGTCGTTGCACGCCCGCGACAGTTCGCGCGGGGCGCCCTTTTGTATGCCGGCCTGGCGAAGCTCGGAAGGCCATTGGGTGGATCGGTACGGTTCTTGCCGCTCCGGGAGTTGTTCCGCCACGCTTGGCGGTCGTCGCCGCGGGGGCCGGAGGAGCTTTCCCATGTGGAAAACAGCTTTCCGAAGATCGTCGCTGGCCTTCGCCATCCTCACGACGGTCCATTGCTGCCCAGAGAAGAAGAACCCGCCCGGCGATACGGGCGGCACGGAATGCACGAGCGACGACAAGGCCGTTCGGCTGGGCAAGCTCGTCAATCCCGAGGATGGCACCGTCATCGACAACGCGATCGTCGTGATCCACGAGGATCGGATCCGCTACGTCGGCGCCGATGAAAAGCAGATCCCGTGCGGGGCCAGCGTCATCGATTGGACGGCGTACACCGGGCTTCCCGGGCTCGTCGATGCACATGTCCACTTCACCTACCAGACGGACAAGGAGCCGGGCACGCTCCCGTGGGCCCGTTCCTCCTGGCTGATGAGCAACAACCCCTACAAGCTCCTGGACCTCGCCCGCGGCGCCGCTCTGGCGACGCTCGAGACCGGCGTCACCACGGCGATCGACAAGGGCGGCGGCGACTTCATCCTGAACCCCCTGCGCGCCGAGATCAGGTCCGGCAAGACGCCGGGACCGCGGATGTTCAACTCCATCGGCGGGATCTCCAATCACAAGTATCCGAGCGCGTTCACCGCCGATCAATTGAAGGGCTGGGTGCAGCTCCAGGTGCTGCGCGGCGCCGATCTCGTGAAAGTATGGGCCGACCAGTGCAGCGACCAGAGGCTCGAATGCGTGCCGACGTTCACGTTCGACGAGCTCGAGCTGCTGGTCGAGACGTCCCACCAGGAGGGGTTGCCCATCGCGATCCACGCATACCACGAGGACACGGCCAGGCTCGCCATCATGGCCGGCCCGGATTCGATCGAGCACCCGGAGGGCCTCGATGCGGTGGACTGCGGCAACATGATCGACAAGGGGACGATCTACGTGCCGACCATCGATCACAACCGGTATTACAAGGACAACCTCGCGTTCTTCGGCTACGCGCCCGATCTGGCGGCGAAGTTCGACGCGTACATCCGCGATAACCTCGCCAGCACGGCCCAGGCGCACCTTTTGGGCGTGAAGATCGCGATGGGCTCGGACGCCGTGTTCACCGGATTCGGTCAAAATACGCGGGAGCTCGCCTGGTTCGTGCAGGCCGGGATGACCCCGCTCGAAGCGCTCCGCGCCGCCACCATCCATGGAGCCGAGAGCATCGGCGTCCAGCACGAGATCGGAAAGGTCGCGGTGGGCTACTACGCCGACATCATCGCGGTCGAGGGCGACCCTCTGGCGGACATCAACGTCGTCATCAACGGGGTCCGCAAGGTGATGATGGGCGGGCGGGTCGCGGAGCTCTGACGATCCCGAAAAGCCCAGGCGCGGCTAGGCTGAGCGTCGACGTCACGCCCTTGACGCCGTCCGCGTTGTTCGATACGCCGACGATCCTCATGAAAGCCAGAATTTTCCTGCTCGCTCTTCCGTTCGCGCTGGGCCTTTCGACCCGTGAGGCCGACGCCTCGATGTATCCGCCCAGCTATCCGACGTGTGGCATCGTCGACACCGTCACCACCGGGCCCTTCGAGCTCATCCGGAACAGCGTGGATCTTTATGATGCCCACGCCCTGCTCACGATCGCGTACCGCGGCTACCTCCGCGACATGTATCCGGACAACGAGATCAACATCTACGTGCAGCTCAACGGCAACGACGCGTTCCTGCCGGCGAGCGCCGGGACGAATGGCGACGCCTACGTGCGGCTCGATTCGGGCCCGCGGGATTGCGTCTGGTGCGCCAACGGCGGGTATGGAGGGTATTCGGTCTGCGACGGGCTCACGTTCCCGCCCTATTCGAGCGGGCAGTGGGTCTGTAGCGACATGTCGCCCACCGAGGCGCACCTGTTCTAGAAGTCATCTCATAAATCGTCCAGGAGTCTCCTGAGGTACACGACGATGCATCCGAGGTGGACGAAGCCGAGGAAGTTTTCGACGTGGCGCTCGTACCGTACCGCGATGCGGCGGAAGCTCTGG
>NZ_JARZHG010000044.1 GCF_029946505.1 Polyangium sp. y55x31
AAGGCGGCAGCGGCGGTGCCGGCGGCAGCGGAGGCGCCGGCGGAATCGGCGGCGCGGGCGGCAGCGGCGGCGCCGGCGGAATCGGCGGCGCGGGCGGCAGCGGCGGCGCGAAGATGGGAGGTGCGAATTGAATCGCGTTCTTTTCGTGGCGCTCGGCCTCGCAATGCTGAGCCTGGGCTGTCAGAACACGGTCGACGGCGTCTGCGAGGACCTCGGCGAATGCAGCGAGGTCGACCCGAACGATTGCCTCACCGACGGCAAGAAGCTCCAGTCGGACGCGGAGGCTCGCGGCTGTGAAGACGCATTCGAGGAGTACATCGATTGCGTCGCCGGCGCAGTCTGCTCGTGGCGACAGGTTTGCGGTGTGCAGCGCTCCGCCCTGGAGTCCTGCTCCGGCTCGTTCCCGCAGTAGGAGAGCGCATCTGGGAGGCGTTTCGCTGGGGCGTTGCCCCAGGCCCCAGCAGGGGCTGTCCGCCCCTGCACCCGGACCAGCGCAAGCGCTGGACCCGGGGTCGATGAACTGCGCAACGCGCAGTTCATCGAACAGGCCGAGTCAAGACCAGCGACGACCCTGCCAACCAAAACAGCGGCGCTGACGTTTCAGCCGGCAACGATTCGCTGCGTGCGACGACCTTCACGGTCTTGCCACCGGCCTGTGGGAAAAACTGCGCATCGCGCAGTTTTTCCCCAAATGGTCCAGCGCTTGCGCTGGTTCGGGTCGAGGGGCGAATAGCCCCCGCGGGGTCCGGGGCAGCGCCCCGGCGCGACGCTTCAACTACAGCGCCTTCGGCGCGAGCACGCGGCAGATCTTGGCGGCCTCGTCTCGCCGCTCGACCTTCGCCGCCTTGATGTTGCAGTGCAGCCAGTCCTTGCCGATCGGGTAGGCGTACTCCGCCACGTAGAACGTCTGGACGGCGGTCTTGTACGAGCCCTCGCGCGCGGCGGAGCCGTCGGGGTTTTTCTGGTCCTTTTCGACCTTGACGTCTTGCGCATCAGGGGGCGCGAGGTCGCCCATCGGCCCGACGGGCGTGACGGCGACGAGCATCCCGTCGATCTTGCTCTTGCCCTTCGGGACGACCCAGAATCCCCCTGCCGACGCGTCCGAGATCTGCATGTTCCCCGGGATGGCGACCTCGCACTTCGCCTCGGGCACCTGCACGCGGACGAGGGCCTCTTCACCTTTGCCACACCCCGCGAGGGCGGCGGCGACGACGAACATGGATGCGACGGTACGGATCGAGCTCTTCATGGGGGTAGCGGTTCCTTTCCCTGCTTCGTGGCGTGACGCGGCGCCTCTAGCAAAACCCTGCGAGCAAGGGAACAGGAAACTTGACGTGCCGGTACGTCACGAGGTCGGCGCTGGTGCGCTCGGGGGCTCGCCGTTTCAGGGCTCTCCGTCCCAGTAATCGACCGACGTCTCCTTGCGCTGCACCACGCGGAAGGCCCCGGGCTTTGCTTCGGCCTTCGCGAGGTACTTGCCCGAATCGGGGTACTCGCAGATCTCGGGGTACTCCATCGTGCTGATGGACAGGTATTTGAGGGGCGCGTTCGAGGTATTGAGGATCTGGTGCGGGTACTCGGGGCCCGGCGGGATGAAGATCACGTCGCCGGCCGTGATGGGCAAATGCTCGCCGGCTACGCGCAGCGTGCCTTCGCCTTCGAGGACGATGAACATCTCCTCCTGCACGTAATGGTAATGGTAGGGACAGCTCCGGGCGCCCGGGGGCATGATGTCGATCGAGGCGCCGAGCTTTTTCGCCGCCGTGCCCGGGCCGAGGGTGGCGGCCAGGGTGTCGTACAGCGGCGCGCGCTGGAAACGTTCGAGGTTCGCCGTGTTGAAGTTGCGGATCAGGCGTTGCCTGAGATCAGTGGCTTTGTCGCTCATGGGAGCGCCGAGGCTAGCACGCCCCGGCCTCACCAATAAGCAAAAGCCCCGCGGAAGAGCCCCCGCAGCCCCTCTTCGTCGATGACACACGGCGCATTCGAGACGAGGCGCGCCTGCACGATCGTCCCGGCGGCGAGCGCCTCCACGTCGGCTTCCCCGTATCCCACCTCGGAGAGCCCATTCGGGATGCCCGCTGCGCGCATCATTCCGCTGAGGTGCGTCGCCAGCACCTCGCCCGCGTCCTCCGTCGCGGCGCCGCGCACGTCCGCGCCGAGCCGCGCCGCGGCCTCCAGATGCCGCGCTGGGTTCGTTTGGGCGAGCGCCCGGAACACCGAAGGCGCATTCACCACGACCGACACCCCGTGCGGCACGAGCGGCTCGCCCTCGGGATACCCCGGCATCGTGAACGAGCGGCACAAGCCCGAGACTGCGTACGACATCGCGTGCGGCAAATGCACGCCCGCATTGCCGAACGCGATGCCCGCGAGCGTCGCCGCCCACGCCATTCCCTCACGCGCCTCCTCGTCGTCCGCATCTTCGACTGCGCGGAGCAGATAACGCCCCGCGAGCTCGAGCGCGCTCTTGCAGCCCATGTCGCTCCACGGGTTCGCTCCCTGGCTCATCGGGCGCTTGCTCGCCTCCGGCGCCCGCGGCCGCGTCGAATAGGGCCGCGCCGTGAACGATTCGAGCGCGTGTGTCACCACGTCGAACCCGCTCGCCGCCACCACGCTCTTCGGCATCGTCCGCGTGGCCGTGGGGTCGACGATCGCCCGGGTCGGGCGGAGTCTTCGGGAGGCAATGCCCGTCTTCGCCTTGCGGCTCGTATCGTCGAAGACCGCGATGCCCGTGCATTCGGCGCCCGTGCCCGTCGTCGTCGGGCAAGCAACGTGCGGGGGCAGGGGACCCGGCACCTCGCGGCCCTCGCCGATCGGGCGGTTCACGTACGCATAAAAGTCGGCCGGGTAGGTCGCGTAAAGCAACGCGGCCTTGCACGTATCGATGACCGATCCGCCGCCGACCGACACGTACCCATCGAACCTGCCTTCCGCGGCGAACCGCGCGGCCTCGGCGAACGAACGCTCCGTCGGCTCGATGTGCACTTCGTCGTAAACGACGACATCGATGCCCGCGCGCCCGAGCGAGCGGCGCGCCTCCTCCACGGGCAGGAGCCGCGCGAGCCGCGTATCCGTGAAGAGCGCGACGCGCCGCAGCCCGAGCGCCGCGGCCTCCTCGCCGACCTCCGCGAGCGCGCCCGGGCCGAACGTGACGGCCGAGGCGTCCATCGAGAACGCCGCGTCGCCCCCCTCGATCAGCGCATAGCCGAGGCAATATCCCATTGCCCTAGACCCACTTCTCGCGGCGATACCATTCGAGGGCGAGGCGCACGCCTTCCGCGAGCCGCACCTTCGAGCGCCAGCCCGTGGCCTCGCGGAGCGCGTCGCTCTTGCACGTCCACGCCTCCTGCGCGCCCATCTTCGCCTTTTGCCGGTTGAAGAGGCGCGGCTTCTTGTCGAAGCGCGTCGCGATCTCGCCGCCGAACGCGGCCACGTCGACGAGCATCTCCGGCAGATCCACGGTGAGCACGCGCTGGCCGCTCGCCTCGACGATCGCCCCCTGGAAGCGCTCCCAGGTCACGGGGTCGTTGTCGCACACGAAAAACGCGCGGCCCTTCGCGCCGTCGTGTGTCGCGGAGACGAGCGTCGCCGTGACGAGGTCGTCGACGTAGATGCCGGAGAACCAGCGCTTCTTGTTGCCGAAGAAGACGTTCCGGCCGCGCTCGACCTCGCGGAAGAGGTTGAAGTAGTCGACGTCGCCCGGGCCGTACACGCCGCCGGGGCGCAGGACGGTCCAGGGGATCACGTCGCCGGCGCGCTCGACGATACGCTCGGCTTCGAGCTTGCTCTGGCCGTAGAACTCGATGGGGCGCGGCGTATCCGTCTCGACGTGGGGGCGCGTGGCGCTCGAAGGGCCGAAGCTCGCGAGGGAGCTGACGAGCACGAAGCGGCGCACCTCGGGGTGCTTCTTGCGCAGCGCTTCGAGCAGGTTTTCCGTGGGCATCACGTTCGCCCTCTGGAAATCGGCGTACTCGACGCCCTTCGTCGCGCCCGCGACGTGCAGCACGTAGTCGGGCTTCTCCTCGGCGATCAAGCGCTCGAGGCCCGCGCGATCGTCGTACTCGACCTCGACCGAGCGCCCCCGCTTCGCGGGCGGCGAGCCACGTCGCCGCAGCGAGACGACGTCCACGCCTCGATCGACGAGCGCGCTTTGCAAGCGGCCGCCGATGAAGCCGCTCGCGCCCGTGAGGAGGACCTTTCCGGTTGAAATTCCGAGCTCTTCCACGTCGCCGCTTTGCCTCAACTGGCGCGGGGCGGCAAGATCCGATCAGAGGGGCGCGAGCGTCTGCAGGATCCGAAAGGCGTCCGCGCAAGTCTGCGGCGTGTGGCAACGCGCCACGAGCATGCTGGGCGGCGCACCCATCGGGATCCGATCGGTGAGCGGCCTCGACGCGAGGCGGCCTGTGACCGACGACGTGTCGCCGCCGATCACAGGCATCTCACGGCCTCAGTCGCTCCAAAGCCAGCATCCCTTGCGCACACCAACGAGCGGATCACCGAACGTTGCGTTGTTGCAGGTGACGCCGTCGGTCGCCGATATATGAGCAAAAACGCCACGCGCTCCATAAGCCACTTTACGGGTTCCCGTGAACGAGCACCACCCGTCCTCGTCGGCGCAGTACGTCCAGGCGGCGTGCAGCTCGGAAGACGCCTCTGCCACGCTCCCCGGCGCTGCCGGCGGTGCCGACGGCGTGTCGGCACCGGCGACACGGCCATTCAATACGAACAGGGCTGCACAGCCCAGGAAGGTCAACCAGATCGTTCGTTTCATGATGCCCCCTTTGTCGACTCGACTCCCTTTGCAGCTCGATGCGCAGTACGTCCACATCGCTTCGGACATCCTTGGCATACACAACATCCATGCCACGTGGCACCGGAGCCACATGCGCAGCCGCAGGAGTTGCTTGTCCATCGGTCGTCGGCTCATGCGATTCGGGGATGGCCCGAGCCGACATCCGGCGTGCAAAGACGCTGGTGCAATGGGCGCGGCGTAGCCCCCGAGAAGGGCACGAGCGCGCGGAGCCGGCCCAGTGAGGAGGGGGGCCGGCGGCGGGATGCATCGAACACCACCCCTACCGCGAAAGGGGGGGACGACGCTCGATCGAGCGTCGCCTGGGCCTTCGAGGGGGTGGAGCATCGCTCGGCGCTGCGTCGAAGGGCCTCTCATGGGGTGTCGGGACGCAGCGCGAAGCGGCGTCGTCGCCTGTCCGTGGGTGGGCAAGCGCAACGCGGAGCGGCGTTCGAGCCTATCGGGGGGTCGGCAAGCGCAACACGGAGCGGCGTTCGAGCCTATCGGGGGGTCGGCAAGCGCAACGTGGAGAGGGCCTTCGAGCCCATCCGAGGGTCGGCAAGCGCAACGCGAAGCGACGTTCGGGCCCATCCGAGGGTGGGGAAACGCAACGTGGAGCGGCCGTCGACCCTGGGGAGGGCTTGCGCGCCGCAATGCCTTGCGTTCGCCTACCCTCCTGGAGGGTTCAGCCCAGTTCCACAGACGCCTGTGCATCGACCGCATCGCGGTCGATGCATCAGAGGTCCAGGGCTGGCCCTGGTCCGGGTCGAGGGGCGGACAGCCCCTCGTCGGGGTTCGGGGTGAAACCCCGACGGCACGCTGTGGACACCCTCTCAGCCGCGCTTTGCGAGGTACGCGGCCACGCTCGGGAGCGCGCGGAAGCGGTCGTGGAGGGCGCGGAGCCGGGGGAAGTCTGCGAGGCTCTCGGGCTTCATGCCCACGTGGTTGTCGAGCGCGTCGAACGCGAGCACGTCCGCGTATGTCGGCGACTCGCCGCCGCCGAACCAGGTACAGCTCCCGAGCAGGCCTTCGAGCGTGCGCAGCGTGCCGGGCAGGTCGGCCCAGTACTTGTCGATCACGGCTTGCTCGGTGTGCATGAACGCGGCGAACTGCACGGGCGCGAACTTGGTACGCCAATCATTGATGGTCTCGGCGGCGACGTCGGTGTTCGTCTTCTCGACCTCGTCCTTGCCGTCGAGGTTGAAGACGCGGGCGAGGTGGCGGACGATGGCCATGCTCTGCGGGAGCTGGCGCTCGCCGGATTCGCTGCGCTCGATGAGCACGGGGACCTGGCCGAGGGGCGTCTTCGGCTTGAGCTCGGGCCAGTTCGTGACGGGCGTGTTGGTGAAATCGACGTTCGCCGTGGCAAACATGAGCCGGATGGGCTCGGCGCGGCCACGGAGCGGGAAGTAGAGCAGTTCGTAGGAAGTGGACATGGCCCGACCTTCTATCAGGAAGGCGCGAGGCGGTGAAGAGGCGCCCGGATGGGTGCGCCGGCCGCCGTTTTCTCCGTGCGAATCCGTACGAACTCCTCTACCGTGCGCCGCATGAGCGACGAGGATACGGACGATTTCGAGGACGAGGACCGTGGGGACGAGGAGGAGGGCGACGATGAGCCGAGCCCCCATGAGGTGAGCTTCGACGAGGATACGGAGGGCGTGCTCGTCGCGGGCAAGCGCTTCTCGACGGGTGGCATGACGCGCAGGCAGCTCGGCGAGTTTGCGAAGCATGTCGAGGCGGTTGCTGCGAAGTCGGGGCATGCGTTGACGGTCGTGGCGTCGGGCGATCTCACGGATACGGGGCCTGCGCCGGACGATACGGCCTACGCGGAGGTGCACGTCGGCTTCGAAGGCGGGCGCGGCGGGACGTACGGGCCGGATACGATCCTGCGTGACGTCGCGCTGCACGCGCTCGAGCGGGCGAAGGCGGTGCCGGACGAGGTGTGGGCGGCGGTCGGCGAGAAGCTCGAAGGGCGCGAGCGTGAAGAATGGGACGAGGCGTCCGTGTCGATGTACTTCACGTGCGTAGGACCTCTGACGGCCGCGACGCTCGCATTCGGCATGCTCGGGACCAAGGACGGCGAAGGGCCCGGCGAGTACATGCGCGGCGTGGACATGGAGCAGATGCCGCACGAAGAGGGCGTGTGGGGCCTGAAGGTTGCGTACGTGCAGTACGAGAGCCCGGAGAGCGAAGAGGTCGATCTCGGCGACGCCGCGCACGCGGAACGCGCGGGCGAGCTCGGCGTCCCGGATGCGCGTTACTTCATCCTCGCTCGTTACGATTGACGGACGCCTAGCGCCCCTGGAAGCGGCCGGCGCGCCTCTCGACGAACGAGCGCATGCCTTCGGCGGCATCCTCCGTGCCCATGAGGGCGCGGGCTCGTTCTTCGAGGCGCGCGGCTTCCACCTCGGGGCCTTCGGTCATCGCCGCGCGCGCCGACGCGAGCGTGGCGCGGACCGCGATCGGCGCCTGCGCGGCGACCCGCTCGCTGATCCACGTGGCGCGATCCAGCAGATCGGCTGCGGGGACGACCTCCTGCACGAGCCCGATCCGATACGCCTCCTTCGCATCGAACACGTCGCCCGTGAGCAGCCAGCGCATGGCATTGCCGTGGCCTGCGAGCGCCGGGAACCGGAGCGTGGCGCCGCCGAACGGGAAGATGCCGCGCTGCACTTCGAGCTGTGAGAAGCGCGTGTCCTCGGCCGCGACGCGGATGTCGGCGGCGAGCGCGAGCTCGATGCCGATCGTGAAGCAATATCCTTGCACCGCGACGACCATCGGCTTCGTGAGGCGCCGCGGGCCGATCGCGAGTGGGTCCACGCTCCCCTTCGGGTAGAGCGCGCGGCCCGACGCGACTGCGGGCCCGACCTCCGCGAGGTCGAGACCGCCCGTGAAATGGCCTCCGTGGGCGAAGAGGAGGCCACATCGGAGCCCCTCGTCCTCCTCGTAGGCCGTGTACGCCTGCGCGAGCTCGTCGAGCATGGCGAGATCGAATGCGTTGCGCTTCTCCGGTCTGTTCAGGCCGATGCGGACGACATGACCGAGACGCTCCACCGTGACGCGTGCCATGGGCGGACGTTACCACGCTCGGCCCCTCGCCGGCGCCTGGAATCGGGCCCGACCCGACGCCAGGCCCGCTCGTCCGGATCGCTCCGGGCGGCCGCGTATGTCGTGACGAAACATTGAAATGATTTCGTTTCCAGGATCGGGCTGTCCCGGGATTTCAATCCTTACATTGCTATGTTGATGGTCATGGAATGGAGCACCCATCGTTTCCGCACGGCGTCCGTCCTTCGCGTCCTCGCGGGCCCCCTCATTTCGTTCGTCGCACTCGCGACGGCGGCCTGCGGGGCTCCCGATGGAGGAATCACGAGCGGCGTGGTGTCGGGCGGCGCGGCGTCGGGCGGCGGAGGAGGCACGGCGGGCAGCGGAGGAGGCACGGCAGGCAGCGGAGGAGGCACGGCGGGCAGCGGAGGGGAGGGGCCCGACGAGGATCGAGGGTATAAATTCCGCGCGGGCGAGGACGGATTCGAGATCCGCGTGGAGGGCGACCATTTCGAGCCGTTCTGGCCGATCGGGGTCAATTACAGCCACGCGATTCCGGGCACGTCCCCGGGCGAATTCGTGGCCACGCGCGAGCAGATCGCCGAGTGGATCGAGACGATCGCGGAGCTCGGGGCCAACTCGGTGCGCATCTACACCGTGCAATCCCCGCTCTTTTACGAGGAGCTTTTGCGCCACAACACCGAGCACCCGGAGCACCCGCTCTACCTCTTGCAAGGGGCGTGGCTCAAGGAGCCGGAAGAGGATCCCGAGTTCACGGGCGTCCCGGATTACCTCGACGAATCGATCCGCATCTGGTTCCGCGACGAGATCGAGAAGGTCGTCGACGTCGTCCACGGCAACCGCGAGATCCCCTACGGCACGCCGGAGAACCCGATGAACTACGGCCGCGCGTTCGGCAAGTACACGGCCGACGTATCTCCGTGGCTCCTCGGCTGGCTGGTCGGCCGCGAGGTCGAGCCGCTCACCATCATGAGCACGCAGCAAAAATACTACAAGGATCACTGCCACGAGCTGCCCTGCGAGGTCTCGTTCTCCGGCACGTGGTTTTCCATCGAGAACGCGACGCCGATGGAGGCGTTCGTGACCGAGCACCTCGATTACCTCACGGTCTACGAGGAAGAGCGGTACGACGTGAAGCACCCCATCGGGTTCTCGAACTGGCCCACGCTCGATCCGATCGACCATGTGGTCGAATACGAGTATCCGGAGTCCGTCGACGACATCGAGCAGCTCGATCTCCTGAAGATCGAGGTCACCCCGGGCTTTGGCCCCGGGCTCTTCTTCTCCTATCACGCCTACCCGTATTATCCCGAGTTCATCCTCTACGAGCCGGATTACCAGGTCGAGGACGACATGGGGCCGAACTCGTACCTCGGCTACCTCGACCACCTGCGGGAGCTCTACGCCGGCCGCACGTTGATCATCGGCGAGATCGGGCACCCTTCGAGCCAGGGATCCGGGCATTACGCCAAATCAGGGCTGCACCACGGCGATCTCGACGAGAAAGAGCAAGCCGACGCCGTTTCGCGGTCGCTCCGGACGATCCGGACCGCCGGGATGAACGGCGCGTTCCTGTTCGAGCTCATCGACGAATGGTTCAAGCGGGCCTGGGTGGTCGATCGCGTGGAGCTGCCCGCGGAGCGGCGGCGGGTCTGGTACAACCCGATGAGCCCGGAGCAAAACTTCGGCTTCATCGCGATGCGCCCCGGCCCGGAGGGGCTCGCGCACGTGCTCGACGGGAAAGGGGACGATTTTCTGGTCGAGCCGAACGCCTGGCAAGAGGGTCCGCCCCTCGCGCCGCAGGGCGACGTGTACGATCCCATGCGCACCCTCCGCGAGATCAAGGTGGACTCCGACGAGGGGTTCCTGCACCTCCTGATCCGGGTCGCGTCGCTCGATCCGGACGGCAATGGAAAGGTCGACTGGGATCACGTGGATTACGTGGTCGGCCTCGATACCTACCTGCCCGAGGCCGGCGACGCGTGCCTCGATCCCGAGTGTTCGCTCCGCACCGAGCGGCGCATCGAATTCCTCCTTCGTATCGAGTCGGAACAGGACGTCGCGTTGCTCGTCGACCAGCCTTACGATCTTTTCGGCATCTGGCACAGAAAACGGGAGTACTGGCAGCTCTATCGTACGGCCCCCAACGACGACGGCCTGTTCAACCCGGTCCGCACCATCACGAACAACTCGTTCTGGTACCAGGGCGAGATGATCGCGCCGATCGTCTGGCAGGACACGGGCCGCTTCCGGACCGGCCCCGAGGCGGTGCGCTCGACGAACAATTTCTGGTATTCGATCGAGGACGGGACGCTCGAGGTCCGGATCCCGTGGACCCTGCTCAACGTGACGGACCCCTCGCAGCGCCTCGTGGTCGATGATCACGTGCCCGGTCCGAAGACCAGGGAGGTCGAGCTGACCACCACGAAGACCCCCGCGTTCGGGATCATGGTGGCGACGCTCGGCGGCGCCGAGGAGGCGGAAGGGCAGGTGACGGATTCGCTGCCGCGCGCCCTGAAGGCCGACGCTTCGTGGGTCATCCCCGCAGCCGGGGTGGTCTCGTACACCTGGAGCGAATGGGAAATCCCGACCTACCACGCCTACCGCAAGCGCTCCTTCGAGCTCTTGAAAGAGGCGCTGCCGTCGATCGTCCCCGAGAGCGCAAAGCCTTCGCCCTGACGCGCAAGCTCTCGCCCGCACCCGCGCCGGGGTTCGCACGTCGTTCCGCCACGTGCACGCCACCCTTCATGCAAACCCTGCAAGGACGGCCCTCCGAGCGCCTTCCGAGAATCAGCCTGAGGTCCTTTCGCAGAGGTGCCCGATCTCCAAGGACTTTTCGCTCGTTCGTCGGACGGTGCCGTGGAGCCCAGGCTCGCGCGCCCGCGCCATCCGCCCCCGCCGCCCGTGACTCGGTGGGTTGCGGCGCGTAGGCCGCAGGTCGAGGTCTAGACTCCTCAGCCAGCCCACCATGCGAACCCAGAGGCGTAGGTCGCGTTGCGCCTGGGTGAGGGTCGAGCGGCGGCATGACGATTGCAATCAGGTCGGCGCTACCACGAGAGGTGCGGACTCATGGCGCGTGTCCTGCTCATCGACGACGATCACGACCGGACGGAGATCATCGCCCGCGGCTTGCGAGCGGAGGGGCTCGAGGTGGTGCAGGTCGGCACCCGCCGCGAGGCATTCGTAGCCCTCGACGGCCCAGGCCACTTCGATTGCGCGCTCGTCGTGCTGGCCCTGCCGACCGGCGACCGGCTGGAGCTCGCCAAGGAGCTCCACGCGCGGTTCCCCGGCCTGCACGTGGGCCTGGCGCGGGGGCACCGGCTCTCGGTGCGTCCGAACGAACACACGAGCGAGCGCACCCTGCGGTTCGAGCCCGTCCCCGAGGACGGTCGCAAGCTCGCCAAGGCCCTGCGCTCGCGGCTCATCGCCGCCTGACCGGCCCCCCGCGTGCCGTCCGCCTGGCACGTGTGCCAGCACGTGCCCGGCACACGTGCCACCGCCGTACGCTAGGCCACGATCATTCGGACGAGGGTCACGGCGGAGAAGATCACGGCGAGGAACGTCCCCACGAGGCCCCAGAACATGAGGCGGGGGTGCCGGTCGACACCGCGCGCGGCCTCGCGCAGGAACCGCTTCGCCAGGGTGCCGGTGCAGGCCACGTGGATCCGACCTTCGAGGGCCTGCCGCAAGAGCTCGATCATCTGCCCCGCAGAGGCGTATCGCTTCTCCGGGTCCTTCGCGAGCCCATCAACGGCGAAGTGCACG
This sequence comes from Polyangium sp. y55x31, assembly GCF_029946505.1. Lineage (GTDB taxonomy): Bacteria > Myxococcota_A > Polyangia > Polyangiales > Polyangiaceae > Polyangium. The sequence goes on from NZ_JARZHG010000044.1 coordinate 11,621, forward strand.
AGCTCGGGCGGGAGCCCTTCCTGCGTGTGGTGGCAGCTCCGCTTCACGTCCCGAACGCTGGGCTCGTGCTCCATGACGCCCGTCAGGATGTCGCCGAGCGTCTGCCGATCCGCGAGGTAGTGGCGCAACGTGACGAGCTCGTGGAAGAGCACGCATGCGCTGTAGAGGTCGCTCCGCGTATCGAGCTTGTCCACCTCGCCGCGCGCCTGTTCGGGCGACATGTACGCGGGGGTGCCGACGAGCGAGCCGACGTGCGTCATGAACATGCGGCCGCGGTCGGTCTCCTCGCCCAGCGTCGCGTCCGCGCCCCGCGCGAGATCCCGCTCGGCCGCGACGGGCTTGGCGATGCCCCAGTCCATCAGCACGACCTCGCCGTAACGTCCGACCATCACGTTCCCCGGCTTGACGTCCCGGTGCACGACGCCGTTCGCGTGGGCGTACGCGAGCGCCGAAAGGACGTCCACGAAGATCTCGACGCGGCGCTCGAAGGTGTACTTGCGGTGGTAGTCGGGATCGCCGTCCGCGAGCCTGCGGATGATGGTCTCGAGCGTCTCGCCCTCGACGTATTTCATCACGAAGAAGTAACGGCCGAGCTCGTCGACGCCGACGTCGTGGATGGGCACGATGTTCGGGTGCTCGAGGCGGCCGACGGTGCGGATCTCGTCCACGAAGCGAGCGAGCATCACCGGATCACTCGCCTCGGGCAGCAGGCGTTTGACCGCGACCTTGCGGGCGATGTCCTGATCGTGCACGAGCACGACCTCCCCCATGCCGCCCGCGCCGAGGGTCTTGATCGGCTCGTACCGCGACTTGGACTCGGCGACGAGCCGGACCTCGGCGCCGTCATCCTCGACGCGCGGGAGCACGGTGGTTCGTAGGGCCGACGAGGGCGGCGGCAGCGAGGAGAGGGGTCTTCCGAGCGCAACCGCGGTCTTGGCCTGGGCAAATCCATCCCCAGGCGCGAGCATGGTCTCCGCGTTCATCGTTTCGAACATGGTCATGGGGAGCACCGCCAAGAGTACCCGTGGGGACACGATCGAAACGTCGTTCGTCTGTCCAGGCCGGGTACCGCCTTTCTTGCAGCGAGCTTGACACGGAGGAGGCGGCTCCGCTCTCCTCCGAGCCATGCAGCGATTCGAGGGAAAGGTAGCGGTCGTCACGGGGGCCGCGTCGGGGCTCGGGGCGGCGGCCGCGCGGCGGCTGCACGCAGAAGGCGCGGTCGTGGTGATCACGGACGTGGCGCAGGACCGAGGCGAAGCACTCGCCGCGGAGCTCGGGGCGCGGGCCGAGTTCGCCGCACTCGACGTGACGCAGGAGGCAGAGTGGATCGCGGTGCTCGACGCGGTCGTCGCGAAGCACGGTCGGCTCGACGTGCTCGTGAACAACGCGGGCGTGGGCGTCGTGGGCGACGTGGAATCGACGACGCTCGAGCAATGGCGGTTCGTGCACGCGGTGAACACGGAGGGCACGTTCCTCGGCTGCAAGCACGCAATCCGGCTGATGAAGGAGCGCGGAGGCGGGGCGATCGTGAACCTGTCGAGCGTGGCAGGCATCATCGGCGCGCCGAACCTCGCAGCCTATTGCTCGAGCAAGGGCGGCGTGCGCACGTTCACGAAGTCGGTGGCGGTGCATTGCGCGCGGAAAGGTTACGGGATCCGGGTAAACTCGGTGCACCCAGCCTTCATCGATACGCCGATGGTCGACGCGATGGTGGAGAAGTCCAAGGATCCAGCGCAGTCGAAGGCAAACCTGGCGAAGCCGATCCCGCTGGGGAGGCTCGGCGAGCCCGAAGACGTGGCGGCAGCAGTCGCATACCTGGCGTCAGACGACGCGAAGTTCGTGACAGGTACGGAGCTCCTGGTCGACGGCGGGATGCTCGCCATCTGACTGAGGGGGGCTCATCGGGGAGCGCTTCGCCGGGGCGCTGCCCCGGGCCCCGCGGGGGCTGTTCGCCCCTCGACCCGAACCAGGGCAAGCCCTGGACCTCTGGGCGACGACTGCGCAGAGCGCAGTCGTCGCGGGGAAACCTCGTTTTTAGCTGTCCGCCCCCCTTTGCTGGGCACGCCCTGGACCTCAGGTGGAAAAACTGCGCGGTGCGCAGTTTTTCCAGCAGGCCGGTGGCAAGACCGCGGGGGCCTGTTTCAAGCTTGAACCGTCAGCGCTGCTGTCTTGGCGGGCCAGCCCGTCGCCGGTCTTGCCACCGGCTGTTCGATGAACTGCGCATCGCGCAGTTCATCGACCCCGAGTCCAGCGCTTGCGCTGGTCCGGGTCCAGGGGTGGACAACCCCTGGTCGGGGTCCGGGGTGGAAACCCCGGCGCTGACGCGTCAGTGCTGGGCGTTGACGTCAATCTTGCGGCGGAGTGTGTCGATGAAGGCGCGGGCTTCGGCTTCGGTATCGCAGAAGTGGACGGGGAAGGTGTTCACGCCGCGGAGGAGGCGCGCGGCGCGGAAGATCATGGTGCCGAGGACGCGGGTGTGGAAATTTGCGCCGATGAAGGCGCAGCCGAGGATGGGGGCGACGGGCGTTCGGTCCTTGGGACCGTTGATGACGACGCGGCGTGCTTCGGCGGGCATTTCTCCGAATTCCTCGACGTCGAGGATGAGGAAGAGGTGCGGTTTGCCTTTGGAGAAACGGAGCTGGGTGTCGTAGAGGCGCCTCGCCTCGTCTGCGCTGACATGGCCGCGGAAATGAATGAGGACGAGATCGGGCTCCTCGGTGAGGATTTCGTTTTCTTCGAGGGCAGGGGGCATTTCGAGGGGGGGAGCGTATCGGCGGGGAGGGGAGGGGGATTCAGCCGGCGGGGCGGCGGTTGCGGCGGAGCTCGTCGAACCAGGCGAGGGCTGCGGTTTCGGTATCGAAGAAGCGGACGTGGAAGTGGAGGCCGCGGTTCAACATGCGGGATGCGCGGAAGATCATGGCGCCGAGGATACGGGCGTGAAAACGTGCGCCGACGAGGGCGGCGCCGAGGATGGGCACGGCGGCGTCGCCTGCGCTGGGCGCCTCGGAGGCGAGGCGGCGCGCTTCGGGCGTGACGGTTTCCATGCGCTCGACGTTGGCGAGCAAGAAGATGCCGGGCTTGCCTTCGGAGAAACTGCGCTGGATGTCGAGGACGCGCTGCATGTCGTCCACGCCGACGTGACCGATGAAGTGGCCGATGAGGAGATCGGGTTCGCGGGTGAGGACGTGGCTTTCACCGCGGGCGGAAGGGGGCATTGGGCGGGGAACGTAAAGGGGCGGGAGGTGGAGGGCAAGGGGAAGAAGGTTCGACGCAGGCGCCGGAGCCAGCACTTGTGGAGATCGTCAAGCCGATCACGTGCCCATCTTCAGGTGCCTTGCTTCTGCTTGAGCATTGCAACCGCGCGATCCCTGCATCCCTGGTCGCGCTGGTGCTTGCAAATGGCGATGAGCAGCCTGATTTCCTGCTCGGTTGCCCGGCCGGACCAGACCTTCGGCTCGAGCTGCTTGCGCATCGCGGATTCGTCCTCGTTCGTGAAGACCCTCGAATTCGTCGTCGTCGGCGCAGTCTTCCCCGAGGTCTCGCCGTTCACGGGGCCGCCGGTCGGCTCAGGCGTTGCATTCACGGCTCCCTCCTGCTGCGGTGGAGGCGTCGTCGACGCGACGCCCGCAACCTGGTCGGGTCGATCGGCCTGCGGGGGAACGTCTTTCGCGGCGCTCGCCACGGCCGACTCCTCGGATACCGGCGCTGACGTGGCCGCGCGGGGCGTTTCGGTTTGTTCGATCCCCGAGACCACCACGAAGAGGACCACCGCGACCAGCAGACACGCGAGCCCCGCACCTGCGGCGATGAGCCCCGTGGGCCGCGATGAACGCGTCGCCGGTGCCGCGGTGATGCCGCTCCCGAGCGGTGTCGGGACCGGGCCCATCGCCGCCCCAGGATGTCCGGCGGGTGCCCCCGCGTCGGGCTCCGCACCGCTCGGCGTCGGCCCGCGCATCGGTCCCATCGGCACCGTTGCCTGCGCTGCCACGGGGGCGCTCTCCACGTGGGGCGGGTGCGAGGGGAACGCCGGCCGCGAATTCGAAGTCGGCGGCGAGGCGCCGAGGGCGACGTGTCCCGGCTGCGGCAAGCCGAGCGCCTCGGCGAGCGCCTTCACGGCGCTCGTGGCCGATGGGAACCTCTCGGTGGGCGCCTTCGCCGTCGCGCGTGCGAACCAATCGTCGAATGCGGGTGGCAGGCTCGTGCCGAGCCGGGCGGCCCGTGTCGTCGCTGCCTCGCGTGGGCCGAGTGCCGCCTGCGCTGCGAAGGCGAAGACGTTCGCGCCTTGTCGCGACTCCTCGTGCCAGTAGGGTTTGCCCACGAGCAGCGTGAACGTGATCATCCCCAGCGCGAAGATGTCGGTCCCGGGCGAGACCGACGATTCCATCAAGAACTGCTCGGGCGCCATGTAGAGTGGGGTGCCGAGCGATTGCGTCGCGCCTGCCGCCGTGGCGCCGGCGGCCACGATCTTGGCGATGCCGAAATCGAGTACCTTGATGCGCGGGAGGCCATCCTCGCGCTCGCAGAGGAACAGATTGTCGGGCTTGAGATCGCGGTGGATGATGCGCGCGCGGTGCGTCTTGTCGAGGGCGAGCGAGGTCTGATGCAGGTACGCGAGAACCTCCGCCGGGGGCAAGGGGCCCGTGCGGCGCAGCCGTTTGCCGAGCTCCTCGCCACGCAAGAGCTCCATGACCAGGAAGGGCATTCCGGTCGCGTCATCGATGCCTGCATCGAAGACGTCGACGATGTATTCGCTCTCGATCTCCGCGGCGACACGCGCTTCTTGCCGGAAGCGTCCGCGCAGGTCGTCGCTCTGCACGAATTTCGCGTGCATGACCTTCAGCGCGCGGCGGCGGTTCGTCTCCAGGTGGACGACCTCGTACACCGCCCCCATGCCCCCTTCGGCGATACGACGCTCGATGCGATAACGCCCGGCGAAAATGGCCCCGGCTGCCAGATCAGACGACACGACCCGCTCCCTCGACAACGATCCATCGTCCGCATGTTGGCATGCAAACGATTTTCCGTTGCAGTAAACGGCCAGTTGCCAGCGAAGTCAAGCTTCGGGGCGTCGCGCGAGGGCTCGGACGCGGTGGGAAACCGCTCGGCGCGACTGCGGTGGGCTCGGACGCGGTCAGAGATCCACCCGTCCACGTTGACGGGTGGCTCGCACGTGCTCGAAGATCCACCCGTCGAGGTGACGGGTGGTCCACACGTCAGCCGTGGGCCCCCCGTCCGCGCTGGCGGGTGGCTCGCACGGGCACGCGGCCGGGGACGCACGGAGTGGCGACGACGCGGCCGTCTACCCGTGCACCTTCCGCCCGAACTCCCGCATCCACTTCATCTCGTCCTCGGTGAGCGGCCCTTTTTCGAGCGCAGCGAGGTTCTCTTCGAGCTCGGCGCGGGTCTTCGGGCCCGTCAGCGCCATGTCCACGTGCGGGCTCGAAAGCTGGAACCGATAACAATCGCCTGCGCTCATGACCGGCCCGTCCCAGCCCTTCGGGCGCGAGAGGAGCTTGCGCCACGCCGTCGCCGTGTACGCGAGCACCGACGGGGAATGCTCCTTCACGTGCGGGAAAATGTCGCGCTCGGCGCCCGGGTGCGCCGCGTTGTACCGGATCATCAAGAGGTCGAGCGGCGAGTCGGCCGCGAGCCTGCCCGCGCGCGGCCGGTCGTGGATGCTCACGCCGATCGCGCGGACCTTGCCGCTCTCGCGCAAATGGAGGAGCTCTTTTTGCGTCGCCTCCGTCCACGCGGAGCTCGTGCCCAGCCAGCCAAGCAAGTACACGTCGAGGTGATCCGTGCCGAGCTCGCGCAGGAGCTTCTCCGCGCCCGAGCGCACGCCCCAGCCGAACCAGCCGATCTGCGCGTAGCCGATCACCGATACCTCGTCGCGCCGCGCGCCCATCGCCGCCTTGACGGGCGCGCGCATCCCCTTGTTCCGCGAGGTCCACAAGAAGACGTTCACCCCGCGATCGATCGCGGCGCGGACGCCGTCCTCGTCGATACCGTAATTCGCCGCGAGGCCGAGCCGAAACGCGCGCTTGCCGTGCAGCGCCGAGGGGGTCCTGTAAAGCCAGTCGTTCATGTCGTCCACGGTATCACCATTGCGTCAGCCTTCGCCGAGCTCCGTCGTCGTGCGAAAACCAAAACCCGAGTAGAGGTTGACCAGCCGATCCGCGATCCCCATCCCGCGCGCCGTCAGCTTCGACGTCTCCCGCACCCGCGCGCCGATCCGCCGCATCCACGCGAGCTCCTCCTCGCTCATCGGGCCCTCTTCGAGCGCCTTCAAGGCCTCGTCGATTTGCGCCTGGTCCTTCGCGCCCGCCCAGCACGCGCCGATGTTCGGGTTCGAGAGGGCGAATCGGTAACAATCCGCGGCGCGCGGCAGGCGCTCGTCGGCGGGGACGAGCTTGCGATCGAGGAGCTGGCCCCACGAGGTCGAGGTGTAGGTGACGATTCCAGGGGCAGGATCCGGGAGATGCGGAAACACATCCTTGTCCGCGCCGGGGTGCGCCGCGTTGTAACGGATCATCAGGAGGTCGATGCGCGGGTCGCGGGCGAGGCGCTTGAACGCGGGGCGGTTGTGGCAGGAAACCATGACCGAGCGCGCGCGGCCCCGGCGCACGAGATCCGCGGCGGCGTCGAGGATCGTGTCCTTCGGCGGGAGGTTCCACCAGCCGAGGAGCAAGACGTCCGCGTGATCCATTTCGAGCTGGCGCAGCGCCTTTTCGAGCGATTTGCCGATGCCGGACGGCGAACGCGAGTAGCTCTGGACGACGACCTTCATCCGCTCGCGCGAGCGTTTTCCAAGGCGCTTCAAGCCTTCGCCGAAATCCGGCGAGCGGTACGAGCCCCAGTAAAAGAAGTCCATCCCGCGCTCGAAGGCGTACTCGACGTCGCTCCCCTTGGCGCCATAAGCCGACGCGAGCCCGAGGGGGACGACTTCGAGATTGCTACGGCCGAGGCGAACGGGAGAAAAGGATTCCGGCATGCAAGATCCTCCGGCGCGAAGGTCGCACGGAGGATCGGGGAAATGCAAGCCGGGTGCACAGGGGATTATCGTGCTTCGGCGGCGATCCGAGCGGGCTCGTTCGCGTCGGCGGCGCTCGCGGTGCGCGCGCCCGTGAGGCCGACGCAAGCGCCGCCGATGCCGAGGGCGACGACGCCGCAGGCGAACGCGCCGAGGAGGGCGCGGCGCGCGTCCCGCGGATTGCCGTGGACGACGGCAAGGACGCGGTCGTGCTCGCGATAAACGACAGCGGCCGAGAGCACGGACGCCCGCGTCTCCGCGCCGAGGCCGAGGTCGAGCTTGCGCGGCGACCAGGCGACACGCGGGTCGTCGCCGGACGCCGCGCGCATGGCAGGCAGGAGGCGCTCGACGCGGAGCGCCCGCACGAGGGCCACGGCGTCGCCGAGGCAAAGCGCGAAGATGGCGGCGACGGCGGCGAGGCCGAGGGTGCGCGAGACCTCGAGGGAGGGGCGGACGCCGGTGGGGAAGACGTTCCAATCGGGCAGGGCGGCGAGGGTGCCGAGGGCGACGCTGACGGCGACGGCGAGCCAGACGGCGCGGCGATCGGCGCGATCGACGAGGGATCCAGGGCGGGCGCGGCCGACGCGGCGGGCGGCGGCGAGGACGAGGGCGAAGGCGGGCAAGAACCCGAGCGCGCAGACGAATCCGGTCGCGGCGCCCTCGCCGAGGCCCCAGCGCGACCAGCGCATCACGCCGATGAGCGCTCCGCCAATGAGCCCGGCCGAGAGGACGCCCACGGCGGCCGCGAAGAACGCAGCGGCGCGGCGAGGCCAGTGGACGGTGGGCTGGACGAGGACGCCGAGGAGGAGGGCGCAGAGCGGGGTGACGACGACGAACGCAGGGCGGAGGCCGGCGTCCATGAGCTTGAGGGCGCCGACGCGGAAGAAGTCGGCGGCCATCCATCCGCCGACGGCGCCGAGGACGGCGTACGGGAGCGAGAGGCGAGGGACGCGGCCGGGAGCGGAGGCGGCGACGGAAGTGGGGGCGGCGATGGAAGCGGGAGCGGAAGCGGAGGCGGGGGCGGCGACGGAGGCGGGGGCAGGGGCGTTTGGCTGGAGCATGGGGCGGTACCTCGCGGGAGGGCTCAGACGCCTTGGATGCGAGGAGAGTTCCCGGAATCTCGGCTTTGTCGCCCACGTCCGCCCCGCGCGTAGGTTTCTTCAGCGAAGCGCCCCGCGCGATGCATAACCCCGTCTTCCAATCAATCCTTTTCGTCGAGGAGAAGGGAGCCGGGCAGGTTTGGAGCGTGAATCGGTGAGATGAACCACGGCGCAGTCTGCGGGGGAACCTACGGTCGGCCCGCGGTTTTCGAGACGTGAGGGCGTGAGCCGTGATATCGTCCACGGCGTTTCGGCTCCGCCATGCTTCGCCCGAGCGACGCGCAACCACGAACTTCCAGCAAGCGCCACCGCAGTGACGGGGGAGGTACAGGATGACGCGTCTGGCGCCGGGGGCGGTGATCGCGGGCGGCAAGTACCTGCTGTCCCACGAGCTCGCGCGCGGCGGCATGGGCTCGGTGTTCGTCGGGCGGCACCTGCAGCTCGACGTCCCGATCGCGATCAAGTTCATCGATCCGGCGAAGACGGCGGCCGGCGACGCGCGCGCGCGGTTCGAGCGGGAGGCGCGCGCGGCCGCGCAGCTTCGCAACCCGAACATCGTGCAGATCTTCGATCACGGGGTCGACGGCGATCTGCCGTATATCGTGATGGAGCTCCTGCAGGGCGAGGATCTCGGCGCTCGGCTGCGGCGGGAGCGGCGGCTCTCGCTCCGGCAGGTCGCCTCGATCCTGCTGCAACTCGCGCGCGGGCTCCGGCGCGCGCACGAGCTCGGGATCGTGCACCGCGACCTCAAGCCCGGCAACATCTTCATGGCCCAGGTCGAGGACGAGGAGATCGTCAAGATCCTCGATTTCGGCCTCGCGAAGGCATTCGTCTCGGATGTGGCCGACGAGGTCACGCAGAGCGGCGTGGTCATGGGCTCGCCGCAGTACATGAGCCCGGAGCAAGCGCGGGGGGTGAAGAACATCGATCCGCGCAGCGACATCTGGTCCGTCGGGGTCGTCGCGTATCGTTGCATCACAGGGGTCCTGCCGTTCCGCGGGGATCAGGTGGGGGACCTCGTGGTGAAGATTTGCGTCGAGCCCGCGGCGCCGCCGTCGTCGATCGTGCCGGATGTGACGCCCGAAATCGATGCATTCTTCGAGCGCGCGCTCGCGAAGGACCCCGAGAAGCGGTATCGGAACGTGGTCGAGATGGCCTCGGATTTCGCGGCCATCGTGGGCCGGCTGTACCCAGGCGAGCTGATGCCGAGCCTCGGTCGCCTGATGACCACGAGCCCGGGCTCGATGCCGCAGATCCGGCCGCCGGCGGACGCGGACGTCCCGATCGCCGCCCCTCCGCTGCCGCCCCCTCCGCAAGCAGCGCCGGCACCGCCGCCGGGCGCCGCCTCGCGGGTCGCGACGCCCCCGCCCGGCGCGCCGCCGCCGCCGGTCCTGTTCGGACCTCCCCCCGGGCCGGCGCCGTTCGTGCCGGCGAGCGTGCCGTCGCCTGCACCCGCGGAGATGCAGACGAGCACGCTGCCGGGCACGACGATCGCGCGGGTGCATCCGCTCGCGCCGAGGCCCATGACCCCGGCGCGTCTGGCCGCGATCGCGGTGGGCCCGGCGGTCGTCGTCATCGCCGTCCTGTTCATTGCTTTCAATTCGCCGAAGGGGACGTCCGAGGCCCGCTCCACGGACACGCCGATCCTCGCCGAGCGCGGGCTGTCGAAGGCCATCCCGGCGGTGAAGGTCTCGGCGGCCTCCGCCGCGACCTCGCCGAAGCCTCCGGAGCCGAAGGTGGAAGCAGACGCCGAGGCGGGCGTGGTGGAGGACGCCGGTGTCGCCCCCGTACGCACCGGTCCGGTCAAGAAGCAACGCAACTTCGGTTATTGAGAGGGTCCGTGCAAAGAGGCCTCTGCTCCGAAACGTACCTGCGACGCGCCGCGGTCGTCGCTTGCGCCGCAGCTCTCTGCTTCGCTCCTGCGCCTGCCGCGGCGGAGCCCACGATCGCCGATCGAAACGCCGCGCGCTCGCTCGCGAGCAAGGCGGCCGATCTCTTCGACGCCGGCCGATACGCCGATTCGATCGAGCAATTCCGCCAGGCCGAGGCGCTCGTGCACGCGCCGCCGCACGTGCTCTACGTCGCGCGCGCGTACGACAAGCTGGGGAAGCTGGTCGAGGCGCACAAGGCGTACGACGAGATCCTCACGGACCCGCTCATCACGAACACGTCGCCGGCCGCATTCCGCGACGCACGCACGAGCGCCGAGACCGAGAAGTCGAGCCTGCTTCAACGCATTCCGTCGGTACGGCTCTCGATCACGAGCCCGGATACGACACGCGTGCAGGTCACGATCGACGGGAAGACGATCGAGTCCGCATTGCTCGCGGATCCCATCCTGGTCAATCCGGGCACCCATACCATCGAGGCCACGGGGCGGGGGCTCGTCTCCGACGTGAAGCGGGTGACGACGAGCGAGGGCGATCGGCTGAACGTCTCGCTCTCGCTCCGCTGGCAAGGGCCGCTTTATCCGGCGATCGCCGCGTTCGGCGCGGGGGGCCTCGGGCTCGGCATCGGGATCGTGACGGGCGCGATCGCGCTCTCCAAGGTGAGCGAGCTCGAGGAGCGTTGCCCCGCCAAACATTGCTTGCCCGCGGATCGTCCGGTCGGCGATTCGGCGCGCGCGCTCGGGACGGCGTCGACGGTGGGGTTCGTCCTGGGGACCGCGCTCGTCGGCGCAGGCGTGGCGCTCGCGCTCGTTCGGCCGTTCGGCCGTGCGCCGGCGGATGAGGCGGCGGGGACGGGCGTGCTGCGGGTGCAGGTGGGGCTCGGCACGATGCGGGTGGAGGGCGCCTTCTAGGGCGCCGCGAGACCCACGAGGAGGATTGGGGCATGCTGACACGCGCGAGGCTCGGGATCATGGCGCTGACGAGCGCGCTCGGGGGCGCGACGGTGCCCGGCTGCAATGCCGCGACGGGCATCGACGATTTCGCGTACGACCGGGCCTGCGCGGACGCCATCGTCGCCGGCCCCGAGAACTGCGAGACGGAGACGATCGACGAGAACTGCGACGGCATCCCTCGTTGCTCGACGGACGGCCTCTCGGCACGCGCGTTCGGCAGCATGGGCGCGCAGGCGGGGCGCGCGGTCGTCTTCGATCATGCCTCCCACATCATCGTCGCGGGCACGTTCCAGGGCGACATCGACGTCGGCGAGACGTTCAGCTCGAAGGGAGACGACGACGTCTTCGTGGTGAAGCTCGACCGGAGCGGCAAGGTGCTCTGGCAGCGGCACCTCGGCGGTCCCGGCGTGCAGGAGGTCTCCGGTATCGCGGTCGATGCCGCGGACAACGTCATCCTCGCCGGCTCGTTCGATGGATCCATGGAGGTCGGCCCGAAGACGCTGACGAGCGAGGGCGCGGCGGACATTTACGTGGTGAAGCTCGACGCGAACGGCAAGGACGTGTGGAGCAAGCAATACGGCGGGCCGATGGCGCAGACGGCCGCCGCGCTCGCGGTTTCGAGCAAGAACGAGATCATCGTCGCGGGCGGCTTCGCGGGCGCGCTCGATTTCGGATCGAGCACCGACCAGCTCCTCAGCGTGGGCGGCACCGACGTGTTCGTGGTCAAATTCGATGCGAGCGGCCAGCCGACGTTCAGCCGGTCCTTCGGCGACGTGGACGGCAATTCGCTCAATCAGGCCGCGACCGCGGTCGTCGCGGCGCCGGGCGGAGGGTTTTTCGTGGGCGGGTCGTTCCAGGGCACGTTGCTCCAGACGGGGACCGGCGTCCTGCAGAGCACGGGCGGCAATGACCTGTTCGTGCTCTCGTTCGACGCGTCGAACGAGCTCGCGTGGTCGAGGTCGTTCGGCAGCGCGCAGGGCGAGGGCAATCGACTCCTGACCTCGATGGCGCTCGCCCCGGGGGGCGGGTTGTTCCTCGCCGGGACGTTCGAGGGCGGGCTCGCGTTCGCGGACCCCGCGATGGGAAATTCGATCCAGTCGCAGGGAGCGACCGACCTGTTCCTCGCGCGCCTCTCTGCCGGGGGCGCGGCGGTATGGTCGCTCGGGTTCGGGACGAACCTGGCCGAGGCCAAGCCCGCGGTGGCCGCGGACAGCGGGGGCCACGTCGTGCTCACGGGCTCGATCGTGGGCGCCGTGAACTTCGGCGTCGGCCTCAAGCCGGGCAGCGACGAAGACATCTTCCTTGCGAAGTTCTCGGCCGAGGGAGCCGCCATCAACACCCCGCGTTTCCTCGCGGAGGACTATCAGCACGCAGAGGCCGTCGGGACGGACGCGCTCGGCAACATCGCCATTGCGGGGATGTATCGTGGTGTCGTCAAGTTCGAGGCGGAGACGGCCGAAATCGCCAGCATGAACCCGGACGTGATGGCGTCCGACGCGTTCGTCGCCGTGTTCCGCCCCTGAGCCCCTCCCACGGGGGCGGCGGGAGGAGCTCCCGGGATTGGATGGATCGCCCCTGAAACCCCGCCCCGGACGCCGGGAATCACCAGGTGACCGGGAACTCGTGCATGCCGTACACGGTGGAGTTTTCCTTGTAGGACAGCTCCTCCTCGGGCACGGCGGGGCGTAGCTCGGGGATTCGCCGGAAGAGCGTATCGATGACGATTTGCAGCTCGAGCCGGGCCAGGTTCTGACCGAGGCACTGATGCGGGCCGAAGCCAAAGGCGACGTGGTTCCGGGCGCCACGTTCGACGTCGAGATCGTCCCCGTTCTCGAAGACCTCCGGATCACGATTGCCGATGTTGGCCAGCAGGACGACGCCTTCCCCGGCCCGGATGTGCATCCCCCCGAGCTCCACGTCTTCGGTGGCGACCCGAGCGAGGCCGCCATCCGCAATGGTGAAGTAACGCAAGAGCTCCTCGACGGCCGCCGGGGTCTTTTCGGGATCTTGCCGAAGGATCGCGAGCTTTTCGGGATTCTTCAGCAGCATCAGCGTGCTCAGCGAGATCATGTTCGCGGTGGTCTCGTGGCCCGCGATCAAGAGGATGAAGGCCAGGTTGAGCATGGCCTCGTGATCGTAGGCGCCCTCTTCGCGCAGCTTGACGATCTGGCGGCCGAGCAAGTCGTCGGTCGGATTCTCTTCCTTGTCGGTCACGAGCTTGTTCAGATACCCCACGAGCTCGAAGAAGGCGACCGCCTTTTCTTCGAGCGACGACGTACGAGCCACCAGCTTCGAGGAGCGTGCCTGGAAAAACTCGTGGTCATCGTACGGCACGCCGAGCAGCTCGCAGATCACGAGCGATGGCACGGGCAGGGACAACGCCTGCACCAGGTCGACCGGGCGGGGCCCGGCCAGCATGGCGTCGATGTACTGGTCCACGATCTGCTGGATGCGCGGCGCGAGCGCGGCGATCCGCTTGACGGAGAATTCGCCGACCACGGCCCTTCGTGCCGACGCGTGCTCTTGCCCGTCCATTTCGATCAGGAACGGCTTGGCGCTCAAGGCCTGCGGCGGTTCTGCGGTCAGGTGGGGGAAGCCGGGATTGCGCCGGCTGGCGCTGAACCGTGGATCGGACAGGACCGTTCGAATGTCCTCGTGCCTCGTGACAGCCCAAGCCGTCGCGCCCGAGGGCAGCTTCACCTTGGCGATGGGAGCCTCCTTGCGGAGCTGTTGATGCTGCGCAGGCGGCGCGTACGGGCAGGTCCTGGTGATGGCGAGCGGAATGGCATCGGCAGTCATGGTTCCTCCTCGGTTCGGGATCCACACTAACCGATCGGTAAGTTTGTGGCAAGCCGAACGGTCAGGACGTGGCTTACCAAACGGTAAGCTGGATGGGCCGAACGGAAAGCATGCCGCACGGCGAGGACCGGGGTACTGTCTCGGTTCCCGCGAGGAGGGCCATGACTGCCGGCACCGCTGTCCACGACACCAGGTCACGACTGCTCACCACCGCGCTGAAGCTGTTCGGCGAACACGGGATGGAGGGCACGTCGATGCAGATGATCGCCGACGAGCTCGGCGTCACGAAGGCCGCGCTGTATTATCACTTCAAGTCGAAGGACGAGATCGCCGAGGCCGTGGTCGGACCCGCCTTGCAGGAGATGGACCAGATCCTCGACGAAGCGCGCACGAAACGGAGCCGAGGCGCGCAGATCGATCACGCGCTCGGCGGGTTCGTCGATCTCATCGTCCGCGAGCGTACGCTGATAGGACTGTTCAACAGCGACCCCGGGCTCAAGCGTCTCATCAACCGGACATTGCAGGCGCCGAGGGACGAGGACCTCAAAACCAAGCTGCGAAAGGTCTTCGCCGGCGCCGAGCCGAATCTCGCCGATGTGATCACGGTGCACGTCATGTCCGCAGGACTCGCGATGGCCGGCGGCGCTCCCGAGTTCGCGGCCGTCGACGCCGACACCCTGCGAAAGCACCTGCTCGACGCAGGCAGGCGTCTGCTCGGCCGTCCCCGCCCAAAACACCGAGGCCAGCGCCGGCTCGAAACGGTGCCTCCACGTTCTCCTCGGGCTCGAGCGCGATCGGCTCGGGATTAGGACCAGAATCGCCACCAGGGACGCCGGGCCTTCGGGGTCGTCGGCTGAATGGAGACGAACTCGCAGCCGAATTCACGGGCGTGGATGACCATCTGGTTCGCGAGCTCGACCACGACTTCAGGGCCGCGGACGAGAGGTCGGGTGACGACCTCGACGCGGAGCTGTCCGGCGCCGTCCTCCGAGACGTTGGCCTCCCAGTCCTCGTCACCTCCAAGCTCGGCGGCGAGGGATTCGGCCGACGCACGATCGCTCGAGACGAAGAGCGCTTCGAATCGACCTCGTGTGCCTTCCTCCACCCCTTCGGCTGCCATCTTCGACCAGAGGGCCTCGGCGGCCCGGAGATGCGCCGCCAGCGTTTTGTCGGCCCCATGTTGGTCCTCGAGCTCTTGGAGGAGCATCCGTTTGGCCTCCTCGCCGGAGATCGGCTCGCCAACCGTGATGCCATGCCCCAGATCGGCGCAGTCCCGCTTCCCAGCAACGACCTCGGCGGCGATCTTCAGTCCCTTCTGCGCGTTCGATGGTTTCGCCATCCCGGAATGCCTCCAGCGGGCGGCCCTATAGCACGAGGGACGCGCGTCGATCGAGCGAGCGGCAGGGCTCTGGCGCCGGGGCGGCGGGGATTGGATTTGTCGCCCGTGAAGCGCCGTTTTTCGGGCCCTCGGAACGCCCCGTCTCGCGCCTGGCCATCGGCAGGAATGTCACCTGACCGCTCGTTCGGCGTCCGCTATGGGCGGCTGCACCTAAGCCCGTGCTTTCGGAAAAGCTGTCGGAAAAAGCTCTCGCAAGCTGTGGGATCACCAAATTCCGCCCCGCCGAAGCGATAAATTTCGTACCCAGCAAGTCTCAGCCCCCGATCTGCGGCAACCATCTCGGCGTATTTCTCGGGACTCGCAACTCCTTTGCTGTATGAATAGTGCTGGACGCCGTCGATTTCGATCACCACGCGTTCGTGGTGTGAGAAAAGCAGTAAAAAGTCCATGCGCTGTCGAACAAGGTGACGGCCGGCCCGAAGCTCCTTGACCGTGTACGGGTCATAATGCAAGTAGACTTGCGGAATCAACGTCGGCAGGCTTGAGCCGAGCTCTTCGCGCAATATCTTGAAATATGTATCGAACAATATTCGCTCAGGAGGAGACTGAGGGCTGAGCGAGTCCCTTGGGGGACGTGCGTGGGGCCTTCCGGTTCGCTTTCTGCACTGCATGTGCGACGGCGACCGCTACGAGCGGCATCGACCTGAGGAGACGGTTCTCTACCGAGTCGTGCGTTCGTATTGGGACTCGTTTCGGGAGCGCGTGGAGCCGGTTGGGAGTTTGCCGCGATTCGTCGTGCGCGAGGTCGAGGAGTATCTGCGCTGCGGGATTCTCGAATACGGCTTCATGCGCGTGGAATGCGAAGGGTGCGGATTCGAGCGACTGGTCGCATTTTCGTGCAAGCGACGTGGGTTCAGTCCATCATGCCTCGGACGGCGGATGAACGATGGCGCTGTGCATCTGACCGAGGAGGTATTGCCGGAGGTACAACTTCGCCAATGAGTGTGTTCGCTACCGTGGGAACTACGCTGACGAGGTGCGTCGTGCTGGATCCCTACGATTTTCTCGCTCGGGTATGCGCGATGGTGCCGCCGCCGCGTTTTCATATGGTGCGGTTTCACGGCGTGCTCGCGCCTGCGGCATTGCGAAGAGAAGTCGTTTCGTCGGCACGGTCATCGGCAGCGCCGAACGTCGCCACCCCGAGCGCCTTTGCAGTTGCCTCTATTCGGAGAGCTTTTCGATGGGGATGATGCCACCGGAGGAAAAGCGCGACGCAAGCCGTGGGCGTGGCTTTTGCGACATGTGTTCGCCATCGATGTCACAGTATGTCCGAAGTGTGCGAGCACGATGCGGTGGCGAAACGTCGCGCTCACACCGGATGCGATTCGCGAAGGGTTGGCCCGCGCGGGGCTCTCGGCGCGTGGACCGCCGATGCGTAAGCGTGTGCCCCTCGGGCAACTCTCGCTGCCATTCCCGAAAGCGCACCGGCGAGAGCAGCCCTGAGGCGCCGCCTTCGGTGGACGTCTCGCGCTCGCTGTCTGCCGGCGCCGATGCGTACGTGCACCCGCAGTGCCAGAGAATTCGATGACGAGCTCGACTTTCCGCGCGAGTCCCACCCGTGGTGGCGTCATGCCGTAGTCGGGGATACGGCCGCGGCGGGGGGCGGCGGGGCGACGGTTCCTGCTCGAGGGTGAAATTCTCGTTTACAACGTCCCGCGCGCGTCGGGCCCGCTCGTGTGGACGGTGCTCGCGGTCGCGTGCGGCGCGCCTGCGCTCGCGGCGGCGGTGCTCTGGGGCGCGCTCGGGCGGCGCGCGGGCATTTCGGGATAGCGCGGCGGCGCCGAGAAGCAAAAATGTCGAATTCACCGCCCTGCGAGCGGGCGGCTTCGTGGGTTGACGGGGCCCGCTGCGAGGGCAACGACATGCCGAGGGGCGTGGAGCGCTCCGCCGGGGAGGTGCATCATGATCGGAAAGCTATGGGTGGGACTGTTCGCGCTGGGCGTGGTCTCGGCCTCTTCCCGCGCCGACGCCTGTGTCACGTTTTACGAGGACGTCAATTTCGGGGGCGCGTCGATGCGCGCGGGACAGGGGAGCCGAGCTTGGGTCGGGGACGAGTGGAAGGACCGGATCTCCTCTTGGCTGCTCGATCCCGAGTGCGGCGTGCAGGTGTTCGAGGGCGCCAATTTCGCTGGCGCGACGCAGACCTACTGGAACGACATGCCTTTGCTCGGCGAGTGGAACGACAAGATCAGCTCTTTCGTTTGCGAGTGCCCTTGACGCGTTTTCGGGGCCCTCTCGACGCGTCGCCGTCGGATCCCCCTCGCCTGCCTGCGCGAGCTCGTTCGACGCGGCGGCGGCCCCTCGAATGAGCTCTCGCGCGCCTGCCGCAGGGAGGGCAGCCGCAGGCCGAAGCCGAGCGCCAAGCCTGCGAGCGGGCGGCTTCGTGGGTTGACGGGCCCCGCCGCGAGGGCAATGACATGCCAAGGGGCGTGGAGCGCTCCGCCGGGGAGGTGCAGCATGATCGGAAAGCTATGGGTGGGACTGTTCGCGCTGGGCGTGGTCTCGGCCTCTTCCCGCGCCGACGCGTGTGTCACGTTTTACGAGGACGTCAATTACGAGGGCGCGTCGGTGAGCGCGGGAATAGGGGACAATCATTGGATCGCGAGCGAGTGGAACGACCGGATCTCCTCTTTGACGCTCGATCCCACGTGCTACGTGGAGGTGTTCCAGAACGTCGAGTTTGGGGGCGCGGGGTGGACCTTCTCAGGCAATACGGCGAGGCTCCCAGACGGGTGGGACAACACGATCAGCTCTTACAGTTGCAAGTGCTTTTGACGTGTTTTCGGGGCTGCCTCGACGCGCCGTCGGATCTCCCTCGCCCGCCTGCGCGAGCTCGTTCGACGCGGCGGCGGTGCTTTGGGGCGCGCTCGGCAGGCGCGCTGGTATTTCGGGGTAGCGCGGCGCCGACGAGAAGCGTGAAGTCCGGATTCGCCGCCCTGCGAGCGGGCGGCTTCGTGGGTTGACGGGCCCCCGCCGCGAGGGCAATGACATGCCAAGGGGCGTGGAGCGCTCCGCCGGGGAGGTGCAGCATGATCGGAAAGCCATGGGTGGGACTGTTCGCGCTAGGCGTGGTCTCGGCCGTTCGAGAACGCCGGTTTCGATGGCGCGACGTGGATCTTCTCGCGCTCCGCGCATTCGCTCGGAGAGTGGAACGACAGGATCAGCTCTTACGTTTGCCTGTGCGATTGACGCATTTTCGGGGCCCTCTCAACGCGCCGTCGGATCCCCCTCGCCTGCCTGCGCGAGCTCGTTCAATGCGGCGGCGGCCCCTCGAATGAGCTCTCGCGCGCCTGCCCGCACGGACGGGAGCTTCCATCCGAAGCCGAGCCCCGCCAAGACGCTCGCGGCGCCGCCGATGCCGACCGTGGTCGGGACGCCGATGCGCTTGGCGATCCAGCCGGCCCCGAGCGAGCCGATCGGCGTCGTGCCCATGAACGTCACCGCGTACACGGCCATTACGTGCCGACCAGCGAGACGAGCTGCCCGGCGAAGAACAGGCGGTCATTTCGCGACCGAAGCGCCTTGGCGAAGGTTGACGGGCCCCGCTGCGAGCGGAACGACATGCCCAGGGGCGTGGAGCGTTCCGCCGGGGAGGTGCAGCATGATCGGAAAGCCATGGGTGGGACTGTTCGCGCTGGGCGTGGTCTCGGCCTCTTCCCGCGCCGACGCGTGTGTCACGTTTTACGAGGACGTCAATTACGGGGGCGCGTCGAAGAGGTGGGGAGAGGGGCCCACAGCTTGGGTCGGGGACGACTGGAAGGGCCGGATCTCCTCTTTGCGGTTCGATCCCGGGTGCGGCGTGCAGGTGTTCGAGGGCCGCGATTTCGGGTCCCGACGGTGGTATTCATGGATGACGCGCCTTGGCTTTTCGAGTGGAATGACAAGATCAGCTCTTTCAATTGCTGGTGCGGTTAACGCGTTTTCGGGGCCCGGCGAAGAACAGGCGGTCATTCCGCGACCGAAGCGCCCGAGCGAACCGGGTCATTTTACCGCCTTTCACCCGTCCACGTGAGCACGCGCCTCGAGCTGGATTCCTCGATCGTCGCCCGTTTGGCGGCCGTCCCGCCCTTTTCCGATTGTCGGGGCCGTGCTCGCGTGGGTCGTGCGCGATCGCTCGGGCGCGCTCGGGCCGTGGTGATGGGAGGTCACTCGATGAGCGCGACCCACTTCGAGAGGATCCGCTTCCCACCGTGCGTGCCGCATTCGCCTTCACACAGGCGGACGGGGGTGGCCACGCATTGGAACGTGCCGCAAATGTTACAGTCGTTGTCGCCCAGTTGGGGGCTATAGCAGCCGCCCCCCTCCAAGACCCAATTCTCGATCCCTCCGCTCGCCTGTGCGACCCCGGCGAGCGAGGACCAAGCTGCGATGGCGAAGATTCCGGCACCAACCGCTTTGTAAAGGGTCTTCATCCGCGCCTCCTTCTCACTCGCCCTCGCGGCGAGCAACGTCGAGCCCTCACCACACCGCTCCGCGATGGCGTGCCCACGCTGTTCCTGCGCCACGGCCTGCCCGGTCGGGAGCCCTTCTCATCGGATGAAATGCCTTTGCCCCCGATTGTCGTGGACTGTCGGTTTGCTATCCTCTTTCAATATTACGGAAACGCCAATCGATTCCGCCAAGCGCCCCCCTGCTCCTCTCCCTCGCGCTCACCGGCTGCACGACCCCTGAGGAGCCCGATCGCCCTGCGGCGCGCCCCGGCAGCGAAGGCGGTAGCGGAATCGACAGCGAAAACCTCTCCGCCTACCTCCCCCCGCTCCCTTCCGCGTCAGCCGCGGCAATGCCGTCTTCGTCGCCGGCGCGAGATCCATCCCCAAGATCGTCGGGCGCGTGAAGACCCGCGGGCGGCGTAGCCAAAGCGCGTCTTTCCGGGCGCGGACGGGGAAGAATGTCTCCCGGGAGGGACCGGAGCACGGGCGGACGTGCGCGCGATTGACGGGCTACCGGCCTGCACCATGGATCCAGCACGGGCGGCAGCGCTTCTTTTACGCCCGCAGGTCCCGTGAGGAGGGAAGCCATGAAAAAGGTATGGATGGGGCTCGTCGCGTGCGGCGTGCTCGGCCTCGCCGCGCAGGCGCAGGCGCAGGCGCAGGCACGGACGTGCGCGCACATGTTTGAGAACGTCCCGGAGCCCGAGCGGGCGCTCGACCGTCCCTTCCTGATGCCGGTGGAAGACGTGTTCTCGATCTCGGGCCGGGGCACGGTGGTGACGGGCCGGGTGGAGCGCGGCGTGATCAAGGTGGGCGAAGAGGTCGAGATCGTGGGCCTGAAGCCGACGGTGAAGACCACCTGCACGGGCGTGGTGACGTTCGGGCAGCTGGTGGACCAGGGTCGGGCCGGGGACAACGTTGGTATTCTGCTTCGCGGCACGAAGCCCGAGGACGTGAAGCGCGGTCAGGTTCTGGCGAAGCCGGGCTCAATCGCGCCGCACACGAAGTTCGCGGCGGAGATCTACGTGCTCTCCAGAGGCGAAGGCGGTCGTCACACGCCGTTCTTCAACGGCTACCGTCCGCAGTTTTACTTCCGGACGACGGACGTGACGGGCTCGATTGAGCTGCCGAGAGGCACGGAGATGGTGATGCCTGGAGACAACGTGTCGATCGAAGTCACGCTGATCCAGCCGATCGCGATGGAAGAGGGCCTGCGTTTCGCGATTCGCGAAGGCGGCCGGACGGTCGGCACCGGCGTTGTGGCGAATATAATCGAGTAATCATCCGAAAGTAAAAATCTAGTTTCGGCCGCGTTGTATATTCAAGGATCCCACAACGCAGATACTCCTCGACCTCGCGCACGACGAATCGCGGCAAACTCCCAATCGCTTCCACACGCTCCCGAAACGCGGCCCAATGCTCACGCACGACTCGATAAAGGACCGTCTCCTCCGGTCGATGCCGCTCGTACCGGCCGCCGTCGCCATGCAATGCAGAAAGCGTGCTGGGAGGTCGCCCCACGCCCGGCGCCGTCGCGCGCATCGTTCCCCTGTGCTCGTCAGAGGTGCGGCCGATGAGCTCCGCGACAGATGGAGATACTAAAGTTCTCTGCACGTGGCGGACGAGATCTGATCGGTCCAGTCACTGCCGAGCGCATTATTATCGATGTTGCGACCCCTCGCTTCAATCGTCCACGATTGGCCGCCGTAGTTGGGGTCCTTGTAGACCGTGCACGTGCATCCCGCATAAACCCTGATCGACGTGAACATGTCGTCGCCTGCACCGAGGGTGGGGTCGTCTTCAACGTGGAACATGAAACATTGGCCCCCATAGTTACTGTGCTCGCACATGAGGGCGCAGTCTACCGCCGCCGAGGCCGGGGTTGGTACCGTGCACAGGGAGAGCGCGACAGTCGACGCGAGGATTCCGAGGAGCGCGGAAAGACGACATCGCCCCGCTCGATTCGATAATTCGCTCGTATTCATTGTTGAGGAGGCGCTATCGGGTGAGCGATCCGTACGTGCGCTCCGCGACCTACCTTTTCGGTAATACAGCGAATCCCCGCCCCTCGTCGGAGCGCTTGACGACCTGGAACGTCACGCGAGGGGGGTCGAACCGGACGACGGGCACGCCGACATCGCTCCAACGCCGGACCTTTCGCCCGAGCTCGTGGCGCAGTTGAAGCAGGCCATGGAGAAGGTGATGGCCGCTCTCCACGACATGCCCCTCACAAGCCGACGCTTAACGGTCGAGTAAAGCGAACCATGAAGAGGGGCACGCAGGTGGCTTGCGACAATGCCCACACGTGGGCCTCGCGCGGAAAGTCGATCTCGTCATCGAATGTTCTTGCACTGCTGGCACACGTACGCATCGGCGCCGGCAAACAGCGAGCGCGAGACGTCCACCGAAGGCGGCGCCTCAGGGCTGCTCTCGCCGGTGCGCTTTCGGGAATGGCAGCGAGAGTTGCCCGAGGGGCACACGCTTACGCATCGGCGGTCCACGCGCCGAGAGCCCCGCGCGGGCCAACCCTTCGCGAATCGCATCCGGTGTGAGCGCGACGTTTCGCCACCGCATCGTGCTCGCACACTTCGGACATGCTGTGACATCGATGGCGAACACATGTCGCAAAAGCCACGCCCACGGCTTGCGTCGCGCTTTTCCTCCGGTGGCATCATCCCCATCGAAAAGCTCTCCGAATAGAGGCAACTGCAAAGGCGCTCGGGGTGGCGCGACGTTCGGCGCTGCCGATGACCGTGCCGAGGCCACGACTTCTTTTCGCAATGCCGCATTCGGGCCATGGGGTCCGAAGTGGCACCAACTCGTCCCAAAGGCGTCGATCCGTCGTCACCACGACGCGGATCCTGCGGGTTACACGGGGTCAGGGGTTGCGGAATCCGAAGCGAAGGCGGGGGCGGGGGCGACAGCGAAAACCGAGGCGGTTAGCCCTTCTCGTGATCGCGCATCCATGAGCGCGGGGGTTGATGGCGACCGCCAAAGGGTGCTTCCGCATCGAGTCCCCCCTCCATCGCGACCGCCGAAGAGTCGATTCGCTCCCGCCTCGGAGACAGTCGGGACCAAGGCCTTTGGCGGCGGCCTTCGAGGGTCGAGGAGATTCGCTCTGTCTTGGAGGCGGTCGCGACAAAGGCCTTTGGCGATGGCCTCAGAGTGTCGAGGTGATTCCTCCGCCTCGGAGACGGACGCGGAAGCGGGAACGGGAGCGGGGCGCATGGTGCTCTAGACTACGTGGACGAGCGTTGCCCGGTGCTCAAGAACTGATGCCCTCGAATGTATCCCGGGATGCCTGCCCTGAAGTGCCGCGCCACCACCCGGATTCGGCTCCCGCACCCACACCTACATCGATGCCCCCCCTTGGCGTTCTCAGCCTCCGCCCACGCCTTCGCCTCGCCTCTTCCCGTCTTCTGCCCCCGTGGTAGCATCACGGTTCCGTCGATGATCACCAGCACTTTCGACAGTTGGCGAGAGGTCAGGGGAGCCGACAAACTCCTCCAGGACAACCGGGCGGTCTTTCGCGCTGTACCGGTGCGAGCCTCCTGGCATGGTGTTCGATTCATCCCGCTCCCGCTGGCCTGGCCGAAGGTGCGCCCACTTCGAGCGGACGCCCTGCCTCGCGAAGACCAGCGAGCGTGTGGGGTTGACCGTTGCCGCGGTGCCTCTCGCCTCGCTCGCGTGCGGCGAGAGAGCCTGCTTGGCCGAGCCCACGCGTGCGTGGCGGCGCGCTGCGAAGGAAGGATGCAGCGATTGACAGTTGTCCATGCCACACGGATAAATGGCGCGGGCCACTGCCATGCGGCGCAGCAACAATCCCGCTCCTACGCAGTATTCCGTGCGTGGGCCTCGGACGGCGGATCCCGACTTTCGGACCCTCTTCGAGTCGGCCCCCGGGCTCTACCTCGTCGTCGAACCCGATGCGCCTCGGTACACGATCGTCGCGGTGAGCGATGCTTATGCGCGCGCGACGATGACGAGGCGCGAGCAAATCCTTGGTCGCGGCATTTTTGAGGTATTCCCTGCCAATCCGGCGACGTCGGAGCAGGGCGCTACTGCCATCCGGAACCTCGGGGCGTCCCTCGAGCGGGTGCTCCGTCGGCGCGTTCCGGATACAATGCCAATTCAGCAGTACGACATCCGCCGGCCTGATGAAGAAGGGGGCGGATTCGAAGAGCGATGGTGGTCCCAGGTCAACTGCCCGGTATTCGGGCCCGACGGCGAGCTCATCTATGTCACGCATCGCGTCGAGGACGTCACGGAGTTCGTCCACGTCAAGCAAGCAGGCCTCGAAGCGCAAAAGCTGACCGCCGACCTACGTATCCAGGCGGAGAACATGGAGGCCGAGATCTTCCACCGAGGACAGGAGATCACGGAGGCCAACCGGCAGCTCGTGCGCGCCAACGAGGAGATCACGCGGCTCTACGAGAAGACCAAGGAGCTCGACCGGCTGAAGTCCGAGTTCTTCGCGAGCGTCAGCCACGAGCTTCGCACGCCGCTCGCGCTCATCCTCGGGCCCACGCAGCGTCTCCTCGATGTCCCCGAGATCAGCCCGGCTCTTCGTCGCGACCTCGAGGTCATCGAACGTAATGCACGCACGCTTCATCACCACGTCGATGATCTGCTCGACGTCGCAAAGATCGACGCTGGACGAATGACGATCGACTATTGCGAGATCGATCTGGCGCGATTGACCCGCTTCGTCGCCAGCCACTTCGAGGTGCTGGCCAAGGAGAAGGACATCGCATTCACGGTCGAGACAGAGGGCGCGCTCTGGGCGGAGGTCGACGCGGAGAAAATGCAACGGGTCCTCCTCAACTTGCTTTCGAACGCATTCAAATTCACTCCCGCCGGCGGGCGCATCCGCGTGAGCTTGCGACGGCCGTCCGAGGATCGCATCGTCATCGAGGTGGCGGACAGCGGTCCCGGCGTTCCCGTCGACAAGCGAGAAGCCGTATTCGAACGCTTCCGCCAACTGGATGGCGGAGCTACACGGCGGTTTGGTGGGACGGGCCTGGGCCTCGCGATCGCGCGGGATTTCATCGCCCTGCACCACGGCGCGATCTCCGTCTCCGAAGCGCCCGAAGGTGGAGCCTCGTTCACGGTGGACCTGCCCCGACGAGCCCCGCCCGACGCCGTCGTGCGGTCCCGGGCGGCCGATGTGCCGGCGGTGGTATCGCAGGCGGCCTTCGAGCTTCACGGTGGGCCTCCGGTCGAGGTCGTCGGAGAGCCGGGAGGCGCGCTCGTGCTCGTGGTGGAAGACAACCGCGAAATGAGCGCATTCATTCTCGAAAGCCTGGCGTCCGAGCATCGCGTCGTGGCGGCGTTCGATGGCGCGGAGGGCCTGCAAAAAGCGCTGGAGCTCAAGCCCGACCTCATCCTGAGCGACATCATGATGCCGAAGCTGAGCGGCGACGCGCTCGTGCGCGCGATCCGCTCCCACCGCGAGCTCGATAGGACCCCCATCGTGCTCCTCACGGCGAAGTCGGATGACGAGTTACGGGTGAAGCTCTTGCGCGAGGGCGCCCAGGATTACATCACAAAGCCTTTTGCCGTCGACGAGCTGCGCGCTCGTGTCGATAATCTCATCGCCGGAAAGAGAGGGATCGAGGCCCAGGCACGGCTCGCGGCGCTCGTCGAGCAGGCGCCGGACGGCATTTTCGTCGCCGATCTCGAGGGGCGCTATACCGATGTGAACACCGCTGGCTGCCGCATGCTCGGGTATGCCCGCGAGGAGCTCATCGGAAAGACCATGGTCGACTTCATACCCCCGCCAGACCTCCCCCGGCTCTCGCATGCCAGGGAACAGCTCCTCGCGGGGGCCGTGGAGGTCGCCGAATGGAGGCTACGGACCAAGGGGGGGGCATACTTGCCGGTCGAGGTGAGCGCCAAGCTCCTCCCCGACGGTCGATGGCAGAGCCTGGTTCGTGACATCAGCGAGCGGAAGCGCGCCGAGGAGGCGCTCCGCGCGTCGGAGGCGAGGTTCGCGGGCCTGATCTCGATCGCCGCCGACGCCATCATTTCGATCGACCAGGACCAACGGGTCATCATTTTCAATGAAGGCGCCGAGCAGATCTTCGGCTGGAAGCGCGAGGAGGTCCTCGGACAGCCCGTGGATGTCTTGATCCCGGAACGGCTGAGAGAGCGCCATCAACAGCACGTCCGCGACTTCGCGAAGAACCCGCTGAAGGCGCGAAAGATGTCCGAGCGCGGATCCATTTGGGCGCTCCGCAAGGACGGCGTGGAGTTCCCAGCAGAAGGAGCCATTTCCAAGCTCGACGTGGAGGGCGTGCCTCTCTTCACCATCATCCTCCGCGACATCACCGAGCGCAAGGAGGTCGAAAAGGAGCAGCAGCTCCTCGTGAACGTCGGCGCCGTCCTGGCCTCGAGCCTCGATTACGACGAGACCGTGGACAGCCTGGTGAGCCTCGTCGTCCGCCATCTGGCGGACTGCTGCATTGCGGAGCTCGTGAACGAGGACGGGGGACGTCGCTTCAAGGTCGCACATGCGGAGCCCGCCAAGGCAAACGTCGCGGATGCTCTCCAGAGGCTCGAGCTCGATCGAGGGAGTCCGCACCTCATTTCGGTGGTCTTCGAGACCAGACAGCCGCTCCTCGTGAACGAGGTGACGCCCGCGTACCTGGAGTCGATCGCGCAGAGCGAGGAGCACCTGCGGGTGCTGCGCGAGCTCGATCCGAAATCCCTCATCGGCGTGCCGCTGATTGCCCATGGAAATCTCATGGGCGCCCTCATTCTCCTCCGCACGACGACGACCCATCGGTACGCGGCGCGGGAGTTTGCCGTGGCCCAAGAGCTTTCGCACCGAGCCGCCCTGGCCGTGGAGAACGCGTGCCTCTTCCGCAACGCCCAGCGAGCCATCAGGGTACGCGACGACACGCTCGGTATCGTCGCGCACGATCTCCGCAATCCGCTGAACGCCATCTTCGTCCACGCGGAGCTCCTGCGGCGCGCGCGGGAACCAGGGACCTCTCGACGCGGGGAGTCGATTCAGCGAGCCGCGCTGCGGATGAATCGTCTCATCCAGGATCTCCTCGACGTGGCTCGCCTCGACGCGGGGCAGCTCTCCGTCATGCGTGGCCATATCCCCGCTGATAAGGTCGCCATCGAGGCGGTGGAGGCACAGAGACCGTTCGCGCGCGAATGCTCGCTGGAGCTCGATCTCGATGTAGCGGCAGAGCTTCCTGAAATATGGGCGGATCGCGATCGGATCTTGCAGGTTTTCGAGAACCTCATCGGCAATGCCATCAAATTCACTCCCGCGGGCGGACGGATTCACGTGGGTGCGGCTCGGCGGGAGGAAGTGGTGCTCTTCTGGGTCACGGATACGGGCCTGGGTATTCCCATGCAACAGATCCCGCACCTCTTCGATCGATTCTGGCAGGCAAAAAAGGCCGACCGTGGCGGCGCCGGCCTGGGCCTGTCGATCGTCAAGGGCCTCGTCGAGGCACACGGCGGAAGAGTCTGGGCGGAGAGCACGGTCGGGGGGGGCAGCACGTTTTTCTTCACCATTCCAATGACGCGGCCGTGGGAGTCCCGAGGGCGCAGTTGAGCGCCTTGGTCCTCGCCGTGCCATTGTGATCCCGCGGGCAGCCCGCCGCCGTCAGGCTCTTGCGCGACGGAAAACGATCGTGGGAACATCGAGGGGATGCGTCGCCTGCGCGCTGGTCGCGCAGCCAGGCGCGTCGCCGTTCGAGGTGTACATGCTCCAGACCATCCTGCCAGTATTGGTCGCGGTGACCGGGCCGATCGTCACGCTCCTCCTCGCCGCGCTGTTCGGTCAGCGAATGGCTGCATACTGGGCGCTCCGTCAGAAGAGACGTGAGCTCGTGCTGGCTGCCGTCGCGGAGTTCTACCGCCTGTACGGAGAGTTCTTTGCGACGTGGAAGTTGTGGAACTCTGCTCTCCGTCAGAAGCCAGAAGGACCTACCGACGAGACGCGGCAGGCGCTCCTCGGGCGTGCGGCCCAAGCGGAGGGCGGCGTCGAGACGATTGTCATGCGGGTCGCGACGGAGCGCTCCCTCGACGCACGCGAGCGCCTCGTGCTTGGTTGTTTCCGTCAGGGGTACCAGTCCCTCCGCGAGGCCATTCGCGACAATCGAAACCTCGATTGGTTCTCCTCGAACCATCCGAAGTACGTCGCGTTCAAGAAGCTCGCCTGCGAGGCGGCTCAAATCGTCGCCATGTCCGATGCTGGCGCTCGCCCCCCTGCGGACAGGGCCGCGGAGGCTCTTCTCGCCATCACGTCGAACGACTGGGAGGAGCGATGGTCCACGGCCCTCGATTCGGTGGGCGCCGCGACGCCGGGAAGAGCGCTGCCACCCGCCGCCCCCAAGCTCGGGACCGGACTCTAGCGGCCCAGGCGGCCACTCGTGCTCTCGATTCGTGCCGCTCGCCGTGTTCGCGCTCGCCCCGCGGCGGGCGTGATGCCTCAAGGCACGGCTTCCCAGAGCTGATTCGCGTCCGGTGCCGCAGGTTGCAATCGCGGTGGCTCGCCTTCACCTCCGCCCTGCAAGCACACCTCGGGGGTCCGGTTCGGGACGCAGATCCTCGCCGGATCGGTATTGGCGATCTTCCAGACCGCCCGCGTCGGCGGACCAAAGCAGGGACCCAGGTAAACCGACGGGATCTCGTCGCGCTCCTCGACTGTGTAATTCACGCACAGATACACCTGCTCCGGCTGCTGCGAGTTGATCCTCATCATGAGGTTCGCCTGCTGAACCAGCTCCCAGCGCTGGGCCGGGTCCGTCGTGCAATGCGTCATTCGAAGGGAACGCTCCTCGGTGGTGCCGAGGCAGAGGCCCGTCCCGACGTTTCTCAATCGGACGTCGCGACCCGCGAGGGCTGCCGCGGCTTCCTCCGCCTCCGCTCCCGGCGTCTCCGCGGCGACCGGCGCGCCCCCGAGCTTCGCCGCGACCCCGAAAATCGCGATCGGCCATCCGTGTTTCATGGGGCATCCTTTCGCGATCCGGCCATCAGAACAGGTCCTGCCAGAGCTGGTACGCGCTCGCGTTTGCCGGGAACATCTTGGGAGGGCTCCCCGCGGATACACTCTGCAGGCAAGAGAGGCCGTTCGTGGCCGCGACACAAATTCGGCGAGGATTCGGGGTGGGAATCAACCATCGACGGGCCGCCGGGGCGCCGCAGCTCCCCATGAAGGGGAACGAGCCCGAGCGGATCGTTTCGCCGGCGATGCTGAGGCACTTGCCCTGCTGGAGCGGGTTGCGCGAGCGAATGAGGTGCCGGCCGTTCTGGAGCGGGACGATGTCCCAGCGGTGCGCCGCGATGGGGAGGCAATTCTTGGTTTGAGGTACGAGCTCCGCGGTGGTGGACAGGCAGAGGCCCGTCGCGAGGTTCCGCAATCGGTGGTTCGTGACCGTGAGGGCCAACGATGCGTCCTCGACCTCCTCGACCTCCAGGGAAAGCGACGCCTCGTCGTCTTCATCATCCGGCGTCTCCGCGGCGACCGGCGCGCTCCCGAGCACCACCGTGACGCTCGTCAGTGCCACGAACCATGCGCTCGTCCATGCGTGTTTCATTGCATCGTCCTTTCCCCGCGCGAAAGCGCGGCG
The DNA here is from genome assembly GCF_029946505.1 of Polyangium sp. y55x31. GTDB lineage: Bacteria > Myxococcota_A > Polyangia > Polyangiales > Polyangiaceae > Polyangium. The sequence goes on from NZ_JARZHG010000044.1 coordinate 40,817, forward strand.
GTCCCGGACGACGAGCCTGCCGAGCCCGTCGTCGATTCACGCGAGGTATCGAGCCCACGACCGCAACCGTCAATCGGGCTCCCGCGCGTCCGCTCGGAACCCGCGCTCGGTCGGGAGCTTTCCGTGCTAACCTCCGCCCATGGCCGCACGACAGTTCGCATTCGTTCCCATGGACGGGCGGGCGCCCGAAGGCGCCGTCTCCTGCGACGGGCTCGTCGCGGGCGCGGCCCTCGATCTGAGTCACTGGGCGAAGAACCGGACGCCCAAGGCCTTCAAGGCCGATACCTCCGTCGAGATCGCGCTCACGTTCGTCCGCGAGACGTCGCCGCAGGCCGAGCCGACCGTCGTCGTGAACAACCATTTCGACGCGGATGGAGTGCTCGCCGTCTGGTCGCTGCTCGACCCGGAGACGGCCACCGCGCACGCAGGGCTCCTCGTGGCCGCGGCCGAAGCCGGCGACTTCGACGAGTGGCCGGCCGATACACGCGGCCTCTGGCTGAACATGGCGATCCGCCGGCTCGTCGCGCTGAAGCCCGAGGCGAGCGCGTACCCGATCGCGCTCGCCTCGCTCGGCGAGCTCGTGCGGACCATCGAGGCGCGCGACGATCTCTGGGGGACGTCGTACGCCGCGTTGCTCGAAGCCGAGCGGCGCGCAAACGCGGGGGACGTGGTTTCGTACGCCGTCGGCCCGATTCGCGTGTTCCACCACGGGCCGGGCGTACCCGAGTCGCCGGGAGCCGTGCTTTCGAAGCTCGGCTCGACGGGGGAGGGCGTGCGGCGGCTCTTGCTCGCGTTCGAGGAGCCGGACGGCTCGTTCCGGTATCGTTACGAGCTGCCGCGCTGGGCCTGGGCGGATACAGTCGTGCGGCCCGTGATCCCGGCGCCGAGCCGCAATGCGCTCGCGCAGGGGCTCGGGCCGGAATGGGCGCTCAAGGGCGGCGATCTCGGAATGACGGGCCTACTGCGCACGACGGCCCCGATCCGGGAAGAGCCACGCGCCCTGGCCGAACGGCTGCTCGCGCGCGAGCGCTTCGAGGCCTGATCAGCGCGCCTCTTTGCCGACGAGCTCCGCGATCGAGCCGATCCCCTCGGCTTGCATCCGCGCAAGGATCCCCGCGTGGATCCGGCGCGCGAACGCGGGTCCCTCGTAGATGAACGCCGTGTACGCCTGCACCAGCGTCGCCCCCGCCGCGATGCGCTCCCACGCGTCGTCCGCATTTTCCACGCCGCCCGCGGCGACCAGCACCATCGAATCGCCCACGCGCGCCCGGAGCCTGCGCAGCACCGCGAGCGCGCGCGCCTTCACGGGCCTACCCGAGAGCCCCCCCGCGCCAATCGCCGCGATCTTCGTGGCATCCGTCGCGAGACCATCACGGCGGATGGTCGTGTTCGTCGCGATGATCCCATCGAGGCCGAGCTCCCGCGCGAGGTCCCCGATCGCATCGATGTCCTCGTCCGCGAGGTCGGGCGCGATCTTCACGAGCAGCGGCACGCGCCTTCCAGGGGAAGCACGATCGAGCGCAGCGCGCACCTCCACGAGCAGGGGACGCAGCTTCTCCGTCGATTGCAGATCCCTGAGGCCCGGCGTATTCGGCGAGCTCACATTGACCACCATGTAATCGGCATGCGCGGCGAGGCGCTCGGCGCTCGCCACGTAATCAGCCGCGGCCTCGGATTCGGGCACGACCTTGGTCTTGCCAATGTTCGCGCCCACGATCACGCCGCCGGGCCGCCGCCTCGCGAGCCGCTCGGCCGCCGCACGCGACCCCTCGTTGTTGAAGCCCATCCGGTTGACGAGCGCCCGATCCGCCTCCAGCCGGAAGAGCCTGGGCTTCGGATTTCCGCCCTGGGCCTCGCCCGTCACAGTGCCAATCTCGACGAACGCGAACCCAAGCGCCCCGAGCGCCTCGAACCCCCGCGCGTCCTTGTCGAACCCCGCAGCGAGCCCGAGCGGACCCGGGAAATCAACGCCGAACGCCCGCACAGCAAGGCGCGGATCCCGCGGGCCAAAGAGCCACTTCCAGAGGGCACGCATGCCAGGCAGTGCCATCAAGAACCGGAGCAAGCCAAAGCCGAGGTGATGGGCCGTCTCGGCAGACACGCGGCGGAGGAACAGGCGGAACAGCAGGCGGTACATCGGCGGGCGACGGCATACGCTGTGGGAGGCGTGCGTCAAGGCGCGTCTTGCGCCTCGGCAGCGGCGGTGGCAGGGAGTCCAGAGCCATGCGAGCCCCAGCATTTTCCGCCGCCGCCCTGCTTTCCGTCCTCGCCCTCGTCCCGGCCTGCTCGAAGGACGAGTCGGCCGCGCCCCCCGGCCCATCGCAGCAGCCGGCCGCGCAGGCAGGCCTGCCGGATCGCGACCCAGCACTCGCGCGCAAGCTCGTGGCCGAGGGCGGCATCTTGATCGACGTCCGCACACCCGAGGAGTACGCGGAGCGCCACCTCGACAAAGCTACGAACATCCCCGTCGGGGAACTCGAAGGCCGTCTCTCCGAAGTCGAGAAGCTCACAGGCGGCGACAAGACGAAGCCAATCGTCGTGCACTGCGCCGCCGGCCCCCGCGCCGCCCGAGCCAAGAAGATCCTGCTCGGCGCAGGCTACACGCAGGTCACGAACCTCGGCGGAATCAACGACTGGGACGCGAAGTAGCGAAGATCAAGCCCTGAGCCGCTCGAGCCGTGCCGCAGCCTCGCGCATGCGCCCGGGCTCGCGGACGCGCCGCGCGCGGAAGAGCAGGTTGTGCGGCGTCACCGTGGGCGGGACGAACGCCGTGAGCGTCACCTCGTAGCCTGCTGCTTCGAGCCGGAGTGCCCGCTCTGCGTCGACGAGCGACATGATGAACCGCCGCCGCACTTCGGCTTGCCGCGGCATCCCGAGTGCGTCGGCCTTCGCCTCGGCGGTCGCGGCGAACGGGACGCTTGCCGCGTAACAGCAGGGGACCACGTACAGCCATTTTGCGCCCGCTCTGCTCGCCGCGTCGAGGATCGCATCCGACGCCGCTCCGCATGCGTGCAGCGCTATCACGATATCCGGCGCCTCCGGCCAGCATGACGCATCGCCCACGTCGCCTGCCGCGAGGCCGAGCTCGATCCCCTTGCCGAGCCGCGCGGCTGCTGCCTCGCATGCTGCGATTCGTGATGCTTCCCGCTCGATCACGTGGACCCGCGAGAACCCGAGCAGCGCGGAGCCGAGTAGCCCCACGTACGCCTTGCCGGCGGCCGCGTCCACGAGGAGAGCATCTTTGCGGTGCCGCTCGATTTCGCTGAGCAACGCGGCCACCTCGACCGACTTTTTGCGGTCCTCGCGCCGGAGCTTCGTGCCTTCCGCGACGATGTACAGATCGTGCAGGGCTCGCTCGACGGCCTCGGACGTGATCATGACGCAATCCTAACGTTGGTTCGTGGTACGGTGCGGACGTTTCCCTTCTGGAGATCCGCTTCTTCATGTCGGACCATGATTCCTCGTCGGGGCGAACGACCCTGGCCGCGCTCTCCTCGGCCGCTCGTTTCGTCGTCGGCTTCACCCTGGTCGCGGTGGCGTCCACCTTGACCATCGTGATCGCGCTTTTCCTCCTGCCGTTCCGTGTCCTCCGGATCAAGCTCTGCAACTATTACGGCAAGATCATCGGGTATTCGATCACGCGCATCGCCGGCGTGAAGCCCGTCCTGCACGACGCCGAACGCATCAACCAGAGCCACCCGGCCATTTACGTCGCGAATCACGCCTCGACGCTCGACGCGTTCCTCTCCATCTGGCTCTGCCCGGTGGGCGGGTGCGGCGTGATGAAAAAAGAGGTCCTCCGGATTCCCTTCTTCGGCCAGCTCTACCTCCTGTCGGGGCACCTTTGGCTCGATCGGGCGAACAAGGGATCGGCCATCGCGGCGATGTCCGGCATCGCGAGGACGGTGAAAAAGCACGGGCTCTCCATCTGGATCATGCCGGAGGGCACGCGCAGCCGCGACGGGCGCCTCCGGCCGTTCAAGCTCGGCTTCGTGCACCTCGCGATCGCCACGGGCCTTCCGATCGTGCCGGTCGTCCTCCATGGCGTGCACAAGAACTGGGTGAAGCACACGCTCTACGTGCAAAAGGCGACGGTCGACATCGAGGTCCTGCCGCCGATCCAGACGTCCGGCTGGCGCGCGGAGACGGCGCGCGAGCACGCCGCCGAGGTGCACCAGGTGTTCGTGGAGAAGCTGCGCGACGATCAGAAGCCGCTGCCCGGCGTGCCGGCGGTGGCGGAGAAGGGCGAGAACGTCGAGCAGGCCGCGGCCTGATCACCCCGCAGGCTTGGTCCCCATCCGCCGCTCGAACCGCAGCCGGAGCACCTCGTCCTCCAGCTCGTTCGCGATCGCCATCGCCCGCCGCCGCGCCTCCGCGCCTTCCTCGCCACCCACGATTCGCGCCAGCATGTTGAGCGCCATCGCGCGCATCCGCATGTGCCCGCCGTCGCCCGCGTGCCGGCACGCTTCCCGCGCGAGCGCCGCGCCTTCCTCCGGAAAACCTTGCTTCCAGCGCGCGTAGGCGAGCCCGTTCGCCCGCCGCGCCCGCGCGAATGCCGGCCCTTCCTCCGGGATGAGCCGGTAGAGCGCCTCTGCCGCGGCCGGATCCGGTTGCTTGCCACCCCACGAGCGGTTCCGCTCGAACGCGCGTTGATCGATCCACCGCGCGAACAGGCAGGCCTTGTCCTGCGCCGGCAACGGCAGCTCGAAGAGCGGCTCGATCTCGTCGAGCAGGCCTGGGACACGCGCGACGTCCTCCCGGCTCGCGACGAAGGCCTCCGTGAGCAGCGCCTCGATCCGCGCCTCCGGCGGCGCTTTTCCGAGCAGCGGGCGGATGCGAGCGAGGTGCGTCCGTGCGGCGTCGCGATCGTCTCCGCGCAGCTCGCACGTCGCGTGGGCGAGGGCGAGGAAGACGTGCGAGGTCGGATCTTCGCTCACCGGAGGCCGATCCCAGAGGCGCAGGAGGTCCTGGGCGAGGGGCAGGGGCAGGTCCGTGAAGCGCGAGTGATACGCGCCCATCCAGCGGGCCCGTTCGGTGAGCGCGTCCGGCAGGCCAAAGGCCGAAAGCGCGCGCGCGCCCCAGGTCCCGCCGTCGCGCTGCCCGCGCGTGCGCAGCCGGCGCAAGGCGCGCTCGATCGAGTAGACGTCGTCCTCGTAGCCGCGGAGGGACGAGAGCCGCTCGGCCACCGCCGTGAGCGAGCCGTGCTGCGCGACGAGCCAGGCGACGTAATCCTCCCAGGAAAAGCCTGCGGGCGCGCTCTGTCCGGGTTCGTGTCCGGGCATTTTCGTCGCCGGGAGCGTATCAAGGTTCGGCAACAAGGAGGACGGCGATGGCAAAGGATCCTGCATTTTTCCTGGTGATCGATCTGGAAGCGACCTGCGACGAGGAGGGGAGAATCCCCGAGAAGATCATGGAGATCATCGAGATCGGCGCGGTCCTCGTGGACGGCGCGACGCTCGAGCCCGTGGGCGAGTTCGCGACCTTCGTGCGCCCGGTCATCCGGCCGACGCTCACGGAGTTCTGCACGAAGCTCACCACGATCACGCAGGCGGACGTCGACGGCGCGCCCACGTTCCCGGCCGCGATCGAGGCGCTCGGGCGCTTCGTCGGGGAAAGGGACGCGCTCTTCGGCTCGTGGGGCGATTACGACCGCAAGCAGTTCGAGATCGACGCGAACCGCTGGGGCGTGCCGCTGCCGCTGCGGGGGCACATGAACATCAAGAAGCGCTTCTCCGCGGCCCTCGGAGAGACGACGCGGTACGGCATGGCGAGCGCGCTCGAACGGCTCGGCTTGCCGCTCCTCGGCACGCATCATCGAGGCATCGACGACGCGCGCAACATCGCGCGGATCCTGCCTTACGCGATCGGACGCGTGCCGATCCCAGAGATGCGGCCCACAGGGTGAGACGGGACCTTGCCCCGAGCGCGAGCTTTCTTGCCGGCGACGGCAGGCCATGAAAGCATCGCGCTCGGGGAGGATGATGTCCCGGGCGCGAACGAAGGCAATGACGGTGGCTCTGGCGCTGGCGAGCTCGCTCGGGCTCGCCGCGTGCACGAGCCACGTCACGATCGCGCCCTCGGAGCTCTCGGCGCTGTCCAATGCCGCGCCCGGCCCCTCCGGGCCCTTTCCCACGATCACCACGAAGAGCGGCGCGCGGAAGGTCGTCTACGGCCACCTCGAGACCGTCACGGTCGAGCGCAAGGGCGCGGCGTCGCTCGTGTATCCCGCGCCGATTCGCTCGGCGGTCCTCGGGGATCGGCTCGTCATCCGCACGCGGGACGACACGCGGGAGATCCCGCTCGCCGAGATCACCGAGGTCCGGGCCTCGTACGACGATTACCTCGTGCGGGATCGCGTCGCGGGCGGCGTGCTCCTCGGCACAGGGATGCCCATTTTCGTGGGCGGCGTGGTGACGGGCGCGCTCGGTCTGACGAAGGGCCTCGACGGAGGCGCGGGCGCCGTGCTGTCGCTCTCGGGGCTCGGGATCGCCGGCATCGGCCTCTTGATGATGCTGCCCGGGATGTACATCGCGAGGAGCGGGCCAAAGAAGCCCGAGCCCGCGAAGGCGGTGACGGTGTCGATCGGGCCCTCGGGCGCGCGGGTCCAGGTCGGATTCTGAGGCGAGGGCCGGCGTCAGCCGAGCTCGCGGGTGTATTGCCCGACGAAGTCCCCGAACCGGAACTCCGCGTCGGGGTACAACGCGGCGAGGTCGAGCTGCGCCGGCCCCCGCGCTTGCCCCGGGCTGCGGTCGTAGTCGAGCGTCCCGTATCCACAATCCTCGTACGCCTTCGAGAACGCGTCGAGCACCTCCCGGCAGGAGTCACACGGCGGATTCCTCCCCGCGATGCGCACGCTCATCCCGAAGGGGCGCTCGATGCGCATCCGTTCGGCCAGCACGTGCAAGAGCTTCTGCTCGGCGTGCAGTTGATTGCCGCCCGCTTCGGTGTCGTCGAGGAGGAGGATCACGCCTGCTTTGGTGTTCTTCACGGCGGCTGCGGTCGCGTCGGTCGCGGTCTTGATGTCCTTCCCCTTCGTCACCCCGGTGTCCCCGAGGACCGTCGCGCCGAGCATCGCCGTCGTCTTGATCGCATTCCAGTCCGGGAAGTCGACGGCCAGCGTCGCCACGCCGCCGCTGTATTTGTTGCCGGCGATCGTCACCGTGTCGTCGATGCTCATCGCCTGGAACTCCACGGCTTTCGTGTACGAGCCGAACAGGGTCGTGCACATCGCGTGGAGCACGTCGAGCGCGACCTGCCGCTGAACCACGCCTCGGCCCTTCGCGGCGTGCGGGGCGCGCGGCCCGGCTTGCGGCAGCGTGGTCTTGGATTGGACGATCCTCGCGGGATGGGGCGCGGTCGCGCGCTGGATCGTGGCGGGGTGGGGCGGACGGCTCGGGCCAGGCAATCCAGGCATGCGCGCAGCGTACGGACTCGCGCGAGCACGGGCCAAGCCGGCGACGTCGGCGCGCGCCCGCGCCTCTGTCAGGACACGAGGTTCTCCGCCCACACCGACGCGAGCGCCATGATCGTGTGTTGCGGGTTCACGCCGATCGTCGTCGGGATCGCCGACGCATCCGCGACGTAGAGCCCCTCGTAGCCGTGGACCTTGCCGTGCTCGTCGACCACGCCTTGCCGTGGATCCGCGCTCATCGGGCAGCCGCCGAAGAGGTGCGAGAGGATCGCGACGTAGCAGCGCGGATCCGTCGGCCCCTCCTCGATGAGGTGGATCTCGTCCGGGCCGATCTTGTACGGCAGCCCGAAGATCCCCGGGATCACCTCGCGCGCGCCGGCCTCGAAATGCATCCGCGTGACCATCGCGAGGCCTTTGCGCAGCTTGCGCATGTCGGCCTCGTCGAGCTGGTATTTCACCACGGGCCCGCCGAACAGGCTCGGCTTCACCGTGCCCACGGACTCCGCGCGCACGGCCGCGACCCACATCGCCACGTGCCGGTACTCGCGGAACCGCCGGATGAGCTCGGCCCCGCCGCCCGGCAGACGCCCCGCCACCATTTCCGGCGGAATGGCGAGCGTCTCGAGCTTCAAGCCCGGATCCTGCCGGAACGCCGTCGAGGCCCAGCCCTGCGTCGCGCCGATGTTCTGATCGACCGGATCGTCGTACACGCCGAACACGCCGGTGCCAGGATGCGCCCGGAAGAGCGTGCCGAGCGCGCGGCTCTTGATGCCGCTCTTCGCGAGCAGGATGGGCGTCTGCGTCGCGGACGCGGCCACGAACACCGCCTTGCGCGCGCGCACCGTGAAGCGCGCGCCGAACTTGCGGGTCTCCGGATCCTGGAAGCGGCCCGTCACGCCGATCACGCGGCGGCCGTCGAAGAGCAGGTCCTTGACGGGCGCGGTCGAGAGCACGTAGCCGCCGCGCTCCAGCACCTCGGGCACGTAGTTGACGTTCGTGCTCTGCTTGCGGCTCTTGCGGCAGCCCTGCAAGCACTGCCCCGAGCCCTCGCAGTCCTTCGCGTACCGCACCATGTAATGCGACGACCAGCCGAGCTTCTCCGCCGCATCCATGGCCAGCGTGTTCAAGAGCCCACGCGCGTCGGGCGGGACCACGGTCGCCGAGAGCTCGCTCTCGATGCGATCCTGGTGCTCCCACACGCGCTTTTCCAGCGCGCGCCCGTCGATGCCGTACTCGCGCTCCCAGCGCGTAAAAACGTCGCCCGGCGTGCGGACCACGATGGCGCTGTTGATCACGGTGGAGCCGCCGACGCAGGAGGCCTGGACGATCGGCCAGAGCGCGCGGCTCTGCGTGACGAGCGAGCCCCAGTCGGGGAAGAGGTCGCGGATCGTGCCGTACGTGGTCCAAGGATAATCCTCGGGCGCGCGCCAGGGCCCGGCCTCGACGATGGCGACGCGATAGCCGCCCCGCGCGAGCACGACGGCCGCGGCCGCGCCGCCGGCGCCGCTGCCGACGACCACGAAGTCGACCTCGGTTTCGAGGCCCGGCTGCGCGAACGAGGTGAACGTCTCGTGACGGCCCCGCGACGTGTCCGAGCGCTTGTTCGGGGCGGTGTGGAGGGCGGTCGTCATGCCTGGAGTCCTTTGCCGCGGTCCTTGTCGCGCCCGCGCTCGCGTTCCTTCTTGCCGAGCGAGAGGAGTTTTTCCGGGGATCCGCCGGGCAGCGGCCCTTGCCGCGGCACGAAGGTTTCGAGGCGGCGGGTGCCGGGATCTGCGGGGTACGGGGTGAGGTCGAGGAAGGCGCGGATCTCGGGGGATTGCCCCCAGAAGAGGCCACCCACGAGCTTGATCAGGAACGTCACCTGCCGGACGAGGTAGGCCGGGTGCGACGCCATCTTGTGCGCGTGCTGGTCGAGGTCCTCGGGCGAGAGCCAGCTCGCGAGCAGCGGCTTGCGGAGCGTGAGGAGCGGCGCGAGCTGGAAGGCCACGCTGGCGGCGACGATGCCGGTCCAGAAGAGGAGGGTGGACTCACGGCGGAGGCGCTGGATCTTCTCGTCCACGCCGAGCTCGGCGAGGCCGGGCAGATCGTCCACGCGGGGGTAGTACGTCGTGAGCGCGAAGCGGACGAGCTCGTTCACGGGCGGGGAACGTAGGAGGAGCAGGGGACAGGAGCAAGCGCAGAATGTCGGCGCTCCTCCCGGGCCGGTTTCTCCAGGCGATCGGCGTGCCCTCGTAATCACGAAGGGTCGTTGACGGCCGCGTCCGCTCGCCTCACGGGATCGTCGATTGGCGCGCAGCACCGAGCGGAGCCGCGCCGACGGAGAGGCGTCGCTCATGGTCCGCGCGGCGGCAACGTATACCCTCGGTTCCATCGCGGGAGTGATATCCCTCCTCGCTGGGCTCTCGGCGGCGGCAGACCGACCCATTCCAGGGGACAACGTCGCCGCGCCGATCGAAGGAGCGCTTTGCGGCTGCCCTCCGTTTCCGGAGATCCCGTTCGGAAGGCGGCCTTCGTACCTTCCGGGCAATACGCTCGTTTTGACCTTCGACGACGGCCCGGATCTCGTGAATACCCCCAAAGTGCTCGACGTCCTCGCGCGGGAGAGCGTCCAGGCGACCTTCTTCCTCAACACGGAGAGCTGGACATCCCTCCGCGAAAACGCGGTCGCGCGCGCCATCGTGCGGCGCATCGTGGAGGAAGGTCACTCCCTGGCGAACCACACGGCACATCACCTGCGGATCTCCCGATTGCCACCGGAAAAGATCGAGCAAGAAATCGCAGAGGTCGAGATCGTCGTGCGGGAGATTCTCGGGAGCGAGGCGCCGCGCCTCACGCTCTTCCGAGCACCTTTCGGCGACCCGTATGTCGGGCATCGGTGGGGGCCGACCTTCCGCAAGGTGGCCCCCATCGTCGCGCGCCACGCGGTCCATGTCGGGTGGAACATCGCGCCGACGGAGCGCGTGTGTCCTTCGGGCGCGGGCCTCTGCGTCCTCGCGTCCACCCGGAGGCAGCTCGATCGCGGGGCCTACGGCGTCGTCCTGCTCCACAGCACCAAGGCCGAGACGGCGGCGGGGTTACCGGCCATCATCGCCGAGGCCCGGCGGCGAGGGATGCGCTTCCTGTCGGTCGAGGACGCCGTTCGCGCGCGCTACCAGCGATCGTCGGCGGAGCTCGTGGACGATCCGCGCTGTCACGGGGGCGGATGAAGCGTTTTGCGCCTCTGGATCGGGTGCGTCCTGGGCGACCGTGATGAAAGTTCGGCCCTTCCGAACTCTCTGACTTCCCCGGGGCCTCCCCGATCGGTAGAGTCTCGCCGCCTGCCGGGCCCCTAGCCGGCGAACAGCGAACCCACGAGACTTCACGAGGACACGCGACCATGGCCTTCACGCTCCCCGATCTCCCCTATGCGAAGGATGCCCTCGCGCCGCACATCAGCGCCGAGACGCTCGAGTACCACCACGGCAAGCACCACAACGCCTACGTCACGAACCTCAACAAGCTCATCGACGGCAAGCCCGAGGCGTCGCTGTCGCTGGAGGAGATCATCCTCCGCTCGGACGGCGGCGTGTTCAACAACGCGGCCCAGGTCTGGAACCACACGTTCTACTGGCACTGCATGAAGCCGAATGGCGGCGGCGAGCCGACGGGCGATCTCGCCGACGCGATCAAGCGCGACTTCGGCTCGTTCGAGAAGTTCAAGGAGGAGTTCTCGAACGCAGCCGCGACGCAGTTCGGCTCGGGCTGGGCCTGGCTCGTCGAGAAGGACGGCAAGCTCGCCGTGACGAAGACGGGCAACGCGGATCTGCCGATGAAGCACGGCCAGAAGGCGCTGCTCACGATCGACGTGTGGGAGCACGCCTACTACATCGATTACCGGAACCTGCGTCCCAAGTACATCGAGACGTTCCTCACGAAGCTCGTGAACTGGGACTTCGCCACGAAGAACCTGCGGGGCTGAGCACTCGCCCCCATCCCCCCGGGCGCCCTCTCTCCCGCACGCGGGAGAGGGGGCGTTTCACTTTCCGCCTGCGGACGTGCAGGCTCGAACCTCCCACCGGAGAGCGGAGGCGCTTCAGGAGTCGTACGGCGACATCTGCGGATCGTCGGCGCCGGCGAGGTGCTTTTTCGCGCGAATGAGCTGGACCACGCCGCTCACGAAGAAGATGCCGCCGATGACGACCGGCCGGATCATGTCGCCCGCGACGCCGGCCACGATGACGGCCGCGCCAAAGACGATGCCGAGGACGCCGATGATGCGCATCTTCGTGGCGGCCGTCCGGCGAAGCTGAAGCTCCATCTCATCCATCGGTCGGGCCCTTCTTCGGCGTGCGGCGTCTGCCTTCCTTGAGGAAGAACTCCTCCACGAGCGCAGGGCGCGCCTTGTAGTGATCACGCAAGCGGCCATAGGCGCTCTCGAACTGCTCGCGGATGGCCCGGCGCGCCTCGAGCTCCTCGGCGAAGAGCGTGTCCACGAGCGCCTCCGCCTTCTCCTCGGCTTCGATGGCCTTCGCAAACGCCTCGTGCGCCGCGTCGAACCGAGCAAGCGCCTCGATCACGATGCCATGCGCAGAGAACTGCGCGATGCGCGCGCGCAGCGCCGGCAACCCAGCAAGCTGCGCCGCGCCCTCGGGATCGATCTCCGCGCCATACCCGTGCGGAAACACGATGATCTGCGCGCTGAGGGTGGGGACCTGTCGATCGAGCTTACCAAGGTCCGCGTCGATGTCGCGAATCGTGTTCTCGAGCTTGATCTCGGCATGATCAGCGAGCGCCGACGCCGCACTCGCATCATCCTCGGCATCCTCCACAGCCCGCGCCTTGGCCTTCAAGTCGGCATACTTCGCCGCCATCTCGGCATGCAGCTCCTGATGGATCGGAGCCCCGCCAGTCGTGAGCTTGGCGAGGTGATACTGAGCCGCCCGCTTGTGGAGCGGAGTGCCATCCGTAGGACGCAATCGACGCATGAAGCCTCCCGAACATGAACGAGGGGCAAGCAGGCTAACGGAAACGCAGGCAAAAGCGCAAGCACAGGAACGGAGAGGGCACACAACCGGCGGAAGGAGCATTGCACGGAGGGGGAGGCGTCGGAGGCAGCAAAGGAAGGCAGGTGCAAGCGCGGGGAATGAGGGCGGCAGGCCGCGGGAGGACGGTTGCGAGATGTCGCAAAGGTCATCCCGGCAAGGAGGCGGCGGCTGCGAGAAGCAGGAACGAGCGCGGAGGCAGCAGGAGGCGCACTGCGAGCGCGCGGAGGAGGCGTCCCTCGGAGGGTGGTGGTCGTTGCGAGGCGTCGCAGCGGTCGTTCCGGCAGGGATGGGAGCGGCTGCACGGAGGCGGAATGCAAAATCGGGGGCGGGACGAGGGGTGCGAGCGCGCGCGGGGCGTTGCCCCGCACCCCAGGAGGGGGCTGTCCGCCCCCTCCACCCCGGACCAGGCACGGCCTGGACCGAAGGCGGAGAAACTGCGCGATGCGCAGTTTCTCCGACGGGCCCGTGGCAAGACCATGGACGGCGTTGCCGATCGTGGCGGTCTCGGTTGGCCGCGTCGTTCGCCGGTCTTGACCTGGCCTGTTCGATGAACTGCGCATCGCGCAGTTCATCGACCCCGGGTCCAGCGCTTGCGCTGGTCCGGGTCCAGGGGTGGACAACCCCTGGTGGGGCCTGGGGCGAAGCCCCAGCGAAACGCCCTCAGATGACGTTCAGAATGGGGCGCGCGCGAGAGCCCTCGCGTTACGGCGCGTGGCGCGCAGCGAGCGCTGCGGTTCAATTTTCAAGCGAAGACGTTCCGTGATAGGGGTGAGATCTTCCTTCCCGGAGACAGCACACATGTCCACGCACGTTCGAACGACACTTGCCCTCGCCGTTTCCTTCGCGGGGCTCCTCGCGACCTCGGTCGCAGCCGCGCAGACCGAGCCCGAGCCCGCAGGCCGGCCCGTGAACAGCGGCTTCGCGCTCCAGACGAGTCTCATCAGCACGCCGCTCATGATCGACAACGACCTCGTCGGGTTCCCATCCTTCGAGGGCGGGCTGTCCATCGGCTACAAGTTCGATCGGTTCGTGATCGGCATCGGCTTCGACTTCTCGAACTGGAGCGAGACCGAAGATTTCACAGTGACCGATCCGAACACAGGCAACGAAGTCGAGGGCGAGCGCACGAGGCGCATGTATTCCTTCGTCGTGGCCCCAGAACTCCAGGTAGCCCTCGCAAGGTCCGCCGACAAACGAGCCGAGCTCTTCGGCGCAGTGTCCGTGGGCCTCGGGACGTGGGATTCGGTGACGACGACGGATCCCGATCCGTTCCCGCAGCCAGTGCCCGTCAACAACGAGCTGCGTCTGCGCGTGCGGTGGCGCGTGGCGCCAGGCGTGCGGTACTGGGTCCACCCGCACGTGGCCATGAGCCTCGTCACAGGCATCTCAGGCAACCACATGATCACCGAACCCGACAGCGGCACCGGCGGCCAGTCCGTCGGACTCACCGCGCTCTACACGCAGATCGGATTGCTTGGGGTGTTCTGAGGGGTGGCGTGGCGCCGGGGTTTCACCCCGGACCCCGACCAGGGGCTGTCCGCCCCTGGACCCGGACCAGCGCAAGCGCTGGACTCGGGGTCGATGAACTGCGCGATGCGCAGTTCATCGAACGAGCCGGCGAGCGACGTTGCCAGTCAAGACCCCTTCACCTGGCAACGCCGTCCCTGGTCTTGCCACCGGCCTGTGGGAAGAACTGCGCATCGCGCAGTTCTTCCCCAAAGGGTCCAGCGCTTGCGCTGGTCCGGGTCGAGGGGCGGATAGCCCCCGCGGGGCCCGGGGCAGCGCCCCGGCGCGGCGGCCCCAGGTCGGGGGGGGCTATACAAAACGCGCGGGATGAACGATACCGGTCGTGATGCGGCTCGACTTCGTGCACCTGCTCTCGGCGAGGCTCGATGCTGTGGAAGCTGCGCTGCTCGATCCGACGATCGTCTCGGCGTTTGGCGCGGGTTCGCGGGTGATCGCGTCTGCGGAGCTTCGCGCGTACGAGGATGCGGACGAGGTGGTGCGGCGTGAGGCGTTTTATGCGCTGAGGCCGGAGGCGTGGCCTGGGGCGGGGCGACGGTTGATGCCGCGGATCGCTTGGACGGAGCGTGTCACGTGGCGGCGGCGTGAGCATGGGGGGACGTTCGTGGTTGCGCCGGAGGTGCCTGCGCCGCTTGAACGGCGGGCGCGGTGCGAGGGGCGGTATGTGCTCGTGTCGCGCGGGCTGACGTGCACGGAGCGGCGGATCGAGGGTGTGCTCGTGATTGATGCGCCGTTCGTGGGGGCGCGCGCGGAGGCGCTGCTTGCGCCGATTCTGGCGACGTTTTTCGAGGAGGAGGCGCGGCTCGTCGGGGCGCGCGCGGAGGGCGCTTGAGCGGGGCGGCGTTCGAGGCTGACGGTGTGGCTTCGTTTGATGTGATCATCGTCGGCGCGGGCGTGTCGGGGCTTTGTTTGGCGCGGCTCTGGCTCCAGGCGAACACGCCTTTTCGATCGATCCTGGTGATTGACGGCGCGCGCGATGACGCGACGTTGCGCACGTTCTCGTTCTGGTCGCCGGTGGAGAGCGTGTTCGAATCGATTGTGCGTCATGCGTGGAAGGAGCTGCGGATCGTTGGGCAGGAGGCGATGCATGCCGTGCCGCTCGGGGAGTGCACGTATCGCACGTTGTTCTGGGCCGATTTGCAGCGGCTCGTGCTCGAGGAGATCCGGCGCGCGCCGCGGTGCCGGGTGATCGACGGGCGCGCGGAGGAGGTCGTGGACCGTGGGGACCACGTGACGGTGCGCGTCGGGGCCGAGGCGTTTTCTGCGAGGTGGGTGATGGATAGCCGCTTCCGGCTCGCGGATTTGCGGGTCGACGAGCGGCGATGGCATTCGTTGCGGCAACACTTCACGGGGGTTTTGCTGCGCGCGCCCGAAGGGACGTTTGATCCGAAGGCGGCGACGCTCTTCGATTTTCGCACGGGGCTCGCGGAGGGACGGTCGTTCTTTTATGTGTTGCCGTTCTCCGCGGAGGAGGCGCTCGTGGAGCTCGTGACGCTCGATCGGGAGGAGGCGGCGCCCGTGATCGAGCGGTATGTGCGCGGGACGCTGGGTCTTTCGAGTTACGAGGTGGTGGCGCGGGAGCACGGGACGAGCCCGATGACGGAGCAAGCGTTTGGCTGGCGCGCGTCGGGGAGGGTGCGGCGGCTGGGGATTGCGGCGGGGATGGTGAAGGCGTCGACGGGGTATGCGCTGACGCGGATCGAGGACGATTGCCGGGGGATCGTGCGATCGCTCGAGGAGCGTGGGGATCCGATGGCGCCGCCGCGGGGGTCCAGGCTGTATCGATTCCTCGACGGGGTCTTGCTCGAGCTGTGGGCGTCGCGGCCGGCGCTCTTGCCGGGGATCTTTCGGGTGCTGTTCACGAAAAACCCGGCGGATCGGGTGCTGCGATTCCTGGACGAGCGGGCGGGGATCGGGGATATCGTGCGGATCGTGATGACGCTGCCGTCGTGGCCGTTCCTCGCGGCGATGGGGCGGTGGGTGAGGAGGCGGTGGTTTGGTCGCGCCCAGGAATAAGCGTCGTGGCCCCGGCGTCGGCGGCGGGATGTTGCTCGCCGCTTCGTGGGATACGCGCGCGCTTCTGCTCGTCGCGCTGCTTCTGGCCTGCACGCGCGGAGAACCGCCGGGCTCGACGACCGGCGACGCCGCCGCGACCCCACCGAGCGCCGCTCCCTCGGCCACCGAGACGCCCGCGCCGACCCCCTCACCGGCCCCCGCGCCTCCGCCGAGTGCTGCCCCTCCGGACACGGACGCGGACGCGGCCGAGACCAAATACTGCGACCCCGAAAAACCCCCGCCGATTCCTTCGCCCGACACCAGGCTTTATGCCACCTGGCGGACGTTCCCCGTGGACCTCGGGGCGCATGGCGGCGCTGGCAAGCTCCGCGTGCTCGAGGATTCGCGCCTCACGCGGCCCGGGGCCGCCCGCGTCGGCACGCACCCGATCCTGCCGCCCTGCGATTGGCTGCCGAGCCGGGTCGAGCTGATCGATGAGAAGGGCGCCACGCTGCAGGTCGAGCGTTTCTCGCCGGAGCTCGACGTCGAGCTACGAACGATGGGCCCGGGGGCGTTCCTGATCGAGACGATCGAGCGCATTCAATGCCTGGCGAGCTGCTGGTGCGGCGACGGGCACGCTTTCTGGCGCATCCAGGGCGGGCGCCTCGTGCCGCACGAGGGGCGCGTGGTGGATCGGAAGCCCGCGGCAGGCACGCCCGGCGTCGGCGCGATGTTGAAGGTGCAGCCGGTGACGCATGGCTGCTACGAGAGCTCGCGTATCGAGACTCCGCCGGGTCGTCCTGCCGTGCTCGTCGTGAATCGCTCGGCCATGGGAACCTTCGTCACGGCGCAGGAGCGGCACTGGTTCGAGGACGGCGAGTGGCGGGCGAGCATCGTCGAACACAAGTGGCAGTAGCGCGCGGTTGACGCTGGCCGCCGGGGCTCCAGGAAATCCGAGGGGAGGTGCCCGATGCGGATACGTCCGTGGATGCTGGCCTGGGTGATGGGAGCGATGTTCGTCGGCGCGGGGAGCGAGGCACGCGCGGAGGATGCGGAGGACGGAGGCGCGGAGAGCGAGGTGCAAGGTGAGGCGTCGGATGCGCTGTTCGCGCAGGACATTTGCGAGCGGTGCCTGAGGATGTGCGCGCGGGGACGGTGTTTGCCCATCTGCATGCGGATCCGGTGCGCGGCGCCGGATTGGCGGAACCGGGTGTACCCGCGGGACTTGTGGTGGCGGGAGGACCTGCGGCCAGGGGGGCGGGGGACGGGCGTTCGCTGACACGCGCTTTCCCTTCTGCGCCCTCTGCGCTACGCCTCCCGCCCATGTCCTCCCTCCTCGCGCCCTGGACCCGCCCGCGTGACCCGTCCGAAAAACCCCTGCTCGCCGTGGGCACGATGAACTTCGGCAAGCGTACGCCCGAGCCGGAGAGCATCCGGCTCGTGCATCACGCGCTCGATCGCGGGCTCACGCTTTTCGATACGGCGAACGCCTACGTCGACGGAAACTCCGAGCGGATCCTGGGCAAGGCGCTCGCGGGGCGGCGCGACCAGGCCCTCGTCGCCACGAAGGTCGGGTTCGGGCGGACGGCCGGCAAGCCCGAGGGGCTCTCGCGGGCGCGCGTGCTCGCCGCCATCGACGAGAGCCTCGGGCGGCTCGGGATGGAGTTCGTCGACGTGTATTACCTCCACGTGCCGGATCCCGGGACGCCCATCGAGGAGACACTCGACGCCGTGCAGACGCTGCTCGTGTCGGGGAAGATCCGAGCGTGGGCCGTGTCGAATTACGCGTCGTGGCAGGTGCTCGAGATGTTCCACCTCGCCGAGCAGCGCGGGATGCCGAGGCCCGTGATGTCGCAGGTGCTTTACAACGTGCTCATCCGGCAGCTCGATATCGAGTACTTCCGGTTCGCGCAGAAGTACGGGCTGCACTCGACCGTGTACAATCCGCTCGCGGGAGGGCTGCTCTCGGGCAAACACGCGCCTTCCGCCGAGCCGCCGAAGGGGTCGCGGTTCGAGAAAAATCCGCTGTATCAACGGCGGTACTGGACCGATCGGTTCTTCGAGCTCGCCTCGGCTTATCGTGAGGTCGCCGAGAGCCATGGGATGACGCTCGTCGAGCTCGCTTATGCCTACGTCGCGGGGACGCCGGGCGTGGATTCGATCCTCGTCGGGCCCGGGTCGATCGAGCACCTCGACGCCGCGATCGACGCCTGCGCGAAGGTGCTGCCCGCCGAGGCGCGGCAGCGGGTCGACGAGCTTTACCGCGATTTCCAGGGAACCGACGCGAGATACGCGCGATGAGCTTCCTCGCGCAGGAGGCCTCGGCGGTCGATGTGCGGGCGGCCCTCGCCGAGCTCGCCGAGGTCGGGTTCGCGCGGCTCGGGCGCGTGCTCTCGGACGAGGGCATCACCACGCTCGCCGCGCGGGCCGAGGAGCTCATGCTCGGGCGCGTCGTGCACGAAGGGCTGTTTTTCCAGCACGACGCGGAGAGCGGGCGGTACGAGGATCTGCAGCGCGGGAAAGGGTGGATCGGGCCCTCGATCCATTATCGGAAGCTCGAAAAGCTGGAGAAGGATCCCATCTTTCGAGCTTTCCTCGGCAATGCGCTGTTCGAGCGAGTCACGCGGGCCATGACGGACGGATCCGTCACGTTGTATCGCGCGGTCCTGTTCAACAAGGCGGCACGGGCGGGGACGGCGCTGCCGTGGCATCAGGATGGCGGGAGTTTTTGGGGGCTCGATCGGGCGCCGCTCGTGCAGATCTGGACCGCGCTCGACGACGCGCCGGCCGAGGCGGGGTGCGTGGAGATCGTGCCGAGGTCGCATCACGGCGGGCTCGCGACGCCGCTCGGCGGGGTGATCCCGGAGGAGGTGACGCGCGCGGCCGCGGCCGAGGCGCGCTCCGTGCTCGTGCCCGCGCGCGCCGGGGAGGCGATGCTCATCCACAACGACGTCTGGCACCGGTCGGGGACGAATACGACGGGCAAGCCGCGGCGCGCCGTGACCGTGTGTTTTCTGCACGGCGAGACGCGGTGCGTGCGCAAGCGGCGGGCGCCGCGGAAGTTCGAGACGATTTTCGAGGCCCGTCAGCCGCTTCCCTGACGGTACGAGCCGGCCCAGCGGAAGGCGTCCGTGGGGGTGCCGAAGACGCGGCCGAACTTCGGCGCGTGCGCCTTGAGGAGGCTCTGGAGGCTCATCATCTGGAGGGCGTTGTCCGGGGAGACCACCGCGATCCGCCGCGAGGCCACTTCGAGCGCGCCGAACATCTCGCCGAGCGCGGCATCCGTGGCGGGGCCCCAGGCGACCGTCACCTCGCGAAGGTCCATGACGGCGCCACGCACGCGCACAGCGGGCTCACGGGCGACGCGCTGGAACACGCCGACCATCTCACGCGCGTAGGCCGCGCCGGCCTCGCGGCTCACGTCGGGCCGGCGCCAGACGCGGCACTCGGCCACCCCGTCTCCGAGGGTCATGCAGTAGTTGCCGCCCTCCGCGTATACCTCTCGCCCGAGCTCTGACGACACCCGTCGAAGCAAGAAGGAAATCCAGGGGTTGTCAAGGCCGAAGCTGACAACCGTCGCCCGACCAGCGCCCGCCCGCATCGGCACAGATCTGCGCCTGCGTGCGCGCCTCGCGCCACCACAGGATTTCGTCCATCGCGCCGGCGAACGGGAAAATGCCCTGCTCACGGCGGCCGATGAAGAGGTCGGACCGAAGCGGGCCGAGGAAGCCGCCTTGGTCCGTCTTGGTGAGGGCGCCGTTGATGTAGAGGGTGAGGGTGCGGCCGTCGTTCACGTAGGCGATATGGGTCCACTGGCAGACGGGGATCGAGCCGCAATCGCTGGTCACGTTCGTCGTGCCCGTAGACGCTCGCGAGAAGATGAGCTGCATGTCGCCGCAGCCCGCGTGCATGAGGACGTTGTCGTCGCTCTCGCCGGTCCCGCGGCTGACGGTCGAGCCCTCGACCAGGGGGTCGTTGAGCTCGGGGGCGATGCGGACCCAGAGCTCGATGGTCGCGGCGGTCGTGAAGTCGAGGCCGGGCGACGCCGGGACGCGGACGTGGCCTCCTGAAAACGAGAGCCCGCGCCCCACGCGACCCGGCGCCCCGCGAACGAGGCCCGAGCTCGTGGCGGCGCCGTGATGGCCATGGCCGGAGCTGTCGAGCACGGGGCCATCGGCCTCCTCGAAGCGATACCAGGCCGCGAGGCCGGGCGGCGCAGGGCCGAGGAAGGGAGCGGGCAGGGGAGCGGGGGCGGCGTTGCAATCAGCCGCGGCGATCTGCAGGGCGCCGGTGTTGGTCCGCGGAGGCGGCGCGTCTCCAGCGATTTCGAGCGGCCTCGGGGATGCGGGATCGGGCGGCGGCGGAGGCGGGGCCGTAGCGCATCCGAAGAGCGGGGCGGCGAGGAGCAGGGGCGGAAGGAAGCGCGGCGCGGGGGACATCGCGGGTGGAGCTTCCGTCGAGGGAGCGGGGGAGGTCAAGCCATGGGGATGGAAATCGAGGGAGCACTGCCGCATCATGGGTGCATGCTTCGAGCGCTTTTCTTGCTTTTGGGGTGTCTGTTTTTCGGGGGCTGCGGCAGCGCGGTTGTGGAGGCCGGAAGCGGCGGAAGCGGCGGCAGCGGCGGCGGCGGAAGCGGAGGCGGCGGAAACGGCGGCGGAGGCGGGATCGGCGGAAGCGGCGGCGGGATGTGCGTACCCGGGTCCGACGAGCCTTCTCCCGTTCAGCCGAGCTGCGCGGACATCGCGGGGATCGAGCTTCGGGAGGTCACCATGAAGGACGGGGTCTTGGAGGCGGGCGGGAGTACCGTGATGTCGATGAACCTCGTGGAGACCACCGGCAAGGGCTTTTTCGGGTATCCCGGCGTGGTCTTTTCCAGCCCGGACCCCGGCGTCGAGGTCAGCGAGCCTTTCTGGCTGTATGGCATCTCCGCCTGCGACTCGGTCCCCGTGGAGGGCTACGTGAACATCGCGAGTGATGTCACTCCGGGGACCATCGTGACGGTCGTGGCGCAGGTGGGCATTTTGAACGAAAACTGCCCCAACGCGTACAAGGTCCCGGTACCGATCGAGGTACATTGATGGGCAAACGCGACCGCCAGCAAATCCGGACGCTGAAGATGCCGGATGGCGAGAAGGTCGAGTTCGACGCGCAGGGGCGCGTGCTCATGTCGCGGTCCTCGCAGGTGATGCTCGCGGTCATGATGATCGTGATCGGCTGCATTCTCCTCGGGTTGCCGTGGATGATCCGGAGCCAGGCGCAGACGCGGGCGGAGCGGCTGGCGCGCATGCGCACGTTCTCCGAGGCGACGTGCACGATCAAGGATATCGTCTGGGGAGAGCCGGATCCGGAATACGGGACGACGCGGGTCTCCGTCGATTACCAGGTGCACGTCCCGGGGCAGACGGGGACGTACATCGCGAGCGGGGTCTCCTGGGAAGGGACCACGCTTGCCAGCGGCGACGCGGATTGGAGAAAGCGCGAGCTTTTGCCAGGCAAGCGGGTGCCGTGCTGGTACGATCCGGCCGATCCGACGGAGGCGCTGCTCATCAAGGCGAATGCAGAGGTCCCGCCGCCGATGGGCATCGGGCTCTTGCTGGGGCTCTCGGCGGCGGGGTTGCTCTTCGCCTGGGCGGGGATCGCGACGTTGCGCACGAAAAAACGTCTCGCCCTCGGCGGGAACGACGATTGAGGTTTCGGAAAGAACACTCGCCCGCGTCGCGGTAGGGTACGGGCACGGGGCGCGCGGGCGCAAAGCGCATCGCGCTCGAATCGGACGATGGGCGGCGAGCGGGGTCTCGACCTCGCCGGCGCCTTCCCGCAGCACCTCTCGCGCGACGTCCCGGTGAGGCTGTGTATGCCCTTCTCGAACGGAGGGGTACGGGCGCTGCATACGCCACGGGCATCAGCTCGATACAGAGCTGAACAGGGGATTCTCGTGACTTACCGGGAATCGAGGCGACGGCGAGACCAAGCAGCAAAAGGGGGCATTTATGCTACGAGCAATCTGCTTGTTTCTGGGGTTCACCTTCGTTGCCGCGCTGAGCGGCAGCGCGGCCAGTGCCGAGGCGCTATCGCCAGGGGAGGAGTCCCCGACGCAGGAGTTGAGAGAGGCTGAAGGGACAGCAGAGGCGCCTGCTCCGCTGCGCATGGCCTGGTACAAATGCGCTGACGAGGGGGGATGGTGTGTATTTTCAGGGACGCGCCGGGTGGCGTACGGAGCGAACGGCGTATTCAACTACATAACGAACACCGGCGGAGTCCCCTGCAACAACGATACATTCGGCGATCCGATCGTGGGCGTCCGCAAGTCGTGCTATGTGACGGACTGAGCCCCAGCCTGTGTTCTGCCCCCCTCGGAACGCCCAGCGAGCGAGGGGGCGGCCGTACGGGCACGCGTTTTCGAGCCTTTTCGGGGCGCGTACCTCGCCGACGACCAGGGCGACGTGTCGCTACTCGATGCAACACAAGGAGCCGGTCCAGTGCTTGCCGGCCCCATTGCAACTCGCAAACGAACCCGCAACGCACGTCGACGCTTCGACGCAGCACAAGGAGCCGGTCCAGTGTTCCTTCGCGTCGTTGCAGTAGGCGTACGAACCCGCGACGCACGTCGACGCTTCGACGCAGCACGAGGAGCCGGTCCAGTGTTCCTTCGCGTCGTTGCAGTAGGCGTACGAACCCGCAACGCACGTGGGCTGGTTCTCGACGCAGCACGAGGAGCCGGTCCAGTGCTCCAGCGCGTCGTTGCAGTAGGCATACGAACCCGCAGCGCACGTGGGCTGGTTCTCGACGCAGCACGAGGAGCCGGTCCAGTGTTCCTTCGCGTCGTTGCAGTAGGCGTACGAACCCGCAGCGCACGTGGGCTGGTTTTCGACGCAGCACAAGGAGCCGGTCCAGTGTTCCTTCGCGTCATTGCAGTAGGCGTACGAACCCGCAGCGCACGTGGGCTGGTTCTCGACGCAGCACAAGGAGCCGGTCCAGTACTCCAGCGCATCGTTGCAGTAGGCGAGCGAACCCGCAACGCAGACCGTGAGCGCCTCCTGTGCCTCGCCGATGTCATCGGACTGCTCGACCAAAATATTGTCGGATGTCGCCGTGCAGGAGATCGCTCCGAGAACGAGGACCATGGAAAGGCTCATTGCGTGAATGATTTTCATGAGTGTTTCCTTCAGGTAGCCGTACACGACATCCAAAATGGACGTGCTGTGTCGGCCCCAAAGCATGAGAATCACCGCCGCGTCGTGCAGCGCGGCTGCTGCATGCGCGCGGGAATCGCTTGAAATCGTTTGCAGTCGTTGGCAATCCACGTGCCAGCCAAGCCCATCATCCACCCAGCGTCGAGCTGTTCGATCGAGCTCTCCACATCCGCACCGGCGCCCCATCAGCGGTTGAATAGAACCATCAACGGACAGCGAAGTGGTTGGAAGGAACCATCGCCATCAGGGAGCTGCGTCGGATGCTCCCGGGCCGGGGAGGGGGTTTGGGAGCCCGGAGACGCCCGTCGACGGCCTGCCCGGGGGGGTTTTTCAGCCTTCGGCGGGTTCTTCCGGGGCCGGATTGAATGTTCGACTGGAAATCCACGTCAGGGGACGACGTGAGCACGAATTTTTGTCTATTGTCCGTCGGTCTTGCAGTTTTGCTGGTTGGCTGTACGTCACCACGTTCCGCAGACGAGGCGACAGGCGCGGTCATGTCGTCGCCCCCTGTGCACATGTGCTTCGCGGATGAAAAAGGGGCGCCGCTCGTGGGAGCACGCGTGACGTCCGAAGCCCTGCACACCGTCCCCGGTTCCGTCTACAAGTGGGAATCAGCTATGCCCGCCGGACCTGCTCTCCCTGAGGTCATCACCGGGCCCGACGGATGTGGTGAGATCCGATGGCTGTCGCAGCTCGACTCCGGTCCGACGTGGAGTCAGCTCACCGTGAGGCCCGCGGATCAGGGGCCCGATGGATGGGGAGCCATCTGCTCGAGGCCACGGCCGTCTGAGCCTCATCAGGCCGAGGTCGAGGAAGGCAAATCCCTTCGCTGGCAGGTCACGCCGCAGCATTGTGTTTTGATGCCTGCACCCGAATGAGCCTTCGGGTCGGCCCTGTGGGAGCCGATCTCGCGGGCATCGAATCGTTCAAAAACGACGCGGGTGGCGATTGCGTTTTCAATGAAAACATTCCCCCGCGCCGCGGTAGGTGAGCGCGCGGGATTCGACGCGGTCGCCGCGGACGAGGAGGTAGTCGCGGAAAAACGTGGCGAGCTCGCCGGCCTTGGCGTGGCGGAAGAAGACGGGATCGCCGGGCGCGAGTGTCACGTGCGGCGGGACGGCGAGCGGGGTCTGGACTTCGCCGGCGCCTTCGAGATCGAGCAAGGCGAGGCCTTCGGGTAAATACGGAATCGGGAGGCGATCCGGGCCGGCGGCGCCCGAGGCGACGAGGCCGCCGCCCTGGCACGTGACGAAGCCGGGCGCAGGTCGCCGTGTCACCTGGAGGGCGAAGAAGGCGGCCGGCTCGGGGCGGAAATCGTCGTAATGGTCGAAGAGGTGGCTGCCGAGGAAGCCGGAGCCGACGGTGATTTCGGTGAGCGAGGGGTCGGCGAGGGAGGAGGCGACGCTGCCGGTGCCGCCGCCGTTGAAGAGGGGGATCGGGAGGCGGCGGCGCTCGAATTCGGCGGTGATCTCGTGCCGCAGCGTGGTGACGGCGGTGCAGGCGATTCGCTTGAAGGCGCGTTTCGCGCCGGGCGGGAGGGGGCCGAGCGGAGTCTGGTCGGGCGTCCCGGCGATGTGCGCCTCGTAGCCGAGGAGGCCGGCGAATTCGAGGTGGCGGGACGAGGCCACACGTTCGGCGAAATCGGCGACGCCGCGGGCCTCGTGGAGCGGGCTGCGGCGGACGCCGAGGTGCACACGGCCGCCGAGGCGGCGGAGGGAGACGTCGATGTCGACGACGACCGGGATGCGGACGCCGTGCGAGGCGGCGGCAACTTCGAGGACGTCGAGGTGGATGGGCTCCTCGACGGCAATGGAGACGCGTTTTCCTTCGTGGTTCGCCTCGGCGAGCAGGCGCGCGTCGGCGGGCTGGGCCGTGGGGTAGGCAATGAGGATGTCGTCGAAGCCCTGCGCCGCGAGGTAGCGGGCCTCGGCGGGAGCATACGCCATGAGGCCGCGGAACGAGGGGCCGCCGCGGTTCAGGATGTGGCGAATGAGATCGACCGATCGAACGGATTTCGTGCCGATCCGGAGGGTTTTTCCGTGGCTGCCGCGGACGAGCGAAGTGATGGCATCGACGTTCGCGTCGACGGCGTCGAGATCCACGAGGGCGACGGGCAAGGCCTCGCCGGCGAGGGTTTTCCGGTAACGATCGTAGCGGTGCTGGCGGGTTTCCATGGCGTCAATCACAAGCCGCGTTCAAGGGTCCCGCCGACGGAACGCGCGGCGTGCCTTTGGAAAAGCTTTCGAGGAAACATTGCATCTGATGTTTCGGGGGCTCGGTCTGGAAGACGACCTCGTGCCCGTCCTCGATGCCGTCTTCCGGATGTTGCACCACGACCGCGGTGGACCCAGAGGCGTTGCCCGACGCGGGCAGGGAGATCTCGCTGCGACCATCGAGCGAGAGGAGCGCGGAGAGCGGGGTGTACCCGGAGAGCTCGGGGTGCGAGGCGTCGAGCGGCGGGCCGGCGAGATCGAGGCCGAGCGAGACGCTCATCGGGTTCGCGATCGGCGGCAGGATGTAATGGTCGACGATGCCCTGCATCATGAGGACGTGCCGCGGGGGGCCCTCGTTCTCGCGCAGGATCCGCGAGGCGTAAGGTTGCACGTCGGCGGGTTCGCCGGCCCATTGCAGGAGGTTCAGGAGCGGATCGACCTCGGTGAGCGAATATCCCGTGCCGCTGACGCCGACGAGGGACTCGGCGAGCGGGCGCGTGGCGAGAGGTTTTTGCTTGTGGACGATGTTCGCGAGGAAGCTCGCGCCCGCGCCGCTCAGGAGCAAGGCGCGGACACGCGGCTCGAAGGCCGCGGTGAGCGGGACGATCGAGGCGCCCATCGAATGGCCCATGAGCGCGAGGGTATTCGTGTCGAATCGGGCTTTCCCATTGGCCGCGTCCGCGCCGGGGCAATCGGCGACGTCGATTTCGATGCCGCCGAGGACGTGCGTGAGCAGGCCGAGCTCGGCCGCGGATTGGCGGATGTTGTCGCGGAGGGCGACGGGGTTTCCCACGTTGAAGACGAGGAACTGCTCGTCGCCGCCGGTCTTGTTGCGCAGGCCGCCGTGGGGGCCGTCGGCGCTCGCACCCGCGAAGCCAGCGCGGGCGAAGGTGAGCGCGGGGCCGGCGCCAGGTTCGAGCGCAGGGCCGCCGGGTTCGGCGCGGACGCCGCGATCGACGAGGGGCCGCTCGCCGCCCGCGCCCGTGCGCGAGAAAAGGACGATGGGGTATCCCGCAGGAGGCATCGGGCGGCGCGGGACCGTGACGACGAAGTTTGCCTCCTCGAACCGCTGGAAGACGGGTTTGCCCGCGGCGTCGAAGACCCAGTTGCCGCCGGCCGAGGTGTAGGGAGGTTCCCCGCTTTGATAGACGGGCAAACCGATCGTGGTTTCGTATACGCAATAATCGTCGAAGACCTCGTTCCGCGCGAACGGCGACGTCGGCGCGGGGAGCGGATCGGCGAGCATGGCCTCGGCGACACGCGCGTAATCGTCCGTGGGCGCGGCTGTGGTGAAGACGGTGAGCGCGGCGATTTCCTCCGCCGGGATGCCGGCTTCGTCGAGGGCCACGAGCGCTTGCGTATAGGTGGCGAGCGCCGCGTCGGACATGCCGGCCGGGGCTTTGCCGGCGCGTAGATCGGCCATCGCAGGGGTGATGCCGAGCGGCGCGCCGTCGCGATCCGTGAGGGAGGTCCGGACGACCGCGGCATAGGTGGTGTTCGCGCGGAGCGGGATCCCTTGCACCGGGAGAAGGGCGAGCAGGTTCGGCGCGCCGTACGGGCCGCCGTCTTCGAGGAAATGGGCGGAGATGGGGTAGCGGCGGAGGTAATCCGGGGCAGACGCGGAGACGCCGAGGAGGAGGGCAGGGGCCTCGGGCGCGAGGCTGCCCGTCGGCGTGACGAGCTCGCCTGCGGGCAAGGGGCCGTCGAGGCCGAAGTAGATGGCCGTGGTGGTGCCGAAGCCGCGGACGGCGCCGGCAAGGTCGATCATCTGCGCGGCGATGCCGTTGGTCGAAGGGTTCGGGAAGGCCGAAAGATCGGCCGTGCCGCTGGCCGTGAGGCGCGCGTCGCTCGGGAAAGGCGCGCCGAAGAAGCCGCTGCTCCCGGTGAAGTCGAAGGCGATGCGGGTGCGCTCCGGGGCCGGGGGGTTCGTCCCGGAGGGGCCGCAGCCGAGGCCCGTCGTAGCGAGGGCCAGGGCGGCGGCGCAGAGGTGTGTGGAGACGCGTGGGCGGGCGAACGCGCGCGGCATGAAGGCCACTTTCGCCGTGGCCGGCGCGCGTGTCCAGGCTCTAGCGCGTGAGGGAATGGTTGCGGAAGCGGCGCGGGGGCTCGTCGCCGCCGAGAGGAGCGCGGCCCCGAGGCCGAGGCGCCGGGCGCGCGTGCGTGTCGCCGTTCGACTCGGGCATGGGCCGGATGCGGACGCGCGGATCCCGCTCGTCCGGGCGCGCCGCCGAGCGGGCGAAGTCCGAAGCGACGGGCGTCGCGACCTCGACGCTCGACGAGAAGTCGCCGACGTGAATGGCGCCGACCTGATCGCTGCGAATGCCGCCGCGCCGGCACACGAGCGCGAGGAGCCGCCGCGGATCAGCGCCATGCCGGCCGCCCCAGCTCACCTGGAACGGGACGAATGCGCCCGCGTTCGGCGCGTTTCGCGGGGAACGAGGCTCCGGAGGACGGCGCGGGAGCGGCTCGTGCGGGACGAGCGGGGTGACGGGCAGCGGCGCGGCCGGGCCGGTGTGGCGGGAGCGGGTGAGCAGCGTGGTGACGAGCACGGCCGGATCCATGTCGGCGAGCAAGGACGCCGCGAGGGCCTGGAGCCGCGGATCGGCAGGCTCGGCCGCGGGGGCGCGGAGCTCGGCGGCGAGGCGCGCGTCGGCCTCGCGAAGAACGTCCTCGGGCGAGGGCGCGGCCGACCAGGTGGCGCGGATGCCAGCGCCGCGGAAGAGGCGGGCCACGTAGTCGCGGGCCTGCGGCGGGACGAGCATCACGCTCGTGCCCTTGCGCCCGGCCCGGCCGGTGCGGCCGCTGCGATGGGTGAAGGTCTCCGGATCGCTCGGGGGATCGGCGTGGATGACGCGGCCGACGTCGGGGATGTCGAGGCCGCGCGCGGCCACGTCGGTCGCGACGAGCGTGGTCACGGCGCCCGAGCGGAAGGCCGCGAGGGTGCGGGTGCGCTCGCGTTGCTCGAGCTCGCCGCTCAGCGCGCGCGCCGAAAAACCGGCCTGCCCGAGGCGCTCGGCGAGCTCGGCCGCGCCCTCGCGGGTGCGGACGAAGACGAGCGCGCGCTCCGTGGGCGCGAGGAGGAGCAAGTTCACGACCGCGCCGTCACGCTCGTCGGGTTTGACCAGGTGCGCGACGTGCGTGATGTCCTGGTTCGCCTCGCCGAGGCTCGTGCCCTCGACGGCGACGGCGTCCTTCTGGTAGCGGTTCGCCAGGGCCGAGACCTCGCGGGAGAACGTGGCCGCGACGAGGTGGGTGCGGCGCTCCTCGGGCATCTTGCCGAGGATGGTCTCGAGCTCCTCGCGGAAGCCCATGTCGAGCATCTGATCGGCCTCGTCGAGCACGGCCGCGCAGACGCGCGACGGATCGATCGAGCCGCGCTCGAGGTGGTCGACGAGCCGTCCGGGCGTGCCCACGACGACGAGCGGGCCCTGGCGGAGATTGTAGAGCTCCTGCGGGATGCTGGTCCCGCCGGTGACGGCGCAGACGGCCGCGCCGAGGGGCCGGAAGAGCCACGAGAGCTCGCGGGCGAGCTGGGCGGCGAGCTCGCGCGTCGGAGCGATCACGATCGTGGCAGGCGTCGCCGTAGCGGACGGCGTGGAGGCCGGGGCCGCGCTCGCACGCTCCGCCACGATACGCTCGAGGTCGGGGGCGAGGACGAGGCCGATGGCGACGGTTTTGCCCGAGCCGGTCTGCGAGAAGAGGCGCAGATCGCGTCCCGCGTGGGCGGGGTCGAGCACGGCTTGCTGAATCGGGGTGAGGGTCGTGTAGCCGCGGCTCTGGAAGGCAGCCGCGAGGGCAGGCGAAAGGGCTTCGATTTCGGTCATCGGATGCGGAGCGGGGGGCGTTACGCGAAGGAGCTCGGTTCGTCCGAGCGGCGCCCCCACGTAGAAAGGCGCGCACCGTAGCAGCTCGGACGACGGATCGCCCGGAGTTTCGTCCGCCATACCGCGCTCCCGCCGCCGGCTCGTTGACGCTCGAAGGCTACGCTCGGGCGAGCCGAGCTGCGCGCCTAAACCCGGCCGCGTGCGCTCGGCTGCGCCCGCCCGTGGCACCCGTGATGCAATCCGCGGCTCTCCCCGGATGCACGACGCGGAAGGAGTGACCATGCGAGCAATCGTGAGGCGAGGACTGTGGACGGGCGCCGCGCTGACGGCGGCGACCGCGACGGCCATGATGAGCTCTTCGACGATCGAACGGGGCTCACCCTGGGCCGGGCTCAACGCGGTGGCCACGGCGGCCGTGCCGACGCGGCGGGTCGGCACCCGGTTCCAGCGCGGCGTCACGCCCCTCGGCTTCCTGCTCCTCACCGGCGGCCACCTCGGCTGGGGCCTCGCGTACCAGAGCGTGCTCGCGCGGGCGCGTCCCGAGCGGCCCGGGGGCATGCTGCTCGCGAGCGCGCTCTCGGCCCTCGGCGGGTATGTCCTCGACGCGCTGGTGCTGCCCGATCGCCTCCTCCCGAACCTCCGCCGCGCGATGGGCAACGCGGGCACGCTCGCCATGTACGCCGCCGTCGGGATCACGAGCTTCTTCGCGGCCCGACCGTCGCGGCGGAAGCGGCTCACGGGCCGGAAGATCGCGGTGCTCACGGCGGACGGCTTCGAGCAGGTCGAGCTCTTCGGCACGGCACGGGCGATCGGCGACGAGGGCGGGCAGGTCGAGGTGCTGTCGCTCCGGCCCGGGAAGATCGTGGGGATGAACGTCGACGTCCCGGGACGGAGGGTCCGCGTGCAGCGGACGATCCGGGAGGCGGATCCGGGCGAGTACGACGCGCTCTTCGTGCCGGGCGGGTTCATCGCGCCGGACTTCTTGCGGCAGAGCCAGGAGGTGCGCGAGTTCGTCCGGGCCTTCGACGCGGCGGGCAAGCCCATCGGCGCGATCTGTCACGGGCCGTGGGTGCTCGCGTCGGCGGGCATTCTCCGCGGGCGGCACATCACGTCGTGGCCCGGGATCCGGGATGATCTGGTGA
Organism: Polyangium sp. y55x31; assembly: GCF_029946505.1. Classification (GTDB taxonomy): domain Bacteria; phylum Myxococcota_A; class Polyangia; order Polyangiales; family Polyangiaceae; genus Polyangium. The sequence continues at coordinate 71,143 of NZ_JARZHG010000044.1, forward strand.
ATGCGGGGGCGACCTGGCGGGACGAGGCGGTCGTGCGCGACGGCAACATCATTTCGAGCCGCGGGCCGCAGGATCTGCCGGTGTTCACGCGTGCGCTCGTCGACTTCTTCACCGGCACGAAGCCGACGCCCGAGCGGCCGTGGGCGCCGGCCGCGTCGTCGCCGCAGCGGAGCGCGCCGCCGGCGATGGCCCTCGCCGGCGCGGCGCTCCTGCCGAAGGTGGCCAAGGCGCGCAGCGTCCTCGGCCTGACCGCGGCCTTCGCCGTGGGCCTCGGGGCGTTACCCGCGCTCCGCGTGCTCGCGGCCCTTACCGGCCGGCGCGGTTAGGCCATCGAAGAGCGCCATGGCGGCCGGCCGCACCACCTCGTCGAGCGCGCGCTCCAGCGAGGACCGCAGCACGGCCGCCTCCGGCCGCCCATGCGCCTCGAGCGCGCCCGCCCCGCCTGCTCGCACCTCGAGCGTGACGCCCGCGGCGAACGCCTCCACGAAGGCCGCCCGGACGGCCCGCGCGACGGACGTGTCTCCGCTCCGCAGCGCCCACGCCACCGCCCTCCACGCAAGCTCCGCGTGCCTCGCCTCGTCTTCCGCGATGGCGAGGAGCGCCTCCCGCACGGCCGGATCCGTCGCCCGCGCCGCTTGTTCGGCCGCGAGCAGGCTGGCGAGCGTCTCGCCGACGCAGCCTTCCCGCACCGCGCGCGCGGCGATCTCGGCGAGATCCGCGCTCACGTCCACCGCGCCCCCGGCGAACGGGAATGCGCCCGGCCCGACGGGTTCGCCGGCGTAGGCCGAGGCCAGCGCGAAGGCGAGGCGCGCGTGCCGGACCTCGTCGAGCGCTGCCTCGTGCGCGCGCGCCACGAGATCGGCCGGCGCCCCCACGGCGAGCAGCTCCAGCGCGAACCGTCCGAACGAGGCGATCGAGGCATGTTCGAGCAGGCCGTCGTGGGTCCAGGCGACGGCGAGCTGAGCGCGCTCGTCGGGGGACAAACCGGCGAGATCGGGCGCGGGGAGGGCGCTCTCCATCCAGTTCGATCGGCCTGACGCGCGCGTCGCGGCCCGGGCACGGCCTTCCACGAGGAAGGGCCGACCGACGGCGCCGCAGGTCTCGTACGTCACCTCGTAGCAGCACTGGCCGTCCTGGAAGACCCCATCGGTATTCACCACGGAGCTGCAATACCCAAGGGGGTTGTCGGGAGTCACGTGCGTCAGCGCTTCTTCTTTCGGTGGGCACGGCGGCACCATCGAGCCGCCCGCGCCGCCGGCCCCGCCTGCGCCGCCGCTCCCACCGCCGCCGCCTGCGCCGCCGCTGCCTTGCTCCGGCCAGGCGAAGCACTCCGTGACCGTCTCGAAGATGCCGCTTCCGCCGCCCCCGGGTCCGAGGCCGGCGCCGCCGCTGCCCCCCTGACCTCCCTGACCTCCCTGACCTCCCTGACCTCCTTGACCACCCGGCTCGACGTCGCTGCCACAACCCTGGGCGGCCACCGCGCCGATCCCGGCGAGCGCGACACCGAGCAACTGCGCCGCGAGCCGGCGCCGGAAATGGAAAGACCGATCCATGACTCCTCCTTCCGCGTGCCGACACGGACGCGACTTCGTCTGGGTATCAGAGTCTTGATTTGCGTGGATACGTCAAATCTGCGAGACACGATCGCACCCATGCGATGGCCTTTCGTCGCCCGTGTCACGGCGCTCCTCTCGCTTCTCGCAACGTCCGTCCTCGGCTGCGGCTCGCTTCCGGACTCCGCGATGGCCGTGCTCCACGAGGCCGATTCGTTCCAGGTCTTCGCGCTCGAACCCGAACACGGCGAAGAGCCGCCGCCGGGCGTCGAGACCTTCCACGGATACCAGGTCCTCGCGAAGGGCGACGTCGCCCACCCGAAGGCGCGTGAGCATATCATCGACATCGTGAATGCCGGCGTGCGCAAGGGCGGCACGCAGGCGAAATGCTTCAATCCGCGCCATGGCGTGCATACCGTGCGCGGAGGCCACACCGTCGACATCGTCATCTGTTACGAATGCTCGGCGCTCGAGGTCGTGGAGGACGGTCGATCCACGACACTCCCCACGGGCGACGTCCAGGCGGACCTCGACGAAGCGTTCCGCGCCGCAGGCGTGATCCGTCCCACCGGTCGCTGAGCGCGAAGGCCCGTTGCCGCTTGACAGGGCTCGGTCGTCTGTGACAAGTGAAAGTCACTTTCAATTTCTGGAGTACCGAGACATGACCAAGCGTTCGATACGAATCTTGAAGTCCGCGGCCCTCGTGACGGCCGTGGCCGGGCTGCTCACCGGCTGCGGGTCGGAGGAGCCTGCGTCGGGCGCGAAGCCCCTCTCAGAGTCGGCGCCGCCCATCATCGCGGCCTACGCGTCCCTTGTGCAAAACTCGTACATCGAAGCGATGGACGAGACCTCTTCGCTGAACGCCACGCTCGCGCAGTTTGTGGCCGATCCCACGGAGGCGAGGCTCGAGTCCGCCCGCGAGGCGTGGCTCCTCGCGCGTGATCCGTACGGCCTGACCGAGGCCTTCCGCTTTTACGGCGGCCCGATCGACGACGACGACGGCCCCGAGGGCCGCATCAATGCCTGGCCGATGGACGAGGCCTACGTCGATTACGTGGACGGCGATCCGAACGCGGGCATCATCAACGATCCGGCGACGTACCCGACGATCGACGAGACCACGATCGCCGAGCTGAACGAGAAGGACGGCGAGAAGAACATCGCGACCGGGTATCACGCGATCGAGTTCCTGCTCTGGGGGCAAGACCTCTCCGCCGACGGCCCCGGGCAGCGGCCGTACACCGATTACCTCGTCGAGATGGGCACGGCCGCGAACCAGGAGCGTCGCGGGCAGTACCTCCTCGCGGCAGGAAAACTCCTGCTCCAGGACCTGGGCTCGGTCTCGGCGGAATGGGCGCCCGAGACCGGCGCGTACCGGGCGTCGTTCGTCGCGCTCCCGCCCGAGGAGGCGCTGCGCCGCATTCTGCTCGGTCTCGGCAGCCTGAGCGGCGCCGAGCTCGCCGGCGAGCGGATACAGGTCGCGTACGACACGAAGGAGCAGGAAGACGAGCACTCCTGCTTCAGCGACAACACGCACAAAGATCTGCTCAACAATGCGATCGGCATTCAGAACGTCTACCTCGGCCGCCGCGCCTCGGTCGACCTGCCCGGCATCGACGAGCTCGTGCGTGAGCGTGATCCGGCGCTCGACGCGCGCCTCCAGGAGGAGATGCAGGCCAGCATCGACGCGATCGAGGCCATCGGAAAGCCGTTCGATCAGGCGATCCTCGGCGACGACACGGCGGCCGGGCGGCAGAAGGTGAAGAAGGCGATCGAGGCGCTCCGCAAGCAGACGTCGACGATCATCGAGGTCGCGACGCTGCTCGGCCTCCAGCTCAACATCGAGGAGTGATCGCCATGCGATGGCCCGTGTTTCCTTTGGTCTTCGTGGTCCTCGGCTGCGGCGCGGAGCCTCCGCCCGGGGAGACCGGGCTCTCGGCCGAGCCGGGGGAAGAGCTCTCCGGCGGCGAGACCACGGTCCACGACACCTCGAAGAACGCCTATTCGCTCTCGGCCCGCAACATGACGCCCGAGCGGCGCAGCGCGTTTTTCGTGGGAAACTCGTTTTTCAAGGAAAACTGGGTCATCGCTCCCTCCTCGACCGAAGGGCGGGATGGGCTCGGGCCGCTCTACAACGCGCGCTCGTGCTCGTCCTGTCACCTCCTCGACGGCCGCGGCAGCCCGCCGGACGACCCGGCCGAGCCCCTCGTCTCGGTCCTCCTCCGGCTCAGCATCCCCGGCGTGGACGCGCACGGCGGCCCCGCCCCCGAGCCCACGTACGGCGGCCAGCTCCAGCCGCGCGCCATCCCCGGCGTTGCGCCCGAGGGCGACGCGTTCGTCGCTTATGAAGAAATGCCGGGCTCGTTCCCGGACGGCGAGACGTACAGCCTGCGCAAGCCCGTCTACACGATCGCCGCGGGTCGCGGCGACATGCAGCCGGACACGATGATCTCGCCGCGCGTCGCGCCCGCGATGATCGGCCTCGGCCTGCTCGAAGCCATCGCCGAAGAGGATATCCTCCGGGCCGAGGATCCGGACGACGCCGACGGCGACGGCATCTCCGGACGGGCGAACCACGTGTGGGACGCGGCGCGCGGGGCCGTCGTGCTCGGTCGATTCGGCTGGAAGTCGAACCAGCCGACGCTCGCGCAGCAGACGGCGGGCGCGTTCCTCGGGGACATGGGCATCACCACGTCGATGTTCATGAACGAGGAGTGCACGGACGCCGAGACCGATTGCAAGGACGCCCCGACCGGCGGCACCCCCGAGGCGAGCGACAAGATTCTGACGGACGTCACGTTTTATTCGACCACCCTCGCGGTCCCGGCGCGCCGCGACGTGGGGGATCCCGTGGTCCTCACCGGCAAGCGGCATTTCCTGGAGCTCGGCTGCGGCAAATGCCATACGCCCGTGTTTCGCACCGGCACCTTCGACGGCTATCCCGAGCTGTCCGGCCAGACGATCCGGCCCTTCACGGACCTGCTCCTCCACGACATGGGCGAGGCGCTCGCGGATGGCCGGCCCGATTTCGAGGCGGACGGGCGCGAGTGGCGTACGACGCCTCTCTGGGGCCTCGGGCTCCTCCATGTCGTCAATGGCCACCAAAATCTGCTACATGATGGCCGCGCGCGTGGCTTCGTCGAGGCCGTGCTCTGGCACGGTGGCGAGGCGGAGGCCTCACGCGAGGCGTTCCGCGCCCTGCCGGCCGAGGATCGCCGCGCGCTCGTTCGGTTCCTGGAGTCGTTATGAGCTTGTCACCACCGGCCTTTCCTTCCCGATCCGCGCTCGCCCTCGCCATGACGCTCGCCTTCACGGCGGCCTCGTGCGAGACGCCCACCGCCGACGACACGGCGCAACGCGCGGTGATGCACGACCTCGCCTACGAGGTGATGCTCCCCATCTACGACGAGCTCGAAAAAGAGGCGCTCCCGCTGCCTCCCGCCGTGGCGGCGTTTTGCGACGCGCCCACGGAAGACACGCTGAAAGCCGCGCAGGCGGCGTGGCGCGCGGCGCGCGTGCCGTGGAAGCATGCCGAGGCGTTCCGGTTCGGCCCCGTCGAGGACCTCCGCATCGGCAGCGCCATCGACTTCTGGCCCGCGCGTCCCGACTCGATCGAGTCCGCGATCACGGCCGCGCCCGAGCCCGTCACGGCTGCGCACATCGCCTCGCTCGGCGTGAGCACGAAGGGCCTGCCGGCGCTCGAATACCTGCTCTTCGATCCGGCGGGCGGCAATGCCGCGATCCTCGCTTCTCTCGGGAGCGCGGATGCGACGGGGAAGAAGCGCTGCGCGTATGCGCGCGCCCTCGCCGAGACCATCGCCGCGGACGTGACGACGGCGCAGGAAGCGTGGAGCCTGGAAGGCGGCGCGTTCGTGGATCAGGTCGCGAAAGCGGGTTCGGGCAGCACCCTCTTCCTCACGGGACAGGACGGCATCGCGCGGGTCGTCAATCTGCTCGTCTTCGCGATGCAGGCGGTGGCCGAGAATCGGGTCTCGGGCCCGCTCGGGGCGGTGAGCGGCGTCGGGCCGGATCCGACGATCGTCGAATCACGCTTCAGCGACAATTCCATCGAAGACCTGCTCGGAACGCTCCGCGGCGTCGAGGACGTCTACCTCGGCCGCCATGGCGATCGCAGCGGGCGCGGCATCACCGAGCTCGTCGCCGCGCGCAGCCCGGCCATCGATTCCTCCGTTCGAAAGGCCTTCACGGACGCCGCGGCCGCGGTCTCGGCGATCCCTGCGCCTCTGCGCACCGCGATCACGAATGATCCTGCGGCCGTCACCAAGGCGCACGACGCGCTCCGGGTGTTGCGACGCCTGCTCTCCACCGACGTCGCCAGCGTCCTCGGCGTCAGCGTCACTTTGAGTGACAATGACGGCGACTGAGACATCTCGGCGGGAGAGCCTCGTCGAGAGGCTCTTCCGCCCCGTCGACATCGCGTCCCTCGCCGCGTTCCGCATCCTCTTCGGCGCGCTCATGCTGGTGAGCGTCGTCCGCTTCTGGGCGAACGGCTGGATCCGCGATTTTTACATCACGCCCCCGTTTCACTTTCATTACTTCGGTTTTTCGTGGGTCTCGCCCTGGCCGGGCTCGGGCATGTACGCCCATTTCGTGGTCCTCGGCCTCGCGAGCACCTTCGTGATGGTCGGGCTCTTCTACCGCGCCGCCGCGGCCGTCCTGTTCGTCGCCTTCACGTACGTCGAGCTCCTGGAGAAGGCGACCTATCTCAACCACTATTACCTCATCAGCATCCTCTCCTTCTTGATGATCTTCCTGCCGCTCCACCGGGCGGCGTCGATCGACGCATGGAGAAACCCGGCGCTCGCGAGCCGCACGGCGCCGGCCTGGGTGCTTTCGCTCCTGCGCTTCCAGATCGGGGTCGTGTACGTATTCGCCGGGATCGCGAAGCTCGGGCCGGATTGGCTCCTGCGCGGCGAACCGCTCGGCATCTGGCTCTCGGCGCACACGGACATCCCGGTCGTCGGCCCCTTCCTCGCCGAGCGCTGGGTCGCGCGCGCGGCGAGCTTCGCGGGCGCCGCGTTCGACCTCACCGTGGTGTTTTTCCTGCTCCGCGATCGCACCCGACGCTTCGCGTATGCCGCGGTGCTGGTTTTCCATTTCATCACCGGCATGCTCTTTCCGATCGGCGTCTTCCCGTGGATCATGTCCGCGTCCGCGTTGATCTTCTTCCCGCCGAGCTGGCCGCGTCCGCTCCTCGCGCGGATCTCGCGCCGGTTTGCCCGCTCGAACCCCGAGGCGCCCGCGGCCCCGAGGCCGCCGCATACAATCGGCGCGTGGCAGCGCGTGGGGCTCGCGCTCCTCGCCGTGCATGCGATCGTGCAGATTGCGCTCCCGCTCCGCCATTTCCTTTACCCTGGGAACACGGCCTGGAGCGAGGAGGGGTTTCGATTCGCCTGGAGGGTCATGCTCGTGGAAAAACTCGGCTATGTCGAGCTCCGCATTCGCGACCACGAGACGGGCCGCACGATCCTCGCCCAGCCTTCCCGATGGCTCACGCCGCTCCAGACGAAGATGATGGCGCAGAGCCCGGACATGATCCTCGAGCTCGCGCACCACGTCGCGGACGACTACGCGCGCCGGGGCAAACACGTGTCCGTGTACGCGGACGCGTGGGTGACCATGAATGGCCGGCCGAGCCGGCGGATCATCGATCCCAGCGTCGACCTCACGACCGTCCAGGATTCCTTGCTGCACAAACCATGGATCCTGCCGCTCGACGACCACGCCGAGGAGGCCGCCACAGCCTCCTCACAGCATTGATCTGGGGAATCGGCCCGGCGTACTCTCTCGCCGATGCCGCGCCTCCCGCTCGCCCTCTCGCTCGTCCTCGCTGCGTGCGGCGCTCCGGCCGCGCCCCCCGCGGCCCCGCCTGCGCCTCCTTCGCCCGTTGCGGCGTCCGCGCCCGCGCCCGCCGCGCCTGCGCCCATCCAGCCTGCTTGTGCCCTCGCGACCGATCTCCCGCCGCTCCCGGCGCCGCGCCTCGACCTCCGCGCGCCCGAGCCTTCCCGGGAAAACCTCCACGCGTGGGTCGATCTCCTCGCGGATCCCGCCCTCCACGGCCGCGCCGCCGGCTCCTCCGAGAACCGCCGCGTCGCCGATCTCCTCGCGCGCGCCTTCCTCTCGTTCGGTTTTTCCCCGCCCGAAGGCCACGACCCTTGCGTCCCGTTCGAGCGCAGCGACGTCCGCGATCAGAACGTCATCGCCCACCTCCGCGGAAAAACCCGTCCCGACGGCCCCGCCGTCCTCGTCGGCGCCCATTACGACGCGCAGGGGGAGCGCGACGGCCAAGCATATCCCGGCGCCGATGACAATGCCTCCGGCGTCGCGGCTTTGCTCGAGATCGCCCGCCTCTCCGCTTTGCGTGGGGCGGCTCTCGACCTCGTCGTCGTCGCGTTTGGCGCCGAGGAGCGCGGCGTGCTCGGCGCGAGAGCTTACGTCGAGGCGCCGACGGTTCCTCTCTCTCGCCTCGCGCTCATGGTCAACCTCGACATGGTCGGCCGGCCCCTGCTCGACGGATCGCCGCTCCGGCTCGTCGTTCCGCGCGCATCCGAGGCGCTCGGGTTCGTCGTCGGGACACGGGATGGGCAAAGGACCCGCGCGCTGCTCGATCGTGCGGCGGCGCGCGAAGATCGGCCCCTGTTCGGCATTCCCGAGGCCGCATTGACACGGCTCGGGTACGCTTCCGACAGCGTCCCGTTCGGCCCGCACACCCCCACGATTTTCCTCTCCGATGCCGCGCTCGCCGATTACCATCAGCCCACGGACACGCCCGATCAGGTCGATTTCGACCAGATCGAGCGCGCCGTTCGCCTCACGTTGACGATGCTCGACGAAGTGCGGAAGGAGCGCGATTCAGGGCAATCGAGCGCCTACTTGCCGCCCTGACCCCCGCAGGAGGGATTGAACGGCAAGGACTCCCCGTCTCCCGCATTGTTCAATTCATCGAGGACCGCGCCCAGGACCAGGCGGCGCTCGTCGTCGCCCTCGTCGAACGCAACGTCCCCGAGAGCGAGGAGCTCGTCCACCGTCTCGAGATCCCCATCGGCGTCCACGTCCGCGAAGACGTAGTTTCCGATACCGAACGCCATTGCATTGAGCTTCGCCGCGAGGAGCTGGTGGCCCAGGATGATCTGCGCGTCGCCCTTGGGCGGCGTCTTGAAATATGCCTGCACCTCGAGCGACGAATCGAACGTCATCGCCGCGCCGAGCGAGACGGGCAAGAGCGAAAGCCCACCCACGTCGCCATCGATGACGCAGGCGTGGTTCTTCCAGAAGCCCTGCGTCCGCGTGAGGAGCGGAGGCGGATCTTCGCACTCGTCGGGCGGGTCCGGCGGCTCCGTGGGCGGTTCCGTGGGCGGATCACTCGGATCCGGCGGCTCTGCGGGCGGATCACTCGGATCCGGCGGCTCCGTGGGCGGCGGCTCCGTGGGCGGCGGCTCCGTGGAGGGCGGGGCCACGATCGAAGGCGCATACGTGGGAAGACACGGCTCCGGCACGGGAGAAATGGCGAACGTGACGCCGCGCAGTGGATCGGAGGACGCCTGCTCGCAACCGAAGAGCAGGACGAGAGAGGTGACGGCAACCATCCATGACGAGGTGCGCATGCTGGAAGTCTACGCCCCGCACGCACCATTGAAATAGCGTAGCAAAATGGCGTCGATGGTCAATGCAGTGACCAGATATTCCCCCGTCAGGGGGCTCGCCATTCCAGCGCGACGCGGACCCGCGCACTGCTCCCGTCATCCGTGCAGGTGAACGTGCCGCGGCCGAGGTTTTTCTCGATACATGCGGCGAGCGCGCGATCGGCCGTCCCGGCGACGACCTTGCCGGAGACCGGCACGCCGTCCTCGCGGATGTCGAAGTCGGCCACGATCAAGCTGCCGGCAGGCGCGGCGCAACGCGCGAGCGGCGCGGCGATCGAATCGACGTTGTCGATCACGAGCCGGTGGACGGCCGTGTATCGCTTTTTCCCGTCGACCACCTGCTCCATCGAATGCCAGTCGTCCTCCACGTGGATGTTCGTGGTCGCCTCGATGACGCGAATCTCCGGCCTCTGTTTTCCGACCAGATCCGGCGCCTCGTACTGCACGCGGATCGTGCGCCGCCCCGGCCGCTTGCTCATCGCCGCCGAGCCCACGAGCGCCTGGCACACGCACGCCTCGCGCGCGCCCTCGCGACCGTCTCGCAGGTCGAGGTTTTCCAGTTCGCAATACCGCCCGCCCGCGTCGCCCTGCACGAGGAAATCGCGGGTCACGTCGTCGTCATTCGAAAAACACGCGACGAGGTTGCCCGCGCGGTCTTTCCAGTCCACCGAGCCGGGGTCACACTGGCCAAAAGGTTTGTCCTCGCAGATCGTGATGGGGCCTTCACGGAGCGCGTTTCTCTCGTCGCCCCGGGCCATGAGGCCGCCGAGCACGCCGGCGTGTTCTTTCCGGACCAGCGACGCGAACGCCGCGCGATACCGATCCACGACGCCGAGCTGCGGATTCCAGGGCCCTTCGAACGTCACCCCGATGTTTCCGCCGCGCGACGTGATGTTGACCCAGAGCACCTCGCCGCGCTCTCGGCCGACCCCGCTGATCCGCATCACGTCGGTCGTCAACCAGCCCTCGTCGTAGGCGCGCCGCGACAGGGGTTCGCCCTCGTAGGCGCATCGGTGCCCGGTTTGCCGCGAGACGGGCCGCAGCTTGGGATCGACCATGGCCGGCCCGAGAATCGTGTAATCGGGCGCGACGCGGGCGAGGTGCGCCGCGAGCTCGGCGCGCAGGGCCGCTCGTTCGGCGCGAAAAAGCTTGTCGTCCTCGATCGGGAGCACGGCGACCTCGGGCCGATCGGCTTCCGCCGGCGGCTGCGCGGCGGCCTGTGCCGGCGGAGGCGGCTGCGGCGCGACCAACTGCGGATCCGAAACGATCGTCGCTTGAAGCGGAGATTGGGCGACGCAGGAGGCGCTGAGGAGCGCGCTTCCGAGGGGCAGAAGCGTACGGATGGGGGTCTTCATGGGAAACCGCTTCAATCGATGGTCATCGTCAAGGTTTGTCCGATGACGTGGCATTCATCGGAGGTCACCGTGACGTTCGCGGTCTTCGTCGCCATGTCGCGCGTCGCGGTGATGACGAAGTCGCCCGCCTCTTCCACGCCGCAATCGTAGGTGTTCTCGATGACCTGCTCGCAGGGCTTCGACGCGCCGCCGTTCACCGTATACGTGAGCTCGGCGTCGGTCACGGCCGCGCCGGTGCTGTCGACGACGGTGACCGTCACGGAGACCGCGGCGAGCGTGGTACAGGCGACCTCGTCGGAGCTACAGGCCGCGAGCGGGACGAGGCAGAGTGCGAGAACGGGAGCGAGAAGCGAGCGCATGCTCGACGGCTTTACCGAGCGCTCGCCGGCCGGGCAAATTCTCGGCGGAGACCGCGCGCTGCCCGCCCCCTGGCCCGGCTTCTGCACGGCATTCCCCCTCGGAGGCCGATGAAAGGTTGGCTCGACACCCTCCGGATCCGAGCGACTTCGTCCGCGGGGCGTGCTCCCAAGGGCGGCGCGCGCGGGCTCTCGGTCAGCGACGGGGTCTTTTTCGTCGTCGGCATCGTGATCGGCGCGGGCATCTTCAAGACGCCCTCGCTCGTCGCGGCGAACGTGACGAGCGCCAAAAGCGCGATGCTCGCCTGGGTGCTCGGGGGCGTGGCCTCCTTGCTCGGCGCGCTTTGTTATGCCGAGCTCGCCTCGACGTACCCCCACAAGGGCGGCGATTACCACTACCTCACGCGGGCGTTCGGCGGCGCGGTGGGGTTTCTGTTCGCCTGGTCGCGCATGGCCGTCATCCAGACGGGATCCATCACCATGCAGGCCTTTCTCGTCGGGGATTACGCCTCCCAGGTGGCCTCGTTTGGCCCCCACTCCGCCTCGGTCTGGGCCGCCCTCGTGATTGCCCTCCTGACCGGCGCGAACATCGCCGGCCTGAAGCAATGCCGCGTCCTCCAGCGCGTGCTCACGGTCGCGCTCGTCCTCGGCCTCCTGCTCGTCGTCGTCGCCGGTCTCGTCCTCGCGCCCCCGCCGGCCGAGGCCGCGGGCGCGACGGCCGTAACCACGGCGAACCCGGCGTTTGGCCTCGCGATGGTCTTCGTGCTCCTCACGTACGGCGGCTGGAACGAGGCGGCCTACCTTTCGGCCGAGCTGCGCGGCGGCCGGCGCGCCGTCGTGCGGGTGCTGGTCATTGGCATCGGCCTCATCACGGCCATTTACCTCGCGATCAACCTGATCTTCCTGCGCGGGCTCGGCTTCCCGGCGATCGCCCATTCCGATACGGTCGCGGCCGACCTCATGCGCCGCGCCATGGGTCCGATCGGCGCCACGCTCATCAGCATCCTCGTATCCCTTGCCGCGCTGAGCACGATGAACGCGACCATCTTCACGGGAGCGCGCACGACGTTCGCGCTCGGCCAGAGCTTCGCGCCGTTCCGGCGTCTCGGCCGATGGCACGACGGCGCCGACACCCCGCGGAGCGCGCTCGTCGTCCAGGGCGTCATTGCGCTCGCGCTGGTCCTCCTCGGCGACGTCACGCGCAACGGATTCGTGACCATGGTCGAATACACGGCCCCCGTCTTCTGGGCGTTTTTCCTCCTCGTGGGCCTGTCGCTCTTCGTGCTCCGCAAAAAAGATCCGGACGTCGCGCGCCCCTTCCGCGTGCCCCTTTATCCCGTCGTGCCCGTGCTCTTTTGCGGCGTCTGCCTGCACATGCTCCGGTCGAGCCTCTCGTATACGGGCGTCGGCGCGCTCGTGGGCGTGGGTGTGCTCCTTGCTGGTGTGCCGGTGCTGCTCCTTCCGCGCGCGCGAGGGCTCGCGCGGCGGCGGGCGGCAGAGGCTCGTCGCTAACGAATTCGATCACGAGGAGAGGGGCCCATGCCGAAGCGAATGCTCGTTCCGTACCTCGCACTTTGCCTCCTGCCGGCGACGGCGTACGCCGAGGGCGCGCGCAAGCCCAGCGTCACGCGGATCGCGCAGGAGCAGGAGACCGTCCAGAAAGACGTGCCGTTCGTGCCCACCCGAGAGGAGACCGTGGCGCGTATGCTCGGCATCGCCGGCGTGACCAAGGATGACGTCGTCTACGACCTCGGCAGCGGCGACGGCCGCATCGTGGTCATGGCCGCGCAAAAGCTCGGCGCGCGCGCCGTCGGCGTCGAGATCGATCCGGTGCGCATCCAGGAGGCCAACAACAATGCCAAGGCGGCCGGCGTCACCAATCGCGTCGAATTCCGCCAGCAGAGCCTCTTCGACGCGGACATCAAGGACGCGACCGTCGTCACGATTTACCTCTTGCCCTCGGTCAACTTGAGGATCCGCAACAAATTGCTCACCGAGCTCAAGCCCGGCGCGCGGATCGTCTCGCACGACTTCGACATGGGGGACTGGCGGCCCGATCGGAAAGAAAAGGTCGGCGACGACACGGTGTATCTGTGGGTCGTCCCCGCCAGCGTGCAGGGCACGTATCGTTTGTCGGTCCCGACGGCGGAGGGCGAGGCGCCGGCCACGCTCACGCTCGAGCAGAAGTTCCAGGACGTGAGCGGCTCGCTGAAGCTCGGCAATCGGCGCTTGCCGCTCGCGGAGGTGACCCTGCAGGGCGACGCGATCAGCTTCCGTACGGCCGAGGGGTCCGAGCTGACTTTCCGCGGCCGGGTGCAGGGGACACGCATTCAAGGGAACGTGACGCCGGCCGGCGGGCAATCGCGGGCCTTCACGGCGCAGAGGGAAGGGGCGAACCCGTGAGGACGCTCGACGTGGACGGCGCCTGGGCCCATGGACCTCGTGCGCGGCCGCGCGGAAAGGGAAGGGGACATGGCCGAACACGGGGCGGGCAAGCGTAACGAGGCAGGCGCCGAGCGAATGGATCCCGGGCAATCGACGCGGACCGTCAATCCGGACGCGAGCGGATCCATCGCCGACATCGCTCGGCAACAGGGAACGAGCCAGCGCGGCTATACCGCGGACAATCCGCACCAATACGACGAACCCGCGCCGCCCGGCGCCAGGGTCACGGGGGATCCGGGCCGCGTGACGGGAGGCGTGCGAAAAGGAGGAAACGAATGAATTCGTCGAACCAGGGCCGAGCGCCCCTCGGAGAGGCGCCGGGCTACGGCGACCTCACCGAAGGCACCGTCGGCAATCAAGGCACGGTCGATCCCGGCCGGCAAAACGTCCCGCAGGGCAAACGGGACCGCGACGAGCCCCCCGGCACGTCCGAGCCGCCGCTCGGCAGGAACGTCGGCGGCGAGCAAAGCGAAGGGGCCACGCGCCGCGAGGGCCAGGACCGAGGCAAAGGCTCGCAAGGCTTCGGCAACGAGTAACGCGCCTCCCGCGCGCCTCTGCAATCCGCACCCCCCATCGATCGAGGGCGCCCCCCCGTGGCTGCGCCCGGTTCTCCGTTGGCATCTGACTTGCTCCGTCTCGCCGTCGAGCTTTCCCCCCTGGCGACGACGAGAGGTGCCTTGTGCGCAAGACGACGACGATGGCTTTGATCTCCTTGACCTGCGTGGCCGCCCTTGCCGCTTGCGAGGGCCCCGCTTCCGAGACGCCCGATCCCATCGATCCGCCGGATCCCCCGGTGACGACCGACGACGGGCTCGATCTCCCCGAGACGCCCTACAACTACGCCGAGATCGCCCTCCCTTCGCATTTCCAGGGCCAGCTCGCAGAGGATCAGGACAACACGCCCGCGGCAAACCCCATCACCGACGACGGCGCGACCCTCGGCCGTGTGCTCTTCTACGACACGGCCCTCTCGAAAAACGGCGCCGTCGCCTGCGCTTCCTGCCACAAGCAGGAGAACGCCTTCGCCGATACGACGCGGCTGAGCCTCGGCTTCGAGGGCGGCGAGACCGGGCGTAACTCGATGAGCGTCGTCGACGCGCGTTACTATCGCAACGGCCGCTTCTTCTGGGACGAGCGCGCCGCCACGCTCGAAGATCAGGTCCTCCGGCCGATCCAGGATCCCGTCGAGATGGGCCTCACCCTCGACGAGCTCGTCGCGAACGTCTCGGCGAAGAGCTACTACCCGAAGCTCTTCGAAAAAGCGTTCGGTGATCCTGCGATCACCTCGGACCGCATCTCCCGCGCCCTCGCGCAGTTCGTCCGATCGATCGTCTCGTACCGCTCGCGCTTCGACGAGGGCATCGAGGCCGCGGGCGGCAACATCGCCGCCGATTTCTCGAACTTCACGCCCGAGGAGAACGCGGGCAAGGCCCTCTTCCTCGGCCCTGCGGGCGGCTGCGCGGCTTGCCACCTCGACGACGGCCCGCCCCACCCGCCGCCGCGCCACAACAACGCGTTTTTCTTCATCGCCGTCCCCACGAACAACGGCCTCGACGCGACCACCGACGTGGACGACAACGGCGTCGGGGAAATCACGGGCAACCCGCAGGACAACGGCCGCTTCAAGTCGTCCTCGCTCCGCAACGTGGCGCTCACCGCGCCGTACATGCACGACGGTCGCTTCGAGACCCTCGACCAGGTCGTCGAGCATTACAACTCCGGCGTGAAGCCCCACCCGAACCTCGACCCGCGCCTGCGCGTCCAGGGCTCGACCGAGCCGCGCAAGTTGAACCTCACGCCCCAGCAAAAGGCCTCGCTCGTGGCGTTCCTGAAGACGCTCACCGACGAGAAGCTGCTCGCCGATCCGATGTACACGGACCCCTTCGAAACGTCCTCGCCCTGAACACTCGCGCAGCCGTGGGGAGCTGGTAGGATCGAGCGGCATGACGCCCTCCGACCTCTCCCTTCGGCTCGACGTCCTCCGCGGCAAGAACCGATTCGCCGCGCGCACCCTCGACGATTTCGCGGCGCACGTCACGAGCGCGCCGGACGAGGCCCTCTTCCGCATGAGCCCCCTCCGGTATGCGGCGAGCCACGGCCTCGACGAGCAGGAGGGCATCGAGCTCTTCCTCCACGCCACGCACGTCGGCATCCTCGACTTCGCCTGGGGCATGCTTTGCCCCGGTTGCATGGCCTTCCTCACGACGGCCGGCGGATTGCGCTCGCTCCAGTCGAAGCACTGCAACTTCTGCAACCTCCACCTCGACGGCTTCCTCGACGACCGCGTCGAGGTCGCGTTCACCGTGGCCCCCTCGGTGCGGCGCATCCGCTTCCATTCGCCGGACACCGTCGATCTGCGCGAGGACGCCATCCGCCTTTACTTCTCGTCGAGCGTCGCGCCCGCATCACGCCCGCATCGCGCGCTCGGCGCGAGCATCCTCGCCGCAGCACGCGTGCTCCCCGGCGAGGCCCACGTCGCGACCGTCGACTTCCCCGAGGTCGGGCAGTACGTCATGCTCGCGCCTGCGGGCCACCTCGCCGTGTATGTCCGCGTGAAGGACGGCGGCCCGCGCGAGGCCTCGTTCGATTTGCTCGACGGCCGGGCGATTCCGGCCCTCGTCGACGTCGGCCCCGGCCGCGTCGAGCTCCGCATGTTGAACCGCACGACCCACGCCGTGGGTTATTTCATCGCGCCCGTCGGCGACACCTGGCCCGATCCGGCCGAGCCCGGACGACCCCTCGCGTATCCGCTGCTCCCGTACCTCAACGGGGCGCGGCTCGTCTCGTCGCAATCGTTCCGCGACCTCTTCCGGGCCGAGAGCATCCCCTCCGAGGGCGGGCTCGAGCTCAAGCGCGTCACCGTGCTCTTCACCGACCTCACCGGCTCCACGGCCCTTTACGAGCGCGTCGGCGACCTTCGCGCCTACGACCTCGTCCGCAAGCATTTTTCCGTCCTCCGCTCGATCGCCGCCGCGCAGGGCGGGGCCATCGTGAAGACCATCGGCGACGCGGTCATGGCGAGCTTCGCCGAGCCCATCCACGCGATGCGCGCCGCGATCCTCATGAACCGGGCGATCGCCGATCTGAAAGAGGCGGATCTCCTGCTCAAGATCGGCCTGCACACGGGGCCTTGCATCGCGGTCGAGCTCAACGAGCGCCTCGATTATTTCGGCCGAACCGTCAACATCGCGGCGCGTGTGCAGGGCCTCGCGCGGGCCGGGGAGATCGTGTGCACGAGCGAGGTGTTCGAAGTGCCCGGTGTCGCGGATGCCGTTCGAGCGGCGGAGCTCGTCGCGACGCGCGCCACGGCGCCGCTCAAGGGCATCGCGGGCGAGGTGCCCGTCGTGCGTATGGTCCGCGCGGGGGCGGAAGCGCCTCTGTCCATACCGTGACGGACTCCGGCGCCTCGCGCCTTCGATGGAGGTTCCAGCCTCCATGCCTGGAGGCGCGAACCTCCATCCCATCGTACCGCTTGCCGCTATGATGGCGCCCTCGAACGAGGCACGCGAATGCACCGATCTCTCACGCGCTTCTTTTCCTGGGCCGCCGCAACGATGGCCCTCCTCGCGGCGGCCTGCGGCGGCGGGAGCTCTTCGAAGACCGCTCCTCAGCCCGCGGCGCCGGCCGAACCTTCGCCCGTGGTCGTGGTCGCTGCGCCGGCGGCGACCGAAGAGAAGCCGCCCGCGCCCGCCGCGATCGAAGAGAAGCCCGCGGCGCCCGAACCTTCGCCCGCGCCTCCGCCCGAGGCCAAACCGTATCGCGAGATGGCTTTGGTCCTGCTCGACGGCCCGCCCGGCACGTGGACCGGCGAGCACGGCAACTACCCAACGCCGGTGCGGGAGGTATGGGGCGCCGGCGACGTCGTCTTCGCGGCCACCGGCGATGAATTTTTGCAGTCAAACGATCGGGGCCTCACGTGGCGAATCGTGAAAATCCCGCAAATGGCCCAGGTCCTCAGCGTCTGGGGCACCTCGCCCGACGAGGTCTGGGTGGGCTCGAAAAACGTAATCCTCCGCTCGACGGATCGCGGCGTCACGTGGAAAACCACCGCGGTCCCGGTGAATGCATATTACAACGGATTCTGGGCCGACGATAAGGATGCTTACGCCGTCGGCTCGGACGGCGTGATCCTCCACTCCTCGGATCGCGGCGAGACGTGGCAGCGGCAAGGCGAATCGCTCGGCCTGCGCTGGCTTTATGGCGTCTGGGGCACAGGCCGCGATGTCTGGGCCTTCGGCGATGCCGCCCCGAAGGACGGCTCCTGGAGGAGCACGACCGCGCTCGTACACACGAAGGACCGCGGAAAGACGTGGACGCTCGTGAACATCAACGCCGCGCCGCTCCGCGGCATTTGCGGCACCGGCGACGGGGTGATGCACATCATCGACTCCATCGGATCCATCCATCAGTCGAAGGATCGTGGCAAGACCTGGACGAAGGCGCATACCTTCGGCTCGATGGAGCTCAGCGCGCTCGCTTGTCGCGGCAAAAGTGAAATCTTCGTGGGTGGTCGTAATCGTACCTTCCAGCACTCGCTGGACGGCGGAAAGACCTGGACCGACGAGCTTGCCGCGCAAAACATGTGGACGAAGCTCGCCTACAGCATGGTGGACACGATCTTCGCCCTCCCGAGCGGCGAGGTCTTCGTCGGCGGCGAGGGCGTTTATTCGCCGAGCCCCACGGGCACCTTGTTTCGTCGCCGTTGATACCGTTACCATGTGGGCATGCCTTCCTCGATACACGCCCGCACCTCGCTCGCCCTCTCCACCTCCACGGCCCTCGCGCTCCTGATCCTCGATCCGGCCTCCGCGTCGGCCGCCGAATGCGGTTGCAATCACGAGATCATGCCGGGGACGACCGCCGTGAACGGCACCGATCTCGGCGTGAACCCCGGCGACGTCATCTGCGTCATGGCCGGGGATTACGAGTTCATCCGCTTCCGCGAGATCCGCGGCACGGCGGAGGCGCCCGTCGTCGTGAAGAACTGCGGCGGCGTTGTCAACGTGCGAAACACGGATCGTGCGTACGCCGTCGATTTCCAGGGTAGCTCCCACCATTTTCATCTCACCGGAACTGGGGAGGCCGGCGTCGAGTACGGCTTCCGGGTCAGCGCGCCGGACAAGGAACCGTACCCGGGCGTCGGCCTCTGGTTCCTCGACAAGAGCACCGATTACGAGGTCGACCACATCGAGGTCTACGAGACCGGCTTCGCCGGCGTCATGTCGAAGACCGACCCCCTCTGCGACGGCAGCGCCGACCAGGACAAGTTCATCCAGAAAAACGTGCGCCTGCACCACCTCTGGGTCCACGACACCGGCGGCGAAGGGTTTTACGTGGGGAGCACGCAAGGGGCCGGTCACACCATCACCTGCAATGGCCAGCAGGAGGTGCGCATGCCGCATTTCCTGGAGGGCATCGAGATCGACCACTGCATCGTGGAGGACACGGGCTGGGACGGCGCGCAGGTCGGCATGGCCCGCGAGGGCTGCAGCGTCCACGACAACATCATTCGCCGCGTCGGCGGCGAGATGGTGCAATACCAGTGGATGGGCCTGCAGATCGGGGGCCCCTCGAAGTGCGACATCCGCCGGAACATCATCTCCGACGGCCCGGTGAACGGCATCTTCGTGTTCGGCGCGAACGACACCACCGTCGCCGACAACGTCGTGCTGCGGTTCGGCGAGACGAACATTTACGCGAACATCCAGAACAACCCGGGCCCCGTCTCCTATCGCATCGCCCACAACACGCTGGTCGGCTTTGGCAAGGCCGCAGTGCAGGTCTTCGGCGACAAGATCGAAGGCGCGTTCGCCTACAACAATCTCGTCGTGGGGCCGAGCTCGGCCATCGGCGCGGGCAACGACGTGGGCTGGACGGCCGAGGGCAACCTCTTCGTGCCCACGGTCGCCGAAGCCGGGTTCGTCGAGGGCGACGCGGACGATTACCACCTCACGGAGAGCTCGCCCGCCCGCGGCGCCGGCATCGACCACAGCGCGGACGGTTTTACCACGGACCTCGACGGATACCTCCGCGCCAAACCCCCTGCGGTCGGCGCCTACGAATTCGTCATGGATTCGCCCACGGGCGGCGTGGGCGGCGGCGGTCCGACGAGCTCGGGCGTCGGCGGCGGCGGCGGAGCGGGCGCGTCCGGCGGCGCGGGCGCAGGCGCGTCCGGCGGCGCGGGCGGC